>NZ_VCEK01000009.1 GCF_005862235.1 Saccharomonospora piscinae | reverse complement strand
CCAACGCCCCAGCCTCAATCGGATCACCCAACCGAGTACCAGTACCGTGCGCCTCCACCACATCCACATCAGAGGGACCGAGCTCCGCTGAAGCCAGAGCATCGCGGATGACCCGCACCTGGGAGGGCCCGTTCGGCGCGGTCAGTCCGCTACTGGCGCCGTCCTGGTTCACCGCCGAACCACGGACCACGGCGAGCACTCGGTGACCGTGACGCTCCGCGTCCGAGAGCCGTTCGAGGGCGAGTACGCCGACTCCTTCGCCCCAGCCGGTACCGTCGGCGGATTCGGCGAAAGCCTTGCACCGCCCGTCCGGAGCCAGTCCGCGCTGTCTGCTGAAGCTGACGAATCCCTCCGGGGTGGACATCACGGAGACGCCACTGGCCAGTGCCAGTGAGCATTCTCCTGCCCGCAGCGCACGCACGGCCAGGTGCAGTGCCACCAGCGACGAGGAACACGCCGTGTCCACCGTCACCGCGGGCCCTTCCAGACCCAGGGTGTAGGACACCCGGCCGGACAGCACACTGCCCGCGTTACCGATGCCGATGTGTCCCTCGAGTTCGTCCGGCGCGTCAGCCAGCAGCGCCGGGTAGTCGCGGCCGTTGGTGCCGGCGAAGACGCCGGTGGGGCTGCCCCGCAACGACTGGGGATCGATCCCCGCGTGCTCCAGCGCCTCCCACGACACCTCCAGCAACAACCGCTGCTGCGGATCCATCGCCAACGCCTCACGCGGCGAAACACCGAAGAAATCCGCGTCGAACCCCGCGGCATCCTCCAGAAACCCACCCTCCCGCACATACGACGTCCCAGGCCGATCCGGATCCGAATCGAACAAACTCCCCAGATCCCAACCCCGATCGGTAGGAAATCCGGTGAGCGCGTCGTCGCCGGATTCGAGCAGTCGCCACAACTCCTCGGGTGAACCGACGCCACCGGGCAGTCGGCAGCCGATACCCACGATCGCGATCGGTTCCCGCGCTTCGCCCAGGAGCGCGTGGTTCTGCTTGCGAAGACGCTTGACCTCTTTCAGCGCGTCCCGCAGTGCTTCGACGACCTCCGCCTGCGACGTCTGGCTCATGTTTCGCTCCGTCATCGGTCGAGGTCCTCCCTGGCCAGGCGGACGAGGTCGGCGGCGTCCATGCCGTCGATCCGTTCGGTGTCGCCGTTCACCGGCCCGTCGTTGCCGCCGCGGCCGAGCCCGAGCAAGTCGTCAAGCAGACCCGCTTCCTCGAGCCGTTTCAGCGGGATCGTGGCGAGCAGGCGGCGGACCTCGGCCTCGTCGCCGTCGACGCCGTCGCCTCCGTCTTCGGACTCGCTCAGGCGAGAGGACAGCCACTCCGCCAGCGCCGTGGGGTTCGGATAGTCGAAGATCAACGTGGGGGGCAGCCGCAGCCCGGTTCGTGCGGTCAGCTGGTTGCGCAGTTCGACCGCGGTGAGCGAGTCGAAGCCCAGTTCGAGGAAACCCCTGCCGACGTCGACCGTGTCCGCCGAGTCGTGGCCGAGCACCTCGGCCACGTGTGCGCAGACCAGGTCCAGCACCACCCGGCCACGTTCGGCCGCGCCGGCACCGGCCAGACGTTGGGACAACTCCGGTACGGCATCCGGTTCGGCACGGTGGGCCGCGGTCGCGGCCGGGACGGTTTCGGCGACGGAGTCGAGCAGCGCGCTGGGGCGGGTGGTGGTGAACGCGGGAACGAAGCTCGGCCAGTCCACATTGGTCACCAAGAGTGTCGGCTCACCGGTGCGCAGTGCCTGGAACATCTCGGTGACCGCACGTTCCGGCGACATCGGCAGGAGACCGTTGCGCCGCAGTCGGCTCTGATCGACCCCGTCGAGCTGGGCCATGCCGTCGCCGTCCCACCAGCCCCAGGACACCGAGAGCGCGGGCAGGCCCTCCGCGTGGCGGTGTTCGGCCAGCGCGTCGAGGTAGGCGTTGGCCGCGGCGTAGTTGCCCTGGCCGGGGCTGCCGACCGCTCCCGCCATCGCGGAGTAGAGCACGAACGCGGCCAGGTCCAGGTGCCTGGTCAGCTCGTGCAGGTGCCACGCCGCGTCGGCCTTCGGCCGCATGACCGCCGCGATCTTCTCGGGCGTCATCGATTCGAGCACCCCGTCGTCGACCACGCCCGCGGTGTGCACGACAGCGGTCAGCGGGTCCGCGTCGGGGATGTCCGCCAGCAATCCGGCGACGCTCTCCCGGTCCGCGATGTCACAGGCCACCACGGAGACGCGGGCGCCGAGTTCGGTCAGCTCGTCGGTCAGGTCTCCGGCACCAGGGGCGTCCGGCCCGCGGCGGCTGACCAGCAGCAGGTGGTCCGCCCCCGCGGAGGCGAGCCGCCTGGCGACATGGCCGCCCAGCGCTCCGGTACCGCCGGTGATCAGCACGGTGCCGCTGGGAACCCACTCCGGTCCGGGCGCCACCGGCTCCGCCCGGACCAGGCGCCGGGCGAGCAGGCCCTGCTCCCGGACGGCGAACTGGTCCTCTCCACCTGCTTCCGCCAGGGCGGCGACCACGAGGTCGCGGCTCACCTCGCCGGACGAGCACGGCAGATCGATCAGACCGCCCCAGCGGCCCGGGTACTCCAGTGCCGCCACGCGACCCAGCCCCCACAACGGCGCCTGCGCCGGACCGGTGACGGGGTCGCCGGGCGCGGTGGCGACCGCGCCCCGGGTGGCGCACCACAACGGCGCGTCGATCGCGGCGTCGCCGAGCGCCTGGATCAGGCGGACGGTGGCTGCCAGGCCGAGTGAGGCGATCGACGAGTCCGCCGAGCGCGGGCGGTCGTCGAGACCCAGCAGGGAGAACACACCAGTGATCTCCGAACTGCCCGTCGCCGCACGGAGACGCTCGGCGGCGGCCGCACGGTCACCGGCCGGGTCCAGGTGGACGGTGCTCACCTCGGCGCCACCCGACGCGAGCAGACCCGCGCCCCAGTCGTCGGCAGCGGCTCCGTCGGGCAGCACCACGAGCCAGTGACCCGAAAGAACCGGCTTGCCGATCTTCGGCGGCGTGCGCCACTCCATGCGGTAGCGCCAGGACCGCTCCGTGTCGGCGGGACGGTGCGGCGCGTCCAGCCAGTACCGGCGGCGCTCGAAGGCGTAGGTCGGCAACTCCACCCGGACCGCACCCGTACCGGCGAAGAAGGCCGTCCAGTCCGGGCTGACCCCGTGGGCGTGCAGCCTGCCCAGCGCGGCGAGCAGTGCCACCGGTTCGGGCCGGTCCTGCCGGGACGTCGCGACCAGCACCGCGTGCTCGCCCGCGCTGTCCCTGGCCATCGCGGTGGCCACACCGTCAGGGCCGAGTTCGGCGAACACGCCGACGCCCTGACCGTGCAGCCACTCCACACTGTCCTTGAAGCGGACGGCTTCCCGGACGTGCCGCACCCAGTAGCGGGCGGAACGGATCTCGTCGGTGACGGCTCGCCCGGTCAGGTTGGACACGAGCGGAACGGCCGGTGCGTGGTAGGTCAGCCCCTCGGCGATCGTGCCGAACTCCTCGAGCATTCCCTCCATGAGCGGCGAGTGGAACGCGTGGCTCACCCGCAGCCGCTTGGTCTTGCGGCCGCGCGCGGCGAGTTCGTCGGCGACGGCGAGCACCACGTCCTCCGCCCCGGACAGCACGGTCGCCTCCGGGCCGTTGACGGCCGCGATCCCAGCCGCGTCGGTGTGCTCCAGCAGCGCAAGCACCTCCGCTTCGGCGGCTTGGACCGCGACCATCGCACCGCAGGCGGGAAGTGCCTGCATCAGCCTGCCCCGCGCTGCCACCAGCGTGGCCGCATCCGCCAGGGACAGCACACCGGCGACGTGCGCGGCGCTCACCTCGCCGATGGAGTGCCCGAGCACGTAGTCGGGTTCGATGCCCCAGTGGGACACCAGCCGGAACAGCGCCACTTCGAAGGCGAAGAGTCCCGCCTGGGTGTACACGGTGTCGTCCAGCAGCCGCGCCAACTCCGGTGCCCCGGCGAACACGACGTCGCGAACCGGGTGGTCGACGAAGCCGGCCAGCCGCGCGTCGAGCTGCGCGCACACGTCGTCGAATGCCCGCGCGAAGACCGGGTAGGTCTCGTGGAGTTCACGTCCCATGCCCGCGCGCTGCGCTCCCTGACCGGAGAAGACGAACGCGCACGTCGCCCCGTCACGCCGTTCGCCCCGCACCAGGTTCGACGCGACTCCGCCGTCGGCCAGCGCGCCGAGCGCGCGCAGCAACTCGTTCCGGTCCTCGGCGGTGATCACCGCACGGTGTTCGAGGGGGGCACGCGTGGTGACCGAGGAGAAGGCGATGTCGGTGAGCTCGAGATCGGGTCGTTCGTCGAGCCAGTCCGTCAGTCGCCGAGCCTGTCCGGCCAGTGCGGCCCTGCTCCTGGCCGACACCACGACGGGTACCCGTCCCGCGGGCACCGTCCGCTCGGGAACGCTCGCCTCGTGCGCGGGCGGCTGCTCCACGATCGCGTGCGCGTTGGTGCCGCTGATGCCGAACGAGGAGATGCCGGCCCGCCGAGGGTGGGACGCCCGCGGCCACGGCACCGCCGAGCTGGCCAGCTGCACGGCTCCGGACGTCCAGTCCACGTGGGACGAGGGTTGCTCGGCGTGCAGTGTCTTCGGCACCACGCCGTGCCGCAGGGCCAGCACCATCTTGATCACTCCGGCCACGCCCGCCGCGCCCAGGGTGTGCCCAAGGTTCGACTTCACCGAACCCAGCCACAGGGGATTGTCGTCCTGGTGCTCCCGGCCGTAGGTCGCGAGCACGGCCTGCGCCTCGATCGGATCACCCAGCGAGGTGCCCGTGCCGTGCGCCTCGACGACGTCGACCTCGGCGGCGGTCAGCCCCGCGCTGGCCAGAGCCTCGCGGATCACCCGCTGCTGGGACGGACCGTTCGGCGCGGTGAGCCCGTTGCTGGCGCCGTCCTGGTTGACCGCGGAACCGCTCAGCACCCCCAGGACCGGGTGCCCGTTGCGCTCGGCGTCCGACAGCCGCTCCAGCAACAGGATCCCGGCGCCTTCCGCCATGCCGAACCCGTCCGCGTCGTCGGAGAACGCCTTGCACCGGCCGTCGGGCGAGAGGCCACGTTGCCTGCTCGCCGCGATGAGCGTGCGCGGTGTGGCCAGCACGGTGGCGCCACCGGCCAGCGCCAGCGTGCATTCTCCGGCGCGCAGCGCCTGCGCCGCGAGATGCAGCGCCACCAGCGAGGACGAGCACGCCGTGTCGACGGTCATCGCCGGTCCTTCGAGCCCGAGCGTGTAGGAGACCCGGCCGGACAGCACACTGGCGCCGGTACTCGTGACCAGGAACCCTTCGTCGGCCTTCGGCAGGTGCTCCGCCAGGTCCGAGTAGTCCTGGCCGCTGGTCCCGGTGAAGATTCCGGTGCGGCTGCCACGCAGGGACGTCGGGTCGACACCCGCGCGCTCCAGTACCTCCCAGCAGATCTCCAGCAACAGCCGCTGCTGCGGATCCATCGCCACCGCCTCACGCGGGCTGATGCCGAAGAATCCGGCGTCGAACTCGGCGGCGCCATGGAGGAATCCGCCCTCCCGGACGTAGCTCGTGCCCGGCTGGTCCGCGTCCGGGTGATACAGCTCCGCCAGGTTCCAGCCACGATCCGTCGGCAGGCCGGTGATCGCATCACCACCGGACTCGAGCAACCGCCACAGATCCTCCGGCGACCGCACGCCGCCGGGGAAGCGGCAGCTCATCGCCACGATCGCGATCGGCTCGGTGGCGGGCGCGGGGCGTTCGGCGGTGACCGGTCCCGTGCCGTTCGCCTCGCCGAACAGTTCCCCCAGCAGATACCCGGTCACCGCCGACGGCGTGGGGTGGTCGAAGACGAGGGTCGCGGGCAGCCGGAGCCCGGTGCCCGACTGGAGACGGTTGCGGAACTCGACAGCGGTCAGCGAGTCGAAACCGACCTCACGGAAGGCGCGTCCGGCACCGATCGCGTCCAGCCCGGTGTGCCCGAGTACCGCCGCCGCCGTGGAACGCACCAAATCAAGCACGAACTGGTGGCGTTCCGCGCCGGAGGAGGCGGCCAGGCGCACGGCGAGCGACGACCCCTCCGGTTCGGCGGTGGCCAGGCTCGCCGCCGGTCGGACGAGTCCCCGCAACAGGTGCGGGAGGGAGCCGGTGCGGGCCTGGGCACGCAAGGCCGCGAAGTCCAGGCGGGTCGGGACCACCACCGCCTCGTTCACGGCGGGGGCGGCGTCGAACAGGGCGAGGCCGTGTTCGACGGAGATCTCCAGCGTTCCCTGGCGCGCCAGCCGGGCCAGGTCCGCGTCCCCCAGCCCGCCCGACTGCGTGCCGCGTTCAGCCCACAGGCCCCAGGCCAGCGACTGCGCGGGCAGACCCTGGTGCCGCCGGTAGTGCGCGAGCGCGTCGAGGACCGTGTTGGCCGCGGCATAGTTCGCCTGGCCGGGAGAACCGAAGACACCCGCGCCGGAGGAGAACAGCACGAACGCCGACAGATCCAGCCCCGCGGTCAGTTCGTGCAGGTTGAGCGCTCCCGCGACCTTCGGCCGCAGCACGGCTTCCAGGCGCTCGGCGGTCAGCGAGTCGACCACGCCGTCGTCGAGCACACCGGCCGCGTGGACGACCGCGGTCAGCGGGTGCGTCGGGGACACGCGGGAGAGCAGGTTCGCCAGCGCCGCACGGTCGGCCACGTCACAGGCTTCGATGCTGACCGTGGCGCCGAGCGCGGTGAGGCGGGCGCCCAGTTCCTCCGCACCGGCGGACCGGGTTCCCGTACGGCTGGTCAGCAGCAGATGCCGGACGCCGTGCGCGGTCACCAGGTGCTCGGCCAGTACCGCTCCCAGCGCGCCGGTTCCACCGGTGATCAGGACCGTACCCTCGGGGCCGAACGCGGGCGCGGCAGGTTCGGCCGCGGGCCGGGTCCGCGCCAACCTCGGTACGAGGAGTGTGCCCGCGCGCAACGCCGACTGCGGCTCCTCCGACGCGACGGCGGCCGGAACCAACTCAGCCGACGCCTCGTCCGTGTCCACGAGGACCACCCGTCCGGGGTTCTCCGACTGAGCCGAGCGCACCAGACCCCAGATCGGTGCCTGCGCCAGGCGCGGCAGGCCGTCGCCGGTGCCGGTGGTGACCGCTCCGGTGGTCACCACGACCAGCCGCACCGCGGCGAACCGCTCGTCGGCCAGCCACGACCGCAGCAGCTCCAGGGTCCGCCGAGCGTGAGCTCCGGCCGCGTCGACGGCACCGTCGCTACCCTCGGCACCGCACTCCTCGGCAGCGTGAACCACGACGAAGTCCGGTGTGAGACCGCCGTCGCCGATCGCCGCACCCAGCTCGGCCAGGTCGGCGTACTGCTCTCCGAGCACCACACCGTTGCCCGCCGCCGCGTCCGGGAGCGGGAGCTCGTTCCAGGCCAACCGGAAAAGTGCGTCGCCGTGGCCGAGCTGTGCCCGGAAACCCTCCACCGGGCGGGTCTCGATCGTGGCGGCCGACAGCACCGGGGCACCCGTCTCGTCGGCCGCGGCCAGGCTCAGCACCCCCGGCGTGGATTCGGTGACGTGGACCCGCAGCTCGCGAGCTCCCGTGGCGTGCAGGCGGACGTCCCGCCAGCGCACCGCGAGCGAGTCGGCCGGTTCCCCGCGCGACGGAGCGACACCCTGCACTGCCGTTTCCAGCAGAAGCGGGTGCAGGTCGAACGCGTCGGCGTCGAGTTCCTCCGGCAACGCGATCTCGGCGAACAGCTCGCCGTCGCGTTGCCAGGCGGCCCGAACCCCCTCGACGGAGCCGGGTTCGAGCCTTTCCGCCCCTTCGGGCGGCCGGACCTCGAACTCGACGGCCTCCAAGGCGTCACGAGTGGCGAGTGTTCCTGAGGCGTACCTGGTCCACGTCTCACCGGCGTGGTCGGTCTCGGGCTGCGCGTAGATCTCGACGGCGCGGTCCCCGTTGTCGTCGGGGCCGCCCACGGTGACCTGGAGCCGGATCGCGCCCTGTTCGGCGAGCACCAGCGGGGCCTCGACCGTCAGTTCGGCGAGCCGGTCGCAGCCGAACTCGTCTCCGGCACGCAGGGCGAGTTCCACGAAGACCGACGAGGGCAGCAGGTTCACGCCCGCGACAGTGTGCTCAGCCAGCCAGGGCTGGGTGAGCGCGGAAAGCCTGCCGGTGCAGAGGAACCCCTCGAACTGCGGAACAGCCACCGCCGCGCCGAGCAGCGGGTGCCCGGCCGGATCCAGTCCGGCGGAGGTGACGTCCGAGGCAGCTCCCTGCCGGTCGAGCCAGAACCGGGTGCGCTGGAAGGCGTAGGTCGGGAGGTCGACCTTCCGGGCACCGGCCGGGTACACACCGGTCCAGTCCACCGCCACGCCACGCACGTGTGCCTCGGCGAGGGAGGCGATGAACCGGTCCTCACCGCCGTCGTCCCTGCGTAGCGTGCCGATCACCCTGGCGTCCTCGGCGGTTTCCTGGATCGCGCCGAGCAGCACCGGGTGCGGGCTGGACTCGACGAACGCGGTGTGCCCGTCGGCGACCAGCGCGCGGACCGCCTGCTCGAACATCACCGGTTCGCGCGCGTTCCGGTACCAGTAGGCGGCGTCCAGAGTCGAGGGGTCGATCGGCGCCCCGGTCACCGTCGAGTAGAAGGGAACGGCGTCCGCTCTGGGCGTGACCGCGGCCAGCTGCTCCAGCAGCCGGTCGCGCAGCTGATCGACCTGGGCGGTGTGCCCGGCCGCGTCCGCACCGCGAATGCGGCGGGCACGGACCCCGTCCGCGTCGAGTTCGGCCATGAGCTCGTCCAGCGCGGCAGGCTCGCCGGCGACCGCGACCGCCGCGGGGCCGTTGACCGCCGCGATCGACAGGCGCTCGCCCCACCGCGCCAGCCGGGGTGCCAGCTCGTCCGGGGAAAGGGAGACCGACACGACTCCGCCCCGGCCGGACAGTTCCTCGTCGATCAGGCGCGAGCGGAGTGCCACCACCCGGGCGGCGTCCTCGAGCGACAGCGCCCCCGCGACGCAGGCCGCAGCCACCTCGCCCTGGGAATGCCCGACCACGGCGGCAGGCGAGACGCCTCGCGAGCGCCAAAGTTCGGCCAGCGACACCATGACCGAGAACAACACTGGCTGCACCACGCGCAGGCGATCCAGCGCGGGCGCGTCCGGTTCGCCCCGCAGCACGGCCAGCACCGAGAAGTCGGTGACGGCACCGAGAGCCTCGTCGCACTCCCGCAGGCGGTGCGCGAACACCGTCGAGGAGCTGAGCAGACGGGTGGCCATCTCGGGCCACTGCGATCCCTGACCGGGGAAGACGAAGGCCACTTTCCCCGCCGACGCCACCCCGCGCAGCAGGTTCGGCGCATCCGTACCACCGGCGATCGACTCCAGCCCGGCGGTGAACTCCCCGAGCTCGCGACCGAGCACGGCGGCACGGTGAGGGTGCGCCGTCCGGGTCGTGGCGAGGGAAAGGCCGATCGAGGACACCTCGGCCGGGTCCAGCTCCGCCACGTGGGCGCGAAGGCGCTCGGCCTGCTCGCGCAACGCGTCCTCGGTCTTGCCGGAGAGCAGCCACGGGACCGCGGTGGTGGGGGAGGTCTGCGCGGTGGGAACCGTGATCTCGGCGGGAGGCTGTTCCAGCACGACGTGGGCGTTGGTGCCACTGATGCCGAACGAGGAGACACCGGCGCGCCGTGGGCGTTCGCCCTCCGGCCACTCGCGTGCCTGGGACAGCACCTGGACCCCGCCCTGGTCCCAGTCCACATGCGGTGAGGGAGCGTCCACGTGCAGCGTCTTCGGCAGTGTGGCGTGCCGCATCGCCAGCACCATCTTGATCACTCCGGCCAAGCCGGCGGCGGACTGCGTGTGACCCAGGTTCGACTTCACCGAGCCCAGCCACAGTGGTTGCTCCGCCGAGCGCGCACGGCCGTAGGTGGCCAGCAGGGCGTGCGCTTCGATCGGATCACCGAGCGCGGTACCCGTGCCGTGCGCCTCGACGACGTCCACGTCACCGCCGGACAGTCCGGCGTCGGCGAGCGCCTGCCGGACGACACGTTCCTGCGACGGCCCGTGGGGCGCGGTCAGTCCGTTGCTCGCTCCGTCGGAGTTCACGGCGGAGCCGCGCACGATCGCCAGTACGGGGTGTCCGTGGCGCCGGGCGTCGGAGAGCCGCTCCACCAGCAGCATGCCGGCGCCTTCGGACATGCCGGTACCGTCGGCTGCGGCGGCGAACGACTTGCAGCGACCGTCCCTCGCGAGCACGCGCTGCCTGCTGAAGGTGACGAAGGGGTCCGGCGTTGACATGACCGAGGCGGCCCCGACCAGCGCCATCGTGCACTCCCCGCCGTGCAGCGCCCGCGCCGCCTGGTGCAGGGCGACCAGCGAGGCGGAACACGCGGTGTCCACGGTCATCGACGGCCCTTCGAAACCGAAGGTGTACGACAGCCGTCCCGAGACCACGCTGCCCGCGGTACCGGTCGCCTTGTAGCCCTCCAGCTCCGGTGGGACGCCGTCGAGCAGGGTGCCGTAATCCTGGCCGTGGGTGCCGGCGAACACACCGACCGGCGCGCCACGGAGGGACGCCGGGTCGATGCCCGCGCGTTCGAAGGCCTCCCACGCGGTCTCCAGCAGCAGCCGCTGCTGCGGGTCCATGGCCAGCGCCTCACGCGGGTTGATGCCGAAGAACTCCGCGTCGAAGCTGCCGAGTCCGTCGATGAAGCCGCCTTCGACCAGGTACGTCTTACCGGATCGCTCGGGGTCGGGATCGTAGAGCCGGTCGGGCTCCCAGCCCCGGTCCAACGGCATGGGGCCGATGGTGTCGATCTCCTCGGCCACGACCTGCCACAGCCGTTCCGGGGAGTCCACCCCGCCCGGGAAACGGCAGCTCATCCCCACGATCACGATCGGGTCGTCCCCGGCGGCGGGCGTGGCGGTGACCACCGGCGCGGCGGGCTCGTCGGTGGTGCCGAGCAGTTCCGCGAGGAGGTGAGCGGCGAGCGCGCCCGGTGTCGGGTGGTTGAAGATGAGCGTGGGCGGCAGGCGGAGACCGGTGGCGAGGGAAAGCCGGTTGCGGAACTCCACGGCGGTGAGCGAGTCGAAACCCAGTTTCTTGAAGCTACGGCCACCCTCCAGGTCGGCGTGCGAGCCGTGACCCAGCACCGCGGCGGCGTGGGTGAGCACCAGTTCGCCCAGTGTCCGGTCCCGTTCTTCGCGGGACAACGACGTCAGACGTCGGGCCAGCGGCGGAGAGTCCGCTCCCGCTGCGGGTTCCGCCGCCCGGCGGGGTTTGCCCCGCACCAGGCCACGGAACAGTTCCGGCACGGTCTCCTGGGCCGCGAGCACCGTCGTGTCCAGCCGTACCGGTACCAGGCAGGCCGCACCGGTGCCCGTGGCGGCGTCCAGCAGCCCCAGTGCCTCGACCGCCGACATCGCGACCGTGCCACCTCGTGCCATCCGCGCGAGGTCGGTGTCAGCGAGACGCCCGCCCATGCCCTCGGCCTCGTCCCACACTCCCCAGGCGAGGGAGACGCCGGGCAGACCGCGGGATCGGCGGTGCGCGGCCAGCGCGTCGAGGAACGCGTTCGCGGCGGCATAGTTGCCCTGGCCGGGGGTACCGAAGGTTCCCGCGGCGGAGGAGAACAGCACGAACGCGGACAGGTCGAGGTCCCCGGTCAGCTCGTGCAGGTTCAGTGCCCCGTCCAGCTTGGGCCGGAGCACGCGGTCGACCTGCTCGTCCGTGATCGCTTCGACGATGCCGTCGTCGACCACGCCGGCGGTGTGGATCACGCCCGTGAGCGGGTGGTCCGCGTCGATACCCGCGAGCACACCGGCGAGGGCGTCCCGGTCCGCCACGTCGCACTCCGCGAAGCTCACGTGGGCACCGAGTTCCCTGAACTCGGCTGCCACCTCGGGGCCGGGAGCGTTGCGGGAGAGCAGCACCAGGTGCCGGACGTCGTGCTCACTCACCAGATGGCGCGCGACGAGCCGGCCCAGTCCGCCGGTGGCGCCGATGATCAGCACGGTGCCGTCGCGGTTCCAGGCCGGTGCGGCGTCGGCGGCAGCTCTGGCGAGCCGCGGCACGGCGAGCCTGCCCGCCCGGATCGCGACCTGTGGTTCCCGCGAAGCGAGCGCTGCGGGCAGTGCGTGGCGGGAGCTGTCCTCGCCGTCGAGGTCGACGAGCCCGAACCGCCCGGGGTGTTCCGACTGGGCCGAGCGCAGCAGTCCCCACAGGGGAGCCTGTGCCAGATCCGGTGCGGTCCCGTCGAGACCGGTCGCCACGGCGTCGTGGGTGACCAGGACGAGCCGGGAACCGGAGAAACGTGGGTCGGCGAGCCAGGACCGGAGCAGTGCGGAGACCTCGGAGAGAAGATCACGTGCCGCGCCACGGAGGTCGTCCCGCTCGGGCACGCGGGGCAGCGCGACCACGTCGGGGATCGGCTGACCCGCCTCGACCGCGTCGGCCAGTGAGGCGAGATCGTCGTAGTGACCCGCGCAGCCACCCGCCGAGGTGATCCAGTCACCGATCCCTCGCCCCGCTCCGCCGAGCACTGCCCAGCGGGCGTCCGCCACCGCGGCGGGTGGTGCGGACTCCCAGTTCACCGCGTACATCGAGCGCGAGACCGCAGGCCGGAGCTGCTCCGGTGACGCGGGCCGCAGCACCAGGCCGGCCACGGACAGGACGAGCGCACCGGTCTCGTCGGCGGCCGTGAGCGTGACCGCCTCCGGTCCGGCCGGTGTGAGGCGGACCCGCAGTGCCCGTGCTCCCGTCGCGTGCAGGGTCACGCCGCTCCAGGCGAAGGCGAGTCGCCGCTGACCCGGTTCGAGCACACCGAGGTCCACCCCGTGCACGGCGGCGTCGAGCAACGCGGGGTGCACGGCGAAGTCCACGGCGTCCTCCGCCACCGGCTCGGGGAGGCGAATCTCGGTGAACACCTCGTCGCCCCGGCGCCAGGCGGCGCGAAGCCCCTGGAACGCATCACCGTAGCCCAGACCGGTCTCGGCGAGCCGGTGATAGAAGTCCTCGACCGCCACCGGCTCGGCGCCGGGTGGAGGCCAGCTCTCGAACGTCTCGGGCACCGGTTCGGCGAAGGCCAGCACACCGCGGGCGTGGCGGGTCCAAGGTTCGTCTTCACTCCGTCGCGAGTGGATACTGACACCCCGGCCGTCGGGACCGACGACGACCTGGACGCGAGATCTCCCGTCGAGCACCAGCGGGGCTTCGAGGGTCAGTTCCTCCAGGCGGTCGCAGCCGAGTTCGCGCCCCGCGCGCAGCGCGAGCTCCACGAAGGCCGAGCCCGCAACGATCACGGTTCCGTGTACGACGTGATCGGCGAGCCAGGGATGGGTGTCGGTGCCGAGCCGTCCGGTCAGGATCAGCCCGTCGCCGTCGGCCAGGTCCACCGCGGCGCCGAGAATCGGATGTGCGGCGGCGGTCAGCCCGAGCCCGGCGGGGTCCGAAACCCCTCGATCGGCTGCGAGCCAGTACCGCTCGTGCTGGAACGCGTAGGTCGGCAGGTCGACCCGCCTGCCGCCGCTTCCGGCGAACACCGCCTTCCAGTCGATGTGGACACCGCGCACGTGTGCCTCACCCAGCGAACGCAAGAACCGATCCAAACCACCCTCACCCC
>NZ_VCEK01000008.1:33206-43071 GCF_005862235.1 Saccharomonospora piscinae | reverse complement strand
AGCACGCGGGCCGGTCCCGGCGGGAGGAGGCGTACCGGAGCTACGTCGACGAGGTGAACCGGCTCAACCGCGAGGGCCCGCGCGGGGTTCGTGGTGTCGAGTGCGGCTCAGACGCGCGAAGGGCCGGACCCCCTGGTGTGGGGCCCGGCCCTCGGTTGGGTGGGTCTACACGTTCTTGGCGCGGTACCGGCCTGAACCGACTTTGACCAGGCGGGTTTCGAGGTTCCGTATCCGCTTGCGGACGGTCACCTCGGACACCTCGAGGTGTTCGGCGAGGTCCTTGGTTGACCAGGCTCCGCCGTCAGCGAGCAGGTCCATGAGGGCCTGTTCACCTTCGTTGAGATCCCGTTGCGGGATCTCCGTCCCCGGAGTGTCGGCGTTGGGGTTGAGTGCCCTGATGAACGCCGGCGGTTCCGGCGCGGTGACGTCGCCGGGCTGCTTCGGGTGTGTCTCCGAGCCGTCGGACTTGCCGCGGCGACGGCGGATCTCAGCTCGAATCCGGCGTGCCTCGTCGGGGGTGGCGGTGCGCATCTTTCCGAGCAGGTCCCGCATGTACGCCGAGTCCTGCTGTGCCGCCTCGTGACGCTTCTCGTACATTTCGCCGAGGGTGTTGCGCACGAGATCGTCCAGGATCGCGGGCGGCGAGGACTTCATCCACTTCACGACGTTGTCGAGCTTGCGGGACCTCCACAGCACGCCGTCCCGGTCGGAGCCGATGCTGTAGCCGTATCCGCCGCCCTTGGGGATGTCCCACGGGTTGGGGACGTGGCCGGGCAGCAGACCGCAGTGGGACTTCTCCAGCATCCGCATAACGACGAGGTTCCCGCCGGTCATGCCGCTGCGCAGAGCACCGGAATTACCGAAGGTGTTCATCGTGTAGATCTGCGATGCGCCGATCAGGGAGAGCCCGCACTTACGCATAATCCGGTCCAGCTCACCGAAGTCGTGGCCGAACGTGTTGCCCGTCTGCGGGTTGGCCTCGTCGAAAACCATGTGGCACTCGTCGACGATGACCACGATGGCCGGCCGCTCGCGGGTGTGGGTGAAGCCCTCAGCCCCGAGGACGTCGGTGTTCTCCGAACCGCGCATGGTGGTGACGTCTTCGATCGCGGTCAGCAGATCCAGCACGTTGCCGAACAGCTTCGTGCCTTTGTGCATGCCCTTCATCGGCCAGTCCGCCGTCTCGATCAGCGCTGGCGACGACGCCCCGTTCTGCGGATCGAGGTACCAGATCTCCACGCCGAGCTTGCGCAACGCGATCGCGATCAGCTCGATCAGCCGGGACTTGCCGGAGCCCTTCCCCCCGAGCACGAACCCACCGACCACGGAGTTGGGCTCGAACAGGTGCCACTTCTCGGCACCCTCGCCGTCGGTGTAGGGGCCGATTTCCACCCACACGTTGCCCTGACCGTCGTCGACGATCACGGGGCCACGGAAAGCGCCGTCGATGGCGTCGGGGCGGGTTACGACCCGCAGCTCCACCAGGTGCGGCCGCTGGCCTTGGCTGACGGTGATGTCCTTAGGCCAGTAGCCCAGCGCGATCGCGATCTTGTCGGTCGCGTTGCGCACGGCGTCGAGGTTGTGTTTGGTGCCCCGCAACGAGATGGTGAACACCACTCCGGCCTCAAACAGCCGGGGGTCGTCCAGCAGCGTGCCGGCCAGCACACCGTTGGTGCAGCCGATCTCCTCAGCCCACACCTGCATCAGGTCGTAGGCGGTGGCCATCTCTTCGTCGTGGTTGCGCTTCGGTGCCGGGGCCGGTGCCGGTGCCGCGGCTGTGGACCTGGTGGGGTGGCCGGGGCGGATGCGCTGCCACCAGCGCGCCGACAGCGACACCGTGCCCAGGCCGAGCGCCAACCACATGCTGGTGGCGTCCGCGCCGGTCAGTGGCAGGGTTGCGCACCACGCGCACCCCGCGGCCAGCCCGGTCTTGAAACGGCCGAGGATGCCGTCCGGCAGCTTCGTGCCGACCTTGCGCAGGGCGGTGTATCCGGCGCCGAGCGCAACTGCGCCGGTGCCCATCATCACCGTGGGCGTGGCGAGGTCGCTGTACTCGGCGACCAGCGCCCCGGTCGTACCCAACGCCGCGGTCGCGGAGGTGTAGGCCAGCGGGTACAGCTGGCGGCGGTTACGGTAGACGAGGCTCTTGGCCGACTTCTTCGCATCCTGGCCCAGCTCGGCGGCTTTCTGCCGGGCGGCGGCCTTCTGCCGGTCGGTCCAGCGCTGCTTCTGCGGTGTGTCGGTGGTGTGCTCGTCCATCGGGACGGACACGGCCTGGGTCTTGGACATCCTTCCTCCGTCTCTGTGAACGAACTGGGGTGGTGTCCCCGGCGGGAATCGAACCCGCCCACACCGCGTGAGGTGCGAACCGTCGGGGACTGTTTCGAGCTAGTTGCTCATGTAGAAGGCGGTGTCGCGGGCAACACCGCCGCGCGCGGCAGCAGCGCCGACCTGCTCGGAGATACCGAGCTGGGACGACAGCTCGCTCTCCACGCGGGAGAACGACGTATCGGCCATGCCGAGGTTGTCGGCCACCGTGGCGAGCGCGGCGACCGCCTGAGCGACAGCCTGAGCGACCATGTCCATCCGCTCTTGCGCGACAGCGAACTCCGCCGCCGCCGGGCCGTTCATGCCGTGGCTCTGCAAGCTCGCGGTGGCCAACTCCAGGCTGGCCGGGACCTGCTGCAATCCGGTGGAGGTCTGCGACAGGGTGCCCTGCGCGTTCTCCATGACGTTCTGGACGTCAGTGACGTAACGACGCATCTGCCGGGCCAGCTCGATACCGGATTGCAGGCCAGTGATCTCACCCGAGATGGCGGAAGCGTTGGTCATGGGGATGTCCTCCTTGATTCCGGTGTTGATGTCCTGCCCAGTGGTGGGCTGGTCTGTGGTGGCGGCCTGCACGGCCGCGTCCCATCCGGCGATCTGTTCCGCGATCCGCTCGCTGAACGGGACATCGCCGCGGGCGACGGCGGCGGCGTCGGTGAGGGCCAGGTGCTCTCCGCACATCGGCCACCCCGGCTTGCGGGGCTGATCGCACGACTCGATCGGACCGTCGGGTCCGCCCTCCCAGATGCAGGGCAGATCGGGGTCGGCCATCTCGTAGTGCAGGTCATGGGCATACACACGCGGCGCGGCAGGGGTCTCGTCGGCCTCGTGGACGGTGTCGTCGGTGCGGGGCCGGAACGGCAGCACCTTCGCGTCGTCCTGGCCGTCGTCGAGGTCGGTGGAGCCCGCCAACCCCGCGGGGACGTTGTCGTCGCGCTCGGCGTCGTAGCGGGTGTTTTCGGCCCACGCTTCGTCCTCACGCCGCCGCTCCCGCACGTGCTCAGGCAGTTCGCGGGCCTTGCCCCACAGCACCCCGGCCTTGTCGGCGAACTTCCGGCGGCGGTCTGCCCGCTTCTCTTCCTTCTCGATCTGCTTGGCGATCCAGGCGGCGGACTTCGTGGGCTCCTGCGCTTCCCGCTTGGCGATCCGGCGCTTGTGGCGGCGGGTGGAGGCATCCGCCCACGAGTCCAGCGCGTTGCCCCAGACCCGGCTGAGGTAGCCAGGGTTCCTTTGGCGGTGCTCGCGGGCTTTCTGTCGTCTCTCCGCCCTCAACGTGGAGGGGATCGGTTTTCCTCGGACGGCGGCAGCGCCGTCCATCACCAAGCCGGTCAGCGCGTAGGCGGCCACCAGCACAACGAAAATCAGCATCGCATCGTCACTCCCTTGGCGGGTGTCGGGATGGTTGGTGGTGCTGCTGTCTTGCGAGAGCGCCCCTGGCGGGAGTCGAACCCGCCCACACACCCGGGGTGCGTGAACCATTGGGGCTGGCGAATCTGGGGAGCTGGTCATTCGCCGGTGACCGTGGAGATGACGTTGTCTCCCATACGTGCGACACCGCCGTTGACGTTGCGCATCGCATCGCCGACCGGGCCGGACGCGATGATCGCGAGCAGCGGGATCATGATCAGCGCGAACTTCGCGCCGCCGTCAGGCTTCTTGTCCCGCAGGTCCAGCACCAGCACGACCAGCAAGATCACGATGGTCAGGGCCGCGCTTCCTGCTGCGGAGAAACCGAGACCGCTCACTCCGTCACCGATCTTGCTCATGGCCCATATGGCCGGGGGACTGACCGCCAGTGACGTCGTGGCCAGGAACAGCAGGACCACCGGGATGATCCAGTGGATCTTCTTACGGCCCTTGACGGTCTTGTAGAGCACGAAGAAGAACACGGCAACGAGCAGGGAACCCAGAGTGGCGAGCATGGCGGATCCTCCAGATCAGTGGTCGGTAATCAGTTCGATGGCGGTGTGGGCGGGCCACAACAGCACCGTCAGGGCGGTGCGGGCTGCGGGGACGAGCGAGGCGAGCACCACCAGGGCGACGGCGATGGTGGTGCGGGAGGGCCGTTCGGTGACCCACTGCCAGGCGTAGGAGACGGCCGCGTTGAGCGCGGCGAACCAACTCCACGCCGTCGCCGCGGCGCGGGCTGCGCCCTCGTCGGGGACCTGCTGCCCGTACCGGCCGTAGTTCACGACCTTCGACAGCGCCGGCCGATCCTCCGACCAGATGTCCGGCGGCGTGAACTCGCTCCGGGCTCGTTCGAGCAGGCCGGGGGGTGTGGGCTGCACCTCGGGGCCTGGCTCGGTCGTCGCCGGAGCCGCGGCATCTTCCCGCGAACCAGCAGCGGGTTCGGGCACAGCGTGCAGATGCGCTCGCACGTCGGCCTGCTCGCGGCCGGCCTTGCCCGCCAGCTTGTCCGTGAGACGTTTCGGCAATGCGGACAAGGTGTTCACCTTCCCTTCTTCGACGGGTCGAGCAGGTTGTCTCCGCAGCGGATCAGCGCCCGCACCGCCACCTCGATCGCCTCGGCCACCGCCGGATGCGTCGCGGCGGTGCGCCCGCGTTGCTCGCTGTGCCGCCGCGCGGAAAGCACGTAGTCAGTGGCGTAGCGCAGACGCAGCGCGGGATCGCTGGTGGACTCGATGCGCTCCAGCGCGTGCCTTTTCGCGTTGGTGTGGTGCCGCGCCCGAAGGGTCGGGGCACCTGCTTTGCGTGTTCGGCGGTGCCCCGCCATCGGGAGCAGCTCCTTTCCGGTTCGGGGTGTTCGGGTTGCGGCCCGGTGGCCTGGGCAGCGCACCTCCCCGGGAGTGGAGGGAGATGCGCTGCCCCGGTGCCGGGACACCGATTCAGAGGGTCAGGAGTTGAGCCAGCGGCGCATGGTCGCCAGCGCAGGCGTGTCGTAGCCCTCGGCGGTGAAGTGCTTGATCACCGCGCTCGGGCCGGGCTCGCCGTTCGCCTTGGACCACGCGACGGCCGCCTCCGAAGTGAGTTGTGGCTTGCGCGACTTGCGCTTGCTCGACCTGGGCTTCGTGGTCTTCGATGCGGCCACCTTCGGCTGGGTGGCCACCTTCGGCGCGGGAACTGGAGCAGGCTCCGGGGAGGCGGCCTTGGCGGCTTCGTCCTCCCGACGCTTGATCTCGGCGTCGTATGCGGCCTTGGCCTCGCGGTACGCGATGGCGCGCACGAACCCGTCGGTGACGTGCAGGATGAAGCCGAGCATCGCGATCCCGCCGAACAGCACCGCCATCGAGACGTTGTCTTCCACCCAGTGCGTGACGTTCAGCGCTGCGGCGGTGCATGCGGCGACGATCGACACCGCGAGGAAGATCCACCAACGCCGGGCGGGAACCCCGTTGGTGAAGAACTTCAAGGCGGTGTCACCAGCGGAGATCATGATCGTTTCGGCGGTGGTGGCGATGATCGCGGCAGCGACGTAGCCCGGCCATCCCATGTTGAACAGGTCACCGAAGAAGATGATCTGCCCGATCGCGCCGGTCAGGATCGCGATCCAGTACACCGCCTCCAGCGCTCGGGAACCCCAGAAGACTGGCGCCGACGGCGGTTTGAGGGGCTGGCGTTGCGGTTCCGGCTTGGGTTGGGGTGCCGGTCGTGTCGGGGCCGGGGTCGGGGTGGTGGTCGATGTCGCCACCGGAGCCGGGGCCGGGGTCGGCTTCTCGGGCCGGAACGTCTCGACCGGAGCCGGACTCGGGGTCGACGGATCCGGTCGAGGCTGCTCGGTGGTGGGCTCCGGCTTCGGTTCGGGCTGGGGCCGGTCGATCACATCGAGCGGGGCTGTGGTGTCGCCGAGGTCCGCGGGGACGTGCAGCCCGGACAGCAGCCGCTGCGTCGGCATCTGCGGGTCGAGCTTGGTGATGGTCATGACACGTCCTCCGTGTTCGTCGCGTGTGGTGTGCCGTTCCAGCGGCCTGGGCACCGCTCGCCGAGCGGGTCGGGGGAAGGACCCGGCGAGCGGCCCCCCGGTGCTGGACCGGGATTCAGCGCACCGCGGCGTCGACCTCGGGGGCAGGGTCGGCACGGCGCGCGGGGTCGGCAGCGTCGGACTCGTGTGGGGAAGCGGCGCTGCCGCCCACCTCGTCGTTTTCGGCTGGGTCGCTGCTGGTGGTGTCGTCCTCGACGGCGGCCGCCGGGATCGGCCGCAGACCCGCGCGCCGGAAGTACAGCCCGGCGGACAGGCAGGCCGTGACCACGGCCGCGACCCCGGCGACCATCGCCACCAGCGACCACGACGCACCCGCAGCGGACATGACCAGCCCGAGCAGGCCAGCGACCAGGGCGCCCTTGGCGAGGTCGGGCAGGTGGAACATCACTCGGCTCATGCCGTCACCGCCTCTCGGGGGCTCGTGGCGGCGTCAGCGATGGCCTCCCACAGGCCCGTCTCGGCGGCGGCGATCTCGGCGTCGGTGTGAACCGCCCGGTAGAGCGGGGAGTGAACGAGGTCGAGCTGGTCCAGCAGATCGCGGATCAGCCGACCGATTTCGGTGTCAGCGGTGGCGGTGGTCAGCGTGCTCATGCGGCCCTCCAAAACGTCGTTGTCGTGGGGGTGGTGGAGTCGAACTCGTTGTCGTCGCCGGCATCCCGATAGCGGCGGCGCAGACCCATCAGCTCGCGGTGGGTGTGCTCGAGCGCGGCGACGCGCTGCGCGCGGTTGATGCGGTGCTGAACCAGCACCTCGTCGCCGTGCTCGATCGCCAGCAGGTCGGCCAGCGTGGGCTCGGGCTCCGGCAGCTCCGCGGCCGGCACATCGGCCGGGCGGATCACGATGCGATCCCAGCTCACTGCCGCTCACCTCCATCGACGAGAGCGGCGGTGGTGTCGGTGAACGTCTCGACGTCGGCGGTGACCGCGTCGTAAACGGCGAGGACGTCCGGAAACGTCTCGCTGGGTACGGTGGGCATGGCGCACCAGTCCTCTCGGTGTGTAGTGATCAGCCCCGCCCACGGCCGGAACCCGTGGGCGGGGCTTCTTCTTGGGCGCGGTGTCCCTCGCCCGACACCAGAACCCCGCCGTATGTGGTCGGGGGCTGGTGTCCAGCGGCAGACACCGCATGTGTCTGCGTGGCGCGGACCTTGAGTTGACCTGCGATGCCCTTTGGTGACTGACAGCGCGCAGGCAGGCCAGCGGCTTGTGCCGTTCGCTGTGGAGTTCAAGGCGTGTCGCCGAAACGCTCGGCTGCGGTGCTTCCTGTCGCCACCTCCCGGTGGGGACAGGTCCGCACGGGCGCCAACCCGGTCTCAGAGGGTTCGGACCTCTGCTCTGTCATCTTTGTAATGACAAAACGTACAGTAGCTACTTAGTTACCGGCCCGCAAGGGGTTCACACCACTGGAGCAGCGGAGGAGATCGCCATGTCTGTACCGTCAGACACGACAAAGAGGAGGGTGCGGATGGCAGCGGGACAGAGGCCCCGGTGGAGGCGCGTCTACGACGACCTGCACGCACAGATCGAGACCGGCCAACTCGGACCTGGCGACCAGGTCCCCACCGAGCTGTCTCTCGCCGAGCGATTCGGAGTATCGCGCCCCACGGTCAGATCGGCGCTACAGCAGCTCCAAGCCGACGGGCTCATCACCGCTGGCGCTGGTTCCCAAGGTCGACTCGTCCGCGAGTCCTATCGCATCGTGTTCACCGCGACCGCGTTCGAGCGTGGCACTTACCAGGACGACCCCGCCCGTGCAATCGATCAGTGGAAGGCGGACGTCGAGGCGCAGGGGTGGACAGGGGCTCAGACCATCACAGTCGACTGGATCCCCGCGTCGCCTCAGATCGCCGGCTTACTGCGCATCGAGCCGGGCGCCACGGTCCTACGGCGCCGCCGTGTGCGGTCGGTGAGTCGCCTCCCGCGAGTACGGGAGATGCCGGTGATGATCGCCGACGCCTACCTGACCGAGGAGGTCGCGCGCCGCACCACCACCGACGTCGACGGCACCGAGTTCGCTCCCGCGCTCACCGAGCGAGATGTCGTGCTGCCCGCCGGGTTCCTCCGGTCGATCGGGGTGCACCAGGCCCGGCATGAGGACTGGATCACTCCCCGGATGCCTACAGAGGACGAGATCCGACTGCTCGACCTCCACCCCGGCACCCCGGTCGGCGAGCACAGCCGCGTCGGATACGACGCGGACGACCGGCCTGTTCGAGTTCTGGTCAGTGTGTGGCCCGGCGACCGTCAGATCGTCCGCTACGACCTGCCCGTCCAGTGAGAGGAGCAGAGGATGACTACCTACACGGTGCGACCCGGCACAGCCGCCGACGCTGACACAGTGCTCCAGCTCCGTCGCCACGCCGAGCGGTGGCTGCGTGAGGCCGGTATCGACCAGTGGACGTCGAGCACAAAGGGCAGCAGGGCGATCTACCGGCAGGTCGCAGACGGTACGACCTTCATCGTGCGCGACGACTCCAGCGCCCCGGTGGGGTCACTGTGCCTGGAAGGTCCGGACACCGATTTCTGGACTCAGCAGGAGGTGCAACAGCCCGCTTCCTACCTCTACAAGTTCATGCTCGCAGCGGCGGCCCGCGGCACCGGCCTCGGGGACGCCCTGCTGAACTGGGCCTGCAAACGCGCTGCCAGTCAGGGAAACCGGTGGCTGCGGCTGGACTGCTGGCGGAGCAACACCGCCCTGCACGATTACTACATCCGCCGCGGGTTCCAGCACGTCGACACCCGCACCGCTCCCGGGCGCCAGTCGGGGGCGCTGTTCGAGCGCCCGACCGACGTGATCCTGCCGGTTCGGGGCGAGGTCGAGTTGGTGGACGAAACGGCAGTGCGAGCGGGGTAGCCGAAAGGTACCCACGGAAGGGCCGTCTCGGGAGGTTTCGGGGCGGCCCTTCTTCGTGTCATCAAACGACGGGCCTGAGTGGCACCGTGAGAGGTGAAACCACCCGCTCACGTGTTGGGTGTCCCACCCGCTCATTGCGCAGGTCGGAGCACACATGAGTGGGGTCCGTGAGCGGGTGCGATGAGCGGGTGCATGAGCGGTTCCGTGAGCGACCTCGCGAGCGGGTGCATGCGCGCGGCGGTGAGCGGGTTCTGCGGCGTCTCCTTGAGCGGGTACGTGAGCGAGTTCTCCGCCGACTCTGTGATCGGGTTTACGAGCGGGCTCGAGAACCCCCGGTGAGCGGGTGCATGCGCGGACGCGCGGCCGAGGATGAGCGGGCTCAAACAGCGCTCGCCGACCCGCTCGCGCAGGCGGTGCAATGCGGGTCCCGACAGAGCCCTGCCAGCGATCAGCGAGCGGGCACGGCCGACGCGCTCGACACCGCCGCCACGACCACCCGCGCCGACTCGACTCATCAACCGAACCGATCCGGTCCATAAACCATCCGCTCACGAACCGCCAGGACGAAGAACTTCGACCATGCCGACGAGACGACCGGACGCCGACCACGTGCTCGTCGACGAGCGCGCCGTTCACGGGCCAGGACGGCGAAGGGCAGGGGAAGCGGCGTCGTCGAGGAGCTGCCGTCCTCCTGAGGAAGCCCCGGGTTCCTGTTTTCGCAGGTCAGGACTGTCACCGGATTCC
>NZ_VCEK01000008.1:0-33109 GCF_005862235.1 Saccharomonospora piscinae | reverse complement strand
TCCGGGGTCACGTGTCACCGGATTCCGGTGACACCTCCTGTTTTCGCAGGTCAGGACTGTCACCGGATTCCGGGGTCACGTGTCACCGGATTCCGGTGACACCTCCTGTTTTCGCAGGTCAGGACTGTCACCGGATTCCGGGGTCACTCTCAGATCAGAAGGAGGAAGGACTCAGAGAGTCCTTCCGATTGACTGATGGAGGCTCGCGCCGCCCGGCTGACGCCGGGCCGGGCGACGCGAGCCCAGGGCAAGAACGCGGGGAGGTCAGTGCACGTACGCCTCTCCGCCCCTACCCGTCGTCAGCCAACCCCACCCCGTTCGCTCACGGGATGCTGCTGCGGTTGGTCACGACTGGTGATCGCCAGTGGATCGCGAAACGGGCGGGGGTTTCGCGGACGGCGGCACTCGTGCCCGTGAGGCTCCACGCGTAACGCGCGTCGCGCGTACGCGCGCGAGGGGAACCCGCTGCGAACCGTTTCGTGATGGCGTGCGAAAGCCAGCCGAAACCCACCGACGAACCCTAAGGTTGATCACTGTGGGTGACGAATATCCGGCGTCGTAGCGTGGTGGAGTCGAGTGGTCGAGACCACGGGAGGTGCGTCGGTGATTCCCCTGTCGGTGCGTGCCGTCCCGTAGTGTGGCCTGATTGGACCGTAGAGGCACGTTTGGCTTGCCTTGGGGTAAGTTGTCGCACAAGGAAATCTTGGGGGCTCACAGGGGACCTGAGGGCGTTCTATCGATTCGTTGGCCACTTGGGGCGATGAACGGCATGTGGCGCGGGGCGATGTTGAGGCCGACACGCCGTAGATACCCCAAGTGATCGCGGGGTTTAAACCAGCGACGTAGGGTGTGCCTGCTGCCAGTCCCCTGGTTGGTGAGGAAGGAGAGTGACGAACCCATGCACCTCAAGCGGTTCGCCCAAATCTGGCCCCGGACGCTGCGTGCAGTCGTAGCCGACCGCACCCCCCTCATGCTGACCCGGTACAACCGCCCCTACGTCGCGGTCGTCCCGGCCGACACGTGGCACGAGGCTGAGCAGGCGCTCGCCGAGAAGCGCGCCCGTGAGAGCCGCGAGGAGGTGCCGGTGTAGAGCCCGACACACCCTGGACGTGAAAAGGCCCCGCGCCTGTCGCCAAACAAGAACGCGGGGCCCTTCAAACTCTGACCGGGGTTCACTCCCATCCGATCTGACGTTCATCGCGTGAGGGGGTACTCACGATGACCGTCGAGAATCGAGGATACAACGAGAGCCGTCGTATCCGATACCGGTCGATGCGAGTGTGACCCCGGTCCCTCACCCGAAAGGGACCGACATGGAAGACGAAGAGCCCAAGGGCTTCATCACCCAAGCCGCGCAAGCCCCGAGCGTGGGACTGTCCCCGCGGTGGGTGCAGTACTCCGGAGTCAGCCCGGTAGCTCGGACCATCGCCGAGCTACTCACCGACGATCTCCTCACCGCCCAAGGCGACAACGCCGGCGGCGTGCTCGACCGCGAGTACCTTGCCTACGAGGCGGGCCTCGGCCGTGCCGACAAGGTCGGTGCCCCGCTCAACGAGCTGGTCGGGATCGGTTTCCTCACGATCTTCGACGGTGGTGTTGACCCCGAGACCGGCCGCCGCCGCCCGCGTCGGGACGCCTCAGGTAATCCGCTGCCAGCGCGGTACGTGATCAACCTTGAGCCGCCGGCGGGGTACCTCGGTCCGCGCAACCGAACCGAGGCTCGCGCTCGGTACATCGTGGACCGCGACTTGGCGTACCGGGAGGTCGAGAAGGCCGGCCGGAAACCACGCGCCGGGCGAGTGACGATCCGGCGCACCGAGGTCGGCCGGGTCGAAGCGCAGCAAGCGGCCTCCGACGCTAACCGGCTCACGTCGCTGCCGATTCGGTCGCCAGAGCTCCCCGTCTCCCGCGACAAGGTCAAGACAGCCCTGCTGACGGTGGGATGGAAGAAACGCGGGATCACCCCAGCGCCGAAGGTGTTCAGTGAGCTGGTGGACCTCGCTTACACGGCGATGAGCCGGTACGGCGCGACGCTGGACCAGGTGCGGTGGTACGCCGCCCGCAAGCTGATCGAATCGACGTCGAACCCCCCGTCCTACGTGATGAAGGCGTTCAGGGAACGTACCGCTGAGATCGCTCGAGAACCGGACCCGAACGAGGTCCTCGAGTTCAAGGACGACCCGGAGCTGGTCGAGGTGTTCGCCCGCAAAGGCATCACCCGGGAGGGAGCTCGCGGCGCGGCCAAGACCGTTGAGCAGCCCGCCGAGCCTGAGAAGACCGTCGAGCGTCTCGAGCTCGATTGTGAGCCGGGATGCGACTACGGATTTGTGGTCGTCGAGGAGGAGGACGGCGTGACGCGCGAGCGTCCCTGCCGCGGGTGCCGTCTGCGGAATACCAAGTCGGCCTGAACTGAAGTTGAAGAAGCCCGGCCGGTCACCTTCCACAGCACCCGGCCGGGCCTGACACCGAATCGGAGAGACGATGTCCATCACCAGGATGCCCCACACCAGCGACATGAACACTTGGGACGCCCCTGACGAGATCGTTCACGCCGAGCGCGCGGTCCTCGGCACCGTGCTCGCTGAAGGGCGCCTCGATCACCCCACCGGGGTGGGCGCTCGTTTGCTCGACATCTGCCAGCCGAAAGCATTCCACCGCCCTGCTCACGCCGCGATCGCTGCCGCGTGCGTCGACATCCTCGGACAGCACCAGTCCGTCGACCCCACGGTGCTGGTCAACGAGCTGTTCCGCCGTGAGGAGCTGGAGAGGGTCGGAGGCGGCGGCTACGTTCTCGAACTGCTGGAGGTGGCCACCAACGCCAGCGCGGCCGAGACGTTGGCCAACGGCGTGGTGAACGACGCTCACCGGCGCCGTATGCACGAGATCGGCCAGAACCTCATCCAGCGCGCCGCGGCGCGAGCGTGGGACGGTGACTTGCTTGCCAGCGCGGTCGACTATGCGACCGAGGCGTTGGCCTCCCTCGACAGCGGCCAGGAGCAGGATGTCGTCCAGTCCCTTGCCGACGACGTGGACGAGGTGTGGGCCGACTTGCTCGACCCACAGCCTCCCCGGTTCGCCACCGGTCTCACGGACCTCGATGACCAGCTGATCATGGAGCCGGGTGACGTGACGACGCTGGCTGCCCGCACGAGCGTGGGCAAGTCGATGGTGGCATCGACGATCGCCCAGCACGTCGCAGTCAACTGCCGCATCCCGGTGTTCTTCGCTGCGCTGGAAATGTCCAAGACGCAGATGGTGCGCCGCACTCTGGCGGCACAGGCACGGGTCCAGCACGAAGCGCTCGTGCGTCCCGGCCTGTTGAGCGACGACGACCTGCGGCGACTCCAACAGGCCAAGGACAAGCTCGCCGGAGCGCCGCTGTTCACCGACTACGCCTCCGCGATCAGCGTGACCCACCTACGGCACCGGCTGCGCTGGCTGATCAAGAACTGTGAAAGGTCCAGCCACGAGGCGCCGGGCCTGGTTGTAGTGGACTACCTCGGCATCATGCGAGCCACCCAGCGCTACGAACGACGGCAGCTCGAGTTGGCGGAGACCATGCAGGCGCTTCGGGCGTTGGCGTCCGAGTTCGAGGTGCACATGCTTGTCGTGCACCAGCTCAATCGCGACGCGGAAGGCCGCGAGCCGCGACTGGTGGACCTGCGTGAGTCCGGCGACATCGAACAGGACTCGGCGAATGTGCTGCTGTTGCACCTGCCAGAAGAATCCGAAGGTCGCGGCGGTGAGTTGGACATCCTGCTCGCGAAGAACCGGCACGGCCGCCGCGACACCAAGGTCACCGTGACGTACCAGCCTCACTACCAGCGAGTGACGAGCCTGGCGCGGGGCTGAGATCCGCCGCTGTTCCGACCTCGCCTGCGTGCGGGCCGACTCGGGCATCGGCATCGTGGACATCGTTTCTTCCGAACCCCCTGCGTGTGCGGGGCCGACTGCCCACACGTCGGCCGCGTGGATGAGCAGGAGGGACCACTCCCGCGTGCGCGGGGCCGACGGGGTCACTCTCGATCAGAAGGAGGGAGGACTCGGACCACCCCCGCGTGCGCGGGGCCGACAGGCGACTGCTCGCGCGAACAGCAGACGCAATCGCGGACCACCCCCGCGTGCGCGGGGCCACTCCCGGCCGGCCACACACAGTCGAGGAGATGCACACGGGACCACCCCCGCGTGCGCGGGGCCGACGGGGGGTTGGGGGGAGGAGGGTGGTTTCTTGTTCGTCGGACCACCCCCGCGTGCGCGGGGCCGATCCGTCCTTCGACCGGATCGCGTCCAGGCGGATCGGACCACCCCCGCGTGCGCGGGGCCGATCAGAGTTAGGAACTTCTCTGTGGTGTCGTGTGGGGACCACACCCCCGCGTGCGCGGGGCCGATGCTTCTTGACCTGCGGGAATCCCGCGCCGCTGTGGAGTTTTGGTTCACTCCGTTTTGGGGGTGGACGGGGGATCGTTCCCCCGTGGTGACCGGGCTGGGTGGCCCGGTCTTCCTGCTTCGCTGGGCCTTGCCGTCGGCGCGTGTGGCGCTGATGGGCTTACGGGTCCTCCACAGGCGTTTAGCGTCTCCCCTCTTCCAGGGGCGACGGGGTCTGCGTCCTTGAGGATGTTGCGTGCGGCGTTGATGTCGCGGTCGCACACCATCCCGCAGGTGTCGCAGCGGTACACGCGCGTCGACAGGGGCAGTTTGGTTTTCACTGTCCCGCAGGTCGAGCACGTCTTGCTGGTGGGGGCCCACCGGTCGCACACGGCGAGTGTGGATCCGTACCAGGAAGCCTTGTATTCGAGTTGGCGTCGTAGTTCGCCGGGTGCGGCGTCGAGGATGGCGCGGTTGAGTCCGGCTTTGGCGCGTACGTTGCGGCCGGGTTGGGTGAGGGTGCCGCGCGCGGTGCGGGTCATGCCCTGCACGTTGAGGTCTTCGACGGCGACCAGGGCGTGCTGGGTGGCCAGGCGTTTGGTGATGGTGTGGAGGTGGGAGGCGCGTCGTTCGGCGAGTTGGTGGTGTAGGCGGCCGACGCGTTCGGCGGCGCGGCGTCGGCGGTGGGAGCCTTTCTGGGTGCGGGCCAGGGCTCGCTGGGCTTTGACCAGTCGGGTGTGGGCGTGGTGGAGGTGGCGGGGGTTGTCGAGGGTTTCGCCGGTGGACAGGGCGGCCAGGTGGTGCACGCCGACGTCGACGCCGACGCCGCCGGCGGTGTGTTGTGCGCGGCTGGGGCGGTGTTGGGTTTCGCGGCCGGGGGTGTGGTCGGGTTCGTCGACGAGTACGGAGGCGTACCAGCGGTGTCCGCCGCGGGAGACGGTGACGGATTGGACTCGGCCGCCGCGGGCGAGGGCGCGGGCGAGGCGTTTGCCGGAGTCGTGCAGGCGGATGCTGCCGAGGCGGGGCATCCGCAGGCGGCGGTAGCCCTCGAGTCGGATGGTGGGGTCGTTGACGGCGTGGTGCAGGCGGAAGCTGTCGCGGCAGCGGCCCTTCTTCTTGAACCGGGGTGCGCCGACGCGGCGGCCGGCGCGTTTGCCGGTGAGGGAGTCCATCCAGTTCTTCCAGGCCCGGTCCGCGTCGAGGAACGCTGACTGGAAGGCGTAGGTCGACACGGCCCGCCACCAGGGGCAGATCCCGTCGCCGCCGCGGGTGGTGTCGCCTTTGAGCTGGTTCCACCGCTTCTGCACTTGCGGCTTGCTGGGCACCGTGACGGTGGCGTCGCGGCGGGCTTGTTGCTCGGTGAGGCCGAGGGTGACCAGCTCGTCGATTTGGAGCTGGCGTCGCCGGAGCGCGTCGAGTTTGGTGGCCAGCGCGTGGTTGTAGGCCCATCGCGCGGCGCCTGCGTGTTGGGCGAGTGTGTCGAGTTGGGTGCGGGTGGGGTCGAGGGTGAAGCGGTAGGCGCGCATGCGGCGAGCTGTGGTGCCGCTCGACATCGCGCCCCCCTGCTGTCGCGCCCCGGTGGTTCGTGCGGGAGTGGAGGGTAGCGGCGGGGTCCGACAGAACCGGTGATGTGCGGCGTGGGGAAGGCGGGTGATGGGCGCGGAGCGGTAGGTGGGTGGCTTCGGGCCCATCACCCGGGTGGTTCAGTTGAGGAGGAGCTGGGCCAGTTCCTCGAGTTGGGGGGTGGTGAAGTGCTGGCGCAGCGCGGAGGCGACCTGCTGGGGGCTGTCGACAGCGATGGTGCGGTGCTCGCGGGCTGGTGCGGGCGGGGGCTGGGTGATTACGCCGTAATCACCGAACGCGTCGTTGGTGTGGTGCCCGTTGGTGGAGCCCGGGGTGATTACGGCGTAATCACCTGTGCCGCCGCGGCCGCCGGCGCGGGGCGTGTCTTCGCCGACAGGGGGGTCGTGGGTGATTACGCCGTAATCACTTGGCGCGTGGTCGTCGACGGGCGGCGCGGCCGGCGGGGCGGGTGCCGGGGTGATTACGGCGTAGTCACCGGACTGGATCCGCTGCCAGCTTTCCTGCTGCTCTTCGGCTGGGAGCGCGGCGACGCGTCGGGCGTCTTCGACGGTCATCTGCCCGGAGCGCAACGCGTCCTGCAGCTGCGGGGTCAGCTTCAGCAGGGAGAGGCGTTGGGAGATGTAGCCCTGGGACTTGCCGATCCGTTTGGCCACGGCGCGTTGGGAGCCGTGCCGGTCCACCAGCAGCCGGATCGCCTGTGCCTCCCGCAGCGGGGGCAGCTGCTCGCGGTGGATGTTCTCGATGAGAACGGACTCGTCGAGGTGATCCTCGCGGCCGAGCCGGTCGAGCACGTGGACCGGGATCTCGTCGACGCCGGCACGTCGGGCGGCGGCCAGGCGGCGGTTGCCGTTGAGGGCGACCCAGTCACAGGTGCCGACCTCGAGTTCGTGGTCGGGGTAGTGCGAGAGGTAGACCTCGTAGCGCACGACGCCGATGGGCTGCAGGACGCCGACTTCGCGGATGGAGTCGGCGAGCTCGCCGACGTCGTCGTAGTCGTCGCGGGGGTTGCGGGGGTTGTGGGCGATCGAGGTGACCGGCACGGTCGCGGGGGCGCTGGTGGTGGCCAGGGCGGAGCCCTCGATGCGGCGGCGGCGTCCCATCAGGCCACCGTCCCGCCGTAGCCGAGCTCCAGCGCCAGGGCGAGGAAGTCGTTGCGGGCTTCGGTGGCGGTGCGGCCGTTGGGGTACTGGGTGACGACACGGCCTTCGGCGGCGGCGGTGGTGTGCATCTTGTACCGGCGGACGATGGTGTTGGTGTAGCGGAGTTTCTGCTCGTCGAGCCAGTCGGTGAGGGCGTCGAGGTCGAGGTGGCCGTCGCGGCGGTCCCAGAGGTTGCGCACGATGCGGTAGGGCAGATCGCGCGGCTGGATGAGGTCGAGCACGGTGCGCTCGGTGGGGCCGTAGGCGAGTGGTTCGGGGATGACGGGCACGATCGCGTCGGTGGCGACGTCGAGGGCGCGTGCCAGCACGGTGGGCCTGGCCAGGGAGCCGGGGGCGTCGACGAAGATGTGCTGGTATTCGTGCAGGTCGCCGAGTTTCGCGACTTCTTCGGGGCGGTCGTCGAGCTGGTCGAAGTCGAACGGCAAGGCGTCGGGGTCGCCGCGTTCGGCCCACCACACGGCGGAGGCTTGGGGGTCGATGGAGGCCACGAGCACGGGTGGTTGTTCGGGGTTGCCGCCGAGGACGTCGGAGACGATGGCGGCGATGTTGACCGCCAGGGTGGTCTTGCCGACTCCGCCCTTCTGGCTGACGACGACGTGGATTTTGGGCATGGGTGTGTGTCCTCCGTGCGCTTCCCGTTTCGGTACTTCGGATCGGGCACAGCGTACGAGGTGGGGTGGTCGGGTTCGGGCAATGCCTGTGGCGTGGCATGGCGTTGGGCGCGTCGGGCTGGTGGGAGGTGCTTGGGGGGCCGTTTGGGTGTGTTCACCCGTTCAGCCCTGTCGTTAACTAGGTAAACGTGTCAATCTAGATCACGTAAACAAAGTTAATGGCAGGAGGTAAGTGAGATGGCCACGTCCCACTGGTCCAACAACGTGGTCGGCGCGTTCCCGATGGGTCAGACCACCACCGTCGAGGTCGAGGTCACTCCCGACGAGATGCACCCCGCCGCCCTGGTTCTCGCCTCCCGCGTGCGGGGCCTGGTCGACGCACTCGGGCAGCGCTACCGCGACGACGGCAGCGACCCGCTCGCCGACGAGACCGACGGCGATCTGCTGTGGCTGCTCGACCACCTGCACCGCGTCGTCTACTCCCTCGCCAGCCAGGAGGACCGCCTGATCCAGGTGCTGCGGGAGAAGAACGTGTCGCTGGCCCGCATCGGTGGAGCGCTGGAGATGTCCGCCCCCGGAGTGAAAAAGCGCGTTGAGCGAATCACGGCGGCCGAGTCGCGCGGGATGAACTCCGCCGCCTACGTCGACCACGCCGACGCCTGACCCGGACCGGTCGACCGGCCTTCCCCCACGGCCACCCTGCACGTCGGGTGTCCCTGGGGGCGCGGGGGCTGACCAACCCAACGGAACACCAACTGAGAGGACGCCACACCATGCCCACCGACCCGATGAACGACACCACCGTGGTGAGGATCGACTCGGCCCAACTCGCCGCGATCCGCGCCGAGATCATGTCCACCCTCGATGCGGTGCAGGACACCACCGCCCGCGCGGCTACGACCGACGGGGCCGGCCAAACAGCCGAGTACCGCGCGGGGATGCGTGAGGCCGCCGAGATCGCCGCCGAGTTGGCTGCCGTGGCGTTCGATCGCATCGCTCGCCAGGGCGTGGTCTTGGTGGACAACTGAGGCGCTCGGCCTGCCCGGTCCGGTCGACCGGCCGTCCCCCGCGGCCACCCCAACCTTGGGTGCCCCTGGGGGTGCGGGGGCTGACCGGCCCTACGAACCCCGCAGCGAAGCAGAAGGAGAAACAACCATGTCCATGGAGGTCGACCTCAAAGGTTTGCTTGAGGCGGTCAACTCGAACTGCGAGCGGGCCCACGCCTTCGCCCGGAAGGCGCAGGAGGCGCACACCGACGCGATCTCGCAGAAGGACGAGACCAACCGTCGTTGGGCACTGGAGACGCGGGACACGTGCCTCCAGCTGGGGAACCTGCACGCCAACATCGCGCAGGCGCTCGCGTCGCTCAGTCCCGCCGCGAAGTGAGTCCGCCCCGGCGCGGGGCCTGTACGGCCAAGCACCGCCCCGCGCCGGGTCCTTGCCCTCATTCCACGAGAACGTAGAACGGGAGAACACCATCATGCAGCATCCCCTCTCCACGTCGTCACTTCGTCGTGCCGTGGTCCTCGCAGTCGCATGGGTCGCGGGTCAGGCCGGGCACGAGACGGCTGACTACCTCGTGCAGCGCGACTGCGACGCCCGAGCCAAGCAGCAGCACACCCCGGAGGGCCGCAGGGCGCTCGCGAACCACGCCCTGTCCTATGGCCTGACCCAGGCCGCCACGCGGGCCCTGGCGTATCGGGTCGCGGGGCTGCGGGTCCCGGTGCGGGCCCAGCTGGCCGCTGCGGTGGTGGAGACCGCCGCGCACGCCGTCATCGACGACGGCCGGGCCCTGGCTGCCTTCGCCGATACCACCGGAAAGCGCGGGTTCCACGCGCTCGCCGCCCACGGTGTCAACGGCCGCGCGTTGATGGACCAGGCCGCCCACAAGGGCGTGCAGATCCCGCTCGGCGCCGCCGTCACCGCGGCCCTGGCCGACTGATCGAGGTGAGTGCCATGCGCATCTACGAGCACCCCGTTGAGGCCGAGGTCGTGGTGGTCGTCGACGGCGACGTCACGGTCCGCGTCGACTACAGCCAGGTCCCTCCCGCCGAGACCGAGCTGGCTGGCGTGCCGGCCGGGTGGGCGCGGGTGGACTGACGGTGCAGGAGGGCGGCACGGGCCGGTGGGTCCGTGCCCCCGATGGGCCGAGCAGCCCACCCCATCCCATCCCGCTGGAGGGAGACAGCCATGCCTGACGAGATCGTGCGGTTGACCGCCGACGTGGTCGCCATCGCCCCCGACGCGCACGGCACCGAGCACGTACTGCTGATCAAGCGGCGTTACGAGCCGTTCGAGGGCAGTTGGGCGTTGCCCGGTGGGCACGTCGACGTCGGGGAGGACACCGCTGAGGCCGCCGCCCGCGAACTGGGCGAGGAGACCGGGATCGTGCCGCCGCTGCTGGTCGAGCTGGGGGCCTGGCACACGCCCGGTCGTGACCCGCGCGGCCGGTACGTCACCGTCGCCTACCGCGCCGACCTGCCCGAGATGCTCACCCCGGTCGCGGCCGACGACGCGACCGAGGCCGTGTGGTGGCCCATGCACGAGGCGCTGGCGATGCCGTTGGCGTTCGACCACGCCGGGATCATCACGACCGCGCTCGCGGACCCCCACGCCGCCGCCTGCAGCGGGTTCCGCGACGGCGACCGGGTGCAGGATCAGCGCGACGGCTCCACCGGAACCGTGACCTCGGAGATCATCTGGGACGGTGTGGCGTTCCAGAGCGACCTCGCCGCCGACGCGCCGCACCTGAGGCGCGTCACCAGCTGACCAGTCGGCCCCACCCCCAGTGGGAGGGCGCGCCGTCGGCACCGCCATCGCCGTTTCCCCGCTCGAGCACGAGGCCCCGGCCAAGGAATCTGTTCATTCCCGGTCGGGGCCTCGTCGTGTTCACACGCCCGAAGTGTCACAGCAGCGCGGCGGAGTGCCCGGCCCCAGGCGTGCCGGGACCGGGCTGTCAGGTTGTGGTCAGATTTCCTTGGTGAACAGGGCGATCAGGCCGAAGACGCACAGGACGATGCCGAGAAGTAGCCACCAGGTTCCCCACCCGGTGTAGATGACGGCCCCGCCGATCACCGCGATCACGAATCCCACCGGGCGGTGAGCTGTCGCGTCGGCTTGGCGCTGTCGCTCGGCAAGCTCCGCCTGAGCAACCCGCGCCGCCCGGCGTTGGCGTTCCCGTTGTTCTTCGTAGTCGAGTAGTTCGCCGGTCTGCCGTTCGATACGGGCGGCCAGTCGCTCGTAGGCGTCGGAATTCGGATCGAGGGACGCCAGGATCTGCGTGTCCTGGTTCAACTGCTCACGTAGTGCCTGCACGGTCTTCTCGGACGGAACATGCTGGGCGGTCGTGATGATGTCCTCCAACTCCCCATCGAACAGATATCGGGGAAGCAACGCGTCAACCACTGGTGCGGTTCCTGCAGTATGCAGCCCACCCCGACAGAACCGTGGACACCGCGCGCACCTGACCCGGTGTCACAGCAGCGCGCGGCGGAGGTCGCTGGCGAGTTGTTCGGATCCGAGGATCACCCGGCGTACCAGGCGCAGCAGCTCCCCAGCGGCCAGCGCGGCCTCGGCGTAGCCTGCCGTGTTCGCGGCCGTGGCGAGCTGGTTGACGTTGCCGCCGATGTTGGCCATGACGCGGCGGTGCTCGAGCAGCTCGGCGACGAGCGCGTCGACCACGTCACGGTCCAGGGGGCGGCCCCGGTCGACAGCCACGGCCACTTCGGATGCGGCCTGCTGCGCCCACGCGCCCGGCCGCATCCCGGCTGCGGCCGCGACCCGGCAGATCACCGCCCACTCGGTGTCGGTGTAGCGCAGCCGTCCCCGCGGGCGCCGCGCCGGCTGTCTCCACACCCGGTCGCGATACCGCGCCGCCGACCGCGGCCGCGTGCCACCCCAGACCGTGTCCTGCTCCGTCATGGCCGTCCCCTTCGTCGTCGGCCCGCCGGCCCGAGGTCTCCCCACCTCGAACCGGCAGCGATGTCGTCGTTGACCATGCCACGACCAAAGTGCCTCTTGGTCCTATCTTGCTCCGCGCACCGGGCGGCGAAGAGTGCCTCACCGGGCGTAGGGAGGCGTCGCATCGATCCGCCGGAAACCCGCTCCTGGACCGCGTCTTCTGGCGGTGTCGAACGATCTCCCTTGACTCCCTTGACGGAGGTTCTCGCGCAGGTCGGCCCGAGGGAGCCGAGCGAGGGAGGGCACAGGGAAAACTCCCTCCCAACCCCGCGGCTCCCCCGGCGGCTCCCTCGCGGCGATGGGCGCGAACTGGCGCGCCGGGTGTGCCTATGCGGGCGGCCCGCCGCGTCCGGGGAGCCGTGTCCGCACGCGGCCCCGCGGGGGCACGCTAGGACTGCCGGGCCGGGCTGCGTTGGGAGACGGCAAGCCTGCCGCCCCGCTGCCCGTCCTACCCGTCCGATTTCCCACAGCACCTCTTGCACTCGGAGTGCTTCCCGGTGATATCGCATCTGATGCGAACTGAACACGACGTGATTTGCGAGCAGATGCAGCCCCTGAGCTGGGGCGCTATGGCGCCGTCGTGGGATCGACTGTAGCGAACCGAGCCGGGCAGGTCCGGACGACTCGCGGAACGCCCTGGTCAGCGAAGCCCCGATTTCGGCCATCGCATCTGATGCGACATACTCGCGCTGAATGCGATCAGTGGAGGGCGGTTCAGGGTGAGTGATCAGCGGAGGTTGGCCGGTTCTGCGGGGCTGCATCTGGCCTCCGGGGTGCCGTTGTTGCATCCGGAGGAGCAGGTCTTCACCGCGATGCTGGACGGCTGGCGCAACCAGCAGCTGGCACGCAACCTCGCGCACGGGACGGTGGAAGCGCAGGTTCGCCGCGTGGAGCGGTTCTTCAAGCAGGTCGAGGTGTACCCGTGGCTGTGGACACTGCAACTGGTCGACGAGTGGTTCGCCGACCTTCGCGCGGTCAACCATTGCGCGACGAGCACTGTCCGGGGCTATCAGGGCGCGATGCGCGGGTTCTGCAACTTCATCGTGGACCCGGCATACGGCTGGGCCGCGGAGTGCGAGAAGCGGTTCGGAACGCATCCGGTGCAGGTCATCACCGAGGCCAACGCCGCGGCGCACGTCGAGGAGTCGGAGACGAATCCGCGCAAGCGGGCGTTCACCCGCGAGGAGTTGCAGGCGCTCTTCGACCACGCCGACGAGGAGATCGCACGGAAACGGGCGTTGGGGCGCAAGGGCTGGCTGTCGGCGTTCCGGGACGTGACGATGTTCAAGATCTGCTACGGATTCGGCCTGCGCCGCAACGAGCTGAGGATGCTCGACGCGGCCGACTTCAGCCGCAACCCGTACGGCCCGGAGTTCGGCGACTACGGCGTCTGCCAGGTCCGGTACGGCAAGGCCAGGAAGGGCTCCCCGCCGAAACGCCGCGGCGTGCTGTGCGTGTGGACCTGGACAGCGGAAACTCTGGAGCAGTGGTTCACCGAAGTGCGTCCGCTGTTCGAGCGCGACAACAACCCAGCGGCGTGGCCGTCCGAGCGCGGGCTCCGTGTCGGCTGCTGGCAGCTGCACCATCGCTTCGCGACTTACCGCGAGGAGCTGGGCCTGGACCCGGTGTTGGACTTGCATTCGCTGCGCCGCTCGTACGTCACGCACCTCATCGAGGACGGCTTCGACGCCCGGTTCGTGCAGGAGCAGGTCGGGCACGACTACGCGAGCACCCTGGCGATCTACACCTGCGTGTCCTCGGACTACCGCACACGCACCTTGCGGCGGGTTCTGGACACCACGATGGCCGAGGCCCTGGGCACGGCGAGCACGGGAGAGGCACCACGGCGATGACCAAGAAGCGGACGGTCACCTACACCTGGCGGCTGCGCGAGGTGATGGCCGAGCACGGCATGTTCCACACCACCGACCTGGTAGAGCCGCTGCGCGAGCGCGGCATCCACCTCTCGGTGTCGCAGGTCCACCGGCTGGTGACCAGCGTTCCGGAACGACTCTCGCTCCAAGTCCTCGCCGCCTTGTGCGACATCTTCGCCACCGACCCGGCCGAACTGGTCAGCACGTCCGCCGAGAACGTCGGCGTCCGCAAGGTCACCGCCGGCGACCGGCCCGCACCGGCCGACATCGCCGCCCTCCGACCCAAACGCGCCCGGATCACGCCGACTGAATGACCACGAACGACCTGGACAGCGAGCCAGTCTGTGCTCGCTGTCGCCGGCCGGTATGCACCGACCACGCCAAACTGAACGGCGACAACCGCCTGCGCGTCCGACGGCGTCACTGGCCGGAAGGCCCGGTCTGCGTCGCCTGCTTCGAGCAGGCGGTCAACACCTACGGACGCTGCGGCGGCTGCGGAACACACCGACTGCTGCCCGGCCGCGCACCGGACGGCACCGGCCTATGCACCAACTGCGCGGGCGGCCTGGGCGATTTCACCTGCCGCCGATGCGGCCAGGAGGGACCGAGCTACCGCGCCGGCGCGTGCGCCCGATGCGTTCTGGCCGACCGGCTCACCGAGCTGCTGGACGACGGCAGCGGCACCGTGCGCGCCGAGCTGATGCCGCTGTTTCACCTCATCCACGGCATGAACTGGCCCAACAGCCGCCTGACCTGGCTACGCCGCCCCGCGCCCGCGCGCGTCCTGACCGCGCTCGCCCGCGGCGAGGTTCCACTCACCCACCACGGACTGAGCCAGCTGCAACCGTGGCGGTCAGCCATCTACATCCGCGACCTGCTCGTCGAGTGCGGCGTCCTCCCGCCCGTCGACCGGTTCCTGCTGCTGTTCGAACAGTGGCTACCCACCTGGCTGGAAACCATCGACGACCCCGGCCACAGCCGGCTGCTGACCCGGTTCGGCACCTGGCACGTTCTGCGCCGCCTGCGCCACGGACCGCCGGTGACCTCCTACCGCCTCAACAACGCCCGCCACACCATGCGCACCGCCGCGCAGTTCCTGACCTACCTCGCCTACGACGGCCGCCGCATCGACGGATGCACCCAAGCCGACATCGACCACTGGTTCGCCAGCAAGCCTGCCCAGACTGGCCACGCCACCCGCGAGTTCCTGCAGTGGTGCCGCCGGCAACGCGAACTCCCGCCACTCGATTCGCCACCGGTGATGCACACGCAGGCCGCGCCACTGGGACAGCAGGAGCGGATCGCGTTCATCCGGCGCGTCCTGACCGACCATGCCATTCCGCCCGCCGACCGCGTGCTCGCGCTGCTGATCCTGCTCTACGCCCAGCCCCTCATCCGCATCGCCGGGCTCACCGTCGACGACGTCATCCGCGACGACAACCAGGTGCTCATTCGCCTCGGCAACCCGCCCACACCAGTACCCGAACCCTTCGCCAGCGTGCTGACCGACTATCTCGACCACCGGCTGAACCTGAACACCGCAGCCAACGCCAACAACCGCCACCTGTTCCCCGGCCGCCGCGCCGGACAACCCCTGCACACCACCTCGCTACGGCTGAGGCTGCGCAACCTCGGGCTGCCCAGCCTTGACGGGCGCACCGCAACCATCAGGCATCTCCTGCGCCAAGCGCCCGCTCCGGTCGTCGCCGAAATGCTCGGCTACAACCCGAGAACCGCCACCCAGATCGCCGCCGAGGCGGGCACCACGTGGCAGCGCTACGCCGCTGGAGACCACAGTCGAAGGTGATCCTTCACCGGTTGCGCTGGCCCCGAACTGCACACAAACGAACTCCACGCGCTACCAGCCTTCCCGGACTTGATCGAATCAGACGTGAACTCGCGCCGACCGTTGTACGCGGCGGTAGTGACGCTCGCGAGGCCACCGAGCCGAGGTGCTATCGCGGCGTTCGAGACACGACCGAAGGGGCAGGCCCGGGAGCCGAGACTGACCCGTGGCTAGTCGTCGTTTTCGTCGTTGGCGATGGCGCGATCTGCCGTTGACTGTGCACGTTCGGCGAACCCCGATCGGGCCGAGTCGCTGTCCGGATTGCGGTCGGCCGCGGACTGGATCCGGCTGGCATCTTCCTTGCTCATCGGCGTGCTCTTGTCGCTGCCATGCTTGCCGCTCATGCTCAGCGCCTCCCGGCTTTGAGCGTCTCACTCCGGCCTCCGCCCCGCTTTCTGTGAGGGAAGCAGCGGCGGGAACTGTCGCCGGTGCAGCGCGGAACTCCGCCAGCCTGCAGGTGAGTGTCCGGCGCGTGGGGGTGGTTTATCGTGGCGTTTGTGACCGCGCACGCCTCTGATGTATCGCAGCCGGGCGGGCAGCATCCGCTCTCGCCGGGTGCCTCGCCGCACGCCATTCGTTCGGCGCTGCTGGAGTCCGACCGCGCGCGGTTCGATGCGGCCTACGCCGCGGCGTTGGAGACCGCTCGTGACCGGCTGGAGCTGGTGGAGCTGTTCGAGGTGCTGGAGCAGTGGCGCCGGGTCGCGGTGTTGCAGAGCGACCGCGGGAACTTCCGCGCGGTCGCGCGGCGGGCGGCCGAGCTGGTCACCGGGGAGCCGGTTGCCGACGATGAGCCGCTGGAGACCCTCCGCGCCAAGGCTGGCCTGTAGCCCGCGGGTGTACCGGATCGTCGTCGACGAGCGCGTCCAGGCGCAGCTCGATGCGCTGCCCGCCGAGGCGTTGAGCGCCTACCTGGAGCTGCGCAGCACGCTGGAGACCGTGCCGAGCAGCGGCCGGCCGCTGCACCCGGCAAAGCCGCACGGTGTGCTGACTTTCGTGTTCGGCCCGCACGGTGAGGGGCTCGTGTTCTACCTGGTGCTCGACTTCGATGAGCGGGTCGAAGTCCTCGACGTCCGGTGGCTGGGCTAACGCCCTGAGCCCGGCCGCTGGTCGTGGCGCGCGGGCTTTGTCCTCGCCGTCGTGGAGGCGAAGAATCCGCCCGCCCACCTTGCGTTCGTCAGGGTTCCCTGACACCCTGCTTGTCAGGGAACCCTGACGGATGGAGGCGTGATGGGTTGGGTGCATGACAGCGGCTACGACCGCGCGTACGAGCACGAGGGCCACGTCGTGACGTTCCTCGACGACGGCACCACCGCCACCTGCTATCCAGTGCCCCCCGAGCGCAGCGTGGTCGGCTGGAGCGCCGGATGCGCCTGCGGCTGGCGCGGCGAGCACGTCTACCTACGTTCCGACTGGCCCGACACCGGGCCCTCAGACCTTCCCCCAGACGATGTGGAGGGCTGGGAAACAGGCACGGGGTGCTTCCTCGAGTGGCAGGCCCACCTGCGCCAGGCGGTGCCCGAGCTGGCGGTCCACGACCTCATTGCCGACGCCGACCACACCCGCGACCAGATCACCGCCGCGGTCGCGCACGCCCGCACGGCGGGAGCGAGCTGGGAACGCATCGGGGCCGCGGCCGGCATCTCACGACAGTCCGCCCACGAACGCTGGTCTGCCGCGACCACCACCCACGCGCCCACTGACACCCTCGACGGCACGCAGATGGGCATGAAGAAACTGGCCTACCTGCGACTCCGGGACTTGCTGCGCGCTCGCGGCCACCGCGCCGAACAGCGCCAGGCCCACGCCCTCACCCAGCTCCACGCGATGCCATCCGACGCACTCAGCACCGAGCGGCGCCACCAGGTCGAGCGGGAACTGGCCGCCGCCGAAGCCGCAACCGAGACCTGGAAGGCCGCCGAGAAACTGCTCACCGACTTCTACCACCAGGAAAGCCGCCCTCAGTAGGTCCCCAAACTCCAGGACCGTCAGCCCCCGGAGTAGGTGCAGGCTCGACCACTGGTTGACCATTCCCGTCGATGACGTGCTCGACGGCGGGCGGCTCGTACGGCGGCACCGGCCGCAACTTCGCATCACTCATGCGCCCGACCGTGCCACCCCGTCCCGCCGCGCGAGGTCGGCTCGCGAGATCTGTGGACAACCTACGAGACACCGACCCCACAGAACCCACACAGCCGATGCGTCACAGGTGGGGGTGTGTCACCCGGCTCAGCGACACAACCCCACCTGGCACCCCGAAAACCACCACCATCCCCACCGCGCGCCGTTGGGGGCGACGCCGACAGCCCGATGCGGGTTTCAAACGCTGTATAACGCTTGTTACAGCCAGGCGTGGCTCAGGTCTTCCTCGCAGCCCTCCACGCACATCCCGTTGCCGGGATGCCCGCGCTGCACGGTCAACGTCGCCATCGGCGACCTGACACAGGGAGGACTCGAAGAGCTGGACCTATGGGGTTGGGCACCCCGGGGTATAGTAGACAACGCGCCGGGGTAATATTGAACGCGACAGCGACTCAATGACTATACCGGCAGCCTAGCCCGGACTGGGGCCCTCCAATTACGGAGAGCCCCAGTCGACCTGCTACTTGGCGATATGTGTCAGAACTTCGACGCCAAGCGGCAGACTGGTAGCGACGGCGGCGGCGGCATACGCCAGCGCCCTGCGACTCAGGCGGATTACCACTCCGTCTGAGCGCACCTCGACGAGTGCGTAGCGTTCGTCGAGGCCGTCGTCGTCCCAGCCTTCTTCTTCGTCCGATGTGGACAAATTAACTCCTTCCCACAGTGTCCGTCTCAGCCCTGTGCTGAGGCGGACACCGCGAGGGAGGAGCAGCAGATTCAGTATTCCGTATCAGCCTCGTGTGCCATTCACCACCCCCGATTGTGCTGTTTGCCGAGGTCAGTGGCCTCGTGTCGGCGTGAGAAACCGACTAGGCTTTTCGCGGCGCACCGTCGGCTCGGCCACAGAAGTATAACGATGCGCTCGTTGACGACCGCATCGGCAGGGGTCTGAAACAGGCCTGGCATGCTACGAACAGCGGTGCCGACTGACCTGAGCCCCGAGGACCGCAGTCCGGTCTCAGTCCGGCAGGGCGAACAACGCGGGCTGCTCACCGTCGTTGTACAGGCCGCGCAGACGGCGGCAGCGGCGGCACGACACCGGCAGTGTGGTGGGGCGCAGTTCGCCCAGGGCGCCGTGCCCGGCGAAGCCCTGCCGACACGCTGGCGCCGGGAGTCGTAGCCCGTTGATCCAGGGCACCCAGTCCACCGCGTGCGCGACCCGTGAGGAACCGACGTGCAGATTCTGGCCCGTGAACAGCGCCTCCTGCGCGGCGGCGAACGCCGCGGGATCAGCGTGGTAGTCCAACTCGGGCGTGGCCATAGGGCCCAGTATGGGCGCCGACATCGGCCTGGCGGAAGCTGTGGACCGGTGCTGCCGTTTATGGGTCCTTGTCCATGCGGTACTGCAGACAGCCTGGGCACAGCATGAGATCGTCCCGGTCCAATGTCGTGCGGCCGCAGCCTCCGCACGAGGCTCGCCGGTCGGCTGTCGCCGTGAGGCCGCACGCGAAGCAGATGCCAAGGGGCTCATCAGTGTGATCGCGGGTGTAGACATCGACGAAAGCCGTATCGTCACACACCGGGCACAGGGAGACCGACCAGCTATCTCGTCCTTGCGCAGCCAGGTGTTGGGACTCGTCCAGCACGTTCTCGGCGTACAGCTCCGCGATTTCGTGCCCGTCGTCTTGGCTCCAGTCGTGGCGGCAGAACCGGCACCAGTTCTCGTCCTCGGGTGCGAAGGTCCAGGCCAGTTGGGTGCATTCGGGGCAGTTCAGGATGAGTCCTGGCCATGCTTCAAGTTCGGGCGCGATGGCCTTCATCCGTGCCTTGCGGAAGTCCTCGATCTCGGTGCGCGCGCCGTCGATGAGGACTTGGGCCCGCTTCAACGATTCCACTTCGTCGGGTGGTGCCTCAGGCAGGAGGTGATTATGGATGAACTCCGACGTGACGTTCAGCGCATCGCCTGCGCAGGAGGTGATCACGTTTCGATCGGCGGTTGAGCCGAAGTGCTGCAGCTTGTTCCGCTCGTCGCTCAGACGTTGCAACGACTTTTGCTCGCCCTTCGACAAGCACACGCCGGCTACCCTCTCCAGCCGTGTTACGGCTTGCCTCCAGGAGACGCTGATGAACTTGCCGTGCGCGAGCTTGCTCTCGTCAGCTTGAGAGGGGTCGGCGAAGACGTGCGCGATCCCCTCCCGTTGGAGCCGCACCTTCAGCAAAATCTCAACGGCGGCCTGCAAGTGGAGGACTGCGTACTTCAGCTTCCGGGGATCGTCTGAATGCAGCAGATTCTCGATCGCGCTGTCGAGGAAGTCGACCCCGTTGACCACGGGTGGGAAGTGCAGGCCGGGGTCGTCACCTGCGCTGTCAGCGCTCATAGGCCGAACTTAAATGCCGCTCGTCGGCGATTGAGCTTCGAGGCAGACTCAGTTCGGCAACATCATTACCCGCGCAAGCGTATGTGGTGTGTTCCGGACCGCCGGGCTAGTCTCGGGTGTGCATCGTCCAGTAGGGCGGTGAAGTCGTGGACCCGGCAGCCTTCCGGACGGTCGACGGGCCGGGTTTCGCGCTCTGCACATCGACCTCGGCTGCGGGCCGGCTGAGCTATACGGTTCGGATGGTGTCGACGAGCTCGTGGACGCGGGCTTGCCATGCGCCGCCGCGGCTCCAGCACCAGGCGATGGCGTCGGGGATGGCCAGCAGGGGTTCTTCGTGGGCGCGCAGGTGCTCGTATCTCAGGTCGGTGGCGCCGGTTTCGCGGACGCGGCGGTAGAGCACATTCCGGTCGATGTCGCGTACGACCTCGTCCAGTTCGAGTATCACGCGTGCGGCGTTGGTGGCGGAGAGGTCGGTGACCAGGGCCTGCAGGCATGCTTCGCGTTGCCGACGGCGGGGGTGCTGCGCGGCGTCGTAGACGGCCACCGTCGGGTCGAGTTCGGTGATGGCGTCGAGGATCTGCTTGCGCCGGGCCGGGCTTTCCTTGACCAGATGCAGCCGCCGCTGCCCGGGCAGGACCAGGCCACGCAGTACCCGCCGGGCGCTGGCCACCTGCTGGGGTGGGAGCGCGGCTGCGGTCAGCAGCAGGTTCGGGCGTTTGGTCTCGTCGACGAACACGTGAGCGGCGGGCGGAGCAAGTGTTGGTGCAGGGTGCCGGGTCCTCTGGACACAGACTGGCTTGTGGCGGGGTCTGTGCCGCAGGGGATATGCCCGGGTGCCCGGGACAGAGGTCTGATCAAGAGTCACCCGTCCCACGCTAGCGTGCTATATGCCCGCGTTCCTGCTGCTGTCGATCAACGGCACGGCCTGTGCGGCGAGCCGGAGCCAACCGCTGCCACACGCTTCAGCGCCGCTATATTCCCTGCACAGTTGATCCGTATAACGCTTAACACGGCAAGTCGCGGACGGGTACAGACCCGCCCAGAAGAGGCGACATGCTGGGATCGCAAAGGCAGGGCTGCTGTAGTGAAGGACCCTGGATATGCGTCAGGCCAGGGTCCGGGTCTACCCCCGGCAGCACCTGGCCTGGCGACTCGCCCGCCACCCACGGTGGCGAACTGCTGTGCCCAACTATACGGCCCTGGGCCCAGTTCTGCCCAGACCGGCCCGAAAGTGCCCGACCCGGGAGTCGTGCCCGTGCTCAGCAGCCGGTGTCGACGTCGAGCTCGTAGACGCAGTGCTCCAGCAGGGCCCGGCACTCCGGATCGCCCTGTCGGTGGGCGCGCACCGCGCCGGCCACCAGGTCGGCCGCCCACAGCAGCGGCTCGGCCGGTCCGGGTACATGGTCGATGACGAACCGGCTGCCCTTGGGCAAGGCGAACCGCGCGCCCTGCACGGTGGCGATGTCCCGGGCGTTAAGCACGCGGGTACGGCTCTCCAGCAGCAGCCGCTCGACACCGTAGCCGTGCAGCTCCAGCACCAGCTGGTGCAGACAGCGCGCCCGCGCGCGTTCCTGACGTCGGGGCGGCACCGGGCCGCCCACCACGACCAGATGCAGAGCTTCCAGCTCCGCCAACTGCTTGACCGCCGCCCGCTGCCTGACCGGGGCCATCTCGTTCCAGTGCAGCTTGCCGTCCCGCCGCCCATAGAGGTCGAGCAGTACCTCGCGGGCGACGTCGACGGCGTTGGGGGCGAACACCGCGGCCGCCACGACGTAGTAGCCGCCGGTGTGCGCTTCCTGGAACGACTCGTCGCCGTACGCACACGGTGCCGGAGTATGAGCGCTGGGTGTCTCGGGCGGCATCACACGATTGTGCCGACAGGGCCGACACAGCGGGCCACCGCAGCTCCGATCACGCAGGAATTCGTTCATACCGCGCAGGCTGCGGCACCGGTGTCACCGACCAGCCCGATCGACCCTGTGCGGGAGTCGCTGGCGTCGACGCCGAGCGCGCGGATGACCGTGAGCCACCCAAGGCGTCCACCAGGCCCGAGTAACCAGGCTGGCTACATCACAGATACCCTGGCTGCACAATGTTGCAATGGTTCCAACGGTCGCCAGGCCCGAGGCACCTTGGGAAAAGAAGTGGGGTCCCGCGCATGCACGGAACCCCACCGGACCTCACCCGGCCAAGAGGCTGGTCACCAGGATGCCGAGTGAGGTACTGAGGACCGCCATCGCTCTGGTGTTCAGTTCAACACTGAACTTGAGCACCAGAGCAGGTGGTCTTCCCTCGTTTTTCTTCGACATCGGCCTTCCTTTCTCTGGAGACTCGTCCGTCTCCAGGCCTGAGAGACGGACGACGCCACCCGGGGACAAGGCAGGCCGACCACTCCCAGTATCGATCACACCCCGATCACGTAGGACACCACCCCGACATGCCGGCCCCGATCAGGCCGCAACTCGTGTCCACCGGAGTCGGACACGACGCAGTGGGCAGGGCATGGGCGCCCGCATCTCCTCCTGCGGTCTGGTGGGGTGCGGGTGGAGACCCCTCAGGACGTCGGGGGTTCTGGCGCGGGGCCGACGTGCTCGATCCGGTAGCGGAAGGTGCCGCCGCCTTCGAGGTGCAGGTTCGAGGAGTAGACGTCGACGATGAGGTTTCCGTCGGCGTCACGGTCGACGTAGGACTGGATGGTTGCGACGTCGCCGATGATGACGCCGTCGGAGTGGTCGAAGGCCAGCGCGGCCACGTCGACCGGGTCGGTGAGGTCGTAGCTCTCGTCGTCAGTCATGACGATCAGTATGTAGATGCTCAACACCGCGTGCTCGCCAAACGGCGAGTCAGTGCTCTGCTGTTCAGCCCAACCAGAGTTGCAGTTGCCGCGCCAGCAGCAGCAGGATTGTGAACACCAGCAGCACGAACCAGGTGTCGCCGCTGAGGCTTGACGTGCTCTTTGGTTTGGCTACTGGCGTGGCTCGGGGGCGGGTGGTGTGCATGTGGTTGAGCCACTCGATCAGGCGTTGCGCCTCGTGCTCTGGCAGGCCGTGGCGCACGGTGTGGCGGCCCACCAGCCGCAGGGTGCTGCCGTCGCGCTGGTAGGCAAACCACTGGACGCCGTCAGTGACGACCCCGATGTGGTGGCGGTGGGTGGTGGTGTGCAGGGCGTGCAGGTAGCCGCCCACCTGCTCAGCCGCACGGCCCAGCGCACCGGCTGGGCGCAAGTCGCGTTTGACCTCCACCGCCAGGCGCCCGGCGTAGAGGTCGATGCGGCGGCCGCCGGGCAGAGGATATTCCAGCGTGATGCGGCCCAGGCCCAGGGCGGGGTCGGCCAGCACGTGGTGGATCAGCGACTGGATGGTGATCTCGTTGGTGCGTTTCTGGCGGGCAGTGGCGAGCTGGCGCACCAGCTGGGCGGTGGTGGGCACCGGGATATCCTTTCAGGGTGCAGCCGCACCCAACTCCTGGTTCCCGCGGCCCAGGCGCGGGTGACGACCTTCCACATCAGATCGAGACTCCCATTCGGCTTTAGAGCGACGATCTCGCCCACGTGCATGGGATCGGCCGTGGAAGGCTCACCAGCTGGGACAGGCAGCCTGAGGAGATCTTTCAGAAAAGGTGCAGCTCACCGGGGGTGTGTCGGGCGACCGTCCCCGCTGACGCCGTACCCGGCCCACCCGTGCGGCAGGCGGGCATGGGTAGCGTCTCCACTTCTGCCCACGACACCCACTCCACGGCGTGCACCGCGCGACCGGTGCCGACCTGCAGGTTCCGTCCGGAGAACAGGGCGTGCTGCGCGGCCGCGAACTCGGCGGCGTCGAGGTGGGTGAGCTGGGGGTGGGGGTGCGCTCATGGCCGCAGTATCGCCCGCACCAGGCGGTTGAGTCACGTGCCGTCGCGGTAGCGAGGCTGTCTACGGGCCGGTGCGGTGCTTCGGTCGTCGGGTTCGCATGGGTAACTGGGCTGGTTCGAGCGCCGGTGTAATCCTCTTATAACATGGCGTATAAGAGGTTTTTGACTCGCTGGCTGGGAGAACATCCGTGACCGCTCTGGCCCCCCACACCGCCACCGTCGAGCACGTCGACGCCGACCACTGGACCGAACGCGTCGCCGCCCCGACGATGAGCTGGCTCATGGCCCGCCGCTCGGATCACACCAAGACCGCCTACGCCACCCGCCTGGGCATCCCGCGCGAGCGCCAGACCTGGCGCGGGCCGACCACGCGGCCGAACGCGGCGAAGCCGACCCCCTCCTACGCGTGGTTCACCTGGTGCCGGTCCCATGGTCTGAACCCGCTCACCGACGTCACCGTCGATGTCATGCGCGCGTGGGTAGCCACCATCCGCGAGTTCGGCGGCACCGACGCCACCATCCAGTCCTACGCCGGTGCCATCGCTGCCTGGTACCGCGAGATGCGCAAGCGCGGCCTCACCGACGTCGTGATGGCCGAGGTGCTCGACACCGACGAACGCAAGGCCCACGGCATCAGCTCCCCGTCGCCGTCCTCGCCGACGCACGCGCTCACCTACGAACAGGCGCAGGCCCTACGCCTGTCGGCGCGACTGGACTCGACGCCGACCCGGCTGCGCAACGTCGCGATGGTCGAGCTGCTGCTGTCGACCGGCCTCCGCGCCGCGGAGCTGTGCGCGCTGACTCGCGGCAGCATCGACCGCACCGGCCGCGAGGGCGTGCTCACCGTGCACGGCAAAGGCGGCCGGACCCGCCAGCTCCGGTTGACCGACGCGGCCCTGGCCTCGGTCGAGGCCCACCTCATCGAACGCGACCAGGCCGACGCCGGAACCGAGGTCACCGTGGCCGGCCACACCTCCGGCCGCGGCCGAGGCCACGAAACCCTGTTCATCGCCGCCCGCACCGACAAGCCCCTCACGCCGGCACAGGTGCGGCAAACGCTGTCCCGGCTGTGCCGGATCGCTGAGCGCAAGGGCACGACCCCGCAGGCCCGCCGCGCGGCCGCTGAACTCGCCCCGATCCGCGGGTCGATCCACCCCCACCAGTGCCGCCGCTTCTACGCCGTGCACGCCGCGGCGATGGGAGTCCACGTCGAGCAGATCCGCAACGACCTCGGGCACGCCAGCCTGACCACCACCCAGCGCTACCTCGCCGACGCCGCACGCCTGGCATCCTCCGGCGCCTACACCGTGTCGGCATCCCTCGCGGCCGGCAACGCCGACTGGGGCATCGAATGACCACGTGTGGATGCTGACCGACCACATGAGCACTGCCCCGGCCAAGGGAAATAGCTCGACGAACTCGTCGTCGACTACCGCGACGACCTGCCTCGATGGCCGTGTTCGGCATTCACGGCGAAGGTCCGGACCTGCCTGGTGGCGCATCTGCCCGCACCGCACGTGCTCAACCTCTGCCGCCGCTCTTCAAGGTCGTGACGTCGAGGTGCGGCGGCGTCGTGCTGTTCAGTGCTGAGGGAACCGATGCGAGTTCCTCGGTGGCGCGAGGACGCGACGCAACCGCCACACGAGGTCGTTGGCGAGCTCGGTCGATGCCTGGCAGCCGTCCCCTCCGCCGTGGTTGGCGACGGCGTCGGAGCACAGGTCGACAATCTCGCGCATCACGTCGACGTTCCCGTGGAACAGTTGCGCGGGCATGGCGACGTATTCGCCGTAGGACTGCCAGTCCACCCACGCGAGTGGGTGACCGGAGGCCAACAGCCGTCTCCCGGGGCCGGGGTCTTCTTTCCACTGCCCGACACCGGCGAGGTCGGCAGCGGACTTGAGCTGGTCGAGGGCCTTGCGGGTCGCGGCTATGTCGTCGAGGTAAGCGCTGGTCACAGGAGCTCCTAGCGGGTCGTCGGGTGTCTTGGGATCAACCATAAGGGCGTCTGTTGACACCCACGACGCTCTCTGCGGGAGCGGCTGGGCGGTGCGGCATCGTCGCCGACGGGTCTCACGGCCTTGTCGAGCTTGGACCACGCCAGTGGCAGGCCGCAGTTCCGCACTCAGGCGTCGCCGACGATCCAAGTGTCGGTGTCGAGTTTCGGACGACGCGGTTTGATTGGGGTGACGCCGGGCCGGTTGGCGTGGGTGATGTCGGCTGAGCAGAATTGAACCGTTTACGCGCCATTTTGAGCCACGTGAACTCGCCTCGAAAACGGCCCTTGCGCTGGTTCGCGAGGACCCCTATTCTTGTGTTACTCCCAGCAAGTCGACCGAGGTGCACTTCACACTCGGGCAAGACCTCGTGTCCCTGGAGCACCGCCGAAGAGGACATTTTCGCAGGTCAGGGCATCCGAGGGACGCCAGGGGGATAACTAAATAATTATTTCATCATCTAAATCTCTTCCAGTAATTTAGATGATGAAATAATTAACCAATTAGAGGACGAAAGTTCCATGGGACATTAGCTCGCAGACTACCTTGAAGAGCAGCTACACCGACAGATCGCCTGCGCTGCCCCAATCATCACTACACCACGGAAGGAACCACCATGACCCTGTACGTATACGTCGATAACTCCAACATCTGGATCGAGGGCCAACGCATCCAGGCGGTCCGAAGCGGTAAAGCTTGCGACATCCGCACCGCGCTGGAGCAAAAACTCTACGCGCACTGGACCTACGACTTTGGTCGTCTCTACGATCTGCTCTGTCCAGCAGGTCAAGCCGTGGGCAGATCCATCCTGTTCGGCTCCAGGCCGCCCGAGAACGACAGCATCTGGCAGAAAGTCCGTGACGCGGACTTTGAAGTTGAGACGTTTGACCGCAGCACCTTCACCAACAGAGAGAAGCAGGTCGACATTGGGCTGAGCACCAAAATGCTGGACGACTCCTACGAGTACATGAACCCGGCCAACGGCGACATGGCCGTACTGGCGGCAGGCGACGCCGACTTCCTGCCAGCCACCCAGTCCCTGCAAAGGCGTGGTCTCAAGGTACGGGTCGTGTCTTGGTCCCACGCGGTCAGCCACAAACTCCGCGACACCGCCGACGAGTTCGTGGCCCTGGATCCCCACTTCGATCATTTGAGCCGCGCACCAGAACACTGACCTAGTTCGGGGACAGGACAGCTGGCCCCGCTAGAAGCCTGTCCGGCGCTCGTCATGCGAGCATCGGGACGTACTTGTAGCTCGTGGGACCGGCTGACGCCGATCCCACGAGCTATGAAGGAAGCGGCGTTGCTGTTAGCGGCGTGTGTTCCACAAGGGTGTGGCCTGCAGCGCGGTGATCACTGCCTTTTCCAGGACCACAGCCGAGGCGCGGTCGGTTGTCTGGGTCCAGCACAGCCACAGCTGAGCCCAGCGTAGGGCGGCTTGGGCCCACTGTTTCGCGGTCAACGGGTGGCCAGCGTCGATTTCGATGAGCCGTTCACGGACCCATGCGGGGTCAGCTAGGGCACGGGTGAACGCGGCTTCGCCGAGGCCGCTGACGGCCGCTTTGCCCGAGGCATACACCGACAGCCGCCCACGCAGGCCCATCCCGCGGCGCTCGCCGGCCATGCCGACGTAGACGATCGATCCGTTGCCGTTGCGGGCCAGATAGACCCCTGGGGTGCGGGGTGCGGTGTCGAGGGCCTGATCGAAGGGCACCCATGGCGACCACGGGCCCAGGACCTCGACGGGTTCGGGTAGCTCCACCACCGACCGGTTGCCTTTCTGCTATTCGCAGGCGACGCCATCCCCGTCGCGGTCGAGCGTAGCCGGGTTCGCCCATCCAGCGGGACAGCACCGCCCGCTCATGCGGTCATCCACGCTGAGCCATGTACGGAGTTATACAGGCACCCCGCAACCTGCCAACTCGAGAAGGACTGTGCAACCGAGAGCGAAAGGGCTGATCGGCCGAACGCACAGCGGCACATCCAACTCGGCCACGAACAACTCACCTGGTCGTGCTGCTCCGGCTGACGAAACCCGCTAACCACCACAATCGGCACACCCCTGAACGCAAGAAGGGCCTTGGGTCTGGAAACGGAAGTTCCGCTCCAGACCCAAGGCCCTCGTCTTGTACGGCACGGTCAGCGGGCGTCCACCGGCGCCTCAGCGGGCGACACAGGGTCTTCTCCGAGTTCTGCCGGGGTGGCCACGAACATGAGCCCGACTCCCAGCGCGCCGAGGGTGTAGAGCACCACGCCCCACACGGTGGAGCCGGTGGCCGCCAGGATCCAGCCGAGCGTGGGGATCGCCAACGACCCGAGCGTCGCCATCGCGTGGATACGCAGGGGTTCAGCCTTGCGCCGGGCCTGCGCCAGAGCCCGTTTCTCCTCGCGGTCGGCGTTGTCCCAGCCCACGATGATGCTGAGGTCGTCGTCGATGTGACCGCGGAGGCGGTTGTAGGCGTAGCTGCCCGGCTGGGCGGCGTCCAGCAGGCGCTTGTTGCGCTCGACCTGTTCGGCCAGCGACTCGGTCCGGGTCGGCTCCGGCTCGACCTGCACCGGAGGTTCCGGGGCCCGCTTGTACACCAGGAACGACGGCAGCGCCCACAACACTGCGAGGGCACCCGCTGCGGCGATCCCGTGGCCGGGCGCCGCGCCGGCATAGCCCATCCACACCGTGGCCATGCCGAACCCGAGCCACAGGACGCGCGGGTAGATCGACCTCCGGTTGAATGACAGGAAGATCAGCCCGCCGAAGGCCAGCCACGCCAGCATCCCCGCTGCGGGGGTGAGGCCGGGGACGTCGAGGTGGGTGCGTGCCCAGACGGTGAGTGGTGCGCCGACGACCGGCCACACCCCGCTGTTCCAGATGTTCGCCATCGCCGCGGTGAAGCCGCCGGTCTCCACCGGTTCCGGCGGCGGAGGAGGCGGTGTTTCCGACTCGGACAGCCCGAGGATCAGCGCCGTGATGCCGAGGGCTGCGATGACCGCCCACACGGCCCCGAGTAGCCACGCACGCCGTTTCGGGTTGGTGTCGTGTAGCCGGTCAAGTTCCTGCTTCCAGGAAGCGAATTTCTCGCCGATGAGGCTGAGGGGTCGCTCGTCGCGTACGCCGATCAATCGTGGTCCTTTCGTCTCCAGTCATGCGAAAGGGGCCGAGACCCGGTATGGAGTCTCGACCCCTGACGTCGTGGTGCAGGCGGTTTCCTGCTGGTCTCAACCCATCGGGTGGGTCTGGGCAGAAGTCTTGGTCACCTCATCCACCGGCCACACCCGCTTCGGCGAGCAACTGCGGGAACTCATCCCATGTCCGACCGTCGAGCTCGCGTCCGGCTTTGCCCTTGCCGACTCGACGCATGACCTGCCGGTGGCCCATGTCGTCGAGCGGTGGTCCGACCAGCACTTCGCGGCCGACGTTGTGCTGCGCCATGCCAATGCCCCGGCCCGCCGGCGTCCAGGCGCCCCACTGCTTGAAGAAGAACGGCACCCCCGCGGCAGCGCACTGGTCCCGGAGGGTGCGCACCCAGTCGGGGTGCATGGGTCGAGCGTCGCGCCCGGATTCCCCACCCGCGATGACCCAGTCGATCGACAGGCCGTCGAGGTCCACCGGGCCCAGCAGCGGCTCACACGACAGGAACCGCACAGCGGCGGGAGTGTCGAGCAGTGCGGGAATGCGCAGGTCGGCGCGCTTCTGATCCTCCACGGACACCCCGAGCCACACGTTTCGCAGGGGCCACCAGTCCCAGCCGGGGGTGATGGCGGTGTTCCCCACGTACTCGTCGCGGTACACGGCCACGAGGTCCCGGAACACGGGACTGTTGAGCAGGGCCCGCATGCGGGCGTGGCGTTTCGTGAGGAGCTGGTAGGTGTGCTGGGGTGTGGCGGCGATGACCGCGAACACGCGGGCGATGTAGTCGTCCGGCACCTCGGTGTGGAACAGGTCGCTCATGGAGTTCACGAACACCCGTCGCGGTTTCCGCCAGCCGAGCGGGGCGGTGAGCTTGTTCGGGCGGAGTTGCACGTCGAACCCGTGCTGGAAGTAGTGGCCGGGGGTGCCTCGGAATCGTTCGGCGAGGGTGAGGGCGTAGCAGTTGTCGCACCCGGTGACTGGGTTCCAGGTGGTGTTGGTCCACTCGATGCTGGTGCCGTCGGACACGGTTCCTCCTGCGGGCTGGGGGTCTGGTGGAGCAGGCAACGCGCAGGCAAGCTGCGCGCTCCCCTCACCATCAGGACCCGGCGTTCGGGTAGTGCTCTGACGAGCCGCCCGCGATGTGCGGGCACATACCGCCGAGACCCCAGCACCACGAGCAATACGGGCCAGCGCCGTCGTCGACGGTGATGACGAGCCGGGCATCGGAGCCACCGACGCGCTCGATCTCGTTGGCGATGTAGTCGGCGACACGGTCGGACAGGTCACGGTCGAGGTCGAGGTCCCGGGCAACCTGTTGTGCGTAGTCTCGGGTCGCCTTGTGCTCCTGAGGCCAGGTCAGGGCGCGGTGGTCACTGGTCACGGTTGTCCTCCTGGTCGGTTCCGCTGGTGATGGCAGCGTGCGCGGTGGGTTGGTGGTCGGGGCAGGGTTCGGATTCGACCGGGGTGTGGCAGGTGCTGCACACGTAGCCGCCGGGCGGGATGGAGGCGTCCCACACGTCGGGGGCGTCACTGGTCACTGGTCGGTCCCTTCCAAGGAGTTGACGACGGAGCGGATCAAGAACTCCGCTGCCGGCGGGGTGACCCCGTTGCCGAGCTGGCGGACTTGCTCGCGCTTGCTGCCGGTGAGCTGGTAGTCGGGGGTGAACGCCATCGCGGCCTGGATCTCGTGGACGGCGAGCATCCGGAAGGTGCAGTCCTTGACGTCAGGGGTCTCGTGTGGCCAGCCGACGAGCGACTGGTGCCCGGCGGTGGTGAGCGTGCGAGCGGGCTCGACGGCTGGCGTACACATCTGTCCGGGGTTGCCGCGCGCAGTGTTGTGGCGGACGAGCATGTGGTGGTTGCCCGACGCGCACACCGTGGCCAGGGGCTCCTTCACGTGTCGGGCGTCGCTGCCTCCGCCGCGTAGCTCGGCGATGAACGCGAGCCCGTAGCGGTCGTGGGTGGTGAGCGCGCCGACGGGTTCGCTGGCGGGGCGGGCGGTTTCGGCGGTGCCGTAGTAGGGCACCACGAGTGCGGTCTCGTGCCGGGCGGTCTGGGTCCGCATCGGCGTCGCCACGTGCGTGGCTTGCTTGCCGTCGCGGCCCTCGACGGGGACGAGCAGTCCGTGCGTCTCGCGGGTGGTGAGGGTGCGGAACGGGTCGCTCGGCGGGTACGAGGTGTCGTTCCAGGTGCCGCCTGCTGGGACGAGCTGCGCGCCCGCGTAGCGCTCGAGCCCCGCCTTGATGCGGGCGAGTGTCTTGGCCGAAAGGGGTTTGTCGCGGTCGCCGATGCGCTGGCCGGGCAGGGCCCAGTCGATCGCGGCGGCGGCCGGGAGCGCGTAGGGCTCGACGATGCTGTTGCGGCAGGAGACGTTGGGGCAGCGGTAGATGTACTGCTGCCGGTACCGGCCGACGGTGCGGCCGTTTTTCCACGACTGCATGGCGCGGACCTCGGCGTCGCACGTCGGGCACCAGGCGGCCGGGCGGATGTCGAGATCGGGCGCGGTGTTGCCTTTGCGCCAGAACACGACGTACATCCGGTCCCTGGACTGGGGTGCGCGGGGCGCGGCGATCGCCGGGGCGTGCATCGAGTTCAGGCTGACGATCTTGTGGTGGTAGCCGTAGGCGTCCATCGCCATCAGCCACGCCCGAAACGGCTCCCACTTCACGGCGTCGACGACGTTCTCCACGATCACCGCGTCGTAGCGGTGCACCTCCGCGAACCGCGGGACGTCCCACATCGTCGCCCTACTGCGCTCGGCCAGCGGGTCGGGCGCGCTGCCGAACAAGTCCGGCTGCCCCGGTGCTCTTTTGCCCCTGGCGATGCTGTGCGAGGTGCATTCGGGGCTGGCCCAGAGAATGTTGCTGCGGCGGTAGCGGCGGGGCTCGACCTGGGAGATGTCGGCGCAGTCGTGCAAGCAGTCGGGGAAGTTCGCGGCGTGGGTCTCGATCGCCCGCGGGGAGTGGTTCGCGGCGAGGTACAGCTCCACACCCGGCACGGCGGTGGCGCCGAGACCGGAGCCGCCGGCGCCGCAGAACAGGTCCGTCACGGTGATCACCGGTCACCACCGATGCTGTCGGCCCACCGCTCGATGGCGGCCTGCTGATGCTGGCGTCGCAGTGGGCGCCGATCTCGCGCGGAGAGCCCGCCCCACACCCCGAACCGCTCACCGCGGGCCAGCGCCTCAGCCAGGCACTCGGCGCTGACCGGGCAGCTGTGGCACACGGCTTTCGCGGTGCCGCTGTTCTGCCCGCTCTCGGGGAAGAACAGCTCAGGATCGGTTTGGGCGCACACCGCGCTGGCGTGCCAGGACTGGTCACCGGCCACCGTGGGCGTGGACAATGAAGACACCGGAACTCCCTCCAGAAGTGGTTTCGGTGGACCGGTCCGAGGCGCGTCGGCTCTGGAAGGTGGACGCGCCTCGGCTCCGGCAGGCTGGCTCTGAGCAGCCCACAGACACCACGAACCCCACGGGGCTCGTGGTGTCGAGTGCGGCTCAGCGCAACTCGCCGCAGAGCTGGTCGAGTTCGACCTCGTTGATCTCGTCGAGGTCGTAGCGCTGCGTCTCGGGGTTCCACACGATCTGGCCCGTGGCGTCGGCGAACAACACCCGCTCGTAGTCCTCCACGGGCTCGTCGATACCGGCGGCGGTGGTCCACCAACCGCCCGCCGTGGTCAGCCGTCGCCCTGGTGTCAGTGCGAACCGAGCTGGATGGTCTGCTTCGAGGCCTCATTCGCGTAGCGGGCGATCCGCTCCGCGTGAGCAGGGTTCTCGATCAGGAACATGAGCGCGGCCTCCACGGCGACACGACTCTGCTTCGGCAGCGGCCCGAACAAGGACGCGCTTCCCCGGCGCAGTCCCCGGTTCGCGATGTTCGCGTCCTCGGTGATCCGGTCGCAGAGGTCGGCCAGCGTGTTCGGGACGAGGGGCTCGATGCCCGTGGCGAGGTATCCGGACTGACCGTCTCCCCAGACGGTGTACTGGGTCTCACCAGTGGCCATGGTCTCGGTACGCACCAGCACGCCGACTCGGCCGACATAGTCGGGGTGCCCGTCGGTGATGCGGACTCGCTGGTGCATCAGCGGGTGGTCCTGGGTCACGCTGAGGGTGGTGGTCTCGGGCATGGCGGTTCCTCCTGACGTGGTGGCATGGGTTGGGGCTGAGCCGCACTCGACACCACGAACCCCGCGCGGGGTTCGTGGTCACCGATCTTCCCGCCCAGCGCCTCTGGGACGTGTTGTCGGATCTGGAGTCTTGGCCGGAATGGCTGCCCACAGT
>NZ_VCEK01000007.1:68797-195307 GCF_005862235.1 Saccharomonospora piscinae | reverse complement strand
ACCCACAAAGGGTTCAAAACAATCATCACCACTAGATGACAATCACTAGCACACTGTTGAGTTCTCAAACAACACACGCTTATGGCTTCTAGGTACCCCGTTGGGAGCGCCACGAAACCCCGACGAGTGAACCTTGCGGCTCTTCGATGGGATTGTGGCCCTTCACCTCAAGGGCCGACCAGGTACGTTACCCGGTGCGACTCGCGGTGTCAACCCTCTCGGGTTTCTCCCGCTCGCCCCGGCCGTCCCTGGCGACAAAGAGAAGATTACACGCCGCTGAAGTCCCCTCGAACAGGGGGGGGTCCCTTACCGCGTCGTCGCAGGTCAGAGCATGGGAAGCAGCGTTCGGAGCTCGTAGGGCGTCACCTCGCTGCGGTAGTTGTCCCACTCGACCCGCTTGTTGCGGAGGAAGAAGTCGTACACGTGCTCGCCGAGTGCGTCCGGCAGCAGCTCCGAGCGCTCCATCTCCGTCAGTGCCTCGCCCAGGTTCTGCGGTAGCTCCGCGTACCCCGCCGCCTTCCGCTCGGCGTCGGTCAGCGTCCGGATGTTGTCCTCGGCCGCGGGGGGCAGCGCGTAGTCCTTCTCGATCCCCTTCAGCCCGGCGGCCAGGATCACCGAGTACGCGAGGTACGGGTTGCACGCGGAGTCCGGCGTGCGGATCTCCACCCGGCGGGAGGAGGCCTTGCCCGGCGAGTACATCGGTACCCGGACGAGCGCCGAGCGGTTCGCCCGTCCCCACGACACCGTCGTCGGCGCCTCGCCACCGTGGATCAGCCGCTTGTAGCTGTTGACCCACTGGTTCGTCACCGCCGAAATCTCCCGCGCGTGGTGGAGCAACCCGGCGACGAACGCCTTGCCGGTGGCGGACAGCTCGTACGGATCCACCTGGCTGTAGAAGGCGTTGCGGTCCCCCTCGAACAGCGACACGTGGGTGTGCATGCCGGAGCCGGGCTGCCTGCTGAACGGTTTCGGCATGAACGTGGCCCGCACGCCCTGGGTCAGGGCGACCTCCTTCACCACGTAGCGGAAGGTCATCACGTTGTCGGCCATCGTCAGGGCGTCGGCGTAGCGCAGGTCGATCTCCTGCTGTCCCGGCGCGCCCTCGTGGTGCGAGAACTCCACGGAGATGCCCATCTCCTCCAGCGCCTCGATGGCGTGCCGGCGGAAATGCGTGGCCGTGGCGTGGCTGGCCTGGTCGAAGTAGCCGCCGTTGTCGGCGGGTTCGGGTTCGCTGCCGTCCTCCGGCCGGTTGGCCAGCAGGAAGAACTCGATCTCGGGATGGACGTAGCACGTGAAGCCGGCCTCGCTGGCCTTGGCGAGCTGCCTGCGCAGCACGTGCCGTGGGTCCGCCCACGACGGCGACCCGTCCGGCATGGCGATGTCGCAGAACATCCGCGCCGAGTAGCGGTCGCCCTCCGCCGTCTCCCACGGCAGCACCTGGAAGGTGGAGGGATCCGGCTTGGCGACCATGTCCGACTCGTACACCCGGGCGAAGCCCTCGATGGCCGACCCGTCGAAACCGATGCCCTCGCTGAAGGCACCTTCGAGTTCGGCGGGAGCGACGGCGACGGACTTGAGGAAACCGAGGACGTCGGTGAACCACAGGCGCACGAAGCGGATGTCGCGTTCCTCCAGCGTGCGCAGCACGAACTCCTGCTGACGATCCATGCCGCGAGACTAGGCCGGTGATGTTAAGGCGGTGTTTCGGGTCCGTCAGCGACGTCCGACGCCCCCCGACGGGGTGACATCGTCCCTTCTCCCGGGCCCGGCCCCCGCCCCGATACCGTGAACCGCATGCTGATCCGCCGCCTCGTGCCCACCGCTCTCGCCACGCTCGTGGCGGCGGCCTCGCTCGCGGGCTGCACGGGCAATCCCGACAACACCGGCCCCCTGCCGGACGCGGGGGGACTCGTGGACACGGCGGCGGAGCGCCTGCGCGGGCTGACCGATGTCTCGTTCCACTTCCGGAGCAACGGCGCGCTGCCGGGGCTGCCGGTGCGGGAGGTCGAGGGGACGGCATCCCGGGAAGGCGGGCCCTACGGCACCGCCCAGGGAGAGGCGGACGTCCAGGCACCGGCAGGCCGGACCCAGTACACGTTCGACCTCGACGGCGAGACGCTGCGCCTGACCGACCCGGACGAGGCCGACGCCCCGGCCGTCGAGCGCACCGTGCCCCAGGCCTTCGCTCCGGCGCGGCTGCTCGACCCTGAGCGGGGGCTGCGGCAGCTACTGCTCGCGGCCACGGACCTGCGGACGGAGACCCGGGAAAACCTCGCCGACGTCGAGACCTACCGGGTCGGCGGCGGCCTCGCCCACGACGCGATCGCGGCGGTCGTGCCCACGGTGCACGACGACGTCAGCGTCAAGTTCTGGATCGCACCCGGCACCGGGAGGCTCATGCGGGTCTGGGTGCAGGTCCCGCCGAGGCAGAAGAACGAGGGCGCGGTGCAGTTGGAGCTGGCGCTGACCCGCCACAACGACACCGGCGCGACTCAGCGGCAGCGGGTGCCCTCGGGGGGCAGTTCGCCGTCGACGAGGTAGTCCGTTCCCGCCTCGTCCACGCACCGGTTGCCGACCGACAGGAAGGCCGTGTGCTGGGCGCCCTCGTAGGTCAGCAACCGGCCGCCCATCGCCTTCGCGAGGTTCACTCCCGCCTCGTACGGTGTCGCCGGGTCGTCGGTCGTGGACACCACGAGTGCCGGGGGGACGCCCTCGACGTCCGGCAGCCGAGGCTCCGAGGTGTGCTCGACCGGCCAGAACGCGCAGGCGTCCCGGGCCGACGACGGCGGCAGGCCGGGGTCGAGGAACTCGGCCGCCTCGTAGTAGTCGGCCTGGGCGCGCTCGATCTCGCCCTGGTCGGACACCGGAGGGTCGTCGACGCAGCGAACGGCCACGAGGGCCTCCTGCGTGGTGGAGTAGGTGCCGTCGGGCCCACGCTCGTAGTACATGTCGGCCAGCGCCATCATCATGCTGCCGTCGCCGTTCGCGAGCGCGCCGAGTGCCTGGTTCAGCGTCGGCCAGATCTGCTGGCTGTACAGCGCGGCGACGGTTCCGGTGGTGGCGTCCTCGAAACTCAGGACGCGGCCGTCGGCCAGGGTCGCCGGCTGGTCCACCAGTGGCCGCACCAGGTCCTGGTAGCGCTGGACGGCGGTGGCCGCGTCGGTGCCCAGCGCGCAGTCCTCCCGGGCCACGCACCACTCGACGAACTTGTCGAACGTGTTGCCGAAGCCCTCGCCCTGCGCCACGAGACTGTCGAGCATGTCCTGCTCGGGATCGACCGCGCCGTCGAGGATCATCGCGCGCACGTTGCGGGGGAACGTCTCGGCGTAGGTGTAGCCGATCCGGGTGCCGTAGGAGTAGCCGAGGTAGGACAGCTTCTCGTCGCCGAGCGCCGAGCGCAGCACGTCCATGTCCCGCACCACGTCCCTGCTGCCGAGGTTGGCCAGCATCTGTTCGCCGTGTTCGGTGCGCTCCGCGCACCGGTTCGCGAACTGCCTGGCGTCCGCCTCGGCGTCGGCGACGTCGTCGACGCCGTCCATCGCGCTGGTGTCGGCGCGGTCGGCGTCCATCTCGGCGTCGGTGAGGCACTCGATCGACGGCTCGCTGGCTCCGATGCCACGCGGGTCGAAGCCGACCAGGTCGAACTTCTCACCCAGCTCGGTACCGTCCACCGAACCGGAGAGCTGGGCCGCCGCGGCCATGCCGGAGGCTCCGGGTCCGCCCGGGTTCATCACCAGTGAGCCGATCCGCCCGTCCTCGTCGCTCGCCCGGTTCCGCAGCACCCCGACCGAGATCGTGGTGCCGCCCGGGTCGTCGTAGGACAACGGGACCGACAACCGGGCACACTCCAGTCCCTCGCCCGCGAACGCCTGCCTGGACATGGCGTCGCTCGCGAAGGGCTCGCACTCGCCCCAGTCGAGGCGCTGTGAGTAGAAGCCCTCCAGCCCTTCCGGAACCGGGCCCGCCGGCACACTCGCCTCCCGCTGCTCCTCGGCGGGCGAGCAGGCGATCAGCGACGAAAGGAGGAGTAACCCCACCGCCGGTGGCAGGTAGCGTTTGCTGGTGCGCACGCCTGTGATCGTGCCACTGTCGGTGGGAACCGGACAGAACCAGGGCTAGGTTGGGCGTGGCGTGGCCGGGCGTGCCGAAACGGACGGGAGACGAGCAGGTGGCGTTGTGGAGCCGGGTGGGGACGACGGTCAAGCGGCTGCTGTCCCGAACCGCGAGTGTCGATCTGAAGCGCTACGAGGCGCTGCTGCCCCGGGTCGGCGCGCTGGAACCGGAGCTCGAGAAGCTGTCCGACACCGAACTCACCGAGCGCGCCGCCGCGGTGCGGGAGGCCGGGGAGCTGGACAACGACCTGCTGGTGGAGATGTGCGCGCTGGGCAGGGAGGCCGCGCGGCGCGGCCTGGGTGAGCGGGCGTTCGACGTGCAGCTGCTGGGCACGATGGGCCTGCTGACCGGGCACGTGGTGCAGATGGCGACCGGTGAGGGCAAGACCCTGTCGGGAGCGCTCGCCGCCGCGGGTTACGCGCTGCGGGGCAAGCGGGTTCACGTCATCTCGGTGAACGACTACCTGGCGCGCCGTGACGCGGAGTGGATGCGTCCCATCTACGACCTGCTCGGAGTGTCGGTGGGCTGGGTGGAGCCCGCGCTGACCGCCGACGAGCGGCGCACCGCCTACCACAGCGAGGTCTGCTACGGCGCGGTGAGCGAGATCGGGTTCGACGTGCTGCGCGACCGGCTGGTCACGTCGGAGGACGCGCTGACGCAACCCGAACCCGAGGTGGCCGTCGTGGACGAGGCCGACTCGGTGCTGGTGGACGAGGCGCGGGTTCCGCTGGTCATGGCGGGCTCGGTGGACGCCGGTGTCGCCGACGAGGAGGTCGCCAAGATCGTGCGGCGGCTGCGGGTCGGCCTGCACTACGAGACCGACCCGGACGGCCGCAACGCCTGGCTCACGGCGGCGGGGGCGTCGGTGGTCGAGAAGTCCCTCGGCGGCATCGACCTCTACGACGAGGACGGCTCCGACCGCCTCGCCGGTGTCAACGCGGCCCTGCACGCCCACGCGCTGCTGACCCGCGACGTGGACTACCTGGTACGGGACGGCAAGGTCCGGCTCATCAACGCCTCGCGGGGCAGGGTCGCCGAGTTGCAGCGCTGGCCCGACGGGTTGCAGGCCGCGGTGGAGGCCAAGGAGCAGGTCGCGCCGTCGGAGCACGGCGAGATCCTCGACTCGATCACCGTACAGGCCCTGCTGGCGCGGTATCCCCGGGTCGCCGGGATGACGGGCACGGCGGCGGCGGTGGCGGAGCAGCTGCGGGAGTTCTACGAACTCGAGGTCGCCGTGATCCCGCCGAACACGCCGAACGTCAGGGAGGATCTTCCCCATCGGGTGTTCACCACGCCCACCCGCAAGCTGCGGGCGATCGTCGACGAGATCCGGGAGGTCCACGAGACGGGCAGGCCGATCCTGGTCGGCACGCAGGACGTGGCGGAGTCGGAGGAACTCGCCGAGAAGCTGCGCAAGTCCGGGCTCTCGTGCATCGTGCTCAACGCCCGCAACGACGCCGAGGAGGCGGCGGTGATCGCGCAGGCCGGCGCGCACGCCGTGATCACGGTGTCGACGCAGATGGCGGGCCGGGGCACCGACATCCGGCTCGGTGGCGCCGACGGCGAGGACGCCGAGCGGGTGGCCGAGCTGGGCGGGCTGCACGTCATCGGCACGGCGCGCTACCCCAGCAGCAGGCTCGACGACCAGCTGCGCGGCCGGGCCGGCAGGCAGGGTGATCCGGGCAGTTCGGTGTTCTTCGCCAGCCTCGGCGACGAGCTGGTGCTCGCGCACGCACCCGACGTCCCGGAGGGCATCGCCGCCGACGAGGACACCGGAGAGATCACCGAGGCGGCGGCCCACCGGCAGCTCAACCACGCGCAGCGCGTCGCCGAGGGCGTCGACCTGGAGATCCACCGCAACACGTGGCGGTACACGCGGCTGATCGAGCACCAGCGTGCCGAACTGCTGCGCTACCGCGACGACGTGCTGCGCCACGACACGGCCCTCACCCTGCTGCGGGAGGCCGAGCCCGACCGGTGCGCCGAGCTCGCCGAGTCGCTCGGCGAGCAGAAGCTCGGCCAGGTGTGCCGCGAGGTGGTCCTGTTCCACCTCGACCAGCTGTGGGCGGATCACCTGGCGTTCCTGACCGAGGTGCGGGAGACCATCCACCTGCGGGCGCTGGCGAAGGAGGCCCCGCTCGACGAGTTCCACCGGACGGCCATCCCGGCGTTTCGCAAGATCCGCGACGAGATGGAGAAGCGCTCGGCGAAGACCCTGCTGGAGGCCGAGATCACCGACGACGGCGTGGACCTGGCCAGGGCCGGGGTGCGCAGGCCGACGTCGACGTGGACCTACCTGGTGCAGGACAACCCGTTCGACTCCGACGCCGAACAGGCACTCAAGAAGGTGCGGGGGATGCTGCGCAAGAAGCGTTCCTGACCGGGTGCGCGAGAATGGGGGCATGCCACTACTGCGCATCGCCCTGGCCCAGGTCAACACCACCGTCGGGGACCTGGCCGGCAACGCGGCCCTCGTCGTGGACCGCACCCGGCAGGCCGCGGCCGAGGGAGCCCACGTCGTCGTCTTCCCGGAGATGACGCTCACGGGATATCCGGTGGAGGACCTGGCGCTGCGCGGCACGTTCGCGGCGGCGTCGCGGGCCGCCGTGGACGACCTCGCGAGGGATCTCGCCGACGCCGGGCACGGCGACGTCTGCGTGCTCGTCGGGTACCTGGGTGCCGACGCGGTGGGCCCGCGCAACGCCGTGGCCGCGTTGTACCGCGGCGAGGTGGTCGCGACGCAGGACAAGCACCACCTGCCGAACTACGGGGTCTTCGACGAGCGCCGCTACTTCAAGCCCGGCGACACGCTGACCGTGCTGCGGCTGCACGGCGCCGACCTGGGCATGGTGATCTGCGAGGACCTGTGGCAGGAGGGTGGACCCGTCACCGCCCTGGGTGAGGCCGGTGTCGATCTGGTGCTCTCGCCCAACGCCTCGCCGTACGAGCGCGCGAAGGACGACGTGCGGCTGCCGTTGGTCGCGCGGCGGGCCGCCGAGGCGGGCGCGCCCGTCGTCTACACGAACCAGGTGGGCGGGCAGGACGATCTGGTCTTCGACGGGGACTCGATCGTGGTGGACGCCGACGGCACGCTGCTGGCGCGGGCTCCGCAGTTCACCGAGCACCTGATGGTCGTGGACGTGGACCTGCCCGAACGGGACCGGCCGCTCGACGAGCGGGGCGTGGCCGGGTTCCTGGTACGCAGGCGGGTGCTGGGCGGCACCCCGGCGCGGCCGGAGGGCGAACCCCGGCAGCTCTCGGTGGCCGAGCCCCTGCCCGATCAGGCGGAGGTGTGGTCGGCGCTGGTGGTGGGCCTGCGCGACTACGCCCGCAAGAACGGCTTCGGCTCGGTGATCCTGGGCTTCTCGGGCGGCATCGACTCGGCGGTGACGGCCGCGCTCGCCGCGGACGCGCTCGGCGGCGACGCGGTTCACGGCGTGTCGATGCCCTCCCGGTACTCGTCCGAGCACTCGCGCTCGGACGCCGCCGACCTGGCCCGCAGGCTCGGGTGTCACTTCCGGGTGGAGCCGGTCGAGACGATGGTGGAGACCTACGTCGGCCAGCTCGGGCTCCAGGGGCTCGCGGAGGAGAACATCCAGGCCCGGGTCCGGGGGATGCTGCTCATGGCGCTGTCGAACCAGGAGGGGCACCTCGTACTGGCCACGGGGAACAAGACCGAGCTGGCCGTGGGCTACTCGACGATCTACGGCGACGCCGTCGGCGGCTTCGCCCCGATCAAGGACGTGTTCAAGACCCACGTGTGGGAGCTGGCCCGCTGGCGCAACGCGGACGCCGAGAAGCGCGGCGAGACACCGCCGATCCCGCCGAACTCGATCACGAAACCGCCGTCGGCCGAGTTGCGGCCCGGCCAGCTGGACACCGACTCGCTGCCCGACTACGCCCTGCTCGACGACATCCTGGACGACTACGTGGAGGGCGACCGGGGCTTTTCCGACCTGCTGGCGGCGGGCTTCGAGGCCGAGACGGTGGACCGCGTGGTCCGGCTGGTGGATCGTGCCGAGTACAAGCGCAGGCAGTACCCGCCGGGCACCAAGATCACGTTCAAGGCTTTCGGCCGGGACCGGCGGCTGCCCATGACCAACGCCTGGCGCGAGGTGCACTGATCCGATGACGGTGCGCTTCACGGTGTTCGGCACCGCGCTGGGCGCGGGTGGCCTCGCGTGGCGACCCGCACCGTCCGCCACGGCGGTGGTCGTGCGCAGCCTGCTGCCCGAGCGCGACGCCGAGCGGGTGCGCGCGACGTTCGCGACCGACCTGCCCGGCGCGGTGGAGGACGACCCTCCGGCGGAGGTGGCCTCGATGATCGAGCGGGTGGCGGCGCTGTTTCGCGGCGAGCCGGTGGATCTCTCGGCGGTACCGCTGGACCTCGCGGCGGTACCGGCGTTCCCCCGGCGGGTCTACGAAGTGGTGCTGGCCGTCCCGGCAGGGCGCACGGTGACCTACGGCGAGGTCGCCGCGCGGCTCGGCGAGCCGGGCGCGGCCAGGGCGGTCGGGCGGGCGCTGGGCGCCAACCGGTTCGCGCCGATCGTGCCGTGTCACCGCGTGCTCGCCGCGAACGGTGGGCTGGGCGGCTTCTCCGCGCCGGGCGGGGTGGCCACGAAGCAGCGCCTGCTCGCGCTGGAACGGGCGCGAGCGGAGCAACCGGGGCTGTTCGAGCTCTGAGCCGGCCGCGCTCAGTTCGGGGGCCGCCACGGCGTGAGCCACGGGGTGTCCGGCCACTGCTCGGCCGCTGCCATCAGGGCGAACGCGGTGGCGCCGTCGAGGGATTCCCGGATGATGTCCGCGTGCCCGGCGTGGCGGGCCGTCTCCTCGATGAGATGGAGCAGGACCCAGCGCACCGACCAGGCAGGCACGTCGTCGGGAAACCACGGCACGTCCCGGGGCACCGGGACCGCGGCGCCGAGGTCGCCGAGACCGGCGACGATCTCCTCCGTGCGGTTGGCCACCGACTCGTACTCCTCGACGAGGTCGGCCAGCGTCTCCCAGGGAGCGACCCACAGGTCGGCACCGGGGTCGGTGGGCGGCAGCCCCGCGACGACGTCCAGCCACGCACGCTCGGTGCGGCTGACGTGCTTGAGGATGCCGCCGAGGCAGAGCGCGCTGGCCGTGGGTGTGGCCCTGATCTGCTGTTCGGTCAGCCCGTAGGTCGTCAGGCACAGGACGTAACGCTGCTGAGCGAGATAGTCGAGCAGGCCCTCCCGCTCGTCGGCCACCGGGCCGATCATCCCGGGCACGAGGCCGACCTCTCGCGGGGCGGGCGCTGCCGCGCGGGCGGGCGCACCGCGCCCATGGTGAGCACGTAGGCGGCGCCCAGGACGAACAGGACGGAGGCGCCCACGGCCTGGACCCGCACGGCGAGTCCCAGGAACTGCCCGTCGGTCATCCCGGCGGAGGCCACCACCGTCAGCGCGGTGAACTGCACCAGCAGCACCGAGCCCGCCGCGATCCGCCACCGGCTGTGCCACCACGCGGTCACGACCGCGGGCCCCACGAGGTACTGCAGGCCCACGCTCAGCCCCACCGTCCGGCTGAGGCCCGTCGGTTCGCCGCACAGCCCGGGCGGGGCGGGCACGCACTCCGTGGGCACCGCCGCGCGCAGCAGCAGGATCACGCCGAAGGCGAACACCAGGCCCACGGTGAGCCTGCCGAGCCAGTGGACCGGTGCGAGCCGCAACAGCGGAGGGCTCGCCAGCACGAAGGCGCCACCGGCGATGCCGTCGGCGACGCGGAAGACCACCCCGGACGGCTGGCCGACCGCGGCGAGCTGCGACGGCAGCGTGTGCCACGGCGACAGCGCGGTGTCCACGACGAGCTGCGCCAGGAAACCCAGGTGAGCCACCGCTCCGACGAGCAGCAGCGCAGCGGTGAGCCTGCGCACCGCTGACAGCGGCGGCGCGGCGGGGTGCAGGCCCGACAGCATGGCGAGTTACTTACCACGCCGTCACGCTGTCGTGGTAGGCAACTGGTGACTCTCGGCGTCCGGCATGGCGGGTACGGCCAGGGCTGTGAACCTCGTCGCAGCACCCTTGGGCAGCATTCTCCCTGGTGGGACGCTGGGAATTGCCCACGATCCACGACCCGGGGACCGCGCCGCGGCCTCGAGGGAAGGACGGTCGACAGCGATGTCTCACGACACCGGCACCACCGCAGGCCCGGCGGGGACGCCCGAGAGCCCGGCACCGTACGGAACGGGACCAGGCAGCTCCCCGGGCCCGTCCACCCGCAAGCGGGTGCGCATCCACCACCTGCGGGAGCTGAAGCAGCGGGGCGAGCCCTGGCCGATGCTCACCGCCTACGACACCTACTCCGCCCGCCTGTTCGACGACGCGGGCATTCCCGTGCTGCTGGTGGGCGACTCGGCGGCCAACACGGTCTACGGCTACGAGTCCTCGCTGCCGGTCACCGTGGAGGAGATGCTGCCACTCGTTCGTGCGGTGACGCGCTCGGTCACGACCTCGCTCGTGGTGGCCGACCTGCCGTTCGGCTCCTACCAGGCCTCGGTCGAACAGGCGGTGACCACGTCGGCCCGGTTCATGAAGGAGGGCCGCGCGCACGCCGTGAAGCTGGAGGGCGGCAGGCGTCTCGCGCCCCACGTGGAGGCGGTCACGGGGGCCGGGGTCCCGGTGATGGGCCACATCGGGTTCACGCCGCAGAGTGAGCACAACCTCGGCGGCTACCGGGTGCAGGGGCGCGGCGCCTCGGGGGACGCGCTGATCGCCGACGCGCTCGCCCTGCAGGACGCCGGCGCGTTCGCGGTGGTGATGGAGATGGTGCCCGCCGAGATCGCCAAGCAGATCACCCACGAGCTGCACGTGCCGACCGTCGGCATCGGCGCGGGACCGGACTGCGACGCGCAGGTGCTCGTCTGGCAGGACATGGCCGGGCTGCGTCCCGGCAGGGTGCCGAGGTTCGTCAAGCAGTACGCCGACCTCGCCGGAACGCTCACCACGGCGGCGAAGGCGTTCGCCGACGACGTCCGCGGTGGCACGTTCCCCGCTCCCGAGCACACCTTCCACTGACAGAATCCTCGGACAGGACCAGGCGCCACGTCCGGTGCCTGGTCCTGTCCGTGTGTCCGTGTCCGTGCGAGTCCAGGAGGGTGCCGAGCCGATGCCGGAGGCAACGCAGACGGAACCGGAGCTGTATCCGGCGATCTCACCGCACGCGCGGGGAATGCTGGAGGTCGGAGACGGCAACCGGGTGTACTGGGAGGTCAGCGGCAACCCCGAGGGCAGGCCGGCCGTCGTGCTGCACGGCGGGCCCGGCAGCGGCAGTGATCCCCTGACCCGGCGGCACTTCGACCCCGCCCGCTACCGCGTCGTGCAGTTCGACCAGCGCGGTTCCGGCCGCAGCACGCCACACGTCGGCGACCCCGCTGCCGATCTGTCGGTGAACACGACGTGGCATCTGGTGGCCGACATGGAGTTGCTGCGCGAGCACCTGGGCATCGACCGGTGGCTGGTGCTCGGTGGTTCCTGGGGGGCCACGCTGGCGCTGGCCTACGCCGAGACGCATCGCGAGCGGGTCAGCGGGCTCGTGCTGCGCGGGGTGTTCACCGCGCGGTCCACGGAGCTGGACTGGCTGTACCGGGGCGGGGCGGGCCACCTGTTTCCCGAACAGTGGCGGCACTACGTGGACGTCGTGCCCCCGTCCGGGCGGGACGACCCGCTCGCGGCCTACCGGGAGCTGGTCGAGGGCCCCGACCGGGCCGCGGCCGAGCGCGCGGCCGTGGCGTGGAGCGCGTGGGAGGGCGCGGTCGTGTCCGTCGTCCCGCAGGACGGCTACCTGCGCGGGTACAGCGCACCGGCCTTCGCGGTGCCGTTCGCGCGGATCGCGCTGCACTACTTCAGCCACCGGGCATGGCTGGACGAGGGTCAGCTGGTGCGCGACGCACACCGGCTCGCCGGTATCCCCGGCCACATCGTGCAGGGCCGCTACGACCTCGTGTGCCCTCCCGTCACGGCGTTCGAGCTGCACCGGGCGTGGCCGGACTCGACGCTGACCATGCTGGAGGGCGCGGGGCACGCGGTGACCGACCCCGGCATGCTGGCCGCGCTGCGCCGGGCCACGGACGCGCTCGGCGACGAGGTCACCGGAGTCACCGGGTCACCGGCGTGAGGGCCGCCGCCAGCTCCCGTCGCGCCCCCGCGAGTGACGGGCCGTACCACGTGAGCAAGCGCCCGGACACCAGCGCGTAGGGCACCCCGGGGAAGTGGCCGGGACCGTCGTCGTCGGTGAACAGGTAGGGCTCGTCCGGCAGCACCAGCAGCTCGGCGTCCCCTTCGGCGAAGCGCGAGCGCAGTTCGGCCAGCGGCGGGCGGGGGTAACGGTCGTCGTGGCCGTCGTAGGCATTGCCGATCCCGAGCCTGCGCAGCACGTCGCCGCCGAAGGTGTCGCGCCCCAGCACCACCCACGGCTTGCGCCACACGGGCACCACCGCGCGGGTCGTCACCGGCGCGGGCTCCCGCCATTCCCGCTCGGCCTCGGCGAGCCAGCCGGGCACGCCCGCGTCGAACGCGCGGGTGAACAACGCTCGCAGCGACGCCAGCGCCTTCGGCACCGTGGCGGGCGCCGCCGTGACCCACACGGCCACTCCCGCCTCCCGGAGCCGCCGCACGTCCTCGGGCCGGTTCTCCTCCGAGTTGGCCAGCACCAGCTCCGGCGCGCAGTCGAGCACGGCGTCCACCGTCGGGTACTTCGAACCGCCGACCCTGGCCACGGCGAGGTCACCGGGATGCGAGCAGTAGTCGGTGGCCCCCACCAGCACGTCCGGCACGGTGGTGGCCACGGCCTCCGTCAGCGACGGCACCAGCGACACCACCCGGCGCGGAGCGCGCGGCAGGGTGACGTCGGCACCCAGATCGTCTCTCATGCCGTGTACTCCACCAGAACGTCCGCGTGACACGGCTGCGGGGCGCACCAGCAGCCGAGCGCGCGACCGCGCAGCTCTCCCCCGTCCAGTCTGCGCAGCAGCTCGGGTCGCTCACGCAGGTAACGCCGGTAGTGGCGCACCATCTCCTCCCGGTCCCGCTTCGCCTCCGCGACGAACGGGTTGGCGAAGTCGGACTCCGGCCATCCGTGCCGGTTGCCCCGGTGCCCCACGTACGTCAGCAGGTCGTGCTCCACCAGCCACGGCACCAGGTGGCGGTGCGGGCCGGACCGGCGGACGTTGACCACCACGCCGTGCCCGCCGAGCACCCGCTCGCGCAGCGCGCGTTCCTCGTCGGTCCAGCCCCGGCTCCGCTCGTCGGCGGGCTCACTCTCACGCCTGCTCAAACCACACCTTCCGCTCGGGTCCGTCCACTCGGGTGAGCCGCACGGTGATCCTGCTGCCCTCGGGCGCGGTGACCCCGGAGCAGCGGGTCAGCATCGGCGGGTCGTCGACGAACACCTCCGCCGCACCGCCGCCCGGGCCCTCGCCCCGCAGCACCACGGCACCGAACGTGCCGCCCACCCGCCCCGCGAGCACCCAGGTCCCCACCTGGTCCAGACACGCCTTCTCCACCCGCGCGGCGACCGAGTCCGACACCCCCATCAGGCGGGGCAGTTCGGGAAGCGCCACGCGCACCCACTCCGGGACCGGTCTGCCGTCGGCCACGGCGAGACACACCTCGCAGGCGAAGCGATCCACCAGCCGGCGGATCGGGGCCGTGACGTGGGTGTACGGGCTGCCGATGCCCGCGTGTCCCACCTCGCCGGGCAGGTCGCCGTCGAACGCCGTGTAACCCGCCCCTCGCAGCAGCCGCACGGTTCCCGCGTGCAACGCCAGCGAGGCGGGGTCGGCGGGGTCGAGCCCGGCCAGCACCTCGGCGACTCCCGCCGAGTGGGGCCAGTCGACACCGAGCGCCCTGGCCGATCGCCGCAGCCAGTTCACCGCGTCCGCCCCCGCCTCGGGGACGGTGCGCAGCACCCCCACACCCGCACCGATCATGAGCTGGGCGGCGGCCATACCGGTCAGCAGCGAGATCTCGGCGTTCCACTCCTCCACCGCGTGCCTGGGCCTGCGGGTGAGCGCCCAGTCCCCGTCCGGGCCCTGGCGGACGCGCTGCTCCGGTACCTGCGGCTCGACCGCGCCCCGCCCGGCCGCGTGCTCCCGGCGCAGCCTGCCCAGCTCCGGCAACAGCGAGACCGACGGGTGTGCCGTGCCGTCGGCCAGTGCCGCGGCCACCGAGTCGTGGTCGAGCCTGCGCACCGACCGCACCCAGGCCCGGCCGACCCGCACGGCGGTGACCTCGCCCGCCGAATCGAGATCGATCGTCCACAACACTGCCGGGCGCACCACGCCCGGCAGCAGGCTGGCCGCGTGTTCGGCCAGGATCGGTGGATGCAGCCCCACGTTGCCGTCGGGCAGGTAGAGCGTCTGCCCCCGGCGCCGGGCCTCGGCGTCGAGTCGCCCACCCACCGGGACGAACGCGGCCAGGTCCGCGATCGCGTAGTACACGCGGTAGCCACGGCGACCCCGCCGCGCCAGCAGCATGGCCTGGTCCAGATCCTTCGCTCCGGGAGGATCGACGGTCACGAGCGGCAGCTCGGTGGCATCGCGGCGCCGCCCAGGGCAGGTCAGCGGATCACCCGCGACGACCTCCGCCTCCGCGAGCGCGTCCGGGGGGAACGACTCCGGCAGGGCGAACTCGGCGCGCAGCGAGGCGAAGTCGCCGGCGCCCTGGCCGTGCGCCACCAGAGCCACACCTCGACACTAACCCCGCCGGGCGCCGGTGTGCCCGCCTCAGAGCTCGTCAGCGCTCGTCAGAGCCCGTCACAGCTCGTCAGAGCTCGTCAACGTCCTCGCCCTCCCACTCGGCCTCCCGGCGGTCGGCGCGTCGCGTGCGCTCGCGGGCGATCTCCAGGGCATTCCGTGCGGTGGCCTCGTCCGGGTACGGACCCATCAGGTCGATGGCCCGCGACAGCTCACCGTGCTCCACCTCGCCGGTGCGTGTGTTGTACCACCAGCCGGACGGCGGGTTCGGGTCGTTGCTCTTGGCTGCCATACCCGTCAGCGTACGTCGCTCTCAGTGCCGGTAGCGGTACGGAATCTCGGTGGATTCGTCGCCGGTCGGCCCGAACTCCGGCGCGGGCGACTCGGTGGCCTGCTCCGTCGCCGAATCCGGGTTCGGCGGCGCCGAACCAGCCGCCCGCGCGGCGGGGTCGGCGCCGTCGGCCAGCTCGAACCAGTCGCGCTGTCCCGCTCCCGCGCCCGGCTCCCGCGGCGTCGGCGTGGCCGGTGACGGTGCCGTGGGCTGTGTGGGCTGTGCGGGAGGCGCGGGCGGCGGCGCGGCGGGGCGGGACTGCGCCGTGGTGGCCGTGTTGGTCGTTGGCGTGGTGCGCCACACCGGCTGCGGTCCGATGTTCATGGGCGCCGCGCCCGGCCGGGCACGCCCCCGGGGCGCCGGGTCGGCGGGTTCGGGTGAGCCGGCCGGGCTCGCCGCCTCGCGTCGCGCCGCGATCGGGTCGAGACACGGCACCAGCGCGACCGTGGCCTCCGGGTCGGTCACGCGGCGGCCGGTGCGGTCGCGGTAGACCAGCTCACCGTCGGCGTCCAGCTCGACGAGGTAGCCCGCTTCGGCGAGCTGTTCCTCGTCGAGGTCGACGAGACGTTCCGGCCGGGACGGCACCACGCGGTAGGTCGGCCACGACAACCCCCGGTGGGTGTCGTGAAACTGGCCGAGCAGGGACGCGAGCTGCTGCTGCCACGGCAACGGCATGTCCTCGGCCAGCGAGCGCGGCAGCACGACGTAGTGTTCGCTGACTCCCGGCGCGTCACCGCCGAGCTGGTCGGCCAGCGGTGTGCTCGACACCGGCGCCCGCCCCCGTCCCTGGCGCGACGCCGCGGGCGGGAACGCGGACTCGACGTCGAACGCCTGCGGCACCACGACCGGGCTCTTCGCCCTGCTGCGCCTGCCCCACTTCTTGGCCACGGGCCTCCTCCTCACACTCCCGGCCGCACCGCTTGCGGCACGAGACCGGCCTCGTCCCACGAGATCGCCCGCGTGTGTACGGGCACCCCGGACTGCTGCGCCTCCACGATGGTGCCGTCCCCGATGTACAGGGCCACGTGGTGGATGGTCGCCGGGTCGGCCGAGTCGTAGGCCCAGAACACGAGATCGCCCGGCTGCGCCTGCTCCACCGGCAGCATCGCGCCCGCCTGGTACTGGTCGCGTGACACGCGCGGCAGGGTGATGCCCGCCGACTCGTAGGCACGCAACATGAGCCCCGAACAGTCGTAGGAATCCGGGCCCACCGCGCCCCACACGTACGGCTTGCCCCGCTCCTCCAACGCGAAGTCGATGGCCTGGCCCGCCTGCTCGTTGGGTGGCAGTGCCGAGCCCATGCCGGGGCCGCAGCCCGTGGCGTCGGGCACCTCGCCCATGGTCTCCACCAGGTAGACCGCCATCGGCTCCCACTCGTGGTAGCGGTCCGGAAACGCCGAACGCTCCACGGCCTGCGCCGCGTCGCCGGGCCGCAGGCTCTCCCAGCCGGGGATGGCCTCCAGAACGTCGTAGAACTTGTTGATGGCGTAGGTCGGGTCGGTGACCTGCGCGGGCGTGCCCCACCCCATCGACGGCCGCATCTGGAAGATGCCGAGCGAGTCGCGGTCACCGTAGTCGAGGCTGCGCAGGCCCGACTCGGTCATGCCGGCCTGGATGGCGATCTGCCACGCCCTCGGCGAGAGGTCGCGTTCCTGGCCGATCGAGATGATGCGCGACACCGTGTCGAGCTGCTCGCCCGCGAGGTTGCCCGCGTCGGTGGCGCCCCGCCCCTGCTGGCCGGGCTGGGTCGGGCCCAGTGCGGCGTTGCAGCTCACCGGTGTGGCGTGGGCGTGCTGGCGCTGGCTGTCGATGACCAGAACCGCACCGGCCGCCACCAGCACGGTCATGGTGGCGGCGGCGACGAAACCGATCAGCAGCCCGGCTCGCACGGCGCCTCACTCCTCCGTCTCGGTGTAGTCGGACACGCGCCACCCGGTGTCGGTGTCGACGACGGTGACGAGCAGCCCGGGTCCGTCGGTGGTGAGCTCGACCTCCACCGACTTGGGATGGGCCTGCCGTGCCTCGGGCTCCCCCACGACCTCCGTGGCCGTGATGTTGTCGGGCTCCACGCTGCGCAGCTGGGGCCAGAACTCCGGGGTGGTCAGGGGGCGCAGCCCGTCGAGCCACGTCTCCGCCGACCCGTCCGCGGGCCGCGTCACCCATGCCTCGGCCCATTCCCGTGCCCTGCGCAGTGCCTCGGGAGCGGGTTCGGTCTCCGACGGCGTTGCCAGTGGTTCGGACAACCGCGTCGGCAGCGCCTCCCGGTCCAGCGTGGCCGACGGCCCGCCATCGGTCTCCGGTGACGCCTCGTCCGACGACGCTCCCGCGGCGCCCGGGGTGACCGGGCCCGCGCCACCGCCGGCGCTGTCTCCGACGAGTCTCGGCACGAGCATCCCCGCGGCGATCAGGACGGCGGCGACCAGGATGACCGTGCCCACGAGGTGCGAGGGCGACCGCATGGGAAAGCCCCAGAGGCGCCGGTACACCGCGGCCCGGCCCCGGTTGGTGCGGATGGGCATGTCGACGACCCCCTACCGGACCACGCGGTCGGTGTCGCGGCCGTCGTCCCGGACCTCAAGGCCGCGCGACGGCCGGTACAGCACGAAGACGGGTTTGCCCGCCACCATCTCGTGCTCCACCCGCCGTGGTTGCGGCACGGCGGCACGCTCCGGTGCCGGCTGTGGTGACGCCGGTGACGGCGCCGACGCCGAAACACCCGTCGAGGCGAGCCGCGACGGGACCACAACGGGATCGACGTCGTCGGCCCGGTCCCAGCCGTGCTCACTCACCGCCGGGGAAGTCATCCTGCGGCCGCCCGAGTACGCCGCCATCGGATCCCGCTGTTTCAGGTAGTCACCCGGCGACCGGCTCGGCGGGTATCCGCCGAAGACGCCGGACTCCGCGCTGCCCGCCGAGGGCAACGCCGCGCGACCGCCGCCTCCGGCCCACACCGTCGCTGGGTGCGCCCCGGCGCCCGAGCGGGTGTCGAGCCGCTCGGCCGTGGCCGTCACCGTCGCTTCAGGACGGTTGCGGCCTCCGGAGAGCACGCCGCCCGTGCCCCGGGTGGCGGCCCCGCCCTCGTCGCGGTCGTCCTCCGCGACGGTCTTCCAGAACTCGTCCTGCGGACTCGGCTGGTCGCCGCCCCGCCGGAACCGGGAGAGCAGCCCGCCGCGAGGACTGGGTACGGCGGCACCGACCATGCCGACCGACATCTCCACCATCTGCCACAGCCGTTTGCCCGGTTTGCCCACCATGAACAGCAGGACGGTGATCAACCCGGCGACCACGAGCTGCGTCAGCATGGACAGCGAACTGCCCGCCGTGAAGATCGCCCGCAGCAACAGGGCCTGCACACCGGCCAGGACCGACAGCACCAGCAGGTTGAACGCCACCGTGCCGACGACCTTGCCCACCCGGCGCAGGATGTCGTGGTGCAGGATGGCGACGAGCCCGATGAGCGGCGCGGTGAGCGTGAACAACCGCACCAGGATCTGCGCGAGCAGCACGGCGGCCTTGGCGAACAGCTGGAACAGCGCGTAACAGAGACTCTGGATGAACGCGAGGAAACCCGTCCCGGTCCTGCTGCCGTCCTCACCGGTGAAGTACCCGGTGGCGGGGCCGAGGTCATTGGCGATGGCGCGGAACTCGGACTTCTTCTCCTCGATCAGCGCCTCGTCGGCGTCGTCGCCCGCGCGCATCTCCTCCCAGGTGAACGACTGCGCGTCGAGCAGCGCCCTGCCGTGCTCCTCGGCCTCCGGCGAGTCGGGCGCGCCGAACTCACCGCGCAGCCAGTTCTTGTAGACCACCTCGGTGTGCAGATCGGTCGGCAGCACGTGACGCAGGACCCGGTCCTCGCTCTCGTCCACGAACCCGGCCTGGATGTTCGTGGTGGTCTGCACGATCGCGTTGTCGATGTCGTCGTAGTAGCGCAGCAGGGCCATCGAGGACGCCGCGAGCCACACCCCGCCCAGGGCGAACAGGGCGCGTTTGCTCACCGTGGCGAGGTCGCCGCGCCAGATGTTGCGGAACAGCAGGATGGCCAGCAGCAGCGCGAACAGCCCGAACAGCTGGGTGTAGATGTTGTCGTAGACCGTCTCGGCGCCCTCGGAGACGGCGTTGTAGATCGGGTTGAGCAGCCCGCCCTCGAGCACGGTGTAGTGCAGCGAGTTCGTGGCCCCGACGATGTTCTTTCCGAGGTTGAACAGCTGGTTCCCGGCCCAGGTGTCGATCGTGGACTCGGGAGAGCCGAGACCGAGCGCGCCGTTGTCGCAGTCGTAGACGTGCCACACCATGCCGGCGTAGCTGTGTTCGAGATAGGCGCTGCCCGCCTCACCGTTGGCCGACGGTGGGTCGATGGCACCGACCATGCCCGCGCCGGGCCGTTCCGGGTTCGGCACCTCGCAGCCGCTGTCCTGCGCCGACGCGGGGGCGGTGAGCGTGAGTTGCAGGCCGAGCACGGCCACGACCAGGGCCAGCGCGGGCGTCCGGCGTCCACCGGGGGCAGCGCGCTCGCCGCGACGACGCGCCCGCACCGCCCGCCACGCCGCAGCGCAGCAGACCACGGCCAGCACCGTCATGATCGTGTTCATACGGCGCCCCTGCCGGTGCCCTTGCCCGCTCCCGCGTGCTGCCGTTCCTCCGGCCGCGTCTCGGCGCCGTCTCCCATGTCACCGCCCGTGTCGCCGCCCGTGTCGCCGCCGGGAGCGCCCCGGTCTTCCGTGCCGGGTGGCGGATCGGCCAGCACGTCGCCCTCGGTGAGTCCGACCTCCAGCTCCGCCGCACGCTCCAGGTCCTCGTCGATGACGTCCTCCGGCGGCTGCGCCACACCCGGCGCGGAGTTACCGGCCTCGTCGGCCCTGTCGGTGTCCGTATGGGGGTCCGTGTCGGGGTCGGACTTCGTGGCGGGGCCTGTCCGCGGTGCCGCGGCGGGAGCGGACACCGACCCCGGCGTGGTGTCGAGCACGCCCCTGAGGTGGTCGAGGTGCGGCCCGGAGAAGTCCACCCTGATGCGTTCCACACCGCCCGCGCCGTCGGCGAAGATGAACTGTCTCGGGTCGGTGTCGCGCTCCACGTCCCGCCGCGAACCCGGCCTGCGGCCGAGGGCCGACACCACCTGCTCGTAGCCCACCCCCACCGGCACCTTCAGCAGGCGCAGCGCGTCGGCCTGGGTGTCGTCGTCGTCCAGCCTGCCGACGAACACCGAGTCGAGCAGGGCCACGAAACCCTGCATACGGAGGAAGTCGGCGGGGATCTGCGACGACAGCAGCACGCGGACGTTCCACTTGCGGGAGTCGCGGGCGAAGCGGTTCATCAGCACCCGGCCCGTGGGTACCTCGGAGAGGAAGAACGCCTCGTCGATCCAGACGCCCTTGCGCAGCTCCTTCGGCTTCTCGTACACGGAGCGCTGCGTCAGCCACGCCGCCAGGTTGAGCATCTCGACGCCCAGTGCCTCGGCGTCGGTCCAGTGCTCCCGGCCCACGCTCTCCTTCGGCAGTGTCAGCCCGGCCATCGTCAGCACGGTGAGCCGGTCGTCGCGGGTGTCGGAGTAGGGGTCGGCGTCGGCCTCCGGGATGAGCAGCGACATGCGTTCGCGCAACTCGTCGAGGAAGTCCGCGACCACGACGGCGTGCTCGTGGTGCTCGCTGGAGTCACCGCGCAGTGCGTCGATCACCTGGCCCGGGTCGGCGTCGTAGCGGCCACCCACGCGCCGCACCGCGCGCAACAGCACGATGCGGGTCTGCGGCATACGCGCCACCTCGTAGGGCAGCACGCCGGTGAGCACGTCGAGCACCAACCGCCGCCGGGTCGCTCCCGCGAGCGCGCGTTCCCTGCGCCATGCCCGCTCGGGGTCCTCCTCGTCGAGGAAGTGTTCGAGCTGCGGTTCGGCCACCACGCGATACGGGTTGAGGATGCCCGGCTGGGCGTTGAGCAGGTTGATCGGCCGTGCGTAGGGGCGGATCTCCGGCAGCTCGCACAACCGCGACAGCGGCCCCGACGGGTCGAGGATCGTCCAGTGCGCGCCCGCACGGAGTGTCTTGTAGACGATGCCGCCACCGAGGAACGACTTGCCGCCACCGAGACCGGCGACCATCGCGGTCAGCCCCGAGCCGTCGCGGATCTCCTGGGCCATCCACGGGTCCCACGCGACCGGCCTGCGGGTGGCCGTGCAGGTCTCCCCCAGCAGGATGCCGCGCCGGTCGCCGACCTCCGCCGTCGCCGTGGGCACGGCCGAGGCGGCCCAGACCACCGACCCCCGGCGCAGGTACGCACCGGACGACAGTGCCTCACCCGGGATGAACTCCCGTGCCAGCGCGTACTGCGCCTCCGGGTGCTCGATGGCGACCTTGGGTTTGTACAGGTCCAGCAGTTGCTGCGCCAGGCGCAGCGCCTCCCGCTCCGTCGGCGCGGACACCGCCAGCCGCCACCACGAGCGCACGCGCGTGGCCAGCGCCGTGAAGCCCGACGTCATCTCGTCGTCGATCTCCAGCACCCGCGACGCCTGGCGGGCCAGCGACTGGGGCGGTTCGAGGTCGTGCTCGTCGGTGTAGTGCTTGACCTGCGAACGGACCTTGTTCATCTGCCGTTGCAGCTCGCCCGCGACCTCCTCCGGCCTGCGCACGTAGATGCGCGCCGACCACTCCACCGCCGACGGCAGCCGGTCGGCGTGCTGCACCCACGGGTCGTCGACCTCGGGAATCTGCAGCCCGTGCATCTGCCCGACCGTGAGCACCGCGACATGCCGGGCGATACCGGCGTTGGAGCCGGTGCGCCCCCGCACGGCGACCGTGGGCGCGTAGGGATCGCTGTGGAAGTCGGCGGCGTCGGTGAAACTCGCGAGATCCTCGGGCTCCCAGGTGGCGCCCGGCACCGCGGGCAGGTTCCTCGGCGCGGGCAGGCCCAGCGAGCACGACCGGTGCATCAGCCAGGACATCTCCTCGGCCTCCACCGGCCTGCCCTCCAGCCCTGGAGCGCCCATCACCTGGTCGAGGTGCTCGACCTCCGAGTCCAGCGCGGCCAGTTCGGCGTCCACCGCCTCGGGGAGGATCTTGCGCAGCAGCGGGGCAGCCCGCTCGACCGCACGGTCCATCACCCGACGGGTCTGGACCTGAACCCCGATGTAGACCTCTTTCTCCGCCATCGAACGGCCCATCAACTGCTGCTGCTCGCCGACGAGATAGTCGTCGAACGACAACGCCCCCGCGGAGTCCGGCGGCCGGTTGTGGGCGTTGTGGACGTGCGCCTCGGCCCACATGCGGATCGGATACGGCCGCGTGGTCACCCGCAGGTGCATCCAGCGGCCCTGGAGATCGGCGTACTGGCCCGCGATCGCCGCGACCAGGTCCCGGCGCTGCGAGTCCGACCGGAACGACCAGCGCTGGGGCGCCAATCGGTACCAGGCGTAGACCTCGTGTCCGGTGCGCAGGAGGTGCCCGTCGATGGACCGCGCCGCGATCGACGGAGTGTAGGTGGGAATGGCCTGCTCGCCGGGCAGCCGTTTGCCCTGACGGCCGCCCTCGGCCTGTTGCGCTGGTGCCGGGTACTGGGCTTTCCGGCTACGGCCACGACCGAACAACGACTACCTCCCGACCGCCGCCGGAGGGCGACGGTGCGCTCGTGCTGGGTTGTCTGGCGGATACGGGACGGGTGGGGGCGCCGCGCCGCGCCGGGCCCCTCTCCGGCGTTCTCGCGGTCTGGGCCGCCGGGCGTTCACTCTGATCTTGCTCGCGCTCGCGGCACCCCCCGTTCCGGTCCGGCGCTCGCGCGGTGAGTGCAGCTCGCGCCACCACATGGTGAACACCGCGCCGAGTGGCCGTTCGTGGCTGATCTTCGACGTGATGATGCGGGTGAGCGCGATGGTGATGACGAACGCCCACGCCGTCGAGAAGAACCCGAAGCCGATTCCGACCTGCCGTTCCACGCCGAGAACCACGAGGAAGACCGGAATCCCGACGCCCCAGGCCACGTAGCGGGCCCGCCACGGGAAGGTCGCCTTCGGCGGACCGAGCCACACCGCGTCGACGCGGTAGATCTCGTCGTCAGTTCGGATGCGCACCGCGCGAGCCCTACGTCAACTCGAACTCGTGAACAGGCTGGCCAGCCACTCGCCGACGTCGACGCCCAGCCCGCTCACGGCGAGGCCGACGATCGCGAGCGCGATCACCACGCCAGCGAGCCTGCGCATCACGCCCGCGTTGTCTCCCTTCCCACCGCCGAGCCACAGCAACAGCAGGGCGACGGCGAGCAGCACGAGCGGGATGATGTTGTCCAGAATCCAGTTACGGACGTTGCCCGTGTCGAGCTCGGCCTGCGCGAGTGTCGCAAGCGTCATCGTGGTCATCGCGTACTCCCGAGTGCCCGGGGTGTGGAGCGCTGCGCACCGGTGTGCGCCGCGCCGGGTTTCCAGCACGTGCCGTGTTCAAACAACATCATGGCGTGATGACTGGTGGGGGTCAAAGGTCTGCCCCGAAGCCACGACCAATCCACTCGGCCTCCCTGCGTGATCTCACACACTCGGACGAGTTCGTCCCCCAGTCCGGCGGGACCGTCGTGACGGTGCGCGTTCGACCCGACGGGGCGCCGCCCCCGGTGTCGACACTCACTCATCCGCGCCGATCCCCCTCACAGTGTGTGCCACGAGTCCCTCGGTCGGTGACCGCTAAGACAGTGAACCATGCCCTGGGCGGGGGCCACGACAGACTCCGCGAAGTGGTCCGCACCACCGTTGGGCGTCGCCCGCGTGGCGCACGCCAGCCTCATCCGAACGGGCGATTCTCGCGGTGGGCGGGTGCAGTGCAGGCCACCTTCGCTGCGTGAGACGCAGTGAGGGTGGCCTTCGCGGCATCCCGCTCAGGATCGCTGCGTGAAAAGTTCCCTCGGGAAGGCGCCCGCCTTGCGCACCGCGCGCGACAGCGGCTTGGCGAGTTCGGCGATCCTCGCCGACTTCTCGGCGCCGACGGCCCGGTAGGGGCCGGCCGCGGCGTGGTCGGTGCGCTCCTCCAGCGCCGCGCGCATCGCCCTGCCCTCGTCGGTGAGACCGCCGTCGTCGCCGAGGACACCACGCTCGCGCAACGCCTGCTCGGCGCCTGCCCAGTCCTCGTCGGTCCAGCCGCGCAGCTTCTTCGCGGCCTCGGCCCGGAAGCTGTTGCCCTGCGCGATGTGGCTGACCAGCGCCTGCAGACCGGGCAGCCCCTCGGCGACCAGCGCCGCGATATGACCGTCCCCGCGGTGTTCCCGCAGCAGGGTGGCACCGTGCCAGAGGGCGGCAACCGGCCCGTCGGGCCAGCCGAGGTCGGCATGACCGGCGAACAGCGGGCGCCCTTCGGGCGAGCACGCCTCCGCGGCCTCGCGGACCAGCCCGGCGAGTTCGGTCACCTCGTCGGAGGCCGCCGCGTCCCCGAGCAGACGCCGCAGTGCCGCCTCGGCCCCGGCGAACCGCAGTTTCACCAGCTCGGCGGGCTCCACAACGGACCAGGCGTGCGGGATGTGCCTCGCGACGAGCCGGTGGTTGAAGTTGTAGAAGGTCGCGGTGACCACGCTGGCCCCCACGGCACCCAACGGTGCCGCCCGACCCGCGAAGTATCGCCCCCGTGCACTGTCCAGTCCCGCCGCCGTGAAGGACTGCTCGACCTCCGGGGCGAAGTAGACGAACGCGTGCAACGGCTCCAGCGCCGCGTGAGCGCGCGACGCGAGTTGCTGGGCTTCGGCGCGGTCCATGCGGATCACCCTAGCCCCGCGCACCGGTGGACGGGAAGCGGCCGTGGCGCGCATGTTCGCTGGTCACGAAAATGGTGGCCCCGCACACACCGGTCGGCCACGGTGGTGACATGTCCCAGGGATTCCGTGGTGAGGTCGTGGACTTCTACCACCGCTACCGGCGCGGCTATCCCGATGCCGTCGTGCGGCGACTTGTCGACGCGTTCGCGCTCGGCCCCGACGACACCGTGGCCGATGTCGGTTGCGGCACCGGACAACTCACCCTCGCGCTCTCGGGCCGGGTCGGCGCGGTGATCGGCCTCGATCCGGAAGCGGACATGCTGGCCCGCGCCCGCGCCGAGGCCGGCGAACACGGCGTCACCAACGCGCTGTGGCTACTGGGTGGCGACACCGACATGCCCGCGCTGCATGCCGCCGTCGGCGACGGCGGGCTGGCCTGCGTCACCATCGCGCAGGCACTGCACTGGATGGATCACGAGACACTGTTCGCCCGGCTCCCGCCGTTGTTGCGCCCCGGTGGCGGTGTCGCCGTGGTGACCAACGGGCTTCCACTGTGGCAGCAGGACACACCGTGGTCGCGGGCGCTCAACGGCGCACTGGCCGAGTGGGTCGGCCACCCGCTCACGGCCCGGTGCGGCACGGACGAGAAGAGCCGCCGCGCCTATCGCACGGCGCTGGCGGACGCGGGCTTCACCGTGCGGACCCGGACGGTGGCCTATACCGACGAGCTGAGCATGGAGCAGCTCGTCGGCGGGGTCTACTCGGCCATGTCGGCCGACCTGCTGCCCGCTCCGGACCGGCGCCCCGCGCTGACCGAATCGCTCACCCGCGCGGTGGAGGCCCATGCGCCGTTCGTGGAGGAGGTACGAGTACACCTGTTGCTCGCCACGCTCATCCACGAGGGGCATACATGATCACCGCGACCCCGGAGAGGCACAGCAACGCGCCGATCACGTCGAACCGGTCCGGCCGGTAGCCGTCCAGCACCATGCCCCACACCAGCGACCCGGCGACGAACACCCCGCCATAGGCGGCGAGGATGCGGCCGAAGTGCGGGTCCGGTTGCCAGGTCGCCACGAACCCGTACGCACCGAGGGCGAGCACTCCGGCTCCGATCCAGATCCAGCCCCGGTGTTCCCGTACGCCCTGCCAGACGAGCCAGGCTCCGCCGATCTCCGCCAGCGCGGCCAGCACGAACAGCGCGATCGAACGCAACACCAGCACCGCGGACCTCCCTCGGGGACTACGACCCTAACGCGATGCCCTTTTCGGTGCCGGGGTCGTGCGCGACGAGGTCGTGTCGCGGCCACAGGCGGGTCGCGGCCACGGCTCCGGCCAGGGTGAGCAGCGCCAGCACCAGCCAGCCCGTCGTGAATCCGGCCGCGGTGACGAGCCAGCCCGCGACGGGGTAGCTCACCAGCCAGCAGGCGTGGGACAGGGAGAACTGGGCGGCGAACAGAGCGGGCCGGTCGGCCTCGTCGGCGCAGCGGCGCAACACCCTGCCGATCGGCGTGAGCACCAGCCCCGCGCCACTGCCGCTCACCATCCAGGCGACGACGGCGACCGGCCAGCGCCACTCACCCGTCTGCGCCGTCGACAACGCGACCGCCGAGCACACACCGGCACACAGCGCCGCCGCTCCGGTGAGCATGACCTGCCGCTCCGGCACCCGGTCCAGGACCCGTGGCAACGTCAGCGCCACGAGCATGGTGCCCACGCCGTGTGCGCCCAGCAGCCACGCGACGTCCGCCTCCGAGCGGCCCAGCGCGTCGCGTACGTAGTTGACCGTGTTGACCACCACCACCGCACCAGCCCCGGCGACCGCGAGGTTCAGCGCCAGCACTCCACGCAGGCGGGGAGTCGCGAGGAAGATCCGCGTTCCCGCTGCCAGGCGTTCTCGCAGGCCCGTCCGGGTGCTCGGCCGAGCCCGGGGCAGCCGTGCCGTCAGCACGAGCACGGCCGAGACGACGAATCCGGCGCTGGTGCCCACGAACAACCAGTGGAAGCTGAGCACGCTGAGTGCCACGGCGGCCAGCACCGGGCTGAGCAGGGTCTCCATGCTCGACGCGAGCTGCGACGCCGACAACGCCCTCGTGTAGCGGCTCTCGTCGGGAAGGAGGTCCGGCAGCACGGCCTGGAAGGTCGGTGTGAACGCGGCCGACGCCGACTGCAACACGGCGATCAGCACGTACACCTGCCAGATCTCCGTCACGAACGGCAGGGCGAGCACCACCGAGGCCCGCACCGCGTCCGAGCCCACCAGCCACGCCCGTCGCGGTATCCGGTCGGCGACCGCACCCACCACCGGCGCGAGCACGACATAGGCGACCATTTTGATCGCCAGCGCGGTGCCGAGCACCGCCCCCGCACCGGCACCGGCCAGGTCGTAGGCCAGCAGGCCGAGGGCCACCGTGGTGAGTCCGGTGCCGAACAGGGCGATCACCTGGGCGCCGAAGAGATGGCGGTAGTTGCGGTCCCCGAACAGCGTGTTCCGGGAGAGGCCGTGGCTCGGGCTCATGCGGCGCAGGTTAGCAGAACAATTGAAGACCTGTTCAGTTGTTGTCGCTCGCTAGACTTCAGCCATGGGCCACGAACCGCCGGGGCACGCGCCACCGGCCCACCTGAGCGCCGAGGACGCCGCCACGGTGGCCACGACGCTGCAGGCACTGGCCACCCCCAGCCGACTGCTGATCCTGACCCGGCTGCGCGCGGGGGCGTGCGCGGTGACCGAACTGGCCGACGACGTCGACATGGAGACCTCCGCCGTGTCGCACCAGCTCCGGCTCCTGCGCAACCTCGGCCTGGTCACCGGCACCCGCCGGGGTCGCAGCATCGTGTACAGCCTCTACGACAGCCACGTCGCGATGCTGCTGGACGAGGCCGTCTACCACATCGAGCACCTGCGACTGGGCCTGCGCCAGGACCCGGCGGGCACCGCGCCACAAAACGCCGGTACACCGGCACCCTGAACCACCCGACCGCCACCCTGTCTACTATGTGCCCTAGTAGATATGGCGGGAGGAACGATGCGGCATCGCGGTACGGGCACGCTCGCACTGCTCGCGGCAGCGTCGGTAGCGGCGGGGGTCGCACTGACGGCCTGCGACGGCGGAACCGGGACCGCGCCGGAGCGGTCACTGCCGACGCCGGTCGTCGACCGGACGCCCCGGACGGCCACCCCTCCTCCGGCGGACGCCGACCCACCCGGGCCCGACACCTCACCGGCCCGCTGGACGGCGCCGTTCGACGATGTCCCGCGCACCGGCGGGCAGATGTTCGTCGGCCTGGTCTTTCCCGCCGACGACGAGGCGGACCTGTCGATCGTCGGCGTTGCCGGGGACGGGAGCACCCGGTGGAGCGTGCGCACCAACCCCGCCTGCGTCGGCTACGGCACGACGCGGGTCGGCGACCAGGCCGCGGCCGTGGTCCTCGCGAGCGACGCCGACAGCCGGGCGGGCAGGATCGCAACCCGGACGTCGGCCCAGGCCTACGACGTGCGCGACGGCAGCCGGTTGTGGGGGCCCACCCGGGTGCCGGGGCCCATGCTCGGGCCCGGACTGATCTTCGGCGACGCCACGCCGTCGGTCGTCGGCGGCGAGCAGTCCGAGCGCGTGATGCTCGCGGCCCACTCGGGCACCCCGGTCGAGCCGCCCGCCGAGGGCGCGGCCCCGGTGTACGAGCACCACGGCACCGGCCTGTTCGGCGACGGGAGCACGGTCACGGCTGTCGACACCGCCACCGGGGAGACGTTGTGGGACTCCGGGAGCGTGGCCGCCCCACAGGACTGGGACGGCGGGCCGCGCCGGGTGGAGCTGCTCGACTCCGGCTCGGCCTCCACCGGCGACGTCGTCGCACTGCGCTGGACACACGCGGACGGCGGCGAGCGGACGAGCCTGCACGACCTCCGGCACGGGCGGCTGATCGCCACGCTGGGCGAGGCGCCGGAGGCACGGACGACCGTGGACTCCAGCACGGGAACGGTCGTCGTCTCGGGCCTCGACCAGTACCGCACCACCCGCGCGTTCGACCTCGGCAGCGGCGAGCAGCTCTGGCGTGAGGACGGTGGTGTCGGCTCCCTGGAGATCACCCTGGCTCACGAGGGCACCGGATACGGCACCCGCGCCGGACGGTCGACGGCGATCGACGTCCGCACGGGGAAGGTCGTCGCCGACGGGGACTGGGAGGTACCGGTGGCGGCCACGGCGGCCAGGCTCCTCACACCGCTCCCGCCGGAGCCGGGAGACGGTCCCTCGGACCGCACCGAGGGCAGCGGCCCCGGCTACGTCGCCCATGAGAGCCGCTGAGCTGCGCCTATCATCGGTGCGGCGGAAGGGGTGCAACGGTATGCGTGGTCTCGGCGAACTCGAAGCCAAGGTGATGGACGTGTTGTGGTCGGCGGAGAAGCCGCTGCGGGTCCGCGACGTTCTCGCCCGGTTGGACCAGTCCCGCCCGCTGGCCTACACCACGGTGATGACCGTGCTGGACAACCTGCACGGCAAGGACTACGTGCGCCGGAACAAGGCCGGGCGCGCCTACGAGTACACCGCGGCCGACTCGCGCGAGGAGGTCGGCGCGCGCCTCCTGCGTGACGTCCTGTACTCCAGTGGCGAGGTCGAGCAGGTCCTGTTGCACTTCGCGGAGTCGGCCACCCCCGAGGAGTCGGACATCCTGCGACGCGCGCTGCGGAAGGGAGAGTCGTCGTGACACTCGCGCTCGGGTTACTCGCCGCGGCCGTCGTGCTCGGGGCCGCCGCGCCCCTGTACCTGCGGGTGACAGTGACTCCCCGGCTGCGGCCCGGGCTGGCACTCGCCGGGTGGGTGAGTTCGGGACTCGCCGTCCTCCTGCTCGTCCCGATCGCCGGCCTGCTGCTGGCCTTCCCGTCCGGCGACGGCCTCGACGGCCTCGTCGGCATGGCGGGCAGTTGCGTCAACGTGTTCGTCGCGCACGGCGACGTGGTGTGGGCCGACGTGGCACGGCTCTCCGGCGCCGCCGTGCTGCTCGCGGCCACGGTCAGGACGATCGCTGTCGGCCTCGGCAGGACCCGCCGCCACCGACGCTGCGGGCGGGACCACGTCACGCTGCTGCGCTCCCTCGGCCGCGCCGAGGGCCGAGTGCTGTGGCTCGAATCCCCCGACCCCGTCGCGTACAGCGTCGGCGGGCGAGCGGGCACCGTGGTGGCGACGCGCGGGGTCGCCCGGCTGAACCCGCACGAGCGTGACGCCGTCCTGGCCCACGAGCAGGCACACCTGCGGGGGCGCCACCACCTCCTTGTGCTGGCCGCCGACATCGCCGCCACGGCGTTGCCCTTCGTTCCCCTGTTCCGGCAGGCTCCCTCGGCGGTGCGGGTGCTGGTGGAACTGGCGGCCGACGCGGCTGCCGCCCGCAGGCACGGGCCGGAACCGGTGCGGGCGGCGTTGCTGGCGGTGGTGACCGGGCAGGCACCGGACACCGCGCTGGCGATGTCGCGCGACGCGGTGGACGCCCGGTTGTTGTGGCTGGAGAAAGGGCGGGCACTCGCCCCGCGAATGCCGGTCCGCGCCGACTATGCCGTGGGCGCGGCACTGACCGCGGTTCCCGCGGTGCTGGCGGTGGCGACCGTCGTGCTGCTGGTGGCGTTCTACTGCGTGGCAGCCGCGAGTTGAGGGTCGGCGCAGGCGTCCGAGGAGCAGGCGCTCTGCCGTCCGCGCCGTCGGCGCTGAACGACGGCCGCGGTGAGCAACGCCAGCGAGATGAGCGCGAGGAACGGCTGCAGAGGTGCCCAGAGACCGAGTGCTCCGGAAGTACCCAGCGCGACGAGCACGAGCTTGTTGCACACCGGGCACCCCACCGCGAAGACGGCGAGCAGCACGCCGCCCAGCGGCCGTCGTGATCCACCCGCGGTGGGCGGAGGGCCCTGGATGGCGAACCAGGCGACCGTGAGGGCGACGGTGGCCGCCACGACCGGGTACTCCCACCAGCGGACCGGGATCTCCCTGGAGAACAGCGGCGTGTCGATGATGTCGGTCGGCACGGCCACCACCGCGAGGGTGAGTGCTCCCATCGCGAGGGCACGCGCCGCTCTGCGAGCCCGCCGTCCGGTCGGCTTCGTCAGGGTGTCCACGGGTACTCCGATCGTGAGTCTGATTTACTATCTAGGATAGTAGTTCAGATTCGAGCGGAGTGGAGAGCCGATGTCCGCATCATCGCGACGGGACACCTCCAAGCGGGACGCGATCCTCGTCGTCGTCCTGGTCGTGGTCGCCGTGGGACTGATCGCCTACCTCGCCGGCGGGGGATCGGACGACGACTCCGCGGCGGGCGCGCAACAGCCGCGGCAGGAAGCGGCGGACGCCACGGCGGGAGCCGACCCGCTGGCCGACCTGCCCCGGCGCGAGCCGGGCGACCCCATGGCACTCGGTGATCCACAAGCCCCGGTGACGATGGTCATGTACGAGGACTACCGCTGCCCGTTCTGCGCGAAGTTCAGCCGCGACATCTCGCCCGCCCTCGTCGAGCGCTACGTCGACACGGGCGTACTCCGCATGGAGTGGCGCGACCTCCCCATCTTCGGAGAGCAGTCGCTGACCGCCGCGCGAGCGGGCCGCGCCGCCGCGGACCAGGACCGCTTCTGGGAGTTCACCGAGGCCGTCTACGCGGCCGCGCCCGACCGTGGCCATCCCGACCTCACCCCGGAGGCACTGCGCGAGTTCGCCCGCGAGGCCGGAGTCGGCGACCTCGACCGCTTCTCCGCGGACCTGACCTCGACCCGCTACGACGCCGCCATCGAGGCCGACGCACAGGAGGGGGCGGCCCTCGGCGTGTCGAGCACGCCGACGTTCATCGTCAACGGGCAGCCCGTCCTCGGCGCCCAGCCACTCGACACCTTCGTGTCCGTGATCGACGCGGCCGACGCCGAATCATGACCGAGATCGGACTGCTGGGAGCCTTTCTCGGCGGCGTCCTGAGCCTGCTCAGCCCCTGCTCGGCCCTGCTGCTGCCGTCGTTTTTCGCCTACGCCTTCGATCGGCTCTCCACGCTCGCCTGGCGCACGACGGTCTTCTACGCCGGACTGTTCGTCGTCCTCGTGCCGCTCGGCGCGGGCGTGGGCGCGATCGGCGCCCTGCTCACGCGGTACCGCGGAATCGCGACGCTGGTCGGCGGCACCGTCCTCGTCCTGCTGGGCCTCGCGATGATCCTCGGACTCGGCTTCGGCTCGGCCGCGGCGCAACGCGCCACCGCGCGCATCAGGATCTCCTCGAACGCGTCGGTGTTCGCGCTCGGCGCGGTCTACGCGCTGGCGGGTTTCTGTTCCGGGCCGCTACTCGGCAGTGTGCTCACCGTCTCCGCGACCGGCGGGCAACCGGTGTACGGCGGGACACTGATGGCGCTGTACGCACTGGGCATGGCGGCGCCGCTGTTCGTCCTCGCGCTGGCCTGGGATCGCTTCGATCTCGGCCGCAAGGACTGGCTACGGGGGCGTCCCGTCCGGATCGGACCACTGCGCACCCACTCCACCAGCCTGATCTCGGGCCTGCTGTTCATCGGCGTCGGCGCGCTTTTCCTGCTCACCGACGGCACCGCGAACCTCGGGGGACTCACCAGCGTGGACACCCAGTTCGCGTGGCAGGTGTGGCTGCAGGACCTGACCGCCTCGGTGGCGAACACCGCCGTGGTGCTGGGCGTGGTGCTGGTGGCACTGGTGGTCCTGGTGGTCCGCCTCCTGCGGGCACGGCGCAGTCGCCAGCTCCGTTGACGGGCCGCTCGTGCAGGTGGACTCGTGGAGGTGGACGAGTTGGCCTGTAAGCCGGATTCTGTCCACGCCCGCCTCGCGGCGGGCGATGGGCGACCATCCATCTGGGCCTGCCGTCGCCGACAGGCTCAAGCAGCCTACCCGCAGACTCGGACGGGCCGTCCTCGAACGCCTGCGCAGGAGCCTGGGCTCCCTCTTGGCCTTGCTCCGGGTGGGGTTTACCGAGCCGTCCCGGTCACCCGGGACGCTGGTGGTCTCTTACACCACCGTTTCACCCTGACCCGGCCGGTGTGGCCGGGCGGTCTGTTTTCTGTGGCACTGTCCCGCGGGTCACCCCGGGTTGCCGTTAGCAACCACCCTGCCCTGTGGAGTCCGGACTTTCCTCGACCGGAGACACCTCCGGCCGCGGCCGCCCGGCCAACTCGTCCACCCGCCAAGCCTACCCCGGCCGGATCGGCCACTCAGGCGAGGTGACAGGTGTCGTTCACGAGCGACACCGAGGCGTTGCCGTCCGGGTAGAGATCGACCACCGACAGCGAGGCCAGATCGAGATGGAGCCGGTACAGCAGCGCCGGTCCCGCGTCGAGCCCGAGGCGCAGCAGCGACTTCAGTGGTGTCACGTGGCTGACGACGACCACCGTGCCGCCCCCGAACCGGGCCACCACATCGGTGAGCGCGGCCCGCACCCGGCGATGGACCTCGTCGAAGCTCTCGCCACCGGGCGTACGTACCGAGGCGTTGCGCAGCCAGCGCCGGTGCAGCTCGGGATCGCGCTCGGCCGCCTCGGAGAAGGTCAGGCCCTCCCACTCGCCGAAATCGGTCTCCCGCAGACCTCGGTGCGTCTCGACGGGCACGCCCAGTGCGTCGGCGACGACCCGCGCGGTCTGCGTCGCCCTCGTCAGCGGTGAGGACACCACATGCACGGGCCCCTCGGGTGGCTCCAAACCCGCGATGCGTTTGGCGACGGCCTCCGCCTGCCGGGTGCCGAGGTCGGTCAGTGCGGCGTCCCCGGAGCCCGAGTAGCGCCGGTCGACCGACAGCGGTGTCTGCCCGTGCCGCACCAGCAGCAGTCGCGTGGGAGTGCCCTGCGCTCCCGTCCACCGGGTCGGCGAACGCTGCTCCGTCGGTTCGCGCTCCCCCGCACCGGCCTCCGGGTCGGCGGGCTCGTCGTCGGCCGGAGCCGGTCGTCGGACTCCGGCCTGGTCGTCCATGGCCTCGTTGGCCAGCCGGTCGGCGTGCGCGTTCTGCGCTCTCGGAATCCAGGTGTAGGTGACGCGGTCGAAGCGCCCCGCCACCTCCCTTGCCCGCAGCGCCAGCGGTTGCAGTGCCGCATTCTTGATCTTCCAGCGACCGCTGAGCTGCTCCACGACGAGCTTGGAGTCCAGCCTCGCTTCCACTGTGGACGCCCCCAGCTCCGCCGCGGCCTCCAGCCCGGCGATGAGGCCGCGATACTCGGCGACGTTGTTGGTGGCGACGCCCAGCCCTTCCTGCCGTTCGGCGAGCACTCCGCCGTCGGGATCCCGCACGACCGCGCCGTACCCGGCGGGGCCGGGGTTACCGCGCGAGCCGCCGTCGGCCTCGACGACGACGTGCCGGCTCACAGCCCCGACTCCAGAGTGCGCACGAGGATCGCGCCGCAGTTGTCACACTGCACGACCTCGTCCTCGGGCGCCGCCTTGATCTCGGCGATCGTGCTGCGGTCCAGCTCGAGCTGGCAGGCGCCGCAACGCCGGGCCCGCAGCAGGGCCGCGCCGATGCCCTTGTGCGCCAGCACGCGCTCGTAGAGGGCCACCAGGTTCTCCGGCAGCGCGGGCACCAGCCGCTCCCGGTCGGCGTCCCTGCGGGCCTGGGTGGTGTCGAGATCGGCCAGCGCCTCGTCCCGCCGGGTCGCCGCGTCGGCGAGTTCGCGCTCGGCCCGGTCCACCTCGGCAGCCGTGCGCTGCACGTCCGTGTCGACGGCCTCCTTGCGCTCCATCAACTCCAGCTGGTCGTCCTCCAGCGCCGACTGCCTGCGCGCGAGAGTCGTCAGTTCGTGCTCCAGGTCCGTGAGCTGCTTCGCCGACACCGAACCCGACTGCATCAGGGTGCGGTCGCGCTCGGCCCGTGCCCGGACCGACTCGACCTCACGCTCCTGCCTGACGACCTCACGTTCGAGGTCCGAAGCCGACGTCTGCACCGCCACCAGTGCGTCCCGCCGCTCCCTCAGGAGCTTTTCCGCGTTCTCGATCTCGGCCAGCTCGGGGAGGGTCCGGCGGCGGTGAGCGACCCGGTTCAGCTCGGCGTCGACCTTCGCCAGGTCGAGCAACTGACGCTGCACAGCGGGTTCTGCCTTCACTGCGGTTCTCCGTTCGTCCAGGTGCCGGCTCGCGCACGGGCTCGCGGGCGAACCCGCTCGGCCCACGCCTGCGATCCTCCCACAACGCGGGAGCACGCCGGTGAACGGCGGTCAGCGACCAGGATGGTTCGCCGGGGCGATGCGTGTGCGGACCTCGCCGAACCCGATGCGGCCTCCCGCGGCGCCCGGCGCCGTGGCCGACAGCGCGACTTCGTCACCGTCGCGCAGGAACGTGCGTTCCTCGCCCGCCACCACGATCGGTTCGCGACCTCCCCAGGTCAGCTCGATGAACGCGCCACACTGCGACCGCTCCGGCCCCGAGACGGTGCCGGATGCGTACAGGTCCCCGGTACGGGTGGCGGCACCGTTGACGGTGAGGTGCGCCAGCATCTGAGCCGGCGACCAGTACATCTCGCGGTACGGCGGGCGGCTCACGATCTCGCCGTTCCACTCCACCGTCAGGTCGATGTCGAGTCCCCACGGGTCCGCCTCGCGCAGGTACGGCAGCGGGCGTGGTTCCTGGGGCGGCGTGGAAACCCGTGCGGCACGCAGGGCGTCCATCGGCACCACCCACGGCGACACCGACGTGGCGAAGCTCTTGCCGAGGAACGGTCCCAGCGGAACGTACTCCCACGCCTGAATGTCGCGTGCCGACCAGTCGTTGACCAGGACGGCGCCGAAAACCCGCTCGGGGAACTGCTCCACCGGAACCGGGCTGCCCTGAGCGGACCCCGATCCGACGAGGAAGCCCAGCTCGGCCTCGATGTCGAGCCGCCTGCTCTCTCCGAACGTCGGCTGGGTCTCGTCAGGTGCCTTACGCTGCCCGCACGGCCGCACCACGTCGGTGCCCGACACCACCACGGTGCCGGCCCGGCCGTGGTAGCCCACCGGCAGGTGCTTCCAGTTCGGCAGGAGGGGTTCGGCGTCCGGGCGGAACAGCCTCCCGAGATTGCTGGCGTGGTGCTCGGAGGCATAGAAGTCGACGTAGTCGCCGACGGTCACGGGCAGGTGGAGTTCGACGCCCGACACCGGAAACACCGCGGCATCCGGCACGGATCCCGACACCAGGGCGGTGACGCGATCACGAACCTCCCGCCAGCGCCGGTGCCCCTGCGCCATGAAGCCGTTCAGCGTCGGCCTGGCGAACACGTCGTCGCCCAGCGCGGCGGCGAGGTCCACCACGTGGTCACCCACGCGGACACCCACCCTGCGCTCCTCACCGGGAGGGGAGAAGACCCCGTACGGCAGATTGTCGAGCCCGAACAGGGAACCGTCGGGAACGTCGATGCTCGTCATGCGGTCCTCTCCGCCCCGGGTGCCACACTCGGCGGCAGCAGACCCAGGGCCAGCAGGTCGTGCAAGGGATCGGTGATGCTGCAGGTTCCGAACGACCGGAACACCGCCCTAGCCTCGGTCAGAGCGGGCTCGTCGAGCGCGCGCACCCGGTCGGCGACCGAGGCGGTGTCGGTGTCGGCCAGCACGGCAGCCAGTTCGGCGATGTCCGCGCCGCGCAGCGCGCCCACCGTGGCGAGCAGCAGGTTGAGGAATCCGTGTTGCTCGAACCCGGTCGCGGGATCGGTGTGCCGCACGGCGTGGTGCAGCCCGGCCGTGGCCTTGAACGGCACCCCCGACCGCACGACGGAGGCCACCGCGTCGGCCAGTTCACCCGGCCCGGGGTGCATCGCGGCGGTGACCCCGCCGGTGCGGAACTTCGCGAGGTAACGAGTACCCGGAAGCGCGGTGAGCAACGGCGTCCGGCGCTCGTCCCGGGGTAGTTCGACGAACACGTCCACGCTCGACGGCACCACCGCCCGGTCGAGCGCGGACAGCACCTCGGCGGGGCTCAGCCCGTCGGGGACGGCGACCTCCAGCGCGCTCAACCGCACGGGTAGCTCCGCGGCGTGCTCGACCACGCCGGGGACGGCCTGCGGCCCACCCGGGAACGTCAGACTCAGGTCGAGCGCGGTGTCCGGGGCCGTGTCGGCCAGCAGCGCCGCGAGATCGCCGAGTGACGAGGCCGCCACCACCAGCGGGCCCACCAACTCGCCGTAGGGCGCGTGGCGATGCTCCGCGTGGGCCGGCACCGCGTCGCTCAGCGGCGCCAGTCCCGGCGGAAACGTCGCGGCGTCGTCGCACCATCGCCGCGCGAAGGCAGGCAGGGTTTCCGTGGCGTTCACTGCGCGGGCCCCCTCCCCGCCCAGGTCCACGCGTACGCGGAGTCCTCACACGCCAGACCACCCTCGCCCAGTTCGAGCGGCCGGAACGTGTCGACCATGACCGCGAGCTCGTCGAAGTAGTCGACGCCGACGCTGCGTTCGTACGCCCCGGGCTGCGGCCCGTGCGCGTACCCGCCCGGATGCACCGACACCGAACCCTGTGCGATCCCGGAACCCTTGCGGGCCTCGTAGTCGCCTCCGCAGTAGAACATGATCTCATCCGAGTCCACATTGGAGTGGTAGTACGGCACCGGGATGGACAACGGGTGATAGTCGACCTTCCGGGGCACGAAGTTGCACACCACGAAGTTGTGCCCCTCGAACACCTGATGCACGGGAGGCGGCTGATGGACACGGCCGGTGATCGGCTCGAAGTCGTGAATGCTCATCGTGTACGGGTAGAGGCATCCGTCCCAGCCCACGACGTCGAACGGGTGGTGCGGATACACCAGCACGGTGCCCACCAGACCGCGTGAGGTGCGATGCTTCACCAACACTTCCACGTCGGTGCCCTCGGCGGTGAGCGGCTCGCCGGGACCGTGCAGATCGCGCTCGCAGTACGGGGAGTGTTCGAGGAACTGGCCGTAACGCGAGAGATACCGCTTGGGTGGGCCGACGTGGCTATTGGCCTCGATCGCATAGGCACGCAGCGGTTGGTCGCCACGCGGCAGCCAACGGTGGGTGGTCGCCATCGGCAGCACCACGTAGTCGCCCTCCCGCGCCCGCAGGGCGCCGAAGACCGTCTCCACCACGGCCTCTCCGGACTCGACGTAGACCACCTCGTCGCCGGTCGCGTTGCGGTACAGCGGCGAGTCCCGCCCGGCGACCACGTACGACAACCGGACGTCCGCGTTACCCAGCACCAGCCTGCGGCCGGTGACGACGTCGGCATCGCGCCAGCCCTCACCCGGGAAAAGCTCAGGCAATCGCAGATGCCGGGGCCGGAGCGGATGGTTCGGCGTGGTCGCCTGCTCGGGCAGTTGCCAGACCCGGGAATCGACGATCGCCGAGGGGAGGTGCCGGTGGTAGAGCAGCGCGGAGTCGGACGAGAAGCCCTCCTCGCCCATGAGTTCCTCGTAGTAGAGGCCGCCGCCCTCGGAGCGGTGCTGGGTGTGACGCTTCGGAGGAACGTCGCCCACGCGACGGTAGTACGCCATGACCTGCCTCCTCGGAAGTCGGCGCCAGGCCGGTACGCCCCCGGCCCACCCCCATATAGTAAAGGTGTTAACTATTTTTCAGCCAGAGTGACGTGTGCCACACATTCCGTAGGATGTCAGTTCCGGCCGCGCACGTCGAACTGATGCCGGTTGGTGATCAGCTTGTTCAGCAGCATCACCAGAATGCGCTGCTCGGTGCCGGTGAGCACACTCGTCCACTCGTGCTCACGCTCGTTGTGGGTGCGAAACACCTCCACCATCTCGCTGTGCCCCCGCGAGGTCAGCGACAACCGCACCGACCGTCCGTCGCGGGCGTCGGGACTCCGGTCGAGCATGCCGTCCGCCACCAGCGTCTTCGCCAGGTTGGACACGGCCGCCCTGCTCATTCCGGTGAGTACGGCGGCGTTCTTCGGCTCCAACGGCCCGGCCAGCCAGGTCACGAACAGCAGCCGGAAACCCGACCACGACAGCCCTCGCGGCCGGTGTACCGCCGCCTCCAGGTCGTAGGTGACGATGTTCGAGGCCCGGTTGAGAGTCAGCAGCACCTCGGTCGCGAGTTGGTGCCGGAACCCGTACTCGGTGGCGAGCCGGTGGTTGGCGAGCTCGACGAACGTCCAGAAGTCGAGTTCGCTCGCCGACGGCCGCCGCTCGTCGTGATCGGAGTGCTCGTCGTCGCGGTCGCCGTTCATGCCTTCACTGTAGAGACCGGAAACCGGAGTACCACCGCCTCAGCCGACACCGCCGGCACCGATTCAGCGTTTGACTATCCACCGGAGCCGACCCGCATCGTCCAGGGATCGGTGCATCGGATGGACACCCGCACGTCGAGGTCACCGGCATTCCGGATCACGCGGGCCGCCTGCTCGCACCACGGCCACTCGCTCGCCCAGTGGGTGAGTCCGACCAGCGCCGGTCCGTCCTGTTCGCGGTGCTCGCCCGCCGGATGGTGCCGCAGGTCGGCGGTGACGTAGGCGTCGACGCCCTCGGCCGCGGCCGTGGCCAGGTAGCTGTCGCCCGCACCACCCGACACCGCGACCGTGCGCACGAGCCGGTCCGGCTCACCCGCGCCCAGTACCCCGGGCTCGGTCGCGGGCAGCGCGGCGGCCACCCGCCGCACGAACTCCGCGAACGGCACCGGCTCGGCGAGCTCGCCCACCCTGCCGAGGCCGGTGCGGCCGTCGGCATGCGGCGCCAACGGCCGCGACACCCGCACGCCGAGGCGCTCCGCCAGCGCGTCCGAGACGCCGGGCACGGCCGAGTCGGCGTTGGTGTGGGCGCAGAACAACGCCACCCCCGAGCGCACCATCCGGTGGACGAGCCTGCCCTTGGCCGTGTCCGTGCCCACCCCGTGTACCCCCCGCAGCAACAGCGGGTGGTGCGCCACGACGAGCTGCGCACCCCATTCCACGGCCTCGGCCACCGTCGCCGCGACCGGATCGACGCACACGAGCACGCGCTCGACGGGCTCGGCCGGGTCCCCGCACACCAGGCCCACCGCGTCCCACGGCTCGGAGAGCTCGCGCGGGTAGGCGGTGTCCAGGGCGGCGATCACGTCGGAGACTGTCGAAGACATGCGGGTGATCCTGCCAAACCGGCCTCAGCGGTGCGCGCCACGCGCCCGCGACATCGTGTGCAGGTGACGCACCAGCGTGAGAAGCACCTGCTTCGCCGACTCCCGCCGCCGCGCGTCACACGCCACGACGGGAACCGAGCCGGACAGCGACAGCGAGTCGCGCACCTCACCGAGGTCGTGCGCCGCACCGGGGAACACGTTGTGGGCCACGACGAACGGCATGCCGTGCTGTTCCAGCCGGTCGATCGCGTACCACGAGTCCTCGACGCGGCGCGTGTCCAGCAGCACCACAGCGCCCAGCGTGCCCGCGAACAGTCGTTCCCAGAGGAACCAGAACCGTTGTTGCCCCGGCGCCCCAAAGAGGTAGAGCACCAGCTCGGCGGTGAGACTCACCCGGCCGAAGTCGAACGCCACGGTGGTGCTCGACTTGCCGCCCACGCCCGCCGCCTGGTCGACCCCCCTGCCCGCCTCGGTCATCGTCTCCTCGGTGCTCAGCGGTCTGATCTCGCTCACCGACCGCACCAGCGTGCTCTTGCCGACACCGAACCCGCCCACAACGACGATCTTCACGCCGTCGGTGGCGGTGCTGCGCAGCGGTGGACGGGCAGCCGAGGGGGCAGCGGCCTCAGCGGCCTCAGCGGCCTCAGCGGCCTCAGAGATTGCGGAGTCCAACGAGCACCTTCTCCAGAAACGCGGGGTCGGGCAGCTGATCGGCGGCGCGGGGGGCGGTCGGGTGCCGGGCGGTGACCTCACCCGCGTCGAGCAGGTCGGCGAGCAGGATCTTCACGACGCTGACCGGCAGGTCCAGCTCGGCGGCGACCTCGACGACGGCAGTCGGACTGCGGCACAGCCACAGGATGCGCAGATGCTCCGACTGGCGCCCGGGCTGGGCCTCGGACTCGCTGACGATCAGAGTGACCAGGTCGAGCTCGCAGTCCTCCGCGGTACTGCGGCCCCCGGTGATCGTGTAGAGGCGTTCGGGCGTGTCCCCGGCGGCACGGGGCGTCTGCTCCCGTGTCATACCCGAGGTGCGGCGGGACGGCGGCGGTAGCGGGGCGGCGCGGTGAGAAACGAGCCGATCTGCTCCACCAGCTCGGTCATCTTGTGCCCGACGAGCCCGACGTCGGCGTTCTCGCGTGCCACCACGGCAAGGTGGGCACCCTCCCCCGCCTCCACCACGAACAACAGCCCGCCGTGGAACTCGGTCATCGACTGGCGGACGCCTCCTGAGCCGTCGCCGAACTCGGCGGAGGCGCTCTGAGCGAGTGCCTGGACTCCGGCGGCGATGGCGGCCAGCTGGTCAGCCTTGTCCGCGTCGAGGCCCCGGGTGTGGCACAGCCTGAGCCCGTCGCGCGAGAGCACCAGTGCGTGGCGGGTGCCGGGCGTGTGCTCCAGCAGGCTCTGCAGGAACCATTCGAGACTCTGGTCGGTGGTGCTCATCGGCAGTCCTCAGTCGGCGGTGGTCGGTGGGGTGTCCGGCCGCACCGCGGCACGGAAAGCGCTGAAGCTCGCGCCCGCGTCGGCACGGGGTTTGGTGTCCAGGCGGTGACGGGCTCTCGGCGGCGGTGAACTGCCGAGCGTCTGTCCCCTGCGCCGCTTCGGCAGCCGCGCGGTGGAGGACGGAGCGGTGGAGGACGGAGTGTGGTCGTCGACGGCGATCCGGTGGCGCAGAGTGGGCTCGTCCTCGGGACGGGGCTGGGTGACGAGCGCGGCCGGGATGCGCAGTACCGCGCTCACCCCGCCTCGCGGCGACGCCCGGAAGCGCACCCGCAACCCGTGTTTGCGCGCCAGGCAGCCCACGACGGCGAGGCCGATCCGGGTACCGAGCGTCGCCAGATCGAGTGGTTCGTCGATCGCCACCGCGCGTTCGGCACGCCGCAACACCTGGGGCGTCATACCGAGCCCCGCGTCCTCCACCCGGACGACCAGCCCGGTGTCGAGGTGTTCGACGTGCACGTGGACGTCCTCCTCCGGCTTGGAGAACCGGGTGGCGTTGTCCATCAGTTCGGCCAGCGCGTGCATGACGTCCTCGGCGGCGTAGCCCGCGACGGCGGCCGTGCAGGTCGAGTGCAGCCGCACCCGCCGGTACGCACCGATGCGGCCCATCGCGCCGCGCAGCACGCTCTCCATGATGATCGGCTTGTTCCACCGCCGTCCCGTGCGGGCACCGGTCAGCACCGCGATGCTGTCGGCGAGCCTGCCCGCCTGTGCGGTGCAGTGGTCGAGTTTGAGCAGGTCACCCAGTACGCGCTCGTCGTGCCGGTACTCCATCTCGCGCAGGTCGGCCAGCATGGTCACCGCCATGGCCTGCACGCGGCCCGCCGCGGTCGCGCACGCCGACATGGCCGCTTCCCGCCGCCGCTCGCTCACGTCGAGTTCCTTGACGAACCGCCGCACAATGTGCTGATCGACTACCTGGGAGGCGAATTCATTCGTGCGTTGTGCCAATTCATCCATAATGGTGGAGACGGCGCGCGACGATCCGCCTTCTCGTAACTGGGACGCACACTCCGGGAGGATCTCGTCAGCTAGTCGAGTGAGTCCCGTTTCCCTCGATTCGGCTTCACGCTTCACCTGCTGTAGTTGACCGGTTCGCTGAAAGACGAGCGCCACCGCGACGCACAGCGACAGCGTCGCCACGGCGCCGGCCAGCAGCACCGGAAACCGCTCGTCCGCCGCGACTTCCAGCGACGACAGCAGCCACAGGCCGACGGTCACCACGACCGAGCAGGCCAGTGCGAGCAGAACCCGGCCGTGAGCCGAGCGAGGTACGAGCGCACGGAGCGCTTCCGACGGGGAAATCAGGGACCCCCAGGTGTGCGAAGACGTTCATTGGCACAATGCCGACAACGGAATCCCAATACCGTGCCGACGAGTTCGGCAGCTTAGTACGACCCCCGCACGCCCTGCCACCGGAAACCCCGCCAAAACCGATCGATGATTCGACCGGTCCCGTTCGATGCCATTTCCGGGCCCGTCCGCAGGCGCCGACCGCGGCGCGGGGACACTGGTGGCATGGCCGACAACGCCGACAGCACCGCCGACACCGGCAGCACCGCCGACATCCCGAGCCCGGTCAGAGTCGTGTTCGTCTGCACGGGCAACATCTGCCGCTCGCCGATGGCCGAGGTCGTGTTCCGCAGCCGTCTGGCACGACACGGACTCAGCGAGGTCGTCTCCGTCCGCAGTGCGGGCACCGGTGGCTGGCACATCGGTGAACCCGCCGACCCCCGCGCCCAGGCCACGCTGGAGGCACACGGCTACGCCGTCGACCACACCGCGCGCCAGGTCGGCACCGATCATCTGGACGCCGACCTGCTGCTCGCCGCCGACGCGGGCCACCTGCGTGCGCTGCGCGGACTCGTCGACGATCCGGACCGGGTGCGTCTGCTCCGCGAGTTCGACCCCACCGCGCCCGCCGAGGCCGAGGTGCCGGACCCGTACTACGGCGACGGTGACGGCTTCGTGGCGGTGCTCGGCATGGTCGAGCGCGCCGCCGACGGCCTCGTCGACTGGGTCCGGGGCCGCCGGTGACGGCCCGGCAGGCGGCCGAGCGGCACACCGGGGTACGGGCGGCAACGAGCAGGCCGCTCGGTGCCGACGCGGCGGTGGTGACGCTCGAAGACGGCGCGGAGGTGGTGGTCAAACGCGGGCAGGGTTCCGGCGCCACCACGGCCGAGGCGGCCGGACTGCGGTGGCTTGGTGCGTACGGCGACGTGCCCGTTCCCGCCGTCCGCGGCCACGACGACACGTGGCTCGTGATCGACCACGTTGCCCCGGGAACGCCGAGCCGCGAGGCGGCCGAACGGTTCGGCCGCGGCCTCGCGGCCCTGCACGCCCGCTCGGCGCCGGCCTTCGGCAGTCCGCCCCCCGGAGGCCCCGGTGAGGCGTGGATCGGGCTCGCCCCGATGCGCAACGAACCGCACGAGGACTGGCCCACGTTCTACGCGCGCTGCCGGGTACGGCCCTACGTGCGGGAGGCCGCGCGGCAGGGCCTGTTCACCGCCGGGGAGACCGCGGTGTTCGACGAGGTGTGCGACCGGTTGCCGGACCTGAGCCCGAGCCCCGAGCCGCCCGCACGCCTGCACGGCGATGCCTGGAGCGGCAACGTCCACTGGGCGGCCGACGGCGCGGTGTGGCTCATCGACCCCGCCGCTCACGGCGGGCACCGCGAGACCGATCTGGCCATGCTGCGGCTGTTCGGGACACCGCTGCTGGACCACGTCCTCGGTGCGTACGACGAAGCAGCCCGCGACGCAGGAACACCGCTCGCGCCCGGGGTCGAGGCACGGGTTCCGCTGCACCAGCTGTTCCCGCTGCTCGTCCACGCGGTGCTCTTCGGCGGTGGCTACGTGGCGCAGGCGCTGACCGCCGCGCGGGCGGCGCTGAGGGCGTGAGCGACCCCTGCCCCGACGGGGCGGCGTCCGGCGCATACCGTGGTGGCGTGCGCTGGAAATTGCTGCTCCGGCCGGGTTGGCTGGCGCTCACCCTCGTGGTGTTCGGCTTCGCCGTGACCTGCTTCACCGTACTGTCCCCGTGGCAGTTCGACCGGCACGACGACCGCAGCACACAGAACACCGCCGTCCAGTCCTCGTTCGACGAGCAGCCCCGCCCGCTGGCGGAGATACTTCCCGAGGGACAGCGTCCCGGCAACGACACCGAGTGGCGCCGGGTGCTGGTCGAGGGCACCTACCTGCCCGAACACGAGATCATCGCCCGCCTGCGGACCGTCCAGGGCGAGCCCGCGTTCGAAGTCCTGACCCCGCTGCGCACGACCTCAGGGCGGGTCGTGCTCGTGGACCGGGGTTACCTGCGGCCGGACAACGGGGACGTTCCGCCGTACGCCGCCGCGCCAGGAGGCGTCGTGCGCGTGGAGGCGCGGCTGCGGGCCGACGAGACCGACCCGCAACGCCGGGACGCCTTCTCCGACGTCTCCACCCAGGGGCGGATGCATGCCTACGCCGTCGACTCACGGACGGTGGCCCGCGCCACCGACCTCGACATCTCCCCCGGTTACCTCCAGCTGGCGGCGGGGCAACCCGGCGTGCTCAACGCCCTGCCGCTGCCACAGCTGGAGGCCGGGCCCTTCTTCTCGTACGCGTTGCAGTGGGTCGCGTTCGGGGTGATGGCCGTGCTCGGCTGGGCGTACTTCACGGTCCGCGAGCTCAAACCGGGCGGCGCCCTGTCGGACGACGGCAACGGGCCGCGCCGCAAGTCGGTCGCCGAGCTGCTCGCCGAGGACGAGGCCGACGAACCGGCATCCCGGTGAGCGGCGTTCGTCAGGTCGTGCGGGCCCGACGCCTGCGCCGCAGCGACGGGACCACGGCCGCCGTGGCCGCGGCCGTGGCGCCCGCCAGCAGCCCCACCACCCGGGACAGCTCGACGGCGCGGGTCACGTGGCCGGCGTCGGGGTTGCGGCCGTCGCCGACGACCGGCAGTTCCCGCACCTGCCCGGGATAGGCCGTGCGCCCACCCAGCCGGATCTCCAGCGCACCGGCGTAGGCCGCCACCACCCGACCCGAGTTGGGGTACGGATGCAGGACCGTGTCCCGCCGCCACGCACGCCAGGCCGCACTGGCCGACCCGCCCACCACGGGCGCGCCCGCGACCGTGAGCGCCGCCGCGATCCGGGTGGGAACCAGGTCGGCGACGGTGCGCAGCGACTCCACCACCCGACCGGACCGATGCCGCCCCGCCCGCCCGGCCGCGACCTGGGAGAGCACCCCGGCCGCGCGAGAGCCCAACAGCCCCGGCAGTCCCGCGACGGCGCCCCACAGCAGGGGGGCCACCACGACATCGGAGGAACCGTGCGCGACAGCCTCCACGGAAGCCCTGGACAGCGCCGTGGCGTCCAGATTCTCCGAACAGCGGGAGTCCCACCAGGCGAGGGTCTCGCGGGTGGCGCCGAGGTCGCCGGTCTCCAGGTGCCGGGCCAGCGCGGTGCCGTCGGAAGCCAGGCGAGTTCCGCCGAGCACGGCCCAGGTGCAGGCCGCGGTGCTGACCGCACGGGTCAGCGGGCGGTCGCGCCCCAGCCGATCCAGCAGGGCCCCGGCCAGCACCGACGCGCCCGCGACCGCGCCCACGGAGACCGTGGCCGGCAGGGGCCGGTCCGCGTCGGCACGACGGTCGAGCGTTCTCGCGGCTCGGACGAGCGAGGCGTCCACCCGCCCGCGCATCGCATCACCGGCCATCGAATCGGCCATCACGCCCAGCAGCAGTCCCACAGCCCGAGCCGCGCTCACCGAGTCACCCCCATGACCTCTCGCGTGCCGAGAGAGTACCGGCTCCGCCGCCGGTCAGTTCGCCGCGGCGGCCCACGCGCGCACCATCACGTTCGCGATGGACGACCCTCCCGGCAGCAGGAGGTCGGGGTCCTCACCGGCCAACGCGGCCCGCACCCGCTCGCGCGGCAGCCACAACGCCTCGGCGATCTCCCCGTCCGCGGGGGTGATCGCGGCCCCGGCGTCCGCCCGCGCCGCGAACCCGGTCATGAGCGAGCGCGGGAACGGCCAGGGCTGGCTGCCGAGATAGCGGACATCGCGGACCGCGACGCCCACCTCCTCGCGGATCTCCCGTTCCACGCAGCGTTCCAGCGACTCACCGGCCTCGACGAAGCCCGCGAGCACCGAGTACCGCCGGGGCGGCCACTCCGGCTGGCGGGCCAGCAGCACGTGCTCACCGTTGACGCCGACGTCGTCGTGGACGAGGCAGATCACGGCGGGGTCGGTGCGGGGGTACTCCTCTCGACCGCACTGCTCGCAGTGGCTGGCCCAGCCGAACTGCCGCAGCCGCGCGGGCCCGCCACAGCGGGCACAGTGCCGGGCCCTGCGGTGCCAGTTGCGCAGCGCCACCGCGGTCGTGAGCAACCCCGCCGCCGTGTCGTCGAGCGAGGCGCCGTGCATCCGGAGCTCGATCCACGCCTCGCCGTCGGCCACCGGCACCGCGGCGGGCAGGCCCCACCCGGTGTCGACGTGTACCTCCCGCGCGTCCGGGCCGGGATCGCCGGACACAGCCCAGTAGTCGGTGTCCTCCCACTGCCCGAGGAACACGGCGTCCTCCGGCAACTCGGCCGCCACCGCCCCGCCGGGCAGCGTGGACAGCTCGATCGCGGGTTCGGGAGGTGCCTTCACGGCATCTGCCTCGGGCACGGGCACCCGGCCGTGGCCGTCGACCCGCACCACGCGGGCCGTGGGCCAGCGGACGCGCAGGCGCTCGGGGTCGGCGCGCAACGACTCCTGCCGGTCGGCGGTCGACCGCGACAGCGCGGGAACCTCACCCAGTTCGAACGGGGCCTCGCTCACGGGCGGCCCGCGCCCTCCGGCACGACACCACCCAGCGCGGTGAGCTTCGGCGCGAGCAACTCGGCGTCACCCACCACGACGCCGGTGAACCGGTGCGGCGCGAAGAAGTCCAGCGCGGCCTGCGCCACGTCCTCCGTGGTGACCGCCGCCAGCCGTCGCGGATGTTCGACGAGCCAGTCGACCCCCAGCCCCACGGCGCACAACGCCGCGAGCTGGCTCGCGAGGCCCGCCTGGGACGACGAGGCGATCAGCAGGGTGCCGACCGCGTACTGGCGCACCGAGTCCACCTCGTCGTCCGTGGGTGGCACGAGCCCGAGCCTGCTCAGCTCGTAGCGGGTTTCCAGCAGCGCGGCGGCCGTGACGTCGCTCGCGGTGTCGGCGTCCACCTGGAGCGTCGCCTTGTCTCCGGTGAACTCGAACCCCGAGTGAGCGCCGTAGGTGTAGCCCTTGTCCTCGCGGATGTTCTCCACCAGCCGCGACGAGAAGTACCCGCCGTAGGCCAGGTTGGCGAGTTGCAGTGCCGGATAGCGCGGGTCGGTCCTCGGCACCGCCTGCGCCGAGAGCCGGATCTGGGACTGCACCGCACCCGGCCGGTCGACGAGCACCACGTCCGCCGGGTCCAGGTCCGGCAGCTCCGGCAGCGTCCGCGCCCTGCCCTCGCGGGCCCAGCCCCCGAGCACGCGCTCGACCTCGGACAGCACCACGTCCGGAGCCACGTCCCCGACGACCACGAGCGTCGAGCCACCGGGCAGCACGGCCGCCACGTGCAGGGACCGGACGGCCTCCGGCACCACGGCCGCGACGTCCTCGGCCAGCGGCATCTCCCGCGTGTACGGGTGCGTGCCGTAACGGCGGCGCTGCAGCGCCTCCCGAGCGATCACTCTCGGCTGGGTGCGGGCCACCGCGAGGCGCTCGGAGATCCGGTCCGCCTCCCGGTTCACCTCACCGTCGGAGTAGGACGCCTCGGTGAGCACGTCCGCCAGTACGTCGAGCAGCTGGGGCAGCTTCTCGGCCAGCGCGCTGCCCGAGATCGTGAGGTGCTCGGGATTCACCATCGTGCCCACATCACCGCCGATCAGCGCGAGGTCGGTGTCGATGCCGACGCGGTCGCGGCGCCGGGTTCCGGTGAGCAGCGTCTCGGCCAGCACCTCGGCCGTCGCGGCGTGGAGCGGATCATCCCCCGCGAACGGGATGGACAGGCGCACCTCCACCATCGGCACGGCGGGTTTGTGCACGGCCAGTACCCTGAGCCCGCCCGCGAGCACAGTGTCCACATGGGACAGATCGGCTGCGGGACGCAGCGTGGCGAGCGGCGGGACCTCTCTCGGTCCCTGGGGCGTGCGGCCGATCTCCTCGGCGCTGCGGTGACTGGTCGTCGTCACTGGGCTCCTCCCTGTCCCGGTTCCACCACGAGAACGGCGCGTGAATCGGGGCGCAGCGCCTTCGCCGCCTCCGCCACCTGGTCGGCCGTGACCGCCGCGATGCGGTCGGGCAGCGCGTGAACGAGCCCGGCGTCACCGTGCAGCAGTTCCAGCGAGCCGAACGCGAGCGTGCGGGACACCAGCCGGTCGTGGTCGGAGTGCAGGCCCGCGCTCCACCGAGCGGTCACCTTGGCCAGCTCCTGCTCTCCGGGCGGCGTGGCGGCCAGCGCGTCGAGTTCGGTGTCCAGCGCGTCGAGCACCCGCTCGGCGCTCACGTCCGGTGAGTGGATGGCCGTCACCGAGAACGTGTCGGGATCGCGCGCCTCGAACGGCCCGAACAGGCCCGCGCCCGCGCCGATGTCGGTCACCAGCGGTTCGGCGTGGACCAGCCGCTGCTGCAACCGCGACGAGTCGCCGTCGGTGAGCACCGCGGCCAGCACAAGATTCGCGAGGTAGGCGTCGAGCTCGTTCACCGGGTCCGGCATGCGGTAGCCCACCGCCAGCGCCGGAAGCGGCGCGTGCGGGTCGACGTGGGTGCCGTGCAGCTGGCCGGAGGGGCGCGGCTCCGCGAACGACGGCCGCTGTGGCCTCGGCCGGGCAGGCACGTCACCGAAGTGGCGCTCGATGAGGTCGCGGGTGTGCTCCACGGTCAGATCGCCTGCCACGGTCAGCACGGCGTTCGCCGGGGAGTAGTAGGTGTCGAAGAACGCGGCGCAGTCGTCGAGCGACGCCTGTTCCAGATCGGTGAAGTCGCCGTAGCCGTTGTGCGCGTTGGGAAACGTCGAGTACAGCACCGGGGGAAGCAGGATCCACGGGAACCCGCCGTAGGGCCGGTTCAGCACGTTGAGGCGGATCTCCTCCTTCACCACGTCGATCTGGTTGGCCAGGTTCTCGCGCGTCAGCTTGGGCGCGCGCATCCGGTCGGCCTCCAGAAACAGCGCCCGTTCCAACGCCGCCGAGGGCAGCACCTCGAAGTAGTCCGTGTAATCCGGATGGGTGGAACCGTTGAACGTGCCCCCGCTGCTCTGCACGTGCCGGAAGTGAGCCAGCTTCTCCAGGCTCTCGCTGCCCTGGAACATCAGATGCTCGAACAGGTGCGCGAAGCCCGTGCGCCCCTCCGGTTCGGAGCGAAAACCCACGTCGTAGTGCACGCTGACACCCACGACCGGCGCCGTCGGATCCGGCGCGAGTACGACCCGCAGACCGTTGTCGAGGGTGAACTTGTGTAGCTCGGAGACGGCCATGACCACACCCTACGGGTAACCTCGGACACAGGAGCAGCAGACCAGGATGAGACCGCTGAGCGAGCAGACGATCCTCGTCACCGGCGCCACCGACGGCCTCGGCCGCGCGCTCGTGGGCGAGCTGGCCTCCCGGGGAGCGCGCGTGCTGGCACACGGCCGCGACCCCGCCAAGCTGCGCGCGCTCCGCGACGAGACGGGGGTCGAGGTGGTGCGCGCCGACCTCGCCGAGCTGCGCCAGGTGGACCGGCTGGCCGAGGAACTGCTCCAGCGCGACGAGCGGCTGGACGTGCTCGTCAACAACGCGGGAGTCGGCACCGGGCGTGATCCTTCACGCCGGGAGGAGAGCCGCGACGGCTACGAACTCCGGTTCGCGGTCAACTACCTCGCCGCGTACCACCTCACCCGTCGCCTGCTGCCCCTGCTGCGGGCGCCCGCGCGCATCGTCAACATCGCCTCGGCGGGGCAGCAGGAGTTCAGTTTCACCGACCCGCAGCTGCGCCGTCACTACAGCGGCGCGGCGGCCTACATGCGCAGCAAGCTCGCGCTGGTGATGTTCACGCTGGACCTCGCCAGCCAGCTCGACGGCAGCGGCATCACCGTCAACGCACTGCACCCGGCGACATTCATGGACACCACGATGGTGCGCGAGTCCGGCCGCATCCCGGTCACCGCCGTGGCCGACGGGGTGGCGGCCACCCTGCGGCTCGTCGCCGGGCAGGACGTGGAGGGCGAGACCGGCCGGTTCTTCGACGGCGACCACGAGGCCCCACCCCATCCGCAGGCGAGGTCACCGAAGGCGCGCGAGCGATTGCGGCGCCTCAGCGACGAGCTGGTGACCGACGCGCTGGCCTGACCGCAATGTCGCACGTTCTTTGTGCCACATCCGCGGTGTTTTATCCGACGCCCCTCCCGCGACTTTCGCAGCGGAGGAGCACCCATCGCATTCGAGGAGGCACGATGACCGCCACCGAGCCGACGCGGTCGGCACCCCAGACACCGCCCGCGCTCGACGCCGAACGGGCCGAGCGCTTCGCGGAGCACCTGATGGAGCTCACGACCGGCGGGATGCTCAGCCACCTGATCGGGATCGGCCACCGCACGGGCCTGTTCGACGCCCTCGCCGCGGGGCCGGCCGACTCGCCAACGCTGGCTCGTCGCGCGGACCTCCACGAGCGGTACGTGCGGGAGTGGCTTGGCGCGATGGCCACCGGCGGCATCGTCAGCTACGACCCCGGCGAGGGTTCCTTCACGCTGCCCGCCGAGCACGCCGTGTGTCTGCGCGGCAGCACGGCCGCCAACCTGGCTCCGTTCACGCTGGCCGTGGCTCACCTCGGCGAACATCTCGACGAACTCGAGGAGGCGTTCCGCCACGGCGGCGGGGTGCCCTACGAACGGTTCCGGCCGCGCTTCACCGAGATCATGGACGGGATGAGCCGGGGCGTGTTCGACGACCAGCTGATCAGCGGCATCGTGCCCGCCGTGCCGGGACTCGCCGAACGGCTGTCGGCGGGTGCGCGGGTCGCCGACATCGGCTGCGGCACCGGCCACTCGGTGACCCTGCTGGCCGCCGAGTACCCGGCCTCGACGTTCACCGGCTACGACTTCGCCTCCGACGCGCTCGACCGGGGACGGGCCGAGGTCGCCGAACGGGGCCTCGCCAACGCATCGTTCGAGGCGCTGGACATCGTGGAGCTGCCCACGGACCCGCCGTTCGACGTCGTGTTCGCCTTCGACACCATCCACGACCAGGCCGAACCCGCGCGCGTGCTGCGCAGGGTCCACGACGCGCTCGTCCCCGGCGGGCACTTCGTCATGCTCGACACGCGGGCCGCGACCGAACTGGCCGACAACCTCGACAACCCGTTCGCGCCGCTGCTCTACTCCGTCAGCACGTTGCACTGCATGACCGTGTCGCTCGCCAGGGGCGGAGCCGGTCTCGGCACCGTCTGGGGTGAGCAGCTGGCACGCCGGATGCTGGCCGAGGCCGGTTTCACGGACGTGGCGGTGAGCGAGGTCCCCGACGATCCGCTGGACTCCGTGTACTCCTGCCGCAGGCCGGAACCGGTCACGGACCGCACGACGCGGTGAGCAGGGTCCACACGGCCGCGTGCACGATCCGGTGCCCCGCGGCGGTCAGGTGGACGCCGTCGGGCAGATACAGGCCCTCGGCGTCGGGTGTTCCGCCCGGCGGGAGGTACTCGCCCAGATCGAGCAGGGGCGCGCCCTCGTCGGCCGCCACGGTCTCGATCACGGCGCGGTAGTCGTCCCAGTCGTGGGCCGGGTCCGCCACCAACCGCGCTCCGGGCTCGGGGCCCAGCACCAGCAGCACGGCGGTCCGTGGCGACGCTTCTCGCAGACCGTCGACGACCGCGCGGTAGTCGGCGTCGAAGCGAGCGGGCGGCACGTCCAGCGCGTACTCGGTGGCTCCCAGCACGACCAGTGCGAGGGCGGGCCGCAGGTCGTGCACCGTCTCGGCGGCGGCGGCCGTGTCCTCCCAGCGGCCACCGGGCCGGAAGTCCGCCGCGGCCGCCCCGGTGTGCGCGAGCACCGTGGTGACGGTGCCCCACTCGGCCGAGGCCCGGCGCGCCAGCGTGGACACCCAACCCGCCGTCGTCGCGGCGTAGGAACCCTCACCGTCGTAGCCGGGTAGACCGAAACCGGTGCCGTGCGCGTCGCCGAGCACGACCACCGAGGCCCGGTCCGCGCACCACACGGGCCCGACCGCGCCGCCAGGGGTGGCGTGCGGCCCCGCGCACCCCGCCACCACCGACAGCAACACGAGCAGCATCGAACGACTGATGCCAACGCGGCGACGTCGCTGTCCCGTGCCGTTTCCGGAGGTAGCCCCGCAACTCACACAACCCACGGTGTCTCCTCGCCGCGACGAGGTCGCCGGACGAGTGAACCGACGACGTCACCGTGCTCGTCGTCGCCGCCCGGCGGCTCGTTTCACTCCACGCGGGAATCACCACGTGTGAGTGACACCACGACACTCGGTGAGCTCAACCCCGGCGGGCCGCTCGCGCGAGTTCCTCGCCCAGGCCCTCCCGGCGGATGCGCTGATCGATGTAAAGCAAAGCGGTCACCGCCGCACCGAACGGCACCGTCACGGTGCGCGCCACCGCGCCGCCGAGTTCGCGCAGCAGCAGTTCCTGCGTCGTGTAGCCGCGCTCGAACGCCTGCGGGTCGATCGCGAGCCCGAACGGCCACTGGATGAGCGTGCCGATCGCCCACGTGACCAGCACTCCCACGACCAGCACCCCGAACACCCGCCACCACGAGCCGCGCACGAGCGCCACCGAGCGGCGCAGCGCCTCGCCGAGCGTGCCGCGTTCGAGCACGAGCGCGGGCGTGGCGAGACTCAGCAGCGCGTACAGCCACACGCCGGGCACGATGAAGAACAGGGTGCCGACCATGACCGCCACCGTGACCACCAGGGTCAACCCCAGCAGCGGCACTAGTCGCGGACGCAGCTGTTCCCACGCCTCGCCCACGCCGATCGGCTGCCCCAGCACCGCCCTGCCGACCACAACGGTCAGCAGTCCCGAGAGGAACGTCTGCGTGACCAGAGTGATCAGCGCGAGTGCCCCGAACTCCGGAAGCGTCTCCTGCAACTGCGCCACGGCCTGATCGAGCTGCTGTTCGGGCGTCGCGGTCGCATCGATCGTCGGCGCCGGCTCGGTGGCGTCGAGGACCCAGAGGTCGGCCGCGAAGTAGACCACTCCGCTGAGCAGTGCGACGACGGCAGCCGAGCCGAACACCACACCCGCGTACCGGCGCAGCGTGTCGAGGGCGCCCCCGATGATCTCCGAGAGCACCAGCGGTCGCAGCGGGATGACACCCGGCCTGTCGCCGCCGGAGGAGGACCAGCCAGTCGAGTCGGACATACCACCATCCTGACGTGCGCCGGCCACGGCGCAGGCGACGGGTCCGGCACGGAGGGCGGTCACGGCCGGGGGACGGCTCGCTATGCTGGCCACCGAGTTCCATCGAGCGCGCGGGGACGACGAGATGACACAGCCTCCACCGGGGCCGCACGGCCACGGGCATCCCGGTTCGCCCTGGGCGAGCTCCGCGACGCCACCGCCGGGGTCGCCCCGGAGACGCGCGTGGCCGTACGTCCTCGCGTTCGGCGGGGGAGCTCTGTTGCTGTCGCTGGTCCTGGTGCTGGTGTACGTGGTGGCCACGGGCACCGAATCCCCGGACACCCGCGAGGACCCGGGCCCCGTGGCCGCCTCGCCGACCACACCCCCGGCCACCCCCTCCACCGAGGCTCCGCCGAGCACGACCACGCCGGAGAGCCCGTCGTCGCCGAGCGCTCCGCCCGCGGGAGGGGCCGCCTCGACCGGGCACGCACCACAGCCGCAGAAGATCTTCAAGCTCGCCGACCATCCGATCCTGCTGGACCCCGACTCCGGCCTCGCCAACCGCGCGTGCCACCTGCCGGGGTGGCAGAACACGCCGGAGGGAGCCGAGCGGTTCTTTTACGCGGCCCGGGAGTGCCTGGACGCGGCGTGGGAACCGTTCCTGCGGGCTCACGGTCTGCCGTTCACCCCGCCGCGCCTGCACTTCCCCTCGGCCGCCAGGTTCGACACGCAGTGCGGCCGGATCAACGTCGGGATCGCCACGGCGGCCTACTACTGCGAAGGCGACCTCTACCTGCCCTACGACGGTCTGCAGACCGAGCAGTACGGCGACTCGCCCGGCGTGTACCTCGCGTTGTTCGCCCACGAGTACGGCCACCACGTGCAGGAGATGGCCGGCATCATGGACGCGGCCTGGGAACGGATCTACGCCTCGGGTCAGGACAGCGACGCGGGCCGGGAGATGTCGCGGCGCAAGGAGTTGCAGGCACAGTGCTTCTCCGGCATGTTCCTCGGCGCCCATGTCGACCAGGGCGGCTCCGTGACCCGGGAGATGTACAACGCGGCCTGGTACGACCAGGAGACGCGCGGCGACGACACCTCAGGCACCCACGACCACGGCAGCAACGCGAACTACGCCAAGTGGTGGCGGGCGGGTGCCTTCGACAACCGCATCGTCGACTGCAACACCTTCGCCGCGTCGTCGTCCGAGGTCTCCTGACGACTCACGCCGCCGACGGCCGCACCAGTCCGGGCCTCGGGCCGCGGGCCAGCAGGAAGGCGTAGGCGCCGCCACTCGCGCAGCTCAGCACCAGCAGTCCGAGCCCGACGGGCCTGCGCAGGTCACTCACGCCGGGGGCCGTGGCCGCCAGCGCCACCGGCACCGGGGAACCGGAGGAGGTGGCGTCCTGCGCCACGGCGATGCGCACCTGCTCGTCCTGGTCGTGGCCGCAACCGCTCAGCCGCCCCTCCCGGGTTCGGCCGCCGAGATCGAAGCGGACGGTCTCCTGCGCGTCCGCGTCGGAGCAGTCGCTCGGGCTCGTCACCGTGGCGTCGGTGAACACCCGTTCCGGGCCGGACGACGACCCGAACAGCGACGGCCCCATCCACCACGCCCCGAGCAGAATCAGCAACCCCGTCGCCGCCGCGACCCCGAGCACCTTCGGCGTCAACTGCGGCGGCGGCCGTCTGTCTGGGTTCGCTGGCTGCGGCACGGCTCAATGGTTCCAGAACATCCCGCCGCTGCCCACCACACGCCCGCCCGGCGGTCGGGGCGATCACACCCGTGGCTCAGGGGACGGTCTCCTCCCCGACCGACACCTTGCGCACGTACAGCAGCCGGTCGCCCGCCTCCAGCGAGTCGGCCTCGGGGGCGTCGACCCGGTAGAGCGCGCCGTCCCGCACGAGCCCCAGCACGATGTCGGGCAGGTGCCGTGGCGAGCCGCCCTCCTCGGACGGCTCCACCGGGCGCTCCGCGATGGCCAGCCCGGTCTCGGGCGTGAGCAGGTCCTCCACCATGTCCACCACGCGCGGCGTCTTGGTGGCGATGCCGAGCAACCGGCCCGCCGTCTCGCTGGACACCACGACCTGGTCGGCGCCGGACTGCTTGAGCAGGTGGACGTTCTCCGCCTCCCGCACCGACGCGAGAATCCTGGCCTTCGGCGCCAGCTCCCGCGCGGTGAGAGTCACCAGCACGGCGGTGTCGTCCCGGTTCGGCGCGACCACCACGGCCCGTGCGCGTTGCACTCCGGCCACGCGCAGCACGTCGGAGCGCGTGGCCGACCCGTGAACGGTGATCAGGCCCCGCGCGCTGGCCGAGTCGAGTGACACGCGGTCGGTGTCCACGACGACGACCTGGCTCGGATCGGTGTCCTCCTCGGCCAGCAGCGCGTTCACCGCCGAGCGGCCCTTGGTGCCGAAACCGATGACCACCACGTGGTCCCGCACTGTGCGCCTCCAGTTCTGGATTCGGAACGCCTGCCGCGAACGCTCGGTCAGCACCTCCAGTGTCGTTCCGATCAACACGATCAGGAACAGCACCCGCAGCGGGGTGACGAGGAGGATGTTGACCAGCCGGGCCGTCTCGCTGACGGGCGCGATGTCGCCGTAGCCGGTCGTGGACAGCGACACGGTGGCGTAGTAGAAGCAGTCGAGCAGGCTCACGCCGTCGTCGTTGGCGTCCCGGTAGCCGTCGCGGTCGAGGTAGACGACGAACACCACGGCCAGCAACGCCAGCAGCGCGAACAGCACCCGGCGGCCGATGGCCTTCGCGGGGCTGATCGTGTGCGCGGGCATGTTGACCACGCCCACCAGCGCGTGTCCCGGCTGGTCGGAGAGCTTTTCCTCGCGGAGCTTGAACTTCCACGGCTTCACCATGATCGCCAAAGCCTATTCCGCCGTTCGCTCGTCCGGTTCGGCCCCGCCGGGTTCCTCCCGCTCGGGCACGGCGCGCAGCAGTTCCCGCAGCCCGGCGGCGTCGGCGAGGTCCACGGGCCGCACGGTGCGGTTGGCCCTGACGTAGTGAAACGCCGCCCGCACCCGTTCCAGCGGGGTGTCCGACAGGTCCGCCCACGCGAGCCGGTAGGCGGCGAGCTGCACCGACAGGGCCGGCATCCGGTCGGGCCCCGGCACCGCGCCCGTCTTCCAGTCCACCACCGTCCAGCCACCGTCCGGATCGGCGAACACGGCGTCCATCCGGCCGCGCACGGTGACGCCGTCGATCTCGGTGGAGAACGGCACCTCCACGTCGTGCGGCGTGCGCCCCGCCCACTCGCTGCGTTCGAACGCCTCCCGCAGCTCCGCCAGCCCGCCGCCGGGGCGGTCCGAAGAGCCATCGGAAGAGGTGCCGTGGGAGATCTCGGTGTCGTCGTCGGCCGCGCCGGGCAGGTCGTCGAAGTCGAGCAGCCGCTCGCCGGCGAACCGGCGTTCGAGCCAGCCGTGGAACTCGGTGCCCCGGCGCGCGGCGGCGCTGGGCGGGAACGGCAACGGCCTGCGCAACCGCCGCGCGAGGTCCTCGGGCTCCCCCGCGAGGTCCACGAGCTGGCTCACCGACAGCGTGCCGGGCAGGTCGAGGTCGGCTCGTGGCTCGCGGTTCCTCGCGCGCTCGGCCAGCAACACGTCGGTGTCGGTGACCCAGCCGTCCGGGTCGTCGGTCTCATCGGCCTCATCAGGGTCGTTGTCGCCGGTGTTGTCGGCGTCCCCGGGCTCTCCGGCGTTGCCGGAGTGCCGAGCCGTGAGCGCCGCCAGCACCAGCCGGGCGCCCTCGCCGACGTCGTCCCGGCGCGGACCGAGCGGGTCGACCGGCCACTGGCCCTCCCGCGAGGCGTCGGCCAGCGGGTTCTCGCCCGGCTCGCCGTGCCACTGCTCGATGACGCCCACCTCGGGATGGGCACGCACCTGCTCGGCGACCTCGACGAGGAACGGCGACGGCTGCTTCGCCTCGGTTGTGGCCGGGTCGTTCCACCGGTGCCCGGAGACCAGCAGGCAGTGTTCGGATCGGGTCAGGGCCACGTAACACAGCCTGCGCTCCTCCTCGGCGTGTCGCTCCTTGAAGCGCTGTTCGTGTTCCGTCAGCAGCTCCTCGACCTGTCTGCGGTCGTCCGCCCCGCGCAGGTCCAGCTCCGGCAGATCCCGCGCGTCTCCCCGCAGCGGGGCGGGCAGCTCGGTCACGGTTTTCAACCACGACGCCGTCTTGCGCTCGTTGGGAAACGTGCGGTCCACCAGGTGCGGGACCGCCACGATGCGCCACTCCAGGCCCTTGGCGGCGTGCGCGGTGAGGATCTGCACCCGGTCCGGCACCACCTCCACCTCGCCGGGTTCGAGCCCGTCCTCCGCGCGGGTCGCGGTGGCGAGGTAGTCGACGAACGAGAGCAGGGTGGCCGACGGCGAGTTCTCGGCGTAGTCGTGCACGACCTCCGCGAAGGCGTCGAGGTGCGCCCGGCCCGCCGCGCCCGGCCGGGCCAGTGCCTCCACGTCCAGCAGCAGGGTGCGCTCGACGTCGGCGACCAGCTCCGGCAGCGGCTGGTCCAGCCTGCGGCGCAGCGCGCCGAGCTCGTGGCTGAGCGCGCGCAGGCGGGCGTAGCCCTGCTCGGAGTAGCGCTCGGGCCCACCCGGATCGTCGAGGGCGTCCACCAGACCTGCCTGTTCGGCCCGTTCGGCCACCACGACGTCGTCCGCGGCGGAGAGCTCCCCCGCCCTGCGCCACAGCGCACCCAGATCCGCCGCCCCCAGCCGCCAGCGGGCGCCGGTCAGCAGCCGCGCCGCCGCCGTACCCGACAGCGGTTCGGCCAGTACCCGCAAAGTGGCGACGAGGTCGGCGACCTCGGGTTCGTCGAGCAGCCCGCCGAGGCCCACGACCTCCACCGGGAGGCCCCGCTGCCGCAACGCCGCCGCGACGGGAGCCATGTCGGCGCGCCTGCGCACGAGCACGGCGGCGGTGGGCGCGGCCCCGGTCTCGTCCCGTTCGGCGAACCAGCGGGACGCGATCGCCTCGGCCACCCACTCGCGTTCGCTCACCACGTCCGGCAGCAGCGCCACGCGGATGTCGGCAGGCCCGGCGCCGTCACGCGCACGCAGCTGCGCCACGCCGAGCCCGCCCGCGCGCAGTGGTCCGGCCACGGCGTTGGCCAGCGTCAGGACCTCGGGCGGGTTGCGAAAGCTCGTGAGCATCCCGTAGTCCCGCGCCGGGACCGGGCGTCCGGTGTCCGGCTCGGGACGGGGGAAGTCGGTGGTGAACCGGGGCAGGTTCGCCGCGCTGGCACCGCGCCAGCCGTAGATGGCCTGTGCCGGGTCCCCCACGGCCGTGACGGGCAGCGGCTCGCCCCCCAGCGGGTCGTCTCCGCCGAACAGCGAACGCAGCAGCACCCGCTGGGCGTGCCCGGTGTCCTGGTACTCGTCGAGCAGCACCGCGCCGTAGCGGGCGCGTTCGGATTCCACCACCTCGGGCTGGGTCTCGGCCAGCCGCGCGGCCAGCGACATCTGGTCGGCGAAGTCCAGCGCGCCCTCGGCCCGCTTGCGCTGCTCGTACGCCGCCACCAGCGGCAGCAGCTGGAGACGCAGCCGTTGCGCCGCCAGGCAGTCGCGCAGGTAGCGGGAGGGGGCGGCGCGCTGCCGCTTGGCCCTCGGCGCGCTCTCCACGGTCTCGCAGAACCAGTCCGTGTACTCCCGCAACCGCCCGGGCGAAACAAGGTGCTCGCCCAGCTCGCCCGCGAGCGCGAGCACGTGCTCGGTGACGGTCGTGGGCACCTTCTCGGTGTCCAGGTCGTCGTCCCAGGACGACACCACCCGGTGCGCGAGCTGCCACGACGCGGTCTCCGACAGGATGCGCGCCCCCGGCCGGACCGGCAGCCGCAGGCCGTGCTCGGCCAGCAGGCGGCCCGCGTAGGCGTGGTAGGTGAGCACGGTGGGTTCGCCCGAGGCGACGGCGAGCCTGCGCTGCCCGCTCGGGTCCACGTCGTCGAGCAGCCCGGACCCGGCCAGCCTGCGCAGCCGCGCCCGCACCCGCTCGGCGAGCTGGCGCGCCGCCTTGCGGGTGAAGGTCAGGCCCAGCACCCGGTCGGGGGTGACCAGACCGTTGGCCACCAGCCACACCACCCTGGCCGCCATGGTCTCCGTCTTGCCCGCGCCTGCGCCGGCCACGACGAGCGCGGGCTCCGGCGGCGCGGCCACCACGGCGGCCTGTTCCAGCGTGGGCGTGGGCAGGCCCAGTGCCTCGGCGATGTCGGCGGGCGACACGCGGGGCGCCCTCGGCGCGGGGGCCGCGTCGGGGATGCTCGTCACGGGCCGGTCACCTGCCTGCCCTCCGGCCGCAGCGGGCACGCCGCCCGTGCGGGGCAGCGCGAGCAGTCCGCGTTCTCCCGCACCGGGTAGGTGGGGCCCGCGGTGTCGCCCGCGGCGCGGCGCACGGTGTTCAGCCACGTGCGGGCAGTCTCGTCGTCCAGCGCGGGTTGCTCGCGAACCGTGGCGCCGGTCCTGTTGTGCGACTTGCCGACGTAGAGCAGCCGCGCCCCGCCGGTTCGCGTCCCGGACTCGGCGAACGCTCCGAGCAGGGTCGCGAGCTGGTACACCGCCAGCTGGGGATGCTCGGCCGCCGCGTCCCGGCTGACCGGGGTCTTGGCGGTCTTGAGGTCCACGACGACGGGCCTGCCGTCCGAGTCCAGCTCCAGCCGGTCCACCCGCCCCGTGAGCACGACCGGGCGCTCGTCGTCCCCGGCGGGCAGTTCCACCCGCAGGTCACGCTCGACGGCGGCCTGGGTGAGTTCGGCGCGGCTCTGGTTCAGCCAGGTGAGGAAGGTTCGCACCATGCCCTCCACCCGGGCCCGCTCCTTGCGGGAGAACCACGGCGCGCCCGCGTCCACCTTGGCCCACGCCGCGTCCAGTTCCTTCCACAGGGTCTGCTCGTCGGTGCCCTCGGCCGCCTCCTGCGCCAGAGCGTGTACCAGCGTGCCCGTGACGGCCGAGAGCTGCGCCGGGTCGGTACCACCGTGCCGTTCCAGCAGCCAACGCAGTGGGCATGCCACAAGCGTGTCCACCACCGACGGCGACACGCGGACGGGTTCGCCGGGCGCCCGGAGCGGCCGGTCGGTGGAGGCGGGGGCCAGCCCGTACCACTGCGCCGGGTGCGCGCCGGGCACGCCGTCCGCCGCCAGCCTCGCGAGCTGGCGCGCGGCGAGATCGCGACGGCCCGGTTCCGTCGCGGGATCGGTCACCGCGGACCGCAGCGCCCCCACCAGCTCGGCCAGCGTCAGGCCCCGCTCGGTGACCTCACGCCGCACGTCCGGTCCGGCGTCCCGCGCGTCGGTGCCGTCGTCGGCCAGGTCACCGAGGAACCGGGACGGTTGCTCGTCCTCGCCCTGCACGGCGGTGACCAGCAACGTGTGCCGGGCGCGGCTCGCGGCGAGGTAGAACAGGCGGCGTTCCTCCGCCAGCAGCGGCGCGGTGGCCGACACGGTCGACACGGCGTCGTCGTCCACACCGGACAGCAGGTCGACGAGACGTTCCACCCCGAGCAGCGAACCCCGCAGGCGCAGATCCGGCCAGGAGCCCTCCTGCACCCCCACCACCGCGACCACGGCCCACTCGCGGCCCGCGGCCCCGTGCGCGGTGAGCAGCGACACCCCCGTGCCCCGGACCGCGACCGGCGCGAGGCTGTCACCCACGATGTGCTGCGAGGACAGGTACTCGGCGAACCCCGCGACACTCGCTCTCGGCAGGCGCTCGACGTACCGCCTCGCCGCGTCGAACAGCGCCACGACGGCGTCGAGGTCGCGGTCGGCCCGCGCACCGAGCGAGCCGCCCCGCCCGGCCTGCGACACCAGCCGGTCCTGGAGGCCGCAGGCCGACCACACCCGCCACAGGACCTCCTCGACCCCGGCGGCCTCGCCCACGGCGTCGCGGGCCGTGGTGAGCAGCCTGCCGAGCCTGCGCACGGGAGCGGCCTCGGCGTCGGCGAGCCCGGCCAGCACGTCGCCGTCGCGCAGAGCGGCCACGATCAGCTCGTCGCTGGATCGCTCGCCGCCCGCCACCAGTTCGAGCCTGCGCAGCCCGCGCCGCAGCCTCCGCAACGCCAGGGGATCGGCTCCCCCGAGCGGGGAGGACAGCAGCAGCTCCGCGGTCTCGGCGTCGAGCGCCTCCGCGTCGGCGGCCACCCGCAGCAGTGCCAGCAACGGCCGCACCGCGGGCTGCCTCGCCAGCGGCAGTTCCTCGGCGGCCGACGCCACCGGCACACCCGCCATCGCGAGTGCCCGCTGCACCACCGGCAGCGAGTGGGACGCGGACCGCATGAGCACGGCCATGTCCGACCACGGCACCCCGTCGATCAGATGTGCCCGCCTCAGCTGGTCGGCCACCCACGACGCCTCGGCGGCGGGAGTCGGTACCAGCCGCGTCCGCACGGCTCCGGCGCCGCCCTCCGCACCATCGACTGTGGACACTGTGGACACTGTGGACGCCGTGGACGCGCGGTGCTCGGCGCTGCCCGGCAGTGTGGCCGCCAGGCGCGCGACCGCCTCGTGGACGGCGGAACCGAGCCGGTGCGAACGCGACAACACGATCGTGCGATCGCCGTCGGGATCGGCGTCGGCCAGCAGCCGGGGATCGGCCCCCCGGAACGAGAACACCGCCTGATCGGGGTCGCCCGCGAGGACCGCGTCCGTCGCGCTGCCCGCCAGCAACCGCACCAGCCGGTACTGCAACGGGTCGAGCTGCTGGGCGTCGTCCACGAACAGGTGCCGCACCCTGGCCCGCTCCCGCGCGAGCAGGTCGGGGTCACCCTCCAGCTCCACCAGCGCGCTCGCGACGAGTTCGGCCGCGTCCAGCGCGGGAGCACCCGCCTCGCCGACGGCGTGTCCCCCGACGCCCTGCAACAGGGTGACCTGCTCGTACTGGCTCCAGAAGTGTCCCGCGGCCACCCAGGCTTCCCGCCCGTGCCGCTGTCCCAGCCGCACGAGGTCCTCGGGGCCGAGGCCGCGTTCGGCGGCGCGCAGCAGCAGGTCGCGCAGTTCCTCGGCGAACCCCGGCACCGCCAGCGCGGGGCGCAGCGACTCCGGCCAGTCCGGTGCGCCGCGTTCGAGGTCGCCCGCGAGCAGATCGCGCACCACGACGTCCTGTTCGGGTCCCGACAGCAGGCGCGGCGCCGGGTCGCCGTCCCGCGCCGCCTGTGCCCGCAGCACGGCGAAGGCGTAGGAGTGCACGGTCCGGACCAGCGGATCGCGCACCGTGCGCACCCGTCCGCCTGCCTCGTCGGCGTCCTCGGCATCCTCGCGGGTGGTCAGGCGCCGGGTGATGTCCTCGCGCAGCGACCCGGCCGCCCTGCGCGATCCCGTCAGCACCAGCACGCTCTCCGGGTCGGCTCCCCCGGCGATCCGGGCGGCGGCCGTGGCCGCGAGCAGCGTGGTCTTGCCGGTGCCCGGGGCGCCGAGCACGCGCACGAACCCCCGGGGCCCCGAGAGCAGCCACCGAGCGCCGTCGTCCCACCTGTGGCGCGGGACCGGCCGCACCGGGGTGCGCACGAGTCGGGCCTGGAGTCCGTTCACGACCTGATGGAATCATGCCGACCCGACGGACCGGCGCAGCCCGGCGGCGAGTGTCGCGTGCGGCGCGGTGAGTGGGGAACCCGGTGGTGGAGGGCGGTCGGAATGGACGAGCAACTGCACGAACGGATTCGCGACGCGGTGGCGTCGGTGCCACCGGGGACGGTGGCCACCTACGGCGACGTGGCGGCGCTGGCCGGGGCATCCACCCCACGGCTCGTGGGCAGGGTCCTCGCGGAGGACGGCCATGACCTGCCGTGGCACCGGGTGCTGCGGGCCAACGGCACGCCCGCCCCGCACCTGGCCACGGAGCAGCTCGCGCGGTTGCGCGCCGAGGGCGTGCTGGCGGACGGGCAGCGGATCGATCTCCGGAGGTTTCGCTGGCGCCCCCAGTAGGTTAGCCTTGCCTAATGACCACCGAGGCGACCCGGCCGAAGCTGGCCTACCTGACCGCCAGGGTGCTCCGCGTGCGCGGCATCACCCCCCGGCTGGTGCGCGTCACCCTCTCCGGAGCGGACCTGCGCACCGTCGTGGACACGGCGCCGGACCAGTACGTCAAGGTGTTCTTCCCCACGCCGGGCACCCGCACACCACGGCTCCCGCCGCCGCTGTCGGACGACGCGATGTCCTGGTACCGCCGCTACCTCGACATGCCGGACGGCCAGCGGCCCGCCATGCGCACCTACACCGTGCGCGAGGCCCGGCCCGAACGCGGTGAACTGGACATCGACTTCGTCCTGCACGCCTGCGCGGGCCCCGCGTCGAGCTGGGCGGCGTCGGCCCGGCCCGGCGACGAGGTGGCGCTGCTCGGCCCCCACGGCCTCTACGACGTGCCCGTCGGGACGTCGTGGCAACTGCTCGTCGGCGACGAGTCCGCGATCCCCGCCATCGCCGCCATCTGCGAACGCCTGCCCGAGTCGGCGACGGCCACGGTCTTCGTCGAGGTCGGCGACGCGGCCGACGAACTGCCCCTGCGCCGTGCCGGTGGCGGGCGGGTGGACGTCCGGTGGGTGCGCCGCGACGGCGCGGCTCCGGGCGAGGCCGTGCTCGCCGCCGTGCGCGCGGCGGCCCTGCCGCAGGGCGAACCCTATGCGTGGCTCGCCGGTGAGGCCGGGCTCGTCAAGCACGTCCGCCGTCACCTCGTGCGCGAACGCGGGATCGACAAGCGGCACATCACCTTCACCGGGTACTGGCGGCGCGGGCGCAGCGAGGACGACGCGGGCCGCGAGCAGTTGCGTGCCTACGACCGGGGAGAACTCGCCCGGGACTGACCGGGACCGCGCTACCTCCCCAGCCTCGCGACCAGCAGCTTCACCAGCGCGCCGAGCCGCTGGCGTTCGGGCAACACCACGTCGACACCCCGCTCCACCAGCGGCGCGGCCGTGACCGGGCCCACGCACGCGCACACGACCCGGTCGGCCAGCGCCTCGGCGAACCGCGCGGCCTCGGGCTCGCCGTCGGCGAGCGCGAGCAGGTTCGCCGCGGCGGGCGCGCTCGTGAAGGCCAGCGCGTCCACTTCGCCCGCCGCCACGGCGGCGACCAGCCCGCGCGCGGGCGTGAGATCGTCGGGCCACTGCCACCGGTACGGCTGGACCTCGACCACCTCGGCACCCCGCTCACGCAGCGGCTCGGTGTACTCCGGCAGCGGCGCGCCGTGCAGTTGCACCACCACCCGGCGACCCCGCAGGTCCTCGCGTGCCAGCCGGTCGAACAGCTCCCGGTTGCTCTCGCCGGGTGCCGACCATCGCTCCGTGAGCCCACTGCCCCGCACCGCTCCGGTCGCCTTCGGCCCGCGCGTGAACACCGCCGCCCGCGACAGCGACCGGGTCAGCCCCGCCGCGAGGCCCCACTGCTCGGCGGCGTCGAGCCAACCCCGGAATCCGGCGCCGGTCGTCACGGCCACATAGTCCACATCGGACGCCACCACGGCACGGGTGGCGTCGCGCAGCCGATCGTCACCGGCGAGCGGCACGATCCGGATGGTCGGCGCGGGTACGACGGTGGCACCATGCCGCCGCAGCGCGGCCACGAACTCCTCCGCCCTGCGCTCGGCCGTGATGCCGATCGTCACGCCCCGCAACGCGCCGGAGGACGACGAATTCTCACTCATACCGCTCACCCATCCTCGCGATCGCCTCGGACACCCTGCGGCGCAGCTCGGCCGGTCCGAGAACCACCAGCTCGGGACCGAACGGGAGCAGTTGCCCGAGCGCGGGAGCACCCGCCTCCACGGGCAACTCGGCCGTGGACCACCCCGACCCGTCGGGTTCCGAGCCGGTCTCGCGCAGCGCGCGGGCGCCCACCGGCCCGAGGTGAAACGGTACGAGGTCCCGGCCCAGCGGCGACAGCCGCACGCGCGCCCGGTCCGGGTGCAGGCGCCGCTCGAAGTCCTCCGACCAGGCACGCCAGTACGCGGCGAGATCGAAGTCACCGGGCCGCTGGACGGGTTCGGCGGTGTCGGTGAGCGTGTCGATGCGGGAGACGCGGTAGGTCCGCACCGCCTCAGGGCTCCCGCCGCACGCTGCCGCGAGGTACCAGACCCCCGCCTTCAGCACCAGGCCGAGGGGGTCGAGGTCGCGGTCGACGACGCTGCCGTCCCAGCGGCGGTACCGCACCCGCACGCGGCGGGCGTGCCACACGGCGTCGGCCACCGCCGCCAGCGCCGGTGCGCTCTCCAGGTCGCGGTGCCAGCCGGGGACGTCGACGTGGAAGCGCTCGGCCAGCTCGCCCGCCCGGCGGCGCAGTTCCTCCGGCAAGGCCGCGTGCAGTTTGAGTTGAGCGGCCGCCAGCACGGACCCGAGCCCGAGTTCGGCCGCCGCGGCGGGCAGTCCCGCCAGCGCCAGGGCACGGGCCTCGGGCTCCGACAGCCCGGTGAGCCGGGTCCGGTAGCCGCCCAGCAACTGGTAAGCCCCCGTGCGGCCCCGGTCGGCGTACACGGGCACGCCCCCCGCCGCCAGCGCGTCGAGGTCGCGGTAGACGGTGCGCACCGACACCTCCAGCTCGGCGGCCAGCTCGCGGGCCGTCATCCGGCCACGGTTCTGCAACAGCAACAGCTCCGACAGCAACCGGCTCGCACGCACGGGTTCCATTCTGCGCGCGAAAACCTGACAGCAGGTGACAGGTATGGGCCGGAGACTGGGGCCATGAGCAACAGCAACGACAACGCATACACCATGACCGGCTGGGACGAGCACGTCGTCGCGGGCGGGTCCGAGGGGCCCCGGTACGCGCACGCCCACGCCACCTTCACCTACACGGGCGTCATCGAGGGAAGTTCCGTGTGCGACTACCTCCTCTACTACGACGAGCGGACCGGCCACGGCGGGCAGCGCGCCCCCGGCTTCGAGCGCGTCGAGGGCCGCGTCGCGGGCCGCGAGGGCGGTTTTGTGATCCGCCACGACGTCGCCTACACCGACGAGGGCATCAGTGACCGGTTCACCGTGGTACCGGGGTCGGGCACCGGTGAGCTCGCGGGGCTGTCCGGCTCCGGGACGGCGTCGTCGGCAAGTGAGGTCGTGCCGTACACGTTCGACTACCGGCTCGACTGACCTACGGGAAGTGCGGACACGGCTACGTGGGCTGCGGACACGGCGGGGCGGGTCAGGCATGGGAGCGATCGACGGCCAGCCGGTAGCCGCGCTTGACCACCGTCTGCACGAGACCGCGCCTGCCGAGCGCGGTGCGCAGCCGCCCGACCGCCGTCTCCACCGCGTGTTGCTCGCCCCCGTCGGGCAGCACCGCCGTCAGCTCCGCGCGGGAGGTGACCCGGCCGGGCGACGCCGCCAGCGCGCGCAGCACGGCCATCGGCGCGGGCGGTATGTCCCGCAGCTCGCCGTCCACGAGTGCGGCCTGCCCCCGGAGCTGGAGCACGTGCCCGGCCACGGCGAGCCGGGGCGAGCGCGCCGCCAGCGCCTCCGCGAGTGCGCGGGCCAGCGCGCCGAGCCGCGCGCGGGGCGGCTGCACGGTCGGCACCCCCACGGCGGCCAGCGGCGCCGCCGTGACGGGGCCGACGCAGGCCACCACCACCCGGGCGCGCAGCGCGTCCACGAGCGCAGGCTGCCGTCCCGTGCGACGTGCCCTCGCCAGGGTGCTCGCCACGGCAGGGGCGCTGGTGAACGGCAGGGCGTCCACACTCCCGTCGAGCACGGCGTCGATGAGCCGGTCGAGCGGGCCGGGATCGGCCGGGCCGACCCACCGGTACACCGGTACCTCGACGACGTCGGCTCCGGCGGCGCGCAACCCGTCCGCGAAGTACGGCAGCGGTTCACCGTGCTGCTGCACCGCGACGCGCCTGCCCGCGACGCCGAGGGCGAGCAGGTGCGCCAACAGCTCGGCGGTGCTCTCCGAGGCGGGCGAGTACGCCTCCGACAGCCCCGCCGCTCGTACGGCTCCGGTCGCCTTCGGACCCCGGGTCAGCAGGGTGGCGCCCCGCAGCCGGGCAGCCAGGTCCTCGGCGAGCCCCCACCCCTCGGCGGCCTCCATCCAGCCCCGGAACCCGATGCCGGTGGTGGCGACCACGAACTCCGGCGGCTCGGCCACCAGGCCCACCGTGGCCGCGTGCAAAACGGTGTCGTCCACCAGGGGGACGATCCGCAGCGCGGGACCGTAACGGATGGTGGCGCCCTGCCGGACGAACAGCGCGCCCAGCTCGTCGGCACGCCGTGCGGCCGTGACCCCCACGACGTATCCCGCCAGCGGCGCGGGCGCGGTCACGGCGCACTGGCGGGCACCGGGGTGGACACCGGCACGGACACCGACACCGTGCCGTCCTCGACGCGCACCGGGTGAGTGGCCACGCGCACCGACCCGTCGTCGAGACACTCGCCCGTGCGCAGGTCGAAACGCTGCTTGTACACGGGTGAGGCCACCACGGGCACCCCGTCGCGGTCGCCCACGATGCCGCGCGAGAGCACCGCGGCCCCGCTGAACGGGTCGATGTTGGACAGCGCGTAGAACTCGTCACCTCCGGTGCGGAACACGGCCACCTGCACGTCGCCGTCGAGCAGCGCCGCGACGCCGTCGGCCCTCGGCACTGCGGCCACCTCGCACACGGGGGTCCAGACTCGCTCGCCCGTCGTCATCGGCTCCCCACCTCCGGCATTCCCAGGGACACGGGCACGCGCTGGTCGCGCTCGACCCGGAACGACACCGTCGGGTCCGGCACGCCGGGGGCGTTGACGAAGCTCGTGAACCGCGCCAGCTTCTCCGGATCGTCGAGCACGCCTTTCCACTCGTCGCTGTAGTGCGCGACGTGCTCGGCCATCGCGGCCTCCAGCTCGGCGCCGATGCCCAGCGAGTCGGCCACCACGACGTCGCGGAGGTGGTCGAGCCCGCCGTCCAGCTCCTCCAGCCACGCGGAGGTGCGCTGGAGCCGGTCGGCGGTGCGCACGTAGAACATGAGGAACCGGTCGATGATCCGTACCAGTGTCTCGGTGTCCACGTCGGACACGAGCAGGTCCGCGTGCCGGGGCAGCGCGCCGCCGTTGCCGCCGACGTAGAGGTTCCAGCCGGTCTCGGTGGCGATGACGCCGAAGTCCTTGCTCCGCGCCTCCGCGCACTCCCGCGCGCAGCCGGACACCCCGGCCTTGATCTTGTGCGGCGAGCGCAGGCCCCGGTAGCGCAGCTCCAGCTCCACGGCCAGCCCCACGCTGTCCTGCTGCCCGTACCGGCACCACGTGGTGCCCACGCAGGATTTCACCGTGCGCAGCGCCTTGCCGTAGGCGTGGCCGGACTCGAATCCCGCGTCCACCAGCCTGCGCCAGATGCGCGGCAACTGCTCGACCGTGGCGCCGAACAGGTCGATCCGCTGCCCGCCCGTGATCTTCGTGTACAGGCCGAAGTCCCGCGCCACCTCGCCCAGCACCACGAGGCGCTCCGGGGTGATCTCCCCGCCGGGGATGCGCGGCACCACCGAGTAGGTGCCGTTGCGCTGCATGTTGGCGAGGAAGTGGTCGTTCGTGTCCTGCAACCCGGCCTGCTCCCCGTCGAGGACGTGGCCCGCGCCGAGGGTCGCGAGGATCGACGCCACCGCGGGCTTGCACACCGCACACCCGCTGCCCCTGCCGTGCCGCGCGATGATCGCGGAGAACGTCGTGAGCCGCGTGGCACGCACGATCTCGAACAACTCCGCCCGCGACTGGTCGAAGTGCTCGCACAGCGCCGTCGACTGCGCCACGCCGCACGCCGACAGCAGCCTGCCGAGCATGGGTACGCAACTACCGCAGGAGGTTCCCGCCCTGGTACACGCCTTGATCGCGGCCACATCGGTCGCGCCGTTCTCGGTGATGGCCGTGGTGATCGCGCCCTTGCTAACGGCGTTGCAGGAGCACACCTGGGCCGACTCGGGCAGCGCCTCGACCCCCACGGCCACGCCGCCGCCTTCGGGTGCGAGCAGCGCGAGGGGCTCGGCGGGCAGGGCCGACCCGACCAGGGGCCGCAGCAGGGTGTACTCGCTCGCGTCACCGACGAGCACGCCGCCCAGCAGCGTGCTCGCGTCGTCGGAGACGACCAGCTTCTTGTAGGTTCCGGCCACGGCGTCGGCGACGACGACCTCCAGCGCACCCTCCGTAGTGGCGTGGGCGTCGCCGAAGCTCGCGACGTCCACGCCCAGCAGCTTGAGCTTCGTGGCCGTGTCCGCGCCGGGAAACCGGGCGTCGCGCCCGAGCAGGGTGGCGGCCACGACCTCCGCCATCGAGTAGCCCGGAGCCACGAGGCCGTAGACCCGGCCGTCGAGGGCAGCGCACTCCCCCACGGCGTAGACGTCCGGATCTTCCGTGCGGCACCGGTCGTCGACCAGGACGCCGCCGCGGTCCCCGGTCGCCAGCCCGCAGGCACGGGCCAGCTCGTCGCGGGGCCGCACCCCGGCCGAGAACACGACCAGATCGACGTCCAGTTCGGTACCGTTGCCCAGCACCGTGCGCAGTCGCCGGCCGTCGGCGTGGATACCTTCCACCGACGTTCCGGTGTGGACGGTGACACCCAGCGCGCCGACGAGGCCGCGCAACACGCTGCCACCGCCCTCGTCGACCTGGAGCGGCAGCAGCCGACCAGCCAGCTCGACGACGTGGGGCGACAGCCCCATATCCCGCAGCGCCTTGGCCGCCTCCAGCCCCAGCAGCCCGCCACCCACCACGGCCGCCGCGGGTCTACCGACCCGCTCCCCGGCCCGCTCCACGGCGTCGCGGAGTGCGTCGAGGTCCTCGATGGTCCGGTAGACGAAGCAGCCGGGACGCTCGTGACCGGGCACCGGCGGCACGAACGGGCGTGAGCCCGTCGCCAGCACCAGCGCGTCGTAGGGCTGGCTGTGACCCGACGCCGTGCGCACGAGTTTCGCCCCGCGGTCCACCGACACCACCGGGTCACCGAGTCGCAGCTCCACGGCGTCGTCACCGGCGTACTCGGAGCCGGGCAACGCCAGTGCCGCCGGGTCCCAGCCATCCACATAGGACGTCAGTCCCACGCGGTCGTAGGCGGGTCGAGCCTCCTCGGCCAGCACGACGATCCGCCACGCCGCGTCCACGTCGTCGGACCGCACGGCTTCGACCAGCCGGTGGGCGACCATCCCGTGCCCGACGACCACCAACGTTCGACTCATCGCCTCTCCCTTTCGTCGCGAGAGCTGTCCCCATGCTGCGCAGCGGCCGTGTCCGCCCGAATTCCCCGGTGTTGCGGCGCGGTTACCGAACCCTCCGCCGCGCGGCACCGCCGTGCGCGCCTCACACCCGCGCGGTCGCCAGGCTCGGCGCACGGCCCGCCGCGACGCCGCGCCGCAGGTAGAACCACCACGTCACCACCAGGCACACGACGTAGCACGCGAGGATCACGAGCAGCGCCGACGCGATGTCGGCGTCGGCGCCGAGCAGGGAGAACCGGAACACCAGGTTGACCAGCACGCCCCCGAACGCGCCGAGCGCGCCGCACACCCCGACGACGGCCGCGGCCTGGCGCTTCGCCGACGCCGTGACCCGGACCGGGTCCGCCCCCGCCGGTGCCGTGCGGTGCGCCTCGACCGCGAAGATCGCCGGAATCATCCGGTAGGTCGAGCCGTTGCCGATGCCGGTGAACACGAACAGCGCCACGAAGGAGGCGAAGAACAGCCCGAAGTCGTGCCTGGTCACGCTGATCAGCACTCCCACCGTGCCCGCGCCGAGCGCCACGAAGGTCCACACCGTGACCCTGGCGCCGCCGATCCGGTCGGACAGCCAGCCGCCGAACGGGCGGGCCGCCGACCCGATGGCCGCGCCGATGAACGCCAGCCCGACGTAGTGCTCGTAGCCCGCGAAACTGAGTTCGATCAGCGTGGGAAACGCGAACGAGTACCCGATGAACGACCCGAACGTGCCCACGTACAGCAGCGACATCACCCACGTGTGCTTGCTGCGCAGCGCCGTCCGGTACGAGTGCCCGTCGGGCCTCGCCGCCGTGATGCTGTCCATGAACAGCCAGGCCAGCGACGCCGAGAGCACCACGACCGGCAGCCACATCAGTGCCGCGTAGGCGAGTGTGGTTCCCGTGCCGATGCTGATGACCAGCGGCACGGCGAGCTGGGTGACGGCGACACCGATGTTGCCGCCCGCCGCGTTGAGCCCCAGCGCGAGCCCCTTCTCCCGTTCCGGGAAGAAGAAACTGATGTTGGCCATGGACGAGGAGAAGTTGCCGCCGCCCAGGCCCATCGCGGCGGCGGTGAGCAGGAAGAACCAGTACGGCGTGCCCTCGTTCGTCACCGCGAGCAGCAACATCGCGCACGGGATCGCCAGCAGGGCCGAACTCACCGTCGTCCACGCCCGGCCACCGAAACGCGGCGTGGCGAACGTGTACGGCACGCGCAGCACCGAGCCGACGAGGTTCGGCACGATGAGCAGCCAGAACGTCTGCCCGACGGTGAAGTCGTACCCGGCCGAGCCGAGGTCGGTGACCACGATGCTCATCAGCACCCAGACGCTGAACCCCAGGTGTTCCGAAAAGATCGAGAGCACCAGGTTCTTCCAGGCGGTCCGCCTGCCGCCCGCGCGCCAGAACGCGGGGTCCTCCGGCTCCCAGCGGTCGAGCCAGCGACCGCGCAGCCGGAACGAGGAGGTGGTGGGGATCGGGTGCTCCGGTGCGAGTGCCATAAGCCTCCTCGGTTCGGGGGATGCGGAAGTACGCGGGTACGGGAGTCAGGAACTGCTCGCCAGCCAGTCGGCGATGCCGCACACGGTGTCGGTGCAGCCACCGCACCCGGTGGCGGCACGGGTCCGCGCCGACAGTCCGTCCACAGTGGTCGCCCCGGAACGCCAGGCCGTCACGAGCGCGGCCTTGGTCACGGAGTTGCAGCGGCACACGATCGCCGAGCCGGGCAGATCCGCGGGGGATGCGTTGCCCCCGGTGGCGCGGGCCCCGGTGGGCAACGCCCGTCCCAGCAGGAGCGCGAGCCGGTCGGCCGGCGCGGGGACGGCACGGTCGTGCAGCTGGGTGAGCACGGCCGCCGCGTCGGGGAACCCGAGCAACGCGGCGCCGGTCACCCGGTCGTGCCGCAGCACGAGCTTGGCGTAGCGGCGCCGGGCGGGATCGTGGACACGCACCACCTCGACATCCGGATCGGCGTCCGGATCGCCGAACTCGTCCGGTTCGGAGCACGACTCGCCCAGCGCGGTCAGCTCGACGCCCCGGGCCTTCAGTCGGGTCACCACCGCCGTGCCCCGGTAGCGCGCCGCGACGTCCGTGCCGGTGAGCAGGTCGGCCAGCACCGCGGCCTGCTCCCACGCCGGCTGCACCAGGCCCGAGGCGGTACTCGGGTGCTGCGCGCAGTCACCGAGAGCGTGAATCCGGCCGTCGCTGGTCCGCAACGCGTCGTCGACGACGACACCGTGCTCCACCGCGAGACCGGCGTCGCGGGCCAGCGCGGTCTCGGCGCGGACCCCCGCCGCCACCACGACGAGTTCGGCATCGAGGTGCGTCCCGTCGTCGAGCTTCACCCCGTCGCCCGGCACGTAGCCCGCCACGCCGCGACCGAGCCGGAACTCCACGCCCGCGTCGCGCAGCGTCGCGGCCAGCACCCCGCCCGCGGCGGCGTCGAGCTGCCGGTTCAGCAGGTGCGAGGCCGGATGCACGACGGTGACCAGGCTGCCGCGTCCGGCCAGACCCCTGGCGGCCTCCAGCCCGAGCAGTCCGCCGCCGACCACCACCACGGGCGCACCGGGCCGCGCCGCGGCGACCAGGCGCTCGCAGTCGTCGAGCGTGCGGAAGGCGACCACCCCGTCGGCGAGCCCGCCGGGGCAGGCCAGCCCCTCCACGGGCGGCAGCCACGGTGTGCTGCCGGTGGCCAGCACCAGCGTGTCGTAGTCGAGCGCGGCGCCGTCGGCCAGCCACACCCGCCGCGCCCGCCGGTCGAGGCGGCACGCCCTGGTGCCGACCCGCAGGTCCACACCATGCGCCGCCGCCCATCCCGGCTCGTGCAGGCGCACCGCGTCCGCACTCAGCGACCCCGCCAGCACCGACGACAGCAGCACCCGGTTGTACGCGGGATGCGGTTCGTCCCCCACGACGGTCAGCGCCACCCGCTCGCCGTCGGGGTCCCGGCGTACGACCTCGTCGGCCAGGCGCGCACCCGCCATGCCGTACCCCAGCACGACCACCCTGCGGGGTGTCACGACACACCACCGGAGGGCAGCAGGCGCACGGCGCACACCTTGAACTCGGGCATGCGGCTCGTGGGATCGAGCGCGGGGTTGGTCAGCAGGTTGGCCCGCTGCTCACCGGGAAAGTGGAACGGAAGGAACACGACGTCCGGGCGCATCGACGGCTCGGTGCGCACCCGCGCCCGCACGGCACCGCGCCGGGAGACCACCCTGGCCTCGTCCCCGTCGGCTAGCCCCGCCCCCACGGCGGTGTCGGGGTGGACCTCCACGACGACGGTGGGCGCTGTGTCGTGCAGCTCCGGGATCGCCCGCGTCTGCGCCCCGGACTGGTACTGCGCGAGCACCCGTCCCGTGGTCGCCACCAAGGGAAACTCGTCGTCGGGTGTTTCGGCGGGCCCGGTGTGGTCCACCGCGGCGAAGCGGGCGAGGCCGTCGGGATGGGCGAAGCCGTCGACGAACAGCCTCGGCGTCCCGGGATGGTCGTCGTCCGGCACCGGCCAGTACAGCGCCTCACCCGCGCGCAGCCGGTCGTAGCTCACGCCCGAGTAGTCGGCGGGCCCGCCGCGCGATGCGGCGCGCAACTCGGCGAACACCTCCTCCGCCTCGGCGGGAAAGCGCGCGGCGGGCTGTCCGAGCCGTCGTGCCAGCGCGGCCAGGACGGCGAGATCGGTACGCACGTCCCGCGGTGGTGGGAGCGCCCTGCGCCGCAGCAGCACCCGGCCTTCGAGGTTGGTCATCGTGCCCGTCTCCTCCGCCCACTGCGTGACCGGGAAGACCACATCGGCCAGCGCCGACGTCTCCGACAACACCAGATCGGCCGTCACCAGGAGGTCGAGCGCCGCCAACCGCTCGACCACGTGCGCCGCGCGCGGAGCCGAGACCGCGGGATTGCTGCCGAACACCAGCAACGCCTTCGGGCCATCCTCGGTGCCCAGTGCGTCCAGCAGCTCGTACGCCGACCGGCCCGGCCCCGGCAACGAGGCGGGCGCCACGCCCCACACGCGCGCCACGTGCTCACGGGCCGCCGGGTCGGTGATCCGGCGATATCCCGGAAGCTGGTCCGCCTTCTGCCCGTGCTCCCTGCCGCCCTGCCCGTTGCCCTGCCCCGTCAGGCAGCCGTAACCCGATCCGGGCCGCCCGGGCAGGCCGTGCGCCAGCGCGAGGTTGATCCACGCGCTCACGGTGTCGACGCCGCTCGCGTGCTGCTCCGCTCCCCGCGCCGTCAGCACGTAGGCACGGCGCGCTCCGGCGAGCATCGTGGCCACCCGGCGCTGGTCGGCCGCCGCCACTCCGGTAAGGCGTTCCACCCGCTCGGGCCAGTAGGCTGCCGCGACCCGCCACACCGCGTCGAAGCCCGTCGTCCTCTGCTCCACAAAGGATTCGTCGACTCGTCCCGCCTCGACGGTCGCGTGCAGGATGCCCAGCGCCAGAGCCAGATCCGTCCCCGGCGCGGGAGCCAGTCGCAGGGTCGCCAGCTGTGCCGTCGGCGTGCGTCGGGGATCGACCACCACGAGCCCGCCGCGCGTCCGCGCCCCGTGGAGGTGGCGCACGAACGGTGGCATCGTCTCGGCCGGGTTCGCGCCCACGAGCACCACCACATCCGCCTCACCCACGTCGGTCAGCGGAAACGGCAGGCCCCGGTCGAGCCCGAACGCCCGCGTCCCCGCCGCCGCGGCCGACGACATGCAGAACCGGCCGTTGTAGTCGATCTGCGAGGTACCCAGCGCTACCCGCGCGAACTTGCCGAGCAGGTAACTCTTCTCGTTGGTGAGTCCCCCGCCGCCGAAGACCGCCACCGCGTCCGGCCCGTGGTCGCGCCGAAGGCGGCGCAGGCGCGCGGCCACGAGATCGAGCGCCGTGTCCCAGCTCGCGGGTCGCAACTCACCGTCCTCGCGCACGAGCGGTGTGGTGAGCCGGGCAGGGGAGCCCAGCAGCGTGCCCGCGGTCCAGCCCTTCTGACACAGCCCTCCCCCGTTCGTGGGGAAGTCGCGGGCCCCGACGGTGCCCGACGAACCGAGAGTCATGGCGCACTGCAAAGCGCAGTACGGGCAGTGCGAGTCGGTGCGGGACTCGGGGTCGGCGGGTGCCGGACCGGACTCCGTCAGCGTCACAGGGACCTCCTGCCTCATCGGCGGCGGTTCTCGACGCTAGGAATCCCGTGTTACGCGCGTGAGGCGGCAGGTTTCGGTCACGCTGCGGTGTGCGCGCATCGACCCGGGGCCCGCGGTGAGGTGCGCGGCGCTACAGCAGCTCGGTGACCTCGTTCGCGGCGCGGCGAAGGCCGTCCAGCGTCGTCGCACCGGAGGCAGGATGCAGGGCGTGCCATGCCAGGCGGAAGAGGGTCGCCCGCAACAGCAGCTGCGGCCACGCGGGCAGGTGCGACCAGCGGCGCAACAGCGCCCCGTCGGCGCCGCCCCAGGCCACCGCGTCCACCGCCGCCACCGCGGCACCCCACTCCGCCGGTCGGAAGTGGGGGACGAAACCGACCAGCCCCGGCGGCTCGTCACCGTCGAACAGCAACGTGCCGAACAGCTCGGCATGCACCAGCTGGTCCCGCGCGGAGACCGGACGGCGCGCCAGTGCCAGGATCTCGAACAGCCGCCCTCCCGTGGCCTCGTCGAGGTCCTGGTGCTGCTCGTCCCAGGCCATGCGTTCGGCCAGCGTGAAGGCGTCGTCCCGCTCGGACGGCTCCGGCGGGCGGGGAAAGTCCGCGGTGGCCTGGTGCAACCGCACCGCGGCCAGCACGGTCTCGTCGGGACGGTGTTCCACGACTCCGGACACGTGCCGGCGAGCACGCCACCCGCTGACCACCCAGCGGCCGTCGCTTGCCCCGATGGGGCGTGCCACCCGCAGCCCTGGCAGCTCCAACCCGGCGAGGGTCCGGCACAACCACGCCGCGAACGCGCGGTCGCGCACCGGTTCGAGCACGACGTCCCCGGCTCGCCACGTCGTCCCCACGGGTGTCACGTCGGCCGCGCCCAGCCCGAACGCCCTGCGGACGTGCTCGGGGGGCGGTCGGTGATCCACGCGGCGACGTTACCCCGCCGCCAGGCCTACGGGAACTGCGGACACGGCGACGAGAACTGCGGACACGCCGGTGCGGGCCCCCACCACCGGCGTGTCCGCAGGCTGTGTAGCCGTGTCCGCAGGCTGTGTCGGCGTGTTCGCAGGCTGCGGGGTGATCAGTACGTCGGGAGGCTCGGGTCGACCTGCCTGGCCCACGCGAGCACGCCGCCACCGAGGTGGGTCGCGTCGCGGAAGCCCGCCTTGTGCAGCGCGGCCAGCGCCTCGGCCGAACGCACGCCGGACTTGCAGTGCAGCACGATGGGCCGGTCCTGCGGGAGTTCGGCCAGCGCCTCCCCGGACAGGATGCGGTCCTTCGGGATCAGCGTCGCGCCCTTGATGTTGACGATCTCGTACTCGTGAGGCTCCCGGACGTCGATCAGCTCGAAGTTCTCGCTCGCGTCGAACTTGGCCCGCAGCTCCGCCGGGGTGATCGTGTGGTCGGACGCGGCCTGCTGGGCGTCGTCGGACACCACACCGCAGAACGCCTCGTAGTCGATCAGCTCCGTGATCTTCGGCGTCTCCGGGTCCTTGCGGATCTTCACCTCGCGGTACCGCATCTCCAGGGCGTCGTAGGTGACGAGCCTGCCGAGCAGCGGGTCGCCGATGCCGGTGATGAGCTTGACCGCCTCCGTCACCATGATCGAACCGATGGAGGCGCAGAGCACGCCCAGCACGCCGCCCTCGGCGCACGACGGCACCATGCCGGGAGGCGGCGGCTCGGGGTAGAGGTCGCGGTAGTTGAGTCCCCGGCCGTCCGGCGCGTCCTCCCAGAAGACGCTCACCTGTCCCTCGAACCGGAAGATCGACCCCCACACGTACGGCTTGCCGAGCAGCACCGCCGCGTCGTTGACGAGGTAGCGCGTGGCGAAGTTGTCGGTGCCGTCGAGGATGAGGTCGTACCCGGCGAACACGTCGAGCGCGTTGTCCGTCGTGAGCTGCTCCTGGTGCAGCACGACGTCGACGAGCGGGTTGATCTCGGCGATCGACTCGCGCGCGGACACGGCCTTGGGCTTGCCCACGTCGGACTGACCGTGGATGACCTGCCGTTGCAGGTTCGACTCGTCCACGACGTCGAAGTCGATGACGCCGAGGGTGCCGACCCCCGCCGCGGCGAGGTACAGCAGCGCCGGGCTTCCCAGTCCACCGGCACCGATGACCAGGACCTTCGCGTTCTTGAGCCGCTTCTGCCCCGCCATGCCGACGTCCGGGATGATGAGGTGGCGGCTGTAGCGCTCGACCTCTTCCTTGGTGAGCTCGGCGGCAGGCTCGACGAGCGGCGGCAGCGTTGACATCAGTCCTCCATCTCGCGCGTGTCCGCGAATCGCGGTCTCATTCATCTATAACCGCGCGAGCGGCCCCGGTCTTCCCCGTCCACATGGTGGGCGAGGGTGGGGCGTGCCACCCCGCTCAGTCGCCGTCCGGCTGCGGGTTGGGCCAGGCGTTGGGTTTGCAGACCTTGCCGTCGGCGGGCACGGCGCCGACGTCGCCGCCGGGCATGTCGTTGAGCTTCGCGACGTAGTCGTTGGCGACGCCGAACGTCTGCTGCATCATCACGGGCGCGAGTTCGGCGTCCTCGCGGCAACCGACGTGGTTGTTTCCGAGGGCGTGACCGACCTCGTGATTGATCACGTACTGGCGGTAGCCGGTGTCGTCGCCGCCGAACGCCTTCGCTCCGCGCACCCACCGCGCGAGGTTGATCACGACCCGGGGCCCGTCCGGGGTGGTGCTCTTGTAACAGGACGACTCGAACGGGATGGCCGTGCCGCACAGCTCGCCGGTCGTCTCGGGTGACGTGAGGCTCACGCGGAAGCGCGGAGCGGGGTGGCTGCCGTCGACCCGCTTCATCGCGACGTCGCCGGTACCGACCCAGCTGCGCTCGCTGGCCAGGATGGCCTCCACGGAGGCGGCGAAGCTGTCGTCTCCGGTGTAGCTGCCCGGATCGAGCCCGTCTTCCACCTCGACGGTGTACGTCCAGACCTCCCCGGTCTCGCCCGCCTGCTCGCCACTGCCCTCGGCGAGCGGGACGACGTGCCAGCTCCCCTCGCCCGACTCCGTGTAGTCGCCGCCGTCGGGGAGTTCGGCGGTGGGGATGTCGAGGTCGACGGGTGAGGCCGGGACCTCGGTGGCCACCGGCGCCCGCTGCTCCTCGTCGGCCCCGTTGCCACCGCTGCTCGCGGCGTCCGGCGACCCGTTGTCGGACGCCCCCGACCCCCTTGTGGTGTCGAACACCACGAGGGCGGTGACGACGAGCAGGATGGGCACCAGGTAGGCGCGCCAGCCGAACGCGGCGGTGAACCGCCTCAGCCCGGACTTCGTCGACGCGTGCCGGGTCCGGGTGCCCTCGGGGCGCCACGCGGCACGCAACGGTTCACCGGGACGCCGCCGCTCGCCCTCGTGTTCCTCCTCGGCGGGCTCGGGCCCGTCGGAACCACGGGAAGCAGCGGAACCGCGACCGGCCGCCGCGACGTTCCGGTGGTCCTTTCGTGTTCCTTCTGTTACCCGCTCCACGAGTGTCAGAGTGCCACACCATCGCGTCCTCTAACGCGCCCGGCTCGGCGCGTTCGGCCGATCCCGTGTCACCCGTTGCGGGCACGCCCGCCCTACCAGTGCCCGGCGTCGACACCGTCCCACAGCCCGAGTACGGCCCTGGCCACGGTCGTGGGTCGCTCCATCTGGGCGACGTGTCCCGTCCTGGGGACGACGAACAGCCGGGCCCGGGGGATCAGTTTCGCCGTCCTCGGGGCGCGGCGGACGGAGATCACCCGGTCCTCCGTGCCCCAGACCACCAGCGTGGGCGCGGTGATCCCGGGCGCCAGCGACCACAGCGACCCCGCGCCGCGGGTGAACCAGGCGCGGAAGATCTCCATCGTGCTCAGCGCCATCGCGCGTTCGGCCCAGCCGTAGGCCGCGCGGGCACTGTGTTCCTCGACCAGCTCGTCGAAGCGGCGCGCGGGAAACGAGTCCGGGTCGGCGAAGCACAGCCGGATGACCTGCTCGGCGCGTTGCCTCGGCGTCAGCGCGGCGAGGGTGCGCCGCACCCGCCTGCCGACGACCGGCAGGTAGGCCAGCGCCAGCCTCGGGTCCGAGAGCCTGCGGGGGTCGGGCCGCAGGTCGGGCATGGCAGGCGAGATGAGGGTGAGTGTGCGCACGAGATCGGGCCTGTGGGCCGCCACGAGCATCGCGACCGCGCCGCCCATGGAGTTGCCGAGCAGATGCACCGGGGCCTCGGTGTGGGTGGCCAGGTAGCCGGCGAGGACGTCGGCGTGTGCCGCGAGGCTGAAGGTGAACCCGTCCAGCGGCTCGGAGAACCCGAATCCGGGCAGGTCCACCGCCTGCCCCGCCGCGTGTGGCGACAGCAGCCTGCCGAGGTCGGTCCAGTTGGTGGACGAGCCGCCGAGCCCGTGTACGTACACCGCCGTCCCGTGGCGCGCAGGCTGATCCGCCGGGTCCTCGGTGTGCCGCACGTGCAGGGCGAGGTCACCGATCTCCCGCCTCGTCCCGGGCCACGGTCCGGCGGTGTCGTCGAGGTCCGGCAGTGGCGTGGCCGACAGCGGCACGTGCGTGAGCGGCGGCCTGGCCCCCACGCCCGTCAGGCTGTCGGGTGAACTGGTGAACGTTTCGGGCACGGTTCCAGCATGCCTGACGGACACCAGGTTTGGCGTGCGGTACGTACCCACGAGTAGTCTGCGGTGGGAAGTTCGAGTGGAGGCGGGGATGACGGAGACAGGGCAGGCGCGCGCACAGGTGCCGAGCCAGGAGACCGGCTCGGCACCGTTCGGTCGCGGGGTGCGGCTCCCGCGCACGGAGCGCCGGGCTCAGTTGCTGGCCGCCGCGCAGGAGGTGTTCGCGGCCAACGGCTATCACGCCGCCGCGATGGACGACATCGCCGAGCGCGCGGGCGTCAGCAAACCCGTGCTGTACCAGCACTTCCCCGGCAAGCTCGACCTCTATATCGCCCTGTTGGAAAGCCACGTCGACACCCTGGTGTCCGCCGTGCAGCAGGCGCTGGCGTCCACGACGGACAACAAGCAGCGGGTCAAGAACGCGGTGGGCGCCTTCTTCGAGTTCGTCAACGGCGACGCGGGCGCGTTCCGCATGGTGTTCGAATCGGACCTCCGTGGCGAACCGTCCGTGCAGGAGGCCGTGGACCGGGCCACGACGGCCAGCGTCGACGCGATCACCGAGACGATCACTGCCGACGCCGGTCTCGACGAGGAGAAGGCCCGCCTGCTGGCCGTCGGGCTGGTGGGGATGAGCCAGGTCAGTGCCCGGTTCTGGCTGGCCAACAGCTCGATGTCGCAGGATGAGGCCGTGGCGCTCACCTCCACGCTGGCCTGGCGGGGCATCGGCGCGGGCTTCCCGCTGTCCGGTCGGGACTGAGAGCAGCCGAGCAGCCGCTCAACTCGGCAGCGGCGCGGCTTCGCGGCGCGCCGCGACCGCCGTGATCTGGTCGGCCACGTCGTGCGCCCGCTCGTGCGCCAGCATGTGCCCCGCGTCCGGCAGCGTCACCAGGTGCGCCGAGCCCAGCTCGTCGGCGATGGCCCGGGCGTGCCGGGGTGAGCACAGCCGGTCGGCCGTGCCCGTGAGCACCGCACCCGGGACTCCGCGCAGGGTCGCGAGTGCGGCGGTGCGGTCGTGGACGGAGATCTCGGTCTGGAATGCCCCGACGCTCGCCGGATGAGCGCGCAGCAGCTGGTCGGTCACCGAGGCGACGTCGGCGCGCCGGGGCCGGCGACCGAACACCAGCCACCGGGTGCCCACGCGCGCGACGGCGGGACGCAGCGGGAGCCGGTCGCGCCGGTAGCCCGCGAGCGCGGTGGCGAGCCCGCGCTCGACGCGGTGGGCCGCGCGGCCTGCCGCGCCCGGCAGACCGAGCGTCACGCGGCCCATGTCGGCACACGCCGTGGACACGAACACGACACCGCTGGCGTGCTGTCGCACCAGTTCGGGATGCCGCTCGGCCAGCGCCATGATCGTCATTCCGCCCATGGAGTGACCGGCAAGCAGCAACCCACCGTGCGGTGCCACGCGCCCGGTCGTGACGGCGTCCTCCACGATCTCGGCGAGGTCGTCGGCGAGCCGGGCGATGGTCGCGCCGCCGGGCACAGCGGGCGCCGACTCGCCGTGCCCCCGCAGGTCGTAGCGCATCCACCGCACGTCCGGCGGCAGGAGCTCGACGACCCGGTCCCACGTCCCGCGGTCCTGGGTCCAGCCGTGGACCAGGACCACGGTCGGACCGTCGGCTGTGAAGTCGCCGAAGTCGCCGGAGTCGCCGGAACCACCGCCCCACTCCACCGCCAGCGAGGTCCCGTCGGCCGTGGTGAACCGCCGGGCGCTCATCGGGCCGCCAGCAGGTGCGAGCGGCGCCACCACGGCATTCCGGGCGCCCCCACGAGCCCGGCGTCGTCGAGGAAGCTCATGATCCGCTCGCCGGAGTAGCGCACGCTCTCCCGCCAGTGCGGGTTGGCGACGGCCGCGCGGTATCCGTCGCGGGGACGGATACCCACGGCCTTGTAGACGGCGGGGTTGACCAGGCTGTGGGTGATCTCGTTGGCGACGACGGCGATCAGCCACTGCTGGTAGGCCCGCTCCGGACCGCGCAGCCGCGCCATCCCGCGCTTGACCTCCTCGCGGGCGAACGTGACGTGGCGCGCCTCCTCCAGCACGTGGATGCGGTTGACCATGCGCACGAGCGGCTGGATCTCCGGGTCGTTCATCTGCTCGCGCTGCAACCGGTCGAGGATCTCCTCCGCGACCAGGATCGAGCCGTACATGGCGGGACCGTACGCGAGGAGGTTGAGCACCTTGCCGAGCCGCCTGCGCCACGGAACGGGCCCGTAGTGCGGGCAGCCGACGCGGTCGGAAAGCCGCGCGAACATCGTCGAGTGGCGGCACTCGTCGGCGATCTCGGTGAGGGCGTACTGGGCGAACCCGGTGGTCGGGTCGGTGTCGTAGACCTCCTTGAGCAGCATCTGCATGAGCAGCACCTCGAACCAGATGCCGTTGGTGGCGATGCTGGCGAGTTCGTGCTTGCCGAGTTCGATGCGCTGCTCGGGGGTGAGCCGGTCCCACAGCTCGGTGCCGTAGAGCGTGGAACGCTCCGGTGGGATGAAGTGCTTGCCCTCCTCCAGCGGCGCGTCCCAGTCGATGTCGATCTCGGGGTCGTAGAACTTGTTGGCCGACGACTTGAGCAGCCGTTCAGCGGTCTTCTCGCGGGTCGACTCCGACACGGCGCGCGTCATCGCGGCCACCACCTTCCCCTTGCGTGTAACCCCAGGTAACAGTTACTTCTGGTAGCATGGACAACATGGCCGACCGTGTCAACAGCTCAAGCAGGTCGGGACGGAAATCCGGGAACGAGCCATCCGGCGACGCCCGCCGCGACCGCTGGCGCAAGCACCGGATCGCCCGCCGCGCCGAGTTCGTGGATGCCGCACTGCGGGCGCTCGACGAGCACGGCCCCGACATGGGCATGGAGCACGTCGCCGCCGCCGCGGGCGTCACCAAACCGGTGCTGTACCGGCACTTCGACGACAAGGCCGACCTCTACCTCGCGCTCGGCCACCGGGGCACCGAGATCCTCTTCCAGCGGCTGCTGCCCGCCATCAACGCCGAACTGGCGCCGATGCCGCGCATCCGCATGGCGCTCGACGCCTTCTTCTCCGTGATCGAGCAGTACCCGAACCTCTACCGGCTGCTCGCCCGCAAGTCGTTCGCCGACCGGCCGGTGGACGCCGACGTGGTGGCCGAGGACAAGCAGCTCATCGCCACGGCACTCACCGCGTTGCTCGGCGACTACATGCGCATGCTCAACATGGACTCCGGCGCGGCCGAGCCGTGGGCACACGGCATCGTCGGCATGGTGCAGAGCACCGGGGAGTGGTGGCTGGACAAGCGCACCATGAGCCGCGACAGCGTCGTCGAGTACCTGACGCAGATCATCTGGGCCGCCATCGACGGCCTCACCCGCCAGCACGGCGTGGCGCTCGACCCGCACTCCCCCCTGGACGCCGACAAGGTCGTTCCGCTGAAGAAGGCCATGGACCACGGACAGCACGAACAGACGGGAGAACCATCGTGAGCGAGCACGACGAGGACGGCTACGAGGGCACGGCGACCCTGGTGGCCGACGAGGTCGAACTCGAGGTCGCCGTGCGGCTGCGCGGGCACTTCCAGCCGATCGACGGCTACTACCACTGGTACGGCCGGATCAAGGCCGACTCCCGGGTCTCCGAGCTGGCGGGAGGGAAGAAGCGCAAGGTCGAGATCCGCACCCCCGAGGGCCACGCGCACGGCGAGATCTCCGACCCCGACCCGTGGGACCGCTACCGCATCATGGGCGTGAGCACACCGCCGTTCGCGGTGCCCATCTCGCTGGCCGACATCGCGGAGGACGCGCAGGGTTAGGCGCCGCGGTCACCACTGCACACATCCGTCCGCCGGACACGACTCGGGCCGCCCACCGGCCCCGCGTGGCGAGGCGGCGAGCGGCCCGGATCGTCGTCGGCAGGCCCGGTCAGGAACCGACCGCGAAGCCCACCCTGCGCACGTCGGACGGCGCGATCTCGACGTAGGCGATGCGGTCCGCCGGGACGAGGAAGGTCCTGCCCTTCTCGTCGGTGAGGCGGAACAGCCCGTCGTCGGCACTCAGGGCCTCGGCGACCTGCTTCTCCACCTCGTCGGGCGACGCGCTGCTGGCCACCACGAGCTCTCGCGGCGCGTCCTTGATGCCGATCTTGACCTCCACGTGCGACCTCCGCCTAGTCGTGCTGTCGTCGCCCCCAGGCTAGCCGAGACCGAGGGCCTGCATCCGTTTGGTGTGTTGCTGTTGGAGCCTGCGAAACAGTGCCGCGATGCCCGAGAGGTCGCCGCTTCCGGCCACGATCAACTCGGCGAGACCGTCACGCTCGGCCACCACGTACTGGGCGTGGGTCAGCGCCTCTCCGAGCAGCCTGCGGCTCCACAGCGCGAGCCGGTCGCGGGCCGGCGTGTCGTTCTCGGTCGCGGCGGCCACTTCGCGCTGGGCGAACGCGGAGTGGCCGGTGTCGGCCAGCACGGTGACGACGAGTTCGCGCGTGCGCTCGTCGAGCAGCCCGGCGAGCTCGCGGTAGAGGTCGGCGGCGAGGTTGTCCACCACGTACGCCTTGACCAGTGACTCCAGCCACGTCCTCGGTGCCGTCGACGCCTGGAACGCGTCGACGTGCTGGATGAACGGCCGCATGGCGTCGGCGACCGCGACTCCGTGGTCGCCGAGATGGCGCTCCAGCAGGGCGTAGTGCCCGATCTCGGCGGCGGCCATCGACGCGAGGGCGGCGCGGCCCGCCAGCGTCGGCGCCTCGCGCGCGTCCTCGGCGAGCCGGTCGAACGCCGACAGCTCGCCGTACGCGAGGACGCCGAGCAGATCGACGACCCCGGCCTCGATGTCACCGGGCGCCCCGGACGTCGCGTCAGTCACGGCCCAACCGTAGTGCAGCCCACGACGAGACCAACAACACGCCACACCACGCGGGCGAGGTCCGCGGGATGAGCGCGTGGACAGGTTAGACTGCGAACTGGTAGTGAAGGTGCCTTGTGTAGTGCACGACGATCGGCTGATGCGCGTGAGGCGCTCGACCGGGAAGGCCCCGGGTCCGACAGCGCCGGTGTCCAGCATCGCCGAACCGTCTCACTTCACTACGAACTGACAGTGTGCGTGCACGCCTCCAGCGGCGTCCCACCGGTTTCGTGTGACACGCCGCGAAGCGAACGCTTCGGCGTGGTGGTCGAATGCCGCGTTGTACCCGGCTGTGCGCGCCGGTATGAGAGAGGCGATCCGACATCGACCCGAACAACGACACCATCGCGAGTACCGCCACGCCGGACAATCCGACGTTCGCCGAGCTCGGGGTCCATCCCGACATCGTCAAGGCGCTCACGGCGTCCGGCATCGAGCGCACGTTCGACATCCAGGCACTGACGCTGCCGCTGGCACTGCGCGGCGAGGACGTCATCGGCCAGGCCAGGACCGGGACGGGCAAGACGCTGGGCTTCGGCGTGCCGCTGCTCCAGCGGCTGACCCTGCCCGGCGACGGCACCCCGCAGGCGCTCGTCGTGGTACCCACCCGCGAGCTGTGCGTGCAGGTCACGAAGGACCTGGAGAAGGCGGGCGCCCACTTCGGCGTGCGCATCGCGTCCATCTACGGCGGCCGCCCGTACGAGTCCCAGATCGCGTCGCTGCGCGACGGCGTGGACGTCGTGATCGGCACGCCGGGACGGCTGCTCGACCTGGCCGAACAGCGCCACCTGGTGCTCGGCAAGGTCTCGACGCTGGTGCTCGACGAGGCCGACGAGATGCTCGACCTCGGCTTTCTGCCCGACATCGAGCGCATCCTGCGGATGGTGCCCGAGCAGCGGCAGACGATGCTGTTCTCGGCCACCATGCCCGGCCCGATCCTCACGCTCGCCAGGACGTTCCTGCGGCAGCCCACCCACATCAGGGCCGAGGACCACGAGGCGAGCGCGATCCACGAGCGGACCACCCAGTTCGTGTACCGCTCGCATTCGCTCGACAAGCCCCAGCTGGTCGCGAAGCTGCTCCAGGCCGAGGGCCGCGGCCTGACGATGATCTTCACAAGGACGAAGCGGACCGCGCAGAAGGTCGCCGACGACCTCGCCGAGCGTGGCTTCGCCGCGGCGGCCGTCCACGGCGACCTCGGGCAGGGTGCCCGCGAGCAGGCGCTGCGCGCGTTCCGCTCCGGCAAGGTGGACGTCCTCGTCGCGACCGACGTCGCCGCGCGCGGCATCGACGTGGACGACGTCACCCACGTCGTCAACTACCAGACGCCCGACGACGAGAAGACCTACGTCCACCGCATCGGGCGCACCGGCCGGGCAGGCAAGACCGGGGTCGCGGTGACGCTCGTCGACTGGGACGAGGTTCCCCGCTGGAAGCTGATCTCCGACGAACTGGGCCTCGACCTCGCCGAGCCGCCGGAGACCTACTCCACGTCGGCGCACCTGTTCACCGATCTCGGCATCGCCGAGAAGACGACCGGCCGGCTCCCGCTGTCGCAGCGCACCCGCGTCGGGCTGGCGGCCGAGAACGAAGAGGACTTCGGCGGCAAACGTCGCGCGACCAGGGCCGAGGCGCCCCGCAAGCGCTCGCAGCGCCAGCGCAGGCGTACCCGGGGCGGCCAGGAGGCCGGGCAGGGCGAGCAGGACGGCGCGACCGTGGCCGAGTCCGGCTCCGGGTCCGACGCCGCGAAGGACACCACCCGGCCGCGCAGGCGCCGCACACGCGGGGCCACGGCCCACACCCCCACGGCCGAGCACGCCGCTCCGGCCGACAAGGAGGAGCCGCCCCACGGCGACAGTGCCGAACGGCCGCCACGCCGCAGGCGCCGGAGGCGGCGCGGTTCCGGGAGCGGTCACGCCCCCAACCCCGCTGACACGGCCGACACGGCGGCGCGGGCAGACTAGGAGGGGTGAGCACCCCGTCCGGACGGCCCAGCGAGCACACTCCCGCGGCGCGAACGCCGGGCACGGAGGACGTGCTCGCTGCCGCCGGGCCCCAGGACGCCGATCCCGGCCGGGCCGTGCGGCAACCCGGCACACCCGGCCGCTCCCCTTGGAACCGCCGCCGCGACCGGTTCGTCGCGGCGGCGCTGGCGCTGGTGTGCGTCGCGGGCGGCGCCGTGCTCTGGCTGGTGAGCGACAGCCGCGCCACCACCCAGCGCACCACGACCGATCCCCCGGCGAGGCTGGAACCGCCGTCCGCGGTGCCCGGCAGCCTCGCCGAGCGGTGGCGCGCCCCCAGCGAGGCCACGGATGGGCCGGTCGCGGCGGGCGGGTCCGCGGTCACCGCGTCGGACGGCACCGTCGCGGGACGCGATCCGATGACCGGTGAGATCCGCTGGAGCTACTCCCGCGACCTCGCCCTGTGCGCGACGGACGGCGCGTGGTCGAAGGTCGTCGCGGTCTACCGCAAGGGCGAGTGGTGCGGCGAGGTCACGCAGCTCGATCCCGCCACCGGTGCGCGCACCGCACAGCGCAACGGCGACGCCGAAGCGCCCACCACGCTGGTGGTGGGCGAGGACCACGTCACCACCACCGGCACCCGACTGCTCAACACGTGGCGCAGCGATCTCGTGAAGACGCTCGAATACGGCCGGGTGCCCGCCCCGGTCAACCCGGGCAGGCAGCCGAGGCCGGAATGCCGGTACTCCACCGTGGCCGCCGGTTCCGGCCTGGTCGCGGTGATCGAACACTGCCCTCGCGAGACCGGGGCGCGGCTCACGGTGTTGCGAGCGGCGGGTGACGAGGCCGACGAACCGGAGCAGGTGTTCAGCTCGCTGCTGCCCGAGATGACCGCGCAGGTGGTGGCCGTGTCGGACGAGCGCGTGGCCGTAGCGCTGCCCGAGCGACGGCAGCTGTACGTCTTCGACCACGACGGCAGGCGGCAGGCCACGCACGATCTGGCCGTCCCGGAACCCGAACTCGCCGCCGTGCCGGAGTCCGGGGTCGCGGCGACGGCGAAGGGCCGGGACAGCGTGTTCTGGTTCACCGGATCGCGCACGGTGGCCCTCGCGGGTGACGACCTGCGCCCGCGCTGGACCGTGGAGGACACGCTCGGGGCGGGCACAGCGTTCGCGGGCGAGTACGTGGTGCCCATCGCGGGCGGTCTCGCGGTGCTGGACGAACGGACCGGCGAGACCACGCGCACCGTGGCCGTGGACCGCGGCGGATCGCGGGCCCCGGTCTCCCTGTCGGCGGCGGGACCGGTGCTGCTGGAACAGCGCGGGGCGACCGTGGTGGCACTGCGGTGATCGCCCGGGGTACCACTGCGGTGTCGTCGGTGTCACTGCCGAGCGCCCACGGCCCGCTCGCCGCGCTGCGCGGGGCGGGCACCGGCGCCACCGGGGCGAGCGCGCTGCTCGTGCCCGGCTACACCGGGTCGAAGGAGGACTTCGCTCCGCTGCTGGACGGCATCGCGAGTGAGGGAATCAGTCCGGTGGCGCTCGATCTGCCCGGCCAGCACGAGTCGCCCGGGCCCGAGGACCCCGCCGCCTACCTGCCCGACCCGCTGGGTGCGGTCGTGGCCGAGCTGGTCGCCACGCTGACCGAGGACGGCCCGGTGCTGCTGCTGGGGCACTCCTACGGCGGCCTGGTGGCGCGAGCCGCGGTGCTGGCGGGAGCTCCGGTCGCGGGACTGACGCTGCTGGGCAGCGGACCCGCGGCGCTGCCGCCAGGACCACGCCACGACGCCCTGCACACCGAGCCCGCGTGTCTGCTGGGCATGGCCGACGGGCTGCGCGGCGAGCCGGACCGGACCGGCGACCTCGCGGCGGTGCTGCGGCGGCGAAACCTGCCCGGCCTGGTGTTGGCCGGGCAGCACGACGACGCCTGGAGCGTTCCGGACCAGCGGGACATGGCCCGGCGGCTTGGAACGGAGTTCGTCACCGTCCCCGACTCGGCCCACTCGCCGAACACCGAGAACCCGCGCGGCCTGCTGGCGGAGCTGCTGCCCCGCTGGCGGGGCTGGCTCGCCGGACGCTGAGCGGGATCAGCCGCCGGACGGCGGCGACACCGCCCGTCACGACCACCAGAACAGCCACAACAGCAGCAGGCTCACCACGGCCACCCCCGCGCCCGCGGCGCCCGCTCGCGCGCCGCGGGTCCGGTCGGCCTGACGCTGCGCGTACCCGGCGAGCACCACGCCGACACCGTGGCCGACCAGCGGGTACGCACCCGGCCCCTCACTTTCGCCGCTCCAGGCCAGCCCCTGCGCGCCCGCCAGCACGACGAGCACCACCACCCAGCCCGCGGTCAGCGAACCGGTGATTCCGCGCCACACGGGCACCCGCGCGTCCGGTGCCCCGCCGGAGGTTCCCACGCTCAACTCCACCGTGTCCGGCTCAGCCATCTCACTCCGCCCATCGTCGTCACGCCGTCGGCACCAGCAAGTCCCACGGGCGGGCGGCGGGTACCGCCTCCTGCCCTTCGGGACAGCTGGGACGCAACTCGCACCAGGCACAACGACGTGCCGGGCGCGCAGGGAAGAGTGCATCCGGATCGCCCCCCTCGGTGAGCCTATCGGTCAACTCCCTCGCTGTGGCGGCGGTCTCCTCCGCCGCACTCACCTGGTCGCGCAGGTCGGCTTCGGTGTGCTCGGCCGACGCGACCGTGGCCGTCGGCAAGTGATGCAGTTCGACCCGCGAGCACGGCGTGCGGAACGTGCGGGCCGCCGCCACCGCGTAGAGCGCCAGCGCCCGGGAGCGGCGCGCGTCCGCCTCGCCGGGCCGCGCCCGACCGGTCTTGTAGTCGACGATCACCAGCTCGCCCTCGCGCGAGTCGATGCGATCGATCCGCCCCTCGACGATGAGCGCCGGGCGCGCGGGATCGCTGCCGACCGTCGCCGACACCCACCGTTCGAGCCCGACCGGCTCACCGGTCACGTCGTGGTCGCTCGCGTAGTCCGCGACCCAGCGGCGCGCCGCCTCCGAGTACCGCGCGATCTGGACCGCGTCGGCGAAACCGGCGCTGCGCCAGTGCTTGCCCACCAGTGCCCCGGCCCGCTCGGGTGTCCGCGCGGCCGGGGGCAGGGTGAACAGCTCCCGCAGCGCGTTGTGGACCACCGCGCCGAGCGTGTTGTGCGCCCACGGCCCCGTCCGTACCGGAGTGGGCCGATCGAGGTAGGTCATGCGGTAGCGGCGGGGGCAGTCGTCGTAGAGCCCCAGCCGCGCCGGGGTGACCTTCAGCAGCGGCGTCGGCTCGACGCCGAAGTCGAATCCGAGCTGAGCCATCTCACGCCCCTTCGATGAAACCGCGGACCGAGTCGGCCACCAGCTCCACGGCGATGGCGGCCAGCAGCAGCCCCGCCACCTTGGCCAGCAGCGTGATGCCGCTCTCGCGCACCACCCTGATGAGCACCCCGGAGTACCGCATACACAGCCACAACACCAGGTGTACCGCCACGATGGCCGCGCCGAGCGCCAGGTACGCGCCGGTCTGCCCGTCCGCCTGCCGCACGAACACGATCGTCGCCGCGATCGCGCCCGGCCCGGCCAGCAGCGGTGTGCCCAGCGGCACCAGCGCCACGTTGACGTCCTCGGTGGCCTCCGGCTCCGAGCTGCCCTTGCCCGTCAGGAGATCGAGCGCCACCAGCAGCAACAGCAGCCCGCCCGCGCCCTGCAACGCGGGAATCCCGATGCCCAGATAGGCGAGGATCGCCTGGCCGGCCACCGCGAACAGGGTGATCACCAGCAGCGACACGAGTACCGCCTGGCGCGCCGCCCTGGCCCGCGCAGGCGGGGGCTTGCGGCCGACGAGGCTCAGGAACACCGGAACCGTGCCGGGCGGGTCCATGATCACCAGCAGGGTGATGAACGCTTCGAGGAACAGGGTCGCGTTGAAGATCTCCGCCGTCACGGCGTGGCCCCGGTGGTCCGCACCGGCTCGCCCTCGGCGCGCGCCAGTAGCTCCCCGAACTGCTCGTCCTCCGTCGTCTCCTGACCGAGCACGAGAGTCTTGTTGGCGCCGTGATAGTCGCTGGACCCGGTTCGCACCAGCCCCAGTTCGTCCGCGAGCCTCCGCAACCGCGCCCGCACGTCCGGCGCGTGGTCGGGGTGGTCCACCTCCACGCCCGTGAGACCGCGCTCGGCCAGCTCGGCGATGGTGCTCGCGGAGACCGTCGGTCCCCGGGACGCCGCGAACGGATGAGCCAGCACCGTCACCCCGCCCGCCGCCGCGATCATCTCGATGGCGGTCACCACGGGCGTGTCGGCCCTCGAGACGTAGTAGCCCCGGCCACCGCCGAGAAAGCGCGCGAACGCCTCGTCGACGGTCGCGACCACGCCGGCCCGCACCAGCGCTCTCGCCAGATGCGGCCGACCGGCGGGGGCGTCCGGGCCCAGCCCGGCCATCACCTCGTCGGGGTCGACGGGCAGACCGTCGGCGGCCATGCGCTCCGCCATCACCCGCAGCCGCCCGCGCCGCTCCTGCCGCAGCCTGCGCTGCTCCGCGACCAGCGGCGGTGAGGCGGGATCGAACAGGTAGGCCAGCAGATGCACGCTCACCGGCCATCCCTCGGCCGAGGTCGACTCACACGACAGCTCGGCACCGGGCACCAGGGTCAGCCCGTCGGGCAGGGCCGCCGCCGCGGGCTCCCACCCCGCCGTGGTGTCGTGGTCGGTCAGCGCGACCACGTCGAGCCCGGCGCCCGCCGCGAGGCGCACGAGTTCGGCGGGACTGTCGGTGCCGTCCGAGACGGTCGAGTGAGTATGCAGGTCGATGCGCACACCGGCCATTGTCCCGCCCGAGCGGGACCGACCTCAGCCGACCATCTTCTTGTTCCGCCGGGCCGCACGCTGCGCCTTGATCATCGAGAAGCGTTCGGCCTGCTTCTGCTTGTCGCCGAACACGAGCTCCGAGATCGTGTCGTAGAAGTCCTCCGGCCTCGGGAGGTACTCGATGCGGTTCAGCGCCTGGATCTGACCGGCCGACTCCACGACCATGGTGCCGTAGCCGAGCATGCGGCCGAGGAACGGCCGTTCGTAGGTGAGGTCGGTGACCTTCGTGATCGGCATCATCAGCACCTGGGTGGTCCAGACCCCCTTGGTCATGACGAACCGTTTGTCGGTCACCACCAACCGCTCCACCCACCACTCGATCACCTGGTAGGCGAAGCGCAGGACCAGGAACAGCGCGACGTACCACAGGACGTTCTGCAACACCCACATGGCGGGCGGCAGGATGTAGGACACCATGACGCACACGGCGATCAGGGCGACGGCCTCGAAGGTCTGCCAGATGAGGCAGGACCAGTGCCGCCGGATCCTGATCACCCGGCGCTCGGTGTCGAGCAGGTACTCGTCTGGATCGCGTGGCGCGAACATGGCCGGAGCCTACCGTCGATCAGCTGAAGACGTTGCTGACAAACGTGATCACTGCCTCGGCGGCGTCGCGCAGCGCGGTGATGATGTTGTCCACGAACCCCGCTGCCTCGTCCGGTCGGGCGATCACGAAGAAGAGGACCAACGCGATACCAGCGAACGTCGCAAGCTTTTTCGCGTTCATCGGCGATCAATCCCGTCTCTCGAAGTGCAGACCTGTGTTGCGGCTTGGTGCCACTAAGTTTGTACCGCACTGCGCTCCGTTACGGCAGCAAAGTCCTGCGCTTGGGTCAGCGCACTGCGCAGTCTGCCATTCACGACTACACTCCGTGAAGCTTTCGAGTGATACACAACACGACGAGTGCGGGACGTCACGGCTCCGCGACGGAGGAAGGTGAGCGCCGATGCACCGGGCCGACAGCGTCCGCTGCGTGGGCGGGATCGTGTTCGACGCCGACGGCCGCCTGCTGCTCGTACGCCGGGCGCACGATCCGCATCGGGGCCGGTGGTCGCTGCCCGGAGGCCGGGTGCGCCCCGGCGAGACCGACGCCGAAGCCCTGGTCAGAGAGCTCCGCGAGGAGACCGGGCTGCACGTCACGCCTGTCACCCTCCGGGGCACCGTCCCGCTCGGCCGATACCTGATCAGCGACTACACGTGTACGGTCTCCGGCGGCCGGTTGTGCGCCGGAGACGATGCCGACGACATCGGCTGGGTGAATTCGGCCCAGTTCTCCGCGCTCGCGACCAGGGACGCACTCACGCCGGGCCTGGCCGAGACCCTCCGGACGTGGGACGCGCTACCCCGCTGACCCCGCCAGCCAGGTCATGCGCTGCCCCTGCGGCTCGGCGCTCGCCAGCAGCTCACCCCGCGCCCGGCCGTCCTCGAAGGCGACGACGCCCAGCACGGCTTGCCCCGTGGCGGCGGCCGGCGCGGCAGCGTCGGGTGCCACCAGGTTCAGCCACGCCGCGAGCCCCGAATCGCCGGAGTCCCCCGAGTACTCGACAGCCACCCACGACAGCGGGCGGTGGGCGGCGATCTCCCCCAGCGCGGCGACGAAGTCCTCGCGCCGCTCGGCGGGCAGCGACCCTAGTACGCCATCCGTGAAGACGACCAGCGGCAGCTCGTCCGGAACCCGCCCTGCCGCCGTGGCCAGGTCGCCGACCGCGTCACCGGCGAACAGCTCGGGCTGCCACCGGCGCTGGGCGCCCGCCGCCGTCCGCAGCAGGCGGATCCGGTCGGGTTGATCGGCCCAGACGCACGCCTCCAGCCACGCCAGCTCGTCCTCGTCGGCCGCGTCGACCGGATGGCGGTCGAGCCCCACCCTCGCCTTCACCGCGAGCTTCTTCGGCAGGGCGGGAAACACCGCGCCGTCGGCCACCGCCAGCGAGCAGTGCAGGCCCACCACGGCCTTCGCCGGTCCGGCGACGAGTTGTTCACCCCCGTCGCGCTGGTAGCGGTAGGAGAACGTGTCCATCCCGAGCAACAACCCGGCACCACACCCGACCTCCAGCAGCCCGACCGGCCCGCGCGCCCGCTTCGCCACACCCGCGACCGCGGGGTACAGCACGGCAGCGCGGCGCACCTCGTCGGTCCGGGTGGCCCGGGTCGAGACAAGCTCACGTACCCGGTCGGCACGTTCGAGCACGAAGTCGCGGAACAGCGGCCACGTCTGCGAGTCGGGACCGTCGAGCCCGCCCAGCGAGGGGTAGTACCGCGACAGCGGGTGGATCGGCTCGGCCTGCACCAGCCGGTGGGCCGCGGCCAGCAGCAGCGCCGGGTCCGCGTCGTCGCCGGACGCGGCCGTGAGCAGCCCGGCCACCTCGTCGTCGGTGGCGGCCTCCGCGGCGAGGTGCGAGTACAGCGGCGAGGCGTCCGCCGCCTCGTGCTCGGCGAACCGGCGTAGCCGCTCGCGAGCGGTGTCCAGACTCGAAGCCATGTCATCCTCGAAAGCCGTGCGCGGGAACTGACCTCACCGTAGCCGGTTTACCTCCCGTGGTGCGCCGCACCCGGCCCGGTGCGGACAACCGGCGGCGGGCAGGAGTAGCCTCAGTCAGGTGGTGCGCGCGCCGCGGCCGGTGTTTCCCGGCCCGCCCGCACCGGCCGACGTCGAGTCGAGAGGAGGTGGGGACCCAGATGAGTAGTGGCGATAGTCCGCTTCCTAGTAGCGCCGGCGTTTCCCGCCTCCCGGTCGGCCCACGTCCTATGCCGCGCTGACGCGGCCGGACTCCCGCCCGGGCGGGACCGCTGGCACATGCCTGTCGTCAGAGTTCACGACATCGCAGCCAGGAGAGTTCCATGCCCGCTATTCCCACGCTCGGTCAGCTGCGTTCCCGGAGCAACGGCCGCGTCGGCCGCCGCCGCGCCGCCGCCGTGCCCGTGCCGCCGACGTATGTCGTCGACTGCGGTGTCTACGTCGACGGTGTGCGCCAGCCCGGTGAGTGGACCCACGTCGAGGCGATCAAGGAAGTCCGCGAGCGCGGCGACGGTTTCGTGTGGATCGGCCTGCACGAGCCCAACGAGGAGCAGATCCAGGGCGTCGCCGACACGTTCGGGCTGCACGAGCTGGCCGTCGAGGACGCGGTCCACGCACACCAGCGGCCCAAGCTGGAGCGCTACGACGACACGCTGTTCATGGTGTTCCGCACCGTGCGCTACGTGGAACACGATTCCCCGACCACCGCCAACGAGATCGTCGAGTCGGGAGAGCTCATGGCCTTCCTCGGCGCCGACTTCATCATCACCGTGCGGCACGGCAACCACGCCGGGCTCGCGCACCTGCGGCGGGAGCTGGACGCCGATCCCGAGCGCCTGCTGCCCGGGCCCGCGTCCGTGCTGCACGCCATCGCCGACCACGTCGTCGACCACTTCCTCGTCGTCAGCGAGCGCATCGAGGACGACATCGACGCGATGGAGGCCGAGGTGTTCGCGCCGCGCACCCGGGTCACGTCGGAACAGATCTACCTGTTCAAGCGCGAGGTGCTCGAACTGCGCAGGGCCGTACTACCTCTGGCCACCCCGCTGCGCAGGCTGTCGGAGGGCTACACCCGCCTGGTCCCCGACGAGGTGCGGTCCTACTTCCGCAACGTCCACGACCACGTCACCACCGTCAGCGAACGGGTGGCCGCCTTCGACGAGCTGCTGACCACACTGGTCGACGCCACCCTCGGCAAGATCACGCTGCAACTGAACTCGGACATGCGCAAGATCACGGCGTGGGCCGCGATCGTCGCGGTGCCCACCGCCATCGCGGGGATCTACGGCATGAACTTCGACTACATGCCGGAGATCCACTCGCGCTACGGCTATCCGGCCGTCATCGCGGTCATCCTCGTCATCTGCCTGGTGCTCTACCGGGTGTTCCGCAAGAAGAAGTGGCTCTGAGCGGGCGCGTCCCGCCGCGCCAGCCGCACACTCGACTTCGACAGGGAGGAGTGGGTCATGACCCGCATGCTCACCAACCTCAAGTTCTGGGGACTCACCACCGCCTTCGCGTGGGTGGTCATCGTCACCGCGATCATCGCGACCAACCCGGAGTTCGCGCGCGGACCGGGATGATGGAGTCATGTCCGCGCCGAGGGTGCTCGCCGTCGCCGACGAGGTCGAGGAGTCGTTCTGGACGGATCGGGTCGCGGCCCTGTCCGTCGACCTGATCCTGGCGGCAGGCGATCTGCCCTTCGACTACCTCGACTTCCTGGCGAGTGCGCTGGACCGGCCGCTGGTGTTCGTGCCCGGCAACCACGACCCCGACCTCGGCGGGTTCGCGCGCCGCAACGGCCTCGTCCTGCGCGCGGGCTTCCCGTCCGAGTGGCCGGGGCCGTCCGGCGGGCTGAACGCCGACGGGCGGGTCGTCGAGGTCGCGGGGCTGCGGATCGCGGGTCTGGGCGGGTCGCCGCGCTACAACGGCGGCCCGAACCAGTGGACCGAACGGGAACAGACACGGCGTGCGCGCGGACTCGTGCGCCGCGCCCGGCGCAGGCCCGTCGACGTGCTGCTCACCCACACCCCGCCCCGCGGTGCGGGCGACGGCGGCGACGACGCCGACGCACCGCATCGCGGGTTCGTCTGCCTGCACGACACCGTGCGGCGGCTGCGCCCGCGCTGGCTGCTGCACGGGCACGTTCACCCCTACGGCCCCCGGCCGCCCGATCACCGACTCGACGGCACCCGCGTGCGCAACATCGTCGGCGCCCACGTGTTCGGGCTCGGCCCCGAGGTGACCACGGAGGCGTTGTGAAGAACCGCGACACCGGCTTCCCGAAGGCCGACGCAGAACACGACTTCCTGCGAGCGCGCCGCCGCCAGGTGCTGTCCCGGCTGTCGACCTGGCTCCGGCGCGAGCCCGACGACGTCAACATCATGCTGCCGTTCGACGAGGTGGTGCGGGCACTCGGCAGGATCGGCGAACGCCGGATCGGCACCCGGGTGGTCCGGCTCGACTCGATCGTCGGCAGCGTCGACCGGGGCCGCGACTTCGACCGCCGGTTCCGGCCGACCTCGGCCAGGGTGCGGCAGCGGTGGGAGCGGCTGGCCCTCGCCAGCAGGCGCGGCGAGCACATCCCGCCCATCGAGGTCTACCGCGTCGGCGACCTGCACTTCGTCATCGACGGGCACCACCGGGTGTCGGTGGCGTTCGCGCTGGGGCTGACCTCCATCGAGGCCGCCGTCGTGGAGGTCAGGACCAAACTCAACCCCGAGGGCATCCGGCACCGCGGCGACCTCATCGTCAAGGACTACCGCAGGCTGTTCCTCGAACGTGTGCCGCTGCGCGGGGAGGCCAGAGCGGCCGTCGTGATGACCGATCACTGGAACTACGCCCAGCTCGGCGAGCACGTGGAGGCATGGGGATTCCGGCTGATGCAGGACGAGGGCACGATGCTCGACCGGGCGACCGTCGCCAGGCGCTGGTACGACGACGAGTACCTGCCGGTGGTGCGCATGTTGCGCCAGGCCGATCTGGTGGGCACGCGCACGGAGGCGGAAGCGTACCTGTGGGTGGCGTGCGAACGGTACCGACTGATGCGAACCCACCGGTGGGACGACGAGTTCTTCCAGACGATGCGAGCCCAGCAGAGCTGACCGGTGTAGCCGTGTCCGCAGATTACGTAGCCGTGTCCGCAGTTGGTGTAGCCGAGTCCGCACCCGTGCGGTGCGGACTCGGCTACGTAACTTGCGGACACGGCGTGTGGGTTACTCCGCGTAGGTGAGGTTGCGGCCCGACGACGGGTCGAACAGCTGGACGCTGTCCACGTCGAACCACACCTTGGCCTGATCGCCCTCCCGGACCGCCGAGGCGGCCGACAGCCTCGACACGATGGTGGAACCCGCGCCCGGCACGTCGGCGGCTCCGGCGTCGGCGGCGAGTTCCTGCAGCTCCGCCGTGCTCGCCAACTCGGCTTCGACGCTGAAGTACGCGTACTTCTCCGAGCCCATCGACTCCAGCACGTCCACCGTGGCGCTGAACGACGCACCGCCCTGGCGGTGACCCTCTTCGACCAGCGCGGCGTCCTCGAAGTGCTCGGGGCGCACGCCCATGATCACTTCGCGTGGCGCGTCCGCCGCCTCGGCCTTGCGCCGCACGCTGTCGGACAGCTCGATCTTGCCAAGGGCACTGTTCAGCGCACCCTGTTCCAGGGTGGCGGGGACGAAATTCATCGACGGCGAGCCGATGAACCCGGCCACGAACAGGTTCGCGGGGTGGTCGTAGAGGAACTGCGGCGACCCGATCTGCTGCACGACACCGCCGCGCAGCACCACGACCCGGTCGCCCAGCGTCATGGCCTCGGTCTGGTCGTGGGTGACGTACACGGTGGTGGTGCCGAGCTGCTTCTGCAGTTTCGACACCGACGTGCGCATCTGCCCCCGCAGTTTCGCGTCCAGGTTCGACAGCGGTTCGTCCATGAGGAACGCCTTGGGACTGCGCACGATGGCACGCCCCATGGCGACCCGCTGACGCTGCCCGCCGGAGAGGTTGGACGGCCTGCGGTCGAGGTGCTGGGTGAGGTCGAGAATGCCGGCCGCCTCCTCGACCTTCTGGCGCACCGTGGCGTCGTCCACTTTGGCCAGCCGCAGTGGGAAGGCCATGTTCTCCCGCACGCTCATGTGCGGGTAGAGCGCGTAGGACTGGAACACCATCGCGATGTCCCGGTCCTTCGGCGTCTTCTCGTTCGCCCGCTGCCCGTCGATGCGCAACTCACCGGAGGAGATGTCCTCCAGCCCGGCGATCATGTTGAGCGCCGTCGACTTCCCGCAGCCCGACGGACCGACGAGGATGACGAACTCCCCGTCGGTGATCTGGATGTCCATCTCCGACACGGCGAGGGCTCCGTCGGGGAACCGCTTGGTCACCTTGTCGAGCACGATCTCAGCCATTGTCTAACCCTTCACCGCACCAGAAGTCAGCCCCGCGACGATCCGCCGCTGGAAGAACAACACGAACAGAATGATCGGGATGGTGATCACCACCGCTGCCGCCGAGATCGTCCCGGTAGGGTCCTCGAACTGCGAGGTGCCCGTGAAGAACGACAGCGCGGCCGGCACCGTCCGCGACGCCTCGGTGGACGTCAGCGAGATGGCGAACAGGAAGTCGTTCCAGCAGAAGATGAACACCAGGATCGCGGAGGTGAACACACCGGGCGCGGCCAGCGGCGCGATCACCTTCCGGAACGCCTGCGCCGGGGTGGCGCCGTCCATCTTCGCCGCCTTCTCCAATTCCCACGGGATCTCGCGGAAGAACGCGGACAGGGTGTAGATCGCCAGTGGCAGCGCGAAGGTGATGTAGGGCAGGATCAGCCCCGGCCACGTGTCGAACAACCCGAGCTCCCGCTCGATGTTGAACAGCGGCGTGACCAGCGAGATCTGCGGGAACATCGCGATCAGCAGCGACACCCCGACCAGCGCCTTCTTACCCGGGAAGGCGAGCCGCGCCACCGCGTAGGCCGCCATCATGCCGAGCACCACCGCGATCAGCGTCGCGATGATCGCGATGCCGATCGAGTTGATCAGTGGCCGGATGAACTCGTTGGTCGCGAAGATCTCGGCGTAGTTGTCCAGTGTCCATTCGCGCGGGATGAAGTTGCCGTCGGCGAGCGTCTCCTTCGACTTGAACGACAGGGAGACGATCCACAGCACCGGCACCAGCGCGTACACCACCACGACGAGGTCGATGAGCGCCCACCGGGCCTTGCGCCCCGTGGTGACCGTACCCAGACTCGACACAGCCATCAGCGCTTCCCCTCCTGATCACTGCCGGGCGCCGCGGTACCGAACACCTTGATGAAGATGAACGCGATGATCGCCACCGCGATGAAGATCAGTACGGCCATGGTGGAGCCGATACCGAGATTCAGGCCCTTCATCAGGTTGTTGTAGGTCTGCATCGACACCGACGAGGTGTCGTTGGCGCCGCTCGTCAGCACGAAGATGTTGTCGAACACCCGGAAGGCATCCAGGGTGCGGAACAGCAGGGCCACGAGGATGGCGGGTTTCATCACGGGCAGCATCACCTTGGTGAAGCGCTGCCACGCGGATGCCCCGTCCATCGACGCGGCCTTGAGCAGATCGTCCGGAACGAGAGCCAGACCGGCCAGGAGCAGCAACGCCATGAACGGCGTCGTCTTCCACACCTCGGCGAGGATGATGATCGCCAGCGACGACCACTGCTCGGTCAACGGTGCCCCGTCGCCTGCCAGCGCGTTGGCGAGATACCCCGTCTCCGGCGTCCACGCGTAGTACCACGAGAACGCGGCCACGACCGTGACGATGCCGTAGGGGATCAGCGTCACGGTTCGCACGAGACCGCGCCCCACCAGGGTCCGATGCATGATCAACGCGAGTGCCATGCCGAGGACGAACTCGATCGCCACCGACACCACCGTGATGAACGTGGTGACGCCGAACGCCGTCCACCAGTAGGAGTTGCCGAGTACCGCGGCGTAGTTGTCGAACCAGACGAACTGCCGCTCGTCGGGAAAGCGCAGGTCGTAGCGCTGGAGGGACAGCCACACCGAGTACAGGATCGGGTAGCCGGTGACGGCGATCATGACGATCGCGGCCGGCGCCACGAGCAGCAGCCCGAGCCGGCGTTCGGCCCGCTTGCCCTCGCTCATCGGGGCCGCGCCCCGCTCCGGTTCGACCCGGGTCGCCGATGCGGCCCCGGTCGCCGGACTTGCCGCCGTGTCACTCATGGAATCACGCCCTTCGAGCTGAGCGCCTGGTCGAGCTGGTCACGCAACTGCTGCGCGGTGCCCTGCGGATCGATGTCCGTCGGCGGCGACAGCACCTTGGCCATGACGATGGACAGGTTCTGGTACGCCGGGGTCAACGGCCGCACCGCCGCGTCCTTCAGCTCGTCCCGGATGGTGTCCTTCATCGGGTACTTCATTTCCATGGTCGGGTTCTCGTCCGCGTCCGCGGGCTGCGACGGGTCGAGCGGCGCCGTGTCGTCGTAGACCGACTCGATCGTGGGGGGCACGCCGGACATCAGGGCGGAGAACTTCTGGTTCTCGGGGCTGCGCAGGCACAGTGCCGCCTCGAACGCTTCGGGCTTCTGCTGTGAGGACGCGCTCACCGCGAGGTTGAAACCGCCGATCGTGCTGCGCCCGGTACCCGGCTCACCGACACCGGGATAGGGCGCCCACTTGAAGTGCTGGAGCTCGTCGGGTTTCTCGGCGGCGTAGGACGCGTAGACGTAGGGCCAGTTCAGCTGGAACGCGCCGCGTCCCTGCTGGAACGCCAGCCGGATGTCGTCCTCCTGCTGGTTGGTCAGTGACGGGTCCGTGAGCCCGGTCGTGCTGACCTCCTTGAAGATCTCCAGCGCGCGCACCGCCCCGTCGTCGACCTCCACCGACTGGCCGTCCTCCGAGAGGATGCGGCCCCCGGCCGATTCGACGACCGAGTTGTAGGAGACCACGAGTCCCTCGTACTGGGCGCCGGTGAACAGGATCTCGTGCGGTTCACCCTGCTCGCGCAGCTGCCGCGACATCGCGATCATCTCGTCCCACGTGCGTGGGGGTTCCGGGGTGATGCGCTCGTCGTACCAGAGCAGCCGGACGTTCGTGTTCTTCGGCGCGGCGTAGAGTTCGCCGTCCCACGTGGCGGTCTCCAGCGGGCCGGGAAGCACGTCGGCCTCGGCCTCGGCCTTGTTCTCGCCGGTCCACTCCTCGATCCAACCCGCCTCGGCGAACTCGGGCACCCAGGTCACGTCGAGGCCGAGGACGTCGAGCGAGGTGTCCCCCGCGGCCAGCCTGCGCACCATCTGCTCGCGCTGACCGTCGGCGTCGCGGGGGAGCTTGTTGTAGACGATCTGGTAGCGACCGCCGGCCTGCTCGTTGCAGTTGTCCACCACCTGCTGGAAGTTGTCTTCCGGCGACATGTAGACGTTGATCTGGGTGCCGCCGTCGGTACCACAGGCGGCCAACACCGACCCCGTCATGACGGTGATTCCCAGTATCGCCGCTGCCCGACCGGGTGAACGTCGGAGTCGCCGCCGCACAGCGGCCTTCAGCATGAGCTCTCCTCCCCACCGCACGAAAGGGTGGGGAGTCCACCCACCCCTTTGTGCACGGACTTCGATGTCACGGGGCGGATGTCCCGCCTGTGACCGGTGCCATAAACCTAGGCCCACCGATCACACAGCGCAAGTACTCACAGTAACTAAAGTAGGGCGGTACGGAAATTTTGTTGCATCACCCGTGTGAACCCATGGCCAGCTTCGCGAGCAGATCGCGACCCTTTTCGGCGTTGCGGGGCTGGCACAGCACGTCGTAGCGACCCGCCACCAGTTGACTCGCCGACGAGAAGTCCCTGCGACCGCGCGTGCTGCCGTAGCTCATCGCGGCGAAGGCCGCCCCGAACACGACACCGGCGACCAGACCCACCAGCACGGGGGCGTACGACATCCCCTGCGTGCTGCTGAACAGGCCGAGCAGCAACCCCACGAACAGGCCGAACCAGGCGCCGGACAGGGCGCCGGTGCCCAGCACCCGCCCCCAGGAGAGCTTGCCGATCACCCGCTCCACGAGCATCAGGTCGACCCCGACGATCGTGACGTCGGCGACCCGGAATTCACTGTCGGCGAGGTAGTCGACGGCGCGCTGCGCCTCCTCGTAGGTGGAATAGGAGCCGATCGGCCAACCGGACGGCGGCGTGGGAAGGCGCGGCAGTCCCGGCGCCTGTCGACCCGACGTGAATGGACCGGTCACGATCATCACCCGTTTGTTCTGCTTGTCCCTCGCCAGCCTCCACCGGCACGTGTACCCATGATCTCACGCTTCGCACACGGGGGAAACCGGGTGGACACGGCGGGGACCGCCTCGCCCGGCCGCCCGCTCAGCCCGCACGCTGCTGACTGGGCAGCACGCCGTCGGCACCGAGGTTGGTGGCCCGCTCGGCCGCGTCACGCTTCGCCCGCTCGTCGAGGAACCGCAGCAACTCGACGGGGAAAGGCAGGACGAGGGTCGAATTCTTCTCCGCCGCCACCTCCACGACCGTTTCCAGCAGACGCAGCTGCAACGCCGCCGGAGTGTCGGCCATGGTCGCCGCCGCCTGAGACAGCTTCTCCGAGGCCTGGAGCTCGCCCTCCGCCGCGATCACCCTGCCTCGCCGCTCGCGTTCCGCCTCGGCCTGTCGCGACATGGCCCGTTTCATCGTCTCCGGCAGGGCGACGTCCTTGATCTCCACCCGGTCGATGTGGATACCCCAGCCCACGGCCGGACTGTCGATCATCAGTTCCAGTCCCTCGTTGAGCCGTTCGCGGTGCGACAGCAGGTCGTCGAGATTGCTCTCGCCGATCGTGCGGCGCAGGCTCGACTGCGCCACCTGCAACATGGCGAACCGGTAGTTCTCCACCCCGACGATCGCCTGCACCGGATCGATCACCCGGAAGTACACCACCGCGTCGACCCGGACCGTGACGTTGTCCCGGGTGATGCCGTCCTGCGCGGGCACCGGGAGGGTCACCACCTGCATGTTCACCTTGTGCATGTGGTCGACCCCGGGAACGATCAGGGACAGCCCCGGCTCCCTCGGCAGGCCCGCGACCCGTCCGAACCGGAACACCAGCCCCCGCTCGTACTGGCGCACGATCCGCAGCGACGACCCGGCCACGACCACGAGCACCAGGCCGATGACGACAAGGATGACAAGCACCGTTTCCATCGCGCGCCCCACCTTCCGCGGGGCCGGGCTGCCGTCCTCTCCGGTGGGCGCCGGACCGCGACCCCGAGCGAGCTGACGTGATCCATATTACACCCGACCGTGGATCGTGGCCCCCTGACGAAGCGGACGCAGCCCGGAGCGTCCGTACTACCGGCACGTAGCATGAGGGCAGCAACGCAACTCACCAGCGACGAGAAGGTCGGTGCCGCAGCAGTGACCACCACGCAAGAGACCCCCAGCGTCGAGGACGTGCGCACCGCGCTGAACGACGTCCACGACCCGGAGATCAAGAAGCCGATCACCGAACTGGGCATGGTGAAGGACATCTCCGTCGGTGCCGACGGGGTCGTGACCGTCGCCATCTACCTCACTGTGGCCGGCTGTCCGCTCAAGGACACCATCACCCGCGACACCACCGCCGCCGTCGAGACGCTCTCCGGCGTGCGCGACGTGCGCGTCGAGTTGGACGTAATGAGCGACGAGCAGCGCACCGAACTGCGCAAGCAGCTGCGCGGCGACGTGGAGGAACCGGTCATCCCGTTCGCTCAGCCCGGCTCGCTCACCAGGGTGTACTGCGTGGCGTCGGGCAAGGGTGGCGTCGGCAAGTCCAGCGTGACGGTGAACCTCGCCGCCGCGATGGCCCGCAAGGGCCTGTCGGTGGGTGTGGTCGACGCGGACATCTACGGCCACTCGGTGCCCCGGATGCTCGGTGCGAGCGACAAGCCCACCAAGGTCGAGAAGATGATCATGCCGCCTCAGGCGCACGGCGTGAAGGTCATCTCGATCGGCATGTTCACTCCCGGCAACACCCCGGTGGTGTGGCGCGGCCCCATGCTGCACCGCGCGCTGCAGCAGTTCCTCGCCGACGTGTTCTGGGGCGATCTCGACATCCTGCTGCTCGACCTGCCGCCCGGCACCGGCGACATCGCCATCTCGGTGGCGCAACTCATCCCCAACGCGGAGATCCTGGTCGTCACGACCCCGCAGCAGGCCGCGGCGGAGGTTGCCGAGCGGGCAGGCGCGATCGCGCTCCAGACCCGGCAGCGCGTCGCCGGTGTCATCGAGAACATGTCGTGGTTCGAGGCCCCCGACGGCTCCCGCATGGAGATCTTCGGGTCGGGTGGTGGTCAGCGGGTGGCGGACTCGCTGTCGACCTCCGTCGGCGCCGAGGTCCCGCTGCTGGGACAGGTGCCGCTCGACCCCGCGCTGCGGGAACAGGGCGACTCGGGAACTCCGCTCGTGCTCTCCGCTCCCGACGCCACGGCAAGCCAGGTGCTCAACTCCGCGGCCGACAAGCTGTCCGTCCGGGCTCGGGGTCTGGCCGGCATGATGCTGAACGTCACACCGGCCGGGCGCTGAGCCCCGGGCCCGGACGTCGGCTCAGGTGGCGTCCGGGTCCACCGGCGGCTTCTCGCCCGCCTTCAGCGGCTCCACGTGATGCGGGGTGGTGGAACCCGCACCACCGGTACCACCGGTCGCCTGGCCGTTACCGCCGGGCGAGTCGGTGCCGTTGATGTTGTTCAGGCCCAGCGGGTCGGGGTCCCCGTCGAACAGGTGCTGCGTCACCGCCTGCCTCGGATCGAAGTTGCGGAGATTGCGCAGGTCCTGAATCGGTTGCCGGAACTCCTCGAAGTCCGTGCCCACCTCGTCGCGCAACTGCTGCCGGGCTCCGGTCGCGAAGTCCCTGACCTTGCGTACCGTCCGCCCCATCCAGGCGGCGGCCTCGGGCAGCCGCTCCGGGCCCAGGATGAACAGGCCGGCGACGATGAGGACGAGGATCTCACCCCAGCCAATGCTGTCGAACACGCGCCCAACCTCCGCCTCGAACCACGATGCGGTGAAAGCGTACCCCGTCAGTCCGCGCCGAGGGTGACCTCGACGGTGAGCGCTCGCCCACCGCGCACCACTCGCACCGGGACCTCGTCGCCGATCTCGTGCTCCCGCACCGCCACGGTCAGTTCGGCCGCGTTGCGCACCTGGCGTTCGCCGACCCGCACCACGACGTCGCCCTCCTCGATGCCCGCGCCCGCCGCCGGGCCGTCGGGCACGACGTTGCGCACCTGGGCACCCTGCGACGTGTTGGCCGCCACCGAGGCGGCGTTCACCCCCAGCGAGGCGTGCCGCATGCTGCCGTCGCGCACGAGCGACTCACTGATCTCCACGGCCTGGTTCGCCGGGATCGCGAAGCCGAGGCCGATGCTGCCGCCCTCCCCCGTACTGCCCGCCGTCCGGATCATCGCGTTGATGCCGACCAGGGCGCCGGTGGAATCGACCAGTGCGCCACCCGAGTTCCCGGGGTTGATCGCCGCGTCGGTCTGGATGGCGTCGTAGGTGACCGGTGGGTCGCCGTTCTCGCCCGGCGCCGTCACCGGCCGGTTCAGCGCGCTCACGATGCCCTCCGTCACCGTGTTCTCCAGCCCGAAGGGCGAGCCGATGGCCATCACCCGGTCGCCGGGCGCGAGTTCGGCCGAGTCACCGACCTCGATGACCACCGGGTTCTCCACGTTGACCTTGAGCACCGCGAGGTCGGTCTTCGGGTCGGTCCCGACGACCTCGCCGCTGGTCCGGGTGCCGTCGATGAAGACCACGGTCACCTTGGCGTTGTCGTCGCGGGAGGCGCGCGAGACGACGTGGTGGTTGGTGAGAACGTAGCCCTCGGGGTCGATCACGACGCCGGACCCCACACCGCCGGCCTGGCCTGCCTCCACCTCGATCGACACGACCGAGGGCGCGACCTGCTGCGCGATGTCGGCCACGGACCCCGCAGGCCGCTCCTTGGCCGCGTCGGCCTCGGCGATGTTCAACTCACCGGTGAGGGAATCCCCTGCCGTGGCGATCGCCCACCCGACGGCGCCGCCGCCCGCGCCGATCGCCAGTGCGATGATCGCGAGCAACGCGAGCGCCACAGGTTTGACACGGCGCCCGAACAGCACCTCGGGCAGGCTCAACAACGGCCCGGTGGGACGCTGGGGGTCGCTGTCGGCGGCAGCGCCGTCCCGCAGCGCGGGCTTGCCGAGCACGGCAGGCGCGGCCGGGTCACGCCACGGATCGTCGTCCGCCGTCCAGAGTGGCTCGTCGTCGTCGCCGCCCGGTCCCGGACTCGCGCCGTCGGTGTTCTGCCCCTCCGGCCGTTGCAGCAGCACCTCCTCGTCGCCCGGCTGCCGCCCGAACGCTTCCGTCAACGACTGCGGAGGCGGAGCCGATCGGGGCGAGGCGGGCCGCCCGTGGGTGTCCGGACCACGCAACAGGTCGAACGAGCCCTCGACACCCTCCGGCCTGCCGAACGTCGCGGCCGAGGCCGGGTCCACGGACGGTCGCGCGAGAGGGCGCGGCCGGAGCCGGTGTTCGTGCTGCCCGGACTCCTCCTGCTGCGGCGTGGCTCGCTCGTTCATTCTTCCCCGGTTGGACTGCGGTGATCACTCGAGATGCCCGGCGTGTGACCCTACGCCAAGCCTCCCACAGCGATGCTGCCCACGGGCCGGTGAAGTCAGCGTGGGACCGATGTGGTGGCGGTGACGGCCGCCGTCGTGACGGACGAGGACGTGCCCGAGCGTGAGGTGTCGGATTCGGTGGCACCCGACGACGTCGGGGTCGCGGGCGTCGACGACGTGCTGGTCGCCTGGGTCGCCTGCGCCTGCCCGCCGAAGCGGGCCGGAAGCACACCGGTGCGCGGCGTCGTGCTGGCGTCGGGGTCCGCGCCCGCGGTCCCCCCGCCTTCGGTGCCGGTGTTGGCCACGAGCGCGAGCGCGCTGAGGACGAGCCCGGACACCACGACACCCGCGCCCTGGGTCGCCCTGCGGCGGGACCACGCATGGCGCGTGCCCCCACCGAGCACGGAAGGCGAGGTACCGAGTGGAGCCGACGTGCCGAGCGCGCCGGGCGGCAGCGTGTCCCGCAGCCCCGCGACCCGGTCGGGACGCTGCACCGCCATCACCTGCCCGTCGGCACCCACCGCGAGGTTGTCCGGCGAGCCGGGCAGGTCCGCGTTCTGCGGGATGTCGCACAGGCTGGCGAGGAACCCCGTCGAGATCGTCGGGGTCCGTGCCTGCCGCACGGCGGAACTGGCGGCTCGCTGCGCGGCGACCTCCGCCGCACACCGGGGACAGTGGGCGAGGTGCGCGGCGGCACGCTCCTGAGCGCCGATCGACAGCTCCTGGTCCACGAACGCCACCACGGCGTCGGGAAGAAGGTGCGACTCGGCAAACCCCCATCCCTTGCCAACGGTCATACTCGTGCCTCCTGTTTGAGCGCCCGCCTGCGCTCGAGGGACGACTTCAGCGCCTGCCTGCCGCGGTGGATCCGGCTGCGGACCGTACCGAGCTTAACGCCGAGCGTCGCTCCGATCTCCTCGTACGACAGTCCCTCGACGTCGCACAGCACGACGGCCGCCCTGAACTCGGGCGGCAGCTCGTCCAGCGCGGCTTGCAGGTCGGGGTCGAGGTGGGTGGCCGAGTACACCTGCTCGGGACTCGGGTCGTCACCCACGATCCGGTCGGTGTCCTCCGGCAGGCCCTCCATGCGGACGCGGGAACGGCGCCGCGCCATGTCGAGGAACAGGTTCGTCGTGATGCGGTGCAACCAGCCCTCGAAGGTGCCGGGGCGGTACGACGCGAGCGAACGAAAGACCCGGATGAACGTCTCCTGGGTCAGATCCTCCGCGTCATGGGCGTTACCCGTCAGGCGGTAGGCGAGCCGGTACACGCGGTCGGCGTGCTGCCGGACGACCTCGTCCCAGGTCGGCGGCGTCCACGTCACCTCGTCCTCGACCAGCACCGGCGCGGTCTGCGAGCTGTCGTACGGCAGCTGAGGCACCTCCATCGGCCCGTCCCCTTCACTACTCCACCCAACGTGGCGGAAACAACGGGAGTTCCCGTCCTTGGCGTCCCAGTGTTACCCGCTTTCCTGTGGTTGTAGTGAAGGACGTCTGAGAGCATCCTGAGAAAGCAGCATGCCGAGCCGGGACGTTCCCTCGACGCGCCGCCAACCTGCGACAACCCCGCAGTGTCACCGAACCGGTCACCATAAGCGACCGGGGGGCTTCGTGTCCTCGCGACCGCCGTCGCGGAGACGAACAGCACTGCGGCCTGCCGTACTGGCCCAGCACCCGGGGGGTGCCGCGCTAACCTCTGGCGCGTGGACTCCGAGACGCACATCACCGGTTGGGTCGATCTCGGCGAATTCATCGAGGCGTACCTGCCCGAGGATGACGTCCTTACCGGGGCCCGCCTGCGAGCCGAACAGCTCGGCTGCCCACCGGTGTCGTGCGCCACAGGGTCGACGCTGAGCTTCCTGACGGCGGCGTTGCAGGCCAGAGCGGTGGTCGAGATCGGGACCGGCGCGGGCGTCAGCGGCCTGTACCTGCTCAGAGGAATGCCACCCGACGGCGTCCTGACCTCGATCGACATCGAACCGGAGTTCCACCGCAGCGCCCGGCGCTCGTTCCTCGACGCCGGATACCCGGCCGGCCGGACCCGGCTGATCATGGGAAGAGCGCTCGACGTGTTGTCGCGGCTCACGACGGCGGGCTACGACCTGGTCTTCGCCGACGCCGCGCGCGTCGAGTACCCCGGCTACTTCGACCTCGGCGTGCAACTGCTGCGACGGGGCGGCGTGATCGTGTTTCACAACGTGCTCGCCGCGGGCCGCCTCGCGGACCCCACCCGGCGTGAGCCGGAACTGCTCGCGCTGCGCGACGTCGCCCGCGCGGTCCGCGAGGACACCCGGCTGGTGCCCACCCTGCTGCCCATGGGCAACGGCTTGCTGGTCGCCGCCATGGCGACGTCGGACTCGTGAGGCCACCGGAGTGTCGCTGCTGTTCATGACCTCATCATAGCCAATAATCGAACAAATGTTCGGGCACGATGCGGTGGTTCCTCACGCGGTCGCCGTCACTCTCGGTCGCGCGAGCAGGAGCACACCCGCCGCGGCGACCCCGAGCCACACCGACACGGCACCGACGAGCCAGCCCCAGCCCGCGTACCCGTACACCACGCTGCCCACGGTGCCACCCACGCTGCTACCGAGGTAGTACGCGAGCGTGTACAGCCCCGACGCCGAGGCACGAGCCCTGGTAGGCGCCTCGGCCGCCGCCCACCCGTTGGCGACGGCATGAGCGGCGAAGAACCCGCCCGTGAACACCACGAAACCCGCGACCACGATCACCAGCGAGTCCGCCACCGTGGCCACCGCACCCAGCGCGGTCACGGCGAGGCTCACGAGCAGGCACCGCGCGCGCCCGTACCGCGCCACGAGCCTGCCCGCCGTGGCCGACGAGACCGAACCCATGGCGTAGCAGAGGAACACGAGTGAGGCGACGGCCGGACTGAGATTCAACGGGTCGCCGGTCAGCCGGAAGCCGGCCGCGTTGTAGAGGGCCACGAACGAGCCCATGGCCAGCAGTGCCACGCCGTACTGCGCCCAGAGCACCCGCGTCCGCAGTCCGGCCGCGAACCCCGAGCGCACGGTACGCAGCCGAGGCCGGAGTGCGCGTCGCTCGACCCGCGCGCCCTCGGGTGCCCTCGGCAGCGTGCCGACGGTGAGCAGCGCGCACAACGCCCCGATCACCCCGACCGCGGCCAGGGCGCCGTGCCAGCCCAGCCAGTCCGTGACACCTCCGGCGGTGAGCCTGCCGAGCATGCCCCCCACCGTGTTCCCGGCGATCATGGCTCCGACCGCGCCCGCCACGCCCGCCGCCCCGAGCAGTTCCGCGAGATACGCCGCCGCGACGCCGGGAAACCCCGCGATGGCCATGCCCTGCACCACCCGCAGGACGAGCAGGACCTCGTAGGAGGGAGCCAGCGGCAGCAACAGCCCGAGCAGTGCCGACACCAGCACCGAAGCCAGGATCACCCGCCGCTTGCCCACGATCTCGGACAGCACCGCGAGCGGCAGCACGGCGAGGGCGAGCCCGCCCGTCCCCGCCGACACGGCGAGCGACGCGGCGCCGGGATCGAGCGCGAACTCGGCGGCCAACTGCGGCAGCAACGGCTGGGGCGCGTACAGCAACGAGAACGAGCAGAGTCCCGCCGCGGCCACCGCCACGGTCACGCGGCGGGCGCTCACGGGACTGGTCACGGATTCCTGCGCGGTGGACCCCACGCCCATCGACGGTAAGTGTTGCTAACCAATACGTCCAATGCGCTTTCTGGGCATAATCGATACCATGACGAATGAGCTGCCGGACGTACGGCCCACCCCGCTCACCGCGGAGCTGGCCCCCGGCGCCGCGCTGCTCCACGTGTTGGACGTCACGGGCAATCTCACCCGGGCGGCGGCGGTCCTCGGCATTCCGCAGCCCACCGCCAGCCGCCGCCTCGCGGCGCTGAGCGCCCGGGTGGGCACGCCGCTGACCGTCGCCGACGGACGCGGGCTGCGCCTCACGCGGGTCGGGCACCTCCTCGCCGGGGCGGCAGGACGGGCCATCGACGCGCTCGAGCACGGTGTGCGCCAGGTCGGGGAGGAGATCGACCCCGCGTCGGGGCACGTCGTGCTCGGATTCCTGCACCTGCTCGGCCGGTCGCTGGTTCCCACGCTGGTCCGGGACTTCAGGGCAGGCAACCCGCACGTCCGGTTCAGCCTGGTGCAGGGGTCGAGGGACGACATCGTGACCGGACTCGCGTCGGGCACGGTCGATCTGGCGCTGGTGGCGCCGCCTCCCGCCGCGCCGGGCCTCGACTCGGTCGTCCTGGACGAGCAGGAACTGTTCCTGGCCGTACCGGCGGACCACCGGCTCGCGGACCGGGCGGGAGTCGGTGTCGCCGAGCTGGCCGGGGAGGTGTTCGTGCTACTCGAACACGGCTATGGGCTGCGGCAGATCACCGACGAGCTGTGCGCCGAGGCGGGATTCACGCCCACGGTGGCCTTCGAGGGGCAGGAGTCCGACACCGTGCGGGGCCTCGTCGCGGCCGGTCTGGGCGTGGCGCTGCTGCCCGCGTTCGGCCCCCGGCCGCCCTCGGGAGTCGCCGAGATCCGGCTCGACCCGCCCGTGACCCGCGAGATCGGGCTGGCGTGGCCCGCCGGGCATCCGCTGCCGCCCGCCGTGACGGCGTTTCGCGACTTCGTCCGGCAGCATGCCCGCGCCGGCGGCCCCGCTCAGCGATAGGAGGCGGCGAACTCCACGAGAGTGCGGGCGGCGAAACCGGTCCCGCCGGGCACGACCTCCGCGTACGTGCTCTCCGCCCTGGCCGGGCCCGCGATGTCCAGGTGCGCCCACGGCAGCCCGGCGGTGAACTCGCGCAGGAAGAGCGCGGCGGTGACGCCGCCGGGGCCGGGTGGGCACTGACGGCCGTCGGCGATGTCGGCGGTGACGGCGGCGGTGTGCTCCTCCGACAACGGCATCCGCCACCAGCGCTCCCCCACGACGTCCCCCGCCGTGCGGAGGCGGTCGGCGAGGTCGTCCACGGTGGCGAAGAGCCCGCCGGTACGCAGTCCCAGCGCCACCTTCATGGCGCCGGTGAGGGTGGCGACGTCGACGACCACGTCCGGGCGGAACGTCGCGGTGCCGTAGGCGAGCGCGTCGGCGAGCACCATCCTGCCCTCGGCGTCGGTGTTGTCGACCTGCGTGGTGCGTCCGCCGTAGTGGCGTACCACGTCACCCGGCCGGTAGGCCGAGCCCGACACGGTGTTCTCCGCCGAGGGCACGAGTGCGGTGATCCGGACGGGCAACCGCAGCGCGGCGATCGCGCGGACGGCCGCGATGACGGCACCGCCGCCGGACATGTCCGTGCGCATGAGGTGCATGCCCGCGTTGGGCTTCAGCGAGAGTCCGCCCGTGTCGAAGGTGATGCCTTTCCCGACGAGCAGCAGGTGCGTCGTGGCGCCACGGGGCCGGTACTCCAGCTCCACCAGCCGCGGCGGAGACGCCGCGCCGCCGCCCACGGCGAGCATTCCACCGAACCGGTTCCGTGCGAGCCACTTCTCGTCCCGCACGGTGACGTCGATGCCCGGTGTGGCTCCGGCGGTGCGCTCGGCCGTCCGCGCCAGCCACGCCGGGTCCTTCACGTTGGACGGTGCGTTGGCCAGATCACGCGCCAGTGCGGTGGCGCGGGCCAGCTCGACCGCCCTGGCGACGGCGTCGGCGCACTCGGTCAGGCCCTCGCCCGGCGCGACCAGCCGCAGTGTCCGGACCCGGACCGGCGCCTCGGCCCCGCTCACCCGGAACCGGTACCCGCCCAGCAGCGCACCCGTCGCGAACGCGGCGTACTCGGCGGCGCCCGCCCGCGCGGGTGGTCGCACCTGCACCGTGAGCGGGGGGCGCCCACCCGAGGAGGCCGTGGTGTCCGCGCAGGCGTGCGCGGCGCGGACGAAGGTCGCACCGGCCGTGCGGTAGTGCCGTGGCGCCCCCGCACCGACGCCGACCAGCCAGCGGGGGCCGTCGCCGTCGGTCAGCTCCTGGACCTCGCCCTCCGCACCCGCGAAGCCCGGCGGGCCGGAGACCGCGCCCTCGGCGACGTCCTCGTTCGTGACGAGCACCGCCACCGGGGCTGTTCGTCTCGTGCGGTCGGCCACCTCCACCTCGACCAGCCGCGAGGGAACGGAGGGAAGCGGCGGGCGGGCCATACGATCTCCAGGCACAACGAGTCAGGCCGGGCCGAGTCGGCACCGGCATAAATGGAGCGGGGCTGTCAGCTGGTGGCCTGCTGGAGGGCCACGCCGAGGTCCTTGGCCTCCTCGGCCGTCAGTTCGACGACGAGTCGCCCACCGCCCTCGAGCGGTACGCGCATCACGAGGCCCCGTCCCTCCTTGGTCACTTCGAGGGGACCGTCACCGGTCCGGGGCTTCATGGCCGCCATAGCGTGCTCCCTCCGTCTGAACCAGCGCGCCCGGGTCGCGCTCGCCAAAGCAACCGGGTCGTGACCATTGTCCCCCATGAGGAGTGGGCCGCGAACGTGGACCGATCTTAGCGACGCCGGATCGTTGCTGGTATGCGCGCCGCGGGCCTGTCAGACTCGCCGGGCGAGGACGAACGACGGAGGTTTTCGGTGACCGCACAGGACAACACGGACGCGAACACGAACGCCGTTTCCGGGGGCGACGACGGCGGGGTACTGCTGGTGACCGACGCCGACGGCGTGCGCACGCTCACGTTGAACCGGCCGGACGCCTACAACTCGCTGACCGTCGAGTTGAAGGAGCGCCTGCTCGCCGCGCTGCGGGACGCGGCGGCCGACGACACCGTGCGGGCGGTCGTGCTCACCGGGTCCGGCAGGGCCTTCTGCGCGGGCCAGGATCTCAAGGAGCACGTCGGCATGCTGCGTTCCGGGGACACGGCGCCGCTGCGCACGGTCGCCGAGCACTACAACCCGATCGTCACCGCGATCGTGGACATGCCCAAGCCGGTCATCGCCGCGGTGAACGGGTCGGCGGCGGGCGCGGGCGCCGCCTTCGCCTACGCCAGCGACCTGCGGGTCGCGGGAGCGTCGGCCAGTTTCGCCATGGCGTTCGCCGGTGTCGGCCTCGGCCCGGACTCGGGCGCGTCGTGGACGCTGCAACGGCTCGTCGGCCACGGCAGGGCAGTGGAGCTGATGCTGCTCGCGCGCAAGGTCGACAGCACCGAGGCACTGCGGCTCGGGCTGGTGGGCGAGGTGGTGCCGGACGACGAGCTCGCGAGCCGCGCACACACCGTGGCCGCGACACTGGCAGCGGGTCCCACCCGCGCCTACGCGAAGGTGAAGAGCACCGTGGCCGCGGCGGCCGGGTCGTCGCTGGCGGAGGCACTGGCGGCGGAGGACGCGGCGCAGACCGAGCTGGGTGCCACGGCCGATCACCGGGAGGCCGTGGAGGCGTTCGTGGAGAAGCGACGCCCCCGCTTCACCGGCCGTTAGAGCGCCCGGAAGCAGCCCCGCACGTGGTCGTCCACCATGCCGGTCGCCTGCATCAGCGCGTGGCAGGTGGTGGGGCCGACGAACGCGAAACCCTGCCGCTTCAGCGTCCTGGCCATCGCCGTCGACTCGGGCGTGGTGGCGGGGACGTCGGCCATCGTGCGGGGCCGGGTACGCGAGTCCGGCGGCGGCGCGAACGACCACAGCAGCTCGTCCAGTGGCCGGTCCAGCGCCGTGGCCGCCCTGGCGTTGCGGATCGTCGCGAGGATCTTCGCCCGGTTGCGCACGATGGTGGCGTCGGCGAGCAGCCGTGCGACGTCGGCGTCGCCGAACTCCGCGATCCGCGCCGGGTCGAACCCGGCGAAGGCGCGGCGGAAGTGCTCGCGCTTGCGCAGGATCGTCAGCCACGACAGCCCCGACTGGAACGCCTCCAGCGTCAGCCGCTCGAACAGCGCGGTCTCGCCGCGCAGGGGCACGCCCCACTCCTCGTCGTGATAGGTCGCGTAGTCGGGTGCGGTGTTGCCCCACGCGCAGCGGGCCACGCCGTCGGGCCCGAGCAGTTCCGGGCTCACCCGCCCACCATGTAGCTCTCCGCGAACCGCGCGAACGTCCGCATCGACCGGCGCAGCGCCAGCGTGAACGCGGGCCTCACCAGCAGCCATCCCAGCCTCCCCACCGGACCGAACGGGGGCGTGAACTCCTCGGCCCACACGAAGACGCTGCGCTGCGGCCCCCGCGCGTGGACGTGAAAGCCGCCCGTGCCCCGGACGATCTTGCCGAGGTGCCGCACGGTGCAGCGCACCGGGGGCTCCCAGCTCGTGATCTCCATCGTGTCGGTCACGCCGATCCCGCCGACGCCGGTGAACGCCTCCAGCCTCGACCCGACGCTGCGCCCGTTGCCCGCCACGACCCGGACCGTGGTCCCGAGAATCCACTCGCTCTGCCGTTCCCAGTCGGTGAGGGCGAGCCAGGTCGTCCCCGCCGGGGCGGCGACCTCCACCGACACCGCCAGGTCACTCACCCCGCACCTCACCGCCCGCGTGCGCCGTCTCCAGTTCGGCGACCCTGGCGCGCAGCAGGTCGATCTCCGTGCCGAGCCGCGCCATCACCCAGTCGACCTCGGACATCTTGTACCCCCGCACGACGATCTGGTATTTGACGGCCTCGACGTCCTCGGCGGTGATGTCCTCCGCGGGCAACCGGGTGGGCGAGCTGCCCGCCGCGAGCGGCGCCAGCTCCTCGCCCCTGCCGAACACCAGCGAGGCCAGCAGGAACACCACGGCCGCCACCAGCAGCATCACGAGGAGGTAGATCAGGGCGGTGGTCACCCCACGATCGTGACACACCCGCCGCCCCGGCGTGCGCCGCGCCGGACGCCCTCCCCGCCCGGCCCCGCGTCCCGCGTGCCGACATCACCCGGCCGGGTCGCGTGGGGGCGACGCCGTGCGATGCTGGGGCGGGATCGCGACGGGGAGGGACCGTGCTGCAACTGCTGATCAGGCGTGGGCTCGCGCCGCTGGCCCGGCTGGTCTACCGGCCGGAGGTGACCGGCCTGGACAACGTGCCCGCCGACGGGCCCGTGGTGCTCGCGCCCAACCACCGCTCCGCCATCGACACGGCCGTCATCGCGCTCACCTCGCCCCGGCCCGTGCGGTTTCTCGGCAAGGCCGAGTACTTCACGGGCGGCGGGCTCAAAGGGAAGGTCGTCGCGTCCTTCCTCTCCGCACTCGGGTACGTGCCGGTGGAGCGCGGCAACGCACAGGCGGGACTCGCGGCGCTCGGGGCCGCCCGGGCCGTGCTGGAACGGGGCGAGACGTTCGCCATCTACCCGGAGGGCACCCGCTCGCTGGACGGGCGGCTCTACCGGGGTCACACCGGGGTGGGGTCGCTGGCGCTGGAGACGGGCGCCGCCGTGGTGCCCGTGGCGCTGAGCGGCACCGAACGGCTGCTGCCCGTGGGGCGCAGGATCCCGAGGCCGGGGCCGGTCCACGTGCGGTTCGGCCCTCCGCTGGACTTCACGCGTTACCAGGGCCTCGGCTCGTCACCCGCCATCCGGCGCGCGGTCACCGACGAGATCATGTACTCGATCATGGAGCTGTCCGGCCAAGAGTACGTCGACCACTATCACCGGCGGCCCCGCCCCGACGCGGCCTGAGCCCGCGGCACCAGCCGGCGTCAGCCCGCCCACTTGTCGACCGGGGTGTAGCTGTGTTCGGCGAACGCCGTCAGCAGTACCTCCGGGTCCGGGGAGACGGTGACCAGGTCACGGCTCGGCAGGTTCAGGAACCCCTCGCCCACCATGTGGTCGAGAAATTCCGCCAGCTTCGTGTAGTAGCCGCGCACGTCGAGCATGCCCACCGGCTTGGCGTGCAGGCCGAGCTGCGCCCACGTCCACACCTCGAACAGCTCCTCCAGCGTGCCCGCACCGCCGGGCAGCGCGAGGAACCCGTCCGACAGCCGCGCCATCGTCGCCTTGCGCTCGTGCATGTCGTCCACCACGTGCAGCTCGGTGAGGTGGTGGTGTGCGATCTCCTCCCGCATGAGGTGTTTCGGGATCACGCCGGTGACCTCGCCGCCCGCCTCCAGCGCGGCGTCGGCCACCACACCCATGAGCCCGACCTGGCCGCCGCCGTAGACGACGCCGATGCCGCGCTCGGCGAGCAGCCTGCCCACGGCGGCGGCCTCGGCCGCGTAGCCGGGGTCGGCACCGGACGACGAGCCGCAGAAGACGCAGATCCGTCGCACTAGTGGGTGTCCTCCCATGCCTTGTACGCGTCCTGCACCACGCCGACGGCGTCGTCGATGTCGTCGGTGACGTGCAGCAGTGTCGCGTCGCGTTCGTTGATCTTGCCCTCGTCGAGCACGGTACCGCGAACCCAGTCGTAGAGACCGCCCCAGTACGACGAACCGAACAGCACGACGGGGAACTTCGTGACCTTCTTCGTCTGCACGAGCGTCAGCGCCTCGAACAACTCGTCGAGCGTGCCGAAACCGCCGGGAAGGCAGATGAACGCCTGGGCGTACTTGACGAACATCGTCTTGCGGGTGAAGAAGTAGCGGAAGTTCACGCCGAGATCCACCCACGGGTTCAGGCCCTGCTCGAACGGCAGCTCGATACCGAGCCCGATCGACAGCCCGCCCGCCTCGGAGGCACCGCGGTTCACCGCCTCCATCGCACCGGGTCCGCCGCCCGTGATGGCCGCGAACCCCGCGCCGGCCAGCGCCGCGCCGATCTCCCGTCCCGCCTGGTACTCGGGGTGATCACGGGGAGTGCGCGCCGAGCCGAACACGGTCACGGCGCGGGGCACCTCGGCCAGCGCGCCGAAACCCTCCACGAACTCGGCCTGGATGCGCAGCACCCGCCACGGATCGGTGTGTACCCAGTCGCTCGGGCCCCGCGAGTCGAGCAGCCGCTGGTCCGTCGTGGTGTCCTCCGACTGCCTGCCCCGGCGCAGGACGACGGGACCACGGTGTCGCTCCGGCGGGTGTTCGCCGCCCTCGGTGTTGCGCGTCGCCTCGGTCACGGATCAAGCCTAAGCCGTGTTTGCTCAGTCCCACGTACCGGCTGCGCGGGGCCTGGCGCGGCGATCCGCCGCGTTGTCGTCGTCGCCGATAGCGCTGCTATCAGCTCCTCCTCCGCCTTGCGGCTCATCCACGCCACACCCCGCTCGCACGGAGAGGACTGAACAAACACGGCCTAGAGTCACCCGGCCAGCAGTCGTCGGAGCACCTGGGTGACACGGCGCACCTGCCACGCGGGCACGTTTTCCTGCCGGGTGTGGGCCAGTGTCGGGTCACCCGGACCGAGGTTCACGGCGGGCATCCCGAGCGCGGCGAAGCGCGCCACGTCGGTCCAGCCGAGCTTCGCCGCCACCTGACCGCCCGCGGCCCGCACCAGCTCCGCCGCGGGCGGAGCCGCCAGGCCGGGCAGGGCTCCGGGGGAACAGTCGACCACGGTGAGGTCGTAGCCGTCGAACACCTCCCGCAGGTGCGCCTCGGCCCGCTCGGCGGTGACGTCGGGCGCGAAGCGGTGGTTGACGGCCAGCACCGCCTCGTCCGGCACGACGTTGCCCGCCACCCCGCCCTCGACCCGCACCGCCTGGAGTCCCTCGCGGTAGGTGAGTCCGTCGATCTCGACGACCCTGGCCTCGTACTCCGCGAGCCGTCGCAGCGGCTCGGCCAGCGCGTGAACGGCGTTGTCGCCCATCCAGGCACGGGCCGTGTGGGCCCGGGTCCCGGCCAGCCGCAGCTCCACCCGCATCGTGCCCTGGCAACCCGCCTCGACGACGGCGTTCGACGGCTCGCCCACGACCGCGAGGTCGCCCCGCAGCCACTCGGGCAGTTCCCGTTCGATGCGGCCGAGCCCGTTGCGGGCGGCCTCCACCTCCTCGCAGTCGTAGAACACGAAGGTGACGTCGTGTCTCGGCTCCGGCACGGTGGCGGCGAGGTGGAGAAACACCGCGTCGCCGCCCTTCATGTCCACACTGCCGAGACCGTGCAGCACCTCGTCATCACCCGAACCGGTGCGGTGGGAGGGCAGGTTGTGGTTGACGGGCACGGTGTCGAGATGACCGGCCAGCACGACGCGCTCGGCGCGGCCCAGGTCGGTCCTCGCCAGCACCGCGTCGCCGTGGCGCACCACCTCCAGGTGCGGTGCCTGCGCTCGCAGGGCGGCCTCCACCGCATCAGCGAGGGCGGCCTCCTCACCGGAGGAGCTGGGGACGTCCACGAGCGCCGCGGTGAGGTCGACGGGATCGGAGCGCAGGTCGAGCGAGGCCATGACTGGCACCGTAACGCGCCCTGCGTACCGTGGAGACGTGCGTACCCGAGCCTTTCTCGTCCTGGCCGCCGCGCTGCTGGTGCTCACCGCGTGCTCCCGCGAGGCCGGGCCCACCGCGAAGGGGCCCACCGATCCCGGGCCCGGCGCGCTCGCGGTGAAGCTGGAGGCGCTGCGGGCCGACGACTGCCACACCGCCCCCACCGAGGTGCGACCTCCGTCGTGCGAGAAGTTCGTCACGCAACTCGCCAATGTCGGCGGAACCGCCCGGAAGTACGCGACCGGCCATCCCCGGCTGCGCGAGGCCGCCGACGAACTCGACGCCGCCGTGCGCGCCTACCGGGGCAACCGCTGCACGGCGGGCGGCGACGCCGACGTCTGCGCGGCCACCCTCATCGACCTGTCCACGGCACTGACCGACGTCCACACGGAACTGTCCGCGCTGCCCGACGTGGCCACGCGATCGAGCTGAGCGCGGGTTACCGTAGCGGCCGTGAGCACAGCAATCCCCGATCCCGACACCACCGGCGCGACCGGCGTCGGCCTCGCGACCGTGACGACCGACGGAACCGTGCTCGACACCTGGTTCCCGCAGCCCAAACTGATCACCTCCGGCGCGGAGGTGCCCGCGACCGGCACCGAGCGGCTCTCGGCGGCCGAGACCGCCGACACGCTCGGCCAGGACGCCGCCGCCCTGCTCGGACCGGACGACGCCCGCGCCGTCGAGGTCGTCGCCGTGCGCACCTCCGTCGCGTCGCTGGCGCAGGCGCCCGCCGACGCACACGACGTGTACCTGCGGCTGCACCTGCTCTCGCACCGCCTGGCGCGTCCCCACGGCCTGAACCTAGACGGCCAGTTCGGGCTGCTGTCCAACGTCGTGTGGACCAACCACGGCCCGTGCCCCGTCGAGGGCTTCGAGGCCACTCGCCTCCGGCTGCGGGCGCGCGGCCAGGTGACCGTCCACAGCATCGACAAGTTCCCCCGCATGGTGGACTACGTGCTGCCCAGCGGGGTGCGCATCGGCGACGCCGACCGCGTACGCCTCGGCGCGCACCTCGCCAGCGGTACCACCGTGATGCACGAGGGCTTCGTCAACTTCAACGCAGGCACGCTCGGCGCCTCGATGGTCGAGGGCCGCATCTCGGCAGGCGTCGTGGTCGGCGACGGCACCGACGTCGGCGGTGGTGCGTCGATCATGGGCACGCTGTCCGGCGGCGGCAGGGAGGTCATCTCCCTGGGTGAGCGGTGCCTGATCGGCGCCAACGGCGGTGTGGGCATCTCGCTCGGCGACGACTCGGTGGTCGAGGCGGGCCTCTACCTCACGGCGGGGACCAAGGTGCTGTTCGAGGGACGCACCGTCAAGGCGCGCGAGCTGTCCGGCATCTCGGGTGCCCTGCTGCGCCGCAACTCCGCCACCGGCGCGGTGGAGGCCGTCGAACGCACGGGCGCGGGCGTCGAACTCAACGCGGCCCTGCACGCCAACGACTGACCGGCACGGGCGGCCGGGCACGGCCGACACGAGGACCGTCTCCGGCCGCCCGGTCAGGCCGACCTTCGCAGTGACCACGAAAGCGTCACCGCAGTCCGTGACCACGACGACGAGCAGGTAGCGGCCCGCTTCAGTTCGCCCATAGACAAGCGTGGTGTCGTTCTTGCCCCGAGTCATCCATCGGGCTCACGAGTCCACGCCTGGCGGCTCGGCTACCGCGCCGAAGTCGTCCCCTTCGCGCCGCAGCGCCGCGAGCAGTTCGGGGTCGGCGTACGCCTCGGCAGTACTGCGCCACGCCGCCACGAGGTGCGCGACCGGGGCGGGGTTGTCCAGCGACGCAGCCGCCTCAAGGGTGTCCACCAACTCCACGACGAACTCCCGGAGCGCGTCCTTGGGCAGGAAGCGCACCCAGGGGTACGCCTTGGGCAGGATGTCGGTGACCAGCGTGCGTGCTCGGTCGTCGTGTTCCATGAGAGCCAGGAAGAGCGTGGCGGTGGTCGAGGCTACCGCTGCTGCCTGCTCAGCACGGCTTGCGGTGGTGAGAACGAGGTCCTCGTCCTCTCCCCGACGACGTACTCGCAGCGCCCTGTCGGCCGACTGCTGGAGTTTGCGCACCGTCTCGACAGGCCTGTTCGAGAGGTCCGAGAAGTTCACTTCCAGCGACATAGTTTAAAACTACTGCGAAACTCGCCAGGCGGCAACGAGTTCTGCTGGTTCGATGCCACCTATCCGAGCCGGTTCGCGGCCTCGTCGATGCGCTCGTCGGTGGCCGTGAGGGCCACGCGGACGTGCTCGGCACCGCCGGGCCCGTAGAAGGTCCCCGGCGCGACGAGGATGCCCCGCTCAGCCAGCCACGCCACCGTGTCCCGCGCGGGCTCGCCGCGCGTGGCCCACAGGTACAGGCCCGCCTCGGAGTGGTCGATACGCAGGCCCGCGCGCTCCAGCGCCGGGCGCAGTACCGCACGGCGCGCGGCGTAACGGGCCCGCTGACCGTGCAGTGCGTCGTCGTCGGCCAGCGCCGCCGTCATGGCCTCCTGCACCGGCCTCGGCACGATCATCCCCGCGTGTTTGCGCACGGCCAACAGGTTTCGCACGAGCGAGGGGTCACCCGTGACGAACCCGGCGCGATAGCCCGCGAGGTTCGCCGACTTCGACAGCGAATGCACGGCCAGCAGCCCGTCGAGGCTGCCGCCGTGTACTTCGGGGTGCAGGATCGACACCGGGTCGGCGTCCCAGCCCAGTGCGAGGTAGCACTCGTCCGACACCACGACCGTGCCGCGCTCGCGTGCCCACTCGACCACCTTGCGCAGGTGTTCCACACCCAGCACCCGGCCGGTGGGATTGGCGGGCGAGTTGAGCCACAGCAGCGCGGGGCGTGCGGGACCGAGGGCCGTCAGACCGTCGGTTCTGGCCACGTGGGCCCCCGCCAGCCGGGCACCCACCTCGTAGGTGGGGTACGCCAGCTCCGGGATCACCACCGTCTCGCCCGCGCCGGCCCCGAGCAGCGTGGGCAGCCAGGCGACCAGTTCCTTCGACCCGATGGTGGGCAGCACCGCGTCCGGCTCCACGTCGACCACTCCGTGCCGGCGCCGGAGCGCGGCCACAGCGGCCTCCCGCAGCGCGGGCGTGCCGTGTGTCGTGGGGTAGCCCGGCACCGCCGACACCGAGGCCAGCGCCGCCCGGATGCTGTCCGCCACCGGGTCCACCGGCGTCCCGACCGACAGGTCGACGATCCCGCCCGGGTGAGCCCGCGCGGTGGCGGCGTCGCCCGCGAGCGAGTCCCAGGGGAAGTCGGGAAGGCTCGGCGGGATCATTCGCCCTGCGGGGGCAAGTCCTTGATCCACTGCGGGTCGTGCGCGGTCTTGCCGACCTTCGCCGCGCCGCCCGGCGACCCGAGCTCGTCGAAGAAGTCGACGTTGGCCTTGGTGTAGGCGCTCCACTCGTCGGGCACGTCGTCCTCGTAGTAGATGGCCTCCACCGGGCAGACCGGCTCGCAGGCCCCGCAGTCGACGCACTCGTCGGGATGGATGTAGAGCATCCGCTCGCCTTCGTAGATGCAGTCGACGGGGCACTCGTCGATGCATGCCTTGTCGAGCACGTCGACGCAGGGCTCGGCGATCACGTAGGTCACTGCGTTCTCCTGCTTGTCATTCGGTCTGGCCGTTGCCGGACGTTTCGCGGTCTCGCCGGGCATCCTATGCCCGCCGTGCTGGCGAGGACGCCGGCATGTCACCGAGTGGACACCCACCCGGACACCGGTGGCCGGGCGAACCCGTCCGCTGGTAGCACATTCATTGTGGACGAGTTCACGGCGCCTGAGCACCTCCGCGTTGCGGTGTGGTGCCCCGGAGCGAACCGGCGCTGTTCACCCCGCTGTGAGTTCCCCCACTGCCCGTGGCGAACACCCCACGACTGCGGCCAACACCGCGCTGCCGCGGCCGGGTCGCGTGCGAGGATCGGGCACCGGAACAACAACCGGACCGGAAGCAGAGGCCAGCACAGTGAAGGTTGTCGTCGTCGTGGGCGGAGTGGGCGGTGCCCGCTTCCTGCTCGGCGTCAAAGCCGCCCTCGGCCTGCCCGCCGTGGGCGAGGGGGACTCCCCCCACGAGATCACCGCACTCGTCAACACCGGCGACGACGTGTGGCTGCACGGGCTCCGCATCTGCCCCGACCTCGACACCTGCATGTACACGCTGGGTGGCGGCGTGGACGACGAGCGCGGGTGGGGTCACGCGGACGAGACCTGGACGGTCAAGGGCGAGCTGGAGGCGTACGGGGCCGACCCCACCTGGTTCGCACTCGGGGACAAGGACATCGCCACCCACCTCATCCGCTCCCGCATGCTCAGGGCGGGATATCCGCTGTCGGCCGTGACCGAGGCCCTGTGCGACCGCTGGCGTCCTGGCGTGCGGCTGCTGCCCATGAGCGACGACCGCGTGGAGACGCACGTCGTGGTGGACGACCCCGACCAGCCGGATCAGCGCAAGGCGCTGCACTTCCAGGAGTGGTGGGTGCGCTACCACGCCAAGCTGCCCGCGCACAGCATCGTGCCCGTCGGCGCGGAGGAGGCCGAGCCCGCACCGGGCGTGACGGCGGCCATCGCCGAGGCCGACGCCGTGTTGTTCGCGCCGTCGAACCCGGTGGTGTCGGTGGGCTCGGTGCTGTCGGTGCCCGGCGTCCGGGAGGCGCTGCGCGGGACCTCCGCCGGGGTCGTCGGCGTTTCACCGATCATCGGGGGCAGGCCGGTGCGGGGCATGGCCGACGCCTGCCTCGCCGCCATCGGCGTCGAGACCTCGGCCGAGGCCGTGGGCAGGCATTACGGTTCCCGGCAGACGTCCGAGGACGGGCTGCTCGACGGCTGGCTGGTGCATCAGGGCGAGTCGGTGGACGTGCCGGGCGTGGCCGTGCGAGCGGTGCCGCTGGTGATGTCGGACGTCGCGGCGACCACCCGCATGGTGCGCGCGGCGCTGGATCTCGCCGGGGTCGACGGTGACTGAACACGCCGCGCCGAGGATCGAGATCCTGCCCGTGGCGGAGCTGCCCGAGTTCCGGCCCGGCGACGATCTCACCGGCACCATCGCGACCCACGCGCCGTGGCTGCGCTCCGGTGACGTCGTGGTGGTCACCAGCAAGATCGTGTCGAAGGCGGAGGGCAGGCTCGTCCGCGTGCCGCGCGACCCCGAGGCCCGGGACGCCGAACGCCGCAAGCTCGTCGAGGCGGAGTCGGTGCGCGTGCTGGCGCGCATCGGCCGCACCGTGATCACGGAGAACCCGCTCGGCATCGTCCAGGCCGCCTCCGGCGTCGACGCCTCCAACGTGGACTCCGGTGAGGTCGCCCTGCTCCCGGCCGACCCCGACGCCTCGGCGCGCGCGCTGCGGGACGGGCTGCGGGAACGGCTCGGCATCGAGGTCGCCGTGGTCGTCACCGACACGATGGGCCGCGCGTGGCGCGTGGGCCAGACCGACGCCGCCATCGGCTCGTCGGGACTGCGGGTGCTGCGCTCGTACGCGGGCGAACGCGACGGGCAGGGCAACGAACTCGCCGTCACCGAGATCGCCGTGGCCGACGAGGTCGCCGCCGCGGCCGACCTGGTGAAGGGCAAGCTGACCGGCGTGCCCGTGGCGGTGGTGCGCGGGCTGCGCGTCGGCGACGACGTTCCCGGCGCGGCCACCGCACGCGACCTCGTGCGCCCGGCCGACGAGGACCTGTTCCGGCTGGGCACCGCCGAGGCACTCGCCCAGGGCAGGCGGGAGGCGGTACTCACCCGCCGCTCGGTGCGCGAGTTCACCGACGACCCCGTCGACGCCGCCGCGCTGCGCCGCGCCGTGGGCGCCGCCCTCACCGCGCCGGCGCCGCACCACACCCGCCCCGTGCGGTTCGGCTGGCCACGCGGCCGCGCGCGGCGGGAGAAGCTGCTCGACGCGATGCGTGAGGCGTGGCGGGCCGACCTGGAGCGCGACGGCTTCACCGCCGACCAGATCACGCGGCGGCTGGCACGGGGGGACCTCCTCTACACCGCCCCGGAGATCGTCGTGCCGTTCCTCGTCCCCGACGGCGCGCATCCCTACCCCGACGACCGGCGAGCCGCGTGCGAGCACACGATGTTCACCGTCGCCGGAGGTGCCGCCGTGCAGGCACTGCTGGTGGCGCTGGCCGCCGAGGGGCTCGGGTCCTGCTGGATCGGCTCCACGATCTTCGCGGCGGACGTCGTCCGGGACACGCTCGGCCTCGAACCGCACTGGCAGCCGCTGGGCGCGGTGGCGATCGGCCACCCGGCCACCCCGCTGGTTCCCCGGCCTGCCCGTGACCCTGACGAAGGACTGGTGGAATGGTGAACGCACTGCACGCCGACGCGACCGCGACCCTGGAGAAGTGGCAGCCCACCGACGCCGGGCAGGAGTCGCTGCGGCACAGCTACCTCGGCTACCTCGCCGCGCGCGCCGACGCCTGCGACCGCTCGTGCGCGGCGGGCCACCTGACGGCCTCCACCGTGGTGCTCGACGCCGAGGGCGAGCACGTGCTGCTGACCCTGCACGGCAGGCTCGGCCGGTGGTTGCAGCTCGGTGGGCACTGCGAGCCCGAGGACACCTCACTCGCCGAGGCGGCACTGCGGGAGGCCACCGAGGAGTCGGGGCTGCGCGAGCTGACCCTCGACCCGGAACCGGTTCACCTCGACGTCCACCCCGTGACGTGCTCGCTCGGCGTGCCGACCCGGCACTTCGACGTGCGGTTCGTGGCCCGGGCAGGCCAGGGCGCGCGCCCGGTGGTCAGCGAGGAGTCCGAGGACCTCCGGTGGTGGCCGGTCCGGCAACTCCCCCCTGGCACGGAGGACCTGACCGAACTGATCGCGGCCGCCCTCGACCGCTGACGCCGTGTCCGCAGCTCCCGTAGCCGAGTCCGCAGCTCCCGTAGCCGAGTCCGCAGCTCCCGTAGCCGAGTCCGCAGCTCCCGTAGCCGAGTCCGCAGCTCCCGT
>NZ_VCEK01000007.1:0-68699 GCF_005862235.1 Saccharomonospora piscinae | reverse complement strand
GTAGCCGAGTCCGCAGCCTGCGGTGCGGACACGGCTACCCAGCCTGCGGACACGGCTACATAACTTGCGGACACGGCTACCCAGGCTGCGGACACGGGCCTGATCAGTGGGGACGGCGGGCCGCCGCGAAGCGCAGCGTCAGGCCCGGCCGGGCCTGCGCGGCCCGGTCGACGTCGGCGGCGACGACCACCGCGATCACCGGATAGCCGCCCGTGACGGGATGGTCGGCCAGAAACAGCGTCGGTCTGCCCGACGGCGGCACCTGGACGGCGCCGGGCACCATGCCCTCGCTGGGAAGCTCGTCGCCACGGGCCCGGGTGAGCGGGGGCCCGTCCAGCCGTAGCCCGACGCGGTTGCTGCGCGGCGAGACGGCATAGGTCTCCCGCAGCAGGGTGGGCAACGCGTCGTCGTGGAACCAGTCCTGCCTCGGCCCCGGCACCACGGTCAGCACCAGACCGTCGGCGGGCGGTGCCGCCACGGGGGCGAAGTCGACGGCGGGCAGCGGCCGGTGCGGGACTCCGACGGGCAGTACCGTGCCCGGCTCCAGTGGCGGTGGCCCGAGGCCGGAGAGCACGTCGGTGGAGGCCGACCCCAGCACGCGCTCCACGGCGAACCCGCCGCGCACGGCGACGTAGCTGCGCAACCCCACGGGTGGCGTCCCGAGGCGCAGGCACTCCCCCGCCCGCACCCGCAGCACGGACCCCGCCGCGCCACCTCGGCCGCCCACGGTCACCGGGCAGGGCGCGCCGGTGACCACCACCGTGAGGTCTCCCCTGGCCCGGGCTGCGAAGCCGCCGAGTGTCACCTCGACGGCGGCGGCCCCCTCGTCGTTGCCGACGAGCCGGTTGGCCAGTCGCAGCGCGGCGCGGTCGGCGGCGCCCGACGCGCCGACGCCGATCCCCGCGAGCCCGGGCCTGCCGAGATCCTGGAAGGTCGCGAGCGGCCCCGGCTCCAGAACCTCCAGCGCTCTCGTCGCCGAGTTGGTCACGGCGTCGCCTCCACGAACCGGACTCGCACACCGGGGCGCAGCAGGGCAGGCGGGTCGCGTGCGATGTCCCACAGCACCGTGCGGGTGTGCCCGATGAGCTGCCACCCGCCGGGTGAGGCCCTCGGGTAGACACCGCTGAAGCCACCGGCGAGGCCGACCGCACCCGAGGGCACGGTGGTGCGGGACTCGGCGCGACGCGGGACGTCGAAGTGCCACACCTCCCCGGTCAGGTAGCCGAAACCGGGGGCGAAGCCGCCGAAGGCCACCGTCCACTCGGCACCCGTGTGCGCGGCGACCACCTCGGCGGGGGTGAGCCCGAGGTGACCGGCGACGTCGGCGAGATCGGCACCGTCGTAGGTCACGGGGATGTCGACGACCTCTCCGCGCCCCCGGGCGTTGTGCCGCGGACTGGCTCCGCGCACGGCCTGCTCGACCTGTGCGAGGTCGGCCCGGGCAGGGTCGAGCCGCAGCAGCAGCGTGCGGGCGGCGGGAACGAGGTCGACCACGCCGGGCGGCGGGTCGTCGCGCAGCGCCGCGTGCAGCCCGGTGACCTCGGCGAGATCGTCGAGTTCGATCAGCAGGCCCGCATCGGCACACGGCAGCAGGCGCATGTCACCACCACTCCCTGGTCAGTGCGAGCGTAGGGACGTGCCGGACACCGCCGCAAGCGGCCGTGGTCCCCGGCCGGCCCCTCAGATGGCCCGGTAGTCGCGCACCGGGTAGCGCGGGCCGAACCGGGGCCGGGTGTGGCCCGCCGCCTCCAGGTAACGCACGACCCGTTGCCGCTGCGGCGCGTACGGCGCCAGGACGCGGGCCATTCCCTCGTCGTCCAGCGGGCGCCCCTCCAGCGCGTAGCCGACGAGGGAGGGAACGTGGAAGTCGCCGAAACTGACCGCGTCGGGATCGCCCCACGCGCGCTGCGCGATCTCGGCGGCCGTCCACACCCCGATACCGGGAACCGTCCGCAGCAGCGCCCGCCCCCGCTCGCCGCCGAACGTCACGGCGTCCTCAAGGCGGTGCGCGACCCTTGCCGCCGCCACGAGCGTCGTGCGCCGCCGCAGGTCGACCCCGACCCGGTGCCACTGCCACTCCGTCAGCGAGCGCACGGCCGACGGCGTCGGCGGCACCCGCAACCCCGCGGACGCCGCGACCGCGGGCCCCGGGGCGGGTTCGCCGAACCAGCGGCACAACTCCCGCCACGAACGGCGTGCCTCGGTGCTGGTCACCTTCTGTTCCAGCACGGCGGGTACAAGCGCGTCCCACACGCGCCCGCAGGCCGTCAGGCGCAGCAGCGGGTTGCGGCGGCGCGCCCGCGCGACGGCGTCGTGGTGCGCCACGAAGGCAGCGCTGTCAGCGCCGTCGGCACCACCGTCGGCATCCCCCAGCAGCGCAGGCAGGCCGTCGAGCAGGATTCGCGCGCCGCCGCCCCACGCCCGCGCCTCCACGGAGCCGTCGCGGGGAACCACCCGGAACACCAGCGTGCCCGCGCCCTCGGCGGTGTTGGCCGCCAGCCACGTCCGACCGCCGTCGTCGTGCCGCAGGCAGGGATCACCACGCCCGCGTCGCAGTGGGGAGAGCACGCCCACGACGTCGAGCGGGAACGTCGGCCGCCAGGTGCGGGACAGCTCAGGCATCGCTCGAAAACCGTATCGCGGATTCGGGCAACGTGACGTCGGGCCACACGCGCGCACCGTCGAGCAACTCGCAGCCCGCGCCCACCGTCGCGTGATCACCCACGACCACGCCCCGCAGCACCGCGTCCTTGCCGACCCGCGCCCCCGCGCCGAGCACGGAGCGCTCGACCACCGCGCCCTCGGCCACGACGGCGCCGTCGAACAGCACCGAACCGGCCACGCGGGCCCCGGCGGCCACCCGCGCACCCGCCCCCACCGTGCTGCCGCCGGTCACCTCGGCGGCGTCGGCCACGGTCGCGCCGTCGAGCACCAGCCGCTCGCCGGGAGGCCCCGGCAGCGCCGCCGTCGGAGCACGCCCCGTGACGAGGTCGGCCGAGCCCCGCACGAACGCCTCCGGGGTGCCGACGTCGAGCCAGTACGAGTCGTCGACGTAGCCGTGGACGTGCTGGCCGCGTTCCAGCAGACCGGGAAACGTCTCCCGCTCGACGGACACCCTGCGGCCCGGCGGTATCTGTTCGATCACCGAGCGGCGGAACACGTAGCAACCCGCGTTGATCTGATCGGTCGGCGGGTCGGGCGTCTTCTCCAGAAACGCCGTCACGCGGCCGTCGGGGCCGGTCGGCACCGACCCGAACCGCGAGGGGTCGGCGACCCGTTGCAGGTGGAGGGTGACGTCCGCGCCCGCGTCGCGGTGAGTCGCGACGAGCGCGCCGAGGTCCGCCCCGGACAGGATGTCGCCGTTGAACACCACCGCGTCGTCGTGGCGCAGCCGGTCGGCGACGTTGCGGATGGCACCGCCGGTGTCCAGCGGTTCGTCCTCGACGACGTAGGAGATGTCGAGCCCGAACGCGGAACCGTCACCGAAGTGCTCCTCGAAGACCTCCGCCCGGTAGGACGTGCCGAGCACCACGTGGGTGATGCCCGCGGCACGGATGCGGGAGAGCACGTGCGCGAGGAACGGTACCCCGGCCGTCGGCAGCATCGGTTTGGGCGCGGAGAGCGTCAACGGCCGCAACCGGGTTCCCCTGCCACCCACCAGGATCACCGCGTCGGCACCCGCGACGGGAGCCGTCGACCCGGAACGCTCCATTCCCCCTCCATACCTACCGCATCGGCGTGACGATCTCGCGACCCAACCCTTCGACGGGCGGGTGTCCGAGGGCCTACCCTAGACATCGAAGGCGGCGGCCCCGTGCAGAGAGGGCCATCGGTGAGGGTATGGGGGTGCGAGGACATGGATCCCCGCGACCGCGCGGACGCCGTGCTCGCCCGCGCGCAGGCTCGCAACGGCGTGGTCACGCCGGACAACATGACGTCACCGATGGATTCCGCGAACACGCAGAAGATCCCGCGGTCGGTCGTGTCCGGGCTCGACGCCGACCCCGACACCACGACGAAGCTGCCGTCGTCGGTGATCGCGGCCAACGACGCCGCGCGCGGCGACTCGCACCTCGCCGACGCGGCGCAGACGACCCCGCTGACGCGACCCTCCGCCGATCAGGCCGCCCAGGAGCAGGCGTCGGTCACCCAGCCGGTGCGCATCTCGTCGCCGGACGGCGAGAGCACCGCGGAGCAGCCCCGGCCTGACTCGGGTGGGCTCGTTCCCACCACCACGCCCACCTCCGAGCCCGCGCCGCAGTCCTACGTCGCGCGCCGCCTCGAAGGGCTGTGACCGTCCCCCGACATCGTGTCCGCAGCCTGTGTAGAGATGTCTGCACCGTGCGATGCGGACACGGCTACGCGGACTGCGGACACGGCTACGGGGGCTGCGGACACGGCGTCAGGGGCGGCGGGTTTCGAGTTTCAGCCGCAGCGCCAGACCGAGCTTGATCGCGGCCAGCACCGGTTTCCACGCGAGACCGCGGTGCCGGTCGGCGAGGTAGCGGTAGGCGCTGGCGTGGTGGACGGCCAGCATCCGCGCCGACGCCGACGCCGTGGACCGGCCGCCGATGTGCATGACGCTCGCCGAGGGCGCGTACACGTTGAGCCAGCCCGCCCGCTGTAGCCGGTCGCCGAGGTCGACGTCCTCGAAGTACATGAAGTAGCGGGTGTCGAACCCGTCCACGGAGTCGAACGCCGCCCGGCGCAGCAGCAGGCACGACCCCGACAACCACCCGGCGGTGCGCTCGCTGGGCGCGGCGGCCTCCTGCCGGTAGGAGCGGGTCCACGGGTTGCCCTTCCAGATCCGGCCCAGCACCGCGTGCCCGATACCGCGTCCCAGTGACGGCAGCAGGCGCGCCGAGGGGTAGACGGTGCCGTCGACCTCGCGCACGAGCGGGCCGAACGCGCCACCGTTCGGCCAGCGCCCCGCCACCTCCAGCAGCGCGTCGAGCGAACCGGGGTCCCACTCCAGGTCGGGATTGGCCACGACCACCCAGCCGACGTCGTCACCGAGGGCGGCCACGCCGGCGTTGGCGCCACCGCCGTAACCGAGGTTGCCGCCGGTCGGCACGAAGCGCACGTGCTCGCGTTCGGCCGCCGCCCGCTCGGGCTCGCCGTCGACGGAACCGTTGTCGGCGAGGACCACCTGAACCTCGCGCTCGGTGGCCTTGTCGAGCGTGTCGAGGAAGCGGTCCAGGGTCTCGCCCGGCGAGTAGGTCACTGTCACCACGGCGACCGCGTCACCGTACGTCTTCGGCTCCGTCACGCCGCCATTGTGCACACCTCACCCGGTGTGCGCGGTGAGCGGGCGCGCCTGCTGTGCCGCCCGCGCACGGCGGTACCGGTACCACGCCCGGTCGTAGGCTTCGCGGTGCTGGGCCGCGCTGGTGGCCCAGGAGAACTCCTTCGCCCTGCGCAGTGCGGCCTGGGCCAGTTCCCGGCGGCGCACCGGGTCGCCGAGCAGGTCCCGCAACGCGGCGGCGACGTCGCCTGCGCCGACCCCGCAGTAGGCCACCGCGTCGCCGCCGACCTCGGGTAACGCGAGCCTGCGGGTGGTGAGCACGCACGCTCCGGACGCCATCGCCTCCAGCACGGGAAGGCCGAATCCCTCACCGAGGCTGGGGTAGGCGACGAGTTCGGAGCCTCCCAGAAACCCCGCGAGGGTGCCGAACGGCAGGTAACCCGCGCGGATCACGCGCAGGCGCAGGGGCGCGGCCGACAGCGCGCTCTCCACGTGCGAGTCCCAGCCGGGCTGGCCCGCCAGCACGAGCGCGGGCGGGTCGGGCCGGTCGGCCACGGCCAGGCAGAACCCCCTGATCAGGGCGGGCACGTTCTTGCGCGGTTCGAGCGCCCCGAGAAAGGCGACGTACGGCGTCGTGCCGAGCCCGATCGCCTCGCGGGCCGTCCGCACCTGCTCGAACGTCGGCGGGTGGAACCGCTGCTCGTCGACCCCGTGCTGGATGACTCGCAGTTCCGCACCGCGCGCCCGCGTGACGCGGCGCAGTTCGTCGGCGGTGGCCAGGCTCGGCACCACGCACAGCGACGCGCGGCGCAGCGCCGTCGCCGTCCACGCGCGGAAGAACCGCGCCTTGACCGAGGAGTGCAGCACCGCGTCGGTGAAGAAGGTCGCGTCGTGCAGCGTGACCACCGAGGCCGCGCGCGCGGCCAGCGGGAGGGTGTAGTGCGGCGAGTGGATGACGTCGGCGGCAAGCCTGCGCACCAGGCCGGGCAGCGTGGTCTGTTCCCAGGTCAGCCGCGCGGTGCGGGTGGCGGCGGACTGCGCGGTGTGCACGATCCGGGCGCGCGGAGCCAGCGTGGAGTACAGGTCCGCGTCACGTGCCTGGCAGACGACGGTGAGCCGCGTGCCATCCGCGTCGAGCGCGGCGGCGAGCGAGTCGACGTACCGGCCCACGCCGCCCCGATCGGCGGGCACGGCCGTGGCGTCGAGCAGGACACGCGGTTCGGGCACGCGTGCAGCCTACGACCCGGCGTTAGAGCGGTGGGCCGGATCCGCCGAACCGTTGCCCCGGTTACGTGTGGCAGGTCCAGACGAGTGCGGCGGAGTCCCGCCACGTGAAGTCGGCGGCCCTGGCCGCGCCCGCCGCCGCGAGTTCCGCCGCGAGGTGCGGCTCGGCCAGCACCCGCCGCAGGCCCGCCGCGAGCGCGTTCGCGTCACCGCGGGGCACCACCACAGCGGCACCCGCCGAGACCTCGGCCAGTGCCGGGTCGTCGGTGTGGACCACCGGCACCCCCGCCGCCATCGCCTCCAGTACCGGCAGGCCGAAGCCCTCGGCCAGGCTCGGCACGGCCACCACGCTCGCGCCCGCGAGGACGGTGGCGAGTTCGGCGTCGCCGAGCCCGCCGAGCAGCCGGACGCGGCCGGGAGCCAGCCCGTGCTCCGCCGCCAGCCGCTCCGGGTCCAGACCACCCCAGCCCGGCCTGCCGACCAGCAGCAACGGCACGTCGGGCGCTGCAGGAGCGGCCATCGCCGCGACGAGCACGTCGAGACCCTTGCGGGGTTCGACGGTGCCGACGGCCAGCACGTAGCGCTCCGGCAATCCCGGTACGGGTTCCGGGGCGCCGAGGTCGGTGACCCCGTGTCCCGCGACGTGCAGCGGCGCCCGCACGGTGAGGCGCCGCGCGAGATCACCGGCGACGGCCCGCGTGGGCACGAACACGGCGTCGGCCCGCCGCACCGCCCGCGCGACCATCGCGCGGTGCCAGCGTGCGCCCCGCGCGGTGAGCGTGCCGGGGTGCGTCCACGGCACCGTGTCGTGAACGGTCACCGACAGTGAGCGCCCGCGCGGGGCCCTCGGTGGAGCGAGCGGCGTCGGAGCGTGGACGGCGTCGCCGCCGGGCCACAGCGGCAGGCCCGCCTCCCAGGCCGCCACGAGCGCCCGGCGCGGCAGCGCAAGGACACGCGGGCCGCCGACGCCCGGAATCCGGGCGGCGGTCACGTCGGCGTGCCGGGCGACGACGCTCGACACCGTCCAGCCCGGTGGCGCCGTGTCGGCGAGCGCCCGCAGCAACTGGGCGGTGTAGCGCCCGGTGCCGCCGGGCACCTCGGCGAGCAACTGCTCGGCGACGACCACGAGTTCCGGCACGCGGCCATTCTGCCGCGATGGTCCGGGCTATCCTGCCCCGGTGCCGACCGATGCTCCCGCCACCACCGTGGTGGTGGTCACCTGGCGTGGCGCGGACCACATCACCGAGTGCCTCGACGGGCTGGCCGCGCAGCACAGTCCACACCGGACGCTCGTGGTCGACAACGCCTCGGACGACGGCACGGCCACCCTGCTCGCACGGCACCCGAGCCGCCCGGCGGTACTGCGCCCGCGCCGCAACCTCGGCTACGCGGGTGCCCTCGCCGCCGCCCTCCCGCACGTCACCACGCCGTTCGTGGCCTGGCTCAACGACGACGCCGTCCCCCGCCCGGCCTGGCTGAACACGCTGGAGGACATCCTGCGGGCCGATCCGGGCTGTGCGGCCGTCGCCTCGGTGCTCCAGCGGCCGGACGGCACGCGGCAGTCGTCCGGCGTGCGGCTCACCGCCGACGGGCACGGCGCCGACCTGGCCGGCGCCCCCTCGCCCACCGCGCCACCGTTCGGGTTCTGCGGCGGCGCGGTCCTGCTGCGCCTCGCCCCGCTGCGGGCCGAGGGCGGTGTCCCGGCCGGGTTCTTCTGCTACTACGAGGACCTCGACACGGCGTGGCGGTTGCGGCTCGCGGGCCACGGCATCGCCGCCCCGCCGGAGCGACCGGACGCCGCCGTGGTCCACCGGCACGGCGCGAGCACCCGGCCCGGATCACCCCGGTTCCACGGCTGGAACGAGCGCAACCGGCTGCTCACCCTGCTGCGCTGCGCCCCGGCGGCCGTCGCGGCGCGGGAGCTGGCGCGGTTCGCGGCGCTCACGGCAGTGCTGCCGCTACGCCGCGCCCGGCACGGCAGCGACACAGCAGTGCCGGACGCATCGAACTTCCGCGTCGGGCTGCGGTGCCGCGTGCTCGCCGGTGTCGTCATCCGGCTGCCGGGCACGCTCGCGCGGCGGGTCGTGGTGGGGCGGCGCCGCGTGCTCGCGCGATCCGACGTCTGGCGCCGCTGGGCCGGGAAGTAGTCTTGCGCCTCGCGGGGAAGGAGCACGGCGTTGGCCCAGGGGGACACAGCAGCGGCGGCGCGCGCGGCGTCCGAACCGCACACAGCGCCCACGGCCCGACCACGGGTGTCGGTCGTCGTGGTCAACTACCGCGGCGCCGAGGACACCATCGCCTGCCTGCGCGCGCTCGGCGAGCTGGATTATCCCGACCTGGAAATCCTCTGCGTCGACAACGCCTCCCCCGGTGACGACGCCGCCCGCATCGCCGCCGCCGGCTCGGCGCGGCTGATCAGCTCCGAACGCAACCTCGGGTTCGCCGGTGGCTGCAACCTCGGGGCCCGGCACGCGCACGGCACGGTGCTCGCGTTCCTCAACAACGACGCCCGGCCGCATCCCCGCTGGATCGACGCGGCCGTCGAGGTGCTGCGCGGCGATCCCACCGTCGCGGCGGTCGCCAGCAAGGTACTCGACCTCGACGGCGAGCGCGCCGATTTCGTCGACGGCGGCCTCACCTGGTTCGGGATGGGCTACAAACGCCACGCCGACACGCCGCTGGCCGACCTGCCGCCCACCGAGCACGACACCGCGAAGGACGTCCTGTTCGCCACCGGGTCGGCCATGTTCGTGCGGGCCGACGTGTTCGCGGAGCTGGGCGGCTTCGACGACGACTTCTTCATGTTCTACGAGGACGTGGACCTCGGCTGGCGGCTGAACCTGCGCGGCTGGCGGGTGCGCTACGAGCCCACCTCGATCGCCTACCACCGCCACCACGGCACGATGGCGGCCGTGGACGCGCCGGACAGCGGTCGCGAGACGTTTCTGCTGGAACGCAACGCGCTGTGCGCGCTCTACAAGAACCTGTCCGACGAGACGCTGGCGAGCGCGCTGCCCGCCGCGCTCGCGCTGACCGTGCGCCGCGCCACCGCGCGGGGTGACCTCGACCCCGCCCAGCTCGACCTTGCCGCCGGAGTGGGGCCGCCCGAGGTGGCGCCGGTACCGGTCTCCCGTGCCGCGCTGGCGGGGGTACTCGCGGTGGACGCCTTCGTCGAGCGCCTGCCCGCACTGGCGCGGGCCCGCGCCGAGGAGCAGGCCGCCCGCGTTCGCACCGACGCCGACCTGCTGCCGCTGCTGCGCAAGGCGCTCGAACCGGCCTACCCGCTGCCGCGCTACCTCGCGGCGCACGACATCCTCACCGAGGTCTTCGGCATCGAACGCGCCTTCGGGGCCCGCCGGACGATCTGTGTCATCACCGGCGACACGCTGACGAGCCGGATGGCGGGGCCCGCGATCCGGGCGTGGCACATCGCCGGGGCACTCGCCGGTGAACACGACGTCCGGCTGGTGACGGTGAACCCGGTGGCCGACCCGCCACCCGCACCGTTCCCGGTGCTGGCGTCGAGCAGGCGCGACCTGGTGGAACACGTCGCGTGGGCCGACATCGTGGTACTCCAGGGGCACGTGCTGGAGCTCGTGCCCGCGCTGAAGAACGAGTACGCCCACAAGATCGTCGTGTGCGACGTCTACGACCCCATGCACCTGGAGCTGCTCGAACAGGGCAGGGACACACCCGACGACGTGCGGACCGCCGACCTCGCCGGAGTGCGGCGGGTGCTGGACGCGCAGCTGGAGCGCGGTGACTTCTTCCTGTGCGCCTCCGAACGGCAGCGGCACCTGTGGCTCGGCCACCTCACCGCCATCGGCAGGCTCTCGCCCCGGCTCTACGACGCCGACCCGACGACGCGCTCGCTGCTGAGCGTGGTCCCGTTCGGACTGTCCCCCGAGCCGCCGAGGCGCACCGGGGCGGGCCTGCGCGCCGGGCTCGGCCTCGCCGAGGACGACCACGTGGTGCTGTGGGCCGGCGGCGTGTACAGCTGGTTCGACCCGCTGACGCTCGTGCGTGCCGTCGAGCTGCTGCACACCGAGCGGGAGGACCTGCGCCTGGTGTTTCTCGGCATGAAACACCCCAATCCCGAGGTCGGCGAGATGGACGTCGCGGACCGCACCCGGCGCCTGGCCGACTCGCTCGGCCTCACCGGCAAGCACGTGTTCTTCAACGAGCAGTGGGTGCCCTACGACGAGCGGCAGAACTGGCTGCTGGACGCCGACTGCGGGGTGACCACCCATTTCGAGCACGTCGAGACCCTGTTCGCCTTCCGCACGCGGGTGCTCGACTACCTGTGGGCCGGGCTGCCGATCGTGACCACCGACGGGGACGCCTTCGCCGATCTGGTGCGGGCCGAACGGCTCGGCATCGTGGTCCCGGCCGAGGACCCGCGCGCGCTGGCCGAGGCGCTGGAGCGATGCCTGTACGACCCGGACTTCGCCCAGGGCTGCCGTGAGCGGATGCTCGCCGTCGCGCAGCGCTACACCTGGCCGAACGTGCTGGAGCCGTTGGTGGAGTTCTGCCGTGACCCCCGGCCCGCCGCCGACCGGCTTCCCGGCGCCGGTCACCTCACCCAGGCGCCACGCAGGCAGGCAGGCGAGCTGGTACGCCGCGACCTGGAACTCGTCCGCTCCTATCTCAGCGACGGCGGCCCCGCCGAACTCGCCCGCCGCGCGGCGGGCCGGGTGCGCAAGCTCGCCCGCCGGGGACTGCGCCGTGGCTAGGCGGCTGCGGGTGCTGCTGGACGGCACGCCGCTGCTGGGGCATCGCACGGGTATCGGCCGCTACACGGCCTCGCTGTCCGAGGAGCTCGCGTCCTACTCCGATGTGGACACCCGCGCGGTGGCGTTCACCCTGCGCGGCTGGCGCGGGTTGCGCTCGGTGCTGCCGCACGGCGTGCGCGCCAGGGGGATGCCCGTGGCGGCACGCGCGCTGCGGGCGAGCTGGCTGCGCTCCGACTTTCCCCCGGTGGAGGCGTTCGCGGGACTCGCCGACGTCGTCCACGGCACCAACTTCGTGCTGCCCGCGACCCTGCGGGCGGCGCGGGTACTGACGATCCACGACCTCGCCTTCCTCGACGCGCCCGGTGAGCTGGCCCCCAGTGACCGTGATCTGCCCGCCCTCGTCCGGCGCGGCGCCGCCGCCGCGAACGTGGTGTGTACGCCCACCTCGGCCGTCGCCGACGCCGTCGCGGAGCGGCTCGACGTGGACCGCGACGCGATCGAGGTGACGCCGCTCGGGGTGGACGCGGGCTGGTTCACCGGCCGCCCGCCGGGCGAGGCCCAGCGGCGACGGCTCGGCCTGCCGGAACGGTACCTGCTGTTCGCCGGTGCTCCGGGCCCGCGCAAGGGTCTGGACTGGCTGCGTCAGGCCCACGCCACCGATTCCGCCCTGCCTCCGGTGGTGTTCGCGGGCCCCGGCCGCTTCCCCGCCGACGAGCGCTCGCACCACACCGGCTATCTGTCCGATGTAGATCTGCAACGGGTCGTCGCCGGTGCCTCGGCACTGGTGCTGCCGTCGCGCGACGAGGGCTTCGGCCTGCCCGTGCTGGAGGCGATGGCCTGCGACGTCCCGGTCGTGTGTACCGACGTGCCCTCGCTGCGGGAGGTCTCCGGCGGGCTGGCGCAGCTGGTTCCCCACGGCGACGTCACCGCGCTCGCCACGGCGCTGCGCCGCGCGGTGGAGGAACCGCACGCCGCCTCGGCCTCGGCCACGCGCCGGGCACACGCCGCGAGCTTCACCTGGCGCCGCTGCGCCGAGGCCACGCTGGCCGCCTACCGGCGCGCCGTGGATTCCTGACGCAGTTCCGACACGAACGCCGACACCGCCTCCCGCCACGGGCGCAGCGGAGTGAGCCCCGCCTCCGCCCAGGCCGAGGACGAGAGCACCGAGTACGCGGGCCGCGGCGCGGGCCGGGGGAACTCCTCGGTCGTGCAGGGCCGCACCCGTTCCGGATCGGCGCCCAGCTCCTCGAACACCGCGCGTGCCAGGTCGAACCAGGTGGCCTGCCCCGCGTTCGTGCAGTGCAGGACCGCCCGCGCGGGGCCCTCGCCCGCCGCGACCCGGCCCGCCAGTTCCAGCAGCCCGCGCGCGAGATCGCCCGACCACGTCGGGCTTCCGACCTGGTCATCCACAACGGACAGTGTGTCGCGGCGTGCCTCCAGATCGATCATGGTCTTGACGAAGTTGTGCCCCGAGGCCCCGTACAGCCAGGCCGTCCGCACCACCCAGGCGCGCGCGCCCGACCCGAGCACGGCGTCCTCACCCGCCGCCTTGGTGCGGCCGTAGGCGCTGCGGGGCCCCAGCGGATCGCCCGGCTCGTAGGGCCGGTCGGCGGCACCGCCGAACACGTAGTCCGTCGACACGTGGACCAGCGGCACGCTGCGGGACGAGCACACCGCGGCCAGCATCCTCGGCCCGTCGGCGTTCACCGCGAACGCCGTGTCCTCGTCGTCCTCGGCCGCGTCCACGGCGGAGTAGGCCGCCGCGTTGACCACGACCGGCCACCGGCCCTCCTGCGCGGCTCCCGCCGCCAGGTCGGCCACCGCCTCCACCACCGCGCCGGGTTCGGTGACGTCCAGCTCCGCGGAGCCCGGCGCGACCACGTCGACGCTCTCGCCGAGCGCCGCTCCCACGGCGGCCAGGTCACGGCCCAGCTGCCCGTGCCCACCCGGCACGAGTACCGCGATCCCCCGGCTCCCGTCCGATCGACTCCTCGCCATTCCAGCCACTGCGGTCACTCCAGCCACTCCAGCCTCGTCCGTTCTCGGCCCCGGACCTCACCCGGTGACCGGGGAGGCCCGCTCCTTCAGCGGCTCCCACCACTGCCGGTGCTCCGCGTACCAGCGCACAGTCTCGGCGAGACCGGACTCGAAGTCCACCGCCGGGCGGTAGCCGAGCTGGGTCCGGATCTTCGTAATGTCCACCGAGTACCGGCGGTCGTGGCCCAGGCGGTCCTCGACGTGGTCCACCCGCTCCCAGCCGACCCCCACGGCGGCGAGCAGCCGCTCGGTCAGCTCGCGGTTCGTCAGCTCGGTGCCACCGCCGATGTTGTAGATCTCGCCGGGCGTTCCACCGTCGGCGACCAGCTGGACGCCCCGGCAGTGATCGTCCACATGCAGCCAGTCACGGACGTTGCTCCCGTCGCCGTACAGCGGCACCTGACCGCCGTCGAGCAGGTTGGTGACGAACAACGGGATCACCTTCTCCGGGAACTGGTACGGGCCGTAGTTGTTCGAGCACCGCGTGACGCACACGGGCAGCCCGTAGGTGCGGTGGAACGACCGCGCGACGAGATCCGACGACGCCTTCGACGCGGAGTACGGCGAGTTCGGCTCCAGCACATGGTCCTCGCGCCACGACCCCTCGTCGATGGAGCCGTACACCTCGTCGGTGGACACGTGGACCACGCGGCCCACCCCGGCGTGGTGTGCCGCGTGCAGCACCGTCTGCGTCCCGAGCACGTTGGTCAGCACGAAGTCCGCCGAGCCCGCGATCGACCGGTCCACATGGGACTCCGCGGCGAAGTGGACCACCAGGTCCACGCCCGCCATGACCTCCCGCACCACAGCCGGATCGCAGATGTCGCCGCGCACGAACCGCAGCCGCGGGCTGTCCGCCACCGGGTCGAGATTGCTTCGACTGCCCGCGTAGGTGAGCTTGTCCAGTACGACGATCTCGGCGTCCCGCAACGAGGCGTACTCCCCGGACAGGGCCTGCCTCACGTAGTGCGATCCGATGAAACCCGCACCGCCGGTGACCAGTACTCGCATCGCGCCCTCCCACACTGCTGCCGTGAAGGGCAGTGTGCCACGCCCCCTGTTTCGGCCAGAACACAACAGCAAAGCAACATTTTCCGCCTCGACAGCGTCTTGACTAAGGACTGATCAGTAATCTGGCGGCGCGAAGCCACCACTGGGGAGGTGCGGGGACCTTGACCGACGGTGAACCGGCCGTACGGCCGGGCACGAAACCGGTTCACCGCCGGTCGCGGCTCGGCACCGCCGGAGTCGTCAGCGGCCGGACCGTGGTGTCGCTGCTGTCCGTGGCCGTGCTCGTACTCACCGGCTACGGCTGGCAGATGCTCGGCTCCGCCCAGTCGAACCTCGCCACCACCGACGTGTTCGAGGACACCGAGCCCGGCGCGGAACCGCTCGACGGCGCCGTCGACATCCTGCTGGTCGGCATGGACAGCCGCAAGGACGCCCAGGGCAACCCGCTTCCGCGCGAGGTCCTCGACGAGCTGCACGCAGGCGACGACGAGGACAATCTCCAGACCGACACGATGATCCTGGTCCACATCCCGCAGGACGGCACCAGCGCCACCGCCATCTCCTTCCCCCGCGACTCGTGGGTGGAACTGGCGGGCGGCTACGGCAACAGCCGGCTCAACGCCGCGTACCGCTACGCCTACAACGACACGGTCAACACGCTCGCCGCGCAGGGCGAGACGGACCTCGACGTGCGCGACGACCAGGGCAAGGTGGCGGGCCGCAAGAACCTCATCGCGACCATCGAGCAGCTCGTCGGCAGGCCGGGCATGATCGACCGATACGCCGAGGTCAACCTGGCCAGCTTCTACGAGATCACCAAGGCCGTCAACGGGGTCGACGTCTGCCTGCGCGAACCGGTCAAGGAGATCAAGTCCGGGATCGACCTGCCCGCGGGACCGCAGACCATCGAAGGGGTGGACGCGCTCTCGTTCGTGCGGCAGCGCATCGGGCTCCAGGGCGGCGACCTCGGCCGCATCAACCGCCAGCAGGCGTTCCTCTCCGGTCTCGCGCGCAAGATGCTGTCCAGCGAGATCCTGCTGAACCCGGGCCGCCTGTCGGAGGTGATCGGGGCCGTGCAGAAGTCGGTGGTGCTCTCCGAGGACTGGGACCTGCTGACCTTCGCCGACCAGATGCGCGGTCTGTCGGGCGGTCAGATCGAGTTCCACACCATGCCCATCGTGGGTGACGCCACCATCGGCGGAGCCGACGTGCTCCAGGTCGATCCCGCCCAGGTCGGCGAGTTCGTGAACGAGCTGATCCCGCAGCGGAGCGAGGGCGATCCCCGCCTGGACAGCGTGCCCGCAACCGTGCCGGGAGCCGCGTCGTACGCGGTGGACATCTACGACGCCACCGGCGACACCGGCGTCGGCGAGTCGGCGCGATCACTGCTGGCGGGCCAGGGCTTCGGCGGCGAGAGCTACGCGACGCTGGACCAGCGGTCGAGCACGGTGATCCGGCACGCGACGGGCGAGGAGGCCGGAGTCGAGGCGCTGCGCACCGCGCTCGGGGCGGACTACGCCGCCGAGGTCGATCCCACGCTGCCCGGCGGCACCGTGGCGCTGTACCTGGGAGCGGACTTCGCACTGCCCGCCGCACCGGCGAGCGGGCAGGACTCGTCCCGGGCCTCGGGCGGCAGTGCGCCTGCCGCCACCAAGCAGGACACCACCAGCGCGCCCGACGACGAGAACGACGGCGAGCAGCCGATCACGGCGGGAGGCGTGCCCTGCGTCTACTAAGCTGACCGGCTGGTAACCACACGCGGGGGAGGGGACCGCCGTGGACGAAGGCGAGCAGGGGACAGCCGCCGAACCGGACAGAGCGGACAGAGCGCAGCAGGAGCCAGCTGGGCGCGGCCGGGTGCGCACCGCGCTGGCGGTGACCACTCGCACGGCCGTGGCGTTGCTGTCGGTCGCCGCGCTGGGCCTGACCGGCTACGCCCACTCGACGCTCGGGACACTGCAGGACAACGTCACGACGACCGACGCGCTGCGGTTCGAGGACGAACCGGACGACACCGAGGCCCCGCCGGCCCCGCCCGAGGACGACGGCGCGACCGACGTCCTGCTGGTGGGCACCGACTCGCGCACCGACATGGAGGGCAATCCGCTTCCCGCCCACGTGCTGCGGCAACTGCGCACCGAGAGCAATCCGGGGATCAGCACCGACACCCTGATCGTGCTGCGCATCCCGCACGACGGTTCTCCGCCCACGGGGATCTCGATCCCCCGCGACACGTGGACGCGGGTGTCGGACGAACGGCACGCGAAGATCAACTCGGTGTATGGCACGGCCAAGTACCGCGAGGCGGGCGCGCTCCGCGCGGAGGGCGTCACCGACCGTTCCGAGATCGAACGCGAGTCCGATCAGGCGGGGCGAGCCGCGCTGGTCCGCACGGTGCAGGAGTTCACCCAGCTCCGCATCGACCACTACGCCGAGGTCAACCTGCTCGGGTTCTCGCTGCTCACCGACGCCCTCGGCGGGGTGGAGATCTGTCTCAACCACGCCACCTCCGACCCGGACTCGGGGGCGAACTTCGCGGCGGGCAGGCAGACCGTGTCGGGCGGTGAGGCCCTGTCGTTCGTCCGGCAGCGCAAGAACCTGCCCGGCGGCGACCTCGGCCGCATCCAGCGCCAGCAGGCGTTTCTGGCCTCCGCGCTGAACGAGGTGCTCTCGGCGGGCACCCTCACCGACGACGACCGGCTGGAGAAGCTGGCCGAGACGCTGCGCCGGGCGCTGGTCCTCGACTCCGATCTCGACCTGCTGGACTTCGCACAGCAGACCAGCGGCATCGCGTCCGGAGACGTCTCGTTCGTCACCGTCCCGGTCGTGGACATCAACGCGCGGAGTCCCGACGGCGAGCAGAGCATAATCGAGGTCGACGTCGACGAGGTGCGGGAGTTCATCGCCGAAGCGGTGCCCGAGGACGAGCCACCGCCCTCCGGCGGCGGTTCGGCGCCGCAGTCGGACGACGACGAGATCACCGCCGACGGTGTCACCTGCGTCGACTGACGCCGTGTCCGCAGCCTGGGTAGCCGTGTCCGCAGCTGTCGTAGCCGTGTCCGCAGGCTGCGTAGCCGGGAACGACGGACACGGCGTGGAGCGGGTGGCGGCGGAGCGTTACGTTGGGCTCATGAGCCTCACCGAGCGCGTGCTCCGTCCCCTGCTCTCCTCGTCGGGCGCCCGCCCCGCCCTCACGCACTACGACGACGCCGAGGGCAGCCGTATCGAACTCTCGGTGGTGACGCTGGCCAACTGGGCAGCCAAGACCGCGAACTGGCTCGTCGAGGAGTTCGACGTCGAGCCGGGCGACGCGGTCGCCGTGGACCTCCCCGCGCACTGGCAGACCGCTGGTGTGCTGTTCGGTGCGTGGTGGTGCGGCGCGCACGTGGTCACGGACCCGGCCGGGGCGGCCGTCACCTTCGTCACCCCGCCGCACGCGGCGGAGGCGGCCGCCACGGGACCGACGGCCGTCGTGGCGCTCGACCCGCTGGGCCGGGGACTGTCGAGCACACCGCCGGACGGCGCACTCGACTACCTCTCCGAGGCCCGTACATGCGGCGACGACTTCGCCCCGCTGCTCCCCGTGCCGGGCACTACCCCGGCGCTGCTGGGCACGAGCATCGACGAGTTGCTGGCACTGGCCCGGCAGCGCGCCACCGCACTGGGCGTCGGCGAGGGCGACCGGGTGCTGTCCACGCGCGAATGGACGCTGCCCGACGGCGCGGTGGACGCGCTGCTCGCCCCCGTGGTCGCCGGTGCGCACGTGGTGCAGGTGACGCACGCCGAGCCCGCGAAGGTCGAGGCACACCGCGACGCCGAGCGCGTCACGGTGACGCTGCCCTGAACCACCGGCAGGACCGGCCTCAGAGCCGCTTCTCGAAGAACACCTCGGCGTACGGGCCTTCGCTGTAGGCGGGGATCTCGGCGAACCCGCGCGTGCGGTACAGCCCCTGGGCCTCGACGAGGTCGTGGCGGGTGTCGAGCCGGATCACGGTCGCGCCGAGTTCGGCGGCCACGTCCTCGGCCGCGGCGAGCAGCCGCGCGCCGAGCCCCCTGCCCCGCACCGAGGGCACGACGAACATCCGCTTGAGTTCCACCATGCCGTGCCCCAAGGGCACGAGCCCGGCACAGCCGACACAGCCGGCCGGAAGGCCGTCCTGCCGTGCCAGCAGGAACGCGCCGCGCGGCGGCAGGAGCGCGTCGTTCGGGTCCTCCGCCATCGCGATGTCGAGTTCGGCCTCGGTGGCGCGGCGCCCGTAGTACCGGCCCGCCACGTCGGCGAAGTAGGTCCGCACCAGCCGGACGGCCTCGGGGGCGTCTGCGCGCACCCGCGCGATCTCGATGCGGCCCTCGCGCGCCGCGGTCGTTGTGCTCACCACCCCGGGACACTAGCCACCGTTGGGCGCGCCGACCAAAGCGGTTTCGCCACCCGTCCTGGCCCTTGTCCGCCCCCGCCCGGCTTCGTACCGTCGAGTGATGCAGCCCACACCCCCGCCGCGCCCGCCCGGCCTCCCGACGTCGCTGGACTATCCGGACGTGCCCGTGGGGGCGCTGCTCGCCGGTGCGGCGATGCGCCACCACAAACGGGTCGCGTTCCGGCACGCGGGCACCGAGCTGACCTTCGCGGAACTGTGGTCGTCGGCGTGCCGGTTCGCCAACACGCTGCGGGAACGCGGCTTCGGCCGGGGCGACACGGTCGCCCTGCACCTGCCCAACGGGCCGGCCTTCCCCGTCGCCTACTACGGCACGCTGCTCGCGGGGGCCACGGTCAGCCCGGTCAACCCGCTGTTGCCGCAGGCCGCGCTGGCCGACCAGCTCGCCGACTGCGGCGCACGGGTGGTGGTCACGCACGGCCTGGTGGCCGACGCCGTGCCCGCGGCCGACGTGGAGCTGGTCCTCACCCGTCGGCCCCGCCGGGCGGACGCCCACGACTTCGACGAGGTGATCGCCGGCGCACCCGCCACACCGCCCGAGGTGGAGCTGGACCCGGCCCACGATCTGGCGCACCTCGGCTACACGGGTGGCACGACGGGACGCTCGAAGGGCGTGCGGCTGACCCACCGCAGCGTCGTCGTCAACGCGCTGCAGTACGCGTGCTGGGGTTCCGGCGCCGTTCCGGCCGTCGACGATGCGGGCGGCCTCACTCTCACGCGCGCCGGGACCGAGGCGGAGTGGCCCGTGCCGCTGGGTGAGGGCAGGACGATCAACCTCACCCCGTGGTTCCACGCGATGGGCCTGGGTGGACTGAACATCGGGGTCCTGAGCGGGTCGACCGTGACGATCCACGACCGGTTCGATTCCCACGCCTACGTCGCCGACGCCGAGCGGCTGCGGGTGACGTCGCTGAGCGGCGCGCCCGCGTTGTTCGCCACCCTGCTGACCTGCGACGAGTTCCACACCGCGGACCTGTCGTCGGTGCGGGGGATCACCTCCGGGGCCGCCCCGATGCCGAGGGCGATGGGTGAGGCGCTGCTCGCCCGGTTCCCCGAAGCGGTGATCACCGAGGGCTACGGCCTCACCGAGGCGACGATGGGCGTCACCATCGCTCCCGGCTGGCGCTCCGGCGTGCGCAAGGTGGGCACGGTCGGCGTGCCGGTCTTCGACACCGAGGTCCGGATCGTGGAGCCGGGCGCGGCCCCGGACGAGGGCTCGCTGCCACCGGGCACTCCGGGTGAGGTGTGTGTGCGCGGGCCGCAGGTGATGCGGGGGTACCACCAGCGCGAAGAGGACACCGCCGCCGTGCTCGACGGCGGCTGGCTGCGCACCGGCGACATCGGCGTGCTCGACGACGACGGCTACCTGTCCATCGTGGACCGTGCCAAGGACCTGCTGCTCTACAAGGGCTACAACGTCTACCCGAGAGAGCTGGAGGAGCTGCTGCTCACCGTGCCGGGCGTGGCCTCGGCGGCCGTGGTGGGCAGACGGGACCCCGCCGTGGGCGAGCTGCCCGTCGCGTTCGTCGTTTCAAGTCAGCACAACCACGACGGCCTCACCGCCGAAACCGTCCTGGCGGCGGTCAATGCCCAGGTCACGCCGTACAAGCGGCTGCGCGAGGTGCGTTTCGTCGACGCGATCCCGGTCTCGGCCGCGGGCAAGGTCCTCAAGCGGCAGCTGCGGGACCAGCTCGGCTGACCTCTCCACCCGCATGTATTGTATCGGTCAATACAAAACATGGCGGGAGGACGCACATGCACGCGAACCGGGTGGCCCTGGTCACCGGAGGCAGCAGGGGAATCGGGGCCGCGACGGCGTTGCGGCTGGCCGACGACGGCATGGACGTGGCCATCACCTACGTCAGCGCACCCGAGAAGGCCGACGAGATCGTCGAGCGGATCGGGAAACTGGGACGGCGGGCACTGGCCATCAAGGCTGACAGCAGCGACGCGAGCGAGACCGTGGCCGCCGTCGATCGCACAGCCGGGGAACTGGGCGGTCTGGACGTGCTGGTGAACAACGCGGGGATCTTCCCGGCGGCTCCGCTCGCGGACCTGACCGTGGAGGTCATCGACCGCACGCTGGCCATTCACGTGCGCGCGGTGCTGCTCACCTCCCAGGCCGCGGCACGGCACCTGCCCCGGGGCGGGCGGATCATCAGCATCGGCAGCAACCTCGCCACCCGCGTTCCCGGGCCCGGCATCACGCTGTACTCAGCCAGCAAGTCCGCGCTGATCGGACTCACGCAGGGCCTGGCGCGCGACCTCGGCGCGCGCGGCATCACCGTCAACGTCGTGGCGCCGGGGTCCACCGACACCGACATGAACCCGGCGGACGGCGCGGGTGCCGAGGCGCAGCGGCAGGGCACCGCGCTCGGGCGCTACAACGAGCCGGAGGACATCGCCGCCGCCGTGGCCTACCTCGCGGGCGAGGGCGGGCGCAACATCACCGGCACGACCCTGCTGGTGGACGCGGGCACCAACGCCTGACCCAGCCGCGTACGGGTCAGCTCCCGCGCGAGCCGGCCTGTGCGGGTCGCGTACGCACCGCCTTCAGCGCCGTGTCGAGCGCCTCGTCCGCCGGGACGGCGACGTCGGGCACGACCCCGACGCCTTCCCAGTTGGTGCCGGTGACGCTGTTGACGGTCCGGGCGACCGGCACGGTCACGAAGACGTGCTCGGTGATCGCGTGCCGGGCCGTCGGGTGCGCGCCGCCGCGGGTCGTCTCACCGACGAGGACGGCTCGGCCGTGCGATTGCAGGGTGTACGCCACGTCCTCGCCCCCGGAGAACGTGTTCGCGCTGGTGAGAACGTAGACCGGCCGGTCAAGGTAGCGCGGTGCGGGCAGGTGCGCGAGCGTCCAGAACTGCCGTGTCACGCCGGTGGACCGTTCGTAGATGTCGTTGAGGTGCACCTGGTCGTCCCGGAAGAAGAAGCTGCACCACATCGCGGCTCCTTCCGGGGCACCGCCGCGGCACGCGCGGAGGTCCAGGACAAGCGCGCAGGTGCCCGCGACCAGTCGCATGGCCGCGCCGATCGCGGCGGCGCCCTCGTCGGCGGTGGCGATGTGCCGCAGTTCGACGAGCCCGATGTTGTCGTCCACGTGCTCGACGCGGCGAATCCCCTGGTTCTCCGCTCGGAGCTGCGCGAGGAACGCGGCCCGTTCCTCGTCGTCGTCCTCGGGCTCCAGCGGCTGCGGCTCGTCCGTCCACAGCAGCCGCAGATGCTTGTCCGGGCACACGTCCTGAAAGTGCGTGGTCACCGTCTCGCACAGGACCGGCCCGGCCAGATCGTCGTACTCGCCCGCCGCGAGACGGCGCCGGATCGCGGCGTCGATGTCCGGGACCTTCTCGCCGAAGACGTAGCCTGCCCCGATCCGGTCCAGCGCACGACCGACGATCTGTTCGTTTGTGAGCACAGCGGCAGGATACCCAGCGGGCGCCCCCAAGCGGATCGCTTTCGTCAGTCCCCCCGCGCGAGCCTCGCCCTCAGTGCGGCGTCCTTGTCGTGTACGAGCGTTTCGAGGTCGGCCTGGAAGCGGGCCATGCGCTCGCGCAGCGCGGGGTCGGCGGCGGCGAGCATCCGCACCGCGAGCAGCCCCGCGTTGCGTGCCCCGCCCACCGACACCGTGGCCACGGGCACGCCCGCGGGCATCTGCACGATCGACAGCAGGGAGTCGAGCCCGTCGAGGTACTTCAGCGGCACCGGAACGCCGATGACCGGCAGGGTCGTCGCGGACGCGACCATGCCCGGCAGGTGCGCGGCACCGCCCGCTCCCGCGATGATCACCCGCAGGCCCCGGTCAGCGGCGGAACGGGCGTAGTCGAGCATGCGTTGCGGGGTGCGGTGCGCCGAGTACACGCCGACCTCGTAGCCGACGTCGAACTCGTCGAGCGCGGTGGCGGCGGCCTCCAGCACCGGCCAGTCCGAGTCACTTCCCATGATCACGCCAACGGCGGGCGTACTCACGTGCGGCTACTCCTTCCGGGAGACGTCAGTGGACGGGGTGGCCGTCGGTCCACTCGGCGTGCGAGAGCCAGTGCGCCGCGAGCCGGGCCCGCTGCCGCGTCTCGTCTGTGATCGGGCCGAGCACGTTGACGTGACCGAGCTTGCGGCCCGGCCGCTCGCCCTTGCCGTAGAGATGCACCCGGACGTCGGGGAACCGGGCGAAGAGGTGGTGCAACCGCTCGTCGGGACGCATCGCCGGAGTCTCCGGTGCGCCGAGGACGTTGGCCATCACGGTGGGCGAGAGCGGCTCGGTGACGCCGAGCGGGTAGTCCAGCACCGCGCGAAGGTGCTGCTCGAACTGCGAGGTGCGCGACCCGTCCATGGTCCAGTGGCCGGAGTTGTGCGGGCGCATCGCCAGCTCGTTGACGGACAGCCCGCCGTCGGTCTCGAACAGCTCCACCGCGAGCACGCCGACCACGCCGAGCTCGTCGGCGATCCGCAGCGCGAGGTCGTGGGCCTCCTGCGTCCGCTGCGCGGTCAGGCCGGGTGCGGGCGCCAGCACCTCGGTGTTGATGCCGTCGCGCTGCACGGTCTCCACCACCGGCCACACCGAGCCCTGCCCGAACGGCGAGCGGGCCACGAGGGCCGACAGCTCCCGCCGCATCGGCACGCACTCCTCCACCAGCAGCGGAGTGCCGGCGTCGAGCAGCTCGGGCACCAGCGCGGCGGCCTCGCCGGGCGAGTCCGCCAGCCACACGCCACGCCCGTCGTAGCCTCCGCTGGCCGCCTTGAGCACCACGGGCCAGCCGTGCGCCTCGCCGAACTTGAGCACGTCCTCGGTCGCGGTCACCGCCGTGAACGCCGGGCCGGGAACACCGAGCGCGGCGAGCCGTTCCCGCATGAGCAGCTTGTTCTGGGCGAACGCGAGCGCCTCCGGCCCCGGCCGCACCACGACGCCGTCCTCGACCAGGCGTCGCAGATGCTCGCCCGGCACGTGCTCGTGGTCGAAGGTCAGCACGTCCACGCCGCGCGCGAACGACCGCAGCGCCGCCAGGTCGGTGTGCTGGCCGTGGACGACCTCGGCCGCCACGAGCCCGGCGGAGTCGTGCTCGCCCGCCGCGAGTACATGCAACGACTGGCCGAGGGAGATGGCCGCCTGGTGGGTCATCCTGGCGAGCTGGCCGCCGCCCACCATGCCCACGACGGGCAGTCCGGTTCGGGTGTCCATGGTGCTTCCAGCCTAAGGGGGCTCACTCCGCCCGGACCGACCGCCTGCGGCGGACGAGCCAGCGCAGCCCGAGCGTGGCGGTCAGCACCACCGGCACCAGCAGATACGCGCTGCCCAGGACGACCTGCCAGAACTCCCAGTGCAGTTCGAGGTTGCGGCCGTTGGGCAGGACCAGCAGGACGCAGCTGAGGAACACCACGATGACGGACCCGGCCAGCGCCCAGCGGCGCCAGGCCGTCGCGGGCGTCGTCCGGGGCAGGCGCGCCACCAGCACCACGATGAGCGGTACCGCCCACACCCAGTGGTGCGACCACGAGACCGGCGAGACCAGCAGCGCGTAGAACGCCGTGACGAGCAGGGCGTACAGGTGCTGGCCCCGGCGGTGGAACCGCAGCATGAGCCACACGGCGAACGGCGCCAGCAGCGCGCCGATGCCCAGCGCGGCGGTGGACGCCCACGGGGCGAGGTCGGTGAGCCGGTTCAGCAGCCCGTTGAGCGACTGGTTGCCCGCCCAGTGCATCGGGCCGATCCGGCCCTGGTTGAACACCGTGTGCGTCCAGAACCGGGCGGCGTCCGACGGCGCGACCAGGAACAACAGCCCCTGCAGCCCGGCGAAGGTACCCAGCGCCCGTGCCGCGTCCGCCCTGCGGCCCGTGAACAGCAGGTGCGGGATGAAGATCAGCGGGGTGAGCTTGACGGCCGAGGCCACCCCCACCAGCACGCCGCCCCAGCGGCTGTCCCGGCGGCACAGCACCAGCACGTCCAGCACGACCAGTGCCATCAGGATGAGATTGATCTGCCCGAGAAAGATCGTCCGCCAGACCGGCTCCATCCCGAAGGCGACGATCGTGAAGATCAGCGTGGCTCGGGCAGGCGAGGCCCACCGGGGCAGCTCCCCGGCCAGGCGCGGCAGCGCGGCGATCGTCACCCTGATCACCAGCGCGAGCGCCAGGAACGACACCGCCGCGACCAGGCCCCAGGCGACCTGCACCGGAAAGAACGCGAGCGGCGCGAACAGCAACGCCGCCGCGGGGGGATACGTGAAGGGCAGCAGCGCCCACCACGGCTCGGCCCCGAGGGTGCTGCCTTCGTACAGCGGCTCGCCCTGCAACAGCGTGAGCGCACCGGCCCGGTACACGGCGCTGTCGACGCCCAGCCGCCAGTCCAGCAGCCAGCCCGCGATCCCGGCCGCGATGGCGAGCACCGGCAGCAGGGACAGCAGCGCCACCGAACGCGGGCGGAGCGCGAGCCGCGCCAGCGACTCCCCCAGCGGCAGGTGTGGGTCCTCGTCGGTCGTGCGCACCGGCTCAGTCCTAGTGCTGGTGGACATCAGCGCGTCACCACTCGTCACCCGGGTTCTGCCTCACGACACTTAGGAAACCACGCCCGGGCACTCCGGAGGCGCCCAACCCGCGCTGCAGGGGCGAACCACGACCGGCGCAGCCCGGACATCGCCCGATGGAGTGAAGGCGAACGCGACGGTTCCGGCGGGGCCCGACCCAAGGCATGCTCTGCTCGGACGGGTCCGGCACACTGACCGGGCCGCACGACAGGGTTCACCCGCCGCGCAGGAAGGACAGCCGTGACCACCGACTCCCCCGAGCCGCACGGTCGCAGCGACGCCGACCTCATCGCGTCGGTGCGCGCGGGCAGGATCGAGGAGTACGGAACCCTCTACGAACGCCACGCGGAGGCCGCCTCCCGGATGGCCCGGCAGGTGTGTCCCACCGCCGCCGACGCCGACGACGTGGTGTCGGAGTCCTTCGCGAAGGTGCTCGACATCCTGCGGGACGGCCGGGGACCGGACAGCGCGTTCCGCGCGTACCTGCTGACCACGGTGCGCCACACGGGCTATGCCCGCGCCAGGAACGCAGGCCGCGTACGCCCGACCGGCGACGTCGGCGCCACGGCGGAGGCGTCCGCCGCTGCCGGTGCGCTGACGGCGGCGTTCCCGGACCCGGCGCTGGCCGAGCTGGAACACAGCCTCGTCGCGCGGGCGTTCTTCCGGCTTCCCGAACGCTGGCAGGCGGTGCTGTGGCACACGGTGATCGAGCAGCAGCCGCACGCGGAGGTCGGCCCGCTGCTCGGCCTGTCGGCCAACGGCGTGTCCGCACTGGCGTACCGCGCCCGCGAAGGGCTGCGGCAGGAGTACCTCCAGGCGCACCTCGCGGAGACCTCGGCCCAGCGGTGCCGGGCGACGGCGACCAAGCTCGGCGCGTGGACCCGCGACGGGCTGGCCGTGCGGGAACGAGCCCAGGTGGAACAGCACCTCGACCACTGCGCGCGCTGCCGGGCGCTCGCGGCCGAACTCGCCGACGTCAACGCCTCCCTGCGCGGGGTGGTGGCCTTCCTCGTGCTGGGAACGTCGGCGTTCGGCTACCTGGCCGTGGGCGGCGGGAGCACTCCGGCGGCGGCAGCCACGCTCGCCTCGGCGGGCGCGGGCGGCGCCGACACCGGGCCCCGGCAGTTCCTCGGCGTCGCGGTGTCCGGCGTGGCGCTGGCCACGGCGATCGCGGTCGCGCTGACCTCCGGAGGGCTCGGCGCGAGGACGGTGGCCCACCGGCCGTCGGCACCGGAGAGTTCGCCGCCGTCCGCCGTCTCCCCGGCGCCACCGCCGGTACCGCCGTCCACACCGCCCACACCGTCGAGCGAGCGGCCACCGCGCCCCACGCTGCCGCCGTTGCCGGTGCCACGACCGGACGCGGGCTCCTACCAGCCGCCCGAGCCTCCGGCGCCGATCCCGCCCGCGCCGCTGCCGCCGCCGCCCCCGGAACCTCCGGAAACCCCGGAGACTCCGGAGACTCCGGAAACGCCGGAGCCCACCCCACCCGCTCCACCACCCGACGACGGCGGCGAGAACGACGACAGCGACGACGACGAGTCCGGCGACGACACGCCGCCCGAGGAACCGAAGCCGCAGGTCCTGGCTTCCGTTCCGGAGGACGGAGTGGCGCTCGACGCGGGCGGTGAGGTCGGCGTGCTGGAGATCACCGTCCGCAACGACGGCGATGCTCCCGCCGACCGGGCCACCGTCGAACTGGCCCTGCCCGAGGGAGTCACCGCCGTCGCCCCCGGCAGCGACGACAATGCCGACAGCGACGAGGGCGACGAGGGCAACGAGGGTGGGGCCGGAAACGCCGCGCCGCGCGGCGCCGTGCCGGGCCCGATCCTGCGCACCACCGGCACCGGCCCGGCGACCGACTGTCCCCCCGTCGGAGGCGCGGAGGGCCAGGACGGCCAGGACAGTCACGGCACCGTCGCGTGCGCGGTCCCCGAGGCACTCGGCCCCGACGAGTCCGCGGTGCTGCGCTTCCACCTGCGGGCCGCACGCGAGGCCGAGTCAGCCGAGGTCGAGGGGGTCGTGCGGGTCGAGGGCTCCGAGCCGGTGCGCTTCACCGTCCCGGTCGCGATCACCGGCGCGGAAGCACTGCTGCACGTCCACCCCACGCTCGGCCGGTACGTGTTCGTGGAACTGCGCAACGACGGGGTGCGGGACGGCGAGGCGAACGTCCGGCTGGACGTGCCGGCCCGGGTGCTGGCGTCGCATGGCCTGACCTGCGCCGAGCGTGAGCCGCTGCGCTGCACGGCACGGGACCCGCTCGACCCCGGTGACGAAGTGCGGCTGTGGACCCGCGTGCGCGGCACCGGCGCCGACGGCACGCTCACGGTCACCGGCACCGTCGGCGACCACACCGCGACGGAGACCGTGGAGCTCGTCCGCCTCCCGGAGGACGCCGAGGGCGCCGAAGACGACGAGCACGACGTCCCCGCGCCCCCGGCGACGCCCTCGACGTCATCCACCCCGCCCGCCGGGGCCACTGCCGAGTCCCCGGCACCGGACGGCGCGGGCACCCCCTCGGAGAGCATCGACAGCACCGTCACCCCGCCGACGACCAGCGACGACCCGCCGTCGACACTCGGCTCCGTGTTGCGGCGGCTGCTGCCCCGCCGTGCCGGGTCAACCGGATCATCACGCCGATCTGCGTAGACTGCGGTCGTGGCCGTCGTCGAAACCGTTCTCGCCCGCGTACCGGCACCGCTACGGTCGTTGCTGGTCAGGCACCGGGAGCTGTTGAAGTTCGCGGTCGTGGGCAGTACGACCTTCGTGGTCGACAACGGAGTCTGGTACCTGCTCAAACTCACCGTCCTGGACACGAAACCCACCACGGCGAAGGCCATCGCCATCATCGTCGCGACCATCGCGTCGTACGTGCTCAACCGCGAGTGGTCGTTCCGCACCAGGGGCGGCCGGGAACGAGCCCACGAAGCCACCCTGTTCTTCCTCGTCAGCGGAGTGGCCATCGCGATCAACCTCGTGCCGCTGTACACCTCGCGCTACGTGCTGGACCTGGAGGTACCGCACGTGTCGCTGCTCGTGCAGGAGGTCGCCGACTTCACCAGCGGCTCAATCATCGGCATGCTGCTGGCGATGGCGTTCCGGTTCTGGGGTTTCCGCCGCTGGGTCTTTCCCGACGAGCTGGGTCACCACCGCCGCGACACCACCGCCGAGGAACCGGCCCGCAGCGGCTGACCCGCGTCCCGGCTCGCGCTACCGGGGCACCCGTTCGGCGGGCCAGCTGACCCCGGCGACGTCACTCGGCCTCGGCACCCGCAGGAAGAGGCTGAACGTCGCGGGCTGCTTCCGGGACAGCTCAAGCCGCCCGCCGTCGGCCTCGGCCAGTGCCCGCGCGAGCGCGAGGCCCAGGCCCGTCGAGCCGCTGCCGGAGAAGCCGCGCTCGAACACGTACGCCGCGAGGTCGTCCGGGATGCCCGCTCCGGCGTCCTGCACCTGCACGACGACCGTGCCGTCGTCGTCGCCGCGCCGCGCGGTCACCGTCACCGCACCGGCACCGTGCTTGACCGCGTTGTCCAACAGCACGCCCAGCACCTCCCGCAGCCGTCCCGGTGTGGCCCGCACCCGCAGGCCCTCGGCCGCCCGAAGCCGCAGGGCGCGGTTGTGCCGCCGGAACAGGTGCCGCCACTCGTCGACCACCTCACCGAGCAGTTCGCCGACGTCGAGGGCCTCGGCACCCACCTCGCTCGCGGCACGCGCGGCGGCCAGCAACTCGTCGAGCACGGCCGCCAGCCGGTCGGCCTGTTCCTGCGCCGCCCGCGCCGACTCGACGACCTCCGTGTCCTCGTGCGCGGTCAGGGCCTCCAGGCGCAACTGGAGGGCGGTCAGGCGGCTGCGGAGCTGATGGGACACGTCGCCCACGAGCTGCCGCTCCCGCTGCACGAGCTGGGCCAGCGCCGTGGCCGAGGCATCCAGCGCGTCGGCGACCATGTCGAGTTCGGGCACCTCGTAGCGCCGGGTGTCCGGCCGGAAGTCGCCGCCGCCGAGCCGGGCCGCCCGGTCGGCGACGTGCCGCAGGGGCCTGGCGAGCCTGCGGGCGGTGACGGTCGCCACCACCGTGCCCGTGCCCACCGACAACACCACCAGCAGCAGCACCGCCGCCGCGACCTGGCTCTGCTGGGTGTGCATCGGCTCGGCGGGGATCTCCAGCCGCACGGTGCCGTTCTGCGCGATCGGCACCGTCTCGACGACCACGTCGTCACCGCTGCCGGGGTCGGTGCCGTACCGCATCGGTGGCGCGTCGGGCCGCAGCACGGTGAGGCTCCCGTTCTCGGGCACCGCCACCCGCACCGGGCCGAGGTCGAGGCTGCGGCCGTCGGCCAGCTGGTCGTCGAGTATGGCCGCGATGCGCTGGGCACTGGACGCCAGATCGTCGCGGGTGAGGTTGTCGACGAGCAGCCACCCGGTCACCCCGAGCGGGACACCGAGGGCCACCCCCGTCACGGCGACGGCGAGCAGGATGGCGAGCAGGATGCGGCGGCGCATGGCGGTTCAGTCCGTGTTGAACCGGAACCCGACCCCGCGCACCGTGGCGATGGCCTCGTCACCGGAGCGCCGGCCCGTACCGTCGGAGCGGGCGCGCGCCAGCTTGCGCCGCAGCCACGACATGTGCATGTCGAGCGTCTTCGACGTCTTCGACGTCTGCGGGTCGAGATCGTTCCACACCTCCGCCAGGATCTCCTCCCGGCTCACGACCTGTCCCGCCCTGGTCAGCAGCACCCGCAGCAGCTCGAACTCCTTGTTCGCCAGCGCGACCTCGGAGCCGCCCACGGTGACCACCCGGCCCGCGACGTCCATGCGGACCCCGCCGCACTCCAGCACCTCCGGCACCCGCCTGCGCAACAGCGCCCGGATGCGCGCCAGCAGCTCGGCCAGCCGGAACGGCTTGGCCACGTAGTCGTCGGCGCCCGCGTCGAGTCCGACGACGAAGTCCACCTCGTCGGTCCGCGCCGTCAGCATCAGCACCGGCAGCCCCCGGTCGGTGGCGCGCAGCCTGCGGCACACCTCGAGGCCGTCCATGCCCGGCAACCCCAGATCCAGCACCAGCAGGTCGACGCGGTGGCTCGCGGACCGGTCCAGCGCCGAAGGACCGTCGGCCACCACGGCGACCTCGTACCCCTCCCGGCGCAACGCACGCGACAGCGGTTCGGCGATCGCCGGATCGTCTTCGGCAAGGAGGACCACGCTCACCGTGCCAACCTTACGGCGCGCCGACATGAAACTATCGTGACCGTGTTGCGATACTCCGTTGACCTCACCTTGGCCCAGCGGCTGGCCGACGCCGCCGACGCGATCACCACGTCGCGCTTCCGGGCGCTGGATCTGAGCGTGGACCGCAAGCCCGATCGCACCCCCGTGACCGACGCCGACACGGCCGTCGAGGACGCCGTGCGCGAGCTGCTGGCCGCCGAGCGGCCCGGCGACGCGGTGGCGGGCGAGGAGCGTGGCGGTTCCACCACGGCGGCCGGTCGCGTGTGGGTCGTCGACCCGATCGACGGCACGAAGAACTTCCTGCGCGGCGTGCCGGTGTGGGCCACGCTCATCGCGCTGGTCGAGGACGGCACGCCGGTGGTCGGCATGGTCAGCGCACCGCTGCTCGGCAGGCGCTGGTGGGCGCAGGCCGAGGGCGGCGCGTGGGTGCGGGACGCGGCGGGCGAGCGCCGCACCATGGTGTCCGGGGTCGCGGCGATCGGGGACGCCACGGTGTCGACCACCGACCTGGGCTCGTGGGTCGAGCACCACTCCCGCGACGCCTATCTGCGGCTCGTGGACGCCTGCTGGGAGAGCCGCGCCTACGGCGACTTCTGGCAGCACTGCCTCGTGGCCGAGGGCGCTCTCGACATCGCGGTGGAACCCGTCGTGAGCCCGTGGGACGTCGCCGCGGTGCGGGTCCTGGTCTCCGAGGCGGGCGGCCGGTTCAGCGATCTGTCCGGCGCGCCCGGTTTCGACGGCGGCTCGGCCCTGTCGACCAACCGGCTGCTCCACGACACCGCGCTGACGCTGCTCGGCGACGTACCGGCGCGCTGAGCGGCGCCGGGGCCCGCCTCAGGGCAGGACCCCCACCGCACCGCGCGCCACCTGCGCCCACGCGAGGCGGCCGAACAGGTAGTGACAGGCGACCTGCTCGTTGGAGAACCGTGCCCAGTCGTAGCGGTTGCCCTGCTCACGCCAGAACACCTCCCAGGCGATCTCGCCGCTCTCGCCCTGCTCTCCGGTGCGGAGCAGGCACCAGGCGTTGTCGGTCTCGCTCCCGATCGAGACGACCTCGCCCGGCACCCCGACGGCGTCCAGCCACCGCTTGATCGACTCGGTGTTCATGCCCTCTCCTCGAACGTGATGTCCGCCAGGTACCCGAGCACCACCAGCTCGGCGGCCGAGTACATCGCGCGGTACCGCGTCCCGCCACCGGGCTGCCCGAACCACGGCGCCGACACCGCCTGCCAGACGGGCAGCTCGCGGAGCACGCGGTATCGCCGGTAGCCGCTCTCGCGGTGTGCCGGCGGCAGGCAACGGTGCGCGAACGGCGTTCCGTCGGCGGCGAACACGCGCCCGTGCGCGGTGCCGAACCGGTCGAGCAGCGTGCCCTCCGCAAGACACACCGCCTCGCCCGGCTCGTGACAGCCCTCCGGGAACCGCTCAGGAGGCGGCCACGCGTACTCCGGGCGCGGCCCCTCCCGCACCAGGTAGCGCCGGTTCCACTCCAACTCGGACAGTTCACCGAGCGCGTCGGGTGGTGCGGACTCCTCGGGCGGGCACGGCAGCACCGTCACCGGCGGCGGCGCGGGATGACGACCACCTCCGCGCAGCATCGCCAGCGCGTGCTCCGGATCGATCTCTGGCGAGCGGGGATGGTCGTGCGGCGGGTAACACGGCAGCACGCGCCCGTCGTCCACCTCCGGCCCGGGGAGCTGCCGCGCCGGGCGATCGGCGGCCACCGGCAGGTGCCCGATGGGGAACATGTGCACCATGAACAGGGCCGCCACGCTCTCGCGCTCCCGCCTCGGGGCCCCGACGGCCACGGCCGCGGCACCGGGCTGCGGCGCCTGCGGTGCCGCGGGCTGTGCGGGCTGTGGTGCCGGGGGTGCCGACGGGGGCGGCGGCGCGGCCGGGGGCGGCGGGGCGGGAGGCCGAACCGGGCCCGGCTGCAGCCCCGGTGGTGGCCCCGGCTGGGCACCCGGCTGCGGCGCTGGCTGGACCCCCGGCGGGGGCACCGCCGGAGGGTGCGGGGCCTGCCAGGGACCGGCCACCGGCCTGCCGGGAACCGGCGGCGCGGGGGGAACGGGTCCCGCCGGGTAGGCGGGACCAGGCGCGGGCGGTGGCCCCGCCCCGTACTGCGGCGGCGCCGGGGGCGCGGCCGGGTACTGCGGCGGCGCGTACCCGCCCCATCCCGGCGAGGGGCCCGGCGGTGGAGCCGGTGGCGGGCCACCGAACCCCGACAGGTGGGTCTGTCCCGGCCCGGCGAACGCGGTGCCGCTCGGCGGGGTGGGTGCCTCGACCGCGGGACCGGGGCCTCCCGGCAGCGGCTGCCCTGACGGTGGCGTGGGCGCGTGCGGCGAGACGATCGGCCCGGTGTCCGGGTTGTCCGGCTCGCGCACCACCTCGGCGACGTCCGGGACAGGGACCGATTCCACCGGGTGCACCCGTTCCAGCGGGCCCATAGGGTCCATCGGGTCCACCGGGATCTCGGAGTCCGGCGGTGCTACGGGGTTCGCAGGCTCCGCGGCTTGGAGGGACTCCACGGCATCGACCACCACCTCCGGCGCGCCCGGCGTGGCGAGATCGTCGACCGTGTTCACCACCGGGTCGGCCACGGAGTCCACCGCACCGCGGTCGTCCTGCCCGGTCCCCGGCGCTGCCACGCCGCCGGCGACCGACTCCGCCAACTCGCTCGTCACCACCCCGAGGTCCGACGCCGCACCCCGCACCACCGTGTCCACACCGAGCAGGGCCGCAGGATGTCCCGCGTCGGCGGCGGCGAGCGCCGCGTCCCGGGTCCTGGCCGTCTCGACGAGCTGCCGCACGATCTCCACCTTCGCGTCCGCCACGCGCTCGGCGGCGTGGTCGAGCCGGTCGGCCGCGCCGGTCGCCCCGCGCGCCGCTTCCGCGAGCACGCCGGTGTCGGCGTCACCCACCTGCGCCCAGCGCGACCGGGCGGCGTCCGCGACCGGACCGGACAGTGCGGCGAGCGCCTGCTCGGCTTCCGCGTCGGCATCGCCCGCGAGGGTCGTCAGCTCGGCGGCGGCCTGGCGCCACGAGCGGGCCTGCTCCCACATCGCGTCCTCGTCGGCCTCCGGCCAGCTCACCCCGGTGGCGGTCGCGATGTCCTGGAGCTGCGCGGGCAGTTCGATTCCCATCGGCCGGCCTACCCTGCTCGCCCGGCTTCGCGGACGGCCTCGGCCGCGCCCGACTCCGCCGACTCGTAGGCCGTCGCGGCTTCGGCGAGCGTGCCGCCGAAGCGCTCGAACTCGCCGGGTACCTGTTCGAGCAGTTCCCTCGCCCGCGCGGCGGGCTCGCCGTGAACGGCGGCGAATCCCCGCCCCACGGCGTCCCCGCCCCACGGCGCCGGTACCGCGTCCAACTCCTCCGCGAGCCGCCGCACGACGGCGCGCGCCCGGTCGGCCAGCGCCGCGAACTCGTCCGCCCGCGCGGCGAGCCCTCCGGTGTCGACACCGAATCCGTCGCCCGTGCTCATCGCGACGTCGACCATTCCGCGTCGTCGAGCCAGTTCTGGTCCTCGAAGATCTCCCCGGGATCGTCCGCGTCGTCCGGCGCCTGCCGGGCGGCCAGCTCGCCCGGAGCCAGGTCCGCGCTGCCCCGCAACACCGCCTGCGGGTCGATCGCGGGCCCCAGCGCCTCCGCCAGCACCGCGCCGGCCGCGCTGGACGCCTCGGCCGCGGCCTCCCGCGCCGCGCGCACCACGTGAGCGGCCAGCTCGGCGGGCCGGTAGCGGGCGTAGGCGTCGCCGTCGATCACCAGATCGGTGAGCACGCCCCGCGCGCCCACCGTGGCCGTCACCAACCCGTCCGCGCTGCTGGCCGACCCGCTGACCGCACCCAGTTCCTGCTGCGTCGCCGCCAGCCGTTCCCTGCTGCGGCGGTAGTCGGCGAGTAACTCCTCCACCTGCGCCCGATGCTCGGTCACGGCCCTCTCCCCGGAGTCGAAGGGTCATTGTTGACAGCGGTGGCCGTGACTGGGACGCACGCCGGGCCGGACCCGTTCCCGATCGGTCACCGCGCGGCCAGCGCCCGCACCACCCGGGACGGGCTGGGCCTGCCGAGGTGCCCGGCGAGCCACACGCTGGTGTCCACGAGCACGTCGAGGTCCACGCCGTGCGCGATGCCGAGGCCGTCGAGTAGCCACACCAGGTCCTCGGTTGCGAGGTTGCCGGTGGCCGAGCCCGCGTAGGGGCACCCGCCGAGCCCACCCGCCGAGGAGTCCACGGTGGTCACACCCCGGCGCAGCGCGGCGAGCGTGTTGGCCAGCGCCTGGCCGTAGGTGTCGTGGAAGTGCACCGCCAGTTCGCCGACCGGCACACCCCCCGACGTGAACGTGTCCAGCAGGCGCTCGACGCTCGACGCGGTGGCCACACCGATGGTGTCGCCCAGCGACAGCTGCGTGCATCCCAGATCGCGCAGCCGCCTGCCCACGGACACGACCTGCTCCGGCGCCACCACGCCTTCCCACGGGTCGCCGAAGCACATGGACACGTAGCCGCGAACGTCCACGCCCGCCGCCCTCGCCCGGGTGATCACCGGCTCGAACAGGGAGAACTGGGCGTCGAGATCGGAGTTGAGGTTGCGCCGGGCGAAGGTCTCGGTGGCGCTCGCGAACACGGCGACGTGGGTCACGCCCGCCGCCAGCGCCCGGTCGAGCCCCCGCTCGTTGGGCACCAGGACCGGATACCGCACACCGTCGTGCCGGGGCAGCCGGGCCAGCAGGTCCTCGGCGTCGGCGAGCTGCGGCACCCACTTCGGATGCACGAAGCTCGTGGCCTCCAGCGTGGTGAGCCCGGCGCGCGCCAGCCGGTCGAGGAACTCCGCCTTCACCTCGACGGGGACGACCGTCTTCTCGTTCTGCAGACCGTCACGGGCCCCGACCTCCCAGATCGTGACCCGCCCCGGCAGCGCGCCGGGGTCGGCCGCACGCTCCGGCAGCCCGAGTTCACGCACGCCCATGTCGCTCCCGCCGTCCGGCATCGGGTCGGTGGTCCTGGTAGTCCTGGTAGTTCCCCGCCGGATCGTAGGGCCGGGCGTCGAAGTCGTCGTAGGGGTTGTCGTTGACCTGGCGATAGATGTAGGTGTGCATCCGCTCGACCTGCGGGATGTCGTCGAACGTCAGCGGTTCGTCCGACGCCGACTCGATGATCAGGGTGCCGCAGCCGAAGATGCGGTCCACCAGCCCGTGCTCGAACCGGACGCTGTGGATGCGGCCCATCGGGATGTCGATACCCGTGCGCTTGATCACACCCTCGCGGACGATCACTCGATCGGTGGTGACGACGAAGTGCGTCGTGCGCCACCGCACGAACGGCGTGAGGAACAGCCAGATGACGAGCAGTCCCGCCGCGGCCGTGGCCGCGATCGGGCCCACGGTGTCCCAGGGAGGTTCGAGACCGGCCGCCCACAGGCCGACGACGATTCCCGCCGCGACGGCCACGACCAGCGCGAACACCGGAAAGATCAGCATCTTGAAGTGCGGATGCTTGTGGGCTACGACCTGTTCCCCGTCGCTGAGCAGACTGTCGGGATAGGCCACTTCGAACACCCCCACCACTCGTGTTTCGCCGTGGCCTCACCGTACCGCGTCGACCCGCCTCGCACCCCGCCCTCCGCGCCGTGTCCCGGTGGTGCCGCGAAGGCCACCTTCACTGCGTCTGGTGCAGCGAAGGCCACCTTCACTGCGTCTGGTGCAGCGAGGGTGGCCTTCGCGGCAACCCTGGCCACCCGGGCCACCCGGGCCACCCGGGTCACCCGGCAGAGTCGGCGTCGGCGCGCTAGCCCGCTGCGGGGCGGAGATGGACGACGTCCGCGGCGAACACGGTGCTGCGCCGGCCCCCGTCCTCGTCCACGACGAGGGCGCAGGTGGGGTCGATGTCCACCACGCGGCCCGTGCGGGAGCGCCCGCCCGCCACCTCCAGCCGGACGTCGCGGCCGAGCGTGGCGCACCGTTCGCGGTAGGTGTCCAGCAGCCCGGCAGCGGCGAGGTCGCCGCGCGCCCCGCGCCACGGCACCTCGCGTTCGTGGAACGCCGCCAGCAGCAGCGCCGCCACCTCGGTCGGGTCGGTGGTGCGCGCGCCCTGCTCCGCCAGCGAGGTGGCGGGCAGCCCGCCCGGCCCGGGGCGCACGGGTTCGCGCAGCGGCAGCACGTTGACGCCGATCCCGCACACCACGGCCTGCTCGTCGGACGACGCGGCCTCGGCGAGCACGCCGGCGCACTTCTCGCGTTCGGGGCCCGCGAGCACGTCGTTGGGCCACTTCAACACCGCGTCCACGCCCAGTTCGGCCGCCATGTCGGTCAGCGCGAGCCCCGCCACGGCCGCGAGCGAGCCCAGCGCGGGCAGCGGCACCTCGGCGGGCCGCAGCAGCACACTGAGGTACACGCCCCGGCCCGGCGGCGACGTCCACGTGCGGCCTCTCCGGCCCGCGCCGGACGTCTGCTCCTCGGCGATCAGCACGGTGCGGTCGGGGGCGCCCTCGGCCACCGCCGCGCGCAGGTCGGTGTTGGTGGACCCGGTCCGGGCGACGACGTCGATGGCCGCGTAGGGCCCTGCCGGCGCGAGCAGCCGCGACCGCAGCCGGGCGACATCGATGTGGCTCACCCGCCTCACCCTAGACAGCGGCGCCCCCGCGCGCCGTCGTGGCCACGCGGCCGGTGGACGGCGGTGAGATTGCCGACGGGCCACGCGGAAACCCCGCCCGCCTGATGGAGAGCCCCTAACACGTTGGTCTGTTCGGCTCGCGGCACCCAGACGACGCCTCGCCGCGTTGGAGGAGGCGCCCACGTACTTCCAGTACGCGGACGCCCCTCCGCCTTGCGACGCATTCGCCTGGCCGCCGCTCCCTGATCGAACGCCAACGTGTTAAGGCCTCTAAGCTTCCGGAGCATGAGCAGCGCGACGGAGCCACTCGGAACGCCCCCCGCAGACGAGCCGGACATCCACACCACGGCGGGCAAGCTCGCCGACCTCTACCGCCGCGACTCGGAGGCCGTTCACGCGGGCTCGGCACGCGCCGTCGAACGCCAGCACGCCAAGGGCAAGCAGACCGCGAGGGAACGCATCGACCTGCTGCTCGACCCGGGCTCGTTCGTGGAGCTCGACGCGCTCGCCCGCCACCGCTCCACGAACTTCGGCCAGGACCGCAACCGGCCCTACGGCGACGGCGTCGTGACCGGCCACGGCACCATCGACGGCCGCCCGGTGTGCGTGTTCAGCCAGGACGTCACGGTGTTCGGCGGTTCGCTGGGCGAGGTCTACGGCGAGAAGATCGTCAAGGTGATGGATCTGGCGATGAAGACGGGCAGGCCCATCATCGGCATCAACGAGGGCGGTGGCGCGCGCATCCAGGAGGGCGTGGTCTCGCTCGGCCTCTACGCCGAGATCTTCCGCCGCAACACCCACGCGTCGGGCGTCGTCCCGCAGATCTCGCTCATCATGGGCGCCAACGCCGGGGGCCACGTCTACTCGCCCGCCCTCACCGACTTCGTGGTCATGGTCGACAAGACCTCCCAGATGTTCATCACCGGCCCCGACGTCATCAAGACCGTCACCGGCGAGGAGGTCACGCTGGAGGACCTCGGCGGCGGCCGGACCCACAACACCAAGTCCGGCAACGCGCACTACCTGGCCTCCGACGAGGCCGACGCCGTGTCCTACGTGAAGGAACTGCTGTCGTTCCTGCCGTCGAACAACCTCTCCGAGCCGCCGGTCTTCGACGCGCCGGAGCCGGCGGGCGGCACGATCGCCGACGGGGTCACCGACACCGACCTCGAACTGGACACGCTGGTCCCGGACTCGGCCAACCAGCCCTACGACATGCACGAGGTGATCTCGCGCATCGTCGACGACGGCGAGTTCTGCGAGGTCCACGAGCTGTTCGCCCCGAACATCGTGGTCGGGTTCGGCCGGGTGGAGGGACGCAGCGTGGGTGTGGTCGCCAACCAGCCCACCCAGTTCGCGGGCTGCCTCGACATCGACGCGGCGGAGAAGGCGGCCCGGTTCGTGCGCACCTGCGACGCCTTCAACGTTCCCGTGCTCACGTTCGTGGACGTGCCCGGCTTCCTGCCCGGCACCGACCAGGAGTGGAACGGCATCATCCGGCGGGGCGCGAAGCTCATCTACGCCTACGCCGAGGCCACGGTCCCGCTCGTCACGGTCATCACCCGCAAGGCGTACGGAGGGGCCTACGACGTGATGGGGTCCAAGCACCTCGGCGCCGACGTCAACATCGCCTGGCCGACGGCACAGATCGCCGTGATGGGGGCGCAGGGTGCCGCGAACATCGTCCATCGCAAGCGGCTCGCGGAGGCGGCCGAGGCGGGTGAGGACGTCGAGGCACTGCGCACCGACCTGATCCAGGAGTACGAGGACACGCTGTGCAACCCGTACGTGGCCGCCGAGCGCGGGTACGTGGACAGCGTCGTCCCGCCGTCGCACACGCGCGGGCACGTGGCGCGGGCCCTTTCGCTGCTGCGGGACAAGCGGGAGACACTGCCGCCCAAGAAGCACGGCAACATCCCGCTGTGAGCGGGGCCGCCACGTACCGTCGAGACCGGAGGTGACCATGACCGGCGAGGCCAGCGACCGCACCGGCACCGCGCCGCTCCTGCGGGTCGAGCGCGGAGCGCCCGACGACGAGGAACTGGCCGCGCTGGCCACCGTGGTGGCGGGCCTGGCCTCGGCGGCGAGCAGCGCGGCCACCGAGAGCCCCGCGCGCCGTTCGCGCTGGTCGGACCCCGCGTCGCGGCTGCGGCTGCCCTCCCGGCCCGGCCGCGGAGCGTGGCGCTGGTCGGCCTACCCGGCCTGAGCGCCCCTCACCCGGTGGGGGCTCTGAGGGCCGAGGCCCGCGACACGGCGCGGGTACTAGCCTGACGGCGTGCGATTCGTGCTGGCCTCGGCCTCCCCCGCCCGCCTCGCCGTGCTGCGCGCCGCGGGTGTCGACCCCGACGTCGTCGTGTCGGGCGTCGACGAAGCGGCGATCATCGCGTCGCTGTCCGATCCCGCACCCGCCGAGCTGGTGCGCACCCTCGCGGCGGCGAAGGCGGACGACGTCGCGGCCGGGGTGCTCGACGGCGACGCGCGGGGCGAGGACACGGTGATCGTCGGGTGCGACTCCATGCTGTCCATCGGCGGCGAGGTGGTGGGCAAGCCGGGCACGCCCGAGGTGGCCCGCACCCGGTGGAAGGCCATGTCGGGCGGCTCGGGGGAACTGCTCACCGGGCACGCCGTGGTGCGGCTGCGCGACGGTGTGGTGGCGGCCCGCGCGGAGGGAACGCGCGCCACCACCGTGCGGTTCGCGGCGCCCGAACCCCAGGAACTGGACGCCTACATCGCCACGGGAGAGCCACTCGCGGTGGCGGGTGCGTTCACGCTCGACGGTCTCGGCGGCTGGTTCGTCGAGGGCGTCGACGGCGATCCGTCCAGTGTCATCGGCATCAGCCTGCCCCTGACCCGCGGCCTGCTCGCCGAGGTCGGGGTCGGCGTGGTGTCGCTGTGGGGTGCCCGGCCCGGCGCGTGACCGGCGGGCTCAGCGCGGGTCGAGCCCGTCCGGGCAGGTCGTGAGATCGGTGCGGCCGACCTCGACGTCCGGCCAGCCGGGGAGCTCACCCGGCGAGCGCCGCGCTCGGGTGCAGCCGGCCCTGGCACCGTCGAGCGTGAGCACCTCGGCCACCGCGCGGAGTTCCCGGCAACTCCCGTCGCGGTCGGTGCAGGTCTCCCGCGCCACCAGCACCTCGGGCATCGCCGTGCCCACCACGTCGTCGAGCACGAGCACGCCGAGGTCGGAGAAGTAGACCTCGCCCGCGGCTTCCCAGCTGTCACCACGCCACACGTGGACCTCGCCTGCCATGCCCCCGTCCCGCGGTCCCCGCACGAGACACACGGGGGTCGCGCTCGCGGCGCAGCGCAGCGAGTCGTGGTTCAGCCGCACCCCGTCGCCGGTGATCCGGGTGGTCGTGACCGTGCCGGACACGGGCCCGCCCGCCCTGAGCCTGCCCGCGTCACCCCGGCTGTCGGCGAGCAGTTCCACCGACATCCCGTTGACGACCGTGGACGCCAGCACGCGGCAGGTCTCGTCGCCGCAGCCCTCGGGCCGCTCCACACGCGTCGGCGCCGGGGGCACCGGCTCCTGGCCGCGCGCGCCCCACACCGCGGCGGCCACCTGGGCGCCCACGGTCAGCACCCACGCCACCACCACGGTGGCCACCACGACACGTGGTGGGGACCTGCGGACCACGACGGCCTCCTCCCTGCCTCTCGCATGCACGAGGGTAGGCGAGCCGCGAGGTGAGGTCTGAACCTCGTGTCCGCGACCTGCGACGACGGTGACTCCCCTTGCGCCGGGCGTGACCCTTCTCTCGCCTGGGGCCTTCCCCGCGTCCGTAGAATCTCGCGTGAGCAGCTAACGAGGAGGTAAGCGTGCCCGAACCAGCCGCCGTGCAGAAGGTGCTGATCGCCAACCGCGGGGAGATCGCCGTGCGGGTGATCCGGGCCGCGCGTGACGCGGGGCTGGCCAGTGTCGCCGTCTACGCCGACCCCGACCGCGACGCACCCCACGTCCGGATGGCCGACGAGGCGTTCGCACTGCACGGGTCCACGGCGGCGGACACCTACCTGGTCGTGGACAAGCTGCTCGACGTCGCCAAGCGCGCGGGAGCCGACTCCGTGCATCCCGGTTACGGCTTCCTCTCCGAGAACGCGGACTTCGCGCAGGCGGTCATCGACGCGGGGCTGACGTGGATCGGGCCGAGCCCGCAGGCGATCCGCGACCTGGGTGACAAGGTCACCGCGCGGCACATCGCGCTGCGGGCCGGTGCGCCGCTCGTGCCGGGCACCACCGAGCCGGTGGCCGGTGCCGACGAGATCACGGCCTTCGCCGACGAGCACGGGCTGCCCGTGGCCATCAAGGCCGCGTTCGGCGGCGGCGGTCGCGGGCTCAAGGTCGCGCGGACCCGCGAGGAGATCCCCGAGCTGTTCGAGTCCGCGACGAGGGAGGCGGTCGCCGCCTTCGGGCGCGGTGAGTGTTTCGTCGAGCGCTACCTCGACCGGCCCCGGCACGTGGAGGCCCAGGTACTGGCCGACCAGCACGGCAACGTGGTGGTGGTCGGCACGCGGGACTGCTCGTTGCAGCGCCGCCACCAGAAGCTCGTCGAGGAGGCACCAGCCCCGTTCCTGAGCGACGAGCAGCGCGAGACCATCCACTCGTCGGCCAAGGCCATCTGCCGCGAGGCTGGCTACTCCGGCGCGGGCACGGTCGAGTACCTGGTAGGCACCGACGGCACCATCTCGTTCCTCGAAGTCAACACGCGACTCCAGGTCGAGCACCCGGTGTCGGAGGAGACCACCGGCATCGACCTGGTGCGCGAGCAGTTCCGCATCGCCGAGGGCGGCACGTTGCCGTTCACCCGGGACCCGGAGCCGCGCGGGCACGCCATCGAGTTCCGCATCAACGGCGAGGACGCGGGCCGGAACTTCCTGCCGGCACCGGGCACCGTCACCACGCTGGTCTTCCCGGAGGGCCCCGGGGTCAGGGTGGACTCGGGCATGGCGGCGGGCGGTGTCATCGGCGGTCAGTTCGACTCCATGCTCGCCAAGGTGATCGTCACGGGCGCCGACCGGCGGCAGGCCATCGAACGCAGCAGGCGCGCGCTGGGCGAGATGGTGGTGGAGGGCCTGGCGACGGTGCTGCCGTTCCACCGCGCCGTGCTCGACGATCCCGCGTTCGTCGGTGACGAGACGGGATTCACCGTCCACACCCGCTGGATCGAGACCGAGTTCGACAACACGATCGAACCGTTCACCGCCCCCGGCGAGGCCGCCGAGCAGGAGCAGCCCCGGCAGACCGTGGTGGTGGAGGTCGGCGGGCGCAGGCTGGAGGTGTCGCTGCCCGGCGACCTGGCCCTGGGCGGCGGGGCGGCCGAGCAGGCCAAGGCCAAGCCGCGTAAGCGTGGCGGCGGGACCAAGGCGGTCGCGAGCGGCGACGCGGTGACCGCGCCCATGCAGGGCACCGTCGTCAAGGTGGCCGTCGCCGACGGCCAGCCGGTCGAGGCGGGCGAACTGGTGGTCGTGCTGGAGGCCATGAAGATGGAGAACCCGGTCAATGCCCACAAGTCGGGCACCGTGTCGGGGCTGGCCGCCGAGGTGGGCGCGGCCGTCGGCCAGGGTTCCGTGCTGCTGGAGATCACGGACTGAGCGCCGCTCGTGGTCTGCGGGGCCCGAGGCGACCTACGATCGGGGTGTGGCCGACGGACCGGAGTACCGGCTCAGCGACGCTGAGCGGCAGGAGGCGCTGGACGCGCTGAGCGAGCACGTCCGAACCGGGCGCCTCGACCTCGTCGAGTACGACGAGCGGGCCGCGAAGGTGAGCGCGGCCAAGACGCGGCGGGACCTGGCGCCGCTGTTCGCGGACCTGCCCGAACCCCGGCCCGCGATACTCGCCCCGCCCCCGGCCACCCGCGAGTCCGGTGCGGAGGTCTCGCAGCCGTGGCAGCAGCGCCTCGCGGCGAGTGCGGTGCCGCTGGCGGCGCTGGTCGCGATCGTGCTGTTCTTCACGGTGGCCAGGGGCATGGTGTTCGTCTTCGTGTTGCCGCTGATCGTCGCCATGCTCGCGGGCTCGTTCGCGTCCCGTCGCCGTGGCTGACACACCGAGGCGGGCCGCTTCTACAATCTCCGATCATGGAGCCGGTCGAGATCAACGCGGGTGGGTACTACCTGCGGCAACTGAGGGCCGACCGCGCGCTCGACGACCGGCCCGCCCTCGTCGAAGCGTTCGCCGACCCGCTGCTGCGCCGGTACGTGCCGAACTACGTCGTGGACACCCCGCAGGCGGCGGGCGACTACGTCCGGCGCCGCGCCGAGGAGTGGGCCGCTGACCGGCGCTGCTCCTGGGCCGCGGCCGAACCCACCACGGGCGCGCTGCTGGGCGAGGTGGGACTGAAGGACCTCGACCTCGCGGGCGGCACCGCCGAGGTGGCGGTGTGGGTCCATCCCTCGGCCCGGGGCAGGGGCGTGGCGAGCACGGTGGTGGACACGGTGGTGCGGTTCGGGTTCGGGGCGCTCGGGCTGCGGCGGGTGGACTACACCCACGTCCCGGACAACACCGCGTCCCACGCCGTGGCGACGAGGTGCGGATTCGCGCTCGTCGGCCGGGACGGCGGCGAACTGCGGTGGCGGCGCGAGGCGGACTCGTGAAGGCCCCGGCACGCTGGGCCGCGGTGCTGCTGCTTCTGCTGAGTTCGGGGTTGCTCGGTGCCGGTGCCGGTGCCGCACAGGAGCAGGACGGCGAGGGCCCGCCTGCCGCGCCGAAACTCGACGTCGACGCGGCGTTGCGGGCGCTGGAGACCGAGTCGATCTACCGGGCACCGGGTGCGGTGGCGAGGTTCGACGAGGACCTCATCCGCTCCGAACTGACCGACGACATGCGGGTCCTCGTCTCCCCGTTCACCGGGCGGCCGGATGACGGTGGGCACTACCCCGACCGCGATGACTACCTAGACCAGGTCCACCGGCCGCTGAACGACTGGGCCGAGGAGACCGGCCGGACGGTGATCGAGGTGGAGGGCCTGCTCGTGTCCTCGACCGAGGGTGTCACCACGAGCCCGGGCGATCTCTCACGGCTGCGCCAGCACACCGGGCAGTACGACGTCACCGATTCGGTGTGGAGCCTCATCCAGCACGCGAAGGACGGGGACAACGCGAAGAGCAGTTACGAGTCACCGCACCCGCTGCCCGAGTCGGTGGAGCCCTCCGACCGGCGGATACGGGAACTGGTGGATCGCCTGCGCGAGCAGCGCGTGATCAACGCCCCGGGCAGGCGGGACCGCCTCGACATCCCGCTCGAGTTGCTGGAGGAACGCACCGGATTCACCGTCCGCGCGGTGGCGTTTCCTCCGGGCGAACCGGGCGAGCCGCTCGTCGACTACGCACCCGCGCTGGCCGAGCACTTTCCCGACGACATCGTGCTGGTCGCCCACGGCGGCTGGTTGGAGGTCGCGGGAGGCCCGCAGACCGAGCTGAGCCTGGCCCGCGACTACGCCTTCGGGCGCTTCGAGACCGCCACACTCCGGCAGGGCCTGGTCATGCAGGACCGCATCGGCTCCGTACTCCTGCGGGCCGACACCCTGCTCACCGAGCATCCGTTCGGCAGGCCACAGCCGCAGACGTTGCGGCAGCTCGTCGCCGGGCTCGCGCCCTGGCTACTCGGCGGATCGGCGCTGGTGGTCGGCGGTGTGCCGCTCGTCCGCGTCGTCGGCAGGCGCCTCGGCGAGGCCCGCGACGAGCGCAGGGCGTTCCAGGTGGCGCAGGCTCGCGCGTTCGCGGCCATCGCGGAGCTGGGCGAGCGGCTGGTCGAGGCCGAGCGCGGTGGGAACGGACCCGGCGTCGCGGCGGCCGCCGAGCGCCATGCGACGGCGAGAACCCTCTTCGACCAGGCCGGGACCGCGGCCGCCATGACCGAGGTCCGCGCCGTGGCCGAGACGGGCAGGCGCGCCCTGCGCGGACGCACCGGAGCGAGCGGAGTTCGGCGATGAAGGCAGCGAGACGTCTTCCCCGCTGGCTGATCGTCGCCGTCGTCGTCGGCGTCGCGGCCTTCCTGTGGATCTTCACCCCGTGGGTCACCGCGGGCGAGCGGGCGGCGACCGCCGCAGGCGGCCTGGAGGACTCGTCCGTCCACGTCGACCCCGGCGCTCCCGGACTCGTGGACCCGCAGCGGGCACGCGAGGTCATCGGCGACCGCGCCATCGTGGTGGCGATCTTCGACGAGACCCCGCTGGACGAGTACGCCGACGAGACGGTGCCCCGGCTGGCACTGTGCCGCGACGTCGCCGAACTGGTGCCCACCAACCTCGTCGTCGTCTTCGCCACCGAACCCGAGCGCGAGTACGGCAGCTCGTACTGCGAGGGCCCGGCCTTTCCCGATCCGACCGAGACCGACGACGACGCGGCTGGCTTCGCCCTGTCCGTGGTCGCCGCCGCCGAGCAGAGCTGGCAGTACCGCGCCAGCGACACCGACCTCACCCCGGAGCTGGAAGAGTACGTCCTCACCTTCGACGCCGAGGCCGCCGAGGCGTACGGCGAGCTGCCCCGGCGCGGGCCGGTCGACAGCGTCACCGACGTCTCGCAGCTCGTGCTCGCCTTCCTCGGCATCGTCTCGGCCACGATCGCGGTGTTCCTGCTCCTGCGGGGACTCGCGCTGGTGTCGTTCCGCCGGAAGGTCACCGCGCCGAAGGAGGCCGAACTGGGCGCCCGGCTCAACCGCGTCGCCGACCGGGTGCTGCATCCGGAAGGGGAACCCAACGCGGAGGCGGCGAAGGAGTACGTGCTGGCCATGCGGGAACTCGGCGAACCGGGCGGCACGGCCCGCCTCGACCGGGTACGGCGGCGACTGGACCGGATCGAGGAACTGCTGTGACCTGGCTGTGGCTCGTGGGTCCGCTGGTGCTCGGAGCGGGCGCGCTGGTGCCCGTGCTCCTGCGACGGCGGCGTCCCGACCCCGGAGGCACCGAGGTCAGGGCGCGTGCGGCCTGCCTGCGGCTGGCGCACCACGTCGAGGTCCCGCCACCGGTCCCGCCCGGCGACGACCACACCACCACGCTGCTGCGCCGCGCCACCGAACGCTGGCACAGCGCGGGCGCCGTCCTGGCCGATGCCACCACGGCCGAGGAGTTCCGCCTCGCCGAGCGCATCGCCACCGAGGGCCTGGCCCACACCCGAGACGCCTACGCGCGCCTGGGCCTGCGGTTCGCCGAATAGCCCGCGTCAGCCCGTCCCGGCCAGATCCACCAGTCCGGACCGGGCCTCCGGCGCGGCGGAACGCCGCGCGTCGGCGTCCTCGTCACCCGGCTCGGTCTGCGACTCCCGCTCGGCCCTGACCCGAGCCTGGTACACCCGCACCTCCGACGCGCGGGTCTCCGGCGACCAGCCGAGCACCTCGCCCACCAGCTCGGCCACCTGCTCCGCGCAGTCGGCACCGCGATGCGGGTACTCGATGGAAATGCGGGTGCGGCGGGCCAGCACGTCCTCCAGATGCATCGCCCCCTCGTGGCTCGCCGCGTACACCACCTCCACCTTGAGGTAGTCGGGCGCGGCGTCCAGGGGCTTGGTCAGCTCCGGTTTCCCGTCGGCCTCGGCCAGCACCTCGCCGATCAGGGAGCCGTAGCGGTCGAGCAGGTGCCGCACGCGATACGGATGCAGGCCGTGCCGCGCCGCCAGGTGATCGGCCTGGTTCACCAGCGCGTGGTAGCCGTCCGCGCCCAGCAGCGGCACCTTGTCCGTGATGGACGAGCGGGGCCGCCCCGGCAGGTCGCCCGACGCGGCGTCCACCGCGTCGGCCGCCATGACGCGGTAGGTCGTGTACTTGCCGCCCGCGATGGCCACCAGGCCCGGCGCCACCCTGGCCACCGCGTGCTCACGGGAGAGCTTGGACGTCTCTTCGCTCTCCCCGGCCAGCAGCGGGCGCAGTCCCGCGTAGACACCCTCGATGTCGTCGTGCGTCAGCGGTGTCGCCAGCACGTTGTTCACCTGGGACAGGAGATAGTCGATGTCGTTGCGGGTGGCGGCCGGGTGCGCCAGGTCCAGGTTCCAGTCGGTGTCCGTGGTGCCCACGATCCAGTGGTTGCTGCGCCACGGGATGACGAACAGCACCGACTTCTCGGTGCGCAGGATCATCCCGCTCTCGGACACGATGCGGTCGCGGGGTACCACGATGTGTACACCCTTGCTGGCCCGCACCCGGAACCTGCCGCGGCTGCCCGCCAGGTGCTGCAACTCGTCGGTCCACACACCGGTGCAATTGACGACCACGGACGCCTGGACGTCGGTCTCCCTGCCGTCCTCGACGTCGCGCACGCGCACGCCGGACACGCGGTCGGCCTCGCGCAGGAACTCCACCACCTGCGTCGAGGTCCGTACGACCGCACCGTAGTGGGCCGCCGTGCGGGCCACCATCATCGTGTGCCGGGCGTCGTCGGCCATGGCGTCGTAGTACCGGATGCCGCCGATGAGCGCGTCGCGTCGCAGCGCAGGCACCATCCGCAACGCCCCCGCCTTCGTCAGGTGCTTCTGCCCCGGTACCGAGCGCGCGCCGCCCATCGTGTCGTACAGCAGCAGGCCGGACGCCGTGTACGGCCGCTCCCACACCCGGTGGGTCAGCGGGTACAGGAAACTGACGGGCTTGACGAGATGGGGCGCGAGCGTGGTCAGCATCAGCTCCCGCTCGCGCAGCGCCTCCCGCACCAGTCCGAACTCGAGCTGCTCCAGGTAGCGCAATCCACCGTGGAACAGCTTGCTCGACCGGCTCGACGTTCCCGAACCCAGGTCGCGTGCCTCCACGAGGGCCACCCGCAGGCCGCGGGTGGCCGCGTCCAGCGCGGTCCCCACGCCCACAACACCGCCGCCCACCACGACGAGGTCGAAACTCTCGCTGCTCAGCCGCTGCCAGGCTTCCTCACGGTTCGCCGGTCCCAACGACACAGTCACACTCGCCTCCTCGTCACGGCGGACGTCACCCACCAGACCTGATCCGGTGGCCCATATTGAGCTTCCCACGTTCCGGTGTGGGCAATCAGGGGCAATCAGCTTCTGTCGAACTGCGCCGTTCAGATGTTGTCCGGGCGGTGCGGGCGGAGCACGATGAAGCCAGGGATAACGAGGTCCCGGCTGAAGGCGGAGGTGTGGCATGAGTATGAAGGACACCCGTCACCAGACCAGCGGATTGACCAGACTTCGGCAGCACACCGGCGGGGAGTTACTGGCTGAGTTCCTGGGCACGGCGGTGCTCATCCTGCTGGGCTGCGGCTCGGTCGCCGTCGCGCTGGCCGGGCTACCGGGTTCCGGCAGGCAGATGGATGCCTTCGGGCCCGGCAACTGGCTGATCATCGCGTTCGGCTGGGGCCTGGCGGTGGTGTTCGGCGTCTACGTCGCGGGTGGAGTCAGCGGCGCCCACATCAACCCGGCGGTGACCCTCGCGTTCGCGGTACGGCGCAAGTTCCCGTGGGTGAAGGTGGTTCCGTACTGGATCGCGCAGGTACTCGGTGCCTTCACCGCGGCGGCCATCGTGTACTGGGTCTACGCCGACGCCATCAACGCGTTCAACGCGGCCGAAGGATTCGCCGAGAGAGAAGACTCAGTACCCTCGTTCTCGATCTTCGCCACGTTCCCCGCCGAGTACTTCGGCGGCGGCACCTGGGGTCCGCTGCTTGACCAGATCGTGGGCACGGCCTTCCTGGTCCTGGCCATCGCGGCCCTCATCGACAGCCGCAACATGGCTCCCCAGAGCAACTTCGGGCCGTGGGCCATCGGGTTCGTCGTGACCGCCATCGGCCTGAGCTTCGGCACCAACGCGGGCTACGCGATCAATCCGGCCCGTGACTTCGGACCTCGCCTGCTCGCGTACTTCGCGGGCTGGGGTGACGCGGCACTACCCGGCAACGGGGAATGGTTCAGCAACTACTGGTGGATCCCGATCGCGGGGCCACTCATCGGTGGTGTCGTCGGCATCCTCGTGTACGACCTGTTCATCGGCCAGGTCCTCAGTGCCCGCGAGAAGCTGGTGGGTGTGGAGGGGCCTCCGCCGGGACGCGTTCCCGAGCCCACCGACGAGACCGAGACACGCAAGTCGGCGGAATAGCGACCGGCGGAAAGGACAGTGATGGCTTCATACATCGCCGCGATCGACCAGGGAACAACCTCCACCCGCACGATGGTCTTCGACCACTCCGGGCAGGTCGTCGCCGTCGACCAGCGGGAACACAAGCAGATCTTCCCGAAGGCAGGCTGGGTCGAGCACGACGCTGAGGAGATCTGGGCCAACACCAGGGCCACCGCGGCAGGCGCGCTGGCCAACGCCGACATCACGGCGGGCGACATCGCCGCGGTCGGCATCACCAACCAGCGCGAGACCACCCTGGTGTGGGACCGCAAGACCGGCAAGCCCGTCTACAACGCCATCGTCTGGCAGGACACCCGCACCGACCGCATCATCGGCGAACTCGGTGCGCTCGGCGGCGGACAAGAGCGCTACCGGCAGACCACCGGGCTGCCGCTGGCGACCTACTTCTCGGGGCCGAAGATCAAGTGGATTCTGGACAACGTCGAGGGAGTCCGGGAGCGAGCCGAGAACGGCGAGCTGCTGTTCGGCAACATGGACACCTGGGTGCTGTGGAACATGACGGGCGGGGTGGACGGCGGCATCCACGTCACCGACCCCACCAACGCCTCGCGCACCCTGCTGATGGATCTCGACACGCTGTCCTGGGACGAGAGCATCGCCGCCGACATGGGCATCCCGATGTCGATGCTGCCCGAGATCCGCTCGTCCTCGGAGACCTACGGCACGACCCGTGAGCGCGGGGCGCTGGGTGGTGTGCCCATCGCGGGCATCCTCGGCGACCAGCAGGCCGCCACCTTCGGGCAGGCGTGCCTGAGTGTCGGCGAGGCCAAGAACACCTACGGCACCGGCAACTTCGTGCTGCTCAACACGGGCACCGACAAGGTCATGTCGCAGAACGGCCTGCTCACGACCGTCTGCTACAAGATCGGCTCCAACGACGCGGTGTACGCATTGGAAGGCGCCATCGCCGTCACCGGGTCACTGGTGCAGTGGTTGCGCGACAACCTCAACATGATCACGTCCGCGGCCGAGATCGAGGACTACGCGCGCACAGTGGACGACAACGGCGGGGCGTACTTCGTGCCCGCCTTCTCCGGCCTGTTCGCACCGTACTGGCGCTCGGACGCACGGGGCGCCATCGTGGGGCTGACGCGCTACGTCAACAAAGGACACCTCGCCCGCGCGGTGCTGGAGGCCACGGCCTTCCAGACCCGCGAGGTCATCGACGCCATGAACGCCGACTCCGGGGTTCCGTTGAAGACCCTCAAAGTGGACGGCGGGATGGTCGTCAACGACCTGCTCATGCAGTTCCAGGCCGACATCCTCGGTGTGTCGGTGATCCGGCCGAAGGTCAACGAGACCACCGCGCTCGGCGCGGCCTACGCCGCGGGTCTCGCAGTCGGCTTCTGGGAGAGCGAGGACGACATTCGCAACAACTGGGCCGAGGACAAGCGCTGGGAACCGAGCATGGACGAGTCCCGGCGCGCACGCGAGTACCGCAACTGGAAGAAGGCCGTGACCCGCACGTTCGACTGGGTCGAAGACGAGGGCTAGTCGAGGGCTGACGCCCCACCGGTGGGTTCCCGGCTCGTCGTCACTCCGGCGAGTCGGGAACCGCCGTCACGGCGATCACGGAGAACGCGACGCCCTGGTTGTCGGCGACCGCCGCCATCCGCCCGTAGGGCGTGTCGAAGGGCGCCGTGACGACGCTGCCGCCCAGGTCGCCGACCCGCGCCACCGCCGCGTCCGTGTCCGCCACGCCGAAGTACGTCATCCAGTGCGGCGGCACGTCGGCGGGCACGTCGGCGGGCAGCTCGCCCACGCCACCGACGTAGCGGTCCCCCACCAGCAGCGCGGCGTAGGTGAACTGCTCGTCCGACATGTCCTCCGCCGCGTAGCCGAAGACGTCCGTGTAGAACCCCTTCGCCGTGGCGAAGTCCCGGGTCATGCACTCGTTCCAGACCAGGGCCGACGGCGTACCCGTCAGCTGCGCACCAATCGTGCGCCCCGCCTGCCACAACCCGAACACCGCACCCGTCGGGTCGGCCGCCATCGCCATCCGGCCCTCCGACATCACATCCATCGGCTCCACCATCAGCTGGCCGCCGGCCTGGCGCACCCTCGCCGCCGTGTCATCCACATCGGACGTCGCGAGGTAGGTGGTCCAGACCGGTGGGGACGGCTGATCCGGTGGCATCCCGCCCACGCCGGTCACGACGAAGTCGTCGATCGAGCACAGCAGGTAGTTGCCCGCCTCATCACCCTGGTCGGCGAAGTTCCAGCCGAACAGGGCGCCGTAGAAGTCCATCGCCATGCGCGGGTCGGCAACCATGAGGTCAACCCAGCAGGGCGTGCCGTCGGGATAGGGCGTGTCGCGTACGGTCATGGGACGCTCCCGTGAGATCCGTCGTGCGAAGGAAGCCGACCCGACCAGTGTCACACCGGGCCGAACCGCCCGCGAACCGATCTCGCCCGCGCGTCAGTCCAGGTCGTCGTGCCGCATCAGCTGGCGCCCCGCCTCGGTGATCGAGCCGGACAGCGACGGATACACCGAGAAGGTGAGCGCGAGGTTGTCGACCGTCAGCTGGTTCTGCACGGCCAGCGCGATCGGCAGTACCAGCTCGCCCGCGTTGGGTGCCACCACGACGCCCCCGACCACGACACCCGTGGCCGGCCTGCAGAACAGCTTCACGAAGCCGTGCCGCACCCCCTCCATCTTCGCGCGCGCGTTCGTGGACAGCGGCAGCATGATCGTGCGGGCGGGCACCTCGCCCGAGTCGATGGCCTGCTGGCTGACCCCCACCGTGGCGATCTCCGGATGGGTGAACACGTTCGCGGCCACCGTGCGCAACCGGATCGGCGCCACGCCCTCGCCGAGGGCGTGCCACATGGCGATCCGGCCCTGCATGCTCGCCACCGAGGCCAGCATGAGCACGCCCGTGCAGTCGCCGGCCGCGTACACCCCGGGAGCACTCGTGCGTGACACCCGGTCGACCCCGACGAAGCCGCCCGGGCCCGGCTCCAGGCCCACGCGGTCGAGACCGATGTCATCGGTGTTGGGTACCGACCCCACCGTCATCAGCGCGTGGCTGCCCTCGATCCGCCTGCCGTCGGTGAGATGCACCACCACGCCGTCGGCGGTGCGCTCCACGCGGTCGGCCCTGGCGTGCTTGACCACGGTGGTGCCCCGCTTCGAGAAGACCTCCTCCAGCACCGCGGCCGCGTCGGCGTCCTCGTGCGGCAGCACCCGGTCCCGGCTCGACACGACCGTCACCTTGACGCCCATCTCGGTGTAGGCCGAGGCGAACTCCGCGCCCGTGACACCCGAGCCCACCACCACGAGGTGGTCCGGCAGCGTCGGCAGGCCGTACAGCTGCCGCCAGTCGAGAACGCGCTCGCCGTCCGGCACGGCGCCCGGCAGTACCCGGGGCGTCGCACCCGTGGCCACCAGCACCACGTCGGCATCGAGGATCTCCTCCTCACCCGTCTCCGGGTGGGTCACGCCGATCCGGTGCGTGGCCAGGCCGGGCTCGCTGTCGCGGAACCGCGCGGTACCGCTGACCACGCGAACCCCCTCCCGCTGAACCCTCGCCCGGATGTCCGCGGACTGCGCGAGCGCCAGCCCCCGCACCCGCCCGTGGACGGACGGCAGGTCCACCCTCGGCTCGTCCACGTGAATGCCCAGCTCACCGAAGCCCTGCACGCTCGCACGGGCACCCGACGACGCGATGTAGGTCTTCGAGGGCACACAGTCGTACAGCACGCAGGCGCCGCCGAGGCCGTCCCGCTCCACCACGGTGACGTCGGCGTCGTGTTGCGCCGCGACCAGGGCCGCCTCGTAGCCGGCGGGTCCGCCGCCCATGATCACGATCTTGGTCAACTTTCAGTCCCTCCTCGTCACGGCGCTGCCGCTCAACTGTATGTGGGGACACGCGGAGTGCATCCGCTCGGGTGACGCTGTGGTCGCTACCCTGGGACCGTGCCCCTCTATGCCGCGTACGGGTCCAACATGGATCCCTCCCAGATGACGGAGCGAGCCCCGCACTCGCCGATGGCGGGCACGGGCTGGCTGGAAGGCTGGCGACTCACCTTCGGCGGTGAGGATCTCAACTGGGAGGGAGCTCTCGCCACCATCGTCGAGGACCCGGGCTCCCGGGTGTTCGTGGTTCTGTACGACGTCATCCCATTGGACGAGTCGCGGCTCGACCAGTGGGAGGGCGGTGAGCTCGGGCTCCACACCAAGATCAGGTTACGGGTGCAGACCATGGAGGGCTCGGCGCTGGCCTGGCTGTACGTACTCGACGCCTACGAGGGTGGGCTGCCCTCCGCGCGCTACCTCGGTGTGCTCGCCGACGCCGCCGAGGCGGCGGGCGCCCCGGCGGACTACGTCGACGACCTACGCACCCGCCCGTGCAAACGCCTGGGCCCCTGACGCCGTGTCCGCAGCCTGCGTAGCCGAGTCCGCAGCTCCCGTAGCCGAATCCGCAGCTCGCGTAGCCGTGTCCGCAGCCTGCGTAGCCGTGTCCGCAGCTCGCGTAGCCGGGTCCGCAGCTCGCGTAGCCGAATCCGCAGCTCCCGTAGCCGGGTCAGCGTGACCGTTCGGCGAACGCCTCTCGCAACTCGGCCAGCAGCCGGGCCGGGTCCCGCAGGTCCTCGGTCGTGGCACGGATGGTGAGCCAACCTCGCGCGGCCAGGCGACGATCACGCTCGGCGTCGCGCTCGCCGCGCTGCTCGTGAGCCGCGTAGCCGTCGTACTCCAGCGCGATCCGCCAGTACTCCCACGCCAGGTCGAGCACGTACAGCAGCCGTCCGTCGATGGTGTGAACCGGGTACTGCGCCGTCGGGACCGGCAGCCCGGCCTCGACCACGAGCAACAGCAGCGAGCTCTCGGGTGGTGACTCCGCGCGGCCCGTGGCGAGGTCGGCCAGCATGCGCGCCCGCCCCACGCCCCGAGGGTCGTCGCGGAGGGTGAGCCGCTCCCGCACCGCGTCGCGCAACGCCTCCCGCGCCTGCCCTGACAGCTGTGCCAGCGCCTGGTCCAGGCAGCCGAACGCGCGCCGGGTGTCCCGGCCGCACAGGTACTCCGCCAGCGCGTCCTCCAGCGGGAACACGGGAAGCCCTTCGAGTTCGACGACGTCGGCGGGGTCGAACCGGTTCTGATGCATCACCAGACCCGGCCGCGGGCGCGCCGACCGCGAGTACGGCACCGTCACGTGCACCGGTCCGACCTCCGACACGGCGTCGCAGCCGTACAGGGCCAGTGCGGTCGGCCCGGACACCACCACCGGCCTGCCGACGAACAGCACGGCTGCCGACACCCGCGTCCGAAGCTCACCCCACTCGACCGAGGGCACGACGACACCCCGCCAGGGTTGCGTCAGCGCCCCGCTTCGCAGGGCCACGCGCAGCCCGTGTTCGCCCAGTACAGCCGCCGCGTCACGCCGCCGCAGGGCGCCGCGTACTCCCCAGTTCTGCCGCATTCCCTCAGGTTGACGACGTCCGGGTGGTCGCGCCACCGCCTGTGCACAACCTGTGGATAACTAGCCAACCTGTGGATAACTCGTGTCCGCAGTTCCCGTAGCCGTGTCCGCCTCGCACGGTGCGGACACGGCTACGCAGCCTGCGGACACGGCTACCCAGGCTGCGGACACGGTGTCGTTCACACCAGGCTGGACAGCGCCGTGTGGACCATCACCCGGATGCCGGAGAGTAGGGCTCGCTCGTCGGCCTCGAAGGTCGGCTGGTGGAGGTCACGCAACTTCCCCTCGCCCGACCACACCCCGAGCCTCGCGAAGGCGCCCGGCACGTGTTCCAGGTACCAGCCGAAGTCCTCGCCACCGGACGACTGCTCGGTCCCGGCCAGCGCCTCGGCGCCCAGCGCGGCCTCCACGCCGGCACGCAACAGAACGGTGCTCTCCTGCTCGCTGACCACGGGCGGCACACCGCGCCGGTAGTTCAGCTCGTAGCCAACGCCGGTGGGCGCCAGCAACGCCCGCACCGACGACTCCACGAGCGGCTCCAACGTCGTCCAGGTCTCGTGGTCGGCGGTGCGCAGGGTGCCGCGCAGGGTGCCCTCCTGCGGCACGGCGTTGGCGGCCTCGCCCGCGTGCACGGCGCCCCAGACGAGCACCGTGCCCGAGCGGGGGTCCACCCGCCGCGACAGCACGGCGGGCAGTGACGTGATCACGGTGCCGAGTGCGTGGACGAGGTCGGCGGTCAGATGCGGCCGGGAGGTGTGTCCACCCGGCGAGGTCAGCGTCAGCTCGACGAGGTCGGCGGCCGAGGTCAGCGCGCCCAGCCGCGTGCCCAGGGTCCCGACCGGAAGGCGCGGGTCGCAGTGCAGGCCGAAGATGCGCTCCACCCCGTCGAGCACGCCCGCGTCGATGGCGTCGAGCGCGCCGCCGGGCATGACCTCCTCGGCGGGCTGGAAGATCAACCGCACCCGGCCGGGAAGCTCGTCGGCGGCGGCCAGCGCGAGGCCCGCCCCGAGCAGCACGGCCGTGTGCACGTCGTGACCGCAGGCGTGGGCCACGCCGTCCACGGTCGACGCGAAGGGCAGTCCCGTGGCCTCGGTGAGGGGCAGCGCGTCCAGGTCGGCTCGCAGGGCGACGCAGCGCGGCCCGCTCCCGACGTCGCACACGACCCCGGTGCCGCCGGGCAGCACCGTCGGCCGCAGCCCGGCCGACGAGAGCAGTCGGGTGACGAGCTCGGTCGTGCCGTACTCACGCCGCGCGAGCTCCGGGTGGGCGTGGATGTGCCGACGCCACGACACGACGTCGCCCGCATGGTCGGCCAGCCAGGCGTCGAGCCAGCCGGGTCCGCGTCCCTGTCCCACATCACCGATGGTGGCCACGCCCGACGAGGCCAGCAGGGCTTCGGCCGTCGCAGCCGGGTCGGATTCACCCGGCAGCTCGGGTCGCGAGTCGAGAACGGTCACGCCGCACCTCCGCACGCAACCAGCGCGGCGGTGTTACACACCTCTGTCGTCCGCTGGTAGATCATTGCCGTCCGCATTTGCTCTCAGTCTGACACCAACCAGCGTAGGCGTAACCCGGATGTCCTAATGGAGAGACAGAAGGTAGCCCGTTTGCGCTAAACGGTGACGCATCGTTCGGTCACGCTGTACTCCGCGCTGACCGCGCTAACCGTTGGCGTTCTTCTTGCGGACGTAACGGCCCCACAGCACCAGCCCGAGCAGCACCGCCGCGATCACCCCGACCACGATCTTGCTTTGGTTCTTCGCGGCCTCGGCCTCGGTTTGCGGGTCGAGTTCGGGTCCCTCTTCGGTGGACGACGGCGTGCCGGTCTCCCCGGTCGTGTCGTCCTGTGCCAGCACGGGCACGGGCTGCGCGCCAGCAGCGGCGGCCGGTACGGCGGCAGCGCTGGCAGCGCCGGCAGCGGCGGTGGGGACGACGAGCAGGACGGTGAGCACACTCAGCAGAACGGCCAGAACACGCACGCCGCACAGTGTGCCCGTTGAGGCGGGTCCGCGTCAGCCGCCACGCGGGGGCTCGGCGCCGAACGCCCGCAGGATGCGTCCCGCGGCCAGCGTCGGGGTGCTGCGCCCCTCGCGCACCTCGCGCTCGACGTCGTCGACGATCTCGCGCACGGCGGGGTCCGCGGCGAGGCGGTCGAGCAACTGGTCCCGCACCATGGCCCAGGTCCACTCCACCTGCTGCCGCCCACGGCGGTGTTCCAGCTCCCCGGTCTCGACCTGCTGCCGCCGGTGCCGTTCGAGCTGCTGCCACACGCTGTCGAGCCCGGCGCCGGTCAGCCCGCTGCACGTCAGCACGGGCGGCGTCCACGCCGCGTCGGGTCCGTAGAGCATCCGCAACGCTCCGGACAGTTCCCTCGCCGCCGCCCGCGCCTCGCGCTCGTGGTCACCGTCGGCCTTGTTGACGGCGATGACGTCGGCGAGTTCGAGCACGCCCTTCTTGATGCCCTGCAGCTGGTCGCCGGTGCGGGCGAGGGTGAGGAACAGGAACGAGTCGACCATCTCCGCGACGGTGACCTCCGACTGGCCGACGCCGACGGTCTCGACCAGCACCACGTCGTAGCCCGCCGCCTCCATGAGCACGATGGTCTCGCGGGTGGCTCGCGCGACACCGCCGAGCGTGCCCGACGTGGGCGACGGGCGGACGAACGCGGCGGGGTCGACGGCGAGCCGGGCCATGCGGGTCTTGTCCCCGAGGATGCTGCCGCCGGTGCGGGTGGACGACGGGTCCACGGCCAGCACGGCGACGCGGTGGCCCGCGGTGGTGAGCTGGGTGCCGAGCTGGTCGATGAAGGTGGACTTGCCGACGCCGGGAACGCCGGTGATGCCGACCCGCACGGCGCCGCCCGCGCGGGGCAGCAGGTCGACGAGCAGCCGTTGCGCCAGCTCGCGGTGATCGGAGCGCTGCGACTCCACGAGCGTGATCGCCCTGGCCAGCACGGCGCGGTCACCCGCGAGCACACCACGGGTGTACTCGGCGACGTCGAGAACGCGGGCCACGGCTACGCCTTCGGCGCGTGCCGCGTGTCGAGGCGGTCGAGCAGGGTGATCGCGGAGTCGGCGATCACCGTTCCCGGGCCGAAGATCGCCGCTGCCCCCGCGGCCGTCAGCGCGTCGTAGTCCTGCGGCGGGATGACACCACCGCACACGATGACGATGTCGTCGCGGCCCAGCGCGGCCAGCTCGTCCCGTAGCGCGGGCACCAGGGACAGGTGGCCCGCCGCCAGCGAGGACACGCCGACGACGTGGACGTCGGACTCGACGGCCTGCCGCGCGACCTCGGCGGGGGTGGAGAACAGGGGCCCGACGTCGACATCGAAGCCGAGGTCGGCGAACGCGGTGGCGATCACCTTCTGGCCCCGGTCGTGTCCGTCCTGGCCCATCTTGGCCACGAGGATGCGGGGCCTGCGCCCCTCGTTCTCGGCGAACTCCTCGACACGGCGGCGTGCGGCCGTCACGCCCTCGGACTTGCCGACCTCGTCGCGGTACACGCCCGAGATGGTACGGATCTGCCCGGAGTGCCTGCCCCAGAGCGCCTCCAGCGCCTGGGAGATCTCGCCGACGGTGGCCTTGGCCCTGGCGGCGTCGACGGCCAGCGCGAGCAGGTTGCCGTCGCTGGCCGCCCCGGCGGTGAGCCTGCGCAGCGCGTCCCACGTGGCGTCGTCGTCGCGTTCCGCACGCAGCCTGCGCAGCTTCTCCAGCTGCTGCGCCCGCACCCCCGCGTTGTCGATCTTCAGGACGTCGAGCTCGGTGTCGTCCTCGGCACCGACGCGGTACTTGTTGACCCCGATCACCGGCTGCCTGCCCGAGTCGATGCGGGCCTGCGTGCGGGCGGCGGCCTCCTCGATGCGCAGCTTGGGTATCCCGGCGTCGATGGCCTTCGCCATCCCGCCCGCGCTCTCGACCTCCTCCAGGTGGCTCCACGCCCGCCGTGCCAGCTCGTGGGTCAGGCGCTCGACGTAGGCGCTGCCGCCCCACGGGTCGATGACGCGGGTGGTGCCGGACTCCTGCTGGAGCAGCAGCTGCGTGTTGCGGGCGATCCGGGCGCTGGTGTCGGTGGGCAGGGCCAGCGCCTCGTCGAGGGCGTTGGTGTGCAGCGACTGCGTGTGCCCCTGGGTGGCGGCCATGGCCTCCACACAGGTGCGCACCACGTTGTTGTAGACGTCCTGCGCGGTCAGCGACCACCCGGAGGTCTGGCAGTGGGTGCGCAGGCTCAGCGACTTGTCGTTGCGCGGCCCGAACCGCTTCACGAGCTTGGCCCACAGCAGCCTCGCCGCCCGCAGCTTGGCGACCTCCATGAAGAAGTTCATCCCGATGGCCCAGAAGAACGACAGCCTGGGCGCGAAGGCGTCGATGTCCAGCCCGGCGGAGCGACCGGCGCGGAGGTACTCCACGCCGTCGGCGAGGGTGTAGGCCAGTTCAAGGTCGGCGGTGGCTCCGGCCTCCTGCATGTGGTAGCCGGAGATGGAGATGGAGTTGAACTTCGGCATGTGCCGCGACGTGTGCGCGAAGATGTCGGAGATGATCCGCATCGACGGCTGCGGCGGGTAGATGTAGGTGTTGCGGACCATGAACTCCTTGAGGATGTCGTTCTGGATGGTCCCGGACAGCTGTTCGGGGGCGACGCCCTGCTCCTCGGCGGCCACCACGTACAACGCCAGCACCGGCAGCACCGCGCCGTTCATGGTCATCGACACGCTCATGCGGTCCAGCGGGATGCCGTCGAAGAGCTGCCGCATGTCGTAGATCGAGTCGATCGCCACGCCCGCCATGCCGACGTCGCCCGCGACGCGGGGATGGTCGGAGTCGTAGCCCCGGTGGGTGGCGAGGTCGAAGGCCACGGACAGGCCCTTCTGCCCGGCCGCGAGGTTGCGCCGGTAGAAGGCGTTCGACTCCTCCGCGGTGGAGAACCCGGCGTACTGGCGGATGGTCCAGGGCCGCGTGGTGTACATCGTGGGATACGGACCGCGCAGGTAGGGCGCGATGCCGGGGTAGGTTTCCAGGAAGTCCAGCCCGGCGAGGTCCTCCGCCGTGTACAGCGGCTTGACCCCGATGCCCTCGGGGGTCTCCCAGGTGAGGGCGTCGGTGTCCTTGCCGGTGGCCGCGCGCACCGCCGCCTCCCACTCCCGCCGTCCCGCGCCGCTGCCCGCACCGGTGCCCAGCGGGAGGTCACTGAAGTCGGGGATGCTCATGGGGCGACTCCCAGGGTGTCGAGGATGCCGGTGAGGACGGCGAGCGCGTCGCACCCGGTGTACACGTGGCCGGTGACGGCGGTGGAGTCGGCGGTGCCGGGGCGCCCCGCGAGCAGCACCGAGGTGGCGCCCGCGTCCCGTAGCGCGCTCGCCACCTCGTCGGCGGACTCCGCGTAGGCGGTGTCGCTGCCGCAGAGGCAGGCGACGGTGGTACCGCTGGCGGTGAACGCATCGACCAGCTCGGCGGTGGTGGCCTCCGCGCCGCGAGCCCCGCCAGCCCCGCCAGCCCCGCCGGGCTCGACGGGCTCGATGCCGCCTGCCTGGAACAGGTTGGTCGCGAAACCGGTGCGGGCGGTGTGCTGGGCGAGGGGGCCGAGCGTGGCGAGGAAGACCGCGGGCCTGCTGCCGTGGCGCGCGAGGTGCGCGTCGGAACGGTCCCGCAGCCGCTCGAAGTCCTCGGCGTAGCGCACCGTCGGCAGGCCGCCCGCCGTGGCCTGCTCCGGGGGGTGGGGCCGGGAGGACGGCGGCTCCGCGAGGTTGGGGTACTCGCTGACCCCGGTGATCACGTCCTGCCGGGTGGCGATGCGGTGCGCGCGGGCCCGCCGCGTGTGAGCCAGCCGCCCGGCCAGCGCACCCGACTCCAGCTCGGCCTCGATGCCGCCCGCCCGCTCGATGGCGGTGAACTCGTCCCACGCCGCGTGCGCGAGCGCGTCGGTGCGCGCCTCGACGTACCAGGAGCCGCCTGCGGGGTCGATCACCGCGGCGAGCCTGCTCTCCTCCAGCAGGATGGCCTGCGTGTTGCGGGCGAGCCTGCGGGAGAACCGGTCGGGCTGCCCGAGGTCCCCGAGCGCGGAGTCGAACGGCAGCACGGTCACGGCGTCGGCGCCACCGGTTCCGGCCGCGAAACACGCGACGGTGGTGCGCAGCAGGTTCACCTCGGGGTCCCGGCGCGTCAGCATGGCTGGCGAGGTCACGGCGTGTTGCCGCATCGCGGCCTCCGGTGCGCCGCTCGCCTCGGTGACCCGCGCCCACACCCGCCGGGCCGCGCGGAACTTGGCGATGGTGCCGAACTGGTCGGTGGTGGCCGCCAGGCGGAACTCGATGCGCGCGGCGGCGTCGGCGACGTCGAGACCCGCGTCGGCCAGGGCCCGCAGGTAGGCCACCGCGGTCGCGACGGCCGCGCCGATCTCCTGGGCGTCCGATCCGCCCGCACCGTGATAGGGCAGTCCGTCGGCGACCAGCGTGGCGAGGCGGGGATGGCGCCGGGCCAGCTCGGCCGTGAGGGCCGCGGCAGCGGCCACGTCGCCCGTTTTGCCGTCCCCTCCCGCGCGGGCCCGCAGCCCGATCGGGTCGGCGCCGAGGTTGCCGGCCACCTCGGTGTCGGGCACTCCCTGTGCGCGGTGGGCGGCGAGCAGTGCCCGCCCGGCGGCCTCATAGTCCGCTCCCGCGTCGAGCACCACAGGGGCGAGGTCGAGCCGGACCTCCCGCAACGCCTCGCCGAGGGCGGACACCGGCAGCCCGTCTTCTCCCAGCCGGAGCCAGAGCGACGTCACGCCACCGTCCAGGTCGGCGAGCACGGCCTCGTTGACGGCCCCCGGGTCGCGACCGTCGTGCCGGGCACGCACGTCCCAGCCCGCGAGCACGGCACCGTCGGGACGCGCGCCGCGCACGAACGGCGGGAGCCCGGGGACCCCGGTCGGCGGGCCGGTGCCGTCGTCGGTGTCGTTCGCTGTGTAGAGCGGGTGGAGGTGGATGCCGTCGTCGGTCGTGGTCACCAGGCTGTCCCGGCCGCGTCCGGTGCGTTCGAGCACCCTGTCGACCAGTCGTTCCCAGTCCTGCCGATCCGGCGTGTCGAACTCGGCGCCCAGCGCCGGTCCGGTGTCGGCGTCGACGGCGGTGGCGGGTTCGGCACCGTTGCTCATACCTAGTCATGGTAGGCGGGGCCACCAGCCCCGGAATGTGAGGTTAATCGCCGTTAACTCCGACGGTCGGGCGGCCGGGGCCACGCGGGCTCGGCACAATGGGGCGCGTGCCCGCTCCTCCCGATCCCCCCACCGACCGACGGCTCGTGGCAGGCCGCTACCGGCTGCGCTCCGTGCTCGGCTCCGGGTCCATGGGCACCGTGTGGTCGGCCTACGACGAGTTCCTGCACCGCCCCGTCGCGGTGAAGGAGGTCCGCATGCCCCACGGCGTGCCGCCCGCGCGGGTCACCGAACTGCGGGAACGGACCCTGCGCGAGGCCAGAGCCATCGCGGTGCTGTCCCACCCCAACGTGGTGATCCTGCACGACGTCGTCCGGGAGCACGGCGATCCCTACGTCGTGATGGAGCTGCTGCCGTCGCGCAGCCTCGCGGGGCTGCTGAGTTCGATGCCCCGGCTCACGGTCCCCCAGGCCGCCGCGATGGGCGAGGCCGTGGCCGCCGCGCTCGAAGCCGCACACGCGGCGGGCATCACCCATCGCGACGTCAAGCCCGGCAACGTGCTCATCTCGGCCGACGGCCGCATCAAACTCACCGACTTCGGCATCGCGCGCAACGTCTCCGAGGCGACGCTGACCCACACGGGCGTGATGCTCGGCTCGCCCGCCTTCATCGCGCCCGAGGTCGCCACCGGCGGCCCCGTCACTTACACCGCCGACCTCTGGGGGCTCGGCGCGACCCTGTTCGCGGCCACCGAGGGCAGGCCGCCGTACGACGCCGACGGCGACCCGCTGGAGACGGTCGTCAGCGTGGTGCAGGGCGACGTGCCCCGCCCCGCGCCCGGCCCGCTGGCACCGGTGGTGCGCGGGTTGATGATGAAGAAGCCCTCCGACCGCATGTCGCTGTCGGAGGTGCGGCGCAGGCTCTATCCCCTGCTGGCCCAGCCCCGGCACACGCTGTTTCCCGGCGAGTTGTTCCAGGAGAGCGACACCGGCCGGGCGCGCGACGACGCCAGCGTCACGCGGGTCATCCCCCGCGTTCCCGCGCTGGCGGAGCCAAACGGCGACGTCCCCGCGAGCGGCTCCGGCGGCGCTCCCGCCGAGGGGGCGCTCGCCGACGACCCGGGGCCGTTGCCGTTCGGGACCGGGCCTCCGGCCTCCCCCGCGACTCCGGCCGCACCGGACCGGCCGGCCAGATCCTCGCCCCGGCCTTCCGGCCGCGCGGCACCGGCAGCGCCGGGGCCTGCCTGGCTGCCCCGGCAGGGCCAGGACCTGATCGCCGGGCTGGCAGGCGCCGTCTCGCAACGCCGGGGTGTCCTGCTGGCTGTGGCCTGCGTGGTCTTCGTCCTCACCGCCGCCCTCGGTTTCGCGCTCACGCGGATTCTGGCGGGCTGACCGGCTCTCCGGCGGAGCCGAGCAACCGGCCGGAGACCTCCGCCTGCGCGATCCTGCGCAGCGAGGCCAGCAGCGCGTCGCCGAGCACGGTGCCGACCACCGCCGTCTCGACCACGTCCTCCTTCGCCGCGAGCCCGGCGACGTGGCGCACGTCGTCCTCGGCGATGCGCTGGGCGGCGTCGGCGTAGCGGTCCACCATCGACGCGACACCGGTGTGGCCGAGCGTGTGCAGTGTGGCCATCACTCCCACGAGTGATTCGGTGACGGCCGAGTCGTGGTCGCAGCGCCAGCCCCGCTCGTCGAGCAGCGAGTCCACCCGCTCCCGCGCCCAGTCGCGTGCCTCGTCGTCCGGGACCTCGGTGCCGGCCACCGGCAGCCCGTGCTGGGTCACGCCCAGGATGTCGTGCAGCGACGTGTCGGCGGAGTCGATGGCGGCGAGGACCTCGCGGACGGTCGAGATCGACAGCTTTCCGACGTCGAGCAGCGCGCGCACCAGCCGGAGGCGGCGCACGTGGGTGTCGTCGTAGCGCGCCTGGTTGCGGTTCGTGCGCTCGCCGGGGTGCAGCAGCCCTTCCCGCAGGTAGTACTTGACGGTCGCGACCGGCACCCCCGAGGTCCTGCTGAGTTCCGCCATCCGCATCTCGGCCCGCCTTCCTGTGGACATTCTCAAGATGGATAGTCTAACTTCTCATTTTAGAGAGTGTCGCTATCCACTATCCGCAGGAGTTGGCATGAGACCCGAGAGTTACCGCGGTTGGCACCACCCGATGCTCGCCTGCGCCGGAGTCATGATCGTGCTCGCGGCGGGCTCGGCCGTCGGGCTCGCCCTGGACGACCGCACCATCACCGGCGCACCGGCCTGGCTGAAACCGTTCAAGTTCGCCGTCTCGATCGCGGCCTACTCGCTGACCTGGGCCTGGCTGGTGTCCCTGCTGCGCACGCGGCTGCGGCTCGCCCACCGGATCTCCACCGCCATCGTCGCCGTCTTCGGCGTCGAGTACGCGATCATCGTCGTGCAGGTGATCCGGGGCACGAGCAGCCACTTCAACGTCTCGACTCCGCTGAACAGCACGCTGTTCGCCGTCATGGGCATCAGCATCGCGGCCGTGTGGACGGGCACGCTCGTGCTGACCGTCCTCCTGCTGCGCACCCCGATCGCGGACCCGGCCGCCCGCTGGGCCGTGCGCCTCGGGACGCTGATCTCGCTCGCCGGACTCGCCCTCGGCGGGCTGATGACGAATCCGACGGAGAGCCAGCGGCGGACCCTGGACACCGGCGGGTTCGAGGGCGTCATCGGCGCTCACAGCGTGGGCGTGCCCGACGGCGGAGCCGGCATGCCGATCACCGGCTGGAGCACCACGGGCGGCGATCTGCGCATCCCGCACTTCGTCGGGATGCACGCGCTCCAGGCACTGCCGCTGCTCGTCATGGCGATCGGGCTCGCGGCGCGACACTGGCCCCGCCTGCGCGACGACGTCGTGCGCACCCGGCTGGTGCTCGTGGGTGGCGCGGCCTACGCCGGGGCCGTCGTGCTCGTGACCTGGCAGGCGTTGCGGGGCCAGCCGCTCGTGCGTCCCGACACGCTCACCTGGGCCGCCGTCGCCGCACTCGGCGCCGTCTGCGCGGCCGGGACGGCGTGGGCCCTGCGCCACCGCGCGACAGCGCCCGGACACCCGGAACCGGGCGACGCCCGGGAGCTCGCGGTCACCGACGCGGGCCGAGGGTGAGCGCGATGACCACGTGGCTGTTCGACATCACGTTCCTGCTCGCGGTCCCGTTCTGGGCGCTGATGATCGTCGCACCCGGCTGGTCGTGGACCGGAAGGCTGCTGCGCTCCCCCTGGTCCGCCACCGCACCGCTGGCCGTGTACGTGCTGCTCGCCGTGCCGGAGTTCGGCCGGCTGTGGGAGGTCGTGAGCCGCCCGGACCTGGAGACGCTGCGCGCGTTCCTCGCGACACCCGAGGGCGCCGCCGCGATCTGGGCCCACCTCATCGCGTTCGACCTGTTCGTCGGTCGCTGGATTCACCACGACGCCCGCGCCCGGGGCGTGCCCCACCTGCTCGTCGCGCCCGTTCTCGTACTCACGATCCTGCTGTCGCCGTTCGGCCTGCTGGCCTACCTGCTCATCCGGGTGGTGAAAGCAGAGTCCCCGGGCTCTAAGCTTGCCGACCGTGAACTCCAGCAGTGACGCGCAACCCCGTGACCTTGCCGCCGCGGCGGCCACCGTGCTCACCGACCGCGCAGGCGTCGAGGCGTTCGACGTGGCCGTGGTGCTCGGCTCCGGCTGGCGCCCCGCGGCGGACGTGATCGGCGAACCGGAGGTCGAGATCCCTCTCGGCGAGCTGCCGGGCTTCGAGACGCCGAGCGCGGTCGGGCACGGCAGCACCGCGCGGTTCCTGCGGGTCGGCGGCAAGCGAGTGCTCGTCCTGCTAGGCCGCACCCACCTCTACGAGGGCAAGGGCGTGGCCAGGGTCGTCCACGGCGTGCGCACCGCGACCGCCGCGGGCGCCCGCAGCGTGCTGCTGACCAACGCCGCGGGCGGCCTGCGGGACGGGTTCGAGGTCGGGCAGCCGGTGCTGATCTCCGACCACCTCAACATGACCGCCACCTCCCCCATCACCGGCGCGAACTTCGTCGACCTCGTCGACCTGTACTCGCACCGGCTGCGCTCGCTCGCCAGGGAGATCGACCCGACGCTGACCGACGGCGTGTACGCCGGGCTGCCGGGCCCGCACTTCGAGACCCCGGCCGAGATCCGCATGCTGCGCACGCTCGGCGCGGACCTCGTGGGCATGTCGACGGTCCTGGAGGCCATCGCCACCCGCGCCGAGGGTGCCGAGGTCTTCGGGCTCTCCCTCGTCACCAACCTCGCCGCGGGCATCACCGGCGAACCCCTGAACCACGAGGAGGTCCTCAAGGCGGGTCGCGTCTCCGCCGAGCGGATGGGCGGACTGCTCCGGGACCTCGTGGCGCGGGCCTGACACCCGATCACTTGGACGTGGTGGCCGTCCCGGTCGCGATCGGGACGTCGGTGACCTCACGGGATATCGGCATGGTCGGTTCCTTTCGCGCGGCACACGGCCGCCATCGCGGGAGAGAAAGAACAGCACACCCAACGGTGCCCGACATTGAATGTCCCGAAGAATTGACGCCGGGACAATAACCCGACCGTGTGCCACGGGCTCGACCTGGCGTGACACTGCGCGACTTCCGTCTCCGCGGCACAAAAAGCGGGGCCGGAGACTGTCGTGACGCCACAGTTCCGCACCATGCTTCCTGCACCATGCGCCATTCCCGGGAAAGACCCACCGCGGCACACCCCGGGGTCGCGCACGGTCGCCACGCAGTGTCTTGCCACTATGTCGTGATGCAGCAGACACCGCCCCGGCTCACCCCCGGGCTCCGGGACACCGCCTACCGCTGGATCGCCGACGACCTCGACGACGAGACTCGCGCCGAACTGCAGAACCTGCTGGCACGCGCGATGGCGGGGGACCCGGAGGCACTGTCCGACCTCGACGATCGCATGACAGGCACGCTCACCTTCGGCACCGCGGGACTGCGAGGACCCGTCCGGGCCGGACCGAACGGCATGAACACCGCCGTCGTGGTTCGTACCACCGCCGGGCTGGCGGCGTGGCTCGCGACGACCCGTCCCGGAGGCACAGTCGTCGTCGGCAGGGACGCCCGGCACGGCTCCGAGCGGTTCGCCTCGGCGACCGCGGCGGTGCTCGACGGCGCCGGATTCGACGTCCGGGTCCTGCCGGCACCGCTGCCCACACCGGTGCTGGCCTATGCCACCCTGCGGCTGGGCGCGTGCGCGGGAGTCCAGATCACCGCCTCCCACAACCCGCCCGCGGACAACGGCTACAAGGTGTTCGACCACACCGGCATCCAGATCGTGCCCCCCGCCGACACGGAGATCGAACGGGAGATCGCGGCGGCCCCCGCCGCCAGGGCGGTACCGCGCGGTGCGGGCGCGCGCAGCGCGGGCGACGACGTGCTCGACGGCTATCTCGACCGCGTCGCCTCGCTCGCGACCGGCCCGGCGCGTGACCTGCGCATCGCGGTGACCCCGCTGCACGGCGTGGGTGGCACCGTGGTGGTCGAGGCACTGCGCCGCGCGGGCTTCACCGACGTCCACCTCGTCCCGACCCAGTCCGAACCGGACCCCGGCTTTCCGACCGTGGCCTTCCCCAATCCCGAGGAACCGGGCGCCACCGACCGGTTGCTCGCCCTCGCCGACGAGATCGACGCCGACCTCGCGGTGGCCCTCGACCCCGACGCCGACCGGTGTGCCGTCGGAGCACGCGCCGCCGACGGCCGCTGGCGGATGCTGACCGGCGACGAGGCCGGAGTCGTGCTCGCCGACCACCTGCTCTCCCGCACGGAGGTCGAGGACCCGCTGGTCGCCACGACGATCGTGTCCTCGTCGATGCTCGACCGCGTCGCGACCGCCCACGGTGCGCGCCATGCCAGGACGCTCACGGGCTTCAAGTGGCTGATGCGCGCGGGAGACCGGCTCGTCTACGCCTACGAGGAAGCGCTCGGCATCTGTGTGAACCCGGACTTCGTCAAGGACAAGGACGGCATCGCCGCGACGGTGTTCGCCGCCGACGTGGCCGCGACCGCCAAGAGCGAGGGCCGGACTCTGCACGCCCTGCTCGACGAGCTGGCCCTGCGGCACGGCATCTCCGTCACCGGGCAGGTGGCACCCCGCTTCACCGACCTCGCCGAGCGCGAAGTGGTGATGCGGCGCCTGCGCTCCCAGCCCCCCGCCGAGCTCGCGGGCGTCGCCGTGAGCGCCGAGGAACTGCCGGAGGCCGACGCCCTGCTTCTCAGCGGGGAAGGGGTGCGGGTCATCGTCCGGCTGTCCGGGACGGAACCGAAGGTCAAGGCCTATCTGGAGGTCACCGCGGCCGCCCCCGAGCCCGATGATCTCGCGCGGGCTCGCGACGCGGCCCGGGCCACCCTCACCGCCCTGCACGAGGACGTCACGAGCCTGCTCGCGGCTCGCTGAACGGCTGTGGGCAAGCCCCCGCGGGCTTGCCCACAGCCCGCTTGCGTGGGCCACCGCGTCCGGGCACGCTCGACGTCCGTGTCCCGGTTACTGATCGTCCATCACACGCCCTCACCGCACCTCGCCGCGATGCTCGACGCCGTCGTCTCGGGTGCCAACGACCCCGAACTCGCCGGCGTCGAGGTCGTCCGTGAGCCCGCACTGTCCGCCACCGCCTCCGACGTCCTCGCGGCCGACGGCATCCTGCTCGGCACTCCCGCGAACCTCGGGTACATGTCGGGTGCGTTGAAGCATTTCTTCGACACGATCTACTACCCCTGCCAGGACGCGACCCGCACACTTCCGTACGGCTACTACGTCCACGGCAACGAGGGCACCGAGGGCGCCACGCGAGCGATCGACAACGTGGTGTCGGGCCTCGGCTGGCAGCGGGTCGCATCGCCGCTCACCGTGAACGGCCAACCGAGCAAGGCCGACCTCGATGCCTGCTGGGAGCTGGGCGCGACGGTCGCCGCCGGGCTGCTGCCCTGATGACGACACAAAAAACCGAGGCCCGCCAGGAGCGTGTCCTGACGGGCCTCGGTGTGTTGTTGTTCGGCGGTGTCCTACTCTCCCACACCCCTTCGGGTGCAGTACCATCGGCGC
>NZ_VCEK01000006.1 GCF_005862235.1 Saccharomonospora piscinae | reverse complement strand
GGGGTGAGGGTGGTTTGGATCGGTTCTTGCGTTCGCTGGGTGAGGCACACGTGCGCGGTGTCCACATCGACTGGAAGACCGTCCTGCCCGGAACCGACCGTCCCGCCGTCTCGTTGCCCACCTACGCCTTTCAGCACACCCGGTTCTGGCCGCGGTCGACCGGCCGCGCGGGAGATCCCGCCGGGCTCGGGCAGATCGCCGCGGGCCACCCGTTGCTCGGCGCCACCGTGCATCCCGCGGCCGGGACCGGCCTGCTGCTGACCGGCTCGCTGTCGGCCACGGCCCAACCCTGGCTCACTGGCCATTCCGTGCTCGGCACCGTGATCGTTCCTGGTTCCGTCTTCGTGGAGCTCGCGCTGCGCGCGGGCCGCGACCTCGGCTGCGACCGGCTCGACGAGCTGACACTGGAAACACCGCTGGTACTCGACGGTGACACCGCCTACGACCTCCAGGTCGCCGTGACCGAGGACCTCGAGGTGAGCATCCACTCCCGGCCTGCCGGAGCGGAGGAGGAGAGCTGGACCCGGCACGCCGGCGGGATCCTGAACCCGGAGAGAGGACCGGCTCGGACAGGGCTGGCCGGGCCGTGGCCGCCGCACGGCGCCACCCCGCTGCCCGCGGAGGACCTCTACCAGCGGTTGGCCGACTCGGGTATCGACTACGGACCGGCTTTCCGCGGTCTGCGTGCGGCCTGGGAGCACGACGGGGAGATCCTGGCCGAGGTCCGGCTGCCCGAGAGCGAGACGGTGGACGCGGGACACTACGGTCTGCACCCCGCCCTGCTCGACGCGGCATTGCACGGTATGGGGCTGGGGTCGGTGTTCAGCGGCCCCGACGAATCCGGCTCCGGTGGGAGCGTGGCGTTCAGCTGGAGCGGGGTGACCTACGACGCCTCGGGTGCCACGGCGGTCCGGGTCCGCCTCACTCCGGCGGGCGAGAACGCGGTCGCCGTGGAGATCTCCGACGCGGCGGGCGTGCCGGTGGCCTCGGTCGAGGCCCTCGTCATGCGGCCGGTCTCGGCCGATCAGCTCGGCGGCGCCGGGCGCGTATCGAGGAACTCGCTGTTCCGGCTCGACTGGCCGGAGCAGCCGCTACCGTCCGGTGAGCACTGCCGGATCGCGCTTGTCGGCGCGGATTGCTGGGACTGGGCTCCGTGGTTGGACAGCGGCGAGCACAGCGGCGTGTTCCCGACGCCCCGCGCGCTGGCCGAGGCCGTGGCGGACGGCTCGGCCGAGCCACCCGAGTTCGTCGTCACCACCGTGCCCGCAGTGGCCGGTGAGGACATTCCCGCCGCGGTGAGCGGCACGCTGTCGAGCCTGCTCGACACCGCACAGTCCTGGCTGCACGACGACAGGTTCGCGGACACCCGTCTCGTCGTAGTGACCCGGCGCGCGATGCCCGTCGACCCCTCGGCCGAACCGGACCTGCCCGCCGCGTCGGTCTGGGGGTTGCTGCGCAGCGCCCAGTCGGAGCATCCGGACCGGATCGTCCTGGTCGACATCGAGGACGATACCTCCGACGTCAGCCTGCTCCCGGCCGCCATGCGCAGCGGCGAACCGCAGCTCGCGATCCGTGCAGGCAGGCTGTTCGCGCCCCGGCTGGTGCGGGTCGAGCCTGCTGCCGAACCCGGGTTCGGGTTCGGTGACCACGAGACCGTGCTGATCACCGGTGCCTCCGGTGGTCTCGGCCGGATCGTGGCACGGCACCTGGCCGAGACTCACGGGGTGCGGCACCTGGTGCTGCTGTCCAGGCGCGGGAGGCAGGCCGAGGGAGCCGGGGAACTGGCCGCCGACCTCACCGAGCTGGGCGCGGAGGTCACCTTCGCCGCGTGCGACGTGGCCGACGCCGCCGCCGTCGCCCGGGTACTCGACGACATTCCGGCAGACCGCCCGCTGGCCGGGGTGGTGCACACCGCGGGTGTGGTGGACGACGGGTTGGTCGAGTCGCTGAGCATGGACCAGATCGATCGGGTGCTGCGCCCCAAGGTGTGCGGTGCGTGGCACCTGCACACGTTGACCAGGCAGCTGGACCTGCGGGCCTTCATCGTGTTCTCGTCGGGAGCCACCACCTTCGGAGGCCCCGGGCAGGGTGCCTACGCCGCGGCCAACGCGTTTCTCGACGCGCTCGCCGGATTCCGCCGGGCGCACGACCTCAGCGCGACCTCGCTGGCGTGGGGAATGTGGGCCGAGTCGAACGGCATGGGCAGCAGGCTGGACGAGACGGCACTCGCGCGCATGGCGAGAAACGGAGCGTTGCCGCTGTCCGTGGCCGAAGGGCTGGCGTTGTTCGATGCCACGCACGGCCTCGACCACGCGGCACTCGTCCCGGTCCGCCTCGACCTCGCGGCCCTGCGCGGCCAGGCCGGCTCCCTGCCACCGATGTTCCGCGAGCTCGTTCCCCCACCGGGTCGGCAGGCGGCGGCGGAGGACAGCGCCGCGCTCCTGCGCACGCTCGCCGGACTCACCGAGGACGATCGCAGGCGAACGCTGCTGGACGCGGTCCGCGCCAACGCCGCGGCGGTGCTGGGTCACTCCTCGGCCGCGGGGGTCGACCCGGAGCGGTCCTTCCTGGAGTCGGGATTCGACTCGCTGACGGCGGTGGAGCTGCGCAACCGGATGACGCGGGTCACCGGAGCCCGGCTCAGGGCGACGCTGATCTTCGACTTCCCGACCCCGGCGCGGCTGGCGGGGCACCTGCTGGACCAGCTCGACCTGGCCGCCGAACCCGGAGCGAGCCCGGCAGCCGACTCGGACACGGTGCTGGCCGAGCTCGAACGCGTGGGCGCCGCGTTGCCCGCCGCGGTCTCCGACACCGCATCCCGGCGCCGGGTGGCCGAGCGGCTGCGGGAGCTCCTGCAGCTGTGCGGTCCCTCCGCCGCCGCGGGCGGCGACCTCGAATCCGCCACCGACGACGAGCTGTTCGCACTGGTCGACGACGAGTTCGAACACGGAGTGGAGACCGCGTGACCGAGGAGAGCAAACTTCGCGAGTACCTGAAACGGGCGATCAACGACGCCCGCGAGACCCGGGCGCGGTTGCGGGAACGCGAGGACGCCGAGCACGAGCCGATCGCGATCGTCGGCATGGCGTGCCGGTTCCCGGGTGGCGTGGCCTCCCCGGACGATCTCTGGCAGCTGGTGCTGACGGGCGGTGACGGCGTGTCCCGCTTCCCGGAGGATCGCGGCTGGGACACCGACGGGCTGTTCGACCCGGACCCGGATCGCCCGGGCACCACCTACGTGCGGGAGGGTGGCTTCCTGCCCGAGGCGGGAGACTTCGATCCCGGCTTCTTCGGGATCTCGCCGCGCGAAGCGCTGGCCATGGATCCGCAACAGCGCCTGCTGCTGGAGGTGTCGTGGGAGGCCATCGAGCGTGCGGGCCTCGACCCCGCGTCGCTGCGTGGTTCGCGCACCGGGGTGTTCGCCGGGATGAGCGGAATGGACTACGGCGCCGCGCTGGCCCAGGCCCCAGGCGGGCGCGACGGCACGCTCTCGATGAGCACCGGCGGGAGTCTGGTCTCCGGCCGGATCGCCTACACCCTCGGGCTGGAAGGTCCGGCCATCACCGTGGACACCGCCTGCTCGTCGTCCCTGGTGTCACTGCACCTGGCGGCCACGGCACTGCGCTCGAACGAATGTGCGCTGGCGCTGGCCGGAGGCGTCACGGTGATGTCGGTGCCGGATCCTTTCGTGACGTTCAGCAGGCAGCGCGGCCTGGCCCGCGACGGCCGGTGCAAGCCCTTCGCCGCCGCCGCGGACGGCTTCAGCCTGGCCGAAGGGGTCGGTGTGCTGCTGGTGGAGCGGCTGTCGGTGGCGCGGGAGAAGGGCCATCCGGTGCTCGCGGTACTCCGCGGTTCGGCGGTCAACTCCGATGGCGCCAGTGGCGGCTTCAGCGCTCCGAACGGGCCGTCGCAGGAGAACGTCATCCGCCAGGCACTGGCGGACGCCCGCCTCATCACGTCCGATGTCGATGCCGTGGAGGCGCACGGTACCGGCACCACGCTCGGCGACCCGATCGAGGCGCACGCGCTCCTGGCGACCTACGGCGCACGGCGGGACCGGCCGCTGTGGCTCGGCTCGGTCAAGTCCAACATCGCGCACACCCAGGCGGCGGCCGGCGTCGCCGGAGTGATCAAGATGGTCGAGTCGCTGCGCCACGGTGTGCTGCCGCCGTCGCTGCACGTCGACGAGCCGTCGTCGCACGTGGACTGGTCACTCGGTGACATTCGGCTGCTCACCGAGGCGACGGACTGGCCCCGGCTGGACCGGCCCCGCCGTGCCGGGGTGTCCTCGTTCGGCATCAGTGGCACGAACGCGCACGTGATCCTGGAACAGGCCCTGGACGGTGACGGTGCCGAGCCGCGCGCCTCGGACGGCGGGCCGGTCCCGTGGCTGCTCTCCGGCAGGACCACCGCGGCGTTGCGCGCGCAGGCTCGGCGCCTGCTGGCACACGTGGAGCGGAGACCGGACCTCGGCAGCGAGGATCTCGGTTTCTCTCTGGCGACCACCAGAACCGCTCTGGACCACCGTGCGGTCATCGTCGGCGCAAGCGAGGAGGAGCTGGTCGCCGGGGTGCGTTGTCTGGCAGCCGACGAGCAGGCCGCGAACGTCGTGCGAGGCACGGTGGGCGCGGGAGACAGGGTCGTCTTCGTTTTCCCCGGCCAGGGCTCGCAGTGGGCCGGAATGGCGGCCGAACTCAGCAGGGCCTCGCCGGTGTTCGCGGCCACGCTGGCCGACTGCGCCGCCGCGCTCGCACCGCACGTCGATTTCGACGTGATCGACGTGCTCCGCGACGGGGTCGACGCCCCCGGTCTGGACCGCGTGGACGTGGTGCAGCCGGTCCTGTTCGCGGTACTCGTGTCACTCGCGCAGCTGTGGCGTTCGTACGGGATCGAGCCCGCGGCGGTGGTCGGCCACTCGCAGGGGGAGATCGCCGCCGCCTGCGTCGCGGGGGCGCTGTCGCTGCCGGACGCGGCGCGCGTGGTGGCGGTGCGGTCCCGGCTGATCGCCGAGGTCCTGTCCGGTCGCGGGGGAATGGCGTCGGTCGCCTCACCGCCCGCCGACGTCGTGGCCCGCATCGGAGCCTGGGACGGACGGCTTTCCGTCGCCGCGGTCAACAGCCCGGCCTCGGTCGTGGTGTCCGGCGAACCCGCCGCCCTGGACGAGTTCCTGGCCGAGTGTCGTCGGGACGGCGTGCGGACCAAGCGAGTTCCGGTGGACTACGCCTCGCATTCGGCCCAGATCGAAAAGATCCGGGATCGGCTGGTGGCCGCGCTGGACGACCTGACTCCGGTCAGGGGCACGGTACCGTTCTTCTCGACGGTCACCGGAGACTGGCGCGACACGACCACGCTCGACGCGTCCTACTGGTACACGAATCTGCGCGAGACCGTCGGTTTCGACGCCGCCATCGCGGCACTGGCCGACCAGGGCTTCGGAATCTTCGTGGAGAACAGCCCGCATCCGGTGCTGACCGTGGCCGTCGAGGAGACCGCGGAGGACGCCGTCGCCCTTGGGACGCTGCGGCGGGACGAGGGCGGGCTGACCCGGTTTCTGCTCTCCCTCGGCGAACTCTGCGCGAACGGTGTCGACCCGGACTGGCGTGCGGTGTTCGGCGCCTCCGCCCGTCCCGTGGACCTGCCGACCTACGCGTTCCAGCACAGCCGGTTCTGGCCGGAGCAGGCGCCGGAGCAGGCCGGCGACGTCGCGTCGGTGGGGATGTCGGCGACCGGTCACCCGCTGGCCGGTGCCGCGGTGCCGCTTCCCGGTTCGGACAGCTCCCTGCTGACCGGTGGGATCTCGTTGCGGGCCCAGCCGTGGCTGGCCGAGCACGCCGTGCTGGGAAGCGTGCTACTGCCGGGCACCGCGTTTGTGGAACTCGTGTTACGAGCGGGGGCCGAGGCCGGACTGACCCGGATCGACGAGCTGATCCTGGAAGCGCCGCTGGTGCTGCCCGAGGACGACGTCGTCCAGGTGCAGGTGGTGGTCGGTGCGCTCGACGACTCCGGTAGCAGGCCGGTGAGCGTGCACTCCTGCCAGGACGGCGAGTCCTGGCTCCGGCATGCCACCGGCACGCTGACCGCGGCGGAGGCCGCGCCCGCCGGCGGCGTCGACTGGCCACCGGGCGGGACCGCACTGGACCCGGACGAGGTCTACGCGAGGCTCCACGACGCCGGAATCGCCTACGGGCCGGTGTTCCAGGGCCTGCGGCGGGCGTGGCTGACCGAGGACGCGGTGTTCGCCGAGGTACACCTGCTCGAATCCGTGGACGGGTCCGGTTACGGAATCCACCCGGCCCTGCTCGACGCGGCCCTCCACCCGGCCGATCCGGTGCTCGAACGCGAGGACGACGGCGCTCGCCTGCCGTTCAGCTGGCGAGGGGTACGGGTGCACCGCCCCGGGGCGCGGGTGCTGCGAGTCCGGGTGTCCGACGCGGGTGCGGACACGTTGTCCCTGACCGCCTGGGACGAACTCGGGAACCCGGTGCTCACCGTGGACTCGCTGGCCCTGCGGCCGGTGTCGCGGAGCCAGCTCGGCACCGCCCCGTACCGCGACTCGCTGTTCCGGCTGGGCTGGGAACCGGTCACGGCCGGGCAGGGCACCGGCATGGTCGCGGTGCCCTGCCCGGACACGGGAGAACTCCGCGAGACCCTGGCCGACGTGGTGACCCTCCTGCGGTCCTGGCTGGCCGAGGACCGCGCGGAGCGGCTCGCGCTGGTGACCACGGGCGCCGTGGCGGTGGGCGAGGAGCGGGCACCGGCGAATCCCGACCAGGCCGCGGTGTGGGGACTCGTGCGCAGCGCGCAGTCGGAGCACCCCGGCCGGTTCGTCCTGATCGACGTGGACCGGCCCGGTGCACCACTGCCGGATGGTCCGGAGCCGCAGTACGCCGTACGGGACGGCAGGTACTCCGCACCGAGGCTGGTCCGGGCGAGCGCGGAGCCGGTCGGCGAGCCGGTGTTCGACTCCCGGGGCACCGTGCTGGTGACCGGCGGTTCCGGCACGCTGGCCGGGTTGGTCGCCCGGCACCTGGTGACTACCCACGGCGTGCGGCGGATCGTGCTGGCGAGCCGCAGCGGTGGTGCCGATCCGGTGACGGACGGCCTGCCCGCCGACATCCTGCCGGTCGCGTGCGATGTGGCCGATCGGGAGGCGGTCGCGCGGCTGCTCGACACGGTCCCACCGGAACACCCGCTGACCGGTGTGGTGCACACGGCCGGCGTGCTCGATGACGCGACCGTGGAATCGCTGGACGCGGGCCGGTTCGACCGGGTGCTCCGGCCGAAGGTGGACGGAGCCCGCGTTCTCGACGAACTCACCGCGGACCTGAACCTGTCGGCGTTCGTGCTGTTCTCCTCGGGCGCCACCACGTTCGGGTCACCGGGACAGGGAAACTACGCCGCGGCCAACGCCTGGCTCGACGCGCTCGCGCAGCGCCGGAGGGACCGGGGGCTGCCCGGACTCTCGCTGGCCTGGGGACTGTGGGCGGAGCGCAGCGGGCTGACCCGCGATCTGTCCGAGCACGATGTGGCCAGGATGGCGCGCAGCGGATCCGCGGCCATGAACACGGAGGACGCGCTCGCGCTGTTCGACGCCGCGCTCACCGCCGCCTCGCCGGTGCTGGTGCCGGTGCACCTGGACCCCCGGGCACTGCGTGAACAGGCCACGTCCGGGACACTCCCCGCGTTGTTGCGCGGCCTGGTGCGCACGCCGGCCCGCACCGGCACGGCCGAGGGCGAGGACCTGTCCGCCCTGGCAGGACCGGAGCGGCTCCGGCGGCTGCTGGCGCTGGTCCGGACACATTCCGCGACCGTGCTCGGGCACGAGAACGCCGAGGCCGTCCAGCCGGACCAGGCGTTCAAGGAACTCGGGTTCGACTCGCTCACCGCGGTCGAACTGCGTAACCGGCTCAGCACGGCGACCGGGCTGAGGCTGCGTGCCACTCTCGTCTTCGACCACCCGTCGCCCGTGACGATGGCCGCGCACCTCGACACGTTCTTCGACGAACGCGAGAGCGGGACGGACTCGATCATGGCAGAGCTGGACGGGATCGAGGAGCGGCTCGCGGAGCTGGACGAGACGGGGCGCGGGCGGGTCGCCACCAGGCTCGAAGCGCTCGCCGCCCGCACCGGCGGACCCGGCGACGGCGAGGCGACGTCGGGGCTCGCCTCCGCCACCGACGACGAGATGTTCGCCTTCATCGACCGTGAACTCGGTGTCTGACCACCGCAAAGCTGAAGGGTAGCTGGATGTCGAACGAGGACAGGCTCCGCGATTACCTGCGGCGGGTGTCGGCCGAACTGCACGACACGAAGACGCGGCTGCGTGAGGCCGAGGAGCGCGTCACCGAACCGATCGCGATCGTCGGAATGAGCTGCCGGTTCCCCGGCGGTGTGCGAACGCCCGACGACCTGTGGGACCTCGTCGCCGAGGGCAGGGACGCGGTGGGCCCGTTCCCGGACGACCGAGGGTGGGACGTCGAGGGCCTGTACGACCCCGACCCTGAGCACCCGGGCACGACGTACGCCCGGGACGGCGGTTTCCTCGACGATGCGGGTGACTTCGACGCCGGTTTCTTCGGCATCAGCCCGCGCGAGGCGCAGGCCATGGACCCGCAGCACCGGCTCCTGCTGGAGTCCGCGTGGGAGGCGTGTGAGCACGCCGGACTCGACCCGGCCACGTTGCGTGGCTCGCGGACCGGTGTCTTCGCCGGGGCGATGTACCACGATTACGGCGTCCGGCTCGATCCCGTGCCCAAGGGACCGGGGCGCTACCTGAGCAACGACAGTGTCGGCAGCGCGGCGTCCGGGCGGATCGCCTACTCGCTCGGGCTCGAAGGGCCCACGGTCACCGTGGACACGGCGTGCTCGTCCTCGCTGGTGGCGATGCACCTGGCCGCGCAGGCGCTGCGCTCGGACGAGTGTGCGCTCGCGCTGGCCGGTGGCGTCACGGTGATGTCGACGCCCTGGTTGTTCGTCGAGCTGAGCAGACAGCGCGGCGTCGCCGCGGACGGGCGGTGCAAGGCGTTCGGGGACGGCACCGACGGGGCGGGCTTCTCCGAGGGCGTGGGACTGGTGCTGCTGGAGCGGCTCGCCGACGCCGAACGGAACGGGCACCGGGTACTCGCCGTGGTGCGGGGCACCGCGGTGAACTCCGACGGTGCGAGCAACGGGTTCACCGCGCCGAACGGTCCGTCACAGGAGCGGGTGATCCGCCAGGCGCTCGCCGCGGCGCGACTGACCACGAAGGACATCGACGCGGTGGAGGCGCACGGCACCGGAACCCCGCTCGGTGACCCGATCGAGGCGCACGCCCTGCTGTCGACCTACGGGCGCGATCGAGGTCACGGGCGCCCACTGTGGCTGGGTACGATCAAGTCGAACATCGCGCACGCACAGGCCGCGGCCGGGGTCGCCGGTGTGATCAAAATGGTGCAGGCGATGCGCCACGGGACGCTGCCGCGGACCCTGCACGTCGACCGGCCGTCACCGAAGATCGACTGGTCCTCCGGTGCGGTCGAACTGCTCACCGAATCCAGGCCATGGCCGGAGACCGGGCAGCCGCGCAGGGCCGGGGTGTCCTCGTTCGGTATCAGCGGTACGAACGCGCATGTCATCCTGGAACAGCCCCCGGCCGAGGTGGCGCCCGAGCCGGAGGCGCCCGCCGAGGGACCCGCGTTGTGGACCGTGTCGGGCCGGAGCAGGGACGCGCTGCGGGCGCAGGCTGCCCGCCTGCTGTCCGTCGTGGACGACGAACCCGAGCTGGACCCGGCGGCTCTTGGCCGTGCACTGGCCACCACACGCACGCCCTTCGAGCACCGTGCCGCGATGGTCGGGCGGGACCGGGACCAGCTCCGGTCCGCGCTGGCCGCGCTTGCCGGGGGAGAGCCGGCGGCCGGGCTGGTCGAGGGCGTCGCGTCGGGAGACCCACGAGTCGTCTTCGTGTTCCCCGGCCAGGGCACCCACTGGGCCGGCATGGCGGCCGAACTGCTGCGAACGTCCCCCGTTTTCGCCGAGTCGATCGAAGCCTGCGCGCGGGAACTGTCCCGGTTCACCGAGTGGGACCTGCTGGCGGTGCTGCGCGACGAGCCGGGTGCTCCGCCGATGGAGCGGGTGGACGTGCTGCAACCGACGTCGTTCGCGATGATGGTCTCCCTGGCGCGGCTGTGGGAGTCCTGTGGTGTCCGGCCGGATGCGGTGGTCGGGCACTCCCAGGGCGAGATCGCCGCCGCGCACGTGGCCGGGGCACTGGATCTGGCCGACGCCTGCCGCATCGTCGCCCTGCGCAGCCGCGAACTCCTGGCGCTGGCCGGGCAGGGCGGCATGGTCTCGGTGGAGCGGACCGCCGACGAGGTCACCGCGTGGTTGCAACCGTGGCGGGACCGCTTGTCGATCGCGGCGGTCAACGGTCCCACCTCCGTGGTGGTCTCCGGTGCCGTGGACGCGCTCGCCGAGTTCGGGCGCACGCTGTCCGCCGAAGGTGCCCTTCGCTGGCAGATCCCCGGCGTGGACTTTCCCGCGCACTCGGTCCAGATCGAGGCGCTCGCCGACGCGCTGCACGACGTCCTGGCCCCGGTACGGCCCGGCCCCGCCGACATCCCCTTCTACTCCGCCACGGACGCCCGGTGGAGGGACGGCAGCGACCTGGACGGGACGTACTGGTACCGGAACTTGCGCGAGACGGTGTGGTTCGAGTCCGCCGTCGCCGAGTTGCTGGACCAGGACCACGAGGTGTTCCTCGAGATCAGCGCGCATCCGGTGCTCACCATGGGGATCACGGCGACGGCTGAGCAGCGCGGTGCCCGGGTCCGTGCGGCGGGCACCGTGCGCCGGGGGGAGGGCGGCCTGGAGAGGTTTCTGCTGTCCCTCGGCGAGGCGCAGGTGCACGGCGTGCGCCCGGACTGGGCCGCGGTGTTCGCTGATTCCACGCCGCGCCGAGTGGAGCTGCCCACCTACGCCTTCCAGCGGGAGCGGTACTGGACCGGGCCGACCGGCGACACGGCCGACGCCGCGAGCCTGGGCCTGGCCGTGACCGAGCACGCGCTGCTCGGTGCGGCGGTGGACGTGCCGGACACCGGCGGCTTCCTGCTGACCGGAAGGCTGTCACAGCACACGCATCCGTGGCTCGCCGACCACGCGGTGTCGGGCACGGTGATCCTGCCCGGAACGGCGTTGTTGGAGATGGCCTCGCGCGCCGCGGACGAGGTCGGCTGCGAGATGGTGGACGAACTGGTCGTCGAAGCGCCCCTCGTGCTGCCTGATCGCGGCGGCGTCGCGGTGCAGGTGCTGGTCGGCGGGGCGGACGAGACGGGCGCCCGCGAGGTGAGTGTCCACGCCCGCCCGGACTCCGGCGCGCGGCCGTGGACCCGGCACGCCGCCGGGAGGCTCACCCGGTCGGCGGCGGCACCGGCCGGTGACCTGGTGGCCTGGCCGCCCGCGGACGCGGAGGCACTGGACGTCGAGGGCTTCTACGACCAGCTCAACGACACCACGCTCCACTACGGACCGGCGTTCCAGGGCCTGCGAGCCGCGTGGCGGCTCGGCCGGGAGATCTACGCCGAGGTGGCCCTACCGGAGTCGTGCGCGGGCGAGGTGGCCGGTTACAGCCTGCACCCGGCCCTGCTGGACGCCGCCCTGCACGGCCTCGGTCTCGGTTCGTTGATCACCACCGAGCAGGACCCGGACGCAGTGCCGCTCCCGTTCTCGTGGACGGGCCTGCGCATGGCCGCGTCCGGAGCGACGGCGCTGCGGGTGCGGCTGTCCCCGGCGGGGCAGGACGGCATCTCCGTGCTCGTCGCCGACCGGACCGGGGCCCCGGTGGCCTCGGTGGCCTCCCTGGTCCTGCGGCCGGTCTCCCGTGCTCAGCTCCGCGCCGCCCAGGGTGAGGGCGGCGCCGTGTACCGGGTCGAGTGGACACCGGCGCCACGGAGTTCGGCCTCGCTCCGCTGCGTGTTCACCGGTCCGGAGGGAGCCGGTCCCGCCGCGGCCGAGCGCGTCGCCGACCTGTCTTCCGTGCCCACCGATCCCGCACCGGATGCGGTGGTGGTCGCCCTCCCCGCCGGCCGGGACACCGGGTGGGATGCCGACGAGCGGGACACCGCGGTGCGGGCGACGGTGAACGAGGTACTCGCTCTGGCGCAGTCCTGGCTCGACGATGACCGGGTCACCGGCTCCCGACTGGTCCTGGTGACCCGCAACGCGGTCGCCGCCACCGCGGACGACGGTGCGCCGGATCCGGTCCACGGGGCGCTGTGGGGGCTGCTGCGCTCGGCCCAGTCGGAGAACCCCGGCCGGTTCGTCCTGGTGGACGTCGATGAGCACGAGGACTCACCCGCGCGGATCGCCGAAGCGGTGGCCACCGGCGAACCCCAGCTGGCGATCCGCGCGGGAGCGGTGCTGCTCGCCCGCCTTGCCGACGCCGGTGCCGGTGCGGGGCACGCCCTCCACCCGCCGCAGGAGCCCGCGTGGCGACTGGAGATCCCGGAAACCGGCACGTTCGACAACCTGACCCTCACGGCCTGCCCCGACGTGCTGGAACCACTGGAACCCGGGCAGGTCCGGGTCGGGGTGAGGGCGGCGGGACTGAACTTCCGGGACGTGCTCCACGGGCTCGGTCTCACTCTGGGAGAGGGATCCTTCGGCGGGGAAGCGGCCGGTGTGGTGCTGGAGATCGGCCCGGGGGTCACCGGACTCGCGCCCGGCGACCGGGTGATGGGTGCCATCGCGGGGTCGTTCGGGCCGATCGCGGTGGCGGAGGCCCGGATGATGGCCCGCATCCCGGCCGGGCTGAGCTTCGCCGAGGCCGCCACGGTGCCCATCGCCTTCCTCACCGCCTACTACGGCCTGGTCGACCTGGCCGGTCTGAAAGCGGGGGAGTCGGTCCTGGTGCACGCCGCGGCGGGCGGGGTCGGTATGGCGGCCGTGCAGCTGGCGCGGCACCTGGGTGCCGAGGTCTACGCGACCGCCAGCGAGGCGAAGTGGCCCGTGCTCCACGCCGCCGGTTTCGCGGACGAGAACATCGCCTCGTCGCGTTCGCTCGACTTCGCCGGCGAGTTCCTCGGCGTGACCGGTGGCCGTGGTGTCGACGTGGTGCTCAACTCGCTCGCCGGTGAGTTCGTCGATGCCTCGCTGGACCTGCTGCCGCGGGGTGGCCGGTTCCTGGAGATGGGTAAGACCGACAAGCGGGAGCCCGACCGGGTCGCCGTGGAGCACCCTGGGGTGGCCTACACGGCGTACGACCTGCAGGAGGCCGGCCTCGAACGGATTCAGGTCATTCTCCGGGAGTTGTGTTCGCTGTTCGAGCGAGGTGTGCTCCAGCCGCTGCCGTTGCGGGCGTGGGACCTCCGGGACGCACCCGGCGCCTTCCGGTTCCTGAGCCAGGCCAGGCACGTGGGCAAACTGGTGCTGACCGTGCCCGGGGAAGTCCGGCACAGCACGGTGTTGGTCACCGGCGGCTCGGGCACTCTGGGCGGGCTGGTCGCCCGGCACCTGGTGGCCGCGCACGGAGCACGCCACGTCGTCCTGGCCAGCCGCGGCGGCCGTCGTTCCCCGGAACTGGCGGAAGAACTGGCCGAGCTGGGGGCCGAGGTCACCTTCGCCGCCTGCGACGTCGCCGACCGGGACGCACTGTCCGCGCTGCTCACGACGATCCCCGCCGACCGTCCACTGACCGGCGTGGTCCACGCCGCGGGGGTTCTCGACGACGCGGTGATCGGCTCACTGACGCCCGAGCGGGTCGAGCGGGTGCTGCGGCCGAAGGTGCGCGGCGCGCTGAACCTGCACGAGCTGACCCGCGATCTGGACCTGTCGATGTTCGTGTTGTTCTCCTCGGGCGCGGCGACTTTCGGCTCACCCGGGCAGGGGAACTACGCGGCGGCGAACGCCTTCCTGGACACCCTGGCAGCACACCGCCGCTCACTCGGGTTGCCCGCGGTGTCCCTGGCCTGGGGCCTCTGGGCCGAACGAAGCGGGCTGACCGCGGGGCTGGACGAGGCGGACGTGGGCCGGATGACGCGCGGTGGCGCGGTCGCACTGTCCACCGAGGAGGCGCTGGGCCTGTTCGACACCGCGCTCGGGCACGACGAGCCGATGCTGGTGCCGGTGCGGATGGATCTCGCGGCGATGCGTTCTCAGGGCGACTCGCTGCCGCCCCTGTTCCACGGTCTGGTCCGGGGCAGAGTACGCCGCACCGCGGCGGGAGCCGACGTGGCGGAGGAGAGGTCGCTGGCCACCCGGCTGCCGGGGATGTCCCCGTCGGAACGCGAACAGGCGGTGCTGGATCTGGTACGCAGGCACGCGGCGGCCGTGCTGGGGCACCACTCCGCCGACGGCATCGAACCGGAACGCGCCTTCAAGGACCTCGGGTTCGACTCCCTCACCTCGCTCGAGTTGCGGAACCGGTTGACGTCGGCCACGGGACTGACCCTGCGGGCGACGTTGATCTTCGACCATCCGACGCCGGTGGAACTCGCCGCGCGGCTCGGCAGCGAGCTGGTGCCAGACGCGGGTGACGGTGGGAACGACGCCAGCGCCACGAATGACACCGGGGCCGTCGAACGCAGCGATGCCGAGATCGAGCGCCTGCTGACCATGATTCCGGTGAGCCGCATCCGGGAGGCAGGGCTGGTGGAGGCGCTGGCACGGCTCACGGACGGCAGGCAGGACGGCGGGGGCGAGGACGACGCCGGAGAGGCGGCGGGCGGCGCGGTCGACGAACTGGACGTGCAGGGACTTCTGCTCAAGGCGCAACAGAGCCTCGGCTCCTGACCACGGTCTCCGGGAGGACACCATGAACGCACCGGCCGAACAGGTCGTCGAGGCGCTGCGAGACTCGCTACGGGAGGTCGACCGCCTGCGTGCGCGCAACCAGCGCCTCGCCGACGCGGCCGCCGAGCCGATCGCGATCATCGGGATGAGCTGCCGCTTCCCCGGTGGCGTGCGGTCGCCGGAGGACCTGTGGCACCTGGTCGACTCCGGCACCGACGCGATCTCGGAATTCCCGGCCGACCGCGGCTGGGACGAGCCCGGTAGCGGCGGATTCCTGCTCGACGCCGGCGAGTTCGACGCCGACTTCTTCGGGATCAGCCCGCGCGAGGCGCTGGCGATGGACCCGCAGCAGCGGCAGTTGCTGGAGACGTCGTGGGAGGCGCTGGAGCGGGCGGGCATCGAGCCGGGCACACTGCGCGGCAGCCGCACCGGTGTGTTCGTCGGAACCCACGGCCAGGACTACCTCGGCTTGCTCACCAGTGCGGCGCAGAGCGACGGTTACCTGGCGACCAGCACCAGCGCCAGCATCATGTCCGGCAGGCTGGCGTACACCTTCGGTTTCGAGGGCCCGGCCGTCACCGTGGACACGGCGTGCTCGGCCTCGCTCGTGGCGCTGCACCTGGCCGTGCGCGCGCTGCGCTCCGGCGAATGCTCGCTGGGCCTGGTGGGTGGCGTGTCCGTCATCTGTATGCCCGACGGGCTCGCCGCGTTCCGGCGGCAGGGCGGCATGGCACCGGACTACCGCTGCAAGGCGTTCGCGGCAGGCGCCGACGGCACCGGGTTCGCCGAGGGTGCCGGGGTACTGCTGGTGGAACGGTTGTCCGACGCGCGCCGCAACGGGCACCGGGTACTCGCGGTGGTGCGCGGCTCGGCCGTCAATTCCGACGGCGCGTCGAACGGACTGTCCGCGCCGAACGGGCGCTCGCAGGAGGCGGTCATTCGTCAGGCACTGGCGGACGCGCGGCTGTCAGCGGCCGATGTGGACGCGGTGGAGGCACACGGGACGGGTACCGCGCTCGGGGACCCGATCGAGGCGCACGCCCTGCTCGCGACCTACGGCCGCGACCGGAGTGAACCACTGTGGCTCGGCTCACTCAAGTCGAACATCGGGCACGCCCAGGCCGCGGCCGGCGTAGCCGGGGTGATGAAAACGGTGCAGGCGCTCCGGCACGGGACACTGCCGAGAACCCTGCACGTGGCCGAGCCCTCGCCCCACATCGACTGGTCGGCGGGCGCGGTGGAACTGCTGAGGAAAGCGCGGCCCTGGCCGGAGACCGGACGGCCTCGCCGGGCGGGGGTGTCCGGGTTCGGCATCAGCGGCACCAACGCGCACGTCATCGTGGAGCAGGCGCCGGAGGAGCCCGGCCACGATCCGGCTGACACCACGGGTCCCGTGCCGTGGCTGCTGTCCGCCCGCAGCGGACAGGCCCTGCGGGCGCAGGCGCGGCGGCTACTGCCGAGCGTCGACGACCTCGGCACGGCGGACGTCGCGTGGTCGCTCGCGACGACGCGGACGAGCTTCGAGCATCGTGCTGTGGTCGTCGGCCGCACACGAGCCCAGCTCCGGGACGGTCTCACCGCGCTGGCCCACGGCCGGACCGCCCCGAATCTCGCACTCGGCCGGGCACGGCCGGGCGGGCTGGCGCTGCTGTTCTCCGGCCAGGGAAGTCAGCGCGCGGGCATGGGACGTCAGCTGTGCGACGAGTTCCCGGTGTTCGCCGACGCCTTCGACGACGTCCGCGCCGCACTCGACCACCACCTCGACCAGCCGCTGGACACCGTGCTCGACACCGACCTCGTGGACCAGACCGCGTACACCCAGACCGGGCTGTTCGCCTTCGAGGTCGCGCTGTACCGGCTGGTTGAGCACTGGGGCGTGCGCCCCGGCTTCCTGTTCGGGCACTCGATCGGGGAGCTGGCCGCAGCTCATGTCGCCGGCGTGCTCACCCTCGCCGACGCCGCGAGACTGGTGGCCGCGCGAGGACGTCTGATGCAGAGCCTGCCCGCGGGCGGGGCCATGCTGTCGGTCCGGGCGAGCGAGGCCGATGTCGTTCCGATCCTGAGTGGACCGTTGTCGATCGCCGCCGTGAACGGGCCTCGCTCGACGGTGGTCTCCGGATCGGAGGACGCCGTGACGGACTTCGCCGCGCAGTGTGCCGCGCGGGGCAGCAAGACCAAGCGGCTCAGGGTCTCCCATGCCTTTCACTCGGAGCTGATGGACCCCGTCCTCGACGAGTTCCGCCGGATCGCCGAGGGCGTCTCGCACCACACGCCGCGGATTCCGGTCGTGTCGAACCTGACCGGCGAGCCCGTCGAGGAGTTCACCGCCGAGTACTGGGTGCGTCATCTTCGCGAAGCCGTGCGGTTCCAAGACGGTGTGCGCTGGCTACAGGACAACGGCGTACGGAGCTTTCTCGAAGTGGGCCCGGACGCCGTCCTCACCGCGATGGCCGAGGACTGTCTCGGGGACGCCGACGAGACGGCGGTGCTGGTACCGGGTTGCCGCAGGGACCGCGACGAGCCTGCCACGCTGCTGACCGCGCTGGGCCGGTTGCACACCTCCGGCAACCGGGTGGACTGGCGGGCGGTGCTCGCCGAGTGCGGCGGCCAGGTCGTCGACCTGCCGACGTACGCCTTCCAGCGCAGGCGGTTCTGGCCCGGTGCCCCCGTGTCGCGGGCCACCGAGGCCACCGAGGCCACCGAGGCCATCGAGGCCGCCGAGTCGGCTGAGGAGGTCCGGCCTGAGCCGGGCCCCGGCCTGGCGAGCCTGCCCGAGGCCGACCGGGAACGGGCGCTGGTGGACCTGGTCCGGCGCAGCTGCGCCACCGTCCTCGGTCACGACACTCCCACGGAGATCGACGTGGAGCGGCCGTTCGAGCAGTTCGGTTTCGACTCGATGACGGCGGTGGAGTTCCGCTCTCTGCTGAGTGAGGCGATCGGTGCCGCCCTGCCCGCGACGCTGGTGTTCGACTACCCGACCCCGGTGGCGCTGGCCCGGCACCTGCGTGCGCTGCTCGCCGGGGACCAGGACGAGGTCGCGGCGGTGTCGGCCACCGTGACCGACGAGCCGATCGCGATCATCGGTATGAGCTGCCGGTACCCGGGCGGCGTACGGTCCCCCGAGGACCTGTGGCGGCTGGTGGAGACTGGCACCGACGCGATCACCGAGTTCCCCACCGACCGGGGCTGGGACGTCGACGGCGCCGTGGACCCGGACCCGGACGCGGTGGGGAAGAGCTACACCGCCCACGGCGGATTCGTGCTGGACGCGGCCGAGTTCGACAGCGGCTTCTTCGGCATCGGCCCCCGTGAAGCGCTGGCGATGGACCCGCAGCAGCGGCTGTTGCTGGAGGCGTCGTGGGAGGCGGCCGAGCGGGCCGGCCTGAACCCGTTGTCGTTGCGTGGCAGCCGGACCGGTGTCTTCGCGGGCGTGGTGTCCAACGACTACGCGAGCCGGCTGCGCGTGGTGCCCGAGGAGCTGGCGGGCCATCTCGGCAACGGCAGCGCCGCCAGCGTGCTCTCGGGTCGCGTCGCCTACACCCTTGGCCTTGAAGGCCCGACGCTGACCGTGGACACCGCGTGCTCGTCCTCACTGGTCGCCCTGCACCTGGCCGCACAGGCCCTGCGAGCGGGCGAATGCGAACTCGCGCTGGCCGGTGGGGTGACGATCATGTCGACTCCGTCGGCTTTCATCGAGTTCAGCCGCCAGCGCGGGCTGGCAGCCGACGGGCGCTGCAAGTCCTTCGCGGCCGCCGCCGATGGCACGAGCTGGGGCGAGGGAGTCGGCGTGCTCGTGGTGGAGCGGCTTTCCGACGCGCGGCGCCACGGCCACCAGGTGCTCGCGGTCATGCGCGGTTCCGCGGTCAACTCCGACGGCGCGTCCAACGGCCTGAGCGCGCCCAACGGGCCGTCGCAGCAGCGGGTGATCCGCCAGGCACTGGCCAACGCGCGGTTGACGCCCCAGGACGTGGATCTGGTCGAGGCCCACGGCACCGGCACGACGCTGGGTGACCCGATCGAGGCCCAAGCACTGCTCGCGACCTACGGCCGGGATCGGTCGGCGCCGCTACGGCTGGGCTCGCTCAAGTCGAACATCGGGCACACACTCGGTGCGGCCGGGGTGGGCGGAGTGATCAAGGCGGTCCAGGCTCTCCGGCACGGGACGCAGCCCAGGACCCTGCACGTCGACGAGCCGTCCCCGCACATCGACTGGTCGGCGGGGTCGATCGAGCTGCTGACCGAAGCGCAGCCGTGGCCGGACCTCGCCCGTCCCCGCCGGGCGGGGGTGTCGTCCTTCGGCGTCAGCGGCACCAACGCGCACGTGGTGCTGGAGCAGGCCGCCGAACCCGAGTCGGCCTCGCGCGAGCCGGCCTCGCGCGAGGTGGCCACGGTGGTGCCGTGGCCGCTCTCGGCGAAGACCGCCGAGGCGCTGCGAGCGCAGGCCGCGCGGCTTCGGGAGCACGTGGCGGGCAACCCCGACCTGCCCAGCGCCGACGTGGGCTTCTCCCTGGCCACCACCCGCGCGCAGTTTCCCCTGCGGGCCACGCTCACCGGTGATCGGGAGACCCTGCTCGCCGGGTTGGACGCGGTGGCCGAAGGCCGGATCGCCGGAAGCAGGCCGGCGGCGGGCACGCTCGCGTACCTGTTCTCCGGGCAGGGGTCGCAACGAGTGCGGATGGGCGCCGAACTCCACGCGACGTTCAGCGTGTTCGCCGACACCTTCGACGCCGTAACGGGAATGCTCGACGCCGAGCTCGACGGCCATGTCGCACACCCGGTCGGTGAGGTCGTGCTCGGCCGGTCCGGAAGCGACGGTCTTCTCGACGAGACGGTCTACACCCAGGCCGGGTTGTTCGCCCTGGAAGTCGCTCTGTTCCGGCTGTTCGAGAGCTGGGGCCTGCGTCCCGACTACCTGATGGGCCACTCGATCGGTGAGCTGTCGGCCGCGCACGCCGCCGGGGTACTCACCCTCGCCGACGCGGCGAAGCTGGTCGCCGCGCGAGGGCGCCTCATGCAGGCACTGCCCACCGGCGGGGCGATGGTGTCGATCAGGGCGGCGGAGGACGCCGTGCTGCCCCTGCTGGGCGAGGGAGTCGCCGTCGCGGCGGTCAACGGCCCCGCGGCGACGGTCATCTCCGGTGACGAGGCAGCCGTACTCGCGGTGGCCACCGCGATGAGTGCCGAGGGCTACCAGGTCAAGCGGCTGCCCGTCTCGCACGCGTTCCACTCACCCCGGATGACGGGAATGGCGGAGGCGTTTCGCCGGGTGGCCGAATCGGTGGCCCATGCCGAGCCGATGATCCCGGTGGTCTCCACTCTCACCGGTGAGCCCGCGGTCTTCGACGCGGAGCACTGGGTCCGGCACGTCCTGGACGGGGTCCGCTTCGAGCGGGGCATGCGCTGGCTGCTCGACCACGGCACGGACCGCTTCGTCGAGCTGGGACCGGATGGCGCGCTCAGTGCGATGGCGCGGGAATGCGAGGCCGAAGCCACCTACCCCGTCTGCCGGTCCGGGCGGCCCGAGGTGGAGACCGTGTTCGGCGCGCTCGCTCACCTCAACGACGGCGGATCGGATCCTGACTGGACGGCGGTGTTCGCCCATACGGGCGCGCGGAGGGCCGACCTGCCCACCTACGCCTTCCAACGGCAGCGGTACTGGCTGGAAGACACCGCACCGGCCCCGACGGATGCCTCCGGGCACCCACTGCTCGGCGGTGCGGTCGTGCTGGCCGAGGACGGCGGAGCCGTGCTGACCGGGGAACTCTCCGCCCGCACCCAGCCCTGGTGGGCCGACCACGCCGGCTCGGTGGTGGCGGAGCTGGTCCTGGCGGCGGGGGAGCGGCTCGGCGCCGACCGGATCGAGTCGCTGGCGATCACCGTTCCGTTGCTGCCGTCGGGGGAGCGCACGGCGTTCCAGGTACTGGTGGGCGCTGAGGACTCCGGGCGGCGAACGGTGAGTGTGCACGCGCGGCAGTCCGACGACGCGCCGTGGACCCGGCACGGGACCGGCGTGCTCACGACCGGTTCGGTGGCGCCGGACCCGCTCGAGTGGCCGCCGCCGGACGCCCGGGAGTGCGAGGTCGACGGGGCCGAGCAAGCCTGGTCGACCGACGGTGAGGTGTTCGCGGAGTTCCGGTTGCCCGACGACACGGCGGCCGAGGGATTCGGCATCCACCCCGCGCTCCTCGACGCTGCCGTGGCCGCGCTGGACGGTGACCGGGTACCCGTCGCCTGGCGTGGTGTCACGGTGCATTCCACCGGTGCGCGGGTGGTCCGGGCCCAGGTGGGCAGGGTGGCCGACAGCGCGGTCTCCCTCGTGCTCCGGGACGGCACGGGAGCCGCAGTGCTCACCGCCGACGCGGTGACGCTCGGCGAACGACCGGAGTATCGAGCGGGGGCGGCATCGCAACTCCGGGTGGAGTGGACCGTGTGCCACGTCGACGCCGTGGCCCCGCGGACGTTCGTCGTCATCGGCTCGGACGAGCTGAAGATCGGCGTCGGGCTGGAATCGGCTGGTGCGGAGGTGGCGTCGTGTGCCGACCTCCCGGCGCTGCCCGAGCCGGTGCCCGACGTGGTCGTGGCGCCCTGCGGTCCGGGATCCGGGGACGTGCGCTCGGCGGTTCGCGAGGCGACGGACTCGGTACTGCGCCTGCTCCGGGACTGGGTCGCCGAGGAGCGGTTCGCTCGTTCGCGCCTGGTCGTGGTCACCCGAGGGGCGAGCACCGACCCGGTGGGCGCCGCTGTCGGCGGTCTGGTCCGGTCGGCGCAACTGGAACACCCGGACCGCTTCGTGCTCGTCGACGTGGCGGACGACGCGGCGCCGACAGCCCTGCTGCACGCCTGCGCCGGTGTCGAGTCCCAGTCGGTCGTGCGGGGTGGTGAGGTGCGCCTCCCGCGTCTGGCCCGCACCGCCGTCACCGAGCCCGCCGCCGTCTTCGATCCCGCCGCGACGGTGCTGATCACGGGGGCGACCGGTGGTCTCGGCCGCCAGGTGACCCGGCATCTGGTGACCGAACACGGGGTTCGCCATCTCCTTCTGCTCTCCAGGACCGGCGAGGACGGCGACTTCGGTGACCTCGACGCCGAGATCACGCAGGTGGCCTGCGATGTCGCCGACCGCGCCGCACTCGCACGGGTACTGGACGGCGTGCCCGCGTCCCGCCCGCTGCGCGGGGTGGTGCACCTCGCCGGGGTGGTGGACGACGGGTTGCTGGCCTCGCTGACCCCGCAGAAGTTCGACAGCGTTCTGCGCGCCAAGGCGGACGGGGCGCTGAACCTGCACGAACTGTCCCTGAATCTCGACCTGACCGCGTTCGTGATGTTCTCCTCGGCGGGCGCGACGGTGGGAAGCCCGGGGCAGGGCAACTACGCCGCGGCGAACGCGGTGCTCGAGGCTCTCGCGCGGCACCGTCGTGAGCTCGGCCTTCCCGCGACGGCCCTGGCGTGGGCACCCTGGCTCGAAGCGCGCGGAATCACCGGGCGGCTCGCGGGCAGGGACCGCGCCAGAATCACCCGTGGCGGCGCTGTCCCGTGGGAGACCGACGAGGCGCTGGCGGCCTTCAGCCTGGCGTGCGGTGGTGCGGAGCCGGTGCCGCTGCTGATGCGCCTGGACCGGACCGTGCTCGGTGAGCAGGCACGGGCGGGCACCCTGCCACCGGTGTTGTCCGGGCTGGTGCGGACCCGGAAGGCGGCGCGTTCGGCCGCGGCGGAGTCGAGCGGGTCGACGGTGGACCAGCTGGCCGCACTGTCCGGCCCGGACCGCGAGGCCGCGCTGCTGGACCTGGTGCGCTCGCACGCGGCCACCGCGCTCGGGCATCCCTCCGGTGACGCGGTCGAACCGGACACCGCCTTCCTGGAGCAGGGCTTCGACTCGCTGAGCGCGATGGAACTGCGAAACCACCTCACCACCGCGACCGGTCTCACGCTGCCCGCCACTCTGGTGTTCGACTTCCCCAGCCCGGCCGCGCTGGCCGGGCACCTGGCCGAGCGGATCGCCACGGCGAGCCAGGACGCACCCGCCCTGCCTGCGGCGACGCTGGACTCCGACGCGGCCGGTCCCCTGGCCGCGCTGTACTGGCAGGCCTGCGAGCTAGGCAAGATCGAAGAGTCGGTCAAGCTGCTCGAAGCGGCGTCGCGGCTGCGCCCGGCGTTCGGCGCGGGCGATCTGGACGAGGCCCCGCCGACGGTCCGGCTCGCGCAGGGCAGCGACGGGCCGCTGCTCATCTGCTTTCCCTCCTTCGCGCCGGTCGCCGGTCCACACGAGTTCGCCCGGTTCGCGGCGAGCTTCGAGACCGCGCACGAGGTCTGGGCCATCCCGCAACCGGGCTTCATGAAGGGCCAGCGCCTGCCGGACACCATCGAGGCGCTCGCGCTGATGCACGCTGAAGCGGTGCGGTGCCGAACCGAGGGCCGCGAATTCGTCCTGGTCGGACGGTCCGCGAGCGGCTGGCTGGCCCAGGAGATCGCCTACCAGATGGAACTCCGAGGCGGACCGCGGCCGACCGCGGTGATGTTGATGGACAGCTCCTCGCCCGAGCACATGGCGAAAACCGGGGTGGCCAACGCGATGGGTGGCGCGATGGCCGACCGGGAGAGCGGATTCGATCTGCTCAGCGACATCCGGCTCGCGGCGATGGGCGGGTACTCGCGGATCTTCGACGGCTGGCGGCCGAAGCCGATCGGCACACCGACCGTGCTGCTCAGTGCGCTGGACCCGTTCTCACCGGACCTGCTGGACGAGGCGAACCCGCACCACACCGACTGGCGCTCCTTCTGGGAGCTGCCGCACGACGCCGTGGATGTTCCCGGCGATCACTTCACGATTCTGGAGAAGCACGCCGACTCCACGGCTCGGGCGGTCGAAACCTGGCTCCGCGAGTCCGACCGGACGGCACGAGCGGGAGGTTCGCGCACATGAGGGTCGTCATCATCGGCGCCGGTTTCGGCGGGATGGCCGCCGCGATCTGGCTGGCCGAAGCGGGGCACGAGATCGAGCTGTACGAGCAGGCCCCGCGGGTGCGCACCAGCGGCAACGGCGTGCTGCTGCTGCCCAACGGCACCGGCCTGCTGCGGGAGCTGGGTGTGGAGCTCGACGGCCTGGGCGCCCGGATGGACTCCGTGGACGGGTTGTTCCGGGACGGATCACCGGCCCTGCGGGTGAAACTGTCCAAGATCGCTGACCGCCACGGAGCTCCCGTGCTGGTCGGTTCGCGCGGCCGGGTGGCCGAACGGCTGGCCGAGCGCCTTCCCGAGGGCGCGCTACGGCTGGCCATGCGGTGTACCGGGATCGAGCAGACGGGCGACGGGCCCGTCACGGTGTCCTTCGCGGACGGCACCGCCACGACGGCCGATCTGGTGATCGGTGCCGACGGGCAGCGTTCGGTGGTGCGGACGACGCTGTTCGGCGAGGACCCCGCGGTCTACCTCGGCGACGCGACCTGGCACGGCATCACGCACCTGCCCGGCGCTTTCGCCGAAGGGCACGCCGTGCACAGTGTCTTCGGCGACGAGGGCATCTGCGTCATGCACCCGGTGGGCGGCGGCGACGTCTACTGGGCCTTCGAACTGCCGTTCTCCGACGGCGACGTGCTTCCGCCGGGCGCGCCAGGGGACACCATTTCGTTGCGGGAACCGGGCTCGCCCGTGGCCAACCTGCGGGCCCGCTTCGGGAAGTGGACCGCGCCGGGCTTACCGGAGCTGCTCACCGCCATGCGGGACGAGGACGTCAGCGTCTTCCCGCACATCATCCACCGGGAACTGGCGCGGTGGGGCGAGGGCAGGGTCACGCTCGTCGGCGACGCGGCGCACGTGGTGCCACCCCGCGTCGGCATGGGCTTGAGCCAGGCGCTGGAGGACGCCTGGGTGCTGAGCCGCGCGGTCGCGGGCTCCGGTGACCTGGCCGGTCGACTCCGCGCCTACGAGCGGGCACGCATCCGGCGGGTCCGCGGCATGCAGAAGGCGGCCAGGGCGCTCGGGCGCAAGACCGTGCCGATGCCCCCGTGGCTGCTGCGGCGTGTGGGCAGGCTGCTGCCGGCGACGAAGTTCAACGAGGCGCAGGTCCGGAACTCGAGCAACTACCTCAACAACGACCTCGCCACGGTCACCGGCTAGGAGGCCCTCGATGCACGCGGCAGTACTGCACGACTTCGGTGGAACCCCCCGGTTCGCCGAGTTCCCCGAGCCGGAGCCCGGCGAGGGGGAAGCACTGGTGCGGGTCACGGCGGCCGCACTGACCCCGTTGGCCCGGTGGGTGGCCTCGGACCGTGACTTCAGCCGTGGCCGGGAAGTGCCGTTCGTCTGCGGTACCGAGGGAATCGGCAGGCTGGAGGACGGAACGCGGGTCTCCTTCGGGGTGACCCGCCCGCCGTTCGGCACGATGGCGGAGTTCGCGATCGCACCGACGCGGCTGTGCACGCCCATCCCGGACGAGGTCGACGACGTGACCGCGGCCGCGATGATGAACCCCGGTCTGTCCGCGTGGAGTGCGCTGTCCTGGGGCGCGAAGCTGCGGCCGGGCGAAACCGTGCTGGTGCTGGGTGGCACCGGAGTAGCGGGGAAGACCGCGATACAGATCGCGAAGCTGCTGGGCGCGGGCCGGGTCGTGGCCGCGGGCCGGAACGAGCGGGTGCTCACCACGCTGGGTGAGTACGGCGCCGACCTCACCGTGTCCCTGGACCAGACCGAGGAGAGTCTCGCGGACGCGTTCCGCGAGGCGGCGGGTCAGTCCGGCTACGACGTCGTTCTGGACTACCTCTGGGGCCGCCCCGCGCAGGTGTTGCTGGACGCCCTGCCCCGGCGGTTCATGGTCACCTCGGAGATCCGCTATCTCCAGCTGGGCAGCAGTGCGGGCACGGAGATCACGCTGCGGGCGAACGCTCTGCGCCGCACGGGGGTGACGATGGGCGCGGGCGCGCCGCCACCCATCGACTTCCTTCGCGACCTGCAGTCGACCGTACTGGGACACGCCGCGAGCGGCGTGGTGCGAGTGGACACCGAAACGGTGCCACTGGCCGATGTCGCCGCGGCGTGGCGGCGGGACGTTCCCGGCCGCCGCTTTGTTGTCATTCCCTGAACTCCCGAGAGAAGAGGTAATCATGGACGCTCTTGCCGAAGCGGCCCTCGGCGGCGCACGCCCCGAAGAGCTCGACCGTCTCCCCGTCCCCGCCACCTATCTGGCCGCGCACACCCGCGTCGAGGACGTCGAGATGTTCCGTGGCGTCGAGGACAAGGACGTGCGCAAGTCGCTGCGGGTGTCGGAGGTGCCGATGCCCGAACTCGCGCCCGACGAGGTCCTGATCGCGGTGATGGCCAGCTCGATCAACTACAACACCGTGTGGTCGGGGACGTTCGAGCCGGTGCCGACCTTCAGCTTCTTGAAGGCGTACGGCAAGCGTGGGTACTGGGAGGCCAGGCACGACCAGCCGTACCACGTGCTCGGTTCCGACGCCGCCGGGGTGATCGTGCGTACCGGAGTGGGTGTGCGGCGGTGGCGCCCGGGTGACCACGTGCTGGCCAGCCCGATCCAGGTGGACGACCAGGAACCGGCCACGCACGCCGACGGCATGCTCGGCGAGGGTCAGAAAGCATGGGGTTACGAGACGAACTTCGGCGGACTGGCGCACTACGCCGTGGTGCGAGCGAGTCAGCTGATCCCCAAGCCCGGGCACTTGACCTGGGAGGAGGCCGCCAGTACGCCCGCCTGCGCCAGCACGGCGTATCGCATGCTGGTCAGCGACCGCGGCGCGCGGATGAAGCAGGGTGACGTGGTGCTGATCTGGGGCGCCGCGGGCGGTCTCGGCGTCTACGCCACCCAGCTGGTCAAGCAGGGCGGCGGCATCCCGGTCGGCGTGGTCGGCTCGGAGGAGAAGGCCGAACGCCTGCGAGCGCTGGGTTGCGACGTGGTGATCAACCGGTCGGAGATCGGGATCGGTGACGACCTCGACGATCCGGACAGTGTCATCGCCGCGGGCAAGCGGCTCGGTAAGATCATCCGAAGGGAGACGGGAGAGGATCCCCACATCGTCTTCGAGTACGTCGGCCGCGCCACCTTCGGTATCTCGATGTTCGTCGTGCGCCGGGGCGGTGCGGTGGTGACCTGTGGGTCGAGCACCGGCTACCGGCACGAGTACGACAACCGGTACCTGTGGATGAAGCTGAAGCGGCTGATCGGCAGTCACGCCGCGAACCTGCAGGAGCAGTGGGAGAGCAACCGGCTGGTCGACCTGGGACGGATCATGCCGGTACTGTCCACCGTGTACCCGCTGAGCGAGATCGGCGAAGCGTCGCGGCTGGTGCAGTGCAACCAGCATATCGGCAAGATCGGTGTCCTCTGTGCCGCGCCGGAGCGCGGGCTGGGGGTGACCGATCCGGCCAAGCGTGCGCGGATCGGCGAGGACCGGCTCAACCCGCTGGGGGTGGGGCACCAATGACTCGTTCCGCGGCCGGGATCGTCGCCACCGGCTCGTACGTGCCCGAAGGCGAGGTCACCAACGACGACCTCGCTCCGCGGTTCGGCGTGACCCCCGAGTGGATCGAGCGCAAGACCCTCATCAGATCGAGACGGCACGCGGCGCCCTCGGAGGCGACGTCGGACCTGGCGGTCTCGGCGGCGACGGCGGCGCTCGATCAGATCGGACTGCCTCCGGAATGGATCGACTACCTGATCGTGGCGACCTCGACGGGAGACGCGCCGCTACCGCCGACCTCGTGCCTGGTGCAGCGCGCCCTTGGCGCGCATCACGCGGCGTGCTTCGACATCAACATCGCGTGCAGCGGGTTCGCCTACGCGCTGTCCGTCGCGCGCGGTCTGGTGACGAGCCGCCCGGGTGCCTACGCCCTCGTGGTGGCTGCTGATCTGTGGTCCCGTTTCCTCGATCCGGCGGATCGCGGCACGACGGTGCTGCTCGCCGACGGTGCGGGTGCGGCGGTGCTCGGTCCCGTTCCCGAGCCCTACGGCATCCTCGAGACCGAGATGAGCGGCCACGGCGAGTACTCCGAGCTGCTGGTCGTCGACGCGGGAGGCAGCAGAAACCCGGCGTCGCACGAGACGGTCGACGAGGTGGGGCACGTCCTGCGGATGCGCGGGCGCGAGGTGACCGAGTTCGCCCTGGGCACCGTGCCGCAGTCGGTGAAGGGCCTGCTCGCGCGGGCCGGGGTCCGGGCCGAGGAAGTCGACCACTTCGTGCCCCACCAGGCCAACGGCGTGTTGCTGGGCAGGCTCGACGAGCTGCTCGGGCTGGAGAACGCGAGGACTCACCTGACCCTCCAGCGGTACGGCAACTCCGGCGCGGCCTCGATGGCCGTCACGTTGGACCACGCGGTCCGCGCCGGTGAGCTGGGGGACGGGGAGCTGGTCCTGCTGACCGGATTCGGCGGGGGAATGGCGGTGGGTTCCTGCCTGCTGCGATGGACGACGGAGGTGACCGCGTGAGTGACATCAGCAAGGTGGGCATTGTCGGATGTGGACCGATGGGCTCGGGGCTGGCCGAGGTGTGTGCCGGGGCCGCGCTGGACGTGATCGTGGCTGTCAGCTCGCCGGAGTCGGCCCGGCGGGGAAGGGAGCGTGTGACCGCGTCAGTGGATCGTGCCGTGCGCAAGGGACTGACCAGCGAAGCGGCACGCGATGCCCTGCTGGACCGCATCTCGTTCACCACGGAGCTGGCCGATCTCGCCGACCGCGAGCTCGTGATCGAGGCGGTCACCGAGGACGAGGCGATCAAGCTCGACCTGTTCGCCCGGCTGGACCGGATCGTGGCCGACCCCGACGCCATCTTCGCCACCAACACCTCCTCGTTGCCGGTCATGAGACTGGCCCAGGCGACCCGCAGGCCGGAGCAGGTCGTGGGCACACACTTCTTCAATCCCGTGCCCGCCATGCCGCTGGTCGAGCTGACCGGCTCGCTGCTCACGGCGGAGCGCACCGTCGAGCGAGTCGAGGGGTTCGCGATCAAGCTGTTGGACAAGGAGGTCATTCGCTCGCCCGACCGCGCCGGCTTCGTCGTCAACGCGCTGCTCGTGCCCTACCTGCTGGCCGCGATGCGCATGGTCGAGTCCGGCGTCGCCTCGGCCGAGGATGTGGACCGGGGCATGACGCTGGGCTGTGGCCACCCGATGGGGCCGCTGCGACTCGCCGACCTGATCGGCCTGGACACGCTCGCCGCGGTGGCGGCCGGGCTCTACGACGAGTTCAAGGAACCGCTCTACGCCGCACCTCCGCTGCTGTCCCGCATGGTCGACGGGGGGCTGCTGGGGAAGAAGTCGGGCCGAGGTTTCCACTCCTACCAAGGATGATCGGAACTATGCACAGCACCGGAACCACCATCGAACGCCGGGTGGCGCTTGCGCGGCGCGCCGGCGGGCCCGAGGTCATCGAAGTCGCGGTCGAGACACTGCCCGAGCCGGGGCCGGGGGAGGCACTCGTCAGGGTGTCGGCGGCCGGGCTGAACCACGCGGACAGCCTGATCCGTTCCGGCGGGTACGTCGTGACGATGCCGTTTCCCCTGGCTGTCGGCGTCGAGGCCGCCGGAACCGTGGTGGCCGCCGGTGACGGCGCCGCGATCGCTCCGGGTACCCGCGTGTGCGGCACCGGCTGGCTGGGGTCGTGCGCCGACCACGTCGTGGTGCCGGTCGAGCGGCTCGTCCCGATCCCTGACGACCTGGGCTTCGCGGAGGCGGCCTCGATCGCGCACGCGGGAGCGGCGGCGGGGGCCCTGAGCAGGGTGTGGCCGCTGGAGGGGCGGCGGGCCGCGGTCTGGGGTGCGGCAGGTGCGGTGGGGCGGCTGCTGGTCACCCGGCTGAGTGGGAACGGGACCGAGGTGATCGGCATCGCCGGAGGCGAGCGGGTGGCTGTTCCCGCACGCCTGGGTGCCGCCCACGTGGTCGACCGCACTGCCGGGGACGTCGCCGAACACGTGCGTGAGGCCACCGGGGGGCGCGGGGTCGACGCGGTGTTCGACCCGGTGGCGGCTGCCACGTTCCACACCAGCCTCGCGATGCTCGCGCCACGGGGCTGCCTGATCAATTACGGGCAACTCGGGGGCGGGGTCACCAACGCCGCGCTCGGGGACCTGTTCACCTCGGGAGGCACGTTCGTCACCAAGTTCAACGCGGGAGCCTATGTCGACGGTTTCGCGGACGTGGCCGGGCTCATCCGCGAGGCACTGGAACTCGCGGTGCGACGCCCGGAGGTCGTCACGCCGGTGGCCGCCCGCTTCCCGCTGTCCGAGGCCGCCGCCGCTTACCGGGCACTGGAATCCGGTGCGGCGGGCAAGGTTCTCGTCGTCGTCGAGGACGGCTGAGCCGGGCTCCGTCTGTGGCTGGGCAGACCACCCCCTACCCGAGAGCTACGGCGAAAGTGAGCTCTGGAGTGGGTCGCTCGGCACGATCCCGGCGACGTAGCTTCCACGGTACGGAGGGGAGGCACTGATGACCGAACTGCACGATCTCGCCGATCTGACCACCGAATCGGTTATTCAGCTCTATCACACCTACCTGGACTCGCTGCGGGGCACGCGGGAGGAGCAGCGCGAACTCCGGCAACGCGGCATGCTCGCTCAGCTCGACGACATCGAGGCGGAGTTGCTCTATCTCCAGCTCCGGCAACGCCGCCCGGAGCGCGTGGTGGAGATCGGTGCCCTGCACGGCTGGTCCACCACCTGGATTCTGCGCGCTCTGCGGGACAACGGCGCGGGGCAGTTGCTGACGATCGACCTCCGCGACACGGCCACTGTCACGGTCCCGCGTGAACTCCGGCACCGGTGGAGCTTCCGGCAGGGTGATGTGCGGACGATGGGCGGCGACTGGGTTCCCCGTACGGACCACCTGTTGATCGACGCCAAGCACAGCAGGCGATTCGCCCGGTGGTACCTGGCCGAGGTACTGCCCGACCTGGCGGACAGTACGCGGGTGAGCGTGCACGACGTGTACCGCTTCCGTCGGCCGCTCCCGCGCAGCGAGGGAGCGGAACTGCTGGCGTGGCTCCGGCGGCGGCGATTGCGGCACTTCACCGCGTCCCGCGCGGCGGCTCCCGGGGTGCGGGAGCGGATCGCGCAGTTCCGGCATAAACGAGGGCTCGTCGACCCGGTGCATTCGGGCACTCGCGATCCGATGGTGTTCTTCCGAACCGGGGGCATGCCCGCGACGGCTGATCTCGCACGGTGACGTTCACGTGGCGATGGTGGCCGCGTGTGCGGCACAATCACCTGATCCCTTCCGCACCGACCGACGAGGAACTCTGATGCCGCCGCGACACCCGCTGTGGGCGCGGGGCCTCGCGGTCGCGGCGGAGTTGCCCCGTGACCTCAACCCGCTGTCGGCGGACCGGCTGCCGTGGCCCGGCGCGGAACGGTCCCGCGGCTTCTCCCGGTCGCTCCGGTTCCTGGCCGGGTGCGGTGTGGTCGCGCTCGCGGTGCTCGGCGGCGCACAGGGTGCGACGGCGCTGCCCGGTGCGGCCGTCGCCGGTGCGGTGGTGTTCGGCCTTGTGTACGCGGGATCGCTGGCACTGTGCCTGTACCGCCCACTCGCCGGCTGGTGGCTCGCGCTGGTCGGGCAGGCCGTGCTGAGCGAGTTCGCCCGCGGGCACGCCGGGGGTTCGGTGTGGGCCGAGACGAGCACGGTGGCGTACCTGTGTGTCCTCGGTGTCGCCGGACTGCGTGTCCGGCCCCGCGTCCTGGCGGCGATGTGGGTGCTCACCCTGGTCGCAGGGGTCGTGCTGGCGTACCGCATGCCCCCTGGTGACCAGCTGTCGGACGTCGAGGAAATGAGTGTGCTCTCGGCGGTGGTCCTGATCGCCGTGGGCGCGTTGCGCGGACGGTCCGTGGCGGCACGGCAGGTGGCGGCGCAGCGGGCGCTCACGATGGTCGAGCAGCAGCGCCGTGCTGTTCTGGAGGAACGCAGCCGGATCGCCCGTGAGCTGCACGACGTGCTGGCTCACCACATGTCGGTCATCGCGATCCAGGCCGAAGCCGCGCCCTACCGGGTGCCGGACCCGCACGAGCGGCTCACCGAAAGCTTCGCCACCATCAAGAGTCATGCCCAGGACGCGCTGACGGAGTTGCGGCGCGTGCTCGGTGTGCTGCGGGCCGAGCACGACGACACGGGGTCCGCACCACAGCCGACCCTGAGCCGGGTGCCCGACCTCGTCGCCGGAGCGCGGGACGCCGGACTCCGGGTGAGCATGGTCGTGAGCGGAGACGCCGTCGTGCTGCCCCCGGGGCTGGAGCTGTCCGCCTACCGGCTCATCCAGGAAGGGCTGAACAACGTCATGAAACACGCGCCGGGCGCCGACGTCCGCGTCGAGCTCGACTACCGGCCGTCGCGGTTGCGGCTCGAAGTCGTCAACGGTCCCGCGCGGGTGAGGGCAGGGCGGTACGCGGCGAACGGACAGGGCCACGGAGTCGTCGGGATGCGGGAACGGGTGGCCATGCTGAAAGGAGATCTGACGGTGGGTGCGACGCCGGCGGGTGGGTACGCGATGGAGGCCGTGTTGCCGCTGGGTGGGGTCGAGCACTGATGGCCGTGAGCGTGCTGCTCGCCGACGACCAGGAGCTGGTCAGGGAAGGGCTGTCGGTACTGCTGTCGGCGCAGCCGGATATCGAGGTTGCCGGGGAGGCCGTCGATGGCCGTGACGCGGTGCGGCTGGTGGGTGAGCTGCGGCCGGATGTCGTGCTGATGGACGTCCGGATGCCGGACCTGGACGGCATCGAGGCCACCCGGCGGATCACCGGAGCGAACGGCACGGGAACCAAGGTACTGGTGCTGACCACCTTCGACCTCGACGAGTACGTTTTCCACGCCTTGCGAGCCGGTGCGAGCGGGTTCCTGCTCAAGGACTCGTCGGCGTCCGCGCTCACGCACGCCATCCGGGTGGTCGCGGCGGGGGATGCCATGCTCTCTCCCGCGTTGACGAAGCGTCTGGTGGCCGAGTTCGCCCGGCTCGGCGCGCCCCGCTTTCCGCCGCGCGTCCGCCTGGACGAACTGACCGAACGGGAAACCGAGGTGCTGACGCTGCTGGCCAGGGGGCACTCCAACGCCGAGGTGGCCGACGGCTTGGTGATCGCGGAGCAGACGGTGAAGACACACGTGAGCCGGATACTCGGCAAGCTGGGACTGCGGGACCGGACCCAGGCGGTCATCTTCGCCTACGAGGTCGGGCTCGTCCGGCCACCGGGCTGACCCGTCCCTCCCGCCGTACTGGAGCCCGCACCGGCGGGCCGAGGACGTCGAAATCCTGGCCAACACGGCGGCTCGCGCCAGATCGGCAGGCTGGGAGAAGTTGTCGGAGGTGTCCGGTCCACTGAGCCGGTGACTGCCTATGACGTAGCCCGCCGGCTTCCCACCGTCCCCGCTCTGCGGGATCTGTGCCGCTCGCTCGCGATGCTCGACGCGATTCTGAGCCTTGACCATGGGTACCGGGACCACTTCTTCAACGCCAGGTGGGGAGACGGCGAGGAGCTGGCTTCGATGGACAACGGGGCGGGAGACGAGTACGTCATCGTGTTCTCGGCGGGCGGGGCCTATGTCCGCGGCTTCGACCACGAATCGCCGATGAGTCCGTACGGCGACGACGGCGGACCCTGGCCGGGAGTGGTCGACGACGTTCCCGGGATCTTCAGGCACCTCGTCGACGAGCCCGCCTTTACCGACGAGGACGGCGTCCCCCTCGTGACGGCCTGCTTGTGGCGGGAGGCGACGGACGATCGATGGCACCACGGCGCCATCGACTTTCCTCCGGAGCACGCCGACCCTGATGGGGCGACGAGTCTGTTCGGATTACTGGTCGAGAACTCACCCGAAGCGTTCCAGTGCTGCGCCGAGGACTACTACGAGATGCCGGTAGACCTGAAGGCGGTCAGGGACCTGTATGCCCTGCGGCCGCTGGATCAGGAACTCGTGTCGTCGTTGAACGCCGAGGTCAGGCTGGCGGACCTGGCCCACGACGTCGTCGAGATCGGCTATCCGCGAGCTCACGCTCACTGAGTAACTGGCACAAAAAGATCCGGGTGCCGGTCGGCGAAAGCGACCGGCACCCGGGAAAACTGAGTGGTTCGGCGACGACTGCGGCGTGGGGTCGCCGGACCATCATGGGTGTCGACGGGGGTTTCAGCGGCCGGTGACCTCGCCCCGGAACTGGGCCAGGCCGCGGGCGACATCCTGAGCCCGGTTGAGCTCACCGATGTAGCGACGAATCGCGGCATACAGCTTCTGCATGAACGACACCTCCCTTCGTACCGCGCCGTCGTCCCGTCTTGTCGAGAGGCCGAAGGGCTTTCCGACACCCGCACTGCCGCGCTCGCACGATGTGGAAGGCCGGTACCGCCTCTTGCGAGGGGGAGTTCCCCGTTCGCACCGTCAATATGCCATCCGTGACCAGCGCGACGCCAGTGGGAAAATTCGCAGGTCGAGCGTGTAATACGCGGGCCCCGGCGCGCGATTTCACGGGCTTGGGGATCGGCCGCGAGCGTCTGCGGGCCGCACCCGCCGTGTCGCCTGCTGTAGTTTAGGCTAACCTAAATCCAGAGGCGGAACGTTCGCGCGGGACGGAGTGGATGCGGCATGATCCGGACGACGGAGCGGCGGGCGACGCATGCCTATCGGCTGTTCCAGGTCGAGGTGCGGCGTGCCGTGCGGCTCGGTCCGAGTTTCGTGCGTGTCACGTTCACCGGGCCCGAGCTCGACGCCTTCGCCGACAACGGGTTCGACCAACGGATCAAGGTCGTGTTCCCGCTGCCGGGCCGGACACTCGATGAGCTCGCCTGGGGCACCGACTGGCACGAACGGTGGCGCGCTCTGCCGGAGCGGGAACGCCCCGCGCTGCGCACGTACACGGTGCGCGCGGTCCGTCCCGCCTCGGCGGAGGTCGATGTCGAGTTCGTCGTCCACGGCGACAGCGCGACGGCGTCGCGCTGGGCCGCCGCCGCGGTTCCCGGCGACCGGGTGGGCCTCGTCGGGCCGGACGCCCGGTATCCCGGTGAGCACCGGGGTGTGGGCTTCCGCCCGCCCAGCGGCACCAGCACGGTCCTGCTGGCCGGGGACGAGACCGCCGTTCCGGCCGTGGTGAACATCCTGGAGCGCCTGCCGTCCGGTATGCGGGGAGCGGCCCTGCTCGAAGTGCCGCACCGGGACGACGTGCGTCCTGTCGTCGCGCCCGCCGGAGTGACGGTCACCTGGCTCGCCCGGCACGGCGCCGCGCACGGGAGCCTGCTGATCCCCGCGGTGTCCGAGGCGGCGGCGCGGAGGCCCGTGCTTCGCGTGGGGCGGGACAACGTCATCGCACACGAATCCGACGGCACCGCCCCGATCTGGGAGGTGCCCGACCCGAGTGCCGCGGTGCCGACCGGAACCTTCACCTGGCTGGCCGGTGAGGCCGGGGTCGTCACGACACTGCGCAGGCGGCTGGTGGGGCAGCTCGGGGTGGACCCGTCGACCGTCGCCTTCATGGGGTACTGGCGTCGCGGCGCGAACGCGGTGTGACCGGCTCGCGAGCCCAGGGCCGTCTCCGGGCGGTGTGATCGGGACGACGAACTTGTTCGCCGAACTTATTAGGTTTGGTTTACCTAATGCGGTACGGTTTCCCGTGGCGAACAGGAGGTGTGCGGCTGTGGGTGACATCAGCGTGGCGGTCGACGGCCTCGATGTCGGATACGGCAAGCGCCGCGTCCTCGCCGACGTGGATCTCACACTCGCGGCGGGCGAGGTCACGGTACTCGTGGGCCCCAACGGCTGTGGCAAGTCGACCCTGTTGCGCACGGTGGCCGGGTTGCTGCCCGCTCTCAGCGGGTCGATCACGGTCGACGGCGCGGCCCTCGGCTCGCTGTCCCGCCGTGCCCTGTCGCAGCGGGTGGCGTTTCTGCCGCAGTCGTCGCAGGTGCCCGCCGGGGTCACGGTCCGCGAACTCGTCCGGCACGGGCGCTACGCCCATCGCGGCGCGTTCGCCCGGCACACGGCCGAGGACGCCGACGCGATCGCGTGGGCCCTGTCGGTGACCGACGCCGAGCCGCTGGCGGGAAAGCGCCTCGACGAGCTCTCGGGCGGGGAGCGCCAGCGCGTGTGGCTGGCCACCGTGCTCGCGCAGCGGGCGAAGATCCTGCTGCTCGACGAGCCGACGACCTACCTGGACCTGCGGCACCAGTTCGAGGTGCTCGACGTGGTGCGCACACTCGCCCGTGACCACGACATCGCCTGCGGGGTCGTGCTGCACGACCTGATGCACGCCGCCGCCTACGGCGACAAGGTCGTGGTCGTCGCCGACGGCCGCGTCCTGCGCTCCGGCCCGCCCGAGGACGTGCTGACCTCCGGCGCCGTCCACCACGCCTTCGGCCTGGACGTCGACGTGCTGCGCGACCCGGAGACGGGGCACCTGACCTGCTTCCCCCGCAGGCGCCCGGCGCGGCGCTGACCGAACGTCCCCACCGATCCCGGCAGAGGAGAGCTCCATGAACAGTCCCGCACGCGCGCTCAAGGCGACCGGCGCCGCCGCCGCGATGGCCCTGGCGTTGGCCGGGTGCGGCGGCGGAGGCACGGTCGCCGATCCCGGAGCCGAGAACACCACCTCGCCGGACGGTGCGATCAGCGTCGCCACCGCCCACGGTCCCGTGGAGTTGAGCGAACCCGCCACCAAGGTCGTGTCCCTCGAATGGGCGTACACGGAGGAGCTGCTGGCGCTGGGTGTGACGCCGGTGGGCGTGGCCGACGGGGAGTCCTACGACAGCTGGGTCACCGCTGACGGAGCGCAGCTGCCCGACGGGGTGACCGAGGTCGGGTCGCGGCAGGAACCGAGCATCGAGAAGATCAAGTCGCTCGATCCCGACCTGATCGTCTCCGACGTCGACCGGCTCAGCGCCAACATCGACCAGCTGCGCGACATCGCCCCGGTGCTGGCCTTCCAGCCGACGGAGTCGCCGCAGCTGGAGACCATGCGGACCAACTTCGGTGAGCTGGCGAAGGCGGTCGGCAAGCAGGACGAGGCCGACGGCGTGCTCGCCGACCTCGACGCGAAGATCGACTCGGTGAGCGAGTCGCTGGCGGAGGCCGAGGCGGAGGGACGCCCCTTCGCGCTCGCCCAGGGCTACACGACGGAGGGCGCACCGGGAATCCGGATGATGACCAGCGAGTCGCTGTCCGCGTCCCTGCTGGAGTCGGCCGGCCTGACCAACGGCTGGCGCGGAGAGCCGGACGACTGGGGTATGACCACCGTGGGAGTGGAGGCGCTGACCCGAGTCGACGAGGACGCCACCTTCCTCTACGTGGCACTCGAGTCGGACGATCCGTTCACCGGTGCGCTCGCCGACAATCCCGTGTGGACGGAACTGCCGTTCGTCGCCGAGGACCGGGTTCGCGCGCTCGACCCGGGCACGTGGCTGTTCGGCGGCCCGCTGTCGGCCATGCAGTTGCTGGACGAGACAGCCCAGGCCCTCGACGCCTGATCGGTCCGGAAAAATCTCGGCGTGCTCAAAGGTGACAGGCGATCCGGGACGCGAGCCTCCGGTGTGCTGCTGGGCGGAGCGACCGCGGTCATGCTGCTTGCGGTCGCGCTCGTCCATCTCGGGCTCGGCGCCTCCGGTGTGGGGCTCGCCGAGCTGGCGGGCGTACTGACCGGTGACGCGGACCCCCGTGTGGAGGCCGTGCTGTGGGGGGCGCGGCTTCCGCGCACGCTGGCGGGTCTCGTCACCGGGATCGCGCTCGGTGTCGCGGGCACCCTCATCCAGGGCGTCACCCGCAACCCGCTCGCCGCGCCCGACACGCTCGGCATCAACGCCGGGGCCTACCTCGCGGTCGTCGCGGTCGCGTTCACCGGGGTCGACCTCGGCCTGCTCACCGGCGGCGGGGTGGCGTTCGCGGGCGGGCTGGCGGCGATGGTGGTGGTCTCCCTGCTCACGGCGGGCGGAGTGCTCACCCCGGGCCGGGTGCTGCTCGCCGGTGCCACGGTGGGCCTCGCCGGGATGGCCATCGCGGAGTTCCTTCAGATCGTCGACGAGAACTCCACGCGCGGCCTGTACTTCTGGGGTCAGGGGTCGCTGTTGCAGACCGGGCTCGACCGCCCGGTCGTGCTCGGCGTCCTGGTGCTCTGCGTGCTGCCGCTGGCGCAACTGCTGTCGCGCCCGATCGATTTGATCTCGCTGGGCGACGAGACGGCGCAGTCACTCGGCGTGCGGGTCGGCCGGACCCGATTCACCGCGCTGGTGCTGGCCGTCGTGCTGTCGGCCGCCGCGGTCACGGTGGCGGGTCCGGTCGCCTTCGTCGGGTTGATCGCCGCCGTCGCCGTGCGGTTGCTGGGCGTCGGCGGACACGCCGCGCGACTGCCCCTGGCCGGGGCGTTCGGTGCCGTGCTGGTGCTCGCGGCCGACGCGGCGGCACAACTCGTGCTGCCGCCCTCGGCCGGCTACGGCGAGCTCCCGGTCGGGGTGGTGACCGCGCTGCTCGGTGGCCCGGTGTTCGTGCTCCTGGCCCGGCGGATCATCACCGGCGACGCCGAGGTCGGAGCGGCCGTGGCCACGTCCCGTCCGCTGGGCCGGCGCGGCTACGCCGCTGCCCTCGCCGTCGGGGTCGCCGCGCTCGTCGCGGCCGTCGTCGTGGGCCTGCGCATCGGCGACGTCGACGTGAGCTGGTCGCAGATCGCGGCCGTGGTGACCGGTGGCGGCGACCAGTTGTCGCAGGACATGCTCGGCTACCGGCTGCCCCGCATTCTCATCGCCGTCGTGGCGGGAGCGTGCCTCGCGGTGGCGGGGGCGGCGGTGCAGGCCGTGGTGCGCAATCCGCTGGCCGAGCCCGGCCTGCTGGGCGTCACGCAGGGTTCCGCCGTGGGTGCGGTGTTCATGATCCTGGTCGTGCCGACCGCGCCCGCCGCCGCGCTGCCGCTGGCCGCCGCCCTCGGTGCGGTGCTCTCGCTCGGGCTGGTGGTGGCGCTCGCCCGCCGGGGGTCCGGACTCGACCCCACCCGGGTCGTGCTGGTCGGACTCGGCTGCGCGTACACCGCAACGGCACTGGTGCATCTGATGGTGGTCGGCGCGCAGATGAACCTCTCCGCCGCGCTGACCTGGCTGTCCGGCAGCACCTACGCGCGAGATCTGTCGGTGCTGGGCTGGCTGGTCGCTCCTGTCGTGGTCGCCGTGCTCCTGGTGGTGGCCGCACGGCCGGTCGACATGCTGGCGCTCGGGGACGACCTGCCCCGCGCATTCGGGCTCCCGCTGGGCCGCACGCGCCTGCTCGTGCTCGGCGGTGCCGCCGTGCTGGCCGCGGGCACGGCGGCCACGGTCGGCACGGTCGGGTTCGTCGGCCTGGTCGCGCCACACCTCGCGCGCCGCATCGTGGGGTCCGCCACGGCGAGGCTGGTGCCGATGACCGCCGTGCTCGGTGCGGTCCTGGTGGTCACCGCCGACGGGCTCGGCCGGGCACTGCTGGCCCCGCTGGAGATCCCGGTCGGTGTGGTCACGGCCCTGGTCGGCGCTCCCTACCTGGTCTGGCTGCTGCGCCGCAGCGCGACGGCGTGACCTGCTCCGTCGTCGCCGAGCGTGATGATCGCAACGTGGAACAACCCGGTCAGCCGCTTGTGAATTAGGCAAGGCTTTCCTAACCTCTGAGCGTTGCCGTTGTCGACGACTCGGAGAAGCCATGCCTGACCTCGCCACGGAACCCCGTGCGGACGTGCCCGACCCCGACTTCGCTTCCGGCGCGCACCCGGTCCCGGACCTGCCCGAGGTCGGTGCGCGGGCCTGGCGGGAGGCCAACCGGCGGCTGCTGGCGAAGGCCCTCGGGGAGTGGACGTTCGAGGACATGCTGGAGGCCGTCGAGACCGAGGACGGCGAATACCGCGTCGAGCTGGACAACGGTGTGCGCTACGGATTCCGCGCGCGTGCCGGGGCGTTCGGCTGGCTGCGCGTGGAGCCCGGTTCGGTGACGAGGACGGCCACCGGGATGCTCGGCGACGAGTCCGCCCGCCCCGCGTGGGACGCGCTGCAGTTCCTGATCGACGCGGCGGGCACTCTCGGAACCGACCCGTCCACCGTGGCGACGTATCTGACCGAGCTCGAAGCCACGCTCGCCGTGGACGCCGCGCGCCTCGCCCGAGGCGGGGAGACGTCGGCGAGCCTGCGCGAGCTGTCCCACGCCGAACTGGACACCCGCATGACCGGGCACACGCTGCTCGTCGCCAACAAGGGCCGCGTCGGCTTCTCGGCGAGCGACACCCGCCGCTACGCACCCGAAGCGCGCACGCCCGTCCGGCTTCAGTGGCTCGCGGTGCATCGCGGGCTCGCCGAGTTCCGCGGGACCTCGGAGCTGTCCGAACACGAGGTGCTGGCCCGCGAACTGCCCGGCGCCGTCCGCGCGGACTGGGCCGATGCCCTGCGGGCCGACGGACTCGATCCCGGCGCGTTCGTCTGGATGCCCGCGCATCCGTGGCAGTGGGACCACGTCGTGCAGGTCCTGCACGCGGCCGACGTCGCCCAGCGGCGCATCGTCCCGCTGGGCGAGAGCCCCGACGAGTATCTGCCGGGCCAGTCGATCCGCACCATGGCCAACATCACCACGCCCGGCCGCTTCGACGTCAAGCTCCCGCTGAAGATTCTCAACACCCTGGTGTGGCGGGGAATCCCGCCGCACTGCACGATGGGCGCTCCGGTGGTCAGCGAGTGGCTGCGCGGCCTGCTGGCCGCCGATCCGGTGCTGACCGAGCACGGGCGCACGGTGTTCCTCGGCGAGGTGGCCTCGGTGACCGTCCGCCACCCCTATCTGTCGCAAGTGGACGAGGTTCCCTACCAGCACCTGGAGACGCTGGGCTGCATTTGGCGCGAGTCCGCGCTCGGCTATGCCGACGAGGCAGAGCGCGTCCGCACCTTCGCGTCCCTGCTCCACGTCGACGACGAGGGCACGGCCTTCGTGGCCGAGCTCGTGCGGGCCTCCGGGCTGCCGGCCGAGGAATGGCTGCACCACTTGTTCGACACGGTCCTGAGTCCCATCCTGCGCGTCCTCTACCGCTACGGCGTGACCTTCAACCCGCACGGCCAGAACACCCTGCTCGGCTTCGACGAGCGCGAGGTGCCCCGGCGGCTCTACCTCAAGGACTTCGTCGACGACGTCTGCGTGTCCGACACCGACGTGGCCGAACGCGGTCCCGAACCCGACGGGCACGACCACGTCCTGCCGCGCAAACCTCCCTTCGTGATCCGCCAGCACGTGCTGGACCAGGTGTTCGTCGGGCACTTCCGCTACCTGGCGCCGTTGTGCTCCGAACAGCTCGGCGTGCCCGAACAGCGGTTCTGGGCCCTGGCGCGCCGGACCGTCCTCGACGTTCAGCGCAGGCATCCCGAGCTGGCCGACCGCTTCGGCGAGTACGACCTGCTCTCACCGGAGATCCCGCGCTACGCGCTCAACCGGGACCGCATCGTCGTCACCCGCTACGGCGACCGCGCGCTGCGGCACGCGCTGCACCCGAACGGCACCCTGCCCAACCCGCTGGCATGACCAGGTGCGGTACCGATCCTGCCCGCCCTCTCCCGGAACGAGGAGAACCTCCCTTGCCCCAGACCGTCGAGACGGCACAGAGCGCGTCGAATGCGACCGGGCACCGTCCCGGTGCGTTTCCTCCCTCGATCCTCGCGGGGGCCGACCCGGGTGCGGCCGAGGTCGTGGCGGCACTGGCCGGAGCGCTGGCCTCGGCCCGCGCCGCCCGGCGCAGCGGCGGGCCCGCGCCCCGGGGAACACCGGCCGAGGTGCTGGCTGAGGCTGCCGGTGCGCTCGGGCCCCCAACGCTTCCCGAGAACGGGATCGGCACGGACGCCGCGTTGCGCAGGCTCGCCACGCTGCTCGCCGAGTTCGGGATCGACCTCTCGCACCCGCATGCGGCGGCGCACCTGCAACCGCCCCCGCTGGCCGTCGCGGTGGCCGCCGACGCACTGGCCAGCGCGGGCAACGCCTCGCTGGACACCTACGACTCGGCTGGTTCGGCGCTGGCGGTCGAGCGCTGGGTGGTGCGGTGCCTGACCAGGCTGGCCGGGCTGGGAACCAGCGCCGACGGCGTGCTCACTCCCGGCGGCTCGCTGTCCAACCTGCTCGGGCTCCTGCTGGCGCGGGACAGCGCCGCCCGCGCGCACGGAGTGGACGTGCGCGACGACGGCGTGGCCGCGTTGCCCTGCCCCGTGGTGCTGTGCTCCGAGCTGGCACATTTCTCGGTCCACCGGGCGTGCGCGGCGCTCGGCCTCGGCGAGCGGGCCGTGCGGCCCGTGGCCGTGGACGCCCACCGCCGCATGCGTCCCGACGCGCTGCACCCCGCGCTGCGCGCCGCGCGGGGTGCGGGCACGCCCGTCGCGATCGTCGCGACCGCGGGCTCCACCGACTTCGGCTCGGTCGACCCGCTCCCGCAGCTCGCGGAGATCGCCGCCGAGCACGGCGTGTGGCTGCACGTGGACGCCGCCTACGGCTTCGGAGCCCTGTTCTCCGACCGGCTGGCCGACCGGCTTGCCGGGATCGAACTCGCCGACTCGATCACCGTCGACCTGCACAAGGTCGGCTGGCAACCGGCCTCGGCCAGCGCGTTGCTGGTGGGTGACGCGGGCGGGTTCCAGCCGCTGGAGCGCACCGTCGGCTATCTCAACCCGGCCGACGACAGCGACGCGGGCTACGACGGCCTCCTGGGGCGCAGCCTCCAGACCACGCGCCGGCCCGACGCGGTGAAGGTCGCGGCGACCCTGCTCGCGCACGGCCGCGGCGGGATCGGCCGCATGGTCGAGGTCTGCCACGACCTCGCCACGCACGCGCAGCGGCGCATCGCGGCCGAGCCCGAGCTGGAACTAGTCGCCGGTGCCGAGCTGACCACCGTGGTGTTCCGGTACCGCGGTGGTGCTGCCGGGGACGTCGGCGAGGACCGGCTCGACCGGATCAACGGCGCGCTGCGGCGCAGGCTGCTCGAATCCGGCGAGGCGCTGATCGGCCGGACCACCGTCCGCGAGCGGGTCTGCCTGAAGTTCACCCTGCTCAACCCCGCGGCCACGCCGCGCGACATCGACGAGCTGATCGACCGGGTGCTGCGCGCGGGACGGCGCGGGACTGGCGAGACCGAGGAGGAGGCGCGATGACCGCGACCGGGACGGGCCGGCGGCGGGAGCCCGCACCGCACGCCGCGCGGGACGGTGATCCGCTGCACGATTCCGACGCGCGGGTCGCCGCGGAGCACGCGCACCTGGAGGCGTTGCTGCGCTGCTGGCTCACCGAGACCGCGTGCCGCATCGAGGCGGGCCCGCTGCGGCTCACCCTGCCCGCCACCGGTCTCACGCTGGTCACCGAGGTGCGGCACTGCTCGCCGACCGGGTGGCACCGGTTCGGGCCGGTGACCGTCGAGGGCCCCGCCGGGCCGCTCGGCGCGCGGGCCGATCCCGTGGTCGCCACCGCCCTGCTGGCCGCCGAGGCGGCGTCCGGGGTCGGTGACCGGCACGGCGGTGTGCCCTCCGGTGAGGTGGCCGACCTGGTCGAGCGCACGGCCGAATCGGTCCGGCGGGTCACCTCGTTCGTGGCCCACCGCCGGGACCATCCCGTCCCACCCGAGGGAGTGGACGGATTTCTGGACGCCGAGCAGGCCCTCGTCCTCGGCCACCTGAACCACCCGGCGCCGAAGAGCCGCGACGGCCTCTCCGATCGGGAGTCCGCGCTCTACTCACCCGAGCGGCGCGGGTCGTTTCGCCTGCACTGGTTCGCCGCCGACCCCACGATCGTGTCCCACGACGCCGTCGTGGGCGCCCCGGCGCTCGGCGGCCGCGACACCGTGCGCCTGCTCGCGGGCCTCGCCGAGGACGGACCCGACGACGGGCGGGTGCTCGTGCCCGCACATCCGTGGCAGGCCCGGGAGCTGCCGAACCGGCCCCGCATCGCCGCGCTCGTCGGGGCGGGCCTGCTGGAACCGCTCGGTCCGCTCGGCCCGGAATGGTGGCCGACCTCCAGCGTGCGCACGCTGTACCGCCCGGACGCCGAGGTGATGCTCAAGCTCTCACTCGGGCTGCGGCTGACGAACTCCAGACGGGAGTCCACCCGCACCGAACTCCGGCGCGGTCTGGAGATCAACCGCTTGCTCGACGCCGGTTACGCCACCGCCACCGCCACCGCGCACCCTGGCTTCACCATCACCACGGACCCGGCCTGGCTGGCCGTGGACGAGCCCGACCGCCCGCAGGGGCCGGACGTGACCGGGCTCGACGTCGCGGTGCGGGAGGTGCCCGAGGGCATCGGCGCCCTGCGCTGCCTGGCCGGGCTGGTCGCGCCGCGACCGGGCGAGGGCCCCAGCAGGCTCGCCGAACTGGTCGCGACCTGGGGCGACGCGCGGCGCTGGGTCGCCGACTACACCGACCGGGTGCTCGTGCCGATGCTCCACCTCTACGCCGCCACCGGGATCGGGCTGGAGGCGCACCAGCAGAACACGCTGGTGCGCCTCGACGACCGGGGCGGGGTCGCCGGGGCGGCGTTCCGGGACAATCAGGGCTACTACCTGGCCGCCTCCCACGAGCCGCGAGTGCGCGCCCTGCTGGGTGGTGAGTCGTCGACGCTGGCGGTCGTGGCCGACGAGATCGTGGACGAGCGGCTGTCGTACTACCTGCTGCGTAATCAGGCGTTCGCGGTGGTGGGCTGCCTCGCCGTGGACGGCCTGGCGAGCGAGCCCGACCTGCTCGGCGTCCTGGCCGACCGGCTGCGCGCGGCGCTGCCCGCGCTGGCCGAGGCCGGACCGGACGGCGACCGGCTGGCCCGCCGCTGGCTGCACGCCCGCTCGCTGCCGTGCAAGGGCAACCTGCTGACCCGCCTGCACGGCATCGACGAGGTGCTCGCGTCGCTGGACGCGCAGTCGGTGTATCTGGACGCGCCCAACCCACTGTGGACGGAGGCCCGATGAGCGCCCACCCCGCGGTCGGGCCGCCGCCCCTGCCCAGGCTGGGCGAGCCCTGGTCGGTGCGCGTCGCGTCGGTCGAGCACGATGCGCCGCTGATCCAGCGCTGGATGACCGAGCCGCACGTCGCGCGGTACTGGAGACAGGACTGGCCGCTGCCGCGCTGGCGCGACGAGATCGCGCGGCAGCGGGCCGGAACGCATTCGCTGCCATGCCTGGTCGCGCTCGACGGTGCCGATCTCGCCTACGTCGAGGTCTACCGGGTGGCACGGGACCGGCTCGCCGACTACGTCACGCACGACGCCCACGACCTCGGCGTCCACCTCGCGATCGGCCAGCAGCGGCGCACCGGGCGCGGACACGGCACGGCGCTGCTGGCCGCGCTCGCGGACGGCCTGCTCGCGGCCGACGCCGCGTGCCGGCGGGTCGTCGCCGAGCCGGACGCGGGCAACGGCGCGTCGCTGACCGCGTTCCGGCGCGCCGGTTTCGTCCCGGGCGAGACGGTCGTCCTGCCGGACAAGACGGCCGTCGTCCTGACCTACGAGCGGAGGAGGCCGTGATGCGCGGCGCACCGGAGACCGAGTACGACGTGGTGGCCGTCGGGTGCGGGCCGTTCAACCTGGGCCTGGCGGCGCTCGCCGACGGGGTGGACGACGTCGACCTCGTGGTGTTCGAGCAGCGGTCGGAGCTGCGCTGGCATCCGGGGGTGATGTTCGACGAGGCGCGGCTCCAGGTGAGCTTCCTCGCCGACCTGGTGACCCTGGTCGAGCCCACCCACCCGCTGTCGTTCCTGTGTTACCTGCGGGACGTGGACCGCATGTATCCGTTCTACGTGCGCGAGCAGTTCCACCCGACCCGGCGGGAGTACGAGGACTACCTGCGCTGGGCGGCGGCGAGACTGGACACCGTCCGGTTCGGGCACCGCGTGTGCTCGGTGTCCTGGGATGACACGCGGCAGCGGTTCCTCGTGCGGGTCGAGTGTTCCGATGGCGGCGTCCACACCGCTGCCGCCCGCAACGTCGTGCTCGGGATCGGCACCGAACCGGCGCTACCGGACGCGCTGGGTGAGCTCCCCGCCGAGCGGGTGCTGCACACCGCCGACTACCTGGACCGCGACGCCGATGTGGCCGAAGCGGGGAGGGTGACGGTGGTGGGCTCCGGTCAGTCGGGCGCGGAGGTCGCGCTCGATCTGCTGCGGCGCAACCGGGCCGGGGGCCCGGCCGTGGACTGGCTGACCCGCACCGAGTCGTTCGCCCCGCTGGACTACACGAAACTGGTGCTGGAGATGACCACTCCGGCCTATGTGGACTACTTTCACGGGCTGCCCGAGCCGGTGCGTGACGAGCTGGTCGCCCGGCAGTGGCGCCACTACAAGGGGATCTCGGCGGAGACGCTGGAGGAGATCCACGACGAGCTGTACCGGCGGGAGCTGGACGACGGCCCCGCTCCGGTCCGGCTGCGCTGCGCGGTGGCGGTCGAGGACGCGGCCGTCGACGACCGCACCGGCGAGGTCGTGCTGACCTGTCACCAGCGGGACACAGCGACCCGGTTCGAGCACCGCACCGACCTGGTCGTCGCGGCCACCGGATACCGGCAGCGCACACCCGGGTTCCTCGCCGGGCTCGAACCGCTCGTGCGCCGGGACCAGCGGGGCCGGTACCGCGTGCGGCGTGATCATTCGGTGGAACTCGACCCCGCCGTCTCCGGCCGGATGTTCGTGTCGAACGCCGACCTGCACAGCCACGGCGTCGCAGCGCCGGACCTCGGCATCGGCGCCTACCGCAACGCCACGGTCCTCAACGCGGTCGCGGGCCGGGAGGTCTTCCGCCTGCCGAAGAACACGGCGTTCACCAGCTTCACCACCCCGGCCCCCGAGGGGTAGGCGCTGACGTCGCCCGATCCGGTGAATGGCGGGCGGCGGGCCCGGAGCGTGGGTGCTCTTAGCTACTGTGCCGCTGGAAGCCATGCTCAAGGCAACCCGAACCGAACTCTGACGGCCCGTTCGGAAGGGCCGGTTGCGGCCACTGCTACCAGCGTCACCCACACGCCGAGGTCAATCGACCACGCCGGTGATCGCTTTCATCACCGCGATCTACAGAGCGCGTCTCACCTCATTAGCGGTACGGATTACTAGACAAGGGGCAAGACCATCGATTGATCAGAGTCGACGACGAGGGGGAACATGGCTGCGATCGACGGGCACTATGCCAGCTGCGAAAAGGCCGAGAGTCGCAGCTGTGCATGCGGCGTTTGCGGAGGTGCTTGGCACGGCTGGACCGGAGCGGTGAGTCTCGCTCGAGACCCTGACCCACAGGGGCGTCGAGATCTTCGAGGAACTGCCGACAGAAGGTGGCGAGCCGCGTTTGAGAAGTGCAAGACAAGGGGAAGAGCCACTTTACCCAAGAAGGCCGCGAGCATGGACTCAGCCGTTGCGGACCTCGTTGACCTGCTCGCCGAAGATGACCAACGGCATCGTGGTGTGGCCTGGAGTCGAGATCGCGATGACCATGAAGGCGTAGCCGGTGCGAATTTCGCTGACGACGAATTTTTCCTCGAGCGTGCACCGGACGGAATCCCCGGCTCATCCGAGAGTCGGAACTCCCACCAGTCTCTGGGAGACTCAGAGTACTCATCGCTTTCTGGCCAGCAACCCGACCGTAGACGTGCGGTCGATGAGCTCCGGAAGGCCATGGGGTCGGGATCGACGCTCGATCAGGTCGAGGCGTTTGGCGTGGCAGCGTTCGAATGCGCGCTCGACGACGTCGCCGATCGGCTCGAGGGCTATGTTCCACGAGAAGTAAAGAAGGCTCTCGCGGACCATTTCTGGTGTGACTTGCTGGCCAACACTGCCGAATATCTGGGGACGCTCAGCAAAGTGTCCACATTGATCCCTGATCGGGTAGCAAAATGGCTATCTGGCCAGATCATCGAATGGCGCCAAAGCAAACACCGACTTGCTCTCGACGACGCCGTAATATGTGCGGCTACAGAGAGTGTGTGCAAGACGATCGTGGATCTCATTAAGACCGTCGATGTTCGACCCGTTCTCTTAGTAGTGCGGATCTTAGCCATACTCGCATGTAAATCTCCCGAACGGCACAAGGCAGTGGCTAAATCCTGTGTGGACCCCGTGTGCAAACATCTGACGTGGGAGACGAAGCGGCGCTTGGCGCTGGTCATCGAACAGGAATGGCTTCCCGTCATCTACGAAGGTAAAGACGAGTTGGGCTGAGCTTCTCCATCGTGCGGTGTCAGTTCGGCGAGCTGGCACGGCAGATCGCGAAGCACCTGCCGTCCTCCTGACCTCACCGCCGCGCCAGGTCGGCGAGGACGGCCTGCGCGGCGCGGCGGCCGGAGACGAGTGCGCCCTGGATCGACGGGGTGTCGCGGTGGTCGCCGCACACGTAACTACCGCGCCGCACGCGCACCGGCCTGCTCAGGGGTGCGTCCGGTCCCAGCACGGGCAGGGCGTGCTCGATGGGGTAGGTGGCGAGCAGGTGCCAGTCCCGGGTCTCGGTGTCGTAGAGCACGGCGAGCCGCTCACGCACCGCTGGTTCGAGGCTGCCCGCGCTGTCGGCGATTCCGGGGACGGACGCCTGGACCAGCGACGTGCCCTGCGGGGCGTAGGTGGGGGCTGCCTGGCTGTTCACCAGGCTGTTGAGCGGCAGGTCGCCGGTGCCGTCCAGCGCGAGCGTCGGCGCGCTCAGCGGCGGCCGCGCCGTCCGGTAGTACCAGGTGGTGACGGCGTGCCAGGCGGGCGGCTCGATGTCCGGGAGCAGCCGGGCGGCGGTGGTGCCGTCGGTGGCGACGACGACCGCGTCGGCGCTGACGGTCTCTCCGCTCGTGAGCCGCACGTCGTGCTCGCCCAGGTCGGCCACCTCCTGTCCGGTCTCGACGGTGCCCGGTGGCAGCCGGTCGGCGAGCAGCTGGGGCAGTGCCTGCATCCCGAGTTCGGGCACCGCCGCTCCGCCGAGGACGAAACTGCGCCAGATCAGGTGGAACAACCGTGCCGAGGTCGCCAGGCCGGGGTCGAGAAACACACCCGCGACGAACGGCCGTAGCAGCGTCTCGACGGTCTCGGTGCTGAACCGCCGACGCAGGTCGTGCCCCACGGTGTGCTCGGGCGCGCGCCGCAGGGCGGACGCGGGCAGTACGGCGTCACGCAGCGCCAGTCGCGCGAGCGCGAGGACGTCGCCCGGATGCTCGCGGACGAACCGCGCCACGTCCCGCACCGCGCGGGGACCGTGCCACGGGCCCGCGAGCAGCCGCATCCCGCCGTCGTCGCGCACCAGCGCCCCGCGCGTGAAGCCGCGCAGGCCGAGCCGGGCAGGCCGCACCAGCCGCCGGAACTCGGGATAGGCGGGCAGCAGCACCTGGAAGCCGCGGTCGAGGCGGAAGCCGTCGACGTGGTCGGTGCGCACCCGCCCACCGGGCGCCTCGGCGCGTTCCAGCACGCGCACGCCGACACCGGTTTCGGCGAGGTGTGTCGCGGCGGCCAGGCCGGCCAGTCCGGCTCCGATGACGATCACCTGCTGGGTCGCGGGCACGGTGGTGGTCCTCTCGTCGGTGCGGTCAGAACCGGCGGCGGCCGCGTTCCTGGTCGAGCAGCTGGTCGAGATCCCGGAGCCGGTTCAGGCCCGCCAGGGGCCGGCGCATGCGGTGGTTGCCCCGCAACCGCTCGGCGTTGCGGTGCAGGAACGCCCAGTAGCCCGCCGTGAACGGGCACGCCCGCTCACCCACGCGCGCCTTGGGGTCGAACGCGCAGGAGGAACAGTGGTCGCTCATCCGGTCGATGTAGGCGCCGCCCGCCGCGTAGGGCTTGGTGGCGACCACGCCGCCGTCGGCGTACTGGCTCATCCCGATCACGTTCGGTGGCATCACCCAGGGGAACCCGTCGACGAACGCCGTCGCGAACCAGTCCGTCAGCTCGCCGGGGTGATAGCCGCGTTGCAGCGCGTGGTTGCCGAGGACCATGAGCCGCTGGATGTGGTGCGCGTAGCCACGGTCGTGGACCCCGCGCAGCGCCGTGCGCAGGCAGTGGGCCTCGACGGCGTCGGCGTCGAGCTCGCGCCACCACCGGGGCAGGCGCCTGCGCGCCGCGAGCCGGTTGTGCCTGAGATAGCGCGGGCCCGGGTGCCAGTACAGGTGCCAGATCCACTCCCGCCAGCCGAGCACCTGGCGCACGAACCCCTCCACCGCGGCGAGTGGCGCGCCGGAGTCGTGGTAGGCACGCTCCGCCTCCGCGACGACCTCCAGCGGGTCGAGCAGGCCGAGATTCAGCGGCACCGACAGCAGCGCGTGCGACATCGCCCAGTCGTCGGCCAGCATGGCGTCCTGGTAGCGGCCGAAGGTGGGCAGCCGGTCCGCCACGAACGTGCGCAGCGCGTGCAGGGCCTCGGTGCGGGTCACCGCGAAGCGGCGGGGCCCGTCCGCGCCGACGGGGTCGATCCGGCCCTCCTCCCGGGCGCGGTCGAGATCCGCGCGCACGGCGTCGTCGAGGTCGTTCTCCACCGGCTGCCACGGCCCCGGCACTCCGAGCGTGGGCGAGTGCGGCGGCGCCGCCCGGTTCTCGCGGTCGAAGTTCCAGCGCCCGCCCACCGGGTCGCGCTCGCCGTCCAGCAGCACCCCGAAGCGCTCGCGCTGGGAGCGGTAGAAGTCCTCCAGCAGGAAGCGCCGTCGGTCCCGCGCCCACGCCGCGAACTCCGGCCTCGGCAGTGCGAAGCCCGCCGTGGGGACGATGTCGGTGACCGTGCCCTCGTCGCGCAGTGCCCGCGCAAGCCGGTCGGCGGCGTGGGAATGGGGTTCGTGCACCACGACCGGCCTCCCGTATCGGCGCAGGCCCTCGCGGTAGGTGTCCGCGCGGATCAGCGTGACCCGGTCGCCGAGCTGTTCGGCCAGCGCCCGCATCGCGGTGAGCACGAGATGCAGCTTCTGCCGGTGGTAGCGCCTGCGGCCCAGCGCGCGGGTGGACTCGATCAGCACGATGTCGCGGTCCGCGTGCTCGCCCGCGTCGTGGAAGTGCGGCCCCAGCTGGTCACCGAGCAGCCACAGCGCGGGGGATGCCATGCCGTGATGGTGCAGCAGGAGTCCTCGGCGCGCAGCGCGTGTGCTGCGCCGACGGCCGCGGCTGCGCATGATGGAAGAAGCGGACGTGTTCACGGGAGTGGGACGGAGCGAGCCGATGACCGACGACACGAGCAGCGGGGTGCCCGCGAGCAGGAGGGCCCGGCCGCACGGACTTCGAGCAGAGGGCAGGGTGGTGGCGACTCACCGGATCGGGTCGTTGCTCGTCGCGGCCGTCATCGCGGTGTTCGGGGTCCTGGGCTTCGTCGGCGGCATCCCGTTCTTCTCGACGAGCGGGCAGCAGCAGGTCGTCGGCCTGTCCTCCAACGGTCTGCTGTCCGTGATCTCGCTGGTCACCGCCGCGGTGCTGGTGTTCGCGGCGATCCGGGGCGGCCTGTTCGCCTCCACCGTCATGATCGTGATCGGCTTCCTGTTCCTGGTCTCCGCGCTGGTGAATCTGGCCGTGCTCAACACCGACCTCAACTTCCTGGCCTTCCGCCTGCCGAACGTCTTCTTCTCCATCGGGGCGGGCCTGGTGCTACTTCTGCTCGGCAGCTACGGCCGGATCACGGGCGCGCTGCCCGAGGACAACCCCTACCGGCCGATGCGCAAGATCCCTGAGGTCCCCGTGGCCGGTGCGGAGAACGAGGCCGAGCGGCGCGCCGCGCGTCAGCTGGCCGCCGCCGAACGTGCGGTGGCGGAGGGCTTCGCCTCCCCCGAACAGCGGGCCGGTGTCGCGCGGGCGCACTCCTTCCGGAGCCAGCATGATCGGCTGCTGGCCTGGCTGCGCCGGAGCTCCACGACCTGAGGGCGCAGGCGCGGTCGAGCCGGACCGCGTAGTCGCCGTCGCGGCTGCGCAGGCGCAGTTGTCCCGGCAGCCGGTTTCACCGCCGGTTGGCATCCTGTTAGGCCGGGTGTGCGGGGTCGTCACCGTGACCGCGCCCAGGAAGGTGTCCATGCCGACGACGTCGTGTCCCGCCTGAGCCAGCGGCAGCCTGCGCGAGCGCCCACCGCTCGCCGGGAGTCCACATGGCAGCCGGGGGCAGACGTACCGTGGCGACATCGGGCGATCAGTTCGTGGGACCGCCGCACATGGGGGCCATTGTTGCCGCGAAGGCCGCCTTCACTGCGTCTGGCGCAGCGAGGGTGGCCTTCGCGGCATCCAGCACTCGACGGAACCGGCCTGCTCGCTCCAACCGAGTACGGAGAACGAGATTCCCCGACGGTAGGCGCTGATTCCGGTGGCCGGATATTCGATGAGGCCAGTGGGCAGGTCGTGCAGATCGAACCAGCCGAGGCCGGAGCACTTGTCCGGCTCGCGGTTCGACGGCTCACCGATCCAGGCGGACGTGGTGAAGAACAGGCCGAGGCGGGGTTCGGGCCCGGACCCGCTGACGTGGACGGTGTGAACGTGGGTGAGGTCGTCAGGGTTGATCAGCACGCCGACCTCTTCTTCGGCCTCGCGTGCGGCGGCGGTGAGCACGTCCTCGCCCGCGTCGAGCTTGCCAGAGGGAAGGTGCCACATCCCGTCGAAGGCTCCACCCCGGCGTTTGGTGAGCAGCACTTCGGTGTCGCGGGTCAGCAGGACATGGACATCGATGAGGTGGCGGTCGGGCACGGTCTGTCCTCGCGTTGGTGGTCTACGGTCAGTGCGGGCGCAGAGCGGCGGCGCCCGGAACTGGCGGCAGCCTACGCGGTGGCCCCCTGATCGCTGGGACCTTGGCCGAGCTCACCGCACCGCTCGGCGATTCGCTGCGCGATCTGCTCGACGACCTGGAGTGGTTCCCGGCTCGTGGTGTCGATGGTCGAAACGACAGGCGTTCCGAGCTGAGCCAGGTAGGACGCCGCGGTCCGGTACATTCCGGCTTCCGTCCTGCCGGCACTGATGCCGTACTGGAACCTGTCGTGCGCTCCGCGGGCGGCGACACGGCTGGCGGCGACGGCTGGGTCCGCGACGAGTAGCACGGCCAGATCAGGCCGTCTGGCTCGGTTGTTCAGGGCGTCGACGAATGCCAGGGGCACGCCGTCCCACTGCTGCAGTACGTAGGACGAGGCTATGTACCGGTCGCAGACGACGATATCGCCTTCCCGGAGGTGTGGTTCGATCTCGGTTTCCAGGTGGTGATACCGGTCGGCCGCGACCAGACATGCCAGCGATTCTCCCCGGTAGAGATCAGTGTTCCGCCGAGCCAGCTCGCCCAGCGCACCGGGGGTCGGCTCCGCCGTGGTGTGGACGCGGTAGCCCATGTTGCGAAGGCAAGGGCCGAGCATTCGGACGGTGGTGGTCTTGCCTGCGCCCGCCATACCGTCGAGGGTGACGAAAAGGCTGGGGTGGCTGCCCTCGATCATGCCGAGGCATCTCTTTCGTACTGCTCGCGGCTGAGGGCGGTGAGATTGCGGCGTACGTGGTCGACGGGCGCTTCGGACAGCTGGATGTTGACCGAGAAGTTGAACTCATCGCGCTCCCGCATCGCCGCCTCCTCTCCGCTGCTGGTGAGATCGACAGCCGTGTAGTTGAGCAACTGCTCAGCGGTGTAGCGGCCGGTCCGCATCAACCGCGTCCAGTCGGGGGTGCCCGGATAGGGCCGCCAGAGTGTCCAGTACGGTGTCGCTGGCCCGATGAAGCACGTTGATCCGGCCGGTGGCATCCCATACGGCCCACTCGCCGACTCGTTCGGCGGTGAAGGCAGTCATCATCCTGTCGATCACCCGCTTCGCACCGAGAAACAGGTCGTCCACGAAGCGGAACGCGGTCACGCCGGTTTCGCGTAGCTGATGCAGTTCGGCGATGATGTTCTCCGCTGCGCGGGTGCGGATGGAGATGTCCGGGTTGGCCGAGACCGCCGCGCCACAGAATGAGCAGTCGTAAGGACAGCCCCGCGCGCCGACCATGTTGGCTTCCCATCGGCCGGCGTCGAAGTGCGGGTCCTGGGTGAGGAAGCTCCGGTTCACGAACGGCAGGGCGTTGATCGGAGGCGCGAGGTGGTGGTTTCCGCCCGGTCGGCCGCCCGCGACAGGGTTCTTCAAGATGGGGTCCAGCCACATCACGCCGGGTAGCTCTGCGCGACTACGGTGATCTTTGAGTAGCTCGACCACACGGGTCTCGCCTTCGCCGATGACCAGAGCTGCGCAGCGAGCCATGCGCGGGTCGCGCAGTATCTGGGTGGGCATGGCCTTGGCCTGGTGACCGCCGAGAATGATCTTTATATCCGGGTCGAGCGGGGCGGCGATCCGAGCGCTGATCTCGTAGGTTGGGGCCAGGAGGTTGAAACCGGCCCAGCGGGGCCTGTGTTCGTTGATGACTGCGGTGGTCTGCTCGATGCCGAGACCGTGCGCTTCCGCGTCGAGCACGCCGACGTTGAAACCGGCTGCGGTGGCGTGGGTGGCGATGTAGCCCATACCGAGCACGGGCAGTGTGAAGTCGTTGACGCGGGGACGCTCACTGTAGTCGCGCAACGGAGCGTTGACGAATAGCGCGTCGAGTGGGCGGGTGAGGTCGGCTCCGGCTATGTGGTTAGAAGGCAACTCCGTTGGCATGTCGCACTCCCCAGGCAAGAGTCAGCGCTGTCCACGCTGAGAGCTGGTCGTGCGTCGCCGCTTCCCACACTCGCGCGAAGGAGGCGGCGTCGTCCGGCCAGTTGTACTGCGGGGCCAGCTTGGCGGCCCACGTGCGAACGGCGAGGTCGGCGTAGTCGTAGAGGGCGTAGTCATTGGTGAGGTCGGTGACCGTGGCCTTGGCAGTCCACGGGCCGATGCGCGGGATGCTTTGCAGTTCGTTGATCAACTGAAGCGGGTCCAGTTCGGTCCACTTCTGCCCCAGGTCAAGGTATACGCGCGCGGCGGCGCGCAGAGGCGCACGCTTGAACGCCAGCCCCAGTCGCTTGAACTCCTCCTCCGGCAGCGCGAGCACGGTTTCGGCTGTCGGAAACAGCGTTGCCGAACCCTGCGCGGTCGTGATGGTCTCGCCGTGTTCGGAACACAGGAGCCGGTACAGCTTGCGGGCCTGTCCAGCACGGATGACCTGCCGGATGATCGAGGTGGCCACCGCATCCCACGGATCGGGATTGGCCATTCGAGCGACCGAGCCGTCCTGGCGCAGTGGTGAAGCCATCTCATCGTGACCCCGAAGCTCGGCGGGGTCGAACAAGTCGAACCAGGGCTCGGTGCCGGTACCACGTACTCGGTGCAGCTCGATCTCCGTACCTGCGGTTCCGGGCGTCGCCACGACAAGCCACACGGCTTCACCGACACGTGCCGCCCGACGACTCACACGGTCGTCGCCGGTGAGCCAGGACGGGTGATCAAGCATCACATGTTGGGTGCGCATTCGGGGTAGTCCCTTCATTCGGGCCGTCACGTGCCACGGCAATCCTCCTCGGTTCTCTGCACGTTGTTTCTACGGCATCGAGCAGGCAAACCAACGGTTTCGAGACTGGCTTCATCCACTGGTGTCGGGGAGAATCATCCAAGCGCAACGACCGCGCTGACGACAAGGCTGAAGGACACCGAGAGTTATCCGGGCTTAGCGAGCTGATCGCCGGGTGTGCCGGGTGAATCGCGGTCGATGAAGGGCCAGGGCGGTAGGCCGGTGGGAGCAGGTCATTCTCACATCGCTCGCCTAGCGGAGACCCATTCCAGGGCGCTGGCCTCCAGCTTGATCAAAGCGGGCGTGCTTGCCGACGCCGACGCCATATCCGGCTCGGCGATCACTCCGCCAACAGCAGGCACTGGCCGCCAATGTGGTCAGCCACCGGGTCCCCGCCGATTACGTGCTCGGCAACACCGGTTCTGCACTGCACCACGCCCGAACCGCGCGACTCGGGGAGTTCCCGACGCCGAACGCCGCGCCCGGTTCGGCGAGCATGGCGCGCGATGACGGGTTCGCGCACGCGGATTGTGGGGCTTCGCTACCGGGTCATCTTCTCCAGGAAGTCCTGGGTCTCCGGATCGGTCGAGTACAGGCGCACCCCGCGCATTCCCCGAGTCAGCAGGACCTTGTAGGTGTTGCGGATGAGCGCGGCGAAGTGGAGTTCGTCGGCCTTGCGCACGGCGGAGTCGTGGGAGTACTGGCGGCGGGCCACCCACCGGCCGTCACGGCGAACGAAGTCGGGGCCGAAGATGACTCCCGCCCAGTCGTACTCGAATCCCTGGGCGGTGTAGATGCACCCCACCTGGCCGAACCCCCGCTCGTCGGAGGCCCAGAAGTACGATTCGGGAGCGTCCGGTACCCGCTTCTCGGGCTTCACGTTCCACGGTCGCGTCCAGTCGCCGATGACGACGTCGTCCACCAGCCGCTTGCCGTCCTCGGTCTGGACCGGATCACTCCACGGCCAGCAGTATCCCGCCGCCAGCCGGGCCGTGCCGCCGTCGTCGGCCTGCCGGGCCAGGAGCCAGGATTCGAGGGCGGTCGGTGATGCCGCGTTTCCCACCGTGAAGTCGTCGTCGCGCGAGAGTGTGCTCCACGGTGTGGGCGGAAGCGCGTCGAGGCCCAGCAGCCGGGCCACCCAGGTGTCGAACGCGGCGGACCCGCCGCACCGGAATTGCCCGTTGAGATGGACGATGTCCACGTCGCAGCCCTTGGCCTCGGCGGCGGCGGAGATCTCGGCGAGTGACCCCATTTCGCCGGGACGCACCGTCTGGTTCTCGTCGAGGAGGAAGACCGGCACCCAGGCCACGTCGATGAGTTCGTCGATCTGGCGTCCGGCGCGCTCTCGCACGTCCCGCCTGGTGAAACGGTTGACGCTGTTCTCCCGGATGCGGTGAGCCTCGTCGCAGACGAGCACATCGAGGTCGCGTGGTTCGGCGGCGACATAGTTGTTGAAGTAGGTGAACAGGCTCTGCACCCGCCGGTTGCGCCTGCCCGCGACCTTGCGCATGGTGCGGGTGAACGCGCTGGACCCGGTGGCGTGGTGTACCGCGCGACCACGCCTCGCGAGGTTCCCGACAAGGCTCAGGGCGATCGCGCTCTTGCCCGAGCCCGGACCGCCGAGGACGATCACGACGGTTCGGGTGCTGGCCGCGCGGGCTCGCTCGACGGCGTCCATCACGTGCCGGTGCGCGACCTGCTGCTCGTCGAGGAGGACGAACTGCTCGCGCTCCTGGATCTCCGTGGTCGCCAGAGCCAGCAACGGTTTCGACGGAGCGTGGTGGAAGTTCAGGAACTCGTCCGCTGCTTCGCGAGCGAGTTCCCGGGAGCCGTCGGGGTCGAGTGACGCGCGCAAATGCTGGACCAGATCGGCCTTGTCGTCCTGGGTGAACAGAACGCCGAACTCGCTCGCCGGGTACTGGCGCAGCGACTCCACCCGAGAGTGCTCCGCGTTGTGGAGGTACGCGACTCCGCGCACGGCCTCCGGCCGCGCCGCGAGTGCGGGCGTCGAGTCCACCAGGTACTCGCAGTACCGCCGCACCTGCTCGACCGGGTGGAGCACGCCCTCGCTGCCGTATCCCGCCACACGGACGAGGTCGTAGGCCACGGCTTCGGCATGGGACCACTGTTTCAGCTCGACGAGAACATAGCGGGGTTCCCCGGTGCGCGGCCGGGTTCCGCAGAGCACCACATCGACGCGCTTGGGGCTGTGCGGAAGCCGTTGTTCGAGCAGGACCTCGATGTGCCCGAGGCCGGCGTCGACGAGGTCGCCGAGGAGCACGGGCAGGCTGCGCTGCCAGGACCGCACCTCGCTCAATCCCACCCGGCTGTCGAGTTGGTGACCGGCCTGCTCGGACAGGAGCACGTGCAGCCGGTCAGCCTTCGCCTCCGCGAGCAGGTCGGCCGCACTGCGGCGGACGAGCGCCACTTCCCACCCCCACTGGGCACGCGTGATCCACGCGCGGGTGGGGGCAGCGACGAAGTGACGACTTCGGTGCCCGTCGGGCCGCGTTCTTGCCGGGTCAGTCTACTGGGGGGCCGGAGCAGCCGGAGCAACCGCCACCTCCGTTCGGTAGCCCGTCGGTGACCGGCGGCCACCGGGGCTCCCGCTCCGTACGCTGGAGGCGTGCGGATGAGACCGACCCTGAGCTGGACGCCCACCGGCGAGGCCACCGTGCCCTGCACGACGGAGCTGACCGAGGTCGTGCGGGCGGTCGGCGACGGCGGGGTCGTGGTGCTCAGCGGGGCCGGCCTGTCGACCGAGTCCGGCATCCCCGACTACCGGGGTGCCGGCGGGAAGCTGCGGAGTCAGGCACCCATGACGCACCAGCAGTTCGTGGGAGACGAGGAAGGCAGGCGCCGGTACTGGGCACGCAGCCACCTCGGCTGGGCCGTGTTCTCGCGTGCCCGGCCGAACGACGGCCACCGCGCGGTGGCGGCGTTGCAGCGCGGTGGGCATCTCGCGGGCGTGATCACGCAGAACGTCGACGGGCTGCATCAGGCGGCGGGCGCGGAGGGCGTGGTCGAGCTGCACGGCAGCCTCGGGCGGGTCGTGTGCCTGGACTGCGGGCACAACAGCTCCCGCTGGATGCTGGAGCAGCGGTTGCGGGCGGCGAACCCGGCCTTCCGCGCCGAGGCCACCCAGCTCAACCCCGACGGCGACGTGGACCTGCCGGAGGACGTCGTGCGCGAGTTCCGCGTGGTGCCCTGCACCGCCTGCGGGAACGGGGTGCTGAAGCCGGACGTGGTGTTCTTCGGTGACGGCGTGCCCCGGCGCCGGGTGGAGGACTGCCGTGAGCTGGTCGAGCGGGCGAGCGCGGTGCTGGTGCTGGGTTCGTCGCTGGCGGTGATGTCGGGGCTGCGGTTCGTGCGTCAGGCCGCGCGGGCCGGTACGCCGGTGCTGATCGTCAACCGCGGTGTGACCCGGGGAGACGTCCACGCGCGGGTGCGGGTCGACCGGCCGCTGGGGTCCGCGTTGACCGAACTGGCCGAGCGGCTCGGGTGTCCGCCGGAACGAGAAGGCCTGTCCGACGGAGTGCTCGGCCGCGAGCCCTGATCAGCCGCCGCTACACCGGTGCGGGGGCGCTCTGCTGGCTCGCCTTCCACGCGTTCATCGCGCGGATCAGGCCGTCGAACAGGTCGCGCAGCACTGTGAGCCACGTGATCGCGTCGGCCATCGCCTGGCCGAGAGCTTTGAGCAGCTTGCCGACCATGCTCAGAACCCGGGCGATCGCCGTGGTCGCCTGCGCGGCCACCACCGGGGCCGCCGTGCCGAGCGAGCAGAGCAGTTCCACGGTCCAGCTGATCAGCGAGCCCGCGATGCTGGAGAGCAGGTCCCGCACCGCGACCCGGACACCGTTGACGACCTCGGCCATGCCGAGCGTCAATCCGGCGATCCCGTGCGCCGCGCCCGCCGCACCGCCGTACACGCCCGCGAGTTCCTCCGCCTTCGCGCGGTAGTGGTCGGCGGCGGCGCCCTGCCAGGTCCGGGTCTCGGCCGGAGCCGCGCTGGTGATCTCCTCGCCGAGGGTGGTGAGTTCCTGCTCGATGTTGGTCCACGACTGCGCGTAGGCCTTCACGATGTCCGGGTTGCCCGCCAGGTTGTCGAGGGCTTCGCGCGCGGGCTCGATGTGCTCGAGCATCCAGGAGATCACCTGGCCCGCGACGTAGCCGATGGGGTCCGTGACCGCCGCTGCCACGTCGAGGCCGCCCGCGACCAGGCCGCTGACGGCGACCGCCCAGTCGCCGTTGTCGATGCCCTCCGCGACGGCCCAGCCCGCCTCGAACGCGGTGACGCCGGTCATGAAACCGGTGCCCCCGTCCTGGCTGGGGGCGTCCATCTTCGTGAACGGGTCGCCGTCCTGCCGGTCCTCGGCGTAGAAGTTGTTCGGGTCGGTGTCGTCCTCGACCAGCGGGTTGTCCGTGGGGGAGGTCATCCGTTCACCTCCGGCAGGCGGGTGGCCGCAGTGTCGACCGAGGCGGCGATGTCGTTGAGCTTCTCGATGACGGAGTCCTCGTACCGCTGGTATGCCTCCGCCGCGGCGTCAAGATTGTCCGCCAGCTCGCTCGTCAGGTCACGCGTCGTGCTCAGCGCCTCGACGCCCTGGTTCTGCGGCTGCGCCACCATCGACCCGAAGGGCTGGCACAGGATTCCGTAGGCGGCGTCGAGACCCGCCACGTGGGTGCCCGCGTCGGCGGCCGTGCCGGCGCGGTCCGCGAATCCCCGCATCGTCTGGGCGTGTGCCCGGACGTCGTCCGGCACCACCTGGTGTGACTCAGCCATTCACCGGTTCCTTCCTCACCGCAGGATCGGTCCGCCACCGAAGTCGTCATCGTCGCGATCGGACGGACGCGGAGGAGACGCCGGGGAACGCTGCTGTCCGGGGGCGTCCTCGCCATCCACGGGATCGGGGAAGCGCTCGGCGTACTGGGCGACGATGTTGTTTCCCGCCGGGTCGTCGCCGACGGTCTCCTGGACGAGCTCGGAGACCTGTTCCCTGAGCCGGGCCTGTGCCTGCCGCAGGCTCGCCATAATGGTGGCGGAGACGGCGGACGGGTCCATGCCACGAGTCCGTTCGGACAGGTCCAACCCGGTCAGTACGCCGTTGCCGTCCACCGTGACGGCGACCTCGCCGCCGGGGGAGCGCTCGGTGACGCCGGCCGAGTCCAGTCGCTGCCGCAGCGACGTGTACCGCTGGGCCTTGCGTTGCAGCTCCTCGGCGAGCCGTTCGAACTGTTCACCGGCCTCGCCGGGGTCCTGGTTCAGCATGGCCGCCCTCCCTCCACGTCGCGGTCGCCAGGAATCTAGCAGCGGCCACCCCGCGCCACGGCCACTTTGGTCGAAATCAGCCCGGTGACGCCGATCGCCAGGCCGTGACACGGGACGACAGCAGCGCGACGAACAGCTCCGGGTCGTCGACCGGCAGCAGCACGGTGGTCGAACCGATGTCCAGCAAGACTCCCGGCCCGGGCAGGGCGTGTGCGGCCGTGCCGTCGGACAGCGACAGCCAGCCGACGGCGGCGGTGCCTGCCACGGTGGTCGGCCGCGCATCGCGCAGGTCGCGAAAGTGGACGGACCCCGCGCCGACGGCCCGGTGCCGCCGCGCCGCCCACTCGACGCGCTGCGAGGTCACCGATACCGAACCGGACACCAGACCCGTATCGTGCAGCCGTGCTCGAAGCGTCACCGTGAACGGGGTGGTACCCAGCTCCGGAGAGACCGGCGTCAGCAGGGTGCGCATGGCCCGGGCCGCGACGATCACACCGGTGACCACCACGACGAGGGACAGGGCGAGCACAGCGGTCGCGACGGTGGTCGCGCCGCCGCCCGCGCCCACGGCCAGTCCGACGGCCGGGAACACGCCGAGCACGAGCTGACCGCCGCCCGCGAGCGCCGCCACCCTGGCCCACCGGGGCGGCTCGAACACCAGTCTGCCGACGGTCACCATGATCGCGACGGCGACGGCGGCAGACAGCAGCACCGGTACCGGCAGCCAGGCCGTGAACCCGCCCACCGCGGCTGCGGTCGTGACCGCGCCCGCGCACAGCACCACGAGGGCCCAGGGACTCGCGATCAGCGCGAACGACAACAGGCCGCGTGTCCGTGACCAGCGCGATCGCAACTGCGCACCCACACGGTGGCCCCGGGTTACCGGGACGGCGACAGGAATCAGCACGGCCGACAACCTAGCAAGCAACACCCGGGGCGCGGCGGCTTTCGACACGACCGAACGGCGACCGAGGCGCGACCACGCGGTCCTGTTCGCTGGCGGGGGAAATCGTTCTCAGTGACCCGACAAGGCCGAGGGCCGTTGTGAACGGCGGCTCGTACGCAGAGGGGAACACATGTCGAAAACGGCAAGATTCATCAGCACGGCGCTCGCCGCGACGGTGATCACGCTGATCTCGGTGCTGGCGCCGGCCACTGCCCATGCGGGAACCGACACGAGACAGTGGACGAAGGGCACCTCCCAGTACCCGTCCGGGGCGGGGTCGGTGAAGTTCGAACACTACGGCGAGATCTTCCGGGTGGAGGACAACCACATCGACGGAGCCGGTGTGTGGGTGCAGATCAAGTACGACGACATCTGGGCGAACCCGCCCACGCAGCGAAACTCGCGGGGCGCCGGAACCGTGTCCAGCTTCAACTACGAGTTTCCGGAAGGCGCCAGTGTCTGGTTCGTCGTCTGCCTGATCGACGACGGCATCGTGCAGACGGCGACCTGCAACAACGGCTACGCGACCGCGTGAGGGGAGATCCGGTGAGAAACCGTGGTGTTCGGCTTGTCAGGTCGGTGAGCGTGCTGGTGACGGCGGCTGCGCTCGCCTTCGTCTTCTCCGGGTCCGCGGTCGCCGCGACGTACACGGAGCGCGCGACGCAGACCAGTGGAACTCCGTCTCTGGAGTACTGCAACGAGGTGCGCACCCAGGAGGCGCCCATCGGCACGCAGATGGGACTAGCCTGCTTCCAGCCTTACGGAGACCGTTTCTGGGTGAAGGACATGCGCGCCGACGGCTATCACATCGAGATGCGGGCCATCGACAGTGACGGCAAGAGCTACCGGTGCTACGAGTACGGAACGAGCAGCGCCGGGTGGCAGATTTGCGACAGTTTCCACGACAACATCGGTGAGAACAAGCGGCTCTTCTGGACCGTCGGAGCCTACGATCGGGATAAGTTGATCATGTTGAGCAGTGAGCGGGTGAGCCCGACCTCCTGAGCGAGAGTGAGACGTGGGCGGCTCGCGAACCCGCTGGGGTTTCGCGAGCCGCCCACGGGTGAGCCACGAAACGGCAGGCGCGGGTCCCTTCCGTGCGCCGCGGCCCGGCCCGGAGGATGGACGGACCCGAGCGAAAGGACGGAACATGGCAGGCGACGCTCCCGGCGGGACGTTCACGATGGCCGACGGGCTCACCCTCGCGCGGCTGGGCTTCGGCGCGATGCAGCTGGCGGGCCCCGGGGTGTGGGGACCGCCGAAGGACCGCGACGAGGCGATCGCCGTGGTGCGCACGGCGGTCGAACTCGGGGTGAACCACATCGACACCGCCGACTTCTACGGCCCGCACGTCACGAACGAGCTGCTCAGGGAGGCGCTGGCACCGTACGGCGAGCTCCGGGACGAGCTGCACGTCGTCACCAAGGTCGGCGCGGTGCGCGACGAGGAGGGTGGGTGGCCGCACGCCCGCTCGCCACGGCAGCTGCGCGAGCAGGTCGAGTCGAACCTGCGCACGCTGGGCGTGGACGTGCTCGACGTGGTGAACCTGCGCGTCGGTGGGGGAGCCGACGGTCACTCTCCGGTGCCGGGCTCGCTGGCCGAGCCGTTCGGCGCGCTGGCCGAGCTGCGGCAACGGGGGCTGATCCGGCACCTGGGGGTCAGCGTGGTGAACGCCGAGCAGGTGCGCGAGGCCCAGTCGATCGCGCCGGTCGTGACGGTGCAGAACTGGTACAACGTCGCGCACCGGGGTGACGAACCGCTGATCGCGTCGCTGGCGGAGCAGGGCATCGCGTACGTGCCGTTCTGGCCGCTCGGCGGGTTCACCCCGATCCAGTCGGCCACGCTGGAGACGGTCGCGAAGAACGTGGGTGCCTCGCCGCAGGCGGTGGCACTGGCCTGGCTGCTGCGGCAGTCGCCGAACGTCCTGCCCATCCCCGGCACGTCGTCGGTGGCGCATCTGCGCGAGAACGTCGCGGCGGCCGCACTCGATCTGCCAGCCGACGCTCTCGCCGCGCTGGACGGCATCGGCTCCGGAAGCTGATCGCGCTCAGCGCAGCGCCGGACCGGTGGACTCCCGCACCACCAGGTACGACGGCAGGACCCGCTGCGGGGCGGGCCCACCACGCCGGGAGCCCAGGAGCAGGTCGACCGCGAGGCGGCCCGCTTCCTCGAAGTGCCCCGCGAGCGTGGTCAGTGGCGGGGAGCAGAAGTCGGTGCCGAAGATGTCGTCGTAGCCGACCACGCTGAGGTCGCGGGGCACGTGGACGTCGCGTGCGGCGAGCCGCCGGAGCATGCCGATCGCGAGCAGGTCGTTGTGGGCGATGGCGGCGGTGGCGCCGTGGCCGATGGTCGCGTCGGCGGCGGCGGCCCCGCCGACCACGGCGGGCGGGAACGGGCCGAGGCGGGTGGCGGTCATGCCGTGCCGCGCGGCGCTGGCCTGGATGCTGTGCCAGCGCCGCGAGGCAAGCCACGACCGCCGTGGTCCCGCCAGGTAGACCACGGAGGTGTGCCCGAGGGAGGCGAGGTGCTCGATGATCTGGCGGGTGCCGTCCTCGTGGTCGACGATCACGCTCGGCACGCCGGGCACCTGCCTGCTCAGCAGCGTGAGCCGGTGCGAGGTGGCCAGCGTGGCGATCTGTTCGTCCGACATGCGGCTGGCGGCGATCACGAAGCCGTCGACGGAGCCGCTGAGACGTTCGATGTTGCTGGTTTCCAGATCCGGTGACTCCTCGGTGTCGCCGAGGATGAGCGTGTAGCCCGCGGCGCGGGTCTGTTGCTCGGCGCCGCGGATGACGCCGAAGAAGTGCGGGTTGGTGATGTCGGAGACCGACAGTGCCACGGTCTGCGTGCGCCCGGAGGGCAGTGCCCTGGCCAGCGGGTTGGTGCGGTAGCCCAGCCGCTCGGCGACCGTCAGGACGTGTTCGCGGGTGCGAGCGTTGACCCGCTCCGGGTTGGCGAGTGCCCGGGACACCGTCGACGTCGCGACTCCCGCCTCCTGCGCGACGTCGTAGATCGTCGGTCGCTTCCCGTTGCGCTCCGCCACTGCGGTCCCCCCGATCTCGTTGTCGACGCGCTCACGGTAGTGCCGCGAACACTGGAGTGGCAACTTTTGGCAACCGCTTGTCATGGTGTTCGTCGTCGGCTTAGGGTCGGCCCACTCGCGCCAGGTGGCCCCCGCCGGTGCGGTGTTCGGTGAGTGACTCAGCGTGGAGAGGGATGGGTGGATGAGGGCGATCGTCCTGACGCGGCCCCGGCGGGTCGAGGTGGTCGACGACTGGCCGGAGCCGGCCGTGGCCGAGGGCGAGGTCCTGGTGGGCATGCGCGCGGTCGGCCTGTGCGGGTCGGACCTCTCGGTCCACGACGGTGACCGCGAGACCCCGCACCTGCCCTGGGTGATGGGCCATGAGGGCGGGGGCACGATCCTCGCCGTGGGCGACGGGGTGAGCGACCGGTACCCGGGACAGCGGGTCGTCATCGAACCGAACTACGGGTGCCTGCGTTGCCCGCAGTGCCGGTCGGGCAGCACCTCCGCGTGCGCGTCGCGCGGCATCGTCGGCATGAACCTGCCCGGTCTGCTGGCCGAGCGAGTGGCCGTGCCCGCCCGCTACGCCTGGCCGGTCCCGGCGACGACACCGGACTCGACGCTGGCCTGCGTGGAGCCGCTGGCGGTGGCCCGTGCGGCCGTGCGCAGGGCGGCCGTCGGCGCGGGCGACGACTGCCTCGTTCTCGGTGCGGGCTCGCAGGGACTGCTCGTCTGCCAGGCGCTGCTCGCCGTCGGTGCGCGGCCGTCGGTGGTGGAGCCGCTGGAGGGCCGGGTCGCGCTCGCCGAACGCCTCGGGGCGCACGGTGTCGAGGCAGGGCGGGCGCGTGACTTCCCGGTGGTGTTCGACACCGTGGGCGCACCCGCCACCTGGGAGGTGGCGCTGCGCGCGGTCGCGTCCACCGGTTCCGTCGTGGTGATCGGAATGAGTGCCGAGCCCGCACAACTGTCGACCGTGGACCTGGTGCGACGGCAGGTGGTGATCCGAGGCTCGTTGATCTACGACCACCCGGCCGACTTCGGTGACACCGTGGCGGCGGTGACCGCCGACCCGCGGGCGCCCGCGCGGGTGCTCCAGCACGCCGCGAGGCCGGACCAGGCGGCGGAGGCGTTCGCGCAGGCGCGATCGGTGGCGGGCAAGTCGTGGATCGACCTCGGCGTGTGGCAGGAGGACGACGATGGCTGAGAACGCCGGAACCGTGCGCCCGGACCGTCCGGGCGGGCGGGTGCTGCGCTGGTTGAGCACGGCCGAAGCCGTGCTGGGTGGTCTGCTGCTCGCCACGATCTTCGTGCTGATGCTGGTACAGGCCGGGCAGCGTTACCTGCCCGGGGGCGGCTGGGTGTGGACCGGGGAACTGTCCCGGTTCGCTCTGGTGTGGCTGACGTTCGCCATGTCGGGCTATCTGATGCAACGCGACGAGCACGTCACGCTCAAGCTGGTCGACCAGGTCACCCGGGGTGTGTGGCGGCGGGTGGTGGCGTCCTTCGCCGGCGTGATCGTCGCCTTCGTGTGCGTCAACCTCGCCTACGAGGCGTTCGTGCTGGCGACCGAGCCGTCGAGCCAGGTCTCGCCCGCCATCGGCATCCCGATCGGCTACTTCTACGTCATCCCGCTGGTGGGGCTGGGGCTCACCGCCGTGCGGTCGGTGCTCGCCGTCGTCGCGTCGTGGCGCACCGCCGGGAAGGAGCGGAGTTCGTGAACATGCTGCTACTGGCGGCGGCCATTCTCGCGCTGCTGGCTCTGCGGGTACCGGTGGCGTTCGCACTGCTCGGCCCCTGCCTGACCTACGTGGCGGTGGAAGGGCAGTCGATCGGGCTGAGTATCCGCGAGGTCACCGGCGCGATCGACAGCTTCCCGCTGCTGGCCGTGCCGTTGTTCATCCTCGTCGGCGTGGTCGCCAACCACGCGGGGATCGCGGACCGGCTGTTCGACTTCGCACTGGCGCTGGTCGGCCGCATCAAGGGCAGCCTCGGCTACGTCAACATCGGCGTGAGCCTCGGCTTCTCGTGGATGAGCGGCTCGGCGCTGGCCGACGCGGCCGGACTCGGCAAGGTCGAGGTTCCGGCGATGGTGCGCAAGGGCTACTCGAAGCGGTTCTCGGTCGGGGTCACCGCCGCGTCCAGCCTGATCGGCCCGGTCATGCCACCCAGCATTCCCGCGGTCATCTACGCCTCCCTGGCCGCCGTGTCCACCGGCGCGCTGTTCGCCGCCTCCGTGGTGCCCGCGTTCCTCATGGCGAGTGCGCTGGCGATCACGGTGTTCCTCTGGGCCCGCCGCCAGTCGTCGCTGGAGTCGCAGCCCTTCGACTGGGGCAGGCTGCGCTCGACGTTCGTGCGGGTCATCGGCCCGCTGTTCACGCCGGTGATCATCCTCGGCGGCATTCTCGGCGGGGTGTTCACGCCGACCGAGGCCGCGGCCGTGGGCGCCGCCTACGTGCTGGTGCTCGGCCTGCTGTACCGGAAGGTGCGGCCGCGTGACCTCGGGACGATCCTGCGGGACACGGCCGCCACCACCGCGTCGATCACGCTGATCCTCGGCGCCTCCGGGCTGCTGGCGTGGATTCTCGCCCGGGAGCAGGTGCCCGCCGCGGTGGCGGAGTTCATGCTCGGCGTGACCGACAACCAGGTCGTGTTCCTGCTCATGGTCAACGTCCTGCTGATCTTCCTCGGCGCCGTCTTGGAAGGCACGTCGGTGCTCGTCATCACCGTGCCCATCCTGCTGCCGATCGCCGTCGAGTTCGGTGTGGACCCGCTGCACTTCGGCGTCATCGCGATCATCAACCTCATGATCGGGCTGCTCACTCCGCCCATCGGCGCGGTGCTCTACGTCCTCAGCCCGGTCACCGGGCTGCCGGTCCACGAGGTGTTCCGGGGCACCGCACCGTTTCTGATCCCGCTGTTCGCCGTGCTGTTGCTCGTCACGTTCGTGCCGTCGGTCGTCACGTTCCTGCCCGGCCTGCTCGGGCTGTAGGTCCCAGTTCCCACACACCAGGAGGCAACGATGCCGCCCAGCAAGACAGTGCCCCGTACGCCCTCGCGCCGCGCCCTGCGCTGCCTCGCGCTCGCGCCCGCCGCCGTGCTGGCGGCCACGGGCTGCACGGCCATCGGCGACGACCCGGACGGTGGCGGTGGCGGCGGCGACGGTGCCGTCACGCTCTCGTTCGCCAACAGCTACACCGACCAGCACCCGCACACCCGGTGCGGGATTCAGTCCGTCGCCGACACCATGGCCGAGGCGGACAACGGCGTCACCGTGGAGACCTTCCCCAACAGTCAGCTCGGCGGTGACACGGCGCGGTTCAACTCGGTCATGGCCGGTGACGTCGACATGGACGTGCAGGGCTCCTCGGCGCTGGCCGCCACCTACGCGCCCATCGGCGTGCTCGACATGGCCTACGCCTTCGAGGGCCCGGACCAGCTGTTCGAGTTCTTCGACAGCAGTGCCGCCGACGAGTTGAAGAACGGCTTCGCGGAAGAGACCGGCACCCGCATCCTCGACGTCTGGTTCTTCGGGATGCGGCACTTCTCGGCCAACGAGCCGATCCGCGAACCAGGAGACCTGGCCGGGCTGCGGATGCGCTATCCCGACTCCCCGATCTACCTGGAGAACGCCAAGGCCGTGGGAGCGGAGGCCACCGCGGTCGCGTTCGAGGAGGTCTATCTCGCGCTCCAGCAGGGAATCATCGACGGGCAGGAGAACCCCGTGCCCACGATCGCCGAGCAGAGCTTCGACGAGGTGCAAAGCCATGTGAGCCTGTCCGGTCACCAGACCGGCTCCCAGCTCATCGTCATCAACGAGGACAAGTGGAACGCGCTGTCGGGCGAGCAGCAGGAGTCGCTGCAGCAGGCGGTGCGCGACACGAGGGCCGAGAACCGGTCGTGCCTGGAGGACGAGGAACGGCAGATCCTCGACGAGTGGCGGGACAGCGGCGAGGTGACGGTCGTGGAGGACGTGGACCGCGAGGCGTTCGCGCAGCGGGCCGAGAACCACTTCCGCGACACCCTGTCCGGTGAGCAACTCGACCTCTACGAGCGCGTGCGCGAGTCCGCTGAATAGGGAGGCGACGCTGTGCAGGTCCGCGTGTTCAACGGGCCCAACCTGGGGCGGCTCGGCGTGCGGGAGCCCGCGAAGTACGGGCACACCACGCACGCCGAGCTGGCGCGGCGTGCTACGTCGCTGGGCACGGAACTGGGGCTCGACGTCTCGGTGCGGCAGACCGACGCCGAGCACCACCTGCTCGGGTGGGTCCACGAGGCCGCCGACGACGGCGCCGCCGTGGTGCTCAACGCGGGGGCCTGGACGCACACGTCCGTGGCCCTGCGAGACGCCTGCGCCATGCTGACCGCGCCGCTGGTCGAGCTGCACATCACCAACGTGCACGCGCGGGAGCCGTTCCGGGCCCACTCGTACCTCTCGGCCGTGGCCACGGCCTCGATCGTCGGCTGCGGCCTCGCCGGATACGAGCTGGCGCTGCGGTGGCTCGCGATGCGGGAGCCGGGGTGAGCCCGGTGCGGATCGCGGTCGTGGGCGCGGGCCTGATCGGCCGCAGGCACCTCGGGCTGCTGGGTGCCGATCCGGACTGCGAGCCCGCGGCGGTCGTGGACCCCGATCCGGCGGCGCGTGCGGCGCTGCCCGGGATTCCCGCCTACGCGGAGCTGGCCGACATGCTCGCGGTGGTCCGCCCCGACGGGGTGATCGTGGCGTCGCCGAACCGGTTCCACGCCGAGCACGTGCTCCGCTGCCTGGCGCACGGTGTGCCGGTGCTGGTCGAGAAGCCACTGGCCGACTCGGTGGCCGACGGGCTGGCGATGGTCGAGGCTGCCGAGTCGGCGGGCGTGCCGCTGCTGGTCGGCCACCACCGCAGGCACAGCCCACTGCTGGCCGCCGCGAGGGCGGTGGTGCGGCGCGGCACGCTCGGCAGGCTCGTCGCGGTGCAGGGCACCGCGCTGTTCCGCAAGCCGGACGACTACTTCGAGCGCGCTCCGTGGCGCGCGCGGCCCGGCGGAGGACCGATCCTGATCAACCTCATCCACGAGATCGACAACCTGCGGGCGTTGTGCGGCGACATCACCGGAGTGCAGGCCACGGCCTCGGGTGCGACGCGCGGTTTCGCCGTGGAGGACACGGCGGCGATCACACTGCGGTTCGCGTCCGGGGCGCTGGGAACGTTCCTGCTCTCCGATGCCGCCGCCTCCGCCCGCAGCTGGGAACTGACCTCGCGGGAGGACCCGCGCTTCCCCCGGCACGAGGACGAGGACTGTTACGTGCTGGCCGGCACCGACGGCTCGCTCGGCATTCCCACGATGCGGTTGCGCGTGTACGAGGGGACGCCCTCGTGGTGGGAGCCGTTGCGCACCGCGGTGGTGCCGGTCGAGCGGGAGGATCCGCTGGCGCGGCAGCTCACGCACTTCCGCGCGGTGATCCAGGGGCGGCGGCCCCCGCTGGTCGACGGCAGGGAGGGACTGGCGACGCTGCGCACCACGCTCGCGGTCACCGACGCGGTGCGCACCGGAGAACAGGTCGAGATCGGATGACGAGGGAACGAGGCGAATGAGCCGGATGACGCGGTCCATGGCGACGGTGTGCCTGTCGGGCACGCTGGAGGACAAGCTCGACGCCGCCGCGGCGGCCGGTTTCGACGGCGTCGAGATCTTCGAAAGCGACCTCGTCTCGTCGCCCTGGTCACCGGAGCGCATCCGGGAGCACTGCGCGGAGTCGGGGCTGTCGGTCGAGATGTACCAGCCGTTCCGGGACTTCGAGGCCGTCGGCCCGGAGATTCTGGCCCGCAACCTGCGGCGGGCCGAGCGCAAGTTCGATCTCATGCAGCGCCTCGGCACCGATCTGCTGCTGGTGTGCTCGTCGACCTCGCCCGAGGCCGCGGCCGACGACGATCTCGCCGCCGAGCACCTGCGCACCCTGGCCGAGCACGCCGCCGAACGCGGCCTGCGGATCGCCTACGAGGCGCTGGCGTGGGGTCGCCACGTCGACACCTGGGAACACTCGGCCGAGATCGTGCGCCGTGCCGACCATCCCGCGCTCGGGCTCTGCCTGGACAGTTTCCACGTGCTCTCCCGCGCGCAACGCGATCCCGAGGTCACCGATCCCGCCGGAGTGGCCCGCATCCCGGGCGGGAAGGTGTTCTTCCTGCAACTGGCCGACGCGCCCTACCTCGAGACCGACGTCCTGCAGTGGAGCAGGCACCACCGGCTGTTCCCCGGGCAGGGCTCGTTCGCGCTGGCCGAGTTCACCGCCGCCGTGCTCGCCGCGGGCTATCGTGGCCCGCTGTCGCTGGAGGTGTTCAACGACGTCTACCGCCAGGCCGAACCCGGCAGGGTGGCCGTGGACGCCATGCGCTCGCTCATCGCGCTGGAGGAGGAGGTCGGGCGGCGCGCCGACGGCCCGGAGCGGGAACGGGTCACGCTGACCGCGCCGCCGCAGGCGCCGGAACTGGCGGGGATCGCCTTCGCCGAACTCGCCGTCGACGCCGAGTGGGGCCACCGCATCGCGCGGGTGCTGGCCGCGATGGGCTTCGCGCATCGGGGAGAGCACCGCTCCAAGCCGGTGCAGCTCTGGCAGCAGGGCGATGCGCGCATCCTGCTGAACTTCGGTGCCGAGCAGGACACCGCCGTCAGCGCCATCGCCGTCGAGACGGCGGACCCGGAGGCGTCGGCGCTGCGGGCGGAGGCGTTGCTGGCACCCCGGCTGCCGCGCACCCCCGGCCCCGCGGAGGCCGATCTCAGCGCGGTCGCGGCACCGGACGGCACGGAGGTGTTCTTCTGCCGCACCGGCGCCGACAGCACCGGCTGGCTCAGTGACTTCGTGCTCACCGGTGCGGCGCTGGACACCCCCACCGCGCTGACGCGCCTCGACCACGTGGCGCTGGCCCAGCCCTTCGACCACTTCGACGAGGCCACGCTGTTCTACCGCGCGGTGCTCGGCCTCGCACCGCGCCACGACAGCGAGTTCGCCGCCCCGTTCGGACTCGTGCGCCACCGCGCCGTGACCGACCCCGGTGGACGGGTGCGGCTCGCGCTGCACGGCACCGTGCTCCGGCGTGGTGAGTGGGCGCCGGGAGTGCCCGACCCGCAGCACGTGGCGCTGGCCACCGACGACATCATCGCCAGTGCTCGGGCGATGCGCGCGAGGGGAGTGCCGCTGCTGTCCATTCCGGACAACTACTACGACGACCTGGAGGCGCGGCTCGACCTCGATCCGGCGCTGGTGGCAGAGCTGCGTGAGTGCCAGGTGCTCTACGACCGCGACGCCGACGGCGAGTTCTTCCACTGCCACACCGAGGTGCTCGGCGGCCGGGTGTTCTTCGAGGTCGTGCAGCGCACCGGCGGCTATGCGGGCTACGGAGCGGTCAACGCCCCGGTCCGGATGGCCGCGCACCGGGCCGCTCGGCGCGGGTAGGGCGCCGCGAAGGCCACCTTCACTGCGCGAGACGCAGCGAGGGTGGCCTTCACTGCACGGGTCTGCCCGGCACCGAGCGGGACGAGCGCGCCGAGTCGTAGTCGCGGCGGGCCCGCTCGACGGCGGGCAGGTGATCCGACCAGTTGGCGAGCGCTGCGAACAGCGGCCCAAGGCTTCGTCCCAGCTCGCTGATCTCGTACTCGACTCGGGGCGGGACCTCGGGATAGTAGGTCCGCATGACAAGGCCGTCGCGTTCGAGTTGCCGCAGGCGCTGGGTGAGCACCTTCGGCGTAATCGTCGCGATGCGGCGTTCCAGTTCGACGAACCGTTGGCGCCCGTGTTCGTGCAGCGTCCACAGGATTGGTGTCGTCCAGCGGCTGAAGACGATGTCGACCACGTCGGTGATCGGACAGGCTGCTACCGGAGCTACACCGGACGTGGTTCGCGTCACAGTCACCCTCACTTTCCTCTAGGTACCTACTAGCCAGCCCACAGTACTGTCGCCCGGTCCGTACCGCAGACTCGAGACAGGGGACGACATGATCGTGGTGACGGGAGCGACGGGTAACGTCGGAAGGCCGCTGGTGCGCGCTCTCGCGGAGGCGGGCGAGCGGGTGACCGCAGTCGCGCGGCGGATCACTGAGGTGCCGGAGGGGGTTCGGTGCTGTGAGGCCGATCTCTTCGAACCCGAGTCGCTCAGGGTCGCGCTTGAGAAAGCGCGGGATCTGTTCCTGCTGACTCCCGGGAGCTTCATGGCCGCTGGTGGGCGACTCGGCGGCCTGCTCGATATCGTCCGAAGCTCGGGGGTGCAGCGAGTCGTCCTGCTTTCCTCACAAGGGGTGGCGACGCAACGGCATTCCCAGGACATCGAAGACGCGGTCGTGCGTTCGGGTCTGGAATGGACGATTCTGCGTCCGTCCGGTTTCTATTCCAATGCCCTGCGATGGAGCGAGGAGGTCCGCGCACGCCGGGTGGTCAGGGCGCCGTTCGGTGATGTCGGGTTGCCGCTCGTCGATCCGGCGGACGTCGCCGAAGTCGCTGCTGTCGCACTGCGCTGCACCGGGTACGAACGGCGCACCCATACCCTCACAGGGCCGGAGGCGATCTCGCCTCGTATGCAGGCGGCGGTGATCGGGGCCGCACTGGCGGAGCCGGTGCGATTCGCCGAGCAGAGCCGCGCTGAGGCGAGAGAGATGATGCTGCGGGGGATGCCGGAGCCGGTCGTCGAAACCACGCTGGACATCCTGGGTGAGCCCACCCGTACCGAGCAACTTGTGAACCCCGAGATCAACTCGTTACTCGGTCGGCGCGCGCGCACGTTCGCCGAGTGGACCTCCCGTGCGCTCGCAGCCTTCAAGTGACCTTCCCCATCAACTCTCAGGAGCCAACCATGCCTGCCGTCAACGTCCTCGACTCGATCGTGTCCTACCGCGAGGCGGGTGCGGGCCAGCCCATCGTCTTCCTTCACGGCAATCCCACGTCGTCGTACCTGTGGCGGCATGTCCTGACTGCCATGGGCCCTGCCGGGCGCGTGCTGGCCCCCGACCTGATCGGCATGGGCGAGTCCGGTAAACCGGACATCGCCTACACATTCGACGACCATGCCCGGTATCTCGCCGCCTGGCTCGACGCCCTGAAGCTGGACAGTGTCGTCCTGGTCGGCCACGACTGGGGCGGTGCGCTGGCTTGCGACTGGGCCGCACGGAATCCCGACCGGATACGCGGGCTCGCTCTCACCGAGGCGATCGTCAAACCGATGTCGTGGCGGGAGTTCCCCGAAGGCGGGCGGGAAATGTTCCGCTTGCTGAAGACCCCTGGGGTCGGTGAGGAAATGGTTCTCGAGCGCAACGTGTTCGTGGACGAAGTACTGCCGGCGACGGTCGCCACCCCGTTGTCCACGGCGGACCTGGATGTGTACCGGGCGCCGTATCCCACGCCGGCGACTCGGCGTCCGCTGTTGCAGTGGCCGCGGTCCATGCCGCTCGGCGGAGACCCCGCCGATGTCGTGGCGAGGGTCGAGTACTACGACCGTTGGTTGGCGACCAGTTCCGACGTGCCGAAGCTGCTCGTCACGTTCCAGCATGGGCCGGGGACGATGATGGGGCCGGACATGATCGCCTGGTGTGCCGAGAACATCGCCGGGCTTGACATCGTGGAGCACGACCTCGTCGCGGGTCATCACACCCCGGAAGACCAGCCGGACGCCATCGGCGGGTCACTGGTCGCATGGCTGGACGAGCACGGGTTGTGCTCCCCGCGCTCCCGTCCTCACGGCGCCACGAAGGGTTCGGCGTCGTAGGCGTCGTGCAAGAGGCGCGCGAACTCCGGGGCGACGGGCAGGGGCACCTCGGCGAACCGCCGCACCGCGATTCCCGGCGTCCACGAGTTCATCACCACCGCCCCGGCGAGCGCGGGCAGGTTCGCCGACGTGACGTCCTGCTCGCGCTGTGGCACACCGAGGTGGTCCAGCTGCCTGCGGACGATGCCCATCGTGACGCCCGGCAGCACCGCCGCTCGCGGCCACACCACCGAGTGCCCGTCCCAGAAGGCCAGGTTCCAGATGGTGGCCTCACCGATCCTGCCTCGCCGGTCGACGAACGCGGCGTCGTCGTGTCCGCGGGCGGTGGCCTCGCGCAGGTAGTAGGTCTTGGCGGCTTCGCCGACGTGTTTGATGCCGGGAAGCAGCCGCTCGTGTCCGACCAAGTCGAGTGACAGCGGCCCTGCGGGAGGCGTGGCGGGCGGGCCGAGCCGCACCAGCAGGTCGAGGTCGCCGTCGGCGGCCGTGAACTCGCCCGCGGTGGAGAACACGGTCGCCGTGAGCGACACGGCGCCTCCGGGTCCCGCCGCCAGTGCCGTCCGGAGCCGGTGGCGCACCAGCTCGTCGGGAAGCGCGCTGCCGAACAGGTCCCGGGACGCCGACCGCAGGCGATGCAGATGCAGGTCCAACCCGCGGACGCCATCGGAGCTCACCTGCATCGCGGTGAAGTGGGCGTAGCCGGCGAACGCCAGCGGGGCCAGGTTCTCGGCGGTGGCCGGGTGGCCGCCGCGCTGGGCGAGTGTGGTCATGCCCGCAGTGTGGAGCCTGACATCGGTGTCAGGCTCAAGCCGCTGTGTCCACGCTCACGGGACCGCTACCGTGCCCACCGCCGAGCCGGGCGCCGCCCCGGATCGTCCGCTCGGGGCGGTGCAGCGAAGGCCACCTTGACTGCGTGAGACGCAGCGAGGGTGGCCTTCGCGGCACCACACCCGCCGTCACACCCGTGCGCCGCTGACGTTCAGCATGATCGAGTAGACGGCGGTGGTCGCGGTCACGTACAGCACGGTGCGCCGGGGACCGCCGAAGGTGAGGTTGGAGCAGACCTGCGGCAGTGTCAGCTTGCCCAGCAGGGTGCCGTCGTCGCCGAAGCAGTGCAGACCGTCGTGGGCCGCCGCCCACAGTCGCCCGTGCTCGTCGAGCCGGATACCGTCGAACGTCCCCGCGGTGCAGTCGGCGAACACGTCGCCGCCGCCGAGCGCACCGTCGTCGCCCACGGAGAAGCGGCGGATGTGCTTGCGCCGCGTGTCGACGACGAACAGCGTCCGCTCGTCGGCCGAGAACGCGAGCCCGTTGGGCCGCACGAGGTCGTCGGCCACCCGGGTGACCTTCCCGCCGGGAGCGACGCGGTAGACGTGGCAGCCGTCGATCTCGGGCTCGGCGCGGTGGCCCTCGTAGTCGCTGTCGATGCCGTAACTGGGGTCGGTGAACCACAGCGAACCGTCGGAGTGCTCCACGACGTCGTTGGGACTGTTGAACCGGAGCCCTCGCCAGCGTTCGGCGAGCACGGTCAGGCGGCCGTCGGGTTCGACCCGGGTGAGCCTGCGGTGGCCCTGTTCACAACGGACGAGCCTGCCGGCGCGGTCGATCGTGTGTCCGTTGACGTGGCCTGCGGGCTGCTGCCACACGCCGACGGCGCCGGTGGTCTCGTCCCATCGCAACACGCGGTCGTTGGGGATGTCGCTGAACACCAGGCAGCGCCACGCGGGCGAGTACGCGGGGCCCTCCACCCACCGGCCGCCGTCGAAGATCCGTTCGACGACTCTGTCGCCGCCCGTGCCACGGAAGCGTTCGTCGTGGACCTCGAACTCCGCCGGAATGCGGTCGCTCGCCGTCGTCCTCATGACCTTTCCCTCCTGTACCATCTGGTACATGCTGATGTCGCGGACTGTCACCGATCTTCCCGCCCAGCGCCTCTGGGACGTGTTGTCGGATCTGGAGTCTTGGCCGGAATGGCTGCCCACAGTGGACCAGCTGGTGCCCGACGTCCCCGGTGGGCCGCACGGCGTGGGCACCCGCTGTGTCGTCGTGCAGCCGAGGCTGGGCCGGGCGCGCTGGACCGTCACCGAGTGGAATCCGGGCCACGGCTTCACCTGGACGTCCTCGTGGGGCGGCAGCACCACCACCGGTACCCACGAGATCATCCCGCTGGCCGACGGGCGCAGCGAGGTGGTGCTCGGCATCACCTGGAGCGGCCCGCTGGCCCGGCTCGCCCGCGCCCTTGTCGGGCGGCTCACCCGGCAGTACCTCGACACGGAGGCGGGCGCGCTGGTGGAGCGCGCGGCGCGGCCTGAGCCCGGCGCTCACCCGCCCTCGTGACGCAGGGCCCTGAGCACGGGGGCGTAGAGCGTCTCCTTGATGGTCGCGAGCGCGGCGCTCGCCCTGCCCGCCTGGGACGCGGCGAGTGCGAGCGCGGTCTCGCGCAGTTCCGCCTCACCGGCCACCCGGTCGACGATCCCCGCCGCGAGCGCGTCCTCGCCGCCGTAGCGGCGGCCGGTCGTCATGGCCGCGTGCGCGGTCTGCGGTGTGAGGCGCGCCTGGATCAGCGCGGACATGCCCGGTGAGAACGGCAGGCCGAGGTCGGCCTCCGGCAGGCACCAGAACCCCCGGTCGGCGCGCATGATGCGGAAGTCGTGCGCCAGCGTGAACATCGCGCCCGCGGCGAATGCGTGGCCCTGCACGACCGCGGTGGTGACCAGCGGCAGCGTCAGGACCCTGGCGAGCAGCCGCTCCACCGAGGCCAGGTAGTCCGAGAACCGGTCGGGGTGGGCTGACGCCCACTCCAGGTCCAGCCCGTTCGAGAAGAACTTCCCGTCGGCGACGGTCACCAGCGCACGCGGGCCCTCGGCCGTGGCGACCTTGTCGAGGGCCGCCTCGGTCTCGGCGATCCAGCCGAGGTGGAAGCGGTTCTCGCCTGCTCCGAGATCGAGAACGGCGACGTCGGCGTGCTGGGTCAGGATGGGCATGGTGGTCCTTCGGGAAGCTGGGGAGAGGGTCAGGTCGTCTCAGCGGCTCCCCATCGGCGCAGCGCGTCACCGAGCGTGCCGGGATCGGGCCCGGCCCAGGCGACGTGGCCATCGGGGCGGACGAGTGTCGCGGTGTCCGCACCGGAGACCGGGAGTTGCGGGAGACCGTCGGGCACGGGAAACGACGGGTCGGCGACGAGAACGAACCGGCCACCGCGCAGCGCCTCGTAGAGCCGGGTGCCGTCGTCGGCGACGACGTCGCCCGCCCGTGTTCCGACGAGTTTGTGGGCCCCGTTCGGCCTGCCGTAGGAGATCCCGATCCCGCTCTGCCGCAACGGCAGCTGGCGTCCCACCTTCGGCAGCGCGAGCAACTTCGGTGCCGCGAACTCGCGCACCGAGCGGGCGACGGGGGAGCGCAGCATGGCCGCGCGCAGCATCCCGCCGCTCATGCGCAGCACCATGCGGCCCACCGCGTGCCGCTCGCGTTCGTAGGTGTCGAGCAGTTCCTCGCCGCCCCTGCCGCGCAGCGCGGCGGCCAGCTTCCAGCCGAGGTTCGCCGCGTCCTGCAGTCCGGTGTTCATCCCCATGCCGCCCGCGGGGGAATGCACGTGAGCGGCGTCGCCCGCGAGGAACACCCGCCCGAGCCGGTAGTGCTCGGCCTGCCGCTCCTCGCTGTGAAACCGCGACATCCACCGTGGGCCGTGCATGCCGAAGTCGGTGCCGAACACGTGGCGCGCGACCGTGGCGATCTCGTCGAGGCGCACGGGCGCGTCGTCCGGCAGTTCGTTGCGGGCATCTCGCGCGATGACGCGGTACCAGCCGTCGCCGTAGGGCACGACGAAGCAGAACCCGTGCTGCCCGCCGTCCACGGTGAGCTGGTCGGCGGGCGGGTCGGTCATCCGGACGTCGGCGAGCATGAGCGACCGCACGACGGCCCTACCGGGAAACGGGACGCCGAGTTGCTCGCGCACCGTGCTGTGGTGGCCGTCGGTGCCGACGACGTAGGTGGCCCGCTCGATGTGGGGCTCCCCGGCGGGGTCGACGGCACCGACCTCCACCCGGTCGGGATGCGAGCGCACGCTGCGCACCTGGGCGCCACGCCGCACCGTGACACCGAGGTCCGACGCGCGCTTCTCCAGCACGCGCTCCACCTCGTACTGCGGTGTGACGACCATGTAGGGAAACCGGCTGGGCAGGCTCGACAGGTCGACGGAGACGTTGCCGAAAAGGCGGAACCGGTCCACCCGGTTTCCGGTGGCGAGCAACGGCTCGGCGAGTCCTCGCGCGTCGAACTGCTCCAGGCTGCGGGAGTGGACGACGAACGCGCGGGTGAGGTTGGACTCCTGGGTGCGGCGTTCCAGCACGGTGACGTCGGCGCCCGCTTCCGCGAGATCACCCGCGAGAAGCAGTCCGGTCGGGCCGGAACCCACGACGATCACGTCGGTCATCGGCGGCCTCCACTGTGGGGGGTGGGCAACATGGGAAACATCGTCGTTGGACTCATGCGGTGCTCTCGGCGGACGGCGCCAGTACCAGGTCGGCGAACTGGTGCAGGGCGTCGTCCACCTCGGCGGTGTCGCCGGAGAGCAGGAGATCGAAGAGCAGGCCGCGCGCGACGGCCAGCCCGAGCCGGGCGTGCCGGCGCGCCGAGTCCGGAGAGTGTCCCGCCCGCCGCAGGATGCGGGTCAGCGTGTCGAGCCATGGTGCGATCAGCGAGCCGCGCAGCGTTCTCGCGTGGGGCTGTCCCTGCATCGCGTGCGACGACAGCTCGAAGAACAGCGGGCCGTACCGCTGGGCGGCGTCGCTGACCACCGTCCAGAAGCGGGACACGGCGTCGCGGAGCGGAAGGTCCTGCGCCTCCAGCTCGGCGAGCGTGTCCCGCTCCCGCTGCTCCATGACGGTGACGACCTCGGCGAGCAGTCCCTCGCGGGAGCCGAAGTGGTAGATCAGCATCCGGTGGCTCGTGCCGATCGCGCTCGCGAGGCCGCGCACGCTGTGGTCGGTCACGCCGTGGTCGGCGAAGTGTTCGATCGCCCGGCTCAGGAGCCGGTCGCGTCCCGTGGTGGCCGGGTCGGTCATGTACCGAATGGTACAACCGGGTGAGAGTGGAGAACGATGACGGTGGTCACATCCGACCGCTACGCTGTGCGGCGAACACCGACGACCGCAGCCCCGGGAGCCTGCCCATGTCGCTGGAGATCGCCGATCACTGGGCCTCCCTGGTCTCCGCGCTCGTCGGAGTGGTGGGGATCGTGCTGACGGCGGTCGGCCTGCGCAGGCAGCGCTCGGCCGTGCCGCCGCCCCCCGAGCCTCCGCCGGTGACCGGACTTGCCGACACCGCCGACACCGGCGACACCGGCGACCGGCCGAGGCTCTACGTCCCGGAGCGTCACGAGTTCGTGCCCGGTCCCGAACACCTGCCCGGTGGGCCACAGCCCCAGGGGTGGATGGACACCGGGGCCCCGCGCGCCCCGCGCGACGGTGGAGGACTGCTGTCCTGGGGCGCGGCTCTGGTCGTGCTGTCGGTGGTGGCGATCGTCGTGCTCGCTCTGGTGTGAGGCACCGAGCGCTCGTCACACGGAGGCCGCCACCTCGCCCAGCGGCGCCGTGGTGTCGGCCAGCAGTGCCGCGTCCACCTCGGCGTGGCCACGGATCATCCGCTGGACGGGCTCGATGCCGTCGTCCCAGCGGTTGACGTGCAACCCGGCCACCACCCGGCCGTCGGCCAGCCAGAACGCGTGGAAGGAGTCGGCGTCCACGTCGCCGCGCAGCACCACGCGGTGAGCCCGGCGCGGGTCCACGAACCCGGCGAACTCCATGCCGACGTCGTACTGGTCGGTGAAGAAGAACGGCAGGTCGTCGTACGGCTCGCCGCGCTCCAGCACCGCACGGGCCGCCGAGGGCCCCATCCCCAGCGCCGCGGCCCAGTGCTCGACGCGCACGTGCCCGCCGTACCAGGGCCGGTAGGCGCTGGCGACGTCACCGGCCGCGTGGATGCGCGGATCGCTCGTGCGCAGGTACTCGTCCACCACCACCCCGTCGGACACGGCCAGCCCGCAGCCCCGCGCCAGCGAGGTGTTGGGCCGCACCCCGATGCCCACCACCACGGTGTCGGCGGCGATGTCGTCACCGGCGTCGGTACTCACGCCGATCACCCGGCCGTCGGAACCCACCAGTGCGGTGGGGCGGTGTCCGGTGCGGACCTCCACGCCGTGCCTGCGATGCAGGTCCCCGAAATAGGCGCCCAGCTCGGAGCCCAGCGCCGAGGCCAGCGGCACGTCCTGCGCCTCCAGCACCGTGACCTCACAGCCGTAGCGGCGGGCCGCCGCGGCCACCTCCAGCCCGATCCATCCTGCGCCGATCACCGCGACCCTGCCCCCGGCGCGCAGGGCGTCGCGCAGCCGCTCGGAGTCCCCGACCTCCCGCAGGTAGTGCACTCCCGCGAGTTCCGCCCCCGGCAGCGACAGTCGTCGCGGGCTCGCGCCGGTGGTGAGCACCAGCGCCGAGTACGGCACCCGCCTGCCGTCCGCCAGTTCGACCTCGTGCGTGTCCCGGTGTATCTCGACCGCCGCGGTGCCGAGCAGCAGTTCGACGTCGTTGTCGGCGTACCAGTCTTCGTCGTGGACGGCCAGGCTCGCGCGCTCGGCGTCGCCCTGGAGGTACTCCTTCGACAGCGGCGGACGCTCGTAGGGCAGATCGGGCTCGGCGCCGATCAGGATCACCCGGCCCGAGAACCCCTCGGTGCGCAACTCCTCGGCGGCCTTCGCTCCCGCGAGGCTCGCGCCGATGATCGTGACGGTGCCGGTCGTCATGCCCATCACCGCCTTCGTGGTGTGGCAGGGAAACGGTCACGATCCGAGTACCCGGCGCGCACGCGCGCAACCCGCGCGCGCCGGTGACGGCGGCGTCGCGGGTCACGTCCTGCCCGCGACGCGGGCGGTGAGCGCGGCGGCCGTGGCACGGACCTCGGCCGCCCGCTCGAGCCAGTCCCGCCCGCACGGGGTCTCGCCGTCGCAGGCGTGGCGGAACGTCACGCTGATCGCGGCGATGGGCCTGCCGTCGGGGTTGAACACGGGCGCGGCGACCGAGGCGAAGCCTTCGGTGACGAAGCCGTCCTCCACCGTCCAGCCGCGCCGCCGCTCGGCCGCGAGCAGGCGGCGCAGCGCGGGCAGGTCGCCGGGCCCCCTGCCGGTGCGGCGCACGAACGTCCCCGGCAGCAGGGCCCGGACCTGGGCCGCGGGCAGGTGCGCGAGGATCGCGCGCCCCGACGCGGGCAGCTGCGCCGGCAGCCGGACGCCGATCTCGGTGACGAGTCCCAGCGGCCAGCGCGGCTGTTCGCGCACCAGGTACAGCGTCTCCGCGCCGTGCAGTACCCCGAGGTGGGCGGTCAGATCCAGCCGCGATACCAGCCGCCGCAGCAGCGGCCGGGCGAGCCGTTCCAGCGGGTCGTGCCGCAGGTAGGCCGACCCGACCTCGAACGCGGCGACGCCGAGCCCGTACCGGCGTTCCTCGGGCAGGTGGGTCGCGAAGCCCGCGGCGACCAGCTCCGACAGCAGGTGGTAGGTCGTCGAGCGAGGAAGTCCCAACTCACGGGCCACGGCGGTGGCCGTGACGGGCTCCGCCTTCGCGGCGAGCACGCGCAGTACCGAAAGGCCGCGCCGCAGTGCGGGCACGTCACTGCTGCGCCCCACCGCACACCTCCTCCCGGTCTGGTATCCCAGACAGTCTCCCTCCTCGGGGTCTCGCCCGCGAACCCCGCGCGGGGTGTGATGGGGACATGCGAGCAGTACCCCTCGGTCTCACCCCGCCGACGCGCGAGCAGGTCGTCGCCGTGGCCCGCGACGGCGCGCCCGTAGAGGTGACGCCCGAGGCCATGAAGGCGGTGACGGAGGCGCGCGCCCACGTGGCCGCGCTGGCGTCCTCACCCCGCCCGACCTACGGCGTGTCCACCGGCTTCGGTGCGCTGGCCGTGAAGTACATCCCCGCCGAACGGCGCGCGCAGCTCCAGCGGTCGCTGGTGCGCTCGCACGCGGCCGGAGCGGGCCCCGAGGTGGAGCGGGAGGTCGTGCGCGCGCTCGCGTTGCTGCGGCTGCGCACGCTCACCACCGGCCACACCGGCGTGCGGCCCGAGACGGTGCGGGCGATGGCCGGGCTGCTCAACGCCGGGATCGTGCCCGTGGTGCACGAGTACGGCTCACTCGGGTGTTCCGGCGACCTCGCGCCGCTGTCGGCTGTCGCGCTGGCCCTCGTCGGCGAGGGCGAGGTCCGCGACGCCGGCGGTGTCCTCCGGCCCGCCGCCGACGCCCTCGCCGACGCGGGGCTCACCCCGGTCGGACTCGGTGAGAAGGAGGGGCTGGCGCTCATCAACGGCACCGACGGCATGCTCGGCATGCTGGTGCTCGCCCTGGCCGACCTGCGCCTGCTGCTCGACACGGCGGATCTCACGGCCGCCATGAGTGTCGAGGGCCTGCTCGGCACCGACCGCGCGTTCGCCGCCGACCTCCAGGCGCTGCGGCCCCATCCGGGACAGGCGGTCTCCGCCGAGCGGATGACCCGGTTCCTCGCCGCGTCCGAGATCGTGGCGAGTCACCGTGGCCCGGACTGCACCCGCGTGCAGGACGCGTACTCGCTGCGGTGCGCACCGCAGGTCCACGGCGCCGCGCGCGACACGATGGCGCACGCCGAGACGGTGGCCGACCGCGAACTCGCGGCCGTGGTGGACAACCCGGTGGTCCTGGCCGACGGCCGGGTCGAGTCCAACGGCAACTTCCACGGTGCCCCGCTGGCCTACGTGCTCGACTTCCTCGCCGTGGCCGTCGCCGACGTGGCGAGCATGGCCGAGCGCCGCACCGACCGTCAGCTCGACGTCGCGCGCTCGCAGGGCCTGCCGCCGTTCCTCGCCGACGACCCGGGCGTCGACTCGGGGCAGATGATCGCCCACTACACCCAGGCGTCGATCGTGGCCGAGCTCAAGCGCCTCGCCGTGCCCGCCTCCGTCGACTCGATCCCCACCAGCGCCATGCAGGAGGACCACGTGTCGATGGGCTGGTCCGCCGCCCGCAAGCTGCGCCGAGCCGTCGACGGGCTCGCCACCGTGCTGGGCGTCGAACTCCTCACCGCCGCGCGGGCCCTCGACCTGCGCGCCCCGCTGACGCCCGCGCCCGCCACCGCCGCCGCGCTCACCGCGCTGCGCTCCCACGTGCCGGGGCCGGGTCCCGACCGCCACCTGGCGCCGGACATCGCCGCCGCCACCGATCTGGTCCGCCACGGCACCGCGCTGCGGGCCGCCGAACGGGCCTGGGGGGAGCAGACATGAGCACACCCGTCACCGCCGCACGCGGCACCGCGTTGACCGCACGGTCGTGGTCCACCGAGGCCGCCCTGCGCATGCTGCACAACAACCTCGACCCCGAGGTGGCCGAACGGCCCGAGGACCTCGTCGTCTACGGCGGCACCGGCAAGGCCGCCCGCGACTGGCCGAGCTTCCACGCCCTCACGCGGGAGCTGACCGACCTGCGCGAGGACGAGACGCTGCTGGTGCAGTCGGGCCGCCCGGTCGGAGTGCTGCGCACCCACGAGTGGGCGCCCCGGGTGCTGCTCGCCAACGCCAACCTCGTGCCCGACTGGGCGAGCTGGCCCGAGTTCCGCAGGCTCGACGCGCTGGGCCTGACGATGTACGGGCAGATGACGGCAGGGTCGTGGATCTACATCGGCACGCAGGGCATCCTGCAGGGCACCTACGAGACCTTCGCCGCCGTGGCCGAGAAGCGGTTCGGCGGCTCCCTGCGCGGGACGGTGACGGTGACGGCGGGCCTCGGGGGCATGGGGGGCGCGCAGCCGCTGGCCGTCACCATGAACGAGGGCGTGGCTCTGGTCGTGGAGTGCGACGCCGAGCGGGCCCACCGGCGGGTGGCGACCCGCTACCTCGACGAGGTGGACTCCGATCTGGACAGTGCGATCCGGACCGTCGAGCGCGCGCGGCGCGGGGGTGAGCCGCTGTCGGTCGCGGTGATCGGCAACGCCGCCGAGATCCTGCCGGAGCTGCTGCGCCGGGGTGTCGAGGTGGACATCGTCACCGACCAGACCTCGGCCCACGACCCGCTGGCCTACCTGCCGAAGGGTGTCGCGCCGGAGGACTGGGGCGACTACGCCGCCGCCAAGCCCGACGAGTTCACCGACCGGGCCCGCGAGTCGATGGCCGAGCACGTCGAGGCGATGCTCGGCTTCCTCGACGCGGGCGCCGAGGTCTTCGACTACGGCAACTCGCTGCGGGAGGAGGCGCGGCTCGGTGGCTGCGCGCGGGCGTTCGACTACCCCGGCTTCGTTCCCGCCTACATCCGGCCGCTGTTCTGCGAGGGCAAGGGCCCGTTCCGCTGGGCCGCGCTGTCCGGCGACCCCGCCGACATCGCGGCCACCGACCGCGCCGTGCTGGAGCTGTTCGGCGACGACGACCGCCTGGCCCGCTGGATCCGGATGGCGGGGGAGCGGGTGGCGTTCCAGGGCCTGCCCGCGCGCATCTGCTGGCTCGGCTACGGCGAGCGCGACCGCGCGGGGCAGCGGTTCAACGACATGGTCGCGAGCGGTGAGCTGTCCGCTCCGGTGGTGATCGGGCGCGACCACCTCGACTGCGGCTCCGTCGCCTCCCCTTACCGTGAGACCGAGGGCATGGCCGACGGCTCCGACGCCATCGCCGACTGGCCGTTGCTCAACGCGCTCGTGAACACGGCCTCCGGAGCGACGTGGGTGTCGCTGCACCACGGCGGCGGTGTCGGCATGGGCCGCTCCATCCACGCCGGGCAGGTCACCGTCGCCGACGGGACCGAGCTGGCCGCCCGCAAGCTCGACCGCGTGCTCACCAACGACCCCGCCACGGGAGTGTTGCGGCACGCCGACGCCGGGTACGGGCGGGCCGTCGAGGTGGCGGACGGGCGGGGGCTGCGGGTGCCGATGCGCGCGGGCGAGGACCTCGCGTGAGCCGCGCGGTGCCGCTGCTGGACGCGCTCGCCGACGTGGGAGCCGACCGCGTCCGGGGCGGCTACTCCCGGCATGGCTTCGACCGCACGGACCACACCCTGCGGGAGTGGTTCACCGGCGAGGCCGAAGCCAGGGGACTCGACGTCGACGTCGACCGCAACGGCAACCTGTGGGCGTGGTGGGGCACGCCCGGGCCCGGCGCCGTCGTCACCGGCAGCCACCTCGACTCCGTGCCCGGTGGTGGTGCCTTCGACGGGCCGCTCGGTGTCGTGTCGGCCCTGGCGGCCGTGGACGTGCTGCGCGCGCGGGGATTCGTCCCAGCGAAGCCGGTGGCGCTCGTGGTGTTCGCCGAGGAGGAAGGCGGGCGCTTCGGCGTGCCCTGCCTGGGTTCGCGGTTGCTGGCCGGGACGCTCGACGCCGAACATGCCCGCGCGCTGCGCGATCCGGACGGCGTCACGCTGGCGGAGGCCGTGCGCGCCACGGGCCTCGATCCGGCCACGCTCGGCCGCGACGACGAGAGCCTGGCCCGGGTGGGCTGCTTCGTGGAACTGCACGTGGAGCAGGGCCGGGGGCTCGTGGACCTCGGCGCGCCGGTCGGAGTGGCCGAGTCGATCCTCGCGCACGGCCGGTGGCGGCTGACGTTGCACGGCGAGGGCAACCACGCCGGGGCGACCGCGCTGGCCGACCGCGCCGACCCCATGCTGCCCGCCGCGTCGCTGGTGCTGGCGGCGCGCCGGGCCGCGGCGTCGGTGCCCGGCGCGCGGGCGACCGTCGGCCGCCTCGTGCCCACCCCGGGCGGCACCAACGTCATCCCCTCCACAGTGGATGCCTGGCTCGACGCCCGCGCGAGCGACGGGCCCGGAACCCGGCGGGTCGTCGAGGACGTCGTGGCGGCGGCCAGGGAGGCGGCCGAGGCCGAGGGCTGCACGCTCTCCGTGCGGGAGGAGTCCTACGGCGGCACCGTCACCTTCGACGCCGGACTGCGCGAGGTCGTGTCGGGCGCGCTCGGCGGTGTGCCCGCCCTGCCCACCGGAGCGGGCCACGACGCGGGCGTGCTCGCCGCGCGGGTGCCCACCGCGATGCTGTTCGTGCGCAACCCCACCGGCGTGAGCCACGCCCCGGCCGAGCACGCCGAGGCCGACGACTGCGAAGCCGGTGTCACCGCGCTGGCGCGGGCGCTCGCCCACCTCGCGGGGCCGTCGTGCTGAGGTACTGGTGCGAGCGGGCGTGGCTGCCCGACGGCGTGACCGACGGGGTCCTCGTGACCGTCGAAGCCGGCACGATCACCGAGGTCCGCCGGGCACCGGCCGAACCCGGGGCGATCCGGCTGCCCGGCGTCGTGCTGCCCGGGTTCGCCGACGCGCACTCCCACGCCTTCCACCGCGCCCTGCGAGGGCGCACTCACCACGGGCGGGGCACCTTCTGGACCTGGCGGGAGGCGATGTACCGGCTGGCGGAGCGCCTCGACCCGGACTCCTACCACCGGCTCGCCCGCGCCGTCTACGGCGAGCTGGCACTGGCCGGAGTCTCGTGCGTCGGCGAGTTCCACTACCTGCACCACGCCGCCGACGGCCGCCCCTACGCCGAGGCCAACGCGATGGGCGAGGCGTTGCGGCAGGCCGCCGCCGACGCGGGTATCCGGCTCACACTGCTCGACACCTGCTACCTCACCGGGGCCATCGGCGAGCCGCTGGCCGGAGTGCAGCGCCGGTTCGGTGACGGCGACGTCGCGGCCTGGCACGCACGGGTGTCGGCGCTGCCCGAGGATGCCAGCACGCGGGTCGGTGCGGCTGTCCACTCGGTGCGCGCCGTGCCCGCCGGGGCGCTGCCCGAGCTGGGTGCCGCCCTGCCGGGGCGGCCACTGCACGTCCACGTCAGCGAGCAACCGGCCGAGAACGAGGCGTGCCGCGCGGCGTATGGGTGCGGCCCCGTCGCCCTGCTCGCCGACACGGGTGTGCTCTCGCCGCGCACGACAGCGGTCCACGCCACGCACCTCGATGCCCGGGACATCGCCACGCTCGGCGCGAGCGGCTCGGCCGTGTGCTGCTGCCCGACCACGGAGGCCGATCTCGCCGACGGCATCGGACCGATGCGTGAGCTGGCCGAGGCCGGGTGCGCCGTCGTCCTCGGCAGTGACCAGCACGCCGTGGCCGACCCGCTGGCCGAACTGCGGGCACTGGAGTACGGCGAGCGCCTGCGTACCGGGCAGCGCGGCCGGTTCGGCCCCGGCGAGCTGGTGGCCGCCGCCACCAGCGACGGGCATGCCGCGCTCGGCTGGCCCGAGGCGGGGCGCATCGCCACCGGCGCACCGGGTGACCTGGTGGCGGTGCGCGACGACACCCCCGCGACCGCGGGGGCCCTGCCCGCGCAGCTCCCGCTCGCGGCCTCCGCCGCCGACCTCGCCACCGTGGTGGTCGGCGGCAGGGTCGTGGCCCGCGACGGGGTCCACACCATGCTGGGTGACGTGGGCGCGCTGCTGGCGGAGGAGATCGGGAGGCTGTGGGCGTGACCGAGGGAACCGCGACACTCGTCACCGGAATCGCCGAACTGACGACGAACGACGCCGAACTCGGCCTCCTCGCCGACGCGGCGCTGGTGCTGTCCGGCGAACGCGTGGTCTGGGCCGGTCCGGCGCGGCAGGCCCCCGCCGCCGACGAGCGCGTCGACGTCGAGGGACGTGCCGTGCTGCCGGGGTGGGTGGACAGCCACACCCACCTCGTGTTCGCGGGCGAGCGTTCCGCCGAGTTCGCGGCCCGGCTGGCCGGGCAGCCGTACGGAGCGGGCGGCATCGCGACCACGGTGGCGGCCACCCGCGCCGCCTCCGATGCCGTGCTGGCGGCGACGCTGCGCCGTCTCGTGGCGGAGGCGCTCCGGCAGGGCACGACCTGCCTGGAGACCAAGACCGGGTACGGCCTCACCACCGCCGAGGAGGTGCGGGCGGCCCGCCTGGCGGCCGAGCACGTCGACGAGGTCACGTTCCTGGGCGCGCACGTCGTCCCGCCGGACTGGCAGGGCACGGCGGGGGACTACGCCGCGCTCGTCGGCGGGGAGATGCTCGACGCCGTCACGCCGTTCGTGCGGTGGGCCGACGTGTTCTGCGAGCGCGGAGCGTTCGACGCCGACGCCACCCGTAGCGTGCTGAGTGCCGCCGCGCGCGCGGGACTGGGGCTGCGGGTCCACGGCAACCAGCTCGGCCACGGCCCCGGAGCCGCGCTCGCCGTCGAGTACGGGGCGGCCAGCGTGGACCACTGCACCTACCTGAGCGATTCCGATGTGGACGCTTTGGCGGCGTCGGACACGGTGGCGACGCTGCTTCCGGCGTGCGATTTGTCCACGCGGCAGCCGCTGCCGGACGCACGCAGGCTGCTCGACGCCGGAGTCACCGTGGCCCTCGCGTCGAACTGCAATCCCGGCTCGTCGTACACGACGTCGATGGCGTTCTGCGTGGCCACGGCGGTGTTGCAGCAGGCCATGACCGTCGCCGAGGCCGTGCGCGCCGCCACCTGGGGCGGGGCGCGGGCGCTGCGGCGCGAACGGGGCGACGGCGCGGTGGGGGTGCTGTGCCCCGGCGCGCGCGCCGACGTCCACGTGCTCGACGCGCCGTCGGCGGCGCACCTGGCCTACCGCCCCGGAGTCCCGCTGACCCACGCCGTGTGGCGCCGAGGCACCAGGGAGGTCTGACCCGAAGCCGTGTCCGCAGGCTGCGTAGCCGTGTCCGCAGGTTGTGTGGCCGTGTCCGCAGCCTGCGTAGCCGTGTCCGCAGGTTGTGTAGCCGTGTCCGCGGTTCCCGTAGTTCGGCGGGGCCGGCTACGGCGTCAGCCCGGTCAGTCCCGCCGCCCGCTCCCGGGCCTGCCGCTCCGCGTTCGCGCGGCCGCGCTCGCGCACCCGCGTGTTGCCGTCCTGCGGTACCAGGCACAGGGTCTCCCCGGTCCGGGCGACGACAAGCACCCCGCCGAGCGCGTCGTCCCTGGCGTACCAGCCGCCGTCGGCGAGGGCCGGAGGTTCCGCCGGGTGGTCCACGACGCCGGACGCCACCATCCGCGCCGTGCGTTGCTCGCCCTCTCCGACGGTGACACACCATTTCCCGCCCGTCACCCGCATCACGACTCGCACCGGAGAGCGAAATCCGGGTTCATAGACACTCAGCACGCGCGTCATCGCCCGGAGCAGCGCGAGCTGTCGGAACAGCACGTAATGCACGATCTTCGCGATCAGCACGCCCACACCCACCAGCGGGTAGAGCACCCGGACCTCCACGAGGAACGGGACCCCGCAGAGCACGACCGCGAGTGCGACGTGCGCCGCGTATCGGCGCAGCAACAGCATTCGGTGCCGTCGTACGACAGGACCGAGCCGCGCACCGTCGGCAGGAACGTCGACGTCGGGCAGGGGCCTCCGCTGGGTGTGGTACACGGCCACGATCACCACCGTCGTCAGCCCGAGCATGCCCGGTACCGCGAGCAGGAAGAACGTGTCGCTCGCGATGGTGAGAGTCAGGGCGTAGCTGGCGACACCCACGACAGCCAACACGGCGTTGCCGTTCCACCGCGACCGGAAGGGCTTTGCCCGCCGCGCGGTGGTGTCGGTCGTTCTCGTCACCGCGGCACCGTAACTCCCGGCCATCCCGCACGCCACGACCCACACCGTGTCCGCGAGCTGCGGACACGGCTACGCAGACTGCGGACACGGCTACGGGGGCTGCGGACACGGCGTCAGGGGGCTAACACGAACACCGCGACGCCGTCGAGTAGCCGGTGCAGGCCGAACTCGAACCAGCGGTCGAGGTCCGCGCGCGTCGCGGACGGCCGGGCCGCGGCCAGTTCGCTCAACCACGGATAGCGGTCCGAGTCGAGCAGTCCGGTCAGCTTGCCCCGCTGCGTCGACCACCAGTCCCGCTCGCTGATCCCGGTCTGGCGGGCGCTCCGGCGGCTCGCCGCCACCATGGAGGCCATGCCCTGCACGTAGCCACTCACGAGGAGATACACCGACAGTTGCGCCTCACGGTCGAGACCGAGACCCGACAGCGCGGCGAAGACGCGGTCCGTGGCCGCCAGCACCTCCGGAGCCAGCGGCGGGCGAGTGGTGTTCAGCACCTCCAGCAGCCACGGATGCCGTAGGTAGAGCTCCCACTCCCGGTGGGCCTCGCGCTCCAGCAGAGCCCGCCACTCGGCGGTACACGGCTGCGACAGCGGAAGGTCTCCGAACGCCGTGTCGATCATGGCCGCGATCAGTTCGTTCTTGGACGACACCTGCCGGTACAGTGACGTCGCGGGAACGTCCATCCGCGCGGCGAGTGCCCGCATCGACAGCGCCGCCATGCCGTGCGCGTCCGCGATGTCGATGGCGGTGCGGACGAGCGTCGTCCGGTCGAAAACCCTGCTTCGGCTCGATCTCGACGGGGTCGCCGCGCGCCGAGCACGGTCGTCACCGTCGCGGCGGGCGCGGTAGGCGCGGGCCTGGCACGCGCGCCCGCAGTAGCGACGGGGCCTGCCTTGCCCCGCGGCACGGAAGGGCTCGCCACACTGCGCGCACGGCACGGCACCCCCCTTTCGTCACACCGGTTCTGTGTGACGAAACTACTCGATCGCCCCCGGGTGCGCCGCGAGACTCGGATTCGGACACGTTCGGACACAACGTCAGGAGCACACGATGACCGAAACCGCCGTGACGGCCCGGGTGGCCGCGACCGCCGACCTGGAGCGGGTGGTGACGACCTACCAGCGCAGCTGCGAGGACGAAGCCGTCACGCGCTGGGTGATGTCGGCGGCGCCTGGTGGGCAGGAGACGGCGACGTGGGACGAGTCGCTGGACGAGGCAGTCCGGGGTGGCCATGTCGTCGTCGCCGACGATGCCGACGGCGACATGGTGGGGGTGTCGACATGGCTTCGCCTCGACTCGGCGCGACCGTTGCGGGAGCAGGCCGACGAGCTCGCCGAGCAGGTGCGGCGCCGGGCCGATCCCGTGCTGGCACGCACGGCGACGGTGCTCGCCGCGACGTCGGTCAGGCATCCCGACACACGCCACCTGTACTTGGCCTCGATGGGGGTACTGCCGCGGGCGCGTGGCCGGGGCGTCGGGGGAGTTCTGCTGGGGTTCGGCCTGGCCATGGCGGCGGCCGACGACCGTCCCGTGTACTTGGAGGCCAGCACCGAGCGCAACGCCGCGCTGTACGCGCGGCACGGCTTCCGTCCGGTGGGCGAACCGATCGCACTGCCCGATGGTGGACCACCGCTGCGCCCGATGTGGCGGATGCCCCCTGGTGCGGGTGAGCGGCGGACCGGACACGGCTACGGGAGCTGCGGACACGGCTACGGGAGCTACGGACACGGCTACGGGAGCTGCGGACACGGCTACGGGAGCTGAGGACACGGCTACGTGGGCTGCGGACACGGCTACGTGGGCTGCGGACACGGCGGTGGCGGCCACCCGTCGCGGATGGCCGCCACTCACCGGATCAGGAGTTCAGTCGTGTTTGTCCTGTTCGAGGCGTTCCGCTTCCTCGGGCGGGACGACGACCGGCCGCAACCGCGCCCACAGCACGAACGCCGTCGCGAAGACCAGCATCGCGAGCCCCGTCCACAGGTTGATGTTGATGTCGGCGCTCTTGGCGAGGTCGTCCTCGCTGGTGAAGCCGATCCCCAGCACCGTCAGCACGGCGCCGTAGACGCCGATCAGGAGTGCGATCACCAGCCGGACGTCGAAGGCCTTCGCGCGGCTGGCGCCGGAGGAGTTCGTCATGGTTCCCGCCTCCTAGAAGATGATGTTGAAGAGGATGGTGACGGCCAGCACGATGCCCGCCAGCAGGCCCGGGCGACGGTACCAGCCCGCGTCCTCGCCACTGGTCGAGTGCTTCAGGGTCTCCTTCGGCGTCAGCGAGTAGACGAGCCCCACGAGCTGCGGTTCCGGCTTCGGCTGGGTGGCGTAGGTGACGACCACACTCACCACGATGTCGACCACGAAGGCCGCACCGGCACCGACGAACGACGCGCCCTGACCCGGCAGGTCCCACACACCGGTTTCGGCGAGCAGGAACACGCCGACCGCGGCGAGTGTCCCGCTGACCAGACCGGTCCAGCCCGCCGTGGGCGTCATCCGCTTCCAGAACATACCGAGGATGAACGTCGCGAACAGCGGTGCGTTGAAGAACGAGAACAGCTGCTGGAGGTAGTCCATCAGGTTGGCGTACGACGCGGCGATGAAGGCCGTGCCGATCGCGAGGATCGTCGCGCAGACGGTGACGACCCGGCCCGCCTTGAGGTAGTAGCTGTCGGGGCGGTCCTTGACGACGTAGGCCTGCCAGATGTCGTAGGTGAACACCGTGTTGAACGAGCTGAGGTTGGCCGCCATGCCCGCCATGAACGACGCCAGCAGACCGGCGATCGCGATCCCCAGGATGCCGTTGGGCAGCAGGTCGCGCATGAGCAGCAGCAACGCGTCGTTGAAGGTGGCTCCGCTGGGCGCGGCCTCACCGGCCAGCAGCGCTTCCTTGTTCTCCCCGGCCAGTTCGGTGACCGTGACGCCCGCGATCATGCCGGGAATGATCACGATGAACGGCACCAGCATCTTGGGAAACGCCCCGATGATCGGGGTGCGGCGCGCGGCCGACATGCTCTTCGACGCCATCGCGCGCTGAACCTCGACGAAGTTGGTCGTCCAGTACCCGAAGGACAGCACGAAGCCGAGACCGAACACGAGGCCGAGCACCGAGAGGAAGTTGTCGCCGAAGCCGGTGAGCTGGTTGCCGGGCCAGGTCTCCAACTGCTCGGCGCCACCAGGGCCGCCCGACACGCGGTCGACGAGGCCCTGCCAGCCGCCGACCTCGGCGAGCCCGACGATGGTCAGGGGCAGCAGTGCGGCCACGATGACGAAGAACTGGAGCACCTCGTTGTAGATGGCGGCCGACAGCCCGCCGAGTGCGGTGTAGACCAGCACGATGACGGCCGCGAGGATCACCGAGACCCAGATCGGCCAGCCGAGCAGCAGGTTCACCACGGTGGCGAGCAGGAACAGGTTTGCCCCGGCGATGAGGATCTGCGCCGCCGCGAAGCTGATCCCGTTGACCAGGTGCGCGGGTTTGCCGAAGCGGCGCAGCATGAACTCGGGCACGCTGCGCACCTTGGAACCGTAGTAGAACGGCATCATCACGATGCCGAGGAAGAGCATGGCCGGGACCGCGCCGATCCAGAAGTAGTGCGCGGTCGGCATCCCGTACTGGGCGCCGTTGGCGGACATGCCCATGACCTCGATGGCGCCGAGATTGGCGGCCACGAAGGCGAGTCCGGTCACCCAGGCGGGCAGCGACCGGCCGGACAGGAAGAAGTCGAGACTCGTCGACACCTGCCTGCGGGCCAGATAGCCGATACCGAGTACGAGTACGAAATAGAATGCGAGCAACAGGTAGTCGATCGCGTTGGCATCTAGCCGCAGGTCCGCTTCAGCGAGGACGTGCACGGCCCACCTCCGGTGTCAACGAGTAGGCACGGAATTTCGTCGGGGACCACTACGCGGGGCGCCGTCGCCGCCGCGTACGGGGAGTTTCATGCTCGTCGGCCGATGGCTACACCTCCCGGAGCCTGCGTGCGACGTCTTCGGGCAGCACGTCGGTGATGAAGGCGTTCATGCCGGACTCGGACCCGGCCAGGTATTTCAGCTTGTCCGCGGAGCGGCGCACCGAGAACAGTTGCAGGTGCAGCCGGCTCAGGTCCTCGTCGTCGGTGACCGGCGCCTGGTGCCACGCCGAGATGTAGGGCAGCGGGGCGTCGTACAGGCGGTCGAACCGGCGCAGCACGTCGAGGTAGAGCCGGGCGAAGTCGTCCCGTTCCTCGCCGGTGAGTTCGGGGATGGTGCCGACCCGGCGCAGCGGATACAGGTGGACCTCCACCGGCCATCGCGCGGCGGCGGGGACGAACGCGACCCAGTGTGCGGTTTCGGCGAGGACCCGCGACCCCGCGCGTTCGGCGGCCACGACGTCGCTGTGCAGGTCGCGGCCGGTGCGCTCGCGGTGGCGCCGGGCGACCTCCAGCATCCGCCGGGTCCGGGGAGTCACGAACGGGTAGGCGTAGATCTGGCCGTGGGGGTGCGACAGCGTGACGCCGATTTCGCGGCCCCGGCTCTCGAAGCAGAAAACCTGCTCGACTCCGTCCAGTGAGGACAGTTCAGTGGTGCGGTCCGCCCATGCGTCGACGACGAGGCGCGCCTGCCGAGGGTCGAGGTCGGCGAACCGCGCGTTGTGGTCGCTGGTGAAGCACACCACCTCGCAGCGGCCGTAGCCGGGGCGCACGTCCACCAGCGGGTGCGCCACGTCCCCGGTGTCGGGGTGGGCTTCGGTGGACAGGCTCGGGAAGCGGTTCTCGAAGATCGCGACGGTGTAGTCGGCAGCGGGGATCTCGGTCCGCCTGCCCTGCCGGGAGGGGCAGAGCGGGCACTCGTCGCGCGCGGGCATGAACGTCCGGTGCTGTCGGTGCGAGGCCATCATGACCCACTCGTCGAGCAGCGGGTCCCAGCGCAGCTGCGACGCCGTGCTGACGGGGGGTAGGTCGCGGAGGTCGGGCGGCGCCGGGGGTGTGGGCTCGTCGTCGGCGGCGAAGTAGAGCAGATCGCGACCGTCGGCCAGGGTCGTGCGCGTCCTCTTCACCGGGCCCGTCTCCTTCGAAGTCACTCGATGTGCCGATCGCAGGGCATTCAACCATGAAGCAACACAAACCAACAGGCCAGGGTTCCACCAGGCGGTATTTCTGCGACTGGGCCGATCGAGTGTCGTTCACCCGTCCGGCCGCGCGGTTTTCCACGCAGCGTGCTGGCCCTGAGCAGAGGTGGTCGACTGTCTCCTGTTTGAAGCTGGTCGATTCTGCTCGTAACTGTTGACACTCGCGGCAAGCCCTGTGTGAAATGCTTCACGCCGGAGTGAGATCCGTGTGTACCCGGCGTGCCTGGCGCCGGCGACGAGGCCGGTGCTCCCCCAGGTGAGAAGGGTGTTCGACTGTGCTGTCACTCGCACCACCGACCCGACCACGCGGCGGCCGGTCCCGCAAACGGACCGTGCTGGCCGTCCTGTCCGCGCTACTGACGGCGGCCGCGCTCACGCCGACGGCCGCCGCGCAGCCCTCCGACGGCTGGACCCCGGGCGAAGCGCGCCTGACGACCCCGTGGACCGACGACGTGTCACCACGCAACGCGCTGCCCGAGTATCCCCGGCCCCAGCTCACCCGTCCGGAGTGGCGCAACCTCAACGGCGTCTGGGAGTTCGCGGGCGCCGCCGAGGGGCAGCGGCCCGAGTTCGGCGAGCCGCTGGACGAGCGCATTCTCGTGCCCTATCCGACGGAGTCGGCGCTGTCCGGCATCCAGCGGCACGAGGACCACATGTTCTACCGCCGCACCTTCGACGTGCCGGAGAAGTGGCGGATCGGCCACCACAACCGCCTCACGATGCACTTCGGTGCCGTGGACTACGAGGCCACGGTCTGGGTCAACGGGCAGGAGGTCGCCTCGCACACCGGCGGCTTCGGCGCGTTCTCCGCCGACGTCACGGACGCGCTCACGGGCCGGGGCGAGCAGGAGATCGTCGTGGCCGTGACCGACCGCACCGACGCCACCTGGCAGCCCGTCGGCAAGCAGCGCAGGGTGCCCGATCGCGGCATCTTCTACGAGAGCGCCTCCGGGATCTGGCAGACGGTGTGGATGGAGCCGGTGCCCGAGGGGCGCGTCGCGGACCTCGACATGGTCCCCGACATCGACGACTCCACCCTGGCGCTGACGGCGAACACGACGGGCGGCGACGGGCGCATGACGGTGGAGGCCGTGGTGCGCGACGGCCGCCGTGTCGTCAGCCGCACGCGGGGTAGCGCCGACGAAGCCCTCACGCTGCCCGTGCCGGACGCCAAGCTGTGGTCGCCCGACTCCCCGTTCCTGTACGACCTGGAGGTCGTGCTGCGCGACGGGCACCGCCCGGTGGACCGGGTGTCGTCCTACTTCGGTATGCGCGAGGTGGGCATGACCGAGGGCGAGGACGGCAAGCTGCGCATGACGCTCAACGGCGAGATCCTGTTCTCGATGTCCACCCTGGACCAGGGCTACTGGCCCGACGGGCTGTTCACCGCTCCGACCGACGAGGCGTTGCGGTGGGACCTCGAACAGCACAAGCGGCTCGGTTTCAACACCGTGCGCAAGCACATCAAGACCGAACCGGATCGCTGGTACTACCACGCCGACCGGCTGGGGCTGCTGGTGTGGCAGGACATGCCGTCGATGCGGACGGGAGGCCGCCCGCCCGCCGACGCCGCCGCCCAGTTCGAGACCGAGCTGCACGAGCTGGTGGAGCAGAAGAAGGACTGGACCTCGGTCATCGGCTGGGTGCCGTTCAACGAGGGCTGGGGTGAATGGTCCCGCGAGGCCACCGGCCGGATCGCGGGGGAACTCGCGGAGCAGGACCCGACGCGGCTCGTCAACGCGCACAGCGGGGTGAACTGCTGCGACTCGCTCGGTGACTCCGGTGCGGGGCACGTCATCGACTGGCACGCCTACGTCGGACCCGCCACGCCCGCTCCCGACGGCACGCGCATGTCGATGGACGGCGAGCACGGCGGCTTCGGCCTCGAGGTCGAGGACCACATGTGGTTCGGCGAGGGCCACGCGTACCAGATGCTGCCCGACCAGCAGAGCCTCACCGCGGCCTATGTGGACAACCAGCGCGCCGTACTCGACGCGGCGAGACGGTGCGGGATCAGCGGCGCGGTCTACACGCAGCTCACCGACGTCGAACACGAGGTGAACGGCTTCTTCACCTACGACCGGCAGGTCGAGAAGATGGACTTCGACGCCGTGCGGGAGGTCAACGAGGAGATCATCGCCGGGGCCGACGGCAGCGGTGACGGAGGTCCCGAGCCGGACCCGGGTACTCCTGGGCTCGACGGCGTCCACGCCTACCCGTTCGACGAGGGCTCGGGTTCGGTGGCGGGCGACGCCGTGGGCGACGCCGACGCCGCTCTCACCGGTGCCGAGTGGACGGACGGGGTCGATGGCGGCGCCGTGTCGTTCGAGGGTGCGGGTGAGGCCGACACGGGCGCGCAGCTCGTCGACCCCGAGGGCAGTTACTCGGTGTCGGCGTGGGTGCGGCTCGACGAGGCCGGAACCGGGTTCCAGACGGCGGTCAGCCAGGACACGGGCGGAAACAGCGCCTTCTTCCTCCAGTATTCGGGGCAGGACCAGCGGTGGGCGATGAGCTTCGCCGGGCTGCGGGCGGTGTCGCCGGAGCAGCCCGAACCGGGCCGCTGGTATCACCTCACCGGGGTGCGCGACGCGCAGGAGGGAACGCTGTCCCTCTACGTGGACGGGGAGCTGGCCGATGCGCGTGACGCCTGCCTGTCGCCGGGCGGCAGTGGTGACACGGTGATCGGCCGAGCCCAGTACGGCGGGCAGGACGTGGACCACCTGCGCGGTGACGTCGACGACGTGCGGATCTTCGACCGCGCGCTGCCGGGTCACGAGGTGGCCGAACTGGCGTCGCGGAACTGAGACCGCGAGGTGGGGCCGGGTGAGCTGCCCGGCCCCACCTCCGCACTTTTGATCGTCGCGTTGCTCGTTTTGTAGTAAATCGACAGAAGACGCTCGACTTCGAGGCAGAAGACTCCTATCGTCGCCTCCACGACGCGTCGGCATGTCGCCCGTGTTGCCCGGTGAACGACAGGCTCCGGCCTGGTCCTGTAACTCCACCCGCCACCAGGAGCATGCATGCAGCCGAGACCGTCCCAACGCCGCCGGAGGCGGCTGGTCACTCTTCTCGCCGCGTCGGCCGTGGTCAGCGGACTGGGGCCGCCGGTGGCGGCCGCGCAGTCCGACCTGCCGCCCCAGGAACCGGGCGTCACCCAGCGCGTGTTCGACGTGCAGCTGCCGATGGACGAGATCTGCACACTCAAGGCCGGGCAGACACCCAACGTCGACCGGCTGCGTCCCGACATCGACTGGAGCTCCACCGAGGACTTCGGGGGGATCGAGGACTACTTCGTCTCCCACACCATCGCCAACCTCGACGTTCCCGAGGACGGCCAGTACACCTTCCGGCTCACCAGCGACGACGGTTCGCGGTTGAGTCTCGACGACGAGGTGGTCGTCGACCACGACGGGCTGCACGGCGCCGAGCCCAAGGAGGGCACGACCGAGCTGTCCGCCGGATACCACTCGCTGTTCATCGAACACTTCGACCGCACCGGCGGCCAGCAGGTCACGTTGGAGTGGCGGCCTCCGGGTGCGAGCGACTTCACGGTGGTGCCGGAATCGGTGTTGAGCACCGATGCCGACGTCGTGCGGGTCACGGCACCCGGCCGCAAGGAGTGTGAGGCGGGCACCGACTCACCGGGTGACGGCATGCCGCTGAACGCGGTGCATCCGAACTACGAGCTGACCGATCTGCGGCCCGAGGGCTTCGAGCCCCAGGTGTCCGCGATGGACTGGATGCCCGACGGCAGGCTCGCCGTCGCGACGTGGGGCGGCACCGACACGGTCGACGGCGAGGTCTACCTGCTCGACAACGTCACCGGCGACACCAGTCAGGACGACGTGACGGTGACCCGCGTCGCCGAGGGACTGAAAGAGCCGATGGGGCTCAAGGTCGTCGACGGCAGCATCTACGTCTCCCAGAAGCACGAGCTGACGGAGCTGGTCGATGTCGACGGCGACGAGGTCGTCGACGAGTACGACACGGTGGCGACCTGGCCGTTCAGCGACAACTTCCACGAGTTCGCCTTCGGCCTGCTCTACCGGGACGGGCACTTCTACCTGAACCTGTCGGTGGCGATCGACTACGGCGGGGCCACGACCGACCCGCAGCCCTCGGAGAACCGGGGGACCACCATCAAGGTCAACCGCGAGACCGGCGAGGTGTCCTACATCGCGGGCGGCCTCCGTACGCCGAACGGCATCGCCTGGGGTCCCGACGACGGCCTGTTCGTGACCGACAACCAGGGCGGCTGGCTGCCCGCGTCGAAGCTCGTTCACGTCAAGCCCGACCGGTTCTTCAACCACTACACCAACCCGCCGGGCCCGTTCGACGACCAGCCCGTGACCAATCCGGTGCTGTGGTTGCCGCAGAACGAGATCGCCAACTCGCCGAGTACTCCGTTGCACGTCGAGAAGGGACCGTTCGCGGGACAGCTGCTGTTCGGTGACGTCACCTACGGGGGCATCCAGCGCGCGCACCTGGAGAAGGTGAAGGGTCAGTACCAGGGCGCGGTGTTCCGGATGACGCAGGGTCTCGAAGTCGGCGTCAACCGCATCACCCGGGGCCCCGACGGCGCCATCTACCTCGGTGGCCTCGGCGCGGGCGGCAACTGGGGCCAGGCGGGCAAACTGGATTACGGCCTGCAGAAGTTGTCCCCGGACGGGAACGACGCGTTCGACATCCTCGCCATGCGTGCCGTGTCCGGCGGGTTCGAGCTGGAGTACACCAAGCCGCTGTCGGACGACACGATCAGCGAGCTGGCACAGCGGTACGAGGTGACCCAGTGGCGGTACGCGCCGACGCCGTCCTACGGCGGGCCGAAGGTCGACGAGGAGACCCTGCCGGTGACCTCGGCGACGGTGTCGCAGGACCGCAAGACGGTCACTCTGGCGATTCCGGGACTCCAGCGGGACCGCGTGGTCCACGTGCGCTCGCCCCGGCCGTTCGGCTCGGCCGACGGGCAGCCGTTGTGGAGCACCGAGGCCTGGTACACGCTCAACCGGATTCCCGGTGCGGAGCAGCCGGTCACCACCTACGAGGCCGAGCAGGCGAAGCTCTCCGGCGGTGCGGCGATCGACACCGAGCACCCCGGCCACTCGGGCGGCGGGTTCGTCGACGGTTACGGCACCGAGGGGGCGAGCACGACCTTCGAGGTCACCACGGAGCGCGGCGGGCCGCACGACGTCGGGCTGCGCTACTCCAACGGGCCGAACCCGTTCGAGGGCACCAAAACCCTCAGCGTGTCGGTCAACGGGCGTTCGCCGCAGCAGATCGAGTTGCCCAGCACGCGGAACTGGCAGAGCTGGTCCACCGCCACCGAGTCGCTGGACCTGCGAGCGGGGCGCAACACCATCACCTACACCCACGGTCCCGACGACACCGGGCACGTGAACCTGGACCTGCTCACCGTCCACCGTCAGGGCGAGCGCATCACGCTGTTCGACGGCGAGAACCGCGGCGCGTGGCAGCACCTCGACGGCAGCACCGCCCAGTGGCCGCTGGTGGACGGGGCGATGGAGGTGTGCTGCGGTGACATCCGCACCGAGCAGGCGTTCGAGGACTTCCGGCTGCACGTCGAGTTCTGGCTGCCGGAGTACCCACCGGACGTCACCGGCCAGGACCGCGCCAACAGCGGGGTGTATTTGCAGGAGCGGTACGAGATCCAGGTACTCGACTCCTACGGTGTGGACCCGTTGAAGACCAACGACGCGGCGTCGATCTACAACGAGAAAGCGGCCGACGTCAACGCGGCGAGGCCACCGGAGACCTGGCAGAGCTACGACATCACGTTCCGCGCGGCGCGCTTCGACGACGCGGGGAACAAGGTGGAGGACGCCAGGGTGACGGTGGTGTGGAACGGGGTCACCGTCCACGACGACGTGGCCATCAGCGGGCCGACCGGTGCCGGCGCACCGGAGGGTCCCGACGCGGGTGCGATCCGGTTGCAGGACCACGGCAACGAGGTGCGCTACCGCGACATCTGGATCGAGCCGATCCGCTGAGTCCGGGTGCGCCGGGTCCGCTCACTCAGCGGACCCGGCGCGCTCCCGCCGCCGGGGTGGCGGCGAACGCGCGCGGTTCGGTGAAGCCCGCCGCCGCGAACGCCCGCCGGATTCCGGCCAGCACCGCGTCGGCGCGCTCGACCGGCACCAGCGCGATGACGCACCCACCGAAGCCGCCGCCGGTCATGCGGGCACCCAGTGCCCCGGCCGAGAGCGCGGCCTCCACCGCGGTGTCGAGTTCCGGCACCGTGACCTCGTAGTCGTCGCGCAGGGAGGCGTGCGAGGCGGTGAGCAGTGGGCCGATCCCGTCCAGGTCGTCCGCGCGCAGGCGCCGCACGACCTCGGCCACGCGGTCGTTCTCGGTGACCACGTGGCGCACCCTGCGGTAGCGCACGTCGCCGTCCCAGCGTGCGGCGATGCCGGGCAGCAGCTCGGGGGAGAGGTCCCGCAACGCCGCCACGCCCAGCGCCCGCGCCGCAGCCTCGCAGTCCCGCCGCCGCGCGGCGTACTCGCCGTCGACCAGCCGGTGGGGAGCGCGGGTGTCCACGACCAGCAGGGTGCGGCCGTGGTCGGCGGGATCGAACGGTACCTGCTGGGTCAGCAGGGAGCGCGTGTCGAGGAACAGCAGGTGCCCCTCCGAGCCGGAGACCGAGGCCATCTGGTCCATCACGCCGCACGGCATGCCCACGAAGTCGTTCTCGGCCCGCTGCGCGAGCCGTGCCAGGTCGGCGGGGGCGATCCCGAGGCCGAACAACTCGTTCAGCGCACACGCCACCGCGCACTCCAGCGCCGCCGACGACGACAGGCCCGCACCCGCCGGAACGTCGCCGTCCACCACGAGGTCCACACCACCGACGTCGTACCCGGCCGTGCGCAGGCTCCACGCCACACCGGCGACGTAGGCCGCCCAGCCCGTGACGTCGCCGGGCGCGGCCTCCGCGGCGATGCTCACCGGGCCGCCGTCCTCCTGCAACGACACCGCGCGCAGCCCCGCCTCCCGCGAGTGTCCCGCCGCCACGAGCACGCTCTGCGGCAGCGCCATCGGCAGCACGAAACCGTCGTTGTAGTCGGTGTGCTCGCCGATGACGTTGACCCGGCCCGGCGCGGCCCACACGCCGTCGGCGCCGCGGCCGAACGTCTCGGCGAACGCCGAGGCCACACCGGTCACATCCGGGGCGGTGACGGTGCTGTCGGTCATGCGGTGGGCTCACTTTCCGTTGTCTCGGCGGGGCCGTCGGTCCCCTCGGTGTCGGCGGCGTCCACCACGACCAGCTCGCCCACGCGCTCGCGCAGCGCCTCCCGCGTCTCGGCGGCGAGACCCGAGTCGGTGACGAGCACGTCGGCGGCGTCGATGTCGGCGATGGTGCTGATGCCGAGCACGCCGTATTTGGTGTGGTCGGCGAGGACGACGAACCGGCGGGACGCCTCGACGAACGCGCGGTCCGTCTCGGCCTCCATGAGGTTCGGCGTCGTGAAGCCGTTGCGCACGTCCATCCCGTGGACACCCATGAACATGATGTCGAGGTTCACCGAACGGATCGCGCTGACCGCGAACGGCCCCACCAGCGCCTCCGACGGCGTGCGGATGCCGCCGGTGAGGACCACGGTCTGATCGGTGCGGGGCTGGCGCGAGAACAGGTCGGCGACCTGGACCGAGTTGGTGACCACCGTGATGTCGGGAAGGTCGCGCAGCAGCCGCGCGAACGTCCACGTCGTCGTGCCGGCGGACACGCCCACCGCCATGCCCGGTTCCACCAGGCGCACCGCCTCGGCGGCGATGGCCAGCTTCTCGTCGTTCTCGCGGTTCGACTTGGCCGCGAAGCCCGGCTCCTCGGTGCTGCGACCGCCGGGCAGCACGGCCCCGCCGTGGACCTTCTGCACCTGGCCCTGCTGCGCCAGCACCTCCAGATCGCGGCGCACGGTCATGTCCGACACCCCGAGCCGGTCGACCAGCGTGCTCACCCGCACCGCCCCGGACCTGCGGATCTCTTCCAGGATCCGCGACCGGCGTTGGCTCGCCAACATGGGCCCCGCCTCCTCGCTCGCGCCCCGCTCCCGCGCACCGACAGGAGCACAGGATCGCACATTTTCCCAAGCCTATCGAGCGCCCCGCTCGGGTGAGTAGGGCCACCAGCAGGGACAGGGTGCTTTGTCCGGTGTTAGAACCCGTCGCTTTCGACCACATACTCCAACACCGCTGGCCGGCTGCGTGGGTGACCACCCCGCAGGGTCACAGCGCGATGCGGCGGCGGGCGTCCGAGATGCTGTTCTCCAGGCTCTGCGCCAGCACGTGCAGTTTGCGCAGGAGCTCGGCATCCGAGCTTTCGGAGCGCATGCGCTCCAGCTGCTCCACGACCACCCGCAGGTCTCCCACGACCTGGTCCACCTCGCCAGCACGGCCGGTGCCGTCGACCTCGTTGACCAGCAGCAGCACGTCGCCCGCGCCCGCCCGGACGCCGGGGTCGGCGACCGGCAGCTCCCGCAGTGCCCGCAGACATCGCTGATACAACTCCTGCGCCCGGACGGAGGGCACCGCCTCGGTCGCGTTCGCCCCCGTTCCCAGTACCACGCTCGTCACCACCACCGTGCCGTACACCGCGCCCGCGGTGAGCGCGGCGGCGAGCAGCCCCCACCAGCCCTGCCGCGCCGCGGCGACGACGCCGCTCACCACTCCGAAGCCCAGTGCGAGCGCCACGGTCGTCCGGTCGCGACTCGCGGCGCGCCCGGCACTGTCAGAAGTTGCTGAGGGCACTGACGAACACCTGGTCTATGTCGGACGGATCCCTGGCCTCGTAGGCGGCGGCCTTGGACCTGGTCGCGATCGCCTCCAGGGCCTCGACGTCGGCGTCGCGCCCGTAGGCGATGGTGAATATTCGCACCGACGTGTCGAGGTGCTCCGCGTCGATCGAGTCCAGCAACTCGTCCCGGGACACCCCGCCGCGCACCGTGTCGTGGCCGTCGGTCAGCAACACGATGGCGTTGACCCGGCCGGGATCGAGGTTCTCGCGCATCATCTCGTGGGCGGCGTGGGTCGTGTTGTACAGCGCGGTATTGCCCTTCCCCCTGAGGTCGTCCCGCACGACGTGCGAGAGCTCGTCGCGTACCTCGCCGACCGGGCTCATCGGCATTCTCCTGGTGTAGTCCGGGCCTGTCGAGAACGTCCACAGTGCCACCCGGTCATCGTTGTCAAGCAGGTCCAGACCACGCTGCACGGCGGACTCCAGCAGTTCGAGCTTCGACACCGACTCGGTGGCTCTCGGGTCACTGGTCTCCTTCATCGACGCCGACTCGTCCAGCACCAGCAGCACGTCGGCTCTGAGCCGGTAGGTCCGCCACCGGTCGAGCATCGTCTCGACCAGCTTCGCGGACGGCAGGTCGATCGAGTCCACACTCCGTTGCGCCGTGGTGCCCACGCTGGTGGCCACTTTCTCGCTCGTGCGGCCCTCGCTGTCGCGGAAGCCGTGCTCCACGAACGCCGCCTGCTGTTCCTCCGCCAGCAGGTAGTCCCGGAAGTCGGCGGCCACCTCCCGGGTGTGCCCGCTCGTGCCAGCCAGCACCAGGTACGGGTGGTCGATCATCACCGTGCCGTCGGCGGGGTGAATCGCCACCAGCGGGTCGTTCGGGGGCGGCTGGGTGTTCAGATCGGCGGGATCACCGGTGGGCGCGCCCGCGTTGTAGAGGTAGGTCATCTGCTCCTGGGTGATCATGGCGCTGATGTAGGGCTTGTCGGATCCCTTCTGGTCCTCGGTGTAGGCATTGCCGAGGAAGACCACCGAGTCCGTGGCGTAGTGCGCGACGGAGGACTCCACCTGCCGCACGAACGCCTGCACTTCGGCGTCCCGCGACACGGCGTGCTCGCTGAAACCGCCCCGGTCCCGGGTGGCGGCGTAGTAGGTGGCGATGGTCGCCGCGAGCCCGGACGTGGAGTGGTACGGGTTGTCCTTGCCCATGGCGAAGCGGCCCCACTCCGGGTGCCCGCGCTCGCCCCAGTCCGGGTTGTTGGCGAGATCCCGCAGGTCGGACCAGCCGAGGTCCACCTCGGGCCAGCCCAGCGCGCGTGCCATCTTCTCCGGCATCGCGATCACCAGCGGACTGGTGGTGACGGACTTCTCCTCGCCGCTGACCAGCTCCTCTCCCGTGCGGTGTTCCAGCAGTTGCGCCCACAGCGACGAACTCGGCAGCCATACGTCGGGCTTCGGTGCGCCGGTCGCCTGCTCGTCCCAGCCCGTGGCCAGTTCCTCCGACGCGGTACCCGAGGTGAGCTTGTCGGTCTCGACGTGCGCGCAGCGGTCACCGATCACCCGCTGCTCGTCGTTATAGCGTTCGGCCATCTCCTCGACGAGGTCCCCTTTCTCGGTGGAGACGCTGACGTCGAGGGTGACGCAGTCGGAGAAATCCACCGACGGCGCGCGGGTGGGCAGCAGTGCGGCGGCGATCACCAGGCAGGCTCCGACGAGCGAGCCCGCCGCCAGCGGCGCGGTGCGGCGCGTTCCCAACCGGACGACCCCCTGTCCCAGCTACCCCGGCCCCGGCGCCACCAGATCGTGCGTGTCGAAACCGAACCGCGCGATGGTGCCGATCCAGTGGCGATATGTCTGGCGATCATCGGCCATTCCGGCGTGCCATTCAAGGGGAATCGCGGATACGAGGTCGTCGTCGCCCAGAATCGCCTGGAAACGGATGCGTGCCGAGGCGGGCTCGGCCACGAGCATCCCCAGCAGGTCGAGTACCACCCGATAGGGGAACGCGGCGAAGTCCTCGTCGCGAATCTCGACCCGGACCAGCCGATAGAGATTCAGCAGTTTCTTCACGGCGCGCGGCGTGGGCAGCCTGGGGCCGATCCGGTGCAGATAGTCCCGTTCCTCCTTTCGGAGCAGCAACCGGCCGGTGCGCAGTTCCGTCGTCCTCGGCACCGTGGCACCGGACCCGCCGTCCGGCACCCGGTCGTCGGCATCGCCGCCGGCCTCCGTGGGGCCGGATGGGGTGTGCGCGCCCGCGGTCGCCGCCGACGTGACGTCGCCCGTGGCCGGTTCCGGCAGCAACGCGTCGATCAGCGAGCCGGTGTTCGGGCCCATGGGGCGCAGCGAGAACACGATCTGGAAGATCTTGTCGAGGTATTCCGGCGGCAGCGACGCCTCGCGCAGGCAGGTGCGCAGCCAGCGGGGGTCCACCGCCACCACCACGACGAACAGCGGCAGCGCGAGTAACAGGTGGACCGCGGCGAGGACGTCGACGACCTTGCGGGGCGAACACCGGTCGAGGTCGTCGATGTGGAGCACGATGCGTTGCAGCGGCGGCGGCCCCTGCGATCCCGCGAGTCGCCACTCGGTCTGCGCCGCGCGCATGTTCGCGTCGAGCGCGCCCAGATCCTCGTGGACGCGCCCGAGCAGACCCCGGTAGTGCGCGTACCGATCGTGGCGCACCTCGTCGACCAGCGTTCCCAGCCGGTGTGCCGCGTCCAGCTGGTTCAACCGCTCCCGGACGGCTCGGATTTCGGTGTCGAGGTCGTCGTGCGGCGCGGCGAGCCGTTCGCGCACGGCGGCCACGGCAGGTCCCAGCGAGGTACGGACCGACTCGGCGGCGGTGGCGGCGGAGGCGATCGCGCTGATCGCCGCGACCAGGGCACCGGCGGTGGCGACGAGAACATCCTGCCAGAGCAGCCAGCCCAGGACGGCCGCCGTGCCCGCCAGCACCGCCAGCACCGCACCCGTGGCGGCGACGACGCGGTGGCGCCGCCGTGCCGGGTCGGGGGTGCGGGTCAGCAGCCGGAACGCGAGCCGCGCCAGCGGCGACCGGTTCGCGTTCTCCCGTTCCGTTTCGAGGTCGGCCAGGTGCGCGCGTAGTTGCCGTCGCGCGGCGGTCACCCCGGCGACGTCGGCGGAACCGGCCGGCTCGCCACCGTCGCGGACGGCGAGGTCGGCGAACAGTTGCTCGACAAGACCGACCCAGAGTTCGTCGTCGTGGTAGTGCCATGCGTTGAAGCGCACCTGCCGGATCGACGAGGCGAACACACTGCGGCCCGGATTGTTGCGGGAAAGGGTGGCGAGGGTGGCGACCCGGTCGTGCAGCTGCCGCAGGAAGCTCGACTTGCCGGAACCCCACGGGCCCAGCAGCGCCACGCACAGCGGTGGCTCGGTCGTGCGATCGGCGATCATGGCGGCCAGGGTCCGGACATCCCGGCGGAATCCCAGCAGATCGCGGGCACTGGCCTCGTCGCTCGTGGGCGTCGGCAGCGGCGGGGGAGGCGCGGGCTCGGTGAACCCCGTGCCCGCCACCTGCGCGCCCACCAGCGCGTCCCACACGCGGATGGTGCCGTCCTCGGCGACGCTCGCGGCGTGGTCGCCGCCGTCCTCGGCGGCGACGGCCCGCACGCGCGCGGTGTGTCCGGTGAGGACGGTGGGCTCGCTGGGAGCGGTTCGCTCCCACGCGAGCAGCGTGCCGTCATCCGCGGCGGCGAACAGGTGCGTGTCGCCGAACGCGACCGCCGACACGGGCACCGGCTGCCCCGCGAGCCGGACGAGTTCCGTACCGGTGAGCGCGTCCCACAGCAGCACCGTGCCGTCGGCACCGCCGGTGAGGACCTCGGTGTCGCGCACCGCCACGGCCAGGACGGTGCCGTCCGCCACCTGCCGTGAGGTGCCAGTGGCCCGGTCGAGCAGGAAGGCACCGGCACCCTCCACACCGGCGACCACCCGCGCGGCATCGGGTGTCACGGCCACCGCCCGCACCCAGCCCGGTGTCGTGAGCAGCCGCTCGGTCACGTCCCGGCGGAGGTCGTGCAGCATGACCTCACCGTTGGGAAGCCCGGCGACGACCGCCTCCGCGGCCGGGGCGGCAGCCGTCGCCGTGAGTGCCCAGCGCGAGGTCATCCGGCTGGTGCCGCGCGGCCGGCCCGCCGAGTACGACCAGCTCCGGACCTGCCCGCCCTCGTCGCAGGTCAGCAACGTGTCGCCGTGGATCGCCAGCGCCCGCACCGGCTTCTCGTGGCCCGAGAGCCGCCGCAGCGCGGCGCCGGTCTCGCGGTCCCACTCCCGGATCAGCCGATCCTTGCCCGCCGTGAGCACCCGCGTGCCGTCCGGGGAGAACGTGACGGCACGAATGCCGCCCTCGTGACCACCGAAGCGTTTCATGGTGATTCAGTTCACCAGAACCGCCGACGACGGGTGGCCGCACCGCCAGGCTCGCACTGTGTCGTGCGTCACTCGCGATGGCGGCCACCGCGCCGGGAGCGGGCTCAGCAGACGGTACGCAGGTCCAGCGCGCCGGCCATCGCGGCGAAGCCCGCGTCGTTCGGATGCAGGTGGTCGCCGGGGTCGTACTCCGGGCGGATCCGGCCCGGATCGTCGGGGTCGCGGACGACGGCGTCGAAGTCGACCACCGCGTCGAACTCGCCCGAGTTCCGGATCCACTCGTTGACCGCCTGCCGGTCGGCTTCGCCCTCCTCCGTGTAGTACCCGGCGCCCTCGAAGGGGGTCAGCGTGGCCCCGACCACCCGCAGTCCCTCGTCGTGGGCGCGGTCGAGGAACTGCCGGTACACGGAGATCAGTTCGCCGGGCTCCACCGCGCCGCGGCTGTTTCCGATGTCGTTGATCCCCTCAAGCAACACGACCGAGCGCACCCCCGGCCTGCTGAGCACGTCGCGCTCGAAGCGGGCGAGTGCGGGCTCGCCCGCCGATCCCGCGTCCGTGAGCAGGCGATTGCCGCTGATGCCGCTGTTGAGCACACCGCACTCGCGGCTGTCCGGCCGCGTGAGCAGCCGATCGGCGACCTGGTCGGGATAGCGCAGGTTCGCGTCGACGGTGGAGACCACACCGTCGGTGATGGAGTCGCCGAAGAACACCACCGATCCCCGCGAGCGGGCCGTGACGTCCACCCCCGAGAGGAAGTAGCGCGCGGTGTCGAGCCGCGTGAACGCCTCGCCGGTGTCCGTTGTGGCCTCGCCCGGGGCCGTGAACGAGGTCGCGTACCCGGCCTGGTGGGTGGTGGCGGGCCCGGTCGGTCCCGGCAGGTGCATGCTGACGACCAGGTCGGAGTCGTCGGGCACGGTGATGTCCACCGGGTCGGACACCCAGTCCGCGCCGGCCGGGATCGTCACGGACTTCCGGCCGCCGAAGCTCGCGGGGGCGAGCGAACCGGGATCGACGGCGGGGGTGCCCGCCGCGCTGTCGCCCCGTGGTGCCACGGTGACGGCGGACACGGTCAGCGGGCCGGTGCCGTAGGCGTTGCTGAGGCGCACGCGCAGGGAGTCACCGCCCACGGACAGGTGCGCGACCTGGCGGAGGGTCGTGTCGGTGAAGCCCTCCGCCGAGGGGCCGCTCGACGCGGCGGTGGTCATCGCCGCGTGCCAGCTCCCGACCCAGCCGTGCCCCGGCCCCGCGCTCGCGTGGGCGGTGACCGGGGTGAGCAGGGCCAGCGCGGTGGCTGCGCCGAGAGCTGCCACCGCGATACGGGATCGCGCTCGTCTCATCGACCGACGTCCTCTCTGTTCGCTGTCGCGAGTGCCTGCACTGCCGGGGTATGTAGATCAGCAAAGGCGTGCGACGGGTCACAAGCGGCTCGCGATCAACGGTGGGACGGCGGGACGAGCGGCTCCGGTATGGGGACCAACGGTCTGGACCACTGGGCCGAACGAGCGACAGCGGCCCTGCTCGGCGGTGTCGAACGGAGCCGGGGGCGGTCTGGATCGGTTCTGACCAGGCTGACCTGCGGTGCCGCACTGAGGCGCCACGTTTGGGTGATGACCTGCCCGGGTATCAATCGATCGGCCCGGTGCGCTGCCGGGTTGGGGAAATCTGACTCATCAGTCGATCAACCTGAGTCAGTCGAGTCATGGAGTGTGGATGGAATGGGAAATGGGGTCGACCGACCCCATGGTGGGAGGGCTGCGCACCTACGTGCGCAGCGTCGTGGAAACCCTCGGGATGAGCGGGGATTCGTCCTACGTTCAGTCGGAGCCGCTGAGCCTGTACCTCGCGGTCGACGGCCATCTGCCCGGATACCCGCACCGGGACGTCGCTCTGCTGTGGGACGAACGGTGCGGCTGGGCCGGGGCGCTCGAGACCGGGTGCGGTGAGGACCTCATCGTCGTGAGCTACCTCGGCGACGATCCGCTTCCTCCCCCGGAGGTCGTGGCTTCGTACACCGCCGCACTGCTGCGAGGCGACTCGCCGGGGCAGCGAACGCCGCCGGACTTCCCGACCGCCGAGGTGCGCCGCGGCCTGCGGCTGCGGGCGCGTAGTGCGGGTCTCGCGGCCGGCATCCCGGAGCAGGCAGGGACCTCGGCACCCGCCGCGCCACTGGTCCCGCCGCAGGCCACCCGCGGGTCGGCCCCGCCCCGCCCGACGCCGATGGGCCGGGCCAGCTGAGCCTCGCCGTCGTGTCCGCAGCTCCGGTAGCCGTGTCCGCATCTGACGTAGTGGTGTCCGCAGTTTCTGTAGCCTCCACACGCCGGGCTCCGCGGACACCACTACTACGCAACCTGCGGACACGGCTACGCAACCTGCGGACACGGCTACCTAACCTGCGGACACGGCTACGCAGCTTGCGGACACGGCTAGCGGCGTAAGAGTCCTGTGTGAACGTGAGACAGCGCTCGCGGCATGGCGCGCCCACCGGTCCGGTTCGCGGTTAGCCTCCCTGGGGTGAACGGACCTGAGCTGGTGCTGGGCCCGCTGTTGCGGCACGCCGACGAGCACTCCGCGACCGTGTGGGTCGAGACGAGTGCCGCGTGTGAGGTGACGGTGCTCGGCACGAGCGCGCCGACGTTCGAGGTGTTCGGGCATCACTACGCCCTGGTGGTACTCACCGGCCTCGACGCGGGTAGCGCGCTGCCCTACACCGTGGAACTGGACGGCGCGACGGTGTGGCCGGAGCCCGGTTCCGCGTTTCCGCCCAGCCGCGTGCGCACCCTGCCGCTCGACAGCACGGACACCACGCTGCGGCTGGTGTTCGGTTCCTGCCGCAATCCCTCGCCCGACGAGGCGCAGGGGGTCGACGCGCTCGTGCGCTACGCCCACCGGATGGCGTCGCTGCCCGAGCGGGACTGGCCGCAGGCGTTACTGCTGCTCGGCGACCAGGTGTACGCCGACGAGACGAGCCGGGCGACGCGACGGTGGCTCGCGCGGCGCCGGGACGTCACCGAACCGCCCGGTACCGAGGTCGTCCACTTCGAGGAGTACGCGCACCTGTACCACGAGACGTGGTCGGAACCCGCGTTGCGGTGGCTGCTGTCCACCGTGCCCGTTTCCATGATCTTCGACGATCACGACGTCCGTGACGACTGGAACACCTCGGCTGCGTGGCGGGAGAAAATGAGCCGCACCCCGTGGTGGGGACAACGGTTGCGCAACGCGTTCGTCAGTTACTGGGTGTACCAGCACCTGGGCAACCTGGGGCCCTCGGAGTTGAAGGCCGACGAGACCGCCTCGGCGGTGCTCGCGTCGCCCGGTGACAAGAGCGACGTGCTGCGTGCTCTCGCCGATGCCGCCGCCGACGACCCGGACGGCGTGCGGCGGGTGCGCTGGAGCTACCGCAGGCAGTTCGGCCGGGTGCGGCTGCTGATGATCGACAGCCGCGCGGGTCGCGTCCTGTCCGGTGGCCGCCGCGCGATGCTGGACGACGCCGAGTTCGCGTGGGTGGAGGACGCCGCCGAGACGGACGCCGCCGAGGTGGACCACCTCCTGCTCGGAACGTCGGTGCCGTGGCTGCTGCCGCCCGCGATCTCGCACGCGGAGTCGGTCAACGAGGCCGCGTGCCGCCGGCCTGGGCTGCGGGGCCGGATCTCGGAGGCACTGCGACAGGCGATCGACCTCGAACACTGGGCGGCGTTCCGGGAGTCGTTCGATCGTCTGGGCCGGTTGGTGACGCGGGTGGCCACGCGCGAGCGGCCACCCGCCTCGGTGCTCGTGCTCTCCGGCGATGTGCACCACAGCTACGTCAGCGCGGCGCACGTCGCGTCGCCGCCTGCGGCTCCGGTCTACCAGCTGACGTGCTCGCCGCTGCACAACCAGGCGCCGTGGCCGGTACGGGCGGCGTTCTCGGCGGCGTGGTGGCGCGTCACCGAACGACTGCTGCGCGCGCGGTCCCGTCGGGCCGGAGTGCCGCCGCCGGACTTCACGTGGTCCCGCGTCGCGGGCCCCTGCTTCGACAACGCGGTGATGACCGTGGAGCTGACGGGGCGCCACGCGGTCTCCGTGCTGGAACACAGCGGGAAGGACGGGCTGTCGGAGTACGCGCGGACCCCGCTGACCGGCGATGGGGGAAACGACTGAGCCGAAGGGTGCCCGCCGTCCGTGAAACGGTGGAAATCCCGGCAGGGCGCTGGTGCTCGCACGGTGGCCTCGTTAACGTCCTCGCCGACGTCACCCGGGAGGTGCGAGCCGATGATCCGAAGCCCGCGAACACGGCGCCGTAGCGTCGTGCTGGCCGCCGCCGTGCTGGGTGCCGCAGTGTTGCCCGCCACCGCCGCGAACGCCGCGCCACCGTCCACGTCGGACGCCATCGACGCCGCATGGGAAGCCACGCACGCCGGTGCCGTCGCCTCGGGCACGCGCTGGACCGAGGGCCAGTGGCCCAGCACCACGCTGCACGTGGCCGGTGCACTGCGCGGTCCCGGAACCGGTTGCGCGTCGGTGTGGGTGCGCTGGGTGTACGACCTCGCGCCCGGGCTGGAGACCAGGATCGCTACGGCGTGTGACGGCGGCACGGTCGACGTCGCCACGGAGACCTCGTACTGGCCCACCACCGGCAGCCTGCGGGTCTGCGCGGGTGAGTCGGGCACCGGCGACTGCGGGCAGCCGATCAGCCTCACCACGTGGTAGGCCGGAGATCAACGCCCGGGTAAGTCCCGCCCCGCGCGCACCATGTCACCCCAGCCCGAGATGGCGCAGGGCCGATCGGGCCGCGTGGTGGCCGCACATCCCGTGGACTCCCGCCCCCGGCGGGGTGGCCGCGGAGCACAGGTAGACACCGGGGATCCCGGTGGAGTACGGGTCGCGCGCGAGGCGGGGTCGGGCCAGCAGTTGCCACGGCGAGTTGGCTCCGGTGATGACGTCGCCACCGACGTAGTTGGCGTTGGTCCGCTCGAAGCCGGCGGGGGAGGTGACGGCGGTGGCCGCGACGCGCTCGCGCAGGCCGGGGGCGAAGCGTTCGAGCTGGTCGAGCACCACGCCGGTGGCGTCACCGAGGTAGCCGTGTGGCACGTGCGCGTACGCGTAGACGGGATGCAGGTCGCCAGCCGAGCGGGTGGGGTCGGCCAGGTACTGCTGACCGACGAGCACGAACGGCCGTGCGGGCATCCGGCCCCGGGCGATGTCGCGCTCGGCGTGGGCGATCTCGGCGAGGGTTCCTCCGACGTGGACCGTTCCCGCGCGTCGGCTGGCCTCGTCGCGCCACGGGACACCACCGTGCACGGCGAGGTCCACTTTAAACACCGCGGGGCCGTGCCGGTAGGCGCGGTAGGCGCGCGCCACGCGGGGCGGCAGCCGGTCACCCAGGATGCGCGCCGCGTTGCCCGGTGAGAGGTCGAGCAGCACCGTGTCCGCTTCTCCGATGTCGGCGAGCGTCGAGACCCGCACGCCGGTCTCGACGACGCCACCGTGCTGCCGCAGCACGTCCGCGAGCGCCGCCGTGATCGCCCGGGAGCCGCCTCGCGCGACCGGCCAGCCGTGCCGGTGGGCGAGTACGCCCTGGACGAGGCCCACTGCCGGACTGGCCGGATGGGACAGCGGGGCGATGGCGTGCGCCGCGAGCCCGGCGAACAGCGCGCGGGCACGTTCGGTGCGCCAGCGGCGGGCGAGCAGGGTGGCGGGAGGCAGCGCCGCCAGCCCGAACCGCGCGAGCAGGAGCGGGTGCCGGGGCAGGTGCGCGATCGGCCGTAGGATCTCGTCGGACAGCGCGTCGTAGTGGTCGGTCAGCGGGCCGAACAGCCTGCGCCACGACGGCCCGTCCACGCCCAGCCCCGCCGCCGTGTCGTCGAGCGAGCGCACGAGTACGGCGCTGTCGCCGCCCTCCAACGGGTGCGTCAGATCGATTTCGGGAAAGGCCCAGTGCAGGCCGTGGGCAGCGAGGTCCAGTGACCGCAGGAACGGCGACCCGGCGCCGGTCGGGTGTATGGCGGAACAGTGGTCGTGCAGCAGGCCCGGCAGGGTCAGCTCACCGCTGCGGGTGCCCCCGCCGAGTTCGGCTTCGGCCTCCAGCACGGTCACCGACACCCCCGCGCGCGCGAGGGTGACCGCGGCGGCCAGCCCGTTGGGGCCTGAACCCACCACGACAGCGTTGCTCATGTTTTTCGCGCACCTTCACCGGGAACCGACACCGCGAGCAGACTACTGCGTGGTTCCGGCGTACGGCGTCCACCGGAATGCGGACGGTGCCGCCCCCTCTCTCCGTCGGGTGCTCACTCCGGCCCCGGGTCCTGTTCCGCAGTGTGGTGGGCGAGCAGTGTCCGTAGCAGGCGCGTCAGCTCGCCGCGCTCCTCGGCGGACAACGGCGCGCACACCCGGTCCTGAACACGGGCGAGCGCCGTGTCGAGCCGCCGCAACCGGCGCCGGCCCGCCGTGGTGAGGGAGATGACGTTACGCCGCCGGTCGCCGGGGTCGGGCTCGCGGCGCACGCAGTCGCCGTCGGCGAGTTCGTTGATCGTGGCGACGAGGTCACTGGCGTGGATACCGCTGCGGCGGCCGAGGGTGTTCTGGCTGGCAGGCCCGAACTCGGCCAGGGTCGCCAGCAGCCGGTAGTGATAGCCGCGGGCGCCGACGTCCGCGAGTCCCTCACTCACCAGTCGGTGTGCGTGCAGGGCCGATTGGGTGAGCAGCCAGCTCGGCAGGGCCGCCATGCGTGCGGGAGCAGGTTCCGGCGCGGACATGGGCGCAGTGTAGCCGCCGGGCGATTCGCGGCGAGTTGACCAAAGTCATTAGTCGCACTAACGTTAGTGCCACTAATGAAGTGAGAGGAGATCGACCGTGCTGGAACCTTTTCGCGTTCACGTTCCGGACAGCGTGCTGACCGATCTCGACGCGCGGCTGGCCGCCACGCGCTGGCCCGACGAACTACCCGGAGCGGGACGTGACTACGGCATCCCGCTCGCCCGCGTGCGGAGCCTGGCGCAGTACTGGCGCGGCTCCTACGACTGGCGTGCGCAGGAAGCGCAGCTCAACGAGATCCCGCAGTACCTCGCCGAGATCGACGGGCAGCGGGTGCATTTCTGGCACGTGCGCTCGCCACGGACCGACGCGCTGCCCCTGCTGCTCACGCACGGCTGGCCGGGCTCGGTGGTCGAGTTCCTCGACGTACTGCCCCTGCTGACCGAACGTTTCCACGTGGTGGTGCCCGCCATCCCGGGCTTCGGGTTCTCCGGCCCGACGCGGCGGCGGGGCTGGGACACGCGCCGCGTCGCGCGGGCGTGGGTGGAGCTGATGCACGGACTCGGTTACCGGCGCTACGGCGTGCAGGGCGGTGACTGGGGTGCCGCCATCTCCCGGCTGGTGGCGGAGCTGGCGCCGGACGACGTCGTCGGGGTTCATCTCAACTACCTGCCGACGCCCGCCACCGAGGCGCAGCTGCGGACACTGCCGGAGCCGGACCGGGCCCGGGCCGAGCACACCAGCGGCTTCGTCACCCGCCGTCCCGCCTCGCAGCTCGTCCATGCCCAGCAACCGCAGACGCTGGCCTACGCGCTGACCGATTCGCCGACGGGGCTGCTGGCGTGGCTGGCCGAGCCCTTCGACGGGTGGACCGACCCTGACTCGGCCGTTCCGGACGACCGCCTGCTGACCAACGTCATGCTGTACTGGGCGACGGGTACGACGTCGTCATCGGCACGCCTGTACAAGGAGTCGGCCGGGGTGGCTCCGCCGCCGTCGTGTCCGGTGCCGCTCGGTGTCGCCGTGTTCGCGCACGACCTCAACCTGCCTGCGCGAAGCCTGGCCGAACAGCGCTTCGACGTCGTTCACTGGGCCGAACACGACGAGGGCGGGCACTTCGCCGCGATGGAAGTGCCCGCCCTGTTCGCCCGGGACGTCACGGCGTTCTTCGACGCCGTGACGTGAGGAGGTTCAGCCGTCGTCCTCCGGCAGCTCCGGAACCTCCGGGTGTTTGCGCAGCCGCAGGATCGCCAGGGTCAGTCCTCCCCACACGACGGCGATGGAGACGATGAGCATCACGATGGCACCGGTCGACATCAGCTTTGCACCTCCTGGTGCGATTCAGAGGACTGCTGGCCCCGCCTCCACGGCAGCAACGACAGGACGATGCCCAGCACGAGCGCGCCGAGCGCGACGCCCCAGCCCGCTCCCAGCAGGAACGAGCTCGGGTAGTCCTCGTAGTTCTCGGACAGTTCGGTCTGGAGGCTGTCCCACATCATCCAGCCCAGCACCAGCGGCGTAACGATGCCGAGGGTGACCCGCCAGAGCACGCCGAGCTGTACGGCGGATGTGGCGTTGGCGTGCGCGGCCAGCGGCTTGAGCCTGCGGGTGAACCACGAGACGGTGATCACCGCGACCAGGGCGGCGACAACGATGCCGTACTGGTTGATGAAGCGGTCGACGACGTCGAGCAGGTAGAGCCCGCCCGTGGTCGGGAACAGCACGATGGACACCAGCGCCGTGAATCCGCCGACGATCAGCACGGAGGGAACGCGGCGCAGCCCGGTGCGGTCGGCGACGGAGCCCACGATCACCTGCACGATGCTGATGAGCGAGGTCAGTCCCGCGATGGACAGCGACAGGAAGAACAGCACGCCGAACAGTTCACCGGCCGGCATGCTGGAGATGATCTGCGGGAACGCCACGAAGGCCAGGCCGATACCGCTGGTGGCCAGCTCGTCGACCGGGATGCCCGCGTTGGCCGCCATGAACCCGATCGTGGCGAACACGCCGATGCCGGCCAGCAGCTCGAACGAGCTGTTCGCGAACCCGGCGACGAGGGCGGAACCGCTGAGGTCCGATCGCCGCCGCAGGTACGACGAGTAGGTGATCATGATGCCGAAGCCGATGGACAGCGAGAAGAAGATCTGCCCGTAGGCGGCGACCCACACGCTGCCGTCGTTGATGGCCGACCAGTCCGGCGAGAAGAAGGCGTTGAGCCCGTCGACGGCGCCGGGCAGTGTCAGCGCTCTGACGACGAGCGCGAGGAACAGCACGACGAGCGTGGGGATGAAGATCTTGTTCAGCCGTTCGATGCCCCGGCGCACGCCCACCGCGAGGACCGCGAGCGTGATGACCCAGACCGCGATCAGCGGCACCAGTACCCCGCCGACGTAGGAGAGGTCCATGGTCGGGCCGTCGGCGGCCTGCAGGAAGTCACCGAACAGGAACCCCTCGGGGTCGTCGCCCCAGGCGCGGTCGAACGAGTATCCGGTGTAGCGGATCGACCACGCGATGATGACCGCGTAGTAGGCCGCGATGACGAAGCAGATGACGACCTGCCACCAGCCGATGGCCTGCGCGGGCCGGGAAAGCCGGAGGAACGCGGTCGGCGGCGTGCTGCGGTACCGGTGGCCGATCGTGTATTCCAGGATGAGCAGGGGAATGCCCGCGGTCAGCAGCGCGGCGAGGTAGGGCAGCAGGAAGGCCCCGCCCCCGTTCTGATAGGCGACGTAGGGAAAGCGCCAGATGTTTCCCAGGCCGACGGCGGAGCCGATGGCGGCCAGGAGAAACCCGGCGCGGGTTCCCCACTGCTCACGGTGCTCTGCGTGCATGGCTTCGGTGTCCGAATCGTGTGTCGGGTCGGATAGGGGTGTCGCCTCGCGCTCGCGGCGGCGCGCCGTGACCGGTGGCCGGGCGGCGGTCGCGCGACAGTGTGGCAGCCTACCTCCCCATCCGGCACGACGCCGGGAACCGGGACGGCGCTTGCCGTCCCCTGTGGCCGGTGCGTCGCGGGTGGCGTCACTCCGGGGTGTCGCCGAGCCCGTTCAGCAGGGTCCGCAGCAGTCCGGCGAGCTGGTCCTGTTCGGCCGTGTCGAGGTCGGCGAGCAGCGCGCGTTCCAGTTCGAGATGGGCGTCGACGAGTTCGTCGACGAGTTCACGGCCGTGGTCGGTGAGGGTGACCAGCACGCTGCGCCGGTGGTCCGGGTCGGTCTCGCGGGTGACGAGGTCCTTGGCGACAAGGCGGTCGAGCCGGTGGGTGATCGCACCGGAGGTGACCATGGCGGAGCCGACGAGCGCGCCCGCGCTCAACCGGTACGGCGCGCCCGAGCGGCGCAACGTGGCGAGGATGTCGAACTCACCGGACTGGAGCCCTCGGCTGGCGAAGTGGTCGCGCAGCCTGCGCTCCAGTGCCCGGGCGGCCCGGGAGATCCGGCCGATGACGCCCATCGGGGACGGATCGAGGTCGGGGCGCTCGGCCCGCCATTGCGCCAGGATCGCATCGACGCTGTCCCGCACCAGGTGCCTCCGCATGCCCCTCAACGTCGAACTGTTTGACGCAGCGTAGCATCCGGTCATATTGTTTTAGCGTTGAAATGTTCAACGCTAAGGAGTGCATGTGACCACGGTCCACGACGGACCGGCCGCCGCGCCGGGCCAACGGGAGCGCGTGCTGCCCGGAGTTCTCCTGCTCACCGCGCTCGCGCCCGTTCTGTGGGGCACCACGTATCTCGTGACCACCGAGTACCTGCCGCCGGACCGGCCGCTGCTGTCGGGCGTGCTCCGGGCACTCCCCGCGGGGCTGCTGCTGCTCGCGTGGACGCGCACCCTGCCGCGCGGCGGGTGGTGGTGGCGCGCGGCCGTGCTCGGCACGCTCAACATGGGCGCGTTCTTCGCGTTGCTGTTCCTCGCGGCCTACCGGCTGCCCGGTGGGGTGGCGGCCATCCTCGGCGCGGCGCAGCCGCTCATGGTGGCCGTGCTGGCGCTGGTGCTGCTCGGGCAGCGGCCGACCGGCTGGCGGCTCGGCTGGGCCGTCGTCGGCGTGGGCGGTGTCGCCCTGACGGTGCTGCGGGGTGCTGTGGCGTTCGACCCCGTGGGCATCGTGGCCGGGCTCGCGGGCACGGCGTCGATGGCGACCGGTGTGGTGCTGACCCGGCGCTGGAAACGGCCCGTCGGGGTGGTCACGCTGACGGGCTGGCAGCTTACGGCGGGTGGGCTCGTGCTGCTGCCCGTGGCGCTCGCCGTGGAGGGCATGCCTCCCGCGCTCGACGCCGTCGCGCTCGGCGGCTACGCCTGGCTCGCGCTGGCAGGCACGCTGCTGGCCTACGTGGTGTGGTTCCGCGGCCTCGACCTGTTGCCGGTGGCCGCCGTGTCGTTCCTGCCCCTGCTCTCGCCGGTCGTGGCCACCGTGCTGGGCTGGGTCGCGCTCGGTGAGACCTTCACCGGCACACAACTTCTCGGAGCCGCACTCGCTCTCGTGGCGGTGATGGCGGCGCAGTTCCCCCGGCGCGTACCGCGGAGCTCGCGACCCGAAACCGAACCCGAACCCGAACTCGAAAGGACCTGACCATGCGCATCACCGTCTTCGGAGCCACCGGCCAGATCGGCGGCCGGATCGTCGCGGAGGCACTGGCACGCGGCCACGACGTGAGCGCCGTGGTGCGCTCCGAGGCGCGTGCCTCGTCGCTGCCTGACGGCGTCACGGTCCGGGTGGGCGATGCCACGAGTGCCGAGGAGGTCGCCACCCGCGCGGCCGGCAGCGACCTCGTCGTCGGCGCGACCCGGCCGCCCTCGGGGGACGAGCACGAACTCACCGAGATCGCCACGGCGCTGCTGTCCGGTGTGGACCGGGCCGGGGCGCGGCTGCTGCTGGTCGGGGGAGCGGGACGGCTGCGCGTGCCGGACGGGACGGGCCTGGTCGTCGACGACCCCCGGTTCGTGGCGCAGGAGTGGCGCGCGATCGCGAAGGCGTGCGTCGACCAGCACGAATGCTGCCTGAGCCGTCCCGGCGTGGACTGGACCTATGTGAGTCCGCCCGCGCGCATCGCGCCCGGGACCCGGACCGGCCGGTACCGCACCGGCACCGACGTGCTCCTGGTGGACGAGCGGGGCCGCTCGGCGATCTCGACCGAGGACTTCGCGGTGGCCGTGCTCGACGAGGCGGAGCACGCCCGGTACCGGGGTAGCAGTTTCACCGTCGCGTACTGAGGTACCGCTCGGTTCACCACCCGCCGGAGAAGCTGCCCGTGATCAGCAACTGCTCCAGAAGATCAGGTGCCGACACGAGCAGGAACCCCGGAACCGTCAGCGGGACCGCCAGCAGCGCGATGCGCGCGGCCTGCGCGCGGGAGCGGGAGCCGAGCAGCAGCAGGACGGCCGTGAGCAGTCCGGTGACGGCGACCAGCGCCGGGTCCGGCGAAAACACGTGGCCGGTGCGACGGACCACGTCGCCCCACATGAGCCCGAGCGCGCTCGCCGTCGCCACGGTGCCGTGGGCGCCGCTGTCACCGACGGCGCGCAGGCCCAGCCCGAGCACCACCCCGGCCACCACCGCGAGGCCGCCCCACACGAGCAGGTCGAACAGGTTGAGCGGAAGTGCTCCTCCGGAGTAGAGGACGGCCTTGCCGGAGTAGAACGCGGACACGGCGGCCAGCAGGGCGATGCTGACGCGGACGACCGCGGTTCTGGGGGACTGCCCTGCCGCGACCACCGCGGCCAGCGCTGTCCAGATCACGAACGTGTGCGCCAGCGACCGCAGCAGCGGCGAGTAGTAGGCCACCGCCGCGAACGCTCCGGTCAGCAGCCCGGCCAGGGCGACGAGCACCTCGGGGCGCAGTGGCAGTCGGCCGGGCCCAGCGGGCGTGCGTGGGGTCGCGGCCGGTTCTGGCGGCTCCATGACTCTCCGGCGGATCGCGGGCGGGGCATCGGTCGGGCACTCGCGGGCGGGCGGGTCGCCCGGTATCGCACACGGGAGGCGTCGGTTCACCCGAATTGGTCTGGACATCCGTCGCCCCGCCCGGTAGGTCTGGTGATCGCTTCCCGGACACTCCGGCGAGAGGGGACCCATCGTGCGTCGCAGGTTCGCCGTGCTGGCCTCGGTGGTCGCCACCGTCGGCAGCACAGCGCTGGCCGTCACCGCGCTTCCGGCTCCGTCCGCGCAGGCCGAAACCGGGATCGTGGACGTCGCCGACCGGTCCGTGGCGGAACTCGGCGAGCTGCTCGCCGACGGGGAGGTCACCTCGCGTGGACTCGTCGACGCCTACCTGCGCCGCATCGAGGCCCAGGACCCGGACCTCGGCGCGATCCTCACGCTCAACCCGAGGGCACGGGCGGAGGCGGTGCGGCTCGACGCGGAACGCGCGCGGGGCGAACTGCGGGGCCCGCTGCACGGCGTCCCGGTGGTCGTGAAGGACAACATGGACACCCACGACCTGCCCACGACCAGCGGCTCCCTCGCGCTGCGGGGCATGCGCCCGCCGGACGACGCCACGCAGATCGCGCGGCTGCGCGAGGCGGGTGCCCTGGTGCTCGCCAAGACCAACCTGCACGAGTACGCGATGAGCATCTACACGGAGTCGTCGCTGGGCGGGCAGACCCGCAACCCCTACGACCCGGCGCGGCACCCGGGCGGGTCCAGCGGTGGCAGTGCCGTGGCCGTGGCGGCCTCGCTCGCCCCGGCGGCGCTGGGCACGGACACCTGCGGGTCGGTGCGTATCCCCGCCGCACACACCAACCTCGTCGGAGTGCGGCCCACCCTGGGGCTGTCCAGCAGGGACGGAGTCGCGCCGCTCGCGGGCACGCAGGACACGGTGGGTCCGTTGACGACCTCGGTCGAGGACGCGGCCCTGCTGCTCGACGCCACGGTGGGCCACGACCCGGCCGACCCGGTCACCGAGGCGGCACTGGGCCGGGTGCCGGACTCCTACCTCGACGGCCTCGACCGGCCCGCGCTCACCGGCGCGCGCGTCGGCGTCGTCACGGACTACTTCGACACCGGGGGCCGGGCGCCCGACACCAACGCCCTCGTCCGGCGGGCGATCGACGACATGGCCGCCCAGGGCGCGGAGCCGGTGGAACTCGGCCCGCTGCCCGACGTCATGGCCGCGGCGGCCGGAGCGAACCGGGTGCGCCACGAGTTCGAACGCGACCTCGACGCCTACCTGGCCGAGTCCGCCCGGGGAAGGCCGCTGCGGCTCGCCCACCTGGCCGAACCCCGCGACCGGCTGACGCTGGCCGACCTCGCCGCCTCCGGTGAGGTGATCCCGAGCGTGCTGTCCACCCTGCGTGCGTGGGTCGACAGCCCGGCACTGCCGAACCCGGAGTACGACGAGACGCTGCGCCAGCGCGACCGCCTCCGTGCCCTGCTCACCGGGCTCATGGCCGAGCACGATCTCGACGCGCTCGTCTATCCCTCGATCAGCGAGCCACCGACACCGATCGGGGTCGAACAGTCGTACCGCAACTGCAGGCTGGCCGCCTACAGCGGCTTCCCCGCGGTCAGCGTGCCCGCCGGGTTCACCGCCGACGGGCTGCCCGTCGGGGTCGAGTTGCTCGGGCTGCCGTTCAGCGAGCCGGACCTGCTGGCACTGGCCCACGACTACGAGCAGGCCACGGGACACCGCACTCCACCGGGGCACTGACCGGCGGGGCCGGACTCACCCGGAGCCGCCGGCGGGGCGCAGCGGGAACAGCACCTCCTGGGCGACGGGATGGTAGCCCGCGGCGAGCAGCGCGCGCAGCGAGGCCGCGTTGCCCGGGGCGACCTGTGCGTACACCGCCTGACCCCGGGGAACGTGGGCCCGCGCCGCCGCCGCGAGCGCGCGTCCCAGCCCGCGCGTCCTGGCGCGCGGGGCCACGTCCATGCTCATCTCCCACCGGCCCGCCAGTCCCCGGCCGACGACCAGCAGGCCGTCGCCCTCCACTGTGGTCCAGGCGCGGACGTCGTCGCGGTACCGGCGGGCGCGGGCCACTCGCGGGTGACCGTCGTCGAACGGAACCAGCCGCACCGACCGGGCCAGGGACACGGTGCGCGACGGGGCCGCCGCCAGTACCGCCTCGTTCTCGCCGACCGTGGTGCCCAGCGCGTCGGCGAGCGTGAGCAGCACCCGCGGATGCATGGGGTCGGCGCCGTCGGCGAGCACCTCGCGCCACCAGCGCACACCCATCGGCGTGGCCACCACGACGCAGTCGGTGAACGCCACCACGGCGGCGGCGGGGCCACACAGCGGCCCGATCCGCACGGAGAAGTCCGGCTCGGGGAACACGCCACGCGCGGCCTCCGAAAACAGCGCGGTGACCTGGTCCCCGGTGAGGCTGTGTACGGGCGGGCCCGTCACGGGGTCACCGCTGCGTCCCGGTCGGCTCCGTTCTGGTCGGCTCCGTCCCGGTCACCGCCACGCCGGAGGCGGTGTGCCACGACGACGGCCGCCACCATGGCGAGCCCGGCCACCGAGACCAGCGGCTCGGGATACAGGCCCGCGAGCCCGCCCGCGACGAGTGCGAACCGCCATGCCGGGTGACCGCCGGGGGTGTAACCGATGAGCCCCGCCGACACGGCGGCGATTCCCACCACGGCGGTGAGCAGTGTGACGGCGAAGCCGGTCACGGTGACGTCCTGCAACAGCAGTTGTGGTTCGAGCACGAACACGTACGGCACGAGGAAGCCGGGGATGGCGAGTTTCACCGCGGTGACCCCGGTGCGCATCGGATTCGCGCGGGCCAGGCCCGCTCCGGCGTAGGCGGCCAGGCACACCGGCGGCGTGATGTCGGCGACGATGCCGAAGTAGAACACGAAGAAGTGCGCGGCCACGATGGGCACACCCAGTTCCACCAGGATCGGCGCGGCGACCGTGGCGGTGACGACGTAGTTCGCCGTGGTCGGCAGTCCCATCCCGAGCAGCAGGCACGCCAGCATGGTCAGCACCAGTACCAGCGCGAAACTGCCCATCGACAGGTCCACGATCCCGCCTGCCAGCTTGCCGCCCAGGCCGGTGCGGGTCACGGTGCCCGCGATGATGCCCGCGGTGGCGCACGCCGCGATCACCGGCAGGGCCGTGCGCGCGCCGTCCTCGAACAGCCGCGCGAACTGGCGTGCCGACAGCCGGGTGTCGGCACGCAGGAAACTCACCAGCAGCGCCGTGAGGATGCCGAACAGTGCGGCATTGGCCGCCGACCGCCCCGCCAGCAGCAGCCCGATGATGACCACCAGCGGTGCGAGCAGGTACAGCCGGGTGAGCAGCGACCGCAGGACCGGTAGCTGGTCCTTGGGCGTGCCGAGGACACCCGTGCGGCGGGCCTCGAAGTGGACTCCGCAGAACACCCCGAGGAAGTAGAGCGCGGCGGGCACGATCGCGAAGAGGATCAGCTCGTTGTACGGCGTGCCGGTGTACTCGGCCATGATGAACACGGCCGCGCCCATCACCGGGGGAACCAGCTGGCCACCCGTCGACGCGGCGGCCTCGGCCGCCCCGGCGACCTGGGGCCGGAATCCCGCGCGCTTCATCATCGGGATCGTGAACGAGCCGGACGCCACCGTGTTGGCCACCGAGCTGCCCGACACCATGCCCTGGAGCCCGCTGGCGACCACCGCGGCCTTGGCCGTGCCCCCGGTGCGGCGACCGGTGAGCCCGAACGCCAGGTCGTTGAAGAACTTTCCGATGTTGGTCCGGACCAGAATGACCCCGAAGAACAGGAACAGGAAGATGAACGTCGACGACACCTGGATGGGGGTGCCGAACACCGTCGTCGAGCTGTAGACCGACTCGGACACCAGCGCGTCGAAGGTGAAGCCGGGATGGGAGAAGATCGGCATGGAGGGGCCGTAGTAGCCGTACGCCAGCGCCGCCACCGCGATCACGACGATCGGCAGGCCGACACAGCGGCGGGTGGCTTCGAGGATCAGGGCGATGGCCGCCACGGCCACCACCACGTCGACCGTCTCGAAGCCGAACACCACCGACTGGGTCGTGAGCTGCTCGTAGTTCACCACGATGTAGCCGTTCGCCCCGAGCGCCAGCGCGCAGAGCAGCACGTCGTGCGGTGGCACCCCCGGCTTGCTCGCACCGGCCCGGTGCGCCGGATACAGCAGGTACACGAGGCTCAGCGCCATGCCGACGTGCACGGCGCCCTGGATGATCGAGGTGAACGTGCCGAACAGCGCCGTGTACAGCTGGAACAGTGTCAGTGCCGTGCCGAGCACGGCGACGACCCATTTCCACGGTCCGAGCTGGGTCCGGTACCGGCTCTCGCGGTCGTAGGCGGCGGCCTTCTCCCGCGCCTCCTTCTCCGCCGTCGCGGTGCCGGGCTCGGACGCCGTCGTGGAACCGGGCGCCGCCGTGTCGTCGGCCATCGTGTCTCTCCTTCTCCGGCTCAGCTCAGTCGAGCAGGCCCTGTTCCTGGAAGTACTTGCGCGCCCCGGGGTGCAGCGGCACGTCGCCCTGGCCGACCGTGGCCTCCTCCACGCTGATCAGCTCCTTCTGCGCCAGCGTCAGCGAGTCGGCCTGCTCGTACAGCGTCTTGGTGAGCTCGTAGCCCAGCTCCTCGCTGACCTGGTTCGTGGAGGCGTACATCGCGGCGAACACCGACACGGTCGGCACCGGCTCGTCGAGGAAGTCGTAGGTGTCGGCCGGGATCTCGTAGGGCTCGAACTGGCTCTGCCCCACGATGGTGTCCAGTTCGGTGCCGTCGAGCGGCACGAGCTTCACCTCGCCGGTGGTGGCCTGCAACTCCTGCAGGCTCGCCGCGGGCACCCCGAGGATCTCGATGGAGGCGTCGGCGTTGCCGTCCTGCAGCTTCGCCTTCGCGTCGCCGAAGCCCTCCTCCAGCGCGGTGTAGTCGCCTTCCTCCAGCCCGTAGGCGGACAGGATCTGCTCGGCCGCGTCGCGCGTGCCCCCACCGGGAGGGCCGATCGCGACCGTCTTGCCCTCAAGGTCCGACACCGAGTCGATGCCGCTCGACTCCAGGGTGATGACCTGTGCCGCCTCCGGGTAGAGCTTGCCGAGGAAGCCGACGTTCTCGACCGTCGCGCCGTTGAACTCGCCCTCGCCGTTGACGGCGTCCTGGGCGGTGTTGTGCTGCGCGATGCCGAGCTGCAACTCCCCGCGCGCGATCTTGGCGAGGTTCTCGACGGAGGCGCCGGTCTCCACGGCGGTCACGTTCAGGCCCTCGGCCTCGATGTTGTCGACGAAGAGCGTGGAGTACTCCTGGCCCATCGGGAAGTACACCCCGCCGGTGCTGCCCGTGCCCAACTGGAGGTTGGTGGTGAAGTCGTCCTCCCCACCCCCGCCGCCCGAGCCGCCGCCGGAACACCCGGCGACCGCCGTGAGGGCCGCCGCGGCCATCAGGCCCATGCCGCGCCTGCGCTTGCTTGTGAGCACACCCGCTCCTTCCTGTTCACGAAAAGTCTGGTCTATACCAAAACCCTCGATGCCGCGAGGGTCGCCGTCGGCGCGGTCGGGCTGATCGTTATCCGTTCGCGATGTCGGAAGGCCGGGTGGGGCGAACGGCCGAAGCCGAATGGTCCAGGCGGCGTAGGGTCGCGCGGCGGTCCCTCGTGGACCATGCTGGGAGACGGTCCGGCCGTGTGCGAGAGGGCTGGGCTCCGAGTCACCGGGAGGTGGAATGTCCACAGTCGCCCCGCGCTCCGTCCGGCGGCGCACACTGGCCAGTCTCGCTGTCGTGGGGATGGCCGCGAGCGTCACCGTGGCCACGCAGGCCACCTCGGGAGCACAGCCGAGGCAGCCCGACAAGACCCCGGTGGCGGTCGGCAGCGGGGGAGCCGTCAGCTCGGTGGACCCCGAGGCCACCGCGATCGGCCTGGACGTCCTGCGCCGCGGTGGCAACGCCGTTGACGCCGCCGTCGCCACCGCCGCCGCGCTGGGCGTCACCGATCCCTACAGCGCCGGGATCGGCGGTGGTGGATTCCTCGTCCACTACGACGCGGCCACCGGGGAGGTCCAGACCCTCGACGGGCGCGAGACGGCACCCGAGGCCATGCCCCGCGACGCGTTCATCGACCCCGCGACGGGCGAGACGTACCCGTTCTTCCCCGACATGGTCACCAGCGGGTCGGCGGTCGGCGTACCCGGCACGCCCGCGACCTGGGAGGTCGCGCTCGACGAGTGGGGCACGTACTCGCTCGCCGAGGCGCTGCGCCCGGCGACGCGGCTGGCGCGGCGCGGTTTCGTCGTCGACGAGACCTTCCGGCAGCAGACCCTGAACAACGCCGAGCGGTTCTCCGCCATCGCACCGACGGCGGAGCTGTTCCTGCCGGGTGGGGACGCGCCTGAGGTGGGGTCGGTGTTCCGCAACCGCGACCTCGCCCACACCTACGCCAAGCTCGGCCGGCTCGGCGCCGACTGGTTCTACGACGGACCGATCGCCGGGGACATCGCCGAGACGGTGCAGCACCCGCCGCGCAGCGGCCGCACCGACCTGCCCGTGCCCGCCGGGCACATGACCGAGGCGGACCTCGCGAACTACACCGTCGCCAGGCCGGAGCCGACCCGCAACGACTACCGGGGCTACGAGGTCATCGGGATGGCACCGCCCTCCAGCGGCGGTACGACGGTCGGGGAGACGCTGAACATCCTGGAGCGGTTCGACCTCGCGGGGATGAACTCCGATGAGCGGCTGCATCACTACCTGGAGGCCTCGGCACTGGCCTACGCCGACCGCGCCCGGTACTCGGGGGACAGCCACTTCGTCGACGTGCCCGTGGAGGAACTCGTGTCCGACGAGTTCGCCGCCGAGCGGGCATGCGAACTGGACCCGGCCACCGCCGCGGCGAAGCCGGTGGCGGCCGGAACGGCGGACGGCGACTACGACCCGTCCTGCGGCGGTACCGAGGGCGTGGTCGTGGACCGGCCCGACACGGAGGGACTGTCCACGACGCACCTGTCCGTGGTGGACCGCTGGGGCAACGTGGCGTCGTACACGCTCACGATCGAGCAGACCGGCGGCAGCGGCATCACGGTGCCCGGCCGGGGCTTCCTGCTCAACAACGAGCTGACCGACTTCAGCCACGTCTACGACCCCGAGGACCCCAACCGGATCGAGGGTGGCAAGCGCCCGCGCTCGTCGATGTCGCCCACCATCGTGCTCTCCGAGGGGCAGCCGTGGCTCGTGCTCGGCTCGCCCGGCGGGTCCACGATCATCACGACCGTGATCCAGACGCTGATGAACCGTGTCGACGGCGGCATGGACCTGCCGGAGGCACTCGCGGCGCCGCGAGCCACCCAGCGCAACACGGTCACGGTGTCGGCCGAGCCGGCGTTCCGCGACGCTCACGAGGGCGTCCTGGGCGGCTACGGGCACGAGTTCTCCACCAGCTCGGAGATCGGCGCGGCCACGGCCATCGAGGTGCTCAGCGACGGGACGTTGCAGGCGGTGGCGGAGCCGCAGCGGCGCGGCGGTGGTGACGCCGGGGTGGTGCGCCCCGCTCGGTAACCCGGACGAGGTTGGGGCCACCGGGGCACCGGTCATCCGACAGATGCCCGGTGCCCCGCCGCGTTCCTAGCGTGAGGGCATGACAGAGCACACGGAAACACACACGGAAACGAGCCCGCTGCCGGACGTCAGCCGCACCGACGCGGATGCCGCAGTGGTGCGCACACTGACACTCGACGCGCCCGATCCGGTGGCGCAGCGCCGCACGGCCGAGGCCGCGTTGCGCCGCTGGGGCGCGGCACCGCCCGCCGGGCTGCTCTCGCACAGCGTGTTGCTGGGCACCGACGAGCGCACCGTGTCGCAGTACACGCAGTGGGCCGACGTCGACGCGCTGCCCGGGGAAGAACACGAGGCGGGCGCGTGGGGCAGCCCGGTCGTGGCCCGGGTGTATCGCAGCGTGCCGCCCGCCCAGCGGGTGCGGGCCCGCATGGTGGTGCTCATATCCTTCGACCTCGATACGGCCGCCACCGGCCGTGCGTTCGTCGACGAGCTGCTGGCGTCCCACCATCCGCTGTCCACCGGTGCGGCCGAGGTCGACAACCTGGGAGCCAGCCACTTCCACCTCTCGGTCGACGGCTCGAAGATGATCAACTGGGCCGAGTTCGCTGCCGAGAACACCCACCAGCGGCTGGTCGAGACGCGGTTGCGCGAGGACGATCCGGTGCCGAGGCTGGTGGCGAGCACCCCCGGGCTGACCGGTCGCGGGTTCCGCCGCTACCGGCCGTACGGAACGGTGACCGGCGGACACCCGTCCTGACGACCGGGGCTCACTCCGACAGCCTGCGCAGCAGCGCCTGCTTGGCGACGGCGAACTCGTCGGCGTCGAGGATGCCGTCGTGGTGCAGCTCGCCCAGCTCCCGCAGCCGCCGCAGCACCCCGTCCACCTCGCCCAGCTGAGCCTCACCGGGTGGGTCCGGTGTCCCGGACCCGCTGGGCAAGGCGGGTGCGTACGGGTGGGGCAGGCGTGCCACGACAGCCGCCGCGACGAGGACCGTCAGCAGCTCGTTCTCGGTGCCCCACGTCAGCCGGAGGGTGTTCGGGTCCGAGTCCGGCGGCAGCGTGCTGGGAACGCCACGGGGTCGCAACCGCAGCATCCCGTCGTTCCAGCTGGCGGGCCGCCACTCCACGCCGTCGAGCGCGGTCAGGTCGAGTTCGGTGCGGCCCGCCTTGCGCTTGGCTTCGGGAGCCTGCCAGCCCCGCTCGATCGTGATCCGTTGTCCGTCGCAGGTCACCGTTCCGTCGGCCACGGACGCCGACACGGGCACCGCGGGGCCGGGCAGCAGGAACCGGGAGCACGTCGACGGCTCGTCGTCCGGTCGCGGGGTGTACCGCACGGCGTCGACGAGGTACTCCGCCGCCTGCTGCGAGCCGGGCTCGACCGGAAGCTGGTACGGGTCCGCGTGATCCGCCAGGTTTCCAGCCGCCACCTGGGAGAGCGGATCGGCGCCCTCCTTGAGCCGCACCCGCACACGGCCCGCCTTGCGGCCCGGTTCGTACGACGCCCCGGCGATGGCGGCCAGCGGCACCGTCAGCTCACCGAGCGCCTTGCGGACCTTGTGGACGCGCCGGTGGGAACCCGGAGTGATCCGTAGCGAGGAGCCGTCGAAGGACCAGGTGCCGAAGGGCGAGGTGAGTTCGGCCATGCGGCGAGGATAGAGCAGCGTGCGATCACCGCTTCCGCCGCGCGAAGGCCCGCCCGGGGGGTGGTTGCAGCGAAGGCCACCTTCGCTGCGCGAGACGCAGTCAAGGTGGCCTTCGCTGCGTCAGACGCAGTGAGGGTGGCCTTCACGGCACCACACGCAGGGTGACACGGTTCAGCCGCGCAGCCTCCGGTGCAGCGTGTCGAGTTCGTCGTCGGTGAAACCGTGGCGCCCGAGCACGTTGGCCACACCGCCGTAGCGGCGGTCCACCTGCTCCAGGAACGCCTCCATCGTCTCCGCGCGGGGGCGGTGCCGGTCCTCGGGCACGCGGTCGATGTCTCCGGCGTAGGTGGGGGTGCCGCGGAGCCGGTCGAGGATCTGGTGCAGGCGCTGACCGGTGGCCGCGTAGTCGCGGATGATGTCCTCGCGGCGGGTGCCTGCCACGCTGAGGGCGAACGCCACCACCACGCCGGTGCGGTCCTTACCCGCCGCGCAGTGCACCAGCGCCGCGCCGGGGGAGGTGTTGACCGCGCGCAACGCCGACACGATGCTGTCGGGCCGGTGCTCCACGTAGCCCAGGTAGTGCGCGCACGCCGGGTCGCCGGGGTAGCGTTCCTCCTCGCGCTTGCGCCGCACCAGCAGTGCCTCTGCCGTGGCGTCGAAGCCGTGTTCGGGCAGCAGCGAGTGGTTGACGTGGGTGACGTGGCCGAGCCGGGTCAGCGGCGCGGGGCCCTCCGCGGTCACCTCGGTCGGCGACCGCAGGTCCACCACCGTGCTCAGCCGCAGGTTCTCCACGAGATACGACACGTCGGACGGCGAGAGGTCCTGCAGGTTGTCGGAACGCAGCAACCGGCCGGAAGCGATCTTCGCCCCGTCGTCGGTGGGCAGCCCTCCGACGTCGCGGACGTTCACGGCACCGTCGAGTTCAAGCCACAGCACCCCACCAGTGTTCCAGCAACCGCCCCCGAAAGCCAGAATCCATGACGGCCAACACTATCCACTATGGACTGGCAGGGGCGGTGGTCCCCGACCGGACCCGCGCGTTCACACTGCGCGACGACGGGCACGGCGCGGTTTGTCGCCACGCGGCACCGGTAACCCCCGGTGGCGAGGTGAACCGACCCTCGAAGGCAGGTGAGATCCCCATGCCGGGACGCAAGGAACTTCCCAGCACCGTGCAGCGCTCGCCGAAGAAGGCGCAGCGCACCTGGATCGAGGCGCACGACTCCGCGGTCGAGACCTACGGCGAGGGGCGGCGCGCCCACCAGACCGCCTACGCGGCGCTCAAGCACACCTACGAGAAGGTGGGCGACCACTGGGAGCCGAAGGAGCGCAAAGGGCCGTCCGACCAGCAGGCCGCGCGGGGTGCGGGGCAGCGCGCCACGGACACGGCCGGGGGCGTGGACGCCAGGGCGAGCAAGCAGCACCTCTACGAACGTGCGCGCCAGCTCGACATCCCCGGTCGTTCGTCGATGACCAAGCAGGACCTCGTCGACGCGCTGCAGAAGGCCAGCGGGCGCCGCACCGCGAAGGCCCGCGCGTCGAAGAAGTCCTGACTGCTCACTCCTTCTTCGCGCGGCTCGGAGCGACCCGGGGCGGCTCGTTCGGCTGCTTGGGATACACCGGGGGCCACGGAGCGTCGAGCAGGCCGGCCTCGGTGTCGCGCCGGGACAGTTCCAGCAGTGGCTCCAGCGACTGGGGGCGCCGAGCCATGCCCTCCCACGGGTCCCCGCGCTCGGCAAGGCGCGCGGGCACGGTGGTCAGCGTCAGCTCGTCCGGCTCGACATCGCCGACCTCGTCCCAGGTGAGGGGAGTGGACACGGGGCCGCCGACGCGGGGCCGCACGCACCACGCGCCGAACACGGTCTTGTGCGGCGCGTTCTGGTTGAAATCGACGAACACCCGCTTGCCCCGTTCCTCCTTCCACCAGGCGTCGGTGATGAGGTCCGGGTGACGGCGGTGCAGTTCGCGTGCCAGCGCCACCGCACCCGCGCGCACCTGGTAGCTGTCCCAGCGCGCTTCCAGGCGCACGTAGAGGTGCAGCCCCCGCGAGCCCGTGGTCTTGACGAACCCCTCGATTCCCAGCTCGTCCAGCAGTTCCTTCGAGGCCAGTGCCGCCTCGCGCACCTGGTCGAACGTGACTCCGGGCGTGGGATCGAGGTCCACCCGCAGCTCGTCGGCGACCTCGGGCTCGTCGGCGTGGTAGGGCCAGACGTGGAAGCCGAGACAGCCCAGGTTGACCGCCCACAGCACGTGGGCGAGGTCGGCCGCGACCAGGGCATCGCTGGTGGTGCCATTGGGGGTGGCGACCACGGTGGTGCGCAGCCACGGCGGCGCCGACGACGGTACCCGCTTCTGGAACCAGGACTTTCCGCCCGCACCGGCCGGGTAACGCTCCATGAGCAGCGGTCGCCCGCCCAGCGTGGCCAGCAGCGGGGTGGCGACGGCCTGGTAGTAGCGCACCAGGTCGAGCTTCGTCTCGCCGCGCTCGGGGAAGTAGACCTTGTCCGGGCTGGAGACGGTGACCTCGGTGCCGTCGACGTCGAGCACGACGCCGTCCTTCGCGGGGCTCATCGGGTACCCGCCGGGTCCACCTCGTCGAAGAAGGCGGCGAGTTCGGCGGGGGCGACCTGCTCCAGCTGCGCGTAGGTACAGGATTCCGGCGTGCGGTCGGGGCGGAACCGCACCAGCCTGCCACCGTGCCGGAAGCGGCCCGCCTGCACGTGCTCGTACCGCACCTCGGCGACCAGCTCGATCCGCAGCGGCTCCCAGGACAGGTCCTTGCCCGCGCTCCAGCGGCTCAGCCCGCCCGGCATCCGGCCGTCGGTGTTGCGCTCGGTGTCGGCCCAGTCGCGCCACGGGTGCTCGTCGAGTGCCTCCGCGCGCAGCGGTTCCAGCTCGTCGACCAGCTCGGCCCTGCGTTTGGCCGTGAAGCTGCTCGCCACGCCGACATGATGCAGCGAGCCGTCGTCGTCGTACAGCCCGAGCAGCAGCGAGCCCACGCCCTGACCGTCCTTGTGCCAGCGAAAGCCCGCGACGACGCAGTCGGCCGTGCGCTCGTGCTTGACCTTGAGCATCGTGCGCTTGTCCTGCTGGTAGGGCTGGTCGGAGGGCTTGACCATCACGCCGTCGAAGCCCGCGCCCTCGAACCGGGTGAACCAGTCGGTGGCCACCGCCGGATCGTCGGTGATCGGCGTCAGGTGTACCCGCGCCCGCGCGGTGTCGAGCACGCTTTCCAGCTCTCGGCGCCGCTCGGCGAACGGCTCGGGGGACAGGTCCCGGTCGCCGAGCGCGAGCAGGTCGAACGCCACGAAGCTGGCCGGGGTCTCGCCGGCCAGCTTCCGCACCCGCGAGGCGGCGGGGTGCAGCCGGTTCTGCAGCGCGTCGAAGTCCAGCCCACCCTCGGTGACCACCACGATCTCACCGTCCACCACACACCGCGGGGGCAGCGCGTCGGCGAGGAGGTCGAGCAGCTCGGGGAAGTACCGGGTGAGCGGCCGGTCGTTGCGGGAACCGAGTTCGATCTCGTCGCCGTCGCGGAAGACGATGCAGCGGAACCCGTCCCACTTCGGTTCGTAGCGCAGTCCGGGTGTGTGCGGCAGCTCCCGCACCAGGGTCGCGAGCATGGGCCGCACGGGCGGCATCACAGGCAGGTGCACGACCCCGATCCTATGACCTCCGCCACGCCGGAGCACGGATTTCCGTGGTGGTGCCGCCTCAACTCGCCCAGTCGAGCAGTGAGTCGCTGCGCTGTGGCTCCCGCAGCATGTCCATGGCGCGTTGCTCCAGCGTGCGCACCCGCTTGCGGCTCAGGCCGAGCCGGCCCGAGATCTCCGGGATGGTGTGCTGGTGCCCGTCGCGCAGCCCGTAGCGCAGTGACACCACGGCCGCCTCGGGCGCCGGGAGGCTGTCCAGCGCCGAGCGCAGCAGACCGACCATGGCCTGCCGCTCGATGCCCTCGCCGACCGCGGGCACGGCGCCGTCACTGACGAGGTCGCCGAGGTGCAGGTCGCCGTCCTCGTCCAGCGGCACGTCCAGGCTGACGGTGGAGCGCCCGGCCTGCCGCAGCGCCACGACCCGTTCCACCGGCAGCTCGGCGGCGGCGGCGAGCTCCTCCACGGTCGGCTCGTGGTCACTACGGGACTGCAGGGTGCGCTGGAGCCGGTCGAGCTTCGCGACCTGCTCGTTGACGTGCATCGGCAGCCGGATGGTGTTGCTCTGGAACGCGTTGCCGCGCTGGATGGCCTGCCGGATCCACCACATGGCGTAGGTGGAGAACTTGTAGCCCTTGGCGTAGTCGAACTTCTCGACCGCGCGGATCAGCCCGAGGTTGCCCTCCTGGATGGCGTCCAGCAGCGGCAGGTTGGTGTGCCGGTTCTTGCGGGCAGCGGTGACGACGAGGCGCAGGTTCGCCCTGACCATGTGGTCCTTGGCGCGGTCGCCGTCCCGGACCACGGCTTCCAGCTGCCCACGGTCCCGGTCGAGGGCGGCCTCGCCCGCGTCGGCCCTGCGCAGCAGTTCGGCGGCGTAGACTCCGGCCTCGATCCGCTTGGAGAGGTCGACCTCCTGCTGCGCGGTGAGTAGCGGCGTCGCGCCGACCTCGTCGAGGTAGTAGCGCACCAAGTCCGGCTCCTCGCCCGCGGGGCGGCCACGGCGCGGGTTCGAGGGACGGGCGGCGGTCAGTGTCGCGTCAGCCAATTCTGCACCCTCCTTCCGGTAGGGCAACGCGCCGGGAGGCGGTGGCATTCCGTGCGTGCCGTCAGGTGCGAATCGTGTGACGGTCACCACCGAAGGTCTGCCGGTACGTGCTCGGGGAGACACCGAGGGTGGCCGCGAGGTGCTGCCGCAGCGACACCGCCGAGGTGAACCCGACGGCCTCCGCGACGCGGTCCACGGGTAGCTCGGTGCGTTCCAGCAGTTGCCGGGCGCGTTCCACCCGCTGCTGGGTCAGCCACCGCAGGGGCGAGGTGCCGACCTCCTGGCGGAACCGGCGGGTGAACGTGCGGACGCTCATCGCCTCCCGCTCCGCCAGTTCGGCCACCGACAGGGGCCGGTGCAGGTGCCGCAGTGCCCACTCGCGAGCACGGGCGGTGGAGTCGCGCGCTCCCGGCTCGGGCACCGGGAGCTGGAGGTACTGCGCCTGCCCGCCCTCCCGGTGCGGCGGGACGACCATGCCGCGCGCGACCTCGTTGGCCACCGCCGCGCCGTGGTCGCGGCGGATCAGATGCAGGCACAGGTCGATGCCCGCCGCCTCGCCCGCCGAGGTCAGCACCTCGCCGTTGTCGGTGTAGAGCACGTGCGGGTCGACCTCGACGGCGGGAAACGAGCGGCGGAACCGCTCGGCGGAGTGCCAGTGGGTCGTCGCCCTGCGCCCGTCCAGCAGGCCCGCCGCCGCGAGGACGAACGCCCCCGTGCAGACCGACGCGATGCGGGTGCCCGGCCGGATCCGGGCCAGCGCGTCGCGCAGGGCCGGGGACAGCACGTCGTCGGTCTCGTCGAGCGGGTGGCTCGCCGGCACGACGACCGTCTCCGCCTCGTCGAGCACGTCCGGCCCGCGCTCGACGTGGACGGAGAAGTCGGCGTCCGTGGCCACCGGTCCCGGCTCCAGCGCGAAGCTCGTGACCTCGTACAGCGGTGCTCCGCCGGGGGTGCGGGCGCCACGGAAGATCTGGTGGACGAGCCCCAGTTCCATGGGCAACACACCGGGGCGCACGAGCACGGCGACCCGGTGTGGGGCGCGGGGCTCGACGGAACGACTCATGGCCCGATTCTTTCACATGATGGCCTTTCAGCCACTCGTGGCGGTCCGGGAGTCCCGGCAGGCTGATCGACATGAACATTCTCTGGCTCGTGGCCCACCCCGACTCCCGCTCGCTGACCTGCTCGCTCGCCGACGAGGGTGCGCGCCACCTCACCGAACTCGGCCACGAGGTCCACGTGCGTGATCTCTACGCGCAGAAGTGGGACCCGGTCGTGGCCGCCACCGACTTCGACCACGACCCCACCGAGCGCCTGTTCGTGGGCAGGGCGGCCAAGGAGGCGTACGAGGCGGACCGGCTGGCCCCGGACATCAGGGCCGAGCAGGAGCTGGTGCGCGCCGCGGACGTGCTGGTGGTCCACTTCCCGCTCTGGTGGTTCGGGATGCCCGCGATCCTCAAGGGCTGGTTCGACCGGGTGTTCCTGAACGGCTTCGGGTTCGGGATCAAGGACCCGGAGACGGGCACGACACTGCGCTACGGCAATGGGAACCTGCGCGGCAAGCGGGGCATGGTGGTCACCTCCATCGGCGGGAGGGAGGCGTCCTTCGGCCCGAGGGGTATCAACGGGGAACTGGAGCAGGTGCTGTTCCCCGTCCAGCACGGGATCTTCCACTACACCGGAATGGAGGCCCTGCCGCCGCTGGCGGTGTACGGGGCGGACCGGGCCACCGACGCGGAGTACGCCGTGGCCGCCGCGCGGCTCAAGGAGCGGCTGTCCGTACTCGGTGACCTGGAGCCGGTCCCCTTCCGGCACCAGGACGGCGGCGACTATGACGCCGACCTGGTGCTGCGCCCCCACGTCGCGCCGGGGGTGACGGGTCTCGCCGCCCACGAGCGCTGACGCCGTGTCCGCAGCCCACGTAGCCGTGTCCGCACCTGGCGTAGCCGTGTCCGCAGCCTATGTAGCCGTGTCCGCAGCTCACGCGCGGGTGTTCGCCGGCCCCTCGGCCGAGGGCAGCAGCAGCGGCGTGCTCGTCGTCAGCTCGTCGAGCAGCCCCTGCGTGCGGTCCGCGTACGCCTGGCCGAGCGCCCGCAGGACGAACACACCCTCGGCGACGCGGCGGGCGAAGGCGGGTTCCACGTCCGGTGCGGGTCCCTCTCGGTGGACGGCGGAGCCCAGCCCGGCCAGCAGTGCGGCGAGCACGGTGAGATAGAGGGCGGTGACGATCACGATCCTTCCTTTCCGGTCCGGTTACTCCGGTCCACTTCATATTGGCCTGTACCTGCTCTAGGATCGTCGGGACAATGGACCGGAGGTAGGGCCAATGCGTGATGAAGTGGACCGTTTTCCGTCCGGTGCGGCGCTGGCCGCGTTGCTCGGCGACTGGAGCGCGGGCGAGGGCCCGCTGTATCGCAAGCTCGCGGACGCGCTGGCCGCGGCGGCCGAGGACGGTTCGCTGGTCACGGGCCAGCGGCTGCCGTCCGAACGGGAACTGGCCCGGGTGCTGGCGGTGAGCCGCGCGACGGTGGTGGCCGCGTACGAGGCACTGCGTGACCGGGGAGTGGTGGACCGCCGCCAGGGCAGTGGCACGCGCGTCAACGGCCACCGGAAGGTGCCGCGCAGCGACGGTCGCGTGCGGGGTGGGCGGGGAACCGCCATCGTGCAGCGGCTGATCGACGGCCCGGGCGAGTTGATCAGTCTCGGCTGTGCGGCCGACGCGGGCGTGCCCGAGGTCGCGGAGGCACTGCGCGCGGTGGCCGACGACGAGATCACGGGGCTGCTCGCCGATCCCGGCTACCATCCGCGCGGACTGCCCGCGCTGCGGGAGGCGATCGCCGACCACTACACCCGGCAGGGCGTGCCGACCTCACCTGCCGAGATCCTGGTGACGTCGGGCGCGCATCAGGCGCTGGTCCTGCTCGCCGAGGTGTACCTGCGCGGCGCGGCGACCGCCGTGGTCGAGGCCCCCAGCTGGTCGCCGTGCCTGGACATCTTCCGCCAGTGTGGCGTCGACCTGACCCCGGTGGGCCTGGACGACGAGGGTGTCGATCCTCGCGCGCTCGCCTCGGTGCTGGCCGAGTCGACGCCGGGTCTGCTGTACGTGATGCCGACCTTCCACAACCCCACCGGCGTGCTCATGTCGGCGGCGAGGCGGAGGCAGGTGGCCGAGCTGGCCACCCGGCACGGCGTGGCCGTCGTCGAGGACAACGCCTACGCGGGGCACGCGCTCGCGGCCGACGAGACGGCCCTGCCCATGCCGCTGGCGGCCTTCGCGCCGCGCGGCAGCGAGGTGCTGACCGTGGAGTCGCTCAAGGGCGTGTGGGCGGGACTGCGCGTGGGCTGGGTCCGCGGCCCGGTGGGGATCATCGAGCGGTGCGCCCGGCGCAAGGCCATGGCCGACCTCGGGAGCCCGCTGATCGAGCAGGCCGTGGCGGCGCGGCTGCTGCCCCGGCTGGACGCGCTGTCCCGGCGCCGTTCGGCGGTGCAGCGGGAGCACTGCGCCGAACTCGAACGCCTGCTCGCACGGCGGCTGCCGGAGTGGAGCTGGCGTACTCCCGACGGTGGGTCGTCGCTGTGGGTCGCGCTGCCGGAGGGACACAGCGCCGACGTGTTCGCGCAGCTCGCCCTGCGGCACGGCGTCGAGATCGTGCCGGGTTCGGCGATGGACCCGACGGGGCGGCACGACCGCCACTTCCGCATCCCGTTCCTGCTGGCGGAGGAGGTGCTGGCCGAACTGGTGGATCGCCTCGCGGACGCGTGGACGGAGCTGCGGCGGCACGGGCCGCACGAGGACCTGCCGCTGCGCCCGGTGGTCTGAGTGCGAGACGCTCGCGAAGGTGGGTGAGCGCGTCGCCGATTCTCCCGGCTCGCCGCAGCGGCTTTGCTTGTCACATGACAACGACAACAGCAGCAGCGACAACACAGGCGGTAGCGAGCACCCCGGCGACGATCCTGGTGCTCGGCGGTACCGGCAAGACCGGGCGCCGGGTGGCCGCGCGACTGTCCGGCAGGCCGGGAGTCACCGTCCGGATCGGCTCCCGCGCCGGGACACCACCGTTCGACTGGGACGACGAGTCCACCTGGGACGCGGTGCTCGACGGCGTCGGCGCGGTGTACCTGGTGTACTCACCCGACCTCGGGATTCCGGGTGCGGACGAGGTGGTCGGCGCCTTCGCGCGGCGCGCGGTGCGGCACGGGGTCACCAGGCTGGTCCTGCTGTCGGGCCGGGGTGAGCAGGGCGCCGAGCGGGCCGAGCACGCGGTGCGCGAGGCGGGCGCGGAGTGGACCATCGTGCGGTGTGCGTGGTTCGCCCAGGCGTTCAGCGAGGACTTCCTGCGGGACGGGGTGCTCGAGGGCACCGTCGTGCTCCCGGCCGGCGCGGTGGCCGAACCGTTCGTGGACGCCGACGACATCGCCGAGGTGGTCGTGGCCGCACTGCTCGACGACGGGCACGCGGGGCGCGTCCGCGAACTGACCGGCCCCCGCGCACTGTCCTTCGCGGAGGCCGCCGCCGTGCTGTCCGAGGTCACGGGCAGGCCGGTGCGGTACGAGCCCGTCTCGCCGGAGGACTACGTCGCGGTGCTCACCGAGCATGGGTTGCCGGCGCACGAGGCCGAGTTCCTGGCCGGGCTGTTCGCCACCGTGCTCGACGGGCGCAACACGGCGGTCACCGACGGCGTGCGGGAGGTACTGGGGCGCCCGGCCGTGGAGTTCGGCGAGGCCATGCGCCGGGCGGCCGCGGCGGGTGCCTGGGAGCGGGTCACTCCGGGCGGCTGAGGCGGGTGCGGCGGTAGTGCTGCGGGCTCACCCCGTAGGCGCGTTTGAACGCGGTGCTGAGGGCGAACGCGGTGCCGTAGCCGACCCGCCGCGCGACGGCGTCCAGCGTGCGGGCGGGCTCGCGCAGCAGGTCGGCGGCGAGCGCCAGCCGCCACCCGGTGAGGTAGGCCATCGGTGGCTGCCCGACGAGCGCGGTGAACCGCCGCGCCAGCGCCGCCCTGGACACGCCGACTGTCGTGGCGAGGCCCGCCACCGTCCAGGGCCGCGCCGGTTCGGCGTGCAACAGCCGCAGGGTGGCACCCACCACGGGGTCGGCCTGCGCGCGGTACCACGACGGCGCGTCGCCGGCCTGCCGCGTGAAGTGCGCCCGCAGCACAGTGATCAGCACGAGATCCAGCAGCCGGTCGAGCACCACGTCCTGGCCGGGGGTGTCCCTGGCGACCTCGGCCTCGAGCAGCGAGACGAGTGACGCGGGGGCCTCGTCGCCCGGAACGACCAGCCGGGGCGGCAGAGCGGCCAGCAGCCTGCCGCCCACCTCGCCGCGCACGTCGTAGGTCCCGACGAGCATCGTGTCTCCGTCCGCCGACGCGGTACCCCAGGTGCGCACGTCCCGGGACCACGGCGCACACAGGTCCGCACCGGACACGGTGGTGCTGTGCTGCCCCGGCTTGATCACCACGTCCGGGGGGAGCGCCGCGTCGCTGGCGACGGTGTAGGGGTCGGGACCGCGCACCACGGCGACGTCGCCGGGCTCAAGGCACAGCGGCGCGCCGTCGTCGGCGACCAGCCAGGCGCGTCCCCGCCTCGGCAGGAGGACGGTCAGCGGGGCGCGGTCCTCGACCCGGACCGACCACGGCGGGGCGAGAACCGTCCGCAGCAGGAAGGCCCCGTGGGCTCGCGGACCGTCCAGCAGGCTTCCCAGCGGGTCGCCGGTGATCGCTGTGCTCACGGCGGTCACGTTAGAGCCCCTAACACATTGGCGTTCGATCAGGGAGCGGCGGCCAGGCGGATGCGTCGCGAGGCGGAGGGGCGTCCGCGTACTGGAAGTACGTGGGCGGTCCTCCAACGCGGCGAGGCGCCGCCTGGGCGTCGCGAGCCGAACAGACCAATGTGCTAGGGGCTCTTAGCGTCACCTCACCCCGACCGGGCGCTGCGGAGCATCTGGGAGCCACGCCGAGGTGATCGCGGTAGCGTGAATCGGGCAGGACAGGCGACTCGCCGAGTGGAGGTCGGTCGATGCGGGCAGCGGTCGGGGCGCTGGCGATGAGCGCGGGACTGCTCGCCACGGCGGGCGCCGCAGTGGCGGGATCACGCCTGCGCAGCGAGTTCGGCGGCACCCCCGACCGGAGCGCGCTGGAGTCGTCGCCGCAGTACCGTGACGGCTGCTTTCACAACACCACGCCGACACGGTGGCTGCCGCGAGGCAGCGCCCGCGCCGCGATCCGCGACATGGTGTTCGCGCCGGGACCACGGCGGCCCGTGGGTGCCGTGCCCGTGCGCGGGCCGTCGCCCGCGCCCGCCGACGGCCTGCACGTGACCTGGTTCGGGCACGCCTCTTCGCTCGTGGAGATCGACGGCAGCCGGGTGCTGCTCGACCCGGTGTGGAGCGACCGTGCCTCGCCGTCGCGGCTGCTCGGGCCCCGGCGGCTGCATCCCGTGCCGCTGGCGCTCGACGCCCTGCCCCCGCTCGACGCGGTCGTGATCTCGCACGACCACTACGACCATCTGGACCGGGCCACCGTGCGCGCGCTCGTCCGGTCGCAGGACGCCCCGTTCGTCGTGCCGCTCGGAGTCGGTGCGCACCTGCGCGCGTGGGCGGTGCCGGAGGAACGCATCGTGGAGCTCGACTGGCACGAGCACGCGCACGCGGGGTCGCTGCGCCTCACCGCCACGCCCGCGCAGCACTTCTCCGGCCGCACCCTGGCGCGCAACACGACGTTGTGGGCGTCGTGGGTGCTCGCGGGTGCGCACCACCGCGTGTTCTACAGCGGGGACACCGGCTACTGCGACGCCTTCGCCGCCATCGGGCGCGAGCACGGCCCGTTCGACCTCACGCTCGTGCAGGTGGGTGCGTACGCGCAGGGCTGGCCCGACATCCACATGACGCCGGAGGACGGGGTGCGCACACACCTCGACGTCCGCGGCTCGCTGCTCGTACCGGTCCACTGGGGCACCTTCAACCTCGCGCCCCACGCCTGGGCGGAACCGGTCGAGCGGCTGCTGCGGGAGGCCGCGCCGCGGGGCGTGCGCGTGGCGGTGCCCCGCCCCGGCGAGCGCGTGGCCGTGACGGGGGCGGACGTGCCCGTGTCGCCGTGGTGGCGCGAGGCGGTGCCCGGCCCGCGCTGAACTTCCCGGTTCGGCGGAACCGGCCCGGGTAACGCTCACGGGTGGCGAGTTCGCACAGCCGTGACACCCGCACTCCGTGGCCCGCCTCCGGCGAGCCCACCGCGCTCTCGCGTGAGCACGAGTGGCGTGAACTGTACGCGCGCTACCGCGACGTGGTGTTCGCCGTCGCGCTGGCCGAACTCGGACACTGGGCCGACGCCGAGGACGCGGCCCAGCAGGTGTTCGTCCGCGCGTGGCGCAGCAGGGACACCTTCGACGGGAGCCGGGGCAGGCCCCGCAGCTGGCTGCTGGCCATCACCCGCAACGTCGTGGCGGACCAGCAGGCGTCGCGTGCGCGTGAGGTGGCGTTGCGCGAGGCCGTCGTGGCGACGGCGCTCGCGAGCGCGGCGCAGCACGGAGCGACCGTGGGGGAGGCCGAGCAGTCCGTCGTCGACCGGGTCGTGCTCGCGGCCGAACTGGGCACCCTCGCCGACCGGCAGCGGACGGTGGTGGAGCTGGCGTTCTTCGAGGGCCTGACCCACAGCGAGATCGCCGAACACACCGGCTGGCCGCTCGGCACCGTCAAGAGCCACCTGCGCCGGGGTCTCGACCGGTTACGCAGGCAGCGAAGTTTCGCCACCGGAGTCTGAGCCGGGTGCATCCATCGAACCCGTTCGCCCGGTACCGGTGGTGACGGATCGGCAGGGCGCCGTCCTGCCCCGAGACAGCAGGAGGAGAACTCATGCGAACTCGAATGCTCGCCGTTCTCGGCGCGGCCGCCACCGTGGCGGCAGCGGTGGCCGGAGGCGGGGTCGCGACGGCCCAGAGCACCGGAGCCGTGTACGTGGTGCACGGCATTCCCGACACGCCGGTGGACGTCTACGTCGACGGGGAACGCGCGCTCGACGACTTCGAGCCGCTGTCGGTGCAGGGTCCGCTCGACCTGCCCGCCGGCAGTCACGAGGTGGCGGTGTTCCCCGCCGACGCGCCCGACAACACCGGCGAGGCCGTGATCGAGGCGACGGCCGACGTGCCCGCGGACGGCAACGTCTCGCTGGTGGCCCACCTCGACGAGGCAGGCGCTCCCACCCTCACTCCCTACGCCAACGACATCAGTGCGGTACCCGCGGGTCAGGCACGGCTCGCGGTGCGGCACGACGCGGCGGCCCCGGCCGTCGACGTCCGCGCGGGCGGCTCGCCCGTCATCTCCGGGCTGACGAACCCGAACGAGCAGGCGGTCGTCGTTCCGGCGGGCACCGTCGAGGCCGACGTCGTGCTCGCCGGAACGCAGGACGTGGTGATCGGACCGGCGTCGCTGACCCTGGAGGAGGGCACCGCGACCTTCGTCCACGCGGTCGGCTCGGCCGACGACGGCACGCTGGCGCTGGTCCCGTTCACGATCACCGGCCTGGGCGGCGCACCGGAGGGTGTGCCCGCGGGCAGTGGCGAACCGGCCGTCTCCGGCGCGCTCTGGGTGGCGGGCGGCTCCGTGCTGACGCTCGCCCTCGCGGGCGGGGTGCTGCTGCTGTGGCGGCGGAACCCGGCGGCGCGCGGGTCGTGAGCACCGGCCAAGAGCCGGGGCGGGCTGCACGCCCGTCCCGGCATCCGGTGCGCGTGGCGCTGGTGGCGCTGGCACTCGTGGCGGTCCCACTGCTGTGGTGGTCGCTGCGCCCCGAGGCCGCGGGTCCGGACATCGAACCGGTGGGCGAGGCCGCCGCCGGAGCCCTCACCGCCGGGCACGGCAGCCCGGCGCCCCCGGTGTCGGGGGCGCCCACCGTGCCCACTGAGCCGGTCGAGGTCACGGTCCCGGCACTGGACCTCGCGGCGCCGGTCGTCGGCGTCGGCACCACCGACACCGGCCTCGCCGAGATCCCCGAGCACGTCGGCACCGCGGGCTGGTACAGCCCCGGTCCGCGCCCCGGATCGGCCACGGGATCGGCCGTCCTGGTGGGCCACGTCAACGACGTCGAGCAGGGGCCCGGCGCGTTCGCCCGCCTCGCCGAGACCGCGCCCGGAGACCGGGTGGAGGTCCGCACCCGCACCGGTGCGGTCCTGGCGTTCCGGGTGATCGCCCGCGAGCAGTGGGACAAGGCCGACGTCCCGCTGCCCCGGCTGTTCGACGTGGGCGGATCGCCCCGGCTGGTGCTGCTGACCTGCGGCGGGGTGCTCGACCAGGGCACCGGGCAGTACCAGGACAACATCGCCGTCACGGCGGTTCCGCTCGGCGGGGGGCCGCGCTGAGCCGGACGCGGTGGGTGGCCGCGAAGCACACCGGGTGAACGGGCAGGATGGGCGCGTCCGATCGTCTCGGGAAAGGTCCATCCCATGTCGCGTCGCGCCGTGGCCGCGGTGCTCACCTCCGCCGCACTGGTCGCCGCGTGCTCCGCCCCGTCGGGGCCCGAGCCGGGCGACGCCCAGGCGGAGCCCGGGCCGTCAAGCGCCCCGTCGGCCCCGCCGGGGCCGCCGTCGTCGTTCAGCGTCGTCGCCACCGGGGACATCCTCATCCATCCCCCGCTGACCGAGCAGGCCGCCGAGGACGCCGCCGCGGCGGATGCGGGCGGGCCCGACGAGTTCGACTACGGCCCGCTGCTGGCGGGCATCCGGCCGCTCGTGTCGGAGGCGGATCTCGCGCTGTGCCACCTGGAGGTGCCGCTGGCCGAGGACGGCGGGCCCTACGCGGGCTACCCGCAGTTCATCGCGCCCCCCGAGCTGGCGCGCGGGCTGGCCGACACCGGTTACGACAGCTGCTCCACGGCCTCCAACCACACGCTCGACCACGGGGAGGAGGGCGTGGTGAGCACGCTGGACGCGCTCGACGACGCGGGCCTGGCTCACACCGGCTCCGCCCGCGACGAGGCGGAGGCCGCGACGCCCCTCGTGCTCGACGTCGACGGCGTCAAGGTCGGGCAGGTCTCGTACACGTTCAGCTTCAACGGCCTCGAACTGCCCGGGGACAAGCCGTGGCTGTCGAACCCGCTCGACGCGGAGGCCGTGATCGCGGAGGCGGAGGCGGCGAAGCAGGCCGGTGCCGAGGTCGTCATCGCCAGCATCCACTGGGGACAGGAATACGTACACGAGCCGACACCGGAACAGGCCGAACTGGCCGAACGCCTGCTGGCCGAGGACGCGATCGACCTGGTGATCGGTCATCACGCCCACGTCGTCCAGCCCATCGAGAAGGTCGGCGGCGAGTGGGTGGCCTACGGGCTCGGCAACTCGGTCGCCCGGCACGCCGAGCCGAGGGGCGTGTCGGAGGAGGGCATCGCGGCACGCTTCACGTTCGCCCGCGACGGCGACTCGTGGACCGTCGACCGCGCGGAGTACGTGCCCACCCTCGTGGAACTGGGGCCGCCCATCCGGCTCGTGGACCTCACCACCGCCGAGCCGACGGACCGCAGGACCGAGGCGCTGGAGCGCACCGACGAGATCGTGCTCGGGCGGGGCGGGGCCGACGACGGCCTCACTCGCCCCGGCCGCTGACGCCGGACGCGCGGGAGGTGCCGAACCCCCTGCTAGCGTGATCGCGGCGGAGTGCCGCCGCGAACCGGGAGGACGTTGTGACACAGGGGGAGACCCGGGGCCTGCGGTTGCGTGCCCCGGAGCACCAGATCGACCGCAGGGCACGGCTGTGGTGGTGGACGCAGTGGGCGCTGTGCCTCGTCCCGCTGCTCGTGGCGCTGGGCGTGCTGACGTCGCTGATCGAGCCGGCCCGGACGGGGCTGGCGATCGCGCTGGCCGCCGTGGCGGCGGTGGGCGTTCCCACCGCGGTGCTGCTGCCCCTGTGGTGGTACCACGTCCACCGGTGGGAGATCACCGACGAGGCCGTCTACACGCGCACCGGGCTGCTGTGGCAGGAATGGCGCATCGCGCCCATGTCGCGCATCCAGACCGTGGACACGCAGCGGGGCCCCCTGGAACGCCTCTTCGGGCTCGCCACCGTCACCGTGACGACGGCCTCGGCTAAGGGAGCCGTCACCATCCCCGGGCTCGACCATGCCCGGGCCGCCGAGGTCGTCGACCAGCTCACCCGCACCACCCAGGCCACGCCGGGGGACGCGACGTGACCGGGCCCGTGGCGGCGTGGCGGCAGCTCGACCGGCTGACGGTCGCCGTCACCGCGTTGCGCGTGCTGGGAGTGTCCGTCGCCGCGGCCGTGCCCTCGGGCTACTGGCTGAGCCGGGCGCTCTCCCCCGGTGCGGCGGTGCTGGTGCTGGTTTCCGGCGTGCTCGTCGTCGTGGCGGGGGCCTGCGTGGTGGACCACCTGCGCTGGCGCAGGTTCCACTACCGCGTGCTGCCCGACCGGTTCGAACTGCGCAAGGGCATCGTCGTGCGCAGCAGGCGGTCGCTGCACCGCGACCGCATTCGCGCCGTGGACATCTCGGCGTCACCGCTGCTGCGGCTGTTCCGGCTGGTGCATGTGAAGGTCGGCACGGGCGAGCAGACGGAGGGCGACGAGAGTTCGCTGTCGCTGCAACCCGTCCGCCGAGGCGAGGCCGACCGGCTGCGCCGGGCGCTACTCGACCACGCGGCCGAGCCCGGCTCCGGCCCGCGACAGAGCGGTGTTCTCTCCACACTGGACCCGGCATGGGTGCGGTACGCGCCGGTGTCCTTCGTGACGCCCGCGCTGGGGGCCGCGGCCTTCGGCGCGGTGCTCCAGGTGGCGCAGTGGTTCGGGCTGGAGAGCAGCGTGGTCACGTGGGTGCTCGACCGCCTGCGCGCGCTGCCGCTTCTCACCGCGATCGTCGTCCTCGTGGTGATCGGGATGATCGTCGGCGCGATCGCCGCCGCGGCGGTGTTCGTGGAGATGTGGTGGCAGTACCGGCTGGAACGGGAGCCCGGTGGCACGCTGCGTGTCCGGCGCGGACTGCTCACCACCCGCTCGCTGTCCGTGGAGGAACGCCGACTGCGCGGTGTCGATCTCGTCGAACCGCTCGGGAACCGGCTGCTGGGGGCCGCCCGCGTGGACGCCATCGCGACCGGGCTCACCCAGCGCAAGCAGGACCAGCAGGGCGCTCACAACACGCTGCAGCCCGCCGCGCCCCGGGCAGTCGCCGACCGTGTGGCCGCGGCGGTGCTGCGCGAGGCCGTGTCCCCGACGGCGGCGGCGGGTCTGCGCTCCCATCCCAGGGCCGCGCGCGGCAGGCGGGTGCGGTGGGCGCTCGCCGCCGTCGCCGCCGTGGAGCTGCCGCTCGTGGTGCTCGGGCTCACGATCGCGCCGGTCCTGCTGATCGTGGCGGGGATCAGTGCCGTCGTGCTCGTCCCGGTGGCGGTCGGGCTGGCCTTCGCGGCCTACCGGAGTCTCGGCCACGGGATCACGGGCGACTACCTCGTCGTGCGGCACGGTCCCGTGCGCCGCAGCACGGCCGCCCTGCAACGCGGCGGCGTGATCGGGTGGCGGCTGCGGCAGTCGTACTTCCAGCGCAGGCGCGGCCTGCTCACGGTCACGGCCACCACGGCGGCGGGTGCACAGGCGTACTCGGCTCACGACGCGGACCGGCACGCCGGACTGGCCTTCGCCGACGAGGCCGTTGTCGGCCTGCTCGCCCCGTTCCTGGAGCGCGCCGAGCCCTGACGGGGTCGGCCTGCGGGAGAACAGGCTAGCGTCGCGGCATGAGACACGCCTTCGATGCCGCCTTCGACGTCCCGGACGGGTATCTCAACACACCCGCCGTGGGCGTACCGCCCGCGCACGTCGCCGACGAGGTCACCGAGTTCGTCCGGCGCTGGAGCGCGGGCGCGCAGCGGCCACCGGAGTTCGACGCACTGGTGGAGAGCACCAGGACGTCGTTCGGCGCGCTCGTGGGGGTGCCCGCCGAACGGGTCGCGGTGGGTGCGGCGGTGTCGCCGCTGGTGGGCATGGTCGCCGCGGGAGTGCCCGACGGTGCGCGCGTGCTGGCCGCCTCCGGCGAGTTCACCAGCGTGACGTTCCCGTTCGCGGCGCACCGCCACCGGGGTGTGACGGTGGGCGAGGTGCCGGTGTCGGCACTGCCCGACGCCGTGGCGGGGCACGATCTGGTGGCGGTCAGCGTCGCCCAGTCCGCCGACGGCGCACTGGTCGAGCTGGACGCCCTGCGCGAGGCCGCGGACGTCGCAGGGGTGCCGGTGCTGCTCGACGTCACCCAAGCGGCAGGGTGGCGCCCCCTGCACCTGGACTGGGCGGACTGGGTGGTGGGCGCGGGCTACAAGTGGCTGCTCGCGCCCCGGGGCACGGCCTGGCTCGCGGTCCACCCGAGAGCCATGGCGTCGACGCATCCGGTGGGGGCGGGCTGGTACGCGGGCGAGGACCCGTGGGACAGCATCTACGGACTGCCGCTGCGGCTCGCGGGCGGAGCCCGCCGGTTCGACACCTCACCCGCCTGGCTCGCGTTCGCGGGCGCGGCTCCGGCGCTGTCCTACGTCGCGTCCCTGGATCTGGCCGCCGTGCGGGATCACGGTGTGGGACTGGCGAACGCGGTGCGGGCGCGGTTCGGACTGCCCGAGGCGGGCGGTCCCATCGTGTCGCTGCGCCGCGAGGGTGCCGCCGAGGCGCTCGCGGAGGCGGGCGTCGTCGCCAGCGTGCGGGCGGGCGCGGCGCGACTCGGGTTCCATATCTACAACACGGAGCGCGATGTCGACCGGGTGGTGGCGGCGCTGTCCTGAACGGGGGACTACGGTCACGATCCGTGGCTGCACAGGAGCACAGACCCGGAGTGACCAACACGGCCCCGCTGCCCGCCGTCGGCGGCGGTCCGGGCCACCGCCCCGCCGGCGGCTCGCCACCGAGCCAGGCAGGCGGGCCACCGGCCCCTGGCCCGCCCGAGCCCGCGCCGGGGGGAGGCGGCCCGACGCCGGTGATGCTCGGGGCGCTGCTCGTGGGGGTCGCCGTCGTGGTGGGCCTCGTGTGGGGGCTGCTGCGCTCCGGCGGTGACGGCGGAGTCCAGGGCACGCCCGAGGCCGCCGAACCCCCGGCGAGCCCACTCACCTCGGGGCCGTACACCTACGAAGTGGTCGGAGGGCCCGAGGAGGCCACCGACTGCTCGGCCAACTCCTACGGGGACATGATCGACTGGTTCGCCGGCAACCCGTGCGAGCGGGTGCTGCGGGGCCTCTACACGGTCCAGGAGGGCCAGGCGAGGGCCCTGGTGTCCGTCGTCACGGTCACCATGCCCGCCGGCGGCGCGGCGCAGCAGCTCAAGGCGGTCACCGACACCGACGGCACCGGCAACGTCCACGACCTCGCCAGGGACGGCACGGTGCAGCTGCCCGGAGCACCCGTGGTCGCCAACGGCGAGTACCACTCCGTCGTCGACGGCCGCGACGTCACGATCGTCGAGGCCGCGTTCTTCGCCGAGCACAGTGACCCGGCACTGCTCGAAAAGATCAGCACCGACGCCGTGCGGCTGACCGAGCACCTGCGCGCGGGGTGAGTCTCCGCCGGCTCACCGCCGGCCCGCCGTCAGGACGCGACGGACTCGCGTCCGGGCAGGTTCGGCACGACCGGCTCGATCCCGGCCTCCCGGCGCCAGTGGACGCCGCGCGTCGCGGCGCCGGTGAGGCACTGCACCGCGAGCGTCCGCACCGTCGCGTCGTCGGTGCGTTCGAGCACTCCGTGCCACCCGGCCGCGGTGTCCGACTCGGCGGTCGCTACCACGCGGGCGGCGGACTCGGCTCCGGTGACCGGCTCGGCGGGCACGTAGGCGGCCTCGGCCGCGACCGGGGTGTGCCCCGCTCCGGCCAGGACCCGCTCGCAGGCGTCCCGCCGCTGGGCGTGGGCGCGCCACCCACCGGTGAGGCCGTTGTCGTAGTCGGCCGACAGGAACGCCCGCGACAGGTCGTAGACCCAGCACGCGGCGTGCTCGGCCGCCAGCGCGGTCTGCAGCGCGGCGGCCGTGTCGTCGTCGAGCGTGGTGACGGTCACCTGGTCCACGCCGGTGTCGACGTCGCCGCGCCGGGAGTCGTCCAGCTGCAGTGCCGCCGCGCATCCCGCGGACACCGACCCCAGCAGGCCGGCCCGGTGCCGGGGCGCCTCGGCGGCGAGGCGCCGCGCCTGCTCGGCGGCCTCGGCCAGCCGGGTCCACAGCTGCCCGATGTCGTCGACCGACTGTGCCGGCCCCGGCTTCGCGTTCTCGTCGACGGGCCGGTTGAGGCGCCGCACCTCGGCGCGCAGCGCGTCGGCGTGCGCCGAGCGCACCGCCGCGATCCGGCGCGCGCTCTCCGCGGCCGGCGCCGCACCAGGGCCGGAGCCGCCCAGCGCGTCGGCGGCCTTCGCGTCGGCGGCGGCACGCAGCCAGAGCGGCCGCAGCGGGTCGGGGGCGTCCTCGTAACCGGACGCGCACGCGGTGAGACCGGCCGAGGCCGGGACCGCCAGCGCGGCGAGCCCCGCGGCTCGCAGGAGTGTGCGCCGGGTCAGCGCGGGACGGGGAGATCGGGATGTCACGCCGTGCATCCTGCCAGCACGGGGCGACGTCCGGCGGGGGCCGGTCGGGACACGATAAGCTGGACCACCACTTTCGAGAACAACAACAGGGAGCATCACGGTGCCCAACGAACTCGCCAGCAGGCTGGAGCCACTCGTGGCCGAGGCCGTCGGGGCCGCGGGATTCGACCTCGACGCGCTGGACGTGCAGCAGGCGGGCAGGCGCAAGCTGGTGAAGGTCGTGGTCGACGGCGAGGACGGCGTCGAACTCGACCAGGTCGCCGAGATCAGCAGAGCGGTCTCCGCGGTGCTCGACGAGCACGAGCACCTCATCGCGGGCGCCTACACGCTGGAGGTGACCTCGCCGGGACTCGACCGGCCGTTGACGAGACCACGGCACTGGCGCCGAGCGAGATTCCGGCTGGTGAACGTCACTCCGGAGGAGGGTTCCTCCTACGTCGGCCGTGTCGGTGCGGCGGCCGAGAACTCGGTGCGCATACTGGTCGACGGGGAGATACGCGACCTGCGCTACGCCGACGTGCGCAAGGCCGTCGTGGAGGTCGAGTTCAAGCAGCCGCCCGCCGACGAGCTGAAGCTGCTGGAGGCCGACGCGTCGGGCAAGATCGGTGACGGCACCGAAGCGAAGGAGGAGTCGAGGTGAACGTCGACATCGCGGCGTTGCGCGCGATCGAACGGGACAAGGACATCCCCTTCGAGACGGTGCTCGAAGCCATCGAGAGCGCATTGCTCACGGCGTACAAGCACACGGAGGGCCACCAGCCCCACGCCAAGATCGACATTGATCGCCGCACGGGCTACGTGCGGGTACTGGCGTACACGCTGGACCCGGTCGGTGAGGTCGCCGAGGAGTGGGACGACACCCCGGAGGGGTTCGGCCGTATCGCGGCCGCCACGGCCCGCCAGGTGATCCTGCAGCGGCTCCGGGACGCCGAGCACGAGAAGACCTACGGCGAGTTCTCGGCCCAGGAGGGCGAGATCGTGGCCGGTGTCGTGCAGCGCGACGCCAAGGCCAACGCCAGGGGCATGGTGGTCGTGCAGGTCGGCGACACCGAGGGCGTGCTGCCCGCCGCCGAGCAGGTCCCCGGCGAGTCGTACGAGCACGGCTCGCGCCTCAAGGCGTACGTCGTCGGGGTGTCCCGGTCGATGCGGGGACCGCAGATCACGCTGTCGCGGACACACCCGAACCTGGTGCGCAAGCTGTTCGCGCTGGAGGTGCCGGAGATCGCCGACGGCACGGTGGAGATCACCGCCGTGGCCCGCGAGGCCGGGCACCGTTCCAAGATCGCCGTGCAGTCCACGGTCCCCGGGGTGAACGCCAAGGGCGCGTGCATCGGGCACGTCGGCGCGCGCGTGCGCAACGTCATGAGCGAACTCGGCGGCGAGAAGATCGATATCATCGACTACTCGGACGACGCCGCGCGCTTCGTCGGGAATGCGCTGTCGCCCGCGAAGGTTGTGTCGGTCAGTGTGGTCGACGAGCGAGCCAAGACGGCCCGGGTCGTCGTACCGGACTTCCAGTTGTCCCTGGCGATCGGCAAGGAAGGTCAGAACGCGCGGCTCGCCGCCCGGCTCACCGGGTGGCGGATCGACATCCGCAGTGACGCGGCCCCCGAGACGGGGCAGCGTCAGGTGGAGCCGACCGAGAAACGGCATCCGGCGCCGACCGGTTCCGCCGACTGATTGACCAAGGTCTAAACTGGGTTGTGGTGCGACACCCACAGCCGACTTCGACGCGACACACGGGCGGATCCACGCCGGTCCGCCTGTGTGTCGGATGTCGGCGGCGGGAGTCGGTCGGTGATCTGGTCCGCGTGGTCGCCTCTGCCGGTCACGCGGTCGTCGACGAGCGGCGGAGACTGCCCGGGCGCGGAGCATGGGTCCATCCGGACCCCGGCTGCGTGTCCAGGGCCGAACGCCGCAGGGCGTTTCCCCGGGCCCTCCGGGCCAGGGCAGCGCTGGACACCACCGGTGTGTGGCAGCACGTCGAGCGGCTCACCGAGAGCAGAACGGACACGGAGCCCCCGCGTCCGGACCGGAACAAGGAAGCAGGTCGACCCGTCATGAGTCAGCCGTGAAGCTGAAGCCATGAACGCGCGACGATAGGACGAGGTCTGCGGGTTGCGCCGCCGACCTCACCAGTTGAGGAGAGCAGTGGCAGGCAAAGCCCGCGTACACGAGCTCGCTAAAGAGCTCGGTGTGACCAGTAAGGAAGTACTCGCCAAGCTGAAGGAGCAGGGCGAGTTCGTCAAATCGGCGTCCTCCACCGTCGAGGCCCCTGTGGCCCGCCGGTTGCGGGACGCGTTCGTCAGCAAGGACGGCAAGCCCGACAAGGGGGCGGGCAAGGACCGCGCCTCCGGCCCCAAGCCGGGCCCGTCGGGTCGTGGCACCCCCGCGCCGAAGCCCTCGGCACCGCCGAGCCCGGCGCAGCGACCGCAGCAGCAGCCGCAGCCGCAGCAACCGCAGTCGCAGCCGCAGCCGCAGCAGCCACAGTCGCAGCCGCAGCAGCCGCCCGCGCAGCCGAAGCCCGGCCAGCAGGCGCCGAAGCCCGGCCCCCGGCCGCCGAAGCCCGGTCCCGCGCCCAAGCAGACCGAGCAGGCGCCCGCGGCCAAGGCCAACCCGAAGGACCAGGGTTCGGTCGTGCCGCCGAAGCCGCAGGGACCCAAGCCCGGCCCCAAGCCGGGTCCGCGGTCCCCGCGCGTCGGCAACAACCCGTTCGGCGTCGGCTCCGGCTCCCCGGCCCCGCGTCCCTCGTCCCCCCGCCCCGGCGGCGGGCAGCAGGGCGAGCGTGGCCAGCGGCCCGGTGGCGGCGAGCGTCCGGCGGGTCCCCGGGGCGGCGCTCCGGGCGGTAACCGGCCGAGCCCCGGCAACATGCCGCCGAGGCCGAATCCCGGCATGATGCCGTCCCGGCCCGCGCGTCCGGCCGGTGGTCCCGGTGGTCGTGGCGGCCCGGGTGGCCGTGGCGGACCCGGTGGTGGTCCCGGCGGCGGTCGTGGTCGTGGCGGTCCCGGCGGCGGTGGCGGTGGCGGCGGCTTCCGCGGTGGCCCCGGCGGCAGCGGCGGCGGCGGTGGCGGCGGTTTCCGCCCCGGTGGCGGTGGCGGCGGCTTCCGCGGTGGCCGTGGTGGTCCCGGTGGCCGTGGTGGCACGGCCGGTGCCTTCGGGCGCCCCGGTGGCCCCTCGCGCAAGGGCCGCAAGTCGAAGCGCCAGAAGCGCCAGGAGTACATGGAGAACATGCAGGCGCCGTCGGTCGGCGGCGTGCGTCTGCCCAAGGGCGGCGGCGAGACCATCCGGCTTCCCCGGGGTGCCTCGCTGACGGACTTCGCGGAGAAGATCGACGCGAACCCGGCCTCGCTGGTCCAGGTGCTGTTCCACCTCGGCGAGATGGTCACCGCGACGCAGTCCGTCTCCGAGGACGTGCTCGAACTGCTCGGCTCGGAGATGAACTACAACGTCCAGGTGGTCAGCCCCGAGGAGGAGGACCGCGAGCTGCTCGAGGCGTTCGACATCACCTACGGTGAGGACGCGGGCGGCGAGGACGAGCTGCGTGCCAGGCCGCCGGTGGTGACCGTGATGGGTCACGTCGACCACGGTAAGACCAAGCTGCTGGACACGGTCCGGCAGGCGAAGGTCGCCGAGGCCGAGGCAGGCGGGATCACCCAGCACATCGGTGCCTACCAGGTCGAAACGGAGGTCGACGGCGACTCGCGGTTGATCACCTTCATCGACACCCCGGGTCACGAGGCGTTCACCGCCATGCGTGCCCGTGGTGCGCAGGCCACCGACATCGCGGTGATCGTGGTCGCGGCCGACGACGGCGTGATGCCGCAGACGGTCGAGGCGATCAACCACGCGCAGGCGGCCAAGGCGCCCATCGTGGTCGCGGTCAACAAGATCGACGTCGAGGGTGCCAACCCGGCGAAGGTGCGCCAGCAGCTCACCGAGTACAACCTCGTGGCCGAGGAGTACGGCGGCGAGACGATGTTCGTCGACATCTCCGCCAAGCAGGGTCTCAACCTCGACGCGCTGCTCGAAGCGATCGTGCTGACCGCCGACGCGTCGCTGGACCTGCGGGCCAACCCGGACATGGAGGCCCAGGGTGTCGCCATCGAGGCACACCTGGACCGCGGCCGGGGCCCGGTGGCGACCGTGCTGGTGAAGCGCGGCACCCTGCGCACGGGCGACTCGGTCGTGGCGGGCGACGCCTACGGCCGCGTGCGGCGCATGGTCGACGAGCACAACCGCGACGTCGCCGAGGCGACGCCGTCGAGGCCGGTGCAGGTCATCGGGTTCACGTCGGTGCCGAGGGCGGGCGACACGTTCCTCGTCGTCGAGGAGGACCGGGTCGCCCGGCAGATCGCCGAGCGCAGGCAGGCCCGCATCCGCAACGCCGAGAACGCGGCGCGGCGCAAGCGCGTCAGCCTGGAGGACCTGGACTCCGCACTGAAGGAGACCAACACCCTCAACCTGATCGTCAAGGGTGACAACTCGGGTACCGTTGAGGCGCTTGAGGCGTCACTGATGCAGATCGACGTCGGCGACGAGGTCGACCTGACGATCGTCCACCGCGGCGTCGGCGGGGTCACCGAGAGCGACATCGACCTCGCCACGGCGTCCGACGCGATCGTGATCGGGTACAACGTGCGGGCACAGGGCAAGGCGACCGAGCGGGCCACCCGCGAGGGCGTCGACGTCCGGTACTACACGGTGATCTACCAGGCGATCGACGAGATCGAGCAGGCCCTCAAGGGCATGCTCAAGCCGATCTACGAGGAGGTGGAGCTCGGCAAGGCCGAGGTCCGCGAGGTGTTCAAGTCCTCGAAGCACGGCACCATCGCCGGGTGTCTGGTCACGTCGGGCGAGATCCGCCGCAACGCCAAGGCGCGCCTGCTGCGGGACGGTGTGGTGGTCTCCGAGAACCTGCCGATCAACTCGCTGCGGCGGTTCAAGGACGACGTCGTGGAGGTCCGCGACGGCTTCGAGTGCGGTCTGACGCTGGGCAAGTTCAGCGACATCAAGCTCGGTGACGTCGTCGAGACCTACGAGCTGCGCGAGAAGCCGCGCGAGTGAGCTGAGCCGGGGCCGGGCGGAGTCCGATCCGCCTGGCCCCCGCGTCAGCGGTGGGGGACACACACGATGTTCGTGGGAACTCTGGAGCTGGACGTGCTGCTCGGCGACGTCCGGTCGCTGAAGCAGAAGCGCTCGGCGGTCAGGCCGATCGTGGCCGAGTTGCGACGGCACTTCGACGTGGCGGTCGCGGAGGCAGGTCACCTGTCGTTGCACCGTCGCGCGCTGCTGGGTGTCGCCGCGGTCGCCGCCGACGGCGAGCACGTGCGGGACGTACTCGACGCGTGTGAGCGGGCCGTGGCGGGGCGCCCGGAGGTCGAGCTGCTGTCGGCGCGCCGCCGATTGCTCGGCCCTGAGGACTAGAGAGAAGGGGATGCGCCGTGGCGGACCAGGCACGGGCGAAAAGGCTGGCCAAGCGGATCGCGCAGATCGTGGCGTCGGCGCTGGAACACGAGATCAAGGACCCCCGGCTGGGCAACGTGACGATCACGGATGCCCGGGTGACCGGGGACCTGCGCGACGCGACCGTGTACTACACGGTGCTGGGTGAACGGCTCGACGAGTCCCCTGACTTCGCCGGAGCGGCCGCCGCGCTGGAGTCGGCGCGCGGTGTGCTGCGGACCAAGGTGGGGGAGGGCACCGGCGTGCGCTACACGCCGTCCCTGACCTTCGTGCCGGACCAGTTGCCGCACGACGCGCGCCACATCGACGACCTGCTGGCGAAGGCGAGGGACGCGGACGCCGAGGTGGCGCGGCTGGCCACCGGAGCACAGCCCGCGGGTGAGCCCGATCCGTACCGCGTCAAGGACGATGACGACGACTGACGAGCCGCGATCCGCGCGCCACGCGCGGATCATCGCCGAGATCGAATGCGACCTGGCCGGGGCGGGGGAGCCGGCCCTGACGCGCCGGACGCCGCGACCGTGCTCGCGGAGTGCAGGCGCGGTGACGCGCCGCCTCGCCCGTCGCCGCAGTGCTGACGCCGGGCCCCGGCTACTTTCGCGCCACCACCACGTCGCGCACGATGGCCTGGTCGACCCGGTGGGCGAGGCCGTCGTAGCCCGGCCCCGTCACCACGGTGAGCCCGGCGCGGCCGAGGACGGCGGTGATCTCGTCGTGGCTCAGCACGTGGGTGTTGAACGAGATGCCGAGCGCGCCGCCCGTCCGCAGAACGCGGGTCCACACCGGGACCGCGGCGGCGAGCAGGTCACGGGGGCTGCGTGCCAGCGAGTCGTCGTCGCCCCGGCTGCCGTGCTGCACGCCGTAGGGCGCGTCGGTCACGATCACGTCCACCGACTCGGCCCGCAGTAGCTCGTCGGTGCGCAGCGTGTCGCTGTTGTAGTAGGTGAGGCTGCGCGACTCACCCGCGCGTTGCGCCTCCTTGCTCTCCGCGTAGGTGATCTCCAGCCGTTGCCCGAGCCGGACCTTGTGGCGCCGCAGTACCCCGGACGTCGCCGTGTGCTTCAACCGCTTGCTCCGCAACCAGGTCTTGATGAAGCGCTCGTAGGCTTCGAAGTCCTTGGGCGCGACCTCGACCCCGGTGGCGTCGTAGCCGTAGCGCATGGCCTGGTTCAGGGTCGTGCCCCGGCCGCACAGCGGGTCGAGCACGTGCAGCGGCCCCTCGAAGGCGGTGGTGGCCTTCTCCGACGCCAGCACGGTGAGGTTCAGCACGAGCTGGGTGAACTGTTCGTTGGTCTTGCCGGGATACTTCTGGATGGTGAGCAGGTCGGAGTCGAACCGCGCCGCCGGGGTCATGGTCAGCGGCCGGAGCAGCTCACCCGTGATCTCGAACAGGGCGTAGGCCGAGGAGACGTTCGACAGGGCCGCGACGTCCCGCCCGGCCAGCGGCCGGTCGGTGGTCAGGGTGACGTAGTCGACCCCGCCGATCGCGCGCGTTCCGGTGTCCGTCACGGCGACCGACAGGAGGCTCGACGCGAAGGCCGCTACCTCGGCTCGAACGAGCCTGGGTGCGGTGTCGGTGTAGACACGGTTGGCGGAGGGCAGGATCAGCACGGCGTACTCGGGCATCGTCGGTCGAGCTTAGAGTGTGTCCGGGGGTCCGATTACGCTGACCCGACGTGACCGACACCCTGTCCCGGCGCGTGCCGGCGCGCGACGTGTGGCGCCTGGCCGTCCCCGCCCTCGGCGTGCTCGCCGCCGAACCGCTGTACGTGCTCGTCGACACCGCGGTGGTGGGCCATCTCGGTGCGCTGCCGCTCGCGGGGCTGGCGCTCGGGGGCACCCTGCTGTCGCTGGTCTCCACGCAGCTGACCTTCCTGTCCTACGGCACGACCGCGCGCACGGCGCGGCTGCACGGCGCGGGCCGCCGCGCGGACGCCGTGGGCGAGGGTGTGCAGGCGACCTGGCTCGCGCTCGCCGTCGGTGTCGTGGTGCTGGTGGCGGGACAACTGCTGGCCGGTCCCGTGGCCAGGGCCATGTCGGGGGACGCGGCCGTCGCCGAGGCCACCGTGTCGTGGCTGCGCATCGCGCTGTGCGGCACGCCGATGATCCTCGTGACGATGGCGGGCAACGGGTGGATGCGCGGCGTGCAGGACGCCGTCCGGCCACTGCGGTACGTCCTCGCGGGCAACGCGTTGTCGGCCGCGCTGTGTCCCGTCCTGGTGTATCCGGTCGGCTGGGGGCTGGAAGGTTCGGCGGTCGCCAACGTGGTGGCCCAGACCGTGTCCGCCGGGTTCTTCCTGCGGGCACTCGTGCGGGAAGGAAGTCTCCGCGCGCCCGACACCGCGGTGATGTGGGCGCAGTTGCGGCTCGGCCGGGACCTGGTGCTGCGCAGCCTGGCCTTCCAGGCGTGCTTCCTCTCGGCGACCACGGTGGCCGCCCGCACCTCCACGGAGGCGGTCGGGGCTCATCAGGTGGTGTGGCAGCTGTGGATCTTCCTGTCGCTGGTGCTGGACTCGGTGGCCATCGCCGCGCAGTCGCTCGTGGGGGCGGCGTTGGGGGCGAAGGATTCGCCGCGGGCGCGGGGGATCGCCGCGCAGATCGTCCGCTACGGCGTGGTTCTCGGCTGCGCGCTCGGAGTCCTGTTCGCACTGGCGTTTCCGGTGTTGCCCCAGTTGTTCACCAGTGACGCGGGCGTGCTGGCGGCCGTGCCGCACGCGTGGTGGTTCTTCGTGGCGCTGCAACCCGTGGCCGGGCTGGTGTTCGCGCTCGACGGCGTGCTGCTCGGCGCCGGCGACGCGACCTTCCTGCGCAACGCCACGCTGAGCAGCGCCGTGCTCGGGTATCTGCCGCTGATCTGGATGTCGCTCGCGCTGGGCTGGGGGCTGAGCGGCATCTGGACCGGGCTCACGCTGTTCATGGTGCTGCGGCTGGTGTTCGTGCTCGTGCGGTGGCGCTCCGGGCGCTGGGCCGTGGTGGGGGCCGTGCGCGATCACGCGGGCTGAGCGCGAACTGTGGCCAAGCACACCGAGGTCACGGGTAAGTATCGAAGATGCGTAGGCGATACAACCAAGGGAGCCCAGTGTCGCGCCCCGGCCCGTCCGTGCCCACCGACACACCACCCCTGGGGAGGAAGCCTTCGTGTCGTCCCGACCCGCCACGACCGCGACCACAGCGCCGCTGAGGTCGTGGCTGATCTGGTTGACCGCCGCCGCCGTCTACACATTCGCCGTCTTCCACCGCACCTCGCTCGGCGTCGCGGGCCTCGACGCCGCGGAGCGCTTCGGCGTGGGCTCCACCGCGCTGGCCACCTTCACCGTCCTGCAGATCGGCGTCTACGCGGCGATGCAGGTGCCGACGGGAGTGCTCGTCGACCGGTTCGGCCCGCGCCGGGTCCTCACCGTGGCCCTCGTCTTCCTCGGCCTGGGGCAGGTGCTGCTCGCCGTCGCCCACACCTATGCGGTCGCCCTCGTGGCGCGGGGTGTGCTCGGGCTCGGTGACGCGCTCACCTTCGTGTCGGTGCTGCGCCTGGCCGCCAGCCACTTCCCAGGCCGCCAGTACATGCTCGTCACCGCGTTGACCGGCGCGCTCGGTTTCGTCGGCAACCTCGCCGCGACGCTGCCGCTGACCCTGTTGCTCGCGGGACCGGGCTGGACCCCGACGTTTCTCGCCGCGGGGCTGGTGACACTGGCGTTCACGGCGGTGGTGACGCTGCGGGTGCGCGACACCCCCGCCACCCGTACGGCCGCGGGACCGGCGGCGTCGGCCTCGGACGTGGTGACCCAGCTGCGGACGGCGCTGCGGGTGCCGGGCACCCGGCTGGGCTTCTGGACGCACTTCTCCGCCCCGTTCAGCCAGAACGTCATGGTCCTGCTGTGGGGGCTGCCGTTCCTCGTGGACGGCCAGGGCTACCCGGCCACCACCGCGAGTTCGCTGCTCGCGGTGTTCGTCATCGGGGCGATGCTCGGCGGACCGCTGCTCGGCGGGTTCGTCGGGCGCAGGCCGGAGCTGCGGATGCCGCTCGTCGTGACCTACCTGGTGGCGGTCGGGCTTAGCTGGACGGTGTTGCTCAGCTGGCCGGGCCAGGTACCGGTGGGGGTGCTGATCCCCGCGTTCACGGTGCTGTCGCTGGGCGGGCCGTTCTCCACGATCGGTTTCGCGCTCGCCCGCGACTACAACCCGCTGCCGAGGGTGGGCACCGCGACGGGCATCGTGAACGTGGGCGGGTTCGTGGCCACCACGGTGGCGGCCCTGGTGATCGGGCTGCTGCTGGAGGCGACGGGGGGCAACTACCGCGTCGCGCTGCTGACGATGGTGGTCATGCTCGCGTTCGGCGGGTGGCGCATGAGCGTGTGGTGGCTTCGGGCCAGGGCCGCGGTGTTCGACGCCGAGGCCAGGGGGGAGACGGTGCCGGTGCGGCTGCGCCGTCACCGCTGGGACGGTCCCGTGCGGCACGGCCTGAACCGCGCGCCGTCGCCGGTGTGACACCGCCCCGCTCGGCCGGGGACGCGGCGACTACAGTGCGGGCGTGCCCGCTCCACCCCCTCCGCCCGGCCTGCTGATCGTCGACAAGCCCGCCGGGATGACGTCCCACGACGTGGTCGCGAAAACCCGCCGGTTCCTGCGCACCCGCAGGATCGGGCACGCGGGCACGCTGGACCCGATGGCCACCGGTGTGCTCGTGCTGGGCGTGGAACGCGCCACGAAGCTGCTGGGGCATCTGGCGCTCGACCGCAAGACCTACCTGGCCACGATCGCTCTCGGCGCGGCGACGACCACCGACGACGCCGAGGGTGACGTGCTCACCCGCGGCGACGCCTCCGGGGTGGCCGACGCCGACATCGCGGCGGGAATCGCCGCACTCACCGGGGACATCGAGCAGAAGCCCAGCTCGGTGAGCGCGGTGAAGGTCGACGGCAAGCGGGCGTACGCCCGGGTGCGGGCGGGCGAGGACGTCGACCTGCCCGCCCGGCCCGTGACGGTGTACCGCTTCGACGTGCTCGCCACCCGCAGGGAGGGCGAACGGGTCGAACTCGACGTCATGGTCGACTGTTCCTCGGGCACCTACGTGCGGGCGCTCGCGCGCGACCTCGGGGCGGGACTCGGGACCGGCGGTCACCTGGCCGCGTTGCGGCGTACCTCCGTCGGCCCGTTCACGCTGGCGAAGGCGCGCTCCCTCGACGACGTCGAACGTGACCCCGGACTGTCGCTGGATCTGGGCGAGGCGGTGGCCGCCGCGTTCCCGCGCGCCGACGTCGACGCACTCGTGGCGGAGGCCGTCCGGCACGGGCAGCGGGTCCCGGCGGCGGGACTCAGCGGAACCTACGGCGTGTTCGCCCCCGACGGGCACGTGCTGGCGCTCGCGCACGACACCGGGCGCACCGCGCGCCCCGTGGTGGTGCTCGATCCCGCCTGAGTGATCCCCCGGCAGGCGGCTACGCTGCACCACGTGCAGCGATGGCGTGGTGTGGCGGATCTGCCAGGCGACTGGGGCCGGTGCGTGGTGACGATAGGCGTGTTCGACGGCGTCCACAGGGGACACCAGGCGCTGATCGAGAAGACCGTGCGGACCGCGCGGCAGCGGGGGCTGCCCAGCGTGGTGCTCACGTTCGACCCGCACCCGACCGAGGTGGTGCGTCCCGGCAGCCATCCCGCACAGCTCACCACACTGACCCGCAAGGCCGATCTGGTGGAACAGCTCGGCGTCGACGTGTTCGCGGTGCTGCCGTTCACACCGGAGCTGTCGCGGCTCAGTCCCGACGAGTTCGTCCACGAGGTCCTCGTCGACCACCTGCATGCCGCGACCGTGATCGTGGGCGAGAACTTCCGCTTCGGCCATAAGGCCGCGGGCACCGTGGAGACGCTGCGCGCACTCGGCAGGCGGTTCGGCTTCACCGCGCACGAGGCGACGCTGCGGGGCCGCGCCGTTCCCGAGGACGGCGACACCACCGAGATCACCTACTCGTCGACCTACGTCCGGTCGTGCATCGACGCGGGCGACGTGGTGGCGGCGGCCGAGGCACTGGGCAGGCCGCACCGGCTGGAGGGCATCGTCGTGCGCGGCGACGGCCGTGGCCGTGAACTCGGCTATCCCACGGCGAACCTTTCGCTGCCCCGGTTCGCGGCCGTGCCCGCCGACGGCGTCTACACGTGCTGGTTCGTGCGGCAGGGCAGGGAGGACGAGCGCCTGCCCGCCGCCGTGTCGGTGGGCACCAACCCGACGTTCTCCGGCCGGGAGCGCACCGTCGAGGCCTTCGTGCTCGAACTGGACGCCGACCTCTACGGGCAGCAGGTGGCGCTCGACTTCGTGACCCGGCTGCGCGGGCAGGTCACTTTCGAGAGCCCGGAGGGGCTCGTCGCGCAGATCGACGACGACGTCGCGCGCACCCGCGAGCTGCTGCGCCGGTGAGCCGCCGCACCGGACGGTGCGATTGCGAATGTCTCGGCCATTCGGCCCCGGTCCGTCGCGGGGCCTGACAAGATGCTGGACACGGGCCGGTGCCCCGCCGGTCGGTGCCGTGGAGGGGAGCGGAACTCGACCGTGGATGACCACAAGATCGTCCAGCGGAACATCGCGCTGCAGCGCGAGTGGTACGGCGAGCCACTCGGGGACCGGGTACGCAGACTCGTGGTCGCCTTCGACGTCTCCCAGGCGTATCTGGCTGAGGTGCTGGGCATCAGCGCTCCCATGTTGAGTCAGGTCATGAGCGGACGCCGGGCGAAGATCGGCAATCCGGTCGTGCTGGCGCGGTTGATCATGCTCGAACGGAAGGTGCTCACCCCGGACGTGGCCGCGGGGACCAAGGAGGCACTCCGTACGGCGTTGGAGGACGTGAAGGCGTCCCGTCCGACGGTGAACCGGGACAGCTTCCCCGTCGGGCTCGGGCCCGACGAGACCACGGTGCTCGGAACACTGCGCGAGATCGCCGAGGAGGAGAACCTGCTCGAGGCCGCCGAGCGGCTCGACACCGACTTCCCGGCCATCGCCGACCTGTTGCGCAGGGCTGGCAAGACCGAGTAGTGCCCGGGAGAGGACACTGGACCGCGTGCCGGACCGGGTGAAGCTGTTCAGCGCCGTCGTCCCGCCGCCCGAGGTGGTGACCGCGCTGCGCCGGGAGCTGCGGTCGCACCGGGTCGAGGGTGACTCCGCGCTCCGGTGGACGGCGGCGGCGCAGTGGCACGTCACGCTCGGTTTCTACGGTCACGAACCGCCGGAGCCCCGTAGCCGCTGGCTGCGCGAGCGGCTGTCGGGACAGGCGGCCACCGAGGTGAGACTGGCCGGCGCGGGATCGTTTCGGGGAGTGCTCTGGCTGGGGGTTCGTGGCGAGGGACTGGCCGCGCTCGCCGAGGCGGCGCGGCCCGAGTGCAGGGACCGGCCCTACGTCGGCCACCTCACGCTGGCGCTCGCCCGGCGCGGGACCCACCGCGAGGACCGGGCGGCGCAGGCGGCCATCGAGCGGTGGCGGCGCTCACTCACCGCGTTCGCGGGCCCGGCGTGGACGGCGCGGGAGGTGGTGCTGCTGCGCAGCGATCCCGCAGGTGAGCCAGGGGTCGGGCCGCGGTACGGCGTGGTGGACCGGGTAGGGCTCGACGTGCCGCGCTGACTGTGCGCGAGCGCGGTGGCCTCGGGCGGCTGATAGGCTCGGACGGTGGAGTCCGGCTGCGGTCCGTGGTGGCCGGTACTCGTTCGACCCGACACGGCACAATCACAAGGAGTGAACGCGTGGCGCTGACCACCGACCAGAAGAAGTCGATCCTCGCGGAGTACGGGCTGCACGAGTCCGACACGGGATCGCCCGAGGCCCAGGTGGCCATGCTGACGAAGCGGATCACCGGTCTCACCGAGCACCTGAAGATGCACAAGGGGGACCACCACTCGCGTCGTGGCCTGTTGCTGCTGGTCGGCCGCCGCCGCCGGTTGCTCAACTACCTGACGCGCGTGGACATCGCCCGGTACCGTTCGCTGATCCAGCGACTCGGTCTGCGTCGATGACAGACTCCGAGGGGGCGTGACCCGGCGAGGGTCGCGCCCCCTCGGCACAAAGAGAGCAAGATGATGGGCGAGCGCACCTGCGCACGAGGACGCCGCAGCCGGTCCTCGGTAGTGGCCGCCGGGTCAAGACCCGTCGGCTTCGATCGATGACCGGCCTCGTGCCTCGCGCGTGCCCCGACGAGCGGGGAGGCGTCCGCCCAGGACGTACGAGGAGTAACAACAGCAATGACTGACATCAGCGGCACAGCCGCACCGGCCGTACACGAGACGGAAGCCGTCCTGGACAACGGGCGCTTCGGCAGCCGTACGGTCCGCTTCGAGACGGGCAGGCTCGCCAAGCAGGCGGCCGGTTCCGTGGTCGCCTACCTGGACGACGAGACCATGCTGCTGTCGGCGACGACGGCGTCGAAGCAGCCCAAGGAACACTTCGACTTCTTCCCGCTGACGGTGGACGTCGAGGAGCGCATGTACGCGGCGGGGCGCATCCCCGGCGCGTTCTTCCGCCGCGAGGGCCGTCCGTCCACGGACGCCGTGCTGACCTGCCGGCTCATCGACCGGCCGCTGCGCCCGTCGTTCGCCGACGGACTGCGCAACGAGATCCAGGTCGTCATCACCGTGCAGAGCCTGCACCCGGACGACCCGTACGACGTGCTGGCGATCAACGCCGCGTCGGCGTCGACCCAGATCGGCGGCCTGCCGTTCTCCGGCCCCATCGGTGGCGTGCGGGTCGCGCTCATCGAGGACCAGTGGGTGGCGTTCCCGACCTGGTCGCAGCTGGAGCGCGCCACGTTCAACATGGTCGTCGCGGGCCGCATCGTGGGTGAGCGCCCCGAGGACGTCGCGATCATGATGGTCGAGGCCGAGGGCACCGAGAACACCCTGGACCTGGTGGCGGAGGGTGCCACGGCTCCCACGGAGACCACCGTCGCCGAGGGTCTCGACGCCGCCAAGCCGTTCATCCGCGCGCTGTGCGAGGCGCAGCAGCGGCTCATGGACGTGGCTGCGAAGCCCGTCGGCGACTTCCCGGTGTTCCCGGCGTACCAGCAGGACGCCTACGACGCCGTCGCGGCGCTCGCGACCGACGACCTCACGAAGGCGCTGACCATCGCGGGCAAGCAGGACCGCGACACCGCCACCGACGAGGTCAAGGCCACCGTGCTGGAGCGCGTCGGCCTCGGCGAGGGCGAGGCCTTCGAGGGCAGGGACAAGGAGGTCGGCGCCGCGTTCCGTTCGCTGACCAAACAGCTCATCCGGCAGCGCATCCTGCGGGACAAGGTGCGCATCGACGGCCGTGGGATCACCGACATCCGGCAGCTCGCCGCCGAGGTCTCGGTGATCCCGAGGGCCCACGGATCGGCGCTGTTCGAGCGCGGCGAGACCCAGATCCTCGGCGTCACCACGCTGAACATGCTCCGCATGGAGCAGCAGCTCGACACGCTGGCCCCGGAGACCCGCAAGCGCTACCTGCACCACTACAACTTCCCGCCGTTCTCGACGGGGGAGACCGGCCGGGTCGGCACGCCGAAGCGGCGCGAGATCGGCCACGGCATGCTCGCCGAGCGCGCGCTGGTGCCGGTGGTGCCGAAGCGCGACGACTTCCCGTACGCCATCCGGCAGGTCTCCGAGGCGCTGGGCTCGAACGGCTCGACGTCGATGGGCTCGGTGTGCGCGTCCACGATGAGCCTCTACAACGCCGGTGTGCCGCTGCGCGGCCCGGTGGCGGGCATCGCGATGGGCCTGGTGTCCGACGAGGTCGACGGCGAGAAGCGCTACGTCGCGCTCACCGACATCCTCGGCGCGGAGGACGCCTTCGGTGACATGGACTTCAAGGTCGCGGGCACCAAGGACGTCATCACGGCGCTGCAGCTCGACACGAAGCTCGACGGCATTCCTTCCGACGTCCTCGCCGCCGCGCTGAACCAGGCGCGGGACGCCCGGCTCACCATCCTGGACGTGATGGCCGAGGCCATCGCCGACCCGGACGACATGAGCCCGTTCGCGCCGCGGGTGACCAGCGTGAAGGTGCCGGTTGACAAGATCGGTGAGGTCATCGGCCCGAAGGGCAAGATGATCAACTCGATCACCGAGGAGACCGGCGCCGACATCTCCATCGAGGACGACGGCACGATCTACGTCGGAGCCGCCGACGGTCCCTCGGCCGAGGCCGCGATCGACAAGATCAACGCGATCGCCAACCCGCAGCTGCCGAAGGTCGGGGAGCGGTTCCTCGGCACGGTGGTCAAGACGGCGGCGTTCGGCGCCTTCGTGTCCCTGCTGCCCGGCAAGGACGGCCTGGTCCACATCTCCAAGCTGGGCGAGGGCAAGCGCGTGTCGAAGGTCGAGGACGTCGTGAACGTCGGCGACAAGCTGCGGGTGGAGATCGCCGACATCGACAGCCGCGGCAAGATCAGCCTCGTGGTCGTCAAGGACGAAAGTGAGGGCGAAGCGGCTCCGGCCGCCACGCCCGAGCCGGAGCAGGCGAGCGGTGACCAGCCCGCCGCGGACGCGGAGCAGGAGTCCGAGGCGGCGGCCAGGTCCGACCGCCCGCGTCAGCGCACCCGTCGTGGCGGGCGCAACCGGGGCGGCGACAAGGGCGGTGCCGACAAGGGCGGCGACCAGGCCGACTCGGGCGAGGGCACGTCGTCGGGCCCCGCCGACATCGAGTAACACCCGGCAACCGCACAACCACAACGAACGACACCGAACGGCCCGTCGCCGCCCGCACCGGGGGAGACGGGCCGTTCGGGCGAGGTGAGTCGACGAGGTCATGGCGCGACAGATTGCGGGACACGAGCAGCCCATCGGGTCCACGCGGACCCTGGATTCCGGATCGGACGGCGCGCTCGTGCGGCGCACGGTGCTGCCCGGCGGGCTCCGGGTGATCACCGAGGCGGTTCCCGGCGTCCGGTCCGCCGCCGTGGGGCTGTGGGTCGGGATCGGCTCGCGGGACGAGCAGCCCGCAGTCGCGGGCGCGGCCCACTACCTCGAACACCTGCTGTTCAAGGGGACCGCTCGCCGGGACGCGACGCGGATCGCCGAGGAGGTCGACGCGGTCGGCGGTGAGCTGAACGCCTTCACCTCCAAGGAGCACACCTGCTTCTACGCCCAGGTGCTCGACGAGAACCTGGACCTGGCGGTGGATCTCATCACCGACGTGGTCTTCGACGCCACGTGCGCGGACGCCGACGTGGACACCGAACGCCGCGTGGTGCTCGAGGAGATCGCCATGCGGGACGACGACCCCGAGGACCTGCTGCAGGAGATGTTCGTCGAAACGATCATGCCGGGGCATCCGCTCGGCAGGTCGGTGCTGGGCACGGAACAGTCCGTGACGGATCTGACGTCGTCGGCGCTGCGGGGCTTCTACCGCAGGCGGTACCGGCCCGAGCGGATGGTGCTGGCGGTGTCCGGCAATGTCGAGCACCGGACCGTGGTAAGGCTGGTTCGCGCGGCGTTGCGCGACCGGTTGTCCGGTTCGGGTTCCCCGCGTCCCCCCAGGAAGGGCAGGGCCCGCTTCGGCCGCGCGGCCCGTCTCGCGCTGCACCGGGACGACACCGAGCAGGCCCACCTCATGCTCGGTGTGCGTGCCCCGGGCAGGCACGACGAACGCCGCTACACGCTGTCGGTCCTCAACGCCGCGCTGGGCGGCGGGTTGAGTTCCCGGCTGTTCCAGGAGATCCGCGAACGCCGGGGACTGGCCTACCAGGTGTACTCGTCGATGGCCGGCTATGCCGACGCGGGGCACGTCGACGTCTACGTGGGCTGCCAGCCCGACCGGCTCGGCGAGGTGGCCGGCGTGGTGGGGGAGGTGCTCACCGAACTCGCGCGGCACGGGTTGACCGACGCCGAGGTCGTGCGGGCGAAGGGCCAGCTGCGCGGCGGACTGGTGCTGGGGCTGGAGGACACCGCCTCGCGCATGGTGCGCCTCGGGAAGAACGAACTGAACTACGGCCGGTACCAGAGTGTCGGCGAGACGGTCGCGCGCATCGACGCCGTGACGGGCGACGACGTGGCCGAACTCGCCCGGTCGCTGCTGCGCAGGCCCGGTGGCCGCTCCGCGGTCGCGGTGGTGGGGCCGTACGCTCACACCGAGGATCTCCCCGACGAGTTGCACGAGGTGATGGCATGACGCGGGCCGCCGCGGACGACGACACTGTGATCAAGGTCGGGGTGCTGGGCGCCCGTGGCCGCATGGGCACCGAGGTCGTGCGAGCCGTCTCGGCCGCGCCGGACATGACGGTGGTCGCGGAGGTGGACGCCGGTGACGACCGCACACCGCTGTCCTCGGCCGACGTGCTGGTCGACTTCACCCACCCCGGCGCGGTGATGGACAACCTGCGCTTCGCCGTCGACCACGGCCTGCACGCCGTGGTGGGGACCAGCGGGTTCACCGACGAGCGTGTCCGCACCCTCACCGACTGGCTGGCCGAAGCACCGTGGCTCGGGGTGCTCGTGGCGCCCAACTTCGCGCTCGGGGCCGTGCTCGCCATGCGGTTCGCGCAGCAGGCGGCCCGGTACTATGACGCGGCCGAGGTCGTCGAGCTGCACCACAACCGCAAGGCGGACGCCCCCTCCGGCACGGCGGCGCACACCGCGCGGCTGATCTCCGAGGCCCGGGCGGAGGCGGGCCGCGGACCCGGTGAGGACGCCACCACGTCCGAACTCGACGGAGTGCGTGGCGCCGACGTCGACGGCGTGCGGGTTCACTCGGTGCGGCTGCCCGGGCTCGTGGCCCACGAGGAGATCCTGTTCGGCTCCGAGGGGGAGACGCTGACCATCCGGCACGACTCGCTGCACCGGACGTCGTTCATGCCGGGAGTGCTGCTCGGGGTGCGCTCGGTGCGGTCCCGCCCCGGCCTGACGGTCGGGCTCGAACACGTCCTCGACCTGTGAGAGCCGTCGCCACGCCCGTGCTGGCCGTCGTGGCCACCGCCGCGGTGGCGGTCTATCTCGTGCTGCTGGGAGGCCGCGCGGTCGAGCTGTTGCGGGTGGGCGAGCCGGTCGCCGTCGGACTGGGGATCGCGGTGCTGGTCCTGCCGCTGCTGGGTGTGTGGCTGCTGGTGGCGACCTGGCGGTCGGGACTCGCGGTGCAGCGACTGGCCCGCAGGCTCGACGCGGAGGGTGGGCTGCCCGACACCTCCGGCCTGCCGCGTCGCCCTTCCGGCCGGGTGGACCGGGCCGCGGCCGACGCGTGGTTCGACCGGTACCGCGCCGAGGTGGAGGCCGAACCGGGCGACTGGCGGCGCTGGTACCGGCTGGCGTACGCCTACGACGTGGCCGGTGACCGCAAGCGGGCCCGCGCGACCATGCGCCGCGCGGTGGACCTGGAGGCCGACGACCCGCCGCGGTGAGTGTTCACGCTTTCAGGCCCGGAACAGGGTGGCGAACACGGCCGGTGCCGCCGCGAGCGTGCTGAACCGGACGAACCGGCCGAGCAGGCCGACCGTGAGAAACAGCGACAGCCGCATCCGGGCCAGCCCCGCGAGCACGGTCGTCGCCATGTAGGGCGGCAGGCCGAACACCGCGCTGACGCCGTAGGTGGTGGTCATCCAGTGCGGGTGCCGGTGGCACCGTTCGCGCACCGCCTCGATCAGCATCCGCAGCCGCTTGGTCCGCAGCCGCCAGCGTTCCCGGCGCGGTGACGGTGGCTTCGGCTCGCGGCCACGGCGCTGGGCGCGATGCATCGCGGACGGCAGGCGGATACTGCCGCGGGCCGCCAGGTAGTAGAGCAGCTTGCCCGCGACCTGACCCACCGCGACGGTCGCGCCGATCCCCAGCCACGGCAGAGTCGGATCGCTGGTGAGCAGGCCGATGACGAACAACTCGGCGCTCATGACCGGCAACACCGAGGTGCCGAACGCGACACCGAGTGAGACGCACAGCCAGGCGAGCACCGGACGAACACCTTTCCGACGGGGTCAGGTCTCGCCCACCTTAGCGAGTATGTGTACTCGTCCGGGTGAAGTCCGGCTTAGTTGATCATGGCGATGCGGGATCGGGCGCGGCGGGGGGCCGGGACCGCGACACGCGCCGAGCCACCGGTTCGACCACCCGGGCCGCGATCGGGCCGAGTATCGCCATCAGCAACACGTACGTGGCCGCGAGCGCGGCGAGCTGCCCCTCGACCGCGCCTGCGGCCACGGCGAACCCGGCGATGACGATGGAGAACTCGCCGCGCGCGACCAGCGCCGCCCCCGCGCGGGCACGGCCCATCGGTCCGATCCCCGCTCGCCGGGCCGCCCACCAGCCGGTCACGACCTTCGTCACCGTGGTCACCACGGCCAGCACCAGCGCCCACAACAGCACGGGTGGGATCGCGCGCGGATCGGTGTTGAGGCCGAAGACCACGAAGAACACGGCCGCGAACAGGTCGCGCAACGGCTCCAGCAACTTCGTGGCGTTCTCGGCCGTCGAACCCGAGATGGCGATCCCGAGCAGGAAGGCGCCCACCGCGGCCGAGACCTGCATGGCCGAGGCCAGCCCCGCCACGAGCAGGGCCGCGCCGAGCACCTTCAGCAGGAAGACCTCGCGGTCGTCGCTGTCGACGACGGCGGAGACGTAGCGGCCGTAGCGCAGGGCGACGAGCATCACCACCGAGACCACCGACAGCGAGATGCCCACCGCGGTCAGGCCGCCCACGAAACTCACTCCGGCCAGCACCGCCGTGAGGATCGGCAGGTACACGGCCATGACGAGGTCCTCGAACACGAGGATCGACAGCACCACCGGGGTCTCCCGGTTGCCGAGCCTGCCCAGGTCCCCGAGCACCTTCGCGATGATCCCCGACGACGAGATGTAGGTGATGCCGCCCAGCGCCAGCGCTCCGAGCGGGCCCCAGCCCAGGATCAGCGCGACGGCCGCACCGGGCGCCGCGTTGAGGACGATGTCGAGCAGCCCGGCCATCCACGACCGTCGCAGGCCCGTGAACAGCTCGTCCGCCGTGTACTCCAGGCCGAGCGTGAGCAGGAGCAGCACGACACCGATCTCGCTCGCCAGCGTCGTGAAGCCACTGATGTCGCCCAGCGGGAACACCCCGCCGTGGCCGAAAGCGAGCCCGCCCAGCAGATACAGCGGGATCGGGGAGAGCCCGATGCGCCCCGCGAGCCTGCCCAGCACGCCAAGGCCGAAGAACACAGCGCCGAGTTCGAGCAGCGACAGTGCGGTGTGGTCCACGCGGGTGCCTCAGCCGTGGTGCAGGATCTTGGCGGCCTCGTCGAGCCCTTCGGAGGTGCCGACGGCGACGAGAACGTCCCCGCCGGTGAGCAGGAAGTCGGGTGCGGGCGAGGGATGCACCTGGCCCGCGCGCATGACCGCGACCACCGACACGCCGGTGCGGCTGCGCAGAGCGGTCTCGCCGAGGGTGCGGCCGTCGAACGGCGACGGTGCCTTGATCCCCAGCGGTCTGGTGCTGATGCCGGGCACGTCGCGGTGCTCCTCGATCAGCTGCGCCACCAGTTGCGGGGCGCCCAGCAGGTTGGCCAGGGTGGCGGCCTCCTCGGCGCGCAGCGGCAGCGAGGCCAGGCAGGCGTCGGGGTCCTCGGACTTGGACACGATCAGCTCGATCGTGCCGTCGCGGTGGGTGACCACGCCCACCCGCCGGCCGTTGGCCAGGCCGAAGTCCTTCCGGACGCCGATTCCCGGCAGGGGGGTTACGTCGACGTTCACGGGGTCAACGGTAACCCACGCGGGCGGGCGGGTGACCGCCGAGGGACCGTGCGGCGGCCCCGCCGGGCGCGAGAGCGAATTATCGACTTTACTACGGAATCGGCGCCGGGAGACTGAGAAGATCATCACGCGCCACATCGATCATTTGCCCTGCGATGCCGAAAGGCCGCTCTGTAGGATGGAACCACGCACGGGGTTACATGATGTTGATTCGCTGGATGCGGTGAACTCCCCGGTCGAGCCCGACAACGATGCTTGGACCTGACACGGCGGTGACACCTATGCTCGCGGCGATTCTGGCCCATTTCGCCCTCGCGCTGGTGTTGCCCTCGGTGGCGCAGAGATGGGGGCGCGTCGCCTTCGTGGTCGGCGGTGTGCTGTCCGCCGTGGCGCTGGTCGTCCTGCTGGTCTTCTTCTCCGGAGGAGCCTTCGGCGGTGAACTGACCCAGGAATACGTCGCCTGGGCGCCCGCCATCGATCTCGGAATCAGCCTGCGAATCGACGCGCTCTCGGTTCTGCTGGCATTGCTGGTCTCCGGAATCGGCGCGCTCGTGCTTTTCTACTACGGGTGCTATGCCAAGCCGGACGACCCGAATATCGGGCGCAACGCCGCGCTGCTCGTCGCGTTCGCCGGGGCGATGCTGGGGCTCGTTCTGGTCGACGACGTCTTCTCGTTCTACCTGTTCTGGGAACTGACCACCGTGTGCTCCTTCCTGCTCGTGGGCGGGGACGGCAGGACGAGGAAGGCCAGGCGGTCGGCCACCGAGGCGTTGCTGGTGACGGCCGGGGGCGGGCTGGCGATGCTGCTGGGGCTGATCCTGCTCGCCACCGCCGCGGGCACCGTGCGGATCTCCGAGATCGTGGCCGACCCGCCGCCCGGCGGGGCGCTGGTGAGCGTGGCCGTGATCCTGCTGCTCGCGGGGGCGTTCACGAAGTCGGCCCAGTTCCCGTTCCACTTCTGGCTGCCCGCCGCGATGGTCGCCCCCACTCCGGTGAGCGCCTACCTGCACGCGGCGGCGATGGTGAAGGCCGGGGTGTACCTGGTCGCGCGATTCGCGCCGGGATTCTCGTCGTTTCCGGCGTGGTGGATTCCGGTCGTCGGGTTCGGGCTCTGGACGATGATCCTGGGCGCGTTGCGGGCCCTGCGGCAGAACGACCTCAAGACGCTGCTCGCGTTCGGCACGGTGAGCCAGCTGGGCTTTCTGACCGTGCTGGTCGGTTCGGGCGGTTTCGTCTCGGCACTGGCCGGTGCCACGCTCATTCTCGCCCACGGTCTGTTCAAGTCCACGCTGTTCCTCGTCACCGGCATCATCGACAAGCGCGCGGGCACGCGCGACGTGCGGGAACTGTCCGGGCTGGGACGCCGCTGGCCGGTACTGGCCGGGGTGGCCGCGCTCGCGCTGGCCTCGATGGCCGGTGTGCCACCGCTGCTGGGATTCGTCGGCAAGGAAGCGGCGCTGGAGGCGTACCTGCGCGGCGGGGTTCTCGGCGGCACCGTCGATGTGGTGGTGCTGATCGGGCTGGTGGTGGGTTCGGGGCTCACCGTGGCGTACAGCCTCCGGTTCCTCGTGGGCGCGTTCGGCACGCGGGCGGACCTGCCCCCGCTGGAAGTCGAGCGGCCCGGTGCGCGGTTCGTCGCTCCCGCGCTGGTTCCCGCGCTCGCGAGCCTGGTCCTCGGCGTCGTCCCGGGAGCGGTCGAGGTACTGGCCGGCCGCTACGCGGCTGCCTATCCGAGCGAGGGCGTGCGGTACCACCTCGCGCTGTGGCACGGTCTGACGCCGACGCTGGGCCTGTCGGCGCTGGTGCTGCTGGGCGGGTACGCGGCGTACCGGGCTGGCTGGGTGTTCCGCACACTCGCGGGCCGGGTGCCCACGGCGCTGCAGGCCGAGCCGACCTACCACGCGGCCATCGGCGGGCTGGACCGCACGGCGCGGTGGTTGACCGGTCGGTTGCAGGTCGGTTCCCTGCCCGTGTACCTCGGTGTCATCGTCGTCACGACCGCCGTGGTACCCGCGCTGGGACTGCTGCCGGGCCTGCACTGGCCGTCGAACCTGCGGTTCGCCGACTCGTGGACCCAGCCCGTGCTGGTGTCGCTCATGCTGGCCGGGGCGGTGACGGCGGTGCTCGCCCGCCGCAGGCTCACCGCCGTGTTGCTCACCGGGCTCGTCGGTTACTCGATCGGCGCGCTGTTCGTCGTCGAGGGTGGAGTGGACCTCGCACTGGCGCAGTTCCTCGTCGAGTCGCTCACGCTCGTGGTCTTCGTGTTCGTGCTCCGCCGGTTCCCGTCGCGGTTCAGTCACGGCCGTCCCCGGCTGCCCGCGGTGCGCTGGATCAAGGCGGGGATCGCCGCGATGGGTGGCATCGTCGTCGCGACGCTGGCGGTGCTGGTGTCGGGTTCGCGGGACGGGCTGCCGCAGACCAGTCACGAGTACATCGCCAGGGCGGAGTCCGAGGCGGGGGCCACCAACGTCGTCAACGCCATCATCGTCGACTTCAGGGCGTTCGACACGCTCGGGGAGGTCGTGGTCCTGGCGGTCGCGGCCATCGGGGCGGCGAGCCTGATCCTCGCGGCCTCCCGGCAACCCCGCCGGGGCGACGACGAACTCGCCACGGTGCCGGACGGAGCGGAACCGGAGGACCCCGGTATCGCCACGACCGGAACGCGGCAGGAGGGTGCGACGTCATGACCACTCGCGGCGTCGAGCCCGCCCAGCGCTGGTGGGACACCTGCGACCGGCCGCACGAGCACTGGTTGATGCGCGAGAGCGCGCAGACACGGTGGCCGCGCTCGCTGCTGCTGGAGGTGTGCCTGCGCATCGTCTTTCCCACGGTCCTGCTGCTGGCGATCTACCTGTTGTTCGCCGGTCACACGAGGGCGGGCGGGGGGTTCAGCGCGGGACTGGTGGCCGGGCTGGCCTTCGTCCTGCGCTACGTCGCGGGCGGGTCCGTGACGGGCTCGCGCGATTCCTGGGTGCAGCCGCCCGTCGTGATCGGCAGTGGACTCGTCGTGGTGGTGGCCAGCGCTCTCGTGCCGACCTTCTTCGGCCTGCCCGTGCTGTCCAGTGCGGTGTGGACGGTCGAGGTGCCGCTGCTGGGGAGCGTGAAGATCGCGTCGAGCCTGGCCTTCGACGTCGGCGTCTTCCTGCTCATCGTCGGTGTGGTGCTCAACCTGCTGCGCACGCTGGGCGAGGGCATCCAGCTCGGCGAACTGGAGAGTGAACTGAACGACCAGCCGGGGGACGCCTCGTGACGATCAACCTGACGATGGCGGTCGCGATCGCCGGGCTGTACACGGTGGGGTTCTACCTGCTCATGCAGCGCTCGCTGATGCGAGTGATCATCGGAATCACCATCCTGGGGCACGGGGCGAACCTGTTCCTCCAGGTCGCGGGAGGGCCGCCGGGCCAGCCGACCTTCGTGGGCACCGCGGTCGCCGAGCTGATGGTGGATCCGCTTCCCCAGGCACTGGCGCTGACCGCGATCGTCATCACCTTCGCGCTCACCACCTTCCTGCTGGCGCTGTCGTTCCGGTCCTGGGTGCTGATCGGCCACGACGAGGTCCAGGACGACGTCGAGGACCGCAGAGTCGCCGTCAGGGAGGCCCGCGCCGTGGAGGAGACCTCGGCGCCGGACACCGTCGAGGTGGCGTCGCCGGGAGAGGCCGCCGAAGCCGCCGAGGACGCGCCCGCGACGCCCCGGGAGGTCGCCCGGTGACCGTCCTGATCGCGCTGCCCGTCCTACTGCCCCTGCTGGGGGCCGCGCTGTCCCTGATCCTCGGCCGCAGGCCCGACCTCCAGCGGGTCCTCGCTCTCACCGTCCTCAGCGTGGTCGTCGTCATCGCCTCGGTGCTGGTCCACCACACCGACACCGAGGGCCCGATCGTGCTGCAACTCGGGGGCTACGCCGCGCCCTTCGGGATCACACTGGTCGCCGACCGGCTCGCGGCGCTGCTGCTGCTCGTGTCGGCCGTGGTCACCCTCGCGGTGCTGGTGTTCTCGATCGGCCAGCGCGTCACCGACTACGGCCGCGAGACGGTGTCGACCACCTTCCAGCCCGCGTACCTGGTGCTCTGCGCGGGAGTGTCGCTGGCCTACATCACCGGCGACCTGTTCAACCTGTTCGTCGCGTTCGAGATCATGCTGTCGGCGTCGTACGTGCTGATCACGCGCCGGACCTCCGCGCGCCGGGTCAGGGCGGCCATGACGTACGTGATCGTCAGCCTCACCTCGTCGCTGCTGTTCATCACGCTCATCGCACTGGTCTACGCCGCGACGGGCACGATCAACCTGGCCGAGCTCTCGCTGGCCTTCCGCGACCTGGCTCCGGGGATACAGACCAGCATCGCCCTGCTGGCCACGGTCGTGTTCGGCATCAAGGCCGCGCTCGTCCCGCTGCACTTCTGGCTACCCGACAGCTACCCCACGGCCCCCGCGCCGATCACGGCGGTGTTCGCGGGTCTGCTGACGAAGGTCGGCGTGTACGTGCTGATCCGCACCCACACGCTGATCTTCCAGAACGACACGGTGTGGAACGTCCTGCTCGTGGTCTCGATCCTCACCATGATCGTCGGGGCGCTCGGGGCCATCGCGCAGGAGGACGTCAACCGGCTGCTGTCCTTCCTGCTGGTCAGCCACATCGGCTTCATGCTCTTCGGGCTCGGCATGGCCACGGTGGTCGGCGTGACGGGAGCCATCCTCTACGTGGTCCACCACATCACCGTGCAGGCCGCGCTCTTTCTGGTGAGCGGTCTGCTGACGCGGCGGACCGGGACGGTCTCGATGCGCGAGATGTCGGGTGTCGCCCGCAGTGCCCCGCTGGTGGCGGTGCTGTTCGCGGTCCCGGCGCTGAACCTCGCGGGCATTCCGCCGTTCTCCGGGTTCATCGCCAAGATCACGCTGTTCCGTGCCGGTGCCGAGAGCGCCACGGTGTGGGCCTACGCCGCCACCGGCGCGGCCGTGCTGACCAGCTTCCTGACCCTCTACGCCATGACGAGGGTGTGGGTCGGTGCGTTCTGGGGCGCCGAACGCGAGCCGTTCCCGGACGCCGATCCGACCGACGAGGTCACCGTGGGCACCGGGCACAGCAGCATGCCGATGGTGGTCGCGTCCAGCCTGCTCGTGGTGGCCGGTGTGGTGATCAGCCTCATCGCGGGGCCGCTGGCCACCATGAGCGAGCGGGCCGCCGAGGACCTGCTCGACGGTGACCAGTACCGCACCGTGGTGCTGCCGGAAGGGGTGTCCCGATGAACACCGGAGTCCCGGACGCCCTGCGGCGTTACTCCCCGCTGCTGGCGGCCTGGCTGTTCGCGGTCTGGCTGCTGCTGTGGCGGTCGGTCGAGCCGCTCGTGCTGGTCTCGGGCGTGCTGGTCACGGCGGTGGTGCTCCTGCTGTTCCCGTTCCGGCCGGTGCGCTCGCCGCTGTTCGTGCGCCCGCACCGGCTGCTGGCACTGTGGGCCTACCTGGGTTGGGACCTGGTCAGCTCGGGGCTGCGCGTCGGGTGGGACGCCGCCCGGTCGGGGCCGAGGACCAAGGCCGTCATCGTGGAGGTCCCGATCCTGGTGGACCGCGACTTCCTCGTGGCCTCGGCCGCCAACATGCTCTCGCTGGGCCCCGGGAAGTTCGTGCTGCACATCGACCGCCCGCAGCGCTGCTTCTACGTCTACGTCCTGGGCCCGGACGGCGCGGAGGTGGAGACGCACCTGCGTGCTGCCATGGACATGCAGGTCCGGGTCGTCAAGGCATTCGGAACGGCCGACGAGATCGGTTCCGCGCTGCGCGTCCGCGACGGCGTGAGTGCGGGGGAGGGACGCCGATGACCGTCGTCTACATCGTCACGCTGGCCGTGCTCGCACTCGCGGGGCTGCTCACGCTGGTGCGGCTGGTGAAAGGACCGTGGGTGCTCGACCGGGCGATGGCACTCGACGTACTGGTCGTGCTCATCGTCGCGGGGTTCGCCGTCAACATGGCGATGACCGACTCCGTGCTCACCGTGCCGATCCTCGTGAGCACGGCACTGCTGGGCTTCGTCGGCACGCTCAGTGTCGTCCGGCTCACCGAGGGCAGGAAGGAGCACCGCTGATGCTGCGTGACATCGTCTCCAGCGTGCTGCTGCTCGGCGGGGCGCTGTTCTGCGCCGTCGGAGCGTTCGGCCTGCTGCGCTTTCCCGACCTGCTCAGCCGCCTCCAGGCCGCGACCAAGCCGCAGACCGTCGGGCTCATCATGGTGCTGTGCGGCGCGGCCCTGCAGCTGAACCTCATCGACGCGATGGGGCTGGTGCTGGTCGCCCTGGTGCAGGTGGTCACCGCCCCCGTATTGTCCCAGCTCGTCGGCAGGGCGGGCTACCGGATCGGGGCGGTGGAGCCCACCACACTGCTGCGCGACCAGCTGGGGGAGCGGTTGCGCCGGGAGGGCTATCGCTCGCCCCGGAGCCAGTCCCAGGACCGGTGAGCGGGGGCCGTTCACCCCACCGGGCACAATGAGACGCGCACACATCCGGAGTGTGCTGGAAACGATCATGGAACGGCAAGGAGTTGGCCCGGTGGTTCGAGCCCTGTGTGGCGTGGTGGCGTTGGACGGACCGTCCGGGACGGGCAAGACGACCGCGGCGCGGCGGCTGGCGAGCGGATTGGGCGCCGGGTATCTCGACACCGGCGCGATGTACCGGGTGGCGACCCTCGCGGTGCTGCGGGCCGGAGTCGCCGAGGACGACGAGACGGCCGTGGCGGCCCTGGTACGGCGTGCGGGCATCGGCGTGGGCACCGACCCGGCGGCGCCGACGGCGCGCCTCGACGGCGCCGACGTCAGCGCGCAGATCCGGACCGAGGAGGTCAACCGCGCGGTGTCCGCGGTGTCGGCGGTGCCGCAGGTCCGGGAGCTGCTCGTCGCCGAACAGCGCAAGCTCATCCGCGAGGCCGTGGAGTCGGCGGGCGGCGTCGTGGTGGACGGCCGGGACATCGGGACGGTGGTGGCTCCCGACGCACCGCTCAAGGTCTTCCTCACCGCCTCGGCCGACGTCCGGGCACGGCGGCGCAGCGCACAGGACGCGGCGGAGGGCAGGCAGTCCTCGCCCGGCACGGCCAGGGAGTCCGTGGAGCGGCGCGACCGGCTCGACTCGACCAGGGCCGTCTCGCCGCTGCGGGCGGCCGACGACGCGGTCCTGCTCGACACCTCGGAGCTGACCGTCGAGGAGGTCACGGCGAAGCTCACCGAACTGGCGGAGGGGCGCGGCCTGCTCGGTGGCGAGGTCGCGGAGACCCGGCGATGACCGGTTCCACCGGGCTGCCGCCCGGGGCGGTGCCGTGGCTGCACGAGGTGGGCCGGGTGATCGGGAGGGTGCTCTACCGGCCCGCGTACCGCCTTCGCGTCCGGGGCCTGGACCGGGTGCCGCGCACCGGGCCGGTGGTGCTCGTGGCCAACCACAGCACGATGATCGAACCGCAACTGATCTTCGGAATGTTGCCGAGGCGGGCGGTGTTCCTCGTGAAGGAGGAGATGTACACCGGCGCGGCGGGCTGGGGACTGCGCCGGATCGGCCAGATCCCGGTGCGGCGCGGGGCACCCGACCGGACGGCGCTGGCCGCCGCCACCCGCGTCCTGCGCGACGGCGGCCTCGTCGCGGTGTTTCCCGAGGGAACCCGCGGAACGGGCGAGGTGACCGACGCGCAACGCGGCGCGGCCTGGCTGGTGCGGGCCGGCGGCGCGGTGGTGCTGCCCGTGGCGGTGCGCGGCACGCTGCGCCCGCCCGGGTCGCGGCGGCGGCTGCGGCCCGTGGTGGACATCGTGGTCGGCGAGCCGTTCGCGCTCGACGTCGGGCCGGGTCGCACCGGTCTGGCGCTGGCCACCGAACGGGTCCGCGACTCGCTGGCGACGCTGGTCCGCGCCGTCGACGACGACCGGCGATCCCGGCGGAGCACACCACCGCACGGGTGATGACCGAGACCGCACCGAGGGACGATCCTCGGCGTACTGGACAGAACTAGGGAAGAGACACGCATGACCGAACTGGACGGCACCTGGTCCGACGAGGCGGAGTTCCTCCGGCTCGACGCTGCCGCGGCCGAGGAGTCGACCACCGAGCAGGGCGAGCCGCCCCAGCCGGTCGTCGCGGTCGTGGGCAGGCCGAACGTCGGCAAGTCCACGCTGGTGAACCGCATCCTGGGCCGCCGCGAAGCGGTCGTGCAGGACACACCGGGGGTGACCCGGGACCGCATCGCCTACGACGCCACCTGGCGCGGACGCCGCTTCACCCTCGTCGACACCGGCGGGTGGGAACCGAACGCCTCGGGCCTGCAGGGCTCGGTCGCGGCTCAGGCGGAGCTGGCCATGTCGGCCGCCGACGTCGTCCTCCTGGTGGTGGACGCCACCGTCGGAGCGACCGCCACCGAAGAGGCGGTCGCGAAGGTGCTGCGTCGCTCGAAGCGACCGGTGCTGCTGGCGGCCAACAAGGTCGACGACGAGCGGTTGCTCGCGGAGACGGCTTCGCTGTGGTCGCTGGGGCTCGGCGAGCCGAGGCCCGTGAGCGCACTGCACGGGCGCAGCTCCGGTGACCTGCTCGACGCCATGGTCGACGCGCTGCCGGAGGCGCCGAGGGAGCGCGACCACGTCGCGGCGGGCCCCCGGCGTGTCGCGCTCGTCGGGAAGCCGAACGTCGGCAAGTCGAGCCTGCTGAACAAGCTCACCGGCGAGCAGCGTGCCGTCGTGGACTCCGTCGCGGGCACCACGGTCGACCCGGTGGACTCGATGGTGGAACTCGACGAACAGCTGTGGCGCTTCGTCGACACGGCGGGGCTGCGCAAGCGTGTGCAGACCGCCAGCGGCGCCGAGTACTACGCCTCCCTGCGCACCCGGACCGCCATCGACGCGGCGGAGGTGGCCATCGTGCTGCTCGACGCCAGCGAACCGCTCTCGGAGCAGGACCTGCGAGTCGTCACGTCGGTCGCGGAGTCGGGCCGGGCACTCGTGCTGGCGTTCAACAAATGGGACCTGGTCGACGAGGACCGCAGGCACCAGCTCGACCGCGAGATCGACCGGGGCCTGGTGCGGGTGCCGTGGGCCGAGCGGGTCAACGTCTCGGCGCTGACCGGCCGGGCGGTGCGCAAGCTCGCCCCCGCGTTGCGCACGGCGCTGGCTTCGTGGGACCAGCGGGTTCCCACGGGACAGCTCAACAGCTGGCTCTCCGAGCTCATCGCCGCCACTCCGCCGCCGGTGCGCGGCGGCAAGCAGCCGAAGGTGCTGTTCGCGACCCAGGCCGGTGTCCGGCCGCCGACGCTCGTGCTGTTCAGCACGGGCTTTCTCGAAGCGGGGTACCGCCGGTTCGTCGAGCGCAAGTTCCGCGAGCGGTTCGGCTTCACGGGCACCCCGGTCCGGATCAACGTCCGGGTCAGGGAGAAGCGGCCGCCGAAGAAGCGTTAGAGGCCCCCAGACTGGCGCCGTGGGTGATCAGGCCGTGGTGGATGTCGGTGCGGCGTTACCAGCGGGTCAACAGCCTCCGGGAACCCAGTGCCGGTCGTGGGCAGAGGTGGCGAGCGCGGGTACTTGTCTCGCTGCCACCCTCTCCGAAAGGGGCCGGGGGCCTGCTCCACGGTGTGCCTGGCAGGCTCCCGGCCCGTGTCCTGTCAGACGCCCAGCGCGCCCACCCGCGCCCGCGTCACCGCGGTGCCCAGGCCGCCCATGTCGCGGCGCAGTTCGTTCTCGTCGTAGCGGCCACAGCCGCGGTGCCACACGAGGATGCCGGACATCCAGTTCTGCAGGTCCCTTGCGTACCCGTCGAGGGCCGCGCGGACCTGCTGCGGCAGGTCCAGGTCGTCGCACAGGGCCGGGACCTGCACGGCGAGGACGTGCTGGAACTCCCGCATGCGGCCGTCGATCAGGTCATCGACAATACGGCGGGCCTGGGCCTGCGTACAGTCCAGGAACCGTTGCACGACCAGCACCGCATTGTGGATCTCGCCCTCAAACTCGATCTCTTTGCGGAACGAGAACACGTCGTTGATCAGGCCGGCCCAGTCCGCTGCCGAGTGTTCCAGTGCCTGCACCGGACGGGAGCGGTACACCTCCTCGGGAACGACCCCGCCGTGTCCGATGCGTGACAGGCTCATCGTGAGGTCGGCGCCGAAGGTCTTGCGGCGCATCTCGATGTAGTCCACAGGCTCGGGAATCCGGCGCTGCAGCGCGTTGCCCAGTTCCCACACCCAGGAGTGCGTCATGTCGACGATGGTCTGCCGGAACGTGACCCGGGCCCCCCGCGTCATCGGCGACGCCGTGCGCACCCACAGGTCGAAAAGCGATCGTTCCATCGCCGTGTCCGCCTGCCGCGGCGGTGGTCCCATGTCCACCGGCATGAAGTCCGCCAGACCGTCGGTGTAGCGCTTCGCCGCGGCCAGGTTGCCGGTGCGCCCGAAGACGAGCGGGTAGTAGTCGTCGCCGTACGTGCCCCACGCCAGCCAGCCCGAGGTCAGGTCGAGACCATCCGGCGTGGCGTCCGGGCGGATGCCGGCCGCGCACAGCGGAAGGTCCGCCGCCCGCAGCTTCCTCTCGTCCCACACACCTTCCGCGGTGACCCCGAACTTGTGGCACCAGGTGACGAGTGTCTCCCGGGAGGCGTCCAGGTGCGGGGAGCAGCGTGCCGTGTACGGCATGCGTGGGTCCGGCTCCGGCAGGCCGCCCGCGGGCTGCTGCACGTGAGTGAAGCTGCGCAGCCGTTGCGGCATGGTGTGCGCGTACGATCCCGCCAGGCGGGCCGCGCTGGTGCCGAGGCCGGTGGGGCGGCTCGGCAGCCGGGAATCGGTGTCCGGGGCGGGACCGGACTCGCGCATGTAGCGACTGGACCGGCGGTGCCATTCGTGACCGCCGGACTGCCAGTCCTGCAGCCCCTTGGCGTAGGCGGCGATCCGCGTTTGCTCGTCGAGTGTGAGTCCGTGCTCGGCGCACAGCGGCGGTACCTCGGTGAGCGCCGTGTGTTCGAACTGGTGGAGGCGGGCGGTGAGCAGGTCGTTGACTCTGTCCGCGGCCTCCTGCGTGGTGCACTCGAGGAACGTCTCGAACACGAGTACGCCGTTTGACAGTTCGCCCTCTTCCTCCACTTCTCGTTGGTAGGAGAAGAGGTCGTTGCGCAGGTGGACGGCGTCGGAGAACGTGTCGCGCAGCACCAGCAGTGGCCGGGACGACGCCACCCGTGCGGGCACTTCGGCGTGCGCCGCGTACTCCACGAGTCCGGCTGACCAGGGGGCGCCGCCGACCTTGCGGCGCATCTCGATGTACTCCAGCGGGTTGGAGATCCGGCCGCTCTCGATGTTGGACAGTTCCCACATCGACTCGTCCAGCAGGGCGAGCGTGGCCTCGGTGAACCTCTGCCTCCAGTCGTCCGTCATGACGGGCACGGTGCGTCGCCACAGATCCGCGAGACCCGTTTCCACCGGATCGCGCGGCTCCGGCGTGGGAGCGGAGGGGGCGGCCGGCATGAAGGCCCGCAGCCGCTGCAGGTGTTCCTGCGCAGCGGCGGTGTCGCGGGTGTACTTGTACTTCTCCAGGAAGTGGTCGTCGAAGAAGAACACCCACACGTACCAATCGGTCACGGTCGCCAGCCGCTCGGCGGAGGTGTCCGGGTGGGTGTAGGCGCACAGCAGGGCGTAGTCGTGTGCGTCGAAGGCGGCGGTGTCCCAGATGCCCGAGCCCTCGAGCATGCCCATGCTTGAGGCCCAGGCCCGCGCGTGCGTGCGGGCCGTCTCCAGATGGGGGCTCAGGCGGGCCGGGTACGGCTCGTAGAACGTGGGCAGCTCGAAGGGCTTGGCCATTCTCTCGTCGCCCTCCGGTCAGTTGCGGCGGTGGTAGACCTCGACATCCTCAAGGATGCCGAGCGCGTCCGGGACCAGTACGGCGGCCGAGTAGTAGGTGGACACCAGGTAGGAGATGACGGCCTTGTCGTCGATGCCCATGAAGCGGGCGTTGAGGCCGGGCTCGATCTCGTCCGGGATGCCGGTCTGGTGCAGACCGATGACCCCCTGGTTGTCTTCTCCCAGTCGCATCGCGATGACTGAGGAAGTGCCCTGCGGGGTCACCGGGATTTTGTTGCACGGGAGGATCGGCACACCGCGCCATGCCGGTACCGACTCGCCGTTGAAGTCGGCGTTCGCCGGGTACAGTCCGCGGTGGTTCAGCTCACGGCCGATGGCGGCGATGGCCTTCGGGTGGGCCAGCATCACGCGGGTGTTGCGGCGCCGGGACAGCAGCTCGTCCAAATCGTCCGGAGTTGGTGGGCCCGCGTGGGTACGGATGCGCTGTTTGTACTCGGCGTTGTGCAGCAGACCGAACTCGCGGTTGTTGACGAGCTCGTGCTCCTGTCGCTCGCGCAGTGCCTCGACCGCGAGCCGCAGCTGCTCTTCGGTCTGGTTCATCGGCTTGTTGTACAGGTCGGCGACACGGGTGTGGACCCGCAGCACGGTCTGCGCGACTGAGAGTTCGTACTCGCGTGGCTTGAGTTCGTAGTCGACGAAGGTGCCGGACAGGGTCGGTTCGCCGACGTGGCCGGATGCCAGCGCGATGTCGGCCTCTCCTTGCTTGTTCTGCTCCTGCGCGGGCAGGGCCCGGAAGGCGGCGACGTGCGCGCGGAGCGACGGCGTGTTCTCCAGCAGCCGCTCGAAGTCTTCGCGCTGCAATTGCAGGAGGGTTCCGGAGGTCACCGCGGTGGCGGTGGCGTCCCAGGTGGCGGGCTCACCGAGCAGCGCCTCCTCGCCGAACCGGTCGCCCTCGGCGACGGTCTCCAGCACCAGGTCTTCTCCGTACTTGCCTGCGCGGGTGCGGCGGACCCTGCCGTGGGCGATGAGGCGCACGTACTGGATGTCGTCGCCCTCGCGGGCCAGCACCTGACCGGCCTCGAAGTCGTGCTGCGTGAAGGCGTCGGCCAGCGCCGACAGGGCCTCCGTGTCCTCGAAGCCGCGCAGAATGGGCAGCTCCCCGAGTTCCGGGGGGAGCACGCGGACGGTCGCGCCGGTCTGCTCGAAGTCGATCCGGCCGTCACCGACCGTGTAAGTCAGTCGGCGGTTGACGCGGTAGACGCCGCCTTCGGTCTGCACCCATGGGAGGACCTTCAGGAGCCAGCGCGAGGTGATGCCCTGCATCTGCGGGGCGGATTTGGTGGTGGTCGCGAGATTCCGTGCGGCGGCCGTGCTGAGAGACCGCGAGGGCTCTTCGGTCTCTTCGGCCGTGGACTGCGACGGCGTGGTCATGCGTGTGTCCTCCGTGGGGTATCCAGACAACCCATTTGTCGTCACGTGAGATTAATGAAGCACGACCACACCATGCAATTGAACGATCAAATAGGTCGCTTTCTCGGAAGTCTTCCGCAAGCCCACCGGCGAGATCACGCCGCCGAGCCTCACCCGGCTGAGAGTCCCTGCCGGATTGGTTTGGGAGTCGGCGCAGCAAATGAGGCTGGTGTCGCGGGTGCCACGGCGACTGATGAATGGACGGGTTTTCGGATGTGTGGCCGGGTGTGCCTCGCCAAACCCCACACTGGTGGGGTGGCGTCGCCCAGCTCTACGAACTGGGCGATGTCGCACCAACGGTTCGATCCGAGCCCACAACTCCTCCGACACGACCCCAGGCCGTTGGGCGGCCGAGGCCGGGTTGGGTTCTCACCCATCCGGGCTCCTCCTGGAGGCGGTACCCTTTGAAACTGAACGGTTCCGCGACGATGGCCTGTCGGGGTATATGACGGCCGATCCTGATGAGCTGAGCCAGGGCGCCGGTGCGACTGTGGGCGGCGCTAGTATTACCGAGATTGGAATTCTCAAGGCGTAGATGGTCTCATTCGATCACGCTCCACCACTTGAATCCTTCTGCGGGCTGGGTGATTGAGGGCTTATGCTTCGGAAACTTCAACCTCAACTCTTCATGGTTGGCGTGCTTCCTCTACTGATTTGCTCTGGTTGTGCGAGTGGAGAGCAGGGATTCGCGCAACCGAAAACTCCCATGGCGACTTCTTCGAGCGGTACAACGACGACTGGCTTGTCCTCGGCTGCGCCAGTGAGCGCGTCGATTGATCCGTGTGACTTGCTTTCGTCCGAAGATCTCGCTGAAGCTGGGAATTTTGAGCCAAAGTACGACGAAGGCGGTGGTGCGAGATCGTGCTACTGGCAGAGGAGCGGTGCTGACGGTGGCGATGGTTTCACATTCGCCGTCAATGTGCGGGACGCTCAAAGTGTCGACACGGTGAAAGACCTTGGTGCAGGACTTGTCAATCTTGAAGTGAACGAGCGTCCCGCAGTGATATCCAAGAAGCCGAAGTTCGGTGACTGTACTTTGGCGTTGAAACTCGATGAGCAATCACGGGTGGATGTAGCGATTCCAGGTGAAGACGAAACGGACGAGGCATGTGAGGTCGCCGAAACAATCGCCGGCATGATCGAACCTCGTTTACCTGGTATCCCGTGAACTGCGGAGCGTGACGCGGCGGGCGCGGTCGGTTGGCTGTTGTGCGAGGTCACAGCAGTGGCGCCCGCAGCGGGACCTCCACGAGCCCGGGTGAGCCAGCGGGGGAGCCGCCGCCCACCCACCGCGCCAGCCGCTCCGGGGTGAACAGCTCGTCGATGGCCATGAACGCCGCCCCGACGAGTCCGGCCCGGTCGCTGAGGGTGGAGCGCGTGATGCGCAGTTCGCGGGTCGCGAGCGGCAGCGAGCGCCGGTACACGGTCTCGCGCACGGCGGCCAGCAGCAGATCACCCGCGTTCGCGACGCCGCCGCCGATGATGACCAGCGCGGGATTGTAGAAGCTCACCAGGGTGGCCAGCAGGTTGCCGATGAGGCGGCCCGCCCGGGTCAGCAGCTCCACGGCCACCCGGTCCCCGCTCTGTGCGGCGCGGGAGAGGTCGGCCGCCGTGACGGTGCCGGTGCTCGCGAGTACGTCGGCGAGGAAGTGGCTGCGGCCCTCCCGCGCCGCCGCCAGCCCGTCCCGGGCCAGGGCCGCCCCGCCCGCGTACGCCTCCAGGCAGCCGGTGTTGCCACAGCGGCACACGACATCGGTGTCGTCGGCGACGGCGGCGTGCCCGATGTCGCCCGCGCAGCCCTGGCTGCCCCGGTGCAGCGTTCCTCCCGAGACGAGCCCGGCGCCGATCCCGGTGCCGATCTTGACGTAGAGCAGGTCGCGCTGCCCCCGCGCCGAGCCCGCGCGGAGTTCTCCGAGCGCCATCGTGTTGACCTCGTTGTCGACCCACACCGGCGTGTCGTAGCGGTGGGCGAGCCGGTCACGCACCGGGTAGCCGTCCCAGCCCGGCATGATCGGCGGTGCGCTGGGCCGCCCGGTGGCGAACTCCACCGGTCCCGGGAGGCCGACCCCCGCACCCCACACGGCGAGTTCGGCGTCGCCGGCCTCGGCGCGGACCCGGTCCAGCAGGTCGTCGGCGATCTCCTCCACCCGCTCCAGCACCGCGTCGGGTCCGCGCGCGATGTCCGTGGCCTCGGAGTGCTCGGCCAGTACCGTGCCCGCGAGGTCGGTGACGCCGACGCCGATGCTGGTGGCGCCGAGCTCGGCCGCGAGGATCACGCCCGCTCTCGCGCGGAACCGCAGTTCACGCGGCGCGCGGCCACCGCTCGACGGCCCCAGCGAGCCTTCCTCCAGCAGTCCGCATTCGGTGAGTTCGTTCACCCGCTGGGTCACGACGGTGCGCCCGAGCCCGGATAACCTTCCGATCTCCGGCCTGGTTCGCGCGGTCTGTGAACGCACGAGGTCGAGTACGGTGGCAAGGCTGTCGACGTGCTCGCCGACCAGCCCGACCGGCGCTGTCGTGTTCGTTCGTCCGGAATGAGGCACCTGCACCCGACCCATCTTCCACCATGTGCCACCCGGCGGTGCGGCCACGAGCGATGTGATGGGATTGAACTGGCGTCAGCAAGCGTTACGCCCTGTGCAGGCAGTGGCGGTGAAGTCAGGAGGGTCACGGTGGATCGCAATCCGGAGCAGCTCTACGACCTGGACTCCGGGGTAGGTGTGCCGGAGGACCTGGTGCTGCTCTACCACTTCGAGGGCTTCGTCGACGCGGGTTCGGCGGGCGGCACGCTCAGCGGGCACCTGCTGTCGGAGTTCGACGGCCCCGTGGTGGCCCGGTTCGACGTGGACCGGCTGCTCGACTACCGCTCGCGGCGCCCCGCTATGACGTTCGTGGCCGACCACTGGGCCGACTACGACGAGCCCGAGCTGGTCGTCCGCCTGCTCCACGACGCGGACGGGACGCCGTTTCTGCTGTTCACCGGGCCCGAGCCGGACCGCGAGTGGGAGACGTTCGTCGCCGCCGTCCGCGGGCTCGTCCAGCGCTGGGGTGTGCGGTTGTCGGTCAACGCCCACGGCATTCCCATGGGGGTGCCCCACACCCGGCCACTCGGGATCACCGCGCACGGCACCCGTCCGGAACTGGTGCGCGGCGACCGCGCCGTCTTCAACCAGGTGGAAGTGCCCGGTAACGCGGCGGCCCTGCTCGAGTACCGGCTGGGACAGGCGGGACACGACGTGGTGGGATTCGCCGCCCACGTCCCGCACTACCTGGCCCAGTCGCGCTACCCCGCGGCGGCGCTGCGGTTGTTCGACGTGGTCACCGAGGCCACCGGCCTGCGGGTGCCGCTGGCCACCCTCCGCGACGCCGCCGACGAGACCAACGCGGAGATCGACCGGCAGGTCAACGACAGTGACGAGGTCGCCGACGTGGTCGGCGCGCTGGAGCGGCAGTACGACGCCTACGCGGAGGCGAGACCGGAGAGCAATCTCCTCGCCGACACCGACGAGATGCCCAGCGGTGACGAGCTGGCGGAGCACTTCGAGCGGTTCCTGGCCGAGCGCAGGCAGGGCCCGGCGGAACCGGGGGACTGAAAACCGGATGCACACCGCGGGCGCGGTGGTGTGGGATCCGGTTCATGGCGACCGTATTGACCACACCGGGAGTGGCCGGGCTCAGCGAGACCGTGGCCGTGCTGCGGGAGTGGCAGGACGACGGGGCACCGTGGCAGTTGCATCCGGGTGATCTGGGGTGGTTCTGGCGCTTCGGTGCCGAGGCGACGGCCGCGGCGATCCGGACGTGGAGCCGAGACGGCCGGACTCTGGCCGTCGGGCTGCTGGACGGCCCCACACTGTTGCGGCTGACGATCGCGCCGGATGCGATGCGGGAGGAGGCGCTGGCGCGGCAGCTCGTCGCGGATGTGACCGAGCCGCGGCGCGGAGTCCTGCCCGCCGGGAAGGTGGCCGTCGAAGCGCCGACGGGCACGCTGTTCCACGACCTGCTGTCCCAGCACGGCTGGGACGACGCCGAGCCGTGGACACCGCTGCGCCGCGACCTCACGGAGCCCGTGCCGGACCCGGGCGTGCGAATGGAGGTGGCCGGGCCGGAGTGTGCGCCGGTGTGGGCCGCGGTACTGCGAGCCTCGTTCGACGGCTCGACGTTCACGGACGAACGCTGGCATGCGATGGCGGCCGGAGCACCGTACGCCGACGCCCGGTGCCTGGTCGCGTACGACGATCAGGACGTCGCGGTGGCGGTGGTGACCGTGTGGTCGGCCGGTCCGGGCAGGCCCGGGTTGCTGGAGCCGATGGGCGTGCACCGGGAACACCGCGGCCGGGGCCACGGCAGGGCGATCACGCTCGCCGCGGCGGCCGCGCTGCGGGAGCTGGGTGCGTCGAGCGCGATCGTGTACACCCCGAGTTCCAACGTCGGTGCCGTCACCACCTACAGGTCGGCAGGCTTTCGGCGGCTCCCCGAAATCCGGGACCGCTACCGGGATCAGTGAGGTTCTCCATCAGCGGTCGCCGGACTCGGCGCGCAGGAACGGCCGGGTGAGATGTGCCGTCGCCAGCCACGTCGGCCACTCGCCCGCCGCGTCGAGCAGCGCGCGGCGGGTGCGCCGCGCGAGCGCGGGGTCGGCCTCGAATCGGTAGGCGACGTTCGGGGCGACCAGCTGCACGGCGTGGACGAGGACGTCACCGGTGATCAGGATTTGCTCGCCGTGGTCGCGCACCAGCACGGATTGGTGGCCCGGCGTGTGACCCGGGGTCGGCACCGTCATCAGTCCTCCCCGTGCCGTGCGTGCCAGGCACACGCCGCCGCCGACGGGGTCGAGCTGCCCGCTGTCCCGCAGAGGCTCCACCACGAAGGGCAGGATCGTCTCGTCGCCGTTGCGTTCGAGCGCGCTGATCTCCGTCCGCTGCACGACGTAGCGGGCATTCGGGAAGTACGGCATCCCCTCCGGGGACACCGACCAGCCCGCGTGGTCGGCGTGCAAGTGGGTGAGGACGACGATGCGGACGTCGCCCGACCTGATCCCCGCCTCGGCCAGCCGCAGGGGCAGCTCGCCCGGCACGGGTGCCCACGCCGACGCGGGGCTGCCCTCCGGTCCCACCCCGGCGTCCACGAGCGCGTACCCGCCCGACGGAAGGCGGACGGCGAAACACCGGAAGTCCAGGTTCCACGTGCGCTCCGGACCGAAGGCGCCGGGATCGACCCGGCGCGCGCGGTCCCAGTCGTGCTCGGTGGCTCCGTCGAACGCCTCGTCCATGGTGAGGAAGAACGGGCCGTGGGCATCCAGCAGGGCGACGACCTCGAAGCCGCCGAGTCGCCGCGTTACGGTCGGCGCCGGGCCACCGTGCCCGGCCGTCGCGGCGATCGCCGGGCTGGCCGCCCCGGCCGCGGCCAGCCCGGCCGCCATTCCTCCGAGCACGACGGTGCGCCGTCGCACGTGGTGCGCCATGATGATCACTCCGTTCCCGGTCGCGATAGGTGAACAGCAGTGGAGCAGGCGGGGTGGTCTCGGTGCGACTGATTCGACGTGCGTCGAATCCCCACCGGGGGTGCGCGTGCTGACGCTCCACGTCGGCCCGGGGCGGCTCGCGCGTTCCCGGTTTGCGCTGTCGCGGCTGGCCGAGCTGTCGTGCGCGCTGGAAGTGCTGACCCACCCGGCCAGGGCACCGTTCGCGCGGGCATGGGTGGACCGCACGCGCTCCCGCCTCGATCCGCGCCGGATGGAGCTGCTGTCCGCGCTGCTGGGCGGCGCGCCCGGCACTCCGGACGGCGGGCCGACGTACGTGCCGGACTTCCTCGTGCCCTGGCCGGAGACGTACGACTCGCCCGTGGCGGCCGAGCTGGCCCGCGTCGCCCGGACCCCGGCCGACACCGTCCGGACGGAACTGCGGGCGGCGTTCGGCGCCGTGCTGCCACACGCGGTCACCGCCGTCCTCGACAGCGGCGGCGAGCGGGCCGTCGCGGAGACCTCGGCGGCTCAACTGCGCTACAGCTGGGACGTCGTGCTCGCCGACGACTGGCCCGCCCTCGAGCGGGTCCTCGACGAAGACGTGCGCGCCCGTGCCGCTGTGGCGGCCCGGGAGGGTTTCGGCGGCATCCTCGGCGGGCTGCACCCGTCGCTGTGCTGGGACGGGCAGCGGCTGACCAGGGACACCCCCGCCGAGGCGGTGCTCGCGCCCGAGCCCGGTGTCGTCTTGGCGCCGTCGGTCTTCCTGCCGTGGCCCGCGTGGTGGCACGGCAGCCCGGGACGGGTGCTGCTGGGCTATCCCGCCCGGGGGCGCGGTCGGGTGTGGGCGCCACCGGGTCCGGTGCTGGGGCCACCGGTACTGGGCGCACGGCGCATCGCGTTGCTGGCCGACCTGGCCACGCCCCGGTCAACCTCCGAACTCGCCGCCCGGCACGGCCTCAGCCCCGCCACGGTGTCCTACCACCTGCGGCGGTTGCGCACGGACGATCTCGTGACCGCCCGCAGGGACGGGCACAGCGTCGTCTACGCGCCGAACGATCGGGCGCGGGCGCTGCTCGCGGCCATGGAGTGGGACGGGCAGTGAGCCGACCCGGCCTGATCAGGGCGTGGCAGCGGGGGTGGCCGGGCGGATACCGCCGGAGCTGATCGTGATCACCCGGTGGAGCCGGGCGAGTGTGTCGGCGCGGTGTGACGCGACGAGCACAGTGCCGTCGTAGTCGGCGATGACGTCGGAGATCGCGTATTCGGTCTCGGGGTCGAGGCTCGCGGTGATCTCGTCGACCAGCAGGATTCGGGGTTCGCGGGCGAGCGCCCGGGCGAGGCAGAGGCGGGCTTGCTGTCCGCCGGACAGGCGGAGCCCGCCCTGCCCGAGTTCGTCGTCGAGGCCGGCCCAGGACCGGGCACCGACCCGATCGAGGAGCGCGGTCAGCTCGTCGTCGCGTCGTGGGCCGCTGCCGCGGACGAGGTTGTCGCGCACGGTCCCGTGGAACAGGGTGGCTTCCTGGTCGACCAGGGCGACGGCGGCGCGCAGGGACACGTCGTCGAGTTCGGTGAGCGGGATGCCCGTGCCGTCGTCGCCGACGAGTTCGATGCCGCCTGAGTCGGGATCCCGCAGCCGGGCGGCCAAGGCGATGATCGTGCTCTTGCCCGAGCCGGACGGACCGGCCACACCGACGTGCTCGCCCGCGGCGATCTCGGCCGACCAGCCGTTCAGCGTCGGAGGTCGATCCTCATAGGAGAACGACACGTCGGCGAAGCGCAGCCCGAGCGGCCCGTCGGGCAGCGGTCGCGGTGCTGTGGGTGCCGTGACGACCGGGGCTCGGTGCAGGCCGGTCGCGACGCGCTGTGCGCTGGCGATCAGCGGGTGCAGCTGCGTGAGGGTGGTCGTGGCGTCGGTGGCCGCCGAGACACCGGCGAGGGCGATCGCGACCAGCGCGGGCAGCACGGCGGGCGACAGTCGCGCCTGCTCGGTGTCGGAGAGCATCCCCGCGGCGATGCCGCTGGTGGCGATCACGCCGATGACGACCGCGGTGACGAGGAACTCGCGGACGGCGTTGGCCTGTTGGGTCAGCAGTTCACGGCGCCGCGTGATCGTGGTGGCCCGGGCGGTGGTGTGGCCGGCGTCGTCGATGACGCGGGAGGCGAGGTTGTAGGCGAGAACCTCGCGCAGGGCGCCGAGCGCGTCGACGATCCGCGCGGACAGGGCCGAGCGTTCGTGTTGTTCGTCCGCACCGAGGTGCCGGATGGCGCGTGCCCGGTACCACGCGCTGCCGGCCACGAGAAGGCTGCCGACGAGCAGGACCAGTCCGGCCTCGGGCAGGAGCACCAGCGCGGTGATCACCGAGGTGAGCAGGACGGTGGCGGACGTGCCGAGCTGCGCGACGGTGTGGGCGTAGAAGAACTCGAGCCGCTCGATGTCGCCCATCGCCACGCTCGCGGCGCGTCCGGAGTGCTCGCGGCGCCTGCCGGGCACGCTGCGAGCGTAGGCGTCGAACAGCGCCATGCGCAGGCGTGCCAGGACCCGGTAGGCGAGGGCGTGGGAGACGTCCATCTCGTGCCACGTGAGCACGGTACGCACCACAGTCAGTCCGATCAGGACGATCCACAGCGCGGGACCGGGCAGCGTGCGGTCGATCACGGCGTGCCCGACCGCCCATGCGCTCACCACCGAGAGCCCGGTCAGCGCGAGGGCACTGGCCGTGCCGACCAGGTAGCTCCGGACCATGCCGCGCCGTTCCGGCCGCAGTGCGGGCAGCAGGGCACCGAAGGCGCGCGCGGGAGAGGAGTTCACGGGGTGCTCCTGTCGAGCGGAGGTGCGGCGAGTGACACCAGCTCGGCCACGTCGGCGAGCGTCTCGGGCCGGTGGCTGATCATGATCACGATGCGGTCGCGGGCGACCCGGTGCAGGGTCCGGGTCACGTCCGCGGCCCGGTCGGTATCCAGGGCGCTGGTCGGCTCGTCGACGAGCAGGACCGGCCGCCGCGCGAGCAGCGCGCGCGCCAGGGCGAGGCGCTGCCGCTGCCCGCCCGACAGGCTCGATCCGGCTTCGGCGACCTCGGTGTCGAGCCCGTGGGGGAACGTCTCGATCTCGGCCATGATCCCGGCGGCGCGGCAGGCGTCCTCGAGTTCGGACTCCGCCGGGGTGCCGGTGACGGCGAGGTTGTCGCGGATGGTGCCCGCGAAGAGCACGGGCCGTTGCGAGACCACCGCGATGTCGCCGTCGCGCACCGGGCGTCCGTCGAGCTCGATCCGCCCGGCTTCGGGCGAGAGGAACCCGAGGAGGAGATCGAACAGCGTCGACTTGCCCGCTCCGGAAGGGCCGACGACCGCGCTGAGGGCACCGCGGCGCGCCGTGAGGTCGAGCCGGTCGAGTACCGGACGGCCCATGCCGGGGTAGCGAAAGGTCAGCCCGCTCACGCGCAGCTCGGTCGCGTCCGGTGCCGCGGCGGGCCGCTCTGTCCGCCTGTCCTCCGTGGTGGGCGTGGGGTCGGTGAACGCTGCGAGGGCGGCGAGCCCGGGGATCGCGGTCAGCCCGAGAAAGCCGGCGTGCCAGTGCCGGGAGAGGTCGCGGACGGGCCGGAACGCCTCGGAGGCGAGCAACAGGATCGCGTACACCTCCAGCGTCGGGGAGACTCCGGTGGCCGCGTGGGCGAGGGCGGTGAGGGTGGCCGCGACGACACCGGCCTGGACACCGAAGTCCGTGATGCCCGTCCCGGCCAGGGAGGCACGCATGACCCGCTCGGTGGCGCGGCGGAGTGCTTCGGACCGGGCGTGGAGGCGCTGCCGGGTACCGGGGACGTCGCCGAGGGCGCGCAGTGTGGCCATGCCCCGCAGGGATTCGAGCAGGTCGGCGCTGAGGGACTCGTAGCTGTCCCAGTGCTGGACGCCGCGCCGGGCGCTCACCCGGTTCCAGGCCACCGGGCCCGCCAGCGCGAGCACCACACCGAGGCCCACGCACACGCCGGCCCACGGGGAGAGCAAGAGCAGGGCGACGACCACGAGCGGGCAGGTGAGAGCGACCTGGGCGACGGCGGGCAGGTACTTCGACACGTACGCGTCGGTGCCGTCGATGCCGTCGCTCAGGGCGGCGCGTACCGACCCGTCCCGGGTATCCGTGTCGTGCAGCCGGGCGGGCACCAGGGCGGCCCGCATCGCTCTGCGGCGCAGCGCCTGCCGCACGTGCCCGCCGAGGCGCGCCGCCGCCGCGGTCTGCGCCAGCGAGAGCACCAGCCGGGCCAGCGCGATCCCGGCGATCGACGCCAGCGCCACGAGCACGTCCCCGCCCCGCCCGCTCAGCACCGCCGACATCGCCAATGCGATCGCCACGGCCTGCGCGACGTGCGTGGCGGACACCAGGACCAACAGTCCGATACTCGACGCCAACGGGGCAGGGAACCGAGCCGCTTCGCGCCACAGCTCGCGCACGATCATCATGGGCGATCCCTGCCCGGCAGCATGGCCAGGGCATGCACGATCCACCGCCCGTCGCGGGCCGCGAACCCGGAGACGGGCCTGCACCGCCAGCGACCCGAGCGCGCTGCCTCGTAGCATTCCGACGCCGCGCCGCGGTGGGCACTCCAGAGTGCGGTGGCGACGTCGGGAGCCGACGCCCCGGACGCGACCGACCACGCTCGCACCCGGGCCGCGCCGCGCACCCACCCCTGACCCGACGCACGGGCGACGTCCTCGGTGCGCCGGTCGCGCACGCGCGGGACCCGGTCCTCGAACTCGCGAAGCGCGGGTGAACGCCGCGCGCCCAGCGCCTCCGACCGGTCGGCCGCGACCGTCCAGGCGGCGGGCAGGTCGAGGGCCGCCAGCGGGATCTCGGGAACGAGCCCGCGCGCGAGCCACCGCTCGTGGTCCGCACCCGGCGCGACGCCGAGCAGCTCCCTGATCCGCCCGCTGGGGCCGAGCGTGACCGGCATGGCGCGGGTGGCGAGCAGGAACTCGACGGCGGCCAGTGCGTAGGCGACGTCGGCGATCCAGAGCGGCCAGCAGCGGTGGCGGTACCGCCCGAAACTGCGACCCGGCTGGACGGTCAAAATCAGCCGGGTGCCCGGCGTACTCGCGGCCGGGCCGGTCCAGCCCGCATCCTGTTCCCGTGCTTCGTCGCGGCGCAGCAGCGTGGCCCGCTCGTGGTCGTAGACGTACCGTCCCGCTTCCAGCTCCCCGCCCCCGGACCTGCCGACGACCAGGTGGGTCTGCACGGGATAGGCGGCGCCCGCCGACGGCACGGGCCGCTGCCGGATGTCGCTGGCCGTCCCGTCCAGGAGACGATGGGTGCCGGTGCCGCGCCACAGTCCCTCGAGCAGCCGCCGCTCCCGGTCGGGCAGGCGCACCGGGACGGCCCCCGCGACGTGCCACGGGTTCACCCGTGGACCGGGGGGAACGGGTGGCCCGGGAGTCTCGACCGTGGTCGTGCGCGTGAGCGCGGCGGGGAGGTCGAGCGCCGGAGGAGTGCGCCCCGGCGGTGCGGCGTCTGCGAACGGAGGGGTCATCAGCGGCCTTCACATGTGCGGGGGAGGAACGAGGGTGAAGCTGTGGGGGCCGCCGTCCCAGGAGGTGCGCCACCCGCGTTCGAGGGCGGCTCGCTCGAAGCGCGGCATGCCGAGGTAGGCGAAGGCGGCCGGGGCGTTGGGCACGAGCCCGGTGACGATCGTGCGGACCACGCGCAGCGGCGTTCGCCGGATGTCCGAGGTCGTCAGATCGCGGGTGAGGACGCGGTGCCCCCGGACGGCCAGGCGCCGGTAGATCTCTTCCATGGACACCGCCGGGATCTCGGTGACCGCGCGGGTCCCGCCTGCCGGATCGGTGAACCGGCGGGCCTCGCGGTGCACGCGCGGGTCGAGCCAGACCTGGACATGGGCACCGAGATCGATGATGTGCTCGCAGTGCGCCCCCGCGGCGTCGAGGTAGGAGGCGTCCGCACGGAAGTCGAGGTACAGCCCGCGCGCCATGAGCCCCTGCTCGACGGCACGGAAGACCCAGCCGTCGGCACTCGTGCAACCCTGGGTGTAGACCCAGGTGTGCACGGCTTCCAGCACCGCCTTCCGGGCGGCGCGGGCCGGGTCGAGCGCGGCGGCGAACCCCGCCGCGTACAGGCCACGGTCCGGATCGTGGACGAGTGCCGCGACGGCGGGGGCGAACTCCGAGGGCATGACGACCAGCGAGACGGTCAGGCTGCTGCCGGCCAGGTCGTCCGCGAGGCCGGGCACGCTGGCGGGATCGATGCCGACGGTCGGGCCGTCGAGGTGCCACCACAGTTCCAGTGCGTCACGCTCGACGATTTCGAGGACGCCCCGATCGCGGGCGTCGGCGGTGCCCTGCCCGGTGGCGATTCCGGCGTAGTTGAGGTGGTGGACGCGCGGCAGCCGCCGGAACCGCGACTGCCGCCAGTTCAGGTAGACCAGCGAGGCGGGCAACCACACGTCGCTGCCGTGCTCGTCGGCGCATCGAGCCCACAGCGCCGGAGTGTCCTCGGTGAACCGGTGGTAGGGAAAGCCCCGGCGGTCGTACTGCCAGGACGCGAACGTGGGCAGCTCGCTGAGCCGGATCGGGTGCAGTCCGGCGCTGATCAGGTCCGCGCGGCTGCCGACGCGCAGCTGGTCGGGGTCAAGCTCGGCCGGAAGCCAGTTCCCGCAGTACCGCTCGACACCCTCGGCGATGGCGGCGATCCGCGCCTGCTCGACGTCGCCGAACGAGGTTCCCAGCGAGACGCGGTCGGCAGGCCACTCGCCGAGCCGGCGCGCGTCGGAGACGGCGGCGGTCAACCCGGTGTAGGCGGTGGGTGCCCCGCGAGGGTGCGGCACCGGCCGCACGGAGCGGATCACGCCGCACTCCGGATCGACCAGCGCCTCGATGGGCAGGACGTTCTCCGGTGGCGGAGACGCCGCCGGCCCCGCCTGCTCGGCCCGCCCGTCGTTGTCGGGCTCGGTCATGGTGTGGCCCTTTCGTGCTGCCATGTCGCGGCCTCGGGATCGAGCCGCGACCGGGTCGGCGAGCCGGCCCAGCCGGCTGGCTCGACCGGTTCCTCCGTATTTCCGGGCAGTCCCTGCGCCGACAGCCAGCCGTCGATGAGCCGCGCCAGCCCGCCCGCTCGCCGGATACCGGCGCGCACCGCCGGGTCGGCGACACCAGCCGCCAGCGTGTGTCCCCACGGTCCGGTGGCGAAGTGGCTGGCTCCCGGCCAGGCGCGCGCGAGCCGCCGGGCGTCGGCATCGAAGAAGTCGTCGTCGCCGCTGATCACCAGCAGCGGGAGATCGAGCAGGCCGTAGCGCGCCGCCAGGTCGATCCGGTCGGCCGCCCACAGGCGTCGCCACGACGCTACGGTCTCCGCGCTCCAGCCCCAGCTCGTCGCGGCGTCGAGGACACCGGCTTCGGCGGCCTGTGCGGTGCGCCGGTCGAGTTCGGCGGCGGGTAGTGCGGGCCGGGAACGGCGGGCGCGTCCGTGCTCGTGCCACCAGCCGATCCGCTGCCGCAGGCGTGGGGCACCGGTGCTGTCCCACGCGGTTTCGGCGAGGCCGAGCGCGGGCACGAGCACGATGATTCCCGCCACGACGGCGGGACGTGTTCGCGCGGCGGCGCGTGCGGCTTCCAGCGCCGTGTGCGCGGCATACGACGCACCGAACAACAGGACCGGCAGGCCCGGATGGTCGGCGCCGAGCCGGAAAAGCACCTGGCCACCGTCGTTTTCCTCGTGCCGGAAGGGCTCCCATGCTCCCTGGGACCGGTACCGGCCGCGCACGTCCTGGACCAGGCAGTGATAGCCGCGCGCGTTCCAGGATCGTGCCGTGGACGCGTGCGCGTCCGCGTCGTAAGGCGTGCGGATCACCACGACACCCGCCGGATGCGCGCACGCCCAGAACCTGCCGTGCAACTCGGTGCCGTCGCGCAACCGGCACACGTGCGGCTCGCCCCGTCCGCCCGTCATGACCGCACGGCCTCCGGCTGGACGGCGACGGCGGGCGGCGGATAGGCCAGGATCGGGTGCTCGCTGATCGTCGCGGTGGCGGGAACGAACTTCCAGAGCGTCGTGCGGTAGGACCGCACGGTGTCGGGTCCGTGTGCCCATGCCAGCAGCACGGCGAGAACGCGGCTCACCAGCAGCGAACGCGCCGTCCAGGGCAGTGGTCCGCTCTCGGCCGCGGCGTTCTGCCAGGCTTCGAACTCGCGGGGGACCGGGCTCGCCGCCAGGCGCCGTCGCCGAACCTGTTCGCTGCCCGGGTCCTCGCCCCTCGACGCGACCGGATCGACGAAGCACACCTCGCCCTCCCGATACGCGCGCACCCACGTGGTGCCACGGCCCGGGAGGTCGTCGAGCCGGTCCCAGCCCGCCCGCTCCGCCGGGGAATCCGCGTAGCCGATCACCACATCCCAGGGAACGGACTCGACGTGGCAGGCCGCGAGCAACGCCGCCGCGTCGGCGTGCCGGACGGGGGTGACGCCCCACTCGCGCAGCGCCTCCGCGAGATCCTCGACGGCCGTGCCGCGTCCGAGGAGCACCACTCGGCGCCGGGCAGCCGGCCACCGCGCCCGCGCGTGCGCCTCCTCCCGGGAGAGTAGTTCCTCGCGAAGCCGCCGCGCGTACGCGGCCACGTCGTCACCGCCGTCGCGGGTGCCCCGCAGGATGTCCGGCAACCCCGGCGGTACGGACCGCAGTCGCAGGAACCGTCCGTCGGCGGTGCGAACCAGCCCGGTGCCGTCGGCGTCGATGAGTACCTCCGCCCCGGTACCGGGGACACGGGCGCGGGCGTGGGCAGAATCTCCGACCATCGTCGACCTCTCGAACGGCCCGGTCGGGCAACCCTGGGGCTGCCCGACCGGGTGTCGTTGCTCACTGACCGTCGTGGGGGGCTGTGGTCAGTCGAACGGGTTCTCGACGAGCGCGTTGGAGTGCGTGGCGGACAGGTGCGCCAGCTGCTCGGGCTCCTCGATCTCGGCAACGATCTTTTCGTCCATTGCGGACTCCTTTCCTCGGATGGTCCGGATCGGCGGGAGGGCCGACCCGGGTTCGCCGATGCGAACACCACTCACGCTAGTTGAGAATGATTCTCATGTGCAATAGTCTTCGGGTATGGACCTCCCGCAGCTCGTCGTCGCCGACTACCGGAGCGGCCGCAACCACACCGTCCACGGCGGCACCGTGCGCCCGCTCGGGTCCGCCGTTCTCGCCGAACACGCCGGTGTGCTGGCCCTTCCGGGAGGCCGGTCCTGGGCCTTCGTCGACGACCGTGGCGGCGCTCTCGTCGTGTGCGACGGTGACGGCTGCCGGCGCATCCCCGTCGCCATCCCGGGTGAGCACCTCGCCTGCGATGCCACGGGCACCCATCTCGTCGTCACGACCGGGATCGGCGCGAACTCTCGAGCATGGAGCGACATCGTCACGGTCGTCGATGTGGACTCCGGCGAGTCGGTGCGCTTTCGCGCCCGGGTCGGCGAGCCCGGCGGCATGGTCGTGCCCGACCAACTCGACGGAGAACCGTCCATTGTGCTGCGGCACCGCGAACCCGGTGCTCTGGAGACGATCCCACTCCAACGCGGCCTCGACGCCGCCCCCCACGTGCCCCGGCTGACCGGGGAGGCCACGACCGACGTCGGCGACGACGGGCACGGCGACGTCGTCGATCAGCAAACCGGGATCGCCGCGACGGCGACCAGCAGGGGATTGGAACGGTTCGTGGTCGACCACCGGGTCCCACGCCCGATCGGCGTCGTCCCCTGGCCGGTACCCGGACGGGCGTTCTACCTGCGCTTCGATCCGGGCACGGGACGGGCGGTCGGTGTCTGTCGCGGCGGGCCCACCGCACCGAGCGACTGGACAGCGTGGACCAATCACCTCGTCGACGTGGACCTCTCCACCGGCCACACGCGCAGCACGCCGCTACCGGCGGGACTGGCCTTCCGCTTCGCGCTCGGCGGTGGCCGGGCAGCCGTCGCCACCATCCATCCCGACGGCGACACCCTGACGATCATCGACCGTTCCGGTCCGAGCATGCGCGCCGTGCGCACGGAGTCGCTTCCGGCGCTGTCGCATCCCCCCGTTCCGGGACGCCTGCCCTGGGATCCCGTCGGCGACTCCCCGGCCCAGCGCAGAGCCGTCGCGCTCGATCCGTCCGGTGCCGTGGTGGCCGTGACGCGCGGTGGTGACGGCCAGCTCCACCTCATCGGCGAGGACGGGATCGACACCATCACGATGCCCACCCCGCTGGACGAGGGCGGGCACCTGTACTGGCAGGGCAGCGCCGCCGACACGATCGGCAGGTGAGCTGATGGAGCCCGCGACCCTGCCGTGCGACCCGGCACTCGACGCCGCCCTGAGGCGTTGGGAACACTACGGCCGCCCCGGCCTGCCGGACGGCGGTTTCTCGCTCGGCCGCCCACGGGGACGGCAACGCCGGGGGATCTACCGTCCGGACACCGGCGAGGCCGTCCTCGAACCCGACGGGCACATCCTGCGCATGGCACCGTCGCCCGACGGCAGCCACATCGCCTTCCAGCTCGCCGATCGCGCCGACGAGAACGCCCAGCTGGCGATCCTCGACGTCGCCTCGGGCGGGCTGCGGCGACATCCCGACATCCCATGCCGCTACGACCCCATGGTCTGGGATACCGGCTCCCGCACCGTCGAGCTCGTCACCGGCGTGCCCGGCCGCCTGCACAGCCTCGACGTCACCACAGGGCGGTTGGCGACCACGGCTGTGGCGGCCGATGCCCGGGTGCGGATCTTCCCGGGTGGCCGGGGGCGAACGCTGCTCGCGGAAAGCCGCCCGGGACGGCCCACCCGCCTTCGCGACCGCGCCACCGGGGCCGACCTCGCCACGTTTCCGGCGATCGTGCGTGTCCTGCCGTTCGGCGACGACGTCCTCGTCGACGACGGGACCGGGTTGCACCTTCTCGACCCTGGCAGCGGAACCGAACGGTGGTCCTGGCACGACCCGACCGTGCGGGTGACCGCGCTGGCCGCGAACGGCGCCGAGGTGCTCATCGCCGGTGTCCGGGCAGGCCGCAGTGTCCTCATCCGGCTCGCTGACGGAAGGCCGGTCGTCGATCGGCCCGTCGCCCACCGATCGAACCCGGCTGTCGCCTCCGACGTCAGCGCGGACGCGGGACGCTTCCACGTCCTCGTCGAGGGACCGGCGCTGCCCCCGCGAGTCGTCCTCGCGGAAGACCTGCTGACCTCGGCTGACTCAGCCGGCCCGACACCGGCGACCGTGGCCCGAACCCGCAGGCACAACGTCCTGGCGGATGACGGAACACCGGTCCCGGTCACGATCACGTCCCCGGCACGCCTCGACGGCCCGGCACCCCTGATCCTGACGTGTTACGGCGGCTTCGGGGTGCCGAGCCTGCCGGTGTTCGAGCCCACCGTGCCCGCGTGGATCGAACACGGCGGCAGGTACGCCATCGCGCAGGTGCGAGGCGGGGGAGAGCACGGCAGCGCCTGGCGCGACGCCGGACGTGGCCCCAGAAAGGCACGCGGTGTCGACGATCTGGTCTGCGTCGCCCGCGGGCTCGTCGACGCCGGATACACCCGGCCCGAGCAGCTCGTGATCGTGGGTGCCTCGCACGGCGGGGTGCTCGCCGTGAGCTGTGCCCTCGCCGCTCCGGGCCTCTGCGCGGGCGTCGTGAGCACGGCGGCGCCGCTGGATCTGCTCAACCTCAGGGCGCACCCGCTCGGACACCACTGGATCAGCGAGTTCGGCGATCCCGACGTCCCGGATGACCGCGACCGCTTGCGCCGCATCTCACCACTGCACCGCGCCCGGACCTTCCCGTCCGGCGCGCGCCTTCCACGCTTCCTCGGCATCGTGCTCGAAGCCGATTCCCGAGTCGCGTCCGACGACACCCACGCCGTGGTCGACGCACTGCGGCGCGCCGGTGGTGACGCCGCGCTCTGGTGCGCCGAGGACACCGGGCACGGCAGCAACCGGCTCGACAGCCTCCACCGGCTCGGAGCCACCGTGCTCGCCTTCGCGGCCACCACGACCAGCGCCGAGCACGCCGACCCGACCACGACCTGGGAAAGCATCCGACATCCATGACATCAACCCGCACGGGCAACGCCGGGCAACAGGGCACGTTCCCGGCCGGACCACGGCGACGCGCAACGCTGGCGTTCCGGATTCTCCTGCCGGGCCTCACTCTGGCGCTGCTGGCCGTCGTCGTGCTCTCGGCGAGCATCGGCACGATCGCCGTCGCTCCGGCCGACGCGCTCAAGCTCATCGCCGGGCACCTTCTTCCCGGAATGCCGTGGATGTCCGACGGGTCGCTGAGCACCATCCAGGACAACGCGGTGTGGCAGTTCCGCCTCCCGCGCACCGTGCTGGCCGCTCTCACCGGCGCCGCGCTGGCACTGGCTGGGGCACTGATCCAGGCCGTGGTCCACAACTCGCTGGCCGAGCCCTACATCCTGGGCGTCTCCGCAGGCGCGGGCGTCGGTGCCGTCTCCTTCATCGTTCTCGGCGCCGGGCTCAGTTCACTGGGGATCGGAGCGTCGGCGTTCGCCGGAGCGGTCGTCGCCACCGCGGCCGTGTACTTCCTCGCGCGCAAAGGTGGTCGTATCGCGCCGCAGCGACTGATTCTCGCCGGTGTCGCCCTCGGCTCCCTGTTCAGTGCGATCACCAGCTACCTGACCATCTCGACGGACGCGCAGAACGTCTACAGCATCATGTTCTTCCTGCTGGGGTCGGTCTCGGCGGCGACGATGAACCATTTGCTGCTGCCCGCCGTCGCACTGGTGATCGCCGGGCTCTTCGCCCTGCTGCGCGCGCGCTCGCTCAACGCGCTGCTCGTCGGCGACGACGCGGCCAAGTCGCTGGGTATCCACGTCGACCGGCTCCGCAGCAGCGTCCTCGTCGCGGCCGCCCTGCTGACCGGCGCCGTGGTCGCCGTCTCCGGCGGCATCGGATTCGTCGGCCTCATCATTCCGCACATCGCGCGCATCGTCGTCGGCTCGGATCACCGCAGGATGCTCCCGGTCGCCGTGCTCGGCGGCGCGGTCTTCCTCGCCGCCTGCGATCTGCTCGCCAGGACCGCCGCCGCTCCCTCCGAAATCCCGCTCGGGGTGCTCACCGCGCTGGTCGGGGCGCCGTTCTTCCTCTGGCTGCTGCGACGCGACCGCGCCGACAGCGTGGGAGTGGGCCGATGAGAGTCGACATCGAGAATCTGGCCGCCAGCCGCGGTGGACGTCGAGTCGTCACGGACGTGAGCATCTCCGTACCGTCGCGCAGCGTCCTCGGGCTCCTCGGCCCCAACGGCAGCGGCAAGTCCACGCTGCTGCGCGCACTGGCGGGGATCGACGCCCCCTCGGCGGGAACGGTCAGCTACGACGGAACCGCCCTCACCGCGCTCAGCCGCAGGCAGGTGGCGCACCGGGTCGCGGTGATGACGCAGGAGCACAGCGAGGAGTTCGAGATCCCGGTGCTCGAACTCGTGCTGCTGGGGCGCATCCCGCACGGGCGCGGGTTCGGCCGCGACTCCGAGCACGATCTCGCGGTGGCATCCGATGCCCTCGCCCGGGTCGGTGCCAGCGACCTGGCCGGTAGGGCCTTCTCACAGCTCTCCGGCGGGGAACGGCAGCGGGTGCTGTTCGCGCGAGCCCTCGCCCAGGACACGCCCGTGCTCGTGCTCGACGAACCCACGAACCATCTCGACATCGCCCACCAGCTCGAACTGCTCGATCTGGTGCGCACGACGAACCGCACGGTCCTCATCGCGCTGCACGATCTCAACCTCGCGGCCCGGTTCTGCGACACCATCGGCGTGCTCGACAACGGACATCTCGTCGCGTGGGGCACTCCGGAGGACACCCTCGACACCGATCTCCTCCGCTCGGTGTTCGGCGTCGAGTCCACTGCCGTCGCCCACCCCGACTCCGGGCAGTCGCACTTCCTCTTCGATTCGCGTGTGCGCGACGACATCGACGACATCGACGACATCGACAACCTCGGTACCGCTCAGAAAGGAACAACCACACGATGATGCCCACTCAGGACCGCTCGACTCGCCGACCGCGCGGGCGCAGAGGCGGGACCGCACTCGCGGCGCTCGCGTTCGCTCCGGTCGCGTTGTCGGCTTGTGGCGGCGGCGTCACCTCGGACGCCGCCGACGAGACCGCCACAGGCAGGACCGTGACCGTCACCAACTGCGGACGCGAACTGAGGTTCGACTCCGCACCGGAGAGCGTGGTCGGCATGATGCCGTCGCAGACCGAGCTGCTGATCCGGCTGGGCGTCGCGGACTCGCTGGTCGGTCAGGCACAGACGGACACCTCGGCCCTGCCCGAGGACATCGCGGACCAGGCCGAGGGCGTCCCCGTGCTCAGCACCGACACCCCGCCCGCACGCGAGGACCTGCTCGCCGCCGAGCCCGATCTCGTGGTCTCGCCCACCGAGTACGAGTTCACCGCCGAGCAGGGATTCGCCAGCATCGAGCAGCTCGACGCCAACGGAGCCCGGGCCTACGTGGCCACCGGTGGCTGTGCCGACCGGCGCAACACCGCCGAGGTCACCGACGTGCTCACCGACATCGCCAACCTGGGCGAGATCCTCCGGGTTCCCGGCGCGGCCGACGACCTCGCGCAGGCGGGCCGGGATCGGCTGGCCGCGGTCCAGGCCGCCGTGCGAGACCGCCCCCGTCCCAGCGTCGCGCAGGTGTATGTTGAGGGAAACTCGCTCGGCGCCATCGGAGCCGGCGTCGAAGCGGACATCATCGAGCAGGCCGGGGGCGAGAACGTCTTCGATCCCGACGCGCCCGAGTTCGCCGACTTCTTCGCCGCGGAGATCAATCCCGAAGAGATCGTCAGCCGGAACCCCGATGCCATCGTGTTCGGCGTCGCCAGCCCCGGTCAGCAGGAGCGCACCAGGGCCTACCTCCGCGAGACCTTCCCCGACGTTCCCGCCGTCCAGGACGACCTGCTGATCGCCGTACCGCAGAGTGATCTGTATCCGGGCACACTCGGCAACATCGACGCCGTCGAGACCATCGCCGGGCGCCTCTATCCCGAGGCGTTCTGAGCACGAGAACCGGGTCGTGCCGGCGGCATCCGTTCGTCCTTCCGGCCCAGTCGGGATGGGCTCTGGCGGTTCGGCCTGCTCAGGCGCTGCCGTGTCGTTGTGGCGCGGAGGTTCCGTGCCACCGGGAGGGGTCGTCTTCCAGCGAACCGCGGTCCCAGTGTCCGCGGTTCGCGGCGGCTTCGTAGGTGGTGTGGAGGAACTCGGCGACGGCGCGGTCGGGTTCGGGTGCGGCACGGGCGGCCTCGTAGGGCAGCAGGAACTGCTGGAACTCGGAGCTGAAGTACGCGCCGTCGGGGGCGATCGGCTGATCGGCGAAGCCCTCGGGTTCGGGATAGGCGTACGAGTAGAAGGCCCCTTCGTCTCCACCGCCGGGCCAGAACCCGCAGCTGGACAACTCGCGGGAGTAGCCCTCGACCATGACCCAGTCCCCGCAGTTGGGCACGCCGCCCGGATGCGGAGGAGCCGACCGCCCGGAGAAGCGGGTGCAGGCGAGGTCCATCCCGCCCCAGAAGAAGTGCACCGGACTGACCTTGCCGACGAAGTGCGACCGGAACTCGCCGATCACCCGGTTCGCCTGCAGCAGCTGTCGCCAGAACAGGGCGGCCGCCTCGCCGTCGTAGGATGCGTGGGTGTGGTCCTCGGCGAAGGGGATCGCCGGGTCGACCTCGTTGGGGTGCGGCCGGATGGCCGCCTCGATCTGGAGCTGGTCGAGCGTGTCCAGGATCCGGGTGTAGAACTCCGCGACCGGCATCGGCCGGAGCGGGAGACTCCGGACCTCGCCGCTGCTGCTGCGGACCTCGAGCTGGTGGCCGATGAAGTCGAACTCGATCTCGAAGGCACCCGTGCGGTGGGGAATCGTCGACGTCGTCAGCCCTCGTGGGCTGACGTACAGCGTCACCTGCCACCAGTGGTTGAGCAGGGGAGCGTGGGCCATGCGGATCTTGCCCACGATCTGGGTCCACATGTGCAGGGTCTCGCGGGTGGGTGTCCAGTCCGAAACCCGTAGGCTCGGCCAGCTCGTGGTCGTGGGGCCGGTCATCGGTGCTCACATCCTTGGCGGCGCCGGGAGGCGGTGGTGGTCGTGGGGGTCATGGTCTGCGGAAGGCTCCTCGAGCCCGGTCCGGCGGCGTCGATCTGCTGAGTGCCTGCCGGAAATGCTCAGCGGTGCTCGGGATTGGCGTTGTCGGGGTGACAACCCGCGTCCCACGCCGCGCGCTGGTTGCCGTAGGCCGGGATCCCGCCGGCGTGTCGAAGCATCGACGCGAGATGGAGCAGGTTGTAGGTCATGAACGTGATGTTGCGGTTCGTGAAGTCGTTCTCCGGCCCGCCGGAGCCCTCGTCGAGATACGAGGGGCCGGGGCCGACCTCACCGATCCAGCCCGCGTCGGCCTGGGGCGGGACGGTGAACCCGATGTGCTGCAGGCTGAACAGGATGCTCATCGCGCAGTGCTTGAGGCCGTCCTCGTTGCCGGTGAGCAGACAGCCACCGGCGCGCCCGTAGTAGGCGTACTGGCCGTTCTCGTTGAGCACGCCGGAATAGCCGTAGAGCCGCTCGATCACCCGGCGGGTCACCGAGCTGTTGTCGCCGAGCCAGATCGGTCCGGCGATGACCAGGATGTCGGCGGCCAGCACCCGGTCGAGCAGCGCAGGCCATTCGTCGGTGTCCCACCCGTACTCGGTCATGTCCGGGCGGACACCGGTGGCGATGTCGTGATCGACGGCGCGGATCTGGTCCACGCTGACCCCGTTCGCCTCCATGATCGCCACACTGCGGTCGATCACACCCTGGGTGTGGCTGCGCTCGGGGGAGCGGTTGAGGGTGCAGTTGATGTACATCGCGCGCAGCCCGGTGAAGTCGGGCTTCTCGATCGCGGTCATGGGGTCCTTCCCGGTCCAAGGGTGCGGCGGGTGGTTCCGGTTACCGGGCCGCGGCCAACAACGTCAGGACGTCGCGGTCTACCCGGTCGGTGATGCCGTTGAAACCGGCGATCTTCGCGAAGCTGCGAGCGACGGCTGGGTGAATCGGAGCGATTTTGTTGACACGTCTACATCTAGCCGAGTTTTAATGATGTGTCAACATCACTGTTAGGCTTATGCGGAAACACCGCACGCAAAGCTGAAAGGGGGATGGGAGCCCGGGCCGCACGGCGGTCCCGGCGTCCCTGACTACCGATGGGTGAGGCACAGTGGCTCGACGAGCGGCAGGCACGCGCATGGCGCGGACTGATCGGCGTGCTGCAGCGGCTGCCCGCGGTGCTGGAGCGTCAGCTGGTCGAGGATGCCGGGCTGTCCGCCGCCGAGTACACCCTGTTGGTACCGCTGTCGGAAGCTTCGGGCGGGGTGCTGCGGGCGCGCGACCTCGGCCGGATGGTCAGCTGGGAGCGTAGCCGGATCTCCCACCAGATCACCCGGATGCAGAAGCGCGGTCTCGTCGTTCGTGAGGAGTGCAGCGAGGATGCGCGCGGGTCGATGGTCCGGCTCACCGACGCGGGCCGGACGGCCATCGTCGCCGCAGCTCCCGCACACGTCGCCGCCGTCCGGCAGCACTTCATCGACGCGCTCACCGACGCGGAGCTCGCTGTCATCGGACCCGCGTTCGAACGGGTCCTTCACCAGCTCCCCGACGACGAGGGATGACACCGTCTACTCCCTAGGTCGTGTCCGGTCGGCTAGACGCTCGGACACGCCATGGGACCTGCTCAGTGTGTGGTGCAACGCGTGCGTGTGGGGCGGAGGGCGTCCGCCAGAAGAGCCTCGCCTGGGCCCATCAACCATCGGTCGAAGCTCAGGAGGAAGGGGAACATCGCGCGCAGCGCGCCGAGGTCGGCGGCGCCTGCGAGCCTGCCGTCGTCGACCAGTGCCGCCGATCTGGCCAGGACTTCGTCTCGCTCCAGCACTGCTCGCGAGAAGCGGCTGTATCGGATCGGCCGCTGGGCTGCCTGTGCCAGGTTTTCGGCGATGGCGTTGCCGGTCAGGGCGTCACCGGCGATCTCGATGGTGCGGTTCGCGAACCGCGCGGGCTTGCCGAAGACCTCGGCCACGACCCGGCCGATATCGCGCACCGCGATGAGCTGCATAGCCTGGTCGGGGCGCATCAAAAAGGTCAGCTCTCCCCGGTCGAGTCCCATCCCCGGCGTCATCAGGAGTTCCATAAAGGTCGCAGGCCGGACGATGGTGCTGACGGTGTCCACGCTCCGGACACGGTCCTCGATACGACTCTTGACGTCGAAATGGCTGACGCCCGTCGGCTTCGGCCCGGCGGCGATCATCGAACTGTAGACGAGGTGGGCTACACCACTGAGCTGGGCGGCCTCGGCCACGGCCGTGCCGTAGCGGACCTCGTCGTCGTGGCTCAGTCCGGCGCCCGCCTGACCCGAGCTCGGCTGCACGCTGAAGACGCCGTGAACACCGGTGAAGGCCGCGCGCAATGACTCCGGCTCGGTCAGGTCTCCACGCACGACCTCGGCACCCGCGGCAGCTAGTGACCGGGCACCGTCGGCGGCCGGATCGCGCACGACGGCACGAACGGTCCAGCCGGTGGCGAGCAGTGACGCAGCGGTGGAGCCTCCTTGCTGTCCAGTGGCCCCCAGTACGGCGATGGTTCGTCCGGTGCCGACGTGCTCCGTGCCGGGCGAGCCGGCATGCCGCGCAGGGCCCGCGCTGTGGTGGATCGACGTGTCACTCATGGCCGGTGACCGTAACGGAACACCCCGTCCGCCTGGCTAAAGTGAGAGCGGTGACGACCGAAGTGAGAGCACGACAGCGTTCGGACGCGCGCGACAACCGCGAACGCATCCTCGCCGTCGCCCGTGCCGCGTTCGCCATGGACGGCCTGGGCGTGCCGATTCGTGAGATCGCCCGGCGGGCCGAGGTCGGGGCAGCCACCGTCTATCGGCACTTCACGACCAAGGAAGCGCTGCTGGCCGAGGTCTTCGCCGATCAGATGGCCTCGTGCGCAGAGATCGTCCGTCGAGGTCTGGCCGCGGACGATCCGTGGCGTGGCCTGTGCCTCGTCGTCGAGCAGTTGATGGCTGTCCACGCTCTGGACCGGGGTTTCGCCCGCGCCTTCACCTCGCGGATGTCCGAGCCCGCGGAGTTCGCCGCCGAACGGGATCGCACGCTCGCGTCATTGCTCGAGCTTGTCAGGCAGGCGAAGGATGCCGGTTCGCTGCGCGAGGATTTCGTGCTCGAGGACATCAACCTCGCGTTGTTGGCCAACGAGGGCATCCGCGCGGACACCCCCGAGATGCGGCTGGCCGCATCTCGCCGGTTCGCCGCGCTGATGCTGCGATCGTTCCAGGCCCACCCGGTTTGGACGCCGCTGCCCCCGGCGGTCCGGTTGCCGCCTGCCCAGGGCTGAGCACCCCGTGGGCAAGCGACGTTTCCGTGAGCGTGCCGGTGTTGGACAGCCGGCCCAGGGCGACGTGCTAGTCCATGCCCCGGCGGCGGATTTTCTTCGCCCCGGCAACGACAAAACCCCCACCGGTGTGCTCACCGCTGGGGGTCTGACCTGAGCGAACAGGTGGTGCGCGATACTGGGATCGAACCAGTGACCTCTACCGTGTCAAGGTAGCGCTCTCCCGCTGAGCTAATCGCGCGAGGCGGAGACGGGAATCGAACCCGTGTACAGGGCTTTGCAGGCCCTTGCCTGAACCACTCGGCCACTCCGCCGTGTGCGTGAACCGGGTGTGACCCCGATCCAACTGCGGAATGCCGCCGCAGTCGAGCGGACGACGGGATTCGAACCCGCGACCCTCACCTTGGCAAGGTGATGCGCTACCAGCTGCGCTACGTCCGCAATCTGCGACTCCGGGTCACTCGCCCTTGCGGCCGGTCACCCGTCGTCGTGTGGAAAGAACTGTATCGGATGGCCTCGGAACCCCTCGCACGGGGGGGGGTTCCGAACCGGCCCAGCCCCATGATCAGCTGCGATCGTGGGGCATGAGCCTGGTGAGCGCGTCGTCGACGTCGACCCACAGGTGCTCGTTGCCGGGCAGGACGACGTCGTAGGTCTGGTCGAGGAAGTCGGCCAGCTCCTGTGCCGACGCCTCGAACATGGCGTGGCCCGACGGCGAGTTCAGTTCGACGAAGACCGAGTCCGGGTCCTCGAGCGAGGGCCGGATGCGCACGTCACCGTCGCCCGCCTCGCCGAGTAGCCCGTCGGCCAGCAGGTCTCGCGCGAACACCCACTCGACCCAGCCGGCGCGGCCCGTGCGGAACGCCGCCACGACGGCGTAGGGGTCGCGGGTGTCGTAGCGCAGCTCCACCTTCACCGGGACCGGAGGCGTTCGCGGTGCCATGAGGTCGAAAACCGCTGTGGACCGGAGCGTCACGTGATCGTCTCGCATGGTCGTTACCCTTCTGCTTCCCTTCCGGCCGACGTCGGCCGTGTCTCTCTGTGAGACGCGGACGGGCGCCGGATCGCTCGCCGTGAGGCCGAAGATCACCCGTTTGTGTGCGTCGTGGTCTCGCGGCCCCGGTACATCCTGCTTGTCCCAACGAGCGAAAGGACAGCCAAGTCGCGCGAATGTTGCAGCAGACACGCGGCCCGGCGGTACCGGTGTTCGGTCGTTCGGTTGTCGTCGAACCCGCCACCTGCGAAGACGGCTCCGGCCCGGGGGAAGTGGACCCCCGATTTCCGGCTGCCGATCAGCCTCCGCTAGAGTGGTTCTCACATCGCGACGGGCGATTAGCTCAGCGGGAGAGCGCTTCGTTCACACCGAAGAGGTCACTGGTTCGATCCCAGTATCGCCCACCACGTCAGTTCAGTTGTTCGATGTTGACGGACCCGGCATCCGCCGGGTCTTTTTTCATGTTCCCGCCGTCATTGGTTCCAACCAACCACGATGGGGCAGAGCCACCGGCTCGGGTGACCCTGTCGGATGCGCTGTGCTGTCGGTTCCCGGGCACAAGCGGACCCGTTCCACGTCTGAGCGTTGCGGATGTCGGGGCCGCTCCCACCACGGGGGTGCGCTGTGCTCACTCGCCGCGACCGGTGTCGAGGTTCGCAAGGTTTCGGCTGTCTCGCCGCGCTGTGGTCCCGTCGGACACAACTCGGCTCTGAGCACGTGAACTCCACGGTAGTGGCCGCGCCGGGGATTGTGACGTTCCTGTAACCACGCCCACGATGTGTCCGGCGTCACAGCGTGTGAGGGGCGGGTTGTGGTGTTCTGGACTGCTGCCCGTGCCCCGCAGCAGGCACGAGTGGCCCGGCGATTAGCATCGGGGCTGCACATTCCGAGTCCATGCCCAGCCGAGTTCCCCGAGGGAGCGCCCGTGTCACAGTCGCCGTCCGCCGCAGCCCCGTCCGCCCCGCGCGTGGTGGTGCGAGCAGGCACTACGGCGGGTGCCGCGGTGCGGGAGGCCGGCCATCCGAACAAGGGCCCCGAAGCGGTCGTCGTCGTGCGCGATCCCGACGGTGCGCTGCGCGACCTCTCGTGGCAGCCCGACGCCGACGTCGAGGTGGAGCCCGTGCTGGCCGCCTCAGAGGACGGCCGCAGTGTGATCCGTCACTCCGCAGCCCACGTGCTGGCGCAGGCCGTTCAGCAGCAGTTCCCCGAGGCGAAGCTCGGCATCGGGCCGCCGATCCGCGACGGCTTCTACTACGACTTCGCCGTCGAGCGCCCGTTCACCCCCGAGGACCTGCAGGCGCTGGAAAAGCGCATGAAGCAGATCGTCAAGGGGGCCCAGCAGTTCTCCCGGCGGACCGTCGAGTCGGTGGCCGCGGCGCGGGACGAGCTGGCCGACGAGCCGTTCAAACTCGAACTGGTCGACCTCAAATCCGCCGACGCCGAGGACTCTGTCGACACCTCCGAGGTGATGGAGGTCGGCGCGGGGGAGCTGACCATCTACGACAACCTCGATCCGCGCACGAAGGAGCGGGTGTGGGGTGACCTCTGCCGAGGCCCGCACGTGCCCACGACCAAGTACATCCCCGCCTTCAAGCTCACGAGGGTGGCGGCGGCTTACTGGCGAGGTGACGAGAAGAACCCGCAGCTCCAGCGCATCTACGGCACCGCGTGGGAGTCGCAGGAGGCGCAGGAGCAGCACCTGGAGATGCTGGCCGAGGCCGAGCGGCGCGACCACCGCAGGCTGGGTGCCGAGCTGGACCTGTTCTCGTTCCCCGAGGAGATCGGCTCCGGCCTGCCCGTCTTCCACCCCAAGGGTGGTGTGGTGCGCAAGGAGCTGGAGGACTACTCCCGGCGGCGCCACGAGGAGGCGGGTTACGAGTTCGTCAACACGCCCCACATCACCAAGGGGCAGCTGTTCGAGACGTCGGGTCACCTGCACTGGTACCGCGAGGGCATGTATCCGGGGATGCATCTGGACGCCGAGGTCGACGACGACGGCACCGTGCGCAAGCCGGGGCAGGACTACTTCCTGAAGCCGATGAACTGCCCCATGCACAACCTCATCTACCGCTCGCGCGGGCGCAGCTACCGTGAGTTGCCGCTGCGGTTGTTCGAGTTCGGCACGGTCTACCGCTACGAGAAGTCGGGAGTCGTCCACGGCCTGACGCGGGCCCGTGGTTTCACCCAGGACGACGCGCACATCTACTGCACCGTCGACCAGATGCACGACGAGATCAAGTCGCTGCTGCGGTTCGTGCTCGACCTGCTGCGCGACTACGGGCTCGACGACTTCTACCTCGAACTGTCCACTCGCGATCCCGAGAAGTCGATCGGCAGTGACGAGGGCTGGGAGCGGGCGACCGCCGCGCTGCGCAGCGCCGCCGAGTCGAGTGGCCTGGACCTCGTCCTCGATCCCGGTGGGGCCGCGTTCTACGCGCCGAAGATCAGCGTGCAGGTCAAGGACGCCATCGGGCGCAGCTGGCAGATGTCGACGATCCAGGTCGACCTCATGGAGCCCGAGCTGTTCGGCCTGGAGTACCAGGCGGGTGACGGCTCGCGGCAGGAGCCGGTGATGATCCACCGGGCACTGTTCGGTTCGATCGAGCGGTTCTTCGGTGTGCTCACCGAGCACTACGCCGGCGCTTTCCCCGCGTGGCTCGCCCCGGTGCAGGTGGTGGGTATCCCGATCGCCGACGCCCACGTCGAGCACCTCAGGGGCGTGGAGAAGGCGTTGCGCGACCGGGGGCTGCGGGTCGAGGTGGACACGAGCGACGACCGGATGCAGAAGAAGATCCGCACGCACACCACCCACAAGGTGCCGTTCCTGCTGCTGGCCGGCGCCAAGGACGTGGAGGCCGGAGCCGTGTCGTTCCGGTTCCGGGACGGCAGTCAGATCAACGGCGTTCCGGTGGCCACGGCCGTGGCGGCCGTCGCGGACTGGGTCGCGCGCCGGGAGAACGCCTCGCCCACGGCGGACGCGCTGGGGGCGCTCGTTGACCACTAGCGGCGAGGCGGGCGACGAGTTCGTCGAACAGGACGGCGCCGGGGTTCCCGACCAGCTCCAGCGGTTGTGGACCCCGCACCGGCTGGCCTACATCAAGGGCGAGAACAAGCCGGACGGTGACGGCGAGGGCGGCTGCCCGTTCTGCCGCCTGGCGGCCCTGCCGGACGAACAGGCGCTGATCCTGGCCCGGGGCGAGACGGTGTACGCGGTGCTGAATCTGTATCCGTACAACCCCGGCCATCTGATGGTGGTGCCGTATCGGCACGTGGCGGACTACCCGGACCTCACGGACGAGGAGACGGTGGAGCTGGCGCGCGTCACGCAGCACGCGATGCGCGTGATCCGTACCGTCTCCGACGCCCACGGGTTCAACATCGGGCTGAACCAGGGGGTCGCCGCGGGGGCGGGAATCGCCGCCCACCTGCACCAGCACGTGGTACCGCGGTGGGGCGGCGACTCCAACTTCATGCCCGTCGTCGGCCACACGAAGGTGCTGCCGCAGCTGCTCGGGCAGACCCGGCAGCTGTTGGCCGACGCCTGGTGAACTCTGCTCAGTCCTCGCGGATGGCCTCGATGTCCAGCTCGATGACGACCTTGTCGCTGACGACGGCGGCCGGGATGTTCGCGCCGATGCCGAAGTCCGCGCGCCGGATCTCGGTGCGGGCCGACACCCCGATGACCTTGCTGCCCTCGGTCATGCCGTCGCCGAAGCCGCCCAGTTCGGCGGTGAGGGTGACGGCCTTGGTGACGCCCCGCAGGGTCAGCTCGCCGTCGATCAGGTAGTCCGCGCCGTCGGTGCGCACGCCGGTGGACCGGAAGGTCAGCGTCGGGTGGTTGTCGACGTCGAGGAAGTCGGCGCTGCGCACGTGCTCGTCACGCTGGCTGTTGGTGGTGTCGACGCTCGACGCCGTCATCGTGGCGGTGACGGAGGAGTCGAGCACGTTGTCCGCCGTGGTGAGCGTGCCCTCGAGCTCGGTGAACCGGCCGCGCACCTTGGTGACGCCCAGGTGGCGGACGATGAAGCTGACGTTGGAGTGGACGGCGTCGATGGTCCAGGTGCCGGTCAGGTAGCCGGGGATCTCGGTGGTGGCGGTCATGGGTTCTCCTCGAAAGACGGGTGGAAGTGAGTGGATCGTCCTACTCGCCAGCAACCCTACCGACATATGGTTGAGGGCTCAACTAGTCTCGGTGAGAGGTGCGTAACATCTGATTGAGCGTTCAATCAGATGGCGGGCAGGGCTAGTATGGGTCCCATGTCAACACCCCGATGGCTCACCGATTCCGAGCAGCGCGTGTGGCGCGACTTCTCGGCGGCCATCGACATGCTTCGTGCGCACCTGGAATCCCAGCTCCAGCGCGACGCGGGCATGCCCACGACCTACTACGCCGTCCTGGTCGCGCTCTCGGAGGCACCGGACCACGTCCTGCGCATGAGCGAACTCGCCGAGGCCACGCGGTCGTCGCGCAGCAGGCTCTCCCACGCCGTCGCCCGCATGGAGGCCCAGGGCTGGATTCGCAGGCAGGCGTGCCCCACCGACAAGCGGGGGGCCTTCGCCCACCTCACCGACCGCGGTCTCGACGCCATCCGCTCCGCCGCCCCGGGGCACGTCGACGCCGTCCGGGACGGGCTGTTCGACGCGCTCACCCCCGAGCAGGTCGAGGCACTCGGAACCATCAGCGCCGCGATCGTCGACCGGTTGTCCCCGGAATGCGCCCGAGCCGTGGCCGACGCCGAGTCCGAACGCGAGGAGTCCGCCTGACCCGTCCCGGTGACGGCGGCCAGGGGCACGGCACGCCGTCGTCGTGTCGGCTCGATAGGGTTTGCTTGCCGAGTTGATCCGAACTCGCCAGCCAGCACCCGTAGGATGAGATGCTCAACATCTTCGCCCGCGCGTCCGTGTCCCGCGTCACCGATCCGCTCGGTGCCGCGCTCGTGCGCGCCGGTCTGACCCCGAACGCGATGACCCTCATCGGCACGGCGGGCGCCGTCGCGGGAGCTCTCGCGCTGCTGCCCCAGGGCATGCTGTTCGCGGGCACGCTCGTGGTGTGGGGCTTCGTGATGCTGGACCTGCTCGACGGCGCGATGGCGCGGGCGAAGGGCTCGACGCCGTTCGGAGCCGTGCTCGACGCCACCTGCGACCGGCTCGTGGACGGTGCGCTGTTCGCCGCCATCGCCTGGTGGGCCTTCTCCGTCGCCGACAACCCGCGCGTGGCCGCGGCCGCGCTGCTGTGCCTCGTGCTGGCGCAGGTGATCTCCTACGTCAAGGCGCGGGCCGAGGCTTCCGGCTTCGGCGACGCCGCGAACGGCGGGCTCATCGAGCGCGCGGAACGACTCATCATCGCCCTGGTCGGTACCGGGCTTCAGGGGCTGGGCCTGCCGCATTCGGTCGAGGTCACGCAGTGGCTGCTGGCGGTGCTGTCGGTCATCACGCTGGTGCAGCGCATGGCCGGGGTCGCCCAGGCTGCGGGAAAGGCGCGGTTGTGAGCGGGCAGCGACTGGTGGAGTGGGCCTACGCCGCCGGGTGGGGGATCGTGCCGAAGCTGCCCCGCAGGCTGGTCGGCGCCGTGTTCGCCGGCGGAGCCGATCTCGCCGCCCGCCGGGGCGGAACCGGCGTCGCCCAGCTCCGGCGCAATCTCGCGCGCGTGGTGCCCCAGGCAGGGCCCGTCGAGCTGGACGATCTCACCCGCCGTGCGCTGCGCTCCTACGCGCGGTACTGGCAGGAGGCGTTCTGCCTGCCGTCGATGGACCTGCCTCAGGTGGGCCGCAGCGTCGACGTCACCGGCGCCGAGTATCTCGACGCCGCGCTGGCCGAGGGCAACGGCGCGGTCCTGGCGCTGCCGCACACCGGGAACTGGGACATCGCCGGCGTGTGGCTCGTCGGGCACGCGGGAAACTTCACCACGGTCGTCGAGCGGTTGCGGCCCGAGTCGCTGTACGAGCGGTTCGTCGCGTACCGGAAGTCGCTCGGGTTCGAGATCATCCCCGCCGACGGCAGTGCATCGTTTCGCACCCTGTTGCGCCGCCTGCGGGATAATCGGACGGTGTGCCTCGTCGGCGACCGCGACATCACCGGCTCGGGACTGCCGGTGACGTTCTTCGGGGAACCGGCGCGGTTCCCGGCGGGGCCCGCGAGGCTGGCGCTGGCCACGGGGGCGGCGCTGTTGCCGGTCGGCTGCTGGTTCACCGACGGTGGCTGGGCCGTGCGCATTCACCCGCGAGTTCGGGTAAGCAGCAGGGAGGAAGTGCCCGCCGCCACGCAGGCACTCGCCGACGTCTTCGCGGGCGACATCGCCGCCCACCCCACCGACTGGCACATGCTGCAGCCGTTCTGGCGCGCCGACGCGGAACCCGGCGCCGAGCATGAGGGCGAGAGCGGGCAGCAGGGTGAACGGAGAGCGTCGTGAAGGTCGGGATCGTGTGCCCGTACTCCTTCGACGTGCCCGGCGGTGTGCAGGGGCACGTGGTCGACCTCGCCAAGGCACTTCGCTCGCTCGGGCACACGGTGTCGGTGCTCGCGCCCGGCGACGAGGAGTCGGGGCACCTGCCCGACTTCGTCCAGCCCGCGGGCCGGTCACTCGGCATTCCGTACAACGGCTCGGTGGCGCGCCTGCAGTTCGGCCCGGTGTCCTACGCGCGGGTGCGCCGGTGGCTGCGTGATCACGACTTCGACGTGCTGCACCTGCACGAGCCCACCGCGCCGAGCCTGTCGCTGCTGGCGCTGATCGTGGCCGAGGGCCCCATCGTCGCGACGTTTCACACCTCCACCCCCCGCTCCCGCACACTCGCCGCGTTCGAGCCGGTGCTGCGCCCGCTGCTGGAGAAGGTGACCGCCCGGATCGCCGTGTCCGCGCTCGCGCGGCGGGTGCAGGTCGAACACCTCGGCGGCGACGCCGTGGAGATTCCCAACGGCGTGGACACGACGTTCTTCTCGGGCGCCCAGCCGCTGGGCGGTTACCCGCGTGAGGGCGGCACGATCGGCTTCGTGGGGCGCTTCACCGAGCCACGGAAGGGCATGGGAGTGCTGCTGGACGCGCTGCGGGAGCTGGCCCCCGCACTGCCGTCGTTGCGCCTGCTGGTCGTCGGCAGGGGAGAGGCCGAACTGCTGCACCGGCAGGCCGGGCCCGCACTCGCGTCGCGCCTCGACCTGCTCGGGCAGGTCGACGACGAGACCAAGGCACGGGCGTTGCGCAGCGTGGACGTGTACTGCGCACCGAACACGGGGGGCGAGAGCTTCGGGATGATCCTCACCGAGGCGATGGCCGCGGGTACTCCGGTGGTGGCAAGCGCGCTCGACTCGTTCCGCCGCGTTCTCGACGATGGCAGGGCCGGGGTGCTCGTGCCCACCGGGGACGCCAGCGCACTCGCGGCGGCCCTCGCGGACCTGCTCGGCGACCCCGCGCGGCGGGCCCGGCTCGCCGAGGCCGCCACCCGCAGGGTCGCGGGCTACGACTGGGGCACCGTGGTCCGGCAGGTGCTGCGGGTCTACGAGGCGGCGATCGCGGCGAACCCCCGCACGGTCGGTACCGACGCCAGCGCGGTGCGATGACTACGCTCGTTGTGCTGCTGGCGCTCGTCGTGGCGCTGCTCGTCGCGGGATCGTTGTGGCTGGTGGCCACGGCGAATCGCCTCGACCGGCTGCACGTGCGCGGGGACGCGAGCTGGGCCGCGCTCGACGCCGCGCTGGCGCGGCGGGCGGTGGTCGCGAGGACGGTGGCGGTGAGCGTGCTGGCGCCGGAGGAGTCGGCGACGGTGCGAGCCGCCGCCGACGGTGCCGAGTCCGCTCCCCGGGCGGAGCGCGAACCGGCCGAGAACGAGCTGACCCGCACTCTCGCGCGGGTCGACCGCGCCCGGTTGCCCCCGCCGCTGGCCGACGAGCTGTCCGACGCCGAACAGCGCGTCGTGATCGCCCGCCGCGTGTACAACGACGCCGTGCGCGACGCGCTCGCCCTGCGCGAACGCCGCCGGGTGCGGTACTTCCGCCTGGCGGGCACGGCGCGTCGCCCGGAGTACTTCGAGATCGCCGAGCCCGATCTGGCGACGCCGTCCGGAACCTGACGCCGTGTCCGCAGCCTGCGTAGCCGTGTCCGCGGGCTGTGTAGTCGTGTCCGCACCGCACGGTGCGGCTCGTCCTTGCGGTCCTCCGGGGTCATGCCGATTCCGAGGCGCTTCATCGCGGCGGGCGTGGGGTGGGCGGTCCCGG
>NZ_VCEK01000005.1 GCF_005862235.1 Saccharomonospora piscinae | reverse complement strand
ACCGTCCGTGCCGTGGTTCGTGCGCGCCACGCCGCTCCTCCGATCACTCCCGCGCCTCGCTCGCACTGTGGGTGCGCGGGGGCTCGCCCCCGGACCCCCGGCTGGGGTGTGGGGGCTGGGCCCCCACAAGACACAATGAAAGAGCCCCCTCTGCGCTGTCCGCAGAGAGGGCTCTCCCGCTCTTTCTGTACCCCCGATGGGATTCGAACCCACGCTACCGGCGTGAGAGGCCGGCGTCCTAGGCCGCTAGACGACGGGGGCTTGTCGTTGTGTGCGAAGTGAACCTTACCAGACTGGTTTTTCCGCTTCGCGCTGGGGTACCAGGACTCGAACCTAGACTAACTGAACCAGAATCAGTCGTGCTGCCGATTACACCATACCCCACCAGCGCTTCCCCGGATCTCTCCGGCTCGGCGCCGCTGGAAAGAAATAGTAGAGCATGCCCGCACTCGCCCGGCAACGGGGTCCCCCCGTCGCGCACGGGCTCAGCGCTGAGCCGGGACCCCCACCCGAGCGAACTCCGAAACCAGCAGCTCAGGAAGTTCGGCAAGGGTGTGGACGACCTGCACTCCCTCCGGCACCCCGCCGTCCGGGCCGGTGTCGTGCCGGTCGAGCCACACCCCCGTCAGGCCCGCGTCGCGTGCTCCGACGGCGTCGGTGGTCAGCTTGTCGCCGACGTGGACGGCATGGTCGGGATCACAGCCCACGGCGGAGCAGACTTTGTGGAACATCACGGGATCGGGCTTCGCGACGCCCATCTCCCCCGCGATGGCGACGTAGTCGAACGTCGTCCCCAGCCCGAGGCGCGCCAGTTTCTCCCGCTGATGCCCACCGGAGGCGTTGGTCACGGCGGCAAGCGTCACTCCCGCCGTCGCGAGCCATTCCAGGCACGGCAGCACGTCGTCGAAGAGCCGCCACGACCGCCGCAGCAGCGCGGTGCGGCGATCCTCGAAGTCGAGGGCCTGCTCGGGATCGACGTGGACGCCGAGTTCGGCCAGGAACGCCGCCGTACGGCTGCGGTGCATCTCGGCGTAGGCCAGCTCCCCCGCCACGACGCGCGCGACGTGGTCATCGGTCACCCGCTCCCACAACGGCCACATGTCGGCCCGGCCGATGAGCCCTTCCAGCGATCTTCGGCCCGCCGCCGTGAAGTTGATGAGCGTGTCGTCGATGTCCAGGCACACCAACCGCAGCTCCGGCGGTGTCCAGGGCGGAGCACCGTCGAATTCGGAGACTGGGTGTGATGCCGATGGGGAGCCAAGCGCAGAAGCCACTCCGCGAGGCTAGGTCAGATTCGCCTTCGCCAACTCTGCTGAGTAGGTGATAAACCGGCCTCTGTTTCGGTCCAGGTCGTCTACGCTCAGTGGCCTGGCAGCGCGCGACGCAACCGCCCGAGTGAAATCTCGCGACCGAGCAGCTCCATCGACTCGTACAACGGCGGCGACACCGTGCGCCCGGTCACCGCCACGCGCACGGGAGCGAACGCCTTGCGGGGCTTGAGGCCCAGGCCATCGACGAGGGCCTCCTTGAGCGCGGCCTCGATGGCGTCGGCCCGCCACTGCTCCAGGTTCTCCAGCGAGTCGATCGAGGCGCGCAGGACGGGCTCGGAGTCCGGGCCGAGTGCCTTGGTCGCGGCGGCCTCCTCCGGGGCGAAGGCCGCCTCGTCGACGAACAGGAAACGCACGAGCCCGGCCGCGTCGCCGAGCACGGTCACGCGCTCCTGCACGAGTGGGGCGATCGTGCGGAACCGCTCGATCTGGTCGGCATCGGGCTGTTCCGGCAAGACGCCCTCGGCGCTGAGGTAGGGCAGCGTGCGCCGCACGAACTCGTCGGTGGGCAGCGCGCGCACGTGGGTGGCGTTGATGGCCTCGGCCTTCTTGGGGTCGAACCGCGCCGGGTTCGCGCTCACCTTGGTGATCTCGAAGGCGTCGACCAGTTCGTCGACCGTGAAGACGTCGCGGTCGTCGGCGATGGACCAGCCGAGCAGCGCGAGGTAGTTCAGCAGCCCTTCCCGGACGAATCCCTGCTCGCGGTAGTTGAACAGGTTCGACTTCGGGTCGCGTTTGGACAGTTTCTTGTTGCCCTCGCCCATGACGTAAGGCAGGTGGCCGAACTCGGGCGTGAAGTCCGTGACGCCGATGCGCCGCAGGGCGGCGTAGAGCGCGAGCTGCCGCGGTGTCGAGGGCAGCAGATCCTCGCCGCGCAGCACGTGTGTGATCCGCATGAGCGCGTCGTCCACCGGGTTGGTGAGCGTGTACAGCGGCTGCCCGTTGGCACGCACCAGCACGGGATCGGGGATCGTGCCCGCCTTGAACGTGATCTCGCCGCGCACGAGGTCGTTCCAGGTCAGGTCCTCGTCGGGCATGCGCAGGCGCAGCACCGGCGCCCGGCCCTCGTCCCGGTAGCGCTGCTTCTGCTCTGCGGTGAGGTCGCGGTCGGCGTTGTCGTAGCCCAGCTTCGGGTCCTGGCCCGCCGCCCGCCGACGCTGCTCCACCTCCTCGTTGGTGGAGAACGCCTCGTACAGCTCCCCCGCGTCGAGCAACCGGCGCGCCACATCGGTGTAGACCGCACCGCGCTCGCTCTGCCGGTACGGGCCGTACTCGCCGCCCGCCTCGGGCCCCTCGTCCCAGTCGAGGCCCAGCCACCGCAGCGCGTCGAGCAACGCGGCGTAGGACTCCTCGCTGTCCCGGGCCGCGTCGGTGTCCTCGATGCGGAACACGAGCGAACCGCCGTGGTGGCGGGCGAACGCCCAGTTGAACAGCGCCGTGCGGATCAGCCCGACGTGCGGGGTTCCGGTGGGCGACGGGCAGAAGCGGGCGCGGACGGCCTTGGTCTCACTCATAGCAGGGTTCAGGGTATCGCCCTCGGCGAAGCCCGCAGCGCGGTGCCTTGCTCAGGCGGACTGCACCGGGTTGGTCAGGGTGCCGATGCCGTCGATGGTGATCGACACACTCTGCCCCGCCTCGATCGGGCCGACTCCCTCCGGCGTGCCGGTGAGGATCATGTCGCCGGGCAGCAGCGTCATCACCGACGACACGAACGCGACGAGCTCGGGCACCGTGTGCACCAAATCCGAGGTACGGCCGTCCTGCTTCACCACGCCGTCGACCTCGGAGCGCAACGCGAGGTCGGCCGGATCGACCGAGGTGGCGATCCACGGCCCGACGGGGCAGAAGGTGTCGAAGCCCTTCGCCCTGCCCCACTGGCCGTCGGCGGACTGGAGATCCCGCGCGGTGACGTCGTTGGCGACCGTGTAACCGAGGATCGCCGCGCCCGCCCGGTCGGCCGGGACGTTCTTGACCGGCTGACCGATGACCACGGCCAGCTCGCCCTCGAAGTCGACCCGCGAGGACGCGGGCGGCAGCTTGATCGGCGCGTTCGGCCCGATCACGCTCGTCGACGGCTTGAGGAAGATCATCGGGTCGGCCGGGACCTCGTTGCCGAACTCCTCGGCGTGCTTGGTGTAGTTGCGGCCCACCGCGATGACCTTGGTCGGCAGGATCGGAGCCAGCACCCGGACATCGGCCAGCGGCCACCGCCGCCCGGTGAAGTTCGGTTGCCCGAACGGGTGGTCGGCGATCTCCAGGACCTGGGCCGCCTCGTCGTTGTCGCCCTCGGCCTCGATCGAGCCGAACGCGACGCCATCAGGATGAGCGATTCGAGCCAGACGCACGACCGCCATCCTAACGTGACGCCCCGAAGCCCGCCCCGCAGCCGTGTCCGCAGCTGGCGTAGCCGTGTCCGCAAGTTACGTAGCCGTGTCCGCAGCTGGCGTAGCCGTGTCCGCAGCTGGCGTAGCCGTGTCCGCATCGTGCGGTGCAAACTCGGCTACGCAGGCTGCGGACACGGCGTCAGCGTTGCCGCTGAGACTTGTGTACCAGCGCGTCGCACAGGGCCAGCCAACTGGCCTCGACGATGTTCGGATGCACTCCCACGGTCGTCCACGTGCGCTCCCCGTCCCGGGACTCCACCAGCACCCGTGTCACCGCGTCGGTTCCCGGTGTCGAGGCGAGGATGCGCACCTTGTAGTCGGCCAGCTCCACGCTGTCCAACCAGGACAGGTGCCCGCGCAGCGCCTGCCGCAGTGCGGCGTCCAGCGCGTGTACGGGACCGTTTCCCTCGGCGGTGGCGATCACCCGCTCACCGCCCACCCGCACCTTGACCGTCGCCTCCGACACGACGTCGCCGCCGGAGCGGTGGTCGAGCACCACCCGGTAGGACTCCAGCAGGAACGGCGAGTCCGCGGGAGCACCGTCGGCCTCCGAGCGCAGCAGCAGCTCCAGCGAGGCGTCGGCGGCCTCGAACGACCAGCCCTCCGCCTCCAGTGCCTTGACCTTCTTCAGCGCCGAGTTCAGCACCTCGGGCCTGTCGGCCAGATCCATGCCGAGCTGGGCACCCTTGAGTTCGAGACTCGCCCTGCCCGCCATCTCCGTGACCAGCACCCGCATGTCGTTGCCCACCACGCCGGGGTCGATGTGGTTGTAGAGCAGCGGATCGACCTTGATGGCGCTGGCGTGCAGCCCGGCCTTGTGGGCGAACGCCGACGAGCCCACGTACGCCTGGTGCGGGTCGGGGGCGATGTTGGCGATCTCGGCGATCGCGTGGGCCGTGCGGGTCAGCTCGGCGGCCCGCCCCTCCGGCAGCACCGGCATCCCCAGCTTCGCGGCGAGATTGCCCGCCACGGCGAACAGGTCGGCGTTACCCGCGCGCTCGCCGTAGCCGTTGGCGGTGCACTGGACGTGGGTGACACCGGCCTGCACCGCGGCGACGCTGTTGGCCACCGCGCACGCCGTGTCGTCCTGGCAGTGGATGCCCAGTCGCAGCCCCGTGCGTTCGGCGACCTCCCGCACCGTGTCGGCCACGCCCAGCGGCAGCCGGCCGCCGTTGGTGTCACACAGCACCACCACGTCCGCGCCCGCCGATCCCGCCGCGTCGAGCACGCGCAGCGCGGTGTCCGGATCGTGGGCGTAGCCGTCGAAGAAGTGCTCCGCGTCCACGAACACGCGGCGGCCCTCTCCGGCGAGAAACGACACCGTGTCCCGCACCATCGCGCACGCCTCGGCCACGTCCACGCGCAGGGCGCGCTCGATGTGGCGCACGTCCGACTTCGCCACCAGCGTCACGACGGGTGCCTGCGAGTCCAGCAGCGCCCGCACCTGCGGGTCCTCGGCGACGGCCAGTCCGGCCCGGCGGGTGGCGCCGAACGCCACGAGCACCGCGTGCCGCAACGAAAGCTCCCCGCTCGCCGCCCTGGCGAAGAACTCTGTGTCCTTCGGCAGCGCGCCGGGCCAGCCGCCCTCGATGAAACCGACACCCAGCTCGTCGAGCAGCCTCGCGACGGCGAGCTTGTCGGCCACGGAGTACGCGATGCCCTCCCGCTGGGCCCCGTCGCGCAGTGTCGTGTCGTAGAGGTGGAACTGGTCCCCGAGCGGGGTGCCTGCGGGTTCCGTGCGACTCACGGTGTCTCCTTGCGACGGTTGAGCGGACCAACAAAAAAAGACCCCCCGCTGAATGCGAGAGGTCTGCGCGCCGGGTGCCGAAGCTGTCAGCACTACCCGGCGCGCCTGCCGATAATGATCACGTGAGTGGTGGTCACGCCCGCCATCCTGCCACAGTTCTCCCAGCCGCCGTCGAGAACGCCGGTGAATCTAGTCCTCGCTGCGCCGCTCGGCGCCCGTTTCACCCGCGTAGCCGAGATCGTCGCCCGAGATCCTGCCCACGACGGTGTCGTTGTGCCCGGGCCCGGTGCTCGACTGGTTGTCACCCCGCTCGTCACCGGGTCGGCCACCGGTGGGTCGTGCCCGCGACACGGCGGGGTCGTCGGCGGCGTCGGCCTCCGGAGCGCTGGACGACGCCGGTTCCCGGCGCCCCAGCAGCTTTCTCAACCAGGTACGCATGAGCGGCGAGTACCCCGGAGCCACGCGCGGAAACGACGCGCGCCCCGGGTCGCTCAGCTCGCCTGTCGCGCGTTCGACGAGACCAGCGCGGCGAGGCGGTCGCCGATCCCCTGGGTGCTCCCTGGCGAGTTCTGGTCGCGGGTGGCGAGGTCGAACGCCACCGAGGCCTCGATCCGGCGGGCGGCTTCCTTCTCGCCGAGGTGGTCGAGCAGCAACGCCACCGACAGGACGGCGGCGGTGGGGTCGGCGAGGCTCTGCCCGGCGATGTCGGGCGCGCTGCCGTGGACCGGCTCGAACATGCTGGGATTACGGCGGGTGATGTCGAGGTTGCCACTCGCGGCGAGGCCGATACCGCCGGTCACCGCGGCGACGAGATCGGTGATGATGTCGCCGAACAGGTTGTCGGTGACGATCACGTCGAATCGGCTGGGATCGGTCACGAGGTGGATCGTGGCGGCGTCGACGTGCGAGTACGCCACGGTCACCTCGGGGTGCTGCAGCGACTCCTCCTCGACGATGCGTGACCACAGCGAGCCCGCGTGTTCGAGGACGTTGGTCTTGTGGACGAGTGTGAGGTGCTTGCGCGGGCGCTCCTGGGCGCGGGCGAAGGCGTCGGCGACGACGCGACGCACACCGAAGGCCGTGTTGACGCTGACCTCGGTGGCGATCTCCTGCTCCGTGTCCTTGCGCAGCAGCCCGCCGTTGCCCGCGTACGGGCCCTCCGTGCCCTCGCGCACCACCAGGAGATCGACGTCCCCGGGGTCGACCAGGGGACCCCGCACGCCCGGGTACAGGCGCCCGGGACGGAGATTGACGTGGTGGTCGAGTTCGAACCGCAGCCGCAGCAGCAGCCCGCGCTCCAGGATGCCGCTGGGCACGCTCGGGTCGCCGACGGCGCCGAGCAGGATGGCATCGTGCTGGCGAAGCTCGCCCAGCACCGACTCGGGCAGCAACTCGCCCGTGGAGTGCCACCGGGCCGCGCCGAGGTCGTACTTCGTGATCTCGGCATTCGGGACGACCTCGGCCAGCACCTTCAGCGCCTCGGTCACGACCTCGGGCCCGATCCCGTCACCGGGGATCACAGCGAGCCGCATTCACACCTCCGTCAGTCAGGCACCCGGCGTTCCGGAAGCCCTCCGCGATCGAACTCCAGCGACGGCAGGTTACCGGTGGTGGACAATCGGCCGAAGCACGACCACCCATACGCCGCAGTCGGCGGGCAACCCGTCACTCAATCGTGTCATACCAGCAGGCGGAATCGGGCCGTTGACGACGACCCCGGCGGAGGCGACGCCCCGCCGGAGTCGTTCCATAGTGGAGCCGGCCGGACCCTGGCCCGGCACGCGCCCCGTACCGACGTGCCTACTCGAACGTCACCGCGCGGATGCGCCGTGCGTCGACGGTGGCTCCGATGGGCTCCAGCATGTGGCTGTCCACCGCACGGTCCACGCGCAGCAGCATCACCGCGTCGGAACGGTCGGTGGTCTGGCTGATCTGGGCGGCCTCGATGTTGATGCCCGCCTCACCCAGCAGCGTGCCGACCCGGCCCATGATGCCCGGGCGGTCCGGGTACTCCAGCAGCAGCATGTGGCCCTCGGCACGGATGTCGAAGTGCCTGCCGTTCACCTCGATCAGCTTGGGCACCTCGTCCTTGCCGGTCACGGCTCCGGCCACCGAGTGCGCGCTGCCGTCCGCATGGACGGTGCGCACCGTGACCTGGCTGCGGTAGTTCTGGCTCTCCGGCTCGGTCGTCACGCTCACCTGCACGCCGAGTTCCTCGGCCAGCCGGGGCGCGTTGACGAACGTGACCTGGTCCTCCACGACGCCTGAGAACACCCCGCGCAGCGCCGCCAGCTGCAGGACGCTGACGTCCTCGGCGGCCAGCTCACCGCTCGCGGTCACGGACACCGACGCCGGAGCCTTCGTGCTGAACGCCGACAGCACCGTGCCGAGCTTCTGCGTCAGCGCGAGGTACGGGCGGACCTCCTCGCCGACGACACCGCTGGCGACGTTGACCGCATCGGGGACGAAATCACCGCGCAACGCCAGCAGCACCGACCGTGCCACGTCGGTGCCGGCGCGGTCCTGCGCCTCGCGGGTCGAGGCACCGAGGTGCGGCGTGACGACCACGTTGGGGAGCTCGAACAGCGGGCTGGAGGTGGTGGGTTCCTCGGCGAAGACGTCGACGCCCGCACCGGCCACCCGCCCCTCGCGGACGGCGTCGGCCAGCGCCGACTCGTCCACGAGTCCGCCCCTGGCTGCGTTGACGACGATGACGCCGTCCTTGACCTTCGACAACGCGGCGGCGTCGATGAGGCCCTTCGTCTCCGGCGTCTTCGGGAGGTGGATCGAGATCGCGTCGGCCCGCTGGAGCAGCTCGTCCAGCGACACGAGCTCGACACCGAGCTGCGCCGCCCGAGCCGGGGAGGCGTACGGGTCGTAGGCGATCAGGGTCGTGTCGAACGCGCCGAGGCGGGTCGCGACCAGCTGGCCGATCTTGCCGAACCCGACCACGCCGACCGTCTTGCCGGACAGCTCCACACCCGTGTACGAGCTGCGCTTCCACTCGCCGCCGCGCAGGCTCTGGTCCGCGGCCGGAACCCGGCGCGCCACGGAGAGCAGCAGCGCGACCGCGTGTTCCGCGGCCGACACGATGTTGGACGTCGGGGCGTTGACCACGAGGACACCGCGCTCGGTCGCCGAGGGGACGTCGACGTTGTCGAGCCCCACCCCCGCGCGGCCCACGACCTTCAACTTCTCGGCCTCGGCGAGGACTTCCTTGTCGACCTTCGTCGCGGAGCGCACCAGAAGCGCGTCGGCGTCCTTCACCGCCTGGAGCAGCGCGGGGCGGTCGGTGCCGTCCACGTGCCGGACCTCGACCTCGTCACCGAAGACGCCGACCGCGGAGGGAGCGAGCTTCTCGGCGAGGAGAACGACGGGCTGGCTGGAATTGCTCACGATGCGCCTTTCGTCTCTGAAGATGGGGAACCGTTCGCGGACGCGCTCACAGACCGGCCACGACACTGTGGCCTCAGAGACCGGAGTCTAGTCCCGACGCCCCCAATAGCAATGCGTCCACAGAGGGAGATGGGCGTGTGCCCTGGGTGACGACGGGGACTGCGGACTCGACGACGCAGGATGCGGACACGGCTACCGGAGCTGCGGACACGGCTACTCGGGGCGGTCGAACTCGCCGTCCCTGGCTCCGAGCAGGAAGGCGTCCCATTCGGACGGCGTGAACACGAGGACCGTGGGCCCGTCCGACGTGTGCTGTCTCAGCAGGACATAGGTGACGGGGGTGACGGAGGTGACATCGCCGTGGGTGACGAAGGCGTACTCGACCGTTGCCGGGGCGCCGGGCGTGGCGCCGGGCAGGCTTTTCCACTCCGCACCGGAAAGGTCGAGTTCGTCGCGGAGGGAGAACTTGTCGTCGACGACGGGAGAGTCATTCTTCATGGGGGGCCAGCGTAGGACACCGCCGGACATTCCCGCCATTGTCGAATAGGCACGGATTCGAATCCGGTCCCCGGCAGCCGCCGCGCTGCCGAGGACCGGGATCGAACCTGGTCAGGCGGTCTCGGTGATCGGCCGGTCCACCCACGACATCAGGCCGCGCAGCTTGCGACCGGTCTCCTCGATCGAGTGCTGCTCACCTGCTTTCTGCAACTTGCTGAATTGCGGGCGACCCTGCTCGTCCTCGGAGACCCATTCCTTGGCGAATGTGCCGTCCTGAACCTCACGCAGAATCGCTTTCATGTTTTCCTTGACCTCGGGCGTGATGACCCGCGGACCGCGGGTGAGGTCGCCGTACTCGGCGGTGTCCGAGATCGAGTAGCGCATGCGGGCGATGCCGCCCTCGTACATGAGGTCCACGATCAGCTTCAGCTCGTGCAACACCTCGAAGTAGGCGATCTCCGGCGCGTAGCCCGCCTCGGTCAGCACCTCGAAGCCCGTCTGCACCAGCGCCGACGCGCCGCCGCACAGCACGGCCTGCTCCCCGAAGAGGTCGGTCTCGGTCTCCTCCGTGAAGGTCGTCTTGATCACACCGGCCCGCGCGCCGCCGATCGCCGCGGCGTACGCCAGCGCCAGCGTTTGGGCGCCGCCACTCGGGTCCTGCTCGACGGCGATCAGGCACGGCACCCCCTTGCCGTCGACGAACTGCCTGCGCACCAGGTGCCCCGGGCCCTTCGGAGCCACCATCGCGACGTCCACGTTGGCCGGCGGCTTGATGAGGCCGTACCGGATGTTGAAGCCGTGCCCGAAGAACAGCGCGTCACCGTCCTTGAGGTGGGGTGCGATGTCCTGCTCGTAGATGGCCCGCTGCTTGGTGTCCGGCGTCAGGATCATGATGACGTCGGCCTCGGCGGCCGCCTCGGCGGTCGTGCACACCCGAAGGCCCTCGTCCTCGGCCTTGGCCCGCGACTTCGACCCCTCGGCGAGCCCGATCCGGACGTCGACACCCGAGTCCCGCAGGCTCAGCGCGTGCGCGTGCCCCTGGCTGCCGTACCCGATCACGGCGACCTTGCGACCCTGGATGATGCCGAGGTCGGCGTCGGCGTCGTAGAAGATTTCGACTGACATGAGGGGTGGTACTTCCTTTCGTTGAGAGAGCTGGGCGAGCGAGCGGCGTCAGCGGGTCGCCGTCGCCGTGATCGAGCGGGCGCCCCGGCCCACCGCGACCATGCCCGACTGCACGAGTTCACGCACGCCGTACGGCTCCAGCATGCGCAACAGTGCGCTGATCTTGTCGCTGGTGCCGGTGGCCTCGATCGTGAGCGCCTCGGGTGAGACGTCGACGACCTTGGCGCGGAACAGCTGCACGGTCTCCAGCACCTGGCTGCGGACCGTGGCGTCGGCCCTGACCTTGACGAGCAGCAGTTCGCGCTGCACCGACTGGGCCGGGTTCAGTTCGACGATCTTGATGACGTTGACCAGCTTGTTGAGCTGTTTGGTCACCTGTTCGAGCGGCTGCTGCTCGACGGCGACCACGATCGTCATCCGGGACACCTCCGGGTTCTCCGTGGGTCCGACGGCGAGGGACTCGATGTTGAAGCCACGGCGGGAGAACAGGCCGGACACCCTGGCGAGCACGCCCGGGACGTTCTCGACCAGGACGCTCAGCGTGTGGTTGCTCATGGTCGTTGCCGCTCCTTCTGGTTCTCGGATCCCGCGTGTGCCGCACCGCCTGCGGTCATGGCGCCACCTCGTCGTCGTCGAACAGCGGCCGGATCCCCCGCGCGGCCATGATCTCGTCGTTGCCGGTTCCGGCGGCGACCATCGGCCACACCTGCGCGTCCTTGCCGACGACGAAGTCGATGACGACGGGCCGGTCGTTGATCTCCATCGCCCTGCGCACGACGTCGTCGACCCCGTCCTTCGTCTCGCAGCGCAGGCCCGCGCACCCGAGCGCCTCCGCGAGCAGCGCGAAGTCGGGGATGCGGTGCTTGTGCGTGCCGAGGTCGGTGTTGGAGTAGCGCTCGGAGTAGAACAGGTTCTGCCACTGGCGGACCATGCCGAGGTTGCCGTTGTTGATCACGGCGACCTTGATGGGCGCGCCCTCGATGGCGCACGTCGCCAGCTCCTGGTTGGTCATCTGGAAGCAGCCGTCGCCGTCGATGGCCCACACCGGGGTGCCCGGCCTGCCGAACTGGGCTCCCATCGCGGCAGGCACCGCGAAGCCCATCGTCCCGAGGCCGCCGGAGTTGATCCACGTCGCCGGCTTCTCGTACTTGATGAACTGCGCCGCCCACATCTGGTGCTGGCCGACACCGGCCGCGTAGACGGCGTCCGGCCCGGCGATGTCCCCGATCCGCTCGATGACGTACTGCGGCGACAGCGTGCCGTCGGAGGGCCACTCGTACCCGGCGGGGAAGGTGCCCCGCCACGAGTCCAGCTGGGTCCACCACGCGGACAGGTCGGGTTCGTCGGTATCCGCGACCTCGGCCTTCACCGCCGCGATCAACTCGGTGATGATCTCAGCGCAGTCGCCGACGATGGGCACGTCGGCCTTGCGGTTCTTGGAGATCTCGGCGGGGTCGATGTCGGCGTGCACCACGGTGGCGTCGGGCGCGAACGAGTCGAGCCTGCCGGTGACGCGGTCGTCGAACCGGGCGCCCAGCGCCAGCAGCAGATCGGCCCGCTGCATGGCGGCCACGGCGGCGACCGAGCCGTGCATGCCGGGCATGCCCAGGTGCTGCGGGTGCGAGTCGGGGAAGGCTCCACGCGCCATCAGCGTGGTGACCACCGGAATGCCCGTGAGTTCGGCCAGTTCCCGCAGGTGCTCGGACGCCTTGGCCTTGAGCACACCGCCGCCCACGTAGAGGACGGGACGGCGCGAGTCGCGGATCAGCCGCGCCGCCTCCCTGACCTGCTTGCCGTGCGGGCGCAGCGTCGGCCGGTAGCCGGGCAGGTTCATGTCCGGCGGCCAGGCGAAAGACGTGGTCTCCTGCAGCACGTCCTTGGGGATGTCCACGAGAACGGGGCCCGGCCTGCCGGTGCTCGCCAGGTGGAACGCCTCGGCGATCGCCCTGGGGATGTCGGCGGGATCGGTGACGAGGAAGTTGTGCTTGGTGATCGGCATCGTGATGCCGCAGATGTCGGCTTCCTGGAAGGCGTCGGTACCGATGAGGGCCCGGGACTGCTGCCCGGTGACCGCCACGAGGGGCACCGAGTCCATGTGCGCGTCCGCCAGCGGGGTCACGAGGTTCGTGGCGCCGGGCCCCGAGGTCGCCATGCAGACGCCGACCTTGCCGGTGGCCTGGGCGTAGCCGGTCGCCGCGTGCCCTGCGCCCTGCTCGTGCCGCACGAGCACGTGCCGGACCTTCGTGGAGTCCAGCAGCGGGTCGTACGCGGGCAGGATGGTGCCGCCGGGAATGCCGAAGACCACCTCGACGCCGACGGCCTCGAGCGCCCGCACGAGCGACTGCGCACCCGTCACCCGAACGGGTGTTCCTGCCGGTGGCGCGGGCTTGGGACGGGGGCCAGAGTGGCCGGACGACGCCGTGTCCGGTGTCGACCCGGCGTTCGTGTCCGATCGCGAGGTGGCGCTTGTCATCGGTTCTCGCCTCGTGGTCTCGGTGTGCGGGTTGTCGGGGTCTTCGCATGAAAAAACCCCCGCCGACCAGGAGTGGTCGCACGAGGGTCGCGCATCGACGCAGAGACGTTCCCTACGCGCCGATGCGCTGGGGAAGTACGAGAATCTGCGGTGTCACGGCGACGACGTTAATCGCCCCCGGTCAGCGGTGTCAACTCTGCGGGATCGTGATCCCGGATACTGGACCGTCCGACCGTCGGACGCCCCCGCGTGAGACGGCCGCCGACCTGCGGTGCACCATCGATACGTGGCGCAGGGAAGGCAGGACGCGACGATGACGGCGACACGGCGGCCGGACAGCGGGACTCCAGACAGTGGCAGCACCGGCAGCACCGGCAGCTCCGGCTCGCGCGGGCAGACGGCGGTGTTCCGCGTTCCCGGGACCGCCCTCATCGGGGTCCTGATGCTGTTCATGGGTGTGTTTCCCTTCGCGGCCTCGGCGCCGTACCTGATGGTGTTCCTGCTCATCCCGATCGTGGCCGCCGTCTGGATCATGCGGACGCGCACCGTCGCGACGCGGGAGGGCCTCACCGTGCGGACCCTGCTGGGCACCAAAGAGCTGCCGTGGGCCGCGGTGAAGGGGCTGCGCATCACCCCGAAGTCCACGGTCACGGCGGTGTGCCAGGACGACACCACCGTGGCGCTGCCCTCGGTCCGCACCCGCCACCTCCCGGTGCTCTCGCTGGTGAGCGAGGGCAGGCTGCCCGACCCGTCGGGCGTGCTCGACGAGCCCACGGAGCCCGCTGCCGAGTCCGATGCCGAGCCCGGTGCCGAGCCGGAACCCGGCCGCGCCGGCGCCGTCCCGGCGGAAGCCACCGGGGACGCCACCGACGAATCCGCGGACGACACTGCGGACGACACGGCCACCCGCGACGAGCCCGGCGGTGGCGAGAAGTCCGGCTGACCGGGCACGACCGGCGCACGGGGGCCCGCACGACGGGCGTACGCTCTCGCCCATGCCTGCTCTGCGTTCCCGAACCACGACCCACGGCCGCAACGCCGCGGGAGCCCGCTCCCTGTGGCGCGCGACCGGCATGACCGACAGCGACTTCGGCAAGCCGATCGTCGCGATCGCCAACTCGTACACCCAGTTCGTGCCGGGACACGTCCACCTCAAGGACCTCGGCGAGGTCGTCGCGGAGGCCGTGCGCGAGGCCGGTGGTGTGCCGCGCGAGTTCCACACGATCGCGGTCGACGACGGCATCGCGATGGGCCACAGCGGGATGCTCTACTCGCTGCCGTCGCGCGAGATCATCGCCGACTCGGTGGAGTACATGGCCAACGCACACCAGGCCGACGCGCTGGTGTGCATCTCGAACTGCGACAAGATCACGCCGGGGATGCTCAACGCCGCGATGCGGCTCAACATCCCGGTCGTGTTCGTCTCCGGCGGCCCCATGGAGGCGGGCAAGGCCGTGGTGGTCGACGGCGTGGCTCAGGCACCCACCGACCTCATCACCACCATCGCGGCGTCCGCGAACTCGGCCGTCGACGACGACGGGTTGTCCGTTGTGGAACGCTCGGCGTGCCCGACCTGCGGCTCGTGCTCCGGCATGTTCACGGCCAACTCGATGAACTGCCTCACCGAGGCACTCGGCCTCTCACTTCCCGGCAACGGCTCCACGCTCGCCACCCACGCCGCGCGGCGCGACCTGTTCACCGACGCGGGGCGCACGGTCGTGGAACTGTGCCACCGCTGGTACGGAGAGGACGACGAGTCGGCGCTGCCGAGGTCCATCGCGTCGCGCGAGGCGTTCGAGAACGCGATGGCGCTCGACATGGCGATGGGCGGGTCCACCAACACGGTGCTGCACGTTCTCGCCGCCGCGCGGGAGGGCGAGATCGACTTCACGCTCGACGACATCGACCGCATCGGGCGGACGGTGCCGTGCCTGTCCAAGGTGGCACCGAACTCGGACTACCACATGGAGGACGTCCACCGGGCCGGTGGAATTCCCGCGATCCTCGGTGAGCTGTACCGGGGCGGCTTTCTCAACACCGACGTTCACGCGGTCCACGCTTCCTCGCTGTCCGACTGGTTGTCCACTTGGGACATCCGAGCCGAGACCGTGTCGGAGCGCGCCTGGGAGCTGTTCCACGCCGCCCCGGGCGGGGTCCGCACCACGGAGGCGTTCTCGACCGGTAACCGGTGGTCCTCCCTGGACACCGACGCCGCCGAGGGCTGCATCCGCGACGTCGCCCACGCCTACACGGCCAGCGGCGGACTCACCGTGCTGCGCGGCAATCTCGCCGAGAACGGCGCGGTGATCAAGTCGGCGGGCATCGACGAGGCACTGTGGCACTTCGAGGGACCCGCCCGCGTGGTCGAGAGCCAGGAGGAGGCCGTCTCGGCGATCCTCAACAAGGAGGTACGCCCCGGCGAGGTGATCGTGGTGCGCTACGAGGGCCCCTCGGGTGGACCGGGAATGCAGGAGATGCTGCACCCCACTGCTTTCCTCAAGGGCGCGGGCCTCGGTGCGAAGTGCGCGCTGATCACCGACGGGCGCTTCTCGGGCGGCTCGTCGGGCATCTCGGTAGGACACATCTCCCCCGAGGCCGCCGCGGGTGGTGCCATCGGGCTCGTGCGCAACGGCGACCGCATCCTGATCGACGTGCGCGAGCGCACGCTGTCGCTGCTCGTCGACGACGACGTGCTCACCGAGCGGCGCGCGAAGATGGAGGCCGCCGAGCGGCCGTGGCAGCCCGCCGACCGGGACCGCCCGATCACCGGGGCGCTGCGCGCCTACGCCCGCATGGCGACCTCGGCCGACACGGGCGCGGTGCGCGACCCGAACCGCTGAGCCAGCCCCCTTCCCCTCCCCGGGCGTGGACGCCCGGAACCGGACACACCGCTCGTACGTCAGATCGGCAATTCGGCGGACGAGTGGGGGGTTGGCTATGCCGGACGGCGGAGGACACCAGGTAGAGACCGGCGAACTTCGAGGGTATGCGGACCTCGCGGATCGGCAGGCCCGGCACTTCACCGCCATCGGACGGCACGCCGCCGAACGCGGCGGCGACACGAGCGGCTACACCGGACTGCTCGAACTGCTGGCGCCCGTCGTCACCGGCGTGGTCGGCCTCTACACCGAGACGGTGGAGTTCGCCCACGACCGGATGACCGAGGTCCGCGACGACCTCCTCACCGCGGCCGACCGGTACGACGCGCGTGAGGAGGCGTCGAGCGCCGAACTGGGCAGGCTCGGCGGCCTGGTCGAGGGCGCCCGCGACGTGACCGTCGGGGGTGCGTGATGGCGTACGCGGACGTGGAGGACCCGGCGGCACTGCTGGCGCAGGACCCCGGCCTCGCGGGCGGATCCTCGATCGAGGACGCGATCGCCGACGCGGGCTTCCAGGTGCAGGCGGTCAACTGGGTGTGGCAGAAGGTGGTCGGCGAGGACCTCGTGTCCTCCATCATCACGCCCATCACGGGTGACTTCGAGAAGATCGCCGAGGCGGCGGCGCAGTGGAACAACGTGCGTGACGCCCTCCAGGCCGTGCGCAACAACCTCAACGCGGGGCTGGAGGAGCTACGCCCCGCGTGGGCGGGTGATGCGGCCGAGAGTTTCTCCGAGCTGATCGGGACCACGTGGACGCTCGGGATCGAGGCCGACGCGCAGACCGCGAAGCTCATCGGCGTCGCGCTCAGCAAGGTCGCCGACGGGTCCAAGCGCGCGTGTGACCAGGCACTCCACCTGATCGAACGGCTGGTCAACAAGCTGATCGAGGCCGCGGCGATGCTGCCGATCCCGGTGGTCGGCTGGGGCAGGGCCGTCAAGCTCGTCTACGACGGCATCCAGATCTACAACGCGATCATGGATTTGATCGACGGCATCCGGTCGATCATCGAGGGCGCCCAGCAGGTCATCGGGGGCATCACGTCGGTGGGCACCGCGCTGTCGCAGCTCGGCGGTTCCGGCAACCTCAACAGCGCCCTGAACTCCGCCAACGACCTCGGCCAGGGTGTGGCCGACGTCCGCGACGGGGCGTCCTCGGTGCGCGACGGCGCGACCCAGGCCTCCAGCGCGGCAGGCGATGTCCGCACCTCGACGTCGAGCGCGGTGGACAACGCGCGCGGGCTGAGCGAAGAACGCGGTGCCACGCGGGAGACCTCGCCGTCGTCGGGTGGCGACGGCTCGGCGACGGGCACCGGCGCGTCGTCCGGTGACGGCGGCGACTCCGGCCGTCCGCGCCCCGGCTCGGACAACCCCGCCCGCCCGCAGGACCCGCAGACGACCCGCACGCCGGAGGACTTCCGGGTGTGCGAGAACGACCCGGTCGACATCGCCAGCGGCGAGGTTGTGCTGGGGCAGACCGATCTGACGCTGCCCGGCGTCCTGCCGCTCGTGCTCCGCCGCACCCACATCTCGGGATACCGCGCGGGCGAGTCGTTCGGCCGCACGTGGGCGGCCACAGTGGACCAGCGGCTGGAGTTCGACTCCGACGGCGTGGTCTACGTCGCCGACGACGGCATGATCCTCGTGTACCCGATGCCGGAACGGGGCGGGCGGGTGCTGCCCCGGTTCGGCCCCCGGTGGCCACTGCGGCGCACCGAGCACGGCTACACGGTGACCCGCCGCGGGCCTGCCAGGGTGCTGCACTTCCCCGCCGCATCGGCGTCGGGGACCGCACGGCTGGCCGCGATCGCCGACCGCAACGGCAACCGCATCGACATCGACCGCGGCCCCGACGGGGCCGTCACCGCTGTGCGCCACGACGGCGGCTACCACGTCGACGTGGCCACCGAACAGGGTCGGGTGTCCGAGCTGCGCCTGCGTGGTCAGCGCGGCGGGGAGGCCACGGTTCTGCGCTACGGCTACGACGACACCGGGGCGCTCACCGAGGTCGTGAACTCGTCGGGCCGGGCGATGCGGTTCGACTACGACCCGGAGGGCCGCCTCACGCGGTGGATCGACCGCAACGGCGAGTGGTACCGCTACCTCTACGACTCCGAGGGCCGCTGTGTCGCCAACCAGGGCTCCGGCGGCTTCCTGAACGGAACCTTCTCCTACGACCCCGGCAACCGGACCACGCGCTTCACCGACGCGCTCGGCAACATCACCACCTACGTGCTCGACGAACGGGGCAACGTCGCCGTGCGGACGGACCCGCTCGGCGCAAGCGTCCGGTCCGAGTGGGACGAACACGACCGGCTCGTCACGCGGACCGACGCACTCGGGAGGACCACGCACCACACCTATGACGCGGACGGCAACCTCATCGCCGTCACCCGGCCCGACGGCTCGCGGTCGAGCGCCGAGTACAACGAGCTCGGCCTGCCGGTCACCGTGACCGACCCGGACGGGGCCGTCTGGCGCCACGACTACGACGAGCGCGGCAACCTCCTCGCGTTGACCGACCCCACGGGCGCGACCCGCAGGCACACCTACGACGAGCGCGGACACCACGTCGCGACCGTGGACGAGACCGGAGCGAGGCGCACCGTCCGCACCGACGCGGCCGGGCTCCCCGTGGCGATCACCGACCCGGCCGGCGCCACGATGCGCCACGTGCGGGACCTGTTCGGCCGCATCGTGGAGACCGTCGACCCGCTCGGGGGACGCACACGTTTCCGCTACAACGTCGAGGGCAGGGTGGTGGCCCGGACCGACCCGCACGGTGCCACGGAGCACTGGCGCTACGACGGCGAGGGCAACACCGTGTCCTACACCGACGCGATGGGACGCGCCACGCGCATCGAGACGACCCATTTCGACCTGCCGAGACGGCAGGTGCTGCCCGACGGGTCGTGGCTTCAGTACGGCTACGACGCCAACCTCCGCCCCACGAGCGTGACGACGTCGCACGGGCTCGACTGGACCTACGTCTACGACGAGGCAGGCAGGCTCGTGCGGGAGACCGACTTCAACGGCAGGGTGCTGCACTACGAGTACGATCCGGCGGGGCAGCTCACGGCGAGGACCAACGGCGCGGGAGAGACGACCCGCTTCTCCTACGACGCACTCGGCAGGGTGCGGGAACGCGACGCCGAGGGTGCGGTCTCGCGGTTCGAGTTCGACCCGGCGGGCCGTCTCGTGCGGGCGGTGAACTCCGACGCGGACGTCACCCTGCACCGCGACGCGCTCGGCAGGGTTCTCGCGGAACGGGTCAACGGGCGGACCAGCGGCTACGGCTACGACGCCGCGGGGAGACGCACTCTGCGACGCACCCCGACGGGAAGTGAGTCGAGCTGGAGCTACACGGCGAACCACCGGCCCGCCGCGCTGCACACCGGGGGCCGGGACGTGACGTTCGGCTACGACGCTGCGGGCCGGGAGATCCAGCGCGTCATCGACGGCGGAACCGTGCTCGCCCAGTCGTGGACGCCGGGCCACCGCCTGCTCTCCCAGACGCTCTCCACGAGCGCGGGCACCCCGGCGGGCAATCCCGGTGGCAGGGCGGCGCGGCTGGTACAGGAGCGGACGTTCCACTACCACGCCGACGGCCACCTGGCCGCCGTCGACGACCGCGTCGGGGGCCCACGCCGGTTCGAACTCGATCCCGTGGGGCGCATCACCGATGTCACCGGACCGGGCTGGCGCGAGCAGTACTCCTACGACGCGCTGGGCAACGTCGCGGCGGGGTCGTGGCCGGGTGGCGACGCCGCCGGACCGCGGCAGTTCGCGGGCAACCTCGTGCGCTCGGCGGGCGGGGTCCGCTACCACTACGACGCGCAGGGCAGGCTCGTGCGACGCGAGAAGACCCGCCTGTCGCGCAAACCCGGAGTCTGGCACTACACGTGGAACGCCGAGGACCGGCTGGTGGGGGTGATCACTCCGGACGGTGCGCGCTGGCGCTACCGCTACGACGCGCTCGGCCGCCGGATCGCCAAGCAGCGCGTGAACGGCGGTGGCGAGATCGCCGAGGAGGTCCTGTTCACCTGGGACGGCACCGTGCTCGCCGAACAGGTGCACTCGTCGGGCACGGCGACGACCTGGGACTGGGCGCCCGGTTCCTACCGTCCGCTCACCCAGCTGACGCGGGTGCGGCGCAACCCCGCCGACACCGCCTCCCAGGAGTGGATCGACCAGCGCTTCCACGCGATCGTGACCGACCTGGCCGGTACCCCGACGGAGCTGGTGGACGCCGAGGGCGGGCTGGCGTGGCACGCGGCACGGTCGGTGTGGGGCGCCACCGTGTCGGAGCGCGCGGCGGTGTCCGTCCCGCTGCGGTTTCCTGGCCAGTACCACGATCCCGAGAGCGGACTGAACTACAACTACCAGCGGCACTACGACCCCGAGACCGGCCGCTATGTCAGCAACGACCCGCTGGGCCTCGCGCCCGCCGCGAACCCGCACGCCTACGTGCCCAATCCCACCCTCTGGCTCGACCCGTGGGGGCTCGCCGCGTGCAACACCTACTACCAGACGCGGGACGAGGCGCTGGGCGCCGCCTACGACCGGGCGGGTATCCCCCGGGGAACCGACCCGGACGCGGTGTGGGAGGTCGGCAACGACTATCTGCGCTACGGCGAACCCGACTACCGGCACTCCGAGGACCTCGGAACCCACGGCCGCTACATGCAGTTCGAAACCGACAACGGCTCCCGGGTGATCGCGGAGCACACCAGCGACCCCAACGCCCCCGGCCCGCACTTCCACGCGGGGCAACCGAAGATCGACCCGACGCGCGAGATGGTCGACTTCGGCTGGAGCGACCGGCCGAACAGCGAGATCGAACGCTACAGTCAGATCGGCGGCAGCCACCACATGTTCTACGGCGTGGCCCCGCCGGGGTCGTGACGCGAGGGAGCGCGAAGCATGACGAGTCAGGCCGATCGGGTCGACATCCTGCGGGCAGCGGGATTCCCGGTGCTCGGCGAACGCGACGACGCGGCTGGCGTCACCCCGGAGCAGGCCGCCACGCCGCTGATCTCCGCGACGGCCACCCCGCGCGCGCGGGTGGATCTCGACGCCGCCGACACCGACACCGCCGACGCCGCCACCGAGCGGGCGTGGCGCAAGACCGCCGACGAAGTGGGCCTGTTCGGCGACGACGGCGTGTTCTGCGTCTGCGTCACCGGCCCCGGGGCGTTCCGGCTGCCGTGGGTGGTGGTCCGCGCGCCCGAGGGAACGGGCTTCCTCGCGACGCTGCGGCAGCGATGCGGCTCACCCGATTTCGTGGCGGTCGCCCAGGACGGCTCCACGGCCGTCGGCGTGTTCGAGGAGGAGGACGAGAACTGGATCGTCACCGGACGGCCCGAAGGAGCACGACCATGACGGGTACGGACCCGACGAACAATCCGCGCATCGCCGAGGCCATGGCGAAGCTCGAACAGGCGGAGGCGGGGCTCGACCGCAGCATCAGCCAGGCCAGGCAGCTACAGAGCCGGATGCCGAAGTCCGGGCTGTCGCGGAAGGACATCGAGCAGATCGCCCAGCACGCCCGGAGCAAGGACGCGCCGAAGGAACTGCGCGAGCTCCAGGCCCGCATCGACAGCGGCGAGGTGTCGTGGAACGACATCGCCGAGGGCCGGTTCCTCGACGACCCCCAGGTACGCAGGGCGCTGGAGGGCGGCGTCGAAGGCATGCGCCAGGCCTACGTGATGATCAACGAGGGGCACGAACTCGACGAGATCATCGAACCGGGTGGACCTCCGTCGACCCCCGACCGCCCCGCGGACCGGGACGATCGGGACGACGACCCCGGAGACGACTACTTCGATGGTCCGGTACTGCGCTGAACAGCACCTTTCGCTCGCGGCGCCGCCGGCACCACCGGCCGGCGGGCGGTCAGCGGAACAGCACGATCACCGTCACCGACGCGGCGGCGGCGAGCACGAGCGCGACCAGAGCGAACGGCAGTGGCCTGCGCCGCCACGGGGTGTTGCGGTCCAGGGCCAGCCTGCCCGCGCCGGTGAACAGCAGCGCGAACGCGGCCAGCGCGACGAGCAGATCGAACTCGAACCCGCCGTCTCCGGCGAAGAACCCCTGACCCGCCTTGGCGTACACCACGTTGACCATCACGCCGATCACCGCGGCGGCGCCGAGCGGGGTGAACAGGCCGACGAGCAGGAGCACACCGCCCACCACCTCGGACGACGCGGTGATCCAGGACAGCAACGTCGTCTGACTCGTGAAGCCCATCGCGGTCAGCGCCTCGGCGAACCCGCCGATGCCGGGCCCGCCGAGCAGCCCGAACTTCTGGAGCCCGTGGGCGATGACGATGCCCGCCACCGCGATCCGCAACACGAGCAGACCGAAGTCCAGCCCGCCGTGCCAGCGATCTCCCACGGCGGCACGGCCGCCGGTGTCGTCCGTCGGGGTCGAGGCCGCGGCGGGAGCCGCCGTGAACCCGGAACCGTCGAAGTCCGAGGTGCGCAGCGTGGTGGTCGGTTGGTCGTCACCCTGGTGAACGCTCATGGCCGCGCAGCGTAGGCCACCCCGGGGCCGTGGGTGCGGACTTCGCCCGGGTTGTCGCGCGAAACACGGCTGTCGTCAGTACTCGCCCTGCACCAGGTTGTCCGGCAGCTCCCCCAGCACGTAGCGCTCGATCTCCGCCGCCGCGACCCGGTACGACCGCCAGCGCGCCCCGGACACCGCTCCCGCCACGTGGGGCGTCACGACCACGTTCGGCGCCGTCCACAACGGGTGCTCCGGGGGTAGCGGCTCGGGGTCGGTGACGTCGAGTGCCGCACGCAGCCTGCCTGACCCCAGCTCGGCGAGCAGCGCGCCGGTGTCCACCACCGCGCCACGCGAGGCGTTGACGAGCAACGCCCCGTCCGCCAGCGCGGCGAGGAAGGCCGCGTCCACCATGCCCCGGGTGCGGGTGGTCAGCGGCACCAGCAGCACCACGACGTCGGCGTCGGCCAGCAGGGCGGGCAGCTGCTCGACCCCCTCGACGCCGTCGCGAGGCGACAGGCCCACCATCGTGACCTGTGCGTCGAACGCGGCGAGCCGCCGGTGCAGCTGGTGTCCGACGTCCCCGGCACCGACCACCAGCACCCGCCTGCCCTGCAGGGTGCGGGTCGTCTCGGGGCTCCAGGTGCCCGCACGTTGCGCCTCGGCGAACCCGGGCAGCCCGCGCAGCTCGGACAGCAGGACGGCCATCACCCACTCCGCCGTGCTGCCGCCGTGCGCGCCTCGGCAGGTCGAGAGCAGGACCCCGGACGGCACGGTGTCCGTCCAGTCCTCCGCGCCCGCCGAGAGCAACTGGATCAGCCGCAGGCGCGGCATCGCCTCCAGCAACGGCCGCAGCGCCGCCGAGCGGGCACCCGGAATGAGCACCTCGGCGTCGGCGGCCTCGGCGGGCAGCGCGTCGCCCAGCGCCTCGACGCGGTAGCGCACGGGGCGGATGCCGGGCACGTCGGCCAGCACCGGCACACCCTCGTCGTGGGGAACCAGAACCGTGATGGTCACCCCACCATCGTGACCGATCCGCCGAGACCCGCTTACCCCAGGTTCACCCGGCGCCGCCTAGGCTGGACCACTGTGCGCAGGGGTCCGAGACGCTCGTGGTCGGCCGTGGTCCTGGCCTGCGCCGTGGTCGTGCCCGCGGGCTGCGCCGATTTCGACGACTCGACCGCCGAGACGGACTGGCGGTCGGCCCCGGAACTGAGTGCCGAGGCCGGCCCGCAGCCCCAGTTGCCCGAAGCCGAAGGCAGTGCCGAACCCGGCGGCCCCTCGACCTCCCAGACCCCGGTACCGCCCCCCGAGGGCTGCACCGACTACGACAAGGCCGTCATCGCCACCTGCCTCGACACCGTGTCGGCCGTCGCCGCCCTGCCCTCGGACGGCTCCAGCGTCACCGCGCTCGCCGGTGAGCGCCGCAGCGGCGAGGTGTTCCTCGTCAACAGCGACGGTGAACCGCAGGAGTACGCCACCCTCGACGTCGAGCCCACGGGCGACGGCGGGCTGACGGGGCTCGCCCTGTCCCCCACCTACGCCGAGGACGGGCTCGTGTTCGCCTACCTCACGACCGCCGAGGACAACCGGATCGTGCGCTTCGCCGAAGGACAGGAGCCCCAACCCGTCCTCACCGGCATCCCGAAGGGCGCCGACCACAACCGCGGCGCCCTGCTCGCGGGGGCCGACGGGTCGCTGCTGGTCGCCACCGGCGATGCCGGAGACGCCGCCGCCGCGGCCGATCGCACCTCGCTGGCGGGCAAGATTCTGCGGATCGACCCCTCGGGCGCGCCTGCGGGCGACAACCCCGCGGCGGACTCCGCCGTGTACGCGCGCGGCCTGCACGCGCCGGGCGGGATGTGCGGCACGGAGGACGGCTCCCGGCTCTGGGTCACCGACCAGACCGCCGACCGCGACGCGGTGTACCGCATCGAGGCGGGCGAGGAACTGTCGGTACCGGCGTGGACCTGGAAGGACCGGCCAGGGGTGAGCGGCTGCGCCGACTGGACCGACATGCTCGCCGTGTCCACGGAGCAGGCGGGCAACATCCAGAACCTGCCGCTGACCGAGGACGGCTCCGTCGGCGGCGAGCCGCAGGTCACGCTCGACGGCGAGGACAACGGCTACGGTCTGCTGGGCAGCCTCGACCAGGTCACCGGCGACGTCGCCGTCGCGGGCACGATCAACAAGGACGGCGGCACCCCGGTGTCGAGCGACGACCGCGTGGTGCTCATCGTGCGCCAGCCCGCTTCCGGCTCCGGCCGCGACTGACCGGGCCCTCGGCACGCACGTCGCACACCGCGGCCACCAGCGACACCAGCACCGCCGCGGCACCCAGGTAGCGGCCGAGCGCGGCCTGCACCGCCACGCCGCTGTCGGCGAGGAAGGCGCGCTGCTCGGCGCCGAACTGCCAGTCCGCGAAGACCCACGCGAACACCACCGAGCACGCGGCCACCGCCGCCGCGACCAGCCACAAGTGCGGCAGGCCACTGCGCCGCAGTGCGGGACGCTGCCCCGCCACGACCACGGCCACCCCGGCGAGCACGACCAGCATCGGCGCCAGCCACGCGAAGAACGTCCCCCGCCACACCGAGCGCGACACGTCCCCGGCAGGCAGCTCGGCCAGCGCCGCGCTCACCGCGGGATCAGCCGCGCTCAACCGGGTCCACGGCAGGAACAACGACACCACCGCGAGCAGCGCGGCACCCAGGCCGAGCCACTCGCGCCACGACACCAGGGCCGGTGACCAGCCCCGCCGGTCCCGGCGCGCCCGCGCGGCCACGGTCAGGCGCCGACCCGCTCCAGGACCAGCTCCCGCACGCGCTTGGCGTCCGCCTGGCCCTTCGTGGCCTTCATCACGGCGCCCACGATGGCGCCCGCCGCCTGCACCTTGCCGCCGCGGATCTTGTCAGCCACGTCGGGCTGCGCGGCCAGTGCCTCGTCCACGGCGGTGATCAGCGCCGAGTCGTCCGACACGACCTTGAGCCCGCGCTTCTCCACGACGTCGTCGGGCTCGCCCTCACCGGCCAGCACACCCTGCACGACCTCGCGCGCCAGCTTGTTGGTCAGCTCCCCGGAGTTGACCAGCGCGATCACCCGCGCCACCTGCGCCGGCGTGATCGGCAGTGCGGCCAGCTCCACCTCCCGGCCGCTCGCCTGCTGGTTGAGGTACTGCACCCACCAGCTGCGTGCCTCGCCCGGCGTCGCACCCTCCTCCACCGTGGCGGCCACGAGGTCGGCCGCGCCGGTGTTGACCAGGTCACGCAGTTCCTCGTCGGTCAGACCCCACTCCTGCTGGATCCGCCTGCGGCGTTCCCAGGGCAGCTCCGGCAGCGTGGTGCGCAACTGCTCGACCCACTCGCGCGACGGCGCGATCGGCACCAGGTCGGGCTCGGGGAAGTAGCGGTAGTCCTCTGCCGTCTCCTTGACCCGGCCGGCCGAGGTGGTGCCGTCGGCCTCCTGGAAGTGCCGGGTCTCCTGCACGATGTCCCCGCCCGCCGCGAGCACGGCCGCCTGCCGGGTCATCTCGTAGCGGACGGCGCGCTCCACACTGCGCAGTGAGTTCACGTTCTTCGTCTCCGTGCGCGTGCCGAACTCCTCGGTGCCCTTCGGCATCAGCGAGACGTTGGCGTCGCAGCGCAGCGAACCCTGGTCCATGCGCACGTCCGACACGTGCATGGCCCGCAACAGGTCGCGCAACGCGGTGACGTACGCGCGCGCCACCTCGGGCGCCCGCTCGCCCATGCCCACGATCGGCCTGGTGACGATCTCGATGAGCGGCACACCCGCACGGTTGTAGTCCAGCAGCGAGTGCTCCGCGCCGTGGATCCGGCCCGTGGCACCGCCGACGTGCAGCGACTTGCCGGTGTCCTCCTCCATGTGGGCACGCTCGATGCCCACCCGCACGACCTCGCCGTCGTCGAGCACCACGTCGAGGTGGCCGTCGAACGCGATCGGCTCGTCGTACTGCGACGTCTGGAAGTTCTTCGGCATGTCCGGATAGAAGTAGTTCTTCCGGGCGAACCGGCACCACTGCGCGATCTCGCAGTTCAGCGCCAGCCCGATGCGGATCGCCGACTCCACGGCCGTGCCGTTCACCACCGGCAACGCACCCGGCAGCCCCAGGCAGGTCGGGCAGACGTGGGTGTTCGGCTCACCGCCGAAGCGGTTCGGGCACCCGCAGAACATCTTGGTGTTCGTGTTGAGCTCGACATGGACCTCGAGCCCCAGCACCGGGTCGTAGCGCTCGACGACCTCGGCGTAGTCCATCAGATCGGCCACCGCGGTCACTTCGCCGCCGCTCCCTTCAGCTCGGGCATCCGGTCCAGCACCGGGCCGCGCGCGGTCTCGTAGGCCGCGCCCACCCGGTAGAGCCGCTCGTCCGCCAGCGCGGGCGCCATGATCTGCAACCCGACCGGCAGGCCGTCGTCGGCGGACAGGCCGCTGGGCACGCTCATCGCGGCGTTTCCCGCCAGGTTGGCCGGGATGGTGCACAGATCGGCCAGGTACATGGCCAGCGGGTCGTCCACGCGCTCACCCAGCCGGAACGCCGTGGTCGGCGTCGTCGGCGACACCAGCACGTCCACCTGCTCGAACGCCGAGGTGAAGTCGCGGGTGATCAGCGTGCGCACCTTCTGCGCGGAGCCGTAGTAGGCGTCGTAGTAGCCCGACGACAGCGCGTAGGTGCCGAGCATGATGCGGCGCTTGACCTCGGCGCCGAACCCGGCCTCGCGGGAGGCCGACATGACCTCCTCGGCGCTGTGGTCGCCGTCGTCGGCCACCCGCAGCCCGTAGCGCATGGCGTCGAACCGCGCCAGGTTGGACGAGCACTCGCTCGGCGCGATCAGGTAGTAGGCCGACAGGCCGTAGGTGAAGTGCGGGCAGGAGACCTCGACGATCTCGGCGCCCAGCTGCCGCAACTGCTCCACCGCGGCCTCGAACGAGGCGAGCACACCCGGCTGGTAGCCCTCACCCGACAGTTCCCGCACCACGCCGACCCGCACGCCGGACAGGTCGCCGTCGCCGCCGCGCCGCGCCGCCTCGACCACCGGCGGCACGGCCGCGTCGATCGACGTCGAGTCGAGCGGGTCGTGACCCGCGATCACCTCGTGCAGCAACGCGGCGTCGAGCACCGTGCGCGCACACGGCCCGCCCTGGTCCAGCGACGACGAGAACGCCACGAGGCCGTGGCGGGACACGCCGCCGTACGTCGGCTTCACGCCCACCGTCCCGGTGACCGACGCGGGCTGGCGGATCGAGCCACCCGTGTCGGTGCCGATGGCCAGCGGCGCCTCGAAGGCCGCCACCGAGGCCGACGACCCTCCGCCCGAGCCGCCGGGAATGCGCTCGCGGTCCCAGGGGTTCCGGGTCGGGCCGAACGCCGAGTTCTCCGTGGACGAACCCATCGCGAACTCGTCCATGTTGGTCTTGCCGAGGATCGGGACACCGGCCTCACGCAGCCTGCGCGTCACCGTCGCGTCGTACGGCGGGGTCCAGTCCCGCAGCGTCCGCGAACCACACGTCGTCGGCATGTCACGAGTGGTGAACACGTCCTTGAGCGCGAGCGGGACACCCGCCAGCGCCGACGCGGGGCGCTCACCCCGTGCCAGCCCGGAGTCGACGGCACGGGCCGCGGCGAGCGCGCCGTCGGCGTCGACGTGCAGGAAAGCGTGCAGGTCGGTGTCCACCTCGGCCACCCGGTCGAGATGCGCCCTGGTCACGTCCTCGGCGGACACCTCGCGGGAGTGAATCTTGTCAGCCAGTTCGGCGGCGGACAGCCGCGTCAGATCGGTCACTGCTCTTCCCCAAGAATTCGCGGTACCCGGAACCGGCCTTCCTCCGCCGCGGGAGCACCCGCCAGCGCTTCCTGCTGGCTCAGCCCCGGCCGCACCTCGTCGGTGCGGAACCGGTTGGTCAGCGGCACGGCGTGCGACGTGGGCGGGATGTCGTCCGACGCGACCTCACCGACCTTCGCGACGGCGTCGAGGATCTGATCGAGCTGGCCCGCGAAGACGTCTAGTTCCTCGTCGGTGACGGCCATCCTCGCAAGCTTGGCCAGATGCGCGACCTCGTCGCGGGAAATATTCGACACGCGGGCGACTCCCGGGGTGTTCTCGATTCTCAACTCAGCCGTTGTCGATTCGGGTGTTACCCAGGGCAGTCTATGGCGTACGAACCCGATCGCTCGTCCCGGGTCCTGGCCCGGCGGCGACTACCCACAGCACGGCCGGAACTGTCACAATCATCGGTCGGCAATCGCGTGAGGAGTGGACGAGGTGAGGACGCTGGCCGAGGAAAGGGGTTCACGTTGTCGTTCCTGATCCGGGTGCAACTCCCGGACAGCCCCGGAACTCTCGGTGCCGTGGCCGGTGCCCTGGGCCTGGCGGGAGCCGACATTCTCAGTGTCGACGTCGTCGAGCGCGGCAACGGCGTGGCGATCGACGACCTGGTGGTGGAACTCCCCTCCGGCAGGCTGCCCGACAGCCTCATCACCGCGGCCGAGAGCGTCGACGGCGTCGAAGTCGACGCCGTCCGGCCGTACGCGGGAGTGCTCGACACCCACCGGGAACTCGAACTCGTCGAGGAGATCGCCGCCAAGCCCGCGTCGGGGCTGGAACTCCTGGCCGACGGCGTTCCCCGGATCGTGCGGTCCGGTTGGTCGCTCGTCGTGCAACTCGGCGCCGACTCCGGTGGCACCATCCGCCTCGCGTCCTCCACCGCGGCGCCCGAGGCACCGCTGGGTGACCTGCCGTGGCTGCCGCTGGAGCGCGCCACGGTGCTCGACGCCGAGGCGCCGTGGGTGCCGGAGATGTGGCGTGAGCTGGGCACGGAGCTCGCCGCGACCCCCATCGGCAAGCCCGGAAGGGCCCTGCTCGTCGGCAGGCCCGGCGGCCCGATGTTCCGGGCCGCCGAAGTCGCCCGGCTGGCCCACCTCGCGGGCATCGTGGCGGTGGTCCTGGACGGCTGACGCCGTGTCCGCAGCCTACGTAGCCGTGTCCGCAGGCTGTGTAGTCGTGTCCGCAGTCTGCGTAGCCGAGTCCGCAGACTGCGTAGCCGAGTCCGCAGGTTGCGGCCACACCGGCCGAACCGGACGAACACCGCGTACCGTCGTGGGCTGATGCCCGACATCCACGACGAGCGCACTCGCCGCTGGCAGGACCGCCTGGCGGTTCCGGTACTGGCGGCGGCACTCGTGTCGGTTCCGGCGGTCTTCCTCGCCGCCACGCCCGGAGTCACCGGCCTCATCGGCGCGGCCCTCAACTGGGGGTCACTGGCTGTGCTGACCGGGGAATCAGCGGTGTTGCTCTGGTTCAGCGGCAGTGTCCGGGTGTTCGCACAGCGATACCGGGCACAGTTGCTGATCGTGGGACTGACCGTGCCTGCGGTCGTGTTCGTGGTCGGCCCGGTGCAGGTGCTGCGGGTGTTCTTGGCACTCGGGGCGTTTCGCATCCTGCGCGTACGGCGCATCCTGCGGGCGGGACAGGTGATCGTGCATCGCGCCGGCCTTGACGGTCGACGGGGACGATGGGTGTTGGCGGGGGTGGGAGTCGCAGCCGCCGGGTTCGCCGCGGTCGTCCTCGCCAACCCACGGTCCCGCAGCCGGAGAACCCTCGCCTGGGTGGTGGATCACCTCGGCGTGGGCGGCACGGTGGTCGCCGCCCTCGGGGTGCTGACGCTCGCCCTGGTCGTGGCGGTGCTACTCCGGGTTCGAGACTGACACCGCTACGCGCGCTGCGGACACGGCTACACAACCTGCGGACACGGCTCCATAAGCTGCGGACACGGCTACGCAGGCTGCGGACACGGTCACCGCGTTTCGTCGGGCGGGGCCTCGGCCAGGTCGGCCGCCGCCTCGGGCCCGCGTTCCAGCAGGACGCGGAAAGCGTCCTCCCCCAGCACGGGGACCTTCAGCTGGACGGCCTTGTCGTATTTCGACCCCGGCGTGTCGCCCACCACGACGAACGCGGTCTTCTTGGACACCGATCCGGCCGCCTTCCCGCCGCGAGCCATGATCGCTTCCTTGGCCTCGTCCCGGGAGAACTCCTGCAACGAGCCGGTGACCACGATGGACAACCCTTCGAGGTGACGCGGGATGGAGGTGTCGCGCTCGGCTTCCATGCGGACCCCGGAGCGGCGCCACTTCTCCACGATCTCGCGGTGCCAGTCGACCGCGAACCACTCCCGGACGGCCGTGGCGATGGTGGGGCCGACCCCGTCGACGTCGGCGAGTCGCTGCTCGTCGGCCTGGTCGACGGCGTCGACGGACCCGAACTCCCGCGCGAGCGCCTGTGCGGCCGTGGGGCCGACGTGCCGGATCGACAACCCGACGAGAACCTTCCACAACGGACGGTCCTTCGCGGCGTCGAGGTTGTCCAGCAGCCGCCTGCCGTTGGCGGAAAGCTCACCCGCCTTGGTGACGAACAGGTCGACCCGGCTCAGCTTCTCCTCGTCGAGGTCGAACACGTCGCCCTCGTCGGTGATCACGCCGGAGCGCAGCAGCGCTCCCGCCGCCTCGTAGCCCAGCACCTCGATGTCGAAGGCTCCCCGGCCGGCGAGGTGGAACAGCCGTTCCCGGAGCTGCGCGGGACACGACCCCGCGTTGGGGCAGCGGATGTCGACGTCGCCCTCCTTCTCGTAGGCGAGCAGGGTGCCGCACTCCGGGCAGTGAGTGGGCATGACGAACTCGCGTTCGGCCCCGGTGCGGACGTCGACCACCGGCCCGAGCACCTCGGGAATCACGTCGCCCGCCTTGCGGATCACCACGCGGTCACCGATCAGCACACCCTTGCGCCGGACCTCCTCGCCGTTGTGCAGGGTGGCCATCGAGACCGTGGACCCGGCGACCTTCACGGGTTCCATGACCGCGAACGGGGTGACCCGGCCGGTACGCCCCACGTTGACCTGAATGTCGAGCAGCGTGGTGTTGGCCTCCTCCGGCGGGTACTTGAAGGCGATGGCCCAGCGCGGTGCGCGGGACGTCGCGCCCAGCCTGCGCTGCAACGACACGTCGTCGACCTTGATGACGACGCCGTCGATCTCGTACGCCGCGTCGTGGCGGTGCTCACCCCAGTAGTGGATGTGCTCCACCAGCCCCTCGGCCGACTCGATCACCGTGCTGTACGGGGAGACGGGCAGGCCCCAGGCGGTGAGCGCGTCGTAGGCCTCGGACTGCCGCGTGGGGTCGAAGCCGGTGCGCTGACCGAGGCCGTGGCTGATGAACCGCAGCGGCCTGCTGCGCGTGATGCGCGGGTCCTTCTGCCGCAGCGAGCCCGCGGCGGCGTTGCGCGGGTTGGCGAACGGGGACTTGCCCGCCTCGACGAGGTGGGCGTTGAGGTCGGCGAACTCCGCCACCCGGTAGTACACCTCGCCCCGCACCTCCACCAGGGCGGGCACGGGGAACCGCTCGGTGCCCGTGAGCTGCTCGGGCACCTCCTGCAGCGTGCGCACGTTGAGGGTGACGTCCTCGCCGGTGCGGCCGTCGCCCCTGGTCAGGGCGCGGGTGAGTCTGCCGTGCTCGTAGAGCAGGTTGATGGCGAGCCCGTCGACCTTCAGCTCGCACAGGTAGCGGGTGCCGCCGCCGATCTCGCGTTCGACCCGGTCGATCCACGCCCGCAGTTCGTCGAGGTCGAACGCGTTGTCGAGGCTGAGCATGCGCTGGAGGTGGTCGTAGGCGCGGAACTCCGTGGAGAACATGCCGCCGACGCGCTGGGTGGGCGAGTCCGCCGAGGCGAGGCCGGGGTGCCGCGCCTCCAGGTCCTCCAGTTCGCGCAGCAACCGGTCGAACTCGCCGTCGGAGACGGTGGGCGCGTCCAGCACGTAGTAGCGGAACTGGTGCCCCCGCACCTCCTCGGCCAGCTCGCCGTGCCGCTCCCGGACGTCGGCGGGGACGTCCTGGATGCCCTCGATCTCGGCAAGGCCCTCAGCGCCCTCGGCGGAGGCCGTCAGCTCGTCACTGCTCACAGGAGAGCAGCCTAGTCAGCATCACCGACATCGCCGGTCAGGCCGCGAACGAGGGCACGGAGTTCACCGAGGCTGATGGTGCCCTCGGGCTCGTCGACGGCGGTCTCGACGCGGCGCAGCCGCTCGGCGGCGAGCCGTTCGCCCAGCGTGGCGTCCAGCGGCAGGAAGGTCATCGCGGTGCGCTCGGCCTCGGTGAGCGCGGCGAACTCCGGGTGGTGGACGGCGACGTCGACCACGCCGTCGGCGTCGTCCACCTGCGCCACGACCCGCACGTCGGCGAGCGGGAGGCGGCGCGGACCCAGATTCACCGTGACTCCGGCGGGATCGGGAACCGGCGGTACCGAGTCGTGGTACTCCCAGATGGTGTCGTCGGGCGGAGCGGCGGCCTTCCAGGCGTCGGTGTAGGGCCGCAGCGCGGGGTCCTCCTGGCCGCTGACCACGAGGGCGTAGAGGGCGCGCTGCCCGCGTTCGAGGGAGAAGTGCAGGTCGGGATGCACACGGGCGACCGCATCGCACAGCAACGTCTCGGCGGCCTGCGGCTGTCCTTCGCCGAGCGCCGCGCTGACGTCGGGCAGCACGTCGTGCCAGTGGCGCCAGAACTCGGCCGCCGCCGCACCGGGCTCGTCCCGGACCGGCCGCTCCGGCCAGGGCGTGCGTGGGTCGGCGGGGACCGGCTCGGCGGAGCCGCGCCTGCGAAAGAGCCGCATGCCGCCCAGTCCTACCAGCCCTCGACGGGCTCGACGAAGGCTTTGCCGAGATCGCGGGTCAGCGACAGGGCCCGGCGCACCCAGTCGGCCGTCGCGCCCGCGAGCCCGCAGGTCGGTGTGGGCACGGCCTGCTCGGCCAGCGTGGCGCGGGCGAAGCCGAGCCGGTCCACCAGGTCGAACGCGGGGCGCGCCAGGGTCTTCAGTTCGGGCGGCGTGGCGGGCGCCGTGCTGGGCACGAGTCCGAGCAACAGCGTCGTGCCCGCGTCGTAGGCCTCGCCGATCTCGTCGAGCAACGCCCCACCCGCGCCGGTCAGCAGCGTCGCGTCGAGCGACACGGCGTCGGCGCCGGCCGCCCGCAGCAGCCCCACCGGGGGACGGCGTGCGCAGCAGTGCACCGCCACGGCCGCACCGGTGCGCTCGCGCGCCGCCTCGATGACCGTGCCGAGCAGGTCCCTGGCCTCCGGTTCGGGCACGGCGGGCACCGTGCCGTAGCCGGACGGTGTGGACAGCGCCCCGGCGAGCACGTCCGGCAGGCTGGGTTCGTCGAACTGCACCACCACGCGGGCGCCCGTGCGCTCGGCGAGCTGGGCGACGTGGGCGGCGAGTCCCTCCACGAGCGAGTCGGTGAAGTCCCGCACCGCGCCCCGGTCGGTGAGCACGCGGTGGCCCCGGGCCAGTTCCACGCCCGCCGCGAGCGTCCAGGGCCCCGCGAGCTGGGTCTTGACGACCTCGGGCGCGCCGCGACCCGCTGCCTCGGTGACGGCGTCGATGTCCCACCGCAGCAGGTCCACCGCCCGGCGCTGGTCACGCCCCGGGCGGGCGGCCACGCGGTAACCGGACGGCACGACGTCCACGGCCAGGTCGACGAGCACCGCCGCGGTGCGGCCGAGCAGGTCGGCCCCCACCCCTCGGGCGGGCAGTTCGGGCAGGTGGGGGAACTCGGGCAGCTCGCCGAAGACGACGGCGGCGGCCTCGCCGGAGTCGGTGCCCGGCATCGAGCCGACCCCGGTCGCCGCGCCGGTCGGCCACGGCCGCAGCGAACGCTGTGTCACACCACTGGTCACGGCACCGATTGTCCCGCCGCGGACACCGTGGTTCACGACGGGGTCCGCCCGGCTCACCACACGGTTCGCCGTCGCAGCACCGGGGCGACGTGCGTACCGTCGGGGGTGTCGGTGAGGGAGGTGAGCCCCGGTGCGGGTGGCGCTGGCGCAGACGGACTGCAGGCTCGGCGACGTGGACGGCAACCTCGCGTCGGCCGAGCGGATCGTCAAGGACGCCGCCGAGGCGGACGCCGAGCTGGTGGTGTTTCCCGAGCTCAGCCTCACCGGGTACGCGCTGGGCCAGCTGGCCGACGACATCTCGCTGTGGCCCGACGACCCTCGGCTGGCCACGCTGTCGCGGCACGGGCCGGACGTGGTGATCGGGCTGCTGGAGGACGGCCGCATCCGCAGGCACAACTCGGCGCTGTACCTGTCCGGCGGCAGGCTCGTCCACAACCACCGCAAGCTCTACCTCCCGAACTACCTGATCTGGGAGGAACGCAAGCACGCGAGCCCCGGCCAGCACATGCGGGCGTTCGAGGCGGGGCACGGCCGGTTCGCCACGCTCATCTGCAACGATGCCTGGCAACCGATGCTGCCGTGGCTCGCCGCACAGGACGGCGCCGAACTGCTGATCGTGCCCGCGAACAGCGCCGCGAAGCTGACCGGCGGCTCGTTCGACCCGGCGGAGTACTGGCACGACCTGCTCACCTTCACCGCCCGGATGCAGCAGTGCTGGGTGGTGTTCGTGAACCGGGTGGGCGACGAGGCCGGGGTGCGGTTCTGGGGTGGCTCCCGGGTGGTCGACCCGTGGGGCTCGGCCGTGGCGACGGCGCCCACCTGGGAGGAGTCGCTGACGATGATCGACATCGACCTCACGGCGGTGCGCAGGCGGCGGCGGGAGATGCCGCTGCTGGCGGACGCACGGATGGGGCTGCTGCGCCGGGAGCTGGAGCGGCTGATCACCGAGAGCGGCCACGACTGAGCGCCCGCTCAGTGATCTGACTCTCACGGGCCTCCTGCGGGTGGTCCGAACCTGGTGTCATCACGGGATGCGACCGCTCGACGACGGGGCCCGGCACTGGACCGAACCAGGGATCTACTCGGTGGCGCCCGGCGTTCACCGCATCCCGCTCCCGATGCCGAACTCCGGGCTGAAAGCGGTCAACGTCTACGCGATCACCGACGGCGACGCGCTCACCCTCATCGACTCGGGCTGGGCGTGCGACGAGGCGCACGAGGCGCTGGAGAAGGCGTTGTCCGGACTCGGCGCCGGGCTCGGCGACGTCGGCGAGTTCCTGATCACCCACGTCCACCGCGATCACTACACGCTGGCGCTGCCGGTGCGGCGAGAGCACGGCACTCCGGTGGCGCTGGGGGCGCGGGAGGAACCGGCTCTGCGCGCCGTGGCGACGCCGGGCCGTCCGCCGATGGCCGACCAGCTCCCGCTGCTGCGGCGCGCGGGCGGTGACGCGGTGATCACCCTGCTGACCGAGGCGTTCGCCGCGACCCCACCGCCCACCGACGACACGGTGTGGGAGCAGCCCGACGAGTGGCTGCGAGAGGGCCGCCGCAGCACCGTGGGAGGCAGGACTCTCGACGTGCTCGCCACCCCCGGCCACACGGCGGGGCACGTGGTGTTCGCCGACCGCACCGAGGGCCTGCAGTTCACCGGCGACCACGTGCTGCCCCACATCACCCCGTCGGTGGGCCTGCACGCCGCCCCCGTTCCGCTGCCGCTGCGGGACTTCCTGGAGTCGCTGCGCCGGGTTCGCGCGTTGCCGGACGCCCGCATGCTGCCCGCCCACGGCCCCACCGGCGCGAGCGTGCACGCGCGGGTGGACGAGCTGCTGCGCCACCACGACCGCAGGCTGGACGACATCGCGCACACCGTGTCGCTCGGCGCCCACACGGCCTACGAGGTGGCGCTGCGCCTGCCGTGGACCCGGCACGAGACGGCGCTGTCCGATCTCGACCCGTTCAACCAGGCGCTGGCCGTGCTGGAAGTGGCGGCACACCTGGACCTGCTGGTGGCCAGGGCGACGCTGACGGGCACCGACGACGGCGTGTTGCGCACCTACCGCGCCTGAGCGAACGGTGCCGTGCGTTACCCCGGCGGTGCGGCCAGCTCGTCGCGCAGCTGCCGCTTGAGGATCTTGCCGGAGGCGTTGCGGGGCAGGTCGTCGGTGAAGTGGACGGCCTTCGGGACCTTGAAGTGCGACAGGGCCGAGCGCACGTGCGCGAGCAGTTCGTCGGCGCTGACCTCACCCTTCGGCACCACCACGGCGGTGATCGCCTCGATCCACCGATCGTCGGGCAGGCCCACCACAGCGACCTCCGCGACGCCGGGATGCGTGTAGAGGGCGTCCTCCACCTCGCGCGACGCCACGAGAACCCCACCGGTGTTGATGACGTCCTTGATGCGGTCCACCACGTAGAGGTAGCCCTCGTCGTCGACGCGCACGAGGTCGCCGGAGTGGAACCAGCCGTCGCGGAACGCCTCCGCGGTCTCCTCCGGCTTGTCCCAGTAGCCGGTCGCCAGCTGCGGTGACCGGTAGATCACCTCGCCCTGCTCCCCCGCGGCCACGTCGCGGCCGTCCGGGTCCACCACGCGCGCCTCGACGAACAGCACCGGCCTGCCTGCCGAATCGGGACGCCGGTCGTGTTCCTCGGGGCGCAACACGGTCGCCAGCGGCGCGATCTCCGACTGCCCGAAACAGTTGTAGAAGCCGAGTTGTGGCATCGCCGCGCGGAGCCGGTTCAGCACCGGCACCGGCATGATGGACGCGCCGTAGTAGGCCTTGCGCAGCGACGACAGGTCCGAGCGGTCGAAGTGGTCGTGGTTGGCCAGCGCCACCCAGAGTGTCGGGGCGGCGAAGAAGGCGCCGTGCCGGTCGGCGGCCAGCCTGCGCAGGATCTCGGTGGGGTCGGGCGTCTCCAGCACCGTGTTCGTGGCACCGACAGCCAGCCACGGCATGAGGAACACGTGCAGCTGCGCGCTGTGATAGAGCGGCATCACGTGCAGCGGGGCGTCGTCGGGCGCGAGGTCGAGGTCCACGACGCAGGACACGTACTCGTGTACCAGGGCCCGGTGGGTCATCATCGCGCCCTTGGGCCGCGACGTCGTGCCCGAGGTGTAGAGCAACTGGGCGAGATCGGTGTCGGCGACGTCCACCTCGACCTCCGGCACCGGGCCCGTGCTCGCCTGTTCCAGCAGGCTGCCCTCGGCGTCGCGCAAAGCCAGCACGTGTTCGGGCTCCACGCCCGCGTCCGCGAGGTTGCCCGCCAGCACGGGGTCCACGAGCGCCGCCCGGCTGCCCGACTGTTCCAGCAGGTAGGCGAGGTCGTCGCCGGTGAGGTTGAAGTTCACGGGCACGTGGACGAGACCGGCGCGGGCACAGGCGAGGAATCCGAGCAGGTAGGCGTCGGAGTTCTTCCCGTACGCCGCCACGCGGTCGCCGGGGGCGAGCCCGAGGGAGAGCAGGTGCGCGGCGGTACGGGTGACCGCCTCGTCCAGTTCGGCGTAGGTCCATTCCCGACCGGGGCCCGCGTTGAACCGCAGCGCGATCCGGTCCGGGTGCCGCGCGGCGCTGCGGCGCAGGATGTCGGCGACCGTGCTGGAGCGGACAGGCGTCATCGGTGTCCTCCGGGAAGTGCTCGACGGGTTCCGCCATTAGACGCGACCGCGCCCCCACTGTCGAGCTTCCCGCACGACGCGCGCTAGTCTAGCTTTTACGATAATGACAATCAGTTTCAACTAGGAGGTGTCCGTGTCCGCTGTCTGCCAGGTCACCGGCCGCAGGCCGGGTTTCGGCAAGCAGGTGTCGCACTCGCACCGCAGGACGTCGCGCCGGTGGGACCCGAACCTGCAGTCACGCCGGTACTGGGTCCCCAGCGAAGGCCGCTGGGTGCGGCTGCGGGTGTCGGTGAAGGGAATGAAGACCATCGACAGGCGCGGCATCGACGCGGTGGTCGCCGAGCTGCGCGCGAAAGGGGTGCTTCGCTGACATGGCTCGCGACGAGCTGCGGCCGATCATCAAGCTCCGGTCCACCGCAGGGACCGGCTACACCTACGTGACCAGGAAGAACCGCCGCAACAACCCGGACCGCATGGTGCTGCGCAAGTACGACCCGGTGGCGCGGCGCCACGTCGAGTTTCGCGAGGAGCGGTGATGGCCAAGAAGTCGAAGATCGCGCGCAACGAGCGGCGCAAGGTGATCGCCGCGCGGTACGCGGACCGGCGGGCCGCCCTCAAGGCCACGATCCGCTCCCCCCGGTCCACGCCGGAGGAGAAGGCCGCCGCCGTGTCGGCGCTGGCGGCGATGCCGCGCGACGCGAGCCGCACGCGCATCCGCAACCGGGACACGGTCGACGGCCGTCCGCGCGGGTACTACCGCGCGTTCGGGCTGTCGCGCATCCGGCTGCGCGAGATGGCGCACCGCGGCGAACTGCCCGGTGTCACCAAGTCGAGCTGGTAGGAGAGCAATGGTGAAGCGAGTTCCGCGCCCCGGTCAGCGCAGGCGCAACCTGCTGCGAGCCAACGGAATCGAGGAGGTCGACTGGAAGGATGCCGCTCTGTTGCGGCAGTTCATCTCGGACCGGGGCAAGATCCGCTCCCGTCGGGTGACCGGGCTGACCCCGCAGGAGCAGAAGCAGGTCGCCACCGCGATCAAGAACGCCCGCGAGATGGCGTTGCTGCCCTATCCGGCGTCACAGCGGGGGTGACACGGCCGAGAACGCGCCCATCTCACGCCGTTGCGGCGATCTTCGCGCTGCCCAGCACGACGTCGCCCCCGTCGGCGTCCGGCCGGTACAGCACCACGACCTGGCCGGGCGCCACGCCACTCAGGGGCTCGCGCAGTTCGACCACCACGCCGCCGTCGACGACCTCGGCCACGGCGGGGGCCATGCCACCGTGGGCGCGGACCTGTGCCACGCACTCCGTCGGCCCCGGCCGGAGCGGCTCGCCCGGCCAGATGGGCCGGTCCGCCTCGATGCGATGCACCGCGAGGTCGCGGGCGGAGCCGACCTTCACCGCGCCGGACACCGGCTCCAGCCCCAGCACGTAGCGGGGCCTGCCGTCGGGCGCGGGCGCGTCGATGCCGAGGCCCTTGCGCTGGCCCACGGTGAACCCGTGTACGCCCGTGTGCTGCCCGAGCACAGCGCCGGTCTCGGCGTCGACGAGGTCACCGGGCCGCTGCCCGAGCCGCTTCTCCAGAAACGACTTGGTGTCGCCGTCCGGGATGAAGCAGATGTCGTGGCTGTCGGGCTTGGCCGCGACGGACAGGCCCCGCTCGGCGGCCTCCGCGCGCACGTCGGACTTGCGCGAGTCGCCGAGCGGGAACATCGCGTGCCGGAGCTGGTCCGGGGTGAGCGAGGCGAGGACGTAGGACTGGTCCTTGCCCTCGTCGGCGCTGCGGCGAAGTTCGGGTACGCCGTCCACCACGGACAGGCGGGCGTAGTGCCCGGTACACACCGCGTCGAAGCCCAGCGCCACCGCCTTCTCCAGCAGCGCCTCGAACTTGATCTTCTCGTTGCAGGTGACGCACGGATTGGGAGTGCGGCCCGCCGCGTACTCGCCGACGAAGGTCTCGACGACCTCCTCGGTGAAACGCTCGGCGAAGTCCCACACGTAGTACGGGATACCCAGCATGTCGGCGGCCCTGCGGGCATCGCCCGCGTCCTCGATCGTGCAGCAGCCGCGCGAGCCCGTGCGCAGCGTGCCGGGCTTCGCGGACAGCGCCAGATGCACACCGACGACGTCGTGTCCCGCGGCGACGGCCCTGGCGGCGGCCACCGCCGAGTCCACTCCCCCGCTCATCGCGGCCAGTACCCGCACCGCCTACACCTCCTGCTCGGTCTGCCCGGTTCGGGTCTTGCGCATTCCCGACAGCCCCGCCTGCCGCGCGCGGGTCACGACGCCGCCGACCTCGGCCGCGAGCGCCTCCACGTCGGCGCGGGTGGACGAATGCCCCAGCGAGAATCGCAGAGAGCTGCGCGCCGAGGCCGCGTCGGCCCCCATCGCCAGCAGGACGTGGCTCGGTTCGGCCACTCCCGCGGTGCAGGCGGAGCCGGTGGAGCACTCGATGCCCTTGGCGTCGAGCAGCATCAGCAGGCTGTCGCCCGCACAGCCGGGAAACGTCAGGTGGGCGATGCCGGGCAGGCGGTCGCCCGCGTCCAGCGGCGGCCCGTTGAGCACCACGTCCGGCACCTGCGCGCGCACGGCGGCCACCAGCTCGTCGCGCAGCTTCGTGAGCTGGGCGACGTGCTCGGCCCTGCGCGCGACCGCGCTCCGCACGGCCGTGGCCAGCGCATGGATAGCCGGGACGTCCAGTGTGCCGGAACGCACCTCGCGCTCCTGGCCCCCACCGTGCAGCAGCGGGGTACACGTCGTGTCCCGCCCCAGCACCAGCGCGCCCACGCCGTAGGGGCCGCCGAGCTTGTGCCCGGTCAGGGTCAGCGCGTCGACGCCACTGGCGGCGACGTCGAGCGGCACCGCACCGACGGCCTGCACGGCGTCGGTGTGCAGCGGTACGTCGTACTCGGCACAGACGGCGGCCAGTTCGGGCACGGGGTTGATCGTGCCGACCTCGTTGTTGGCCCACATCACCGTCGCGAGCGCGACGGTGTCCGCCTCGGCCGCCACGGCCGCGCGCAGCACGTCGGGGCAGACGCGGCCGTGCTGGTCGACGTCGAGCCAGGTCACCTCGGCGCCCTCGTGATCGGCGAGCCACTGCACGGCGTCGAGCACGGCGTGGTGCTCCACCGCCGACGCGAGGACCCTCGTGCGGCGCGGGTCGGCGGCGCGGCGGGCCCAGTAGAGGCCCTTGACGGCGAGGTTGTCGCTCTCGGTGCCCCCGGCTGTGAAGATCACCTCGGAGGGGCGCGCGCCGATCGACTCCGCGACGGTCTCCCTGGCCTCCTCGACCATGCGCCGCGCCCGGCGGCCCGACGAGTGCAGTGACGAGGCGTTGCCCAGCATGGGCAGCGCGTCGGTCAGGGCCGCGAGGGCCTCGGGCACCAGTGGCGTGGTGGCCGCGTGATCGAGGTAGGTCATCGTCACACCAGGGTAGTCGCGTGGCGTCGACCACAGCCGCGGTGTCGCTCACGTCGTGGGGTGGACGTCCCGTGTGCGCTCGCGCAGCCCCCGGTGCACGAGCAGGCCACCGACGACGGCGATCAGCGCGAGCGCGGCGGCCAGCAGTGCGACGGCCGCCGACGGACGTCCCGTGCCGCCCAGCAGGCCGAGCAACACGCCACCGGCCCCGATCGTCAGCGCCGAGGTGATCCAGTCGCCGAGTTGGGTGGCCGAGGTGTTGAAGCCGCGCTCGGCCGGGGGTGACAGGCGCAGCAGCAGCACGGAGATGGACGGCATCCCCAGCCCCATGCCCGCGCCCGCGCACGCCGACGCGGCGAACGCCACCCAGGCAGGCGCTCCCGCCCACGCCACGAGGGCGAACAGCGCCAACCCCGCCGCGACGAACCCGAACGCCGCTCGCAGCAGCGCCCGCCTGCTCCAGTCAGGATTCCTGCCCTGCACGACGGACGCCGCCGACCAGCTCAGCGCGCCCACCGTGAGGGGCAGCCCGGCCAGCGCGGGGCCGTGACCGTGGACCCGGGACATCGTCAGCGGCAGGTACGCCTCCAGCCCGGCGAACGCCCCGGCCAGCAGTGCGCGGGAGCCGACCACGGTCGGCAGGCCCGGCCTGCCGGTCAGCGTGCCGACGGGAAGCAGCGCGCGCAGCGAGACCGCCAGCACCGTCAGCGCCGCCAGGGCGAGCCCGACGGTGACGGCGGTCGCCGACGGCCGCTGCGCCGCCCAGGTCAGCGCGGCCACGGCCACCGCCACCGCCACGGCCGCCGCGATGCTCGCGCGCCGCACGTGCTCGTCGGCGACGTGGCCGGGCAGGCCGCGGACCACGGGGACCAGCATCGCCACACCCGCCAGCAGGACCGGGACGAGCCCGAGGAACACCCAGCGCCAGCCCGCCGTCTCGGTCACGAGCCCCGCGATCGGCGGGCCCAGGACGGCGGGCAGCACCCACGCCGCCGCGTTGGCCGCGTAGATCACCGGCCGTTCCCTGTCGTCGTAGACGAGCGCGATGAGCAGCGACGTCGCCACCAGCAGCACACCCGTTCCGAAGCCCTGGAGGGCACGGCCCACGAGCAGGGCCGCCATGCCGGGGGCCAGCCCGGCCGTGAGCAGCCCCGCCAAGAAGATCCACGGTCCGATCAGCAGTGGGAGCGCTGGACCCCTGTGGTCGCAGATCCGCCCGGACAACACGGTGGCGGCGACGCTGGCGACCAGGAACGCGGTGAACGGCCACGAGTACAGCTCACCGCCGTCGAGATCGGCGACCATCGTGGGCATCGCGGTGGCCACACCCATGTTCTCGAACGCGAGCAGGGTGACGACCAGCAACAACCCCACCGTGGTGCGCCGGTGCTCGGGGGTCCACAGCACGCCTGCCCGGCGTTGCCCGGTGTGTTTGACGTCCTCTCCCGCTTGAAGGCGGGAGATTCCTCCTGCCGCGTGTGCGGCTCCGGTGGGTTCCTGTTTCATCAAGACGTGCTCCCCGCTAGGCGGAGAGGCTGACCGTCTCTCCGCAGGCGTTTAACCTCTCCGCCCGTCCGGCGGCGAGGATGTTCTTCGCGGCGTTCACATCCCGGTCGTGGTGCGCGCCGCACGGGCACGACCACTCCCGAACCGACAGCGGTTTGGGTCCGTCGATCCGGCCGCACACATGGCAGACCTGCGACGACGGGTACCAGCGGTCGATTTCGTGCACGACACGCCCGTGCCTCTGGGCTTTGTCTTCCAACATGCGGACGAACTGGCCCCACGCGGCGTCGTGCACCGACTTCGCGAGTTTCGTGCGCGCGAGGCCGGACACGGCAAGGTCCTCGACGTAGATCGCTTGGTTGTCGCGGATCAACGCCGTCGTGTTCTTGTGTGCCCAGTCGGTGCGCGAGTCGCGGACCTTGGCGTGCGCCTTGGCCACCCGCAGGCCGACCTTGGCGCGGTTGTTGCTGCCCCGCTGCTTGCGAGACAAGTCCTGTTGCACTTTGCGGAGCTTGCGTTCCGCGCGGCGCAGGAACTTCGGAGACTCGATCGTCTTCCCGTTCGACAACACCGCGAACGTGACCAGCCCGAGATCGATGCCGACCTCGCTGCTGGTCTCGTGTAGCGGCTCGTCGTTGACCTCGACCACGAACGACGCGAAGTACCGTCCGGACGCGTCCTTGACCAACGTGACCGACGACGGGACCGAGGGCAGGTCGCGCGACCAGCGAACGTCCAGGTCCCCGATCTTCGCCGCGTACAGCTTCCCGTTCGGCTTCACCGAGAATCCGTTGCGGGTGAGCCGGATGGCCTGCCGGTTGTCCTTGCGGGACCGGAACCGGGGACGCCCAACCTTGCGGCCCTTGCGTTTGCCGGACATCGAGTCGAACCAGTTGCGGTACGCCGCGCGAGCGTCCTGACACGCCTGCACCAGCGCTACCGACGCGACCTCCGACAGCCACGCGCGGGCGCAAACCTTCTTCGCTTCGGTGACGACACGACGCTGCACCTCGGTGTCCGACAAACGCTCGCCCGCTTCGTAGGCATCTTGGCGTGCGCGGAGCGCGTCGTTGTACACCACCCGCGCGCATCCGAACACCTTGGCCAGCGCGGTGCGCTGGCCGGGCGTCGGGTAGACGCGGAAGTTGTACCGAAGCTGCATAGTGCCATAATAGCACCATGATTCGACTTGGTTTGCGCCTCCCCGACGAACTACACCGTGAACTCACCGACGCCGCCGAAACAGAAGGCCGGTCACTGAACGCGCACCTGGTGTACCTACTCACCGCCGCGAACGCCGCCCCGGTGGAAGAGGTACACCGCTGGGCACGCGACACACGCAGTTGATGCACTAACCCCGCCCCGAAGGACGGGGCCTGCGCGCTACATTCCACGGTCATGCGAGCAGCCTGCAACCTCGACCGCGGTGGAGATCAAGCCCGCAGCGGCGATCCACTGTGGAGCACGGAAATCACTCGCACCGAACCGGGAGTCCTTTCTAGGGTGCCGCCATGACACAGCCTCCCGTCGGCGCGACGCTCACGCGCCTGTCTCTGCCGGACCGCGCCGTCGAGCGGTTCGAGACCGGCTCACTTCCCGTCTACGCCATCGGCGACGAGCTGGTGTTGAAGTTCTATCCCGCCGAGGACGCCGACGAGGCGCGGATCGAGGCGACCGCGCTCGACGTGCTCGACGGCAGGCTGCCCGTGGCCACACCGGAACCCGTCGCCCACGGTGGCGTCGACGACTGGCACTACCTGCTCATGCGGCGGGTGCCGGGCCGGGGGTTGGACGAGGTGTGGCCGTCGCTGTCACCGGCGGAGCGGCTGCGGCTGTGCGAGCGGATCGGAGCGGTGGCGGCGGAGTTGCACGCGGTCACCGACTCCCGTTGCGCCGAACTCGGCCCCGCCGACTGGGCGCAGTTCGTGGCGCAGCGGTGCGAGGCCGTCGAAGCCCATCACCGGTCGCAGGAGCTGGCCCCTGAGTGGCTGGCCCGTATCCCGGATTTCCTGGACTCCGTCTCGCTGCCCGCCTCGCCCACCGTGCTCCTGCACACCGAACTGCTGCGCGAGCACGTGTTCGTGCGACGTGACGGCGAGCGGTGGTCGGTGTCGGGGCTCATCGACTTCGAGCCCGCGATGACCGGCGCCAGGGAGTACGAGTTCGTGGCCGCGTCGGTCTACCTCGCAGGGGGCGAGGCCGGGTTGTGGCGGGGGTTCCTGCGCGGGTACGGCCTGAGCGCCGACGAGGAGTTCGCGCGTCGTTGCCTGGCCTACACGCTGCTGCACCGGTACTCGTCGCTACGAACGTATCTGACGTGGATGCCTGTGCCGGGCACCCCGTCGTTCGACGCGCTGGCACGGCTGTGGTTCGGCACGTCCATGCACACCTGACTATTAGTATTGACAATCATTTTCATCTAGCCTGTTCGGTGTGATCGACCAGCACCGCGTTCCCCTCGTCCTGATCGGCGGTCTGCCCGCCCACGGCACCCGGCACCTCGCCGACCGCTTCGCCGACGAACCGAACACCGCCGTGGTGTACCACGACCTGCGCGACGTCGCCGACGGCGTGGTACACCGCACGGTGCGAGTCCACGGCACAGCGGACACCGCCATCGTGCGACTCGACCACGGTTGCGTCTCCTGCACGCTGCGCCACGACCTGCTGCCGCTGCTGCGCCGGCTCGCGCGCACCGCGGGCGTGGACCGCCTCGTGTGCCACCTCGACCGCGTGCTCGAACCCGACCGCGTGTGCTGGGAACTGCACCGCACGCCCGTAGACGGCGAGACCGTGCTCTCCGACGTGGAGATCGCCGGGGTCGTCACGGTGCTCGACGCAGGCACCTGGCTCGCCGACGCCACGGGCGACGACCTGCTGGCCGAGCGCGGGTGGCACGGAGCGGGCGACGACGGCCGCACCGTGGCGCAGGTGGCACTGTCGCAGGTGGAGTTCGCCGACGTCCTCGTGCTCGCGGGCCACGCCCCCGACCCGTGGACCGCCGCGCGCACCGGCGCCGTGCGCGCCAGGGTGGCACCGTCCGCGCCCCTGCTCGACCTGCCGGGACTGACCGGTGACGCCCTGCTGCGGACGCTGGCCGAGGCACCCCGGACCGCGCGCCGGGGCGCCCCCGTGGACCCGCACGGCGCGCTCGTGCGGGGCGAACCGCCGCTCGACGCCGACTGCGGTGTCGAGCTCACGACGTTCTCGGCGCAGCGGCCCTTCCACCCCGGCAGGCTGTACGACGCGCTCGACGTGCTGCTCGACGGCGTCGTGCGTACCCGGGGACGGCTGTGGGTCGCGAGCAGGCCCGACAGCGCGCTGTGGCTGGAATCGGCGGGCGGCGGTCTCGGACTCGCCGTGCTCGGCCCCTGGCTGGACGCGCCCGACTCGCCGGACTGGGACGAGGTCACCGACGAGCGAAGCGCACTCGCGTCGCTGCGCTGGCACCCCGTGTGGGGCGACCGGGCACAGGAACTCGTCGTCGTCAGCCACCTCGCCGAACCGCGCGAGATCCGCGAGGCACTGTCCGGCGCGCTGCTCACCGATGCCGAACTCGCCGAGGGACGCGAGGCGTGGGCGGCCTACCCAGACCCGTTCGCCCACCACGGCGAGCACCCCGTCACCACGACCGGAAAGGACAACGCGTGAACTTCGGCAGGTTCCACCGACGCGACGGAAGGCGGCAGAGCTGATGGCGGTCCCGAAGCGCAGGACGTCACGGGCGAACACCCGCGCCCGCAAGGCCCGCTGGATCGCGGGCGCGCGGCGGGCCGATCCGGGCCTGGTGCCCATCACCGTCGACGGCGAGCGGATGCTCGTGCCCCGCAGGCTGGTCCGGTACTTTCACAGCGCGCACAGCGCCGCTACCGAGTCGGGAAACGGAGGTGGCCGACGGTGAATCCCGAGACCGCGGGACACGTGTTCCACGCCGCGCGCGACGAGTTCGCGCTGTGGTCGGCCCGGCTGTGGCGCCCGCTCGGTGAACTGCTCACGGCCGTGTCCCGGCCCGCACCGGGCGAGCGCGTGTTCGACGCCTGCTGCGGCGCGGGGGCCTCGGCACTGCCCGCCGCCCGTGCCGTCGGGCCCGGCGGAGTCGTGGACGCTGTGGACGCCGCGGCCGGTCTCGTCGCCGACGCGGCACGACAGGCCGAAGCCGCCGGGCTCGCCCAGGCGCGCTTCCACACCGGTGACGTGCTCACCTGGGACGGCGGAGCCGAACCCTACGACGTCGTGCAGTGCGGCTACGGGGTGTTCTTCTTCCCGGACATGGACGCGGGCGCGCGGGCGCTGCTCCGGCGGCTGCGGCCCGGTGGCCGGTTCGCCGTCAGCTCGTGGCTCGCGGGTGGGATGGACCGGATCGTGCCGGTGGGCCACGCCGCCGCCGTGCCGGAACGACCCGAGCTGGCCCACGGGCAGCGGCCGAGCGCGAGCGACCGCCTCAACTCCGAGGAGAAGATGCGGTCCTGGCTGCTGTCGCTGGGACTGGTCGACGTCGAGGTCCACCCGGTGGACTACCGCTTCCCCCTGCATCCCGACGACGCCTGGACGTTCTACCTCGGCGCTGCCCTGCGCGGGTTCGTGCAGGGCTTGCCGCCCGAGGCGCTGGAGCGTGTGCGGGCACGGTTCGAGGCGGGGCTGCGCGAGGCGGACCTCGGCACCCTCGACGCGAGCAGCCTGGTCGGCACCGGGCGCGTGCCCTCCTGACGCGGGTGCGGCCGCATCGCCGCCCCGACGTGCGAAGATGAGCCGATGCGGCAGATCGACACCGACCGTAACCTCGCGAAGGCCATCCTCGACGAACTGCGGGGCGCGATCGTCAGCGGGGAACTCGTGCCGGGCACGCTGTACTCGGTACACGATCTCGCCGCGCGGCTCGGGGTCTCCCGCACACCCGTGCGGGAGGCCCTGATCCAGCTCGCCGAGCGGGGCATGGTGCGGTTCGAACGCAACCGCGGCATCCGCGTGTTGCAGACCTCGCTGCACGACCTGGAAGAGGTCTTCGCCATCCGCCTGCTGCTGGAGGTGCCCGCGACCTTCCGTGCGACCGGGCAGCGCACCCCCGGCCTCGTCGCCGACCTTCGCAGCCGGCTCGACGAGATGCGGCGCGCGGCGGCCGAGCACGACGAGACGGCCTTCATGGCGGCCGATCGGAGGTTCCACGAGGCGATCAACATGGCGTCGGGCAACCTGCGCCTCGCGCGTTACGTCGACTCGCTGCGGGACATGGTGCTGCTGCGTGGCAGCTCCACTGTGGACACCAGCAGGGGACTCGGCGACATCCTGGCCGAGCACGAGGCCATCGCCGAGTTGATCGAGACGGGCGGCGCGGACGAGGCGGCCGACGCCATGCGGCAGCACCTGCTCACCACCGCGCGGCTGCTCATCGCCCAGGAATCCGCCGAGTTCTCCGGGGCCGGCGAGCAGGTCCCGCCCGTGTCCTACGACTGGACCCGCCTCGCGAACTGACCGGGACCGCGCCCGTCCCGGCGGCCGGGCGCCCGCCTTGACGAGTAGCATGCCACATGCCACTCTCGGTGTGCTGCCGACGCTCACCGGGGAGGGTCCATGACCGCCTACCTGCACGAGACCGTGTTCACGTGGGGCGCCACCCCGCTGAAGTTCGGCGCGGGTGCCGCCGACGAGATCGGCCACGACCTCGCCCAGCAGGGCGCTCGGCGGGTGCTGATCGTGACCGACCCCGGCGTCGCGGCCACCGGAGTCCCCGAGCGGGTCGCCGACGCCGCCAAGGCCGCCGGGATCACCGCCGAGATCTTCGACGGGGTCCACGTCGAGCCCACCGACGTGAGCGTGCTCGACGCCGTCGCGTTCGCGAGCCAGTCCGAGTGGGACGGCTTCGTCGGCGTGGGCGGGGGCTCCGCGATCGACACGGCGAAGGCCGTCAACCTGCTGACCACCTACCCGGCGAACCTGTTCACCTACGTCAACAAACCACTCGGTGAAGCGGCGGCACCGCCGGGCCCGCTCAAGCCGCTCGTCGCGGTGCCCACCACGGCCGGGACCGGCTCGGAGACCACCCCGGTCTGCATCATGGACTTCCTCGACCTCAAGGTTAAGTCCGGCATCAGCCACCCCCGGCTGCGGCCCACCACCGCCGTCATCGATCCGCTGCTCACCCTGTCGATGCCGCCGAGAGTGACCGCCGCCAGCGGGATGGACGTGCTGTGTCACGCGCTGGAGTCCTACACGGCCAAGCCGTTCCACTCCTTCGCCCGCCACACCCCCGAGACCCGGGTCGCCTACAACGGCGCCAACCCGATCTCCGACGCGTGGACCGAGCGAGCCCTGCAGCTGCTGGCGCGCTCGTTCCGCAGGGCGGTCCTCAACGGCGGCGACCTCGACGCGCGCACCGACATGATGCTGGCCGCCACGTTCGCGGGCATGGGATTCGGCAACGCGGGCGTCCACATTCCCCATGCCTGCGCCTACCCGATCGCCGGCCGCGTGCGGGACTACCGGCCCGCCGACTACCCGCCCGAGGAGGCGCTCGTCCCGCACGGCGAGTCCGTGGCGCTGACCGCGCCTGCGGCCTTCCGGTTCACCTTCCCCACCGCCCCGGACAAGCACGTCCACGCCGCGACCCTGCTCGACCCCGCCGTGGCCGCCGAGCACGAGCCGAGCGAGAAGCTTCCGGCCGCGCTCACCGCGCTCATGCGCGACATCGGCCTGCCGGCCGGGCTCGACGGCGTCGGGTACGGGACCTCCGACGTGCCCGCGCTGGTGGCGGGTGCGCTGCAGCAGCAGCGGTTGCTGGCGGTCGCGCCCCGGACCGTGCGCGACACCGACCTGGAGGCCATCCTCACCGACTCGGTGCGGAATTGGTGACGACCATGCGTTCCCTCGTCGACGACCTCACCGGCGCGGTGTCGGGCGAGGTCGACGACAGCGCCGCCGCCCGCGCGATGTTCAGCATGGACGCGTCGAACTACCGGCACGTCCCGAAGGCCGTCGTCTTCCCTCGCGACGCGGACGACGTGGCAGCGACCCTGCGCGTCTGCCGGGACCACGGCGTGCCCGTCACCGCGCGCGGCGCCGGGACCGGCATCGGCGGCCAGGCACTCGGCGAGGGCGTCGTGCTGGAGTACGGCCGCCACCTCAACCGCGTGCTGGAGATCGATCCCGAGCGGAGAGTGGCGCGGGTGCAGCCCGGTGTCGTGCTCGACACGCTGCGTGCCGCCGCCGCCGAACACGGGCTGACCTTCGGTCCCGACCCCTCCACCCACAGCCGCTGCACGCTCGGCGGGATGCTCGGCAACGACGCCTGCGGGTCGCACTCGGTGGCGTGGGGACGCACGGCGGACAACGTCGTCTCACTCGACGTCGTCGCGGGCGACGGCACCCGGCTGACGGTGGGACCGGGCGACGCGGTCACCCCGCTCGACCCGCTCGACCCCGACGACACCGAGGGCGCCGAGCGCATCCGGGAGGCACTGCGCACGCTGACCCGGCAGCACCTCGCGCTGCTGCGCACCGGGTTTCCCACCCTGCCGCGGCGCGTGTCCGGCTACGCGCTCGACGCTCTGCTGCCGGAACGCGGCGGCGAGGTCGCCAGGGCGCTGGTGGGCAGCGAGGGCACCTGCGTGCTGCTGACCGAGGCCACCGTGCGGCTCGTGCCCTCGCCCGCGGCCAGGGCACTCGTGGTGGCCGGGTTCGCCGACGACATCGCCGCCGCCGACGCCGTGCCGCAGGTGTTGCCGCACGCGCCCCTGACCGTGGAGGGCATGGGCGCCGACCTCATCGACATTCTGCTGGCCCGGGGCCGCCGTCCCAGCGCGCTCGACGCGCTGCCCGCCGGGCGCGGGTGGCTGTTCGTCGAGGTCGGTGGCGACGATCCCGCCGAGGCGCGGGACTCGGCCGAGGCCCTGGCCGCGGCGTTGGCTCGCGAGACTGCAGCGACGACGTCGGTCACCACCGACGCCGCACGGCAGCGGCAGCTGTGGTCGATCCGCGAGTCCGCCGCGGGCATCGCCACCCGCATGGCCGACGGCTCGGAGGCGTGGCCCGGCTGGGAGGACGCCGCCGTGCCCCCGGAGCGTCTCGGCTCCTACCTGCGCGCCTTCCGCGCGCTGCTCGCCGAGTACGGGCTGCGCGGCATCCCGTACGGGCACTTCGGCGAGGGCTGCGTCCACGTGCGCATCGACTTCGACCTGCTCACCGACGACGGCCTTCGCACCTTCCGGCGCTTTCTCACCGACGCGGCCGATCTGGTCGTCGCCCACGGCGGGTCGCTGTCCGGCGAGCACGGCGACGGGCAGGCCAGGGCCGAACTCCTGCCCCGGATGTACTCGGCGGACATGCTGCGCCTGTTCGAGGCGTTCAAGGCGATCTGGGACCCGGACGGCCTGCTCAACCCGGGCACGCTCGTGCGGCCCCGGCCGCTGGACGCCGACCTCCGCTTCTCCGGGCCGGTGCGCGATCTACCGCTCACGCTGCGCTACCCACACGACGGGGGCAGCCTCGCCACCGCCACCCGCCGGTGTGTCGGCGTCGGCAAGTGCGTGGACACCACCACCGGCGTCATGTGCCCCAGCTACATGGTCACCGGCCGGGAGGAGCACTCCACGCGCGGCAGGGCCCGCCTGCTGGCCGAGATGATGCGCGGCGAGACGATCACCGAGGGGTGGGACTCCACCGAGGTCCGCGACGCACTCGATCTGTGCCTGGCGTGCAAGGGGTGCCTGTCGGACTGTCCGGTCGATGTGGACATGGCGACGTACAAGGCCGAGTTCCTGCACCAGCACTACGCGGGCCGGGTGCGCCCCGCCAGCCACTACTCCCTCGGGTTTCTGCCGCTGTGGGCCCGGCTCGCCTCGCACGCGCCGTCGCTGGTCAACGCGGCGCTGCGCGCCCCCGGTGCCGCACGGCTGGCCAAGCGGCTCGGCGGCATCGCCGACGAACGCGCACTGCCGTCCTTCGCCCGCACCACGCTGCGGCGCGCGTGGCGGCGCAGACCCACACCATCCCGGGGTGAGCGGCCCCGCGTCGTGCTGTGGCCCGACACGTTCACCGACCACTTCGCGCCCGAGATCGGCGTGTCCGCCGCCCGCGTGCTGGATTACGCGGGTTTCGACGTCACGCTGCCCCGCTCACCGGTGTGCTGCGGGCTGACCTGGATCTCCACGGGACAGCTCGGCATCGCGCGGCGGGTGCTGCGGCGCACCCTGCGGGTGCTGGCCGACGACCTCGCCGAGGGCGTGCCGGTCATCGGTCTCGAACCGAGCTGCCTCGCCGTACTCCGGCACGACGTCCACGACCTGCTCGACACGCCACCCGTGCCCGCGCTGACCCTCGCGGAGTTCCTCGACCGCGAGGGCGTCGAGTTCCCCCGGCTCGACGTGCCCGCCGTGACACAGCAGCACTGCCACCAGCACGCCGTCCTCGGCCACGACGCCGACGAACGGGTGCTGCGGCGCGCCGGTGTGGACAACGTGACCCTCGACTCCGGGTGCTGCGGGCTCGCGGGCAACTTCGGCGTCGAACGGGGCCACTACGACGTGTCGGTCGCCGCCGCCGAACGGGTGCTCGCGCCCGCCGTGCGCGCCGCGTCACCCGGCACGCTGGTCCTCGCCGACGGGTTCAGCTGCCGCACCCAGATCACCGACCTCACCGGACGGCGCTCCCTTCACCTGGCGCAGGTGCTCGATCACGCCCTGGGTACGCGAACGTGGTCGAGACCCCCCACCAAAGAATGAGATACGCCTCACAGCTTTGCGCCATTCGGGTGTCGCGAGGTTGAATCGAACGGAAACGACCGGTGCAGGACCCGGTCGATGACGCAAGGAGGCGAAGGTGCCTCAGGTGCCTCAGGACGGCAACGATCCCGAGTTGAACCATCGCGAACGCGCGACCCTGTTCGCCGTGGCGCAGGGCGGCGCGGAACTCACCTGCAGCTGCGAGCCCGACCTCTTCGTGGACGGACTCGCGTGCTGTGACCAGACCACGGTCCACCGGCTCGCGCGAGCGGGCCTCATCGCCCCCGCCCACCCCGGCACTCCCGGCGGGCGCGTGCCCGCCGTCCTCACGGACGCGGGCAAGCGAGCCCTCGGCACCCTGCCCGCCCTGGCCTGACGCCGTGTCCGCAGGCCACGTAGCCGTGTCCGCAGGTTGCGTAGCCGTGTCCGCACTTCACGTAGGGATGTCCGCATCGTGCGGTGCGGACATCCCTACGCAGGCTGCGGACACGATGTGTCAGGGCGACACGCGGAACGCCGAGATGCCCGTCACGGCCTGACCAACCGACAGCGCGTGCATCTCCTCCGTGCCCTCGTAGGTGAGCACGGTCTCCAGGTTGTTGGCATGCCGCATCACCGGGTAGTCGAGCGAGATGCCGTTGGCGCCCAGCAGTGAGCGGGCGGTGCGGGCCACGTCCAGTGCCGCCCGCACGTTCGCGAGCTTGCCGAAGCTGACCTGGCTGTAGTGCAGCGCGCCGGAATCCTTCAACCGGCCGAGCCGCAGCGCGACGAGCCCGGCCCGCGTGGTCTCCACCACGAGATCGGCGAGCTTGCGCTGAGTGAGCTGGTAGGCCGCCAGCGGCTGGCCGAACTGGCTGCGTGTCGTGGTGTACTCCACGGCCGTCTCGCAGCAGGTGCGTGCGGCCCCGACGGCGCCGAACACGATGCCGAACCGCGCCTCGTTGAGGCACGACAGCGGCCCCTTGAGCCCGGTGACGCCGGGCAGCACCGCGTCGGCGGGCAGCCGCACGCCGTCGAGCACCAGCTCGGCCGTCAGCGACGCGCGAAGTGACAGCTTGCGCGGGACCTCGCGGGCGGAGAAGCCGGGCGTGTCGGTGGGCACCACGAAGCCCCGCACGCCGTCGTCGGTGCGGGCCCAGACCACGGCGACGTCGGCCACGGTGCCGTTCGTGATCCACAGCTTGGTGCCGTCCAGCACCCAGTCGCTCCCGTCCCGCCGCGCGCGCGTGCGCATCGACGCCGGGTCGCTGCCCGCCTCGGGTTCGGTCAGCCCGAAGCACCCGAGCGCCTCCCCCGACGCCAGCGACGGCAGCCAGCGCTGTTTCTGCTCCTCGCTGCCGAACCGGTGCAGCGCGTACATCGCCAGCGAGCCCTGCACCGACACAAAACTGCGCAGCCCCGAGTCGACGGCCTCCAGCTCGCGGCAGGCGATGCCGTAGGCCACGGCGGACGAGCCCGCGCAGCCGTAGCCCGACAGGTGCATGCCGAGTACCCCCAGCCGGCCGAATTCGCGCGCGAGATCGCGTGCCGGAAGGGTTGCGTTTTCATACCAATCCGCCACGTGAGGGGCCAGTTCCGCGTTCGCGAACCGTCGCACCGTGTCACGGATGTCGCGTTCGTCGGCGGTCAGCTCGCCGTCGACGTCGAGGAAATCTCCTGGGTCCGTACCGGTCTCAACCATGAGCCAGACCCTACCGCCGCCCCAGGTTTGACCAGGTCACGGCGTGGTAGACCGGCGAAAGCACAGTTCCGCGCTGATCGTCAATCCCGGCGTGTTGTTTCCCACGCGAAACCTCGCGCCTATTTGGCTAACCCGAAGTTCACATTAGTGTCGTAAGACCGGCGAACCCGGGAGTCCCATTGTCGCGCGCCGGAACCGCCGAACCGTGGGCGGTCCCGAGGACCGCGTGATGCTCCGCCCGCCGCACAACGCCGTGTGGTCACCCGATGTGCCTGCAACCGTTCGCGCTGTAGCGACATCGACCTTTCCTGATCTGACCATCGCAACATCGGGCCGGGCCGTTAGCCGACTGGTGCGACGAACTCGCGCGCCAGCCGACTTTCCGCCCGGCCCGGTTGTGCCGAGCAAGAGGAGGGCCGCCAGCCGTGACCCGTCCCGTACCGCACAGGCCCACCGAGGGCCTGTACGACGAGCAGTACGAGCACGACGCCTGTGGTGTGGCCTTCGTCGCCGATCTCGCGGGCCGTGCCAACCACGACATCGTCGCGAAGGCTCTGGTGGCGCTGCGCAACCTGGAACACCGCGGCGCCCGCGGCGCCGAGCCCGAGACGGGCGACGGCGCGGGAATCCTCATCCAGGTCCCGGACGCCTTCTACCGTGAGGTGACCGGCTTCGACCTGCCCGAACCCGGCGGCTACGCCGTGGGCACCGCGTTCCTGCCGCGTGACGAGCAGGTGCGCGGCAAGGCGATCTCGACAGTGGAGCGCATCGCCGCCGAGGAGGGCATGCGGGTGCTGGGCTGGCGCGAGCTGCCCGTCGACACCGCGCACGTCGGCCCCACGGCGGCGGCGACGATGCCGCACTTCGCGCAGGTGTTTCTGGCCCCGCAGCGCGACGATGTGACAGGACTCGCACTGGAGCGTGCCGCGTTCTGTGTGCGCAAGCGCGCCGAGCACACGCTGGCCGAGCAGGACGTCTACTTCCCCAGCCTGTCGTCTCGCACCATCGTCTACAAGGGAATGCTCGCCGAGCCGCAGGTCGAGCGGTTCTTCCCCGACCTGGCCGACGAGCGCGTCCACAGCGCGATCGGGCTGGTGCATTCGCGGTTCTCCACCAACACGTTCCCGTCGTGGCCGCTGGCGCACCCGTATCGCTACGTCGCCCACAACGGTGAGATCAACACGCTCAAGGGCAACCGCAACTGGATGGACGCGCGGGAGTCGCAGCTCGACTCGGACCTGTTCTCCGGTGAGCTGTCCCGGCTCTACCCGGTGATCACCCGCGGCGCGAGCGACTCGGCGTCGTTCGACGAGGTGCTGGAGCTGCTGCACCTGGGCGGGCGCCCGCTGCCGCACGCGGTGCTCATGATGATCCCGGAGGCGTGGGAGAACCACGACGAGATGGACGCGGCGCGCCGCGCGTTCTACGAGTTCCACGCGACGCTGATGGAGCCGTGGGACGGCCCCGCGCTGGTGTCGTTCACCGACGGTACGCAGATCGGCGCGGTGCTGGACCGCAACGGGCTGCGCCCCGCCCGCTACTGGGTCACCGAGGACGGCCTTGTGGTGCTGGCCAGCGAGGTCGGGGTGCTGGAACTGGATCAGGCCACCATCGTGCGCAAGGGGCGGCTCGAACCGGGCCGCATGTTCCTGGTGGACACCGCCGAGGGCCGCATCATCGACGACGAGGAGATCAAGAGCGGCCTGGCCGAGGAGCACCCGTACGGCGAGTGGCTGGAGTCCGGCCTGCTGCGGCTCGGTGAGCTGCCGGAACGCGAGCGCGAGGTGCCGTCGCACGCATCGCTGGTGCGCAGGCAACAGGCGTTCGGCTACACGGAGGAGGAGCTGGGGGTTCTGCTGGAGCCGATGGCCCGCACGGGTGCGGAGCCGATCGGCTCGATGGGCAACGACTCCCCGCTCGCGCCGCTCACGAGCAGGCCCCGGCAGATCTTCGACTACTTCACCCAGCTGTTCGCGCAGGTGACGAACCCGCCGCTGGACGCCATCCGCGAGGAGCTGGTGACCGCGCTGGGCACCCAGCTGGGCTCGGAGCCCAACCTGCTGGAGGCGGGCCCGCAGCACTGCCGCAAGATCGTGCTGCCGTTCCCGGTGCTGGACAACGACGAGCTCGCCAAGCTGGTGCACGTCAACGACGACGGCGACCTGCCCGAGTTTCAGTCCCACACCGTGCACGGCACGTTCGAGGTCGCGGGCGACGGCGAGGCGCTCGTACGGCGGCTGGCCGAGATCCGCGCCGAGGTCAGCGAGGCCATCGCGGGCGGAGCGCGGCTGATCGTGCTGTCCGACCGGGGTGTGGACGCCGAGCACGCGGCCATCCCGTCGCTGCTGCTCACCGGCGCCGTGCATCACCACCTGGTGCGGGAGAAGACGCGCACGCAGGTGGGGCTGGTCGTGGAGGCCGGTGACGCCCGCGAGGTCCACCACATCGCGCTGCTCATCGGCTACGGCGCCGCCGCCGTGAACCCGTACCTGGCGATGGGGACCGTCGAGGAGATGGCCGAGCGCGGCAGGCTGGGCACGGCCACGCCGAAGCAGGCGACCCGCAACCTGATCAAGGCGCTGGGCAAGGGTGTGCGCAAGACGATGTCCAAGATGGGCGTCTCGACCGTCGCCTCCTACACCGGTGCGCAGATCTTCGAGGCCGTCGGGCTGGGTTCGGAGGTCGTCGAGGAGTGCTTCGCGGGCACCACGTCCCGGCTGGGCGGCGTGGGCTTCCCGCTGCTGGCCCGCGAGGTCACCGAGCGGCACCGGCTGGCGTTCCCGGCCGACGGCGTCCACGCGACGCACCGCGAACTGGCCATCGGCGGCGACTACCAGTGGCGGCGCGAGGGCGAACCGCACCTGTTCAACCCGCAGACGGTGTTCAAGTTGCAGCACTCCACCCGCTCGGGCAAGTACGAGATCTTCAAGGAGTACACCCGCGCGGTCGACGACCAGTCGCAGCAGTTGATGACGCTGCGCGGCCTGTTCGAGTTGAAGGAGGGCGTGCGCCCGCCGGTGCCGGTCGAGGAGGTGGAACCGGTCTCGGAGATCGTCAAGCGGTTCGCCACCGGCGCCATCTCGTACGGTTCGATCTCGCAGGAGATGCACGAGACGCTGGCCATCGCGATGAACCGGCTGGGCGGCAAGTCCAACACCGGGGAGGGCGGCGAGGACCCGGAACGGCTCTACGACCCGCAGCGGCGCAGCGCCGTGAAGCAGGTCGCGAGCGGCCGGTTCGGGGTGACCAGCGAGTACCTGGTCAACGCCGACGACATCCAGATCAAGATGGCGCAGGGAGCCAAGCCCGGCGAGGGCGGGCAGCTGCCCGGCGGCAAGGTGTATCCGTGGATCGCGAAGACCCGGCACTCCACGCCGGGGGTGGGGCTGATCTCGCCTCCGCCGCACCACGACATCTACTCCATCGAGGACCTGGCGCAGCTCATCCACGACCTCAAGAACGCCAACCCGGACGCCCGCATCCACGTGAAGCTGGTGTCGGAGGTCGGCGTCGGCACGGTCGCGGCGGGCGTGTCGAAGGCCCACGCGGACGTGGTGCTGATCTCGGGCCACGACGGCGGCACGGGCGCCTCGCCCCTGTCGTCGATCAAGCACGCGGGCGGCCCGTGGGAGCTGGGGCTGGCGGAGACGCAGCAGACGCTGCTGGCCAACCGGCTGCGCGACCGCATCGTGGTGCAGACCGACGGGCAGCTCAAGACCGGCCGCGACGTCGTGATCGCGGCACTGCTGGGCGCCGAGGAGTTCGGCTTCGCCACCGCGCCGCTGGTGGTGTCGGGCTGCATCATGATGCGGGTCTGCCACCTGGACACCTGCCCGGTGGGGGTGGCCACGCAGAACCCCGAGCTGCGCGCCAAGTTCTCCGGCAAGGCCGAGTACGTGGTGAACTTCTTCGAGTTCATCGCCCAGGAGGTGCGGGAGTACCTGGCCAAGCTGGGTTTCCGGTCGATCGCCGAGGCCGTCGGGCACGCGGAGGTGCTGGACATGCGCCAGGCCGTGGACCACTGGAAGGCGGCGGGGCTGGACCTGTCGCCGGTGTTCCACGTCCCCGAGGTGGAGTCCGGCGCCGCGCGGCACCAGGTGGTGGCGCAGGACCACGGGCTGGACAAGGCGCTGGACAACACGCTGATCCAGCTCGCCGAGGGTGCGCTGCACTCGGGCGACCGGGTGCGGCTGGAGCTGCCGGTGCGCAACGTCAACCGCACGGTCGGCACCATGCTCGGCGCGGAGCTGACCAAGCGGTGGGGCGGCGAGGGCCTGCCCGACGACACCATCGACGTCACGTTCACGGGCACGGCTGGCCAGTCGTTCGGCGCGTTCGTGCCCAGCGGCATCACGCTGCGCCTGCTCGGCGACGCCAACGACTACGTCGGCAAGGGCCTGTCCGGCGGCCGGATCGTGGTGCGCCCTCCGCACGACGGGCAGTTCGCCGCGGAGGACCACATCGTCGCGGGCAACGTGATCGGCTACGGCGCCACGGGCGGCGAGCTGTTCCTGCGGGGCCAGGTCGGCGAGCGGTTCTGCGTGCGCAACTCGGGCGCGCTCGCCGTCGTCGAGGGTGTCGGTGACCACGGCTGCGAGTACATGACCGGCGGACAGGTCGTGGTGCTGGGCCGCACGGGCCGCAACTTCGCGGCCGGAATGTCGGGCGGCGTGGCCTACGTGCTCGACCTCCAGCCGGGCCGGGTCAATCCCGAGATGGTGGACCTCGATCCCCTCGACGACGAGGACGAGGAGACACTGCGCGACGCCGTCGAGCGGCACTACACGGAGACCGGGTCGGCGGTGGCGCACGCGCTGCTGGCCGACTGGGAACCGGGCCTCGCGCGGTTCTCGAAGGTCATGCCGAAGGACTACAAGCGGGTCCTGCAGGCGCGCGCCCAGGCGGAGCGCGAGGGCAGGGACGTGAACGTTGCGATCATGGAGGCGGCGCATGGCTGACCCCAAGGGTTTTCTCACCACCAAGCGACAGACTCCGCGATCCCGGCCGGTCGACCTCCGGCTCCGGGACTGGCGGGAGGTCTACGAGGAGTTCGAGCAGTCGAAGCTCACCGCCCAGGCGGGCCGCTGTATGGACTGCGGCATCCCGTTCTGCCACCAGGGTTGCCCGCTGGGCAACCTCATCCCGGAGTGGAACACGCTGACGTGGCGCGACGACTGGCAGAACGCGATCGAGCGCCTGCACGCCACGAACAACTTCCCGGAGTTCACGGGCACGCTGTGTCCCGCGCCGTGCGAGACCGCGTGTGTGCTGGGCATCAACGACGACGCCGTCACCATCAAGCGGGTCGAGATCTCGATCATCGACCGGGCGTGGGACGAGGGCTGGGTCACGCCGCAGCCGCCGGAGTCGAAGACCGGCAAGCGGGTGGCGGTCGTCGGTTCGGGCCCGTCGGGGCTGGCGGCGGCGCAGCAGTTGACGCGCGCGGGCCACGACGTCGTGGTGTACGAGCGGGCGGACGCCATCGGCGGGCTGCTGCGCTACGGCATTCCCGAGTTCAAGATGGAGAAGTTCCGGCTGGACCGCAGGCTGGAACAGATGCGCGCCGAGGGCACGGAGTTCCGTGCGGGCGTGAACGTGGGTGTGGACCTGTCCACGCGGGAGCTGCTGGACGGCCACGACGCGGTGGTGCTGGCCGGTGGCGCGACGGCGTGGCGGGACCTGCCCGCGCCGGGCCGCGACGTGCCCGGTGTGTACCAGGCGATGGAGTACCTGCCGCTGGCGAACCGGGTGGCGAGCGGGGCGCTGGAGTCGTCGCCGATCGACGCGGCGGGCAAGGACGTCGTCGTGATCGGTGGCGGTGACACGGGCGCCGACTGTGTGGGCACGGCGCACCGGCAGGGTGCGCGGTCGGTCACGCAGCTGGAGATCATGCCGAAGCCGCCGGAGTCGCGCTCGGAGGCCCACCCGTGGCCGACGTATCCGATGATCTACCGGGTGTCGTCGGCGCACGAGGAGGGCGGCGAGCGGCTCTACTCGGTGAACACCCAGGAGTTCGTCGCCGGGCAGGACGGCCAGCTGGCGGCGTTGCGGCTCGTGGAGGTGCAGCGCGACGACGACGGCCGGTTCGTTCCCGTCGAGGGCAGCGAGCGGGAGATTCCGGCGCAGCTGGTGCTGCTGGCGATGGGTTTCGTCGGCCCGCAGCAGGAGGGCCTGCTGGACGGGCTCGGCGTCGAGCTGGACCAGCGGGGCAACGTCGCCCGCGACGCGTCGTTCGCGACGAGCCTGGACAAGGTGTTCGTGGCCGGCGACATGGGCCGTGGGCAGTCGCTGATCGTGTGGGCCATCGCGGAGGGCCGTTCGGCGGCTGCGGGCGTGGACGCCTACCTCACCGGCCGCGACGTGCTGCCAACCCCGATCGCGCCCACGGACCGGCCGATCAGCTGAGCCGGGTGCCGGGTGATGCGGTGACGGGAATCCGCACCGCATCACCCGGCCGCGCGCACCGCGAGCCCGGCCGCCACGGCCACCGAGGCCGCACCCACCAGGCGGGACAGGCGGACGGCGCGGCGCAGGTCGCGGGAGCCCGGCGGCGGGCCGTCGCCCAGCGTGCCCCGGTGCTCGACGCGGGCGCCGTAGGTGTTCGTCCCACCGAGCCGCACCCCGAGCGCGCCCGCGAAGGCGGCCTCGACCGGCCCGGCGTTCGGGCTGGGGTGCCGGTGCGCGTCACGCCGCCATGCCCGCACGGCATCGCGCGGGCGGCCCCCGACGGCGGGTGCGAGCACGCCGGCCAGCGCGGCGGTGAGCCGCGCGGGCACGCTGTTGGCGAGGTCGTCGAGGCGCGCCGAGGCCCAGCCGAACCGTTCGTGGCGCGGCGTGCGGTGACCCACCATCGCGTCGAGCGTGTTCACCGCCCGGTACGCCACCAGCCCCGGCACTCCGGCCAGCCCGCCCCACACCAACGGCGCCACGACGGCGTCGGAGGTGTTCTCGGCAATGGACTCGGTGGCGGCCCTGGCCAGTTGTTCGCTGTCGAGGCCGGTGGCGTCGCGCCCGCACAGGTGCGGCAGCCGCCGCCGGGCCGCGGCAAGGTCCCCCGCGTCGAGCACGTCGGCCATGCGCTCGCCCTCGGCGGCGAGCCCGCGCCCGCCGAGCACCGCCCAGGTCGCGACGGCGGTCAGCGCCACGCGCGCCGCGGGCTTGCGCGCGGTGGCCGCCTGCGCGAGCGCGCCCGCTCCGGCCATCGTCCCCACGCACAGCGCGGTGTAGCAGGCTCCGCGGCGACGCGAGTCGGCCCACCACCGCCGCTCGAGGGCCCCGGCCGCGGCCCCGAACGCCGCCACGGGATGTCCCCGGCGAGGATCACCCGCGATCGTGTCGATCGCGTACCCAGCGACGATGCCGACAGCCACGAGATTCCCCGACGAGATCACGGCACAGACCTTATCCGGTGGGCAACAATGCCAGGCATGACAAACGATCCGACGCGGCGCGCGGCCGGGCTCGTGGCGCACGGGCTCGAGTCCGGAGCTCGCGCACTCCGCCGCTACACCCGCCAGGTCGCCGGCGGTGGCCGGGTGCTCGTCCTGGGCGGTGTGCGCTCAGGCAAGTCCCGCCACGCCGAAGAGCTGATGTCCCGGCACGGGCACGTCGTCTACTTCGCGGGCAGCCGCCCACCCAGCGACGACGACCCGGAGTGGACGGCCAGGGTCGCGGCGCACCGGGCCCGGCGACCGCTGGCGTGGCGCACGATCGAGAACGCCGACCTCGCCGACACGCTGCGCCGCTCCACCGCGCCGATGCTCGTGGACTGCCTGGGCACGTGGCTGACCCGGGAACTCGACGAGCTCGGCGCGTGGGAACAACGCCGGGGATGGCAGCAGCGGGTCGACGACCGGCTCGCCGACGTGGTGGAGGCGTGGCGCTCCGCCCGCGTGCCCGTGGTGGCGGTGAGCAACGAGGTCGGTTCGGGCATCGTGCCCTCCACCGTGTCGGGGCGACTGTTCCGCGACGTGCTCGGTGCCCTGAACACCGCTGTGGCCGCCAACTCCGACTCGGTGCGACTGGTGGTCGCGGGCCGGGTCCTGCACCTGTGAGAGGACGTACTGTGCGTTTCGATATCCCGCTGCCCGACGACACCGCCCGCCTGGAGGCGCTGGCCCACCTCGACGGCCTCGTGAAGCCGGTCGGTTCCCTGGGGCGGGTGGAGGAGCTGGCCGCCTGGCTGGCCGCCGCCCACGGCAGCATGCCGCCCCGCCCGCTGGACGACGTGCGCGTGGTCGTGTTCGCCGGTGACCACGGCGTGTCCGACCCGGCAGGCCCCCACGGCGCCGTCTCGGCCTACCCGCGCGAGGTGACGGCGTCGATGGTGCGCGTGTTCCTCGCGGGCACCAGCGGCGTCACCGTGCTGGCACGCCAGGTCGGCGCGCGGGTGCGGGTGCTGGACATCGCGGTGGACGGCGAGCTGGCGGACGTCCCCGCCGAGGTCACCGCCCACAAGATCCGGCGCGGCTCCGGCTCGATCGACGTCACCGACGCGCTCGCGCCCGGCGAGGCCGAACGCGCCCTGGCGGCGGGCATGGCGGTGGCCGACGCGGAGATCGACGCCGGGGCGGACCTGCTGATCCCCGGCGACATGGGCATCGGCAACTCCACGGTCGCCGCCACACTGGTGGCGGCCGTACTCGGATTGCCGGCCGAGGACGTCGTGGGCACCGGAACCGGTGTGGACGAGGCGGGGCGCGCCCGCAAGGTCGCGGCCGTGCGCGCCGCGCTCGCCAGGACCGCCGACCGCGCGAGCGACCCGCTGTCGACGTTCACGGCGCTGGGCAGCGCGTGCGCGGCGGCCACGGCGGGTTTCGTGCTGCGCGCCGCCGAACGCCGCACGCCCGTGCTGCTCGACGGCGTGTTCTCGTGCGCGGCGGCGCTGGTGGGCGCCGAACTGGCCCCGGAAGCGCCGCGCTGGTGGCTCGCGGGCCACCGCTCCACGGAGCCGTCCCAGGCGTTCGCGCTGAAGGCACTCGGGCTGACGCCGCTGCTGGACCTCGGCCTGCGGCTCGGCGAAGGCAGCGGAGCCGTCCAGGCGGTACCACTACTGCGCTCGGCGCAGGCCGTGATCAGCGAGATGGGACTGCTGGCCGATCTGGCGTGAGCCGCTGGCCAGGCGGGCTCACACCTGCCTGGCCAGGGTGAATCGACCCGAGAATGCGGTACTTTCGGAAGAGCCAACTCCAAGCAACCCTACTTCTGTTGCATAAAAAAGAGCGACAAATTGATCACTACACCAATAGCGGACAAAACCACGATATAGTAGAATCCTATTATTAACCCTCCAATAACAGCGGTCAAACAACACGCAACGCCGACCAACGCTAACGCTTTGACGACTTGCTCTCTGCTCAACAGTCACACCTATCTGCACTAGAGGCAATCGAGAAACTCACTCCCCGCCGCACCTGTCAACGCGCCGTCATCCGGAAATCTCAATCGCCCTCCAAGCACTCGGATGAACGGAACGCTTGACTGATCTGGTGCAAGCCTCTGACCCAGCGAGCTCGCACCTGCCTGGTCAGACGATGCTCAATCATCGAAGAATCCAGGACCTGAATTCCAGTACGACGTGATTCACGTTGCCTGGACCGGAGAACTGACCTACGACGAATATTTCAGGCTTTCCAACGCGAAATTCCAGTTTCAGCCGCCTCCGCAGACCTCCGCCAAAAAACTCCAACAAATTCACGCAACAACATCAGCGGACACAACATTGTCGCGCGATGTTGACCAATTTTTCCCACCCAAGCGAGAGTCGAGCGCGTGAGATGTGAACAATACGCGATGACTTGTCAGCCATAAAAGCCCGCCGACCGCGTTGTTCGCACCTTGCCTCCGATTCGCGGGATACCTGGCGAACACTCGCTCGCCAGCCAAGGGCTCGACGTTGTCGGGGAACACAAACTCGAAGGGCATCTCCGCAACTCTCTAAGCGAAAGCCACCGTAACGGGACGCCGGCCGATCTGGCGTGCGCCTCTGGCCAGGCGGGTCTACACCTGCCTGGCCAGAGGTTCAGACCTCATGGGGCGCTGACTGGGTCATCCACCGCTAGCACACGAGCGCACCGACGACGGTCTCCGAGAACGCGCCACCGGTGCGTCCCAGGACGCTTCCGTCCGACAGTCCCCCGCCACCGCCGAGCGTGCCTCCCAGCCAGCCCCCGGTGACACCGGATCTCGCGTCGGACACAACCGGGACAGCCGCACAGTGCCCAAGACCGTCCCGATTCCGATCGAGTGCCGCGACTCGCTGTTCGATCCGGTCGATCCGGTCTTCCTCCGAGGTCGCATACGGTGCGCCGACGTTGTCCCAGCAGTAGACCCCCAGGAAACCGACCAGGGGAAGACACCGATCCGAAGGCTCGTCGGAGGAGAATTCCCGCGACGCCAGTTCGACGTCCGTTTCGGTGATCTCCGGACGATTTCGGCGCTTGTCCTCGTACTCCTGCGCTCGGAGCATGACCTCGGCCCGGCGAGCGTCGTCGGCGGCCAGCGCCGCCGCCTCGTCGCCGAGACCCGCCGCCAGCGCTTCCGCACGGGCCTGCTCGGCTGCGGTGTAGGCGCCGCCAGCGTAGTCGCGCGCGTCGGCAGCCGAACGATGGTGACCGACGACCGACTCCGTCTCGTCGCTCGCGGCCCGTCTCGCGTCGTCCGCCGCCTCCTTGACGCTCGCCATCGCCACCTCGGCCCGTTCCGCCGACGCCTGGACCTCGTCCGCCGCCGTCCCGGCCTGCTCGGCGTAGTCGGCGGCGCGTGCCGCCGAGTCCTCGGCTTCTCTCGCGTAATCGGCCGCTTCGTCCGTCGCGCCACGCGCCAGCGCGGCCGACTCCGCCGCCGTGTTCGCGTCCCAGCCCGCTTCGGCTGCCCCCTGCAGGCCGAGGACGGCCAGGCGGTCCATCTCGTCGGCGTGCGTGGCTGCCTGCTCATCGCGCTGCACGGAGAGCTGATGCCCGGACGACACGAAGTTCTCCGTCCATGGCGGTGGCCCGTGCAGAGCCGCTTCGGCCGCGCTCTGAGTCCTCGGACCACCGGCGGACTTGATCCGGGCGGTCGCGAACCTCATGTCGATCTGTCGCGCCTCATGCTGACCGACCTCCAGGAACTGACGCACGTCCTCCGGCGTGCCGTCCAACGCGGCTTCGGCGGCCTCGGTGACCGCAGGCCCGATCGCGGCAGCCTTGATCTTCGTGGTCTGTAACCGCTCGTAGGTGACGCGGCCCTCGTAGTCGCGATCGGCTAGGAACTCGCGCACCTGCTCGTCCGTACCGTCCAGCGCCGCCTCGGCCGCCGCCCGCAGCTCCCCCGGCTCGCCCTGCTCCGCGATAGTCGCCACGGTCGCGCGGTCGTCCTGGATCGCGGCGGCCTCCCGGCCAGCGCTGAGCCAAAGCCGGATGTCGGCGTCCGTCCCCGTCAACGCGAGCTGGGCCGCCTGGCGGCTCCACGTTCCCCCGGTGGTCAGGATGTCGACCGCCGCCTGTCGGCCGCTGGTCAACACTGTCTGGTCATCCGCATCCGGCGCGGTGGCCGCCTCCAGCAACTGCCGGGTCCGCTCGCTGATCCGGGCCTCCTCGGCCCGGTCCCACGCCTGACGGTCCTGGTGGGCCTCCCACGAATCGTGTGCCTGCTGGGCGGTGTGGACGAGCGCCAGCTCGTCCTGCTCGACCCGCTCCGCCTCTGCATCCCGGGCCGCCCCGAGGGCTTCCTGGGACTGCTCGGCGGCAGCCACCGCGGCGTGCGCCGCGTCGATGGCGCTGTCGGCATGGCTGGCCGCGTCCTCCGGTCCGCCCGCCTGGTCGCCCGCGTGCTCGGCCGCGTGCTCGGCAGCGGCGGCCGCGTCGTTCGCGTCCTCGAAAGCCGAGGTGGCCGTGTCGGCCGCGCTGTCGGCTGCGGCGGCCGAACGGTCGGCCAGGGTGGTGGCCTCGTCCACCGCGCGCTGAATTTGCTGCGCCTGCGCCCGCGCCTCGTCGCCCGCAGCGGCAGCACGGTGTGCCTGCTCGTCGGAAACCCCGGGGTACTGGCCTGCCTGCGTCGCGGCGGCACCCGCAGCGGCGACGTGGGCCGCGGTACTCGCGGCCGTCCCGCCCGCCGAGGCCGCGTCCCGCGCCGCGCTCCCGGCGTCGCGCGCCGCGTCCGCCGCCCGGTTCGCGCCCGTCGCCGCGGTGCGGGCGATCTCGGCGGCGTCGCGTGCGGCCGGAGCCTGGGCGGCATCCAGCGCCGCAGCGGACGCGGCCGAGTACGCCTGCGCCGCCGCCTGCTCCGCCAGGCCCGCCGCCGAGGCCGCGTGCGAGGCCGCGTCGGCCGCCACCCGCGCCGCATCGATCGCCGCGATCGCCGCGCCGATCGCCGTGCGCGCGGCCACGACTGCCTGCCGCGCGGCACGCGCGGCCTCGCCCGCAGTGGCGGAAGCGAGCGAGTCATCACCCTGGGCCGCTTCGGTCTCCGCTCTGGCGCGCTCCGCGGCGTCCTCGGCCCGCTCCGCCGCCGCGACGGCACGACTGGTGGCCCACTCTGCTGTCACAGTGTGTTCCCGGGCCTGCTGACCGGCCCTGTCGGCACGCTCGACCAGTTCGGTCACCGTGGCCGGCTCGCCGTCGCGGGCCCGGGCCACCTCCCACTCATGCTGGAGAAACAGCGTGAGTGCCTCGACAGTGTCGGCGTCCAGTGCCGCCTCAGCCGCCTCCCGTACGGACTCTTCACCGGTGGCTTTGGCGCGGGTCACCTGAAACCTGAGATCGGTGTGGTGCCGCTGCGCCCATCCCTGCCGCAGGAACTCCTCCAGCGCTTCCTCGGTGTCGGCGTCCAGCGCGGTCTCGGCGGCCAGCTGCACCGCCTCGCCACCGGTCGCTTTGGCGCGGGCGGTCCGGAACCGCAGGTCTGTTCGGTAGGACGAGCGAAACCCCCCGTCCAGGAAGGATTCCAGCGCCTCGGTGGTGCCGACCTCCAGCACCTCGTTCGCCGCGAATCGCAGGGCTGGGCCGCTGCTGTCCATCATCCAGCCGACCCGGACTCGGAGATCCTGGTGCCGGGCGCGCTCGGACCCGCCGTCCAGGAACTCTTTGAGCTCGTCCGCGGTGCCCGCCAGGGCCTGCCCGGCGGCAGCACGCAGCGCGTCCCCGCCGTCGAGCCACATCCGCATGACCTCGGACCGGTCCTGCGGGGTCACCAGCTGCTCGTCCGCCCCGACGACGGGCGCCGACATGGCGCTACTCGCGAGAACGCCGACCACGAGCCCCGACACCGATCCGGCCCGAAGCTGACGGCGTCGTCTTCGACGCTGCTGATTCCGTTCGACCACGCGCGCACTCTCCCCAGCGATAGTTACCCCCGCTAATCGATCGCCCACCCTTCCAGACCGCGAGAAGCACACACAATCGGCTTTTCAGGGCAATTGACGACATAGTGGACGGCATCGTGGCCTGCGTCGCAGCACCCTCTGTAGAAAAGATCGTGAAACGAGCAATGACCAGAGACGAGCTGTTTCCGATCGCACCGTCGCGACTCGCGGGATCACGATCGCTGCCGTAGAACGGCGGCATGAGTGCCAAGCCTGGTCCCGCCGAGTCCGGGACTGAGCGCATCAGCGCGGGAGAGTTCGTCGGGACCGCCGCCGCGCACGCCACGCTCGCCGTGCCCACCGCCCGGCCGGACGAGCCGGTCGACACCGTGCTGTCGAACCTGCGCGGGCACCGCTTCGACAGTGCGGCCGTCGTGGCGGTGTGCCGCGACGAGCGGCTGGTCGGGCTGGCCTCGATCGAACGACTGCTGGGCGCCACACCGGGGACAGCGGTGGCCGCGGTGATGGACGCCGATCCGCCCGTGGTCACTCCCCGGACCACACAGGAGACGGCCGCGTGGAGGGCGGTGCACCGGGCCGAACCCGGGCTCGCCGTGGTCGACGACGACGGCGTCTTTCGCGGTCTCGTTCCCCCCGATCGGCTGATGGCCGTGCTGCTCGCCGAGCACGACGAGGACCTCGCGCGGCTCGGTGGTTTCCTCGGCACCGCCTCGGCCGCGCGGGCGGCCAGCGGCGAGCGGGTCCGTCGGCGGCTGTGGCACCGGTTGCCGTGGCTGGTGGTCGGGTTGCTCGGCGCGATGCTCGCGGCCGGGGTGGTCGGCGCGTTCGAGGACGTTCTCGAACGGCAGGTGCTGCTGGCGTTCTTCGTGCCCGCCGTGGTCTACCTCGCCGACGCGGTCGGCACGCAGACCGAGACCCTGGTCGTGCGGGGCCTGTCCGTCGGGGTGCCGGTGCGCCGGGTCGCGGTGCGGGAGTCGGTCACCGGGCTACTGATCGGTGTCTGCCTGGCCGCCGCCGCGGCGGCGCTCACGCTCTGGCTCTGGGGAGACGGGCAGGTGGCCGTCGCGGTGGGCATCGCGCTGGTGGCCGCGTGTTCGATCGCGACCGTGGTCGCGATGATCCTGCCGTGGCTGCTGTCCCGGCTCGGCGTTGACCCGGTCTACGGCTCGGGCCCGCTGGCCACCGTGGTGCAGGACCTGCTGTCGATCCTGGTGTACCTGGCCGCCGCCACGGCGGTCGTGACCTGACTGCGGTGGCGAGCCTTCAGTCCTCCAGCACCGCGCGCAGGGTTTTCAGGAACGGGGCCATATCCGTTCGCACGGCCAGGCGCAGCCAGTCCGGGCCCAGTCCGGGGAAGGTGTCGGCCCGGCGCACGGCGTAGCCCTCGTCTCGCAACCGCAGCCGGACGCGGGCGCCGTCCGGCACGCGGATCAGCACGAACGGGCCACGCGGGGTACCGGGCACCTCGACACCGCACCCGCCCAGCTCGCCCAACCCGGCCACCAGCGCACCGAGGTCCCGTTGCGCGTCCTCGGCCAGCGCCTCGGCCTCGGCCACGGCGTCGGCGCGGCTGCATGCCGCCAGCGCCACGGCCGACGGCGTGGAGACCGACCACGGCGGTTGCACCGCCCGCAGCGTGTCGATCACGTCCGGCTCGGCCAGGACGTATCCCGCGCGCAGGCCCGCGATTCCCCATGTCTTCGTCAGGCTGCGCAACACCACCACGCCCGGCAGGCGCCGCCCCGCCAGGCTCTCCGGCTCGCCGGGGACCGCGTCGAGGAACGCCTCGTCCACCACAAGCAGCCGTCCCGGCCGCGCCAGCGCACGCAGCGTGCCCGCCGGGTGCAGCACCGACGTGGGGTTGGTGGGATTGCCGACGAACACCAGGTCGGCGGTGTCCGGCACGGCGTCCGGGTGCAGCACGAAACCGTCGTCGGCGTCCAGCACCACCCGGCGCACCGGGTGCCCCGCCGCCCGCAACGCGGCTTCGGGCTCGGTGAACTGCGGATGCACCACCACCGCCTCGCGCGGGGTGAGCGCCGTGGCCAGCAGCGTGAACGCCTCGGCGGCACCCGCCGTGGGCAGCACGTCGGCCGCCTCGCGTCCGTGCCGCGCGGCCACGGCCTCGGTGGCGGCCCCCGGGTCCGGGTAGGCGGCGAGGTCGGCCAGGCAGTCCGCCAGCTCGCGGCGCAGCCACTCGGGCGGCCGGGGCAGCCGCACGTTCACCGCGAGATCCACCAGGCCGTCGCCGACCTCGCGGTCACCGTGATGATGCAGGTCGAATCCGTGCTCATCCACTGTGGACCGCCGTGGCGAAGCGCCTTGCCAGCTCCGGGTGCCCCGCCCAGTGGACGTGCAGGTAGGAGGCGTGCAGGGTGGGCGTGGCGAACCCGTCGGCCCGGTCGTCCCACTCCCACGCGGCCGTCTCGCCGTGCGCGGGTTCCACGACGGTGCGGTGGAACTCGTGCCCCGTCACGGCCACGCCGCGTGCGGCCAGCACCGAGTCCGCCGGGGCGGTGGCACGCCGGTAGCCCAGCGCCCCGCCCCGGGTCATGCGCGCGGTCGCGTCCAGCGCCCCCACCATCGGCAGGCCGTCCAACTCCCGGCACAGGTACAGCAGCCCGGCACACTCGGCCACCACCGGCATCCCCCGCGCGATCGCGGCTCCCACCGCCGAACGCAACGCGGTGTTGCCGGAGAGATCGGCCACGTGCATCTCGGGAAACCCGCCCCCGAAGTAGAGCCCGGCACAGCCCTCGGGCAGCGCGCTGTCGCGGATCGGGTCCAGCTCCACCACGTCGACACCCGCAGCGCTCAGCAATTCCGCCGTCTCCGTGTAGCGGAAGGTGAACGCCTCCCCCGCGGCGGCGGCCACCACCGGGCGCGGCCCGGACGCGACCGCACCCACCTCGTCGGCGGGATTCCACAGCGGCCCGCCCAGCGGCGCGGCCGACCGCGCCACCCGCACCACGGCGTCGAGGTCCACGCCACCGCGCACCCACTCGGCCAGCCGAGGTGACAGTCGCCGCGCCTCGCCCTCCCGCTCCCCGGCGGGCACGAGCCCGAGGTGCCGCCCCGGCGCGTGGACGTCCTCGCTGCGCCGCAACGCCCCCAGCACGGGAATGCCGGTCGGGCGCAGTGCGGCGCGGATCTCGTCCTCGTGCCGCTGCGAACCGAGCTTGTTGAGGATCACCCCGGCCAGCTCGACGTCCGGGTCGTAGCGCGCGAAGCCCAGCACCAGCGCCGCCACACTGCGGCTGGCCGCGCTCGCGTCCACCACCAGCACCACCGGCGCGGACACCAGCTTGGCCACGTGCGCGGTGGAGGCATAGCCCTCGGTGCCGAGCGCGCCGTCGAACATCCCCATCACGCCCTCGATCACGGCGAGGTCTGCTCCGCGCGCACCGTGCCGCAACAGCGGCACCAACCGGTGCTCACCCTGGAGGAACGGGTCGAGGTTGCGCGGCGGCGTGCCCGTCGCCACGGCGTGATAACTCGGATCGATGAAATCCGGCCCCACCTTGTGCCCGGTCACCGCGACCCCGCGCTCCCGCAACGCCGCCAGCAGCCCGGTGGTCACCGTGGTCTTGCCGTGGCCCGATGCGGGCGCGGCGACCACGATCCTGGCTACCATTCGATGCCCCGCTGACCCTTCTGTCCCGCGTCCATCGGGTGCCTCACCTTGGTCATCTCGGCCACCAGGTCGGCGGCGTCGAGCAACCGCTGCGGCGCCCGCCTGCCGGTGATCACGACGTGCTGCCTGCCCTGCCGGGCGAGCAGCGTGTCCACGACGTCGTCGGTGTCGATCCAGCCCCAGTGCAGCGGGTAGGTGAACTCGTCGAGCACGTAGAAGTCGTGGCGCTCGTCGGCGAGCCTGCGCTTGATCTCCGCCCAGCCCTCGCGGGCGTCGGCGGCGTGGTCGTCCTCGGAACCCTTCTTGCGGGCCCAGCTCCAGCCCTCGCCCATCTTGTGCCACTCGACCCGGCCGCCCTCGCCGCTCGCGTCGAGCGCGCGGAACGCGGCCTCCTCGCCCACGCGCCACTTCGCGGACTTCACGAACTGGAACACGCCGATGTTCCAGCCCTGGTTCCACGCCCGCAACGCCATGCCGAACGCGGCCGTGGACTTGCCCTTCATCTCTCCCGTGTGGACGGCGAGGATCGGCCGGTTGCGGCGCTGGCGGGTCGTGAGCCCGTCGTCGGGCACGTACTCCGGTTTGCCCTGCGGCATCAGGAAGCCTTTCTGTCACTTGCGGGACACCCGCACCCGGTCGGGCTTCCCGACGACCACACCATCCTCGTCACGAAGCCCTCCTGTCACTTGCGGGACACCCGCACCCGGTCGGGCTTCCCGACGACCACACCATCCTCGTCACGAAGCCCTCCTGTATCGCTCAGTCCGCTCGGTCCGCTCGGTCCGCTGCCGCACCTCGCCCGCCAGTGCGTCGGCGCGGACGTCGCCCAGCGGCACGTGTTCCGCGCCGAGATGGTCCGCCAGCCGGGCGGCCAGGCCGAGCCGCATCCGCCCGCTCTCGCAGTCCACGACCACGCTCGCCACGCCCGACTCGGCCAGCAGCGCCGCAGCCTGCTGGGAGCGCGCCACCGCGTCGGGGCCACTGGTGGCTCGCCCGTCGGTGACCACGACCAGCAACGGACGGCGGCGCGGATCACGCAACGCCTCCACCCGCAGCACCTCGGCCGACCGCAGCAGCCCCTCGGCCAGCGGGGTGCGGCCTCCGGTGGGCACGTCCTCCAGCCGCGCCGCGGCGGCCTCCACGCTGGCGGTCGGCGGCAGCACCAGCTCGGCGGGCCGCGCGCCCCGGTCGCGGAAGGTCACCAGTCCCACCTTGTCGCGCCGCTGGTAGGCGTCGAGCAGCAGCGACAGCACGGCGGACTTCACCTCGCGCATCCGCGACCTCGCGCCCATCGAACCGGAGGCGTCGACGCAGAACAGCACGAGGTTGCCCTCCTTGCCCTCGCAGCGCGCCCAGCGCAGGTCCTGCGCCCGCAGCGCGGGCCCCGGTCCGGTGTGCTCGCGGGCCCGCTGGTGCGGCGCGGCGGCGGCGACGGTGGCCACCAGGTGCGGGCGCGCACCGCGGGGCCGCACCTGTCCGGGCCACACACCCACGACGCGGCCGTCGTCGGTGGTGGCGCGGGAGCGACGGCCGTGGGCTCCGGTTCCGGTGCCGTCCACGGTGAACAGTTTCGACCGATACGGCGAGCCGGACCCGACGCGCTGTTCGCCACCGCCCCCGGCCTCACCGTCGTCGGGCGGCGGAGGTCCGGCAGCGTCACCAGAGTCACCGGCATCACCGGCGTCACCGGAGTTCCCGGTGTCGGAACCCGGCTCCCCCGGCCCGGAGTCGTCCTGGCCGCCACCGGGCGGGTCGGGGTCGGGGTCCGGTTCGGGGTCGGCACCGAGGGCGTCGTCGAGGGTGTCCTCGTCGAGCCCGGGCGCGTCGAACGGGTTGCGCCTGCGCCGGTGCGGCAAGGCCAGGCGCGACGCGACGCGGATGTCCTCCGTGGTCACGTGCGTGCGCCCGCACCACGCGGCGTGGGCGGCGGCGGTGCGGGCGGTGACGATGTCGGCCCGCATGCCGTCCACCTCGAACGCCGCGCACACCTCCGCGACGCGCACCAGCACGTCGTCGGTCAGCTCCACCGACGGCAGCAGGGCACGGGCGGCCGCGATCTCGGCGGCCAGCGCGGCCTCGCTGCCGGTGTAGCGGGCGGCGAAGCCGTCGGGGTCGGCCTCGTAGGCGAGCCTGCGGCGCACCACCTCGGCACGCTCGGCGGGCTCGCGGCTGGCGGCGACGTCCACGGTGAGCCCGAACCGGTCGAGCAGCTGCGGTCGCAGCTCGCCCTCCTCCGGGTTCATGGTGCCGATCAGGACGAACCGCGACCGGTGGGTCACCGACACACCCTCGCGCTCCACCGTGACGCGCCCCATCGCGGCGGCGTCGAGCAGCGTGTCGACCAGGTGGTCGGGCAGCAGGTTGACTTCGTCCACATAGAGCAGTCCGCGATGCGCGGCGGCGAGCAGTCCCGGCTGGAAGTCGGTCACGCCGTCCCGCAACGCGCGTTCCAGATCCAGCGATCCCACGACGCGGTCCTCGGCCGCGCCGATCGGCAGCTCCACCAGCCGCGCGGGCCGGGTCCTCCCGGTTGCGCCGTCCGGGTGAGGCCCGTCCGGGCACTCCGCGTCGGGCTCCGCCGGATCACACGAGAACCGGCAGTCGCGCACCACGGTCACGTCGGGCAGCAACCCGGCGAGCGCGCGCACCATCGTCGATTTCGCGGTGCCTTTCTCGCCCCGCACGAGCACGCCGCCCACGGCGGGCGCCACGGCGGACAGCACCAGAGCCAGCCGCAGATCGGCCATGCCGACCACGGCGGTGAAGGGATACGGCCGCACAGCTCTCCCAACGCCAGCGTGGGTGTCCTCGCCCACGTCACCAGCAGTTCCAAGGCGGACGCCGAAGCTCTGACTCCCGGCGCGAGGCCGGTCACAGTGGCGGGACCGTCCCGGATTCACACCGGGTTCCACGACGACCGCGCACCGATCATCGCACACACCTGAACTACAGTGGCCGATCGTGACGATTGTCGTAGTGGGGATTCCGGCGGACGGCTGGGCGGGACTGCCCCCGGCCGCGCGCACGGAACTCACCCGCTGCGACGTGCTGCTGGGCGGGCGGCGCCAGCTCGACCTCGTCCCCGACACCGGCGCCGAGCAGGTGCCGTGGCCGAGTCCCCTGCTGCCCGCGCTGGACGGCCTGCTCCGCGAGTACGCCGGGCGCCGGGTCGGGGTGCTCGCCAGCGGTGATCCGCTGCTGTCGGGCATCGGCGGCACGCTCGTGCGCCGCCTCGGAGCAAAGGCCGTGCGGGTGGTGCCGTCGGTGTCATCCGTGGCGCTGGCACGGGCCCGGCTGGGCTGGCCGGCCGACGGTGCCGAGACAGCCGAGGTCGTGCGGATCACCGGCACCGACGTGTCACCCGTGCTGCGCGCGGCGGGCGACGGCGGCCGGGTGCTCGTGCTCAGCGCCGACGGCGACACGCCGGGTGCGGTGGCGGACCTGCTGGCGCGCCACGGATTCGGCGACAGCAGGCTCACGGTGCTGGAGAACCTGGGCGCGGCCGACGAACGCAGGCTGGACGGCCTGGCGCGCGACTGGGCCCACCAGCCCGTCGCACCACTCAACGTGCTGGCCGTCGCCGTCGCGGGGCCCGAAGCCCCGCCGCTGACACCCGGCCTGCCGGACGACGCCTTCGCCCACGACGGCCAGCTCACCAAGTCGCTCGTGCGCGCCACGGCACTCGCCGCACTGGCGCCCCGGCCGGGCGAGTTGCTGTGGGACGTGGGGTCCGGCTCCGGCAGCGTGGCCGTCGAGTGGGCGCGGCTGCATCCCGCCAACCGCGCCGTGGCCGTCGAGGCGCGCGCCGACCGGGCCGAGCGCATCCGCCACAACGCCGAACGGCACGGCGCGGCTGTCCGCGTCACACACGGCAGCGCCCCGGGCGTGCTGGGCGAGCTGCCCCGGCCGGACGCGGTGTTCGTCGGGGGCGGGGTGAGCGAGCCGGGCCTGCTGCCCGCGTGCCACGACGTCCTCGGGCCGGGCGGCAGGATCGTCGCCCACGGCGTGACCATCGAGGCGGAGCGGGCGCTGGCCGAGGCCCACACCGCCTATGGGGGCGAGTTGACCAGGTTGTCCGTTCAGCGCGCGGCCCCACTCGGGACCTTCACGAGCTGGGAACCCGCGCGCCCCGTGACCCAGTGGAGCGTGCGTGTATGACCGTGCATTTCATCGGTGCAGGCCCCGGAGCCGCCGACCTGATCACCGTGCGAGGGCGCGAGCAGCTCGCGCGCTGCGGAGTGTGCCTGTATCCGGGGAGCCTGACCCCGACCGACCTGCTCGCGCACTGCCCCGACGACGCGCGGCTGATCGACACCGCCGACCTGACTCTCGACGAGATCATCGACGAGCTGGCGCGGGCACACGCCGACGGGCACGACGTGGCCCGGCTGTGCTCGGGTGATCCCGCCGTCTACAGCGCGGTAGCCGAGCAGATGCGCCGCCTCGACGCGGCGGGCGTGCCCTACGACGTCACGCCGGGCGTGCCCGCGTTCGCCGCCGCCGCGGCGGTGCTGGGCCGTGAGCTGACCGTGCCGACCGTGGGCCAGAGCGTGATCCTCACCCGGGCCCAGGCGCGATCGACGTCGATGCCGGACGGCGAGACGCTCGCCACGCTGGGCGCCAGCCGCGCCACGCTGGTGCTGCACCTCGCCGTCAACCGCATCGAGCAGGCCGTGTCCGAGCTGCTGCCGAACTACGGCGCCGACTGCCCGGCCGCCGTGGTCGCCCACGCCACCCAGCCCGGCGAGATCGTGGTGCGCGGCACCCTCGGCGACATCGCACCCCGCCTGCGGGAGGCGGGTATCACCCGCTCTGCCGTGATCATCGTGGGCGCGGTGCTGGCCGCGGAGAAGTTCCCCGACAGCTTCCTGTACTCGGTGGGCCGGGAGCGGGCGGGCCGCGAGGCGGGCTGAGGACCCGGACCCCGGAACCGTCAGCGGCGCGTCTGCCTGTGGCTCTGGATTCTCAGTCCGCGTAGTGGATGGACAGGTCGGTGCGTCCAGGGTGGATGTCCTCACGCAGGGCGCGGCTCTGTCGGCCGTAGTCGCCGTCCAGCAGCCGGCGATACGGTCGGCCTCGCTCGCCGGACAGGCCGATGATCCGCTTGCCGAGTCGCTCGGCCTGCTTATGACGTCCCGCGCTGTCGACGCCGTCCGCGTCGTGGACCACGTGCAGGTCCAGCGCTTCGATTCCCACGTACCAGAGGGCCCCGTGAGTCAGGGGGAACAGCAGCGATTCCAGGTCACCGCTGACACCGCGCGGTCCCAGGGTGCGCTGATCATCGCCGGCGGTGACGATGATCAGCGCCTTGCGACCCAGCAGAAGTCCGTCCCCGTATCGACGCGGCAGACCTGTGGTCTCGTCGAACTCGCCCTGGGCGAATCCGGTTTGCAGCACGCGATCCAGCCACCCCTTCAGCATCGCCGGAGGTCCATACCACCAGAGGGGAAACTGGAGTACCAGCAGCTCGGCGGCGGCCAGCCGCTCCTGTTCCCGTCGCACTTCGGGTTCCACCTCTCCCCGCGCATAGGCCCTGCCCGTCAACTCGGCGAGGTTGCCGGGGGTTTCGGAGAGGCTTCCCAGGTCGCGCTCGCCGAGCACCGGGCTGAACTTGTCGGCGTAGAGGTCGGAGACGGTCACCTCATACTGCTCGGCCAGCGCAGCACGTCCCGCGCGGAGCAGGTGCCGGTTCAGCGAATCCTGTCGGGGGTGGGTGTAGACCCAGTGAGCACGGCCGGGGGTCGGTGCGTGGAACGTGGTCATGCGTCCAGCACACCTGAATTCCGTGAGACGGAGAATGGCCTGTGGTATCAGATCGATAATCCAGCGTCTAAGCTGGCGTCGTGGACACCCTGACCGATGTGCTCAACCACATCCGCTCGTCCGGAGCACTGCTGGGCCGGACTCTGGCGAACCCACCCTGGTCGGCCACGTTCGCGGAACGGGCCTCCCTTTCCCTGGTCACGATGCTGCGCGGCGAGGCATGGATCGTGGACGGCAGCGCTTCCTACCGGCTGGAGCCACACGACATCGCCATCGTCGTGGGGCCTGCTGCCTTCGATGTGACCAGCGACCCCGACGCAAGCCCCGCGCCCCTGTACATCCAGACCGAGGCCGGGATCTGCCTCGACGATGCGGGCGATACCGCCGACAGCATCGGGCTGGGCACGCGCACCTGCGGAACCCAACTGGATGCCGATGACGCCATGCTGACGGGATCCTTCACCGTCGCGGGACGCGTAGCCGACCGGCTGCTGAGCGCCCTACCGCGAGTGGTCGTCGTACCGCGGGGCGCCCAGCGCACCGCGGGACTGCGACTGCTGGAAGCCGAGATCGCCCGCGAGGAGCCCGGTCAACAGGCGGTTCTGGACCGGCTGCTGGATCTGGTGCTGGTAGGCGCCCTGCGGGACTGGTTCGCGCTCCCCGACGTGCAGGCCCCCGGCTGGTACCAGGCGGCCTCGGATCCGGTCGTGGGGACCGCGCTCGCGGCCATCCACGACACGTATGACCAGCCGTGGACCATCGAGCTGCTGGCTCGTCAGGCGCACGTCTCGCGAGCGACGCTGGCACGGCGGTTCACCGAGCTGCTGGGAGAGCCGCCGATGTCCTATCTGGCCGGGTGGCGGCTGTGCGTGGCCGCCGATCTTCTCGAGCGAGGCGACATCACGGTCGAATCCGTCGCGCGCGAGGTCGGCTACTCCAGCGCCTACGCCCTGAGCGCGGCCTTCCATCGCGAGTACGGAGTGCGCCCCAGCCAGTACCGTCGCGACATCGCCAGGCGAAGCGAGCTCGTGGCCCAAGCCGGATAGTGGCGCCGTCGCACCTTCCGGTTCCCGGGTTCCTGACGCTCACGGTCCGGCGCGGCCGACGATGGTGCCCGCGCGGTCGATCGCGACCACGTCCACCGCGACGGGCGCTCCGGCCAGCACGTCCAGCGCGGTGGCGCGCGCGCCCTCGGCGACGAGGTCGCCCAGTGGCACCCCGCGCTCGCCTGCGAGTTCCAGTGCGTGCAGGGCGGTGTTGGCCCCGGCCACGGCGTCGGCCAGCGCGTCGTCCCCCGCCTGCCGCGCGAGCGCCGCGAGCACGCCGAGGTCCACCTGCGAGCGCTTCGAGTGCAGGTCGAGATGGCCCGCGGCGAGCTTGGACAGCTTGGCGAACCCGCCTGCCAGCGACAGCCTCGGCACCGGATGACGGCGCAGGTATTTCAGCACCGCGCCCGCGAAGTCGCCCATGTCGAGCAGCGCCGTGTCCGGCAGGCCGTGCAGCTCGGTGACCACCTTCTCCGACGTGCTGCCCACGGCGGCGGCGACGTGCTCGTGCCCGAGCGCCCGCGCCACGTCCACACCTCGGCGGATGCTGTCGATCCACGCCGAGCACGAGTACGGCACCACCACGCCCGTGGTGCCGAGCACCGACAGCCCGCCCACGATGCCGAGGCGCGGGTTCCAGGTGTGCCGTGCCAGCTCCTCGCCGTCCGGCACGGAGATCTCCACCACCACGTCGGCGGCGGCGCCGTGCTCGGCCGCGACCCGGCGCACCGCGTCGGTCATCAGCTCGCGCGGCACCGGGTTGATCGCCGGTTCGCCCACCGCCAGCGGCAGGCCACGCAGCGTGACGGTGCCCACGCCGGGGCCCGCGCGGAACGTCACCCCGGTGCCGGGCTCACCGCGCCGCACGGTGGAGACCACCAGCGCGCCGTGGGTGACGTCCGGGTCGTCGCCCGCGTCCTTGATCACCCCGGCACTGGCGTGGTCACCGCGCAGTTCCTCGGTGGCCAGCGCGAAACCCGGCCGCCTGCCTTTCGGCAGCTCGACCGGCACGGGGTCGGGGAACTCACCGGTCAGCAACGCGGTCCAGGCGGCCGTGGTCGCCGCCGTCGCGCAGGCACCGGTGGTCCAGCCGTAGCGCAGTTCGGTCACACTCTCACCGTGTCCAGTATCGCCCAGCACGTCCTCGTCCTCGGCGGCACCTCCGAGGCCCGCGCGCTCGCCGCCGCGCTCGTGGCCGACGGCGTCCCGGTGACGTCGTCCCTGGCAGGCCGGGTGGCCGCGCCCCGGCTACCGGAGGGCACGGTGCGGGTGGGCGGCTTCGGCGGCCCGGACGGGCTGGCACGGTGGCTGGACGAACACCGCGTGACGGCGGTGGTGGATGCCACCCACCCGTTCGCCGACCGCATCTCCGCCTCGGCCGCCGCCGCGTGCGCGAGCACGAGCGTGCCGCTGCTGCGGCTCGCACGACCGGGCTGGCGGCAGGCCGACGGCGACGACTGGCACTGGGTCGACGCGCTGGCCGACGCGGCGGCGCTCGTGCCCCGCCTCGGTTCGCGCGCGTTTCTCACCAGCGGTCGGCAGGGACTCGCGGCGTTCGCGGGCGTCACCGGCGTGTGGTTTCTCGTCCGCTGCGTCGACCCGCCCGGCCCGCCGCTGCCACCCCAGGCCGAGGTGCTGCTGCGCCGTGGCCCCTACCACGCCGACGACGAGGAGTCGCTGCTGCGCGAGCACCGCATCGACGTGCTGGTCACCAAGGACAGCGGCGGCACCCTTACCGAGGGCAAGCTCGTCGCGGCCCGGCGGCTCGGCCTGCCCGTGGTCGTGGTGCGCCGCCCGCCACGCCCGGAGGTGCCGACCGTGGCCGACGTCGAGGCCGCCCGCACGTGGGCCGCGACCCCGGCGCGCTGAGATCGACCCGGGCGGGGACGGTGTGGCGCTCACCACCTGTGTGTTCGGCTCCCCTGTTCGAGGTGCTTGGCGATCACTGCGACATCGTCAAGTTCACCAGTAGCCACCGACATGACGAGTTCGTACGCTTCGTCATTGGACAGGGTCATAATGCGACCATTGACACCGAGAAACGCGACGGTGGCAGCCAAGGCGAGGCGCTTGTTCCCATCGATCAGGGCGTGATCGCGGGCGAGCGAGTGCAGCAACGCCCCAGCCTTCTCCGCCAGCGTCTTGTAGGCATCGTTGCCGAAAACGGTGGCTTGCGGCCTTGCCAATGCCGCCTCCAGCAGCCCGTGATCGCGGACCGTCACATCGTGACCGAGTGTTCGCCGTAGCACGTGCAACAGTTCGGGCATCCGCAGATAGATCATCGACCTAGGCGCTCCAGCGCTTCGGCGTAGCGCGGCAGTCCCTCGTCGAGCACCCGGTCGAGAAGTTCAGCTCGACTATGGTTCTCCACGTATTCGCGGATTGCCTCCCGAGCGACCTCGTGCATCGACCGTGACTCGAGCTCGGCCTGCTGGCGCAGCGCCACCGATTCGTCTTCCGTGAGACGCAATGTCATAGGCATAGCACAATGGTATCAGATCTGATACCGCGAGGGTGTCAGTCAGGGAGCGAATCGCAGGCCGAACCACTTCAGTTCGCCCACATTCGCGGGCTAGTCGGACACGGGGCGTTTCTGCTGGACCTCGGCTCCGTAGCATCCGCGTCGTCCTCGCTCATCGCCACCTCCTCACTCCGGAGGGTAGCTGCGCGGCGTCCACACCAGCCGGGTGCCGTCGCGCTGCTCGCGGACGCGGGTGCGGGACGACCCGACGATGACCAGGCACCGCATGTCCACGGCCTCGGCGTCGAAGCCGGCCAGGGTGTCCACCCGCACCGACTCCTCGTCGGTGCCGACCGCGCGGGCGAGCACCACGGGCGTGCCGGGATCACGGTGTTCCAGCAGCACCCGCCGGGTGGTCTCCACCTGGTCGCGGCGGCTGCGGGAGGCCGGGTTGTAGAGCGCCACCACCAGGTCGGCCTCCCCCGCCGCCCGCAGCCTGCGCTCGATGACCTCCCACGGCTTGAGCCGGTCGGACAGCGACAGCACGCAGTAGTCGTGGCCCAGCGGGGCACCCACGCGCGACGCGGCTGCCGAGGCGGCGGTCATGCCGGGCACGACCCGCACCGCCACGTCCGCCCAGCGCGGGTCCTCCGCCCGCTCCAGCACGGCCGAGGCCATCGCGAACACGCCGGGGTCGCCCGACGACACCACCGCCACCGTCGCGCCGTCGCGCGCGAGGTCGAGTGCCTCGGCCGCGCGGTCGGCCTCCACGCGGTTACCCGAGGCGTGCCGCCGCTGCCCCGCCCGCTGCGGTACCCGCGCCAGGTACGGGCCGTAGCCCACCAGGTGCTCGGCGCGGGAGAGTTCGCGCTCCGCCTCGGGCGTGGCCCAGTCCGGCCCCGCCGGGCCGAGGCCGACGACCACGACCTCGCCCGCCGTCTCCGATGTCGTCGACGTCTTCGAGGCCGCGGCAGCCGCCGACTCCGGCGCACCCACGGTCTCGCCACGCCGTTTCGCGGCGGCGGCGGGGCTGGGCACCACGGCCACGGAGAAGTACGGCACGCTGCCCGCGTCCACCTCCGCGAACGGCTCCACCCGTTCCGCCCGCCAGGTGGCGCGCTCGACGTAGACGGCCTCGTCGAGCCTGCCCGCCTCGGCCAGCGCGTCGCGCACCCCACCGAACGTGCGGCCGAGTTTGAGCACGGCGGCGGCGTCGGTGTCGGCCAGCCGCCGGGCCAGCTCCGGCGCGGGCAGCGTTCCGGGCAGCACGGTGAGCACCTCGTCGCGCTCCACCAGCGGCGCGCCGATCCGCGCCGCCGCCCCGCTCACCGACGTCACGCCGGGCACCACCTCGGCGGGATAGGTCCCGGCCAGCCGCTCGTGCATGTGCATGTAGGAGCCGTAGAAGAACGGGTCGCCCTCACACAGCAGCACCACGTCGCGGCCCGCGTCGAGGTGCGAGGCGAGCCGCTTCGCCGCCCACTCGTAGAAGTCCGCGATCGCGCCCTCGTAGCCGCCGGGATGGTCGGTGGTCTCGGTGGTCACCGGGTACATCAGCCGTTCCTCGTGCTGGCCCTCCCGCAGGTACGGCTCGGCCACCGAGCGGGCGATGCTGCGGCCGTGCCGGGCGCAGTGGTAGGCGACCACGTCGGCCGCACCGATCAGGCGCGCCGCGCGCACGGTCAGCAGCTCGGGATCACCGGGACCGAGTCCGACCCCGTAGAGCGTGCCGGTGCTCACATCTCCTCCTTCGTCGCGATCGCGTTCACGGCCGCGACCGCCATCGCGCTGCCGCCCCGCCGCCCGCGCACCACGAGGTACGGCGCGGGCGCGGCCCCGGCCAGCGCCTCCTTGGACTCCACGGCTCCGACGAAGCCCACCGGAACCCCGATGATCGCGGCAGGGACGCCCGCGCCCTCACCGAGAAGTTCGAGCAGCCGGAACAGCGCGGTGGGCGCGTTGCCGATGGCCACGACCGCGCCGTCGAGCCGGTCGCGCCACAACTCCAGCGCGGCGGCCGACCGGGTGGTGCCCAGGCGCTCGGCCAGCGCGGGTACGCGGGGATCGGAGAGGGTGCAGACCACGTCGTTGTCCGAGGGCAGCCGCTTGCGGGTGATGCCGCTGGCGATCATCTGCGCATCGCAGAGCACCGGGGCGCCCGCCTCCAGCGCGGCGCGGCCCGCCGCCACGACGTCGGCGGTGTAGGCGAGGTCGCCGACCAGGTCGACCATCCCGCACGAGTGGATCATGCGGACCGCGACGGTGGCCACGTCGCCGGGCAGCGCGGCCAGGTCGGCCTCCTCCCGGATCGTCGCGAACGAGTGGCGGTAGATCTCCGCGCCGTCGCGGAGGTAGTCGATCGAGCCGATCGCGTCAGTCGGGTCGGTCACAGCGTGTCCCTCGTTCCCTTCAGCCTTGCGGCGAGTTCGTCCACTCCGACGAGAAGCCCGTCGATCCGGTATCCGTCGTCCTCGGCGAGGACGTCGACGTGCGGTCCCCGGGGCCGCCCGCAGCGCCGCTCGCACCCGCTCACGTGAGCGGGGACCGCGCCCGCGTCACCCAGCTCGGGCAACGCGGCGGCGGTTTCCGTGCGCACGTCGCGCCGCGACTTCGCGCAGGCGGGTGCGCCGACGCAGGCGCTCACCCTCGCACGGGCGTCGGCGGCGTCGACCGCGAAACCGAGGGCGGCGAGCTCGGCGGCGGGCACACCGCGCACCACGAGCGAGCGCCACGGAGTCACCAGCAGCGGCGTGGCACAGCGGCGGCCGAGCCGCCGCACCGTCTCCGCGCTCAGCCGCCCGAACGCGGGAGCCGCCACCACGGCGTCACCGGCGTCACCGGCGTCGTCGGCGACACGGACGGGCCCGGGTGGCGGCGGCTCCGTTCGCGCGAGCCCGCCCGGCCGCTGCGACGCTCCGGCGGCCAGCGGCCGTACCGCCTCGCGCACCGCCGCGCGGGCCTCGTCGTCGAGTTCGGCCACCCGCCATGCCGTCCCGCGCACCACGGCGAACTCCGAGGCCGCCCGCACGAGCGCCGCCACCGCGTCCGGGCACCGGACGCGCAGCCCGCAGTCCTGCCCCGCCAGCAGGAGCGCACCGAGAGTGCCCCCGGGCGACGCCCCAGGAGACACCGCCTGCCAGCCGACGTCGGGACGCTCGGCGGCCACGTCGCCACGCCCGTCGTCGAGCGCGAACAGCACGCGCCCCGGCAGCTCCGCGAGGCCGGGTGCGGCGCAGATCGCCGCGTCCAGGCGTGGCACGAGCGCGCGGACGTCGCACCGGCCCCCGGCCAGGCCGCTGAGTGGGGAGGCCAGGACGTTACGCACCCGCTCGTGGGTTGCGCTGGGCAGCAACCCCGCCGCCGCGAGCCGCCCGGCCAGCTCGCTCGCGTCGCGCACGCCGCGCAGCTGGAGGTTGCCCCGCGACGTGAGGTGGATCTCACCGTCGCCGCACTCGTCGGCGCACTCCGCGAGAAGCCCGGCCTGCGCGGGCGTCAGCACGCCGCCCGGCAACCGCACCCTCGCCAGGGCTCCGTCAGCGGCGTCGTGCGTGGCGACGACACCGGGGCAGGCATCGGCGCGCGAGTCACGCGATCGGGGGACAGGGATCACGGCCCCCACTGTAGAGCGTCGGATGGGGGCGCCGGGGCCGCGCGTGAGCCGTCACCCACCGAGATCACCTTGACGCCACGACTGCGCAGCCACGACAGTGAAGCGGATAAGGGAGGGCCGACGTGTTTGTTCTGCTGTCCACATCGGACACCGATTTGCTCAGTGCGCGTGCCAGCGGTGCCGGATACCGCCTGGCCAATCCCGCCAGGCTGGACCTCGCCGAGCTACCGGAGCTGCTGCGGGATGCCCCGATCGTGGTGGTGCGCATCCTCGGCACCGAACGCACGTGGCAGGAGGGCCTTCGCGCGGTGCGCGACAGCGGCGCGCACGTCGTCGTCCTCGGTGGTGAGCAGGCCCCCGACGCGGAGCTGATGGCGCTGTCCACCGTGCCGGCGGGGATCGCGACGGAGGCGCACGCCTACCTCGCCCACGGTGGTCCGGACAACCTCACCGAGCTGCACCGGTTCCTGTCCGACACGCTGCTGCTCTCGGGCGAGGGCTTCGCCCCGCCCGTGCCGCAGCCGGACTGGGGGATTCTCGACGGCTACCCGGCCGACGCGGGCCAGGGGCCGGTGGTCGCGATCCTGTACTACCGGGCACACCACCTGGCGGGCAACACCGCGTTCGTCGAGACGCTCGCCGAGGCGGTGCGCTCCAAGGGCGGCAGGCCGCTGCCGATCTACTGCGCGTCGCTGCGGTCCCGCCCGCCGGAGATGATGGCCGAGCTGCGCGGTGCCGACGCGCTCCTGGTCACCGTCCTCGCCGCGGGCGGCACCCGCCCCGCTGGCGCCTCGGCGGGCGAGGACGACGAGTCGTGGGACGTGGCCGAGCTGGCCGCGCTCGACGTGCCGACGTTGCAGGCGCTGTGCCTGACCAGCGACCGCGCCACCTGGGAGGACAACGACGACGGTCTGTCCCCGATGGACGCGGGCAACCAGATGGCGGTGCCCGAGTTCGACGGCAGGCTCATCACCGTGCCGTTCTCCTTCAAGGAGACCGACACCGACGGCCTGCCGCGCTACGTGCCCGACCCCGAGCGCGCCGCCCGGGTCGCCGGGATCGCACTGGCCCACGCCCGGCTGCGGCACACATCACCCGAACGGCGCAGGGTGGCCGTCATGCTGTCGGCCTACCCGACCAAGCACTCCCGCGTGGGCAACGCGGTCGGGCTGGACACGCCCGCATCGGCCGTGGAGCTGCTGCGCCGCATGCACGCGCGGGGCTACGACTTCGGTGAGGACGGTGTCGCCGCGCTACCCGGCGTCGCACCGACTGGCACCGACCAGCCCGACGGCGACGCGCTGATCCACGCCCTCATCGAAGCGGGGGGTCAGGACCCGGAGTGGCTGACCGAGGAGCACCTCGCGGGCAACCCGATCCGCGTTCCCGCCGCGCGCTACCGGGAATGGTTCGCCGCCCTGCCGGACGAGCTGCGCGAGGCGATGGTCGAGCACTGGGGCCCGCCGCCCGGCGAGCTGTACGTCGACGGCGACGACATCGTGCTGGCCTCCCTGCGGGCCGGAAACGTCCTGCTGATGATCCAGCCGCCGCGTGGGTTCGGCGAGAACCCGGTGGCGATCTACCACAACCCCGACCTGCCGCCGAGCCACCACTACCTCGCCACCTACCGCTGGCTGGAGGAGGAGTTCGGCGCGGATGCCGTGGTCCACCTCGGCAAGCACGGCTCGCTGGAGTGGCTGCCGGGCAAGAACGCGGGGCTCTCGGCCGCCTGCGCGCCCGACGCGGTGCTCGGCGACCTCCCGATGATCTACCCGTTCCTCGTCAACGACCCGGGCGAGGGCGCGCAGGCGAAGCGGCGGGCCCACGCCACGATCGTCGACCACCTCGTGCCGCCGATGGCGCGCGCCGAGACCTACGGCGACATGGCCCGGCTGGAGCAACTGCTCGACGAGCACGCCAACATCGCCGCGATGGACCCGCCGAAGCTGCCCGCGATCCGGCAGCAGATCTGGACTCTGATCCAGGCGGCGAAACTGGACCACGACCTCGGCATCGACGAGCGCCCGCACGACGCCGAGTTCGACGACTTCCTGCTGCACGTGGACGGCTGGCTGTGCGAGGTGAAGGACGCGCAGATCCGCGACGGCCTGCACGTGCTCGGCGAGGCGCCCACCGGCGAGCCGCGTGTCAACCTCGTGCTGGCGATCCTGCGTGCCCAGCAGATCTGGGGCGGCACCCACGCCGCGTTGCCGGGACTGCGCAGCGCACTCGGGCTGGCCGACGGCGCGGCGACCGCCGAGGTCGACGCCGTGGAGGCCACCGCACGGTCGCTGGTGGAGGGCATGGAGGCCCGCGACTGGGCCGTCGAGGCCGTCGACGGCGTCGACGGCGTCGCGGCCGGGCACCCCGCCGCCGTGGCCGACGTGCTGCGCTTCGCCGCCACCGAGGTGGTGCCCCGGCTGGCTGGCACCTCCGGCGAACTCGACGCCGTGCTGCACGCGCTCGACGGCGGCTACATCCCGGCGGGACCGAGCGGGTCACCGCTGCGCGGGCTGGTCAACGTGCTGCCCACGGGACGCAACTTCTACACCGTCGACCCGAAGGCCGTGCCCAGCAGGCTCGCCTGGGAGACCGGCAGGGCGCTGGCCGACTCGCTGCTGGAGCGCTACCGCGCCGAACACGGCGAGTGGCCGCGCTCGGTGGGACTGTCGGCGTGGGGGACCTCGGCCATGCGCACGGCGGGCGACGACGCCGCCGAGGTGCTCGCCCTGCTCGGCGTGCAGCCGGTGTGGGACGAGGCTTCGCGCCGCGTCACGGGCATCGAGGCGATCCCGCTGCCGGAGCTGGGCAGGCCGCGCGTGGACGTCACACTGCGGATCAGCGGGTTCTTCCGCGACGCCTTCGGGCACGTGGTCGACCTGCTCGACGACGCCGTGCGGTTGGTGGCGGGGCTCGACGAGCCGGACTCGGAGAACTTCGTGCGCGCCCACGCCCGTGCCGACCTCGCCGCGCACGGCGACGAGCGGCGTGCGACCACCCGGATCTTCGGCTCCAAGCCCGGCACCTACGGCGCGGGCCTGCTGCAGCTCATCGACGCGGGCAACTGGCGCGACGACGCCGACCTCGCCGAGGTCTACGCCGCCTGGGGCGGCTACGCCTACGGGCGCGGGCTGGCCGGTGCCCCGGCGCGGGAGGACATGGAGCGCTCCTACCGGCGGATCGTGGTGGCGGCCAAGAACACCGACACCCGCGAGCACGACATCGCCGACTCCGACGACTACTTCCAGTTCCACGGCGGCATGGTCGCCACGGTGCGGGCCCTCACCGGCAGCGCACCGGCCTCCTACGTGGGTGACAGCACCACCCCCGACTCGGTGCGCACCCGGTCGCTGGCCGAGGAGACGGCACGGGTGTTCCGCGCCAGGGTGGTCAACCCGCGCTGGCTCGCGGCCATGCGGCGGCACGGCTACAAGGGCGCGTTCGAGATGGCCGCCACCGTGGACTACCTGTTCGGCTTCGACGCCACGGCCGGGGTCGTCGACGACTGGATGTACGAGCGGCTCTCCCGCGACTACGTGCTGGACAAGCAGAACCAGGACTTCCTGGCGCAGTCCAACCCGTGGGCGCTGCGCGGCATCGTGGAACGGCTGTCCGAGGCGGCCGAGCGCGGACTGTGGTCCGAACCCGATCCCGAGCTGCTCGAGGCGATGCGCGAGGTGTACCTGCGGATCGAGGGAGATCTCGAAGATGGCCGCTGAGGCGCCGCGCGCCGCAACGTCCGCCCCGGGCAGGCGGGTCCTCGCCGACGGCGCCCTGATGGCACTGGGCACGCTGACCGCGTGGCGCGTGCCCGCGCCGCGTGCCATCGACCGCGCGGTGGGCGGCGTCGCGATGCTGCTGGCACCGATGGCGGCGATTCCGCTCGCCGTGCTCGCGGGCCTGGTGGTGTACACCGGCGACGTGCTGGGTCTGCCGCCGCTGCTCACCGCCGCCCTCGCCGTGGGGTCGGTCTGCCTCGGCAACCGGGGCCTGCACCTCGACGGGCTCTCGGACACCGCCGACGCGCTGGCCGCGTCCTACGACCGCGAACGCGCGCTGGAGGTCATGCACCGCGGCGACGCGGGCCCGATGGGCGCCGCGACGCTGGTGCTCGTCCTGCTGGCGCAGTGCGCCGCGCTGGCCGGTGCGGTCGCGTCCGGGCACGGCGTCGCCGCCGTCGTGCTGGCACTGGTCGCCAGCCGCGCGGTGGTACCGGCCTGTTGCGCGCGCGGGGTGCCAGCCGCCCAGCGTTCCGGGCTGGGCGTGATGGTCGCGGGCACCGTGCCGCCGCTCGTCGCGGTCACGGTCGGCGTGGTGCTCGCGGCAGTGGCCGCGCTGCTGCCCGGCCTGCCGTGGTGGCAGGGACCAGTCGCGGTCGTGCTCGGGTTCGCCGCGGCCGGCGCGCTGCTGCACCGCTGTGTGACGCGGTTCGGCGGCATCACCGGCGACGTCCTCGGGGCGTGCATCGAAGCCGCCGCGCTGGCGATGTTCGTCGGGCTCAGCACCTGACCCGCACCTGACGAGGGTCACCCGGGCGGTGTCCGTCGCGCCGAAAACCCGGAAGCGCGCGGCTAGCGTGAACTGCCATGGAGCTGTCGCAGGCCGCCGTCCGGGACGGCCGCCTGCGACGGACGGCCACCGTCTCGGGGCTCGTCGCCGTGCTGTGCGCGCTCGCGTTCCCGTTCCTGCCCGTCGTGCAGGACAGCGCCCGCATCACCTGGCCCACCGGCGGTGACACCACCGCCGTGAACACACCGCTGGCCGGGTACTGGGCGCTCGACGCGCGCGCCGAGCTGCCCTGCGCCGCCGTGCGCTCACTCGACGCGCGCACCTCCGGCTCCGCGCTGCTGCTGGCGACGGTCCCGCCCGCGCGCGAGGACTCCGGGGTGGGGTTGCGGCTGACCGTCAGCGACGGCGAACTCGCCGCCGTCAACCGGGGCGAGCAGGTGGTGCGGCTGACCTTGCCCGACCGGGGCTGTGACGTCGGGGTGCTCTCCGACCCGGGGAGCACGACGATCACCGTCGGCGGTGTCCCGGCCTCCCGGCAGGACGGCGACGTGCGGCCCCGGATCATCGGCGTCTACTCCGATCTCGACGGCGCGCGCGATCCCGTGGCCGGAACCACCGTGTCGATCACCCCGGACACGCGGTACCAGTCGTCGCCCACGCCGACGAAGGGCGCCGTCGCCCTGCTCGGCGTCGTCGCGGCCCTGCTGTGTCTCGGTGCGGTGAACCGGCGCGACGCCCTGCTGGCCCGCCGCGCGCCCCGGTGGGCGGCCGGCGGCTGGTGGCGGCCCACCGGCCGGGACCTCGCGGTGATCGGGGTGCTCGGCGCATGGGTGTTCATCGGCCCGGTCACCTCGGATGACGGCTACATCCTCACGATGGCGCGCGTCGCCGAGGACGCGGGCTACCTCACCAACTACCACCGCTGGTTCGGGGTGGCCGAGGCACCGTTCGGCTGGTTCTACCACGTCTACGAGCTCCTGGCGCGGGTCAGTGTCGCGCCACCGTGGATCCGGCTGCCGTCGTTCCTGCTCGGGGTGGTGAGTTGGCTGCTGGTCAGCAGGGCGGTGCTGCCCCGGCTGGGCGCGCCCGTGCGCCGCAGCCGCGCGGCGGGCTGGGCCGCCGCCACCGTGTTCTGCGTGTGGTGGCTGCCGTACGACAACGGCGTGCGACCCGAACCGGTCGCCGTGGTCGGCTCGCTGCTGGCCCTCTGCGCGGTCGAGCGCGCGCTCGCGACCCGGCGACTGCTGCCCGTCTGCCTCGGGGTGGCGGTGGCCGCGTTCACCCTGGCCGCCACCCCGACCGGACTCATCGCCGTGGCGCCCTTCCTCGTCGCGGCGCGGCCACTGCTGACGCTGGTGCGGCACCACACCCGGCACGGCCGGGCGGCCACGCTGGTCCCGCTCGCGGCGTCCGGGCTGCTCGTGCTGCTGGTGGTGTTCGCCGACCAGACCTACGCGAGCGTCACCGAGGCCATCCGGCTGCGCGACCGGGTGGGGCCGAGCATGTCGTGGTACGAGGAGCTGGCCCGCTACCAGCTGTTGTTCGGCCAGGGCGCCGACGGCGCGCTGACCCGGCGCTTTCCCGTGCTGCTGCTGGTGCTGTGTACGGCGACGTGCCTGGCCGTGCTGCTGCGGCGGGGCCGCATTCCCGGGGCCGCGCTGGGGCCCAGCCGCAGGCTCATCGGCACGGTCGTCGTCTTCTTCGTGCTGCTGGCGCTCACCCCGACGAAGTGGACCCACCACTTCGGCGCGTTCGCCGCCGTGGGCGCCGCCATGGCCGCGTTGACCGCGCTGGCCACGAGCGCCTCGGTCCTGCGCTCGCGCCGCAACCGCGCCGCGTTCCTCGCGGGGCTGCTGCTCGTGGCGGCGGCCTCGGCGACCGGGCCCAACGCGTACTGGTTCGTCTCCCAGATCGGCGTGCCCTGGTTCGACCGGCCACCGGAACTCGGCGGCGTCACGCTGGCCACCCTGCTCACCATCGCCGCCGTGCTCGCCGGGCTGATCGCCTTCGCGGAGCACGTGCGCGCGGGCAGACCCGGCGCCCCGGCCCGCCCGGAACGCAGGCGCGCGGCACTGGGCCGGGGCTCGGCGGCCATCGTGGTGATCTGCGGGCTGGTGGTGCTCGCCGAGATCGGCAGCATGGTCAAGGTGATGGCCGAGCAACGGGGCACCTACAGCCTCGGCGCCGCCAACCTCGCCCACCTCACCGGCCAGCGGTGCGGCCTCGGCGACGAGGTGATGGTGGAGCGGGACCCGGCGGCCGGGGTGGCCGATCCGCTGCCCGGCTCCACCGCCACCGGCAACGGCTTCCACTCCCGCCCGGTCGGCACCGACGACCCGCTGGACGGCCCTCCACACGGGTTCACGGCCGAGGCCACACCGATGTGGAGCAGCTACCGAGCCGGCGACACCGACGACACCGACGGGGTCCCGACGGGACGGCTGCACTCCGCCTGGTACCCGATCGGCGGGGCGGGCCAGGTGGTCGTCGCCGTGGCCGCACCGCAGGGTAAGGCGACCGGAGCCGAGCTGGAGTTCGGCAGCCGCACCGGCGACGAGGTGCGGCCCCTCGGCACCCGGCCGGTACTCGCGCCGGGCGCGGGCAGCGGAGAGTGGGAGGACGCGCGGGTCTCGCGCGCCGATATGCCACGCGAGGCCGACGCCGTCCGCGTGGTGCTGACCGACGACGACCTCACCGAGGACGGCTGGATCGCGGCGGCCGCGCCCCGCACACCGACGTTCACCACGCTGACCGGCAAGGTCGGTGACGCACCGGTGTACGTGGACTGGCCTGCCTCGTTCGTGTACCCGTGCGTGCGCCCCGCCACGATCCGCGACGGCATCCTGGAAGTACCCGACTACCACCTCACGGCGGGTCCGCTGGCCGACGAGGCGGGATGGGCCAGCGCCGAGGCCGGTGGCCTGCGCGGCGTGCTCGACGAACTCGCGGCGAAGCCCGAGATCCCCGGCTACCTGGCCGGCGAACCCGAGCAGCCCTGGGGCGCACTGTACGCCGTGCGCCCCTACGAACCCGGTACCACGCCGACCATCCACCGCAGCAGCCACGTCCGCCCAGGCTGGTGGACCCCACCCCCGTAACCGTGTCCGCAGCCTGCGTAGCCGTGTCCGCAGGCCACGTAGTCGTGTCCGCAGCTCCCGCGATCCGCCAAGAACGACCGCACTAAGCTCGCCACCCATGCCCGCGATCTTGCTGGTGGAGGACGACGACGCACTGGCGACCGCGCTCGACCTCGCGCTGACCCGGCTGGGCCACGACGTGACGGTGGAGCGTTCCGGCGAAGCCGCACTGCGGACACTGCTGCACGAACGCCGTGCCATCGACGTCGTGGTGCTCGACCTCATGCTTCCCGGCGTGGACGGCTTCGAGGTGTGCCGACGCGCGCGCGGCTCCCTCACCACACCGATCATCCTGCTCACCGCGCGAGGTGACCCCATCGACGTCGTGGCGGGCCTGGAGTGCGGCGCCGACGACTACGTGGTCAAACCCGCGGAACCGCGCGTGCTCGACGCCAGGGTGAAAGCCGTGCTGCGCCGGGTCTCGGCCCCGTCCGCCGCCACTCCACCGGTGTTGCGGGTCGGGTCCATCGAGATCGACCGCGCCGCGATGGTGGCGACGCGGCACGGGGAGGAACTGGCGCTGAGCGCCGTCGAAACGCGGCTGTTGCTGGAGTTCGCCGACCACGCCGGTCAGGTGCTGTCCCGGCAGTCGCTGTTGCGGCGCGTGTGGGACTACGGCTACGTCGGCGACTCCCGGTTGGTGGACGCCGCGGTGGCGCGGCTGCGGGCGAAGATCGAGGATGATCCGGGCAAGCCCGCCGTGCTCAAGACGGTGCGCGGCCTCGGCTACCGGTTGACGAAGCCATGACGCGACGCCGCCCCGGACGCCGGAGCAGGCGCCGCCTCGGGTTGCGTGCCCGCATCGCCGTCGCCGTCGCCGTGGTGTGCGCCGCGGGAACGACCACGATGGGGCTGGTGGTGTACGAGCTGCAGTCCGACTCCGCCACCGAGCGCTTCATTACCTCGGCGGAGGTCGGGTTCGATTCCGACCTCCAACAGGCACGGGCCCGGGTCCACAGCACGAGCGGCAACCGGATCGAGCAGGTCGTGCGGTTCGTCGACCAGCGGCAGGGTATGGAGTGGGCGGTCTACGTCTTCGAGACCGGGGACCAGCGCTTCGTTCCTCATCAGGCCACCTACTCCACCACCGATTCCGACACCGTCTCGGTTCGCTCGCTGGAGTTCGCCATTCCGGCGTGGCTAGCGCAGCGAGCCCGCACGGGTGAGACCACCTCCGTCGCGTGGCGCAACCAGCACGGCCCGGTGTACCTGGTGGCGGGACTCCTGGAGCCGGACCTGGTTCTCGTCGAGCAGTACAGCATGCGGCGGCTGCACGACGATCTGTCGACGCTGCGGCACACTCTCGCGGTGGTCGCCGGGGCGGTGACAGCGGTGTCGGTGCTGGCCGCGGTCGTGGCGGCGCACTTCGCCCAGCGGCCGGTGCGGGCCACGGCCCAGGCCGCCCGGCGGTTCGGCGCGGGCGAGTTCGACGTGCGCCTGCCGGTCCGCGGCCACGACGAGCTGGCCGAGCTCGCCAGGGAGTTCAACGACATGGCGCAACGGCTGGGTGAGGTGATCGGCCAGTTGCATGTCAAGGACGAGCAGCAGCGGCGATTCGTCGCCGACGCCGCGCACGACCTGCGCACTCCGGTCGCCACGATGGTGGCGTCGGTCGACAGCCTCCGCGACCCCGCGACGCGGGACACCTCCGCCGACCTGCTCGCCGCCCAGACCCGGCGGCTGGCCCGCCTCGTCGAGGACCTGCTGGAGATCTCGCGGTTCGACGCGGGCACGGCCGAGCTGCGGACCGACCGGATCGAGTTGCCCGGCCTGGTCGACGACGCCGTCTCGCTGCTGGCCCCGGGTGCCGACGTACGGGTCAGCGCCACCGGCGAGGTCGCGGTGACGGCCGATCCTCGCCGCCTGCACACAGTGATCGGCAACCTGGTCGCCAACGCGCTGGCGCACGGCGCCCCGCCCGTCTCGGTCGAGATCGACGGCACCGGCCCGGACGCGGTGCTGATCCGCGTCGCGGACCGGGGCCCCGGTGTCCCCGAAAACCTGCTGCCCGTGCTCTTCGACCGCTTCACGCGGGGCGAACGCGCTCGCGGCGGAGACGGCACGGGCCTGGGCCTGGCGATCGCCTCGGCGAACATCGCCGCGCACGGAGGCGAGATCACGGTGGCGAACTCCGGTGGCGCGGTGTTCACGGTGCGGCTGCCGCGCGAGCCCGCCGAGGCCACCTTGGCCGCCGAGACCGCCGTCGCCGAGTAGGTCAGTCGAGGACCAGCGTGCCCACTTCCGTCTGGCCGGGATGCAGGGTCGCTCCGCAGTGCCGGGTGTCCCAGCCACCGGACCGACGATCCACCTCCCCCAGCACGCGCTGTCCGTACTCCCGCGCTTCGGCCAGCGCCTGCTGACTGCTCACCGCGTCCTTGCGGACCCAGTCACCGTTCGGTGGGTCATCGTTCGGATACCGGTACAGCACGTGGTAGTCGCGGCTCAGGCGTGGGTCCGACGGGATGCCGTTGCCCGCGCTCCACGGGCCCCGCGAGTGGATGAAAGTGGGCTTGACCTCGTCGAGAACGTAGTCGCGCAACCCGCTCTTGTCGCTGTCGCGGAGGAAGGCGGCGATCGTGGGTTCGGCCAGCCCGGCCATGTCGACGAGCCGCAACCTGCTGGTCATGGCCGATCCGCCCAGGTCCGGCAACAGCAGTGTGCCCCGCTCGACGCCGAGGATGTCGGCGTAGGCGTTGAAGCCGCGCCCCAGCCGGTCGGCGACATAACAGGCCGGGACATCGACCTGCTCGCGGAAGTCGTGCGCGCTCTGCGCGTAGGACGTCAGTGACCCGCTCGCCGCGACGACGAGCGTCGCCGTCACCACGATCCGCCGCCGTCCGCGGGAACGACGCAGCACCTCGGCCACGACGAGCGTGCCGATCAGCACCGTCAGCACCCACAGCGGTGTGGCGAAGCGGTGCTGTGCCATCCAGTCCCGCTCCAGGACCGAGTACGCGGCCGCGGCCAGTCCCGCGAGCACGAACAGCACAGCCAGCACCGGCCACCACCACGGCCTGCGCGCCCGCACCGTGACAACGAGCGCGACGACCGCGAGCACGGCGGGCGCCCCGGCGTAGGCCACGAGGTCCCCGGTCGCCATCATGTCCGCCGGAGTCGGCAGGTCCTGTCGCTTGGCGACCGACGTGGTCGGCAGCCACCGGCCGAACACGACGAGCCGCCAGACCAGCAACGCTGTCACGGGGACGGCGAACGTCAGCACCGACAGCCCGGCGCGACGCGCCACCGTCACCCAGCGGCCGCGCCCCAGCCACACGGCCACGATCGGGTACGCCGCGACGTAGATCAGTCCGTCGGGGCGGGTCAGGGCCGCGAGAGCCGCCAGCACACCCGCGCCGACGGCCACCGGCACGGCCAGCGTTCTCCCGTCCAGCACCGCTCGGACCAGAACACTCGCCAGTGCGGTGACCAGCAGCGCGTACAGGGAGTTCTCCAGTCCCGAGAAACTCCAGATCACGAACGACGGCAGGGCCGCCAGCGCGGCGCCTGCCAGCGCGGTCGCGAGCCACGCCCGCCGCACCACCCGGCGGAACACCAGGTGGCAGAGCACCAGAATCCCCGCGCAGCACAGCAGCGCGAGCCCCTTCGGGAAGAGCACGTAGTCGGGAATCCCCGCGATGGTGCCCCGGTCGAACAGCCCGAGTAGCCGTCCGAGGGCGAGCAGCAGCAGCCAGCTCGGATTCGAGAACCCCTCGACCGGCTCGGCTCCGGGCTGCAGCACCGGCCCGAAGCCCTCGGCGAGCGAGCGCGCGTAGGCGAAGGTGATGGCCGCGTCGTCGACGAGCCAGTTGCCGTAGAGCGAGGCGTGCCCCGCGATGGCGGCGGTACCTCCCAGCACCGCGGCCGTCCCCGGGAGGAAGCGGCCCGTGCCGTCCCGCCGGGGCGGCACTCGTTCGGCGATGTCACCTGCCCGCCTGACGGGCGCTTCCTCCACGGCGACGGACATCGGCTCTCCCCAGGTCGATCGAACGGTCGACCCTCACGCTAGGAAGGCAACGTGCCGGGTTCGTGACCAGACGTCGACGGTTCCGCACCCTCGCGCACGAGCGTAGGGTCACGAGCGCCTGGCACCACGCGAACGGAGTTCCGATGAAGCTGCACGACCGTCTCGACGAACGGCTCCGGGAGTTCGTGCTCGCGCAGCCGGTGTTCTTCGTCGGCACCGCGCCCACCGCCACCGACGGGCACGTCAACGTCTCCCCGAAGGGTCTCGCGGGCAGCCTCGCGATTCTCGGCGATCATCGCGTCGCCTATCTCGACTACACGGCCAGCGGCGCGGAGACCATCGCTCACCTGCGGGACAACGGCCGGATCGTGCTGATGTTCTGCGCCTTCGAGGGCCCACCGAACATCGTGCGCCTGCACGGCACCGGCACGCCGGTATTCGCGGACTCGCCCGGTTTCGACGACCTCCTCGAGAGCTTCGACACCACGCCGCATCCCGCCCTGCGGGCCATCATCGACGTCTCCGTGGAGCGGATCAGCGACTCGTGCGGGTTCGCCGTCCCCCTACTCGCCTACCAGGGCGACCGCGACCTGCTGTCCCGGCACAACGGCCGCAGGACGCCGGAGAACCTGGCCGAATACCAGCGGACCAGGAACGCTCACAGCATCGACGGATTGCCCGCGCTGGCCGACCGCAGCGAGGCGGGCGGCGTCACGGAACCCCCTGCCTGACCTGCACATAGTCGAGACGGTGTTCGAGCACGGCACCGTCGGGCAGGTCGGCGACCAGGTCGAGCAACGAGTCGGCCAGCCCTGTCACGTCGGCCAGGTCGTAACCCTGTTCCTCCACACTCGACCGCAGCACCATCACGTAGTCGTCGCGGCTGATGCCGTGCAGCGTGCTCACCATCGCGGTGGTGGTCGCCCGGTGGGAGGACAGCCCCGCGAAGCCCCGCCCGCACCCGCAGCCACCGTCCGGGTCGTCGCGGTCCTTGACGCACGTGGGGGCGATCCACACCAACTCCCCCTCGACACACCAGTGATAGTCGCTGTCCCGGAACCCCTGGGTCGCCGACGTGGCCACCAGTGCCTTCACCATCGCTGCCTCCCCTGTGTGGTGATGTGGTGCCCTCTGAACTATCAGCGGGGGCGGACAGAATCCCGCGCTGCCGGGCCGGGTTTCCCACACCGGGCGAACCGATTCATCCGGTCGGGTTTCCGGGCTACCATCCGCGATTGTGGACCATCAGGAGCTTCTTCGCCGGTCGGACGGGCCCGTCTCCCGAGGCAGGCTCGTCGACGACCTGACCGCGCTGGGGCTTCGCCGGTCGGACACGGTGCTGTTCCACACTCGCCTTTCCGCGCTCGGCTATGTCGCGGGCGGGGCGGACGTGGTGCTGGACGCGCTGGCCGACGTCGTCGGACCACAGGGGACGCTGGTGGCGTTCTGCGGCTGGAACGACGCGGTGCCCTACGACTTCGGCACCTGGCCCGCACGGTGGCAGGAGATCGTGCGCGCCGAGCACCCCGCCTTCAATCCGGCCCGCAGCGAGGCCGAGCACGCGAACGGCAGGCTGCCCGAGTCGCTGCGGCGGCGTCCGGGGGCGGTGCGCAGCCGGCATCCGGACATCAGCTTCGCCGCGCTGGGACCGTCGGCGGAGCCGCTGCTGGCCAACCAGCCGTGGGACGACCCGCACGGCCCGGACAGTCCGCTCGCCCGGCTTGCCGGCTCGGGCGGGCGAGTGCTGTTGCTGGGCGCGCCACTCGACACGGTGACGTTGTTGCACCACGCCGAGGCGATCGCCGACGCCCCCGGCAAGCGGTTCGTGCGGCACAGCCAGCCGATCCTCGTGGCGGGCGAGCGGGTGTGGCGCGAGTTCCACGACATCGACTCCGAGCGCGGCGCGTTCGACTACGAGCCGGTCGTGCCCGAGGGGCGCGATCCGTTCGAGGTGATCATGACGGAACTGCTCACGGCGGGCTCCGGCCGCACCGGCCGGGTCGGAGCGGCTCGCAGTCACCTGTTCGAGGCGGCCGAGGTCGTGGAGTTCGGCGTGCGATGGCTGGAACGCCGGTTCGGCGGCTGAGCGCGGGTCACGAGCAGACGGCACCGAGCGAGGCCGACCGCACCAGCCGCGCGTACTTGCCGAGCACCCCGCGATGCTCGACCGGCGGTGGCCGCCAGCCCTGGGCGCGGCGGGCCAGCTCGTCGTCGTCCACCAGGAGATCGAGCGTCTTTGTCGACATGTCAACGACGATGGGGTCGCCGTCGCGCACGAACGCGATCGGCCCACCGTGCGCGGCCTCCGGCGCGACGTGGCCGATACACAGTCCCGTCGTGCCACCGGAGAAGCGCCCGTCCGTCAGCAGCAGCACGTCCCGGCCGAGCCCGGCACCCTTGATGGCGCCCGTGACGGCCAGCATCTCCCGCATGCCCGGCCCGCCCTTGGGGCCCTCGTGCCGGATCACCACCACGTCGCCCGGCGCGAGCCCGTCGAGGGCGGCCATCGCGTCCTGCTCGCCGTCGAACACCCGCGCCGTGCCCTCGAAGCGCGCCGAGTCGAATCCCGCGCTCTTCACCACCGCCCCCTCGGGCGCGAGGCTGCCGTGCAGGATCGTCACCCCGCCCGTCGGGTGCAGCGGATCGGCGAGCGCGTGCAGCACCGTGCCGTCCAGCTCCGGCGGCGCGAGCGACTCCAGGTTCTCCGCCACCGTGCGGCCCGTCACCGTGAGACAGTCGCCGTGCAGCAGCCCCGCGTCCAGCAGTGCCCGCATCACCACCGGCACGCCGCCCACGCGGTCCACGGCGTTCATCGCGTGCCGCCCGAACGGCTTGACGTCCGCCAGGTGCGGCACCGCGTCACCGATCCGCGAGAAGTCGTCCAGCGACAACGGCACCCCGGCCTCGTGCGCGATCGCCAGCAGGTGCAGCACGGCGTTTGTGGACCCACCCAGCGCCATGACCACCGCGATCGCGTTCTCGAACGCCTCCCGGCTGAGGATGTCCCTTGCCGTGATCCCCCGCCGCAGCAGCTCCACCACGGCCTCCCCCGCCGCCCGCGCCGCCCCGTCGCGGCGGCGGTCGACCGACGGCGGGCTCGCCGACCCCGGCAACGACATGCCCAGCGCCTCCGCGGCACACGCCATCGTGTTGGCCGTGTACATGCCGCCGCACGCGCCCTCGCCGGGGCACACCGCGCGCTCGATGCGCTCGACCTCCTCACGGCTCACGAGGCCACGCGCGCACGCTCCGACGGCCTCGAAGGCGTCGATGATCGTCACCTCGCGGCCGTCGACCCGGCCCGGCAGGGTGGAGCCCGCGTAGACGAACACGGCGGCGACGTCGGTGCGGGCCCCGGCCATGAGCATTCCGGGCAGGCTCTTGTCGCAGCCCGCGAGCAGCACGGCGCCGTCGAGCCGCTCGGCCTCCAGCACCGTCTCCACCGAATCGGCGATGACCTCCCGCGACACCAGCGAGAAATGCATCCCCTGGTGGCCCATGCTGATCCCGTCGGAGACCGAGAGCGTGCCGAACTCCAGCGGGTAGCCGCCGCCCGCGTGAACGCCCTGCTTGCTCGCCTCGGCGAGCCTGCGCAGCGACAGGTTGCACGGCGTGATCTCGTTCCACGACGACGCCACACCCACCTGCGGCTTCGTGAAGTCGTCGTCGGTCATGCCCACGGCACGCAACATCGCCCGTGCCGCCGTGCGTTCCAGGCCGTCGGTGACCTCGCGGCTGCGCGGTCTCGGATCGACTTCGGTCATGGGGCCATCATGGGCGCGGAGCGGGGGCAGGCACAATCCGTGTCGTGGCTGACAGCATGTCCCTTCACGACAAGATCGCCGGCGAGCTCGGCGCCCGCACCGAGCAGGTCCGCTCCGCCGTGACCCTGCTGGACGACGGGTCGACGGTGCCGTTCATCGCGCGCTACCGCAAGGAGGTGACCGGGGGGCTCGACGACACCCAGCTGCGCACCCTGGAGGAACGCCTGCGCTACCTGCGTGAACTCGAGGAACGGCGCACGGTGATCCTCGACTCGATCCGGTCCCAGGGCAAGCTCACCGGTGAACTCGAAGCCCGCATCCTGGCCGCCGAGGAGAAGGCGCGCCTGGAGGACATCTACCTGCCGTACAAGCCCAAGCGCCGGACCAAGGCCCAGATCGCGCGGGAGGCTGGCCTCGAACCGCTCGCGGACGGACTGCTGTCCGACCCCGGACAGGACCCCACCGCCACCGCCGAGGCGTACGTCGACGCCGACAAGGGAGTCGCCGACGCCGCCGCCGCCCTCACCGGGGCGCGGGCCATCCTGGTCGAGCGCTTCGCCGAGGACGCCGACCTCATCGGGGAGCTGCGCGAGACCATGTGGTCACGCGGCTGGCTGACCGCCAAGGTCCGCGAGGGCAAGGAGACCGACGGCGCCAAGTTCGCCGACTACTTCTCCTTCGCCGAGCCGCTGGCCAAGCTGCCGTCGCACCGCGTCCTCGCCCTGTTCCGCGGGGAGAAGGAGGAGGTCCTCGACGTCACCACCGAACCGGCCGAGCCGGGAACCGAGGCCGACGGGTACGAGGACCGCATCGCCGAGCGCTACGGCGTCACCGACCAGGGCCGTCCCGCCGACCGGTGGCTGCGCGACACCGTGCGCTGGGCGTGGCGCACCAAGATCCTCCTGCACCTGGGCATCGACCTGCGGATGCGCCTGCGCCAGGCCGCCGAGGACGAGGCCGTGCGCGTGTTCGCCGCCAACCTGCGGGACCTGCTGCTGGCCGCACCCGCGGGCACCCGGCCCACCATGGGCCTCGACCCCGGCTACCGCACCGGCGTCAAGGTCGCCGTCGTCGACGGCACCGGCAAGGTCGTCGCCACCGACACCATCTACCCGCACAAACCGCAGGCGCGCTGGGACCAGGCCCTCGCGACGCTGGAACGGCTGGCGCGCGCCCACGGCGTCGAGCTCGTCGCCATCGGCAACGGCACCGCCTCGCGGGAGACCGACAAGCTGGCGGGCGAGCTCACGAAGCAGCATCCCGACCTGTCGCTGACCAAGGTGATGGTGTCGGAGGCGGGCGCGTCGGTGTACTCCGCGTCGGCGTACGCGGCGCAGGAGCTCGGCGACCTCGACGTGTCGCTGCGCGGCGCGGTGTCGATCGCCCGGCGCCTGCAGGACCCGCTCGCCGAACTGGTGAAGATCGACCCGAAGTCGATCGGCGTGGGCCAGTACCAGCACGACGTGGCCGAGTCGAAGCTGTCGCGTTCACTCGACGCCGTCGTGGAGGACTGCGTCAACGCCGTGGGGGTGGACCTCAACACCGCGTCCGCGCCGCTGCTCGCCCGCGTCTCCGGCATCGGCACCGGCCTCGCGGAGAACATCGTGGCCCACCGCGACGGCAACGGGCCCTTCCGAGGCCGTCGAACGCTCACCGACGTCGCACGGCTCGGGCCGAAGGCGTTCGAGCAGTGCGCGGGCTTCCTGCGCATCCCCGGCGGCGACGACCCGCTGGACGCCTCCGCCGTACACCCGGAGTCCTACCCCGTCGTGCGGCGCATCCTCGACGAGGCGAAACTCGGCATCCACGAGCTGATCGGCAACACCCGCGCCCTGCGCGCGCTGCGGCCCGAGCGGTTCGTGGACGACGCCGTCGGCCTGCCCACCGTCACCGACATCCTGGCCGAGCTCGAGAAGCCAGGGCGCGACCCTCGGCCCGGCTTCGCCACGGCGACCTTCGCCGAGGGTGTGAACACGCTGGGCGATCTCGAACCCGGTATGCGGCTGGAGGGTGTGGTGACCAACGTGGCCGCGTTCGGCGCCTTCGTCGACATCGGCGTCCATCAGGACGGCCTCGTCCACGTCTCCGCCCTGTCGCACCGGTACGTGTCGGACCCCCGCGAGGTCGTCAAACCCGGCGACGTCGTGACGGTCAAGGTGCTGGCCGTGGACGTGGCCCGCAAGCGGATCTCCCTCACGCTGCGCCTCGACGACGACGTCCCGGCCGGGGGCGGTAAGCCGGACAACGGCCGCGGCGGCGGCAGGGAGGCCCGGGACGGCAAGGGCGGTCACGGCGGCAAGGGCGGTGCTGGCGGCAAGGGGGGCCAGAGCGGCAAGAGTGGCAAGGGTGGCCGCCAGCGTCAGGACCGCACACCACCGGCCGGTGGCGCGATGGCCGATGCTCTCCGCAAGGCCGGTTACCGGCGCTGACGGGACACGTGGCGAGCCGGGTTCACTGGCCGGACAATGGGGCCATGACGTCGACCCCAGGCCTGAGCCCGGCCACCCGTGCGCGGCTGGAGCGCGAACTGGAGCAGCTGCGCCAGCAGCGCGCCGCACTGGCACCCCGGCTCGGTGACGACCCGCTCGGCGACAGCGCCGACCAGGCCGACCTGCTCGAACGCGCCGAGGTGGCCTCCCGGCTCGACCGCCGGATCAGCGAGGTGACCGACCTGCTGCACGGGGCCGCCACGGTCGAGCCGGAGACCGGGCTGCCGTCGGGCACGAGGGTGACGCTGCGCTTCGACGACGGCAGCACCGAGGACATGCTCGTGGTCGGCGTCGCCGACGAGGCGGAGGACGACACCTCGACGCTGACGGCCGACAGCCCCCTCGGTCACGCCATCGCGGACCACCAGGAGGGCGACACCATCACCTACCGAACCCCGCGCGGCGAGGCCACAGCGGAGATCGTGAGCCTGGTCCTCCCGAAGTAGCCGTGTCCTCAGCCTGCGTAGCCGTGTCCTCAGCCTGCGTAGCCGTGTCCGCAGGTTGCGTAGCCGTGTCCTCAGCCTGCGTAGCCGTGTCCGCAGGCTGTGTAGCGGAATCGGCGGCCACGGGAGCGGATCACACGCCGACGGTGCCGTCCACTCCCTCGCGTAACAGGTCGGCGTGTCCGTTGTGGCGGGCGTATTCGTGAATCAGATGCAGCATCACCAGCCGCAGCGACACGGTCTCCCCGGACCTCCGGTGGTAGCCGGTGACATCGAGCGAGTCCGCTTCCCGCTCGATTCGCCTCGCGTGTTCGGTCTCGGTCTGCCACGCGGCGAACGCGCTGGCCCGTGTGGCCGCGCCGACGTCGTAAGCCGCCTGGTAGTCCCCGCCAGCAGACCAGACGAGTGGCACGTCCTCGCCGTTGATCACGCGACGGAACCAGGCTCGTTCGACCTCGGCCAGGTGCCGCACCAGTCCGAGCAGCGTCAACGTCGACGGCGGCATGGACCGACGGCGTAAGGCGTCGTCGGAAAGGCCTTCGCACTTCCACGCCAGCGTGGCGCGGTGGTAGCCGAGGAAGGCACGCAGCGTTTCCCGTTCGCCCGCCCGCAGCGGTGGAGACGGTCGGTGGCTCGTCATCCGGTGATCATGTCAGGCAGCCCTACGCGAAATGCGAACACGACTACCCAGCCTGCGAACACGACTACCCAGCCTGCGAACACGACTACCCAGCCTGCGGACACGGCTACGTGGGCTGCGGACACGGCTACGGGAGCTGCGGACACGGCTACGTGGGCTGCGGACACGGCGTCAGCGGTCGGCGGCCTCCTGGAACGCGCCCCGGGGTTGCTCACGCGAGCCGAAGTCCACGACGTCGTGGCCGAAGGGCATACCGACGGCCCAGTCGCCGAGTACGCGCACCGTGCGGTTCCACGTCGGGATCTGCGTGGCGTAGTAGGCGCGGCGCAGCGTCCACGCGAGCGTGCCGTTGACCTTTCGCCCGAGCACCTCGCCCACCGCCTTGTTCTTCCCCAGCGTGACGAACTCGCCCCTGCTGTTGTAGCGGAACGGCTTCACGGCCTGCCCGCGCACCGTCAGCAGCAGGTTGTCGCCGAGTTGCTGGGCCTGGCGCACGGCGTGCTGAGCGGTGGGCGGGCACGTGCCGCCCTGCTCCGGGTCGGGCACCGCGGCGCAGTCCCCCGCCGACCAGACGTCGCTGCGCCCGTGTACCCGGAGGGTGTCGTCGACCACGAGCCTCCCGCGCTCGTCGACGGGCAGCCCGAGCCTGCCCACGATGCTCTGCGGTCGCGTGCCCGCGACCCACACGAGCGTGTCGGACGCGAGCTTGGTGCCGTCCGAGAGCTGGAGGACACCGTTCTCGGCCGACTCCAGCAGCGTGCCGGTGCGGATGTCGATGCCGCGTGCGGTGAGTTCGGTGGCCGCCAGGTCGGCGAGGTCCTCGCTGACGGTGCCGAGGATGCGGTCCATCGCCTCCACGAGAATCCAGCGCATCTCGGTGCGGTCGAGTTCCGGATAGCCCTCCAGCACGTCGAGCGCCATGTCCTGCAGTTCCGCGATGGCTTCCACACCGGTGTAGCCGCCGCCCACGAACACGAACGTCAGTGCGCAACGCCGCAGCTCGGGGTCGGTGGTGGCCGCCGCGATCTCCAGCTGGCCCAGCACGTGATCACGCAGGTGGGCCGCCTCGGCGAGCGAGTTGAAGCCGATGCCCCGCTCGGCGAGTCCCGGCACGGGCAACAGCTTCGACGTCGCGCCGAGCCCCAGCACCAGCTGGTCGTACTCCAGCTCACGCGGCGGGCCCGCCTCCAGTTGCACCGTCGCGACCCGGCGCTCGGAGTCGATGCCGGTCAGGGCACCGCAGATGAAGTGCGTCCCCCGCAGGACCGCGCGCAACGGCACCACCGCGTGCCGGGGTTCGAGGGTGCCGGAGGCGACCTCCGGCAACAGCGGCCGGTAGGCCATGAAGTTCTCGGGGTTGACCACCGTCACCTCGGCCTCGCCCTGCCGCAGTCCCTTCTGCAGCCGCAGCGCGGTGTAGAGGCCGACATAGCCTCCTCCGACGATCACAATGCGATGGGGCACACGGACCTCCTCGAAAGCCGTGTCGGGTCACGACCTAGTTGTTGACCAGCGAGACGATCAGGTAAGCGAGGAAGAACCCCGCGACGAGCGCCACCGTGACGATCACGGCCACCACCCAGGCCGCGGACATCGCCCGCGACTGGCGTGGTTCGCGGTGCGTGGTGGCGAATGTCTGCCCCGAGTCGGGGGGTGTGTCGCCGGGGCTGACCCCGCCACCCGGTTCCAGTCCCGGTGTGGTGTCCGGGTCCGGATCGGGACCCTGCGCGCTCATGGCTCCCGCCTTCCGTACGGCGCGGCGTCGGCACTGTCGTCTCCGCCCGGCGGATACCCACGTGGGCGATCGCCAACCCGGCGTTTCGCGGCGCCGCCCCAGGGGTAGGCCAAGCCCCGCCGACGAAAGGAGTCGCACATGCACCGCGAGAGCGACACCCACAGTGCTCGCGAGGACGAGGAACTCAAGGCCGAGATGCAGGGAATGCTGAAGGCCAACCGGCCGACCAGGGCCGAGGAGTGGAACGACCCCGAGCCGCCCGCCGACGACGACCGTCCGGCGCCGCCGTTCGACGAGGAGCCGGAGCGCTGAGACAGTTGGACGGCGCGGGCCCGCGGACCGTCAGTCCGCGGCTTGGCGCCGCCAGTGGAGCGGGCCGCCCCGGTCGCGGGGAAAGCCGTAGCCGTTGACGAGCACCACGTCGATGTCGGAGGCGCGGGCGGCGATGCCCTCGGCCAGTAGCGCGTCGGCCTCGGCGGTGAGCGTGTCGAGTACCCGCGTGACGATCTCCGAGGCCGTGAACGTCCGTCGCCGGATGCCGTGCTCGGCCGCGATCGACAGCACGAGGTCGGTGACGGCGGGGTCGATGTGGCCCCGCCGTGCGCCGTCCGGGTAGTGGTACCAGCCCGCGCCGGTCTTGCGGCCGAGTCGGCCGCGGGCACAGAGCTCGTCGAGCAGCACCGGAACGCGCACGCCGGGCGCGCGGCGGTGCGCGGTGTCCCGGCGGTGGGCCGCCGCGATGTCCAGCCCGGACATGTCCCACACCGAGAACGGCCCCATCCGGAACCCGAAGGTCTCCAGCGCGGCATCGACCTCCTGAGGAAGGGCGCCGTCCTCGACCATGAACTCGCACTGCGTGCGGTAGGCGTTGTAGAGCCGGTTGCCGATGAAGCCGTCACACACGCCCGCGACCACCGGGAGCTTGCCGCAACGCCGGGCCAGCGCCAGCGCGGTGGCGAGCACGTCGTCGCCGGTGCGGGCCCCGCGCACCACCTCGACCAGCCGCATCACCGGCGCCGGGCTGAAAAAGTGCAGCCCGACCACGTCCTCGGGCCGGCCGGTGGCGGCGGCCAGCGCGTCGAGGTCGAGGTACGACGTGTTGGACGCCAGCACCGCGTCCTCCCGCACGAGCCCGGCCAGGCGGGTCAGCACCCCCGCCTTGAGGTCGAAGTCCTCGAAGACGGCCTCCACCACGAGGTCCGCGGAGGCGAGACTGCCGAGGTCGGTGGCCGCGGTGAGGTTGCCCCACGCCCGGTCGGCGTCCTGCCTGTCCAGTGCGCCCTTCGCCACGGCGCGGTCCAGCTGACCGGCGATGCGGTCGCGGCCGAGGGCCAGCTCGGCTTCGCCACGCTCCACCACCGTCACCGCGAGCCCGGCTCGGAGGAACACGGTGGCGATCCCGGCGCCCATGGTTCCCGCTCCGACCACCCCGACGTGCGCGACCGGCCTCGGGCCGACGTCGGGTCCGTGCCCCGCCCGTGCTTCGGCCTCGGCCAGGTAGGCGTGCGCGGCGGCGACCTGCGCCTCGGTCGGCCGGTCGAGGACGGCGGATGCGGCGTCGGTCATCGAGGCTCCTCGCGGTGCGGCGGTCGGTGTCCGGGTGCCGGAAACCTACCGCCCGCCGCCGTGTCTGGTGCAGCGAAGGCCACCCTCGCCGCACCTCACGCAGTGAGGGTGGCCTTCCCTGCATCACTCTCGACCGCGCACGATGGTCGGTTCGAGGTCATCGTCCTCGGAGATCACGACGGCACCGGCTCCACTCGCGGCGGGCAGCCCGGCGGACACGGTGTCGACCGGCTCGACGGCCTCGGCAGGGGTGGTGTCGATGTCGATAGGAGGCATCGCTCGCTCCTTTCGGGGGCAAGTGGATGATCTTGGGATATACCCGGGCAGGGAGACGGAAAACACACCGGCCCGCCGTCACGACACGGTGAAAATCGGTCAAGTACGCGGTACGGGCGGCGCCGGCGACGGCACGGCGGCTCGCTACAGTCACGCCCGTGCCGCTGCCGCCGAGTGCCCCTCCGCTGTCCCACCTGCTGCCGCGCCTCGACGGCGCCGTGGCCGACGACGACGCGACGCTCGCGCGGTTCGCGCGGGACTGGGGCGGGCTCGTCCACACGCGACCGTCGGCGGTGGTGCGCCCCGCGCACACCGCCGACGTCGCGGCCGTGCTCGCGTTCGCCACCGACGCGGGCATCGCGGTCGCGCCCCGGGGCACGGGCCACTCGGCGTTCGGGCAGAGCCAGGCCGAGGCGGGGATCGTGCTCGACCTCGGCGGGCTGAGACGGGTCCATCCCGGCCAGGGCACGGCTCTGGTCGCCGACGGCGGGGCGACGTGGCGCCGGGTGACGGACTCGGCTCTCGCCCGGGGGCTGACGCCCGAGGTGCTGCCCGACTCGCTGGACCTGTCGGTCGGCGGCACGCTGTCGGTCGGCGGGCTCGGCGGAGCGAGCCACCGCCACGGCGCCCAGACCGACCTGGTCACGGAACTGGAGGTCGTGACGGGCGCGGGCGAGGTCGTGCGCTGCTCTGCCCACGAGCACGCGGCGCTGTTCGACGCCGTCCGCGCGGGGCTGGGGCAGTGCGGTGTGATCACGCGCGCCACCCTCGCCCTGGGCAGGGCGCGCGGCCGGGTCCGGCGCCGCAAGCTGTACTACCGCGACCTCGAAGCGTTCCTGGCCGACCAGCGCACCGTGGTCGCTGACGAGCGGTTCGACCACGTCGAGGGCAGGGCGCTGCCCGACGACTCCGCTGCGTCCGGCGGCTGGTCCTTCCGCTTGGACGCCACCACAACGTTCACCCTGCCCACGGAGGCGAACGAGGACCACGAGGCCGCCGTTCGCGACGGGCTGAGCTTCGACCCGGAGACGGCCGAGGTCGCCGAGTGCGGGTACGGCGAGTTCTGCGACCGCATGGCACCCGGCGCGGCGGCACAGCGCGAGAGCGGCGACTGGTACCGCCCGCACCCGTGGCTCACCGTGCTCCTGCCCGACGACGCGGTGGCCGAGGTCGTCGAGCACACGCTGGCCGACCTGCCGGGCCTCGGCGCCTCAGGGCTGGTGCTGCTGTATCCGTTGCGGGCAGAGCGGATCACGACTCCCCTGCTGCGGCTCCCGCGCGGCGACCGGGAGGGCACGGTCTGGTTGTTCGCCGTGCTCGACGTCGCCGACCCGCACGATCCGGTGGCGCTGGCGCGGCGCCTCGAACACCACGCGGAGTGGTACGGCCGCGCCACGGCGGCGGGCGGCACCCTCTACCCGTCCGGGGCCCTGCCTCACGGCACCGTGGACTGGACGGCGCACTTCGGCGACGCCTGGGAACGGTTCGAGGCCGCCCGCCACCGGTTCGACCCTGCCGGGGTCCTGGCGCCGGGTCAGCGCATCTTCACAGCGGCGAGCCGGTCGCGGGAGTAGCGGTGGCCCATTCGCGGTAACGGCGCGCGAAGTCGGCCTCCACCTCACCGCCGGTCGCGTCGCGCAGGTCGTCGAGCGCCGGGTCGATCACCGCCGCGCCCGCCGTGAGGCAGTGGCGCAGAGCGCGCAGGTCCGCGAGGAGGTCGTCGGTCGTGTGCTCGTCGCCCACCGCACGGGGTGACGACCGCACGGCCTCGACGAGACTGTCGATCGTCGTGGCCAGCGTGCGGGTCAGCCGGGCGGTGCCGTGGACGGCGGCGCGCAGAGCACGCGCGTCCGGCTCCTGCCGGGTCAGCGCCGCACACGCGCTGCGGAAGCTTTCCTCGGCGCGGCGCACCGCGGCACCGGCGTCTCGCCCGCCACCCGGTGTGGCGCTGCCGGTCGATCGGTGCCGCTCGGGCACCCGCTGGTCCAGAACAGTCACGTCGGTGTCACCCATTTCCACTGAGCGTATCCGGTTACCTGCCTGTCGATCGCAAGAAACATATACCGATCAATGCAGATTGGGTCAACCGCCCACCACAGTTACACTGGACGCGACGGTGTCGGAAGAAACGTGGCAGGGAGCGCGTGCGCGATGAACCTGCGGAAGCTCGACGACGAGCACTACCCCGCTTTCAGCACGGGACAGGCCGCCGAACTGCTGGGCGTGGAACAGCCCTTCCTGCGCAGCCTCGACAACGCCGGAGCCGTCACGCCCGAGCGGTCCAGCGGCGGACACCGGCGCTACTCCCGCCACCAGCTCGGCAGGGCGGGCAGGCTCAGGGAGCTGTTCGACGAGGGTCACACCCTCGCGTCGGCGCAGCGCATCCTCGCGCTCGAAACCGAGCTGGCCGACACGCGGGCCGAACTCGACCGGCTCCGGGCCCGGCTCGGCGGACGCGAGCGGAGCCACCCGGACGGGCCAACCGAGGACGGCACGGGGTGAAAGCCCCGCGCTCGCCTGGCACCTCCCTCCGGCGAGGGCGACCATCGACACATGGTGCTGGACAAGCCGTCAGCGTCGCCACCGCGCCCGGACTCGCCGCGCGATCCACATCCGCTCACCCCGAGGGCGGGCCACGACGCGCGTACCGGGCTCCTGCGCGACCAGCTGCGCGCCCTGCCCCCCGACGCGCCCGTGCGGCTGGCGAAGCGGACGTCCAACCTCTTCCGCCCCCGGGCGCGCACGACCGCGCCCGGACTGGACGTCTCGTCGCTGACCCACGTCCTCGAGGTCGATCCGGTGTCGCGCACCGCCGACGTCGAGGGCATGGTGACCTACGAGCAGCTCGTCGACGCCACGCTGCCCCACGGTCTGATGCCGTTGGTGGTGCCGCAGCTCAAGACCATCACGGTGGGCGGCGCGGTGACCGGGCTGGGCATCGAGTCGTCGTCGTTCCGGAGCGGGATGCCGCACGAGTCGGTGCTGGAGCTGGAGGTACTCACCGGCGACGGTGAGGTGGTACTCGCCCGCCCCGACAACGAGCACGCGGCGCTGTTCTTCGGGTTCCCCAACTCCTACGGCACACTCGGGTACGCGCTGCGGCTGCGCGTCGAGCTGGAGCCCGTGCGTCCCTACGTGCGGTTGCGGCACGTGCGGTTCCGGGACCCCTCGGCCTACTTCGACGAGCTGGCACGCAGCTGCGCCGAGGGTGTGGCCGACTTCGTGGACGGCACCGTCTTCGGGCCCGACGAGCTGTACCTGACGCTGGGCACGTTCACCGGCGAGGCACCGCGGGTCAGCGACTACACCTGGCTCGACGTCTACTACCGCTCGATCCGCGAGCACGACATCGACTATCTTCCCGTCCGCGACTACCTGTGGCGCTGGGACACCGACTGGTTCTGGTGCTCCCGTGCGCTCGGGGTCCAGCACCGGGCGGTGCGGCTGCTGCTCGGTCCGCGCAGGCTGCGCTCGGACGTCTACTGGAAGGTCGTCGCCTTCGACCGGCGGCACCAGTTGTCCAACCGCGTGCGCCGCCTGCTCGGCGGGCCACCACACGAGGCCGTGATCTCCGACGTCGAGGTCCCGGTGAACGCGGCGGCGGAGTTCCTCGATTTCCTGCACCGCGAGATCCCGCTCAGTCCCGTGTGGATCTGCCCGGTCCGGCAGCGTCATCCCGACCGGCAGTGGCCGCTGTACGAACTGGACCCGGACGTGCTGTACGTCAACTTCGGGTTCTGGGGGACCGTGCCGAACCCGGGCGGCGGGAGCAGGCACAACCGGCTGGTGGAGGACAAGGTCACCGAGCTGGGCGGACGGAAGTCGCTGTACTCGGAGACCTTCTACGACGAGCAGAGTTTCTGGCGGCTCTACAACGGCGCGGCGTACGAGCGGCTGCGGAGCCGCTACGACCCGCGAGGCCGGCTGCTGAACCTCTACGACAAGTGCGTCGCCGACCGGTAGCGCCCGGCGGCGAAGGAGGAGGGTGAATCAGGTGAGCGAGTCGGCACCCGGCACGACGACGGTGCGCCCGGCGGCGCCGGACGCGGGTCACCGGCGGCGGGCCGCCCCGGCCGGAGCACGGACGGCGACCGGGGTCTGCACCGTGCTCGCGCGGTATCTCACCGCGAGCGCGCCCGTGGCCATCACCGCCTACGACGGCAGCCTGGCCGGAGATCCCACGGCGCCGTCGCGCGTCGAGGTGCGTTCGCCGTCGGCACTGAGCTACCTGCTCTCCGCACCCGGCGAGCTGGGGCTGGCGCGGGCGTACGTGGCCGGGCACCTCGGTGTGACCGGGCACCTGTACGACGTGTTGCGGACCATGACCGACATGGCGGGTGGGCTGCGCCCGGCCGAACGTCTCGCGATCGTGCGTGAGCTGGGCCCCCGGCACCTGCGGTGGGTGCCGCCGCCGCCCGAGGAGGCTCCGGGCAGGCTGCGCAGGGCCGCGCTCGGGCTGCGCCACTCCCGGTCCCGCGACAGCGACGCGATCTCGCGGCACTACGACGTGTCCAACCGCTTCTACGAGCTGGTGCTCGGCCCGTCGATGGCCTACACGTGCGCGTGCTACCCGACCGACTCGGCCGGCCTGGAGCAGGCGCAGTTCCACAAGTTCGACCTCGTGTGCCGCAAGCTGGGGCTGCGGCCGGGGATGCGGCTGCTCGACGTCGGCTGCGGGTGGGGCGGCATGGTGGCGCACGCCGCCGAGCACTACGGCGTCCACGCGGTGGGGGTGACCCTGTCGCGGGAGCAGGCACGGTGGGCGCGGGAGGACCTGCTCCGGCGCGGGCTGGCCGACCGTGCTGAGGTGCGGCACGGCGACTACCGGGACGTGCCGGAGTCCGGCTTCGACGCGGTGTCGTCCATCGGCCTCACCGAACACGTGGGCGCGGGCAACCTGCCCGGCTACTTCCGGTTCCTGTGCTCCCGGCTGCGGGAGGGCGGCAGGCTGCTCAATCACTGCATCACCCGGCCCACGACGCGCGAGCGGCACCGCACGGGCCCGTTCATCGACCGCTACGTCTTCCCCGACGGGGAGCTGGCCGGCGTGGGCACCGTCGCCTCGGCCATGCAGGACAACGGGTTCGAGGTCCGGCACTCGGAGAACCTGCGCGAACACTACGCGCGGACGCTGGCGGCGTGGTGCGCGAACCTGGACGCGCACTGGTCCGAGGCGGTCGGCGAGGCGGGCGTGCGCCGGGCGCGGGTGTGGGCGCTGTACATGGCGGCCTCCCGACTCGCGTTCGAGCGGCGTGGCATCGAGCTGCACCAGGTCCTCGGCGTGCGCACCTCGGCCTCGGGGCACGCGGCGATGCCGTTGCGGCCCGACTGGGGAGTGTGAGCGTCCCCCGATTCGCCCCTTGCGTCACCCGGCTGCCGTCGTCAGAATCATGAATCCCATTCATATCTACGACGGAGTAGGTAAGCGCGATGCGGAAGCGATTCCGGCGATCCGCGGCCCTCGCCGCGACAGCCGCACTGGTGTTCACACTGTCTCCGGCCGCCCACGCCGACCCCACCCGCGACGTGATGTTCGTCGGCAACAACTGGGACGGCACCGTCGACGTGATCGACGCCCGCACGTTCGAGAAGTACCAGCGCATCGACGTCGCGGGAGACCTCGACGAGCGCATGGCGGAGATGCGGCTCGACCAGCGCATCGCCATGCGGGTCATCCGCGAGACGGCGGGCGAGGGGCACGACCAGCTCGTGGACGACATCATGGTCTCCCCCGACGGGCGCACGATGTACGTCTCCCGGCCCAGCCTCGGCGACGTCGCCGCGTTCGACATCGCCACCGGCGACGCTCGCTGGCACCGCCGCGTGGACGGCTACCGGTCCGATCACATGGCGCTGTCCCCCGACGGCACGCGGCTGCTGGTGTCGGCCACCACGGCCGACGTCCTCAACGTCCTCGACACCGCCACCGGCGAGGTGCTCGCCGCCGTGCCGACCGGCGACTTCCCGCACGAGAACCGGTACTCCGCCGACGGCGAGACCATCTACAACGCCTCGATCGGCAACGTGATCGCGCCCGACTCCGAGCTGCTCGACCCGTTGAAGGGCAAGCGCGAACTCACGGTGATCGACGCGGAGACCCTGGAGGTCGAGCAGGTCATCGACTTCGGCGTCGGCATCCGGCCCTTCGTGGTGCTGCCCGACGACCGCACCATGTACGCCCAACTGTCGTTCCACAACGGACTGATCGAGTACGACCTCGCCGAGCAGCGCCGTACCCGCACGGTCCACCTGCCGCTGTCGGACGAGGCGAAGGAGCTGAAGCGGCGCGACTATCCGCTGGACTCCGCCCACCACGGCCTCGCGATGAACAACGACAACACCAAGATCTGCAACGCGGGCACGATCTCGGACTACGCCGCGATCCTCTCGGTGCCCTCGCTCACGGTCGACGCGATCGTGGAGACCGGCGACAAGCCGTACTGGGCGGCCACCACGCCGGACGGCCGGTACTGCTTCCTCTCCAACAGCGACAGCGACGACATCTCGGTGGTGTCCTACGACGATCCGACCGAGGTGACGCGCATTCCGGTCGGTGACCACCCCCAGCGGGTCCGCGGGTACACGGTGCCCGCCGACGTGCTGTCGTCATGAGGGGGCGAGCGACCCGGCGGCCACGGCTGCTCGCGCTGGGCGTCGCCGCCGCGCTCGCCGCGGTCACCGTGGTGGCGGCCCCTGCCACCGCCGCACCGCACCGCGACCCCGCCGTCGCGGGCGACTACCTGGTGGGACGCGGGATCGCCGATGCCACCGGCGAGATCGCCGAGGTCGGCATGATGGGCTATGGCAGGCTCGACCAGCAGGCCGAGGGACTGCACACCCGGCTGCGGGCGCGGTCGTTCGTCATCGTCGACCGGCCCACCGGCGAGCGGGTGCTGCTGGTGGTCGTGGACTCCCCGATGATCTTCTCCAGCGCGCGGCAGGAGGTGCTGCGCAGGCTCGCCGACGCCTACGGCGACACCTACGACGAGCGCAACGTGCTCATCACCGCCACGCACACCCACGCGGGCCCCGGCGGCTACGCGCACCACCTGCTCTACAACCTCACCACACTCGGCTACCACGAGCGGACGTTCGACGCCATCGCCGACGGCGTCCTGGAGTCGGTCCACCACGCGCACGACGACCTCGCGCCGTCCACCCTGCGCCTGACCCACGGCGAACTCACCACCGCGAGCGCCAACCGCTCGCGGGAGGCGTTCGAGGCCAACCCGGACCACGAGCGCGCCTTCTTCCCCGACGCGGTGGACCCGCAGTCGACGGTGCTGCGGATCGAGCGGGACGGCCGCCCGGTCGGCGTGATCAACTGGTTCGCCACGCACAACACCAGCATGTCCGGCGACAACCGGCTGATCAGCTCGGACAACAAGGGCTATGCCGCCTACCACTGGGAGCGGCGGGTCGAGGGCGAGGACTATCTCGACGGCGAGCCACCCGGGTTCGTGGCGGCCTTCGCCCAGACCAACGCGGGCGACATGTCGCCCAACCTCGACCTGAGCCCACCGTCCACCCCGGAGGACTTCCACCGCACCGAGGAGATCGGCCTGCGGCAGTACGACGCCGCGTCGGCACAGCTCTCGCGGGCGGGCGAGCCGCTACGGGGCGGGGTGGACTCCCGGGCCGTTCACGTGGACCTCTCGGACGTCACGGTGCGCCCGGAGTTCACCACCGACGGCCGGACCCACCGCACCTGTGACGCGGCGGTCGGGGCGGCGATGGCGGCGGGCAGCACCGAGGACGGCCCCGCCTTCCCGCTGTTCGCCGAGGGCGACAACCCGCTGTTCGACCTGGTCTCCGACAGCATCCTGTACGAGGCGTCGCCCGAACTGCGCCAGTGCCAGGCACCGAAGGGCGTGGTGGTGCCGATCGGCGCGATGAACGCGCTCTACCCGTGGGTGGCCGAGACGGTGCCCGTGCAGCTCGTGCGCATCGGGTCGCTGCACCTGGTCGCGATTCCGGGCGAGGTGACGATCGCGGCCGGCCTGCGGCTGCGGCGCACGGTGGCCGAGGCCGTGGGGGCCGAGGTGCGCGACGTGCTCGTCGCCGGGTACAGCAACGGCTACCTGCACTACGTCACGACCCCGGAGGAGTACGACACCCAGCAGTACGAGGGAGGGTCGACGCTGTTCGGGCGCTGGCAGCTGGGCGCGCTCCGGCAGACCGCGCACGAGCTGGCCACCGCGATGCGCGACGGGACACCGGGTCCGTCGGGGCCCGCACCGCCGGACGAGCCGGGCGGGAAGCTGAGCCTGCAACCCGGGGTGGTGCTCGACACGCCGCCGCTGGGGCGCGCGTTCGGCGACGTGCTGACCCAGCCCAGGGGCACCTACCTCCCCGGGGAACGGGTGACGACGGTGTTCGCGGGCGCGCATCCCTCGAACGAGTTGCACCGTGGTGGCACGTTTCTGGAGGTGCAGCAGCGAGTCGACGGGCAGTGGCTGCGGATCGCCGACGACGGCGACTGGTCCACCACACTGCGGTGGAGCCGCCGCGGGCTGTCGGCGTCCGAGGTGACGGTGAGCTGGGACGTGCCCGACGACGCCGGGCCCGGTCCGTACCGGATTCGCTATCACGGTGACGCGAAGGGACTGTCCGGAGCGGTCCGCGACTTCACCGGGACCAGCGACGAGTTCCGGGTGTCGGCCGCCGACTGACCACGGTTCGGGGTGCCGGGGCGGTCGGCCGCCCCGGCACTGCTCCGTTCGGACCAAGATCGTGTCACTCGCCCGTGATCGGTGCTACGTTCGGTGCTCGATCGACTACTCGATCAACTCAACACGGAGTCGACGAGCGGAGTGCTGCGCATGACGCCGCGGGTGTCCTGGCTGGACCGTACGGACGAGACGGTGCGGACGCTGCTGACCGACATGGCCGCCGACCCGAACGGGCAGTTCGAGTCATGTGCCTACGAAACGGGCCGCTTGGTGACGCTGGCGCCGTCGCTTCCGGGGCACGACCGCCGCGTGCGCTACCTGCTCGGCACGCAGCAGGCGGACGGGCGCTGGGGCGGGCCCGGGGACTACGACATCGTCACGACGCTCAGCGCGACCGAGGCCCTGCTCACCGAGCGGGATCGACCGGGAGCGCATCCCGGCGCCGCCCACGGCGCCGAACGCGGGCTGACGGCACTGTCCCGCAGGTTGCGGTCCACCACCACCCTGCCCGACACCGTCGCCGTGGAGATCATGGTCCCCGCGCTGGTGGCGGACGTGAACGTCCACCTGGCACGGCTCGGCCGCCGCCCACTGCCGCTGCCCGACGGCACCCGCGCCGAGTTGCTCGACGCCGTTCGCGGCGCCGCCGCACACGGTCACGCTCTGCCGGACAAGCTGCTGCACTCCCTGGAGATCGTCGGCCCCGCCGCGAGCGGGGCGGATTTCGTGCGCCCGGTGGACGAGCGCATCGTCGGCTGCTCCCCCGCCGCGACGGCGGCCTGGCTCGGGGACGAGACGATCCGGCGCGGCGAGCACCCCGCGGTGGAGTACCTGCTCTCGGTGCGGCACGCCGACGGCGGAGTGCCGGTGGCCGCACCGCTGACGCTGTTCGAGCGGTCCTGGGTACTGTCCACACTGGCCGACTCCGGTGTACCGCTCACCGCGCCGCGCCCGGTGCTCGACGAGCTCGTCACGAGCCTGCACGCCGCGTTCTCGGACGACGGCGCGGCCGGTGGACTCGGGCTCCCCGCCGACGTCGACGACACCGCCACCGGCCTCTACGCGCTCGCACTGCTCGAGCGCCCGCGTTCGATCGAGTGCCTGTGGCAGTTCGACCGGGGCGATCACTTCTTCTGCTTCCCCGAGGAGCGCACCGCCTCGCCCACCGCCAACGCCCACGTCGTGCAGGCGCTCGGCAGTGCCCTCGCGGCACCGCCCGCGCGCTCGGGACTCGCCGGGGAGCCGCGCGGCCGGGCCGCCGACGCGCTGGCCACCGTGAGCCGCTGGCTGGTCGAGCGCCAGGACACCGACGGCAGCTGGTCGGACAAGTGGCACGCTTCGCCGTACTACGCCACGGCCTGCTGCGCCGTGGCACTCGCCCAGTACGGCGGTGCGGCGGCCCGGCCCGCCGTCGACCGGGCCGTGGACTGGGTGCTGACCAGCGAACGCGCGCCCGGCACCTGGGGCCGCTGGTTCGGCACGAGGGAGGAGACCGCCTACGCGGTGCGCACGCTGTTGCGGGCGGGCAACCCGGCCGGGGAAGTCGGGGAAGTTCTCGCGCGGGCCGCCGCCCGGGGCGCCGCCTCGCTGCTGCACCGCTGGGACGACGACACCCCGCATCCCCCGTTGTGGCACGACAAGGACGTCTACACCCCCTCCCGGATCGTCCAGACGGAGATCATCGCCGCGCTGTACGCCGCGCACACCGACCCGCGTACCGCGGGCCTGCTCGCCGACGCCAGGACCACCGCGGGGATCGGGTGAACCGCACCGAGTTGCGGCTGGCGTTGCGCACGCTGCCGTTCCTCGACGCCCACCGGGCGGAGCCCGCTCGCCACGTCGTCCTCGCGGCCGACCCGCCGAAGCTGCTCGTGTGGGACCCCGAGACCGTCGAGTGGCTGTTCCGCTCCGACGGCGAGCTGGACCATCCCGGCAGCCGCAGCCTGCGGCCCCTGTTCGGTCCGCACTCGCTGCTGTGGGTGGACGGCGAGCGCCACACCGCGTATCGCAGGACGCTCGGTCCGCCGCTGCGCGGGCGGCGGCTGTCCGCGTACGAGGGCCTGATCGCCGACACCGTGCGGGACGCCGTGTCGGCCCTGCGTCCCGGAGACACCGTGGGACTGGCCGACTGGACCCGCGCGCTGGCGCTGCGGATCATCGCGCGGATCGTGCTCGGCGACCTCGACACCCGCACCGAGCGAGTTCTCGACGGGTTCACGGCCTGGATCGACGACGCGCTGGGCTCCCGCCGCCGGACCCTGGCCCACCGGTTCCTGCGCGGCGGGCTGCCCCGCTCCGGTGCCGGTCTCGACGCGGAGCTGGTGTCGTGGGCGCGCGCCGAATCCCGTCCCGACCCCCCGGCGCTGGCCGCACTGCTGCGGCAGGCGGACGGCCCGCTCGCCGACCTGCCCGACGGCGAGCTCCGGGACCAGCTCGTGTCGCTGCTGTTCGCCGGGCACGAGACCACGGCCTCGGCGGCGGCGTGGACGCTGTACCGGCTCTCGTGCGACGAGGCCCTGCGGGACGAGGTACTCGCCGAGCTGGACGCCCCCGGCGCGGCGGGCCGTGCCGCACCGCCTGCCTCCGCCGTCCCGCTGCTGACGTCGGTGATCTCCGAGACGCTGCGGCTGGCTCCGCCGGTGACGGTGGCGGAGAACCGCAGGCTGCGCGCGCCGGCCCGGTTGCTCGGCCGGAACCTGCCCGAGGGCACCACGCTGACCACGAGCATCTACCTCGCGCAGCGCCAGGACGACACCTTCGCCGATCCGCTGCGCTTCGACCCGCACCGGTTCGTGGGCCGCCGTTACGATCCCGCGCGGTACCTGCCGTTCGGCGGAGGTTCGCGGCGCTGCCTCGGCGCCTCGCTCGCGATGCTGGAGTTGCGGGTGATCGTGGCCGCGGTGTTGCGGCGCCGCGAGTGGCGCTGCCTCAACCCGGGGTCCGCGAGACTGTCGCTGCGAGGGCACGCCATGGCGCCGTCGTCGCGGCTGCGAATGCGGGTCACCGCGTGCCGGGACTGACGGCCCGCGACCTCGCGGCCGTGCACCGGCTGGAGTTCCCGTTCTGGCTCAACACGCTGTGCCAGGCCCTCTTCGGCGCGTGCTTCGCCGTCACCGCCCCGGCCGGGATGCTGGCGGTGGGCCCGGTGCTCGTGGTGGTGGCCAACGTGGTGCTCATGGAGGCCGGTCTGGTGCTGAACTCCGTGGCCGACCTCGACAGCGACGCGCGGCACGCCGAACGCGGCACACTGGCCTCGGCGACCCGGCGGCTCGGCAGGCGAGCCGGGCTGCGGCTGGCCACGGCCGAGTTCGCGCTCGGGTTCGCGCTGGCCGTGGCCGCGTCCGTCCACACAGGGCACTGGCTCTGCGCCGTGGCGGCGGCGGGCACGGTCGCCGCCCACGTGCTGTACAACGTCGAACCGGTCCGGCTCAAGACACGGGGACTGCCGGGCGCCGCGGTGTTCGCGGCCGGAGTGGTCGCCCTGCCGTGCCTCACCGCCCACGCCGCGGTGAGCCCCACCGTCGGGACGGCCACCGCGCTGGTGTACGCGGGGCTGACGCTGCTGGCGGCGGGCCGGGTCGTGTGGTGGTCGGTGCCCGACCGCGCGGCCGACGCCGCCGCGGGACAGCGCACCACCAGCGTGCGGCACGGGGCCGTGCGCGCGCTGGGCCTGGCCCTGCCCGTGCTCGTGGCGGGGCTGACCTGCCTGACGTGGGGACTGTGGTGGTACGGCGGTCCGGCCGGACCCGTGGTGGCCCTGGTCGGCGCGGGCGGGCACCTGGTGTTCGTCGCCACGGTGGTCCTGCTCGCGCGGCGGCTGGCCGCGGGAGAGCGCGCACGCTCCACCGTGCTGCGCCGGAGCGTGATGCCGGTGGTGCTGGCGGCCGACGTCGCGATCGTCGCCGTGGCGCTGGCGGCGGGCTAGGCCGTGTCCGCGCGGCGGCCGACGCGGGCCAGCCCCGTGTACATCCGCACCTCGCTGGGGTTGCGCACCACCTCGTCGCCGGGTTCCGGCCGCCACAGCGGCACCGGCACCACGCCGGGCTCCACGAGGTCGAGGCCGGTGAAGAAGCTCTCGACCCGCTCCCGCGACCGCAGGCTCACGGCGGGGAACTGACCGAAGCGCAGCCCCTCGAAGATCTGGAAACCGGACAGCACCTGCGCGTCCTCGCCGAAGTGCGACAGGGCGAGATAGCTGCCCTCCGGCAGGACGTCGACGTAGGACGACACGAGTCCGTCGGGGTCCTCACCGTCGGGCACGTGCAGCAGCAGTTCGGTCATCAGCACCGCGAACGGCCGCGAGGAGTCCAGTACGGCGCTCACGTCGGGGTGGTCGAGCACGCCGCGCACGTCGCGGCAGTCCGCCACCACGAACGCCGTGTTCTCCGCCCCCCGCGATCAGTTCCAGGCTGTCGGCCTCGATGGAGGGATCGATGTCCACGTAGACGACCCGGCTCGCTGGATCCGCCGCCGTGGCGACCTGGTGGACGTAGTCGCCGGTGGGCAGCCCCGAACCGAGATCGAGAAACTGCGTCACACCCTGCTCGACCAGGAAGCCGACCTGGCGCCGGACCAGCGCGCGCTGAGCCCGGACGAGGTAGGGAACGTGCGGCCCGCACAACTCGATGCGCTGGGCCATCTCGCGGTCGGTGTCGTCGTGGTGGTCGCCGTCGAGCCAGTAGTCCCGAATGCGGGCGATGTTGGGCAGGACGACGCCGAGGTTGTCCGGCTTCGGTGCTCCCTGCGGCACTCCCACGGCCCAGCACGCCTCCTCACGTGATCCGTCCGCGCCCGCGCGCCGACGTTGGTCCCCCGAGCCGACCTCCGGATCCTACTGGCGGGAAACTTTTCACGTCACGGCCCGAGCGCACAGTGTGACGATCACCGAGGCGCCTCGCTTTCCGGGCACGACAACGGAAAACCCGTCGCCCGACGTTCGTTCCGCGTCGCTCCGCGTCACTCCGCGTCCGTCCACAATGGGCTGACGTGATCTGCGACACAAAGCCGATCGCGGTCCGCTCCGGCCCCCTCGGCGCGGCCACTACGATGACGCCCGTGAAGCACCTGCACGCGGGCAAGGTCCGCGATCTGTACGAGGACCGGGGCGATCTGCTGCTCGTCGCCTCCGACCGCGTGTCCGTCTACGACGTGCCGCTGCCCACCCCCGTGCCCGGGAAGGGCGCCCTGCTCACCCAGCTCTCCGTGTGGTGGTTCGAGCGCTTCCGCGACCTGGTGCCGAACCACTTGCTCTCGGCCACCGACGTCCCGGCCGAGTTCGCGGGCCGCGCCGTCCGCTGCCGCCCCCTCACCATGATCAAGGTGGAGTGCGTGGCGCGCGGCTACCTCACGGGGTCGGCACTCGCGGAGTACCGCCGCACCTCGTCCGTGTGCGGCGTGCCCCTGCCCGACGGGCTGGTCGAGGGCAGCGCGCTACCCGAGCCGATCTTCACCCCGACCACCAAGGCCGAGAACGACCTGCCCATGACGTTCGAGGACGTCGTGGCCCAGGAAGGCCGCGACACCGCCGAGCGCCTGCGGGATATCACGCTGCGGCTGTACCGCGAGGGCGCCGCCTACGCCGCCGAGCGGGGCATCCTCGTCGCCGACACCAAGCTGGAGTTCGGCTGGGACACCGACGGCGTACTGACGCTGGGCGACGAGGTCCTGACGTCCGACTCGTCGCGGTTCTGGCCCGCCGACGAGTGGCGGCCCGGCCGGGCGCAGCACTCGTTCGACAAGCAGTACGTGCGTGACTGGGCGACCTCGACGGGCTGGAACAAGACGCCACCCGGCCCCGCGATCCCCGACGACGTCGTGGCGGCCACCCGGCAGCGCTACGTGGACGTGTACGAACGGCTCACGGGCCAGCCGTGGACCGGCGGGCCGGTAGCGCGCTGAGCAGCGCTCACTCCAGGCGCCGGTGCCGGGGCACGCCGTCGTCGCCGCGCGTCAGGTGCAGGCACGCGGCACCCGCCAGGCACACCGCGCCGAAGAAGATCAGACCGAAGTTCAGGGTGACCACCCCCAGCAGCACGATGACCACCGCGAGGGCGTCCGCACCGTAGCGCAGCAGCCGGGACCGCCGCCCTACGGCCGCCGAGGCGCCCGCCTGGCCGAGCTCGCGGGCGAGCCTCGGGTCGTCGTGCTCGAACCAGTCCTGTATCCGTTCCAGCTCGCGCCGTTCGTGGTGGCTCAGCATGACGTGCTCCCGGACAAGCGGAATGGCTGATACCCGTGAGAATTACCCCGTTCCGGGGACGGCAAACGGTGGGTGGGTGACGCGCGGGCTCCACCTCACGGCTGGTTTCGCGGGGGACGGCACCGGCTACCCGTGCCCCGGATCAGCGAGCGCCCGCAGGAGGTGTCATGCCGGAACCGGCCGTGCGGTTCACGTCCGGGACCCTCCGTCGCGCCGCCGTCACCTCGGTACAGCTGCTGGCCGTGTTCGCCGTGCTCTGGGCACTGCGCAATGTGGCCAAGCACCTCAGTTACGTACTCATTCCGCTGTTCGTGGCCCTGCTGCTGACGGCCATGCTCGAACCTGTCGTGTCGTGGCTGACGCGCCGCCGCTGGCCCCGGTTCCTGGCCGTGCTCGCGGCGCTGGTGTTCGGACTGATCGTGGTCGGCGGGCTCGTCACCTTCGTGGTGCTGTCGATCATCGAGTCGTACGACGATCTCCAGGGCCGGGTCCTGGAGGGCATCGAACGCCTCCAACGATGGCTCAACCAGGGCCCGTTCCCGGTCAGTGGCGAGCTGGTCGGGCGCGCGCAGGACTGGATCGGCGGCAACCAGTCCACGGTCCTCACGCAGGCCCTCACGGCGTTCAGCACGGTGGGCTCGTTCGTCGTGGGCCTGGTGATCGCGCTGGTGCTGTTCATCATGTTCCTGCACGCGGGGCCCCGGCTGTGGGCGGCGACGCTGTTGCCGTGGCGGCCGGGGACCCGGGAGATCGTCGACGACGCGGGCCGCAGGGCCTACCGGGGCGTGGTGCTCTACGTGCGCGTGACCGCGCTGGTGGCCCTCATCGACGCCCTCGGCATCGGCATCGGGCTCGCGGTCGTGGGCGTGCCACTCGCCGTCCCGCTCGCGGCACTGGTGTTCATCGGCGGCTTCGTCCCCTACGTCGGCGCCGTGGCGTCGGGTTTTCTCGCCGTGGCGGTGACACTGGTGAGCAACGGCCTGCCCGCCGCGCTGATCATCCTCGGCGTGGTGCTGGCCGTGCAGCAACTGGAGGGACAGGTACTGCAACCGGTGTTGCAGGGCAACTTCTCCAACCTGCACCCCGCGGTGGTACTGGTCGCGCTGGTCATCGGAGGCGCCGAGGGCGGCATCGCCGGCGTGCTGTTCGCCGTGCCGGTGCTCGCGGCGGTGCGCGGCGTGGTGCTCGCCGTGGCGGAACACCACGCTTCCCGCGAGGCGCCCGCGGAGCCCGAGCGGGAACCGGCCGACACCGCCGAGGACGGCGGGGATGCCGCCGAGGACGGCGAGGACAAGTCCGACCGCCCGGACGGCGGCGGCCGCACGGGGGTTTGAGCGCGGGAGCACCCCGTCGGGGTCCGGTCACGGGCTTCCCCGATTTCGTCACTCCCGCACGCGCCGATCATCGTCGCGTGCGGCCTCGTGCTTGGGTTCACGACCCGCTTGCAGTCCCGGCTGCTGGCAGGATCTCCCGGAGCAGCGCGGACGAGATCGCGAAAAAGCTGCGCGGAACCGGGATCACACCGGCCGAGCCAACGGTATAATACTCCTAATGGCGATCTCGCGATTCGAACCGTGGGAAGTACTATCGAACAGTGCGGACGTGACGGGATGGTTCGCACCCGTTCTCCATGACGCCCCGCGGGATAACATTCGGGCATTGGTTCCCGATATGTATCCGCAATACGTACGTCTGCTTCACCCCGCGTATCAGGAACGGCCCAAGGGGAAGCGGATGGTTCAGTGGAAAGAGATCGCCGCGTACACGAATCGCGTATTTCATCCACTGGTTCAGTTCCCAAACCTAGTGGGACTACGGTTGCAGCAGTACGAGAGCGGGATCAACGAGAACGAAGGGAAGTATGGGCCTTGGACAGACCCGCCGGAACAGGGAACTCTGCCACCGGAGATCATAGGATCGGTGGTCGAAGTGTTGCGCAGGTGCACCGACACGCCAGACAACTGTTTTTTTGCACTGTGGTCCGGTTGGGCCGATGTTCGGAGGCTCGATATCGCCAAAGCGGCACACCTGCGCCTACCCGGTCGGGACTACATCGTTTTTCAGGGCGCGATCGACACGGCAAAGCAATCAGTGTTCAAGTGGAGATTTCAGGCGATGAACCTGTGGTGGCCTGCAGATCGGCGCTGGTTTCTCGCCACTGATATAGACCTAGAGAGCACATACATCGGGATCGATGACAACGGCATGGAAGCCATGATGAATCAGGATTTGCTGGAAACAATCGCGACAGATCCGAATAATGGGATCACGACGTCGTCGGACAGTGTCAATCCATCACCTGCACCTTGATCTGGGCGGGAGACACTGTCACCGTGCTGATCGATGACGGCCCTGTTGGCCTCACGCCAGATTCCGGGTCGCCGCCGAGGGAGCGGCGGTAGAGATTAGTGGCCGACGCCTCGACCACGAGGAAACTCACCACCGCGCCGAGCCCGAAGAGCAGGAGCGCACCGGGTCCGGCGTCCGGACCTCTCGCGCGTACAGCCCGGGCGAGATCACCCCGCTCTGCCGACCGGACGCCATGACGCGGCCCCTTCCCGCTCAGCCGTTCTCCTCGTCCTCCGGCCTGCTCCGCAGCACCGCCACCGGGCAGGGCGCGTGGTAGAGCACCGCGTGGCTGACGGACCCGAGCAGCGCCCTGGTCACCGGCCCCCTGCCGTGGCTGCCGACCACCAACAGCCGTGCGCCCTCCGCCCGCTCCAGCAGCGCGTGGGTGGGACGGTCGGCGACACCGTCCCAGCGCACCGATACCCGGGGGTAGCGGCGCGCCACCTCCTCGAACTGCTCGCGCGCGGCCTCCTGCACGGCGTCGTCCATGTGGTAGAGCCCGACCTGCGCCGGAGGTGCGGTGGCGTAGACGTCGAGCGGCCAGTCGGTCCACGAGTGGACGGCCCGCAGCGGCACCCCGTGCCGGTCGGCGAAGCTCAGCGCGAAGTCCACCGCACGGTTGCTGGTCCCCGATCCGTCGACGCCGACCACGACGGGTGCCTCCGGCGGGGCCGGTTCGCCGCGCACCACCACGAGTGGCTGCCGCAGCGCCCTGGCGAAGTAGGCGACCGTGGACCCGAGCAGCATGCGGGAGAGCGCACCTCGCCCCGACGCGCCCGCGACCACGAGCGCGGGACCGATCTCGTCGGCCAGTCGCGCCACCGTGACCTCGGGGGCCCCGTCCGGCAGTGTCGTGAGTACCGTCAGACCCGGGTACAGCGCGCGGCAGTCCGCGGCGACCTCGTCCAGCTCCCGCCGGGTCTCTTTGACGATCTCGTGCGCGCCGACGTTGGCCTGCGCCAGCTCCTCCTGCGATCGCGGCGGCTCCCACTCCAGCGACCACGCGATCAGCAGGGGCCGTTCCCGGGCCGCCGCCTCACCCGCGGCCCACCACACGGCCCTGCGGCCTCCCTCGGAACCGTCGAAGCAGGCGAGTACCGCGTCCCGCGCCTCCACCGCCGACCAGCTCGCCATCACGCCGACCTCCCGCTCATCTCGCCGTTTGCCCGCGTCGTCCTGCGCCGCCCCAGCGCGCACCGAGGTACAGCCCGGTCACCGCGGCCAGCATGACAACGGCCCCGGTGACGACATCGTTCGCCCGAGCGGCGCCCGCCTCGTCCCCGCGATAGCCCAGCGCGAACGGCGCGACGACGAGCCACACTCCGAGTATCAACGCGACCCACCCCGGCCAGGAAGCGGCGAACGGCGACACGGCCCGCATGCCACCCAGCGGGGCCAGCAGCAGGCCGGCGGCGATGTCCGTCACCGCCGAGTCCGGCCCCGCCGCGGTGGCGGGATGCTCGATCACCCACGGGGACACCACCAGCCACACCCCGGCGAGGAACACCACAGCGCCGGCCAGCCCGGCCAGCACGTCCCGGTGGGGCACCGGGGGTTGCGCGGCGGGCCGCAGCCGGGGCGGGTCGGCGTCACGCCGCATCACGTCGCTCCCGTGACGGGGCCGGTGTCCTCGACGACGAGCGGTGTGCCCTGCATACACGTGGTGGCGAGGCCGGGACGCGGTGTGCCCCGGACGACCAGTTCGGCGCCGGGCCGCACCTCGGCGCCCGCCTCAAGCAGCAGGTACTCGCGCTCGCCGGTCTCCAGCACCAGGCAGTTCGGTTCCACGCCCTCGACCACCGTGCCGCGCACCGTCACCGGTTCGGGTACGCGGGAGTCGGGCGGCGTGGTGGTGCGCGCGGGAGGCGACGGGGGCGAGTCCTGCCCACCGGGGCCGGGATCGTCGGCGCACGAGGTCACGCCGCACAGCAGCACCACGGCGAGTGTCGCGATGGCGACCGATCGCACGGTTCACACCTCCCGCCGCCGAGAGCGACCACGGCTGTGGCATCCGGGTTCCCGGACGACCGCGCGATCAACCCTCGGCGGGCGGGAGAGGCGGGGCGCGGCTACTTCACCGCGCCCATGGACAGCCCGCGCACCAGGTGCTTCTGCGCCACCCACCCGACGATCATGACGGGGAGCGAGGCCAGCAACGCCGCGGCCGACAGCTGGGCCCAGTACAACCCCTCACTGGTGATGAACCCCGACAGGAACACGGGCACCGTGCCCGCGCGGGCGGCGGTCAGGTTGATGGCGTAGAAGAACTCCGTCCACGCGAAGATGACGCAGATGAGCGCCGTCGCCGCGATGCCGGGCGCCACCACCGGCAGCACCACCCGCCGCAGCAGCACCGGCAGCGACGCACCGTCGATGCGCGCCGCCTCGATCATCTCCTTCGGCACCTCCAGCAGGAACGACCGCATCATCCACACGGCCAGCGGCAGGTTCATCGCCGTGTAGAGGATGACGAGCGCCCACACGTGGTCGAGCAGCTCCACGTTCTGCGAGATCACGTAGAGCGGGATGATGGCCGCCACGACCGGAAGCATCTTCGTCGACAGGAAGAAGCCCAGCGCGTTGGCCGTCTGCTTCACCGGCGCCAGCGACAGCGCGTACGCCGCGGGGATACCCAGCAGCAGCACGAACAGCGTCGAGGTCACCGTGACGAACGCCGAGTTCGCGAGATAGGGCAGGAACCCGCGCTCCACGACCCCCGCGAACTGCTCCATCGTCGGCGTGAACACCACCGACGGGGGATCGGTGTAGGCGTCGGCCTCCCGTTTGAACGCCGTCACCACCATCCACACGACGGGGAACACGAACAGGATCGCCACCAGCCACGTGAACGCGGTCAGGGACGCGCGACCGAGCCTCATTTCACGCCTCCGCTCACATCGAAGGACCGGAACATCACGCGCAGGGCGAACGTGGCGACGAGCAACGTCAGCACCACGACGATGACCCCCATCGCCGACGACTGTCCGACATCGAAGCCCTCGAAGGCCCGTTGGTAGAGGTAGAACGGCACGTTGGTGCTCGCCGTGCCGGGCCCGCCCTGGGTCATCAGGTAGATCGCGTCGAACGAGTTGACGATGTAGATCGCGCCGAGCAGCGCGGCCAGCTGCAGGTACCGGCCGAGCTGGGGAAGCGTGATCGACGCGAACGTGCGCCACCGGCCCGCTCCGTCCACCTGCGCGGCCTCCAGCACCTCGCGTGACTGCGCCTGCAGCCCCGCGAGGATGAGCAGCGTCATGAACGGTGTCCACTGCCACACGATCTGCGCCATCACCGACCCCAGCGGATACGCCGACAGCCAGTCGGTGTCACCGCCGAAGACGAAGTTGACCAGCCCGTACGTCGGGTCGAACATCGTCGTCTTCCACAACAGCGCCCCGGCCGCGGGCAGGATCAGAAACGGCGTGATGATCAGCGTGCGCACCACCGCCCTGCCGGGAAACGCCCGGTCCAGCAGCAGCGCGAGCCCCAACCCCAGCAGCATCGACACGAAAACGCACACCACGGTGAGCACCACGGTGTTGAACAGCGCGCCCCGGAACTGGCTGTCGGCGAGCACGTCGACGTAGTTGTCGAAGCCCACGAAGTGCTGCGATCCGGGCCGCACGAGGTTCCACGACTGGAACGAGTAGACCACGGTCACGAGGAACGGGATCTGCGTCACCAGGATCGTGAAGATCAGCGCGGGCAGCAGTGGAGCCCTGCGCCGCCACGCCCCCTCGCGGCGCGGCGCGCGTTGCCGGGGTCCGGGCGCGGACACGGTGGTGGTGTCGGGCAGTGTCGTCGTCATCGGGTCTCCCGGTACGACTCGCCGACGGTCTCGGCGTATTCCTGTGACTGCCGCAGCGCCTCGTCCACGGACTGCTGCCCGGCGATGGCGGCGGAGAGCTGCTGGCTCACCCGGGTGCCCAGGTCCTGGAACTCGGGAATGCCCACGAACTGGATGCCCTCGTAGGGCACCGGTTCGGTCATGGTCTCGTCCTGGTTCGCGTGCGAGATCCCGTCCAGCGTCGGTTGCGCGTACGCGCTCGCCGCCTCGAGGTACTCCGGGATCTCGTAGGTCGACTGGCGGCAGCCCGGCGGCACCCGGTTCCACCCCAGTTCCTCACCGACCAGGCGCACGTAGTCCTTGTCGGTCATCCAGCTCAGGAACTCCCACGCGAGATCCTTGTCCTCGGTGCTCGCCGGGATCGCCAGCGACCACGTGTAGAGCCAGCCGCTCGCCTCGGTGTCCATCACCGGGGCGGGCGCGTAGCCGGACTTGCCGACGACCTTGCTGCTGGCGGGATCCTCGTTGGTCCCGGCCATGACCGTGGCGTCGTACCACATGGCGGCCTCGCCCTGTGTGTAGCGCGTGCCGCACTCGGTGAATCCCGCGTTGGAGGCACCCACCTGGCCGTGCTCGCGCACCAGGTTCACGTAGAACTCGGCCGCCTCCCGGAACTCCGGCGAGGTCAGTCGCGCGTTCCAGTCCTGGTCGAACCACTGCCCGCCGAAGGTGTTCACCACCGTCGTGAACGGCGCCAGGCTCTCTCCCCAGCCGGGTTTGCCGCGCAGGCAGATCCCGGCCACCCCGGCCTCGTCGTCGTCGAGGACGGCGGCGAACTCGGCGATCTGCTCCCACGTCGGGTTCTCCGGCATGGTCAGCCCCGCCTGTTCGAACAGGTCCTCGCGGTAGGCGAGAAACGACGACTCACCGTAGAACGGCACCGCGTACATCGAGTCCTCGTAGGACAGCGCGTCCCGGATGCTGGGGATGAAGTCGTCGGCGTCGTAGTCCGGGTTCGCCTCGAGATAGGGCCCGAGATCGGTCAGCCAGCCGTTGGCCGCCCACTGCGGCGTCTCGTAATTGCTGATCATCACGAGGTCGAACTCGCCGCCCTGGGTCGCCGTGGAGGCCGTGATCTTGGCACGAGCCTGGTTCTCGGGCAGGGACACGAAGTTCAGCTCGACGCCGTGTTCGCGCTCGAACCGGTCCGACAGCGCGATCGCGTCGTTCATCTGCGGGTTGGCCACGATGGCGATGGTCAGTGCCCCACCGTCCGCGCCGAGCGCACCCGCGCCCGCGCACCCCGGCACGGCGAGCAGCGCGGCCACGAGGAGCAGGGGCAAGCGGCGACGTCGGCGTCCACCCTGTGCTCGGCGCATCCTCACTCGCCCCCCGGAACAACCTGGATCTTGAGACCGGTGCCACCGCGCATCAGCTCCAGCGCCTCACCGAAGCGCTCCAGCGGCAGCGAGTGGGTCACCAGCTCGTCGGTGTCGACGGCGCCCTGCGCGACGAGGTCCAGCGCGGCGCCGTAGCTGTGCAGCACGGCCATCGACCCCACGATGGTGATCTCGTCGTTGTAGATGCGAAACGGCGACAGCGACACCCGCGCCTCCTCCGGCGCGACACCGAACACCAGCAGCCGCCCACCCCGGCGCACCCGGTCGAAGGCGGCCTCGATGGCGGGCACCGCGCCCGTGCAGTCCACCGCGGCGTCGAACGTCTCACCGTCCAGTTCGGCGGCGTCGCCCGCGACGGCGTCCGCACCGAGGCGCGTGGCCCTCGGCAGCCGGTCCGCGTTGCGGTCCACCACCGTGACCTTGGCCCCGGCGCGCAGCAGCAACTGCTGCAGGATCAGGCCCATCGTGCCCGCGCCCATGACGAGGAACCGCTCCCCCGCCTCCACACCGACCCGCCGGATGCCGTGGACCGCGCACGACACCGGCTCCACCAGTGCGCCCTGCGCGAACGTCATGCCCTCGGGCATGCGGTGACAGGTCGACGCGGGAACGGCCACGTACTCGGCGAACGCACCGTCCACCGTGTCTCCGGTGGCACCCCAGTTGGCGCACAGGTTGCCGTGCCCGGCCCGGCAGGGACCGCAGTGACCGCAGAACAGCGACGGGTCCACGGCGACGCGGTCACCCACCGCCCACCCGCCGGGGGCGTCCTGGCCGACCTCCACGATCTCGCCCGCGAACTCGTGACCCGGCACGATCGGATACGGCGTCGGGGGAAAGTGGCCGTCGGCGATGTGCAGGTCTGTGCCGCAGATGCCACACGCGCCCACGCGGATGACGACGTCGGCGGGCCCGGGCTTCGGTTCGCCCACGTCACCGACCCTGATTCTCCCGGGTTCGTCCACGACAGCCGCACGCATGGAAGCCCACCTTCCCCTGCTCATATGAGCATATTGCCCTTAGTTGATTCTCAGATGCGCAGGCATTGAACGACTTTTTCGGCCGATACGTCAACATCACCTCGGTAACGGGATGCTAATCTGCTCAGATGAGCGGACGAAATCGCCCGTGGAACCTGCTTGACGCCGTCGAAGCAGCCACCATCGCCCACCGCTTCTACGTACAGGGGGACTCCAAGGTCGAGATCGCGCAGGACCTCGGCATCAGCCGGTTCCGGATCGCGCGCATCCTCGACCGTGCCAGGGAAACCGGCCTGGTCCGCATCGAGTTCTCGCTACCCGAACCCGTCGAGCCGGGCCTGTCCGGCGAGCTGCGCGCCGCGTACGGTCTCCGTCGCGCACTCGTGCTCGAACGAGCGCAGGACGGGGAGACCCGGCCGCAGCTCCGGCAGCGCGTCGGCGTCGTCGCCGCCCGCCTGCTCACCGAACTGGCCACCAGGGACGACGTCATCGGCCTGTCGTGGGCCCGGTCGGTCAACGTCATGACCGAGCACATCCGCGCACTTCCCCGGTGCCCCATCGTCCAGCTCTGCGGAGTGCAGGCCGGCATGGACATGCGCGACCGGACCGTGGAGACCGTGTCCCGGCTGGCGACGGTCGCCGGCGGCGAGTCGTATCCGATCTACGCGCCGCTCGTGCTGCCCGACCGGCGCACCACCGACATCCTGCGCCGCCAGCCCGGCATCGTGGAAACCTTCCGCCGCTACCGCAACCTCACCAAGGCGGTCGTCAGCATCGGCGCGTGGCGGGAGGGCGAGTCCACCGTGTACGACGCCCTGTCGGCCGCCGAACGCGACGCCATCAGCGCCCGCGGCGCGAAGGCCGAGGTGGCCGCCCGGCTGTTCGACGCCGACGGCAACGCACTCGACACCGGCCTGTCGCACCATGTGCTCGCCGTCAGCCACGACGAACTCCGCCGCGTTCCCGAGGTGATCGCGCTCGGCTACACCACCCCGAAGGCCGAGGCCATCGACGCGGTGCTGCGCTCGAAGACGGTGACGACCCTCATCACCGACGCCGAGACGGCCAGGGAGGTTCTCGACCTGGCCGCCCGCCGCCCGCCCGCCCCCTGACGCCGTGTCCGCAGCCCGCGTAGCCGTGTCCGCATCGTGCGGTGCGAACTCGGCTACCTAGTCTGCGGACACGGTGTCCTCGGTGAACACGTGGTGGCAGCCCTTGCTGCAGAACGCGTACGTCTCGCCGTCGTGTTCGGCCACCGCGGCGGCATGACGCAGCGGCACCACCATGCCGCACACCGGGTCGTAACCGCTTCCCTCCGGCATTCGCTCGGGGCGCCGCGGGGACTCCCGGTGCGCCCGAGTGAGCAGCCGCACCAGGTCCTCGGCCCCCATCGGCGTGCCGAAGACACCGATGCCGCCCTCCGGCACCCCGAGCACGTGCACCCAGACGTCGGGCTGCTCGAACGCCCGGTCGCCACAGGCCACCTCGGCGAGCGCGCGCGTCATCTCCTTGATCAGATGCCCCGCCGTGTCCTTACGCCAGGCCCCGGGCACACTCACCCGAACCAGGAACCGGGGCGGCACGTCGCCGCTCTCGCGTTCCTCGTCGACGAAGCTGTCCGCCGCCTCGTGGAACACCAGCCGCATCCACCGTCGCGCCTCCCGCAGTGTCTCGGGCGCGTGCCCCTCGCCGTCGTCACCCGTCGTGCTCTGGATGAACCGCCGGTTGATCTCCGCGCGCTGTCCCGCCGTCAGCACGCCAGCCCTGGTGTGGACCTCGACGAGCATCATGATGTCCCGCCTCCTTCGCTCGCTCACTTCGCCGTCGTGCCGATAGTGGCCGTCACCCGGGCCGCTCCGCGTCGGCGCGACGGCGGCGATCGCCCGCCCGACGTACTCCCGTGGTCGTACGCCCGTCGTGGGATTACCCAGCGCCGCGCACGGTCTACGCTTCGCTCGTGCCGTTGTCACTGCCACGAGTGCCGAGCCCGATCCGCCTGACGCGGGGCGATGCGCTCGACACGGCCCTGGCCGTTGGCGTGGCCGGGTTCGCCCTGGCCGACGCCGTGCTCGGCCCGCACGACACCGGGGTGCTCGACCTCGGGCTCCTGCTCGCGAGTTGCGCGGCGCTGGTCGCCCGGTCACGCGCGCCGCTGGTGGTCCTGGCGGCGACCCTCGCGTTCGGGCTCGCCTACACCCTCCGTACCGACCCCGGGCCCGTCGCGACGGTTCCGGTGCTCGTCGCCCTCTACACGGCGGTCGCGGCAGGCCACCGGATCGCGGCGGTCTCCGTGGCGGGCCCGTTGCTGGTGTTCGCGGTGGCCGACAACCTCGCCTCGGTGAGCGACCTGCCGACAGCGCGGGCGTGGCAGGCCGCGGTGCTGCCGGTGGGCTGGTTCGTGGCGTCCGTCGTGCTCGGCGAGGTCACCCGCCAGCGCCGGGCCCGCCTCGCCCTGGTGGAGGCTCGCGCCACCGAGGCGGAACGGACCCGCGAGGAGGTCGCCCTGCGCCGCGCCGGCGAGGAGCGGCTCCGCATCGCGCGCGACCTTCACGACTCGCTCACGCACCAGATCTCGGTGATCAAGATTCAGGCGGAGGTCGCGGTGCATCTGGCCCGCAAGCGCGGCGAGGACGTCCCCGACGCACTGCTCGCGGTGCTGCGGGCGAGCCGGGACGCGAGCCACGAGCTGCGGACGACGCTCGACGTGCTGCACGACGACGCCCGCCCCGGCCTGGCCCGGCTGCCCGAGCTGGTGCGCTCCGCGTCGGCGGCCGGTGTGCGGACCACGGTGGCCGTCGACGGCGACACCGTGCCGCTGCCCGCCGACGTCGACGCGACGGCCTACCGCATCGTGCAGGAGGCGCTGACCAACGTCGCGCGCCATGCCGGAACCGACACCGCGAGGGTCAGCGTCGGTTACGGCGACGAGACTGTCACCGTGCGCATCGACGACGACGGGATGGCCCACCCGGACAGCGACCCGAGCCCCGGATTCGGGCTCCGCGGGATGCGGCAGCGGACGGCCGCGCTCGGCGGCACCCTGCGAGCCCAGCCCCGCCCGAACGGCGGTTTCACCGTCGAGGCCGTCCTGCCGTGGGAACGCCGATGATCCGGGTGGTGCTCGTCGACGACCAGGCCCTCGTGCGCGGCGGATTCCGGGCGCTACTCGACGCCGAGGACGACATCGAGGTGGTCGCCGAGGCCGCCGACGGGATGGCGGGCCTCGCCACGATCGGTGAGCACGTTCCCGACGTGGCCCTGGTCGACATCCGGCTGCCCGGCCTCGACGGCATCGCGGCCACCCGGCGGGTCGCCACCGACGCCCGCCTGTCCGGCGTCCACGTCGTGATGCTGACGAACTACGGCTTCGACGAGTACGTGTTCGACGCCCTGCGGGCCGGCGCGAGCGGGTTTCTCGTCAAGGACATCGAGCCGGTGGACCTGCTGCACTCGGTGCGCGTCGCCGCACGGGGCGACGCGTTGCTCTCGCCTGGGATCACGCGCAGGCTCATGGAGACGTTCGCGGCGCGGCCCCCTTCGGGGCGGCATCCGGCGGCTCTGGACGGCCTCACTCCGCGCGAGCGCGAGGTGGTGGCGCTCGTGGCACGTGGGATGTCGAACGACGAGCTCGCCGGGCACATGGTGATCAGCCCCGCGACGGCGAAGACCCACGTCAGCAGGGCGATGACGAAGCTGGGCGCTCGCGACCGCGCCCAGCTCGTGGTGTTGGCCTACGAGTCGGGCCTGGTCGTCCCGGGCGGGGGACCATCGTGAGGTGCGGACACGGCTACCCAGCCTGAGGACACGGCTACGGGAGCTGCGGACACGGCTACGCAGGCTGCGGACACGGAGCGGCACGGGGGTCGGCACCGGTTACAGTGCGGCCATGAGACGTGCGCGGCGCCCACCGTCCCCACTGCCGCAGCGGGACGGCCTCGACGCGGCCCGGGTGCGGCTGCCCGCGAAGGGTCCGTGGGACACCGTGCGCGACTACCTGGTGCGGCGGCTCGACCGCCTGCCGCCCGAACGCATCGACGCGATGCTGGCCGAAGGCCGCTTCGTGACGCTCGACGGGCCCGTCACACCCGACTCCCCGTACCTGCCGAACGCGTTCGTGTGGTTCCACCGCGAGCTGCCCGACGAGGTCCCCGTGCCGTTCGACATCGGCATCGTTCACCAGGACGACGACCTCGTGGTGGCCGACAAGCCGCACTTCCTCGCCACCACCCCGCGCGGCGACCACGTCACCGAGACCGCGCTCGTGCGGCTGCGCCGTGACCTCGGCATCCCGGAACTCACCCCCGTACACCGGCTCGACCGCGTGACCGCCGGACTGCTGCTGTTCGTCACCCGCCGCGAACTCCGGCGGCCCTACCAGCAGTTGTTCCAGCACCGCCGGGTGCGCAAGGAGTACGAGGCCGTCGCGCCGCACGACGACGGCCTCGACCTGCCGAGGACGGTGCGCGACCGCATCCTCAAGAAACGCGGCGTCCTGACCGCCCGCACGGTGCCGGGCGAGCCCAACGCGGAGACCCATGTGGAACTGCTCGACCACGCGAACGGGCTGGGCCGGTACCGCCTGCTGCCGACCACGGGCCGAACCCACCAGCTGCGGGTCCACATGAGCGGGCTCGGGGTGCCGATCCTCGGCGACACCTTCTATCCCGTACTCACCGAGACCGCACCCGACGACTTCACCCGCCCGCTGCAACTGCTGGCCAGGGCACTGGAGTTCGACGACCCGATCACCGGCCGCCACCACCGGTTCACCAGCGGCAGAAGCCTGCTCGCCTGGACCGACTACGCCGCCTGGGCCGCCGACACCCCGTGAGCACGGCGGGCCGTCAGGCCCGCTCGATCTGGTGCCCCACCACCTCGGGTCCCGGATGCGCGGCACCCGACCCGTCCCGGCGCGGGTCGGTCTCGGGCAGCTCCACGGCCTCGCCCTTGGCCGTGGACCCCGCGGGCCGGGGGCCCACCCAGGCCAGCCTCAACCGCGTCTCGCCCTTCAGGAAGCGGTGCGCGCGCACTCCGCCGGTCGCGCGCCCCTTGGCCGGGTACTCGGCCAGCGGCGTGACCTTCACCGTCTCGCCCGTGGCCGTCACCACGAGAGGCTCGCCGTGTTCGGCGTCGTCGGTGCGCACCACCCCGAAGAACACCGCCTCGGCGTCTCCGGTCAGGTTGATGCCCGCGACCCCGCCGCCTCGCAGTCCCTGCGCCCGCAGCAGCGCGACATCGAAGCGCAGCAGCGAGGCGTGCGAGGACACGAAGGCGATCTCCTCCGCGCCGTCGGTGAGCCAGGCGGCGCCCACCACCTCGTCGTCGTCCTTGAGCGTGATCACATCGAACTCGTCGGCCCGTACCGGCCAGTCGGGAGCGCACACCTTCACCACTCCCCGGCGCGTGCCGAGCGCCAGGCCCGGCGAGGCTTCCGCCTGCTCACCGAGCGGGGCGAGCCCCACCACGCGCTCGTCTCCCTCCAGCGGGACGAGTTCGCGCACCGTCATGCCACCGCGCAGTGACACCGTGCCGGACGACTGGGGCAGCACCGGCAGCGGCAGCACGTCGGTCTTGAACGCCCGGCCTCGGTTGGTCACCAGCAGCACCTGCCCGCGGGCGGTGGTGTGCACCATCGCGGCGATGGCGTCGTGGCGAGCCCGGCCGCTGCGCCTGCGGCCCTCGACCGCCTCCTCGGACTCGGCCGCCGTCCTCGCGACCAGCCCGGTGGCCGAGAGGATCACCTGGCAGGGATCGTCGGCGACCTCCAGCGGGCCCGCGGGCTGCGACGCGGCGAGCACCTCCTTGAGATCACCGTCGACCAGCGCCGTGCGGCGCGGCGCCGTGAACTGCTTGGCCACCGCGGCGAGCTCCTTCGACACCACCTTCCGCAGCACCGACTCGTCGTCGAGGATCGCGGTCAGCTCGGCGATCTCCTCGCGCAGCCTGTCCTGTTCGGACTCCAGCTCGATCTTGTCGTACTTGGTGAGCCTGCGCAGCGGCGTGTCGAGGATGTAGGCGGCCTGGATCTCCGAGAGCGCGAACCGCTTCATCAGGCCGTCCTTGGCGGCCTGGGCGTTCTCGCTGCCGCGGATCAGCTTGATCACCTTGTCGATGTCGAGCAGGGCCTTCAACAGGCCCTCGACCAGGTGCAACCGCTCCTCACGCTTGCGCCTGCGGTAGCGGGTCCGGCGCGTCACCACCTCGTAGCGGTGGGCCAGAAACACCTCCAGCAGCTCCTTGAGCCCCAGCGTCCTGGGCTGGCCCTCGACCAGCACGAGGTTGTTGATGCCGAACGACTGTTCCAGCGGCGTCAGCCGGTAGAGATCGGCCAGCAGTGCCTGCGGGTTGACGCCCACCTTGCACTCGATGACGAGCTTGGTGCCGTTCTCGCGGTCGGTGAGGTCCTTGACGTCGGAGATCCCGGTGAGCCGCTTGCGCTTGTTGACCTCCTCGGTGATGCGCTCGATGACCTTCTCCGGCCCGACCCCGTAGGGCAGTTCCGTAACGGTGATGCCCTGCTTGCGGCTGCCCTCGATCGGCCCGGTGGTGACCTTGGCCCGCATCCGGACCACGCCCCGGCCCGTCTCGTACGCCTTGCGGACCTGGTCGAGTCCGAGCAGTTGCCCTCCCGTGGGCAGGTCGGGACCCGGCACGAACTCCATGAGCTTGTCGAGCGAGGCGTTCGGGTGGTTGATCAGCCACCGCGCGGCGGCGACGACCTCGCCGAGGTTGTGCGGGATCATGTTGGTCGCCATGCCGACCGCGATTCCTGATGTGCCGTTGACCAGCAGGTTCGGGAACGCGGCCGGCAGCACGGTCGGCTCGGTCAGCGAGCCGTCGTAGTTGTGGCGGAAGTCGACGGTGTCCTCGCCCAGTTCCCCGACCAGGTGCATGGCCTCGGGCGACATGCGTGCCTCGGTGTAACGCGAGGCCGCCGGTCCGTCGTCCGGAGATCCGAAATTTCCATGCCCGTCGACCAGCGGGACGTTCATGGAGAAGTCCTGCGCGAGGCGCACCATGGCGTCGTAGATGGCCGTGTCACCGTGCGGGTGGTAGCGGCCCATGACGTCACCGACCACGCGCGAGGACTTCACGTAGGCGTGGTTGGGCCGGTAGCCGTTCTCGTGCATCGAGTAGAGAATCCGGCGGTGGACCGGCTTGAGCCCGTCGCGCGCGTCCGGCAGCGCCCGGGAGTGGATCACCGAGTACGCGTACTCCAGGTACGAGTCCTCGATCTCCGTGCGTACCGGGTTCTCGAAGACGCGCGCACCGGCCTGGTCGAACGCGGCCGGGTCGACGCGGGTGGTGGTGTTCTTGCGCCGTGCCATGACTTGTTCGTCGCTTCCTGTGGTGTGTCCGTCGCGTCAGATGTCGATCGCGGCCTGGTCGACCCGCTCGGCCGAGGTGATGAGCCACTTGCGCCGGGGCTCGACCTTCTCGCCCATCAGCAGTTCCAGCGCGGCCTCGGCGGCCTCGGCGTCGTCGAGGGTGATGCGCCGCACCGAACGTGTCGCGGGGTTCATCGTGGTGTCCCACAGCTCGTCGGCGTCCATCTCGCCGAGGCCCTTGAAGCGCGGGACCGGCTTGACGATCTGCTTGCCGCGGCGCTCCAGCTCGGAGACCTTCGCCTCCATCTCCCGCTCGGTGTAGGTGTAGTGGGTCTCGGCGTTGCGGCCCTTCGTGGTGATCTTGTGCAGCGGCGGCATGGCGGCGTAGAGCCTGCCGTCGGTGATCACCGGGCGCATGTACCTGGCGAACAGCGTGATGAGCAGGGTGCGGATGTGGGAGCCGTCGACGTCCGCGTCGGCCATGAGGACCACTCGGCCGTAGCGCATCGAGGCGACGTCGAAGGTGCGCCCGGTGCCCGACCCCAGCACCTGCACGATGGAGGCGATCTCGGCGTTCTTCAGCGCGTCGCCGAGGTTGGCCTTCTGCACGTTGAGGATCTTCCCGCGCAGCGGCAACAGTGCCTGGTACTCCGACACGCGGGCCATGCGCGCCGAGCCCAGGGCGCTGTCGCCCTCGACGAGGAAGAGTTCGCTGCGGGAGACGCCGGTGCTGCGGCAGTCCACCAGTTTGGGCGGCATGGCCGCCCCTTCGAGCGCGGTCTTGCGGCGGGCGGCGTCCTTCTGCTGCTTCTGCGCGAGCCGCACGCGCGAGGCGTCGACGATCTTCTGCAGCACCGTCTTGGCCTCGGCCTTGGTCCTGCGGTGTTCGGCCCACGCCTTGATGTGCTTCTCGACGAGACCCTGCACCACCTTGGTGATGCCCGCGGTGGAGAGCTCGTCCTTGGTCTGGGAGGTGAACTGCGGTTCGGGGATGCGCACGTGGACGATCGCCGTCATGCCCTCGCACACGTCGTCGATCGTGGGCGGGTCCTCCTTGGGTTTGAGCAGGCCGCGCGTCTTGGAGATCGCGTCGTGCACCGCCCTGACGAGGCCGCGTTCGAAGCCCTTGCGGTGTGTTCCGCCGTGGACGTTGCGGATGGTGTTGGTGAAGCACACGACGGTGCGCTCGTAGCCGGTCCCCCACCGCAGGGCGATCTCCACCTCGGCGCGCCGCTCCACGTTGGACTGCATGACGCCGTTGGCGTCGGCGGCGTTCTCCTTGTAGGTGCCCTCGCCGGTGATGAGGTGGGTGTCGCAGACGGCGCGGTCACCGGCCGGCGCGAGGAACTCCACCATGTCCACCAGCCCGTGGGGGTAGTGGAAGGTCTCCTCGTTGATGGCCGAGTCGGTGGCCGTGCGCAGCACGTACGTGACGCCCGGGACCAGGAAGGCGGTGTGCCGCAGCTTGGTGCGCACCAGCTCGACGTCCAGCTCGGCGCCGCGCTCGAAATAGCGCGCGTCGTACCAGTAGCGGATGGTGGTGCCGGTGGACTCGCCCCGCTTCATCTTGCGGGCGAGCCGCAGTCCCGACTGGGGCGTGAACTTGGCCTTGGGCCCGGGGCCGTCGAAGACGCCGGCCACGCCGCGGGCGAACGACATCTCGTGGACCTTGCCACCGTGCCGGACCGAGACGTCGAACCGCAACGACAGCGCGTTGACCGCGGAGGCACCGACGCCGTGCAGGCCACCCGAGGTCTTGTAGCCGGAGCCGCCGAACTTGCCGCCCGCGTGCAGGCGGGTCAGCACGAGTTCCACGCCGCTGAGGCCCGACTTGCCGTGGGTGCCAGTGGGGATGCCGCGCCCGTCGTCGGCGATCTCCACGCTGCCGTCGGCGTGCAGCGTCACCACGACCCTGGTGGCGTGGCCCGCGACGCCCTCGTCGGTGGAGTTGTCGACGATCTCGGTGAAGAGATGGTTGACGCCCCGGCTGTCGGTGGAACCGATGTACATCCCGGGCCGCTTGCGGACCGCTTCGAGACCTTCCAGGTGCGTGAGGTCGTCGGCCCCGTAGAAGTTCTCCGCAGAGGCAGTCACGTGCTCGCTCTCTCCCAGATCGTGAAACGCGGTGTCGTCACGGCTCGTCGAGCAGTTCGGTCAACTGTTCGAGTGCCGCATCAGCGTAGTGCAGGGTAACGACACCGGCGACGCGTATGGGGTCCAACACCGGTGTGTCCGGCCTCATTCCGCCGGGAACTCGGCCCGGACGCCGAGCAGGCGCACGGGGCGGTCCACCGTGAAGCGGTCGAAGACCCGGCGCGCGGCCCGCGTGAGTTCGGCGGCGTCCGAGGTGGGAGCAGGCAGCGTCACGCTGCGTGTGTGCGTGACGAACGGAGCGAAGCGCACCTTCACGGCGACGCGGGCGGCGGGGCGGCCCTCGGCGACGACGTCGGCGGCCACCCTGGCGGCCAGCCCGTCCAGGTGGTGCCCCAGCTCGGTGGTGTCGGAGACGTTGTGCTGGAAGGTGGTCTCCCTGCTGCGGGACTTGGGCACGTACGGGGTGGCGGTGACGTCGCGGTCGCCCGCGCCGTGGGCGAGCACCCGGTAGTAGGGGCCGAGCGTGGGGCCGAACGCCCTCGCCAGTTCGCCGGGGTCCGCGGCGGCGAGAGCGGCGACGGTGGTGATGCCGAGGTCGGCGAGCTTGCGGCGGGTCTTGGCGCCGACGCCCCAGAGCGCGTCGGGCGCCCGCTGTCCCATGACCTCGGTCCAGTTCGCCCTGGTCAGCCGGGACACTCCGCCGGGTTTGGCGAAGCCGGTGGCCAGCTTGGCGGTGTGCTTGTTGTCCCCGATGCCGACCGCGCACGACAGTCCGGTGCGCTCGGCCACGGCACGACGCACCGCGCGGGCCAGCGACTCCGGGTCGGCGGTGCGGGCACCGAGGAACGCCTCGTCCCAGCCCGCCACCTCCACGACCACCGGGAACTCGCGCAGCACGGCCATCACCCGCTCCGAGACCTCCTCGTAGGCGGGCGGGTCGGAGGCGAGGAAGACGGCGTCGGGACAGCGGCGTGCCGCCGTCCGCAGCGGCATACCGGAATGCACACCGAACTCCCTGGCCTCGTAGGAGGCGGTGGCCACGACGCCGCGCTGGGCCGGGTCGCCCGCGCCGCCGACGACCACGGGCAGGCCGCGCAGCTCCGGGTGCCTGGCGATCTCGACGGCGGCGATGAACTGGTCGAGATCGACGTGGAGTATCCAGTCCGGTGTGGACTCGGTGCTGCCGGTGGCCCCGGCCGACGGTGTGGGCACGGGGAAAGTATGCGCTCCGGGTGCCGACGCGGCCACCGTGCCGGACCAGCCGGATCGCGCGGAATTCGGGTGCGGTGCGTGCGAGTCCCGCCGTACCGTCGTGGGCGTGTCGAATCGCGAGCTGGTCGTCCTGGGCACCGGAAGCCAGGTGCCCTCGCGCGCCCGTAACCACAACGGCTACCTGCTGCGGTGGGATTCGGAGGGACTGCTGTTCGATCCGGGCGAGGGTACGCAGCGGCAGCTGACGTTCGCGGGGGTGCCCGCGAGCGCGGTGACGCGGCTGTGCCTCACGCACTTTCACGGTGACCACTGTCTCGGGGTGCCGGGAGTGGTGCAGCGGTTGTCGCTGGACGGGGTGCGAAGGGTTCGCGCCCACTACCCCGCGTCGGGGCGGGAGTACTTCGCGCGGCTGCGGCACGCGAGTGTGTTCCACGAGGTCACGGATCTGGTCGAGGAGCCGGTCACCGGCGCGGGAGTCGTGGCGCACGGGGAGTTCGGCGAGTTGCACGCGCTGCCACTCGATCACCCGGTGGAGACGGTCGGCTACCGCCTCGTCGAACCCGACCGGCGCACGCTGCTGCCGAGGTTGCTGGAGCGCCACGGCGTGCGGGGCCCCGCGGTGGGACGGCTCAAACGGGACGGTGTGATCACGGTCGGGGGCCACACCGTCACCGAGGCGGAGGTGAGCGCGCCGATGCCGGGGCAGCGGGTGGCGTTCGTGATGGACACGCGCCTGTGTGACAACGCGTTCGCGCTCGCGGCGGGCGCGGACCTGCTGGTGATCGAGGCCACGTTCCTGGATTCGGAACGGGAACTGGCGGGCCGGTACGGCCACCTGACGGCCCGGCAGGCGGCGCGGGTGGCGGCCGAGAGCGGGGTGGGCACGCTGGTGCTCACGCATTTCTCGCAGCGCTACGCGGACATGGGGGCGTTTCGGAATGAGGCGTCGGAGGTATTCGGCGGCGGCATCGTGGTCGCACGGGATCTCGCGCGGGTTCCTGTGCCCAGGAGGCGGCGACCGGAATAGCGATGCGGTGTGGCGCGTTGTCACGTCGGTTGCGGATTTCGTATCCAGAGGAAAGGAGGCGGCACGCCCATGAGGAATTTCGACTGGCGGTCCAGTGCCGCCTGCCGTGACGAGGATCCCGAACTGTTCTTCCCCGTGTCCGACATGGGGCCGGGTGCACAGCAGGCGGCCAGGGCGAAGGCCGTGTGCGCGCGGTGTCCCGTGCGGCGGGAATGCCTGCGCTACGCCGTGGACAACGGGCTCGACCACGGCATCTTCGGTGGGCTCACCGAGCGGGAACGGCGTGAGTTCGTCCGCGGCCCGCGTCGCGGAACCGCCGACCGGCGTGAGGACGAAGCGGCCTGAGCGCTCGTGGTGCCCGTCCCCGCGTGGTGGGGTGCCGCGAAGGCCACCTTCGCTGCGTTATCCGCGGTGCAGGTGGCCTTCACGGCACATCCGTCACGAGCTCGCCACGCGCTCGTGTAGCGCCTCGACGACCGACCTGGCCGACACCATCGCACCGTGCTGCCAGGCGTTGGCGTGGCTGAGGTAGTCGCCCGCGAAGTAGACGCGGCCCGCCGGTTCGAGCAACCGCTCGTACGCGCCTTCGCGTGAGGACCACATGACCCAGGCACCCTCGCTGTGCCGGATGTCGGTCCAGTGGACGGAGAATGCCGAGGCCACGTCGCGCGCCGCCGACTCGCCGTGGATGTCGGTGAGCCGGTCCAGCGCGCGGGAGAGCCGCTGCGGGTGCCGCAGCTCTCCGTAGTCCGCCGCGTAGGGGCCTTCGTTGTAGTAGCCGAGCAGCGTGCCGCGCGGGCCGTGGAAACCGTATGACGGATACCAGACGTTGAGCAGGTCGGTGTTGGTGCTGGTGATGCCGCCGTAGATGCGGTGATCGAGTTCCCACCAGCGCCGGGAGTACTCGACGCCCAGCTTGCCCACGTCGAGCACCTCGGGAGTACGCAGGGCGTCGCGCACCTCGGTCGGCAGGTTGCCGGACAGGCGCGCCGCGATACCCGGCGGGAGCGTACAGATCGCGAAGTCGGCCGCGAGTGTCCGCATGCGACCGTCGCGACCGGTGTGGTCGACCTCGACACCATCGGTGGTGTTGCGCACGGCGCGGATCTCGGTGCCGTAGTGAACGTGCTGGTTCCCGACCGCGTCGGCGAGCGCGTGGGCGATCCGGTCCATCCCGCCCACGGGCTGATACATCATCATGGCCTGCTCCCACCGGAGTTCGAGGGAGAAGTAGTAGCCGATGCGGCTGGCCAGCACGTCACTCAGCGGGTGCGGCGGCAGCGGGGTGCCCTCCTGGGTCCCGGCGCCCGGCGGGATCTCGTAGCCGCGGCGGCCGGTTCCGGTGTAGCGGAAGCTGGCTGCCGGGTCACCGTCCACTTTCGGCCCGAGGTCACCGAACAGCCGCAGGAACGCGAGCAGGGCCTCCCGGTCCTCGCCGGTGAGATAGGCGTCGAGGGCGCCCTGGTCGGTGGCCTTCGACAGCAGTTCGGAGACGTAGCCGTACACGTCCGCCCTCGCGGCCCGGTGCCTGACGGGCACGCCGGAGAGGTCGTGGTCACCTACCTGGTAGAGGTAGCCGTCCGCGTTGGTCCCCGCGAACACCTCGATCGGCACGCCGAGTTCGCGGCAGTAGTCGAGGGTGACGTGGTGCTGGGGAATGCGGGCGGCCCCGGCGTTGAGGTACTCCCCGCGCGAGAACCCGGCCGTCTGCCGCTCCCCCTTCAGGTCGGTCTCGGTGTCGCCGCCGCGGACCGTCCAGTTCCGGCCGCCGGGACGTCGCCGGGCCTCCAGCACCGTGACGTCGTAGCCGCCCTTGCGCAGTTCGTAGGCCGCGGTGAGCCCGGCCATACCGGCACCGAGGATCACCACCGAACGAGGGGGCCGCCCACCCAGATCACCGGGCCGGGGTGGCACGAAGGTGGGGGTGTCGGCGGCCACGGGCGCCAGCCCCAGTGCCCCCATCGCCCCGTAGAGGGCTCCCGCCCCACCGGTGACCCCCACCGCTCGCAGGAACTGCCGTCGTGTCTGCCGCATCACCAACAGTGCGCTCCCTTCATTTCACCTGTTCGGGGGAACGCTAGGGATCATGGGAGGTTCGCGACACCGCTCCGGGCGGGATTGCGCCGGTTGGAGCAGGCGAGCGTGAAGGCCAGACGGGCCGTCGCACGGCGTAACCAGGTGCCCTAGGATCAGTGCATTACGATCGGGAAACAGACCGATAACTGACTCAACACCACCACGACTGGTGCGGGAGACGACACGTGCCGACAGAGCAGCCCCACGGCGGGACCCAGGACCCGCAGCATCTCCAGGTTCCCCAGGTTCCCCAGCCCGATCACGCGGGCTCCAACGCCTTCCAGGCCGCCACTGGCCGTGACCTCGAAAGCGACCACGGCAAACCGCGCTACCTTGCCTACCAGCGCGAACTCATCCGGCCGCACTGCGGTGCGAGCGTCCTGGAAGTGGGCGCGGGGCTCGGCGAGTTCGCATCCGGGTACACCTGGGCGCAGCGTTACGTGGTGACCGATGTCGACGCGGGTGCGGTGCAGAAGCTCAAGGAGCGCTTCCACGACCGCCCCGAGGTGGAGGTGCAGCAGTACGACATCGACGGCACCACCACCCTCGCCGACCCGGTGGAGACGCTGGTCGCCATCAACGTGCTGGAGCACATCGAGGACGACGTCGGCGCGTTGCGGCAGCTGTGCCGCTCGCTGACGCCGAAGGGCAACATCGTCCTGTTCGTGCCCGGCTACCAGCAGCTCTACGGCGAGTTCGACCGCAGGGTGGGCCACTTCCGCCGCTACACCCCGACCACGGTCGCCGCCGCGGCCCGCGAGGCCGGGCTCGTGGTCGACGTCGCCCGGCCGGTGAACCTGCTGGGCGCGTTCGCCTGGTGGGCCGCCGTGCGCAAGGGCGGCGCGAAGGCCCCCAACCCGAAGCTCGTGTCGATCTACGACCGCTACGTGGTGCCGGTGACCCGTGCCGTCGAGAAGCGCCTGCCCATCCCGTTCGGCCAGTCGGTGCTCTGCGTGGCGCGCAAACCCTGACGCCGTGTCCGCAGCCTGCGTAGCCGTGTCCGCAGCTCATGTAGCCGTGTCCGCAGCCTGGGTGGCCGTATCCGCGGTTCCCGTGGACCGGATACCCGGCCGGCGGCACTACATCCGCTTCGTCCTGGCGTAGCGGACCAGGTTCGGCCACTCCCGGGCGAGCAGGCTCACCACCGCGGCACCCACCAGCCCCGTCAGCACGCGGGCGGTCCACGGACCGCGGCACGCGCCCGAACGTGTCTTCGTCTTCGTCCTCATCACGCACTCCCGGTCAGTCTCAGCAGGGATTCGATCGCTTCCCGGTGTGTGCCGTACGAGTGGCGGACGCGGTAGTCGTGCAGCCGCTCGTACAGCTCGTCGTCGACCCGGAGCCACCGGTGGCGGCCGAAGTAGGTCCGCCGCACCCGGCTCCAGATCTCGGCGGGCAGGCGGTAGCGGGTCTCGCTGTCCCACGGCAGCTGCGCCGCCGCGAGCCGCCCGTCGCGGGCGTGGAACAGCGTTCCGCTGAACACGAGACGCAGCGGGACGTCGCCCTCGGTCAGCGCGCTCAGGTAGCTGACCGAGGCGAGTTCCACGTCCTGTCCGCAGGGCACGGGCACGTCCACGACGGTGCTGCCGGTGAAGGCGGGAACCTGCACGGTGGGACGTGCCCACACCAGGTCGCCGACGCTGTGTGCCCACTGGTCGGCGGTGCCGAACACGCCGCGCAGCCGCGTGCGCTCGTCCGGCGAGTAGTCGCGCAGCGCGGCGGCGATGCGCACCGACACGGCGAGCGTCAGCGAGCGGACCGGTGCGGCGCAGCCGATCTCCAGCCGTAACCGGACGGTGGGCCAGGCGTCCACCGGAGCGAGGTCGACGCCGGTGACGGACCAGGTCAGCGACGGGGTCTCGACTCCGGCTCCCGTTCCGGTCACGGCGGCGAGAGGTTCGGCATCCCCGGAAGGATGGGTTCCTTGGTCCGGGGGCGGATGCCGGTGGAGCGTTCCGCCGTCGACCGGCCGTCCGGCAGGTGACCCGGCTGCTTCTCGTAGTTTCCGGTGCTGTTGCCCTGCCGCACCCCGCGCGTGTGCGAGGGCAGGTCCACCCGCACGTCGGGGTGGCCGAGCCTCAGGTGGGAGCGGGAGCGCCCCGTAACTCGGCGAAGAATCGATCGATCTCGTGCCATACCTCGTCACCTCCTGTCATTCCGGTCCACGTGTGACGTACCCGCGCGGTGAGCCGGTAGCACTCGTCGATGCCCACCAGCCAGTGCTCACCGGCGTCGCGCCGCACGAGCAGCGCCGTCACGTCGGGTTCCAGTCGTTCGGCGACGTCCGGGTTCACCCGGGCCCACGCCTCCTCGTCGACGGCCGTGCCCACGACTCCGAGCGGGCTCGGGTAGTAGGCGGTCACCGAGACGTCCCCGGCGTCCCCGCTGTGCGGCACGAAGAACGCCAGGCGCACGGGCACCTCCAGGGCGGCCCACGTGACGTCGTCGAGCGGGTCGGCCGGCAGGCGCTTCCGCAGCCTCGGCACCGCGCGGTAGCGGCCGGTGCCGGTGGCCTCGCGGTCGAACAGCAGCGAGCACGCGCGGCAGGCACAGCAGAGCTGCCTGCTCGTGAGGTCGAGCAGGTGCCGGTGTTCGTCCGGCAGCGGCTCGCTGCACAGCTCGCAGGTGTGCTGTGCACGGCGTCCGCGATCGGGTTCGGGCACCGGGGTCCGCGCCAGCCTGCGGAGCTGGCTGGTCGCCGGAGCCAGGACGTCGCGAGCCGTCATCGCGCCCGCACCGCCGTGAGCGGCACGAACGCCGGTTCGCTTCGCCGCCGCACCCTGACCTCGCCCACCTCGGGTGCCGCGGCGAGCACGGTGCCCTCCACGGTCTCCTCGACGGACCGGTCGCCGGTGCGTGCCGTGGCCTCGACGGTCACCGTGGCGACCCCGTGCTCCAGTTCGGTCAGCTCGGCGGTGATGTGCGGCGCGAGCCCGTCCAGCGCCCGCCCGATGCGAGTGCCGGGATCGTGCGGATGCAGGTCGTGGACCAGCAGCAGGTGTCCCACCAGCTCGTCGCGCGCGACGACGTCGAGCAGTGCCGGGTCCTCCACGTCTGCGCGGTCGAGCATCCGCGCCAGCGCCTCGCCGTAGACGTCGACCAGCGCCCGCACCGCCGCGAGCGGGCCGGGCTCACCGCGGTCGGCGAGGTCGGCCAGTGCCACGTCCAGGTCCGCGAGCCGTTCCCGGGCCCGCTGCTCGTCCCACCGGCTGCGCTCGGTCATCGCGGTCACTGCCCCGGGTGCGCGGCGCCGAACGTGGGCGACGCGATCTTCTTGAGCACCTGGCCCTCGCCGAGGTACATGTGGACGCCACAGGGCAGGCAGGGGTCGAAGCTGCGCACCGTGCGCATGATGTCGATGCCCTTGAAGTCCTCCCTGCCGTTCTCCTCGAAGATCGGCTGGCCCTGCACGGCGTCCTCGTAGGGTCCTGGCGTGCCGTAGGAGTCGCGCGGGCTGGCGTTCCACGGGGTCGGCGGGTACGGGTGGTAGTTGGCGATCTTGCCGTCCCGGATCACCAGGTGGTGGGACAGCACCCCGCGCACCGCCTCGTGGAAGCCGACGCCGACGGCCTCGTCGGGCACGTCGAAGTTGCTGAACACCTTCGTGTTGCCCGAACGCACCTCGGCCAGCGCCTGCTCGACGAAGTGCAGCGCCATGCCCGCCGCGTAGGCCACGAAGTACATGCGGGCCCGGTCGCGTTCGAGCGTGTTGTTGTAGCGGGGCGGTCGCCACTCCAGCCGGGTGTCCGGGGTCTGCGGCGTGGCGGGCAGGTCGATGCGCACACCGCCGCCGGTGGCCTTGACGTACGGGGTGTCGACGAGCCCGTTGAGCGCGGTGGACCACAGCCGTGCGAGCGGTCCGCCGCCGGTGTCGAGCGCCAGGTGTTCCTGGCTTCCCGGGTCGAACCAGCGCGGGCTCATCACCCAGCTGTAGTTGCCGTTCTCCAGGTCGCGGCCCTGCGGCGCGGGCAGCGTGGTCTGGTTCCAGGGGTGCCGCTGGTCGACGGGGTTGCCCAGCGGGTCACGCGCCACGAACGTCTGCTCGCTCGCCCAGTCGTCGTAGTAGGAGCTGCCGAGCAGGATGCGCATGCCCAGGTTGATGTCCACGAGGTTGTTGGTCAGCAGTTCGCCGTCCACGACGATGCCGGGGCTGACGTACATGTCCCTGCCCCAGCTCGCCATGTTCTCGTAGCGGTAGTCGACGGTGTAGGGGTTCTGGAAGCAACCCCAGCAGCCCAGCTGCACCCGCCGCCTGCCGACCTCCTCGTAGCCCGGCAGGGCGTCGTAGAAGAAGTCGAACACGTCGTCGTTCATGGCCACGGCCTGCTTGATGAAGTCGAGGCAGCGCATGAGCCGCGAGAGGTAGTCGGTGAACACCTGCGGCGTCGCCACGGTGCCCACTCCGCCCGGGTAGAGCGTGGACGGGTGGACGTGCCTGCCCTCCATGAGGCAGCACATCTCGCGCGTGATGCGGCTGATCTGCAGCGCCTGCTTGTACACCTCGCCCTCGAACGGGTTGAACGCGCGCATGATGTCGGCGATGGTGCGGTAGCCGTGCACCTCGCCGCGCGGGGCGTCGGTGGTGCGGGCGCGCGTGAGCAGCCCTGGGTTGGTCTCGGCGACCATGCGTTCGCAGAAGTCGACGAAGACCATGTTGTCCTGGAAGATCGTGTGGTCGAACATGAACTCGGCCGCCTCGCCCAGGTTCATGATCAGGTCGGCCAGCGGCGGCGGCTTGACCCCGTAGGCCATGTTCTGCGCGTAGATCGAGCACACGGCGTGGTTGTCGCCGCAGATGCCGCAGATGCGGCTGGTGATGAAGTGCGAGTCCCTCGGGTCCTTGCCCTTCATGAACACGCTGTAGCCGCGGAACAGCGACGAGGTGCTCTTGCACTCGACGACCTCGTTGTTGGCGAAGTCGACCTTCGTGTAGATGCCGAGGTTGCCGATGATGCGGGTGATCGGGTCGAAGTTGACCTCGACGAGTTCCCGCTGGGTCGGGACGTGCACCTCGCGCTGTGTCTGTGACATGGGTGTGTCGCTCCTGCGTGTCAGACTCGGGGGTAACGCGGTTGGTAGCCGGTGGTGAGCTTCTCGCCGCTGTGGCGCCACTTCGGCTCGGTGTTGACGTTCTTGTTCGTGATGCCGCGCAGGGTCCGCACCAGTGGGCCGTAGACCCGCAGCATCGCCGACGACATCGTGCCGCCGGGTGGCTCGTCCATGAACGGCATGAACTTGTCGGGGAAGCCGGGCATGGTGCAGCCGATGCAGACGCCTCCGACGTTGGGGCAGCCGCCGACGCCGTCCATCCAGCCCCGCTTGGTGACGTTGCAGTTCACGACCGGGCCCCAGCAACCGATCTTGACCTGGCACTTCGGCGAGTTGTAGTCGTGCGCGAAGTCCGCCTGCTCGTAGTAGCCCGCCCGGTCGCATCCCTCGTGCACGGTCTTGCCGAACAACCACTGCGGGCGTAGCTGATCGTCCAGTGGGATGGTGGGGGCGAGCCCCGCCGCCTGGTGCAGCACCCAGAGCAGGGTCTCCATGAAGTTGTCCGGCTGCACCGGGCAGCCGGGTACGTTGATGACCGGCAGCCCGCCCGCCGAGCGGAAGTCCTCACCGAGGTAGTCGACGAGGCCCATGCACCCGGTGGGGTTTCCCGCCATCGCGTGAATCCCGCCGTAGGTGGCGCAGGTGCCGATGGCGACGACGGCCCACGCTTTCGGGGCGAGTTCGTCGATCCAGGAGTTGAGTGTCTTGGGCTTGCCCGTCTCGGGGTCGTTGCCCATCGCGGTCCAGAAGCCGTCCTCCCCGTTGATGTTCTCGTTGGGGATGGAGCCCTCAACGACGAAGATGAACGGCGCGTCGAGTTCGCCCCTGGCGGCCTGGTGGAACGGCGCGAGGAAGTCGTCGCCGGTCTCGTAGGCGAGCACCTTGTTGTGCAGGTGCACCTGGGGGATGCCGGGCACCGCCCGCAGCACGACGTCCTCGATGCTGGGCAGCGACGCGGCGGTGACGGAGACGGTGTCGCCGTCGCAGCTCATTCCCTCGGAGGTCCAGAGGATGTGGACCTCGTCGACCCCGGTGGGGGTGCTGGCCTGTGTGCTCATGGGCCCAGCATGCGATGCGCCGCCGTGGCCCGCAGCGCGCCGGACACGTCCGGAGTGGACACGTTTCGAGCCCGGTCGGCGCGGGTAACAGGACGGGATTTTCCCGGCACAGCAACAAGATCGGCCGTCCAACATCGAGTTGTGCGGCCGGTAGGTGGCTCGTAACGTGAGGTCATCTCCGGTCCACGGCGCTGGACCGTCCACAGTCACTTCGGCAACGGAATCCGGACACCACATGTCTGACAGTCCTGTCCTCGACACCCGCGTGGCCGCCGCGCTGGAGCGCAGGCAGCAGCCGCTGGAGGCGCTGCTCGCGGAGGCCGAACCGGTGGCACGCGCGTGTCACGCCATGGCGGCACGGTTTCACCGGGGCGGCACGCTCGTGGTGTTCGGCAACGGCGGCGGCTCCACCGACGCCCAGCACATCTGCGTCGAGTTCGTCCACCCGGTGATCGTGGGCAAGCGGGCGCTGCCCGCGCTGTCGTTGACGGCCGACGTCGCCACCATGACGGGTATCGCGGCGCGCGTGGGTTTCGCGGAGGTGTTCGCGCACCAGCTCCGGCATCTGGCCGGGCCCGACGACATCGCGCTGGGGCTGTCGGTGGACGGGCACTGCGCCAACGTGCTGCGGGGCTTCGAGCAGGCGCGGGAGCTGGGCATGCTCACCGTCGCACTGGTGGGCGGCGACGGTGGAGCCGTGGCCGCGAGCCCGGCGGTGGACCACGTGCTGCGTGCCGACTCGGCCGATCCCCGGGTCGTCAAGGAGGTCCACGTGACGATGTATCACGTGCTGTGGGAGCTGGTCCACGTGTTCTTCGAGCACCCCGGCGTGCTGACCCCGGAGGTTGTGTCGTGACCGGCGAGTTCGAGGACGCCGCCCGCCAGCACGGAACCGGCTGCGACGGCGACGTGTGCGTGACGTGTTCCGACACGGCCGTCGTCGTGCGGCTCGTGCGGCTGCTGGGCGACGACCTCGCGGTGGTCGACACCGGCTCGGGCCACGAGGAGATCAGCGTGGGCCTGCTCGACCCGGCCAGTCTGCGGCCGGGCGCCGCTTTGCTCGTGCACGCCAAGGAGGCGATCGGGGTGCCCCGATGACCGACGCGATGAGTTCGCTGTACCCGTTCCTGTCCCCCGCGACCGGCGGCGACGCCGCTTCCGTCGACGCGGTGCTGGCCGAGGTGCGCGAGTCCACCCGCGACAAGGCTCGCGAGATCATGGAGCTGCGGGGGCGCGTGCACCGCGAGCAGGGGCACCTGCTGGCCGAGTGCGGCGCGGCCCTGGCCGAGCGCTTCGCGCGCGGCGGCAGGCTGTTCAGCTTCGGCAACGGCGGCAGCTCCACCGACGCGGCCGACCTCGCCACCCAGTTCCTCGACCCACCACCAGGTACGCGCCCGCTGCCCGCGTTCGCACTGACCGCGGACGCGGCCGTCGTGACCGCGCTGAGCAACGACGTGGGCTTCGACCTGGTGTTCTCACGGCAGCTCGCGGCGCTGGGCCGCCCGGACGACATCGCGGTGGGCCTGTCCACCAGCGGCAACTCCGCGAACCTGCTCACCGCGTTCGGCCAGGCGAAACGCGCCGGGATGCTCACGGTGGGCATCACCGGTGACACCGGCGGCCGGATGGCGGAGCTGGACTGCCTCGACTTCCTGTTCGCGGTGCCGTCGCCGTCGGTACACCGCGTGCAGGAGGCACAGACCACGATCTACCACGTGCTCGCCGAACTCGCCGCGGAGGGCGTTCGATGACCGCTGACACCACGCTCGACCACGTACGGGCCGTCGCGGACGCCGTGCTCTACGAGGGTTACGTCCTCTATCCCTACCGGGCATCGGCCGCCAAGAACCGGGCGCGCTGGCAGTTCGGCGTCCTGGTGCCCCCGTCGTACGCCGCCACCGGTACCGGGGAGCACGCGGCGTGCCGGACGGAGTGCCTGGCCGAGGTCGGACCGGATGCCGAACTGACCGTGCGACTGCGCTTCCTGCAGGCGCAACGGCGCACGGTGGAGGTCGAGCAGGCCGACGAGCCGGGCCGCTACCGCGAGGTGGACGCGCTGGTCGTGGGCGAGGACGAACTGCTGCCCTGGGACGAGGCCGTGGAGTGCGAACAGCAGGTCACGCTGCCGGTGCGCCGCCTGCTGGCTTCCGAACAGTACGTACCCGTCATCGTCCGGGGCGGCGCGGTGACCACGACGGTGGAGGGCGGCAGGGTGCTCCGGCAGAAACAGCCGCTGACCGCCGAACTGCGCTGCCGCGCCGAACGGCTTCCCGGGCTGGTCCGCCTGCACGTGACCGTGGCCAACACCGCGACGATCGACTGCACGGACCATTCCCGCGACGAGGCGCTGCGGCATTCCCTCATCGCCGCCCACACCGTGCTCTCGCTCAGCGGTGGCCGGTTCCTGTCGCTGCTCGAACCGCCGGACTGGGCACGCGAGGCCGGGAAAGGCTGCGTCAACGAGCACACCTGGCCCGTGCTGGCAGGCCCGCCCGGCAGCGACGACACGATGCTGTCCTCGCCGATCATCCTCTACGACCACCCGAAGGTGGACCCGGGAAGCCACGGCGACTTCTTCGACGCCTGCGAGATCGACGAGATGCTGACACTGCGCACGCTCACCCTCACCGACGAGGAGAAGCGGGAGGCGCGTGCCACCGACGAGCGCGCCCGCCGGATCGTCGACCGCGTGGAGGACCTGCCGAGCCAGCCGAGGGAGTCGATGCAGGGCCGAGTCCGCATCGTGCGGCTCGGCGGGCAGGAGATCGGCACCGGGAGCAAGGTCGTGCTGCGTCCCCGCACCAACGGCGACGCGCAGGACATGTTCGTCGCCGGCCGCGTCGCCACCGTGCGCAGCGTGCTGGAGGACGTGGACGGCACGTGCTTCCTCGCGGTCACCGTGGACGGCGACCCCGCCGAGGAGTGGCAGCTCGCGCAGGGCCGCTTCCGCTACTTCACCACCACCGAGGTCGAGCCCTATCCCGGGGAGGTGCGGCCATGACGAGCACGGTGCTGATCGCGGGCATCGGCAACGTCTTCCACGGCGACGACGGCTTCGGCGTGGAGGTCGTGAACCGGCTGTCGACGCGGGACCTGCCGCCCGAGGCCGTGGTCGCCGACTACGGCATCCGGGGGGTGCACCTGGCGTACGAACTGCTCGACGGCGGCTACGCGACCACGATCTTCGTCGACGCCACCCGACGGGGCGGCGATCCGGGAACGCTGTACGTCCTCGACGCCGACCCGGCCACCGACATCGCGGCGCCGGAGCACTCGGACGAGGGCCCCGTCATCGACGCGCACGGCATGCACCCCGCGGCGGTGCTGGCGTTGCTGCGCAGGCTGGGCGGGACACCGGGCCGGGTCTTCGTGGTCGGCTGCGAGCCGCTGACGCTGGCCGAGGGCATGGGACTGAGCGCACCGGTGGCGGCGGCCGTGGACGAGGCGGTGGCGCGGGTGCGGGAACTGGCCACGGACGCGGTGGAAAGGGGTGGGGTGGATGTGTCTCGGCATTCCCGGTGAGGTGGTCGAGGTCCTTGCGGACCGGCCCGAGCTGGCACGGGTGAACGTGAGCGGTGTGCGCAGGGCGATCCACATCGGCCTGCTGACCGACGACCCGCCGGTGGCCGGCGACTGGGTCCTCATCCACGTCGGCTTCGCACTGTCCAAGATCGACGAAGAGGAGGCCGCCGCCGTGCTGCGCTACCTCGAGGAGCTGGGCAGTGCCTACACCGACGAGATGGACGCACTGAGTCAATCGATGATCGAATGAAGGCGGCGACGATGCGGTTTGTGGACGAGTACCGCGACGCGGACACGGCCCGGATGCTGGCGGGCCGGATCGAACAGTTGTGTGAGCCCGGCAAAGAGTACAAGTTCATGGAAGTGTGCGGCGGGCACACCCACACGATCTACAAACACGGGATCGCCGACCACCTGCCCGAGCAGGTCTCCCTGGTCCACGGGCCGGGCTGCCCGGTGTGCGTCATCCCGATGGGCCGGGTCGACGACGCCATCCACATCGCGAGCCTGCCGGACGTCATCATGACCTCGTTCGGCGACATGATGCGCGTGCCCGGCTCGGGTGGCACGTTCTTCGACTCGAACTCCGAGGGCACCGACATCCGCATGGTGTACTCGCCGCTGGACTCGCTGCGGATCGCGAAGCAGAACCCCGACAAGCACGTGGTGTTCATGGCGATCGGCTTCGAGACCACCGCGCCCTCCACCGCGATGACGCTGCTGCGCGCGGAGCGGGAGGGCATCGAGAACTTCTCCGTCTTCTGCAACCACGTGACGATCATTCCCGGCATCAAGGCCATCCTCGACTCTCCCGACCTGCGGCTCGACGGCTTCCTCGGCCCGGGCCACGTGTCGACGGTGATCGGGTGCCGTCCCTACGAGTTCATCTCCCACGACTACGGCAAGCCGCTCGTGGTGGCCGGTTTCGAGCCGCTGGACATTCTCCAGTCGGTGTATTTGCTCCTGCGGCAGCTGCGCGAGGACCGGGCCGAGGTCGAGAACCAGTACGCGCGGGTGGTGCCGTGGGAGGGCAACCCGGTGGCGCTGGACGCCATCGCGCGCACCATGCGCTTGCGCCCCTTCTTCGAGTGGCGCGGGCTCGGGTTCATCTCGCACTCGGCGCTGCGGTTGCGCGACGAGTACGCGCGGTTCGACGCCGAACGGCGGTTCTCCCTGCCCGGTGTGCGCGTGGCCGACCCGAAGTCGTGCCAGTGCGGCGAGGTGCTCAAGGGCGTGCTGAAGCCGTGGGAGTGCAAGGTGTTCGGCACGGCGTGTACCCCGGAGACCCCGATCGGCACCTGCATGGTCTCCCCCGAGGGAGCCTGCGCCGCGTACTACAACTTCGGGCGCTTCACCCGGCAGCGGATCAAGGAGGCGAGTTCGGTATGAGAACCGAGGACGAGGTTCTCGACCGCATCGAGCGGGCCCGGCGTCGCAGGCCCCGCGTGCGGGAGACCCGGATCACCGCCGCGCACGGCGCGGGCGGCAAGGCCACCCAGACGCTGGTGGAGGCCGTGTTCGTCGACGCGTTCCGCAACGCGCTGCTCGAACCGCTCGGCGACTCCGCGGATTTGGTGCTGGGCGGCACGCGAATGGCGATGACGACCGACTCGTTCGTGGTCTCGCCGCTGTTCTTCCCCGGTGGCGACATCGGCGACCTCGCCGTCAACGGCACCGTCAACGACCTCGCCGTCGCGGGCGCTGTCCCCGCGTACCTGTCGTGCGGGTTCGTCCTGGAGGAGGGCTTCGAGGTCGCGGACCTGCGGCGCATCGTCGCCTCCATGCGTGCCGCCGCCGACGCCGCGGGCGTCAGCCTGGTGACCGGGGACACGAAGGTGGTCGGCAAGGGCAGCGGCGACGGCTGCTACATCAACACCACGGGCGTGGGGCTGCTGCCGCCCGACCGGGCGCTGGGCATCCACACCGCACGGCCGGGCGACGCCGTTCTCGTGTCCGGACCGGTCGGCGAGCACGGTGTCACCGTGATGCTCGCGCGCGGCGAGCTGGACATCGAGGCCGACCTCGTCTCCGACACCGCCCCGCTGGGCGAGCTGTGCGCCCGGCTGCTCGCCACGGGTGGCGTCCGTGCGATGCGCGACGCCACCCGTGGCGGGGTCGCGACGGTGCTCAACGAAGTCGCCAGGGCGGCCGACGTCGCGGTGGTCGTCGACGAGGACGCGGTGCCGGTCCGCGACGAGGTCAGGGGCGCCTGCGAACTGCTCGGCATCGACCCGCTCTACGTGGCGTGCGAGGGCCGGTTCGTGGCGGTCGTCGACGGTGCCCGCGCGGAGGAGGCGCTCGCGGCGCTGCGGGGGCACCCGCAGGGCTCCGACGCCGCCGTGATCGGCCGCGTGGGTGGTGATCCGGTGGGCACGGTGCTGCTCAACACGGCGTTCGGCGGTACCCGCATCGCGGACCTGCTCGTCGGCGATCCCTTGCCCCGCATCTGCTGACATGCACGAGTTGTCGATCACCCAGAGCGTCGTGGACGCCGTCGTGGACCACACCGGCGGCGCGCGGGTGCTGACGGTGCGCCTGGAGGTCGGCGCGCTGGCGGGTGTGGAGGTCGACTCGGTGCGGTTCTGCTTCGACGCCGTCACGCGCGGAACCCCGTGCGAGGGCGCCGAACTGGTGGTGGACCACGTCCCCGGCACCGGCAGGTGCGGGGAGTGCGGCGCCGACGTGCGGCTGTCGTCGTTCCTCGACGGCTGCGCGTGCGGGTCGGCCGACGTGGCCGTGTACTCGGGACAGCAACTACGGATTCGCGATGTGGAGGTGGCTCGCGATGTGCGGGACATGCGGGTGTGACGACCAGCCGGAGCTGGTGGCCGAGCAACGTTCACGCGACACGGTGCCGGTGGAGCAGGCGGTGCTCGCCAAGAACGACCGGCTCGCCGACGACAACCGGGCCTGGCTGGCGGCCCGCGGGGTGCGCGCCGTGAACCTGATGAGCGCGCCGGGCGCGGGAAAGACCACCCTGCTGGAGACCACGGTGCGCGCCCTCGCGGCCGAGGTGTTCGTCGGGGTCGTGGAGGGAGACCAGGCCGGTTCGCTCGACGCCGACCGGCTCAGGGCCGTCGGGTGCCGCACGGTGCAGGTCAACACCGGTTCCGGCTGTCACCTCGACGCGGAGATGCTGGCGCGGGCGCTGCGCGAACTCGACCCGCCCCGCGACTCCCTCGTGGTCGTCGAGAACGTGGGCAACCTCGTGTGTCCCGCGCTGTTCGACCTCGGTGAGCAGCACCGGGTCGTGCTGGCCGCCACGACCGAGGGCGAGGACAAGCCACTGAAGTACCCGCACATGTTCCGCGCCGCCGACCTCGTGGTGCTGACGAAGGCGGACCTGGTGCCGTACCTGACGTTCGACGTCGACCACTTCGCCCGCCACCTCGCCCGCGTCAACCCGGCCGCGCGCCTGCTGGTGACCTCGTCGGTCTCGGGCGAGGGCCTCGATCACTGGTTCGGCTGGCTGCGTTCACCAGGTTCACCGGGTTCACCGGGTTCACCGGGTTCACCGGGCTCGTCCGGGTCGGTGGGCGAGTCCGGGCCGGACGTGGACGCGCGGGCGATGCCGTCGGTCTCCTCGTAGGCCCCCGCCGCGCCGTGCAGCGAGGGTGCCCGCGCGAGCAGCACGGTGCAGGCGCCGACGAGGGCGAACCCGGCGAGCTGGGCCACGACCCAGCCGCCGCCCCGGACGTTCTCGCCGAACACCGCCACGCCCCACGCGATGCCCACCACGGGATTGGCGAGCGTCAGCCCGGGCTGGGAGGCCACGAGACTGCCCGCCCGCAGCGTGAGCTGCAGCAGCAGGAACCCGGTCGGGCCCGCGGCGATCACCGCGTACGTCTGCCAGGCCGCCAGCACACCGGTGAGACCGCCGGGGAAGGCACCGGTCACGCCTGCCACGAGCACGGCGAGGAAGCCGAAGAAGGCGCCCGAGGCGATACCGAGGTAGGCGGCGCGGTGGGCGTAGCGGTACCGGTTGGCGACGAACACCAGCCCGCCGATCACCGCGAGCGTGACCACGCAGCCCACCACCCACGTGGGACCGCTGACGCCGCGGGTGCTGCCGCCGCCGGGGTCCAGCGACACCAGCAGGATCACGATTCCGGCGATCATTCCGGCCACGGCGGTCCGCTCCCGCGCGTGCAGCCGCGCGCCGAACACCAGCGCCGCCAGGAGCAGGGTGAACCCCAGCTCGGCCACCAGGATGGGCTGCACCAACGAGATCGGCCCCGTGGACAGGGCGGCGACCTGGAAGGCGAACCCGCCGAGCATGGACACGATGCCGCCCAACCAGGCCGGGTCGTGCGCGAGCCGCCACAGCAGCCGTACCGACATCGAATCGTCGACGGGCTGATGCCGTGCCCCCGAGCGTTGCAGCACCGAGCCCAGCGCGTTGCACAGCGCGGCCAGTACCGCGAACACGACCGTCGCCGCCACGGTGGCCTCAGCTCGCGGACCGGTCGCGTGCCGCGGCCACGACGGCCTGCCCGGCGCTGATCCCGCCGTCGTTGCACGGCAGGCGGCGGTGGGTGAGCACCGTGAACCCGGCGTCGGCGAGTTCGTCCACGGTGCGGTCGAGCAGCAGCCGGTTGGCGAACACGCCACCCGACACCGCCACCGTGCGCACCCCGGTCCGCTCGGCGATCAGATCGCAGGTGCGGCGGACGGCCTTCGCGAGCCCGTGATGGAAGCGCGCCGCCACGACGGCAGCGTCGGTACCCCGGCAGTGATCGTCGACGACGGCCCGCACCAGGGCACCGGAATCGACCACGAGGCGGCCTTCGCGGTCGGCCACCGGCGCCGGGTAGGCACCGCCCTCGTGGGGATCGGCTCGTTGTTCCAGCTCGATGGCGGCCTGTCCCTCGTAGGTGACGGTGTCGCGGACCCCGAGGATCGCGGCGACCGCGTCGAACAGCCTGCCCGCACTCGACGTGAGCGGGCTGTTCACTCCGGAGCGCGCCAGGCTGACGACCTGGTCCCAGCGCCCGCCCTGACGCCGCGCGACGGCCAGCCGCTCGGAGCCGGGATCGCGGTGCAAGTAGGACGCGGCCATGCGCCACGGTTGCCGCACGGCCGCCGCACCACCCGGCAACGGCACCGGTGCGAGGTGCCCGGCGCGCTCGAAGTCCGCCAGGGTGGCGAGCAGGAACTCCCCTCCCCACACGGTGCCGTCGGTGCCGTAGCCCGTGCCGTCGAAGGCCACCCCGATCACGGGCCCCGCCACGCCGTTGTCGGCGAGGCACGACGCGATGTGGGCGTGATGATGCTGCACGCCGATCGCGTCGAGCCCGGCCGAGTCGGCCAGCTCCACGGCGTAGCGGGTGGCGGCGTAGTCGGGATGCAGGTCGTGAGCCACCACGGCCGGGGTGATGTCGAACAGCCGCGACAGGTGCTCGACGGCCTGGGTGAACGCCGTCAGGGTCTCGGCGTTGCCCACGTCCCCGATGTGGTGCGAGACCACCACTCTGCGCCCCGACGCCAGGCAGACAGTGTTCTTCTGCTCCGCGCCGCAGGCCAGGACCGGGCGGGGGAACTCCCAGGCCACGGGAAGCGGCTCCGGCGCGTAACCGCGGGAGCGGCGCAGCACCACCCCGTCACCGCGCCACGGGCGCACGACCGAGTCGTCGGCACGGACGTGGATCGGCCGGTCGTGCAGCAGGAAGGCGTCGGCGATCCCCGCGAGCCTGCCCCGCGCGTCGCCGTCGGTGAAGGCGATGGGCTCGTCGGAGACGTTGCCGCTGGTGAGCACGAGCGGCAGCCCGGTGTCGGCGAGCAGCAGGTGGTGCAGCGGGGTGTAGGGCAGCATGAGGCCCAGCTCCCGGTTGCCGGGAGCCACGGCGTCGGCGACCCCGGCCCGCCGCTGGTCTAGCAGCACGATCGGGCGGCGGCGGCTCGTCAGCAGGCGCTCGGCCGGGTCGTCCACCGCGCACAGGCGCCGGGCGTCGGCCAGGCTCGCCACCATCACGGCGAACGGCTTGTCCTCCCGGTGTTTGCGCGCGCGCAGTCGTGCGGTGGCCGGGGCGCTGGTCGCGTCGACCGCCAGGTGGTATCCGCCCAGCCCCTTCACCGCGACCACCGCCCCGGCCCGCAGCAGCTCGGCCGCGCCGGCGAGTGGGTCACCGCCGCGCACGGCGCCCCCGCTGTCCACCAGCCGCAGCGTCGGCCCGCAGTCGGGGCAGCACACGGGCTGGGCGTGGTAGCGGCGGTCCGCCGGATCGTGGTACTCGCGGGCGCACGGTCCACACAGGTCGAACCCGGCCATCGTGGTGTTGCCGCGGTCGTACGGCACATCGCGCACGATCGTGTAGCGCGGGCCGCAGCCGGTGCAGTTCACGAACGGATAGCGATAGCGGCGGTCGTGGGGGTCGAACAGTTCCGCCAGGCACGCCGCGCAGGTGGCGGCATCGGCGGACACGAGAGTGCGGCGGGGACCGGAGCTGTCGCTGTGCGCGATGCGGAACCCGCTCGTCCCCCGCGGCGGCCGGTCGGTCACCGAGCAGTGCTGCACGTCCGCCAGCGCGGGCGCCTCGGCCGGGAGAGCCCTGAGGAAGCTGGCGACCGACTCGCGGGGGCCTTCCACCTCGGCGAGCACGCCCGCGCTGTCGTTGCCGACCTGCCCGCTGAGTGCGAACCGCTCGGCGAGCCCGTGGACGAACGGCCGGAACCCGACCCCCTGCACGATTCCCTCGACGCGGACCTCGACCCGCCGCCACCCGTCCGCGGTGTCCTCACTCGGCACCCACCGGTGCTACCCCGGCACCGACCAGCCGAAACACCCCGGACGGGTACGCCGCTCACCCCCGCGCGCGAGCGCCTCGACCCTGTCGGCACGAGCGCGGTGAGCGCCTGCGGGTGCGTGGTCGCCGGGGTGCCGCGAAGGCCACCCTCGCTGCACCTGGTGCAGTCAAGGTGGCCTTCGCTGCGTCACTCACACGGGCGGCAAGGACGTCACCGCCGCGCGGCCCAGTCCCGCCTGAGGATCGCGTAGATGCTGGTGTCCTCCCAGCCGTTCTTGACCCACAGATCGGACCGGTGCAGCGCCTCGTGCCGCATGCGGAGCCGCTCGCACAGCCGCGAGGACCCGGTGTTGTCCGGGTGCAGGTGAGCGATGATCCGATGTGCGTTCAGGGTTTCGAACGCGTGGTCCAGCAATACCCGTGCCGCCTCGGTGGCGAAGCCGCGCCCGGCCACGTGCGGAGAGAAGATCCAGCCGATCTCGACCGTGGCCGTGGCCGCCGACACCAGCGTGAGCTGCACCTCGCCGACGACCTCGTCGTCGTGGACCACGGCGAGCCGGGCGGTGTCGCCGTCCGCGCGCAGCGCCGTGCTCTTCTCGGCCAGCACCAGCTTCCGTTCCGTCTCCTCGCGCGACAGCGGCTCGTGCAGCAGGTAGCGGCAGACCTCCTCACGCGACAGGTAGCCGTACACGGCGTCGAGATCGGCCGAGGTCACGGCACGCAGGGTGAGCCGCTCGGTACGCAGGACGGGCAAGGACGGTCGCGGGCGGAACTCGGGAGGCAGCGTTGGGGTCGGCATGCGCTTATCCTCTCCTGCCCCGTCCAAAGCGAGTAGCGAATATCCCACCGGCTGCTCACGCGCAACGCGAGCGGGTTCGCGCGGCCCACCCGACGATCCGGGCCACGTGGGCGAGCGCGTCCGTGCCCGGACTCAGGTAGTGGTCGTGGTCGGGCACATCGGCGGTGCTGAGCGCGGACGCGCCGAAAGCCGGGTGCGCGGGCTTGGTTCCGTGCCCGACGCCGAGCAGTCGGCGCCCTGGAACCCAGCGGACCCAGTCCCGGCGCGCCTGGCCCGCCCACACCCGGGCGGAGGTCCGCAACTCCCCAGCGTTGCGGACGCCCATGCCCGGGCTGCCGAACACGACGAGATCGGTGACCTGCCTCGGTAGGTGCGAGGCGGCCGCGCCGATGGCGACCGAGCCGTAGCTGTGCCCGAGCAGAACGATCGTCGCACCGGGGTTCGTGACGACCAGCCCTGCCACCAGGCGACGCAGCGCGACGGCACCCGCGCGGGCGAGTACCGCGCGCGCCACATCCACGCCGAGACCGGCCGGCGTGTCGTACCCGAGCCACGCGATGACGGCCACACGGGCCGCTTCAGGGCCGCCCGCGCACACGGCGTCGTACACCTGCGCCGCCTGCAGTGCGGGCGACCGGTGGCGCAGACCGCCCAGGCCCGTCCAGAAGTTCGAACCCCGGTTGCCCGCGCCGGGGCACAGGACAGCCACCCGCTCGGCCGTGGCCAGGTCACCGAACACCTGCGCCACTCGGCCGCCACCGCGCGCGCTGAACAACAGGACACCCTCCCGAGAGTGCTGGTCACCGCACCTCGCCAGGCGCATGGCCCGCCGGTTCGCGAGATAGCGCAGCTCCGGTGGCGCCCCGTCGAGTGCGCCCACGACGGTCGGGTGTTCCAGGGCCAAGGCACGCGACTCGGACGGGCGCAACGTCGCCACGAGGTGTCGCACCGTTTCGGGCTCCAACCGGGATCCCTCGACGAGCAGCCTGGCACGGGCGGCATGACCCGAGATCGACGAGAAGGGGGAATCGGCCGTGCACTCGTTCCGGAGATACTCCACAGGATTGATAATGCAGATACCAAAAACGCACGGATATCGGCCGAAAGGTGGCATTCGACAGTCCGAGACGAGTGCCATACCGCCACTTCGCGGGGACATCCACCCTGGTGGAGAGCCTGGGGTAGCGCACAGAATACGCGATCGGTAGAGCTGTTGTTACTGCGCTCGTCGAAGCTCGTGGATATGGTTTCAACACCCTGTGAATCTTGCCGGAGCCGCACACCATCCCCCATAGGATCGACCCGGAGAATACCGCGATGCCTCATTTCGATCGGCCTCGTTGGACCGCCGCGACAGCGAACTTCCTCTCACGCTGGACCCCCTATCTGGACACCGAGTTGCACACCCTCACCGGGCTGGTCAAGCCCGGTGACGTCTGCGTCGACGTGGGCTCGGCGGCGGGCCTCTACAGCCAGGCGCTGTCGCAGTCGGCGGGGACCACCGGATGGGTCCACAGCATCGAGCCGGTGACGTTCTCGCACCCTTTCTGGACTCGGGTGCTGGGAACGCGCAGCCGCGACAACATCACCCACCATCCGCTCGCGCTGGGGGCCGAACCTGGGCGGGAGGCGATCCGGGTGCCGTTCACCCGGCGGGGTCCGGCCACAAGCAGGGCGTTTCTCGCCTGGAAGAGCCAAAGCCTCGGCTCCACGAGCGAGTTCCTCGACCACGTCGACATGCTGGTGGACGTGGAGACACTCGACGGACTCTGCGCCCGCGAGGGGCTGCGGCGCGTCGACTTCCTCAAGATCGACGTCGAGGGCGGGGAGCTCCACGTCCTCCAGGGCGGTCAGCGGACCGTCGAAACCCACCTACCGACGATGCTGCTCGAGATCGAGAAGCGGCACACCGATCGCTACGAGTACTCACCCGACGAGGTCGTGGACTGGCTCGTCAGCCGGGGCTACCGCATGTACGCCTGGCGGCGTGGCTGGCATCCGGTGGACCGGGTTTGCCCGCACCACAACAACTACCTGTTCCGCCCCGTCGATCGAGCGAACGGCACGACGTGACGGCCGAGGCGGACACGGGCGCCCGACCACGGATCAGGCGACGACGATCCGGGATCGCGCCGCGTTCGCCGTGTAGATCCGCCGCAGGTCTCGCGTCAGGTTGACGCGCTTGAGCCACCGGTCCGTACCGTCGTAGCGCGGTGTGAACGGCTCCCTGCCGTGAACCACCCGGTAGTTGTCGATGAACACCGCGTCGCCCGGCGACAGGACCACCGACTCGGCGTGCTCACTGAGTTCCCGCTGCACAACGCGCATCGCGTCGGTCGCGGCGGCACCGTCCGCCTCCATGAAGTCGATGTCGAAGCGAAAGTACGGCCGATCTCCGGGTCCGAACAGGACCGCTCCGCTCTCCGACGGGCCCCTCCTTTCCCGCTCGTCCGTGCCGTCGATCGCGTTCAGAGTGACGCCGACGTGCGAGTCGTCGGGATGGAAGGTGAACGAGTCCGACGACAGCAGGTCGCGCAGCGCCGCACTGAGCGAGAGGGTGTCCACCCTGGCGTACGTCGTGCCGATACGGTCGGGGTTGCGCAGGCAGAACAGCGACACGTAGTCGCCCCGGCATGGGTGGAACACGTCCTCGGTGTGCAGCGACAGCCCGGCCGAACTACTGGCGCTCGTCAGTGACCGCTCCATACCCGGCGCGGGCACGACGTCGTGGATGAGCCTGCCGTCCTGCTGGTTGCTCCAGCCGAATGGCTCCCCGATGGCCGAACCGCACAGGAGCAGCACCACTTCCTCACGTGAGCCCGCCCCGGTCTTCGCCGCCGCGTCCCAGCCCACGGGCGTGGGGGCGAGATCGTCGTCGACGGGAAGGTTGGACAGGACCGTCACGTCGGACTCGGCGACCTTGACCTCGCTGAGAAAGCGACGGAGCCGGGTGGGTAGTTCCTGCGCCAGCGAAGCGGCGCGGTCCGCCCTGCCCAGCGGATCCCAGGTCTCGCTGTCGCTGATCAGCTCGTCCACGAGGGCGGCCACCGTCGCCCGCTCATCGGCGGACAGCACGAACTTCTCGACCATGCCGCTCCATTCCTCACCAATACGAAGAGAATCGTCTCATCTGACGATCACATTCTTCACCGGTCGCGCGTCCGAGGCGATGCGTTTAATCGCGAGACGAAACTCCCAGAAAGTCCACGATCAATTTGTTCACCTCACCGGGTCGTTCGAGGTAGCCGTAGTGACCGCAGTCGGCGACCTCGTGGTACTGCGCGCGGGGAATGGCCCGCGCCACCTCGCGGGTCAACTGCGGCGGCGTCACAAGATCGTCGCCGAACCCGACCACCAGGCAGGCCGCCTCGATCGCGGAGTACGCGGTGAGCCGATCGGCGAGCAGTTCGTCCAGAGCCACCTGCTCGTGCAGTCCCGGCAGCGCGGTGGCCGACGTCAACTCGAACAGCTCGAGCCAGTCCCGGGTGGCTCGATCGTCGCGCAGCGTCGTCGGGGACAGGTACTGCATCGCGCGCACCACGACCCCGAACTCGGGCGTGGTGGTCGTACCCGTCCGCTCGGCGAGCAACATCGCCTTCGTCCAGTGGTCGACTCGGCCCCTCGTGGCCAGAAGCACAGCGCGTTCGACCAGTTCAGGACGCTCCACGAGCAGTTCGGCGACCACGCGTGCGCCCAGCGAGAACCCGACGGCACGGGACTGTCCGAGCTCCAACCGCTCGATCAGAGCCGCGGTGTCCGAGACCAGTGAGGCGACACCGAAGCGGCCACCCGGCCCACCTGCACGGTTGTCGAAAGTGATCACCCGGTAGCCGGCCGACACCAGCGCGGGCACCTGGTGCAGGTGCCACACTCGCCCGCGGCTGCCCGTGCCTGCCACCATCACCACCGGCGGTCCCGTGCCCTCGTCCTCGTAGTGCAACGGCTGCCCGTCAACCACGATTTCCGGCACGGCGGTCCCCCATTCTCGGCCGATCGACGGGCATTGACGCTACTGCTCGCGCAGGCCGGAATTCAAAACTATTCAGGGACGGCTAAAACAGCTCTCGCGGAAGCGGTCCCGACCGGTTTTCGTTGCTAGATTCCATCGTGCCAGCATCCGCACCCGGGAGAGAGCGCCTTGTCCACGACCGCTGTTCTGTGTTTTCCGCCTGCGGGCGCCGGAGCCACCTTCTACCGCGAATGGCCGGTCTCCGAGACCCTGCGAATCGTCCCGGTGGAACTGCCGGGCCGGGAGAAGCGGTTCGCCGACCCGGTTCCGACCGACGTCGGCAGCCTGGTTGGTGATCTGGTGCCCGACCTGCTCACCTCGATCGACAACGTGTCGAAGGCCGTGTTCTTCGGGCACAGTTTCGGAGCCGTGCTCGCATACGAGGCGGTACACGCGGTGCTCGCGGCTGCTCCCGAGGTCGACGCGACTCTGGTCGTCAGCGGCTCGCCCGGACCGAGCACGTTGCGAGGAACGCGGATCTCCGGCCGCGACGACGACAGCTTCGTGGCGTCGGTGCGCGCGATCGCGGGCTACCAGCATCCGGCGCTGGACGACCCCGAACTCCGGGACCTGGTGCTGCCGACGCTGCGTGCGGACGTGCTGCTCCACGAGAACTACCGGCCTGCGGGGCGACCCCGGCTGCCGATCCCGGTGTACTCCGTGCGCGGCACGGCCGACGATGTCGTGTCGGCCGCCGACGCGCAGGAGTGGTCGGACGTCACCACAGGTGACTTCGAACTCGTGGAGCTTCCCGGGGGGCACATGTACCTCGTCGATTCGGCCGCGGAACTGCTCGACCGGATCGGCAGGCTCCCGCACCCGGCGGACGCGCGACCGTGACCGGGCGACTGGCGACGAAGACCGCGCTGATCACCGGCGCGGCTCGCGGTATCGGCAGGGCATGCGCCGTGGCGCTGGCGGAAGCGGGCGCGGACCTGATCCTCGCCGACATCGCCGAGGACATCGCCGGGGTGCCCTACCCCATGGGCTCGGTCAGCCAGCTCGACCACACGGCGGCGCTGTGCCGCGAGCGGGGTGCCGCCGTACTGGCGGCACGAATGGACGTCCGTGACCCGGACCAGGTACGCCGCGTCGCCGCGGACGCGGTGGCGCGGTTCGGCCGGGTCGACGTCCTGGTCAACAACGCGGGCATCGTCACTCCCGCCGGCAAGGTCACGCACGAGGTCTGTGAATCCGAGTGGCAGGTGATGCTCGACATCGACCTCACCGGTGCGTGGCGGGTGACGGCCGCGGTGGTACCGGCGATGCTCGAACGGCGATCCGGCAGCGTCGTCAACATCGCGTCCACCGCAGGCACGGTCGGGTATCGCCACTTCGCGGCGTACGTGGCGGCCAAACACGGACTCATCGGGCTCAGCCGCGCCTCGGCGCTGGACTACGCCCCGCACGGGGTGCGGGTCAACGCGCTGTGCCCCGGCTCCGTCCGGGACACCCCCGCGCTGGAGGGGCGGATGCTGGCCGAGATCGCCAACGCTTTGGGGGTGTCCGACCACGAGCGCGAGTTCGTTCAGCAACAGCCCACGAACCGGCTGGTCGAGGCGACCGACGTCGCGTCAGCGGCCGTGTGGCTGGCCTCCGACGAGGCGCGGCACGTGACGGGCTCGGTGATCACGGTCGACGGCGCCTTCAGCGCCAGGTGAACGCCGTGCGAGAAGGGGGCTCCATGACACAGGACCTCGGCTGCCGGGTCGCGGTGTACCGGGTGATGGGCACCGCCGAGTTCGGTCGCTACGAGCGTCGGCTGGCCGAGGTCGACTACCTCGGCCGGCCGCACCGGTTGTGGCGCGAACGCGTCCCCGGTCCTGCCGAGGGCGCCATCGCCGAGGAGATGCGCGGCAGGGAGATGTGCCGTGGCACGACCTCGTTCCTGCGAATCGTCCTGTTGGAGTACGAGGACGACGTCCACGACCTGGTGCTCACAGCGCATCCCGCCGTGGCGGGCCGCACCGCGCTCGACGCGCTCGCCCGGGTGCTGCTCGGTGAGGCTGACGCGCCCGAGCCGGGGTCGATCTCATTCGCGCCCGCCGACACCGCCGCCGCGGGCCCCGGACCCGAGCGGGAACGGTCCACACTGCACTGGAAGGTCGCCCATCGCATGACGACGGCCGAGATCGTCGCGGCCGTCGGACTCGCCCACGCGTGGGACGCCCAACTCGACGAGGTCGCCGTTCGGCTCCACGAGGGCGAGCGCGACACGGTGCTCCGTGTCCGCGCGAGCGGGACCGTCGCGGGCTGCCGTGCCGCTGTAGCCGAGCAGCTCGCGGACCGTGCCGCCCGCGACGCGCCGACGGTAGACCTGGAGCTCGTGGTCGACCGGGCAGCCCGCTGCCCCGCACTGCTGGACTACAGGCCAGCCCTGGATTCCTCGCGAACGCGCACGGTGCACGTCACGGCCGGCCGAGACGGTGCTCTGCTGCTCGACCACGCGCGGGACGGGCATCCCTCCTGGTTCGGTGACACCGTCCACCGCCTCGCGGCAATCCTGCTCGACGGGCCTGGGGACCACGAGCTGACCGCACTCGACCGGATGACCGACGCGGAGCTCCGGCGCGTCATCGCGCTGGGACGAAGTCCCCGCACCGCGACATCCGAGTACCGCTGCGTACCCGACCTCGTTCGCGCGGCCATGCTCCGCTGCCCCGAGGCGGTCGCACTCGTGGACGGCGAGCACACCGTGACGTACGGGCAGCTCGTGGAGCGGGCGCACCGGATGGGACAGGCACTGGCCGAGCTCGGTGTGCGCAGGGGCGGCCGGGTCGGCGTGTGCCTGCCCCGCTCCGCCGATCTCGTGATCGTGCTTCTCGGGGTGCTCACCACCGGGGCCGCGTTCGTGCCGATGGACCCGGCGTATCCCGAACAGCGACTGCGACTGCTGACGGCGGACGCCGAACCCGAACTGGTGGTGTCCGAACGCGAGTGGAGCTTCGCCAGGACCGTGGTGTTGCGCAATCTGATCGACCTCGCGGAGCGGGCACCCGCCGCGGCGCAGCCGTCCGCCGACCCGGTGGCTCCCGAGGACCCGGCCTACGTCATCTACACGTCCGGCTCCACCGGCAAGCCGAAAGGCGTCGTGATCCCGCACGGGAACGTGGTGCGCCTGCTGTCGGCGACGAAGCCGGAACTGGGCCTCGGTCCCGACGACACGTGGACGTGGTTTCACTCCGTGGCCTTCGACTTCTCGGTCTGGGAGATCTGGGGGTGTCTGGCCACAGGTGGGCGACTGGTCGTCGTCCCTCGGTGGGTGAGCCGGTCACCCGAGGACTTTCACGCCCTGCTCGTGAAGCACCGGGTGACCGTACTGAACCAGACCCCGTCGGCGTTCACGCAACTGCTCGACGTCGACCGGGACGGGCTGGCCGTGCGGCTGATCGTCTTCGGTGGCGAGCCCCTGGACACGCGAATGCTGCCGCGGTGGTTCGATCGGCATCCCGAGTCGCGGTGCCGCCTGGTCAACATGTTCGGCATCACCGAGACCACGGTGCACGTGACCTGGCACACCGTGAGCCGCGCCGACGCACTGGCCGGTGCCAGGTCCGTCGGGCGGCCGATCCCGGGCTGGTCGGTACGGATCGTCGACGAGCACGGCAGACCACTGCGGCCGGGGCAGGTCGGGGAGATCGCCGTCGGGGGCGACGGGCTGGCTCTGTGCTACCTCGGCAGGCCCGACCTCACCGCGGACCGATTCGTGACCCACCGCGGCGAGCGGCTCTACCTCAGTGGTGACCGGGGACGCCTGCTGCCGGACGGCTCGCTGGAACACCTGGGACGGGGGGACGACCAGGTACAGCTGCGCGGGCACCGGGTCGAACCTGAGGAGATCCGAGCCGCGCTGCTGGACGACAGCGCGGTGGTCGCCGCCGCGGTCGTCCACAGTCTCCGCGACCCGGCCGACCCGGCGACGGCACGGCTCGACGCCTACGTGGTGATTCGGGACGGCGACGACGGTGCCGGCGTACGGACCCGACTCGCGGCGCGGCTTCCCGAATACATGGTGCCGAACACGGTCACCTCACTGCGCAGCCTGCCGCTGACGGAGAACGGCAAGCTCGCTGTCGACCGGCTGCCCTCACCCGCCGCCGTGGAGTACACCGAGGTCACGGCGCCCCCGGACGCGAGCACCCTCGACACCGTCCTGCATGTCTGGCGCACCGTGTTCCGAACCGAGGTGGGCGCCTCGGACGACTTCTTCAGCCTCGGCGGCAACTCGCTGCTGGCCGTCCGTATCGCGCGAGCGCTGCGCGACCACGGACATCAGGTGGACGCGAGAACGCTGTACCACTTGCCGAGCCCGGCCGAACTGGTCACCGACCTGGAACAGCGCTCCGCGCGGTGACGGCGGCGCGGGTGCGCTCGAATTGACGGGACAACGTGACGTTTTCGGGGGCGGCACACCCCTTTCAACAGCCACTAAAAAGCGTGGCATCCGTACACCGGAAAGGCGATGATCTATTTCGGAGGAACAGTATCGCGGACCGGCCCGACCGACTTACCGGGACGCCATCGCGACATTGCAGTGGCCAGCTCAGAACAGTCATTCTCGGAGGTAGGCGAAGTGACCCAGCAACTAGTGGACGACCAACAACGGCGGGCGACCGCGGACATGTTCAACTCCGCCGTCGCGGCGTGGACGATCGCCGCGGCGTGGGAGATCGGTGCTCTCGACGAATTGCGGGAACAGGGAAAACTCGGCGTAGCCGATTTCGCCGAACGCCATGACCTGCACCTTCCCGCGGCCAGCAGCATGTTCCGGGCGATGGCCTCCGTCCACGTCGTGGAACGCTCGGGGGACACGGTCTCGCCCGGACCGCTGTTCGACGAGGTGTACCGCACCAAGTCGTTCTTCCACTGGCTCAGCCGCGGGTGTTCGGAGTTGTACACGCAGATGCCCCGCGTGCTTCGCAACGAGAACCGCACGGGTGAGGACTTCTACCGGCGCGACGCCAAGGCCATCAGCTTCGCCTGCCGGGACATCAACGCCAACTGCTTCGACCCCGCCTTCTGGAAGGCGATGCACGGCATCGACTTCGCGTTCACCACGGTCGCCGACCTGGGGTGCGGCAGCGGCGAACGGCTGATGCAGATCCTCGATCGCTACCCCGGAACCCGCGGTCTCGGGATCGACATAGCCCCGGACGCGATCAGCGTCGCGAAAGCCGACGCCGCCTCGGCGGGCCTGGCCGACCGGCTCGCCTTCAGCCTCGGAGACGCCAGGTCGCTTGAGCCGAAGCCTGAATTCGAGGACGTCGAACTGCTCACCTGCTTCATGATGGGCCACGATTTCTGGCCTCGCGACGAGTGTGTGCGGTCTCTTCGGCGAATCCGGGAGCTCTTTCCGAACGTACGTCGATTCTTGCTCGGCGACGCGACGAGGACCGAGGGAATTCCGGACGACGAGATTCCTGTCTTTACGCTCGGATTCGAGTTCGGCCACGACATGATGGGGGTCTACCTGCCCACCGTGACCGAGTGGGATGGCGTCTTCGAGGAGGCGGGCTGGCGCTGCCTCGCGGCGCACCCCGTCGGCGGACTGACGGCGTCGGTCGTCTTCGAGCTGGCGTGATCCCATGAACGACGAGACGGCACTCCAGCAGCCCCCCACCACCGTCGACGGCGGCAGGCGACTGCTGTCCTGGCTGACCACGATGCGCCGAGACCAGCCCATCTGGCGGGACGACACCGGTTCGGTCCATGTCTTCCGGCATCGGGAGGTCGCGGCCGTCCTCTCCGATCCAGCGACGTTCTCCTCGGACGTGAGCCAGGCCGCCCCCGACGACGTCCCGAACTTCGTCGAGGGAAGTCTGGCCGCGACCGACCCACCGCGGCACCGCAAACTACGGCGGATCGTCAGCGAGGCCTTCACCCCGAAGACCGTCGCCGAACTCCAGCCGCGCATCGTCGAGCTGACCACCGAGCTGCTCGACGAGGTCGCCGGCCGTGCCGAGTGGGACTTCGTGGAAACGCTGTCCAACCCACTGCCGGTGACGGTGATCGCCGAGCTGCTCGGCATCCCCGTCGCCGACCAGCCGAAGTTCCGCCGGTGGGCCGAGGCCGCGATCACCGCCACGAACGAGGCTCAGGTGGGCGAAGCGGAGTTCCACATCAACGACTGGGTCGCCGAGCAGCTGCGGGAGATGCAGGACTACCTTCTCTCCCACGCTAAACGACGGCTGGACGATCCGACCGGCGATCTGATGACCCGGCTGGTCACCGCCGAGGTGGACGGCGAGAAGCTGACCGACAACGAGCTGTTCAGCTTCGCGGCGGATCTGCTGTTCGCCGGGCACATCACGACGACGATGTTGCTGGGCAACAGTGTGGTGGCCGCCCACGAGAATCCGGAGGCGCTGGCCGAGATCAGGGCCGACCGCTCGCGGGTGCCGATGTTCATCGAGGAGGTACTGCGGACTCGGCCGCCGATCACGCTCACCAACCGGCTCGTGAGGCAGGGCACCAGGATCGGCGAGTTCGACGTGCGTGAGGGCGGCATGGTGGTGGCGTGGCTGCTCTCGGGCAACCACGACGAGGAGAAGTTCAGCGAGCCCGAGGTGTTCGACCTCCACCGCGACCCGAACCCACATCTGGCTTTCGGGCACGGAATCCACTTCTGCATCGGCGCGCCGCTCGGGCGGCTGGAGACCCGGATCGCGCTGAACCTGTTGCTGGACCGGTACCAGGGGTGGGGTCCAGCGGGCGAAGGGCCGGTCTTTCACGACGCGGGCGGGCTGTTCGGGGTGTCACAGCTACGGCTGGCGACCACCCCGGCCTGAGCCGCACGCGACGAGGGCCGCCGTCCGGTCTGGGCGGCGGCCCTCGTCGCGTGTTCGGTGCTCTGCCGCTCACTGCTGGTCGTCGGTGCCCGGAGCGGCCAGCACCGTCGTGTCCTCTCCGACGACGCGGGGCAGTGCACGCATGTTGCGGCTGGCGGTGACCACGAGCGCCGTCGCGAGCATCGTGCCCGCCGAGGTCAGCACCGCGATCGTGGGCCCGAGCGCGACGAGCATGCCGCCGGCCAGCGGGCCGAGGGCGTTGCCTGCGCCGTTGAACAGGTGCGCGGCCCCGCTGAGCCTACCGCGGAGGTGGTCCGGGGTGGACAGGATCTGGAACGACTGGACGCTGGCGGTCGCGGCCGGAGTCAAGAACGCCATCACCCCGAGCAGGACGCCGTACCAGTATCCGGGGGGAACGACCGCGAGCAACGGCGTCAGCAGAGTGGACAGCCACGTCAGTGCCACGACGGACCGGTAGGGACCCAGCTTGGCCTGCATCGGCGACGCGACGAAAGCGCCAGCGAGGCCACCGACGCCCAGTATCGTGGCGATCAGTCCCACCTCGCCCGGAGCGACACCCTGCTCGTTCGCCAACACGATGACGAGGAAGAGGAGCGTGGCGAACACGAAGCTGATCGCGACCTGGCACAGGAACGTGACTCGGATCGACGGCTGCCGCCACACCCAGACCAGGCCGTCTCGTGTGGCGGGCAGGATGTCGCGCAGCGGCTTGCGCACCTTCTTCTCCTGCCTGGGCACGCGAATGAACGCCACGGCGATGGTCGACACCACGTACGTGAGGGCGTCGAGGACGAAGGGGAAGATCCGGTTCAGCCCGAACAGGAAACCGCCCAGTGCCGGGCCCGCGGTGGCGCCGAGATAGGCGCGGGCCGTGATGCCCGCCACCGCCGAGGGCAGTTGCTTCTCCGAGACCAGTTTCGGCAGCGTGGTCTCCTCGGCGGGCGCGAACAGGGTGGCGAACGCGCCCTCGATGACCGCGACCAGCAGAATCAACGGGACGGAAGCCTGCCCCGTCGCGATCGCGACCACCAGCCCGACGAACGCCACCGCCCGGGTCAGTTCGCAGGTGACCAGCACTCGCTTGCGATCCCAGCGGTCCACCAGAGCACCCGCGAACACTCCCGTGGCGAACCTGGCGGCCCCGTTGGCGAACCCGACCAGCCCCGCCGCCACCGCCGAGCCGGTGGTCGCCAGCACCAGCAAGGGGAACGCCACCGTCGAGGCCGACATCCCGAGTTCCGACAGCGTCTGGCTGCTCCACAGCAGGATGTAGTTGCGGTTGCGCGACAGTGGAGGGAACTTCCGTCGAGTCGCGGTCTTCGTCTTCATTCACGCTTCCCCTCTGTGTCGCGCGCGCCGTCGTGCGCGATCCGCCGCAGCACATCGATCATGTCCATCGCCAGCCGTCGGACGGTCTCCGCGCGGTGCACCGAGGACGAATGGATCCACGAAAGCCGCAAGCGCCCCTCCACGACACTGCCGACGACCTCCAGGGGGAAGGGTCTGCGCTCGTCCGGACTGTCGTCCCGGCCGACGTCGAAGATCTTCCTGCGCACCAGGGCCGACTCACCGTCGTCGACCCACTCGCCGAGGTAGTTGAACAACACCTGCGGTGCGGCATCCGGCACCGACTCCGCGAGATACCGGAGCACGCCGTATCCCAGCCCGCGCTGCGGAACCGCTCGGAGCTGTCGTTTGACGGCACGGACCAGCGCGGCCGGAGCGTCGGTCGCGGGCAGGCTCAGCTCCACCGGGTAGATGGTGGTGAACCAGCCGACCGTTCGGGACAGGTCGAGGTCATCGGCGATGTCCTCGCGGCCGTGGCCCTCCATGCCGATGGTGACCCGCCGCCCGCCGATCCAACCGGCCAGGACGGCGGCGAGCGCCGCGACGAGCACGTCGTCGACTCTCGCCCGGTACCTGCCGGGCACCCGGCGCAGCAACGTGTACGTCGTCTCGGCGTCCAGTTCGGCGCTCACCTCGGCGGCGCTGGCCCCCGTGTGCTCGCCGTCGAGATCCGCTGGCAGCGCCGTGCCCGCAAAAGTGGACCACCGCTCGATCTCGTCGTCCCAGTCGCCCGCGTCCGCTCTTTCCCGCAGGTGTCGCGCCCAGTCCCGGAACGGGGTGCTCTTCGGCCCCAGCTCCACCGGCTCGCCCGCACTCGCCCTGGCGTAGGCCCGTTCGAGGTCGCCGAGCAGGATGTCCCAGGACACCGCGTCGACCACGAGGTGGTGGATCACGAGCAACAGGTGGGTCGCCGCGTCGTCTCGCACCAACAGCACCGGCCGGAACAGCGGGCCACTCAGCCGCAGGGACTCCTGCGTCCGACGGGCGACCTTGTCGATCTCGTCCGGACCGCCCGCCTCCACCCGGTCGAGTGCGAGTTCGCCCGTGTCCGGTTCCCCGTGCTGGTGCCACCGGCCGTTTTCCCACGCGAAGGTCGTACGAAGAGCGTCGTGCTGCCGCCGCAGGGCTGCCACCGCCGTGCGCAACGCGTCCTCGTCGACCGGGGAGGCGAGTTCCAGCAGCACCGACATACTGAAGTGGTCCGGATCGATCGGATGGCTCTCGAAGAACCAGTGCTGCACCGGGGTGAGTTCGACCGTTCCGGTGACGTCCGCCGAGCGACCCGCAAGCCCGGCGTCCGTGGGGGCCGGCTGCTCGTCCAGAAGCGCGGCGAGAGCGGCGACGGTCTGGCGAAGCAGGACGTCGCGGGCCGCGACCTGCCGCCCTGTGGCTCTGATGCGCGCCACGACCTGCATGACCTTGATGGACTCGCCGCCGAGGTCGAAGAAGTTGTCGTGCACGCCGACCCCGCGTACGCCGAGCACTGCCGCGAAGATCTCAGCGAGTTCGCGCTCCAACCCGGTACGCGGTGCGACGGCGCTGTCGGCCGGCTCGGCGCGCTCCGCCAGTGTTCGCAGCGCGGCGGTGTCCACGCGGCCATCCCGCGCCCGCGGCAACGCCTCGACGAGACGGACCTCCGAGGGAACGAGATAGCCGGGAAGCCGCTGTGTCACATGTTCGGTCAGGCCGCCCCCGGTCGCGCCCGGCGCGGGCACGGCGTAGGCGACCAGGCGATCGGCCACGGTGACCACGCTCGCGTCACTGACGTCGGCACGGTCGCACAGCACTGCCTCCACGGCCGCCGGATCGACATCGAAGCCCCGCAACCGCGTCGCGGGCCCCAGGTCCTCGACCGCGCCGTCGGGAGTGCGTCTGGCGCGGACGCCCACCTCCGTACCGTCCACCCAGAGCCACCCGGGCGCTCCCACGGGGACCGCGCCGCCCCGCTCGTCGAGGACGCGGACCGTTCGGCCGGGCAGCGGTGTCCCGAGCCGGACCCGGCGGGCCGCACCGGGACGCACGTCGCCGCGCAGTGCCCCACCCGCCGTCCGAGCGGACGAGAAGACCGACACGGCGCGCACGTCCCAGGGCACCTCGTGCACCGGCCCGTAGCCGATGAGCAGCCGCAGACGGTGTGGAGGCCGACTCCCCTCGCGGGTCAGTGCCCGCAACTCGGTGGCGGTGAGACACAGAATCGTGACCTCGTCGGTCGGTTCCCCGATGACCAGCCCTCCGCCTGCGGCAAGGGGCGCCCACAGCTCCCACAGCGAGGTGTCGGCCGCTGCCGAGTGCCGGTAGGACCAGACGTCCCGCGGCCCCACATCGAACTCGACGAGCGCGCCCCACAGTGATCGGCTCAACGCGTCGTGGCCGACCGGTACGGAGCCCTCCACCACGCACGCGGTGCCGTGGGGTACCTCCTCGCCGGACACCGTGACCTTCCCGTCACCGGCCACCACACGGTAGGCCGCGCCCGCCCTGAGTACCGCGAGGAGGGCGACGACCTGGTCGATACCCGGTTCGAGCCCGACGTCGGCGACGGAGCCGGGCCGCAATCCCGAGGCGGCCAACTCGTCCGCCACGACGTCGGCCCTGCGATCCAGTTCCGCGTAGGTGAGCACGGTGTCGTCGTGGCGGAGGGCCACGGCGTCCGGGCTCCGCGCGGCCCAGTGCCGCACCAGTTCCGTAACCGACTCGGCGGACGTACCCGAGGTGCCGGTCGGAACCGCAACGGTGCTGGGCTCGGGGTCGGGCGCGGTCAGCGCGGCGACCGGCCGGTCGGGCCGCGAGCTCACTCTGATGAGCAGGGTGATGAGCTGGTCGAGGAGCGCCTCGGCGCTCGGCCGGTCGAACAGGTCCGGGTTGTACTCCAGCAGGACGTCCAGTTCTCCGGCTCGCTCGGCACAGTGGACGTTCAGGTCGAACTGGGTCGCCACGGACGGCACCGGATACTCCGTCACCGTCACTCCGGGCAGTTCGGGAGGGACCACCGGAGCGTTCTGCAGCACCAGCATGACCTCGATCAGCGGTGTCCGGCTCGGGTCGCGAGGGATGTCGAGTTCGTCGACCAGCCGTTCGAAGGGCACGTTCTGATGGGCGAACGTCCGCGACACGGTCTCGGCGACCCCGGCCACCAGGTCGGTGAACGAGTCGGTGTCGTCGACCCGGGTGCGCAGCACCACGGTGTTGACGAAGAAGCCGACGACGTCGGAGACCTCGGGCCGGTCGCGGCCAGAGGTGACCGTGCCGAGCACGACGTCGCTGGAGCCCGACCAGCGCCACAGCACCGCCTGGGTGGCTGCGGCCAGCGCGACGAACAGCGTGGTCCCCTGGCCGGCGCACAGGCCTTTCAACCCGGCGAGTGCCCCGGCTGGCAGGCTGCTCTCGCACAGCGCTCCCGAGTGGGTCTTCACCGGAGAACGCAGGCGGTCCGTGGGCAGGTCCAGTGGCCGCACCCCGGCCAACTCCGTTCGCCAGAACTCCAGGTCGTCCTCCAGCACCTCCGCACCGCGACCCGAGCGTTGCCACACGGCGACATCGCCGTACCGCAGCCGGGGCCGAGGCAGCGTGTCACCGCGGTAGAGGGCGGTGAGTTCCCGCGTGAGCACCCCGAGCGACCAGCCGTCGGTGGCGATGTGGTGCATGCTCAACACCAGCACGTGCTCGTCGTCGGCGACGCGCAGCAGCAGCGCCCGCAGCACCGGCCCGCCCAGCAGGTCGAACGGCCGGGCGGCTTCCGCCCGCACGTGGTCCCGGACCTGGTCCTCGCCCGCGACGGCGACCACCCGGAACTCGGGCGCCGCGGCCTCGCCCACCACCTGTGCTCCGCCACCGTCGGACGGCAAGTAGGTCGTTCGCAGGACTTCGTGGCGCTCGACGAGCGCTGTGAGAGCCACCCGCAGGGCAGCGACATCGAGTCGGCCGGTGAGGCGGAGCCCCGACGAGACGTTGTACTCGGGACTGTCCGGGGCGAGGTTGTAGAGGAACCAGAGGCGCTGCTGTGCGAAGGACAGCGGCAGCGGCCCGGTCAGCCGCGAGACCGGGATCGCGTCGGGCAGCGAGCCGCTGCGGGCCGTGACGACCTCCGCCATCCGCGCCACCGTGGGTGCCTCGAACACGTCGCGTGGCGAGACGCGGACGCCGAACTCGTCCCCGATCCGGGCCGCGAGCCCGATCGAGCGAATGGAGTCACCGCCGAGCGCGAAGAAATCGTCGTCCGCGCCCACGGCGTCGAACCCCAGGTTCTCCGCCCAGATCCCGGCGAGCTTCCGCTCGGCAGGCGTCCGGGGAGCAGTGGACGACACCGGCGACAGCACGGGCTCCGGCAGGGCCCTGCGGTCGAGCTTGCCGCTGGTGGTGAGTGGCAGCTCGTCGAGCGGAACGAAAGAGGCGGGCACCATGTGGTCGGGAACCCGTGCCGCCAGCGCCGCGCGGACGGCGGCGACGTCGACGCCGTCCGCGCGGGCGGGCGTGAGGTAGGCGACGAGCCTGTCGCTCTCGCCGCCGGTCACCACGGCCGCCGCCGAGACATCGGGGTGCTGGGTCAGCACGGCCTCGATCTCGCCGGGCTCGACCCTGAACCCGCGAATCTTCACCTGGTCGTCGACACGGCCGAGATACTCCAGCGTGCCGTCGCGACGCCATCGGGCCAAGTCGCCGGTGCGGTAGAGGCGAGAGGGACCGGTACCGACGAAGCGCTCGGCAGTCAGCTCAGGGCGGTTGAGGTAGCCCCGCGCCAACTGGACCCCGCCGAGGTAGAGCTCGCCCTTCGCCCCCACGGGGACCGGCCGCAGGTCGGCGCCGAGCACATGGACCTGGGTGTTCCACACCGGCCTGCCGATCGGCACTGTGGCACCCACGTCGCCGGGTGCGCACCGATGGTAAGTGACGTCCACCGACGCCTCGGTGGGGCCGTACAGGTTGTAGAGCGGCGCGTCGAGGACCTCGCGGAATCGTCGCCACAACTCGGCTGGCAGCGCCTCACCACTGCATATCACCCGCCGCAGGCTCGAACACCGCCGGATCGCCGGTTCGGCGAGGAAGGCCCGCAGCATGCTCGGGACGAAGTGGACGGTCGTGACCGACTCGCGCTCGATCAGCGATGCGAGGTACGCCGGGTCGCGATGGCCATCCGGCCGTGCCACGACCAGCGTGGCGCCGACCTGCAACGGCCAGAAGAACTCCCACACCGACACGTCGAAGCTCGCGGGTGTCTTCTGGAGCACTCGATCGTCCGGCCCGATCCCGAACTCGGCCTGCATCCACGCCAACCGGTTCACGATGCCGCGATGCGGGACGACGACGCCCTTGGGCCGGCCGGTCGATCCGGAGGTGTAGATCACGTAGGCCGCCGCGGTGTCGGCCACCGGAGTCTTCGGTCGCTCTGCCGCGTACTCCCGGCACTCGACCACCCGCACGGCGGGCGGCCACGTCGGCCGCGGCGGCAGGTCGGTCACCACCACCGACGGGTTCGCGTCGGACAGCATGAAGTCGATCCGCTCATCGGGCAGGTCCACCTCGACCGGGAGGTACGCCGCACCCGTCTTGAGGATCGCGTACAGCGCCACGACCTGCTCGACCCCGCGGGGCAGCAACACGGCCGCGGTGCCGTCCGCGGTGAGGCCCTCGGCGAGCAGCGCGTGCGCGAACCGGTTGGCCCAGGCGTCCAGCTCCCGGTAGGTCAGCGCGGTGTCCCCGGCGACCACGGCGGTCGCGTCGGGTGTCCGGTCGACCTGTGCCTCGAATGCGTTGACGAGCGTGGCCGGCCGCACCGGGTGGTCGGTGTCGTTCCACCGCGCGAGCTCTCGCAGCTCGCGCGGTGTGGCGGAGGGCAGGTCGCCGAGCTTTCCCTCCGCCACGCGCGGGAACGCGTCGAGCAGCAGCGCAAGGTGCTCTGCCAGGTTCTCCACGGTCTCCGCGTCGAACAGCCCGGGATCGTAGGTGAGCATCATGGCCAGGTCCTCGCCCGGGTACGCGAGCAGGTTGAGCGGGTAACTCGTGCTCTCGACGCCCTCCACGGTGTCCAGCCGGACCCCGCCATCGGCCGCGGTCCTGGTCTCCGCCGGGAAGTTCTCGAACACCACGATGCTGTCGAACAGGTCGCTGCCGCCCGGCAGGTCGCTGAGAGCCGCGAGGTCGGGCAGCGACACGAACTCGTGTTCGCGGGAGGCCGCGTGCTCCGGCTGAAGCGCCCGCAACCAGTCGGCGAGCCCGTGTTCCGGGTCGATCCTCACGCGCACCGGGACCGTGTTGATGAACATGCCGACGATGTCGTCCGCCCCCGCGAGATCGGCGGGCCTGCCCGACACCGTGGCGCCGAAGCAGACATCTCGCTCGCCCGAGTACCGCGACAGCAGCAGCGCCCATGCGCCCTGCGTGACCGTGTTCACCGTGACGCGGTGTTCCCGCGCGAAGTCGGCCAGCGCCCGCAGCGCGCCGGGCGGGAAGGGCACGGTGACCGAAGCCGTCGCCTCCGAAGCGTGCGAGATCGCGGGCGGGCGGTCGAACGGAAGGGGCGTCGTCGTGTCGAGTCCGGCCAGCCTGTCGCGCCAGTACGCCTCGGCCAAGGTGTGGTCGCGGTCCCGCAGCCAAGCCACGTAGTCGCGAAACGGTGGTCGGCGCGGTGGGGTGGCCGAGCTCGCGCCTCGCAGCGCGTCGTGGTGGCGGACCAGGTCGCCCAGCACGTGGAAGGTGCTCCAGCCGTCGAGCAGCAGATGGTGCGACGTACGCAGCACTCGCACGCTGGTGGTGGAGATCCTGGCCACGGCGAGCCGCAGCAGCGGCGCCTCGTCGAGCGCCATCCCACGTGCGCGCTCCCGGTCGAGATAGTCGCGGGCCCGTGCCTCCTGCTCGTCGGCGGGCAACCCGGACCAGTCGAAGTAGACGGTCGGGACACGGGCCGACCGGTGCACCACCTGCATCGGCTCGGGCAGCCCCTCCCACCGGAACGAGCTGCGCAGGATGGGTGTGTCGTCGACGACGGCCTGCCACGCCGCCCCCACTCTCGTGGGCTCGTCCGCTCCGTCGAGCACGAAGGACATCTGGTCGACGTACACCCCGGAATCGCTGTTCATCAGCGAGTGGAAGAGCATGCCGGCCTGGGTCGGCGTGAGCGGGTACAGGTCCTCGACCTCGTCGTCGGCGAGGCGCTCCACCGCGGCCTGGTCGAGTCGCGCCAGCGGGAAGTCGGACGGCGTGGCCCCGCCCGTGCCCGGCAGCAGGCAGTGGTCGACGAGTTCGGCCAGTGCCGCGACCACCTCTTCCGCGAGGCGGCGGATCGTGGACCGCCGGTGAATCTCGGTGGAGTACAACCACACGAACTCCAACCGGCCCCGCTCCACACTGCAGGCGACGTCCAGTAAGTACTGCCGGTGGTCATCCCTGCTGTGGTCGGCACCCACGCCCACGTGCCTGCCCTCGAACAGGGCACCGGCGGTTCCGGTCTCCCACTGCCCGAGGTAGTTGAAGCTGAGCTGCGGTTGCGCCTGGTCGGCCAGCGGGCTCGTCGGCTCGGCCAGGTAACGCAGGGCGTCGTACCCGATGCCCCGGCGAGGCACACCGCGCAGCTGCTCCTTCACCGACTTGATCAGCACGCCCGGGTCGCCGTCGGCCGCGACGGTCAGCGGGACGGGGAAGTGGGTGGTGAACCAGCCCACCGTGCGCGACAGGTCGATCTCGTCGAACAGGTCCTCGCGACCGTGCCCCTCCATGCCGATCAGCAGCCGGTCTCGGCCCGTCCACCGCGCCAGCACCACGGCCAGTGCGCTGACCAGCAGATCGTTGACCTGCGTGCGGTACGCGCTCGGAGCCTGGGTCAGCAACGCCTCGGTGGTGTCGGCGTCCAAGCCGACCGACACCGAGTCGACGGCCGCGGCGCGGTTCGGACCGTGCGCGTCGACCGGCAGGCGAGGATCGAACTCGTCGAGCCGCGACCAGTACGGCAGCTCGTCGTCGAAACCGCCCGCGCGCACGTACTCGGCGAGCCGCCGCGCCCAGTACTGGAACGAGGTCGTCCGTTCACCGAGGTCGACCTCGGCGCCCGCGACGATCCGGTGGTAGGCGGCGTCCAGGTCGGACAGCAGGATGCGCCAGGACACCCCGTCGACGACCAGATGGTGGATCGTGAGGAACAGCTGGGTACGGCCGGTGTCGAGCCGCAGCAACACCGCGCGCACGAGTGGCCCGTTCGCGAGGTCGAGACCTGCCTGCGCCTCGCGCGCGATCGTGTCGACCTCCTCGGTCGTCGCGGCCACGGTCTCGAACGTGGCTGTGCGCTGCCGCTCACGCGGAACGGCCTGCCGCCACCCCTCGGCGGTGTGCTCGTAGCGCAGTTCGAGCGCGTCGTGGTGCGCGACGACCGCGTGGAAGGCATCGCGCAGGGCGGTGTGGTCGATGCCGTCGGCCACGTCGAGCAGCACCGACATGGTGTAGTGCCAGGGAGCGACGGTGTAGGTGTCGAAGAACCAGCGCTGCACGGGCGTCAACACGACAGGGCCGGGTTCGGTGCGCTGCTCCGTCACCGCCTCGGGCGCGGGGCCGGACCCCACGTGCACGGCCAGCGAGCGGATGGTCTGGCGGACGAACACGTCCTTCGACGACAGGCGCAGGCCCGCCCTGCGCGCCTGCGCGACCATCTGGATGCTCAGGATGGAGTCGCCGCCGAGTTCGAAGAAGTTGTCCAGCACCCCGACGTTCTCCACGCCGAGGACCGAGGCCCAGATCGTGGCCAACTGTGTCTCCACCGGTGTGCTCGGGGCCACGAAACCGGTCGTGCCCGCTCCCGCGTGCGGAGCGGGCAGCGCCCTGCGATCGACCGTGCCCGCCGGAGTCAGCGGCAGTCGGTCGAGCACGACGAAGGCGGAGGGCACCATGTAGGCGGGCAGTTCCGCGCCGAGGAAAGCCCGGAGGGCGGTGGGGTCCGGTTCGTCACCCACCACGTACGCCGCGAGCCGGTTGCGCCCCGTCGTCGCGTCGGCGACCACGACGCACTCCCGCACCGATTCGTGGGTCGACAGCAGCGCTTCGACCTCGCCCGGCTCGACCCGGAAACCGCGGATCTTGACCTGGTCGTCGACCCTGCCGAGGAACTCCACCGTGCCGTCGGCCAACCTGCGGCAGCGGTCACCGGTCCGGTACAGCCGACGCTCGGGCACGGACCGCACTCGCACGAACCGCTCCGCCGTCAGGTCGGGCCGGTTCAGGTAGCCGCGCGCGAGCCCGTCGCCCGCGATACACAACTCCCCCGCGACGCCCACCGGTACAGGCCGGAGTTGCTCGTCGACGACGTAGACCCTGGTGTTCGCGAGCGGACGCCCGACCGGCACGATCGCGGCCCCGGCGAGGTTGTCTCGCGACGGCTCGAACACGGTGGAGTCCACGGTGGCCTCGGTGCCGCCGTAGGCGTTGACCACGCGGGTACGCTCGTCCAGCACGTCGAGCAGATCGAGGCAGTCGGCGGCCCGCCAGCCTTCCGACCCGACCGACAGGATGTCCAGGGGCGGGAAAGCGGTCCCCCGGAAACGCACCTCCTGGACCAGAGTTCGCAGCAGCGAGGGCACCAGTTCCAGCGCCGTCGCGCCGGTGCTCTCGAGCAGGTCGAGCAGCGCCGGTGGATCGGTGACCACGTCCCGGGGGCAGATCACGAAGGTGCCGCCGAAGAACAGGGACCGGAGCATGTCGGCGAAGAACAGGTCCACCGACAGACTCGACACCGAGGCGAAGCGCGGTGGCGACGAGCTGAGCCCGTAGTACGCATCCCAGGCGTGGGCGATATAGCGCAGGTTCCGGTGCTCGATCAGCACGCCCTTCGGCGTCCCCGTCGACCCGGAGGTGTAGATCGCGTACGCCAGGTTGTCGGAGATCCCGTGACAGTCGGGACGCGACGACGGTTGGTCCGAGAGGTCGTCGTCGACCAGTACCACTCTGGCGTTGGCGGGCGGCAGCAGTTCCGCCACCGTCTGCTGCGTGAGCACGATCGGCACCGCGCTGTCCTCGAGCATGAAGGTCAGGCGGTCGGCCGGGAACGCCGGGTCCAGCGGCAGGTAGGCACCGCCCGCCTTGAGCACGGCGAGGATCGCCACGACGGCGGGCACGTCCCGTTCCACGAAGACGCCGACCAGGATCTCGGGACCGACCCCGCACTCCCGCAGCCGGTGGGCCAACCGGTTCGCGCGCTCGTCGAGTTCCCGGAAAGTCAGCGCCGTGTCCCCGCACCGCACCGCGACGGCGTCGGGAGTCCGGTCGACCGACGCCTCGAACAGGGACTGGATCGGGTCGTCGGGCGGGCGTGGCACGGTAGTGTCGTTCCAGTCGAGCAGCCGCGCGCGGTCGGTCTCCGTCAGGATCGGCAGCGCCTCCACCGTCTCGCTGGGCGCGACCGCGACCCGCTGCAGCAGCAGAGTGAGCCCCTCGGCCAGCCGCTCGACGGTGTCCAGGTCGAACAAGTCGGTGTTGTACTCGACGGAGAGGTCGATTCCGCCGTCTCGCTCGGCGAAGTCGAACGTGATGTCGAACGCCGCCGCGAGGCACGGCATACGGAACTCGGAGACCCGCAGGTCCGGCAGATCCGGTAACGCCATCCCGGTGTTCTGCAGCACGATCAGCGCCTGCACGAGCGGCGTCTGACTCGGGTCACGTTCCGGCGCCAGCCGGTCGACGAGGTGGTCGAACGGCATGTCCTGATGGGCGAACGCGCCAAGGACCGTTTGCTTGACCTCGGCGAGGTAGGAGTCGAAAGCGCCCTGCGGGGCCGACCGCAGCACGAGCGTGTTGGTGAAGTCGCCCACCACGTGCTCCAGCTCCGGCCTGGCTCGACCGGTGGAGATCGCGCCGAGCGCGATGTCGTGGTTTCCGCTCCAGCGGGAGAGCAGCGCGCTGGTGGCGGCGACGACGAGCATGAACAGTGTCGCGCCGCGCTCCCTGCACAGCGCCGTGAGCCCGTTCGCGACCTCGGCCGGAACGCGGGTGACGTGCAACGCGCCGTTGGTGGTGCGGATCGCGGGGCGCCCTCGGTCGGTCGGCAGCTCCAGTGGAGTGATGCCCGCCAGCCGCTCGCGCCAGTACGCGAGGTCGTCGGCCAGCGCGTCGTCGGTGAACCGCTCCCGCTGCCACACCGCGACGTCGGCGGGTTGGACGGGCAGGGGCGGCAGCTTCGGAGTCCGTCCGCGCGCGGCCGCCCCGTACAGCGCCGCGAAGTCACGCAGCAGCACACCCATCGACCAGCCGTCGGTGACGACGTGGTGCACGCTGACCACGAACACGTGCTCCGTCGCAGACAATCGCCACAAGGAGAACCGGACGACCGGCCCGGTGTACAGGTCGAACGGCCGCGCCGCCTCCGCTCGAGCCAGCCGATCCAGTTCGGCGGCCTGGTCATCGACGTCGGAGAGATCGGTCAGCCGCACGGGCACGTCGGCGGGCTCCGCGACCCGCTGCACGCCGATCCCGTCGACGGTGTCGAACGTGGTGCGCAGCGCCTCGTGCCGGGCGACGAGGCCGGTGACGGCGTGGGACAGCGCGCCGCGGTCCAACGTCCCGGCGAGGCGCAGCCCCACCGAGGCGTTGTACTCGATGCCGTCCGGCTCGTACTGGTGCAGAAACCACAACCGCTGCTGGGCGAAGGACAGCGGGAGCGGCTCCTGCCGGGACACCGTGGGTATCCGGTCCTCGTCCGGCAGCTCGGCCCGGCCCGCGAGCCGCGCGTCGAGCATGGCACGGACGTGCTCGGGCAGCGCCGCGATCCGTTGCTCCCGTGACAGGGACATGTACTCACTCCCCCGATGACAGCTGTTCTAGCTCGGTCAGAACGCGCTCCTCGACGAGTTCGGCGAGGCCGCGCACGGTCGGGTGGTCGAACAGGTCGCGGGGCGACAGGTCGATCCCGAAGGTCTCGCGCACCCTGGACACCGCTCTGATCGACAGGATCGAGTCGCCACCCAGAGCGAAGAAATCGCTCTGCGCGCCGACGTCGGCCACCCGCAGCAGCTCGGCCCAGAGCGCGGCCAGGCTTTCCTCGGTGGCGGTCCTGGGCGGCTCGAAGGGCGTGCTGTCGGCCACGCGCCCCGACGGATCCGGCAGCGCCCGACGGTCCACCTTGCCGTTGGCGGTCAGCGGGAGCTGGCCGAGGACCGTGAAACTCGAAGGGACCATGTGCTCGGGCACCCTGCTCCGCAGGTGGGCCCGTACGTCGGCGAGGTCTGGCTCCGCGCCGTCGGGGACGAGGTACGCGGCGAGCCGCCGGATTCCGGTGCCGTCCTCGACGGGCACCACGGCCACCTCGCCGAGGTTCGGATACGTCCGCAGAGCGGCCTCGATCTCACCGGGCTCGACGCGGAAACCCCGGATCTTCACCTGAGTGTCGACCCGGCCGAGGAAGTCGAGAGTGCCGTCCGAGCGCCAACGCGCGCGGTCGCCGGTGCGGTAGAGCACGTCCCCGGGGTCGAAGGGACTGGGAACGAACCGTTCCGCGTTGAGATCGGGACGGTTGACGTAGCCCGCTCCCACCCCGTCACCCCCGATGTAGATCTCCCCCGGTGCGCCGACCGGAACGAGGGAACGTGTCTCGTCGAGGACGTAGACCTTCGTGTTGGCGATGGGGCCGCCGATGGGCAAGGTGCGATCCGCTGTGCAGTCGCCGTGGGCCACCCGGTGCACCGTGGTGATGGACGTGCATTCGGTAGGCCCGTACACGTTGATCACCTGTAGCTCGGGCACCTGCTCGGCGAGCTTGGCACAGTGCGAAGGCGAGAGCACGTCGCCACCGACGACGAGCTGCTCGACCCCGTGCAGCGCGCCGACGTCGGCGTCGACGACCTCGTGGAACATGCCGGTCGGCAGCACCAGAGTGGTGACACCGTGCCGGGACACGAAGGCGGCGAGCCCGTCGACGGTGAGCGTCTCCGGCGGGTACAGCGCCAGGCAGCCACCGCCCAGCAGCACGTTCCAGATCTCGAACGTCGAGGCGTCGAAGGAGATCGACGCGCAGTGCGCTCCGACGTCGCCCGGCCCCACCGGGCAGTAGTCGCCGGGCTTGACGAGCCGGACCACACCACGGTGCCGCACCCGCGCGCCCCTCGGGGTACCCGTGGAGCCGGAGGTGTACATCACGTACACCGGATCTTCGGGGGTGGCCCCGGTGTCAGGTGGCCCTGAGGGGTACGCGGGCAACTCCTCGTCGAGCCACACCAGCCTCGCCCCGGTATCGGGCAGCCGGTCGGCGTAGTCGGCGAGCGTGAGCACCACCGGGGCCGCGGTGTCGGTGAGCATGAACGACAGGCGCTCGGCCGGGTAGTTCGGGTCCAGCGGCACGTAGGCCCCGCCGGCCTTGAGCACACCCAGAATGCCCACGATGAGTTCGATACCGCGCTCGACGCAGAGGCCGACGGGCGTGCCGCGGCCGACCCCCAGGGTTCTGAGATGGTGCGCCAGCCGATCGGCCCGCTCGTCGAGTTCCCGATAGGTCAGTGTCGTGTCGCCGAACACCAGCGCGGGCGCGTCGGGTGCCCGGCGGACCTCGTCCTCGAACACCTCGTGCACACAGCGGTCGCGGGGGTAGGCGACGGCGGTCCGGTTCCACTCCGCCGTGATCCGGTCGTACTCGGCGGCGTCCACGGCGGGTACGTCGGCCACCGGACGTCCGCCATCGGTCACGAGACCGTCGAGCACCGTGAGCAGGTGATTGCCCAGCCGCTCGACGGTGGCCGCGTCGAACCGGGTGTCGTCGTAGACGAGGGTGCACGACAGCTCGTCGCCCGCGTATACGATCAGATTGAGCGGATAGGTGCCCACCTCGACCGTGCGCATGTCCCGCAGCCGCAGTCCGTGCTCGGCCGCGGCGTTGTCGTCGACCGGATAGTTCTCGAAGACCACGATGCTGTCGAACAGTGCGGCCCCGTCCGGCAGCGCGCTCTGTGCCCGCAGGTCGGACAACGCGACGAACTCGTGTTCCCGTCCCTCGACCTGACCAGCCTGGATGTCGCGCAACCAGTCCGAGACGTTGCGGTCCAGCTCGACGCTGACGCGAGCGGGCAGGGTGTTGATGAAGATCCCGATGATGGTCTCGGCACCGGGGAGGTCGGCGGGCCTGCCCGCGACGGTGGTCCCGAAGCAGACGTCCCGGTCACCGGAGTAACGCGACAGCAGCAGCGCCCATGCTCCCTGCACTACCGAGTTGATCGTGAGATGGTGTTCCCTCGCGAACTCGGCCAGCCGCACCGTGTCCTGGATAGACATACGCACGTCGGCGCGGGCCGCCGCCCTCGCGCGATGGGCGTCCGGTTGGGGACGGTCGTACGGCAGCGGGGTCGGGCTTTCCATTCCCGCGAGCACTCCGCGCCAGTACGCCTTCGCCCGTTCCACGTCCTGGTCAGCCAGCCAGCCGAGGTAGTACCGGAACGGCTGCCGGGGTGTCAGCTCGGTGACCGGGACCCCGGCGTGGACGGCGAACGTCTCGACCAACACCTGGAACAGGCTCCACCCGTCCAGGAGCAGATGGTGCGAGGCGCAGTGAACCCACACGGCGTCACGGGACAGCTTCGCGATCGTCAGTCTGGTCAGCGGTGCCCGCGTCAGGTCCATGCCCGTGGCGCGGTCGGCCGCGAGGTACTGCTCGGCGGCCTGGTGGAAGGCGGACTCCGACATGCCTGTCCAGTCCAGGTGGGTCACCGGAAGCTCGACCTCGGCGTGCACGAGCTGCACCGGTTCGGCAACGCCCTCCCACGCCAGTGACGTCCGCAGCACCGGGGTCCGGTCGACCACGGTCCGCCAGGCGTGCGCCAGGCGTTCCGGGTCGTCGACGCCGTCCAGCACGAACGCGAGCTGGCCGAGATAGGCGTCGGGGTTCACCAGCCAGTGGAACAGCATTCCCGACTGGATGGGCGTGAGCGGGTACAGGTCCTCCACAGTGCGCCCGTCACCGACCAGCCGGTCCACGGCGCGCTGGTCCACGACCGCCAGCGGGAAGTCCGACGGCGTCCGGCCACTCGCGTCGGGCTCGGCGCAGTGCTCGATGATCGCGCGCAGGGTGGCGGCCATCTCGTCGGCCAGCGACCGCACCGTGTCGGCACGGTGCGCCTCCTCCGAGTACACCCAGACGAGTTCGAGGCTGCCCTCGGCCACCGAGCCGACCACGTCCAGCAGGAACGGCCTCGCATTGCGCGGCCCGCGATCCGTGCCGACGTCGAAGGTGCGGCTCGTGAACAGCGAGCTCGCCTCGGAATCCCACTGCCCGAGGTAGTTGAAGCTCACCTCGGGCTCGGCCGCGGTGATCGGTGTGTCGGTGAGGTGGCGCAGCGCGCCGTAGCCGATACCGCGCCGGGGAACGTCCCGCAGCTGCTGCTTGACCGACTTGAGCAGGTCCCCGACCGATGCGGTGGGCGACACCGTCACCGGCACCGGATACACCGACGTGAACCAGCCGACGGTGCGAGAGAGATCGACCCCGGGGAAGAGATCCTCCCTGCCGTGTCCCTCCATCGCGATCAGCACCCGCTCACCGCCCGTCCACCGAGCCAGGACCCTGCTCAGGGCAGCCACCAGCACGTCGTTGACCTGGGTTCGGTAGGCGGCGGGAACCTGGTGCAGCAAGGCGTCGGTCTCGGCGGCGCTCAGCCGCACGGACACCCGCCGGGCCGAGCGCTCCTCGTTGGGCTGTCCCGCGTCGTAGTCGCGCGGCAGGGCCGGCACCGTCCCGACGGCGTCCCAGTAGTCGCGCTCGTCGTCGAAGCCGCCCGATCGCGCGTGCTCGGCCAGCAACTCGGCCCACCGCCGCAACGACGTGGTCTCGGGGCCGAGATCGACCGGCCTGCCCGAGGCGAGCCGACCGTAGGCCGTCGCGAGGTCAGTGAGCAGCACGCGCCACGAGATTCCGTCGACCACGAGATGGTGAATCACCAGCAGCAGCTGCTCGTCACGCACCATCACCGCCCTGACGAGCGGGCCGTCCTCCAGCCCGAGTGCCGCCTGCGCCCGTTCCGCGTCCAGCGTGGTCGCCGTCTCCACGACAACACGGCGCTGACCCGTGATCTGCTGGCGCCATCCGCTCTCGGTCCTGCTGAACCGCGTCGACAACGCGGCATGGTGGGACACGACCGTCTCGATCGCCGCCCGCAGCACCGTGGTGTCCACCCCGTCGCGCAGGCCGAGCAGCACCGACATGGAGTAGTGCGACGGCGAGGCGGTGCAGGTCTCGAAGAACCACCGCTGCACCGGGGTCAGCTCAGCGGGCCCGAGTGCGACGTCGGAGTACTGCGCCGGGTCCGTCTCCGAATCCGCGGAACGGACAGCGGGCGCGAGTGCCGCGATCGTCTGGCGCAGGAACAGGTCCTTCGACGTCACCACCAGCCCGTTCCTGCGGGCACGCGCCACCACCTGCATGCTGAGGATGGAGTCGCCGCCGAGTTCGAAGAAGTTGTCGAGCACCCCGATCCGGCTCAGGCCGAGGACCTCGGCCCACACCTCGGCCAGCCGTGTCTCGACGGTGTTGCGCGGGGCGACGAAACCGGTCCCCTCGGACATCTCCACGGGCAGCTCCGACAGGGCACGCCGGTCGACCTTGCCGCTCGACGTGACGGGAAACGCGTCGAGGACCCGCACGGCCGAGGGAACCAGGTACTCCGGCAGCCGAGCCCGCACGTGCTCGCGCAGGTTCCCGGGCTCGACCGCCCCGGCGGCGGTGGCCGTCACGTACCCGACCAGTCTGCGCAGGGCTCCGTCGACACGCGACACCACCACTGCGTCCGCGACGCCGGGGTGGTCGACCAGCGCGTTCTCGACCTCGGCGGGCTCCACCCGGAAACCACGGATCTTGAGCTGCGCGTCGACCCGGCCGAGGAACTCCAGCACACCCCCGTCGGTCCACCGCACGCGGTCGCCGGTCCGGTACAACCGCTCGCTCGGGTCGAACGGTGCGGCGACGAAGCGCTCGTCGGTGAGTTCGGGCCTGCCGACGTAGCCGCGCGCGAGGCCGTCACCCGCGAGGCACAGTTCGCCCGGAACACCGACCGGCACCGGGGCGAGTTGCCGATCCAGCACGTAGGCCCGCGTGTTGGCGATGGGTCTGCCAATGGGCACGGACGCCGAGTCGGCCGTCGTGATCTCGTGGCAAGTCGCCACGATCATGCTCTCCACGGGCCCGTACCCGTTCACCAGCCGCAGGTCCGGGTTGGCCCGCCGAGCCGCCGCCAGGTGGGGACCCGAGGCGACGTCGCCCCCGACGATCACCTGCCGGACGCGGGTCAGCGCCCCGGGTGCGTGGTCGACGAGCACGTTGAACAGGCTCTGCGGCAGGCAGAGAGTCGTCACCCCCCGCAGCTCGATCAGCTCCGCGAGTCGCTCCACCTCGATCTGCTCACCGGGATACAGCACGGACGTACCGCCGTGGAGCAGCGCTCCCCAGAGCTCCAGTGCCATGCCGTCCCACGACACCGACATGCACTGTGGAATCACCTCGCCCGGCCCGAACTCCAGGAAGTCGGTGCCGAAGAACGTGCGCACCGTCGCCCGGTGTGGCAGGGCGACACCCTTCGGCGTGCCGGTCGAGCCCGACGTGTACAGCACGCACGCGAGGTCGTCAGCCGTCACGGCGACCTTCGGGTCCACGTCGCTCTCCGCGTCGAGCACCGGGTCGGTCACGGTGACGACGCGACAATCCTCGGGCAGAGCAAACGCGGTCTCCACCTCGGCCAGCACCACCCGGGCTCCGGCGTCGGACAGCAGGAACGCCAGCCGCTCAGCCGGATACGCGGGGTCCAGCGGCAGGTAGGCCGCCCCGGCCTTGAGAATGCCGAGCAGGGCGGTGACCAGGTGCGGACCGCGCCGTACGCACACCGCCACCGGCAGATCCGGGCCCGCGCCGAGGGAGAGCAGGTGGTGGGCGACCCGGTTGGCCCGGTCGTCGATCTCCCGGTAGGTCCACGTCTCGTCGCCGTAAACCACCGCCGTGCGGTCCGGGTATCGCTCGACCTGCTCGGCGAACAGTTCGTGGACGCACGCCTGCGCCGGGTACGGCACGGCGGTGTCGTTCCACTCCCCGGTCACCAGGTGGTACTCCGCCTCGCCGAGCAACGGCAACTCCGACAGCGTCGTCTCCGGCGCGGCCGCGATTGCGCTGAGCAGCCTCGCCAAGTGACCCGCCATGCGCCGGATCGTGTCGTCGTCGAACAGGTCCGTGTTGTAGCCGATCCATCCGACGAGCCGCCCGTCTCGCTCGGCGTACTCGAACGTCACGTCGAACATGGTGGTCAGCCGTGGCAGCTCGTACTCGGTGAGCGCCAGCCCGCTGCGCAGCTCGGTGTCTTCGAGCCACGCGTTGTGCAGCACCATCATCGCCTGCACCAGCGGCGTTCGCCCCGCGTCGCGCTCGGGTGCCAGTTCCTCGACGACCAGTTCGAACGGCACGTGCTGGTGTGCGAACCCATCGAGCACGGTCTCCCGCACAGCGTCGACGAAGTCGGTGAAGGACAGTGTTCCGTCGACTCTCGACCGCAGCACGATGGTGTTGACGAAGAAGCCGACGAGCTCCTCCAGCTCGGGCCGGTCACGACCGGAGGTGACCGTGCCCAGCGCGATGTCCTCCGAGGCCGACCAGCGCGACAGCAGCACCTGGCTCGCGGCCGCGAGTGTCATGAACAACGTGACCCCGGCCTCGCCGCAGAAATCCTTGAGCCTGGCCAGGTCCTCGGCGGAGACCTCGAAACTCTCGGCGGCCCCGTGCCAGGTGCGCACCGATGGCCGTGGCCGGTCAAGGGGCAGTTCGAGCGGCTCCGTCCCTCCGAGCTGCGCCCGCCAGTAGGCGAGGTCGTCGGCGAGCGCCTCGTGCGTGAAGTGCTCGCGTTGCCATGCCGCGTAGTCGACGTAGTGCAGCGCGGGCTCCGGCAGCGCGGCGTCCTCGCCGCGGACCGCCGCGTCGTAGCAGGCGACCAGCTCGCGGGTCAGCACGTTCATCGACCACCGGTCCGTCACGATGTGGTGCAGCGTCAGCACCAGCGCGTGCTCCTCGCCCGACAGGCGGACGAGCACCGCGCGTACCGGCGGGCCGCCCCGGAGGTCGAAAGGCCGCCGCAGTTCACCGCGAACCAGGTCGACAGACGCCGCGGCGGGGTCCTCGGTGGCCGAGAGGTCGACGACCGACCACGAGGCCCGCGCGGAATCGCGCACGAACTGGACGCCCACCCCCTCCACCGAGGCGAACGTCGTGCGCAAAATCTCGTGCCGGTCGACCACCGAGTCCAGCGCCGAGCGCAGGGCCGCCGTGTCCAGCGGGCCCGTCAGCCGCACGCCCGCCGACACGTTGTACTCGGCGCTGCCCGGCTCGAACTCGTCCATGAACCACAACCGCTGCTGCGCGAACGACAGTGGCAGCGCTCCGTTTCTCGGCACCGCGGCGATGGGCGACGCAGCCTCGACCTCGCTTCCGAGATCGAGGCTCGCGGCGAGCCCCGCGACAGTCGGGTTGTCGAACACGGCCCTCGGCGAGAGGTCGACGCCGAACGCGGTACGAATGCGAGCGACGACCTGGATGTTCAACAGCGAGTCGCCGCCGATGTCGAAGAAGTTGTCCTCGACGCCCACCCGCTCGATCCGCAGCACCTCCTGCCAGATAGCGGCGATCCGGCGCTCGGTTTCGTCGCGGGGCGGGGTCCTGCCGGACGTGACGACGGCATCGGGGTCCGGCAGCGCCCCGCGGTCGACCTTGCCGCTTGCCGTCACCGGCAGGTTGTCGAGCAGCACGAACTTGGTCGGTACCAGGTGTTCCGGGACTCGTTGGCTCAGCGCACGCCGCAGCTCGGCCGCGCGCAACCCCTCCCCGGACGGCACCACGTAGGCCACCAGGCTGCCGGCTCTGGCCACCACCACCGACTGCGTCACCCCGGGATGCAGGCTCAGCGCCGCCTCGACCTCACCGGGTTCGATCCGGAATCCGCGCACCTTCACCTGGTCATCGGCCCGGCCGTGGAAGTCGAGCGCCCCGTCGGGTCGGATCGACACGAGGTCGCCGGTGCGGTAGAGCCGCTCGCGGGGATCGAAGGGCGACGGGAGGAACCGCTGCGCCGTCAGCGCCGGACGGTTGAGGTATCCGCTGGCGAGGCCGGTGCCCTCGAGGAACAGCTCGCCCTGCTCGCCCGCGTCGACGGGTCGCAGGGTCTCGTCGAGCACATGCACGCGTGTGCCGTCCACGGGGAATCCGATCGGCACACCGTCGACATCCGACAGTGGCGGACTCATCGTGGCGCACACCGTCGATTCGGTGGGGCCGTAGGCATTGATCATCGTTCGGCCCGGCGACCACTGGGCCACCAGTCCCGGCTGCACGGCTTCGCCCGCGACCACGAGGACCCGCACCGAGTCCAGTGCCCCGCCGGGCACCACGGCGAGCGCCGACGGCGGCAGGGTGAGGTGGGTGACGTCGTGCCACGCCACCGCGTCCGCCAGTGCCGTACCCGGCCGGACCTCGTCGGCGGGCTCCACGACCAGCGTCCCGCCCGTGAGCAGCCCCATGCACAGCTCCCACACGGACGCGTCGAAGCTCAGCGGAGCGAACTGCAACACCCGGCTACCCGGGCCCGCACCGAGGCGCTCCTCCTGCGTGCGCACCAGGTTCGCGATGCCGGAGTTACTGACGAGCACGCCCTTCGGCGTCCCGGACGACCCGGAGGTGTAGATGACATAGGCGGTGTCCGAAACGGTCCTGCGCACGTCAGGCGGCTCGGGCGATGCCGCATCGAGGTCGGGGGCGGCGCGGTCGAGCGCGAGATACTTCGCGCCGCGAGGCAACCGCTTCGCGGCGGCCGTCGTGGTGACTATTGACGCCGGCTCGGCGTCACCGAGCATGAAAGCGATGCGCTCGGCCGGGTAGTCCGGATCGACCGGGAGGAACGCGGCACCCGTCTTGGCCACCGCCACGGTCGCCACCACCGCGTCCACCGACTTCGGCAGTGCCAGCGCGACGATGTCGTCGCGCCCGATCCCGCGCTCGATCAGGATGCGCGCGAGTCGGTTCGCCCGCGCGTCCAGCTCCGCGTAGCGCACCGTGGTGTTACCGCCTCGCACCGCGGGCGCGTCGGGTGCCCGGCGGGCCCATGTCTCGAAGAGGTCGGCGACACCGCCGCGCACGTTCTGGTCAGCGAGCTGCTCCCGCATCGCCTTCACACTCTCCCGTTCACCGCTTGGTGGTCTGTCGCCAGTTGAGGTCGATCGGCAGGTTCCGATAGCCCTGCACGAGGTTCGAGCGCAGGCGGCTCGGCTCCGCGGCCAGCGCCACGCTCTCGACCCGCTGCGCCAGCACGTCCAGAAAGGCGCTGATCTCCAGTCGGGCGAGCGCCGCGCCGAGGCAGTGATGCGGGCCGTAGCCGAACCCGAGATGTTTGTTCGGCCTGCGAGTGGGCACGAACTCGTCCGCGTCGGCGAACACTCGCGTGTCGCGGTTCGCCGCGGGTAGCCACGCCACCACCGGCATCCCCTTCGGGACGCGTGTGCCGAGCACGGTGACGTCCTGGATGGCGGTCCGCAACACGTGCATCGCGGGCGAGGTCCAGCGGAGGACCTCCTCCGTGGCGAGGTGCGTCATGTCCGGCGCGGCACGCAGTTCGTCAAGGGCACCCGGCCGAGTGCTGAGTGCGTGGAACAGGCCCGCGATCGCGTGCCGGGTGGTCTCGTTACCGCCGATGAGGAGGTTGTCGCAGTTGATGAGGACCTCGGCCGGGTCCATGCCCTCGTCGTGGAGCATGACACTCACGATGTCGTCGCCGCGCTCGACGCGTCGCCGCTCGATGAGCCCGTGGCAGTAGAAGAGGATCTCCGAGTGCGCCTCTTCCGGTGTCATCCGGTCGAACGTGTTGTCCGCGCCCGCGAACGCGTGGTTGGTCAGCTCGACCATCATGCCGCGGTCCTCGGGCGGGACTCCCAGGATCTCGCACACGACGCTCGCGGGCAGGGACGGCGCCAGCACCGCGGCCACGTCCGTCCCCGGCTCACGAGCGGACTCCAGCAGCGCCGCCGCCTCCTGCCGAACGAACGCCAGCAACTCGGCTGCCTTCCCTCGGGACAGAAACGGCCCCATGACTTTGCGCAGCCGGGCGTGGTGGGCGCCGTCGCTGACGACGACCATGCGCCCGCCCGCCCGATCCGGGTGCCAGGCGTCGAAACCGATCATCATCCCGTACTCGGAGCTGAACGGCGTGCCCGGAGCGAGCACCTGCCTGCACCCCTCGTAAGAGAACACCGACCAGAAGCCGCTCGGCGACGTCCCCGGCCCGCTCCATACGAGGGCGTCGCGTTCGGCCCACTCCCGCCACCGGTCGAACCGGGAGTCGGTGAGATACAGATCCGGGTCTCCCAGATCGCGCTCGCCGTGCTGGATCTCCGTGCCCGTCATCCGACCTCCGCCGTGATCGCCGCGCCCACTTCTTTCGTGCTCGACTCACCACCCAGATCCGGCGTGCACGTCCCTGCCGCGACCGTCGCTCGCACCGCCGCGCGCAGCGCGTCTGCCTCGGCGCCGTGGCCGAGGTGGTCCAGCAGCAGCGCGGCCGAGAGCACCGACCCCACCGGATTGGCCCTGCCGGTTCCCGCGATGTCGGGTGCGCTGCCGTGTACCGGTTCGAACAGCCCCACGCCGTGCCGCGGATTGAGGTTCGCCGACGCCGCCGTGCCCGGACCGCCCGCGAGTGCGGCGGTCACGTCGCTGAGGATGTCGCCGTAGGAGTTGTTCGTCACGATGACGTCGAACGCCGTCGGGTCCTGGATGAGACGCATCGCTGCCGCGTCGACGTACAGGTGGCTGGTCCCGACGTCCGGGTGAGCCGCACTGACCTCCGACCAACGTCGCTGCCACAGCCCACCCCCGAATGGCACGGCGTTCGCCTTGTCCACCAGGCACACGGAGCGACGCGCGATCGCGAAGGCGTACTCCAGCACCCTGGTGACGCCGTACGCCGTACTGATGTCGCCATCGAGGGCCAGCTCGTAAGGCGTGTGCTCCCGCAGTACCCCGCCCACACCTGCGTAGGCGCCCTCGGTGTTCTCCCTGACCACGACGCAGTCGAGCGCTCGCAGGGCCGGATCACGCAGGGGGCTCAGCCGATCCGCCAGCAGCGCGGCGGGCCGGTGGTTCACGTACAGGTCGAGTTCGAACCGGAGCCGCAGCAACACGTCCCTGGCGTAGGACGGGTCCGGCACCTTCGGGTCACCCACCGCGCCGAACAGCACGGCGTCCGCCGACCGTGCTCGTTCCACCTCGTCGTCGGTCATCGCCACGCCGGTCCGCAGGAACCGGTCCGCGTTGACCTGATCGAGCACGTCGAGGTCGAGGCCCAGACCGAGCGTGGCAAGCACGTGGACTGCCTGGTCGGTGACCTCCGGCCCCACGCCGTCTCCCGGGATCACCACCACGGTGGTCATCCGGCCACCGTGCCGAACGCCGCCAAGCGCCGCTCGACCTCGTCGAGCGTCTCGCTACGCCGGTTGAACGCGATGCGCACGAGTTCGTCCCCTCCGGCGCCGGAGCCGAAGAAGTACCGGCCCGGAGCCACGACGATGCCCGCCTCCACCAGCAGGCGTTTGGCGAACTCGTCCGATGCCCGCTCGGTCACCGGTCGGATGTCCGCCAGCACGTAGCAACCGCCCTCCGGCACGAGGCATTCGAGTCCGGCCCTGGAGAACAGCTCCACCACCCGGTCGCGGTTGCGCTGCATTCCCGCGGTGGGATCCCAGTCCCGCTCCGTGAGAGCACCCGACTGAACGACCGCGCGTTGCAGCGGCCCCGCCGCGCCCGCAGTGGTGGCGATGTGCACGCGCCGCAACACCGACGACAGGGCGGGATTCGCGCGGACGAACCCGATCCGCCACCCGCTGATCGCATGACTCTTCGAGAGGCTGCCGACCACCACGCTGCGGTCCCGCAGACTCGGGATTTCGGCCACCGACACGTGCCTGCGGCCGTCGAACACGTACCGCGCGTAGACCTCGTCACTGATCACCGTGGTGTCGTGGCGCTCGCACAACGCCCCGAGCACATCCAGTTCCTCCCTGGTCAGTACGTGACCGGTCGGATTGTTCGGCGTGTTCACCACGACCGCCTTCGTGCGCGGTCCGAACGCGGCGGCAAGGTCGTCCGGGTCGACCCGCCCAGCCGAATCGGCCCGCACCCAGCGGGGTAAGCCACCGCTCAGCGCGATCCCCCCGAGGAAGTTCTCGTAGCTCGGATCGAAGACGATCACTTCGTCGCCGGGGTCCACGACCGACAGCAGCGCCACACAGAGGCCCTCGCTGGCACCGACGGTGACAGTCAGCTCCGTCTCGGGGTCCACCGGATCACCCGCCGCACCGAGCGCCGCGGCGATCTGCTCCCGTAGGGCCCGCACACCCTCGGGGCTCTCGTACTGGTTGTATCCCGCGACGGCCGAGGCCGCCTGCGCGACGAGGTTTTCCGGCGGTGCCGGCCACTCCGGTGTGCCGACGGCCAGGTCCACGGCTCCGTACTCGCGGCCCGCTCCGAGCAACGAGGTCAGTCCACCGGTGGGCAGCCGCTGAGTTCTCCGCGCGGCCCTCATGAGACGCGCTCGGCCGACATCCGGGGCAGCCACGGCCGCCGGTGACTCTCGTACTCCGTGATCGCCGTGTCGTTGCGCAACGTCAGCTCGATGCCGTCGTAGCCGTGGCACAGCAGGTACCGCGCCCGCTCTTCGATCTCGAACGACCAGCTCGACATGCCCGCGCTCACCGTGCAGGACACCAGATCGACGGTCACCTTGTGGCCCGCGTCCGACTCTGCGGCCACCATCAGCTCCTCGACCGCCTCCGGGGGAAGGGACACGACGACCAGGCCGTTCTTCAGCGCGTTGCGGGTGAAGATGTCGCCGAACCCGGGCGCTATCACGATCGAGAAGCCCCACTCGCGCAACGCCCACACGGCGTGCTCCCGCGAGCTGCCGGTCCCGAACCGCGGCCCGGCCAACAGCACAGTGGCGTCGGCCACCGCCGGGTCGTTGAGCACGAAGTCAGGGTCGGAGTCCCGCCATCGCGCGAACAGCCCCTTGGCGAACCCGGAACGGCCGGGAAGCCTGCAGTAGTCGGCCGGGATGATCTGGTCGGTGTCGACGTCACTGCGCCGGAGTACGGCGGCACGTCCGGTGTGGACGGTGATCGGGTCCATGCTGTTCTCCCTCGGGCGGGTTCACTCCAGTTCGTGGGGCGCGGTCAGCCGTCCCCGCACCGCCGTCGCCGCCGCGACGGCCGGGGACACGAGGTGGGTCCGCGCGTCGGGACCCTGCCTGCCCTGGTAGTTCCGGTTCGACGTCGAGGCGCAGCGCTTCGGGCCACGAAGCCGGTCGGCGTTCATTCCCAGGCACATCGAGCAGCCCGCGAGCCGCCACAGCGCTCCCGCAGCGCGGAAGACCTCGGCGAGCCCCTCCTCCTCCGCCTGCTGCCGGACGGCCATCGATCCGGGCACCACCAGCATCTCCACACCGGGCGCAAGTTGCCTGCCACGCAGTACCTCGGCGGCGGCGCGCAGATCCTCGATCCGGCCGTTGGTGCAGGAACCGAGAAAGACCACGTCGATGTCGAGTTCCCGCATCGCGGTGCCCGGCTTGAGCCCCATGTACTCCAGTGACCGCAGGGCCGCGGCACGGGTCTCGTCGGGCAACGACTCGGGGTCGGGCACCACCCCGGTCAGCGGCACGCTCTCGCTCGGGTTGGTTCCCCACGTGACGAACGGCGCCAGCCCATCCGTGTCCACCGTCACGACCCGGTCGAACACCGCGTCGTCGTCGCTGCGCAGCGTCCGCCAGTACTCGACGGCATCCGACCACGCCTGCCCGGTCGGTGTGTGTTCCCGCCCCTCAAGGTAGGCCAGGGTGACCTCGTCCGGCGCGATCATCCCCGCACGGGCGCCCGCCTCGACACTCATGTTGCACAGCGTCATCCGGCCTTCCATGGACAACGCGCTGACGGCGGGACCGCGGTACTCGATCACGTGCCCCTGCCCACCACTGGTACCGACCTGCGCGATCATCGCGAGAGCCAGATCCTTCGCCGTCACGCCGACGGGTGGTTCGCCGACGAACTCCACGAGCATCGTCCGAAACGGGCTGATCTCCAGTGTCTGCGTGGCCAGGACGTGCTCGACGTCGCTGGTCCCGATCCCGAAGGCGAGCGCGCCGAACGCACCGTGTGTGGAGGTATGGCTGTCGCCGCACAGCACCGTCATGCCGGGCTGGACCGCGCCGATCTCCGGCCCCACGACGTGCACGATTCCCTGCTGCGGCCTGCCGTGCTGGAACAGGCGGATGCCGTGGTCGGTGCAGTTGCGCCGCAGCATGCCCACCTGCATGTTGCTCACCGGATCGCGGATCGTCAGCGAGTCGGTGGGCACGTTGTGGTCCTCGACCGCCAGGGTCAGGTCCGGGCGGCGGACGGTGCGCGACGTGTCACGGATGCCATCGAACGCCTGCGACGACGTGGCCTCGTGCACCAGATGCAGGTCCACGTACAGCAGGTCCGAACCGTCGCCGGCACCGCTGATGACGTGGCTTCGCCACAGCTTCTCCGGCAGAGTCAGCCCACCGCTCACCGCAGCGCCGCCGCTTCGTCTCTGCCCTCGATGTGCTGACCGATCAGGGACTCCATCGTCTCCAGGTCATGACACTCGCCACTCTCGTTGCCGAGGACGTACTCCGCGTACATCCGGTCCACGAAGGCCTCGTCGTCGACCGGCGTGCCCAGCCTGTCGAGCAGGTACCGGATGATCGCGCGGCCGGAGTGCCTACCCACCATCAGCTGCCGCCGCCTGCCGAACACCTCAGGTTCGAGGTACTCGTACGTCTCCGGCCTGCGCAGGATGCCGGCCTGGTGAATGCCCGCCTGAGTGGCGAAAGCGTTGACCCCGACGACCGCCTTGTTCCGCAGAGGCGGAAGGCCGATCGTCTCGGCCAGCACCTGGTAAGCCGGAAAGAGCCGCTCCGGCTTGACGGTCGTGCGGACGCCCAGCGACGCGCCCTTGTAGACGAGCGCGGCGACGATCTCCTCCAACGAGGCGTTGCCCGCCCGTTCGCCGATTCCGCCGAGCGTCGCTTGCACCTCGTCGGCGCCCGCTGTCACGCCTGCCAGGGAGTTGGCCACGGCGAGTCCCAGATCGTCATGGCAGTGGGTGGCCACGACGACCGGCCGGGGCGCCCATTCCCTGATCTTCGCGATCAACTCGCCGAACTCGCCCGGCAGCAGGCAACCACACGTGTCACCGACCGCGATCGTCGTCGCGCCGGCCTCCAGCACGGTATCGACGAGGCCGTGCAACAGGTCGTCGGTTCCGCGGGTGGCGTCCTCGATAGCGACCGAGATGTCGGTGATGCCCAGACCGCGCGCGAACGTGATGGTGTCGGCCATCTCCCGCTCGCCGTCGGCACGGGAGATGCCCCGCTTGTGCTCAAGATGGATGTCGCTGCCGGTCGCCAGGACCTGGATCTGATGGTTGTCCACGCCACCGGCCCGCACCGCGGCCTCCACGTCGTCACGCACCGCGCGAACGAACGTGGCGAACCGCGCGTTGGTGAGCTGCTTCGACAAGGAGCGCGTCGCCTCGAAATCACTCGCCGAAGACGCCGGAAAACCGGTCTCCACGATATCCACGCCGAGCCCGTCGACGAGCGCACCGAGGCGCAATTTCTGCTCCGGCCGCATCCCGTTTCCCGGAGCCTGCTCGCCGTCTCGCAGCGTCGTGTCAAAAATGGAGATTCGGCGTAGGCCGGACGTCTCGGTCGCCGCCATATCCGTCGCCACCTCTCTGCCATAGCCGTGCGATCCACTGGTAATCAAAGAAAATCTCAAGGCTCAGCCTGGCTGGTTCGAAGGAACGGCGCCATGCTTTTTAGCTGTCGTGAAAACAGTCATCCGACGGACTCCGCGCCATCGCAGCCCACCGGCCACAACTGACCCGCCAGTAACGCTGAGCCAAGCGGTGTCACGGAATGTAGTACGGCATTGCGGTTGCGGCGCGTGGTGATGAGCCCGGCTTCCCTGAGGACCGCGGCATGCTGGCTGGCACCCGCCATGGAGATACCGAGCCGATGCGCCAACTCTCCGGTCGTGCAGGAATCGGTCAGCGCGCGCAGACTGGCGGCGCGGGTTCGGCCGACGAGCGCGGCGAGCGCGTTCTCACTGCGCCGCGTCTGCCCCCACAGCCACGCTCCCGCGTTCTTGTCCACCGGCGTCGCGAAGACCAGCACAGGTCGTCCCGACGCGGGTTCCGACTCGATCAGTACGGCACTGTGACTCGCCACGAACACCGACGGCGACAGAAGCAGCCCCCTGCCGTCGAGCCGGACGTCACCGGACAGGTCGTTAGCGATTTCGAGTACGGGCGCCCGCCAACGAACCTTCGGCCCCAGGCTGTTGAACAGCAGGTCCACTCCACCGGTCGCCACGATCCTGCTGCGCGCGTCCCGTTCCGCCCGCAACAGACTTTGCAGGCGCGGCCAGTACGGCGCCACTCCGACACGGAAGAATTGGTGAATCAGTTCCGCGCCCTCGTCGTTTCCCGACGACCGGTTCAGCATCCAGAGCGGGTCGGCCATTCGGTTCGCCCGCGCCGAATCGAGCCTGGACAGGATCGGCGAGTTCTTCAACTGGTCGCGTACCTGCTTGCGCCACTCGCCGAAAGGACGCACTCTGGACTGCTCGAACAGGTTGATGGCGAAAATCGTTTCGGCAACCGCACCAAGCGAGTTACCCAGTCGCACTTTGGTCAGGTCTTCGACCGTAAACTCGATCCTCTGCATGGACATCATCTGGCGCTGATAATTTCTTCCCCCAAATGTATTTCGTGGCTAGCTGCTCGCGCTCCATACCGCTGCCTCGACCCCACCCCTTGTCGCTAGCCTGCCACTCAGTTGCAGCGCGACGACGTTGCCCGCGTCGTCGCGAACGAACCGGCACCGCTGCGTGGGCGAGCGGATGTCCGCCCGATGCACCGTGAACACATCCGGCTCCACCCCGGGATGCAGTGCGGCGGCGAACCCGGTGTCGTCGCGCAGCCGCAGCCCCCCTGTGCCGTTTCGGGTCACCTCGAACCGGAGGTCGCCGTTGCGGTAGTCGTCCGCGAGGTAACCGCGCAGGTCCGGTAGCGAGTGGGGCCGCGAAGGCACCGCCGTCGGCGTGGCGAAACCCAGCCTGCTCCAGAGGTCCTCCCACAGAGCGGTGCCACTGCTGGCGTTGGTCGTCAGTGCCACGATCGTGCCGCGACTCGGGTGGAAGCGGAGGTGCGCCGACGCGCCGTCCAGGGTTCCGTCGTGTCCGAGCCACCCTCCGCCGTAGAGCGCCAGCCCGAGACCCCACCCGTCGGCGAGGTCGAGCGGTTGCAGTCCCGGCACACCCGTTCGCATGTCGGTGGCGAGGTCGACGTCGAGGACTCCGTCCGGTTCCCCCGTCATGAGCAGGTGGGCCAGCGTGGCCAGGTCGGTCGCGGAGCCGGCGACTCCACCCGCAGGGCCCCAGCCACCGGGCAGTTCCACGTCGAGGGGAGTGACCGTCTGCCCGAGCACCGCGTGCGCGCGGACCGAGCTCCAGCCGAACTGGCGGTCCAGATAAGAAAGGCCGAGCCCCAGCGGCCCGGCGAGGAACGAATCGATCGCGTCGTACCAACGGTAGCCCGTTATCGCCTCGATCAACCGTCCAAGCACGACGTAGCCGGTGTTCGAGTAGGAGAAGACGGTGCCGGGCCGCGCCACGAGAGGTTCGCGCGCACAGCTGCGGACGTACCGGCGCAGCGAAGCGACCCGGCCCTCGACTTCGTGCCCCGCCACTACCCCGGCGCTGTGGCTCAGCAACTGGCGTGCCGTGACCGCCCGCCACGACGCCATACCGAGTTCGGGCACGTGGTCCCGCACCGGCTCGTCCAGGTCCAGGTCACCGTCTGCGGCGAGTTGCAGAACCACCGTGGCGGTCAGGACCTTGGTCACCGAGCCGAAGGGGAACCGGGACCGAGCCGTCACCGCACCGCCGCTGTCGAGATCTTCCAGCCCCGCCACCGCCGAGGCGGCACCCCCTGTTCGGCGGACAACCAGCTGAGCGCCAGTAACTCGGTGTGTACGACTGAGCTCATGTAACAACACTTCTATCGAGGAGTCTCGCACGTCGACGGCCCCCATCTTGAGAGTCAGAGCTACACCTGAATGGAATTAAAATATCCTACTGCCTACACGCTCCGGGTAGTGGTGATCACACCATTCGAGATACTGGCAACGTCCACGTTGGCCAGCAATGGGTTTCACGGTGAGGTGAAAATCGCTGCTTCACCTACTGGACCGGCCTGACGCGGCCACACGTCGTCGACCTGGAATTTCGCAATTCCCGCTGTCGCTCCCTGCCGAGCCCTGCACTGATCGGAGTAAGGCGAACAGCGCGAGCGGAGGCAGACATTAGGCCATCCGCAAAGGTGGATTACCAATCCCGAGAATCAGCTCCGCAGCCTGCATGATCGTAGCCACGACACCCCGAAGGCGCAGCTTCCTGAGGCAGAGACCATACGAAGGTCACCCCACCCGACGAGCTGATACCGCAGAACAGATTCTCAGTTTCAGTGTCCGATACAAGAAAAAATCATTCATTTAGTGGAGGTCAAAGCCTGCGCACAGTAGCAACGGAGACCGCGACCACCATGCCGACACAACACGCGGCCAGCACGACGACCTCGACCACGGGCAGGGCGAACGGAGTTTCCGCGACGCTCGTCCGGAGCGCGAACCACACCGCCACCGTCGTCCCGAACGCGATGACCGAGCCGACCAGCGCGCCGGCCAGTCCGATGCTGCCCGCCTCCCGTCGGACCAGCCCCCGCAGTTGCTCGTCCGTGGTACCGACCAGGCGCAACGAATCAAACTCGTGGCGGCGCGAACGGAAGGCCATCGCGGTCGTGTTGGCGATCGCCAGCAGGGCGTAGACGAGGGCGAAACCGCTCAGCAGCCACACTCCCGAGCGCATGCCGGCGTTCTGCTCCTCGATCAGCGGCGCGAGCCAGTCCCCGGTGAGCTCCACCGACGACCCCGGCAGTGTTGCCGCCACGGCGTCCCGCACCGGCGACGGCTCGCTCTCGACGGAGACGTGGACCGCCGTCGTGCCCTCACCTGCCCGCACGAGATCGTCGGGCACCAGCATGGACTGAACCAGTGCGTCGTCGCGGTAGAGGCCGACGACCTCGACGCGGTGGGACGAACCGTCCGGCAGCCGAATCGAGTACTCGCCGCCCTGTTCCCAGCCCAATGACCAGGCCAGGTTCTCGCCCATCAGAACCGACGGGCCACGAAGCCGGTCGAGGGACCCACTCACCTCGTCCAGTCGTATTCCGGCCGAGACGGTGCCGGGATCGACCACGGTCGCGTTCACCGGCTGATCCCACAGGCCGCCCGCCTCGACCGTCCTGACCCGGGCGTGGCCGATCGTCGTCACACCCTCGACTCCGGGCTCGGCCCGGATCGCGTCCGCAGCGCCGTCGGTGTTCCCGGTGACCACGACATCGCTGGTGTAGCGCTCGCGCAGACTCGCCTCACTCGCGGCCGACATCACCACCGACACACCGAGCAGCGAGCCGCAGACGCCCACCGCGAGCACGATCGGCGCCGACGTGGAGGTGGTGCGGCGCACCCCGGTGCGCAGCGTGGCGGCCGCGAGCATGCCGGTCGCGGAGCGGTCGCGGGCGATCCACGAACTGAGCCCGCCGAGGAACAGCGGAGCCAGCAGGACTGCCGCGATGACGAACGGCTCGGCCAGGAACACGGCGATCGGGATCTGGACGTCTCCCGCGAGCGCGGGAAGGATCGCGACGCCTCCGATCCCGATCGCCAGGAACACCAGCCCCATGATCCAGCGGCGACCGGTCATCACCCGCTCGTCGACGTCGGCCTCGCGCAGAGCGTCCGACGGGCTGGCCCGGCTCGCCCTTCGCGCGGCTGCTCCCGCCCCGAACCAGGTCACCAGCAGACCGGTGACGGCGGACACCGGCAGCGCCACGTACCACGTCGGTCCCGACAGGCTCAGCGCGAAACCGTCGGGCGCGACCCCCACGAGAACCAGCAGTTGAGCGAGCGCTGCACCGACCAGCAACCCGAGCAGGCAGCCGAGTGCCGATCCCACCACCCCCACGAGCAGGGCCTCGGCTCGGACCAGCCGCCGCATCTGCTTCGGGGTGGCGCCGATCATGCGCAGCAGGGCGAGTTCTCGCGCCCTCGCGGCGACCGCGAACGCGAAGGTACTCGCGACGATGAAGATCGAGAGGAACGCGGCGAGCGCAGCGAGAAAGCCGATCATCGACGAGACGCCGTCGAGCGTCTCCCTGTCCTGCCCGGTGACGTCGGCGGACGCCGCCGAGGTGATCACCGAGATCGCTGCCATCAGCATCGCCGAGCCGAGCACCAGCGCGACGAACGACCCCACGAACACGGAGCGGCGATCGCGCAGAGTCCGGCCCGCGAGCATCAGCATGTCAGGCTCCCTGGAGCTCCAGACGGGCCATTCGCTCGGCGGCCAGTCCGGCCGTCGGCCTGTCCAGCACGTCGACCAACCTCCCGTCCGCGAGGAACAGCACCCGGTCGCTGAACGCCGCCGCGACCGGATCGTGGGTCACCATCACCACGCTGCGCCCCCGTTCGTCGGCCATCCACCTCAGCAGCCGCAGCACCTCGTCGGAGGACCTGGAATCGAGGGAGCCGGTCGGCTCGTCCGCGAACACGACGTCGGGTTCACTGATCAACGCCCTGGCGATCGCGGCGCGCTGTCGTTGGCCCCCCGACAGCTCCGACGGCCTGCGCGCGCGAAGGTCGCCGAGCGACACCCACGACAACACCGTGGTGACCTCGTCCTTACTGGGCCGGTCCCCCGCGAGGTAGCGGGGCAGCGCGATGTTCTGCTCCGTCGTCAACGCGGGAATGAGATTGTACTCCTGGAAGACGAAGCCGATCCGCGTCCGGCGCAGCTCGGTGAGTTCCACTTCGGACACGGTCGTCAGGTCCGTACCGTCGAGTAGCACGGCACCCGAAGCGGGCCGGTCGATTCCGGAGGCGCACCTCAACAGGGTCGACTTGCCCGATCCCGACGGCCCCATCACGGAGACGAAGGCACCACGCCGCAGATCGAAGCTCACGTCCGTCAGCGCGTGTACGACGTTCGACCGCCTGCCGTAGGCGTGCGACAGCGACACGACTCGCAGCACCGGATCCGCCATGAAACGATCGAACCACGCCCCGCGCTGCCGTGCAGTCGTCCTCGGTGGAAGCTCCGGGTAGAGCGCGCACTACCTTCGACGAGGGCTCTGGTGTGCCGTCGGCCGGCGACCGTACCATTCGGTTGGTGAGCGTGTCGGACGTCGGTTGGCCTGCACTGCGTCGGTCACCTCGGCGTCTTCTGCTCTCCCGGGCCCCCTGGCTTTCCGTCCGCTACCTGCTGATCGGCACCGCGCTCGGGTTCACGTGGCTGCTCGTCGTCCTCGGCTGGCTGGCCGCGAGCCTGCTGCTGTTGCCGCTGGGAATCGGTGCCCTCCTCATCGCGGCGCTGGTCACCTTGGGCCCGCGCGTCGTGGCGCACGACCGCGCCCGGCTGGGTATGGCCCCCCGGCCACGCTCCCGGTGGAACTGGCGCCGACCGTGGGAACCGCTGGGGCAACGCGACACGTGGCGCGAGTTCGGGTACCTCCTGCTGGTCGTGTTCGTGGTGTGGGTCGTGGAAGCGGTCGTGTCGGTGGGCCTGCTCCTGACCGCGGGCACGCTGATCTCCACACCGGTCCTCGTCCTGGTGTTCGGTGACCAGCTCGTCGTCGGCGGGCCCCCGCTGCGGTCGTACGATCTCTGGCCACTGCTGCCCGTCGCGGGAGCCGCGCTGCTCGTGCCCACCTGCTATCTGTGGGTCGCCGTGGCCACGGCACGCGCCGCACTGGTGCGGGCGATGTCCGAGTCGAGCAGAGCCGAACTCGGTGCTCGGCTGGTGGAAGTGGGCCGGTCGAGGGCACGCCTGCTCGACGCGTTCGAGATGGAGCGCCAACGGATCGAACGCGACCTCCACGACGGAGCACAACAACGGCTCGTGTCACTGGCGATGACACTGGGCCTGACCCAGGTCGAACTCGAGGACAACGGCGACGTGGCCGCCGCGAGCAGGTTGGTGGCCGAAGCACGGCGGGACGCCACCCGCGCGCTCACCGAGTTGCGCGAACTCGTGCGCGGCATTCACCCACAGGTACTCACCGACCGGGGCATCGCGGCGGCGATCGAGGAACTGGCCGTCCACTCCGGTGGAATGACCGTGGTGACCGGCATCGACCTGCCGGGCCGCCCGTCCCCGCTGGTCGAATCCACGGTGTACTTCGCGGTGAGCGAGGCGTTGAGCAACGCCGCCAAACACGGTGCCGCGAACCGTGTCGAGATCCGAGGCGTCCGTGACGGCGACACCCTCGTGGTCACGGTGAGGGACGACGGCAGGGGCGGTGCCGACCCCGAGCGCGGCACCGGACTACAGGGAATGGTCGACCGCGTGGCGGCGACCGGTGGCACACTGCTGCTGGCCAGCCCCATCGGCGGGCCTACCGAGCTTCGAATGGAGATTCCATGGACGGCGAACGCGGCCCGCTGAGGGTCGTCATCGCGGAGGACTCGGCGCTGCTGCGGGACGGGCTGGCCGCCCTGCTCGCCCGTTACGGGCACGAGGTGGTCGCGGCGGCGACCGACGCCGACGGCCTCGTCGCCGCGGTCGCCGAGCACGAGCCGGACATCGTGATCACGGACGTGCGGATGCCGCCGGGGCACACCGACGAGGGCCTGCGAGCGGCGCTCGCGCTGCGCGGCGAACGACCGTCGTTACCGGTGCTGGTGCTGAGCCAGATCGTCGAGAAGACCTACGCCTCCGAGCTGCTCGGCAGCAGCGGCTCCGCCACCGGCTACCTCCTGAAGGACAGGGTGGGCGATGTGCGGGAGTTCGTGCGGGCGGTCGAGCGGATCGCGGCAGGCGCGATCGTGATCGATCCCGAGGTGGTGCGCGCACTGCTGTCTCGCCACCGAACGGAGTCGCCGGTGTCGCGCCTGAGCAGGCGCGAGCAGGAAGTGCTGTCGCTGATGGCGCAGGGCCGCAGCAACCCCGCCATCGCGAAGGACCTCTCGATCAGCCAGGCCGCCGTGGCCAAGCACATCGGCAACATCCTGGCCAAACTCGACCTGCCCGAGGACGAGCAGGGCCACCGTCGTGTACTCGCGGTGCTCGCCTACCTGCAACACCACGGCAGCGCGGACTGAGGGCCGCCGAGCCCACGGAAACTGTCACAGGTCACTGCCACCATGCGGGAGGAACCGACGCCCCGAAGGGACACGCTCTTGCTGATCATCACGGGATATCTGACGGTCGACCCCGCGCAGCGCGACGCGTTCGTCGCCGCGCATCACGACCTGCTCGCCAGGGCTCGCCGGGCACCGGGCTGCCTGGACATCGCCATCACCGCCGACCCGCTCGACCCGGCTCGGGTGAACAACCTGGAACGCTGGGAGTCCCGGGAACACATCGACGCCTGGCGGCGGGTCGCCAACGCCCCCGACACCGGAATCGCGATCCGGTCCGACACGGTCATGGAGTACAGTGTGGACGGTGTTCGGCCGCCCTTCGGCTGAGCCGGACGGTCGGCCCCGGCTCACTCAGATCGCACCGACGAGGTAGCGCTGCAACGTGGGGCCGATCCAGGCGACGAGCTCGTCCGGGCTCAGGTCGACGACCGGCGGCAGGCGCAGCACGTACCGGCACAGTGCCACACCGAGGGCCTGGGTGGCGACGACTCCTGCGCGGGCCGACACGTCGCCGCCCTCCCCCGCGAGCCCGGCGATCATCGGAGTCAACTGCTCGGTGAAGATCGCCCGCATCCGCTCGGCGACGTCGTCGTCGGTCACGGCGGTGCGCAGCAGGATCATCAGCCCGTCGTCGCCCTCCCATCGCGCCAGCAGGTGCTCGGCGAGCACGTGACCGGCGTGGTCCTGAGGCGCCTCACGCAGGTCCGGCAGCCGGAGGTCGAAGTCCGCGGTGAGCGCGAACAGTTGCCGCTTGCTGCCGAAGTAGCGCACCACCATGGAGGGATCGACTCCGGCGTCGGCGGCGATGGCGCGCACGGTGGCACGGTCGTAGCCGTCGGTGCCGAAACGGGTGCGCGCCGCGCGCAGGATCGCCTCGCGGGCGGGACGGGAGCGATCGGTGAACGCCATGCGCGGCAGTCTAAGTCAACAAGCGTTGTCAAAGACACCCGGATCGCCTACATTTGTTGACCAACGCTTGTAGGCGACCCGGAGGGAGAACCCCATGCCACACGTGCTCGTCCAGCAGCGCTTCGAGGACTTCGACCGCTGGCAGCGGGTGTTCGAACGGCTCCGCCCCGCGCGCGCCGAGGCGGGCTGCCGCAGTACCGCCGTGTTCCGCAACCGGCGCGACCCGCAGGAGGTCGTCGTGCTCTTCGACTTCGCCGACCTGGCCCTCGCGCAGCGGCACATGGGCAGCCCGCAACTGCGCGACGCATGGCGAGATGCCGGGGTCACCGACCCCGGCACCGTCACCGTCCTGGACGCCGTCAGCGGCGCGGCTCCCACCGGAACATCCGGCTCGCCAGCGTGATCGCCACGACCACCCAGGCCAGCGTGGGCGCGAGCAGGATCAGCGAGTCCGCCACGGCGACACCGCCGTTCCAGGCGTTGACGACGAGTTCGGTGGCCGAGCCGCCGGGCAGCAGCCGCTTGACCACCGCGAGGTCCTCCGTGCCGGTGAGCCCCACCCAGCTCGCGACGCCGATGGTGCCGAGGCTGACGGGCAGGGTGGTCACCTGGGCGTGCTCGGGTGAGTTCGTCAGGCCCGCCGTGGCCAGTCCCAGCCCGAGCATCATGACCAGTGTCGCGAGAACACCCACCGCGAGCAGTGCGATATTGTCCGGCCCCCCGGCCACCGAACCCAGCACGGCCATGATCACGACGACCTGGAGCACGGCGAGGACGGTGACCGGCAGCAGCAGGCCGGACAGAATCCCGACATCGCCCTCCGCCGTGGAGCGCAGCCGCTTGAGGAACAGGTTCTGCCTGCGAGAGGCCAGCGTGGTCACCGTGGTGGTGTAGAGGCCGAAGGCCCCGACAGTGAACATCACGATGGCCGCGATGTAGCCGAGGCTGCCCACCGAGGCGAACAGCTCGTGGCGCTGGATGAAGAACGCGCTGACAGCCACGGGCATGATGAAGCTGGTGACCAGCACCAGCCGGTTGCGGAAGAGCTGAATCAGCTCGCTGAGGGCGATCGAGAGCATGGGGAACTCCTTGTGAGGTGAAGGGCGGGTGCGGGCGGGACTACTCACTGCCGAGCGAGCGGAACACGTCGTCGAGCCGAGTCGGCCCCGCTTCGAGCTCCCGCAGTTCCACCGCGTGGTCCTCGGACCACCGCAGCAGGGTGTGCAGGTCCTTCTGCAACCCGAACGTCTCGATGAGGCAGCGCCCGTCCCGCTCACGCGCCGCGGGCAGCGGCAACGCGGGCGCCGAGGCGGGCAGCACGAACCGGATGGTGGCGGGCAGGGTGCGCGTCAGCTCGGCGACGGTTCCCTCCCGGTGGAACGTGCCCCGGTGCATGAGCCCGATCCGGTCGGCGCGCTGCTGGGCCTCCTCGAGGTAGTGCGTGGTCAGGACGACGGTGGCGCCGTCGTCGCGCAGCTTGTCCACGACGTCCCACAGGTCGTCGCGCGACTGGATGTCCAGCCCCGTCGTGGGCTCGTCGAGGAAGACCAGCTCCGGCGTGCCGTACACGGCGGTGGCGAAGTCGAGTCGCCGCTTCTCGCCCCCGGAGAGCTGCGACACGCGAGTGCCCGCCTTGTGGGTGAGTGCGACGACGCCGAGCACCCGCTCGACCCGGTCCACGCGCCGGGTCAGGGCCCCGATCAGCCGCACCGACTCCTTCACCGTCAGGTCCGGGGAGAAGCCGCTCTCCTGCAGCATGATGCCCATCTTGGGCCGCACGGTGGCGCGGTCGAGCGGGCTCTGCCCGAAGACCCGCACGGTGCCCGACGTGGGCGTCCGGTGCCCCTCGATGATCTCCAGGGTCGAGGTCTTGCCGGCCCCGTTCGTGCCGAGCAGTGCATAGAGCTCGCCGCGCCCGACCTGGAAGGACAGGTCCTTCACGGCGTGGAAGTCGCCGTAGGTGAGGTTGAGCCGTTCGACGTCGATGACTGGTGTGGTGGACATGCCCCGTATTCCACCCGCTACGGCGGTCACCGGGCAGTGTCGGTGCGTCATCATTTCGTGATGACAATCCTGCGGGTAAGAGGGTGACGCCACGTCACTGGTGGCGGCACCGCGATGGGCTCGATACTGGCGGCAGACCTCTGCTGTCCGACTCCGGAGAACACATGACATCCAGGCCGGTGAAACGGCTCAGGGCACCGACGCTGGCGAAGTGGGAGTTCAGCGACGCGACGCAGGGACGCCTGCGTCAGATCAATCTCACCACCCAGCTTCCCCCGCTCGCCCTGGGCGGCGTGGTGGTCGTGGCGCTCGGTTCCCGCACCTGGACCGACGCGCTGGTCCTGAGCCTGGGTCTGGTGGCGGCCCTGGTGGCGTTCGTGCGCTGGGCGGCGGGCGACATATCGCGCGTCGCGCTCCCGTGCGTGCTCGTGGCCGCCGGGGTGTGGATCTACGGGGCGCTGGTGGCGGGCGCCGGGATGGCGTTCTTCGGGCTGCTGGTCGCCGGCACGCTCGCCGTCCCCCAGCTGTCCCGTCACCGCATCGCCGGGTCCGTCGCGCTGGTCGGTTTCGTCACTGTGGTGGGCGCGATGCGACTGTTGGTGTCGGACGACGACCTCTTCAGCACGGTGTTCGAGTACGCGATCGTGCCCGGCGGGCTCACCGCCGTCCTGATGGGGCTGATGTTTCCCAACAAGCGGTTCTACGACGTCGTCGCGGAACTGGAGCAGTCCCGGGAGCGAGAGGCGGAGCTGGCGGTCATGCGCGAGCGCATGCGCTTCGCCAGCGACCTGCACGACATCCAGGGGCACACGCTCCACGTCGTGAAGCTGAAGATCGCACTGGCCCAGAAGCTGGTCCACACCGACGCCGCCCGGGCTCAGGAGGAGCTGCGCGAGATTCACGCTCTGGTCGGCGACACCATCACCCAGACCAAGGAGCTGGCCTACGCCCAGCGGCGCCTCAATCTCTCGGCGGAGCTGGAGAACGCCAAGAACCTGTTCGAGGCCGCGGGCATCCGCGTGCGTGTGGTGCGCGAGGCCGAGGTCGACACCCGGGCGGGAGAACTGCTCGGCCAGGTGCTGCGGGAGACGACGACCAACATCCTGCGGCATGCCGAAGCCACCCGGGTGGAGATCACTCTCGCGGCCTCCGGCATCACCATCGTCAACGACGGGGCGCGCACCAGCCCACCTCCCGAGCTGCGGGGGCTCGCCGCGCTGGAGGAACGGGTCGCCGCTGACGGCGGGCAGTTGACCGTCGAGCAGCGGGACGGCAGGTTCGTGACGGCCGCGACGCTGCCGCAGCCCGGAGTACAGGAGGTTCGATGACGACCGTTGTACTGGCCGACGACGAGGCCCTGCTGCGCAAGGCACTGGCGTCGCTGCTGCCGCTGGAGGGCGACATCACCGTGCTCGCCGAGGCCCACGACGGCGACACCGCGATCGAGGCCACCCTGCGCCACCAGCCCGACGTCCTCGTCATCGACCTGGAGATGCCCGGAGTGGACGGGCTCGGCGCCGTCTCGGCCATCCGGCGTGTGCGGCCGGACCAGGTGATCCTGATGCTGACCCGCCACGCCCGGCCCGGCGTGCTGCGCAAGGCACTCAGGCTCGGCGTCCAGGGCTTCGTCAGCAAATCCGCCGAACCGGCACACATCACCTCGGTCATCGGCACCCTGCACGGGGGAAAGCGCTGGATCGACCCCGACGTCTCGGCCCTGGCGGTCGTCGATGACTGCCCGCTCACCGACCGGGAGGTCGACGTCCTGCGCGTGACCGGGGACGGCTACTCCGTCGCCGAGATCGCACGGCGCCTGCACCTCGCGGAGGGCACCGTGCGCAACTACCTCTCCAACGCCATGCAGAAGACCCAGACCCGGACCCGCCACGAAGCGGCCCGCTACGCGAGGGAACACGACTGGCTTTGAATCCTCTCCTGCCTGAGGGCGGGAGATTGCTGACTCAGGCAGCCTGACCGCGTTTGTCTTGGTCGCGCCTATTGCTGCGTCGGCTGCCTTGCGGGCCATCGCGGTCTTCGCGAGGAACTTCGGCCGGAAGTCCTCGACGGCCACCGCGTCGTGGTCACGGACGACACGCTTGGCCCACTTCCGCCCAGCGGACCTGCGGTTCGCCTACTGGAAAGGCATGCGCCTCTGGTCCGGGTCATACTTCGCCGGGTCGGTCGGTGGCGCGCCGATCTCGGTGGTGCGTCAGTACATCGAGCAGCAGACCCGGCCGGCCGTGTAGGTCACCGCCGGGCACGTCGTACGCGAATCGGATGCGCTTCCTCCCCGCACTGAACGGCGAGGCATCCGCGCTACGTTCCTCCGGTGACGCGGTGCCGCTGTGGCCTTCGCGCGGCCCGTCACCACCACTGTCACCGCACGGCCGTACCCGACCAGGTGACCGGCAGTGCGTGGACCCCGTAGATGTTCATGTCCGTCTTGAGCGCGACCTCGTCGGCGGGGACGGCGAGCCTGAGTCCGGGCAGACGTCGCGTCAGCGCCCCGAACCCGGCTCGTAGCTCGATGCGCGCCAGTTGCTGGCCGAGGCACTGGTGAAAGCCGTGACCGAAGGTCAGGTGGCCGCGAGCGCCGCGGTGAATGTCCAGTTCTCCGGCCCGCTCAAACCGCTTCGGGTCACGGTTGGCCGCCAGCAGCGAGACCACGACGGTCGAGCCTGCGGCGATCGTCTCCCCCGCGAGTTCGACGTCCTCGGTGGCATAGCGGTAGACGATGTCGGTCACCGAGAGAAAGCGGAGAAGTTCCTCCACCGCCCCGGGCAGCAGGTCCGGGTCGCCACACAGCTCGGCCCACTGCTCGGGATGTTCCAGCAGCGCGAAGGTTCCGAGCGCCAGCAGATTGGCCGTGGTCTCGTGGCCCGCGAGCAGCAGCAGGAACGCGGCGCCGGTCAGCTCCTCGACGGTGAGGTCGTCGTGCCCGGCCAGGTCGGACAACACGTCCTCGCCCGGCTCCGCGCGCTTGCGGGTGACCAGCTCCGCAAGATAGGTGGTCATGGCGCCGTAGGCGGCCATCTTCTCGTCCAGCGACTGGTCCCTGACCAGGAACCTGGCCGAGTTGACCTGAAAGCTGTCCCGATCCTCGTAGGGCACACCCAGCAGTTCGCAGATCACCAGCGACGGCACCGGCAGCGCGAACTCGCCGACGAGGTCAACCGGCGGTGACAACCGCGCCAACGCGTCCAGCCGCCGCTCGGTGATGTCGACGACGCGCTCTTCGAGCCCGCGCATCCGTTTGACGGTGAAGGCGCCGGTGAGCTTCCGGCGCAGCCGGGTGTGCTCCGGCGGGTCCATGGCGATGAACAGGCCCGGCACCGGCGGGGACGGCTCGGTGGCCACGGGCATGCCCGGGGTCTCGTACGGCACATGCAGGACGCCGATGTCCTGGCGGGAGCTGAACCGGGTGTCGGCCATGAGCTGCCGGACCGCGTCGTAGCCGGTGACCAGCCAGCCGTCGTGCCCGTCCGGAAAGCGCAGCGGGCTGACCGGGCGGGCCTCGCGCAGCCGGGTGATCGCCTGCGGTGGGTCGAACGGGCCGGCGTCCCGTTCCGTGGGCAGGCCGTGCGGAATCAGCGCTTCGCTCATCGGGTTCCTTTCGTGGCGGTGCGGACCACGTTCGCCGACGGCACTGACACGGGCCTGACACTGCTCTGCTCCCGCTCTGACACGGGCTCCGCCCGAGGCGGCCGGTGCGGGACCGGCGTCATGGCAGACTCGGCCCGGTGCGGATCGGGCTTCTGGGACCCTTCGAGCTTCGGGCGGACGACGGCACCGTGGTCGACGTGCCGGGCGCCAGGCTGCGCGGACTGGTGGCCGCACTCGCCCTCCACTCCGGTCACGTGGTCCCGAAGGCGACGCTCATCGACTGCATCTGGGGTGAGCACCCGCCCGCCGACGCGGTGAACGCGTTGCAGCGCCTGGTCTTCCGGTTGCGCAAACTGCTGCCGGCGGGGCTGATCGAGGGAGGGACGGACGGCTACCGGCTGCGCGTGGACTCCGACGCCATCGACGCGCTGCGGTTCGAACGCCTGCTCGGCACGGCCCGCGACGACGGGCCACAGCGGCTGCGCGAGGCGCTCACGCTGTGGCGCGGCCCGGCTCTGCGGGGCATCGGGCTACCGGACAGCGCGGCTCTCGCGGCGGCGGCAACCCGGCTCGAGGAACTACGCCTGACCGCGCTGGAGGAACGGTTCGACACGGAGTTGCGCCTCGGCCACGGCGCCGAGCTGGTGGCCGAGCTGACCGACCTCGTCGCCACGCACCCGCTCCGGGAACGGCTCGTCACCGCGCTGATGCGAGCTCTCGTCCTGACCGGCCGCGACACCGAAGCACTGCACGTGTACGAGCGGGCCAGGCGGGCCCTGGCCGACGAGCTGGGCGTGGCCCCGTCACCGGAGCTGTCCGCGGTACACGTCGCGCTGCTGCGGGGTGAGCTGACGCGGCGGCCGGAGGAGCGGAGAACCAACCTCCGCGCCGAGCTGACCAGCTTCGTCGGCAGGGACACCGACGTCGCCGCCGTGCGCGAACTCATCACCGCGCACCGGCTCACCACGCTCGTCGGACCGGGCGGCTCCGGAAAGACGAGGCTGGCCACGGAGAGCGCGCGCACGGTCCTCGACGTGCCGGACGGCGGTGTCTGGCTGGTCGAACTCGCGGCCCTCGGAGCCGACGGTGACGTGGCGCAGGCGACGCTGGCGGCCCTGGGACTGCGGGATTCCCTGGTCGGGCAGTCGGCCGACCACGGCTTCCCCGAGCCGACGGCACGGGTCGTCACCGCGCTGCGCGAGCGGGCGATGCTGCTGGTCCTCGACAACTGTGAGCATGTGATCGAGTCGGTCGCGACCTTCGCTCATCGGCTGCTGGGACAGTGCCGGCGACTGCGGATTCTCGCGACGAGCAGGGAACCGCTCGGCATCACGGGTGAGGCGCTGTGGCAGGTCACCGCCCTGGGACTGCCTGCGGACGGCGCGGGCTCCGGCGAGATCGAGTCCGCGCCCGCCGTCCGGCTGCTGCGCGACCGGGCCGGCGCGGTGCGCACGGACCTCCCCGCCGACGCGACGACGTCGTCGACCTTGCTGCGTGTCTGCCGTGCGCTGGACGGCATGCCGCTGGGCATCGAACTCGCCGCCGCCCGGTTACGGACCATGTCCCTCGACCAGCTCGCCAACCGGCTCGACGACCGGTTCCGCCTGCTGACCGGAGGCAGCCGTACCGCGCTGCCCCGGCACCGGACGTTGCGCGCGGTGATCGACTGGAGCTGGGAACTGCTCTCCGGCGCCGAACAACGGGTATTGCGCAGGCTCTCGGTGTTCGCCGGTGGGGCGAGCCTGGACGCGGTCGCGAAAGTCTGCGCGGGCGCGGGTGACGCCCCGGCCGAAGCGGAGGTCTTCGAACTGCTGAGCGCGTTGACCGAGAAATCGCTAGTGATCGCCGGAGGCGACGGCGCGCCGCGCTACCGGATGCTCGGCACCATCCGGGAGTACGCCCAGGCGCGGCTTGCCGACGCCGGCGAGACGGAGGCGGTGCGCCGCGCACATCGGGACCACTTCACCGAACTCTGCGAGACGGCCGAGCCGCACCTTCGCCGCGCCGGGCAACTGGAATGGCTCGCCGTGCTCGAAGCCGAGCACGACAACATCGCCGCCGCGATGCGCGGCGCACTCGCGGCGGGCGAGGCGGGCCCGGCGATGCGGCTCGCGGCCGTCGCCAGCTGGTACTGGTGGCTCGGCGGGCACCGGGCGGAGGGCAACGAACTGCTCCTTTCGGCGATCGCCCTGCCCGGCGAGGTGGCCGACGAGATCCGTGGAGTGGTCTACGCATTTCTGATCCAGTTCGTGAGCTCCGGGCAGCAGAGCGACGAGCGCAGGGCGGAGGAGTGGATTCGCAGGGCGTGCGAGGTCAGCCGCCGGGTGGGCGGCCGGCACGTCGCGCTGCGGTTCGCCCCCGCGCTGGAACGCCTGCTGCACGGGCCCGACGCCTCGCTGACCGCGTTCGAACCGTTGACCGCCGACGAGGACCCCTGGGTACGGGCGGTCGCGAGGATCCAGCTCGGCAAGATGCGGGTCATGCTGGGCCACGGTGGCCACGATGCCGACGCCTACCTCGAACAGGCGCTGACCGAGTTCCGCGCGATCGGCGAGCGGTGGGGCATCGCGTTCGCGCAGAGCGAGCTGGCCGATCGCCTCGCCATGCGCGGCGAGTTCACCACCGCCTGCGAGCATTACGAGCAGGCGATCGCGGTCGTCACCGTCCTCGGCGCCACCGAGGACGTCGCGCGGATGCGCTCGCGGCAGGCGCAGCTGTACTGGCTCGGCGGCGATGCGGAGTCGAGTGCCGCCGCCACGGCCGAGGTCCAGCGGCACGCGCGCGCGGTGGCCTGGCCCAACGCGCTCGCCGAGCTCGCGCTGTCGTCCGCGGAGCTCGCGCGCTGGAACGGCGACGCGGAGCAGGTACGAAGGCAACTCGACGTCGCGACGGCGATGCTGGGCGAGGACGCCGAGCGGGCGAACATCCGCGCGACGACACACGACCTGCTCGGCTACCTCGCCACCGACCTCGACCAGGCTCGCGAACACCGGCTCGCGGCCTTCGAGGCGGCGGCCGACGCGGGACACCCGCTGCAGATCGCGCAGGCGCTGACCGGGATCGCGGACCTGGCGCTGCGCTCCGGACAGCACGAGCGGGCCGCTCGCCTGCTCGCGGCGAGCGCCAGGGTCGGCGGGCTGCCGAACCGTGCCCAGCCCGATGTCACCCGCATCGAGCGGATCGTGCGACACCGCCTCGGTGAGACGCGGTTCACCGAAGCGACCGAAGAGGGCGCGCGGGCGGACTGGCGCGAGCTGGCCGCGAGCACGCTCGCACGCTGACCATCGGGCGATCCCGGGCACTCTTGGTCCGCAGGCCAGCGAGTTCTGGCCTAATTGGTCAAGAACCCGTATCATCGTGGCGTGCCACGACCCCGGGAGTTCGACGAGGATCATGTCGTCGCGGCGCTCCGCCAGGAGTTCTGGGACAAGGGCTACGCGGCAACCTCGGTGGACGATCTCATGCGCGTCAGCGGGCTGGGCAAGGGCAGCCTGTACGGAGCTTTCGGCGACAAGCACAACTTGTTCCTGCGGGTGCTGCGCGAGTACAACGACGCCAACGATCGAATGCTCCGCGAGCGGCTAGCGTCCGTACCGCGGGGCATCGACCTCGTGCGCGAGTTCGTGCGAGGTCCGAGCTGTGATTCCACCGGAACATCCGCCCGGCGCGGATGCCTCTTGGCCAACAGCACAGCCGAGCTGGCAGCGAGAATGCCGGATGTCGCGGCCGAGGCCCGACGTAGCTACGACGCGACCGCCAAGGTCCTGGCGGAGGCGATCGAGCGAGCGCAGCGGGAAGGCGACGTGGATCCCGATGCGGATGCCAACCAGATCGCCTGTGCGGTTCTCGCCGCCCAGCTCGGAGTAGTCGCGCTCGGACGGACGGGGATGGACGTCGACACGCTCGCCTCCGTGGCCGAGTCCGCCCTGGAGCGACTGCTGCCCTCGCAGGGACGTTGAGCAGTGCCGGCTGGACCGGCAGCTCCGAGCGCACTGGCCCGCACTGCGTGGGCTGGTGTGCGAGGCGAGCCCTCCCACACCAGCCCGACCTTGGTGCAGCTCACCGAGGAAGCCACCCTGGGCGGGCATCCCCCGATGGAACCAGGCATCCGAAAGGGGTGCAGGGCATCAGACCTGCGCGACGCCGCCGTCGGCGGCCAGCACGGAGCCGTTGACGTAGCTTGAGGCGTCCGAGGCCAGGAAGGTGGCGGCCGCAGCGATCTCCTCAGGTGCGCCGTGCCGACCCAGCGGGATCATCTCCTTGGCCTGCTCCCGAACCTCCGAGGGAACGAGATCGAGCAGGCCCGGGGTGGGGACCATGCCAGGCGCGAGCACGTTGACGCGGAAACCGTACTGGCGCGAGCTGTGGGCCCAGCCGCGGGCCAGGTTGTGCACGGCGGCCTTGGTCGCGGCGTAGATCTCGAGCCCTTTTTCAGGGCGTGTCGCGGCGGTCGAGCCGGTCAGGATGATGGATGCCCCTGAGCGAAGCAGCGGCAATGCTTTTTGGACAGTGAAGACGGTTCCCTTGACGTTGGTGGCGAACAGGGCGTCGACCTGCTCCTCGGTGACTTCGCCAAAGGCGGCATCGATGCCGATACCGGCGTTGGCGACCAGGACGTCGACGTGCCCGGCCTGCTCGCGGACAGTTTCGTAGAGAGCGTCGAGATCGGCGGGCACGGCAGAGTCGCAGACCACGGCGGTCACATTCTCGCCGAGCTCGGCGACTGCCGTGTCGAGCGTTTCCTGACGACGGCCGGTGATGAACACCGTCGCACCCTCGTCGCGGAATGCCCGCGCGATCGCGAGTCCGATACCGCTACTGCCGCCGGTGACCACTGCGACCTTGCCCGTCAGGACGGCCACGCCGCCCACCTCCCTGAGTTGTTGACTGTAACGTCCATAACTCTGCCCGATCTGGACTAGGCAGTCAAGAAAGGTGGCGCACGCCTCCCCGGGCCGCGCTGAGGTGCGATTCGTTGGGGTGCAACCGGCACTTGAGGGAGTGCAGTCGTGGATCGCGAAGATGGTATACAAAAAAACGCCCGACCTGCGTCAACACACAGGCCGGGCGATCATGAAAACTGTGGAGCTAAGGGGACTCGAACCCCTGACCCCCTCACTGCCAGTGAGGTGCGCTACCAGCTGCGCCATAGCCCCGTGCTGTTGTGCTGACGACTATACCGTCCCGCTCAACGCTCACGCACGGGGGGTGGCTCACCGGTCGGAGCGCAGCGTGGCCGGGTCGAACGTCGCCAGCTCGTCCTCTTCGACACTACCCTCCGCCGCCGGCGCGGGGCCGTCGTGGCCACGGCGTCGCGTCTCGCGCAGCCGCTCCGCTCGCCTGCGCTGGAACTCCTCCACCGTGATCCCCGGGTCGTCGTCGGGGTTCCTGGCGGGCGCGGGCATGCCGGAAAGCTGCTCGATCAGGTAGGTCGCCTGCTCGCCGAGCCGCAACGCCACCAGGTTGTAGCTGGCCTGCACCGCTTCCCGCTGGGCCACGCGCGCCACCTCGACCAGCAGCGAACCGAGCCGGTCCGGCCCCCAGCTCGCCGCGGACGGGGCGAGCCACAGCCGCAGGAGCGCTCCGCGTGCGTCCACGGTCAGCTCGATCGTGTTGTCCACGTCGTGCGCGGTGCCCGTGGCCGAGGCCATCAGCGCCTCGACCGACTCCAGCGCGTCCCGCCGCTCGCGTGCCTGCGCGATCAGCTCCCGGGTGCTCCCGCCGCCGACCGGCGTCCGCTCGACCATCCGTCACCGCCCCCCGAGCACGGGCGAGTAGCCCTCGTCGTCGACGTCGGTGTCCGGCAACGGCTCGTAACCGAGCGAAGCCAGCGTGGCGTCGCCGTCCGGACCGAGTACCGGAGACAGCGCGCGGTACATCCGGTCGCCCGCCCGCCGCCGCGCGGTGTCGGCCAGCGTCATGATCTGCTGCGCCAGCGCATCCGTGCCCGAACGCAGTGCCGCGTGGGTCAGCCGCACATCGGTGAGCAGCCCGCCCGGCGCCACCTCGACGCGGATGGCGCCGTCGCCCGACTCGGCCTTCCCAGCGACACCCCCGAGCCGGGAGAACTGCCGCGCCGCACGGTCGGAGGTCTGGCGCACCTGGTCGCCGATCCGGGCCGCGTCCCGGTCCGCATCCGTTTCCACCACGTCCCCCTATCCGGTGGGCCGGTAAAAGCCGACGAACGACTGGCCGGCGTTGGTGGTGCGGATGGGCCCGATCTGCACGGGATCGCCCGCCTCGATCATCTGACCGTCGCCCACCACCATCGCGACGTGCCCCGACCACACCACGAGATCGCCCGGCAGGAGCTGGTCCTGCGAGGGCACTTCCGCCCCCACCGTCTGCTCCTGCGCGAGCCTCGGAATGTCGAGCCCGGCCTCACCGTAGGACGTCATGGTCAACCCACTGCAGTCGAGCCCCACACCCCGGGAGGTACCGCCCCACACGTAGGGCACACCGAGCTGGGATATCGCGGCGCGGACCGCCTTGGCCGCGGTCTCGTTCGGCGCCTCGACCGTCGAGCCGTCCGGCAGGTTGACCTTCACCCCGGTGCCGGGCTGCGGCGGGATCGCGACCGGCAGCCGCGGCTTCGTCACCGCGCCACCGCCACCAGCGCTGACGGCGCCGCCGCCACCACCACTGCCCGCACCACCACCGCCACCCGCGCCCTGCGCGTTGAACGACGAGGCGACCTCGGTGCCGGCAGCACTCGCGCTGGTGGAGCCGCTGTCCCGGCCGAGCGAGCCCGCGATGCCGGTGAGCGTGCTCAGCGTGCGGTCACTGATGTCCGCCGACTCCCCCGTGAGATCGGCGATCTTTCGTTGCAGACCCACCATCAGTTCCCGCACGGCCGCCTGGCCGCCCTCCGGGACGGGCGGCGTCTGCCGCGCCGCCGCGACGGCCTTCATGGTCCTGCCGATCTCCTGAATGATCTCCTCGCGGACGCGGTCGTTGTCGACCTGGCCGACCTTCAGGGCCTCGGCGGCCTCGGCCACCGCGTCCTCGATCTCCATGCTCTCGTCGAGCAGCGCCTGCACCTCGTCGTCGAGCGACCGAGCGGTACCGACGGCGTTGTCCGTGGCGTTGCCCGAGGACCGCTCCGCCAGCAAAGCCCGCTGCGAACTGGCCGCACCCCGCACCTCGTCCAGCGAGGTTCGCAGCGCCGACTGACCACCGCGTGCGGAGTCCATCGCCGCGTCATCGGTGCGCATCCGGCGCGCGAACTGGTCGGGCACATCCAGCGCGGCCCGGGTGAGTTCCGCCGTGTCCGGCGCCTCCGTCATCCGAGCTCCCTGCCCAGCCGGTCGAGGGTGGCCTGCTGCTCGGCCTCGACCACGTCGTAGTTGTGGCTCGTGCGGCGGGCGGCGTCGGCCATACTCCGCCAGCCTCCGCCCAGCCTGTCCAGCCGTTCCTGGATGCCGCGCATGCGCGCCGCGTACGCGCCCGCGAGACCGGCCTCCGATCCCATGGTGGAGAACCCGTCGCCCGCCAGCTCGACGTTCGGTGCGATGTGCCGCTGCCCCGCCTGGCGCACGTCGTCGCCCGCCGGGTCGATGCCCCGGGCGTAGTGCTCGTACGCGCCGTCCTCGACCCGGAAGCCCGCGTGTGGTGTGCCGTCCACGTCACCCTCCTTCACGACTGTGACGCGGCCCGGCCGACCACGGTTCCGCTGGGCGGGCGTCGTCAACCCTGCTGCGAGGCGACCAGTTTGTCCAGCCATGCCTCGTCGGCGAGGTCCACCATCTCACCGTCCGCCACCACCGTGGGCGTACCGAACCCGACGTTGCCGTCCCCGAAGTCGCGATGCAGGCTCGTGTCGTCGGCGACCCGCTGCATCTCCCGCTGGAGCAGATCGTCGTAGGTGCCGGACCGGACCCCTTCGGCGAACGCGTCGCCGGTGATGCCGACATCACGGCCGAGCTGGATGAGCTGCTCGTCGTCGTAGGCGCGCTTGCCCTCCTCCGGCTGGCTCGCGAACAGGCTGTCGTGGAAGGCGGTGAACTTGCCCGCGTCGGCGGCGAGCAGGGCCGCGTTCGCCGCGTCCAGCGAGTAGCCCGGCGGGTCGGAGCGCTCGTCGAGCATCGGCAGCATGTGCTGGCGCAGCCGCACGGTGCCCTGCTCGACCTGCTCCTTCAGCTGTTCGCCGTACTGCTGCTCGAACGTCGCGCACACCGGGCACAGGAAGTCGGCGTACACGTCGACGGTGATGGGGGCCGACTCCTCACCGACGACGACCACGGCACCGTCCCTCGCTTCGGGCAGCTCGGCCGCCACCGACTCCGGCGGAATGGCCTGCCCCTCGGTGGCGTTCTTGCTCGCGTTGGTCCACACCAGGCCGCCGATCACGATGCCGACGATGATCACGACCGTGGCGACGATCGCGGCGGTCCGCTTGGTGTCGCCGCCGCCCCGCGCCTTGGCGACCGCCTTGGCACCGTCAGACTTGGCCGCCAACTCCTGCTGACGCCGCTTCTTCGCCGTCCGCTCCGCTCCGCCCACTGGCGTCCTTCCTCTTCTCGTCGTTGCGTTCGGTCGTTTCCGGGCCGCTGCCCGTCCGGCCCCGCCGGAACCAGCGATCGACCGCCAGCGGCGTGCCCGGCCGAACGAGCAGCCAGGCCGCCAGAGCGAGGAACCCGAGGTCCCGCGCCAGTTCCTCCGGATAGGCCGTCTGTCCCGGCTCGACCTGCCCGCCGCCGCCGAAGCAGCCACAGTCGATCGTGAGCCCCCTCGCCCACGACTGCGCCACCCCGGCGATGAACACCACCAGCACCACCGCCGACGCCACCGCGGCCCACCGCGTGAAGGCGCCGGCCAGCAACAGCAGTCCCAGTACCACCTCCACCAGCGGCAGCAGCGTGGCCACGACGCCGACGAACTCGCCGGGCAGCACGTCGTAGGCCTGCACCGCGAGGTAGGTCTGGCCGGGGTCGGCCAGCTTGATCCCTCCCGAGATCAGCCAGATCGCGGCCAGCCCCAGCCTGGTGAGCAGGCCGACGACGTCGAGCAACCGTCCACGTGAGGGGAGCACACCGTCTAGGCTAACGAGCGCAGCTGTGAGAACGGTGAGAGGCAGTGGCGATGCGAAGGCTGAGATGCCTGGTCAGCGTGGCAGCAGCGGGTGTGATGCTTGCCGGGTGCTCGGCCACGGACGCCACATCGGGGTCAGTTGCCGCCCGAGCGGGTGACACCGGATCGTTGACCATCGGCATCCGGCTCGACCATCCCGGCCTTTCCGAGCAGACCGTCGACGGCCGGATCGTCGGCTTCGACGCCGACGTGGCGCGCTTCGTGGCGGCCGAGCTCGGGGTCGCCGAGGACGGCATCACCTGGAAGGAGACGGTGGCCGCCGAACGTGAGGACGCACTGCGCGACGGCACCGTCGACCTCATCGTGGCCGCCTACTCGATCACCGGGGAACGGCAGCAGGAGGTGTCGTTCGCCGGTCCGTACTTCGAGACCGGGCAGGATCTGCTCGTCCGGAGCACTTCCCCGCTCTCGGGACCGGAGTCACTCACGGGCCGCACCCTGTGCTCGTCGAGCGGATCGACTTCCGCGGCCCTGATGTCGGAACGCTTCGCGCGTTCGGCGACGCTGGTGGAGTACCCGCGCGTGTCCGAGTGCGTGACGGCGCTGCTGGCCCGCCGCGTCGACGCCGTGACCACGGACGCGGCGATCCTCGCGGGCCACGTCGCCCGGAATCCCGAGCTGCTGGAACTGACGGGGCAGCGGTGGTCCACCGAACGGTACGGGATCGGCCTGCCGAAGGGTGACGACGAGACGAGGGACGCCGTCAACGCCGCCATCCGCACCATGGTCGAGTCCGGGTCGTGGCGCGCGTCGCTGGAACGGCATCTGGCCCCGTCCGGCGTGGAGGTCTCGGACCCGCCCTGAGCCCCCCGCCCACCGTGTCCGCAGGTTAGGTAGCCGTGTCCGCAGGCTAGGTAGCCGTGTCCGCAGGTTAGGTAGCCGTGTCCGCATCGTGCGGTGCGGACACGGCTACGCAGACTGCGGACACGATGTCAGGGCACCTCTCGCTCGTGCAGGCCCTGGGCGACAGCGGCGCGGATCTGGGCCTGGTTCTCCCGCACCGCGCCCGAGAAGAACTCGTCCGTCCGCGGATCGGCGAGGACGTCGAGCAGGACCCGGATCGTGGTGTCCACGAGTGACCGCAGCACCTCGTCGTGAAACGGCAGCCGCGACAGCGCACCGGCCTGCGGGTCGCTTTTGACCTTCTCGGTCACGAGGTCGCGCAGCAGGTCCCGGTGCTCGTCCACGGCACGCGCGATGTTGCGCGGGTAACGCCCGGTCTCGAGGACCTTCGCCACCTCGTCGAGCACCGCCACCGTGACCGGCTTCTTGATGGCGTCCACGATCGGACGGGAGAACCGCTCGGCGAACCGCTGCGTGGCCCGCTCCCCGAACACCCGGTCGGTCGTCCTGGCCAGGCGCAGCAGGAGCACGACGATCCGCACCAGCCGCAGGCTCCGCAGCGCGGGGTGGGCGACCGGAATCATGCCGAGCACCTCGTACCAGTGGCGCAACGGGAACCGCCGGTTCCAGCGCTCGATGCGCCACCGCCACACGAACTCGGCCGCGAACACCGCGCAGATCACCGTGTCGATGACGAACACCGCCTGCGCGGTCTCCGGCGACACGGTGGCGAAGGTGACGTAGGTCAGCAGCGCCACGGACAACACCGCGAGCGCCAGCATCGCGATGTCCACGGCGCGGCGGCCTGTGCTGGGCGCGGCCTCGAGCGGGGTAGCCATGCGCGGCATTCTGCCCGCCGCCGCGGCAGGCGCCCCCGTGGTGGTGCGAGGTCTCAGCTCCGCAGGTCGCCCGTGCTGCCCGCGTCCACGATCGGCCGCAGTTCCTCGGGCAGCGAGTCACGCACCTTGCTGAGCACTCCTTCGGTGGCCTCGCCGGTGACTTCGAGGACGACCCGGGAGCCGTAGACGGCGTTGGGTTCGGGCAGGTGTCCACGCTCCGACACCCGGCGGACGAACTCGTCGAGCCCGAACCGTTCCCCCGACCCCTCCCCTTCGAGGGTGATGGTCCGGCGGAGGCTCTCCCCGATCTCGGTCGGGAGCTGGTCCGCGAGATGCGACGCCACCTGCTCCGGGATGCGCTCACCGAGCGTCTCCAGTGTGGCGCGGGTCAGCCCTTCCGCTTCGCCGCGGCTCGCCAGCTGCGCACGGGCCTGCACCTGTCCGATGAAGTGGTCGTGATCCATCGTCGCCTCTCTCCGGTCGCGGTATCGACAGAGGGAGGCTTGCCGGACCGGCGGGAGATCAAACGACGGCGCGCCACCGCGCGTCGAGGCGAAAGGACTACCGGCGGTGAACCTGGTCACCGGGCCAACGGAGCGATCCAGGCGCTGGTCTGTCGACACCCTGTTGCCGGTGCCGTCAGGCCAGGGCTTCCACGGCGTCCCGCGCCGCCGCGCCGACGGCCAGATCGACGTCCTGCTGAATACGGGCGATGCGCTCCGAGACGGTCAGCGCGGCGATCGCGACCCTGGAGGTGCCGTACTCGACTACGCCGATCTCGTGACGCAACGTCAGAAACGATCCGGTTTTGGCCGCGATGGCGACGTCGTCGGCCTGGAGGTCGGCGCCGATTCGGGGACTGGCAGGCTGCTTCGCCATCGCGTCGCGGACGGTGGCGGTCGCCGCGGGAGAGGCGACGTCGTCGGTCCATATGCGGCAGAGCAGCTCGACGAGTGCCCCGGCCGAGCCGACGGTCGCACGATGCACGTCGAGTGAGTCGATCACGTGGCCGCCACCTGCGCGGGAACCTTCCACCGCGAGGCGGCGGCCGAGCGTGAAATCGGGGCCCGCGACCCGTGTCGCCGCCTCGTACATCAGCCGCATCGGATGGCGAACGTGGATCGCGTCGACTCCCCAGTACCGGAGTCGGGAGGTGACGTCGGCGGGCGGGACGAGTTCGAACAGGGCGTCCGCGGCGGCGTTGTCACTGACCGTGATCATCTGGAGCAGCAGATCGTCGATCGCGCACGTCGCCGGGTGCCGGAAGGCGGAGAAACCCGTGGGGCCGGGGCTGCGGCCGGCCGGCTGGAGGGTGACCGCCGTGTCTCCGCCCAGCTCACCCCGTGCGACGCGGTCGGCGACGACGAGAGCGAGCGGTACCTTGGCGATCGAGGCCAGTGGCCACGGCCGGTCGGGAGCGACACACAGCTGCCGACCGGTGTCGATGTTGCGTGCCACGAAGCCACCGTGGACCCGGACGCTTCGCCAGCGGTGCCAGATGTGATCGGCCAACGAGAGTAGTTCGGGCGAATCACCGGACATCGGCGGCGTAGTCATGCCGCGTCCTCCGACATCGGCGCGGTGCCCAGCGCGGCCCCGATGAGACCCAGTGCGTGGTCCCGCAGCGGGCCTCGTGTGAGAGGGGACGGCAGCGGACCGCGTTCGACGAGGCAGTAGCCACGCCGCAGCGGTGGATCGGTCAGCGGCGCCCAGGACAGGCCGTGGGTGCGGGCCTCCCGGGCTGTGCAGAGGAGGGTCGCACGACCGGCGAGCGCTTCGGACACCGCGACGTGGGGCACCGGGGCGTGCATGAGCGCCGGGGACAGGCCCGCGGCATCGGCCGCCGCGTACAGCCGTTCGTCGCGGGGTGGCACCAGGTCGTGCGGCAGCACGAGGAGGCGACGAGCGGGCCCGCCCCGCCGTGGTCGCAGCGTACTGAGCCGCAGCGGCTTGGGTTCACGGCCGAACTCGCCCGCGGCGCCGAGGTGCACCGCCCAGAGTGCTGAGGCCGGGTCGCAGGCCTCCACCGTCCACGAACTGTCAGGGCCTTGTTCACCTGCCCGGGCCGGGGTGAGTTCGACGGTGATGTCCGCCCCGTCGAGCAGCGCCAGCAGTCGAGCAAGGGCTTCCGGGTCGCATTCCGGCGGAACGGCCAGTGTGACCGCAGCCGTGTCGGCCGCGCGGACGCTCCGTACGAGATGATCGGCCTGCTCGACGAGGTGGCGGGCGCGTGGGAGGAGCGTGGCGCCATCGGGGGTCAGCGCGATCCGCCGCCGCGACCGGTCGATCAACTCGACGTCCAGTTCGCGTTCGAGGGTACGGAGCCGGCGGCTCAGCAGCGGCTGGTCGACACCGAGCCGGAACGCCGCCTCGGAGACGCTGAGTTCTTCGGCGACGGCGACGAAACCTCGGAGATGGAGCACCAGATCCACGCTGCGCAGTATCGCCTACTCCACGCCACGTGTCGTATGTCGTGACGACATGGAGCCATGCGTGTCCGTCCTTGGACGTGGCGGCATGCGCGCTGCCACCGTGTCGACGCACAGCGGCCGAGTCGACACCAACGGCCGGTGTGGATCGAACGGACCGGGAGGCCCACGATGAACAGCGGTGATGGACTGAGCAGGCGTGCCCTGCTGGCTGGCGCGGCGGCGGGAGCCGTGACGTTCGGCTTACCTGCGACGGCGGTGGCCGAGAGCACGTCGGCGTGGCGGCCGGGTCGCGAACCACGGGTGGACGCCGAGTTCGCGAAGCTGGAACGGACGTACGAGCGGCGCATCGGTGTGCTGGCGACCAATATGCGCACTGGGCAGAGCCTCGAGCATCGGCCGGACGAGCGGTTCCCCATCTGCTCGGTGTTCAAGGTCCTGCTTGCGGCGCAGGTCCTGCGCGATCTTCCGGTGTCGGTCATGGATCGCAGGCTCACCTGGAGCACCGACGAGCTGGTGATCAACTCTCCGGTCACCGAGCAGACCGTCCGAAACGGCCTGACCGTCGCGCAACTGGCGGAAGCGACCGTGACGGTGAGCGACAACACCGCCGCCAACGTCCTCATGCGGGAGTTCGGCGGCCCCGCGGCCGTCACCGGCTTCGCGCGCTCGCTCGGCGACCGGGTTACGCGGGTCGACCGGTGGGAGCCGGAGATGAGCACCGGAACGCCGGGAGACGAACGGGATACGACGTCGGCGCGGGCGATCGCGCGCACATACGCTGCACTGGTGCTGGGCAGGGCGCTCGACGAGTCGGCAAGGAAACGACTCCGCACCTGGATGCTGGCGAACCGGACCGCGGGTCCGGTCTTCGGCTCCGGTGTCCCGGCGAACTGGACGCTGGCGGACAAGACCGGTTCGGGTTGGTACGGGGTCCGCAACGACGTCGGCATCACCTGGACGCCCGACGGCAGCCCGCTTGTCATCGCGGCATTCACCCGGGGCACGCGATATGAGGACGAGACGTTGAGCGAGCCGCTCGCGGAGGTCGCCGCGTCCGCATGCCGACGCCTGACAGCCGCCCACCGCACACGACACGGAGAGTGAGACAAGGCGCACCAGCGGGCCCGGAACGAAAAGAAGGCCACCCGTGAGACGGGTGGCCTTCCTCGCGTTCTCGCGTCGCGGTACTACTCCGGCACCCTCAGGCGCCGTGGGCGGGTAGTACCTCCAACGTGGAGGTGCCGGGAATCGAACCCGGGTCCTCTGCCGCCTTTCCAGGGCTTCTCCGTGCGCAGTTCGCTGTGCCTCTACTCGGCCCCACCGGTCACGCGAACAAGCCGGTGTGACGGGCCCAGCCACTGTGAGTTTCCCAACCGGTCCCCGTGGCCGGGACCGGCGGTGAGCCTCCTAGCTGATGCCGGCAGACCGGGACGGAGGCTTACCCGGGCCGACAGACTTCACCGTCGCTCAGGCGGCGAGGGCGAAGTCGCGCTGACTGTTCGTCTTGGCGCTTATTTTAGTTGCGACGACGCTTTCGGTGGTCGTTGCCTGCACCGGCACGCTTCCCCTGGATCAACGTCCAGAGTCGAAACCGTTCACCCCCTTGATCATCGATCTCGTGTCGATCGTTGCATCCAGGATAACGCGGGGGGCAAGTCGATAATTCCCGCGCCCTCCGCTTCGCCGGGGTGGGGGCAACCCCACCCCGGCGTCACCGGCAGGCACGATTGTCTCCGCCGCCACGCTCCCCGAGGCTGGGAGCTGTTCCACGGCGAAAGGGCTCGAACCATGTCCACCGCAGCGCACTCCCACGACACCGCACGGCCGTCGATCGGCGGATCGCTGGTCTTTCTGTTGCTGAGCTTCCCGCTCGGCATCGCGTCGTTCGTCGTTCTGGTGACGATGACCGCGGTGGGGACCGCGACCGCGATCGTGTGGGTCGGCCTGCCGATCATCGCGGCGACCGTGCTGGTCACCCGCGCGGCAGGACATCTGGAACGCGCCAGGGTCTACGCGTTGCTGGGCACGTTCGTTCCCTCACCGAGGAGGCCACTGCCCGAGGGCTCGTGGCGCGGCCGGTGGCGGACCCGGCTGACCGACTCGGCGACCTGGCGCGAGTACGGCTACCTGTTCCTGCTGTTGCCGCTGGGCATCGCCGAGTTCGTCATCATGGTGGCGACCTGGGCGGTCTCACTGGCGCTACTGGCGCTGCCGATCTACTACCGGTTCCTTCCGGACGGTGTCTGGCACTTCCCGTCGTACGACGAGCACCTGCGCTGGGTGACCGTCGACTCGGTGGGATCGGCGCTGCCGTGGTCGGCGCTGGGTCTGCTGTTCGCGGTGGCCGCGGCGCTGCTGACGCGAGGACTCGGCGCCGCGCACGCCCGCTTCGCGCGGCTCATGCTGGGCCCCACGGCGGCCCGCGAGCGCGAACTCGACGAGCTGGGCACCGTGCCGGTGGCACCGGTGGCAGGATGAACGCCATAGCGACGACGGAGGACCCGCACGTGCCGGACGCGAGATCCGCACCTGGCGACACCGGCGCCGGACCGGGACTCGCCCGGACGTTGCGGGCGCTGCTGTTCATGGTGGCGAGCTTCCCGCTGCGGCTGGTGCAGTTCGTGCTCATCGTGTGCGGCGCGCTGGTGGGGGCCGCCACGACGGTGATCTGGGTCGGTATCCCGATCCTCATGGCCACCACGTGGCTCGTCCGCGGCTTCGGCGACCTCGAACGACGTTGGGTGCGGGCGACGCTGCCGGTCGAGATCCCCCGCACGGAACGGGCGCCCGAGGTCGGCGGCTGGGTGCGCCGGTGGCTGACCCGGCTCACGGACCCGACCACCTGGCGGGATCTCGGCTACCTGATGATCGCGTTCCCGCTGGGAGTCATCGAGTTCGCGGTCGGGCTGGTGGGCATCGTGCTGGTTCCCGTGGCGATCTGGGTGGTGCCGTCGCTGGGCTGGCTGCACGCGCAGCTCGCGCACGCCCTGCTCGGCCCGCCGAGGGCCCGCCGCGCCGAGGCGAAGGCGCAACGGCTCCAGGCGTCCAGGGCGCGCGGCGTGGACGCCGCCGAGGCCGAGCGCCGCCGCATCGAACGCGACCTGCACGACGGCGCGCAGCAGCGGCTGGTCTCGGTGGCCATGACGCTCGGCAGGGCCAGGGCGAAGGTCGGTGACCCGGCCGCCCCCGACGCCCTGCGCGAGCTGATCGACGAGGCGCACACGGATGCGAAGCTCGCCGTGTCGGAGCTGCGCGACCTCGCCAGGGGGATCTACCCGGCCGTGCTGGCCGACCGGGGACTCGACGCGGCGTTGTCGGCGCAGGCCGCGAAGTCGCCGGTGCCGGTGGACGTCTCGGTCGACGTGGAGCCCCGCCCACCGGCCGCGGTGGAGACCACCGCGTACTTCATCGTGGGCGAGTCGCTCACCAACATCGCCAAACACTCGGGCGCCGGCCACGCGCGGGTCGCGGTGTGGCGCGAGGCGGAACGGGTCGTCGTGGAGGTCACCGACAACGGCCGGGGCGGCGCGTCCCTGCGCCGCGACGGTGGCCTCGCCGGGCTGGCCGACCGGGCTGCCACCATAGACGGCACCGTTTCCGTCGTCAGCCCACCCGGCGGCCCCACGGTCGTGAGAGCGGACCTGCCGTGTACGTGGTGAGCTGGGCACAGCACCTGGGGAGCACGTATGCGAGTGGTCATCGCCGAGGACGCCGTCCTGCTGCGCGAGGGGGTGCAACGACTGCTCGCCGACGACGGGATCACCACCGTGGCCGCTGTGGACAATGGTGACCACCTGGTCGCGGCAGTGGAGACCCACCGTCCGGATCTCGCGCTCGTGGACGTGCGCATGCCTCCGACGTTCACGGACGAGGGACTGCGAGCGGCGCTGCGGGCCCGGGAGCTGGTCCCGGGGCTGCCCGTGCTGGTGCTCTCACAGTACGTCGAGGAGACCTACGCCGTGGAGCTGCTGTCGGCGGGCGCGGGCGGGGTGGGCTACCTGTTGAAGGAGCGCGTCGCGGACGTCGCCGAGTTCCTCGACGCGATCCACCGGGTGTCCTCGGGAGGCACCGCGATCGATCCCGACGTGATCGCCCAGCTGATGGCGCGTGGCCGTCGCGACCCGCTGGCGTCGTTGACCCCTCGGGAGTCCGAGGTGCTGGGCCTGATGGCGCAGGGGATGACCAACAGCGCCATCGCGGCCCGGCTCGTCGTGTCGCACGGCGCGGTGGAAAAACACATCGGCAACATCTTCGCGAAGCTCGGCCTGGAGACCAGCGACACCGAGCACCGGCGGGTGCGGGCGGTGCTGACCTACCTTGGCCGCTGAGCGCTCACCGCGACCAGGGCGGATCGATACTCACGCCGTTGACCGTGCCGCGGATTCCGGCCGAGGTACACACGGTCAGTGAGGCCGGCACCTCTCCGGTGTTGTGCAGGCGGACCGGGACGTCGGGCGGCACGATCGCGGCGTCACCGGGGCTCAGCGGCTCGGCCGTGTCCCCCAGTTCGATCGTCACCGCCCCGTCGTGGAGGACGAAGACCTCCTCGACGTCCACGGTGTGGCGCTCGCTGCGCGCGCCGGGTGCGGCGTCGAGCGCCCACACGGCAAGCTGTGTCGAGCCACGGCTGGGCACCGCGAGTGGGTGAAACGTGAAGCCGGTGCGCTCGAATCGTGGCGCCTGCGCGCGCGTCACCACGGCCATGCGAACCTCCATCAATAGTCAATGAGCTTTACTATCTCTACAGTAGAGAGCCCTCCCAAAACAGTCAAGGAAGTTGACTATATGGCCGACGGGGAACTCCCGATGCTCTTCGCGACCGCGTTCCGTGCCGTGATGGACCACGTGCACGACCGTCTCGCGGCCGAGGGCTTCGACGACGTCCGGCCCGCCCACGGATTCGTGTTCCAGTACCTCTCGTTCCACCGCTCGGCGACCGCCGTGCAGCTCGGTGACCATCTGGGAATCACCAAGCAGGCCGCCGTGCAGCTCGTCGACGAACTCGAACGGCGGGGCTACGTCGCCCGCACACCCCACCCGCACGACCGGCGCAGCCGCCTCGTCTCGCTCACGCCTCGCGGGTGGGCCTGCGTCCAGCGCGTCACGCAGGTGTGGCGGGAAGTCGAGCAGCGCTGGGCGGAGCTCATCGGCAGCGAACGGCTTGAGCAGCTGCGTGCGGACATCGCCACCCTCACCCACGACACGGCAGGCGGCGCACCCGTCCCACTGCGTCCACTGTGGTGAGTGGAAGGGGTCGGTGCGGTAGGGCGGGCCCCACCGTCCGCCGCGAGTGAGCCCCACCCCGAAGACGCCTGCCCGCACCGCTGTGCCTGCCACGCCGAGACGACAGGCTCGGTGCATGACGCTGAGCCTGCCGTCCGCGGCGACCGACGTGCCGACCCGCGACCGTTTCCTCGACGCGATCCGCGCCCTCGCCATCGTGGCCGTCGTCGCGCAGCACTGGACGATGCCGGTGCTGTCCTACGACGACGGGCAGCTCGCCACGGGCAACGCCTTCACCACGCCGGGCTGGTGGGTGGTGACCTGGCTGTCCCAGGTGATGCCGCTGGTCTTCTTCGCGGGCGGGGCCGCCAACCACCTCTCGCTCGGCCGTGCCTCGTCGAGCACGGCCTGGCTGTCGAGCCGGCTTCGCAGGCTGCTGTTCCCGCTGCTGCCGTTGCTCGCCGTCTGGCTGGCCGTGCCGACGGCACTGCGGCTGTTCGGGGTAGCCGAGCAGCCGGTGGCCGTCGCCGGGAGCATCGCCGCGCAGCTGCTCTGGTTCCTCGGCGTCTACCTGCTCACGATCCTGGTCACGCCCGTACTGGAACACGCCCATCGGCACTGGCGCTGGGCGGTACCGCTCGCCCTCACGGCCGCCGCGGCGCTGGTGGACATCGCCCGGTTCGACGGCGTGCCCTACATCGGCTACCTCAACGCGGGTTTCGTGTGGTTCGCCGTACACCAGCTCGGCTTCTTCTACGCCGACGGCACGCTGCGGTCGCTGTCCCGGCGCACGGCACTCGCCGCGTCGGCGGTGGGCTTCGGCGGCACGGCCGTGCTCGTCGCGTTCGGACCGTATGCCACCAGCATGATCGGCATGCCGGGAGCCGCGATGTCCAACATGAGCCCGCCCGCTGTGGTTCTGGTGCCGCTGGCGGTCGGCCAGCTCGGGCTCGTACTCGCCCTGCGCCCCGCCCTGGATGCCTGGGCACAGCGCCCCGCCGTCGCCCCGGCCCTGAACTGGCTCGGCGCCCGGTTCATGAGCGTCTACCTGTGGCACATGCCCGCGCTCATAGTGCTCACCGGGATCACCGTGCTGGGATTCGGCTTCGCGACCCCCGAGCCGGGCACGGCGAGTTGGCTGGTCACACTCCCAGGCTGGCTGCTGTCGGCGGCGGTGCTGTTGTGGGCGGTGCTACGTGCCGTCACCCGATTCGAGACCACCACGCCGCGGGCGGCCTCCGCCTCACCGGCCCGGCTCGTCACCGCCGCGGTCCTGGGCGCGACGGGCACACTGGCACTGGCCGCCACGGGATTCGCCGCCACACCGTGGCCGTGGGCCGCTCTGCTCGTCCTCGCCTACGCGCTCACCCAGACCCGTGCCCCGTCGCTGCGCAACCGGCGTCACATGCCGAGTAGGCGGGCGGGGGTGTCATGCAGTACGGCGCGCAGGAACGGCTCCCCCAGCCCGGGGTCTGCCTCCGCCCACGCCGCCACGGCCCGCAACTGGGTGGCGTAGGTGTAGGGGATGTTCGGGAAGTCGGTGCCGAGCACCACCCGGTCGGCGATGCCCGCGAGCCGCCGGGGCCAGTCCCCCGGCACCGGCATGAACTCCTCGGTGAACGGCACACCGACCATCGTGGTGTCCAGATACACCCGGTCGTAACGCTGCACCAATGACAGCGCCAGGTCGTACTCGGGCATGCCCGCGTGTGCGAGCACCGCCACCAGCCGGGGATGCCGCCGCAGCACCCGCTCGAACACGTCGAGTCCGGTGTGGGCGCCGCGCAGCGGTCCGTGCCCGCAGTGAACGACCACGGGCACTCCCGCCTCGGCGAGCAGTCCCCACACCGCGTCCAACGCCTCGTCGGCCGGGTCGTACGCCCCCACCTGGACGTGGGCCTTGACGCACCGGGCGCCCGCGGCCACGGCGGCGGCCACATCACGCTGCGCCGACGGCTCCGGATACACCGTCGCCGTCGGCACCGCCTCAGGGACCCCGTCCGCGAAGTCGCGTGCCCAGCCGTTCAGCCAGGCGGCCATCCCCGGCTTGTGCGGGTAGACCAGCGGCGCGAACGCGCGGACGCCCACCGAGCGCAGCGCGTCGAGCCGCTCCGGCTCCGGTAGCCGGTACCGCACCGGCCACCGCAGGCCGTAGTGGTCCTCGGCCCGGTCGAAGTACTCCCACACCTTGGTCAGCATCCGCTCGGGCAGGAAATGCACGTGGATGTCCACGAGCCCGGGAAGGCCGAGGGAGCGAACCCAGCCCGCCACCTCGTCGTCGGTCCGAGGCCCGGGGCCGTCGTCCTCCGGCGGGATCACCGGCGGTACTTGCCCTTCGCGGCCCGCCCCATGGCTTTGGCCATCTCCCGCTGCGCGTCCCGTTTGGCGATCGCCTGGCGCTTGTCGTGGGCCTTGCGGCCCTTCGCCAGCGCGAGCTCGACCTTGACCTTGCCGTCCTTGAAGTACATCGACAACGGGACGAGGCTGAACCCGGTCTCCTTCGTCTTGCCGATGAGCTTCTCGATCTCCCTGCGGTGCAGCAGCAGTTTGCGCTTGCGCCGCGGTTCGTGGTTGGTCCACGTGCCGTACGAGTACTCGGGGATGTGCAGCCCCCGCAGGAAGACCTCGCCGTCGTCCACGGTCGCGAACGAGTCCGCGAGCGAGGCCTTGCCCGCCCGCAGGCTCTTGACCTCGGTGCCCGCCAGAGCGACCCCGGCCTCGTAGGTGTCGACGATCGTGTAGTCGTGCCGGGCACGACGGTTCGACACGATCACCTTGCGACCGCTTTCCTTCGCCATGCTTCGACTGTATCTCCCCGGCGCGGGTTGCCCCGACCCCTTTAGTGCCGGACGTACAGTCGCAGCGTCACGTACCCCGTCACCGACGAGATCAACACGGACACGCCGAGCAGAATGATCGACACCGGGAAGAGGACGTCGGTCAGCAGGATGGGCGGGATGACACCGCCCGTCGTGGCCAGGATCGAGTCGAGCACGAGGTACTTCAACGCCACCAGCCCCCCGGTGCCGATGATCGCGCCGAGGACGCCGGCGACCACCGCCTCCAGCAGGAACGGCAGCTGCGTGTACCACCGGGTCGCCCCCACCAGCCGCATGATGCCGACCTCGGTGCGCCGCGTGAAAGCCGAGACCTGAATGGTGTTCGCGATCAGCAGCACCGCGGCCAGTGCGGCGATCAACGCGACGATGAAGGTCCCGTTGCGCCCCGCGTTCAGCAGCCCGAAGAAGCGGTCCAGGAACTTGTTCTGGTCATCGACGCTGTCGACACCCTCCATCGCGGAGAACTCCTGCACGATGACGTCACTGCGCTCGGGGTTGAACAACTTCACGTGCAGCGACGCCGGCAGCGACTCCGGGCGCGCCAGCTCCACCAGATCCGGCTGCCCCTCGAAGATCTCCTGGAACCGCTGGTACGCCTGATCGCGGTTCTCGTACACCACCGACTCGACCGCCGGGTTGGTCTCCAGCGACTGCCGCAACGTCGTACACGTCGTCGACGAGCACGCCGAGTCGTTGTCGCTGACCTCGTCGTTCAGGTAGACCGTCACCTCGACGTCGTCGAGATAGTTCGCCTGCATCTTGTCGATCGTGCGGACGAACAGCAGCCCACCGCCGAACATCCCGAGGGAGATCGCGGTGGTGAGAATCATCGCGATGGTCATCGTGACGTTCCGGCGCAGGCCGGTGATGACCTCACTGAAGACGAAGCTGGCACGCATCGGGGGCGTTTCCTCAGGTCGGGGGGTCGGGGAGGGGGAGGGCGGGGAAGGGGCGGGTGTGCGACGTCAGCGACCGACGCCGTACACCCCACGGCGGTCGTCCCGGATCACGCGACCGTGATCCAGCTCGACGACCCTGCGCCGCATCGAGTCGACGATGGAATGGTCGTGGGTGGCCATCAGCACGGTGGTGCCCGTGCGGTTGATGCGTTCCAGCAGGAGCATGATGTCCTGGCTGGTGTCGGGGTCGAGGTTCCCGGTGGGTTCGTCGGCGAGCAGCACCAGCGGGCGGTTCACGAACGCGCGAGCGATGGCGACGCGCTGCTGCTCACCACCCGACAGTTCGTTCGGCATCCGGTCGGACTTCCCGTCGAGCCCCACCAGCTCCAGCACCTCCGGCACCACCTTGGTGATGGTGTTCTTGGGCTTGCCGATCACTTCGAGAGCGAACGCGACGTTCTCCGCCACGGTCTTGTTCGTCAGCAGCCGGAAGTCCTGGAACACGCAGCCGATGGTCTGGCGCAGGCGGGGAACCCGGCGCCGGGGCAGCTTGGCGACGTCGAAGTTCGACACCATCACCCGCCCGCGGCTGGGTACCTCTTCCCGCAGCAACAGGCGCAGGAACGTCGACTTGCCGGAGCCCGACGGGCCGATGAGAAAAACGAACTCGCCTTTGTCCATGTCGACCGAAACGTCCGCGAGCGCCGGACGTGAGGAGGTCTTGTAGACCTTGGAGACACTATCGAGCCGGATCACGGTCGGCCATCCTACAGTCGGAGCCGGTGAAGCCTCGGTTGCCTACCGCCTCCGGGAGACCTAGGCGAGTTCGGCCTGCTGCTTGCGCCACCGGATGCCCGCGTCGAGGAAGCCGTCCAGCTCGCCGTCGAGCACCGCCGAGGGGTTGCCGACCTCGTGCTCGGTGCGCAGGTCCTTCACCAGCTGGTAGGGATGCAGCACGTAGGAGCGCATCTGGTTACCCCAGCTGGACCCGCTGTCGCGCAGCGCGTCCAACTCGGCGCGCTCCTCCGCCTTCTTGCGCTGCAACAGCTTCGCCTGTAGCACCTTCATCGCCGCCGCCTTGTTCTGCAGCTGCGACTTCTCGTTCTGGCACGACACCACGATTCCGGTCGGCAGGTGCGTGATCCGTACCGCCGAGTCCGTGGTGTTGACGCTCTGCCCACCGGGGCCCGAGGAGCGGTAGACGTCGACCCGGATGTCCTTCTCGGGGACCTCGACGTGGTCGACCTCCTCCACCTCGGGCAGCACCTCGACGTGCGCGAACGACGTCTGCCGCCTGCTCTGGTTGTCGAACGGCGAGATCCGCACCAGCCGGTGGGTGCCCTGCTCGACCGAGAGCGTGCCGTAGAGGTAGGGGCCGCCGACCTTGAACGTGGCCGAGCGGATGCCCGCCTCCTCCGCGTAGGAGATGTCGTAGACGTCGGTCGGGTAGCTGTGCCGCTCGGCCCACCGCAGGTACATGCGCAGCAGCATCTCCGCCCAGTCGGCGGCGTCCACGCCCCCGGCCTCGGATCGGATCGTCACCACCGCGTTGCGGGTGTCGTACTCGCCCGAGAGCAGGGTGCGCACCTCGAGGGCGTCGATCTCGCCGCCGAGTGAGGCCAGCTCGCTCTCCGCCTCCGACCGGCTCGCCGCGTCGCCCTCCGCCTCGGCCAGCTCGTGCAGCACGGTCAGGTCATCGGCCCGCTGGCGCAGCTCACTCACCCGTCGCAGAGCCGCCTGCTTGTACGAGAGCTGGCTGGTCACCTTCTGCGCCGCCTCCGGATCGTTCCAGAGATCGGGGCGAGCGGCTTCCTCCTCCAGCTCGGCGACCTCCCTGCGGAGCGTGTCCAGGTCCATCACGGCCTCGATCTGGGACAGCTTTCCGCCGAGATCCTTCATGGCTGTTTCGAAGTCGGCACTCACAACCCACAAGGTTACGGCAAATCGAGCGGCCACTTCCGGGCGGCCGCTCGGACTCGCCTGCCCGGCGCCCCGTCGCTGGTAGGCGACGGGATGCCAGTCAGTCGGCCGACACCGCGTCCAGCAGCTTCAGCGCCGCCCTCGCGTGCGCCTGGCCGAACTCGGCGACAGCCTTCTCCACGGGGTCGTCCGCGGCCTTCACCGCGGCCCTGGCCTCGTCGAGCTCCGCCTTGTACGTGTCGCGGGCGACGTCGAACAGGGTGGCGCGCTGTTTCGGCGTCAGCACCCCGGAGTTCACCACCCGCAGGATGAGCGGGCTTCGCAGGTGATCGGGGGCCGAGGCGCTGGTCAGCCACGCCTTGAAGGCCTTCTTCCCCGCTGCGGTCAGGACGTACTGCTGGCTGGACCGGGGGCCCTGCTTACCCAGCCGCACGAAACCTTCTTTGTGCAGCGCGGGGAGCTCCCGGTAGACCTGACTCCTCGTGACGCTGAAGAACGTGCCGAATCGTTCCTCAGCCGCCGCGACGAGCTCGCCACCGGTCGCGGGACCGTCATGGAGCAGACCAAGCAGTGCTGCGGCAGTTGCGTTCAAATCGGACACGCTCTCTACCGTGCCATGAAAATCGCTATCTGTCCACAGTGGTCATGCTGAGGTCCACAATGGAACACCTGGTTCACCCTGCGCATCCGGCTCGGCACGCACGACGAAGGCCCGGACCATCAGATCCGGGCCTTCGTCTACTGGTAGCGGGGACAGGATTCGAACCTGCGACCTCTGGGTTATGAGCCCAGCGAGCTACCGAACTGCTCCACCCCGCGTCGTTGTGTTTTCCACTCTAGCACCTCTCCGTTTCCCCCTTCGAGGGGGGGGTCCCGGGGAGTTCCACCGAGTGGATCCCGCCGTGCGGTGACACCCACCTTACGCCAAGGTATCCCCCGGGCGCAAAGTGGGTGTCCTCCACGTCACATGATCATCGGAAACCGGCGATCACTCGTTCGGGGCGAGCACGTCAGTTACCCGACCCGACCAGTTCCTCGTACCTCCGTGCGGCCTCGTCCAGCTGCTGGAGCGCCTCGCCCTGCGCGGCGAAGTCACCCGACTGCTGAGCCTGCTGCAGACCCTCCAGAGCGGACTGGATGTCGTCCACCGCCTGCTGGACCTCCGGGTTGCCGTCGCCGCCGTTCTGCGCGGGCGGCTGCTGCTCGTCACCGTCGCCGGGCGGAGGGCTCTGCTGACCGTCCTCGGGCGGGTCCTGCTGGTTGCCGCCGTCGGAACCGTCACCGGAGCCGGCGTCGTCGGCCGGTCCTGTCGCGGCCTCGCCGGTGCCCTCACCGAACACCTCGTCCAGGGCCTCGTTCAGGGTGGACGCGACGCCGATCTTGCCGCCGAAGGACACCAGCACCCGCGCCAGCTGTGGGTAGCTCTGGTTGTTGCGCTGCTGGATGTACACCGGTTCCACGTAGAGGAACCCGCCCGCGACCGGAAGCGTCAACTGGTTGCCGTAGATGAGATCGACACTCTGGTTGCCGAGCAACGTCCGGTCCTGGGTGAACTTCGGATTACTCTGGAACGCGTTCTGGACCTGGACCGGCCCCTCCAGCTGCTGGCCTCCGCCGGTCGGCAGCTTCAACACCGTCATCTTCCCGTAGTCCTCCGGGTCGGATGAGACGGTGACCCACGCCGCGAGATACTGCCGCGCCAGTGGCGTCAGTGCGCTCGTGAGCTGGAAGGTCGGTTGCTCCTGGCCGGGTGACTGGGCATAGATGTAGTACGGCGGCTGGTTGTCCGCGTCGGTGTTCGGGTTGAGCGCGCCCTCCTGGGTCGGGTCCTGCGGCACGTTCCAGAAGGTCTGGGTCGAGTAGAACTCCTGCGCGTTGTTCACGTGGTACTTGGTGAGCAGCTCCCGCTGGACCTTGAACATGTCCTCCGGGTACCGGAAGTGCGCCCGCAGCTCGTCGCTGATCTGGTCGTTGGGCTGCACGAGGCCGGGGAACGTGCTCATCCACGTCTTGAGCACGGGATCCTGCTCGTCCATCGCGTACATCGTGACCGTGCCGTCGAACGCGTCGACCGTGGCCTTCACCGAGTTCCGGATGTAGTTGATCCGGTTGTCGGCCTGCCGCGCCACTCCGGTGAGAGAGTCCTGGGTGGCGCCGCCGAGCGACGTGCGCTGCGAGTACGGATAGTTGTTGATCGTGGTGTACCCGTCGACGATCCACTGGATCCGACCGTCGATCACCGCAGGGTACGGGTCACCGTCCACTGTCAGCCACGGCGCCACCTTCTCCACCCGCTCGCGGGGGTCACGGTGGTACATGATCTTCGCGCCGTCACTGATCTGGTCGGAGAACAGGATGTTTCGCTCGCCGTACTGGGCGGCGAAGACCAGCCGGTTGAACAGGTTGTCGATCGGCACGCCCCCCTCGCCCTCGTACAGATAGCTGCGGTCGTTGGCGGTGTCGTACTCGCCCGGCGCCTGTCCCGGCGTCCCGCCTGCGATCGCGTAGTCGGTGGGCAGTTCGCCGTAGTACACCCGCGGCTCCTCGACGCGGATGCCGGAGCCCTCGGGGTTCTGCGTGTCACTCGTGCGCGCCAGCGGGTAACCACCGTCGCTGTTGGCGTCCTCCAGCGCACGGTCGATGGTGTTGGCAGGCGCGGCGACGAAACCGTTGCCGTGCGTGTACACGAGGTGGCGGTTGATCCAGGTCTGCTGGTTCTCGGCGAGACCGCTGGTGTTGATCTCCTTGGCCGCGACGATGTACGCCTGCTCCTCGCCGTCCACGGTGTAGCGGTCGACGTCGAGCTTGTCCGGGAAGCCGTAGAAGTTCTCACGACCGACCCGCTGGGTGAACGTGGAGCTCAGCACGTTCGGGTCGAGCAGCCGGATGTTGGGGATCGTGCCGCTGTCCGACCGGACCTCGTCCGGCGACGCGTTGGTGTTGCCCGTGTAGTCGTCCCGGATCTCCACCGTCTGCTCGTCGAGCTGGTAGGCGTACTTGGTCGCCGCCATGTTGTGCTCGATCGAGGTCGCTTCCTTCTCGTTCGCGTTCGGGCGCACCGAGAACTGCTCCAGCACCGCGGGCCACGCGACACCGAGAATCAGCCCCGAGAGCAACAGCAGCACCAGCGCGATGGCCGGGAGCTGGATGTTGCGCAGGAACGCGCCGGTGAAGAAGGCGATGGCGCACAACACCGAGATACAGAGCAGGATCAAATTGGCCGGCATCGCCGCGTTGAGGTCGGTGTACGCGGCGCCGGTGAACAGGTCGTTGCGCTCCGAGAGCAGCAGTTGGTAGCGATCCAGGAAATACTCGGCGGCCTTGAACAGCACGAACACGCCGATCAGGACCAGCAGGTGTACACGGGCGGGGCCCGACACCTGGCCGCCCTTGCCCGCGAGGCGGATACCGCCGAACAGGTAGTGCGTGATCGCCGCGGCGAAGAACGACACGATCAGTGCCACGAACAGCCAGCCCAGCAACCAGCCGTAGAACGGCAGTTCGAAGGCGAAGAACCCGGCGTCCATGCCGAACACCGGGTCGGTCTGGCCGAACTCGCTACCGTTCAGCCACATCTGCACGATTTCCCAGTTGGCCTGTCCGCTCGCCCCCGCGATCAGGCCGACCGCCACCGGGATGCCGATACCGAAGAGTTTCGTCCGCGCGGCCACCACCGTGCGATAGCGCGCGAGTGGATCCTCCGAACCGGTGACGGGGACGAACACGGGCCGCGACCGGTACGCCAGCCACAGACTCAGCGCGAGCATGCCGCCCACCAGTGCTCCGGTCACGAAGAACAACGCGATCCGGGTCAGCAGGATCGTGCTGAACACGCTGCGCGCGTCGACCTCCCCGTACCACAGCCAGTCGACGTAGGTGCTCAGTAACCGGGCACCGAGCAGGAGCAGCAGGACGAGAGCGCCCGCAATGATCAACAGAATCCGGGCACGCCGAGACAGTTTCGGCAGGCTGGCTGGGGGCCGGGTGGCCACTACGCACACTCCCCGTGGTCTCAAGGCTGTTGTTGTCGGGGCGCCGACCTGCGAACGTCCCCTTGTTTAACTAACTGTACGGACCGCGCTCCGAGTTCCCGAACTGCCCCAAATCGGGCGTCGCCGGGCGCCACTCGACTCCCTGCCAGGATGGTGACATGACGGAGAGCGGCAACCGGGCAGGTCCCGGAAGGGTAGCGGCGCTGGTGCGCGAGGTCGAGGAGTTCGTCGCGAGCGGGGGATGGAACCAGGCCCCGCAGTTGTTCGCGCTGGTCCCGACGGCCGACCTGCTGCGGGAGCAGCCTGATCTCGCAGGTCAGCTCGACGACGACGCCGAGTTCACCCCCGTGGCACAGGACGAACTACCCGAGGGCGATCTCGCGGAGGCGCTCGGGCGCATCGCCTGGCCCGAGGCCGTCCACGGCTGCGCACTCGTGCAGGAGATCGTCATCCTGCCGCCGGACGCCGAGTCGGAACTGCCCGGTGTCGACGCGGACGCCGCGAGCGAGCAGGACACGCAGCGGCTACGCAGGGCAGCGGCCGACCATCCACGGCGCACCGAGGCGAGACTCGCCGCCGCCGTCCTGCGCGACGGGTCGGCCTCGTGCGTGATGCGACTGCGCGGTCTGGCGCCCGACGACACCGACGAGATCATCGAGAGCCCCGAACTGGCTCCCAATCTGGTCGAGGCACTCGCCGCCACGCTCGCGCCCTGACGCTCCCTGTCGTCAGCCGCCCGCGCAGGGGGTCGCCGGGCGCCCGTCGGCCAGTGACTCCAACGCGGTCACCGCGTCGTCGAGCGTGGCGACCCGCACCAGGCTCAGGCCGTCGGGTGCCGCCGCCACCGCCTCGTCGCAGTTACCCGCGGGGACCAGGAACGCGGTGGCTCCGGCCTCGTGCGCGGCCACCACCTTGAACGAGATACCGCCGATCTCCCCGACGTTGCCCGCGGCGTCGATGGTGCCGGTCCCCGCGACCCGCTCGCCCCCCGTCATCGCCCCCGGCGTCAGTTCGTCCATGATCGCCAGCGCGAACATCAGGCCCGCGGAGGGCCCGCCGACGTCCTCCAGCGCGATGTCGACCTCGAACGGCACGTTGGCGATGTCCGTCGGCTGGATTCCGATGAAGCCGTGGGGGCCGTTCGGATGGCGGCCCAGTGTGATGTCCTCCGTCCGCTCCGGCCCGTCCTCTCCCCGTACCGCGACGGACACGGTCTGACCGGGGCGGGTGTCCCGCAGCGCCGCCCGCACCCCGGCGGAGTCGGCCACGTCCTCACCGTCGATGCGCAGGATGCGGTCCCCGGGTTCGAGCACGCCCACAGCAGGGCTCTCGTCGACGATCTGGTCGACCACGACCCGCACCGGGTGGCCCAGCCTGCGCAGTGCGGCGACCTCGGCGTTGCTCTGCGAGTTACGGAACTGCCGCAGGTTCTCGCGGCGCACCTCGTCGTCGGACTGCCCCGGCCGGAAGTACTCCTCCCTCGGTGCGAGGGCGTACCGGCCGCTGAGCCACATCCCGAGGGCTCCGAACAGGGTCATGTTGTCGTTGAGCGACACGGTCGTCATCCGCAGTTCACCGTCGGTGGGATACGTCCGCTCGCCGTCGACGCGGATCACCTCGGAACCGTTGACCGCGCCGAGCGTGTCGTAGGTCGGTCCCGGGCCCAGCGCGACGTACGGCACCCGCACGAACGCCCCCAGCAGCGCGAACGTGAGAACGAGAACACCACTCGCGAGCATGGTCCAGCCACGCCTGCTGAGCCGCAGGCGCCGCTGGCGGTCCCGGTCCGGGTCCGTGCTCGTCGTGTTGTCGTCACGCAGGGTGTGCCTCGGGGGTCCGGCAGGCCCGTCCGTGGGTGCCGACTTGTCCGGGGAGTCACTCACGCGACCAGCCTACGGACCCTCCCCGCCGCCGACGTCGTGGGCGGTCCGGCGGGTCGTCGCTCCGGGTCACGGTCTGTTCTTCCCCGCTCGTCCGATCCGCGTACGGTGGAGTTATGAGCAACCCACCGTTCGGCTTCGGACTCCCCGACCCCGACAAAGGCCGTGACAACGACTCGTCGGGCTCCGGCGGGCAGTCCGGCTCGGGCGCCGACTCCTTCCAGCAACTGGGGCAGATGCTCAGCCAGCTCGGCCAGATGCTCAGCCAGGCGGGCAGTTCCTCGGGGCCGGTGAACTACGACCTCGCGAAGCAGATCGCGCTGCAGCGGCTGGGATCCGAGGGGCAGCTGGGGTTCAGCGCGGGCGACACGACGGGTGAGTCCGCCGTGCGCGACTCGTCGCACCTCGCCGAACTGTGGCTGGACGGCGCCACCATCCTGCCCGCCGGCGCGTCCACCACCGTGACGTGGACGGCCCGGGACTGGATCGACAAGACACTGCCCACCTGGCAGCGACTGTGCGACCCCGTGGCCAAGCAGGTGAGCGGCGCGTGGATGCAGGCACTGCCCGAGGAGGCGAAGCAGGCGGCCGGCCCGCTGCTGTCGATGGTGGGCCAGATGGGCGGTATGGCTTTCGGTTCCCAGCTCGGCAACGCGCTGGCCGCACTGGCGTCTGAGGTCCTCACCTCGACCGATGTGGGGTTGCCGCTCGGCCCCGAGAACACGTCCGCGCTGCTGCCGAAGAACATCGAGAAGTTCACCGAGGGGCTGGAGCGACCGACCAGCGAGGTGCTCGTCTTCCTCGCCGCCCGCGAAGCCGCGCACCAGCGGCTGTTCGCGCACGTCCCGTGGCTTCGGCAGCGCCTGCTCGCGACCGTCGAGGAGTTCGCCTCGGGCATCACGGTCGACACCTCCGCGCTCGAACAGCTCGCCGGGCAGGTCGACCCCAGCAACCCGGCCAGCATCGAACAGGCCATGTCGTCGGGCCTGCTGGAACCGCAGACGACTCCGGAGCAGCAGGCGGCGCTGGACCGGCTCGAGACACTGCTGGCGCTGGTGGAGGGATGGGTCGACGTCGTGGTCGCCGAGGCCATCGGCGACCGGCTGCCCGGCGCCGACGCACTGCGCGAGACGCTGCGTCGCCGACGCGCCACGGGCGGACCGGCCGAGCAGACGTTCGCGACGCTGGTCGGCCTCGAACTCCGGCCCCGCCGCATGCGTGCCGCCTCCGCGTTGTGGAAGCTCGTGGGTGACCGGCACGGGATGCAGGCAAGGGACACGCTGTGGACCCACCCGGACCTCATGCCGAGGGCCGAGGACCTGGACGACCCCATGGAGTTCGCCGAGCGGCTCGGTGACAGCGGTGCGCTCGGCGCGGACGTCGACCCGATCGCGGAACTCGAGCGGACCGAGCGCGCCGAGCGGGCGGCCCGGGAGTCCGAACCGGGCCCCGCCGACTCGGACTCCTCCGGCCCGGACACCGACGAGGGGCCCGGCGCCGCCGGGAACAAGCCCGGCGACGCCTGAGCGGCACCGCGGGTGGCGGTCAGGCGTGGTCGAGTCGCGCGCCACCCGGGCCCTCCGCCGCTGACAGCCCTTCGAGGAATCCGATGGCCCGTTCGGTCTTCGGATACCTGTTGACCAGGTTCCAGAAGGTGCGATTGTGTTCGGCGACCCGCAGGTGTGCCAGCTCGTGCACGAGTACGTAGTCGAGCACCCACGACGGCACGTCCCTGAGTCGCTCGCTGACGCGGATCGTGCGGTCGGCCGGAGTGCACGAAGCCCACCGGGTGCGCATCGGCGGTACCCAGCGCACGCCGGACGGCTGCGCGAGGCCGTCGAGGTAACGCCGGGAGAGTTCGGCGCAGCGCAGCAGCAGCGCCTCGTCGGACGCCCTGGCCGGGCTCGCCCGCCTGCTCTCCGTCCGCTGCAGCTTGCGCTGCATCTCGGCCACCCAGTGCCGTTCCTCCGCCTTGGTCATGGTGGCGGGTATCAGCACGATCATCGTGTCACCGTCCCGGTACGCGGTGACCGTCCTGCGGCGTCGCGCGCTCCGCCGGACCTCGACCTTCTGTTCCTTGTCAGCGGTGTTCCTGGTGCGATTCCTGAGAGAGGGAACCCGTACATCGGCCACGGGGACAACGGTAAGGCCAGAGACCGACAACGCGGCGATCACGACCGCCGTTCGCCCTGAGTTGTCCACAATTGTGTCGCCCTGTGGACAACTCCGTCACGGCGTGTGCGGAAGCGGTGCCATGCGGTCACGATGGCCGCATGACCGGACCACCCCCACAGGCGACGGCACCCCCGGCGCCCCCAGCGCCCCAGGCGCCCGGCGCCCTGCCCCAACGTCCTCGGCTCCGTCGCGGGCTCCCGGTCGTGGAGCGCCGCGCCGACGAACTCCAGATCGGCCTCGATCCCCGGCACGCGGTGGTCGCCACCGACGTGCCGCCCGTGCTCGTGGACGTACTGCGCAGTCTGGACGGGCGGCGCAGTACGGCAACACTGCTGGACCTGGTCAGCGTGGAGCACGAGGACCGGCTGTGCGCGGTCCTCGTCGAACTCGCCGAACGCGGCCTGGTCGAGGACATCGAGCAGGGCGACACCCGCCCGGGGTCGGCCAGCTCGACCACAGCACGCCACAGCGCACCCGGGCTCGCCCGGTGTTCGATCGGCGTGTTCGGGAGCGGTCGGCTGGCCGCGGCGGTGACCAGCCTGCTCGCCGCGGCGGGCGCGGGGCGCCTCGACCTGGCCGCCGACGGCGTCGTGGCCGAAGCCGATCTGGGTTCCGGATTCCAGGACGACGACCTGGGCCACGACCGGCAGGCCGCCCTCGGCCACGTTGCCCGGCGTACCCATCCCGAGGTACGCCTCGGGAGGCTGCGTCCCGAGCGGGCCAACGACGTGGTCGTGCTCACCGACGCCGTGGTCCCCGCTCCGGAGGTCGTCACCGGCCTTGTGGCGGCGGGAACGCCGCACCTGGTCGCGCGGGTTCGGGACGGCATCGGCATCGTCGGCCCGCTCGTCGTGCCGGGCCGCAGCAGTTGCCTGCGCTGCGCCGACCTCCACCGGACCGGACTCGACGCGTGCTGGCCGCGTATCGCGGGCCAACTGGCGGGCCACTACCAGGATGCCGACCTCACCAGCGTTCACGGCACCGCCGCGCTGGCCGCGGGACAGGTCCGGTGCGCGCTGTCCGCGCACGGGACGACGCCGACGACCTCGACGCCTCCGCCCACCTGGAACGCGACCCTGGAACTCGACTGCCTGACCGGTACCGTCACCCGGCGTGAGTGGCCGCCGCACCCACATTGCGGCTGCGGTGCACGACGCCACAGGGCACGCCACTGACTTTCCCGTCCCAAACCGGTGCGGAAGCGGTGATCCGGAAGGCAGAATCGCTGTCGTGACGGACTCCCGCGACTCCCTCGACGACCAGGCGGACCCCGCGATCCCCCGGCGGACAGTGGCCCGCACGGCAAAGCTGGCGAGCCTGCCGCTGGGTATCGCGGGCCGCGCTGTGGGCGGCTGGGGGCGTCGGCTCACCGGGCAGAGCGCCGAGGACGTCAACGCCGCTCTCTCGGCCAAAGCCGCCGAGCAACTGTTCGAGGTCCTCGGCACGCTCAAGGGCGGTGCCATGAAGTTCGGGCAGGCACTCAGCGTGTTCGAGGCCGCCGTACCCGACGAACTGGCCGCGCCGTATCGCGACGCGCTGACGCGCCTCCAGTCGGCCGCACCGCCCATGCCCGCACGACAGACCCACCGGGTCCTCGCGCAGCAGCTGGGACGTTCCTGGACGAAGCGGTTCGCCGAGTTCGACGACGAACCCGCCGCGGCGGCGAGTATCGGGCAGGTCCATCGCGCGGTCTGGCACGACGGCAGGCAGGTCGCGGTGAAGGTGCAGTACCCGGGTGCCGACGAGGCCCTGCGCAGCGACCTGAGGCAGCTCCAGCGGTTCAGCAGGCTGTTCCAGGCATTGGTGCCCGGCACCGAGGTCAGGCCCCTGCTCAGCGAGCTTGCCGAGCGGATGGACGAGGAACTCGACTACCGCACGGAGGCCGACAACCAGCGGCGTTTCGCCAAGGCGTTCCAGGGCGACGACCAGGTGCTCGTGCCCAGGGTCGTGGCGAGCGCGCCCAAGGTGATCGTGTCGGAATGGGTGAGCGGAACACCGTATTCCGAGATCATCGCTGGCGGCGGTGTCGCCGAGCGCAACGAGGCAGGCCGCTTGCTCGCCGAGTTCCACTACTCGTCACCGGCACGGGCACACCTGCTGCACTCCGACCCGCACCCCGGCAACTTCATGCTGCTCGACGACGGCGGGCTGTGCGTCATCGACTTCGGGGCCGTGGCGAACCTTCCCGACGGCGCGCCGCGCACGCTCGGGGTGATGATGCGGCTCGCGCTGGAGGGGCGCTCCCGTGACCTGTTCGAGGTGCTGCGGGCGGAGGGGTTCGTGCGCCCCGACGTGGAACTCGACGCCGACGACGTCTACACCTGGTTGCTTCCGCTGGTGGCGCCGCTGACCGAGGACCGATTCCACTTCACGCGGACCTGGGCACAGAAGCAGGCGATGCGGATGGGTGACACGCGGAACCGCGACTTCCAGACCGGCCGCTCGCTCAACCTGCCCCCGCAGTGGCTGCTGATCCACCGCGTGACCGCCGGAGCCATCGGCATACTCTGCCAGCTCGACGCGGAACTGTCCGTGCGCGACATCGTCGAACGCTGGCAGCCGGGGTTCGCCGACTGAGCTCGCGGCGGTTGTCCACAGGGTCGCGCGAACGCAACGCCACAGCGCCGTTCGCGGCGCGGGTTGTCCACACGGGGGCGACTCGCCCCGAATGATCTCGGGAGGTGGGCACGCTCAGTGCATGACCCGCACAGCGAGCACGAGCAGCACGACGATCAGCCGTCCCTCTCCCACCGTTCTGAGGTCGGTGTTCACGGCGCCGCGAGCAGCGGCCCCTGGCCCCGGTGACGCGACGGCCCCGGTGTTGTCGGCAAGGCAGCTACGCGGCCTCGGCATCCATCCGAGCACGATCACGCGGCGGTGCCGGCCCGGCGGGCCGTGGCGCAGGCTCGCGCCCGGAGTCGTGTTGCTCGGTACGGGGGAACCGACGCGGCACCAGTGGGCTCAGGCGGCCATCGCCTATCTCGGGCCAGGCAGTGTGATCACCGGAGTCGACGCACTGCTCGTGTACGGCATGGAGTTGCCCCGGCCTCGCACCGTCCACGCGCTCGTGGAGGCCGGGCGCAGACTCACACCACCCACGTTCGTGAGCGTCGAGCGCACCGCGCGGCTCCCAGATCCCGTGCTCGACGGCGGCATACCGTTCGCCCCACCCGTCCGGGCGGCCGTCGATGCCGCCCGCAGGGAGGCAGAACCCGACCGGCTCCGCGCCCTGCTGACCGCGCCGGTGCGGGAGGGATTGTGCACGGTGGAGGAGCTCACCACCGAGCTCTCCTCCGGCAACCAGCGAGGATCGGCCGCCGTCCGCACGCAGCTACGACGACTCGCCCACACCACCGAGGACGACGTCCGGCGGACTGCCCGCCGGCTTGCCCATCGCTGCCCGCTGCCGCCGCCGCGCTGGGACGTGACGATCACCGACCCGACGGGGCAAGCCCTCGGCGTCGTCGACGCCTGGTGGGACGACGTCGGCCTCGGCTGGTGGGTGACCGGCCGAGGCCGAGAGCGACCCGGCTCGTCCGCGACGGCGGTGGGCGAGCAGGAGGGGCTGGCGTTGACCGCGTCCGGGGTGGCGCTGGTGCGTACCCCGCCCGCGATGGTGCGCCACCACCCCGAGGTCGTGATCACCGAACTCGTCCGGGCCTTCCGCGGGGCAGCTCGCCGCCCGCGGCCGAGGGTGCTGGCCGAAGTACACCGATTCGTCGCATGACTCCGGTACGCACTGTCGCCGGGGCCCTCGGCACTCGGATCGAGTCCCCGTTTCAGCACACCGGTAACGGGGGCGGCGTCCCCCACGGTCCTCGTGGCCCTCGCCGCCCCCGTTAATCAGAGCCCCTGACACGTTGGCGTTCGATCAGGGAGCGGCGGCCAGGCGAACGCGTCGCAAGGCGGAGGGGCGTCCGCGTACTGGAAGTACGTGGGCGCCTCCTCCAACGCAGCGAGGCGCCGTCTGGGCGTCGCGAGCCGAACAGACCAATGTGTCAGGGGTTCTCAGAGCGAGAGACTGTCCGCGCGGCGCTGGGCCCACGCGGCGACTCGCGTCCATCTCCGCGCGCTTCTGGCGTGCCGGGCCTGGCGTTGCCCGGACACCGCGGTCAGCATGTCCCGTATTCGTTCTCGGGCGAGTTCTTCCTGCATCAACATCGTGGTGTACTCCCTGTTCGCCGGGACGGTGAGAACCCGGTCGTGGTGATCGGAATTGCGGTGTCGCGAGCGTGCGCGATCACTGGTCGCCGCGCTCATGCCGCGCTCCGCTGGCCGCTCGGCTGTCCCGAGGACGGGGACTGCACGGCCGCGCGCCCGGCGGCGGGGGTGACCGGGTGCTTCCGGGGCCGCCCGCGTGGCCGCTTGCGCGCCACGACGGCGCCCCGTTCGAAGATCTCCCCTCCCCAGACGCCCCACGGTTCCTGCCGCGCCAGTGCCCCGGCGAGGCAGGAGGCCCTCACCGGACAGTCACCGCACAGGTACTTGGCCCGCTCCAGCTCCGCGGGGGCTTCGGCGAACCACAGGTCCGCATCGCCCGAACGGCAGGGCAGCGCGACGGCGTCCGGAGTGGGGGCGGAGTCCAGCAACTCGGCGACCCCGGTGGAACCGGCTCTGTCGTCGGTCAGCGCCTTCTCTGACGCGAAGGCGGTTGCCGATGGCATTCGTCATCTCCTTTGTGTGGTTGTGCAATTCGTGAAGAAGTCGTCGTCCGACCGCAGACAGCACAAAGGCCGCGGATCCGATGAACGGTTCCGCGGCCTTGGTGAGCCTGTTCCTCCGACCTTCAGGTCAGGGAGCACTCTCCTGTGGGCACAACGGAACCCAGAACTTCTCGAGAGAATCGGCGGTCATGCGACGAACAGTCGGCGTGACGCCCAGGGCGCCGCCGACAACACCAGCGAGAGCGGCGTCCGCGCCGAAGCGCACACCGGTCCCCGGGTTCTGCCGCGCATACCACGTCGCGTGGGCGCGCCGACGTTCACGGATGGCCGTACCACCGATCCGGAACAGCGACGTGCCGGCGATGCCGGTCTCACAGTTCTTCTTCATTACCGGCACCTCCTCTCGCTGTCCGGCGGCCCACCGCTCATAGCGGCGGCCGGGATCACATGTCCACCCAGTCCTTGCAGGTTATTGTGCCGCCGTCCTCGCGGCAACCTCTTTTTCGAAGCGACCCACTTTTCGGGCAGGAAAGTTGCTGACCTGCGGCTTCGTCGGCTAGCCCCGGCCGTCGTCGTCGTTGACGACCGCGAGCACGTCCTCGCCGAACCGCTCCAGCTTCGACGCGCCGATCCCGGAGATCGAGACAAGTGCGCGGGTGTCGGCGGGACGTTGTTCCGCGATGGCGACCAGGGTCGAGTCGGTGAAAACGACGAACGCCGGCACGTTCAGCTCCTTCGCCCGTTCGGAGCGCCACTGCCGAAGCCGTTGAAGCAGGTCCTCGTCGAGATCGGAGGGACAGTCCACACAACGCCCAATCTTGATCTCGAGCGTGGACTCCACCGCACGTCCACAACGGCGGCAGTGGGCCGCCGATCGCCTCCGGGACTGCCGGTGGGCGCGCGCGGCGGGCGACGGCTCGGGAGCCAGACCGTGCAGGAACCGGCTGCGTCGCCGGTGCGGGCGCCCACCCGGGTGACGCGAGAGCGACCACGTCAGCGACAACCGCTGCCTGGCCCGCGTCACACCGACGTAGAACAGCCTGCGCTCCTCCTCCACCGCCTCGTCGGTGGTCGCGTACTGAATCGGAACCGTGCCCTCGGCCAGCCCGACGACGAAGACCGCGTCCCACTCGAGCCCTTTCGCGGCGTGCAGCGACGCGAGCGTCACTCCCTCCACCGCAGGCGGGTGCTGGGCAGCGGCGCGCTGATCGAGTTCGGTGACGTACTGCGCGAGGGTCGGCGACTGCGCCGTGGCGCTCAGCTCTCTGGCGAGTTCATGAAGCGCATGCAGGCCGCTCCACCGCTCCCGCGCCGCGCCACCCGAGGGCTGCGTCGCGCTGAGCCCCAGCGGAGCGAGCACCCGCTGCACGGTGGCGGCGAGATCGTCCGGCTCCGGGTCCTGCGACACGGCGGCACGCAACGCCGACATCGCCTGCCGCACCTCCTGGCGCGCGAAGAACCGTTCGCCGCCCCGGATCTGGTACGGGATCCCAGCGTCGGCCAGCGCCGCCTCGTACGCCTCGGACTGCGCGTTGACCCGGAACAGCACGGCGATCTCCCGCGCGGGTACTCCCGACGCGACGAGATCATGGACGTGGCGGGCGACCGCGGCCGCCTCGGTGGGCTCGTCGTCGTACTCGGCGAACGTCGGCCGGGGTCCTTCAGGGCGCTGCCCGATCAATCGCAGTCTCGCCCCGGAGGGCCTGCCCCGGGCCGCGCTGATCACCTGGTTGGCCAGTTCGACGATCTGCGGGGTCGACCGGTAGTCCCGCTCGAGGCGGACCACTTCCGCGCCGGGATAGCGACGGGTGAAGTCGAGCAGCGGACGCGGGGACGCACCTCCGAAGGAGTAGATCGTCTGGTTGACGTCGCCGACGACGGTCACGTCGTCCCGGCCGCCCAGCCACGCGTCGAGCAGGCGCTGCTGGGCGGGAGTGATGTCCTGGTACTCGTCGACGACGAAACAGCGGTACCGGTCGCGAAACTCCTCGGCCACCTCGCGGTGTTCCTCCAGCGCGCCCGTGGTGTGGAGCAACAGATCGTCGAAGTCGAGCAGCCGCCGGTCGTTCTTCACCGCTTCGTAGGTGCGGTAGACCTCCGCTACCCGTTCCACCGGCTGGCCAGGCTCGCGGCGCCGGGACCGGGCGACGCCGGGATACTCGTCGGCACCCACGAGACACGCCTTTGCCCACTCGATCTCCCCTGCCAGGTCGCGCAGAGTCTCGGTCTCGGTGGGCAGGCCGACCTTGTGCGCCGCGTGGGCCACGAGCCTGAGCTTGTTACCGTCGATCAACTCCCACTGGGCGTCTCCCACCACCCTCGGCCAGAAGTAGCGGAGCTGCCGCAACGCGGCGGCATGGAAGGTTCGCGCCTGCGCGCCGTCGACGCCGAGCTGCCGCAGACGGGAGCGCAACTCCCCCGCGGCCCGCGCCGTGAAGGTGACGGCCAGGACCTGCGACGCGGCCACGTGCCCCTGCCGCACCAGGTAGGCGATGCGCTGCGTGATCGTGCGGGTCTTACCCGTGCCCGCGCCCGCGAGCACGCAGACCGGACCCCGTGGCGCGCTCGCGGCGGCGCGCTGCTCCGGGTCGAGGCCGTCGAGCGGGTCGCGCGAGGAGTTCGAGCGAGGTGTGCCGACCACTCCCGCATCCTCGCAGAGGGGACCGACGCTCGGGCGCCCACCCGGGCGTCCGTATCCTGGGCGGCATGGCGGGAAAGCAGGACAAGGCGGCGGCCAAGCAGGCCAAACGCGAGAAGCGCGCGGCGAGCAAGGCCAAGCGGGCACAGATCTTCCAGGCGTTCTCGATGCAACGCAAAGAGGACAAGGCTCTCATCCCCTGGATGCTGGGCTCGTTCCTCGTGGTGGGCGGTGCCGTCTTCGGCCTCGGCTGGCTGATCGGCATCCAGTGGTGGCTGCTGCCGATCGGCATCATGCTGGGCCTGCTCGCCGCCATGATCATCTTCGGTCGCCGGGTCCAGAAGACGGTGTACACCAAGGCCGATGGCCAGCCCGGTGCGGCGGCGTGGGCGCTGGACAACCTGCGGGGGCGCTGGCGGGTGACGCAGACCGTCGCCGCGACCACCCAGCTCGACGCGGTCCATCGCGTACTGGGCGGACCGGGGGTCGTTCTCGTGGCCGAGGGGGCTCCACACCGGGTGCGAACCCTGGTGACGCAGGAAAAGAAGCGCATCGCGCGACTCGTGGGCGAGACCCCGATCTACGACGTGATCGTCGGCTCCGACGAGGGGCAGGTGCCGCTGCGGAAGCTGCAGAGCTACCTGATGAAGCTCCCGCGCAACCTCAAGCCTCGCGAGGTCGACGCGCTGGAAACCAAGCTCAGCGCGCTGGGCAACAGGGGTGCGGCCATGCCGAAGGGCCCCATGCCGCAGGGCGCCAAGATGCGCAACGTGCAGCGCACCATCCGGCGACGCTGAACATCTGCCCCGGCGCCCGGTTCACCGGACGGCACGCCGTGTCACCGCATCGTCACGACGACGGTGCCGGTGAGGCGGTCGTGCCAGCCGCGGTTGTCGGCGTTCCGTACGGCGGCGGGGATGATGAGGAAGGTCAGTACGCACCGGAGCGCCGCGCGCCACAACCCCACCATGGCGGTGCCGTCGAGGCGCGCCACCCTGATCCCGGTCAACGCCATGCCCGGGGTGAACCCGAAGAAGGTCACGGGCAGCACCGTGAGCGCCGCCCAGGTCGCGATCGACCAGAGGTTGTGCTGCTGCATGGCGGCGACATCCGTGTAGTCGGGCAAGGTGAAAATCGCCGTCAGCAACGAGGCGAGCACCAGGTCACCCAGCAACGCCAGCAGCCGCCTGCCGGTACCCGCGACCGCGCGCGGTCCCTGCTCCGGCAGGCCGAGCCGCTCGCCCGGCCAGCGGGGCGGCTCCTGCGCCGTCCCCGCTGCGGAGGAGGGTGTCGTCAGCCATTCGCCGGTCCATCGTGCCACCCGTCCAGGGTATTCGCCGTGCGCGATGCGCACCTGACCTGGTCGACTCAGCGGTGTGCCCCTCGGCACCCGGCCCGTTAACACCGGCGAAACATCGGGGTGACGGTCGGGCAACACCGCGCTCGTAGCGTCAAGCGACGAAGGTACTGCCGCCGGCATCGACCACGAAGGAGTCACCGAGGGTGTCTACTACTCCAGACGATGTCCTCCGTCTGATCTCGGACGAGGACGTGCAGTTTGTCGACGTGAGGTTCTGTGACCTGCCGGGCGTCATGCAGCACTTCACCGTTCCCGCGTCGGCGTTCGACGCGGAGGCGTTCGAAGAGGGTCTCGCGTTCGACGGGTCGTCGGTCCGTGGGTTCCAGTCGATCCACGAGTCCGACATGCTGCTACTGCCCGACGCCGCCACGGCCCAGATCGACCCGTTCCGCAAGCACAAGACGCTGTCGTTGAACTTCTTCGTGCACGACCCGTTCACCCGTGAGGCGTACAGCCGGGACCCGCGCAACATCGCGCGCAAGGCCGAGCAGTACATCACGGAGTCGGGTATCGCGGACACCGCCTTCTTCGGGCCCGAGGCCGAGTTCTACCTCTTCGACTCGGTGCGGTTCGACTCCTCCGAGCACGCGACCTTCCACGAGATCGACTCGGTCGAGGGCTGGTGGAACACCGGTCGTGACGAGGAGGGCGGCAACAAGGGCTACAAGACCAAGTTCAAGGGCGGCTACTTCCCGGTGCCGCCGGTGGACCACTACGCGGATCTGCGCGACGACATCTCGCAGCGGCTGATCCAGTCGGGCTTCACGCTCGAACGTGCCCACCACGAGGTCGGCACGGCGGGCCAGACCGAGATCAACTACAGGTTCAACACGCTGCTGCACGCGGCCGACGACCTGCAGCTGTTCAAGTACATCGTCAAGAACACCGCGTTCGCCGCGGGCAAGACCGCGACGTTCATGCCGAAGCCCCTCTTCGGCGACAACGGCTCCGGCATGCACTGCCACCAGTCGCTGTGGAAGGACGGCGCACCGCTGTTCTACGACGAGTCCGGCTACGCCGGGCTGTCCGACATGGCGCGGCACTACATCGGCGGGATCCTGACGCACGCGCCCAGCCTGCTTGCCTTCACCAACCCGACGATCAACTCGTATCATCGGCTGGTGCCCGGGTTCGAGGCCCCGGTGAGCCTGGTGTATTCCCAGCGCAACCGTTCGGCCTGCGTGCGCATCCCGATCACGGGAAGCAACGCGAAGGCCAAGCGCATCGAGTTCCGCTGCCCCGACTCGTCGGGCAACCCGTACCTGGCGTTCGCGGCGATGACGATGGCCGGCCTGGACGGCATCAAGAACAAGATCGAGCCGCCGGAGCCCATCGACAAGGACCTCTACGAGCTCCCGCCGGAGGAGGCCAGGGACGTCAAGCTGGTGCCCGGCGACCTCGGTTCGGTGCTCGACACGCTGGAGGCCGACCACGACTACCTGCTCGAAGGTGGCGTGTTCACCCCGGACGTGATCGACACATGGATCTCGTACAAGCGGGAGAACGAGATCGACCCGATGCGACTGCGCCCGCACCCCTACGAGTTCGCCATGTACTACGACGTGTGAGCGTCGGTCATCGGCTCGCGGGCCCGGCGGTGGAGGTTTTCTCCCCGCCGGGCCTGTTCGTGTCCGGGGTTCAGCCGGGCGAATCGAGCACGCCGACGTCGATTCCCGCCTCCGCCATCCGTTCGCGTGGTTGCGCGACGAGTTTGCGCGCGGCGAGGTCCATCAGCCCCAGCGTGCAGCGGATCTCGGCGGACAAGGTCCCGTCGGCCTTCACGATCTCGTGGGCCATCCAGAACACCTTCCCGTCACCGAACGACGCGCGGCAACTGACGTCCACCTCGTCGCCGGAACGCAGCTCCCGGCGGTAGGTGATGGTCGACTCCAGCAATACGGGAGCGAGGCCACGCTCGCGCAGCTCGCCGTCGAGCCCCCCGGCCAGGTCGAACAGCTCCAACCGCGAGATCTCGCCGTACTGGTGGTAGACGGCGTGGTTGACGTGCCCCAGGCTGTCCAGCTCGTAGTGGCGCACTTTGATCCGAATACGGAACGGTTCCCGCTGACTCACCCGGACACGATAGGCCGCCACAGCGCGCGTCGTCCCCGCCCGGTGACGATCACGACTCGTAAAACAGCCGCTGCACCACCGCGTGAGCACGACGGGTCGTGCGTCGGTAGCCGTCGAGGAACTCGCCGGGATCGTCGTCGGCGCTCTGGCCGAAAGCGCGCGCCACGGCCGTGAGTTCGCGGCCCGACGCGGGAAGCTGGTCCAGCGACTTGCCCTTGACCAGCATCGCGATGTTGCGTGCCCGGCTGGCCAGCCGCCAGGCGTCGACCAGTGCCTCGATGTCGTCCGAATCGGCCAGGCCCGCGTCCGCCATCGCACGCAACGCCGGCAGCGTCGAGGTGGTGCGCAGCTCCGGCACCTCGTGCGCGTACCGCAGCTGGGCCAGCTGGGCCGTCCACTCCACGTCGGCCAGCCCGCCCCGGCCGAGTTTGGTGTGTGTCGTGGGATCGGCACCCCGCGGGAGCCGCTCCGTCTCCACCCGGGCCTTGATGCGCCGGATCTCCCGGATCTGCGCGTCGTCAAGGCCCCCTTGCGGGTAGCGCAGTGAGTCCGCGAGTGCCGTGAACCGATCGCCGAGACCGACGTCTCCGGCGACCACCCGTGCCCGCAGCAGCGCCTGCGCCTCCCACACCTCACCCCAGCGGGCGTAGTACGTGCGGTAGGACTCCAGCGTCCGGACCAGCGGGCCACTGCGACCTTCCGGCCGGAGATCCATGTCGACGACCAGCGGAGGGTCCTGGCTCGGTGCGCCGAGCGCGGCCCGCACCGACTCCGCCACCGCGGTCGTGAACCGCACCGCGTCCCCGTCGGTGGCCCCGTCGGCCGCCTCGCAGACGAACAACACGTCGGCGTCGGAGCCGTAGCCGAGTTCCTCGCCGCCCAGCCTGCCCATACCGATCACGGCGATACGCGCCGGTTCGCCACCCGTCTCGGCGGCACGCTTGCGGATCGCCGCCGACAGCGCGGCCTGGAGAACCGCGGTCCACACCGACGACAACGCCGCGGAGACCGCACTGACGTCCAGCAGGCCCAGTAGGTCGGCACAGGCCACCCGCAGCAACTCGTGGCGCCGCAGCGACCGCGCGGCCACCACCGCCGCCTCCATGTCCGCCTGCCTGCCCGCCGCGGCGCGCAGCGACCGGGACACCTCCTCGGGCGATTTGCCCGCCAGGGTTTCCGGCTCGCCGAGGAGCCGCAGGACCTCCGGGGCGCGCACCAACAGGTCCGGCACCAGCCGCGACGTGCCCAGCACGGTGGCGAGACTGTCGACGACCGTGGCCTCGTCGCGCAGGGTCCGCAGATACCAGGGCGTGTCGGCCAGTGCCTCGGACACACGCCGGTACGCCAGGAGCCCACCGTCGGGGTCGGGGGTGTCCGCGAGCAGGTCCAGCAGTACCGGCAGCAGCGCCTGCTGGATCGACGCCCGCCGCGACACGCCGGTGGTCAGCGCGCGGATGTGCTGCAGGGCGCCGTCCGGGGCGAGGTACCCGAGTGCCGCGAGCCTGCTGGCCGCCTGCTGCGTGGTCAACCGCAGCGCCGCGGTCGGGACCTTCGACACCGCCTCCAGCAGCGGCCGGTAGAACAGCTTCTCGTGCAGTCGGCGCACCCGCCGAGCGTGCCTGCGGAACTCGGCGGTCAGCACCTCGCTCTCCGGTCTGCCCCGCAGCGATCGCACGGCGCTGGCGCGCGCCAGCCACCGCAGTTCCTCCACGTCGTCCGGGTCGGGGAACAGGTGGGTGCGCCGCAGCCCACGCAACTGCAACCGGTGCTCGACCGTGCGCAGGAACTCGTACGACTCCCGCAGCTCCGCCGCATCGGTGCGCCCGACGTAACCGCCCGCGCCGAGCGCCTCCAGCGCGTCGACGGTCGAGGCCGCGCGCAGAGTGGCATCGGCACGGCCGTGGACCAGCTGCAACAGCTGCACCGCGAACTCGACGTCCCGCAGCCCGCCCCGGCCGAGCTTCAGTTCGCGGTCGGCCAGCTCGGCGGGAACGTGCCGCTCGACCCGGCGGCGCATCCGCTGGACGTCGATCACGAAATCCTCGCGCTCGGCAGCCGACCACACCATCGGTGCCACCAGCTCGGCGTAGCGGCGCCCCAGCCCGACATCGCCCGCCACCGGCCTGGCCTTGAGCAACGCCTGGAACTCCCAGGTGCGCGCCCAGCGCGTGTAGTACGTCTCGTGGCTGTCGAGCGACCGCACGAGGGCACCGGCCTTGCCCTCCGGCCGCAGCGCCGCGTCGACCTCGAAGCACGCCTGCCCTACGACCCCCATCAGCGCCGTCGCCAACCGGGTGGCCACGGGGATGTCGCCCTCGCCGACGAAGACGACGTCCACGTCGCTGACGTAGTTCAGCTCGCGGGCTCCGCACTTGCCCATCGCGATGACGGCCAGCGTCCCGTCGGCGTCGTGACCGACCTCGCGCTGCGCCACGAGCAGTCCCGTGCGCAGCGCGGCCTCCGCCAGTTCGGTGAGCGCACGGGTGGTGCCCACCAGCGACGGCCTGCCCAGTTCCGGTTCGACAACGCGCGCGAGGTCGGCACCGGCGATCTCCAGCAACAGCCCCCGGTACGCGGCCCGCAGCGCCGCCACCGCGTCGGTGCCGGTGAGGAGGTCGTCATCGGCCAGCACCGCCTCGGTCAGCTGGGCGTCGTAGTCGCCCACCGCCGTCAGCCGGGGGGACGCGAGCCGCCGCCACTGCCCGGGATCGCTCACCAGGAGGTCGCCGAGCACGGTGGAGCACCCCAGCACCGCGAACAACCGGGCCCGCAGCGCCGTGTTCACCCGGAGTTCGTCGGCCAGCTGGGGCCACTCCCGCTCGTCCGCGGCGCGCAGGCGATCAAGGGTCAGCAGAGCGAGATTCGGGTCGGGCGTGCGGGCCAGCGCCACAAGCACCCCGGTCGCGGTCTCCTCGGGCCCCGAGTCGGTCCACCACCCCGCGCCGCGCAGCACCTCCTGGGCCTGCGCGTCGGTGAAGCCGTAGCGGGCCGCCGACGAGGCGGAACGAGCGGTATCAGCCATCGACGATCGGCAGTGACGAGGCTCGTACCTCGGCCGGCGCGAGCCTGCCCGCAGCCAGGTCGACGAACCTGCCCACGAACGGTTCCCAGGTCTCGGCGATATCGGCGTGGACCCGGGCCAGAGTCCCGTCGTCGAACGCGCTGTCCCGCACCGCATCCGCCTTGGTTCTCGAGTTCGCCGCCCAGCTCCGCACGACTTCCGGCGTCGTCTCGATGTGGAACTGCAGGCCGTACACGCGGCGGCCGATCCGGTAGGCCTGGTTCGGATACCGCGGTGACGACGCCAGCAACACCGCGCGCGACGGCAACTGGGCGATCTCGTCGGAATGGAACTGGAACACGTCCTGCATCAGCGGCAGGTCGGCGCACAACGGATCCATCCACGCGGCATCCTTCTTGGCCACCAGTGACGGCCCGACCTCGGGACCGTCATGGCCGGGCGCGACCCTCCCCCCGGTGGCCACCGCGAGCAGTTGCGCCCCGAGGCACACACACAGAGTGGGAACGTCACGAGCCGCGGCCGAGGACAGCAGTGACCGCAGTCCGGCGAGCCAGGGATGGCGCGCATCGTCTTCGGCGTTCATCCCGCCACCGAGACACACCACCCCGTCGTGGTCGTCGAGAGTGTCGGGCAGGGACTCCTCGGGTGGGATCCGCACGTCGAGGTTCGCGCCGGCACGCACCAACCACTCGCCGAGCGGGCCCGGAGGGTCAGCGGGATCGGGCTGGATCAGAAGAAGGCGAGGTGCGGTCACACCGTCCAGCTTACGGCTCCGCCCCGGTGCGATATCAACAGCGATCCGGGTACGAAACGACGTAAGGCCCGCCAGGAAAACCTGACGGGCCTTACGCTCATGTTTTGTTCGGCGGTGTCCTACTCTCCCACACCCCTTCGGGTGCAGTACCATCGGCGCTGGTGGGCTTAGCTTCCGGGTT
>NZ_VCEK01000004.1:447868-802161 GCF_005862235.1 Saccharomonospora piscinae | reverse complement strand
CCAACGCCCCAGCCTCAATCGGATCACCCAACCGAGTACCAGTACCGTGCGCCTCCACCACATCCACATCAGAGGGAGTCAGGGCCGCACTCGCCAGCGCGCTCCGGATGACCCTGGCCTGTGCGGGCCCGTTCGGGGCGGTCAGACCGTTGCTGGCGCCGTCCTGGTTCACCGCCGAACCACGGACCACGGCGAGCACTCGGTGACCGTGACGCTCCGCATCGGACAGTCGCTCCACGACGAGCAGGGTCACCCCCTCGCCCCAGCCGGTGCCGTCGGCGGATTCCGCGAACGGCTTGCACCGCCCGTCCGGAGCCAGACCGCGCTGCTTACTGAACTCGACGAAGACCGATGGCGTCGCCATCACCGCCACACCGCCGGCGAGCGCCAGGGAGCATTCGCCCGAGCGCAGCGACTGCACGGCCAGATGCAGTGCCACCAGCGACGAGGAACACGCCGTGTCCACCGTCACCGCGGGCCCCTCCAGCCCCAGGGTGTAGGACACCCGGCCAGACAGCACACTGCCCGCGTTACCGATGCCCAGGTAGCCTTCGAGTCCCTCCGGCGCCTGGACGGGGTTACCCGCGTAGTCGTGGAACATCTTCCCGGCGAAGACGCCGGTGGGGCTGCCCCGCAACGACTGGGGATCGACCCCCGCGTGCTCCAGCGCCTCCCACGACACCTCCAGCAACAACCGCTGCTGCGGATCCATCGCCAACGCCTCACGCGGCGAAACACCGAAGAAATCCGCGTCGAACCCCGCGGCATCCTCCAGAAACCCACCCTCCCGCACATACGACGTCCCAGGCCGATCCGGATCCGAATCGAACAAACTCCCCAGATCCCAACCCCGATCGGACGGGAAACCCGCGACCGCGTCGGTGCCCTCGGCGACCAGGTCCCACAGTTCAGCCGGGGAGTTGACTCCACCCGGAAGGCGGCAGGCCATACCCACGATGGCGATCGGGTCATCGGCGGCAGCGGCAGCGGGCTCGGGGATTCTCCGGCCGGGCGCCTCCCGGAGCCCCAACAGCTCCGCGCGGAGGTACCCTGCCAGTTCCACCGGTGTCGGCCGGTCGAAGGCCACCGTGGCGGGCAGGGTTTGCCCGGTGGCCGCGGCGAGCCGGGTTCGCAGCTCGACGGCCGACTTCGAGGTGAAGCCGAGTTCCTTGAACGCGCGCCGGGTGGGCACCCGAGCCGGGTCACCGTAGCCGAGGACCCCGGCGGTTTCCGTGCGCACGAGCGTGAGCAACAGGCGCTCCTGCTCCTGCGAGGACAGACTGGCGAGCCGGTCCCGCAGCGTTCCGGTGCGCTCTGGCTCGGCGACGGCGCCCGGGCGATCGAACGCCCGCACAGCGTCGTCCGGGTCCACCGCCACCAGCAGGGCGTCGTCGTTGATGAGCGCGATGTCGAGCAGGTCCAGCGTGTCTCGCGGCGATTCGTCACCGCGCAGGCCGAGTGCGACGGCAGGCAGGCCCCGCGAGCGGCGGTGCTCGGCCAGCGCCATCAGGTAGGTGTCGGCAGCCGCGTCGGCCGTGGGTGCGGTACCGAGCACGGAACCCGCGGAGCACAGCAGGACGAAGGACGACAGCGCCGCGTCTCCGGTCACCTCGTGCAGCAGGCGCGCACCGGCCATCCGGTCCTCCGGATCACCGCCCGCGGCGTACACCACGGTGCGGAGCGGGTGCTCGTCCGGAATCTGTGCGAGCACGTTGGCGATCCCGGACGTGTCGGCCGTGACAACGGCCGCGAATCCTCGGGTGGCCAGGTGAGCGGCCACGGTTCCGGACTCGTCTCCGACGACCACCGCCGTACCGTCGGTCACGACCGGCTCGGACGACACCCGAACCGGTGCGAGTGTCGGCGCACGCAGGACGCCACCGCGCACGGCGACCTGCGGGTTTCCCGAGCGCACCACGGCGACCAACTCAGGAAAAGTGGACTCAACCAGGTCCACCAGGCCCAGCCGGTCCGGCTCACCGGCTGCCCTGACCACACCCCACGCCGGCGCGTTCGCCGGCTCGATCATCGGTTCACCGGCACCCGCGCCGACCGCGCCCCTGGTGACCAGTACGAGTCGTGCCGCGGCGAACCGTTCCTCCGCCAGCCACGAGTCGACCAGGTCCCGGGCTTCGTCAGCGGAGGATGGCGCGATCGTCACCACGGTCTGGGGCGACGGCGTACCCGAACCGACCGCGTCCCGGAGTTCGGTGAGGTCGGCGTAACTCTCGACTTCGCATCCCGCTGCCGCGAAGCCGAGCTCGTCCGGGCCCAGCAGGGCCCACTCCCCCGCCGAGGGAACGCGGGTCGCCCCGGCCGCGACCGGAGCCCAGTCGAGCCGGAACAGCCCGTCGTGGACGCTCGGAGCGGCGGCGTGGTCCCTGGCTGGTGTCTCGAGCAGTCCGCGGCGGGTCACCTTGCCGGACGCCGTGCGCGGGATCGTGTCGACCTCGTACACGGCTGTGGGGACCTTGAAGTAGGACAGTCGGCTGCGGCACGCCGCGACGATCGCCTCCGCGTCGACGACACCGGCTTGCTCGGGAACCACGTAGACGACCGGAACCTCGCCCAGCTCGTCGTCCGGCCGTCCCGCGGCGGCCACATCCACGACACCGGCGACGGTGCGCACGACGTCCTCGATCTCGGCGGGATGGATGTTCTCCCCACCGCGGATGATCAGTTCCTTGATCCGCCCGGTGATGGTCAGGTAGCCCAGCTCGTCCTGGCGGGCCAGGTCCCCGGTGCGGTACCAGCCGTCCCGGAGCGCGGCGGCGGTGGCGTCCGGCTGGTTGTGATATCCGGCCATCACGTTCGGCCCGCGTACCCAGACCTCGCCCTCGGCGCCGGGCTCGGCCTCCTCGCCGCTACCGGGGTGCACGATCCGAACCTTCAGGCCGGGCACGGGCGAGCCGCAGGAGCCGGCGACCAGCGCCCCACCCGGACGGCTCATGGTGATCGCGCCGCAGGTCTCGGTGCTGCCGTAGCTGTCGACCAGCCGGACGCCGAAGGTGTCCTCGAAGGATTCACTCAGCGACGCGGATGTCACAGCGCCGGTGACCATGCACACCCGGAGGGAGTCGGCCTCCAGCCCGTCGGTGCGGGCATGGCGGAGCAGTTCGTGGTACATCGTCGGCACGCCGACAAGGAAGGTGTAGGGCTCTTCCTGCATCAGCCGGACGATGTCGTCCCCGGCGAAGCCATCCGTGATCCGCGCGCTCGCGCCCGCGGCGATGACTCCGTGAATGCCGAGGACATGGGCCAGTGAGTGGGACATCGGCAGGGGCCACAGCACCCGGTCGGCGGGTGACAGTCCGAGCAGGGGTACATAGCAGGCGGCTACCGACCACAGGCAGCTGCCCTGGGTGGACAGCACACCCTTGGGCTGCCCGGTGGTGCCCGACGTGTAGAGCATCCACGCCACGTCGTCGAGCCCGGTGTCGTCGCGGGCCGGGGTCGCGGGCTCCGTGGTGGCCAGGTCCTCGAAGGACGCGGCATCCGTTCCCGATTCCGGGAGTCCGGCAGCCACGACCACGAGTCCGGACGCGCCCGAGACCCGCCGGAGCTGCTCCAGGTGGGCGACGTCAGTGAGCACCACCTCGGCGCCGCTGTCCCGCAGGAGATGAGCGACTTCGTCGTCCGAGGCACGGGGGTGGACCGGAACTCCGACACCACCCGCGCGTACCGCGGTGAGGTAGCCCTCGACCACCTCGACGCTGTTGTTGAACCAGATCACCACACGTCCGCCTCGGGAGAGGCCGGAGTGCACCAGATGCCCGGCCAGCCGGGCGGTCCGCCGCTCCAGGTCGGCGTAGGTGACCGAACGCCGGGCGTCCGAGTAGGCGACCTTGTCCCCGCGCCGTCCGGCGTGCGCACGCAGCAGCTCGGACAACGGCCGGATCAGCTCGGATCGCGCCATGGATTCGCCTCCTGGAATCACTTCAACGCCTGCGGGCCACCACACGGGAAATTCAGCAGACAGCAATTGAACACGGCGACAGTGCCGAGATTTTCGCGACCATTATCGGCGACCCAGTTATGCCCTGATAATGAGGCATACTAGTCAGCCGTCAGACCTGGGTTCAACCCCGAGTAGCTCTGCGGTATGCCCCAGCAAGGCCGCCCCTCAGGCCTCCCCTAGAAAACGGAATACCCACCCCTAGCGCAACCCCTTCCGGGATCTTACCAGCTCAGACGCCATGGCACCGCACATCGCCAACCGAACCTGACAAAGTGCCACCGACTTGACAAGCTTGAGAATTCACTTGCCATTCCAACTCGGGTGCACCTATTATCCTGGCGAGTGAGCCACCCCAGGACGGACATATTCTGCCCGGAACAACCGGCTTCCCCGACAGTTCTCGCGGAGTTCTGATGAGACAGCCAAATCCGCTTCCGCCCGCTTTCTCCTCGGCCGACGGGCCCGCCACGGAAGAGGCGCGCATCATCGGCGTCGGCACGGCCGTGCCCGCCTTCTCCTATTCCCAGCGGGAACTCCTCGACATCTTCGGCATCACCGACCCGCGCGTGCGGTCGGTGTTCCTCAACAGCGCCATCGAGCGTCGCTTCCTCAACCTCCCGCCCGCCCTGCCGGACGGGACGCGGCGCATGGAGACTCAGGGTGAACTGCTCCAGAAGCACCGCACCCACGGCATCGAGATGGGCGCCCGGTCGCTGCAGTCGTGCCTCAAGCAGGCCGAAGCCGACATCGACGACGTGGGCTACCTGTGCTGTGTGTCGTCCACGGGCTTTCTGACCCCGGGATTCAGCGCACTGGTCATCCGAGAGCTCGGCCTGCGGCCCGAGTGCGCCCGCCTCGACGTGGTCGGCATGGGCTGCAACGCCGGGCTCAACGGGCTGAGCGCGGTCTCCGGCTGGGCCAGGGCACATCCGGGGAAACTCGCCGTGATGCTGTGCATCGAAGCCTGCTCGGCGGCCTACGTCTTCGACGGGACCATGCGGACCTCGGTGGTCAACAGCCTGTTCGGGGACGGCTCCTCGGCCGTGGCGGTGATGGCGGGTGAGGACGAGCGTGAGGGCCCGGCGCTGCTCAAGTTCGCCAGTCGCATCGTGCCGGAAGCGATCGACGCCATGCGGTACGACTGGGACGACCACGAGGGCAAGTTCAGCTTCTACCTCGACCAGGACGTGCCCTACGTGGTGGGCGCCCACGCCGAGACCATCATCGGCGACCTGCTGGCGGGCACCGGCCTGCGACGCGACGACATCTCGCACTGGATCGTGCACTCGGGTGGCAAGAAGGTCGTCGACTCCGTGATGGTCAATCTCAACCTGACCAGGAGAGATCTCCGCCATACCACCAACGTGCTGCGCGACTACGGGAACCTGTCCAGCGGTTCGTTCCTGTTCTCCTACAGCGCCCTGGTCGATGAGGGCACTGTCCGGCCCGGCGACTACGGAGTGCTCATGACCATGGGTCCCGGCTCGACCATCGAGACGGCCCTGATCCAGTGGCGGCCCGGCGACGGGCCCCGGTTCCCGGTTGTTCCCGGCTAGCACAGATTGGTGACTCCTATGTCCTCGAGTGACGAGGCCGCCGACACGGTCGTGCTCGACCCCGCGGCCCACGGGCCGCTGACCCCCGAGCTGGTGCGCGCGGTCAACGAGTTCTGCGATCGGGTGGAAGACGCGAGCGGCGGCACCATCGGCATCGTCCGGTTGGATGGCGAGGCCGGCGCAGCGGACGTCGACGGCGGTTCGTGGCCCGGTGGCGACGGGGGTATCCGGCTGGTGAACCGGTGGGAACGCGCCCTGCGCCGCATGGAACGGCTCAGCGCCGTCACCGTCGCTGTGCTGACCGGCCGGTGCGCGGGACCGAGTCTGGACCTGGTGCTGGCCACCGACTACCGGATCGCGTCGACGGACACCACGCTGAGACTGCCGACCGACTCGGGGCAGTTCTGGCCCGGCATGGCGCTGCACCGGCTGGCCACCCAGACCGGCGTCAGCCGTACGCGCAAGCTGCTGCTGCACTCCCCCGAGCTGACCGCCGAAGAGTCGGCCGAGCTGGGCCTGTTCGACGAGATCATCACCGACACCGACGGGGCACTGACCCGGAAAACCCGCGAGTTCGCCGGCACCGAGGGCCTGGAGTTCGCGGTCCGACGGCGCCTGCTGCTCGACGCGCCGACCACCACCTTCGACGACGCGCTCGGCGTGCACCTCGCGGCCTGTGATCGCGCACTGCGATACACCCGGCAACACGAGCAACCGGGTTCGAACTCGCTCACCGCGTTCGCCGGCGGTACTCGATGACTGTCATCGACGGAGCTCCGACCGGATCGGACCAGGTCCTCGACCGCGACGCGGCGACCCTGGCCGCCCACGTGCGGGACTGCGAGGCGACCCTCGCGGCGCTGCCACCGAAACCCGCGCGATCGCCCGCCGAACAGGCCGTCGCCGACGGCGTCCAGCACACGGCCCGCCGCCTGCGCGCCCGGTTCCTGCACGACCACGCCGACGGGGTCTACCACCGGCTCACCGGCGGCCTGTCCGACCGGCTCCGGATCCGGGAGCTCGCCGCAGCCGCCGCGACGGAGTTTCCGGGCCTGGTACCGACCGAGGAGCAGATCGCCGAGGAGCTGAGCCGCCCACAGGGGGAGAAGGAAGGCCGGGAAATCGACCAGGGGCTGTTCTTCCGCGCGCTGCTCCGGCGCCCGGCCGCGGGCACCCATCTGCTGGACACGATGCTGCTCCCGACGCCACGGTCGTTGAGCCTCTTACCGGAGTTCCGCGCGACCGGTCAGGTCGATCTCGGTTCGCTCCGGCTCGAACGCCGTTCCGGCGCGGCCTATCTGACCGTGTGCAACACCTCCGCTCTGAACGCAGAGGACAACGGGCTCATCGACGCGATGGAGACGGCCGTCGACCTCGCTCTGCTCGACGACGAGGTCGGCGTCGGTGTGCTGCGCGGAGCGGAGATGACACATCCTCGTTATGCGGGCAGGAGGGTGTTCAGCGCGGGCATCAACCTCAAGAAGCTTCACGCGGGACAGATTTCCTTCGTGGACTTCCTGCTGCGCAGGGAACTGGGCTACATCGCGAAGCTGGTGCGCGGTCTTCTGATCGACGACGATCCCGGCGCGTGGCCCCGGCGCACCCGCGACAAGCCCTGGATCGCCGCTGTGGAGTCGTTCGCCATCGGTGGCGGCGCGCAGTTGGTGCTGGTCTTCGACCACGTCATCGCCGCCGCCGACGCCTATTTCAGCCTTCCGGCGGCGCAGGAAGGGATTGTTCCGGGGGCGGCCAACTTCCGGCTCACGCGGTCGGTCGGGCCCCGGCTCGCGCGGCAGGTGATCCTGTCAGGGCGCACGATCTGGGCCAGCGAACCGGATGCCCGGCTGCTCTGCGACGACGTGGTGGATCCGAGAGAGATGGACACGGCCGTCGAGCAGGCCCGGCAACGACTCGACAATCCCGCCGTCGGGGTCAACAGGAGGATGCTCAACCTCGCCGAGGAACCCTCGAACGCCTTCCGCGAGTACCTCGCGGAGTTCGCCGCCGAGCAGGCACTGCGGCTCTACGGTGAGGACGTCGTGGACAAGGTGCGCCGTTCGTGGGCGCGAGAGGAACCGGTATGACCGCGCTGCCGACCGAAAGGTCAACGGACCCGCCCCGGGTGCGCTACCGCAAGGAGGGGCGCGTCGCCTACGTCACGCTCGACCGGCCGGACGTGCTCAACGCGATGGATCTGCGGATGCACACCGAGCTGGCCGAGATCTGGGACGACTTCGAAAGCGACGAGTCGATCTGGGCCGGGGTACTCACCGGGGCGGGCGACAGCGCCTTCTCGGTGGGCCAGGACCTGAAGGAACTCGTCGCCAGGGTGGACGGCGGGGAGTGCCCTTCGAGCTTCGGCAGTCGCGGGAAACCCGGCTGGCCTCGGCTCACCGAACGGTTCGACCTGTCGAAGCCGGTCATCGCCAGGGTCAACGGCTACGCGCTCGGCGGCGGGTTCGAACTGGCGCTGGCCTGCGACATCATCGTGGCCGCGGAGAACGCCACGTTCGCGCTGCCCGAGGCACGCCTGGGACTGATCCCCGGCGCGGGCGGGGTGTTCCGGTTGGCCCGGCAACTGCCGTTCCGGACGGCGCTGGGGCATCTGATGACAGGGCGGCGCCTGTCCTCGCATCGTGCCCTGCAGCTGGGCCTGGTCAACGACGTGGTGGCCGCCGCCGAGCTGGACGACTGCGTCGGTGGCTGGATCGACGACATCCTGCGCTGTGCCCCGCTGTCCGTGCGCGCCGTCAAGGAGGCGGCCACCGCCTCGGTCACGATGCCCCTGGAGCGGGCGTTCACCGCGAACTACGTCTGGGAGGACAGGCGGATGCACAGTCAGGACGCCCGCGAAGGCCCGCTGGCCTTCGTCGAGAAGCGACCGCCGGTGTGGACCGGGTCCTGATCAGGCGGTCTCCCGGTCACGTCCCTCGGTCTCACGCAGGCGTTCGGACGTGGCGAACAACTGCGCGGCGGACGCCAGCGTCACGTGCCGGTTCCAGCCGATCCAGGACCGTCCCTCGAAGTGACCGAGCCCGAACCGCTCGATCAGCTCGCGCCCACCGAGTTCCATTCGGCGCCGGATTTCCTGCGGGCGGATGACCGCGCCCGACACCACCTCGCCACCAGCACGCACCAGGTAGGGCAGACCGCGCCGGTCCAGCGCCGCCCGGAACCCGGTGTGCTCGCCGTAGCCAGCGCCCGCCACCACGACCGGTGGGCGCAGCCCCCAACCGACCAGTTCGTCCAGCATCTCCACCGCGAGTATCCACTTCGGACGGTGTCTCTCGGTCGAGGGAACACGACAGCGGCGGCGCCGCCAGATGATGTCGCCGGGCGAGCTATCTCCGGTGGCGTCCCATTCCGAGGGCACGAAAAGCCGCCAGTTCGCCGCCGCCGCGGTGTCCCCGACCAGGTGCACGCCCACGCCCACCTGACAGTTCGTCACCCGCTTCAGGTGGTCGGTGTACTGCCGTGCCACGCAGGGAGACTCGGCGCCGTCCTTCGGCAGCGCGACGTCACCCACCGCCCATGCGAGTGGCTGGAGAAGCTGGACGGCTCGTCGCGCCAGTCTCGCCCTGACCGGTGACAGCTTCCACGTTGACGACGTGACGAAATGCTGGAGCACCTGGTGGTCCACGCCGAGACACCGAGCCATCGGCAGCATCGACTTGCGCCCACCCTCCAGTAGCAGGCCGCGCACGTACAGTTCGGCTTTCGCCCGCTGGTCCGCACGCGCCAGCGAAGCGAAGATCTCCGCGGTGAACCTGGTGAGCCGCTCGCGAACCGCCACGCTTTCCACGCCTCGTACCCCCCGGGTTCCGGCCTCGGCAGCAGGCAACCCCGCCAGCGTGCCGAACCGCTCTAACAGCCGCCTAATAGCGGCATCGACGACGTCCGGAACGTCGCGCCGAGTTGACAAAGTCCGACTAGGGGCCATCGTGTCCGGTACCGGTTGTAGGGGCTTGACCAGTGAACTCACGCGTCAATAGCCTCGTGTTCGCCGAGCTCTTTTCCGGCTTTGCTCGCGGGATCGACTCCGTTCGTACCGCCGGGCATTCCCGCTTTCGAATCCGTGCCGCGGCGACGCGACGACAACTGCGGAGGTGTGATGACGACGGAGACAGCCCCCCGCGTTGCCATCGTGGGAGCCGGGGTGATGGGCACCAACATCGCGACAGTGACGCTGGCTCACGGGGTCCCTGTGGTGCTCGTCGATCTCGACGACACGGTGCTCGACCAGGCCAGAACCACCATCGACGGCATGCTCCGGCACGCCGCGTTGATGGGTGCGCGGCCCTCCGGACTCCCCCCGGGCGAACTGGTGACCACCTCCTTGCCCGAGGACGCCGCCGGGGCGAGTGCGGTCATCGAGGCGGTCACCGAACTGCCAACGGTGAAGGCGAAGGTCCTCGCCGAGTACTCCGGTCTCGTACGCCCGGGAACACCGCTGATCTCCAACACCTCGGGAATACCGGTCGACGAAATGGCCGACTGGGTGGCGAGGCCGGCCGAACTCGCCGGTACCCATTTCATGAATCCGGCCTATCTGATCCGGATGGTGGAGGTGGTCCGGGGGCCGCGCACCGGCGACGGGACGATGACCGCGATCACGACGCTGCTCTCGGCGCTCGACCGCAGTCCGGTCGTGGTCGGTGACTCCCCCGGCTTCGTCACCAGCCGCCTGCTGCACCCGATGATCAACGATGCGGCTCGGCTGGTCGGTCACGGAACAGCGACCGCCGACGCCGTCGACGCGCTGCTGGAGGGCTGCCTGGGGCACCCCACCGGTCCCCTGCGCACCGCCGACCTCATCGGCCTGGACAACCTCGCGGACTCCCTCCAGGCACTGTACGAGCGCACCGGCGACGAGGGTTGCCGCCCCTGCGACGCACTGCTGGCGAAGGTTCGCGAGGGCGATCTCGGCCGCAAGACCGGCCGGGGTTTCTACGACTACGGGAGGACACAGCCGTGACCACGACCAACGACGAGCAGGACGCCGCGGCCATCGAGGCCGCACTGCTGGAGCTGCTGGAGGCGCGCACCAAGACCGACCTCACGCCGGACCAGGAGCTGTTCGCCTCCGGCCTGGTGTCCTCCATGTTCGCGATGGAGCTGATCGTCCACCTGGAACAGACCTACCAGCTTTCCATCACCGGGCCGGATCTGAAGCTGGACAACTTCCGCACCGTCGCGAAGATGACCGCCCTGGTGCTGCGGCTGCGGGACGACTCGACGGTGCACTCCGGTGCCTGACCGCCTCGGTGGCGAGCGTGCGCTGGTGGACTCGTTGGTCGCGGATCACGCCGAGGTGTGGGACCTCGCCGGCCGGATTCCGGTCGGGGTGCCGCGCGAACTCGGTGCCGCCGGGCTGCTGTGCGCGCAGGTACCGGCCGCCTTCGGTGGCCTCGGGTTCACCAGCGCGGAGAACGGCGAGTTCACCGCCCATGTCGGCAGCCGGTGCAGCTCGCTGCGCAGTGTGATGACCTCACAGGGCATGGCCGCGTGGACCGTGCAACGCCTCGGCGACCGGCACCAGCGGGAGAGCCTGCTCGCCGAACTCACCTCCGGGCGCCTTGCCGCCGTCGGTTTCAGCGAGCCGGACGCCGGAAGCGACCTCTCCGGTATGCGCACCGAGATCCGCCGGGAGGGCGACGACACCGTCGTCGTCGACGGGCACAAGGTGTGGATGACCGCCGCCTGCTACGCCGACCTGCTGGTCGTCATCGGCCGTTTCGACGGAGGTGCCGCTGCCGTCGTGGTCCCCGCCTCGGCGCCGGGCGTCCAGGTGAGCAAGGTCGCCGACCCACTCGGTTGCCGCGCGGCGGGACACGCGGACGTCACCTTCGAGCGCGTCCGGCTCCCGGTGTCCAGCGTGCTCGGTGGCGTCGGCCAGTCACTGCCACTGTTGCTCACCACCGCACTGGCCTACGGGCGGTTCTCGGTCGCCTGGGGTTGTGTCGGAATCCTGCGCGCCTGCCTGGCCGCCACGGCCACCCACGCCGCCCACCGCACGCAGTCGGGCATTCCGCTGGCACGGCACCAACTCGTCGGCCGTCACCTCGCGGAACTCCTCGTCGACGAGCGAACCGCCGCGCTGGCCTGTGAACGTGCGAGCCGTTGCTGGGACAGGGGTTCACCCGACCTGGTCATCGAGACGGTCCTCGCCAAGCACGTCAGCGCGCGCAACGCGGCCCGCGGCGCGGCGAGCGCGGTCCAGGTCCTCGCCTCCGCCGGTGCGCAGGACGGCCATGTCGTCGCGCGCGCGTACCGGGACGCGAAACTCATGGAGATCATCGAAGGAAGCAACGAGATCTGCCAGTTGCTGCTCGCCGAGCATGCTGTCGCGAACGCCGCGAGCTGAGCCATCCGAGGAGGAACCATGCCCGACCAGCCAAGCCTGGTGAAATGCCTGGTCTGGGATCTCGACAACACGCTGTGGCGGGGAACCCTGCTGGAGGATCACGAGGTCCGGCTCAGCGACGCGATACGCGAGGTCGTCACCACGCTGGATTCGCGCGGCATCCTGCAGTCGGTCTCCAGCAAGAACGACCAGGACCTCGCGCTGGCACGCCTGGAGCAGCTCGGTATCGCCGAGTACTTCGTCCTGCCCAAGATCGGCTGGGGCCGCAAGTCCGACGCCGTGCGCGAGATCGCGGAGCAGCTGAGATTCAAACAGAACACGATGGCCTTCGTCGACGACCAGCCCGCGGAACGGGCCGAGGTGCTCTACCACCTGCCCGACGTGCGTTGTTACCGCGCCGACGACGTGCTCGGGCTGCCGGGACGCCCTGAGTTCAGTCCCGCGACGGTGACCACGGATTCGCGCAGGCGCAGGCAGATGTACCAGGCGGGCTTCCGGCGTGAGGCCGAGCAGCAGGCGTTCACCGGGCCGGACGAGGACTTCCTCCGTTCGCTGGAACTGACGATGGAGATCGGCCGGGCAGGGACCGAGGAACTGAGCAGGGTGGAGGAACTCACGCTGCGTACCAGCCAGATGAACGCGACCGGCGTGCACTACTCGGACGAAACACTGCGCGGGTATCTCGGCGATGCCCACCACGAGGTGCTGGTGACCACCCTGTGCGACCGCTTCGGCCCGCACGGCGCCGTCGGCGTCCTGTTGCTGCGCACCCATCCCACGGTCTGGCACCTGAAGTTACTGGCCACATCGTGCCGAGTGGTGTCCTTCGGCGCCGGGACGGTGATCCTCAACTGGCTCACCGACCAGGCGGCGCGCGCCGGGGTGCATCTGGTCGCCGACTTCCGGCGCACCGACCGCAACCGCATGATGGAGATCGCCTACCGGTTCGCCGGCTACGAGGAGCAGTCCTGCTCCTGCGTCGACACGCTGGACACCGCGGGGAACACCGTGCAGCGGCTCCACCTGGTCCCCGGGCCGCGAGACGCGCCCACCACGATGCGACTCAGCGCCCCTGATCTGGCCGCCGACCACGCCGTGGCGTCCGGTACGCGGCACTGACGAAGCGCCGCGGCTCAGCCTGTCCTCTTGCGCGCCAGCGTGATCCCGTCCGCGCTGGCGAGCAGCGACATGTCGACCCGGTCGTCGTCTCGAATGTGGCTGTTCAGCTCCCGTAGGGCGGCCGTGTCGGCATCCTGGAATTCCGGGTCCACGACGCGTCCGAAGTAGAGGGTGTTGTCGAGCACGATCAGCCCGCCCTCGCGCAGCAACGACAGCGCCGACTCGTAGTACTCGCGGTAGCCGGCCTTGTCGGCGTCGATGAACACGAGATCGACACCGCCGGGGCCGCGTTCGGTCAGCAGTGCGTCCAGTGTCGCCGCGGCCTCGCCGATCCGCACCTGGATGCGGTCCGCGACTCCCGCCCGCTCCCAGTACGGACGCGCGATGTCCGGCCACTTCGCACTGATGTCGCAGGTCACCAGGCTGCCGTCAGCGGGGAGGGCACGCGCCATGCACAAGGTGCTGTACCCGGTGAACGTCCCCACCTCGACGACGCTGCGCGCTCCCACGAGACCCACCAGCAGGGCCAGGAACTGCCCCTCCTCGGCCATCACCTGCATGGCCTCGCCCATCGGCAGGGCAGCGGTCTCGTGCCGCAGCTCGCGCAGGATCTCGTCGTCCCGCAGGGACACTTCCCGAACGTAGTCGAGCACTTCGGGGGAACAGTCGATCTGATTCGCCATGGACCCAAGATAGGGCCCATCGAGCGCCCAGAGCGAGCAATGGCCGGGAACCCGTTTGAATTCCTCACCCCGGAAGCCGGACCTGACAAAGTCCTCGCGGCCGTGATTACCTGACGCCAGAGTCATCGCCTGGCCGATCGCGAACCGCTTCGTACGATCGGTCGAATGCCGTCAATCCGGTCAGCGTATTCACGATAAGGAATTCGGGGGGTAGATCGCGCCCGTTGCCGGCAGGCCGGATAGCGTCGCAGGCGGCGGTGAAAGACACCCGCACTGTGGACACACTCGGTGATTATCTTTACGAAAGCGATCTCCCGGCTGTAGCTTCATACCCGTGAAGTTAGACCCAAAGGCACCGACCGATCACACTGAGTCACAGCGCGTTACGTCGGCAGTGTCGGGCCGAACCGGGAGGGCGGGCGAGCATGGATCTGGTGGAACGGCACCGGGAATTGGACACGCTCCAGGAATTGTTCGCCCGGTGCCGACGTGGCCACGGCCAGATCGCCTTGCTCACGGGCAGTGTCGCCAGCGGAAAAACGGAGTTACTGAACACTTTCGCCGATACGGCTTCCGCGAACGGAGCGGTCGTGCTCACCGCCACCGCCTCCCGCGCCGAACAGCCACTCCAGTTGGGTGTGATGGACCAGTTGCTGCGGCAGGTCACATCGACGGCCGAGGCGCCCCGAAATGTTCAGCGGTTACTCGAGGAACCGGACACTGCCGGCCAACCGGAAACCGACGGGGAACCGATCCCGCCGCCTGATCCGCAGGTCATGCGCGCGCTGTCCGGTGCAGTCCTCGGAATCGCCGCTGACCGGCCGGTCGTGCTCGGTGTGGACGACGTGCAGTTCGCCGACAGCCAGTCCCTGCAGACACTGCTCTACATTCAACGCCGGATGCGCTCGGCGCCCGTGCTCATGATCCTGACCGAGTGGTCCCAGGCCCGGCCAGGGCAGCTGCCGTTCCACACCGAGGTCGCCCGCCTGCCCTACTTCAGCAGACTCCGGTTGGCACCACTGTCCCCCGACGGCGTCGCCGAACTGCTCGCCCAGCACTTCGACCCGCCCACGGTCCGCCAGCTGACTCCCGCCTACTACCAGACCAGCGGGGGCAATCCGCTGCTCGTACACGCTCTGATCGAGGACTACCTGAGCATCGAGCACCCGGCGTCACCGGGAGCCAGGGCGGCGCCGGTGGTCGGCGAGTCGTTCGGCCAGGCCGTCCTGGCGTGCCTGCACCGGTGGGAGTTCGCCCTGTGCCGGGTCGCACGCGGCCTGGCGCTGCTCGGCGACGCCGCCTCGCCACACCGGCTCGGCCGGCTGCTCGGCATGACGGCCGACTCGGCCACGCAGGTGCTCGACGTCCTCACGACGGCCGGGCTGGCGGAGAGCGGGACATTCCGGCACCCGCGAGCCCGAGCTGCGGTGCTCCGCGCCCTGCCGCCCTCCGAACGGTCGGCACTGCACGTGCGCGCCGCCGAACTGCTCTACCAGGACGGCGAATCACCGACCACAGTCGCAGGCCATCTCATCGCCGCCGATCGCGCGGACGACCGATGGGCGGTGAACGTGCTGCGAGGCGCGGCAGAAATCGCGCTGGAGGACGACGAGGAGCCGCTGGCGGCGGCCTGTCTCGAACTCGCCCAGCGCGAGTGCACCGACGAGCGGGACCGCGCCGTGATCACCGAACTTCTAGCTCGCGCGGAATGGCGATCCGGTCCGGCCAACGCCGACCTGCGGATCAACGGCCTCAGGACGGCGTTACGGGACGGGCACCTGAGCGCACACGACTCGCTGACCCTGGTCAAGTACCTGCTGTGGCACAGCCGGGCAGGCGAGGCCGCCGACGTCCTGCGCACCCAGCTGAGCAGTCAGGGGACCCGGAGCGACCGGACCGACCTGCAACTGGCCTACCTCCTGCTCTCCTTCTCGCACCCGCCGCACTTTCCCAGCCATCCCGACGTTCCCTCCGATGTGGTCGGTGACGGCGCGTTACACCCGGCGGAGGAACCGTGGCGACGAGCCGCCGCCGCGCTGGGGGTGGTGCTGACGCGGGGGCCGGTGGACTCCGCGGTCGGGGCGGCCGAGCACATCCTGCAGACCTGCGCGATGACCGACCGGACTCTGGAGACGCTGCTCAGCGCCCTGCTCGCGCTGATGTACGCCGACCACTCGCACCGGGCGGCCCTGCTCTGCGACTCACTACTGGAGGAGGCGGGCGGCAGGCGGGCGACGGTCTGGCGCACTCAGTTCCGGACCTTGCGATCCGACATCGCGATGCGGCTCGGCGATCCGTTGCTCGCCGCCGAGCACGCGAGGGCGGCGCTCGATGCGCTCAGCGCGACGAATTGTGGCATCGGCATCGCCACCCCGCTGTCCACGGCGATTCTGGCGACCACGGCGATGGGCGACCTCGGCGAGGCGGCCGCGCTGCTGAAGCGCCCGGTGCCCGAGGATCTGTTCCGGACCTGGTTCGGCCCGGCTTACCTCTACGCTCGGGGCCAGTACTTCCTGGCCGCGGGCCGGACGGCCACCGCGCTCCGCGATTTCCACCAGTGCGGCGCTTTGATGAGCGGGTGGGCCATCGACCACCCGTCGATCGCGCCGTGGCGTAGCGGCGTGGCCCAGGCCCAGTTGCTGTTGGGGCGCGCCGACGAGGCCAGGAAGTCGGCCGAGGACCAGCTGGCTCTGCCGGGCGCCGGGCTGCGCACCCGGGGCGTCTCGCTCCGGCTGCTCGCCGAGTCCTCGTCTCCAGAGCGTCGGGTGCCACGCCTGGAGGAAGCCACGGAAATGCTGTCGGAAGCCGGCGACCGCCTGGAACTCGCCGTCACCCTCGGCGCGCTCGCCGAAGCCAGTCGCGCGCGGGGCGCATTCACGCGGGCCGGCGCGGCACTGGAACAGGCCATGGAACTCGCGCGCGGCTGCCACGCGGCGGTGTTGCAGCAACAGCTGGTGTCCAGTGCTCGCCACGCGGGCGGACACGACAGCGTGCCGCGCGAGAGCGACGGCCTCGCGTCCCTGAGCAGGGCCGAGCGCCGGGTCGCGTCACTGGCCGGGCTGGGCCACACCAATCGCACGATCAGCCGCAAACTCGGCATCACTGTGAGCACCGTGGAACAGCACCTCACCCGTGTCTACCGCAAGCTCAACGTGCAGAGCCGCGCCGAGCTACCCACGGGCCTGCCACTGCGTCCGGTCCCGACGGGCGTCCCGAGCGAGCGAGCATGCGCGCACGGTCCGGTCAACTCACCGCACCAGCGGACGCCGGCCTCGAACTGTTGAGGCTTCATGGCTTCCTCCACAGCGCGGCCGCGAGTGCGCGATCCAGCTCCCACGCCGTGCGGTGCATGCACAGCTCCCTGGCCTGCGCGAGTGCGGAACGCAGCAGGGAGACGGCCTCACCGGTCTCGCCCAGTGCGAGCCGGTTCACCGCGAGCCGGTGCCGTGCTTCGATCTCACCACGGTGCTCGGCGAACTCGCCGAACACCCGTAACGCGTTCTCGATGGTCGTGATCGCCTCGCGGTGCTGCCCGCGGTGTTCGGCGATCCGGCTGTGCGACAGCGTCACGTAGGCGCGGCCCACCGGCTGGTCCAGCTCGTCGAGCAACGTGAGCGCGCGGCGGCAGGGTTCGTCGGCCCGCTCCAGCTCACCCAGCGCGATGAGCGCCTTGGCCAGGCTGCTCAACACCACCGCCTCCAGATCCGCCTCCCCGATCTGCTCGGCCGTGGCGAGGGCATGCCGCAGCGGGCCTACGGCGCTCTCGGGATCACCGGCGCTGATCAGCACGCTGCCCAACTGGCGCAACGCCCGTACCTCACACTGCCGGTCCCCGGCGCGCGATCGCAGGTCCAGCGCCTCGCGTACGAGCTGCTCGGCCCGTTGCAGGTTCCCGAGTTTCATCCGGCAGAAGCTGAGCAGTACCAGGGTGTTCATCAAGGCAGAGTGCTGGTCGAAGCGGTCGAACACCTCAGCGCACGAGGACAGGATGGCCGCGGCGTCGACGAGCAACCCGCCCATGGCGACGGCGTGCGCCCGGCCGAAGTCAGCTCGCGCGGACATCCGCGCGTCCCCCGCCGCCGCTCGTGCCACGGCGGAGTACAGCCGCTCGATCTCCCGCCTTCGGTGTTTCATCGCGAGGAAGCTGCTGAGCCGTTCCGCCGCGTCGAGCGCTTCGCGGTACCAACCCAGTTGCGCGCCCCGAATCAGGATCTCCAGCAGGGTTTCGCATTCCGCCGCGCACCACGCGGTCGGGTTCCGCGACACCAGGGCGATCAGGTCGGATGGCGGCGGAGGGAGCGCCGCCGACGGGGGTGGTCCGACCGGTTTCAGCCAGCCCGCCGGGGGCGGCATGGTGCGATGCGCCACCTCGATCAGCAGTCGGCACCGGTCGAACAGGGCGCGCAGGACCGCTCGCGCCGTGGTGCCTTCGACCTCGGGGCTGCCCTCACTCGCGTGGGCGTTCTCCGCGGCGAAGACCCGAACCAGCTCGTGCATCGTGTAGCGCTCGGCGGCAGCCGCCGCCGGTTCGAGCAGATGGCTCGCCAGCAGGGTGTGCAGCGCCTGGTCAAGACCGGGATCGTCGTCGACCAGCGCGCCCAGCGCCCACGGCGCCAGATCGGGCGTGCTCACCAGCCCGAACCGGCGGAACACCAGCCGCTCCAGGTCCCCGAGCGCGTCGTGCGAGACAGCGAAACCCGCGCGCACGTCGAGTTCGGCCACCGTCAGCTCGTCGAGGAGCAGTCGCCGGTCGCGCAGCTTCGCCAGCAGGGACGCCAGTGACCACGCGGGTCTGGTCACCAGTCTGGCCGCCGCCACCCGGATCGCCAGGGGCAGTCGCCCGCACAGGCCGACCAGTTCCGCGGCCGCGGTCGGCTCGGCGCCCACCCGCTCGGTGCCGAGCACCTTGGTGAGCAGCAGCACCCCCTCGCGGCGAGTCAGCGGTCCCAGCGCGAACGAGGTCACGCCGGGCAGGGCGGCGACCCGTCGGCGGCTGGTCACCAACGCCGCCGCGCCCGCGGTCCCCGGTAGCAGCGGACGGACCTGTGTCAGGTCCGCGGCGTCGTCGAGAACCACCAGCACCCGTCGTCCGGCGAGCCTGCTGCGGTAGACCGCCGCGCGCTGCTCGGCACCGGCGGGCATGGCGGCGTCGGGCACGCCGAGGGCGCGCAACAGATCGGCGAGCACGTCCTCCGGCGGCCGTGGCCCGGCCGACCCACCCCCGAGATCGGCGTAGAGTTGCCCGTCGGAATACCTCTCCGCCAACCGGTGCCCCGCTCGGACGGCTACCGCGGTCTTGCCCGCGCCGGGTTGCCCGCTGATCACCACGACCCGGACGGTCTCGTCGCCGCGGGCGGGGTCGAGCGAGTTGGCGATTCCCTCCAGAATCCGCTCACGGCCGATGAAGTCCGCGGTATCCGCGGGCAGTTGCCGGGGAGTGTCGGCCAGTGGTGGCGGTGCCGATACCACGGGTCCGCCCCACGCGGGCTCGCCCCGCAGTATTCGACCCTGCAGGTCCCGGAGTTCGGCCCCTGGTTCGACGCCGAGCGCGTCGATCAGGCCGAGTCTCGTCGTCCGGTAGACCTCCAGCGCACCGGCCCGGTCCCCGCCCGACCAGAGCGCCCGCATGAGTAGCCCGGCGAGCCGTTCCCGCAGCGGGTGCTCGGCGACCAGTGTGTGCAGTTCGGGGACCACATCGTCGTGGTGGCCGAGTTCGAGCTCCGCGGCGAGGCAGTCCTCGTGCGCGCTCACCCGCGCGTGCTCCCACGCCCGGACCATCTCGCTGACCGGGGAGGACGCCAACGCGGTCAGGTGCGAGGTCTCACCCCGCCACAGCCCGACGGCCTGCCGGAGAACCCGCACCACGCGTGGGGTGTCCCCGATCCGCGCGGCGGCCTTGCCTTCGGCGACCAGCTGCTCGAACTCGATCAGGTCGCATTCGGCCTGCTCGAGATCGAGCTGGTACCCGTCGGCGTTGCGGCGCAGCCTGGCTCCGGCGCCGGGCCTCGCCTTGCCGAGCGCCGAACGCAGCGCCCACACGTGGTTGTGCAGGCTGGCCATCGCCGTACGCGGCGGGTGCTCTCCCCACAGCGCCAGCACCAGCCGCTCGGTGCTCACCAGGCGGCCGTGGTGGCCCACCAGCAGCAACAGCAGCGTCGCCGCCTTGCCGCGGGGTATCGCGACTTCCGCGTGATCATCGGCCTGCAACCGCAGCTGTCCCAGGACCGCCACTCGCACGACGCTCCCAGTGGCCGTGTGTCGTCAGGTCCGCTCGAGCCTAGTGCGTTGTCACGAAACATTCATCACACTTAATCGCCGCCGCTGGACACAGAGGCGTGTACCCGTACTCCGAGCCTGCTCACCGTGTGAACGTGCCCGCCCTCAGAGTTCCCCTGCGACCGCATCGGCGGCGTCGACGACGTCGGCGAAACCGTCCTCGTTGATCCGATCCTGGCGTCCCGGGTACTGGACCGCCGTCACCGCGATGGCCGGTGCGAGGTGCTTGCTGGAAATGGTGGAAATAGCTCGCGGAACCGCCTGCGTGCGGGAAGCACACCAACTCGACCATCCCGGCATGGCCTGTTGCCTGCCCCGCAACCACGTGTCGTTCACTGCTGCCTCCCTTCGGCCGACCCGCGAGGCCAGTCCGTTGTGGGCATCGCGCCGCTGCCGGAGAACGTTGCTCACTCGACAAGGCGGGCAACCGCCGCGCCCAGCGACGTTCCGGGGTCACCGACATCGAAGACCAGATCGAAGTGATTGCGCCCCCGCACGACGAGATCGTTCACGGACCCGCCCCCACGCCGCACCGCGGCCACGAACTCCGTGTGCTGCCTGGCGAACTCCGCGGTCTCGTTGTCCCCACGCGCGACGACCAGCGGTGGGAGACCAGCCAGCGGGCGGCGCTGCGGGCTACAGGCGAGCGCGGTGTCCGCGTCGAGACCGAGTGGGGCGTTCACGTAGGTCCGGCGAACCGGGTCGAGATCGTAGACACCGCTGAGCAACACCGCGCCGGAGACCGCCTCGGTCGGCCGCCGTCCGTCCCTGTGCCATCCGGCCTCATCGAGCAGCGACATGGCGGTCAGATGCGCGCCCGCGGAGGAGCCGCTCAGGACCACCCTGCGTGGTGAACCGGGAAGTCCGGCGGCGTTGCGGCAGAGCCAGCGCACACCTTCCGACACCATCGTCACGATCTCCGGCACCGTGTACCGCGGGGCCAGACCGTAACCGAGCACGGCGACCGACACGCCCCGTTCGGTCAGGTCCGCGGCCATGAACGCGGATTCGCGGCGACTGAGTTCCTGCCAGTAGCCACCGTGAACGAACACCAGCAGCGACCCCCCGGATGTGCCGGCCGGGAAGTAGTCGACCACCTGCTCGGGAGTGTCGCCGTAGCGGATCTCGACGAACCCGTCGATCTCGGTTCGCGCCCGCGCGCTGAGCCGTGCGTACTCGCGAAGGTAGGAGTCGACATCGTCGACACACGAACTCGGTGAGTACTGGATGTCGAGCTCATGTTGGTCGTACGACCGGAACACCGCCGCAGCCATCGACTCACTCACCTCGCTGAAAGCTCGCCACCGCCCGGCCTCGGCAGTGCTTCGACTCTCTCGTTCCCTGGCTGACCTGACCAAAGTGTTCATGCAGCTGGTCGTGCGTGCTGTCGCTGGCCGCGTTACTCGCCCGGGCCATGACCATCGCCGTGCGCAAGTTCGCCGCTGCCCGGGGTGAGGGCTGACGCGGCACGTCGGCGTCGCCGCCAGAGCACCACACCGGCCACGGACACCGTCAAGAGCCCGAGCGCGATCAGACCCCAGTCGCCGATGGTCTTCTCCACCTGGGCGATCGACGCACCGGCCAGCGCACCGGCGGTCACGTACACGACTGCCCACGTGTACGCGCCACACAATGACGCGGGCAGAAAATAGCGGTATCGTACCGCCGACACACCTGCGGCGGCCGGAGTAAATGTCCGCACGATCGGGATTACCCTCGTCAAAAAGACAGCGGCGGCCCCGTGTTTCCGTAATGCGACGGTGGCTCGGTCCCATTTTTCGACACCCAATCGTCGCACCACCCCCGTACCGCGCATACGCTCGCCGTACCGGCGCCCCAACAGGTACCCGACATGGTCACCCATCGAGTTGCTGACACCCGCGATCATGAACAGCGCCACGAGCGCGTGATTCTCCTGAAGACTCGCGGCGAGCACCAGCACCACCGTCTCACCAGGCACGAACATCCCGACCCCGAGTCCGGACTCGGCGAAGCCGAACAGGGCGGCCACCCCCAGCAGGGCGGGCAATGGGAATTCAGCAATCGAATTCAACCAGCCGCCAAATGATGACATTCGCCCCTCCGGTCGCCCCTCAGTGAAATCACACCACAGCAGGAGGGTAGCAGACAGAGGGTAATGTGTCCTTCTTCGGCGTGGCCGACGAGGGTCGGCGCCCAGTCAAGTTCAACCTTCTGCTTTCGCTACCGAAATAAAACTATTATTCGGGTATCACGGACCAGTCGACCGTGTTCCTTTGCTCGGTTTTACGGTCCGGCTCGGTGCCGGGAACGTGGACTACGATGGCGCACGGCCCCACCGGCGCGGCCGTGCGCGAGGCGGCATCCGCTGCCCTCGATCCCACCACTTCCACGGTTCAAGGCGAGGAAAGAACACATGCTGGCATGGACGACCGCCCCTGACACACCCAGTGGGCTGACCCTGCGTGAGACTTTCGACCCCACTCCGCTGCCCCACGAGACGCTGGTGCGGGTCGAGGCCTTCGCCCCCAACCCCGGCGACCTCGCCGCGTTGCCGGGCCTGCCACCGGGATCGGTACCGGGATGGGACGGAAGCGGTGTCGTGCTCGAAGCCGCCGCGGACGGGAGCGGGCCGGGCCAAGGCGAGCGCGTCCTGTTCCTCGGTCTCGCGGGCGGCTGGGCGCAGCGGCGCGCCGTCTCGAACGCGATGATCGCGGCGGCCCCTGCCGATGCCGCGTGGGAGCACCTCGCGACCCTTCCCGTTCCCGCCACCAGCGCCTTGCGCGCGATCCGCAGGCTCGGCTCGATCCTGGGGCGGCGCGTGCTCATCGTGGGCGCGGGCAGCGCCGTCGGCGGCTTCGCCGTCCAACTCGCGGCTCGCTCCGGGGCCTCGGTCGTCGCGGTCGCGCGAGACGCGGGCCAGCACGACACCCTCCGGCGGCTCGGCGCACACGAGACGCACACCGCCCTGGCCTCCGTCGACCGTCGCGTCCACGGCGCGATCGACATGATCGGCGGACAGCACCTCGTTGACGCCTACGCGCTGCTCGAAGCCGGTGGGACGGTGATCGCGCTGGGACACGCGGCCGGTACCGACGAGCGCTTCCCGTACGGTGCCTTCGTCGCGGATCCCACGACGGCGGACCGCTCCATTACGAGCTTCTTTCTCGGCAACGAACCGGGCCTGGCCGCCGAGATGGGCTACCTCGCCGAGGACCGGACGCTGGAGGTCGGCGCGATGGACGTGCAGCCGTGGACGGAGCTTCCGGCCTGGATCGAGGCGGGGGCCCCACGCCGAGCGGGACGAGTGGTTTTCCGCGTGGACCACACCACAGCCACCTGACCGCTGGGGCCGTCAGAGCGCGATCGACAGCACCGCGCCGTCGAACTCACCCGGCTCGGCCAGACCCACGGTCGCCGAGGTGACCACGAGCCGCTCCCCATCGACGTGGACGCTCGTCGGTTGCTCGGCCGGGACCGCGACAACGCGATCCAGCGAGCCGTCGGGCGCGTACCGGCGAACCTGACCCGCGCCCCAGATCGCCGACCAGAGGAAGCCCTCGGCGTCGACCGTCATGCCGTCCGGGCTGCCGCTCTCGACGGTCGCGAACTCGGCGCGCTCCGCCAGGCGCCCGGTGCCGGGATCGACGGCGAAGCGATGGATCACCCCCTTCGCGCTGTCGGCGAGATACATCGTGGTGCCGTCGGCGTCGAACGCGGGACCGTTGGGCACGGTGAGGTCGCCGAGCACGCGGGTCACCGTCCCGTCCGGGTCGGCGCGGTACAGCGATCCGGCGCCCGGAGTGGTGTCGTAGGCCATCGACCCGGCCCAGAACCGGCCGTGGGGATCGGCGACGGCGTCGTTCATGCGCATCGCGGTCCGGGCGCCGTTCTCGGGGCGGGCGAGCCAGCGCTCGACTCCGGAGTCGCCGAGCACCGCGATGCCGGTGCCTGCCGCGGCGAGCCAGCCGCCACCGGGCCGTGGCGCCACGGCGCCGAGCGGCTCGGCGAGCTGGAGCAACACCTCGTGTTCGCCGTCGGCGGGTAACGCGAGCAGCCGTCCGGTGAGGATGTCGACCATGATCAGCCGCTCGCCGACCCGGCGCAGTCCCTCCCCCAGCGAGAACCGTTCGCCCGGCCACGCCGTCCAGTCGCCGGTCATCGCAGCGTCACTCCCTCGTCCAATGCCAGCAGGTCCAGCTCGGCGCGCGTCGGCAGTCCCTCCCAGTCGCCCGAGGTGGCGACGGCGAACGCGCCTGCCCGGTTGCCCCGGTCCAGCCGCGCGACCGGGCCGAGCCCGTCCCGCAGTGCCGAGAGGTAGCCCGCCGTGAAAGCGTCACCCGCGCCGACCGAGTCCACCACCGGCACGCGATACCCGGGTGCGTGCCAGTCACCGTCGGCGGTGGTGAGGGAGGCACCGTCGGCGCCGAGCTTGGTGACCACCTCGCGCACGCCCGCGTCCAGCAGCGCCGGGATGCCACCGACGAGGTCGAGTTCGTCGGCCGAGCCGATCACCACATCGGCACTCCGGGCGAGCGGGGTGAGCACCGAACGAGCCCGCCCCGCCGACCACAACCTGGCGCGGTGGTTGACGTCGAACGACACGGTGGCGCCGCGCTCGCGCGCCTGGGCCAGCGCCGCGTCGACGGCCTGACGCGGGCCGTCACCCAGGGCGGGGGTGATGCCGGTGAGGTGGACCAGGCGCACGTCGTCGCCCAGGTCGACGGCGTCGGCCCGCACGCGCGAACCGGCCGAGCCCGCCCGGTGGTAGCGCACGCTGGTGACACCGGGCAGCCGCTGCTCGAACAGGATCAGCCCGGTGGGCGCGGCCCCGTCCCGCTCCACGGTGGACACGTCGACGCCCTCGGCGCGCAGGGTGCGCAGCACCAGATCGCCCGGCTCGTCGTCGCCGAGGCGGCCGAGCCAGCGCACGTGCCGGCCGAGGCGGCTCAGCCCGATCGCGACGGTGGACTCGGCACCGGCGATCGACGAGCGGAACGTGGTTCCCAGCCGCACCAGCCCCTCGGCTCGCAGCGACAGCATCGTCTCGCCGAGGGTCACGATCTCAGGCACCGGCGACCTCCACGAACCGGGCGGCGCGGTCGCGCAGCGCCGCCATGTCCCCGCCGTGGGGCGCGTCACCGCTCAGCGGGCTGCCGACGCCGACCGCGAGCGCGCCCGAGCTCAGGTACTCGGGCACGTCGGTCAGCCCGACGCCGCCGACCGGCACCAGACCGAGCCCCGGAAACGGGTCGCCGAGCGCTTTCACGTAGCCGGGGCCGAGTGCACTCGCGGGGAAGAGTTTCACCGCCGTGGCACCGGCACGGTGCGCGGCGAGCACCTCGGTGGGCGTCATCGCGCCGGCCAGGACCGGCAGGCCCAGTTCCAGCGCCGCGTCCACGCCCTCGCCGAGCGCGGGGGTGACGGCGAAGGTCGCGCCCGCGTCCCGGGTGTTTTTCGCGTCCTCGGCGGTCAGCACCGTGCCCGCCCCGACGTGAGCCGCCGTGCCCACGGTCGCGCAGATCCGGGCCAGTACCCCGACGGCGTCAGCGGAGGTCAGCGAGACCTCCAGCACCCGCACACCGGATTCCACGAGCACCTCGGCGGTGTGCTCGCACGCTCCCGGGTCGGTACCGCGGATGATCGCCATCAACCGGTGCGTGGCCAGCAGTTCGGTCAGGTCCATGAATTCTCCTCTCGCCTCACCACTCGGCGAACGATCCGTCGTCGTGCCGCCACACCGGAGGACGCCACCGGTGCCCGCGCGTGCCCGCGGCCCGCACGGCGTCCTCGTCGATGTCCACCCCGAGCCCGGGTGCCTCCCAGCGCCGGATGGCGCCGTCGGGAAAGGCGAACGGCGCGCGGTCGAGCACGTAGTCGAGCAGCTCCGCACCGGTGTTGTAGTGAATGCCGATGCTCTGCTCCTGGATCAGGAAGTTCGGGGTGGCGAAGGCCACCTGCAGGCTCGCGGCGAGCGCGATCGGCCCGAGTGGACAGTGGGGAGCGAGCAGCGCGTCGAAGGTCTCGGCGAGCGCGGCGATGCGGCGGACCTCCGAGATCCCGCCCGCGTGCGAGAGATCCGGCTGAGCCACGGCGATGCCCGCCTGCAACGCGGGCAGGAAGTCGGTGCGCGAGTAGAGGCGCTCGCCGCAGGCGAGGGGAACCCCGCTGGTGGCGACCACGTCACCGAGCCGGTGCGCGTACTCGGGCAGCACCGGCTCCTCCACGAACAGCGGGTGCAGCGGCGCGAGTTCGCCAATCACCCTGCGTGCGGCGGCGACGCCGAACCGGCCGTGGAAGTCCACGGCCACGTCGCGGGCGTCCCCGAGCACCTCGCGCACGGCGGCCAGCCGCGCGACGACGCCGTCCACGTCCTCGCGGGTCGGCATGCGACCGATGCGGCCCGAGGCGTTCATCTTCACCGCGGTGAGGCCGGCATCGACCTGCTTCGCGGCGGCCTCGGCGACCGCCGAGGGTTCGTCACCGCCGATCCAGCCGTAGACGCGCACCTCGTCGCGCACGGCACCGCCGAGCAGCTGGTGCACGGGCGCGCCGAGCGACTTGCCGAGGATGTCCCACAGCGCCTGGTCGAGCCCGGCCACGGCGCTGGAGAGCACCGGGCCGCCCCGGTAGAAGGCGGCCTTGGTCATGAGCTGCCACAGGTCCTCGACGCGGCGGGGGTCCTGCCCCACGAGCAGATCGGACAGCTCGTCGACGGCGGCGCGCACGGTGTCGGCCCTGCCCTCCACCACGGGCTCGCCCCAGCCGACGATGCCCTCGTCGGTGGCCACCCGGCAGAACAGCCACCTCGGCGGCACCAGGAACGTCTCTACGGAAGTGATCTTCACTCGGTGACTGTCGCTTTCTTTCCGGCGTGCCCGTTGCCGAGCACGCTCGCGGCGTCCTGGGCGGCCTTGTCCAGCAACGAGGTGACCGCCGCCGCGGCGGCCTCGGCATCCTGCCTGCGCACCGCCTCCACGACGACGGCGTGGCTCGGCACGGGATCGTCGGCGGCGGTCTCGTGCACGAGTGCGTCGCGCAGGCGCAGGGAGGGCTCGATGAACACGTCCATCCTCGCGAGCATCTCGTTGTGCGTCGCCCGCAGCATGGCCCGGTGCCAGCGCAGGTCGGCCGCGACCTCGGCCGCCGCACCCGTGCCCACCGCGTCCGCCATCTCCGCGAGCGCGGCGTCCAGCTCGGCGAGATCCCGGTCGTCCCGGCGCAGCGCGGCCATCGACGCCACGGCCGGTTCGACCACCGCGCGCACCTCGGCGAGGTCGCGCAGCACCGCGACGGTGTCGCCGGCCTGGCTGCGCCAGTGGATCACGTCGCTGTCGAGCAGGTTCCAGTGCGCGCGGTCGCGCACGTAGGTGCCGCGCTTCTGCCGCGCCTCCACGAGCCCCTTCGCGGCGAGTACCTTCATCGCCTCCCGCAACGCGGTCATGCTCACATCGAGGTCCCGGCCGAGCGCGGCGAGGTCGATGACGTCGCCGCTGCCCAGTTCCCCCGACACGATGCGCGCGCCGAGTTCGGCCACCACCTGCCCGTGTACTCCACGGCCGCTGTAGCCGCTCATCCGCCGTTCCTCCCCTTGGTCTTCCCCGTCACGACGAGGACTTGTACACGCTCCAGCCACCGTCCACAGTCAGCGCGGAACCGGTGATGAACGACGCGTCGTCGCTGGCCAGAAAGGCGATGGCCGCCGCGACCTCGGCCGGTTGTCCCAACCTTTTCACGGCGGTCTGCTCCGCGGACAGCCGCCGCTCGGGCTCGCCGATGCCGTCCCACGCCGCGGTGAGAACCGGTCCGGGCAGCACCGAGTTGACGCGCAGCACCGTCCCGTACTCCACGGCCAGCTGGCGCGCGAGCCCGGTGAGACCGGCCTTGCTCGCCGCGTAGGCGGGGCGCCCCGGGAGCCCGACGAGCGCGTGGACCGACGAGGTCAGCACGACCGATCCGGTGCCGTCGCGGGACAGATCCTCCAGGCACGCGGTGAACCCGAGGAACGTGCCGGTGAGGTTCACCGACAGCTGCCGCTCCCACGACGCCGGGCTCGTCTCGTGGGCGGGCCGGACGTCGACGGTGTAGGCGTTGCTGACGAGCACGTCGACCGGCCCGAGCTCCGTCCGGCAGAGCGCGACCGCGCGGGCCCACTCCTGCTCGGAGCTGACGTCGCAGCACACACCCCTCGCCCGGCCGCCAGCGCTGGTGATCCGCTCGACGGTCTCACCGGGGTCGCCGATGTCGAGCACGGCCACCGCGGCGCCCTCGGCGGCGAGCCGTTCGGCCGCCGCGGCGCCGATGCCCCGCGCGCCGCCGGTGACGATCGCGACCTTGCCGTTCAGTCCGCGCATGGGCGCACCTCCACGTCGATGCTCAGCGTGGTCTCCTCACCGGGCCGCAGCGTGGTGAGCGGGCCGAGGACCTCGCACTCCACGATGCGGGCCGGCGGGTTCAGCCCGCCCAGCTCGGCGAGCGGCTCGGGCAGCGGGCACTCCAGCCACACCTCGACGCGGGAGCCCCGGTCCGGATACTCGGCACCGGGGTCGACGGCGAACCGTTGCGTGAGCGTGGTGTCGTCGCCGGTGTGCGAAAGCCACCCGGTCGCGGCGGGGAAGCCGAGTTTGCCGACCACCTCCTGGTGCGGGACGTACGTGGCGTCGCCGCGCTGTTCCCAGCGGGGGTAGCCGGTGCCCGCCAGCAGCCGTGTCACGCGCTCGGGACCGCCCACGAGGGTTCCGCCCTCGCCGTCGGCGGCGAGCTGCGTGACGTTCCACAGCGCCCAGCGCACGCTCCGACCGGAGGTGTTGAGCGCCGACAGCGTCAGCCGGTAGCCGTCGCCGCCGTCGCGCAGCTCGAACCGGCGGCGCAGCCGCAGCCCCGTGCGCGGATCGTCGCCGCTGGTCAGCGTCACGGTCGCGAGACCGTCGCGCACGTCGGTGGTCACGGCGTAGGCGCCCGAGTCGAGTACCGGGTCGGGCGGGCCCGCCCACTGGTCCCGGCTCTCCCAGCCCTGCGGGGCGGGCCAGGTCTTGTCGCCGCCGTAGTTCACCCAGTCACCGAGGCTGCCCGCCACCGGCCGGTGGACATGCCCGTCCCGGAACCGCAGCTCGTCGGTGAGCAGGTTCTCGTCCCGCCACAGCAGTTCCCGGCCGTCCTGTCGCGACAGCGACAGCAGCCTGCCACCGAGCTCGGGCACGATCCCGAGCCGGAGCCGGTCGTTGGACAGCCACACCACGGTCGGCGCGCCGTCCCGCAGTTCGATCACGACACGTCCTCCTCCGAGGGCACCAGGACCACTTTGCCCCGGCTGGCTCCGGCGGCGAGCCGGTACGCCTCGTCGGCGCGCGCGAGCGGGAACCGGTCACTGACGACGCTCTCGGGCCGCAGGCCCCACCGGGCGAGGTTCACGGCGAGTTCGGCCATCGCGGGCAGCGACGTCACCCAGGAGGCGTAGAGGGTGAGCTGCTTGTGCAGCAGCGCGTCCGAGACCTCGGTCTCCAGGGTGCCGCCCTCGCCGACCAGCGACACGCGGCCCCACTCGGCGGCGCCCGCGAGTGCCGTGGAGCGCCCGGCACGGGAGCCGGAACAGTCGATGGTGGTCAGTGCGCCCGGGGCTCCGAGCGCGTCGCCGACGAGTGCCGCCGTCGCCTCGGCATCGGACTCGGGAGCCAGCGTCGCGTCGAACACGCCCAGCCCGTCGGCCCACGCGCGCCGCTGCGGCGACACCTCGACGCCCACCACGCGGCGCGCGCCCATCCCCCTGCCGATCATGCCGGCCGCGAGTCCCACCGGCCCCAGCCCGACGACCAGCAGGTCACCGTCGCCGTTGACGCCGACGCGGCGCAGCCCCTCGTAGGCGGTGCCGAAGCCACACGCGATCAACGCACCGTCCACGTAGGACAACTCGTCGGGAAGCGGCACGCAGGTGGACTCCTCGGCGAGCACGTAGTGGGCGTGCCCGCCGTCCCGCTGCCAGCCGTAGGACGTCCGTTCGACAGACGTGCAGCTGATGTAGTAGCCGCGACGGCAGTTGTCGCACAGCCCGCACCCGGCGATGTGGTAGACGAGCACGCGATCGCCGCTGCCGAAACGACGGCAGCCGGGCCCGGTCGCGACGATCCGGCCGGAGGGCTCGTGCCCGGCGACCACGCCGCGATAGGCGGGTCCGTCGACGCCACGGTGGCCCTTGTGCTCGTGGTAGATGTAGCCGATGTCGGAGCCGCAGATGCCCGAGGCGCCCACCTCGATCAGCACCTGCCCCGGCCCCGGGCTCGGCACCGGCAACTCCCGCAGGACCGCGGTCGAGTCCCCCGGCAGGTACACCCCGGTCATGACGTCGGTGCCCACCGTCGTCTCAGTCCGCTTCCCGGCCGCGCTCATCAGCTCTCCCTCGTCGCGCGCGCCCGCCTGGTGATCACGACGTTCACCAGCACGGCGGCGACGATGATCACACCGCGCACCACGTTCTGCAGGAACGAGTTCACCCCGAGGAGCACGAGTCCGTTGGCGATCACGGTGATGAAGCCGACGCCGAGCAGCGTGCCCAGCATCGTGCCGCGCCCGCCCGCCAGCGCGGTGCCGCCGATGACCACCGCCGCGATCACGTCGAATTCGAGGCCCGAGGCCGCACCCCCGTTGCCCGAGCCGAGCCGCGCCGCCAGCAGCACCCCGGTGATGGCGGAGAGCAGGCCGGTGGTCGCGAACAGCAGCACCCGGACTCGGGCGAGGTCGATGCCCGCCATCCGCGCGGCGGGCGCGTTGCCGCCGACCGCGTAGACGGAGCGGCCGTAGGCGGTGTAGCGGGCGACGTAGGCGAAGACGAAGAACAGCACCACCATGACGATCGCGGGCGTCGGGACGCCGAGGATCGAACCGCCGAGCACGTCCATCAGACCGCTCTCGGGAAGCACGACGGGCAGCGCGTCGGTGAGGTAGAGACCCAGGCCGCCGAGCGCGCTCCAGATGCCGAGCGTGGCGATGAACGAGGGCACCTCGAATCGAGCTCGCAGCCAGCCGGCGAGCCCGCCCCACGCCGCTCCCGCCGCGAGCGTGAGCAGAATCGCGGGCGCGATACCGAGTCCCCACTCGGCGGCGCTCTTGGCGACGAGCACCGACGAGAACGCCACGGCGGGGCCGATGCTGATGTCGATCTCACCCGCGATGATCACCAGCGTCACGCCCCACGCGGCGATCCCGACGGTCGCGGCGTCGCGCAGCATGCCGAGCTGGTTGTCCAGGCTCAGAAAGCCCGCGGCGGTGCTGCCGAGGACGACGTAGAGCACGACGATCGCGGCGATCAGGCCGATCTCGTTGAGCGAGCGGCCCGCGATGGACCGGCTCACACCGCCACGACGCTGCGGCGGCAAGGTCTGAGTAGCTGTCATGTGTCGTTCCTTGTCGAGGGTGTCAGGCCGCCATCGCGGCGGACAGCACGGAATCGGTGGTGAGTTCGGCTCCGGTGAGCTCCGCGGCGACGCTGCCGTCCCGCAGGCTCAGCACCCGGTCGCACACCAGGGGCAGCTCCTCCAGCTCGCCCGAGACGAACACGATCGCGGCACCGCCGTCGGCCAGCTCGCGCACGAGGCGGTAGATCTCGGCCTTGGCCTGCACGTCGACACCCCGGGTCGGTTCGTCGAGCAGCAGGATCCGGCTGCCCGCGTGCAGCCAGCGCCCGATCACGGCCTTCTGCTGGTTGCCGCCGCTGAGGTTCACGATGGGTGTGCGGGCCGAGGCTGTGGCGATCGAGAGCCGCTCGATGAGCCGTTCGGCGGCTCGGCGCACCAGGCCCGGCCGCACGGTCGGCCCCGAGCTCACGGCGGAGAACCCGGACAGCACGAGGTTCTCGTCCACCCCGAGCAGCGGCACGACGCCCTCGTCCTTGCGGTCCTCCGGGGTCATGCCGATTCCGAGGCGCTTCATCGCGGCGGGCGTGGGGTGGGCGGTCCCGGTGCCGTCGATGCTGACGACGCCCGCGGTGGCCGGATCGAACCCGGCGATCGCGCGCAACAGCTCGGTGCGGCCAGAGCCCATGAGCCCGGCGATGCCGAGCACCTCGCCCGCGTGGAGATCGAAGGACACGTCGAGCACCTTGGGCGGCACCGCGAGCCCGCGCACCGACAGCAGCGGCGTGCCGTCGCGGTCGACGTGCCGCTCGGGCGGGCGCTCCGTGACCCGTGCGGTGTCGCCGAGCATGAGGGAGACGATCCGGCCCGTGTCCGCCTCGCCGACGTCCACGGTCTCGACGATGCGCCCGTCGCGCATCACGGTGGCGCTGTGGGCGATGCGGCGGATCTCCTCAAGCCGGTGGCTGACGTAGAGCACGGCCACGCCCGCTGAGGCGATGCGGGTCACGGTCTCCAGCACCACGTCCACCTCGGCGGCGGCGAGCGCGCTGGTGGGCTCGTCGAGGATCAGCAGCCGGGGCTGCTCGCGCACCGCGCGGCAGATCTCCACGAGCTGCCTGCTGGCCAGCGAGAGCGAACCGACCGGCGCGTCGGGGTCGATGTCGAGTCCGAGCCGCTCGAACACCTCGGCGGCCCCCGCCCGCATCGTGGCGTAGTCGACGGCGCCACCCCGGCGGGGCCAGCGGCCGAGGTAGAGGTTCTCGGCGACGCTGAGCTCGGAGACCAGGCTCAGCTCCTGGTGCACCGTGTTGATGCCGAGCTCGGCGGCTTCACGCACGCCGCCGTCACCGGCGCTGCGCCCCGCGACCGTGACCGTTCCCGCGTCGGGACGCTCCACTCCGGACAACACGCGGATCAACGTGGACTTGCCCGCGCCGTTGCGGCCGAGCAGTGCCCTGACCTCGCCCGCGCGGATGGACAGGTGCGCGTCGGTCAGCGCCCGCACACCCGGGTAGTGCTTGGTGACGCCGTCGACCTCGATGACGGTCGAGCCACTGGCGACATCGGCGGCCACGGCTTCTCCTTCGCTGGTTCGGTTCCGGTCCCGCTCGGTCACGCGCGCCGTCACGGCACACCGTCCGGGTGCGCCCGCAGCCAGTCGGAGCCGTCCTCCGGGGTGGCGTAGAGCTCGACCGGTGCGGGCACGACGGTGTAGTCGGTGATCTCTCCGCGGCGGACGTCGTCGGCGGCGCGGGCCGCCAGTTCGCCGACGGTGATGCCGGAGATGTCGACCACGCCCTTGAGGATGTCCTCGGCGGCCAGCGCCTGGCCCGCCTCGGTGGACATGTCACTGCCGAAGACCACGGTCTGCCCGACCTTGTTCCTGGCCTGCACGGCGCGCACCGCGCCCATCGTGGCGCCGCCCGCCTCGCCGTAGAAGGCGTCGAGGTCCGGGTTGGCGGTGAGGATGCGCTCGGCGACGTCCACCGCCTCGTCGATCGTGGCGCCCTCCTGGTTGGCCACGATCCTCGCTCCGGGCAGCTCGGCGTGCAGCGCCTGCTCGAAGCCCTTCCTGCGCTCGATGCACACCTCGACGAACTCGCAGTTGACCACCGCGATCTCCGGCTCGGTGTTGCCCTCGGCGAGGAAGTACTCCGCGGCCCGTTCGCCGAGCAGCTCACCGAAGCGCGTCGGGTCGCCCAGCACGTAGGCCGAGACGTACTCGCGGGCGCTCTCCTCGGCGACGCAGGTGTTGTAGCAGATGATGGGAATGCCGCTCTCGTGCGCGAGCTTCAGCGCGGGCACCGACGCGGTGGCCGAGGCTGGCGAGAGGATCAGCGCATCGACCTTCGCGGCACTGACCTGGTCGATGAACGTGCTCTCCTTCGAGGCATCGCCCTGCGCGTTGAGCTGGAGCAGTTGCGGGCTCCGGCCGAGCACTTCGGCCTCCTGCTGCATGCCGACCCTGACCCCGGCGTAGAAGCCCTGCGCGTCCATGTAGACGACGCCGAACCGGCCGTTCTCACCGACCCTGCCACCGCAGGCGGCCACGACGCCGAACAGCACCACCGCCATCAGCGCCAGTCCCGCCCGGCTCCGACGCCCCGTTGCGACCATCAGCCTCTCCTCGATCGTCACTTCCCGGCCGCCGCGGAGCGGGACCGTGCGCACAGTCTGGATCGCCGACGGCGGCCGGGTCAAGATTAATTATTAATTAATACTGTCAGCGACATCGTGTGAACAGGTCCGCTACCGCGCGACAAGACAGGGGTACGAACCGAGGGCTCCGGGGTGTAACACCGGCCGCACCACGCGATAGACACCTTCCAGGACGGCGTACGAACGCCTCGGAAGGATCGGACATGCACGAGGAGATCAAGGCCGAGATCGTCGCGAGTGTGCTGAGCGTGTTCGCGGCCGAGGGCGACGTACTGGCCGAGGGGGACGAGATCGTCCTGCTCGAGTCCATGAAGATGGAGATCCCCGTGATCACCGAGCAGGGCGGCACGCTCGTGCGCGTCTCGGTCACCGAGGGCCAGTCCGTCGCGGAGGGCGATCTGCTCGCGCTCGTGGCGAACACCGAGGACACCCCTCGCCCGGCGTGATCGTCGTGCACGCCCGGCGCCACGGCCCGCACCGCTTGGCCGCCTTGCCGCCTAGGGGTTCGGCGCGCCCGGCAGGGGTGCCCGCGCCCGAGCCCGCTGCCCTAGTGTCCTGAACCAGCATCACCGTCGGGACCGAGGAGACAGATGTCGCGCGAGCGGAGCAGCGCGTCCTCACACGAGGGCGCGTTCGTGGTCGGGAGCGGGCGGTGCGGTTCCACCGTGCTGTCGGACCTGCTGGCAATGCACCCGGAGACCCTGTCTCTACAGGAGTTCTTCATCACGCAGTTCCCCGACGGCATGCGACTCGACGCGGAGCCGACGGACCGTTTCTGGTCGATCCTGACGCGCCCGAACAGATCACTCAGTGTGCTCTCGCGCATCGGCAGGCTCCCGCCGGAGTACCGGTACCCGGAGAAGACGGGCGAAGGCCCCGAATGGGCCGAGTTCCCCGCGATCCTGTCGAACACGCTGCCGTCACTGTCCGACGAGCCCGAGGCGCTGTTCCGGCGGATCGAGGATCTGGTCGGCACGTTCCCGACGCAGCCGCTGCCGGATCACTACCGCACTCTGTTCGCCGAGCTGACCGACATGTTCGGCAAGTCGATGTGGATCGAACGCTCGGGCGCGTCCAGCATGTACGTCCAGTCGCTGCTGGCGATGTTCCCCCGCGCTCCGTTCGTCTACCTCACGCGCGACTCGGTCGACGTCGCGATCTCGATGAGCAGGCATCCCGTCTTCCAGCTCAGCGAGATCGGCGTGGAGTTCCTGCAGAACTGCGGGTTCGACCCGTTCGCCACGGGAGCCGAGTACGACCCGAAGACGATCCCGGAGCGTCTGCACCCGCTGTTGCCCGAGAACCTCACCGCCGAGACGCTCGACGCCCGGTCGCGTTCTCCCGAGACGCTGACCAGGCTCACCTACATGGTCGCGTCGATGCAGTACGAGACCACCAGCTCGCTGCTGGCCACTCCCCCGGAACGGCTCATGCGCCTGCGCTACGAGGACCTCGTCGCCGACCCGGCGAAGGAACTCGAACGACTCGGCCGGTTCCTGGGGCTCTCCGGGCTCGACGACTGGCTCGGCAGGACGGTTCCCGAGATTCGCAGGCCGCCCCGGCGCGACACGATCGACCCGGCACTGAAGCAGCGGCTCACCAAGATCGCCGGCCTGATCGCCAACGAGTAGTTCGGCAGCTCCGCACCCACCCGGTGGCGGAACAGGCCACCGGGTGCGGAGCGCTCAGGAAACCGCGCGCTTACGGAAGCCGACCAGGCCCGCCACGATGAGGGCCGTGGTCATGCCGACGATGGCGAGTACGTCCACCCACAGCGGGATCGACTGAATCGGGCTGTCCAGCAGGACGTCGCGCAGCCCCTCGCTGGCATAGGTCAGCGGGTTGAAGCCGCACACGATCTGGAACCAGAGCAGGTTGTCGAGCCCGTGCCACGGGAACCACGTCGCACCCGTGAACATGAGCGGCGTGATGGTCGACGTGAACACGATGTCGATCTTCTGCGGTGGCACGAACGTGCCGATGATCATGCCGACGCCCGACGCCGACAGCGCACACAGGACGAGCACCATGAGGCCGGGAAGCAGCCCCGAGACCTCCCAGGACACGCCGTCCATGATGAGGAAGCCGATCGGGACCATCGCCAGGCCGGACAGCAGGCCCCGGAAAGCGCCGAAGACCACCTTCTCCAGCGCGACGACGTTGCCGGACACGGGCGCCAGCAGCCGGTCCTCGATCTCCTTGGTGAACGAGAAGTCCATGACCATGGGCATGGCGGTCGACTGCAGAGCGCCGATGAAGGTGTTCAGCGCGATCACGCCGGGAAACAACAGCTGCGCGAACTCGGGTGCGACGAAACCGAGCTCGACGAGCACCACGCCGAAGATGAACAGCATCGCGAACGGCTGCAGCAACGTCTTGACGAGGAACGTGGAGAAGTCCTGGCCGATGACGTAGAAGTCCCTGCTGAGCAACGAGCCGAAGACCCTGGTCGCGGTGCGCAGATCGGAGGTCTCGCGCTGGGGCGCGTGCTCGGGGGCGGTGGTGGCGGTCATCGCAGGTTCCGTCCTGTCAGGTGAAGGAAGACGTCTTCCAGGCTCGGCTTGCTGACGGAGAGATCCGTGATGTCGCAACCGATACCGCCGAGGACCTTCAGCATGATCGGCAGGACGGCGGCGGGCTCGACGGAGGTGTAGAGCCGGAACCGGACTCCGTCGCTGACGGGTTGTTGTGGTGGCGGTGCCATCCAGGGCGGCATCGGCATGCCGGGCATGCCCGGCGGTGGCGCGGGCGCACCGGCACCGATCTTCTCGACTCGCTCGACGTTGTCCATCTCGGACAGAATCTGCACCACGGAGTCGGACTTCGCGTCGTCCGCGTCGACGGTCACGGTCAGGGCCGAGCTGCCCGGCAGAGCGTTGGTCATGGTGGCCGGGCTGTCGAGTTTGAGCATCTTGCCGTGGTCGATGATGCCGACCCGGTCACACAGCTTCGCGGCCTCTTCCATGTCGTGTGTCGTGACGACGACGGTCACACCGTCCTCGCGGAGGGCGCGGATCTCGTCGTGGACGAACAGCCGGGACTGCGGATCGAGACCACTGCTGGGCTCGTCGAGGAACAGCACCTCAGGCCGGTGCATCAGCGCCCGCGCGATCATCACGCGCTGAGCCAGACCACCGGAGAGCCGGTCGACCTTGGCGTCGGCGTGGTCGTCGAGGCCGATGCGCGAGATGATCTCCGCAGCGCGCGCCCGGCGCACCGAGCGGGCCACTCCGTGATAGGCGGCGTGGTAGAGCAGGTTCTGCCGGACGTTGAGCGAGCGATCGAGGTTGTTGTGCTGCGGCACGACGGCGAGCGCCCTGCGCGCGCTCTTCGGGCGCGCGGTCACGTCCATGCCCGCCACGGTGGCATAGCCCGATGTCGGCAGGATTCGTGTGGTGAGTACACCGATGGTCGTCGTCTTCCCGGCGCCGTTCGGCCCGAGCAGGCCGAACACCTCGCCCTGGCGCACCGAGAAGCCCAGTCCGTCCACCGCGGCCGGCGCACCAGGCAGGTACCGCTTGACGAGTTCGTTCACCACGACCGCGTCGCCCATGCGGCACATTCTCGGGGCGAGGGCGGCGGCACAACACCCCTGCGCGCGCTTTCCGCCCATACTCCTTGATCACTAGGGGGCGAGGACGCCGGGCAGGGGTTGTCCGTGGCGTGGCGGCCACTTACGTTCGCCTCGTCGGATGCGCCCGCACCCGCACGGGCGCGCGACGGGCACTTGAGGAGGACATCGGTGACGACCGCAGACGAGTCGCATCGGGTCACCGTGCTCGGTGCAGGCGTGATGGGCACCGGTATCGCCGCGATGACGGTGGCACACGGTGTTCCCGTTGTTCTGGTGGATGTCGACGCCGACGTGCTCGCCCGCGCACGCGCGGAGATCCGGGGCAAGGTGCGCCACGCCCGGCTCATGGGTGTGCTGCCGGGTGATCGCCGCGAGGGCGAACTGGTGACGTCCACGTCGGTGAGCGACGGTGCGGACGCGACCGCGGTGATCGAAGCGACCCTGGAGAACGCCGACGTCAAGGCGAAGGCGCTGGGCGAGGCAGCGGCCACCGTGCCGGACGGCACGCCGTTGATCTCGACGACCTCCGGGATTCCCATCGACGAGATGGCGAACTGGGTTCCGCGCCCCGGCGAGCTGATCGGCGCCCACTTCATGAACCCGACCTACCTCATCAACACGGTCGAGGTCATTCGCGGCGACCGCACAGCCGACTCCACGCTGGAGCTCGTCACCACACTGTTCGATCACCTGAACCGGCACGTGGTCGTGGTCAGGGACTCGCCGGGCTTCGTCACGAGCAGGCTGCTGCACCCCATGATCAATAACGCGGCCCGGCTCGTCGGCGAGGGTACGGCGAGCGTCGAGGACATCGACGAACTGATGCGCAAGGGCATCGGGCACTCCGTCGGACCGCTGCGCACGGCCGATCTGATCGGCATCGACAACCTCGTGGACTCGCTCGTGGTACTGCACGAGCGAACCGGCGACGAGAGCGCTCGTCCGTGCGAGGTACTGCTGGACAAGGTGCGCGAGGGCAATCTCGGCCGCAAGACCGGACGCGGATTCTACGACTACGAAGGGCTGCTGTCATGACAGCTGACCAGGCCGAGGTGACCGGAGAGACCCTGGTCCCCGCGCTCATCGAATACCTCGAGAAGGGGACCGGCAAGCAGGTCACCGCCGACGAGGACCTGTTCGCCTCCGGCACGGTGTCCTCGATGCTGGCCATGCAGCTGGTGGTGCATCTGGAGGAGACGTACGGCATCGCCATCGTCGGCCCCGACCTCAAGCTCGCGAACTTCCGCACGGTCGAGCTCATGGCCGCACTCGTGCTGCGCCTGCGCGCGGAACAGGACGTGACCGGCGGTGCCTGACGAGCTCGCCGGCGCGCACGCTCTCGTCGGCGACATGGTCGGCGATCAGGCCGGCGCGTGGGACGCCTCGGGGCGGCTGCCACTGGATCTCCTTCGGGACCTCGGCACGCGCGGGTTGCTGTGCGCCGAGGTGCCCGCGTCCTACGGCGGACGGGGAGCGAGCAGCCGGGACAACGGCGAGTTCACCGCGCACGTCGGCGGCCTCTGCAGCTCGTTGCGCAGCATCATGACCTCGCAGGGCATGGCGGCGTGGACACTGCAACGCCTCGGCGACGGCGACCAGCGGTCGGCGTACCTCCCTCGACTGACCGGCGGGGAACTGGCCGCCGTGGGATTCAGCGAGCCCGGCGCGGGCAGCGACCTCTCGGCGATCGCCACCCGCGTTCGCGGCGACGGCGAGTCGATCGTGCTGGACGGCGAGAAGGTCTGGGTGACCGGCGCGTACTACGCCGACCTCCTGATCGTGTTCGCGCGCGACGGCAGGAACACCGAGGACGCCGGAGCAAGCGGAGCCACCGACGACGCCGACGACGTCGTCGCGGTCGTCGTTCCGGCGAAGAGCGCGGGTGTCACGATCGAGCGGGTCGCCGAGCCGCTCGGCTGCCGCGCGGCGGGACACGCGAACCTCCGCTTCGACGGTGTTCGCCTGCCGTCGTCGGCCGTCCTCAGCGGTACGGGCCTGTCGCTGCTCGTCACGACCGCGCTGTCGTACGGCCGGATCTCCGTGGCGTGGGGCTGTGTCGGGATCCTGCGCGCGTGCCTGCGCGCCGCGGTCGCGCACGCGAAGACCCGCGAGCAGTTCGGCAAGCCGCTCGCACAGCACCAGCTGGTCGCCGGGCACCTGGCCGATCTGCTGGTGGCCGAGCAGAACGCGGCGAGGGCCTGTGAGCACGCCAGCGAGCTGTGGCAGCGGCGCTCGCCCGAACTCGTGACGGCGACCGTGCTCGCGAAGCACGTCAGCGCGGGCAACGCCGCGCGCGGTGCCGCCACGGCGGTGCAGGTGCTCGCCTCGGCGGGCGCCTCCGACGGGACCGCCGTCGCCAGGGCGTACCGCGACGCGAAGTTGATGGAGATCATCGAGGGCAGCAACGAGATCTGCAGGCTGCTCCTCGCCGAACACGCCGTGGCCACGGTGAGCTGAGGCGTTCGAGCCCACACACGCGGGGAGAGACATGTCGCAGGAGCCGGAACCCCTGGTCAAGTGCCTGGTCTGGGATCTGGACAACACGTTGTGGCAGGGCACGCTGCTGGAGGACGGCGAGGTCCACCTCGCCGACGAGCTGCGTGCGGTGGTGACCACACTGGACCAGAGGGGCATCCTGCAGTCGGTCGCGAGCAAGAACGAGCACGACGACGCCTGGCAACGGCTCGAGGCCCTCGGCATCGCCGAGTACTTCGTGCATCCCCAGATCGGGTGGTCGGCCAAGTCGGGTTCCGTTCGCACCATCGCCGACGAGCTGTCGTTCGCGCACAACACCATCGCGTTCATCGACGACCAGCCCGCGGAGCGGGCCGAGGTGGCGTTCCACCTGCCCGAGGTGCGGTGCTACTCCGCGGACCAGGCCACCGCGCTCGTCGACCTCCCCGAGTTCTCCCCCGCCACCGTCACGGTGGACGCGCGGCGCCGCAGGGAGATGTACCAGGCGGGGCTGCGGCGCAAGTCCACCCAGGCGTCGTACGACGGACCCGACGAGGACTTCCTCCGTTCGCTGGAGATGGAGGTCCGCATCGGCCGGGCGACGGACGCGGACCTGTCGCGGGTGGAGGAGCTGACGCTGCGCACGAGTCAGATGAACGCGACCGGCGTCCACTACTCGGACGCGACTCTGCGGGGACTGCTCGACTCCCCCGACCACGAGGTGCTCGTCACCACCGTGAGCGACCGGTTCGGACCGCACGGGGCCGTCGGCGTGCTGCTGCTGGAGCGCCACGAGAAGGTCTGGCAGTTGAAGCTGCTCGCGACGTCCTGCCGGGTCGTGACCTACGGCATCGGCACCGTGATCCTCAACTGGCTGATCGACCAGGCCGCGCGCGCCGGGGTCCACCTCGCCGCGGACTTCCGGGCCACCCGGCGGAACCGGATGATGGACATCGCCTACCGGTTCGCCGGCTTCGAGGAGCAGGACTGTCAGTGCGGTGCCGCGATCGCACCCGAGGACGACATCACTCGGCTGCACCTGCTGCCGTCACGCAGGCCCGCGCCGGACACGATGCGGCTCACCGCACCGGAGCTCTGAGCCGCGGGCCTACCGCTTCCGTGCCAGCGTGATCCCGTCCGCCATCACGAGCACGGACACGTCGACCCTGTCGTCGTCGCGCACGAACTCGTTGAACTCCCGGATCGCCGTGGTCTCCGGGGTCGTGACCGACTCGTCGACCACCGTGCCCGACAGCAGGGTGTTGTCGACGACGACCAGGCCGCCGGGCCGCAGCAGCTCCAGTGCCTGCTCGTAGTAGCCCAGATAGCCGGTCTTGTCGGCGTCGACGAACACCAGATCCACGGTGCCTGCTCCGAGTTCGGTGCGCAGCGCGGCGAGGGTGTCCGCGGCGTCACCCACGCGGAGGTCGATGCGGTCGGCCACGCCCGCCCTGCGCCAGTAGGGCGCTCCGATCGAGGGCCACTTCTTCGAGATGTCGCAGGTGATCACCCTGCCGTCGTCGGGCAGCGCCCGTGCCATGCACAGCGTGCTGTATCCGGTGAAGGTGCCGACCTCCAGCACGGTCCGCGCCCCGCAGAGGCCGACGAGCAACGCGAGGAGCTGCCCTTCCTCCGGCAGCAGCTGCATCGTCGTCCCACCGGGGTATTCGGTGGTCTCCGCGCGCAGCTCACGCAGCACCGCGTCCTCGCGCAGTGACACGTCCCGAACGTAGTCGGACAGTCCCGCCGTCAAATCCAGTTGAGTGGCCACACGTCATCCCCACGCTAGCGGGTGTCCGACAGGTCACGGGCGTACGCGAGGACCGTCCACGACGGACGGCCCTCGCGATGCGCCGTCAGCTTCCTGTCCCGACCCGGTTCCGTTGTTGTTCCTTCTGCTTCACGTCGTCCCGGACCTGCTGTCCGAGCGAACGCCCCGTTCCCCGTCCGCCGGGCCCGCCCGACGGACGGACGTCGTAGCGCCGTGCGACGAACACGCCGACACCGATCACCACGAGACCGAGCAGGACCATACCGATCATCGTCGGCCAGCGCACGGCCTCGGGCAGCCAGAGAGCGAGGAACCACGACTTCACGTCGGAGCCCGTGAGTTCGAGGATCATGGGCAGCACACCCTGTGCCAGCAAGGGAACCCAGCACACGGTGAAACAGGCGAAGACCACCACGGTCGGCCAGCCCATCGCGGGACGGGCAGGGCCGCCCTGAACCGCCGCGGCTGCGTGGTCTTCGGAGTATTCGGAGTCGTCGGCTTCGGCTCGCGAGCCGGGCTGCCTGCGCCCGGTGCGCAGCTGCTGCAGCAGACCCGCGCCCCCGGCGCCGAGCCGCCGGTACGCCAGCCGTCCGAACCACCACGCGCTGCCCGCGCCGGTGAGCACGCCGACGGGTACCGCGAGCCAGCTGACCGCCTGCGATCCGGTCGACGCGCTGAGCCAGAGCACGGCGAAGGTCGGCAGTGTCGCCAGCGCCATGAGCGCGAGAACGACGACCACCTGCACGAAGTCGATCCGGTTGTCCCAGGCTCCACTGCCCCGCTGCCGGGGATCAGCCATCGGCACGGGCAGCAGCACCGCGACCAGCACCACCGCACCGGCTCCGGCGCCGAGCACGGAGGCCGACAGCGCCAACGCCCACGGCCACGCCCAGCCCAGCCCGGACACGGCGGTGAACACGACCGTCAGCACGGCCGCGATCGGTCCCGCCACCAGCAGCCACGCCAGCTGCCTGCCGCGCACGTCCGCCCGTTCACCGTTCGGCGTCACCAGCGTCAGCCAGAGTGCCGTGCCGTCCGAGGCGTAGAGGTTCGCGCTCACCGCCGCGAGCCAGACGACGACCACGATCCCGGTCCACGGCAGCATCGCGTTGGCGCCGATGAGCATGGGCGTCACAGTCTGCAACAGCCCATAGAACAGCGCGAAGTACAGGAAGTTGGTCCTCGTGACGTCACGGAACCACGCGCGCAGCTCCTTGGCCGCCACGCCGCGAACGTCGTCGGTCCACTTCACCAGCAGTCCACCGGGCGTCCGCCGCACCTGCTTCGCGCCCCTGCCGCCGCTCTTGCCGGAGGTGACCTGGCGGGTCAGCAACCGCGCCAGCCCGGCCGCGAGCACAAGGTCGGCGACGAGCAGTCCGCCGAGCCCGGCCGCCACGAGCGCCCACTCCGACCGGCCGGCCGCCTCGACGGCCGTGAGTGCCCATCCGGAGGGTAACGCGCGCACCACCAGCGAGAACGCGGAGGGAAAGCCCTCGTCGAGCGCGAGCTGGACGGCGGGCACGATGGCCCACACCGTGGCGGCCGCCGCCATCAGCGCGCCGGTGAGCAGGCCCGACAGTGCCGCCCCGAGCTGCGAGCGCACCACCTGCGCTCGCGCGGTGACGATCACCTTCGACAGCAGCACCACGAGAACCAGCGTCAGGACGATGCCCACGGGCGCGACCAGCGGCGCCAGCCCTCCGACGCCGACACCGTGCACGACCAGCACCACGAGCGCGACCAGCGTGACGAGCGGACCCACGCCGATCAGCCCCGCGCCCACCAGCCCCGCGGTCAGCGTGCGCGGCCGGATGGGAAACAGTGCGAACTGTTCGGGTTTGAGGTCGGCTCCACCGCTGCCGAACAGGATGGGCCCGAAGAACCAGCCGAGCATCCACCCGGCGAGCGCCACGGCGATCAGGTCGCCGGTCACCGACGCCGCCGGGGTCTCGATCCCGGTGAGCCAGATGGTGCCGGTGGCGAAGAACAATCCGACGAGCGCGCCCAGCACGAGTTGCGCGGCCCGCTGGCCGGACATGGACCGGCGCAGCAGCGTCAGCTTCAGCCGGATCAGCTCGCCAACCAACGCAGGCCCTCCAACCCGTTGTCCTCGCCGCCGACGAGGCTCATGAACCGCTGTTCGAGTCCACCGGCCCCGACCTCGTCCATCGGTCCCTCGGCGAGCACCCTGCCCCCCGCGAGCACCGCGACGTGGTCGCACAGCTGCTCGACGACGGCCATGACGTGACTGGAGAACACCACGGCCCCGCCCGCGTCGACGAAGGCCCGCAGGATCGACTTGATGGTGGCCGCCGACACCGGGTCGACCGCTTCCAGCGGCTCGTCGAGCACCAGCAGGCGCGGCCGGTGCAGCAGCGCGACGGCGAGGCCGATCTTCTTCCGCATCCCCGTCGAGTAGTCGATCACCAGGGTGCCGGTGTCGCCGTCGAGTTCGAGCACCGACAGCAACTCGGCCGACCGCGTGGCCACCACGTCCGGTGCCATTCCGCGGATGCTGCCCGCGAAGGCCAGCAGCTCGGGCCCGGTGAGCCGTTCCGGGAGCGCGAGCCCGTCGGGGAGCACGCCGAGGAGTTGCTTGGCCTGCACGGGATCCGCCCACACATCGGTGCCGAGCAGTTCGACGGTGCCCGCGTCGGGGCGCAGCAGCCCGACGGCCATCGACAGCATGGTGGTCTTGCCGGCGCCGTTGGGGCCGACGAGCCCGTAGAAACTGCCAGCCGGAACGCGAAGCGACACGTCGTCGACCGCTGCCTTCGCGCCGAAACTCTTGCGCAGTCCAGTGATTCTCAGTGCGGGAACGGCGGAGTCTTTGTCCACATCGTCCTGCCCAGAGCTCGGATACATCACAACATTGGCCCCAATCGTGTGCGATCGACCGGCATGCTATCGCACCACACGTCGTCTATTACGTTCGGTAGCAGCACGTGTACCGCGCCCTGGCGAATTCACCACGATTACTCACAAACCCCGCTCGGAAAGCCATTCCCCGATTCCGGCGGCCAGCGCGGGCCCGTTCTCGCCGAGCATGCTGAAGTGATCGCCCCGCGCGTCGATCTCGTCGTGCGGGAACGGCCACGTCGAGCGCCACCCGTGCTCGTCGTCCACTTCGCCGAGTGGGCTGTCAGCCCGTGCGAGCAACGTCGGCACGGCCACCTGCTGCGCCTGCCAGTTCTCGACCAGCGGGACGTAACCCGCCCACGCGGTGATGCGGGTGTCGTCCATCGGCGTGAACGCGCCGTCGACCTCCGCCATGCCGCTGAACATCTCCGGCAGCCACTTGGCCAGCACCGTGCTTCCGACCGGGTAGCTGTCGAGCAGGACGAGCGCCGCCGGTGGTCTGCCCTCGTCCGCCAGTGCCGCCGCGATGGAGTTGGCGAACATCGCTCCCGCCGAGTGCCCCGTGAGGACGAACGGCTCGTCTCCGAAGGTGTCGAGCAGGGTCCGCACGTGCGTGGCGATCAGCACGTCGTACGACTCCGGCATGGGCTCGCCCGGCGTGAAACCGGGATGCCGCAGCGCGTAAACGGGACGGCGGCCGCGGGCGCCGCCCGCGAACCGGGCGTACTCCTGGAACCCCGAGCCCAGCGCCACCGTGCAGCAGCAGACGAGACTCGTCGCGGGGCCGTCGGCCAGCCGCATGAGGTTCTGCGGGCCCGCGGCCTCGGCCGGGTCCGCGTAGCTCGGCCGGTAGCGCGCGAGGTCCTGCAGCAGCAGCGAGTAGCTGTCCGGCCTGCCACCGGGACGCATGGTGTGCTCGAACAGCGCACCGAGAATCCCGCCGGGCTCGGCGGGGGAACTCTCGGCCCGCGCGCCCGTCCCGGCCTGCCCGGTCAGCACGTCGGCGAGGTGGTCCGCGAGTTGGGCGGGGCTGGGGTGATCGAACAGCAGCGTCGCCGACAGCTCCGCGCCCGAGGCGGCTCGCAGTGCGTTGCGCAGCTCGACCGCTGTCAGCGAGTCGAATCCCTGCTCCAGGAAGGCCCGTTCCGGGTCGACGGCGTCGACCGAGGAGTGGCCGAGCACGACGGCCACGTGCTTGCGCACCAGGTCGAGCAGCAGGCGGCGCCGCTCGGCCGGGCTGGTGTCCGCCAGCTGCCCGGCCAGCTCGGCGGCGCCGTCGGGAGCCTCCGCGTCGCCGGAATCGTCGGGTACCGCGTCGGGCAGTCCGGCCAGCAGTGCGCTCGGCCGCGCCACGGTGAACGTCGAGGCGAAGGTGCCCCAGTCGGCGTCCGCGACGGCGACACTCCGGTCGCCGTTGTCGAGTGCCTGCTGCAGCGCGTCCACCGCCGTGTCGGGCGACAGCAGGCGAAGGCCGCGGCGCCCGAGTTGCTCCTCGAGTCCGGTGGAGCGCTCGCTGCCGTCGGCCCACGGCAGCCACGCGATCGCCGTGCCGGGCAGCCCGCGCGACCTGCGCCGCCGGACGATCGCCTCGGCGAAGGCACCCGTCGCCGCGTGCCCGGCGAACCCGGCGCTGCCCCAGGTCGCCGCCGTCGAGGTGAGCACGACGAACGCGGCGGTCTCCGGTGTGTCCAGCACGTCGTCGAGCGCGGCGACGAGGCCGGTCTCCTCCGCCACCGTCGCCGACAGTGTTTCCGCGTCGGTCGCGGCGAGCAGGCTGCCCTGGTCGGGCGACTCGGCCACGTGGACGACGCAGGACACGCGCTGCCCCTCACCGTCGAACCGCTGGACGAGCGCGCGGAGTCCGTCGGCGCCGATCGCGTCGACCGCGGTCACCTTGGTGCCGAACTGGGCGAGATCCGCTTCGAGGTCGCCGGGGACGGCCGGCGCGGGAGCTGCCGCACCGGCCAGCACGATGTGCTCGGCGCCGCGCTCCGCGAGCCACCACGCCAGCCGGGTGCTGCGTACCCCGGTAGCGCCGGTGACCAGGACGGTGCCGGAAGCCCGCCACGGTGTCGCCGTCGCGGGTGCCTCGGCGGGAGCGGGCACCAGCCTGCGGACGAACACGCCCTGTGCGCGCACGGCCACCTGGTCCTCACCCCCGGGCCGCGCCAACAGTTCCACGAGCCTGCTCTCCGCCTCCCGGTCCCGGCTCGGGGGCAGGTCGACCAGTCCGCTCCAGGCGGCCGGGTACTCCAGCGCGGCGACGATTCCCGCGCCCCACACGGCGGCGGCGGCCGGGTCCGGCGCGCGGTCGCCGGGGGCCGCCGCGACCGCGCCTCGGGTGAGGCACCACAGTGGCGCGTCGAGCGCCGCCTCCGCCACGTGTTTCAGTGCCGTGACGACGTCACCGACGGCGTCGGGGCCCCGTGCCACGACGAGCACTCCGGCCGGGGGGCGCGCCGGGTCGAGCACGTTCGCGACCTCGCCCGGCGGCACCGTCACCACCGACGCCCCTCGCTCGCGCAGCACCGAGGGCAGTTCGTCGTCACCGGTGTCCCGCGACACGACGAGCCACGTGCCGGTCAGCTCCTCCGGCCTCGCGTCGAACGAGGGCGTCCATTCGACGCGGTACCGCAGGCCGTTCACGTGGGCCCTGCGGCGGTCGCGTTCGCGATAGGCGGCCAGCCGGTCGGCGAGCTCATCCACCGCGATCTCGCCGTCGGGCAGGTCGAGTGCCGCGGCGAGTGCGCTCGCGTCGCCGCTGTCGACGGCGGCCCAGAGCGCGGCACCCGATTCGGCGAGGCCCGTGCCGTCCCGTGGGCGGGTGACCTCGGCCGCGACCAGTTCCGAGGGCTGGGGCCAGAACCGTTCGTGCTGGAAGGCGTAGGTCGGCAGTGCCACGCGCCGGGCACCGGCGAACAGCTCGGACCAGGCCACGTCGCCACCGTGGACGTGCACGTCGGCCAGCGACTGGACGAACCGCTCCGCGTCGGCGACGTCGGGGTCCCGGCGCAGCGTGGTGTGGATCGCCGCGGCGCTGCCGGTGTCCTCGGCGATGTCGGACAGGCTCATCGCCAGCACGGGATGCGGGCTCACCTCGAGCAGCCGTGGGTGCCGGTCGGCCAGCGCCGCGCGGACCGCGCCGTCGAAGTCCACGGTCGAGCGGAGGTTGCGGTACCAGTAGTCGGCGTCCAGCTCCGCCGTGTCGACGCGGGTTCCGGTCACCGTGGAGTAGAAGGGAACGGCGGAGGACTCGGGGTTGATGCCGGTCAGCGCGTCGGCGATCTCGTCGCGCAGGCGCTCCACGGCGCGGGAATGGGAGGCGTAGTCCACCGGGATGCGCTTCGCGTTGACGCCGTCGGCCGCACAGTCGGCCAGCAGCTCGTCCAGTGCGCCGGTCTCACCGGAGACGACCACGTGCCGTGGTCCGTTGATCGCCGCGACCGCGATGCTCCCGTCCCACCGCGCGAGGCGCGCGCGGACGTCGGCGACGGTTTCGGGTAACGACACCATTCCGCCGTGGCCCGCGAGCGCGAGCAGCGCGCGACTGCGCAGCGCGACCACCCGCGCGCCGTCGGCCAGCGACAGCGCCCCGGCGACGCAGGCGGCGGCGATCTCGCCCTGCGAGTGCCCGATGACCGCGGCGGGGCGGACTCCGCACTCCCGCCACAACCCCGCCAGCGCCACCATGACCGCCCACAGCGCGGGTTGCACCACGTCGGCCCGGTCGAGCCCGGGTGAGCCCGGCGCGCGGCGCAGCACGCCGGTCACGGACCAATCGACCCACGGCGCGAGCGCACGCTCGCACTCGGCCAGCCGGTCGGCGAACACGGGCGAGGACGCCAGCAGACCGGCCGCCATCCCCTCCCACTGCGCACCCTGGCCGGGGAACACGAACACCGGGTTGCCGCGTTCGCCCGCCTGCGCGGTGACGACACCGGGCGCGGGCTCGCCGTCGGCGATCGCGGACAGGCCCGCGAGCAGCGTTTCCCGGTCCCGACCCGTCACGGCGGCGCGGTGTTCGAGCGTCGCGCGCGTGTGCGCGAGCGACCATCCGACGTCGGCGGGCTCCGCAGGCGCTGCCTGCTCCGTGGAGTCGGCGAGCCACGACCGGAGCTTCGCCGCCTGGGCGCGCAGGGCGGCCCTGGTCCGGCCGGAGACCAGCCAGGCCACGGCACCCGAGCCGACGGCGGGCTCGCCGGTCCCAGCGGCGACCGGCTCCCCGGCGGCTTCGCCGGGCGCCTGCTCCACCACGAGGTGCGCGTTGGTGCCGCTCATACCGAAGGCGGAGACCGCCGCGCGCCTCGGCCGCCCGGTGGCCGGCCACTCGCGCTCGACGTCGAGCAGCCGCACCGCACCCGCCGACCAGTCCACCTTCGCGGACGGGACGTCGGCGTGCAGCGTGCGAGGGAGCACCCCGCGCCGGATTCCCTCGATCATCTTGAGCACACCCGCGATGCCCGCGGCGGCCTGGGTGTGGCCGATGTTCGACTTGATGGAGCCGAGCCACAGCGGCTCGGCCCGGTCGGCGCCGTAGGTCGCCAGCAGCGCCCGCGCCTCGATCGGATCGCCGAGTGTGGTCCCGGTCCCGTGTGCCTCGACCGCGTCCACATCGGATGCCGAGAGCCGCGCGTCGGCCAGCGCCTGCCGGATCACCCGCCGCTGCGCGTTCCCGTTGGGTGCCGTCAGGCCGTTGGACGCGCCGTCCGAGTTCACCGCGGAGCCACGGATCACGGCCAGCACCTCGTGGCCGTTGCGCTGGGCGTCGGAGAGCCGCTCCAGCAGGACGAGACCGACGCCCTCGCCCCATCCCGTGCCATCGGCGGACTCCGAGAACGACTTGCACCGCCCGTCGGCGGCGACACCGCCCTGCCTGCCGAACTCCACGAACGCCGCGGGGTTGGCCATCACGGTCACACCACCCGCGAGCGCGAGCGCGCACTCCTGCCTGCGCAGCGCCTGCGCGGCGACGTGCAGTGCCACCAGCGACGACGAGCACGCCGTGTCGATGGTCAGCGCGGGCCCGAGCAGACCGAGCGAGTAGGAGATCCGCCCGGCGAGCACGCTGTTCGCCGTGCCGGTGACGACGAACCCGTCACTGTCGCCGGAGCCCACCGAGGACGCGCTGTAACCGGAAGGCGAGGCGCCGACGTACACGCCGGTCCTGGTGTCCCGCGCGGAACGCGGGTCGATGCCCGCCCGTTCGAGCGCCTCCCAGGAGGCCTCGAGCAGCAGCCGCTGCTGCGGGTCCATGACGAGTGCCTCGCGCGGCGAGATCCCGAACACCGAGGGGTCGAAGAGGTCGGCCTCGTGGACGAACCCGCCGTGCGGTGCCGGTCCGTCCGCACCGAACCACATCTCCCAGCCGCGGCCGACCGGGTACGGCGTGATCGCGTCCGTACCCTCGTGTACCAGCCGCCACAGGTCCTCCGGTGATCGGACCCCGCCGGGGAACCGGCAGCTCGCCCCGACGATCGCGACCGGTTCCGCGGTCGCGGCGGTCAGCTTCTGATTCTGCGCGCGCAGCCGCTCGTTCTCGATGAGCGACGTGCGCAGCGCCTCGACGATCTGTTCCGACTCTGCCGACATCAGTCGCTTCCCGCCTGTCGTTCGGTTGTCTCCGCGCTCTCGTTCATGGCCATCCGCACCAGTTCGGCCGCGTCCATCGAGCGGATCGCGTCGACGTGGTTCTCGTCGCCGTCCCGCGCCTGCTGTGGCTGCTCGCCACCGTCATCAGCTCCGTGGCCGCCGGAGTCGTCGGTGCCGTCGCTCTCGTCGGTACCGAACAGCTCGTGCCGCAGGCGGTCGACCAGCTCCGTCGGCGAGGGCTCGTCGAAGATCACCGTGGCCTCCAGCCGCACGCCGGTGGCGGCGGTGAGGCGGTCCCGGAACTCGACGGCCATGACCGAGTCGAAGCCGAGTTCGCGGAAGGCTCTCGCCGGTTCGACCGCGGCGGCGTCCCGATGGCCGAGCACCACGGCGGCCTCCGTGCGCACCGCGTCGAGCAGGACCCGGTTGCGCTCGTTCTCGTCGGCCGCCGCGAGTTCCTCCCTGAGGTCTCTGGCCCCGCCGGGTTCCGCCGCGCCGGGGTCCGTGGCCGCGATCGCGGCGGCGGCCTCCGGGATGTCGCTCATGAGCGGCCGGGACCGCGCGATGGCGAACGTGGGCGCGAACCGCGCCCAGTCGACGTCCACGACGGTCACGCAGGTCTCTCCGTGTGCCACGGACTGTGCCAGCGCCGCGATGGCCGGGCCGGGCGGCATGGCGGGCAGGCCGCGCCGCCGGAGCAGTTCCTCCGCCGCGCCGTCGGCCATGCCACCGGCCGCCCAGCCGCCCCAGGCGATCGAGGTGGCGGGCAGCCCAGCGGCCCTGCGGCGCGTGGCGAGCGCGTCCAGGTACGCGTTGGCCGCCGCGTATCCGGCCTGCCCCGAACCGCCCCAGACACCGGCCGCCGAGGAGAACAGCACGAACGCCTCCGGCGGATCGTCGGTGAACAGCTCGTCGAGGTTGCGCGCGCCCGCCACCTTCGCCGCGATGATGTCGGCCAGCGAGTCGGCGTCACAGTCCAGCAGCGGGCGCCTGCCCGCGACACCGGCCGCGTGTACCACCGTGGTGATCCGCTCGCCGTCCCCGCGCAGACCGGCGACGAGTGTGCCGAGTGCCTCGGCGTCGGTGACGTCGCACGCGGCGACGGTGACCCGGGAACCGAGCGCGGTCAGCTCCTCGACCAGCTCGCCCGCACCGGGAGTGTCGGCACCGCGCCGGGCCAGCAGGACCAGGTGTTCGGTGCCGCCGGCCGCGAGCGAGCGTGCCACCTCCGAACCGAGCCCGCCGACACCACCGGTCAGCAACGCCGTGCCGCCCGGCTCCCACGTGTCGGGCCCGGCCTCACCCGCGGGCGCGCGGACCAGCCTCCGCGCCAGCACCGCTCCTTCCCGCACGGCCACCTGGTCCTCCTCGCCCGCGAGCAGGTCGCACAGGCGCGCGATCGCCCGTCCGTCCGGCTCCGGCGGAAGGTCCACGAGGCCGCCCGCGAGTTCGGGGTGCTCCAGCGCGGCCGACATGCCGAGCCCCCACGCGAGCGCCTGTGCGGGGCGGACGGTGTCGGTGCCGGTGGCCGCGACGGCGCCCGTGGTCACCGACCACACCGGCACCGGTTCGCCGCGTCCGGCCAGTGCCCGCAGCAGCGCCACCGTGGCCGCGAGACCGGCGGGCACCACGGCCCGCGACTGCTCCGGTGTCTCGTCGCACGGCAGCAGCGACACGACTCCGGCGATCGAGGCGGGCAGACCGGTGAACGCGGCCGGGTCGCCGGGCTCGGCCACGACCCGCACCGGCTCCGCTCCCCTGGCCGCCAGCTCGTCGCGCAGCGCCGCGACGAGCTCGCCGGACACACCGCCCGAGGGGACGGCGAGCAGCCAGGTGCCGGGCAGCCTCTTGCCCTGCTCACCGGCCAGCGGGCGCCACGCGACCCGGTAGCGCCAGTCGTCCACCCGCGACAGGGCGGTGCGTTTCCGGCGCCACGCCGACAGTCGCGGCAGCACCTCGCGCAGCGGACGGTCGCCGTCCAGTCCGGCCACGACGGCCGAGAGGTCGCCGTTCTCGACGGCTTCCCAGAACGCCGCGTCAGCCGCACCACCTGCACCGTCCGTGCCGCCTGTGCCGTCCGTGCCCTCGGTGCCGTCACCGCGCGGGAGCCGCGCGGGGGTCGAGGGCCGCTCCGGCCAGTACACCTCGGGTTCGAAGGCGTAGCCGGGAAGCTCGACCCGAGCGGCTCCCGACCCGGCGAAGTAGGAAGGCCAGCCGACGGCCGTGCCGCGAACCCACACCTCGGCCACGGCCGCCACGAGCGTGGCCGGTTCGGCGGCGCTGCTCCGCAGCACGGGCACGAAGGCCGCGTCCCGGTCCGCGACGCAGTCGCTCGCGAGCGCGGTGAGCGCACCGTCCGGCCCGAGGCCGAGGAAGGTGGCGACGCCGTCGCCGCGCAGCGTGGCGATCGCGTCGGAGAACCGCACGGTGTGGCGTGCCTGGCCGACCCAGTACTCGGGGTCCGTCGCCTCGGCGGCCGAGACGAACCCACCGGTCACGGTCGACACGAGCGGGATCACCGGCGGCGCGAACGACAGGTCCTTCACCACCTCGCGGAACTCGGCGAGCATCGGGTCCAGCATCGGCGAATGGAAGGCACGGCCGACGCTCAGCCGCTTGCAGCGACGGCCCTCGGCGGCGAACGCCGTGGCGAGAGCACTCACCTCGTCCTCGGGACCCGAGAGCACCACGGCGCGCGGCCCGTTCACGGCGGCAAGCGCGACCTGCCCGGTCAGGAGCCGCGCCGCTTCCTCCTCGGTGGCCTCCACCGCCACCATCGCCCCGGCTGGCAGCGCGTCCATCAGCCGTCCTCGCGCCGCCACCAGCCGTGCCGCGTCGCGCAGGGACAGCACGCCCGCGACGTGCGCCGCGGCCAGCTCCCCGATGGAGTGGCCCGCGACCGCGCCCGGCGCCATGCCCCAGGACTCGAGCAACCGGAACAGCGCGACCTCGAGCGCGAACAGACCGGCCTGGGTGTAGTCGGTGCGGTGGAGCAGGTCGGTGCCATCCTCGCCGTTCTCGCCGCCCTCGCCGTTCTCGCCGAACACGACGGCGCGCACGGACCCGGGCAGCCACTCCGCCAGCTCCGCGCAGGCGAGGTCGAAGGCGTCGGCGAAGGCGTCGAACGTGTCGTGCAGCTCGCGGCCCATGCCGGGGCGCTGTGACCCCTGACCGGAGAACAGGAACGCGGTCCGCCCCGTGCCGGTGACGCCGCGCACCACCGACGGCGACGACAGGTCGGCGAACCGGCCGGGGTCGAGCACGACGGCGCGGTGCTCGAACGCCGTCCGGCCCGCGAGCGTCGCCGCGACGTCCACCGGGTCCTGCCCGCCGTCCGCGACCCGCGCGGCGAGCCGTTCGGCCTGCCGCGTGAGCGCGGCGGCCGTGCGCGCGGACAGCACCCACGGGCTCGGCCTGGTGAGGTCGTCCCGCCGTGGCCGCGAGTCGGCGGGCGGGGCCTCGATGACGACGTGGGCGTTGGTTCCGCTGATCCCGAACGAGGAGACGCCCGCCCTGCGCGGCGTGCCGTCGTCCGGCCAGTCGACCGGATCGGCCAGCAGGGAGACGGCACCGTCCGACCAGTCGATCTCCGAAGAGGGCACGTCGGCGTGCAGCGTCCTCGGCAGCGCTCCGTGCCGCAGCGCGAGCACCATCTTGAGCACTCCGGCGACTCCGGCGGCGGCCTGGGTGTGGCCGATGTTCGACTTCACCGAGCCGAGCCACAGCGGACGCTGTCGGTCCCTGCCGTACGTGGCCATCAGCGCCTGCGCCTCGATCGGGTCGCCGAGCGCCGTGCCCGTTCCGTGGGCCTCGACCGCGTCGATCTCGGACGGGGCGAGCCCCGCGTCCGCCAGCGCCTGCTTGATCACTCGCTGCTGGGAGGGGCCGTTCGGCGCGGTGAGACCGTTGGACGCGCCGTCGGAGTTCACCGCCGAGCCGCGCACGACGGCGAGCACGTCGTGCCCGTTTCGCCGCGCGTCGGACAGCCGTTCCAGCACCAGCACGCCGACACCCTCGGCCCAGCCCGCGCCGTCGGCGGAGTCGGAGAACGCCTTGCACCGGCCGTCGGCGGCCTGCACACCCTGCTGGCTGAAACCGACGAACACGCCCGGCGTCGACATCACGGTCACCCCGGCGGCGAGCGCCATCGTGCATTCGCCGTGGCGCAGGGCCCTGCCGGCGAGATGCAGCGCGACCAGCGACGACGAGCACGCGGTGTCGACGGTACACGCGGGCCCCTCGAAGCCGAAGGTGTACGACACCCGGCCCGAGAGCACGCTCGCGCCGCTGCCGGTGGCCACGTAACCCTGGAGGTTCGGCTCCGCGAACATCATCAGGTTGAGGTAGTCCTGCCCGTTGGTGCCGACGAACACGCCCGTGTCGCTGCCCCGGGCCGAGGACGGATCGATGCCCGCGTTCTCGAACGCCTCCCACGACGTTTCGAGCAGCAGCCGCTGCTGCGGGTCCATCGCCAGTGCCTCACGCGGGGAGATACCGAAGAACGCGGGGTCGAAGGCCCCGATGTCGTCGAGGAAGCCACCGCCCCGGACCTGCGCGTCGGGCGGGATCGTGGCGAAGACCGCGTCGAGGTCCCAGCCGCGGTCCGTGGGCAGCTCGGTGATCGCGTCGGTTCCCGTGGCGAGCAGGTCCCAGAACTGCTCGGGCGAACGCACGCCACCGGGGAAGCGGCAGCTCATGCCGACGATCGCGATCGGCTCGTCGGCGGCCTCCGAGGCCTTCGAGGCCTCGGAGACCTTCGAAGCCTCGGAGGCGGCGGGGGGCGCGGCGGCCGGGGTGGTGTCGGCGTCCCCGGTCAGTTCCGCGTGCAGGTGCTCGGCCAGCTCGCCGGGTGTGGGGTAGTCGAAGACGAGACTGGCCGGCAAGCGCAGCCCGGTCCGCGCGCTGAGCACGTTGCGCAGTTCGACCGCGGTGAGCGAGTCGAAACCGAGGTCGCGGAAGGCGACGCCGTCCGCGACCTCGTCGGCGGAGGCGTGCCCCAGCACCGCGGCGGCGGTGCCCTTCACGAGGTCGAGCACCTGCCGGTGCCGCTCGGCCCGCGACATCCCCGCGAGGGCGTCGAACGAGTCCTGCGCCCCGGCCTCGCCGGGTGTGTCCGCCGCGAGCGCCCGGATCTCGGGCAGGTCGGCGAGGACGGCGTGGCGGCCGGCCAGCAGGAAACCGGACCCGGCCTTCGTCCAGTCCAGATCGGCCACGACGAGATCGGCGCGGTCGCGCTCGACGGCGTCGTGCATGGCCGCGACGGCGAGTTCGGGCGGCATCGCGCCCGTGCCGCCACGGCGAAGGCGGGCGTTGACCCGTGCCTCTCCGGCGAGGCTGTCGCCGTCCCAGAGGCCCCAGGCGATCGACGTCGCGGGCAGTCCCCGGGCCTTCCGGTGCGCCGCGACGGCGTCGAGCGCCGCGTTCGCCGCCGCGTAGTTGCCCTGTCCCGCGTTGCCGAGCGTGCCCGCGAAGGACGAGAACAGCACGAACGCCGACAGGTCCAGGTGCAGGGTCGCCTCGTGCAGCGCGAACGCCGCGTCGAGCTTCGGGCGGAACACGTGCGCGAGCTCGCCCGGCCCCATCGAGTCGAGCACACCGTCGGCCAGCACGCCCGCCGTGTGGACGACCGCGGTGAGGGGGTGCTGGGCAGGCACGGCGGCGACGACGTCGGCCAGCGCGGCGCGGTCGGCGGCGTCGCACGCGGCGACGGTGACGGTGACGCCTCGGCCGGTGAGGTCCCGCACGAGATCGTCGGCACCGTCGGCGTCTTTCCCGCTCCTGCTGAGGAGAACGAGGTGCTCGGCGCCGTTGTCGGCGAGCCACCGCGCGACGTGCGTGCCGAGTGCCCCGGTGCCGCCGGTCACCAGCACGGACCCGCTGGGCCGCCACTCGCGACGGGCAGCCGCGCCCGCACCGTGGACGAGCCTGCGGGTCAGCACGCCTGCGGGTCGCACGGCGAACTCGTCGTCGCCGGTGTCGCCCGCCACGAGCGCGCACGCACGGGACGCGGCGCGGCGGTCCGGCTCGGGCGGCAGGTCGATGAGGCCGCCCCAGCGTTCGGGGTGTTCGAGGGCGATCACCCTGCCCAGGCCCCACACGGCGGCCTGTGCGGGGGCGGGTACGTCCTCGGCGTCGCTGGTGGCGACGGCTCCCGCGGTCAGCGCCCACAGCGGCGCCTGGATCCCCGCGTCACCGAGCGCCTGCGTCAGTGCCAGTGTCGCGGCCAGGCCCGCCGGTACGGACGGGGCGTCCGGCATCGGCTGCTCGTCGAGCGCCAGCAGCGACACCACGCCCGCCGTCCCGGCGTGCTCCGCGAGCGCGGCGGCCAGACCGGCACGGTCGAGCCGCTCGGCGTCCACGACCAGCGTGGCCACACCGGGCAACGCGGCGACGACCGCGTCGACGACCGGGTGGTCGGTCTTCGCCGCCGGGATCACCGCCAGGTGGCGTCCCACCGGAACGGCCCTCGGCACGGCGATCGGCTTCCACTGGGCGTGGTAGCGCCAACCGTCCATCGTGGACTGCGTGTCGCGCCGGCGGCGCCACCGGGACAGGGCGGGGAGCACGGTGTCGAGCGCCGACTCGTCCCCACCGCGCAGTTCCAGCGTCTCGGCGAGCGCGGCCGTGTCCGAGCGCTCGACCGCGTTCCAGAACTCCGCGTCGGCACCCGGCCCGGGCGGCTCCGCGAAACCCCGCCCCTCGGGCCAGTACCGCCTGCGCTGGAAGGCGTAGGTGGGCAGGTGGACGCGGCGGCGGTCCGCGCCGGAGAACAACGCGGTCCAGTCGACGGGCAGGCCGTGGGTGTGCGCCTCCGCCAGTGAGGTGAGCAGGCGGGGGAGGTCGTCCTCGTCGCGACGCAGGGTGCCGAAGGCCGTGGTGCCGGGGTGTTCCTGGATGCTCATGGTCAGCACGGGGTGCGGGCTGACCTCGACGAAGACGGTGTGCCCATCGGCGATCGCGGCGCGGGCGGCGTCGTCGAAGAGCACGGTCGAGCGCAGGTTGTCGAACCAGTAGCGCGCGTCCATCCGCGCGGTGTCGAGCGATCGCCCGGTGAGCGTCGAGTACAGCGGTATGTCCGACGACTGCGGGGCCACCGGAGCCAGCGCGTCGAGCAGCTCGGTTTCCAGCTCGTCGACCTGGGCGGAGTGGGAGGCGTAGTCCACCGTGACCCGGCGTGCCCGCACCTCGTCGGCCTCGCAGACGGCCACCAGTTCATCCAGCGCGTCCTCGTCGCCGGAGACCACCACCGACGAGGGGCCGTTGACCGCCGCGACCGAGATCCGTCCCTCGAACGGCTCCAGCCGTGGCGCGACCCAGTCCACGCCCGCGACGATGGCCAGCATCCCGCCGCGCCCGGACAGCGCCCTCAGCGCCTTGCTGCGCAACGCCACCACACGCGCGCCCTCGCCAAGACCGAGCCCGCCCGCCACGCAGGCCGCGGCGATCTCGCCCTGCGAGTGCCCCACCACCGCCGAGGGCTTCACCCCGAAGGAGCGCCACACCGCAGCCAGCGACACCATCACCGCCCACAACAGCGGCTGCACCACATCGACCCTGGCGAGATCCGGTGCTCCCGGCGCCTGACGCAGCACGTCCGCAGGCGACCACTCCACCCACCGTCGCAGCTCGGCGGCGCACTCGTCGAAACGCGCCGCGAAGACCGGCGAGTGCTCCAGCAGGCCCGCGGCCATGCCAGCCCAGTGCGTGCCCTGGCCGGGGAACACGAACACCACGCTCGGCTCGCCCGCCGTGGCTCCCCGCACCACCGCCGGGTCGGGCCTGCCGTGGGCCACCGCCTCCAGCCCGGCTCGCAACGCGGCGAGGTCTGCGCCCACGACCACCGCGCGGTGTTCCATCGCCGCTCGCGAGGTCACCAACGACCAGGCCGTGTCGGCCACGTCGGCCATGTCGGCCATGTCGGAGTCGGGGCGGGCGGCGACGAACTCCAGCAACCGCCGCGCCTGTGCCCGCAGCCCCTCCTCGGTGGCCGCCGACAGGACCCACGGCACCGAGGGCGTTCCCACCGGCTCCGGCTCCGGCTCGGGTCGCGGGGGCGCCTGTTCCAGCACCACATGCGCGTTCGTTCCGCTGACCCCGAACGACGAGACCGCCGCCCGCCTCGGCGCCTCGCCCGCGTCCCACTCGCGCTTCTCGGTCAGCAACGACACCGCGCCCGACTCCCAGTCGACCTTGGTCGTCCGCTGCTCGGCGTGCAGGGTCTTCGGCAACGCGCCGTGCCGCATCGCCATCACCATCTTGATCACGCCTGCGACGCCGGCGGCCGCCTGCGTGTGACCGATGTTGGACTTGATGGACCCGAGCCACAGCGGCTCGTTCTCGGGCCGGTGCGCGCCGTAGGTCGCCAGCAGCGCCTGCGCCTCGATCGGGTCGCCGAGCACGGTGCCCGTTCCGTGTGCCTCCACCGCGTGAACCTGTTCGGGAGACAGTCCGGCATCGGCGAGCGCCTGCCAGATGACCCGTTGCTGGGACGGCCCGTTCGGGGCGGTCAGCCCGTTGGACGCACCGTCCTGGTTCACCGCCGAGCCGCGCAGGACGGCGAGCACGTCGTGCCCGTTGCGCCGGGCGTCGGAGAGCCGCTCGACCAGGAGCAGCCCGACGCCTTCGGCGAAACCGGTTCCGTCGGCGGTGTCGGCGAACGACTTGCACCGGCCGTCCGCGGCCAGCAGTCCCTGCTGCTGGCTGAACCCGGCGAACATGCCGGGTGTCGCCATCACGGTCACGCCGCCCGCGAGCGCCAGCGAGACCTCGCGCCGCCGGAGCGCCTCGGCCGCGAGATGCAGGGCGACCAGCGACGACGAGCACGCCGTGTCGACGGTCAGCGCCGGACCTTCGAGGCCGAAGGTGTAGGAGATCCGGCCGGAGACCACGGCCGCGGCGCTGCCGGTAGCGGAGTGGCCCTCGCCCCCGGCCTTGGATCCGAGCAGCACGGCGGGGTAGTCCTGCCCGTTGGTTCCGACGTACACGCCGGTCTTGCTGCCCCGCAGGGTGTCCGGGACGATCCCGGCGTCCTCGAACGCCTCCCATGCCGTTTCGAGCAGCACGCGCTGCTGCGGATCGGTGGCCAGCGCCTCGCGCGGTGAGATACCGAAGAAGCCCGCGTCGAAGTCGCCCGCGTCGTACAGGAACCCGCCCTCGGCCCGGTAGGTGCCGTCGCCGAGCTTCGAGCCGAAGATCTGGTCGAGGTCCCAGCCGCGATCGGTGGGAAACGCCGAGATCGCGTCGGTGCCGGTCTCCACCAGTTCCCACAGCTCCTCGGCGGAGCGCACCCCTCCTGGGAACCGGCACCCGATGCCGACCAGCGCGATCGGCTCGGCGTCCATGGCCTCCAGCTCACGCACCCGCCCCTGCGCCGCGTCGAGCTCGGCGCTGACCTTCTTCAGGAAGTAGCGGAGCTTGTCCTCGTTCGACATGTCGTAGGCCCTATCTCGTCGCGGGTCGGGTGTCGCGCTCAGGCGATACCGAACTTCTTGCCCAGCAGCTCGAACATCTCGTCGTCGGAGGCTGTTTCGAGCCGGTCGTCGACCGTCTCGGCGTCCTCCTGGCCGCCGGTGAGCGCCGCGAGCAGTGCCCGCATGCGGTTCACCACTCGCGTCCTGCTGGCATCGTCCGTGGCCGCCGACGCGAGCGCGGCCTCCAGCCGGTCCAGTTCGCGCAGTGCGGTGTCCGCGCCCGCCTCGCTGTCGCTGGTGAGCTGCTCACGCAGGAAGTCGGCGAGTCGTTCCGGCTGGGGGTAGTCGAAGGCCAGAGTCACCGGCAGCCGGAGGCCGGTCCGTGCGCTGACGCGGTTGCGCAGTTCCACGGCGGTGACCGAGTCGAGCCCCATCTCCTGGAACGCACGCTTGACCACCACCGCGTCGGCGCCGGTGAGCCCGAGCACCGCGGCCGCCTGCTCGCGCACCATGTCAAGCAACAGCGTGTGCTGTTCGGACTCGGAAAGGCCGGCGAGCTGCTGCACGAGCTCGGCGGACTCCCCCGAACTCGCGGCGGCTCCGAGCCCGTCGGCCGCGATCCGCTTGGCGTCCGGCAGGTCGGCGAGCAGCGGACTGCTGCGGGTCGCCGTGAACGCGACGTAGAACCGTTCCCAGTCGATGTCGGCGATCAGCACGGAGGCGTCGTCTCCCTCGATCGCCCTTCCGAGCGCGGCGGTGGCCAGCTCCGGTTCCATCAGGCGAAGGCCGTGCCGGTTCAGGGTCTGGCCGAACTGCCCTTCGGCGAGTCCGCCGCCGCCCCAGGCGCCCCACGCGACGGCGGTGGCGACCTGCCCGCGTGCGCGCCGGTAGAGCGCGAGCGCGTCGAGGTAGGCGTTGGCCGGGGCGTAGTTTCCCTGTCCTGGCGTGCCGACGATGCCGCCGAACGACGAGAACAACACGAACGCGTCGAGATCGAGGTCCTCGGTGAGCTCGTGCAGGTTCCAGGCGGCGGTGGCCTTGGCGTGCAGCGCGCGGCCGAGCTGCGCCGGTTCGAGGGAGTCGATCAGGCCGTCGTCGAGCGCGGCCGCCGTGTGCACGACCGCCGTCAACGGCCGGTCCTCGGGAATGTCGGCGAGCAGCGCGGCGAGCGCGGTCCTGTCCCCCGCGTCGCAGGACGCGATCGTCACCGTGGCACCGCAGTCGGTGAGTTCGCGACGGAGGTCGCCGGCTCCCGGCGCGTCCTCGCCACGCCTGCTGACGAGCAGCAGGTGCGGCGGGGTGTCCATCCGGGCGAGCCAGCGGGCGACCTGCCCACCGAGCGCACCGGTACCGCCGCTCACGAGGACCGTTCCGCGCGGGCGCCAGCTCTGCGGTGCCGGTGCCGCGCCGAGCGGGCGCCGTTCGAGCCTGCGGGCGAACACACCGCCCGCGCGGACGGCGAGCTGGTCCTCGTCGCCCGCACCGCTCAGCGCCTCGGCGAGCAGTGCGGCACCGCGCCGGTCGAGCGCGTCGGGCAGGTCGACGAGCCCGCCCCAGCGGTCCGGGTGTTCCAGTGCCGCCACGCGACCGAGGCCCCAGACCGTGGCCTGCGCCGGGGCGGTGAGCGGATCGGTGGCACCGACGCTGACGGCGCCACGGGTCGCGCACCACAGCGGCGCGGTCACGCCCGAGGTTCCAAGGGCCTGCACCAGGGCGACGGTGTCGGCGAAGCCCTGGGGTACGGCCGGTTCGTCCGGATTCGGAGTGCTGTCGAGGGCCAGCAGCGACAGGACCCCGGCGACGTCGTCCCCGCCGTCGCCGTCGGCCTTCGCTTCGGCGATCAGCCTGGCGGCGTGGCCCTGCCGGAGGTCGTCGCGGTCGAGGACGAGCGACACGACGCGCGCTCCCGCCGTGGAGAGCGCGTCGGCGCAGCCCCCGGTCAGGTCGTGGCCCGACCACGACTCGGGGATGACCAGCAGCCAGGTTCCCACCAGCGTCGCGCGAGCGGCGTCGACGACACGCCAGTCGACCTCGTACCGCCATTCATCCACAAGGGACTGCCGGTGCTCGCGGCTGCGCCATTCGGACAGCACCGGGAGCAGGGCCGTGAGCGAGGCCGTGGCGTCGCCGTCGGCGCCGAGCACACCGGCGAGGGCGTCGGCGTCACCGCTTTCCACGGCGGCCCAGAACTGGGCCTCGGCCCCGGACTCCGCGGGCACGGGGCCCAGTGGCAGTTCCGGGGTTTCGTCGCCGATCCAGTACCGCTGGTGCTGGAAGGCGTAGGTCGGCAGCTCCACCCGGCGCGCCCCCGGATACAGGGCCCGCCAATCGATCGCCACCCCATGCACGTGAGCCGCCGCCACCGCCGTCAGGAACCGGCGCGACTCCTGTTCGTCACGCCGCAACGTATCCAGCGCCACCACATCGGGAAACTCCTGCAACCCCATCGTCAGCACCGCATGGGGACTCACCTCCACGAACACCCGGTACCCGTCCCCCAGCACCGCACCCACCGCCTCGTCGAACCGCACCCGCTCCCGCACGTTCCGGAACCAGTACCCGGCGTCCATCTCCGCCGTGTCCAGCAATCCACCCGACACCGTCGAGTACACCGCGACCTCGGCCGACACCGACTTGATCGGCGCCAGGGCCTCGACGAGCTCGGCCTCAAGGCCATCGACCTGTGCGGAGTGGGAGGCGTAGTCCACCGCGACTTTCCGGGCGCGGACACCGTCGCTCTCGCACTCCGCGAGCAGCGCGTCCAGCGCCTCCGGCGTACCCGAGACCACCACCGATCCGGGCCCGTTGACCGCGGCGATCGACAACCCATCCCGCAGCCGGGCGGCCACCTCGGCCTCCGACGCCGCCACCGACACCATGCCCCCGGCACCGGCCAACCGCCGCAACGCCCGACTGCGCAACGCCACCACCCGCGCGCCGTCCTCCAACGACAAACCACCCGCCACCACAGCGGCGGCGATCTCACCCTGCGAGTGACCGATCACACCCGCAGGCTCCACACCCACCGCACGCCACAGCTCGGCCAACGACACCATCACCGCCCACAACGCCGGCTGCACCACATCAACCCGGGACAGCGACTCCTCGTCACCCAGCACCTCGAGCAGATCCCACTCCACAAACGGCGCCAACGCCGCACCACACCGGCCCATCCACTCCGCGAACACCTCAGACTCCGCCACCAACCCACGACCCATCCCCACCCACTGCGCACCCTGCCCCGGGAACACGAACACCGGAGCGGCACCGCCACTTTCGAACAGACCCGACACCACACCCGCGATCTCGTGGTCGTTCGCGACGGCGGCCAGGAGCTCGTCGAGCTGGGCCGCGTTCTCCGCCAGCGCGACGGCGCGGTGCCGGAACGCGGCCCGCGTCGTCGCCAGCGAACACGCCAGGTCCCGGAGGTCGACGTCGGAATTCTGTGCCGCGTCCTGTGCCACCCACGCGCGCAACCGGCCCGCCTGCGCGCGCAACGCCGGCGCGGACGCTCCGGAGACCGGCACCGGCACCACGGGGGCCGACAACGCCGGAACCCGGTCCCCGGCCTCGCTGTTCTCACCGTCCTCGCCGACCTCGCCACTTCCGCCCAGCTCGGCCTCGTCGGGCGCCTGTTCCAGCAGCACGTGCGCGTTCGTCCCGCTCACCCCGAACGACGACACCCCGCCACGACGCGGCGCGCCCGTCTCCGGCCACGGCGCGGGCTCGGTGACCAGCGACATCGCGCCCGCGTTCCAGTCGACGTACTCGGAGGGGTTCTCGACATGCAGCGTGGGCGGCAGGGTCGCGTGCCGCAGTGCCAGCACCAGCTTGATCAGCCCGGCCATTCCCGCCGCCGCCTGCGTGTGGCCGATGTTCGACTTCACCGAACCCAGCCACAGGGGCCGTTCCCGATTCTGCCCGTACGTCGCCTCCAGCGCCTGCGCCTCGATCGGATCGCCGAGCACCGTGCCGGTGCCGTGCGCCTCGATGAGATCGACCTGCGACGGCGAGAGCCGCGCGTTGGCCAGCGCGTCCGAGATCACCCGTTGCTGGGCGCGCCCGCTCGGCGCGGTCAGCCCGTTGGACGCACCGTCCTGGTTCACCGCCGATCCGCGCACGACCGCGAGGATGGGGTGCCCGTTGCGTCGCGCGTCGCTGAGCCGCTCGACGAGCACGACCCCGAGTCCCTCGCCCCAGCCGGTGCCGTCGGCGTCGGCCGAGAACGCCTTGCAGCGCCCGCTGCTGGACAGACCGCCCTGCCTGCTGAACTCGGTGAACGCGCCGGGGATCGCCATCAGCGTCGCGGCGCCGACGAGCGCCATGGAGCACTCGTTCTCCCGGAGCGACCGGCAGGCCATGTGCAGCGCGACCAGCGACGACGAGCACGCGGTGTCGAGGGTGATCGCGGGCCCGTTCAGGCCGAACGTGTACGCGATGCGCCCCGACGCGACACTCGGGGTGGTGCCGACGCCGACGTAGATCTCGGTGCCCTCCGGCGGGTTCGGTGCCGAGGCGTACCCCTGCGGCGACATCCCGACGAACACGCCGGTACGGCTGCCCTTCAGCGACGTCATGTCGATCCCGGCCCGCTCGACGGCCTCCCACGACGCTTCCAGCAGCAACCGCTGCTGCGGGTCCATCGCGAGTGCCTCGCGCGGCGAGATCCCGAAGAACTCCGGGTCGAACTGCGGGATGTCGTAGACGAACCCACCCTCCAGCGCGTACCCCCGTGCCGGGTCGCTCGCGCTGCGCGAGAACACGTTGCCGAAGTGCCACCCGCGATCCTCGGGAAACGGTGACAGAGCGTCCACCCCGGACAGCACCACGTCCCACAGCTGTTCGGGCGTGGTGACCCCGCCGGGGAAACGGCAGCTCATCGCGGTGATCGCGATCGGCTCCCGCGCGCGCTCCTCGGCCGCCCGCTGCCGGTCCCGCGTCTCTTGCAGTTCCGCGGTCGCCCGCTTGAGGTAGTAACGCAGCTTCTCGTCGTCGGCCATGGTGCCGCCCCTATTCCCGGTCGTGCTGGTCCGCTCGTTCATGAGATGCCGAACTCCTTGCCCAGCAGGTCGAAGAGCTCGTCGTCGGTGGCCTCGTCGAGTTCGCCGTCCCGCCCGGTGTCGGTGGCCGTCTCGGTGCCGTCGCCCCACTTGGCGAGCACGTCGTGCAGGCGCAGCGTGATCTTCGTGCGTTCGGCGTGGTCGGCGCCGACGTCGGCGAGCAGCGCCTCCAGCCGGTCGATCTCGGTGAAGATCGGGGTCGTGATCTCGGCGGCCTCCTCGGGCACGATCTCCGAGCGCAGGTACCCGGCCAGCTCCGTGGGGGTCGGGTAGTCGAAGACCGCGGTCGGCGGCAGCCGGAGCCCCGTCGCACCGTTGAGCCGGTTGCGCAGGTCGACGGCGATGAGCGAGTCGAACCCGAGTGTCTTGAACGACTCGTGGGGGCCGACCGCGTCGGTCGAGGCGTGCCCGAGCACCGACGCGGCCAGCGAACGCACGAGATCGAGCACGACGCGGTCGCGTTCGGACTCCGACAGACCGGCCAGGCGCTGCGCGAGCGCGTTCGGCGACGCCGCACCCGCCGCCGCGGCGGCCCTCGGAGCGGGCACCCGCACGAGCTTGCGCAGCAGCGGCGCGACGCCACTGTCCACCGCCTGCGCCCGCAGCGCCCCGAAGTCCAGCCGGATCGGCAGGAGCACCGGCTCGTCGAGCGCGGCGGCGAAGTCGAACAACGCGACACCCTGCTCCTCGGTGAGCCCCAGCATGCCGCCACCGCTCATCCGCCGGACGTCGGTGTCGCTCAGGTGCCCGGTCATGGCGCTGCCCTGCTCCCAGTAGCCCCACGCGAGCGACGTGGCCGCGTGCATGTGGACCTTCCGGTGCTGCGCGAGTGAGTCGAGGAAGGCGTTGGCCGCCGAGTAGCCCGCCTGCGCGGACCCGCCGAACGTGGCCGTGGCCGAGGAGAACAGGACGAGCGCGGCCAGCGGACGGCTCCTGGTCAACTCGTGCAGGTTCATCGCCGCGTCGATCTTGGGCCGGAGCAGGGCGTCGACCCGCTCGCGGGTCAGGGAGGTCAGCACGCCGTCGTCGAGCACCCCGGCCGCGTGGACGACGGCGGTCAGCGGATGCTCGGGCGGGATCGCGTCGAACGCGGCGGCCAGTGCGTCGTAGTCGGCGGCGTCGCAGGCGAGGACCTGCGCGGTGGCACCGACTTCGGCCAGGTCGGCCACGAGGTCCTCGGCTCCGGCCGCGGCGGGACCCTGCCTGCTCAGCAACATCAGGTTCCGGACGCCGTGCTGGGCGGCGAGGTGCTTGGCGAACAGCCCGCCGAGCAGGCCGGTGCCGCCGGTGATCAGTACCGTTCCCTCGGGGTCGAGCCCTTCCTTGGCCGGCGCGTCCGCCCGTGGTGCGGTGCCGGTGAGCCGGGGCGCGAGGACCAGGCCGCCGCGCACGGCGAGCTGCGGCTCCGCCGACATGACGGCGGCGGGGACCACCGCCCACGACGACTCGGCATCGTCCACGTCGACCAGCAGGAACCGGCCCGGTTCCTCCGACTGCGCGGACCGGACGAGACCCCACAGCGGCGCGGCGGCGAGGTCGGGGACGTCCTCACCCAGCCTGGTCGCGAGCGCACCACTGGTGAGGAACACCAGGCGCGTGGCGGAGAACCGCTCGTCGGCGAGCCAGTCCTGCATCAGGTCGAGGGCTTCGCCGGTGAGCCGGTGCGCGGTCTCGGCGACCTCGGTGCCGGAACCGCCGAACGCCGCGATGACGACGTCCGGGGGCGAGGCGCCCTCGTCGACCTCGGCCGCGAGTGCCGCCAGGCTCCGGTGCCCCTCGACCCGCACTCCGCCGATCGTCGTACCGCCCTGGTCGAACGAAGCCGGGTCCGCGCCGAGCACCGCCCAGCGCTGCCCCGGCACGGACTCGGCCGAGACCGCGACCCCCGTCCACTCCACCTGGAACAGCGAGTCGCGTTGCCCGTTGCCCGCCGCCCTGAGCTGCTCGGGCTCCACGGGCCGGAGCACGAGCGACTCCACGTCCGCCACGGGCGCACCGGTCGCGTCGGCGATCGTGAACCCGATGCCGCCCGGACCGGACGGCGAGAGCCGCACGCGCAGTTCGGTGGCGCCGAGCGCGTGCATCCGCACCCCGCGCCACGCGAACGGCATGCGGGGCTTGTTGTCGTCGTCCTCGCTCGCCTTGCCCGCGCGGAACTCGTCGAGCCCGCTCGCCTGCAACGCGCCGTCGAACAGCGCGGGGTGCAGGCCGAACTCCCCGGCGTCGGAGCGCCCGTCCTCGGGCAGCGCGACCTCCGCGAACACGTCCTCGCCGCGCTGCCAGGCCGCCCGCATTCCCCGGAACAGCGGCCCGTAGTCGAAGCCGAGCTTGGCGGCGTCGTCGTAGGCGCCGTCGAGCTCGATCGGAACCGCTCCGGCCGGAGGCCACACGGTGAGGTCGGAGCCCGCCGGGTCGGTGGGCTGAGCGGTCCGCAGCACACCGGCGGCGTGCCGCAGCCAGATCTGGTCGTACTCCACGTCGGCCGGCCGGGAATACACCGTGAACGGGCGCCGCCCGGCCTCGTCCGGCGCGTCGACCACGAGCTGCAGCTGCGCGCCCGAGCCCTCGGACAGCGTCAGCGGCGCCTCCAGGGTCAGTTCGTCGAGCACGTCGCAACCGAGCTGCCTGCCCGCGCGCAGCGCCATCTCGACGAATCCCGTTCCCGGGACCACGATCGTGCCCTTGACACCGTGCTGCGCGAGCCACGGCTGCGTCCGGGAGGAGAGCCTGCCGGTGAACAGGAAACCGTCCGTGTCGGCCAGCGGCACCCCGGCGACCAGCATGGGGTGGTCGGTGGCGCCGAGCCCGATCGAGGCCATGTCGCCGACGGACGTGGCCGGGACGGGCAACCAGTACCGCCGGTTCTGGAAGGCATACGTCGGCAGCTCCACCTCGCGCGCGCCGCGCCCGGCCAGCGTCGCGCGCCAGTCGACGGCCGCGCCGTGCGCGTGGCCGGTCGCCAACGACGTGAGGAAGCGCCGCAGGCCACCCTCGTCACGGCGCAGCGTTCCGGTCACGACGGCCTCGGCGCCCGCGTGCCCGATCGTCTGCTCGGTGGGCATGGTCAGCACCGGATGGGGGCTGACCTCGACGAAGAGCCGGTGTCCCTCGCCCAGCAGCGTCCGCGTGACCTGCTCGTAGTGGACCGGCTCCCGGAGGTTGTCGAACCAGTAATTCGCGTCGAGTTCGGCGCCGTCGACGAGCTCGCCCCGGGCCGTGGAATAGATCGGTACGTTCCCGGAGGCCGGGCGCACCGGCTCGAGCACGTCGAGCAACTCGTCCCGCAGGCCGTCGACCCGGGCGCTGTGAGTGGGAATGTCGGCGACCCGCCGCGCGCGGACGTCATCGGACTCGCAACGCCGCATCAGCTCGGCCAGAGCCTGTTCGTCACCCGCGACGTTGAGCAACGACGGCGCGTTGAACCCGGCGAGCGTCAGCCTGCCGTCCCATTCCGCGAGCAGCTGCTCGGCCTGCGCGACCGGCAGCGCGAGCGAGACGATGCCGCCCTGGTGCGCCAGCCGGTCGGCCACGACCCGGCTGCGGCAGGCGATCACCCGTGCCGCGTCGTCCAGCGACAGCGCGCCGGCCACGTACGCGGCCGCGGCCTCGCCCTGGCTCGTGCCGACGACGGCCGCGGGCTCGACGCCGTGGCTGCGCCACATCGCGGCCAGTGACACCATGACCGCGAACAGGGCGGGCTGCACCACGTCGATGCGTTCGAGCGGCGGCGCGGACGGCAGGCCGCGCAGCACGTCGAGTACCGACCAGCCGATGTGCCGGGACAGCGCTTCGTCGCACGCGAACAGCTCGTCGCGGAACGACTCCGAGGCATCGAGCAGGGCCGTGGCCATCTCCGGCCACTGCGAGCCCTGACCGGGGAACACGAAGACCGGCTTCACGGCCGAGCGCGCGGAGCCGACGACGACGTCGGCCGACTCGCCGCCGTCCGCGAGCTCGTCGAGCCCGCGCAGCAGGGCGGGCCGGTCCTCCGCGACGACGATCCCTCGGTGCTCCAGCCTGGTCCTGGTGGTGGCCAGTGACAGCCCGAGATCGGCGAGCGCGAGATCGGTGTGGTCGTCGAGGTACGCGCGCAGCCGGACGGCCTGCTCCCGCAGGGCGTCCGCCGTCTTGCCCGACAGCACGAACGGGACGGGCCCGCCGGGGTCGGTCGGCTCGTCCGCGGCCGGGACGGCACCGGCGGGTGCCTGTTCGAGCACGACGTGCGCGTTGGTGCCGCTGATCCCGAACGACGACACCGCGGCCCGCCTCGGTTCACCGGTCTCCGGCCACGGAGTCCGCTCGTCCAGCAACGACACGGCACCACTCGACCAGTCCACCTTGGACGAGGGCGAGTCGAGGTGCAGGCTGCGCGGGAGCATCCCGTACCGCAACGCGAGGACCATCTTGATCACCCCGGCGACCCCGGCGGCGGCCTGGGCGTGCCCGATGTTCGACTTGATCGAGCCCAGGTACACCGGCCGGTCGGCGGGCCGGTCCTGCCCGTAGGTCGCCAGCACGGCCTGCGCCTCGATCGGGTCGCCGAGCACCGTGCCGGTGCCGTGGCCCTCGACCGCGTCCACCTGGCTCGGCCTGAGGTCGGCGGCCGCGAGCGCCTCGCGGATGACCCGCTGCTGCGACGGCCCGTTGGGGGCCGTCAGCCCGTTCGACGCGCCGTCGGAGTTGACCGCCGTGCCCCGGACCACCGCGAGAATCCGGCGCCCGTTGCGCTGCGCGTCGGACAGCCGCTCGACGAGCAGCATTCCGGCGCCCTCGCTCCACCCGGTGCCGTCGGCGGAGTCGGAGAACGACTTGCACCGGCCGTCGGAGGCGAACCCGCCCTGACCGGACATACCGGCGAACCCGGCAGGGGTCGCCATCACGAGCACACCGCCGACCAGCGCGAGCGAGCACTCGCCCTCGTTCAGCGCGCGCACCGCCATGTGCAGGGCGACCAGCGACGACGAGCAGGCGGTGTCGACGGTGACCGCGGGCCCTTCGAGCCCGAAGGTGTAGGAGATCCTGCCGGAGATCACACTCGCGGTCGTGCCGGTGAGGATGTAACCCTCGTTGCCCTCAGCGGCCCGCTGCAGCAGGCCCGCGTAGTCCAGGCCGCTCGCGCCCGCGAACACGCCGGTGCGCGAGCCCCGCACGGTCTCCGCGTCGATGCCCGCTCGTTCGAACGCCTCCCAGCTCAACTGCAGCAGCAACCGCTGCTGGGGGTCCATCGCGATCGCCTCGCGCGGCGAGATACCGAAGAAGTCCGGGTCGAAGTCACCCGGGGCGTCGAGGAAGCCGCCGCGCAGACCTTCCATGCCCCAGTGCCGTTCGGCCGGCACGTCGCCGATCGCGTCCTCGCCCTCGGAGAGCAGCCGCCACAGGTCCTCGGGTGTGCGCACCCCGCCGGGAAGGTGGGTGCCCATGCCGATGATCGCGATCGGCTCGTCGTACCGGGAGCGCGCCGTGACCGGGGCCTTCGTGGTATCCGTGGCCGGCGTGCCCGCGACCTCCGCCGCGAGGAACTCGGCCAGCACCGCGGGGGTGGGGTAGTCGAAGACGAGCGTCGCGGGCAGGCGAAGGCCGGTGGCCCCGTTCAGCCGGTTGCGCAGCTCGATCGCGGTCAGCGAGTCGAACCCGAGGTCGGTGAACGCCTGCTGTGGTTCGATCTCCGCCGGTGAGTCGTGCCCCAGCACGAAGGCGGCCTGCCCGACGACGAGGTCGAGCACGGCGGCGACCCGTTCGGTCTCGCCGAGCCCGGCGAGGCTGTCCCCGATCGACGACGTGGTCGCGGCGGCCCGTCGCTGCGGTGTCCTGACCAGACCTCGCAACAGCGGGGTGAGCCCCCCTGCCACCGCCGAGGAGCGCAGCGTCGCCATGTCGAGGTGGGCGGGCACGACCAGCGACTCGTCCGCCGCGCAGGCGGCGTCGAACAACTCGGCGCCCTCCTCGGCGGACAGCGCGACGATGCCGAACCGGCTGATCCGGTCGAGGTGCTGCTCGTGAAGTTGGCCCGCCATGCCGCTGCGCTCGGCCCACATCCCCCAGGCCAGCGACGTCCCGGGCAGCCCGTGGTCCCTGCGGTAGCGGGCCAGCGAGTCGAGGAAGAAGTTCGCGGCGGCGTAGTTGCCCTGACCGGCGCCCCCGAACTGCGCGGCCACCGACGAGAACACCACGAACGCGGACAGGTCCATGTCCTTGGTGAGCTCGTGCAGCGCCAGCGCGCCGTCCACCTTGGGTTGCAGCACCCAGTCGACGCGCTCGGCGGTGAGCGAGGTGAGGACGCCGTCGTCGGACACGCTCGCCGCGTGGACGACCGCGGTCAGCGGGTGCGCGTCGGGGATGGACGCGAACACGGACGCGAGCCGGTCGCGGTCGGCCACGTCGCAGGCTCCGAAGGTGACCGTCGCGCCGAGCTCGGCGAGTTCGGCGCGCAGTTCCGCCATTCCCTCGGCCCGCGCGCCGCGACGGCTCACCAGCAGCAACCGGCGCACACCGTGTTCGGCGACGAGGTGGCGGGCGAGTACCTGGCCGAGCGCGCCGGTCGCGCCCGTCATCAGTACGGTCCCGTCGCCACCGAGCTCCGGCAGGTTCTCCCTCGGCGCGGCGGTGATCCGCTCCAGCCGGGGCTGCCTCGCCTGGCCGTTGCGGATCGCGAGCTGTGGCTCGCCCGCGGCGAGCGCGGCCGGCAGTGCGGCCGCCGACGCCGACGTGGCGTCGAGGTCGATCAGGGCCAGCCGCTCGGGGCTCTCCGACTGCGCCGAGCGCAGCAACCCCCACACGGTCGAGGACCCGAGGTCCGCGATGCGGTCGGCGCCGTCGGTGGCGAGCACTCCGTGCGTGACGATCACGAGCCGGCTCGCGTCGAACCGGCGGTCCGCGAGGAACTCCTGTGCCAGTGCCAGCGCCCGCCGTGCGGCGTCGTGGGCGGCCTCGCCGAGCTCGTGCTCGTGGCCGGACGCGGGCGCGAAGTCGACGAGCACGTTGGACGGCGCGCGGGCGCCCGAGTCGATGTGCGCGCCGAGCTCGGCCAGGCTCGCGAAGTGGCCGCCCGCGGGCAGACCGGCCTCGTCGGGTCCGGAAGGCCCGACGAGGACACTGTCCGCGCTCGCCGCCGTCGCCGCCGCGGGCAGCGCGGGCCAGGCGACGCGGAACAGCGAGTCGTGGTGGCGGTTCTGCGCGGCGCCGAGCGCCGCCGAGGTGAGGGCCCTGCGCACGAGCGTCGCGACCGACGCGACCGGGGCGCCCGTCTCGTCGGCGAGCGCGACCGTGAGCGCGCCGCTGTCCGCGGGGGAAAGACGGACCCGCAGCGCCGACGCACCGGTGGCGTGCAGGGTCACACCGTTCCACGAGAACGGCAGCGGGGTGCCGCCAGCCTCGCCCGTGCCGTCGGCGTCCATCGCCGCGATGGCGTGCATGGCCGAGTCGAACAGCGCGGGGTGCAGGCCGAAGTCCCCGGCCTGTGCCGCGGTCTCCTCCGGCAGCGACACCTCGGCGAACACGTCGTCGCCGCGGCGCCACACGGCCCGCAGCCCCTGGAACCCGGGGCCGTAGTCGTAGTGGTATTCGGCCAGGTTCGGGTAGAAGCCGTCCCCGATCGGCACCTCGATCGCGCCCTCCGGCGGCCAGCTGGCGAAGGGCGCCCAGTCGGTCTCGTCGTCGCCGTCGGGGGTGAGCAGCCCGGTGGCGTTGAGCGTCCACGGATCGTCCGGCTCGGTGTGCTCGTCGCCGTCCGGCCGCGAGTAGAGGTTGATCGTTCTGGCGCCGGTGTCGTCGGCGTCGGTGACCGCGAGCTGGAGGGTGACGCCGCCGTGTTCCGGGAGCACGAGCGGCGTCTGCAGGGTCAGCTCGGCGACGTGCGGGCAGCCGAGGTGGTCTCCCGCGCGCACGGCCAGCTCGACGAACGCGGTCCCGGGCAACAGGACCGATCCCATGATGGTGTGGTCCACCAACCACGGGTGGGTGCGCGCGGAGAGCCGTCCGGTGAACAGCATTCCCCCGCCGTCGGCGAGGCTCACGGCGGCGCCGAGCAGGGGATGCTTGGCGGGGCCGAGCCCGAACGCGGTGGCGTCGCCGGTCCATTCCCCGGCGATCTCGGGCCAGTACCGCCGGTGCTGGAAGGCGTAGGTCGGCAGTCCGGTCCGTCGCGCGCCGGTGCCCGCGAAGAACGTCGCCCAGTCGACGGCATGCCCGCGCGTGTGCAGTTCGGACAGTGCGAGCACCGCCGCGACCGGCTCCTCACCGTCAGCCCGCAGGCTCGGCACGCAGCCGACGGTGTCCTCGGCCAGGCATTCTCCGGCCGCGGCCGTCAGGGTGGCTCCGGGCCCGATCTCCAGGATGGTGGTGGCGCCGTTCTCGCGCAGCGTGGTGACAGCGTCGGCGAACCGCACCGGTTCCCGGACCTGCCGCACCCAGTACTCCGGCTCGCCCCACTGCCCGGAGACCTGGTGCCCGGTCACGGTGGACACCACCGCCACCGTCGGCTCCGCGAAACTCAACCCCTCGCACACGGCGCGGAACTCGGCCAGCATCGGCTCCATCCGCGCCGAGTGGAAGGCATGGCTCACCCGCAGCCGCTTCTGCCTGCGCCCGGGGAAGCGCTCCACCACCGCGGCCACCGCGTCCTCGTCGCCGGACAGCACCACCGACGACGGGCCGTTGACCGCCGCCAGCGACACCCGCTCCGACAACCACGGGGTCACCTCGGCTTCGGTGGCACGCAGCGACACCATCGCACCGCCGGGCGGCAGCGCCTGCATCAGACGCCCCCGCGCCGTCACGAGCCGGCACGCATCCGCCAACGACAGCACACCCACCACATGCGCGGCGGCGATCTCGCCGACCGAGTGACCCACCACGAGATCCGGAGTCACACCCCAGGACTCCAGCAGCCGGGACAACGCGACCTCGACGGCGAACAGCCCCGCCTGCGCCCACATCGTCTCGTCGAGCCCGGCAGCGCCGTCGAAGACCACGGCACGAACACCGGGGCCGTCGCCGAGCAGACGGTCCAGCTCCTCGCACACCGCGTCGAAGGCCGCCGCGAACACCGGATACGCCGCACACAACTCACGCCCCATGCCGGCCCGCTGCGCGCCCTGGCCCGAGAACGCGAACGCCAGGCGCGTGTCCTCGAAGCTCACGCCCCGCGCCGTGTTCGGCGCGTCGTCACCGACGGCGAGCGCGCGCAGCCCGCGCATCAAGTCGTCCGCGTCCGCGCCGACGACCGCGGCCCGGTGCTCCAGCGCGCCGCGTCCGGTCGCCAGCGAGTACGCGACGTCCAGTGCCGTGGCGTCCCGGGACTCCAGCTCGGACAGCAGCGCCGCCGCCTGTGCGGTGAGCGCCTGTTCCGTGCGGCCCGCCAGTAGCCACGGCATCGCGGGCGCGGCCACGGGCTCGGCGCGCTCGGCGGTGTCTGCGGTGTCGGCGGTGTCCCTGTCGACCGGCGGCGCCTGTTCGATGATCGTGTGGGCGTTGGTGCCGCTCACCCCGAACGACGAGACGGCGGCGCGGCGCGGCCCGCCCGTCTCCGGCCACGGCGTGGCCTCGGTCAGCAGCGACACCGCACCGGCCGACCAGTCCACGTGCGGTGTCGGCTCGCCGATGTGCAGGCTCTTCGGCACGACCCCGTGCGACATCGCCAGCACCATCTTCATCACGCCCGCGACGCCAGCCGCCGCCTGCGTGTGGCCGACGTTCGACTTGACCGACCCCATGAGCAGCGGCCGTTCCCGCTCCTGGCCGTAGGTCGCGAGCACCGCCTGCGCCTCGATCGGGTCGCCGAGCACGGTGCCGGTGCCGTGCGCTTCGAGCACGTCGACCTGCTTCGACGACAGACCCGCGTTGGCCAGCGCCTGCCGGATCACCCGCTGCTGCGACGGCCCGTTCGGGGCGGTCAGCCCGTTCGACGCGCCGTCGGAGTTCACGGAGCTGCCCCGCACCACGGCGAGCACGTCGTGGCCTCCCGCGCGTGCGTCGGAGAGCCGCTCCAGCAGCAGCACGCCCGCGCCCTCGGCCCAGCCCGTGCCGTCCGCCGTAGCGGCGAACGCCTTGCACCGGCCGTCGGCGGACAGGCCGCCCTGGCGGTCGAACTCCGCGAAGATGCCGGGCAGGGCCATGACCGTGACACCACCGGCGAGCGCGAGGGAGCACTCACCCTGCCGCAGCGCCTGCACGGCGAGGTGCAGCGCCACCAGCGACGACGAGCACGCCGTGTCGACGGTCACCGCGGGCCCTTCGAGGCCGAAGGTGTACGCGACCCGGCCGGAGACCACACTGCTCGTGGTGCCCGTGAGCGTGTAGCCCTCGACGTCCTCGCGCGCCTGCTGCAACAGCATGCCGTAGTCCTGGTTGATGGCGCCCGCGAAGACACCGACCCGCTCCCCGCGCAACGACATCGGGTCGATGCCGCACCGCTCGAACACCTCCCACGACGTTTCGAGCAGCAGTCGCTGCTGCGGGTCCATCGCCAGCGCTTCCCGCGGCGAGATCCCGAACAACCCGGCGTCGAACTCGGTGGCTCCGCTGACGAACCCGCCCTGCCCGCCCGCGAGCCGCTCGACGTCCCACCCCCGGTCGTCGGGGATCGGCGAGACGGCGTCGGTGCCGTCGGAGACGAGCCGCCACAGGTCTTCCGGGGTCCGGATGCCGCCGGGGTACCGGCAGCTCATCGACACGATCGCGATCGGCTCGGGTTCGCCACCCTCGACCTCGTGCAGTCGCTGGCGAGTCTCGTGCAACTCGGCGGTGACGCGCTTGAGGTAGTCGAGGACCTTCTGCTCGTTGGCCATGGTCAGGACGCTCCGAGTTCGTTGTCGATGAACGCCAGTACTTCGTCGGCTGAGGCGGAGTCGAGCCGCCCCGCCACTTCCCGTTTCTCGTCGGCGTCCGCGGGTTCATCCAAGGTAGACAGCAGGCTGCGCAGGCGCGCACTGACCCTTCCTCGCGCCGTTCTGTCCTCGGCGAAGTCGGCCAGTGTCGCCTCGAGCCGGTCGAGCTCGTCGAAGACCGAGGTCGACGACGGCTGCGTGTCGCCGAGCACCTCGCCCCGCAGGAACGCCGCGAGTTCGACGGGTGACGGGTAGTCGAACACCAGCGTCACCGGCAGCCGCAGCCCCGTTCGCCGGCTCAGCTGGTTGCGGAGCTCCACGGCGGTGAGCGACTCGAAACCGAGGTCACGGAACGGCTTCTTGGGCTCGACCTCGTCGACACCGTCGTAGCCGAGCACGCCGGCCGCCTCGGTGCGCACGAGGGTGAGCAACGTCCGGTCCACTTCGGCCTCCGACAGCCCGGCGAGCGTGTCCGCGAAAGCCGCGGCGCGCTGCGCCCCCGCGGGCCCGTCGTCCCCTCCACCGGCGTCGAGCGCCTTGACCTCGGGAAGGTCCCCGATGACCGTGCTCGCCCGCGCGGCGGTGAAGGCGGGCGCGAAGCGCTGCCAGTCCACGTCCGCGACGAGCAGCGGCGCCTCGGCACGGCCGACGATCCCCGCCAGGGCCGCGAGCGCGGTCTCGGCGGGCAGCGCCGGAAGGCCCCGTTCGAGCAGCCAGCCGGAGCCCTGCGATTCGCCCTCGGCTTCCGGCTCGCCGGTCGCCCAGCTGCCCCACGCGATCGACGTGGCGGGCAGTCCGGCCGCCCTGCGCTGTTCCGCCAGCGCGTCGACGAAGGCGTCCGCCGCGGCGCAGGGTCCCTGCCCCGTGCCGCCCATGACCCCGGCGAAGGCGGAGAAGAGCACGAAGGCGTCGAGGTCGAGCCCGGCCACCGCGTCGTGCAGGTTCCGCGCACCGACCGCCTTGCCCCGCAGGGTCGTGGCGAGCTGGTCGCCGCTGATCGTGTCGAGCATGCCGTTGTCCAGCACCCCGGCCGCGTGGACCACGGCCCGAACGGGTACGCCGTCGTCCTCGCCCCGCGCGAGCGCGGTCAGCGCGTCCCGGTCGGCGACGTCGCAGGCGGCGAAGGTCACGCGGGTCCCCGCGGCGACGAGCTCGTCCCGCAGCCGCACTGCCGCTGGCGTGGTATCGCCCCCACGGCCGACCAGCACGAGGTGTTCCGCGCCGCGAGCGGCCAGCCAACGGGCGAGGGTGCCGCCGATCGCACCGGCGCCGCCGGTCACCAGCACCTTGCCCTCGGGGGTCCACTCGGGACCGGCCTTGGCCGGGGCGCGGCGCAGCCTCCGGGCCAGCACACCGGACCGGCGCAGGGCGAGCTGATCCTCGCCGTCGACACTGCCGAGCACCGCGCACAGCCGCTCGGCGAAGGCGGCGTACCCGTGCGCGGGGTCGGGCGCGACGTCGACGAGACCGCCCCAGCGATCGGGATGTTCGAGTGCGGCGACCCTGCCGAGTCCCCACACCGCCGCCTGCGCGGGGCTGGTGACGGGGTCGGTGTCTCCCGTCGAGACGGCACCCCGGGTGAGGCACCACAGGCGTGCGGTCAGCCCGGCATCGCCGAGGGCCTGCACGAGCGTGAGTGTCGCGGCCAGCCCGGCGGGGACCTCCGGCGTGTCGACAGCCGGTTCCTCGGCGAGCGCGAGCAGGGACACGATCCCGGCCGGTTCGGCCGCGAGTTCGCCCAGCAGCTCCGCGACGTGTGCGCGGTCGAGCCCGGCGTCGTCGACGGTCAGCGCCACCACGTCCGCCCCGTGGTCCGCGAGCGCGCTCTCGACGACGTCGACGAGTTCGTCGCCCTTGCCCGAGGCGGGAACGACGAGCAACCACCGTCCACCGACGTGCGCACCGGGTGCCGGTGACACGGCCTGCCAGGCGGGCCGGTAGCGCCAGCCGTCCACGGTGGACCGTGCGCTGCGCTGCCGGTGCCACGAGCCCAGCGCCGGGAGCACGGCCCCCAGCGAGGACCTGGTGGCCTCGTCGGCGAGATCGAGCGTGCTCGCGAGCGTGTCGAGGTCCGCGTGCTCGACGGCCTCCCAGAACGCCCCGTCCAGCGCGGTCCCGGCGCCGCTGCCGCGGGCGCCGCTCTCGAGCCAGTACCTGGCCCGCTGGAACGGGTAGGTCGGCAGGTCGAGCGCCCGCGCGGTCAGCGGGTCGTGGCCGCCGAACACCCGGGTCCAGTCGACGTCGACGCCGTGTGCGTGTGCCTCGGCGAGCGAGGTGAGGAACCGGTCGGCTCCCCCGTCGTCGCGACGCAGCGTGCCGACGGCGACCGCGGCTGTGGTACCCAGGGTGCCGTCGGTGCCCTCGGCACCCTCGGTGTCCTCGAAGACCTCTTCCAGGCCGACGGTCAGCACGGGATGCGGGCTGACCTCGACGAACACCTCGTGTCCCTCGGCGAGTGCCGCGCGGGCGGCGGCCTCGAACTCGACCGGCCTGCGGAGGTTGCGGAACCAGTAGCCCGCGTCCATGCCGCTGGTGTCGAACCGCTCGCCGGTCACCGTCGAGAAGCACGGCACCTCGCCGGGCCCCGCGGTGACGGAGGCGAGCGCCTCGGCCAGCTCGGTCTCGATCTCGTCCACCTGCGCCGAGTGCGACGCGATGTCGACGGCGATGCGCCGCGTCCGCACGCCGTCCTCGGCGCATCCTGCGGCGAACTCGTCCAACGCGTCCTGCGGTCCCGACACCACCACGATCCCCGGCGCGTTGACCGCCGCGACCGAGAGCGACCCGCCCGAGCGCTCGATCCTCGCCCGGACCCGGTCGACCGGCTCGCGGACCGAGAGCATGCCGCCGCGCCCGGACAGGGCGAGCAGTGCCCTGCTGCGCAGGGCGATCACCTTGGCTGCGTCTTGAAGGGACAGCGCGCCGCTGACGCAGGCCGCGGCGATCTCGCCCTGGGAATGACCGATCACCGCGGCGGGCTCGACGCCGTGGGCCCGCCACAGTTTCGCCAGCGCCACCATGACCGCGAAGAGGATCGGCTGGATCCGGTCGACCCGGTCGACCCCATCAACCTCATCGGGGCTGTCGCCGTCCCGGCCGGGCTCGCCTCCGATGTCCTCACCGTCGCGCAGCGCGTCGAACACCGACCAGCCGAGGTGGACCTCCAGCGCGTCGGAGCACGCCTTGAGCTCGGCACGGAACACCGGCGCGGAGTCGAGCAGCGCCACCGCCATGCCCGCCCACTGCGAGCCCTGACCCGGGAAGACGAAGACCGGCTTCGGCCGCGTCCCGGCACGGCCGCGGACCACCCTCGGTGCCTCGCGGTCGTCGAGCAGCGCGTCCAGCGCCCGCAGCGCCTCGTCGCGCCCGGCGGCGACCACGGCGGCGCGGTGGTCGAGACTGGCCCGGCCCAGCGCGAGCGCGTGGCCGACGGCGCCGACACTCGCGTCCGCGTTGTCCGCCAGGTACGACCGCAGTCGCCGCGCCTGCGCCACGAGCGCGTCGGACGAGCGGGCCGAGAGCAGCAGCGACACGGCGTCGCTGTCGAGCACCGGCTCGCCGGACTCCGGCCACGGTTCGGGTTCGGGAGCCTGTTCGAGAATGGCGTGTGCGTTGGTTCCGCTGATCCCGAACGCCGACACCGCCGCCCGGCGCGGCCTGCCGGTCTCCGGCCACGGCAGCTGCTCGGTCAGCAGCGACACCGCGCCTGCCGACCAGTCGACCTGCGACGAGGGCTCGTCGACGTGCAGTGTCCTCGGCAGGACGCCGTGGCGCAGTGCCAGCACGGTCTTGATGAGCCCGGCGACGCCCGCGGCGGCCTGTGCGTGCCCGATGTTCGACTTGATCGAGCCGAGCCACAGCGGCCGGTCGGTGTCCCGATCCCTGCCGTAGGTGGCCAGCAACGCCTGCGCCTCGATCGGATCGCCCAGCGCCGTGCCGGTGCCGTGTGCCTCGACCGCGTCGACGTCCGCCGTGGACAGCGCGGCGTTGGCCAGTGCCTGCCTGATCACGCGCTGCTGGGAAGGGCCGTTCGGGGCGGTCAGTCCGTTCGAGGCGCCGTCGGAGTTCGACGCGGAGCCGCGGACGACGGCGAGCACGCGGTGCCGGTTGCGCCTCGCGTCGGAGAGCCGCTCCAGCACGAGGACACCGCCGCCTTCGGACCATCCGGTTCCGTCGGCGGCGTCCGAGAACGCCTTGCACCGGCCGTCCGGAGACAGTCCCTGCTGTTTGCTGAACTCCGCGAACACGCCGGGGGTCGCCATCACGGTCACGCCGCCCGCCACCGCGAGCGTGCACTCGCCCGACCGCAGCGCCTGCGCGGCCAGGTGCAGCGCGACCAGCGACGACGAGCAGGCGGTGTCCACCGACACCGCGGGCCCCTCGAAGCCGAACGTGTACGCGACCCTGCCGGAGATCACGCTCGTCGCGGTGCCGGTGAGGGCGTGGCCCTGCACTTCCTCCGAGGTCATCCTGCCGCTGCCGTACGAGGAGAAGGCGGCACCGACGAACATGCCGGTGCGGCTGCCCCGCAGCTCGGCCGGGTCGATACCCGCGTGCTCGAAGCTCTCCCAGGTGGTCTCCAGCAACAGCCGCTGCTGCGGGTCCATCGCCAGTGCCTCACGCGGCGAGATACCGAAGAATCCGGCGTCGAACTCGCCCGCGCCGTCGAGGAACCCGCCCGAGAACGGCGGGATGTCGTCGGCGTCGATGCGCCAGCCACGGTCGGTGGGCGGCGCGCCGATGGCGTCCTCGCCGTCGAGCACGAGCTGCCACAGCTCACCGGGCGAGGCGACCCCGCCGGGGAACCGGCAGCTCATGCCGACGATCACGATCGGATCGTCGTCCTCGGCCCTGGCGGGAGCCGCCTCCACGGTGTGGGTCTGTTCGACGCCGATCAGCTCGCCGAGCAGGAGCTCCGCCAGCGCCGTCGGGGTCGGATGGTCGAAGACCAGGGTCGCGGGCAGCCGCAGCCCGGTCGCGTCGGCGAGGTGGTTGCGCAGCTCCACGGCGGTCAGCGAGTCGAAACCCAGCTCCGAGAACGGTCGCGTCGCGTCGATCGCGTCCGGACCCGGGTGGCCGAGCACGGCGGCGGCGTAGCCGCGCACGAGTTCGAGCATCGTGCGGGCACGTTCTTCCGGCGACTGTGCGGCCAGCCGCTGCGTCCACGCCGACCCCTCGCCCGTGCCGGCCTGCCGCCTGCCGTCGACGCGGACCAGCTCGTGCAGCACGGGCGGCACACCGCCGCTCGCGGCGCGGCCACGCAGGGTCGGAAGGTCGAGCTCGACCGGCGCCACGGCGGGGCGAGCACCCCGGAGGGCGGCGTCGAACAGCGCCAGTCCCCGCTCGGGCGGCAGCGAGACGATGCCGGACCGGCTGACCCGCTCGCCGTCGTCGCCGAGCGCGCCCATCATGCCCCCGGCCGCCCACGGCCCCCACGCCGCCGAGGTCGCGGCGAGTCCCCGCGCGCCACGCAGCTCGGCGAGCCCGTCGAGGAAGGCGTTGGCGGCGGCGTAGTTCGCCTGTCCCTGCGCGCCGAAGACACCCGCGACCGAGGAGAACGTCACGAACAGCGACAGGTCCAGGTGCGCGGTCAGCTCGTGGAGGTGCCAGGCGGCGTCGACCTTCGGCCGCAGCACGGCGGCGAGCCGTTCGGGGGTCAGCGCGGTCACGACACCGTCGTCGAGCACACCGGCCGCGTGGACCACACCGGTGAGCGGGCGGTCGTCGGGGATGGCGGCCAGCAACCCGGCCAGCGCGTCCCGGTCGGCGACGTCGCAGGCGGCGAGCACCACGTCGGCACCCGCGTCGCGGAGCTCGTCGGCGACCTCCCGCGCGGCGGGGGCCTCGGCACCCCTGCGCCCGGCGAGCACCAGGCTGCGCACGCCGTGTTCGGCGACGAGGTGGCGAGCCACGCGACCGCCGAGCTCACCGGTGGCACCGGTGACCAGCACGGTGCCGTGCTGTGGCGCGGGGCCGGGCACGGTCAGCACGACCTTGCCGACGTGGCGCGCCTGCGAGATGTGCCGGAACGCCTCGGGTGCGCGCCGCAGGTCCCAGGTGCGCGTGGGCAGTGGCCGCAGTGCGCCCTGCTCGAAGAGGGCCAGCACGTCGGCCAGGATCCGCCCGGTCCGCTCGGGGCCGGTCTCCACGAGGTCGAAGGCCCGGTACGCGACGCCCTCGGGAGCCCGGGGGTCGGTCTTGCCCATCTCCAGGAACCGGCCGCCGTCGGCCAGCAGCCGCAGCGAGGCGTCGATGAACTCGCCGGACAGCGAGTTGAGCACGATGTCGACGCCGCGACCACCCGTGCCCTCGCGGAATCGCTGTTCGAAGTCGAGGGTCCGCGACGACGCGATCCGCTCGTCGTCGACGCCCAGGTCGCGCACGGTGTCCCACTTCGCCGGGCTCGCCGTGGCGAACACCTCGGCGCCCAGGTGCCGGGCCAGCTGCACGGCGGCCATGCCGACGCCGCCCGCGGCCGAGTGGACGAGGACGGACTCCCCCGGTCGCAGCCCGCCGAGCTCGACCAGAGCGTAGTAGGCGGTCATGAACGCGACCGGCGTCGAGGCCGCCTGCGCGAACGACCAGCCGTCGGGAATCCGCGCGAGCATCCGGTAGTCGGTCTGTGCCACCTGGCCGAAGCCGTCGGTGAGCAGTCCCATGACGCGGTCGCCGGGTGCGAACCCTTCGACGTCGGGGCCGACGTCGAGCACCACGCCCGCGCCCTCGATACCCATCGTCGCCGCGCCGGGATACATGCCGAGCGCGATGAGCACGTCCCGGAAGTTCACCCCGGCCGCACGGACCCCGACTCGCACCGTGGCACCGGTCAGCGGCTCGGTGACGGTGTCGTCGGGGGCCAGGGTGAGGTTGTCGAGCGTTCCCCCGCCGGTCGTGCCGAGCCGCCAGGACGCACCCTCCGGTGGCACGAGAGCCGCCGCCGACGCACGCCGCAGCCGCGGGACGGCGGCTTCCCCCGCCCGCAGCGCCAGCTGCGGTTCTCCCGTGGCCAGCGCGGCAGGCAGCGCGGAGGCGCTCGCCGGGTGGGTGTCCAGGTCGACGAGGACGAGCCTGCCCGGGTTCTCCGTCTGTGCCGAGCGGACGAGGCCCCACGCGGCCGAGCCCGCCAGGTCGGTGACGGCCTCGTTGCCCGTGGCACCGGACGTCACGACGACCAGCCGCGCCGAGTCGAGACCGTCGGCGGCGAGCCAGTCGCGGACCAGCGTCAGCAGGGTCTCAGTGCTCTCGTGTACGGCGGCGACCGGGTCGGCGGCTCGCTGCCCGATCGCGACGAGCACCGACGACGGCATCGCGCTCGTGCCCGCGAGGGCGGCGATCTCCGCCAGCTCGGCGTACGAGTCGAGGCCGAGCGGCGCGAGCCGGCCGGGCTCCCCGAGCACCACCATGCGGTCGTCGGGCACGCCCTCGGGCAGCGGCAGCGGCGGCCATGCCAGGTGCAGCATCGACCGGTCGGTGCCGTCGGAGGACTGTGTGCCTGCCTGCTGCGGCGGCCGGAGTGCCAGCGAGTCCACCGTGGCCAGCGGTGCGCCCTCGGCATCGGCGAGCAGCACCGCGCAGCCCGAGGCCGTGTCCGAGACGTCCGTGACGCGGACGCGGACCGTGCGGGCTCCGACCGCTGTCAGCGTCACACCGGACCACGCGAACGGCAGTCCCCACTGGGTGCCCGCCACCGACATGGGGTGCAGTGCGGCGTCCAGCAGCGCGGGGTGGATACCGAACCCATCGACCTCGACGTCGTCGGGCAGGGCGACCTCGGCGAAGGTGTCCGCGCCCCGGCGCCACACCGACCGCACGCCCCGGAACGCGGGCCCGTAGTCGAATCCGGCCTCCGAGAGACCGGCGTAGAAGTCGTCGACGGCCACGGCTTCGGCATCGCTCGGCGGCCATTCGCGCAGCCCGTCGGGGACCGTGGCGGGCGCGGGCGCGACGACACCGGTGGCGTGCAGGCGCCATTGCTCGTCGGCATCGGTGCTCGACCGCACGTTCAGCGAGCGCCGGCCCCTGTCGTCCGGTGCGCCGACGGTCAGCTGGACCGCCACGCCCTCCCGCTCGGTCAGCGGCAGCGGGGCCTGCAACGTGAGCTCCTCCACGAGCCCGCAGCCGACCTGCGCGGCGGCGTGCAGTGCGAGTTCGACGAAGGCCGTGCCCGGGACGAGGACGGAGCCGAGTACGACGTGCTCGGCGAGCCACGGGTGAGTGCCCGCCGACAGCCGCCCGGTCAGCACGAGGCTGTCGTCCTCGGCGAGGGTCATGGCGGCGCCCAGCAGGGCGTGCTCGGCGGAGCGCAGCCCGAACGAGGTCGGGTCACCGCTCCAGATCGTGGTGCCCGAGGGCCAGAACCGCTCGTGCTGGAAGGGGTAGGTCGGCAGGTCGGTCCGTCGCGCGCCCGAACCGGCGAAGAACGCCTCCCAGTCGACGGTGCGGCCACGGACGTACAGCTCGGCGAGCGCGCCGACGAGAGTCCTCGGCTCGTCGCGATCCCTGCGCTGCGACGGGATCACATCGCCGTCGGCCAGGGCCGCGAGCGCACCGTCCGGTCCGATTTCGAGGATGGTGGTGGCGCCGTGTTCGCGCAGCGTGGACACGGCGTCGGCGAAGCGCACCGGCTCGCGGACCTGCCGCACCCAGTACTCCGGCTCACGCCACTCCTGAAGGACCTGGTGCCCCGTCACCGTGGACACCGCCGACACACCCGCCTCCGCGAACGACAGGCCCTCGGCGACGGTGCGGAACTCGTCCAGCATCGGCTCCATCCGCGCCGAATGGAACGCATGACTCACCGTCAACCGCTTCTGCTTGCGGTCCTCGAACTGCGCAACCACAGCCGTGACCGCATCGCCGTCACCGGAGAGCACCACCGACGACGGACCATTCACCGCCGCCAACGACACCCCGTCCGACAGCAAGGGGGCGACCTCATCCTCGGTCGCCTGCAACGACACCATCACCCCACCAGTGGGCAGGGCCTGCATCAACCGACCCCGCGCCGCCACCAACCGGCACGCATCCACCAGGTCGAGCACACCAGCCACATGCGCGGCGGCGATCTCACCGATCGAATGCCCGACCACGAAGTCCGGGTTCACACCCCAGGACTCGACGAGCCGGAACAACGCCACCTCGACGGCGAACAGCCCGGCCTGCGCCCACATCGTCTCGTGAACGCGCTCGTCCCCACCGAAGACCACCTCCCGCACCGACACCTCAAGGTGCCGGTCCAACTCACCGCACACCGCGTCGAAAGTGTCCGCGAACACCGGGAAAGCCGCATACAGCTCACGGCCCATCCCGGTCCGCTGCGCGCCCTGACCCGAGAACGCGAAGGCGAGCTTGCCCGGTTCGACGGTGCCACGGACGACGTGCGGCGAGGTGCCGAGTTCGACGAGATCTGCCGCGTCGAACACGACGGCACGATGCGACAGCGCGTCCCGGCCGGTCGCCAGCGAGTAGCCGATGTCGGCGCGGGCAGGGCGCAGGTCCTCGGGGTAGGAATCCACCTGCCGCGCGAGGGATTCGGCCTGCGCGCTGAGCGCGGCGGGCGTCCTCGCCGACAGCAGCCACGGCACGACGGGCAGTTCCCGCGCCGCCGGGACGGGCTCGGCCTGCTCGTCGGGCACCGATTCGAGGATCACGTGCGCGTTGGTGCCACTCACCCCGAACGACGACACGGCGGCCCTGCGCGGTGTCCCGGTCTCCGGCCACGGCACGGCCTCGGTCAGCAGCGACACGGCACCGGCGGACCAGTCCACGTGCGGCGTCGGCTCATCGATGTGCAGGCTGCGGGGCAGCATGCCGTTCCGCATCGACAGCACCAGTTTGATCACGCCGCCGACCCCGGCGGCGGCCTGGGCATGCCCCATGTTGGACTTCAACGAACCCAGCCACAGCGGAGGCCGGTCGTCGGGCCGGTCCTGGCCGTAGGTCGCGAGTACGGCCTGCGCCTCGATCGGATCGCCGAGCACGGTGCCGGTGCCGTGCCCCTCGACGGCGTCCACCTCGGACGCGGAGAGTCCCGCGTCGGCGAGCGCCTGCCGGATCACCCGCTGCTGCGACGGCCCGTTCGGCGCGGTCAGCCCGTTCGACGCGCCGTCCGAGTTCACCGCCGAGCCGCGGAGCACGGCCAGCACGGGATGCCCGTTCCGGCGCGCGTCGGACAGCCGCTCGACGAGCAGCACGCCGACGCCTTCCGCCCACCCGGTGCCGTCCGCCGCGCCGCCGAAGGACTTGCACCGGCCGTCGGTGGCCAGTCCGCGCTGCCTGCTGAAGTCGACGAAGGTGGAGGGCGTCGCCATGACGGTCACGCCGCCCGCGAGCGCCATGGAGCACTCGCCCGCGCGCAGCGCCTGGGCCGCGAGGTGCAGCGCGACCAGCGACGACGAGCACGCGGTGTCGACGGTGAGGGCGGGCCCCTGGAGACCGAAGGCATAGGACACGCGCCCGGAGACGACGCTCGCGGCGTTGCCGGTGCCGAGGTGACCTTCCAGCGCCTCGGGCGACATGGCCAGAAGGTTCTGGTAGTCGTGCCCGTTGGTTCCGATGAACACGCCGACGGGAGCGCCCTCGTTCGACGAGGGGGCGATGCCCGCGCGTTCGAAGACCTCCCAGGTGGCTTCCAGCAGCACCCGCTGCTGCGGGTCCATCGCCAGCGCCTCCCGGGGCGAGATGCCGAAGAAGTCGGCGTCGAACTCGGTCGCGCCGTCGACGAAGCCGCCCTCGCGGCAGTACGACGTGCCCGGCTGCTCGGGGTCGTCGCTGAACAGCCGTTCGAGGTCCCAGCCCCGGTCCGAGGGGAATCCGGTCACCGCGTCCCCGCCCGAGGACACCAGCCGCCACAGATCCTCGGGTGACGCGACGCCGCCCGGGTAGCGGCAGCTCATCGCGACGATCGCGATCGGGTCGTCGTCCGCGCCGCGCGTCGTGACGGTGGCGGGCAGCGTGGCGGGCAGCGTGGCGGGGTCCTCGCCGAACAGCAGCGACCGCAGGTGTTCGGCCACCACGGCCGGGGTCGGGTAGTCGAACACGAGGGTGGCGGGCAGGGCCAGTCCGGTCGCGGCGGTGAGCTTGCCGCGCAGTTCGACGGCGGTGAGCGAGTCGAAACCCAGCTCACGGAACGCCTGGCCGGGCTCGACGGCGGTGATCGACGAGTGCCCCAGCACGCCGGCGGCCTCGGTACGGACCAGCTCGAGCAGATGCTCGTGCCGGTCCTCGGCCGTCATCCCCGCCAGCCGGGTGTGGAGCGCGGAGGACTGCTCGCCGTCCTGGTCGGCCTCGCCGGTGCCCTCCAGCGCCGCGCTGGCCTCCGGCAGCTCGTCGAACAGCGGCCACGCCCGCGCGGAGGAGAAGGCGGGAGCGAAGCGGGACCAGTCCACATCGGCCACCGCGACGACCGGCGCGGCACCACTGATCGCCCGGTGCATCGCGATGACCGCCAGCTCGGGAGCCATCGCGGGAAGGCCCTGGCGGAGCAGGTGCTCACCCGCGTGTCCCGCCGCCATACCGCCGTCGGCCCACGGCCCCCACGCGACCGCGGTCGCGACGAGACCGCGCTGCCTGCGCTGCTGCGCCAAGGCATCCAGATAGGCGTTCGCCGCCGCGTAGGCCCCCTGCAACCCGCTACCCCAGATGCTGGAGATCGAGGAGAACAGCACGAACGCGTCCAGCGTGTGCTCGCCGAAGACCGCGTCGAGGTTCGCCGCGCCGAGCACCTTCGCGTGCAGCACGTGGACGAACTCCTCGACCGTGACCTCGCTCAACGGCGTCAGCTGTCCGACACCGGCCGTGTGCACGACCGCGCGCACTCGCTCACCTTCGGCCTCAAGGCCACTCGCGAGACTCGCCAGCGCCGCACGGTCGGTGACGTCGCAGGAGACGACCTCGGCCCGCGCCCCGGAAGCCTCCAGCTCCGCGCACAGCTCGGTCGCGCCGGGAGCGTCGGCTCCGCGACGGCTGACCAGTACGACCCGGTCCGCGCCCTGAGCCACCGCCCACCTCGCGACCCGGGCCGCCAGCGCCCCGGTACCGCCGGTGATCAGCACGGTGCCCCGCAACGCGATCGGCTCGACCGTGTTCGCGGGCGCCTCGACGACGCGGCGCACGTAGACGCCGGACGACCGCACCGCCACCTGGTCCTCGGCACCACCGAGCACACCGCAGGCCCGGTCGAGAGCCCGCTCGTCGGGGTCGCCGGGAAGGTCCAGCAGTCCGCCCCACCGCTGTGGCTGCTCCAGGCCCACCACCCGGCCGAGGCCCCACACCTGGGACTGCACGACACTCGTCAGCGCATCGGCCCGGTTGACCGACACCGCGCCGCACGTGACACACCACAAGGGTGCCGACAGCGCCACGTCGTCCATGGCCTGCGCCAGCAACAGCGTGCCCGCGAGGCCCGCGGGCAGCACCTCGGCGCCCGCCACGGGCTCCTCGGCCAGGGCGAGCAGCGACACCACACCCGCCAGATCCGGGTGCTCGGCAGCGCTGGACTCCAGCAGCCCGGCCAGGCCCGTCCGGTCCAGCCCCTCGTCCACGGTCACCGGCACGACCCGCGCCCCGCGCGCCCGCAGTGCCGTCACCAGCGGATGCTCCTGCTGTCCCGCCGAGCTCACCACGAGCCACGATCCGCCGACGGAACCGCCGGAGACGCCGGCCAGCCTGCGCCAGTCCGCCGCGTAGCGCCAGCCATCCACAACAGACAGTTGATGCCGCTTCCGGCGCCACGACGACAGCTTCGGCAACACGGCCTTCAGCGGTTCGTCCTCCGACACCTCCACGTCCTCGGCGAGCGCGGCCACATCACCCCGCTCGACGGCGGCCCAGAACCGCGCGTCGTCGGCGGAGAGCTGCTCAGCACCCGTGCCGTCACCGTCGGGCGCCTCGACGACGGGCCAGTACCGCTCTCGCTGGAACGCATACGTGGGCAGCTCGACCGAACGCGCGCCCACGCCGTCGAAGTACGCCGCCCAGTCGACCCGCGAACCGCGCACCCAAACCTCGGCCAGCGCGGCCATCAGGCTCCGGGGCTCGTCCTTGCCGTCGCGCAGTGCCGGAATGACCTCGACCTGGTCGGCGGCCATGGGGGTGAGGACCGCGTCCGGCCCGATCTCCACACACCGCACCACACCACGAGACACCAAACACTCCACCCCAGCAGCAAACCGCACCGTCTCACGCACCTGCCGCACCCAATACCCCGGATCACACCACTCCCCCGACACCACACCACCCGACACAGACGACACCACCGGAACCCGAGGCGCCGAAAACTCCAACCCCTCCACCACCGAAGAAAACTCACCCAACATCGGCTCCATCCGAGCCGAATGAAACGCATGACTCACCCGCAACCGCCGATGCCTCCGCCCCTCAAACCCCACCAACACCGCCGACACCGCATCCTCATCACCCGACAACACCACCGAACCCACACCATTCACCGCCGCCAACGACACACCCTCCGACAACCACGGCACCACCTCGGCCTCCGACGCCTCCAACGCCACCATCACCCCACCCGAAGCCAACCCCGACATCAACCGACCCCGCGCCCCCACCAACACACACGCATCCCGCAACGACAACACACCCACACAATGCGCAGCCGCGACCTCACCCACCGAATGACCCAACACATAATCCGGCACCACACCCCACGACTCCACCAACCGAAACAACGCCACCTCAAACGCAAACAACCCCACCTGCGTAAACAACGTGTCATCCAACAAACCATCACCACCCCCAAACACAACCTCCCTCACCGAACCACCCACAACCCCATCCAACTCACCACACACCTCATCAAACACCCCCGCAAACACCGGAAACGCCTCATACAACCCACGCCCCATCCCCACACGCTGCGCACCCTGACCAGAGAACAAGAACCCCACCTTGCCCTCACCCACAACACCCCGCACCACACCCGACGACAACCCCACCAAACCAGCCGAATCCAACACCACAGCCCGGTGGCTCAACGCGGTCCTGGTCGCTGCCAGCGAGTAGCCGACGTCCACCGGATCAACGGCGCCGGCGTCCTCCGTGCCGATTCTGTCCAGATAGGACTTGAGCTTGTCCGCCTGCGCGTCGAGACCTTCCCGGGACTTCGCCGACAGCACCCAGGGAACGACCGGCAGCGTCTGCCGCGCCGGTCGCGCGACGGGTTCCTCAGCGGGGGCCGACTCCACGACCACGTGCGCGTTGGTCCCGCTGATCCCGAACGACGACACCGCGGCCCTGCGGGGCTCGCCGGTGTCCGGCCACGGCACCGGCTCGGTCAGCAACGAGACCGAGCCCGTCGACCAGTCGACCTCGGACGACGGCACGTCGGCGTGCAGCGTCCTCGGCAGCACACCGTGCTGGAGGGCGAGCACCATCTTCATCACACCGGCGACACCGGCGGCGGCCTGGGTGTGCCCGATGTTGGACTTCACCGAGCCGAGCCACAGCGGGCGCTCCCGGTTCCTGCCGTAGGTCGCCAGCAGGGCCTGTGCCTCGATCGGGTCACCCAGCTCGGTGCCCGTCCCATGGCCTTCGACGACGTCGACCTGGTCGACGCTGAGCCGCGCGTTGGCCAGCGCCTGCCGGATCACCTGCTGCTGCGACGGCCCGTTCGGCGCGGTCAGCCCGTTCGACGCGCCGTCCGAGTTCACCGCGGACCCGCGGACGACGGCGAGCACCGGGTGGCCGTTGGCGCGCGCGTCGGACAGGCGTTCGACGAGCAGCACGCCGACGCCTTCGGCCATGCCCATGCCGTCGGCCGAGTCGGAGTAGGCCTTGCACCGGCCGTCGCGGGCGAGGCCGCGCTGCCGGGCGAATTCGAGAAGCCCGCCGGGCCCCGCCATGACGGTGCTGCCGCCAGCCAGTGCCATGGAGCACTCACCGTTGCGCAGCGCCTGCACCGCGAGATGCAGCGCCACCAGCGACGACGAGCACGCGGTGTCGATGGTGACGGCGGGCCCGTCGAGGTCGAACGTGTAGGCGACCCGCCCGGACAGCACGGAGGTGACGTTGCCGGTGAGGACGTGTCCTTCGGAGCCGGACGAGCCCTCGGGCATGCCGTAGCCCTGGGTCGACGCGCCGACGAACACCCCGGTGGAGCTGCCGCGCACCTGCTCCGAGGGGATGCCCGCCCGCTCGAACGCCTCCCACGACGTCTCCAGGAGCAGGCGCTGCTGCGGGTCCATCGCCACCGCCTCGCGCGGTGAGATGCCGAAGAAGCCCGCGTCGAACTGGGGTGCGTCGTGGAGGAACCCGCCCTCGGTCGCGTAGACCTTCCCCGGCTTGCCCGGCTCCGGGTCGTAGAGGGCGTCGAGATCCCAGCCCCGGTCGGCGGGGAACTCGGTCACGGCATCGGTGCCGTCGGCGAGCAACTCCCACAGTTCTTCCGGCGTCGTCACGTCTCCGGGGTAGCGGCAGCTCATCGCGACGATCGCGACCGGCTCCGGCTCCTGGGCCGACGCCGCACGCAGGCGTTCCCGAGTCTGCTGGAGCTCGGCGACAACACGTGTGAGGTAGTCGCGAAGCTTCTGTTCATCCGACATGCAATACCCGTTCCAGTCCGAAGTGTGGGATGGCCGCCGTTCGCATCACGAGATCCCCAGGTCCTTGTCGATCAGGTCGAACAGCTCGTCGTTGCTCGCGGTACTCAGCTGGTCCGACACGCCCGGCCCGCCCGCCGAGGTCTCCTGCTTCGCGCCGAGCCGGGACAGCAGCGATTCGAGCCGCATCACCACGCGCACGCGGTCGACGTCGTCGTGGGCGCGTTGCGCCAGCGCGGCTTCCAGGCGTTCGAACTCGGCCGGGTCGGGCAGGTCCGCCTCCACCTGCTCCTGCATGACCTCCGCCTTCAGGTGCGCGGCCAGCTCGGTGGGGGTGGGGTGGTCGAACACCAGCGTCGCGGGCAGCCGCAGGCCGGTCGCCCCGGCGAGCCGGTTGCGGAGCTCGACGGCGGTGACCGAGTCGAACCCGAAGTCGCGGAACGCCCGGCCCGACTCGACGTCGTCGGCCGAGTCGTGGCCGAGCACGGCGGCGGCGTGCGCGCGCACGATGTCGAGCACCACGTGGTCGCGGTCGTCGTCGGGGAGGTCGGTGAGCTCGGCCCGCAGCGCGGTGGGCGCCTCCCTCGCGTCGGCGTCGGTCGTGGTTTCCGACGCGACGAGCGCCCGCACCTCGGGCACGTCCTCGATGAGCGGACGGGCCCGCGCCGACGTGAAGATCGGCACGAAGCGTGCCCAGTCGACGTCGGCGATCGCGATCTCCGCGTCGTCGTTGTCGAGTGCCAGGCCCAGCGCGAGCACGGCCTGTTCGGGCACGAGCAGGGGAACGCCCTGGCGCCGCAGTCGCTGTTCGGTCTCCTCGTCGCGGACCATGCCGCCCGCCGCCCACGGCCCCCACGCGACGGATAGCACCGGGACACCCTGAGCACGGCGCTGCCTGGCGAACGCGTCGAGATAGGCGTTGGCCGCGGCGTAGGCGCCGTGATCGCCGACGCCCCACACGGCGGCGATGGACGAGAAGTACACGACCGCGTCGAGCTCGGCGGGATCGAGGAGCTCGTCCAGGTGCCGCGCGCCCGCGACCTTTCCGGTGGCGATGTAGCCGAACTCGCCGACGCCTGATCCGGCGACCGGGGCGAGTCCTCCGATGCCCGCGGTGTGCATGACGGAGCGGATCGGATCGCCCGCCTCGGCGAGGCGCTGGACGAGGTCGGCGACGCTGTCGCGATCCGCGACGTCGCAGCTCTCGACGCTGACCCTGCTGCCGAGGGCGGTGAGCTCGTCGGCCAGTTCCGTGGCTCCCGGCGCGTCGATGCCGCTGCGGCTGGCCAGCACGAGGTGCTCGGCTCCGATCGACGCGAGCCAGCGTGCGACCTGCCCGCCGAGTGCTCCGGTGCCGCCGGTGACGAGCACGGTGCCCCTGGGTTTCCACGCTCGTGCGGGCTTGCTGGTGCCCAGCGGTGCCGGTGTGAGGCGGCTGGCGAAGACGCCGGCCTGCCGGACGGCGACCTGGTCCTCGCCACCGGTCTGCGCGAGCACCCCGGCGAGCCGGGTGAGCACGTCGCCGTCCACGGTCTCGGGCAGATCGACCAACCCGCCCCAGTGGTCCGGCAGTTCGAGGGCGGCCACGCGGGCCATGCCCCAGGTCTGGGCCTGCTCGGGGTGGGTGAGCGGGTCCGCGTCGTAGATCGACACGGCGCCCTGGGTGGCGAACCAGATGGGCGCGGCGAGTTCGGCCTCGATCGCGGCCTGGATGAGGTTGAGGCACCCGAACAGCCCTGCGGGCAGGTGTTCGTGAGTCGGGTGCGGCTGTTCGTCCAGGGAGAGCAGTGACAGCACTCCGGCGACCGGTGGTCCTTCGGGGACCAGGTCGAGGAGGTGGTCGGCGATGGTCAGCGCGTCCTCTCGGGTCGCGTCGATCGCGATGGTGAGCGTTGTGGCCCCGTGGCTGGACAGTGCCTTGGCGCAGGCGTCGAGCATGGCTTCGTCGGCGTACCCGGCAGGCACGGCGAGAATCCAGGTCCCGGTCAGCACCGGCGTGGTGTCCGCGACGACCGGTTTCCACTCGACCCGGTAGCGCCAGTTGTCCATCGTGGACTGCCTGTCCCGTCGTTGGCGCCATTGGGCCAGGGCGGGAAGCACTGTGGTCAGTGCTTCTTCGGCGTTGACGTCGAGGTCGAGCGTTCCGGTGAGCTCGGCCAGATCCGAGCGTTCGACGGCGTTCCAGAAGTCAGCGTCCGCGCTCGGCTCCGTGTTCTGCGAGGGCGCTTCGCCTTCGGGCCAGAAGCGTTGGTGCTGGAAGGCATACGTCGGCAAATCAACCCGGCGCGCCCCCGGATACACAGCATGCCAGTCGACCGCCACACCATGCACGTGAGCCGCCGCCACCGCCGTCATAAACCGGCGCGACTCCTCCTCCCCTCGCCGCAACGTATCCAACGCCACAACCTCAGAATGCTCCTGAAGACTCATCGTCAACACCGCATGCGGACTCACCTCAAGGAACATCCGGTGACCCTCACCGATCGCCGACCGCGTCGCCTCATCGAACCGCACCGGATTCCGCAGATTCCGGAACCAGTACCCCGCATCCATCTCCGCCGTGTCCAACGCCCGCCCAGTCAACGTGGAATACACCGCCACCTCGGCCGACACCGGCCTGATCGACGCCAAAGCCTCAGCGAGTTCGGCTTCGAGAACATCCACCTGCTCGGAATGAGAGGCGTAATCCACCGCCACCCGGCGGGCCCGAACACCGTCGCCTTCGCACTCAGCGAGCAGCGCGTCCAGCGCCTCCGGCGTACCCGAGACCACCACCGATCCGGGCCCGTTGACCGCCGCGATCGACAACCCATCCCGCAGCCGGGCGGCCACCTCCGCCTCCGACGCCGCCACCGACACCATGCCCCCAGCACCAGCCAACCGCCGCAACGCCCGACTACGCAACGCCACCACCCGCGCGCCGTCCTCCAACGACAAACCACCCGCCACCACAGCCGCCGCGATCTCACCCTGCGAATGACCGATCACACCCGCAGGCTCCACACCCACCGCACGCCACAACTCCGCCAACGACACCATCACCGCCCACAACACCGGCTGCACCACATCAACCCGAGCCAACAACTCCTCATCACCCAACACCTCCAGCAGATCCCACTCCACAAACGGCGCCAACGCCGCACCACACCGACCCATCCACCCCGCGAACACCTCAGACTCCGCCACCAACCCACGACCCATCCCCACCCACTGCGCACCCTGCCCCGGAAACACCAACACCGGCGACACCACACCACCCTCCACCAACCCCGACACCACATTCCCCGACACCACACCCTCAGCCACCGCACCCAACCCACGCTCCAACTCCGCGCTCGAACCCACCACCGCCGCCCGATACTCCAACGCCGCGCGCGAGGTCGCGAGCGAGAAACCCACGTCCTCGACGCCGGGTTCGCCCTGCGACACAAACGACCGCAACCGCGCCGCCTGCCCACGCAACGCCAACTCCGACCGACCCGACACCACCCACACACCCACCGAACCAGACACCACCGGCTCGACCGGCTCCACCGACTTCGCCATCGGATCCACCACCGACGACTCGACCACGAGCTCCGCCTCCGGCGCCTGCTCCACCAGCACATGCGCGTTCGTCCCGCTGACGCCGAACGACGAGATTCCGGCGCGGCGCGGCCTGTCGCCGTCGGGCCACTCGACGCGGTCGGTCAGCAGCGACACGCCACCGGCAGACCAGTCCACATGCGACGTCGGCTGGTCGACGTGCAACGTCTGGGGCAGCACGCCGTGTCGCATCGCCTGGACCATCTTGATCACGCCCGCCGCGCCCGCGGCGGCCTGCGTGTGACCGATGTTCGACTTGATCGAACCCAGCCACAGCGGCCGGTCGGCGGCGCGGTCGCGACCGTAGGTCTCAAGCAGGGCCTGGGCCTCGATCGGGTCACCGAGCCGCGTTCCCGTGCCGTGCGCCTCGACGGCGTCGACGTCCTCCGTGGAGAGTCCGGCGTTGGCGAGCGCCTGCCGGATCACGCGACGCTGCGACGGCCCGTTCGGAGCGGTCAGCCCGTTCGACGCGCCGTCCTGGTTGACCGCCGATCCGCGCACGATCGCCAGCACGTCGTGCCCGTTGCGCCGCGCGTCCGAGAGCCGCTCCACGAGGAGCAGGCCGACGCCCTCGCCCCAGCCGGTGCCGTCGGCGGCGTCGGCGAACGACTTGCACCGCCCGTCGGCGGCCAGCCCTCGCTGCCTGCTGAACTCGATGAAGGCTGCGGGTGTCGCCATGACGGTCACCCCACCGGCGACCGCGAGCGTGCATTCGCCCTGCCGCAGCGCCTGCGCGGCCCAGTGCAGCGCGACGAGCGACGAGGAGCAGCCGGTGTCGATCGTGACGGCGGGCCCTTCGAGTCCGAAGGTGTAGGACAGACGGCCCGACACGACGCTCGCCGCGTTGCTGGTGACGTTGGCCGCGCTCGTCCCGCCTGCGAGCAGGAGCGCGGTGGCGTAGTCCTGGCCGTTCGTGCCGGTGAACACGCCGGTCGGGGTGCCCTGCAGGGACAGGGGGTCGATGCCCGCGCGTTCGAACAGTTCCCAGGTGGTTTCGAGCAGCAGCCGCTGCTGCGGGTCCATGCTCAGCGCCTCGCGCGGCGAGATCCCGAACAGCGACGGATCGAAGTCGCCCGCGTCGTAGAGGAACGCGCCCTGGTTGGTGTACGAGGTTCCCTCACGCTCCCCGTCCGCGCTGTAGAAGTCGGACACCCAGCCACGTTCGGTCGGGAACCCGCCCACGGCGTCCACACCGCCCGCCACGAGGTCCCACAGTTGCTCCGGCGAGCTGACTCCACCGGGGAAGCGGCAGCTCATGCCCACGATGGCGATCGGATCGTCGTCCGGCGCGACCCCGGCGGAGTGCGGTGCCGGCGTGTCCTGCTCGGCCCCGGTGAGGTCGGCGAGGATTCGGGCGGCGAGCGCGGTGACCGTCGGGTGGTCGAAGGCGATGGTGGCGGGCAGGCGCAGTCCGGTGGCCGCGTTGAGCCGGGTTCGCAGGTCGACCGCGGTCAGCGAGTCGAAGCCGAGTTCCCGCAGTGCCCGGTTCGGTGGCACGGCGTTGCCGTCGGAATGGCCGAGCACGACGGCGGCCTCGGCGCGCACCAAATCCACCAGGAGCCGTTCCTGCTGGGACGGCGAGAGTCCGGCCAGCCTGCCGCGCAGTTCCGATCCGCCCGCACCGGTGTCGGTGGCCGATCGTTCCTGCTCGGCGAGGACGCGCCGGACGTCGGCGATGTCGTCGAGCAGTGGCCGTGGCCGGGCCAGTGTGAAGGCGGGGACGAACCGGTCCCAGTCGACGTCGGCGACGGCGAGGCACACCTCACCCGCTCCGACCGCCTCGCGCAGCGCGGTGAGCGCCAGCGCGGGGTCCATCGGGGGAAGGCCCCGCTTGCGCAGCCTGGTTCCGGCGTCGCCGCCGGACATCCCGTCGCCCTGCCAGCCCGCCCAGGCGATCGAGGTCGCGGGCTTGCCCGCCGCGCTGCGTCGCTCGGCCAGGGCGTCGAGGTAGGCGTTGGCGGCCGCGTAGCCCGCCTGCCCGCCGCTGCCCCAGGTGGCGGCGTTGGAGGAGAAGAGGACGAAGGCGTCGAGGTCGGCGTCCGCACCGAAGATCCGGTCGAGGTGGTGCGCGCCGAGCACCTTCGCGCTGAGGACGTCGTCGAGTTCGGCGAGCGTGAGGTCGGTGAAGGGGTTGTTCTGTCCCGCGCCCGCGGCGTGCAGGACGGCAGTGATCGTCTCGCCCGCGTCGCGCAGGTCGTCCACCACGGTTCGCAACGAGGCGAAGTCGGTGACGTCGCAGGCCACCGCCGTGAGCCGGGTTCCGCTCGTGACGAGTTCGGCGCTCAGGTCGGACATGCCGGGCGCGTCCGGCCCCTTCCTGCCGAGCAGGACCACGTGGTCGGCCTCGTGCTCCGCCAGCCACCGGGCCAGGTGACGCCCGATCGCGCCGGTGCCGCCGGTGACGAGCACGGTGCCCCGGGGGGTCCAGTCCCCGTCCGGGCCGCGTTCCCCCAGCGGGTGCCGCACGAGCCTGCGAGCGACCGTGCCACGGTCGCGGATCGCCAGCTGGTCCTCCACACCCGCGCCCCCGGCGAGCACAGCGGCCAGCCGTGCCACGGCATCGTCGGACGCCGCGGCGGGCAGGTCGACCAACCCGCCCCACAACTGCGGCTGTTCCAGTGCCAGCACCCGGCCGAGACCCCAGTACGCGGCCTGCCCTGGCGACGGGGCCTCGCCGGTCGCACCGCTGGTCACCATCCACAGCGGGACCGACGTACCGGCGTCGACGAGTGCCTGGGCCAGCAGCACGGTGGTGCCGAGTCCGGCGGGAACCGGGTTTCCGGCATCGGTGTCGTCCTCGACGCCGAGGAGCGACGCCACCCCGGCGAGATCGGTGCTGTCGTCGAGCAGGCCGGCGAGGGTGGCGCGGTCGGCGCCGCCGGTGTCGACGGTGAGAACGGTGGACTGGGGCAGGGCCTCGACGACCCGCGTGACCACGGGGTGGTCGGCCTGGGTCTCGGCGACGACCACCAGCCAGCGCCCGTCCGGTGTCCCCGCGGTGAGCGTGACCGGCTTCCAGCTGATCCGGTACCGCCACGAATCGACCGCCGAGCGGGCACGACGCGCCTGCCGGTATCGCGACAACGCGGGCAGCACCGTCGCCAGCGCCGCCTCGTCCACGGCCAGCGCGTCCGCGAGCTGCGCGGCATCACCCTGCTCGACGCTGTCCCAGAACGGCCCGTCCTCGGCCGCGACCGCCTCGGAGGCGGCAACGGACTCCGGCCAGAAACGCTGGTGCTGGAAGGCGTACGTCGGCAGCTCGACCCGGCGCGCCCCCGGATACAGGGCACGCCAGTCGAGGGCCACACCGTGCGCGTGTGCCTGGGCGATCGCGGTGAGGAACCGGTGTGGTTCGTCCTCGTCGCGGCGCAGGGTTTCCAGAGCGACGGCGTCGGGGTGTTCCTGGATGCTCATCGTCAGCACCGGATGCGGGCTGACTTCCAGGAACGTCCGGTTCCCCTGGGCGATCGCGCTCCGTGTGGCGTCGTCGAACCGCACCGGGTTGCGCAGATTCCGGAACCAGTACCCGGCATCCATCTCGGCCGTGTCCAACGCCCGCCCGGTCAGCGTGGAATACACCGCGACCTCGGCCGACACCAGCTTGATCGGCGCCAAAGCCTCAGCGAGCTCGGCCTCCAGACCATCGACCTGCTCGGAGTGAGAGGCGTAATCCACCGCGACCCGGCGGGCGCGGACACCGTCGCTCTCACACTCCGCCAGCAGGGCATCCAGCGCCTCGGGCGCTCCGGAGACCACGACAGAGCCCGGTCCGTTGACCGCCGCGATCGACAATCCATCCCGCAGCCGGGCGGCCACCTCGGACTCGGACGCGGCCACCGACACCATGCCCCCGGCACCGGCCAACCGCCGCAACGCGCGACTACGCAAAGCAACGACCCGCGCGCCGTCCTCCAACGACAGCCCACCGGCCACGACAGCGGCGGCGATCTCACCCTGCGAATGCCCCATCACGCCCGCCGGTTCGATCCCGACCGCACGCCACAGCTCGGCCAGCGACACCATCACCGCCCACAACGCCGGCTGCACCACGTCCACCCGGGACAGCGACTCCTCGTCGCCCAGCACCTCGAGCAGATCCCAGTCCACGTACGGCGCCAGCGCCGCACCACACCGGCCCATCCACTCCGCGAACACTCCAGACGCGGACAACAGCCCACGACCCATCCCCACCCACTGCGCACCCTGTCCGGGGAACACCAGAACCGGGCGGGACGCGCCGCCTTCGGCCACCGCCGACACCACGTTCGCCGACGGCACACCGTCGGCCACCGCGTTCAGCCCGCGCTCCAGCTCCACGCCGGAACCGACCACCGTCGCGCGATACTCCAGCCCCGCCCGCGAGGTCGCCAGTGAGAAACCCACGTCCTCGACGCCGGGGTGGCGCTGCGCCACGAACGACCGCAGGCGTCCCGCCTGCGCGCGCAACGCCTGTTCCGAGCGCCCCGACACGACCCACACGCCCGCGTCGGCGCTCAGCACCGGCTCGGCCTCCACGGCCTGCTCCGCCACGAACTCCGGCGCCTGCTCCACGATCACATGCGCGTTCGTCCCGCTCATCCCGAACGACGACACCGCGGCGCGCCGTGGCCTGCCCTCGGCAGGCCATTCGACGCTGTCGGTCAGCAGCGACACGGCACCGGACGACCAGTCCACATGCGACGACGGCTGGTCGGCGTGCAGCGTTTTCGGCAGCACGCCGTGTCGCATGGCCTCCACCATCTTGATCACGCCGGCGACACCGGCGGCCGACTGGGTGTGACCGATGTTCGACTTGATCGACCCCAGCCACAGCGGCCGGTCCGCGGCACGGTCCCGGCCGTAGGTCGCCAGCAGGGCCTGCGCCTCGATCGGGTCGCCGAGCCGCGTTCCCGTGCCGTGGGCCTCCACGACGTCGACGTCCCCGGCCGACAGACCGGCGTTGGCCAGCGCCTGCCGGATCACCCGGCGCTGCGACGGCCCGTTCGGGGCCGTCAGCCCGTTCGACGCGCCGTCCTGGTTCACCGCCGAACCCCGCACGACCGCCAGTACGTCGTGCCCGTTGCGGCGCGCGTCCGAGAGTCGTTCGATGAGCACCATGCCCACGCCCTCGGACCAGCCCGCACCGTCGGCGGCGTCCGAGAAGGACTTGCACCGGCCATCGGCGGCCAGGCCGCCCTGCCGGTCGAACGCCGAGAAGGTGCGCGGGTTCGCCATCACGGTCACGCCGCCGGCCAGCGCCATCCCGCACTCGCCGGACAGCACGGAGCGGATCGCCCAGTGGAACGCGACCAGCGACGACGAACACGCGGTGTCGACCGTGACGGCGGGTCCTTCGAGCCCGAAGGTGTAGGCGAGCCTGCCGGAGACGACGCTGTTCGCGGTGCCGGTCAGCAGGTGCCCCTGGACGTCCTCGGACAGTTGCTGCGGCGGGTTGCCGTACCCCGAGGGGGCGGCGCCGACGAACACGCCGACGTCGGAACCGCGGGTCGCGGCAGGGTCGATGCCCGCGCGTTCGAAGGTCTCCCACGTCACCTCGAGCAGGAGCCGCTGCTGCGGGTCCATGCCAAGCGCCTCGCGCGGCGAGATCCCGAACAGCGACGGGTCGAAGTCGCCCGCGTCGTGCAGGAACCCGCCCTCTCCCGTCAGTGAACCGTCGCCGCCGAACAGGGGGTTGTCCCATCCGCGATCGGTGGGGAAGGCCGAGATGCCGTCCACCCCGTCCCGCACGAGATCCCACAGCTGTTCGGGCGAGTTCACGCCGCCCGGGTAGCGGCAGCTCATGGCGACGATCGCGATCGGGTCGTCGCGGTCGGCCGGGTCGTGGACGGCGGCGACCACGGGTCCGGTGTCCGCGAGGCCGAGCAGCTCGACGCGCAGGTGGGCGGCGAGTTCCTCCGGGCTCGGGTAGTCGAAGACCAGTGTGGTGGGCAGCAGCAGGCCCGTGGCCCTGTTGAGGCGGGTCCGCAACTCGACCGCGGTCAGGGAGTCGAATCCGAGTTCCCGGAACGGACGGTCGGCGCGGACCGGCTCGGCGGAGCCGTGGCCGAGGACGTCGGCGGCCTCCGTGCGGACGAGATCCCGCAGCATGCGTTCCTGGTCGGCCGTCGACAGCCCGGCGAGCCGCCCCCGCAGGGCCGATCCGGCTTCGCCCGCCGCGGCGTCGGCACGTTCCCGCTCCGCGAGGACACGCCGCACCTCCGGCAGATCCTCGATCAACGGCCGGGACCGTGCCGAGGTGAAGGCGGGCACGAACCGGTCCCAATCGACGTCGGTGACCGAGAGGCACGTCTCACCGTGGCTGACCGCCTCGTGCAGCGCGCTGATCGCGATCGCCGGGTCCATCGCGGGCAGGCCCCGCCGCCGCAGCTCGTCGGCGGCGTCACCCGCCGCGAGACCGCCACCGCCCCACACGCCGTACGCCACCGACGTGCTCGCGAGACCGCGGGCCGCCCGGTCCCGCGCGAGCCCGTCCAGGTAGGCGTTGGCCGCGGAGTAGGCCGCCTGCCCACCGCTGCCCCAGGTGGCGGCGTTGGAGGAGAACAGCACGAACGCGTCCAGGTCGTCCTCGGCGAACAGTTCGTCGAGGTGCCGGGCACCGAGCACCTTGGCCTCGAACACGTCGCCGAGGGAGGCGGCATCGGCCTCGCCGATCGGCTGCGCACGTTCGACACCGGCCGCGTGCAGCACCGCCGTGATGGTCTCGCCGTCCTGTCGCAGACCGTCCACCAGCGCGCCCAGCGCGGCGGCGTCCGCCACGTCGCAGGCGGCGAACGTCACGCGCGTGCCGGAGTCGGCGAGCTCGTCGCGCAGCTCCGCGGCACCGGGCGCGGCCGAACCCCGGCGGCTCGTCAGCACGACGTGCGCGGCGCCGCGCGCCGCCAGCCACCTCGCGAGGTGACCGCCGATCGCGCCGGTGCCACCGGTCACCAGCACCGTGCCGTGGGGCGTCCACGCCCGCTCCGGCTCGTTCTCACCCAGCGGGGCCCTGGTCAGCCGCCGCGCGTACGTTCCGCGCTCCCGGATCGCGAGCTGATCCTCGTCGCCCGCGCCACCGGCCATGACCGCGGCCAGCACGCCGAGCACCCGATCGCTCGCCGTTTCCGGCAGGTCGATCAGGCCACCCCAGCGATCGGGGTGTTCCAGGCCGACCACGCGCCCGAGCCCCCACAGCGCCGCCTGCCACGGGCCGCCGTGAGGCACCTCGTCGGCCGCCTCGGCCACCGCGTCGCGCGTGACACACCACAGCGGCGCCGCGATCCCCGCAGCACCCAACGCCTGCACCAGCGTCACCGTGCCGGCCAACCCCGAGGGCACCGCGGGCACGCCCGGCACCGGCCGCTCGTCCAGGGCCAGCAACGACACCACGCCCGCCGGTTCCGGCCGCTGTTCCAGGCGGGCGGTCAACGCGGCGCGGTCCAGCTCGTCGTCGTTCACCACGAACGACACGGCACCGGTGAGCCCGGCGAGGACGGCGGCCACCGTGGGGTCGTCGACATGTCCGGCCGGAACGACCACCAGCAGCGGACCACCGGCAGGGGTGGCCTCCGCGACCGCGCACGGCCGCCACACCACCCGGTACCGCCAGGAGTCCAGCACCGCACGTTCCCGGCGGCTCTGCCGCCAGGCGCTCAACGCGGGCAGCACCGTGTCCCACGCGGCCTCGCCGCCGCCGAGCGTCTCGGCCAGCGCCGACAGATCCTCGCGTTCCACGAGGTCCCAGAACTCGGCGTCGACCGGCGACCCCGCGGCCGGTCCCGACACGGGCTCCGGCCAGAAGCGCTCGTGCTGGAACGCATACGTCGGCAGCTCCACCCGCCGCGCTCCCGACCCGGCGAAGAAGTCGGCCCACGTCACCTCGGCGCCCCACACGAACGCCTCGGCCACGGCGCGGACGAGATGCGCGGGCTCGTCGCGATCGCGCCGCAGGGCGGGCACGAACACGCCTTCCGGGACACAGTCCTGCCCGGCCGACGACAACACGCCGTCCGGACCGAGCTCCACGAACCGCGACACTCCGGCCTCGGTCAGTGCGGCCATGCCCTCGGCGAAGCGGACGGTCTCCCGCACGTGCCGCACCCAGTACTCGGCCGTGGCCAGCTCCGGCCCGGCACGGTGTCCCGTCACATTGGACACCAGCGGAATCGTCGGCTCCGCGAACGACAGGCCCTCAGCGACCGTGCGGAACTCGTCCAGCATCGGCTCCATCCGCGCGGAATGGAACGCGTGGCTGACCGTCAACCGCTTGCTCTTACGACCCTCGAACCGGTCCACAACAGCCGTGACAGCGTCCTCGTCACCGGAGAGCACCACCGACGACGGACCATTCACCGCCGCCAGCGACACACCCTCGGACAGCAAGGGCGCGACCTCGGCCTCGGTGGCCTGCAACGACACCATCACCCCACCAGTGGGCAGGGCCTGCATCAACCGACCCCGAGCCGCCACCAACCGACACGCATCCACCAGATCGAACACACCCGCCACATGCGCAGCAGCGACCTCACCAATCGAATGCCCGAGGACGTAGTCCGGGCTCAGACCCCAGGACTCCACAAGCCGGAACAGCGCGACCTCGATGGCGAACAGCCCGGCCTGCGCCCACATCGTCTCGTTCAGCAGGTCACCACCACCGAACACCACGTCCCGCACAGAAGCATCAAGGTGGCGGTCCAACTCGGCGCACACCGCGTCGAAAGCCTCCGCGAACACCGGATAGGCCGCATACAGCTCCTGGCCCATCCCGGTCCGCTGCGCACCCTGCCCCGTGAACAGGAACGCCGACCCGCCGGGCACCACGCTGCCCCGAACGACGCCGTCGTCGACCAGCACCGCACGGTGTTCGAACACCGACCGGCCGCTCAACGAGTACCCGACGTCGACGGCATGCAGCCCACGCGCCTCCGCGTGCGAGCGAACGCGGGCGATCTGGTCGTCCAGCGCTCGCTCGGACCTCGCCGACAGCACCCACGGCACCAGCGGCATCGGCTCGGGAGCGGGCGGCTCGTCCGGGGAGAACCCTTCCACGATCACGTGGGCGTTGGTGCCGCTGATCCCGAACGAGGACACCCCCGCCCGGCGCGGGTGGGCCGACTGCGGCCACGGCACGGTGTCGGTCACCAGCTCGACCGCGCCGGACGACCAGTCCACCTCCGGCGTCGGCTCGCCCACGTGCAGGGTTCGTGGCACCTCACCGTGCCGCATGGCCTGGACCATCTTGATCACACCGGCCACGCCCGCCGCGGCCTGCGTGTGGCCGAGGTTCGATTTCACCGAGCCCAACAGCAACGCCTGGTCCCGGTCCTGGCCGTAGGTCGCCAGCAGCGCCTGGGCCTCGATCGGGTCACCGAGGGTCGTGCCGGTTCCGTGTGCCTCGACGACGTCGATCTCGGAGCGTTCGAGTTCGGCGTTCGCCAAGGCCTGCATGATCACCCGCTGCTGCGAGGGACCGTTCGGCGCGGTGAGGCCGTTCGAGGCGCCGTCCTGGTTGACCGCCGAGCCACGCACCACGGCCAGCACGTCGTGGCCGTGGCGCCGCGCGTCGGACAGCCGCTCCACCAGCAGCACGCCCACGCCCTCGGACCAGCCCGTGCCGTCCGCCGACACGGAGAAAGACTTGCACCGGCCGTCGGGGGAAAGGCCGCCCTGGCGCCCGAAGTCGACGAACGTCGCGGGGGTGGCCATCACGGTCACGCCGCCGGCCAGTGCCATCGAGCACTCGCCCGAACGCAGGGCCTGCACCGCCAGGTGCAGCGCCACCAGCGACGACGAGCACGCGGTGTCCACGGTCATCGCCGGGCCCTCGAACCCGAACGAGTAGGCCACCCGGCCGGAGAGCACGCTGCCCGAGTTCCCGGTGCCGCTGTGGCCCTCGGTGTCCTCGATGCCCTGCAGTTGGGCGACGTAGTCGTGGTACATCAGCCCGGCGAACACGCCGGTCCGGCTGCCCCGCAACGCCAGCGGGTCGATGCCCGCGTGTTCGAAGGCCTCCCAGGACGCCTCCAGCAACAACCGCTGCTGGGGGTCCATCGCGATCGCTTCGCGGGGTGAGATGCCGAAGAATCCGGGATCGAAGTCGGCGGCGCCGGTGAGGAAACCGCCCACTCCCTCCATGTCCCAGCCCCGGTCGGCAGGGAAGGCGCTGACCACGTCGCGGCCCGACACCAGCAGCTCCCACAGCTCATCGGGGTTCGAGACCCCGCCCGGGTAGCGGCAGCTCATACCGACGATCGCGATCGGCTCGTCGGTGCCGAGGACCGTGGGTGCCAACGCGGCGGCCACGGCCTGCGCACCGGTCAGCTCGCCCAGCACGAACTCGGCCAGTGCCAACGGTGTCGGGTAGTCGAAGACGAGAGTCGCGGGCAACCGCAGGCCGGTGGCGGCACCGAGCCGGTTACGCAGCTCGACCGCGGTCAGTGAGTCGAAACCGAGCTCGGTGAACGCCCGGTGCGGCTCGACGGCCTCGCCCGAGGCGTGCCCGAGCACGGCGGCGACCTGGCCACGCACGAGGTCGAGCACCTTCGCCGAGCGCTGCCCCTCGTCCAGGCGCTCGAGTTCCGCGACCAGCCCGGCCTCGCCCCGCTCGACGCGCCGCTTCGGTGCCCGGACCAGCGCGCGCAGCAGCGGTGCGACTCCGTCGGTGGTGGCGCGGGCACGGAGCTGCGGCAAATCGAGTGTGACCGGAGCCAGCATCGGACGGTCGCTGCCGAGCGCGGCGTCGAAGAGTGCGAGGCCGTCGTCCGCCGTCAGCGGGGGGAACCCGGCCCGGCGCAGCCGGTCGACCTCGGCGTCCGACAGCCCACCTGCCATACCGCTGTCGGACCACAGACCCCAGGCCAGCGAGAGACCCGGCAGGCCCCGGGCGCGCCGGTACTGGGCCAGGGCGTCCAGGTAGGCGTTCGCCGCGGCGTAGTTGCCCTGCCCCGGCGAGCCCAGCACTCCCGACACCGAGGAGAACAGCACGAACAGCGACAGGTCCGCGTCCTGGGTCAGTTCGTGCAGGTTGCGGGCGCCGTCGACCTTGGGCCGCAGCACGGCCTCAACCCGCTCCGGCGTCAGCGACGACACCACACCGTCGTCGAGCACTCCGGCGGCGTGGACGACGCCGACCAGCGGATGTTCGGCGGGGATCTCGGCGAGCGTCCTCGCGAGGGCATCGCGATCGGCGACGTCGCACGCCACCGACCGCACGTCGGCGTCCAGGTCGGCCAGCTCGCCCACGTCACCGCCACGACGGCTGGCCAGCACCAGGTGCCGCACGCCGTGCTCCAGCACGAGGTGCCGGACCACCAGGCGCCCCAGCGCACCGCCCGCGCCCGTGACGAGCACGGTGCCCTCCGGGTCCAGCTCCGGCGCGGGCTCGGCGGTCTCCCGCACCAGGCGCGGCGCGAGCAGCTGCCCGTCCCGCACCGCCACCTGCGGCTCACCGAACGGCAGGACACTCGGTACCTCGGTGTCAGCGCCGTCGAGGTCCACGAGCACGAACGTGCCAGGGTGTTCGGACTGCGCCGACCGGAGCAACCCCCACGCGGCGGCGGCGGCCACGTCCCGGCCGTCGGTCGCACCCCGGGTCACCACGACCCGCTGGCGCTCGTCACCCAACCAGCCCTGCACCAGTTCCAGAGTCTCGATCACCCGCTGTGCGACGTCCCCGCCGGAGGGCAACTCGACCAATTCGCCGTCCACAGCGGAATCGGCGGGGCTGGACGCGACCGGAACCCAGTCGACGCCGAACAACGGGTCGGTGCGGGTGGCCTGGGCCAGCTCCGGCCCGACGGGCCGCAGCACCAGCGAGTCCACCACGGCCACCGGCTGCCCTGTGGTGTCGGTCAGTACCAGCGAGAAACCGGAGCCCGACCGCGTGATCCGCGCCCGAGCCGCGGTCGCGCCCACCGCCAGCACCGACACGCCCGACCACACGAACGGCAACGTGGGCCCCTCGTCGCCGTCACCCCGCAACAGGCCGATCCCGTGCAGTGCCGCGTCCAGCAACGCGGGGTGGACGCCGAATCCTTCGACGGACACGTCGTCGGGCAGCGCGACGTCCACGACACTCTCGTCGTCGCCGTGCCACGCCCGGTACACGCCGCGGAACGTGGGCCCGTACTCCAGTCCCGCCGCCGACAGTCCCTCGTACAGACCCTCGACGTCGACCTCCGTCGTGGCGGTCGAGGGCGATTCGACGGGCAGGCTCGCCGTCCGGGCGGTGTCCCGGGTCAACGTGCCCGAGGCGTGCCGCGTCCATTCGTCCTCGTCGTGGAGCCGGGAGTGGACGGTGATCGTGCGGTAGCCGGGCTCCTCGCCGTCCTCCACGGTGACCTGGATGACCGGCGCCCGGCCGGTGTCGAGGACGAGCGGGGTTTCGAGCGTCAGCTCGTCCACGGTCGAGTAGCCGACCTGCTGCCCGGCGTGCAGAGCCAGATCGACGAACACGCTCCCGGGCACGAGCACGGTGCCACCGATGGCGTGGTCGGCAAGCCACGGCCAGGCATCCAACGTCACCCTGCCGCTGAACGCCAGCGCTCCGCTGCCCGCGAGCTCGGTGACCGCGCCGAGCAGCGGGTGCGCGGTGTCGCCGAGGCCGAGCTTCGTGGGGTCACCGACCGGAATGCCGGAGGAGCGCAGCCAGTAGTGCTCTCGCTGGAAGGCATAGGTGGGCAGCTCGACCCGCCGCGCACCCGAACCGGCGAACAGGGCGGCCCAGTCGAGATCAGTGCCGTGAACGAACATCTCCGCCACAGCCCGCACCAGCGTGGCCGCCTCATCCCGCCCACGCAGCATCGCCGGGGCGAACACGGCGTCGGAGACACAGTCCTGCCCCGCCGCCGACAGCACACCGTCCGGGCCCAACTCGATAAAGCGGGTCGCGCCCTGCTCGTGCAGCGTGTTCATGCCCTCGGCGAACCGAACGGTCTCGCGCACATGCCGCACCCAATAGTCGGGCGAGCACACCTCATCGGAGACCACGCCACCGGTCAGGTTCGACACCAGCGCCACCTGCGGCGGCTGGAACGACAGTGCTCCGGCGACGGTGCGGAACTCGTCCAGCATCGGCTCCATCCGCGCCGAATGGAACGCATGACTCACCGTCAACCGCTTGCTCTTCCGGCCCTCGAACTCGGCAAGGACCGCGGCAACGGCATCGCCGTCACCGGACAGCACCACCGACGACGGACCATTCACCGCCGCCAACGACACACCCTCAGACAGCAAGGGCGCAACCTCGGCCTCGGTGGCCTGCAACGAGACCATCACCCCACCGGAGGGCAGGGCCTGCATCAACCGGCCCCGAGCCGCCACCAACCGACACGCATCAACCAACGAGAAGACACCAGCCACATGCGCAGCGGCGATCTCACCGATCGAATGCCCCACCACGAAATCGGGGCTCAGACCCCACGACTCCACCAGCCGGAACAGCGCCACCTCAACGGCGAACAACCCGGCCTGCGCCCACATCGTCTCGTTCAGCAACTCACCGCCACCGAACACCACGTCCCGCACCGAAGCATCGAGATGGCGGTCCAACTCGGCACACACCGCATCGAAAGCCTCAGCGAACACCGGGAACGCCGCATACAACTCCCGGCCCATCCCGGCCCGCTGCGCACCCTGACCCGTGAACAGCATCGCCACACCACCAGGCACCGCGGCATTGCCACGCACCACACCGTCATCCAGCAGCACCGCACGGTGCTCGAACACCGACCTGGTAGCCAGCGAGTAGCCCACATCCACCGGAGCCAGCTCACGCGCCCCGGCGAACGACCGAACACGAGAGATCTGCTCGTCCAGGGCGTGTTCGGTCTTGCCCGACACCACCCACGGCACCACCGGCACTTCACGCCGGGAACCGTCATCGTGAACGGACTGCGCGCCCTGCTCAAGAATCACGTGGGCATTGGTGCCGCTGATCCCGAACGAGGACACACCCACCCGACGCGGCCGATCCACCTCCGGCCAACCCGTCGGCTCAGTCAACAGGCGCACCGCACCCGCAGACCAATCCACCTCAGAAGTGGGCTCATCGACATGCAGAGTCTGCGGCAGGGTGTCGTGGCGCATGGCCTGCACCATCTTGATCACACCAGCAACCCCGGCAGCAGCCTGCGTATGACCCAGGTTCGACTTGATCGAACCCAACCACAACGGCCGCTCACGATCCTGCCCATACGTCGCCAACAACGCCTGAGCCTCAATCGGATCACCCAACGTGGTGCCCGTGCCATGCGCCTCGACCGCATCCACCTCGGACGGCGCGAGTCCGGCGTTGGCCAGGGCTTGGCGGATCACCCGCTGCTGCGAGGGACCATTCGGCGCGGTCAGCCCGTTCGACGCGCCATCCTGATTCACCGCCGACCCGCGAACCACCGCCAACACCTCATGACCCAACCGCCGAGCGTCGGAAAGACGCTCCACCACGAGCACACCCACACCCTCGGACCAGCCCGTGCCATCCGCCGACGACGCGAACGACTTGCACCGCCCGTCACCAGCCAAGCCACCCTGGCGGTCGAACTCCACAAACGTGCCCGGCGAGGCCATCACCGTCACACCACCGGCAAGCGCCATCGAACACTCACCGGAACGCAGCGCCTGCACAGCCCAATGCAGAGCCACCAGCGACGACGAACACGCCGTATCCACCGTCACCGCAGGACCCTCAAACCCAAACGAATACGCCACCCGACCCGACAGAACACTGCCGGTGTTACCCAACCCCAAAAACGCCTCGACACCGTCAGGAATGCTCTCCGCATTCCTGCCGTAATCGTGATACATCAGCCCGGCGAACACGCCCGTGCTGCTACCGCGCAAACCGGTCGGGTCGATTCCGGCGTTTTCCAACGCCTCCCACGAGACCTCCAGCAACAACCGCTGCTGCGGGTCCATCGCCAATGCCTCGCGCGGCGAGATCCCGAAGAAGCCGGCGTCGAACTGGGCGGCGTCGTACAGGAAGCCGCCTTCGTAGCTCTTTCCCGTGCCCCTTTTCTCCGGTGCGACACCCAGCATCCGCTCGATGTCCCACCCCCGATCGGTGGGCAGGCTCGCGACCCCGTCACCGCCGGTGGCGACCAGGTCCCACAGCGCGCCCGCGTTGGCCACGCCGCCCGGAAAGCGACAGCCCATTCCCACGATGGCGATCGGTTCGTCCGCGACGGCCGCCGAAACGGCCGGGGTGGCGGCGGCCTGCTGGCCGAGCAGCTCGGCGAGAACGTACTCGGCCAGCACGGTCGGCGTCGGGTAGTCGAAGATGAGGGTGGCGGGAAGGTGCAGTCCGGTGACGGCACCGAGCCGGTTGCGCAGTTCGACGGCGGTCAGCGAGTCGAAACCGAGTTCGTTGAAGACGTCCTGGGGGCGCACGGCCGTGTCGGAAGCGTGCCCGAGCACCGCGGCCACCTGGGTTCGCACCACCTGCAGGATCCGCGCCGAGCGCTGTGCCTCGTCCAAGTCGGCGAGCTCCGCGGCCAGGCCCGCGTCGCCGCGGGCCGTCCGCCGGGGCGCCACCCGCACCAGAGACCGCAGCACCGGCGCCACACCCTGCGTGCCGGCCAGGGTGCGCAGCACCGGGAGGTCCAGCTTCACCGGCGTCACCACGGCTCGCTGGTCGGCCAGTGCGGTGTCGAACAGCCGCAACCCTTGCTCGGCGGACAGTGGCGGGAAGCCCGCGCGGCGGAGCCGGTCGGTCTCGGCGGGTGTGAGGGCGCCGGACATGCCGCCCTCTTCCCACAGGCCCCAGGCCAGCGACTGCGCCGGCAGGCCCTGGCTGCGGCGGTGCTGTGCCAGTGCGTCCAGGTAGGCGTTCGCCGCCGCGTAGTTGCCCTGCCCGGGCGAGCCCAACACACCCGCCACCGACGAGAACAACACGAACAACGACAGATCCATACCCTGCGTCAGCTCGTGCAGGTTGCGCGCGCCATCGACCTTCGGTCGCAGCACGGCCTCGACCCGCTCGTGCGTCAACGACGAGATCACCCCGTCGTCGAGCACACCCGCCGCATGCACCACACCCACCAACGGGTGCTCAGCGGGAATGTCAGCCAGCACCCCGGCCAGCGCATCCCCATCCGCGACGTCACACGCCACCGACCGCACATCCACATCCAGGTCAGCCACGGCATCCGCACCACCACCGCTGCGGCTCACCAACACCAGGCGCCGCACCCCATACGCCGACACCACATGACGCGCCACCAACCGGCCCAACGCACCATTGGCACCGGTCACCAACACCGTGCCGTCCGGATCGAGCGCCGGGCTGTCAGCCCCGGGAGCCCCGCGCACCAGACGGGGCACCCATGCCTGCCCGTCCCGCACCGCCACCTGCGGCTCACCCGCCGGAAGACCCGGCACCACCTCGGACAGATCAGCGTCGTCGGTGTCCGCACCAGGGTCGAGGTCGAGCAGGGTGAAGCGACCGGGGTGTTCGGACTGGGCCGAGCGCAGCAGTCCCCACACGGCGGCCTGTGCGAGGTCGCCGCCGTCGGTGGCACCACGAGTGACGATCACCCTGGAGACGTCGTCACCCAGCCAGCCCTGTGCCAGCTCCAGTGCCTCCACCACCCGCTCGGACACGTCGCCGCCGCTCGGCAGGCGCACCACCTCGACGTCCTCGCCCGCCGCCACGGCGTCGGTGGGAGCGGGTGTCCATTCCAGACCGAGCAGCGAGTCCGCTCGCGGGGTGCGCGCGAGCTCGGGGCCCACCGGGCGCAGCGTGAGCTGCCGCACGACGGCCACCGGGTCGCCGGCCCCATCGGCCAGCAACAGCCCGAAGCCCGAACCCGAGCGCGTGATCCGCGCCCGTACGGCCGTGGCTCCCACCGCCAGCACCGACACTCCCGACCAGGCGAAGGGCAGTCCTGTCCCCTCGCCCTCGGTGTCGAGCAGGCCGATGCCGTGCAGCACCGCGTCCCACAGTGCCGGATGCACGCCGAACCCGTCGGCCGGTACACCTGCGGGCAAGGCCACGTCCACGAACGCCGCACCGGCGTCGTCGGCGCGCCAGGCTCGCCGCAGTCCCTGGAACACCGGCCCGTATCCCAGGCCGGCCTCGGCGAGCTCGTCGTAGAGTCCCGCCACGTCCACCTCGGCGCCGTCGGCCGGTGGCCACGCGGCCAGCGACCCGGCCAGCTCGGCACCGCCCGCTGCCGGTGCGAGCACTCCGGAGGCGTGCCGCACCCAGTGCTCGTCCTCGGCCACGCTCGAATGGATGGTGATCTCGCGCCGCCCGTCGTCCCGGGTTCCGGCCACGAACACCTGGATCGCGACGCCACCCCGCTCGGGCAGCACCAGCGGAGCCTCGATGGTCAGCTCGTCCACGGTCGCGCAACCGGAGTGCTCGCCCGCGCGCACGGCGAGGTCCACGAACGCCGTTCCGGGAAGCAGTATCGAACCGGCGACCACATGGTCGGCGAGCCAGGGCTGCGACTCCACCGACAACCTGCCGGTGAAGAGGAACTCGTCCGTGCGGGCCAGGCCGACACCGGCACCCAGCAGCGGGTGCTCCGCCGACCGCTGGCCGACCGCCGACACGTCGCCCGACCACCCGGTCGGCATGGCGGGCCAGTAACGCTGGTGCTCGAACGGGTAGGTGGGCACCTCGATGCGCCGCGCCCCCGTGCCGTCGAAGAACGGCTCCCAGTTCACCGGCAGCCCGTGGGCGTGCGCCTGTGCGAGAGCGGTCACGAACCTGGCCGGTTCGTCGTGGTTCCTGCGGGCCAGTGCGACGGCGTCGAACTCCTGACCGGCTGCCGCGGTGAGCACGCCGTCGGGGCCGACCTCGACGAGGGTGGTCACTCCCTCGGCGCGCAGCGTGGCGAGGCCGTCGGTGTAGCGCACGGTCTCGCGCACGTGCCGCACCCAGTAGTCCGCCGTGGACAGCTCGTCACCCGCGACGCGGCCGGTCACGTTGGACACGACCGGAATCCTGGGCGACTCGAACGTCACGCTCTCGGCCACCGCGCGGAACTCGTCCAGCATCGGCTCCATGCGGGCCGAGTGGAAGGCGTGGCTCACCCGCAGCCACGTCGACTTCCGCCCTTCCAGGCGCGACAGCACCGCGGCGACGGCTTCCTCGTCGCCGGAGAGCACGACGGATTCGGGCCCGTTGACGGCTGCGAGGGACACCGCGTCGGTCAGCAACGGCGAGACCTCGGCCTCGCTCGCCTGCACCGACGCCATCGCGCCACCGGACGGCAGGGCCTGCATGAGGCTGCCCCTGGCAGCCACCAGCACGCAGGCGTCCTCCAGCGAGAGCACACCCGACACATGAGCCGCGGCCAGCTCGCCGATCGAATGCCCCAGCACGAAGTCCGGCGTGGCGCCCCAGGACTCGAGCAACCGGAACAGGGCCACCTCGAAGGCGAACAGCGCCGCCTGCGCGTAGTCGGTCCCCTCGAGCAGTTCGCCCTCGTCGCCGAACACGACGTCGCGCAACGGCTGGTCGAGCCGGGCGTCCAGCTCCGCGCACACCGCGTCGAACGCCTCGGCGAACCTCGGGTACGCCTCGTACAGCCCCTGGCCCATCCCGGCACGCTGCGCACCCTGGCCGGTGAAGAGGAACGCCGTCCTGCCCGTCGCGGCGACGCCGTCCGCCGTTCCCGCCGCGAGCGCACGCAGGCCGTCGCACAGTTCGCCGGTGTTCGTCCCGGTCAGTACCGCGCGGTGCTCGAACCTGGTCAGCGCGGTCGCGAGGGTGTAGGCGACGTCGAGCGGATCGGTCTCCGCCGTGTCCACCCGGTCGAGCAGGCGCTCGGCCTGTGCCCGCAAGGCTTCGGGGGTCCTCGCCGACAGGACCCAGGGCAGCAGCGGAGGCCGCGTCGCCTCGACGTCGCTCGCCGCCTCCTCGACCACCGGTGCCTGTTCGAGGATCACGTGCGCGTTGGTGCCGCTGATGCCGAACGACGACACCGACGCCCTGCGCGGGCGTCCCGTCTCCGGCCAGGCGACCGGCTCGGTCAGCAGTTCCACCGCGCCGCTGCCCCAGTCCACCTCGGGCGTCGGCTCGTCCACGTGCAGGGTCCGGGGAAGCAGACCCTCGTGCATGGCCCGCACCATCTTGATCACGCCGGCCACACCCGCGGCGGCCTGCGTGTGGCCCAGGTTCGACTTCACCGACCCCAGCCACAACGGGCGGTCCCTGTCCTGCCCGTACGTCGCGAGCAACGCCTGGGCCTCGATCGGATCGCCGAGCGTCGTGCCGGTTCCGTGCCCTTCGACGGCGTCCACGTGCTCGGGCGCGACGCGCGCGTCCGCGAGCGCCTGCCGGATGACCCGCTGCTGCGACAGCCCGTTCGGTGCGGTCAGCCCACTGCTCGCGCCGTCGGAGTTCACGGCGGTGCCGCGCACGACGGCCTGGACCCGGTGCCCCGCTTCGAGAGCGTCGGACAGCCGCATCACGAGCAGCATGCCGACGCCTTCCGACCAGCCGGTGCCGTCGGCCGACGAGGCGTACGACTTGCACCGGCCGTCCAGCGCCAGCCCGCGCTGCCTGCTGAAGTCGATGAAGGTCGCGGGTGTCGACATCACCGTGACACCACCGGCGAGCGCCATCGAGCACTCGCCCTTGCGCAGTGCCTGGACGGCGAGGTGCAGGGAGACCAGCGAGGACGAGCAGGCCGTGTCGACGGTGACCGCGGGTCCTTCCAGTCCGAAGTAGTACGCGATCCGGCCGGACAGGACACTGCCCGAGTTGCCCGTGCCGAGGAAGCCCTCGGAGCCGTCCGGCGCGGCCTGGACGAGCGGCAGGTAGTCGTGGTACATCAGGCCGGCGAAGACGCCGACCCGGCTGCCACGGACGCTCGCCGGCGTGATGCCGGCGCGCTCGAACACCTCCCAGGACGCCTCCAGCAGCACCCGCTGCTGCGGGTCCATGGCCAGCGCCTCGCGCGGGGAGATGCCGAAGAACGCCGGGTCGAACTCGGTGGCGCCGTCGAGGAAACCGCCTTCCTTGACGTACGATCCCGCATCCTGCTCGGGGTCGGCGCTGTAGTAGCGGTCGAAGTCCCAGCCCCGGTCGGAGGGGAACTCGCCGACGCCGTCGCCATCGGCGGCGACCAGGTTCCACAGCTCCTCGGGATTCGATACCCCGCCGGGGTACCGGCAGCTCATACCGACGATGGCGATCGGTTCGGAGTCGCGTTCCTCGACCTCACGCAACCGCCGCCGGGTCTCCCGCAGGTCAGCGGTGGCGCGCTTGAGGTAGTCGAGAAACTTCTCCTCGTTCGCCATGTGGCGTCACTCCTTCGGGGTGGTCGAGGGGCCGCCGTCGGACCCGGTGCCGAGTTCCTCGTCGAGCAGGTCGAAGAGCTCGTCGGCGGTGGCCTCCTGCAGGCCATCGGTGTCCTCGGCCGACGGCGCCTGCGCCGTCCATGCCGACAGCAGTCCGCGTAGTCGCTCGGTCACGCGAGCCCTGTCGTCGTCGTCCGTGCGCACGGCCGCGAACGCGTCGGCGAGCCGGTCCAGCTCGCCGACCAGCCACAGCGCGGGTACGGAGCCGCCTTCCACGAGCTCGTCGCGGACGTGCTCCGCGAGCGCCTCGGGCGTCGGATAGTCGAAGACGAGAGTGGCGGGCAGGCGAAGCCCGGTGACGACGCCGAGCCGGTTGCGCAACTCGACGGCGGTGAGCGAGTCGAAACCGATGTCGAGGAACCCACGACCGCGCTCGATCGCGTCGGGCGACGCGTGCCCGAGCACCTCGGCCGCGGCCCCGGCCACCACCTCGTAGGCGATCCGGTCGCGATCCTCGGCGGTCGCCGACGAGAGGCGAAGGCGCAGTGCGGACGCGGACTCCGCCCCGGTCTGCGCCGCCGGAAGCGTGGGCAGCGGAACCAGGGGGCGCAGCAGCGGCGGTACCGCGTCGACCCGCACCTGCGCGGCGCCCGTGACGGGCCGCGCGGCCACCACGGCGGGCCGGTGCAGCCGCTGCGCCAGGTCGAACAGTGCCATTCCCTGCTCGTCCGACAGCGGAGCCAGTCCCGTCCTGGCGAGGCGGTTCACTCCGGCGGCGTCGAGCCGGCCGAGCATCCCGCTGGCCGCCCACGGTCCCCACGCCAGCGACACGGCGGGCAGTCCGAGCCCGGCACGGTGCCTGGCGAGCGCGTCGAGGAAGGCGTTGGCGGCCGCGTAGTTGGCCTGCCCGGGACTGCCGAGCGTTCCGGCGGTCGAGGAGAACAGGACGAAGTCCGACAGGTCCAGTTCCGCCGTCAGCTCGTGCAGGTGCCATGCGGCGTCCACCTTCGGCCGCAGCACCGTGTCCACCTGCTCGGGGGTCAGCGACGAGAGCACACCGTCGTCCAGCACGCCCGCGGTGTGGACGACGGCGGTCAGCGGGTGCTCGTCCGCGACGGTGTCGAGCAGTTTCTCGACGCTGTCCCGGTCACCCAGGTCGCAGGAGGCGAACCGGACGGCCGCGCCCGCTTCCGTGAGCTCGGCCATGAGTTCGGCGGCGCCGGGCGCCTCCGCACCCCGACGGCTCGCCAGCAGCACCTGCCTGGCGCCCCTGCCGACGAGATGGCGGGCGGCCAGTCCGCCGAGCACACCACCACCGGTGACCAGGACGGTTCCCTCGGGATCGAGCGGCGCCTGCTCGGCTGGGTCGGCGGCGGCGCGGGCGAGTGTCGGCACGGACACGGTGCCTGCCCGCACGGCCAGCTGGTCGTGTCCCGTCGCGAGCGCGGCGGGCAGCACGCGCGCCGACTCCGTCGTGTCGTCGACGTCGACGAGCACGAGGCGGCCGGGATGTTCCGACTGCGCCGACCGCAGCAGCCCCCACAGCGCGGCCTGCGTGAGACCGTCGGTCTCGTTACCGTCCTCATCGACGGCGACCGCGCCCCGGGTCAGCACGGCCAGCGGAAGGTGGGTGAAGCGCTCGTCGGCGAACCAGGTTTGCAGGAACTCCAGTGCCGCCAGGACAGCCGCGTGCGTCGCGGCCGGTTCCTCCGCCTCGGCGGGAAAGCTCGTCACCACGATTCCCGGCTCGGCGACTTCGGCCAGCTCGTCGAGTCCCGCGCACCGGACGAACTCGGTGCCCCCGACGAACGGGGTGTCCCCGACGAAGGTCACCGCGCCGGGTTCGGCGGGCGGCACCGGCGACCAGTCGAGCACCAGCAGCGAATCCTGCCGGGACGGCCGCCCGTCGCCGAGCTGGGCGGTGTTCACCGGCCGCAGCACCAGCGAGTCGATCTCGGCCACCGGGCGAGACGCGGTGTCGGTCAGCGTCAGCGACACCGCGTCCCCGCCGCGCGGAGTGATGTGTACCCGCACGGCCCCCGCGCCGGAGGCGTACGCGGTGACACCCTCCCACGCGAACGGGAGCCGAGCCCGGTTCTCCTCCGGCGAGCCGAGGCCGATCGCGTGCATCGCCGCGTCGAGCAGGGCCGGGTGCAGGGCGAATCCCGCGGCGTCGCCGTCGGGCAGCGCCGCCTCGGCGAAGACCTCGTCACCGCGCACCCACGCCGCGCGCAGCCCCTGGAACACCGGACCGTAGCCGTACCCGAGCTCGACGAGCGTGTCGTAGAAGCCGTCGATCGGCACCGGTGAGGCGCCGGCGGGCGGCCACTCGGCGGGCGCGTCACCGCGTTCCGGCTTTCCGGCGACGAGCACGCCGCTGGCGTGCCTGGTCCACGGCGCGTTGTCGGCGTTGGCGGCGTTGTCGGCGCCCCCGGGCCTGCTGTGGACCGTGAACGTCCGGCTGCCGTCGTCGTCGGCGGGTCCCGCCCAGGTCTGGAGCAGCACGGTCCCGTCGGGCGGCAGCACCAGTGGCGCCTCGATCGTGAGCTCCTCGATCCGCGAGCACCCGAGTGGGCTTCCCGCCTGCAGTCCGAGTTCGACGAACGCCGCGCCCGGGAGCAGGACGGTGCCCAGCACCGCGTGGTCACCGAGCCAGGGATGCGTGGACAGCGACAGTGTTCCCGTACCCAGCACGCCGCCGGTGCCCGCCTGCTCGACCATGCCGGTGAGCAGCGGGTGGCCCGTCCCCGTGAAGCCCGCCGCGACGGCCGTCGCGCCGTCGTCGGCGGTCAGCCAGAAACGCTCGGACTGGAACGGGTACGTGGGCAGATCCACCCGCCTGCCGCCGGAACCCGAGAAGTAGGCGGCCCAGTCCACGTGCCGTCCCTCGACATGGAGCCGGGCGAGCGCGCCGCCGAGCGTCAGCGGCTCGGTGCGGCCGCCACGCAGCACCGGAACGAACGCCGAGCCGTCCGGATCGGAGACGCAGTCCGGTGCCAGCCCGGTGAGCGTGCCGTCGGGGCCGAGTTCGACGAAGGCGGTGACCCCGCGCTCGTCCATGGCTCGCACGGCGTCGAGGAACCGCACGGGAGCGGCCACCTGGCGTACCCAGTAGCCGGGATCGGCCAGTTCCTCGGCGCTGACCTGGCGTCCCGTCACCGTGGACACGATCGGGATGCGCGGCGTGCCGAACGACAGGCTCGCGGCGAACTGCCGGAACTCGTCGAGCATCGGCTCCATGCGCGGCGAATGGAAGGCGTGGCTCACGACGAGTCGCTTGGTCCTGCGCCCCTGCTCGGAGAAATGCCGCTCGACGGCGTCAACCGCGTCCTCGTCGCCGGAGACCACGACGGTTCCGGGTCCGTTGACGGCGGCGAGCGACACCGCACCGGACAGCAGCGGCTCGACCTCGGCCTCGGTCGCCCGCAACGACACCATCGCCCCACCGGTGGGCAGGGCGTCCATCAACCGCGCCCGCGTCGAGACGAGCGCCGCCGCGTCGGGCAGCGACAGGGCACCGGAGACATGCACGGCGGCCAGCTCGCCGATGGAATGGCCGAGCAGGAAGTCCGCTCGCACGCCCCACGACTCCAGAAGCCGGAACAGCGCGACTTCCAGCGCGAAGAGGCCCGTCTGGGTGCGGCCCGTCCGGTCGAGTCCGTCGCCGCCGAAGACGACCTCGGCGACCGGCCGGTCCGAATAGCGGTCCAGCTCCGCGCACACCGCGTCGAACGCGTCCGCGAACGCGGGATAGGCGTCGTAGAGTTCCCTGCCCATCCCCGCCCGCTGGGAGCCCTGGCCGGAGAACAGAAAGCCCGTGTACCCCGGCTTGCCCGAGGCGCGGACGACACCGGCCGAGCCGGTCGCGCCTGCCGCGAGTGCCGCCAGCGCGTCGCGCAGGCCCGGGACGTCGTCGGCGAGCACCACCGCGCGGTGTTCGAGGTGTTCCCTCGTCGTCGCGAGCGAGTACGCGACGTCGGCGGCGGACAGCCCGTCCAGCTCGGACAGCAGGCGGCTCGCCTGCGCGTGCAGTGCTTGCTCGGTGCGCGCGGACAGCAGCCACGGCGTCACCCTGGCCTCGGGGGCTCCGGTCTGCTCGCCCGCCTGGTTCGCCGGGTCCGTGACGGGGGGAGCTTCCTCCAGAATCGTGTGGACGTTGGTGCCGCTGACGCCGAACGAGGACACCGCGGCGCGCTTGGGCTCGCCCGTGTCCGGCCAGTCGACCTGCTCGGTCAGCAGCGACACCGCACCCGTGGACCAGTCGACCCCGGAGGTCGGCCGGTCGACGTGCAGCGTGCGTGGCAGGACGCCGTGCCGCATCGCCAGCACCATCTTGATCACTCCGGCGAGCCCGGAGGCGGCCTGCGTGTGACCGAGGTTCGACTTGATCGCGCCGAGCAGCGCGGGCCGCTCGGCGGGCCTGCCCTGGCCGTAGGTGCCCAGCAGTGCCTGCGCCTCGATCGGGTCGCCGAGCGTGGTGCCGGTGCCGTGGCCCTCGATGGCGTCCACCTGCTCCGGCGTGAGCCGCGCCGCGGCGAGCGCCTGCTGGATCACCCGGCGCTGCGACGGTCCGTTCGGGGCGCTGAGGCCGTTGGAGGCACCGTCGGAGTTGACCGCCGACCCGCGGACCACGGCCAGCACCTCGTGACCGTGCGCTCGTGCGTCGGACAGCCGCTCGACGACGAGCACGCCGACGCCCTCGGACCATCCGGTCCCGTCCGCCGCGTCGGCGAAGGCCTTGCAGCGACCGTCCGCCGCGAGGCCGCGTTGCCTGCTGAACTCCACGAACGTTCCCGGAGTGGCCATCACGGCGACCCCGCCCACCAGTGCCCGCGCACATTCGCCGCCCCGCAGTGCCTGCGCCGCGAGGTGGAGCGCGGCCAGCGACGACGAGCACGCGGTGTCCACCGTGACCGCAGGGCCCTCAAGACCCATCGTGTAGGCGATCCGGCCGGAGAGGACCGCGGTGGAGGTGCCCGTCATGAGGTACCCGGCGACCCCGTCGGGCACGTCGGCGACACCGTTGCCATACCCCTGCGGGGAGGCGCCGACGAACACGCCCGTCCGGCTCCCCCGCGCGCTGCCCGGTGGAATACCCGCCCGCTCGAAGGCCTCCCACGACAACTCCAGCAGCAGCCGCTGCTGGGGGTCCATGGCCAGCGCCTCGCGGGGCGAGATGCCGAAGAAGCCCGCGTCGAACTCCGTGGCGCCGTCGAGGAAGCCGCCCTGCGTGCTGTAGGAGCCGCCCGGCTTGTCCGGGTCGACGTCGAAGAGCGCGTCGACGTCCCAGCCCCGGTCGGACGGGAACTCGCCCACCGCGTCGACCCCGTCGGCCAGCAGCCGCCACAGCTGCTCGGGAGAACGCACGCCGCCGGGAAAGCGGCAGCTGATGCCGACGATGACGACCGGATCGTCCTCGTGGGTGAGGACCCCGTCGCCGGGGACCACCGCGTGCTCGCCCGCCGGGTCGGTGCCGAAGACCTCGGTGACGACCCGTGCCGTGACCTCGGCCGCTGTGGGATGGTCGAAGGCCAGCGTGGTCGGCAGGCGAAGGCCGGTCGCCGCGTTGACGCGGTTGCGGAAGTCCACCGCGGTGATCGAGTCGAAGCCGAGGTCACGGAAGGCGCGGTCGGCTGGCAGTTCCCCGGCCGAGGCGTAGCCGAGCGCGGCGGCGGCCTCGGTACGGACCAGTTCGAGAACGGCGTCGTCGCGTTCGCGCGGCCTCGCCGCGGCCAGTTCGCGCCGGAGCCAGGACTGCTCGCCCGTGTCTTGGTCCCCGGTGTCGAGCGCGTCCCTGACCTCGGGCAGGTCGGCGAGCAGCGGGCTCGGCCGGACCGACGCGAACGAGGGAGCGAACCGCTCCCATTCCACGTCGGCGACGGTCACGGTGGCCTCGCCGCCCTCGACGGCCTTGCGCAGTGCCGTGACCGCCAGCTCGACGGGCATGGCGCGCAGGCCACGCCTGGCCAGGTGCTCCTCCGTCGACCCCGTGGCCATTCCGCCGCCGCTCCACAGGCCCCAGGCGACCGAGGTCGCGGGCAGCCCCGCCGCCCGCCGTCGGGTGGCGAGCGCGTCGACGTAGGCGCCCGCGGCGGCGTACGCGCCCTGCCCAGCGCTTCCCCACGCGGCGGCGACCGTCGAGAAGAGCACGAAGGCGTCGAGCGGCTCGTCGGCGAAGAGCGCGTGCAGGTTGGCGGCACCCGCGACCTTGCCCGACGCGATACGGGCGAACTCGGCGCGACCGGTCTCGCCGATCGGGCTCTGCTGGCTGACGCCCGCCGCATGCACGACGGCCGAGATCGTCTCGCCGTCGGAGCGGAGCCCGGCGACGAGGTCGGCGAGCGCGTCGCGGTCCGCGACGTCGCAGGCGGCCACCGTGACGCGCGCGCCGAGTTCGCCGAGTTCGGCGGTCAGCTCGGCGGCGCCGGGCGCGTCCGCGCCGCGCCTGCTGGTGAGCACGAGATGGGAGGCGCCCGCGCTCGCGAGCCAGCGGGCCAGGTGCCCGCCGATGCCGCCCGTGCCGCCGGTGATCAGGACGGTGCCACGCGGGGTCCAGGGTGTCGCTGGCGTCTCTGGTGTCCCGGCACGGCCCGGTTCCCGCGCGCGTTCCAGCCGCCGCGCGAGCACTCCGGAGGCCCGGACCGCCACCTGGTCCTCCGTGCCGCACAGCACGCCGCACACGCGCGTGACGGCACGGTCGTCGAGCTGCTGTGGCAGGTCGAGCAGGCCGCCCCACACGGTGGGCAGCTCGAGGGCGGCCACCCGGCCGTAGCCCCAGGTCATCGCCTGCACCGGATCGACGGCCTCGTCCCACCGGCCCGCCGAGACCGCGGACCTCGTCACGCACCACAACGGGGCGCTTCGCTCGCTGCCGCCGAGTGCCTTCACCAGGGCGTCCGTGGCGGCCAGGCCGACGGAAACCGCGTCGGCCGCGGTCTGCCCTCCGCCGTCCGGCTGGTGGTCAGCGAGCGCCAGCAGCGAGATCACACCGTCCGGTTCCGGCGCCCCCGCCAACCGCGCGGCGAGCTCGTCGGCGGCGTCGCACGGGACGGCGAGCGGCACGACGTCGGCACCGGACCGGGACAGGCCCTCCGCCAGCGCGTTCGCCACCGCCGTGATCGCGTCGTCGGCCCGCCACTCCGGGCTGATCACCCACCACGTCCCCGCGGGCGCCGCGTCTCCGGTCACGGTCACCGGACGCCAGCTCTCGCGGTACCGCCACGAGCCGATGGTGTCGTCGACGCGCCGCCGCCTGCGCCACGACGACAGCGCGGGAAGCGTGCCCGCGACGGAGGCCACGTCGTCGACGTCCAGTACCCGCGCCAGCGCGGCGCTGTCCTCCGCCTCGACGGCCTCCCAGAAGCGGACGTCGGCGGGGTCCATGTCGTGCCCGGTGGGACGCTCCAGGACCGTCGGCCAGAACCGGGTGTGCTGGAAGGCGTACGTCGGCAACTCCACGCGCGCGCCCGAGCGGTGCCCGTAGTAGGCACTCCAGTCGACGTTCGCGCCGTCGCAGTACACCGTGGCGGCGGCGACGACGAGCCCCTCGGGTTCGTCCCGGTCCCTGCGTACGGCGGGCACGAACAGCGCGTCGGGAAGGCAGTCCTGTCCCAGGGCCGTGAGCACGGCGTCCGGCCCCACCTCCAGGTAGCGGGTGACGCCACGGCCCGCGAGGCACTCCAGCCCTGCGGCGAACCGCACGGTCTCGCGCACGTGCCGGACCCAGTAGTCGGCGGTGCCCAGCTCCGGCCCGGCCAGCTCACCGGTCACATTGGACACGAGCGGGATCGTCGGCGTACCGAACGACAGGCCCTCGACGACCGCGCGGAAGTCGTCGAGCATGCCGTCCATCCGGGGGGAGTGGAACGCATGGCTGACCGACAGCCGCTTGGAACTCCGGTCGGCGAACCGTGCGACGAGCGCCGCCACGGCGTCCTCGTCACCGGACAGCACGACGGAGTCGGGCCCGTTCACCGCGGCCAGCGACACCCCGTCGGTCAGCAGCGGCAGGACCTCGTCCTCGCGTGCCCGCAGCGACACCATCGCTCCGCCGGAGGGCAGCGCCTGCATCAGCCTGCCACGGGCGGCCACGAGGGTGCAGGCGTCGGCCAGCGACAGCACGCCCGTCACGTGAGCGGCCACCACCTCGCCGATCGAGTGGCCGAGCACGAAGTCCGGGGTCGCCGCCCACGACTCGACGAGCCGGAACAACGCCACCTCGAACGCGAACAGCGCCGCCTGTGTGCAGGCCGTCTGGTCGAGCAGCTCGCCGCCGTCGAAGACGACGTCCCGCACCGGCCTGCCGAGCGGGCCGTCCAGCTCCGCGCACACCGCGTCGAACGCCTCCGCGAACGCGGGGAACGCCTCGTACAGGCCCTTGCCCATCCCGCTCCACTGCGCGCCCTGCCCGGTGAACAGGAAGGCCGTTCGCCCCGCCGACGCCGTGCCACGCACGGCGCCCCTGCCGAGGGTGCCGAGCTGGCCGGGTTCGAAGACGACGGCACGGTGCTCGAACGGCGTGCGGCTCGCGAGGGCGGCACCCACGTCCACGGCACGCGGGCTCGTGTCCTCCACGTAGGACCTGATGCGTTCCGCCTGCTCCCGCAGCGCGGCATCCGTTCGCGCCGAGATGACCCAGGGCAGCACCGGCGGCACGACGGAGTCTTCGTCGGAGTTTCCGTCGGAGTCCTCGTCGGAGGGCTGTTCGAGGATGAGGTGGGCGTTCGTCCCGCTCATGCCGAACGCCGAGATCCCGGCGCGCCGGAGCCCGCCCGTCTCCGGCCACGGCACCTGCTCCGTCAGCAGCTCGACCCCGCCCGAGTTCCAGTCCACATGCGGGGTCGGGGCGTCGACGTGCAGTGTTCGCGGCAGCACGCCGTGCCGCATGGCCAGCACCATCTTGATCACGCCGGCGATTCCGGCCGCAGCCTGGGCGTGGCCGATGTTGGACTTCACCGAGCCGAGCAGCAACGGCCGGTCGTCCTGGCGGTCCTGACCGTAGGTGGCGAGCAGCGCGTCCGCCTCGATCGGGTCGCCGAGCGCGGTTCCGGTGCCGTGCGCCTCGACGGCGTCCACCTCGGAGGGTGACAGGGTGGCGTCGGCGAGTGCCGAGAGGATGACGCGCTGCTGTGCCGGTCCGTTCGGGGCCGTGAGACCGTTGGACGCGCCGTCGGAGTTGACCGCCGAACCGCGGAGGACGGCCAGCACCTGGTGGCCCGCCCTGCGCGCGTCGGAGAGGCGTTCGAGCAGCACGACGGCCGCGCCCTCGCTCCACGACGTGCCGTCGGCGGACGCGGCGAAGGGCTTGCAGCGGCCGTCCGCGGCGAGCCCGCCCTGCTCGTCGAAACCGAGGAACGCGGTCGGGGTGGCCATCACGCTGGCCCCGCCCGCGATGGCCAGTGAGCACTCGTCGCGCCGCAGCGCCGCGGCGGCGAGGTGCATCGCGACCAGCGACGTGGAGCAGGCGGTGTCGACCGAGACGGCCCCGCCCTCCAGCCCCAGCGCGTAGGCGATCCGTCCGGAGACGATGCTCGGCGAGGTTCCGGTCATCGCGTGTCCGGCTGAGCCGTCCGGCGACTGGCTCAGCACACCGGCGTAGTCCTGGCTGGTGACTCCCGCGAACACGCTGGTGCTGGTGCCCCGCAGGGGAGCCAGAGCGATACCCGAGCGCTCGATCGCCTCCCAGGAGAGTTCGAGCAACAGCCGTTGCTGGGGGTCCATGGCGACGGCTTCGCGGGGCGAGATGCCGAAGAACTCCGCGTCGAAACCGGTCGCGTCGTCGAGGAAACCGCCCTCGCGCGCGCCGATCGAGTCGAGCTGGTGCTGCCAGCCCCGGTCACCGGGGAAGGGGGCGATCGCGTCGGTGCCCGAGGTCACGAGCCGCCACAGGTCGTCGGGTGTGTCGACGCCACCCGGGTACCGGCAGGCCATCGCCACGATCGCGATCGGCTCGCTCTCGCCCGCCTCCAGGTCCCGCACTCGCTGCCTGGCCTGGTGCAGTTCCGCGGTGACCCACTTGAGGTAGTCCCGCAGAGTCTCTTCGTTCGCCATTCAACCCCACCGAGTCGACCGAGCACAGCGCGTGCATCGCGGTTTCCGCGACGGGCAGGGTTGCCGGGCTCGCCGGACACCACTTCCGGACGGCTCGGTAACCACGGGGGTAACACCGCCTTCACGGCACCGGACTCTCCGGGCCGGCCCCTCATCGCGACGTAGGGAAAGTTATGTGATGCCCCGGACGCCCAACACCCCTAAGGTCCCGGCCCCGCCCCCAGTCAGCGGGTCCCGGTCAGCAGGTCACGTATCACGGCCCAGCTCACCGTCGATGAAGGAGAGGATCTCGTCGTCCGAGGCGTCCCCGAGCGTGTCCATCACCCCGGGGTCGTCGCCGTTGCCCGCCTCACCCGTCCACTTGGCGAGGAACGCCTGGAGCCGGACGGCGACCTTCGCCCTGGTGAGCTCGTCGGGTGCGGCGTCACCGAGCCCCGCCTCCAGCCGGTCCAGCTCGGCGAGCAGACCGGAGGCGTCCGACGCGGCGTCGGGCGCGAGTTCCTGCCTGAGGTGCTGGGCGAGAGCGTCGGGGCTCGGGTGGTCGAACACCAGCCCGGCAGGCAGGCTCAGCCCGGTCGCGGCGATGAGCCTGCCCCGCAACTCGACCGCGGTGAGCGAGTCGAAGCCCAGCTCGCGGAACACGGCATCGGGCTGCACCTCCTCCGCACCGGCGTATTCGAGCACGGCCGCGGCCTCGGCCCGGACCAGCTCGAGCAGGTGCTCGTGCTGGTCGTCGGCCGTCATGCCCGCCAGTCGGGAACGCAGCGCGGCGACGTGGTCACCGTCCGGCTCGGTCCCGCCGAGACCGTCCAGCGCCCGCGCGGCGGGCAGCTGTTCGAACAGCGGCCACGCGCGCGCGGCGGAGAAGGCGGGAGCGAACCGCGACCACTCCACGTCGGCGACGACGACGAGCGGGTCGTCGCCGCTGATCGCTCGGTGCATCGCCGTGATCGCCAGCCGGGGTGCCATCGCGGGCAGGCCACGGCGAACGAGGTGCTCGCCCGCGTCACCGTCCGCCATGCCACCGTCGGCCCAGGGGCCCCAGGCGACGGCGGTGGCGGTGAGGCCGCGTCGGCGGCGCTGCTGGGCCAGCGCGTCGAGGTAGGCGTTGGCGGCGGCGTACGCGGCCTGGAGCCCGGAGCCCCAGATGCCGGAGATCGAGGAGAACAGCACGAACGCGTCCAACGTGTCCTCGTCGAAGACGGCGTCGAGGTTCGCCGCGCCGAGCACCTTCGCGCTCAGCACGTGCTCGAACTCCTCGACGGTGACCTCCGACAGCGGCGTCAGCTGCTCCGCGCCCGCGGCGTGGACGACGGCCCGCACGGGGTCGCCGTCGGCCTCGAGCCGGTCCACGAGTGCGGCGAGCGCCACACGGTCGGTGACGTCGCAGGACACGGCGTCGGCCCGTGCCCCGGAGCTCGTGAGTTCCTCGCACAGTTCGGCCATGCCGGGTGCGGCCGTGCCGCGGCGGCTGGCCAGCACGACCCGGGCGGCACCGTGGTCGACGGCCCACTTCGCGACGTGCGCCGCCAGCGCGCCGGTACCGCCGGTGATCAGCACGGTGTCGCGCAACGCCACCGGCTCGGCCGTGTTCGCGGGCGCGTCGACGACGCGGCGCACGTAGACGCCGGACGAGCGCACCGCCACCTGGTCCTCGGTGCCGCTGAGCACACCGCACACCCGGTCGTAGGCGGACTCGTCGAGTGTTTCGGGCAGATCGATCAGTCCGCCCCACCGTTGCGGCTGTTCGAGGCCGACGACCCTGCCGAGCCCCCACAGCTGCGCCTGGGTGGCGCTGACCAGCGCGTCCGTCTCGCCGACGGCGACCGCGCCCCGCGTCACACACCACAGCGGCGCGGGCAGTGCCACGTCACCCATGGCCTGCGCCAGCGACAGCGTCCCCGCGAGCCCGGACGGCAGCACCGCCGTGCCCGGCTGCGGCTCCTCGGCGAGCCCGAGCAGCGACAGCACACCGGAAAGCGCCGCGCGCTCGGGGAACTCCGCCACGATCTTTTCGATGTCCCGGCCCAGTTCCACCCGGTCGAGGCGATCCGCCGTCAACCGCTCGACCCGCACACCCCGAGCCTCCAGCGCGGCCACCAGCGGATGCGCCAGTTGCTCGGCCGACCCGACCACCAGCCACGTGGTGTCCGAGACCCCGGGGGTGGTGCCGGTCCAGCGGAGCCAGTCCACCCCGTAGCGCCACTCGTCCACAACGGAGAGCTCCCTGGCAAGTGCCGCGCCGGAGGTCTCCGGCAGGGTCGGCCAGTACCGCTCTCGTTGGAACGCATACGTCGGCAACTCGACCCACCGTGCCCCGGTACCGGCGAACAACGCCGACCAGTCCACGGGTGTGCCGTGGACGTGGAGGGTGGCGACAGCCGTGACGACGGTCCTCGCCTCGTCGCGGTCCTTGCGGCACGCGGGCGTGAACACGACCTCCGGCGCGCTGTCGGCGGCCATGGGGGTGAGGACCGCGTCCGGCCCGATCTCCACACACCGCACCACACCACGAGACACCAAACACTCCACCCCAGCACCAAACCGCACCGTCTGGCGCACCTGCCGCACCCAATACCCCGGATCACACCACTCCTCCGACACCACACCACCCGACACAGACGACACCACCGGAACCCGAGGCACCGAAAACTCCAACCCCTCCACCACCGAAGAAAACTCACCCAACATCGGCTCCATCCGAGCCGAATGAAACGCATGACTCACCCGCAACCGCCGATGCCTCCGCCCCTCAAACCCCACCAACACCGCCGACACCGCATCCTCATCACCCGACAACACCACCGAACCCACACCATTCACCGCCGCCAACGACACACCCTCACCAAGAACAGGCACCACCTCGGCCTCCGACGCCTCCAACGCCACCATCACCCCACCCGAGGACAACCCCGACATCAACCGACCCCGCGCCCCCACCAACACACACGCATCCCGCAACGACAACACACCCACACAATGCGCAGCCGCGACCTCACCCACCGAATGACCCAACACATAATCCGGCACCACACCCCACGACTCCACCAACCGAAACAACGCCACCTCAAACGCAAACAACCCCACCTGCGTAAACAACGTGTCATCCAACAAACCACCACCACCCCCAAACACAACCTCCCTCACCGAACCACCCACAAGCCCATCCAACTCACCACACACCTCATCAAACGCCTCCGCGAACACCGGAAACGCCTCATACAACCCACGACCCATCCCCACACGCTGCGCACCCTGACCAGAGAACAAGAACCCCACCTTGCCCTCACCCACAACACCCCGCACCACACCCGACGACAACCCCACCAAACCAGCCGAATCCAACACCACAGCCCGGTGTGACAGGCGCGCGCGGCGCGTGAGGGAGTAGCCGACGTCGACGAGGTCGGTCGCGGTGGCGGAATCGCCCAGCGACGAGGCGACGAGGTCGGCCTGCGCGGTGAGCGCGGCCTCGGAGCCGCCCGAGAGCACCAACGGCACCACCGGCGGCGCCGTCCGCGGTTCGTCTCCGGCCGCGGCCACGGCCTCGGCGGGAGCCTGTTCGAGGATCACGTGCGCGTTGGTCCCGCTGATCCCGAACGACGACACCGCCGCCCGCCTCGGTCGGCCCGTCTCGGGCCACGGCTGCTGCTCGGTGAGCAGCCTCAGCTCGCCCGCCGACCAGTTCACGTGCGACGACGGGTCGTCGGCGTGCAGGGTCTTGGGCACGGTCCCGTGCCGCAGAGCCAGCACCATCTTGATGATCCCGGCGACACCGGCGGCGGCCTGCGTGTGGCCCAGGTTCGACTTCACCGAGCCGAGCAGCAGCGGACGCTGCCTGTCCCTGCCGTAGGTGGCGAGCAACGCCTGTGCCTCGATCGGGTCACCCAGTGCCGTTCCGGTCCCGTGGCCCTCGACGACGTCGATGTCCGTGGTGGACACCCCGGCGTTGGCGAGCGCCTGCCGGATCACCCGCTGCTGCGAGGGACCGTTCGGGGCCATGAGGCCGTTCGAGGCGCCGTCCGAGTTCACCGCGGAACCACGGACCACGGCCAGCACGGGATGCCCGTTGCGCCGCGCGTCCGAGAGCCGCTCCACCACCAGCACGCCGGCGCCCTCACCCCACGTGGTGCCGTCCGCCGAGTCGGCGTACGCCTTGCAGCGGCCGTCCGCGGCGAGCGCTCCCTGGCGGCCGAACTCGATGAACGCGCCGGGCGTCGCCATGACGGTGACACCACCGGCGAGCGCGAGCGAGCACTCGCCCGACCGCAGTGCCTGGACCGCGAGGTGCAGCGCCACCAGCGACGACGAGCACGCGGTGTCGACCGTGACGGCGGGCCCCTCCAGTCCGAAGGTGTAGGAGACACGCCCGGACAGCACGCTCGCCGCGTTACCGGTGCCACCCTGCCCGCTCGCGCCGTCCTCCGACTGGAAGTACAGCGCGCTGTAGTCCTGCCCGTTGGTTCCTGCGAAGACGCCGGTGGTGCTGCCCCGCAACGACTGCGGGTCGATCCCGGCGGTCTCGAACGCCTCCCACGTGGTTTCCAGCAGGATTCGCTGCTGGGGGTCCATCGCCGTGGCCTCGCGTGGCGAGATCCCGAAGAACCGGGGGTCGAACTCGGCCGCGTCGGCGAGGAACCCACCCTCGACGCTCCCGGTCGTACCCCACGCGGCCGGGTCCCAGCCCCGGTCGGTCGGCACCGGGGTGATCGCGTCGCGGCCGTCAGCCAGCAGTTCCCACAGCAGTTCCGGGGTGGCGGCGCCGCCGGGGAACCGGCAGCTCATGCCGACGACGACGATCGGGTCGTCGCCGGTCGCCGCCGTCGGCGGCACCGCCGTCGGCACGTCCGCGGCCTCGTCGGCGACCGTGCCGATCAGCTCGCTGCGCAGGAACGCGGCGAGCGGCTCGGGCGCGGGGTAGTCGAAGATCAGCGTCGCGGGCAGGGACAGACCGCATTCGCGCGACAGCCGGTCCCGCAGCTCGACCGCGGCCAGCGAGTCGAAGCCGAGTTCCTTGAACGCGGTCCGCGCACCGACGGGATCGGCGTCGGCGTGTCCGAGGACCGTCGCCGCCTCCGCACGCACGAGCTCCACCAGCAGGTGGTGCTGCTCGCTCTCCGCGACGCCGAGCAGGCGAGCGCGGAACCCGCTGTCGGAGGGCTCCACGACGGCCGCAGGCGACTCGGCCCCGGGAATCTCGGCGAACAACGCGCTCGGCCGGAACGCGGTGAACGACGGGGCGAACCGCGACCAGTCGACGTCGGCGACGACGACCTGGTTCTCCCCGCGCCCGACCGCGGAGCCCAGCGTGGTGACCGCGTGCTCCGGCCGCATCGACACGAGTCCCCTGCGGTTCAGCTCGGCCTGCATGTCGTCGCCGGTCATGCCGCCATCGGCCCACGGGCCCCAGGCGATCGAGGTGGCGGGCAGTCCCTCGGCCCTGCGGTGGGCGGCGATCGCGTCCAGTTCCGCGTTCGCCGCCGCGTAGGCAGCCTGACCGCCGCTGCCCCAGACACCCGCGATCGAGGAGTACAGCACGAACGCGTCCAGCTCGTGCCCGTCGAACACGGCGGCGAGGTTCGCCGCGCCGTCGACCTTGGCGGCCAGCGCGTCGGCGAGGCTCGCCTCGTCCATCTCGGACAGTGGTTGCGCCGGAGCCACCCCGGCGGCGTGCACGATCGCCCGCACGTCGCCCACCGTGACCGCCAGTGCGGACAGCGCGTCGCGGTCGGTCACATCACACGCCTCGACGGTGGCGGGCACCCCGAGATCGGCGAGTTCGTCGCACAGTTCGCCCGCGCCCGGCGAGGCCATGCCTCGTCGGCTCGTCAGCACGATGCGCTCGGCTCCGTGGTGCGCGGCCCAGCGTGCGGTGTGGGCGCCCAGCGCGCCCGTGCCGCCGGTGATCAGGATCGTGCCGCGCGGCGTCCACGCGCCCGGCCCGCCCGCCGGTGCCGGTACGACACGCCTCGCGAACGCCCCCGACGCGCGAACGGCGATCTGGTCCTCACCGCGTCCCGCGAGGACCGCACACACCCTGGCGAGCGCGCCCTCGTCGAGCGAATCCGGCAGGTCGATCAGGCCAGCCCAGGCGTCGGGCAGTTCGAGCGCGGCGACCCGGCCGAGTCCCCACACCTGTGCCTGCCGGGGATCGCGGAGGTCGTCGGACCGGCCGACGGACACCGCCCCGGTGGTGAGGCACCACACCGGAGCGTGGACCTCGGCCTCCGCCAGCGCACGCAGGAGACCGGCTGCCGACCGGGCGTCGGTCGCCGTGATCGACACGACACCGGCCAGGTCACCGGGCAGTGTCACGTCGTCCAGCGCGGTCGGGTCGGGCACGGTGGTCACGGTGGCGCCCGCGGCCTGCATCGCCCCGGCGAGCGGGTGCTCGTCGCCCGCGATCACCAACCACGATCCGGACAGCGCCGCCCCGCCGGTGAGCTTCACCGGCCGCCACGTCACGTGATACCGCCACGAGTCCACCGTGGAAGCCTCGCGGGACCTGCGGCGCCAGGACGACAGAGCCGGCATCGCCGCACTCAGCGCCTCGCGCTCGGTGGCGTCGAGGGTGCCCGCCAGTTCGGCGAGGTCGGCGCGTTCCACGGCGTCCCAGAACCGCGATTCCTCCGTCGGCTGTTCCCCGTGCCGGGACGTGGCCTCGGGCCAGAACCGTTCGCGCTGGAACGCGTAGGTGGGCAGCGCTGTGTACCGGGCTCCGCTTCCCTCGAACAGCGCCGTCCAGTCGACCGGGTGGCCGTGGACGTACAGCTGTGCCAGCGCACCGAGCGTGGTCCGCGGCTCCGCGCGGCCCTGGCGCAGGGTGGCCGCGAACACGGCGTCGGGCAGGGATTCCCGGCCCATCGCCGACAGGACGGCGTCCGGTCCGAGTTCGACGAACGTGGTCACGCCCTGCTCACCGAGGCAGGCGAGGCCGTCGGCGAAGCGAACCGTCTCGCGCACGTGCCGCACCCAGTACTCGGCCGTCGCCACCTCCGGGCCCGCGAGCCGGCCGGTCACGTTCGACACCAGCGGAATTCGGGGCTCGTGGAAGGTCAGGCGCTCCGCGACGCTGCGGAACTCGGCCAGCATGCCGTCCATCCTGGCCGAGTGGAACGCGTGGCTGACGGTGAGCCGCTTGGGCTTGCCGCCGTCGAGCTGCTCCACCACCGCGGTGACGGCGTCCTCGTCCCCGGACAGCACCACCGAGCGCGGACCGTTCACCGCAGCCAGCGACACGCCGTCGGACAGCAACGGAGTGACGTCGTCCTCGGTGGCCCGCAGCGACACCATGACGCCGCCGGGCGGCAGGGCCTGCATCAGCCTGCCCCGCGCCGCGACCAGCGTCAGCGCGTCCTCCAGCGAGAGGACACCGGCCACGTGTGCCGCCGCCAGCTCGCCGATGGAGTGCCCCAGCAGGAAGTCGGGCTTCACGCCCCAGGACTCCAGCAGCCGGAACAGCGCCACTTCCAGGGCGAACAGCCCTGCCTGCGCGAACTCCGTCTCGTGCAGCCTGTCGTCGTCGCCGAAGACCACGTCCTTCACGGGGCAGGCCGCGTCGAACGCCTCCGCGAACACGGGATACGCCTCGTACAGGCCACGCCCCATCGCGGCACGCTGCGCACCCTGGCCGGTGAACAGCAACGCCGACCGGCCCTGCGCCGCGCTCCCCCGCGCGACCTCGTCGCCGTCCAGCAGGACCGCACGGTGCGCGAAGACCGACCGTGCGGTCAACGAGAAGCCGACGTCCACCGGATCGCAGGCCTGGGCATCCACGTGCGACCGGATGCGGCCGAGCTGCTCGGACAGGGCGGGCTCCGACTTGGCCGACACCACCCACGGCACGACCGGCAGAGTCCTGCCCGCTGCCTGTGGCGCGGCCGACGCGCCGGTGACGGCCAGGGCCTCCACCGGATCACTCAGGCAGGCGCGTGCGAGCCCGGCGAGCACGTCGCCGGGACCGAGTTCCACGAACGTGGTCACTCCCGCGCCGTGTGCCGCGCGCACGGCGTCGGCGAACCGGACGGTGTCGCGCGCGTTGCGCGCCCAGTAGCCGGGGTCGGCGATGTCGGCGATCGTGCTGCTCTCGCCCGTCACCGTGGAGACGACGGGGATCTCGGGGTCGCGGAAGTCCGTGTCCGCGACGGCCGCACGGAACTCGTCGAGCATCGGCTCCATCCGCACGGAATGGAACGCGTGGCTGACGCGCAGCCGCGTCGTCTTCCTGCCGAGTTCCTCGAAGTGCGCGGCCACCGCCAGCACGGCGTCCTCGTCTCCGGACAGGACGACGGAGCTCGGCCCGTTGACCGCCGCGACCGAGACCCGGTCGGTCAGCAGCGGACGCACCTCGTCCTCGGCCGCGCGGACGGCGATCATCGCCCCGCCCTCGGGCAGATTCTGCATCGACCGGCCACGGGTGGTGATCAGCCTGGCGGCGTCGGCGAGCGACCAGACACCGGCGACGTGGGCCGCCGTCAACTCGCCCACCGAGTGCCCCAGGACGACGTCGGGGGTCATGCCCCGGTGGCGCAGCAGGTGGAACAGCGCCACCCCGTACGCGAACAGCGCGGGCTGGGCGAACTCGGTCCGGTCAAGCGCGTCGGCGTCGCCGAACATCACCTCGCGCAGCGGCCGGTCGAGGTTGCGGTCCAGCTCGGCGCACACCTCGTCGAACGCCGCCGCGAACACGGGCTCTGTCTCGTAGAGGTCGCGGCCCATGCCCACGCGCTGGGAACCCTGGCCTGGGAAGACGAAGGCGGTCGCGTTGCGCGCCGGTGCTTCGAGGATGACGTGTGCGTTGGTGCCGCTGATGCCGAACGACGACACCCCGGCCCGCCGGGGGCGAGCGATCTCCGGCCACGGAACCTGCTCGGTCAGCAGGCGCACGGCACCGGAGGACCAGTCCACCTCGGGAGTCGGCTCGTCGACATGCAGTGTCCTCGGCAGCACGCCGTGACGCATCGCCTGGACCATCTTGATCACACCGGCCAGGCCCGCGGCCGCCTGCGTGTGCCCGAAGTTCGACTTGACCGAGCCCAGCCACAGCGGCTCGTCGCGGTCCTGGCCGTAGGTGGCCAGCACCGCTTGCGCCTCGATCGGGTCGCCCAGCGTGGTTCCCGTGCCGTGTGCCTCGACGGCGTCCACGTCGGCGCCGGACAGCCCGGCCCCGGACAGGGCCTGGCGGATGACGCGCTGCTGGGACGGGCCGTTCGGGGCGGTGAGCCCGTTCGACGCGCCGTCGGAGTTGACGGCGGAACCCCGCACGATGGCGAGCACCGGATGCCCGTTGCGCCGCGCGTCCGACAGCCGCTCGACGAGCAGCATGCCCGCGCCCTCACTCCAGCTGGTGCCGTCGGCGGTCGCCGCGAAGGACTTGCACCGGCCGTCGGGGGCGAGGCCGCGCTGCCTGCTGAACTCGATGAAGCTGCTGGGGGTCGCCAGCACCGTCGCACCGCCCGCGAGAGCGAGCGAGCACTCGCCCAGCCGAAGCGACTGGGCCGCGAGGTGCAGCGCGACCAGCGCGGAGGAGCAGGCGGTGTCGACGGTGACGGTCGGGCCCTCCAGCCCGAAGGTGTAGGCGAGGCGCCCGGACGCCACGCTGCCGGACGTGCCGGTGGCCAGGTAGCCGTCGACGGGCTCGTCCGACATCGCGAGCTGGACCCCGTAGTCCTGGTACATCACCCCGGCGAAGACGCCGGTCTGACTGCCCCGCAGCGTCGCCGGGTCGATGCCCGCCGACTCGACGGCCTGCCAGGACGCTTCGAGCAGCAACCGCTGCTGCGGGTCCATGGCGAGCGCCTCGCGAGGCCCGATCCCGAAGAACGCCGGGTCGAAGTAGGCCGCGTCGTGGAGGAAGCCTCCCTCTGCGGTGTAGCTCGTCCCCGGGTTCGCCGGGTCGGGGTCGTAGAGCCGGTCGAGGTCCCACCCACGGTCGGCGGGCAGGGGGCCGATCGCGTCGCCGCCACGCTGGACGAACTCCCACAGGTCGTCGGGTGAGCCGACGCCGCCGGGGAACCGGCAGCTCATGCCGACGATCGCGATCAGGTCGTCGTCGGTGCCGACGTCGGCACCGGTCCGCGCGAGCGTGGGCTGAGCCGCCGCGGGTTCGCCGCCCACGACCTCGGCGCGGAGGTACCCGGCGAGTTCGGTCGACGTCGGGTAGTCGAAGACGAGTGTCGCGGGCAGCCGCAGGCCGGTGGCGGCGCCGAGCCGGTTACGCAGCTCGACCGCCGTGAGCGAGTCGAAGCCGAGCTCGGTGAACGCCCGCTGCGGCTCGACGGCCTCGCCCGAGGCGTGCCCGAGCACGGCGGCGACGTGGCCACGCACGAGGTCGAGCACCTTGGCGGCCTGGTCGTCCGTGCTCAGGCCGCGCAGCGCCGCGGCCAGTCCCGGTCCGGTTCCCGCGACGCGCTTGCCCGTGGTCCGCACGAGCTGGCGCAGCAGCGGTGCGACGTCGTGGCCGGAGGCGTGGGAACGCAGCACGGGCAGGTCGAGTTCGACCGGGGCCAGCACTGCGCGGTCGCTGCCGAGTGCGGCGTCGAACAGTTCCAGCCCGTATTCGGTGGACAGCGGCGGGAACCCGGCCCGAGCCAGCCGGTCAGCCTCAGCCTCCGACATCGCCCCGGCCATCCCGTCCCCGGCCCACAAACCCCACGCCAACGACAACCCAGCCAGACCCTCACTACGGCGATGCTGCGCCAAAGCGTCCAGGTAAGCGTTCGCCGCCGCATAGTTGCCCTGCCCCGGCGAACCCAACACACCCGCCACCGACGAGAACAACACGAACAACGACAGATCCATACCCTGCGTCAGCTCGTGCAGATTGCGCGCACCCTCGACCTTCGGCCGCAGCACGGCCTCAACCCGTTCGGCCGTCAGCGACGACACCACACCGTCGTCCAGCACACCGGCCGCATGCACCACACCCACCAACGGACGCTCACCCGGAATCTCGCCGAGCACCCCAGCCAGCGCATCCCGATCCGCAACGTCACACGCCACCGACCGCACGTCCGCATCCAGGTCGGCCAGGTCGGCGACCTCACCACCGCGACGGCTGACCAGCACCAGGTGCCGCACCCCGTGCTCGGCGACCAGCCGGCGAGCCACCAACCGGCCCAGCGCACCGCTGGCGCCCGTCACCAGCACCGTGCCCTCCGGGTCCAGCACCGGGCGGTCCGACCCGGCCGCCTCACGGACCAGCCGGGGCACGGAAACCCGCCCGTCCCGCACCGCCACCTGCGGCTCACCAGCCGGGAGCAGGCCGACCACGTCGGCCGCGGCAGTGTCGGCGCCGTCGACGCCATTGACATCCACGAGCACGAACCGCCCCGGATGCTCCGACTGCGCCGACCGCAACAGCCCCCACACCGCCGCGGCGGCCACGTCTCGACCATCGGTGGCGCCGTGGGTCACCACGACCCGCCGACGCTCGTCACCGAGCCAGCCCTGCACCAGATCCAGCGCCTCGACCACCCGCTCGTGGACGGCGCCACCGGACGGCAGCTCCACCACGTCGAGGTCCGGGTCGGACTCGACGTGGGTCGGGTTCACGGAAACCCAGTCCATGGCGAACAACGAGTCGGCTCGCGAGGCACGAGCCAGCTCCGCCCCCACGGGACGCAACACCAGCGACTCCACCACGGCCACCGGGTCTCCGGCGCCGTCGGCCAGCACCAGCGAGTAACCGGAGCCCGATCGCGTGATCCTCACCTGTGCCGCGGTGGCACCCACCGCCAGCACCGACACGCCCGACCACGCGAACGGCAGCACGACGCCGCCGTCGCCGCCGTCGCCCGCGCCGCCCATGAGCCCGATTCCGTGCAGCGCCGCGTCCAGCAGCGCGGGATGCAGCCCGAACCCGTCGACGGACACCCCGTCGGGCAGCGCGACGTCCACGAACACCGCGTCGTCGGCAGTCCAGGCCCGGCGAACCCCTTGGAAGACGGGCCCGTACTCCAGTCCCGCGACGGCCAACCCCTCGTACAGCTCCGCCACGTCCACTTCACCGGCGCCCGCGGCAGGCCACTGCCCCGGCACCGCGGCGCCATCGACGGCCTGGGGCACCAGTGCGCCCACGGCATGCCGCGTCCACAGTTCCTCGGCACCGTCGGCCCGGCTCGAATGAACCGTGACCTCACGCGCGCCGTCGTCGTCGGACGAGGCGACGAACACCTGAACGGCGAGCGCGGTGTCGTCGGGCAGCACGAGCGGCGCTTCGAGGGTCAGTTCGGCCAGTGCCGCGCATCCGACCCGTTCTCCGGCGGTGAGCGCCAGTTCGACGAACGCGGCGCCCGGCAACAGCACCGTGCCCGACACGGCATGGTCGGCCAGCCAGGGGTGCGTTTCCGTCGACAGGCGTCCGGTCAGCACGAGACCCGCGCCGTCCGCCAGCGTCATCTCGGACGCCAGCAGCGGGTGCTCGACGACGCGCAGCCCCGCCGAGGCGATCGCGGAGCCGCGCTTGGCCGGTTTGAACCAGAAGTGCTGCCGCTGGAAGGCGTAGGTGGGCAGCTCGACCCGGTCGGCACCTGGTCCGGCGAGTACCTGGCTCCAGTCGACGGCGACGCCGTGGACATGTGCCTCGGCCAGTGCCTGCACGAGTCGCACGTGCTCGCCGGTCTCGTGGCTCGGCTGGATGTCGACGCGGGTTCCGTCGCCGAGTAGCCGCTCCGCGGCCTCGCTGTCCAGTGGGTACAGCGGTGGTTCCGACGCCTCGGGCGTGCTGTGGTCGGCGCCGGAGGCGACGAGCTCGGCGGCTTCCGCCAGGTCCATCGCGCCGCCCACGACGGCGGCGGCGAGTGTGCCGATTCCGTCCGCGACCACGGCCGCAGGCCGGACTCCGCACGCCTGCCAGAGGTCCGCGAGCGCCACCATCGCCGCCCAGCGGGCGGCGCGGGACACGTCGGAACGGCCGGGCTCCGGCGCGTCGGCTTCGAACCGCACGACGTCGTCGAGGGACCAGCCGGTGTGCGGGGCGAGCGCCGAGGCGCAGTCGGAGAACCGGCCGGCGAAGACGGGTGATGCGGAGAGGAGGTCCGTGACGGTACCGAGCCAGCCGGACTCGCGATCGGCGAAGACGAACACGGCATCCGCTTCCGGCGTCGTCGCCGTCCCGGTGACGAGTGCGTCGTGTGCCGTCCCTGCCTCGAGGGCGCCCAGCGCCGCGCGGAGTTCGTCGATCCGGTCGGAGACGACGACGGCACGCTGCTCGAATCGTGCGCGCCCGGTGGCGAGCGAGTAGCCGATCGCGCGGGGGTTCGTGTCGTCGTCGACCTGCGCGAGCAGGGACGCGGCCTGCGCGGCGAGAGCGGCGGGCGACTTACCCGACAGCACCCATGCGACGGCCGGGGATGCGACGACCGGTTCCCGCTCGGCCACCGAGGGGACGGCCGTTCCCTGTTCGAGGATGATGTGGGCGTTGGTGCCGCTGATGCCGAACGAGGACACACCCACCCGACGCGGCCGGTCCACCTCCGGCCACTCTGTCGGCTCAGTCAACAGGCTCACCGCACCCGCAGACCAATCCACCTCGGGCGTGGGCTCATCCACGTGCAGGGTTTGGGGCAGGGTGTCGTGGCGCATGGCCTGCACCATCTTGATCACACCAGCAACCCCAGCAGCAGCCTGCGTATGACCCAGGTTGGACTTGATCGACCCCAACCACAACGGCCGATCCCCATCACGATCCTGGCCATAGGTCGCCAACAGTGCTTGCGCCTCGATCGGATCACCCAAAGTGGTGCCCGTGCCGTGCGCCTCGACCGCATCCACCTCGGCCGGGTTCAACCCCGCGTTGGCCAGGGCTTGGCGGATCACCCGCTGCTGCGACGGACCATTCGGCGCCGTCAAACCATTCGACGCGCCATCCTGATTCACCGCAGACCCACGCACCACCGCCAACACCTCATGCCCCAACCGCCGAGCGTCCGAAAGACGCTCCACGACCAGCACACCAACGCCCTCGGACCAGCCCGTGCCATCCGCCGACGACGCGAACGACTTGCACCGGCCGTCGCCCGCTAGCCCGCCTTGGCGGTCGAACTCCACGAATGTGCCCGGCGAGGCCATCACCGTCACACCACCAGCCAGCGCCATCGAACACTCACCCGAACGCAGCGCCTGCACAGCCCAGTGCAGAGCGACCAGCGACGACGAACACGCCGTATCCACCGTCACCGCAGGACCCTCAAACCCAAACGAATACGCCACCCGACCGGACAGAACGCTGCCCAAATTGCCGGTCCCGCTCGAGCCCTCAGCAGCCTCACTGCCAACCCCATAATCGTGATACATCAACCCCGCGAACACACCCGTACTGGAACCCCGAATCCCAGTCGGGTCGATACCGGCGTGCTCCAACGCCTCCCACGACGCCTCCAAAAGCAGGCGCTGCTGCGGATCCATCGCCACCGCCTCACGCGGCGAAATCCCAAAGAACCCCGCATCAAACTCAGCCGCACCGGTCAGGAACCCACCAGCCCCGTCCATGTCCCAACCCCTGTCGGTCGGGAACGGGCCAATCGCATCCACACCCGACGCCACCAAATCCCACAAGTCCTCCGGGTTCGACACCCCACCCGGATAACGACAACTCATCCCCACAATCGCGATCGGCTCGTCATCACCCACCACAGTCGGGGCCACCACCACAGGCCCAGCCTGCTCACCCACAAGCTCCCCGACCACGAACTCCGCCAACACCAACGGCGTCGGATAATCAAAAACCAACGTCGCAGGCAACCGCAAACCCGACACCGCATTCAACCGATTCCGCAACTCCACCGCCGTGAGCGAGTCGAAACCGAGCTCGGTGAACGCACGGTGCGGCTCGACGGCCTCGCCCGAGGCGTGCCCGAGCACCACGGCGACATGGCCACACACCAGGTCGAGGATTCGTTTCCTGCGTTCGTCGTCGTGGAGCTGTCGCAGTTCCGCTGCCAGTCCGCTGTCGCTTTGCGTGGCTTGGCGTTGTGGTGCCGGGATGAGCTTGCGGAAGAGTGGTGCGGTAGCGCGCGAACGGAGCGCGGACAGGTCGATGTCGATCGGGGCCACGAGTGCCCGGTCGCTGCCCAATGCGGCATCGAACAGCTGCAACCCGTGCTCGGTGGACAGCGGCGGGAACCCGGCCCGAGCCAGCCGGTCGACCTCAGCCTCCGACATCGCTCCGGCCATCCCGTCCCCGGCCCACAGACCCCACGCCAGCGACAACCCAGCCAGGCCCTGACTGCGGCGATGCTGCGCCAGTGCGTCCAGGTAGGCGTTGGCCGCCGCATAGTTGCCCTGCCCCGGCGAGCCCAACACACCCGCCACCGACGAGAACAACACGAACAACGACAGATCCATACCCTGCGTCAAATCGTGCAGGTGACGAGCACCCTCGACCTTCGGCCGCAGCACGGCCTCAACCCGCTCCGCCGTCAACGACGACACCACACCGTCGTCCAGCACACCCGCCGCATGCACCACACCCACCAACGGATGCTCGGCCGGAATCGCATCGAGCACCCCGGCCAGCGCATCCCGATCCGCGACGTCACACGCCACCGACCGCACATCCACATCCAGGTCAGCCACGGCATCCGCACCACCACCGGAACGGCTGACCAGCACCAGGTGCCGCACCCCGTGCTCGGCGACCAACCGGCGAGCCACCAACCGGCCCAGCGCTCCATTGGCGCCCGTCACCAACACCGTGCCCTCAGGATCCAGCACTGGCACAGTCGACTCCGCGCTCTCCCGCACGAGCCGAGGCACCAACGCCTGCCCAGCACGCATCGCCACCTGCGGCTCACCCGCCGGAAGATTCGGCAACACCTCGGACAGATCAGCGTCCTGCGCATCGAGATCGACCAGCGTGATGCTGTCGGGATGCTCCGACTGCGCCGACCGCAGAAGACCCCACACGGCGGCAGCAGCCATGTCCTGACCGTCAGTGGCACCACGAGTCACCACGACCCGCCGACGCTCATCACCCAACCAGCCCTGCACCAGACCCAGAGCCTCAACCACCCGCTCACGAACGGCGCCCCCGGACGGCAGCTCCACCACGTCAAGGTCGTTGCCGGATTCCAGGGCGTTCGACTCAGCGGGAGTCCAGTCCACACCGAACAGGGAGTTGCCGCGTGACACGCGAGACAGCTCGCCGCCCAGAGGCCGCAACACCAGCGACTCCACCAGGGCGACCGGATCGCCGGCGCCGTCGGTCAGCAGGAGGGAGTAACCCGATCCCGACCGTGTGATCGTGACCTGTGCGGCGGTGGCTCCGACGGCGAACAGGGACACGTTGGACCAGCTGAACGGCAACACGACACCGTCGTGTCGCTCACCGGCCCCGTCGAGCAACCCGATCCCGTGCAACGCCGCGTCCAGCAACGCCGGATGCACACCGAAGCCCTCAACCGGCACACCCTCCGGCAACGCCACGTCGACGAACACCCGATCCTCGGCACGCCACGCCCGACGCACCCCCTGAAACACCGGCCCATACTCCAACCCCGCCCCAGCCAGCCCGTCATACAACCCGTCAACGGCCACCTCGACAGCACCAGCAGGCACCCCACCACCCGACACAACCCCGGCGGCAGGCTCCACCGGCTCCGCCGTCACCGTGCCCGTCGCGTGCCGAACCCACTCCAGGCCCTCACGCCACCGCGAATGCACCGCAACACCACAACGACCACCCTCAACAGCACCCACCGACACCTGCACCACCGGCGCCACACCCGCACCCAACACCAACGGAGCCTCCAACGTCAGCTCCTCCACCACCGGACACCCAGCCCGAAGCCCCGCGTGCAGAGCCAGATCCACGAACACCGTCCCCGGCACCAACACCGTGCCACCCACCGCATGATCGGCCAACCACGGCCACGCATCCAACGACACACGGCCCGTCAGGGCCATACCGTCGCTGTCGGCGAACTCGGTGACCGCGCCCAGCAACGGATGCTCGGTCTCACCCAGTCCGAGTGTGCGGACGTCGCCGGTGGGTGCGCTGGCGCGCAGCCAGTAGTGCTCCCGCTGGAAGGCATACGTCGGCAACTCCACCCGCCGCGCACCCGACCCAGCGAACAGACTGCTCCAGTCCAGGTCGCTGCCGTGAACGAACATCTCCGCCACCGCCCGCATGAGCGTGGCGGCCTCGTCCCGCCCACGCCGCATCGCCGGGGCGAACACGGCGTCGGAGACACAGTCCTGCCCCGCCGCCGACAGAATCCCGTCCGGGCCCAACTCGATGAACCGGGTAGCGCCTTGCTCGTGCAGGGTGCTCATCCCATCCGCGAAACGGACGGTTTCGCGCACGTGCGACACCCAGTACTCCGGCGAGCACACCTCGTCGGACACCACATCGCCGGTCAGGTTCGACACCAGTTGAATGTGCGGCACCTGGAACGAGAGTGCTTCGGTGACGGTGCGGAACTCGTCCAGCATCGGCTCCATCCGCGCCGAATGGAACGCATGACTCACCGTCAACCGCTTGCTCTTACGGTCCTCGAACTGCGCAACCACGGCCGTGACCGCGTCCTCGTCACCGGACAGCACCACCGACGACGGACCATTCACCGCCGCCAACGACACACCGCCCGACAACCACGGCGCGACCTCGGCCTCCGTGGCCTGCAACGAGACCATCACCCCACCAGTGGGCAGGGCCTGCATCAACCGACCCCGAGCCGCCACCAACCGACACGCATCCACCAGATCGAACACACCCGCCACATGCGCAGCAGCGACCTCACCGATCGAATGCCCGACGACATAGTCCGGGCTCAAACCCCCCGACTCCACCAGCCGGAACAACGCCACCTCGACGGCGAACAGCCCAGCCTGCGCCCACATCGTCTCGTTCAGCAGGTCACCACCACCGAACACCACATCGCGCACGGAGGCATCGAGATGGCGGTCCAACTCTCCGCACACGGCGTCGAAGGCTTCCGCGAACACCGGATAGGCCTCATACAGCTCGCGGCCCATACCCGTCCGCTGCGCACCCTGACCCGTGAACAGCACCGCCAAACCACCAGGCACCGCGGCACCACGGACAACGTCCCCGCCAACCAGCACCGCGCGGTGCTCGAACACCGACCGACTAGCCAGCGAGTAGCCCACATCCACCGAGTCCAGCTCACGCGCCTCGGCGAAGGACCGAACACGAGCGACCTGCTCGCCCAGAGCCGACTCGGTCTTGGCTGACACCACCCACGGCACCACCGGCAGCTCACGCCGGGAACCGTCATCGTGAGCAGACTGCGAGCCCTGTTCGAGGATGACGTGGGCGTTGGTGCCGCTGATACCGAACGAGGACACACCCACCCGACGCGCACGCCCCGTCTCCGGCCACGCGGTCTCCGACGTCAACAACTCCACCGCACCCGCAGACCAATCCACCTCAGAAGTGGGCTCATCCACGTGCAGAGTCTGCGGGAGGGTGTCGTGGCGCATGGCCTGCACCATCTTGATCACACCAGCAACCCCCGCCGCAGCCTGCGTATGACCCAGGTTGGACTTGATCGACCCCAACCACAACGGCCGATCCCCATCACGATCCTGGCCATACGTCGCCAACAGTGCTTGCGCCTCGATCGGATCACCCAGGGTCGTGCCCGTGCCGTGGGCTTCGACCGCATCCACCTCAGAGGCATTCAATCCGGCGTTGGCCAGGGCTTGGCGGATCACCCGCTGCTGCGAGGGACCATTCGGCGCCGTCAAACCATTCGACGCGCCATCCTGATTCACCGCCGACCCACGCACCACCGCCAACACCTCATGCCCAAGCCGCCGCGCGTCCGAAAGACGCTCCACGACCAGCACACCCACGCCCTCGGACCATCCGGTGCCATCCGCCGACGAGGCGAACGACTTACACCGGCCGTCACCCGCCAGACCACCTTGGCGGTCGAACTCCACGAACGTGCCCGGCGAGGCCATCACCGTCACACCACCAGCCAGCGCCATCGAACACTCACCGGAACGCAACGCCTGCACAGCCCAATGCAACGCCACCAACGACGACGAACACGCCGTATCCACCGTCACCGCCGGACCCTCAAACCCAAACGAATACGCCACCCGACCCGAGAGAACACTGCCCAAATTCCCCGTACCACTCGAGCCCTCAGCAGCCTCACTGCCAACCCCATAATCGTGATACATCAACCCCGCAAACACACCCGTACTCGAACCCCGAATCCCGGTCGGGTCGATACCCGCGTGTTCCAACGCCTCCCACGACGCCTCCAACAACAGGCGCTGCTGCGGGTCCATCGCCACCGCCTCACGCGGCGAAATCCCAAAGAACCCCGCATCAAACTCCGCCGCATCGGTCAGGAAACCGCCGGCACCATCCATCTCCCAACCCCTGTCGGTCGGGAACGGGCCGATCGCGTCCACACCCGACGCCACCAAATCCCACAAGTCCTCCGGGTTCGACACCCCACCCGGATAACGACAACTCATCCCCACAATCGCCACCGGCTCATCCACACCCACCACCGACGCAGCAACCGGCGCAGCAACCACCTCCCGCTCACCCACCAACTCACCCACCACAAACTCCGCCAACACCAACGGCGACGGATAATCAAAAACCAACGTCGCAGGCAACCGCAAACCCGACACCACATTCAACCGATTCCGCAACTCCACCGCCGTCAACGAATCAAAACCCAACTCGCTAAACGCACGATGCCCAGGAACCGCATCACCGGACGCATGGCCCAACACCGCCGCCACCTCAGCCCGCACCAACTCCAACACCACCGACTGCCGATCCTCCACCGACAACCCACCCAACCGAGCAGCCAAACCACTCTGACTACCCGCCTGCGCAACACGACGACGTGGTGCCGGAACGAGCTGGCGGAGTAGCGGTGCGACGCCGTCGGTCGCGGCCCGCGCGCGGAGCGCGGACAGGTCGAGTTTCACCGGAGCCAGCAACGGACGGTCGCTGCCGAGCGCGGCGTCGAACAGTTCCAGCCCGTGCTCGGTGGACAGCGGCGGGAACCCGGCCCGAGCCAGCCGGTCGGCCTCAGCCTCCGACATCGCCCCGGCCATCCCGTCCCCGGCCCACAAACCCCACGCCAACGACAACCCAGCCAGACCCTCACTACGGCGATGCTGCGCCAAAGCGTCCAGATAAGCGTTCGCCGCCGCATAATTGCCCTGCCCCGGCGAACCCAACACACCCGCCACCGACGAGAACAACACGAACAACGACAGATCCATACCCTGCGTCAAATCGTGCAGATTGCGCGCACCCTCGACCTTCGGCCGCAACACAGCCTCGACCCGCTCCGGCGTCAACGACGACACCACACCGTCGTCCAGCACACCCGCCGCATGCACCACACCCACCAACCGATGCTCAGCCGGAATCTCGGCCAGCACAACGGCCAGCGCATCCCGATCCGCCACATCGCACGCCGCGAAGTGAGCATCGGCACCAGAGTCGGCGAGTTCGGCGACGAACTCGGCCGCACCGGGCGCATCCCCGCCCTGACGGCTGACCAGCACCAGGTGCCGCACCCCGTGCTCGGCGACCAGCCGGCGAGCCACCAACCGGCCCAACGCACCGCTGGCGCCCGTCACCAGCACCGTGCCCTCCGGGTCCAACGTCGGCACGGACGCCTCGCCAGACGCCCGCACCAGCCGGGGCACCAACGCCTGACCGTCCCGGAGCGCCACCTGCGGCTCACCCGCCGGAAGATTCGGCAACACCTCGGACAGGTCAGCGTCCTGCGCATCGAGATCGACCAGCGTGATGCTGTCGGGATGCTCCGACTGCGCCGACCGCAGAAGACCCCACACCGCGGCAGCAGCCATGTCCTGACCGTCAGTGGCACCACGAGTCACCACGACCCGCCGACGCTCATCACCCAACCAGCCCTGCACCAGACCCAGCGCCTCAACCACACGCTCACGAACGGCGCCACCGGACGGCAACTCCACCACGTCCGCGTCCACATCGGATGCTGTCTCGCTCGACTCGACCGGGGTCCAGTCGACACCGAACAGCGATTCCGTGCGCGAGACATGAGACAGCTCGCCCCCCACAGGCCGCAACACCAGCGATTCCACCACGGCCACCGGGTCGCCGACGCCATCGGCCAGGACGAGCGAGTAGCCGGTCGCGGTGGGTGTGATGCGGGTGCGAAGCGTTGTCGCCGCTTCGGCGTGCAGTGCGGTGCCGGTCCATGTGAAGGGAAGCGCTGCGCTGGGTGTGGTTTCGTCACCGCCGCGGTTGAGGCTGAGGCCGTGCAGTGCGGCGTCGAGTAGCGCGGGGTGGAGTCCGTAGCCGGTGGTGTCGAGGTTGGCGGGGAGGGCGATCTCGGTGTAGACGGTGTCGCCGTCGCGCCACGCCGCGCGCAGGCCCTGGAAGCTGGGACCGTAGGTGAGGCCCACGGCGGCCAGGTCGTCGTAGATGGTGCCGACGTCAACGGGGTCGGCTGCCGGTGGCCAGGTGTCGATCCTCGCGGAACGGCCGGAGTGTTCGGCCGACGCCGCGAGGGTTCCGCTCGCGTGCTCGATCCAGTCGTCGGTGACCGAGCGCGAGTAGACGTGGACCGCCCGACGGTCACTATCCTCGCTGGGTCCGACGGTGACCTGGAGGCGCACGTCCTCGTCGGCGGACACCGTGAGCGGCGTCGTCACGACGAGTTCCTCAAGGGCCGGGTATCCGGTCGTGTGCCCGGCGTGCAGAGCGAGTTCGACAAGCGCTGAGCCCGGGAACAGGACGGTGCCGAGTACCTCGTGGTCGGCCAGCCAGGGGTGGGTCCGCTGAGAGACCTTGCCGGTGAACAGGTATTCGTCGCCACGGGCGCTTTCCACCATCGCGCCCAGCAACGGGTGTTCGGGGTTGTCGAGCCCCAACGTGCGGACGTCGCCGGTGGGTGCGCTGGCGCGCAGCCAGTAGTGCTCCCGCTGGAACGCATAGGTGGGCAGCGAGATTCGCCGTGCGCCGGTCCCGGTGTAGAGGGTGGTCCAGTTCAGATCGGTGCCGTGGACGAACATCTCCGCCACCGCCCGCACCAGCGTGGCCGCCTCATCACGACCACGCCGCATCGCCGGGGCGAACACGGCGTCGGAGACACAGTCCTGCCCCGCCGCCGACAACACACCGTCCGGGCCCAACTCGATAAAGCGGGTCGCGCCCTGCTCGTGCAGCGTGTTCATGCCCTCGGCGAACCGCACGGTCTCCCGCACATGCCGCACCCAATAGTCGGGCGAGCACACCTCATCCGAGACCACGCCACCGGTCAGATTCGACACCAACGCCACCTGCGGCGCCTCGAACGACAGGCCCTCGGCGACCGTGCGGAACTCATCCAGCATCGGCTCCATCCGCGCCGAATGGAACGCATGACTCACCGTCAACCGCTTCTGCTTGCGGCCCTCGAACCGGTCCACCACGGCCGTGACCGCGTCCTCGTCACCGGAGAGCACCACCGACTCAGGCCCATTCACCGCCGCCAGCGACACACCCTCGGACAGCAAGGGCGCGACCTCGGCCTCGGTGGCCTGCAACGACACCATCACCCCACCAGTGGGCAGGGCCTGCATCAACCGACCCCGAGCCGCCACCAACCGGCACGCATCCACCAGGTCAAACACACCCGCCACATGCGCAGCGGCAATCTCACCAATCGAATGCCCGACGACATAGTCCGGGCTCAATCCCCAGGACTCCACCAAACGGAACAGCGCCACCTCGACGGCGAACAACCCGGCCTGCGCCCACATCGTCTCGTGAACCCGCTCATCCTCACCGAAGACAAGCTCACGCACCGAGAACTCAAGGTGGCGGTCCAACTCGGCGCACACCGCGTCGAAAGCCTCCGCGAACACCGGGAACGCCTCATGCAGCTCGCGGCCCATACCCGTCCGCTGAGCACCCTGACCGGTGAAAAGGAACGCCAACGCACCAGACACGGCGGCGTCTCCACGAACCACGCCGTCATCCAGCAGCACCGCGCGGTGCTCGAACACCGACCGGCTAGCCAGCGAGTAGCCCACATCCATCGGAGCCAGCTCACGGGCCTCGGCGAAGGAGCGAACACGAGCGATCTGCTCGTCCAGGGCGTGTTCGGTCTTGCCCGACACCACCCACGGCACGACCGGCAGCTCACGGCCAGGCTCCTCGGTAGCCGCCGCTTCCACAGCAGGGCCTTGTTCGAGGATGACGTGGGCGTTGGTGCCGCTGATCCCGAACGAGGACACACCCACCCGACGCGCACGCCCCGTCTCCGGCCACGCGGTCTCCGACGTCAACAACTCCACCGCACCCGCAGACCAATCCACCTCAGCAGTGGGCTCATCCACGTGCAGGGTCTGCGGGAGGGTGTCGTGGCGCATGGCCTGCACCATCTTGATCACACCAGCAACCCCCGCCGCAGCCTGCGTATGACCCAGATTCGACTTGATCGAACCCAACCACAACGGCCGCTCACGATCCTGCCCATACGTCGCCAACAGGGCCTGCGCCTCGATCGGATCACCCAGGGTCGTGCCCGTGCCATGCGCTTCGACCGCATCGACCTCGGACGGCGCGAGTCCGGCATTGGCCAGGGCTTGGCGGATCACCCGCTGCTGCGACGGACCATTCGGCGCCGTCAAACCATTCGACGCGCCATCCTGATTCACCGCAGACCCACGCACCACCGCCAACACCTCATGACCCAACCGCCGAGCGTCGGAAAGACGCTCCACCACCAACACACCCACACCCTCGGACCAGCCCGTGCCATCCGCCGACGACGCGAACGACTTGCACCGGCCGTCGCCCGCTAGCCCGCCTTGGCGGTCGAACTCCACGAACGTGCCCGGCGAGGCCATCACCGTCACACCACCAGCAAGCGCCATCGAACACTCACCGGAACGCAGCGCCTGCACAGCCCAATGCAGAGCGACCAACGACGACGAACACGCCGTATCCACCGTCACCGCCGGACCCTCAAACCCAAACGAATACGCCACCCGACCGGACAGCACGCTGCCCAAATTGCCGGTCCCGCTCGAGCCCTCAGCAGCCTCACTGCCGACCCCATAATCGTGATACATCAACCCCGCGAACACACCCGTACTGCTGCCCCGAAGCCCCACCGGGTCGATACCGGCGTGTTCCAACGCCTCCCACGACGCCTCCAAAAGCAGGCGCTGCTGCGGATCCATCGCCACCGCCTCACGCGGCGAAATACCAAAGAACCCAGCATCAAACTCCGCCGCACCGGTCAGGAAACCACCAGCACCATCCATCTCCCAACCCCTGTCGGTCGGGAACGGGCCAATCGCATCCACACCCGACGCCACCAAATCCCACAACTCCTCCGGGTTCGACACCCCACCCGGATAACGACAACTCATCCCCACAATCGCCACCGGCTCATCCACACCCACCACCGACGCAGCAACCGGAGCAGCAACCACCTCCCGCTCACCCACAAGCTCACCCACCACAAACTCCGCCAACACCAACGGCGACGGATAATCAAAAACCAACGTCGCAGGCAACCGCAAACCCGACACCGCGTTCAAACGATTCCGCAACTCCACCGCCGTCAACGAATCAAAACCCAACTCGCTAAACGCACGATGCGGCTCCACAGCCTCACCCGACACATGCCCCAACACCGCCGCCACCTCAGCCCGCACCAACTCCAACACCACCGACTGCCGATCCTCCACCGACAACCCACCCAACCGAGCAGCCAAACCACTACCACTCGCAGCCTGCGCAACACGACGACGTGTGGCGGGGACCAGGCTCCGCATCAACGAGGGCACCCCATCGGCCGCGGCCCGCTCACGCCACGCCGCCAGGTCGAACCGGGCGGGGACCAGCACGGCACGGTCGGAATCCAGTGCGCCGTCGAACAGTGCCAAGCCTTCGGCATCGGTCAGCGCGGGCATCCCCGCCTTCGCCATCCTGCGCCGGTCGGTCTCGCTCAGACCACCGGCCATGCCACCTTCGGCCCACGGTCCCCAGGCCAGCGACAGCCCCGGCAGACCCTGACTGCGGCGATGCTGCGCCAGTGCGTCCAGGTAGGCGTTCGCCGCCGCGTAGTTGCCCTGCCCGGGCGAACCCAACACGCCCGACACCGACGAGAACAACACGAACAACGACAGATCCATACCCTGCGTCAACTCGTGCAGGTGACGAGCACCCTCGACCTTCGGCCGCAGCACGGCCTCGACCCGCTCCGGGGTCAACGACGAGATCACACCGTCGTCCAGCACACCCGCCGCATGCACCACACCCACCAACGGATGCTCGGCCGGAATCGCATCGAGCACCCCGGCCAGCGCATCCCGATCCGCAACGTCACACGCCACCGACCGCACATCCACATCCAGGTCAGCCACCGCATCCGCACCACCACCGGAACGGCTCACCAACACCACATGCCGCACCCCGTGCTCGGCAACCAACCGGCGAGCCACCAACCGACCCAACGCACCGTTGGCACCTGTCAGCAGAACCGTGCCCTCCGGGTCCAGCGCCGGCGCGGGCTTCGCGCTTTCCCGCACCAGCCGGGGCACCAACGCCTCCCCGTCCCGCACCGCCACCTGCGGCTCACCGAGGGCCACCGCCGAGGCGAGCACGCCACCGGGCTCCACGGTGTCGCGGTCCACGTCGACCAGCAGGAATCGGCCCGGATACTCGGACTGCGCGGACCGCACCAGCCCCCACACCGCCGACTGTCCGGCGTCTTCGCCGTCGACGGCGCCGCGGGTCACCACGACCAGGGTCGCGTCGGCGAACCGCTCGTCCGTCACCCAGCGCTGCACCACGGGCAGCACCTCGTGGAGCACCGCGCGCGTACCCGGCGCGGCACCGTCGGTAGCGCCGACCTCGTAGGTCACCACATCCGGGACGCGTTCAAGTTCCGCTCCGTCAGTGGAGTCGTCGGAGAACGTGCCCCACTGGCCCCACCGCAACTCGCTGTCGATCTCAGCGCCCGTAGCGGGCACCCAGTCCACGCCGAACAGCGAGTCGACACGCTGGCCCGCGTCGAGCCCGTCCACCGCGGCAGGCCGCAGCGCCAGCGACGCGATCTCTGCCACCGGCTGCCCGGTCTCGTCGGCGAGCAGCAGGGAGAAGCCCGATCCGGCGGGCGTGATGCGTGCTCGTACCGCCGTCGCTCCGATGGCGAACAGCGACACTCCTGACCAGGCGAACGGCAGCGCGACGCCACCATGCGCGTCCTCGTCGTGCCCGTCCAAGAGCCCAATGCCGTGCAGCGCCGCGTCCAGCAACGCCGGATGCACACCGAAGCCCTCGACGGAAACACCGTCCGGCAACGCCACGTCGACGAACACCTGTCCCTCGGCACGCCACGCCCGGCGCACACCCTGGAACACCGGCCCGTACTCCAACCCCGCCACGGCCAGTTCGTCGTACAACCCCTCGACGGCCACCTCGGCCGCACCCGCAGGCGGCCACTCGGCGGGTGCTCGGTCGGGAGACGCGGAAGTCGCGGTCACGGTCCCGACCGCGTGCCGCATCCAGGGGTCTCCGTCCCGGAGCCGGGAATGTACGGCGACGGCGCGGCGGTCGTCGTCTCCGGTCGACTCGATGGTGACGTGGATGGTCGGTGCCTGATCGCCGTCGAGGACCAGTGGAGCTTCGAGGGTCAGTTCTTCCAGCCCGGGATACCCAGCCCGAAGCCCGGCGTGCAGAGCCAGATCCACGAACACCGTCCCCGGCACCAACACCGTGCCACCCACCGCATGATCGGCCAACCACGGCCACGTATGCAGAGAGACCCGGCCGCTGAACGCCAGTGACCCACTGCCGGGAAGCTCCATCAGCGCACCGAGCAACGGATGCTCGGCGTCATCCAACCCCAGCGTGCGGATATCGCGCGTGGGCATCCCGGACGAACGCAGCCAGTAGTGCTCCCGCTGGAAGGCATACGTCGGCAACTCCACCCGCCGCGCACCCGACCCAGCGAACAGGGCGGCCCAGTCGAGATCGGTGCCGTGCACGAACATCTCCGCCACCGCCCGCACCAGCGTCGCGGCCTCATCCCGCCCACGCCGCATCACCGGGGCGAACACCCCGTCCGAGACACAGTCCTGCCCCGCCGCCGACAACACACCATCCGGACCCAGCTCGACAAACCGGGTCACACCCTGCTCGTGCAGCGTGTTCATGCCGTCCGCGAAACGGACGGTCTCCCGCACGTGCCGCACCCAATAGTCGGGCGAGCACACCTCATCCGAGACCACGCCACCGGTCAGATTCGACACCAGCGCCACCTGCGGTGCCTCGAACGCGAGGCCCTCGGCCACGGTGCGGAACTCGTCCAGCATCGGCTCCATCCGCGCCGAATGGAACGCATGACTCACCGTCAACCGCTTCTGCTTACGACCCTCGAACTCGGCAAGGACCGCGGCAACGGCATCGTCGTCACCGGAGAGCACCACCGACGACGGACCGTTCACCGCCGCCAGCGACACCCCGCCCGACAGCAAGGGGGCGACCTCGGCCTCGGTGGCCTGCAACGAGACCATCACCCCGCCGGCGGGCAGGGCCTGCATCAACCGGCCCCGCGCCGCCACCAACCGGCACGCATCCACCAGATCGAACACACCCGCCACATGCGCAGCGGCGACCTCACCGATCGAGTGCCCGACGACATAGTCCGGGGTCAAGCCCCAGGACTCCACCAAGCGGAACAGCGCGACCTCGATGGCGAACAGCCCGGCCTGCGCCCACATCGTCTCGTGAACCCGCTCATCCTCACCGAAGACAAGCTCACGCACAGAAGCATCGAGATGGCGGTCCAACTCGGCGCACACCGCGTCGAAAGCCTCGGCGAACACCGGATAGGCCGCATACAGCTCCTGGCCCATACCGGGTCGCTGCGCACCCTGACCGGTGAACAACACCGCCACACCACCGGGCACCGCCGCGCTACCACGCACCACACCGTCATCCAGCAGCACAGCGCGGTGCTCGAACACCGACCGGCTAGCCGACGAAAAGCCGACGTCCACCGGGTCCAGCCCACGAGCCTCGGCGAAGGACTGGAGGCGAGCGATCTGCTCGCCCAGAGCCGGCTCGGTCTTGGCCGACACCACCCACGGCACCACCGGCAACTCACGCCGCGAACCGTCATCGTGAACGGACTGCGGACCCTGCTCAAGAATCACGTGGGCGTTGGTGCCGCTGATCCCGAACGAGGACACACCCACCCGACGCGCACGACCCGTCTCCGGCCACGCGGTCTCCGACGTCAACAACTCCACCGCACCCGCAGACCAATCCACCTCAGAAGTGGGCTCATCCACGTGCAGAGTCTGCGGCAGGGTCTCGTGGCGCATGGCCTGCACCATCTTGATCACACCAGCAACCCCCGCCGCAGCCTGCGTATGACCCAGGTTCGACTTGATCGACCCCAACCACAACGGCCGCTCACGATCCTGCCCATACGTCGCCAACAGTGCTTGCGCCTCAATCGGATCACCCAGGGTGGTGCCCGTGCCGTGCGCCTCAACCGCATCCACCTCGGCCGGTGCGAGTCCGGCGTTGGCCAGGGCTTGGCGGATCACCCGCTGCTGCGACGGACCATTCGGCGCCGTCAAACCATTCGACGCACCATCCTGATTCACCGCAGACCCACGCACCACCGCCAACACCTCATGCCCAAGCCGCCGAGCATCCGAAAGACGCTCCACCACCAACACACCCACACCCTCGGACCAGCCAGTGCCATCCGCCGACGACGCAAACGACTTACACCGCCCATCACCAGCCAAGCCACCTTGGCGGTCGAACTCCACAAACGTCCCCGGCGAGGCCATCACCGTCACACCACCAGCCAGCGCCATCGAACACTCACCCGAACGCAACGCCTGCACAGCCCAATGCAACGCCACCAGAGACGACGAACACGCCGTATCCACCGTCACCGCCGGACCCTCAAACCCAAAGCTATACGCCACCCGACCCGAGAACACACTGCCGGTGTTACCCAACCCCAAAAACGCCTCAGCACCATCAGGAATGCTCTCCGCACCCCTGCCATAATCGTGATACATCAACCCCGCGAACACACCCGTACTGCTGCCCCGAAGCCCCACCGGGTCGATACCGGCGTGCTCCAACGCCTCCCACGACGCCTCCAACAACAACCGCTGCTGCGGATCCATCGCCACCGCCTCACGCGGCGAAATCCCAAAAAACCCAGCATCAAACTCCGCCGCATCACTCAAAAACCCACCAGCACCATCCATCTCCCAACCCCTGTCGGTCGGGAACGGGCCAATCGCATCCACACCCGACGCCACCAAATCCCACAACTCCTCCGGGTTCGACACCCCACCCGGATAACGACAACTCATCCCCACAATCGCCACCGGCTCGTCATCACCCACCACAGTCGGAGCCACCACCACAGGCCCAGCCTGCTCACCCACAAGCTCCCCGACCACGAACTCCGCCAACACCAACGGCGTCGGATAATCAAAAACCAACGTCGCAGGCAACCGCAAACCCGACACCGCATTCAACCGATTCCGCAACTCCACCGCCGTCAACGAATCAAAACCCAGATCGTTGAACGCCTGGTCGGTTCGGACGGCGTCGCCGGAGGCGTGGCCGAGCACGAGCGCCACCTGCGAGCGGACCAGCTCCGTCACTCGCGTGAGCTGGTCGTCGTAGGGCAGGCCGGCCAGTTCGTCGGCCAGACCGGATTCGGCCGTCGACGACTGCGCCACTCGCCTGCCCGACACGCGGACCAGGCCGCGCAGCAGCTGCGGCAGGTTCTCGACCTTGGCACGCGCCCTCAGCGCGGCGAGGTCGAGGTGTACGGGGGCGACGACCGGTGCGTCGACCCGCAGTGCCGCGTCGAACAGGGCGAGCCCGTCGGTGGCCGACAGGGGCGGAAGCCCTGCCTTCGCCATCCTGCGCCGTTCGGTCTCGCTCAGTCCACCGGCCATGCCGCCCTCGGCCCACGGCCCCCACGCCAGCGACTGCCCGGCCAGGCCCCGGGCACGGCGATACTGCGCCAGTGCGTCCAGATAGGCGTTCGCCGCGGCGTAGCCAGCCTGCCCCGGGGAGCCGAGCACACCCGCAGCCGAGGAGAACAGGACGAACAACGACAGCTCATGGCCCTGCGTCAGCTCGTGCAGGTTCCGGGCACCGTCGACCTTCGGGCGCAGCACGGTCGCGACCCGCGCGGGCGTGAGCGACGAGAACACACCGTCGTCCAGCACACCCGCCGCATGCACCACGCCCACCAGAGGACGGTCGGCGGGAATGTCGTTCAGCACGCCCGCCAGCGCGTCGCGGTCCGCGACGTCGCACGCCACGGGCCGGGCCTCGGCACCGGCCTCGGCCAGTTCCGCCACGAGCTCGGCCGCACCGGGTGCGTCGGCGCCCTGGCGGCTGACCAGCAGCAGCTGCCGCACACCATGCTCGGCCACCAGGTGCCGCGCGACGAGGGCGCCCAGGGCGCCACTCGCCCCGGTGACCAGCACCGTGCCGTCGAGCGTCGCCGGGTGCTCTCCCGTTCCTGGCTCCGCCCTGGCCAGCCGCGGCGCCACCAGCTGACCGTCGCGCACGGCGAGCTGCGGCTCTCCCGAGGCCAGCACCTCGGCCCGGACGTCGTCGAGTTCGGCGCGGTCGTCGAGATCCAGCAGGACGAGCCGACCGGGATGCTCCGACTGCGCCGTGCGCAGCAGCCCCCACACCGCGGCCTGCGCCAGGTCATGGCCGTCGCTTGCACCTCGGGTGACGACCAGTGCGGTTCCGGGCTGGTCGTCGGCCAGCCACCGCTGCACGGAGTCGAGCGTGTCGTGGAGGGTGTCGTACACGTCCGCCGCCGGGTCGCCCTCGCGGGTGCCGACCTCCAGGACCGTGACGTCGGACGCGGGCTCCTCGTCACCGGCGGCGACCGAGACCCAGTCCACCGTGTAGAGGTGGTCGCGCCGTGCCACGGGTGTCTTGCCGGACGTCGACCGGAACACGAGCGACTCGACGGCCGCCACCGCTTCACCGGCGCCGTCGGCGAGCAGCAGCGAGAAGCCCGAGCCGGACGGGGAGATTCGCACTCGCACAGCGGAAGCGCCGACCGCGAACACCGACACGCCCGACCACGCGAAGGGCAGCCCGGCCGCGCCGCCGCGTTGCGAACCGGCGAGCCCGATGCCGTGCAGCGCGGCGTCGAGCAGTGCCGGATGCACGCCGAACCCGTTCACCTCGACGTCGTCGGGCAGGGCCACCTCGGCGAACACGTCGTCGCCGAGACTCCACGCCGACCGCAGACCGCGGAACGCGGGTCCGTAGGTGTAGCCGAGCTCGGCCAGTCCGGCATAGAAACCATCAAGGTCGAGACGCTGCGCGCCCTCCGGTGGCCACACCGCGAGCGACTCCCGCGCGGGCGAGGTCTCCTCGGCCAGGACGCCGCTCGCGTGCCTGGTCCACTCGGCGTCCTCGTCCGGCCTGGTGTGGACGCTCACCGCGCGGCGGCCGTCGTTTCCGGCGAACCCCACCGCCACCTGAAGGTCGAGCCCACCCTGCTCGGGCAGCACGAGGGGGGTTTCGAGGGTCAGCTCCTCGACCCGTCCGCAACCCGTGCGCTCGCCCGCGTACGACGCGAGCTCCACGAACGCCGTGCCGGGCAGCAGCACGGAGCCGAGCACGGCGTGATCGGCCAGCCACGGGTGTGTCCGCAGCGACAGGCTGCTCGTCAGCACGACGGTGCCGGTCTCGGCGAGCTCGACCGCGGCACCCGCCAACGGGTGCTCGCCACCGCGCGGCCCCGCCGGTTCGGCCCCGGTTCCGGACAGCCAAAAGCGCTCGTGCTGGAACGCGTACGTCGGCAGGGACACGCGCCGCGCGCCCGTACCCGCGAAGAATCGGGGCCAGTCGACCGCGCTGCCGCGCACGTGCAGGCGGGCGAGCGCCGACACCACGGTGTGGGCTTCGTCGCGGTCCCGCCGCAGGGTCGGGACGAGCTCGGCGTCGGAGTCCGGCAGGCACGCCGCGCCCAGCGCGGTGAGCACGCCGTCCGGGCCCAGCTCCACGCACGTCGTCGTGCCCTGCTCGCGCAGGCTCGCCATGCCGTCGGCGAAGCGGACCGCCTCGCGCACGTGCCGCACCCAGTACTCGGCCGTGCTGACCTCGGCTCCGGCCATCTGCCCGGTCACATTGGACACGAAGGGAATCCGGGGGCTGTGATACGTCAGCCCTTCCGCGACCGTGCGGAACTCGTCGAGCATCGCGTCCATGTGCGGCGAGTGGAACGCGTGGCTCACCCGCAGCCGCTTGACCTCGCGGCCTTCGGCCGAGAATCGGTCGGCGAGTTCCAGCACCACGTCCTCGTCACCGGAGACCACCACGGTGTCCGGGCCGTTCACCGCGGCCACCGACACCCGGTCGCCGAGCAGCGGCAGGACTTCGCTTTCCGGCACCCGCAATGGCACCATCGCCCCACCACGGGGCAACGCCTGCATCAGCCGGCCGCGCGCGGCGACCAGCGTGACCGCGTCGTCGAGCGACAGCACGCCCGCGAGATGCGCGGCGGCCAGCTCGCCGATCGAGTGCCCGAGCAGCAGATCCGGGGTGATTCCCCACGATTCGAGCAGCCTGGCCAGCGCGACCTCGAGTGCGAACAGGCCGGCCTGCGCGTACTCGGTCTCGTCGAGCAGATCGCCGCCGTCGAAGGTCACCTCCCGCACGGGCCGGTCGAGCAGCCGGTCGAAACCGGCCGCCACCCGGTCAAAGGCATCGGCGAACGCCGGGAACGCCTCGTACAGGCTCCGGCCCATGCCGGAGCGCTGGGAGCCCTGCCCCGAGAGCAGGAACGCGACCTTCCCACCGGTCACCCTGCCCGTCACGAGCTCGCCCTGCCCCGCCGCCACGGCTGTCCCGTCCGTGCGGCCCGAGGCCGCGGCGAGACCCGCCCTCGGGTCGGCGCCGACGAGCACCGCCCGGAACTCCATGGCCGAACGTGTCGTGGCCAGGGAGAACGCGACGTCCAGCTCCGCGTCCTCGACGTGGTCGAGGTGGTCGAGCAGCCGTGCCGCCTGCGACGGCAGCGCCTCGTCGGACGGAGCCGACAGCACCCACGGCACCGCCGAGGCCGGCAACGTCCTCGTCTCCGGCTCGACCGGGGCCTCGCCGTCCGAGGACGCCTGCTCGATGATGACGTGCGCGTTGGTGCCGCTGATCCCGAACGAGGACACACCTGCCCTGCGCGGCCTGCCGTCGGGGGTCCACTCCCGCGCCTCGGCGAGCAGCGAGACCGAGCCGGAGGACCAGTCGACGTGCGGGGTGGGCGTGTCGACGTGCAACGTTCGCGGCAGCACACCGTGCCGCATCGCCATGACGGTCTTGATGACCCCGCCGACGCCGGAGGCCGCCGCGGTGTGTCCCACGTTCGACTTCAGCGATCCCAGCCAGAGCGGCTGGTCGTCCGGCCGGTTCTGGCCGTAGGTCGCGAGCAGGGCGTGCGCCTCGATCGGGTCGCCGAGCACCGTGCCCGTGCCGTGCGCCTCGACCGCGTCGACGTCGGCCGTGGACAGGCCCGCCTTCGCCAGCGCGGACAGGATCACCCGCTGCTGCGACGGGCCGTTCGGGGCGGTCAGCCCGTTGGAGGCGCCGTCGGAGTTGACGGCGCTGCCCCGCACCACCGCGAGGATCTCGTGGCCGTTCCTGCGGGCATCCGAGAGGCGCTCCACGAGCACCATGCCGACGCCCTCGGACCAGATGGTGCCGTCCGCCGCGGCGGCGAACGACTTGCACCGGCCGTCCGGCGCCAGCCCGCGCTGGCGGCTGAACTCGACGAATCCCGCCGGTGTGGCGAGTACCGCGACGCCGCCCGCGAGCGCCATGTCGCATTCGCCGTTGTGCAGTGCCTGCACGGCGAGGTGCAGCGCCACGAGCGAGGACGAGCACGCCGTGTCGACGGTCACCGCGGGGCCCTCGAAGCCGAGGGTGTAGGCGACCCTGCCCGACATGACACTCGTCGCGGCACCGGTCAGGTTGTAGCCCTCGGTGCCCTCGTCGGCCCTGCCGCCGCCGTATCCGGACGTCGACGCCCCGACGAACACCCCGACCGCGTCGCCCCTGAGGCGGTCCGGGTCGATGCCCGCGCGTTCGAACGTCTCCCAGGAGACTTCGAGCAGCAGTCGCTGCTGCGGGTCCATCGCGAGCGCCTCACGGGGGCTGAGGCCGAAGAACGCGGGGTCGAAGTCGCCGGCGTCGTGGAGGAAGCCGGCCTCGGCGACGTACGAGGTGCCCGCCTGCTCGGGGTCCGGATCGAACATCGCGGCGAGGTCCCAGCCGCGATCGGTGGGGAACGGGGTGATGCCGTCGCCACCCTCCTCGACCAGCCGCCACAGGTCGTCGGGGTTCTCGACGTCGCCGGGATAGCGGCACGCCATGCCGACGATCACGATGGGATCGTCCGAGGTGGCCGCGACGGCGGGAGTCCGCGCGGCGGTGACCTCAGTGGTGGCCCCGGTCGTGGCGAACAGCTGCTCGTGCAACGACCGGGCCAGCGCCGCCGGTGTCGGGTAGTCGAACACGACGGTCGCCTGCAGCGCCACGCCGGTCTCACCGCTGAGCCGGTCGCGCAGCTCCACCGCCGAGAGCGAGTCGAAGCCGAGGTCGCGGAACGCGCGGTCGGCTCGCACGTCGTCCGCCGACCGGTGGCCGAGGACGACGGCGGCGGCCTGGCAGACCAGCGCCGTGAGCCGCTCGACCCGTTCGGCGTCGGGCAGCCCGGCCAGCGCCTCCTCCAGCGCGGAGGTGGCCCTGCCATCCGCTTCGCCCGCGGTCGGGCCCGCCAGGACCTCCGCCGCCTCGGGGAGCGCGGTGAACAACGGGCGCTGCCCCGCCGCGGCGAAGAGGGACAGGAAACGTGCCCAGTCCACGTCGGCGATCGTCACGTTCGTGTCGTCGTGGTCGAGCGCGCGCTGCAGCGCGGCGACGGCCCTCGCCGGTGCCATGGCCTGGATTCCGCGCAGCGACAGGCGTTCCTGCTCCTCGCCCTCGGCCATGCCGCCGTCCGCCCACGCGCCCCACGCGACGGAGGTGCCCGCGAGCCCGCGCGCACGCCGGTGCTCGGCCAGCGCGTCGAGGTAGGCGTTGGCGCTCGCGTAGGCGCCGAGCCCCGCACTGCCCCACGTGGCCGAGATCGACGAGAACAGGACGAAGGCATCCAGCTCGCGGTCGCCGAGCAGCTCGTCCAGGTTCGCCGCGCCGACGGCCTTGGCCGACATCTCGGCGGCGAACGCGTCGGCCGTGAGCTCCGCCAGCGCACCGCTGGAACCGATGCCCGCGGCATGGACCACGGTGCGCAACGGCGGGCCCTCGGCGTCGAGCTCGTCGACGAGCGCGGAGAGTGCGGCCCGGTCCGCCGCGTCACAGGCGACGATCCGCACGTCGGTGCCGGTGGCTTCGAGTTCGGCGCGCAGGTCGTCGGCGCCGGGTGCGGCGGGTCCCCGCCTGCTCGTCAGCACCAGCCGGGAGATGCCGCTGTCGGCGAGCCAGCGCGCGACGCGCGCGCCGAGCGCTCCGGTGCCACCGGTGATCAGCGCGGTGCCCTGCGGCCGCCACGTCGCCGGTGCGGCGCTGCGCGCGTCCCGGACGAGCCTGCGGCTGAACCAGCCGGACGAACGCAGCGCGAGCTGGTCTTCGGTCCCGTCGGCGAGCAGCGCGCACAGGCGGTCGGCCGCGCGGCCGTCGAGGTCGGCGGGAAGGTCGACGAGACCACCCCACCGGCGGGGCTGTTCGAGGCTCAGCACCCGGCCGAGCCCCCACACGGCGGCCTGGCTCGTGCCGCCCAGCGCGTCGGAGCGGCCGATCGACACCGCGCCGCGCGTCACGATCCAGAGTGGCGCGTCGAGCTCCGCGTCGTCCAGCGCCTGGATGAGCGCGAGCGTGTCCAGTGCGGGCCGGTCGGAGTCCGCGTCGTTCGCGTCCGTCGCGCCGTCGAGCGCGAGCAGGGACAGCACTCCGGCCACCGGGACGTTGGTGCCCGCCGCGACCAGCCGTGCCGCGAGGTCGGCCCGGTCCGATGCCGGCGCCGCGACGGTGATGACAGCGGCGCCGCGCTGGGACAGGGCGCTGGCGGCCCAGCCCGCCACGAGGTCGTCAGCCGCGGCTTCGGGCACCACGAGCAGCCACGTGCCGGACAGCGTGGCGGACATCGTCGCGGCCGGGCCGTCCTCGCCGCGCAGCCAGCTGATCCGGTACCGCCACGAGTCGACGGCCGCGGCTTCCCGGCGCCGCCTGCGCCAGGCGGCGAGCGCGGGCAGTGCCGCGGTCAGCGGTTCGAGCTCGCCCTCGCCGACGAGGCCGCCGCCGGTCAGCGCGGCGGCATCCTGGCGCTCGACCGCGTCCCAGAACTGCCCGTCCTCCGCAGAGGAGTCACCGGCCGTGCGTGGCGTGGGCCAGTACCGGTTGCCCTGGAACTCGTAGCCGGGCAGCCCGATGGTGGTCGCACCCGAACCGGCGAAGAAGCGGGACCAGTCCGGCACCGGCCCGCTCACCTGGAGGGTGGCGAGCGCTTCGAGGACCGTCCTGGCCTCGTCGCGGTCGCTGCGCAGCGAGGGCACGAACACGCTCGCGGTGTCGGGGACGCAGTCCCGGCCGAGCCCGGACAGCACCCCACCCGGGCCCACTTCGAGAAACACGCTCGCGCCACGGTCGTGCAGCACACGCATACCGTCCGCGAACCGCACCGTGCCGCGCGCGTGCCGCACCCAGTACTCCGGGTCGCGGATCTCCTGCGCGGACAGCACCGCGCCGGTCACGGTGGACACGATCGGCAGCCGCGGCGCGGCGAACGTGAGGTCGCGGGCGACCTCGCGCAGGTCGGCCAGCGCCGGTTCCATCCGGGGCGAGTGGTAGGCACGGTGTACCGACAGGGTGCGGGTTCGCCTGCCCTGAGCGGAGAACGCACCGGCGACCTCGTGAACGGCGTCCTCGTCGCCCGAGAGCACCACGGACTCGGGGCCGTTCACGGCGGCGACGCCGACCCGCTCGGTCAGCAGCGGCAGCACCTCCGCCTCCGTGGCCTGCACGGCGACCATCGCGCCACCGTCGGGCAGCGCGGCCATCAGCCTGCCCCGCGCGGCCACCAGCCGCGCCGCGTCGGCCAGCGACAGCACGCCCGCGACATGCACCATCGCCAGTTCGCCGATGGAGTGCCCGAGCACGACGTCCGGGCTCACGCCCCACGACTCGAACAGCCGGAACAGGGCGATTTCGAGCGCGAACAGACCGGCCTGGTACGCCTCGACGGAGACGTCCTCATCGGCCTCACCGAACACGGCCTCGGCCAGCGAACCGCCGAGGTGCCCGTCGATCTCGGCGCACACGGCGTCGAACGCCGCCGCGTACGCGGGGAACGTCTCGTACAGCTGCCGTCCGGTCCCGGCCAGTCGTTCGCCCTGCCCGGCGAAGAGCATCGCCAGCAGGCCCGTCGACGCGGTCCCGCGCACGACGTGGGGCGACGGTGCGCCCTCCGCGAGCTCACCGAGCCCGCGGAGGAGTTCGTCCCGGTCACGGCCGAGCACCACGGCGCCGTGGTCGAGTGCGGCACGGCTGGTCGCCAGGGAGAAACCGACGTCGGCGGGGTCGGTTTCGGGCTCACCCGTCACCCGCGACAGCAGGCGGTCAGCCTGGACGGCGAGCGCCTCCGGTGTCGCCGCGGAGAGTACCCACGGCAGCAGCGGCGGGACGGATTCGCGCTCCCGCACCGGTTCCTCGTGCTGCGGGGCCTGTTCGACGACGAGGTGCGCGTTGGTCCCGCTGACCCCGAAGGAGGAGATGGCCGCCCGGCGCGGCTCACCCGTGTCCGGCCACGTGGTCGCCTCGGTGAGCAGGGCGAGGCCGGACCAGTCGACGTGCGACGTCGGTTCGTCGACGTGGAGGGTCTGCGGCAGCATTCCGTGCCTGATCGCCTGCACCATCTTGATCACGCCGGCGATCCCGGATGCGGCCTGCGCGTGCCCGATGTTGGACTTCATGGAGCCGAGCAGCAACGGCCGTTCGGCAGGCCGTTTCACGCCGTAGGTGTCGAGCAGTGCCTGCAGCTCGATGGGATCGCCGAGCACCGTCCCGGTGCCGTGTCCCTCGACGGCGTCGACGCGGTCGGCGGTCAGGCCCGCGTTCGCCAGTGCCTGGCCGATCACGCGCTGCTGCGCGGGACCGTTGGGCGCGGTCAGACCGTTCGACGCCCCGTCCTGGTTGACCGCCGAGCCGCGCAGCACCGCCAGCACCCGGTGCCCGTCGCGCAGTGCGTCCGACAGCCGGGCGAGCACGACCACGCCGGCGCCCTCGGCCCAGCCGGTGCCGTCGGCCGCGGCGGCGAACGACTTGCAGCGCCCGTCCGCCGCGAGCCCGCCCTGCTTGCTGAACTCCGCGAACGGCGTCGGCTCGGCGAGCACCGCCACGCCACCGGCCAGCGCGAGCGAGCACTCGCCCGCCCGCAGCGCCTGCACGGCGAGGTGCATCGCGACCAGCGACGACGAGCACGCCGTGTCGACCGTGACGGCGGGGCCGTGCAGGCCGAGCGTGTAGGCGATCCGGCCGGACACGACGGAGCTGGCGGTGCCCGTGATGTAGTGCCCCGACAGGTCGTCGGTCGCGGCGCGCAGCGCGGCCTCGTACCCCGTCTGGGACGCCCCGGCGAAGATGCCGGTCTGCGTCCCGCGCAACGACGCAGGGTCGATCCTGGCGTGCTCGATGGCCTGCCACGTCACCTCGAGCAGGTGCCGCTGCTGCGGGTCCATCGCCAGCGCCTCACGCGGCGCGATCCCGAAGAAGTCCGCGTCGAACCGCGGGGCGTCGTGCAGGAAGCCGCCCTCGTAGGTCCGTGCCCCATCGCTTCGGTAGAGCGCGTCGACGTCCCAGCCCCGGTCCGTGGGGAACGGACCGACCGCGTCCCCGCCGGACGAGACCAGGTCCCAGAGCGCGTCCGGGTCGGTGATGCCACCGGGGTAGCGGCACCCCATCCCGATGATCGCGATCGGTTCCCTGGACGCCTCGGAGAGCTTGTCGTTCTCGCGGCGCAGCCGGTCGACTTCCTTGAGCGACGCGCGCAGCGCTTCCAGTGTCCGATCCGACGAGCCGGTCATCGCGTCTGTCTTACCTTTGTCCGTCGTCATCGGCCGTTCTCCCCGAGTGCGAGATGAATGAGGCTTTCGGCGTCCATGTCGTCGATCTCGTGCTCGCCGTCCTGTGGAGCGGCGTCGCCGGTCGACTCGGGCTGCCCTGGTGGTTCGGTTGGTGTCGACGCCAGTTCGAGCAGGGCGTCCAGTACCCCGGCGGCGCGGAGGCGCTCCAGCGGCACGGTCGCGAGCGTCGCCCGCAGCGCGGCCTCGTCCTCCGGTGCGATCGAGGGAAGCAACCGGCCACGGAGGTACCCGGCGAGCCGCACCGGTGTCGGATGGTCGAACACCAGCGCGCCGGGCAGTCGCAGACCCGTCGCGGCCTGGAGCCGGTTGCGCAGGTCCACGGCCGTGGCCGAGTCGATTCCCAGATCACGGAAGGCGCGGTCGGGCCGGAGCGCGGTCACGTCCCCAAAGCCGAGCACGACCGCGGCCAGCTCGCGCACCAGGTCCAGCAGGTGCTGATCGCGTTCCACTTCGGACAGCTCGACGAGCCGGGTTCGCAGCGACCGCGTCTCGTCCTGCGGCTCCGAGGCTTCGCTGTCCTCGGCCGTGTCGTCACCGACCTCGGGCAGCTCCGCCAGCAGCGGGCTGGGTCGCCGGGCGGTGAACAACGGCGCGAATTTCTGCCAGTCGACGTCGACGACGACCAGCGGCCCCTCGTCGTGGTCGAGTGCCTGGCCGAGCACGGCGAGGGCGGCCTCCTGCGGCATCGGGCCAAGACCGAGGTCCGCCAGCTGCTGCGCGCTGTCCGAGGCCATGCTCTCGCCTGCCCACCTGCCCCAGGCGATCGCCGTGGCGGCCCGGCCGCGCGCTCGCCTGCGCAGCACGAGCGCGTCGAGGGTCGCGTTGGCGGCGGCGTAGGCGCCCTGCCGCGCGCTTCCCCAGACGCCGGCGATCGAGCTGTACACCACGAAGGCGTCGAGGTCGTCGCCGAGCAGTTCGTCGAGATGCAGCGCACCGGCGGTCTTGCCCGCGAACGTGTGCGCGAGCTGCTTGTCGTCGAGCTCCGTGGCCGCCGCGTCCACGCTCACTCCCGCGGTGTGCACCACGGCGCGGACCGGGTCGCCGTTCGCGGCCAGAGTCGTCACCAGCGAGTCGATCTGTTCCCGGTCGCCGACGTCGCAGGCGACCACGTCCACCCTGGCACCACGCCCGGTCAGCTCGGCCGCGAGTTCCGCCGAGCCCGGCGCGCCGGTTCCGCTCCGGCTCGCGAGCACGAGGTGCTCGGCTCCCCGGTCGGCGAGCCACCGCGCGACGTGCGCGCCCAGTGCGCCGGTGCCACCGGTGATGAGCACGGTGCCCCGGGGCCGCCAGGTGTCGTCGGCACCGAGCGGCGCCGGTGCGTGCGTGAGCCTGCGTGCGTGAACCCCGTCGCGCCGGATCGCGAGCTGGTCCTCGCCCCCCGGCGAGGCGAGCACCGAGTGAAGCCGCCCGGCGAACTCGGTCGCGTCGGAGACGTCGTCGAGTGCCAGGTCGACCAGGCCGCCCCAGCGTTCGGGGTGTTCGAGGGCGAGTACGCGGCCGAGTCCCCAGTGGGCGGCTTGGTCGGGTACCGGCTCGTCGGTGGTGGCGCCGGTGGTCACGACCCACAGTGGAGCCGCACTGTCCGTGCCGAACAGCGCCTGGGCGAGCGCCAGGTTGGCCGCGAGCGCGGCCGGAACCGGGGTGTCCGGATCGGGGTCGTGCCGCAGAGCGAGCAGGGAGATCACGCCGGCGAGATCGGTGTCGTCGCCGAGGTGTCCGGTCAGGGTCTCGCGGTCGAGATCGGCGGTGTCGACGGTGAGCGTGCTCGCCTCCGGCAGCGCCGCGACCACCTGGGTGACGACGGGATGGTCGGCCTGATCGGCGGGAGCGACCACCAGCCAGCGCCCGCGCGGTGGCGTGGGGGCGGGAAGCGTCAACGGTGTCCAGCTGATCCGGTACCGCCACGAATCGGCCGCCGAGCGGGCACGGCGCGCCTGCCGGTACCGCGACAACGCGGGCAACACCGGCGTGAGCGCGGCCTCGTCGACAGCCAGCACGTCCGCCAGCTCAGCGGCATCACCCTGCTCGACGCTGTCCCAGAACTGCCGGTCCTCCACCGATTCCGGTTCGGCGGTGGCAACGGGCTCGGGCCAGAAGCGTTGGTGCTGGAAGGCATACGTCGGCAGATCAACCCGGCGCGCCCCCGGATACACAGCGTGCCAGTCGACCGCCACACCATGCACGTGAGCCGCCGCCACCGCCGTCATAAACCGGCGCGACTCCTCCTCCCCTCGCCGCAACGTATCCAACGCCACAACGTCGGGGTGTTCCTGAAGGCTCATCGTCAACACCGCATGCGGGCTGACTTCCAGGAAAGTCCGGTGACCCTCGGTGATCGCGGACCGCGTGGCGTCGTCGAACCGCACCGGATTCCGCAGATTCCGGAACCAGTACCCCGCATCCATCTCCGCCGTGTCCAACGCCCGCCCAGTCAACGTGGAATACACCGCGACCTCGGCCGACACCGGCCTGATCGACGCCAAAGCCTCAGCGAGTTCGGCTTCGAGAACATCCACCTGCTCGGAATGAGAGGCGTAATCCACCGCCACCCGGCGGGCCCGAACACCGTCGCCTTCGCACTCAGCGAGCAGCGCGTCCAGCGCCTCCGGCGTACCCGAGACCACCACCGATCCGGGCCCGTTGACCGCGGCGATCGACAACCCATCCCGCAGCCGGGCGGCCACCTCCGCCTCCGACGCCGCCACCGACACCATGCCCCCGGCACCGGCCAACCGCCGCAACGCCCGACTACGCAACGCCACCACCCGCGCGCCGTCCTCCAACGACAAACCACCCGCCACGACAGCGGCGGCGATCTCACCCTGCGAATGACCGATCACACCCGCAGGCTCCACACCCACCGCACGCCACAACTCCGCCAACGACACCATCACCGCCCACAACACCGGCTGCACCACATCAACCCGAGCCAACAACTCCTCATCACCCAGCACCTCCAGCAGATCCCACTCCACAAACGGCGCCAACGCCGCACCACACCGACCCATCCACCCCGCGAACACCTCAGACTCCGCCACCAACCCACGACCCATCCCCACCCACTGCGCACCCTGCCCCGGAAACACCAACACCGGCGACACCACACCACCCTCCACCAACCCCGACACCACATTCCCCGACACCACACCCTCAGCCACCGCACCCAACCCACGCTCCAACTCCGCGCTCGAACCGACCACCGCCGCCCGATACTCCAACGCCGCCCGCGACACACCCAACGACAACCCCACATCACCCACACCAAACCCACATCCACCGGACACAAACGACCGCAACCGCGCCGCCTGCCCACGCAACGCCAACTCCGCCCGACCCGACACCACCCACACACCCAGGACCGGCTCCGGCTCCACCTCCGGCGCCTGCTCCACCACGTCCGCCTCCGGCGCCTGCTCCACCACCACGTGCGCATTCGTCCCGCTCATCCCGAACGAGGACACACCGGCACGCCGGGCACGCCCGGTCTCCGGCCAAGGCATCGGCTCGGCGAGCAACTCGACACCACCGGCCGTCCAGTCCACATGCGACGTCGGCTCGTCGACGTGCAACGTTCTCGGCAGGAGTCCGTGCTGGAGTGCGAGCACCATCTTGATCACGCCGGCCGCTCCGGCGGCGGCCTGCGAATGCCCGATGTTCGACTTGATCGAGCCCAACCACAGCGGGGGCGCGTCCTGCCGGTCCCTGCCGTAGGTCGCCAGCAGGGCCTGCGCCTCGATCGGGTCGCCCAACGCGGTTCCCGTGCCGTGCGCCTCCACGGCGTCCACGTCCGTCGTGGACAGTCCGGCGTTGGCCAGCGCCTGCCGGATCACCCGCTGTTGCGACGGCCCGTTCGGTGCCGTCAGCCCGTTGCTCGCGCCGTCCTGGTTCGTCGCCGATCCCCGCACCACGCCGAGCACCCGGTGCCCCTTGCGCCGCGCGTCCGACAACCGCTCCACCAGGAGCACGCCGACGCCTTCGGCCATCCCCATGCCGTCCGCGTCGGCACCGAACGCCTTGCACCGGCCGTCCTCGGCCAGGCCGCGCTGACGGCTGAACCCGACGAACCCGGCTGGACTGGACATCAGAGTCACCCCGCCGGTCAACGCCATGTCGCATTCGCCCGACCGCACCGCCTGGCACGCCCAGTGCAACGCCACCAGCGACGACGAGCACGCGGTGTCCACCGTCACCGCGGGCCCGGCCATGCCGAAGAAGTAGGAGATCCGCCCGGAGATCACGCTCGACGCGCTTCCGGTGACCGAGTGGGCCTGGAGCTCCGCGGGAACCTGCGCACCCGTCGTGTAGTCGACCTGCGAGGCACCGACGAAGACACCGATCGAATCCCCCTGCACCGAAGTCGGGTCCATTCCGGCTCGCTCGAACACCTCCCACGACGTCTCCAGCAGCAACCGTTGCTGCGGGTCCATGGCCAGCGCCTCGCGCGGCGAGATTCCGAACAGTTCGGTGTCGAAGCGATCGATGCCGTCGACGAACCCGCCCGCCCGCACGTAGCTCGTGCCCGCGCGGTCCGGATGCGGGTCGTACAATTCGCTCAGGTCCCAGCCCCGGTCCTCGGGGAACGGCGTGATCGCGTCGCCGCCCTCGGTCACCAGACGCCACAGGTCCTCCGGCGAGCTGACGCCGCCGGGATACCGGCACGCCATACTCACGATCACGATCGGGTCGTCGGCCACATCCCCGCCGACGGCCACCGACGGTGCGGCCGTCTCCGCGTCCCGCTGCCTGCCCAGCACCTCGTCGACGACGAACCGGGCCAGGACCCTGGGGTTCGGGTAGTCGAAGATCAGCGTGCTGGGCAGTCGGACGCCCGTGGCGGCGCTGAGCCGGTTGCGCAGCTCGACCGCCGTCAGCGAGTCGAACCCGAGGTCCCGGAAGGCGCGATCGGTATCGATCGAGGTGTCCGACGGGTGTCCGAGCACGGTCGCGACGTGCGCGCACACGAGCTCGACGATCTCGTGCTGCCGTTCGGTCTCCGACAGGGAAGCCAGCCGCGACGTGAACTGGGAGGCGTCGCGGTCGGCGCGTTTCGCCGTGCGCCGAGCGGGGGTGCGCACGAGTTTGCGCAGCAACGGGGGAACCGAGTCGTCGCCACCACGGCTCGCGAGCGCCGCGAGATTCAGCCGGATCGGCAGCAGGAACGGGTGGTCGGACTCGTTCGCCGTGTCGAAGAGGGTGAGTGCGTGTTCGGTGGCCAGCGGGGCGACACCGCCTCGGCTGATGCGCGAGGCGTCCTGCTGGTCGAGGTGGCCGGTCATACCACTGGCCTCGGCCCAGTTTCCCCAGGCCAGTGACGTCGCGGTGAGCCCGTTGGCGCGGCGGTGGTGCGCGAGTGCGTCCAGGAAGGTGTTGGCCGCGGCGTAGTTGGCCTGCCCGGGACTGCCCAGGACTCCGGCCGCCGAGGAGTACAGCACGAACAGGGCGAGGTCGTGGTTTTTCGTCAGCTCGTGGAGGTTGGCCGCGGCGTCCACCTTGGCTCTCAGCACGCGGCGCAGGCGCTGCCGGTCCGTGGCCTGCACCGTGGCGTCCTCGAGTACCCCGGCCGCGTGGACCACCCCGGTCAGCGGATGCCGATCGCCGATGTCGGCCAGCACCCGGGCGAGTTCCTGCCGGTCGGCGGCATCGCAGGCGGACACGGTGACCTCGGCACCCAGGGCGGTGAGGTCGTCGCGCAACTCCACCGCGCCCGGCGCGTCGATACCGCGACGGCTGGTCAGCACGAGGTGCCGCACCCCGTGCCGGGTCACCAGGTGCCGGGCGAGCAGGCCACCCAGCGTGCCCGTCCCTCCGGTGATCAGCACGGTGCCCTCGCGGACCGGCGCCGGGGGCATGGTCAGCACGATCTTGCCGGTGTGCTGGGCGTTGCTCATCACCCGGAACGCCTCGGGAGCACGCCGCACGTCCCAGCACCACACCGGCAACGGGCGCAGCACCCCGGCCTCGGCCAGGTCCACCACGGTCGACAGGATCTCCCGCAAGCGGTCCGAACCGGCGTCGATGAGCTCGAACGCCCGGTAGTTGATCCCGGCATGGTCGGCGGCCACCTGGTCGGCGTCCCGGACGTCGTTCTTGCTCATGTCAACGAACCGCCCGCCGGGGGCCAGCAGTCGCAGGCCCGCGTCGGTGAGGTCACCGGCCAGCGCGTTGAGCACCACGTCCACTCCGCGCCCGTTCGTGGCCGTGCGGAACCGGGTCTCGAACTCCGCCGACCTCGACGAGGCGATGTCGGCACCGGCCACCCCGAGCGCGGCCACCGCGTCCTGCTTGGCCTCACTGGCGGTGGCGAGCACCCGCGCGCCCAGGTGTCGCGCCACCTGGACCGCGGCCATGCCGACCCCGCCCGCGGCGGCGTGCACCAAGACGGAGTCATCCTCGGTCACTCCACCGAGGTCCACGAGGCCGTACCACGCGGTGGCGAACGCGACCGGGATCGTCGCGGCGTCCTCGAACGACCACCCGTGCGGTATCGGGACGAGCCACCGTGCGTCCACGACCGCGCCGGGACCGAACCCTCCCGAGGCCAGCCCGAGTACCCGGTCGCCGACCGCCAGGTCGTCGACGCCGTCGCCGACCTCCACGACCACACCGGCGATCTCGCTGCCCAGCGCGGCGATCCCGGAGTACATGCCCAGAGCCAGCAGCACGTCGCGGAAGTTCAGCCCGGCTGCCCGCACGGCCACCCGCACCTGCCCGGCTCCCACCGGTTCGTCCTCGGGGACCGCGACGAACGACAGCCCCTCCAACGTGCCCGGTGCCACCGTGTCCAGCTGCCACGACCGTCCCGAGGGCGGCACCAGCACACCACCCGCGGCCACCGGCCGAAGCCGGGGAACGAGCACCCGGCCCTCGCGGATCGCCAGCTGCGCTTCGCCGTGGCTCATCGCCGAGGCCAGCGCTACGGGAGAGTCCTCATGCTCGTCCGTGTCGACGAGGACGAACCGGCCGGGGTGTTCGTTCTGGGCCGAACGCACCAGTCCCCACGCGGCGGAACACGCCAGGTTCGGCACGTCCTCGTCGGCGCGGGTCGCCACCGCGCGATGGGTCACCACCACCAGCTGGGAACTCTCGAATCGGGGGTCGCTCAGCCAGTCCCGGAGCAGGTCGAGCAGCTCGCCCGTGGTGCCGTCGACGTTCGCGGCCAGGTCGCCCTCGCGCGGCGCGAGGGAGAGCAGCACCTTCTCCGGAACGGGGTCCGCATCGCTGAGCTCCGCGAACCCGTCGTACGAGGGCACCGACGGCAGCAACGCCCGGGCGCGGGAGCCCAGCGTCGCCCAGGCGCCGGAGACCTCGGGCTCGCTGGTCCACGAGAGGGGTTCCCACTCCAGTTCGAGCAGCGAATCGTCGCGGACACCGTGCTCGGCCTGCCGGAGCTGCTCGGCCGAAACCGGACGGACGGCGATCGACTCGACGAACGCCAGTGGTTCACCCGTGGCATCGGCGACGGCCACCGAGACGCTGTCGGCGCCCGTCTTCGTGAGGCGAACCCGGACGTGTGCCGCGCCGGAGGCGAACAGGGACACGCCGTTCCAGGCGAAGGGCAGCGTCATCTGCTCGTCGGCTCCTCCGCCGAGCAGGCTCATGGCGTGCAACGCCGAGTCCAGCAGGGCCGGGTGGAGCCCGAACCGGCCCGCGCCGTCCTGCCAGTCTTCGGGCAGCGCCGCCTCGGCGTAGAGCGCGTCGCCCGCCCGCCAGGCGCGCTCGAGTCCCTGGAAAGCGGGTCCGTAGTGGTATCCGGACGTGGCCAGGCCGTCGTAGAACCCGTCCAGCGCGACGGTCTGCGCGCCCTCCGGCGGCCAGACCCTCAGCTCGGCGGCGTCCTCCCCGGCGGCGACGTCGGCGAGAACACCGCTGGCGTGGCGGGTCCACGGCTCGTGGCTGCCCGCGGCGCGGGAATGGATGGTGATCGAACGGCGGTCGTGCTCGTCGGGCTCACCCACGACCAGTTGCAGCTGCACGTCCTGGTCTTCGGGCAGCACCAGCGGCGCTTCGAGCACCAGTTCGGCCAGGTGCGGGCTTCCGGTCTCGTCCCCGGCCCGGATGGCCAGCTCCACCAGCGCGGTCCCCGGAACGATCACGACACCGGCCACCGCGTGATCGGCGAGCCACGGCTGCGAACGCACGGAGAGCCGCCCCGTGAGCACGCAGCTGCCGCCTTCGGCCAGCGACACCACCGCCCCGAGCAACGGGTGGCCCGCCGCGGTGAGCCCCCACCCCGCCGCGTCCGAGGTACCCGGTTCGCTGGGCTGCGGCCAGAAGCGGCGGCGCTGGAAAGCGTACGTGGGCAACTCGACCCGTTCGGGCTCGGTGCCCGCGAAGACGGCGCTCCAGTCCGGCCGCACGCCGTGGACGTAGGCCTGCGCCAGCGAGGTCAGCAGGCGTGCCGGGCTGTCGTCGTCCCGGCGGATGGTGCCCAGCGCCGCGGCGGTCGCGCCCGTCTCGGTGATGATCTCGTCGATGGCCGGGGTCAGCACCGGGTGCGGCGCGACTTCCACGAACACCTCGTGTCCGGCCGCCAGCAGGTTGCGCACCGCCGCCTCGAACTCCACGGGCCGGCGCAGGCCCCGGTACCAGTAGTCGGCGTCCAGCGTCGTGGTCTCGATGGGCTCGCCCGTGACCGTGGAGTACATCGGCACCGCGCCGGCCCGTGGGCTGATCCCGGTGATCTCTTCCTGGAGTTGCTGCCGCAGCACCTCCACCTGCGGGGCGTGCGAGGCGTAGTCGACCGCGATCCGCCGGGCCGGGAACTCCCGGTCGGCACACGACTCCAGCAGCTCGTCCACGGCGTCGGCCGCTCCGGACACCACCACCGCACTCGGCCCGTTCACCGCGGCCACCGCCAGCCGGTCCTCCCACGGCGCGATCAGCTTCTCGGCCTCGGCACGGCCGAGCCCCAGCGAGACCATCCCGCCCTGCCCGGCCAGCCGGGCGGCCACCAACCGGCTGCGGGACACCACGACCCGCACCGCATCCGCCAGGGACAGCCCTCCCGCCACGTGGGCCGCCGCGATCTCGCCCTGGGAGTGCCCCACCACCGCCGAGGGAGCGATTCCCCAGGACTGCCACACGCGAGCCAGCCCCACCATGACCGCGAACAGCACCGGCTGCAGCACGTCGACGCGGTCCACATCGACCGAGGACCGGCCCGCCAGCACCTCCTCCAGCGACCACTCGACCCACTGCCCGAGCTCCTGCTCGCACTCGCGCACGGTCTCCGCGAACACGGCCGACGAGGCGATCAGCTCCCGCCCCATGCCGACCCACTGCGAGCCCTGGCCCGAGAACACCAGCACCACACGGGCGTCGCCCGAGGTCAGCACGGGCCGGTCGGCCACGACCACCCGAGGGTCCGTGTCGCCGTCGGCCAGCGCTGCCAGCCCCTCGACGAACTCGGACCGCTGGGTGGCCAGCACGACGGCACGCCGCTCCAGGGCAGCGCGGGACGACACCAGCGACCAGCCCACGTCCACCACGTCGCCCGGCGAGCCGTCCGCGGTGTCCTCGGCGCCCTCGGCGAAGTCGCGCAAGCGCGCCGCCTGCGCGCGCAGCCCTTCGTCCGACCGGGCCGAGATCGCCCACGGCACCGGCCCCGCGACTCCCGGTCCCCCGGAACCACTCGGCTCGCTCGGCGCCACGGCGGGAGCCTGTTCGACGATCACGTGCGCGTTGGTGCCGCTCATCCCGAACGACGACACGCCAGCCCGCCGCGGCCTGCCGAGATCCGGCCACGGCCGCGACTCGGTCAGCAGGGACACCTCTCCTGCCGACCAGTCGACGCGCGAGTTCGGCTCGTCCGCGTGCAGCGTCCTCGGCAGCGTGCCGTGCCGCATGGCCTCGACCATCTTGATCACACCCGCGACACCGGCCGCCGCGGCGGTGTGCCCGATGTTGGACTTGACCGAGCCGAGCCACAGCGGGTTGTCCCTGCCCTGCCCGTAGGTCGCGAGCAGTGCCTGCGCCTCGATCGGGTCGCCGAGCAGGGTTCCCGTGCCGTGGGCCTCCACCGCGTCCACCTCGGACGGCGACAGTCCCGCGTTGGCCAGCGCCTGCCGGATCACCCGCTGCTGCGCGGGACCGTTCGGGGCGGTGAGCCCGCTGCTCGCGCCATCGGAGTTGAGCGCGCTGCCCCGCACGACGGCCAGCACGCGGTCGCCGTCGCGCACGGCGTCGGAGAGCTTGCGCAGCACGAGCATGCCGACGCCCTCGCCCCAGCCCGTGCCGTCGGCGGTCTCGGCGAACGCCTTGCAGCGGCCGTCGGGGGCCAGCGCCCGCTGCCTGCTGAACTCCAGAAACGCCGCGGGCGTACACATGACGGCGACGCCACCGGCGAGCGCGGTCGTACACTCGTCCCTGCGCAGGGCTTCACACGCCCAGTGCAACGCGACCAGCGACGACGAGCACGCGGTGTCCACGGTGGCCACCGGTCCCTCGAAACCGAGGGTGTAGGCGATCCGGCCCGACAGCACGCTGGCCGAACTGCCGGTGGCGAGGTGACCGCCGAGTTCGTCGGCCACCGAGCCCAGCAGCGTCTCGTAGTCCTGGGCGTTCGACCCGACGTACACGCCGGTCCGGCTGCCGCGCAGGCGTCCGGGATCGATCCCGGCGTCCTCGATCGCCGTCCACGACGTCTCCAGCAACAACCGCTGCTGGGGGTCCATCGCCAGCGCCTCGCGGGGCGAGATGCCGAAGAAGTCCGCGTCGAACTCCGCCGCCCCGTCGAGGAATCCGCCCTGGTCGGTGTAGGAGGTGCCCGGCTGGTCCGGGTCCACGTCGTGCAGGCGCGCGAGGTCCCAGCCCCGGTCGGCGGGGAAGCCGCGGATCGCGTCGACGCCGTCGGCGACCAGTCGCCACAGCTGGCCGGGCGAGTCGGCACCGGCGTAACGGCAGCTCATCCCGACGATCGCGATGGGTTCGTGCTCGCCCGACTCCACCTCGTGCAGCCGCTGCTTGGTACGCCGGAGCTCGCTGGTCGTCCACTTCAGATGGTCGAGCAACTCCTGCTCAGTGGCCATGTCCGTCGCACCTCTCGTATTCCCCGACCGGCATGCATGGGCTCTCCCGCCGCGCCGTCACGAGGACTTTCCGAACTCTCGCTGAATGATCTCGAACATGTCCTCGGGGGAGGCATCGTCGAACTCGCCCTCCGCCGCCTGCGTCACCGGCTCCGGCGCCCACTTGCCTGCCAGTGCCCGCAACCGGGCGGCGATCCGCTCGTCGAGCTCGCCGGGATCGCACGCGGCCAGCGACCGTTCCAGCCTGCCGAGTTCGGTGTCCAGGTCGGCCTCGACATCCGGCGTGATGGCGGAGCGCAGATGGTCGGCGAGCGCGGTGGCGTTGGGGTAGTCGAAGATCAGTGTGGCAGGAAGCCGGAGCCCGGTCGCACGGGTCACGCGGTTGCGGAGCGCGATCGCCGTGAGCGAGTCGAAACCGAGGTCGGTGAACCCGACCTGAGCCTTCACCGCGTCCATTCCCTTGTGGCCCAGCGCACCCGCGGCCTCGCGGCGCACGAGATCGAGCAGGATGCGGTCAGCCTCGGCCGGGCTCGCGACGGCGAGCGCGTCCCGCAGTGTCGCGGACTGCTCGGGCACGTCGGAGTCCTTGGAGTCCTGCCCGGTCTGCGGCTCGCGCACCTCGGGGATGTCGCCGAACAGCGTGCTGGCCCGCAGCGCGGTGAAGGCGGGCACGAACCGCGCCCAGTCGAGCTGGGCGACGGCGATGGTGGTCTCGTCGTCGGCGAGCGCCTGCTCCAGCGCGAGCAACGCTCGCTCCGGCGCCATCGGCGGCACACCACGCCTGCCGAGGTGCTCCTCAGCGTCCGCGCCGCCCGCCATGCCGTCCTCGGCCCACGGGCCCCAGGCGATCGCGGTGGCGGTGCGCCCCGAGGCCCTCCTCCGCTCGGCGATCGCGTCGAGGGCGGCGTTGGCCGCCGCGTAGGCGCCCTGCCTGCCGCTGCCCCACGCTCCCGCGACCGACGAGAAGAGCACGAACGCGTCGAGGTCGGCGTCGGCGAACACCGCGTCGAGGTGGTGTGCTCCCAGCACCTTGCCGTCGCGGGCCTCGTGCAGGTCGGCCACGCTCGTCTCCGGGAGTGGCAGCTGCCTGCCGATCCCGGCCGCGTGCACCACGGTGCGGATCCGGTCGCCCTCGGCCTCGATCTCCGCGCGGAGCCGCGCCAGGCGATCGCGGTCGGCGACGTCAGCCGTGGCGACGGTGACCCGCACGCCCGTCTCCGCGAGTTCGGCGCGCAGCGAGTCCACGCCGTTCGCGCGCTGACCGCGACGGCTGACGAGCACGACGTGTTCGGCGCCTCGTCCGGCAAGCCACCGGGCCACTCGCCGGCCGAGTGCGCCGGTCCCCCCGGTGATCAGCACTGTGCCCGAGGTGCGCCAGTGGCGTCCGTCGCCCGCGGCGGCGCGGACGATCCGGCGGGCCAGGACACCGGAAGGGCGCACCGCGACCTGGTCCTCGCTGCCGTCGGCGAGCACGCGCAGCACGTGCTCCACCGCACGGTCGTCGAGCTCGCCGGGCAGATCGACGAGACCGCCCCACTGTGCGGGCAGTTCCAGGGCGGCGACCCGCCCGAGTCCCCACACCTGTGCCTGGTCCGGGTCGGGCGGGCCGTCGTCGGCGGTCGCGGACACCGCCCCCTGGGTGAGGCACCACAGGGGAGCGTGGATGCCGGCCTCCCCGAGCGACCGCAGCAGCTCCACCGTCGCGGACGCCGCGTCGTCGCCGGTGCGGGTGAGTGCCACGACGCCCGCGAGGTCGTCGCGGCCGATCGAGGCCAGCTCCGCCGTCTCGTGTGCCTCGACGACCTCGGCGCCGCCCGCGCGAAGACCGTCGACGATCGCCGCCGCGCCGGAACCATCCGGCCCGATCACGAGCCACGCGCCGCGCGGCCCGCCGACCGGTCCGGTCACCGGCCGCCAGCCGACCCGGTAGCGCCAGGAGTCCACCGTGGACAGCTCCGTGCCGCGCTCCCGCCACGCGAGCAGTGCGGGCAGGGCATCACGCAGCGGCTGGTCCGCGGTGAGCCCGCCCAGCGCGTCGAGATCCTGGCGCTCGACCGCGGACCAGAAGCGCGAGTCACGGTCTCCCCCCGCGCCGCTGTCGCCGCAGGTGGGCGCCAGCCAGTAGCGCTGCCGCTGGAAGGGATAGGTGGGCAACTCGACCGCGCGGGCACGGCCCGCGCCCGCGCCCGCGCCCGCGCCCGCGAAGAAGGCATGCCAGTCCACCGGGGTGCCACGGACGTGTGCTCGCGCGACCGTGTTGGCGGCGGTGCCGGGGTCGGCGGTCTCCGGTCCCAGTTCGAGGAAGGTCGTCACGCCCTGCTCGTCGAGGTAGCGCGTCGCGGCCGCGAAGCGCACGGTGTCGCGGACCTGCCGTACCCAGTAGCCGGGGTCGGTCAGGTCCTCCCCGGCGGGCAGGCCGGTCACCGTCGACACCACGGGAATCGTGGGAGGTGCGAGGCTCAGGCTCTCCACCACGGCGCGGAACTCGTCGAGCATGGGCTCCATGCGCTGGGAGTGGAACGCGTGGCTGACCCGCAGCCGCTTCGACTTGCGGCCCTCGAACCCGGCGACGATCTCGGCGACGGCGTCCTCGTCTCCCGACACGACCACCGACTCGGGGCCGTTCACCGCCGCCAGCGAGACCCGTTCGTCCAACAGCGGCGCGATCTCGTCCTCGGTGGCCCGCAGCGACACCATCGCGCCACCGGCGGGCAGCGCCTGCATGAGCTCCCCTCGCGCCGTCACCAGGCGCACCGCGTCGTCGAGGGAGAGGACCCCCGCGACGTGCGCGGCGGCCACCTCGCCGATCGAGTGGCCGAGCAGGAAGTCGGGGACGACTCCCCACGATTCGAGCAAGCGGAACAGGGCGACCTCGACGCCGAACAGGCCGAGCTGCGTGTTCGCGGTCTGGTCGAGCCGGTCGCCGTCGCCGAACACGACGTCCTTGATCGGGCAGGCGGCGTCGAACGCCTGCGCGAACACCGGATACGCCTCGTACAGTGCGCGGCCCATCCCGGCGCGTTGCGTGCCCTGCCCCGAGAACAGGAAGGCCACCGGCTCCCGCTCGGCCACGCCGGTCGTCAGTCCCGGGGCGTCCTGCCCTTCCGCGAGCGCCCGCAACGCGGCGGTGACCTCGGCGGGCTCCGCGTGGTCGACGGCCGCCCGGTGAGCGAACCGGGCGCGGCCGGTGGCCAGCGCCCGTGCCAGGTCGGACACGGCCGTCTCCGGGTGCTCCTCGCGGTAGGCGAGCAGGCGGGCGGCCTGCGCGCGCAACGCCTCGTCCGATCGCCCCGACAGCAGCAGCGGCGCGGCCGGGAGCGGTTCGGGCTCCGGCCTCGGCGGCACGGGGGCCGCTTCGATGATGGTGTGCGCGTTGGTCCCGCTGATCCCGAACGCGGACACGGCCGCCCTGCGAACATCGCCTTCGGGCCAATGGACCGGCTCGGTCAGCAGCCGCACGGCGCCCTCCGACCAGTCGACCCGGGGTGTCGGTTCGTCGACGTTGCGCGTGGCGGGCAGGACGCCGTGGCGCATCGCCATGATCATTTTGATGATGCCCGCGACACCGGCGGCGGCCTGGGTGTGCCCGAGATTGGACTTGAGCGAGCCCAGCCACAGCGGCCGGTCCCGGTCCTGCCCGTAGGTCGCCAGCAACGCCTGCGCCTCGATCGGGTCGCCCAGCGTCGTCCCCGTGCCGTGCGCTTCGACGGCGTCCACCTCGGACGGCGCCAGTCCCGCGTTCGCCAGTGCCTGCCGGATCACCCGCTGCTGCGACGGCCCGTTCGGCGCCGTCAGCCCGTTCGAGGCGCCGTCGGAGTTCACCGCGGAGCCGCGGATCACCGCCAGCACCTCGTGCCCGTTGCGCAGCGCTTCCGACAGCCGCTCCACCACCAGCACGCCGACGCCCTCGGCCCAGCCCGTGCCGTCGGCGGCCGCCGCGAACGACTTGCACCGGCCGTCGGCGGCCAGCCCGCCCTGCTTCCCGAACTCGGCGAACGTGTCCGGTGTCGCCATCACGGCGACCCCTCCCGCGAGCGCGAGTCCGCACTCACCGCCGCGCAGCGCCTGCGCCGCCCAGTGCAGCGCGACCAGCGACGACGAGCACGCGGTGTCGATGGTCACGGCGGGGCCCTCGAAGCCGAAGGTGTAGGCGATCCGGCCGGACAGCACGCTGGTGGCGTTGCCGGTCAGCAGGTGGCCGTCGACCTCGGCGGCGGCACTGCCCGCGCCCGCGCCGTACCCGAGCGACGCGGCGCCGGCGAACACTCCGGTCCGGCTTCCCCGCAGCGACCCTGGGTCGATCCCCGCGCGCTCGATCGCCTCCCACGAGGTCTCCAGCAACAGCCGCTGCTGCGGGTCCATCGCCAGGGCCTCGCGCGGGCTGACGCCGAAGAACGCGGCGTCGAACTCGGCGGCGTCGTGCAGAAATCCACCGGCGCTGGCGAACCCTGCCGCGGGAGCGATGTCCCAGCCGCGATCCGTCGGGAACCCGGACACGGCGTCGCCCGACGCCTCCAGCAGCCGCCACAACGCCTCCGGCGAGTCGACCCCGCCCGGCAGGCGGCAGCCCATGCCGATCACCGCGATCGGGTCGTCTCCGGTCGCCGCCTCGGCGACGGGCGCGGACACGGCGTCCGCGACACCGGACAGCGCCGTGTCGAGATGGCGCGCGAGAGCGTCGGGTGCCGGGTAGTCGAAGACGAGCGAGGCGGGCAGGCTCAGTCCGGTCTCGGTGGCCAGCCGGTCCCGCAGTTCCACCGCGGTCAGCGAGTCGAAGCCGAGCTCGTGGAACACGGTGTCGGCGCCGATCGCGCCGCCGTCGCGGTGGCCGAGCACGGCGGCGGCCTCGCCGCGAACCAGCTCCAGCAACGCCGTGGCGCGTTGCTCGCCCGGCAGCCTTTCGAATCTCGTGCCGTCCCGCTCCGGCGGCGTGGCCTCCGGCGCGGCGCCGTCCAGCTCGCCGAACAGGGCGCTCGGCCGCAGTGCCGTGTACACCGGCACGAACCGGCTCCAGTCGACGTCGGCGATGGTGACCGTCGTGTCGTCCTCGGCGAGTGAGCGATGCAGCGCCGCGACGGCACGCGCCGGGGTCAGCACCGAGACTCCCCTCGCCCGGAGCAGGTCCCTGGCTTCGGGGTCGGTCATGCCGTCGTCCCACGGCCCCCACGCGATCGACGTGGCCGCGACGCCGCGCGCCCGCCGCTGTGCGGCCAGTGCGTCAAGGTAGGCGTTCGCGGCGGCGTAGGCGCCCTGCCCGTGGCTGCCCCACACTCCCGAGATCGACGAGAACAGCACGAACGCGTCCAGCGGGGTCCGTTCGAAGACGGCGTCCAGAGCCTCGGCCCCCGCGACCTTGGCGGCGCACACGGCGGAGAGCTCCGCCCGCGACAGCTCCGGCACCGGGGTCAGGTGCGCGACACCGGCCGCGTGGACGACCGCGTGAACGTCGCCGAGCGCGCTCACGAGGTCGGCGAGCGCCGCGCGATCGGTCACGTCGCACGCGGCGATGGTCACCTCGACGCCCAGGTCGAGCAGTTCGGCGCGCAGGTCCCCGGCTTCCGGTGCGGTGTCACCTCGGCGGCTCACCAGCACCACGTGGGCCGCCCCGCCCCGCGCCGCCCACCGGGCGACGTGCCCGCCGAGCGCGCCGGTTCCACCGGTGATCAGCACGGTGCCACGAGGTGTCCATGCCCCGGCGTCGCGGCTCGTGTCCGCGCGCACGAGCCGCCGCCCGAACACGCCGTCGGCGCGGACGGCGACCTGGTCCTCCACCTGCTGGGACAGGACCGCGCACACCCGGTCGAGTGCGTCCTCGTCGGGTGCGGGCGGCAGGTCGAGAAGACCGCCCCAGCCGTGCGGCAGTTCGAGGCCGACGACCCTGCCGAGGCCCCACAGCTGTGCCTGCGCGGCGTGGCGGACCGGATCGTCGGCACCGGTCGAGACCGCGCCCTCGGTCAGCACCCACAGCGGCGCGGGCACCTCGGCGTCCGAAAGCGCCTGGACGAGGCTCAATGTCTCGCCGGGATCGGGTTCCTGGGTGGCACCGGGCAGGGCGAGCACTCCGGCCGGTTCGGGGTGTTCGGCCACGGTGGCGGCGAGCAGGTCCGCGAGCTCCGCGCGGCCGGTCCCGGCCACGGTCAACGGGATCGCGCTGCCACCGCGCGCCGCGATTCCCTCGATCAGCCACCGGGCCGACGGGTGAGTCTCACCGCCGCCGGGCAGCACCACGAGCCAGGTCTCCGGCAGCGACGGCTCGGGCGGCAACTCCGCGTCGCGCCACACGATCCGGTAGCGCAGGCCGTCCGTGCTGGACGTCGAGGTGAGTGCGGTCTCGGGCCAGAACCGCCTGCGTTGGAACGCGTAGGTGGGCAGGGCCACGCGCCGCGCGCCGGTGCCCGCGAAGACCGCGGACCAGTCGGGTTCGACGCCCCGCGTGTGCAGGGTGGCCAGTGCCGCGCTCAGCGTCTCCGGCTCCGCGCGGTCCTTGCGCAGCACGGGCACGAAACTCGCCTCGCTGCCGAGACCGTCCCTGCCCATCGCGCTGAGCACGCCACCGGGGCCGAGTTCGAGGAAGGTCCGCACGTCCGCCGCGGCGAGGGCCTGGATGCCGTCGTGGAAGCGGACCGTCTCCCGCACGTGCCGCACCCAGTGACCGGGGTCGCGGAGCTGCTCGCCCGGCACGAGGGCGCCGGTCAGGTTCGACACGATCGGCAGCGCCGGCTCGTGGTAGGAGAGGCTTTCGGCGACAGCGCGGAACTCGTCGAGCATGGGCTCCATGCGCGGGGAGTGGAACGCGTGGCTCACCCGGAGCCGCCTCGTGGTGCCGAACGTCGCGGCGATGTCGAGCACGGCGTCCTCGTCGCCCGACAGCACGACGGACTCCGCACCGTTGACGGCCGCCAGTGAGACCCGGTCCGTGAGCAGCGGCAGCACGGCCTCCTCGGCCGCGCGCACCGACACCATCGCGCCGCCGGTCGGCAGTGCTCCCATCAGCGTTCCGCGCGCGGCGACCAGCGTGACCGCGTCGTCGAGCGAGAGCACGCCCGCGACGTGCGCGGCGGTCAGCTCACCGATCGAGTGGCCGAGCAGGAAGTCGGGTGTCAGCCCCCACGACTCCACGAGCCGGTACAGCGCCACCTCCACGGCGAAGAGGCCGGCCTGGGTGTAGGCGGTCTCGTCGAGCAGCGCGCCACCGGAGAACACCACGTCGTCGAGCCGCTGCGCGAGATGCGGCTCGAACGCCGCGCACACCTCGTCGAAGGCCTCGGCGAACGCCGGGTACGTGCCGTGCAGTTCCCGCCCCATGCCGGAGGTCTGGCTGCCCTGGCCGGGGAACAGCACCGCGAACCGGCCCGCCGTGACGGACCCGACGAGCACCTCGGGCGCCGCGTCGGCTCCGGCCATCGCCGCGAGCCCCGCGCACAGCTCGTCGCGGGAGCTGCCGAGCACGACACCCCGGTGTTCGAGCGGCGAACGGGTGGTGACCAGCGACCACGCGACGTCCACCGGGTCCAGCTCGGCCGAGTCGCCGACATGGGCCAGCAGCGCGGCTGCCTGCGCCCGCAGCGCCTCACCGGACTTGGCGGACAGGGCCCACGGGACCACGGCGGGCGGGGTGCCGTCGCGCCGGGCGGGCGCACCGGACTCCTCCGGTTGTTCGAGCACGAGATGGGCGTTGGTGCCGCTGATCCCGAAGGACGAGACCGCCGCGCGCCTGCGACGCCCGCCCTCGGGCCACGGCACCGTGTCGGTCGACAGGGACAGCTCGCCCGCCGACCAGTCCACGTGCGCCGACGGCCGGTCGACGTGCAGCGTCTTCGGCACGACACCGTGCCGCATGGCCTGCACCATCTTGATCACGCCGGCGACTCCCGACGCGGCCTGGGTGTGGCCGAGGTTCGACTTCACGGAGCCGACCAGCAGCGGGCGCTGGCGGTCATGGCCGTAGGTGGCGAGCAGTGCCTGCGCCTCGATCGGGTCGCCGAGTGTCGTGCCGGTGCCGTGGGCCTCGACCACGTCGACCTCCGACGGGGCGAGGTCGGCACTCGCCAGCGCCTGCCTGATCACCCGCTGCTGTGCGGTTCCGTTCGGCGCGGTGAGCCCGTTGGAGGCTCCGTCGGAGTTGACGGCGGAGCCCCGGAGCACGGCGAGTACCGGGTGGCCGTTGCGGCGCGCGTCGGACAGCCGCTCCAGGACGAGCATGCCGACGCCCTCGCCCCAGCCGGTGCCGTCGGCGGCGTCCGCGAACGCCTTGCAGCGGCCGTCCGGCGCGAGCCCGCGCTGGCGGCTGAACTCGACGAAAACCCCCGGCGTCGCGGTGACCGTCACACCGCCTGCCAGGGCGAGGGAGCACTCGTCCGACCGCAGTGCCCGCGCGGCGAGATGCATCGCGACCAGCGACGACGAACACGCGGTGTCGACCGTGACGGCCGGTCCCTCGAAGCCGAAGGTGTAGGCGACCCGGCCGGACAGCACGCTCGCCGAGCTTCCGGTGGCGACGTAGCCCGCGACCTCGTCGCCCGCGTTGCCCAGCAGGTAGCCGTAGTCCTGGCCGTTCGTGCCCACGAAGACGGCGGTGTGGCTGCCGCGCAGCGACTCGGGCGCGATCCCGGCGCGTTCGAGTGCCTCCCACGACCCTTCGAGCACCAGTCGTTGCTGCGGGTCCATCGCCAGGGCCTCGCGCGGGCTGATCCCGAAGGGCAGCGGGTCGAACTCCGCCGCGTCGTGCAGGAACGCCCCGCTGTCCACATAGGATTTCCCCGGATGGCCCGGTTCGGGGTGGTAGAGCGTCGCGAGGTCCCAGCCCCGGTCGGTGGGGAACCCACTGACGGTGTCGACGCCGTCGGCCACGATCCGCCAGAGGTCGTCCGGCCCGGTAACGGCGCCGGGGAAGCGACAGCTCATCCCGACGATCACCACCGGATCGCCCGTCACCGCGGCGACCGTGGGGTCCGTGCCGGCAGGCAGCGTCCCGGAGAGTGTCCCGGAGAGTTCCGCCAGCAGGTGGTCGGCGAGCGCCGCGGGGGTCGGGTAATCGAAGACCAGCGTGGCCGGCAGGTTGAGCCCCGTGGCCACGGCCAGGCGGTTTCGCAGTTCGAGCGAGGTCAACGACGTGAACCCGAGGTCCTGGAAGGACCTGATCTCCGGCACGTCCGTGGCGGAATCGTGCCCGAGCAGGACGGCGACCTCAGCGAGCACCGCGTCGAGCACCTCACGACGCCGCTGCGTACCGGTGGCCGCGTGGACGCGGGTCGCGACGACCGCGTCGGCACGCTGCGTCGCGTTGGCGAACTCCGGCAGATCGCGCACGAGCGGATCAGGGGCGACGCCGTGGCCTGCCATCCGCTCCCACTGCCAGTCCGCGACGACGAGTGAGGTCTCGTCGTGCTCGACGGCCTGCCGCAGCGCGGAGACGGCCAGCGCGGGCTCCATCGGGCGCAACCCGACGCGGGCGAACGCCTCCTCCACGGCACCGGCACCGATCCCGCCGCCGGCCCAGTGCCCCCACGCGATGGCCGTCGCCGGAAGCCCCTGTGCCCTGCGGTACCGCGCGAACGCGTCGAGGAACGCGTTGCCCGGCGCGTAGTTTCCCTGCCCGGCCTGCCCGAACAGCCCGCCGATCGACGAGAAGAGCAGGAACGCGGTGAGGTCGAGATGGCAGGTGAGCTCGTGGAGGTTCTGCACCGCCACGACCTTCGGCAGCAGCGCACGCTCCAGCTGGTCCACCGACAACGTGTCGATGAGGCCGTCGTCGAGCAGCGCCGCGGTGTGGACGACGGTCGTGAGCGGATACTCCTCCGGGATGCCCGCGATCACCTCGGCCAGCGCGCCGCGATCGCTCGCGTCGCAGGCGACGACGGTGACCCGGCAGCCGCGCTCGGTCAGCTCGGCCACGAGGTCCGAGGCGTGGGGTGCGTCAGCGCCCCGGCGGCTGACCAGCAGCAGATGTGGCGCGCCGTTGCGCGCGAACCAGCGCGCGACGTGCGAGCCCAGCGCACCGGTGCCGCCGGTGATCAGGACGGTGCCCGCCGCCGTCCACGTGCGCTGCCGCTCCGCTCCGCCCAGCGGGGCGTGCACCAGCCTGCGCGCGTACAGGCCGGACGGCCGGACGGCCAGCTGGTTCTCGGAGTGCGTGCCGGTCAGCACGCTGTGCAGCAGCCGCCTCGTGTGCTGGTCGAGGCGGTCGGGCAGGTCGACGAGCCCGCCCCAGCGCTGGGGTGCCTCGGCGGCGAGCACCGCACCGAATCCCCACAGCAGCGCCTGGCCGGGATGGGTCACCTCGTCGTGCACGCCGGTGGACATGGCGCCGCTGGTCGCGATCCACAGCGGCGCGGTCACCGAGGCGTCGGAGAGGGCCTGCGCGAGCAGCAGGCTGTCGGCGAACCCGCCCGGCACCACGTCGTGTCCCGGCCTCGGCCGCTCGTCGAGCGCCAGCAACGACAGCACCGCTCCGAAACGAGCCCCGTCGTCACCGACGGCCTCGCGCACGGCACAGGTGATCGACTCCCGGTCGTCGCCGGGTTCGATCTCCAGCACCCGCACCTCACCGGCCGCCAGCGCGCTGACGCAGTCCTCGGCGAACCCGCGCGCGCCACTACCGGTGGTGACGACCACCAGGTGCAGCTCCCCCGCGTCCTCCTCCGAGACGATCTCGGGCAACTGGCGCCACGAGACGCGGTACCGCCAGGAGTCCATGGTGGAGGCCGCGCCGTCGGTGCCCCGGGAGCCGAGCGCGCCCGTCTCCGACGTGAGCCAGTACGTGCGGTGCTGGAACGCATAGGTCGGCAGTTCCACCCGGCGGGCCCCGGTTCCGGCGAACACCGCGGTCCAGTCGACGTCGACGCCACCCGCGTGCGCCTCCGCCAGCGACATCAGCAACCGGCGCGGCTCGTCCTCGTCGCGGCGCAGGGTGCCCAGCGTGACCGCACCGGTGTCGCCGAAGGTCTCCTGCAGGCCGAGGCCGAGCACGGGATGCGGGCTGACCTCGATGAACACCCGGTGTCCCTCGGCGAGCAACGTGCGAGTCGCCGCCTCGAATCCGACCGTGCCGCGCAGGTTGCGGTACCAGTAGTCGCCATCGAGGCATTCGGTGTCGACGAGGCCGCCGGTCAGCGTGGAGCAGAACGTCACCTCCGAGGAACGCGGAGCGAGACCGGCCAGCGACTCGGCCAGCTCGCCCTCCAGCGCCTCGATCTGGTGGGAGTGCGCGGCGAAGTCCGCTCCGGGCACCGCCCAGCGCATCACCCTCGCCTTCGACAGCGCGACCTCCAGCTCGTTCAGAGCGTCGAGGTCTCCGGACACCACCACCGAGTTCGGGCCGTTGACCGCCGCGATGGACAGCCTGCCGCCGAACGGTTCCAGCCGCTGCGCCACCCAGTCGGCGCTCTGCACGACGGCGAGCATGCCGCCCTGTCCCGACAGCGGGACCAGCGCCCTGCTCCGCAGCGCCACCACTCGCGCACCGTCGGAAAGACTGAGTGCGCCCGCGACGCACGCCGCGGCGATCTCGCCCTGCGAGTGCCCCACGACCGCCGATGGCTCGACACCGTAGGAACGCCACACCGCCGCCAGCGACACCATCACGGCCCACAGCACGGGCTGCACGACGTCCACCCGGTCGAATCCGGGCGCGCCGGGCACGGCGCGCACCACGTCCTCCGGCGAGAAGTCCACGTACGGTTCGAGCGCGGCGGCGCACTCGGCGAACCGGGCGGCGAACACCGGCGACGAGTCCAGCAGGCCGACGGCCATCCCGGCCCAGTGGGTTCCCTGGCCCGGGAACACGAACACGACACTCGGCCGCCCTGCCGCGAGGCCGCGGACCACCTCCTGCGCCGGTGCTCCCGCCGCGACCGCGTCGAGCCCGGCCCGCAGGCGGGCCACGTCCTCGGCGACCACGACGGCGCGGTGTTCGAGCTTCGCCCGTGTCGTCGCCAGCGAGTACCCCACGTCGACGGCGCGTGCGGTGTGCCCGTCGTCCAAGGAGGACAGCAGTCGCCGCGCCTGGTCACGCAGGGCGTCCTCCGACATCCCCGACAGGACCCACGGAACGGCGGGCGGCGCGACACCGTCGACCGCACCGGGCTCACCCTGCGCGTCCTGCGGGATCGCCTCTTCGAGTACCACGTGCGCGTTGGTGCCGCTCATCCCGAACGACGACACCGCGGCTCGTCGTGGCGCGTCGGCCGCCTCCCAGTCCCGGCGCGCGGTCAGCAGCGACACCGCGCTGGCGTCCCAGTCGACCTTCGGTGACGGGGCGTCGACGTGCAGCGTCCTCGGCAGCACGCGGTTCCGCAGCGCCATCACCATCTTGATCACACCGGCCACGCCCGCGGCGGCCTGCGCGTGACCGATGTTCGACTTGACCGACCCCAGCCACAGCGGCCGCTCCGCTCGCCTGCCCTGGCCGTAGGTGGCGAGCAGAGCATCCGCCTCGATCGGATCACCGAGCACGGTGCCGGTGCCGTGTCCCTCGACGACATCCACATCGGACGGGGAAAGGCCCGCGGAGGCCAGTGCCTGCCGGATGACGCGCTGCTGCGAGGGGCCGTTGGGTGCGGTCAGGCCGTTGGACGCGCCGTCGGAGTTCACCGCCGAACCACGCAGCGTCGCCAACACCTGGTGCCCGTTGCGCACCGCGTCGGAGAGCCGTTCGAGCAGCAGGACCCCGGCGCCCTCCGACCAGCCCATCCCGTCCGCCGCGGCGGCGAACGGCTTGCAACGGCCGTCGCGCGCGAGGGCGCCCTGCGCGCTGTACTCGATGAACGCACCGGGCGCGGGCATCACCGTGACACCACCGGCGAGCGCCATCGAGCACTCTCCCGCCCGCAGTGCCCGCGCCGCGAGGTGCAGCGCGACCAGCGACGACGAACACGCGGTGTCCAGCGTCACCGACGGTCCCTCGATGCCGAACACGTAGGACACGCGCCCAGACACGACACTGCTGGCCGACCCGGTGCCGAGGTGCCCGGCGACACCGTCGGGCACCTCGCGCAGCATGGCGGCGTAGTTGTGGTACATCACGCCGGTGAAGACGCCGATCGGCTCGCCTCGCACGCCGAGCGGGTCGATCCCCCCGCGTTCGAACGCCTCCCAGGTGGTCTCCAGCAGCAACCGCTGCTGCGGGTCCATGGCCAGCGCCTCACGCGGTGAGATGCGGAAGAGTTCGGCGTCGAAGTCGCCGGGCCCGGTCAGGAACCCGCCTTCCGCGGTGTAGGAGGTTCCGTGCCTGGTCCCGGTCGGGTCGATGATCTCGTCGAGCGGCCAGCCCCGGTCGTCGGGAAACGAGGAGATGGCGTCCCGTTCGGACGCCACCAGGTCCCAGAGGTCCTCCGGGGAGCGCACCCCGCCCGGATACCGGCAGCTCATCGCGACGACGGCGATCGGCTCGCGGTCCCGTTCCTGGAGTTCGCGCAGCCGTTCGCTGGTGTCGTGCAGGTCGACGGTGACGCGCTTGAGGTACTCGCGGAGCTTCTCCTCGTTCGCCATCAGGCATCCACCTTCCCGCGTGCGCGCGCCTGCCCTACCGGCGTCACCGCTGTCCGCCCAGCTTGTTGTCGATGAAGTCGAACAGCTCGTCGTCGCTTGCCGCGCCGATTTGGTCCCCGACTCCGGCGCCGTCCTGCTGCTGGTCCGCCACCATCGCGGCGAGCGTGTTCAGGCGCAGCGCGATGCTCGCGCGCTCGTCCTCGGCGGGGGCGAGCGTGGCGAGCAGTCCTTCCAGCTGGTCGAGACCGGCCAGCGCCGTGCGCACGGCCGCCGTGTCGGGGTCCAGCTCCACCAGGACGTGTGCGGCGAGCGCTTCGGGGCTGGGGTGATCGAACACCGCACCGGCCGCCAGCCGCAGTCCCGTCGCGGCGTCCAGCCGGTTGCGCAGCTCGACGGCGGTGAGCGAGTCGAACCCGAGCTCGCTGAAGGGGCGATGGGCCGGGACGGCCTCGGCCGAGGCGTGTCCGAGCACGGCGGCCGTCTCGGTTCGCACGAGGTTGCGCACCACCCGCTCGCGATCGGCGGCGCCGAGCGTGCTCAGCCGGTCGGCGATCGGCTCGGCGGAGTCGCGTCGCGCGGTGGCCCGGCGCCGCCGGTCTCCCGCGAGCGCGGCCAGCGGCGGCGGGACCTCGTCTGCCGAGGCGCGAAGCGCCGAGGAGTCCAGCAGGATCGGCACGAGCGCGGCGCCCTCGGTGCGCAGTGCCGCGTCGAACATCGACAGCCCCTGCTCGACGGTCATCGGGAGAATGCCCGCCTTGGTCATCCGTCCGGTGTCCCCTTCGGCCAGTCCTCGCGCCATTCCCGAGTCCGCCCACGGCCCCCAGGCGAGCGAGCACGCGGGCAGGCCCGCCGCGCGACGGTTCCTGGCGAGGGCATCGAGGAAGGCGTTGGCCGCGGCGTAGTTGCCCTGGCCCGCCGAGCCGAGGACACCGGTCGCGGACGAGAACAACACGAACATCGACAGGTCGAGCCGCCGGGTCAGCTCGTGCAGATGCCACGCCGCGTCCACCTTCGGGCGGAACACGGTCGCCACGCGGTCCGGGGTCAGCGCGGACACCACACCGTTGTCGAGGACACCGGCGGCGTGAACGACCCCGGTCAGCGGCGCGTCACCGGGTATGCCGTCGAGCACGGCGGCGAGCTGGTCGCGCTGCGCGACGTCACAGGCCACGAACCGCGCACGGGCACCGAGCGCGGCCAGCTCGTCGACGAGTTCGGCGGCCCCCGGCGTTTCCGGCCCGCGCCGGCCCACCAGGACCAGGTTTCGCACCCCGTGCTTCGTGACGAGGTGCCGGCTCACCGCGATGCCGAGGTCACCGCCCGCGCCCGTGACGAGCACCGTTCCCTCCGGGTTCAGCTCCGTCCCGGACGCACCGGACGGCACTCGGGCGAGCTCCGGTGTCCGAAGCCGGCCCTCACGGATCGCGAGCTGAGGCGCGGCCGTCGCGATCGCCGACGGGAGTGCGGCGAGCGAGGCTTCGGCGTGGTCGAGGTCGACGATCGTGAAGCGGCCGGGGTGTTCGGCCTGTGCCGACTGCACGAGGCCCCAGACCGCGGAGTGCGCGAGGTCGCCCCCGTCGGTGGCGCCCCGGGTCACCAGCACCAGCCGGCACTCGGCGGACTGCGCGTCCGCCAGCCAGTCACGCAGCAGCGACACCGTGTCCGCCACCTGATCGTAGGCATGGTCCACCGGCGATTCGCCCGCGCCGAAGGACTTCAGGACGATCTCATGCAACGGGCCGGACGCCGTGAGCTGTTCGACGCTGTCGCAGCCGTACAGCGTGACGCCGGCGTCGGCCAGTTTGCCCGCGAGCCCAAGGCGGTCCTCGCCGAGCATCGTCGCTGTAGCCAGAGGTTTGTCGTGCGTGGCCGGGTGCTCATTCCAGTGCAGCTGGTACAGCGAATCCGTGCTGCCGGTCAGCTGGTCGGCCGCGACCGGTCGCAGTGTCAGGTCGGAGATCGCCGCGACGAGTTCTCCCGCCTCGTCGGTGAGCAGGAGGGAGTAGCCGGTTTCGGTGGGTGTGATCGTGACCTGTGCGGCGGTGGCTCCGACGGCGAACAGGGACACGTTCGACCAGCTGAACGGCAACACGACACCGTCGTGTCGCTCACCGGCCCCGTCGAGCAACCCGATCCCGTGCAACGCCGCATCCAGCAACGCCGGATGCACACCAAAGCCCTCAACCTGAACACCCTCCGGCAACGCCACATCCACCAACACCCGATCCTCGGCACGCCACGCCCGACGCACCCCCTGAAACACCGGCCCATACTCCAACCCCACCCCAGCCAGCCCGTCGTACAACCCCTCCACATCGACCTCGACAGCACCAGCAGGCACCCCACCACCCGACACAACCCCGGCGGCAGGCTCCACCGGCTCCGCCGTCACCGTGCCCGTCGCATGCCGAACCCACTCCAGGCCCTCACGCCACCGCGAATGCACCGCAACACCACAACGACCACCCTCAACAGCACCCACCGACACCTGCACCACCGGCGCCACACCCGCACCCAACACCAACGGAGCCTCCAACGTCAGCTCCTCCACCACCGGACACCCAGCCCGAAGCCCGGCGTGCAGAGCCAGATCCACGAACACCGTCCCCGGCACCAACACCGTGCCACCCACCGCATGATCGGCCAACCACGGCCACGTATGCAGAGAGACCCGGCCGCTGAACGCCAGTGACCCACTGCCGGGAAGCTCCATCAACGCACCGAGCAACGGATGCTCGGCGTCATCCAGCCCCAGCGTGCGGATATCGCGCGTAGGCATCCCGGACGAACGCAACCAGTAGTGCTCCCGCTGGAAGGCATACGTCGGCAACTCCACCCGCCGCGCACCCGAACCGGCGAACAGGGCGGCCCAGTCGAGATCGGTGCCGTGAACGAACATCTCCGCCACAGCCCGCACCAGCGTGGCCGCCTCGTCCCGCCCACGCCGCATGGCCGGGGCGAACACCCCGTCGGAGACACAGTCCTGCCCCGCCGCCGACAACACCCCATCCGGGCCCAACTCGACAAACCGGGTCACACCCTGCTCGTGCAGGGTGCTCATCCCATCCGCGAACCGCACGGTCTCGCGCACGTGCCGCACCCAGTACTCCGGCGAGCACACCTCATCGGAGACCACGCCACCGGTCAGGTTCGACACCAGCGCCACCTGCGGCGGCTGGCCCGACAGTGCTTCAGCGACCGTGCGGAACTCGTCCAGCATCGGCTCCATCCGCACCGAATGGAACGCATGACTCACCGTCAACCGCTTGCTCTTACGACCCTCGAACCGGTCCACCACGGCCGTGACAGCGTCCTCGTCACCGGAGAGCACCACCGACGACGGACCATTCACCGCCGCCAGCGACACAGCCCCTGACAGCAAGGGCGCGACCTCGGCCTCGGTGGCCTGCAACGAGACCATCACCCCACCAGTGGGCAGGGCCTGCATCAACCGGCCCCGAGCCGCCACCAACCGACACGCATCCACCAGGTCAAACACACCCGCCACATGCGCAGCAGCGACCTCACCAATCGAATGCCCCACCACATAGTCCGGGGTCAAGCCCCACGACTCCACCAGCCGGAACAGCGCCACCTCGATAGCGAACAGGCCAGCCTGCGCCCACATCGTCTCGTTCAGCAGATCACCGCCACCGAACACCACGTCCCGCACCGAAGCATCGAGATGGCGATCCAACTCCGCGCACACCGCGTCGAAAGCCTCAGCGAACACCGGGAACGCCGCATACAACTCCCGACCCATACCCGTCCGCTGCGCACCCTGACCCGTGAACAGCACCGCCACACCACCAGGCACCGCGGCATTACCACGCACCACACCGTCATCCAGCAGCACCGCACGGTGCTCGAACACCGACCTGGTAGCCAACGAGTAGCCCACATCCACCGGGGCCAGCTCACGGGCCGCGGCGAAGGACCGGAGGCGAGCGATCTGCTCATCCAGGGCGTGTTCGGTCTTGGCCGACACCACCCACGGCACCACGGGCAGCGCGGTATGGGCTGCCCGCTCGGTCGGTGCGGGGACGGCTGGTCCCTGTTCGAGGATGGCGTGTGCGTTGGTGCCGCTGATGCCGAACGAGGACACACCCACCCGACGCGGCCGGTCCACCTCCGGCCACTCTGTCGGCTCGGTCAGCAGGCGCACCGCACCAGACGACCAGTCGACCTCCGGTGTTGGTTCGTCGACGTGCAGGGTTCGGGGCAGGGTCTCGTGGCGCATGGCCTGCACCATCTTGATCACACCAGCAACCCCCGCCGCAGCCTGCGTATGACCCAGGTTGGACTTGATCGACCCCAACCACAACGGCCGCTCACGATCCTGCCCATACGTCGCCAGCAGTGCCTGAGCCTCAATCGGATCACCCAAAGTGGTGCCCGTGCCGTGCGCCTCAACCGCATCCACCTCGGACGGGTCCAGACCAGCATTGGCCAGGGCTTGGCGGATCACCCGCTGCTGCGACGGACCATTCGGCGCGGTCAGCCCGTTCGACGCGCCATCCTGATTCACCGCCGAACCACGCACCACCGCCAACACCTCATGCCCCAACCGCCGCGCGTCGGAAAGACGCTCCACCACCAACACACCCACACCCTCGGACCATCCGGTGCCATCCGCCGATGAGGCGAACGACTTGCACCTGCCGTCGCCAGCTAGTCCGCCTTGGCGGTCGAACTCCACGAACGTTCCCGGCGAGGCCATCACTGTCACACCACCGGCCAGCGCCATCGAACACTCACCGGAACGCAGTGCCTGCACAGCCCAGTGCAGAGCGACCAGCGACGACGAACACGCCGTATCCACCGTCACCGCAGGACCCTCAAACCCAAAGCTATACGCCACCCGACCGGAGAAAACGCTGCCGGTGTTACCCAACCCCAAAAACGCCTCAGCACCCTCAGGAATGCTCTCCGCACCCCTGCCATAGTCGTGATACATCAACCCCGCGAACACACCCGTACTGCTGCCCCGAAGCCCCACCGGGTCGATACCGGCGTGCTCCAACGCCTCCCACGACGCCTCCAAAAGCAGGCGCTGCTGCGGGTCCATCGCCACCGCCTCACGCGGCGAAATCCCAAAGAACCCAGCATCAAACTCAGCCGCATCGGTCAGGAAACCGCCGGCACCATCCATCTCCCAACCCCTGTCGGTCGGGAACGGGCCAATCGCATCCACACCCGACGCCACCAGGTTCCACAACTCCTCCGGGTTCGACACCCCACCCGGATAACGACAACTCATCCCCACAATCGCCACCGGCTCGTCATCACCCACCACAGTCGGGGCCACCACCACAGGCCCAGCCTGCTCACCCACAAGCTCCCCGACCACGAACTCCGCCAACACCAACGGCGTCGGATAATCAAAAACCAACGTCGCAGGCAACCGCAAACCCGACACCGCATTCAACCGATTCCGCAACTCCACCGCCGTCAACGAATCGAAACCCAACTCGTCGAAGGCGTCCTGGGGCGGAACGGCCTCACCGGAGGCGTGCCCGAGCACCACGGCGATCTGCGCACACACCATGTCCAGCACGGTTTTCCGGCGGGCCTCGCCGTCGAGGCGCCCGAGCTCCACCGCCAGATCCGTCGCCTGCCTCGATCCCGCTGTGGTTGTGCGGCGGGGTCGCGACGGAACGATGTCGCGAAGCACGGGAGCGACCAGGTCCTGCGCTCGCAGCACCGCTCGGTCCAACTCGATCGGCGCGATGACGGACCGGTCGGTGGCGATCGCGGCATCGAAGAGGTCGAGAGCGGCCGAGCTCGGCAGGGGCGACAGCCCCGCGCGCGTCAGCCGCTGCCGTGCGGCGGCATCGAAGTCGCCCGCCATGCCGCCTTCGGCCCACGGCCCCCAGGCCAGCGACAGCCCCGCCAGGCCCCGGGCGCGCCGGTACCGCGCCAGCTCGTCCAGGAACGCGTTCGCCGCCGCGTAGCCGGCCTGCCCCGCCGACCCCAACACGCCGGCCACCGACGAGAACAACGCGAACAACGACAGATCGAGGTCCCGCGTCAGCTCGTGCAGCACCCATCCGCCGTCGACCTTCGGCCGCAGCACCGTGGCGACCCGCTCCGGCGTCAAGGACGAGATCACACCGTCGTCCAGCACACCCGCCGCGTGCACCACACCCATCAGGGGGCACTCGGGTGGGATCGTCGCGATGGCGGCTTCGACGTCGGCACGGTCGGCGACGTCGGCCGCAGCGAACCAGGAGTGTGCGCCCAGCTGGGCCAGTTCCGCCACGAGGTCGGCGGCACCCGGAGTCTCGGCACCGCGGCGCCCGAGCAAGAGCAGGTTGCGCACGCCACGACGTGCCAGGTGCCGGGCGAGCGCGGCTCCCAGCGCGCCACCCGCGCCCGTGACCAGCACGGTGCCCTCAGCGGGCAGGTCCGCTCCGGCGTGCGGCTGCTCCGGAATCCGGGCCAGCCTCGGCGCCCACAGGCGGCCATCCCGCACGACAAGCTCCGGTTCACCGGAGGCCAGCACCGCGGGCAGGTTCACGTCGCCGTCCGCATCGACCAGGATCACCCGGTCCGGATGCTCGGACTGCGCCGAGCGCAGGAGCCCCCGCACCGCCGCGCGGGGAAGTTCGCCATCGGATGACGCACCGTGCAGGACCACCACCAGGCGCGTGCCCGCGTCCTCGGCCGAGTCGTTGTCCGCCAGCCAGTTCCGTACCACGTCCAGTGCCTCGGCCGCCGCACGATGCGTGTCGGCCACCACCGCGTCCGCGCCGACCTTGACATCGACCACGACGGCATCCCGCAGGCTCGGCTCGTCGGCCTGCGCGGTGACCGGCACCAGGTCCAGCTCGTACAGCGCGCCGCTGCGTGCTCCCGGCACGTGCTCGGCGGACGCGGGGCGAAGGGTCAGGGCATCGATTGTGGACACCGATGCTCCCGCGCCGTCCGCGAGCGCGAGCGCGAAACCCTGCCCCTGCCGGGTGATCTGGACCCGCAGGGTGCGCGGCCCCGGTGCGAGGCCACTGTGGAACGACACGCCCGACCACGTGAACGGCAGCGCGGGGTCGCCGTCGAACAGCGCGATCCCGTGCAGGGCGGCATCGAGCAGCGCCGGGTGGACACCGTAGCCGTCCGCCTCGATCTCGTCGGGAAGAGCCACCTCGGCGAACACCTCATCGCCCCGGCGCCACGCCGACTTGAGGCCGCGGAACGCGGGACCGTACGAGATCCCCGCCGCGGCGAGGTTGTCGTAGTGTTCGTCCAGCTCGACACTCTCGGCACCAGCGGGCGGCCACACCACGGACCAGCCCATGGGAGCCGGCCTGCCGGGCTCCCGGCCGAGCACACCGGTCGCGTGCCGGATCCACGACTCGGTGCGCGTGTAGACGGCGATCTCGCGGTTTCCGGACTCGTCCGGCGGTGCCACGGTGATCTGCAACTGGAGCTCGCCCCGGTCAGGCAGTACCACCGGTCGCTCCAGCGTCAGTTCCGCGAGCGCGGCGTGATCGAGCGTCGCGGCGACGTGACGCGCCAGCTCGACCAGTGCGGCGCCGGCAAGGATCACCTGGCCGAGTACCACGTGGTCGGCCAGCCACGGTTGAGCCGTCCGGCTCAACCGGCCGCTGAACAGGGTCTCCCCGGTGTCGGCGTGGTCGACCATGGCGGTCTGCCACGGGTGCTCGCTGGGCTCGTGGCCTGCCGGAGGCAGCCAGTAGTGCCGATGCTGGAAGGCGTAGGTCGGCAGGTCGACGGCCCGGGCACCGGAGCCCTCGAAGAAGGCGGACCAGTCGACGTCGGCGCCCCGCACGTGGGCAGCGGCGAGTGCCGCCACGGCCGTCGACGGCTCGTCCCGATCCCGCCGCAGCACGCTCGCGAACGCCAGGTCGTCGCCGGTGAGGCAGTCCTGGCCCAGCGCGGTGAGTACCCCGTCGGGTCCGAGCTCGACGAACGTGGCGACGCCCAGCGCCTCCAGTGACGCCATGCCGTCGGCGAACCGCACCGTCTCCCTGACGTGGCGCACCCAGTACTCCGGATCGCACAGCTCCGCCGACACGACGGCACCCGTCAGGTTCGACACCACGGGAATCCGCGGCTGACCGAACTCCAGCCGCTCGGCGACGGCCCGGAACTCGGCCAGCATCGCGTCCATCCTCGCGGAATGGAAGGCATGGCTCACGCGCAACCGTCGCGTCTTCCGGTCGTCGAACCGCGCGACGACGGCGTCGACCGCGTCGTCGTCGCCGGACAGCACGACCGACATGCCGCCGTTCACCGCGGCCAGGGACACGCGCTCGTTCAGCAGCGGGGCGACCTCACCCTCGGTCGCGCGCAACGACATCATGGTGCCGCCCTCGGGCAGCGCCCCCATCAGCCGTCCACGGGCGGCCACCAGCTCACAGGCGTCGGCAAGCGACAGCACTCCCGCCACGTGGGCGGCCGCCAGCTCGCCGATCGAATGCCCGAGCACGTAGTCGGGCGTGAGCCCCCAGGACTCCAGGAGCCGGAACAACGCGACCTCGAGCGCGAACAACCCGGCCTGCGTGTATTCGGTACGGTCCAGCAACGCCGCGTCACCGAACACGACGTCCTGCACGGGCCGGTCGAGGTACCGGTCCAGCTCACCGCACAGTTCGTCGAACGCCGCCGCGAACGCGGGATACGCCGCGTACAGCTCACTGCCCATGCCGGCTCGCTGGGACCCCTGTCCGGTGAACAGGAAAGCCTGCTTCGCGTCCGTCACGACGCCGCTGACGGCGGTCGGCGAGGAATCCAGCTCCGCGAGTTCCGACGGCTCGAACACGACCGCCCGGTGCCGCAACGCCGCCCGTCCGCTCGCGAGCGTCCACGCGGCGTCCACCGGGTCGCCGCCGAACTCGTCCAGGGCGGACCCGATGGCCGCCGCCTGCGCTCGCAGCGCGGTCTCCGTTCGCGCGGAGACCACCCACGGCAGCACCGGCGGTGCCGCAGGGGTGGTCGTCCCCTCCGGTGCGGGCTCGTCGTCCACCGCCTGTTCGAGGACGACGTGGGCGTTCGTGCCGCTCACACCGAACGACGACACCGCCGCCCGGCGCGCCCGGTCCGTTCGTGGCCACTCGACCGCTTCGGTCAGCAGCGACACCGCTCCGGTCGTCCAGTCGACCTGGCTGGTCGGCGCGTCGACGTGCAGTGTCTTCGGCAGCACGCCGTGGCGCATGGCCAGGACCATCTTGATGAGCCCGGCGACCCCGGCGGCGGCCTGGGTGTGGCCGAGGTTGGACTTCACCGAGCCCAGCAACAGCGGCCTGTCCTCGGACCGGTTCCGGCCGTAGGTGTCGAGCAGCGCCTGAGCTTCGATCGGGTCGCCGAGGGTCGTGCCCGTGCCGTGCGCCTCGACCGCGTCGACCTCGCTCGGCTCCAGCCCTGCCTCGGTGAGCGCCTGCCTGATGACCCGCTGCTGGGCGGGCCCGTTCGGCGCCGTCAACCCGTTCGACGCACCGTCGGAGTTCACCGCGGAGCCCCGGACGACGGCGAGGACACGGTGGCCGTTGCGGCGCGCGTCCGACAGCCGTTCCAGCAGCAGGACCCCCACGCCCTCCGACCATCCGGTGCCGTCCGCGGCCTCGGCGAACGACTTGCACCGCCCGTCCGTGGCGAGGCCCTGCTGGCGGAGGAAGTCGGCGAACACCGTCGCCGTCGGCATGACAGTGACCCCGCCCGCGAGCGCCAGCCCGCACTCACCGGCCCGCAGGCTCCGCACCGCCCAGTGCAGGGCCACCAGCGACGACGAGCAGGCGGTGTCGATCGACACCGCGGGCCCCTCGAAACCGAAGGTGTAGGCGACTCGTCCGGAGAGCACGCTGCCCGAGTTACCGACCCCGACGAAGGCCTGCACGTCGTCCGGCACGGCGCCCGCGCTCGTTCCGTAGTCGTGATACATCAGCCCGGCGAACACGCCGGTCCGGCTGCCCTTCAGCGGCAGCGGGTCGATCCCGGCGCTCTCGAACGCCTCCCACGAGGACTCCAGCAGCAGTCGCTGCTGCGGGTCCATCGCCAGCGCCTCGCGGGGCGAGATCCCGAAGAACTCGGCGTCGAAGTCACCCGCCCCGTCCAGGAAGCCGCCCTCGACGCTGAAGGGCCGTCCGTTGCCGTCGCCCGCACCGTCGAACAGGTGCTCGACGTCCCAGCCCCGGTCGGTGGGGAAACCACCCACGCCGTCGCCGCCGGACGAGACGAGCCGCCACAGGTCGTCCGGGTTGCGCACGCCACCGGGATAACGGCAGCTCATGCCCACGATCGCGACGGGTTCGTGCGCGGCGTCCTCGACTTCACGCAGGCGCCGCCGTACCTTGCGCAGATCCGTGGTCACCCGGCGGAGATATTCGCGCAGCTTCTCTTCGTTGTCCATCAACCGATTCCCATCGCGGCGATCAGCGGGAGAAGAGCGCCCACTCGCGACGGTCTCGGCCGCCCCTTCTGTCAGGCAACAACTTTCAGGCCTCCGGACCGTCGGGAAATACCGAAGCGACCTCGACGAGTGCGCATACTCCCGCTCACGGAGCGGTTCTCACTCACCGTTGCCAGCTTGCCAGCAAAAACCTACGGCGGCCCCGACACCGCGAGCAACCCCTAGGGGCCCGCCCCGTGCCCCTGTCGTGCCGCGCGGCTCAGTCCTGCGCGCGCTCCTGGGCACGACGGGTCTGGCGACGTGCGTACGCCTTGCTCCCGATGACGACGAGCGTCAACATCACCAGGATCAGCAGCATGCTCAGCACGGGCACGAGATCCACGGGTAAGGTGTAGGCCATCACGACCCGGGCGGCGGCGTCGATGAGAAACGAGATGCCCCACAACGCGGTGATGACGCGCATCGCCCGCCGGAACTGCGCACTCTCCTGCCATTCCCGGCGCCACTGCGCGGCATCCTCGTCCGGCATCACGCGCATCGTGGCCGTGTAGATGAACGGATGCCGCCCCAGCAGCGTGACGAGAATCCAGAGTCCTATCAGGAGAGTAATGTAACTTTCCCGCGCGAGGATGAGCCTGGGGTCGTGCGTGAGGAACGCGATGGCGGTGCCCGCGATCACGATGCTCAGCGAGAACAGAGCCAGCATCTCCAGCCGGCGCCTGCGGACCAGCTGGTACACCAGCCGCACCCCCGGCAGCGCACCGCTGATCACGAGCGCGAGCCACTGATTCACGCCCGCGGCGCGGAGGCCGTAGAAGCTCGCGAGCGGGATGGCGACGTCGAGGACCACCATCCAGATCAGGTCGGCACGCCCACTCCGGCCAGAAGCTTTCCGGTCCTCGACTTCAGTCACCGCCCACCTCCGCCGCACACTGTACCGGGGGCCGGCCGTTACGCGGTATCGGCGGTCATGCTCCGGCGCTTGACGGCGACCTGCATCGTCGGCGGCGAGAGCAGTGGCTTCACGCTGGGCTTACCCGGCTCCTCGACACCGAGCGGAAGGTCCGCGGGCAGGTCAGTCCGGCGCGTCACCCGGAGTTTGCGGAAGATCTTCGTCAGGTGCTGCTCGACGGTGCTCACGGTGATGTGCAGCCGCGCCGAGATCTCCCGGTTGGTGTAGCCGACCGCGGCGAGTGCCGCGACCCGTTGTTCCGACGGGGTGAGCTGGGCGGTCGGCTTCGTGGTCGTCCGACGCGCGGCCTCGGAGGACGGGACGGACGCGACCGACCTGCTGCGCCCCCTGCCCGCGACCTTGCCGCTGGGCTCGACGTCAGAACACGAGGTCTCCATCCGGCAGGCCTGGACCAGGCGGCTACCGCGATGCGAGACCATGCGGGCCTTGGCCGACTGGCCGAGAGCCTGATGGGCCCTGCTCAACTCGAACAGCGCGTGAGCCAGCTCCAGCCGGTCCCCGCTGGCCTGCAGCAGCTCGACCGTGTCCTTGAGCAGGCGCAGCCGTGGGACGTCGTCGAGGGTGGTCGCGATGATTCGCAACGCGACGCCGCGTGCGCGGGGATTGCTCTTGCCGACCCGGTCCAGTTGCTCCTCCGCCAGCTCGCGCGCACGGGCCGGTTCACCGAGCCGCAGGTACACCTCGGCGGCGTCCGTGCGCCACGGCGCGAGCGCGGGAGCCTCGAAACCCCACTGGGCCGTCAGCTCGCCGCAGTGCTGGAAGTCCTCCAGTGCGGCGTCCCACCACTCGTTCGCCAGGTAGTAGCGGCCCCGGGCGCGCAGGTAGGGCAGGCAGTATCCGGTACGGAACATCGCGGCGGGCACGTCCTGCCGCAGGTGGTCCTGCACGGCGTCGTGATCGGCCGTCGCCGTGCCCACGTTCATCAGCACACTGAGTGGCTGCCCGATGCCGATGCCCCAGCCCTCGGTACCGGCGATCGAGAGGGCACGCGACGCGTACCTGGCCGCGACGGGCAGCTCGCCGTACCGCAACGCGATCTCGGCCCGGCAGGCGGAGAACATCGCCTCCCACCAGGTGGCTTTCCGTGCCTTCGCCTCGGCGAGCAGGGGGTCGCACCACTGGAGGGCACTGTCCAGGCGGTCGGCGTGGATCAAAGTCCACAGTGCGTGCCACACCGGCTCGATGGTGCGATCGCCCAGCGCCGTCGCCTGCAGCACGCTCTCGGCGTTGGCGGCAGGCGAGCCGTCGGGAGTTCCGGTGAGCACGGCATGCAGCGCCACCGACGCCTTGGTCCACCAGCTCGCCGGGGACGGTTCGGGCTCGGTCGCGGTGTCGGACTCGCCGTTCAGCTCGGCCCATCGCTCGGCGAGTTCGGGGCACGTGTGCCGCAGCCAGGCACCGGTGTACTCCAGTGAACCGCCTGCGGTGTCCTGGCCCGACCGGCACGTCTCGCTGAGCCGGTCGAGCACGGTCCGCACTTCGTGGATCCGGCCCTCCCAGAGCAGGAGACGCAGCAGAATCGCCGACTGTTCGACGTCCAGCTCACCCCGGTACCGGTGCGGGCTCAACCTCGCCACGTGCCTGATGCCGTGGGAGGGATTGGCACGCCAGTGCGCGCCCAGCAGGAGCAGTCGCAGCTTGGTGCCCGTGGCATCGTGGCCGCAACCGGCCAGAGCGTGTTCGAGGTACTCGATCGCGCGGTCGGGGGCGTCCGCGCGCAGGGCCGCCTCCGCCGCCTCGATCAACCTGGTCACGGCCCACTCGTCCGGGACGCCGCCCGCGGCCACCAGATGCCCCGCGACACTGGCGATGTCCGCTTCGGCGGCATGGATCACCGACGCCGCCGACCGGTGCAGCCGAGCGAGCTCGGTCAGCTCGATGCTGTCGAGCACAGCCTGCCGGAACAGCGAGTCCTTGAACTCACGCTCGCCGAGACAACCCGCGAGGCGGAGGGTACGGAAGGCACGTTCGACCTCCGTCGAACGCTGGCCCAGCAGCGAGCCCACCCGGTCGACCGTGCAGTCGCGCCCGAGCACGGCGATCGCTTGAGCGATGTCGACGACGCCGTGGCCACTGCGTTCGAGGCAGGTCATCACGGCCTGCCGGAAGGTGTCGCCGACACTCGGAGACCGTTGCGGTCCGACGACGGACATGGCGTGCGGCTCGTCCGGCTGGTCCTCGACCAGCGCCCGCACCAGCAGTGGGTTGCCCGCACTGACCGCATGGCAGGCGGGCGCGTGCTGGTGCGCGACGCTCGGATCCACGTGCTGTTCGAGCAGTTCCTTGACGCCGTCGGGCGACAGCAGCGCCAGACTCAGCCTGCGGAAGTTCGCTTGGCGGATCAGCTCGATGCGGTAGCCCGAGCTGATCGAGCCACCGTACGCGGCCTCGGCCAGCAGCAGCATGACGCGAGCCGAACGGATGTGGTTGGCGATGTGGAGCACGCATTCCATGGACTGCGCATCGATGTGCTGCGCGTCGTCGAGGGTGATGAGGAGGGGAGCGTTCTCCGACACTTCGAGCACGAGCTGGAGCAAGCTGTGTGCGACGTCGAAGGTGTGCGACGCGGTGGGGTCGTTCCCGTCGCGGCCGTCGAGGTGCCGGAGCAGTGCCTCCGTCCGCGACGACGCCAGCGGCAACGCCGACACGAGCGGCCTGATACTGCCGAAGGGGCGATACCGCTGCGATCGCGCCCCGCCCGTCGCCAGGGTCACGACCCCGTCGCCGCGCTGCTCGGCGAACGTGCGCAGCAGCTCCGTCTTTCCACTCGCCACCACGCCGTCGACGAGAGCGACCTGCCCCCGGCCCGCGTCCGCCTCCGCGAACAGCGTGTCCAGCAGCCCCAGCTCGCGCCTCCGCTCAACCAGCAAGACTACACACCTCACCCCAGTTCGTCGTCGCAGGACAATACCAGGCAACGAATAGTTCATCACGATTCATGGAAATGTAGCCGACTAGGCAGCCACCCTGTCAGCATGCTCCGAAACTACAGGAAGTCGGCCCTGCAGTTCGGCACGCTATCACTCGCCCACAACACCCGCAAGCAATCACCGGCAACAGCCAAAAAAGGGCTCCGGCATTACAATGCGGTCACCGACCTGCAACATCGGACGATCACTTGAAGAAACGAAACACACACATTCCGTGATTGGGACGAACGGAGTAATCCGTTACGCCGGGAGTACCGCCGCGTGACGCCAACGCGGCGCCACCGCGCCGACGTGACCTCGTCGTCGCAGCTCTGGAAGCCGGACACAGACGGCGACATGGCCGACGCGGGAGTCCAGAGTGTCGTGACAAGGTGGATCCCGCCGGGTCGAGACCACGCGGACCCCGGGGGCCGGGCCGGCTCGCGCCCGGAGTACGGTACGCGGCAACCTTCGAGCCCAACGGTGGTCGCAGCGGAGCCTCGATGGCCGGAAAAGGACACCGCCGACAGCGTTCACGGTGCGCATATTCAACTCGAATTAAGAAAAACAACGAACACGGAAACAACAGGAATCAGGAAGCACCCAAACACAACTCGACGGGTAGATCATCGCGCCGCTTCACCTTCAGCTTGCGATATATTCGCGTGAGATGTTGTTCGACAGTGCTCACCGTAATATGTAACTTCCCAGCGATCTCGCGGTTGGAACAGCCGAGTACCGCGAGTGAGGCGACCCGGTGTTCCGACGCCGTCAACGCGGCGTCCGTGCCCACCCGCAGGGGCGCCGACACCGCGGCAGGGCGATCCTCGACGTTGAGCAGCCGCTGCATCAGCGGAGCCGCACCCGCCGTCTCGGCGAGATGCCAGGCCCGGCGAAACGCCATCCGCGCACGGCGGGTCTGGCCGAGCGCATGGCGCCCGTGACTCAGCTCGGCCAGGACTTGGGCCTGCTCGTACCGGTCTCCGCAGTGCTCGAGCAGCTCCAGTGCCTCCGTGAGCAGCTCGGGCCTGCGATCGGCGGGCCCGGTCGCGGCCAGCATCCGCAACGACAGCGCCCGCGTGCGGGCTCCCCTCGCGTCCGGCCGTGCGGCCTGCTCGTAGGCGAGTTGTCGCGCCTGGTCGTGGTTGCCGACCCGCAGCCAGGCTTCCGCGGCGCTCGTCCGCCACGGTGCCAGGCTCGCGAAGTCCAGACCCCAGCCACGGAGCAACTCTCCGCAGGACAGGAAGTCGGCCAGCGCACGGTGCCCGTTGTCGAGAGCCAGGTAGTAGCTCCCACGAGCATGCAGGTAACGCGGCCCGAAACGGCTGTCGAACACGGATCCCGTGACCGGCTCACGGAGGTGTTCCGTCACGGCGGCGTAGTCGCCCTGCCTCGTCGCCGCCAGCACGAGGACGCTCAGCGGGAGCCCCGCGGTCACCCCCCATGCCTTGAGTGGCAACGCCGCAAGCGCAGCCGTGCCGTGCGTGACGGCGCCTGCGAGATCGCCCGTGCGGAGGGCGACGTCCGCGAGCACGGCCGTGAGTGTCGCGCGCCAGGTCACGGCGGAGCCGGCCTGGACGTCGTCGAGCAGCCGGTGACACCACAGCCTCGCCACCGCCAGCCGGTCGGCGGCCACCAGGATCTGCAGCGCCAGCCCCGCCGCTTCCTCGGCCCAGCTGGTGAGCTGGCGGAAAGGCAGGCCCGCGAGACACCGTTCGGCGCTGTCGGCCGCCTCCGCCTCCCGGCCCGCGGCCAGCAGCTCGATCATGGTCGCGGCCGTGCTCAGCCAGGTGTCGGTCGCACCGCTCGCGGCAGGCACCTCGCGCTGCGCGGGCACGCGCCGGTCCCGGTCGGCCATCCTGGGGTGCGCCAGTGTCAGCCACGTCTCGAACTGCCGCAACCGGCCCGCGTCCGAGGAGGGCACGGCGCCGGACCGAATGCCGTCCAGCACCTTTCTCGCCTCCTCATCACGCCCGTGCCACAGCAACCGGCGCACGACGTCGAGCCCGTCCGCGAGGCCGAGTTCACCGGCCAGGGTCACGGTGACCAGCCGGGACAGGTGCGAAGCCGCCCTCGCCGGGTTGAGCCGCCACTCCGCGTCGACCAGCCTCGCCAGCAGCGACGCCGTCAGCGTGCCACCCGCTTCCGTCTCGTGGGCCAGCCGCAGGCACGCCACCGCGAAGGAGAGGTCACCCCCGGCCGTCGCCGATTCGGCGGCGTCGGTCAGCACCTCGATCGCCCAGCCGTCGCTACCCCTACGCCGGTCGCCGTCGAGCGAACCGGCGTCGACCAGGTGGCGCGCCACCGCTGTCGCCTGCGCACCGTGGGCATGGCGAACGGAGCCCGCGGCCCGGTGCAGCTCGGCACGCTCGTCGGAGGGCATCGCGTCGAGCACCGCCCTCCGCGCGACCGGATGTGGCAGCGTGCCCTCGGCGAGAAGCCCCGCTGCCGTCATGGCCCGGATCGATCGGCCCACCTCGTCGGCATCGGCGCCGATCAGGTCGGCGACCAGTCCCGGTTCCGCATCGTCACCGAGTACGGCGAGACCGGCGACCACCCTCGGCGCGGGCGGTTCGCCGCGCTGCGACAGGCTCAGCACCGCGAGGCCGTAACCGTCGGCTCGCTCGGCGCCGGTGGCGTCGTAGTCGTCGGCGAGTGCCTGCACCAACAGCGGGTTGCCGCCGCTCAGGCGATGCAGCTCCGGCGCCAGCCTCGCCACGGTGGAGCGTTCCCACCGGCGGGCGAGCAGTTCCCCCACGCCGCAGGGGGAAAGCGGGCCGAACCGGAGCCGGTGGAAACCGGCCTGACCGAGTAACTCGGCACGAAAGCGCAGGTGCGTGCGCGACGACTCGACGTCGTCGGTGAGCACCAGCAACACGGGCGCTACCTCGAGCCTTCCCGCGAGGTAGAGCAGGCACCGCTGCGTCACGGGATCGGCGCTGGCGATGTTGTCGACCGCGAGCACGACCGGGCGCTCGGTCGCGAGCTCGCGCACGCCGTGCCATACCGTGTGCAGCGTCAGGGCCAGTTCGGGCGTCACCTCGCCTGCCGGCGCTCCCACCTGTGGCAGGCGCGCGAGTTCCCTCGGCACGTCGGGATGGTGCAGGAGCTGGCGCAACGCCGCGAACGGCAGCTCCCGCTCCGTTCCCGAGCAGGTGGCGCTCAGCACCAGCGCCCCGGACGCCTCGGCTCGGCGGCAGAAGGTGCGCAGCAGTGCGGTGCGGCCACACGCGACCGGCCCCTCGAGCGAGACCACGGCCCCACGGCCCGCCGCGGATTCGGCGAGGAAATGGTCGAGAGCACGCACCTGCTCGTCACGATCGACCAGACTCACCGCGGTTCCCTTCGTGCTATTTCCGTAATCGCCTCAAATCGCCCCCGCCCCGTCGAGGCTCGCCGACAACCGGTCGAGAACCTTGCTCTGGTTCGTGGCGAGGAAGAAATGGCCCCCCGGAAACGTATTGAGCTCGAAGTCGCCGGTGGTGTGCTCGCGCCACGCCTGCGCTTCGTCGTGCGTCGTCTTCTGGTCCGCGTCCCCGGTGAACACCGTGATCGGGCACGTCAGCGGCGCGCCCGGCGTGTAGGTGTAGGTTTCGGCGATCCGGTAGTCGGCGCGGATGGCGGGCAGGGCCATGCGCACGAGCTCGTCGTCGTCGAAGACCCGCGAGTCCGTACCGCTCAGGCTGCGTACGTCGGCGAGCAGGCCCTCGTCGTCGAGTTGGTGCACGCTCTCGTCGCGGTGCTTCGACGGTGCTCGGCGGCCGGAGGCGAACAGCCGCACGGGCCCGGCTCCCTCGGCCTCCATCAGCCGTGCCAGCTCGAAACCCACACTCGCCCCGAGGCTGTGGCCGAACAACGCGGTCGGCGTGGCGAGCGATCCGGCGAGCACATCGAAGATCATTTTCGCCAGCTCGGGGACACTGTCCGCGAACGGCTCCTGCCTCCGGTCCTGCCTGCCCGGGTACTGCACCGCCGCCACGTCGACCCCCGGCGACAGCGCACGCGCGACGGGAAAGAAGAAGCTGGCCGAACCACCCGCGTGTGGCAGGCACAGCAGCCGCACGGCTCCCGGCTCGGCTTTCTGGAACCGGCGCAGCCACAGTCCTTCGTCGATATTGGTGGCGCTCACGTCGCTGTCAACCTCCCGGGGACCGCAGGGAACCGGCGAGCGGCCGAATGGCTCGGACCACCGGCCCCCCACCGAGCAATGTGCCCCGACGCTACCCAGCAAAGCCCTGCGGTCAACCCCTATCTGCGGGGCGCGAGCCCTGATGCCACCCTTACCGTCGGCGGTATCACCCGGGCTTGCGGGCGACCACGAGCACGTAGTCCAGCTTCGCGAGGTCCTCGTCCAGCTGCTGCTGCCAGCTCCACGACTTGACGAGGATCTCGTGCTGCTCGGGGGTCAGTTCCGCGACGAAGCCGGGGTCGGACAACCGGTTCACCATGTGGTCCCGGTACGGCTGGTACACCCGGTCGCGGATCGATTCGATCGAGATGTCGGTGTACCCGGCCTCGGCCAGCCGGTCCCCGTACTCGTCGCCGTCGTGCCAGTTCGCCGCGTCGATCGTGGTGTTGACCCAGCTGAAGTACGGCGAGCGCAGCGCGGACTGCGGAATGTCTTTCTCGACCGGCAGGACGTCGAGCACGGCCAGCGTCCCACCCGGCCGCAGGACCCGGAACGCCTCGGCGAGGAACGCGGTCCTCGGCCGGAAGTGGAAGGCGCACTCCAGCGCGACCACCCGGTCGAACATCCCGTCGGGGAACGGCACCTCGGTGGCCGATCCCTCACGGAAGTCGAGCCGGTCCGCGACGCCGTCGGCCTCGGCCCTCGCGCGGGCGGAGGTGACGTGGGACGGCGTGATGTTCAGCCCGAGCACCCGGGCGGGATCACGTTCCCGCAGCCACAGGAAGTCCTGGTCGCCGTGACCGAAGCCGACGTCGAGGACGGTGTCACCCCGCGTGATGCCGGCCGCATCGCCCAGCAGCCGCGCCATCGCCTCCCCGGCCTCGTCGATGTCGGCGCAACCGTCCTCCCAGTAGCCGTAGTTCATGTAGGTCGTCGACCTAGCCGCGAACTCGAGGTCGACCGGGGCGAGCCCGTACAGCTGCCGCACCCGGAGCTCCGGGTCCAGCGGGACGACCCTGGACAGGAACTTGCCCAGTTCCCGAACGCTTTCCACCATGAGCACTACCTCTCGGTTCAGCGGGTGAGTCCGCGTCGGCGGCTACCCGGGTAGCTGGTCAACGTGCCGGCACCGGCGGGGCCAGCCTGCGCCGCAGATCGCGCACCACGCCCGCGACGCCCGCGGCGTCACCGGCGGAGCCGAACAGGTAGAAGTCCGGGCGCACGAGCGCTCCGAGGGCCGCCGTCTCGGCCAGATACGGCAGGTAGACGTCGTCGACGTCCACCACGTCCCGGGGCCCCGCCTGCTCGGGTGGCGTCCCCGCGGGCAGCACCCTGACGACGTGCGCACCCAGCTCGGCCAGCGTTGCCGTGTCCTCGGAGTCCAGGAGATCGTCCGGATCGACCGACGTGACGAGGACGAAGCCGGTACCGACGACCGTGTCGAAGAGCCCGCTCGACGGACCGCGAGCCACCGTCCCCTGGGGGACGAGTTCGCCAGCCGGCGCGACGATCACACCCCGGTCGTTGCGGTACAGGAACCCGTCCCGCAACGAATCGGCCAGGCCCTGGTGCGGCCCCTGAACCGGCCTGCCTCGTCGCTGGCCGTCGAGGAGGTAGGCGTCCCGGCCCGCCGCGGCGGCGGAGTCCGTCTCGCACAGGATCTTGCCCAGCGCGATGGATGCCTCGATCGCGGCTCGCACGTGAGCCCGGCGCTCGATCGTGTACGAGTCCAGGACGGACTCCTGCGCCATACCGGACACGACCAGTCCGAGCTTCCACGCGAGGTTCGCCGCGTCCCGCAGACCGCTGCACATGCCCTGCCCGATGAACGGCGGCATGACGTGCGCGGCGTCGCCCGCGATGAGCAGCCTGCCCGAGCGCCACTTCCTGGCACAGCGGGCGTCGGTGGTGTAGACCGCATGCCGGTCGACCACGGCGTTGTCCGGGGTCAGATCGAACAGCCCCAGCAGGCGCCACAGGGTCTCCGGTTGATCGAGTTCCTCCAGGGTCTCCCCCGGCACCCGCATGAACTCCCATCGCCGGTGGCCGGGTCCGGCCGACACGGCGGTCCTCGGCCGCTCGGGATCGCAGATCTGCAGGTTGTTCGGATCGAACTCGCGTGGCTCGTTCAGGACGACGTCGCAGATCAGCCAGTCGGTCGAGAAGCCGAAGTCGGTCATGGTGGTGCCGAGGTGCTCCCGGACGAAGCTGTTCGCGCCGTCGCAGCCGACCACCCAGCCTGCCGAGATCACCCGTTCCTGCCCTTCGGGGGAACGGACGGTCACCGTCACACCGTCGTCGCCGTGTTCGAGGCCGCCCGCCTCGTAGGGACGCAGCACCGACAGATTCGGCAGCTGCTCGCCGCGCTCGGCCAGCGCTCGTTCGAGTCCCGGCTGGTACATCGACGTCGCCTCCGGCCAGCCCATCCGGCTGGTCGCGGGCGGTTCCAGCCGCATGAGCGTCTCGCCGTCCGCGTTGTGCCACGTGTAGTCCCGGGTCAGCTCCCGGACGTCGGCGAGGTCGTCGGCGACTCCGGCGGCGGCGAGAATCCGAGCGCCCTCGCCGTCGTAGGCCACCGCTCTCGGCATCGGGTACGGCGTCGGCCATCGCTCCACGACCGTGACCGTGTGCCCCTGCTGGGCCAGCAGTATCGACAGCACCTCGCCCACCGGGCCGTAGCCGACGATCAGCACATCCGTCTCGGTCGCGTACCCGCTCACGCGGCCACTCCTCTCACTCTGGGTCCGCCAGGCCCAGTTCGTCGTCGATGATCCCGAACAGTTCGTCGTCGCTGGCGCCGCCGAGATCGTCGGGGCTGACGTCGTCGTCCGCGGCGCCGGTGCCCGCACGCCACTTGGTGGCGAGCACGTCGAGCCGCGCGGCCACCTGCCGGTGCAGGTCGTCGTCGAGTTCGGCGCCGAGCAGCGTCTCGGCGAGCCGGTCCAGTTCGGACAGCACCGACGGCGACTCCGGGGCGAGGCGGCGCAGCACGTGGTCGGCGAGCGCACCGGGGGTCGGATAGTCGAACACGAGGGTCGCGGGCAGCGACACCTCGGTCGCCTTCGCCAGCCGGTTGCGCAGTTCGATCGCCGTCAGCGAGTCGAAGCCGAGGTCGTTGAAGGATCGGTCGGCCTCGACCGCGTCGGCGCCGTCGTGTCCGAGGACGAGGGCGGTTTCGGCGCGCACGAGTTCGAGCAGCGCCTCGGCGCGTTCGGGGGCGGGCATGGCGGTGAACCCCTTCGCCCGCGCACCGGGTTCCGGCTCGGCCCGCATCGCGGTGCTTTTCGGCCTGCGCACCAGGTCCGAGAGCAGCGGTGGCACGTCCCGCAGTTCGGCGAGGTTGAGCCTGGCCGGGACCACCACGGCGTCGGCTCGCCGCACAGACTCGCTGAACAGCTCGCCGACCTCGGGCAGTTCGAGCGCGCGCATCCCGCCCCGGTCGCCGCGTTGCCGGTCGGCATCGCCGAGTCCGCCGGTCATGCCACCGGTACCGGCGAGCAGTCCCCACGCCAGTGACACGGCGGGCAGTCCCCGCGCCGCGCGTGCCGCGGCGAGGCCGTCGAGGAACCCGTTGGCGGCGGCGTAGTTCGCCTGCCCTCCGCTGCCGAGCGTGCCGGAGGCCGACGAGCACAGCACGAACGCCGCCAGTTCGAGGTCCTTCGTCAGTTCGTGCAGGTGCCACGCGGCATCGACCTTGGGCCGGAACACGGTGTCGAGGCGTTCCGGCGACTGGCTGGACAGCACGCCGTCGTCCAGTGTCCCGGCCGCATGGACCACCGCGGTCAGTGGATGCGCGGCGGGCACGGCCGCGACAACGGCCGCGAGCGCGGCCCGGTCGGCGACGTCGCAGGCGACGACCTCGGCCTCGGCGCCGGCCGCCGCGAGGTCGGCGACCAGGGCGTCGGCGCCGTCCGCGTCCCGGCCACGCCGGGACAGCAGCACGAGCCGCGTGACGTCGTGCTCGGCGACGAGCCGCCGCGCGATGAGCCCACCGATCTCCCCGGTTCCCCCGGTGACCAGTACGGTGCCCGCCGGGTCGAGAGCACGGCTCTCGGCGCCCTCGGCCTGCCGCACCCCGGCGCGCGCGAGGCGCGGCACGAACGCCCTGCCGCCACGCAGCGCCAGTTGTGGCTCACCGGTGGCGACGGCAGCGGGCAGCACCCGGCACGACGCCTCGTCGTCGTCGGTGTCGACCAGCACGATCCTGCCGGGGTGCTCCACCTGCGCGGTCCTGACCAGTCCCCACACAGCGGTGGCGGCGGGGTCGCAGGGCTCGTCATCGAGGGTCGCCGCCGCCCGCGTCAGGATCACGAGCTTGGCTGTGTCTGTGTCTTCGTCCTCGTTCTCGTCCTCGCGCGCGAGCCATTCCTGGACGACGCCGAGTGCCCTTGCGGTCAGCTCGCGGGCACCGTCCGAGCCGTGCCGGTCCGCGCCGTCCGTGAGGTCGGCCCACGTCACCTCACCGGGGCCGCCGTCGCCCCGCAACGGCAGCGCGCGCCAGCCGAGCTCGTACACCGTGTCGCCACCGGCGGGGCGTCGCGGGATCAGTCGTTCGCGCGGCAACGGCCGGAACGCGATCGCGGCCACCGAGAGCACCGCGGCCCCCGCGCTGTCGTACGCCTCGACGGCGACCCGGTCCGGCCCGCTCGGTGTCACCGTCACCCGCAGTGCGCGGGCGCCCGCGCGGTGCAGGCTGACGCCGTGCCACGCGAACGGCACCAGCAGGTGCTCCTCCGGCGCGTTGGTCAGCGCGCCGAAGCTCGCCGCGTGCAACGCGGCATCCAGCAGCGCCGGGTGCAGGCCGAACTGCTCGGCCGAGGGGGCACCCTCGTGCGGTTCGGGCAGTTCGACCTCGGCGACGACCCCGGTTTCGGACGTCCAGACCGCGCGCAGCCCGCGAAACGCCGGACCGTAGTCGTAGCCCGCCTCCGCCATGCGCGGGTAGAACGACTCCACCGAAGCCTCGGCCGCACCGGAAGGCGGCCACGTTCCGGTCACGTGCCCCGGCAGCTCCGATGGCGCCGACAGAGCCGACAGCAGGCCGGTCGCGTGCCGCGTCCAGCCCGCGTCCACCGTCGACGCCGGGCACGAGTGAATCTGCACCGGCCGACGTCCCTGCTCGTCCAGCTCGCCGACGGCGACCTGCACGCGCACGTCGCCGTCGTCGGGCAGCGCCAGTGGCGCCTCGACGACCAGCTCCTCCAGCCTGCCGCAGCCCGCCTCGTCGCCCGCGGTGATCGCGAGTTCCACCAACGCCGTTCCGGGCACGAGGACCGTGCCGCCCACCCGGTGCTCGGCGAGCCACGGTTGCCTGCTCGCCGACAGCACACCGGTGCAGACACAGCCGCCCGTGCTCGGGACCGGCACGGCGGCGCCCAGCAACGGATGCTCCGACCCGTCGACCCCGGCTACGGTGACGTCGCCCGCCGGAAGGCCCGGTTCGAGCCAGAACCGGGTGCGCTGGAACGCGTACGTCGGCAGGTCCGTCCTGACCGGCATGCCGGCGGGAAACAGCGTGGCCCAGTCGACGGCGGCGCCCCGCACGTGAATCCCCGCGACACCGGCGAGCAGTGTGCCGGGCTCCGGCCGGTCCCGCCGCAGCACGGGCACCACCGTGGCGTCGGCCTGCTCGCCAAGGCAGTCCATGACCATCGCCGCCAACGCCCCGCCCGGCCCCAGCTCCAGGAACTTGTCGACCCCGGACTCGCGCAACGTCGACACCGCGTCGCGGAACCGCACGGCCTCGCGCGCCTGCTCGACCCAGTACTCGGCCGAGCACAGCTCGGTGTCGACCCGTGCTCCGGTGCGCGTCGACACGACCGGGATCACCGGTTCGGCGAAGGTCACACGGCGCGCGAGCGCACGGAACTCCGCCAGCATCGGTTCCATCAGCGGCGAGTGGAACGCGTGGCTCACCCGGAGGCGGGTGGTCTTGCGGCCCCGGTCGGCGAAGGTCCCCGCCAGGCGGGACACCAGTTCCTCCTCGCCGGAGACGACCACCGACGAGGGGCCGTTCACAGCGGCGAGGCTCACCTTCTCGCCGAACTCCGCCAGCAGCGGCGCGACCTCGTGCTCGCTCGCCTCGACGGCGGCCATCCCACCGCCCGAGGGCAGCGCCGCCATCAGCCGTCCGCGTGCGGCGACCAGCAGGCACGCGTCCGCCAGCGACAGCACACCGGCGACGTGCGCGGCGGCGAGTTCGCCGACCGAGTGCCCCGCCACGAAGTCCGGCCGCAGCCCCCACGACGCGAGCAGGCGGTACAGCGCCACTTCCACGGCGAACAGCGCGGGCTGGGTGTAGCCGGTATCGGCCAGCGTCTCGTCGTCGCCGCCGAGGACCACCTCCCGCAGCGGCAGGTCCAGCTCGGCGCACACCTCGTCGAACGCCTCGGCGTAGCGGGGGAACGCGTCGTACAACTCGCGCCCCATGCCCGCGTACTGCGCGCCCTGCCCGCTGAACAGGAAGGCCACCGCGCCCTCGGTCGCCGTACCGGTGACGGTCGAGGCACCGGGCTCACCCGCCGCCAGTGCCCCGAGACCGTGCCGGGCGTCCTCCATCCCGGCTGGCAGCAACACGGCGCGGTGCGCCAGCGTGGCACGGGCGGCCAGCGCACGGCCGATGTCGAGAGTGGAGCCGGTGTCCTCACCGTCGGCGAAGGCGCGGAGGCGGCTCGCCTGCGCGCGCAGCGCAGCGGAGGTCGCGGCGGAGAGCACCCACGGCACGACCGGTGGCAGCCCAACGGGCTCCGGGGGCTCCGAGAGGTGCGGGAGCTCCGTGGGCTCCGGGGCGGCTTCCTCGATGATCACGTGTGCGTTGGTGCCGCTGATCCCGAACGACGAGATGCCTGCCCTGCGAGGCCGGTCCCGCACGGTCCACTCACGCGCCTCGCTGAGCAGCCGCACGGCGCCCGCATCCCAGTCGATCTCCGGTGAGGGCCGCTCGGCGTGCAGGGTCCTCGGCATGAGCCCGTGCCGCATCGCGAGCAGCATCTTCATCACGCCCGCGACCCCGGCGGCCGCCTGTGCGTGCCCGATGTTCGATTTCAGCGAGCCGAGCCACACCGGCTGCTCCGCCGGACGGTTGTTGCCGTAGGTCGCGAGCACGGCATGCGCTTCGATGGGGTCGCCGAGCCGGGTTCCCGTGCCGTGCGCCTCGACGACGTCGACGTCCGTGGGCGACAGACCGGCCGAGCCGAGCGCGTCGCGGATGACCCGTTGCTGCGCGGGCCCGTTCGGTGCGGTCAGCCCGTTCGACGCGCCGTCGGCGTTCACGGCCGAGCCCCTGACGATGCCCAGCACCGGGTGGCCGTTGCGCCGCGCGTCGGAGAGGCGTTCGAGCAGCAGCAGTCCCACGCCTTCGGCCCAGCCCGTGCCGTCAGCGCCCGCCCCGAACGCGCGGCAGCGGCCGTCGGCCGACAGGCCGCGCTGCCGGGAGAACTCGACGAAACCGGACGGCGAGGCCATCACCGTGACGCCGCCGGCCAGCGCGAGATCGCACTCGCCGCCACGCAGCGCCTGACTGGCCAGGTGCAGCGACACCAGTGAGGACGAGCAGGCGGTGTCCACCGTGACCGCCGGGCCTTCGAAACCGAACGTGTACGCGACTCGCCCGGACAGCACGCTCGACGCGACACCGGTGACGAAGTAGCCCTCGACCTCCTGCATCGCGGGGTCCCTGCCGGAGCCGTAGTCCTGGTGGAAGGCACCCGCGAAGACGCCGGTCGCGCTGCCGCGCAACGACACCGGATCGATGCCCGCGCGCTCCAGCAGCTCCCACGCCGATTCGAGGAACAGCCGCTGCTGCGGGTCCATCGCCAGCGCCTCGCGCGGCGCGATGCCGAAGAAGGCCGCGTCGAACTCCGCGGCCCCGCCGAGGAAGCCTGCCTCCCGCGCGTACGAGGTGCCCGCGCGGTCGGGGTCGGGATGGAACAGGCTCGCGAGGTCCCAGCCGCGGTCGACGGGGAACGGGCCGATCGCGTCCCGCTCGCTCGCGACGAGTTCCCACAGCTCGTCGGGGCTGTCCGCCCCGCCCGGGAACCGCCCGCTCATCGACACGATCGCGATCGGTTCGTCACGGACGCGCGCGGGTGCGGTCGCGGCGGGCTCATCGGTGTCGGCGTGGTCCGCACCCAGCAGGTCGGCGAGCGCCTGCGCGGTCGGGTGATCGAACACGACGGTGCTCGGCAGCGGAGCGCCGGTCACCGCGATGAGACGGTTGCGGAGTTCGACGGCGGTCATGGAGTCGAACCCGAGGTCCTTGAACGCCGTGCGTGGCTCGATCGCGGCGGAGTTCGCGTGGCCGAGTACCACGGCGGCCTCATGCCGGACGAGGTCGAGCAGCACCCGTGGCCGCTCCGAGGACGGCACACCCGCGAGCCGCCGCGCCAGCTCGGTCTGCCCTTCCGGCTGCCCTTCCGCCCGGTCCGGGGCGGGTGCGGCCTGCGCCGCTTCGGGCAGTTCGCGAAGCAACGGGCTGGGCCGCGACGAGGTGAACACGGGTGCGAAGCGCGCCCAGTCGATGTCGGCGACGGTCACGCACGCGGCACCGCCGGCGACCTCGCGGGCGAGCGCCGCCACCGCGCGCTCCGGCTCCATCTCCCGCACGCCGAGCCTGGCCAGTCGCTCCGCGTTGCCGTCGACGGCGGACAGCCCCGGGCCTCCCCACGCGCCCCACGCGACCGACGTCGCCGTCCGGCCCTCGGCCCGGCGCGTCGCGGCGAGCGCGTCGAGGTAGGCGTTGGCGGCACAGTAGGCGGCCTGCCCTCCGCTGCCCCACACCCCGGCACCCGACGACACGAGGACGAACGCGTCCAGCGGCGTGTCCGCGAGCAGCTCGTCGAGGTTGCGGGCACCGGCCACCTTCGCCGAGAGCACCCCGGCGAGGTCGGCCGTGTCCGCTTCGGCGATCGCCTGGCTCTGGCCGACTCCGGCCGCATGCACGACCGCCGTGAGTGGTGGCTGCTCGGGCAGGTCCGCGAGGACGTCGGACAGGGCGGCCCGGTCGGCGACGTCGCACGCCGCGACCGTGACGGCCGTGCCGCGCTCCCGCAGCCGGGTGGCGAGTGCCGTGGTCGAGTCGGTGCCCCTGCTCAGCAGCACAAGATGCTCGGCACCGTTGTCGGCGAGCCAGCGGGCGATGCCGGAAGCGACCCCACCGCCACCGCCCGTCAGCAGGACGGTGCCGCGCGGTGTCCACTCTGTCCACTCTGTCCGCTCTGTCCGCTCGGCCTGTGCCGCCCGCGGTGCGCGGACGAGGCGACGCCCGAACGCGCCGTCGGGCCGGATCGCCACCTGGTCCTCGCCGTCCAGTCCCCCGAGGACCGTGGCGAGCCGGGAGAACACCCGGTCGTCGAGGGTTTCGGGCAGATCGACGAGACCGCCCCACCGTGCCGGGTACTCCAGCGCGGCGGCCCGGCCGAAGCCCCAGACCAGCGCACCGGCCGGGGTCTCCGCTCCTGCCAGGGTCGCCGACCACAGCGGCGCGGAGATCCCGGCCTCGTCCAGCGCGTGCAGCAACGCCTGCGTCTGCGCGAGTCCCACCGTGGCCGGGGGAAAGTCGGGATGCGCGTCCTCGTCGAGCGGGAGCAGGGACAGCACGCCGTCGAACCGGTCTCCCTCGGGCCGCAGCCGGGCGGCGATCGCCGCGCTGCCGGTCGCCACGTCCACGCGCACGACCTCGGCGCCTCGCGACCGGAGTCCGTCGAGCACGGCGGCCACGTACCCGTCGTCCGTTCGCGACTCGGGCACGACGGCCAGCCACCGGCCGGTCAGCAGCGCGTCGGCGGGGCCCGACGGCTGGCGCAGCCTGCGCCAGTCCACCGTGTAGCGCCACGGGTCGACGTCCGTCGTGGACTGCCTCGGTTCGGGCGCGAGCCAGAACCTGCTGCGCTGGAAGGCGTAGGTGGGCAGCTCGACCCGGCGAGCGGCACGGCCCGCGAAGGACGCGGCCCAGTCGACGGCGAGGCCGCGCACGTATCCCGCCGCCGCGGAGAGCAGGAACCGGCGCAGGCCGCCGTCGTCGCGGCGCAGGGTGTCGACGACCGTGGCAGGCGCCGCGGCCTGCTCCAGCGTGTCCCGCACCGCGGGTGCCAGCACGGGGTGCGGACTCACCTCGACGAAGAACCCGTAACCCTGCCCGGCGAGCGCGCTCGTCGCCTGCCACATCCGGACCGGTTCGCGGAGGTTGCGGTACCAGTAGGCGCCGTCCAGCTCCGAGCCGTCCAGCCAGCGCCCCTCCACCGTGGAGTAGAACGGCACGACGGCGCGGCGGGGGCGGACCCCGGCGAGCGAGGCGGCCAGCTCGTCGGCCACGCGCTCCACCTGCGCCGAGTGGGAGGCGTAGTCGACGGGTATCCGGCGTGCCCGGACACCGGCGTCGTTCAGTTCGGTGCGCAGTGCGTCGAGCGCGTCCGGCTCGCCGGAGATGACCACCGACGAGGGCCCGTTCACGGCGGCGATGGACATCGCCCCGTCCCAGCGGGCGGCCAGGGCCGCGACCTCGTCCTCGGGCAGCGGCACCGACACCATGCCGCCGTGCCCGGCGAGGCCGCGCGCGATCGCCTGGCTGCGCAGCACCACGACGCGGGTGGCGTCCTCCAGCGACAGCGCTCCCGCGACGCAGGCGGCGGCCAGCTCGCCCTGGGAGTGTCCGATCACGGCGTCCGGCCGCACCCCGTAGTGCTCCCACAGCCGTGCGAGCGAGACCATCACCGCGAACGACAACGGCTGCACGACGTCGACCCGTTCGAGCGAGGGTGCGGTGTCGGCCTGCCGTACGACGTCGAGCAACGACCAGTCCGCGACGGCCGCGTGGGCTCGCGCGCACTCGGCCATCGCCTCCGCGAACACGGGCGCGGTGTCGAGCAGTTCGGCTCCCATGCCCGCCCACTGGGCGCCCTGACCGGGGAAGACGAACGCGGTCCTGCCGAGCACGTCGGCACGACCGGTCACCAGTGCGGGCGCGGAGTCTCCGGTGGCGAGGCCGCGCAGTGCCGCCGCGCCGGACTCGTCGCCCGCCACCACGACCGCGCGGCACGCCATGGCCGACCGCGTGACCGCGAGCGAGAAACCGGTGTCGACCGCACCCGCCCCCGAGGGATCCGACGCGGACAGCAGGCGCACCGCCTGCCCGCGCAACGCCGCCTCGTCGGCGGCCGACAGCACCCACGGCACGACCCCGGGCTCCGGGGTCTCCTCCGGCCGCTGCTCGTCGCTGCCGGGCGCCTGTTCGAGAATCACGTGGGCGTTGGTGCCGCTGACCCCGAACGCGGAGACCGCCGCCCGGCGCGGACGATCGCGCTCGGGCCACGGCATCGCCTCCGTCAGCAGTTCCACGGCGCCAGCGGACCAGTCGATCTCCGGGTTGGGCTCGTCGACGTGCAGGGTCCTCGGCAGCATGCCGTGCCGCATGGCCTCGACCATCTTGATGATCCCGGCGACACCGGCGGCCGACTGGGTGTGCCCGATGTTGGACTTCAGCGAACCCAGCATCAGCGGTCGCTCCGGCGGCCGGTCCCTGCCGTAGGTCGCCAGCAGAGCCCGTGCCTCGATCGGATCGCCGAGGGCCGTACCCGTGCCGTGGGCCTCGACGGCGTCCACCTCGGACGGCGAGAGCCGCGCTGCGGCCAGCGCCCGCCTGATCACCTGTTCCTGCGCGGGACCGTTGGGCGCGGTCAGCCCGTTGGACGCGCCGTCGGAGTTGACCGCGGTGCCGCGCAGGACGGCGAGCACGGGATGTCCGGCCCTGCGCGCGTCGGACAGCCGCTCCAGCACCAGCACGCCGACGCCTTCGGCCCAGCCCGTGCCGTCGGCCGAGGCCGCGAACGCCTTGCAGCGGCCGTCCTCGGCCAGCGCCCGCTGCCTGCTGAACTCGACGAACACCCGGGGTGTGGCCATCACGGCGGCACCACCGGCGAGTGCCATCGAGCACTCGCCTGACCGCAGCGACTGGACGGCGAGATGCACGGCCACCAGCGACGACGAGCAGGCGGTGTCGACCGTCATCGTGGGCCCGCGCAGCCCCATGGCGTACGCGACCCGCCCGGAGGCCACGCTGCCCGCAGTGCCGATGTCGAGATAGCCCTCGCACTCGGCGGGAACCCGCTCGACGCCGCTGGCGTAGTCGTGGTGCATCAGCCCGGTGAAGACACCGACCTCCGCACCACGCAGCGACGCGGGTGCCAGGCCCGCCCGTTCGACGGCTTCCCACGACGTCTCCAGCAGCAGGCGCTGCTGCGGGTCCATGGCCAGTGCCTCGCGCGGCGAGATCCCGAACGGGGACGGGTCGAAGTCGCCCGCGTCGTAGAGAAAGCCGCCCTCGCGCGTGATCGAGGTTCCCGGCCCGTCCGAATCCGGCCGGAACAGCGTGGCGAGGTCCCACCCGCGATCGTCGGGGAAGGTCGAGATCGCGTCCGTGCCGTCCGCCACGAGCGCCCACAGCTGCTCCGGCGAGGTGACCCCGCCGGGCAACCGGCACGCCATCCCGACCACCGCGATCGGGTCGTCCGAGTCGGGTGCCGGGGCAGCGACGGGCTCGGGCACCGGCGCGGGCCCGGACGGGCCGCCGAACAGCAGGGAAGCGAGCTCGCCCGCGGCGGCGTCGGGGGTCGGATGGTCGTACGCGAGCGTGACGGGCAGGCGCAGGCCGGTGCTGTTGGTCAGGCCGTTGCGGAGCCGGACGACACCCAGCGACGTCAGGCCGAGGTCGGTGAACGCGACGCCCGGATCGATGCGATCGAGCCCGGTGACGCGAGCGGTTTCGGCGCACACGATCTCGAGCAGCTCGCGGTGGCAGTCGGGCCGCGACAGCTCCGCGAGGCGGTCCCGCAGCGCCGCTTCGGTGGTCTCGTCGGGAGTGCCCGGCTCGCTGCCCGCGTCGACGAGCCCGCGCAGGGGCGCCGCGACCTCCCCCGCCCGCAGCCCGTCGGTGTCGAGTCGCATCGCGACCAGCAGCGCGCGGTCGACGGTCAGCGCGGCGTCCAGCATCGCGAGGCCGTCCGTGGTGGGCAACGTCGCGACGCCGGGCAGAGCGGGCAGAGCCCCGGCCGTGCCGCCGGCTTCCCACGGGCCCCACGACAGCGTCAGCGCGGGCAGCCCCGCCGCCCGCCTGCGATGGGCGAGTCCGTCCAGGTACGACGCCACGGCCGCGGCGTCGTACGAGCCCGGCGCGCCGAGCACCCCGGCCGCGGGCGAGAACAGCACGAACGCCGCCAGATCCTCGGTGCCGGTCAGCTCGTGCAGGTTCCACGCGGCGGCGATGGCGTCCTCGCGCGTCGTGCCCCGGGAACCGCCGGGAGGCTCCCCGGTGTGGACCACAGCCGTCAGTGGGCGCTTGGTCGCGGCGAGTACCGAGGACAGCGCCGACCGGTCGGCCACGTCACACGCCAGCAGCGTCGCCCTCGCGCCGAGCCGGGTCAGCTCGGTGCGCAACGCGACAGCGCTCGGATCGTCCTGCCCGCCGTGACTGAGCAGCAGGAAGTGCCAGACGCCGTGACACGCGACGAGGTGACGGGCCACGACCGCGGCGACCGCGCCGTCCGCACCGGTGATGACGACGGTGCGCCGGGGGTCGAACGTGGTACCGGTGCCGTGTGCCGCCGCGCGGACCAGCTCGGGCAGCAGCACCGTGCCGGAACGCACGGCGAACTGGGTGGCACCCGCTGCGACCGCCTGCGCCAGGGCCGCGCCGGTCGCTTCGTCGTCCTCGCCGGTGTCGAGGTCGGCCAGCACCACGCGGTCCGGGAGGTCGTGCTGCACGCTGCGCGCCCAGCCCCACACTCCGGCCTCGTCGAGGTTCGGGACGTCCTCGTCGGGGCTCGCGGCGATCGCGCGTTCGGTGGCCACCACGATCCGGGTCGTCGCGGGCAGCTCACGGGCCAGCTCGAACACCTCGTGCGGCACCGTCCCCCTCGGTCGCAGGACCGCGACCTCGGGTGCCTGCTCGCTCGCGGGCGCTCCGAGGGTGGGCATCGGCACCCAGTCGAGCCGGAACAGCGAGTCGAACTGGCCACCGGCCGACGCACGCAGCCGCGCGGGTTGCTGCGTCAGGACATGGCGCATGATCTTGCCCGACGGCGTGCGAGGCACGCGGGCGATCTCGTACAGCTCCTCGGGAACCTTGAACGGCGACAGCTGTTCGTGGCAGGCGGCGAACAGCCGTGCGGGGTCCAGCCCCGAGGGACCGGGCACCAGGAACGCGACCGGAACCTCACCGAGCACCTCGTGGGGCTTGCCGACCACGGCGACGTCCGCGACGTCCGGCAGCTGCCGCAGCACGTCCTCCACCTCGCCGGGGTGGATGTTCTCCCCGCCCCGGATGATCAGTTCCTTGATCCGCCCCGTGACGGTGAAGTAACCGGCCTCGTCGCGCGTGGCGAGGTCACCCGTGCGGTACCAGCCGTCCTGCAGCACCTCGGCGGTGATCTCGGGTTGGTTGTGGTAACCGACCATCACGCTCGGACCGCGTACCCACACCTCCCCCTCGACGTCGAAGGGCACGTCGATCCCGGTTTCCGGATCGACCACGCGCACGCCGAGCCCCGGCACCGGAAGCCCGCACGAGCCCTCGCCCCCGCCGCCGCTCGGCCAGTTGATCGTGATCGACCCGCACGTCTCCGTGCTGCCGTAGGCGTCGAGCAGCGGCGCCGAGAAGACCTCCTCGAAGGACCTCCGCAGCGCCGCCGTCGTGATCGCGCCGCCGACGAGGCACATGCGCAGGTGCGGCGCGCGGAATCCGCTGTCCCGCGCGGCCCGCACGAGGTAGTGGTACATCGTGGGCACACCCGCGAGGAACGTCGCGGAGTCCTGCTCGATCGCGGCGAGCACCTCGTCGGCGGCGAACCCCTCGACGATCCTCGCGGTCGCGCCCACGGCCGTCACCGACACCACGCAGGCGATGTGCGACAAGCTGTGGAACAGCGGCAGCGGCCACACGACGCGGTCGTCGGCCGACAGGCCCGGCACCGGCACGTAGCACGCCGCGGCCGACCACAGGCAGTTGCGCTGGGTCGACAGCACGCCCTTGGGCTTGCCGGTGGTTCCCGACGTGTAGAGCATCCAGGCCACGTCGTCCAGGCCGAGATCGTCGCGCGCGGGGGTGGCTGGCTCGACGGTGGCCATCGACTCGAAGAGCTTCGTGCCGTGGGGAGCCTCGGCGGGGAGGCCCTCACCACCGGTGACCACGATGGACACGTCGGTGCGCTCGCCGAGGACGTTCGCCAGCTTGGCGACGTGGGCGGGATCGGTGACGACGACCCGCGCACCGCTGTCGTCGAGCAGGTAGGCGAGCTCGGCCTCGCTGACCCGGGGGTTGAGCGGGACGCCGATCGCGCCCGCGCGCAGGATCGCGAAGTAGCTCTCCACCATCTCGACGCGGTTGCCGAGATAGATCGCGGCGCGGTCGCCGGGCTGCAGCCGGAGCCCGACGAGGTGGCCCGCAATCCGCCGGGTCCGCCGCTCCAGCTCCGCGTAGGAGACGCTGCGCGCCCTGTCGCGGAACGCGACCTTGTCGCCCATGCGCTCGGCGTGCTCCCGCAGCAGCTCCGGCAGCGGCCTGATCAGCTCGGTACGCAGCATGCCACCACACCCGTCGATCGTGCCGTCACCTCGACTGCAGTCTGCTCGTCACCGGGCTCGGGCCTAACCCCTGCCATGCCCCTAGGACTCCCTAACTTTCGCGTTGGCGCGCGCTCGTCCGGGTCGGTCAGGCCCGCGCGGCCACGGGAGGGCAGAGCCGGAGCAGTTCCGACGGGTCGGTCAGCGCCAGGTCGGGACCGGCCGCGCGCAGCGCCGCGGCGTCCGACTCGCCCCACAGCGCGGCGACCGCTCGCACGCCCGCCCCCCGCGCGCTCTCCAGGTCGGTGACCGCGTCGCCGACCATGATCGCATCCTCGGCGCGGACGCCGAGTTTCTGCAGGGCCAGCTCGACGATGTCGGGTGCGGGCTTGGGGTGGGCCACCTCGTCGGAGCCGATCACGTAGTCGAACAACGGCAGCACCCCGAGCAGTTCGAGCAACGACCGGGCACGCGGCCCGCTCTTACCGGTGGCCACCGCCATCACGACACCACGATCGCGCAGCTCGGCCAGCAGCTCGGGTACGCCGTCGAACATCGGCACCTGCCCGGCCAGCCGGTAGCTCTCCCGGACGAACGGTTCCTCCATCTCCAGCGGCAGCCCCATGATCCGCATGATGTCCGGGAAGTACCGGCCGAGGTGCTTGTTGTACTCCGCGAACGGCGCCTCGCCCTCGCCGACGACCTCGGCGTAGGCGGTGCGGAAGGCGCGGCGCATCACGTCGGTGCTGTCGACGAGCACGCCGTCGAGATCGAACACCACGGCGCGGACGTCCTCGCCGGGCAGCTCCGCTCCCGTCCGCGCCGATTCGTAGAGCCGCTCGATGACCCCGATCGTCGCGCGCGCGTCCCGCACGGCGCGGCCTCGCGCCGCCGGGTCCGTCAGCTCGCCGACCAGTTCGTCGAGCTGGGTGTCGTACTCGCCACCGATCGTCTCCTCCGGCACGGGCACCGAGGTGGGTTCGCCGTCGCGCGTCACCGTCAGCATCGGGCCTCCCGCGCGGTTCGGACTGAAGCCGAAGGTGCAGGCCAGCCTCGCCGTGCCCGCGCTGCCGTCGATGGTGATCGTCGTCGTGTCGAGCTGCTCGTGCGAACGCCAGCTCGCGCGGATCGAGACCGAGACCCCGCCGGCGGTCACGAGGAAGCCGCGCGCCGTGTCCTCGACGTCGGCGGACTCCGCCGCCGCGGTGTCACGGCCGTTGTCACGCCACGCGGTGCCCGACGACGGGTCGTTGACGTGATCGTCGGAGATCGTTCCCACGACCTGGGCGAAGGTGGTCGGGCCGAGCAGGGTGGGCACCAGGTCCAGCAGGTGCCAGCCAAGGTCGACCAGTGCCCCGCCACCGGAGTGCTGCCGGCGCGTGAACCAGCCGCCCACGTCGGGCACGCCCCGGGCCCGAACCCACGCCAGGTCGACGTGCCGGATGCGGCCGAGCGAGCCGATCACCTCGGCCAGCGCTCGCACGTCCGAGCGGTACCTCGCGGCGCTGCCGGCGAGCAGCCGCCCACTGCCTGCCCGCTCCGCGGCGGCGAGCCGCTCGGCCTCGTCCGAGCTGAGGCAGACCGGCTTCTCCAGAAAGACCGAGATGCCCCGCTGCAGCAGGCGAGCCCCGACCTCGGCGTGGAGGCGGTTGGGCACCGCCACGATCGCGAGGTCGACCTCGGCCGGGTCCAGCGCCGCGGCGTCCTCGTAGCGTGGCACGTCGAGACCGTCCAGCTCGTCGCCCTCGGCTGGGCGGGAGTCCACGACCGCGGTGATCACGAAGCCGGGATGCGCCCGCAACCTCGGCAGCCAGATCGACTTCGCGGCCCAGCCGAGTCCGACGACCGCGGTACGCACGGGCGCAGCGGACGCACGTTCACCACTCATGATCACTACACTCCAGAGGGGACGAAGGAATCCGACGACCGCTGCCGGACCGGTCGCCGGCGACGCTACCGCCGGACCGCGCGGCCGGTTTCCCCTCAGGAACCCCTTATCTCCCCCTCACCGCACGACACCGTGCCGTGCGAGGCGCCACGCCGACTACCGTTGGCCGCACCCCGAGCTTTGTGAGGTGTACGCGTGTCCGAAATCCTGTTGCTGAACGGTCCGAACCTGGGCATCCTCGGCCGCCGCGAGCCGGAGATCTACGGCACCGACACCCTGGCCGACGTCGAGGACGCGGTCGCCGACGAGATCGCCGACCACGGCTGGAAGGTCAGGTCGGTGCAGCACGACTGCGAGGGTGAGCTCGTCCAGGCGGTGCAGAACAGCTACGACACGCTCGGGGCGATCGTGAACCCCGGTGCTCTGATGATGGCGGGGTGGAGCCTGCGCGACGCGCTCGCGTCGTATCCGAGCCCGTGGATCGAGGTCCACATCTCGAACCTGTGGGCACGCGAGCAGTTCCGGCACAACTCGATCCTCGCGCCGATCGCCGACGGGATGATCGCCGGGCTCGGCACGGCGGGCTACCGGCTCGCCGCGCGGGCGCTCGTCGAACGGCATCGAGCGAACGGGTCATGAGCGTACTCGGCATCGACATCGGCGGCACGAAGGTCGCGCTGCGCGCGGAGGCCGACGGTGTGGAGCCAAACCAGCTGACGTTTCGCTGGTCGCCCCGGGCCACGGCGTCCGACGATCTGGCGCGGCTCGCCGCAGGCGTCGCGCAGCTCGTGCGCGACCTGCCGACGGCGATCCGCTCGGTCGGTGTCGCGGTCCCCGCCACGGTGGACGAGCGGGGCAAGGTCGCCGTGTGGCCCAGCCGCCCGTCGTGGAACGGCCTGGATCTGGGAGCGGCACTGCGGTCGACGTTCCCGGACGCCGTCGTGCGCTGGGCCGACGACGGCGATCTGGCCGCCGTCGCCGAGGCCGAAGCGATCGGTGAGCGCGATCTGCTCTACGTCGGCGTCGGCACGGGGATCGGCGGCGGCATCGTCCTCGGCGGGCGGTCCGTGCCCGGTCCCGGGCGGGGTTCGTGCGAGCTGGGGCACGTCGTCGTCGACAGCGCGGGGCCGCGATGCGCATGCGGACGTACCGGATGCCTGCAGGCGATCGCGTCCGGCTCGGCGATCCTGCGCAGGGCGACGTCGGCACGTGGCCTTCCGGTGTCCTTTTCAGACCTTCGCGAAGGCGTGCTGGCAGGGAGCCCGTGGGCCGTGACCGTCGTGGACGAGTCCTGCCTCGCCCTGGCGACCGCGGTGGCGAGTGTGAACGAGCTGGTGCGGCCCGACTGCGCCGTACTCGGCGGCGGATTCGCGGCGGACCTACCGGGGTTCGTCGACGGCGTGGAGGGACACCTCCGGCGATTGGCACGCCCCGGCCATCCCGTGCCCGCGCTGCGCCCGTCCGTCCTCGGTGGACTCTCCTCGCTGCACGGGGCGATAGCCTTGGCGGCCCTGGCGGCCCCTGGCGGCGGAGCCGGAGGACGCTAGTACGCGACCGTGAACCGGCGGCCGATGTGCTGCGGATTCTCGATCTCGTCGATCAGCGCCACCGCGTAGTCCTCCGCGCTGATGTGGCTCTTGCCCGTGCCGTCGGCGACGAGGCTGTCGGTGCCGGTACGGTACCGCCCTGTCCGCGCTCCCGGCGCGATGATGACGGGCGGACTGACGCTGGTCCACCGCACGTCGGTGACGGTGCGGAGAAACGCGAGTCCGTCGCCGTGCGCGTGCATTGTCTGCAGTGCGCCTTCGGGGAGCCCGGGGAAGTCCCACACCTTCTTGCCCGGCCCGATGGCGAGGCTGCCGGCACCGCCGACCGCGACGAGCCGCGGCGCCTCAGGACCGGCCTTCCTGAGCACGTCGACGAGAGTGCGCAGCGACGGCTCGATGAGCCGGACGTGCCCGGGCCCGTCTGCGCCACCGACCGCACTCACCACGACGTCCTGCCCTTCGACGAAGGCAGCGACGCTCGCGGGATCGAGCACGTCACCGGTCAGCACAGCCGGGCTTCCACTCCGCGTGCCCAACTTGGACGGCTGGCGCACCACGGCCGTGACCTGGTGTCCCCGGTCCAACGATTCATCGAGGATTCGCGAACCGAGCACACCGTTCGCGCCGACAACACAGATTTTCGCCATTACCCCACTCCTGACGGCCGACTTCGGCCGACCGTACCGGAGCGACGCGGCACGAGACCACGGCTGCGGACCAGGATAGGGGTGTGCTCCGGCGAACCGGGGTCAGCGGCTCGCGACGATGTCCAGCACGATGTTCAGCTTACGGCCGGTCATACCCGGCGCTGTCTTGACGCCGAAGTCGAAGCGGTCGATGGTCGTGGTGGCACGGGCGGTGAGGTTCTGCTCGTCGCCGGACACCGTCGTGACGTCCAGCGTCACCGGCTGCTTGACCTCCTTGACGGTCAGCTGGCCACGAAGCGTTCCGTGATCACCGGACCACTCGAAGCTCTCGCCGACGAAGGAGAAGTGCGGATGGTTCTTGGCATCGAGGTAGTCCCCGGAACGGACGTGCTCATCGCGCTTGGCGTTGCCGCTCGAGAACGCTTCGGCCGACACCGTGGCCTCCGCAGTGGACTCTTCCACCGGATCAGCCACCGTGATCTTGCCGCCGCCGACGCCGAAGGTGCCGCGTACCCCCATGAGCCCGAACATCGCTCTGGTCTGGAACGAGATCGTCGACCGCTCGGGATCGATGGTGTAAACACCGCAGCCGATCTGCTGCCCGCCGAGGTCTCCACCGCCAACAGCACTCATTCGTGCTCACCTCCAATAGCTGGCAGCCCGGAGCATAGCATTCACGCGACCTACGGCTTGTGCGAGTCAGGCGACCCGCCCGCGACCGGCCGAACCCCTACCGGTCCCCTCAAGCCTCCCAGTATCCCAGCGACCTGGCCGCGAACCGGCGTGCTTGCCCGATGATGGATGCCGTCCCCAAGGCGAGCTGATCCGAGGTAGAAGCACATGGCAGGTGTCAGGGCAGTGGCCGCCGTACTCCCGGCGCACACGGACCCAGCCGACCTGACGCACGCGCTCGCCCGGCTCGCGGCGGAGACGGCGCCGGGTGACACCGGGCGGGCCGGTGCGTCGATCGCGCTGCCCGTGACCCACCTGTGGTGTGTCCTCGCCCAGGTATCCCGGGCGGATCGGCGGGAATTTCTCTTTCACTGCTGGAGGCACTGGACCAGAGGTATGCGGCCAGCCGAGCGGGTGGCGTTGGCGACGCGCTCGGCGGCGGAGGCGGGCACGGCGGGCCGGGTCGTTCACGACGTCCAAGGCCGCACCCGGCTGACGGGGTCCTGGCTGCGCTACTACGACGAGGTCGCCGACTTCGCTCGATCCAGCCGGACAGCGGGCACCGCACCGCTTGGCTATGTGTTGTTCACCCACGTGCGGGAGGCGCACCGGGTACTCGCGATCCCGGCGGCGGCGAGCGCGGTCGGCGCCGGAGCCCTCCGTGCCGCACTCGCGACGTCCGGTGAGCCGAAACCGACCGTCCGTTGTGGTCACGGGTGGGCGCCGAGCAACGCCACCCACCCGTGACCGGGGTTCTCAGGAGCTGGCCACCACGTCGGAGATGATCTCGGCGACCGTGTGCATCTGATCCTCCGTACCCAGCAGGGTGCGGTGGTGCAGCCACACACACTCGGCGTGCAGGGTCTCGGAGTTCGGGCACCGCTGCGCGATCGCCTCGACGGATTCGGCCGGTGCCGACGTCTCCCAGAACGCGTCGCACCGGTACACCGCACGGAACCCGGTGAAGGCGGGGACGCCGCGCGCGACGAGGGCGTCCACGACGGCGTTGCGGCGTTCCTCGGTCGCACCGGGAATCCGGAACATCGCCATGTAGTGCGACATGCGGTCGCACCGCTCGTCGCGACCCTGCGGTTCGACACCGGGGACGTCGGCGAGCAACCCGCTCAGCACCTTGCTCCGCGCCTCGCGCGTCTCGATCTGGTCGTCGAGCCGGGCCAGCTGCGCCCGCAGCACGCTCGCGGAGAACTCGTTGATCCGGAAGTTGGAGCCCGCGACGCGGTGCTTGTAGAGCCGGTCGGTGCGCGGACGGCCACAGCTGTGCCGCAGGAAGGCCATCTCGTGCAGTTCGGCGTCCGGGAAGGTGACGGCACCGCCCTCACCCGCTGTCATCAGCTTGCCGTTCTGGAAGCTGAAAGCGGCGACCGAGCCGAGTTCGCCCACGCGCTTGCCGCGCCACCGCGCGCCGTGAGCGTGGGCCGCGTCCTGCAGCAGCGGCACACCGGAATCGGCCGAGAGCTTCGCCAGAGCGTCCATGTCGGACATCTGCCCCGCCATGTGAACCGGCATGATCGCGGCGGTCTTGGAGGTCACCGCGGCCGAGGTGGCCTCGACGTCGATGCAGTACGTGTCGAGGTCGACGTCGACGGGGACCGCGACCGCGCCGAGCCGTTGCGCGGCCTGCGACGAGGAGATGAAGGTGAAGGCGGGCACGATGACCTCGGAGCCCGGTTCGACGCCCAGCACCTGCAGCGCCAGTTCGAGGGCGTGCGTGCCGTTCGTGACCGCGAGCGCGTGCGGCGCCCCGTGGTGGTCGGCGAACTCGCTCTCGAACGAATCGACCTCACTGCCGCCCATTCGCCACCACTGACCCTGGTCGAGCGCACGAAGCAGCCCGGCGCGCTCGGCGTCGTCGAACTGCGGCCATGCTGGCAGGTCCAGCGGCCGCGACAAAGCATCACTCATGATCGGTAGCCTTTCCTGCTACGACGGCCGCCCGGTATCCGACGAGCCGGCCGGCACCCAAGCTAACAGCACTGCGGACAGGGCCTCCCCCCTACGAAACCCCTTATCGGAGCGACGACACGGGCCACGACCTAGACCCCTGTGCGCCCAGCGGAGATCAGGGGTTGCCTGATCCGGGCTTGTTCGGGAAGTTCTTCTCCAGTTGAGTCCGCGCGGCCTGCTGACCGGTGCTTCGCTCAGCCGACCACGACGTTCTTGGGGAACCGATGACACTGCAGCCTGTGCAGGACGACACGGACTTCCGTGAGCCCATGAACCGGCTCGGCCGGCTGTTCGATCCGGGAACACTCACGCCGTACGGCGAGGACAACGGCGGCTCGGTCCGGGTGGCGACCGGGTCCGCGAACGGGGTGCCCGTCGTCGCCTACTGCACCGACGCGACGAAGCGCGGCGGGTCACTCGGTGCCGCGGAGGCCGACCGGATCATCGAGGCGATCGAGCTCGCGGTCGCGATGCGCTGCCCGGTGCTCGGCCTGTGGCACTCCGGTGGCGCGAAGCTCGCCGACGGCGTCGAGTCGATGGACGGGGTCGGCCGGATGTTCGCCGCCATCGTCGCCGCCTCGGGCACCGTGCCCCAGATCTCGGTCATTCTCGGCCCCGCAGCGGGCGCGGCCGCCTACGGCCCCGCGCTCACCGACCTCGTCATCATGGCGGCACCCGGCCGCCTGTTCATCACGGGACCGGAGGTCGTCCGCAGCGTCACCGGTGAACAGATCGACATGGAGGGCCTCGGCGGTTCCGAGGCCCACGGGACCCGCTCCGGGGTCGCGCACGTCATCGCCGGGGATGAGGACGACGCCTACGCCAGAGCCCGCGCGTTCGCGAGCCTGCTCGCCGCGCCCGGCGTGTTCGAGCCGGACACGCTGCCGGACGGTCCCGACCTGAGCGCTCGCCTGCCCGCCTCGCCCCGCAGGGCGTACGACGTGCGCCCGCTGGTCCGCGACTTCGTCGACGACGGGGAGTTCGAGGAGATCCAGCCCAAGTGGGCGGCGAACATGGTGGTCGGTCTCGGCAGGCTCGCAGGCCACACCGTCGGCGTGCTGGCGAACAATCCCCTGCGCAAGGGCGGCTGTCTCGACTCGCCGTCCGCCGAGAAGGCGTCGCGCTTCGTCCGGATGTGCGACGCCTTCGGCATTCCGCTCGTCGTCGTGGTGGACGTGCCCGGCTACCTGCCCGGCGTGGAGCAGGAGTGGGGCGGTGTCGTGCGCAGGGGTGCCAAGCTGCTGCACGCCTTCGCGGAGGCGACCGTGCCGCGCGTGACGGTCATTACCAGGAAGTCCTACGGCGGCGCGTACATCGCGATGAACTCCCGCTCGCTGGGCGCCACGAACGTCTTCGCGTGGCCGGACGGCGAGGTGGCGGTCATGGGCGCGGAGGCGGCCGTCGGAATCCTCTACCGGAAGCAACTCGCGGCCGCATCGGAGCAGGATCGCGAGCGGCTTCGAGCCGAACTGGTGGACAAGCAACAACGCGAGGCAGGCGGCGTCGACCGCGCACGCCGCCTCGGTGTGGTCGATGAGGTGGTGCGCCCCGACCGGACGCGCCGCAGAGTGGCCGAAGCGCTCTCCGCAGCACCCGCTCGCCGAGGGAGCCACAACAACATCCCGCTCTGAGATCCAGGGCCGCGATGGAGACAGGAGGAGACAGCGGTTGGTAATGGAAGGCGTTGGCCATGTCTCGGCCGTTCGGCACTGTGTGGATCATCGGCCTGGGCCGGGCCGGTGCCACCATGACACTGACACTGATCGACCACGGTTACCACGTGGTCGGCATCGAGGCCGATCCGGCCAGGCTGACCAGAGCACGGGTCGACATCGCACGCCGGGCCCGACGTCCCGACGAACGTAACCTGATGCCGGCCTCGTTCACCACCGCACGACTCGCGCGGTTCGACTGCACGGTCGCTCCGCACACAGCCCGGCCGGCGGACCTGGTGATCGAGGCCGTACCCGAGGACATCGATCTCAAGATCGAGGTGCTGCGCGCGGCGGCCTCCCGCAGGACCCCGCGGACCGTTTTCGCGACGACCACCGCGGGATTCCCGATTCCCCGGATCGCCGCCGACATCGGGCAGCCCACTCGCACCGCCGGAATTCGACTGGATGACGCGGGAAATCCGGTCGACGTCACCACTGTGCCACTGACCGACCCGGTCGTTCGCGATTGCCTGCACGATTTCGCGTACGGTCTCCGCTCACGCGCGGGGTCCGACTCGGCAACGGAATCAGAAACGCTCGTCACGAGCTGATCGATCGAATTTCCTGCCGTGGTGGTATGGGGTCGCCGGCAAGGGCAATCCCATACCACCACGCGAGCATTGAACCGAAAACGTTATGCGTCGACCCAGCCACGAGAGTGACCGATACGGAGCAGCCGCTCCCGGATGTTGCGAATCTCCTCGCCGGTCGCCGTGGGCGCGGCTTCCAGCAGCGCCTCTGTGACCTCAGCGAGAAACTCCTTGGTGGACAGCACGTCGACGAGCCCGTCGTCGGGCCGCTCGGACTGACCACTGGAGGAAACCGGAGCCGCGGAGCTCGACGGCGTTGCCTCACCACCGGAGGTAAGCCGCACACACGAGGCCTTGGGACCCCGGTCCCCGTCCTCGACCTCGAACTCCACGAACGCGCCCGGCCTGAGCAACCTCTTGTCGAATTCGAGGTCGTTCACGTGGATGAAGACATCGTCACCGCCGGTACTCGGCGAGACGAACCCGTAACCCTTGAACTCGTCGAAACGCAACACTTTACCCGTTACCACAAAAACCTACCTTCACCACAAAACAAACAGCATTACTTCGCCTCCGATGCTACCACGGGACCGTCGGCGATTTAGAGCCCCTAACACATTGGTCTGTTCGGCTCGCGGCACCCAGACGACGCCTCGCCGCGCTGGAGGAGGCGCCCACGTACTTCCAGTACGCGGACGCCCCTCCGCCTTGCGACGCATTCGCCTGGCCGCCGCTCCCTGATCGAACGCCAATGCGTTAGGGGCTTTAGGCATCGATGGCGGCACGCCAGTCCCGGATGATCCGCACGACCTCATCCAGGTGGGATTCCAGGAGGAAATGACCGCCGTCCAGGAGTTCGACGCGTGCGTCAGGTGAGTCGCGGCGGAACGCTGTGGCACCGGCGGGCCCGAAGATCTCGTCGTTTCGTCCCCACACCGCCAGCACGGGCACCCGCGAAGTGCGCAGCCAGTCCTGGACCCGGGGATACAGGGCGCGGTTGCCGGTGTAGTCGGCGAACAGGGCCAGCTGCGCGCGGTCGACGCCCGGGCGAGCCAGTAACGCGAGGTCGTGCTCCCAGGCGTCGGGGTCGACGGTCGTCACGTCGGGCACTCCGTGGGTGTACTGCCACTCGATCGCCTCCCGTTCGAGTGCGGGCCGCAGTGCCCTCTCGTTGGCCTCCGACGGATCGGCACCGTAGGCCCAGACGGGCTCCCAGAACTCCGGGACGAACCCCTCTTCGTAGGCATTGCCGTTCTGGGAGATCACGCCCTCGACGGATTCCGGGTCGGCCAGGGCGAGACGCCACGCGATCGGAGCTCCGTAGTCCTGGACGTACACGGTGTACCTCGTGACCCCGACAGCTCTGAGAAACGCTGCGGTGACCTCGGTGAGAGAGGCGAAGGTGTAGGTGAAGTCGTCGACGGAGGGAGCCGACGAGCGCCCGAAACCGATGTGATCGGAGGCGATGACGTGGTACCGGTCGGCGAGCGCGGGGATGAGATGCCGGAACATGTGGGAGCTGGTCGGGTAGCCGTGCAGCAACAGGATCACGGGAGCATCCCGCGGCCCGGCTTCACGGTAGAACACGTCCAGCCCGTCGACGGACACGGTGCGATGGTGGGTGACAGCCACAGCAAACCTCTTAAATCTGTTTTACTGGTTAGTCGCAAGCTAGCATGGGATAACCGGGCAGGCAACCGAGCCCGGCGACAGCCGACCACCCGGAGGCGACAGTGATCGAAGACGAAGAACTGTTGATGGCCGTGCTCAACAGCGCCCCCGTCATCGACGGCACACCCACCGAGCAGCTCGACGGCTCAGCGGGTCACGAGCTTCGCGACCGTTTCGGGGGCACCGGCACGACAACCGAGCTGCACCATCTACAACGGACTCGCGCTGCCCTGCACGGGATGATCCGCGAGGAGAGCGACGCCGCCGAGCGCCTTGCCGCGACCCTCGGCAGGACCACGCTTCTTCCCGAGGTCACCAGCGACGGCATCCAGTGGCAGCTCGACGCCCCGGCCGACGAACGACTCGCCGCACGGACCGTGCTGGCGTGGTCCCGAGTCATGGAGACACTGCCGGGGCGCCTTCGTGCGTGCGCCAACACCGAGTGCAACCTGTTCCTCATCGACCACAGCCGCCCGGGCACAGCGAAGTGGTGCTCCATGGCCACCTGTGGCAACAGGATGAAGGCGCGCGCCCACGCCCAACGCAGCCGACGTCGATGACCGCCGGCGCACGACGTGTTCCCACCGGTGGTCGGTCGGGAGCAGCGGGCCCGCGGGAGGCTGCGCAGCGAGCTCGTGAATCGACCGGTGTGGCAGACTGGGTGAACATGGTTGCGCTTGTTCTGTCCCCGAGGTTCTCGCCCGGCACCAGCGCCGGAGTCCGGCCGTTCCCGATCATCGACGGCCTCGGCTCCAGGAACTGACCACGGTATGCGGACACGGGAGACACTGGAGCGCACGCTCGCGTCGATCGACGGGCGCGGGTACGCCTCCTACAAGCAACTGCACGGCACCTACGACCTCGGCCTGTTCCGGTTGGCCGTCGACCACGTCCAGGTCGACCCGTACGCGCCGCCGTCGAAGGCTCGGGCGATCCTCGACCTCGACGCCACCGGCCTGCCCGCCGACCTGATCGACACCGCGAGCAAGCGGGTCGCCGTCAGCGACTTCCTCACCCGGCGCTGCCACGAGGCCGCCCGGAAGGCCACCGACGGCGACCGTACGGTGTCCTTCGGCACGCCTGGTCAGGAGGTTCTGCCCCGCACCAGCGTGCTCATCACCGAGGACCGTGTCGAGGCGCGTTTCGAGGTAGCCCTGCCCGCGAAGGGACGGCGGGCCCTCGGACGGGTCGCGGCGGACATCCTCACCCGCACGGTTCCCCGGATCGTCGAGTCGTCGCTGCGCTACGACAACCTCGACGCCGAGGCCCTGCGCGCCCACGTCGAGCTGCACCTCGACCAGGAACACCTGCGAGCCCGGCTCGGTGAGCGGGGCCTGGTGGCTTTCGTGGCCGACGGAGCGATCCTGCCGCGCCGCTCGGGTGACTCGGACCTGCCGATGTCCGCCGGTGCGACGCCGTTCGCGGGCCCGGAGTCGCTGCGCGTGTCGTTCGACCTGCCCAGCGGGCGCACCGTCACTGGCATGGGGGTGCCCGAAGGCGTCACCGTCGTGGTCGGCGGCGGGTATCACGGCAAATCCACGCTGCTGCGCGCGCTCGAACGCGGCGTCTACCCGCACGTTCCCGGGGACGGGCGCGAATGGGTCATCACCCGGCACGACGCCGTGACCGTCCGAGCCGAGGACGGCCGGGCCGTGACGGGCGTGAACATTTCCCCGTTCATCACGGGCCTGCCCTCGGGCACCGACACGACGCGCTTCACCACCACCAACGCCAGCGGTTCGACCTCGCAGGCGGCCAACCTCGTCGAGGCGCTCGAAGCCGGGACATCGCTGCTTTTGATCGACGAGGACACGTCGGCGACCAATTTCATGATCCGCGACGAGCTGATGCGCAAGCTCGTTCCGGCCGACCGGGAGCCGATCACTCCGTTCGTCGACCGCATCCGTCCGCTCTACGAGGAGCTGGGCGTGTCCACGATGCTGGTCGCGGGCGGCTCCAGTGCGTTCTTCGCCGTGGCCGACCACGTCATCGCACTTGACGCCTACGTTCCGCGCGATGTCACCGATGCGGCACACGCGATCACCGACGGGCCTCGCGAGACTCCGGCCGAGCGAGCGACGGAAGACACGACGCGGGTGTTCGCCGCCGAAGCACGCCGCGTGCCTGCCGCGACATCGCTGCGCCCGAAGAACAAGACCAAGCCCGCCAAGGCGCGCGGGCGTGGCGCCATCCAGTACGGAACGGACACCATCGACCTCAGCGCCGTCGCCCAGCTGGTCGACCCGGCGCAGACCACCGCCGTCGCGCACGTTCTCGACCGGCTCGCCGACCTGCTCGACGGACGCCGATCCCTGCACGAGGCGGTGGACGAGGTCTACCGGCGCATCGAGCGGGACGGCCTGGACGCGCTCTCCCCGCACAGCGGCCACCCCGGCCACCTCGCGCTCCCCCGCCGCCACGAGGTGCACGCCGCGCTCAACCGCTACCGAGGATCGCGCATCACGACGCGAGACTGAGCCAACGCCACCGGGGTGCGGCTCACGAACGGTGAGCGCGGAACGCCTGGTCCGTGCCGTCGGTCTCGGCTGGGTAGTGTCAGCCGCCGTTCGATTGCCGTACCCCCTCGGCGAGCGCATCGAAGCGGTAGACGTATCCGCCAGCGGGGCCGCTCACGGTCACGTATCCGTCGGTCGTTCCCGGTCGGATCGCCAGGTTCGTCGCGGACTTGAGGTCTCCGTCCTTCTCGGGCACCGTGATCGTGGCCTTGTGGGTGCCGTCGGGTGCGTACACGAGGACCTTCGCCTCGCCGTGCATGCCCTGGTAGACGTTGCCGGCCGCGTCGACGGCGTTCGAGTCGGTCTGCGCGGTCCCGCCGTCGACGTACATCCCGCTGTGACCTGCGGTGACGGCGGTGCCGTCCTCGGTCACAGTGAGCCGGTCGATCCGGTTGGCGTCGAGTTGGCTCACCCAGAGCGCCCCGCCGTCGAGGTCGAACGAAATGCCGTTGGGGTTGGGCTGGTGGTCGGCCAGCACAGTGCCCTCGCCGGTGTCGACGTCGAACCGAAGCACGCGACCCGACGGTTCGGCATCCGGATACGTGGTGAACGACGAGTCGGTGACGTACATGTTGCCCGCGTCGTCGAAGGTGAGGTCGTCGGGCCGCATCGGGCGCCCGTCCACAGGGCCACCCGCGACCACCTCCGGGTCCTCACCGTCGGGGGTGACGCTGAGGATTCGGCCGCCCGCGTAGTCGGTGAGGTAGAGCCGTCCGTCGACGGGACTGAACTGTGCCGACGTGTAGGCGCCCGAGTCGTCGGTATACACCGGGTCCGTCTCGCGGGTGGCCAGGTCGACGGCCACGACCTTGGGGCCGCCGGGCGGCGCCGTGACGTCGACGAGATAGAGCCGTCCGTCGTCGCCGAAGGTCGGCCCCTCGAGCAGGGTTCCCGCGGGTTGGTCCCGCGGCTCCGCGACGTGGAGCACCTGGCGTGCCTTCTGTTCCTTTGGGTGCCGCTGCTCCCCTGCCCGGCCCGCCGGGCCGCCGGAATCCGACGCGCACCCCGCCAGGACCAGCATCACCACGGCGGCGCCGACGGCCGGCGCACGTCGCCCGGAATCGCGTGTCATGCCCGTCCCTCCGCCCTCGTCTCGTCCGCGGCCTGGTCCGCTGTTGCCGCATCCGCACCGACGAGGACGTCGTTCATGTCCCCCGCACGCCACTCGGCCAGCAGGCGGTGGAACGCCACCGGGCCGGGGCTGTACGACCTCGGTGTCGCGCGCCGGGTGCCCTCGCCGTTGTAGTAGCCGGGTGTGCACTCCGCGAGGAACGCGGAGTTGTCGACGGCGGTCTCGACGATCGTGTCGCACCACGCCTGCTCCGCCTCACGGGTCGGCTCGACGTGGTGGGCACCGGTCTTGTGCGCGCGGGTAAGGACGGCGGCGATGTGGTCGGCCTGCTCGGACAGGATGTGCGTGAAGTTCACGGAGTTCGCGTTCTGCAGCGACGCGAGGTGAAACAGGTTCGGGAACCCGTGGGAGTAGAAGCCGTGCAGGGTGCGCGGCCCGCGCCCCCACGCCTCGAGCAGCGTCCGCCCGCCCCGCCCGTACACCGGCAGCGTCCCCGAGACCACCCCGGAGACCCCGACCTCGAACCCGGTGGCGAAGATGACGCAGTCGACCTCGTACTCGTCCTCGCCGACGACGACGGCGTTTGCGGTCATCCTCGTGATCCCGCCGTGGTCGGCCGTGTCCACGAGGGTCACATTAGGACGGTTGTACGCCTGCAGGTACGTGTCGCTGAAGCCCGGGCGCTTGCACATGTACCGGTACCAGGGCTTGAGTGCCTCCGCCGTGGCCGGGTCGTCCACGACCGCGTCGACACGGGCTCGGATCCGGTTCATCGTGGCGAAGTCGGCCAGCTCGTCGAGCCGCTCCCGCTCCGCCGGGTCCAGCGAGGTGTCCACAGCACCCGTGATCATCATGCGCTGCAGCCGCGCGGTCGATGTCCAGCCGTCCTGAACCAGGTCCCGCTCGACCTCTTCGCCCGCGAGGATCGCGAGGAAGTTCTCCATCCGCTCCTTCTGCCAGCCCGGCCGCAGCGACGCGGCCCACTCGGGGTCCGTGGGCCGGTTGTCGCGTACATCGACCGACGACGGCGTGCGCTGCATGACGTAGAGGTGGGCCGCGTCGCGGGCCAGGTGCGGAACCACCTGAAGTCCCGTCGCGCCGGTGCCCACCACGGCCACCCGCTTGTCCGCCAACCCGGTCATCCCGCCGTCGGCACTCCCGCCGGTGTAGCCGTAGTCCCAGCGGCTGGTGTGAAACGTGTGTCCCCGGAAATCCTCGATCCCGGGGATTCCCGGCAGTTTGGGCTGGGTGAGCGTGCCGGAGGAGACGACGACATAGCGTGCGCGCATCGCATCCCCGCGGTCGGTGCGCACCTGCCATTCGGCCGAGCGCTCGTCCCACGTGAGCTCCGTGACGCGGGTGTGGAAGACGGCGTCGCGATACAGCTCGTACTGTTCGGCGATCCGCACCGCGTGCTGCCGGATCTCCTCACCGGGGGCGTAGCGCCACCGCGGCACGTACCCGGTCTCCTCCAGCAGCGGCAGGTACACATACGACTCGACGTCGCACTGGATGCCCGGGTAGCGGTTCCAGTACCACGTGCCCCCGAAGTCCCCGGCCTCGTCCATCATGCGGACCGACTCGAACCCCGCCTCACGCAGCCGCGCCCCGGTCAGCAGGCCACCGAAGCCGCCGCCCACGACCAGCACCTCGACGCGGTCGGTCAGCGGCAGACGCTCCGTGCGCGGCGTGTACGGATCCCTCGCGTAGTACCCGAACTCCCCCGCCGCGCGCACGTACTGCCCCAGACCTTCCGGACGGATCCGCCGGTCGCGCTCGCTGCGGTACTTCTCCCGCAAGGCATCGGGGTCGAACCCCAGGTCAGCCGGTGGCACGGCGGCGGTTGTCCTCTCGGTCACGGATGAGGCCCTCTCGTCGGTCGGTTTCGGGGCCCAGGGCACCAACCCGCCTGGGCACTCCACTAACCGTACATTGATGTACGTTTCTTTCAACCCACCGGATGGTTACGCTCCATCCATGCCGACAACCCCGCGCCGCGACGCCGCACGCAACCGGGATCGCCTGATCACCGCGGCCAGGCACTGTTTCGCGACCCTGGGCCCGGACGCGCCGCTCGAGGACATAGCGCGCGCCGCCGGCGTGAGCCGCACGACGCTGCACCGCCACTTCGAGGCGCGTGAGGATCTCGCGGCCGCCGTGCTGGAACAGAACGTCGCCGACATCGAATCCCGTGCGAGGAAGCTCCTCGACGTCACGGACGGCCTCGAGCGGCTCTTCCACTACCTGCTCGACGTCCAGGCGGAGGCCCCCTGGCTGGCCCGGTTCGTCAGCGCCGACGCCGTTCCACCGGAAACCCGCACACTCGGTGATCGCACGGCGGCGGCCATCGAACCGCTGGTCGATCAGGCCCGGGCTCGCGGCGTGCTGTGGCCCGAACTCGGGACCGAGGACGTGCTTCTGGCGCTGCCGATGGCGATGGCGGCGCAAATGGCGCGTCAGCACCCAGCCAGCACCCATCGTTCGGACCACGTGCGGACGGTGCTGCATCGCGGGCTGTTCACGACGGACCCGCCGCGACGCCGCCCGGACGAGACCAAGCGAGGAGAGGGCTGAAACGTCGAGCGGGTCAACCCGCGGCCATGAAATTGCGAGGCCACGACACGCGCACTGCACCCGCGCCAGGACGCCACGCCACGAGACCCACAGTTCACAAACAGACAACAGACACGCCGTAATGGTTCATTTTTTGACACTGTTTACTGACAACAAGTACGATCTCTTCTGTGGCCGAAGAAGATCAAGTGCTGGATCTACTAGCCGACCGCGGGGTACTGGAAGCCCTACTGTGGGCCCACGGATCGGCGTACGGACAAGTTCGTCAGGACTTCAATCCGGAAGGCGGGCAAAAGCAGGGGTGGATCGGCTACAACGCCTACACCTACTTGGTCGACCGCTTGGACCGCGTCTTCCAGTGCGGCGACTACCAAGCACCATCCGGGGAAGGACCAGTCGGGCGGGACGTGCTGGCCGCAGGAATCAGCGACTTCGCAACGATGCCTGACCTGGCGCCCGGCACCGTCGTGCGCCACGACCTCAACGGCTCGCCTGGTTGGATGGTGGACGGGTGGCGTTGGCTCCTCGCCTCATACCCTTTCGGCCAAGTGACCAAGATCCGTTGGACCGACAAGAGCGAGACCAAGCAAACGGTGGCTAGACAACCTCACAACACCGATGACGGCGGGCTTTTCACGATTGAAGACGTCGCTGGCCTCCCTCGCCTCGAGGAGCTGGGCGATCATGAGCAACTCCTTCGCAACACCTTGGTCCTGGCGCACGCGATGGATTCCAACACAGTCGACTTCGAACTCTTTCTCGGTCGCATCCGATGGAACCAGGACCGGGGCGACGCCTGGGTGTGGCGCTCCGACTTGCTCGACAGACAAACCCCACCGCCCGCCGGTCGTACCACGCCCAAACTTCCGGACAATCCCGTTCCGCCCTCGTCGACGGAGGCGAACGACGCGCCGGTCTCAATCCGCCGCCTGCCGAACGACAGCTCTGCGCCCCGTGCTATTGGTGAGGCATGAACGATCGGTTGGAGGACGTTGCCGCCCTCTTCGACGGCGGCAGGCTGACACTGGCGCGGCAGCTGACCGGACTCCGTAAGAACGCCCTCGCAGTCCAGATCCAGAAGACACCCACCGCCGTCGCTGCATACGAAAATGGCTCGAAGCGGCCGGCGGCATCCACAGTCGCTGCACTCGCGCTGGCACTCGATGTCAATCCCGCGTTCTTCATCACCAGCTCCTCCAACCTGCCCGCCACGACCGCAACCCCACACTTCCGGTCTCTGCGCTCGACCAGCCAGATTTCACGAGACCAAGCGCACGCGTACGGCTGCATGGCCGTCGACATCGCAACCGCCATCGAACGGCATGTCCAGTTCCCTGAGCGCAATCTCCCACAGCACCCCGTGGCCGGCGACAGCTCGGCTGGCACCGGCCCGGAAGAAGCCGCACGTCTACTCCGCAAAGAATGGGAGCTTCCTTCCGGACCGGTCGGTCACCTCATCCGACTTGTCGAGAATTACGGCTGCCTCGTCGTTTTCAGCCCCCTCGACAACGCCACCGTCGACGCCTACTCCTTCGACACAGCACAACGTCCGGTCATCCTTCTCAATCCACTGAAAGACGACTACTACCGCCAGCGCTTCGATGTCGCCCACGAAATCGGCCACCTCGTTATGCACCTCGACGCCGAACCCGGCAGCCGAGTCGTCGAAGACCAAGCACACCGCTTCGCTGCCGAGCTCCTCATGCCCGCCGACGAGATCGCCAACGAACTACCCCACAAGGCCGACTGGCGCACACTTAGCCAGCTCAAACAACGCTGGAACGTCAGCCTCCAAGCACTCCTATACCGCGCCCGCACCCTCGAGATCATGAAAGACGTCACCTACCGGAACGCCATGACCACCGTATCCACTCGAGGATGGCGCCGCCGTGAACCCGGGCCCATGCCCATGCTCGAACAGCCGTCTCTCCTTCCCCGGGCGGTCGAGCTTCTCCATTCTGAGAACCAGGCCGACGAACTCACCCTCGCTAATGAATGCCAAGCTCCACTACGCCTCTTCCGCACCATCACCTCGCGAACGCCACTCACCGAAGCGACGTGAGCTGCACCGCTCGACATCAGTGCGCAACTCCTGATCATGATCTGTACGACGCGCAAAGTCCGTCCGCTTGGCCACGAAGTCGACCATCTGGTGCTTGGCCCGAAGGGCGTGACGCCGAGCTCGTGCTCCGATGTCGCAACCAGTTCATCACCTGTCACGCCCGACTAGGCCACACGAGCACCGCTCTGGACGCGGCGCGAGAACTACTGGCCGACGAGATTCGCGTATGCGGACCGCGGGATTCCCGCGCGCTCGAGCTCCGGCAGCAGATCGGCACCTGGCAACTCGGACAGGGCAGTTGAATGAGGCGCGCGAGACCTTCGAGGCACTGCTGACCGACCTGCTCAATGCGTACGGCGAATCGCATCCGGCAGTCGAGAAGGTACGGGAATTACTCAGCGGCCAGCCCGCTGACTGACCCCGCCGCATGACCTATCGCAGCACAGGCACACCCTGGGAAACGAACCCCTGACCTCATGAACGCCACAAACGAACACTGCGCAGGCGTGGTGCCCGCCGCGTCGCCGGGCGCAGTTCGCCCAGCGGTCGCCCACCCTGCGGCGGGAAGCCGTTCGTCGAGAAGCACAAGGCCGACGGTTAACACGACTGCGTCGCAGCGCAGTACACCGGTGCAAGCCGATAGCGGCTTCGACCGTGCGGCAGATCCATTCGATTATCAACAGTGTGCTGAACGCGGCGGTGCGGTGGGAGTAGATCGAGAACGACCCGGCTTAGTCCGTCGTCGCGTCGCTGTAGTCTGGCAGGTCGTATATCCGTGCTACGGCGGTTTGCTGGCATGGCAGTTCATGCCAGCGTGTTCGGCGATCGTGAAACCGAGTTCGAGTAGCGGAGGGCAGGGGTCGGCGTCGGCGTGGCCGTTGTCCTGGCGGTGGTAGAGCGCTTCGGTTTCGGTGTTTATGGCTTGCTTGTGTGCCGGGTGCGGGGCGGGGTTGCTGTTGGTGCTTGCTATGGGAGTGGCTGGTGCTGGACGTCAGCTACCTGCGTGGTCTGCGGGTTCGTGCCCTGGCGGGCTGAGGCGCGGTGTTCGGTCATCTCACTCCAGACTGGTGGTGGGGTCGGTACCCTCCGAAGTCGAACGGTTCCGCGACGACGGCTTGTGGGGGTACGTGATGACCGAGCTCAGAGACGTGAATCAGGGCGCCGGTGCGACTGTGGGCGGCGCGATGTTCGGTTCGGGTGGCTCGATGAGCGCCGAGGCGATGAAGAACGTGAGCCGCTCGGCGAATGAGCTGGTCGCGTCGGCGAAGTCCGGCGGTTTCAGGGTCACGAAAGAAGCGGCCGACCCGATCATCAGAACGTTGGAGGAGTTCCTCAATGACATCGACGGTATAGAGCAGGAACTTACAGCTTTTGATCAGGCTCCGCCGCTCGGTGACCACGACTATGGCAAGCGCGTTGCTCAACACATGTGGGACGCAGCGAATGGCGACCGGTCAGCTCGGTCAGCTGTCCAACAACTTCGGGAAGTTCTAGAGAAGAGTCGTGACGCGTTGCTGTTTGCTTCTAATCAATACCAAGCACAAGAGGACGAAGCAAGTAGTTCATTCAAAGGAGTGGGGAGCTGAATAGCTGGTGAACCCGAAATCGCGATCTGGTGCAGCCTTGGCAGTCCTGGTGTCAATGGGCGTACTCTCCGGTTGTAGCAGTGAGACTCCGGGGGTTGCCGAACCTCCAGAGTCCACGCCTGAGGTTACATCTAGTGCGCCTGCATCGGATGGAAACTCTGTTCCGCGCAGTAGAGAACTGGAGCCGTGCGACTTGCTTTCGGTTGGCGACCTCGATGAATACGGTGCTTTCGAAGATGGTGAGTACAAAGACCTAGGCAGCGCTCGTAGTTGTTCCTGGCAGCTCAGCAACGAAGGGGGCGTTGACGGATTCGTTGTTGCGCTCAACGTTCGAGACTCCCAGAACGTTGACTCAATGAATGACGTGGGTGCGGGAATTAAGAACCTCAATATTGATGGTCGGACGGCAGCTCGAGTGGAGAATCCGCGTTATGGCGACTGCACAGTCGGGATCGAGATTGACGCGCAGTCTCGTGTCGACGTGACGGTTAATGGCCTGTCTAGTACGGAAGAATCTTGCCCGATCGCCGAGGATGTTGCTCGCGTGATGGAGCCACGGCTACCTGCGGTTCCGTAGGATGCTCGTCTGAGTAATCTGCCGCAACCGGGGCCTCACCTGGTGCCGCACCCGCCGTAGCCCGGCAGGTTCGTAGGTCTGGGCTACGGCGGTTTCGATCGAAGCCGAGTTCGAGTCGGCGGAAGGCGATGGGCGCAGAGGGCAGGGTCGGAGTCGGTGTGGCCGTTATCCTGGCGGCGGTAGAGCTCTTTAGAGTCCCTAACACATTGGTGATCTCGGGCTGAGATGATCTTGGTGTGGTGCGCCGTGGTTGGTCGCGGAAGGGTTGTGGGCTCGGATCGAGCCGTTGTTGACGGCGCGTCCGGCCGGTCGGACAGGGCCCAAGCCGTTGCCGGACCGGGCTGTGTTGCAGGGACATCTTTCGTGCTCTACACCGGGATCGGGTTGGAGAATCTGCCGCAGGAGCTGGGGTTCGGCTCGGGCATGACGTGTTGGCGGCGGTTGCGGGACTGGCAACAAGCCGGGGTGTTCGACCGGCTGCACGAGGTTCTGCTGGCCGAGCTGAACGCGGCGACCGTGATCGACTGGTCCCGGGCCTGCGTAGATGCCTCGCACGTGCGCGCGAAAGGGGGGCCCAGACACGGGCGAGCCCGGTCGATCTCGACCGACATCCCCTCCCCCGCCGACCAGAAGTCGCTCAAGCGCGCCGAGATCCACGCGGGCTGCGCGCTGGGGCGTACGGCAAAAAGCTCCGCAGCAGAACGCAGAGCTTGAGCTTCGTTGTCCCAGGTCACACAGGTGGGCCGGGCGGGGCTCGAACCCGCGGCCAAGGGATTATGAGTCCCCTGCTCTAACCGACTGAGCTACCGGCCCCGGCTGGGTGTACCCCAGCGGTTGCACTATAGCGCGCCACGGCGCGGCCTGGGGCCGGATGCTGCACACTGCCCGCTGACACCGGTGTGCCCGGCCGGGGCGTCGTTCCCGGCCGGGCACACCACACCGCCTATCCAGCCAGGGCGTCGAGCTTCACCGCGTCGGCCATGGCGGCGTGGCCGAGGTCGTTGAAGTGGAGCCCGTCGCGGTAGTCGTAGCGGGGATCGATGCGCCGCGGGTCGTCCGCGTCGCGGACGGCGGCGTCGAGGTCCACCACCGCGTCGAACGCGCCGCTGCCGCGGATCCAGTCGTTGACCTCCTGCCGGACCCGTTCGCCGGACTCGGTCCAGTTGATCGACGACCCGTACGGCGTCAGGGTCGCGCCGAGGACTCGGGCTCCGTGGGCGCGGGCCCGGTCGAGGTAGCGCTCGTAGCCGTCGATCAGCTCTCCGGCCGTCACCGGCTCGCCCGCGCGCTCGCCCTGGATGATGTCGTTGATCCCGAGATACAGGATCACCGTGTCCACGCCCGCGTCGTCGACGTCGCGGTCGAGCCTGGTCAGGCCGCCCGGGATCGACATCGGGTCCGGCTCGGACGGGGCGGCGTCGGCCAGCAACCTGCTCGCCGACACGCCCCGGTTGAGCACGCTGACGTCGCTGCCGGTCAGCAGCAGCCGGTCCGCGAGTTCGTCGGGCCAGGTGTGTTCGGCTCCGACCGTGGACCCGAGTCCGTCGGTGAGCGAGTCGCCGGTCACCACGACCGCACCACCGTCGGGCCGCCGCACGTCGATCCCCGACAGGTACATCCACGACCGGCCCAGCGCGGCGAAGGCGTCCGCGCGCTCGTCACCGGTGTGCTCGCCGTCGGCGACGTAGCCGGTCTCGCGTCGCAGGTTGTGGGTCGTGGCAGGCCCGGTCGGGCCGTCGACGTGGAGGCTGACGGCGAGCTCCGTGCGATCGCCCACTGCCATCCCGACCGGGTCGGACACCGCTTCCTCACCCGGAGGGACCGACACCGAGCTCTCGCCGCCGAACGTGACGGGCCGCGCGGTTCCGGGCGCGAGGTGGCCGTCACCCGCGTGCTCGGCCACCGTCACCGGGCCGAAGGTGACGGGCTGGTCACCGAACTCGTTCGACAGCCGGACCCGCACGTCGCACCCGCCGGCGGCGGCGCGGGCGACCATGCGCAGGGTCTCGTCCTCGAACCCCGCTTCGGCGGCGGAGTTCGAGTCGCGGGGCGCGGCGGGGGCCGACCGCCACGATCCGGTCCAGTCCCCTTCCGCCCCGTCGTCGCAGGCGGTCGCGGCGGGTGGGTCGGCGCGGAGCAGGTACTCCTCGAACACCGGCAGCAGCCGCTCGCGGATCTGCGCGGCAGGATTCCCGGCCCCGTCGGCCAGCTGGCCGTGCGCGGTGGCGATCCGCTCCCGTGCCTCGGCGGTACGGCCCGCGTCAAGGTGCCGGCGCGCGTTGTCCAGGTGTCGAGCCAGCGGGGTGCCGATCGGGCCCAGCTCTCCGTCGGTGCGGTAGCGGTCGACCTCCGCGGTCAGCATGTCGACGATGACCCTGCGCTGGTCCAGCGCCACCCGGTGGACGCTGACGTCGTCGAGGCTGCCCCGGTAGTAGGCACCGCCGTCGGGGCTGCGCCCCAGCGAGTCCGGCTGGGTGGCACCCGCGTAGCGGTAGTGGTCGCTGCCGAAGCGCTTGTCCGGATCGGGGGCCGACCGCGCGACCCCGTCGACGTAGAGGCGGACGGCGTCGGCCTCGTAGTCCATGACCGCGGCGACGTGGTGCCACTGCCCTGCCTTGATCGAGGGGGTGTCGAACACGTGCTTGCGGTAGCCGTCGCCGGGTGACTCGCTGCGGCCCGCGACGGCGATGCGTGCCTGGCCGCGCGTGTTCTGGAACGTCACCTCGACCCCGGCCGTGCCGCCGTTGATGCGGGTGCCGAAGATCCGCTGAGTGCCGTTGTCCAATGAGTCGGGCCGCACCCAGCCGCTGACGGTGATACCCCGCGCGCCGTCGAGGTGCGGGCCGAGCTGGTAGCTCAGGTCGACGTAGTCGTTGAACGCGTCGAAACGCAGACCGCTGCCCCGGTGCCCGTCGACCCAGCGCGCGCCGTCCACGATGCCGTGGTTGCCGTGGCCGGAACGGTCGGCGGCGACGTGCCCGCTGCCCTCGTCCAGCGACCACGCGCCGATGAGCTCGCCCGGGTTCTCCGGTGCGTCGGGCCGCCGCTCGGGAAGCTGGGCGTCGTGGTTCCACGGCTGGTGGTAGAAGCGGCCGTCCTCCGCGCCGATCAGCAGGTCGGGGGTGTCGTCGCCGTCCCAGTTGACGACGGTCGGCGAGGTCGTGTGCCCGGCGAGCTGACCGTTCGCGATGTCGCCCGCCAGCCGGAACAGCCACGGCTCGTCGTCCGTGCCGACGTTCTCCAGCAGCTGCGCGTTGGTGCCGTTGATGACGATGTCGAGCTTGCCGTCCTGGGTCCAGTCCACCATCGTGAACTTGCGGCGCCCGCTCTGCCCGTTCTCGGAGCTGTTGAGCTGCAACGGCCCCTTGGGGGCGTCGACCACGTCGCCGTTGCCACCCTCGAACCGGGACGATCCCGCCTCACCGACGAAGATGCGCTCGCCCGGCAGCAGGCGGAGCCCGTCGTCGGTTTCGACCCGCTCGAAGAACGCCAGGTAGCCCTCGTGGTCCAGCGACACCAGGTCCTGGAGCCCGTCCTGGTCGAGGTCGATGGCGAACGGCGTCGTCCGCCACTGGGTCACCAGCTCGTCGCCCTCGGGCTCCCACCAGTTCCACGCCGGGGCGGGCGCGTCGCCCTCCCAGGCCACCTCGATCGGCTGTGCTGCCGCGAGTGCGGGCTCGGTGCGGGTGCCGACGTTCTCGTACCAGACGACCTTGCCCCAGATGTCGTTGACGAGCAGGTCGGGCAGTCCGTCGTGGTTCCAGTCGGCGGCGACGGGGGCGGTGTAGCCCCACTTGGCTTCGGCGGGACCCTGGATCGAGCCGTTCTCCCCGGCCTGGTGGCGGATCTCCTCGCCGCCCGCCCGCAGCCGCACCGGCGGCGCCCAGGACGGTGTGGTGGTGTCACCACCGAGGTTCTCCACGAAGTTCAGCCTGCCCGCGGTGTCACCGGCGATCAGGTCCTCGCGCCCGTCGCCGTTCCAGTCCACCGAGCTGGGCGTGGTGAGCGCGCCGACCTTGACCGATCCGGCCCGCTGCTGGAAGTAGCGCGGCGGCTCGAACACGGGAAGGCCGTCGTCGCTGACGGTTCCGGTGTTCTCGACGAGCGCCACGCGGCCGTCCTCCTCGCCGATGACGAGGTCCGGGTGGCCGTCGGTGTTCCAGTCCACGGTCGTCACGATGATCATTTGCAGGTCGAGCCGCAGCTCGCCGCCTCCGGCCAGCGGCAGGGGCCTGCCCTCCGCGTACTCGGGCTCGGTGCGGGTGCCGACGTTGCCGAAGAAGTGCGGCGTGTCCAGGAACTCGCCGGTGACGATGTCGAGCGCGCCGTCGCCGTCGAAGTCGGCCACCACGGGGGTGGGAGCACCGTAGACGTCGATCGGCTCGTCACCCGCCTCGACCTTCACCGGGTCGGCGTAGACGGGCTGCTCGGTGGTGCCCTCGTTCTCGATGAGGTAGACGTAGCCGTGCAGCGGGCCGTTGGTCCAGTTGCCCTCGTCGTCGTAGGCCGCGTCCCAGCCGTACTCGCTCCAGTCGCCGATCCCGGCGACGATGTCGAGGTCGCCGTCGCCGGTGAAGTCCACGAGGTACCACTGGTCGCCCCGCAGTCGTCCATCGGGGAGGTCGGGCTCGTGCACGGTGCCGTCGAAACCGAGCGAGACCGGTGCCGCGAATCCACTCTCCGTGACGTCGGGATAGCGCTGCCCCGGCGTGGTGACCACGGGCTCGCCGTCCACAACGGACAGATGGGTGTTCTGCCTGCCGTTGCCGACGCGCTCCGGCTCGGCGAACAGCGGCTCGTCGTTGGTGCCGGTGTTGTGGAAGTACCACAGCCCGTTGTAGGGCTTGTCGGGCGAGTTCACCAGCAGGTCGTGGACGCCGTCGCCGTCGACGTCCATCGGCAGCGGCCAGGCCCACAGGCCCACGCCGAGGTCCACGGTGAGGTCGTCGCGGTGGTAGTCGAGGCGTTCCAGGCCCGGCGGTGGCGGGGGAAGGTCCGGCGTGGCCGGCGCGGCCTGCGCCGTCGCGGGCGCGAGGCCGGTGAGGGCCAGGGCCGTGGTGGCGGTCAGTGTGGTGAGCGCGGTCGTTCTCGGGCGCCCTCGTGATCTCGACACGAGCACTCCTTTGTGTCTGCCGGTCGCTGTGCGTGACGGCCCGGGCGAGGAGGAAGCCGCACCGGGCGGAAAGAGAAGCCGTGATCGCCGACCGTGGCGTCGTGCTGCCCGGCGGCAGTGGGACTGTGACAGAAATCGATTACCGCCGCAAGATCCCATTTGTGAAAACCGGGTCTTGCGTACCGAGCCGCCCGCAGCTTAGGTTGACGGTTAACCGTTGACCGAGTAATCGATTTCCGAAGGGATCGACCCGAGCGTGAGCACAGCGAGTGCCGGATGGCAGAGCTTCGTCGCGACGGCGCGACCAGCCCCCGCGCTGGGTCGGCACGTGGTCGACTACCTGCGGCGGATGATCATCGTCGGCAAGCTTCGGCCCGGCACACACCTGGTGGAATCGCAGCTGTCGAAGACGTTCGACGTCAGCCGGGGGCCGGTGCGCGACGCACTGCGGCAGCTGGAGGTCGAGGGGCTGGTGGAGTCGCGCCGGCGCGGGGTGTTCGTCATCGGGCTCACCGCCGACGACATCGACGAGCTCTACGACCTGCGGGCACTGCTGGAGTCGCACGCGGTGCGGCTGTGCCTGCGTGGCGGGGCCCGCGACTTCACCGAGGCCCGGCAGCAACTGGCCCGGATGGAGGCCGCGGCGGCGGAACACGACCCGGCCGAGTTCGCCGAGGGCGACCTCGACTTCCACTCGTCGTTCCACCGGCTCTGCGGCAACCGCAGGCTCGACAACGTCTGGCAGCAGTACCGGCCCACCTTCGCCGACATGCTGTCGGTCACCAACGCCGAGGACCGCGACCTCGGCCCCACGTACCGCGATCACGTCGAACTGCTCGACGCGATCGTCGCGACGGACTCGCGGGCGCTGGAACTGCTCGCCGAGCACATCGAGGGTTCCCGGCGCCGCATGCACGCCGCCTACTCCCGATTCCTGGACCAGATCACGACCTGAGCGACGACGCTCAACCACAACAAAGGAGTTGTCCATGTCCCGGACCGCATTTCTCGTCGGTGGCCTCGCCACCACCGCGGCGCTCACCCTGTCCGCCTGTTCCGGCGGCGGCGGGGCGCAGGGCGGCGACGCCTTCCCCGAGGACGACATCACGTTCATCGTCCAGGCCGCCGCGGGCGGCGGCTCCGACCTGAGCTCCCGCGCGCTCGCCGACGAGCTGGAGCAGGACCTCGGCGTGTCGATCGTCGTGGAGAACCGGCCGGGAGCGTCCGGGTCCACCGCGATGCAGTACGTCGCCGACCAGGAGCCCGACGGCTACACGATCGGGTTCTCACCCGTGGAGATCTCCATGCTGGGCCACCAGGACTTCGACGTGGACCCGGCCGACTACGACTTCCTCGGCCAGATCATGCTCGCGCCCGGCGTGCTCGTGGTGCCCGCCGACAGCCCGCACCAGACGCTGGAGGACTTCGTGTCGGCGGGCAAGCAGAACGAGCTGTCGGTGGCGAACGCGGGCGCGGGCTCCATCTGGGAGGCCACCGCGTTCGGGCTGGCGCAGGAATCCGGAGCGCAGCTGACGTCCGTGCCGTTCGACGGCGGTGCGCCCGCCATCACCGCGGCCGTGGGCGGCCAGGTCGACGCGGCCGTCGCCGGTGCGGGCGAGGCGATGAGCGCCTACCAGGAGGGCCAGCTGCGCCCGCTGGCCGTGTTCCACGACGAGCGCCACCCCGACATGCCGGACGTGCCCACGGCGGCCGAAGCGGGCTTCGACCTGGAGTTCGGCGGCTGGGGCGGCGTCTACGCCCCCGAGGGCCTGCCGGACGACGTGCGCTCGACGCTGGAGTCCTCGATCAAGCAGGCGGCCCAGTCCGACAGCTTCGTCGACACGATCTCCAAGCCCGGCAACCTCCCGGTCTACAAGAACGCCGACGAGTTCACCGAGTTCGTCAACTCCGAGTACGAGCGCTTCGGGCAGATCCTCGGCGGAGCGCGCTGATGGACCGACCCGCGACACCGGCGTCCGAACAGGACACCGACGCCGCCGGGACGACCGGGACCACGGCGGAAGGCGGTGACACGGCGGCGCCACGCTCGCGCGCGCTGGAGATCGCCTCCGCCGTGGTCGCGGTCGGCGCCACGGGCGCGGTGGTGCTGCTGGCGCGGGCGATCGAGGTGCGCAGGGAGACCGGCGGCATCGACCCGCGCTGGTGGCCCGAGCTGCTGGGCCTGCTGGGCCTCGCCCTCGCCGTGGTGTTGCTGGTCGTGGCGCTGGTGCGCCCGCCCGCCGCCCGCGAGGGCATCGAGTCCCCCACCCGCGAGGGCCGCCTGCGGCTGGGAGCCACGGTGGCGCTCGCCGTGGTCTTCGTCGCGCTGTGGCCGGTGGCCGGGTTCCTCCCGACCGCGCCGGTCTTCCTGTGTGCCACGACGTACGTGTTCGGCGGCCGGGGGTGGAAGCCGCTGGTGCTCTACCCGCTCGTGCTGTGCGGACTGGTCTACCTGCTGTTCCAGACGTTGTTGAAGGTGCCCCTGTGAACACCATCGCGGACGGCCTCGGCGTCCTGCTCGACCCCACCGTCGGAGTCTGCCTGCTGCTCGGTCTCGCGATCGGCACGCTGGTCGGCGCGTTTCCCGGGATCACCGGCACGATGGCGGTCGCGCTCGCGTCGGGCTTCACGCTGACCCTGGAGCCCGAGCAGGGCCTCGCGGTGCTGCTGACGATCTACGTCGGCGCCAACTTCGGTGACCGCATCCCGTCGATTCTGGTCAACACACCGGGCACTCCGGCCTCGATCGCCACCACGCTCGACGGCTATCCCCTGGCCAAGCAGGGCAGGGCCGGGCTGGCGCTGGTGCTCTCGGCGCTGGTGACCACGGGCGGCATCCTCGTCTCGATGGTGGTGTTCCTCTTCGCCGCCCGCCCGATCGCGCAGCTCGCCCTGGAGTTCGGGCCTGCCGAGATGTTCGCGCTGGTGATCTTCGGTCTCACCGTCATGGTGTCGGTGTCGTCGAAGTCGCTGCTCAAGGGCCTGCTGTCCGGTGTGGCGGGGCTGGTCATCGGCACGGTGGGCCGCGATCCGATCACCGGCGACGAGCGGTTCGTCTTCGGCATGGACGACCTCAGCTCCGGCCTGCCGTTCATCGCCGTGATCATCGGACTGTTCGGCATCGCCGAGTTGTTCGACCAGCTCCTCACCCACCGCGCGAGCACCGCGCGGCCGGTCTCGTCGCTCGGCCGCTCGCGGCCGACTCGCGCCGAGATCCGGCAGCTGGGCCGCCCCTTCGCGGTCAGCAGCGCGGTGGGCACGGTGGTCGGCGCGCTGCCCGCCGCCGGAGGTGACATCGCGGGCCTCATCGGCTGGGACCGCGCCAAGCGGATGTCGAAGCGCCCCGAGAAGTTCGGCAAGGGCTCGCTGGAAGGGCTGGCCGCCGCCGACACGGCGTCCAGCGCCACCCTGGGCGGGTCGCTGACCACCACGATGGCGCTCGGCATCCCGGGCGACTCGGTGATGGCGGTGATGCTCGGCTCCATGGTCATCTGGGGTCTCCAGCCGGGCCCCTCGCTGTTCACCGACAGCCCGGACCTCGTGATCACCATCGCGGCCATCATGATCATCGCGACGGTGCTCTCCCTCGCGATCAGCCTGGTCCGCACGAAGGGCATGGTGCGCCTGCTGGATCTGCCCCACCACTACCTGTGGACCGGGGTGCTGCTGTTCTGCCTGGTCGGCACCTACGCCACCACCAACGACATCTACACCGTGTGGGTCATGCTCGTGGCCGGGGTCGTGGGTGTGGTCATGAAACGCACCGGATTCCCCGCAGGTCCGATGGTGCTCGGGCTGCTGCTCGGCCCGCTGGCCGAGTCGAACCTGCGGCGCGCCCTGCTCATCGACGGCCCTTCGACGCTGGTGACCCAGCCGGTCTCCGCGATCCTGCTCGGGCTGGCCGTGCTCGGGCTGGTGACCCCGCTGATCGCGAGGGCCCGGTCGGCCCGCCGCGCGCGGTCGCGGGCCACCGAGGCCGACCAGTCGCCCGCAGACTCCCGCTGACGAAAGGAACCTCCGCCCATGCCGCAGATCATCAGTGCCGTGCCCGTGCCGTTCACCCGGGACGGCTCGGTGGACGTCGCCGAGTACGAGGCCGCGTTGCGGTCGCTGAGCGACCACGCGGACGGGGTGTTGATCGCCGGGACGACCGGCGAGTTCCCCGCGCTGGACGACAGCGAGCGGCTCGACGTGTTCCGCCGGGCGGCCGCGCTGCTCGGCCCCGAGCGGGTCATCGCCCACGTCGGCCACGCGAGCAGCCGCCAGGTGCTGCGCCTCGCCGACGCGACGGCCGCCGAGGGCATCTCCCGGTTCGCCCTGCTGTCGCCGTACTACCTGCCCTCCGACGCCGACGGCGTGGTCGGCTTCTTCCGCGCGCTCACCGAGGCCCACCCGGAGGCCGCCGTCTACGCCTACGTGTTCCCGGAACGCACCGGGATGGAGGTGCCGCCGGTGCTCCTGCGCGAGGTGATGCGGCTGCCGGGCATGGCCGGGGTGAAACTCTCGGGCGGCGCGGCGGCCCGGCTGCCCGAGTACGCCGCCGCGCTCGGCGACGGCCAGGAGCTGTTCTCCGGGGACGACGGCAGGCTGCCGTGGGTGGTCGACCAGGGTGGCACCGGCGTCGTGTCCGGGGTGTCGTCGGCGTTCCCGCAGACGTTCGCGGCGCTGGCCAGGGCACTCGCCGAGGGCGACACCGGCCGGGCCCGCGCGGTGCAGGAGGACGTGGCCCGGCTGGTGGAGCTGACCGGGCCGAGCGTCTCCCGGCTCAAGGCGGCGCTGGCTGCCCGCACCGGGGGCGAGTGGGCCTGCCGCATGCCGCTGCCTTCGGTCGCGGACGACCTGCGCGCGGAGATCGCCGGGGCTGTGGCCCGGTTCCGCTGACGCTGTCCCGCTGCCGCCTACCCTGACCGGGTGACCAACGCGGGTGAGGGAACAGTGCTGGCCGGCCGGTACCGGCTGCGGCGCGAGGTCGGCAGCGGGGCGATGGGCACCGTGTGGCAGGCCGTGGACGAGCGGCTCGGGCGGCAGGTGGCCGTGAAACGGTTGCTGCTGCCGCCCGGGTCGGACGCCACCGGCGCCGCACAGGCCCGGGAGCGCGCACGACGCGAGGGGCGCATCGCGGCGCGCCTGCACCATCCGCATGCCGTCACCGTGCACGACGTGGTGGAACACGACGGGCTGCCGGTGCTGGTGATGGAGTACTTCCCCTCGCGAAGCCTCGCCGACCTGCTCGCCACCGAAGGCCCGCTGGCACCGCCCGCCGCCGCCACGCTGGGAGCGCAGGTGGCCTCGGCGCTGGCCGCCGCGCACGACGCGGGCATCGTGCATCGCGACGTCAAGCCCGCGAACGTCCTCATCGGAGCGGACGGCACCGCGAAGCTCGTCGACTTCGGCATCGCGCACGCCGGTGGCGACGTGACCGTGACCCAGACCGGTGTCGTGGCGGGCACTCCCGCGTATCTGGCGCCGGAAGTGGCGCGCGGCGGGCCGCCGACGCCGACCTCCGACGTGTTCTCGCTCGGTTCGCTGCTGTTCGCGCTCGTGGAGGGCACGCCCCCGTTCGGCAGTGAGCACCCGACGGCCGAGGAGAACGCGCTGGGGGTGCTGTATCGCGTGGCGGCGGGCACCGTGCCGCAGGCGCGCCGCGCGGGGCCACTCGCGCCGGTGCTGTCGCGTGTGCTGGTCGCCGATCCGGCCGGGCGACCCGGCGCCGCCACGGTCCGGGACGCGTTGCGGGCCGTGGCGCGAGGACAGGCCCCGTCCCTGGAGCCCGCTCCCGAGGAGCTGACACAACCGCTGCCCGCCGTCGGAGCGGGCGCGCCGCTCGGCGGGACGCGGCTGGACCTGGCGGCGGCGCCCGGGCCGGAAGGCCGCCCACGCCGCTCCCGCCGGGGTGTACTTCTGGCGGCGGGCGGCGGGCTCGCCGTGGTCGCGACGGCCGCCGTGGCCGTCGCACTCGTCTCGGACGGCGACACCCGGCGGGCGGACGCCGTACCTCCCCCAACACCCGCCAGGTCGAGCAGCGCCGCGCTCGGCGCGGCGGAGCTGACCGGCGTCGTCGAGGACTACTACGGACACCTGCCCGGCGACACCGGCGCCGCGTACGCGCTGCTGGGCCCCGCGCTGCGCGCGCAGGGTGAGCGGGGCTTCGCCGACGACTGGGGCGGGGTGCGCTCGGTGAACGTCATCTCGCCCGCGCGCGTCACCGGGCAGGACACCGTCCACGTCGGCATCCGGCTCACGCGGCGCTCCGGGGCGACGGTGACCCGCTTTCACCAGCACGGTGTCGGCCGCCACGACGGCGAGGTCGTGATCGTGTCCGACACCGTGCTGCACACCGAGACCCAGGAACCTCCCCCCGAGAACGGGAAGAAGGAGAAGAAGGACAAGGGTCCGGGCAAAGGCGGGGAGAAGGGCAAGGAGAAGGACAAGGACAAGGGGCGCGGCGAGCGGGGCCGGTCCGACGACTGACACCGCGTCCGTGGCCAAGCGCCCCACCCCGACCGGACGATCACCGTGTGTGGGAACGCCAGGACAGGCGCAGCTCGCCGTCACCGGAGTCGAGCCGGGCGCCGAACGGGCGGCTGATCTTGCTCAGCACGGATTCCAGCCACCGCGCGTCGGCCGATCCGGCCCGCTGCAACCGCAGCCTGCGTGACTGGAGGGGAACCACCCGCAGGGCCAGCAACGCCCCGGTCTCGGCGTCCACCGTGGGCAGGTAGAGCAGGCGCAGGTCGCCGCGATACCGCTCGAACCCGCTGATGCCCTCGTAGTCGTTGACGAGGTCGCCGCAGCCGTAGAGCACGAGCCTCCCCCGATACACCTCGATGGGCCTCGGGTGGTGGGAGGAATGCCCGTGGATCACGTCGGCCCCGGCGTCCACGAGCCGGTGCGCGAACGCGACCTGATCGGCGCTCACGCCGTAACCCCAGTTGGCGCCCCAGTGCAGGGACACCACCACGACGTCGCCGGGACGTTTCGACGCGACCACCTCGTCGGCGAGGCCCGTGGCGCTCTCGGCCGACACCGTGGGCAACCACCGCACCCCTGGCCGGGCGGCACCGGCGGCCCACTGCTCCGGCACGCCACTCGACGAGGCCGCCGCCGCGAACACGACGAGCCGGGCGGGACCGGCGCGCAGCACCGCCGGTTCCGCAGCCGCGGCCGCGTCGCGTCCCGCGCCCACCGTCCGCAGCCCGGCCGAGGACAGCGCGTCGAGCGTGTCGGTGAGCCCACCGCGCCCGAAGTCGAGCACGTGGTTGTTCGCGAGCCCGCAGACGTCGAGCTGCGCGCTGAGCAGCATGGGCAGGTTCTCCGGGGTCATCCGGTAGTGAACGGCCTTGCCGGGGGCGAACCACGGCGCCCGGGTCACGCTGGTCTCCAGGTTGACGATCCGCGCGTCGGCGCTCTCGATCGACCGCAGCGCGCTGCCCCACGGCCAGGTGAAGGGCACGGGGCGCGACAGCGGGCCGTTGCGCTGTTCGGCGGCGCGGACGTACCAGCGGGCGTCGCGCACCACCGCCTCGCGCAGCCGGTGGTCTCCGGGGTGGGGCAGGATCTGGTCGATCCCCCGCCCCGGCATCACGTCGCCCGCGAGGAAAAGCTTGATCGCCGTCATCGTCTCGCCCTCTCCGGTGTCCATCATGGGCGGCGCCGGAGGCGGCGGGAAAGCAGCGCGCCGGTTGAGCCGTTGGACCCTGTGCTCCCCGGCGGCGCGGCGCCGACACTGGCGGCCGAGTGCCCGGGGGCGGGCGCGCCCGGGTTCCGACGTGGGAGGACGACATGACACACCACAGCGACCCACTCGCCCGGGCAGGGAACACGGCGCACGAATGGCTCGCCACGATCGGGGAGGCGCTGGGCACCCGCGACCGCCGGTACACCTACCGCGTGCTGCGGGCCTGGCTGCACACGCTGCGCGACCGGCTCACCGTGGAAGCCGCCGCCCACTTCTCGGCGCAGCTGCCCGAACTGCTGCGCGGCACCTTCTACGACGGGTGGGTACCGAGCCGGGTCCCCGTCCGCTACAGCGACGACGACTGCGTGGACCGCATCGCCGCCGAGGCCACAGTCCGGCGCACGGACGTGCGGCCGGCCGTGCGCGGCGTGTCGGAGGGGATGCGCGAACTGCTGTCGCCCGGCTCCCTCGACCACGCGCTCGCCCACCTGCCGAAGGAGCTGCGCGAGCTGTTCTCCCCCGGACCGCAACCGGGGTGGGACGCTTCCGGCGGCGCGGAGGGCGGCACCGCCGAGCTGCGCGCCCTGCGCCGCAAGGTGGACTTCCTGGTCGGCGCGGTGTCGGAACTCAGCCGTGACCTCGCCGACCGCACCGAGCGCGCGGCGGGCCGCGACCCCGAATCCCTGGACGCGGCCGACGACATGTTGCTCCCGCAGCAGGGCCTGTCCTGACCGGAGTGCCGTCCGGGCTGGGTGTGGTCCCCCACCCGACCGGCGCCGGAACGCCGGGGGGCCGGGGCTGCGGGCTGCGCCGGGGCATCGCGGGCTCGTCACTACACTGTGTCGATCCCCGATCACCCAGGAGTCGCCAGCATGCCCCTTTCCGCCACCGGAACCACCCCGACCGTCGCCACGCTGGACACGACCGCACCCGGCGGACAGGCGGAGCAGGTGACCGGGGCCGCCATGGGCGTGCCCGACATCTCCACCGACCTCTACCGCACCGTGCTCGACGCCGCCGGTGCCGCCCCGGGCTGGCTCCAGGGCTTCGCCGTGTTCTTCACCGAGGCCGGGGTGGTCCTGCTCGGACTGCTCATGGTGGCCGGGTGGTGGCAAGCCCGCCGCGGTTCCGCCCGCGCGATGGGGCTCTCGCTGCTGACGTCGGCCGCCGTGGTCGCCGCCTACGCGACGAGCGAGGTCGCCAAGCTGATCATCGAGCAGGAGCGGCCGTGCAGCGCGGTGCCGGGCGCCGTGCCGATCGCGTCGTGTCCCGAGCTCGGCGACTGGTCGTTCCCGAGTAACCACTCCACCATCGCCGGAGCCGCCGCGATGGCGGTGTTCGTGTGCCGGCGCGGTGCGTTGGGTGCCGTGGCGCTGGTGCTTGGCGCGCTCGTGGCCTTCTCCCGCGTCGTGGTCGGAGTCCACTACCCGCACGACGTCGCCGCCGGGTTCTTCCTCGGTTTGCTCGTGGTCGGTGTGGCGAGCGCCCTCGGTGTCCACCGCGTGACACTGTTCGTCCAGCGCTTCCGCCCGCACCCGCTGCTGGGCCCCGGTGTGGCCCGCCCCACGGTCGCGGATTCCGCCCCGGACACCGACGGCGAGGTCACCACCGTGCTCTCCGCCGTGCCGGCCGCCGACACCGCGCCGACCCGGCCGCTGCCACCCGCACCGCACTGGCCACCGGAGTCCCTCGACGACCAGCGCGGTCAGGGCTGAAACGACGGGTGGCCGCGACCCCCGTCGGGTCGCGGCCACCTCACCGTCGCTGACGCGCGGTACTAGCTCGGTTCCACCTCGGCTTCCTTGTCCCGCTCACGCCGTTCTCGTTCGAGCATCGCCCGAGCCCGGCGGGGCAGCAGTTCGAGGTCCGATGTGTCCCGTTTGAGCGCCTTGACCAGCGAGTACATCATCACGAACGCGATCAGGAAGAACGGCAACCCGATCACTGTGATGACTTGCTGGAGTGCCGCTAGCGCTTCCTCACCCGTGGCCGCGATCAGCGTGGCCGCGACCAGGCCCTGCAGCAGCGCCCAGAACACGCGCTGACGCACGGGCGGGTTGACCGAGTTACCCGACGTCAGCATGTCCACGACCAGCGAGGCCGAGTCGGACGACGTGGTGAAGAAGATGACCACGATCAGCACCGAGAGCGCCATGAGGAACTCGGCGGCAGGGAAGTTCTCCAGGAACGCGAACAGCGACGCGGCCGTATCGCCTTCCTGCACCACCGGTCCGACCAGCGAGCCGGGATTGCTCCACTCGAGGTTGATGGACGACATCCCGAAGATGCTGAACCAGATAATGGAGAACACGACGGGCGCGCCCAGCACACCCATCACGAACTCGCGCACCGTGCGTCCCTTGGAGATGCGCGCCACGAAGATGCCGACGAACGGCGCCCACGTGATCGTCCACGCCCAGTAGAAGACGGTCCAGCTACCCTGCCAGCCCCAGTCGTTCGCGGGCAGCGCGTCGTTCCAGAACGAGAGCGGCACCAGCATGCTGAGGTAGTTACCGGTGCTCTCGATGACACCGCGCAGCAGGAACACGGTCGATCCCGCGATCAGAACGACCAGCAGCAGCCCGACGGCCATCCAGATGTTGATGTTGGACAGCCATTTGATGCCCTTGTCCAGCCCCGTCACCACCGAGATCGTCGCGATCGTGGTGACCACGGCGATGATGAGGATCTGAGCAGTGGCTCCGATCTCGAACCCGAACAGCTGGTTCAACCCGCTGTTGATCTGCAGCGTGCCGAGACCGATCGAGACGGCCACACCGAACAGCGTGCCGATCACGGCCACGATGTCGATCGTCTTGCCGATCGGGCCGTTGATCCGGTCACCCAGCAGCGGGTGGAAGATCGAGCTGACCCGGAACGGAAGGCCACGCTTGTAGGCGAAGTAGGCGAAGGCCAGCGCGGGCAGCGCGAAGATGGCCCACGTGTGGAAACCGAAGTGATACAGCGAGAATCCGATCGCCTCGTTGGCGGCGTTCTCGCTCAGCGGTGCGGTGTCTCCCGCACCGACTGGGATCTCCCTTAGTTGCTCGGCGAACTCCTGCGAACTCCCCGCACTCTCGGCCGCGTCGGCGACCTGGTCGTGCGCGCCGCTGAACGGCGGGTTCGCAAAGTGGTTGACGGGCTCGGCCACACCCCAGAACATCAGGATGGTGCCGATACCCGCGGCGAAGAGCATGCCGAACCAGCTGACGTTGCTGTATTCGGGCCGGGAGTCCTTGCCGCCCAATCGCACATGGCCGTAACGGCTGAACGCGATCCAGAGCAAGAACACCAGGAAGCTCGTCACACCCAGGATGTAAAACCAGCCAAGGTTCGTAATCGCCCAGTCCGACGCGGCCCGAAAGACCGTGTCGACCTGGTCGGTGAACGCGATGGACACGACGACGAACACCAGGACCAGCAGCGCCGAGCTGAAGAAGATCACGGGGTTCGTCTTCAACCCCAGAGCCCGTTGCAGCTTCTCCAGCATAGTGATGATCTCCCTCCGTACAGGCCCGGCAAGCTATCGCTGGTCCGATGGGGTGTCAAACCACTGCGAAGCCACCTCACCGTGGTCGGGCGGAGAGATATCCCCGGGGCAGTTTCCGGAAACCTCAGCGTGGGCCGGAGCACTGAACGCTCGCTGACCTGCGGGTGTGGACCGCGAAACACCGCACCCCCAACCGGGTGAACCGCCGTCGGACGTCGGCACTCCCGCGCGCAGGCGCGATTATTACGAGTTCGTCACACTCGGTACTGTGGCACGACCGTAACCTACCGGGCCCTGTCGTCACCCAAGGTGTGCGTTGTCAGACGGAACGCAACAGCGCCCCGACGGCCCGCACGCGGCTGCGCACCGCCTCCGGCGCGTCGAGATCGAGTTCCGCGCCGAGCGCCGCGATCGAGGCCACGTACTGAGCGACCAGTTCGGGCGTCTCAGCACTCAACCGCACCGTGCAACCAGCCGGACCGTCCTCGGTGACATGCCCTGGCAGTGGACGGAACAGCCCCGCCCGCACTGCGGCAGCCGACATGCCGATCCGGAGCACGGCGGTGTAGCGGTAGGGCGCTCGTGCCAGGGACCGAACCAGATACTCGGCGGGGTCCGCCGCGGGAAGATCCCGCGGCGCGAATCGATGTCGGGTGGAGCTCGGCTCGCCTATGCGGTCCACCCGGTACGTCCGCCAGCCCGCCCGGTCCACGTCGAACCCCACCAGATACCACAGACCCTCCAGGGTGACCAGACTGTGCGGCTCGGTGCGGCGGCCACTGGTTCGTCCCGCCCGGTCCCGGTACTCGAACGTGGCGATCTCGCGTTCGGTGCAGCACAACGCGAGTGTGGCCACCACCGAGGGATCGACACGCGGTGTAGCGTGCCGCGGGACCGTCTCCGTCGCGTTCACGACAGACGACAACCGCCGCCGCAGCCGCGCGGGCAGCATCCGCTCCAGTTTGACCAGCGCTCGCATCGACCGGTCCTCGATGCCGGTGATGCTGCCCAGCGCCGACGTCACCAGCCCGGCCGCCACTGCCACCGCCTCGTCGTCATCCAGCGCCAGCGGCGGCAGAGTCCTGCCCGCGCGCAGCCGGTAGCCACCAGCGGCGCCCCTGGTGCTGTCGATGACGTAGTCGAGCCCGCGCAGCCGGTCGATGTCGCGCCGCACGGTGCGGGTGGTCACGCCGAGCCGCCCCGCCAGCTCCGTACCCACCCACTCGGGTCTGCTCTGCAACAGTCCCAGCAGGCGCAGCAACCGGGCCGCCGTGTCCTGGCGCGGCTCGGTGGGTTCCACCCGGACACGGTACCCCCACTTTGCGGAGCGATTCTGTCCTCAACGCGCTCTAACGTCGCGGTATGACCGGCACTCAGCACCTCTCGACCTCAGCCGCGCGATGGGCACGCCACCTCCGTGGTGCAGTCACCGAACCTGCGAACCGTGACTACGGGGACACCCTCAACGGGTTTCAGTCGCTGCGCTGCCACGAACCCGCGCTGGTGGTCCACCCCGCCGACACCGACGACGTTCGCGCCGCGGTCGCGCTCGCCGCAGCCGAAGGCACCCGCATCGCGGTGCAGGCAACCGGACACGGGCTCGCCTTCCCGTTGCGCGGCGAGGGCATCCTGATCGACACTTCGGCGCTGACGGCGGTTCGCGTGAACCCCACGGCCCGGACCGCCTGGGTCGAGGCGGGCGCCACCTGGCAGCACGTCATCGATGCCGCCGCGCCGCACGGTCTCGCCCCGCTGTCGGGAAGTCTCCCCGGAGTAGGCGCGGTGTCCTACACGCTGGGCGGTGGCGTCGGATTGCTGGCCCGCCGCTACGGCTTCGCCGCCGACCACGTCCGGCGGCTCGACCTGGTGACCGCCGACGGCACACCCCACCAGGTGACCGCGACCTCGGAACCGGACCTGTTCTGGGCGCTGCGAGGTGCCGGCAGCAACTTCGGCGTTGTCACCAGCATGGAGATCGATCTCGTTCCTGTCACCACCCTCTATGGTGGCGGTTTGTTCTTCGACCTGCACCGCGTTCCCTCGCTGGCGAGGCAGTGGCACGAGTGGACATCGGCTCTCCCGGACGAGCTGACATCGGCACTGGCGTTGCTGCCGTTCCCGGACTCGCCCACAGCGCCGGAACCGCTGCGTGGGCGGCACGTCGGGCAGATCCAGATCAGTTTTCTCGGCACACAGGCAGCCGGGGCCGCGTTACTGAAACCGCTGCGCGCGCTCGGCCCCGTGCTCGACACCGTGCGCGAGATTCCCTATGCGGAGTCGGGCGCGGTGTTCGCCGAACCCGACCGACCGCACGCCTACCGAGGCGAGAGCCTGCTCCTGCGCGACCTCGACGCGGACGCGCTCACCGCCGCGACCGCCGATTCGGCCCCCGGAAGCGGGCCGCCGTGTGTGGTCGGGTTCCGGCACCTCGGCGGTGCGCTGGCCCGGCAGCCCGACGTGGCCAACGCTGTCGGGCACCGCGACGCCGCCTACACGGTGGGCACGGTGTCACCGGTCGGTCCAGGCGAACTGACCGCAGCGCGGGCCCGACACCACGACATCCTCGCCTCCTGGCGGCCGCTGGCGCTCGGGAGGGCACTCAACTTCACGTTCGACGACCTGGCCGAGGACGACATCGACACCGCGTTCTCCCCCGGCGACCGCGGCCGGCTGCGGCGGCTACGAGCACGGCACGACCCCCACCGCCTGCTCCGGCCCGCGTTCCCGCTCGGAAGGTGAGCAGCCCGGTCAGCGCTTGCGGAACACCAGCCAGGTCAGGGCCAGGATAAGGTCCACGGCCACCCACAGTCCGATGATGAGGCCGACTCCGATGGTCGTACCGATCCCCGTGCCCGCCTGGCAAACCTCAAGTTCCTGGCCGGTCAGTCCTTCACAGCTGCCCGAGTTCCCGACGATTCCGATGATGAGCAAGGCCAGGAAGAGCAGCTGCACTCCCAGGAAGACCCAGCGGAAGACCCTGCGCCGCTTGTGGGGTGTCGCTGCGGGCTGCGCGCCCGGCTGCTGATAGGGCATGTCCGTCACGGTGTGCCCCCTTCCTTCGTTCACCCTGCTGGTCGCGCCGAACGCCTCCGATGTGACAGACCCGGGCGATACGGTCCTCGCATGGGATCGATGACTCGCTTGTACTGCGGTGTTCCGGTCACCGACCGGAACACCGCCCCCACGTGGTTCGCCGCCCTCTTCGGGCGCGAGGCCGACGAGGTGATCGGCGGTGAGGCGCTGTGGCGCGTCAGCGACACCGCATGGATCTTCGTCGACGAGCAGCCCGACCGAGCGGGCGGCGCCCTGCTCACCCTGGAGGTGGACGGGCTCGACGCGATCCTCGCGCGCCTCGCGGAGCACGACATCCGCCACGAGCCGGTCGAGACCTACGACAACGGGGTGCGGCACGTCGTCGTGCTCGACCCGGACGGCAACAGCCTGTCGCTCGCGGCGCCCCCGCCGTCCTGAGCCGGGCCGCGCTCGAGTCGGACGGCGGTGCTACCGGGGCTACCCGAAGGCCCGGTGCTCCGGCCGAAACCGGTGACCACCGGACCGAGTTCCCGCACGCAGGTGCGAGTCAACGGACGACGTCGTAGACCAACTTCTGGATACCGTTGCCGTAGGACTCGCTCTCGACGAGAGCGAGGGTCTGCTGGTCCTTGTCGGTGTCGCTGAACAGCCGCTTCCCCGCACCGAGCAGCACCGGGAAGACGAGCAGGTGGTAGCGGTCGATCAGGCCGGCATCGGACAGGTCGCGGTTGAGGGCGGCGCTGCCGTGAACGCTGATCGGCCCGCCCTCGGTCGCCTTGAGCGCGGCGACGTCGTCGAGGGAACGGAGGATGGTGATGTCACCCCAGTTCGTCACCAGGTCCGCTTCCTTCAACGTCCTCGACACCACGTACTTCGGCATCGCGTTGTAGCCAGCGAACTCCTCGGTCATGGTCGGCCACACCGACCCGAACGCCTCGTAGCTCACCCGGCCCAGCAACATGGCCGTGGCCTCCTGCTGTTCGCGGTCCTTGATCTCGTAGGCGGCCTCGTCGAACTCCACGGACGTGAAGGTCCAGCCCGAGCTACGGTGGCCCGGCTCTCCCCCGGGCGCCTCGACGACGCCGTCGAGCGAAACGAACGCGGTCGCGATCAGGGTGCGCATGGTGCTCCTTGGTCGAGTAGAGGTGCTCTGTCATCAGAGCATCGACCGGGAAGCACCGAATTCGACACCCGCGCCGGAAAAAACTCGACCGGTCCGGCTGCGGGGCGGCGCCGGGCCAAATGAACACAAAAAAACCCCAGGTCATCGACCTGGGGTAAGTACGGCTCCCCCGGCTGGACTCGAACCAGCAACCCTTCGGTTAACAGCCGAATGCTCTGCCAATTGAGCTACGAGGGATCGCGCTGTCCGACCGGATCATTCCGGCCCGACGGGTGACTACTTTAGCTCACCCTCGATCACCCCGCGCACCCACCCCCCCGGTCCTCACCACACGGCGTGGCGGGCCACGCTGCGGGACAATGGACGGGCGTTCGTTTCACCCGTCGGCGAGGAGAGGTTCGATGATGATGTTCCTGCTGGGCGCCGCGGCGGGCTACGTGCTCGGGGCGCGGGCGGGCCGGGCCCGCTACGAGCAGATCGTGCGCACGTATCGCACGCTCGCCGACCATCCCGCCGTGCAGGGGGCCGCCGGGGTGGCGCGGGCGAAAGTCGGGGAGAAGCTCGGCGAGCGGTTGCCGTTCACCCGGCGGCACCATCCGGTCGCGCACGGCCCCGACGGGCACGCCGCGGCGGGGTCCGGCCGCCGGGATGGGACGTGAGTTCTCAGCCGCCGGTGCGCGCCACCACGAAGATCCGCCGGAACGGGAACCAGGTCGTGCCGTCCGCTCGGGGCGGGTAGGCCGCGCGCAACAGCGGGGCGAGATCCGCGCGGAAGTCCTTCCACGCTGCCGGATCCAGTGCGGCCACGATGGGCCGCAGAGCGGTTCCGGTGATCCAGGTCAGCACCGGGTCGGGCCCGCTGAGCCGGTGCAGGTAGGTGGTCTCCCAGGCATCCACCGCGCAGCCCTCGTCAGCGAGCAGGTCGGCGTAGTCGCGCGGTTCGCCCACGGCCTCGGCGCCCCGCATCCGTACGTCGCGCAGCAGCGGAGCCCAGCGTTCGCTCGCGGCGAGTTCACGCACCACCCGGTGGGACGGGGCGGCCATGTTGCCCGGGACCTGCATCGCCAGCCATGCTCTGCGGGGTAGCTCGCCGATCCAGCGGCCCAGCAGCTCACGGTGCTCCGGAACCCACTGCAGTACGGCGTTGGCCACCACGACGTCGGTGTCGGGCCGGGGTTCCCAGGCGGTGACGTCGAGCACCCGCGCCGCCACTCCGGCGTCGCGGGCGGCGGCCACCATGTCCGGCGAGCTGTCGAACGCCTCCACCGTCGCGTCGGGCCAACGCCGTCGCAGTTCGGCGGTGAGCGTGCCGGGCCCGCATCCGGCGTCCACGACCCGGCGGGGCTGTCTCGCCCGCACCCTGGCCAGCAGCTCGTGGAACGGCCGTGCCCGCAGCTCGTCGTAGTTCAGGTACGCCTGCGGATCCCACACGGCCTGCCTCCCTCGTCCGACGAAACAGTACGAACGTACTGCGACAGGGGGCGCGGCGCCATCCCTCAGTGCTCGCGGTCCGCCCGGCCCAGCAGCGCCGACACGCCCCACGCCACCAGACCGGTGACCACGCCCACCGCGACCCCGGTCACCACGCTGCTGCCACCGGCGAACACGCGCACGACCACCGCCTCCCATTCCGGTGGCAGCGCCCCGGCGAGGTTGCCGCCGAGCACGGGCGACTCGCCCTCGAACGCCCGCTGCCACAACAACTGGTGGGTCGCCGCGAGGAGCACGCCGTACACCAGCCCGACGGCCGCAAGGGTCCGCAGCGGCGAGGGCACCGAGCGCGCCACGACCACAACCAGCCACACCAGCGGCGGCAGGAAGACGAGCACGGAGTTCACCACGGGCCCGACGAGGTCGAGATCGTGCGCCACCACCCTGGGCACGCCCAGCGCCGCCAGCCCGCAGAGCATCGGCCACGACAGGCCCAGGCCACGCCCCCGCGTTCGCGTTGCCGACCGTCCGGAAATCTCGCTGTTCATCACCGTGGTGACGCTACGGGCGCGGCACGGTGACGTCGTCGGCCTCGGCGCGCGTACCGGGGCCGCTCACCGACGTACGGCGGTGCCGCCGGAGTACGTCGGCAGGCGAACCCGGCGCTCCGGGCTGTCAGTCCTCGGCCGTGGGGCGCTCGGCGAGTGCGGCCGCGGCCTCCTGCGCGATGGCGCGCACCACCTCGGGGTCGGTACCCGGGTCCGGCCGCACCTGCAACACCACGCCGTCCGTCCCGGGCAGCTTGCGCACCACGAACCACGCCGCGCCGCCCGGCAACTCCTTGCGGTACCGGGAGCGGATGGAGCCCTCGACCCGCTGCCGCACGAGATGCGGGATGCGTCCGGGTTTCGGCAAGACGTACCGCACGGGCGCGAGCTCACGCAGCACGACGGCGGCTCCGATGTGCTCGGCGGATTCGGCTTCGGTCACCGTGAGCGCGTCGCCCCGCCAGACTGCCTTGCTCACCGCGTCCCAGCCGATGCGGCGCACACCGTCACCGTGCGGCACCCACAGCCCGAGCGCGGTGACCGCCAGATTCCCGCCCGTGCCGGTGGCCGCGAAGGCCAGCACGTGCTCCTCGTCGGCCAGCGCGTCGCGCACCACCTCGGGGACCGGAGAGCCGAAGATCCTGCGCACCAGGTTCACCGTGATCAGTCCCATCCACCCATGGCCTGCTCCCGCAGCGCCTTGCGGTACTGCTCCAGCGCCACGAGATCGCCGAACAGCGCCCGGTAGTCGTCGGCGGCGTCCACGGGGGACAGTCGCTGCAACCGGGACTTGAGATCGCCGATCTGCCTGCCGACCAGGCTCTCCTGCACGGCGGCGAGCACGCTCGACACGTACCGCACGTCGGCGTCCGCCTTGGCCTGCAACGGTTCCACCGCCAACTCCGACAGCAGCGACGTGACCGTGGGGTCGTCGGTGTGCCGGGCGGCTGTCTCGATGAGCGCCGGCCCGGCGAGGCCGCCGCTCGTGCCGCCCGCCTTCAGCACGGCGCGATGCACGGCCACGTAGGCGGGGTGCAGGAAGGCGTCCTCGGGCAGCGCGTCGTACTCGGGTCCCGCGAGCGACGGCTCCTGCAACGCCGCCTTCAACGCTTCGCGCTGGGCCCGCAGATCGGGATTGCGCGGGTCGGGACGCTCGGTGCCCGTGCCGTTCGCCGCGCCGGAGCCGGTGCCGTTGCGCGCCGCCGCGCGACGGGTACCGGACGGCTTCGCCGGGGCCCCCGACTCCTCGCGCACGCGGTTCACGACCATCGCCTCGTCCTGCCAGCCGACCCACCACGCCAGCTTGGTGGCGTAGCCGTCGCGTTTGGCCCTGTCCTTGATGCGCGCTACCAGCGGCACCGTGCGTTGCAACGCCGCCACCTGACCGTCGACCGACTCCAGGTCGTACTCGGACAGCAGGCTGCGGATGGCGAACTCGAACAACGGAATCCGGCGCGCCACCAGGTCGCGCACGGCGGTGTCGCCCTTCGCCAGCCGGAGTTCGCAGGGGTCCATGCCGTCGGGTGCCACCGCGATGTAGGTCTGTCCGGCGAACGTCTGCTCGCCCTCGAACGCCTTGAGCGCGGCCTTCTGGCCCGCCTCGTCACCGTCGAACGTGAAGATCACTTCGCCGCGGAAGATGTCGTCGTCCATCATGAGCTGCCGCAGCACCCGCATGTGGTCCTCACCGAACGCCGTGCCCGACGACGCCACCGCCGTGGGCACGCCGGACTCGTGCATGGCCATCACATCGGTGTAGCCCTCGACGACCACGACCTGGTGCCGCCGCGCGATCTCCCGCTTGGCCTGGTCGAGCCCGAACAGCACCTGCGACTTCTTGTAGACGGGGCTCTCGCTGGTGTTGAGGTACTTGGCCTGGATCGGATCGTCGTCGAACAGCCGCCGCGCCCCGAAGCCCACCACGTCGCCGCCCCGGTCCCTGATCGGCCACACGAGCCTGCGGTGGAACCGGTCCATCGGGCCGTGCCTGCCCTCCCGGGACAGCTGCGCCTTGTACAGCTCCTCCAGCTCGAACCCACCGCGCAGCAGGTGCTTCGTGAGCCGGTCCCAGCCCGAGGGCGCGAAGCCGCACCCGAACTTCGCCGCCGCGGCCTGGTCGAATCCCCGTTCGGTGAGGAACGTGCGGGCCGCCTCGGCCTCCGGGGTCGCGAGCTGCTCGGCGTAGAACGCCTGCGCGGCCTTGTGCGCCTCCACGAGCCGCAACCGGGTGCCCCGGTCGCGGCGCACGCTGCCACCGCCACCCTCATAGGTCAGGTGCAGGCCCACCCGGTCGGCGAGCCGCTCCACCGACTCCACGAAGGGCAGGTGCTCGATCTGCATGACGAACTTGATGACGTCGCCGCCCTCACCGCAGCCGAAGCAGTGGAACGTGCCGTGCGTGGGGCGGACGTTGAACGAGGGCGTCTTCTCCTCGTGGAACGGGCACAGTCCCTTGAGCGCACCGCCGCCCGCGCGCCGCAGGGCCACGTACTCGCCGACGACCTCGTCGATCCGGGTCCGTTCCCTCACCTGCGCGATGTCGCTCTCCCGGATCCGTCCCGCCACGGGCCCAGGGTAGAACACCGGGCGGGTGCGGCCGCGCGGGCAGTGCGGTGGCACTCCCGTGACCGGCTGCGGCGGACACCGCGCCGGGACCATACTGCACACATGAGCTCCGGCAGTCCCGACAGCGGCGGCGGTGACGAGGACGGCCCCACCGACCCCGTCACCGCGCTGCGCCCGCACCTGATCGCCGTCGCCTACCGCCTCACCGGGTCACTCGCGGACGCGGAGGACGCCGCCCAGGAGACGTGGCTGCGCTGGGCCGGGCTGGGCGACGGGCAACGCGCCGCCGTGCGCGACGTGCGGGCCTGGTGTACGACGGTGGTCGGCCGGGTGTGCCTGGACCGGTTGCGGTCGGCGGCGGCACGCCGCGAGCACTACGTCGGGCAGTGGCTGCCGGAACCGATCGTCACCCCGCTGGGCCCGGGCGGGCCGTCGCGGGCCGACGACCCGCTGGACATCGTGGTGCGCGACGACGCCGTGCGGCTGGCGGCGATGGTGGTGCTCGACACCCTCACCCCGCAGCAGCGGGTGGCGTTCGTGCTGCACGACGCCTTCGCGCTGCCATTCGACGAGATCGCGGACATCCTGGGGTGCTCGCAGGCCGCGGCGCGCCAGTACGCCTCGCGCGCCCGCAGGGCAGTCGCCGACGCGGCACCGCCGCCGCGCGCCGCCCAGGACGAGCAACGGCGCATCCTGGAACGGTTTCTCGCGGCCGTCCTCACCGGAGACGTGCCCGCTGTGGTGGCACTGCTGCATCCCGAGGCCCGGTTCGTCGGCGACTCCGGCGGCAAGGCTCAGACCGCCCGCCAGGTCGTCGTCGGAGCCGACAAAATCAGCCGCCTGCTCGTGGGACTGCTGCGGCGGTACCGGCCGGAGGCGTTCGACGCCGCGCACCCGGTCCTGGTCAACGGCGACCTCGGGCTGCACGTGCCGTCGTCCCGGGGTGACGGCGACTACCGCGACGTGGACGAACACGTGCAGACGATCGCGGTCCGCGACGGCTTGGTGGTGGCCGTCTACGACGTCGTCAACCCCGACAAGCTGAGATCGCTGGGGTCGCTGAGGTCACTGGGGTCTCCGACGTCGCTGACACCGCCGCCGCGCTGACGTCAGCGGGGCCCGGTCAGCGCGCGCACGTCCCACACCCACACGTCGGCGGTGACCCGCCCCGGGTGTCCCAGCAGGGTGGCGATCGTGTCCCGCAGTTCCCTCGGATACGCCGTCTCGCCGATGGGCAGCACCACGACGTCGGCCCGCCAGAACCGGAGGTCGGCCAGCGCGTCCGACCGGTCGGCCTCCGTGACCTCGGGCACGACGCCGGTGGCGGCCACCCCGTCCAGCAGCGCGGCGGTGGGCCGCCGCACCGGCCCGTACATGCCGTCCCCGTCCGGGTTGGGGCCCACGAAGTAGCCGCCGGCCAGCGGGAACTCCAGGCCCGCCTCGACCTGCCAGTGCAGCGCGTCGGCGTCGCCCGGATTCGGCAGCGGTGCGACGACGACCGATCCGTCGTCCACGAGGTGCCGCCAGCCGCCGTCGGCGAAGTACGCGGGCGTGTCTCCCCGCTGCCCGACCCGCAGCTCCGTGGGCGCGATCGGCAGGAGAGCGATCACGAGAACGCTGAACCACACGATGCCCGCCGTCCAGCGCCAGTCGGCACGCACCCGCAGGTGCAGCACCCGGTCGGTGGCCCGCGCCAGCAGTATCCCGATCACCGGGACACAGCCCAGCGCGAACCGGGACTCCAGCACCGAGTCGAGCAACGGCAGGTCGAACAGCAGCATCCACGGTCCGGGGATCGACGTGCCCTCGCCGTGGACGATGAGCAGCGCACCCATCGAGATCCACGCGAGCACCAGCATGGTCACCGCCAGTGCCCGCGACACGACGTCCCGCCACAGCGCGATCGTGAGCACCAGGAGCAGCACGACGAGCGGCCAGCCGAAGAACGCGTTCTCCTCGGTGCGGTTCATCGACAGCTCCACCGCGCTGTCCTCGCTGCCCGCCACCGACTCGGTGGCGAACGCGGTGAACGCGGCGACGTCGTTGCCACGCAGGCCGTGTTCGAGACCGGGATAGCTCTGCGGGCCGAAGAACTGCCACCACAGCGGCACGGCCACCAGCGCCACCGACACCGCCGCGCCCACCCCGATGCCCCGGGCCAGTGGCCTCGCCATCGCCCACGCCTGCACAGGGCGCGACACGGCGTAGGCGAGCGCGAACACGGCCATCGTGACGGCCGCGATGAGCAGCGCCTCCTCGCCCAGCATGACCTGGTAGGACACCAACAGCCCAAGGACGACGCCGGTGCGCACCACGCGCTCGCCTCGGGCGAGCTTGAGCAGGCACAGCACCACGAACGGCAGGACGAACAGGGCCACGAAGTTCGGGTGGGCGTTGGCGTGGGAGATGATCGGCGGCGCGAACCCCGCGAACGCCGCTCCCACCGCCGCGCCCGCGCGCGTGAGCACCAGGTGCCGCGACAGCACCCAGTACCAGGCCGCCGCGGTGCCCGCGAGCCCGCCGGTGAGCGCGATCGCCCAGGTGACCGTCGGTCCGAACAGGACGGTGACCGGGGTGAGCGGCACGCCGACGCCGAACATGGCCGTGTTGGCCATGAGGTTCACGCCCAGCGGATGGTTCTGCAGCGTGGTGAACAGCGGGTTCTCGAAGTTCAGCACCGAGTGGGCGGTGACCGCGAAGAACCACTCCCACATGTTCTGGTCCTGGCCGCTGTGCGCCAGGTAGCCACTGCCCAGGTTCTCCCAGAGCGGCCGGTAGAGCAGGAACGCGGCCAGCACGAAGCCCGCGTACACGGCCGCGTCGGCGAACCGGGTCCACGGCAGCCGCCGCCGTGCCGTAACCAGCCGCTCGGCCACCTCGCGACGGGCGGGCAGCCGGGTCGGCGCACTCACGGCTCGACAACCCTCGCCAGGAAGTAGACCGCACCCGTGGTGCGGTGGCGCACGAGCAGCAGGAACGGGCGGTCGACCGTCACGGTCACGGGCTCGCCCGCCGGGGCCGACACCAGGCGCATCATCACCGCGGTGGCCGCCGCGCCCTCCAGGCCGCTCTCGTCGACGCGCAGCACCGACTGGTGCATAACGTCGGAGACCAGCAGGCGCGGATCGTCACTCAGCTCGCCGAAGTCGGCTCCGGGCTCGAACATCCGGTGTACGCCCAGCGAGCCCAGCACACCCTTGAGCTCGGCCCGCACGTCCAGCGACAGCCTCGGCAGGCTCACCCGGACCATCGCCTCGCGTCGCGCGGCCAGCAGCTCGGCCACCGTCTCGGCGGTCAGCTCGGGCTCGGCCTCGGCCAGCGGCCGGTCGGGCAGCAACACCGAGACGGCGAGGCCACCGGCGGCGGGCAGATCCACGAGTTGCCAGCCCGCGTGGGCCGCGTGGCCGAGTCGTTCGGCCTGCCGCATCATCGGCACGCGGGCGGTGCCCGCCGGGCTGTGGAAGTCGCCGTCCTCGGTGTCGGACTCGCGAAACGCCGTCGTCCAGCCGGCCCGCAGGTACAGCGCGTTGACCAGCGCGGCCACGGTGTCGCCCCCGACCGCGCCCGGTGGCAGCAGCTCCGGGATCAGCTCCCGTGTCGTGTCGGCGACGTCCCGGTTGATCGCGCTCCGGGCCGCCTCGGGGTCCGCCACGAACGGCGCCGTTGCCATCCCGCCGGACGGCCACGCGCGCAACTCCGCGACGAAACCCGGCTTCACCTCCAGCTCGCGCCACACCCACAACGTGTTCGACACCGCGAACTCCGGGGCCTGTTCCCCGGGCCCCGGCGGCTCCAGCACGGCCGAGTCACGAAGCAGCTCGGCCTGCTCGGCCGCGCCCTCCGGAGAACCGGACAGCAGCGTCGCCGGTTCGGCGGCCGTGTCGCCCCGAGCCGCCCTTGTGACCAGCCCCAACGCGCTGGCCAGCGAGTACGGCGAGAAGCAGTTGTTCTGACCGGGCGTGGCGAGGGCCCGGTGCACGGCGAGAGCGAAGCCCAGGTGAGCCTGGACGGCGTGGGAAGCGGGCATTCCCCGACGTTACCGTGTGATCGCCTCAGGCAGGACGGCCCCGATGCCAGGAATGCCAGGCCCGTGCCTGGGCGTCCGTGAGCGAGGCGATCTGGTCGACCACCACCCGCAGCCGGGCGGCGTCATCGGCCGCCGCCAGCCACGCGGGGCGGAAACCGGCGTCGAGCACGTCGGGTGCCCGCAGCGGCAGCACCTCCACCAGCTCGGCCAGCAACCTTCGCTGCCCTTCCTGCACCGCGCGCCGCCGCCGGTCGCTCATCACGTAGCGGAGGGCGAGCGCCTTCAGCAGCGCCACCTCGGCGGCCACCTGGTCGGGCACGGCCAGGCTCGCGGCGTAGCGGGTCAGCGGCCCGTCTCCGTACTCGGCGCGGGTACCGGTGACCGCCGCCGACACGAACCGGCCCACCAGTTCACTCGTCAGCGACTTGAGCGCCGCCTGCGCGCCGGGCGAGCCGTCGTAGGGCCTGCGCACCAGCTCGGCCAGCGCGGGCAGCGAGAGCAACGCGACGGCGGCGCCCTCGACCGTCGCCACGGGCAGCGTGCAGAAGTGTTCGGCCGCCAGCGCGGCCAGCGCCTCCCGCTCCGCGCGCTCGGTGAGTACCGGCAGCGAGATCCGCCCCGCGAGCACGCCGTCCTCGACGTCGTGGACCGAGTACGCGACGTCGTCGGCCCAGTCCATGATCTGCGCCTCCAGGCACACGCGGCCCTCCGGCGCGCCCTCGCGCACCCAGGTGAACGCGGCCAGGTCGTCGGCGTAGACGCCGAACTTGCGCTGCCCGTCGCGCCGGGGCCACGGGTACTTCATCGCCGCGTCGAGCCCGGCACGCGTGAGGTTCAGCCCGTACGGCTCGCCGCACTCCCCCAGCACCTTCGGCTCCAGCCGCGTCAGGATGCGCAACGTCTGCGCGTTGCCCTCGAAGCCTCCGCAGGCCCGCGCCGCCTCGTCGAGCGCGGCCTCCCCGTTGTGGCCGAACGGCGGATGACCGATGTCGTGGGCGAGTCCCGCGGTGTCACAGAGATCGGCGTCCGCGCCGAGATCGGTGGCGATCCCCCGGCTGATCTGGGCGACCTCCAACGAGTGCGTGAGCCGCGTACGCGGGACGCCGCTGACCTCAGCGCCCTCACCGGGGCCCACCACCTGCGTCTTCCCGGCGAGGGTGCGCAACGCGGCGGAATGCAGCACCCGCGCCCGGTCGCGCGCGAACGGCGTCCTCCCGTCACCGTGCGCGCCGGGCAGCGCGGACCCCTTGGGCCGTTCGGCGAAGCGCCGCTGGAGGTCGTGCGAGGTGTAGCCCATGCCGTGCAAGCTTACGGCGCGCTCCGACGATGACCGCGTGCTCAGCTTGCGAGGAGCCGGACTACGGTGACCAGCCCGGCGCCGCTGTCAAGAGAGCCGACCTGCGCGGCTACGCGGATTGCGAACACGGCTACGTAGGCTGCGGACACGGCTGCTCACGTTCGACGACTCACTTCAGCAGGTCCTTGACCAGGGCGGCGACCTGCTCGGTCTCGATGAGGAACGAGTCGTGCCCGTACGGCGACGCCAGTTCGGCGTAGCGGGCTCCCGGGATGCCGTCGGCGAGGGCGCGCACCTGAGCCGGCGGGTAGAGCCGGTCCGAGTCCACACCGACCGCGATCGTGCGGGCCCGCACCCGCGCGAGTGCCTCGGCGACACCGCCCCGGTCGCGGCCGACGTCGTGACCGTTCATCGAGCGGGTCAGCCAGACGTAGCTGGCGGCGTCGAACCGGCGAACCAGCTTGTCGGCGTGGTGATCGAGATAGGACTCGACGGCGAACCGGCCGCCCGAGGCGGGGTCCTCCCCGTCCTGCGGCCTGCGGCCGAATCGCCGGTCCAGTTCCAGCTCACTGCGATAGGTGGCGTGGGCGATGCGGCGCGCCACCCCCAGCCCCCGGTGCGGGCCCTCGCCGGGCCCTGCCGCGTGGTAGTCGCCGCCCCGCCAGTTCGCGTCGGCGAGGATCGCGTGGAGCTGCGGAGACGCCCAGGCGATCTGGTCGGCCGACGCCGCGGCCGGGCTCGCGAACACCAGCAGCGCACGCACGCGCTCGGGGCGCATCACCGCCCACTCCAGCGCGCGCATGCCCCCCATCGACCCGCCGAGCACCGCGGCCCACCGCTCGATGCCGAGCGCGTCGGCGAGCGCCACCTCCACCGACACCTGGTCGCGGATCGTCACCCGGGGGAACCGGCTCCCCCAGTGCCCGCCGTCGGGCGCGAGCGACGCCGGTCCCGTCGAACCCTGGCAGCCACCCAGCACGTTGGACACCACGACGAACAACTCGTCGGTGTCGAGGGCGCGGCCGGGCCCGATCAGCCCGTCCCACCAGCCGGGGCTGGGATGACCGGGCTCCACCTCGCCGGCGGCATGGGAGTCGCCGGTGAGCGCGTGCTCGATCAGCACCGCGTTCGACCCGTCGGCGGCCAGCGTGCCCCACGTCTCGTAGGCGAGCACGACCTCGGGCAGCAGCGCGCCCGACTCCAGCCGCACCGCGCCGTCGGGGCGCAACCACTGCCGCCTGCCCACCGGGTCTCCCGCCTGCCACGCACCGGTGGCGGGCGGGAGACCGGTACTGCCCGGTGAGGTCACTGAGCGGCCTTCGCCGCCCTGAACCCGGATTCGAGGTCGGCCTTGAGGTCCTCCAGGCCCTCCAGCCCCACCGCCAGGCGCACCAGGCCGGGCGTCACACCGCTGGCCCGCTGCTCGTCCGGGTTGAGCTGGCTGTGCGTCGTGCTGGCCGGATGCACGATCAGGCTGCGCACGTCGCCGATGTTCGCGAGCTGGCTGTGCAGGCTCGTGCCGTCGACGAACGCCCGGCCAGCGGCCACCCCACCACGCAGGTCGAACGACAACACCGCCCCGGCGCCGCGCGGCAGGTACTTCCGCGCCGCCGCGTGGTGCGGGCTCGACGGCAGGCCCGCGTAGTAGACGGTCTCCACCTCGTCCCGCTGCTCCAGCCACTCGGCCAGCGCGGTCGCGTTGGCGACGTGCCGCTCCATGCGCAGCGACAGGGTCTCGATGCCCTGCAGGATGAGGAAGCTGTTCAGCGGGGCGATGGCCGCGCCCGTGTCGCGCAGCAGTTGCACGCGGGCCTTCGCGGCGAAGGCACCCGGGCCCAGCGCCTCCCAGTACCTGAGCCCGTTGTAGCTGGGGTCGGGCTCGGTGAAACCGGGGAAGCGTTCCGGGTGCGCACCGAAGTCGAACGTGCCCCCGTCCACGAGCACCCCGGCCACGGTCGTGCCGTGCCCGCCCAGGTACTTGGTCGCGGAGTGGACGACCACGTCGGCTCCGTGGTCGAGGGGCCGCAGGAGGTAGGGCGTCGGGATGGTGTTGTCCACCACCAGCGGCACGCCGACGTCGTGCGCGACGTCGGCCACGCCACGGATGTCGAGCACGTTGCTGCCGGGATTGGCCAGCGCCTCGGCGAAGAACAGCTTGGTGTTCGGCCGCGCTGCGGCACGCCAGCCGTCGAGATCGTCCTGATCGGACAGGAAGGTGACCTCGATCCCGAACTTCGGCAGCGTGTAGTTGAACAGGTTGTAGGTGCCGCCGTAGAGGGCGGGGCTGGCCACCACGTGGTCACCCGCGCCGGCCAGGTTCAGCACCGCCGCCGTGGTGGCGGCCGAGCCGGACGCGAACGCCAGCGCCGCCACGCCGCCTTCCAGCGAGGCGACGCGCTGCTCCAGGACGTCCTGGGTCGGGTTCATGATCCGCGTGTAGATGTTGCCGGGCTCGGCGAGGCTGAACAGGTCGGCCCCGTGCTGGCTGTCGCGGAAGACGTACGAGGTGGTCTGGTAGATCGGCGTGGCGCGGGCCCCGGTCGCGGGATCGGGCTCCGCTCCCGCGTGAATCTGCTTGGTCTCGAACGACCAGCCGTCGGTCATCCCACACGCTCCTTCGCACTCGGTCGGACACGGCTTGGCCGGGGCGGCCACCGTCCCCACCGACGCTAATCACGTGTCGGCGCCCGTCCCAACGACTCCCAGACGGTGGGACAGTGACGTCACACCTTCGAGTGACGTCACTGTCGGTCAGAGACCGAGTCCGCCGATCTGGTCGGCCGGGTTCTTGGACAACCGGTAGTAGAGCAGCGCGGCGGTCTCCCGCATGATGTAGCGGGCCTGGGTGGTGCGGGTCTGCACGATGGGGCCGGAGTGCGTGGGCGAGGTCCACACCGACAACCCGGCGTCCTCCGCCATGATCGCCGACCGCAGCGAGTGCCACGGATCGCTGACGACGACGACCTCGCTGCCACCGCGTTCGCGGACCCGGTCGGCCGCCGCCCGCACCGATCGCAGCGTGTCGCTTCCCTCGCTCACGACCACGAGCGACTCGTCACCGACCCCCCGCTCGCGCAGCCAGTTCGCCCCGGCCTCCGCCTCGGTGAAGGCATCACCCTCACGCGATCCCCCCGTCGTGACGATAACGTCGGCGACGCCCTGCTCGTGCAGCTCCCTGGCGTGGTCGAGCCGGGCCTGGAAGACCTCCGAGGGCGTGCCGTTGTACTGCGCGGCGCCGAGCACCACGATGGCGTCCACCGTGGGGCGCTCGTCGGCGCGCGCCACGTGCCACACCCGGAACGCCGTGCCGCCGACCACCAGCATCCCCACGAGGACGACGCCGACGACGGTCCGCCGCAGCCACTTCCGCATCGACGGGGCCACCTCAGCAGCCGACCAACCGCGCGGCAAGGTAGGACTCGAGCTTGTCGATCGCGACACGCTCCTGCGCCATCGTGTCGCGCTCGCGCACCGTCACCGCGTGGTCGTCCAGCGTGTCGAAGTCGACGGTCACGCAGAACGGCGTGCCGATCTCCTCCTGCCTGCGGTAGCGCTTGCCGATCGACTGCGCGTCGTCGAAGTCCGTGTTCCAGTGTTTGCGCAGCATCGCCGCGACGTCACGGGCCTTCGGCGTCAGATCCGAGTTCCGGGACAACGGCAGCACCGCCACCTTGTACGGCGCGAGTCGCGGGTCGAGCTTGAGCACGGTGCGCTTGTCCACCCCGCCCTTGGCGTTGGGCACCTCGTCCTCGGTGTAGGCGTCGAGCAGGAACGCCATCATGGGACGACCCACCCCGGCGGCGGGTTCGATCACGAACGGCCGGTAGCGCTGCCCCGACGCCTGGTCGAAGTACGACAGATCCACGCCGGAGTGGTTCGAGTGCGTGGTGAGGTCGAAGTCGGTGCGGTTGGCGATGCCCTCCAGCTCACCCCACTCCTGTCCCGAGGAGAAGCCGAACCGGTACTCGATGTCGACCGTGCGCTTCGCGTAGTGCGACAGCTTCTCCTTGGGGTGCTCGTAGTGCCGCAGGTTCTCGCGCCGCACCCCGAGGTCGGTGTACCAGTCGGTACGGGTGTCGATCCAGTACTGGTGCCAGGTCTCGTCCTCCCCGGGCTCGACGAAGTACTCCATCTCCATCTGCTCGAACTCGCGGGTGCGGAAGATGAAGTTGCCCGGGGTGATCTCGTTGCGGAACGACTTGCCGATCTGGCCGATGCCGAACGGCGGCTTCTTGCGCGACGTCGTCTGCACGTTGAGGAAGTTGACGAAGATGCCCTGCGCCGTCTCGGGCCGCAGGTAGTGCAGCCCCTCCTCGGACTCCACCGGACCGAGGTGGGTCTTGAGCATCATGTTGAACTCGCGCGGCTCGGTGTACTGGCCGCGATTGCCGCAGTTCGGGCACGGCACGTCGGACAGGTCGCTCTCGTCGACCTCGGTGCCCGTACGCTCGGCGTAGTCCTCGGCGAGCTGGTCGGAGCGGAACCGGCGATGGCACGCCAGGCACTCCACGAGCGGGTCGTTGAAGGCGTTCACGTGCCCCGAGGCCACCCACACCTGGCGCGGGAGGATCACCGACGAGTCGATACCGACGACGTCCTCGCGGTTCTGCACCATGGCTTTCCACCACTGGCGCTTGATGTTGTCCTTCAGCTCGACGCCGAGCGGTCCGTAGTCCCACGCCGACCGGGTACCGCCGTAGATTTCCCCCGAGGGGAAGACGAAGCCACGACGTTTGCACAGGTTGACGACGGTCTCAATGCTGTTGGCGGGCACTCCACGCTCCGAAGGCATCCGGATTTGGGCTGTTCTGCTCTGAACCCACAGCGTATCCGGCGAGACCCCGCGCGGCTCCGGTGGGGATGGACCGGCTCAGGGCGTGCTCACCGGCGTGGCGGTGACGACGAGGTTGTCGGAGTAGCCGTCCGTGCCGCCGAGGTAGTCGCCCCCACAGGTGACGAGCACCAACCGGTGGGGGCCGTCCTGGCGGAACAGGTCGGGGGCGTGGGCGCCGAGGTCGGTCTTGTGCAGCGTCCGGACCGCCGCCACCCGGTAGGTCCAGGGCCGGTCGGCCGTGTCGCGCACGGTGACCTCGTCGCCGGGCCGGTGCCGCCACAACGCCGCGAACGAGCCGTCGGCGCCGTGCCAGCCGACATGCCCGGCGAGCAGGGAGACACCGCGTTCGGCGCCGACCTCCGCTCCCCACCAGGCGACATCCGCGGTCCCCGGCGGGATCGGCAGCGTGCCGTCGCCGGTGAGCCGCGTGCGCACGAGCCCCGCCGTGTCGCCGTCGGCCAGCCGCACGGTGCCCGGAGGCTGAGGCGTGTCCGGGGGCGGCTCGGCGGGCCCCGTGGGCCGCGAGGTCGGAGCGGGGTCGGGCTCGGCCGCCGGTTCGCCCGCTTCGGCGGGAACGCTCGCACGAAACTCGGTTACCGGCGAGGGCGGCCCCGCTTCGGATGTCGCACCACTGCGCAGCACCGCCACACCCGCCGTGGTCGCGAGCACGGCGAACACCGCGAGCAGGGTGGCCACCCTCCGCAGCCACACCGGCGAGGCCCCGTTCGCGCTCATGACCCGCCGCGCACCGAGCTCGCCCGCCGGGCCAGCACCAGTGCCGCACCGCCGAAGAGGGCACCGGCACCCAGCAACGCCGCTCCCCACCACGCTCCGGACGCGCCGGACGGACCCGTGCCGGTGTCGGTGCCGGCGCTTCGTGCCTCGACGGGCGCGCCCGCACCGGCCGGGATGGTCACGGGCACCGACGGCGCAGGCGCTCCGGGTTCGGCTCCACCGCCCCCGTGGCGCACGAACCCGGAGGGAACCGAGCAACTCACCCCGCCCAGCACGAGAGTCGTCTCGATCGTGCGCACCGGCGCCGACTCGGCATCCTCGGCGTTTTCGGTGTCCCCGGCGTGCCCGAGCCCCGGCAGGTCGAGCAGGCCACTCCCGTCGCCGTCCGCACGCCACACGTGCGTGTCGATCTCGACGAGCCAGCCGGACGCGGCGGTGACGTCACCGTCGCGCCACTGGTCCTGCCGCAGCAGCTGCTCGTAGTCGTCGACCCGGCGGACGGTGATGTCCGACGTGGCGCGCTCGTCGTCGGCGATCTCGCCGGGTGGGCCGAACGGGAGGTCGCGCCTGCGCACCTCGTCGCCCGCCCGGGGCGGTTCGACCGGCGTGAGGTCACCGTCGGCATCGAGCATCGACAGGCGTGCCGCCGTGGCTTCGGCTGTGACGTCCTCGGCCGACGAGCATTCGACCGCCGTCACCGAGGACTCGAACGACAGCACCACCGGCTCCGCCTCCGCCGCCCGGTCGGTCAGCACGAAGTCCGCACGGGCCTCGGCCGCGGGCACCCGCCGGTCGCGCAGCGTGGCCGTGACGTCGTGGCCTTCGATGGCCAGCCGGTAGTGCGGGCCCACGGCGGCGCGTTCGCCGTCCGATCCGGGCACCGCGGACCTGGCGGGCCCCAACCGGGACGACCCGGGCGTGACCGGGGAGCGCTGGGTCTCGCTGATGACGGAACCACCGCGCGCGCCGTAGCCGTCGTCGGTCACGGCCAGCGACGCGGCGTTGGCATACGCCACCGGCCCCGTGTCGGGATCGACTGCGGCCGGATCGGCCACGGCGGGCGCCGGGACGAACACGGGCGCCAGCACGGTCATCGCCGTCGCGGCCCTCAGCGTCGACACCACACCACTCACGCTTCCCCCTCGCCGGTCGGCTCCTTCCCGCTCACGGGATCATCGCTGGCGGATGAGCACTAGAATGCTAGAGCATTCCCCGGACACCGCAGGATGATCAGAGCGGGAGAACGACATGGCGACGGCGAGTTCCGAAGCGGCGCGTTCGGGCTCGCCCGACCCCGCTGACCTGGGCGAACAACAGGAGCACTCCCCCACGCGACAGCCACCGGCCGTCACCGCGCCGCCACCGGCCGCGACCCTCACCGATGCGGGTGAACTTCTGCGGGCGCTGGCCGCGCCCGTGCGCATCGCGATCGTGCTCCAACTGCACCACGCCCCGCGCTGCGTCCACGAACTGGTGGAGGCGCTCGACGTGACGCAACCACTGATCAGTCAACACCTTCGGGTGCTGAAGGCGACCGGGGTGGTACACGGTGAACGGCGGGGACGCGAGGTGGTGTACCACTTGGTGGACGACCATCTGGCGCACATCGTGGTCGACGCCGTCGCACACGTGCAGGAGGAAGCGCAGCCGGTATGAGCACAACCGACACCCACAGCAGGGCCCCCGTTCCGGGGCGCAGGTCCACCCGGCAGCGTGCCGCCGTGGTGGATCTGCTCACCGAGATGGATGACTTCCGCTCGGCGCAGGAACTGCACGACGAACTGCGCAAGCGCGGCGAGGGCATCGGGCTGACCACCGTCTACCGCACCCTGCAGTCGCTGTCCGAGGCCGGGGAGATCGACGTGCTGCGCACCGACTCCGGCGAGGCGGTCTACCGGCAGTGCTCGGCCCATCATCACCACCACTTGGTGTGCCGCCACTGCGGCTACACCGTCGAGGTGGAGGGCCCCACGGTCGAACGCTGGGCCGAGCGCATCGCCTCGGGCAACGGGTTCTCGGACATCCGGCACACGGTGGAGATCGTCGGCACCTGCGCGACCTGCGCCGCGACCAGGTAGGGCCGACCTCAGGCGCGGGGCCAGTGTGGCCCCTGGTACGGCGTGGGGTTCTCGCGGACCCACTTGTCGAGCAAGTCCGCGAGTGCTTTGGCTAGTCCGGATCCCTGCGGCAGCTGACTTTTCAGCACGAAGACGAGCACCAGATCACGTTCCCCCACGAAGTCAGCCACATTCTCCGTGACCACGGCACGCCCTTCCGCCCGGGCCGTAGCCGCCACGACGAAATCGGCCTCCGAACGCAGCCCACGCTCGAACACATGCACCGCGTCACGCTCGAAGTTCTCGCGGAGAAAGCGCACTGTGGCAGGCGGGAACATCTCATCGATCAAGAACGCGCTCAAGCGATGAGCTCCCCGCGCCGCTCCGAAGCAAGGCGACTGCGCTCCGCCAACTCCCGGTTACGTTCGATCCGGCCCTGAATCTCCTCGACGTGCTCCACCGCGTAGTCGAGGGCGATCCGGATTACCCGGGGATGCAACTCGGTCTCTTCGCTGAGCACTGCGATTCGTTCTTCCTCAGCTCCCCGTAGTTCCTGTAGCCGCGATATCACCTCCCACACATCCGGCCCGGCGACCAAGGCAGCTCGGCGGTCATGCACCGGGCCTCGGAACACGATCCCCGGATGATCAAGCTGGTCCACTCCTTCGACGATGAGTCGCTCGAGCAGTGCGGTCGCACTGATTCCTTCGCGTTGCGCTCGCTTCGCCAACGTTTCCTTCGCTTTCGTGCTGATCCGGAATGACGTACTGGATGCCACGACAGCCCCTTCCCGACGTGTAGTGCGAGCGTAGCGCGGTTGAGCTACACCATGGTCAATGTACATCCGGTCGAGTGATCGAGACCAGTTCACGGGTTCAGTACTCGTACGGATCCGCAGGTGCGGCGACTTCCCGCGCCGTGCGGACCGTGAGATGGGGACGGTATCCGGTGTCGGCCGTGGCCGTCCCGGGAACCACGGTCCCGGTGACGGTGAGCCACGTGTCGTCGGGAGTGTCTCGAAGCTCGGCCGCGGCGGGTCCCGCCAGCCGCACCCGGACCGCCGAGGCGTCCGCCGCGCAGCAGCCGATGACCAGGCGCGCGAGCATCGTGCCTCCCTCGCCGTGGACGACGAAACCCGTGAGCGACACCGTGCGCCCCGCCAGGCTGTGCGCGGAGTCCCAGCCCGCTCTGGTGACGAACTCCGTCACCGACAGCGGGACCACCTTCCCGCGCGGCAGCGGCGGGAACGGCGACGCCGGCTCGCGACCGCCCTGCACCACTCCGGCCTCGGCGTCGCGCCTCACCGAGTCCGCTCCGAGTGCGGGCGGTGCGACGAGGAAGACGGCCAGCACCGGCAACAGCAGCAGCCACGCGGGCCGGGCGTCGTGACTGTGCTCGTGGTGCTCGTGGTGCTCGTGGTGCTCGTGGTGCTCGCCATGAGGCCCGTCGCCGGACGCCGGGGCGTGCGCGCGGGCGCGCACGATGTCACGGCCGATCGCCACCAGCCCGAGCCCGAGCAGCACCGCCGCCGCACCGAACAGCCACGGCTGGTGCGACGGCTTGACGTAACGGAGGTAGTCGCCAGTGAGCGCGATCTTCAGCAGCGCCCCGCCGAGCAGCACCAGCAGCAGGTTCTGGGTCTCGCGCCGCATCAGTCCCCTCCCAGCAGCAGCGAACCCGCCACGAGTGCGCACCCCACCGCGACGACGAACGTCGCGGGAGCGAACCGCAACGCGAACGCCCTGCCGAACGTCCCCGCCTGCAACGCGAACAACTTGAGATCCACGGCGGGCCCCACCACGAGGAACACGAGCTTCGGCAGCAGCGGCACGGGCGCCAGCGAGGCCGCCACGAACGCGTCGGCCTCGCTGCACAACGAGAGCACCACCGCCAGTACGGCCATCACCAGGACACCGAGCACGAGGTCGTCGGACAGCGCGCCGAACCACGAGGGCGGCACCAGTACCCCGAGCAGTGCCGACACCAGCGCGCCCAGCACCAGGAAACCGCCCGCGTCGATGAGATCGGCACGCGCGGTCTCGGCGAAGGTGGCCCACCGGCTCCCGCCCGTCTCGGGCACCCGCCGCAGCACCCGCTCGGCGATCCACTCCAGCCTGCCGAACCGCAACCACAGCAGTCCCATGAACACCGACGTCGCCAGCGAGGCCACGAACCGCGCCACCACCATGCCGGGCTCACCGGGGAAGGCCACCGCCGTCGCCACGAGCACGACGGGGTTCACGGCCGGGGCGGCCAGCAGGAACGTCAACGCCGCCGCGGGTGCCACGCCCTGCCCGATCAGGCGGCGGGCCACCGGCACCGACGCGCACTCACAGCCCGGCAGCGCGATCCCCGAGAGACCGGCCACGCCGACGGCGGCGGACTGCCTGCGCGGCAACACCGCTCGCAGTGCTTTCGCCGGCACGAACGCGGCGAGCGCACCGCTGATGAGCACACCGAGCACCAGGAAGGGCAGCGCCTGGACGCACACCGCCACGAACACCGTGGCTGCGGTCCGCAACGCGGGAACGTCAAGCACCGACGCCAGCCACGACTGCCCGACGATGGCCACGAGCAGCACCACGCACAGCACCTCGACCGAGGTGAGCGGCCCCCGCCGTCGCGGCTCGACCGGCGCCGCGGTGCCGTCGCTCATGCCCCCAGCAGCTCGGAGCGAACCTGGGACGCCGTGGACACCACGAGCATCAGCAGCGTGCCCAGTGCGGCCTCGTCGAGGCCGTCCGCCGGGAACGCGTAGCGCAGCGTGAGATCGAGTCCCCGCTCGGTGTGGACGATGCCCAGGGTGCCGAACAATCCCTGACCCGCACGCTCCGCCACCGTCGCGGCCAGTTCGGGCTGGTCGGGCAGATCCCAGGCGATCACGCAGGTCAGGCTCAGCACGGACAGCCCCTCGGCCAGCCGCATCGCCTGCACCACGCACGGCACGTCGGCGTGGGAGAACGTCAGCGTGCCGTCGTCGTCGACCCGCACCTCCAGGTAGCGCTCCAGCGCGTGCCGGGCCGACGTCAGCAGTGCCGCGGTGTCAGCGGCCTCCGACGTCATGGCCGACCACCCGCCGCGTCCACCGCGGCCCCGAACCGGCGATCGCGTTTCGCGTACTCCAGGCACGCCTGCCACAGCTGCGTGCGATCGAAGTCGGGAAAGAGCGTGTCCTGGAAGACGAACTCGGCGTAGGCGGACTGCCACAGCATGAAGTTCGACGTGCGCAACTCACCCGACGGGCGCAGGAACAGGTCCACGTCCGGCATCTCGGGCTGGTACAGATACTTCGCGAGCATCCGATCGTCCACCTTGTCCGGGTTGATCTTGCCTTCGGCGGCGAGCCTGGCGATTCGCCGTGCGGCGTCGCCGAGTTCGGCGCGCCCACCGTAGTTGACGCACATCGTCATGTTCAGCAGCGTGTTGTCGCGGGTCTTCTCCTCCGCGTCCTGCAACTCCTTGATGACACTGCGCCACAACCGGGGTGTGCGCCCGGCCCAGCGGATGCGCACCCCGATGGAGCCCAGGTAGTCCACCTGCCTGCGGATCGTGTCGCGGTTGAAGCCCATCAGGAAGCGGACCTCGTCGGGACTGCGCTTCCAGTTCTCGGTCGAGAACGCGTACACCGACAGCCACTTGACGCCGAGTTCCACGGCGCCGCTGGCCACGTCGATCATCACGGCCTCGCCGCGCTTGTGTCCCTCGATCCGTGGCAGCCCGCGCTGGTTGGCCCAGCGGCCGTTGCCGTCCATCACCAGCGCCACGTGGTTCGGCACCAGCTCGGGCGGGATGGCAGGCGGCCGCGCACCGGACGGGTGCGGTTCAGGCTCCCGTAGCTCCTCGTGCGCTTTCGCGGCTTCGCGTCCCCTGCGCCGCACTCGTTACCTCCGTCTCGCCGGACACCGGCACCGACCCTAACGTGTCGGCGATCGGCGCCTCACGGGCACGGCGTTCCACGAGCGGCAGCGACCGCAGCTGGCGTTCGAGATGCCACTGCAGGTGCGCGGCGACGAGCCCGCTGACATCGCGCCGCACCCCCTGGGTGGTGTGCTCGGCGGTCTCCCAGTCACCGTGCAGCAGCGCGGCGAGCAGCACCAGCGCCTCGGGTGCGGGGTGGACCGAGCCGGGAACGCGGCAACGGGGGCACAGCGACCCGCCAGCCTGGACGTTGAACGCGCCGTGCGGGCCCGGCTGCCCGCACCGGGCGCACTCGGTGATCGCCGGAGCCCACCCGGCCCACGCCATGGACCTCAGCAGGAAGGCGTCGAGGACGAACGAGGCGTCCCGGCGCCCCTCCGCGAGCGCCCGCAACGCCCCGACCGCCAGCAGGTACAGCTTCAGCACCGGCTCGCCCTCCTCCGCCGTGAGCCGGTCCGCGGTCTCGGTGATGGCGCTGGCTGCGGTGTAGCGCTGGTAGTCGCCGACGAGCGGGAGCGCGAACGCGTCCACGGTCTCGACCTGGGTGATGACGTCGAGCGTGCGGCCCGTGTAGAGCTGGACGTCGACATGGCCGAACGGCTCCAGCCGCGCACCGAACCGGGACGTCGTCCGCCGCACCCCCTTGGCCACGGCGCGAACCTTGCCGTGGCGGCGGGTGAGCAGGGTGATGATGCGGTCGGCCTCACCGAGCTTGTGGACCCGCAGCACCACGCCGGTGTCCCGATACAGACTCACGACTCCATCGTCCCACGACGGTGGTCCGTCGCCCGCGCAACCGCCGGGCGCTCACAGCGCGTGGCGGGGTGGTGTCAGAAACCGAGCCTGCGGAGTTGCCTCGGGTCGCGCTGCCAGTCCTTGGCCACCTTGACGTGCAGGTCGAGGTACACCTTGCTGCCGAGCAGCGCCTCGATCTGCTGCCGCGCCCGCGCCCCCACGTCCTTGAGCCTGCCGCCCCGGTGCCCGAGCACGATCCCGCGCTGACTGGTGCGCTCGACGTAGAGGTGCGCGTAGATGTCGACGAGGTCGTCCCTGCCCTCACGCGGGAACATCTCCTCGATCGTGACCGCGATGGAGTGGGGCAGCTCGTCGCGCACGCCCTCCAGCGCGGCCTCGCGGATCAGTTCCGCCACGAGCGTCTGCTCGGGTTCGTCGGTGAGGTCGCCGTCCGGGTACAGCTCCGGGCCTTCCGGAAGGTGCGTCACCAGCAGGTCGGCCAGCGTGTCCACCTGGTAGGACTCGACGGCCGACACGGGAACGAGGTCGGCGAAGTCCATGACGTCCTGCAGCGCGAGCAACTGCTTGGCGACCTGCTCCTTGCCGACGAGGTCGGTCTTCGTCACGATGCCCAGCACCGGAGTACGCCGGGCGATCTTCGACAGCTCCTGCGCGATGAACCGGTCACCGGGACCGACCTTCTCGTCCGCGGGCACGCAGAAGCCGACGACGTCGACCTCCGACCACGTGGCGCGCACGACGTCGTTGAGCCGCTCCCCCAGCAACGTGCGGGGCCGGTGCAGTCCCGGGGTGTCCACGATGATGAGCTGCGCGTCGTCGCGGTGGACGATGCCGCGGATGGCGTGCCGGGTGGTCTGTGGCTTGCTCGACGTGATGGCGACCTTGGACCCCACCAGCGCGTTGGTCAGGGTGGACTTGCCCGCGTTCGGCCGTCCGACGAAGCACGCGAAACCCGAGCGATGTTCGCTCTCACTCACCGCAGCGTCTCCTGCACGGTGCCGGCCGGGTCGGCCCGCAGGATCGGCGCGCTCTCCGTGAGGTCGCGGACCGCCTGCACCGAGCAGCCCTGCACCAACGGGAAGTCCGTGACCACGGCCGCCGCCTCAAGCCCCTCGGCGCCGCTGGACACGGCCGCCGCGACCGCGGCCTGCAACGCCGTCAGCCGCAGCGAGGGCAGCTCCACCGTCGTCGCCGCGTACGTGCGGCCGTCGGTGTCCCGCACGGCCGCGCCCTCGGCCGCCTGTGTCCTCGCGCGCGCCGAACGCGCGAGGATGACGATCTTCTCGTCCTCGGGGTCGAGGTCAGGCATGCTCCACTCTCCTGTCGCGCTCGTCTTCGTCGTCCCGGCCCTCGGCGGGCGGGGTGCCGGGCCCGATGCGGCGGCCGTCCGCGGCCCGCACCACGACGGTGGTGATCCGCATCCGCCCGCGCCGGTCCTTGCCGCCCTCGGCGCGCAGCCGCAGGCCGTCGATCTCGGCCTCGGCCCCGGGCAGCGGCACCCGGCCCAGGCGCTGCGCGAGCAGCCCGCCGACCGTCTCCACGTCGTGCTCGGAGAGGTCCACGCCGAACAGTTCGCCCAGGTCACCGACGCCCAGCCGCGCGGAGACCCGCACCACGTGGTCGTCGACGTGCTCCACCGGGGGTCGTTCGTCGGTGTCGGACTCGTCGGTAATCTCCCCGACGATCTCCTCCAGGACGTCCTCGATGGTCACGAGACCGGCCGTGCCACCGTACTCGTCCACGGCGATCGCGAGGTGGTGGCGGGAGACCTGCATGTGCTTGAGCAGGCTGTCGAGCCGCTTGGAGTCGGGCACGAAGTCGGCCGGCGTCATCAGGTCGGCCACCTCGCGGCCGGTGCCGCCCTCGGCGATGGAGGCGCGGACGAGATCCTTGAGGTTGACCACGCCGACGATGTCGTCCACGGACTCGTCGATCACCGGAATCCGGGTGAAGCCCGTCCGGATCGACAGGGCCAGCGCCTGCCGCACGGTCTTGTTCCGCTCGATCCACACGATCTCCGTGCGCGGCACCATGACCTCGCGGGCCACCGTGTCCCCCAACTCGAAGACCGAGTGGATCATCTCGCGCTCGTCGGTGCCCACCACGCCGCGCTCCTGCGCGAGGTCCACCAGCTCCCGCAGCTCGGTCTCACTGGTGAACGGCCCCTCGCGGAACCCCTTGCCGGGCGTGATCGCGTTGCCGACCACGATCAGCAGCTTGCTCAGCGGCCCCAGCACGGTGCCCAGCACCCGCACGGGCCCGGCGACGGCGAGTCCCACCCGGTACGGATGCTGCCTGCCGATCGTGCGGGGCCCCACTCCGACGACGACGTAGCTGACCACCGCCATGGCGAGCGCGGTGATCAGCACCGCCAGCCAGTCGGGGTCGATCCAGCGCAGCGCCACCACGGTCACCAGCACCGTCGCCGTGAGCTCGCACCCCATGCGCAACAGCAACAGCAGGTTGATGTGCCGGCTGCGTTCGCCGATCACCGTGATCAGTTGGCGCGAGCCGGTCCTGCCCAGTCGTTCCAGGCCCTCGGCCCGCGCCAGCGAGGCCGTGGAGATCGCCGCATCCGCCGCCGCGAACACGCCCCCCAGGAACACGAGCAGCACCGCCACGACCAGCAGCGTGGCCGAAGAAGTCACGATGTCTCCGAGTCAGGCCTTCTGTCGAGTCCCGCCGCGCCCAGTAGCCGGTCGTCGTTGGTCCGTTGCACGTCCTGCCGGAGCGCGGCGGCCAGGGTGTCCCGGAACTCGGCGAGAATGCTCTTCTGCAACGCGAACATCTCCCGCTCCTCCTCGGCCTCCGCGTGGTCGTAGCCGAGCAGGTGCAGCACCCCGTGCACGGTCAGCAGGTGCAGTTCGTCCAGCAGCGGATGCCCGGCCTTGCGCGCCTGCTCGCGCGCGAACCCGGGGCACAGCACGATGTCGCCCAGCAACGCGGGAGACGACTCCACCGCGTCCGGCCTGCGGCCCGCCTCCAGCTCGTCCATGGGAAACGCCATCACGTCGGTGGGCCCCGGAAGGTCCATCCAGCGCTCGTGCAGCTCCTCCATGACGTCCAGGGTCACCAGCACCACGGACAGCTCCGCCAGCGGGCTGACCTCCATGCGGTCGAGCGCGAACCGCGCCGCCGCCACGATGGAGGTCTCGTCGACGTCGACACCGGACTCGTTGGCGATCTCGATGCTCACCGGCCGCCCCGCCCGTTGCCCTTGTCGGATTCGCCGGGGTTGTCCTGCGTGGCCTGCCACTTCTCGTAGGCGTCCACGATGTCGCCCACGAGCCGGTGGCGCACCACGTCGTGACTGGTCAGCGTGGTGAAGTTGAGGTCGCCGACGCCCTCCAAGATGTCGCGCACGACGCGCAACCCGCTGCGCTGGCCGGTCGGCAGGTCGACCTGCGTGATGTCGCCGGTCACCACGATCTTGGACCCGAACCCGAGCCGGGTGAGGAACATCTTCATCTGCTCGGGAGTGGTGTTCTGGGCCTCGTCGAGGATGATGAACGCGTCGTTGAGCGTGCGCCCGCGCATGTACGCGAGCGGGGCGATCTCGATGGTGCCCGCCTGCATGAGCCGCGGGATCGACTCCGGGTCCACCATGTCGTGCAGCGCGTCGTAGAGCGGGCGCAGATACGGATCGATCTTCTCGTAGAGCGTTCCGGGCAGGTAGCCCAGCCGCTCACCCGCCTCCACGGCCGGCCGCGTCAGGATGATGCGGGTGACCTGCTTGCCCTGCAGCGCCTGCACGGCCTTGGCCATCGCGAGGTAGGTCTTGCCCGTCCCCGCGGGACCGATGCCGAACACCACCGTGTGCTGGTCGATCGCGTCCACGTAGCGCTTCTGGTTCAGCGTCTTCGGCCGGATCGTCCTGCCGCGCCGCGACAGGATGTTCATGCTCAGCACGTCGGCGGGGGACTCGGAGCCGCCGGAGGACAGCATGGTCACCGTCCGCCGCACCGTGTCCGGCTTGAGTTGCTGACCCCGCTGGGCCAGCGTCACCAGTTCCTCGAAGACCCGCTCGGCGAACGCCACGTCACCGGGTGCGCCGGAGAGGGTGACTTCGTTGCCCCGGACATGCACATCGGCGTCCAGCAGTTCCTCCGCGACACGGAGGTTCTCGTCACGTGAGCCGAGCAACACGAGCGCCGCGGCGTCAGGGATCGGGAACTTCGACTGCGCCGAGCGCTCCTGGGCGACGGTGGCTTTGGCGGGTTGCAGCGGTTCGGTTCCGGCCACGTGGCCTCTGGCCTGCTTTCTGCACGTTCCGTGCTGGTCGACGACGGGCTTGACAGGTCAATGCTAGCGGCATCCGCCCTGTCGGGGCAGGTGAGTTTACCTGCGGGCTTGGTTCAACGTCCGAACCGGCCGAGCTGTTCCCCGCCGAGGACGTGGGCGTGGACGTGGAACACCGTCTGTCCTGCGTCGGCGCCCGTGTTGAACACCACGCGGTAACCGTCCGTCAGCCCCTCCCGCGCCGCGACCTCCGCCGCCGTGGCCACGACGTCGGCCAGCAACGCGGGATCGGCGGCGGCCAGCTCGGCCACGTCGCGGTAGCGGGTCTTGGGCACCACCAGCACGTGTGTCGCGGCCTGCGGACTGATGTCGCGGAACGCGATCGTGGTCGCGGTCTCGTGGACGATCTCGGCGGGAAGCTCCCTGGCGATGATCCGCTCGAACAGTGTCGCGGCGCCCTCGCCCGCCTCGGAGTCGTCCTGGTCGCTGCGCTCGCTCACGGCACCTCCTGTGTCCCACGCCGGCCTGTGGTCTCTCGACGTCCATCATCACCCACGCGGCCGGTGGGGCGCCGCGGGGCGGTGCAGCCTGGGGGTCGCTCCACTCGCCACCGCGGCTCCGCCGGACCGAGGGGGGAGACGTCCGGCGGGTCATCGCCCGCACGTCGGTCGCACACCCGCGCAGGCTGTGCCACAGGGTAGAGCGCGCCGAGGCCGCGACGGGGCCGAAGTCGCCAGAAAATCCGGGCTTTGTGCCGCTCGCGCCAGTCGCGACCGCCGTTCGGCCTATCGCCACCGGCCGGTCAGCGCACCCAGCGCCCCCAGCGCGACCGCCGCCGCCGTGGAGGTGCGCAACACCGTCGGTCCCAACCGGACACCGCGCGCCCCCGCCTCCGCGAAGGCGTCACGTTCCTCGGGCGACACCCCGCCCTCGGGGCCGACGACGAGCACGATCTCGCCCTCGGCCGGGAGCGGAACCTCCGGCAGCGCGCGGGACGCGCCGCCGTCGAGCACGAGCGCGAGATCGGCCCGGCCCAGCACCTCGGCGAGCTGCGAGGTGGTCACCGGCTCCGGCACGTCGGGAACCCATGCGCGGCGCGCCTGCTTGGCCGCGGCGCGCGCGGCGGCGCGCCACTTCGCCAGCGCCTTCTCACCACGGGGGCCGTCGTCCCAGCGGGCCACGCTGCGGGCGGCGCGCCACGGCACGACCGCGTCCGCACCGGCCTCGGTCGCCAGTTCCACCGCCAGCTCGCCGCGATCGCCCTTCGCCAGGGCCTGCGCCACCGTCACCCGCAGCGGTGGGGCCGACACGGTGTGCACGGCCTCGATCCGCACGTCCACGGCCGGCCTGCGACCGGGCCGCACCGCCGCCACCACGCAGTCGGCCAGCGTGCCCCGGCCGTCGCTCAGCGCCAGCCGCTCACCCGCACGCAGCCGCCGCACGGTGACCGCGTGGTGTGCCTCCTCCCCGTCGAGCACCGTGGTGGCTGCGTCTGAGGCGTCGGAGACGTCGGGCAGCGACGGGACGAGGAACACGGGAGGTGTCGTGTCGCCCACGGTGTGCTGTCAGCGGCTCTTGGCGCGCAGCTTGGAGAAGAGACCGCCCGGCTTGTGGCCGTTGCCACCGAGTGTCGGTGCCTCCTCACCCCGCAGCGTGGCGAACTCGCGCAGCAGTTCGGTCTGCTCGTCGTCGAGTTTGGTGGGCACCACCACGTCGATGTGGACGTGGAGGTCGCCCCGGCCGTCCACCCGGCCCGAGGACCGCAGCCGGGGCATGCCCAGACCCGGCATCACCAGTTCGGTGTTCGGCTGGGTTCCCGGTTCGATCTCCACCTCGGTCTCGCCGTCGACGAGGGTGTCCATCGGGATGGTCGCGCCGAGCGCGGCCGTGGTCACCGGGACGCGGATGCGGCAGTGCAGGTCGTTGCCCTGCCGCTCGAAGTCCTCGTGCGGCGCCTCGTCCACCTCGACGTACAGGTCGCCCGCCGGACCGCCACCGGGACCGACCTCGCCCTGCCCCGACAACCGGATGCGCATCCCGTCACCGACGCCGGGCGGGATCTTCGCCGTGACGTCGCGCCGGGCGCGCACGCGGCCGTCGCCGCTGCACTGCTGGCACGGGTCGCTGATGACCTCGCCGTAGCCGCGGCACGTCGGGCACGGCCGCGCCGTGACGACCTGGCCGAGGAACGACCGCTGGACCGACTGCACCTCGCCCTGGCCACCGCAGGTGTCGCAGGTGACGACGCTACCGCCGTTCGCCGTGCCGGCTCCCCGGCAGACGTCGCACAGGATCGCGGTGTCGACCGTGATCTGTTTGTTGATCCCGGTCGCGCACTCCTCCAGCGTCAGCTTGAGTCGCAGCAGCGCGTCCGACCCCGGCTGCACCCGGCTGCGCGGACCCCTGCCCCGTGCGCCACCGGCGGCGGCGCCGAAGAAGGCGTCCATGATGTCGCCGAGGCCGCCGAACCCGGAGAACGGGTCGCGCCCTCCGGCACCGGCCCCGGTGTCCAGCGGGTCGCCGCCGAGGTCGACGATCTTGCGCTTCTGCGGGTCCGAGAGCACCTCGTAGGCGCTCGTGACCTCGCCGAACTTGAGCTGCGCGTCCTCGGACGGGTTGACGTCGGGGTGCAGTTCACGCGCGAGTTTGCGATAGGCGCGCTTGATCTCCTGGTCGGTCGCGTTCTTCGACACGCCGAGGATGCCGTAGTAGTCCTTGGCCACCGTCTTGCCGTCCTCCTAGAAAGCCTGCACGAGTCTAGTCGCCGGACAGAATCCGACCCACGTACGTGGCGACCGCGCGCACCGCCGCGATCGTCCCGGGGTAGTCCATCCGGGTGGGGCCGACCACGCCCATGCCCCCCAGCAGCACCTCGTTCGAGCCGTATCCGATCGACACGACCGACGTGCTCCGCATCTGCTCGTCCTCATTTTCCTCCCCGATCCGCACGGTGACGGCACCGGGGTTGCGCGCCGCGGCGAGCAGCTTCAGCACGACGACCTGTTCCTCCAGGGCTTCGAGCACCTGGCGCAGCGAGCCGGGGAAGTCCGCGACGTTGCGGGTGAGGTTGGGGGTGCCGCCGAGCACGAGCCGTTCCTCGGGGTGCTCCACCAGCGACTCCACCAGTGCCGTGGACACCCGCAGCAACACGTCGCGCAGTTCGGGGGGCGCCTGTTCCGGCAGCTCCGAGACCTTCGCCGCCGCGTCGGGCAGCCTGCGGCCGGACAGCGTGCCGTTGAGCACGTCCCGCAGCCGCGCCACCGACTCCTCGCCGATGACGTCGCCGAGATCCACCGAGCGCTGGTCGACCCGCCCGGTGTCGGTGATCAGGACGATGAGCAGCCGCGCCGAGGTGAGCGCGACGACCTCGACGTGCCGCACGGTCGAGTTGGTCAGCGTGGGGTACTGCACGACCGCGACCTGCTGGGTCAGCTGAGCCAGCAGCCGCACCGACCGCCGCAGCACGTCGTCGAGGTCGACGGCGCCCTCAAGAAACTGCACGATCGCCCGCCGTTCGGCGGCCGACAGCGGTTTGATCTGGGAGAGCCGGTCGACGAACAGCCGGTATCCCTTGTCGGTGGGAATCCGTCCCGCCGAGGTGTGCGGCTGGGTGATGTAGCCGTCCTCCTCCAGCGCCGCCATGTCGTTGCGCACGGTGGCGCTGGATACCCCGAGGTTGTGCCGGTCGACGAGGGCCTTCGACCCCACCGGCTCCTGGTTCGACACGTAGTCGGCCACGATGGCGCGCAGGACCTCGAACCGACGCTCATCCGCACTGGCCACCGGCACCTCCTCTCGTCGCCCTGCTTGACGACGAGTTTACGTGCGGGCTGCCGGTGATCCGACCGCCCACGCGACACGGGGCCGCGCCGGGAGGCACGGAGCGCCCGCGCCCCACCGGAAGTGATCTTGAGCACAACCCGTGAGCGGACGCCGACTCGCGACTCACCTGTCCGAGTGAGAGCCCGTCACGATGATCAGCCGATCCAGTGAACAGGTCCGCCGGAGCGTCGGCCGATAGTCCAGACATGCCCATGTTCGCTTCCACCTCCCTCGCCGCCTGCACGGTCGCGGCGCTGTGTACCGGCGGCCCCGCCCCGGCTCCCCAGTCCTCGTTCGAGCTGAGCCTCACCGACACGCGCGGAGCCAGCTCGTCCGTCCGCCTGCAGTGCGGGCCCGCGCAGGGCAACCACCCGCAGGTCGACGCGGCGTGCTCCGCACTGGAGCGCGCCGACGGGGACTTCAGCCGCCTTCCGATGAAGAACCAGCTCTGCACGATGATCCACTCGCCGGTCGAGGCGCAGGCCCGCGGGCACTGGCACGGCGAGCCCGTCGAGTTCACCACGGAGTACTCCAACCGCTGCGTCGCCGACGCCCACTCGGGCGGCGTTTTCGCCTTCTGACCGCCGGATCACGCCGCACGGCCGGGTGACTCCGCTACGGACACAGTGGACCCAGTGGCGGGTTCACCCGGCCGCGGCTCACTCCATGAAGGTGCGCTTCTCCGCCCGCCAGACCTCGTCCGTACGCCCGCGCCGCCAGTAGCCGGAAATCGAGAGCAGGTCGCGGTCGAGCCCGCGTTCGGCCAGCAGATGCCCCCGCAGATCGCGCACCGCACCGGCCTCACCGTGGACGAACGCCTGCACGGTGCCCTCACCGAGGTCGAGGGAGCGCACGTCGGCGACCAGGTCGTCGCCCTCCGCGCGGTGCAGCCACCGCAGATCCACGGAGCCCTTCGTGGGCAGCGCCTGGTGCTCGGCACGGTCGTGGACGAGCAGGCACACGGTGGCGCGCGCGCCGGCGGGCAGCGCCTCCAGCGACGCCGCGATCGCCGGCAGCGCCGACTCGTCACCGGCCAGCAGGTGGTGGTCGACGTCGGCGCGCGGTGCGTACGACCCGCCGGGTCCGCGCAGGAGCACCTCGTCGCCGGGCCGGGCTCCCGCCGCCCACGGGCCGCCGAGGCCCACGTCACCGTGGACCACGACGTCGAGTGTCAGCTCTCCCGCCGCGGGGTCGTGCTGCCGGACGGTGTAGCTACGCAGGCGCGGCCACTGCTCGCGCGGCAGCGACTCCTTGACGGCATCGAGGTCGAACGGCTCGGGATAGCGCACCCCGGGCACGGGAAAGAGCACCTTGACGTAGCAGTCGGTGAAGCCGTTGTGCCGGAAGTCCGACACAGCGGGGCCACCGCAGACCACTCTGATCATGTGCGGCGTCAGGCGCTCGGTGCGCGCGACCCGCGCCCGGATGGTGGGTGCGGCGTTCTTCCGGCTCCGGTCCGCCATGCTTGTCCCCGCTTCTGTCACGAGACGTGTTCTTAGGTTGACCTAACTCACCCTAACGGACCAGAGCGCGGCGAACCATGTCGTCCCGTTCTTGCCCGATTGCCAACGATCACCAGCGCAACCGGCGGGATCACCGCATGCCGCCCCGCGTATCACCCGATCGTGCGGAACGCACCGCCATGCGCCCGTCACCTGCCTGATTTGGCGGCAGAGCACGGGTCGCCGTGCCAGACTGCGGCGCATGACGACGGAATCCACACCGAAGTGGAGACGGTTGGAGCCGGACGAACGCCGCAAGCAGATCTTCGGCTGCGCGGCGGAGCTGTTCGGCGAGCGACCGTACACGGACGTGTCCACCTCGGACATCGCCACGCGGGCCGGTGTGGCACGGGGACTCATCAACCACTACTTCGGCACCAAACGCGAGCTCTACCTCGCGGTGGTGCGCCGAGCGCTCGACGTGCCCTACGGCGTGCTCGCGCGCCTGCCCCCCGGCCCCATCGAGGACCGTGTCACCGCCGCGGTCGACTGGTTCCTCGACATGATCTCCCAGCAGGAGAAGATGTGGCTCGCCGCCATCGCCCCCGAGGGCATCGGCCGCGATCCCGAGGTCGAGCGCATCCTCTACGACGCCGACCGCAACGCCTCCGACCGCGTGCTGGAGGCGATGGGCTTCTCCCCCGACGACCCGCGCTGGGAGGAGTGGAACGCCGCGCTCCGGGCGTTCGGCGGGCTGGCCAAGGCCACGGGCCGGGAGTGGCTGGTCCGCGAGTCGCTGAACCGCGAACAGGTCCACGGCCTGCTCAGCCACGTCCTGCTGTCGCTGACCGAGTTTCTGCCCACGCTGTCCGCCGCGCCGGTCGGTGGCCAGCGCTAGGTCAACGGTAGGTCAGCGGTAGGTCAGCAGTCCGGCCGCCGCTCCGTCGAAGTGCCCGTGTTCGTTGAACGACAGCAGCGTGGTGCCCGAACGGCCGGTCACCACCTTGCTCACCCCGGCGTTCACCGCGACGCGGTTGAGCGACAGCAGGCCGCCCGCGGCGTCTCCGAGCAGGTCACCGCAGAGCGTCGCGATCACGCCGCCGGAGGTGAACACCACGGCCTGCTCGCCCTTGCCCAGCTCGGCCACGAGCTCGGCCAGCGCCGCGCGCACCCGCGCCAGGAAATCCGGCCACGTCTCCGCGCACCCGCCCGCCGCACCCGCCTCGATCCAGGCGGCCAGGGCGTTCTCCAGCGCGTGCTGGTAGGCCCGCGGATCGGCGCTGTTCTGCGCGGCGCCTCCGCCGTGGTGGGCGGCGATGTCCACGTGGTCGTACTCGTTCCAGCGCACGTCGGCGCTCGCCGCCAGGCCGGGTGCCGCTTCGGCCAGCGCCAGCTCGGCCGTCGCCCGCTGCCGGGACAGCGTGCCGCACCGCGCGTGCGTCGCCTCGACGGCGCGGCGCCGCAGCTCTCGTCCCGCGTGCCCGGCCTGCGCACGCCCCAGTTCCGAGAGCACGTCGTAGTCGGCGGCGCCGAACGACGCCTGCCCGTGGCGCACGAAGTAGATGGCCCCCATCGCGTCGTCCTCTCAGCTGAACCGGCGCAACAGCCGCATGGGCAGGACGCGCATGAGCACGCTCAGCGGTGTCCACGGCCAGGACGGGACGTAGGCGCGGGCCGGTTCCCGCTCGATGGCCTTCACCAGGGCGCGGGCCCCGGAGTCGGCACCGGCCAGCAGCGGTTTGCGCCCTGACGCCCGGCCCGTCATCTCCGACTCGATGTAGCCGGGCAGCAGTGTGGTGACGCGGATGGGCGTGTCCAGCAGGTCGGCGCGGATTCCGTCGGCGAGCGCGGAGATGCCGGCCTTGGACGCCGCGTAGGAGGTGAGGTTGCGGGGCAGTCCGCGCAGCGCGCTGAACGACGACACCACCACGAGGTGCCCCGCGCCGCGCTCGCGGAAGTGAGCGACCGCCGCCTCACACTGGGCCAGGCCCGCGACGAAGTTGGTCCGCACGGTCTGCAGGTTGGCGGTGAAGTGACCGGTGCCGACGGGCTGTCCCTTGCCCAGTCCGGCGTTGACGATGACGCGATCGAGCGAGCCGAGTTCCGTGCTCAGTTCCTCGAAGACGGTGAACACCCGGTCGTGATCGTTGACGTCGAGCTCGCGGACCGACACCCGGATTCCGGGATGGCGCGCGGTGAGTTCGGCCGCCAGCGCGTCGAGCCGGTCGCGGCGGCGGGCGCAGAGGGCGAGGTCGTGGCCCCGCGCGGCGAACCTGCGCGCCATGCCTTCGCCGAGCCCCGAGCTGGCTCCGGTGATCACGATGTTCTTCCGTACGGGCATGCCGCGACCCTACCCGCTACTTACCCAGCAGTAACAAGACCGGCCCAGCGCACTGTGCGCCGGGCCGGCCGGAGGAGGAGTGTGTTTGACGGGCGATCGCCGCCGCGCGGCTCAGCCGCCCACGTGGAGCAGGCGGTTGGGCGTCGACCCCGTGGGGTCGGAGATGGCGTCGGCGGTCGCGTTCGAGTCGATCGCGTCCGCGACCTCGGCGGGCGAGGCTCCCGGGTTGGCACCCAGGTGCAGGGCGGCGGCGCCCACGACGTGCGGCGTCGCCATCGAGGTGCCGCTGATCGTGTTCTCGCTGCCGTCGTGCCAGGCGGACGTGATGTTCACTCCGGGCGCGTACAGGTCAACCACGTCGCCGTAGTTGGAGAACGTCGCCTCGGCGTCGTTCTGGTCACTGGCCGCGACCGTGATCGCCTCCTCCACCCTGGCGGGGGAGGAACCGCTCGCGTCGGACGACTCGTTGCCCGCGGCGACGCCGAAGGTGATGCCCGCGTCGATCGCGCCGCGCACCGCCTCGTCGAGAGCGGTGTCGGCGAGGCCGCCGAGGCTCATGTTGGCCACCGAAGGACCGGACGCGTTCTCCGCGACCCAGTCGATGCCCGAGATCACGCCGGCGGTCGTGCCGCTGCCGTTGGCGTCGAGCACCCGGACGCCGACGATCGAGACGTCGGGGGCCACGCCGTACTCCGCGCCGCCGATCGTGCCCGCGACGTGGGTTCCGTGCCCGTTCTCGTCGGTGGCGTCGTCGTCGTTGTCGACGAAGTCGGCGCCCGGCTGAAGGCGGTCACCGAAGGTGCTGTGCTCCGAGACCCCCGTGTCGATCACGTAGGCCGTGACGTCCGAGGCGCTGCCCGGTGCGGTGTAGGTGTCGTCGAGCGGCAGGTCACGCTGATCGATCCGGTCCAGCCCCCACGACGCGACGGCCGCCTGCGACTGCGTGTCCGTGATCTGGAAACGCTGGTTCTGGCTGACGAACGCGACGTCGGCATCGGCCGCGAGCCGCTCTGCCGCCGCCTCGTCGGCCCGCATGGTGAAGCCGTTCAGCGCGCTGTCGAACGTCCGGTTGACCGTGACGCCGTAGTCCGAGGCCATCGTGCCGGCCTTGGCCGTCACGGCCGAAGCGGACATCCCGGCGGTGTCCTCGTTCAGGACGACGATGTAGCTGCCGTCGACCGCCCGCGCCGACTCGGTGTGGACCACCTCGCCCACCTCGGCGTGCGCGGGAGCCATCCCGGCGGCGAACAGCCCGGTCACGCCCATCGCGACCGCGCCGGTCAGCGCCGCCCGTGTCGTTTTCCTGGATGTGCCCATCGGATTCCTTCCCTGTCCCCGACAACGTGGTGTGAACATCGAAACGTCGGCCGTGGAAGTTGGGCAATGATTCACATTTACCAGTTCTGAACCATCCGGCCGAGCGACCGATAGCCCGTTCGGCCTACAACGAGCCGCGCGACTTCCTCACCAGGCGTTACACATGCTGCTAACGTGTGCCCAGATCGTTATGCAACGCAGGCGAGGGGATACTATGAGTAGCGCGACGGTGTTCGCCGACACGCTCCGGTCGGCGATCTTCACGAGCGGGCTCAGCCTGGACCGGATCCAGGTGCGGCTCCAGGAACGCGGCGTCCCGGTGAGCGTCACGGCGCTCAGCTACTGGCAGTCCGGCAAGCGGCAGCCCGAACGGCAGCGGTCACTGCACGCGGTTCTCGCACTGGAACAGATCCTGGACGTGCCCACCGGCTCCCTGCTCAGCCTGCTGCCACCCCCGCGCCCGCGCGGCATCGCCTCCCGCCGCGAGGTCTGCTGACACCGCGTCAGGCGAGCGTGTGGCGCAGGACCTTGCCCGTGGCGTTGCGCGGAAGGAGGTCGAGGAACTCGACGTCACGCGGCACCTTGTACCGCGCCAGCGTGCCCCGGACGTGTTCCCGCACGGCCTCCGCGTCCAGCACCGATCCCGGCCGCAGCACCACGAACGCCTTCAACCGCTGCCCGAACCGCTCGTCCGGCACCCCGATGACCGCCGCCTCCCGCACCTCGGGATGCTCCACGAGCACGTTCTCCACCTCGACGGGATACACGTTCTCCCCGCCGGAGACGATCATCTCGTCGTCCCTGCCGTCGATGAACAACAGCCCGTCGGCGTCGCGGTGACCGACGTCGCCGGTCGCGATCAGGCCGTCGATGGTGTCCCTGCTCCTGCCGTCGGTGTATCCGGTGAACGCCAGCCCGCTGCCGACGAACACCCGCCCCGTGACGTCGGGTGCCGTGATGCGCCGCCCCTCGTCGTCGTACAGCTCCACGCGGCAGCCGACCGGCGGACGCCCCACGGTGCCCGGCGCGCGGCGCCAGTCCTCGGGTGTCGCCACTGTCGCGACCGCGACCTCCGTGGAGCCGTACAGGTTGTGGACGACGTCGCCGAAGACCTCGGTGGCGCGGTTGCCGACCTCGGGCGAGAGCGCCGAGCCCGCGAGGAACAGGATGCGCAGGCTCGACGTGTCGTAGCGGGCCCGCACCTCCGGGTCGAGGTCGAGCACCCGCTCCAGCATGGTGGGCACCAGTACCAGCGCGGTGCAGCGGTGCTCGGCCACGCCGCGCAGGGTTTCCTCCGGATCGAACTTGCGGCGCACCACCACGGTGCAGCCGAGCGCGCACGACAGGATGAACTGGGACAGCCCCGTGGCGTGGAACAGGGGCGCGCCCAGGAACGTCGCCTCGCCGACCCGCAACGGGATGCGGTCAAGGAACTGGGCGGAGTCCAACGGTGAGATGGCCGGGCGCGGCGCTCCTTTCGGCGTACCGGTGGTCCCGCTGGTGAGCAGGACCAGCCCTCCCGGCTTCGGCGGCGCGGGCAGCGGATGGTCGTCGCTTCCCGCGATCACGTCCTCGAGCGTCGGCGTGTCCGGCTGCGGGTCGGGCCTGCCGGGTTCCTGCCACGCGCGGTACCGGTCGACGCCGGTGATGTCGCCGAGCAGGTCGGTGAACTCGTCGTCGTGCACCAGCACCCGCACCCGCTCCCGCACGGCGACGTCGGTGAGCTGCGGTTTGGCGAAACCCGTGTTGAGCAGCAGCACGGGAGCGCCGAGCTTGCCCGCGGCGAGCAGGGTGAGCACGAGGTTGCGATGATCGCGGCACAGGACGGCCACGGTGTCACCGGAGCGCACTCCACGAGCGGACCACGCGCGGGCCAGTGCGTTGGAACGCAGGTCGAGCTGGGTGAACGTCAGCGGGCCGGTCTCGTCGACCAGGCCGACGGCCTGCGGGTCCCGCCGCGCGGCGATCCGCACCGAACCGGCCAGCGGGCCGTAACGCCGGGTCGCGATCAGCGAGCGGATTCCCTCGTCCAGTCGGGGCACGGGCGCCAATCCGGCGCGGTAGAGGACCATGAGGCCACGCGCTCGCTGGGCCACGCGGTTCACGACACTCGCCACAGTCGGCCGTCCCATCGGCACCTCCTCGTCCGCGTCGAACTAAACCTACCCGCAAGTAGGTTACGGCGTCGAGTCGGGAACGTCGGTGCTCGGCACCAGACTGTGTCCTGTGCGCATCATCGTGGCACGGCAGCCCGACGGCCGGTACCTGATCCGCGAGCCCGGGTCCGGGGCCGTCGCGGATCTGTCCGCGCATCGGGCGGCCGAGCTGGTGCGCGAGAAGGAGCACGCGCTGGCGCCGCGCTGGATCTTCGCCTCCGTGCGGCACGACTATCCGGCCCTGCTCGCCCACGGTGTGCGGGTCCGCCGCTGTCTCGACCTCGCGCTCACCGAGGGGCTGCTGCTGGCCCAGCAGGGCAGGCACGGCGAGCCCCGTCACCTCGCGGCGGCGTACGCGCGGACGCGGGGTCTGCCGCCTCCGGCCGAGGTCGGCGACCCGGCCGAGGCCGACGACGCACCCACGCTGTTCGAACTGCACGACTCGGGACTGCCACCGGAGGTCGATGCCGGGGAGGCGGCCGAGGCGGTCGCCGACGACCAGGAGCGACGGCTGCGGACGGTGCCTCACCCGGAGCGGCTGCGCCTGCTCACCGCCGCGGAGTCGGCCAGCGCACTCGCCGCGGCCGAGATGTCCGCCGACGGCCTGCCGTGGCGCGCCGACGTCCACCGCGCTCTGCTGGCCGAGTTGCTCGGAGACCGGGTGGCCCCGGGCCAGCGGCCCCGCAAACTGGCCGAGCTCGCCGAGCGGATCACCGACGCGTTCGGCGGCACGGAAGTGAACCCCGACCATCCCGGCAGCATCGTGCGGGCCCTGCGCCACGCGGGCGTGGCCGTGGACTCCGCGCGGGCGCACGTACTGCGTCGCCTCGACCACCCCGCGGTGGCGCCGCTGCTGGAGTACAAGGAACTCGCCCGGCTGCACTCCGCGCACGGCTGGTCCTGGCTCGACCAGTGGGTCCGCGACGACCGGTTCCGTCCCGTGTACGTCGTGGGCGGGGTGGTGTCGGGCCGGTGGGCCAGCCGGGGCGGCGCGGCACTGCAGATTCCCAAGGTGCTGCGCCGGTGCGTGCGAGCCGACTCCGGGTGGCGGCTCGTGGTGGCCGACGCCGCGGCGCTCGAACCGCGCGTCCTGGCCGCGCTCTCGGGCGACCGGGAACTCGCCGCGCTGACGTCCGAACGCGACCTCTACACCAGCCTCGCGCGCGAACTGCTGGGACGGCAGCCGTCGGACGACGACCGGGCTCGGGCCAAGATCGCGATGCTGTCCGCGATGTACGGCGGCACGGCGGGCGAGGCGACCGCGCTGCTGTCACTGCTGCGGCGGCGTTTCCCGCGCGCGGTGTCTACTGTGGAGCAGGCCGCCCACGCCGGTGAGCGCGGCGAGGTGGTCCGCTCCCGGCTGGGCCGTACCTCGCCGCCACCGTCCGAGGCGTGGCGCGCCCTCACCGGCGGGGCCGACGGTGAGGGCGCCCGCCGGGCCGCCCGGGACTGGGGCCGCTTCACGCGGAACTTCGTGGTGCAGGCCAGCGCCGCCGACTGGACGGCCGTGCTGCTCGCGACCCTGCGCCTGCGCCTTCCCCCGCCCGCCCACCTGGTGTTCTTCCAGCACGACGAGGTGCTCGTCCACTGTCCCGCCGAGCTGGCGGATCGCGTAGTGGCGGAGCTGGCCGAGGCGGTACGGGAGACCACCGCGCTGGTGTTCGGGCCGTCGTGCCCGGTGCGGTTCCCGATGCCCGCCAACGCGGTCGAGGTCTACGGCGACACATCGTGAGCTGCGGACACCGCTACGCAGGCTGCGGACACGGCTACGGGAGCTGCGGACACGGCGTCATTGCGTCTTCAGCAGCTCGAACAGGCTCGAGAAGCCCTGATCCCCGTGGCCGTCGGCAATCCGGCGATCCATCAGCTTCTTGACCTCCCGCATGCGCACGGCTTCCACACCGAGAGATTCCCGGTGGCTGATCATGTCGTCCATCAGCGCGGCCTGGACGTCGAGCGAACCGAGATCGGGCCCGTATTCGCCGCTCTTGACCGCCTTTGCCATCGAGGTCAGCAGCGGCGGATGCGCGGCTATCGAGCCTGCGACGCGCTCGGTGAACTTCACCAGATCGAACCCTTCCGCCTGAACCAGCCTGAGCGTGTGCAGGTACCCGATCAGCAGTTCGTAGGACACAGCGACCTGGGCCATGAACTCCACGGCTGCCCCGCCGGCGTCCTCGCCGTGGTACTCGATACCGCCCAGAACCCGAAGGGTTGACTCGTGCGCGTCGAACGCACCGCGGGAGCCGCTGAACGGGAACATGATGTCCGGCGTACCCACGTACGGCGGATCTCCCATGATTTTGCCGTCGAGGTATTCGGCGCCACGCTCATGAGCCCAGCGCTCGTTCGACCGTGCCTGGCTGGGCGAACCACTCGTCACGTTCACCAGCACCGTGCCCGCGACCGCGGTGTCGACGGTACCCAGCACCTCGTCCACCGCCGTGCTGTCGAGCAGGCAGACCACGACGAGCGGGCTTGCCGCCACCGCCTCCGCCGCCGTCGCGGCAGCCGTGGCGCCGGCGTCGACCAGCGGCCGGGTCTTGCTCGCGGTCCGGTTCCATACCGTCGTGCGAAAGCCACGGTCCACGAACGTCCTGGCGATCGCCGATCCCATGTCGCCGAGACCGATTACGGTCACCGAGCCAGCGCCCGGTGTGCCGCCGGTTGTCGTCATCATCTTCCCCTGACCACTCGTTCATCGTCCATGGTCAGCGTGCAACCTCAAGTAAGGTCGAGGTCAAGCGATCCGTCGTGAGGTGCGGACACGGCTACGTGGGCTGCGGACACAGCTACACAGACTGCGGACACGGCTACGTGGGCTGCGGACACGGCGTCAGGGGGACGCGGCGTCCAGTGCTTTGAGGACTCGTTTCACCGAGACCGGGTAGGCGGTGCCCAGGGTCTGCGCGAACAGGCTCACCCGCAGTTCCTCGATCATCCACGGGATCTCGGCCAGCTCCGGGCTCGGATCGGTCCGGGGCGGCAACGCAGCCAGGGCGCTGTGGTACTCCCCGCGCAGCCACGCCACGTCGCGCAGCCGCTCGCGGTCGCGCGCCGGGTCGCTGGGCAGCTTGTCGAGCCTGCGGCCGATACCGCGCACGTACCGTTCGAGGTCGCCAAGCCGGTCGTACCCGGACTCGGTCACGAACCCGGCATGAACCAGGCTTTTGAGGTGCGCCCGTGCGTCGGTCAGCGACTCCGCCAGCGCGTCGCCCCGCACGGACTCCAGCCGCGCCTCCACGTCGTGCGCCGCCCGCAGCACGTCCTCCACGGCCCGCAGCGCGTTGAGCGCGGTGCCGTTCAACCCTGCCCGCACGCGCTCCAGCAGTGCGGCGAAACCGGTGTCGTCCCAGGCCGGTCCCCCCGCGAGCGCCATGAGCTTGTCCACCGCGCAGTCCACACAGTCGTCCACCAGCGCGGCCACCCCACCGTGCGGGTTGCGCGTGAGCACCAGCTTCGACTGGTTGCCGAGGTGCCGGTTGACGTACTTCGCGGGCGACGGGACGTTGAGCCGCAGCAGGCGGCGCGTGCCCCGCCACATCGCCGCGCGCTGCTGTCCCGGCGTGTCGAGCATGCGCACGGCCACGCTGTCGCGCTCGTCGACCAGCGCCGGATACGCCTTCACCTCGTGCCCGCGTCGCCGCGCCGAGAACTCGCGGGGCAGGGAACCGAACTCGGGCGAGCGCAGGCCGGAGCGTTCCAGTTCGTCGGCCGCTTCGGAGATCGTCTCACGCAGCCGGTCGCCGAGGCGCTCCCGCAGTGCCTCCAGGTCCTTGCCCTCGCCGAGGGGACGGTCGCGCTCGTCGACGATCCGGAAGGTGACCCTGAGGTGATCCGGCACGGCCTGCCACTGCCACGCCTCGTCCGGGACGTCCACTCCCCGCAGCGCCGCCAGCTCGCGACCGAGCACGGGGAGCAGGGGCCCGTCGGCCGGGCTCACGGCGGCCAGGACCTGCGCGGCGGTGTCCGGCGCGGGCACCAGCGAGCGCCGCAGCGGCTTCGGCAGCGACTTGATCAGGGCCGTGACGAGGTCCTGCCGGAGGCCGGGAACCTGCCAGGCGAACTCGTGACCGCTGACCTGGTTGAGCACGGCCAGCGGAATCCGCACGGTCACACCGTCGGCGTCGGTGCCGGGCTCGAACTGGTAGGTCAGCGGGAACCGCAGACCACCCTGCTGCCAGGTGTCGGGATAGTCGCTCTCGCTCACCTCGTCGGCGCCCGCGTTGACGAGCATGGCCTTCTCGAAGTTGAGCAGGTCCGGCTGCTCCCGACGAGTGCGCTTCCACCAGGTGTCGAAGTGGCGGGCCGACACGACCTCCGCGCCGACGCGCTGGTCGTAGAAATCGAACAGGGTCTCGTCGTCGGTGAGGATGTCGCGCCGGCGCGCCCGGTTCTCCAGGTCGGCGACCTCCTCCAGCAACGCGCGGTTGTCGTGGAAGAACCGGTGGCCGGTCTGCCAGTCGCCCTCCACGAGGGCGTGCCGGATGAACAGCTCCCGCGACGTCTCCGGGTCGATGCGCCCGTAGTTGACCTTACGGTCGACCACCAGCGGAACGCCGTAGAGCGTGACCCGCTCGACCGCCATCACCGCACCGCGCCTGCGTTCCCAGTGCGGCTCCGAGTACTGGCGCTTGACGAGGTGCTGCGCCAGGGGCTCGATCCACTCGGGCTCCACCCTGGCGTTGACCCGTGCCCACAGGCGCGAGGTCTCCACCAGCTCGGCCGAGGCGATCCAGCGTGGTTGCTTCTTGAACAGCGACGAGCCGGGGAACACGGCGAAGCGCGCTCCCCTGGCTCCCAGGTAGTCGCCCTTGGCCGGGTCCTTCAACCCGATGTGCGACAGCAGGCCTGCCAGCAGTGCGGTGTGAATCCGCTGTGGGTCGGCGGGCACGCTGTTCAGCGTGATGCCGAGCGGCTTCGCGAGCTGGCGAAGCTGGCCGTGGACGTCCTGCCACTCGCGGATGCGCAGGTAGTTGAGGTACTCGGCACGGCAGAGCTTGCGGAACTGGTTGTTCGACAGCGCCCGCTGCTGCTCCCGCACGTGCTCCCAGAGGTTGAGGTAGGCGAGGAAGTCGGAGTTCGGGTCCGCGAAGCGCGCGTGCAGCTGGTCCGCGTGCTGCCTGTTCTCGGCGGGCCGCTCCCGTGGGTCCTGGATGGACAGAGCGGACGCGATGATCATGACCTCGCGCACGCAGCCGTTGGCGGCGGCCTCGACGATCATGCGCCCCAGCCGGGGATCGACGGGCAGCTGCGCCAGCCGCTTCCCGACGTCGGTCAGCGCCCCACCGCTGCCGTCGAGGGCACCGAGTTCGGTCAGCAGCTGGAGCCCCGCCGTGATCTGCCTGCGGTCCGGCGGGTCCACGAACGGGAACGCCCCGATGTCACCGAGTCCCAGCGAGATCATCTGCAGGATGACCGACGCGAGGTTGGTGCGCAGGATCTCCGGGTCGGTGAACTCGGGCCGGGCGTCGAAGTCGTCCTCCGAGTACAGCCGCACGCAGATGCCGTCGGACGTGCGACCACAACGGCCCTTGCGCTGGTTCGCCGACGCCTGCGAGACGGGCTCGATGGGCAGTCGCTGCACCTTCGTGCGGTGGCTGTAGCGCGAGATGCGGGCGGTGCCCGGATCGATGACGTACTTGATGCCGGGCACGGTGAGCGAGGTCTCCGCGACGTTGGTGGCGAGCACGATCCGGCGCCCCCGGTGCGGGCGGAACACCCGGTGCTGGTCGGCGGCCGACAGCCGCGCGTACAGCGGAAGGATCTCGGTCCCGGGCAGGTCGAGCGCCGTCAGCGCCTCGTCGGTGTCGCGGATCTCCCGCTCGCCCGAGAGGAAGACGAGCACGTCGCCCGGCCCCTCCCGCGTCAGCTCCGTGACGGCGTCGCAGATGGCCTGGACCTGGTCGCGTTCCGGGTCGGCGTCGGGGTCGTCCGGGTCGACGACCGGCCGGTACCGCACCTCGACGGGGTAGGTGCGCCCGGAGACCTCCACGATGGGCGCGTCGTCGAAGTGCCGCGAGAACCGCTCGGGGTCGATGGTGGCCGAGGTGATGACGACCTTGAGATCGGGCCTGCGGGGCAGGATGCGCTTGAGATACCCGAGCAGGAAGTCGATGTTGAGGCTGCGCTCGTGCGCCTCGTCGATGATGATCGTGTCGTACTGCCGCAGCAGCCGGTCGTGCTGCATCTCCGCGAGCAGGATGCCGTCGGTCATCAGCTTGACCAGCGTGTCGTCGCCCGAGGTGTCGGTGAAGCGCACCTTGTAGCCGACCGTGGTGCCGGGCTCGGTGCCGAGTTCGCTCGCGATGCGCTCGGCCACCGTCCTGGCGGCGATCCTGCGGGGCTGGGTGTGTCCGATCTGGCCCCGCACCCCGAGCCCCAGTTCGAGGCAGATCTTGGGAAGCTGGGTGGTCTTGCCCGACCCCGTCTCCCCCGCGACGATCACGACCTGGTGCTCGCGGATCGCCTCGGCGAGCTCGTCCCTGCTCCTGCTGACGGGCAGCTCGTCCGGATAGGTCAGCGTCGGCAGCGACTCCCGGCGGCGCCGGACCCGTTCCTCCGCCCGCGCCACGTCGGCGGCGATCCGGTCGACGATCCCCGGCTTCGGGGAGCCGGACCGGCGGGACCGGCTCAGCCCGTCGAGCCTGCGGCGCAGCCGGTGCTCGTCGCGCAGCATGAGGCCGGGCAGGCGCGAGCGCAGCTCGTCGACAGGCGAGGAAGGACGGGAAGAGGACATACGGGCCCCAGCTTAACCGCGAGGCTCCCGGCGGTGGCCACCTGTTTTCACCCGACTCGATCACACCGGGGGGCCGCGAGCGGTACCGTGCGTCGCCATGAACCAACCCTGGCAGCCGCCTCCGGGAGGCTCGCCGTACCCGCCGAACCAGCCGAGTGCGCCGTACCCCGCAGGACCGTATCCCGCCCAGCCCCACACCGGACCACCACCGGAAGCACAGTGGGGACCACCACCAGGGGCGCAGTGGGGGCCACCACCGGGGCAGCAGTGGGGGCCGCCGCAGGCCGCCCCGACGGGGCCACTCACGCTGCCCGGCTGGGGCGCGCTGTTCGCCGTGCCGGGGGTGCTCGCGACCGTGATCGGCCTGTTCGCGCTGCCGTGGCTGAGCGGCGAGAACCGGCAGGCGAGCTTCCTCGACATCTGGGAGGTCACGGAGTATGAGGGCTTCCTGCTGCCCCAGCTCTACGTGGTGTTCCTCGCGTTCGTCGCCGTGGCGCTCACGTCGCTCTACGGCCTGCTCTGGACGCTGGGCGGGGTGCGCTCGCAGCGCATGGTGCGGTGGGCGACGAGCCTGCCCGGCAGCAGGCTCACGCGCGCCCGGATGTGGCGATACCGCCTGCTGTTCGGCTCGACCGGCCTCGGCGGGCTGATCCTTCACGTACAGGGCATCGAGAGCCTGTTCGCACGGCACTGGAGCATAGCGGGAGCGGGGCCGTGGGTCGTCCTCGGCGGATCGGTCGCGGTGCTCGTGGGTACTCTCGTCGGCCCCCGGCGCGGTCCGGGACTGCCTCCCACTTAACGCCCGGCGCGGGTGAGCGCCGCCGGGGTGAGGCCGGTGACGGAGCGGTGGCCCGCGAGCCCCAGGGTGAGGTCGAGGTCGGCGAGCAGCCCGCGCAGCACGTGGCGCACGCCGTCCTCGCCGCCCAGGGCCAGCCCGTAGACCCAGGGACGCCCGAGCAGCACCGCCTTGGCACCGAGAGCCAGCGCCTTGACCACGTCGGCCCCGGTCCGCACCCCGGAGTCGAACAGCACGTCCAGGCGGTCGCCGACCGCGGCGGCGATCTCGGGCAGCACGTCCAGCGCCGCGACCGCGCCGTCCACCTGCCGCCCGCCGTGGTTGGACACCACGATGCCGTCCACGCCCGCCCGCGCCGCGCGGCGCGCGTCGTCCACGTGCTGGATGCCCTTGAGCACGATCGGCCCGTCCCAGTGCTCCCGCAGGAACGGCAGCGCGTCCCAGTCCCGGTCCGTGCCTGTGATCATCGAGATCCACCGGAGCACCGCCATCGGCAGGTCGTCCTCCGGTGCGGCGTCGAGCCGGGAGCGGAACACCGGGTCGCTGAACGGCACGGCGGTGCCCTCGCCCCGCAGGAAGGGGAGATACCCGTTGTCGAGGTCGCACGGTCGCCAGCCCAGCGACCAGGTGTCGAGTGTGACCACCAGCACCGAGTAGCCCGCCGCACGGGCCCGCGCGAGGATGCTGCCGCACACGTCCGGATCGTTCGGCCAGTACAACTGGAACCAGCGGGGACCGGCACCCGACTCGGCGGCGACCTCCTCGATGCTGGTCGACGACGCGGTGGACAGCACCATCGGCAGTCGCAGTCCCGCGGCGGCCCGCGCGGTGGCGGCTTCGGCGTCGGCATGCACGATGGACTGCACTCCGACGGGCGCGAGCGCCACCGGCGCGGGCAACGTCTCGCCCAGCACCGTGACGGAGGTGTCGCGCTCGGTGGCGCCGGTGAGCATGCGCGGCACGATCCGCCAGCGGTCGAACGCCTCGCGGTTCGCGCGGGCCGTGGAGCCCGAGCCCGCGCCGCCCGCGACGTAGGAGAACGGGCCCGGCTCCAGCACCTGCTCGGCCGCGGCCTCCACGCGGGTGAGGTCGGTCGTGAAGGCCGGGCTGGTGCCGCCGTAACCCTGCAGGTAGATCTCGCTCTGGTAGGAACCGAACCGCTCGTTCATCCGCGCCTCCCGCACCGTGTCGCCGTCCGACGGCCGTGCCCGGCATCCTACGGTTGACCTTCGTGCCGCTCGAACCTCCAGACTCTCCGGCCATGGACACGATCAGCACGTTCGCCCGGAGAGTGGGCCTCACCCCGAGCGCACTGCGCTTCTACGACGACTGCGGGGTGCTGCGCCCCGCCAGGGTCGATCCCGGCTCGGGCTACCGCTACTACAGCTCCGAGCAGGAACGGGACGCCGCGCTGTTGCGCACCCTGCGGGAGGCCGAGTTCCCGCTCGCCGACGTCCCCTCGGTGCTCACCGGCCCGGCGTCGCAGGCCCGCGACGCGCTCACCGCCCACGCCCACCGGTTACGCGACCGGGCGGAGGCCGCCCACACCGCCGTGCGCGCGGCATTGCGGCTGGTCAGCGGCGAACGTCACGTGGAGGTGACCATCGGCGGCGCCGAGCTGGCCAGCGCCATCCGGCAGGTCCACCCCGCGGCGGCACGCTCCGGCACCGTGGCCGCGCTGGGGTGCGTCCTCATCGAGTGTTCACCCGAGGCCGTGCGGCTCGCGGCCACCGACCGCTACCGGCTGGCGGTGCGCGACCTGGTGCCGCAGGCCGTCGTCGGCACCCCGGCCCACGTCCTCGTCCCGGTCGCGCCGCTGGTGGAGGCCGCGGGGTGGGCGGTGCGGCACCCGGTGGTACGGCTGGTGGCCGGCGACGAGGGCCTCCGCCTGCTCGCGGGCGAGGCCCGGGCGGCGGACGACGTGGTGGACCTCCCCGTGTGCGACGACGACTACCCCGACTACCGGGCGGTGCTCGACGCGCTCGGCGACGCGCGCAGCCGGGTCGTGACCGACCGGACCGCCCTGTACGACGCGCTCAGCGCCGCCGACGGCACCGTGGTGGTGACAACCGGGCGGGACACGCTGCACGTCGGTGACGTGGTGGTGCCCGCCGTGTGTTCCGAGCCGATCCGGCTGGCCTTCGACCCGGCCGTACTCGCGCCCGTGGTGGCGGCCGGTGTCGGGCCCGACGTGCTGCTGGAGATCACCGCACCCGACCGGCCCGTGGTCGTGCGCTCCGCCGACCAGGGCAGTTTCACCACGCTCGTGATGCCGGTCCACGCGGAAAGCGACTGAGGGGCAGAGCCATGGATACCGAGAACCCCGTCATCCGTCTGTGCGCCGACGGCATGAGCGCCGAGGCCGCGGGCGAGACCGAGCGGGCGGTGCGCCTGTTCGACCAGGCCTGGCAACGCGCGAACGACGACTACGAGGCGTGTGTCGCGGCCCACTACCTCGCCCGGCACCAGCCGACCCCGCGAGACCGCCTGCACTGGAACAGCGTCTGCCTCGACCGCGCGGACGCCGTGGGCGACGAGCGCGTGGCCGCGTTCTACCCGTCCCTGCACGCGAACCTCGGCCGGTGCCACCGCGAACTGGGCGACGACACCAGCGCGGCCCGGCACTTCCGCCTCGCCGCCGAGCACCTCGCCACACTGCCACCCGGCCCGTACGCCGACTGGCTGCGTTATGCTGTCGCCGAAGGTCTGCGCGACACGGGCGCGGTGGTGCGCACCACCGGCGAACACCGGGTCGCCGCCGTGCTGGCACAGCTCTGCGACTGCCGGGACCTCCGATCGCTCGCGCTGCTACTTCCCGCGTACGTCGGTCACGTCGGCACCGCCGCCGATCACGAACGGCTGGCACTGGCCGCACGGCAACTGCACGCCGAGGCCCGGCTGTCCGACCCGGCGCGCGAGCAGCTTGAGGACGCCATCGACGTGTTGTCGGGTTCGCCCGGTTCTCGACGAGATCACACGTCACCCGACCGCCGGAATATTTAGCCCTCCTAAGCAGTTCTGGGTGGTCGGGACCAGGGACCACCCAGAGGAGGTTGTGTGACCACCGCGAGCATGTCCGTGGCCGGGACCACCGTCGGGGCCGTGCCCCGGCGACACCGCACCGCCCGGTACGCGCTGCTCCTCGGCGGGCTGACGGCGTTCGGCCCGCTGTCGATCGACATGTACCTGCCCGCGCTGCCGGTCATGGCGGGCGACCTCGGCTCGACGGACGCGCAGCTCCAGCTGACGCTCGCGGTGTTCCTCGTCGGGCTCGGCGTCGGGCAGCTGGTGGCGGGCCCGCTGTCCGACGCGTTCGGCAGGCGGACTCCGATGCTCGTCGGCGTCGTGGTGTTCGCGCTCGCCTCGGCCGCCGCCGCGCTCAGCCCCACCATCGAGGTGCTCATCGCGGCACGCGGGGTACAGGCGCTGGGCGCGGCCACCGGCATGGTGGTCGCCCGCGCCGCGGTCCGCGACCTGTTCTCCGGGGTCGCCATGGCGCGGTTCTTCTCCACCCTCATGCTCGTGACCGGCGTCGCCCCCGTGCTCGCGCCGATGATCGGCGGGCAGCTGTTGCAGTGGACCTCCTGGCGGGGGATCTTCGTGGTGCTCAGCGCGTTCGGCGTCGTGCTGCTCGGTGTCGCCGCGCTCGCCCTCCCGGAGACCCTGCCCGCGCACCGCCGCAGGCCCGCCGGGCCACGCGGCATCGCCCGCACCTACGCCGGGCTGCTGCGCAACCGGGTGTTCGTGGGCTACGCGCTGACCCTCGGTCTGGCGTTCTCGGCGATGTTCAGCTACATCTCCGGCTCGTCGTTCGTGCTCCAGCACACCTACGGGCTCTCCCCCACCGAGTACGGCATGGTGTTCGCGCTCAACGGCGTGGGGCTGGTGGCCGTCGGCCAGCTCAACGGCAGGCTCGTGAGCCACTTCGCGCCCCGGACCCTGCTGCGCACGGGCCTGTTCATCGCCGTCGGCGGCGCGGCGGTGCTCGTGGCCGCCGCCACGGCCGAGGTCGCGCTGCCCGTGTTGCTCGTCCCGCTGTTCGTCACCGTGTCCTCGGTCGGGATGATCGCGCCGAACACCACGACACTCGCCCTGGCCGATCACCCGCGCACCGCCGGTTCGGCGTCGGCGCTGCTGGGGCTGATCCAGTTCCTCGTCGGCGGCGGCACGTCGCCCCTCGTCGGGCTGCTCGGCGGCGGGGGCGCGGCCCTGCCGATGGCGCTCGTCATGGCGACGGGCACCACGGCGGCGCTGGCCACGTTCACCGTGCTGACCCGCGCGACACTGCGGAGGTCCGTGCGGGCTGACACCGTGGAGTGATGCCACGGATCGACGAGCCCGAGGACCGCCCCGGCACGCTGGTGCTCACGCTCGGCCGCGAGGAACTGGTCGTCCGGCACCGTTACGAGGTCCTCAGCATCGGCAACGACCTGCTCATCGCGCTCTGGTTCCTGGCGGGCAGCGTGCTGTTCTTCTGGGAGAGCACCGCCACCGCCGGGACCTGGCTGTTCGTGCTCGGCAGCCTCCAGCTCGCGGGCCGGCCCGCCATCCGGTTGCGGCGGCGCGTGCACCTGCGCCGCTTCGGCCCGTCGGCGCCCGCCGAGACCGCGCGGGACTTCTGACGGAACCCTCCGCCCGGCAGAGGGGTCGAATTCGCCCGAATCGATCACCTCGCGCCCGTGTGAGCGCTACAGTCTGTCTCACGCGAGGAAGGGGGATCGTGAGCGCACGAGACGAGTGGGCCGTCCCCTGCCGGGACCTGGCCGGACGGCGCCGCGACCTGACCGTGTTCGTCAACGCGGGACGGGTCGTGCTCATCGCACCGCCGGGCGAGACGGCGGTGCTCACCTCACTGGACGTCGGCAGGCTCCGCTCGGCGCTGCGCGACGCCGTGATGAGCGCCGGTGACCTGCCCGACGAGGACCCCGATCCCGGCCTCACCGACTGAACGCAACCGTGTCCGCAGCTCCGGTAGCCGTGTCCGCAACCTGTGTAGCCGTGTCCGCAGGCTGCGTAGCCGTGTTCGCACTTCGCGTAGCACGATGCTGGCCTACGCTCCGGGCATGAACCAGGAGCAGTGGAGCACCGTCGACGACTACCTCGACCGGCAACTCGCCCCGCACGACGACGCGCTCGACCATGCGCTGCGGGCGAGTGCGCAGGCGGGCCTGCCCGACATCGCGGTGGCCGCCAACCAGGGCAAGTTCCTGCAGCTGCTCGCCCGGCTGGCCGGTGCCCGGCGCATTCTGGAGATCGGCACGCTCGGCGGGTACTCCACGATCTGGCTCGCCCGAGCCCTGCTCCCCGGCGGGAGGCTGACCACGCTGGAGGCCGAGCCCGCGCACGCGGAGATCGCGCGCGACAACCTCGACCGCGCGGGACTGGCCGAGGTCGTCGACGTCCGGGTGGGACGGGCGCTCGACGTGCTGCCCGCGCTGCGCGACGAGCAACGCGATGCCGGTGCCGCACCGTTCGACTTCGCGTTCATCGACGCGGACAAGGTGAACAACCCGCACTACGTGCGCTGGGCACTGGAGCTCGGCAGGCCCGGCACGGTCATCGTGGTCGACAACGTCGTGCGCGGCGGCGCGGTCGCCGACGCCGACAGCGACGATCCCTCGGTACGGGGCACACGCGAGATGCTCGACCTGCTGCGCACCGAGCCCCGCCTGGACGCCACCGCGATCCAGACGGTGGGGACGAAGGGCTACGACGGCCTCGCGGTCGCCCTCGTCGTGACGCCCTGACACGGCTACGGGAACTACGGACACGGCTACGCCAGGTGCGGACACGGCGCCGCACCTGGCGGCGGCCGTCAGGAACGCTCGGCGTAGAGCGGGTGCTTCTCCGCCAGCACCGTCACGCGGGAGCGCAGTTCCCGCCGCGTGGCGTCGTCGAAGTCCGCCCGCAACGCGCTCGCGATGACGTCGGCGACCTCGGCGAAGTCGTCGGAGCCGAAGCCACGGGTGGCCAGGGCCGGGGTGCCGATGCGCAGGCCCGAGGTCACCATCGGAGGGCGCGGGTCGAACGGCACCGCGTTGCGGTTGACCGTGATGCCGATCTCGTGCAACCGGTCCTCGGCCTGCTTGCCGTCGAGCTCCGAGTTCACCAGGTCCACCAGCACCAGATGCACGTCGGTGCCGCCGGTCAGCACGCGCACGCCCGCCGCGGCGCAGTCGGCGGCCGACAGCCGCTCGGCCAGAATCCGCGCGCCGTCGAGCACGCGCTGCTGCCGCTCGCGGAACTCGTCGCTCGCGGCGATCCGCAGCGCCACCGCCTTGCCCGCGATGACGTGCTCCAGCGGCCCGCCCTGCTGACCGGGGAACACCGCCGAATTGATCTTCTTGGCGTACTCCTGCCGCGACAGGACGATGCCGCCACGCGGGCCACCCAGCGTCTTGTGCGTGGTGGTGGTGACGACGTCGGCGTGCGGCACCGGGTTCGGGTGCAGGCCCGCGGCCACGAGCCCCGCGAAGTGCGCCATGTCGACCATCAGCTTGGCGCCGACGGTGTCGGCGATGCGCCGGAACTCGGCGAAGTCGAGCTGCCGGGGATACGCCGACCAGCCCGCGATGATCAGCTTCGGCTTGTGCTCCGCGGCGAGACGCTCGACCTCGGCCATGTCGAGCAGGCCGGTGTCGCGGTCGACGTGGTAGGCGACGACGTTGTAGAGCTTGCCCGAGAAGTTGAGCTTCATGCCGTGGGTCAGGTGCCCGCCGTGGGCCAGGTCGAGACCCAGGATGGTGTCACCGGGCTCCAGCAGCGCGACCATCGCGGCGGCGTTGGCCTGCGCGCCCGAGTGCGGCTGCACGTTGGCGTGCTCGGCGCCGAAGAGCGATTTGGCCCGCTCGATGGCCAGGTTCTCGACGACGTCCACGTGCTCGCAGCCGCCGTAGTACCGCCTGCCGGGGTAGCCCTCGGCGTACTTGTTGGTCAGCACCGATCCCTGTGCCTCGAGCACACCCGCAGGCGCGAAGTTCTCCGACGCGATCATCTCCAGCGTCGACTGCTGCCGGTGCAGCTCGGCTGCGACCGCGTCGGCGACCTCGGGGTCCACAGTGGAAAGGTCGGCGTCGAACGAGTTCATGTCAGCCCTTTCGAATCAGTGCGGCATAGGCGTCGGCGTCCAGCAGCTCCGGCACCGAGTCGGTGCGGATCCGGAAAAGCCAGCCCCCGTCGTAGGGATCGGAGTTGACGGTCTCGGGCGAATCCACGACGGATTCGTTGAGCTCGACGACCTCCCCGCTCACCGGCGAGTACAGCTCGCTGACGGACTTGGTCGACTCGATCTCGCCGCACACCTCACCCGCTGTGACGGTACTACCCGCCTCGGGGAGCTGGACGAAGACCACGTCACCGAGCGACTCGGCGGCGAAGTCGGTGACACCCACGGTCACGACACCGTCGGCGTCACCCGCGCGCACCCATTCGTGCTCGGCGGTGTAGCGGAGGTCCTGGGGGATGTTCGTCGACAAGTCTCAGCCTTTCGTGGTGGAGGGGCGCTGGTAGAACGGCGGGGAGACGACTTCGGCAGGAGTGGGGCGGCCCCGGACGTCCACCGAGAGGGCGGTGCCGGGCTCGGCGACGTCGGGAGCGACGTAGGCCATCGCGATGGGGTATCCGAGTGTGGGCGAGAGCGCGCCGCTGGTGATCTCGCCGACCTCACGCTCGCCGTCGAGGACACGGTAGCCGTGGCGGGGGGCGCGGCGGCCCTCGCCACGCAGCCCGACCAGCACCCGCTCGGGCTGTGCGACCAGAGCCGCCTTCTCCAGCGCGGCACGGCCCACGAAGTCGCCGGGCTTGTCGAGCTTCACGACCCGGCCGAGTCCCGCCTGGTGCGGGGTCAGGCCGGTGCCGAGTTCGTTGCCGTAGAGCGGCATCCCCGCCTCCAGCCGCAGGGTGTCGCGGCACGCGAGCCCGGCCGGGCGCAGACCGTGGGCCTCGCCGACGGCGGCGAGGCGCCGCCACACGGCCACAGCCACGTCGGCGTCGACGAACAACTCGAAGCCGTCCTCGCCCGTGTAGCCGGTGCGGGCGAGCAGGATCTCGGCGCCGGGGACACCGCTGACGACGGCGGGCATGCTCGCGTAGTAGCGGAGACCGTCGAGCTCCGCGTCCGTCGCCTCGGCCACGATCGCCGCCGAGGTGGGGCCCTGCACGGCGATGAGCGCGGTGCGCTCGCCGATGTCGGTGGCCCGCGCGTCGAAGCCCTCGACCCGCTCGCGCAGGGCGGCGGCCACGACGTCGGCGTTGCCCGCGTTGGCGACGACGAGGTAGCGCTGCTCGCCGGGCCGGTAGACGACGAGGTCGTCGAGCACGCCGCCGTGCTCGTCACACAGCATCGTGTAGCGCGCCCGGCCCACCTTCACCGCCGAGAGCTTGCCGACCAGCGCGTAGTCCAGCGCGTCGCCCGCCTCGGGTCCGCTCACCTCGATCTCGCCCATGTGCGAGAGGTCGAACTGGCCCGCGGCCTCGCGCACGGCGCGGTGCTCGGCGAGCTCGCTCGTGTAGCGCACGGGCATCGTCCAGCCCGCGAAGTCGGTGAACGACGCGCCGAGTTCGGCGTGGACGTCGTGCAGCGGGGTCGTCTTGGTCACGACGGCACACCTGCGCTTTCGTAGGAGGACACGGGCGGGCAGGAACAGACGAGGTTGCGGTCGCCGTAGGCGCCCTCGATGCGCCGCACCGGCGAGAAGTACTTGTTCTTCGGTGCCGTGCGGCCCGGGTAGACGGCGGTGCGGCGGTCGTAGGGCAGCGTCCACTCGCCCGCCAGCTGCTCGGCGGTGTGGGGCGCGTGGCGCAGCGGGCTGTCCTCGACGTCCCACGTGCCGTGGGCGACCTCGTCGATCTCCCGGCGGATGGCGATCATCGCGTCGCAGAAGCGGTCGAGCTCGGCGAGGTCCTCACTCTCGGTGGGCTCCACCATGAACGTGCCCGCCACCGGGAACGACATGGTGGGCGCGTGGAAGCCGTAGTCGATGAGCCGCTTGGCGACGTCGTCGACGGTGACGCCGGTCTGCTTCGTCAGGTCCCGCAGGTCGATGATGCACTCGTGCGCCACGAGCCCGGCCTGCCCGGTGTAGAGCACCGGGTAGTGCGGGGCCAGCCGGGCGGCGACGTAGTTCGCGTTGAGCACGGCGACCTTGGTGGCGTCGGTGAGCCCTGCGGCGCCCATCATGCGCACGTACGCCCACGAGATCGGCAGGATCGACGCCGAACCGTACGGCGCCGCCGCGATCGGGCCGACACCGGTCTCCGGGCCCGCCTCGGGCGCGAGCGGGTGGTTGGGCAGGTAGGGCGCGAGGTGGGCGCGCACCGCGACCGGGCCCACGCCGGGCCCACCGCCGCCGTGCGGGATGCAGAACGTCTTGTGCAGGTTGAGGTGCGAGACGTCGCCGCCGAACTCGCCGGGTTTGGCCAGCCCGAGCAGTGCGTTGAGGTTCGCGCCGTCGACGTAGACCTGGCCGCCCGCGTCGTGGACCACGGAGGCCAGCTCGGAGATCCCCGTCTCGTAGACGCCGTGTGTGGACGGGTAGGTGACCATGATCGCGGCGAGGGTGTCGCGGTGGGTGTCGGCCTTGGCGCGCAGGTCGTCGAGGTCCACGTCACCGTCGGCGGTGCAGGCCACCACGACCACCCGCATCCCCGCCAGTACGGCGGAGGCCGCGTTGGTGCCGTGGGCCGACGAGGGGATGAGGCAGACGTCGCGCTCGGGCTGGCCGTTCGCGCGGTGGTAGGCGCGGATGGCCAGCAGTCCCGCCAGCTCGCCCTGGCTGCCCGCGTTGGGTTGCAGCGAGACACTGTCGTAGCCGGTGACCTCCGCCAGCCACCGCGAGAGCTGCCCGACGAGCTCGGTGTAGCCCTCGGCGTCCCCGACGGGCGCGAACGGGTGAATGCCGGCGAACTCCGGCCACGTGACGGGTTCCATCTCGGTGGTCGCGTTGAGCTTCATCGTGCAGGAGCCCAGCGGGATCATGCCCCGGTCGAGGGCGTAGTCGGAGTCGGCGAGCCCGCGCAGGTACCGCAACATGGCGGTTTCCGAGCGGTGGGCGTGGAACACCTCGTGGCCCAGGTAGTCGCTCGTGCGCTCCAGCCCGGCGGGCACGGTGGCGCCGGGCGGCTGCCCGGTGCCGGGCGGCACGCCGAACGCGGCGAGCACGGCCTGGAGCACCTCCGGGGTCGTGACCTCGTCGCAGGCCACCCGCACGTGGTCGGCGTCGACCCTGCCGAGGTTGATGCCCGCGCCGGCCGCGGCGGCGAGCACGGCGTCCGCGCGGCCGGGAACGCGCGCCAGCACCGTGTCGAAGAAGTGCTGGTGCACGACCTCGACCCCACCCGAGCGCAGGGCGGCGGCCAGGCCCGCGGCGTGGCCGTGGACCCGTTCGGCGATGGCACGCAGCCCGCCGGGGCCGTGGTACACGGCGTACATCGACGCCATGACCGCCAGCAGCACCTGAGCCGTGCAGATGTTGCTCGTGGCCTTCTCGCGGCGGATGTGCTGCTCCCGGGTCTGCAACGCGAGCCGGTAGGCGGGCGCGCCCGCCGTGTCGACCGACACTCCGACGAGCCTGCCGGGCAGGGAGCGCTCCAGGCCCTTGCGCACGGCGAGGTAGCCCGCGTGCGGCCCGCCGTAGCCCAGCGGCACACCGAACCGCTGCGAGGTGCCCGCCGCGAGGTCGGCGCCGAACTCGCCGGGCGGGGTGAGCAGGGTCAGCGCCAGCAGGTCGGCCGCCATGCAGTACAGCGCGCCGGCGGCCTGGGCGGCCTGCGAGATGCGGTGATAGAAGTCCGGCTCTCGCAGCACGCCGGACACGCCCGGGTACTGCACGACCACGCCGAAGAACTCCTCGGGCAGCTCCCGCGACAGATCGCGTACGTCGACCTCGACGCCGACGGCCTCGGCGCGCGTGCGCACCACCGCGATCGTCTGCGGCAGGCACTCGGCGTCCACCACGACCGTGCCGGACTTCGCCTTCGACGCGCGCCGCATGAGCATCACGGCCTCCGCCACGGCGGTGCCCTCGTCGAGCAGCGAGGCGTTCGCCGTGGTCAGCCCGGTCAGGTCGGACACCATCGTCTGGAAGTTGAGCAGGGCCTCCAGCCGCCCCTGCGAGATCTCCGGCTGGTAGGGCGTGTAGGCGGTGTACCAGGCCGGGTTCTCCAGCACGTTGCGGCGGATCACCGCCGGGGTCACGGTGTCGTGGTAGCCGAGGCCGATCATCTGGGTGCGGACACGATTGCGGCGCGACAGCTCCCGCAGTTCGGCCAGCGCCTGTTCCTCGGAGGCTGCCGGGGGAAGCCGCAGCTCGCCGGAACTGCGAATGGCGCTCGGCACGGCGGCGGCCAGCAGCGCGTCGAGACTGCCGAACCCGCACTCGGCCAGCATCTTGGCCTGCTCGGACGGTCCAGGGCCGATGTGCCGGGAGGCAAATCCCGACGACGCCGGGGACACCGGGGAAACACCAGACACGGACATGGGAGCTCCTTCTCGCCGTACCACAAGGCATACCCGCCCTGTGCTGGGAACTCCCCCTCTGTCATGGGCACCTGAGAGTTTCACCGCGCGCGAGGCACGGCTTACACCTTGGGTGAGGCCCGAGGGCCTGCTTTCCAGAGTGGCCTCGCCGTAAGCGGTAGCGGTACCTGAGAGATTGTGGGGTGTTTACTCCTTCGGTGCCCCGCCGCCAACACGGGGGCTCTCCCGCTCCGGCTCGATCAGCCGCGATATCCGGTTGTGTGTTTCTGTTGTCGGAAGCTGACCGTACCCACCCCGGCCCGGGGCGTCCACAGCGTGCGGCGCAACGGTGACGGAGATCGTGCTCACGGGCGCTCCGGGACGACCCGCAGCGTGGCACCACCGTCGCGCACCGCACGCCGCTCGGCGGCGGGCAGGCCGTCGTCGGCGAGCACGAGGTCGAAGTCCGTCAACGGGGCCAGTGCGTAGAGCCCCTGGCGGGCGAACTTGGTGTGGTCGACCACCAGCACCCGCCGCGACGCCGACGCCAGCATCGCGCGCTTGACCTGCACCGTTGCCTGCGAGTGGTGGTAGCAGCGCCCGTGGGCCACGGCCGTGGTGGACACGAAGACGGTGTCGGCTCGCACCTTGGCCACGCCCTCGGCGGTGTAGAGGCCGAGGAAGGCGTCGTAGGCGGGGAAGTACTCGCCACCGAGCGAGATGAGCGTGATCCCGGGCATTCCGGCCAGCAGAGTGACGACCGGCTGGAAGTAGGTGATGACGGTCAGCGGCGTCCGTTCCGCCAGCCGCTCTGCCAGTGCCAGGCAGGTGGTGCTCTCGTCGAGCATCACCGTGTCGCCGGGACGCACCAGCTCGAGCGCCGCGCGGGCCAGTGCGCGCTTCGCCTGCACCATCGTCGCCCTGCGCTGGGCGATGTCGCCGTGGAACGCGGGCGAGGGTGCCGCGGTGGCTCCGCCGCGAACGCGCACGAGCCACCCCTGTGCCTGGAGCGCGTCCAGGTCGCGGTGCACGGTCATCACGCTGACGCCGAACTCGGCGGCCAGCGCCGAGGCGCGGACGGCACCGTCGGCGCGCACTCGGTCGCGGATCAGCGCCCTCCGCCGCGACCGGATGGTGCCGTCCATGGCGACTCCCGGTGTGAAGAAATGTGAACTACCCGCCGGGACGGGCCGGGCGTCACGCACTCTACCAGCGGCAACAGCTGCTCCGGTGGCGCACTCTTCACACGACGACCACACAGACCGCCGTGTGCTTCCCGGGGGCCATTGCCCGGCACCGCTCCCGAGGCTGTGCTTGAGAGGCGGAGCAGGACGCAGGCGAGGAGGCAGGCATGTCGGCGATCGCGGTGGACGCCGGAACGTCGGTGATCAAGGCTGTCGTGTTCGACGACTCCGGCCGCGAGGTCGCCGTGGCGCGCCGTGCGGCCGAGGTCCACCGGCCCCGGGCAGGCTGGGCCGAGCAGGACATGGCGGCGGTCTGGGACGCGGTGACCGCCGCGGTCCGCGACGTGCTGCCGCCGGACGGCGTGCGCTTCCTGGCCCTGACCGCGCAGGGCGACGGCTGCTGGCTCGTCGACGAGCGGGGTGAGCCGACCGGCCCCGCCGTGCTGTGGTCGGACGGCCGCGCCGCGTCCCTGGTGGACACGTGGTGGCGCAACGGCGTCGCGGAGGACGCCTTCCGCATCAACGGCTCGCTCGGCTTCGCCGGACTGCCGCACGCCGTGCTGACCTGGCTGCGCGAGCACGACCCCGACCGCCTCGCGCACTCGGCAACGGCCCTGACCTGCGGTGGCTGGGTCTTCTCCCGCCTCACCGGCGTTCTCGGCGCGGAACTCTCCGACGCCTCCGTGCCGCTGCTCGATCCCCGGACCCGGGAGTACTCGCCGGAATTGCTGTCCCTGTTCGGCCTGGAGTGGGCACGGCACCTGCTGCCCGAGGTGCTGGGCGGAGCCGACACCACGGCGCCGCTGACCCGGCGTGCCGCCGAGGAGCTGGGTCTGCCCGAGGGCACCCCCGTCGTCCTCGCGCCCTACGACGTGGCCGCCACGGCACGCGGAGCCGGCGCCACCGACCCGGGACAGGCATGCACGATCCTCGGCACCACGCTGTGTACCACGGTGGTCCGGCCGACGGTCGACACCACCGGTGCGGCGGCCGGGCTCACGCTGGTCCCCGGCTCCGGCCCCGGATACCTGCGCGCGTTCCCGACGCTGGCGGGGACCGAGGTGCTGAGCTGGGCGAGCGAACTGCTGGGGCTGCGTGGGATGCGGCGGGTGGCCGATCTCAGCGACCTGGCGGCCCGTGCCCGTCCCGGCGCCGACGGTCTGGTGTTCCTGCCCTACCTGTCCCCCGCCGGGGAACGGGTACCGTTCCTCGACACGAAGGCCAGGGGCACCTTCTGGGGCCTGAGCCTGGAACACGGCAGGGAAGCCGTGGCGCGGGCCGTCCTCGAAGGACTCACGATGGTGATCGAGGACTGTGTCCGGGCCGCGACCACGGGCTCCGGGACGGCCTCGCCCCTGACGGAGCTACGGGTGTGCGGCGGCGGCGCGAACAGCGCACTGTGGTGCGGGCTCATCGCGGACGTCGTGGGCGTGCCGGTGGTGCGTCCCACCGACACGGAGGTCGGCGCGAAGGGCGCGTTCCTGACGGGACTCGTGGCGACCGGCGCCGAACCGACCGTGGCCGAGGCCGCGCGACGACACGTCCGCGTGGACCGCACCGACGAACCCACGCCGGAGCTCCGGCGGCACTACGCCGACGGCTACGCCCGGTTTCTCGCCCTGCGCGACGTCGCGGCGACGGGATGGCACATCGCGACACCCCGACGCGAGCGCGTCGACGGACGAAAGGACGCCGGATGACACCACGCACAGCCGAGCCGGTGTGGCTCGGGCTCGACGTCGGCACACAAGGGGTTCGCTGCGTGGCCACGGACCGTACGGGCGGCACCGTCGCGAGCGGGGCGCACCCGCTGCGCGGTACCCGCGACGGCGTCCGGCACGAGCAGGACCCCCGGCAGTGGTGGACCGCGCTGTCCTCGGCCTGCCGCTCCGCCATGTCGGGCGTGGGCACCCGGCCGGTGCGGGGCCTCGCGCTGTGCGCGACGTCCGGCACGATCCTGCTCACCGATTCCGGGCTGAGACCGGTGACTCCGGGTCTGATGTACGACGACGCCCGGGCGGCGGACGAGGCGCGGCGGGTGGCCGACGCGGGTGAGCGGCTGTGGGCCAGGCTCGGGTACCGGCCGCAGGCGTCGTGGGCGCTGCCCACGCTGCTGTGGCTGCTCGACCGCCACGGTGACGGTGACGGTGACGGTGTGCGGCTGGTGCATCAGGCCGACTACCTCACCGGCAGGCTCGCCGGGACGCCGACGGCCGTGGACTCCAGCCACGCGCTCAAGGCGGGCTACGACCTCGATACCGAGCACTGGCCGTGGGACGTCACCGACGCGCTCGGCATCCCCGCCGCCGTCCTGCCCGACGTCGTCCGCCCCGGCACGGCGATCGCGGAGGTGGGCCCCGACGCGGCCACCGAGACCGGCATCCCGGCGGGCACTCCGATCATCGCGGGGATGACCGACGGCTGCGCGTCGGTGCTCGGCTCGGGCACGTTCGCGGTCGGCTCGTGGAACAGCGTGCTCGGCACGACGCTCGTGCTCAAGGGCGTCACGGACCACCGGCTGCACGACCCGCTCGGCGTCGTCTACTCCCACCGCGCGCCCGACGGCAACTGGCTGCCCGGCGGCGCCTCCAGCTCGGGCGCCGGCGTGCTGAGCGAACTCGGCGGTCTCGCCGACCTCGACCGGCTCACGACGCTGGCCGAGGCCAGGCCGCACCGCCCCGTCGTGACGTACCCGCTGTTCTCGCGCGGCGAGCGGTTCCCGTTCGTCGCGCCGGAGGCCGAACGCTTCACGCTCGGCACGCCCGCCGACGACGTCGACGCCTACGCCGCCCTGCTGCGCGGTGTCGCGTGCGTGGAGCGGCTCTGCTTCGACTACCTCGACCTGCTCGGCGCACCGACCGGGGGAACCCTCACGACCACCGGTGGCGGAGCCCGCAACACCTACTGGACCCGGCTGCGGGCCACACTGCTCGGCAGGCCCGTCACCGTGCCGCACGACGCCGACCCGGCCGCGGGAATGGCGTTGCTCGCGCGCGCCCACGAGTCCTCGCTCGCCGACGCCGCCGCGCGGACGGCGCGGGACGCGCACGTCGTCGACCCGGACCCCGACGCCGCGGACGTGCTGACCGAGGGCTACCTGGCCCTGGTCGACGCCTGGCACGACCGGGGCTGGCTGCCCACCGAACTGGCCGCGCACGCGCGGGAGAGGAGCACCCGTTGACCGAACTCGTCCTCGTCCGGCACGGACAGACCGTCTGGCACGACGGCAACCGCTACACCGGCCGCACCGACGTGCCACTGACCGACCACGGCCGCGACCAGGCCGGCGCGCTCGGCCGGTGGGCGCGGCACGCGAGACCGGACGCGCTGTGGGCCTCGACGCTGTCGCGCGCCCGCGACACCGCCGCCGCCGTCACCGAGGCCACCGGCCTGACCGCGCGAATGGACGACCGGCTCGTCGAACTGGACTTCGGCAAGGGCGAGGGACTGACCGCCGAGGAGATGAACCGGGCGTTTCCCGAGGCGAGGGCGGCGTTCGCCGACGACCCGGTCGCCCACCCGCTGCCCGGCGGCGAGGACCCGGTGGCCGCCACCGACCGCATGCTGCGCTGCGCCAGCGACGTCGTGCGGGCACACCCCGAGGGCCGGGTCCTGCTCGTCGGGCACTCGACCGCGCACCGGCTGCTGCTGTGTCACCTGCTGGGGCTCCCGCTGAGCGGCTACCGCCGTACCTTCCCGGTGTTCCGCAACTGCGCGATCACGACGGTGCGCTGGAACGGGACCGGGGCGGCGGCGCTGCTGGAGTACAACATCCCGCCGGAACCGGTCGGGGCCGGGCGCTGACCCGCGCCCGGCCCCGACCCGTCACAGCGCGGCCGCGTACATCCGCTCGAAGTTGTCGCGGTACTGCTCGTACAACCCGCCGAGGTTGGTGCGGATCATCGCCTCGTCGTTGCGGCGCAACGAGGTGTGGTTGAAGTTGGGGCTTCCGGTGAGCACCCACCGCGCGTCGGTGTCCCCGTCGACCTCACCCTCCACGAGCAGGTACTTGGAGTGCACGCGGCCGGGCAGCTCGTCCGCGTCGGCCAGGGTGCGCACGGCGATGTTCTCGTGGCCCGTCAGCAGCGCGGCGACCTCGTCGTCCAGCACACCGCCCACGATGCGGACCTCGCATCCCCGGTCGGCGAGCTGGACGATCCGCTCGGCGATCCCGATCCGGTAGCTGTCCCACTCGGACATTCCGATGCGGATGGTCGTGTCCTCCGAACATCCGACACCGGAGAGGTACTCCACGATGGGATCGCCGGTCGCGCGGGGAAAGAAGTGTGCTCGCACCGTGCCGCCCGGCATGCCCGTGGTCACGGTGCGGTCGTAGTCGGCGTCCTGCTGTTCGGCCGCGAGATCCGCGAAGTACGAATCGTAAGCCTCGTAGAGGCGCGAGTTTCCGACGAGGGTGGTCGCGTTGTTCCAGTATGTGGCCGAGTTGAGGTCGGTGAAGTTCGCCGAGGACTGCACCACGACGTCGGAGCGCCCGCCGGTGCGGGAGAACAGGTAGAACTTGTTGTGCTGGCCCTTGGTGCCGATGCACGACGACGTGTTGCCTTCCGGCGAGCGGTTTCCGCAGACGTGCAGCCAGGAGTCTCGTGCGGGATCGGTGCCGATCTCGGCACGCAGGGCGTCCACCGCGGGGTTGTCCACCTGCCACCCGTCGAGGACGATCCGCACGTCGACGCCACGGCGGTGTGCGGCGACCAGCTCCCCCGCGAAGTCCGCGCCAGCCTCGCCCGAGATGACGAAGTGGGCGAGGCGGATACTCGATCCCGGCTCGGCCTGCTTCACGAGCGAGCAGATCTGCCGGACGACACCGGTGGGATCACCGCCTGCCGGATCGTTGAACGCCGCGCCCGTGGTCACCGGCGCGGTGGGGGCGTCGCGGCACGGCCTGGCCTCCGGCGCCGCCGCGGCGGCCGGGACTGACGCGCTGAGCGCCGCCGTGACCACGGCGGCGGCGAGTACTGCTCTGACACGCATGGCTCTCCTTGGTGAGGGGTCGCACCCGGGCCACTGCCCGGGAATGGCGGGTGGTGCCGACGTGGAGCGAGAAACGCGAACTCGGGCAACGCCGCCCTGGCAGTGGGCGAACGCGGGTGGCCCGACGGTGTCACCGAAACATGAACGTTAACGGGAGCGCTCACGCTAGAGGTCCGCACCACGACCGTCAACCTTGTCGTTTCACGCAGCGAACCCGTTGACTCGGCGGGAACGACGGGTTAACTTCCCTGCATCACCCCGAATGAGCGCTCACGTTAACGTTCATCCTCACTACTGAGCGCTGTCCCCTCCGTCCCCAGGAGCTGACACACCTTGCACACCACAGATCCGGACCTGTCCGCATCGCTGCGGCGGGCCCTGCTCGACGCCGACCCGGCGTTGTCGCGCTACAACCCGCTGTCCCGCATCCTCGTGTTCGACCAGTTCAACACCGGCACCCACGGCTGGACCGAACTGATCGGCAACCACGACGGCGAGAGCAACCTCGACACCGTCGACGACCACATGCGCGACTTCCGCCCACCGCAGCTCAGCTCGTGCACGTTCTTCGACGTCGGCACGCACGGCGCCATGACGGGAACCTACGCGCTCAAGGTGTCCACCCGGCCGGTCACCGGGCACACCGGGGTCGCGATCCGCAGGCTCACCATGGCCAAGAAGGGCCGCGTCCAGTTCGAAACGTACTTCACCTACAAGGCCGAGGCGTCGTCCGAGGAGAACCAGGCGTCGAGCCAGGCAGGCTCCGGTGAGTGGGACGGCAACATCCACCCGTCCGAGCAGCAGTTCGGCGCGTTCACCGTGGCCACCGACATCTGCGACGACCGGGGCGTGCGCTACCACACCGTGATGCGCTACCAGAACACCGATCTGGACAACCAGTTCACGCGGCGCTGGATGTACCCGGTAGTGCCCGAGCCAACGCCCCGGGAGCACCTGGAGGGCAAGGTGAAACTCGGCCCGACCGCCGACTTCACCGCGCCGAACCCCGAGGACTGGCAGTCCGTCGGGGAGCCGCAGTCGTTCTGCTACAACGAGGTTCCCACCAAGGTCAACTGGCACTACCTGCGCTGGCAGCTCGACACCGAGACACAGCGCAACGTCGAGTTGCAGGTCAACGACCGGGTCTACGACCTGCGCGACGTTCCGGTGCCCGCGTACGAGGACACCTACGACTCGCTGGACAACCTGCTCAACTTCTACGTCAGCGCCCGTACCCACACGAACGTCCGGAACTTCCTGTTCCTGGACTCCGTTCTGATCTCGGTGGATTGGTAGGTCCTCATGCGACAGTCACAGGCAGCGGTACTCGAACGTTACCGGGTCCTGCGGGGCGACTTCACCACCGAGCCGTTCGAAGCGGGATGGGCTGGCGAGGCCCGCTGGTTCGTCCAGGTACTGGAGACCTCTCAGCCCTCGACCAGGCTGGTCGTCACCACGCAGCTGTCCCCCGACGGACTGCACTGGTGCGACGCGGAGGTCGAGACCCAGGTGGCCGAGGGCACGACGATCCTCACCTGGCCCGTCCGGGAGTTCGGGCAGTGGCTCCGGATCAGGGGGACCGTCGAAGACGAGGGATCGGCCAAGGTCCAGATCTATCTCACGCTCAAAGAATGAGCATTGGAGACCATCATGGCGAGCACCTTCACCCGGCGTAACTTCCTCAGAATCAGCAGCATGAGCCTCGCGGGTGCCTATCTCGCGTCGTGCAGCGTCGGAGGCGGCGGGCAGAGCGAGGCCGAACAAGCCCTGCGGGCGGCGTTCAGCCAGCCCATCAACGACCTCGATCCGCACGGACCGAGCAGTGTGGACGAGAGCACGCTGCTGGCGGGCAGGCTCATCTACGACACCCTGGTCCGGCGCGACGGCGACCGGCTGGTGCCGAGCGTCGCGACGGCCTGGGAGCAATCCGAGCCGACCACGTGGGTCCTCACGTTGCGCGACGACGTCACCTTCCACGACGGAACCCCGCTCACCGCGCGGGACGTCAAGGCGTCGCTGGAGCGGGTGCGGGACGCGGGCACGGCGCAGTCCGCGCTGTGGACGTCCGTCACCGACGTCGAGGTCACCGGCGACCACGAACTGCGCCTGGTCACCGACGAGCCGCTCGGCACCGTCCCCGTGAACCTCACGCTGCTGTTCATCCTGCCCGCCGACAAGATGAACGCCGACGGCTTCTTCCGCAAACCCGTCGGCAGCGGACCGTTCGCCGTGGAGTCCTTCACTCCCTCCGACGTGCTCGAACTGGTGGCGACCGAGCACTGGTCGGGCAAGCCCGCACTGCCGAAGGCCACGCTGCCCTACCTGCCGGAGACCTCCAGCCAGATCACCGCGCTGCGCACCGGCGACCTCAGCGTGCTGTGGCCCGTGCCGCCGGACCAGGTGCGGGAACTGGAGGGCGCCGACGGTGTGCGGCTGGAGACCGTTCCGAGCTACGCGTACTACTTCACGTGGTTCAACTGCGGGCGTGAGCCGTTCACCGACCCCCGCGTACGCAGGGCGATGTGGCGGGCCGTCGACATCGCCACGATCGTGAAGAACCTGTTCGGTGACGGCGCGGAGCGGATGACCGCACCGATTCCGTCGACCGTGTTCGGGCACGCCGAACAGGAGCCCTACGCCTACGACCCCGACGCGGCCCGGCGGGACCTGGCCGAGGCCGGGTTCGGGGACGGTCTCCGCACGTCGCTGATGTGGTTCTCCGGCACCGGGCCCCTCGCCGACGGGCTCGCCCAGGCGATGATCTCCGACTGGGCGAAGGTCGGGATCACGGTGGAGCCGCAGAACATCGAGAAGGCGGAGTGGCTGCAGCGGCTCAACGCGAAGGACTTCGATCTGGAGCTGCAGATCAACACGGTCACCACCGGCGACGCCGACTTCACGCTCGGCAGGCTCTACGACTCCGCGGCCGACCGGATGGGCTACGCCAACCCCGAACTGGACACGATCCTGCGGGAGGCCCACTCGGTGTCGGACCAGGACCGGCGCGGTGAGCTGTACGCCGACGCGTGCAGGATCATCTGGGACGACGCCGTCGGGATCTTCCCGGCCGCGTTGATCAGTACCTACGGGCTGCGCAGTTCGGTCAAGGGGTTCGAACCCGTCCCGAGTAACCAGCCGGACCTGCGCGGCGTGACGCTCGAAACCTGAGGGGAAGCACATGGGTGAGTCACGGCGGGTGACTCTGAAGGACATCGCGAAGTCGCTCGGAGTGTCCGTCAACACGGTCTCCCGGGCGCTGTCCGACAAGGACAGCGTCGGGGAGCGGACGCGGGCACGCATCAAGGCCGAGGCCACCCGCCTCGGGTACGTGCCGAACTCGATGGCGCGGTCCCTCGTGCTCGGCTCGGCGATGACGCTGGGCCTGGTGATCACCAACCCGTCGAACCCGTTCTACTCGCGGCTGATCAGCACCGTCGAGCAACGCGGCCGGATCCACGGCTACTCGCTCATGCTGCTGGTCACGGAGGAGAGCCAGGGCCTCGACCGCGACGCGGCGGAGACGCTCCTGCGCTGGGGCGTCGACGGCGCACTCGTGGTGCCCGTGCAGGGCGACGGCGAGCACTGGGAACGGCTCGACGAGTCCGGTGTCCCGCTGGTGTGCCTCAACCGTGACTTTCCCTCGCTGGAACTGGACTTCGTGGGCGTCGACTACGAACACGGCGCCTACGAGGCCACCCGCCACCTGGTCGAACAGGGGGCGCGGTCGCTGTGCCTGCTGGAGGAGGACCTGCCGATCTCGCCCGTGGCGGACCGGACGGCCGGCTTCCAGCGGGCACTGGCCGACTCGGGTGCCGAGACGCGCCGTGACCCGGTGCTCTCGGTCCCCACCCGGCGCAGGGAGTCACTCGCCCTGCCGTGGGAACCCGCCGACGCCTACCGGCTCGCACAGGACATCGTCCGGGGCGACGACCTTCCGGACGCCATCATGGTCGGCAACGACTACTTCGCGCTGGGCGTGTACCGGGCACTCGCCGAGGCTGGCCTGCGCGTCGGCGACGACGTGCTGGTCGGTGGCTTCGGCGACCACCCGTTCGCCCCGTATCTCAGCCCCGCGCTGACCACGGTCCGGCTGCCCGCAGCGGAGATCGGCGCCACCGCCGTCGACGTGCTGCTACGGCGGATTCACGGCGACGAAACCGGGACCGAGGCCGAGAAGCGGCACGAACGGTGTGACCTCGTGGTTCGGGCGTCCAGCCGCGTCCTCGAGCACACCAGTGAGGGCAACTCGACATGATCACCTATCTCGCGCGCAGACTCGGCCAGTCGGTGTTCCTGGTCTTCGGCGCGATCACCATCGTGTTCCTGGTGCTGCGGGTCATCTCCGGCGACCCGGCCACGCTGATGCTGGGCGCGCAGGCCACCGAGGCCGAGCTGGCCACGGCCCGGGAGCAACTCGGCCTCAACGATCCTTTGTGGGAACAGTACGTACGCCACCTGGGCGACGTGGTGACACTGGACTTCGGCGAGTCCTGGCGGCTCGGCGGTGACGCGCTGGCCAACGTGCTGGAGCGGCTGCCCGCCACCCTGACGCTGGCGGGCTACGCGCTGCTGCTCACGATCGTGATCGGCTTCCCGCTGGGCATCCACGCCGCACGGAACACGGGCAAGCTCGTGGACCGGCTGGTGTCGTCACTGTCGCTGGCAGGTCAGGCGCTGCCGTCCTTCTGGGTCGGCATCATGCTCGTGCTGATCTTCGCCAGAACGCTGGGCGTGCTGCCCGGCACCGCGGACGGCACCCCCGCGTCACTGATCCTGCCCGCGTTCACGCTCGCGCTGCCGTTTCTGGGCTGGCTCGCGCGGCTGGTGCGCAACGGCACGCTGGAGGAACTGGGCCGGGACTACGTCCGCACCGCGCGGTCGAAGGGGCTGACCGAACGAGCCGTGTTCGGAGTCCACGTCCTGCGCAACACGCTCACCCCGGTGGTGACGGTGCTCGGCCTCGTGCTCGGCAACTTCATCGCCGACGCGGTGATCATCGAGCAGGTCTTCGCCTGGCAGGGCATCGGCACACTGATGATCGACTCGATCGTGCACCGCGACTATGCCGTCGCCGAAGCGGCGATCGTGCTCATCGCCGTCTTCTACATCGGACTGAACTTGCTGGTCGACATGCTGTACTTCGCACTCGACCCGAGAATCACCCTGGAGACCGTATGAGGTCCACGGCAGCCAAGATCGCGCTCACGGTGCTGGCCCTGTTCGCGCTCGTCGCGGTGTTCGGACCGTGGCTGGTGCCCTACGACAGCGTCGCCACGCGCGTCGCCGACCGGTTGCTGCCGCCCGGCAGCACGACCTCGGACGGCGCTCTCGCACTGCTGGGGACCGACCAGGACGGCAGGGACGTGCTCGCCCAGTTCATCGCGGGTTCACGGGTCTCGCTGCTGGTGGCGCTCGCGGTGGTCGCCGTGGGCGGGCTCGCCGGCCTGGCACTCGGACTGCTCGCCGGGTACTACGGCGGCTGGGTCGACTCGCTCATCTCACGCGTCGGCGACATGCAGCTGGCGTTTCCGAGCATCCTGCTGGCGATCCTGCTCGCGGGCGTGCTCGGCCCGAGCCTGCTCAACGTGATCATCGCGCTGGCCGTCACCCGGTGGGTGATCTTCGCCAGGGTGGTACGGGGGTCCGCGCTGGCGGCCCGCAACCGCGAGTTCGTCGACTCGGCCAGGGTGATGGGCGCGAGTGACGTCCGGATCATGACCCGCTACATCTTCCCGTCGTGCGTGCAGCCGCTGGTGGTGGCCGCCACCATGCAGGTCGGGCTCACGATGGTGGCCGAGGCCGCGCTGTCCTTTCTGGGGCTGGGCGTCCCGCTGGACCAGGCGTCGTGGGGTTCGACGATCTCCAACGGACGCGACTACCTGGACTCCGCGTGGTGGATCGCGGCCGTGCCCGGGATCGCGCTCACCCTCGTGGTGATCTGCGTCGGCGTGCTCGGAGACGCGTTCCGCGACCGTTCCGACCCCCACACCAAGAACCGGCAGTCGACGACGGCGGTGGTCCGATGAACACGCTTCTGGAAGTATCCGAGCTCGCGGTGGCGTTCGGCGACGTGCGCGCCGTGCGGGGCGTGTCGTTCGACCTCGACGAGGGCGAGACGCTCGCGATCGTCGGTGAGTCCGGCAGCGGCAAGAGCCTCAGCTCGCTGGCCGTGCTCGGGCTCCTTCCCGCGCAGGCTCGGGTGGCGGGCGGCACCGTCCGCTGGGACGGCAGGGACCTGCTGACGATGCCCGACGACGAGCTGCGCCGGTTACGGGGCGAGGAACTGGCCATCATCTTCCAGGACCCGCTCAGCGCGCTGAACCCGTCGCTGACCGTGGGCTACCAGATCGGAGAGATGTTCCGGCGGCGTCGCGGCGCGAGCCGGGAGGAGGCGCGGCGCCGCGCGGTCGAGGCCATGGCCGAGGTCGGCATCCCCGACGCCGGGCGGCGCGCGGGCCAGTACCCGCACGAGTTCTCCGGCGGCATGCGCCAGCGCGTGATGATCGCGATGGCACTCGCGCTGGAACCGCGACTGCTGATCGCCGACGAACCGACGACCGCGCTCGACGTCACGGTGCAGGCGCAGATCCTGCGACTGCTGCGCACGCGGCAGCAGCAGGGCCTCGCGATGATCATCATCAGTCACGACCTCGGCGTGGTGGCCCGCACCGCCCGCCGGGTCGTCGTCCTCTACGCGGGCAGGGCCGTCGAGTCCGGCACGGTCGCCGAACTCTACGACCGCCCCGCGCACCCGTACACCGTGGGCCTCATGGCGGCCAGCCCTTCGGCGCACGACCCGGACCGGCCGCCGCGTCCCATCGACGGTCTCCCACCCGACATCACCGCGCCTCCCGGCGGGTGCGCGTTCCACCCGCGCTGCCCGCTCGCGCGAGAGCGCTGCCGGACCACCGAACCCGAGCTGCGCACGGTCGCCCCGGGGCGGACCAGCGCCTGTCACTTCGCCGAGGAGGTGCTCACCCGTGCCGGAACAACCACCGACGCCCGTGCTTGAGCTCGTCGATCTTGTCGCGGGTTACCGGTCGCGGCAGGGCCTGCTGGGCAGGCGGCGAGACGTGCGAGCCGTCGCGGGCGTGAACCTGACCGTGCATGCCGGGCAGACGGTCTGCCTGGTCGGCGAGTCCGGATGCGGTAAGTCCACCGTGGCCAGAACGGTGCTCGACCTGCTGACGCCCCTGTCGGGCGAGGTACGCTTCGACGGAAGGGCCCTCACCACACTGACCCGCCCGGAGCGCAAGGCGCTTCGCCGGCAGATCCAGCTGGTCTTCCAGGACCCGTACGCCTCGCTCAACCCGACCATGACCGTCCACGACCTGGTCAGCGAGGCCTGGCGCATCCACCCCGGCATCGTCGAGCGCGACCGGTGGGACTCCGAGGTCGCGGCCCTGCTGGAGCGGGTCGGGCTGAACCCGGGCCATGCCTCGCGCTACCCGCACCAGTTCTCCGGCGGGCAGCGGCAGCGCATCTCGATCGCCAGGGCGCTGTCCGTACGACCCCGGCTCATCGTCTGCGACGAGGCGGTGTCGGCGCTCGACGTGTCCATCCAGGCACAGATCCTCGCCCTGCTCAAGCGGTTGCAGGACGAGTTGGGCGTGGCGTACCTGTTCATTACCCACGACCTCGGCGTCGTCCGGCACTTCGCCGACCGCGTCGCGGTGATGCACCTCGGCACCGTCGTGGAGACCGGCGACACCGAACAGATCTACGAGCGCCCGGCACACCCCTACACGCAGGCGCTGCTGTCGGCGGCTCCCAGTCTCGACGACTGGCGCGGCGACGACCGGGAGGAGATCGTGCTGCGCGGTGACCCGCCGTCGCCGCTCGATCCGCCCTCCGGGTGCCGCTTCCACACCCGGTGCTGGAAGGCACGGGATCGGTGCCGGGGCGACGAGCCGGAACTCGTCCACCGCGGCACCGATCACCCGGTGGCCTGCCACTACCCGTCGGAAGAGATCATCGTCGCGTAGGCGACGACGTTGTCGCGGTAGCTCTGCGCGCCGCGGTCGAAGTCACCGCCGCACGTGATGAGACGGAGCTCGGCTCCGCTCACATCGCCGTACACCTTCTCCGTGGGGAAGTCGTCCTTCGAGTACTGCTCCACCTCGGTCACCTCGAAGCGCACCTCGGTGCCGTCGGCCCGGTCCACGAGCACGTCGGCACCGGACCGCAACGTGCGCAGGTCGAAGAACACGCCCTTCTGGTTCTGCCAGTCGACGTGTGCCGCCAGGATGGACGGCCCCCGCTCACCCGGAGTCGGCGAGGCGTCGTACCACCCCACGGTCTCGGCTCCCTCGGGGACCTCCATCGTGTTGTCCGGTTTCAGCCCGAGGTCCACGAAGGTGCCGGTGTCCACCCCGATCTCCGGGATGCGCAGCCGCGTCGCCGGGGAAGGCCCCAGCACGGTCCGGACGTCGTCGGCCTGCGGCACGGCACCGGCCTCGGCGTGCCCGGCGATCGACCGGTCGGTGCCGCCGCAGCCGGTGAGCAGCAGGAGAAAGGCCAACGCCGCCGTCCCCGCCCACCGGCGGACCGGGAGGCGGGGACGGCCGCGTGTCACATCACGCATGGGAAACCGACTCAGAGCAAGGCCGCCAGCGACCCGTCACCGGTCTCGACACCACCGTGCGGCTTCTTGTGCACCTGCTTCTTGTGGTGCTTGTGCTTCTTGTCCTTGTCGTGGTGCTTGTGGTCCTTGTCGTGGTGCTTGTCGCCGTGCTTGTGGTCCCAGTCCTTGTCGTGGTGCTTGTCCCCGTGCTTGTCGCCGTGGTCCTTGTCCCAGTCCTTGTCCTTGTCCCAGTCCTTGTCGTGGTGCTTGTCGCCGTGGTCCTTGTCGCGGTGGTCCTTGTCGCCGTGGTCCCAGTCCTTCTCGTCGTGGTCCTGGCCGCTGCGGGCGAACTCGTAGTCGGAGCACTCGGCGTCCGACCACGACTGCACGGACGTACCGGTAGTGGCGCAGTCGTCCTCGGTCGAGGCGTTCGTGGTGCCCGCAACGGCCAGCGCGGCACCCGCCGCGATGGCGACGACGACAGCAGCTCTGCGAATTGCCATGGTGTAACTACTCCTCGGGTTGCCGTATTCGGATCAGAACAACGGTGCGCTACCCAGTACGCTCCGCGCCCGTATGGCTACAGTGTGCGCAGCAGCGGAGGTCGCCAATCCTTTCCGCCGCGCGTTCCATCCGCGTGAGTGACGAACCGCCCACCGTCAGTCGCCAGATCCGTCCACTCGCGACGGAACGGCAGCGCGACCAAGAGCGATTGACCGGGCGCCAGCCCGGGTACCGCTGTGGGTGATGGCAGCGGACATGGTCACGGTGCGCACGCTGGCGGAGCTGGCGGAGATCACTCGGTCCGGCCGGGCGCCGTACCTGCGGTACTCACCCGGACCGGCGTCGGACGCGCGGCACTCCAGCACCGACCACGAGAGCGGGCTGGCACTGCCGGGCCTGTCGGCGAACCCGCTCGCGCCCCCGGCCTGGTGGACCCTGCCGTTGGAGGACTGGCTGGCCCGGCGGGTGTGCCAGTACCTCCACGAACTCGACGAGGGCGCACGGCCGTGGGTGTTGTCCGGTCGTCAGGTGGATGTCGGTCCCGACAACGAGCCGCTGCTCGTCGACATCCGCCCGGTCGCGTGGCTCGACCCGGAGCTGCTCGACGAGGCACGCGCGCGCTACACGGAGCGACTGAACGCCGGAGCGGCCACTCACCGGGACCGCTGACGCGAACCAGGCCGCACCAGCCCCGCCTCGTACGCGAGATGCACGAGCTGAGCACGGTCGCGCGCGCCGAGCTTGCTGAGCAGCCTGCTGACATAGGTGCGTGCGGTCGCGGGACTGATGAACAGCGCCGACCCGATCTCGGTGTTCGACAGCCCAGCGGCGATCTCGGCCAGCACCTCCCGCTCCCTGACGGTCAGGTCAGCGAGCAGCCGGGGCTCCACCACACCGCGATCGGCCGCCACCACGGCCATCACCCGGCGCGTCACCGACGGCGACAGCAGGGCCTCCCCTTCCACGACCGTCCGCACGGCCGCCCGCAGTTCGTCGGGAGCGGTGTTCTTCAGCAGAAACCCCGCCGCACCCGCCCGCACCGCGTCCACGATGTGCTCGTCGGTGTCGAACGTCGTCAACACGACCACGCGCACGTCACGCAGTGCGTCGTCGGCCGTGATCCGGCGCGTCGCTTCGATGCCGTCCATTCCGGGCATGCGGATGTCCATGAGCACCACGTCCGGCCGCAGCGAGCGCACCGCCGCCAGCGCGCTCGCGCCGTCGGACGCCTCCCCGACCACCGTGATGTCCTCGGCGCGCTCCAGCAGGGAACACAACCCCGCACGCACGAGCTGCTGGTCGTCGGCCACCACCACTGCGATCATCGCAACTCCACGGGAAACACGGCGTCCACCCGGAACCCCGCACCGGGTGGCGACGCGACCGACACGGAACCTCCCAGCAACTCGGCGCGCTCCCGCATCCCGCGCAGTCCCGCACCTGCGGCGTCGGCCGTCGCGGCGTCCCAACCGCGCCCGTCGTCCGACACGCTCACGGTGACCGTGTCGCCGCCGTAGCGCAACACCACCTTCGCCCACGTCGCGTTCGCATGCCGCAGGCTGTTCGCCAGAGCCTCCTGCACGATCCGGTAGGCACTGGTGTCCACCGCGGACGGCAGGGGCACCGCGGTCCCCTCCGTCTCGATCGTCACCGGCAGGCCGCTCTCGGACGTCGCTTCGACCAGAGACGGCAGCTGCCTCAGGCTGCCTGCGGGCGCGCGGGACTCGCCCTGGTCGGCGGGCGAGCGCAGCAAACCCACCGTCGCGCGCAGCTCCCGCACCGCTCCGTCCGCCGACTCCCGGATGACCCCGAGCGCCGACCGCACCACCTCGGGGTCGTCGTCCACCGCCTCGGCCGCGACGCTCGCCTGCACCGAGATGACGGCGACGGTGTGGCCCAGCACGTCGTGAACCTCCCTCGCGATGCGCAACCGCTCCTGCTCCATGCGCCGCCTTGCCCGTGCCTCCTGCTCCACCGCGAGCAGGGCACGGGACCGCACACCGTCGCCCAACGCGATCGCCGCCGCCATCAGCCCGATCGTGGTGGCGAACTCGAACCCGAACAGATACGCCGGATCGTCGCCCTCGGCGAGCCGGAAGGACGTGGTCACCACCAGCAGAGCGGCCGCGACCAGCAACGCCACCCGCGCCCGCCCCGCCTCCGCCGTCGAGTACAACGCGGCGGCCACCGGGACCGCGAGCCCGATCGGCGGATAGTCGGCCATGTAGTAGGCGATGATCCCGGCCACCGTGGCCGCCAGCGTCAACACCGGGTGGGCGCGGCGCACGAACATCAGGGCACCGAGGCCGCCCGCGAACAGGAACGCGGCGGGTTCGGGTCCCCGCGTACCCCCGAGATCCGCCGCGATGGCCATTGCCACCACCCCGAACACCGTCGCCGCCAGCAACGCGTCGACGACGCGTCCGCTGAGGCGTCCGTACGTGCGCACGCCGTCGAGCGTAGCGGGGGTACCCGCCTGGCGATGTCGTCCGCAGTCGAGTCTCCGGACGATGTGGTGTCGCCTGACGACGACATCCCACGACCGGGAAAGCCGAGTTGAGACGGGCGACGACGGCGGCGTGCCGACCTAGCGTCACCGTCATGCGCACTCTCGGAGTGGCCGTGCTCGGAATCTTCGCCGGGCTCGCGGTCGGATTCACAGTATTCAGCGAACTACTCGGACGGCTGGTGGTCGACAACGGCGAGGTGGAAGCGCCCTGGACATTCGTCATCGGCTTCGGCCCGCAACTGACCGCGGTCGTCGGCGGCATCCTCGCCGTGGTGATCGACAATCGGGTGCGCCGTCGCCAGGAGCGGCAGTGATGGCCGCCCCGATGAACCGGCGTACCGCCCTGCGACTCGCGGCGGGCGGTCTGGCCACGATTCCGCTGGCATCGGCGTGTTCGGAACTGGCAGTCCGCGGCGGGGGCAACGTCGAGACACAGGGCAGCGCAGGCGCGGTCCTCCGCTCGGCGGCGCCACTCCCCCGGCCGTTCACGCTTCCCCTGCGCATCCCCGACGTGCTGCGGCCCACCTCGACCCACGACGGCACCGATTACTGCGACATCACCCAACGCGAGGAGCGGCAGGAGATCCTGCCCGGCCTCAAGACGGCAGTGTGGGGCTACGAAGGCCGCTTCCCCGGGCCGACGCTGGTGTCCCGTCGCGGACGCCAGACCGTGGTGCGCCACCACAACGCGCTGCCGGTGCCCACCGTGGTACACCTCCACGGCGGCAAGACCCCGGCCGAACACGACGGTTATCCCACCGACCTCGTTCAGCCCGGAGCGCGACGGGAGTACGTGTACCCGCTGGACCAGCCCGCGGCCACGCTCTGGTACCACGACCACCGGATGGACTTCACCGGTCCGCAGGTCTACCGCGGGCTGGCGGGCTTTCACCTGGTTCACGACGACGAGGAAGACCGGCTCGGACTGCCCTCGGGTGACCGCGATATTCCACTACTGATCACCGATCGCGCGTTCCACGAGGACGGTTCCTTTCGCTACCCCTCCCGCGACCCGTCACTGCGAGGCGAACCGGGTGTGACGGACGACTTCATGAGCGGTGTGCTGGGTGACTGCGTACTGGTCAACGGTGTTCCGTGGCCGGTGCTGGAGGTCGAGGGAGCGCGGTACCGGTTCCGCCTGCTCAACGGATCAAACGCACGCCGGTACCACCTCGCACTCGACCCACCGCCGCCCGGCGGAGTGGCGTTCACGCAGGTGGGTGGCGACCAGGGGCTCCTCGCCGCGCCGGTCGAACACGAGCGGCTGCCGATCGCCCAGGCCGAACGTTTCGACGTGGTGGTCGACTTCTCGGCCTACCGGCCCGGCCAGGAGGTCACGTTGATCAACACGCTGGGGCGCGGCGGTACCCGCGACGTCCTGCGCTTCGTCGTCACCCGCCGCGGGCGCGACGACAGTCGCGTGCCCTCGCGGCTCGCGGAGCTGGAGCCGCTCTCCCGGGACCAGGCGCGGGTGGAGCGCGACTTCGTGTTCGCGCGGGGCGGCGCCGAACACCACGGGACGACCCTGTGGACCGTGAACGGCGAACCGTTCTCCCCCGACCACGTCGCGGCCGAGGTGCGGCCCGGGTCCGTCGAGCTGTGGCGGATCAGGGTGCAGAACGTGGCGCACCCCGTCCACCTGCACCTCGTTCCGTTCCAGGTACTCGACGGCGGCCCCACGACCGCGGGCTGGAAGGACACCGTCGACCTCGACAGCGGCGGACAGGCCGACCTCCTGGTGCGGTTCCCCGAAGACCCGTCCTACGCGGGCCGGTACGTCTTCCACTGCCACAACCTCGAACACGAGGACATGATGATGATGGCGAACTTCGACCTCCGCTGACGCCGTGTCCGCAGCTCCCGTAGCCGTGTCCGCAGGCTGCGTAGCCGTGTCCGCAGCCTGCGTAGCCGTGTCCGCAGCTCCCGTCAGTCGTCGAACTCGGCCAACAGCTCGCGCACCGCCGCGCGACCCGCCCGGTTCGCCCCGATCGTGCTCGCCGAGGGCCCGTAGCCCACCAGGTGCAGCCGCGGCTGGCCGACGACCCGAGTACCCGCCATCCGAACACCGCCGCCAGGCTCGCGCAGCCGCAGCGGCGCGAGGTGGTCGAGCGCCGCGCGGAATCCGGTCGCCCAGAGGATCACGTCGACGTCGATCTCGTGGCCATCGGCCCACCGGACGCCGCTCGGGGTGATGCGCTCGAACATCGGCCGCCGCGCCAGCACCCCGGCGTCCCGCGCGGCGCGGACGTCCGGGGTGAGCGTCAGTCCGGTGACACCGACGACACTGTCAGGGGGCCTGCCCTCGCGCACCGTTCGCTCCACCCGCGCCACGACCTCCCGCCCGAACTCCGGTGTGAACGCGCCCTCGTGGAAGACGGGCGGACGCCGGGTGACCCAGGTGGTGCTCCGGGCGACACCCGCGATCTCGGTGAGCAACTGCACGGCGGACGTGCCCCCGCCGACCACCATGACCCGCGCGTCGGCGAACGGTTCGGGCCCGGGGTAGTCGGCTGTGTGCAGCTGCCTGCCCAGGAAGTCACCCCGGCCGGGATAGTGCGGCCAGAAGGGCTTGTCCCACGTGCCCGTCGCATTGATCACGCCCCGGGCCAGCCAGGTTCGCCCGCGCGTGTCCATGACCCGGAAGCGCCCGTCGGGCGCCCGGTACACCGCACTCACGGTCACCGGCCGGTGTATCGGCAGTGTGAACTCGCGCTCGTAGCTCTCGAAGTACTCCGGCATGACCTCGGCGGCCGGACGGGTCGCATCGCCCCCACCGGGGGCGTCGGCGAGCCGGGCCCCCGGCAGGTCGTACACGCCGTGGACCCGATCCATGCGCAGCGTCGGCCACCGGTGCTGCCACGCCCCGCCCGCTCGTCGGCCGTGGTCGAGAACGACGAAACCCGTGTCGGCCGGCAACCCGGCTCGGCGCAGGAAGTAGGCGGCCGAGAGCCCCGCCTGCCCCGCGCCGATGACGACGACGTCGGTCTCGTGATCAGCCCGCATGCCGGGTGCAACGCCGACGGTTGCCTCCCGCTTCCCCGGCCCGGCTACCGCGACCGCGGACACGGCTACGCAGCCTGCGGACACGGCTACGCAGGCTGCGGACACGGCGTCAGCGGCGGCGCAGCAGTCGCCGCACCGCGAGGAAGGCGACCACGGCCGCCAGGCCCGCGAGCGCCGGAGCGAGCCGCCGGGCCACCGACGCACCCGCGTAGTCGAACAGGTCCAGAGCCTCCGCGTCGCGGGGCACGCTCTCCAGGGTCGGCTTCTCGGCCTGCGCGGCCGTGGCCGCCGCGGGGGCTCCGGTCTGTTCGGCCGTCGCCGCGGCGGGGGGCTCGGCCTCGGCCCGGCCGGGCGTGGTGTCCTCGCCCTTCTCGGGTTCCGGTGTTCCGAGCGTCCGCGCGAGGTTGGCCGCGAAGTCGTCGAGGATCTTGCCTCCGACCTCGGAGATCATGCCGCGGCCGAACTGGGCCGGCTTGCCGGTGACGCTGAGGTCGGTACCCACGGCACCCTTGGTGGCACCGCCCTCGGCAGTGAGGGTGACGGTGACCGTGGCCGACGCCGTCCCGGCACCGCGCGCGTCCTTGCCCGCCGCCTTGATGACGATGGTGCGCGTGTCGGCGTTCTTCTCGAGAAACTCGCCCGAGCCCTTGTACAGCAGTGAGACGGGCCCGAGCTTGACCTTCACCGTGCCCTTGAACGTGTCACCCTCCACGGAGGTGAGGGTGGCCCCGGGCATGCAGGGCGCGACCCGCTCGGGGTCCAGCACTGCCTGCCACACCTCGTCGATGGGCGCCGGAACGGTGAATGCGTGGTCGAGCCGCACGGGCCGACCTCCTTCCTCGGGTCTTCTCGTGTGCCGGGGCCCTGGTCGCCATGGCTGTCCCCGAGGCCACTGTAGCCATATTTCGCTACGGAGCGTGTCCTCGGGGACGCGGCCCTGCCGGTGCTCAGCCCGCGACGGCGGTCGTGATCGCCCTGCCCGTGAGTACCCGCGCGAGGTGCCGTCGATACTCGACGTCGGCGTTGCCGTCGGCCGTCGGGCTCGTGCCGTCCGCAGCGTGCTGGGCGGCCGAGCGCACGACCTCGGCGGTCGCGGGTTGCCCGACCAGGGCCGACTCCACGGCGTGCGCCCGCATCGGCACCGACGCCATGTTGGTCAGCCCGACCCTGGCCTCGGCGATCGTGCCGCCCTCGGTACGGACGGTGGCGGCCACGGCGACGATCGACCACGCCTGCGCCACGCGGTTGAACTTCTCGTACCGCGCGTGCCAGCCGGTGTGCTTGGGCACCCGGACCTCGACGAGGATCTCGTTCGGCCGCAGGGCGGTGGTGAAGAAGTCGGCGAAGAACTCCGCCGCGGGCACGGTGCGGGAGCCGTCCATGCCGCGCACCACCAGTTCCGCGTCGAGCGCGAGCGCCGGAGCCAGCAGGTCGCCCGCCGGGTCCGCGTGGGCCAGCGAGCCGCCGAACGTGCCCCGGTGCCGCACCTGCGGATCGGCCACCGTGGCGGTCGCCTCGGCGAGCAGCCTGGCGTGGTCCGCCACCAGCGGATCACGCAGCACCTCGTGGTGGGTGGTCATCGACCCGATGACGACGGCGTCGCCCTCGTCACGCACGCCCCGCAGAGCACTGATCCGGCCGAGGTCCACCAGCACCGTGGGTGCGGCCATGCGCAGCCGCAGCACCGGCAGCAGGCTCTGCCCGCCCGCGATGACCTTGGCGTCCTCACCCGCCTCGGTCAGCGCCCGCACGGCATCGTCCACTGTGGTCGGAGCAAGGTACTCGAACTGTGCCGGGATCACTGCGCACCTCCGCGTTCCGCGTCCATGGAGCCGAGGCCGCCGCCCGCCTCGGTGCCCGTTCCGCCCGCCGCCTGTTCCCCGGCATGCACGGCACGCCACACCCGCATCGGCGTACACGGCATCTCGATGTCCTGGACACCGAAGTGGCGCACGGCGTCCACGACGGCGTTCACCACGGCGGGAGTGGAGGCGATGGTGCCGGCCTCACCCACGCCCTTGACGCCGAGCGGGTTGGTGGTGGAGCGCGTCTCGGTCCGGTCGGTGGTGAACTCCGGCAGGTCCGCCGCCGAAGGCAGCAGGTAGTCGGCGAACGTGCCCGACATGAGCGTGCCGCTCTCGTCGAACACGGCCTCCTCGAACAGCGCCTGCGCGATCCCCTGCGCGAGCCCGCCGTGGATCTGGCCCTCGACGATCAGCGGGTTGACCACCGCACCCACGTCATCCACGCAGACGTACGAGCGGATCGACACCCGCCCGGTCTCGGTGTCCACCTCGACGGCGCAGAGGTGAGTGCCGTGCGGGAACGAGAAGTTCTCCGGGTCGAACGTGGCCTCGGAGTCCAGCGAGGGCTCGACCCCGTCGGGAAGGTCGTGAGCCGCGAACACCCGCAGCGCCACGTCCTGGATGGCGGTGGACCGGTCGGTGCCCCTGACCTTGAACGTCCCGCCCGAGAAGTCGAGGTCGTCCTCGGAGCACTCCATCATGTGCGCGGCGATCGTGCGGGCCTTGGCCACCACCTTGTCCGCTGCCTTCACGACCGCGATGCCGCCGACGGCCAGTGAACGCGAGCCGTAGGTGTCGAGGCCCTTGTGCGACGATTGGGTGTCGCCGTGCAGGATCTCGACGTCCTCGAACGGCACCCCGAGCTGGTCGGCGACGATCTGGCTCCACGCCGTCTCGTGGCCCTGGCCGTGGGCCGACACCCCGGTGACGACCTCGACCTTGCCCGTGGGCAGCATCCGCACGGCGGCGTGCTCCCAGCCGCCCGCGCCGTAGTCGAGTGCGCCCAGCACGCGGGACGGCGCCAGACCGCACATCTCCGTGAAGGTCGAGATGCCGATCCCGAGCTGCACGGCATCGCCGCGCTCCCGGCGTTCGGCCTGCTCGCGGCGCAGCCCGTCGTAGTCGAACAGCTGCATGGCCTTCTCGGTGGCCGCCTCATAGTTGCCCGAGTCGTAGGTCAGCGTCGCGACCGTGGTGAAGGGGAACTCGTCGTGGGAGATCCAGTTCTTCTCCCGCAGCGCCATCGGATCCATCCCGAGCTCGGCCGCGAGCTCGTCCATGATCCGCTCGATGGCGAACGTCGCCTCGGGCCGTCCCGCACCCCGGTAGGCGTCGGTGACGGTGGTGTTGGTGAACACGTTGGTGCAGGTGAAGTGGTAGGCCGGGAACTTGTAGATCGCGTTGAACATGAACGCGCCGAGGATGGGCACCCCCGGCCCCACGAGGCTCAGGTAGGCACCCATGTCGGCGAGCAGCTCGACCTTGAGCCCGGTCACGGTGCCGTCCCGGGTGGCGCAGATGGTGATGTCCTGAACCTGGTCGCGCCCGTGGTGGGCCGCGACCATGGTGTCCGAGCGGGACTCGGTCCACTTCACCGGCCTGCCGAGCCTGCGGGCCACCAGCAGGGCGGCGAACTCCTCGGGAACGACCGCGAGCTTGCCGCCGAACCCTCCCCCGACGTCCGGGGCGATGACGCGGAGCTGGTGCTCCGGGATGCCGAGTGTGAGCGCGGACATCGTCTTGAGGATGTGCGGGATCTGGGTGGCCGACCACATGGTGAGCTGCGGGGCGGTCGGGTCCACGACGACCGACCGCGGTTCCATGAACCCGGGCACGAGCCGCTGCTGCCGGAACCGGCGGCGCAGGACGACCTCCGATCCGGTGATGGCCCGCTCGACGTCCTCACCGGTACCGGCCTCGGCCGAGTCGAACGTCCACACGGCACTGCGATTGGTGCCGAGGTCGTCGTGTACCAGCGGGGCGTCGTCGGCCAGCGCGTTGTCCAGCCCCAGCACGACCGGCAGTTCGTCGAAGTCGACGTCGATCTCGGCCAGCGCGTCCTCGGCCTCCGCCGCGCTGCGGGCGACCACCACGGCGAGTCCCTCGCCCGCGTAGTTCACGGTCCCCTGGGCGAGAACGGGCCTGCGGGGCCACTTCATGTCCGGGGTGATGGGCCAGGCGCACGGCATGCCGATGGCGCCCTCGGGGTCGAGGTCCTCGGCGGTGAACACGTCGACCACGCCCGGCATTTCCTTGGCCGCCGAGGTGTCGATGCCGGTGATCCGCGCGTGCGCGACGGGGCTGCGCAGGACGGCGAGGTGCAGCATCCCGGGCAGCGTGATGTTGTCGGTCCAGCGGGTGCGGCCGGTGATCAGGCGGGCGTCCTCCTTGCGGCGGCGAGCCCTGCCGATCTCCGGTTCGGCCGTGGCGGTCATTCGACACCTCCCGCCGTGCTCGGCGAGGGCGCTGTCGCCGTGGCGGCGGTGCTCTCACCGCGCTGCTCGGCCTTCGGGCCCGCGCCGGGCCGCATGTGCTGGGCGGCCTCACGGACTGCGCGGACGATGTTCTGGTACCCGGTGCAGCGGCAGAGGTTGCCCTCCAGGCCCTCCCGGACGGCCTCGTCGTCCGGGTCGGGGTTGTCGGACAGCAGATCGAGCGACTGCATGATCATCCCGGGCGTGCAGAACCCGCACTGCAGCGCGTGGTTGTCCTGGAACGCGCGCTGCACCGGGTGCAGTTCGCCGTCGCGGGCGAGCCCTTCGATGGTGGTGACCTCGCTGCCGTCGGCCTGGACGGCGAGCACCGAGCACGCCTTGACGCTCTGCCCGTCCAGATGCACCGTGCAGGCACCACAGTTGCTGGTGTCGCACCCCACCACGGTGCCGACCTTGCCCAGCCGCTCGCGCAGGTGGTGGACGAGCAGGGTGCGCGGCTCGACCTCGTCGGTGTAGCGGGTTCCGTCGACGGTGACGGTGATGCGCATGGGGCCTCCTGTGCTGGCTCGGCCCGCCGGGGCGGGCCGTGTGGAACGGCCGTAGCCGATCACCCGAGTGATCGGCCTCACAGCTAACCCTGCTACGTCCGCGCGATCGCGACAACCCCTGCGCCCCCGCGCACCGCCGCTCTCGCTCGATCGAGCACCCGATTCCGGCGGTGCGACACGATGCGCGGTCGCTCTCACCTGGACGGGTGACGCATCGCGCCGGGACTCTAGCGATGCGTGTCCGTGTGGATGCGGCCGTCGGTGTCGGACAGTCGCCGCCCGCCGCCACCCCAGCGCAGCGCGATGATCTCGGCCGCGATCGACACCGCCGTCTCCTCCGGCGTGCGGGCCCCGAGATCGAGCCCGATCGGGGACGCGAGCCGTTTCAGCTCCGCCTCCGTGAGCCCCGCCTCGCGTAGTCGCCGCGACCGGTCGTCGTGGGTCCGTCGCGACCCCATCGCCCCGACATAGGCCACATCGAGCCGCAGCGCCACCTCCAGCACCGGCACGTCGAACTTCGGGTCGTGCGTGAGCACGGTGACGACCGTCCTGCCGTCGATCCGGCCCGCCTCGGCCTCCGCGCGCAGGTACCGGTGCGGCCAGTCCACGATCACCTCGTCGGCGTCCGGGAAACGGCTCGCGGTGGCGAACACGGGCCGCGCGTCGCACACCGTCACCTCGTAGCCCAGGTAGCCGCCCAGCCGGGCCATCGCGGCGGCGAAGTCGATGGCACCGAACACGAGCATCCTCGGCGGCGGCTCGAACGCGTTGACGAACACCGCCATGCCCTCACCGCGCCGCTGGCCCTCGGGCCCGTAGTGCAAGGTCCCCGACCGGCCACCCGCGAGCAGGCCCCGCGCGTCGTCGGCGACGGCGTCGTCGAGGCGCCGTGAACCGAGCCCGCCCCGCGTGTGGTCCCGCCACACGAGCAGGCGCCTGCCGAGCACGGCGGTGTCGGGATGCTCGACCACCGTCGCCACGGCCACGGGCCTGCCCTCGCGCACCGAGGCGACGAGGTCGGGCAGCTCGGGCATCGACTCCCGGTCCACCCGCTCCACGAAGATGTCGATGAGCCCACCGCAGGTCAGCCCCACGGCGAAGGCGTCGTCGTCGCTGACCCCGTAGCGCTGCAACACCGGTGTCTCGGTGGCCACGACCTGCTGGGCCAGCTCGTAGACCGCGCCCTCGACACAGCCGCCGGAGACGCTGCCGACCACATCACCGTCCGGGCCGACGAGCATCGCCGCACCCGGCGCGCGCGGCGCCGACGAGAACGTGGCCACCACGGTTCCGACCCCGACCGTCTCCCCCGCCTGCCAGCGACGGTGGAGTTCGTCCAGCACGTCACGCATCCGCCATCTCCCTCAGCAGTCGTTCCAGCGTCGCCAGGCTGTGTCCCGCGAGCAGGTGATCCACGTGCGGCAGCACCGCGGCGATACCGGACTGCACCGGCTGGTAGCCCTCGTGGCCCGCGTGGGGGTTCACCCAGAACACGCGATGAGCGAGCCTGCGCATCCGCGCGGACTGCTCGCCGAGCAGGGTCGCGTCGCCCCGTTCCCAGCCGTCGGAGAAGACCACGACGGTCGACCGCCGTGCCAGTCCGCGTTGTCCCCAGCGGTCGAGAAACACCCGCAGGGTCTCGCCCAGCCGCGTGCCACCAGCGAAGTCGGCCACCGCCCCGCCCGCGTCGAGCATCGCGCGCTCGGGATCCCGCTGCCGCAGCTGCCGGGTGACGCGCGTGAGCCGGGTGCCGAGGGTGAACACCTCCACCGTGCCGGGCGCGCCCCGCACCACGACGTGCGCGAACCGCAGCAGGGCGTCGGCGTAGGGCTTCATCGACCCCGACACGTCCACCAGCAGTACCGTCCGCCTCGGCCGGGTGCGGCGGCGGACGCGCACGAGCCTGCCCGGCTCCCCGCCGTCGGCCAGCATGGCGCGCAGGGTGCGCCGGGCGTCGAGCCTGCCCCGGCGTGCGGCGTGGTAGCGCGCGGACGGCCGGGGCGCGGGAACGGGCCGCAGCGTGTCGAACAGCTCCCGCAGGTGCCTGCGCTCGGCAGGCGTCAGCTCCGCGAGGTCGCGGTGGCGAAGGATCTCCGCGTCACTGGCGGCGACGCTGAGCGGCTCGTCACCGCCCGCGCCCTCACTCGCATCCCGCGAGGACACCAGCGCCGCGATCCTCGGCTGGACGGGCACCGACACGGCGTCGCGCCGCCGCACCGGGGGCTCACCCGAGAACCACGCGGCGAACGCCTCGTCGTAGCGCGGCAGGTCGTCGGGCTCGGAGCACAGCGCGATCCGGCCCGCCCAGTAGAGCTGGCCCGGATCGCCGACGTCCACGCACTCCACGGCGGCGAGGTAGGCCTGCACGCGGTGCGCGTCGGCCCGCAGCCCGGCGGCCCGCAGCGCGGCGGCGAACCCGGCGAAGCCGGGCACCGGATCGAGAACCGACGACGTGCTCATATCCCCATTGTGCGCCGTGCGCGCTCAGGACAGTAGCGAGTCGAGCGTCGCCCGCACGCGGTCGGTGTCCTCGCTGTACTTCAGCACCGCCCCGAGCGTCGCCGCGGCAGCGGCCGTGTCCAGCTCGTCGCGGCCCAGCGCCAGCAGCGCCCGTGCCCAGTCGAGGGCCTCCGCGACACCGGGTGGTTTGAGCAGCTCCCTGGCGCGCAGCCGCTGCACCGCCTCGGCCACCTGGCGAGCGAGCCGGTCTCCGATGCCGGGCACCCTGCGGTGCAGGATCGCGATCTCGCGGTCCAGCCCGGGATGCTCGACCCAGTGGTAGAGGCAGCGCCGCTTCAGCGCGTCGTGGACCTCGCGGGTGCGGTTGGAGGTGAGCACCACCAGCGGTGGCGTCGGCGCCCGCACCTCGCCGTACTCGGGGATGGCCACGGCGTTCTCGTCGAGCAACTGGAGCAGGAACGCCTCGAACTCGTCGTCGGCCCGGTCGATCTCGTCGACGAGCAGGACACAGGGTGCCGAAGTGAGCGCCCGCAACAGCGGCCGGGCGAGCAGGAACCGGTCGGTGTAGAGCGACTGCTCGGCGGTGTCCACGTCCAGCCGCCCGCCCTCGGCGGCCTCCAGCGCCCGCAGGTGCAGCAGCTGGCGCGGGAAGTCCCACTCGTACAGCGCCTGCCCGGCGTCGATGCCCTCGTGACACTGCAACCGGATCAGCGGCAGCTCCAGCGCCTCGGCGAGGGCGACGGCCAGCGCCGTCTTGCCCGTGCCCGGTTCGCCCTCGCAGAACAGCGGACGCCGCATGCGCAGCGCGAGGAAGGCGGCCGTGGCCACTCCCTCGTCGGCGAGGTAGCCCACGCGTTCCAGGACCTTGGCCAGTTCGTCGGGCGAGTCCGGTGACGGCGCCTCGGCGGAGGGGCCGGTGTTCACGGTGCTGTCGGCGCTCACACGGCCGAGGGTACTGGCCCGCGACGGCCACCGCGGTCCCCCTGTCAGGGCCGGGAGTCGTCGCCGGGCAGGTCGGCGGGTGTGTCGACATCGGTGCCCTCGGCGAGGTCTCCGCACTCCACCAGGCGTACGTCGTCGCGGCCCCGCAACCACTCCCGGGCGCCCCGGTCGCCGTGCGCGGCGGCGGCGACCTCGCCCCACCACCGGCGGCCGAGCAGGACCGGATGCCCCGGCATCCCGCCGTAGGTCGCTCGCGCCACCGCGTCGACGCCGGTCCGCGAGCGCAGGCGCCGCACGACCTCGGGCCCGACACCCGGCAGATCCACCAGGTGGATCAGCACCGCGTCGGGGACGGGCGAGCGCTCGGTGAGCGCGTGCAGTCCCGCCCGCAACGACGCGCTCATGCCCTGCTCCCAGTCCGGCGCCACCACCGTGCCGACCCGCCCGGGCAGCAGGGTGCGCACGTCGTCGGCCCGCGCACCCAGCACCACGAGCACGGGCTCACACCCGCCGTCGGACAGCGCGCGCACCGCGCGGGTCGCCAGCGGCTGCCCGCCGAGCTCGACCAGTGCCTTCGGCCTGCCGAACCGCCGCCCCGCACCCGCGGCCAGCAGCAGGCCCGCCGTGCTCACGAGACCCGGGCCGAGGGTGCGACCGCCAGATCGGCCTCGATCCGCTCGGCGGTCGCCAGCAGCGACGGCAGCAGGGAGGTCCGCACCGCGTCCTGACCGGTGCGGTGGGCCTGGGTGGAGATGTTCACGGCCGCCACCACAGTCCCGTGCGGATCGCGGATCGGAGCGGCCACCGACCGCAGGCCCTCCTCCAGCTCCTGGTCCACCAGTGCCCACCCCTGCCCTCGGACGGCGGCGAGTTCGGTGCGCAGCGCCTCGGGCGCGGTGAGCGTGTGGGAGGTGAGGCGCTCGAACTCCGCGTCGCGCAGGTAGGCCTCCAGCGCGGGCTCGTCGAGGCCCGCCAGCAGGATGTGACCCATCGAGGTGGCGTGCGCGGGGAACCGGGTGCCCACGTTGATGCTCACCGTCATGATGCGCGAGACCGCCACCCGCGCCACGTACACGATGTCGGTCCCGTCGAGCACCGACACCGAGCACGACTCGTGGACCTCCGCCGACAGCCGTTCCAGGTGCGGCTGCACGACCTCCGACAGCGACAGGCTCGACAGGTAGGCGTAGCCCAGTTCCAGCACCCTGGCGGTGAGCGTGAAGTACCGCCCGTCGGAACGGACGTAGCCGAGGTCGGCCAGCGTGAGCAGGAACCGCCGGGCCGCGGCGCGGGTCAGCCCGGTCGACTTCGCCACGTCACTGAGCGTCAGCCGGGCGGCACCGGAGCCGAACGCCTTGATCACCGCGAGCCCGCGTTCGAGCGACTGCACGTGGTGCGCGGGACGTTCGCTGCCTGCTTCCATGACCGTCCAACCTAGAGCCTCTAACACATTGGCGTTCGATCAGGGAGCGGCGGCCAGGCGGTGCGTCGCAAGGCGGAGGGGCGTCCGCGTACTGGAAGTACGTGGGCTCCTCCTCCAGCGCGGCGAGGCGTCGTCTGGGCGTCGCGAGCCGAACAGACCAATGTGTTAGGGGCTCCTAGTGCGTGGTGATCAGATCTCGCCCATCTCGGCCAGCGTGCGCTGGGCGATGGCGAACGCCTCGTTGGCGGCGGGCACTCCCGCGTACACGCCGGTGTGCAGGAGCACCTCGGCGATCTCGTCCGGGGTGAGGCCGTTGCCCACGGCGGCACGCACGTGCATGGCGATCTCGTTGTGGGCCCGCGACGCGGTGAGCACGGCGAGCGTGACACAGCTGCGGGTCCTGCGGTCCAGCCCCTCCCTCGTCCACACCGCGCCCCAGGCCGAGCGCGTGATGTAGTCCTGGAACGGCCGGGTGAACTCCGTGGTGCCCGCCGCCGCGCGGTCGACGTGCTCGTCGCCCAGCACCTCGCGGCGCACCCGCATGCCGGACTCGTAGGGATCGGGGCCGTCAATCGTGCCGGTCACGTTCGCCTCCCGTGAGGTGGTCGAGAATGAGCGCGCAGAACCGCTCGGGTTGTTCCACGGTGCCGAGATGGGCGGCGTCGGCGACGACCTCGAACCGGGCTGCAGGGATGGCGTCGGCCAGCGGCCTGCCGTGCTCGGCCGGCGGCGTGGCCGGGTCGTCGGCACCCGCGACGACCAGGGTCGGCGCGGTGATGGCGGGCAGGTCCGGGCGCAGGTCCATCGATCCGATGGCCGCGCAGCACGCCGCGTATCCCTCGGGCGGCACCGAGGCCGTCATCCGGTGGTACGCGCGGGCCCGCCCCGGGTGGGCCGCCAGCCAGCCCGGGGTGAACCAGCGCCGCACGCTGCCGTCGGCGATGGCGGCCATCCCCTCGGTGCGCGCGGTGTGCGCGCGCTGCCGCCACATGTCCGGTGTGCCGAGCCGGGCGGACGTGCAGCACGCCACCAGGCTGCGCACGCGGTCCGGCCGGTGGGCCGCCAGCCACAACCCCGTCATCCCGCCGAGGGAGAGCCCGACGACGTGAGCCCGCTCCACGCCCAGCTCGTCCAGCAGTTCCACGACGTCGCCGCCGAGTTCGGCCAGCGAACACGGCTCGGGGGGCACCGGTGTCCCGCCGTGGCCGCGGTGGTCGTAGCGCACCACCCGGAATCCCCGGGACGTCAACGGCTCCACCTGCGGCTCCCACATGCCGAGGTCGCTGCCGATGGAGCCGGACAGCACCACCACCTCGCCCTCGGCGGGGCCGTCGAGCACGTGGTTCACCCGCACTGGTCGTCCTCCCGGCTCCGGTGCCGGGCGAGTGCCCGCTGCACGAACACGGTCGCGCTGCCCAGATACCCGGCCGGATCGAGCAGCCGCTGCGCCGCCTCCCGCGACAGGTGGGCACCCACCACCCGGTCGGCGGCGAGTTCCTCGGCCAGCGGCGTCCCGTGCTCCAGCGCGCGATGACAGCACGCCGTGACCGCGTCGTGGGCCGCGAGCCGCCCCAGCACGGGCGCGAGTTCGGTGGTGACCCGCTCGGCCAGCAGCACCCCGCCACCCCGGTCGAGGTTCTCGCGCATCCGGCCCGCGTCGACCGCGAGCCGGTCGACGCCGGTGCGCAACCAGTGCGCGGCCGAACCGCACACCCGCCACAGCTGGATCAGCGGCCACCACTCGGCATGCCACGCCCCCGCCGCGCGCTGGTTCTCGTGTTCCGCCGCGGCGAACAGGTCGGCCACCAGCCCCGGCGCCTGCTTGGCACACGCCAGCGCCGACACCGCCGCCACCGGGTTGCGCTTGTGCGGCATGGTAGACGAGCCGCCGCTTCCGGCCGGGCCCTCCTCGCGGAGCTCACCGACGTCGCTCTGCGCGAGCGCGACGACCGAGCGCGCCACACCCGAGATCGCGCCCGCGACCTCGCCCAGGGCACCCACGAGCCGCAGCACCGGCGTGCGGTCCGAGTGCCACGGCAACGCGGGCTCGGCCAGCCCCAGCCGTGCGGCGAGCGCGCTCAGCACCGCCGTGCCGTGCTCGCCCAGGGACGCGAGCGTGCCCGCCGCTCCCCCGAGCTGCACCGGGAACCGGAGCGCGGCCAGTTCCTCCGCCGCCGCGTCCAGCGACGTGAGCCACCCGGCGGCCGTCACCCCGAACGTGACGGGCAGCGCGTACTGCGACAACGTCCGTCCCACCTGGACCGTCGCCGCGTGTTCGGCGGCCAGCACCGCGAGCCGGTCGGCAGTGGCCCGCAGCTCGCCGAGCAGCGGGTCCCTCGCCCGCGCCGACACCAGCATCGCGGCGGTGTCCATCACGTCCTGGCTCGTCGCGCCCCGGTGTACGTGCCGGGCGGCCTCGCGGTCACGACCGGCGACCCGCTCGGTCAGCGCCCGCACCAGCGGCGCGGCCGGATTGCCGGACTTCGCGGCGGCGGCTCCCAGTTCGGCGAGGTCGTAGTCGTCCTCGCAGGACAGGGCGATGTGCCGCGCGTGGTGCCAGGGCAGCAGTCCCACGTCGGCCTGCGCCGCCGCGAGCGCCGACTCGAAGTCGAGCATGCCCCGCAGCCACGTGTCGTCGCCCACCTGCCGCGCCACCGGCCCCGCGGCCACCAGCGGGTCGAACAGCGCCGACGCGCGGACCGGTTCGGGGTGCGGCTCGGACGGCGGCTCAGACATCGAAGAACACTGTCTCGCCGTCGCCCTGCAAGCGCACGTCGAAGCGGTAGCCGTCGTCGGCGCGGCGGGCGAGCAGCGTGTGGCGGCGCCGCTCCGGCACCGACGCCAGCACCGGGTCGGCCGCGTTCGCCTCGGCGAAGTCCGGGAAGTACACGCGCGTCACCACCCGGTGCAGCAGCCCGCGCGCGAACACCGACATGTCGATGTGCGGCGCCTGGCCCGGCACAGCCCCGGGCAGCAGCGTGCGGATCGCGTACTCGCCGTCGCCGTTCGTGGGACAGCGGCCGAACCCGCGGAAACCCGGCCGGGCACCCCTGGGATCGCCTGGATGATCGAACCGGCCCTCCGGGTCCGCCTGCCAGGTCTCGATCAAGGCATCCGGCACCAGCGCACCGTCGCCGTCGGTGACCACACCACGCAGCCACACCGCGCCCGCCGTGCCCTCCGGCACCACCGTCGGGCCGTCCTCCCACGGCAGCCCGATGGACAGGTACGGACCGACCGTCTGGGAGGGAGTCGAGAGGAACCTCGCCTGGCTCATTCGTCCTCCTGTGCCTTGCGGGACACCCTCCCCTGCTGCGGCAGCCCAGTGTGCCGCAGCGGGGGCCCAACCCGGTCGGACTCCACGAGCCCACCACCAGCCTGGCTCATTCGTCCTCCTGTGCCTTGCGGGACACCCGCACCCGGTCGGACTCCACGAGCCCACCACCAGCCTGGCTCATTCGTCCTCCTGTGCCTTGCGGGACACCCGCACCCGGT
>NZ_VCEK01000004.1:0-447770 GCF_005862235.1 Saccharomonospora piscinae | reverse complement strand
GTCGGACTCCACGAGCCCACCACCAGCCTGGCTCATTCGTCCTCCTCCTCATCGCCGTCCTCGGCCTCGAAGGGCGTTTCCTCACGCCCCCGCAGCACGATGTCGAACCGGAACGCCAGTGCCCACTCCGGAACGGTGCGGTCCAGATCGAACGACGAGACCAGCCGCTGGCGGGCCTTCTCGTCGGGGATCGAGTTGAAGATGGGGTCCTGAGAGAACAGCGGATCGTCCGGGAAGTACATCTGCGTCACCAGCCGCTGGGTGAACGCCGAGCCGAACACGGAGAAGTGGATGTGAGCGGGCCGCCAGGCGTTGTCGTGGTTCTTCCACGGATACGCGCCCGGCTTCACCGTGACGAACTCGTAGCGGCCCTCGTCGTCGGTGATCGTCCGGCCCACGCCCTCGAAGTTCGGGTCCACCGGACACGGCCAGTTGTCCCACACGTGCCGGTACCGGCCACCCGCGTTCGCCTGCCAGATCTCCACGAGCGAGTTCGGCACCGGCCTGCCGTCGCCGTCGAGCAGCCGGCCGTGTACCAGGATGCGCTGGCCCTGCGGCTCCTGGGGATGCTGCCGGGTGAGGTCGTTGTCGAACTCCCCGAGCCGTCCCGGCCCCAGCAGCGGGCCGGTGACCTCGGTCAGCTTGTGGGGCAGCAACACCAGTGGCTGCGTCGGATGCCTCAGCCGCGTCGAACCGTATCCCGGGGAGTCCAACGGCGGATGCGTTCCCTCCGGGTCCCTGCGGTACCGGGGCAGGATCAACCCCGACTCCGACGACGTACTCATTCCGTCCTCCTGTGTCTTGCGGGACACCCGCACCCGGTCGGACCGAACAAGCCCACCACCAGCCTGGCTCATTCCGTCCTCCTATGTCTTGCCGGACACCTCACGCCTCCAGCACCACGGCCAGGCCCTGCCCCACCCCGATGCAGATCGCGGCGAGGCCCCAGCCGCCACCACGGCGGCGCAGCTCGTGGGCCAGCGTCGCCAGCACCCGGCCGCCCGACGCGCCGAGCGGATGGCCGATCGCGATGGCCCCGCCCCGCACGTTGACGAGCGCCGGGTCGAGCTCCGGCCAGTCCGCGAGGCACGCCAGCGACTGCGCGGCGAACGCCTCGTTGAGCTCCACCGCGGCGAGATCGCCCCAGCCGATGCCCGCGCGCCGCAGGGCGAGCTTTGCCGCTCTCACCGGGCCGATGCCGAACACGTCCGGGTCGACCCCGGCGGCACCGCGACCGGCGATCCGCGCGATCGGCGCCGAGCCGATGCGGTCGGCACCCTCGCGGTCGGCCAGCAGCACGGCGGACGCGCCGTCGCTCAGCGGTGACGCGTTGCCCGCCGTGACGCTGCCGTCCTGCCGGAACACCGGCTTGAGCGCGCCCAGCTTCCCGGGCGAGGTGTCCGCGCGAATGCCCTCGTCCCGCCGCAGCTCCGTTCCGGCGACGTCGACGACGTGGTCGTCGTAGAAGCCCTCGTCCCACGCGCGGGCCGCCGCCTGGTGACTGCGCAGGGCGAACTCGTCCTGGGCGTCCCGGCCGATGCCGTAGCGCTCGGCCAGCAGTTCGGTGCTCTCCCCCAGCGAGACGGTCCACTCCGAGGGCATCCTCGGGTTGACCATGCGCCACCCTAGTGCGGTGGAGTACAGCGTCTCGTTGCCGTTCGGGAACGCGCGGCCCGGTTTGGGCAGCACCCACGGCGCGCGGCTCATCGACTCCACCCCGCCCGCGACGGCCACCGACGCCTCGCCGAGCGCGATCTGCCTGCTCGCCTGCATCACCGCGTCGAGGCCCGAACCACACAGCCGGTTCACGGTGCTGCCGGGGACCTCCGTGGACCAGCCCGCGAGCAACGTCGCCATGCGCGCCACATTGCGGTTGTCCTCGCCCGCGCCGTTCGCGTCGCCGAGCACGACCTCGTCGACCGCGTCGGGAGCCAGCCCGGATCGCTCGCCCAGCGCGTGGAGTACCTGGGCGGCGAGGTCGTCGGGACGTACTCCCGACAGCGCGCCGCCGTAGCGGCCGAACGGCGTGCGCACGGCGTCGAGCACGAACACGTCACTCATGGGGTCTCCTCTGTCCGCTCGGGACGGTAGTCGTCACGACACTGTGGTGAGCGCACGCAGTGCCCTCAGCTCGTCCTCCGTCGGCGCCTCGGTCGTCGTGAGCTCCGGCGACACGTCCAGCGGCCACCCGGTGGACTCCCGCACGTGGTCGACGTCCACACCGGGATGGACCTGGCTGAGCACCAGCTCGCAGGTCTCGGGGTCGGGCCGCAGGATGCCGAGATCGGTGATCACCAGCGTCGGGCCCGCGCCGGGCAGGCCGAGCCGCTCACGATCGCCGGGCCCGCGCCCGAACCCGACCGAGGTGACGAAGTCGACCCGCTCGACGAAGCTGCGCCGCGTCTGCCGGACCACCACGAACACCTCGCGGCACGAGCCCGCGATCTCGGGCGCTCCGCCCGCTCCCGGAAGCCGCACCTTCGGGTCGGCGTAGTCGTCGCCGATCACGGTGGTGTTGATGTTGCCGAAGCGGTCGAGCTGCGCGGCGCCGAGAAAGCCGACGTCGATGCGGCCCGGCTGGAGCCAGTAGTTGAACACCTCGGGCACGCTGATCACCGAATCGGCCGTCTCGGCCAGAATCCCGTCCCCGATCGAGGCGGGCAGCCGATCCGGCTTCGACCCGAGGGTGCCCGACTCGTAGATCAGCACGAGCTCCGGTGCGTGGGTCCGGCGCGCCAGGTTGGCGGCCGTGGACGGCAGCCCGATGCCGACGAAGCAGCGGGTGCCGCCGGTGAGGGCCCGCGCGGCCGCGATGGACATCATCTCGTCGGACGTGTAGCCGGTCTCCGGCCTCGCTGCCGCGTTCACGCCGTGGTCACCTCCGCACCGGACACCGTCTCGCGGACCCACGACCGGAACGTGTCCCGGTCGCGGCTGATCGCGTCCCACCGACGGTAGTAGTCGTTGTCACGTTCGTAGTAGCCCTGTGCGTACGACGGGTGCGCCCCGCGCGGCACCTCGGCGACCCGGCTCACCGCCCAGCCCGGCAGGACCAGCTGGCCCGGCACCGGTTCCAGCTCGTCCACCACCTCCTCGACGGTCACCAGGCTGCGGGAGGCCGCGAGCACCGCCTCCTTCTGCACACCGACCAGTCCCCAGAGCTGCACGTTGCCGTGCCGGTCGGCGCGCTGCGCGTGCACGATCGACACGTCGGGGTTCAGCGCGGGCACCGCAGCGAGCCGCTCGCCGGTGAAGGGGCAGGTGATCTCGGCGATCGTGCCGGTGTGCCGGGGCAGATCGGTGCCCGCGTAGCCGCGCAGCACCCCGAACGGCAGGCCCGACGCCCCCGCGACGTAGCGGTTGGCCATCCCTGCGTGGCTGTGTTCCTCGATCTCCAGCGGTCCCGGCCAGGCGTGCTGCACGGCGTCCCGGAACCGGTGCAGCGAGCCCACGCCGGGATTACCGCCCCACGAGAAGACCAGCTTGCGCGCGCAGCCCGCGCCGATGAGCTGGTCGTACACGACGTCGGGGGTCATCCGCACGAGCGTCAGGTCCCGGCGGCCCTGCCGGATGATCTCGTGGCCCGCCGCGTGCGGGATGAGATGGGTGAACCCCTCCAGCGCCACGGTGTCGCCGTCGTGGACGAGCTCGGCCACGGCGTCGGCGAGGGAAACGATCTCCGCCACTCCAGCACCTCGTTCTGTTCGCATGACGCACACAAGTTCTTCATATGAACATAGCAGCGGTGTCAATGCCGTCCGGTGCCGTAAGGTGACGCTCGACGCCGACCCGCACGACACACAGGAGAGGGGCCCGACGCCGTGCGACCCCGCATCGTGGTGACCAGGAAGCTGCCCGAGGACGCGCTGGCCCTGCTGCGCGAGGCGGGCGACGTGTGGCTGCCCGAACCCGACCGCGCGCTGCCGGCCGGGGAACTGCACGACGCCGTCGCGGGGGCCGACGGCATCGTCTGCACGCTGCACGACCCCATCGACGGCGCACTCGCCGACGCGGCGGGCGACCGGCTGCGCGTCGTGTCCACCGTCGCCGTGGGCCACGACAACATCGACGTTGCGGCGCTGGCCGCGCGCGGCGTCGTCGTCACCAACACCCCCGACGTGCTCACCGACGCGACCGCCGACCTCGCCTTCGGGTTGCTGCTGTCGGTGACCCGCAGGCTCGGCGAGGGCGAGCGGCTGCTGCGCTCCCGCACGCCGTGGCGGTTCGACCTCGGCTTCCTGCTGGGCACCGGGTTGCAGGGCACGACACTCGGCATCGTCGGGCTCGGCCAGATCGGCACGGCGATGGCCCGCAGGGCCCGCGCGTTCGGCATGAGCATCGCCTACACCGGACGCCGACGCGCCGACGCCGACGTCGAGGCCGAACTCGGTGCGCGGTACCTGCCACTGGACGCGCTGCTGCGGGAGTCGGACGTCGTGTCGCTGCACTGCCCGCTGACCGAATCGACCCGGCATCTGATCGACGCGGACGCGCTCGCCGCGATGAAGCCGACCGCCTACCTCGTCAACACCACCCGCGGCCCGGTCGTCGACGAGGCCGCACTCGCCGACGCCCTCGCCCGGGGCGGCATCGCGGGCGCCGGGCTGGACGTGTTCGAGAAGGAGCCCGACGTGCATCCGGGGCTGCTCGAACTGGACAACGTCGCCCTCGCCCCGCACCTGGGTTCCGCGACCCTTCAGACGCGGACGGCGATGGCCACGCTGGCGGCCCGCAATGCGGTCGCCGTACTCCGGGGCGACGCACCGCTGACCCCGGTGCGCGGGTGAGCACCATGCGGGTCGTCGTGGCACCGGACAAGTTCAAGGGCAGCCTCACGGCCGTCGAGGCGGCCGAGGCGATGGCGGCGGGCGTCCGCGACGTCGTGCCAGGAGCGCAGGTCGATCGCTGCCCCGTCGCCGACGGCGGAGAGGGCACGCTCGACGTGCTGCTCGCCGCGGGTGGTCGCCGGGTCGACGCGCGGGTCCGGGGGCCGCTGTCCGATCCCGTGGCGGCGCACTACGTGGTGCTCGACGGCCGGGCCTACGTCGAGTCGGCGCGGGCCTGCGGGATCGAACACGTCCTTCCCACCCCGGCCACCGCACTGGCCGCCCACACCCACGGAGTCGGCGAACTGATCCGGCACGCGCTGGCGGGCGGGGCGCGCGGCATCGTGCTCACGGTCGGCGGCACCGCCAGCACGGACGGTGGCGCCGGGATGCTGCGGGCGCTCGGCGCACGGCTGCTCGACGACCGGGGAGAGCCGGTCGCTCTCGGTGGTGGCGCGCTGCGCTCCGTCGCCACGGTCGATCTCGACCCGGTGCGGCGGACTCTCGGTGGGGCCGAGCTCAGGGTCGCCACCGACGTCACCAACCCGCTGCTGGGCCCGGCAGGCGCGGCGGCGGTCTTCGGACCCCAGAAGGGCGCGGGCACGCGCGAGGTCGAGTTGCTGGAGACCGGCCTGGCCACCTGGGCGGAGGCACTCGTGCGGGCCGGTGCTGCCGACCCGGCGTCCGTGCCGGGTGCCGGTGCGGGAGGCGGGGTCGCGGGCGGCGCCGTGGCCGTGGGCGCCACCGTCGAGTCCGGGTTCGACCTGGTCGCCGCCGTGACCGGCGCCGACCACGCCATCCAGGGCGCCGATCTGGTCATCACGGGCGAGGGCTCGCTGGACGAACAGAGCCTCGCGGGCAAGGCCCCCGCGGGTGTCGCCGCCCGCGCACGGCTCACCGGCGCGCCCGTGGCGGCCGTCGCGGGCCGCATCGCCCTGGACGACGCGGCACTGTCCCGCGCGGGCATCACCGTGTGGCGGGCGCTGGCGGACCGGGCGAGTTCGGCCGACGACGCCATGCGCCGCGCCGCGGTCCTGCTACGCTCCGCGACCGCCGACGTAGTGCGCGCCGCAGGCCGAACGCCTTAGGCTCCTGACACCTCAGGGCTGAAACACGACCTTGATGGCGCCGTCCCGCTTCTGCTGGAACATCGCGTAGGCGTCCGGCGCCTCCGACAACGGCAGGTGGTGCGTGGCGAAGTCCTCGACCCCGAGCGGATCGTCCTGCCCGGTGACCAGGGGCAGGATGTCGTCGATCCAGGCCCGGACGTTCGCCTGGCCCATGCGCAGCCGGACCTGCTTGTCGAACAACGTCATCATGGGCATCGGGTCGAGCATGCCACCGTACACACCGGACAGTGAGATGGTGCCGCCCCTGCGCACCGCGTCGATCGCCGTGTAGAGCGCGGAAAGCCGGTCGACGGCGGCCTTCTCCACGGCCTTGGCGGCCACCGGTCCGGGCAGCAGGGTCGCGAGCTGTTGCGCCACCCCCGTCACCGGCGAGCCGTGTGCCTCCATGCCGACGGCGTCCACGACGGAGTCGGCTCCTCGGCCGTCGGTGCGATCGCGGACCGCGTCGCCCACGTGCTTGTACTGGCGCAGATCGATCGTGTCGATGCCGTAGCGGCGGGCGAGGTCGAGTCGCTCGTCGACGAGGTCGACCCCGATGACGTGCCGCGCGCCGCGATGCCGCGCGATGCGTGCGGTCATCTGCCCGATCGGGCCGAGCCCGAGGACGAGCAGCGAGCCACCGTCGGGAACGTGCGCGTACTCCACCGCCTGCCAGGAGGTCGGCAGGACGTCGGAGAGATACAGAAACCGGTCGTCGGGCGGGCCCTCGGGGACCTTGATCGGCCCGTAGTTCGCGAAGGGAACGCGCAGACGCTCGGCCTGCCCACCGGGCACCTGCCCGTACAGCTTGGTGTAGCCGAACAGCGACGCGCCCTTACCGTGCTCCACGACCTGCGTGGTGGCGCACTGCGACTGGAGATCGCGGTCACAGTAGTAGCAGTGTCCACAGGAAACATTGAACGGGACGACGACCCGGTCGCCCGGCTTGAGATTGCCGACCTCGGCGCCGACCTCCTCGACCACGCCCATCGGCTCGTGCCCCAGGATGTCACCGGGGTCCAGAAACGCCCCCAGCACCTCGTACAGATGGAGGTCGGAACCGCAGAGGCCGGTCGACGTTACCCGGATCACGGCGTCGGTCGGCTGCTCGATCCGGGGGTCGGCGACCTCGTCCACCCGGACGGAACGCTTGCCCTGCCACGTCACGGCCTTCATGCGGCTCCCCTCGCTCGGCGGTCCGTGACCGGGCGAGCGCCACGTACACCCGCCGAGCCGCCGGTGGCCGCCACGCCGGCACCGTCGACCGGTCACCGACGCGGCATACCACCGGCGCCCCGGGGGCAAACGGCGTCGCCTACGCCTCTTCCTGCTGTTGCATCACCGCGAAGTTCAGCTGGCCCTGGTCATCCTGCTGGATGTCGAGGACCTTGTCGTCCAGGAAGGTCGCCGCCTGAGGTTCGAGGAACACCTTGGCGCCGCTGTCGGTGCCGAGCACCTGATCGCCCTCCTCGGGGGACGGAGCGATCGACAGCGCGAGCTGGGCGCCGCTCTCGTTCTCCTCCCGCACCGCGAACCGCAGCCCTGCGGATTCCTGACCGTCCTGTGCGGTCAGCGCGCTGATCGCCTCGGCGGCAGCGTCAGTCATGGCGAGCATGTCGGCGTTTCCCTTCGATTGCGTACTGCTGCCACCCCCACCGTAGGGGTATTCGCGCGCGCACGCCGCCCGCGCGGGTACTCGGCGGGTCGCGGATCTGTGACCGGTCATCGGTGTCGGTTCACCGGATGGCCGCCGGTGGCTCAGCCGTCGCCAGAGTCCGCGTCCTCCAGCAGCGTCACCCACAGCAGGGCGTGCCACAGCGCGTCCAGTCGCGACAGCGGTTCGGGATCGGCGCGCACAAGACCGATCTGGAATCGCGAGTCGTCCGGATCCCCGTTGAGCTGGGCCAGGACGGCCCTGAGCACCGCGCGCAGCGCGGGGTCGAGTTCGTCGACGGCCAGCGCCTCGTCGTCCGCGTCGGTGAGATCCGCCGTGAAGACATCACCACGCGCCGGCGCACCCGCACGCCGTCCCAGCGACGCCGACACCGCGGCGACGAGTTCGGCCAGCACGCCTTCCACGAGCCCGTCTCGCTCACCCCGCGATCTGACGACCGTGGCGAGGACGGCGGCAAGCTCGGCCACGTCGTCCCGCCGCGCCGCCGCGAGCAACCGTTCGGTCGTGCCGCGCGCGTCGGCGGGAGCGGGACTCACGGGCGCCCGCTGTCCGCGTCGTCGCCGCCCGGCGTGCGCAGCGCGTCGGCGACGGAACCGCCCGCCTGATCGGCGTTCTGGCCGCGCCGCACACCCGGGGTGTCCGGCGGGGCCGGGTCGTCCTCCGGCATGACCGGCGCCACGTCCTCGGTCACCTGGTCCACTGTGTCGTCGAGTTCGGTCGCGGGGGTGGCGGCCACGGGCCGCTCGGGAATCTCGGCCTGCGCGACGTCGGGCTCCTCCTGCCGGACACGCTCCTCGAGCGGCTCGCCCTGCTGCTGCTCGAACGGGGTCATGCCGTAGCGATCGGCCTCGCTCCAGTGTTCCGGCGGCTCGACGCCCTCCTCCAGCGGATCGACCCGCAGCCGGTCCTCATCGAGGTCCTCCGCGCTGCTCAGTCCGGCCGGATCGGTCTCGGCGCTGTCGGGCAGCCCCGTGTCCTGCGGCGGGGTCACCGGCTCACTGCCGTCACTCATCGGCACCCTCCTGTTTCGCTCGCGGTGTGCGGCGAGGTAGCGGCTTACCCTGCCGATCACCCCGGCAAACCCCACGGCGGTGTCGTGTGACAAGCGCACGAGGAGGTTGCGAATTGCGACGCCACCTTTCTACGGTGGAAAGCGCGGTTGCCGTGTGCAGCCGCGTTCACGGCAGGTTCCGGACCTTGCGCAGCCTTTCCTCGCGTCGGAATTCCGGCTTCTGCCCGTGTGGCCGACTTCGAAGCGCACGGAGGGACGACAGTGCGTAGCAGCGACCCGAACACCCTGAGTTCCCAGTCGACGACACCCGCAGGACTCCGATCGCTCGACAGCCACGGCATGCGCATCGACGCCGAGTGGCAGGAGGGTCAGGCGGTGCTCGCGCGCATCTCCGGTGAGGTCGACCTGCTCTCCGCTCCCGAACTCAGACAGTGGGTCTCGGAGAGCGTGCCCGCGTCCGCGGGGCTGGTGCTCGACCTCGACGGCATCGGGTTCCTCGGGTCCGCCGGGCTGTCCGTCCTCGCCGAACTGTCGGAACAGGCCGCGAACGACCGGCTCGCCTGGGCCATCGTGGCGACCAAGCGGGTGGTACTGCGCCCGCTGGAGGCGACGGGGCTGGTGTCGCAGATGCCGGTGTACCAGAACACCGCCGACGCGGTGAGGGCCGTGTCCGGGGCGGAGTGAACGCGGGCCGCCACCCGGACGGCCCGTCCTCACCCCGGGGTCGGCGCCACGAACCCGACGGCGGCGGGCGAAGCGATTCCGAACCCGACTACCGGTTCACCCTCGCCAACGAGCGGACGTTCCTCGCGTGGATCCGCACCGCGCTCGGCCTGATCGCCGGGGGCGTCGCGGTACACCAGTTGCTGCCGGATCTGGCGACCGAGCGTGCTCGCTCGCTTCTGGCCGCGTTGTGCCTCGCGCTGGCCACCGTGCTCGCGTGTGCCGCCTACCCGCGCTGGTGGCGGGTGCAGCGAGCCATGCGCCGCGACGAACCGCTGCCGCGCAACATCCTGCTGCTCGTGGTGTCGGTGGCGGTGCTGGTGATCACGGCGGTCGCCGCCGTGCTGCTGGTGTCGGGATGAGCGGCGGTGAACCCACGCGGGGTGTGCCCGCCGAGCGCACCGGTCTCGCGTGGCAGCGCAGTGCGCTGGGAGCCGCCACCGTCTCGGCGCTGCTGCTCTACCAGACCGTGCGCACCGGCTGGCAGGTGTTACCGGTGACCGCTGCCTGCACCGCCGTTCTGGCAGTGGGACTCGCGGCTGTGGGGGCCTACCGGGACCGCGAGCTGCGCGCCGCGGCACCGCCCCGGCCGCTGCCACCGGCGGTGCCCGCGGCCGTCACAGTGCTCGTCGCCGCCACGGCCCTGCTCGCGCTGCTCGCGCTGCTGGTGCCGTCCCGGTAGGAAACGACTGAGGTGGATCGCCGGTGGACGGCGGCCTATCATGGCGTACACGTCCACCACACGTACCGCTCCCCTTCGATGCCGTGTGGACCAGACGCCGTACGGTCGCCCGTCCGCCGTCGCCGCCGGACTCCGACGGCACCCACCCGTAGTGGGAGCCGACAATGGACAGTGTCGTTCCAGCACCGCGAGAGGAACTGACCACCGCGCGGATCGACCCGATCGTCCGGGACGCCGCCGAAGGCGACGCCCACGCGGTGCACGTGCTGGCCACGATGATCGCCCCCGTGGTGACCCGCTACTGCCGCGCGAAGCTGGGCCGTCGCGACTTCGGCTACATCAGCGCCGACGACGTCGCCCAGGACATCTGTGTCGCGGTGTTGCAGGCACTGCCCCAGTACCGCGACCGTGGCGGATCGTTCCTGTTTCTGGTGCGTGCCATCGCGTCGAACAAGGTGGCCGACGCGTTCCGCCTCGTCGCGCGCGAACGCAGCCTGCCGACTCCCGTGGTTCCCGACACGTTCGACGACGGGAACGAGCCGGAGCACCACTTGCTCAACGCCGAGGCGGGCGACCGGTTGCACGACCTGCTGGGGCAACTGTCGCCGTTGCAGCACGACATCGTGGTGCTGCGCGTGGTGGTCGGGCTCTCCGCCAGGGAAACCGCCGACGTGCTGGGACTCTCGCCCGCGAACGTCCGCACCTCACAGCACCGGGCGCTGGCGCGGCTGCGGCGCAGCACGACCCCCGAAGCGTGGTAGCCGCGAGGCGCGAGTCAGTGCGGCAACGCCTTCCGCAACGCCGGCAACAGTTCCCGCTCCGCGACGTCGAGGAACACGTCCTGGTGCTCGCCGCCGATCTGCACCAGCGCGAGATCGGTGTAGCCGGCCTCCGCGAACGGGGTCACCGCGTCCACGATCCGCTGCACGTCGGCACCGCACGGAATGGCCGCCGCCACGTCCTCGGGCGTCACGAACTGCGTCGCCGCCGCGAAGGACGCCGGGCCGGGCAGCTCCGCGTTGACCTTCCAGCCACCCGCGAACCAGCGGAACTGATCGTGCGCGCGGGCCACCGCGGCCTCGTCGTCGCGGTCCCAGCAGACCGGAAGCTGCCCGATCTTGCGCGAGTTCCCGACGTCGGCGGCCGAGCGCACCTCGTCCCACCGGGCGCAGAGCTCGCGCCGGGGTTCGACGGCGATCATCGCGTCGGCCAGTGGGGCGAACCGGCGCACCGACTGCTCGCCGGACACCGCGACGCCGACGGGCGTGCGCAACTCGGGCAGGTCCCACAACTTCGCCGAGTCGACCCGGTAGTGCGCGCCCGTGAAGTTCGTGTACCCGCCCTCGAAGAGATCACTGATGATCTGGATGGCCTCGGTGAGCATCTCGTGGCGAACGTTCGCGGGCGGCCACCCGCGCCCCACCACGTGCTCGTTGAGGTTCTCCCCCGCTCCAAGGCCCAGCAGGAACCGCCCCTCGGACAGCAGCTGCACGGTCGCGGCCTGCTGCGCCACCACGGCCGGGTGATACCGCATCGTCGGGCAGGTCACGTACGTCATCAGCTCGACGCGCTCCGTGGCCTGCGCGACCGCTCCGAGCACGCTCCAGGCGTACGGCGAGTGGCCCTGCGAGTCCAGCCACGGCGAGAAGTGGTCGCTCATTACCGAGAAGTCGAATCCCGCCCGTTCCGCCCCGACGGCGTGCGCGACCAGTTCCCTCGGCCCAGCCTGCTCGGTGAGTGTGGTGTACCCGAACCGCACGCGGTGCACCTCCCCCGAGTCAGACCGCGGGCTGCAGCTTCTTGCGCCGCGCGATGGCCTCGCGGCGTTCGGTCTCGTCGAGACCGCCCCAGACCCCGAAGGGCTCCTGCACCGTGAGCGCGTGGTGACGGCACTGCACGATGACGGGGCACGTGCGGCAGATCTCCTTGGCCCGCGCCACCCTGTCGGCGCGCGCGAAACCGCGTTCGCCGTCAGGATGGAAGAACACCGCGCTGTCGAGATTGCGGCAGTTGCCGTGCCGCTGCCACTCCCAGACCTCGGCGACCGGTGTGGGCAGGCGAGACGTGTCGGCCATCTGTGGTGTCACCTCCGTGCTCGTGCGATCCGCGTCAGTGGGGGCCGTTTACCCCGGTTGCGAGAAATCCACACCTCAGCTATCCGCCCGGAATTCGTCGTCGTCTTCCAGTGGGACGACCGTCGCCTGCTCGGCCACGTCGGCGGGGTTCGCCTCCATCGGCAGCGACTGCTCCAGGGCGTCGGCACCGCCGGTGTCGGCGTCGGCCCCGTCACTGGCGGACAGGCGCTGCTCGGTGACATCGGCCTCGGGAGCCAGCTCGTGGTTATCGGTCATGATCGAGCAGGTACCCCGGTGCCATGCCTTTCAATCCGGCGGACGATCGCGTGTCGTGCGGGCGTGTCGCACCTCCGCACGGGTTGACTCTCGTCACCTCCGGCCCGTCGCGACGGTTTTCCGTGTTACGCATGGAACACACGGCGACCACGGAGGGACACCATGGCCGATCGGGAGTACGACGTCGTCGTCTTCGGTGGAACCGGCTTCACCGGAGGGCTCACGGCGGACTATCTGGCCCGCCACGCCCCGGACGACTGCCGCTGGGCCCTCGCGGGGCGGAGCCGGGACAAGCTCGAACGGGTACGAGAGCGGCTGGCACGGATCAACCCCGCGTGCGCCGAGCTGCCGCTGCTGCACGCCGACGTCGGTGACCCCGGGTCGCTGACGCGGCTCGCCGAGTCCACCCGGGTAGTGATCACGACCGTCGGGCCGTACCTGCACTACGGCGAAGCGCTGGTGGCCGCGTGCGCCCGGACCGGCACCGACTACGTGGACCTCACCGGGGAGCCGGAGTTCGTTGACCGGATGTATCTGGCGCATCATGACACGGCGGCGAAGAGCGGCGCCCGCCTGGTCCACGCCTGCGGATTCGACTCCGTGCCCTACGACCTCGGCGTCTACTTCACCGTCCAGCACCTGCCCCAGGATGTGCCGCTGCGGGTGCAGGGCCAGGTGCGGGCCCGCGCGGAGTTCTCCGGGGGCACCTACGCCTCCGCGCTCACCGCGCTGTCGCGACCACGTCAGATGGCCCGCGTCGCACGGCAACGCCGCCGCGTCGAGCCACGGCACCGCCGGGTACACCTGCCGGGCGGGCCGCCACGCCGCGACCCCGAGACCCGTCGCTGGCTCGTTCCACTGCCGACACTCGACCCGCAGATCGTCGGTCGCTCGGCCGCCGCGCTGGAGCGCTACGGACCGGACTTCACCTACCGCCACTACGCGTCGGTGAAACGCCTGCCCACGATCCTCGCCGCCGGGCTCGGGCTGGCGGTGCTCGGGATACTGGCCCAGATTCCGCCCGCCCGCCGGGCGCTGGCCGGTATCCGCAAGCCCGGCGAAGGGCCCAGCGAGCACCGCAGGCTGCGGTCGTGGTTCTCCGTGCGGTTCGTCGGCGAGGGTGGCGGCGAGCGGGTCGTCACCGAGTTCGCGGGCGGCGACCCCGGCTACGACGAGACCGCGAAGATGCTGGCCGAGTCGGCGCTCTGCCTGGCCTTTGACGACCTGCCCCCGACGGCTGGCCAGGTCACCACCGCCACCGCGATGGGCGACGCGCTGCTGCACCGGCTGTCGACAGCGGGCCTGACGATCCGGGTGGTGCGGCGGGGCCCGGCGCGGTAGGCGACCTCAGTCGACGAGGCGCCGCACCACGGCGTCGGCCAGCAACCGGCCACGCCCGGTCAGCACCGCCCTGCCCTCGGCAGCGGCGCCGGGGTCGAGCAGCCCCTCGCCGACGGCCGCACCGGCCTGCTCGCGGCCCGAGGGCGCCAGCACATCGAGCGGCAGACCCTCGGCCAGGCGCAACTCCAGCATCACCCGCTCCAGATGCCGGTCGCTGCCGGTCAACCGCTCGTGGTCGGCCACGGGCAGTTCACCACCCGCCACCGCGGCCGCGTAGCGCGCGGGATGCTTCACGTTCCACCACCGCACGCCGCCGACGTGGCTGTGCGCGCCCGGCCCCGCTCCCCACCAGTCGCCGCCGAGCCAGTAGCCCAGGTTGTGGCGGCAGCGCGCCTCGGGCGAGGCCGCCCAGTTCGACACCTCGTACCAGTGCAGGCCCGCACCCCGCAGCAGCGAGTCGATCAACTCGTAGTCGGCGGCCAGCACGTCGTCGTCCGGCGCGGGCAACTCGCCCCGCCGCACCCGGCGGGCCAGCGCCGTGCCCTCCTCGACGATCAGCGCGTACGCCGACACGTGATCCGCGCCGGCCGCCAGCACGGTCTCCACCGACTCCCGCAGGTCCTCGGTGCGCTCACCCGGTGTCCCGTAGATGAGGTCGAGGTTGACGTGCTCGAACCCCGCGTCGCGGGCCTCGGCGGCGGCCCGTGCGGGACGGCCGGGCGTGTGCGTGCGGTCGAGCACGCGCAACACGTGCGGCGCGGCCGACTGCATACCGAGCGACACCCGCGTGTATCCGGCGGCCCGCAGCCCGGCGAAGAACTCGGGTGAGGTGGACTCGGGATTCGACTCGGTGGTCACCTCGGCGTCGTCGGCGAGGCCGAACGCCTGGCGCACGGCGTCGAGCACCTGTGCCAGCCCGTCGGCGCCGAGCAGCGACGGCGTGCCGCCGCCGACGAACACGGTGTCGGCGGGCGGGGGCGATCCGAGGGTCGCGGCCGCGAGCTCCAGCTCCCCGCGCAGGCCGTCCAGCCAGGACGCCGGTGAGGCGGCACTGCCCAGTTCACCCGCCGTGTAGGTGTTGAAGTCGCAGTACCCGCAGCGCGTCGCGCAGAACGGAACATGAACGTAGACGCCGAAGGGCCTGGTCCCCAGTCCACGCGACGCGGACTCGGGCAGGACGAACGACGAGGCCGGAGCACCCACACCGCCAGTGTCGCACCGTGGGCGGGCGCCGCCTCAGGCGAGGTCGGCGGCGGCGAGCAGGTCGGCCAGGACGCCCAGCTCCCCGGCACCGGTCAGGGCGTCGGCCAGCAACGGCACCGCGACGACCCCGTGGTCGGCGAACCGCGCCGTCAACCGCCGCAACACTTCCTCCTGCTGGTCGACCCGGCGGCCGAGCAGTCCGGGATCGTCGTCGGGCAGCACGCGGTTGACCAGCACGGCTCCCAGGCGCAGCCCGGCGTCGGTCAACGACTCCGCGGCCCGCACCGTCTCGGCCAGCGGCAGCCGCTCCGGCACCACCACCAGATGCACCAGCGCACGAGTCACCAGCTGCGTCCGCATCCACTCCATGCGCTCGCGCCGGGCGTGCAGGCGCCGCAGCAACGGGTCCGGTTCGTCGTCCGCCGTGTCGCCGATCATCCCCGCGACCATGCGCTCCGCGTCCGACGCCTTCGCGCGCTGGCGGGCCAGGCCCTCGATCCAGGGGGTGAGCAGCGCGGGCAGCGTCAGCAGCCGCACCATGTGGCCGGTGGGTGCGCTGTCGACCACCAGCTCGTCCCACTCGGTACCGACCTGGTCGACGAGTTCGGTGAGCCGGTCGAGCAGGGCCGACTCCACGGTGCCCGGGCTGTCCACCGCGCGGGCGAGGTGGCGCTCGACGGCGGGCAGCACATCGCGGGGCACGGCGTGGCGCGCGTCCTCGGTGATCTCGGCGACACGGCGGCGGGCCTGGCGCTCCCCGGAGATCTCGGCGGCCCACAGGCCCGGCAGCACCTCGGCCGGGGCGTCGGACAGCGCCGTGTCGAGCACGTCACCCAGCGAGTGCGCTGGATCGGTCGACACGACGAGCGTGCGCAGCCCGCTCCGCGCGCGGGACAGCGCGAACGCGGCGGCCAGCGTGGTCTTGCCCACGCCACCCTTGCCGCCGAAGAACCGGATCAACAGCACACCCCGGGGTCACCGAACCGCTCGCGTCCCAGCCGCTGGTGCCAGGCGTGGACGTCGGCGACGAGGTACGGCACGAGGTCCAGAGTCTCGTACGCCACCGGGTTGTCCACCCCGAGCGACTCCAGCAGCACCAGCGCCCGCAGAGTGTCCTGCTCCCTGCGGGCCTGCTGGTGCAGCCCACGCCGCCAGCGGGCGACGAAGAGCTGGTCGTGCCCGCGTTCCAGCTTCCGCCAGGCGGCGGCGAGCCGTGCGCCCACGCTCACCGGTCGAGTTCCGGCTCCGGCTCGGGCGCGGGCTCGGCGTCGCGCGACGCCCACGCGCCCCGCAGCGCCAGCGCGGCCTCGACGATCAACCAGAGCGCCAGCACGAAGATGATCGCGTCGAGGGGCGCGAGCACCCACTGCCCTTCGTCCACGAACGTGGCGAGGTTCTCCACCAGCGCCCAGCAGGTCATAACCAGCAGGAACACGAGCGGGATCAGCACAGCCGCCGGGTTGCGGCGGCTCTTCGTGACCCACACCGCGATCACGGCGAGCGCGAGACCGGCCGTGAGCTGGTTGGTGGTGCCGAACAGCTGCCACAGCACGCCGAACGTGTAGCCCTTGTCGCCGCCACCGGGCAACAGCGCCATCACCAGCGGCACGATCACGGCGATGCCGGTGGCGAGGGTGGCGTTGCGGGCGATCTTCCTCGCGCCCGTGATCTCGGCGATCTCCTGGACGATGTAGCGCTGGAGCCGGACCCCGGTGTCCATCGTGGTCGCGGCGAAGCTGATGACCACGACCGCGGCGAAGATGACGCCGATGGAGGCGGGGACACCGAGGTTGCCCGCGAAGCTCGCGACGCCGTTCACGAAGTTGGAGGTCGCACCACCCGACGCCGAGGAGAAGTCGGCGTAGATCGCGTCCCAGTCCGCCGTCGTGGCCACGAGCCCCGCCGTACACGCGAGGATCGAGCCCAGCGCCAGCGACCCCTCACCGACGGCCCCGACGTAGCCGACGTAGCGGGCGTCAGTCTCCTTGTCGAGCTGTTTCGCCGTCGTGCCCGACGCCACCAGGCTGTGGAAGCCGGAGATGGCGCCGCACGCGATGGTGATGAACAGCAACGGGAACCAGCTGGGCGATCCCTCCGGCGGATCGTTGACCAGCGGCGCCTTGATCGTGTCCATCCCCACCAGGATGCCGAGGCCGATGACGCCGAGCGCGATGAACAGCTGGTGCGAGTTGATGTAGTCCCTCGGTTGCAGCAGCACCCACACCGGCAGCCGCGACGCGACGAAGGTGTAGGCGAACAGCAGCAGCACCCAGATGTTGCGCTCGGTGAACAGGCCGTCCTGGGCCGCGATGCCCTCCAGCGAGATCGGCAGCAGCTGCCCGAGCCCGATCGTGACGTACAGCACGACCACGCCGACGATCGAGGGCAGCAGCGCCGCACTGCGGGTGCGGTACACGTACTGGCCGATCCCGATCGCGATCGGGATCTGCAGCAGGATCGGCAGCACCGCTTCGGGGTTGGCGACGAACAGGTTGGCGATCACCACCGCGAAGACGGCGTTGACCAGGGTCAGCAGGAAGAAGATGATCAGAAGGAAGAGGGTGCGCGCCCGCTTGTTCACCACTTCCTTCGCCAGCGTGCCGATACTCTTGGCGCGATGCCGCACCGACACCGCCAGCGCGCCGAAGTCGTGGACCCCCGCTGCGAAGATCGTCCCGAGGACGACCCAGGCCAGCGCGGGACCCCAGCCCCAGAACACGCCGATCGCGGGGCCCACGATGGGCGCGGCACCGGCGACCGAGGTGAAGTGGTGACCGAAAAGGACGTGCTTGTTGGTCGGCACGAAATCGATGCCGTCTCGCATGCTGTGCGCCGGCGTGACGAACGCCGGGTCCAGCGCGAACACCTTCTTGGCCAGGTACGCCGAGTAGGAGCGATACCCCAGGTAGAACAACACCGCCACGGCAAGCACCACGACAATGGCAGGCATACCGCACACTCCTTGCGAACAGGGCTGACCCTCGATGTGACGAGCAGGCACGGTAACAGCCGAATGACGATCTGGTAAGAGCGACGACGATGACCGAGTTTCTTCCGTTATGGCAGCGTGCGCTCACCGCCGAGGTGTGCTGGGTGGACACCGAGGGGCGGCCCGCCGCGATCGCGGCCACGCCACTTCTCGACCGGGGAGTGGCCGCGATCGCTCTGCCTTACTCCCGCGCCACCGAGGCCGCGGGTCTGCGCACGGCGAGCCGGGTCGCCTTCGCCGTCACGGACTCGCGTTCGCTGCGCCGCGAGCGGCCCGGCGCCGTGCGAGTCGGCACCCCCGAAGTCGTCGACGACGTCGAGGGCGATCACTTCGCGGTGGAACTGCTCCGGCAGGAACTCGTCAAGTACCCGCCGTCCCGGGCCCTCGCCGACAGCCCGCTGCTGTGCCGGGAGAACTGGTGGTGGCTACCCCGCGTCATCGTGCGGCTAGGCGCTTCCGGACCGGCTCGCGACCTTCCGGCCCGCACCAATCCGGAACGGCACGCCCTGCTCGTGGGCTCCGGCTCCGAGGGACCCCGGGTCGACGTGGTGGACGTGGTGGACGTGGTGGACGTAGCCGCGGCCGGTCCGGGCGCGCGGGACCTGCGCGTCGCACCGCTGGACGGTCGCGACTCCGGCCCCGGCGACGGGCGCGCGCTCGTGTTCGGCCACGACTACACGATGCCGGATCTGGAGCGGTGGGAGACGTGGTCGGCATCCGGCACGCTCACCGGCCGCGACCTCGCCGTGACGCATCGCGAGGGCGAACCGGGTGGCGCGCTGGCACCCCTGCGGCTGTGGCAGCGCGTGCGGCGGCAGAAGACACTGGAACGGGAGTGCAAGCACCACATCCGGGTGGCCGAGAACCGCAGGTGAGGCGGGCTTTCCCAGCATGCGAACCAGCCTGGACGGCCTCGGGAGCGCGTGCGATCGTGACCGGGTGACTTCGGCAGGTGTGTCCCTCGTGGTGCGACGCCACGTCGACTTCCTGCGCGTGTCCAGCAGTCTCTGCCGACGCTGACCGCGCTCGCCGACGACGGCGCGCGCCACCGCCCGCCGCGCCCGAGCGCGCCGACGCGCCCGCTCCCGGCCGACCGCCCGCCACGGGCACGCGACGGCGCCCACCCAGCCGACCCGCTTTCGGAGGACACCGCCTCATGGCTCCCCACACAACCGCCCGCACCCGACGACCCCGTGGCGAGGGCCAGTGGGCACTCGGGTACCGGGAACCGCTCAACCCGAACGAAAGGGCCAAGAAAGACGACCCGCCGCTGAACGTCAGGGCCCGCATCGAGAACGTCTACGCCCACGGCGGATTCGACTCGATCGACCCGGGTGACCTGCGCGGACGGTTCCGCTGGTTCGGCCTCTACACCCAGCGCAAGGCCGGCGTCGACGGCGGCAGGACCGCGACGCTGGAACCCGAGGAACTCGAGGACCGCTACTTCATGCTGCGCGTGCGCGTCGACGGCGGCGCGCTCACCACCGAGCAGCTCGCCCTGCTCGGCGAACTGGCCGAGACCTACGCCAGGGACACCGCCGACATCACCGACCGGCAGAACGTCCAGTACCACTGGATCCGGATCGAGGACGTGCCCGCGATCTGGGCGAAGCTGGAGGCGGCAGGCCTGTCCACCACGGAGGCGTGCGGCGACAGCCCGCGCGTGATCCTGAACTCGCCGGTCGCGGGCATCGCCGCCGACGAGGTGATCGACGGCACTCCCGCTGTCGACGAGATCCGCCGCCGCTACGTGGGCGATCCCGCCTTCGCCAACCTGCCGCGCAAGTTCAAGACCGCCGTCTCCGGGCTCGCCGACGTGGCCCACGAGATCCACGACGTCGCGTTCGTCGGCGTCGAGCATCCCGAGCACGGCCCCGGTTTCGACGTCTGGGTGGGCGGCGGTCTGTCCACCAACCCGATGCTGGGAGTGCGGCTCGGAGCCTGGGTTCCGCTGGAGGAGGTCCCCGACGTCTGGGAGGGCGTGGTGAGCGTCTTCCGCGACTACGGCTATCGCAGGCTCCGCTCGCGCGCGCGGCTCAAGTTCCTCGTCAAGGACTGGGGCGCGGAGAAGTTCCGCGACGTGCTCCAGACCCGCTACCTCGGCAGGGAACTGCTGGACGGGCCCGCGCCCGCCGTGCCCGAGGTACCGCTCGACCACGTCGGCGTACACCGGCAGCGGGACGGCCGCTACTACGTCGGCGCCGCGCCGGTCGCCGGGCGGGCCTCCGGATCGATGCTGATCGCGGCGGCGAAGGCCGCCGAGCGCGCGGGTTCGGGCCGGGTGCGGCTGACCCCGCAGCAGAAGCTCGTGGTGCTCGACGTCGCCGAAGCGGAACTGGACGGGCTGTGCACCGCGCTCGTGGACGCCGGTCTGGACCCCCGGCCGTCACCGTGGCGGCGCAGTGTCATGGCGTGCACCGGCATCGAGTTCTGCAAGCTCGCGATCGTCGAGACCAAGGCCAGGGCCAAGCAGCTCGTCGACGAACTCGAACAGCGGCTCGCCGGCATCCAGGCTGGGCTGCCGCACCCCGTGAGCGTGCACCTCAACGGGTGCCCCAACTCGTGCGCCCGCATCCAGGTGGCCGACATCGGCCTCAAGGGCCAGATCGTCACCGACTCCGACGGCCGCCAGGTCGAGGGCTTCCAGGTGCATCTGGGCGGTGGTCTGGGCCTCGACGCGGGCTTCGGCCGTAAACTGCGCAAACACAAGGTCACCGCCACCGAGCTGACGGACTATGTGGAACGAGTCGTACGGAACTACCTCGCCGGGCGCGCCGACGGTGAGAGGTTCGCCCAGTGGGCCGCCCGTGCCGACGAGGCGGAGCTGACATGAGCGACCCAGGTCCCACTCGCGCCACCCCCTTCCACTGTCCGTACTGTGGCGAGGAGGATCTTCGACCGGAGGAGGGCGCGGCCTGGCTGTGCGCCGACTGCCGGAGGGTCTTCACGGTCCAGTTCGAGGGTTTGCGGATACCGGAGGTAAGTCGATGACCGCGGCGGCTTCGCGGGACGAGCTCAAAGCCCTGGCGGACGAGGCATCCGTACGGCTGTCCGACGCCGGCGCCGACGAGGCGCTGCGGTGGGCCGTCGAGCAGTTCGGCGACCACCTCATCGTGGCCGCCAACATGCAGGACGCGGTGCTCGTCGATCTCGTGACCAAGGTCAAGCCGGACGTGGACGTCCTGTTCCTCGACACCGGCTACCACTTCGCCGAGACGATCGGCACCCGCGACGCGGTCGCCACCGTGTACCCGGAGATCCGGATCGTCAACGCCACCCCGGAGCAGACCGTGCCCGAACAGGACGCCGAGTACGGCGCCAACCTGTTCGAACGCGACCCGAACCAGTGCTGCCACCTGCGGAAGGTGATTCCACTGCGCCGGACGCTGGGCGACTACCAGTGCTGGATCACCGGCGTGCGCAGGGCCGACGCGCCCACCAGGGCCGACACGCCCATCGTCACCTGGGACGACCGCAACGGTCTGGTGAAGGTGAACCCCATCGCGGCCTGGACGGACGACGAGTTCGACGACTACCTCCACCGGCACGGCGTGTTGCAGAACGCGCTGGTGAGCGAGGGTTACCCGTCCATCGGCTGCGCGCCCTGCACCGCGAAGGTCGCCCCCGGGGCCGACCCGCGCAGTGGCCGCTGGGCGGGCTCGTCGAAGACCGAGTGCGGCCTGCACGCCTGACGACGACGCGCCACGCGCGCCGAGGAAGGGAACCCATGACCACTGCGCAGACCGCGACCGACGCGGCGCGGGACAACCTCGCCGCACTCGAATCCGAGGCGGTACACGTCTTCCGGGAAGTCGCAGGCGAGTTCGACCGGCCGGTGATCCTGTTCTCCGGCGGCAAGGACTCCACGCTGCTGCTGCACCTCGCTATCAAGGCGTTCTGGCCCGCCCCCGTCCCGTTCCCGCTGCTGCACGTGGACACGGGACACAACTTCGACGAGGTCATCCGCTTCCGCGACCATGTCGTCGAGAAGTACGGGCTGCGCCTGGTCGTGGCGAAGGTCCAGGACTGGATCGACGACGGGCGCCTGCAGGAACGCCCCGACGGAACCCGCAACCCGTTGCAGACTCAACCGCTCCTCGACACCATCACCGAACACCGGTTCGACGCCGTGTTCGGCGGCGGCAGGCGCGACGAGGAGCGGGCCAGGGCCAAGGAACGCATCTTCAGCCTGCGCAACGCCTTCGGCCAGTGGGACCCGCGCCGCCAGCGGCCCGAGCTGTGGAACCTCTACAACGGCAGGCACCGGGCCGGCGAGCACGTCCGCGTGTTCCCCCTGTCCAACTGGACCGAGACCGACGTGTGGAACTACATCGCACGGGAGAACGTCGACCTGCCCTCGATCTACTACGCCCACCGGCGCGCGGTGTACCGCCGCGACGGGATGTGGCTGACCGAGGGGCCGTGGGGCGGGCCCCGGGACGACGAGCAGGTCACCGAGCTGATGGTGCGCTACCGCACCGTGGGCGACGGCTCCTGCACCGGCGCCGTCGAGTCGACCGCGACCACCGTGGAGGAGGTCATCGCCGAAGTGCAGGCCAGCCGACTCACCGAACGCGGCGCCACCAGGGCGGACGACCGACTCTCGGAAGCCGCCATGGAGGACCGCAAGCGGGAGGGGTACTTCTGATGTCGAGCCTGCTGAGGCTGGCCACCGCCGGAAGCGTGGACGACGGCAAGTCCACGCTCGTCGGTCGCCTGCTCTACGACACCAAGTCGGTACTCGCCGACCAGCTCGACGCGGTGCAGCGCGCCAGCGTCGACAAGGGGCTGTCCACCCCCGACCTGTCACTGCTCGTGGACGGGCTGCGCTCGGAGCGGGAACAGGGCATCACCATCGACGTGGCGTACCGCTACTTCGCCACACCACGACGCAGCTTCGTGCTCGCGGACACGCCGGGCCACGTGCAGTACACCCGCAACACCGTCACCGGCGCGTCGACCGCGCAGCTCGCCGTGCTGCTCGTGGACGCGCGCAAGGGCGTGGTCGAGCAGACCAAGCGCCACGCGGCCGTGCTCGCCCTGCTCGGCGTGCCGCGCCTGGTGCTGGCCGTGAACAAGATCGACCTCATCGACTTCGACGAGGCAGCCTTCCGCGTCATCGCCAAGGAGTTCACCGCGCACGCCGCCTCGCTGGGCTACGCCGAGGGCGCGGTGCTGTCGATCCCGGTGTCCGCGCTGCACGGCGACAACGTCGCCACGCCGTCGGAGCACACCCCGTGGTACCAGGGCCCCACGCTGCTGGAGCACCTGGAGACCGTGCCCGTCGCGCCGAACCCGCACGAGGCGGCGTTCCGGTTCCCGGTGCAGTACGTGATCCGGCCACGCACGGCCGAGTATCCCGACTACCGGGGCTACGCCGGGCAGATCGCGGCGGGAACCGTGCGGCCCGGCGACGAGGTCGTCGTGCTGCCGCAGGGGCTGCGCAGCACGGTGGAGCGCGTCGACACCGCCGACGGGCCCCGGGACGAGGCCGGCGCGGGCGCGTCCGTCACCGTGCTGCTGGCGGACGACCTCGACATCTCCCGTGGAGACCTCCTGGCGGCGGCTCCGGCGGGCTCGGCGGACTCGGCGGCTCCCGCCGTGACGGACGAGTTCGGCGCCACGCTCTGCTGGCTCTCGGGAACGTCGCTGAAGCCGGGCGCCAAAGTGCTGGTCAAGCACGGCGCCCGCACCGTGCAGGCACTCGTGCAGGACATCGAGTCGCGCTTCGACGAGCAGGCGCTCTCGACCGTCCCGGAGCCCGGCACGCTGGAGCTCAACGAGATCGGTTACGTGCGACTGCGGCTGGCCGAGCAGATCGCGGTCGACGACTACACCGACAGCCCGCGCACGGGCGCGTTCCTCGTGATCGACCCGGCCGCGGGAGACACCCTGGCCGCCGGGCTCGTCGGGGAGCGCTTCGCCGCGCTCGGAACGGCCGGGTGACGGACGCCGCGCCACTGGTCGTGGTGGCGCACGGCAGCCGCGACCCCCGGTCCGCGGCGACCGTGCGCCATCTCGTCGCACTGGTGCGCGACCGGGCAGGGGCCGCCGAGGTACGAACGGCGTTTCTCGACCTCTCCGATCCGCCCGTGCCGGCCGTACTCGCCGACCTGCACGCGGCAGGGCACCGGCACGTGGTACTGGTGCCGCTGCTGCTCGGCAGCGCCTACCACGCCCGCGTGGACCTGCCGTCGATCCTCGCCGACGTCACCGGCGAGTACCCGGGACTCGGGGTGAGTCAGGCCGAGGTGCTCGGGCCGGACCCAGCGCTGCGGGAACTCGCCCTCGACCGGCTCCGCGCGACCGGCGTGGACCTCGCCGACCCCGGACTGGGCGTCGTGCTGTCGGCCGTCGGGTCCTCCCACGCGCCGGCCAACGAGGCCGTGGCACGGCTGGCCCGCGAGTGGGAGGCGCGCCACGGGTGCCTGGTGTCCCCCGCATTCGCCAGCGCCGCGCAGCCGGACGTCGCGGCGGCGCTGACGGCGTTGCGCACCCGAGGCGCACGGCGGTTCGCGGTGGCGTCGTGGTTCCTCGCGCCCGGCCTGTTGCCCGACCGCGTGCGCGAGGCCGCGAGCGTGGCCCGCGCTCCCGTCGCCGAGCCCCTGGGCGCCGACGCCCGAGTCGCCGACGTCGTCCTCGACCGCTACGCCACCGCCGCCGTGTCCGCAGCCTAGGTAGCCGTGTCCGCAGGCTGCGTAGCCGTGTCCGCAGGCTGCGTAGTCAGAACACGGCGCCTGCGTCGATCGCTGCCGACACGTCCGGCCGTGATCTCCCCGAACTGCGAACACCACTACGTGACCTGCGGACACGGCTACGCCGGATGCGGACACGGCTACGGGGGCTGCGGACACGGTTGTGCCAAGGTTGGGGCATGGCTGACGAACTGGTGCACTACACCACGGCGGCAGGAGTCGCGACCATCACGCTCGACTCCCCCCACAACCGCAACGCGCTGTCGGCCCAGCTGCGCTCGGAACTCGGCGCGCGGCTGGACCAGGCCCTCGGCGACGACACCGTGCGCGTGGTCGTCCTCGACCACACCGGGCCCGTGTTCTGCGCGGGAATGGACCTCAAGGAAGCCAGGGGCGCCGGAGCCGGGCAGCAGGGCGTGAACGACTTCCCCGCGCTGCTGCACCGCCTCTGGACGAGCCCGAAACCCGTCGTCGCGAAGCTGGCGGGCCCCGCGCGAGCCGGGGGCGTCGGGCTGGTGGCCGCCACCGACATCGCGGTGGCCGTCGAGGACGCCACGTTCGCCTTCACCGAGGTCCGGATCGGCGTGGTCCCCGCGGTGATCTCGGTGACCGTACTGCCCCGGCTGGACGCGCGGGCGGCGCACGAACTGTTCCTGACCGGCGAGACGTTCGACGCGCGAAGGGCCGCCGCGATCGGCCTGCTCAACGCCGCCGTTCCCGCCGGGGAGCTGGACGCCACCGTGCGGCGCTACACCACGGCGCTGGCCCTCGGGGCCCCGACCGCGCTCGCGGCCACGAAGGAACTGCTCCAGGGCGAGGTGGCACGCACGATGCCGGAGACCTTCGAGGCGATGCAGTCACTGTCGGCGCAGTTCTTCGCGGGGGAGGAAGGCCAGGAGGGCATCGCGGCGTTCGCCGAGAAACGCAGGCCGAACTGGGTACCGAAGGACTGAGCCGAACGCCTGCCGGGCGTGGGTCAGTCCGCGAGCACCACGGTCAACCTGCGCCCGTCCCGGGTGCCCCGCCGAGGGGTGAGCGCGCGCTGGGCGTCGGAGAGCACCCCGTGTACGGCGAGGTAGGAGCGGGGGTCGCTGCGCCTGAGCACGTCGGCGGCCCGCCAGATCAGCACGTGCTCGCCCGGCGGCAGCCACGACAGGTCGGTGAGCCCGTCGTACAGCGTGTCGAGATTGTGACCGAAGTGATCGGGCAGCGACAGCGCCGACGCGATCGCGTCCAGTGTGCCGCACCGATCCGGGCACGAGGCCGCGTCGACGACGTGCGGGTAGGCGCCCCGCGCCCGTGCCTGGTCGGCGGCGGTCGCCGAGTCGAGGCGGGGGTTGACCGTGGTCACGGCAGAACCGCCGTGACGTGCTGCGGGATGTGCTGCCCGCAGGGGGATGCCGAGTGAGGCAACTCCATCTCCCTCGTGCCGAAGGTCCAGCCGTCCTGCCACGGGCCGGGTCCCGGGGCGGCGCACACCGGCACCGGCCCGGTTTCCCGTTCCGCGCCCGGCAGGCTACCGCTGTGGGGGCCCGGATTTCCAACCCCGAAGGCCTGTTGCACGAACCACCCGACGAGCGCGAGCACGAGCAGAACGACGAGCGCGACCCGAATGCGCCTACGAGCGAGCACCGGGATCGCCTCCCTCGCCACCGGCGGCCGTCCGGTCGCCGCGACGCGACCGGCCGAGCAGGTCGGCCACACCGTCCACGCCGCGATGGATCACCCAGGCCAGCCCGGCGCACAACGGCAGGAGCACGGCGATCACCAGCACGAACTGGACGGGAAACCACTGCTGCGCGAGCCACAGCTCAGCGCCGTCCCACCAGCGGGCCACTCCGTCGAACACGCGACCGAGCGTACGCCAGGTAGGTTGACGCCATGTTCGCCGTCTACGCCAAAGAACCGAACGCCGACGATCCGCTGGCCTCCCTCGTCGTGGGCGAGCGTCCCGATCCCGAGGTGCCCGACGGCTGGGTGCGGGTTTCGGTGCGCGCGGCCAGCCTGAACATGCACGATCTCTGGACCCTGCGCGGGGTCGGGATCAAGCCCGACCAGTTCCCGATGATCCTCGGATGTGACGGGGCCGGGGTGACGGACGACGGCTCCGAGGTGGTGCTGCACTCGGTGATCAACGACCCCGCGTGGCGAGGGGACGACACCCTGGACCCGAAGCGCACGCTGCTCACCGAGAAGTTGCAGGGCACCTTCGCGGACAGCGTGGTCGTGCCCGCTCACAACGTGCTGCCGAAGCCGCCCGGGCTGTCCTTCGCGGAGGCGGCCACGATGGGAACCGCGTGGCTCACGGCCTACCGCATGCTGTTCGTCAAGTCCGGTCTGCGCCCGGGGCAGACGATGCTCGTGCAGGGAGCGTCCGGGGGCGTTTCCACGGCGCTGGTCCAGCTCGGGCGCGCCGCCGGGTTCCGGGTGTGGGTGACGGGCCGCTCCGAGGAGAAGCGCGCGCTGGCCGAGCGGCTCGGCGCGCACGCCACCTTCGAGCCGGGCACGCGGCTGCCCGAACGGGTCGACGCCGTGTTCGAGACCGTGGGGAAGGCGACCTGGGCCCACTCCCTGAAATCGCTGAAACCGGGCGGGATCGTGGTGGTCTCGGGCTCCACGAGTGGCCCTGACCCGAGCGCCGATCTCCAGCGCGTGTTCTTCCTGCAGCTCCGCGTGGCGGGCTCGACGATGGGCACCCGCGACGAGCTGGCCGACCTGTTGTCGTACGTCGACCTGAAGGGCCTGCGACCGCAGGTCGGCACCGAACTTCCGTTTTCCGAGGCTGCGCGAGGATTCACCGACATGCTGGACGGGCGCACCGCCGGCAAGATCGTCTTCACCCGGTGACCGGTCTGACCGCCTCGAAATTCACCCGATCTGGGATAACCTGAACGGATGATCGCGGCGCGGCGAACGGCACAGGTACCGGCTCGCCGCGCCGTGCCCGAGGTCCGGGTGTCCTACCGCCGCTACACGACGGTCGCGACCCGGGTCCTCGAGGTCCTCCCGCCTGACGCGGACCCGGCCGGTCCCCGCGTCGTGCTGCTCCACGGCTTCTGCGACAACGCCGACACCTGGTTCGACGTACTCGGCGAGCTGGCACGCGCGGGAGTACCCGCCGTCGCCGTCGATCTTCCGGCTCTCGGCGAAGGACCGGCACTGCCCGAGCTGGACAACTTCCTCGACGCCGTACTCCTCAGGGAGAGCTCACCGCACGCCACGCTGCTGGTGGGCAACTCGCTCGGCGGCACACTCAGCCTGCGCGCGGCGGCGCGCGGCACGCACCGCGACCGGATCGCGGGTGTGGTGTCGGTCGCGGCCCCCGGGCTCGCCGACTCGTGGCTCGTGCGGGCCGCGACGGGGGTGGCACTGCCCGCACGGCTGTGGTCGGCGTGGCCGCTGCCAGTTCCCTCTCCGGTGGTACGCGCGGTGGCGGCGGCGCTGGTGCCCCGCCTGCTGTACGCGGACGCGGCGCGCGCCCAGCCCGGCCACGTCGAGCGCTTCACCGCGCTGTTCACCGACCACCATTCCACGGCGCGCGCGTGGTTGGCGGCGTGTTCCCTCGTCGCCGAACTCACCGACGCCTACACCGACGTGCCCGCCTGCACGACGCCCGCCCTGGTCGTGGCGTGTGGCCGCGACCGGCTGGTGACAACCGGCTCAGGGGCACGGTTGTCGGCACTGCTCCCGGGCAGCAGGCTGTTGCACCGCCCCGAATGGGGTCACTGCCCGCAACTCGACGACCCGGCGTCGGTCGCGCGGCTCGTCGCCGACTTCGCCGAGGACACCGTGCTCATCCGAACCGACGTGCCGTCCGGTGCGCGGCCTCCCGGGCGTCGCGCCACAGCCTGCCGATGATCTCGTCGGCGGGCAGCGCACCGGCCAGTGGATAGGTCTGCCCCGCCCAGAGCGACATGGCCTCGGGGTCTCCGGCCTGACCCGACGCCGACCGCACCGGCCTGGTGAGCCGGTGCAGCTGCGGGTAGGCGGCCGGGGCGTGCTCGGAGTGCTCGCGCAGGAACCGGTTGACCAGCCCGCGCGCTGGCCTGCCGCTGAACGCGCGGGTGACGGCGGTGGGCCGGTCCCCCGCCGCGAGTACCTGCCGTTGCGTGGCGTTGGTGCCCGCCTCGTCGGCGCGCAGGAACGCCGTCCCGAGCTGGGCGGCCACCGCGCCCGCGGTCAACACGGCCGCGATGTCGGCACCGGCCACGAGCCCTCCGGCGGCCACCAGCGGCAGATCGGTGACGGCTGAGACCAGCCGTAGCGCGGCCAGCAGGCCGTAGCTCGCGCCCCCGCACGGGTCCGCGGGATCGTCGTGGAACACACTGCGGTGTCCCCCGGCCTCGAACCCCTGCACGCACAGCGCGTCCGCGCCGACCTCGGCCGCTTCCCGCGCCTCCTCCGGCGTGGTCACGGTCACGACGACGGTCGTGCCCACCTCGTGCAGCCGCTCGACGTCGGACTCCCCGGGCAGGCCGAAGGTGAACGAGACGACGGGAACCCTGGACTCGACCAGCAGGTCCAGCTTCGCCGAGTAGCCGTCGTCGTCCCAGCGGGGCTCGCCGGGCTCGGTGCCGTAGCGCGCGGCCTCCCGGCCCACGCGCTCGACGTACCCGCGCAGATCCACAGTGGAACGGATGCCGGGGACGAAGAGGTTGACGCCGAACGCGGAGTTCGACAGGCCCCGGACGGCGGCGATCTGCCCGGCCAGGCTCGCGGCGGTGAGGTACCCGCCCGCGAGGTAACCGAAGGCTCCCGCCCGGCCCGCTGCGGCGACGAGCTCGGGCGTGGTGGGTCCACCGGCCATGGGCGCGGCGATCACGGGCACGCGCAAGCTCTCGAACATGGCACCAGCCTACGAAGCGCCTCGGCCGGGGTATGACGCGCCCACAGGTGTGGACCACATCACCCGGCGACCTACTTCTTTCCCTTGCCCTTGGACTTGTCGGGTTTGTCCCCCTCGCCCGTCGAGAGCGCCGCGACGAAGGCCTCCTGGGGTACCTCGACCCTGCCGACGGTCTTCATGCGCTTCTTGCCCTCTTTCTGCTTCTCCAGCAGCTTGCGCTTGCGCGAAATGTCGCCGCCGTAGCACTTGGCGAGCACGTCCTTGCGGATCGCCCTGATGGTCTCGCGGGCGATGATCCGCGACCCGATGGCAGCCTGGATCGGCACCTCGAACTGCTGGCGCGGGATGAGTTCGCGCAGCCGGGTGGCCATCTTGTTGCCGTAGGTGTACGCGGCGTCCTTGTGCACGATCGCCGAGAACGCGTCGACCGGCTCGCCCTGCAACAGGATGTCGACCTTCACGAGATCGGCGGCCTGGTCACCCGACTCCTCGTAGTCCAGGGAGGCGTAGCCGCGGGTACGGGACTTGAGGCCGTCGAAGAAGTCGAAGATGATCTCGCCGAGCGGCAGCTGGTAGCGCAGCTCGACGCGGTCCTCCGACAGGTAGTCCATGCCCAGCAGCTGACCGCGCTTGCTCTGGCAGAGCTCCATGATCGCGCCGATGAACTCCGACGGGGCGATGACGGTCACCTTGCTGACCGGCTCCCGCACCTCGGCGATCTTGGCGCCGGTGGGCCAGTCGGACGGGTTGGTGACGAGCAGCTCGGTGCCGTCCTCCAGGAACACCTCGTAGACGACGTTGGGCGCGGTGGAGATCAGTTCGAGACCGAACTCGCGCTCCAGGCGGGCCCTGGTGATCTCCAGATGCAGCAGCCCGAGGAAGCCACAGCGGAACCCGAAGCCCAGTGCCACCGACGTCTCGGGTTCGTAGCTCAGCGCGGCGTCGTTGAGCTGGAGTTTGTCGAGCGCGTCCCGCAGGTCGGGGTAGTCGGAACCGTCCATCGGGTAGAGACCGGAGAACACCATCGGCACCGGCTCCCGGTAGCCCGCGAGCGGCTCGGCCGCACCGTGGTGCTGCGCGGTGATCGTGTCACCGACCTTCGACTGCCGGACGTCCTTGACGCCGGTGATGAGGTAACCGACCTCGCCCACCCCGAGCCCCTTGCAGGGCTTCGGCTCCGGCGAGATGATGCCGACCTCCAGCAGCTCGTGCGTGGCGCCCGTCGACATCATCTTGATGCGCTCGCGCGGTGTGATCCGCCCGTCCACGACCCGGATGTAGGTGACCACGCCCCGGTACGTGTCGTACACGGAGTCGAAGATCAGCGCACGGGAGGCGGCGTCGGAGTCCCCCTCGGGCGGGGGCACCTGCGTGACGACCTGGTCCAGCAGCTCCCGCACGCCCTCCCCGGTCTTCGCCGACACCCGGAGCACGTCACCGGGCTCGCAGCCGATGATGTTGGCGAGTTCGGCGGCGTACTTGTCCGGCTCGGCCGCGGGCAGGTCGATCTTGTTCAGGACCGGGATGATGTGCAGGTCCTTGTCGAGCGCGAGGTACAGGTTGGCCAGTGTCTGAGCCTCGATGCCCTGAGCCGCGTCGACCAGCAGGATGGCGCCCTCACACGCCTCCAGCGCCCGCGACACCTCGTAGGTGAAGTCCACGTGCCCCGGCGTGTCGATGAGGTGCAGAACGTGCTCGGTACCCTCGTGCGACCAGGGCAGGCGCACGTTCTGCGCCTTGATCGTGATGCCTCGTTCCCGCTCGATGTCCATGCGGTCGAGGTACTGGGCCCGCATCGTCCTGTCCTCGACCACACCGGTGAGCTGCAGCATCCGGTCGGCCAGGGTGGACTTGCCGTGGTCGATGTGGGCGATGATGCAGAAGTTCCGGATGCGCTCCGGTGGCGTGAACGTGGTGTCGGCTGACGGACGTCGCTGTGTCACTCGCCTACCTCGGGTCACTCGCGGCTGGTGCCCTCCATGTTCCCATGCTCGCCCCGGGCGATCCCGGGGTGATCCCCGATGCGCGTCAAGGGCTTTCGTGCTGACCTCGAAGTATGAGTTCTCTCGGACACGTGCTCGACCGCACCTTCGGCCGTCCGCGGGGCCGCCTGGGCAGGCTCGGCGGCGCGGTGATGGCCCGCGGCAACGCCGCCACCGAACGCCACGTCGTCGCCGTCGCCAAGCCCGACGCCGACGAGACCGTGCTGGTCGTCGGCCCGGGACCCGGCGTCGGGCTCGCCGCCGCGGCCGACCGGGCCGCGAGCGTGATCGGACTCGACCCGTCGCCGGACATGCTGGCGGCATGCGCGCGCCGGTGCGCCGAGTCCGTCGAGGCGGGCACCGTGGCGCTGCGGGAGGGCACGGCCACCGACACCGGTCTCCCCGACGCCTGCGTCAGCGTGGTGCTCAGCGTCAACACACTGCAGCTGTGGGAGGACCGGCCCGCCGCACTCGCCGAGCTGCACCGGGTGCTGCGGCCGGGCGGGCGGCTGGTGCTCTCCGCACACGAACGGTGGCTACCCGTCGCCCGCCACGACCTGGCCAGAGAGGTCGCCGCCGCCGGTTTCACCGACACGCAGACCTGGGTCTGGGACCCACCGGGGCCGATCGCGAGCCGCGCCGCACAACTGCGCACCTACCGGCCACGCTGAGGCACCCCTCAGGGCGTACGGACGTCGACCCTGAGGGGGTGGTCGGCGGGGATCTGCACCAGCACGATCCGGGTGCCGTCGGGGTCGCTCAGCCACGCCTCGTCCAGGCCCCACGGCTCCCGTCGCGGCTCCCGGTCGAACACGACACCGCGCTCGCGCAGCGTCGCCACCTCCGTGTCGAGGTCCCTCACCTGAAGCCACAACGCCACGTCCGCCGTGCGGCCCTGCTCACCGCTCCCCACGATCTCCAGCAGTCCCCCACCGAGGAAGAACACGGTCCCGACGGGAAACTCGCGGTACACCGCCAAGCCCAGCACATCGCGGTAGAACGCCGTGGTCACGGCCGGGTCCGCGGGCTTCAACAGAAAACGGCTGCTCAACACGTCCATGGGCACCACCGTCTCACGTACCCGCGACGACGGGGTGTGGTTCTCGCCGCACCCGCCGCGTTGCTAGGCTGGTCAGCTGTCGCCGTGTGGCATTCCGCAAGGGAGGAAACCCGGGCCTTCCCGGTCCGGGGCCGATCGAACGCGGCGCAGGACCAACACCGCCGAAGGATGAAGGAGCGCCCCCGTGGCCAACATCAAGTCGCAGATGAAGCGCATCAAGACCAACGAGAAGCGTCGCCTGCGCAACCAGTCGGAGAAGTCGGCGGTGAAGACGGCGATCCGCAAGTTCCGCGACGCCGCCGCCTCGGGCGACAAGACCAAGGCCGCCGAGATGCAGCGCGAGGCCGGTCGCAAGCTCGACAAGGCCGCGAGCAAGGGCGTCATCCACAAGAACCAGGCCGCGAACAAGAAGTCCGCAATGGCCCGGCGCGTGAACAGCCTCTGAGGCAGCCGTTCTCGACGAATCCCCGGTGCGCTCCGGCGCCCGGGGATTCGTCGTCTCCGGCACCGGATCCGGTCACCGCCGCTGCCGTGCGGCCACGATGTCGAGGACCGCGCGCTCGATCGCGTACCCCGGATCGGCCGCCGCTCCCTTGACCTCGGCGTTCACCCGCGCGGCGACCCGCATGGCGACGGCGAGGCCCGGCGCGCTCCAGCCACGGGACTGGCCCTGCGCCTTGCGGATCTTCCACGGTGGCATGCCGAGTTCCCCGGCCAGCTGGTTCGGGTTACCCCGTCCGGCCGCCGAGACCTTGGCGATGGTACGCACCGCGTCCGCCAGCGCGTCCGCGAGCAGGACATGGGCGACACCGATCTGCTGAGCCCAGCGCAGGGACTCCAGCGCTGCCGCCCGGTCGCCCGCCACAGCCTTCTCCGCGACCTGGAAACCGGTCACGTCCGCCCGGCCCCGGTGGTAACGCCGCACGGCCTCCTCGTCCACCGAGCCGCCCGAGTCGGCCACCAGCTGTGCCGCCGCCGACGCCAGCTCACGCAGGTCGGTGCCGACCGCGTCGATGAGGGCCAGCAGCCCCGGTGCGTCGATCCGGCCGCCGGCCCTGCGGACCTCCGCGCGCACGAAGGACTCCCGGTCTGCTGGCTTCGTGATCTTCGGGCAGTCCGTGACGACCGCACCCGCCTTGCGCAGCGCGGCGGGCAGCGCCTTGCCCGCCTTGCTGCGGCCCCCGCCGTTGTGCACCACCACGAGGACGACACCGTCGGCGGGTTCGGCGACGTACGCCAGCAGGGCGTCGGCGTTCTCCTGCGACATGTCCTGCGCACCGTCGAGCACGACGACGCGGCCCTCGCTGAACAGCGACGGGCTCACCAGCTCCGCGAGCTGCGACGGCGTGAGTTCGCTCACCCGCACCCGGGTGGCGTCGGCCGTGGGATCGGAGAGCCGGGCGGTGTCGAGCGCCTGCCGTACGGCCCGTTCGACGAGCAGTTCTTCGTCACCGAGCACCAGGTTCAGCGGTGGCGGTGTGGTCGAGGGGCGGGTCACCCCCCGATCCTGCCACGGTGAGCTGTCCCGCACGGGCATGGCGTGCGGGCGATCGAGTGTCGTAGGCTTCGGATCGACGCCGGGGCACGAGCCTGCGGCGGCCACAACTGAACAGCTCATCCAGAGGGGCAGAGGGAACGGCCCGTTGAAGCCCCGGCAACCGGCGTCAGCCTGTCATCTCGGATCCCGCGAGGTAGCTGACGGCATCGGTGCCAATTCCGACCCGCAGTCAGTGGGACAGATGAGGAAGGACCTCGCGATGACCGCAGTTGCGCCCACGCCCTCCCCCCGCGCCGTGAACCTCGGCCCCGCCGCGGAGTTGATCTCCAAGGAAGAGGGCCACCGCCAGCCCCTGGCCCCCGAGTTCGTCTCACCCCACGACTTCTCGCCGCTCGAGGTCGCCTACGACTTCGGCCGGGTACGCCGTGAGGACATCGAATCCGGGCCGCGCAACATCTGGCGCTACAAGAAGCTGCTGCCCGTGCCCACCACCGTCGAGCAGACGCCGAACACCGAGCCCGGCTGTACCCGGCTGGTGCGCGCCGACCGGCTCGCGAAGGCGCTGGGAGTGCGGCGGCTCTGGGTCAAGGACGACACGGGCAATCCGACCCACTCCTTCAAGGACCGCGTCGTCGCCGTCGCGCTGGCGGCCGCACGGGAGTTCGGCTTCGACACGCTGGCCTGCCCGTCGACCGGCAACCTCGCGAACGCCGTCGCCGCCGCTGCGGCACGGGCGGGCTGGCGTTCGGTGGTGCTGATCCCGTCGTCGCTGGAACGCGCCAAGGTGCTCACGACGGCGGTGTACGACGGCGCGCTGCTCGCGGTCGACGGCAACTACGACGACGTGAACCGGCTGGCCACCCAACTGGCGGCCGAGCACGAGTCGTGGGCCTTCGTCAACGTCAACGTGCGTCCGTACTACTCCGAGGGCTCGAAGACGCTCGCCTTCGAGGTCGCCGAGCAACTCGGCTGGCGGCTCCCCGAGCAGATCGTCGTTCCCATCGCCTCCGGCTCGCAGCTGACCAAGGTGGACAAGGGATTCCGGGAGCTGGGCGAGCTGGGGCTCGTGGAGGCGAGCCCGTACCGGGTGTTCGGCGCCCAGGCCACGGGGTGTTCACCGGTCTCCTCGGCCTACCGCGACGGCCACGACGTGGTGCAGCCGGTACGCCCGGACACCATCGCGCGGTCCCTGGCGATCGGCAATCCCGCCGACGGTCCCTACGTGCTCGACACCGTGCGCCGCACCGGTGGCGCCATCCAGGACGTCACGGACGACGAGGTGGTGGAGGGCATCCGGTTGCTGGCACGTACCGAAGGTATCTTCACCGAGACCGCGGGCGGCGTCACCGTCGCGACGGCGAAGAAGCTCATCGAGTCCGGGTCGATCGACCCCGACGCCGAGACGGTGCTGCTCATCACCGGTGACGGACTCAAGACCCTCGACGCGCTCGGTGACCGGGTGGGCCCCAAGGCGACCGTGCCACCGTCGGTGGAGGCCGTGCAGTCCGCGCTCGACGACTGACCCTGCCCCGCCGCGACGGTCCTCTTCGGACCACTGCGGGCTCACCGTCCTGGTTGACCACTGCGGTGTCACCTCCGGTGTCGGTCCTGGCGATCAGTGCGCCCAGCCCGCGCAGCACCCGCAGTGTCACCGGGCTGGGGTGGCCGTAGGTGTTGTCCGCGCCCACGCTGGTGACGGCGATGCGCGGCGACACCGCCGCAAGGAAGGCCGCCAGGGTGTAGCGGCTGCCGTGGTGCGGCACCTTGAGCACGTCCGCACGCAGATCGGCTTCCCCGGTCAGCAGCCGCGCCTGTGCGGCCAGTTCCACATCGCCGGTGAGCAGCACGCGCCCCGCCGCGGTGGTGGCCCGCAGCACGACCGAGGTGTTGTTGACCTCGGTGCCGTCCGTGTTGTCGACGGCGGCACCTGACGTCCGCCCCGGCGGCGCGAGCACGTCGACGCGGAGTTCGTCCCACCCGAACCGGTCTCCCTCGGCAAGCCGGACGAGCGGGACACCGTGCTCGGCCGCGGTGCCGGCGACCTCGCGCCAGGCCCACCGCGGCGTACGGCCCGATCCCACGGCCACCCCGCCGACGGTGCGCCCCTCGAACACCGCGGCCAGGCCACCGACGTGATCGGCGTGCAGGTGGGTGAGCACCACCAGCGGCACCCGCGTGATGTCGAGCCGGTCCAGACAACGGCCGAGCAGCGCCGGGTCGGGACCGGTGTCGACGACAACAGCACGGTCGGGCTCCCCGGTAGCGAGCACCAGGCCGTCGCCCTGGCCCACATCGCAGGCGACGAGCGCCCAGCGCTCCGGTGGCCACGCCGGCGCCACCACCCGCACGGGAACCAGGACCAGCAGTGACCCGGCCAGCAGCAGCGCCACCACCAGCCGCGCCCGCCGGTGCCACACCGCGAGTCCCAGCGCCGCCACCACGAGCGCGGCCAGGAGCCCTCCCCACCAGCCGGACGGCCACGGCAGCACCGCGCCCGGCACGGCAGCGGCCTGGCGTGCCACCACGATCAACCAGCTCACACCGGGCGAGGCAACCAGCACCAGCAACTCGGCCGCGCCGGGCCACATCGGCGCGAGTGCCGCCGCCGACACACCCACGACAGTGACCGGGGCGACGACAGGCGCCGCCACGAGGTTGGCCACGATCGACACGAGGCTCACCTCGCCGACCATTCCCGCGATGACGGGAGCGGTCGCGAGGAAGGCCACGATGGGCACAGCGAGCGCCTGGGACGCGCCGGCGGGCACTCCCCGGCGCCCCAGCGCTCGTGACCAGACCGGAGCGACGAGTACCAGCCCCGCCGTCGCGACGACCGACAGCGTGAAACCCATGCTGACGGCCATCGCGGGGTCGTACAGCACCAGCGCCCCCACCGCGACGGCCAGGGCGGGCAGGGCTGAGCCACGCCGCCCCAGCACGAGCGCGCCCAGACCCACCGCGCCCATCACACCGGCCCGGAGCACACTGGGCTCGTAGCCCACGAGCACGACGAACCCGAGCAACGCCGCCCCGGCCAGGAGAGCGGCCAGCCGGGGCCCGCACCGCACACCCCGGGCCAGCAACAGCACCGCGCCGCACAGGATGGCCACGTTGGAGCCCGACACGGCCGTGAGGTGCGACATTCCCGCGTCGAGGAACTCCTGCTCGACGCGCTCCGGCAACCCGCCCGTGTCGCCGACCACGAGCCCCGGAAGCAGGCCCGCCTCCTCCTCCGCCAGCACACCGCACACGGCCCGCAGCGCCGTCCGGAGGGAATCCGCCTGTTGCTGCCACCACGGCGCCGGATTCTCGCGTTCGATCCCCTCGCGGACGAAGCCGACGGCGACGGTCAGCTCGTGCGGCCGTGGGGGAGCCAGTTCGGCCCTCACCTCGACACGCTGGCCCGGCACCACACCGGTCCACGGTGGCGACGGTCCGATCAGGACCACCCGGCCCCGTGATCTCACGGTCTCGCCGTTCGTGGATGCCGAGACGACATCCGCCGCCACGAGCACCGATCGAGCGCCGCCCGGCGAGCCCGCGTAGCCTGCCGAGCGCAACGCGCGAGGGCGCTCGGTCACCACGACCGACAGGGTCGTCTCGGCGCCCGACCGCGCGAGCGCGCGCAGCGGGTCCCGCTCCGCCTCCGCGAGCCGGTCGGCGGTCGGCCACGCCAGCAGCAGCCCGCAGAACAGCAGAACCACCGCCGCGGGCCGCCATCGGCGCGTGCCGGGCCGACCGTCCCGGGACACGGTTCGCGCCAGCGCCACAGCGGCGCCGCAGCCCAGCAGACCGGCCACCAGACATGCCCACCACCCCCACAACAGTCCGAGCAGAGCGCCCGTCCACACCGTCATCGCGGCGGGAACCAACCGCCAGTCGTGCGTTCGCGCGGTCCCCTCGCCCACCCCGGCGGAGGCTCTGATCACCATGTCCGACCGCGCTCATCCGACGGACACCAGACCGGACAGGCGAGCGAAACGCTTGTCACCGATCCCGTCCACCTCGCGAAGTTGGTCCACGGAGGTGAAGCGACCGTGCCGCTCGCGCCAGTCGAGGATGCGCGAGGCCATGACCTCCCCGATGCCGGGAAGCGTGTCGAGCAGCCCCTCGTCGGCCGTGTTGAGATCCACGGTGCCCGCCGTGCCCGCCGTGCTCGTCGTGACCGGACCGGACGCGCCGGATTCCGGTGGCTCGGCGGGCACCCCCGGAGGTGGCGTCACCCCGACGTAGATCTGTTCCCCGTCCGACACCCGGCGCGCCAGGTTCACCGCCAGCAGATCGCTGTCGTCGGCGGCGCCTCCCGCTCGCTCGATCGCGTCCGCGACGCGTGCACCGGACCGTACGGTGATCAGGCCAGGCTCCGCGACGGTACCCACGACACTGACGACGAGTGAGGTGGGAGTCGCCCGCTCGGACGTCGTCGGGGACGCCGCGGCCGAGGCGACCGAGTGTGAAGCCGCGCCCACCTCCGTGACCTCCCGCACCGTGGGCAGATCCGGAGCACGTTCGGGCTCCGGTCGGGTTCCCAGCACGGTCGCCGCCACGGCGACCACCGTGACCACCCCGGCCGCGACGGCTCCGATCGCGAGACGTCGCCGGGGGTTGGTGGCGCGGTCACCGCGGGGAAGCCAGCGTTCGACGAGACTGCCCGCACCCCGCACGGAGCTGTGGTCGTCACCCGGCTCGGTCGCCGCGTGGCGCGGGGACCGAGCCGGTCGTCGTGCTGCCTGGGCGGCGAGTTGTGCCAGCCGGACCCTCGGCCCGGCGCGAATCCGGTCGGCGTCACCATCACCGCGCTCCCCGCGCTCACCGCCCTCGCCGCCACCGTCCACTGGCGACTCGCGAGTGAGGTCAGGGCCCCTGCCGTCGTCTCGGTCGATCTCGTCACGTCGCGGATTCGGGTTTCGCCTCGCACGTCCTGTCTCGAACACGCATTCGACGCTAGGGCCCGCCGTCGCCTCGTGGCGAGGGCGTCTTGTCGAGCCTGTGGACAACTCCAGGGCTGTGGATAACCCGGTCACCGACCGGTACCGCTCACTCCACGCGCTGCACCACGACGCCGAGCACGCCGGGCCCCGTGTGCGCGCCGACAACGGCACCGAGTTCGGACACCACACATCCCGCGGACCGGTGCAACCGCTCCTCCAGTCGCGTGGCCAGCTCGGCGGCCCGCTCCGGTGACGCGAGATGATGCACGGCGAGATCGACCGGACCGCCCGCCGCCGCGTCGGCGGCCAGCTCGACCAGCCGGTTGGTCGCCCGTTGCATGGTGCGCACCTTCTCCCACGGACGGATCTCCCCGTCCGCGATGTGCAGCACGGGTTTCACGGCGAGCGCGGTGCCCAGCAGTGCGGCAGCGGGGCCGATGCGCCCACCCCGGCGGAGGTAGTCGAGGGTCTCGACCGCGAAGAACGTCTCCGCGCGGCCCGCGGTGGCCACGGCGACACGCTCCACGTCCTGCGCCGAACCGCCCCGGTGGGCTTCCTCGGCCGCACGTAACGCGGCGAATCCCAGCCCCATGGCGGTGCTGCGGGAGTCGACGACCCTGACCCGGTCGGGGCCGACCTCCTGCGCGGCCACCACCGCCGCCTCCCACGTGCCGGACAGCTTCTTCGACAGATGCACCGACACGACCGAGTCCGCCCCGTCGGCGAGCGCGTTGCGGAAGGCGGCCGCGAGCTCCCCCGGCGTGGGCCGGGACGTGGTGACGATCCGGTGTTGTCCGAGCGCCTCTGCGAGCGCCTCGGGCCCCATCTCGACGCCGTCGGGTGAGGCCACACCGTCGACCAGCACGTGCAGGGGAACGACCCGGACACCGTGCCTCTCGGCGAACCCTTCGGGCAGATGAGCTGTGGAATCCGTGACAACCGCGACCGGCACGCGGTCAGCCTACGTGCCCGACCGCCTCGGAGCCGGTCATGTCGTGCCGCGGGCGGGTCACCAGCGGCCCGATCAGAGTGGCCATGGCCTGCCCGACCAGGGCGTGGCCCTCCCACCCCCAGTGCATTCCGTCGGGATTGCCGCGCCCGTGGTCGATGTGCCGTCCCACCACGGCGGGCACGTCCAGCAGCGGAACCCCGGCGCCCGCCGCCCAGCGGCTGACGGCGGCGGCAGCCCGTGGCCGGTTCGCCTGCACGTATCCGTACGACGCGGCACGATGGACCGACGGTAGCCATCCCACCACGGGAAGCGTCGGCCGCAGCACGCGCAGTGCGGACACGGCCGTGTCGAGGTAACGCACCGTCAACCGTGCCGGAAGCGCGGGGGGACGTCCGCGCAGGACCACCGACAGCGCGGGTTGCACGGAGAGGTATGCCAGCCGAGCCACCCGGCGCACCCGGTCGGGCCGCAGGTACCGCAGGCCCGTACGCAGATAGGTCGGTAGCGGCGACGGCAGCGTGTCCATGCTGCCCACCGCCAGCACCACCACGTCGGCGCGGTGCAGCTCGGCCCACACCCTCGGATCACCGGTCATCGACCACCAGGCGTCCCGGGCGGTCCACCCGGTGCCCGCGACGAGTTCGGCGTGCCCGCCCAGCTCCCGCGCGGTGACGTTCGGCCACAGCCTCGGGTCGTCGGCGGGATGGCCGCCCTCCGGGCCGTGGAAGCTCAGCGAGTCGCCGAACACCAGCAGCCGGGGCGAGCCGGGTCCACTCACCCGGTGATTCCCGCGTTGTAGGCCCTCAGCCGCCAGGCGTCGTCGTGCAGCACCAGATCCACCCAGTGACAGTTGCCGATGCCGCCGAGTGACGGCCACAGCTCGACCGGAAGCCGCAGCAGGCGTGCCGTCAACGCGAGGATGAGGCCGCCGTGCGCGGCGAACAGCGCCGTGTCGACCCGTTCGTCGCCGTGGAGAAGGTCGGCCACGACCTCCTGGGCGCGTTCCGCCACTTCCAGCCGCGACTCACCACCCGGGGGCGCCCACGTGACGTCGAACCGCCAGTGTTCGCGCTCCCCGGGGGCGCGCTCGTCGATGGCAGCGCCGGTCAACCCCTGCCACTCACCCAGATGCGTCTCCCGAAGGCGCTTGTCCAACCGCAACGGCAGGTCGAACGCCGTCGTCAGCACCGTGGCGGTGTCGGTGGCCCTGCGCAGGTCGGAGGCGATGACGAGATCCGGTTCGAAGCGCGCCAGCGCGGGAGCGGCGAACCGTGCCTGCTTCCAGCCGACCTCGGTCAACGCCGAGTCGAGCTGGCCCTGCATCCGGCCCGCGGCGTTGTAGTCGGTCTCCCCGTGCCGCCACAGCACGAGCCGTCTCAGTGTCACGGCGTGTCCGTTTCCCGGTCGGCCCCGGTGTCCGCACCGGGCTCCAGGCCGTCCACCTCGATGCGGGGACAGTCCTTCCACAGCCGTTCGAGACCGTAGAAGGAGCGCTCCTCCTCGTGCTGGACATGCACGACGACGTCGACGTAGTCGATCAGCACCCAGCGGCCCTCGCGCGTGCCCTCCCTGCGCACCGGCTTGTGCCCGGCGCCGCGCAGCTTCTCCTCGATGTTGTCGACGATGGCGCCGACCTGGCGCTCGTTGGGTGCCGACGCGATCACGAACACGTCGGTGATCACCAGACGGTCCGAGACGTCCAGCAGCACCACGTTGGTCGCCTTCTTGTCCGCCGCCGCGTGCGCGGCCGCGGTCGCGAGGTCTCGGGCTTCGGCCGTCGCTGCCACGGTACTCCTTACTCGGTGGAACGTATGCCGAAAAAGCGTACCCGGAGCGCCGAAACGAGGTGACGCCGCAGGTCAGCCCGAATCACGCAGGTACAGTCCCCGCTTGCTGATGTAGCGCACCACGCCGTCCGGAACCAGGTACCAGACGGGTGCGCCCTCCCGGACCCGGTCGCGGCATCCGGTGGACGAGATCGCCATCGCGGTGACCTCCACCAGGCTCACCTTGCCCTCGGGAAGATGGTGGCCGTCCAACCGGTAACCCGGTCTGGTGACACCGATGAAGTGCGCGAGGGTGAACAATTCGTCGGCATCACGCCAGGTGAGGATCTGTTCCAGCGCGTCGGCACCCGTGATGAAGAACAGCTCGTCGTCGGGATACTGCGTCCGCAGGTCGCGCAGCGTGTCCACGGTGTACGTCTGCCCGCCCCGGTCGATGTCGACCCTGCTGACGGAGAACACCGGATTGGACGCCGTCGCGATCACGGTCATGAGGTAGCGGTCCTCGGCCTGCGAGACGTCCCGCCCGACCTTCTGCCACGGCTGCCCCGTGGGCACGAAGATGACCTCGTCCAGCCCGAAGCGATGCTGCACCTCGCTGGCGGCGACGAGGTGTCCGTGATGGACGGGATCGAAGGTTCCGCCCATCACCCCGAGACGGCGTGGAGACATGACAACCCACCTTAAACGCTGCACGGCGGCACCGGCGTCCCGGCGACCTGTCCGAGTCCAACCCCCGCAGTGGTCGAGACCTTTCCCGCCCCACCTCGGTTGTGGTGCAGTTCACCGCCGACGGGACCGCTCACTCCACGAGCCGCGTGCCCGCGTGAGCGCAGCGTGCGGGACACCGCTGCGGGCGGCACCGCGCCACAGTGCGGTCGCGGTGAACAGGACGCCGAGTGCCGCCAGCGCCGCGCTCGCCCACAACGGTGACCGGGCGTCGCCACCACCCGCGAGCGCGACCCCACCGAGCCACGGTCCCGCCGCCGCACCGACGTTGAGCGCGGCCGTGGCCAGCCCTCCGCCCAGCGTCGGCGCTCCTGGTGCCACCGACAGTGCCCTGGCGATCAGCGTCGAGCCGACCGCGAACGAGAGCGCGCCCTGGACGAACACCAGTGCCAGTGTGATCGCCGGCTGGGACGCCACCATCGCGAACACAGCCCATCCCACGATCAGGAGCGGCCCGCCGCCCAGCAATACGACGGCGGGTCGTGCGTCGGCGATCCGGCCCGCGACCGTGACGCCCACGAACGAGCCCGCACCGAACAGCGCGAGTACGGCGGGCACCGACGCGGCGGGCAACCCGGTCGCGGAGGTCGCCACCGGGCCGAGATACGTGAACGTCGCGAAGGTGGCGGCGTTGACGAACGCACCGGCCAGCAGCGTGAGCACCAGGTCCGGGTTCCGGGACGCGGCCCACTCGGCGCGGACGTTCGGCCGGGACGCACCGGGGTCCTGGTGCGGGACGGCCCACGCGATCGCCACGAGAGCAGGGAGGGCGAGAGCCGCCACGGCCCAGAACGCCGCGCGCCAGCCCCAGAGCTGGCCCAGGACCGCACCCGCGGGCACTCCCACCACGCACGCGAGCGTCACCCCGGCGAGCAGGACCGCCGTCGCGCGCGCCCGAGACCGCTGCGGCACCAGAGTCGCCGTGGCGGCCAGGGCGACCGCGAGGAACCCGGCGTTCGCCAGCGCGCCGACCACCCTCGTGGCCAGCAGCACCGCGAAGTGAGCACTCATCGCCCCGAGCACGTGGACGGCGGTGAAGGTTCCCAGGAAGAACAGCAGGGCACGGCGGCGGGACCACCGCGAGCTCAACACCGCCATCGACGGCGCCCCGACGACCATCCCGACGGCGAAAGCCGAGGTCAGCAGGCCCGCGGTGGGCACGGAGACGGCGAGGTCGTCGGCGATGGCCACGACGAGGCCGGACAACATGAACTCGGACGTTCCCTGGGCGAACACGGCCAACCCGAGCAGGTACAGCACAACAGGCACGACACACTCCACGCGGCGTCGGAAAACGCGATGATCACCGGCGCGACGGCGCGGCGATCACCGGGAAAAGGACAACGACCGGACACGGTCGCCGCGGGGAGCCACGGCGGGCGGCGTGCGCGGACGACAACACGCGCACTCACCTACCGGGACAAAGCACCACCGATGACGACCGGTGGTCAGGGTCTGGACGCCTCAGGGCTGGACACACGGGCAGCCTAGCCCACGCGGCGGGACGGCTCCACCTGATTTCGGCCTACGAGAAGTGCGGACACGGCTACAGAACCTGCGGACACGGCTACGCAGGCTGCGGACACGGTGTCAGTGAGGCAGGGGCGCCAGGTCGTCCGCATGGACCACCTCGCGCCGCTGGTCGGGTGGAAGGTCCCGGGTCGAGCGGCCGATGAGGTCGGGCAGTTCGGTGACGTCGTAGGCCACCACCCCGCGCGCGACCACGGCTTGCGACGGGTCGACCAGGTCCACCACATCACCGGCCTGGAAGTCGCCGTCGACGCCGGTGACCCCGGCGGCGAGCAGGGAACGCCGCCGCCCCACCACGGCCGCCACCGCGCCGTCGTCCAGATGCAGGCGACCGTGCGAGCCCGCCGCGTACCCGAGCCAGAACCGGCGGGCCGACATCCGGGTGGCCGCGTGAGTGAACGCGGTACCGACCGCCGCGTCGCCGAGCGCGCACGGCGCCTCGCCCGCCGACGCGATGAGCGCGGGAATGCCCGCCGCCGCCGCGGTCCGCGCGGCGGCCACCTTGGACATCATCCCGCCCGTGCCGAGCCCCGAGCTGGACCTGCCGACGGCCAGGCCCGCCAGGTCCGACTCGGAACGGACCTCCGCGATCCGCCGGGTCCCGCCCGCGCGGGGATCACCGTCGTACAGCGCGTCCACATCGGACAGCAGAATGAGCCCCTCCGCGCCGATCAGATGGGCCACCAGCGACGCGAGCCGATCGTTGTCGCCGAACCGGATCTCCTCGGTGGCCACGGTGTCGTTCTCGTTCACCACGGGCACCGCGCCCAGCGTCAGCAACCGCGAGAACGTGCGCTGCGCGTTGCGGTAGTGCGCGCGGCGCACCACGTCGTCGGAGGTCAGCAGCACCTGTCCCACCGTCAGGGCATAGCGGCCGAACGACTCGGCGTACGCGTGCGCCAGCGCGAGCTGACCGACACTCGCGGCGGCCTGCTGGGTCGCGAGGTCCCTGGGCCGGGCGCTGATCGACAGCGGGGCAAGTCCCGCGCCGATGGCACCCGAAGACACGAGCACAATCTGCGTACCCCGCCTCACCCGGCCGACGACCGCGTCCACCAGCGAGTCGAGACGCTCGACGTCGAGTCCGCTTCCCGCCGTGGTCAGCGCCGACGATCCCACCTTGACGACGAGCCGCTCCGCCCCGGCGAGGCGACGCCGGACCTCACTCATCGGCGTTCCCGGACGTACCGGGATCACCGGGCTCCCCCGACACGTCGACGTCTCCGGTGCCCTCCCGGCGCAGCCGCCGCGCCTCCTTGCGTTCGGCCGCGGTCACCCGGCCCTGCTCCGCCAGCCGGGGATCGCTGCCCCGGCCCGCGAGGGTGCCGACCACGCCGGGGGTGGAGGGCTCCCAGTCGAAGGTGACGCCACCGATGGTGACCGGGCACCCCGGCGTCGCGCCCGCCTTCGCCAGCTTCTCCTCGACACCCAGCCGGTGCAGGCGGTCGGCGAGGTAACCGACGGCCTCGTCGTTGGCGAAGTTCGTCTGCCGCACCCAGCGTTCCGGCTTGGGCCCGCGCACCACGAAGGCGCCGTCCTCGTCGGGATCGGCCTCCACCGTGAACCCGCCGTCGTCCACCGCCTTCGGCGTCACCACGACCTTGGCCGGCGTGGGCGGCGGCTGGGCGGCACGGTGGGCCTCGACGATCTCACCCAGCGCGTAGGTCAGCTCCCGCAGTCCTCGGTGCGCCACCGTGGACACCTCGAACACCCGCCAGCCTCGCGCTTCGAGGTCCGGCCGCACGAGTTCCGCCAGCTCGGCGGCGTCGGGCACGTCCAGCTTGTTGAGCACCACGACCCTGGGCCGCGAGGCCAGCTCGCCTCCGAGCGCGGGCGTATACCGGGCCAGTTCGTCCTCCAGCGCGTCGATGTCCGACACGGGATCGCGGCCCGGCTCGTAGGTCGCACAGTCCACCACGTGCACGAGCACGGCACAGCGCTCGATGTGCCGCAGGAAGTCCAGCCCCAACCCCTTGCCCTCGCTCGCGCCGGGGATCAGGCCGGGAACGTCGGCCATGGTGAACACGAGGTCGCCCGCGCTGACCACACCCAGATTGGGCACCAGCGTCGTGAAGGGGTAGTCGGCGATCTTGGGTTTGGCCGCCGACAACACCGAGATCAGCGACGACTTGCCTGCCGAGGGGAATCCGAGCAGGCCGACATCGGCGACGGAGCGCAGCTCCAGTACCAGGTCACGTTCCTCGCCGGGCTCGCCCAGCAACGCGAAACCGGGGGCCTTGCGCGCTCGCGAGGCCAGCGCGGCGTTACCGAGCCCGCCCCGGCCGCCCTGTGCGGCCACGAACCGCGTCCCCGCGCCCATCAGGTCGGCCAGCACCTCGCCGTCCTCGGTGAGCACCACGGTCCCGTCGGGAACGCGCATCTCCAGCGTGTCCCCTGCCGCGCCGCTGCGGTGCCCACCCTGGCCCTGCTTACCGCTGCCGCCACGCGCGTGCGGCCGGAAGTGAAAGTCCAGCAGTGTGTGGACCCCGGGATCCACGACCAGCACCACGTCACCGCCGTGCCCGCCGTTGCCGCCGTCGGGGCCGCCGAGGGGCTTGAACTTCTCGCGGTGCACCGACGCGCAACCGTTGCCCCCGTCGCCCGCGGCGACATGAATCACCGCGCGATCCACGAACCGGGATGCCATCGTGCCGCCTTCCTCAGGACCACCGGGTCCACCTGTCACAACAAAACGAGGGACGGGGCCGGATGTGTTCCGGGCCCGTCCCTCGTTGTGAGTAGCGTGTGCCGTCCGGGCCGGTCAGGCCTCGGCCGACACGATGTTGACCGTCTTGCGGCCACGCTTCGTGCCGAACTCCACCGAGCCCGCCGCCAGCGCGAACAAGGTGTCGTCGCCGCCACGGCCGACGTTCACGCCGGGGTGGAACTTCGTGCCGCGCTGCCGAACGAGGATCTCGCCCGACTTGACGACCTGACCGCCAAACCGCTTGACGCCGAGGTACTTCGGGTTGGAGTCACGGCCGTTCCGAGAGCTGGACGCGCCCTTCTTGTGTGCCATGGCTGGTCAGGTTCCTTACTTGTTGATGCCGGTGACCTCAAGGCGGGTCAGCTGCTGCCGGTGACCCTGCCGCTTGTGGTAGCCGGTCTTGTTCTTGAACTTGTGGATGCGGATCTTCGGGCCCTTGGTCTGCTCGACGACCTTGCCCGTGACCGAGACCTTCGCCAGCGCGTCGGCGCCCGTCGTGACCTTGCCGTCGTCGACCACCATCACGGCGGGAAGGGTGTGCTCGGTGCCCGGCTCGCCGTCGAGCTTCTCGACCTCGACGACATCGCCGACGGCGACCTTGTACTGCTTGCCGCCGGTCTTGACGACTGCATACGCCGACACGGAAGTCTCCTGATTACTCGACTACTTGGTTTGGGGCTGCGACGACCCGCCGTGGGCGCGGGCCGCCTTACAGGGTACTGAGTCGGTTCCCGGCGCGGCGCACCGGGGTCGTTCCCACCACCGGGTTCCGCGCCGGTCCGCTCAGTGGCCCGCCACGCCGTTGTCCTGTGCCGACACGGGCGGACCCGCCGGCCTGCTGGCGGCCCGCCGGGGCCGCCGGGTCGCGGTCCGCGTCGCGGGCACCGGGGCAGCCGACTCGGCCGGCTCGGCCGACACCGCCGACGCAGCCGGAGCGGCCGGCTCGGCCGGAGCGGCGGGGGCAACCGGAGCGGCAGGAGTGGACTCCGCCGGAGCGGGCTCCGCCGCAGGAGCGGGCGGAGCGGGAGCGTCCTCCCGCTTCTCGGTGGGCGCGGCGTCGGCCCGCTTGCGCTGCTTGGCGGGTGGGGACGTCTCGCGGGTGACGCGCTGCCGTCCCCTCGACCGGGTAGGCGTGTCCTCGCTCGGCCGATCAGCCTCCGGCTCCGCGTCGGTGGCCTTGTTCGTCACCTTGGACGCGTTGGCCACGGCCTGCACGGCCGACACCGCCGACTCACGCTGCTCGGGCGTCGGCGCGGGCGCCTCGGCGGCCTTGGCCGCCTCCTGCTCCGCCGCCTTCGCCTTGTTCCGCGCACGCCGGGAGCCGCCCTGGCCGCCTTGGCCACCGCCCTGACCGCCGCCGCCGTGGCCATTGTGGCCACCGTGGCCGTTCTGGCCGTGACCGCGCTGCGGCTCGCTCGACACGAGCACGCCCCGGCCCTTGCAGTGTTCGCAGGTGGTGGAGAACGCCTCCAGCAGCCCCGTGCCGACCCGCTTACGGGTCATCTGCACCAGCCCCAGTGACGTCACCTCCGCGACCTGGTGGCGGGTCCGGTCGCGGCCGAGGCACTCGGTGAGCCTGCGCAGCACCAGCTCGCGGTTCGACTCCAGCACCATGTCGATGAAGTCGATCACGATGATGCCGCCGATGTCACGCAGGCGCAGCTGGCGCACGATCTCCTCGGCGGACTCCAGGTTGTTCCTGGTGACCGTCTCCTCCAGATTGCCGCCCGATCCGGTGAACTTGCCGGTGTTGACATCGATGACCGTCATGGCCTCGGTGCGGTCGATCACGAGGTACCCGCCCGAGGGCAGCCACACCTTGCGATCGAGTGCCTTCGTCATCTGCTCGTCGATGCGGTGGTCGGCGAAGACGTCACCCTGACCGACGTAGCGCTTCACGCGATCCACCAGGTCGGGCGCGACGTGCTCGACGTAGGAGTGGATCGTCTCCCAGGCGGTGGCGCCCTGGATCTCCAGCTTGCCGAAGTCCTCGGTGAACAGGTCGCGCACGACCTTCACCAGCAGGTCCGGCTCCTCGTACAGCAGGGCGGGAGCGCCCGACTTCTTGCTGCCGACCGAGTCGGCCTTCTCCTTGATGACGTCCCACTGGGCCTTCAGCCTGCGCACGTCCCGGTCGAGCTCGTCCTCGCTGACGCCCTCGGAGGCCGTGCGGATGATCACACCCGCGTCGGAGGGGACGATGCGCTTGAGGATGTCCTTGAGCCTGCGCCGCTCGTTCTCGGGCAGCTTCCGGGAGATGCCGGTCGCGCCGCCCGAGGGCACGTACACGAGAAATCGACCGGGCAGCGAGATCTGCGTGGTCAACCGCGCGCCCTTGTGACCGACCGGGTCCTTGGTCGCCTGGACCAGGACGTGGTCACCGGTGGACAGCGCCTGCTCGATCTTGCGCGCCTTGCCCTCCAGCCCGGCGGCGTCCCAGTCCACCTCACCGGCGTAGAGCACGGCGTTGCGACCACGGCCGATGTCGATGAACGCGGCCTCCATCGAGGGCAGCACGTTCTGCACCCGGCCGAGGTAGACGTTGCCGACGATCGAGCCGCTGCCCGCCGACGTGACGAAGTGCTCGACCAGCACGCCGTCCTCCAGCACGCCGATCTGGGTGGAATCGCCGCGCTCCGCGACCACCATCGTGCGATCGACCGACTCGCGGCGCGCCAGGAACTCGGACTCGGACAGGATCGGCGCACGGCGGCGGCCCGCCTCCCTGCCGTCCCGACGGCGCTGCCGCTTGGCCTCCAGCCGGGTCGACCCACGCACGCTGCGCACGCCGTCCTCGGCCTTGCCTGCCTTCTCGCCTGCCTTCTCGTCCGCCTGCTTGCCGTCCCGTACGTGCACCACGGTGTTGGGCGGGTCGTCCGACGACGACGTGCTGTCGGCCCCGTCCTCGTCACCGTTCTTGCGGCGACGGCGGCGACGGCGGCGCTTGCTGGCCGAATCGCTGTCACCGGAGCCGCCCTGCTCGGACGTGTCCTTCGCGGCCTGACCCTCCTGCTGCCCGCCCGAGTCGTCCTCACCCGGCGCGGCCTTCTCGTCGCTCTGGGTCGCGCTCTGGGTCGCCTCGGCCTGCTTGCCCTGCTGCTCGTCGGTGGCGGTGTCGTCCCCGCCCTTGCCCCGGCCGCGGCCACGACGCCCCCGGCGACGACGGCGGCGCCCGCCGTCGGACCCGTCATCGTCCTCGCCGCTCCGGTCCTGCCCGGCGTCGCCGTCGGCGGTGTTAGTGGTGGTGGTGGTGCCGACCTCCTGGTCGGGTGCGCCCGCGCCGTCCTCGTCCTTCGCGGCGGCGGGGCGCGCGGTCGGCTTTGTCACCGGATCCGGCGGCAGGAAGAGGGGGGACGGCGCCGCGAACACCGGCGCCGCGCCGGGCGACTCGGCCGGCTCGGCGGACCCGGCCTCCTGCGTCGGCTCAGGCTGGCGGTCGGCAGGCCGGGCGGGCCGCTCCGCGCGGGTGCGCGCCCGCTTCTTCTGACCCGGCGGTTGCTCCGACTTCTCGGGCTCCGGCTGTGACTCGGGCTCCGCGCCGGTGGCGGGCTCAGGCGTGGGATCCTGCGGTTGCCCGCCCTGCTCGGCGCCCGTCGCACCCAGGGTTTCCGCCACCCGGAGTGCCACCTCCCTCGCCACACCCGACTGCGGGCTGCGGGCCGTGTGACCGAGCTGGGCCAGCGTGGCCAGGACCTCCCTGCTGCTGGTGCCGAGCACCTTGGCGAGCTGGTGGACTCTGGTCTTGTCCGGCAGATCGGCCAGGGCACGAGCTGCGGGTGTGGCGGTAGTCCCGCCAGCGTTCTCGGCGGGTGTCTCCGCGTTCGACATACATCTCCTCCGCCCCCGGGCGCGTTCGGCACGCGGCCGCGCAGGGACCGTTCTCTGTTGTGTCCGCCCCGGTGGTGCTCACCGGGACGGGAATCCTTGCCTGTCATGCCACCGCAGCGACACAGCGCCGGTGTCCGGCACGCCGTCGGTGGCGGGTCCCGCGACGACACGCCGATCGAGTCCCGACGCCCTGCAAAGCGTCGCCACGTCGTCGAGCCGCCCGACACCGGGTGTGCGCGGCGGCGACGAGCGTGCGGGTTCTCCCAGCACATCGCCGGATCGCCCGGAGCAGCCTCGCCACCACGTCGGTGACCACGCCTGCCCGGCGACCGACACCCAGTATCCCACACCGGCGTCAGGTCCTCGTTCGCCTTCGGCAACGAACCCGCCCCGGGGGCCGCCCGCCATCCGGCAAACCGTCGCTGACCTGCTCGTACCCGGTGCCGCGGCGCTGCGATCACGCGACACGCGCACGGGCACGGCGGCCGGCCCGGTGAGACCTACGACACCCCCGCTACGGGAGGGACCGCTCGGGATCCCACACGAACCGGCAGGCCCGGCACTCGTTCATGCCGTTGAGGCGGTTGTCCGAGACCACGGTGGTCACCCGCCGCCGCCCGCACTGGGGACAACCGTCCTTGGGGTAGAGCCGCGGATGGCGGGCCTTGAAGGCACGGGAGGGCCGCCACGAGTCGAGTTTCACCACCAGGACGATGCCGCCGACGACGAGGACGACGAGAACGGACACGGCGATGATCGAGGCCAGCATCGACGCAGTATAGGGATCATGTCCGCGGCCCGGACGGTGTCACCGCACCAGCCCGGCGATGCGCCGTGCCACCCCGTACACGCCGAGCGAGGCCATCACCACCAGGTACGCCACATGGCCGACCATCGACCAGTCCAGCACCCCGACGGAGAAGCCGCGGGCCAGCTCGACCCCGTGGTAGAGCGGCAGGCACTGGACGGCGACCTGCAGTGGCTCCGGATACACCGACAGTGGGTAGAAGGTCGTCGAGAAGAAGAACAGCGGCATCACCGCGAGCTGCACGTAGTCGAACTGCGACGGCGTGCGTAGCAGGGTCGCGCACACCATGCCCACCGCGGCGAACGCGAACGCCACCAGAATCGCGACCGGGACGATGAGCACGGCCCACGGTGTGGTGACCAGTCCCATCACCCACATCACGCCGAAGAACGACACCGCGTACATGCCGCCCCGCAGCACGGCCCAGCCGATCTCGCCCAAAGCGATGTCGAGCGGGCCCAACGGTGTGCTGAGCGCGGTCTCGTAAGTCTTGTCGTAGCGGAACTTGAAGAAGACACCGAAGGTGGCGTCGAAGACCGCGCCGTTCATCGCCGAGGCCGCCAGCAGCGCCGGTGCGACGAACGCCACATAGCTCAGGGTCTGGCCACCGGGTCCCGTCACCTCGGGAACGAGCTGCCCGAACCCCACGCGGAACGCCAGCAGGTAGAACAGCGGCTCGAACACGCCGGAGACGAACACCAGCCACGCGCGCGAGTAGACCAGGGCGGAGCGTTCGACGAGGGCACTGGCCCGTCCCGCATAGAGCGACGGAGGCAGCACCCGCAGCAACACCCCGCTCCGGCGCCGGGCCGGGACGGTGCTCTGCCGGTGTGTCGCACTGTCGGTGATCGCCATCGCCTACCTCACCAGCCGTCGGTAGAAGAAGTGCCGGGCCAGCACACCGCCCACGACGAACAACGCCACCAGCACCGCCGCATGCCCGAGTGCGGGCAGCAGGTCGAGCCCACCGAGCGTCACGCCGCGCGCGAGTTCGTTGCCGTGCCACAGCGGGGAGATCCACGCGAGCCACCGCAGCGCGACCGGAATCTGCTCGACGGGAAAGAAGGTCCCGGCGAACAGCACCATGGGAATGACACCGAAGCGGAACAGCGCCGCCAGCCGCTGGTCGTCGTCCGTGGTGGCGGTGAACGCCGTGATCGGAGCCGCGCACGCCAGGCCGGTTCCGATCCCGACGACGGCCGCGGCCAGCACCCCGGCGCCCGTCCACGCTCCGAAGAACGCGGCGACCACCGCGTACACCACCGCCGCCAGCGTCACCCGCAGTCCCACCCAGATCAGGTGGCCGCCGACGACCTGGCCCGCCGTCACGGGCGTCGCGGTGATCGCGAGGTAGCTCTTCTCCCACTTGAACCCGGACAGCACCGGGTAGGTCGACTCACCCACCCCGAACTGCACAGCACCGGCCACCAGCAGTGCGGGTGCCACGTACTGCACGTAGGTCACGTCGTAGGGCAGCGCCGCCCGCTGCACCTGGGAACCGAAGCCGACCCCCATCGCCAGCAGGTACAGCAGCGGCTGCAGGCCGGACGAGTACAGATTGGAGGTCCAGTACCGGCGGTACCACGTCCACAGGCCCTCCACCCGCAGCCAGGCACCTCGCCACGCCCCGACCGCGTGGGCCTCGTCGCGCACCGGGTGCCGTGCCCGCTCGGGCGTTCGTGTGGTCGTCATTCGACCAGGCTCCTGCCGGTCAGCCTGAGGAACACGTCCTCGAGGGTGCTGCGCCGCACGAGACTGGACACCGGGCGGACGCCGCGTGCGTGCGCCTGCTCCAGCGCCGACTCACCGGAGTCGGCGTAGACGAGCACCCGGTCGGGCAGGACCTCGGTACGTTCACCGAGGTCGGCGACCGTGACGGCCGCTGCCTCCTGCTCCCCCGGAGGCAGCCGAAGCTCCAGTACCTCGCGGGTCGAGTGGCGTGCGATGAGGTCGGCGGGCGATCCCTCCGCGACGATCCGCCCGCTGTCGATCACCACGAGCCGGTCGCACAACTGCTCGGCCTCGTCCATGTAGTGAGTCGTGAGCAGCAGCGTGACGCCCTCGGACTTGAGCCGGAAGAGCTTGTCCCACAACAGATGCCGCGCCTGCGGATCGAGCCCCGTTGTGGGCTCGTCGAGCAGCAGCAACTCCGGGTCGTTCACGAGTGAGCGCGCGATGACCAGTCTGCGCTTCATACCGCCGGACAGCGACTCCACCTCGGCGTCGGCGCGGTCGGTCAACTGCGCGAAGTCGAGCAGCTCGGTGGCCTTCGCGCGCACGGTGGGCCGGGACAGCCCGAAGTACCGCCCGTAGACCTGGAGGTTCTGCCGCACGGTGAGTTCGAGATCGAGCAGATCCTGCTGTGGCACCACACCGAGCCTCGCCCTGATGCGCGGCCCGTCCCGCTCCGGGTCCATGCCGAGCACCGAGAGTTCCCCGCCCGAACGAGGCGACGTCGAGGCGATCATGCGCATGGTGGAGGACTTGCCCGCCCCGTTCGGCCCCAACAGGCCGAACGCCTCTCCCCTGCGGACCCGGAGATCGATCCCCCGTACCGCCTCGAACTCGCCGAAGCGCTTGAGCAGCCCCTGCGCCCGAACCAGCATCTCGTCGTCAGCCACGAGACAGACCCTGCCAGAGCCCCCTGACAGGAATAAACCGAATTGTGCGGCCACCGCCGGCCGGGGCCGCGGCTCGGCCCGGTCAGCGGTGGCCGGTGGGAGTCACAGGTCGGGGAACCACAGCTTCAGCTCGCGCTCGGCCGACTCCGGCGAGTCGGAACCGTGCACGAGGTTGTACTGGGTCTCCAGCGCGAAGTCACCGCGCAGCGTGCCGGGCGTGGCCTTCTCGACCGGATCGGTGCCGCCCGCGAGCTGCCGGAACGCGGCGATGGCGCGAGGGCCCTCCACCGCGATGGCCACGACCTTGCCCGAGGTGATGAAGTCCAGCAGGTCGCCGTAGAACGGCTTCTCCTTGTGCTCGGCGTAGTGCTCCTCGGCCACCGAACGCTCGACGGTGCGCAGGTCCATGGCGGCCAGCGTCAGGCCCTTGCGCTCGATGCGGGCGATGACCTCGCCGACGAGACCGCGCTCGACGCCGTCGGGCTTGACCAGGACCAGCGTGCGCTCACTCACGTTCGTTACTCCTTCGCTGATGACGTGTTCAGGAACCGGTCCGCGCTCGACGCGCGAGTGGTGGTCGGCGAACGGAGCCGGTGCAGGCAGCCTAACGACCTGTCCCGCGAGACGGGCATGCACCGGGTGCGGACACGGCTACACAGTCTGCGGACACGACCACACAGACTGCGGACACGGCTACACAGACTGCGGACACGGCTACCCGGGTTGTTGCTGGCTGGGGAGACGGCCTTCCGCCATGCGCCGCGCGACGTCGCGGCGCAGCCACATCAGCCAGCCCCACACGGCGAGGAACACGACGCCGATCACGGTCACCCACGGCAGGCTGACCACGAACGCGAGCATGGCCGCGTTGAGCGCCAGGATCACCCAGATCGACCACGGGAACCGCAGCAGACCACAGCACACCAGCAGGCCGACGGCGATGCCACCGACCGTCCAGCCCTGCACGCTGCTCAACCCGTCGCCGAGCTGTGCCACGACCGGAAGCGCGAGCCCGACCACGATCGCCTCGAGGACCAGCGTGCCGGCCTGCACCCCGCGAAAACCCTTCATCGGGTCCTTCGGCTGGCTCATGCGGGCTCCTTGCCGAACAACGTGCGAGCCTCGCCCGCGGTGACGACCGAACCGGTGACGAGGACACCGCCCCCGGAGATGGGTTCCTCGGGGTCGTCGGTCTGCTCCACGAGCGCGATCGCGTTCTCGACGGCCGCGTCGAGGCGGGGCTCCACGGTGACCCGTTCCTCGCCGAACACGCGCACCGCCAGCGCGGCCAGCTCGTCGACCGGCATCGCCCTCGGCGACGAGTTGCTGGTGACGACGACGTCCGAGACCACGGGTTCGAGCGCCGTCAGGATGCCCTCGGCGTCCTTGTCGGCCATGATCCCGACGACGGCCGCGAGCCTGCGGAAGGCGAACTCCTCGTCCACCGTGCTCGCGAGCGCGGCCGCCCCGTGCGGATTGTGGGCGGCGTCGAGCAGCACGGTCGGCGCGGCCTTCACGTGCTCGAGCCTGCCCGGGGTGGCGACCGTGGCGAACGCCTCGCGCACCACGTCCTCCACCAGCTTGCGATCCTTGCCCGCGCCGAAGAACGCCTCCACCGCGGCCAGCGCGAGCGCCGCGTTGGCTGCCTGGTGGGCACCGTGCAGCGGGAGGAAGATCTCGTCGTAGACACCGCCGAGCCCCTGCAGCTTCAGCAGCTGCCCGCCCACGGCGATGTCGCGACCCAGCACACCGAACTCGCTGCCCGCCCGCGCCACCATGGCGTCGACCTCGACGGTCCGTTCCAGCAGCACCCGCTCCGCGTCGGGCTGCTGCTCCGCCAGCACGGCCACCCCGCCGGACTTGATGATCCCGGCCTTCTCCCCCGCGATCGACCGGAGATCGTCGCCGAGGTAGTCGGTGTGGTCGAAGCCGACGGGTGTGATCACGGAGATCTGGGCGTCGGCGACGTTGGTGGCGTCCCACCGGCCACCCAGGCCCGTCTCCAGAACCGCGACCTCGACGGGGGCGTCGGCGAACGCGGCGAAGGCCATCGCCGTCAGCACCTCGAACTTGCTCAGCTTGGGCTCGTCCTCGCCGGAACCGCTGTCCACCATCGACACGAACGGCGCCACGTCGGCGAAGGTGTTGACGTAGGTCTCGGCGGGAATCGGGGCGCCGTCGATGCTGATGCGCTCGGTGACCAGTTGCAGGTGCGGGCTCGTGTACCGCCCGACGCGCAGTCCGAGCCCGGTGAGCAGCGCCTCGATCATGCGGGCCGTCGAGCTCTTGCCGTTGGTCCCGGCCACGTGGATTACCGGGTAGGCCCGCTGCGGGTCGCCGAGCAGGTTGGTGAGCGTCGTGATCCGCGTCAACGACGGTTCGATCCTCGTCTCGGGCCACCGGCGGTCGAGCTCGGCCTCCACGGCCAGCAGCTCGCGCCGGGCCCGCGCGTCGATCGCGGCCTCGTCGACCGGTTCGGCCTCGGACTCGTCGTCCGGCAACGGGCCCGCGATGAAGTTGTCCCCCTCCGAGAGCTCGGGGGGAAACTCCTGGTCGTCGGACGGCACGCACACTCCTCACTCTTGCGGTGACGCCGTCGAGTCTACGGCCCGGCCAAGTGGGTGACCTGCTGCCCTTCGCGGCCCAGAAACGGCACCGGCGCCGGGCGGCATGGCGTGCCACCCGGCGCCGGGCGTGCGGGGGCGGCCCGGCATCCGCCCCCGCGTCTCTCACCGGTCCGTCACGCGCGCCACTGTTCGATCACAGCGTCGGCGTCGCGGACCAGTACGGATTTCACCTCCTCGTCGGAGACCGACCGCTCGACGTCGTGGACGAACGACGTCAGCACCCAGCTCGCGGCATGCGAGCTGAACCGGTTGAGGCCCGAGGCCAGGTCGAGCCGCAGTGTCAGCCGCCGGGCGTCCCGTGCGTCGACGCGGTCCTCGTCGGCGAACCGCTCCACCAGGGCACGGATGTCGCCGAGCGAGGTCGTCACCGTGAACGTCACCGTGTGCTCGGTGGCGTTGCCCGCGGCGTCGGTGGCCGTGACCACCAGCTGGTGCTCTCCGAGGTCGAGAGTGTGCAGCGGCAGTTCGGCGCCGTTCTCCACGGCCTCGCCGTCGAGGGTGGCCTCCACCGACTCGACGCCCGAGCCCTCGTCGGTGGCCTCCCAGCCCAGGGTGAGGTCACCGGAGTCGCCGTAGGACCCGCCGTCCTCCACACCGGACACCGTGACGGACGGCGCCTCGCCGTCGACCTCGGCAGCCCCGTCACCGATGAAGGTGAGCGAGTCGAGATCGAACGGGCTCGTGCCGCCGCCGAAGACCGCGAACAGCTCCGTGGTGCCGCCCGGATCGGTGACCTCGACCGGAGCCAGGTCCTCGTAGTTGTCCCAGCCACCGGTGCTGGGCACGTCCACGGTGGCCACCAGCGGACCGTCGGGCGCACCGGCCCGCAGTTCCACGGTCCCACCGGCTCCGTCGGGGGCCGACGCGCGCAGCGAGACCTCGTCGATGCCGGTGAAGTTCACCGGGGTGAAGGCGATCCAGTCGCCGTCGTCGATGTCGCCGATCCGCTCGCCGTTCTCCGCTCCCTCCTGGCTGACCACACGGATACCGGACGACGAGGTGAAGTACTCGGCCTGCTTGTGCTTCGGCTGGAGCAGCACCGTGTCGCGACCGGTCAGCTCGGGCGCCCCCTCGCCGCCGTGGTCGGTGTAGCTGGCATCGATCGAGTAGAAGATGTTCGCGCCGGCGTGGCCGTCGTCCACGATCGTCTCGATCGTGCCCTCGCAGGCGTTGATCGGGTCGATCGGGTGGGCGTGCGAGTCGTGGCCCAGCGCGGGCTGGACGACGACCTCACCGCAGTCGATCTCCCCGTCCTCGGGGTCGGTGACGTCCACGGCGAACGGCACCCGGTCACCGAACTCGAAGAACCCACCGTCGGCAGGTGCGGTCACCGACACCGACGGTTCGGTGTTGCCGACGACGACGGTCACGTTGTTGACGCCCGTCTTGCCCGTGGCGTCGGTCACCGTGAGCTGGACGTCGTACTCACCGTTCTCGGTGAACGTGTGGGTCGGCTCGGGCTCCGTGGAGGTGTCGCCGTCACCGAAGTCCCAGGAGTAGGTCACGTCCGTGCCCTCGGGATCGTGCGTTCCCTCGCTGCGGAACGACACCTCCAGCGGGGCGGTACCCGAGGTCGGCGTGGCACCCACCTCGACGACCGGCCTGCGATTGCCCTGGTTGTACTCGATGCGGTAGAGCCCCGAGTCGGGGTTGTCCCTGCCGTAGCCGCCGCCCCACTCCAGCAGGTACATGGCACCGTCGGGACCGAACCGCATGTCCATCGGCGCCAGCGTCTCCTCGCTGGTCAGCCACGGGTCGAGGTTCAGGTACTCGCCCTGCTCGTCGAGCGTGACCGTGTAGAGCGAGTTGCGCGCCCACTCGTAGAAGAACGGCTTCCCGTCGTAGTACTCGGGGAACTTGACCTCGGATTCGAGGTCGGGGTCGTAGCGGTACACCGGCCCGCCCATCGGAGCCGCCCCACCCGTCTCCAGGATCGGGAACTCCGCCGACTCGCCGTAGCCGTACCAGACGTCGGCGGACTGCGAGGGCGGCAACTCGGTCAGCCCGGTGTTGTTCGGGGAGTCGTTGACCGGGTTGGCGCAGTCGAACTTCTCCCCCGAGGTCCCGGTGGCGAAGTCGTAGTCGTTGTACGCGATGTTGTCACCGATGCAGTAGGGCCAGCCGTAGTTGCCCGGCTCCTTCACGATGTTCCACTCCACCTTGCCGTCCGGCCCGCGCTCGGGGTCGGCCGTGCTGGAGTCGGGGCCGTAGTCGGCCATGTAGATCGTGCCGTCGGTGTCGACGGTGAACCGGAACGGGTTGCGGAAGCCCATCGCGTAGATCTCGGGCAGCGTGCTCTCGGTCCCCGGCTCGAACATGTTGCCGTCGGGGATCGTGTAGCCGCCCTCGTCCTGCGGGGTGATGCGCAGGATCTTGCCGCGCAGATCGTTGGTGTTGGCCGAGGTCTTCTGCGCGTCGAAGAGGTCGCGGCCGTCCCGCTCGTCGATCGGTGTGTAACCGCCCGACTCGAACGGGTTGGTGTCGTCTCCGACGCCGATGTAGAGGTCGCCGTCGGGGCCGAACGTCAGGTGCCCGCCCGTGTGTCCCGGCTCGGACCTGCGCGAGGCGGGGATGTCGATGACCTCCACCTCGCTGTCGAGCGAGATCGAGTCACCCTCCACGGTGAACCGCGACACCCGGTTGATCTCCTCGTCGCCGGGCGGCGAGTAGTAGAGGTAGACCCAGTTGTTCTCGGCGAAGCCGGGGTCGAGCGAGATCCCGACCAGGCCGTCCTCGCCACCGGAGTACACGGGAATGTCCAGCGCGGTGGAAGTGCTCTCGGTCTCCGGGTCGTACATCATGACCCTGCCGAGGATCTCGGTGTAGAACACGCGGCCGTCCGGCGCGATGTCGAGCGAAGTCGGTGCCTCGGTGTTGGTGTCGAGCCCGACCTTCTCGAACGCGCTGTCCACCGTGGCGGAGCAGTCGGCGTCGACGGTCCGGGCCGCGGTGCGCACCCCGCCGAGGATGTGCTCGATGAACAGTTCCTCGCTGTAGGCGGCGGTGTCGTGGCCCATCGCGGTGGCCCACACCCGGGACAGGCCCACGTCGCGGCACCACGAGATCGGGTGGTCGGCCCCCATCGCGTCGGGTCCGGGGTCGTAGGTGGACTCGTCGGCCGACACGAGCACGTGGACGTCGCCGCGCATGTCCTTGTCGAAGTTGTACCACTCCTCGGCGCGTTCCCACCGCGCTGGAAGATCCTCGGTGGAGGGGTGGTGGTGGTCGGTGACCTTCGCCGTGCCGTCCAGGACTCCGGGCGAGTGCGATGGCATGTGCGCGCCCGCGTTCACCAGGTCGTCCCAGTACGGGAAGTCGTTCTCGATGCCCATGTCGGTGGCGTTGTGGATCGCGGCGATGCCCCCGCCGTTCTCCACGTAGCTCTGCATGGCCGCACGCTGGGCGTCGTTCTCCCACACCATGCCCGAGGTCTGGAACATGATGACGACGTCGTAGTCCGCGAGGTCGTCGTCGTTGAAGACGGCCGAGTCCTCGGTGTGGTCGAAGGTGAAGTTGTTGTCGGCGGCCAGGTCCTCGAACATCGAGATCCCGGCCGGGATGGAGGCGTGCCGGTAGCCTTCGGTCTTGGTGAACAGCAGTGCGTGGAATTCGGCTTCCTGCGCCTGCCCGGTCGCCGGAAGCGCCGCGACGGCCAGCATCCCGCCCAGAGCGGTGGCGCCGAGGCGAGACAGCACTGTCTTGCGTCTACCCATGGAATCCTCACGTGTGAAGAGTGCGATGAGCGATCACGGCGTGCCGGCGCCGCATGGAGTCAGTTCCGTGGAGCCCGCTGCTGAGCCATCACCTCCCTCAGAAAGCACAGGCCGTCGACCGCGAGCGCGTCCTGGCTCGTGGCGAGTGGCCGCCAGATGGAGGCGGCGGTGGCGATGCTGTTGTTGTGCGCCGTGAACGACTCGATGCACAACGGCCCGGTGTAGCCCGCGTCGGCGAGCGCGGCCAGCAGCTCCGGCCAGTCGAAGTGGTCCCGGCCGGGCGTGCCACGGTCGTTGGCACACACCTGCACGTGCGCGATGTGGCCGTGGGCCGACCGGATCGCCGCGGCCACGTCACGTTCCTCGATGTTCTGGTGGTAGATGTCGAGCGCGACGCCGCAGGACGGCAGCCCGGCCACGGCCCGCACGGTCTGGTCCACGGTGTTGAACAGACTGGTCTCGTAGCGGTTCAGCGGTTCGACGCCGAGCACGACACCGACGTCGCGGGCGTGCTCGACGACGGGGGTCACGGCCTCGCGCCACTCCCGCACGCACGCGGCCCGCTCGCCCTCGGTCATCCGCCAGGTTCGCCCCACCGAGGCGTAGGCGGGACCGCTCAGCGCCGGGGCACCGAGCTGGGCCGCGATGTCCAGGCAGCGGCGCAGGTAGTCCTGGGTGGCGGCGACCGTGGCCCGCTCCGCCCGCACCAGTTCCCGGCCCGGTGGCATGACGAGGACCAGGGAGGCCCCGAGGCCGTGCTCGCCCAGCAGGCGTTTCGCCTCAGCGGGGTCCCAGTCGCCGAGGTTCTCCACGGGCAGCTCGACGACGTCGAACCCCTGCCCGGCGATCGCCGGAATCCGCTCCCGGAGTCCCGCGTCGTCCAGCGGTGACGTCCAGACCCACGTGTTCACTCCGACGGGATGCACTGTCGACACTCCGGGACCTCCCTGTCGTCTCGTCACTGCCAGCGCTGCGGGAATCCGGGCATGTCCTGGCACCCGCACAGGGCGTAGTGCAGCGGGGGCATGTCCGCCGTGAGGTACCGGTCGAGGTTGTCGTCGGTGACCACGGGCTGCGGCAGGATCCACTCGCTCGGAACCTCCTCGCCCTCCAGCACGTTCAGGGCCGCGATCACGGGGGTGCGCCACTGGTACGTCGGATAGGTCGGCGCCTGCGCGGTCAGCCCGTCGCTGCTCCACTTCTCCAGGAACTGCTGCTGGTCCTCACCGGAGATGGCGGGCAGCTCCATGCCCTGGTCCTCGAACGCCTCAAGCACGGCGACGGCGGCCGTGCCGTCGTCCATCCAGATGCCGTCGATCTGGCCCTCGCGCTGCAGGTAGTCGCTCACGATGTTCTTCGCGCCGGCCGTGTCGTTCTCGGTGAACTCCGTGCCCACGACCTCGACGCCGCGCTCCTCGAAGATTCGCTCGGCGGCGGCCCAGCGGTGTTCGAGCACGTCCACGCCCGGCAGCACCCGCAGCGCCAGCACCGATCCGCCCTCACCGACCTCGTCGGAGAGGAAGTCCGCCGCCGTCGCGCCGAAGGCGTAGCCACCGATCGGGTGGATGAACGTCACCGGGCAGTCGGTGTTCACCCCGCGGTCGAACACGATCACCGGGATGCCGCTGCCGCACGCCTGTTCCACGGCCGGTGTCAGCGTGGAGGTCGTGTTGGGCGACACGATGAGCGCGTCGCAACCCTGCGAGGTCAGCGAGGCGATGTCGCTGATCTGCTTGTCGTCCTTGGCCTCGGCGTCGAGGACCGTGAACTCCTCGATCTGCTCGTGCAGCTCCACCTCGGCCTGCATGGTCTTCCAGCCGACCTGGCGCCACGGGTTGTCCACCGAGGCGTTGGAGAAGCACAGGTGGTACGGCCCCTCGGCGGCGTACTCGGACGTGTCGACCATCTCGGGTTCCAGCGCCTGCTCCCAGGGCCGGTCCTCAGGGCCCTCGGGAGTGGCGTCGCGCAGCGCGAGCTGGCGCTCGTACTCCGCCTGGTCGAAGAACTCGTCCGCGCTCGACGACTCCTGCTGGCCCGACGACTCCGGTCCCGTCCCGTCGGCCGGGAGGTCGCTCGTGCAGCTCGCCATCGTCAACGCGCCCACGGCGGCGACGACGGTCAGCCAGGTCCTTCTCATCTGGTTCTCCTTGTCCGGAACTTCGACCGCCCCAGTGCCGCGTAGGCCACGGCGGCGATGATGATCACGCCTTGCACGGCCGACTCCAGTCCACCGGAGACACCGAGCAGGTTGAGCAGTGAGAACAGGGCTTCCAGCGTGAGTGCGCCCGCCATCGCGGCGACCACGGAACCCCTGCCCCCGCCGAGCACCACGCCACCGAGCACGACGGCCGTGATGACCTGGAACTCGAGCCCCTCGCCGACCTGGGCCGACACCCCGGCGAACCCGCCGAGCAGCACCGCGGCGACCGCCGCCGAGAGGCCCGAGAGCACGAACGCGAGCGTGCGCATGCCCTCGACGCTGCCGCCGCCGAGCCGCACCGCGTTCTCGTTGTCGCCCACCGCGACCAGGGTGCGGCCCGTGCCGCCCCGCATGAACAGCACCGCGGCGACCACCACGGCCGCCAATAGCAGCACCGACCAGGGCACCTGCCCCAGCAGCGGAACCTCGAAGCCCTCGCGCCCCACCGTGCGGAACGCCTCGGACAGCGAGCCCTGCGGCGCTCCGCCGGTCCACAGGAACACGGCGCCGTCGAGCACGAGCAACATGCCGAGCGTGACGATGAACGACGGCACCAGCAGGCGCGTGGTGATCAGGCCGTTCACCAGGCCCACCAGCGCACCGACCACCAGCAGCAGCGCGATCACCCACACCGTCGCCGACTCGTCGCCGTCGATCAGCCGTGCCGCGATCACCACTTCGGCGGTGACCAGTGAACCCACGGACAGGTCGAAACCACCGCTGACGATGACGAAGTACTGCCCGATCGCCAGGATCATCAAGGGCGCGGCCCGCTTGAGCAGCGCGAGATATCCGGCGGGGTCGTTGTAGGCACCACCGGCGAAGGCCAGCGCCACCAGCACGATCGCGAGCACGGCCAGCACCGGCCCGGTGCCCTCGCCCAGCTTGGGTCGCCGCGGTCCGCGCGAGGCGCGTGTCGGGGTCACGGTCTCGGTCATCGGTGCGACCTCCTGCGCCGGGCGTACAGCGCCACGGCCACGATCAGCACCGCGCCCCGGACGACGTCCTTGAAGAACGAGTTCATGCCGAGGTCGTCGAAGATCGTGTCCAGCGTGGCGAGGATGAGAACACCGCCGAGGGTCCCGGCGACGCCGCCACGGCCACCCGCCAGAATCGTGCCCCCGAGCACCACGGCCGCGATCGACTCCAGGTCGTATCCGCCGTCGGCTCCGACCCACGGTGCGCCGGAGCCGAGCCGGCTCGCGAGGAACAGGCCCGCGAGCCCCGCGGCCACCGCACACAGCACGTGGACCAGCACCACGGTGCGGTCGGTGCGGATACCGGAGAACCGCGCCACTTCCTCGTCGCCGCCCACGGCGTAGATGTGGTAACCGGCCCGCGTTCGGCCCAAGAACCACCACGCCAGCACCGCGAGTCCCACCATCAGCAGTGCGGCCACCGGCACCGGACCGATCCGGTCGTAGCCGAGGCGCTGGAACACCGTCGGCACGTCGCCGGCGGGGCCGGTGTAGGAGTGCTCCAGATAGCCGCGGATCACCAGCGCGGTGCCGAGGGTCGCGATGAACGCGTTGACCTTGAGCTTCGTGACGACCAGCCCGTTGATCAGTCCGACACCCGCCGCGACCGCCAGCGTGATCAGTACCGCCGGCACGATCATGTTCGGGTTTCCGGCCATCGTCTCCGCCGCCACCAGCGAGCACAGCCCCACGAGGTAGGCCACCGAGAGGTCGAGCTTGCCGGTGAGGATCACCATCGTCTGCCCGATCGCCACCAGCCCGAGCGCCGTGCTGCGCGTCAGGATGTTGACGATCCCGCCCTGGTCGAGCAGCACACCGCCCTGCGCGGCCACGAGCACGCTGCCCACGATCAGCAGCAGCACGAGTGCGGCGTAGACGCCCACCACCGGGTTCGCGAGCCTGCGCGTCCACTGTGGACGCCGTGGGGCGGCGGGCGCCGCGACCGCCGTACTCACACGGCCTCCTGTGTCCTGCGGGACACCCTCCCCTGCTGCGGCAGCACAGTGTGCCGCAGCGGGGGCCCAACCCGGTCGGCCTTACCGAGCGCACGATTCTCGCTCACACGGCCTCCTGTGTCCTGCTCGGTTCCACCGCATGGCCCGTCGCCAGCCTCATCACGGCCTCCTCCGTCGGGCCGGGGGGCAACTCGCCCGCCACCCGGCCGTCGTGCAGCACCAGCACCCGATCGCTCATCCCGATCAGCTCGGGCAGTTCCGACGAGATCATCAGAATCGCGACGCCGTCCCGCGCCAGCCCGCGCAACAGCTCGTACACCGCCTGCTTGGCTCCCACGTCGATGCCCCGGGTCGGTTCGTCGACGATGAGCACTCCCGGCCGCACCGCCAGCCACTTCGCGAGCACGACCTTCTGCTGGTTGCCGCCGGACAGGAACCGCACCTCCTGCTCCGGTGAGCGGGCGAGAACGGTCACCGACTCCAGCAGCTCCGTCATCCGCACCGGGCCGCCGCGCGGCCGTCTGCCGAACGCGGCACGCCGGACGAGCAGTGCGTTGTCGCGCACCGACTGGCGCAGAGCCAGACCCTCACCCTTGCGGTCCTCGGTGACGTGCGCGATCCCGAGGCGCACGGCGGCCCGGGGTGAGGCCACCCGTGCCCGCTGCCCGTCGACGTGCATCGTTCCGGTGGTGAACGGCTCGGCCCCGCACACCGCCCTGGCCACCGCCGAGCGTCCCGCACCCTGGAGACCCGCCAGCCCCACGATCTCGCCCGCCCGGACTTCGAGGTCGATGCCGTGCAAGCGTTCGTTGCCGCAGCCCGCCAGTCGCAGCCGGGGACCGCCGATCTCGTCCTCGGTGGCACGGTCGGGAAACAGCGCGTCCAGTGAGCGGCCGACCATGTGGCGCACCAGCTGGTCGCTCGTCAGCTCGTCGCGTTCGCGCGAGGTCGCCAGCGCACCGTCCTTGAGCACCGTGATGCGGTGGCTGAGATCGAATACCTCCACCAGCCGGTGCGACACGTACAAAATGGCGATACCCCGGTCGCACAACCTGCGTACCAGGCCGTAGAGCAGCTCCACCTCGTTGTCGGCGAGTGCGGCGGTGGGCTCGTCCATCGCCAGCACGCGCACGTCCGCCGACAGCGCCTTGACGATCTCGACCACCTGGCGCTGGGCGACCGAGAGCAGCCGTACCGGGTCGCGCGGCGAGATGCCGGCCGCGCCGAGGTCGTCGAGCAACGCGGCCGTGTCGGCGGCCATCCGCCGGTGGTCGACCATGCCACGTCGCACCGGTTCGGAGCCGAGGTAGACGTTCTCGGCCACGGAGCGGTCGTCCAGCAGATTCAGTTCCTGATGGACGATCGAGATCCCCTTGGCCTGGGCCTGCCGGGGCGACGTGAAGGCCACCGGAGTGCCGTCGAGTTCGACGGTCCCGCCGTCCGCGGTGTGCACGCCCGCGAGGATCTTCATCAGCGTCGACTTGCCCGCGCCGTTCTCGCCGACGAGGGCGTGGACCTCTCCGGCACGCAGATCGAGGTCCACACCACGCAGCACCTCGTTGCCGAGGAACTGCTTGGTGATCCCCCTCATCCGGACAACCGGCGCCTCGTCGGTGAGGCCAGTCACAGTCATGCCTGCGCACACTAGTCGATCTTTTGTGTATGTCAAACAAAAGTAAAGACCAATGGCACTTAACGGCGTCTATCGCGCACCCAACCAGATGCGGGCCACGTTCGCCGAAACTCACCCGATCGGCCGCTCCCCCGCCGGTCGTGAGCCAGTAGAACTACCTCATGCGCAGCCGTCGGAGTCTGCTCGCCGTCCTCGTGTCCGTGCTGTTCCTCGCCCTCCTGCAACCCGCCACGGCGGGTGCCGCGTCCCGCGACGACGTCCGGCACTACGTCGCGCTCGGCGACTCCTACACGTCCGGACCACTCATTCCGTTCCAGCGTCTCGACCCCCTCGGCTGCCTGCGGTCCACGAACAACTATCCGGCCGCGCTCGCCCGTGAGCTCGAAAACACGCTGCTCAACGACGTGAGCTGCGCCGGAGCCGACACCACCGACATGACCGAACGGCAGGAGATTCCGCTCGGCTTCAACGCCCCTCAGTTCGACGCGCTGGAGCCCGGAACCGACCTCGTGACGATCGGGATCGGGGGCAACGACCACGGCGTGTTCGGCAGCGTCATCAGTACCTGCCCCGAACTTCGCGACTCCGATCCCACCGGCAACCCGTGCCAGGACCACTTCACCGTCGACGGGGTCGACACGCTCAAGACGGCCATCGCGCAGACCCGCCTCGACGTCGAGGACGTGCTCGCTGATGTCCGGAACCGGTCACCCGAGGCGACCGTGCTGTTGATCGGCTATCCCCGGATCGCGCCGCCCACCGGAACCTGCCCCGGCATCCTGCCGTTCGCCGACGGCGACTACGCCTGGCTGAACGACATCGAGGAGACCCTCAACGCCGCGCTGGCCACGGCGGCGGCCACCAACGGCACGGCGACGTTCGTCGACACCTACCCCGCCTCGCTGGGCCACGACGCGTGCGCCGACCGCCCGTGGATCCAGGGACAGCACCACAACCTGCTGGGCGCGGCCTCCTACCACCCGAACCGCCGGGGCATGGCGGGCGTGGCCGGCGTCATCGAGGACGAACTGGCCGCACGCGGGTGGTGACGGCGGCACCGCCGCGAGCCGAGCCGCCACCCGCGACGACCTCACGACGGCAGGGAGTCCAGCCGCGCCCTGATGCGCTCGATGTCGGCGACGGCGGCGTCGCGCCGCGCCCTCACCTTCTCCACCACGTCGGCCGGAGCCTTGTCCACAAAGGAGGCGTTGCCGAGCTTGCCGTCGGTCTGCTTCAGCTCCTTCTCGGCCGCGGCGAGGTCCTTGGCCAGGCGCTTGCGCTCGGCGGCCACGTCGATCGTGCCCGAGGTGTCGACCTCGACCACCACCGCGCCTTCCGCCAGCGCCACCTCCAGCGACGCGGTCGCCGCGAAGTCGTCCCCCGGCTCGCTGAGCCGGGACAGCGCCCGCACCGACTCCTCGTGCCCCGCGATCGCGTCGAACCCGGCGCCGGACAGCCGCGTCGCCACGCGCTGCCCCGGCTTGAGGCCCTGGTCCGAACGGAACCGGCGCACCTCGGTGACGAGCTTCTGCACGTCGGCGATGTGTGCCTCGGCGACGGCGTCGGCCGCGAAGCCCCACCGCGACCCGACCGGCCAGTCCGCCACGACCAGCGACTCGCCGCCCGTGAGGGTCGTCCAGAGCCGCTCGGTCACGAACGGGACGAACGGGTGCAGCAGCCGGAGCACGACGTCGAGCACGTGGCCCAGCACCGCGCGGGTGCCGTCGGCGTGCTCACCGGCGAGCTGGACCTTCGCGAGCTCCAGGTACCAGTCGCAGTACTCGTCCCACGTGAAGTGGTAGAGCACGTTGGTGGCCTTGGCGAACTGGAACCTCTCCATCAGCTCGTCCACATCGGACACGACGGTGGACAGCCTGCCGAGGATCCAGCGGTCGGCCTCGGTCAGCTCGCTCGCGTCCGGCACCGGCGTCGCCACGGTGGCACCGTTCGACATCGCGAACCGGCTGGCGTTCCACAGCTTCGTGCAGAAGTTGCGCGACCCGGCAGCCCACTCCTCCGCCAGCGCCATGTCCGCGCCCGGGTTGGCGCCACGTGCAAGGGTGAAGCGCGTGGCGTCCGCGCCGTAGCGGTCCATCCAGTCGAGGGGGTCGATGACGTTACCCCGCGACTTCGACATCTTCTTGCCCTGCGCGTCCCGGATGAGCCCGTGCAGGTAGATGTGGTCGAACGGGATCGCCCGCTGCGGACCGTTGTCCCGCATGCCGTACAGGCCGAACATCATCATCCGGGCGACCCAGAAGAACAGGATGTCGTAGCCGGTGGACAGCACGCTGGTCGGGTAGAACTTCGCCAGGTCGGCGGTCGGTTCGGGCCAGCCCATCGTCGACATCGGCCACAGCCCCGACGAGAACCACGTGTCGAGGACGTCCGGGTCCTGCGTCCAGCCCTCACCGCTCGGCGGCTGCTCGTCCGGGCCGAGGCACACCGTCTCGCCGTTCGGGCCGTACCAGACCGGGATGCGGTGACCCCACCACAGCTGCCGCGAGATGGTCCAGTCGTGCATGTCGTCGACCCAGTCGAAGTAGCGCTTCGCCAGCTCCGGCGGATGCACCTGGACGCGGCCGTCGCGCACGGCGTCACCCGCGGCCTTGGCCAGCGGCTCCACCCGGACCCACCACTGCAACGACAGGCGCGGCTCCACCACCGTGTCGCAGCGTGAGCAGTGCCCCACCGCGTGCACGTAGGGCCGCTTCTCCGCCACGATCCGGCCCTGTTCGCGCAGCGCCGCCACGATGGCGGGGCGGGCCTCGAACCGGCCCATTCCCTCGAACGGACCGTGCGCGGTGATGACGCCACGCTCGTCCATGATCGACGGCATGGGCAGGTCGTGGCGCCTGCCGATCTCGAAGTCGTTCGGGTCGTGCGCCGGTGTCACCTTGACCGCGCCCGTGCCGAACTCGGGGTCCACGTGCGAGTCCGCCACGACCGGGATGCGGCGGCCCGTGAGCGGCAGCTCGACCTCCCTGCCGACCAGGTGGGCGTAGCGCTCGTCGTCGGGATGCACGGCCACGGCCGTGTCCCCCAGCATCGTCTCCGCCCGCGTCGTCGCCACCACGATCGCGTCATCGCCGTCGCCGTAGCGCAGCGACACCAGCTCGCCGTCGTCGTCGGAGTGGTCGACCTCGATGTCGGACAACGCCGTCATGCAGCGCGGACACCAGTTGATGATCCGCTCGGCACGGTAGACGAGGCCGTCGTCGTAGAGCCGCTTGAACATGGTGTGGACGGCGCGCGAGAGGCCCTCGTCCATCGTGAAGCGTTCCCGCGACCAGTCCACCCCGTCCCCGAGGCGCTTCATCTGGTCGAGGATCTTGCCCCCGTACTCGGCCTTCCACTCCCAGACGCGCTCGACGAACCGCTCGCGGCCCAGGTCGTGCCGCGACAGACCCTCACCTGCGAGCTCCCGCTCCACCACGTTCTGCGTCGCGATTCCCGCGTGGTCCATGCCCGGCAGCCACAGCACCTCGTAGCCCTGCATCCGCCTGCGCCTGCTCATGGCGTCCATCAGGGTGTGGTTCAGGGCGTGCCCCATGTGCAGGCTGCCGGTGACGTTGGGCGGCGGGAGCACGATGGAGAAAGGCGGGCGCTGCGAGTCCGCGTCCGCCTCGAAGTAGCCTGCGGATACCCACCGCTGGTAGATCGCGGCCTCCTCGTCGGCCGGGTTCCAGGCGTTGGGCAGAGCGTCGGTTCGGGCTGCGCTTTCCGTCACGGTAAGTCAGTCTACGAAGTCGCTCACCTCGGCCGTCACCGGCTCACCCCGCCCGGGCGGCGTCACACTCAGGGGTTACCCGCCGCCAGCACCGTGGGAACCAGCAGGGTCGCGGTCACGATCTCCTCGACGGCCTTGCGGAGGGCGTCGCCCGCCCAGTTGCCCTCGGCGATCTCCTTGGCTCTGCGCTGCGCGGTCCGGGCCGCGTCCTTGTCGCCGCTGTCGAGCACGTGCTTCAGCGCCGTGGTGTTGGCGAGCAGGGCGATCAGCGCGGCCGTGCGCTCGTCCGGCTCCACACCCTCGTGCAGGACCCGCCGCAGCTGGGCCCGCACCTCGTCCTCGTGCCGCGAGTCCTCGGCGGGCCAGCGGGTCGTGGGGAACAGGCCCAGCACCCTGCCCTGCTCCTTGCGGAGGATGCCGCGCTCGGCCAGCCCGTCGAGCAGCCGGGTCGTGAGATCGCCCTTGGCCAGCGGCCCCAGCACGTCCTTGGGCTTGCAGCCTTCGAGCCCGGCCAGCCGTTCCAGCGCGTCGTCCAGTGGCGCCGAGCCGGTGGGAGCGCCATCGCGAACCACCATCCTGCCGGGTTCGCCCTCGTCGGCCTCGGTGGTGACATCGACCCGTTCCCGTAGCGCCAGCTCCACGAGCAGCGCCCCGGACAGCGAGTACTCCAGGTTGGAGATCATCCCCGCCGGCTTGCCCGCCTCGTCGTCGTACACCAGTAGCAGCAGGTCCTCGGCGATCAACATGCCCGCGAGCCTACGGGGCCGTTCCGCCCGCCGCTGATCTTTCACTGGCAATCCGCGCGGCAGAGGCCATCATGGAAGGAGACCACGGGAAGGAGGTGGTGCCGATGGGCCGCGTCACTGTGCGCCGCCCGGTACGGCGGCTCACCCCCGACGGCGACCGGCGCAGGCCGGACGCGCTGGCGGCCGAGGAACCGCTGGAGATCCGCGTCCAGGGCACGCCGCTGGCCGTCACCATGCGCACCCCCGGCCACGACGTCGAGCTCGCACACGGCTTCCTGCTGTCCGAGGGCGTCATCGGCGCGAGAGAGGACGTCGCGGTGGCCCGCTACTGCGACGGCGCCGACGCCACCGGCCGCAACACCTACAACGTGCTCGACGTGACGTTGCGCGACGGCGTGCCACCGCCCGATCCCGGAGTGCAGCGCAACTTCTACACCACCTCGTCGTGCGGGGTGTGCGGCAAGGCGGCACTGGACGCCGTCCGCGTGCGCAGCCGCTTTTCGCAGGACGGCCCGGCGCTCACCGTCGACCGGACGGTGCTCGCGGCGCTGCCCGACGCGCTGCGCGAGCGGCAGCGTGTCTTCGCCACCACCGGCGGCCTCCATGGGGCCGGGCTGTTCACCGCAGACGGCACGTTGCTCGCCGTCCGCGAGGACGTCGGGCGGCACAACGCCGTGGACAAGCTGCTCGGCTGGGCCGTGCAGCAGTCCCGTGTCCCGGCCCGCGACGCGGGACTGCTGCTGTCCGGGCGCGCGTCGTTCGAGCTGGTTCAGAAGGCCACGATGGCGGGTATCTCCCTCGTCGCCGCTGTCTCGGCGCCGTCGTCGCTCGCCGCCGAACTGGCCGAGGACAACGGCATGACGCTGGTGGGCTTCCTGCGGGGAGCGAGCATGAACGTCTACACCGGAGACGGGATCGAGTAACCGCGGATTCGTCCAGGACCGAGCTGGGGGTGCCTGTGCCGGAAACACCGGATCGTGGTCGTCACCGGATCAGCAGGCGCCTGACACTCTCCGCGACGCTGTGCCTGGCGACGATCGGTACCGTCACGTTCAGTACCGCCTCGCCCGCGGCACGCTCCGTCGAGGCGGGCGGCTCACTCGTCGTCGAGCAACGCAAGTCCCGGCTTCGCGGCCGGAACGTGGAACTCGTCTATCTCCTGCCTCGACGCACGCCGCCGAGGGGGATGCCGATGGTGGTGCTGTTGCACGGCCGCCACTCCCGCGCCCGGCTCGCCGCTCCCGGCGGGCTGGTTCCGGCGCTGGCCCGCGCCGTCGACGGGGGCAGAGTCCCCCCGTTCGGGTTCGTCGCCGTGGACGGCGGCAACACGTACTGGCACGAACACCACCACGGCGACGATCCGATGGGGATGCTGCTGGAGGAGGTGCCCGAATGGCTCCGCAGCCACGACCTCGGTGGCGACGACGGCACCCCGTTCGCCGCCGCGGGCACCTCGATGGGTGGGTTCGGCGCGCTGCTCTACGCCCGGCGACGGGCCGAGCGGCAGACCCCCGTCCGCGCCGTCGCCGCACTCGCTCCCGCACTGATGCCCTGGCGTGAGATGCGCCGGCGCCGGGCCTGGCACAGCCGCGCCGACTGGGCGTCGATGGACCCGCTGCGGCACGTCCACACGCTGCGCGGTACACCGACCGGCATCTGGTGCGGCACCGAGGACCCGTTCATCGACGGGGCGCGCTCCTACATCCGGCGTGCGGATCCCGAGGTCGCTCACCTCGCACCCGGCGGGCATACCGGCGAGTTCTTCAGCTCCACCGTGCCCGGACTGCTGGCGTTTCTCGCCCGCCACTGTCCCGAGCAGGTATGGCAGCGCTCGTGAGGGGCGAGCGGTCGCTCAGGGCCGCAGGTAGATCTGGGTCGTGAGACCCTCGGGCCCGACGTGGGTTCTGACCAGATCGGCCACCTGGTTCACGAGCAGCAAGCCACGCCCGCCCGTCTGGTACGCGGTCGCGGGTTTGCGGCCCGCGAGCCGGTCGGTGGGCTGTCCCCGGTCGGTCACCTCGCAGACGATCCCGTCGCGCTGCGGCCACACGGCGAGAACTCCGGCACCGCCACCGTGCTCGACGCTGTTGGCACACACCTCGCCCACGGCGAGGGCCACATCGTGCAGCCGGTCGCCCTCGAAGCCCGCGCGCTGCGCGAACTCGGTGGCGACGTGGCGGGCCTTCGAGAGGGTTTCGAGGTCGAACGGCACCGAGAACGCGTCGTCGGGCGCCGACAGCGGCAGGTTGTAGCGTTCGTACGCGGCTTCCGGGGCATAGGCGGGGCTCGGCCGCGCACCGGCCGTGTCCACGAGCCCGGAATGGGTCGCCTCCGCGTCCGCCACCACCGAGTCGCTCAGCGTCGCGACGTCGTAGGGGCACAGAAACGTCGCGTCCCGCCCTTCGAACGAGAGGTTGACCATCGCCTCGTGCTGCACGCAAGCCGCGTACTCCTCCTCGGAGCGCCCTGGCCACACCGGCTCCCCGATCACCCGCACTCGCCCGTCGTGCTCGTCCGCGAAGGCGTGCAGCACCGCCGGGATGAGGCGCCCCGGGTTCCGCCCGATCTCGACCATGTCGAGCAGCCGGACCCGGTCCCTGGCCGATCCCAGCGCGTCGTCGATCTGCCGCAGCCGGACCGGAGGCACCGCGACCGCCACGGGCTCCCGCCGGGCGAGGCCGTCGAGGATGAACGGCACCGTTCCCGCCAGGTAGCTGGCGTCGTCCCGGTAGAACAGCGCCTGATGGGAGAAGAACTCCCCGGTACCGCGACCTTGTTCCACCACCACCGCGTCCCTCGTACTCGTCGTTAACCCGAAAGAGTTATCCCGAGGTCCGACGACGTAAACGTGTCACAGCAGATTACGTGCTACGAATGACATCGCCCACAACGACACCGCCACGGCGACGGCCACCACCGTCATCGCGGCGACGCGGCGGCGGTCGTCTCCGGCGCTGCGCCAGCGCCAGGCCCCGTAGGCGGCCACTCCGAGCCCCGGAAGCGGGATCAGTGGGGCGGGCGAGAGGCGGGTCGCCGTCGCGAGCAGACAGAGCGCGGTGAGCACACCGAGAGTCACCACCACCGCGCGGTGCACGCGGGGCCGCCGGAGCCCGGCTACCGCAACGATCTTGCGCGCGAGTTCGTCGAAGTCGACGTCCTGGTCACCGTGCGGAACGGGCGGGGTCGTCGGCGGCGTGGCTGTCATGGGAAGCGAGAGTAGCGGTCAGCCTCTCAGGCCGACTTCTCGCCACGCTCCCGCTGCCGTCGCGTCGGCTGACGCGACACGATCGTGGGATTCACGTTCTCGCGCACGGTCTGCTCGGTGATGACGACCTTCGCCACGTCGTCGCGGCTCGGAATGTCGTACATGACCGGTTGCAGTACCTCTTCCATGATGGCGCGCAGCCCGCGGGCGCCGGTTCCCCGCAGCAGCGCCTGGTCGGCAATGGCCTCCAGCGCCGTCTTGGTGAACTCCAGCTCCACGTTGTCCATCTCGAACAGCTTGGTGTACTGCTTGGTCAACGCGTTGCGCGGCTCGGTAAGGATGCGGACCAGGGACTCCTTGTCCAGGTTCGTCACGCTGGCGACCACCGGGAGCCTGCCGATGAACTCGGGGATGAGCCCGAACTTGATCAGGTCCTCGGGCATGGTGTCGGTGAAGACGTCGCTGTCCTCGATCTCACGCTTGGTGCGGATCTCGGCGCCGAAACCGAGGCCGCGCTTGCCGACCCGGTCGTTGATGATCTGTTCGAGGCCCGCGAACGCGCCCGCGACGATGAACAGGACGTTCGTCGTGTCGATCTGGATGAACTCCTGGTGCGGATGCTTACGTCCGCCCTGCGGCGGCACCGACGCGGTGGTGCCTTCCAGGATCTTGAGCAACGCCTGCTGCACGCCCTCACCGGAGACGTCCCGCGTGATCGACGGGTTCTCGGACTTGCGGGCGATCTTGTCGACCTCGTCGATGTAGATGATGCCCGTCTCGGCCCGCTTCACGTCGTAGTCGGCGGCCTGAATCAGCTTGAGCAGGATGTTCTCGACGTCCTCACCGACGTAACCGGCCTCGGTCAGCGCGGTGGCGTCGGCGATGGCGAAGGGAACGTTGAGCAGCTTGGCCAGGGTCTGCGCCAGATAGGTCTTGCCACACCCGGTCGGCCCCAGCATCAGGATGTTGGACTTGGCGAGCTCCACCGGCTCGTCCTTCGAGTCCTTCGCGGGCTTCGACTCGGACTGGATGCGCTTGTAGTGGTTGTACACGGCCACCGCGAGCGTCCGCTTGGCCTCGCCCTGGCCGATGATGTACTGCTCAAGGAACTCGTGAATGTCGGCGGGTTTGGGCAGCTCGTCCAGCTTGACGTCGCTGGTCTCGGCGAGCTCCTCCTCGATGATCTCGTTGCAGAGCTCGATGCACTCGTCACAGATGTAGACGCCGGGCCCGGCGATGAGCTTCTTCACCTGCTTCTGGCTCTTCCCGCAGAACGAGCACTTCAACAGGTCCCCACCGTCGCCGATCCGTGCCATGACCGCTGACCTCGTCCCCTCCCGGTGCCGATGACACCTGTGTCCTGCGTTGCCACTGACGGTACCCGCCCCGCGCGCCCGACGGGAGATCTACCAGCGATCGAGCGCCCGAAACCCCAAGCCTACTGTGGAAGGCGGGCGACGGCCCCGTGTCGACACGCCGCCCGCCCCCACGAGCGGAACCGTCAGCCGTGCGCCTTGCGGTACTCCAGCACCTGGTCGATGATCCCGTACTCCTTGGCTTCCTCCGGAGTCAGGATCTTGTCACGCTCGATGTCGGTGCGCACCTCTTCCGGCGACTTGTTCGTGTGCTTGGCCAGCGTGGTCTCCATCAGCCTGCGGACCCGCTGGATCTCGGCCGCCTGGATCTCCAGGTCCGACACCTGCCCGTAGGCACCCTCGGTGGCGGGCTGGTGGATCAGGACCCGCGAGTTCGGCAGCGCGAGCCGCTTGCCCTTCGTCCCGGCCGCCAGCAGCACGGCCGCCGCCGAGGCGGCCTGCCCGAGACACACCGTCTGGATGTCGGGACGGACGTACTGCATGGTGTCGTAGATCGCCATCAGCGCCGTGAAGGACCCGCCCGGCGAGTTGATGTACAGGATGATGTCGCGGTCCGGGTCCTCGTGCTCCAGGTGCAGCAGCTGGGCCATCACGTCGTTGGCCGAGGCGTCGTCCACCTGGACGCCCAGCATGATCTGCCGCTCCTCGTAGAGCTTGTTGTACGGGTTCGACTCCTTGATCCCGTAGCTGGTGCGCTCCACGTACGAGGGGAGGATGTACCGGGACTGCGGAAGTTGGAAACCGTTCATGATTCTCCTCCTACCCTGCCCGGTCAGTTCGCGTTCGGGGTCGGGTTGTCGCGGGTCAGCACTTGGTCGACGAAGCCGTAGTCCTTGGCCTCCGTCGCGGTGAACCACCGGTCGCGGTCACCGTCGGCGATGATCTGCTCCACCGACTGGCCGGTCTGGTCGGCGGTGATGCGGGCCAGCTCGTGCTTCCACTTGCCGAACACCTCGGCCTGGATCGCGATGTCCGAGGCCGTGCCACCCACACCGGCCGAGGGCTGGTGCATGAGGATGCGCGCGTGCGGCAGCGAGTAGCGCTTGCCCGGCGTCCCGGAGGACAGCAGGAACTGCCCCATCGACGCGGCAAGCCCCATCGCGTAGGTGGAGACGTCCGGCTCGATGAGCTGCATCGTGTCGTAGATCGCGAAGCCCGCGGTCACCGAACCACCGGGCGAGTTGATGTAGAACCGGATCTCGGACTGCGGGTCCTCCGCGGACAGCAGCAGGAGCTGCGCTGTGATGCGGTTGGCGACCTCGTCGTTCACCTCGGAGCCGAGCACGACGATGCGCTCCTGGAGCAGCCGCTCGTACACCGAGTCGGTCAGGTTGAGCCCCGCGGTGCTGGTCCGCCCCTCGGGCATGTGCTGCGTCACGTCTGCCTGCCTTTTCGGAGTTGCGAAGATCTTGTCACCGACCCTAACGAACTCGGGCGGCGCAGAAGTCCTGACACCGCCCGAGTTCGCTCAGAGCATGAGAAGAGGTCACCGATCGGACGTGGTGCCCGCCTCGCCGGAGGCCGGGGTCGCACTGTCCTCTGTCGAGGCCCCGTCAGAGGCAGTGTCCTCGGTCGACGCCCGGTCCGCAGAGTCCGAAGAGTCGGAGGCGTCGGCCCCTTCGGGGGTCTCGTCCGACTCCGTGCCGAACAGTTCGCGCAGATCGAGGGTCTCGCCCGAGGCGTCGGTGACCGTGACCTCCTGCACCACGGCCGCCAGCGCCTTGCCACGCCGGACGTCGGCGTAGATGGCGCCGAGCTGGCCCGCCTCCTGCGCCCGGCGAACGTACTCGTCCGGGTTCATCCCGAAGCGCTGCGCCTGGTAGATGATGCGCTCGGTCAGCTCGGAATCGTTCACCGAGACGTCCCGGTCGTCGGCGATGGTGTCCAGCAGAAGCTGGGTGCGGACCGACTTCTCGGCCTCGTCGCGGATCTCGGTCTCCCACTCCTCGGGATTGCCGCCCTGCGCCTCCAATGAGCGCTTGTAGGCGTCCTCGTCGTGGTCGAACGGGTGAATCGCGTCGTGCTTGCGGTTCGAGATCTCCGACTCGAGCACCTTCTCGGGCAGCGGCACGTCGACCTGCTCCAGCAGTGTGTCGAGCACCTTGTCCCTCGCCTGCACACCCTGCTGGACCCGCTTCATGCGCTCCAGCCGCTCGCGCAGGTCGGCCTTCAACTCGTCCAGCGTGTCGAACTCGCTGGCGAGCTGCGCGAACTCGTCGTCGGCCTCGGGCAGCTCCCGCTGCTTGATCGAGCCGACGGTGACGGAGACCTCGGCGTCGGAGCCGGCGTGCTCACCCGCGACCAGCTTGGTCGTGAAGGTGCGCGTGTCGCCCTCGTTGGCTCCGATGATCGCGTCGTCGATGCCGTCCACCAGCTGGCCGGACCCGATCTCGTAGGACAGGCCCTCCGTGGAGGCGTCGGGGACCTCCTCGCCGTTCACCGTGGCCGCGAGGTCGATCGAGACGAAGTCGCCGTTCTCGGCGGGCCGCGACACCCCGGTCAGCGTGCCGAACCGGGCGCGCAGCTCGTCGAGCTGCTCGTCGACCTCGGACTCGTCGAGCTCCACGTCGTCCACGCTGACGGTGAGGTCACCGAGGTCGGGGAGCTCGATCTCCGGGCGGACGTCCACCTCGGCGCTGAACTCGAGCACCTCGCGGTCCTCGAGCTTGGTCACCTCGAAGTCGGGCTGACCCAGCGTGCGCACCTCACCACCGCGGACGGCTTCGAGGTACTTCGCGGGGATGGCCTCGTTGACGACCTCGTCGAGCACCGGGGCGCGGCCGATCCGGCTCTCGAGTACGCGGGCCGGGGCCTTGCCGGGACGGAATCCTGGGATCCGAACCTGCTGAGCGATCTTCCGGTAGGCGCGGTCGAAGTTCGGTTTGAGCTCGTCGAACGGCACCTCGACATTGATCTTCACGCGCGTCGGGCTCAGCTGCTCGACGGTGCTCTTCAACGTTATCTCCTCGCCGGGACGGTGTCGGTACTGTGAACCGGTCCAGCGACCGCAGGTCAAGCAGGGACCGGATGTCCGAGTCTAGGCCACCGACCGCACCCACCCGTGGTGCGGGTCCGCACCACGGGTGAGGCGGAGGTGACTCACCCGGCGTCGCCCTGCCCGGCGGAACGACCTTGGTAGATGTCGGGGATGCCGTCGGCGTCCTCGTCGCGCGTCTCCTTCTCGTGGATCCGGCGATAGGTGCGGTTGCGCAGGCGCAGCACGACGGCGGCGACCGCGGCCGACAGCAGCGATCCGCACAACACCGCGATCTTGACCAGCTCACTGCGCTCGTCGGCGGCGTCGAAGGAGAGCTCCCCGACCAGCAGCGACACCGTGAACCCGATCCCGGCCAGTACGGCGATGCCGAACACGTCGACCCAGGCCACGTCGCTGTCGAGCTCGGCCCGGGTGAACCGGCCCATCAGATAGGTCGTGCCGAAGATGCCGATGGCCTTGCCGAGCAGCAGCCCGGCCATGATGCCGATGGCGACGGGGTCGGTCAGCGCCGAGGTCAGGCCGTCGAGCCCACCGAAGGAGACGCCGGCCGCGAACAGCGCGAAGATCGGCACCGCCACGCCTGCCGAGATGGGCCGGAACCGGTGTTCGAAGTGCTCGGCCAGCGAGACGGCCTCACCCTTGCGCAGCAGCGCGGGAACGGCGAACCCGAGCAGCACGCCCGCCACCGTGGCGTGGACACCGGAGGCGTGGACGAGCGCCCACGCCGTCAGCGCCAGCGGAAGCAGCACCCACCACGCGCGCACCCGCCGCTGGACCAGGAAGGTGAACAGCGCCAGCGGCACCAGCGCCAGCAGCAACGGGACGAGGGCCAGCTCCTCGGTGTAGAAGACCGCGATGATGAAGATGGCGATGAGGTCGTCGACGACGGCCAGCGTCAGCAGGAACATCCGCAGCGCCGACGGCAGGAAGCGTCCGATCACCGCGAGGACCGCCACGGCGAACGCGATGTCGGTGGCGGTGGGGATGGCCCAGCCTCGCAGTGCGCTCGGGTCACCGAGGTTCACGAGCACGTAGATGAGGGCGGGCACGACCACACCGCCGACGGCGGCCACGATCGGAATCGCCGCCTTGCGCGGGTCCCGCAGGTCACCCACCACGAACTCGCGCTTGAGCTCCAGCCCCACGACGAAGAAGAAGATCGCCAGCAGGCCGTCGGCCGCCCAGTGCGACACCGACAGGTCGAGATGCAGTGCGTGCGGGCCGAAGGTGAACTCGCTCACCGTCGTGTACGACTCCGACCACGGCGAGTTCGCCCATACCAGAGCGATGACGGCTCCCGCGAGCAGGAGTATGCCGCCGACGGTCTCCAGCCTCAGGACGTCCGCCACGCGCTTCCATTCGCGCCAGGACGTACGGCTGAACATGGTGTTCTTCGTGGGGGGCGCGGTGCTCATCTGGGTATCGTCAACCCCTCCCGGTCGGGTGAAACTCCGGCACAACAGCCCACACCTTACTTGCCGAACCTAACGACCCGGAGCTTTCAAGATCGCCAGATTTACGGCGGGCTACCCCGCCCGCGCACCCAGACCCGCCACACGATCAGCGTCGGCACGAGAACCGTCAGCGCGAAACCGGCCACGCTGAGCGGCCAGACACCCACCTCCGCGCCGAAGGCCACGACCGCGAGACCGAGCACGAAGGAGGCAAGCAACAGCACGATGGCGACGATCCGGCGCGCCCACCGCGCCGACCCCAGGTGCGCGAGCCGCCGCGCGAGCACCGGATCGTCCTCGATGAACCGGCGCTCGATCTCGGCCAGCAGCCGACGCTGCTCCTCGTCCCGTGCCATCACGCACCACCACCGCGATTATGGGTCCGGACGCGACGCCGGCGACAGTGCAGCCGGTGGTGAGCGGCCCGGTATCCGCCATTCGTCCCCCGTCACCCCTTCCCGCGAGCGTGGCTCGCCGTTAGATTCCCCGTACCGCCGACGTAGCTGGGAGCCCCATGTCGATGTCCTCCGGACGAGCGACGGCCCGGACGACTCCACACTCCTCGTGGCCGTCCTGGACACCGCTGTCCCGCAGGCTGCGCGACCCCGGCCCCACCCTGGAGACGGCACGGCACGTCTCCGAGGACCTCGTCGACGGGCTGTCCGGGCCGAGGGTGCGGGCCGCGGCGCGCGGTATCCGGCGCCTGCTCGCCGCCGACGGCGTCGGCCTGGCCGACCTGTCGGGCAGGCTGCTCACGGCGGGCGCGCTGCCACCCGACGTCGAGGTCCACTCGATGATCGAGCAGGTCCTGCACACCGAGAACCAGTGCCGCAAGGCCGAGGTGGTGGCACTCCCGCTGATCGTGCACGACGAGCTGGCCGGGGTGCTCGTGGTCGCGGGCACGGCCAGGATGACCGCACTGCGCGAGGTGGCCGGGCTGAGCGAGGCGGCGCTGGAGCGGGGCAGGCTGGAGGCTTCGGCGGAGGACGCGGCCGAGGCGGAGCTGCGGGCGTTGCGGGCCGAGATCTCGCCGCACTTCGTCTACAACGCGCTCACGGTGATCGCGGGGCTGGTCCGCCCCGATCCGGACCGCTCGCGCGAACTCATGCTCGACTTCGCCGACTACATCCGGTACAGCCTGGCCAGCCACGGCGAGTACACCACGGTCGCCGACGAGTTCCACGCGATCGAGACCTACCTCGCGCTACAACGCGCGGTGCTGGGTGACCGGCTGCGCGTCCAGGTGCGCGTCGCACCTGAGGTCCTGCCCGTGGCCATCCCCTACCTCGTGCTCCAGCCGCTGGTGGAGAACGCGGTGCGGCACGGCATCGAACACCGCTCCGGCGGCGGCACCGTGACCGTGCTCGGCGAAGCGGAGGGCACCGACTGTGTCATCAGCGTCGACGACGACGGAGTGGGGATGGAACCCGGCACGGCCGAACGGTTGCTCGCGGGCGCGGGCGACTCGACGAGCATGGGACTCGCCAACGTCGACCGCAGGCTGCGCAACGTGTACGGGCCGTGGTTCGGGCTGGTCGTGGAGACCGCCGACGGCGAGGGCACCCGGGTGGTCGTGCGGGTGCCTCGGTTCCAGCCGGGGGTGATGCCGTGACCACGGGGCACCAGCCACCGCTGCGGGTGCTCGCCGTCGACGACGTGCCGGCGGCCCTGCAGGACCTGTGCGGCCTGCTGCGGGAGGCGCCCGAGGTGGGCGAGGTCGTGCCGGCGGGCGACGCCGTGGCCGCGCTCAAGCGCCTGCGTTCGGAGGAGTTCGACGCGGTGTTCCTGGACATCGCGATGCCGGGGCTCGACGGGCTGGAGTTCGCCGGCCTGCTCACCAAGCTCGCCCGTCCACCGGTGATCGTGTTCGTCACCGCCTACGACGAGCACGCCGTCGCGGCGTTCGGCATCGGCGCCGTCGACTACCTGCTCAAGCCGGTGCGTGCCGAACGGCTCGCGGACGCGCTGACCCGGGTGGGACGCATGGTGACGCTCGACCCCGCCGAGGCCGTGCCTTCCGTGCCCACCGGGCCCACCGTGTCCGCCACGCCGCAGGAGGCGCCCGACGCGCTGGCCGCCCTTCCCGTCGAGTCCGCGGGGCGCACCCGGTACGTGCGGCGCCAGGACGTCCGCTTCGTGGAGGCCCACGGCGACTACGTCCGGTTGCACGCGCACTCCGGGGTGCATCTCGTGCGGATGCCGATCTCCCGGCTGGAGGAGTACTGGGCGAAGGCGGGCTTCGTGCGCGCCCACCGCGGGTTTCTCGTGGCGCTGTCCGCCGTACGGGAGTTGCGCAGTGATTCCGTCGGCGGCCTGCTCGCCCACACCGACCTCGGTGACGTCCCGGTGAGCCGCAGGCACGCCCGTCAGCTCAGGGAGCGCCTGCTGCGGGCCGCGCAACGCGGTGAACTGCGCGCGGAGGGCGCAGGAGGCGCGAAGGGCGCGAAGGGCTCAGCACCGTGAGCGGCCACCGCAGGGTGGCGGTGACGAGCCCGCAGACCCGGCTGGCTCACGCGCGGCGTCGCTACCGGGGTCCGTGGCGGCCCACGACGCTCGACCCCGCCGAGGCGCCGCTCGCCGTGGCACTGTACCGGCGGCAGCGGCGGCTCGCGGCCACGGCGCTCGGCGTGGCGTGCGCTCTGGTGTTCGGGCTGCCACTGCTGCTGGCCGTGCTGCCGTCGCTCGACCGGCTACGGGTTTTCGACGTGCCGGTGTCGTGGCTCGCGGTGATGGTGCTGCCGTTTCCGGCGATGGTCGGGCTCGCGTTCTGGCACCTGCGCCGGGTGGAGCGGGAGGAGGGTGCGCTCGACGACGTGGGACCCGACGAGGCCCCGCGATGATCGTCGCACTCGCCGTGGCGCCGGTGCTGCTCATCACCCTCGCCATCGGGCTGCGTGGCGTGGCCGCCATGCGCACGACGTCGGACTTCCTCGTGGCCTCGCGGCGGGTCTCCCCCCTGCTCAACTCCGCCGCCGTCTCCGGCGAGTACCTGTCCGCCGCCTCGTTCCTGGGCGTGGCCGGGCTCATGGTGCGCGACGGGGTGGGGGCGCTGTGGTACCCGGTCGGGTTCACCGCGGGCTACATTGCCATGCTCGCTCTCGTGGCGGCGCCGATGCGCCGCTCCGGCGCGCTCACGGTGCCGGACTTCGCCGAGGCCCGGCTCGGCTCGGCCGGGCTGCGCCGACTCGCCGCCGTCGTCGTGCTCGTGGTGGGTGTGCTGTATCTGGTGCCCCAGTTCCGCACGGCAGGGCTCGTGCTCAGCGTCGTCAGCGGCACCCCGTACTGGGTGGGGGTGCTGCTCGCCGGGATCGCCGTCAGCGTCACGCTCGCCCTCGGAGGCATGCGGGCGGCGACCTACGTGCAGGCGTTCCAGTTCGCGCTCAAACTGGCGCTGTTCATCGTCCCCGCACTGTGGCTGCTCGCCCAGGCGGGGCCGGACGTGCGGCAGGAGGCGCTGCATCCGGCCGAGTTCACCCACTTCGACACCGAGACGGCCGTGTCGTTCCGGGTTCCGGCCACGCTGGAGGTACCGGAAGGCGTGCGGGTCGTCGAGGACGGCGGCACCCGGCTCGTCTCGCCGGGCGAGTGGCACGTCGCCGGGGGCACCAGGATCGTGTTCGAGGCGGGCAGCGCGGCGCCGGTCCCGGAAGGGCAGAGCGCGCCGGGCTCGGCGGGCTGGGAACGACCGCTGCTCGACCTGGGCGACACCGGCCACCCACTGCTGGCCACCTGGGCCGTGCTGGTGGCAACCATGCTGGGCACGATGGGGCTGCCGCACATCATCATGCGCTTCCACACCAGTCCCGACGGCAGAGCGGCCCGGCGTACGGCCGCGCTCACCGTCGCGCTGCTCGGCGTGTTCTACGTGTTTCCCGGCATCTACGGGATGCTCGGCCGGGTGCTCGTGCCGCACCTGTACCTGTCGGGAGCGTCGGACAGCGCCGTCGTGGCTCTGCCGGCGCAGGTCGACCCCGGCCCGCTCGGCGGGGTGTTCACCGGGCTGCTCACCGCGGGCGCGTTCGCGGCGTTCCTCGCCACCTCGCTCGGGCTGCTGCTGGTGGTCTCGGGAGCCATCTCGCACGACCTCGTGCCGGGAGGACTGCGCCAGCTGCGGGTGGCGGTCGTGGGCGCGGCAGCGGTGGTGGTCCTGCTGGCGCTGCCCGCACTGTCCTTCGACGCGAGCACGCTGGTGACCTGGGGCTTCACTGTGGCGGCCTCGACGTTCTGCCCGCTGCTCGTCCTCGGAATCTGGTGGTCCCGGCTCACCGCGGCGGGAGCCGTGGCCGGGATCGCGGTCGGGTTGCTCGCCTCGTGCGGCGGGTTCGCCCTGGGCATCGCCGAACCGCCGGTACCGGGCTGGGTCACCGTGTTGCTCATCCAACCCGCGCCCTGGTCGGTACCGCTGGCGTTCGCCACGATGGTGGTGGTCTCACTGTTCGGCAGGCCGCCGCCCTGGGCCACGGCGGCCATGCTGCGCCTGCACCTGCACGAGCACCGGCGCTCGCCGTTCGCCGAACGCTCGTCACTCGCACGTGACCTGGGCCACTCATCGTGGTCGGCCCGCCGCTCGTCGGCCGTTCGTCGCATCACACGCCGATTGGTCCGCTGACGATTACGTCCGGTAGGTCCTCCTCCCTACTGTGACGCACCACGCACAACGCACGTGTCTGACGAGGAGGTCAGGAGTGAGCACCACCGAGCCCTCGACACATCCGCCAGGGCCGCAGTCCTGGGCCGAGGTCCACGCGAGTGAGGACTTCCAGCGGCTGCGCAGCAGGCTGCGGCGGTTCGTCTTCCCCATGACCGCGCTGTTTCTGGTCTGGTACCTGACCTACGTGCTGCTGGCGGACTACGCGCACGACTTCATGTCCACCAAGGTCGTCGGCAACATCAACCTCGGGCTCGTCCTCGGCCTGCTGCAGTTCGTGTCGACGTTCGTGATCACCGGTCTCTACGTCCGCTACGCGAACCGCAAGCTCGATCCGATCGCCGACCGGATCCGGGAGGACATGGAAGGGGACGCCTCGTGACCACACTCGCCCAGAGCATCGAGGGCAACAACCCCGTCCTCAACATCACCATCTTCGGCCTGTTCGTGATCGGCACGCTCGTCGTCGTCTTCCGGGCCTCGCGCAACACCAAGACGGCCTCCGACTACTACGCCGCGGGCCGGGCCTTCTCGGGGCCGCAGAACGGCACCGCCATCGCCGGTGACTACCTGTCGGCGGCGTCGTTCCTCGGCATCGCGGGCGCCATCGCGGTGTACGGCTACGACGGGTTCCTCTACTCCATCGGGTTCCTCGTCGCCTGGCTCGTCGCACTGCTGCTGGTGGCGGAACTGTTGCGCAACACCGGCAAGTTCACGATGGGCGACGTGCTGGCCTTCCGGATGCGGCAACGCCCGGTGCGGGCCGCCGCGGCCACCTCCACGATGGCGGTCTCGTTCTTCTACCTGCTCGCCCAGATGGCGGGCGCGGGTGCCCTGGTGTCGCTGCTGCTGGGCATCGAGGGCGACGTCGGACAGGCCGTCGTCATCTCGGTCGTCGGCGTCGTGATGATCATCTACGTGCTCGTGGGCGGGATGAAGGGCACCACCTGGGTACAGATCATCAAGGCCGGACTGCTCATCGCGGGCACGTTCGCGATGACGGTGTGGGTGCTGGGCCGCTACGGTCTGAACCTCTCCGAGCTGCTCGGCTCGGCCGCCGAGCGCGCCGGTGACGGTGACAGCCTGCTCAACCCGGGCGCCAAGTACGGCGCCAGCGAGACCTCGCAGCTCGACTTCCTGTCGCTCGGTGTGGCACTCGTGCTCGGCACCGCGGGCCTGCCGCACGTGCTGATGCGCTTCTACACCGTGCCCACCGCCAAGGACGCCAGGAAGTCCGTGGTCTGGGCCATCGTGCTGATCGGCCTGTTCTACCTGTTCACCCTGGTGCTCGGTTACGGTGCCGCCGCCATCGTCGGCTCGGACACCATCAGCAACGCGCCCGGCGGGGAGAACTCGGCGGCACCGTTGCTGGCGGAGGCACTCGGCGGCCCGGTCCTGCTGGGCTTCATCGCCGCGGTGGCCTTCGCGACGATCCTGGCCGTGGTGGCGGGACTGACGATCACGGCATCGGCGTCGTTCGCCCACGACGTGTACGCCAACGTGATCAAGCGAGGAAAGGTGGACAGCAAGAACACCGAGGTCAAGGTCGCCCGCATCACCGCGTGCGTCATCGGTGCGGTCGCGATCGTCGGCGGCATCTTCGCGAAGGACCAGAACGTGGCGTTCCTCGTCGCACTGGCGTTCGCGGTGGCGGCCTCGGCGAACCTGCCGACGATCCTGTACTCGCTGTTCTGGAAGCGGTTCAACACCTCCGGCGCACTATGGTCGATCTACGGCGGCCTGACCTGCACGATCGTGCTGATCGTCTTCTCGCCCGCCGTCTCGGGCACGGAGAGCTCGATGATCACCAGCGTGGACTTCCACTGGTTCCCGCTGCAGAACCCGGGCCTGGTGTCGATCCCGCTGTCGTTCTTCCTCGGCTGGCTGGGCACCGTGCTGTCGAAGGAACACCTGGAGGACAAGCACAAGGAGATGGAGGTCCGGGCCCTGACGGGCGCGGGCTCCGAAAAGGCGACCTCCCACTGAATGGGTGATGCCGCGAAGGCCACCTTGACTGCGTCTGACGCGGTGAAGGTGGCCTTCGCGGCACTCGAGCAATTCCGGGTGAGCGCCTGGACGGTCGAGGGTGCTCAGCCTCCGTCCGCGTGTTCCCGCGCTCCGCTCCCGAGCGCCGCCAGCGAGATATCCAGGGGACACACTTCACCACCCACCTCCGACGTCTCGACCGGGCGGGGAGCGCCCCGGCAGGACAGGGGCGTCCTTCGTCCGCATCGTGTCATCGGGAGGACCGTGCCGCCGTCCGCGAGACGCCCGCAGTCAGCGCCGCGCTGTGAACGATCGCGTTCTCCCCGCGATGGGCGGACGTGAGGCGTGGTCGCGGTTCGCGTCGCCGAGCGCTGTGCCGGTTCGGCCTGCTACTGCACACCTGTCCGTGTAGTAGCAGGCCAACCCTGCTGTCGGGGTGACAGGATTTGAACCTGCGACCCTTCGCTCCCAAAGCGAATGCGCTACCAAGCTGCGCCACACCCCGGTCACCACGCGAGGGCGGTGTGCGACCACTCTAGCGGGTACCGCTACACTACCCATGCGGCCGGGTACACGGGCCGCGCGCGGGCGTAGCTCAATGGTAGAGCCCCAGTCTTCCAAACTGGCTACGCGGGTTCGATTCCCGTCGCCCGCTCAAGGCTTCTACCAGCGAAAACGGCGCCCATTCCCGCTCCGCGGAGGGGCGCCGTTCGCATTTCCGCTCACGTGCGGTTCGCCACGGGCTCCATCGGGGTCAGGACTCCGCAGGTGTCCTCGATCGCCTGCGCGGCGTCGAACACGACGTCTTCCCGCCATGCCGGTCCGATCAGTTGCACACCGACCGGCCTCCCGTCGACGAGCCCGGTCGGCACGGCGACGGCGGGTGCTCCGACGGCGGTGGACCAGGTCGCGAGCGTCATCGAACGGCCGAAGCGACGCTTCTGTTCCGCAGAGCTGGACTCCTGCCCTGGCGCGAACGACGCTCGGGTGCTGACCGGGCCGAGCAGGAGCGGTGTGTCCACCGCCCGCTGGGCCCACGCCCGGCGGACGGTCAGCTGCCGGGCCGCGCGGTCGAGATAACCCTCGAGGTCCAGCGGTGGGTGTTCGTCGAGGTCGAAGTCGATGTAGCGCGAGGCTTCCGGGCCGACGAGCGCGCTGATCGCGGGCCAGTTCCCGGCGAACTCGGTGAGGACCATGCCCGTGTACACCTCCAGCGCCTCGTCGAGCATCGGCACCTCGGCCTCGACGACGTGGTATCCGCTGTCGGCGAGCGCCTGAGCCGCGTCGTCGAGCGCGGTGACGACGGCCCGGTCCACACCGTGCCCACCCGGATCGCGAACGATGCCGACCGTGCGAGCGAGTTCCGGCCCGCGCAGCGGCGCCGGCACGGCTCGTGGATCACGTGGATCGGCCCCGGCGAGCACGTCGAACACGGCGCGCAGGTCGGCCACGGTCCGCGCGAGCGGGCCGTCGACGGGGAACAACGCCGCGGCCGGTGAGGGATCGGCCGAGCCGATCCGGTGATCGGCGGGAACCCGGCCGGGTGTCGGCTTCAGCCCGGCGACGCCACAGAACTGCGCGGGAAGCCGTGTCGAACCCCCGGAGTCGTTCCCGAGTCCACAGGCGGCCAGCCCGGCGGCCACGGCCACGGCGTCGCCACCGCTGCTCCCGCCCGGGGTGACATGCGGGTCCCACGGGTTCACGGTGTCGCCGAACAGTTCGCTGCGCGGGTGCATGCCGGTCAGCGTCAGGGTCGGCATGTTCGTGTGACCGATCACGACGGCGCCGGCACGGCGCAGCCGGTCCACCGGCGGGGCGTCGACCCTGGCCACGCGGTCGGCGAAGGCCCGCAGGCCGTGTGTCGTCGCGAGCCCGGCGACGTCGGTCGTCTCCTTGACCGTGACCGGGACTCCGGCGAGGGGGCCGACAGCGTCGCCACGCGCCACGGCGTCGTCGATGGCCGCCGCGTCGCGCCGCGCCTCGTCGTCACGGCGGGAGGTCACGGCCGCCAGCGACGGGTTGAGGCGATCGAGGCGGGCCAGGTGGGCCCTCAGGACTTCGGCCGCGCTGGCTCGGCCGGACGCGACCGAGCTCCGGATGCGTGTCGCCGTCCAGGTGGTCGGATCGTGCACAGTGGCGGTCATGGCGCTTAAGATACACATATGTCTCTGGATTCAGCAGTGAATTTGAAAGTTTGCGGGAGCTCTCGTGGCTAGGCGGCTGTCCCGTCGGGAATCGCAGGAACTCACCCGGTCCCGGCTGCTTGCCGCAGCCGCCGAGGTGTTCGCGGAGGTGGGGGTGGCAGGGGCTTCGGTCGAGCGGATCGCCGATCGAGCCGGCTACACACGGGGAGCGTTCTACGGCCACTTCGCCGACAAGGACGCCCTCGTCGCGGCACTGCTGGCGGCGCGAACCCGCCGCGAGCGCGACGAGGTGGCCGAACTCGCCGAGGCCGAGGACGACCCCTGGGAAGCACTGCGCGCCTGGCACCGCACGCGCTCGGCCCACGTCGAGGAATGGCTGGCGCTTCGCCTGGAACTGGTTCGCGACGCGCTCCAGCGCACACCCGGCAGGCGCTCGCCGCTCGCCGACCGGGAGCAGTTCGCTCGCGAAGCGCTGACCGGCGCCGTGGCGCACGAGCTGGGGATCGATGCCACCGAGGCTTCGTTTCCCGCCCTCGTGATCCACGCGCTGGAGGACGGCCTGGCCATCCAACGCGCCCTCGATCCGGAGTCGATCCCGGCCGATGCGGTGGTGGCGGCCACCGAGCTGATCCTGCGCGGCGCACGCCGGGCGACCCAACAGCCGGAACGCTGACGTCGGCAGCCCGTCGCACCGGCCGCGACACCCACCCGAGACGTGACTCAAATCACACTTATTTCTGTGATCCGAGTCACCACCGATAGTGGTCAAGCGACTCCGCACCGTGAGCAGACCCGCTGGTCGGCGGCAGGTCGCGGCCAAACCTGTTCCTCTCCAATCGCGTTCCTTTCCCGACAATCCCCAAAGAACAATTCGCTGTGTACAGCGTGGACGTGTTTACCGTTCTGTGTCGCCGAAAACGGCGGCCGGAAGTCCTAAGAGGAGTTCCTGAACGCGCAAATCCACACGGAGGAAACATGTCCCGACACGCTTTCGCGCGATCCGTGGCCGTGCTGGCCGTCGGAGCGTCGGCGCTGCTGAGCACCCCGGCCGTGGGATCGGCCATGATGAACCAGAACGCGAACGCCGCCGGTGGTGGCGGGAAGCCTCCCTCTACCGCGGTGAAGGACAAACCGAAGCCGGGCGGCAACGTGGGCAAACCCGCGGCTCCCGACGGGGAACGCATCGTCGACCTCGCCGCCCGGCACGCCGGTGACCCCTACGTCTACGGGGCCGAGGGACCCGACCGATTCGACTGCTCCGGCCTCTCGCAGTACGTCCACGCGAGGGCGGGAATCGACCTCCCCCGGACGTCGAGCCAACAGCGGGCCGCGCTGCCCCATGTCCCCAAGAGTGAGATGCGCCCCGGCGACCTCCTGTTCTTCCACGAGGGCGGCCGCGTGTACCACGTCGGCATCTTCGCGGGAGAGAGCCGGATGTGGGCCGCACCCGAACCGGGCGACGTGGTCAAACTGCAGCACATCTGGACGGATTCGTTCACCGTCGGCCGGGCTTGGTGACGGGTCACGGGAACTCCTGGGACACTGTCCGCGTTGTCTGTTTCAGCGCATCCAACAACCCGGGAGTAGCCCATGGGAACCACGATCACGGTGATCGTGCTCCTGCTGATCGTCGTCGCCGGTACGGCCTATCTCGTGCGGTCCCAGGCGCAGGCCAAACAACGCCGGGTGGAGGACGCCAAAGCCGACGCCCGCCGGTGGGTGGAACGCCTCGGCGGGCAGGTTCTGAACCTGACCGGTACCGACCTGGCGTCACAGCAGGCACTGGCCGACGCGAGCGAGCGGTACACCGCCGCGGGTTCCGAGATGGAACGCGCCGAAACCGCCGAGCAGGCACAACTCGCCAAGCAGACCGCGCTGGAAGGGCTCTACTACGTCCGTGCGGCACGGACGGCGATGGGCATCGACCCCGGTCCCGCGCTGCCCGACGACCCCGAACGCGAGCGCGCGGGCAAGGTGACCGAGCACCGGTCGGTCGACGTCGAGGGCCAGCACTACGAGGCGTCGCCGCAGCCGACGTCGAACACCCCGCACTACTACCCCGGCGGGCGCGTCGCGGGTCGCCCGGTCCCCCAGGGCTGGTACAGCGAGCCGTGGTGGAAGCCCGCCCTCGTCGCCGGCGCATGGGGCCTCGGCTCCATGCTGCTGTTCTCCACAATGTTCTCCGGGATGGCCGGAATCCCGAGCGCCGAAGCCTGGGAAGACGGCTACGACGCCGGCCAGGAGGACGCGATGGAGAGCGGTGACGGCGGCGACGCGGGAGACGGAGGTGACGCCGGAGGCGGTGACGACTTCGGCGGCGGCGACTTCGGCGGTGGTGATTTCGGCGGCGGCGACTTCGGAGGCGACTTCGGAGGGTTCTAGGCGAGTCACGCCGACTGGCAGGCCGGACACCAGTACAGGTTCCGGCCTGCCAGTTCCGTCCGGGCCACCGGCGTGTCACACACGAGGCACGGCTGCCCGGCCCTGCGGTAGACGTAGACCTCGCCACCGTGCCGGTCGTTGCGGGGTCGCCTGCCGGTGACGTCGGGGTGGTGCTCCTCGGCGACGGTGTCGATCCGGCCCACCCTGACACCCTCGCCCATCAGGTGACGCAGATCGGCCCATATCGCGTCCCAGCGCTCGCGCGACAGTGATCGCCCCGGCGTCGCCGGGGGTACGCGCTGGCGGTACAACACCTCGGCCCGGTAGACGTTGCCCACTCCGGCGACCACCGACTGGTCCATGAGCAGAGTGGCCACCGACGCCCGCGAGCGACAGACCCGCCGCCACGCCCGGTCTGGGTCGGCGTCGGAACGCAGGGGGTCCGGGCCCAGCCTGCCGACGAGCGCCTCGACCTCGGGCGCACTCAGCAGTTCGCACCGGGTGGGTCCGCGCAGGTCGGTGAAGTGCGTCCTGCCCACCAGCCGCATCCGTACCTGCCCCACGGGTTCGGCGACCGGAAGCACGGCCTCGGTGAACATTCCGTAGAGTCCGAGATGGACATGCACTGTCCCGTGTGGACCGTAGTGGTGGAACAGGTGCTTTCCGTGCGCCTCCACCGACGTCAGGACCTGTCCGGTGAGCGCGGCCGCCTCGGCGGAGAAGCGCCCCTGCGGGCTGGACACCCGCACCGGCGTACCCGCGTAACGCCGCCGGTGCAGCCGCGCCAGCCGGTGCAGGGTGTGTCCCTCGGGCATCAGTCCCGCGGCAGCGGCGGCGGCGTGCCGGTGCGCTCGTACTCCGTGATCTGCCTGATCCGGCGGAGGTGCCGCTCGTCCTCGGACGGCGGTGTGGTCACGAACGCGTCGACGATCTCGGCTGCCTCACCGACGGTGTGCATGCGGGCACCCACCCCGATCAGCTGCGCGTGGTTGTGCTCGCGGGTGAGCCGGGCCGTCTCGACGCTCCACGCCAGACCGGCTCGGGCACCGGGGACCTTGTTCGCCGCGATCTGCTCGCCGTTGCCCGAACCGCCGATGACGACGCCGAGGCTGCCCTCGTCGGCGACCACCCTGCGGGCGGTCTCGACACAGAACGCGGGGTAGTCGTCGGCGGCGTCGAAGACGTGGGGGCCGACGTCGGTCACCTCGTGGCCCTGCCCGCGCAGGTGTTCGACGAGGTGGTTCTTCAACTCGTAACCGGCATGGTCGCTTCCGAGGTACACGCGCACGGCTGCTCAGTCTGCCATCTCCGCGACCGCCCCACGCAGCCGCCCGCCTACGCTGCACCCATGACGGAAACGGTCCCCGCGCCACGCTGGCGTGAACTCGCGCCCGGGGTGTTCACGCGCCGTTATGCCGGATGGGACCTGTCGGTGGGCCTGGTCGTGGGCGCGGCACGGTGCCTGGTGGTGGACACGCGCGAGGGCCCGGACGAGGGCGCCGAACTCGCCGCGGCCGTCCGCGAGATCACGTCACTGCCGTGGAGCGTCGTGCTCACGCACGACCACTTCGACCACGCCGACGGCCTGCCTGCCTTCCTGCCGTGCGAGGTGTGGGCCCATCCCGCCTGCGCGGCCGCGCTGCGCGAGCGCGACCGCGCGGTGCCGGATTACCGGCCCGTCGACGGGAGGGTCGAACTCGACCTCGGCGGGCGCAGCGTGGTGCTCGACCATCCGGGCGCGGCCCACAGCCGGGGCGATGTGTACGTCCACGTGCCCGGCACCGGAGTGGTCTTCGCGGGCGACCTCGTGGAGCACGTGCCGGGTGGCTCGTTCGGCACCGAGTCGTTCGGTGCGGACACCACGCTCGCCGGTTGGCCGCCCGCCCTCACCCGGCTGCTCGGCCTCGCACCGCACACGGTGGTGCCGGGTCACGGCGAGGTTGTCGGACCGGGCTTCCTCGCCCGCTGCCGCCACGAGTTGCGGCTGTTGCTGGACCTGCACCACGCCGTGCGGAACGGTGAGCTGAGCCCGGACGCGGCGGCGGCGCGCTCACGACTGCCCGCCGACGTGACGGTCGCCGCCCTCGCCGCACCCGGCTGAGGCGAACTCAGTCGAACGACAGCGACCCCGTGCGGGTGCGCTTGAGCTCGAAGAAGTCCGGGTAGCTGGCCAGCGCCCTCGCGCCCTCGAAGACCCGGACGGCGTCCTGGCCCTTCGGGATCGACGAGAGCACGGGGCCGAAGAAGGCCACGCCGTCGACGTGCAGGGTCGGGGTGCCCACGTCCATGCCCACCGGGTCCATGCCCTCGTGGTGGCTGGCTCGCAGCGCCTCGTCGTAGTCGGTGGAGCCCGCCGCTGCCAACACGTCCGGGGAGCCGCCCACCTGCTCGACGGCCTGCTTCAGCACCAACTCGACGTCCTTGGTGTCCTCGTTGTGATAGCGGGTGCCGAATGCGGTGTAGAAGTCGCGCAGCACCTCCTCGCCGTGCTCCCGGGCGAGCGCGATCGCCACGCGGACCGGACCCCACGCCTGATCCAGCAACTCGCGGTAGCCGGGGTCGAGGTCACGTCCCTCGTTGAGCACGGCGAGGCTCATCACGCGAAAGCGGAGGTCGATGTCGAGCTGCCGCTCGACCTCCAGAATCCATCGCGACGTGATCCACGCGAACGGGCACATGGGGTCGAAGTAGAAGTCGACCTTCGTGCGCTCGGAACGGTCCGTCATCGCCTCTCCTCACCGTGACTGGTGTCGCCGGGAGCCGGGTAGCCGGGTCCCCAGTGACGACCAACAGCGCGCCCGGGCGCGTTGTTCCCGTCGCCACACCACGCGGCGCATGATTGGATGCGCTCAGCACATGTGGGAACGCGGCGGCCGCGACCGCCGTCCCCGTCCGAACCATCGTCGACAAGCGCAGAGGTGCCCGTGCCCGCCCCGAATCTGACCCGTGTCCAGGCCCAGCAGCGTGCCGAGGCCCTGGAGGTCGCTCACTACGACATCGCACTCGATCTGACCGACGGCCGGGGTAATCCCGGGCAGGGCACGTTCTCGTCCTCGACGCGGGTGTCGTTCTCGGCCGCCCGGCCGGGCGAGTCGAGCTGGGTGGACATCGTGGCCGCCGACGTCAGCGAGGCTGAGCTCAACGGCCTCGCACTGGACGTCTCGCAGTACGTCGAGGACGAGGGGCTGGCGTTGCCGGAACTGGCGGCGTCGAACGAGCTGGTGGTGCGCGCCGACTGCCGCTACATGAACACCGGGGAGGGACTGCACCGCTTCGTCGACCCGGTCGACGGCGGGGTGTACCTGTACACCCAGTTCGAGACCGCCGACGCCAAGCGGATGTTCGCCTGTTTCGACCAGCCGGACCTCAAGGCCACCTACCGGATGACGGTGACCGCACCCCGGGACTGGGTGGTGGTGTCCAACGCGGCGGTGGCCCAGCGGCAGGACACCGCCGACGGGGCGGTGCGCGTCGAGTTCGAGACCACCGAACGGCTCTCGACCTACCTGGTCGCGCTCATCGCGGGTCCCTACGCGCAGTGGCACGACACCTACCGCGACGAACACACGACCATCCCGCTGGGCCTGTACTGCCGGGCCTCGCTGGCCGAGCACATGGACGCCGAACGGCTGTTCACCGAGACCAAGCAGGGCTTCGGCTTCTATCACCAGGCCTTCGGCGTGACCTACCCGTTCAGCAAGTACGACCAGCTGTTCGTGCCCGAGTTCAACGCCGGTGCCATGGAGAACGCCGGCGCGGTGACCTTCCTTGAGGACTACGTCTTCCGCAGCCGCGTCACCCGCTACGCCTACGAACGCCGCGCCGAGACACTGCTCCACGAGATGGCGCACATGTGGTTCGGCGATCTGGTCACCATGCGCTGGTGGGACGACCTCTGGCTCAACGAGTCCTTCGCCACCTTCGCCAGCGTGCTCGCCCAGGCCGAAGCCACCGAGTACACCGGAGCCTGGACCAGCTTCGCCAACATCGAGAAGTCCTGGGCCTACCGCCAGGACCAGCTCCCCTCCACCCACCCCATCGCCGCCGACATCGTCGACCTGCACGCGGTCGAGGTCAACTTCGACGGCATCACCTACGCCAAGGGCGCCAGCGTCCTCAAGCAACTCGTGGCCTACGTCGGACTCGACAACTTCCTCGCCGCGCTCAAGGTCTACTTCGCCAAACACGCCTACGGCAACGCCACCCTCGCCGACCTGCTCGCCGCACTCGAAGAGGCATCCGGGCGCGACCTGTCCTGGTGGAGCGCGCAATGGCTGCAGACCACCGGGCTCAACACCCTGCGCCCCCACTACGAACTCGACGACGACGGGAACTACCGCAGCTTCACCGTCACCCAGACCGGGGCCGAACCCGGGGAGGGTGAGTACCGCACCCACCGCATCGCCGTCGGCGTCTACGACGACACCGGCACGGGCACCCTCACCCGCACCCACCGCGTCGAACTCGACATCACCGGCCAGCAGACCGAGGTCGGTGACCTCGTCGGTGTCCCGGCCGGGGCGCTCGTCCTCGTCAACGACGACGACCTCACCTACTGCGCCATGCGACTCGACACCACGTCCCTGACGACCCTCGTCGACCGCATCGCCGACATCACCGATCCGCTGCCGCGCACCCTCTGCTGGTCGGCGGCCTGGGAGATGACGCGCCAGGCCGAACTCAAGGCCCGCGACTTCGTCACGCTCGTGCTCCGTGGCATCCACGCCGAGACCGAGGTCGGGGTCGTGCAGCGGCTGCTGCTCCAGACCCAGACGGCGTTGAACTCCTACGCACAGCCGTCCTGGGCCGCCGAGCAGGGCTGGCCGTCGTTCACCGCCCGGCTGCTGGAGCTGGCCCGCGCGGCCGAACCGGGTTCGGACCACCAACTCGCGTTCGTCAACTCACTCGCCGGCGCCGTGCTCGACGCGGCGGCGCTCGACGCCCTGTCCGGCTGGCTGGACGGCAGCGCGCCGCTGGCCGGCCTGACGGTGGACACCGACCTGCGGTGGCGGCTGCTGCACGCCCTCGTCGCCCACGGCCGCGCCGGTGCCCCCGAGATCGACGCCGAGCTGCGGCGCGACGACACGGCGACCGGGCGCAGGCACGCCGAACGCGCGCGGGCACTCCGGCCGACGCCGGAGTCCAAGGCGGCGGCCTGGGAGCGTGCCGTCTACGACGACGAGTCGCCGAACGCGGTCAACGAGGCCGTCATCGCGGGCTTCTCGCATCCGGCGCAGAAGCACCTGCTCGGCGACTACACACAGCGCTACTTCGACATGCTCGACGAGGTGTGGGGCCGCCGCTCCAGCGAGCGGGCTCAGCCGACGGTGCTTGGCCTGTACCCGTCGTGGGAGGTGTCGCAGGGCGGCATCACAGCGGCCGACGCCTGGCTGGAAGGGGCACACGCGGCCGCGTTGCGGCGCCTGGTGACCGAGGGCCGCGCGGGGGTCGTGCGGGCGCTGGCGGCCCGGCGCTTCGACGAGAGCTGACTCGGCAGTGATGACGAAGGCCGCCGTCCCGGGTGGGGCGGCGGCCTTCGTCGTGTTCGTGGCGCTGTCAGCCGCGGGGCGGCGAGCCAGCCTGGTCGGCCATCATGCGCAGGCCGCTGACCAGCCCACCGATCAGATCGCCCTCCTTGAAGGAGGCGACCATGCTCATGACGGCGAGCTTCGCGCCGCGATCGGAGAGGCGTTGCAACGCGCGGGCGCCGGTGACCACCTCGACGGCGCGTTCACCCGGCGACACCGCGATCAGCACGGCGTCGTCACCGGTCGCGCCGAGCGTGTCGTGCAGCGACTCCGCTCCCGTGCGCGGCTCGTCTCCGAGCTCACCGAGATAGATGCTGAAGTGGAGCTCGGTCTCCCTGCTGGCCAGGGTCAGGGCCTCGTCGAGGCGCGCCAGCTGCGCCGTCGTGAAGGGCCCGGACGGAGTAGCCGGCTCGTACATCTGCGCCACGGACAGTCGGCCGCTCGCCGTGACCGCGGCGCCCGGTTGGAGCTCCGTGCCCTCCAACCCGGTGGACGGGCTCTCGCGGGTCAGTTCACCAGTTCCCACTGGCACCTCCTCGGACCGTGGACGGGGTGGCGTCGCCGTCGGCGTCGCCCGAGTGGTGCTCGCCCGCACCCTCCGGGTTGGCGGTCCACCACGCCGGTGGATAGTCCCATGCCTGTCCTGGCCGGTAGCGGGGGCGGCTGGCGAACTTCGACCGCAGCGTCACCAGAGCGAAGAAGCCGTAGATGGCCAGTGGTATCGCCACGAAGACCAGGATCGTCTCGAGGATGCTCACGGCCGCAGGGTATCCGACCGGGCGCACAGGCGCCTCACCTGCCACGGTGAAGCGCCGAGAACCGTCGGCGAGCACGGGGTGCGATCCGGCCCCCGCGTCACCCGCTTGCCGTGTCGATCATCCCACGATGAGCGGATAGCTTGCTCGCGAAAGGTTGCAATTCCACGTACGTGCGGGGGCACCCGCCTTCATGACCTTGTTCGGCACCGCAATCACTCGTACGTTTTTCACCTGTACGGGCCTTGCGCCCCGCCCCCCACCGCTACCAGGTCACCATTCGGTCACAGGAGGACCTGCCATGTTCACCATTTCGAGCGTTCCCACCCCCGAGGCCCACTCCGTCGCTCGCGGTACCCGCGTCACGTGCGGCACTCGCGTTACCTGCGGCACTCGCGTCACCCGTGGCACCCGGGTGACGCGCGGCACCAGGGTGACAGCGGGCACCCGCGTCACCCGCGGTACCCGGGTCACGCGCGGCACCAGGGTCACTGCCGGCACCCGCGTCACCCGCGGTACCCGGGTCACGCGCGGCACGCGGGTGACAGCGGGCACGCGCGTCACCAGTTGAGGCTCAGGCGCTCGACGGCCCGCGCCCCGGACTCACGCGGCAGGCGCTCCGAGATAGCGCCGCCACAGCGGGTCGCTCTCCCTGGCGTGCGCGAGCAGCTTCCAGTGCGGCCCGTGCGGCTCCCTCGGCACGACACGCAACACCCAGCCCAGCTCGGTCAGCAGCCGGTCCGCCTTGCGATGGTTGCACCGTGCGCAGCACGCGACGCAGTTCTCCCACGAGTGCGCACCACCCCGGCTGCGCGGCACCACGTGGTCGACGGTCTCCGCTTTGCCGCCGCAGTAGGCGCACCGGAACCGGTCCCGGTGCATCAGGCCCGCCCGGGTGAGCGGAACCTGGGCTCGGTAGGGTACCCGCACGTAGGTGCTGAGCCGGATCACCGACGGTACGTCCACGCTCATCGTGGCCGAGTGCAGCCGCAGGCCCGTGGGGTCCTCGTGAACGACCTCCGCCTTGCCGCAGACCAAGAGCACGATGGCGCGCCGAAGCGGTAGCGCCGTGAGCGGTTCGAACGTGGCGTTGAGCAGCAACACCCTCCGCCTGCCCAGCCCCGGCCCTGTCGTTGCCGGGCCGCCGGTGTCGGGAGGCTCACCACGCCGCCGGGCCACCGCCCGCGCGGCCCTGGCCACCCTGGCGGGCGGGCCCGCGGTCGGCAGGCCGGTCACAGCCGCGTTCGCCGGAACGCAGGTCGTGATCATCTCCGGCGTGGTCCCGGCAGGCTGCCGGGACCGCACGCCGTCGGGGCTGGGTTGTCGGTCTGGCACGCGACCACCTCCACCGGTGCAGCCCTAGTCGACCACAAACACCACCGGTCACGCACGTGCGTTCTGCCACGAGAGACGGCTCGGTACGGTGGCGGGCGTCAACTTTCCGGCCCACACACCCCGATCGAGGCCCCCCGGCCCAACCGGCCGTGTGCTGTGTCACATCATGGAGGGAGTGCCGAGCAGCGGTGGAACAGTTCCTCAGCGAGCAGCCCGCGTGCGTCGCCGACAAGGGCACCTGGTGCTACCAGGTCTGGGAGATCACGGGTAACGAGTGGCTGGCGGCCTCGGCCGACTGGCTCGTGGCGCGCCCACTGGCGATCCTGCTGATCCTGATCGGCGCCGTGATCATCCGCTATGCCGTCCGCAAACTGATCGACCGCCTCACGCGCACACCGGCGGACGGCGGGGGCAAACTGCCCGCGCTGCTGCGACCCCTGAAGGACCGTGCTCCGGAGATGCTCGGGCCGGTCGTGCTGGAACGGCGGAGGCAGCGAGCCCAGACGATCGGCTCGGTCCTCAAGTCGATCACCAGTGTGGTCGTGTTCGGCCTGGCGTTCGTCCTCATCCTGGGCGAGCTGGGCATCAACCTCGCTCCGATTCTCGCCTCGGCCGGGATCGTGGGTGTGGCCATCGGTTTCGGTGCGCAGAACCTCGTGCGGGACTTCCTGTCCGGCATCTTCATGATGCTGGAGGACCAGTACGGCGTCGGTGACGTCGTGGACGTCGGCGAGGCCATCGGCACCATCGAGACGGTCGGGCTGCGCATCACGACGCTGCGCGACCTCGGCGGCACGGTCTGGTACGTCCGCAACGGCGAGATCCTGCGCGTCGGCAACTTCAGCCAGGGCCACGCGGTCGCCGTGGTGGACGTGCCGATGGGTTACGACACCGACGTCACCAAGGCCACCGCCGTCCTGGAGCAGGTGGCGCAGGAAGCCGCGCAACTGGCGTCCATCGCTCCCGACGTGCTGGAGGACCCTGAGGTACTGGGCGTGGAGAACGTCACAGCGGAGGCCGTCCAGTTCCGGCTGACCACCAAGGTGCGGCCCGGCCGTCAGTGGGCCGTGCAGCGCGCGCTGCGAGCAGAGATCATGCGGGCGCTCGAACGTGAGGGTTTCCAACCGCCGCTGGGTCGCTTCCTGGGAGCGATGCGCGGCCGGGAGGGCGAGGCCGCCGGCTGACGCGCGGCACAATGGAGAGGTGACAGACGTGAGCGATGCCCAGCACTCCCCACCGCCCGAACCCGGGTCGTTCTACGACGCGGTGGGAGGCGAGGAGACCTTCCGCAAGCTCGTCGCTCGGTTCTACGCCGAGGTCGCCGAGGACGAGGTCCTGCGGCCCCTGTATCCCGAGCAGGATCTCGGGCCCGCCGAGGAGCGCCTGAGGCTGTTCCTCATGCAGTACTGGGGCGGCCCGCACACCTACTCGGACCGGCGGGGCCATCCCCGGCTGCGGATGCGGCACATGCCGTTCAAGATCGGCCCGATCGAGCGGGACGCCTGGCTGCGCGCCATGCGGATCGCGGTGGACGAGTGCGGCATCACGGAACCGCACCGCACCCAGCTCTGGAACTACCTGGAGATGGCAGCCCACTCCCTGATGAACAGCTGGGATTGAGCCGAGGGCCCCGGCTCGCGCTCGGCGTGCCGGGGCCCTCGGTCAGCTCACGTCGTCAGCTCAGCGTCCCTTTCCGTAGGACGGCTGGGTCTGCGCGTTGAACTCGTCGAAGCGCACCGAGTTCGCGGGTGCGGTCCTCGGGTCCCTGATGTGCAGCACATCGAAACCCTTCTGGATGTCGGACGAGTAGATCCGGCCGTTGTAGTAGTACGCCGACCACGATCCCGCCGTGATGTTCTCGGTGTCCGACAGCGGGCCGCGCTCGAAGTAGGCGATCTCCTCCGGCTTGTCCGAGTCGGTGAACTCCCACACGGACACCCCGCCCTGGTACCAGGCCTGCACCATGATGTCGCGGCCCTCGACCGGGATCAGCGACCCGTTGTGGGCCACGCAGTTCTCGGTCTCGCCCTGGTGGCGCGGGATCTTGTAGTAGCTGCGGAACTCCAGCTCGGAGTCGTCGCCGCTGCCGGTGAGGTCGTAGATGCCGTTGGCGCCGCGCTCGGGCCCTACCTCCTCGTTACAGGTCGCCATGCCGCCGCCACCGAGCTCGTCGGTGAACACGACCTTCGTGCCCTCGTTGTTGAAGGTGGCACTGTGCCAGAACGCGAAGTTGGTGTTGTCCTGCACGCGCTCGACGACCTTCGGGTTCATCCGGTCGCTGATGTCGACGAGGATGCCGTCACCCATGCAGGCCCCCGCCATGAGGTCCTTCTCCGGGTACGCGGTCAGGTCGTGGCATCCCGTGGTCTGCCGCGAGTAGCCGTCGCCGGAGTTGCCGCCCTCGGGGAACAGCACCGGCTCGGACACCAGCTTCGCGTCCTGCGGGCGCTCGGTCGGGACCTCGACGATCGACACCTTGTCGTGCGGCGGCTGGCAGTTCGGCAGGTCCGGAGCCGGCGAGTACGACGACACGTAGAGCAGAACCGAGCCCCGCTCGGGCGCGGGCACCATGGTGTGCGTGTGCGAACCGCAGTCGGTGCGCACGGCGGAGACGTACTCCGGGTTGGCGAGGTCGCTGATGTCGAAGACCTTCATGCCCTCCCAGGAGTCCGGGTTCGACGCGGGCGCCGCCTCGCTCGTGCAGGAGTCGTTGGTGCGGGCGTAGTCGGTGGACACGAACAGCAGGTCACCCGACACCGAGACGTCGCCCTGCCCGCCGGGGCACAGCACCTGGCTCACGACCCTGGGGTTGTTGGGCCTGCGCACGTCGTAGATCGTGAAGCCGTTGTAGTTGCCGACGATCGCGTGGCCCTTCGTGAACGCGATGTCACTGTTGAAGGCGTCCTGTCCCTCGAACGGGCCTTCCTTCGGCAGGTTCGCGACGTGCCCGATGTTCTTGCTGTGGACCACCTCGTCCACGTCGGGAATGTCGTTCTGGGCCGCTGCGGGCGCACTGAGTCCTGTGACGACGAGCGCGGCGGCTCCGGCCAGGACCACGCCCAGCCGTCCACGTCTCCGAATTGTGTTCACTCTCTGTTCTCCTCTCCCCCATCCGGGCGGTGAACAATCGAGTCATTGTGGTCACGCAGCGGCCCCCGGGGATAGCGACGAATGGACGGTTTTTGTGGTTGCCGAGGGTGACGGCTTGACGCGACCGGGTGTCCCCCGGTTCCCTTACTCGCATGCGTGGTGGCCTGGCGGCCGGACTGGCCGTGTTCGTGATGGTGCTCGGTGGTTGCACGGCGGAGGACGACTCCCCGGACTCCGCCGAGGGGTCCGGGCCCGACGTGATCGTGCCGGAGGGGCCCGGTGAGGAAGCCGGCGTCGTCCCCGGCGAGCAGGCGGCGGAGCACGCGCCCGAGACCGCGGTGGCCGACGCCGACGTGGACTACATGCTCGGGATGATCCCGCACCACGAGCAGGCGCTCGTCATGACCGAGCTGGTGCCCGAACGCGCCGACAGCGCCAAGGTCAAGAGCATCGCGGAGCGCATCGAAGTGACGCAGGACGGCGAGATCGGCGTGATGCGCTCGTGGCTCGACCAGTACGCGCAGGGAGCGGACCCTGGTCAGCACGGGCACGGCGGGCAGCACGGCCTGATGCCCGGCATGGCGACGCCGGAGCAGCTGGACGCACTACGCGCGGCCGAGGGCGAGGAGTTCGACCGGCTCTTCTGCGAGCTCATGATCACGCACCACGAGGGTGCCCTCACGATGGCCGAGGACTACCTGCCCGACGGCCTGGAACCCCGCGCGCTGGCCATGGCACAGGAGGTCGTGACCACGCAGAACGCGGAGATCGAGCACCTGCGCGAGATGATGCCCTGACCGGCGAGCTCCCCCGTCACGGCCGAGGGCCCACGTCTGTGCGCCACACCCTGCGAATCAGCCGGCTCGGAGCGAACTTCTGGCAGGCCGTGTCCGCAGGTTAGGTAGCCGTGTCCGCAGGTTAGGTAGCCGTGTTTGCGCGGCACGATGCGGACACGACTCAGAACAGCAGCGGCAGCAACGCCCGGCGACGACGCAGCACCGCGCCGTAGCGCGCGTCGAGCCGCAACCACGTGTCCGTGGCCGACACGCGCACGACGTCGCCGGACAGCGACGAGTTCACGAACCCCATGCCCGACAGCGCGAGCAGGCACCGCATCGGCACCGTCACCTCGACGTCGGAGCCCGTAACCGTCAGCACGTTCTGGTCCAGCAGCGACACGGGCGGAGTGCCCTGCGGCCCCACGTTGTCGCGGGCCAGTTCCACACCCCGGTCGGCGAGGTCGCTGATCACCGGAACCGGCAGGTCGTCGACGGCTCGCCACTCACCGCCCGCCGGCAGTTCGGAGCGCCACAGCAGATCCCGCGACGGGCCGGGGTCCATCCGGTCGCTGCGGGCGACGGTGAGCGCGGCGAGCAGTTCGTTCCCGGACACGGTGATGTCCGAGGGGCTCAACTCGCCGACGACGGCCCTGGTGACCAGCACCTCGAAGGGCGTGCTCGCCCAGACCTCGACCACCGATTCGTCCCGGCGGCGCAGGCGGACCAGCGCCTGCGCGTCGAGCCGCACCGCCCGCGCGACGAACGCGCCCAGGCTCTCCCGGTCTCCCGCGTCAGGAATCCGTAGCTCAGTCACGCCTGTCCTCCGCTCGGCACGTGTTCGGTGAGCAACGCCCGCTCGGCGACGGTCAGCCTGCGCGGTCGCCCTCGATCGAGGTCGTAGGGCGCGAGCACCGTCGCCGCGGTCGCCGCCAGTGGATCATGCGCCGCGGAGCCACCGCGCACGCGGTAGTCGAGCGTGAAGGAGGCGTGGCGCAGGTCGGCGAGCGCGATCTCGACGCGCACCGCGCTGCCGTCGACCACGATCGGTGCCCGGTAGTCCACGCGCAGGCGCACCACCACGATGCCCTTCGCGAAGTCCGCGAGCCCGCCCGGCGGCGCTGTGCCCGTGCCGCCCGTGCCGCCCGTGCCGTCACCGAACAGCAACGGTACCCGGGCCTCCTCCAGCAACGTCACCAGGCTGGCGTGGTTGACGTGCCCGAAGGCGTCCATGTCCGACCAGCGCGGCCGCACCAGGGTCACGTACCGCGTGCTGTCCTGCCTCATCACACCGCCACGTCAGCGGACCGTGCCGCGGATCTGCCGCACGGCCACCGAGAGCGTCGCCAGGTCGAGCCTGCCGGAGGTCTCGATCTCGTCCAGCGTGACCCGCGCGCGGGCCAGCCGCGACGAGTTCGCCTGCTCCCACTGCGCGATCTTGTCGTCGACGTGGTCGTCCGGCTCGCTGTGCCGCAGCGCGTCCAGCGTGATCGCCCGCATCGACGAGTACAGGTCGTCGCGCAGGGCGAGGCGGGCGAGTGCGTGCCAACGGTTGCCGCGTTCCAGTGCGTTGACCGACGTGAGCATCCGATCCATACCCAGGTGGTCGGACAGCGCGTAGTACAGCTCGGCGGTCTCCTCGGGGCTGCGCTCGGCGGCCAGTCCCACCTCCCGCTCGGCCAGTTCCGCGACCTCCACGATGTCGAGCAGGGAATAGCTCGGCAACAGCATGGAGACCCGCCGCGCGAGATCCTCCGGCACGCCCTCGGCCACCAGCGTCTCCGCCTCGCGGCAGACGGTGTCGGCCTCCCGTCCGCGCAACAGGCCACCCAGCTTCGGCACCAGTGTGGCGACCGGCTCGGCGAACCGGCTGATCTCGGCGCCGACGGCCAGCGGCTGCGGCCGGTTGGTGAGGAACCACCGTGCCGCCCGGTCGAGCAGGCGCCGGGTCTCCAGCACCATCGTGTCGGCCACGTCGGTCGAGACCACGTTGTCGAGTTCGGCGATCCCCTCCCACACCGAGGGCAGGTCGTAGACGCCGGTGACGACCGCGAAACCACGCACCGCGTCGGTGGCCGTCGCGTTCAGTTCCTCCGCGAGCCGGAACGCGTACGACACTCCGGCCCCGTCGACGACCTCGTTCACCAGCAGTGTGGTGGTGACCTGCCGGCTCAGCGGGTGTTTCGGGATCTCGGCGGCGAAGGCGTCGCGCAACGGCGCCGGGAAGTACTCGGGCAGCCTGCGCGCGAAGACGTCGGCGTCCGGCAGGTCGCTCGCGAGGATCTCGTCCTTGAGGTCGAGCTTCACGTGCGCGAGCAGGGTCGCGAGCTCGGGCGAGCTCAGCCCCTCGCCGTCCTTCTCGCGGGCGGCGAACTCGGACTCGCTCGGCAGCGCCTCCAGCTCGCGGTCGAGCGCGCCCTTCTCCTCCAGCGCCGCGACCACCCTGCGGTGGACCGACAGCATGGGAGCGGCGTGCGCCCGGCTGACCCCGAGCACGGTGTTCTGCCGGTAGTTGTCGGCCAGCACCAGCTCGCCGACCTCGCCGGTCATGTCCTCCAGCAGCGTGTTCCGCCGGTCCTCGTCCAGCTCTCCGCTGGCCACAAGCTGGTCGAGCAAAATCTTGATGTTGACTTCGTGGTCGGAGCAGTCGACCCCGGCCGAGTTGTCGAGCGCATCGGTGTTGATCTTGCCGCCGTGCCGGGCGAACTCGATGCGGCCCCGCTGCGTGAAGCCGAGGTTGCCGCCCTCGCCGACGACCTTCACGCGCAGCTCGCCACCGTTGACGCGCACCGCGTCGTTGGCCTTGTCGCCCGCCTCGTCGTGGCTCTCGCCGCTCGCCTTGACATACGTCCCGATTCCGCCGTTCCACAGCAGATCCACCGGCGCCAGCAACGCCGCCCGGATCAGCTCGGCCGGTGACATCGTCGACACGTCGTCGGCGAGTCCGAGCGCACGCCGGACCTGCGGGCTGACCGGGATCGTCTTCGCCGACCTCGGATAGATCCCGCCGCCCTCACTGATCAGCGAGCGATCGTAGTCCTCCCAGGACGACCGGGGCAGCGCGAACAGCCGCTCGCGCTCCCGGTACGAGGCCGCCGCGTCCGGATCGGGGTCGAGGAACACGTGCAGGTGGTTGAACGCCACCACGAGCCGGATGTGCTCAGAGAGCAGCATCCCGTTACCGAAGACGTCACCAGCCATGTCGCCGACACCGACGACCGTGAAGTCCTCGCGCTGGGTGTCCTTGCCCAGTTCGCGGAAGTGGCGCCGGACGCTCTCCCACGCGCCCTTGGCCGTGATGCCCATGGCCTTGTGGTCGTAGCCACGTGAGCCGCCCGAGGCGAACGCGTCGCCCAGCCAGAACCCGTAGCCCGCCGCGACCTCGTTCGCGATGTCGGAGAACGTGGCCGTGCCCTTGTCCGCGGCCACGACCAGGTAGTTGTCGTCACCGTCGTAGCGCACCACGTCCGTCGCGGGCACGGTGACGCCGTCCACGAGGTTGTCGGTGAGGTCCAGCAGGCCGGAGATGAACATGCGGTAGCAGGCGATGCCCTCCCGCTGCTGGTACTCGCGGTCGATACCCGGGTCGCCGGTCGCCGACGGCGGCTGCTTGACCACGAACCCGCCCTTGGCGCCCACGGGCACGATCACGGCGTTCTTCACCGCCTGCGCCTTGACCAGCCCCAGCACCTCGGTGCGGAAGTCCTCACGGCGGTCCGACCACCGCAGGCCGCCCCGCGCCACCGACCCGAAGCGCAGGTGTACCCCCTCCACCCTGGGCGAGTACACGAAGATCTCGTACGCGGGCCGGGGTTCCGGCAGGTCCGGCACCCGCTGCGGGTCGAGCTTGAACGCCAGGTACGGCCGGTACTCCCCGTCCGCGTCGGTCACCCAGTAGTTCGTCCGCAGCGTCGCCACGATCACCGACAGCAGCCGCCGCAGGATGCGGTCGGTGTCCAGACTGGTCACCGCGTCGACGAGCGCGTTGATGTCGGCGACCTGGGCATCGGCGTCCTCGGCGCGGTGAGCGCTGTCCCGCTCCGGCGCGAAGCGCACCTCGTAGAGCCGGACCAGTGCCCTGGCGATCTCGGTGTGCGCCAGCACCGCGGCCTCGATGTAGTCCTGCGAGTAGGGCGAGCCCGCCTGGCGCAGGTAACGCGAATAGGCCCGGAGCACCGCGACCTGCCGCCACGTGAGCCCCGCGCGCAGCACCAGCGCGTTGAACCCGTCCGTCTCCGCGAGACCGTGCCACGCGGCCGCGAACGCCTCCTGGAACCGGACCCGCAGGTCCTCCTCGGCGGCCTCTCCCAGCTCGGCGAGCACCTTCGGGTCGATCCGCAGCCCGAAGTCGTAGATCCAGCACTGGTGGCCGTCCTCGGTCTGGACCTCGTACGGCCGCTGGTCCACCACCACGACGCCCATGCGCTGCAACATCGGCAGCAACGTCGACAGCGTCACGCCCTCGCGCAGGTACAGCTTGAACCGGCGTTGTCCGGGCTCCGCGTCGGCGGGCAGGTAGAACGACATGTCCAGCGCGTCGTCCCCGCCGAGCCCTTCCAGGCGCCGCAGGTCGGCGAGCGCCGTCGCGGCGTCGAAGTCCTCCTTGTACGCCTCGGGGAACGCCGACGCGAAGCGCTGCGCCTGCTCGGTGGCGGACTCCTCACCGGCCAGCGTCACCGCCTTGCCGTTGTTCGCCCGCGCCCTCCGCTCGGCCAGGATCGCCTCGACCAGCGAGTCGTCCCAGGTCCGGACGGCTTCGTTGAGCCGTTCCTGGATGCGCAGCGTGTCGGGCTCGCCGTCGGCACCGGGCTCGGTGCGGACCGTGAAGTGGATCTGCGCGAGCAGCGTCTCACCGAGCCGCGTGCTGTACTCCAGCGACGTGCCGTCCAGTTCGTCGAGCAGCACCCGCTGCATGGCCAGCCGCGACCGCGTCGTGTACCGGTCGCGCGGCAGGAAGACCAGGCACGAGTAGAACCGGCCGTACGGGTCCCTGCGCAGGAACAACCGCAGCCTGCGGCGGTCGGCCAACGTGATGGCCCCCGTCGCGGTCGCGTACAGCGAGTCCGAGTCGGCCGACAGCAGATCGGCCAGTGGCCAGTTCTGCAGCACCTCCAGCATGCGCTGGCCCGAGTACGACGCCATCGGGAACCCGGCCCGGCGAATGACCTCCCGCACCCGGCGGTTCACCACCGGGATGTCGAGCACGTCCTCGTGCAGTGCCGACGAAGTGAACATGCCGAGGAAGCGGTGCTCCCCCGTGACCCGGCCCGCGTCGTCGAACGTCTTGATTCCCACGTAGTACGGGAAAATCGGCCGATGCACAGTGGACGGTGAGCTGGCGTGGGTCAGCACCAGCAACGTCGGGGACAGGACCCGGGACGCGGTGTCCGGCCCGGTCGTGAGACTGCGGGCGGTGAAGCTGTCCTGCCGCAGCACCCCCAGCCCGGTCGCCAGCACGGCCCGCAGAACGGGCTCGTCGCCGGTCTCCGACTCCGGAACCACCTCGTAGTGCCGATAGCCGAGGAACGTGAAGTGTCCGTCGGCCAGCCAGCGCAGCAGCGCCGCGCCCTCGCCGACCTCCTCCTCGGACAGCGGCGGGGGACGCTCGTCCAGCGCGGCGGCGATACCGGTCGCCGCCTGCCGCATCTTGTCGGTGTCCTCGACGACCTCGCGGACGTCGCTCAGTACCGCGCCCAGCCGGTTGTCGAGGTCCCGCGCCCTGGCGGGATCGCCGATGGGATCGATCTCCAGATACATCCACGACTCGGCGGAGGCACTCGGCGGAGGATCCGCGACGTCGGCCTTCGGATGCACTTCCTGCAGTGTCCCGGTGACGTCGCGGCTGACCACCACGATGGGATGCACGATGCGCTGCACCTGAACACCGCTGCGCGACAGCTCGGCCGCCACCGAGTCCACCAGGTAGGGCATGTCGTCCGTGACGACCTGGACCACCGTGGCCTCGCGGGCCCAGCCGTCGTGCGCGGCGTTGGGGTTGAACAGCCGGACCACCGGCCTGCCGGGCACGCGCTGCCCGGCGAGGTCGAGGTGCGCACGAACCGCCCCGACGAGGTCGGTGGGGTCGTCGCCGAGGATCTCCTCGGCGGGCACGAGCCGGTAGTACAACCGCACCAGCTCGGCGATGTCCGGGGCCTGCGCGGCGGCGGCCTCCACCAGTTCGTCGCGGATTTGCTCCGGGCTGCGCGCTCGTCCGGCCAGGTCGGTGTGCCCGTCCTCGGTGCCGGGGTGGGTCGGTGTTCCGGTCGACTTCATCTCAGGCAACCCAAGTCTCCACTGTCCTGGCTAGACCCCAACGTCACGCCTCTCACGGCTATGGTCACATGCCGTCCGCGCGGCGCGGGATCACCCCCTCGACGGGGTGAGGACCTACCCGTCGCCGCGGTGCCTGCCGTTGACGCGCGGCTGCTCGTCCTCGACGCCGAGTCGCCGCACCAGGGCAGCAGCACTCGACGTGCCGGCCTGGTGTTCGGCCAGCGCTCGCGCCAGCAGCTCGGCCAGGCCCGCGTCCGCCGGCGGGTCGTCGGTGGGTGCGCCGTAGGCGGGACCGGGGTCGGAGAACTGCTCCGTGTGCTCGGCGGCGGCGTTGCGCGCCTGCTCCCGCTCCGCGTCAGCCGGTTCGGAGTCCTGCGACGGAAGTTGTTCGGACAACGGAGCCAGCGAGGGCGGCAGCTTCAACCGGGGCAGCCACCCGTCACCGTCCGCGGCAGGCACGGACGTGCTCCCGGTGCCCTCCCTCCGCGCGGCGGAACCGGAGCCGTCCTCGCGGCGGCCCGGCTCGCCCGTGCCGTTGTGCTCGCCGTCGGCGGCACGACGGCGACCCCCGCTCGCGCCGGGGGAGATACCGAGGCGGTCGAGCACCGACCGGGCGGCCACGGACCCGTGCTCGGAGTCGTGCCGGGTGGTCGGCGCTGTGAACGGCGGCTTGCCGACGTCCCACGTGGCCGAGTCGGGCTCGGCGGGTGACGGCTCCCGCGAGCGGGTGGTGTCCTCGTCGGTGCCCCCGCCGCGTTCCGCGCCGCCCGGGTCGGCCGGGTCGGCTACCGCCTTCTCCGGCGTCTCATGCGCAGGCTGCCCGGTCTGCGCTGCCTGCGCCGCCTGCGCTGCCTGCGCCGCCTGCGCTGCCTGTGCCGCCTGCGCTGCCTGTGCTGTCTGGGCCGCGTCGGCCGAGTCCGGCTCGGGCTTGCGCCTGCGGCGCTTCGGGCGCGGCGGCGCGGTGTCGTCGGTGATGATCGGCGTCACGGCGGTGACCTCCGTGGCGGAGACCTCCTCGGCGCTCGTTCGCGGCGCGGGTGGCTGCGCCGAGGGAGCCTGCTGCTCCCGGCCCGGCGGGGAGCGCCGCAGCATGGGCAACACCACCCGGGGACGCGAGTTTCCGTCCCGCTCGTCGGCCCGGCGCCTGCCACCGCGAGCCTCCGGTGTCTCCGGTGCCGGTGCTTCCGATTGGGTTTCGGGCGAACTCCGCTGTGCGGGTGGCTGGGCCGACGCGGCCTGCGCGGCGGCCGCGACCATCTCCGCGAGATCGACCGGGGCCTGTTCCCCCGTGCCGAACACTCCCGTGAGCAGGGCCCTGGCCTGGCTGCTGACCCGGGTGTGCAGGTGCTCGGCCGAGCGCGCGCGGTACAGGCACTGGATGGCCTCGCTCGCCTGGCCGATGCGTTCCTCGACGTGGGCGAGCTCCAGCCACAGCCGCGACGTCAGCGCGTAGAGCCCGTGCCTGCCGGTGCTATGAACGGCGTCACGCAGGGTCCGCGCCGCCGTCTCGGCCGACCCGTTCACCAGGTGGACCCGCGTGGCGATGGCCATCCGCAGCCAGCCCAGCGGGGCGACGGCCGCCGCCCGCTCGGGTTCGGACAGCAGCGGCTCGGCCACCTCCAGCGCCAGCTCGCCGTCGCCCCGGTCGAGCAGCGCGCACACCAGCTCCAGCACCAGTCGCACGCGCGCCAGCCCGCCGTCGGCACCGGCGTCGTCCAGCTCCGTCAGGAACCCGAGCCCCGTCCGGGCCGCGTCGGCGGCACTCACGAGATCGCCGTGGCGACGACGATGGGCCGAGACGCCCACCCGCAGCAGCGCCCGTGCCAGCTGCCGGTCGTCCCCGGACAGCTGCGAGTCCCGGGAGATCAGCCGGTCGCCCTCCATCAGCACCCGATCCAGCTCGACCTTCCGGCCGAACGTGCCGAGACAGCCGACGAGGTGACACAGAGCCGTGGCCCGCTGCACCGACGAAAGGCCGTTCACGGTCAGCACCGGTCGCAGCAGTGCCAGACCCGTGAGTGGAGCGCCCAGCGACCGCGCGCACACGGCCAGGTCCGTACGCAGCTGGGCCGCGATGACGGGGTGCCCTGCGTCCTCGGCGGCCCGCAGCGCGGTCACCGCCCTGCCCACGGCGGAGGCACGGTGACCGAGCCGCACCTTGGCCTGCACGGCGAGACTCTCCGCCCGCACCCACAGCTCGTTGGCCCCAGCCGTCTCGGCCACGGCCGCCGCCCGCTCACCGAGCACGAGCGCCACCTCGGGGGCCCTGACCTGCAGGCCCGACGCGCGCTGCACCAGCCGCTCCACCGAGGGCAGGCCCTCACCGCCGGGAGCACTCGCCCGCCTGCCGCCTGCCGCTCTTGCGCCTGTCTGCTCAGTGGTCGCCACTGGGTCTGTCCTCAACTGTCGGCTTCCGGGGGCTCACTGACGTCGCTCGCGCGGCGCCGGTGCAGCATGGCGCCGTGGCCTCGCGGCCAGGTGACGACGTCAGTCGCGGGTCAGTTTCCGATGAGTCACCCGATGTGGCCGTGCCGCGTCCGCGCCGAGCCGCTCGACCTTGTTCTTCTCGTAGCCCTCGAAGTTGCCCTCGAACCAGAACCACTTCGCCGGGTTCTCGTCGGTACCTTCCCAGGCGAGAATATGGGTCGCGACCCGGTCGAGGAACCACCTGTCGTGGGAGATCACCACGGCGCAGCCGGGGAACTCCTCCAGCGCGTTCTCCAGCGAACCGAGCGTTTCGACATCGAGGTCGTTGGTCGGCTCGTCCAGCAGGATCAGGTTGCCGCCCTGTTTGAGCGTCAGCGCGAGGTTCAGGCGGTTGCGCTCGCCGCCCGAGAGCACTCCGGCGGGTTTCTGCTGGTCGGGGCCCTTGAAACCGAACGCGCTCACGTAGGCGCGCGACGGCATCTCGGTCTGGCCGACGTGGATGTAGTCGAGTTCGTCGGACACGACCTGCCACACCGTCCGGTCGGGGTCGATCCCGGCCCGCTGCTGGTCCACATAGGACAGCTTGACGGTGTCACCGATCTTGACCGTACCCGAGTCGGGCTGCTCAAGGCCCACGATCGTCTTGAACAGCGTCGTCTTGCCGACGCCGTTGGGGCCGATCACGCCGACGATGCCGTTACGAGGCAGCGTGAACGTGAGGTCGTCGATCAGCAGGCGGTCGTCGAACCCCTTGTTGAGGTGCTCGACCTCGACCACGACGTTACCCAGCCGGGGCCCGGGCGGAATCTGGATCTCCTCGAAGTCCAGCTTCCGCGTCTTCTCCGCCTCGGCCGCCATCTGCTCGTAGCGATCCAGGCGCGACCGGGACTTCGTCTGGCGCGCCTTGGCGTTCGAGCGGACCCAGTCCAGCTCCTTCTGCAGCCGCTTGGCGAGCTTGGCGTCCTTCTTGCCCTGCACGGCCAGCCGCTCGCGCTTCTTCTCCAGGTAGGTGGAGTAGTTGCCCTCGTAGCCCTCGACGTGGCCCCGGTCGAGCTCCATGATCCACTGCGCCACGTTGTCCAGGAAGTACCGGTCGTGGGTGACGGCGAGGACGGCGCCGGGATAGTTCGCGAGGAACTGCTCCAACCAGAGCACGCTCTCGGCGTCCAGATGGTTGGTCGGCTCGTCGAGCAGCAGCAGATCGGGCTTCGACAGCAGCAGCTTGCAGAGCGCGACCCTGCGGCGCTCACCGCCCGAGAGGTGGGTCACCTGCTCGCCCCCCGGCGGGCAGCGCAGCGCGTCCATGGCCTGCTCCAGCTGCGAGTCCAGCTCCCACGCGTCGGCATGGTCGAGGTCCTCCTGCAGCTTGCCCATCTCCTCCATCAGGGCGTCGCTGTAGTCGGTGGCCAGCAGCTCGGCGATCTCGTTGAACCGGTCGAGCTTGACCTTGATCTCGCCGAGGCCCTCCTCGACGTTGCCGCGCACCGTCTTGTCCTCGTTCAGCGGCGGCTCCTGCTGCAGGATGCCCACACTCGCGCCGGGCTGGAGAAACGCCTCCCCGTTGCTCGGTTGGTCGAGCCCCGCCATGATCTTGAGAACGGTGGACTTGCCCGCGCCGTTCGGCCCCACCACGCCGATCTTGGCGCCGGGGTAGAACGCGGTGCTGACGTCGTCGAGAATGACCTTCTCGCCGACGGTCTTGCGCACCTTCTTCATGGTGTAGATGAACTCGGCCATACCCCGATCGTAGAGCGAGCCCGGTGGCTCCCTCACCCCACCTCATGCTGCGTCACCCGCCGTGCGCCACGGGTGGCCGTCAGTCCCTCCGACGGCCCTGGTCGGCCAGCTGCCGCAGCATCGCGTTGTAGGCCGCGAGCTCGGTGTCACCGCCCGCGTCCTCGCGCCGGTCCCTGCGCCGGGCCTCCCGGTCGTCGGCCCGTGTCCACTGCACCAGCAGGGCGATCATGACCACCAGTACCGGCAGCTCACCGGACGCCCAGGCGATGCCGCCTCCCAGTTGCTGGTCGGTGAGCAGGTCGTCCACCCACGGCAGATCGATCGCGCGGTAGAAGTCCTGGCCGATCACGGTCTGCATGTTCATGAGGATCACGCCGAAGAAGGCGTGGAACGGCACCGACGCCAGCAGCAACCCGAGCTTGCCGAGATGCGGCAGCGACCGGGGGGCCGGATCGATCCCGATGATCGGCCAGAAGTACACGTACCCGGCGAGCAGGAAGTGCGCGTTCATCGCCAGGTGTGCCCAGTGCAGGTTCAGCGCGCTGTCGAACAGCTCCGAGTAGTACAGCCCATAGAAGGAGCCGACGAAGATCACCAGGGCGACGATCGGGTTCGTCAGAAACCGCGCGAGCGGGGAGTGGACGAGCGCGAGCAGCCATTCACGGGGCCCCGGTGGCCGCTGCCTGCCCGCAGGCGGCAGCGCCCGCAGCGCCAGGGTCACCGGCCCGCCGAGCACCAGCAGCACCGGCACGACCATGCCGAGCAGCATGTGCACGATCATGTGGATGCTGAACATGCCCGGCGCGTATCGGCCCAGTCCCGACGACGTGGCCAGCAGCAGCGTCGCGCACCCCGCCAGCCAGGCCACACTACGGCCGACCGGCCAGGCGTCTCCCCGCGCCCGCACCCGCCGCACACCCGCGACGTACAGCGCGGCCAGCACCAGCGCCGCCACCCCGAAGACCAGATTGAACCGCCATTCCGTGAACACCCCGAGCGGGGTCAGCGCCCGGTCGAGGTCGTAGCCGATCAGCAGCTCGGTGGTCGACGGCTGGGCCGCGACCTCCAGCGGCGGCGGCGTCCGGCCCAGCGCCGTGGCCAGGCCGAACGTCACGAACATGACCAGCACCTCGACGGCGGCCAGCCGCACCAGGGTGCCTCCGCCCTCGCCGTCGTTGAGTTCCCGGACGCTGCGGCGCCGATGCTGGTGCCCGAACACGCCCAGCACCGCGAGCGCCACCACCTTGGCCAGCACCACCAGGCCGTAGTCGGTGGTGAGCAGCTGGCCCGGCGCCACCCGCACCAGCGCGTTGACGAGCCCGGACAGCCCGAGCACAAGCCAGCACACCAGCGCGAGCGTCGAGAACCGGGATGCGGCCAGCGGCAGGTGAGCGCCTCGCCGCCTGCCGTGCGCCAGCAGCGCGATGAGCCCCCCGACCCACAGCGCGGCGGCGATGAGGTGGTAGAGCAGGCTGTCGGTGGCGATGTCGTGCGAACCGCCACTGGCGGAGTGGCCGGTGGCCGCGATCGGCAACAACCCGGCGACCGAGACGAAGAACAGGGTGGCGGTCCAACCCCACGACAACACGAGCCTGCACCCGAGCGCGAGCAGCAACGCGATGCCCGCCGTGATCAGCCACGCCTTCGGCTGCTCGATCGCCTCGACGTAGTTCAGCAGCACCACCGGGTCGAGGACGTCGGCCACGGGCCGGCCCGCCCCGTCGGCTGCGGTGAAGAACACGGACGCGAGCGCGAAGCCGAACCACACCCACGCGGCGGTTCCCGCCGTGCGCAGCCCGGCGTAGCCGTCCACGTCGAGCGTGCCCGACCGTTGCGGCGGCACCAGAAACGCCGCCAGCAGCAGCGACCCGATGCACACGGCGGCGGACAGGTGCGCTCCCACCCGCACGACCATGATCCCGTACCGCGTGACGTCACCGGGATCGGTCAGCCCCGCCACTCCGTAACTGAGCCCTCCGGTGAGCGCCACGATGCCCACCGCGATCGCGGTGGCGAGCAGTGCGCCCACGGCCAGCAGGGGCGCCAGCGCGGCGCGCCTGCGCCGGGGCTCGGTACCGGTGGGCGAGGCGTCGGGTTCGGCTGCGGCGGACACGCTACGAGGGTATGCCCGGTCGTCGGAGCGCAGCTCAACGGAGGGCGGTGCGGCGATCCGCGGCACCGGCGCCGAGGCGCCGGGTGGCAGCGGCGGCGGCCGGGGCGATCACAACCGCGACCAGCCCGACCACGACGAACGACACCGACAGCGACGTGAGTGCCGCCACACCGCCGATCATGGGTGGCCCCGCGAGGAACCCCGCGTAGGCGATCGCCGTGACGAACGCGACCTCCCGCTCGCCCCCGCTGCCGTCGGCACGCCTGCCCGCCTCCCCCGCGAGGCCGAGCGCCAGGGGGAAACAGGCGGACAGCCCGGCACCGGCGAGAGCGAAGCCCGCATAGCTCACCCACGGCACCCCGGCCAGCGCGGTCGCGAGCAGGCCCGCCCCCGCGGCCAGCGATCCCACGACCAGGACCCGTCCCGCGCCGAAGCGGGCCTGCGCCCACGAGCCGACCAGCCGTGCCAGCGCCATCGCGAAGGAGAATCCGGCGTAGGCCGCCGCCGCCGCACCCTCGTCGACCCCCTGCTCGGTGACCAGCAGCAGCGCCGACCAGTCCGAGCTGGCGCCCTCCGCGATGGCCGAGCCGAGTGCCACGACGGCGAGCAGCCACAGCACCGGCCTGCGGGCGAGGACCCGCAACGTGGCGGGTGAGGCCGGGGCCGCGGTGTCCACCGGCCGCGCAACACCCGGCAGGGGACGCAGGACGGCCAGCAGCACGACGGCCGCGCATGCGGCGGCGACGACGAACTGCCGCGCGGGCGACCAGTCCGCCGAGGCGGCCAGCCCCGCCGCACCGGCGCCCACGAGCGAACCGACACTGAACCCCGCGTGCAACAGCGGCATCAGCGGCTTTCCCGCCGCGCGCTCGACCGCGACACCGGCCACGTTCATCCCGACGTCGAGCACCCCGGAGGTCGCACCCAGGCAGAGCAGCCCGGCGGCGAGCCAGGGCAGCGACTGGGCCGACCCCAGCAGCGTCAGGGCGGCGAACAGCGCGAGTCCCGACACGGCGATGACGAGCCGCGCGCCGAAGCGTTCGAGCAGCCGCCCCGACGCCGTCGCCGCCAGCAGCATGCCGACACTGCCCGCGAGCAGCGCCACACTGAACGCTCCTGGGCCCACCCCGGCCTGTTCGATCAGCGCGGGCGAACGCGGTGCCCACGAGCCGAGCACGAGCCCGTTCAGGGCGAAGACCACGAACACAGCCCACTGCCGCGCCACAACGCCCCCGTCCCGTGTGCCTGCCGCCCACCCGTCCGACGACCACACTGGCCGAGCGACCCCATACCCGCAAGGTCACGGCGCGGCACGACGCCCTACCACTTTCCACGCCCCGCCACGACGGCATCGCAGCACCTGGGGACGACTTTCACCTGGTACGGGCACAGCTGTCCCAGTTGTCCACAGCCCAGGATTCCGGGCCTGACAGGGCATCCGTACGCACGACATCGTGGACCACACCACAGCGCACACGCCCGGCCCTCGGCGCCGGGCCCGCACCGGGAGGACCTCGTCATGAACCACCAGTCGCACCGCAACAGCCTCGGCTCGCGCCTCCGTTCCGCAGTGCTGCTCGCCGGGCTCACGCTCGTCCTCGCGCCCACGGCCGCCACCGCCGCCACCGCCGCGGAGTCGTCGCCCGGCGAAATCCGGTCGTCGGGGCAGCACGCATGCGAGCGGGGTGAGTTCTGTCTCTGGAGCGAACAGGACTACGGCGGCACCCTGGTGCGTCTCGACCTGCGTAACACCAATCCCGAGCAGTGCAGGGAGGTTCCGGACGGCGTCGAGGGCCGTGCCTTCGGCAATCTGCTCGACCGGCACGTGACCGTGTACCAGGACGGTGACTGTGCCACCGAGGGCGATTTCAGCACGTACCCGGGACCGGGCACGTTCGTCCCGCGAAGTCCCTACGTGGTCCGGGCGGTCAAGATCTGGAACTGACGCCCGCCGCAGGCCGCCGAGGAACTCGGACCGGACCGGTACGGCAGCACCTCGCAGGGGAACGCGTCGTGACCGTACCGATCCCAGGGGTCACGCCCGCCCCGACCGCGTGACCCCTGTCCGGCGGGTGTGGAACGACCGCCGCCGCGCCCCCGGACACCCCGCCCGGTCCCGGTGATCACGATTTCGCTTACCTTGGGCGAAGATTCGGTCACCGGGCCGGGTGAGGGGTGAAACGAATCGGCGGTATCGGACGATCAGACCGACAGCGATGACTAAGCTGGGATTACGTGGCGTGATCAAAGTGGTCGTCGCCGGCCTCCGTAGCTCAGCTGGATAGAGCAAGAGCCTTCTAATCTCTAGGTCGCAGGTTCGAGTCCTGCCGGGGGCACAAACCTGCACGAGCAGGACAGTCCAACGGACCATGCCTGATCTCCGGTGAACGCGTGCGCCGCAACACCACCCGGCCGTACGCCGGTGCGCGGCAGCGAGCGGCGGCACGCCTCCTTCTCGGTCGTAGACTGCCGTGCCTGCGACGGGTCAGGTCAGATCGTGGGAGGTCCGGCATGAGCGACAAGCACGACGAACCGACCGGGGTGTGGTGTAACGCCTGCAACGGCGACGGCCGCATCCCCGACCCCAAGCTCGCGATCACCAGCGGGACGCCGCAGACGATGGTGTCCTCCCGCGAGTGCCGCTGGTGCAAGGGCACCGGACGACGGCCCGGATTCCACCCGCCGGTCTGACAACACAGCGAAACGGCCCCCGGACACCGCACCGTGCCGTGAGCCTTCTGCAACTCAGCGGTCGCGCGCCAGCCCTCGCCTCGACCCTGGCGGTAGCGACGGCTATATTGGTCATATGACCAAGACGAACGACCAAGGACTGTGCCGTGAACGGTAGGACGAACGTCGAACGGGGCCGCGACGTTCGCGCACGGCTCCTTCAGGCCGCGCGCGAACTAGTCGGAGAGCTGGGCTGGAACGCGGTGAGCACCCGGGTTCTGGCCGAGCGAGCAGGTGTCCGGGCGGGCCTGGTGCATTACCACTTCGACTCACTCGCCGCGCTGTTGCGCCAGGCCGCCCTCGACGAGATGCGTCGCGTGGTCGCCGAGACCGCGGCGCACCTCAAGGCTGCCGCCGACCCTGCCGCGACGGTCGGCGCCCTCGTGTCCGAGGTCGACCGGTACGACGGCAGCGACCCGGCGTCGCGACTGTTTCTCGAGGCCTACCTCGCTGCCACCCGTGATGCGGTCCTCCACGACAGCATCGCGGAACTCATGAAGGATTTCCGATCCGCTGTCGCCACCACACTGGCGCGGGCGGGCCATCCCGATCCCGACGGCGTCGCGGTGGTCCTGCTGGCCGTGATCGACGGCCTACTCCTGCACCGAGGTCTCGACCCGACGCTGTCAGCGGCTCGGATCAGGCCACTACTCAGCCAGGTGGCGGACACCGAAGAGAACGGAGCACGGCAATGAGGGCACTCGTCTGCGGCGCGGGAATCGCCGGTCTCACGCTGGCCAACCGCCTGCACCACCACGGATGGGAGGTGCACCTCGTCGATCACGCCTCCGGCCCCCGCGCCCAGGGTTACATGATCGACTTCTTCGGCCCCGGATTCGAGGCCCTGAGCGCAATGGGCCTTTCCGGCGCCCTCCGTGAGCACGCGAGCCAGGTCGACGAGTTCCGCTACATCGACGGCGACGGGCGCGCGACCGTCAGCATCGACTACGACCGCTTCGGCAAGGCGCTCGACGGCAAGATCGCGAGCATCATGCGCCCCGCGCTGGAACACCTGCTCCGGGAGTCGGTCGCGGACACCGTCGAACTCCGCTACGGCACCACCATCGACCGCATCGACGGCCACCGGGCGGCCCTTTCCGACGGCACGACGATCGACGCCGATCTGATCGTCGGTGCCGACGGGGTTCACTCCCGCGTGCGCTCGCTCGTGTTCGGCCCCGAACACCGTTACTTCCGTTATCTCGGCATGCACACCGGTGCGTTCGTCTTCACCGACCCCGACGTTTTCGCACAGGTCCGCGGCCGGTTCGTGCTCACCGAGACACTGAACCGCCAGCTCGGCTTCTATGGACTCGGTGACGACCGGGTCGCGGTCTTCGCGGTACATCGCAGCTCGGACCCGGCACTGCCTGACGACCCTCGCGACGCCCTGCGCCGCGAGTACGCGGATATGGGCGAGTTGGCCGAACGCGCGTTGGCGCTCTGCCCACCGCCCGAACAGATCTACTACGACCAGGTGGCCCAGACCGACCTGCCGCGCTGGACCGACGGGCCGGTGACACTGATCGGGGACGCCGCTCACGCGGTCTCCCTCATCGCGGGCCAAGGCGCGTCTCTCGGCACCGCGGGCGCCTACGTGCTGGCGGAGCGGCTGCACTCGTCGTCCTCGGTGCCGGAAGGGCTGGCCGAGTACGAACAGCGTTGGCGCCCGGTCGCCACCGGCGTCCAACAGGCGGCCCGGAACCGGGTGGGCGAGTGGTTCCTGCCGACCTCGTCGGTCAAGCTCTTACTCCGACGCTGGGGCTTCCGAGCCATGCGGGTGCCCGGACTGGATCGGGCTCTGGCTAGCTCCCTGTTTCCCAAGAGTCACCGAACCGTCGCGGAACTCACTGCCTGACCCGAGTTACAACAGCACGCCCGCTCGGCCGAGGTGGTTGTCCCAGTACGCGCCGAGCACCGCGGCCGACGCGCGGTACACCACCGTGTCGGAAGCCGGGTCGAGTACGAGGTACTGCCCGTTCTCGTAGCCCGTGACGGTGAGGAAGTGGGCGACGTTGGCACCCGACCACGGCAGGTCCTTCATGTTCCCGGCCATGATGACCGGCCTGCCTCCGCGCACATGGGCGAGTGCGGTGTCGAAGTTCCAGGAAGCCTGTGCGGACACGCCGTTCGCGGCCAGTGCTCGCCGCACGTCGGCCTCGTTGGTGCCGAACTGGTTCGGATCGTTCCAACTCGGGTCGTATCCCATGTCGGCCCGGGCCTGGTTGATGGCCGTCACCGGAACGCTGGCGTTCCACGACCGCGGCGTGACGCCGAGAGCCAGCAAAGCCGTGACGACGCTGGTGGGACCGCAGTCCTCACTCTGGTTGGGCTGCCCCTGGAACTGCGACACCGGAACCAGGTCGCTGCCGCCGGAGTCCCCGCAGTCCGGTACGCCAGGGATGCGATCGTCGTGCCCGGTGGCCATGTAGGCGTCGGCGAGGTACCCACCGAGTTCGGGCACGTAGTCCCAGAGATCGCTGCTGAATCCGTAGGTGTTGGTGACGGTCTCGCCCCGGGCCTGACACGAGATGTCCACGACCCGGCCGTCCCACACCAGGCCGACCGCCGCACTACTGGTGGTCGGGCCGCTGCGGACGTTGAGCCCGTCGCCGTCGGTGTTGCCAACGGTCGCCGTCACCGCCGACGCGACCCCCGTGGGCCCGACGAGCGTGGCGACGACCACCGCGATGGTCAGCAGGACTCGGACCGGCCACGGCCGGCGCCGCGACGTCCCTGATTCACTCACCGGTGCTCCCCTCGCCGTGGCCGACGGCGCGGGACGACGAGTCCGGCGCCACTGTGCGCTCACTCGGTTGTACGACGCGCACTCCCGGCGCGGAACCCGACAGAAGTCGCGATTCGCACAGCGACCTGGCGCCGGCCGCCGCGGCCAGTTCGCGCACTCCGCCACCGTTCGCGGGCCACTCACCGGGAAATGGCCCCTTTCTGTCATTCAGACAGGAAGCTACGGTCGCCTCATGTCTCAGGAGTCGTGGTCGCCGCCGCCGGTCCTGATCGCCGTGGATCTCGTCATCCTCACGCTGCGCTCGAACCAGCTTCACGTGCTGCTCGTGCAGCGAGGCATCGAACCGTTTCGCGGAGCACCGGCCCTACCTGGCGGCTTTCTCAACAACGACGGCGAGGACATCGCCGTCGCAGCCGCCCGCGAACTCAAGGAAGAGGCGGATCTCGAGGCTTCCCGGCTGCATCTCGAACAGCTGGGCGCCTACGGCAAGCCGGACCGTGACCCGCGAGGCCGTGTCTTGTCCATCGCCTACCTGGCCATCGCGCCAGGACTCCCCGAGCCGGTCGCCGGTACCGACGCCGCGGCGGCGACATGGACACCCGTGGAGCCCGTTCTGTCGGGACGGCTGACGTTGGCTTTCGACCATCAACAGATCGTTCTCGACGGTGTTGAGCGCGCTCGTACCAAGCTGGAACATTCCGCTCTGGCCACCGCCTTCTGCGAGGACGAATTCACCATCGCGGAACTACAGCGGGTCTACGAAGCGGTATGGGGACTGCGGCTCGATCCTCGGAACTTCTATCGGAAGGTCCAGCGAACGGACGGGTTCATCGTCCCGGCGGGCTCGAATCGCAGGACCACCAATGGACGCCCCGCACGACTCTTCAGTGCGGGACCGCGAACCGTGCTCCACCCACCCATAGCACGGCCCGAGAAGTCACCAGCCGACAAGGGGGACCGATGACACAAGGCGTGGTGGTACTGCTGACCGCGTTCGACCTCGAGTACCGCGCGGTCCGGCAGCGCATGACAGGCACACGGGTTCACCGGCACCCCAGAGGCACCCGGTTCGAGGTCGGTTCCCTCGAAAACTCGGACTCTCGAATCGCCCTGGGACTGACGGGCAAGGGCAATCACGCCGCGGGCATTCTGGCGGAACGTGCCATCGAGATGTTCGCCCCGCTGGCCGTCGTCTTCGTGGGCGTGGCAGGTGCGCTTCAGGAGAGCGCCCGGCTCGGCGATGTCGTGGTGGCGACGCACGTCTACGCCTATCACGGAGGCACCAGCGAGGACGACGGTCTCAAGGCACGACCACGGGTTTGGGAGATCTCGCACGCGATCAGTCAGCTCGCCTCACACCTGAAACGGGTCGGGGACTGGACGACCCAGGCACCCGCGCCATCGGTCCACTTCGGGGCGATCGCCGCGGGAGAGGTCGTGCAGAACTCCTCGATCTCGGCAGAAGCCGGCTGGCTCCGGCAGCACTACAACGACGCGCTGGCGATCGAAATGGAAGCCGCAGGCGTGGCGCAGGCCGGACACCTGAGCGGGTCGCCGATAGCGATCGTCCGGGGAATCAGCGACCGGGCGGACGGGACCAAGACCACCACGCACGACGGGACCTGGCAACCCAGGGCAGCGGAGAACGCGGCGGCGTTCGCGACTCGACTCGCCGAAGAACTGACCAAGGAAGGGGAGTACGTCGCAATGGGGGAAACCGAGCACCCGAAACCACGGGAGACATCCACTACGGTGCACAACACCGCCTCCTCCTCGACCGTGGGCATCCAGGCCGCGCACGTGAGCGGGAGCACGATCTACGTCGGTGCCGCGCCGGACCGGCCGACCACTGCCGCGATCTCCACCGAGTTGACCGCACTGCGCCAGGAGCTGCACAAGAGCTTGAGCAAGGGAGCCCTCGATTCCGAGACCCACGAGGCCGCTCGGGCGGAACTCGATCTCGCAGGGAAGGCACTCGAAGAGAACACGCCAGAGAGCAGAGGCACTGTCGTACTCGCGCTGAAGCGACTGGGTGGCCTCACGGCCGACCTGGCCGATCTGGCCACGAAGGTCGCGGCTCTCATCACGGCAGCGAAGGGACTGTCGTGAGCGAGCACCCCACGTTCACCACCAATACGGCCGAGCACGGCGCGATGGTGGGCATCCAGGCCAACGAAGTACACGACTCGAACGTGTACATCACGTCACCGACCGCGCCCCCGAGTGAGAAGTACGCGGTCGGTGTTCAATCCCTGGCGGACGGCATACCGTTGAAGGCGCGCGAGCTCATCGGGGATGCTCTCGCGCACGGTCATGACAACAACGAAGTGCGCTTTCACTGGACGCTCGCCATGCTGAGCAAGCGAACCGCACGCGACCTCACACATCAGGAACGGGACCAGCTCGAGCAGACCAGAACGACGCTCCGGTACGGAAGTACCGACGACTGGTGGCGAGCGGCGCAGGTGGTCTTCGACCTGCTGGACCTACACACCGGAGCTAGGGAAGACCACGCGGTGGTGTTGGAGGCGCTCACCGCGCTGCCACAACAGCACCGAACGGTGATCGTCCGTCATCTCGACCTGATCCTCACCGGGAACAACAAGGACAAGATCTGGGCCGATCTACGACACGAGGCGAGCAGGAAGCGAACCAGCAACGATCGCTCGGGGCGCGCGTGGGTGTATTTCCACCCGAAACCGACGCCGCCTCGCGCCCCGAATACCAGAGTCGGCGGCACCCTGCCCGGCGACCGCCTCCCGGCCGTCCTCTGGTCCGGAATCGCCGTCGCTGCGGCAGGCTATTTCGCGTGGCTGGTCGTCAACCACGCAGGCCCGATGCCGGTGGTGTCGTACGCGGTGGCGTTCGTCGCGGGATTCTTCGGCCTTCGGAACGGTTTCGAGTGGTACTACCACACGCTGCGACGACGCGCCAAAGACCGACTGTACGAGTGGCGGCCCGGGGTCGGCAGAGCATCCGAAGGCGGCGGCTTCGCCAGCCAGGTAAGCCACGCGTTCGAGTACTACGCACACAAGTACGCCCCTTCCGGCGTACAGCGGGAGGAGTGGCTCGTCTCGACTGCGGGCTTTCGCAGGGCCTTGCGCGATGAGCTCGTGGAGACCTACCGGGAGCAGAGAACCGGTGTGGCCGGGCTCCGGTGGTTGATCCGGCATCTGGTGCGCGACGTGCGGCGCTGGTGGTGTGAGGGCACGTTGTGGGACTACCGCGCGCGGTACGACGTCGGCCGCTCGACCAAGTGGTGGTGCGTGCTCTGCCTCGGCATCCTCGCCCTCAGTGCGGGCTACGTGGTCGTCGCGACCGCCGCGGTGACGCCGGTGTCCGCCACCGTCGCCACGCTCGCACTCGTCGTGAGCGTCCTGTGCGCGACGACCCGGTGGGTTCGCATCGTGGCCGAACGTCGTCGAACGAACGACGAGGGGAAAGAGCAGGAAGAAGCGCTTGAAGAACGCTCTCGGGCGTACCGGCGGTGGAAGAACAGACTCGACCGGGCGCGTCCCACCGAGACCGAGATGGAGACCTGGCTCGACTGCGACAAAACCGCGCTACTCGACGACGCTCTCCGCCACTACCGGCTCGCCTGGCGCGACGTCATCGCCCACGCCTTCCTGCTGACTCCGGCGAAGAACGCGAAGCGAGCGCGAGTCACTCACGGCCCGTGGCGATACTCCCGATACGCCGTCCGACTTTTTCTGATCACGCGAGACGGCGTTCGGGAGATCAGCGCCGAACTCGACTTCGGCCAGGCAACGACCACCATCCACGAACGCAACAACTTCCGCTTCGATGCGGTGTCCTCCGTATTGGTAGCGACGGACGGCCGTTTCGGCAACCACCTGACGATGACGCTGCTGAACGGCGAGCCTCGCGACATCCAGGTCACCGATCCGGAGATGGGATACCTCGACGCGCGAGAATCACCGCAGCACCTGTCGGCGATCAACCTCGACGCCGCCGGGTTCGCGCACACTCTGCACATTCTTGAGGGAATCGCGGCGGAAGGGAAGCACTGGATCGACCGCGACCCGCCGTCACCGGACAAGCCGAGCGAGGCCGCCTGAGAGTCCCCGTGCGCCGCGAGTACGCGAGGGCCACCGCCACGGGAATGCCGTGGCGGTGGCCTCCCAATGGCGATCCGGTCAGTCCGTGACGTCGACCTTCTCTCGGTCCGTCCGCTTGAGCTCGCCGGAGGACAGCTTGGCCATGAAGTCCGCCAGTTCCCGCTTGACGACCGGTGCGAGCAGGTAGAGACCGATGATGTTGAGGAACGCGAGCACGAACATCATCGCGTCCATGAAGCTCACCACCGCGTCAAGCGTCAGCACCGCGCCGAGCACGATGAAGCCGCACACGACGACCTTGTACGCCGCACCGCGCACCGGCCCGAGGCCGAAGAGGTAGTTCCACGCCTTCTGCCCGTAGTAGGCCCAGCTCAGCACGGTGGAGAACGCGAAGAGCGCGACCGCGACCGACAGCACGACCGGGAACCAGGGCAGCACCGTCGCGAACGCGTCCGAGGTCAGGGTGACGCCCTCCGGCGAGTCGCCGCCCGCCGCGACCGCGTCCCTGGCCTGCTGCCAGCTCGGGGTCTGCGCGATCACGATCGTCAGGGCCGTCATCGTGCAGACCACCACGGTGTCGACGAACGGCTCCAGCATGGCCACCAGCCCCTCGGTGACCGGGTGGCGGGTCTTGACGGCCGCGTGCGCGATCGGCGCGGACCCGATCCCGGCCTCGTTGGAGAACAGCGCGCGCTGGAAACCGACGATGAGCGCGCCGATCGCCCCGCCCGCGACGCCCTCAGGGGCGAACGCACCGGACAGGATCTCGCCGAACGCGGCCGGAACCTGCGGCAGGTTCACCGCGATCACGGTGAGGCACGCGGCGACGTAGACGAACGCCATGAGCGGCACCAGCCGGGACGTCACGCGCGAGATCGACTTGATGCCACCGATGATCACCAGCGCGACCAGACCGGCCATGATGCCGCCGACGAGGAGCGCGGCCCCGCTGCCGCCGAGCAGGCCGTCGTCGCCACCGGTCACCGAGCGCAGCTGGGCGAAGGTCTGGTTCGACTGGAACATGTTGCCGCCCGCGATCCCGAACACGAGGATCAGCAGCGCTGCGCCGAAGGCCAGCACCCGGCCCGGAATCGCTCCCTTACGCCCGAAGCGGTCGACCAGCCCACGACGCAGGTAGTGCATGGGGCCGCCGGACACGGTGCCGTCCGCGTGGACCTCCCGGTACTTCACGCCCAGCGTGCACTCCACGAACTTCGTGGCCATCCCGAGGAATCCACAAAGGATCATCCAGAACGTCGCCCCCGCGCCACCGATCGTCACGGCGACGGCGACACCGGCGATGTTGCCGAGCCCGACGGTTCCGGACAGTGCCGCCGTGAGCGCGCGGAAGTGGCTGACCTCCCCGGGATCGCGGTCGCTGGTGTACCGGCCGCGCACCACGTCGAACGCGAGTCGCATGCGCCTGACCTGGAGGAACTTGAAGTACACCGAGAACGTGACAGCGGCGACCACCAGCCACAACACGATCCACGGCACCTCCGTGCCGAACATCGGTATCGTGGCGAACACGATGTCGTTCGCGACGTCCGAGACCGGCTCGAAGACACCGTTGATCGTCTCTTCGATTCCCGCGGTGGCCGAGGGTTCCTCGGCGAGTGCGCTTGTTGCGTGAGTTCCCGACATGGGGCGCTATACAAGCACACTTGCCGCTCGATGACAGCCGAACAGGTGTGCGACCACGGTGGCACCGGGCGGCGCGGGCGCGGCAGTGCGCCGGGACTCACGACCGCGACCCGACGAAGGCGGCGAACCGGTCCAGCGCCGTGTCGATCTCATCAGGCCCGACGGCCGAACAGGACAGCCGCAACCGGCACCGCGCATCGGGGTGGTCGTAGAAGTGCCGCATCGGAACCCACAGCACACCGAACTCCCGCCCGGACTCCTCCAGCGCGGCGTCGTCGGCGGCGAAGGGCACATCGACCACGACGAAGAATCCGCCGGACGGCCGGTTCCAGCGCACACCGCCGCCCTCGGGGAACCGGGCCGCCAGACCGTCCAGCAGCCGCCTCAGATTGCGCTGGTACACGGTGGCCCCCAGCTCGACCGCACCGTCCCCGCGCTCACGGCACTGCCCGCCGTCCGCGACGCGGTGGCGGGCCGGTGTGCGGTGCTGCTCGACGGCGGTGTGCGCTCCGGGAGCGACATCCTGTGCGCACTGGCCCGCGACGCGTTGGGGCTGCTGGCCGACGAACTCACCACCACCCTCACCATGAGCGGCTGCCACGACCTGACCGACGCGCGAGCCCTCACCGTGTCCGCAGGCCAGGTAGCCGTGTCCGCATCGTGCGGTGCAAAGATGGCAACGCAGGCTGCGGACACGGTGTCCCGGCGCGTCCCCGGCGCCGTGAGGTCCTTGACGACCAGCACCATCAGTGGTTTCCCGCCCGCCGCCCAGCCGCGCAGCCGCACCGTCAATCCGACGAAAGCACCGAGTCACCGCGGTTTCAGCTGGCGAACCAGACATTGTGGCCAGTCGTCGCGGAAATACTGTTGGATACCGAGATGACGGATTCCCGACCGCTGTGCCCCAAGGTGATCCTCGAAGGCACCCGGCTGACGAAGAAGACCGAACTGGCGTTCACACTGCGGGATCACGCCCGCTTCGCGGGCGCCCGCCGGTATCGTTACCACCTGCCGCTGGTGTCGGCGGAGTGGAGTGGGCTGACGAACGAGGCGTGGGGACCGAGCCTCATCACCTTCGAGCCGGAACAGCAGGACGCCGCGCTGGAGGCGTACCGCACGTGGGTCCGGCTGTTCGAGCTGCACCGCTACTACACGTGGATCGTGGATCGGTTCCACCTCTCCACCCTGGTCCATCAGGCTCGGACCGGCCGCCACCTGGACTTCGGCCCGCTGGAGGAGCGGCTGGCCGCGCTCGGGTTCGCGGTGGTGTTGTGCACGCGGCAGCCGGAGACGTTCGAAGAGGCACGCGAGGAACGGCTCCGGGTCTCGGCGAACCCGCGCCAGTACGACGACCTCGGTGTGTTCGTGCGGGAACAGGACGCGTTGCGCACGGCGGCGGCGCGCGGGCGGCTTCCGGTGCTCGAACTCGACGTGACGGAGTACACGGAGGCCCAGCTCGCCGACACCGTTGTCGACTGGCTCGCGGACCGCAACCTCTTGCACAGAGATCGCTGAAACTTTCTGCAAGATCCTTGCGCTCCCGGGGACGCGGGGTTACCGTCTTGCGCACCCCGGTCTCAGCGAGGAGAACCATGACACGAGGCAGCAGAGTGCTGGCGCTCGCCGCCGCCACCGCGTTGACGGTGACCGCGTGCGGCGAGTCCGCCACCGACCAGACCGACGCGGCCGACCAGGCGGCGGCCGACCCCCAGGCCGTGACGGGCACCGTCACCTTCTGGGACACCTCGGACGCCACCAGCGAGTCACCCGCGTACAAGGAGCTGGTGACGCGGTTCGAAGAGCAGTACCCCAACATCACCGTCGAGTACGTCAACGTGCCCTTCGACGGAGCGGACGACAAGTTCAAGACGGCGGCCCAGAGCGGCGACGGCGCACCGGACGTGATGCGCACCGACGTGGGCTGGACCTCGACGTTCGCCGCGCTCGGCTACCTCCAGCCGCTCGACGGCACACCGGCGCTCGACAACGCCGACGACTACCTCCAGGTTCCCATGGAGAGCAACGTCTACGAGGGCAAGACCTACGGCGTGCCGCAGGTCACCGACACCCTCGCCCTGCTCTACAACAAGGACCACTTCGAGCAGGCCGGCATCGACGCCCCGCCCGCCACCTGGGACGAGCTGCGCGAGACCGCCAGCACGCTGGAGGAGGAGATCTCCGGCACCACGGGCGTCTTCCTCAACGCCGACTCCTACTTCCTGCTGCCCTTCGTCTACGGCGAGGGCGCGGACTACGTCGACACGGAGGCCGAGCGCATCACGATCGACAGCCCCGAGGTGAGTGCCGCGGTCGAGACGGTGCAGGAGCTGACCGCCGACGGCGTGGGAACCACCGACACCAGCGCGAACAAGTACACGAACATGCAGGACGGGTTCAAGGACGGCTCCGTCAGCATGATCATCAATGGTCCGTGGTCGGTGTCGGACACGCTGTCGGGCGACGCCTTCTCCGATGCGGCCGACCTGGGTGTCGCGCCGGTTCCCGCCGGACCGCAGGACCAGGGCGGCCCCGTCGGCGGCCACAACTACACGGTCTACGCGGGCTCGCCCGACCTGGCGGCCTCCTACCTGTTCGTGCGGTTCCTGAACTCGGCCGAGAGCCAGGCACACGTGGCGGCGGAGAACAACACGCTGCCCACCCGCGGCTCGGTCTACGACAACGAGGACGTGGCCGCCAACGAGGTGATCGCCGCCTTCGAGGAGCCCCTGACGCAGGCGAAACCGCGCCCCGCGGCGCCGGGAGCGGGCACCCTGTACGACCTGTTCACCCCCTTCTACGAGCAGATCCTCGGCGGGCAGGCGTCGGTCGAGGACGGGTTGGCACAGGCGCAGCGCAAGGCGAAGGACGCGGTGCCGGGCTTCGAGTCATGACCAGCACGGCGGTACGGCCCCCCGCCGGGGTGGCACCGGATCCGGTGCCGCCCCGCGGGCGGTTGCGGGAACGCACGGGACAGCACTGGTACGCGTGGGCGATGATCGCCCCGGTCATGCTCGTGCTGGTCGTGCTCGTCCTCTACCCACTGGCGCAGGGCGTGTACCTCTCGCTCACCAACGCGAACGAGATGAACAGCGCCCGCACCATCGGCGTCAACGAGATCGAGGCGACCTACGAGTTCGTCGGGCTGGACAACTACTTCGAGGTGCTCTCGGGCGCGGAGGGCGCGTTCTACCCGCGTCTGGCGTGGACCTTGGTGTGGACGGTCACGTGCGTGCTGCTGCACTACTCGCTCGGCCTCGGGCTCGCGATGCTGCTCAACCGCGCCATGCGGGGCCGGTCGGCGTACCGCATGCTGCTGATCCTGCCGTGGGCCGTACCGCCGTTCGTCGCCGCGTTCGCGTGGCGGCTCGTGCTCAACACCGAGGGCGGTGTGCTCAACTCCGTGCTGAACGCACTGGGCCTCGGCAGCGTCAACTGGCTCGGCGAGCCGTTCGCCGCGAAGATCTCCGTGCTGATGGTGAACATCTGGCTGGGCGTGCCGTTCATGATGGTGGCCCTGCTCGGCGGGTTGCAGACCGTGCCGAGGGAGCTGTACGAGGCGGCCGAGATGGACGGCGCGACACCGTGGCAACGGTTCCGTGCGGTCACCCTGCCGGGCCTGCGCCCCGTGTCGGGCACGGTGATCCTGCTGGGCACGATCTGGACCTTCAACCAGTTCCCCGTGATCGCGCTGCTCACCGGCGGCGGGCCCGGAGGGGCGACGAACATCCTCGTCACCGAGGCGTACGAACGCGCGTTCCAGGGCATTCGCGACTACGCGGGCGCCGCCACCTACGGCGCCATCATCGCCTCGATGCTCATCGTGTTCGCGGTGCTCTACCGGCGCTGGCTCGAACGGCAGTCCGCTGAGGTGCTCTCATGACCGACACAGTTCACCGCCGCGGGAACCAGCGGGGCCAGCGAAGTCTCCTCTCGTCCACCGCGCTGCACACCACCCTCGTGCTGGCGAGCGTGGTGGCCGTCTTCCCCGTCGCGTGGGTCACGCTCACCTCGCTCAAGACCGACCGCAACACCTGGACCCGGCCCGACGAGGTCGGCGCACTCGGACTGGACAACTACTCCCAGGTGCTCGGCAGCACCGAGTTCCTCACGTGGTTCGCGAACTCCCTCATCGTCGCGTCGGCCACCACCGTGTTCGCGGTGGTGATCGCGGCCACGGCGGGCTACGCGGCGTCGCGGATGCGCTTTCCCGGCAAACGGCCTCTGATGTGGTCGTTTCTCATCACCCAGATGTTTCCCGCCGCGGTGCTGATCGTCCCGCTGTACAACGTGCTGTCGGAGCTGGGCCTGCTCGACTCGTACGGCGGGCTGGTGCTGGCGTGCTCCACCGTGGCCGTGCCGTACTGCGCCTGGATGCTCAAGGGATACTTCGACACCATCCCCGTCTCGATCGACGAGGCGGGCCGCGTCGACGGGCTCAGCCCGTTCGGCACGTTCTGGCGGCTGATCGTGCCGCTGGCCAAGCCCGGCATCGCGGTCACCGTGTTCTACTCGTTCGTCACCGCCTGGGGCGAGGTGGCCTTCGCCGGTGTGTTCATGCAGAGTCAGGACCACTACACGCTGCCCGTGGGCATGGCGACGTTCGTCAGTGACTTCAAGGCCGAGTGGGGGCTGCTCACGGCCGGTTCCGTGCTGGTCATGGTGCCGTCGGCCGTCGTGTTCTTCCTCGTGCAGCGTCATCTCGTCGCGGGGCTCACCGCGGGCGGCGTCAAGAGCTGAAAGGAAATCATGAGCAACGAGTGGTGGCGGACCGCGACCATCTACCAGGTGTACGTGCGCAGTTTCGCCGACGCGAACGGTGACGGCATCGGCGATCTCCCGGGTGTGCGATCCAAACTGGACTACCTGGCCGACCTCGGTGTGGACGCGGTGTGGCTCACCCCATTCTACACCTCCCCGATGGCCGACGGCGGCTACGACGTGGCCGACTACCGCGCCGTGGACCCGTTGTTCGGCGACCTGGCCGACGCGGAGGCGCTGATCGCCGACGCCCACGCACGCGGCCTGCGGGTGATCGTGGACGTCGTCCCCAACCACACCTCCTCGCAGCATCCGTGGTTCGCCGAGGCACTGGCGGCGGCACCGGGCTCGGCGGCGCGCGACCGCTACCTGTTCCGCGACGGGCGGGACGGCGGGCCGCCCAACGACTGGGAGTCGGTGTTCGGCGGACCCGCGTGGACCCAGGTGCCGGACGGGCAGTGGTACCTGCACCTGTTCGACCCCGCCCAGCCCGACCTCAACTGGCGCAACTCCGAGGTGCGGGCCGAGTTCGCCGACATCCTGCGCTTCTGGCTCGACCGGGGAGTCGACGGTTTCCGCATCGACGTCGCGCACGGCATGGTGAAGGCCGACGGGCTGCCCGACGCGGAATGCACCGAGCAGGCATCGCTGCTGACCACGCGGTCGCTGCCCTACTTCGACCAGGACGGCGTCCACGAGATCTACCGTGAGTGGCGCAAGATCCTCGACTCGTACCCGGGGGAACGCATCGGTGTCGCGGAGGCGTGGGTGCCCACGGCGGAGCGGCTCGCGCGCTACCTCCGGCCGGACGAGCTGCACCAGGCGTTCAACTTCCACTACGTCGAGGCGGAGTGGTCGGCTCCCGTGTTCCGGCGCGTGATCGACGAATCGCTCGACGCGGTGGCCGGGCTCGCTGCGCCCTCGACGTGGGTGCTGTCCAATCACGACGTTCACCGGCACGTCACCCGCTACGGCGGCGGCGAACAGGGCCTGCGGCGCGCGCGGGCCGCCGCCCTGCTCACACTCGCCCTGCCCGGCTCGGCGTACGTGTACCAGGGTGAGGAACTGGGGCTTCCCGAGGTCACCGACCTGCCGGACGAGGTGCTGGCCGACCCGGTGTGGGAGCGTTCCGGCCACACCGACCGGGGACGCGACGGCTGCCGGGTGCCGCTGCCGTGGTCGGGCAGCGAGCCGCCGTTCGGGTTCGGCGGGTCCTCCTGGCTGCCGCAGCCCGCCGACTGGGCCGCGCTCACCGCCGAGGCGCAGCACGACGACCCCGAGTCCACCCTGTCGCTGTACCGTGAGGCACTGCGGCAGCGACGTGCGCTTCCCTCGGAAGGCATCACCTGGGACGAGGCACCCGATGGCGTCCTCGCGTTCCGCCGGGGCGAGTCGTTCACCTGCACGGTGAACTTCACGTCGTCGCCGGTGACGATGCCCCGGCCGGGAACGGTGCGCCTGGCGAGTTGCCCGGACTCGGAACTCGGCCTCGGCGCCGACACGGTGACGCTGCCCGCCGAGAGCGCTGTGTGGTGGAGCGGAGACGTGGATGGTTAGACACGCCCTCGACGGCGTCCGGCTCGCGGACATCGCCGAGCTGGCGAAGGTCAGCGAAGCGACCGTGAGCCGCGTGCTCAACGGCAGGCCGGGGGTCGCCGCGACCACCCGGCAGTCGGTCCACGCCGCGATGGACCGGCTCGGGTACGAGCGGCCCCCGCGGTCGCGCCAGCGCAGCGCGGGTCTCATCGGCCTCATCATCCCCGAGCTGGACAACCCGATCTTCCCCGCGTTCGCGCAGGTGATCGACCGCACGCTGGTGCTGCGCGGGTACCGCTCCGTGTTGTGTACGCAGGCTCCCGGTGGGGCCACCGAGGACGAGTTCATCGAGACGCTCACCGCGCGCGGCGTGTCCGGCATCGTGTTCGTGTCGGGACTGCACGCCGACACCACCGCCGACCACGACCGCTACCGGCGGCTGATCGACGAGGGCGTGCCGGTGGTGTTCGTCAACGGCTACGCGCCGGAGGTGAACGCGCCGTTCTTCTCCGACGACGACGGCGCGGCGGTCGATCTCGCCATCACGCACCTGCGGGAACTCGGTCACGAACGCATCGGGCTCGCGGTCGGGCCGAACCGGTTCGTGCCCGCGCAGCGCAAGACCGAGCAGTTCCGGCGGAAGATGGTGCCCGTACTCGGCGGCGAGGCGGAGGCCGACTCGCTGATCGTGCACTCGCTGTTCTCGGTGGAGGGCGGGCACTCCGCCGCGTGGGCGCTGATGGAACAGGGCTGCACGGCGGTGGTGTGCGGCAGCGACCTCATGGCGCTCGGCGCGATCCGGGCGGCACGACGCCGTGGTCTGGAAGTGCCGAGGGACTTCTCCGTGGTCGGCTACGACGACTCGCCGCTGATCGCGTTCACCGACCCGCCGCTGACCACCATCCAGCAGAAGGTGAGCGCGATGGTGACGGCGGCGGTGCGCACGCTGCTCGACGAGGTCGCGGGCGCGGAGGTGCCCACCGAGGAGTACCTCTTCCAGCCGGAACTGGTGGTGCGGGGCTCCACGGCCGCCTGCCCAAGCTGAGGTGCCGGGGCCCGGAGTGCCGTGAAGGCCACCTTCACTGCGTGAGGTGCGGCGAAGGTGGCCTTCGCTGCGTCAAGCCGGTCCGTCAGGACGCCGCATCCAGCGCCGGGTCACCGCGCCAGACGTCGGCAAGGTGCCCGATCGGCACCCCGAGCGCGTCCGCGAGACCCACGACCGTGCCGAAGGCCGGACTCGGCAACCTGCCGGTCTCGATCTTGCGCAGCGTCTCCGGAGAAATACCCGCCGCGCGTGCGACGTCGTCAAGACCACGGCCCGCCCGCAGCTCACGCACCGCGGCCCCGAGCCGGGTTCCGGACTGGATCTGCTCAGCCGTGAGCGGAAGACGCACCATCCCACCAGCCTAGGATGGGTATAACAATACCGACAAGTGCTATAGTGGTTGGTATTATTATACCTACCCCTGGAGCTGGCATGATCGAGTTGAAGTCGCCCGCCGAGCTGGACCGCATGCGTGTCACCGGCGCGTTCGTCGCCGACGTCCTGGCCGACCTGCGCACGAAGGCCGAGGTGGGCGTCAACCTGCTCGACCTCGAACACCACACCCGCACCCGCCTCCGCGAGCGCGGAGCCGACTCGTGCTACTGGGACTACGCCCCCTCCTTCGGCCGGGGACCGTTCCGCAACACCGTCTGCCTGTCGGTCAACGACGCCGTGCTCCACGGTCTGCCGCACGACTACCTCCTGCGCGACGGCGACGTGCTGAGCATGGATCTCGCCGTGAGCATCGACGGCTGGGTGGCCGACGCCGCCGTGACCGTCGTCGTGGGAACCCCGCGCGAGGCCGATCTCCGGCTGGTGCGCGCCACGGAGGAGGCGCTGGCCGCCGCCGTCGCGGCCATGCGGCCGGGTAACCGGCTCGGCGACGTCTCGGCCGCCATCGGGGCGGTGGCCGACTACCACGGCTACGAGGTGAACACCGAGTTCGGCGGGCACGGCCTGGGACGCACGATGCACGAGGACCCGCACGTGCCCAACGTGGGACGGCGGGGGCGGGGCCTGCCGCTGCGGCCGGGCACGACGCTGGCGCTCGAACCGTGGTTCACGGCCGGGTCCGCCCGGATCGTCACCGACCCCGACGGCTGGACGCTGCGCTCCGCCGACGGCTCACCCACCGCGCACTCCGAGCACACCGTCGCCGTCACCGAGGACGGCCCCGTGATCTTGACGGCCTGAGTCTCCGGCTCGGCGAGGGCGCGCACCGGCACGCGGCGACGTGGACGACAATCAACCCCAGTCACCCCGTCAGCGGTAGCCGGAAGAGGTTGGATGGAGTACGCGATCCTCGGCCCCCTCACCGCGTACTGCGACGGCACACCGGTGCCGCTCCGGGGCAAGCGGTCGGCCGTCGTCGCGACCCTGCTGCTCCATCCCGGTGCCGCTGTCACGCGCGACAAGCTCGTGTCCTGGCTGTGGGACGAGCCGCCGAAGTCCGCGGTGGCCAACGTGCAGACGTACGTGTCGCAGCTCCGGCGGTCCCGCATCGGCGTTGACCACGACGGTGACGCCTATCGGCTCGGCCTCGACGGACACCGGCTCGACCTCGTCGAGTTCGAGGACGCGATCCGCGCGGGCAGGCGTGCGGCCGACGCGGGCGCGGCGGATCGTGCGCACGTCGCCTTCGAGCGGGCTTTCGCCCTCTGGCGCGGCAGACCGGCGGAGAACGTGCCGCTGGCTCTGCCCGCCCACACCCGCATCGCCGAGTTGGCGGAGCGGGCCCGCAACGCGCGCACCGACTGGATCGACGTGCGGCTACGGCTGGGGCTGCTCACGGACGTCATCACGGAGGTGTCCGCCTCCGTGGAGGCCGACCCGCTGCGGGAACAACTGTGGCGGCAACTGATCACCGCACTGCACCGGGCGGGACGGCGGGCGGAGGCGCTGCGTGCCTTCCACCGGGCCCGGACCGTACTCGTCGCCGAACTGGGGGTCGAACCCGGTCCCGAGCTCCGGGACCTGCACCTGGCCGTGCTGCACGACGAGCCGCCGGACTCGCCACCGCATCCCCCGGACCCGCCGCAGCTCGCCCTCACGGGCATGCCGAAGGCGGCCGCGCCGGGCTGCCAGCTGCCGCCCGACATCGCCGACTTCGTGGGGCGCGCCCCGGAACTGGCCGCCGTCGACCTGGCTTTGAACTCCAACGGAGCAGCTCCGCCCATCGTGGTCCTGAGCGGGCCGCCCGGCGTCGGGAAAACCACGATCGCCGTCCACGCGGCCCACCGGGTCAGAGCGGCGTATCCGGAGGGGCAGCTGTTCGTGCGCCTCCACGACGGGGACCACAAGCCACGGCACCCGGGTGACTTACTCGGCGAGCTGCTGCGGCTGCTCGGGGTGGACGGAGCCGTCGTGCCGCCGTCGACGGCCGAGCGCGCGGCGCTGTACCGCGCGCGGATGGCGGACCGGCGCATTCTGGTGGTGCTCGACGACGCGGCCGACGACGCGCAGGTCGAGCCGTTGCTGCCGGGCACGTCCGCCACCGGTGTGCTGGTGACCTCGCGTCATCCGCTGGTCGCGTTGCCGGGGACCACGCCGATCACCGTGGCCGCGCCCGGAGCGGCCGAGGCCACCGCGCTGCTGGCGCGGCTGATCGGCCGGGACCGGGTGGCGGAGGACCCCGAGGCCACCGAAGCTCTGCTGGCGGCCTGCGGTCACCTCCCGCTCGCGATCCGGGTGGCCGCGGCCCGGCTCACGGCACGGCCCGCGTGGCCCGTGTCCGCGCTGGCCGAGCGGTTGCGCGACGCCCGGTCGCGCCTCGACGAACTGCGCGCGGGCTCGCTCGACGTCCGGGCCACGTTCGAGGCCGCCTACGCCACCCTGCCCGGCGACGCCCGGCTGATCTTCCGGCTGGCCGGCCGGACGGGCGCGGACTCGCTCGCCCCGTGGGCCTTCGCGGCCCTGCTCGGCGAACCCCCGGCCTCGGCCCGCACCGAGCGGGTGCTGGAAACGCTGACCGGCGCGGGCTTTCTGACCGCTCACGAACGCGACGCCGCGGGCCGGCTGCGCTACCGCACGCACGGCCTGCTCCGTTCCTTCGCCCAGGAGCGCGCGGCCGGGCGGGACCGGGCAGGCGAGGCCGAGGCCGTGCGCCGGCTGGTAGCCCAGGCACGCACACACGTGGTCACCGCGTCCCGTCAGTTCCCGCTGTGTTTCGCGCCGCCGCCTCCGGGCAGCCCCGACCGGGTGGAACCGAGTCCCGAGGCGCGGGCCTGGCTCGACGCGGAACGGGCCACGCTGCTCTCCCTGATCGACACGGCGGACGAGTTGACCGCGGCGGCCTCGCTCGCATGCGATCTGACGCCCTACCTGATCAACGCGGCCTGTCACGACGACGCCGTGCGGGTCCTGGACACCGTGGCCTCGCACGCGAGGGCCACCGGTGCGCGCGAGATCGAGACGCGCCTGCGGCTCGTCCGCGCCGATGTCGAGGTGGACCGGGGCCGGGTGAGGGAGGCGAGCCAGGAGTTCCACCGGCTGCGGCACCGCGGCGACCGCGCTGCCGACGACCACACCGCGGCCTACGCGCTCACCGGTCTCGCTGCGTGCGCGGTCATGGCCGGGACGCTGGAGGACGCCGACCGCCACGCCGTGCGGGCGGAGGCGGTGTTCACCGCGCTCGGCGACGTGCACGGCCTGCTGCGTGTCTGGCTGGTGCGGGCCGGAAGTCTGCTGCACCGGGGCCGTCGCCACGAGGCCGTGGCCGTGTGCGGCCGGGCACTCGCACTGAACGAGGCGGTCTGCGGGACTCACCGGGCCGCGTTCCTGCGCGTCCTCGGTATCGCGACCTTCGAGTCCGGTCGTGCGGCCGACTCGCTCGCGCACTACGAGGAAAGCCTGCGGCTGAGCCGCGAACTCGGCTGGCGCAAGGGCGAGCGCATCACCCTGCGCAGGCTTGGCGAGGCCAGGACCGCCACCGGCGACCGCGAGGCGGGGCTTCGGCTGCTCGACACCTGCCTGGCGATGTTCCGCCAGGCAGGTGACAGCTACGGCGAGGCTCTGACCGCCTACGCCCTCGGTGAGGTGTACTTGCACGACGGCGAGCCTGCGAGGGCGCTACGGCACTTCGTCGCGTGCGCCACCTCTCTGTCCGGGGAGATCTACCCCGCATGGACGGCGCGAGCGCGCCAGGCCGTCATCCGCGCTCGTGCCGCGCTCCGGCAGGACGGCCGGGAGCGGACCGAACCTCCCCCGGACGAAAGATCGGATGTATCGTGACGGCTGAACCCGAAGGGAGCCGCGATGCCCCAGATCGCTCTGCACACCGTGCTCGACCACGGCAGGGAAGCCGACTACGAGGCCGTCCACGAGACGATTCCCGCCGACGTCGCCGCGGCGCTCGCCGACAACGGCGTTCGTGACTGGCGCATCTGGCGCGACGGCAGGCACCTGTTCCACCTCATCGACGTGGCCGACTACCACGCCATGCGCGACGCACTGCGTGATCACCCCGCCAACGTGCGCTGGCAGGCCACCGTCGCTCCACTGCATGCCAAGGCCGACGACTACTCGGGCGAGGACGACGGCATTCCGCTGGTGTGGAGCCTGGCCGAGCAGCGCGACCGCGAGACCGAAAGCGGAGTGAACCCGTGTCCGTGACCGACAGCGCCATCGAAGCGATCAAACAGATGATCGTCGCGGGTGAACTGCGTCCCGGCGACCGGCTGCCGCGCGAGGCCGACCTCGCCGACCGCCTCGGGCTCTCCCGCAACTCGCTGCGCGAGGCCGTGCGGGCGCTGGCGCTGATCCACGTCCTCGACGTCCGGCAGGGTGACGGCACCTACGTCACCAGCCTGGAACCGGCGCTGCTGATGGACGCGATGGGTTTCGTCGTGGACTTCCACCGCGACGACACCGTGCTGCAGTTCCTCGAGGTGCGCCGCATCCTCGAACCCGCAGCCACGGCGATGGCGGCGCGGTCGATGTCCCAGGCCGACATCGCCGAGCTGGGGACGCTGCTCGACTCGCTGGGCGACAATCCCACCGTCGAGCAGCTGGTGACCAACGACCTGGAGTTCCACCACCGCATCGCGGCGGGCTCCGGCAACCAGGTGCTGTGCTCGTTCGTGGACAGTGTCTCCGGGCGTACCCAGCGGGCGCGGACGTGGCGGGGCATCACCCAGGACGCCGCCGTGGCCCGCACCCTGTCGGAGCACAGGGCCATCCAGCAGGCGCTCGCGCAGCGGCAGCCCGACGTCGCCCGGTCCTGGGCGACCGTGCACATCGCGGGTGTCGAGGAGTGGCTGCGCGAGACCCTGGTCCGAAGGGACTAGCGGGCCGGGCCGGTGCCGCGTGCCACCGGCCATCAGCGGGCACCGACCGCCGGCAGCGCCGACCGGGGTTCGGTTCCCGCGAGTGCGAGACCGAGCGCGAAGCCCGCGGTCTCCTCCAGTTGACGTGCCCGTGACAGCGGGCCGAGTACCGCGGGAGTGGCTCCGGCATCCCGCACGAGGGCGCTCACCACGGGCAGTCCGGGTTCGTCGCCGCAGATCACCACCGTGTCCCCGGCGTCCTCGTGCTCGTTCCACCGCCGCGCGGGCCAGAGGTGGAACGCCTTGACGACGTGCGCACCAGGCGCCAGCGTCGCAACGTGTTCCGCGTGTGAGGCCGCGGGCGCGGTTCGCAGAGCACCGGTGTCGTCGAGCGCGTTGGCGGGATCGATCACCGTGGTCCCAGCGAGGGTCCGCTGCTGGGCCTCCGCCTGACTCAGCACGTCCTCCACCGCCGACCACGGCACGGCGAGCAACACGGCGTCCCGCTCGGTGGCCGCGGCGAGGAAGGTGCCCGCTCTTCCACCGAGCCGCTGCGCCACAGCGGTCGCTTTCGGTGCCGAGCGGCCCCCCACCACGAGATCGTGCCCGGCTTCGGCCCAGCGGCGTCCCAGTGCCAGCGCAAGCGTGCCCGTGCCCAGAATCCCGATTCGCATGAGTTGCCCTTTCTCTCGATCACTCGGCCGGGATCGTAGCCAGCCCGATCCGCACCGAACGGTGCGTTTCGGCACGGCAGACTGTGCCGATGAGCGACCGTCACGACCGCGCACACGCCGTCGCGGACTGCCGCCTCCGCGCGGCCACGGACCTGTTCACCCACATCTGGCCGGTCGTGCTCGCCGCACTGCATGGCGGTCCGCGCCGTCGCCGGGACCTGCGTGCGGACATCGGCGGTATCAGCGACAAGGCACTCACCGAGGCGCTGCACCGGCTGCTGACGAACGGGTTGATCACGCGGCACCGCCGAGCGCAGGCGCCGCCCCGGGTGGACTACGCCGTCACGCCGCTCGGAGCCAGCCTGCTCGACGGCCCGGTGGCAGCGTTGGCGCGCTGGGCCACCGAGCACGGCGACGAGCTTCTCGCCGCCCAGGACGTCGCCCCGGGCTCACTGACGGGGCGGCCCCCACCTCCTCGACCGTCCTGATCGGACTTCTGACAGCCCCTCGCCTTCGCCACGCGGGATCGGCATAGTGGTCGCATGATCACGGCACGGCCGCGCCGGCGTTTCACCGAGCCAGCGCCGCGTCCGCTGTCGTGGTGGCTGGTGGCGGCCTACGCCGCCGCCGCGGTCGCCATCGGGGCCGGTGTCGCGTGGTGGACCTGGCCTGGCGAGGTCGGGACGGCGGCGCAGCGGGCGACGATCGAGATCCAGTCCGTACGCACGGGCTTGGCCGCCACCGGCGGGGCGGGCGCCGCGTTCACCCTGCTGCTCGCGGTGCGACGGCAGCGCTCCACCGAACTGATGGACACCGCGACGCGGCACGACGCCGACCAGCGGCGGGTCACCGACCTCTACACCGTCGCGGTCGAGCAACTCGGCGAGGACAGCGCCGCGCTGCGGCTCGGCGGCCTGTACGCGCTGGAGCGGCTCGGGCAGGAGCATCCGGTCCAGCGCCGCCTCATCGTCAACGTGTGGTGCGCGTACCTGCGTATGTCGGCCCCCGACCCGGACGCGGCCGAGCTCAGCGAGGCGGAGCGCACCGCCCACCGGCAGGAGCTTCAGGTCCGCCACACCGTGCAGACGCTGTTGCGCGAGCACGTCCACCGCGCACCGCGAAGCGAGCTGCCCCCCGACCCCGAATACTGGGGCGACGACCTCGACATCGACCTCACCGGAGCCACCCTGCACCAGCTCGACCTCAGCGACCGCCGGCTCCACCGGAACACCACGTTCGCGGGTGCGCGCTTCGTCGGTGAGACCGCATTCGACCGTGCCCTCTTCGCCGGAATCGCCCGCTTCGACCGCGCCGTGTTCCTCGGCCCCTGCGGATTCCGCGGAGCCGAGTTCACAGGCGAGGCGCGGTTCCTCCACGCCGACTTCGGCGGGCGAGCCGACTTCGCGGAGGCACGGTTCCACGGCAACGCGGACTTCGCGGCGGCTCGGTTCGGTGGACGTGCGGACTTCGCCCGCACACTGGTCTCGCGGCACACGTACTTCGAGGACGCCCGCGCCGTCGCCGGGCGGGACCACGTCTGGCCCGTGGGGTGGCGCGCTCTGGCGACCCGCTCCCCCGGCGAGTTGCCCCACACGTCCCTGCGCCTGACCCGCCACGACTCGTGATCTCGGCACCGGAGGCGGTGCAGCCAGCGTCAGCCCCGGCGCGGCCGCAGGTCCTGCATGCCGCCGTCGACGGCCAGCGACACGCCGTTGGTGGAGCTCGCCAGTGGGCTCGCGAGGTAGGCCACGGCGTGGGCGATCTCCCGCGCCGACACCAGCCGCCCGTGCGGCTGGCGCGCCTCCAGCGCGGCGCGCTCGGCCTCGGGGTCGTCGGCGGCGTCGAGCAGCCTGCCCACCCACGGGGTGTCGGCCGTGCCCGGATTGACGGCGTTGACGCGGATGCCCTCGGCAAGGTGATCGGCCGCCATCGCGCGGGTCAGGGCCGTCACCGCGCCCTTCGTGGCGCTGTACAGCGCGCGCTGCGGCAGTCCCGCCGTGGCCGCGATCGAGCCGACGTTGACGATCGCGGCCCGCGACGAGCGCCGTAGATGCGGCAGCGCCGCCCTGCTGACCCGCACCATGCCGACCACGTTCACGTCGAACACGCGGTGCCACTCGTCGTCGCCGTTGGCCTCCACCGTGCCCTGCGCTCCGGTGCCCGCGTTGTTCACGACGACGTCCAGCCCGCCGAACCGGCCGGCCACCTCGTCGACGGCGGCGCGCACGGAGTCGTCGTCGGTGACGTCGGCGCGCACGGCGTACCCGCCGTCGGCCGCGCCGTCGCTGCGGTCCAGGGCGGCCACCGTGGCTCCCCGCTCGCGCAGCTCCGCCACGACGGCCGCGCCGATGCCCGACGCACCACCCGTCACGAGGGCACGCACTCCGCCGAACTCCGTGGTGTCTGTCATGCCCGGGACCTCCTCGTCTCCGTGAACGTCTGCCGCTGCCTGCCGAGACCGTCGATCTCCAGCTCCACCACGTCGCCGGGAGCCAGGTACGGGAACCGGCCCGACAGGGCCACTCCCTCGGGCGTTCCCGTCATGATCAGATCACCGGGTTCCAGCGCGGCGTACTGGCTGATGTACCACACGAGATGGTCGACTCCGAAGATCATGTCCGAGGTGAGCGAATCCTGCCTCGCCTCGCCGTTGACCCAGCTGCGCAGCCGCAGCGCGGTGTGGTCCACCTCGTCGGGGGTGACGAGCCACGGGCCCACGGGGTTGAAGCCGGGAGCGCACTTGCCCTTGCTCCACTGGCCGCCGGAGTCCACCAGCTGGTACTGCCGTTCCGACACGTCGTTGGCCACGACGAATCCGGCGATGTGCTCCCGCGCCCGCTCCGGCGAGTCCAGATAGGACGCCGACTGGCCGATGACGATGCCGAGTTCGACCTCCCAGTCGGTGCGCTCGCTGCCGGGCGGGATCGCCACGTCGTCGTACGGGCCCACGACGGTGTTCGGCGTCTTGAGAAAGAGGATGGGCACCTCGGGGGGCGCCGATCCGGACTCGGCGGCGTGCGCGCCGTAGTTCATGCCCACGCAGATCACCGCGCCGGGCCGGGCGACGGGCGCACCGACCCTGGCCCGCGCGGCGTCGGCGAGCACGGGCAGCTCCCCCGCCGCGAGCGCACCGGCCGCCAGCCGGGTGCCCCCGGAGGCCAGGAACGCGCCGTCGAGGTCGGAGGTGAGCGCGCTGAGGTCGTAGGCCGTGTCGCCGTCGAGCACGACGGGTGTCTCGGCGCCGACCGGGCCGAGGCGGGCGAATCTCACGGTGTGTACTCCTTACGGGGGCCAGCATCATTGGTCGGGTCTTTGGTTGTGCGCCTGCACCATCATGCCGCCTGCCTCTGCCGAGCGAAAGTCTTGACGCCCGATACATCGGATGTCTATCGTTCGCCGCAGTGAGTCACCCCGGACAACGAAGGCGGTAGCTTCCGTGGCGCGCATTCTCGCCCTGCACACCCACGACGTGCGCTTCCCGACGTCGCAGACGCTGGACGGCTCGGACGCGATGAACCCCGACCCGGACTACTCGGCCAGCTACGTGCGCGTTCTCACCGACGCCGACGACGGGCTCTCGGGCCACGGTTTCGTCTTCACCATCGGCAGGGGCAACGACGTCCAGGTGGCCGCGCTGCGCGCGCTGGAGTCCCACCTCGTCGGCCGCGACGTCGACGCCACGCTCGACGACCTCGGCGGGGTGTGGCGCGAGCTCGTCCACGACTCCCAGCTGCGGTGGCTGGGGCCCGAGAAGGGCGTCATGCACATGGCCGTCGGCGCCGTGATCAACGCGTTGTGGGACCTCAGGGCCAAACGCGAGGGCAGGCCGCTGTGGCAGGTGCTGGCGGCGATGAGCCCGGAACAGCTCGTGGACCTGGTCGACTTCCGCTACCTCACCGACGCGCTCACCCGCGAGGAGGCGCTGGAGCTGCTGCGCGCGGCCGAGCCGGGGCGGGCGCGGCGGCAGCGGAGCCTGCTCGCCGAGGGCTACCCGGCCTACACCACCACACCGGGCTGGCTCGGCTACGACGACGAGAAGCTGGCCCGGCTGTGCCGCGAGGCGGTGGCCGACGGCTTCACGCAGATCAAACTCAAGGTCGGCGCCGACCTCGACGACGACCTGCGCAGGCTCCGCATCGCCCGCGACACGTGCGGGCCCGGCATTCGCATCGCCGTCGACGCCAACCAGCGGTGGGACGTCGACGAGGCGGTGCGCTGGGTGACGGAGCTGAAACCGTTCGACCTGGCCTGGATCGAGGAGCCCACCAGCCCGGACGACGTGCTGGCCCACGCGGCCATCGCCAGGGCGGTGGCGCCGGTTCCGGTGGCCAGCGGCGAGCACATCGCCAACCGCGTGGTGTTCAAGCAGTTCCTGCAGGCCGACGCGCTGAGCGTGCTGCAGCTCGACGCGACCCGCGTCGCCGGGGTCAACGAGAACATCGCGATCCTGCTGCTGGCCGCGAAGTTCGGTGTGCCGGTGTGCCCGCACGCGGGCGGTGTGGGGTTGTGCGAGGCCGTGCAGCACCTGGCGATGTTCGACTACGTCGCCGTGTCCGGCAGCACCCAGGGGCGGATGATCGAGTTCGTGGATCACCTGCACGAGCACTTCCTGTCGCCGGTCGTGGTGCGCGACGGCCGCTACCGCGCGCCCACGACGCCGGGGGCGGGCACCGAGATGTACGCCGCGTCGTTGCGGGAGTACGCGCATGACTGATGTGGGCGCGCGGTTCGGCCCGCTGTCGCTCGGAGCGGCCAACCTCGGCAACCTCTACGAGCGGATGAGCGACGAGACTGCCTGGGCGGTGCTGGAGACCGCGTGGGAGCTCGGCATCCGCTACTTCGACACGGCTCCGCACTACGGGCTCGGGCTGTCCGAGCGCAGGCTCGGTGCCTTCCTCGCCACGAAGCCCCGCGCCGACTTCGTGGTCTCCACCAAGGTCGGCAGGCGGCTGCGTCCCCGGCCCGTGGACGCACCGGCAGGGGCACTCGACACCGCCCACAACTTCGTCGTGCCCGCCGACCAGGAGCGGGTGTGGGACGTCTCCCCCGACGGCATCCGGCGCGGACTCGACGAGTCGCTGCACCGGCTGGGGCTGGACTCGGTCGACGTCGTGTACCTGCACGATCCCGAGGAGTACCGCGCCGCCGACGGCCTGGGGGGCCTCGACGGCGCGTTGCGGCCGGGCCTCGACACCCTCGCGGCCCTGCGGGACGAGGGCGTCGTGGCCGCCGTGGGCGTGGGCTCCAAGGCCACCCCCGCGCTGCTGGCCTCGGCGCGGACCGGCGTCCCCGATCTGCTCATGGTCGCGGGCAGGCTGACGCTGCTCGACCAGTCGGCGGCCGAGGACGTGCTGCCCGAGTGTCGCGGTCGCGGCATCGGCGTGATCGCCGCTGCCGTCTTCAACTCCGGCCTGCTCACCAGCTCCGAACCCGGCCCAGGAGGGCGGTACGAGTACGCGCCCGTCCCCGGCGACGTTCTGGCGCGGGCACGCGCCGTCGCGGGCGTGTGCCGGGAGTTCGGAGTGGACCTGCCGACGGCGGCGCTGAGGTATTCCCTCACCGACGAGTCGGTGCGTACAGTCGTGGCCGGTTCGGCCACCCCCGGCCAGGTACGTGACAACACCCGACGCATGGCCGCCCCCGTCCCGGACGCACTGTGGGCGGCCCTGCGGGAGCGAGGACTGACGCGGCTATGACAGTGTCGACAGTGTCGTTTCCGTGGCCCGCCGACGCCGTCGTCGATGCCCACCTGCATGTGTGGGACCTCTCCGTCAGCTCCTACTCCTGGATTCCACCGGGTGGCCCCCTGCACACCACCGTCACCGCCGAGCGCGCCCGCGCGGAGCTGACCGAGGCGGGCATCGGTTCGGCGTTGCTGGTCCAGGCCGAGGACTCCGACCGCGACACCGACTTCCTGCTCTCCCAGGCCGCGGCGCACCCGTGGCTGGCCGGCGTGGTCGGCTGGGTCCGGCTCGACGAGCCCCGCCAGGCCCGCGAGCGGTTGGAGGAGCTGGGCGCTCACACGGCGTTGCGCGGGGTCCGGCACCTCGTCCACGACGATCCGCGAGCCGACTTCCTGGCGCTGCCGCGGGTGCGGACGTCTTTGGCCGCGCTGGCCGAGCACGGACTGCCGTTCGACGTCCCCGACGCCTGGCCCCGCCACCTGGCCGCCACCGTGGAACTGGCCGACGCGCTTCCGCGGCTGCGCATCGTGCTCGACCACCTCGGCAAACCGCCGGACGACCCCGCCGAGTTCGCCCAGTGGCACGCGGTCGTGACCGAACTGGCACGCAGGCCGAACACCGTCGCCAAGGTCTCGGGCCTGCACGCTCCGGGCAGGCCGGTGACGACCGAGGCACTGCGGCCCGCGTGGGAGGCGGCGCTGGACGCCTTCGGCCCCGACCGCCTGCTGTACGGCGGGGACTGGCCGATGACCCTGCCACACGGCGGCTACCAGCCGATGTGGCGAGCCACCGCACAGCTGGTGGCCGAGTTGTCGCCCGGCGAGCAGGCGGCCGTGCTCGGCGGAACGGCCCGTGCGGTGTACCGGCTCGGGGCAACCGACGCGAGGGAGCGCAACGAATGAGCGAGACGGCCACGGCGGCCCCGGAGACGCTGCTGCGCGTCGAGGGTGTGCGCAAGACGTTCCCCGGAGTCAGGGCGCTGGACGACATGCGGCTGGAGCTGCGCTCCGGCGAGGTGCTGGCGCTCGTCGGGGAGAACGGTGCCGGCAAGTCCACGCTGATGAAGCTGCTGTCGGGCATCGAGACCCCGGACGCGGGCGAGTTCGCCCTCGACGGCAGGCCCTACCGCGCGGGCAGCCCGAAGGAAGCCACCTCGCTCGGCATCAGCATCATCCACCAGGAGCTCAACCTCGTACCGCACCTGACGGTGGCGCAGAACATCTTCATCGGGCGGGAACCGCGACGGGCCCGGATGCTGCTCGACGAGCGCAAGCTCAACGCCGACGCGGCCGCGCTGCTCGACCGCCTGCACCTGCCGCTCGACCCGAGGACGATCGTGGGCGACCTCACCGTCGCCAAGGCACAGATGGTCGAGATCGCCAAGGCGCTGTCGTACGAGCCGAAGGTGCTGATCCTCGACGAGCCGACCGCCGCGCTGAACGAGGCCGAGGTCCAGACGCTGCACGAGCTGATCCGCCGGTTCGTGCGGCCCGGCACGGGCGCCATCTACATCTCGCACCGCATGGAGGAGATCAGGCGGATCTGCGACCGGGTCACGGTGATCCGCGACGGCGCGTACATCGACACGGTGGAGTCGGCCACGACCACCACGGCCGAGATCATCGCGAGGATGGTCGGCCGGTCGCTCGACACCGACACCGGTCCGGTGGGCGTGCGCGACGACCGCGAGGTCGTGCTCGACGTGCGCGGGCTGTCGACCAAGGAACTGCTGACCGACGTCGCGTTCGACCTGCGGCGAGGCGAGATCCTCGGATTCGCCGGGCTGATGGGTGCCGGGCGCACGGAGGTCGCGCGGGCGCTGGTCGGTGCCGACCCGATCAGCGGCGGCACGGTCACCCTGCACGGCGAACCGGTGCGCCTGAAACGGCCCGCCGACGCGGCCCGGCACGGCATCGGTTACCTGTCCGAGGACCGCAAACGATTCGGACTGCTGCTCGACCACGACGTGCGCGCGAACATCGCCCTCGGGGCGCTGCGGCGCTCGTTCTCGACGGCGGGCTTCGTGCGCGACGGCGAGACCCGGGGCGTCGCGCAGCGCTACGTCGAGACTTTGAAGATCAAGACGCCGTCGATCGACCAGATCGCCAAGCATCTCTCGGGTGGCAACCAGCAGAAGGTCGTCATCGCCAAGTGGCTGGTCACCGACTGCGACATTCTGATCTTCGACGAGCCCACCAGGGGCATCGACGTGGGAGCCAAGGACGAGATCTACGCGCTGTTGAACGACCTGGCCGAGCAGGGCAAGTCGATCATCATGATCTCGTCGGAGCTGCCCGAGATCCTCCGCATGTCGCACCGCGTCGCGGTGATGAGCGAGGGACGGCTCACCGCCGTACTCGACGCGGCGGAGGCCAGTCAGGAGAACATCATGCACTACGCGACGCTGCGCCCCGGGGACAACGGCGGGGACGAGGACACGGCCGGCGACGAGGCCGGGAAAGAGGCTCAGCGATGACAACGGTCACCCCGCAGTCGACGAGCACATCGGACAGTGGCGTCTCGGGCCTGCTGAAGAGCAGGCTCCAGCAGCTTCTGGCGTTCGCCAGTCTCATCGCCATCTACGCGTTCTTCTCGATCGCGAGTCCGTACTTCTTCACCTACGACAACTTCACCGCGATCCTGTTCTCCACGGTCGTCATCGGCACACTCGCGATCGGCACCACGTTCGTCATCATCGCGGGCGGCATCGACCTGTCCATCGGAACGGGTATGGCGCTGTGCGCGGTGATGTCCGGGGTGTTCCTCGTGGACCTCGGGCTGCCCCTGCCGCTGGGTGTGCTCGCGGCGGTGCTGTTCGGCGGCCTGGTGGGACTGGTCAACGGGCTCAACATCGCGCTGCTGAAAATCCCCCCGTTCATCGCGACGCTGGCGATGATGCTCGTGGCCGAGGGGCTCGCGCTGGTGCTGTCCGACAGCAGCCCCATCTACTTCAACGACGTGCCCGGCTACGTGGAGCTGTCGCGCGGCAACCTGATCCCCGGTGTGGACTTCCCCAACGCGGTGCTCATCCTGCTCGCCGTGGCCATCATCGCCGGGGTACTGCTGACCCGCAGCGTGCTCGGGCGCTACACCTACTCGATCGGCAGCAACGAGGAGGCCACCGCGCTGTCCGGTATCGACGTGCGCCGGTGGAAGATCGTCATCTACACCTTCGCCGGGCTGTTCATCGGACTCGCCGGTGTGATGATCTCGGCCCGGCTCGGCTCCGCGCAGCCCGCCACCGGCATGGGTTACGAGCTGCAGGCCATCGCGGCCGTCGTCATCGGCGGCACGTCGCTGTCGGGCGGAAAGGGCTCCATCGTGGGCACCCTGATCGGCGCGCTGATCATCTCGGTGCTCAACAACGGGCTGCAGATCATGTCCATCCCGCAGGAGTGGCAGAACGTCATCCTCGGCTGCGTCATCCTCGTGGCCGTCTACACCGACCGGATGCGCACGAAGGACGTGTCGGCCTGACACGCCGCCCCACCAGAACAAAGGAGATCTGGTCATGAAAACGCACAAGTTCCTCGCGGCGGCCGCGGCATCCGCGCTGGCACTGACCCTCGCCGCGTGCGGCTCGGGTTCCGGAGAGGGCGGGGGTGGCGGCGACGAGCCGTACATCGCCATCGTGTCGAAGGGCTTCCAGCACCAGTTCTGGCAGGCCGTGAAGCAGGGTGCCGACGAGGCCGCGGCCGAGCAGGGCGCGCGGGTGACATTCGTCGGCCCGGCCACCGAGCAGGAGGTCGAGGAGCAGCTGAACATGCTGACCAACGACCTCGCCAAGAACCCCGACGCGGTCGGCTTCGCGGCACTCGACAGCAAGGCCGCCGCGCCACTACTCGACCAGGCCCAGGCACAGGACATTCCGGTGGTGGCCTTCGACTCGGGCGTGGACAGCGACATTCCGGTGACCACGGTGGCGACCGACAACAAGGCCGCCGCGGCCGAGGCCGCCAAGAACATGGCCGAAGAGCTGGGCGGCGAGGGCACGGTCGCGATGGTGGTCCACGACCAGACCAGCAGTTCCGGCACCGACCGCCGCGACGGCTTCCGGGAGTGGATGGAAGCCAACGCGCCGGGCATCACGGTGCTCGACCCGCAGTACGGGGGCGGCGACCAGCTCACCTCCGCCAACATCACCAAGTCGATCATCTCGTCGAACCCCGACCTCGACGGCATCTACGCCTCCAACGAGGGTTCGGCCATCGGTGTGATCAACGGAGTGCGCGAGAGCGGCGCGGACGGGCTCACCGTGGTGGGCTTCGACTCGGGCCAGGCGCAGATCGACGCCATCAACGACGGCACGATGACCGGCGCCGTCACCCAGGACCCCATCGACATGGGCCGCCAGCTCGTGGAGGCGGCCACCAAGGCGATCAACGGCGAGGAACTGCCGGAGACCATCGACACGAACTTCTACTGGTACGACAAGGACAACATCGACTCGCCGGAGATCCAGGCCGCGATCTACGAGTGAGACGGCTCGGTCAGGGTGCCGCGAAGGTGGCCTTCGCGGCACCCTGGTCGCTACGCTTCGCCCGTGCCGACACCGAAACGATCTCTCGACCTCGACCTGAGCCGCCCCTCGTCCGGCCGGGTCTACGACTACTGGCTCGGCGGGACGAACAACTACGCCGTCGACCGCGAGTTCGCCGAGAAACAGCTCGCTCTGGCCCCCGAGATCCGGGAGGCGGTGCGCGAGAACCGCGCCTTCCTGCGCCGGGCGGTGCGCCACGCGGCGGAGGAAGGCATCCGCCAGTTCGTCGACATCGGCAGCGGCCTGCCCACCCAGGGCAGCGTCCACGAGACCGCCGACGAGGTGGCGCCCGGCGAGTCGCGCGTGGTCTACATCGACAACGAACCGGTGGCGCACGCGCACTCCCAGATCCTGCTGGAGGACACCGCCGACCCCGAACGGCATCGCGCGCTGGCGGGTGACTTCTTCGACGGCCCCGAGTTGTGGGAGCGCATCGTCGGCGAGGGCATCGACCCCCGGCGCCCGATCTGCCTGCTGACCGTGGCACTGCTGCACCTGCTGCCCTCGGAGCGGGAGCCCGAACGCACGCTCGCGTTCTACCGGGAACGGCTGGCGCCGGGCAGCCTGCTCGTGCTCTCGCACGCCTGTGTCGACACCGGCGACGACCGGGCCAAGGAGGCGTTCGAGGAGATCAGCGACAACTATCGCTCCCGTACGGCGGTGCAGGGCTCGAACGGGCTGCGCGACCGGGCGGCGATCGCGGAGTTCTTCGACGACTTCGACCTGCTCGACCCCGGGCTGGTGTGGTTGCCGCAGTGGCGCCCCGACGACACCTTCGTCGGGGACCCCGCGCGGACCCGCGCGGTGGCGGGTGTGGCACGCAAGCCCGGACGGTGAGACCCGGCGCCGGGCGGGCCTGGCTCACGGTCCGGCCCGCCCCCGGCCACCTCAGGCGCGCGGTTCCCAGCGGAAGTACCTGCGCGCCGCGCCCGCGCCCACCACGGCCCACCCGGCGAGTGCTGCCAAGGAGGGCAGCGCCTCGGCCGCCGCACCGGCCAGCGTGCTGCCGGAGTCGTAGGAAAGCTGGGCGAGCTGCACGACCGCACCGCCGGGTGAGAGGGCCTGCACCGGGCTGAGTCCGTCCGGCCCGTCGCCGAGGCTCATCCCGGCCCAGATCGCCGTTCCGATCAGCACGAAGAACACCGGGGTCGCCACGGTCTGGGCCTGCTCACCGGAGGACGAGAACCCGGTGGTGGCCATGCCGAGCCCGACGCTCATCACCGTGCCCAGCACGATCACCGCCACGAGCAGCGGCGGGTGGGCGGGCAGCGACGACGCGGCGATCCCGATGATCGCCAGCACGATGGCACACTGCGCGATCGTCACGACCACGGCGGGGGCCAGCACGCCCGCGAGGATGGTCGCGTCGGAGGACTGCGAGCACCGCAGCCGTTTCAGGTAGAGCTCGTCCCGGCGGTAGGTCAGCGTGCCCGCCGCGGAGATACAGCCCGACATACCGAACACCGTGACCAGCATCAGCGCCACGAAATAGCCCCACCCGTCCGGCGGGGACTGCTGGAGCCCCGACACGACGAACATGCCCGCGATGACCAGCGGCATCACCAGCGCCGCCACGGCGACCGCCGTGTTGCGCACCAGAAGCCGGGCCTCCGCTCCGGAGATGGCCGCGATTTTCCGCACGTTCACGCCGCCACCTCCTGCGGCCGTCCCGAGTCGACGACGTCGCGGAACACCTCGTCGAGCGAGGCGTGCCGGGCGCTGAGGCCGTGCAGCCGCAGCCCGTGGGTCCGCGCCCACGCGAGCACCCGCTCCAGATCACCCTGCAGGTCGTCGGTCACCACGCGCACCGCCTGCTCGGCCGCGCGCTGCGGCTCGATCGTCCCGGACAGCACGGGAAGGTCGGGAACCGGTGCGGCACCCGCGTCGCCCACCACCCGGAAGTCGATCCGCGCACGGTAGCGGGCGAGCACGTCGGCGAGGCTGCCCGCCACGGCGATCCGGCCCTCGTGCATGATCGCGAGCCGGTGCGCCAGCCGCTCGGCCTCCTCCAGGTAATGGGTGGTCAGCAGCACGGTGGTGCCCTCGGCCAGTAGTTCGCTCACCAGCTCCCACGTCGCCTGCCGCGACTCGGGATCGAGCCCGGTCGTGGGCTCGTCGAGGAACAGGACCTCGGGCCGCCCCAGCGTGGCCAGCACGAGATCCAGCCTGCGCCGTTCCCCGCCCGAGAGCTGCTTGACCCGCACGCCCGCGCGATGTGCCAGCCCAAGCCGCTCCAGCCCCTCGTCCACAGTAGACCGGCTGGTCACGATCCGGCTCCACAGACGCGCGGTCTCGCGCACCGTGAGATCGCCCGCGAACCCGCCCGACTGGAGCATGATGCCGCACTGGCCGTGTACGCTCGCCCGCTCGCGGAACGGGTCCTTGGACACCACCCGCACGGTGCCCCGGGTCGGCCTCCGGTGCCCCTCCAGTGTCTCCATCGTCGTCGTCTTGCCCGCTCCGTTGGTCCCCAGCAGCGCGAACAGCTCTCCCCGTCGCACCGAGAAGCTCACCTCGCGCACGGCGACGAAATCGCCGTAGGCGACGTGCAGCCCCTGGACGTCGACCATCACCTCATTCATGGCCGCCAGCCTGGCCGCCCTCGCGAGGCCGGCGGTAGAGCCGGGCGTCAACGGTCCACATGCGATCGCGCACGCCCCGGTGATGACATCTGTCATGCGGGCACCCGCGCGTACACTCCGCGAAGTGAACGACGACCAACCCGACGGAACCCGCAAGGGCCTGCACCGGCTGCGCCGCTACACGTGGTGGTCGCTGGCGGGAATCGGCTACCTCGCCGCGTTGCCCGTGCTGCAAAGCGTCGCCGACCGGACCCACACAGCGGAAATCCTGGTGCCCGCCGTGCTGACCACGGTCCTCACGATCGTGCAGCGCATGCGGTTCGTCAGCCACGCTCTGCGGGAGCGGGTCCGGCACACCGGACCGACGGCCGAGCACCTGGCGACGTTCGCCGTGGCGACCGCGATCTGGTGTTACGCGATCGTGGTCGTGGCCAATCCGACGTCGTGGGCGTTCGCCCCCGCGCTGCTCGCCGGCGGCATACTGAGCAACACCGCACCCGGCAGGCGGCTGTGGCTGACGCTGGCTCTGGCGCTGACGACGGCGACGGCCGGCCTGGTCGCCGCCTCCGGCAGGGACGACGCGAGTGGTGCGTGGTGGCCGTGGGTGCTGGCCGGGCTGGCCGCGGCGTTCGTCGTGACCATCGTGGTCATCGACGTGGCCCAGCTGTGGTTCTGGGACATGGTCGTCGAGATCGACCGGGCCCGGGCGATGGCGGAGGAACTCGCCGTGGCACGGGAACGCCTCCGGTTCGCCGCCGAACTGCACGATGTGCAGGGCCACCACCTCCAGGCGATCCTGTTGAAGGGCGAGCTGGCCGAGCGGCTCATCGGCCGCGACGACGACGCGGCGCGAGCCCACGCGGCCGAACTCACCGAGCTGGCCCGGACGGCGCTGACCGACACCCGCACCGTCGTCCACGGCTACCGGGCCACCACCCTGCACAGCGAGATCGCCAACGCCGTCGACGTCCTCGCCGCCGCGGGAATCGAGACCGAGGTCCGAGGAGCCGCGCGGGAGGTCCCGCCGCCCCTGCAGGCGTTGTTCGGCTCGCTCGTGCGGGAGGGCACCACGAACATCCTGCGGCACACCCACGCGAGTTCCTGCACGCTGACGCTGGACACGGGCGGTGACACCGTCCGCGTACGGTTGGCCAACGACGGCGTCACCCCGGGCCCCGCCCGGCCCGGCAGCGGCATCGCCGGGCTGCGCGAGCGGTTCGCCGCACTCGGCGGTGACGTGGCCGCCCGCGTGACCGGCTCGGGTGAGGCCGCGACATTCGAGCTGGGCGGGCACGCCCCCGCGCGGAGGTGATCGAACTGATCCGGATCGTGCTCGCCGACGACGAGGACCTGATCCGCGGCGCGCTGGCCACGTTGCTCGACCTGGAGGACGACATCGAGGTCGTCGGGCAGGCCGGTGACGGCGCGAAGGCCGTGGCTCTGGTGCGCGGCACCCGGCCCGACCTGGCGGTGTTCGACCTGGAGATGCCCGGCACCGACGGACTCGAGGCGGCGAGCCTGGTCCACACCGAGTTCGCCGTGCCCGTCGTGATCGTCACCCGGCACGCACGGCCGGGGGTGCTGAAACGGGCGCTGGCCGCCGGTGTTCGGGGGTTCGTCCCGAAGACCACCGCGGCGAGCAGGCTCGCGGAGATCCTGCGAGACGTTCACTCGGGCAGGCGCTATGTCGACCCCGAGATCGCCGCGTCCGCGTTGACGGCCACCGCGTGCCCGCTCACCGAGCGCGAGCTGGAACTGCTGCGCCACGCCCACACCGGTGCCACCGTCGGCGCCATCGCGGACCGGGTCCACCTTGCACCGGGCACGGTGCGCAACTACCTGTCGTCGGCCATGACCAAGCTGGGCGTGTCCACCCGCTACGAGGCGGCCCGCCGCGCGTGGGAGGAAGGCTGGATCTGACGGCACGGCGGCGGAGTGCGTCATCCGGCGGCTAGGGTCGCGTCGTGGTCACCCTGCATTGTCGTGGGCGCGTGGTGGAGCGCGACCGGGCGCTCGTCATGGCGATCGTCAACCGGACCCCGGACTCGTTCTACGACCGGGGCGCCACCTTCGGCCTCGACGCCGCGGTGCGGGCCGTGGACGCCGCCGTCGCCCACGGCGCCGACATCGTCGACATCGGCGGGGTGAAGGCGGGACCGGGCTCGGACGTGAGCGCCGAGGAGGAGATCCGCCGCGTCGTGCCCGTGGTGGCCGCCGTGCGCGACCGCCATCCCGGACTGCTGCTCAGCGTGGACACCTGGCGCTCGGAGGTCGGCAGGCGGGCGTGTGAGCGGGGTGCGGACCTCATCAACGACACCTGGCAGTCCGCCGATCCCGCGCTGGCCGAGGTGGCCGCCGAATTCGGCGCGGGCTACGTGTGCTCCCACACCGGCGGCGCCTCGCCGCGCAGTCTGCCGCATCGCGTGCGCTACACCGATGTCGTGGCCGCCGTGGCGGAGGAGGTCACGGCCCGCGCCGAACACGTCGCCGAGCTCGGTGTGCCGCGCGGCGGCATTCTCATCGACCCGACCCACGACTTCGGCAAGAACACGTGGCACGGGCTCGAACTGCTGCGCCGGATCCGGGAGCTCACGTCGACACCGTGGCCGGTGCTGCTGGCGTTGTCGAACAAGGACTTCATCGGCGAGACCCTGGACGCCGAGCTGGGCGAGCGCGTCGACGGCACGCTGGCCGCGACGGCGGTCGCCGCGTGGGAGGGCGCGGCGGTCTTCCGCGCCCACGAGGTGCGCCGAACGCGGCAGGTCGTGGACATGGTGGCCAGCATCCGGGGCACTCGCCCGCCGTCGTGGTGCCTGCGAGGGCTCACGTAGCGACGGAGCGCGCGTCGTGACCGGCGCTGACCGGCACGTCCCGGCATAGCCGCCGCCGGGACGGGTATGCCCGCCGCATGGCCGATTTCGAGCACACCCGCGTCATCGCCGCCTCGCCGGAGGTCGTCTTCGACCTCGCGTCGTCGCCGTCGGTGCTGGACAGCTGGACTCCCGAGGGCGTGGAGGTGGAGCCCGAGGGCGACGGCGCCCTGCACGCGTGGATCGCCAGCGGCAGCGAGGTCCACGACGAGGACGGCTACCTCGACGCCGACCGCGACCGGATGCGGTTGCGCTGGGGCGGCACGGACCGCGACTACGAGGGCTGGTTGCAGGTCGAGCCGCACGACACCGGAGGCGGCGCACCGGCGGGGCAGGCCACCCTCGCCACGCTGCACGTGACCTTCTCGGGCTCCCAGCCCGAGACCCTGGGCGGGGAGTACAGCGAGGAGGTCGACCGCGGTATCGAGCAGGCGCTCGACCGGCTGGTGGCCCTCGTGCGCGACGCCGGGAGCGCCGGATGAGCGGGTTGCGCGTCGTCGTCACCGGCGCCACCGGCAACATCGGCACGAGCACGGTGGAGGCGCTGGGCGCCGACCCCGGCGTGTCCTCGATCATCGGTGTGGCACGGCGCGAGCCCCGCTGGTCGCACCCGAAACTGCGGATCGAGCCGCTCGACCTCGGCAAGGCCGACGACGCGGCCCTCGACGCACTGTTCGAGGACGCCGACGTGGTCGTGCATCTGGCGTGGCTGTTCCAGCCCACCCGCGATCCGGTGACGACGTGGCGCAACAACGTGCTGGGCAGCGTCCGGGTCTTCGAGGCGGCGGGGCGGTGCGCGGTGCCCGCGCTGGTGTACTCGTCGTCGGTGGGCGCCTACTCGCCGGGCCCGAAGGACCGGCTGGTGTCGGAGCAGTGGCCCACGCACGGCTGGCCCGGCGCGGCGTACACCCGGGAGAAGGCGTACCTGGAGCGGGCGCTGGACGCGTTCGAGGCCGAGCACACCGGTACCCGGGTGGTGCGGCTGCGGCCCGGCTTCGTCTTCCGGCGGGAGTCGGCCAGCCAGCAGCGGCGGCTGTTCCTCGGCCCCTTCGTCCCGGCGGGGCTCCTGCGCCCCGGCCTGGTGCCCGTGGTGCCGAACCCCCGGGATCTGCGGATGCAGGTCCTGCACTCTTCCGACGCCGGGCAGGCGTTCCGGCTCGCGGCGGTGCGCGACGTGCGCGGCGCCTTCAACGTGGCGGCCGACGAGCCCGTCGACGGGCGCCTGCTCGCGGGCCTGCTGGGCGCGCGCACGGTGCGGATGCCGTCTCGGCTGCTGCGGTCCGCGTTGTCGGCGGCCTGGAACCTGCGGCTGGTGCCCGCCTCGCCGGGGTTGTTCGACGCGGTGGTGCGGCTGCCGCTGATGGACACCACGCGAGCACGCACCGAACTGCGGTGGGCTCCGCGGTATTCGGCGGCCGAGGCGATCTCCGAGTTCCTCACCGGCCTGGCCGAGCGTGCGGGCCGGGACACCCCGCCACTGGCGCCGTCCGTGCCGGGAGGCAGGCTCGGCGAACTCGCCACGGGTGTGGGCAGGCGTCCCTAGCCGCCGGAGCCGCCGGAACCACTGCCTGCCACGAGACCACGCACCGCCACGGCCCTGCTGACGTCGGTGGGCGTGACGATGCCCGTGAGCCGGTCGCCGTCGAACACGAGCGCCCTGCCGTCGGCCGCGTCGCGCAGTGCGGGCAGCAGGTCGGTGAGCCGGGCGTCCGGTTCGGTGACGGGCACGTCGGCGAGCAGCGCGGCGATCTCGCGCACCGTGGTGGTCGCGCGCTGCGCGAGCGGTACCGACCGCAGCCGGTTGAGGGTCACGAGGCCCTCGACCCGGCCCTGCTCGTCGACCACCGGAAACGCCGAGTGCCGCCGCTGGAGCAGCACCCCGTGCAGGAAGTCGTGCACCGACCGGGCTCCCTCGGTGGTGTCCGGGTCCGCGCTCATCACCTCGGACACCCGGACGTCGGCCAGCGTGCTGCCCAGACGTGCCTGCTGTTCCTCGGCGCCGGCGACCGTGACGACGAACAGGCCGATCAGCACCCACCACAGCCCGTTTCCCGTGCCGACGAACAGCAGTTGCCACGCTCCGAGCAGGATGAGGGCGATGCCGAAGCCCCGCCCGGCCCTGGCGCTCCACCAGGCCGCCCGGTCGCGGTCGCCGCGCCACGCCCACAGCGCGGCACGCAGGATGCGCCCACCGTCCAGCGGTGCCGCGGGAACGAGGTTGAACGCGGCCAGCACGACGTTGAGCACGGCCAGATAGGCGGCGACCAGCACCACGAGCGTCGGGGCGTCGACCACCACCAGCAGCCAGGCGAGCGCACCGAACACGGCGGCGGCGACGACACTGGCCAGTGGCCCCGCCGCCGCGATGCGCAGGTCGGCGCCGGGGGTCTTCGCTTCGCTGCGCAGCGAAGCCAGCCCGCCGAGCAGCCACAGCGTGATGTCGTTCACCTCGACCCCCTGCCGCCGGGCCACGACCGCGTGCGCGAGTTCGTGGGCGAGCAGCGAGACGAGGAACAGCAGCGCCGCCACCACGGCCGCCGCGACGTAGGCGACGGCGGCGTAGCCCGGCACGATCACCGGCCAGCTACGGAACCCCAGCGCGACCACGAGGATCACCAGGATGCCGAGCACACTCCAGTGCGCGCCCACGCGAATCCCCGCGACCGTACCGAGAGTGAACGTCGAGGACATGTGACGCCTCCCGCAGCGTCCGATCGGGTTAACGCTTCGCTCCGGGGGATACCCGAAAGGCGTAAGCGAATGCGGAGGACCTCATGTCAGGCGAGAACATGTACGGCAAGACGACGGCGGAGTTGACCGAGGAAGCACGCCGGGAGGGCATCACCTTCGTGGCACACATGAGCTTCACGGAACTCATCGAGGCCATCGAGCAGCAGCGGGAGACCAACGAGCTGGCCCCGCCCGAGCCCCGGCGGCCGGAGCCGGAACCCGGCTGAGCCGGGGCCCGGCCCGCCTCACTCGCTGACGACCAGGTCCGTGCTGGCCGCCTGCGCGGCCTGCAACTCCCGGCTCAGGCCGACTCCCAGCCGGTGAGCCCGCGCGAGTGCCGAGGTGACCTCGAAGATCGACTCAGCCGTGGCCCCGTACACCTCGGGATCACGACCGCCGACCCGGCCGCACCACAGACACTGTTCGAGCCAGGTCGCCAGCTCGGGCACGCAGCGCGCGAGATGGTCGACCAGCAGCTTCATCGACCCCAGTACCTCGTACATCTCGCCGGGGCTGGCGAGGACGTCGCCGTCCACCGGACCGGAGGTGCGCAGGGCGAGTGCCCTGACGGCGTCCTCGGCCAGCGCGGCCAGCCGGGCCGGGGAGTCGTCCAGGTCGCCGTTAGCGGGAAGCTCCATGATCGCCTTGTTCTCTCGTCCGACTCTCGCGCTGTAGGAGCTACCCGCCGCCCGGCCGCACAAACGAGTCAGCTTCCCCGGTTCTCGCCGAGCTCCTCGACGATCGGGTGCTCGGGCACGTCCTTCTCCTGCTCGGCCAGCCCCGGTTTGGTGTGCCTGCCCCGGCGCTTCGCCCGCTCGTGGTCGCTCTCCGGGGACGCGAACGACACCGCGCGCTCGACGTCGGCGAGGCTGCCGTAGCTCTCGGGCGGGATGCCCCGGAGTTCCTTGATCGTGTCCGCGTCCGCGTTCGCGTTCTCCGCACTGCGCACGAGATCGTCCCGCTGCGCGGGAAAGTCCGCCCCGGACAGCGCCGAGTGCAGTCGTTCGACGGTCGTTGCCATCGTGCTCACCTCCACGGCGCGGCTACCCACCCACCGCACGGGTGAAACGAGTCGATCATTCGACGCCCTCCGACTCGGGGTCGCGCCGCGCCAGATCGGCGAGCACGGTGACGGCGTGTTCCACAGTGGAAAGATCGGGTCCCGCGAGGGCGAGCCGCACCGCGGAAGGGGTGTGGGCCGCGCCGACCGCGAAGGCTCCCGCGGGGCTCACCGCGATCCCCCGCCGCGCGGCGGCGGCGAGAAAGGTGTCGGCCCGCCACGGGGAGGGGAGTTCCCACCAGCAGTGGTAGGAGCGGTCGTCGGATCGCACGGTGAAACCGGACAGTCCAGTTCGGATGATGCTTGTCCGCGCGGCCGCGTCCGCCCGCTTGCTTTCCTGCACCGAGGACACCGTGCCGTCCTCGATCCACCGGGTCGCCGCGGCCAGCGCGAAGCCGCTCGCCGCCCACGCACCGGAGCGCAGCGCGGCGGCGACCCGCCCGGCCACGGCGGGCGGTGCGACCACGAACCCCACTGTGAGCTCGGGCAGGAACCGCTTGGACAGGCTGTCCACCAGCACGGTCCGGTCGGGAGCGTAGGCCGCCAGCGGCGCGTCGTCGCGCAGGAAGGTGTAGACCGCGTCCTCGACGGCGTACAGCTCGTGCCGCCGCAGCACGTCCGCGAGTTCCTCCCGGCGGTTCACCGGCATGGTGACGCCCAGCGGGTTGTGCAGCGTGGGCTGGACGTAGAGCGCGTCCACACCCGCGTCGGCGACGGCACCGGGAACGAGGCCCTGCTCGTCCACCGGCAGCGGCACGAGCGTGATCCCGAGCCGGGCGGCGATGCCCTTCATCACCGGGTAGGTGAACGACTCGACTCCGAGCCTGCCGCCGACGCCCAGCAGCGCGGACACGGCCGCCGCGATCGCCTGGCGACCGTTGCCCGCGAACGCCAGGTCGCCGGGCGACGGCGACCAGTTCGCGCGCGACAGCAACGGCACCGCCGCCGCGCGGGCCTCGGGCGTTCCGGTGACACTGCGCGAGCGCAGCGCGGCGGCGAGGACGTCGGGACGCAGCAGGCCGTCCAGTCCGGGCCGCAGCGCGTCGAGCGAGGCGGGCGAGCCCGGCGGCAGGACCGTGTTGAGTTCCAGGTCCACGGTCGTGGCCGCCGCGGGTTCGGCGAGTGCGGGATCAGGGCGCACGGGTGCCGCCCGCACGTACGTGCCACGGCCGACCTCGCCGACGACGAGCCCTCGCCTGGTCAGGTCGCGGTAGACGCGCGCGGCCGTGGACGCCGCGATGCGGTGGGTTCTCGCGAAACGGCGCTGGGTGGGCAGGCGGTCACCGGGCCGCAGACGCCCGGCCGCGATGTCGTCGGCGATGCCGTCGGCGATGGAGCGGTAGTCACGCATACCGCATTATTGCACCGAGCACAATGTTTCTATTGCTCTGAGCTGGCTCCGTGAATAGCGTCGCGGTATGCCCTCGATCGCCCTCCCCGGTGTCACCCTCGGCTATGCCGACGACGGCGACGGACCTCCCGTCGTTCTCCTCCACGGCCACCCGTTCGACCGCACGATGTGGCGGCCCCAGATCCAGCGGCTCGTCCGCGAGGGCTACCGCGTCGTCACACCCGACCTGCGGGGCTACGGCGCCAGCCCGCTCACCCCGCCGGTCCCGGTCACGACGTTCGAGCGCCACGTTCTGGACCTCACCGCGCTAATCGATCACCTCGGTCTCGACCGGTTCGTCCTCGGTGGACTGTCGATGGGCGGACAGCTGGCGCTGGAGTGCTACCGGCACCTCGGTGACCGGCTCGACGGGCTGGTGCTGGCGGCGACCTCGGCCCGCGCCGACTCCCCCGAGGTGCGGGCCCAGCGGCTCGCGCTGGCCGACGCGCTGCCACAGGACGGGATCGACGGGCACGCGGCGGCGCTGGGAGCACGGCTGCTCGCCGAGGACAGCGCCCGCGCGTTGCCCTCGACGGTGAAACACGTGTGGCGCATGATGCGCCACACCTCACCCGAGGGCGCGGCGGCGGCACTGCGGGGCCGTGCGCAGCGCGACGACCACGTCGACCTGCTCGGCCGCATCGCCGTGCCCACCCTGGTCGTGGTCGGGACCGACGACGTGCTGACGCCGGTGCCGGAGGCCGAACTGCTGGCCGAGCGCATCCCCGCCGCCACGCTGGCCGTGCTCGACGGTGTGGGGCACCTGCCGAACCTGGAGAACGAGGTCGGCTTCGACGACCGGCTCGTCGCGTTTCTCCGCGAGCACGCCCACTCGCAATACCACTGTGGACGGAACCAGCCGACGGACACGCCCTGTGACACCCGACATCGCTCACGGTGAACGGCGGATCGAAATCGGGTGATTCTGCCACAGCGAGTGCGCGTTCCGGGACAATGCCTCACCGTGGTGGCGGAGCGTAATGATCTACGGTGAGACAGCTCCGCTCGGCTGATACCCGGTCCGGAAGGCTAGCGCGTGGACAACCTGGACAACGATGTGTCGGTGAGACGGCTTTCCGCCGACGACGACTGGAACGACCGCGTTCCTCCCGGGCCACGGTCACGGCTGCGCCTGCTCGCGGTCATGGGTGCCGTCGTCGTGGGTTGCCTCGTCGCGGCGGTCGTGGTCGCGCTGGCTCCTGGTGAGGGCAGCGAGCGCGCCGACGACTACGACGGCACCGTGGTGATCGTCGATCCCGACCGCCTCTCGCTCGAACCCACCAGCGCGATCCCGACCGCATCCCACCGGACCAGCGACACCGACAGCAGCGCGGTGGTCACCGACTCCACGGTCGACACCGGGACCACGACCACACCCGACCCCGACGGCGGTGGCGACACGACCGGCGACGACGGCCGCGAGGAGGACGACGGCGAGGACTCCGGCGGTGGGGAGGACGAGCGGACCGACGAGGACAGCACCGTTCCGGAGGAGCCGTCCGACCCGTCCGAGCCGAGCGAGCCCAGCCAGCCGAGCGATCCGGGTGATCCCGAGCCACCGACGTCGTCGACCGCGAACACCACGACCACCACCCCGCCCGACGATGATGACGACGACGAGGACGACGACGGCTGCCCCTGGTGGAACCCCTTCTGCTGGTGATCCGCACCTCGTGTACGCCCACGGGGGCTCGGGTAGCCCGGTGGTGTGAGTACCACAGTGAGCACCCCACGAGTGCCGGACCCGTCGCCCGCGCCGGTGGCCGCACTGCCGCTGGCGCGCGGCCCGCTGTCCGCGGCGGTGATCACGGCGTTGCGGGAACGGCCCGGCCCGCGTGCCCGGCTGCCGACCGACATCGGCAGGCCGAAGCCCTACGGTGACGACCTGCAAGTGGCGTTGCAGGTGTGCTACGAGCTGCACTACCGCGGGTTCGTCGACGTCGACGCCGCCTGGGAGTGGCATCCCGAACTGCTGCGGCTCCGCAACGCCCTGGAACAACGGTTTCTCGCGGCGCTACGGGCGGACGTGCCCGGGCACGGCGTGGCCGCCGACGTGACCGAGGCCCTCGACGAGCTGCTGGTCGAGCCCGTGAACGGCGACGGCCTGACGCACTGGCTGCGCGACCGGGGAAGCTGGCCGCAGGTTCGCGAGTACCTGGCGATGCGGTCGATCTACCACCTCAAGGAGGCCGACCCGCACGCCTGGGTCATCCCGCGGTTGCGCGGGCAGGCGAAGGCGGCGCTGGTGGCGGTGGAGTTCGACGAGTTCGGCGGCGGCCGGGGCGAGCGGATGCACTCGCAGCTCTACGCCGACCTGCTGGCGGCGGCGGGGCTGCGCACCGGCTATCTCGGCTACGTCGAGCACGTTCCGCCGGAGGCGTTCGCCACGGTGAACCTGATGTCGTTGTTCGGGCTGCACCGCGGCCTCCGGGCAGCGCTGGTGGGCCACTTCGCGGCGGCCGAGATCAGCACCGCGCCCAGCGCGCACCGCATGGTGCTGGCGCTCGACCGCCTCGGCGCACCGGAGGCGTGCCGGTTCTTCTTCACCGAGCACGTCGAGGCCGACGCGGTACACGAACAGGTCATGCGCCGCGAGGTGATCGGCGACCTGCTGGCGCGCGAACCGGAACTGGCCGCCGACGTCGTGTTCGGAATCCAGGCCACCGAGCTGCTCGAAGGCCACCTCGCCGCCCACACCCTGCGCCACTGGCGCGAAGGCTCCAGCGCACTGCGCCTCCCGGTGACGGCGTAGACGGCCCAGCGCCGGTGCCGGTGTGCGCCGGACCGGCGCACCTCAGCGGCGCTTGCGGCGGTGGCTGGTGTCGCAGAACGGGTAGGTCCTGCTGCGGCGGCACGCGCACACGGCGACCTGGAAGCGGTCGGAGACGACGGTGGTGCCGTCGTCGAGGCACAGCTCCACGGGGCCCTCGACCAGTACCGGTCCGCCCGGCACCACCGTGACCCGCCGGGGTTCCCGCCCCCGGCCGTCAGCCGCCTCGTCGCGTCCGGTCGGCACGGATCACCACCAACTCCTCCTCACGCTCTCCCCTCGCGATCAGGCCCCGCCGTTCGAGATACGGCGCGCGGCCGCGCAGCACCGGCCCGAACGGAACCCGCCTGCGTGCCACGACGGCGGTCTTGAGTTCCGCCTCGGCCAAGGCCGTCACGGTCCGGTCCACCCCCGACAGCGCGGACTGCACCAGCAGCAGGCACCCCCGCCCCGACAACAGCGCGGGCAGCACCCCGCACAGCGGATCGAGCACGGCCCGCCCGTCGTCGCCGCCGTCCCAGCGATGCGACGGCCGCGTACCGCCCGGCCACGGAACGTACGGCGGGTTCGCCAGCACCAGATCGAACGGTCCTCGCGGCGGGCTCGTCGCCACGTCGGCCCGGCACAGCCGCACGGGCAGGCGCCGCACCCGCGCGTTGACCCACGCGGTCGCGAGCGCCCGGCGGGACACGTCGGCGGCGGTGACCTCCCCGGCACCCGCCCGCGCGGCCGTCAGTGCCAGCGCACCGGTACCGGTGCCCACATCCAGCACCCGCGCTCCGGGCGGCACGGTGACCTCGGCCAGTGCTTCCGTCAGCAGGGCCGTGTCGTCCTGCGGCCGGTACACCCCGGGCGGGTGGAGCAGGAACCTACTCCTTGCCCGGCCAGGCACCGGTGGCCTTCTCGTAGCTCGCCGCACCGGCCCGGTCCACGGCGGCCCGCACCGCGCCCATGATGGCGCCCTGGGCCGCGGCGGCCACCACGACCTGCCATGTCTTGAACGTGCGATCGGTGGCCTTGGGCGCCTGCGTGTCGCCCGTGGCCCGTCGCCACACCTGCCGGAACGCGGCGCTGGCCAGCAGGCCGCCGCCCACGCTGACCGCCAGGCTCAGCGGGCGGTACAACCCCTTCATCGCCTTGGACCCGTGCTGCTGCGTCACCGTTTCAGCCTCCACGTCAACAGGCCGCCCACAGCCAGGGCCAGCACGGCCCCGCTCGCGGCGACGGCCACCGGATTCGCCCGCAGGACCCGCATCGCCGATCGCGAACTGTCCTGCCACTGCTCCTTCGCCCGCTCGCCGACGTTGAGCCGGTGCGTGAGTTCGCGCACCGTGTCCCCCAGCTCCCGCCTGGTCAGTTCGATGTCGGTGCGCGCCTGCTCGACCGTCCGCGGGAACTCGTCGTCCGGCGTGCTCATCGGCGCATCGTCTCCTTCACCGTGTCGATGTCCCTGCGCACGCTCTCCACCGCTTCCCTCGGCATCGGCGGTGCCCCCTTGCGGATCTGCTGCCGTCCGACCAGGGCGAGCAGCCCGGCCAGCAGCATCAGCGCGCCACCGACCACGAGCGCCGCGGCCCAGGCCGGCAGGACCAGGGCCAGCGCGAGTACCGCCGCCGTGATGAGGACCGCCAGGCCGTACAGGGCGATGACGCCACCCGCTCCGGCCATACCCGCGCCCATGCCGAACCGCTTGCCCTTGGCCTGCAGCTCTGCCCGCGCGAGCATCATCTCGTCCCGGACGAGCCTGCTCACCTGCGCCGAAAGGTCGTTGACGAGCTGCGCCACCGAGCGCTGCCCGTCCCGCTGGTCTTCGTACACCACGGTTTCCCTCCATTCGTCGCGCTCACGCGGCGGTGGCGCCCCAGTGGCCGGGTGGACGGGTGGTCACCGTGTGCCCCGCACGGGCCGGGCACAAACCTCACCCGGTCGCGCCGCTCCGGCCTCGCACAGCGACGTCACGCTGCACCCGGGTGAGTGTGGACAGCCCGACGCGGGGTACTCCTGCCGCATCATGAACAGACGTGAACTGGCGGACTGGCTCGGGCCGGGATGCCGGGGTCCGGTGGAACTCCGCGTTCCCGCCGATGCCCGGCAGCTCGTCCTCGTGCGCATGCTCGCCCAGGGCGTGGCGGAGCGCGAGGGGTTTCCGCCCGACGAAGTGACCGACATCGTTCTCGCCGTCGACGAGGCCTGCGCGAGCCTGGTCCGCGCCTCCGTCCCGGGGGCGCTGCTGACGTGCCGGCTTTCGGTGGCCTTCGGGAAGTTGCGGGTGGAGGTGTCCTCGACGGTGTCCCCCACCGGGCCCGCGGGTGTGCCGAGCCAGTGGAGCTGGCGGGTGCTCGACACCGTGACGGACTCGCTGTCGGCGTGGCGGCACGAGCTCGACCCGCGCCGGGACGTCGACCGCATCGTCCACATCGACTTCGCCAAGCAGGTCGCCCGTCACCCCACCAGATAGCGGGTGGAGTGCCGCCGCGGTGGAGGCTGTCAGATGCGCATCCCGGTCCTGCCGCATCCCAGCGCGGCCACCCTGCGAGCCGTGGTCCTCGTGCTCGGCCTGTGGTATCTGGCGCTGGGAATCGTCGGCTTCGCCGTCGGCGGCACCGGCATGGGCGCCGACGTGTCCCGGTCCGTCTGGCTGTTCGGGACCAGTGCGCTGCTCAACATCGGTCACACCGGCGTGGGCGTGCTCGGGCTGGCGGCGACCCGGAGCGAGGCCACGGTGCGCGCCTTCGGCTGGCTGGGCTTCTTCGGCTTCACCGGAGTCTTCGCCTACAGCGTGCTGGCGGTCACGCTCTCCCCGCTGGGCAACCTGGCCAACATGCGGCCGGGCAACGTGTGGCTGTACGCGGTGACGGCCCTGCTGGGGTTGTTCGTCTGCGTGGCCCCACTGCGGGGTAGCCCGGCCACCGACCCGGCCACGTGACCATCGACGCGGGGCGGTAAACCCGTTGCCCGGCACTGCCGACCGGCCGCGCTACCCCCGGTTTAACCCATTGTGGCCCCGGGCAATTCGGAGATATGAGACTGCTCGTGTGGCATGTCCACGGCTCGTGGACGACCGCTTTCGTCCAGGGCGGGCACGAGTATCTTCTGCCCATTGTAGACGGTGGTGGCGAGTGGGGCCGCGGCCGGTGCGGGCGGCCGTGGCCGAGCCGTGCGCGGGAGGTGACGCCGGCCCAGCTGCGGGAGGCCGACCTCGACGCGGTGGTGCTCCAGCGGCCCGAGGAGATCGACCTCGCCCACCGGTGGCTGGGCAGGCGCCCCGGCACCGAGGTGCCCGCCGTGTTCGTCGAGCACAACACTCCACGCGGTCACGCCGCCACCACCCGCCATCCGCTCGCGGACCAGGACGCGATCCCGATCGTGCATGTCACCCACTACAACGACCTGATGTGGGACAGCGGCATCGCGGACACGGTCGTCATCGACCACGGCATCCCCGACCCGGGCCACCACTACACCGGCGAGCTGGACCGCGTGGCCGTGCTCGTCAACGAACCGCGCCGCCGGGGCAGGATCGTGGGCGCCGACCTGCTGCCCGCCTTCGCCCGAGCTGCTCCGGTGGACCTCTACGGCATCGGTGTCGGCGAGATCGCGCTGGACGGTGTGCACCCGGTCGGCGACCTGCCGAACGCACAGCTGCACACCGAGCTGGCCCGCAGGCGCGTGTACGTCCACACCGCGCGCTGGACCTCCCTGGGCCTGTCGCTGCTGGAGGCCATGCAGCTCGGCATGCCGGTCGTGGCGGTCGCCTCGACCGAGGCCGCGACCGCGGTGCCTCCGGACGCCGGGGTGGTATCGACCGACGTCGACCGGCTCACCGACGCGATCCGCACCTTCCGCTCCGATCCCGCCCTGGCCCAGCGGGCCGGGAAGGCGGCGCGGGAACACGCGCTCGCGCACTTCGGATTGGAAGAGTTCCTGCGCCGCTGGGACGCCCTGCTCGGATCGCTTTCGCCGTGATTCTCCCGGGAGGCAGTGTATGAAGATCTCGATGGTGTCCGAGCACGCCAGCCCGCTGGCGGCGCTGGGCGAGATCGACGCAGGCGGCCAGAACGTCCACGTCGCCGAACTCTCCTCGGGACTGGTCAGAGCGGGTCACGACGTGACGGTGTACACGCGGCGAGACAGTGCCGACGCGCCGGCCCAGATCGCCATGCCCGGGGGGTACCGCGTCGTCCCCGTGCCCGCGGGGCCCGCACGGTACGTACCGAGGGACGAGCTGCTGCCCCACCTGGGCGAGTTCACCCGGTTCCTGCGGCAGCGCTGGGAGCAGGACCCGCCGGACGTCGTCCACGCGCACTTCTGGATGTCGGGTCTGGCCTCCCTCATGGCCGCGCGGGCGGTGGGGGTTCCCGTGGTGCAGACGTTCCACGCGCTCGGCGTGGTCAAGCGGCGACACCAGGGAGCGCTGGACACCAGCCCGGCCGAGCGGATCGGGCTCGAACGGCTCATCGGGCGCAACGCGGCCCGGGTGGCGGCGACGTGCTCCGACGAGGTCTTCGAACTGGTACGGCTCGGGCTGCCCCGGTCCAGGATCTCGGTGGTGCCGTGCGGGGTGGATCTGTCCCGCTTCACGACGGCGGGCCCCCGCAACACCCGCGATCACCGCTACCGCATCGTGGCGGTGGGCAGGCTGGTGCCGCGCAAGGGTTTCGACGTGGCCATCGCCGCCCTGCGCACGCTGCCGGAGGTGGAACTGGTCATCGCGGGAGGACCCGACAACGGCAGGCTGGCCGGGGACCCGGAGGCGCGACGGCTGCGCGGCTACGCCGCCGAACTGGGCGTGCAGGACCGGGTGCGGCTGGTGGGACAGCTCCCCCGCGGCGACATGCCGTCGCTGCTGCGCTCGGCCGACGTCGTCGTGTGTACCCCGTGGTACGAACCCTTCGGCATCGTCCCGCTGGAAGCGATGGCGTGCGGCGTTCCCGTGGTGGCGAGCGCGGTCGGCGGGCTGACCGACACGGTCGTGGACGGCGTCACGGGTGTTCACGTGCCGCCGCGCCGCCCCGACGCGGTGGCGGCGGCCGTGCGGCGGCTGCTCTCCGATGCCGCGCTGCGCGACGCCTACGGCATCGCCGGTGCCGACCGGGCACGCTGCCGGTACTCCTGGGACCGCATCGCGTCCGACACCACCCGCGTCTACGAGCGCACGGTGCCCGCCCCCGTGGCGAGCGCGGAGGGAATCGCCGCGAACGAGGTGTGACCGTGGCGCGCGGCGTCGTCCGGGCGGTGCTCAGCGCTGTGACCGGTAGGTGAGCAGGTCGCCGGGCTGACAGTCCAGCACCTCGCAGAGCCTGGTGAGCGTGCTGAACCGAATGGCTCGCACCTTGCCGGTCTTCAGGTTCGACAGGTTCACGATGGACACACCGACCCGGTGCGACAGCTCGGTCAGCGTCATGTCCCGGGCCGCGAGAACCGTGTCGAGATGCACCTCGATGGTGTGTGGCTCCTCGGTCACACCGTTCCCTCGAGGTCTTCGCGCATCGTGGCGCCTGCTCGCATGATCCGCGCCATCGAGACAAGGCCCGCACCGGCGAGCAGTGCCATCACCGGCACGTCCCATTCGTTGATCGAGAACAGGTCGTGCCGGTCCACCATCATCGTGCCGGTCAGCCAGTTGCTCGCCAGGGCCTCGACGAACGTCGCCACGGCCTCGCCGACGAGGACGAACCAGCCGAGGGTTCGCAATCGCCCGGCCACTCGCAGGGTGAAGATGCCGTCCCGGGACGCTCCCCGGAGCAACCGGATCGCGAGCAACAACGTGCCGACGAACACCGCGAACGTGGGCGCCTGCGACAGGACACCGAGCAGCCGCTGCCCTGTCGTCGGCGATTGCGCGCACATCCCCACGGCCGAGGGCCAGGACCGCACCCCGTCCTCGACACCGGTCGCCACGTTGTGCCCGGACTGCGGCACCGGCACGTGGCCGTTCGCCGTCTCCACGCAGACTTCGGAGGCACCGATCCCGAACACGGACCCCGACCCGAAGACCATCGCGATCACACCGATCCCGACAAGCGTGCCCACCAGCGCCAGGAGCACCCGCACCCAGGTGGCCACCGGTTCGAGCAGGCCACGCTCCCCCTCCATCACTTCCCCTTATCGACTGTCGTTAATATCGACAAACGATAAACAGGTCGACCACGGGGGTCAAGAGCGCTTCGTCCCTACCGGACGGTGGTGCAGCGAAGGCCACCTTGACTGCGTCTCGCGCAGTGAGGGTGGCCTTCGCGGCGCCCCTCAGGAGCCGACGGGTGCCGCGACGTCGAGCGCCAGCCGGCCGTCGCGGACGGTCACGGTGACGCGGTCGCCCGTGCCCGCGTCGCCCTGGAGCAGCATGCGGGAGAGCACGTTGTCCACCTCGCGCTGGATGGTGCGGCGCAGCGGCCGGGCGCCGTACTCCGGCTGGTAACCCGCTTCCGACAACCACCACACGGCGTCCGGTGTGACCTCCACGGCCACGCCCTGCGCGTGGGCCTTGCGCCGGGTCTCCTCCAGCAGTAGCTCGGTCACCTGCCGCAGCTGCTCGGCCGAGAGCTTGCGGAACACGATGATCTCGTCGATGCGGTTGAGGAACTCGGGACGGAACACGTCCCGCAGCCGCCGCATCAGCCGTTCGCGCAGCGGCGCCTCGGTCTCGTCCTCGTCCCGGGGCGCGAACCCCAGCGCACCCTGTGTGCCGCTCAACACCAGCTCCGAACCCACGTTGCTCGTCATGATCAGCACGGTGTTGGTGAAGTTCACCGTGCGGCCGCGACCGTCGGTGAGCCGCCCGTCGTCGAGCACCTGCAAGAGCATGTTGAACACGTCGGGGTGCGCCTTCTCGATCTCGTCGAGCAGCACCACCGAGTAGGGCCTCCTGCGCACGGCCTCGGTCAGCTGACCCGCCTCCTCGTAGCCGACGTAGCCGGGCGGGGCGCCGACGAGCCTGCTGACGGTGTGGCGCTCGCCGTACTCCGACATGTCGAGCCGCACCATGCTGTCCTCGCTGCCGAACAGCGCCTCGGCCAGTGCTCTCGCCAGCTCGGTCTTGCCGACGCCGGTGGGGCCGAGGAACAGGAAGCTGCCCGACGGCCGGTCGGGTTCGGCGAGCCCCGCCCTGGCCCTGCGCACGGCCTCCGCCACGGCGGCGACCGCCTCGTCCTGCCCGACCACCCGGCCGTGCAGGTGCTGCTCCAGGTTCAGCAGCCGCTCCCGTTCCTCCTGCGTCAGCTGCGCCACCGGGATGCCGGTGCTGCGCGACACGACCTCGGCGATGTCCGTGGGCCCGACGTCGGGCGCTTCGGCGGGCCGGTGGTCGGCACGCTGTTCGTCGATGCGGCTGCGCAGGTCGTGGATCTCGTCGCGCAGCGCCGACGCCCGCTCGTAGTGTTCCTCGCTCACGGCCTGGTCCCGGTCGCGGCACAGCTGTTCGAGGCGGGCTTCCAGATCACGCAGCCGTTCGGGCCAGCGGCCGGACCGCATCCGCACCCGCGCGCCCGCCTGGTCGATGAGGTCGATGGCCTTGTCCGGCAGGTACCGGTCGGTGATGTAGCGGTCGGACAGCGTCGCCGCCGCGGTGAGCGCCTCGTCGGTGAAGCGCACCTGGTGGTGGGCCTCGTACTGGTCCCGCAGCCCGTGCAGGATCGCGACCGTGTCCTCGACGTTGGGCTCGGGCACGAGAATCGGCTGGAACCGGCGCTCGAACGCGGGATCGTTCTCGATGTTCTCGCGGTACTCGTCCAGCGTCGTGGCACCCACGATGTGCAACTCGCCCCGCGCCAGCGCGGGCTTGAGCATGTTGCCAGCCCCCATCGAACCCTCCGATGCTCCCGCGCCGACCACGGTGTGCAGCTCGTCGATGAACACCACGAGCCTGCCCTGGTTGCGGCGCAGTTCGTCGAGCAGCTTCTTCATCCGCTCCTCGAAGTCGCCCCGGTAGCGCGTGCCCGCCACCATGGCCGCGATGTCGAGCTGCACCACCCTGCGCTCGATCATCGGCTCGGGCACCTGCGCGTCCACCACGCGCTGGGCGAGTCCCTCGACGATCGCGGTCTTGCCCACCCCCGCCTCACCGATGAGCACGGGGTTGTTCTTGGTGCGCCGCGACAGCACCTCGATCGTCTGCTCGATCTCGTCGTCGCGGCCCACCACCGGGTCGATCTCGCCGTCGCGCGCCATCGCGGTGAGGTCGCGGCCGTAGGCGTCGAGTGTGGGCGTCTCGCTCTCCTGCGGCTGCGGCTGCCCACCGTCACGGGACGGGCTGGGCGGGCCGGTCGGTCCCGACAGCGCGCGCTGCATCGCTTCCGGCGTGATCCCGGCCTCGGCCAGCATCAGCCCGGCGCGGGAGTCCGGGTTCGCCACCAGCGCCAGCAGCACGTGCTCGGGGCCGATGTAGGAGGACCGCAGCCCTCGGGAGATCTGGTGCGCGTCGAGCAGCGTGCGTTTGGCTCCGGGTGTGAGCACCGGGGTGCTCTGCCGTTCCTGGCGGTGGCCCGCGGCCTCCCGTTCCACGCGCTCGGCGAGCGCGTCGGGATCGGCACCGGAGCGCTGGATCAGCTCGCGGCTTCCCGGTACCCGCGTCGCGGCCCAGAGCAGGTGGGTGGAGTCCAGCTCCGAGTGCCCCCACTCGCCCACCTGCCGCACGGCGGCCGACACCAGCGCGAGCGCCTGCTCGCTCATCAGTCGCGTGATACCGACCGCGTGCGGGCGCCGCCCCGGCATGTCGTTGCCGAAGAACTGGGCCAGCAGCGAGTCGAACGGGCTCGGGCCGGAGTCTGCTCCGAAGAAGCCGCTCATCGAGACACTCCCTCGCGATGACGGTGTGTTCTGCCTGCCCGCACGGCTACCCGGGCGGCGGCGCGGTCAACCCCGTCACCCCACGTACCGGCGGGCGGTCGAGTGCCGCTGCGAGTGCTCCAGTGCCCGCAGCCCCTCCTCGACGTCGGCGGGCACCACGCGCCGCTCCGCCAGCACCCACGGCAGTCCCCGTACCGCCTCGGCGACGGCTCGAACCGTGGCGGCGTCCCTCGGCGCCGAGCGCAGCACGTCGCGCGTCCGGCGGGCGGCCGAGGACACGGGTCTGCGCAGCCACAGCGTCCACAGCGTGTTACGGATGCCGAGCTGCCTGCGCCGGGTGGGCTCACGCAGGGGCGAGGGCGCGTGGTGGATCACGATGTCGGGGTCCCAGCACATCCACCAGCCGTGCGCGGCGAGGTCGAGAGCCAGTAGCTCCTCCTCTCCACCGAGCCACAGCCGGGAGGAGAAGCCGCCCACCTGGCGGAAGGCGTCGAGGCGGAACGTCGTCAGCGCCGCCAGCACGCCGAGCAGCGCGGGACCGGGCAGCCAGTCGGGCCCGCGCACCGGCGAGTCGCGCAGCTCCGGGGTGATCGGGTCCTCCACCAGGTCGGGTTCCACGAGGCAGCGGCCGGTCACCGACGCCAGCCCCGGATGCGCGTCGAGGACGTCCACGGCCCGCGTCAGCGCACCGGGCTGCCAGCGGGTGTCGTCGTCGCAGAACGCGACGTACGGGGTGTGGATCTGGCGGACCGCGAGGTTGCGCGCGAGCGCGCCGAGGTTGCGGTCGCAGCGCAGCAGGGACACGTGCGGGAACAGCGCCGCGACCGCCTCGGCTGTGCCGTCGGTGGAGGCGTTGTCCGCCACGACGATCGGGGCCGCGTCGGGCAGCGAGGTCATCGCGTCGAGCGTGCGCAGCGCCTCGTCACGGCGGTTGTACGTGATCATCACGACGCTGACTCGGCTCATGCCAGCTCCCGGATGCGCCGCTCGACGTCCCGGGGCAGCGGGCGGCGCGACGACAGGGCCCTCGGGAGCCTGCGCACCGCACCCGCCGCCGCGAGCGGATCGCGCAGCAGGCCGCCCGAGGCGCGCAGGCAGTCGCCCAGTGGCCGCCGCATCCACGTGATGAGCGCGTTGTTGCGGCGCTCGATCCGCCGCCGCCACGACGCCGAAGGCCGGATCGCCGACGGGTGGTGGTGGGCCCGGACTCGATCCACGTAACACAGTTCCCACCCGCGCGCGGCGAGGTCGTAGGACAGCAGTCGTTCCTCGGCGCCGAAGTACAGCAGCGGGTGAAAGCCACCCGCGTCGAGGAACGCGCTGCGCCGCACGACGGCCGAGCACGCGAGGAAGCCCAGCACCCTCGGCCCCGGCAGGTCGGGTGCGGTGCCGAGCGGGCTGTCCGCCATCAGCGCGCAGACCGGGTCGCGGCGCTCCTGCGGGCCCACGAGAGTCGTGGCCGCGAGCAGGCCCAGCCGGGGATAGGCGTCGAACAGCACCTCCGCCTGCGGCAGCGCGCCCTGAGCCCACCAGGAGTCGTCGTCGTTGAAGGCGATGTAGGGGGTGTCGGCCGCCTCGACACCGAGGTTGCGCGCGGCCATGCCCACGTTCTCCGGCAGGCGGATCAACCGCACCCCGGGGAAGCCGTCGCGCACGCGGCTCGCCGTGTCGTCGGCGGAACCGTTGTCCACCACGATGACGGGCGGCGCGGGCCGTAGCGCCCGCAGGTGAGTGAGCGTGCGGGCGAGGTCGTCAGCGCGGTCCCTTGTCGCGATCACCACGGTCGTCCTCACCGCAGCACCTCCCCCAGCAGTTCCGCGATGAGCGTGCCCCGCCCGCCGGGAGGCGTGGCCACCGGATGCGCGTCGGTGCCGGACAGGCACCAGCGCCACCACCGGTCGAGCGATTCCGGGCGCGTCTCCTCGGCCGGGATGACGGCGGGCCAGCCGAGCGCGTGTGCCTGCGCGGTCACCTTTCCCCCGCCCGCCACCGGATCGACGGCCACGGCGGGGACTCCGGCGCGCAGGGCGAGCACGAGCCCGTGCATGCGCGTGGTCACCACGACGTCGAAGCGGGCCAGCAGCGAGGCGAACTGGTCGGGACTCGCGCAGTGCCGCCAGTCCGCCGTGTCGAGCCGGGTGTCGAGGTCGACCCGCGCGCAGTCCAGGCCGGTGGCCCAGTTCAGCAGGATCTTGTGTACCTGCTCGTGTCTGCGGCGACCGCCGTACTCGTACTGCCCGGGGGCGAGCATGAGCGCCGCCACCGGAACCCGGTCGGTGTGCGCGGCGTACGACAGGTCGGGCTGGGGCTCGCCGAGTCCGTCCCTGGCCAGGATGCGGTGGAAGCCCGCGGCGGCCGGGCAGCGTGGGTCGAGCACCGACACCCCCACCGCGATGCGGCGGCAGGCCGGGTACCGCCGGTGCAGCCACTCCACCTGCTCGCCGTGCGCGGGACCGCACGCGAAGACCACGTGCGTGTACGCGCCGGGGTCCGCGTCCTCCAGGTGCAGCCCGCCCGGGCGCAGCGACGGGCTCCACGCCGTGTCCACCGCGATGCCCGCGCCGTCGAGCGCGTCGGCGACCCGGCGCATACTCAGCACGTCACCCGCGGTCGCCTCACCGCGAAGGAAACTCGGCCACCCCGTCACCAGCACGCGCATGCCGGGCTCATACCCGCGTCACAGCGTTTCACACCGGCACCCGAGGGTAACCAAACGCATGGCCGTCCGGGGTGAGCACGTGGTGGTGATCGGCGGCGCGGGGTTCGTCGGATCCCATGTGTGCGAGCGACTTCTGCACAGCGGACACCGGGTGACCTGTGTGGACAGTCTGCTCACCGGAAGCGCGGACAACGTGGCGGCACTGCGCGGCAGCGATCGCTTCGACGTCGTGTGCTGTGACATCACCCTGCCGCCCGAGAAGTGGCCGCCGTTCGACCCGCCGTCGGACGTCCTGCACCTCGCCTCCCCCGCCTCGCCGAAGGACTACCAGCGGCTGCCGCTGGCGACCCTGCGAGTCGGGGCGCGCGGCACGGAGCACGCACTGGAGCTGGCCACCCGCCACGGCGCGCGGCTGGTGCTGTCGTCGACGAGCGAGGTGTACGGCGACCCGGTGGAGCATCCGCAACGGGAGACCTACTGGGGCAACGTCAACCCGATCGGCCCGCGCAGCGTCTACGACGAGGCCAAGCGCTACGCCGAGGCGCTGGTCATGGCCTACCACCGGGAGTACGGAACGGACGTGGCGATCGCCCGGGTCTTCAACACCTACGGTCCCCGCATGCGCGCCGACGACGGCCGGATGATCCCGAACTTCATCACCCAGGCACTGCGTGGGCGCCCCCTGACGGTGGCGGGAACGGGCGAGCAGACCCGCTCGGTGTGCTACGTCGACGACACCGTGTCGGGACTGCTCGCGCTCTGGCGCAGTGACCTGACGGGGCCGGTGAACCTCGGCAACCCACACGAGATGACGGTGCGGCACGTGGCCGAGCAGATCCGCGACCTCACCGGCACCACCTCGGCGGTGACCACCGTGCCGGGGGCCGTGGACGATCCGCAGCGGCGTTGCCCCGACATCACGCTCGCCCGCACGGCGCTGGGCTGGCAGCCGGAGGTGCCGCCACGCGAGGGCCTGCACCGCACGGTCGCCTGGTTCGCCACACGCGCGGGCTCGCCGCTGACGCCCCGGACGTGATCACCCCGGGCGCGGCCCCACTCGTTTATGCGTCGCTTCGCCGGGTAGCGACTCAATGCGGGTCGCGAAGCGGCTCGTCCGCTGATCCGGGAGGTCGAACGAGTGCGGATACTCGGAGTCAACGCCGTCTTCCACGATCCCGCCGCCGCTGTCGTCGTGGACGGCCGGATCGTGGCCGCGGCCGAGGAGGAGCGGTTCACCCGCCGCAAGCACGGCAAGGCGCCCGTGCCGTTCGCGACCTGGGAGCTGCCGGAGCAGGCGGCGGCGTGGTGTTTGCGGCAGGCCGGGCTGGAGCCCTCCGAACTCGACGCCGTGGCGTACTCCTACGACCCGGCGCTGGTGGACGACACGCTGGACGGCGTGGACTCGGGCGGCTGGGAGAAGCTGCGCACGCTCTACGCGCGCCGCGCCCCGGCGTTCCTGCGCACCGCACTGCCGGGACTGGACCCGTCGGTGGTCCGGTTCGTGCGGCACCACGTGGCACACGCCGCGTCGGCGGCACTGGCCGCGCCCTTCGGTGACTGCGCCGTGCTGACCTCCGACGGCCGGGGCGAGGCGGAGTCGGCCCTACTGGGCGAGTACCGGGACGGCAAGCTCGTCGAGCTGGCCCACCAACGGCTGCCGCACTCACTGGGCCTCACCTACGAGGCCGCCACGGCACACCTCGGGTTCCGGCGTTCCAGCGACGAGTACAAGGTGATGGCGCTGGCCTCCTACGGCAGCCCGCGCTTCGTCAGCGAGCTGCGCGAGCTGGTGTTCGCCACGGGTGACGGCGGGTTCCGCACCGCCGCTGTGCCGTGGGAGCACTTCGCCCCGGCGCGTGGCGAGCACGCCGAGCTCCTGCCCGAGCACGCCGACCTGGCCGCGAGCGTGCAGCGGGTCACCGAGGAGGTGCTGCTGGACCTCGCCCGCTGGCTGCACGAGCGCACCGGGCACCCGGATCTCGCCCTCGCCGGAGGCACGGCGCTGAACTGCGTCGCCAACACGCGCCTGCACGACGAGAGCCCGTTCGAGCGCGTGTGGGTCCAGCCCGCCGCCGGCGACGCCGGGACGGCGCTGGGCGCGGCACTGGCGCTGGCTGCCGACTTCGGCGAGGCGGTCGAACCCATGCCCGGCGCCGACCTCGGGCGCGGGTTCGACGACGCCGAGCTGGAGGACTGGCTGCGCAGGGCCCGGCTGCCCTACGAACGTCCCGCCGACATCGCCGCGACGGTGGCGCGGGCGCTGGCCGACGACCGGATCGTGGCCTGGTTCCAGGGGCGGGCCGAGTTCGGTCCCCGCGCGCTGGGCCGTCGCTCGCTGCTGGCCCACCCGGGCAGGGCCGCCAACCTGGACCGCCTCAACGACGTCAAGGGCCGGGAGCAGTTCCGGCCGGTGGCGCCGATGGTGCTCGCCGACCGCGCGGCCGAGCTGTTCACGCGGGGGCCGTTACCCAGCCCGTACATGCTGTTCGTCCACGACGTCGCTCCACAGTGGCGGGAGCGTATTCCGGCAGTGACCCATGTGGACGGTACAGCGCGCGTCCAGACGGTCGAGTCGGAGGAGGAACCGCTGCTGGCGCGCATGCTCACCGAGTTCGAGCGCCGCACCGGACTGCCCACCGTGGTCAACACCAGCCTCAACACCGCGGGCAGGCCGATGGTGGACGATCCACGCGACGCGCTGGAATGCTTCGGCTCCGCACCGGTGGACCTGCTCGCACTCGGCCCGTTCGCCGTGTCTCGCGGTGGAGGCCCGGCATGAGCACAGTGCGCACACCGAACGCGCGCCGCGACCCCGCACCGGACTACGCCGTCGTCGTACCGACGGCGGGACGCGCCACGCTGACGCCGCTGCTGCGGGGGCTCGCCCTCGGGCGGGGCCCCGCGCCCTCGGAGGTGCTCGTGGTCGACGACCGGCCCGAGCGCGGAGACCGGCCCCTGCCGGTGCCGGAGTGCGACCTGCCCGTCCGGCTGCTCGCGTCGGGCGGGCGCGGCCCCGCCGCCGCCCGCAACGTCGGCTGGCGTGCCGCGACGGCGGACTGGGTGGCGTTCCTCGACGACGACGTGCTGCCCGGTGAGGACTGGCGGGCCCGGCTCGCCGACGACCTCGGCGCGCTCGGCACGGAGATCGCCGCGTCGGTGGCGCGGATCGTGGTACCGCTGCCCGACGGGCGGCGCCCGACCGACGACGAGCGGGACACGCTCGCGCTGACCGGGGCGCGGTGGATCACCGCCGACATGGCCTACCGCAGGCAGGCACTCGTCGAGGTGGGCGGCTTCGACGAGCGCTTCCCCCGGGCCTACCGGGAGGACGCCGATCTCGCGCTGCGGGTTCGGCGCGCGGGCTGGCGCATCGTGGAGGGAAGCCGCGTCACGACCCACCCGCCGAAGTACGGCGGCCCGCTCGCCAGCGTGCGCCGGCAGCGCGGGAACGCGGACAACGCGCTGATGCGGGCCAAACACGGCCGGGGCTGGCGGGACGCGGCGGGTGAGGGCGAGGGCAGGCTCGGGAGGCACGCGCTTACGACGCTGGCGGGGGCCTGCGCGCTCGGGTTCGGCACGGCCGGGCTCCCGAGGGCGGCAGCGCTGGCCGGCGGTCTCTGGACCGGGCTCACGGCCGAGTTCGCCCTGCGCCGCATCGCCGCGGGCCCCCGCACCCCCGGCGAGATCGGCAGAATGGCCGCCACGAGCGCGTTGATTCCCCCGGTCGCGTGCGCGCACCGGCTGGCAGGCGAACGGCGCGTGCGGCGGGGCCGTGCCGTGCTGTTCGACCGCGACGACACGCTGATCGAGGACGTCCCCTACCTGGCGGACCCGGAGAAGGTCCGGCCCATGCCCGGTGCGGCCGACGCACTGGCCCTGCTGCGCGCGGCCGGGGTGCCGCTCGGGGTGGTGACCAACCAGTCCGGACTCGCGCGTGGCCACATCACCGCCGCGCAGCTGCGGGCCGTGACCTGCCGGATCGACGAGTTGCTCGGGCCGTTCCAGACCTGGCAGGTGTGCCCGCACGGCCCCGACGAGGACTGCCCCTGCCGCAAACCACGCCCCGCGCTGGTGCGGCGGGCGGCGGAGGAACTGGGCGTGGACGTGCGGCGGTGTGTGGTCGTGGGCGACATCGGCTCCGATGTGGAGGCGGCGCTGACGGCGGGGGCCCGCGCCGTCCTGGTCCCGACCGCGCGGACGCTGCCCTCCGAGGTCGCGCTCGCGCGCCGCTACGCCACCGTCGTGCCCGACCTGTCCACGGCGGCACGGGTAGCACTGGAGCTGGCATGACGGGCCGGGTACTGGTGGCCCGCCTCGACAACATCGGGGACGTGCTGCTCGCCGGGCCCGCCATCCGGGCGGTCGCCGCCGGTGCCGACCACGTCACCCTGCTCGCCGGTCCCCGGGGGCAAGCGGGCGCGGACCTGTTGCCCGGCGTGGACGATGTGGTCGAGTGGTGCGCCCCGTGGATCGACCCCGAGCCCGGCGAGGTCACCGAGGAGTCGGTGGGCTCGCTGGTCAAGCAGGTCCGGGACCTGCGCGTCGACACGGCACTGGTGTTCACGTCGTTCCACCAGTCACCGCTGCCGCTGGCGCTCGTGTTGCGGCTGGCCGGAGTGCCGTGGCTCGGCGCGATCAGCGAGGACTACCCCGGCTCGCTGCTCGACCTGCGTCACCGGGTGGACGGCGACGTGCCCGAGCCGGAACGGGCGCTGTCGCTGGCCCGCGCCGCCGGGTTCGCACTGCCCGACGGCGACGACGGGACGCTCGCCGTGCGCCGCCCACTGCCCGGCGTGCCCGGCACGGTGGGAGCGGCGCCGTTCGTGGTCGTCCACCCCGCCGCGTCCGTTCCGGCGCGGCAGCCCGAACGCCAGCGCACCGCCGCCGCCGTGGCGGCCCTCGCCGAGGCGGGGCACCGGGTGGTGGTCACCGGCTCACCTGACGAGCGGCACCTCACCGGGTGGGTCACCGCCGAGGCCACCGCACGCGCCGCCGAGGGCGCCGAGGACGCGGCCGGGATCGTCGACCTCGGCGGCGCGACCTCGTTGCCGCAGCTCGCCGCCGTGCTCGCCGCGGCCGACGTCGTCGTGGCCCCGAACACGGGGCCCGCGCATCTCGCCGCGGCCGTCGGCACCCCGGTGGTCTCCCTGTTCGCGCCCGTGGTGCCGCAGTCACGGTGGGCGCCCTACGGCGTGGCCAGGGTGGTGCTGGGCGATCAGCAGGCCCCCTGCCGGGACACGAGGGCACGGTCGTGCCCCGTTCCGGGCCATCCGTGTCTGGCTGTCGACCCGGCGGACGTGGTGCGGGCCGTCGACGCGCTCACGGCAGGCCGTGGCGCGCAGTCCTTCGGAGGTGTGTCGTGATCGAGCAACATTTCCGCGCGCTGTCTTCCGCTCTGCGCCGCATGCACACGGCGGCGCCGACGATCGAGGCATGGGGCAGCCACCTCGCCGGAGTGCTGGCCGGCGGCGGCCGGTTGCTGGCCTGCGGCAACGGGGGCAGCGCGGCCGAGGCACAGCACCTCACGGGCGAACTCGTAGGCCGGTTCCGGCACGACCGGCAGCCGCTGTCGGCCATCGCGCTGCACGCGGACACCTCGGCGGCCACGGCCATCGCCAACGACTACGGCGAGCACGAGTTGTACGCGCGGCAGGTCCGCGCCCACGGGCGGGAGGGCGACGTGCTGCTCGCGCTGTCCACCAGCGGCCGGAGCCAGAACGTGGTGGCGGCGGCCAAGGTGGCCCACGAGCACGGGCTGCGCACCTGGGCCCTGACCGGGCCGGGCCCGAACCCCCTCACGGCGCTGTGCGACGACGCCGTCGCCGTCGCCGCCGAGCACGTCGCCACCGTGCAGGAGATACACCTCGCCGTCGTCCACGCCCTCTGCGCGCAGCTCGACCACACCCTGGGGGTGGCCGCGTGAAGCCACTCGTCGTGGTCGGGGACGCGCTGCTCGACGTGGACGTCGAGGGCGGCGCGAGCCGGCTGTGCCCCGAGGCACCCGTGCCGGTGGTCGACGTCGAGGGCGAGTGGGTACGGCCCGGTGGCGCCGGGCTGGCGGCGATCCTGCTCGCGGCCCGCAGCGCGGGCGAGGTGCTGTTCGTGACCGCGCTGGGCGACGACCGGACCGGACACCGGTTGTCGTCGCTGCTGGCCCGCGAGGTCGAGGTGATCGCACTGCCGCTGGAGGGCGAGACCGTGAGCAAGACCCGCGTCCGGGCGTCCGGCCAGTCGGTGGTGCGGCTCGACGCCGGTGGCGGCAGGGCAGGCGGCGCACCGCTGCCCGCGCGGGCGCGGGCGGCCCTCGGCGGCGCCCGCGCCGTGCTGGTGTCCGACTACGGCCGGGGGATCACGGCGCATCCCGAACTGCGGGGGCTGCTGGCCACGCTCACCGGCACGGTGCCGGTGGTCTGGGACCCGCACCCCCGGGGTTGCGCGCCCGTCCCGGGCGTCACCCTCGCGACGCCGAACGAGAGCGAGGCGCTGGCACTGGTGGGCGGCGCGCCGGGTCCGGGTGCCGCCGCCACCGGACTCCGGGCCCGGTGGCGCTGCCACGCCGCCGCGGTGACCCTCGGCGCGCGGGGCGCGGTGCTCGCGGGCCCCGAGGGCGTCGACCCGGTCACGGTGCCGGTGCCCGACGGCGCGACCCTCACCGGCGAGAAGCTCGACACCTGCGGAGCGGGCGACCGGTTCGCCGGGGCCGCCACGGCCGCACTCGCCGACGGCACCGACGTCACCGACGCGGTGGCCTCCGCCGTGGAGGCGGCGTCGCGATTCGTCGGCGTGGGCGGTGCCGCCGCGCTCTCGGTACGCGGTGCGGTCACCGCCCCCGCGTCCGGCAACCCACCCGGCGACGGGGCGGTGTCCGAACGGGCCGCACTGGCGCTGTCGCGACGGGTGCGCGGCCGGGGCGGGCGGGTGGTGGCCACCGGCGGCTGCTTCGACCTGCTCCACGCCGGGCACGTGAGCCTGCTGCGGCAGGCGCGGGCGCTGGGCGACGCCCTGATCGTCTGCCTCAACTCCGACGAGTCCGTGCGCCGCCGCAAGGGCGAGGGCCGCCCCGTCGTCACCGCCGCCGACCGTGCCCGGCTGCTGGCGGAACTGTCCTCCGTGGACGCCGTCGTGGTATTCGACGAGCCCGCGCCGTCGGCGCTGCTGGACCGGCTGCGGCCCGACGTCTGGGTCAAGGGCGGCGACTACGACGGTGCCCCGCTACCGGAGTCCGCGGTCGTCCGGCGCCACGGCGGTGAGGTGGTGCTCCTGCCGACGGTCGAGGGCTACTCCACGACCCGGTTGCTCCGAGCCGGTGGCTGACCCGTGAACGCACGACGACGACCGACGAGGACGAGGGAGACGGAAATGAGAGTCCTGATCAGCGGCGGGGCGTCCGGGCTGGGCGCGGCGACCGTACGGGAGGTGCTCGACGCGGGAGGGCGAGCGCTCGTCCTGGACCGCAAACCCCCTGCGGAGAGTCTCGGCGTGGACTACGCGCCTGCCGAGCTGACCGACTCGGCCGCGGCCGAACGCGCGGTGCGGGAGCTGGCCGACCGCGCGGGCGGCCTCGACGCCGTGTTCACCGCCGCCGGAGTCGACACCCCGGGCACGCTGGGCACCGTGCCGACCGACGAGTGGGAGCGGGTCGTGCGCGTCAACCTGTTCGGCACCGCGGCCGTCGTGCGCGCCGCCCTGCCGTACCTCGAACGCTCCCACGGCACCGTCGTGACCTGCTCGTCCACGCTGGGGCTGCGGTCGGTGTCCGACGCCACGGCGTACTGCGCGGCGAAGGCCGGGGTCGTCGGGTTCACGCGCGCGCTCGCCGCCGAGACGGCGGGCCGGGTCGGAGTCACGCTGCTGGTGCCCGGCGGGATGGACACCGCCTTCTTCGACGGCAGGGACGAGCAGTACCGCCCGCCCGCCGACGCCAGGCTCAACCGGCCCGGTGACGTGGCGAAGGCCGTGCTGCACGCGCTGCGGCAGCCGCCGGGCTGCGAGGTGCGGGAGATGGTCGTGTGTCACTCCGAAGAGGGGTCATGGCCGTAACCCTCGTGCTGCGCGCACTCGGCCTGGGCGACCTGCTCACCGCCGTGCCCGCGCTGCGCGCGCTGCGGGACGCGCGCCCCGGCGATCGCCTCGTGCTGGCGGCACCGGCCGCGCTCGCACCGCTGGCCGCGCTGACCGGGGCGGTCGACGAGGTGCTGCCCACCCCGGGTCTCGGCGCGTTGCGGCCGGATTCGGTGCCCCGGCCCGGACTGGCCGTGAACCTGCACGGCCGGGGACCGCGCAGCATCGCGGACCTGCTCCGCACGCGGCCCCGCGCGGTGGTGACCCACCGGCACGCCGCGTTTCCCGCCCTCGACGGTCCGCCGTGGCGGGACGACGTCCACGAGGTACGGCGGTGGTGCGACCTGCTGCGCCACAGCGGCATCGCGGCCGACCCGGCCCGGCTGGAGCTGCCGCCGCCCCCGGCCGCGGCTTCAGCCTGCCCGGCACCGGGCGCGGTGGTCGTTCACCCCGGCGCCGCGTCCCGGGCCCGGCGCTGGCCGCCGGGCCGGTTCGCGGCCGTGGCCCGCGCCCTGGCCGACCGGCGCACCGGGCCGGGCGCCCGCGTCGTCGTCACCGGCAGTGAGGCCGAACGGCCCCTCGCGACCGAGGTCGCCGTGCGGGCCGGGCTCGGGCACTCGGCGGTGCGGGCCGGTGGCGATCTCACGCACCTCGCGGCGCTCGTGGCGGGCGCGGCGCTCGTCGTGTGCGGCGACACCGGCGTGGGCCACCTCGCGACGGCGTTCGGCACACCGTCGGTGCTGCTGTTCGGCCCCACCCCACCCGCCCGCTGGGGTCCTCCGCCCGACCGGCCACGGCATGTCGCGCTGTGGGCCGGCGAGGCCGGTGACCCGCACGCGCCGCGCCCTGACCCGGGACTGCTGCGGCTGACGGTGCCCGAGGTCACCGATGCCGCCCTCACGCTGCTCGTCGGAGGTGTGCCATGCCGGAGGACAGCGGCCGGAGACCGTTCACCGTCGGGGTCGTCGGCACGGGCTACGTCGGGCTGACCAGCGCCGCCTGCCTCGCGCACCTGGGCCACCGCGTGATCGGTGCCGACATCGACGCCACCAAGGTGGCGGCACTGCGGCGGGCCGAGGTGCCGATCGCGGAGCCCGGCCTCGCCGACCTGGTCGGCGCCCACGTCGCCGACGGCGGGCTGACCTTCACCACCGACCTCGCCGAACTCGCCACCGCCGAGGTCATTCTGTTGTGCGTCCCGACCCCGGCCCACGCCGACGGCACGGCCGACCTCGCACCGTTCGACGCCGCCGTCGCGGCACTCGCGGACGTGCTGCGCCACGACGCGGTCGTGGTCGTCAAGTCGACCGTCCCCGTGGGCACCACCCGGCGCACGGCCCGCGCGCTCGGTCGCAGCGCCGTCAGCAATCCCGAGTTCCTCCGCGAAGGCCACGCGGTACACGACTTCCTCCACCCCGACCGCCTCGTGGTCGGGACCGTGCCGGGCCCCGGCGAGGGGCGCGCCACCGCCACGGTCACCGCGCTCTACGGCGGGATCAGCGCGCCGCTGGTGCGCACCGACGCCGCGAGCGCCGAACTGGCGAAGTACGCCAGCAACGCCTTTCTCGCGCTGAAGCTGTCCTACGTCAACGTGCTGGCCGAGCTGTGCGAGCACGTCGGCGCGGACATCGGCGACGTCGCGGGCGCGATGCGGCTCGATCCCCGTATCGGGGCCGCGTTCCTCAGTCCCGGACCGGGCTGGGGTGGCTCCTGCCTGCCGAAGGACACCCGCGCCCTGCTGCGCACGGCGACGGAGGCCGGGGTGGACTTCGCCGTGCTGGCCGACACCGTCACGGCCAACGAACACCAGCACGATCGAGTGGTGCGCAAGATCAGGGAGGCGGTCACGGGCTCGGCGGAGGGCTCACTCGACGGGGTACGCCTGGGCCTGCTCGGCATGGCGTTCAAGGCGGGCACCGACGACGTCCGCGAGTCACCCGCGCTGGCCGTGGCCGACCGGCTCGCCTGCGCCGGAGCCGTTCTCACCGGCTACGACCCGGGTGTGCGCCGCACGGCCGAACTCGGAGCCGTGCGGTGGGCCGACGAGGTGGGTCTCGTCGCGAAGGACGCGGCCGGACTCGTGCTGCTCACGGAGTGGCCGCAGTTCCGGCAGCTCGACTGGCGGCAGCTCGCGGCACTGACCGACCGACCCGTGCTGGTGGACACCCGCGACCTCCTCGACGCGGGCAGCGTGGTTCGTGCGGGATTTTCCTATCACCGACTGGGCCGGTGACAAAGCGACGGAAACCGAGTGAAAAATGAAACACAGTCGCGAAAATCGACGTTCCGTCAACTAGCCGATGACTATTTCGTGGCGGGCCCGAAAATTCACCCGATCAGTCACGGGAGATATCCTCGACCGTGCTTCCGACCTCCGCATCGGCGAGGCTGCGCGCGACATCCGCCTGCGAGACGATTCCCACGAGCCGGTCGCCCTCCGTGACGACCAGCCGCCGCACCCGGTGGCGTGACATCTCGTCGAGAGCACGGCGGACGTCGTCGTCGGGACGGACCGCGAAGACCTCGCCCTGAGCCAGCTCACCGACGTGGAGTGCGACGGGGTCCTTGCCCTCGGCCAGCACTTTCACGACGATGTCACGATCGGTCAGCATTCCCTTGAGCCGGTGGTCCTCACCGCGGATGGGCAGCGCTCCGACCCCGGCGGAGGCCATCGTGCGGGCCGCGTGCGTGACCGTCTCGCTGGTCTCCGCATACGTCGGATCACTCGTCATGATGTCCCGGACTCGTGCCATCTGAGGTCACTCCTCGTGTTGCGACAATCCTCCATTCAGGGAATGCCCACCGATTTTGGTCTTTGCACATTGGGCCGTCCGGGCTAGTCTTTGTGCAGTCGGGCGGTTGAGCAGGCAGCAGCCAGACGAGCTTTCGACCTATCGGTTGATGGGGACACCGCTGGAGGTGCCGTGTCCGAACTAGCAATACCCACTTCACTGTTGGGACTAACCATCGAACGTCATGGAGCAGGTGCCGTTGTCACGGTGAGCGGCGAGATCGATCTCAGCACCCGGCGGGAGTTCGAGGTCCATCTCGACAAGGCGCTCGACGCCGTGTCGCCGCCCGAGACCCTGGTCGTGGACCTCAGCGAGGTCACGTTCCTGGGCTCGGCGGGACTGGCGCTGCTGCTCAACACCCAGAAGACGGCGGCACGGCGCGGAACGCCGCTGCGCGTCGTCGCGACGCAGCGCGCGGTGCGCAGACCGGTGGAGGCCGTCGGTCTGTCCGACGCCCTGCCGCTGCACGGGACGGTCGAGTCGGCGCTGGCCGGCGTCCCCGCCCCGCGTACCGGAGAGGAGATCCTCGACTTCACGCTCGACGCCGACCCGGTGTCCCGGTGAGGCGCCGCGAAGGCCACCTTCACTGCGTCTGACGCAGCGAGGGTGGCCTTCGCGGCACACCCGCTACGGACCCTCCCAGTACCGGTGCTGGGAGCCATCGGTGTCCGCGACCGCGATGACCGCGTCGGCGCCGGTCAGCTCGGCCGGGGTGAGCGGGAGATGCCCTCGCGCGATCGGGTGACTCACTCCGGTGGACGCGGGAAGCGTGGCTCGGAGCCCGGCGGCCGGGAACAGGGCACGGCGGGTGGTCGACTCGGCCAGCACGTGCTGCAACGTGCCCGGCTCGGCGCCGGACACGGCGTCGGTCGCCACGAACACGTACCGCTCTCCCAGCTCCAGTCCCATCAGCGCACCCGCGCTGCACCAGCTCACGTCCCCGCCGTCAACTGGCATGTCGGAGCGCGTCCGTCGCAGGTGCACGTTGTGCGCGAACACCAGGCTCGGCCCGCGCGGCCGCTCCCGTTCGACGATCGCGAGCAGGTTGTCCGCCATCATCTCGGCACGCAGGCTGAGCAGCGCCGCGATCCGGTCGGAGCCGGTGTCCGCCATGGCCGCGTGGTAGCGCAGCAGTCCCCGCGCGGTGCGCGCGTGCGCGACGGCGTGGCCGTAGGCGTCCGGGTCGGCGGGCCGCAGGACCGGTGCCGCGCGGCGTAACACACTGACGAGGTCGTCCGCGACCACGCGCAGAGCGCGCGCCCCGGCCGAGTCGCCGATCGACGCCTCCGGCTCGTACATGGCCGACGGGTTCGTCCAGGCCGCCTCCTCGCCCACCAGCGCGTCCAGGTCCCCGGCTGTGCCGGGACTGCCGGAACTGCCGGGACTGCCGGGACTGCCGGGACGCAGTGCGGCCGGCAGGAAACCGAGGGCCGAGAGCAGCGCGTGCCGTGGGCTCGGCGCACCGGCGAACTCCACCGGGGCGTCGAAGCCGTGGAAGCGAACCCGGTCCCGCGGCGCGCGGCCCGCGTTGTACGCGCGGAGCCACTCGACCAGCACCCGATTGCCCGGCAGAGCGCCGAAACCGTGACTGAACCCGGTCGCGAGTACGGTGTCGAGCTCCGCCGCGCCCCCGCACACGTAGTCGTCGACCGCGGCGGCGGCGAAGGCGTCGGTCTCCAGCACGATCGAGCGATACCCGCGTTCGACCAGCTCGCCCAGCAGGTCGTTGCGCAAGGACGGAAACGCCTCGACTCCGTGGACCGGTTCGCCGAGTGCGAGCAGCACCGGCGGCTCGGCCCGCGCGGCGAGGAACTCGCGGACGGTACGGCCCAGACTCGCCCGGTCGTCGAACGGTCGGCCGATCTCGCCCAGTGGCGCGGCGGTCGTCATAGAAACCCCTTTCCCAAAGCGACAGCCCTCGACGCTATCGTTGGAGAGTCGAGTGAACCCTTCCCCAACTCGACCTCGGCGATGAGCCAGAAAGCCTCAACCGGGAGTCAGGTGCGCCCTATCGACCTCGCCCGCGAACACGACTTGTCCGCGCAGGCGATCCGCAACTACGGCGACGCGGGAATCCTCCCGGCCACCGAGCGCGCTGAGACGGGATACCGGCGTTACACGCCCCTGCACGCGCAGGCGCTGCGTGCCTTTCTCGCACTGCGCAAAGGCCACGGGCACCAGCGGGCGATGGAGATCATGCGCGCGGTCAACCGCGGCGACACGGACGCGGCCTACCGCCTCGTCGACGCCGCGCACGTCGCGCTGGTCGCCGAACGCGACACCCGCACCGAGGCCGCGGCGGCGCTGGACAGCCTGGCCACCACCGCGCCGGCCCCGATTCGTGGGCCCGACCTGACCGTGGGCGAACTCGGACGCAGGCTCAGCATCCACCCGGCGACGCTGCGCGCCTGGGAGGACGAGGGCATCCTGCATCCCGCGCGCGAACGGGCCACCGGCTACCGCCGCTACGGACCTGGCTGCGTCCGCGACGCCGAGATCGCGCGACAACTCCGCCGGGGCGGGTACGGGTTGCGCCAGGTCGCGCAGTTCATCGGGTCCCTGCACGAGGCGGGCGGGGCTGAGGCGTTGCGGGACTTCCTCGACTCGTGGCAGCGCCGGCTGACCCGCCGCAGCCGCGATCTGCTCGCGGGAGCGGCCCAACTCGACGCCTACCTCACCCTGCTCACCCGGCCGTAGTAGCACATCCAGCCCAACTCGAACACCCGTTCGACTTGGGGTAGCGTCGCGGTATGACCGAGTCCAGCACCACTGCGGCGGCACGCCGGTTTCTCACCACCCACGCGAGAATGCTCGATCGCCACCGGTTCGCCGTGCTCGACGGCAGCGGCGCTCCGGAGGGGGCGCCAGCCACGCCAGCCACGCCAGCCGCACTGGCCGCGCTGGCCGCGTACCGCAACGCCGACGGCGGCTATGGGCACGGTCTCGAACCCGACCTGCGGTCGCCGGAGAGCCAGCCGGCGGCGGCACTGCACGCCTTCGAGGTGCTGGCCGAGGTGACACCCGTGACCACACCGGCAGCGCGGGAGCTCTGCGACTGGCTCACGACGGTGGCCCTGCCCGACGGCGGACTCCCGTTCGCGCTGCCGATCGGTGACTCCGTGGGGTGCGCGCCCTTCTGGACCCAGGCGGACCACGCCACGTCGTCGCTCCAGATCACGGCCGTGGTCGCCCTGCACGCACACCGCGTCGCGGCGCACGACCGTGGCGTCGCCGATCACCCCTGGCTCGCGCGCGCCACCGAGTACTGCGTGGCCGCGATCCTGCGCCTGCGCCACGAGGAACGGGTGCCACACGCTTACGAACTGGCCTTCGCCGTGCGGTTCGCGGACGCGCTGCACGGCGCGCATTCCGAGACGGCGCGGGAGTTGCTGACCGTGCTCGGGGCCCACGTCCCCGCCACCGGGCTGGTTCCCGTGCAGGGCGGCGCACCCGGTGAGACGCTGCGACCGCTGGACCTGTGCCCGCAGCCAGGGCCCGCGAACGCGCTACTCACTCCGGAGGTGGTCCGGGCCGACCTCGACCGGCTCCGGGACCGGCAGGCCGAGGACGGCGGCTGGACGGTGGACTTCGCCAGCTACTCCCCCGCCGCCGCACTCGACTGGCGCGGCTACACGACCGTCAACGCCCTGCGCACGCTGGCCGCGTACGGCTCGTGAGACGCCGCGAAGGCCACCGTCGCCGCGTCTGCCGCGGTGACGGTGGCCTTCGCGGCACTCCGGCGCGCTAGAAGCGCAGGTTCCTCAGATAGTCGTAGCCGACCTTCGCCGTGGTCAGCGGGTCGGACGGGGCGTCGTGCTCGACGATGTACTGCTTCATCGGGCCCGGCCAGGTCCTGCGGAACAGCGTGCGCCAGTCGATGTCGCCCGTTCCCACATCGGCCCAGCCGCCGTCCTCACCGCGGTCCTTCACGTGGAACTGCTTCACCCGGCCGAAGCGGCGATAGTACTCCTCCACCGGATCGGCTCCACCGACGACCACCCAGTACAGGTCGTACTCGAGGTGGACGTTGTACCACTTGGTGCGGTCGGCGATCACGTCGATGGGACGCACGCCGTCGATGGGCTGGTACTCGTGGTCGTGGTTGTGGTAGCCGTACGAGATCCCCGCCCTGCGGAACGCCGAGGCGGCGTCGTCGAGCCGGTCCGCGAAGTCGCGCCACTCCCCCAGCGTGCCGTACTGCGCCCACGCGCAGGCCGCCTTGCGGTAGCCGATGGTCTTCGCGTCCTCGATCAACTGGTTCACGTCGGCGCCGTCGAACCCGACGTGCGCCGAGGTCGCGGTGAGGCCGTACCGGTCGAGCAGCCGCCGGAACTCGGCCGCCGACCTGCCGTAGGTGCCCGCCAGCTCCACGCTGCGGTAGCCGATGTCGGCCACCGCCTCCAGCGTGCCCTCCAGGTCGGATTCGAGCAGGGTACGCAGCGTGTAGAGCTGAATGCTGATCATGCGCTGCGGAATGCGGCGCCCACCCGGGAACCAGCTGGCCTGTGCGGTGCCGCTCATCGCACCGGCGAGCCCGACACCGGCCGCGGCTCCCGCGGCGGTGCGCAGCATGGCCCTGCGGGACAGTCCCTTGTCGCTCATGCCCTACCTCTCACTTCTTGTCGGCGCTGAACGCGGCGTCGAAGGCCGCCTCCGGCTTGTCGAACAGCTGGCTGCGGATGTAGGTCACCGCCTCGGCGGCGCCCCGCAGCCGGTCCATGCCCGCGTCCTCCCACTCGACCGAGATCGGGCCGGTGTAGCCGATGGAGTTCAGGGCGCGGAAGGCGCTCTCCCAGTCCACGTCGCCGTGCCCCGTCGACACGAAGTCCCAGCCGCGTCGCGCGTCGGCCCACGGCAGGTGCGAGCCGAGCCTGCCGTTGCGGCCGTCGAAACGCTTCTTCGTGTCCTTGCAGTCCACGTGGTAGATGCGGTCGGCGAAGTCGAGGATGAACCCGACCGGGTCAAGGTCCTGCCACACGAAGTGCGAGGGGTCCCAGTTCAGCCCGAAGGCGGGCCGGTTGCCGACGGCTTCCAGAGCGCGCTTGGTGGTCCAGTAGTCGTAGGCGATCTCGCTCGGGTGCACCTCGTGGGCGAAGCGGACGCCGACCTCGTCGAAGACGTCGAGGATGGGGTTCCAGCGCCGGGCGAAGTCCGCGTACCCGTCCTCGATCACATCGGCCCCGATGGGCGGGAACATCGCCACGTACTTCCAGATCTTCGAGCCCGTGAAGCCGACGACGGTGTCGACGCCCAGCTTGGCCGCCGCCCTGGCCGTGTCGGCCATCTCCGCGGCGGCGCGGGTGCGCACCCCTTCGGGCTCCCCGTCGCCCCAGATGCGAGCCGGAAGGATGTTGCGGTGCCGGTCGTCGATCGGGTCGTCGCACACGGCCTGGCCCACGAGGTGGTTCGAGATCGTCCAGACCTTGAGCCCGTACGAGTCGAGCAGCTTCAGCCGCTCGGCCACGTAGTCCGGTTCGGACAGTGCTCGGTCGACCTCGAAGTGATCGCCCGAGCAGGCGATCTCCAGCCCGTCGTAGCCCCACTCCGACGCGAGCCGGCACACCTCCTCGAAGGGCATGTCGGCCCACTGGCCCGTGAACAGCGTTACCGGTCGACTCATCCTTGAGCTCCCTGCTCTCGAATACCTTGCAGTTGCAGGAGAAGGTCCCGCACGTCGGTGGCGGCGATCCGGCCCTTCGTCTCCACAGTAGAGGGCACGGCCGGGTCGGAACACAGCAGAACCGGACCGTTCTCGGCCGAATCCGGCAACCGCCCGTGGGAACCCCGTACCCACCTCGGGTCGGTGGGCACCACGTTCATGGCGTAACGCAATCCGACCTTCTTGCGGACCAGGTTCAGTCCGGCCCTGGCCTTGGCGAAGGAATCGCTGGGATCGAAGAACAACTCGGCCGGATCGTATCCCGGCTTGCGGTGGATCTCCACCCCTCGGGCGAAGTCCGGTGCGTGGTCGTCGTCGAGCCAGTAGTAGTACGTGAACCACGCGCGCGGCTCGGCCACGGCCACGAGTTCGCCCGCACGCTCGTGGTCGATGCCGTAGCGGGCCTGCGCCGCACGGTCGAGCACCTCGTCGACGCCGGTCAGCTCCGACACGATCTCGCGCACCCTCGGCAGGTCCGCGTCGTCGGCGACGTAGACGTGGGCGACCTGGTGGTCGGCCACGGCGAACGCACGGGACGTCCACGGGTCGAGGTACTCCATCCCGTCCTGCGTGTAGACCTCCAGCAGGCCCTCGCGCCGCAATGCACGGTTGACGTCCACCGGCGTGTCGACGGGCGTGATGCCGTACTCCGACAGCGCCACCACGGTCGCACCGGCGCGCTCGGCGTCGGTGAGCAGCGGCGCCAGCACCGCGTCGACGTCCCGGGCCGCCTTGACCGCCTGTGGCGAGTCGGGGCCGTGGCGCTGGAGGTCGTAGTCCAGGTGCGGCAGGTAGGCCAGCAGCAGGTCGGGGTTGTCGGTGCGCAGGATGCGGCGGGTGGCCTCCACGATCCATTTCGACGACGCGATGGATGCCGTGGGGCCCCAGTAGTTGAACAGCGGGAAGGAACCGAACTCGGCCGTGAGCGCGTCGTGCAGGTGGGGCGGGCGCACGTAGCAGTCGGGTGACTTGCGGCCGTCGGCGTGGTAGATCGGCCGGGGCGTGATCGTGATGTCGGTGGTCGCGCCCATCGCGTACCACCAGCACACGTTCGCGGCCGTGTAGCCGGGCTGCGCCGCACGCGCGGTCTCCCACACCTTCTCGCCCTGCACCAGCTTGTTGTGCTGGCGCCACAGGTAGACCTCACCGAGGTCGCGGAAGTACCAGCCGTTGCCGACGGCCCCGTGCTCCGCGGGCATCCGCCCGGTGAGCAGCGTGGACTGCGCGCTGCACGTCACGGCGGGCAACACGGTTCCCAGCTCCGAGCGCCAGCCCCGGTCGGCGAGCCTCGACAGGTTCGGCATGTGCCGCAGCAGCGCGGGCGTCATGCCCACGACGTCGAGCACGAGCAGTTTCTTCATACGGTGACCTCCGTGCGCGCCCAGCGCAGTTCGTCGGCGATTCCGGTGGCGAGGTCGCTGCCGCGCCAGGTGGGCAGCACCGTCCAGGTGTAGGTCTCGACCTCGACGTGCGGCATCCCGCCTCGCTGCCCGGCGACGGCGGCGACGGCCTCGGTGAGCACGTCCGTGGTCGAGACCAGCGGCGGCCGGGGCTGGGCGTGCAGCGGCACGTGGAAGTGGACCCGCCACGGCCCGCGACCCGGCAGCTCCTCCAGTGCGCGGTCGAGGTCGTCGGCGGCCAGGACCTCCCCGGTGGGGGCGAGTTCCCGCACCTGGTGCAGGTAGCGCGGCTCCACGAACTCGGCCAGCGCCGCCCGCGCCTCCGCCTCGCCGGGCCGGTCGACGTGCAGGGCGGCCGAGGCCTGCACCTTCACGACGTCGAGCCCGGCGTCGTGTATTCGGCGCACCGTGGCGGTGGGGTCGGCGAACGAGACGGCGAGGTGGCACGTGTCCAGGCACAGCCCGACGTGCTCGGCGTCCACCCGTCCCGCCAGCCACGCCACGGCGTCGGCGGCGGTGTCGAGCACGCAGCCGGGTTCCGGCTCCACGGCCAGGCGCAGCGGCCTGCCGATCCGCCCGGACAGCGTGCGGGCGTAGGCGGTGACCTCGTCGAAGGCCGCGACTGCGCGGTCGTCGGCGGCGGGGCCCCACGGCTCGCGCCAGCCCAGCGGCAGCGTGGAGATGCTGCCGTAGGCGGCGTCGGAATGCAGCAGGTCGGCCAGCACGGTGAGGCAGTCCCGGGTGTAGCGCGCCCGGCGCGGGTCGGTCCAGTCCGGGACGTACACGGCGTGTTTGACGACCTCGTCGTGGAATCCGCCGTAGGGAAACGCGTTGAGCGTCTGCACCGCGAGTCCCCTGGCCTTCAGCTCACCGGCCAGCCGTGCCCTGGCTGCGGCGTCGGCCGCGAGTCCGGCGGCGACGTCGGCGGCCAGCCACAGCCCCACCCCGAGCACGTCGACGGCCAGCGACTCGCGGACCGGGGTAGCGTAGGTGTCGAGCTGACCGATGATCCCGTCGAGGTCCTCGGCGGGATGAACGTTGGTGCAGTAGGACAGCACGGCGCTACTTCCTCGCGCCGCGCAGGACCGAGTTGCCCTCGAACGTCTCGGCCGTCGGTGCCGACTCCGGCAGCGGGTCGAGCATGAGCTTGCCGCTTTGGCCGTAGAAGGCCACGGGGTTGTCCCACAGCACCGTGTCCACATCGGATTGCGGGAAACCGGACTCCAGCATCGCCGCGCCCGTGCGGTAGGTCTTGAGCGGGTCGGAACGCCCCCAGTCGGCGGCGGAGTTCACCAGCATCCGCTCGGTGCCGTGCTCGCGCAGGATCGCCACCATCCGGTGCTCGTCCATCTTCGTGTCGGGATAGATGGAGAAGCCCATCCAGCATCCCGAGTCGGCGACCAGCCCGACGGTGACCTCGTTCAGATGGTCCACCACCACCAGCGCCGGGTCGATGCCCGACTCCCGCACGACGTCGAGCGTCCGTCGCGTACCCGCGAGCTTGTCGCGGTGCGGCGTGTGAACCAGCACGGGCAGCTCGTACTCCACCGCGAGGCCGAGCTGGTGGGTGAACGCCTTCTCCTCGGCCTCGGTCATCGAATCGTAGCCGACCTCCCCCACGGCCACCACGCCGTCCTTGGCGAGGTAGCGCGGCAGGACGTCGAGCACGTCCAGGCACCGGGGGTCGTTGGCCTCCTTGGGGTTCAGCGCGATGGTGCAGTGGTGGCGGATGCCGAACTGCGACGCGCGAAACCGCTCCCAGCCGACGAGCCCGTCGAAGTAGTCGGTGAACGACCCGACGGTGGTCCGGGGCTGGCCGAGCCAGAACGCGGGCTCCACGAGAGCGCGCACCCCGGCGGCGTACATGTTCTCGTAGTCGTCGGTGGTGCGCGAGGTCATGTGGATGTGCGGGTCGAAGATCTTCATCGGGCGGCCTCCTTGTCACGGGTGGCGTCACCGAGCGCCAGGATCGCCTCGGCGTCGGCGGGCACGCTACGCCCCGCCGCCGTCCGCTCGGCCACGTAGTCGGTGACCATGCGGACGAGCTCGGCGTCACAGCGGCGGCGCAACCCTGCCACCGCGGCGGTCGGCACCCCGGTGAACAGGCACTTGAGCACACCGTGGCGCCAGCTGTGGTCGTCGAGATGCTCGGCCGCGAACGGGCCGAGCGCCGCGGCCACGAGCCCGGTGTCGTTGGCGCGCAGCGCGTCGGCCACCAGCCGGGTTCCCACCTCCACCACCTGCGGGTCGGTGGCGGGCAGCAGGTGGAGGTTGCGCAGCACACCACGCTTCTCCGCGCCGTCCCCGTAGCGATACAACTGTTCGACCTCGGTGCCGAGCGCGCCGGGCTCCAGCGTGCCGGCCAGCGCCGACAGCAGGTGCCCGCGCGCGCGATCGTCGTGGGTGCCGTGGATCAGACCTTCGGGGTCGGTGTCCGGCCGCAGCGCCGTGCGCCCGGCCTTGCGGCCCACGGCGGGAAACGACGTGCGGATGCGCTGGGGTTCGGCGCGCACGGCCGCCCGCGCGTCGACGACCCAGTCGGCCGAGGTCAGGGCCGCGTGCGACCGGCGCGCCACCTCGGGCGCCGCGTGACTGTGCCGGGGCAGTTCGACCGCGGCCAGGCCCGCGTAACCGACCTCGGCCAGCGCGGCGAGTGTGCCGGGCAGGTCGAGCTGTCCCTGCCCGAACTCCAGGTGTTCGTGGATTCCGGGCAGCATGTCGTCGAGTTGCACGTTGAGCAGCGCCGAACCGGCCCTGCGGACGCAGGCGGCGGCGTCGACCGGCTCGACCGCGACGCAGTGGCCCACGTCGAGCGTGATGCCCAGCCGCTCGCCCAGCTCTTCCCGCAACCGCAGCGCCTGCTCCAGGTGCTGCACGAAGTGTCCCGGCTCGGGCTCCAGCGCCAGCGGTGCGCTCGTGCCGTCCAGCACCGCGGCCACGCCGTCCCGCAGCCGCTGCCACGCGACGTCGTCGGCCAGGCCACCGGGCGCGACCCCCGACCAGAACGACACGCACTCCGCGCCGAGGTCGGTGGCGATGTCGGCGGCCCGCCGCAGGAAGTCGAGGCGCGGGCCAGGCTCGTCGGACAGCAGGGTCGGCTGGTGCTTGCGCCACGGGTCCAACAGGTAACGGGCGCCGGTCTCGACCACCACGCCGAGCCCCAGTTCGCCCAGCCGCGCCGCGAGGCGCCCGGTGCGGGCCACCACGTCGTCGGCGAACGGGTCAAGGTGGGCATGGTCGAGCGTGAGCGCCACGCCGGAGTAGCCGAGGTCGGCGATGACGGCGAGCGCGTCGTCGAGCCGGTGGTTGGCGAAGCCGTTGGTGCCGTAGCCGAACCGCAGAGTGCTCACGTGGGGCTCACCTTCTTCGCGAGTCGCCGGGCCAGCGGGAGCGCGGTGACCAGCAGCGTCGCCGCCCGCACGGCACCGTGCCGGGCCGCGATGGCCGCCTGGAGCGGCACCATGCCGTGGATTCCGGCCTTGGTGGCCTCCCTGACCCGGGCGGCCGACGGGTCACGCAGCGCCGTGTACTGGGCCCTGCCGACCGAGGCGGCGTAGGTGCCGGAGAACGCGCCGCCCAGCACCGTGGCCGCACGCCGCGCCGCCCTGCTCGTGGCGGGCGGGTCCGTGCGCCGGGCACTCCGCGTCGACAGGGCCGTGGTGGCGGCGGTCGCGGCCAGCGCGCCACCCGCGGTCGCCGGGCTCGTGCCGTGGACCTCGTTGCCCGACAGCGCGGTGACGCCGAAGGTGTGGACGCCCAGCGCGCTCGCGGCCGCCAGCGCCTCCCGCTCGCGCCCCGTGGCTCCCAGCAGCACGTCGAGCCCCCGGCAGGCCGCCATCGTGACCGGCCCCAGCGGGGTGCCCTTCGTGGTCGTGTCGTAGGCCCACACGCAGGCCGCCAACGGCAGCGCCGTGCGCCACGCCCGCGAGCCACCGGCCGCGCGCGCGAGGACGAGCCCCGCCGCCGTGAGGGCGCCGCCGGTGGCCAGCGCCGCGGTCGGGCTCACGCGCCCCGACGGGATGGGCCGCTCGGGGCGCTCCACGGCATCGAGATCGCGGTCCGCCCAGTCGTTGAGTGCCATGCCCGCCCAGTAGAACGCCGCCGACGCCACCGGCAGCAACCGCCGCCTGCCGCGCAGCGGAGCACCGGCGGCGGCCCCGCCCGCGACCGTGTCACCGACCGCGGTGAGCGCGGCCGGGCCCCGGACCAGCTCGACGTAGGCGCTCACAGCGTGCCCGCCCAGGACGACAGGGTGGCGAACTGCTCGGCCAGCCGGTGTTCCGTACTGCCCATCGGGTCCTTGAAGAAGAACGCGAGCGGGGCGAGCGGGCCGGCCTCCCCCGCCGCCTGCGCCGCCGCCGCGAACCGCGTCAGGTCCAGCACCAGCGGCGCGGCGAGCGACGAGTCGTACCCGGTCCACGTGAACTGCATGCTCATGCGCGCGCCGAGAAATCCCTCGAACGACACGTGGTCCCACGCGATCTTCTGCTCGCCGAGGTCGGGAACGTTGTCGATGTGCAGGGGTGCGGTGACTTCCTGACCCAGCAGGGTCGAAAGGCCCCTGCCCTTGGAGGCGAGCTTGCTGCCCGCGTGCTCGGAGTCGGCCAGCGTCAGCCCGTCGCCACCGCCGAGCAGGTTGGTTCCCGCCCAGGATCGGACCGTGAGCGCGCGGGTCGTGAACAGCGGGGCCAGCGTGCTGCGCACCAGCGTCTCGCCGGTCTTGCCGTCCGATCCGGCGTAGGGAATGCCGCCACGCCGCGCCAGTTCCCGCAGCGCGGGCAGCCGAAGGCCGGTGGACGGGGTGAAGTCGACGAACGGGCACCCGGCGCGCACCGCCGCGTAGGCCGCCACGGAACTCGGCGGCAGCACGGTGCGGCCCGGCACCGCCATCGCCGCTTCCAGCGCGCCGAGGTCGTCGTGCTCGGGCAGGTCGGGAAAGACGGGTTCGGTGGACGACACGTTGACCACCACCACCCTCGCGAGGCCGTGGCGCCGGGCGAACGCGGTGATGTCGTCGGTGAGGGTACGCGCCGCGTCGGCCTGCGTACCCGAGTGCGTGGCGGGGTGGTAGCCCGGCCGGATCTCACGTTCCACTTCGGACAGAGTGGGGCGTACCGCCTCGAACACGCGGTGCGGGATCACGCCCGAGTCGGTGAGCAACTCGGCACGCTTCTCCAGCGGGGTGTCGACGATGTCGTGCCCGCCGACGCGGATCTCGTCCCACTCGGGGAGTGGAACGTCCCGGAACTCCTGTTGCGCGCTGACACAGCCGACGGGCGGAACGACTCCGGACCGCAACGCCAGCAACCCGGTGACCGCCGTGGTGGCCACGGAACCCCGTGCGCCGATCAACCACAACCCTGTGGGCGCCATGATGCACCAACCTCAGTTCACTTGTCTTCTTCGCGGTGGATGCCGGTGCCACCGCGCCTTTCCAGACCCTCTCACGACCCTGGGACGTCCCCGCGGTTCGACGCGCTCGGCCTGGACACTCCCGGGTGGGCGCCCGCCGCGCCGCGGACGCCCACCCGGGAGGGGATCACGAAACGTCAGGCAGCTGCGCGCTCCCATCGACGTGTCCGATGAGGGCTTGCCCGTCGCGCACCAGAGTGGTTCGTGCCACTCCCTCGGGCAGCCGCTCGGCCGCGGTCACGAAGCGCTCCAGCGCTCGCTCCGCGTGCGTCGAGCCGCCCCACTTGCCCGCGACCTCCGCGAGGCCCAGCTTCACCGACAGCATGATCCGCTGGCCGAAACCGAGCTGGCCCTCGTCCGCGAAGCGCGACAGCAGCGCGTTCACGTCGTCGAACGACGTCGTGGACGTGAACTCCACCGTGTGCTCCGCCGTGTTGCCCGCGGCGTCCGTGGCCGCCACGACCAGCGAGTGCGCACCGAGGTCGAGCCGGTGCAGCGCCACCGTGTGCTCCGAATCCAGTTCCTCGCCGTCCAGCGTGGCCGAGGCCGACTCGATACCGGAGGTGGCGTCGGTCGCCTGCCACGTCACGTCGAGGTCCCGCGAGTCGCCGTAGACGACGCCGTCGGCCACTCCGTCGATCAGCACCACCGGGTCCGTGCCGTCGATCTTCAGGGTCAGGGCGTTGTCGTCCTCGACGTTGCCCGCCTTGTCGACCGCCCGGTACAGCAGCGTGTGCTCACCGTCACCACTCACGACGACCGGCTCGCCGTACGGCGTCCAGTCGCCGCCGTCGAGGCGGTACTCGACGCGATCGACCCCGGAGCCCTCGTCCGTGGCCTCCAGGCTGATCCCGACCTCGCCGTCGTGCCAGCCGTTGGCGCCGGGCTCCGCGAACGACGCCTCGGTGGCCGGGGCCGCCGAGTCGATGTCGCGGATCTGCACGTTCCGGAAGAACACGTCGTCCTCGCCACCGTGGTTCTGCAGGCCGACGAAGCCCTGCGTGAGATCACGGTTGGGGTCGGTGCTGACGAAGTCGTTGATCAGGGTGCCGTTGAGGTACACCTGGATCGTCTGACCCCGCACCACGAGCTCGTAGCTGTTCCACTCGCCCTCGGGGTTCAGCGCCTCGTCCCTGGCCTCCAGATCGGCCGACTGGAAGTCGTAGATCGCGCCCGTGGTCTTCTCCGGCGCGTCCGACGGGTCGATCTGGATCTCGTAGCCCTCGTTGACCGCGACCCACGGGTCGTCGCCCGGGTCGGGGAAGCCCACGAAGACACCGGAGTTGTCGTCACCGGGCATCATCCAGTCGAGCTTGAGGCTGTACGCCGGGCCGAACTGCTCGTCGAACCACAGCAGCCCCATGCCGCCCACGGACTTGATGGTGCAGTCGTCACCCAGCTCGAACGAACCTGGCCCGGCCTGGTTCCAGCCGCCGAGGCTGTCCTCGGTGCCGTCGAACAGCATCCGGTAGCCGTCCTCGGGCTGGCCGGGCTCGCACTCGGCAGGAGTGCCGGGCTCGGCGACGCCGGCACCGTTGACGTTGAGGACGTCCACGTCGAACAATCCTCCGCTGCCCTCGCCCCGGAACACCAGGTAGAGGGGGCCGCTCTCACCCGGGTCGGTGACCTCGACGGGCCCGACCTCCTCGTAGGTGTCGAAGCCGCCGGTGTTCTCGACGTCCACCGTGTGCACCACGGGACCGTCGACCGCGCCGACGCGCGCCTCGATCGTGCCGCCCGATCCACCGGAGGACACGCGGTAGGTCACGCTGTCGACACCCGACAGGCTCGCCGGATCGAGCTTGATCCAGTCGCCGTCGTCGATGTAGCCGACCCGCTGGCCACCGCTGGCGCCGTCGGCCGCGACGACCTCGACGCCCTCCATCTCGGTGAAGAACTCGGCCTGCTTCGTCTTCGGCTGGAGCACGACCTCGTCCGAGCCCTCCAGCGAGGGCAGGTCACCGGCGCCGGTGTCGGTGTAGCTCGCGTTGATGACACCGAAGATGTCGGCGTCGAGCCCGTGGCCCTCGTCGGCCGGGGTCTCGATGACGCCCTCACACCCGGTCGTCCGCGACAGCGGGTGCCCGTGGTTGTCGTGCCCGAGGATGTACTCGACCGTCACGTTCGAGCAGTCGATCTCGCCGTCCTCGGGGTCGGTGACCGAGACCTCGAACGGCACGGTGTCGCCGAAGCCGAAGAAGCCGCCGTCGCCGGGCGTTTCGAGGGTCACCGTGGGCGCGGTGTTGCCCACCGTGACCGTCACGCTCGCGGTGCCCGTCAGGCCGGTCTCGTCGGTGACCGACAACCGCGCGGTGTACTGGCCGTTCTCGGTGTAGGTGTGGCTCACCGGGCCGGCCTCGTTCGAGTCGGTCTCGCCGTCACCGTCGAAGTCCCAGGCGTAGGACAGCTCACCGCCGTCCTCGTCCTCGGTTCCCGACGGGTCGAACTGCACCTCCAGCGGAGCCTGACCGGAGGTCACGTCCGCCGACAGCGACACGTCGGGCGTGCGGTTGCCCTTCGTGTAGTCGATGCGGTAGACGGCCGAGTCGTCCGCGCCACCGAAGTAGCCGCTGCCGTAGTCCAGCACGTACAGCGACCCGTCGGGCCCGAACTCGATGTTCATCGGGCGGGTCAAATTCATCGACTCGAAGAACGGCTCGATCGCGCCGGGCTCGCCGTCCTCGCCGACGTCGATCGTGTTGATCCAGCCGCGATCCCACTCGTAGGCGAAGTTCTTGCCGTCGTAGTACTCGGGGAACTTCGTGGGCGAGTCGTTGTCCGGGTCGAAGCGGTAGACGGGGCCGCCCATGGGCGATTCGCCGCCGGTGCCGAACTCGGGAACCGACCCGCCGTCGTACGGAATCCACGCGGGCTGCGCGGGAGGCAGCTCGGTCAGACCCGTGTTGTGCGGGCTCTCGTTCACCGGTGCCGCGCAGTCGAACGCCTCGCCGGAGGTCCCGGTGACGAAGTCGTAGTCGATGAACGGCTCGTTGTCACCGACGCAGTAGGGCCAGCCGTAGTTGCCGGGCTCCTTGATCAGGTTGAACTCCACGGTGCCTGCCGGTCCGCGCTCGGGGTTCGCCGACCCCGCGTCCGGACCGTAGTCACCGAGGTAGATCCAGCCGGTCTCCTTGTCGACCGCGAAGCGGAACGGGTTGCGGAAACCCATCGCGTAGATCTCGGGGCGGGTCTTCTCGGTGCCCTCGGCGAAGAGGTTGCCCTCCGGGATCGTGTAGCTGCCGTCCTCCTGCACCGAGATCCGCACGATCTTGCCGCGCAGGTCGTTGGTGTTGGCGGAGCTGCGCTGCGCGTCCCACGCGGGGTTGCGCTCCTCGCGCTCGTCGATCGGCGTGTAGCCGTCCGAGGCGAAGGGGTTGGTGTCGTCGCCGGTGGACAGCAGCAGGTTGCCGTCACCGTCGAAGTCGATCTCGCCGCCCGCGTGGCAGCACGTGCCGCGGTCCGCGGGTACCTGGAGGATCTGCTGCTCGCTGTCCAGATCGAGCGTGCCCTCGTCGCTGAGGGTGAAGCGGGACAGCTGGTTGTGGCCCTCGAAGGGCTCGAAGTCCTCCGCCGTACCGGTCTCGGGCGCGTCACCGGCCGGGGTGTCCAGCGGCGGCGCGTAGTACAGGTACACCCAGCGGTTCTGCTCGAAGTCCGGGTCCACGGCGATGCCCTGGAGGCCGTCCTCGTCGTGGTTGTAGACGTCGAGCGTCCCGGCCACGGAGGTGCTTCCCTCCGGCGTGGTCAGAAAGACCCTGCCGTCGCGGGAGGTGTGCAGCACCCGGCCGTCGGGCAGGACCGACAGCGCGATGGGCTCGCCGGTGACGCTCTCGCCCTGCGCCAGGGTGATCTGGTCGAAGTCCTCGTCGGCGGGGTCGCCCGGATCGCCGGGATCGGGGTCGCCGGTCGAGGCGCAGTCGGCGTCGGCCAGGCCCGCGGCATAGCGGATACCGCCCGCGAGGTGCGAGAGGAACTCCGGTTCCTCGTACGACTCGATGGTGTGGCCGCCGCCCGTGTACCAGGCACGGCCGCCACTGTTCTCGTGGCACCAGGCGATCGGGTGATCGTCGCCCATCGCGCCCGAGCCCGCGTCGTAGCTGCTCTCGTCGAGCGCGGCCAGCACGTGGACGTCCTGGCGCGGGTTCTCGCGGTAGTTGTACCACTCGTCGGTGCGCACCCACTGGTACGGCAGTTCCGCCGTGGACGGGTGCTGCCGCTCCTCGACGTTGACCGTCGCTTCCTGGATGTGCGGGTGCGAGTCGAAGTAGGCGCCCACCAGATCGCCGTACCACGGCCAGTCGTACTCGGTGTCGGACGCGGCGTGGACGCCCGCGTAACCGCCGCCGCCCTCGACGTAGCGCTCGAACGCCGACTGCTGCTCGTCGTTCAGCACGTCGCCGGTGGTGGACAGCCAGACCACCGCGTCGTACTGGGCGAGGTTGTCGTCGGTGAACTCGGCGGCGTCCTCGGTGGCGTCCACCGAGAAGTGGTGCTCCTCGCCGAGCTGCTCGATGGCCTCGATCCCGGCCGGGATCGAGTCGTGCCGGAACCCGGCGGTCTTCGAGAACACCAGCACGCTGGCGTCCGCGTGGGCGGCCTCCTGCGCGCCGGCGGTGAACGTCAACCCGCCGCTCAATCCCGTACAGAGCGCGAGCGTCACGACGCCGGCCTTCCAACCGCGCCGCAACGCTCCGCCCTGAGTTCTGGTACTACTGCCTCGTCGCACTGGTACCTACTCCTCATCCCCCAACACCGTGGGGCCCGGTCGAACTCGACTACACCTGGATGTACTTCGAACCGTTCTCCGCGCTGTGCTCGACCGCCGACAGAACCCGCTGTACCCGCAGCCCGTCGGCGAAACTCGGCTCCGGTGCCGTGCCCGCCGCGAGGGCGGTGAGCAGGTCCGCGAGCTCGTGGGTGAAGGTGTGCTCGTAGCCGAGCACGTGACCCGGCGGCCACCAGGCCCCCAGGTACGGGTGGGTGGGCTCGGTGACGACGATGCGCCGGAACCCGCCGGTCTCGGGGTCCTCGTCGCCGTCGTGGAACCACAGTTCGTTCATCGACTCGAAGTCGAACGACAGGCTGCCCCGCGACCCGTTGATCTCCATGCGCATGGCGTTCTTGCGGCCCAGCGCGTAGCGGGTGGCCTCGAAGCTGCCCACCGCGCCGGAGTCGAAGCGCGCCGTGAAGATCGCGCAGTCGTCCACCGTCACGTCCTCGGTGCCCTCGCCGGAGGGCCGCTGGCGCACGAAGGTCTCGGTGAGCCCGGACACGCCGCTGATCCGCTGTCCGGTCACGAACTGGGTGGCGTCGATGATGTGCGCGCCGATGTCGCCGAGCGCGCCCGAACCCGCCTGCTCCTTGCGCAGCCGCCACGTCATCGGCGAGTCCGCGTCGGCCAGCCAGTCCTGCAGGTAGACGGCACGCACGTGCCGCAGCTCCCCCAGCCGCCCCTCGGCGACCAGCTTCCGGGCGAACGCCAGCGCGGGCACCCTGCGGTAGTTGAACGCGACCATCGAGTACACCCCGCGCTCGCGGGCCCGCTCTGCGGCCTCCACCATGCGCTGCGCCTCGTCGACCGTGTTGGCCAGCGGCTTCTCGCACAGCACGTGCTTGCCCGCCTCCAGCGCCGCGATGGCGATCTCGGCGTGGGTGTCGCCCGGTGTGCAGATGTCCACGAGGTCGATGTCGTCGCGCTCGAGGACCGCACGCCAGTCGGTCGAGGCCGACTCCCAGCCCATGCGGTCGGCCGCCTGCGCCGCGCGGTCCGCGTCGCGGCCCGTCAGCACGGCCATTCTGGGGGTGACCGGCACGTCGAAGAACCGGGCGACGCTGCGCCACGCCTGCGAGTGCACCGCCCCCATGAAGGCGTGCCCGACCATGGCGACCCCGAGCTCTTCCCGCCCGCCGCCGTTACCGGATGCCTGTTGTGTCACGAGTCGAACCCAACGTCGAGATAGGAGTCCACATTGTCCTTGGTGACCACCGCGGAGTAGGTCGTGACCTCGGCGGGGATCTCGTGCTCGGCGAGGTCGGACATGCCCTTGCTCTGGCCGAGCAGCCTGGCCAGCGAGATCGCCGAGGCCGCCATCGACGGGCTGTACAGCACCGTGGCCTTCACCGGGCCGGAGTCGGCCTTGATGAGGTCCATCATGTTGCGCGAGCCCGCGCCGCCGACCATGAAGAAGTCGTCGCGGCCCGCCGCGTCGATGGCCGCGACCACGCCGATGCCCTGGTCGTCGTCGTGGTTCCACAGCGCGTCCAGGTCCTGCGCGCTCTGCAGCAGGTTGGCGGTCTGCTCCTGCCCGGTCTCGGGGGTGAACTCCGCGGCGACCCGGTGCGTGACCTCGAAGCCGTGGGTCGCCAGCGCGTCGGCGAAGCCCTGGCTGCGGTCCTGGGTCAGCGGCAGGCTGTCCAGACCGGCGACCTCGCCGATCACCGGGTTGCTCACGTTCTCGCTCTTGAGCCGCTCGGCGATGTAGTTGCCCGCGTTGACGCCCATCCGGTAGTTGTCGCCGCCGATCCAGGTGCGGTAGGCCAGCGGCGTGTCGAACACCCGGTCCACGTTGATGACCGGGATTCCGGCGTCCATCGCCTGCCTGCCCACCCGGGTGAGCGCCTTGCCGTCGAACGGCAGGATCACGAGCGCGTCGACACCCTGGCTGATCAGCGACTCGACCTGGGCGACCTGCCGGTTGACGTCGTTGGTGCCCTCGGTGGCCTCCAGCGTGACGTCGGAGTACTGCCCGGCCGCCTCCCGCGCGTTGATGGTCATCGCGGCCATCCAGCCGTGGTCGGCCGCGGGCGCGGAGAAGCCGATGGTGACGGGATCACCCGGTTCGGCGTTGGAACCCTGCGCACCCACCTGGGGTTGCTGGTTGCCGTCCGAGGGCTGCTCGTTGGACGTGCAGCCCACGAGCACGGCTCCGGCGCCGACTCCCGCGGCGGAGAGCAGGAAACCGCGTCGCCCTAGGTTGGTTCTTCTCATGGCTTACTCCCAGTGGGTTCGGTTGCCGGGTCGGGGGAGAGCTTCTTGGGGTCCGCCGATGGCGGTGACTTGCCCTTGCGCGTCCGAGCGGTGTGCTGGAGCAGCACGGCCAAGACGATGATCACGCCCTTGGCGATGTTCTGGATGTCGGTGTCGAGGTTGTTCTGGGTGAAGATGCTGTTGAGCACCGTGAAGATCAGCACGCCGATGAGGGTGCCGATGAGGCTTCCGCGCCCACCGGAGAGCAGGGTGCCGCCGATGACGACGGCGGCGATGGCGTCAAGTTCCCAGAGCATCCCGTTCGTCGAGGCGCCGGAGGTCGTGCGGGACACGACCATGATGGCCCCGATCCCGCAGGTGAGCCCGCTGATGCCGTACACCAGCGCGGTGTGCCACTTGACGTTGATGCCGGAGAGCCGGGCGGCCTCCGCGTTGCCACCGATGGCGTAGGTCCGCCTGCCGAAGGTGGTGCGGTTGAGCACCACCCAGCCCGCCGCGAACACCAGCGCGAGGATCCAGACCAGCACCGGGATGCCGAGCACGTCGGAGTTGAAGAACTCGGTGAACCCCGGCTCGGTCACCACCTGGGTCTGCCGCCCGCTGATGCGCTCGGCCAGACCCCGGGCCGTGACCATCATGGCGAGCGTCATGATGAACGGCACGACCTTGCCGTAGGAGATCAGCAGGCCGTTCACCATGCCGGCGCCGAGCCCGACCGCCAGCGCGCACAGCACCATGACCACCGGGCCGAACGACTGCGTCGCGACCGTCGTCATCCACACGCTGGCCAGGGCCGCGATCGAACCCACGGACAGGTCGATACCACCGGCGATGATGACGAACGTCATCCCCACGCTGACCACACCGATGGCCGCGGAGAGCCGCAGCATGATCGAGATGTTGTCCTGCGAGAGGAACGTGTCCGGGTTCGTGGCGAACCCGATGGCCAGCAGCAGCACCAGCACCCCGGCCAGCCCCAGCAGCCGCACGTCGACGGGTTTCCTGCGCCGCGTGCCCGCACTCTGGGGCTCCACCGGCGGTCGGTCGAGCGTCTCGGTCACGCCGCGCTCCCTTCCATGACCATGTCGAGAATGTCTGCTTCTGTCAGTTCGCCGGAGGGCCGCTCGGTCAGCACCTCGCCGTCCCGCACCACGAGCACCCGGTCGGCCAGCCCCAGGACCTCGGGGATCTCACTGGAGACCAGCACCACCGCCACGCCCGACGCGGCGAGTTCGTGGATCAGCCGGTACAGCCCGGCCCTGGCCCCCACGTCCACCCCGCGCGTGGGTTCGTCGAGCAGCAGCACGCGGCAGCCGTGCACGAGCCAGCGCGCCACGACCGCCTTCTGCTGGTTGCCGCCGGACAGCGTGCGCACCTCCCGGTGCGGGTCGGCAGGCCGCAGGTCGAGCCGCTCCAATGTGGATCGCGCGTCGCGGTGCTCGCGGTCGCGTTGCGAGAACCCGGCGGTGCTGTACTCGCCGAGGCTGGCGAGCGTGACGTTGTGCGTCACGGACATGTCCAGCAGCAACGCCTGGCTCTTGCGCTCCTCCGGCGCGAGGCCGACACCGGCGTTCACCGCGGAGGCGACGCTGCCGGGCCGCACCGGCCTGCCGTTCACCGCGACGGTGCCGCTGTCGGGTGTGCGCGCGCCGAAGACCGTTTCCAGGATCTCGCTGCGCCCCGCGCCGACCAGCCCCGCCAGTCCGACGATCTCACCGGCGCGGACGCTGAAGGAGACGTCGCGGAACTCGCCTGCCCTGCTGAGGTCCCGCACGTCGAGCAGGACCTCGCCCGGCTCCACCTGCGCCTGCCCCGCCTCGCGGAACGCGGTCTGCACCGCGCGACCCGCCATGAGGTCGACCAGCTCCGACGTCGAGTTCTCCCGCGCGCCGAGGTTGGCGGCCACCGTGCGGCCGTCCTTGATGACGGTGACCCGGTCACCGATCCGGCGGATCTCGTCCAGCCGGTGCGAGATGTAGACGACGGCGACGCCCTGTTCGGTCAGCTCGCCGACGACGCGGAAGAGGTTGTCCACCTCGTCCGCGGCCAGCGCGGCCGTGGGCTCGTCGGCGATGATCAGCTTGGCGTCGTGCGCCAGCGCCCTCGCCATCGAGACCAGCTGCTGGCCCGCGGCCGACAGGGCGCCGACCTCGTCGTCGGGCGAGATCTCGGCGTGTCCCAACCGGTCGAGCAGCGCGGCGGTCTGGGCCCGCGCGGCCGAGGGCCGCGTGAAGCCGTACCGCGCGTGCTCGTGGCCCAGGAAGACGTTCTCCGCGACCGACAGCCCGGGAATGAGGTCCAGTTCCTGGTACATCGTCGCGATACCGCGCCGCAACGCGGCCACCGGCGACGACAGGCTGATCACCTCCCCCTGCCAGGTGATCTCACCCGCGTCCGGCTGGTGCGCGCCGGCAAGCGTCTTGATGAGCGTCGACTTCCCCGCGCCGTTCTGACCGAGCAGGCAGTGCACCTCACCGGCCCTGACGTCCAGGTCGACACCGTCGAGCGCCCGGACTCCGGGAAAGAGCTTCACGATGCCACGCATCGTGAGCAGGGGCGTCTCGCTCGCTTCGTCGCTTGCCGCGTGCAGACTTAAATCCACATCAGCCCCACTTTCTTCTCTGGCATGCAAAAGTAGGGCGACGACGGTCACGCGTCAAGGAGAAGTTTCGACCTCGTCAACTTCTACGCCACTCCGACAGGGCGTGACCACCCTGTCACCAGGTGAATGTCATATGGCGGAACGACGGCCACAACTCGGACCACGGCGCGGTACGGCCCTCGCACACCCAGATGGGTTCGCCCTGGTTGCCGTTGTTGACCTCGTGACCGTTGTCCACGGTCCCGACGCGCTTCACCTGATCGAAGTAGGGTTCGAGCTCGTCGCGGGAACCCCCCACGAACAGCGTCAGCCGCGCGCTCTCGGGCGGCACACCGAAGTACCAGTAACCCCGGCTGCCGCTGTGGGCCTCCGGCAGGTCCGGCTCGAACTTGTCGAGGGCCGCCGCCTGCCAGTACGTCTCCGTGACGATCGTGGCGTTCTTCCGGCGGTCCTCCGGCAGCGCGTTATACACCGACGCCACGCTGGCGGCCACCTCGGGCCAGCCGAACTCCTCCAGCTCCATGTTCATCGGGTCGTACGGCTGCCCCGCGTAGGCCGAGATCGGCTTCACCGGCAGCCAGCTGATCGCCACGAGCGCCGACACGGCGTACGCGAGCACCACCACGGGCCGCCAGCGCGCCGTCAACAACCGGTCGAGCTCCACGGCCGAGGCCGCGAAGCACAGCGCGAACAGCCCGCCCACGTAGTAGGGGCGCCCCGAGCTGAGCCAGAACACCGCGGTCACACCCAGCACGGTCAACCCGAGGAACCGGTAGTCCCGCAGCCGCGGCGAGCGCAGCAACCACCACACCCCGAGGACGAACAACACGGCACCCACGCCGTAGCCGGCCTGCTCCAGCGCCATCGGCAGGAACGTCACCCGCCCGCCCGCGTAGGACACCTCACTGGCGACGATGCGGTTCATCTCCAGCTGCGGCCAGCCGTTGGCCGCCTGCCACACCAGGGTGGGCACGCACGCGGCGACCGCCAGCGCACCGCCGAGCCACAGGGCGGGCCGCCGCACGAGTTCCCTCGGCCCCAGCAGGAGCGACGCCACGACCGCGATCGCCCAGAACACCGGGATCAGGAACTTCACCTGGAGGTCGAGCGCGGTCACGACCGCCGCGGCCAGCAGCAGGCGGTCGTCCCGGGTGCGGACCCACCGCACCACCAGCCACACGACCACCGTCCACAGAAAAGCGTCCACCATGTGCGTGGCGAGGATGTGACCCGCTCCCGCCAACAGGAACGGCGAACAGGCGTACGCACCGGCCGCCATGGCCTGTGCCCTGGCCCCACCACCGAGTTCCCGCGCCGTCAGGCCCGCGACCACGACGCCAAGGCCGGTGAACAACACGGCGGGCAACCGGAACCCGACCACCGAGTTCGGGAAGAGGCTGTCCATCAACAGCGCCAGCAACGGCAGCAGCGGCGGCTGGTCGGCATAGCCCCAGTCCAGGTGTCGCCCTGCGGCGATGAAGTACAACTCGTCGCCGTGATAGCCGTAGCGATGGCCGAACGCCAACAGCACCACCATCGCGGCACCGGCGATCAGCCACACCGGAAGCCGGGCGAACTGCGGGACGGCCATAGCTGCAAACCTTAGGCGACCGGCCGAGGTGGATCACCAGCGATCCACACCAGTTCTCCGCTACGCCGTTCGGACGGCCGGACTGCTCCCTGCGCGTGTGCGACCCTGTCGTGGTGGCTCGGATTCGTGACGTGGTCGTCGACTGCAGGCACCCGGCATCGCTGGCGCGGTTCTGGGCCGCGGTACTGGACGGCTACGACGTCGCACCCTACGACGACACGGAACTGGAACGCCTCCGCGGCATCGGCGTCGACGGCCCGGAGGACGACCCGTCGGTGCTCGTGGAACCACCCGACGGCGGCGGACCCCGGATGTTCTTCAACGCGGTGCCGGAGCACAAGATCGTCAAGAACCGGTTGCATCTCGATCTCGACGCCGACGACGTCGCCGGAGAACTCACCCGACTTCTCGGCCTCGGCGCCACCGTCATCGCGGACGGCGAGGACATGGTGCTCGCGGACCCCGAGGGCAACGAGTTCTGCCTGCTGGCTCGATGACGGCAGGGGCTTCGGCCACCCCGCTACTGGCGCTCGGCGCGATACGCTGTCCCGCTGCCCCGGGAAGGAGTGCGCCACGATGCCCGAGTCGTACGACGACCCCACGCTCGCCGCGAAGCTCGTCCACGGGCCTCGCCCCACCACGGTCACGACCGTGGATTACGACCCCGCCTGGCCGGTGCGCTTCGAGCACCGTGCCGCCGAGCTTCGCGACGTGCTCGGCGAGCGTGCCCGGCTGATCGAGCACATCGGCTCGACGTCGGTGCCCGGCCTGGCCGCCAAGCCGATCGTGGACATCGTCGTGGGTATCGACGACCCCGACGACGAGCAGGCGTACCTGCCCGACCTCGACGCGGCGGGCTACGAACTCCGCGTGCGCGAGCCAGCGCACCGCGCCCTGCGCGGTGGCACGGACAGCGAGCCGGTCAACCTGCACTGCTACCCACCCGGCCACGTGGAGGTGCGCAAGTACCTCGCGTTCCGCGACCGGCTGCGGGCGAACGAGGCCGACCGCGACGCCTACGCCGCGCTCAAGCGGCAGCTCGCGACGAGGGAGTGGCCGGACATCAACTACTACGCGGAGGCCAAACGGCCACTCATCGACGAGATCCTCGCCCGAGCGGGCTGGCGGGGGTAGTCCGGCTCCGCAATGATCAGTTCGGCTGCGGCGGTGTCGGGTCGTCGATGTCGATGGTGCTGCCCGTGCCCCGCAACACGACTTCTGACGAGAAGTAGCCCTCGCCCATCAGTCGCCCCGTGGTGCCCTTGATCTGGACGACCTCCTGGCCGCGCATGAACACCAGGATGTTGCCCTCGGTGTCGAAACCGTACTTCGATTCCGGTAGCGGCGCGCCGACCGCACGCTCGACCCACTCCTCGGTGTGCGGGCCGAGAATGATGTGGATCGTGGTCCAGTCCCCTGGCACCAGGTCCTTCAGCGGCGCACTCTCCGCACCACTGCGCAACTCGCGTACTCGCTCGGCGAACTCCCCGTCGTACTCCATCAACCCGCCTTCTTCGCCCGAGCCACACCCGATGAGCGTGGCAAGGAAAGCGAACACCAACGCAACGGCGCGCGGGACAGTTTTCATATCAGTAGCGTTCCGGCTGAGGGCTCGTCCGGTGCTGCGTGATCTTCGCGCTCTGGGTTGTCGGTTGGCACCGGCATGAAACGGCCCGCTGCGACCCCGGGGACCAGGTCGCAGCGGGATTCGTCCTCACATATTGATCATGTGGCCCGCGAGGCCGTGCACGGCTTCCTTCACGGCCTCGCCGAGGGTGGGGTGGGCGTGCACGTTGCGGGCGAGTTCGTGCACCGTGAGGTCCCACTGCTGGGCCAGCGTCAGCTCGGGCAGCAGTTCCGTGACGTCCGGGCCGATGAGGTGCCCGCCCAGCAGCTCGCCGTACTTGGCGTCGCTGACGAGCTTGACGAAGCCCACCGGGTCGGCCAGACCGTGTGCCTTGCCGTTGGCCGTGAACGGGAACTTCGACACCTGCACGTCGTGGCCCTCGGCCCTGGCCTGCTCCTCCGTGAGCCCGAAGCTCGCGACCTGCGGCTGGCAGTACGTCGCCCTCGGGATCATGCGGTAGTCCAGTTCCATGGTCTCCGCGTCGGCGATCGTCTCGGCCGCCACCATCGCCATCGACTCCGCCGCGTGGGCCAGCATCAGCTTGGCCGTCACGTCACCGATGGCGAAGATGTTCGGCACGCTCGTGCGGCAGCGACCGTCCACATCGATCGCTCCACGCTCGGTGAGTGCCACGCCGGTGTTCTCCAGGCCGTAACCCTCCACATTGGGCGCGAATCCCATGGCCTGCAGGACCTTGTCGGCTTCGAGGACCTGCTTCTCGCCGTCCTTCGACACCGTGACGCGGACCGACTCGTCCGACTCGTCGATGGACTCGACGCGCGTCGAGGTCAGCACCTCGATGCCCAGCCTGCGGTAGCGGCGCGCCAGCTCGGCCGAGACCTCCTCGTCCTCGGCAGGAACCATCCGGTCGAGGAACTCGACGATGGTGACCTTGACGCCGTAGTTGTGCAGGACGTAGGCGAACTCGACGCCGATCGCGCCCGCACCGCAGATGACGATGCTCTCGGGCAGCTCCGAGGTCAGGATCTGCTCCTCGTAGGTGACCACCCGGTCACTCACGGACGTGCCCGGCAGCAGCTTGGGCGAGGCGCCCGAGGCGATGATGCAGTGGTCGAACGTGACCGTCTCCACGCCGTCGGCGGTGGTCACCTCGATGGACTTGTCGCTGGTGAAGCTGCCGCGCCCGGTGAACTGGGTGATCGCGTTCTTCTTCATCAGGTAGTGGATGCCCTTGACGCGGCCGTCGGCGACCTTGCGGCTGCGCTGGTGGGCGGCCCCGTAGTCGAACGTGACCTCGCCGTCGACCCGGATGCCGAACGTGCGCGCCTCGTGGGTGAACAGGTGCGCGAGTTCGGCGTTGCGCAGCAGCGCCTTCGACGGGATGCATCCGACGTTGAGGCACACCCCGCCCCAGTAGCGTTCCTCGATGACGGCGGTGTCGTAGCCCAGCTGGGCCGCGCGGACCGCGGCGGTGTAACCGCCGGGGCCCGCACCCAGCACCACAACGTCGAAGTGTTCGCTCATGGCCGCGATTATGCCCCCTCCGCCACCGTGGGCGGGTCCTGGCCACGGGCGTGCGACAGCAGCTCCGTGATCGCCGCCATGATCCGTTCGGTCGCCTCCCGCAGCTGGCTCGCGCTCGGCCGCCCGCCCACCAGGTCGGACAGGTCCACGGGCGGTCCCGCGACGAGGTGCAGGGTCGGGCGGGGGCGCACTCTCGGCAGCCTGCTGCCCACGGGCAGCAGTTCCTGTGTTCCCCAGCACGCCAGCGGCACGACGGGGACTCCGGTGGTCAGCGCCATCCTGGCGAGGCCGGTCTTGCCCCTGTCGGGCCACTGGCCGGGCCGCTCGGTGAAGCCGCCCTCGGGAAACACCACCACGCACTCCCCCGCCCGCGCGGCGGCCACGCCGTCCCGGAAGGCGTCCAGTGCGCTGGCCCTGCCCCGGTGGACGGCGATGTGCCCGCCGGAGCGCATCACGCGCCGGACGACCGGCGTCTCCCACAGTTCGGCCTTCGCGAAGAACCGGGGCACCCGCCCCGCGACCAGTGTGAACAACGTCACCGCGATCGGGTCGGCGAAGGACAGGTGGTTGCTCGCCACGAGCACACCGCCCTGCCGGGGCAGGTGCTCACGCCCCGAGATCCGCCACCGCGTCGCGGCGGCGAGCAGCGGGGCGATCACCTCGATGGCGAGGCCGAACCAGGCACCACGGCCGCGCCGGGGAAAGCGGCGGATGAGCCTGAGCGGGTGCGGCGGGCGGCGCGGGACGCCTGGGTGACCCACGGCACTCAGCTCAGCCGCTCCAGCACCACGACGGGAATCTCCCGCTCGGTCTTGCGCTGGTAGTCGTCGTAGTCCGGCCACTCGTGAACCATCGTGGCCCACAAGGCGCTGCGCTCCTCGCCGGTGGCCGTGCGGGCGCGGGCCGGGAACCGGTCGGCCTTGACCTGCACGCGGACCTCGGGCTGGGCCACGAGATTCTTGTACCAGTCGGGGTGCTCCGGAGCGCCGCCCTTGGAGGCGACGACGACGTAGTGGCCGCCGTGCTCGCCGAAGATCAGAGCGGACTTGCGCGGCTCGCCCGACTTCCGCCCCGTGGTGGTCAGAACGAGGATTTTCGAGCCCTTCAACCACTCGTAACCGACCTCGCCGTCGGTCTCCTCATAGCGCTTGACGTGGTCGTCACCAAACAGCAACGCTGCCTCCTTCTCGTCGTGTCACCCGGACTCAGGTGGATTCAGGTGGTTCAGCCCCGGACCGCCAGGACGTCCGCGAGCAGCGCCGGGTCCACGTTGCCCCCGGACACCACCGCCACCGTACGTCCGGGCGGCAGCTCGGCGGCGTGGAACAGGGCCGCCGCCACCGGCACGGCCCCGCTGGGCTCGGCGACCAGCCGCGCCGAGCGCGCCAGCACGGCCATCGCCTCCCGGATCTCGTCCTCGGCGACGGTCACGATGTCGTGCAGGCTCGCGCGCAGGTGCGCGAAGGTCAACTCCGAGGGCTGGGAGCGCAGGCCGTCGGCGATGGTGCGGTTGCGCAGCTCCAGCGGCCAGTCGGCGGGGGTGCCCGCCCGCAACCCCTCCCTGGCGTCGGCCGCGAGCTCGGGCTCCACTCCGATGACCTTCGTGCGGGGGCTCAGGGCCGCGATCGCCGTCGCGATGCCCGAGGCCAGTCCACCGCCGCTGACGGGCACGAGCACGACGTCGACGTGCGGGTCGTCCTCGACGATCTCCAGCCCGATGGTGCCCTGCCCCGCGATGACGTCCGGGTGGTCGAACGGCGGGATCAGCACGGCGCCCCGCTCGGCCACGATCTCGTAGGCGGCCGACTCGCGCTGTGCGGCCGACTCCACGAGCACGACCTCGGCGCCGTAGGAGCGGGTGTTCTCGATCTTCACCGCGGGCGTCGCCTCGGGCATGACGATGTGTGCGGTGATGCCCTCCTTCGCCGCCGCGTACGCGACGGCCTGGGCGTGGTTGCCGCTGGAATAGGCCACCACGCCACGCCTGCGCGCGTCGGCGTCGAGCCGCGCGAGGGCGTTGTGCGCGCCCCTGAGCTTGAAGGCCCCGATGGGCTGCAGGTTCTCCGGTTTGAGCCACAGCGGGCTGTGCTGGAACCTCTGGAACGCGCACGGCAAAAGCGGCGTCCGCACGACGGCGGGGCGGATACGGTCGGCGGCGGCGCGGATGTCAGCCAGGGTCACCAGGTCCACGCCACCGAGTATGCCTCAGTCCCGCCGGTCGGCGACCCGCGTGGCCGCCGTCGAGTCGCCCACGTCACCGGGCGGCGCGGACGCCCTCCTGCGGCCACTCGATCGCACCCACCTGGGCTGACGCCGCCCCAGCGTGCTCGCCGACGGGGGCTGGCTGCGCCGTGCCAGTTCCTCCACCCGTGCACGTACCCAAGCCATATCGGCTCCGACGCGGCGCGGTTCCGTTCCGTTCCCTGGGAACGATGCCGGCCCCCCGCGCGTCGGACTGGGGATGAGCGAGCAGAATCCCGCGTTCGACGACCCGCTGCGGCGCACGAGCGCTGCCGAGCCCGCGGCCGCGCCACGGCCGGACGACGGCGTGCGCGCGCAGGACGACTGGGGACTCGTGGAAGTGGTGCTGGACTCGCGAGGCCGGGTGCGCGAGGTGGCCATCAACGCCGACCTCGCCGACCGGACCAACCTGGCCGACCTCGCGGAGGCGATGCTCCAGGCCGCGCGGGCCGCCCAGGCGAGGGCCGACGCGCTGGCCCTGCGCCGGTGAGGCGCGGCCCTGCGCCGCGCCTCACCGGTACCCCCTAGAACCGCAGGCTCCACAGCGTGTCGAAGCTGCGGCGGGCGCTGACCAGCGGGTCCTGCGGCTGGTCGTGTTCCACCACGTACTCCTTCACCCCCGACAGCCTGCGCTGCCGGAAGATCCGGCGGAAGTCGATCGTGCCGTAACCGACGTCCTCGAACGATCCGTCCGGCGCCCGGTCCTTCACGTGGAACACCGGGAACCGGCCGGGGTACCGCGCGAAGTAGTCCACCGGGTCGTAGCCCGCGTGGATCGCCCAGTACAGATCGATCTCGAAGTTCACGTGCGCGGGGTCGGTCTCGGTGAGCAGGATGTCGTAGAGCACCTGCCCGTCGACGGTGCGGAAGTCGAAGTCGTGGTTGTGGTAGAGGAACCGCAACCCGGCCTCGCGCGCCGCCCGGCCCGCCGCCTCGAACTCCGCGGCCACCTGCCGGTAACCCTCCGGTGTCCACAACGAACTCGGCAGCGACGGCACCACCACCGAGTCCACTCCGAGCACGTGCGCGTTGTCCAGCTCGCGCTGCCAGTCACCGCGCACGGCGTCCAGCGACAGGTGCGTCAGTACCGCTCGCAGTCCCGCGCGGTCGAGCATCGCCCGGAACTCCTGCGGGGTGTGCCCGTAGCGGCCGCTGACGCCCACCGTGGCGTAGCCGATCTCGCCGAGCGCGTCGAGCGTGCCCTGCGGGTCGTGCGTCATCAGCGACCGCACCGTGTAGAGCTGGATGCCGATGTGTCCCGGCGGCACGCGGTGGGGGCCGACGGCGGGCCGGTCCGCGAGCGCGGTGCCCTGGGACAGCATGCCTCCGGCACCGGCCAGCGCCGCCGAGCCGAGCGCGAGGCGCAGGAAGTCGCGCCGGGAGTTCGCCGTGCTACTCACCTCGTCACACCCTTTCCGTTGAACTCCAGCCAGTCGAGCGCCAGCAGGTCAGGCCCGTCCGGCGACCAGTCGGGGTTCGTGAACACCAGGTAGAGGGTCATCGTGCCGTCGTGGTCGGCCAGTTCGGCCGTCCTCGGCACCACCTCGCCGTAGTCTCCGGTGGCTGCCACGTCGACCGAGCCGAGCAGCGGGCCATCGGGGGCGTCGGCACGCAGTTCGACGGTGCCCCCGATGCCACCCGAACTCGCCCCGATCGTCACCGAGTCGATGCCCATCAGGTGAACGGGTTCGTAGGCCACCCAGTCACCGTGCTCGATCTCCCCGAGCCGCTTGCCCGCCGACGCGTCGTCGCGGTTCAGCACGTCCACACCGTCGCTGTCCTCCAGGTGCTCGGCCTCCTTGTGCTTCGGTTCGAGCGTGACGTGCGCGGAACCGGTCAGCGGCGGCACGTCGCCGTTGCCCTGGTCGGTGTACTGCGCGCTGAGCGCGACGTAGAGGTTCTGGCCGGGACCGTGGCTGTCGCCGCTGTCGGTGGCCATCTCGCCGCGGCACCCGGTGACGTTGTCCATCGGGTGCAGGTGGTCGTCGTGCCCGAGCTGCGACTGCACGACCACCTCCGAGCAGTCGATGCTGCCGTCCTCCCGGTCGTTGACCCGCACCTGGAACGGGATCGTGTCACCGAAGGAGAACATCCCGCCGTCCTTCGGCAGCACCAGCTCCACGGTGGGCCGTGTGTTCCCGGCGGTGATGGTGGTCGTCGCGACCGCCGTCAGCTCCGGGTTGGCCGTGCTGGTCACCGTGAGGCGCGCCGTGTACTGGCCACCCTCGGTGTAGGTGTGGGTGGCCTCGGGTTCGGTGGAGTCGGTGGTGCCGTCGCCGTCGAAGTCCCACTCGTAGGTGACCGGCTCGCCGTCACCGCCCGCCGACCCCTCGCTGGAGAAGTCCACCGTCAACGGTGTCTTGCCCGAGTCGGCCGACGTACTGAGCGAGGCCGTGGGGAGTCGCCCGTCGGCCACGTAGTCGATCCGGTAGATCCCGGCCCCGTCGTTGCTTCCGCCCCGGCCGGTGCCGCTGCCCTCACCGAAGTCGATGACGTAGAGCGAGCCGTCAGGCCCGAAGTGCGCCTCGAACGGCTGGATCCAGTCCATGTCCTCGAACACGCCGTTGATGGAATGCAGGTCGCCGGCCTGTGCCGGGGAGAACCGCGGGTCGGTGAAGCTCTGGTCTTCCTGTTGCACCGACATCGTCTTGAACCAGCGGCGCGTCAGCTCGTAGGCGAAGAACTTCCCGTCGAAGTACTCGGGGAACTTGGTCACCCGCTCGTTGTCCGGGTCGAAGTCGTAGACCGGCCCGCCCATCGGGCCGCCACCACCGGTGCCGAGTTCGGGGAACTCCGCCGAGGCCGAGTACGGGTACCACACCCAGGCAGGCTGCGCGGGCGGCAGCTCGGTGAGCCCGCTGTTGTTGGGCGAGTCGTTGACCGGCGCCCCGCAGTCGAACTTCTCCCCGGACTCGCCGGTGGCGAAGTCGTAGTCCGAGAACGGAGTGTTGTCGCCGACGCAGTAGGGCCAGCCGTGGTTACCCGCCTCGGTGATCCGCAGGAACTCGACCGTGCCCTCGGGTCCCCGATCGGGGACGGGCTGCCGCGCGTCCGGCCCGTAGTCGCCCACGAACAGGGCGTTGGAGCCGGGATCGACGGCGATACGGAAGGGATTACGCAGCCCCATCACGTAGATCTCCGGGCGGGTCAGCTCCGTGCCCGGCTCGAAGAGGTTGCCCTCCGGCACGGTGTACGTGCCGTCGTCCCGCGGCGTGATGCGCAGGATCTTGCCCCGCAGGTCGTTGGTGTCGGCGGCGGTGCCCTGGGCATCCCACGCCCGGCGCCCCTCCCGCTCGTCGATCGGGGAGAAGCCGTCCGAGTCGAACGGGTCGGTGTTGTCGCCGGTCGCGACCAGCAGGTTGCCCTCCGCGTCGAAGGTGATCGACCCGGCCATGTGGGAGTTCGCCCTGCCCTCGCCCCGGAACGTCGGGATCTCCATCAGGCGGGCCTCGGTGGCCCGGTCCACCGTGTCGTCGTCGGCGACCGTGAACCGCGAGAGGTTGAGCCTCGGCTCCTCGGGGTCGGAGTACAACAGGTACAGGTGGCTGTTCTCGGCGAAGTCCGGGTCGAGCGTCAGCCCGAGCAGACCGTCGGACTGGCTGGTCATCTCGGGGGTGTAGTTGAAGTCGAGTGCCGTGGTGACCTCACGCGAGGTCTGGTCGATCACCTTGAGCGCGCCCGTGCGCTGGATGTAGAAGACCCGGCGGTCCGGTGCCACAGCCAGCTCGAACGGATCGGCCAGTCCCTCGTCCACCAACGCGACGCGCTGGAAGTTGCCCGTCTGCGTGGCCGAGCAGTCGCCCTCCTGGGCTCCGGCGGCCCACTCGATGCCTCCCCTCAGGTGCGACAGGAACAGCTCGTCGGAGAACTTCTCCGCCGCGTGGCCGCCCGCGGTGAACCACGACCGCCCGCCGTCGTAGTTGTGGCACCACGAGTACGGGTGGTCCACCCCCTCGTCGAGGCCCTCGACACCGTCGCGCACCTTGATCTGCGCGAGCGTGTGGACGTCGCCCGTGGGGTTGGCCCGCCAGTTGTACCACTCCTCGTGCTGCTCCCACAGCTGCGGTAGGTCGCGTGTGGACGGATGCACCTGGTCGAGGACCTTCACCCGGCCCACCTGCGGCGCGGGATGATAGTCGAAGATCGCGCCGACCAGGCCCTCGTACCACTCCCAGTCGCGCTCGCTGGCGGAGGCCGCGTGCAGCCCGACCCAGCCGCCGCCCCCCTGCACGTAGCGCTGGAGCGCGGCGCGCTGGTCCGCGTCGAGCAGGTCGCCCGACTCGGGGGTCGAGTTGGTGTTGTTGAAGACGAGCGTGTCGAAGCGTGCCAGGTTGTCGTCGGTGAACGCCGAGGCGTCGTCGGTGGCCTCGACGTCGAAGCCGTGTTCGGCACCCATGCGCTCGATGGCCTCGATCCCGGCCGGGATCGAGTCGTGGTGGAAATTGGTGACCTTGGAAAAGACCAGGACGCTGAATCGTGGCTGGGCCCCCGCGGGAAGCGCTGCCGCGACACTGACCGCCATCAGTGTCGCGAGCAGCGCCCCCAGAGCGCGCGCACGTCGACGACCGGACATAAGCGAATTCCTCTCCGTTGAGTGTCACGCTTCTACTGGAAGCGCTTTCTTTCGCAATGCCGGGACCGTGTTCAGTTGTGCGTGCCGGGTCTTGTCACCGCGACGAGCCGCGCAGAGCGCCTACAGGCAGCTCTACAAACTCAGTGGCTCCACCGCGATCCTGCGGCCCTCGTGGGCCGAGCGAAGGCCGAGTTCGGCGAGCTGCACCCCGCGCGCGCCGGCCAGGAAGTCCCACGGGAACTCACCGTCGGCGACCACGTGCCGGAGGAACAGTTCCCACTGGGCCTTGAAACCGTTGTCGAACTCCGCGTTGTCGGGAACGTCCTGCCACTGGCCACGGAAGTCCTCCGTCGCGGGCAGATCCGGGTTCCACACCGGCTTGGGTGTCACCGACCGGTGCTGCACACGACAGCGCCGCAGCCCCGCCACCGCGCTGCCCTCGGTGCCGTCCACCTGGAACTCCACGAGTTCGTCGCGGAACACGCGGGTCGCCCACGACGAGTTGACCTGTGCGACGATGCCGCCGTCGAGCTCGAAGATGCCGTACGCCGCGTCGTCGGCGGTGCAGGCGTAGGGCCGCCCGCCCTCGTCCACGCGCTCGGGAACGTGCGTGGCCGCCAGCGCCTGCACCGAACGAACCGGGCCGAAGATGTCCTCCAGCACGTACCGCCAGTGGCAGAACATGTCGATGATGATGCCGCCGCCGTCCTCACTGCGGTAGTTCCAGGACGGTCGCTGCGCCTCCTGCCAGTCCCCCTCGAACACCCAGTAGCCGAACTCGCCCCGCACCGAGAGGACGCGGCCGAAGAACCCGCCGTCCACCAGCCGCTTGAGCTTGAGCAGGCCCGGCAGGAACAGCTTGTCCTGCACCACACCCACCTTGACCCCCGCCGAGGCGGCCAACCGCGCGAGTTCCAGTGCCGTGCCGACGTCCTCGGCCACCGGCTTCTCCGTGTAGATGTGCTTGCCCGCCGCGACGGCCTTGCGCACGCCCTCCACCCTGCGGCTGGTCACCTGGGCGTCGAAGTAGATCTCGGCAGCCGGATCAGCCAGCGCCGCGTCGAGGTCGGTGGTCCAGTTGTCGAGGCCGTGGTCCTTGGCGATCGCGGCGAGCTTCGCCTCGTTGCGACCGACCAGGATCGGCTCGGGCCACACGACCGTGCCGTCGGGCAGCCTCACCCCGCCCTGCTCGCGGATCGCGAGGATCGAGCGCACGAGGTGCTGCCGGTAGCCCATGCGCCCGGTCACCCCGTTCATCACGATCCCGACCGATCGCTGTTTGAGTCCCGCCATGAGTCGCCTTTCTCTGTGGTGAGGGCAGTGTGGTGCCGGTGGTGCCGGTGGTGAGCGAGCGTCAGTCGCCCACGACCTCCGCCTGGGCCGCGCCGAGATGCTCACGGATGCGGCGGGTGGCGTCGGTGAACTCCGGCGCGGACATCGTCCGGCCGTAGTCGCGCTCCGCCGGAAGCTCGATGTCGACGGTCCCGGCCACGGTTCCGGGCCGCGCGGTGATCATCACGACGCGGTCGGCGAGGTACACCGCCTCCGAGATCGAGTGCGTCACCAGCAGCACGGTCGTGCCCGTCTCCTGCCAGATCCGCCGCAGCTCGACGTTCATCTGCTCCCGCGTCAGCGCGTCGAGCGCACCGAACGGCTCGTCCATGAGCAGTACCGGCGGCCGGTGCAGCAGCGCCCGGCACAGCGCGACACGCTGCTGCATGCCGCCCGACAGCTCGTGCGGGTAGGCGTCCTCGAACCCGGTGAGCCCGGTCATCGCGATGAGCTCGTCGGTCCGTTCCCGCGCCTGCCGAGCCGGCATGTGGCGCATCTCGGCCTGCAGCAGGATGTTCTTGCGCGCCGTGCGCCACTCCAGCAGCGCCGCCTTCTGGAACACGTAGCCCACGTCCTTGCGCGCGCCCGTGACGTCCTCGCCCTGCAACCTCACGTGGCCCGCCGACGGCGCGAGCAGGCCCGACGCGAGCTTGAGCAGGGTCGACTTGCCGCACCCCGACGGACCGACGATGGCGATGAACTCACCGGGCTCGACGTGCATCGTGACGTCGTGCAACGCCGTGACGTCCCGCTTCTTCGTGCGGAACCGCACCGAGACTCCGGCGATCTCGACCGCGTAGCTGGACATGGACCCACTCATTCCTTGGGGCTCAGGTCGGCTTCCCAGTAGGTGCTGGGTTCCTCGGCCGACTCGATGACGCCCGCGTCGTGGAACACGCCAATGGTGTCGCGCCAGTCGTCCTCGACGTTCACGCCGGGACGCTGCCCCTCGGTGTTCTCGGTGTGCAGCAGCTCCAGCGTGGAGGCGAGTTGCTCGGCCAGCACCTCCTGCGACGGCAGCTGTTCGGAGGCGCCCTCCATCGCCGCGACGGCGGTCTCCTGGTCGTCCCGGGCCGCGGCCCACGACTCGCTGGTGGCGTCCACCATGCGCTGCACCAGGTCCCGGTGCTCACCGAGCATGTCCTGCGAGGTCAGCAGCCCGTTGCTGAAGAAGTTGAGACCGTGGTCGGCGAAGCGGAGGTAGGAGACCTCCTTGCCCGCCTTCTCCTGCATGGTCGGCCCCTGATCGGTGGCGTAGCCCAGCAGGGCGTCGGTCTGCTCCGACATGACGGCGGCCATCTTGCCCGCGGCGTCGGTGTTCTGGGTGTCGACGTCGTCCTCGCTCAGCCCGTTCGCCGCGAGGAACGCCGGGAACGTGGCGCTCAGCGCGTCACCCGCCGTGGTCGCGATCGTCTTGCCCTTGAGGTCGTCGACCGAGGAGATGCCCTGCTCGGAGAAGAACTGCACCGAGGACGGCGTGGTCTGGAGGAACACCCCGACGCTCTTGACGTCCAGACCCTGCGACACACCGGCCAGCAGGGCGGGCGTGTCGGCCCAGCCGAAGTCGGTCTGGCCCGCGGCCGTGGCCTGCACGGTCTTCTGCGAGCCCTGCCCCGCCCTGATCTCCAGGTCGATGCCGTGTTCCTCGTAGATCCCCTGCTCTTTGCCGTAGTAGAACGGCGCGTGCTCGCCGTACGGGTACCAGTTGAGGGTCAGGGTCACCTTGGTGACCTCCTGGCCCTCCGCGTTGGTGGTGGTCTCGGGACCGGAGCCGCCGCAACCGGCGGCCAGCAGGAGCGCGGCGCCTGCGACGAGTGCGGACAGTCGTTTCATGGCCCTTCCTTTGCCTGGGTCGAAAGCCTGGTGTCGAGGTGCCCTGTCAGAAAGTCGTGGTGACGTTGTCGCCGCGACGGCTCGCGTGCCACGGAAGCACGAGCCGCTCCAGCCATTCGACGAGCACGAACAGCAGCACGCCCATCAGCGACATGATCAGCAGCCCGGCGAACAGCACCGGGGTGTCGAGGTTCCCGTTGGCCTGGAGGATCACGAACCCGAGCCCGGCGTCGGCTCCGACGAACTCGCCGACCACCGCTCCGGTCACGGCCATCGTGGCGGCCACCTTCAGCCCGGAGAACAGGTGCGGCAGCGAGGCCGGGAAGCGGATCTTCCAGAACGTCTGGGCCGGTTTGGCGCCCATCGTCGAGGACAGCTCCAGCATCTCCGGGTCCACGGACTTGAGTCCGGTGACCATCGAGATCACGACGGGGAAGAACGCCATGAGCACCGCCACGACGATCTTGGGGCCGAGTCCGAACCCGAGCCACACGACGAACAGCGGCGCGATGGCGATCTTGGGAATGACCTGGGCGAACAGCAGCAGTGGATACAGCGTCTTCTCGACGGTGGCCGACTGCACCATCACCAGCGCGGCGAACACGCCGATCACCGTGGCGATGACGAAGCCGAGCAGCGTCTCGTACGTCGTGGTCCACGTGTGCTGCCAGAAGTAGTCCGGATTGGCCGTGATGGCCGCGATCGTGTCGCCGGGCGAGGGAACGAGGTACGGTTCGACGAGTTCGGCCGCCGTGACCACCCACCACGCTACGAACAGTGCCACCAGCAACGCGATGGGTCGCCACGACTGTTCGAGGAAGGCGGCGAGTTGCTGTGCCGTCGAGGGTTTCGTCCGCTCCACCACGGCGGTGGGCGCGGTGGTCTCGGACGGCCGGGCGCCGGACTCCTGGCCCGGCGACGGACTTGGCGTGACCATGGTCCTCCGTTCGGCGGTGAACGCGTCGGACTACACCCGCTCAGGACCGGGATGCTCCGAACCTGAATGCGCTTTCTGAATGCGCTTTCCGGTAGAGTAGGCAGCCAGCGATACCCGGTCAAGCGTTCTGTGGTCAGGAGTTGTGAATGGACGCTCACCCCCACGTCACCCTGGAAGACGTCGCCCGCGCCGCGGAGGTGTCCCTGGCCACCGCGTCCCGTGCGCTGAACGGCACCACCCGGGTGCGGTCCGACCTGCGCGAGCGCGTGCTCGCGGCGGCCCAGGAGCTGGCCTACACCCCCAACGCCCACGCGCAGGCACTGGCCGGAGCCACCCACCGCACGGTCGGCGTCGTCTGCCACGACGTGAGCGACCCGTACTTCGCCGCCATCGCCCGCGGGGTCATGCGGGCCGCGGGCGAGGGCGGGCTGCTGGTGATGCTGGCGAGCACGTTCCGCGACCCGCAGAAGGAGATCGCCTACGTCTCCATGCTCCGCGCCCAGCGCGCGTCGGCGATCCTGCTGGTCGGGTCGGGGTTCGAGGACCGCGAGTGGAACCGGGCGCTGGCGGCCGAACTGGAGCCCTACCAGCGGGGCGGCGGACAGGTCGCCGTGGTCTCACGGCACCGGAGCCTGCGGGCCGACTGCGTGCAGCCGGAGAACAAGCAGGGCGCGGCGGTGCTGGCGCGGCGTCTGCTCGACCTGGGACACCGGCGGTTCACCGTGCTGGCCGGGCCCCGCAGTCTCACCACCGTGGTCGACCGCATCGCGGGATTCCGGCAGTCGCTGGCCGAGGCGGGGGTGGAGCTCGCGGACGACGACATCGTCGAGGCCCCGTTCACCCGCGACGGCGGTTACGCGGCCATGCGCACCGCGATCGAACGGGGGCTGGAGTCGACCTGTGTCTTCGCCGTCACCGACGTGATGGCGATCGGCGCGCTGACCGCCATGCGGGAGGCCGGGATCAGCGTGCCGGACGAGGTGTCACTGGCCGGGTTCGACGACATTCCGGTGGTGCGGGACCTGACCCCGAGTCTCACCACGGTCGCGCTGCCGCTGGAGGAACTCGGAGAACGAGCGATGGAGCTGGCGTTCCGGGGCAACCGCGGTTCCCGCAGTCGCGTGGTGCGGGTTCCCGGGGAGGTCGTGGTGCGCGACAGCACGAAGGAGGTTCGGGCATGATCGGTGAGCTGAGGATCGAACGGATCGAGACGTTCGCGGTGGCACTGCCGACACTGCGGTCGTTCGGCGTGTCGGGCGGAGCCGTGGCCACGGTGGGCCAACCCAGCATCCGGGTCCTGGTGAAGGTCAGCGCCGACGGTGTCTGCGGCTGGGGCGAGGCCACACCGATTCCCGCGTGGACCTACGAGACCGCGGAGTCGATCGTCACGACCATCGACCGGTACCTGGCTCCGGCGGTGCTCGGCACGGCGTGCTGGGATCTCGACGGCGTCACCAGCGCCTTCGACCGGGCCGTCAACCGCGGCTTCACGATCGGCGCCCCGCTCGCGAAGGCGGCTGTCGACACGGCACTGCACGACCTGCTCGGCAGGGCGCTGGGGGTGCCCGTCAGCACGTTGTGGGGACAGCGCAGGCGCGACGAACTGACGCTCGGCTGGATGGTGTCGGGCCAGACACCGTCCCAGGTCGCCGAGCACGTCGCCGAGGGCCGGGACGCGGGCTACGGCGCGTTCAAGGTGAAGATCGGGCTGCACGGGGAGCGGGAGGATCTGGCCGTGGTCGCGGCGGTGCGGGAGGCCGCAGGGGACGACGCGCCGCTGTGGGTGGACGCGAACCAGGGTTACAGTGCCGACGCCGCGCTGCGCGTGGGCAGGGAACTGGAGCACCTCGGCGTGACCGCGTTCGAGCAGCCGCTGCCTGCCAACGACATCGTCGGGTTGCGGCGGCTCAGGGACTCCTGCCCCGTTCCCGTCGCGCTGGACGAGAGCCTGCGGCACCCGAGCGATCTGGCCACGTTCGTCCGGCTCGACGCGGTGGCCGTCGCCATCGCGAAGGTCCAGCGCAGCGGCGGGCTGACGCTGTCGCGGCGGCTCTGCGCGCTGGCGCAGGACTGCGGGGTCCGGCTCATGGGTTCGGGGCTCACCGACTCCGATCTCGGGCTGGCCGCGTCGCTGCACCTGTTCGGCGCGTTCGGGATCGACACGCCGGTGGACCTCAACGGCAGGCAGTTCGTCGATTCCGTCTACGCCGACGGGGTGCGAGTGGACGGTGGGACGGCCCACGTGCCCACGGGGCCGGGCCTCGGCGTCGAGGTGGACGAGTCCGTGGTGCGCACACTCGCGGTGAACGTCCTCGACTGACCTCTTGTCGCGTGGTGACCCGTGACCTAAGGTCACTGAAAACGCTTTCAAGAAAACGCTTTCAACGAGAGCGGAGGTACCATGGCCGCACTACCGCTGCCGACGGCCGAGGGCGGGATCGCCCCGTGGTCGCCCTCGGGCCGGGGCACTCCCGGCACTCCGGCGAGCCCGCCGGCCTCGCGCGTCGCCTACGCCGCGGCGCACGTGGTCGCCGATCCCTTCGCCGGGCACGACCCCACCGACACCGTGGCACTCGACTGGGACACCACGCTGGCGTTTCGCAGGCACCTGTGGTCGTGCGGCCTGGGTGTCGCCGAGGCCATGGACACCGCACAGCGCGGCATGGGGCTCGACTGGGCGACCACGAGGGAGCTGGTGCGCCGCACCGGCGCCGAGGCGAGGGCCTGCGGTGGACGGTGGGTCGCCGGGGTCGGCACCGACCAGCTCCCGGCCGGTCCGTCCACCGTGGACCAGATCGTGACGGCGTGGGGTGAACAGCTCGCACTCGTCAGCGGCGAGGGCGCCGTGCCGGTCGTCATGGCCAGCCGCGCGCTCGCCGCCACCGCGAGCGGCCCGGACGACTACCACCGCGCGTACGGCGCCCTGCTGTCCCAGGCCGACGGACCGGTGTTGCTGCACTGGCTCGGCGAGCAGTTCGACCCGGCGCTGCGCGGCTACTGGGGGCACACCGACGTCGACGCCGCCGCGGCGGAACTGGCCGCGCTGTGCGCCGAGCACGAGTCCGTGGTCGCCGGGGTGAAGGTGTCGGTCCTCGACGCCGACGTCGAGCGGCGGTTCCGCGACGCGCTGCCGGGCGGCGTCGCCTGCTACACCGGCGACGACTTCCACTACCCCGAACTGATCGCGGGGGACGACTCCGGGCACAGCGAGGCACTGCTCGGCATCTTCGACCCCATCGCCCCGGTCGCGGGTGCCGCGCTGGCCCGGCTCGACGCGGGAGACGCGGACGGCTTCCGCGCGCTGCTGGACCCCACCGTCGCGCTCTCGCGCGAGATCTTCCGCTCCCCCACCCCGCACTACAAGGTGGGCGTGGTGTTCCTGGCCTACCTCGCCGGACACCAGCCGCACTTTCGCATGGTCGGCGGGCTGGAGTCGGCGCGCACGATCACGCACCTGTCCGACCTGCTCCGGCTGGCCGACGTCGCGGGTGTGCTGCCCGACCCCGACCTGGCCGTGACCCGGATGCGCCCGCTGCTGGCCGCGGCGGGGGTGAGCCTGTGAACCGCCTGAGCCTCAACCAGATCACCACGAAGTCGTGGTCGCTGCCCGAGGCGGTCGAGGGCTGCGCGGCGGCAGGAATCGAGTGGATCGGCCTCTGGCGCGACAAGGTCGCCGAGGTGGGCGTCGAGGAGTCGGCCCGGCTGCTCCGGCGGCACGGCGTCCGGGTCTCCTCGCTGTGCCGTGGCGGCTTCTTCACCGGCGTGACACCGGAGGGCGAGCCCGTCGACGGCATCGCGATGACCCGCGAGGCCATCGACGAGGCCGTCGCCCTGGGCACCGACGTGCTCGTGCTCGTGGTCGGCGGGGTCGCGGACCACGACCTCGCCGGATCGCGGCAGCGCGTGGCCGACGCGCTGGGCGAGCTGGCCCCGTACGCGCGGGAGCGCGGCGTCCGGCTGGGGCTGGAACCGCTGCACCCCATGCAGTGCGCGGAGCGGTCCGTGCTGTCGACGCTGGGGCAGGCGCTCGCGCTGGCCGAGGACCATCCGGCCGACGCCGTGGGCGTGGTGGTGGACGAGTTCCACGTGTGGTGGGACCCCGAGGTGGAGCACTCGATCGCCCGCTCGGCGGGCCGCATCCTGGGGTTCCACGTCTGCGACCAGCTCGTGCCGCTGACCGACACGCTGCTCGGCCGCGCGCTGCCCGGCAGGGGCCCCATCGATCACCGCAGACTGCGGGAGTGCGTGGAGGCGGCGGGCTACCACGGGCCGATCGAGGTCGAGGTCTTCAACGCCGAGGTGTGGCGCACACCCGGTGACGTCGTGTTGCGTGACATGATCGGGGCGTACCGGCGACACGTGCTGTGACCCGAAGCCCTGCCCGACGTAGCTCGACCAAGGTGGAGCTACCGGTACTGTGGCGGTGTGTCGAAGCTCGCCGACCATCTCACCATCGGGCAGGTGGCCCAGCGCAGTGGTGTGCCGCACACCGCCCTCCGGTTCTACGAGGACCGCGGCCTGATCTCCGCCGAGCGTTCCGCGGGAAACCAGCGGCGCTACGCCCGCTCGGTGCTGCGCCGGATCGCGTTCATCCGCGCGGCACAGCGGGTCGGGCTCACTCTGGAACAGGTGGGCGAGGCGCTGGCCACCCTGCCCCGTGACCACGCGCCCACCAAGGCCGACTGGGCCCGGCTGTCCCGCGACTGGCGGGACGAACTGGACGCCCGGATCGACGCCCTGCGCAGGCTGCGGGACGACCTCACCGGCTGCGTCGGCTGCGGCTGCCTGTCGCTGCGCACCTGCACCCTGAACAACCCGGACGACCAGATCGCCGCGTACGGCCCGGGTGCCCCGGGCCTCAAACCGAAGTCCGAAGGCGGCATCTGACGCCGTGTCCGCAGCCCGCGTAGCCGTGTCCGCAGGCTACGTAGTCGTGTCCGCAGCTCGCGAAGGCTGACCGCCGTCGCGCGGCGCGACGGACCTGGCGCGCCGCTTCGGCCTGCCCAGCAGCCGCCTGCCGATGTCGATCAGGTGCTCCCGCAGGACGTCGTCGTCGAGGTCCGCCTGCTCGGGCGCGCCGCCTGCCAGTGCGATGCCCGCGAGCGCCACGTTCGCGGTGAGCGCGGCTGCCAGCTCGGCATCGGGCCCCACCAGCAGCGCCCGCATCCGCGCGGCGAGATTCTCCACCCCGTCGAGTGACCGGTCTATGGCCCGCATGATGCCCGGGTCACTGTTGAACAGCGCGATCAGTGATCGGTACCGCACCACGATGTCGACGAATCCCGACAGTGCGTGGTCGATCTGCGCGCCCCGCGTGCGCCGCGCGCCCGCCTCGGCCATGCGCTCGATCAGTTCCTGGAGAGCGGGCGCGGCGACCGCCTCGGTGATCTGGTCCTTGGTCTTGAAGTGGTAGTAGACCGCCGCCTTGGTCACCCCGAGTTCGTCCGCGATCATCTGCAGCGACGTGCCGCCGACGCCGTGTGTGCTGAACAGCGTCAAAGCCGTCGCGAGCAGGCGGGATCGGGTGTCCTCGGCAGTCTCGACAGTCATGGGTCCCTCCTGGAGCGGCCCTACGACCTTACGCCGACCCGATGCGGCGGCCAACCGAGCACGGGACCCGGCCACCGGTGTTGTTTCCCGGATCACATACTTGCCGATCGGCTTAAAAGGCCCTTGCCGATCGGCTAGCGTGGCGCACGGTTCTCCGAAACTCGTTCGCGTTGGGAGCGTGCGTCTTGGCCACCTTTCTCGCCCGACTCGGTCGTGCGTCGTTCCGGCGGCGGCGCCTCGTCGCCAGTCTCTGGGTGCTGCTGCTCGCGGTCGTCGGCGTCGGCGCGCTCACCCTGTCCGGCCCCACGACCAACGCCGTGACGATCCCCGGCACGGAGGCGCAGCAGGCGATCGACCACCTGGAGGAGCGGTTCCCGGAGGCCGGGGTCGGCAAGGCGAACGCCAACGTCGCCGTCGCCGCTCCCGGAGGCGGCCCGCTGGACCCCGCCGTTGTGGGCGACCTCGTCGACGCGCTCGGCCAGGCCCCGAACGTCGCGGCCGTGGCCGATCCGTTCCAGGCGCGATCCGTCGCCCCCGACGGCACCCTCGCGCTGGTCAAAGTCGTGTACCAGGTGCCGTCGCCGGAGGTCACCGACGCCGACCGCGACGCGCTGCAGGCCACGGCCGAACCGTTCCGCGACCAGGGCTGGACGGTCGAGTTCGGCGGCGACGCCATGCAGGGCATCCCGGTGACACAGGCGACCGAGGGCGTCGGTGTGATCGTCGCCGCGCTGGTGCTGGTGATGACGTTCGGTTCCCTGGTGGCGGCGGGCCTGCCGCTGCTGACCGCGCTGATCGGCGTCGGCATCGGCATGGCGGCCATCACCGCACTCTCCGGCGTGGTCGACCTGAACTCCAACACCCCGGTGCTCGCCCTCATGATCGGGCTGGCCGTGGGCATCGACTACGCGCTGTTCATCGTGTCGCGGCACCGAGCGGAACTCGACGGGGGCGCCGATCCGGAGGACGCCGCGGCCCACGCCGTGGGCACCGCGGGCTCCGCCGTCGTCTTCGCGGGACTCACCGTCATCATCGCGCTGGCGGGCCTGACCGTGGTCGGCATCCCGATTCTCGGCCAGATGGGCCTCGCCGCGTCGGCGACGGTCGCCGTCGCGGTGCTGATCGCCGTCACGCTGCTGCCCGCCGTGCTCGGCTTCGCGGGAACCAAGGTGCTCGCCGGGCGGGTGCCGGGGCTGCGACGCACCCGGTCGTCCGGCCCCACGCTGGGCGAGCGCTGGGCGCGGCTGCTCGCCCGTCGCCGTATCGCGGTCCTGCTGCTGTCGGTCGCGGGCCTGGCCGTGGTGGCCGTCCCGGCCGCGGACATGCGGCTCGGCCTGCCCACGGACGCGACGGCGGCACCCGACTCGACCCAGCACCGCGCCTACGAGCTGATCAGCCAGGGATTCGGTCCCGGAACCAACGGCCCGCTCGTCGTCGTGCTCGACGTCGAGCGGGACCCGCAGGCCACCGCGCGAACCGCGATGGAGCGCATCGGCACCCTCGACGACGTCGCGATGGTCACCCCGCCTCAGTTCAACCGCGCCGGCGACACCGCACTGCTCACCGTGATCCCCCGGAGCGGTCCCGACACCCAGGAGACCGAGGACCTCGTCACCGCGCTGCGTGCCGAGGGCGACCGCATTGAGGCCGACACGGGCGCCACCACGTCGGTGACCGGCGCCACCGCGATGAACATCGACATCTCGCGCACGATGTCCGACGCCCTGCTGCCGTACCTGTCGCTGATCGTGGGGCTGGCCTTCCTCCTGCTCATGCTCGTGTTCCGCTCGGTGCTCGTGCCGCTGAAGGCCACGCTGGGCTTCCTCGGCTCGGTCGGTGCCACGTTCGGCGCGGTGGTGGCCGTGTTCCAGTGGGGCTGGCTCGGCGACCTGCTCGGCGTCGAGGCCACCGGACCGATCATGAGTGTGCTACCGGTGCTGCTCATCGGCGTGCTGTTCGGGCTCGCGATGGACTACCAGGTCTTCCTGGTCACCCGGATGCGGGAGGAGTACGTCCACGGCAGTGCCCCCGACCGCGCGATGGTCACCGGATTCCAGCACGGCTCCCGGGTCGTGGTGGCCGCCGCGCTGATCATGATCAGCGTGTTCGCCGGGTTCGTCCTCGCCGAAGCCACCCTGATCCAGTCGATCGGCTTCGCGCTCGCGTTCGGCGTGGCCGTGGACGCCTTCGTGGTGCGCATGACCATCGTTCCCGCCGTGATGTCGCTGCTCGGGCGCAGCGCCTGGTGGCTGCCGCGCTGGCTGGACCGCGCCCTGCCCGACGTCGACGTCGAGGGAGAGAAGCTGACCGGCGGTGCGGGCAGGGCCGACGAGCGCGAGCCGGTGAACCGGTGACGCCGGCCCGCTAGGACAGCCAGAGCACGGCGCCGCCGCCCGCGACCAGGGCGGCGGCGCCGAGTGCCACCGCGAGGCCGCGGGACTTCTTCACGGTGCTGATGGCACCGCCGACCAGAAAACCCGCCACCGCGAACAGCAGCAGGGCGACAATGTCCCGCGACACCTAGAGCACTCCCTTCGTGGACGGAATGCCCCCGGCCCTCGGGTCCGGCTCCGTGGCCGCGCGCAGCGCCCGGGCGACCGCCTTGTACTGCGCCTCCGCGATGTGGTGCGGGTCCCGGCCGTGGACGACACGGACGTGCAGCGCCAGCTGCGCGTGGAACGACAGCGAGTCGAACACGTGCCGCGTCAGCACGAACGGGTAGTTGCCACCGATGGTGAAGGCGTTGAACTGCTCGGGTTCCCCGGTGTGGACGCAGTACGGCCGCCCCGAAACATCAATGGCGGCGTGGGCCAGCGTCTCGTCCATCGGGATCCAGCAGTCACCGAACCGGCGGATGCCCTTCTTGTCCCCGAGCGCCTCGCGCAGCGCCTGCCCCAGCACGATGGCGGTGTCCTCCACCGTGTGATGCGCGTCGATGTGGACGTCGCCCTGCGCCTCGATCCGCAGGTCGAGGCTGCCGTGGACGCCGAACGAGTGGAGCATGTGGTCGTAGAACGGAATTCCGGTGGACACCTCCACCTGCCCGCTGCCGTCCAGGTCCACCTCGACCCGGATGGCCGACTCCTTGGTGGTGCGTTCGATCTTTCCGATCCGGCTCACCGCGGGACCTCCTTGCTCGCCGCCAGGAAGGCGTCGTTCTCGTCGGGCGTGCCGATCGACACGCGCAGGTGGCCGGGAATGCCGACGTCACGGATCAGCACCCCGGATTCGACGTAGGACCGCCAGGCCGTCGCCGCGTCGGTGAAGCGTCCGAACAGGATGAAGTTCGCGTCGCTCGGCACCGGGGCGAAACCGAGGCCACGCAACGCCTCCGCCACCCGGTCGCGTTCGGCGGCGAGTGTGGCCACGGAGCCCAGCGTGGCGTCCGCGTGCCGCAGCGCGGCCCTGGCCGCGGCCTGCGTCACCACGGACAGGTGGTAGGGCAACCGCACCAACTGCAGCGCGTCCACCACGGCCGGTGCGGCGGCCAGGTAACCCAGCCGCCCGCCCGCGAACGCGAACGCCTTGCTCATGGTGCGCGAGACCACCAGCGTCGCCGGGTACTTCGCCAGCAGACGCACGGCGCTGGGCTGCGACGAGAACTCCGCGTACGCCTCGTCGACCACCACGAGCCCCGGTGCGGCCCGCAGGATGTGTTCGAGATCCGCCAGCGGGACCGACCCGCCCGTCGGATTGTTGGGACTGGTCACGAAGACGACGTCGGGCGCGCGTTCGGCCACCAGCTCGGCAGCCGCGACGGCGTCGAGCGAGAAGTCGTCGCGGCGCGGCGCGGGAACCCACTCCGTCCGCGTTCCGGCCGAGATGATCGGGTGCATCGAGTACGACGGTTCGAAGCCCAGCGCCGAGCGCCCCGGCCCACCGAATGCCTGCAACAACTGCTGCAGGATCTCGTTGGACCCGTTGGCCGCCCACAGGTGCCCTTCGGTCAGCGGCACCCCGGTGGCGGTGGTGAGGTAGGCGGCGAGGTCCCGCCGCAGCGCGACGGCGTCGCGGTCGGGATACCGGTGCAGGTCGCGCGCCGCCTCCCGGACCGCGTCGGTGACGTCGTCCACCAGCGCGGCCGGTGGCGGGTACGGGTTCTCGTTGGTGTTGAGGCGCACCGGGACGTCCAGCTGTGGCGCGCCGTACGGGCTGCGGCCACGCAGGTCGTCGCGTAGCGGCAGGTCGGCGAGGGTCACGTCGGTCGTCTCGCCCGCGCTCACGCGGCTCCCTCCGGCAGGCGTGCGGTCACGGCCTCGCCGTGCGCGGGCAGGTCCTCGGCCTGGGACAGCGACACCACACTGCCCGCCACGGCGCGCAGCGCATCGGCGCTGTAGTCGACGACGTGGATGCCGCGCAGGAAGCTCTGCACCGACAGCCCCGACGAGTGCCGCGCGGAACCGCCCGTCGGCAGCACGTGGTTCGACCCCGCGCAGTAGTCCCCGAGCGACACGGGCGTGTACGGGCCGACGAAGACCGCACCGGCGTTGCGCACCCGAGCGGCCACCTCACGCGCGTTCTCGGTCTGGATTTCCAGGTGTTCGGCGGCGTAGGCGTCCACCACCCGCACCCCGTCGTCCAGTGTGGACACCAGTACCGTGCCCGACTGCGAGCCCCGCAGCGCCTGCTCCACGCGCTCGCTGTGCTTCGTGGCGGCGACACGGCGCACCAGTTCGGTGTCCACCGCGTCAGCCAGTTCCTCCGACGTCGTCACCAGCACGCTCGCGGCCAGCGTGTCGTGCTCGGCCTGGCTCACCAGATCGGCCGCCACATGCGCGGGATCGGCACTGCCGTCGGCCAGCACCGCGATCTCGGTGGGCCCGGCCTCCGAGTCGATGCCGATCACGCCGCGCAGCATGCGCTTGGCCGCCGTGAGGTAGAGGTTGCCCGGCCCGGTCACCAGGTCGACGGGCTCCAGGTCGGTTCCCTCGGTATCGGTGCCGCCGTACGCGAGCAGTGCCACGGCCTGCGCACCACCCGCCGCCCAGACCTCGTCGACGCCGAGCAGTTCCGCCGCCGCGAGGATCGTCGGGTGCGGCAGCCCGCCGAACTCCGCCTGCGGCGGCGAGCACACCACCAGCGAGCCGACCCCCGCGACCTGGGCGGGCACCACGTTCATCACCACGCTCGACGGGTACACGGCGAGCCCGCCCGGCGCGTACAGGCCGACCCGGCGCACCGGCACCCAGCGCTCGGTCACGGTGGCGCCGTCGGCGACCTCGGTGGTGACGTCCGCACGACGCTGGTCGGCGTGGACGGCGCGGGCCCGCGCGATCGACTTCTCCAGCGCCGCACGCACGGCCGGGTCGAGGTTACCGAGCGCGCTCGCCAGCTCCGCCGCCGGCACGCGAACCCGGGCGGGGCGGACGTGGTCGAACCGCTCGGTGTAGTCGAGCACCGCGGCCACCCCGCGGTCGCGGACGTCCTCCACGACCGGGCGCACCTGATGCAGCACCGCGTCCACGTCCATCTCCGCGCGCGGCAGCAACGCGCGCAACTGTGCCGGGGCCGGGACGCGACCTCGCAGGTCGGTGCGGTTCAACATACGGTCTAGGGTACGAGGCGGGACCGCGTCCGCGACCGGGAGGTAGCCGTGCTCCGAGTGGCCTTGTGCCAGCTCACATCCAGTGCCGACCCGGAGACGAACCTCCGGTCCGTGCGCGAGTGGACACGCTCCGCCGCCGAACGCGGTGCCCGCGTCGTCGTGTTCCCCGAAGCCACTCTCGCCCGGTTCGGCGGCCCGCTCGCCCCGGTCGCCCAATCGCTCGACGGGCCGTGGGCCGGGGCCGTCCGCGAGATCGCCGACGAGGCCGGAGTGCTGGTGGTCGCGGGGATGTTCACGCCCGACGGCGAGCGAGTGCGCAACACGCTGCTCATCACCGGACTCGGCCGCCACCTCGGCTACGACAAGCTCCACCTGTACGACGCCTTCGGCTTCCGCGAGTCCGACACCGTCGCGGCGGGGCACCACCAGGTCACCGTGACCGTCGACGACGTGACGCTCGGCTTCGCCACCTGTTACGACGTGCGGTTTCCCGAACTGTTCCAGGCGCTGGCCGAGCAGGGCGCCCACGCCGTCGCGCTGCCCGCGTCGTGGGGAGCGGGCCGGGGCAAACGCGCGCAGTGGGACCTGCTGGTGCGCGCCAGGGCACTCGACTCCGGCAGCTGGGTGCTGGCCTGCGGGCAGGCCGACCCCTCGGCCACCGGCGTCGAGGTGAACCCCAAGGCTCCCACCGGTATCGGGTACTCCCTGGTGGCCGACCCGTTCGGCGGGGTCGCCGCCCAGGCGGGTGCCGCCCCCGAACTGCTGCTCACCGACCTCGACCCGGCCGCCGCGGACCGCTCACGCGCGGCCACCGCCGTACTCGCCAACCGGCGGCTCTGATTGCCGGGGCACCTCGCCGAGGTCACGCCGCCCGCAGGTCCATGCCGACGTCCAGGGTCGGGGCCGAGTGGGTCAGCGCGCCCACCGCGAGGTAGTCGACCCCCGTCTCGGCGTAGCGGCGCGCGTTGTGCAGTGCCAGCCCACCCGACGCCCCGAGGCGGGTCTTGGCCGACAGCTCGTCACGCAGCTCGACGGCCCGTACGCAGTCGGCCGGTTCCAGGTTGTCGAGCAGGACCTCGTCGGCCCCGGCCCGTAGCGCCTCCGCGAGCTGGTCGAGGTCGTCGACCTCCACCTCGCACGGCACCGTGGGCGCGTACTCACGGGCCAGCCGCAGCGCGTCGGTGACCGACCCCGCCGCGACGACGTGGTTGTCCTTGATCAGCACGGCGTCACCGAGGCCCATCCGGTGGTTCACGCCGCCGCCGCAGCGCACGGCGTACTTCTGCAGCACCCGCAGCCCGGGCAGCGTCTTGCGGGAGTCCCGTACGGCGCACCCGGTCCCCGTCACCGCGTCGACCCACGCCGCGGTCACCGTCGCGACGCCGGACAGGTGCGACAGCAGGTTCAGCGCCGTCCGCTCCGCGGTCAGCAGGTCGCGCGTGGCACCGCGCACGACGAGCACGGGCTCGCCCGCCGCCACCCGGCTGCCGTCGGCTCGCTCGCCACGCACCTCGTAGCCCTCGGCGCCGAGCACGGCGTCGAACACCGCACGGGCCACTCCCACTCCCGCCACGACACCGGCGACCCGCGGGGTCAGTTCCGCCGTGGCCACCGCCCCGGCGGGCACCGTGGCCCCGGTGGTCACGTCGGGGCCGTACCGCAGATCCTCCTCCAGCGCCGTGGTGACCACCCTGCGCACCTCGGCGGCGTCCAGCTCGCTCACGCCACGCCCTCCAGGATCGAATGGGCCAGCACGGGCTGGCCCGACGGGTTCAGCCGGACCGACTGGCTGCGCCGCCAGCGCCGCTCGTCCCGCTCCGGGTGATCGGTGCGCACATGGCAGCCGCGTGACTCGGTCCGGGCCGCCGCCGCGGCGAGCAGGGCGCGCGCCACCAGGGTGAGCGCCGCGTCCTCGACCGCCTCCACCGTCCACAGCGGAGTGGGCACGATGGAGACGTCCAGCACTGACCCTGCCACGGCCAGGCCCTCCGCGTCGCGCCCGATCCCCGCGAACCGGCTCATCAACCGTTGCAGTGCGGGGCGCTGTGCCACCGGAGCGACCGGCGCGGGAACGTCGGCCGGCGGGGACGAGACCGCGCGCCGGGCGCCCGCGAGGTCCGCCCGGACCGCCTCGGCCGCCCTTCGCCCCAGCACCAGCCCTTCGAGCAGGCTGTTCGAGGCCAGCCGGTTCGCGCCGTGCAACCCCGTACGCGCCACCTCCCCCGCCGCGTAGAGGCCGGTCACCTCGGTGCGACCGTGCGCGTCGGTCACCACGCCGCCACACGCGAAGTGCGCCGCGGGCGCGACCGGGATCGCCTCGCGAGCCGGGTCCACGCCGACCGCCTCGCACGCGGCCCGCACGGTCGGGAACCGTCGCGCGAACCCCGCGATGCCGGTCGCGTCAAGAAAGGCATGATCGTCGACACCCCCCGGCGCGGTCGCCAGCCGCCGGGTGATCGCGGCCGAGACGACGTCGCGGGGCGCCAGATCCGCCAGCGGGTGGACGCCCGGCATGATCCGCTCCCCCGCGCCGTCCACCAGCACGGCTCCCTCGCCGCGCACGGCCTCGGTCACCAGCGGGCAGCGCCCGCGCGCCCCCGGCGTGTACAGCACGGTGGGATGGAACTGGACGAACTCCACGTCGGCCGCACTCGCACCCGCGCGCAGCGCCAGCGCCAGCCCGTCGCCCGTGGCGAGTTCGGGGTTGGACGTGGCCTGGTACAGCTGCCCGAGCCCCCCGGTGGCCAGCAGCACCGCCCGCGTCCGCACGAGCCCGGGAGTCGCGTCGGGCGCGAGCACGCGCAGCCCGCAGACCTCACCTGTCACCGTCGTGACGGCGTCCACCGCGACGTGGTGCTCCAGCACCGGCAGCGTGTGATCGTTCGCTGCGGCGACCAGGCAGCGCTGTACCTCCGCTCCGGTGGCGTCGCCGCCCGCGTGGATCACCCGCAGCGCGCCGTGCCCGCCCTCCCTGGTGCGCGCGAGCCGTCCGGAGGCGTCGTCGTCGAAGCGCGCGCCCTCGCGGCGCAGCAACCCGACGGCCTCGGGACCGGCCCCGATCACCGAACGCGCGGCGGCGGTGTCACACAGACCCGCTCCCGCCGCGACCGTGTCGGCCACGTGGGCGGCCACCGAGTCATCCGGGGCGACCGAGTCACCGAGCACCACGGCCACGCCGCCCTGGGCCCACCGCGTGTTGCCGTCGCCGATGCCGCCCTTGGTCACCACCAGCACGCGCAGCCCGAGCCGCATGGCCCGCAACGCGGCCGTCAGCCCGGCGACACCGCTGCCGACGACCACCAGGTCGGCCTCGGCCTCCCACCCGGTTTGCGCCTGCGAGGCGGAAACCGGGCCGGTCACTCTCCACCGCCCGGCGTACCGATCTCGACCATCCGGCGCACCGAGTCGCGCGCTTTGGCCGCGGTCTCCGGCGCCACGTGAACCTCGTCGGCACCCTCCCGCAGGGAGCGCAACAGCGCCGCCGGTGTGATCATCTTCATGTAGCGGCAGGACGCGCGGTCGTTGACGGCGCGGAAGTCGATCTCCGGTGCCGCCTTGCGCAACTGGTGCAGCATCCCGACCTCGGTCGCGACCAGCACGGACTCCGCCTGTGTCTGCCGCGCGGCCGTCAGCATGTCCCCGGTCGACAGGATCTTGACCTTCTCAGCCGGGACCGCGCCCTCACCCGCGAGGTAGAGCGCCGACGTCGCGCAGCCACACTCGGGGTGGATGAACAGGTCGGCGTCCGGGTCGGCGGCGGCACGCTCGGCCAGTTCCGGCCCGTTGATCCCGGCATGCACGTGGCACTCGCCCGCCCAGATGTGCAGGTTGTCCCTTCCCGTCACACGCTTGACATGGGCGCCGAGGAACTGGTCCGGGCAGAACAGCACCTCGGTCTCCGGAGGGATCGAGGCCACGACGTCGACCGCGTTCGACGAGGTGCAGCAGATGTCGGTCTCGGCCTTCACCTCGGCGGTGGTGTTCACATAGGACACCACCACCGCGCCGGGATGCTGCGCCTTCCACTCCCTGAGCTGCTCGGCCGTGATGGAGTCAGCCAGCGAGCAGCCGGCCCTGGCGTCCGGGATCAGCACGGTCTTGTCCGGCGACAGAATCTTGGCGGTCTCCGCCATGAAGTGGACTCCACAGAAGACGATCGTCGAAGCGTCACTCGACGCCGCGATCCGGCTCAGCGCCAACGAGTCCCCGGTGTGGTCGGCGATCTCCTGGATCTCCGGCAGCTGGTAGTTGTGCGCGAGCAGGACGGCGTCGCGCTCCCGCGCGAGCCTGCGCACCTCCTCGGCCCAGGCCGCGTCCGCCGTGACCCCACCGTACGGGGTGAGCTCGTCCACGTGTGCCGTCATGTTGGTCCTCCGGTAGTTTTCGTCTTAGAATCGAAAACCGTGCGTTCTCATATTAACAGCACCAACCCCCTCGCACACGAGGTTCTGTGTGCCGTACTCCAGGTGCGCTGCGCCACACACCCCGGTGTGGTCGCCTCGGGTGACGAACCCGCCACGTTGCGGGTACTGCTGTGGCGCCGCGCGCTCGACCCCCACATCGGACGCTGGTCCCTGCCCGGCGGCAGGCTGCGGCCCGACGAGGACGTGGAGCACTCGATCCGCCGCCAGCTCGCCGAGAAGGTCGACGTCAAGACGCTCGCTCACGTCGAGCAACTCGGCGTGTTCAGCGCACCCGCCCGCGTTCCCGGTCCCCGGGTGGTGGCCACCGCCTTCCTCGGACTGATCCCGTCCGACGTGGACCCCGTCGTCCCGGAGGACACGTCCTGGCACGACGTCGGGGACCTGCCCCGCACCGCCTTCGACCACCGGGAGATCGTGCTGCACGCACGCGATCGGCTGCGGGCCAAGCTGAGCTACACGAACGTCGGATTCGCGCTCGCCCCCGCCGAGTTCACCGTGTCCGCGCTGCGCCAGTTCTACTCCGCCGCACTGGGCTACCGGGTCGCCGCGACCAATCTGCAACGGGTACTCACCCGGCGCGGCGCGCTCGTGCCGACCGGGCGCACCGCCTCGCCCGGCCGGTCCGGCGGCAGACCGGCCGCCCTGTACCGCTTCGCGCACCGGGACATGCGGGTCACCGACCCGTTCGCCGTGTTCCGGCCGCCCGCTCCTGCCGCAGGCCGTGGCTCGCGAACGCGCGGGGGCACGGCCTAGCCCGTAACGTGAGATCGTGACTCACTCGGAAGGACACGACAGCGCGCCCTCGCCCACCACCCTGCCCCTGTTCCCGCTGCACACCGTGGCACTACCCGGCGTGCACCTTCCGCTGCACATCTTCGAGCCGAGATACCGCCAGCTCACCGTCGACCTGGTCACCGAGGTCGTGCCCGACCGCAGCTTCGGCGTGGTGGCCATCACCAACCCGTCGGTGGGGGAGGTCGAGCGAACCGAGCACGTGCACGCGACCGGCTGCGCCGTCACGCTCCGGGAAGCGCGGCGCCTGCCCGACGGGCGGTTCGACATCATCGGTACCGGCCACCGGCGGTTCCGGTTGCTGGACATCGACACCGCGTCGGCTCCGTACCTGTGCGGCACCGTCGAATGGGTCGACGACGAGCCGCTGCCCGACGGCGCCGACGAGGCTGCGGCGCGGCTCTCGGACATCTGCCGCGCCGCGCACCGCCGTTACTGCACCGTAGCCTGGGAATCCGACGGCTGGCGCTCCCCGCCCGGCGATCTCGGATACGACGCCCTCGCCTACCGGCTGGCTTCCGACTGCATCCTCCCCCTGCCAGATCGCCAGGAGCTGCTGGAGGAGCGGCACCCACTCCGCAGACTGCGGCTGACCTACCGGTTACTGGCTCGGGAGGCCGCGTTCGTGTCGGAACTCAGTGCCGTGCCCGCCCCGCACCACGACGTCGACGAGGCCCTGTCCCGGCCGAGCCTGAACTGAGGCTCCCGCGCTCAGCTCTCACCCCAGCCGTCTGCCCAGATCGTCGCGCGCGTTCCAGGCGGCCAGCGTGCCGTAGGCGAACGCGGTCGTGAGCGGCTGAGCGAGCAGGACCCAGGCCGACTCCAGCACCGGCGCCCGCTCCACCACCGCGCCCAGTTCGGGCGACTCGATGGCGGCGACCCGGGCCTGCGCGAAAGCCAGCCCCATCCGCATCGCCAGCCACGCGCCGAGCAGCGAGCCGAGCACGGCACCGACCACCATCACCGGACCCCGGCGCGCCCGCAGCAACCACACCACGACACCCACGAGCACACCGGTCACCAAACCCAGCAACACGAATATCGCCAGGCCGTCGAACCGGTGCCAGCTCTCCGCGGTCAACGGCGCCTGGGCCCCGTCGCGCGTGACGACCCGCACCCGCTGCGGCGGTGCGAGCTGTGCCCACACCCACCCCACGAACAGCCCGGCCAGGCTGATCAGCGAAGCGGCGCTGAAGGCGGGCAGCAGATCGGCCTTCGCCACGATCCGGGGAGGCCGGGGAGCCGGACCCGCAAGCGTCGGTGACCACCCGGTGCCTGCCTGATCGGACACTCCACACCCTTCCCCGCACGACGGAGCCCCTGTCTCGTGCGCGAGCCTAGCCGGTCGAGGAGGAGCCGGCGGAGGAGGTTTCCCCGTGCCTGCTGCACCGCGCCGTCCATCCGCTCGGAGTCACCTGCACCACCATGCGGCGCGCGCACTCCACGCAGTAGCGAGGCGGTTCGAGGACCGTACGCGGAGTGTCGCACTGCGCGTGACACTCCGCCGACCGCGGTTGCCCGCAGTGGCTGCAGTAGGCGGTGTTCACGCCGTCCTCACAGGGTGTCGCTCAGTGCCTTGATCGGCATTTTGAGGCCGCTCAGCATGGTCAGGTCCTGCTCGGCGGGCCTGCCCAGATTGGTCAGGTAGTTGCCGACGATGATGGCGTTGACGCCGCCGAGCATTCCCTGCTCGGCACCGAGGTCACCGAGCGTCAGCTCCCGGCCGCCCGCGAAGCGGAGCATGGTCCGCGGCATGGCCAGCCGGAACGCCGCGACCACGCGCAGCGCGTCCCTGCCCGCCACGACGTCGTAGGACTCGTACGGGGTTCCGGGTTGCGGGACGAGGAAGTTCATCGGCACCTCGTGCGGGTCCAGCTCGGCGAGCTGCACCGCGAACTCGGCGCGCTGCTCCTGGCTCTCACCCATCCCGATGATGCCGCCGCAGCACACCTCCATCCCCGCTTCGCGCACCATGGTGAGGGTCTCCCACCGTTCCTCCCACGAGTGCGTGGTCACGACGTCGGGGAAGTGCGAGCGCGCGGTCTCCAGGTTGTGGTTGTACCGATGCACTCCCATGTCGACGAGCTCGTCGACCTGCTCCTGGGTCAGCATTCCGAGCGAGCACGCGATCTGGATGTCGTTGCCCGAGTCGCGGATGGCTTTGATCCCGTCGCGCACCTGCGACATCAGCCGCGCGTCCGGCCCGCGCACGGCCGCCACGATGCAGAACTCCGTCGCGCCCGTGGCCGCGGTCTCGGCCGCGGCCTTCACCAGCCCCGGGATGTCGAGCCAGGCCGCGCGCACCGGCGTCGGGAAGCGACCCGACTGCGAGCAGAAGTGGCAGTCCTCGGGGCAGCCGCCCGTCTTGACGCTGACGATGCCCTCGACCTCCACCTCGGGCCCGCACCACCGCATCCGCACGTCGTGGGCGAGGGCCAGCAGGTCGGGAACGTGCTCGTCTTCGAGCCGGAGCACGTCGAGTACCTGCTGCTGCGACAACCCGATGCCCTGTTCGAGCACCTGCTCGCGCGCGATCGCGAGGATCTCCGACTCCGTGGTTGCGGCCGTCACGGCATCTCCTTCGGGCTTGCTGGGGTGTGGGGTGAGTCTGACGGACAGTGGCGGGGTGGCACAGCGACCTACGTCACGTCCGTCACGGCCTCGTCCCGTGCGAACACGTCGGGATCGAAGGTGCCACCCAGCCACGGGGAGAGCCCGCGACGGGCCTCGTCCACGAACTCCTGCCTGCTCGCGGAGGCCAGTCCCGCCGCCAGCGCCCCGAGCAGGGGTGCGCCGGCCGCCACCGGAAGATCGGTGACGTTGCTGCGTGCGGCGAGATCAGGCTTGTCCGGCCAGGCGCCGATCACGACGCCGAGCACGTCGAGACCGCGTCGAGTCGCCACCTCGGCGGTGAGGGCCGTGGCGTTGAGCGTGCCCAGTCCCGCCTCGGCCACGACGACGACCGGCGCGCCGAGCGCCCAGGCCACGTCGGCGAGGGTGCCCCCACCGGAGTCGAACCGCACGAGCAGACCGCCCGCACCCTCCACGAGGACGAGGTCGTGGTCGGAGAGCAGCCGGCTGGCGGCGGTCGCCGCCTGCGCCGGGGTGAGCTCGGCAAGCCCGCTGCGCCGCGCCGCCGCCTCCGGCGACAGCGGATCGGGGTAGCGGCGCAGTTCACAGGTGGTCACCTCACCGGCCAGCCGACGCACGTCGGCGAGGTCTCCCGGCTCTCCCGGCGCGACACCGGTCTGGGCGGGTTTCAGCACGGCGACCCGCTGACCACGGTCGACAGCCAGCGAGGCCACCGCCGCCGTCACCACAGTCTTGCCGACGCCGGTACCGGTTCCGGACATCACCAGCACGGTCACGGCAGCGACACTAATACCGCGGCCACCACGCCGTGTCACCCGGTCTTCACACCGGCTGGCTGGAACACCGTGGTCGCGCCGTCGAGCAGGTACACCTGGGCGGCCCCGACGTCGAAGTACATGCCGGTCAACGTCAGCTCTCCCCGGCGTTGGGCACCCGCCACCAGCGGGTCGTCCCGCAGGTGATCGAGTTGCTGCAGGACGTTGTGCAGGGCGAGCGCGTCGGCGGCGTCGGCGGGCGGTGTGGCACCCAACGTGACCGGTGGCGCGTCCCGCGAACGGCGGAGGGTGGCCGCACCGTGCCGCAACCACCGCCCCAACGCGGGCAAGCGCCCCGCCTCGCCGGACAGCAACGCGTTCATCGCCCCGCAGGAGGAGTGCCCGCACACCACGATCTCGCGCACCTTCAGCACGGCCACCGCGTACTCCACGGCCGCCCCCACCGAGGGGTCCGGCGCGTCCCGGTCCCCTCCCCCGCCTGGGACCGGAACCAGATTGCCGATGTTGCGCACGGTGAACAGGTCACCGGGACCACTCGTCGTGATCACGTTGGGGACCAGCCTGGCGTCGCTGCAGGTGAGAAACAGCGTGTGGGGCCGTTGATTCGACGCCAACCGCAGCAGTGTGTCCCTCACCAGCGGGGCGGTCCGCCACTGGAACTCCGACACGCCGCGGTGCACCGGTCCGTGGCGCTGTTCGGGGATCGTCACCCCGGCCTCCTCGGCCATCCACTCCGACCACGGTGCGAGCCACCGGGGCAGCACCCGGCCCGCCTCCTGCCTGCGCACGGTCGGAGCACGCGACTTGCCGTTGCCGTACCAGGGATGTCCCACCTCGTCGACCTCGACGGTGCCACCGCCGCGCTCGTAACCGTGCTGCCAGCTCGACAGGCACTCGAACGCGGCGTGGTCGAGATAGTCCACCACCAGTTCCAGCCGCACGGTGCGCTCGGGCGGGATCGCTCCGAGCACGGCGGACAGACGCGGCACGGAGAGGAAGGTGAGCACACCCTCCACGACGATGCGCCGCTGTTCTCCCTGCCCGACGACGTGGATACCCGACCACATCGTGCGGCGCAGCATGAGGGCCAGCGACAACGCCACGCCGAGCAGGACACCGGTCAGCAGGTCGATGACCACCACGCCCGAGAGCGTGACGAGGTACAGCGACAGGTCGCCGTGGCCCCGGACCTGCCGGATGGTGCGCACGTCCACCAGCTTGGCACCGACATACACCAGCAGCCCGGCCAGCGCCGCCAGCGGAATGCTCTGGATCAGCCCCGCCAGCACGACCGTGAAGAGCAGAACCCAGACACCGTGCAGCACGGTCGACGCTCGCGACCGGGCTCCGGCCGCGACGTTGGTCGAGCTGCGCACGATCACACCGGTGACGGGCAGTCCACCCAGCGCGCCGGACGTGATGTTCGCGGCACCCTGCCCGACCAGCTCCCGGTTGAGGTTCGCGCGCGGCCCGCTGTGCAACCGGTCGACGGCGACGGCCGAGAGCAGGGTCTCGACGCTCGCGATCAGTGCGACGGTGACCACGGCGAGCCCGAACTCGAACCAGCCGCCCGAGGGCAGCGACGGGACGAGATCGACGGCCAGGATGTCGGACGGCAGCTCGACCCGGTCGAGCGGCATCGGCAGGAGCACCGAGACCGCGGTGACCGCCGTGATCGCGGCCAGTGGAGCGGGCACGGTGGACAGCGGTGCGGGCAGGCGAGGCCACAGCAGCAGCAACGCGATGGTGCTCACCCCGATGATCGCGGCGGCGTCGTGGTGACCCACCAGCTGGCCCGGCAGCTCGGCGACGTTGGCCACCGCGGAGCTCTGCGGTTCGCCGCCGAGCACGATGTGGAGCTGGCCGAGCACGAGCGTGACGCCGATGCCCGCGAGCATCCCGTGGACGATGGCCGGTGCGATCGCCAGCGCCCCACGCGCGATCCGGCTCAGCCCGAGCACGATCTGCAAGGCCCCCGCGCACACGGTGATGGCACAGGTGACGACCCAGCCGAACTGCTCGATGGTCTCGGCCATCACGACGGTCAGTCCGGCGGCGGGGCCACTGACCTGAAGCGGCGAGCCACCGAGGACGCCGACCACGATGCCGCCCACGACGGCGGCGATGATGCCGGCCACGATCGGCGCGCCGGAGGCCAGCGCGATCCCGAGCGACAGTGGGACGGCGACGAGGAAGACGACGAGCGACGCGGGGAAGTCGTGGCGGACGACGCTCTTCCACGACGTTCTACTTCGGACTTTGTCCGCGGGTTCGTCGGCGGATCGCTCGGTGGTGCGGGGGGTGCCGGTCATGGTCAACCTCCTGGTTCCCGTCGGGTTGGCCGCGAGACCAGGTAACAGCAGATCCGGCGAAAAGTCCGCTATCGACAAGGACGTTCATGTTCTTCGCCGTTCCCCAACGTCACGACGGGAGCCGCACACCGCCGGAGCGATCGCGCGCGAGTGGTTCAGCTCTCACCCGATCCGAGAAGGTTTCCGGTCCGGGCGTGGCTGACCGTGGCGACTTTCCCTCCACCGAGCCGCCGATCGACCTGAACGAGTGGTTTCCCGGGTTCAGTCCACTCGCAGCGCGAACAGCACCGTTGGCGCACCCACGCCGCCGGGTCAGGCAACCCGGGCCGTCGCGACCATCGCCTCGGCGACGAGCGCCACATCCGCGTCGGAGCTCACGTACGGCGGCATCGTGTAGATCAGGTCCCGGAACGGCCGCAGCCACACTCCGCGCGACGTGAGCGACGCCGTGGCCGCCGCCATGTCGACGGGGTGATCGAGCTGGACGACCCCGATCGCGCCCAGCACGCGGACGTCCACCACACCCGGCACCTGTGTCGCGCCGGCCAGACCGTCCCGCAACCCGCGCTCGATGCGGGAGACGTCCGAACGCCATGTCCCGTCCGCCAACAGGCCGACGGAAGCGCTGGCCACGGCCGCCGACAGGGGATTTCCCATGAAGGTCGGCCCGTGCGCCAGGACCGGAACCTCGCCCCGCGAGATGCCGTCGGCCACCGAGGCCGTACACAGGGTGGCAGCCATCGTGAGGTATCCGCCGGTCAGCGCCTTGCCCAGGCACAGCACGTCCGGCGTCACCCCGGCATGCTCCGCGGCGAACAGTGCGCCGGTGCGGCCGAACCCGGTGGCGATCTCGTCGAACACGAGCAGCACCCCGCACCGCTCCGTGACCTCCCGCAGCACGCGCAGGTACTCCGGGTTGTGGAACCGCATCCCGCCCGCACCCTGTACCACGGGCTCCACCACGACGGCGGCCAGCTCGTCGGCGTGCTCCTCCACCGCCCGCACCAGTTCATCCACATAGGACTGGTCGACGGGCGCGCCGTATCCCGCGGGTGGCGCGGGCACGAACACCTGCTCGGGCAGCACCCCGCGCCACAGCGAGTGCATCCCGCCCTCGGGATCGCAGACACTCATCGGGTGGAACGTGTCACCGTGGTATCCGCCGCGCCACGTGAGCACCCTTCGCTTGTTCTCGCGTCCCGTCGAGCGCCAGTACTGCAGGCACATCTTGAGGGCCACCTCGACCGAGACCGAGCCCGAATCGCAGAGGAAGACGTGCTCCAGCCCCTCCGGGGTGATGTCCACCAGCGTGGTGGCCAGCCGGATCGCGGGCTCGTGCGTCAGCCCGCCGAACATGACGTGGCTCATCCGGGCCGCCTGCCCCGTCAGCGCCGCGTCCAGGGCGGGGTGGCGGTAGCCGTGGATGGCGGCCCACCACGACGACATGCCGTCGACCAGTTCGCTGCCGTCGGCCAGCCGCAACCGCACTCCCGACGCCTCCTCGACGAGAAGTGGGGGCACCGTGGCCGGCATCGGGCCGTAGGGGTGCCACACGTGGCGGGTGTCGAGGTCGAGCAGCTCGCGGCGGGTGGAGTCGGGCGTCATGCCAGGCACCCTACGACGTCCCGGCTACGGTGGTGACATGCCGACCAGCGCCCGCTACCGGCCGATCACCGTCGAGCGCCTGGTGGACGAACTCGCCGATCGCGTCGCCGCTCTCGCGGCGGGCCGCCGGTGGACCCGGGTGCTCGTCGACGGCGCCGACGGGGCCGCCGGAGCGGGGTCACTGGCGGACGCGCTGGTCGATCCCGTGCGGGTGCGGGGGCACGAGGTGCTGCGCGTGGCGGCCTCGGACTTCCTGCGACCCGCGTCACTCCGGCTCGAACGCGGCAGGACCGACCCGGACTCCCGCTACGACGACTGGCTCGACGTGGCGGCCCTGCGGCGGGAGGTGCTGACACCGGTGGAGCCCTCGGGCACCGGCATGGTGCTGCCCGCGCTGTGGGACGCGGGCCGCGACCGCGCGTTCCGCCGCTCCCGCACCCCGCTGGCGGACGGGGGCGTGGTGCTGCTCGACGGCGAGCTGCTGCTGGGCAGGCGACTTCCGGCCGAGCTCAGCGTTCACCTGTGGTTGTCACCCGGTGCCCTGCGGCGGAGGGTTCCCGAGGACACGCGGTGGGCGCTGCCCGCTTACGCGCGTTACGAGCGGGAGGTCCGGCCCGCCACGACCGCGGACGTGGTGGTGCGGGTGGACGATCCGCGCAGGCCCGCGTTACGCGAGGGCTGAGCCTTCCCGTGCCGGCGCTCAGCCGCGCGTCCGGCCACCGCGGGGGGACGGTGGCACGGCCGCGGGAGCCGGGAGGCGCTCGCCGCTCAGCAGGGCGGCCATCCGGGCGGCCAGCACGTCCCAGCGCCAGTGCTCGCCGACCCAGCGGCGCCCGGCCTGTCCCATGCGCCGGGCCCGCACGGGATCGGCGAGCAGCGCGGCGAGTGTCTCGACGAGCTGGTGGCGTTGCCTGCCGTCCACGACGTGCCCGGTGACCTCGTCGAGCACGGTCTCCGGAGCGCCACCGGAGTGCCCGGCCACCACCGGCAGCCCCGCCGCCGACGCCTCCAGGTAGACGATGCCGAGCCCCTCGACGTCCAACCCGGCGCCCCGGGTGCGGGCCGGCATGGCGAAGACGTCGCCCGCGGTATAGTGCGCGGGCAGCTCCGAGGAGGGCACCGACCCGGTGAAGACCACGTGCTCGGCCACACCGCAGCGCTGCGCGAGCGCCGTGAGTTTCGCGCGGTAGGGTCCGCCGCCGACGAGCAGCAGGGTCGCGCCCGGCACCCTGCGGCGTAGTTCGGGCAGCGCCGTGACCAGCGCGTCCTGCCCTTTCCGGGGCACGAGCCGGGACACGCACACGACGGTGGGGCGGTCTCCGAGCCGGTAGCGGCGCCGCAGCCGCGCCCGCGCCGCGTCGTCGGGACGGAACACCTCGGTGTCCACTCCGGACGGAAGGTGCTCCAGACCGGCACCCGGCCCGAAGGCGGAGGCGAAGCGGTGGCGCGTGTAGCGGCTGACGAACGTGACGACGTCGGTGGTGTCGCCGATCCGGCGCAGGGCCTGACGGGACAGCGGCAGCATCGACCAGCCGACCTCGTGGCCGTGCGTGGAAGCGACGATCCGGCCCGCGCCGGCCCGGCGCAGGGACGGGCCGAGCAGGGCCAGCGGCGCGGCGGCACCGAACCACACCGTCTCGCAGCCCCGCGACCGGAGCAGGCCGCTCGCCCGCCGGAGCACGTCCGGGGTCGGCAGCATCAGCGACGTGGGATGGCGCACCACCTCGAACGGCTGGTCGGCGTCGAACTCGGTGTGCGAGCCCGACTCCCGCTGCCAGGACGGCGCGTAGACCACGAGGTCGTCGGCCGGCAGCCGGGTGGCCAGCGCGTGCAGATACGACTGGATGCCCCCGGGCCGGGGCGGGAAGTCGTTGGTCACCAGCAGCGTGCGAGGCATGGTGCGAGACTATCCCGCCCCGGTGGGGGCGTCCGTGTGCCGGTCAGGCCACGCGGCGTGCGCCGCTGAACTGGTCCTGAAGCGGTGCCACCTTGACCACGTCACCCGTCGTGGGGGCGTGCACCATGTTGCCGCCGCCGATGTAGATCCCGACGTGCGACACCGGCGAGTAGAAGAACACCAGATCGCCCGGCTGCAGCTGCGACCGCGACACCGGGGTGCCGTAGGTCGACTGCGACGAGCTGGTACGCGGGATGTTGATCCCCGCCTGTGCGTAGGCCCACGAGGTCAGCCCCGAGCAGTCGAACTGGCTCGGGCCCGTCGCGCCGTACACGTACGGGCTGCCCAGCTTGCTCATCGCCGCGTCGATCGCCGTCTGCGCGGCGGGGCCGGGCGCGGTGATGGGCCCCACGTCGGGACCGGTGTCCTGCTGGGCCGCCTGGTCCGCCGCACTCAGCTGGTTGGCCTGCGCGGCCAGTTCGGCCTTCTGGTCCTCCAGCTTGTCCTTGCGGACCTTGAGATCGGCGGCGATCTCGGCGGCCTTGTCCTTGGCCTTCTTCGCCTTCTGCTGCGCGGTCGCCGCCTCGCTGCGGCTGCCCTCGGCCCGCTCGACGGCGTCCCGCAGCGCGGACAGCGCCCGGTTCTGATCGGCCGCCAGCAGGTCGATGGCCGACGACCGGTCGAGGAAGTCGCTCGGCGAGTCGACCGTGAGCAGGGCCGACAACTTGCTCAGCTGCGCGCCGCTGGTGAACGACGCACCGGCGAACTTGTCGACCTCCTCCCGGAACTCCTCCTCGTCCGCGCGAGCGTCCCGCTCGGCGTCCTTGGCCTTGCCGAGCTTCTTGGACAACTTGTCGAGTTCGTCCTGCTTGGCTTCCAGATCCTCCTGGGCCTTGAGGTAGTCCTCGTTGAGCCGCTCGGCCTTGGCGGCGATCTCCTGGTACTCCTCCAGAGCGTCGGACGTGCTCTGGGGCTGTTGCGGTGCGGGGAGCGCCGGTGTCGCTGTCGCGGGCGCCTGGGTGAAGGTGACGACCGCGATCACGGCGCACGCCGCCAGCGCTCCTGACACCACGCGTTTCACGGGATGCGACTGCACGTCGCGTGGGTCTCCTTTGCTCTCCGGCCGCCTGCCGGTACGGACAACACCGCGGTGATCACGACCTCGGGCATCACACAACATCTGCCGATGGAGTTCCGACATCCGGTGCCGAGCACACCCGCGTCCGCGTCCGGCCCAGCTCCCCGACAAGCTGTTCCCGGCGGCGATCCCGCGTCGCCGACCCTGGTGGAACGGCTGACTGGCGCGAGATCTCGGCCAGATTACGAAAGAGTGTTCATGGCGTCCACCAACCGAGCGAAGGGAATCGGTGACCGTGCGTGGAGCGGTGTTCGGACCAGCGGTTTGTCGCCTGCTGTGATCAGGGCAACATGTTCACCTGATCATGACACCAACCGTTCACCCGATCGGATGGACCGCTCAGCGAAAATCCCCTCCGGAGCGTGGCGGACGCGCGTTGCGACTGCCGCTTCCCGGGCCGCGAGAAGAACCCGGGATTTCCGCTCAGGCCGCGTGCCGCAGCGGCGGCACCATTCCCGCGTCGGCCAGTAGTCCGATCGCCCGCACTTCCTCCCGATTCCACCGCAACGGTCGCGAACCGGCCACCACGACGGAGACCACACAGCGGGCGCAGTGCGATTCCCGGAACAGACACCGCGCGCAGTCGACCGTCACCGCCGCGCTTTCCGGCGCGACATCGGCCGTGCCCGTGACCTCGGAGTTCTCGATCTCATCCATGAGTGACACGGTACGAATGCCACCGACAATTCCCGCCCGCCGCCGATGAAGCCCGCGAACGGTTCCGTTCACCCGAGTCACGGGCGGCGGTATTCCCAGTGCCACGGTTCCTCCCGATCACTGCCTTCCCGCGCCCAGCGCGGATGTGTCCATCCGAAATCGGCGGCATGGGCTCGCAACCAGTCGTGCTCGGCGGTGCCGAACGTCTCCGCCCCACCGCACAGATCGACGGCCACACCCCAGCCGTGGGCACTCGTTCCCGGTTCGGCGGCGAGCTCCGGTTTGCGCTGGTGCAGTTCCAGCTGCATCTCCAACGTCCGGTAGGAGTCGGTCAGGCACAGCCGCTCCCCGAGCGCGCCGGTGTAGGCCGCGTCCAGCGCGGCGAGATCCCGTGCGGCGTCACAACGCAGCGCGTGCGGTTCCGTTCGCAGCGGGCACAGCACGCCGTCCGGGATGAGGCCGTTCGGATACCCGCCCCACGCGAACGGGGAGGGCTCGGCCCCGCCCTGGCCCGCGGCACTCGACGGGAGGATGCCGCCGCAGCGCCACGTCGGCGCCGACCCGGCCGCCGAGGCCCCCAGCGCCTCGCCCCGCGTGTGCGGGCCGAGGCTCGGCCGCACCACTCCGAGCACTCCCCGCGGATCCGGGACTCGCGCGGTCACCACGGCCGCCGCCGTCGCGTCGGCCACCACCATCGTCCCGGGCCCGACGATCAGGCCCACGGACTGCACGCCGTACCGGTCCGAACCGACGATCACGAGGTCTCCCGCGACGGCATCGGCCTGCCGCACCCGGTGGCCCGACGCCCACTGCCGTTCGGCGGTCGCGGGCACCGTGATGCCGACCCTGTCGTAGAGGCCGCTCACCAGCCCGGCGCACGAGAACGCGCCGGGCCCGTCACCGCCGTGCTCGTACGGCGCTCCCACGGTCCGCAGGGCCGCCGACACCACGGCCACCACCTCCCGGGGCAGCACCGGCTCCGGCACCCCGGCCGCCGAGGCGACACCCCGCTGGAGACCGCCGTCCGCGGCAGGCACCGGGCGCAGCCCCGGCGGCAACCGCGACGGGTCCCGCAGTGCCCGCGCCGGAGGCGGCCGGATACCCGCCCCGGCCAGCGCGTCGAGCCGCGCCGACCACGCCGCGTCCGACGGCGAGTCGTGCCGGCGCTGCTCCGCCAGCGAGCCGTGTGCACCGGTCGCACTCCACAGCAACAACGTGATCAACAACAACGTCGACAGCCCGAATGCGCGCATCCCGCCTCCGTCCGAGCGCGTCCGTTCGAGAGCGGGAATACCACCCCGGACGCCGCCTAGACGCGACCGAGCCGAGTCAGTAGCACCGCGGCGGGAACGGCATGGGCTCCCGACGCGCACACCGAGGTCACCACGGCCTGGTCCGAGGTCGCCACCACCACGGGGCGGCCCTGCGGTTCCGAACGCACGAGTGAGCGGATGACGTCGTCGGCGAGCACGCCGGGGTCCGAGAACAACACCCGGACGCCGCGAGGGCCCGCCGCCGGGATGGACGTCACGTCCGCGCCGTCGAAGACCACCGTGATCTCGGCGCGCGTGCGGGAGGCGAGTGCGCCGAGCTGCCGCACGAGCCGCTGCCGTTGCTCCACCAGCGCCAGCTCCGGGTATCCGGTCTTGGTGACGTTGTAACCGTCGACCACCACGTGCACGTTCGGCAGCTGGAGCAGGGTGTCGAGCGCGGTGGGCTCGGACACGCGGCCTCCTCGGCGGCCGGGGCTCGCGCCGGCCACCGTGTCGGCGGGCCTGCGCGGGCTGGACTCGACCAGCAGGTCCCGGCGCAGGCCGTCGACCGCTCCGCTGATGGTGTCGAGCAACGTGGTGAGCCGCACCTCGTCGGCCGCTCGCGCCTCGCGCGCGGACTGCCGGGCCGCCTCGGCCTCGGCGACGGCGCGCTCGGCCCTCGCGCGCTCCGACTCCGTCTTCTGCCGCTCGCGCTCCATCCGGACCGTCATCGCGCGGATCTCGCCGTCGCGCTCCGCTTCGGCGCGCTCGCGGGCCGCGACGGCCTCGTCGGCGGTGTCCTTCGCGCGCCGAACCACCACGCCCTGCTCGCGCAACCTGCCCCGCAACCGGACGAGCTCGTCCTCGCGCTCGGTGCGCGAGCGCTCGACCCGGTCCTGCGCGTCCTCCAGCTCCGCTCGAAGCCGGTCGACCTCCGCCTCCAGCCTGCGCACCCGGGCCACGGCCGCGTCGCGCTCGGCCCGAAGCGTGGCCTCCTCGGCGTTGCGGGCCACGAGCCGCACGCGGCTCGACGCGCTCGACTCGCCGAGCAACACCGCGGCAGCGGCGGCGGCGACCGGGTCGTCGTCGTTCGGGTTGAGCGCGTCCACCCGGTGCCCGCGCAGCCATTCCAGCACGGCGGTACGGAACCGGGCGGAATCCCGCAACGCGCTCAGCAACGCCGTGCCGCCGAGCTTGGCGCGCTTGGCCGGGGCGAACCGCGCCACCGGGCGCAGCTGGCGCGGCACGTCCTCACCGGAGAGCTTGCCCACGGCCGCGGCGGCGAGTTCCGCCACCCGCTCCCGCACCGGCTCGGGAAGGCCGAGCCAGTCGACGGGTTCGGCGACCGGACCGCTCGCGGCTTCCCCCTCGCCGGGCGCACCGACGGGCTCGCCGGGAGCCGGTTCGGACGGCTCCTCGGGCGGCTCGGGGTGCGCGGACGACGACAGCATCGGTCCAGCTTAGGTTCTCCATCGGCGAACCGCGCCCCCGTGGTCGTCACGGAGTGGCGTCGATGATGAGCGCGGCCGTGATCACGTCGCGGGCCCACCGCGTCCGGAACTGTCGGTAGCGCTGCCTAGGGTGTCCGCTCATGCAACTGGCGTTCGACGAGCTGGGGACTCTCCTGCGTGACGTCACGTTCGTCGTCGTCGATCTGGAGACCACCGGTGGAGCGCCCAGCGACGCGGGCATCACCGAGATCGGCGCGGTCAAGGTGCGCGGCGGCGAGGTGGTGGGCGAGTTCGCGACCCTGGTCGACCCCGGTGGGCCGGTCCCGCCGCAGGTGGTGGCCCTGACCGGCATCACAACGGCGATGGTGCGTGCCGCTCCCCGTCTCGGCCGCGTGCTGCCCGCGTTCCTGGAGTTCGCCGCCGGGGCGGTCCTGGTCGCCCACAACGCCCGGTTCGACACGGCGTTCCTCCGGGCCGCCTGCGAGACGCACGGCTACCCGTGGCCGAACCCCGCCGTGGTCTGCACGCTCACGCTGTCCCGGCGCGTCCTCGGCCGCCACGAGACCCGGAGCCACCGGCTGTCCGCGCTCGCGACACTGTTCGGCGCGCGGACCACACCCACCCACCGCGCGCTCGACGACGCCAAGGCCACCGTGGACGTGCTGCACGGTCTGCTGGAGCGGATCGGCTCGCTCGGAGTGCAGTCGCTGGAGGAACTGCTCGGCTACCTGCCCGACGTCACGCCCACGCAGCGCCGCAAGCGCCACCTCGCCGCACACCTGCCCGGGGCTCCGGGTGTCTACCTGTTTCGCGGCCCGTCCGACGAGGTGCTCTACGTCGGCACCGCGAGCGACCTGCGCCGCCGCGTACGGCAGTACTTCACGGCGTCCGAGGGCCGGGGCCGGATGAAGGAGATGGTGTCGGTGGCCGAGCGGGTCGAGGCGGTCGAGTGCGCGCACTCGCTGGAGGCGGGCGTGCGGGAGCTGCGGCTGCTCGCCGCGCACCGGCCCGCCTACAACCGGCGGTCGCGAAACCCGGGCAAGGTCTGGTGGGTGGCACTCACCGACGAGCCGTTCCCCCGGCTTTCGGTGGTGCGACGACCCCGCGACGGCGCACTGGGCCCGTTCTCGTCGCGCAACCGCGCGACGACCGTCGCCGACACGCTCGCCGGCCTGGCCCGGCTTCGCACCTGCACCCGCCGCATCCCCGCCGCAGGCAGCGCGGAGGCCCCCTGCGTGCTGGCGGAACTCGGCCGCTGCGGCGCACCCTGCTCCGGTGCCCAGACGACCGTGGACTACGCGCCCTCGGTGCGGCTCGTCACCGGGCTCGTGGAGGGACGGGACACCACACTCCTGCATCGGGGTCACGACCAGCTCGGCGAGCTCGCGGCGGCACAGCACTTCGAGCGCGCCGCTCGCAGGCGCGACGAGCTGGTGGCGCTGCTGCGGGCCGTCGCCAAACGGCATCGGCTCGCCGCGCTGGCCTCGGTCGCCGAACTCGTCGGAGCGGCACCCGACGGCGCGGGCGGCTGGGAGTTCGCCGTGGTGCGCCACGGCAGGCTCGCCTCGGCCGGTGTCGCACGTCGCGGGACTCCACCGCTGCCCGTCGTGGACGCCCTCGTCGCCTCGGCCGAGACCGTGCTGCCGGGCACGGGGCCGTTGCGCGGCGCCAACGCCGAGGAGACGGCGTTGCTGTGGCGGTGGCTCACCCGGCCCGGAGTCCGGCTGGTCCGCACGTCGCAACCGTGGGCGGAACCCGGCCACGGCGCGGGCCCGTGGCGCGACTGGCTCGGCACCGCCGACACCGCCACCGACCTGGAACGCACCGCCGACGCCCTGGGGTGAGTACCCTCACCACCCCGTACTCTCAGCGCACGGAAGCGACCCGCTCGACAGCAGCGACTGCAAGGAGGCCCCGTTGGTTACCGCGATCGTGCTCATCCACGCCGCGACGGACACCATCCCCGAGACCGCGCAGGCGATCGCGGACATCGACGGCGTGTCCGAGGTCTACTCGTGCGCCGGAGACGTCGACCTCGTCGCGGTACTCCGGGTGTCGAGTCACGAACAGCTCGCCGACGTCATCCCCGGCCGCATCGGCAAGGTCTCCGGTGTCCTCGACACCGTCACCCACATCGCGTTCCGGTCCTACTCCAGCGCCGACACCGAGTCGGCGTTCGACATCGGACTCGACGACGACTGACCCGCGCACGGGAAAGGGCCCCCGCCGCCGTCCTTCGCAGACGGTCGGCGAGGGCCCTTCTCCGGTGTCGTGCGGCCGACGACGTTCAGCGCCGCCTCGGCGACCCCGCCTCCTCGGGCTGCGGAGCCTCCAGCTCACCGCCCTCGGGGTAGTCACCGTGAGCGGTCTTCGCGCGCTCCAGCGCCGCCGTCTCCTCCGGCGGGTCCGGCGACCACATCGAGCCCGCGACCGGCTTGCCCGCGGTGCCGAGCTCGTTCATCTTCTTCGGCACCGCCGCACCCTGGTACTCCAGTGGCACCGGGTGGCCGTGCCCGTCGACCGGGCCGAGCGGCTGGTGGACCTCGATGAACTCACCGTGCGGCAGGCGCTTGATGATGCCGGTCTCCACACCGTGCTCCAGCACCTCCCGGTCGGATCGCTGAAGACCCAGGCAAATCCGGTAGGTGATGAAGTACGCCAGCGGCGGCAGCACCAGCAGCCCGATCCGGCCCGCCCACGTCATCGCGTTCAGCGAGATGTCGTACTTGAACGCGATGATGTCGTTGAAGCCCGACAGCTCCAGCACCATGAAGAACGTCAGCGCCATCACGCCGAGGCTGGTCCTCACCGGCGCGTCACGGGGCCGTTGCAACAGGTTGTGGTGAGCCGTGTCCTTCGACAGCTTCCGTTCGATGAACGGATACAGGATCAGCAGGCCGAACAACAGTCCCATGCCGATGGCGCCCGCGAAGAACACGGGCGGCACCGTGTAGTTGCCCAGGTACAGCTCCCACGCCGGATAGATCCGGAGGATGCCGTCGGCCCAGGCCAGATACCAGTCGGGTTGTGATCCCGCGGACACCTGCGACGGGTTGTACGGCCCGAGGTTCCACACCGCGTTGATCTGGAACACACCGGACATCAGCGCGGTGAAGCCCGCCACCACGGCGAACCAGGCACCGCCCTTGAGGGCGAAGACCGGCATGATGCGCACGCCGACGACGTTGGACTCCTTGCGGCGCACGCCGGGGAACTGCGTGTGCTTCTGGTACCACACCAGCGCGAGGTGGACGGCCACGAGCGCCAGCATGATGCCCGGGACGATCAGGATGTGCAGGGCGTACATCCTCGGCACGATCACCGTGCCGGGGAACTCCCCGCCGAACAGCGCCCAGTGCGCCCAGGTGCCGATCACCGGAACCGACAGCGTGATGCCCGACAGCGTCGCGCGGATGCCCGTGCCCGAGAGCAGGTCGTCCGGCAGCGAGTAGCCGAAGAAGCCCTCGAACATACCCAGGATCAGCAGCAGCGCGCCGATGACCCAGTTGGCCTCACGCGGCCTGCGGAACGCGCCGGTGAAGAACACCCGGAACATGTGCACGAACATCGCCGCGACGAAGATCAACGCGGCCCAGTGGTGAACCTGGCGGATGAACAGGCCGCCCCGGACCTCGAACGAGATCTCCAGCGTCGACTCGAACGCCCGCGTCATCTCGACGCCCTGAAGGTTGCGGTACGGGCCGTCGTAGACGACCTCCGCCATCGAGGGGTCGAAGAACAGCGTCAGGTAGACCCCGGACAGGATCAGGATGATGAAGCTGTAGAGGGCGAGCTCACCGAGCAGGAACGACCAGTGGGTCGGGAAGACCTTGTTCAGCTGGTGCCGCAGCCCCTTGGCCATGAAGTAGCGCTGGTCCGCGTTGGTCGCGGCCTGGGCGGCGTGCTTCGAGAGCAAGCCGGAGCCCTTCGTCGGCGTGGTGAGTGAGCTCATGACTTGCGCTCCCAATAAGCCGGTCCGATCGGCTCGACGAAGTCGTGCCGAGCGATGAAGTACCCATCAGTGTGCACCGTGATGGGTAGCTGCGGCAGCGCGCGCGTCGCGGGTCCGAACACGGGCTTCGCGTACTGCAGCATGTCGAACTGCGACTGGTGACACGGGCACAGCAGCCGGTTCGTCTGCTGCTCGTAGAGCGACGCCGGGCAGCCGACGTGCGTGCAGATCTTCGAGTAGGCGTAGTAGGTGCCGTAGTTGAAGTCCTCCTGGCCCTGCCGCTTCACGACGGCCTCGGCGTCGTTGGTGCGCAGGCGGATCAACATCACGGGGTTGTCGCCGCGCTTCAACGCGACCGACAGGGCGTGCGGGTCGTCGCGCTCCGACTCCCGGAACGGGAACACCGTCTCCATCGCGCCCGCGTCGAGGTCCTCCGGGCGGACGAGGGAGATCTCCTCGGAGTTGCCGGTGTTGCGCCGCAGGTAGACGATCTCGCCGGGATACTCCTGCATCCAGCCGGTGTGCAGCAGCGAATCCGGGCTGTTGGGGTCGTCCCACGGGTCCTTGATGAACCCGGCCACGGGCAGTGCCACGGTGCCGAGACCGAGCACACCCGCGCCGAGACCGGCCGTGCGCTTGATCATCGAACGGCGGGCGATGGTGCTGCGCTCGCCGGAGTCGGCCAGCTGTGCCACGATCGTCTTGCGGTCGATCTCGGCCGAACCCTCGCCCATGTTGTCGGTGCGCTGCTGCACGGCCAGCTCGTTGGGCACGAACCGCTTCGTGTAGAGCAGGATGCCGATCGACAGGGCGAGCACCGACACACCCAGCGTGATCCCGAGGGCGGGCGTGTACAGGCTGTAGAGGGAATGTCCCTCGTCCGACGGCGGGACGTACTCCGAGGGCCACCAGATCAGGGCGCCCAGAAACGCCAGTCCCGCCAGGGTCGCGAGGACGAACCACAACGCGATCACGCGCTGGGCCCGCTTCTCGGCCTTCGTGTCCTTGACCGGCCACGGCTCGGGGTAGTTGACGATCTCGACCCCGTCCAGCCTCGCACCGAGCCGCACGAGTTCCTCGCGGCTCATGCCCGCGAGTTGCTCGTCGCTCGGCCGCTGCTCCGGCCCGTTACCGCTACTCATGTTGTGTGAACCTGCCTCGCTGTACTCCGCGTGCCGGGCGTCAGCCCCGTCAGCCCCTTGTCCTCGGCCGTCCGCATGCGCTAAGCCCTCGATCCGATCCAGAGGGTGGCACCCACCAGCGCGCCGATGCCGACAACCCAGGCGATGACGCCCTCCGAGGCGGGCCCGAGCCCGCCCAGACCGTTACCGCCGGGCGAGTTGTTGCCGTCGGCGACCGACTTCACGTACGCGATGATGTCCTGCTTCTCCTCGGGGGAGATCTGGCGGTCCGAGAACTTCGGCATGTTCTGCGGCCCGCTCTGCATCGCGGTGTAGATCTCCTCCTCCGACGCGGGGCCGAGCGCCGGGGCGTACTTGCCCGCGGACAGCGCGCCACCCTGCCCCGTGAAGTTGTGGCAGGAGGCGCAGTTGAGCCGGAAGAGTTCCGCCCCCCGCGCGGGGTTGGAGCCGCGCAGCGCGGCACCCGACTCCTCGGGCCGCTGCGGGCCACCGCCGTTGGCCTGGATGTAGGCGCCCAGCGCGTCGATCTCCTCCGGCGACAGCCTGGCGGGCTTGCGCGACGCCTGCGCCTCCTGGCGGGCCATCGGCATCCGGCCACTGGAGGTCTGGAAGTACACGGACGCCTCGCCGACACCGATCAGGCTCGGCCCACGGTTCTCGACGCCCTGCAGGTTCTCGCCGTGGCAGGAGATGCAGGTGTTGTTGTAGATCTGCTCACCCTTACGGATCAGGGCGGGATCCTCCTGCGCCTGCGCGGTCTGCGGCTCGGGCGCGAACACGGCATAGAGGCCGCCCGCGCTCAGTAGCGCGACCCCGAGCGCCAACGTTCCGGCCATCCTGCGGCGGAATTTCGTACGGCGGCCAGCCCGCCTCTCCTCGGCGGCGCCGGGCTTCTTCTTGAAGATCATCTTCTGCGGCAACCCTTGCTGTCAGTTCGGCCGGATACTTCGAGGTCAGGGAACGATGTAGATCACCGCGAACAGCCCGATCCACACGATGTCGACGAAGTGCCAGTAGTAGGAGACCACGATCGCCGACGTCGCCTGCGCCGGCGTGAACTTACTCAGCTTCGTCCTGACCAGCAGGAAGACGAACGCGATCAGACCGCCGATGACATGCAGCCCGTGGAAGCCGGTGGTCATGTAGAACACCGTGCCGTAGGCGCCGGACGGGATCGTCACGCCCTCGCTGATCAGCGTGATGTACTCACCGACCTGACCGGCGACGAAGACCGTGCCCATGAGCAGGGTGATGAGATACCAGCGGCGGAGCCCGAAGACGTCACCGCGCTCGGCGGCGAACACGCCGAACTGGCAGGTGAACGACGACGCCACCAGGATGATGGTGAACGGCAGCGCGTACGCGATGTCGAGGTGGATCGGCTCGCCGGTCGCCGGGTTGGCCGGGGGCCAGATGCCGGACTCGTTCTGCGCCTTGACCGTGAAGAACATCGCGAACAGCCCAGCGAAGAACATGAGCTCGCTGGACAGCCACACGATCGTGCCGACGCTGACCATGTTCGGCCGGTTGAGCGAGTGCACTCGCTGGCTGATGGAAGGAGCTGCCGTTGTCACGGCTCGCATTATGTCTCCCCTCGACCGGGCGTCGCAGATCGGGTCCTACGGACGGTCGTGCACGAAGCGAAAACGCTACCGAAAGGCACCTGAACCCGCTGGGTACCGGGCCCTTCCGCCCGATAGCATGAAGCGCGTCACCACCCCCGAGGCAAAGGACGCGGAGATGACCGGGCAGGCGAAGAAGATCCTCGTTTTCAGCCACAAGGCGGCGGTGCGCGACTCGATCATCAACGCGGTCGGCAGGCGACCCGCCACCGACCTGGGAAAAGTCACCTATGTCGAGGCCGACAACGTGGCCGACGTGATCGCCGAGATGGACTCGGGCGAGATCGACCTCGGGATCTTCGACGGTGAGGCGCAGCCCACGGGTGGCATGGGTCTCACCCGCCAGCTCAAGCACGAACTGGACGACTGCCCGCCTATCGTGGTGGCCGTACGGCGCAGGGACGACCAGTGGCTCGCCACCTGGTCACAGGCCGAGGCCGTGCTGGTTCACCCGCTCGACCCGCTGACCGCAGCCGAGACGGTGGCGGACGTGTTGCGCAACACCGGCGTCGCCGTGCCGGGCGGGCTCGGCCGCTGAGCGCGAACCGGGGCCCGACAAGCCCCGAACTGTGACGATCACGACTCACCGGAGCCCCAGCGCCCCGGCAGACGACCCGCCGGACGAGCCGCTCGCCCGGCGGCCCGGAGACCACCATGGCTGAACACACCTGGCCCACCGTCCTCAACCAGCTCATCGAGCGCACCGACCTGTCCGAGGACGCCACGGCGTGGGCCATGGACCGGGTGATGTCCGGCGAGGCCACCCCGGCCCAGATCGCGGGGTTCGCGGTGGCGTTGCGCGCCAAGGGCGAGACCGCCGCCGAGATCTCGGGGATGGCACGCGCCATGCTGGCGCACGCGAACCGGGTCGAGCTGGCCGTACGCACGGTCGACATCGTGGGAACCGGCGGCGACCGCAAGGGCTCGGTGAACATCTCCACCATGACGTCGCTGGTGGTCGCCGCCGCCGGAACCCCTGTGGTGAAGCACGGGAACCGGGCCGCCTCGTCGAAGTCCGGCGCCGCCGACGTGCTGGAGGAACTCGGCGTCACCATCGAGGCCACGCCCGAGGAAGTGCGGCGCTGTGTCGAGGAACTCGGCATCGGGTTCTGCTTCGCGCCCGCCTTCCACCCGGCCTACCGGCACACCGGGCCACCTCGCCGCGAGCTGGGCGTACCGACGGCGTTCAACCTGCTCGGTCCGCTGACCAACCCCGCGCAACCCACCGCGGGCCTCATCGGGTGCGCCTACGCGGACAAGGCGCCGGTGCTGGCCGAGGTCTACGCCCGGCGCGGCCACAGCGTGCTGCTGGTGCGGGGCGACGACGGCCTCGACGAGCTCACCACGACCACCACGAGCACCGCCTGGCTCGTCTCCGGCGGTGAGATCCGCACCGAGACCGTCGATCCCGCCGCCCTGGGTATCCCGGCGGCCGACCCCGACGCACTACGTGGTGGCGACGCGGCGGCCAACGCCGAGGTCGTCAGGGACCTGGTCCACGGCAAGCCGGGCCCGGTTCGGGATGCCGTCCTGCTCAACGCCGCAGGCGCCCTCGCCGCGTACGCGGGGTTCTCCGGTGACCTCACCGAGGACCTGCGTGCGGGGCTACAGCTGGCCACAACGGCCGTCGACTCCGGAGCCACCGCCGAGCTGCTCGGCCGCTGGATCGCACGCGCCTGACCCTGGCACGACGCACGAAGGGCGGGGACCGGCGAACCGGAAACCCCGCCCTTCGTGCGGAAAACGACGGTCAGTGGTGGCCTGGCCCGGTGTGGTACTCGAACACCAGGCCGCCGATGGCGATGAGCAGCGCGACACCGCTGACGATGATCAGCCACACCTGGAAGAACGCCAGTGCGACACCGGCCAGCGCGGCGGCGGCGGCGACCCCGACCGGCCAGTAGCTACCGGGGCTGAAGAAACCCAGGTCCCCGGCGCCGTCGCTGATCTCGGCGTCCTCGTGGTCCTCGGGCCGGGGCTCGATGCGCCGGGCGACGAACCGGAAGTAACTCCCGACCAGCAGCGCCAGCCCACCCGACAGGATGAGCGCCACCGTACCGATGGGTTCGACCCCGTCCTCGGTCATGTTGCCGGTGAGCACCGCATAGATGATCGCGACGACGAAACCGAAGATCGCGACGATGTCGAAAACCCGGGCTTCGACCTTCATGAGCGTGTGTCCTTCTTACTCGATCGCTGGGTCACTTCTCGACGCCGCTCAGCCGGACGCGGTGCGCGCCGTGCGGTCCGTCGAGAACGGGCTCGTGGTCGTCGCGAACGGGTCGCACAGCTGCTCGTCGCAACCCTCGCCCTGCATGATGCTCAGCGCCTGCGCCGCCGAGTTCGGCTGGCCCGTCTCGGGGTTCACCTGCGTGCGCAGTTCGAGGTAGCGGTCGAACTTGTCCGGGGACAACGCCCTGACCTCGAAGTTCATCATCGAGTGGTAGCTGCCGCACAGCTCGGCGCAGCGGCCGACGAAGGCACCTTCCCTGTCGATGGTGTTCTGGAAGGTGTTGTCCTGGTTGTTCTTGTCCGGGTGCGGCATCACGTCACGCTTGAAGTGGAACTCCGGCACCCAGAAGGAGTGAATGACGTCGGTGGACTCCAGGTTGTACTGGATCCGCCGGTCGGTGGGCAGCACGAGCAGCGGGATCTCGCTGGAGCTGCCGACCGTGTTGACGGGCTGCCCGTCGGGCGTCTCCGCGTCGGGGTAGGCGAACTCCCAGTTCCACTGGAACGCCGTCACGTCGACGACCACGTCCGGGTCCTCCTCCTCCGCGAGCACCGACTGTTCGGTGACCACGGTGAAGAAGAAGAGAACGCAGACCATGACGATCGGCAGCACGACGACGAAGAGTTCGAGCGGCACGTTGTACTGGAACTGCCTCGGCAGCGCCTCGGTCGAGCCCTTCTTCCTGCGGTGGAACGCCATCGTCCAGAAGATGAGGCCCCACACGATCACGCCGACGACCAGCGCGGCCACGACCGACCAGGTCCAGAGGTTGCGCATCTGCTCGGCTTCCGGCGTCACCCCGCCGGGCCAGCCGAATCGCAGGATCTCCTCGCCCGAACAACCGGTCGCCGTCAGTGCGACGAGGCCACCGAGCGCGGCGATTTTGCCTGCCCTGCCCCGTCGTGTGCCCCGGGTGCGCTGTGGAACGCCCACTCCGTGATGCCTCCTCGCCCGATCCTTCCAACGCATGGGACTCTAGCCCAGACCCGGGACGGCGGCGTCACCGCCTTCCCCGGCATACTTTGCGACTGAGGACTCCGGCGTTGACGAACAAAAGGTGTGTGAGAAGGCGTGTGCGGCCTGCTTGGACTGGTCTGTGGCAGTGAACAAGACGCGGCGAACGCCAGGGACGCCGTGGGTCGAGCGCTGCGCTGCCAGCGGCATCGTGGTCCCGACGAGACCGACACCTGGGCCTCGGGCGAGATCGTCTACGGCTTCAACCGGCTGGCCATCATCGACCTCGAACACTCCCACCAGCCGCTGACGTGGGGTCCCGAGGACAACCCCACCCGCTACACCATCAACTTCAACGGTGAGATCTACAACTACCTCGAACTGCGCGAGGAGCTGGCGCGCGAGCACGGTGCGACCTTCACCACCGAGGGGGACACCGAGGCGATCGTCGCGGCCTATCACCACATGGGCCCCGCCGCCGTCGGCAGGCTGCGCGGCATGTTCGCGTTCCTGATCTGGGACTCGGAACGCGGCGTGCTGTTCGGCGCGCGCGACCCGTTCGGCATCAAGCCGCTGTTCTACTCGACCGGCCCGAACGGCGTGGCGTTCGCCAGCGAGAAGAAGAGCCTGCTGGAGCTGTCGGCCACGCTCGGAGTGGCCGAGGAGCTGGACCGCACGGCGTTGCAGCACTACCTGACGCTGCAGTACGTGCCGGAGCCCGAGTCACTGCACCAGGGCGTGCGCCGCATCGAGTCGGGCACGTCGTTCACCGTCGCGCCCGGCGGCGAGCTGAAGACCGAGCGGTACTTCTCCCCCGAGTTCCGCGCCGAGCCGGTGTCGGGCCCCGCGCAGGTGGCCGGTCTGCACGAGCGGATCGCGGAGGTGATGCGCGACTCCGTGGCCAAGCACATGCGCGCGGACGTGACGGTGGGCGCGTTCCTGTCCGGCGGCATCGACTCCACCGCCATCGCCGCGCTGGCCAAGGAGCACAACCCGAACCTGATCACCTTCACCACCGGGTTCGAGCGCGAGGGCTACTCCGAGGTGGACGTCGCGGCCGAGTCCGCCGCCGCGATCGGCGTCAAGCACGTGGTCCGCACCGTCTCCGCCGAGGAGATGATGGACACACTTCCGCTCATCGTGTGGTACCTGGACGACCCGGTGGCCGACCCGGCACTGGTCCCGCTGTGGTTCATCGCGCGCGAGGCCCGCAAGCACGTGAAGGTGGTGCTGTCGGGCGAGGGCTCGGACGAGTTGTTCGGCGGCTACACCATTTACCGCGAGCCGCTGTCGCTCGCTCCCTTCGAGAAGGTGCCGGGCGGGGTCCGCAAGCTCATCGGCAAGGCGTCGACGATGATCCCGGAGGGCACGCGGGGCAAGGACCTGCTGCGCCGGGGCGCGCTGTCGCTGGAGGAGCGCTACTACGGCAACGCCCGGCTGTTCCGCGACGACCAGCTCCGCCCGCTGCTGCGGACGTTCCGCGACGGCGTCGGGCACCGTGACGTCACCGAGCCGTGGTACCGGCTCTCCCAGGGCTGGGACCCGGTGGCGCGGATGCAGCACGTCGACCTCTTCACGTGGCTGCGGGGCGACATCCTCGTCAAGGCCGACAAGATGACGATGGCCAACTCGCTGGAGCTGCGGGTGCCGTTCCTGGACTCCGAGGTGTTCCGGGTCGCGTCGAGTGTGCCGCTCGACCAGAAGATCACGCGGGAGACCACCAAGTTCGCGCTGCGGCGGGCCCTCGACGGGATCGTGCCCGCGCACGTGCTGAACCGGCGCAAGCTCGGCTTCCCGGTGCCGATCCGGCACTGGCTGCGCACCGACATGTACGACTGGGCCCGCGGGATCATCACCGATTCGAAGACCGACGAGCTGCTCGACAAGCGCGCCGTGCTGGCCATGCTGGACGAGCACCGCGACGGCACCCTCGACCACAGCAGGAGGCTGTGGGCACTGCTCGTGTTCATGATCTGGCACGGCATCTTCATCGAGCACCGGATCAAGCCGGACGTGCCCGAGCCGCACTACCCGGTGAAGCTCTAGGTCAACACCGCGACGACGAGCGCGACGGTGGCCGCCGCCAGCAGAACGGCGGCCACCACGCAGGCCGGGCTCGCGGTGCGCTCGCCCCGCGAGCGTCGGCGCGCGCCGAGCGCATCCCAGCACACGTAGGCCAGCGGCGCCAGCGCGACCAGCAGGAACAGCAGGCCGAGCGCCGTGCGGCCCTCCCGCAGGAACCGGGCCGCGAGCAGGGCGCCGACGAACAGCGGCACTCCCAGCACGGCGCCCACGGCCGCTCCCGGCAGCACCGGGCCAGGCGTCAGAGCCGCACCAGCCAGGGCAGCCGCTCGGCGAGCCGCTCGCACAACGCGGGCCCCAGGGCGGTCCGCAGTCCGTCGCGGAGCTGATCGACGATCTGGCGGGACAGTTCCGGGTTCCCGTTCGCGAGTTCGCGCGGATTGGGCAGGTCGAGGGGCAGTGGTGGGCCGTACGGCACCTTCGGGCTCTGCCGGTGGAACTGGTCCGGCAAGGCCACGTCGCGGAGTGGGTCGAGGTCGTAGCGGTGGTCCCCGCCCAGGTATCCGGCCCAGCCGTTGGCGAAGGCCAGCGCGTTGGTGAACGGGTTGGCCGAGGTGCAGATGCCGTCGTTCTGGTTGCACACCTGCCGCACGATCACGTCGCCGTAGTCCGGCCGGGGGCCCTCCAGTGTCAGGCCGGCGGCGAACGTGGGGATGGTGGTCGCCACACCGCCCGCACCGCCGTCGCCGCTGCCGTTGGGCCCCGCCGACGGATCGCCGGGCCTGCGGGGGTCGCCGTAGAGCACGCCCCGCAGCCGCTCGGGGGCGACGGCGCCGTCGGTGGCCAGCGCCTCCAGTGCGTTGCCCGCGACGAGCGCGCCGAGTGAGTATCCCGTCACCAGGATGTCGGAGTCCGCGCAGCGCGCGTGGACGTCGCGCACGGCGGCGTCGAGCGTCGCCATCCCCTCGGCCACGGACTCGTCCATCGACCGGGTGTGACCGGGAAACGGGGCCATCTCGGCCGGGTAGACGATCTTCTCGGCCTCGACGGCCTCCGGGAGCGCGGCGTTGACGGTGTCCCACACCAGTCCCTGCCCGTCGCCCGCTCCGCCGACCTCGAACAGCATCGTGGCCGGGCAGTCCGGCACGGGCGCGGCACCAGCGCCCGGTGCTCCGGCCACCGCGCCGAGGCCCGCGAGCAGGACGGCGGTGAGCGCGGTCAGCGCGCGTGTGGTGACGGTTCGCATGAACGTCCTCCCCAGGCCCGGTCGAGTGCGGCTGAGGCTAGACCGGAGCGATGAAATGCCGATGAACCCGCGCGTCAGGAGCGTTCTCGCTCCCGGTACACCCGGCTGAGGTGGTCGTGCAGTGTGGCGTGCCGGAACTGGTGGACGGCACCGGCCTGGCGCAGCACGCCCCGCCGGTAGGCGTCGTCGAGGAACGCGAACAGCCCCCACGGCAGCCGACCGGTCAGGGGCAGCCAGAACCGCGCGAAGATCAGCCACTGCCCCCAGGCCGTCAGGCAGAGCGCGTAGCCGAGGCCCCCGCCGACGGTGCCTACCACGCCCCAGAGCAGTGCGTGCTCGAACCGGTAGTTCAAGGTGCCGAGCGGGCCTTCCAACAGGGCCACCGCGGCTCCGCCTCCCAGCGCCACGGCCAGTCCGAACACCGGCGCCACGAGTCCGACCAGACCGAGCACCGTGCCGCGGTTGGTGCGCAGGAGTTCCCCCGGCCTGGCCGCGGAGGTGAGGTCGAGCGGACTCTCCAGCGTCGCGGCCAGTCCGAAGGCCAGCCCCGCCGCGGGGGCGAACGCGACGGCCATCACCACGGCGTTGATCAGCCCGGCCAGCAGCGACTCGCGGCTGCCCGACCCGACCCACGTGATGACGCCCCAGATCACCCCGGAACCGAGCCCGAACGCGAGCCCGGCGAGCAGGCCGAGCCGGACTCGCGCCAGCACTGTCGCGATGTCGCGTGCGGGCGCCCCCCGAATGCGCACGCGCGCACGGTGGGGCGCGAGGTTCGCCCGGCCGAACACGACCGCCAGGCCGTGGATCACCGCGAAGGTCAGTCCGGCGGCCAGCATGACGTGGACCGCGTCCTGGAACTCGGCGCCGAAGAACAGTGCCGGGGTGTAGGCCGAGCCGAGATAGAGGACGCCCATGATGCCCGACAACACCCACTCCACCAGCCCCACGCCGACACCGGTCACGACTCCCATCACGAACATGCGCGACGACGTTCCGAGGCTGTCGGCGAGCTGCCACCAGGCGAGGTCCCGCCTGCCGAGCCGGTCGAGGTGGTGCGCGAGGTAGCCCAGCCAGTACGGCACCCGGCGGCCGTCCCAGCGCCGCCGCCGCGCCTGTTCTGGCCGGTCGCGGTACACGGTGGGCAGGTAGCTGTCGAACAGGTGCGCTTCGAGGGTCGCCGCGTCGGGAAAGCGTGTGCTGTCCAGCAGCTCCGCCGGGTCGCGGCCGGGACCGTCGCTGTAGACGGTGCGGGCGAGCCCCACCATCAGTGGCGTTCTCAGCACGGCAGCGAGGGTGGCCGCGGCGTGATCCGGCGGCGACTCGCGCAGGCGCCCCAGCACGGGCTCCCAGACGGTGCCGCCGTCGGCGGCCTTACGTGCGGTGCGGGGCAGGTAGTTCGCCACGTCGGCCACGTCGAGGTCCCGCAGCTCGATCACGGCGGCGGAGGTGAGCACGTCGGTACCGGCCACGGCGTCGGCGTACTCGGCGGGCCTGCTGGTCAGCAGCAGTGGCAGCGGGCTGGCGTTGAGTTCGCGCAGGGCGGTCCGGCGCAGGCCCTGCCCGATCTCGTCGAACCCGTCGAGCACGGGCACCACGAGATCGGCCTCGACCAGTGCGCCGGCCAGCGTGCTCCCACCGTGTCTTCCGGCGAGGCCCGGGAAGTCCCGGAGCAGCTGCTCGGTGAGCCAGTCCCGCAGCGCCTGGGCCGTCGGGTCCCACGAGCTCATCCCGACCACGACCGGCACCGGGTCGCCGGGTTCCCGGGCCGCCAGCAGATCGAGCGCGAGGCGCAGGGTGAGGATGGTCTTGCCCGACCCTTCGCGGCCGAGCACCACGAGCCTGCCCGACGGCAGGCCCCGGTAGACCGGTGCCACGTCCGCGAGCCCACCGTGCAGCACCACGGGCGGTGCCGTTTCGCCGGGCGGGACGCGGTGGACGTTGGCCGAGTGGTCGCTGAGATCCTCTGCCGCCGACTCCCACCGCACCGGCAGGGGGAACGGGTCCTGCACCTGGCGCTGCTCCTCCTCGCGACGCCAGCGGCTGCCCACCGCTGCCGCGAGCTCGCTCAGCGCCTCGGCCAGCGCGGTGGGCGGTGCGGGGCGTGGTCGGTGTGGCGTGGTGGTGGGAGCACCCCGCTCCGGGGCGGGCTCCGCCGGAACCGGGGGTGCCTCAGAGGGCTCCGCAGCGGGGGCTTCGGTGCCCAGCGCGGCGGCCAGGAGCGCGTCGCGACCGGCGGCGGGCAGCCCGAGCGCGTCGGCGAGCAGCCGGACGGTGTTCGTGCGCGGTGCCGCCCGCTCCCCCGTCTCCAGCCTGCGGATCGTGCGCACACCGACGCCCGAACGTTCCGACAACTGTTCCTGGGTCAGCCCGGCCTCGCGCCGCCGCGACCGGAGCTGGGCACCGAAGTTGCTGGACAAGGCGACCTTTCGTTCCGCGTAGCCGGAGGAGAACGAAGAGTAGCGCGTCACCGGCCACCAATGGCCGGTCACTGGCCTGTTCCTCCGCCCGGCGCGGACCCACCCTCGGTGACACGTGCCGCACCGTCCGGCACGGCAGGCCGGTGACGCAGGGAGACCGCTATGTCGCTCAGTTTCGCAAGCCCGACGCCGTCAGCATCGCCCGCGCGGCGTTCCCTCTCGGCGAGGCAGCTCGCGGTGCTGCGTGCCGTGGGGCGCGGGCTCGACGATCAGGAGATCGCCTCGGCGCTCGGTCTCTCCGGCGACACCGTCACCCGGCATGTGCGGGCAGTTCTCGACGTGCTCGGGCTGCGGGACCGGTGTGCCGCCATCGTGTACGCCTTCGACCACGGGATCGTGACGCCACGCCACCGGGCCGCCCTCGCCCGCGACACGGTGTCATCGCGCCCCGCTGAGGTCACGGGGCCCCGCCTCGAACTCGGGCTGCTCGGCCCGCTGCACGCGCGGTCGGGCTCGGTCACACTCGATCTCGGCCCGCTGCGGCAGCAGGCGGTGCTGGCCGCGCTGGCGTCCCGCTGCGACCACACCGTCAGCAGCGCAACGCTGCTCGCCGACGTCTGGGGCACGGAACCACCGCTCGGCAACGTCGTGCCGGTCTACGTCTACCGGCTGCGCCGTGGCCTGCGCTGCGGGAACGGGGCGGCGGAGTCGGTGATCGCGCGGGATCGCTGCGGCTACCGCCTGCTCGGAGCGGATGTCCGGCTGGACACCACGCGGCTCGACGCGGTGGTGGCCGAGGCCGGCGCCGCGCTGCGCGCCGGTGATCTGGCGACCGCGGTGGCCGAGTACTCCCGTGCGCTGGGACTGTTCCGCGGTGAGCCGCTGGCCGGGCTGCCCGGTCCGTTCGCGGAGCTGGAGCGCTTGCGGCTCACCGAACGCCGCAGTGCGCTGTCGCAGCGCAAGGCGGAACTCCAGCTGAGCCTGGGCAGGCAGGCCGAGGCGGTCGACGAACTCCAGTCCTCGGCGGCGTTGTTCCCGCACAGCGAGCCGGTGGTCACCCTGCTGATGCGGGCGCTGCACGAGCAGGGCAGAAGCGCCGACGCGCTCGCGGCGTTCACCCGCCTGCGCCGCGCGCTGGCGACGGACCTCGGTGTCGAGCCCGGGGCCGCGGCCCGGCGGATACACCGGGCGATCCTGCGCGACCGTGCCCGTCCAGCAGACCCCGTACGGTGCGGCGTCCTATGAACGGCGGGCTCACCGCGTGCCCGCGAACGCCGTACCCCCGGTGGCGGGCACGATGGCGTGCCACCGGTGGAAGACGTTGTCCGGGTCGTACTCGGCCTTGACCTCGGCGAGCCTGCGGTAGTTGCGCTCACCGTATCCGGCGACGATCCGGTCCTGCCCCTCGTCGCCGATGAAGTTGAGGTAGGTATCCCCCGTTCCCCAGGGCCGGACGGCGGCGCACAGCTCGCGCGACCACGCGCGCACCCTGGCGTCGTCGGCGGGATCGGCGTAGACGCCGAAGGGGTGGACCGCCCACGCGGCGCCACGGTCGAAGCCCGGCCACTCCTGGCCGCGTGCCACGGCTCCGCCCCACGGGAAGAGCCACTGCTGCGACGCCGACGGCACCGGCATGTCCCTCGCGTGGTCACAGAAGCGCCGCAGCGCCTCGTCCGGCAGCGAGGTCAGGTTCTCGTCCGACCAGTAGTTGCGCTGGCCGGGCGGGTCGTCGAGCATGTGCTGGAACTCCGCGTAGGGCAGGCCGGTGACCAGTTGCCCGCGTGGCTCGGCGGCGAACAGGGGCGCGGCGAACTCCCGCAACTCGGTCTCCGGCCCGGCATAGGTGAGCAGTGCCATGCAACAGAGCCTGCCCACCAGCGCGTCCGGCACGAAATCCTCGGGCGGCCCGGTCAGAAACACCAGCCCGCCGCCCACGGTGTCCGGTGCGCCGGTCAGCAGGGCCCGGTAACGCTGGGCGATCTCCAGGCCGTCCTCGGCGGGCCACAGCAGCATGGCGATGGCGAACTCCGGCAGGGGATGCACCGCGAAGGTCAGCTCGGTCGCCACCCCGAAATTGCCCCCGCCTCCGTGCAGCGCCCAGAACAGCTCGGAACGGTTCCGCTCGTCGGTGTGGACGTGGCGGCCGTCGGCTGTGATCAGTTCCGCGGCGACGAGGTTGTCGCAGGCGAGGCCGAACCGGCGTTCCAGCCAGCCGGACCCGCCGCCGAGGGTGAGCCCGGCCACGCCGGTGGTGGACACCCGCCCACCGGTCGTGGCGAGGTGGTCGGGCTGGGTCGCCCGGTCGAAATCGCCCCAGTTCGCGCCCCCGGCCGCCACGGCGAGACCACGCTCGCGATCCACGCTCACCCGGTTCAGCGGGCGCAGGTCGAGTACCAGCCCACCGTCGGCCAGACTGGCGCCCGACACGCTGTGCCCGCCGCCGCGGACCGCGACCTCAAGGCCGGTCTCCCGGGCGAAGGCCAGCGCCTCCGTGACATCGCCAGGACTCGTACACCGCGCGATGGCCTGGGGCCGCGCGGTGACCATGGAGTTGAACACCGCGCGGGTGTCCTCGTACCCGGCATCGGCCGGAGTGACGACGGGACCGCTCAGGCGGTCGCGCAGCGGCGCCACGGCGGCGGGTTCGAGCGGATGCGACATCGTGCCTCCTCGCCCCTGATCCGGGGCAAAGTCGCGCGGCACGGGCCCGCCGTTACGCTCGCCGGCCCCCCGGCTGGGTGAGCGCGGCCCTGATCTCGGCCTCGGCCCCGGCCCCGTACGCCGCGCGCAGACGGCCGAACGCGACCTCCGGGTCGAACGTCCACTCCTGAGTGCCCACGGTCTCCAGCACACCGACCGCGACGAGGCAGCCGAACTGCGCCGACCGTTCGAGTGACAGGCCGCGGTGCCGCGCCGCGAGGAACCCGGCGCGGAAGGCGTCACCCACCCCGGTCGGGTCCGTGGTCTCGCGGGCGGGTACGGCGGCCACCCGCAGCGCGAGACCGTCGCGATCCACGATCTCGACGCCGTCGGCACCGTGCGTGGTGATCCGCAGGCCCACGCGGGCCAGGACGTCGTCCTCGCTCCACCCGGTCTTGCGCAGCAGCAGGTCCCACTCGTAGTCGTTGCTGAACAGGTAGGCCGCACCTGCCACGAACGCGCGGGTCTGGGCGCCGTCCATGCTGGCGAGCTGCTGCGACGGGTCGGCGGCGAAACGGTAGCCGCGCGAGCGGCACTCCGCCGCGTGCCGCAGCATCGCGTCGGGGTCGTCCGGGCTGATCATCACGAGCCCCAGCCCGCCAACCCGGTCCGCCACCGGCGCCAGTTCGATCTCCCGCGCCTGGCTCATCGCCCCCGCGTAGAAGGTGGCGATCTGGCACAGGTCGTCGTCGGTGGTACACACGAACCGGGCGGTGTGCGCGACCTCGGAGAGATGGACTCCAGCGGTGTCGACGCCGTGGCGGCGCAGCCACGAGTCGTAGTCGGCGAAGTCGGGGCCCGCCGCACCCACGAGCACGGGATCAGCTCCGAGCACGCCGAGGCCGAAAGCGATGTTGGCGCCCACCCCACCCCTGCGAACCACCAGGTCGTCGGCGAGGAAGCTCAGCGAGACCCGGTGCAGTTGATCCGCGACGAACTGGTCGGCGAACCGGCCGGGGAAGTGCATGAGGTGGTCGGTGGCGATGCTGCCGCAGACCGCGATGCGGGAGGCGGGAGAGTTCACGACGCTCGATTGTGCCGCACGCCACACCACACCGCTCCCAGAGTCGTCCGGCACCGGCCGGAACGCCCCTGGGAGCGGAGAGGATCAGTTGACTACCGGTGTGGCCCGGCTCAGTGGAACGAGTCACCGCAGGCGCACGAGCCGCCCGCGTTGGGGTTGTCGATGGTGAAGCCCTGCTTCTCGATGCTGTCGACGAAGTCGATCTGCGCGCCCTCGACATACGGTGCGCTCATCCGGTCCACGGCCACCTGCAGGCCGCCGAAGTCCCGGAACAGGTCGCCGTCCAGGGTGCGCTCGTCGAAGAAGAGCTGGTAGCGCAGACCGGCGCAGCCGCCGGGCTGCACGGCGATGCGCAGGTGCATGTCGTCCCGGCCCTCCTGGTCGAGCAGAGCCTTCGCCTTGGAGGCCGCGGCGTCGGTCAGGATGACGCCGTGGGTGGCCTCGCCGGCGTCGGCGGAGGTGTTGCCGGTCTGCTCAGCGGTCGTCATGACTCTCCCTCACGGTCTTGGTTCAGGCGGGTACCGGCTCCAACACACCGGACACCCGTTCTGTTCCCACAGTCCATGGTGACACATTTTCCGCCCGGATGAACATGCGGAGTGTGCGCTGCAATACCCTGGTGAAGTGAGGTTCCTGCGTCGTTCCAGCACCGAAGAGGCCGACGTCACCGAGGTCGGTGGCGACAGTGGCGGCACTGACGTCGACACCGACTCGGCGTCGTCGCCCCACAAGGGCTACACCCCGGGCAAGGGCCGCCCCACGCCGCGGCGGCGGGAGGCCGAGGGCAGGCGGCGCGGCCCGGTCGCGCCTCCGCCCCGGACGACCAGGGAGGCCATCCGGCGCAGCCGGGAGCTGCGGAAGAAGAACCCCGTGAGCAAGAACGAGCGCCGCGCCGCCGCGCGCGAACGCCGGGAACGCATGCTCGCGGGTGACGAGCGTTACCTCCTGCCGAGGGACCGGGGGCCGGTCAAGGCGTACGTGCGCGACCTGGTCGACTCACGGCGCAACGTCCTCGGCCTGTTCATGCCGCTGGCCATCCTCGTGTTCATCACCCTGCTGATCCCGGTCGTGGCGGTGCAGCAGTACGCGACGCTGCTCACCACGGTGATGCTGCTCGGCATGATCGTGGAGGGCTTCCTCAACGGCAGGCGTATCGCCAAGCAGGTGCGGCTGAAGTTCCCCAAGGAGAACGTGCGCGGCGCCTCGATCGGCTGGTACTCCTTCGTCCGGGCCAGCCAGCTCCGCAAGCTCCGCGTCCCCAAGCCGCGGGTGAAGCCGGGCGAGAAGATCGACTAGGTGGTGCCGCTCAGCGGAAGCTGAACCGGACGTCGGCGGTGGCCGAGCCGGGGCAGACGAAGCCGCCGCCCACGTTGCCGACCCTGACCCCGCGCGCGACGTAGGTGCGCGAGCCGCCCTGGCGCCCCGCCGTCAGCCGGGGTGTCGCGTAGGTGCAGGTGACGCCCATCGCCGTCACGCTCACCCGCACGTTCCGGACCGTCGCCCTGCCCGAGCCGTCGTGGAAGAGGAAACGGGGGCTACGGTCGAGCCGCACCCTGGCACCGCCGCTGCAGCGGATCGTGCGGTTCACGCTGGCCGCGTCGAGGGTGAGAGCCGAGGGCGGGCGTCCGCTCGTGCGCGCACCGCCGAACCGGCACGTCTCCCCCGCCGCGGTGAGGGAACCGTCGGCGCCACCGGGCCGTTCGGGAGCCGCCGAGGCGACGCCGAGCCCGCCCGCGAGCGCGGACGCGGTGAGAACCGTGGCGGTGAGCGCGGCACGCAGCCGAGTCATGTGAACCTCCTGACGTAGAACACACCGCCACCGTTCGGGCACTGTGCGTGATATATTTGCAGCGGAGCGTAGACCGGCCCCGGCCACCGCGCCGGTCGCGCTCATCGAACGGGTGGCAAGTCGTTAGCTTTGCGAAATGAATCGTGGTTAGGCTGACGGGCATGAAGTTTCGCCGTCTCGGCCGCAGTGGCCTCTCCGTCAGTGAGATCTCGTACGGAAACTGGCTGACCCACGGGTCCCAGGTGGAGGAGGAGCAGGCCCACGCCTGCATCAGAGCCGCGCTCGACGCGGGCGTGACGACATTCGACACGGCCGATGTCTACGCGAACACCGCGGCGGAATCGGTGCTCGGCCGGGGGCTCGCGGGGCAGCGCAGGGAAAGCCTGGAGATCTTCACCAAGGTCTTCTGGCCCACCGGGCCGGGCGGCCCGAACGACAAGGGCCTCGGGCGCAAACACATCATGGAGTCCGCGCACGCCTCGCTGGACCGGCTCGGCACCGACTACCTCGACCTCTACCAGGCCCACCGCTTCGACCACACCGTGCCACTCGAGGAGACCATGACGGCGTTCGCCGACCTGGTCCGGCAGGGCAAGGTGCTCTACATCGGAGTGTCGGAGTGGAACGCCGAGCAGATCGCCCGTGGCGCCGCTCTCGCGCGCGAGCTGCGTATCCCGTTCGTCTCGAACCAGCCGCAGTACAACATGCTCTGGCGCGTCATCGAGGAGCAGGTCGTGCCGGCCTGCGAGCGGGAGGGCCTCAGCCAGATCGTGTGGTCGCCCATCGCGCAGGGCGTGCTCACCGGCAAGTACCGGCCGGGACAGCCGCCGCCCGCCGGGTCCAGGGCCGCCGACGAGACGGGCGCGCGGATGGTCGAGCGGTCGTCGTTCTTCCGCGATCCCGTGCTGGAGGCCGTGGAGTCGCTGCGACCGCTCGCCGAGCAGGCGGGACTGAGCCTGTCCCAGCTCGCGGTGGCGTGGGTGCTGCAGAACGACAACGTGGCCTCCGCCATTATCGGCGCCTCCCGTCCCGAGCAGGTGCAGGAGAACGTCAAGGCCGCCGGGGTGACGCTCGAGGCGGACCTGCTGCGAGCCATCGACGACGCGCTGGACGGTGTCGTGACCCGCGACCCGGGTTTGACCAGGAGCCCGGTCCTCTGAGTGCCGCCTCGCCCCGGGGCGCCGCTCACTCCCCCGGGGCGAGGACGCGCTCCGCCAGCGCCAGGTCGTGCGGGTAGGTGACCTTGATGTTGCGTTCCTCGCCCGCCACCCAGCGCACCGGCAGCCCGCCGAAGCGCTCCATGCAGGAGGCCGTGTCGGTGCCCACGAACCCTTCGGCCTCCGCGCGCTCGTAGGCGGCCAGTACGGCGGCGGCGCGGAAGCCCTGGGGAGTCTGTGCCCGCACCAGGGTGTCGTCGCCCACCGCCGTCACCGACTGCCCACCCTGACCGGCCAGCGCCACGAGGTCGTCGTCGCGCAGAGCGGGCAGCGCACCCCCGTGCTCCCGCGCGACGCGGAGTACCTCCGCGATCAGCCCGGTGCCGACGAGGGGGCGGGCGCCGTCGTGAAGCAGCACGACGTCGATCGCGCCCGACTCGATGCGCCCACGCAGGTGCCGCAGCGCCGCGAGCTCGGACCGCTGCCGGGTCGATCCACCGTGGACGACCTCGACCTCGATGTCGCCGTCGAAGTCCTCGCGCAACACCCGCCGCACGAGGTCGTCGTCGTCCGGCCGGGTCACCAGCACCAGCGTGTCGAGTCCGGCCACCCGCGCGAACGCCCGGAGCGACCACGACACGACCGCGCGTCCCGCCAGCGGGAGGTACACCTTGTTGGTCGCGGCACCCACACGCGTGCCCGCACCGCTGGCCAGCACCACACCCGCCGCCCCCGGAACCCGTTCCGCCATCCCGCGATCCTAGAACTCCCGCCGGGGCTCGGTGCCCGCGCGGCACCGGTGGCACCCGGCGCGCTCGGTACGGTGAGCGGGTGCCTATCGAGTTCGCCGAGATCACCCAGCCCGACGACACGCCCCGCAGCACCACCCGGCCCCGGTTCGGCGCGCTCGACGCGCTCGGGGACTGGCTCGCCGCCCGCCAGGGAGCCACTCACGCCACCCCGCCGCGCCGCGCCCGGATCGTCGTCTTCGCCGCCGACCACGGCATCGCGGCGCGCGGCGTCTCCGCGCGCACACCGGGACAGACCCCGGCGCTGGCCGCGGCACTCGAGCAGGGAGGCACGCCCCTCGGTGTGCTGGCGGACGTGAGCGGCACCGCGATCCGGGTGGTCGACGTCGGCATCGACAGTGCCGAGGCCGCCGAGGCCGGCGAGTTCACGGTCCGGCGCGGCTCGGGGGCGATCGACACCGAGGACGCGCTCACCGGCGACGAGGCCGAGCGGGCCGTGCGGGCGGGTGCGCGAGTCGCCGACGACGAGGTGGACTCGGGCGCCGACCTGCTCGTGCCCGCCGAACTGGGTGTCGGTGCCACCACCCCCGCCTCGGTGCTGGTGGCCGCGCTGACGGGCACCGAGCCCGTCGCCGTCGTCGGCCGTGGCTCCGGCATCGACGACCACGCCTGGATGCGCAAGACCCGCGCGGTGCGCGACGCGCTGCGGCGGGCGCGGCCCGTGCTCACCGACCCGATGGACCTGCTGCGAACCGTGGGCGGGGCCGATGTCGCCGCGCTCGCCGGGTTCCTCGCGCAGGCCGCCGTGCGCCGCACCCCCGTCCTGCTCGACGGCCTCGTCGTGTGTGCCGCCGCGCTGCTGGCCGAGGAACTCGCCCCGGGTGCGCGGTCCTGGTGGGCCGCGGCCCACCTCACGACCGAGCCCGCCCACGCGCTGGCGCTGGAACACCTCGATCTGGAACCCGTCCTCGATCTCGGTTTCGCCGAAGGCTCCGGCACCGGCGCGGCGGCCCTGCTGCCGCTGCTGACGATGGCGGCGCGGCTCGCGGAGTAGCGGAAGGGGCGGCGCCCGGACCGGCGGACGCCGCCCTCGCCGTCGCACTCAGCGCACGGTGTGCATCCAGCCGTGCGGGTCGGGCCGGGTGCCTTCCTGCAGCCCGGTCAGCTCGGCGCGCAACCGCATGGTCACCTCACCCGGCTCGCCGTCGGCGACGCGGAACTCACCACCGGGGTGCTTGACGCGGCCCACCGGGGTGATCACCGCGGCGGTGCCGCACGCGAAGACCTCGGTCAGCTCGCCCGACGCCGCCGCGCTCTCCCACTCGTCGGTGGTGATCTTGCGCTCGTCGACCCGGTAGCCGAAGTCCGACGCCACCCGCAGCAGCGAGTCCCGGGTGATCCCGGGCAGCAGTGCCCCGCTCAGCTCGGGCGTGACCACCCTGGCGTCCGCACCCGAACCGAACACGAAGAACAGGTTCATCCCGCCCATCTCCTCGACGTAGCGGTGTTCGGCGGCGTCGAGCCACACCACCTGGTCACAGCCCTGCTCCACGGCCTGCGCCTGGGCCACGAACGAGGCGGCGTAGTTGCCGGCGCACTTGGCCTCGCCGGTACCGCCCGGTGCCGCCCGCGTGTAGTCGGTGGACAGCCAGACACTCACCGGCTTGACCCCGCCCGCGAAGTAGGAGCCCGCGGGCGAGGCGAGCAGCGTGTAGAGGTAGCTGCGCGACGGGTGGTTCACCCCGAGCCCGACGTCGGTGGCGATCAGGAACGGCCGCAGGTAGAGCGAGTCTCCCTGCCGGGTGGGAACCCACCGCTCGTCCACGGCGAGCAGTTCGCGGATCGAGCCGAGGAACAACTCGTCGGGCAGTTCCGGCATCGCCATCCGGCGGGCCGAGCGGCGGAAGCGGGCCGCGTTGGCGTCGGGGCGGAACGCCTTCACGGTCCCGTCGGGCTGCCGGTACGCCTTCAACCCCTCGAAGATGGCCTGGCCGTAGTGGAGCACGGCGGTGGCCGGGTCCAGCGTGACCGGTTCGTACGGCCGCAGTTCCGCGTCGTGCCACCCGCGCTCCGCCGTCCACGTCACCGTGACCATGTGGTCGGTGAAGTGGACTCCGAATCCCGGCTTCGCCAGTACCTCGGCTACCCGCTCCGCCGAGGCGGGAGTGGGGCTGTGGCGGCTGGTGAACGGGATCGTCGTAGTCATGGCCGCCAGCATATCCGGCCCGATGCGCGAAACCAGAGCCTCACGGGCCGCTCGTGCGTCTAGGATGACGCGGGTGACCTCCCAGCAGTCCCAGTACCAGCCCGTGTACAACCGCGTCTCCGCCGGAGGGGCCTCGGACGCGAAGGCGTTCGCGACCGCCGTCCTGCTGACGTTCACGTCCGGCATGCTGGCGTTGATCGGTTACGTCATGGTGGGCGTCTTCGGCGTCATCCTCGCGATCATTGGCATCGCGTTCGGGTTGATGTGGTGGAAGGAGCAGCACAAGAGCATGCTGCCGCGCGACGTCCCCGGAAAGTCGCTGGCCGGACTCGCGGTGGCCGGTGCGGTGTTGTTCGGGCTCGCCGCGCTGATGGCCTGAGCCCGGGAGCCGGGTCTCACCGCGCGACCCGCTGCCCGACCGCGTGGGCCGAGTCGGCCAGCGCCACCGCACCGGCGAGCAGCAGCACCGGTTGCGGGCCCAGCACCGCTGCCGCGACGCCCGCGGCGCCCGCGGCGGCGAGCGCGGACGCGCTCCAGCCGGGACGGCCACTCGCCCGCCGCAACCGTCCCGCACACCGCACGGCCGAGGCGGTACCCGCGAGCGCGGCGACGGCCACGAGCATCGGGGTCAGTGCCGTCGCGTCGGCGGCGGCCAGCACGTCGCGCAACGACGCCGCCGACAGGCCCAGCCGGACGGGACCGACCTGGTACAGCGCGGCGCCCGCCACCGTCACCGCCGCCGCGACGCCCACGATCAGGCGCCACCCGCGCAGCTCCGCCACCAGGGGCAGGTACACCAGCACGGCGACGACCAGTCCCGGAGGCGGGAGCGCGCCGGTCCCGGCATCGGCCACATCACCGGCGGGCGCGATCGCCACGCAGACCGCGACGAACGCGACCGCCGCCAGCCCCAGCAGCACCGCGTACCAGCGGGGAATCCGGTCGCCGACGCGCGCGCCCGCCGCGTCGGCGGCCACCGCCACGGCGACGACCACCAACGCGACCACGGCGAAGACCGGCCCCGCCGCACCCGTCGAGGCCGAACCCGGCACGAGGTAGGTGGCGGCGACCACCGCCGACACCGCCAGCAGCGCCCACTGGGTTGCCCCGGCCAGCGCCGCGCCCACCCTGCCCCGCTCGGTGAGCGGCCCGCGCCACACCACCCACGCGAGTGCGCCCGCCAGCACCGGGGCCGCCAGCGACCACCAGCCCGCGGCCGAGGCGGCGACGGCGAGCACCACGAACAGTCCGGCTCCCAGCGACATCCCGCCGACCTACCTCCACGCTCACAGCGACTCCGCCAATAGCATGGCGGGACAGGTCCGGGGGAGACCGAGGACCCCGGTGGGCTCACCCGCCCGCCGGAGCAGGACGCGATAACACAGAGGAGCCTGACGTGAGCGTGCCGAAGCTGTCCCTGTCCGACAACTCCGAGGCGGCGCTGGCCAAGACCCGCGCCGAGGTCGTGATCGTGGGTACCGTGCAGGGCCCCGACGGGCCGGAGCTGGCGGACGGCGCCGAGGCCGTGGACGCGGCCTTCGACGGAACGCTCGCCGAGGTGCTCACCACCCTCGGCGCGACCGGCAAGGCCGAGGAGACGGTCCGGGTGCCCAGCCTGGGCCGGCTGTCCGCCGGAGTGGTGCTCGCGGTGGGACTCGGCAAACCCGACGATCTCACCCCCGAGCGGGTGCGCCGTGCTGCGGGCGCCACGGGCCGGGCGCTGTCGGGCCGCAAGCGCGTCCTGACGACCCTGTCCGCACTCGACCTCCAGGCCGCCGTGGAGGGCACGGTGCTGGGCTCCTACGGCTTCACGGCCTACAAGTCGGAGCCGGGTGACACGCCACCGGCCGCACTGGAGGTCGCCGCGCCCGCCGAGGGCACCACGCGCGCCCACAAGGCGACGCTGAAGGCCGCCGGCGCCATCGCCGAGGCCGTCATCGTGGCCCGTGACCTGGTCAACACTCCCCCGAACGATCTCTTCCCCGCCTCGTTCGCCGACCGGGCCAGGGAACTGGCCGGCGCCGAGGGGCTCGACGTCGAGGTCCTCGACGAGAAGGCACTCAAGCGCAAGGGTTTCGGTGGCATCCTCGGCGTGGGGGGCGGCTCGTCCCGCCAGCCCCGGCTGCTGCGCGTGGCCTACCGGGGGGCGAAGGCGAAGAAGAGCGTGGCGCTGGTCGGCAAGGGCATCACGTTCGACACCGGCGGGATCTCCCTCAAGCCCGCTGCGGGCATGGACGACATGACCTCCGACATGGCGGGCGCGGCGGCCGTGCTCGCCTCGGTGGTGCTGGCCGCGAAGCTCAAGTACCCGCTTGAGGTCGTGGCGCACATCCCGCTGGCCGAGAACATGCCGTCCGCCACGGCGTACCGGCCCGGCGACGTGCTGCGGATGTACGGCGGCAGGACGGTCGAGGTGCTCAACACCGACGCCGAGGGCCGTCTCGTGCTGGCCGACGCGCTCACGCGCGCCTGCGAGGAGCAGCCGGACTACGTCATCGAGACTTCCACGCTGACCGGTGCGCAGAAGGTGGCGCTGGGCGACCGCACGCCGGGGATCATGGGCTCCGACGAGTTCCGCGACCGTGTCGCCGCGATCGCCCAGGCCACGGGTGAGAACGGCTGGCCGATGCCGCTGCCGGAGGAACTGCGTTCCGAACTGGACTCGAAGCTGGCCGATCTCGCCAACGTCACCGGTCAGCGGTGGGGCGGCATGCTCGCGGCCGGCATCTTCCTGCGGGAGTTCGTGGCCGAGAACGTGCCGTGGGCGCACCTCGACGTGGCGGGCCCGGCGTACAACTCGGGCGGCCCGTGGGGCTACACCGGCAAGGGCGGCACGGGCGTGCCGGTACGCACCATCGCCGCGGTGCTCGCCGACATCGCCGACAACGGCTGAGCACGGGTCGCGGAAAACCCGTGGAGCCGGTCCTCCCGCCGTGGCCGGACGAGCCCCGGCTCGGTCCCGCCGAACCCGCCGACGCGGTCGAGGCCGCCGTCCGCACGGTGCTGACAGCGGCCGAGCCCGACACGCACACCGTGGACGCCGAGGTCTCGCACGCGGCGCTGCTGCTGTGCTGTTCCGGTGCTCCGGCGGCGGGTGACCGGCTCGTCCGCCGGTGGTGGCGGCTCACCGGCGGGCCGGTGGACCGGCTGGTGAGCGACGCCACGACGGCGAGGGCATGGGCCGCGGTGCTGTCGGCCCGGTCGGCGCGGGGTTCCGTGCCGGACTGGGCCGACGGCCTGACCCCGCGCGATCCCGCCACCGAGAGAGTCGCGCAGCGTCGCCATCTGAACACGCTGCGCGACGGTGGCGGTGCGCGTGCGCACCTCGCGGATCTCGCCCTGCACGCCTGGGACCTCGCTGACGCGGGCGATGCCGAGGGAGCCCGCGCCGCGCTGCGGGAGTGGGGTGAGCGGGCGCGGCAGCTACCGAAACCGCCGGTCGCGGCGCTCGCGGGCTGCGATTCGGTCGCGGCGCTGCTCGTGGCCGAGCCCGGAAACGCGCTCACGATGCCGCAGGGCTGGGCCGACGGTCTCGCCGACGCCCTCGTGGCGGCACTGGACGCCCGGGACGCCGCCCGCGAGCCCTCGGGGCGGGAGGACGCCTCGTGGCCGGAACTGGTGGCCGCCGTCCTGCGCCTGCGCGGGACCGCGGACGCCGCACCACCACCGGCGAGTCACACCGCGCTCGACGACGCGGAACGCAGGCTCGGCACGGCGTTGCCCGGCTCCTACCGGAGATTCCTGCTGACCTGTGACGGCCTGCCCGCCGACGTGGTGTTTCCCCGGCTGCTCGGCGCGGCGGAGCTGACAGTCCGCGCGGGCCTGGTCGTGATCTCCGAGCCCGCCGTGCTGACGCTGCGGTGCCCGGGAGGCGAGGTGCTGGAGGACGATCCGGTGTTCGGTGTCACGTGTCACACCGGCATCCACGCACTACTCACCGAGCACCGGCGGCTCCTCGACGCGGCCGGCTGAGTCAGGCAGTCAGGCAGTCAGGCAGTCAGGCACTGTCCTGCTCCCGCTGCGCCTTCTTGCGCAGCACCCGTTGACGCTCGGTGTACTCCCGCATCCGCCGGGGGTAACCCGTCTTGGCGACCTCGTAGACGGGGATGGACCGTTTGCGGCCGAACTGCTGCGCGGCGTCGAGGCTGCCGATACGGCGCCGCGTCCACTCCCCGTCGTGCGCGACCAGCACCACCGTGGTTTCGGTGACGTTGGTGCGGGGCTCCACGAAGGCCTCGACACCACGGTGCGTGGCGGCCCACTGGTCCAGGTACGTGGTGTCGGCGGAACTCGCACCGCGCAACGTCCCGGGACGGTCCTTCTGCTTCTTGCCTCGCCGCCGACGCCTGCGCAAACCGTCGAACAGGCCCACCTCGACCACACTCCTTCCGACCTCGCACCATGCATTATCCCGATCACGCAATGCCCCCGACCGCGTCACACCCGCACTAGGTCGCACGCCGATCGGGCGAAGTGACAAGATGAGGTGGCATGAGCGCCGTGACGCGCCCGTGGACACGATCGGACACGACTGCCGTATCGAGACACTGACATCGCCTGCCGAGGAGTATGAGAAGTGACCGACGCTGAAGCCGACCTGGTAATCCTTGGTGGCGGATCCGGTGGTTACGCCGCGGCGTTCCGCGCCGCCGAACTGGGCCTATCCGTCACGCTCGTCGAGAAGGACAAGCTGGGCGGCACCTGCCTGCATCGGGGCTGCATCCCGACCAAGGCGCTGCTGCACGCCGCCGAGGTCGCCGACTCCGCGCGGGACGGTGAGCAGTTCGGCGTCAGGACCACGCTCGAGGGCGTCGACATGGACGGTGTCCACAAGTACAAGGACACGGTGGTCACGCGGCTGTACAAGGGGCTGCAGGGCCTGGCCAAGAGCCACAAGATCAACTACGTCGAGGGCACCGGCACGTTCGTCGGCGGCACCACCGTCGAGGTCGACGGCACGCGCCACACCGGCAAGAACCTCGTGCTGGCCACCGGCTCCTACTCGAAGACCCTGCCCGGTCTCGAACTCGGTGGCCGCATCCTCACCAGCGAGGACGCGCTGACCCTCGACTTCGTGCCGAAGAAGGCCGTCGTGCTGGGCGGCGGTGTGATCGGCGTCGAGTTCGCCAGTGTGTGGGCCTCGTTCGGCACCGAGGTCACCATCGTCGAGGCGCTGCCGAGGCTCGTGCCCGCCGAGGACGAGTTCGCCTCCAAGCAGCTGGAGCGCGCCTTCCGCCGCCGCAAGATCGGCTTCAAGACCGGCGTGAAGTTCACCGGCGCCAAGCAGGACGGCGACGGGGTCACCGTGTCGCTGGAATCGGGCGAGACGCTGGAGGCGGACGTCCTCCTCGTCGCCGTGGGCCGGGGTCCGAACACGGCGGGACACGGCTACGACGAGGCCGGGCTGAGCATGGACCGCGGCTTCGTGCCGACCGACGAGCGCCTGCGCACCAACCTGCCCGGCGTGTACGCCGTCGGCGACATCGTGCCGGGACCGCAGCTCGCCCACCGCGGCTTCCAGCAGGGCGTCTTCGTCGCCGAGGAGATCGCGGGCCTCGCGCCGCAGCCCATCGACGAGGCCGGCATCCCCAAGGTGACCTACTCGCACCCCGAGGTCGCGTCCGTGGGTCTCACCGAGGCGCAGGCCAAGGAGAAGTACGGTCCCGACATCACCACCTTCACCTACGACCTGGCCGGCAACGGCAAGAGCCAGATCCTCAAGACCTCCGGTGCGGTGAAGCTCATCAAGGCCCCCGACGGCCCCGTCGTCGGACTCCACCTGGTCGGCGACCGCGTCGGCGAGCTGATCGGCGAGGCTCAGCTCATCTACAACTGGGAGGCGTTCCCCGAGGACGTCGCCCCGCTGATCCACGCCCATCCCACCCAGACCGAGGCTCTCGGCGAAGCGCACCTCGCCCTCGCGGGCAAGCCGCTGCACGTACACGGCTGAGCTGACACAGCGACACCAGCCGGCACCGCCGACGCAGCAAACGGGACCACACCAGCACACACAAGGGAGTCAGCAAACGATGGCGTACTCCGTCACACTGCCGGAGCTCGGGGAGAGCGTCACGGAGGGCACCGTCACCCGGTGGTTGAAGCAGGAGGGTGACACGGTGGAGGTCGACGAGCCGTTGCTCGAGATCTCCACCGACAAGGTCGACACCGAGGTCCCCTCCCCGGTCGCCGGCACGGTGCGCAAGCTCGTGGCGCGTGAGGACGAGACCGTGGAGGTCGGCGCCGAACTCGCCGTGATCGACGACGGCTCCGGAGGTGGCGAGGCCGAGTCCGCGCCGCAGGCCGAGGCCGCCCAGCCCGCGCCGCAGGCCGAGGCGCCGCGCCAGGAGCAGGCGCAGCCGACGCCCGAGCCCGCCGCCCAGCAGGCCCAGCCCGCGGCACAGCAGGCACAACCGTCCTCCAACGAGTCCGGTACTCCCGTGACGCTGCCCGAGCTGGGTGAGAGCGTCACCGAGGGCACGGTCACCCGCTGGCTCAAGCAGGTCGGTGACACGGTGGAGGTCGACGAGCCACTGCTGGAGATCTCCACCGACAAGGTCGACACCGAGGTCCCCTCCCCGGTCGCCGGCACGGTGCTGGAGATCACGGCCAGCGAGGACGAGACCGTGGAGGTCGGTGCTCAGCTCGCCGTCGTGGGCTCCGCCGACGCCGCTCCCGCCCAGCAGGCTCCCGCCCAGCAAGCACCGCCGGCCCAGCCTGCCCCGCAGCCCGAGCCGGAACCGCAGGCGCCCAGCACCCCGGCGCCGCAGCCGCAGGCCCAGCCGCAGCAGCCACAGCAGCCCGCCCCTCCGGTACCGGCGGCGCAGCAGCAGGCACCTGCCCAGCAGCAGGCACCGGCCACGGAGCAGGCTGCCGAGCGGGACGGTGCGGGCTCGCCGTACGTCACTCCGCTGGTGCGCAAGCTCGCCGCCGAGCACGACATCGACCTGAACACGCTGTCGGGCAGCGGCGTGGGCGGACGCATCCGGAAGCAGGACGTGCTCGCCGCCGCCGAGGCCAAGCAGAAGCAGGCCCCGGCGCCAGCAGCACAGCCAGCACAGCCGGCACAGTCGGCGCCCGCTGAGTCCGCACCGCAGGCCACACAGCAGCCCGCACAGCGCGCGGCGGCACCGGAGCCGGTCTCCGACTCGGAGAAGGCGGCACTGCGCGGCACGGTGCAGAAGGCCAGCCGCATCCGGCAGATCACGGCCGTGAAGACGCGGGAGTCGTTGCAGGTCTCGGCGCAGCTGACGCAGGTCCACGAGGTGGACGTGACCAAGATCGCGCAGCTGCGGTCGCGCGCCAAGGCCGCGTTCCGCGAGCGCGAGGGCGTCAACCTGACGTTCCTGCCGTTCTTCGCCAAGGCCACGGTCGAGGCGCTGAAGCAGCACCCGAACGTCAACGCCTCCTACAACGAGGACACCAAGGAGATCACCTACCACGGCGCCGTCCACCTGGGCGTGGCCGTGGACACGGAGCGCGGCCTGCTCTCCGTGGTGATCCACGACGCCGGTGAGCTGAGCCTCGCGGGCCTGGCCCACCGGATCTCCGACCTCGCCACGCGGGCCCGGAACAACAAGGTGACGCCGGACGAGCTGACGGGCGGCACGTTCACGATCACGAACATCGGCAGCAACGGTGCCCTGTTCGACACGCCGATCATCGTGCAGCCGCAGTCGGGCATGCTCGGCACCGGCGCGGTCGTGAAGCGTCCGGTGGTGGCCGCCGACGCCGACGGCAACGACACCATCGCCGTCCGGTCGATGGCCTACCTCCCGCTGACCTACGACCACCGGCTCGTCGACGGTGCCGACGCGGGACGCTTTCTCACGACGATCAAGCAGCGTCTTGAGGAAGGCAACTTCGAGGACGAGCTGGGGCTCTGACCCGGTCGTCACGGTAGGTACGGGGGCGTTCACCGCATGCGGTGGACGCCCCCGTGTCGTCTCGGATCTAAGGTGGGCGCATGCGGGTTCTCATCGCCGGTTCCAGCGGCCTGATCGGCACTGCCCTGCGCTCGCGGCTGAAGCAGGACGGGCACGAGGTGGTGCGGCTGGTGCGGCGCGCACCGGCCCGCTCCGACGAACGGGGCTGGGATCCGCCGTCCGGCCGCATCGACGACGGTGCCTTCGACGGCGTGGACGCGGTGGTGAATTTGTGCGGCGCCCCGCTCGCGTCGGGCCGGTGGAGCGCGGCGCGCAAGCAGTTGTTGCGCGACTCGCGCCTCGAACCGACGGAGGTCCTCGCCGAGGCGGTCGCCGAGCACCAGGTCCCGGTGCTGGTGAACGGCTCCGGCATCAACTACTTCGGCGACACGGGTGACGTCGAGGTCGACGAGTCCGCCCCCGCGGGACACGGCTTTCTCGCGACGCTGTGCGCGGACTGGGAGGCTGCCACGACTCCGGCGCGCCGGGCGGGCAGCCGCGTCGTGTTGCTGCGGACGGCGCCGGTGTTCACCGGCGAGGGCGGGATGCTGCGACTGCTCGCTCCGGTGTTCCGGCTGGGCCTCGGCGCCCGGCTCGGCAGCGGCGGGCAGTACCTGCCGTGGATCGGGTTGACCGACCTCGTCGACGTGATCCGGTTCTGCCTGACCCACGACGACGTCGCGGGGCCGGTGAACGCGACCGTGCCGGACCCTCCGACGAACGCCGAGTTCACCCGCGCCGTGGCCCGGGCGGTGCGCCGCCCGGCACCGTGGCGCGTTCCCGGACCGGTGCTGCGGGCGGCGCTGGGTGACGCGGCGGAGGAGATGCTGCTCGCGGGGCCCAGGGCCGTACCGGGCGTGCTGACGTCGGCGGGCTTCCCGTACTCGCAGCTGAACCTCGACGAGACGCTGGCGGCGGCGCTGTGACATGAGACCCCGCGCCGCCTCCCGGGTACCCGCGACCATGACCAGGATCGCGATGCTGTCCGGGGCGCTGTGTGTCGCGGGGTTCGTGGCACTGGGTGTGCTGACACAGGAGCAACCCACGGCCGCGGACGCGGCCCTGCGCGACGCCGTGGGCACTCGCTGGGAAGGCGCGCTGGGGACTGCCGCGCTGCTGGCGGGCGCGGTGCTCGGCCCGGTGCTGCCGGTGCTGCTCGGGGTGGGCCTGATCGTGGCCACCGTCGTGCTCCGCCGACGGGGCGACCCTCGGGCGTGGGTGACGTTGCGGGTCCTGATCCTGCTGGGTGCCTGCCGGCTCATCAGCCTGGCCGGCAAGCCCCTGTTCGCCAGGGAGCGCCCGCGCGAGTACGGCGACTGGGCCTACCCCAGCGGGCACGTGTCGTCCGTGGCGAGTGCCGGTTTCGCGGCCGTGGTGCTCTGCCTGTGGCTCGCGCCCCGGCTGGTGGCGCGGGTGCGCCGCGTGGCGGTGGCCGCCACCGTGCTGGCGTGCGCCGCCAGGGTGGCCTTCGGGGTTCACTGGTTCACCGACGTGCTCGGCGCCGTGCTCGTGGTGGCCGGTGTCGGCCTGCTCGTCGCGCCCGCGTTGCGGTTGCTGCCGCCCCGGGGCGCCGAGCGCGTAGCCTCGTCGTCGTGAGCGAGACAGCGACCCGTTCCTGCCGCGTGTCCACCGAGCCCGTGGACGTGCGGGACGTCGGCACCATCGACTACCTCGAAGCCTGGGACCTGCAACGCGACGTGGCCAACGCCCGCGCCGACGGCGAGGGGCCGGACACGATGCTGCTGCTCCAGCATCCCTCGGTGTACACGGCGGGCAAGCGCACGCAGCCGGAGGACCGGCCCACGGACGGCACGCCGGTCGTGGACGTGGACCGGGGCGGGCGCATCACCTGGCACGGGCCGGGCCAGCTCGTCGGCTATCCCCTCGTGAAGCTCGCCGATCCGATCGACGTGGTGCACTACGTGCGGCGCATCGAGGAGGCTCTGATCACGGTCTGCGAGGGCTTCGGCCTGCGCACCGGACGGGTCGAGGGCCGCAGCGGCGTGTGGGTGCCCGACGACGGGACCAGGCCCGAGCGCAAGATCGCGGCCGTGGGCATCCGGGTACAGCGTGGGGTCACGATGCACGGCTTCGAACTGAACTGCGACGCCGACCTTTCCGCGTTCGACCGGATCGTGCCCTGCGGCATCCGGGACGCGGGGACCACGTCGCTGACGGAGGAACTCGGCCGCACGGTGACCGTCGACGAGGCTCTGCCCGTGGTGCGCGACACCGTGCTCGCCGCGCTGGACGGCACGCTCCCGGTGCGCGACGACCGGTGGCTTCCCCGGCCGGCGCAGCCGGAGGCACCCGGCGTCACGTTCGCGCTGCCCCGCGGCTGAGCATCGCCGGGCCGGTGACCTCTCGGCGGGGCCACCGGCCCGGCGCCGTCAGGCCAGCTGCGGCGCCACCTCGGACGCGATCAGGTCGAGGTGCTCGAGGTCGGAGAGGTCGAGCACCTGGAGGTAGAGCCGGGTGACACCGGTGCGCTCGCGCCAGCGGCCGATCGTGTCGACGGCCTCGGCCACGGACCCCGCGATCCCGTTCGCCCTGAGTTCGTCCGGCTCGCGGCCGATGGCGGCGGCACGGCGGGCGACTTCGGCGTCGTCCTTGCCCACGGCCACCACGAGCGCCGCCGACCGGATGATGGCGTCGCGGCCGCGGCCCTCGGCCTCCGCGGCGTCGGCCACGCGCTCGTACTGCGCACGCGCGGTCTCGATGTCGTTGAACGGCACGTTGAACTCGTCGGCGTAACGAGCCGCGAGCGCCGGGGTGCGCTTCTTGCCCGTGCCGCCGAGGATGACCGGCGGACGGGGGCGCTGGGCGGGCTTGGGCAGGCCGGGAGCCTCCCTGAGGGTGTAGTGCTCGCCGTCGAAACAGAACGTCTCGCCGTCGGGCGTCTCCCACAGCCCGGTGATGATCTGAAGTTGCTCCGTGTACCGGTCGAACAGCTCGCGGGTGGGCGGCAGGTCGATGCCGTAGGCCGTGTGCTCGTCGGCGTACCAGCCCGACCCCAGACCGAACTCGATGCGGCCACCGGACATCTGGTCGACCTGGGCCGCGGAGATCGCGAGCACCGAGGGGTGCCGGAACGTCGCGGCGGTGACCAGCGTGCCGAGGCGCAGCCGGGAGGTCTCCCGCGCCAGCCCGGCCAGGGTGATCCAGGCATCGGTCGGGCCGGGCAGTCCGCTGGCGGAGCCCATCTTCAAGTAGTGATCGGACCGGAAGAACGCGTCGAAGCCCGCGTCCTCGGTCGCCCTCGCCACGCGCAGCAGGTCGTCGTAGCTCGCGCCTTGCTGGGGTTCGGTGAAGATCCTGAGTTTCACGCGCCCGAGCCTAACCGGATTCCGAGGGCGGCGCGGTGAGCCGCACCTGGTGCAGGAGGGCGACGACGACCTGCTCGATCTCGGCTCCGACACGCTCGGGCTCGGCCGAGTTCGCGATGTCGGTCGCGGCACCGCACAGTGCCCCGAACAGCAGCCGGGAGGTGACGTCCACCGGTACGGCCGCCACGTCGCCCGCGTCGATCAGGTCCTGGAGCGCTTCCTTGATCAACCCGAAGCTGTACCGGTCCTCGGCGTCGCGCCAGCGTTGCCAGCCCATCACCACGGGCGCCTCGTGCAGCGCGATCCGCTGGTAGGCCGGGTCGAGGCACGCGGCGATGAAGTCGCGCAGCCCGGCGAGCGCGCGGTCCCAGGGCGGTTGCGATCCGCGCAGGGTCTTCTCCAGCCTGCCCTTGACCTCGGTCTCCACGACGTCGAACGCGGCCTCGAAGACGGCCTGCTTGCCGCTGAAGTGGTGGTAGAGCGCGCCCTTGGTCACCCGGGAACGCCGGGCGATCTCGTCGAGCGACGTGCCCGCGTAGCCGCGCTCGGTGAACAGGGCCACCGCGCTGTCGAGCAGTGCGCCACGGGTGGACTCGGAGTAGTCGTCCCGCCTGGACCTCGCTGTCGCCACGCTCACAACCTTACGCGCTCACCCATCGGGGCATACCGATGGTATGTTGATCTCAGCGGACCATACCGGGGGTATGCCACAGACTCCGGGTAGGTCCGGCTCACGGGGGAGAACCGGCCGGAAAGGGGAGACACAGCCATGGGGTGGAACGAGTACTACCGCCGCCGCCGGATCATGGACAACGCCGTGGACCTGGCGCGACGCGACGACGACCACCGCATCCCGTTCGACCACGTCGACGGAGCCGCCACGATGTTCGGAACCGAGGAGCGCCTGCTGCTCGCCCTGCACCACCGCTGGACCCAGCTACTCACCGGGCACCTTCGCGCCCGGCTGGCCGGGCCCGAGAACGCGGGCGAGATCCCCGGCGAGCGCAGCGCCGAGCACGGCGACCACCTCGACACCGTGTCGCGGGCGTGGCGCGCCGCCGTGCGTGCGGAGCCGGACCTGCACGCGGTCCTGGCGGCGAACGTGCAGCGCCACCCCGCGCTGCGCCGGGCACACCAGGCCGAACTGCGCCTGCTCGCGGTCACCTCCGGTCTCGGCGAGCCGCACGACGGGGCCGACGACCTCGCCCGCATCGGCGCCACGCTCGTGGCGTTGCTGGACCAGCGGGACCGCCCGCGTCGCGTGCGGCCGGGCAGGTCGGTGGGGCGGTGGCTGCGCAGGCTGGCGCCCTCGGCGTGAGCGAGCGCAAACGTCGTGGGCTGGCATCGTGGCGAACCGGCAGCGGACTGTAGTTGACTGATCCGATGAGCCGATCGAGCAGTGCGTGGACCGAAGCCGACATTCCCGACCAGAGCGGCCGGACCGTGCTGGTCACCGGCGCCAACTCCGGACTGGGACTGCACACCGCCAGGGTGCTGGCGGCCCGGGGCGCGACCGTGCTGCTGGCCTGCCGGGACGCCGGACGCGGGCAGCGCGCGCTCGCCGCCGTCCGGACCGTCGCGCGGGCCGAGCCCGCACTCGTGAGCTGCGATCTGGCCTCGCTGGACTCGGTGCGCCGCTGCGCCGAGCGGGCCCGGGAACTCACGGACGACCGGCTGGACGTCCTGATCTCCAACGCCGGGATCATGGCACCGCCCAGGACCGAGACGGCGGACGGTTTCGAGGCCCAGTTCGCCACCAACCACCTGGGGCACGCGGCGCTCACCTGGCTGCTGATGCCCGCGCTGCGACGTGGCACCGAGGCCAGGGTGGTCACGGTCGCCAGCCTCGTCGGCCACCGGGGCCGCCTCGACCTGGCGGACCCCCACTTCCACCGCCGCCGGTACAACCCGGCCACCGCCTACGCGCAGTCGAAACTCGCCAACATCGTGTTCGCGCAGGAACTGCAGCGGCGGCTGACCGACGCGGGCAGCACCGTGCGCAGCGTCGCCGCCCATCCCGGCTACACCAGGACCGGGCTCACCACCGCCATGGCCGGCGCGTACGCGCAGCCGCTGGTGCGGGCGGTCATGAGCGCGGGGGCCCGCATCGGTGACCTGGCACTCGGGCAACCCGCGCGAACCGGGACGCTGCCCCAGCTCTACGCCGCCACCGCGCCCGACGTCCGTGGCGGCGACTACCTCGGCCCGCACGGCCCGGGAGGCGTCCGGGGCTATCCCACCCGGGTGCGCGTCCCCCGCCGCGCGCTGGACCCACACACGGGCCGGGGCCTCTGGGAACTGACGGCGGACTTGACCCGCGTCACCCCCGATCCCGCGTAGTCGAGATCACCACCACCCCGGGCGTAGGCTGGGCCCGTGACTGTGGTGCCGGAGGGTCGGAAGCTGCTGCGACTGGAGGTCCGCAACAGCCAGACACCGATCGAGAAGAAGCCGTCGTGGATCAAGACCCGCGCGCGAATGGGCCCCGAGTTCACGGAACTCAAGGGACTGGTCCGGCGCGAGGGCCTGCACACCGTGTGCGAGGAGGCGGGCTGTCCCAACATCTACGAGTGCTGGGAGGACCGCGAGGCCACCTTCCTGATCGGCGGGGACCAGTGCACCCGGCGCTGCGACTTCTGCCAGATCGACACCGGTAAGCCCGCCGAACTCGACCGGGACGAGCCGAGGCGGGTCGCCGAGAGCGTGCAGGCGATGGGCCTGCGCTACTCCACCGTGACCGGGGTGGCCCGCGACGACCTGCCCGACGGCGGGGCCTGGCTCTACGCCGAGACCGTGCGGCAGATCCACGCGATGAACCCGGGTACCGGTGTGGAACTGCTCATCCCCGACTTCAACGCCGACGACGACCAGCTGGCCGAGGTCTTCGGGTCCGAGCCCGAGGTGCTCGCCCACAACGTCGAGACCGTGCCGAGCGTGTTCAAGCGCATCCGCCCCGGCTTCCGCTACGACCGGTCGCTGGAGGTCATCCGCCGGGCACGGGACTACGGCCTGGTCACCAAGTCGAACCTCATCCTCGGCATGGGTGAGACCCCAGAGGAGGTCGAGCCCGCGATGCGCGACCTCGTCGAGGCGGGCTGCGAGATTCTGACCATCACGCAGTACCTGCGTCCCTCGGTCCGGCATCATCCGGTGGATCGGTGGGTGAAACCCGAGGAGTTCGTGGAACACACGAAGGCGGCCGAGTCGTTGGGCTTCAAGGGCGTCATGGCGGGCCCGCTGGTGCGATCGTCGTACCGTGCGGGCAAGCTGTTCGCCCAGACCAAGCACCATCGTGGCGAATCCCTGCCGGATAACCTCCAGCACCTCGCCGCGGCGGCACCCGCCGCCCAGGAGGCCAGCAGCGTGCTGTCGCGCATGCGCTGACAACTGAACAGCTCGGGCTTTGAGCGCACGAAAAAATCCGGGAAATCCCCTGGAGCGGGTGAACCGACCGGCCGCTACCGTCGTCGTACGCGTAAGACCGCCCGATCACTCGGTCCAGCGATGACGACAAGCAGGGGGAACCCGTGGTAACCGACGTGCTCAACTGGCTGCAAGGCCTGCCGCAACCGGCCCTCGTCGGGGCGACAGGCCTGCTGGTGCTGCTGGAATGCACGATCGGCCTGGGTTTCATCGCCCCCGGCGAGTCGGGGCTGCTCATCGCGGCCACGACCGCGACCACGGCACCGCGGTTCGTGGTCCTCGTCCTCGTCGTCACGGCCTGTGCCGGTATCGGCGACTCGATCGGGTATGCCCTCGGCCGCCGGTACGGCCCACGGCTGCGGGAGACCAAGCTCATCCAGCGCTACGGCACCGACGCCTGGGACAAGGCCACCGGCATCCTCCAACGCCGGGGGGCGTGGGCGGTGTTCTTCGCGCGGTTCCTGCCGGTCGTGCGCACGCTCACCCCGGCGTCGGCGGGTACGTCGGGACTGCCCTACCGGAAGTTCCTGCCCGCCGCCGTGTCCGGAGCCTTCTGCTGGTCGGTGCTGCACGTCAGTCTGGGAGCGGCGCTCGGCGAGGCCGCGCGCCGGGTGGAACACGTGCTCAGCACCGGCGGCCTGATCGTCGTGGGCGTGCTTGCGGCCGTCGGCGTCTTCTTCCTCATCCGCTACAAGAAGCGCAAGGCCGCCGCCGCGCTGGCCGCCGCCGCGCAGGACTCGGCCGACGGCCGAGGCTGACCGCCCCCGCAACCGTGTCCGCAGCCCACGTAGCCGTGTCCGCAGCCTACGTAGCCGTGTTCGCATCGTGCGGTGCGGACACGACTACGGGAAGTGCGGACACGGCTGCACAGGCTGCGGACACGGTGTTCTAGCCGTCGTAGCGGCGGGCCACGTCGGGCTCGGTCGACGCGCCGGGGCTCCAGTCCGCGATCCACGGCCCGGTTCCCTCGCTCGGGTCCAGCACTCCCGCTTCCAGCCAGGTGAACCGGCCGTCGAGCACCGCGCGCGCCAGCTCGCGGTCGCTGCTGTCGGTGTTGGTCCACAGCGCCGCGAACAGCCGCTCGACCCGCAGCCTCGACTGGCGGCAGAAGGCGTCGGCGAGGCCCACCGCGGTCTCGCCCCGCTGTTCGTCCTCGGCCCGGATCGACGCCGCGCGCACGCAGGCCGCCGACTGGGCGAACAGTTCGGCGCCGATGTCCACGACCCGCCCGAGAAAGCCCTGCCTGCGCTCCAGCCGGGCCTGCCAGCGTGCCATTCCGTAGAAGGTGGCCCTGGCGAGCTTGCGTGCGTGGCGCTCGGCCTGCCGCAGGTGCGGGGCCAGCTCACCGAACTCCGGGTACGCCGCCGGGTTGAGGCCGGCACCGGCCAGCAGCCTCGGTAGCCAGCGCGCGTAGAAGCCGCTGGCCCCGGCCGCCGCCCGCAGCTTCGCGCGCAGGTCGGCGTCCGGGTCCGCGAGCTCACCCGCGGCGGCGAGGTGGGCGTCCACCGCCTCCCTGGCGATGAGCAGGTGCATGATCTCCGTGGAGCCCTCGAAGATCCGGTTGATGCGCAGGTCGCGGAGCAGCTGCTCGGCCGGGACCGCGCGCTCCCCGCGCGCGGCGAGCGATTCGGCGGTCTCGTAGCCCCGGCCGCCGCGGATCTGCACCAGCTCGTCGGCGATCAGCCACGCCATCTCGCTGGCCCAGAGCTTGGCGAGGGCGGCCTCGATGCGAATGTCGTGGCGGCCCTCGTCGGCGAGGCGGGAGGTGAGCTCCACCACCGATTCCAGCGCGAACGCCGTCGCCGCGATGAACGAGATCTTCCCGGCGACGGCCTCGTGCTCGCCGATCGGCCTGCCCCACTGCACGCGCTCCGCCGACCACTGGCGCGCGATGCCCAGCGCCCACTTGGCGGCACCCGCGCAGGAAGCGGGAACGGAGAGCCTGCCGGTGTTGAGTGTCGCCAGTGCGATCCTGAGTCCCTGCCCCTCCTCGCCGATGACGTTCTCGCGGGGTACCCGGACCCGGTCGAAGCGGGTGACACCGTTCTCGATGCCACGCAGCCCCATGAAGCCGTTGCGGCGTTCCACGGTGATCCCGGGGGTGTCGGCCTCCACCACGAAGGCCGTCACTCCCCCGCGCCGGTCTTCGCCCGCCGGAACCCGCGCCATGACGACGAGCAGTTCGGCCACCACGCCGTTGGTGGTCCACAACTTGACACCGTCGAGTTCGTAGGCCGCGCCGTCCGCGGTGGGCGTGGCGGTGGTGGCGAGCCGGGCCGGGTCCGAACCCACGTCGGGTTCGGTGAGCAGGAACGCCGACACCGCGCCCCGCGCGCAACGCGGCAGGTAGGTCTCCCGCTGCGCCGGTGTGCCCGCGAGCTTCAGCGGCTCGGGTACACCGATGGACTGGTGCGCCGACAGCAGCACCGCCAGCGTCGAGTGAACGGAGCCGACGAGCATCAGCGCGCGGTTGTAGGCGGCCTGCCCGAGGCCGAGCCCGCCGTAGGACTCCGGGATCTTGATGCCGAAGCAACCGAGGTCGACGAGTCCCTTGACGTAGGTGCCGGGAATCCGGCCCTCCCGCTCGATGATCGTGGGATCGAGGGTCTCGCAGTACTGCCGCAGGCGGGCCAAAAACGTCGCGGCCCGCCCCTGTTCCACCGAGCCGCTCGCGGGCTCGGGATGCACGAGGTCGAGCCGGAACCGCCCGAGGTAGAGCTCCTTCGCGAAGGAGGGCCGGTCCCAGCCCTGTCTGGCTTCCTCGGCCACCTGGCGTGCCTGCTTCTCGGTCACCGTCGGCTGTTGTGATGTCGACACCATCGCGGTCCCCTCCCGGGTCGGCCCGTGTGCCGCACTGGTACCCGGGCCCGCGTACGTCGAACCCGACCGGGCCCGGCAGCCGCCCGGACGCGGCATGGCGGCGTGAGCCCTCCGCGATGACCGGCGGCCGGACGAGCCCCGCCCCTTCCCGTCGGGACCCGCCCGGCCGCGACACCTCCGGGGCCGGGCCCGGCCGATCCCCCGCGGTCGCCGAGACCCACCCTGACGCGGGAGCGCGTTCGTCGAAGGCGCCCCCCAGCTTCCACCGCATCCCGAAGGCTACGCCAGACGGCGTAACGAACCGCGCGCGAACATCACTCCATCGGAGTAGAGCTGGTGGTCACCCTGCTTGGGGGTCCACCCAGCGGGCGGGGTGGGCGCCTGCGCAGATCGAGCACGGCCAGCGACAGCGCCACCGCGACGATGCCCACCGCGGTCAGCATGGCCCAGCGCAGTCCCGCCTCGTAACCGCCGGGCGAGTCGATGCCCACGTGGAACACCGACGCCAGCACGGCGACTCCGATCGCGGTCCCGATGCGCTGCCCGGTCTGCAACGCGCCCCCGGCCACGCCCGCCATGCGCGTGGGCACCCGGTCCAGGGTCAGGGTCGTGTTCGGCGAGATCACCATGCCCCCGCCCAGGCCCGCCACGAGCAGCGGGGCCGCCACGGCGTAGCCGGTCAGTTCCGCGGACACGAGCGGTGCCACCACCGCGACGGCACCCAGCCCCACGGCCACCATCGCCAGGCCCACGAGCGTCAGCTTCCGGCCCAGTCGCGGCACGAGCCGCCCCGCCACGGTCGCCGACACGGCGGCGCCGAGGGCGAACGGCGTCACCACCAGCCCCGACTCCAGCGGCGTGTACCCCAGTCCCTGCTGGAAGTACAGGGCGAACACGAGCCAGATCCCCGCGAAGCCCGCGAAGTAGACGGTTCCGATCGCCGCGCCCGTCGCGTAGCCCGGAGTCTCGGTGAACAGCCGCACGTCGAGCAGCGGCGACCCGCCGCGCCGAACCACCCGGCGTTCCCAGAGCACGAACAGCAGGCCGACGACCACCGCGAGGAGCGGAAGCCACCACAGCGCCGTCAGCCCGCCCTGCTCGGAGCGCACCAACGGCAGCAGCAGGCCCAGGACCGCGGTCCCGAGCAGCGCGATGCCCACGAAGTCGAGCTGTGACCGCAGCCGGGTGGTGCTGCGGGGTGCCTTGGGCAGCAGCCGCAGCGCCAGCACCAGCGCGAGCACGCCGATCGGCACGTTGACGAAGAACACCCAACGCCAGCCCTGCTCCGCACCGAACACGGCGATGATCGCACCGCCCAGCACCGGCCCCACGGCCGTGGACAGCGACACGGTGGTCCCGAACGCGCCGAACGCCCTGCCCCGCTCGGCCCCCCGGAACAGCTCCTGGATCAGCCCGCTGTTCTGCGGGGTCAGCATCCCGGCGGCGACGCCCTGCGACAACCGGGCCACCACCAGCATCGTCTCGTTGACCGCGGCACCAGCCAGAGCGCTCGTCAGCACGAACGCCGAGAGCGCGAACAAGAACATGCGCCGCCTGCCCAGCGCGTCGCCGAGGCGCCCGCCCGCGACCAGCACGAGTCCGAAGGTCAGCGCGTAACCGGAGACCACCCACTGGATGCCGGCCGGGGACGCGCCCAGTCCCCGCTGGATGGAGGGCAGCGCCACGTTCACGATGCTGACATCGAGCAGCGACATGAAACCCGCCGTGAGGGTGACGGCCAGCGCCCGCCACCGCCGCGGATCGGGTTCGTCGGTCTCCGGGCTCACTCCCTCACCGTATTGAGCCCGCGGCTCAACTGCCCGCCGCGATACCGGGAATGCCCTTCAGCTCGCCCATCAGCATCGAGGTGACGTTGACCGGATAGTCGTACAGCGCGAACACGGTCTCGGACGACGAGCCGACGAGCTTGAGCCGCACCGGTGTGTCACCCCGGTGGGCCTGCAGGGTCTGCCGCAACTCGGTCACCACGCTCCGGGTGATCTTCTCGGCGGAGGCGAGCAGCATCAGCGGGGGCTCCTCGTCACCGAGCGCGACGTCACTGAGGTCCAGCGGCACGAGTCCGGCGGCGAACACCGACATCTTGTCCTCGCGCCAGTTCACCCTGCCCTTCACCACCACCGCGTTGTCCTCGACGAGGTCCGCGGCGAACAGGGCGTAGGACTTCGGGAAGAACAGCACCTCCAGCGAGGCGTCCATGTCCTCCACGGTGCAGATCGCCCACGGTTCGCCGCGCTTGTTCACCCGCCGCTCCAGCGCCGTGATGAGCCCGGCGATCTCGATCTCGCCTTCCTTCGGCGGCTCGGCCAGGATCGCCGCGATGGGGCGCCTCGCGTGCTTGCGCAGGATGCGCTCCGCGCCGTCGAGCGGGTGCGCCGACACGTACAGCCCCAGCATCTCCCGCTCGTAGCCGAGCTTCTGCTTGCGCGCGTACTCCTCGTCGTCGAACTTCAGGTGCGCCAGGGGCGACGAGGCCGTGGCGGCGTCGTCGTCCCCGCCGTCGCCCCCGGTGCCGAACAGGTCGAACTGCCCCATCGCCTCCTGCCGCTTCAGCGGCACGACCGCGTCGACGGCGTCCTCGTGTACCCGGATCATCGACAGCCGCGTGGCGCCGAGCGAGTCGAACGCCCCCGCCTTGATCAGCGACTCGATCACCCGCTTGTTGCACGCCACCAGCTCCGACTTGTCGAGGAAGTCGGTGAACGACGAGTACTTCCCCTTCTTGTCCCTGGTCGCGATGACGGACTCGACGACGTTGGCACCGACGTTGCGGATCGCGCCGAGGCCGAACCGGATGTCGTCGCCCACGGCGGCGAAGCGGCGATCCGACTCGTTGACGTCCGGCGGCAGCACGCGCGAGCCCAGCCTGCGGCACTCGGACAGGTAGACCGCCGACTTGTCCTTGTTGTCCCCGACCGACGTGAGCAGCGCGGCCATGTACTCGGCGGTGTAGTTGGCCTTGAGGTAGGCCGTCCAGTACCCCACCAGCGCGTAGCCGGCGGCGTGCGACTTGTTGAACGCATACCCGGCGAACGGCAGGATCGTGTCCCACAACGCCTGGATGGCCTCGGGAGAGAACCCGTTCTCCCGCATCCCGGCCTCGAAGCCCTCGAACTCCTTTTCGAGGACCTCCTTCTTCTTCTTGCCCATCGCCCTGCGCAGCACGTCCGCTCGGCCCATCGAGTACCCGGCGACCTTCTGCGCGATCTGCATGATCTGTTCCTGGTAGACGATCAGACCGTAGGTCTCCGACAGGATCTCCCGCAGCGGCTCCTCCAGCTCAGGGTGGATCGGCGTGACCTGTTGCCGCCCGTTCTTGCGGTCGGCGTAGTTGTTGTGCGTGTTCATCGCCATCGGACCGGGGCGGTAGAGCGCGTTGACCGCCGCGATGTCGGCGAACTCGGTCGGCTGCATCCGCCGCAGCAGGTCCCGCATGGCCGCGCCGTCGAGCTGGAACACGCCCAGTGTGTCCCCTCGCCCCAGCAGCTTGTAGGTCTCCGGATCGTCCACACCGAGCGTGTCGAGGTCGATGTCGACACCGCGGTTGACCCGGATGTTGTCGATGGCGTCACCGATGACGGTGAGGTTGCGCAGCCCGAGGAAGTCCATCTTCAGCAGGCCGATGGCCTCGCACGACGGGTAGTCCCAGCCCGTGATGACGGCACCGTCGTCGCGCTGCCACAGCGGGATGGCGTCCTGCAGCGGTTCGCTCGACATGATCACCGCGCAGGCGTGGACGCCCGCGTTGCGGATCAGTCCCTCGAGGCCGCGCGCGGTATCGAAGATCGTCTTGACCTCGGAGTCGGTCTCGATGAGAGCGCGGACCTCCGCGGCCTCGGCGTGGCGCTCGTGTTCCGGGTCGACGATGCCGGCCAGCGGGATGTCCTTCGCCATCACCGGCGGCGGGAGCGCCTTGGAGATCCGGTCGGCGATGGCGTATCCGGGCTGCCCGTAGTGAACGCGCGCGGCGTCCTTGATGGCGGCCTTGGTCTTAATGGTGCCGAAGGTGATGACCTGCGCGACCTTGTCCGCCCCGTACTTCTCGGTGGCGTAGCGGATCATCTCGCCACGCCTGCGGTCGTCGAAGTCGATGTCGATGTCGGGCATCGACATGCGCTCGGGGTTCAGGAACCGTTCGAACAGCAGCCCCAGCGGGATCGGATCCAGGTTGGTGATACCCAGGGCGTAGGCCACCAGCGCCCCCGCCGCCGAGCCACGGCCGGGGCCGACCCGGATTCCCACGCTGCGCGCGTAGTTGCAGAGGTCGGCGACCACCAAAAAGTACGCCGGGAAACCCTTCTGCGCGATGACCCCGAGCTCCATCTCGGCGCGCTCCACGTAGCCGTCCGGGATTCCGGAGGGAAAGCGCCACTCCAGCCCCTTCATGACCTCGTGGTGCAGCCAGGACTCCTGGGTCTGGCCCTCGGGCACTTCGAAGACCGGCATCCGGTCCTTGTGGCTGTAGACGTCCTCGTAGGACTGCACGCGCTCGGCGATCAGCAAGGTCGAGTCGCTGGCGCCGGGCACCTCGGTGTCCCAGTACTCGCGCATCTCGGCCGCCGACTTGAGGAAGTAGCCGTCCCCGTCGAACTTGAAGCGGTTCGGGTCCGACAGGGTCTTGCCCGACTGGACACACAGCAGCGCCGAGTGCGAGTCGGCCTGGTCCTTGGTCACGTAGTGCGAGTCGTTGGTGGCCAGCGGGCGCAGCCCCACCGTTCTGCCGACCTCCAGCAGGCCCTCGCGCACCGACCGCTCGATCGGCAGGCCGTGATCCATCAGCTCCAGGAAGAAGTTGTCCGGTCCGAAGATGTCGCGGTAGTCGGCCGCCGCCCGCACGGCCTCCGCCTTCTGCCCCAGCCGCAGCCGCGTCTGCACCTCGCCGGACGGGCAGCCCGTGGTGGCGATGATCCCCTCGGCGTGCTCCGCGATCAGCTCGCGGTCCATCCTCGGCTTGCGGTAGTGACCTTCCATGCTCGCCAGCGACGACAGGCGGAACAGGTTCCGCAGTCCCGTCGCGTTCTCCGCCAGCATGGTCATGTGCGTGTAGGCACCCGCGCCGGAGACGTCACCGCCCTCACCGAACTCGTCGGCACCTCGCTGGTTCGACTGTCCCCAGAACACGGGCTTCTTGTGAAAGCGGCTCTCCGGCGCGACATACGCCTCGATGCCGATGATCGGCTTGATCCCCGCCCGCTTCGCCTGCTGGTAGAACTCGTCGGCGCCGTACATGTTGCCGTGGTCGGTCATGCCGACGGCCGGCATTCCCAGCCGCGCGGCCTCCGTGAACAGCGGGGCGATCTTCGCCGCACCGTCGAGCATCGAGTACTCGGTGTGGACGTGCAGGTGGACGAAGGAATCGTTGGACACCGGCGGACAACCTCCGAAGACACCCGGGAGACGACCAGAAACGTGGCCGTCAGCTTAGCCCCGGCGACGATCGGGACCGGACACCCGTGCCGGGCGTGGCGCACGCCGCATCGGGACCGGGTGCCGGTCTCGGCTCCGCGGCGAAACGGGACCGGTTAGCGTACTGTTGTCCCTCGCCGCGCACCGACCAATGGTTCACTGCACTCATGACACACGACGAGGCCCTCACTCTCCGCTACGCCGCAGGCTCCGACGTCGGGCGACACCGCAGCGGTAACGAGGACTCCGCCTACGCGACCGCCAGGCTGCTCGCCGTGGCCGACGGTATGGGCGGCCACGCGGCGGGCGAGGTCGCCAGCGCCCAGGCCATCGCCGCGCTCGAGGACCTCGACACCCGGCTCGCGGACGAGCAACCGGCCGAGGTGGATTTGGCCGACGCCCTCACGCGGGCGGTCGCGGCGGCGGCAGAGCGGCTCGACTCCCAGGTGGCCGACGACCCCGCGCTCACCGGGATGGGGACCACGGTCACGGCCATCCTGTGGGACGGCCCCCGCTTCGGGCTCGCGCACATCGGTGACTCACGCTGCTACCGGCTGCGCGGCGACACCCTCGCCCAGCTGACCCACGATCACACGATGGTGCAGACTCTGGTGGACCAGGGGCGGCTCACCCCCGAGGTCGCCGAGCGGCATCCGAGCCGGTCGGTGCTCGTGCGGGCACTGCTCGCCGGGGTGGCCGCCGAGCCGGACGTGTCGGTGGACACCGCCGAGGACGGCGACATCTACCTGCTCTGCTCCGACGGGCTCACCGACGTCGTGAAGGCCGACGAACTCCACCGGATCCTCACGCGCATCCCGGCCGGGCACACCACGCCCGACGACGCCGTGGAGTCGCTGATCGACCTGGCCAACGCGGGCGGCGGCCCGGACAACATCACGTGCGTCGTGGCACAGGTCGTCCCCGGCACCGCCGAGGACTGACCGCAGCCGCCGTGTCCGCAGCCTGCGTAGCCGTGTCCGCAGCCTGCGTCGCCGTGTCCGCAGGATGCGAACTCCACGACGTGGGCTGCGTCAGATTCGGACACGACGGTCAGTGGGCCGCGCCCCGGCGCCAGAGCCTGCGCCCGGCGCGTGGCGCGTGCTCGCGCCCGCCCCGCGCGGCGGCGTCGTCGGCCTGGACGGGTCCCGGCTCGTCCCGGGTACCCGGCGTCGCGGTGATCTTCTTGCGCGCCGGCATGACGGCGACGATGAGGCCGAGCAGGGCCGTCCCGAAGTGCAGCCAGTTGTCGGCCGTGTTCAGCGCGAACGGGTTGCCCAGTCCGGACACGGGATTCTCGGCGAACACACCCGTCAGGGCCAGTCCCCACAACAGGAGCACGCCGAACACGGCGAGCAGCAGCCAGCCGTACGTCCGCGCCAGGCCCGAACTCAGTGCCATCAGCACGCCGAGTGCACCGATCACCACGTGGAACGTGTTGTGCAGCGGGTTGATCGAGAACAACCACAGCGTGCTGTGCGTGTCGTCGGCGAAGCCTCCGAACCCGGTCTGCACGAACCCGATGATCCCGATCGCGAGGTAGACGAGACCGATCAGACCGGCGAGGACCTGGACGGGTTGCAGCCCGCCGCGGCGCAGGCCGGCCTCTGTCGGGCGAGTCATGACCGCCTCCTCCTCTGGTGTGGCAAGTGCCACTCAATCGGGCGAATACCCGGGTGGTGTGCGCCAAAACAGCGGGCGTTGCCCGCACGGCCTAGGGTCGTCGGCGTGGCCCTGGGCGTGTGCCTGCTGTTCGATCGCCGGTCCGAGCGCGCGCTACGGGCGCTGTGGTCGGGTCTCGAGGAACGCGGCGTCGCCACGCCGGCCAGCCACACCCACGGCAGGCACCATCCCCACCTGTCGTACGTGGTGCTGCTGGAATGGCACCTCGACGCTGTCCAGGACGCCGTAGCCGCCCTGCCCGACGGCGGCCCGTTCGAGTTGAGCTTCGACGCGGTGGGCGTGTTCCGCCGGGGCCGGGTCGCGCTCGTCCCGCCGCTGTCGGCGAGGTTGCTGGCACGGCAGCAGGCCGTCGTACGCGCGGTCGGCGGCACGGGAGCGCGGGTCCATCGCCACTACGCCGTCGACCACTGGGTTCCGCATGCGTCCGTGGCGACCCGTTCGGCGATGCGGCAACTGCCCGCGGTGGCGGAATCCGTGTACGAGATCCTGCCGCTCACGGTGAGCGTGACCAGCGCCGCACTGATCGACAGCGCCACGGGGCGCACGTGGCCGCTGCCGGTCCTGCCGTGACCACGGCGCTCAGGTGACGTCCGCGCTCGCCGCGTGCCACGTGTTGCAGGTCCCGACATCGCCCTTCCGGTACCCGCGCAGGGCCCACTCGCGCTGGGTGTCGCTGGTGCCGTGGGTGTCGCTGTCGACCCAGTTCCGGAAGTCGTCCACCGAGTCGTCGGCGAGGCCGTCGGTGATCGAGCCTCGCCCCGACGCGCTGGAGAAGAACGCTCCGGCGAAGCAGTTGGCCTGCAACTCGACCCGCCTGCCCAGTTCCCGGTCGGGCGGGCTGCCCGCGGGATAGCGGTTGAGCTGCCCGTTCGCGTCGGACAGGATGCCGCTGAGGTGCTGCACGTGGTGGCCGTACTCGTGAGCCAGCGTCGCCAGGTGCGCCTCGTCGGACAGCCCGAACGCGTCGAGCGTGCGCTGCCGGGGCAGGTAGATGGTGGCGTCCTCGGCGCAGTACAGCCCGGTGGCGCGCTCGGGAGGCGGCAGCGCGCCGCACGCGGTGGCCGGGTCGTCGGTGACGTCCACGGTGACCCGCTCGAAGTCCAGTCCGGCGCCGGTCAGCGCGGGTTCCCACGCCCGGTCGAGGCACCGCAGTTCGGCGCTGTAGAAGCGGTGCAGAGCGCCGTGGTCGGCGCGGACGCCGGGCAGGTCGCAGCGGACGTCGGGCAGGTTCGTCCCGCGTCGCAGCAGGGGGTTGTCGCCGATCGAGGCGAGCGAGGACACCTCGGGCTCCGCCGGTACGGCACCGGGCCGCGACCCGCCCTCGTCCTCGCCGAGGGGCACGACGAAGACCAGCGCGCCGACGAGCGCGAGGGCGACCACGACCGGCAGGACGGTGTTCCATCCGGGACGTCTCCGCCGACGCCGGGGGGCCGGTGCGGGCCGCTCGTCCGCCTCCCACAGCTCCAACGGCAGGTCGTCCAGGTACGGCCGGACGGGCCCGGGCCTCGAGCCGGGTTCCTCCGCCGCATCACCGACAGTGTGCACAGCAGCCTTCGCGGTCGACGTCACGTACCGGCGACGAGGATAGGCGCTGGCCCCTGCGACCGATACGGCGGAGTGTCACGAATTGATTACGGAGAGGGGCAGCAAAGCAACCCGAAAGAAGCCGCGACGTCCGCGGCCGGATCCGGTGGGCGCAGCAGGGTTCGAACCTGCGACCCCCTGCTTGTAAGGCAGGTGCTCTCCCGCTGAGCTATGCGCCCGACACGCTCCCGGCCGCCGTCTCGGCGCCGGGAGCCTCACCACCTGGTCAGTCCAGGTCGGCGATCGCCTTCTTCCACGCGTCCTGGTTCCGCGCCTCGCCGGGCTGGTTGACCTCGGCGAACCGCACGATCCCCTTGGTGTCGATCAGGAACGTGCCGCGCAGCGCCAGTCCGGCCTGCTCGTTGAACACACCGTACTCCTGCGCGACCCGGCCGTGCGGCCAGAAGTCCGACAGCAGGGGGAACTGGTAGCCCTGCTGCTCGGCCCACGCCTTCAGCGCGAACGGCGTGTCCACCGAGACGCCGAGCACCTGGACGCCGGGGTACTGGTCGAACTCGTCCCGCAGCTGGCAGAGCTCGCCCTGGCAGACGCCGCTGAACGCGAACGGGTAGAACACGAGCAGCACCGGCTTGTCGCCGCGGAACGACGACAACGTGACTTCCTGCTTGTTGTAATCGTTGAGCGTGAAGTCCGGGGCCTGGGTACCGACCTCGACCGCCATGGGCTCGACAACCTTTCGCTTGTCCGGTTTCCTGCCCGTCCGAATCCGGACCGCGTCGTCGCGACGGGACCGGAGGCGGGCAGCGTGCCGTGCGAAACCCTATCGCGCGATGCCCCGGCGCGGGCGAGGCCCGCCGGGCTCAGCGGCGTGATGTGGACCTCGGTACGAGCCGCGTGGCGGTCCAGCCGGGGCCCAGGCTCAGGTTGGAGGTCTGCGACATGCCCACCGTCGGGACCGCCTCGGCGATCTCGCTGGGCTCGACGTGGCCGGACTGGCCGGTCTTCGGGGTCAGCACCCACACCACCCCGTGCTCGTCCAGCGGTACCCGGGCGTCCACGAGCGCGTCGCCGAGATCGCCGTCGCCGTCGCGCCACCACAGCAGCACCACATCGATGACCTCGTCAGCGTCCTCGTCGAGCAGTTCACCTTCGAGGTGTTCCTCGATGGCGGCGCGGACTCCCTCGTCCACGTCCTCGTCCCAGCCCAGCTCCTGAACGATCATGTCCGGCTTGAGCCCGAGCCTCTCGGCGACGCTGTTCTGGTCAGCGTCTCCCGCGGCGACCACGACTTCTCACTCCTCCAACTGACAGTTGTGCGGTCCGTGTCTCACCGAGCATGCTCGCACGGCGCGACGCAGTCGGCGGACCACACCCACGTACACGGTTGGGCCTAGCGAACACTGCCGGGGCGCGGAGCGCAACCGTCCACACCGGAGGCCGGACGACGGGGCGCCCACGAAGTGGGACGAGCGGGCGGACACCGCAGGCCGGACGCCGGTTTTCGGTGACTCCGGACGGCCCTGTCCCGCCCACACTCAACTAGGGTGGAACGTGCGGTTGCCGCGACAACACCCGCGAAACCGCCCGCACCGTGACGTGGTGTTACGAACAGCTCAATGTTACCGCACAGTAGTTGCTGACGGACGTCGTGTCCACGGACACGATGGCACACGTCAACTCGAAGCAACCCGAATACCGGCGAGGAGATCCCTTGGCCCCCCAGAACGACGACGCCGGGCGCGGCGGCACCGCTGGCGCCTCCGGCCAGGGAACACCGGCGCGTGTGCGCGTCATCCGCGACGGCCTGGCGGCGCACTTGCCCGACATCGACCCGGAGGAGACGTCCGAGTGGCTCGACTCCTTCGACGCCGCACTGGCGAGGGGCGGTCAGCAGCGCGCCAGGTACCTGATGCTCAGGATGCTGGAACGCGCGCGGGAGCGCAACGTAGGCGTACCGCCACTCACGGCGACCGACTACGTGAACACCATCCCCACGGAAAACGAGCCGTGGTTCCCCGGTGACGAGGAGATCGAGCGCCGCTACCGCGCGTTCATCCGGTGGAACGCCGCGGTCATGGTGCACAGGGCACAGCGGCCCGGCGTGGGCGTGGGCGGCCACATCTCCACCTACGCCTCGTCGGCGGCGCTCTACGAGGTCGGCTTCAACCACTTCTTCCGTGGCCGCGACCACTCCGGCGGCGGTGACCAGATCTTCATCCAGGGGCACGCCTCCCCCGGCGTCTACGCCAGGGCGTACCTGGAGGGCAGGCTGACCGCCGACCAGCTCGACGGCTTCCGGCAGGAGTACTCCCACGCGGGCGAGGGCGGCGGGCTGCCGTCGTATCCGCACCCCCGGCTCATGCCGGACTTCTGGGAGTACCCGACGGTGTCGATGGGGCTCGGCCCCATGAACGCGATCTACCAGGCTCGGTTCAACCGCTACCTGCACTCGCGCGGCATCAAGGACACCGCAGACCAGCACGTGTGGGCGTTCCTCGGCGACGGCGAGATGGACGAGCCGGAGTCGCGCGGCCTCATTCACGTCGCGGCGGGCGAGGGCCTCGACAACCTCACGTTCGTCATCAATTGCAACCTGCAGCGGCTCGACGGCCCGGTGCGCGGCAACGGCAAGATCATCCAGGAGCTGGAGGCGTACTTCCGCGGCGCGGGCTGGAACGTCATCAAGGTGATCTGGGGCAGGGAGTGGGACTCGCTGCTGCACGCCGACCGCGACGGCGCGCTGGTGAACCTCATGAACCAGACGCCCGACGGCGACTACCAGACGTACAAGGCCAACGACGGCGCCTACGTCCGCGAACACTTCTTCGGCCGCGACCCGCGCACGAAGGAGCTGGTCAAGGACCTCTCCGACAGCGACATCTGGAACCTCAAGCGCGGCGGCCACGACTACCGCAAGGTGTACGCGGCCTACAAGGCGGCGCTGGAGCACCACGGCAGGCCGACGGTGATCCTCGCCCACACCATCAAGGGCTACGGGCTCGGCCCGGCGTTCGAGGGCCGCAACGCCACGCACCAGATGAAGAAGCTGACCCTCGACGACCTCAAGTTGTTCCGGGACGCCCAGCGCATCCCGATCAGCGACGAGGAACTGGAACGCGACCCCAAGCTGCCGCCGTACTACCACCCCGGCGAGGACTCCACCGAGATCCAGTACATGCACGGTCGCAGGCAGACGCTGGGCGGCTACCTGCCGGAACGGCGCTCTCCCGCGAAGCCGCTGGTGCTGCCGGGCGACAAGGTGTACGAGGCCATCCGCAAGGGCTCGGGCAAGCAGGAAGTGGCCACCACGATGGCCTTCGTCCGGCTGGTCAGGGAGCTGGCCAAGGACTCCGAGATCGGCAACCGGCTGGTGCCGATCATCCCGGACGAGGCGCGCACGTTCGGACTCGACTCGATGTTCCCGACGGCTAAGATCTACAACCCGCAGGGCCAGAACTACACGTCGGTCGACGCCCAGCTCATGCTCGCCTACAAGGAGTCGGAGCAGGGCCAGCTGCTGCACGAGGGCATCAACGAGGCCGGTTCCACGGCGTCGTTCACGGCGGCCGGCACGTCCTACGCCACGCACGGCGAGCCGATGATCCCGATCTACATCTTCTACTCGATGTTCGGGTTCCAGCGCACGGGCGACGGACTGTACGCGGCGGCCGACCAGATGGCGCGCGGCTTCGTGCTGGGCGCCACGGCGGGCCGCACCACGCTGACCGGCGAGGGCCTGCAGCACGCCGACGGGCACTCGCAGCTGCTGGCGGCGACCAACCCGGCGGTGGTGGCGTACGACCCGGCGTGGTCGTTCGAGATCGCCCACATCGTCAGGGACGGCCTGCGCCGGATGTACGGCGAGACCGGCCCGGACGGCAACGGTGAGAACGTCTTCTACTACATCACCATCTACAACGAGCCGTACCAGCAGCCGCCGGAGCCGGAACAGCTCGACGTGGAGGGCGTGCTCAAGGGGCTGTACCGCTACCGCGACTCCGCCGGGACCGAGGGGCCGCGTGCCCAGGTGCTCGTGTCGGGTGTGGCGATGCCCGAGGCGCTTCGGGCGCAGGAGTTGCTGGCCGACGAGTGGGGCGTGCGCGCCGACGTGTGGTCGGCCACGTCGTGGACCGAGCTGCGGCGCGAGGCCGTCGAGGTCGACCGCGACAACTTCCTGAACCCGGCCGACTCGCCCCGGGTGCCGTACGTGACCCAGCAGCTCGAGGACGCGGCAGGCCCGGTCGTGGCGGTGTCGGACTGGATGCGCGCGGTGCCGGACCTGATCCGGCCGTGGGTGCCCACCGACATGCTCACGCTCGGCACCGACGGGTTCGGCTTCTCCGACACCCGCCCCGCCGCTCGCCGGTACTTCCTGGTCGACGCGGAGTCGATCGTGGTCGGCGTGCTCACCATGCTGGCCCGTCGCGGCGAGGTGCCGCAGGAGCGGGTGGTGGAGGCCGCCCGCAAGTACGAGATCCACGACGTCACCGCCGCGGGACCGCAGACCTCGGACTCCGGGGTGGCCTGATCCATCCCGTGCCCGGCGTCCGAAGTGGATGACGGATCACGGCTGGGCCACTGTCACTCACGATCGGGTGAGTGCGGTGGCGCACCGTCACCGCCGAGTCCATAGTGGAGTCACCGGTGGGGACCGGGGAAGCGGGGCCGCCCGACGCAGCCGCCAGACGGCGCGCCGGGCGGCCCCGTTCCGTGTGTGGGGTCACGTCCGGGGTGCGGCGCGCGGCCGGGGCGCCCTGCGCTGCGACGCCCCGGCGTAGGATTGCGCACCAGAATGTCCACCGAACCCTCCTCCGCCCAGCCTGCCGCTCCCGGCGGCACCGCCGCACACACCGGACAGGAGCTGTCCGAGACCACGTTGCGCGCGCTCGAACGCGCGTCCGGCCGCCTCGCCAAGGCGAGCGTGACGGCCATCGAGGAACGCCTGCCCTGGTTCGCGCGGATGCCAGCCGACCAGCGCGCCAGCGTCCTGCTGATCACCCAGGCGGGAGCCGCGGGGTTCGTGCGCTGGATGCGCGACTCGCAGGAGGCGCTGAAGCTCACCGCCGAGGCGTTCCGGTCGGCACCGAGGGAACTGTCGCGCTGGGTCAGCCTGCGGCAGACCGTCGAGATCGTGCGGCTCGCGGTGGCCACGTTCGAGGAACAGCTCCCGCAGTTCGCGGCCGACGACGGCGAGCGCGCCGCGCTGCGGGAGGGCATCCTGCGCTACGGCAGGGAGATCGCGTTCGCGGCGGCCACCTCCTACGCCGCCGCGGCCGAGGCGCGCGGCGCCTGGGACGCCCGCTTGGAGGCGCTCGTCGTCGACGGCGTCGTCCGGGGTGACGCGGAGGAGTCGGTGCTGTCGCGGGCCGCCGCGCTGGGCTGGGATCCCGCGGCCGACGCGACCGTGCTGGTCGGCAATCCGCCCTCGGACGACCCGCCCTCGGTCGTGTTCGAGGTGCGCAGCAAGGCCGCGCGGATCGGACGGCCGGTACTGCTCGGGGTGCAGGGTTCCCGGCTGGTGGTCGTCGTCGCGGGCGCCACCGACGGCACCGCCAAGGACGCCGAGATCCTGCCCGCGCTCGCCACCGCGTTCGCCGAGGGGCCCGTGGTCGCCGGTCCCACCGTGGGCAGCCTCGCCGAGGCACATCGCAGCGCGGCTGAGGCACTGTCGGGGCTGCGCGCGGTGGTCGGCTGGCCGTCGGCACCCCGGCCCGCCCGCTCGGCCGACCTCCTGCCGGAACGCGCACTGGCGGGCGACGCGGAGGCCGAGCGCGTGCTCGTGGAGCAGATCGCGCGGCCACTGGAGGACGCGGGACCCGCGCTGCTGGAGACGATCGAGACCTACCTGGAAAGTGGTGGCGTGCTGGAGACCTGCGCGCGCCAGTTGTTCGTTCACCCCAACACCGTGCGATACCGCCTCAAGAAGGCCACCGAGCTGACGGGCCGCAACGCGGCGGATCCCCGTGACGCACTCGTGCTGCGGACCGCGCTGACGGTCGGCCGGTTGGCACGGTCGCGCGGGCTGTGGTGATCGGCGTGAGCGAGGTCTCACCGCGACCGGTGAGGCGGAACACATCGTTGACCACCTCCCACACCCACACCGTCGCTCTTTGTAGGGAGTCCACAACAGCACCGGACGGACTTGGTGACTCGGCGGCATGCCCGGGAGCGCCTCCGGCCGTGTTCCCTACAGAAGTGACCACCGCCCTCCTCTGCCCTGGACAGGGCTCCCAGGCTCCCGGCATGCTCACGCCCTGGCTCGAACTCGACGGTGCGCGCGACCGGCTCGCGCAGTGGTCGCAACACTGCGGGCTCGACCTGGTCCGGCTGGGCACCACCGCCGAGGCCGAGGAGATCCAGGACACCGCCGTCACCCAGCCGCTGGTCGTCGCCGCGACGTTGCTGGCCGCCGAATATCTGCCCCGGGACCTGCCGCAGGACGGGCCGGTCGCGGGCCATTCCGTCGGCGAGCTGGCCGCCGCGGCGGTCGCGGGCGTGCTCGCTCCCGACGAGGCCGTGGCGCTGGCCGCGGTGCGTGGCAGGGAGATGGCCGCCGCCTGCTCGGCCGAACCCACCGGCATGGCCGCCGTCATGCTCGGTGAGCCCGACGTCGTGGTGGAATGGCTGCACGAGCGGGGCCTCGAGGCCGCCAACCGCAACGGAGCGGGCCAGATCGTGGCGTCGGGTTCGGCCGAAGCCGTCGCGGCGATCGTGGCGGAGCCGCTCGCCGGGACGAAGATCCGGCCGCTGAAGGTCGCCGGTGCCTTCCACACGCGCTACATGGCCCCGGCCGAGGAGGCGCTGCGGGCACACGCCGAGAAGCTGAGCCCGGCCGACCCCGTCCGGCCGTTGCTGTCGAACGCGGACGGTGAGGTCGTGGCCGACGGCGCCGAGTACCTGGCGAGGCTCGTCACCCAGGTGACGCGCCCGGTGCGGTGGGACCTCACGATGCGCGGGCTCGCCACACTCGGGGTGGAACGGACGGTCGAACTCCCTCCGGCCGGCACCCTCACCGGGCTGGTCAAGCGCGAACTGAAGGGCGTCGTGACCACACCGTTCGCCCTGAAGACGCCCGCCCACCTGGAGGAACTGTCATGAGCGGAGACCGGCCGACGCTCACGCTGGCACACGGCCCGAAGGCCACCCGCATCCTGGGTGTGGGCAGCACACAGCCCGACCGCGTGGTCACCAACGACGAGCTGTCGCGGCACATGGAGACCAACGACCAGTGGATCCGCGACCGCGTGGGCATCATCGAGCGCCGGTTCGCCTCGGAGGACGAGCGTCTGGTCGACATGGCCGTCACGGCCGGAGCGAAGGCACTCGCCGACGCGGGTGTCACCCCGTCCGAGGTCGACACGGTGATCGTGCCGAACTGCACCATGCCCTCACCGATCCCGAACGCCGCCGCCCAGGTGGCCGACCGGATCGGGATCAGGGCAGCCGGGGCCTTCGATCTCAACGCCGCGTGCGCGGGGTTCTGCTACGGCCTGGGGGTCGCCTCGGACCTCGTGCGGGCCGGGTCGGCGAGCAAGGTGCTCGTCATCGGCGCCGAGAAGCTCACCGACGTCGTCGACCCCACCGACCGCTCGACGGCGATCATCTTCGCCGACGGCGCCGGGGCGGCGCTGGTGGGACCGTCGGACGACCCGGGTATCGGCCCGGTGGCCTGGGGCAGCGCGGGTGACCTGGTCGACATGATCTACATGCGCGAGCACCGCCATATTTTCCAGGAGGGCCAGCCGGTCTTCCGCTGGGCCACCACACAGGTCGCGCCGGTGGCGATGCGCGCCGTGGAGCTGGCGGGGCTGACGCTCTCCGACATCGACGTGCTGATCCCGCACCAGGCGAACCTGCGGATCGTCGAGGCCATCGCCAAACGGCTGCGCACGAAGGGCGCGCGCGAGGACATGGTCGTCGCCGACGACATCCGGTATTCGGGCAACACCTCGTCGGCCTCCATCCCGATCGCGCTCGACCACATGCGCGCGGCGGGCTCCGTGAAACGGGGGGACGTCGTGCTCACCATCGGGTTCGGCGCGGGCCTGTCCTACGCGGGGCAAGTGCTGCTCTGTCCGTGATCGACTCGTGATACCACTGACGCCGACGGCAGAAGGCCCGTCGCGACCCGGAAGCGAAAACCAGAAAGGAACCCCAGTGGCGAACAAAGATGAGATCCTGTCCGGCCTCGCCGAGATCGTCGAAGAGGTCGCCGGTGTCTCCGCCGACGACGTGAGCGCGGAGAAGTCGTTCGTGGACGACCTCGACATCGACTCGCTGTCGATGGTGGAGATCGCGGTGCAGGCCGAGGACAAGTTCGGCGTCAAGATTCCGGACGACGAACTGGCCAACCTCAAGACGGTGGGCGACGCCGTCGACTACGTCGCGGCGAACGCGAAGTAGGGCTTCTCTTTCCAACCTCGGGGAGACACCAATGAGCAACATCGACGTCGTGATCACCGGCCTCGGCGCCACCACGCCGCTCGGTGCTGACGTCCCGTCCACCTGGGACGGCCTACTCGCGGGCCGCAGCGGCGTTCGCACGCTGGACGCCGAGTGGGTCGAGGCGAGAGACCTTCCGGTGCGGATCGGGGCCGTGCTCGCCGAGGAGCCGACGGAGAAGATCCCGCGCGTGCAGGCCCGCCGGCTCGATCGCTGCGAACAGGTGGCCCTGCTCGCGGCCAGGGAAGCGTGGGCGGACGCCGGATTCGAGACGCCCACGGACGAGCGGCAGGACGTCGACCCCGACCGGCTTGGCGTGTCCATCGGTTCGGGCATCGGTGGCCCGCTCACGCTGCTGGGGCAGGACGACCTGCTGGAGCAGCACGGCATCCGCAAGGTGTCGCCGCTGACGGTGCCGATGCTGATGCCGAACGGCCCCGCCGCTCACGTGGGCATCGACCTGAAGGCGCGTGCGGGTGTGCATTCCCCGGCGTCGGCGTGCGCGTCCGGCGCCGAGGGGATCGCGACCGGCATGCAGATGATCCGGTCGGGCCGGGCCGACGTCGTGGTGGCGGGCGGCGCGGAGGCATGCATCGCGCCCATCACGATCGCCGGTTTCGCGCAGGCCCGCACCGTGTCCACCCGCAACGACGACCCCGCGCGGGCGTCGCGGCCGTTCGACACCGACCGCGACGGGTTCGTGCTCGGTGAGGGAGCGGGCGCGGTGGTACTGGAGCGCGCCGACCGGGCGGCCGAGCGCGGCGCCCGGGTGTACGCGCGGCTCGGTGGCTACGGCATCACGTCGGACGCCTACCACATCACCGGAAACCACCCCGAGGGAATCGGCCAGGTGACCGCCATGCGGCACGCGCTGCGCATGGCGGAGTTGTCGGAGAGCGACATCGGGCACGTCAACGCCCACGCGACGTCGACCGTGGTCGGCGACATCGGCGAGGCGGCGGCCATCCGGAAGGCCGTCGGGGACCACCCGATCGTGACCGCACCGAAGGGTGCGCTCGGGCACCTGGTGGGCGGAGCGGGCGCCGTGGAGGGCATCGCGACGATTCTGGCGCTGTATCACGGCATCGTGCCCGCGACCCAGAACTTGGACAACCTGGACCCGAAGGTGGAACTGGACGTCGTGTCCGGCGAGGCCCGCAAGGCCGAACTGACGGCGGCGATCAGCAACTCGTTCGGCTTCGGCGGACACAACACCGCGCTGCTGTTCGCCCGCGCGTAGCCCAGGTGGGCTGAGCGCCGCGAAGGCGCTCAGCCCACCTGGTGCAGCCAGGTCACCGGTGCCCCGTCGCCCGCGTGGCGGAAGGGTTCGAGTGCTTCGTCCCAGCTCGCGCCCAGCAGCTTGTCGAGTTCGTGGGCGAGTTGTTCCCCCGCCCGGTTCTTCGTCGCGAGGCTGCGGAGCTTGTCCTCGCCCACGACGATGTCGCCGTTCGCGCTGGTACGGGCGTGCCAGAGCCCAAGGCCGGGTGCGTAGCAGAACCGCTGCCCGTCCACGCCCGGGCTCGGCTCCTCAGTGACCTCGAACCGCACCATCGGCCACGCCTTGAGTGCCGTCGCGAGCTGACCGGCGGTGCCCGCGGGCGCCCGCCAGTCGCATTCGGCACGCAACTGGCCGGGTGCGGCGGGCTGTGCTGTCCACCGCAGATCCACCCGGCCACCGAGCGTGCCCGAAATAGCCCACTCGACGTGCGGACACACCGCAGACGGCGACGAGTGGACGTACACCACGCCACGAGTGCTCACTGCTGACCTCCGCTACTCGACGAGGGGCGTCTTCCCCTACGACCTCGTCCCCGAGGCGGAATAATCAACTCGTGGTGACTCCTCCGTTATTCTGCACCGCACTCACCCATTTGGCCACATGAGCACCAGAAATCACACCGCCGGGCTGTGTCGGCGTGCGCCGTGCGCAATTCGATCCCAGCGGTACTCGGCGACGCCGGAACCGCGAACGGTCCACAGGGTGGAATCACACGCCGGATAACGCCGCGATTGCTCCATTTCAGTGACCCAATTTACGGCGGTTGGTTACCGTGTGCTTATACCGACCGGTATCCCCACCGACCCGTCGGCTACCCGACAATCAGAACCACAGTCCCGCCGAGGAGGGCCCGTGCGAGTCGTCCGGTTCCCGGCCAGACCCACCCGCGTCTCCGACGACGTCCGAGCCGCACTCACCTCACTCGGCCGGGGCGACGCCGTGGCCGGGGGCATCGCGCTGCTGGGAGTCACGCCGCCGGAGACCGGCGTCGACGTCGACGCCGTGTTGATCCTGCCCACCGGGGTGCTGGTCGTCGTCGGCGTCGACCTGCCCGATCCGGCCCTGACCCTGTCGGCGCCGCTGGACGGCGTGTGGGTGGCCGACGGCTGGCCCCTGGTCCAGCCGGACGAGACGGCTGACGCGGGCGGTCCACGCGGATCGCCCAACCCCGCCACGGCGGCGCTGGCGGCGGCCGGGCAGGTGGCCGATCGGATCCACGGGATCGATCCGGCGATCGGCGTCGGTGTCGTCATCGCCGTCGGACCGTACGTGGAGCGCGTCGAGCAGCCCGCGTCCGATGCGGCAGGCTCGGTGCGGGTGGTGTATCCGTCGGCGACCTCGATGCTGGCGGCGACCGAAGCTCTGCCCGTTCCCGCGCGCACGATGACGACCGGCCAGGCCCGCGCCGTGTTCCGGGGGCTCGCGCCCGCCGCGGCGGAGTTCGACGAAGCCGCTCTGACCGCCGAGGGCTTCAGCACCGACACCGCCGGCACCACGCCCGTCGCACCACCACCCGCCGGGGCGGTACCGAGTCCCCGCCTCCAGACCCGGGTGATCTCGGCGCTGGCCGCGCTCCTGGTGGTCACGGCGGTCCTCGCCACGATTCTCGCCGTGAGTTCCGGGGACACTCCGACACCGGCCGCCCGGCTTTCCGAAAACTCGGCGGCTCCCACGGTGCCGACGGACGGCATGACGAAGGACGGCATGGAGTTCACTCTCGTGGCCCGCGACCACAGCCGCACCTGCACCGCCGAGCACGCGGTGGGTGACCTGCGGCCCTATGTCACCGAGCGGGGCTGCACGGATCTGCGCCGGGGCAGTTTCACCGCCACGCTCGACGGGCGGTCGGTCGCCGTGTCCGTCGGAGAGGTCACCTTCGGCGACGCGAGCGCGGCCGAGGAGTTCCTGGCCCTGGCCGACACGCCCGGTACCGGTGTGTTGACCGACGCCGCCACGCAGCACGGGAAGTGGCCCGCTCCCGCCCCGACCTTCGCGGGCGCGGCGTACGCGAGTGCCCGCGACGGCGCGACGGTGCGGCTCGTGCTGGCGGGCGGGCCCGGGGCAGCCGCGCCGACCGACGCCACCTACCAGCGGCGCGCGGCGTTCGCGGCACTGACCCTGCCGTTGGATTGAACAGAGATCTAGAGACCGTAGTCCTCCAGCAGGCGCAACCACACCTCGCTGATGGTCGGAAACGCGGGGACGGCGTGCCACAGCCGCCGCAGCGGCACCTCGCCCACCACGGCGATCGTCGCCGAGTGCAGCAGCTCGGCCACGTCCTGGCCGACGAAGGTCGCCCCGAGCAGGACCTCGCGCTCGGTGTCGACGAGCAGTCTGGCGCGGCCGGTGTAGCCGTCGGCGTGCAGGGACGAGCCCGCGACCGCGATGTCCAGTTCCACCGCGCGATGACCGGGCTCGGCGGGTTCGACGCGCCCGACGGACGCCACCTCCGGGTCGGTGAACACGACCTGGGGAACGGCGTGGTGGTCGGCGGTGGCCGCGTGGTGCGTCCACGGTTCGGCCCGGACTGCCCGGCCCGCGGCCCTGGCCGACACCACGTCGCCGACCACACGGGCGGCGTACTTGCCCTGGTGCGTGAGCGGTGCGCGCCCGGTCACGTCCCCCGCGGCGTAGAGCCACTGTCCACCGACCCCCGTGACCAGGCCGGTGTCGTCGGTGGCGAGCGGCTCCCCCGGGGTGAGCCCGAGAGTGTCGAGTCCGAGGTCGTCGGTGGCGGGCCTGCGCCCGGTGGCCACCAGCAGGTGCTCGGCGTTGAGATGCCCGGCCTCGCCCAGATCGACGCGGACTCCACCGGAGGCTGGCGACACCGCGCGGGCGGTGGTGCCGAGCGTGACCCGCACGCCGTCGGCCCGCAGTCCCTCCGCCACCCGCTCCCCGGCGAAGGCGGGCATCCGGGGCAGCACCCGGTCGGTGTCAACCAGCAGGTCCACCGACGCGCCGAGGCGGGCCCATGCCTGGGCCATCTCGACGCCGACCACACCACCGCCGAGCACGGCCAGGGAACCGGGCACCGCGCCGGCCGAGGTCGCCTCCCGCGAGGTCCAGACCGGCACGCTCGACAGGCCCTCGACGTCCGGCATGACCGCGACGCTGCCGGTACAGACGACGACGGCGTGCTCGGCACGCAGCACGGCACCATCGTCCACGGTGACCTTGCGCTCGCCCGCGAGCCTGGCCCGCCCCCGCACCACCGTCACCCCGGCGCCCTGCGCCCACTGCCGCTGCCCGGTGTCGTCCCAGTGGGACACGAAGGCGTCACGGCGATCGAGGACAGCGCGTGCGTCGAGTGGACCCTCGCACGGCACCCCCGGCACCCGCCGCGCCGCGGCGAGCGCGTTGCCGGGGCGCAACAGCGCCTTGCTCGGGACGCAGGCCCAGAACGAGCATTCCCCGCCCAGGCGCTCGTGCTCGATCAGGAGGACGCTCAGCCCGCCTCGCACCGCCCTGGCCGCCGCGTTCTCCCCGACCGCACCGCCGCCGATGACGATCACATCGGCGCTGTCGGGAAGACCGCCCGCGCCGTCCGTGGTGTTCGTGCCGTGAGCCATACCTTCCGAGGGCACACCACGTGCGGGGGTCGCGCAACCCGAGCGGGTCAGAGGTTCTTCAGCTCCTCCACCACCTCCGACACCGAGTTCTTCGCGTCGCCGAACAGCATGCTCGTCCTCGGGTCCGCGAACAGCTCGTTGTCGATGCCGGCGAAGCCGGTGCCCATCGACCGTTTCAGCACGATGACCGACCTGCTGGCCGCCACGTCGAGGATCGGCATTCCGTAGATCGGGGAGGCGGGATCGGTCCTGGCCGCGGGGTTGACGACGTCGTTGGCTCCGATCACCAGCGTGACGTCGGTCTGCGGGAACAGCGAGTTGGACTCGGCCATGTCCTTCAGCGACTCGTACGCCACGTCGGCCTCGGCCAGCAGCACGTTCATGTGGCCCGGCATCCGGCCCGCGACCGGATGCACGGCGTAGCTCACGGTGACGCCCTTGCCCTCCAGCAGGTCGGCCATCTCACGCACCGCGTGCTGGGCCTGCGCGACCGCCATGCCGTAGCCGGGCACGACGGCGACCCGGTTGGCGTACGCGAGCTGGATGGCGGCATCCGAGGCGCTGGTGCTGCGCACGGGCCGGTCGTCGGTGCCGCCACCGGTGGCCACGGCCGCACCGCCGAAGCCGCCGGCGAGAATCGAGACCAGCGAGCGGTTCATCGCCTTGGCCATGAGGTTGGTGAGGATGGAACCGGACGCGCCGACGAGCATGCCGGCCACGATCAGCGCGGTGTTGTCCAGCGCGAGACCCATGGCCGCGGCCGACAGCCCGGTGGCCGCGTTCAGCAGTGAGATCACCACGGGCATGTCGGCGCCGCCGATCGGCAGGACCATGAGCACCCCGAAGAACGCCGAGGAGACCAGCACGCCGATCACGAGCCATTCCGAGGTGGCTCCCGCCATGACCGTGATGGCGTAGGCGAGCGCGGCGGCCACCGCCAGCACGGTCAGCGGCCGGTGGATGACCCCGAGGGTCACCGGCCGGGTCGCCAGCCACTCCTGGAGCTTGCCGAACGCGATCATCGAACCCCAGAACGACACCGAGCCGATGATCGCGGCGAACAACGAGGTCACGGCCACGTGCAGCGGTTCGGCGGCGAACCCCGCCGTGTCACGGAACTCGACCCAGGCGATGAGTGCGACCGCGCCACCGCCGACCCCGTTGAACAGGGCCACCATCTGCGGCATGGCCGTCATCTTCACGCGGCGGGCCGCCGGAACCCCCACCACCGCGCCGAGGACGAGCCCCAGCACGATCAGCCACCAGTCCCCCATTCCGGGCAGCAGCAGGGTCGAGACGATGGCGACGGCCATCCCGGCCGCCGCGATGGCGTTGCCCCGCACGGCGGTCCTGGGCCCCGTCAGGCCCATGAGACCCACGATGAACAGCGAGAACGCGATGAGATAGCCGACGGAGGCGACGGTGGTCATGAGCCGGTTCCCCGCGACGCCGCGTCGTCACCGCGCTCCGGCGGCGGTTCCGGTCGCTGCTTGAACATCCCCAGCATGCGGTCGGTCACCAGGAAACCGCCGACGACGTTGATGGTGCCGAAGGCGATCGCGATCACGAGAAGCAGCTTGTTGAGCACGCCCTCCGTGCCCAGCCCGAGCACGACGAGGCCGCCCAGCAGCACGATGCCGTGGATGGCGTTGGTACCCGACATCAGCGGGGTGTGCAGTGTCGCGGGCACCTTCGAGATCACCAGGTAGCCGACGAATCCGGCGAGTACGAGCACCGCCAGGTTCTGGACCAGCATCAGTCGACCTCCTCGTCGGTTGCCGTGACGCACGCGCCCGCGAGGATCTCGTCGCTCGTGTCGAGCGAGAGCCGCCCCTCGTCGTCGAGCACCAGCTCCAGCAGCTCCAGCAGGTTGCGCGAGTACAGCTCGCTGGCGTGTACGGCGCCCCGGGACGGCAGGTCGAGGGGCGCGCAGACCGTCACGTCGTGTACCACCACGTCCTCGCCGGGCACGGTGAGTTCGCAGTTGCCGCCCGCCTCGCCCGCGAGGTCCACCACCACGCTGCCCGGACGCATCGCGCGCACCGCCTCGGCGGTGACGAGCGTGGGTGCCCTGCGGCCGGGAACGAGTGCCGTGGTGATGACCACGTCAGCCCTGGTCACGGCCTCACTGAGCCGCTCCTGCTGCCGTGCGCGCTCCGCCTCCGACAGCTCGCGCGCGTACCCGCCGGTGCCGGACCCCGAGGTGTCCAGCACGTCCAGATCCAGCCACGCGGCGCCCACCGAGCGGACCTGATCGGCCACCTCGGGACGCACGTCGTAGCCGGTGGTTCGCGCGCCGAGGCGCTTCGCGGTGGCGAGCGCCTGTAGTCCGGCCACCCCGGCCCCCAGCACGAGCACCGAGGCAGGCGGCACCGTGCCGGCCGCCGTGGTGAGCATGGGGAAGAACCGGGGCAGGCGGTCGGCCGCGAGCAGGGCCGCGCGGTAGCCCGCCACCCCGGCCTGCGAGGACAGCGCGTCCATGCTCTGCGCCCGCGAGATCCGGGGCACCGACTCGACGGCGAACGCGTGCACGCCCGCCTTGCGCAACGCGGCGATGCCGTCGGTGTTCGTGGCGGGGGCGAGGAACCCGATCAGGACCGCGCCGCGGGAGAGCCGATCGATATCGGTCAGCCCCGGCGGGTTGACGGTGAGGACGACGTCGGCGCTCCAGGCGTCGCCGATCTCCGCCCCGGCCTGTTCGTAGTCGTCGTCGCCGTGGCAGGCACCCGCCCCGGCCCCGGGCTGGCAGACGACCCGCGCACCCTGCCGGACCAGTCGCTCCACGTGGGCGGGCACGAGCGCCACCCGCCGTTCGGCCGGCGCGGTCTCGGCGACCACTCCGATGCGTGCCGGCGTCGGTGTCTCGGCCACAGGCGACCTCCTCGGCGGCGAGTACTGGGCACGACCGCGAACCCGCTCCTCCCGCTACCGTATTGGCCGGACGTGACCCACGCCATACCGCGAACGCGGCTACCGTCGGGAGCATGTACTCCACGGAGATCGATGTCAGGACCGGCTCACAGGCGGTGGTCCACGACCTCACGGCCGACGCCCGCCGCTTCCTCTCCGATGCCGGAGCCCGCGACGGCCTGCTGCACGTGTGGGTTCCCCACGCCACCGCGGGACTCGCCGTCATCGAGACCGGCGCGGGCAGCGACGACGACCTGCTCGCCGCGCTCGACGACCTGCTGCCCGCCGACGACCGGTGGCGGCACCGCCACGGCAGCCACGGCCACGGCCGTGACCACGTGCTACCCGGGTTCCTCCCGCCGTACGCGAGCGTGCCCGTCCTGGAGGGCGCGCTCGCCCTCGGCACGTGGCAGTCTCTGTGCCTCGTCGACACCAACGGAGACAACCCCGTGCGCCGCGTGCGGCTGTCCTACCTCGCGGGCTGAGCCGTGTCCGCAGCCTGGGTAGTCGTGTCCGCCGCGTGCGATGCGGACACGGCTACAGGAACTGCGGACACGGCTACGGGGCCTGCGGACACGGCGTGTTCGGCACGCGGCGGGCCGTTCAGGAACGCACGAGCTCCACGAGGTGCTCCACGACGGAGTCCACGGCGACCTCCGTGCGCTCTCCGCTCGCGCGGTCCTTGACCTCCACCACGCCCTTCGCCAGCCCCCGGCCGACGACCACGATCGTGGGAATGCCGACGAGCTCCGCGTCGGCGAACTTCACGCCCGGCGTGGCCTTGCGGTCGTCGAGCATGACCCGCAGGCCACGCCCGGACAGCTCCGCCGCCAGCCGCTCGCCGCCGTCGAACACCGTCTCGTCCTTGCCCGCGACGACCACGTGGACGTCGGCCGGTGCCACGGCCCTCGGCCAGACCAGGCCCAGCTCGTCGTGGTGCTGCTCCGCGATCGCCGCCACCAGCCGCGAGACCCCGACCCCGTACGAGCCCATGGTGATCCGCACCGGCTTCGAGTCGGGGCCGAGCGCGTCGACCTCGAAGGCGTCGGTGTACTTGCGGCCGAGCTGGAAGATGTGGCCGATCTCGATGCCCCGCGCCGCGACCAGCGTGCCGTGGCCGTCGGGCGACGGGTCGCCCTCCCGCACCTCGGCCGCCTCGACGGTCCCGTCGGGTGTGAAGTCGCGCCCGCACACGAGGTCCACGACGTGGTGGTCGGGCTTGTCCGCCCCGGTCGCCCACGCCGTTCCCCGGACCACGCGCGGGTCGACGAGGTAACGCACCCCGTTGGCCTGCAGCGCGCCCGGGCCGATGTAGCCCTTCACCAGGAAGGGGTTGGCGGCGAAGTCGGCCTCCTCCAGCAGCGCCACCTCGGCGGGTTCGAGCGACGCCTCCAGCCGCTTGAGGTCGACCTCCCGGTCGCCGGGCACGCCGACGCCGAGCAGCGTCCACTCCGTCTCACCCGGAAGGCGGGTCTTCACCAGCACGTTCTTGAGCGTGTCGGCCGCGGTGAAGGTGCGCCCGGCTCCGTGGGTGTTGAGGAAGTCCACCAGCGTCTCGATGGTGGGTGTGTCGGGGGTGTGGTGCACCTGCGCGGCGGGCTTGTCCTCCACCGGCCGCTCCGGCGGGGCGGGCGTCACCACGGCCTCGACGTTGGCCGCGTAGCCGGACCCCGTGCTGCGGACGTAGGTGTCCTCACCCGTGTCGGCCACGGCCAGGAACTCCTCCGACGCCGACCCGCCCATCGCGCCCGAGGTGGCGGCCACGACCACGTAGTCGAGCCCGAGCCGGTCGAACATCCGCAGGTAGGCGCCACGGTGCAGCGCGTAGGAACGGGCGAGCCCCTCGTCGTCGAGGTCGAAGGAGTACGAGTCCTTCATGACGAACTCGCGTCCCCGCAGCAGACCCGCCCTCGGCCGCGCCTCGTCGCGGTACTTGGTCTGGACCTGGTAGAGGATCACCGGATAGTCCTTGTAGGACGAGTACTCGCCCTTCACCGTCAGGGCGAAGAGTTCCTCGTGCGTCGGGCCCAGCAGGTAGTCGGCGCCCTTGCGGTCGACGAGGCGGAACAGGTTCGGCCCGTACTCGCTCCAACGGCCCGTGGCCTCGTAGGGCTCCTTCGGCAGCAGCGCCGGGAACTGGATCTCCTGGCCGCCGATGGCGTCCATCTCCTCGCGCACGATCGCCTCGATGTTGCGCAGCACCCGCAGCCCCAGCGGCAGCCAGGAGTAACCGCCCGGCGCGACGCGCCGGACGTATCCGGCCCTGACCAGCAGCGTGTGGCTGGGCACCTCGGCGTCCGCCGGGTTCTCGCGCAGGGTGCGCAGGAACAGCGACGACATCCTGGTGATCACGGTGTTCTCCTTGGCGTGGTCTGGCACGGAAAGTACCGGTGAGCCGGGCCGGTGACGTGTTCTCGAAGGGTAGTCGGCACGGCGTGAGCGGCCGCAACCGGGATTTGTCGGACCTCGCCGCTAGCGTCGCGCCATGGCACTGGTACTGGAGAACGTCACTATCGACTGCGCCGACCCGCGTTCCCTGGCGGAGTTCTGGACCGCGGCCCTGGACTGGCGGGTGACGGTCGACTTCGAGGGCGAGATGCTCGTGCTGTCCGCGCAGGACGAGAGCGGCACCTCGCTGTCACTGCAGCGCGTCGAGGAACCCAAACAGGGCAAGAACCGGGTCCACGTCGACCTCACCGCCGACGACCGGGGTGCCGAGGTGGCGCGGCTGGTCGGGCTGGGGGCCACCGTGCGCTCCGAGCACGAGGTCCCCGGCATCGCGTGGACCGTGCTGGCCGACCCGGAGGGCAACGAGTTCTGCATCGCGATCCACGGATGAGTGACCTGCGACGCCGACCGTCCGGGGGCGGCCGGCGTCAGCCGCTCGCCGAACTACGCTCGCGCCGTGCTCGTGCTGCTTCCTCCCTCCGAGACCAAGGCGCCGGGTGGCGACGGCCCCAGCCTGGACCTCGACGCGCTGTCACTGCCGGAGCTGAATCCCGCGCGGCGCAAGCTCGCGGACGCGCTCGCGGAACTCGCCGCCGACGTTCCGGCAAGCCTGTCCGCGCTGGGCTTGTCCGAGCGGCAGCGCGACGAGGTGGAGCGCAACGCCCGGCTGTGGTCGTCGCCCACGACACCGGCGCTGCTGCGCTACACCGGCGTGCTCTACGACACGCTGGACGCGCGCTCACTGCGTGGTGCCGCCCGCGAGCGCGCCCGGCACCGGCTGGCGGTGGCCTCCGCCCTGTTCGGCGTGCTGCGAGCGGACGACCCGATCCCCGCCTACCGCCTGTCGGGCGGGTCGGCACTGCCGGGTCTCGGGTCGTTGCGGTCGTGGTGGCGGCCCGTGCTCGAACCCGCGCTGGCCCGCTTCGGCGACGGCGGTGAGCTGGTGGTCGATCTGCGGTCCGGCCCGTACGCGGCCCTGGCCAGGGTGCCGGGATCGGTCACCGCGCGCGTGGTCACCGAGGACCCGTCGGGCCGCCGCAGGACCGTCAGCCACCACAACAAGGCCCACAAAGGAAGGCTGGCCGCCGCGCTGGCCACCACGCCACGTGAGCCGGCGACCGTCGACGACGTCGTGTCGGTGGCCACGGCCGCCGGGCTGGAGTGCGAACGCACCGGGGACACGGCGGTGGAACTCGTCACGCGCCCCTGAACCGTGCCGGGTCCACGGCGTCGAGCTGGGTGTCGGGCGCCTCACCCAGTGCCACCTGCGCGGCGAGCCTGCCCGCGTACGGAGCGACGGTCAGCCCGCCCGGCCCGAAGCCCGTCGCCAGCACGACGCCGGGGCACCCGTCGAGAGCACCGATGATCGGCAGCCCGTCGGGCGTGGCGGGCCGGAAGCCGACGCGGGTCTCCCTCAACGTCGCCCCGGCCAGCCCTGGTGCCACCCGCAGCGCGTGGTCCAGCACCTCCCGCTGGCCCTGCGCCGTGACCCGGTGGTCGAAGCCCGAACCGGTCTCCCTCGTCGCGCCCGCGACCACGTGTGATCCGGGAAACGCCAGGAGGTAGTGGCCCGTCTGCGGCAGCACCACCGGCCAGGCGGTGGTGTCGGTGCCGGGCAGCGCGAAGTGGCTGATCTGCCCACGCTGCGGCTCCACGGGCACCCGCACACCCAGCGGCGCGAGCACGTACGGTGTCCACGCGCCCGCCGCGACCACGACGGCGTCACCCGCGATCCGCTCGGCGCCCACCGTCACGCCACCGAGGCGGTCAGCGGACCACACCAGCCGGGCCGTGCCCTCCACCGCCCGAGCGCCGTGCCGCGCGGCCGACCGCAGCAGTGCCGACCGGATCGCGTCGCCGTCGACCCTGCCGCCACCGGAGACATGCACCGCCCCGAGATCGCGGGCCAGCGCGGGAAAGCGCTCCCGGGCCGCGGCCTCGTCGAGTCGCCGCACCTCACCCATCTCGGGCCACCGGGCCGCCCGCGCCGCCAGCCGCTCGCCCAGCGCGGCCAGGTCGGCGTCGTCGGCGGAGACGACCAGCGCGCCCACCACCTCGAACGACGAGCCCACCTCGCCGTCGGCGGCCAGCTCGTCGGCCAGCCTCCGGTGATACGCCGCCGCGGTCGTGGCCAGCTCCAGTTCCGCCTCGCCCGCCCGGCGGGACGTCCACGGGCTCACGATGCCCGCCCCCGCCGCGGTGGCCGCGCCCTCGGTCGCCGCGTCCACGACCACGACCTCGGCCCCGCTCCGCGCGAGGTGGTAGGCGCACGACGCGCCGCCGATACCCGACCCGATCACGATCACGCGCATGAGCGCCAGCCTGACCGCGCCCCCGGCGGCGCGCAAGGCCGCCCCGCACCGGCGGACCGAGCGGTCGCGGGCACCTCGGGTAGACTGACCGGGCACCGCCTTCGAGGGCGACCCCGCCATGCGGTGCTGTCGATTGTCAGCGGCGCCTGTGCGCGCCGGGTTCGTCCTTGGTCACGCCCACCGCGGCACCACGCGGCCTGCCCGTACGGGCAGCCGGGCCTCCTTGTGACGTGCCACGTCCGAGAGGCATTTCTCTGTGACATCTTCTTCCGTGACGGCCAGCGCGTCGTCACTCACCTTCTCCGATCTGAACCTCCCCGCGCCGCTGCAGCAGTCGCTGCGCAGGGCGGGGATGCATTCCCCGTTCCCGATCCAGCAGGCCACGCTGCCCGACGCGCTGGCAGGGCGCGACGTGCTCGGCCGCGCGCAGACGGGCTCGGGCAAGACTCTGGCCTTCGGCCTGGCGCTGCTGTCGCGGCTGTCGGGCGGCAAGGCGGCCCCCCGGCGCCCGAGGGCGCTGGTTCTCGTTCCCACCCGCGAGCTCGCGATGCAGGTGGCGGACGCACTCATTCCCCTGGCGAAGGCATCCGGGCTCTGGTGCCGCACCGCCGTGGGCGGCATGTCGATGCAGCGGCAGGTCGAAGCGTTCAACCGTGGCGTGGACCTGCTGATCGCCACACCCGGCCGGTTGTCGGACCACGTCCGGCAGGGCACCTGCACGCTCGACTCGATCGAGATGCTCGCGCTCGACGAGGCAGACCAGATGGCCGACATGGGTTTTCTGCCGCAGGTGCGGGAGATCCTGGACCTCACTCCCCGCACCGGACAGCGGCTGCTGTTCTCGGCCACGCTCGACGGCGCGGTGAAGGCGCTGGTCGACTCCTACCTCACCGACCCGGTCACACACTCCGTGGCTCCGGTGACGGCCAGCGTGGACACGATGGAGCACCACCTGCTCCAGGTCGAGCACCGCGACAAGCAGGACATCATCACCGAGATCGCCGCGCGGGAGGGACGCACGATCCTGTTCGTGCGGACGAAGCACCACGTCGACCGGCTCACCACCCGGCTGCGCGCCAGCGGCGTGAACGCGGGGGCGCTCCACGGCGGTAAGACGCAGGGACAGCGCAACCGGGTCCTGGCCGACTTCAAGAGCGGCAGCATGCCGGTGCTCGTGGCCACCGACGTCGCGGCCCGCGGCATCCACGTCGACGACGTGAGCCTGGTGCTGCACGTCGACCCGGCCGCCGACCACAAGGACTACCTGCACCGCGCGGGCCGCACCGCGCGGGCAGGCGCGTCGGGCGTCGTGGTGACCCTGGTGACGCGGGACCAGCGCCGCACCGTCAAGCGCATGACCGAGAAGGCGGGCGTGCGCCCCGAGTACGCGGTCGTGCGGCCCGGCGACACGGACCTCACGCGGATCACCGGCGCCCGCACACCCAGCGGCGTTCCCGTGGTCGAGCGGGCGCGGGCACACCCGTCCGCGCGCCCGTCCGGGCCCCGCAGGCGTCCTGGCCCGGCGCGAGGCCGCGCGCCCCGCAGGGGCTCCGGCGGGCGTCGCGACGCCGTGTCGCGCTGATCCAGCACGGCACCGGCCGTCGCGCCGTCACAGGCTGATGAGCTCGAACTCCGTGGCGAGCTCACAGCCCGCGCGGCGGCCGGAGTCCTCGGCGACCTCCCGCAGGAACCGGCGGGCGTCGTCCGGCGTCTGTCCCAGTCCCTCCAGGTAGGCGCGGTGCAGGCGCAGTGATTCCACAGCCTGCTCGAAGGTCTCGCCGATGTCCACCGCGTGGGTGGCCATCGGCGAGGCCGCCACCGCCACCCAGCGCACGCCCTGCCACGGGGCCAGCCCCTCGGTGAGCAGATCGGGAAACACCCAGCGGTTGCCCGCGTCGCGCACCGCGTCCAGCGCGGCGAGACCGACGTGGCGGTGGTCGGCCATGTTCAGGCCGCCGCCGGGCCAGCTGTCCCGGTGATTGGTGATCACCACGAGTTCGGGCCGGTGACGGCGGACGGCCGCGGTGATGTCGCGGCGCAGCGCGAGCCCGTACTCGATCACCCCGTCGGTGTGGTCGAGGAACTCCACCCGCCGCACACCGACCTCGGCGGCGCTCGCCCGCTGTTCCCGCTCCCGCACCGGCGCCGCCTCGTCCGGCGCCATGCCGTCGATGCCGGCCTCACCTCGGGTGGCGAGCAGGTAGGTCACCTCCTTGCCGGCTCCGGTCCACCGGGCGACCGCGCCCGACGCGCCGTACTCCATGTCGTCGGGATGGGCCACCACCGCCAGCCCCCGGCGCCAGTCGTCGGGCATCGGCGCCAGCTCTCGCGCGTGCTCGTTCACCTGCTTCGCTCCTTCCGCCGCCCCGGTGCGAGACTGCCAGCGTGAGCGCACCCGGATCCTCTCGCACGGTAGTACCCCCGGAACACGTCTTCGACTGGCTCGACGACGCGGCGGCCCAGCGCGCCGACGCGGGACTGGTGCGCACGCTCCGGCACCGGCTGGCCGACGAAACCGCGCTGGACCTCGCCGGAAACGACTACCTCGGGCTCGCCAGGGACAAGCGGGTCGCCGGTGCGGGCGCGGCGGCGGCGCTGCGCTGGGGCGCCGGAGCCACCGGGTCCCGCCTCGTCACGGGAACCACCGAGCTGCACGCCGAGCTGGAGTACGAGCTGGCCCGGTTCTGCGGTGCCCAGTCGGCACTGGTGTTCTCCTCCGGCTTCACGGCCAACCTCGGCGCCGTGACCGCGCTGACCGGGCGCGAGGCCGCGATCGTCACCGACAAGTACATCCACGCCTCGCTGATCGAGGGCTGCCGCCTGTCCCGCGCCGACGTCGCCGCCGTCGCGCACCGCGACCCGGCGGCGGTGGAGCACGCCCTGTCGACGCGGCGCAGGGAGCGCGCGCTCGTGGTCACCGACTCCGTGTTCTCGGTCGACGGCGACCTGGCCCCGCTGCGCGAGCTGGCCGCCGTGGTGCGGCGGCAGTCGGCCGCCCTGCTGGTGGACGACGCCCACGGCCTCGGAGTGCTCGGCGAGGGCGGCCGCGGCGCGGTCCATGCGGCGGGACTGGCCGCCGAGCCCGACGTGGTCACCACGGTCACCCTGTCGAAGTCCTTCGGCGCGCAGGGCGGTGCCGTGCTCGGCCCGCGCCGGGTCATCCGGCACCTGGTCGACACCGCCCGCAGCTTCATCTTCGACACCGCGCTCGCCCCTGCCGCCACGGCCTCCGCGCTCGCCGCGTTGCGGGTGCTGCGCGAGGAGCCCGAGCTTGCCGACCGCGTGCGCGGCAGGGCCGCCGAGCTGGCGGGACGGCTGGGTGAGGCCGGATTCGGGGTGAGTGTCCCCGACGGAGCCGTCGTTTCGGTGCGGGCACCCGGCCCGGACGAGGCGGTGCGCTGGGCCGCGGCCTGCGCCGAGCAGGGCGTGCGCGTGGGGTGTTTCCGCCCGCCGTCGGTGCCGGACGGGGTGTCGCGGCTGCGGCTCACCGCGCGCGCCGACCTGAGCGACGCGGACCTGGACCGCGCCATCGCCGTCATCGGCGAGACGGCCCCGCCGTCGGCACGCGGGTGACCTCGACCGCGCCGCGCACCGGGCTCAGCGGCGCCACATGGTGATGTGGGGGATGCCGTCCTCCAGGTACTGCTCACCCTCGGGCACGAAGCCGAACCGGGCGTAGAAGCCGGTGGCATAGGTCTGCGCGTCCAGTACGCTCACGGCGTCGCCGATGTGCTCCATCGCGGCCCGCATCAGCACGCCTCCCGCGCCGGTGCCCCTGGCGAAGCCCGCCGTACACACCCGGCCGATCCGCTGCACGCCATCCTCGTCGGCGAGCACACGCAGGCACCCGGCGAGCCGCCCGTCCCTGGTCGTCGCCCACAGGTGCCGGGTCGACGGCGCGAGATCGCGCCCGTCGAGCTCGGGATAGGGACACTCCTGCTCCACGACGAACACGTCCACGCGCAGGCGCAACACCGCGTAGAGCTCCGCCGGGGTCAGCTCGGAACCGGCCCGGGAGGTGAGGGACAGGACAGCGCCGGACGGCTCCTCGGAACCGCCCGGCGCGTCGGTAACCAGCCTGCTGTCATTCACCCATTCTGGGTACCAGATCGGTCCGGATGTCGTCGGTGTAGGTCGACACACGGGTGTAGACACCGGGCTTGCCGGGCTCGGCACAGCCGTCGCCCCACGACACCACACCGACCACCGTGTCCCCGACCACGAGCGGGCCGCCGGAGTCGCCCTGGCAGGCGTCGATACCGCCCGAGTCCCAGCCCGCGCACACCATCGTGTCGGAGTCGAACGAACGGAAGACGTCGGCACAGTCGCTGTCGGACACCATCGGCACGTCGGCTGCCCGCAGAGATCCGGGCTTCGGGCCGTTCTCGAACAGCCTGCCCCAGCCCAGAACGGTCGCCATCGTGCCGGGGGAATAGAACGACTCGGACGTGGGCAGCGCCGCGGCGCGCACCGACACGCTCTCGTCGAGCGTGAGCACGGCGATGTCGTCGCCCGACAACGGGTTGTCGTAGCCGGACGCGACCCACACGTCGTCGACACCGACCTCCTCGCCTTCGCTGGAGGCGACGCGCTCGCGCCCCACGACGACGCCGAGATCCGACTCGCGGACGGCGAGTGCGCAGTGTGCGGCGGTGAGGACCTCGGTGGACGACACGACGGTGCCGCCGCAGTACTGGTTGCCCCGGCCGTCGACGAGGAAGGCGACGTACGGGTGATCGCCGATCGACGCGGAATCGCCGCCGACGATCGGCTGCGCCGCCCCGGCCGCGTGGCTGGCCGACACGCACAGCGCACCGGCCAGGACTGTCAAGGCCACCACAAGTCGGCGGCGGATGTTCGTGAACACGCTGAGAGCTCCCCTCCTGGCCGGACAGGAACACTGTAAGTCGAGGACAGTGCTACTCGCTGTCACCGAATGGGGTGGAATACAGTGAGCGACATGCGAGGTGCGCTGCTGGTCACGGGAACGACCTCCGACGCGGGCAAGTCGACGGTGGTCGCGGGCCTGTGCCGCTGGCTGGCCCGGCAGGGCGTCGCGGTCGCCCCGTTCAAGGCCCAGAACATGTCGAACAACTCGATGGTGTGTCCCGGTGGCGGGGAGATCGGGCGGGCGCAGTGGTTACAGGCCGTGGCGGCGGGAGTGGAACCGGAGCCCGCGCTCAACCCGGTACTGCTGAAACCGGGCGGCGACCGGCGCAGCCACATCGTGCGCAACGGGCAGCCGTGGGGCGAGCTGACCACCGACCGGTGGGCCGAGCTGCGGCCGGCGCTCGCCGAGACCGCGTACGCGGCGCTGGCGGACCTCCGCTCCCGCTACGACGTCGTGATCTGCGAGGGGGCCGGCAGCCCCGCCGAGGTCAACCTGCGCCACGGCGACTACGTGAACCTCGGCCTCGCCGCGGCCGCCGACCTGCCGGTGGTCGTGGTCGGTGACATCGACCGGGGTGGGGTACTCGCCGCTCTGGCCGGCACGGTGGCGCTGGTCGAGCCCGCCGACCAGCGCCGCATCGCGGCGTTCGTCATCAACAAGTTCCGGGGTGACGAGGCGCTGCTGCGCCCGGGGCTGGAGTCCCTGACCGAGATCACCGGACGGCCGGTGCTCGGGGTGCTGCCGTGGCTGCGCGACGTGTGGCTCGACTCCGAAGATACTTTGACCACTTCGGCCAACGCGGCCCCGGACACCGACGGCCCCGCGTCCGGGACGCTGCGGGTGGCCGCCGTGCGCTTTCCCCGGGTCTCGAACGCCACCGACCTCGATCCGCTCGCCGCGGAACCCGGGGTCGCGGTGACCGTCACCGCCGACCCCGACGTGGTCGCCGCCGCCGATCTGGCCCTGCTGCCCGGAACGCGCGCCACGGTGGACGACCTCGCCTGGCTGCGGCGCACCGGGCTGGCCGGGGCGATCACCGAACGCGCGAGGGCGGGCCTGCCGGTGCTGGGGGTGTGCGGCGGCGCGCAGATGCTGGGCCGCGAGGTGCTCGACGGGCTGGAGTCCTCGGTGGAGCGCACCCCGGGACTCGCGCTGCTGCCCCACCGGGTCCGGTTCGGCCGGGAGAAGGTGCTGCGCACGCCGCACGGCACCTGGCGGGGCCATCAGGTCACCGGCTACGAGATTCACCACGGCGTCGTCGAGCCCGGGCCCGGCACCGGGCCGTTCCTGCCCTCACCGGACTTCCCGCACGTGTGGGCCACGATGTGGCACGGCGTCCTCGAAAGCGACGACTTCCGGCGCGGCTGGCTGGGCGAGCTGGCCGCACGGCACGGCTGGGCGTGGCGCCCGCGCGGTGGCCCGGGGTTCGCCGAGCGCCGCGAGACGATGCTCGACTCGCTCGCCGACGCCGTGGGCAAACACCTCGACACCGAACAACTGCTGGCGCTCGCTCGTGACGGAGTACCCGGCGACCTGCCCTCCGTCCGGCTCGAACGGAGCTGAACCCGGCTCGCGCGCACACCGGGCCCGCGGGGAACAATGCGAGCGGCCGACCTGTTCGATCACAGTGGCACGGCGGTGACCCGACCGGCGTGCCCGCCCCGACCGCGCTCGCGAAAGGTGTCCCATGCCGCACTACGACCTGGTGATCGTCGGGACCGGATCGGGTAACTCGATCCTCGACCACCGTTTCGCCGACCGGAAGGTCGCCATCGTCGAGAAGGGCGTGTTCGGCGGGACCTGCCTCAACGTCGGGTGCATTCCCACCAAGATGTTCGTCCACCCCGCCGATCTCGCGGCCACGCCGGAACGGGCCGGTGAGCTCGGCGTGGACCTCGCGCTGCGCGACGTGCGGTGGCGCGAGATCCGCGACCGCGTGTTCGGCCGCATCGACTCGATCGCCGACGGGGGCCGCCGCTACCGCGCGGAACACGAGGACAACGCGCACGTGACGGTGTACGAGGGCGAAGCGCGGTTCACCGGGCGCAAGGAACTCACCGTCCGGCTCGGCGACGGCAGCGGGGAGGAGACCCTGACGGCCGAGGAGTTCGTGCTCGCCGCGGGCGGGCGGGCCACCGTTCCGGACATCCCCGGGCTCGCCGAGGTCGGCTACCACACGTCCGACACCGTGATGCGGATCGACGAGCTGCCGCGCCGCGCGGTGATCCTCGGCAGCGGGTTCGTCAGTGCCGAGTTCGCCCACGTCTTCGCGTCGTTCGGCGTCGAGGTCACGGTGGTGGCGCGCTCGGGTGCCCTGCTGCGCGGCGAGGACGACGACGTCAGCCGCCGGTTCACCGATCTCGCGGCACGCCGCTACGACGTGCGGCTCGACCGCAGGACCGTGCGCGCCCGCCGGACTCGGGGTGGGATCGCGCTGGATCTGGAGGGCCCCGGCGGGGAGGAGACCGTCGAGGGTGACCTGCTGCTCGTCGCGACCGGGCGACGCCCCAACTCCGATCTGCTGGACGTGGCGGCGACCGGGATCGCCACCCTGCCCAGCGGGCACGTGGTCGTGGACTCGCGGCAGCGTACGGGGGTGGACGGCGTCTACGCGCTCGGCGATCTGTCGTCGCCGCACGAGCTCAAGCACGTCGCCAACCACGAGACCCGGGTGGTGCAGCACAACCTGCTGCATCCCGACGACCCGATCGAGTCGGATCACCGGTTCGTGCCCCACGCCGTGTTCACCGCGCCACAGATCGCCTCCGTGGGGATCACCGAGCGCGACGCCGCCGCACGCGGCGTGCGGTACGTGACCGCCACCCAGGAGTACGGGGGCATCGCCTACGGCTGGGCCATGGAGGACACCACCGGTTTCGCGAAGCTGCTGGCCGACCCCGCGACCGGTCACCTGCTCGGCGCGCACATCATCGGCCCGCAGGCGCCGACGCTGCTGCAACCGCTGATCCAGGCCATGAGTTTCGGACTCGACGCGCGGTCGATGGCACGCGGCCAGTACTGGATCCACCCCGCGATGCCGGAACTGGTCGAGAACGCGTTGCTCGCCCTGCCGCTGGACGGCTAGCCCAGCTCAGCCGCACTCAGACGTACCGGGGCCTGCCCGCGACGTAACCGAAGGCGCACTGCGCGAGCACCACGGCGAGCAGGAAGGCGAACGGCACGGTCCAGCCTCCGGTGAGGTCGTGCAGCAGGCCGAACAGGAACGGCCCGAGCGCGGCCAGCAGGTAGCCGAGGCCCTGCGCCATACCCGACAGGGCCGCGGTGTCGCCACCGTCCCTGGCCCGCAGCGCGATGGTGGTCAGCGCCAGGGAGAACACGCTCATGCCGATGCCGAGCAGCACCGACCACACCACCGGCGACGCGGCCGGGGCCAGCATGAGCCCGAGGATGCCCGCGATACCGAAGGCGCCCAGCCCCACGATCCACCCGCTCTGGCTGCCCCGGCGAGCCGCCAGCGCGGGAATGGTGAGGCTGACCGGCAGGCCGAGCAGTGAGACCAGCCCCAGCAGCAGGCCCGCGTCGCCTCGGCTGACGCCCGCGTCCATGAGCACCTGGGGCAGCCAGCCCATCACGATGTAGGCCAGGCACGCCTGGCAGCCGAAGAACACCGTCACGACCCACGCCAGCGGCACGCGCAGCAGCGAGCGGCGCGGGGTTTCGCCGGGGTTCGCCGCGGCAGCGCTGCGCAGCGGCGACAGCGTTCGCGTGGCGACCAGCCACACCACGACGGCGACGGCGGCGAGGGCGGCCCAGCTCGCGAGCGCGCCGCGCCAGCCGCCGACAGCGGAGTCCAGCGGCGGGGTGACCGAGGACCCGAGCGCGCCGCCCGCCTGCAGCGCGGCGGTGTAGACGCCGGTCATGAGCCCGACGCGCGTGGCGAACGACGCCTTGACCACGACCGGGATGAGGACGTTGGCCAGCGCGATCCCCGTGCAGGCGATCAGGGTTCCCCCGAGCACGACGAACGGTCCGTTCAGTACGCGCAGCACGAGCCCGGCACCGAGCACCACCAGCGCGCCCGCCACGGCCGAACGCAGTCCGACCCGTCGCGCGAGCCTGGGCGCGGCGAGGCCCGCCACCGCGAAACACAGCCCGGGCAGGGTCGTGAGCGCGCCGGCCCAGGTGTCCGACGCGCCGAGGCCGTCCCGCACCTCGTCGAGCACGGCACCGGCCGAGGTGATGGCGGGCCGCAGGTTCAGCGCCGTGAGCACGACGGCGACCGCGAGCAGCAGTCCTCCACCGAGTGCGGCGGGCGTCCGCCCGGGATGCTCCCCCGCGGCCCGGACGGACGCCTCGCGCTCGATCGCCATGTTCGCTACCGTAACAAAGAGGTAGGATGATCGGCTGAAAGGATGTTCACGTGCCGTTGGCGTCCACCCGGCGAACCGGTCTCGTCGACCAGGTCATCGACCAGCTCCGGGACGCGGTCCGGCGGGGCGAGTGGGCTCTGGGCGAGCGCATTCCCACCGAGGCGGAACTCGCCGCCACGCTCGGCGTGGGGCGCAACACCGTGCGCGAAGCCGTTCGCGCACTGGCCCACGGTGGGTTGCTGGAGGTGCGGCAGGGCGACGGGACCTACGTCAGGGCCACCAGCGAGGTCTCGGGCGCGCTGCGCAGGCTGGGCGAGTCGAAGCTGCGCGAGGCACTTCAGGTCCGCCGCATCCTGGAGGTCGAGGGGGCGCGCCTCGCCGCCGCCGCGCGCACAGGGGCCGACCTCGACACCCTCACCCGGCTGCTCGGCGAGCGCGACGCGCTGTGGTCGCGCGGCCGGGTCGACGACTTCGCCCGCTGCGACGCGGAGTTCCACCTCGCGATGGTCGACGCGGCCCACAACAGCGTGCTCTCCGAGCTTTACCGGGGGCTGACGGAGCTGGTCACGGCCAGCGTGGTCACGACGTCGAGCGCCGATCTCCACCACGCCGAACCCGTGGATCACCGCGGCATCGTGGCCGCGATCGCCGACGGCGACGCGGACCGCGCGGCCCGCCACACCACGGAGTTCCTCGACGACCTCGTGGCCCGCCACCTCGGCTGAGGCCCGGGAGACGCGGCCTGCCTCAGCCGGACAGCGTGTGCAGCCGCAGCGCGAGCTGGATCTCCAGCGCGCGGTCGGGCTGCTGCCAGTCGGAACCGAGCAGGGAAGCGACCCGCTCCAGCCGCTGCGCGACGGTGTTGACGTGGACGTGCAGCTCGCTTCTGGCGCGGGTCAGGTTGCCACCGCACGCGAAGTACGCGCGCAGCGTGCGCAGCAGCTCGGTCCCGCGTGCGGCGTCGTAGTCGAGCACCGGCCCGAGCGTGGCCCGCACGAAATCCGCGACGTCGGTGCGGTCCCCGAGGACCAGCCCGACGAAACCCAGGTCGGCCGGTGCCGCGCCGCGCCCCTGCCTGCCGAGCGCCAGCAGCGCCCGGACACACCGCACCGACTCGGCGTGCGCACGCGCCAGCTCGGCCGGGCCCGAGGCGGGACCGGCGCCGCCGACCGTTACCGGAGACCCGAGCGCGTGGCTCAATTCGACCGCCGTCCGGCGCGCCAGCTCGCCCGGATCGGCCGTGTCGGCGAGCATCACCACCCGTTCCGCGTACACCCCGGCCAGCACGGCCCTGCGCGCCGCCACGGACGTCAGCCGCGCCCGCGACACGTCGTCCGCGTGCAGCGTGAGCACCGCGTGCGGCGCGGTGAGGTCCACGCCGAGCCTGCGCCCCCGGTGCAGCAGGGTCGCCGGATCGCGTTCGGGCGCGGTCAGCAGGTCGGCCACCAGCTCGCCCCGCACGCGGTCCTCCGCCTCCGCCGCCGAGCGCCGCAGCAGCAGCAACAGTGCCGTCACGACTCCCGCCCGTTCGAACAGCCGCCGGTCGGCGTCGTCGAGCCCGGCCCTGCCGGTGAGGGTGATGCTGCCCAGCAGCTCGGGTCCCGCCATGACCGCGCACACCCACGCGCCGCCCTCCGCGACGGCCTTGCCCGCCGTACGGGAGGCCCGTAACGCCCGGGACAGCACCGCCTGCTCCGGCCCGGCCCGGCCCGCGCCGGAGCGGCCCAGCTCCCTGCCCTCGGCATCGCGCACCACGATCCCGCCGCCGAGCATCGCCGCGACGGCGGCAGCCACCCCGGCGACGTCGGCACCACCGAGCACGACCTCGGTGAGCCGGTCGTGCGCGTCCTGTGCGCGAGCCAGGCCCTCGTGGTGCGCTTTGATCGTCTCGTTGGCCGCGCCCAGCTCCGCCAGCGCGGCGGTACTCTCCTCGATCAGCCTGGCGTTGTCGATGGCGATGGCCGCGTGGTCGGCGAACGACGACAGCAGCGCCACCTCGTCGGGCGAGAACGAGCGCGGCCTGCGTTCGGAGGCGAACAGCACCCCGATCACCCGCTCCCCCAGCGACAGCGGCACGCCGAGGATCGCGACGAGTCCCTCGTCGTTGACGGCGCCGTCGATGGCCCCCGTGTGGTCGAACCGGCTGTCGCGTGGGTAGTCACGGGTGGCGTAGGGCCGTGCGGTCTGGGCCACCAGGCCACCCAGCCCCTCGCCCACCCCGAGCCGCAACTGCTGGAACACCGCCGACGCCGAGCCATCGGTGACGCGCATGTAGGTGCTGCCGTCGTCGGAGTGGTCGTTGAGCGTCAGGTACGACACGTCGGCGCCGAGCAGCATGCGGGCGCGCCGCACGATCGACCGCAGTACCGCGTCCAGGTCCCGCAGTCTCGCGAGGTCGCTCGCGGTGTCGAACAGCGCCGTCAACTCGGCCTCCCGGCGGCTGTGCGCGTCCAGCGTGCGCCGGATGTGCAGAGCGAGCCGCATGGTGGCGCCGTCCGCGGGCACGCGCGCGAGCTCCTCGCTGCTCGCGCCCGAGGACAGCAGCTCCAGCAGCCGCCGGGCGGCCGGGTCGTCGGCGGAGGCCGTGTCGGTCACGGCCTCATGCTGCCACCGACGACGAGCGGTCGACGTCGGACAGCGAGGTCCCCTTCGTCTCCTTCGCGAGGTAGACGGCCACCAGCGTCACCACACAGGTGGAGGCCACATAGATCGAGATGGGCAGGCCGCTGCCGAAGGAGTCGAGCAGTGCCGTCGCGATCAGCGGAGCGATACCGCCGGCCACGATGGACGCGAGCTGGTAGCCGATCGACGCGCCCGAGTAGCGCACCTTGGTGCCGAACAACTCCGAGAAGAACGCGGCCTGCGGCCCGTACATGGCGCCGTGCAGCACCAGCCCGATCGACACCGCGCCGATCGTGGCCAGCGGTGACGCCGCGTCGAGCATCGGGAAGAACGCGAAACTCCACCCCAGCATGCCCGCCGCGCCGAACAGGTAGACGACCCTGCGGCCCACGACGTCGGACAACCAGCCCCACACCGGGATCACCAGGAAGTGCAGTGCCGAGCCCACGAGCACGGCGTTGAGCCCCAGCGACTTCGGCATCCCGAGGTGCGTGGTGAGGTAGACGAGCACGAACGCCGTGATCACGTAGTAGGACACGTTCTCCGCGAACCGGGCGCCCATCGCGATGAGCACCTCGCGCCAGCTGTTCCGGAAGACCGTGATGATCGGAGCCTTCTCCGGCGCGGGGCGATCCCCCGCCTTGCGCACGGCCTCGACGAAGATCGGCGACTCCTCGACCGCGAGACGGATCCACAGGCCGATCCCCACCAGCAGCCCGGACAGCAGGAACGGGATCCGCCAGCCCCAGCTCTCGAAGGCGGCGTCGCTCTGCACGGCCGCGAGCACCGCGAGCACGGCGGTCGCGAGCAGGTTGCCCGCGGGCACTCCCGCCTGCGGCCACGACGCCCAGAACCCGCGCCGCCGGTCGTCACCGTGTTCGGACACGATGAGCACGGCACCGCCCCACTCGCCGCCGACCGCGAAGCCCTGGACCAGCCGGAGCAGGATCAGCAACAGCGGGGCCGCCACGCCGATCGTGGCGTACGTCGGGAGCAGCCCCATCGCGAAGGTGGCGCCACCCATCAGCAGCAGGCTCAGCACCAGGAGCTTCTTACGGCCGAGCTTGTCGCCGTAGTGGCCGAACACCAGACCGCCCAGCGGCCGGGCGACGAAGCCGATCGCGTAGGTCGCGAACGCCAGCATGGTTCCCACCAGCGGGTCGGCCTCGGGGAAGAACAGCTTGTTGAACACCAGCGCCGCGGCGGAACCGTAGAGGAAGAAGTCGTACCACTCGACCGTGGTTCCGATCATGCTGGCGCCCACGACGCGTTTGATGGACGTGGCTGGAGCGGACATGTTGATCACCACTTCGTTGTGCTGACGTGGACTCGTGCGAACTCCGGGGGCTCAGGTGGCGGTCCAGCCACCGTCGAGCGGGATCGACGCGCCGGTGAGGTGCCCGGCTCGCTCGCCGCAGAGCCAGACGACCGTCTCGGCCACCTCGTCGGGCTCGATCAGGCGCTTCACGGCGGTGCGGCGCAGGAACACCTCGTCGACCACCGCGTCGGCGGGGATGCCGCGTGAGGCCGCCTGCGCGTCGATCTGGTTGGTGACGAGGTCGGTGCGGACATAGCCGGGCGCGACGCAGTTGCTGGTGACGCCGTGCTCCGCGCCTTCCACCGCGGTGACCTTGCTCAGCCCCTCCAGCGCGTGCTTGGCGGCGACGTAGGCGGCCTTGTGGGGGCTGGCTCGCCACCCGTGGACGCTGGAGATGTTCACGACCCGGCCCCATCCCCGGCCGTACATGGCGGGAAGGCAGCGTCGCAGGAGCAGGAACGGCGTGGTCACCATGAGCTGCTGGATCAGCGCGAACCGCTCGGGCGGGAACTCCGGCAGCGGCGCGACGTGCTGCACGCCCGCGTTGTTGACGAGAATGTCGACGTCGCGGGGCAGCGACTCGACGGCGTCCGGGTCGGCGAGATCGGCGACGTGCGCCACGGCACCGTGGGCGTCGGCCACCTCGGTCGCGGCGGCACGGTCGACGTCGGCGAAATGCACGTCGGCGCCCGCCACGCGCAGGGCCGCGACACAGGCGCGCCCGATCCCGTTCGCGCCGCCCGTGACGAGCGCCGTTCTCCCGGTCAGTGAGCTGGTCGGCATGACAGCCGACGGTAGAAGGCGACCGCCCCCGCAACCATGTGCTCGGCGCCCACAACCTCACGGACAGGCATGGGGGCGCCACACACCACTCAGGGCAGGGTGAGGATCTCCGCGCCGCTCTCGGTGACGAGGAGGGTGTGCTCGAACTGGGCGGTCCAGCTCTTGTCCTTGGTGGTGACGGTCCAGTCGTCGTCCCACACGTCGTAGTCGATCGTGCCGAGAGTGATCATCGGCTCGATCGTGAACGTCATGTTCTGCTCGATGAGCGTGGTCACCGACGGCTCCTCGTAGTGCAGGACCGTCGGGCTCGTGTGGAACGCGGGCCCGACGCCGTGGCCGGTGAAGTCACGCACCACGCCGTAGCCGAACCGCTTGGCGTACGACTCGATGACCCTGCCGATGACATTGAGCTGCCGTCCCGGCCGCACCGCCTTGATGGCCCGCTGGGTCGCCTCCCTGGTGCGCTCGACCAGCAGGCGGACCTCCTCGGCCGCCTCACCCGCGACGAAGGTGGCGTTCGTGTCGCCGTGGACCCCACCGATGAAGGCCGTGACGTCGATGTTGCAGATGTCGCCGTCCTGGATCACCGTCGAGTCGGGGATGCCGTGACAGATCACCTCGTTGAGCGACGTGCAGCACGACTTGGGAAAGCCCCGGTACCCGAGCGTCGACGGGTACGCGCCGTGGTCGAGCAGGAACTCGTGTACCACCCGGTCGATGTCGTCGGTGGTGTTGCCGGGCTTGACGGCCTTGCCGCCCTCCTCTAGCGCCTGCGCCGCGATCCGGCTCGCCTTGCGCATCGCCTCGATGACCTCCGGCGAGCGCACGCCGTTGCCGGTGTCCCGCTTCGGGGCGGGCTTGCCGACGTACTCGGGGCGGGCGATGGCGGGCGGGACGGGGCGAAGCGGCGACTGAACGCCGGGCGTCAACGGTGCGCGATCGGGCATGGGCACCAGCCTACGACTCACCCGTGCCGGCGGTTCCGCGCCCGCCGGGTTCACCACCCGCACCGGGCGTGGTGCTCGTCACCGGCTGGTCGCCGGGTGGCCGGTCGCCGGGTCGCCGGGTCACAGCCCTCGCAGGAACTCCCCGGCCACCGACACCGCGGGCCCCGAACTGTCGGCACCGACCAGCAGCACCGCGAACGCCACGTCGTCGCGGTAGCCCACGAACCAGCCGTGCGCGCGGGAGCCGTCCCCGTACTGGGCCGTACCCGTCTTCCCGTGGACGTCACCCAGGTCGCGCAGGGCGGCGGCGGAGCCGTCGGTGACCACGGCCCGCATCAGCTCTCGCAGCGAGTCGACCACCCCGGCCGGGGGTGCCTCACCGCGCACGGTGGCCTCCGTCCTGGCCCCGTCCAGCAGTGTCGGCACCGGCGTGCTCCCGTGGGCGACGGTGGCCGCCACGAGCGCCATCCCGAACGGGCTGGCGAGCATGGTGCCCTGCCCGAAACCCGCCTCGGCACGGGCCACCACACCGTCGCCCGGCTCGGCGGACCCCGTCACCGTGGTGATGCCCGGCACCACGAAGTCGGCGCCGATGCCCAGCCGCAGCGCCGCCTCGGTCACGGACTCGGCGGGCAGGTCCGTCGCCAGGTGAGCGAAGGTCGTGTTGCACGACTGCGCGAAGGCCGTCCGGAACGGCACGGTGCCCAGCTCGAACTCGCCGTCGTTCGGGATCAGCCGGTTCTCGATCACGGTGGTGGCGGGGCAGTCGACCTTCTCGTCCACGCTGACGAGGCCCTCGTCGAGCGCCGCCGCCGCCGTGACGATCTTGAATGTCGAGCCGGGCGGATACCGGCCCGTGAGCGCGATGGCACCCTCGTCGTCGGCGTCCTCGTTCTGCGCCACGGCCAGAATGTCGCCCGAGTCGGGCCGCAGCGCCACGATCGCGCCTGCCCCGTCCACGTCCGCCAGTGCGGCCTCGGCGGACTGCTGCGCCCGCAGGCTCACCGTGGACCGCACGGCCTCCGCCGGTTCCGGCGGCGTGCGGTGTAACTGGTCGACCTCGGCGCCCTGCGGGCCCAGTGTCACGACCCGCCAACCGGCCTTGCCCTCGACCTGCTCCGCCACGGCGGCGCGAATGGCGGGAACGAGCTGGCTGCCGAGGTCCCGATCCGGGGACAGCAACCGTTGCCTGCTGGTGAACCGCACCCCCGGCAGCTCGTAGATCTCCTCCTCGACCGCCCCGTAGTCGGCCGACCGCAGAGCCGCCACCACGTACGGCTCGCCGTCCTCGGTCTCCTCCAGCCCTCGCGTGATCGAGCGCTCGCTGATGCCCGCGTCGAGCGGTTCCAGTGCCTGCCCCAATGCAGCCACGACGTCGTCGAGCTGCTCACCGGCCTCGTCGGGGTGCAGCAGCACGCTGACGACCTTGTCGGGACGCAGCAGCTCGGCACCGTCCCGGTCCAGCACCGGCGCCAGCGCGGGCGGGTCGGTGCGCAGCGCCACCGTCTCCCCCTGGCCGAGCCGGGGATGCACCACCGACGGCTGCCAGTTCACCGACCACTCGCCGCCCACCGATCGCAGCGTGGCGCGGCCCTCGTACTCCCAGCGCCGGTCCCGCGCCCACCGCCAGCTCAGCTCGTACGCCACCTCGGCCGTCTCACCTCGCTCGCGCACGGCGACGACCTCGGCGTCCATCCCCTGTGGCTCCAGTGCCGAGCGCACCGCGTCCAGACCGCGGCGCGCGGCGTCCGGCGAGTCCGTCAGCTCCGCCGCACGGGCGGTGTCGCCCTCGGCGAATGCCGCCACGAACGCGGAGGCCACCTCGTCAGGGCCGTCGGAGCCGAAGACGCCGCAGCCGCTGAGACCGAGCGCCGCCACGAGCAACAGTGAACCGGCCCGGCGCCGCGAGCGCGCGGCCCGGCTGGGAGGACTGAGCACGAACGTCACGATGAGGCAGTATGCCCGCACCCGCCGACACTCGCGGGCAGAACCGCTGGCAGGGAATCCGAACGACTGAGACCAACTCAGAACAACACCGTGGCGTACCGCCCGACCTCGCGAAACCCCACCCTCCGGTACGCGGCCAGCGCGGGCGCGTTGTACGAGTTCACGTACAGGCTCGCGATCCGGCCGAAGCCGCGGACGAGCCGGTCGGCGACAGCCGCCGTCCCCGCCGCGCCCAGACCGGCGCCCCGGTGCCGGGGATGCACCCACACGCCCTGGATCTGCCCCACGGTGTCCGACATCGCCCCGATCTCGGCCTTGAACACGACCTCGCCGCGCTCGAACCGGGCGAACGCGCGCCCCGCGGCGATCAGCTCGCTCACCCTGGCCCGGTAACCCGCGCCGCCGTCACCCAGCCGGGGATCGACACCCACCTCTTCGCGGAACATCGCCACGGCCGCCGGGAAGTAGACGTCGAGTTCCTCGGGCCGCACCGGGCGGACGGCCTCCTCGGGCCGCACCGAGGGGCGGGTGTCGAGCGCCATCAGTGGCTGCTCCGGCCGCACCTCCCTCGCGGGGCCCCACTCCGCGCCCAGCTCGTCCCACAGCCCCAGCACCTGGTCGGCGGGCCCCACCAGCGACGAGCACGCGCGGGGCCGGCGCAGCGCCCGGTCGGCGAACGAGCGCAGCGCCGCCGCGTTGCCCCGCAGCGGGATCAGGTTCGGTCCCGCGAAACACAATCCGGACAGGCCGCTCGTGCCACGGCGGCGTCCATCGGTGCCCCAGAGTTCGCCACCCAGCCGCCACGGGGCGAGCCCGGCGAGCTCCACCCGGGCGGACACCATGCAGCTGCCCACCGGGTCCGTCGCCAGCAGCGATCGGACCGCCGGGTAGTCCTTCTCGTCGAGCAGCCTCGCACCGGCCAGCCGCAACACAACGACAAGATTGCCAGATCAGCGCCGTTCATGGGGACCGCCCGGCGCCTCCGGTGACGCATGATCAGAACGCGGCGGTCCCCAACACCACGCCGAACGGCTCGGCGAGCCGCACGTCCTTGCCGAACGCCACCCGGCACGCCTGCCTGTAGGTGCCGTCGTTCGCCGTCTCGGGCCGCCACCCCTCCGGGACATCCAGCTCGCACCAGATGCGCACCAGGTCGTCCCAGCTCAACGGAGTATCGACTTTCGCAGCGCTCATCGGCGCACTGTTCGACACCGACTCAATGTAGCACGCTAGTCGCGCTGCCGCCGGGAGTCAGCTCACCGTGACGATCGGCTCCCCGCTGCCCTCGGAGTCACCGTTCTCCTCGGCGATGCGCATCGCCTCGGTGATCAGCGTTTCCACGATCTGGTGCTCCGGCACGGTCCTGATGACCTCGCCCTTGACGAAGATCTGGCCCTTGCCGTTACCCGAGGCCACGCCCAGGTCGGCCTCCCTGGCCTCGCCAGGCCCGTTGACGACACAGCCCATCACCGCCACCCGCAGCGGTACCTCCAGCCCGTCCAGGCCCGCGGTGACCTCGTCGGCCAGCTTGTAGACGTCCACCTGTGCGCGCCCGCACGACGGGCACGACACGATCTCCAGCTTGCGCGGGCGCAGGTTCAGCGACTGCAGGATCTGGTCGCCGACCTTCACCTCCTCCACGGGCGGGGCCGACAGCGAGACGCGGATGGTGTCACCGATGCCCTGCCGCAGCAGCGCGCCGAACGCCACGGACGACTTGATCGTGCCCTGGAACGCCGGCCCGGCCTCCGTGACACCCAGGTGCAGCGGGTAGTCGCACTGCTCGGCGAGGATCTCGTAGGCGCGCACCATCACGACCGGGTCGTTGTGCTTCACCGAGATCTTCAGGTCGTGGAAGCCGTGCTCGGCGAACAGCGACGCCTCCCACAACGCCGACTCGGCCAGCGCCTCGGGGGTCGCCTTGCCGTGCTTCTGCATGAGCCGGGGGTCCAGCGACCCGGCGTTGACCCCGATGCGGATGGGAGTGCCGTGGTCCTTGGCCGCCCTGGCGATCTCGGCGACCTTGTCGTCGAACTTCTTGATGTTGCCGGGGTTCACCCGCACGCCCGCGCACCCCGCCTCGATGGCCGCGAACACGTACTTCGGCTGGAAGTGGATGTCGGCGATCACCGGAAGTTTCGACTTCGCCGCGATCGCGGGCAGCGCCTCGGCGTCGTCGGCGCTCGGGCAGGCGACGCGGACGATGTCGCAGCCCGCCGCGGTGAGCTCCGCGATCTGCTGCAACGTGGCGTTGACGTCGGCTGTCACGGTGGTCGTCATGGACTGCACCGAGATGGGGTGGTCACTGCCGACGCCGACCGCGCCCACCTGGAGCTGCCGGGTCTTGCGGCGTTCGGCGAGAACGGGGGGCGGCGTGGTGGGCAAACCCAGATCGACGGTCATCGAATCCTCTGCACTGTCGCTGAACCTGGTCGCTGGCGAGTCACGAGGTCACTGCCGTATCCACGATACGTGACGGCACGGACTCGTCCCCGCGAGCGCTACTACGGTTGGATGAGCCTGATGGGGTTGACGATGTCCGCCGTCACGGTGAGCAACACGATGGCGCCGCCGATCAGGATGACCACGCCCGTGACCGCGTTCAGCTTGGAGTAGTCGACGGGCCCGCCCGCCGCCTTGCCCCGGAGCTTGCGCAACCAGTCGCGGACCCGCTCGTACCAGGTCACGGCGATGTGCCCGCCGTCGAGCGGCAGCAGCGGCAGCAGGTTGAAGATGCCGACGAAGAAGTTCAGGCTCGCCAGCAGCAGCAGGAAGACCTCCCACAGTCCCTGCTCCACCGCCTCGCCACCGATCCGGCTGGCACCCACCACACTGACGGGTGTCTCAGGGTCGCGTTCAGCACCGAAGATGGCGTCGACCACCGCCGGGATCTTCTCCGGGAACTCCAGCAGCCGCTCCCAGGTCTGCACGAGCAGGTCACCGGTGAACGCAGCCGAGCCGCCGAGCGCCGCCACCGCGCCGTAGGGCAACATCGGCGCCTGCGACGCCCCGATGGCGCCGACCTGCTCGGTGCCCCCCTCGCCCGTGGGCCGGGTGACCCGGGCCACGTCGATGGTGAGGGTCTGTGGCTGCCCGTCACGGAGGATCTCGACCTGTGTCGGCCCCGTGGCGGTCTGCACGGCGCCCAGCAGGTCCTGCCACGTGTCGGTCGGCGTCCCGCCCACCGAGATCACCTCGTCGCCGGGCCGCAGCCCCGCCGCCTTGGCCGGTGCCGGATCGCCCGCGCCACAGGTGGGGTCGTTCCAGGCCTCCGCCGTGGTGGCACTGCGCACGCAGTCAGACACCTCGTTGATGACGGGCCGGTCGGCCAGGTTCGGCAACCCCATCGTGACCGCCATGAGGTAGAGCACGACGAAGCCCAGCACGAAGTGGGTGAACGATCCCGCGGCCAGCACGACCGTGCGTTTCCACGTCCGGAACCGCCACATCGCACGCGGCGCCTCGTCGGGCTTCACCTCGTCGAGCGCGGTCATCCCGGCGATGTCGCAGAACCCGCCCAGCGGGATCCATTTCAGGCCGTACTCCGTCTCGCCACGGCGGAACGAGAACACGGTGGGACCGAACCCCACGAAGTAGCGCCGCACCTTCATGCCGAACGACTTGGCCGCCACCATGTGACCGGCCTCGTGCAGCGCCACCGAGACGCAGATGCCGAGCGCGAAGAGCACGACCCCCAGGATGTAGACGAGCACGCGCTACTTCCCTCCCGACATGATCGTGGCCGCACGGTCGCGAGCCCATTCTTCCGCAGCGAGGACGTCGGCCAGGTCCCGGGGCGGGCGGCGCCACTGATCAGCGGCCTCGACGACCTGGGAAACAGTGTCCACGATGGTCGTGAAGCCGCTGTTGTGCGCGAGGAACTCGCTCACCATTCGCTCGTTCGCGGCATTGAACACGGCGGGCAGGCACCCGCCCGCGCTCCCGGCGTGCCGCGCGAGCTCGACGGCGGGGAAGGCGGCGTCGTCCACCGGCTCGAAGGTCCACGTGGCCGCCTCGTCCCACCGGCACGGCGGGACGGCGCCGGGCACCCGGTCCGGCCAGTGCAGGGCCAGCGCGATCGGCAGTCGCATGTCGGGCGGGCTGACCTGCGCCAACGTGGAGCCGTCCACGAACGTCACCATCGAGTGAATCATGGACTGGGGATGCACCACGACGTCGATGCGCTCGCACGGAATGTCGAACAGCAGGTGAGCCTCGATCAGCTCCAGCCCCTTGTTGACCATCGTCGCCGAGTTGATCGTGATGAGCGGCCCCATCGCCCACGTCGGATGGGCCAGCGCGTCCTCCACCCCGACGTCGGCCATCTGCTCGCGGGTCCGGCCCCGAAACGGCCCGCCGCTCGCCGTGAGCACCAGTCGGTCCACCTCCTCGGACCGGCCACCGCGCAACGCCTGCGCCAGCGCCGAGTGCTCCGAGTCGACCGGCACGAGCTGCCCCGGCCGCGCCGCCGCCCGCACGAGCGGGCCTCCCGCGATCAGCGACTCCTTGTTGGCCAGCGCCACCGACGCGCCCGTCTTCAACGCGCGTAACGTCGGGCCGAGCCCCTGCGAGCCGGGAAGGCCGTTGAGCACCACGTCGGCGGGCACCGCCTCGATCAGCGCCTCCACCGCGTCCGGTCCGGCGAACACCCGGGGCAACCGGAAATCGCCCTGCGCATACCCGCGCCGCTGGGCCTCCGCGTACAGGGCGAGTTGCAGATCCTCCAGCGCCGTCGACCGGGTGATCGCCACCGCGTCCACGGCGTGCTCGATCACCTGCGCGGCCAGCGCCGCGGGGTCGGAACCGCCCGCGGCCAGCCCCGCCACCCGGAACAGGTCGCGGTTGCGACCGGTGACATCGAGGGCCTGCGTGCCGACGGAACCGGTGGACCCCAGAACCAGCACCGTGCGTGGGGAACTCATGGTGACCATTGTCGCGGACGTCCCCCGCGTCCCGGTCGCCAGGCGTGTGGGATCATCGCATCGCAGGACAAGCGCGACGTGGTCGCAGGTGAGGAGTGATCGTGGCGGGCAAGGCGGTCGAGAAGCGCACCGGTACCGAGGTCGACCCGAGGGACGAGCCGTCGGCCGAGTGGGGCTGGCACGGCAGCTTCCCCAAGGCCGCCCGCGCGGGTGCCTGGGCCACCGCCGCGATCATGTTCCTGATGCTGATCGGTAACCACCAGAACCGCACCGAGGACGTCGTCCTCATCGTGACCGGCGTCGGCATCATCGTCTTCCTGCTGTTCGACCTGCGGCGCAGGCGCACCGCTTGGCGCCGCTGAGCCGGAGCCGGGCAGTCAGGGCGCCAACGCCCACAACGCCTCCAGCGGCAGCGCCCTGAGCTTGGGACCGAACGGCAGCGTCTGCTGCCCGGTGTAGAACACGTACCCGGCGACGAACCGGTCGCCGAGTATGCGCTCCAGTTGCCGCAACCCGGTGAGGTCCTCCGCGCGCACGGTGGCACCGGCCTTGACCGCCACGCCCACGACTCTGCCGTCCGGAGTCTCCAGCACGGCGTCGACCCAGCTGGCCGCAGGTTTCGTGGTCATCTGGCCGCAAGATCAGTGGTCACCTGGCCGCACGGTTCGTGGTCACCTGGCCGCTCGCTCACTCCTCTGCGGCGAGCTGTCCGCAGGCCGCGGCGATCTCCTGGCCCCGCGTGTCCCGGACCGTGCAGGCCACACCGCCCTCGTTGACGCGGCGCACGAACTCCCGCTCCACCGGCTTCGGACTCGCGTCCCACTTCGAACCCGGCGTCGGGTTCAGCGGGATGACGTTCACATGCACGAGCCTGCCCAGATGCTCGCGAAGCCGCCTGGCGAGCAGCTCGGCCCGCCACGGCTGGTCGTTCATGTCGCGGATCAGCGCGTACTCGATCGACACCCGCCTGCCCGTGGTGTCGGCGTAGTGGCGTGCCGCGCTCAGCACCTCGTCGACCGACCAGCGGTTGTTCACCGGCACGAGCTCGTCGCGCAACTCGTCGTCGGGAGTGTGCAGGGACACCGCGAGCCGCACCTGCAAACCCTCGTCGGCGAGCTTCCGGATGGCCGGAGCCAGTCCCACCGTCGAGACCGTCACCGAGCGCTGGGAGATCCCCAGCCCGGCAGGAGCGGGCTCGGTGATCCGCCGTACCGCGGCCAGCACCCGCTTGTAGTTGGCCAGTGGCTCACCCATGCCCATGAACACGATGTTCGACAGCCGCCCCGGTGCGGGTGTGCCGTCCGGCCCGGGCAGCAGACCGTCGCGCATCACGGCCGCGGCGTCGCGCACCTGGTCGACGATCTCGGCGGTCGAGAGGTTGCGGGTGAGTCCGGCCTGCCCCGTCGCGCAGAACGGACACGCCATGCCGCACCCGGCCTGACTGGAAATGCACAACGTCGCACGGTCGGGGTAGCGCATGAGCACGCTCTCGACGAGCGTGCCGTCGTGGGCGCGCCACAGCGTCTTGCGGGTACCGCCACCGTCGCAGTCGAGGGCCCGGACCCGCGTGAGCAGCGACGGCATCAGCTCGTCCACCAACCGTTGCCGGGAGGCGGCCGGGATGTCGGTCATCGACTCGGGGTCCACGGTAAGGCGGGAGAAGTAGTGGTGGGACAGTTGCTTCGCGCGAAACGGCTTCTCGCCCAGCGCGGCGACGGCCTCAGCGCGTTCGGCCACAGTGAGGTCGGCGAGATGCCGCTGGGGCAGGCCGCGGCGGGGGGCGTCGAAGACGAGAGGCAGACCAGTCATGGCAGTCATAACTCCGTCAGTGTCCCACGCCCGGCCAGCGGCTCCGACGGCCGGAGGAGGCCCGCCGGTTCCCGGCGCAGCAGGACGCGATACCCGACGACCAGCTCCAGTTCGCCACGGCGGCCGGAATTGCGGCGCAGTGTCTCCACCACGGCCCGCGCGGCCACTCTCGGGCTGAACTCGATCCGCAGCACCGCCTCCAGGCTCCCGCGGTCCGGAAACCGCCACCTCGTCGCGACGCGCTCACAGGTGAACCCCTCGGCGGCGAAGAAGGCGTCCACCTTGTCCGCCCGGTAGTGGGGAAGGTCCGCCAGCATCCACTCGCCGTAGGGCGGGGTGCGCACGTCGAGATCGACGATGACGAGGGCTCCGCCCGGCCGCAACACCCGCTCCGCCTCCCGCAGACCGGGCTCGCAACCGGGGCCGAAGAAATACGCGGTGCGCGCGTGCAGCACGTCGGCGCTGCCGTCCGGCAGGGGCAGGCGTTGCGCGGTGCCCGTCACGACGTCGGCACACGGATGCCCCGCCAGCCGCCGCCGGGCGCGGCGCACCAACGGGGAGTAGGGCTCCACGCCCACCACCGACCTCGCGGTCGTCGCGAAGCGCGGCAGATGGAAGCCGTCCCCGCACCCCACGTCCACCACATCGCGGTCGCCCCAGGGCGCGACGGCGGCGAGATGCTTCCAGAGGTCGCCGTCGGCGTCCTGGATCTCGTTCTCCCGCTCGTAGACCTCGGTGTGGTACCAGATGTTGGGACTGGGCACGACCTCCGCGCGGCGGCCGAAGATTTTCACGAAGTCAGCGTAACCGGCCCCCGTACGGCCTAGGATGATCGAGCGACCGTAGCGAGGAGGTGTCGCATGTCCCTCCGCACCGCCCTGTCCGCCTCGAGCCTGCCGCCCGGCGCGCCCTGCTGGGTCGAGCTCGCCGCCCGCGACGAGAGTGCCGCCCGCGCGTTCTACGGCGAACTGTTCGGCTGGGAGTTCCACCGCAAGCACGACCCCGTGGGCGCCGACGGCCGGTACGCGCTGGCCCTCTGCGACGGCGTCCAGGTCGCCGGGCTCTACCAGGCTGCCCCCGACCGGCCCGCCGGATGGTCCGTGAACCTGGCCGTGGGCAACGCGGTCAACACCGCCGACTGGGTCACGCATCTCGGCGGGTCGCTGGCGCTCGGCCCGCTCGACGTACCCGAGCGGGGCACCGTCCTGCATGCCGTGGATCCCAGCGGGGCTCCCGTCGTGTTCTGGCAGCCGCCCTCGGACTGGGCCTTCGGGACCGGTCTGCCCCGCATGTTCAGCGGTGCCGATCTCAACACCCACGACGGCGATGCCGCGGACGAGTTCTACTGCAAGCTGTTCGGACTCAGCAGCCAGCAGATCGGCGCCGACGACATCGACTACGCCGAGTGGCGACTGGGACACGAACCGGTGATCTACCGCTGTGTCATGGACGTCCGGCAAGGGTCGACGGTGGCGCCGCACTGGCTGGTGTACTTCCAGGCCGACCCCACGATCGGCACGGACACGCTCGCTCGGCTCGCCCTGCGACACGGCGGCGGAGTGCTCGCCGAGCCCTACGACACGCCGTTCGGGCGGACCGCCCTGCTCAGCGATCCCGATGGCTGCCCGCTGGCGGTCATCGACCACTCACGCACCAGGGACCTCGGTGTGGGCAGGGCCGAGGTCGACGACCCGCACGACGACTGACTCTCCGCTCGCTACGCGGGCACGAACGCGCTCAGCAGCAACCAGGACACCACCGCGGAGGGCAGCAACGAGTCGAGGCGGTCCATCAGACCACCGTGCCCCGGCAACGTGTTGCCCATGTCCTTGATCCCCAGGTCGCGCTTGATCAACGACTCCATGAGGTCGCCGAGCGTGGCGGTCAGCACGACCGCGGCACCGAAGACCACGCCCTGCCACGCCTGGCCACCGAGCAGGAACGCCACCGAGAGCGCGCCACCGGTGATCCCGGTGGTCAGCGAACCCGCGAAGCCCTCCCAGGTCTTCTTCGGGCTGATGCTCGGCGCCATCGGATGCCTGCCGCGCAGCACCCCGGCGATGTAGCCGCCGGTGTCACTCGCCACGACGACGATCATGAACGACAGCACCCTGCCGACGCCGTCCTCGGGCGGCACGAGCATCGCCGCGAACGCGGCGAACAGCGGCAGATAGGCCGCGGCGAACACCGACGCGCTGACGTCCCGCAGGTAGCCGTCGGCGCCCGCTCTGAGCCGCCACAGCAGACACGCGATCACGGTCACCACGAACGCCGTCAGAGCGCCGTCCTGCCCGAAGGGCCACGCCAGCCAGATCATCGCCTGGCCGCCCACCAGCACGGGGACCACGGCGATCCGGATGCCCGCGGCCCGGCGGAACGCGCCGGCCAGCTCGACCGTCCCCACCACGATCGCCGCCGCGATGATGGCGATGAACAGGTAGCGGACGGTGAACAGGGACCCGAGGATCGCCGCGCCCAGCGCGACTCCGACGCCGATGGCCGCCGGTAGATCACGCCCGGCTCGGGACGGCTTTCCGCCAGGCTCCTTCGACCCGTCGGGTTGCGCCGAGTCTCCGCGGCCGCCCTGATGGTCGCTCACTGTAGTCATCAGACCTCGAGGAGCTCGGATTCCTTGTGTTTGACGAGGTCCTCGACCTGGTGAACATAACGGTCGGTGAGGTTCTGCAGCTCCTTCTCGGCGCGGGCGACCTCGTCCTCGCCGGCCTCACCGTCCTTGGCGATCCGGTCGAGTTCCTCCTTGGCCTTGCGCCGCACGCTCCGGATGGAGATGCGGGCCTCCTCGCCCTTGCCCTTGGCGACCTTCACCATCTCCCTGCGGCGCTCCTCGGTGAGCTGCGGGATCACCACTCGGATGATGGTGCCGTCGTTCGTCGGGTTCACCCCGAGGTCCGAGTCACGGATGGCCTTCTCGATCGCCCTGAGCTGTGAGGCATCGTAGGGCTTGATGACGGCCATCCTGGCCTCGGGGATGTTGACACTCGCGAGCTGGTTGAGCGGTGTGGGCGCACCGTAGTACTCGATCACGATGCGGGAGAACATCGCGGGAGTCGCCCTGCCGGTCCGCACCGATGCCAGCTCGTCCTTGGCGAAGGAGACCGCTTTCTCCATCTTTTCTTCGGCGTCGAAGAGGGTCTCGTCGATCACGGCTACTCCAGATGTGTTGGTGTGTTGACCACTGTGCCGATCCTCTCACCACTCACGGCGCGAGCAATGTTGCCCTCGGTGAGAAGGTTGAACACGATGATCGGCATGTTGTTGTCCATGCACAGGCTGAAGGCCGTGGCATCGGCGACCTTGAGGCCCTGTTCCAGGACCTGCCGGTGGGTGATCTCCTCGAAGAGCTTCGCACCGGGGTCGCTGCGCGGGTCGGCCGAGTAGACCCCGTCCACCGCCTTCGCCATCAGCACCACGTCACAGCCGATCTCCAGCGCCCGCTGCGCGGCTGCGGTGTCGGTCGAGAAGTACGGCATCCCGGTGCCCGCACCGAAGATCACGACCCGGCCCTTCTCCAGGTGCCGCTCCGCGCGGCGGGGGATGTAGGGCTCGGCGACCTGCCCCATCGTGATCGCCGTCTGCACTCGGGTCGGCACGCCCTCCTTCTCCATGAAGTCCTGGAGAGCCAGCGAGTTCATCACCGTGCCGAGCATCGCCATGTAGTCGGCTCTGTCCCGGTCGAGGCCCCGCTGTGACAGCTCGGCGCCACGGAAGAAGTTGCCACCCCCGATGACCACGGCCACCTGCACGCCGTTACGGACGACGTCGGCGATCTGCACGGCCACGGAATGCACCACGTCGGGATCGACGCCGACGGACCCGCCGCCGAACATCTCCCCACCCAACTTGAGCAGCACTCGCCGGTAGCCGTGTCCTGGCCTGGCGGCACCGTCCTCGTTCATCTCGCCTCCGCCCGCTCTCGTGCTGGGGTGCTGCGCCTACTCACAACTGTGCCCCGCCTCCTGGACTGGCGGGAGACGGGGCACAACTGCCTGCCGGCAGGCTATGCCTGGCCGACCTCGAACCGCGCGAACCCGGTGACGGTCACACCGGCCTCATCGAGCAGGGCCTTGACCGTCTTCTTGTTGTCCGTGACCGACGGCTGCTCCAGCAGCACGACGTCCTTGTAGAAGGCGTTGACCTTACCGTCCACGATCTTGGTGAGGGCCTGCTCGGGCTTGCCCTCCTCGCGAGCGGTCTGCTCGGCGATGCGCCGCTCGTTCTCGACGAGTTCGGCCGGCACGTCCTCCCGGGTCAGGTACTTCGGCTTGAGCGCGGCCACCTGGAGCGCGGCGGCGCGGGCCGCCTCGGCGTCGTCACCCGTGTACTCGATCAGCACACCGACGGCCGGAGGCAGCCCGGCGCCACGACGGTGCAGGTACGTGTTCACCTGACCGCCGAAGCTGACGACGCGCCGCAGCTCCAGCTTCTCACCGATCTTGGCGGACAGCTCCTGGATCGCCTCGGCGACGGTCTTGCCCGCCTCGATCTCGGCAGCGCTGAGCTGCTCGACGTCGTTGGCACGCGTCGCCTTGGCCGCCTCGACGATCTTGTCGGCCAGCGCGCCGAACTCCTCGTTCTTGGCGACGAAGTCGGTCTCGGAGTTCAGTTCGACCAGCACGCCGCCGTCACCGGCCACGAGGCCCTCCGCGGTGGCCCGCTCGGCGCGCTTGCCGACGTCCTTGGCTCCCTTGATGCGCAGGTACTCGACAGCCTTGTCGAAGTCGCCGCCGCTCTCCTCCAGGGCCTTCTTGCAGTCCATCATGCCCGAGCCGGTGAGCTCGCGGAGGCGCTTCACGTCTGCCGCAGTGTAGTTCGCCATCGTGCGTTGTCCGTTCCTTCGTGCGGTACGCGGTGGTAGGTGATCAGGAGGAGGTGGTCTGCTCGCTCGACTGCCCCGAGCCTGCGTCCGAGCCCGCGAGCAGCTCCTGCTCCCACTCGGCGAGCGGCTCGTCCGATGCCACGGCGGGCTTCTCCTCGCCCTCGGCGGCGGCACCGTTGCGACCGGACCGCGCCATCAGGCCCGCGGCCGCGGCCTCGGCGACCACCTTGGTGAGCAGGGCGGCGGAACGGATCGCGTCGTCGTTGCCCGGGATCGGGTAGTCGACCTCGTCCGGGTCGCAGTTGGTGTCGAGGATGGCGACGACCGGGATGTTGAGCTTGCGCGCCTCGTTGACGGCGATGTGCTCCTTCTTGGTGTCCACGATCCACACGGCGCTGGGCACCTTGGACATGTCGCGGATACCGCCGAGGGTGCGCTCCAGCTTGTCCTTCTCCCGGGTGAGCGTGAGGATCTCCCGCTTGGTCAGCCCCTGGAAACCACCGGTCTGCTCCTGCGACTCGAGCTCCTTGAGCCGCTGCAGGCGCTTGTGCACGGTCTGGAAGTTGGTGAGCATGCCACCCAGCCAGCGCTGGTTGACGAACGGCATGCCGACCCGCAGCGCCTCGTTGGCGATCGCTTCCTGCGCCTGCTTCTTCGTGCCGACGAACAGGATGCTGCCGCCGTGGGCGACCGTCTCCTTGACGAACTCGAAGGCGCGGTCGATGTACGACAGCGTCTGCTGCAGGTCGATGATGTAGATGCCGTTGCGCTCGGTGAGGATGTAGCGCTTCATCTTCGGGTTCCAGCGGCGGGTCTGGTGCCCGAAGTGCACGCCGGAATCGAGCAACTGCTTCATGGTGACGACGGCCATGGCCGGATTCGCACCTCTTCTGTGTTCTGCGCGCCGGAGCGCGCGTGGGCCGGTTGTCGCGGAGGTCCGGGTGGGCCTCCGCCCTGGTGCCGTGCGGATGTCCGGACTCCGTGCGGCGCGGGAAGCACCTTGCGGAGACCGCCGAACACCTGTGTCCCGTCACCGGAACGGCACGTGCACGCGAAGTCAATCTGTGAGGTCACAGACTGCGGGCTTGAGTGTACGCCGACACGGGACCGGGCTTCGACTCGGCGGGCGGTTGTGCACAACCGCGGAGCCGAACGGTCGCTGCTGGTGCGTTGTCCACAGCCCGCGAACCCGCCCCTTCCGCCCCGCCACCGCTCACACCAGCCTGGTGCCATGTCCCCCATCGCCCGCCGCCCCGCTCCGCCTGCCTGGATCGCGCCGGCCTGCGCCCTGGTCCTCGCGACCTGGCTGCCGCTGCCCGCACCGGCCAAGGCGGTCCCGTCGGCCCCGTCGGCGCAGTCGGGACCGCCGCCCGCCGCGTCCCCACCTCGGTTCGGCTGGCCGCTGCCGGGGACCCCGACCGTGGCGCGTCCCTTCGAGCGCCCGGCCAGCACCTACGCGCCGGGGCACCGCGGAGTCGACCTGACCGCGAGTCCGGGCGGCGACGTGCTCGCCTCGGGCGAGGGATTCGTCGTGTTCGCCGGGCCGGTCGGGGGCCGGGGCGTCGTGTCGATCGATCACGACGGCGGCCTGCGAACGACCTACGAGCCTCTCCGGTGGGAGGTACGCGCCGGACAGCGGGTCCACCGCGGGGAGGTCATCGGGACCGTCGAGCCGGGACACGCACCCTGCCCGGCCGAAGCGTGCTTGCACTGGGGTGTCCGGCGGGGTCCGGACTACCTCGACCCGCTACGGCTCGTCGCGACGGACTCCGCGCTGCGGCTCAAGCCGTGGGACGCCCGGAGTCCACCGAACGCGCGAACGAGGTCAGGAGCTCGCGTTCTCGACAAGCTTCGCGCGCAGCCGCAGGACGGCCCTCGTGTGCAGCTGGCTGACCCGTGACTCGGTCACCCCCAGCACCTTGCCGATCTCGGCCAGGGTCAGGTTCTCGAAGTAGTACAGGCTCACCACGATGCGGTCGCGTTCGGTGAGCTGGGCGATGGCCTCGGCCAGCTGCTTGCGGTTGTCCTCGTCGACGAGGACGGCCGCGGGGTCGACGGCACCGTCGTCGGGCAGTGTCTCCGCCGGTGACCCCACCCCGCTGTCCTTGTTCGGCCCGACGAGGTCGTCGAGAGCGACCACACTCGTGAGCCGCAGCTGACCGTAGAGGTCACGCAGCTCGCGCAGGCCGATGCCCAGCTCGGCCGCCACCTCTGCATCCGTCGGAGTGCGCCGCAGGCGGGCTCCCAGCCGTTCGTGGGCGCGCTCGACCTCGCGGGCCCTGCTGCGCACCACCCGTGGAACCCAGTCCTGCGAGCGCAGGTCGTCGAGAATGGCGCCGCGAATGCGCTGCATCGCATACGTCTCGAACCGCAACCCGCGGCTCACGTCGAACTTCTCGATGGCGTCGACCAGTCCGAAGATCCCGGACTGGATGAGGTCGGCGACGTCGACGTGGGTGGGCAGCCCGGTGCCGACGCGCCCCGCGACGTACTTCACGAGTGGTGCGTAGTGCAGCACGAGCCGATCGCGGACTCGCTGGCTCGGCGACCGGGAGAACTCCCGCCACAGGGCCTCGATGGTCGACTCGACAACGCCATCGGGTTCGGGACGGTCCGTATTGTCCTGACTCTCCGTGCTGTCCACACCGTCCGCACCGGGCGTCCCGTCGGCGTCGGCCGGGACGGCGGTGTCAGCAGCGCCGGAAGGGGTGGCCGGGCGGCCGGTCCCGGCCCGTGCGGCGCTGGTGCCGTCGGCGGTGGGTGCGCTCACGGCCTGCCCGCCTCGTCGCCCGCCCTGCGGCGGCGCGGGTGCGTCGGCCTCCGCTGTCGCGGCCTCATTGGGCACGGGGGTGGGTCTGGTCATGGATCGCCTTCAGCCGCTCGACTGTCACGTGAGTGTAGAGCTGCGTGGTGGCCAGCGTAGCGTGACCGAGCAGTTCCTGAACGCTGCGAAGGTCGGCTCCGCCCTCGAGGAGATGGGTCGCCGCGGAGTGCCGGAGACCGTGCGGCCCCATGTCGGCGGCACCCGGCACGGACGCCACGGCGGCATGCACCACCCGGCGTGCCGTGCGGGGGTCGACTCGCCGTCCACGCACGCCCAGGAAGATCGCGGCGCCGGAGTCTGCGGTGGCCAGGCTGGCGCGGCCATGCCGAAGCCACGTGCGGAGAGCGCGTTCCGCGGGCAGTCCGAACGGCACCATGCGTTGTTTCCTCCCCTTTCCCAGAACGCGGACGACCCGTCGGTCGAAGTCGACGTCCTCAACGTCCAGTCCGCACAGTTCCGAGATTCGCACACCTGTCGCGTACAGCAACTCGATCAGAGCGTGATCACGCAGCGCGACAGGATGCCCTTCCTCGGCTCCGGTGGCGCTGACGCGCATGAGCTGCTCGGCCTCGTCGGTCCGCAGTACTCCGGGCAGCGTGCGATGCGGACGCGGCGCGGCGAGTCGAACTCCCGGGTCGGACTCCAGCAGTCCCCGACGGTGGGCCCACGCCGAGAACGTCCTGGCCGACGCCGCCCTGCGGGCCAGCGTCGTCCGGCTCCGGCCCTCGTCGCGCTGGCGGGCGAGCCAGGCCCGCAGCACACCGATGTCGAGGCAGGCGAGACCGTCAGCGTGTTCGGGCGAGTCGGAAACGCCGTCCTGCGGTTCCACTCCGGTCACACCATGCACGAACGCCAGAAGTGACACGACGTCACCGACGTAGGCACGCACGGTGTGCGCCGACAGGCCACGCTCGTCGCGCAGGTGGTCCTCGTAGTCGGCCACGATCCGGCCCGCCGCACGCGGCAGTGTGGCACGCAGGCGTGCCACGCCGACGGCAGTACCACGACGCCGAGGACCCCTAGTCGTCATGTCATGACGCTGCGCTGTCACCCCCCGTACAGTCAAGCTTCGCCACACCTACCCGGCAGAACGTGATCGTCATCGCGCGCGACCAGCTCCGTCGTTGCCCGCACGCCGCCACCCGGCCTCGCCTCGCCGCGCCAGGCCGTCGAGTTCGAGCACGGGCAGCAGTCCACGCACGCGTGTGAGGGCGATGCCGGAGTTCGTGGCCACCTCGTCCGCCGAGCGGCCGCCGCGGGTCGGGAGCGCCTCGAAGACCCGCAGGGACTCGGCATCGAGCCCGTCGGTCTGCCTGCGCGGTTCCTCCCGCTTCCGGGTGAGGCCGGTGCCGACCCGGCCGACGGTCTCCAGCACGTCGGCGGCCGAGGTGACCAGCGTCGCCTGGGACTCGCGGACGAGGTGGTGGCAGCCCACCGACAACGCCGAGCCCACCGGGCCGGGCACGGCCATGACCACCTTGCCCAGCAGCCCCGCCGTGGTGGCCGTGTTCCTTGCGCCGCTGCGGCGCCCCGCCTCGACCACGACCGTGCCCGCGGTGAGCGCGGCGATCAGCCGGTTGCGGACGAGAAACCGGTGGCGGGCAGGCTGAGTGCCCGGCGGGTACTCCGAGACCACGGCTCCCCGCGTTGCCACCCGGTTGAGCAGGCCGACGTGGCCGGCCGGATATCCGGCGTCGAGGCCGCATCCCAGCACCGCCACGGTGGTCCCGCTCGCCGCGAGTGCGCCCCGGTGACCGGCTCCGTCGATGCCGTACGCGGCGCCGGACACGACGGTCGTGCCCGCCTCGGCGAGTTCGTAGGCGAACTCGGCGGCCGTGGTCTCGCCGTAGTCGGTCGCGGCCCGCGCGCCGACGATCGCGGCGGCGCTCGTCAGCGCGTCGTCCAGCGGCGCCGGACCGCGCACCCACAACGCGATGGGCGGTGCCATCCCCGGGATTCCCCGCCCTGCCGCGACCTCGAGCGAGAGCAGCGGCCACGCGGGCCACTCGTCGTCCTCCGGAGTGAGCAGCCTCGCTCCCTGTTCCGCCGCGTCGTCGAGGTCCCGCCGTGCGCGGTCGACCTCCCTGCGGGCGGCGGTCTCCGTGGCCACCGCGTCGGGCACGGCCCCGCGCCGTACCCGCGCCGCCGCCTCGACAGGACCGAGTTCGTCGACCAGCCGGGACACCGCCGGTGCGGGAGGTTCCGCCACCCGGAGCAGGTAGGCGCGGGCCAGACGCTGCGCGGTCGCGGTCATGCCGCCCTCCGATCCCGGAAGTCGAGCGCCGCGGCCACGTGGTCGCCGTCGGGCCGGTCGGCCCCGGCCAGGTCGGCCAGCGTCCACGCGACCCGCAGACAGCGATCGGCGCCTCGCGCGGTCAGCGCACCGCGCCGCAGGCCCTGTTCGACCACGGTGGTGCTGGAACTGGGCAGGGCGAACTCGCGCCACAGCGCCGGGCCGGGCACCGCCGAGTTGGTCCGCCAGCCGTGCCGGGACCAGCGGTCGGCGGCACGCCGCCGAGCGGCGACGACCCGCTGCCGCACACACGTGGTGTCCTCGGGACGGGCACCGTCGTCGGTCCGCATCACGGTCACCGGCCGCATCCGCACCCGCAGATCGACGCGATCCAGCAGGGGTCCCGACAGGCGGCTCAGATACCGCCGTCGCGCCGACGGCGTACACGTGCAGTCGGTGTCACGGGGTGGCGCACACGGGCAGGTGTTGCTGGCCAGCACGAGCTGGAAGGCCGCGGGGTAGCGCACCACACCCCGGATCCGGGCCAGCCGGATCTCGCCCTCTTCGAGCACCGTCCGCAGCGATTCGAGCCGCTCGGCCCCGTACTCCGCCGCCTCGTCGAGGAACAGGACTCCCCGGTGGGCCTTGCTGACGGCTCCGGGTGCCGCGAGCCCACTGCCACCTCCCACGAGTGCTCCCCGCGAGATGGAGTGGTGCGGCGCGACGAACGGCGGGACCGTGGCCAGCGGGGCCGAGCGGCTCAACGACCCGTCCACCGACCGGATCGCGGCCACCTCCAGTGCCTCGTCGGCCGACAGCGGTGGCAGCAACCCCGGCAGCCGGGTGGCGAGCATGGTCTTTCCGATGCCGGGCGGTCCGGTGAGCAGCACGTGGTGCCCGCCCGCGGCGGCGACCTCCAGCGCCCACCGCGCTTCCGGCTGCCCGACCACGTCGGCGAGATCGGGCGCCGAACCCGCCACGACCGGCTGGACCGGGCCCGGCTCGCAGAGCGGCGCCTCGTCCCGCAGCCAGGCCACGACGTCGGCCAGCGTGGGCGCCCCGTGGACCTCGACGCCGTCCACGAGTGCCGCCTCCGTGACCGAGTCGACCGGCACGAGTGCCCGCCGGTATCCGAGCCGCCGCGCCGCCAGGAGCGCGGGCAGAATTCCGGCCACCGCACGGAGCCTGCCGTCCAGCGCCAGCTCACCGAGCAGCACGGTGCCCGCGAGCCGGTCCGAGGGCACGGCCGCCGCGGCGGCGAGGACCGCCACCGCGATCCCCAGGTCGTAGGAGGACCCGACCTTGGGCAGGTCGGCGGGCGACAACCCCAGCGTGACGTTGGTGTCGGGCCACGACTGACCGCTGTTGCGGACGGCGGCACGAACCCGGTCCTTGGCCTCGCGCAGGCCGGGGTCGGGCAGACCGACCAGCTTCGTGCCGGGCATCCCGGCGCCGATGTCGGCCTCGATCTCCACCAGGCGCCCCTCGAGACCGAGCAGGGCGACGGAGTAGCTGCGCGCGAGCGCCATCTAGAACGCCCCCACCACGTGTCGCAGCCGGGGTGGGCCTCCCGGTGGATGGTCGATGGCGATCACGTCGAACCGCATCGGGCACCACGCCACCCGGCGGGCCGCCAGCCAGCGCAGCGCCAGCCCGCGAATCCGGTTGCGCTTGTCCCGGGTCACAGCCTCCGCGGGGCTGCCGTATCCACGCCCCGACCGGGTCTTGACCTCACACACGATGAGCGTGCGGCCGTCGGTGGCCAGGACGTCCAGCTCGCCCTCCCGGCAGCGCCAGTTGCGTTCCAGGACGATCAGGCCCTGGCGACGCAGGTACACACCGGCGAGGTCCTCTCCCCTCCGGCCGAGCGCGGCCGGAGTCCCCGGCCGGTCCGGAGCCCGTGACGTTCCGATTCCCGCGCCTGCGGAGCGCATGACGCCTCACCCCCGATGGTCGTTCCCGCTGATGCGTCTTCACGCTGCCAGCACGAACATCGGGGCGGCCAGGTCACACTCGCGGACCTGTGGACAACCGGCCTCCTGTGGACAACCCGGGTGAGCCGTTGGACAGACCGGCTCCCGTGTGCTCAGCCGCCGAACGGCCCTTCCTCGGGGAGCCGGAGTTCCGGCTTGTCGAGCTCCTCCACGTTGACGTCCTTGAACGTGATCACCCGGACGTTCTTCACGAACCGGGCAGGCCGGTACATGTCCCACACCCAGGCGTCGGACATCCGCACCTCGAAATACACGTCACCGCCACCGTCCCGCACCTGCACGTCCACCGCGTTGGCCAGGTAGAAGCGGCGCTCCGTCTCCACGACGTACGAGAACTGACCGACGATGTCGCGGTACTCCCGGTACAGCGACAGCTCCATCTCGGTCTCGTACTTCTCGAGATCCTCTGCGCTCATGAAACCCGAGCCCCTCCTCGCGCGCCTTCCCACCGGTCGTCGGCAGAAGACCCATTCTCGCTCACCACCGCCGCGTCGGCACCCGCCGCGTCGAACTCCGGCGTCTGGGTACCACCCACTACGCCGCTCTGCAACGCGGCAGCGGTGAGCAGCACCCGCCTCGGCGGCCGGATCCCCCGGGCGATCGCCGCCGCCGCGACGTTCGCGAACGACCACCGGTGCGCCTCGCACGGACCGTGCTCGCTCAGCGCCGCGCCGTGCTCGGCAGTGCTGTAGCCCTTGTGTACGTCGAAGCCGTACCCGGGGTGCTCGCCGTGCAGCGCGGCCATGATGCGATCCCTGGTGACCTTCGCGAGCACCGACGCCGCCGCGACGCACGCCACCGCTCGATCGCCCTTGACCACCGGCATGCTCGGCGAGGGCAGCCCCGGCACCCGGAACCCGTCGATCAGTACGTAGCCGGGCCTGCGCGCGAGTCCCGCGACCGCGCGCCGCATGCCCTCGATATTGGTGACGTGAATACCCTTCGTGTCGATCTCGGCAGGCGGTATCACGACGATCGCGTAGTCGACAGCGCGGCGCACCACCTGCTCGTACACGCGGTCGCGGGCCAGCGCGGTGAGCAACTTCGAGTCGGTGAGTTCCGCCAGCCGAGGGCCGTCGGCGGGGCGCAGCACGCAGGACGCGACGACGAGCGGTCCCGCGCAGGCACCCCTGCCCGCCTCGTCGACCCCGGCCACGGGTCCGAGCCCGCGCCGGTCCAGTGCGGATTGCAACGCCCACGACGTGTCGCCACGGATGACGGCGCGGGGTGGGCGGAGCACGCTCACGCTGTGCGCGGTCACTGCCCTATCGCCCCCGTTCGACCAGCCTCACGACCATTCGCCGGGTACCCGCTCCGGCCCTGCGGCCCACGACCAGCGTGGGCCATGCCGCGAGCAGTCCGGCGGCCAACGGCACTCCCTGTTGCCAGGACGGCGCGTCCAGCGCCCTGCTCGCCGCGGCCTCCTGCGGGTCGTGGTCGCTCACGACACCCCAGCGGGACGGCGGCAGCACGATGAGCCGGGCCTTGCCGATGATGTTGTCCACCGGAACGGCGCCCCGCTCGCCGCCCCCGCCCTGATAACGGGAGTCGGAGGAGTTGTTGCGGTTGTCGCCCATCACCCAGACCGTCCCCTCGGGAACGGTGACCGGACCGAACTCGCGCTGCTCGCTGTCGCTGCTCTGCCAGTGGATGTAGGGCTCGTCGAGCGGCTGCCCGTCCACGAGCACGCGATTGCGGTCGTCACAGCACTCGACCGTCTGCCCGCCCGTGGCGATGATGCGCTTGACGAAGTCCCGCTCGTCGGGCGGCGCGAGCCCGAACGCCGACCCGACGTTCTGGAAGAACCCGGCGATCGGGTTGGACGACTCCGACGGCGGGTCGTCCTCCACCCAGGCGTCGGGCCCCCGGAACACCACGACGTCGCCCGGAGCGGGGTCCGCGAAGTGGTAGGTGACCTTGTCGACCAGGATGCGGTCGGGCGTGCAGCCGGGACAACCGTGCAGCGTCTCTTCCATCGAGCCCGACGGGATCATGTAGACCCGCGCGACGAACTGCTGGATCAGAAACGCCAGCACCAGCGCGACGACGATCAGAATCGGCAGCTCTTTCCAGAAGGAACGCTGCTTCTTGTGGCCGCCCTTGCCCTGCTCCCCCTGCCCCTCCGCGTCGTGCGAATCGGCAGCGTTCTGCCCGGCAGGCGGCGGACCGCCCGACTCGGAGGAGTGCGAGACGGCGTCCGAGGACGCCGTCGACTCCGTCCTGTCGTCGGGTCGATCCGGCTCGTCTTCCGCGGCGTTCGAGGGCACTGACTCCACCACGTCGTCAGATTACGGTAGCCGGACGACTACTCAGGAGGCAGAGGGGGTTTCCCGGCGCTCCTTGATCTTCGCGGCCTTGCCCCGCAGATCACGCAGGTAGTAGAGCTTCGCGCGCCGCACGTCGCCACGCTTGGCGACCTCCAGCTTCGCGATGTTCGGCGTGTGCACCGGGAAGGTGCGCTCCACGCCGACACCGAAGGAGACCTTGCGCACGGTGAACGTCTCGCGCACGCCGCCGCCCTGACGGCGGATGACCACGCCCTCGAACACCTGGTTGCGCTCGCGGTTTCCCTCGATGACGCGGACGTGAACCTTGAGCGTGTCGCCCGGGCGGAAGTAGGGGATGTCGGAACGCAGCGACTGAGCGTCCAACGCGTCCAGGGTGTTCATCGGTGTCCGTCCTCGTCCTTGTCTGGCAATGTGGCTTCACAATCCGGGCACGCGCCAGCCGCTGACAGCGGGCGGCCCAGGAGCTTCGGCGCGTGAACCGGTCGCGCCAACCTCGCAAGTATGGCAGACGGGCCCCGCCGTCAGTCACCGGCCTCCCGGCGAAGGTCGTCGAGCACCGCGCGATCGCGCGCGTCGAGGTCGTCGGCGGCCAGCCGTTCGAGCAGGTCGGGCCTGCGGTGGAACGTGCGGGCCAGTGCCTCGTCGCGCCGGTGGCGTTCGATGAGCGCGTGGTTGCCCGAGCGCAGTACCGAGGGCACCGCCAGCTCACGCCACACCTCGGGGCGGGTGTAGCTGGGCCCCTCGAGCAGTCCCTCGGAGAAGGAGTCCTGCTCGGCCGAGACCGGGTTCCCGAGCACGCCGGGAAGCAACCGCACGACGGCCTCCGCGATGACGAGCACCGCGGCCTCGCCCCCGACGAGCACGTAGTCGCCGATCGACACCTCGTCGACGGGCATCCGCCGGGCCGCGTCGGTCAGCACCCGCTGGTCGATGCCCTCGTACCGGCCGCACGCGAACACGAGATGCTCCTGTTCGGCGTACTCGTGCGCCAGCCGCTGGGTGAACGGGCGGCCGGCCGGGGTGGGCACGATCAGCCGGGTGCGCTCGCCGCACACGTCGTCCAGGGCGTCGCCCCACACCTGCGGCTTCATCACCATGCCGGGGCCGCCGCCGTAGGGCGCGTCGTCGACGGCGCGGTGGACGTCGTGGGTCCAGTCCCTGAGGTCGTGTACGCCGAGTTCGAGCAGCCCACGGTCGAGTGCCCGGCCCAGCAACGCGGCACGCAGCGGTTCCAGGTACTCGGGAAAGATCGTCACGACGTCGATGCGCAACGGCCGCGAATCCGGCCGCGTCACCTGATCGTCCTCCATCGGTCGGCTCCCACCTCAGCCGTCGAGCAGGCCGTCGGGCGGGTCGAGCACGACCCTGCCCCCGGCGATCTCCACCCGGGGCACGATCGCCGCCACGAACGGCACCAGGACCTCACGCTCGGAGCCGGGCTCACCGACGAGCACCGAGAGCAGTTCGCCACCGGGTGAGTGCAGGACCTCCCGAACCGTGCCGACGGGAGTGCCGTCGGTCAGCTCGACGCGCAGCCCCTCGAGTTCGTGGTCGTAGAACTCGTCGGGATCGTCGATCGGCGGCAGGTCGGCGGTGTCGACCAGAAGGGTGAGGCCACGCACCTCCTCGGCGGCCGTGCGGTCACCGACCTCGGTGAACCGCACGAGCAGCCGACCACCGTGCGGGCGGACGGACGCCACCGTGAGCGACCGCGTGGCACCGTCCCGGGCGCGGCCGACGAGCACCGCGCCCGGGACGAAACGTTCTTCGGGGGAGTCGGTCCGCACGTCCACGGTGAGTTCACCGCGGACGCCGTGCGGCTTCGCGACCCGGCCCACGACGACCTGCACGCCAGGGCTCTTCCGTGCGCTAGCGGTCGGTGTCGATGACGTCCACCCGGACGCCCCGACCACCGACCGACCCCATCACGGTGCGCAGCGCGGTGGCCGTACGACCGCCGCGACCGATCACCTTGCCCAGGTCGTCGGGGTGGACGTGGACCTCCAGCGTCCTCCCCCGCCTCGTGGTGATCAACTCGACCTGCACCTCGTCGGGATTGTCGACGATGCCGCGCACCAGGTGTTCGAGCGAGTCGGCGAGGAAGCTCACGCCTCGTCGGCCTTCTTCTCGTCACCGGACTGGGTGCCCTCGGCCGCCTCGGAGCTCTCGGGCTTGTCGGCCTTGTCCGCCTTGTCGGCCTTCTTGCCGCCGCCCCGCTTCTTGGGCGTGGTGGCCTCGACGGAGGGCTCCTGGTTGGCGGCGGCCAGCGCGGCGTTGAAGAGGTCCTGCTTGGAGGGCTTGGCCTCCGGCTCCTTGAGCGAGCCCTCGGTGCCCGGCAGGCCCTTGAACTTCTGCCAGTCGCCGGTGATCTCCAGGATGCGCTGCACGGGCTCGGTGGGCTGCGCGCCGACCTTCAGCCAGTACTGCGCGCGCTCGGAGTCCACCTCGATGAAGCTCGGCTCGTGCTTCGGGTGGTACTTGCCGATGTTCTCGATGGCCCTGCCGTCACGACGGGTGCGGGCGTCCGCGACCACGATGCGGTAGTAGGGCGCGCGGATCTTGCCGAGGCGCTGCAGCTTGATCTTGACAGCCACGGGTGTGGGTACTCCTGTCGTCTTCTCGTACTCGGGTCGGGACACGATCCGAGTGGGGAGCCGGATCCAGGTGCCCGCAGGTAGGTGGTCGCTCCGGCACGGTGAGAGGGCCCGGACCGGAGCGGGCAAGCCACCATTTTGCCAGATCGGACGAACTCAGTCCGTGCCGGGGAGCGTCAACGCGCCGTCCACGCGCCGGGGCACCGGAGCCGGGCCGTCCCGCAGCTCGGCGGGCAGCACCGACTCGGGGGCGTCCTGCCAGGCGAGGGGCCGCAGGAAGCGGCGGATCGCGGTGGCACCGACGGAGGTGTGGACGGCGTTGGTCGACGGCCACGGGCCGCCGTGGTGCTGGGCCCACGACACCGCCACCCCGGTGGGATAGCCGTCGAACACGAGCCTGCCCGACAGCCGCTGCAACCGGGTCAGCAGCTCCCCGCGACGGGCCGCCTCCCCGGCCGCGAGATGCACCGTGGCGGTCAGTGACGGCTCCAGTCCGGCCAGCGCGTCGATCAGCTGATCGTCCTGGGCGTCGCCGCCGTAACGCACCACCACGACGACGGGGCCGAAGCACTCGCGGGTCAGGGCCCCGGTCAGTTCGGCGCCGCTCGTGAGGTCCACGGACAGCACGCGGGGCCGCACGCCGTAGCCGTCGCCGTCGTAGGGCTCACCGGTCGCGACGGTGGTCACGCCCGGCTCGGCCGTGAGCGCGGCGCCGAGTTCGTCGTAGGCGTCCCGGATGCCCTCGTTGAGCAGCACCGGAGCGCTCGCCGCACCCACGGCGCCCGCGAGCGCGGCGACGAGACGGTCGCCGTCGGCGGTCGCCGGGACGAACGCGAGGCCGGGCTTGGTACAGAACTGCCCCGCCCCGAGCAGCACGGACGACGCGAGCCCGGTGCCGATGTCCTCGGCGCGGTCACGGGCGGCGTCGGCCGTGACGACGAGTGGGTTAATCCCACTCAGTTCTCCGTAGAACGGGATCGGGTCGGGCCGGGAGTTGACCAGCTCAAGCAGGGCACGGCCACCGTGCAGCGAACCGGTGAATCCGACGGCGGTCACGGCCGGATGCCGCACCAGCCGGGCCCCGGCCTCGCGCCCGTACACCACCGTCACGGTGCCCTCGGGCGCGTCGCACGCGGAGGCCGCCGCCGCCAGTGCCTGCCCGCACAGCCGCGACGTCCGCGGATGCGACTCGTGGGCCTTCACCACCACGGGACAGCCCGCGGCGAGCGCGGCGGCCGTGTCGCCACCGGGCACGGAGAACGCGAGCGGGAAGTTGCTCGCGCCGAACACCGCGACGGGCCCGAGCGGGACGAGCATGCGCCGCAGGTCGGGCCTCGGCCCCATCGGGGTGGGCCCCGCGTGGTCGATCGCCGCCTCCAGATAGCCGCCGTCGGTGACGACGTCGGCGAAGAACCGGAGCTGGTAGCAGGTACGGGTGAGTTCGCCGTTGAGCCGGGCGGCGCCGAGCGCGGTCTCGGCGTCCGCCGTGGCGACGATGTCGTCGCGCCGCGTGTCCAGCTCGTCGGCCATACCGCGCAGCAGTCCCGCCCGCCAGGCGCGGTCGCGCTCGGCGAGCTCGTGGAAGGCCGTGGTGGCGCGGGCACAGGCGGCGTCGACGTCAGCGGCCGTGCTCGGCGGGATCGGGGCCCCGCTCGTTCGAGCCGTGGCCGGATCGACGCTGGGGATCGGTGGGGTCATGGTTTCCTTTCACGTGTACGGCTGACGAGTAGGGACACCGAGGGCGCGGTAGGCCCGCGCCCAGGCTCTCGCGGCACCCTCGAAGAAGACCACCGTGTGGGGCTCTGAGCGATCGGGCTCAGTCGGCGAGCACTCCCAGTGCAGTCAGCAGGATCGCCAGCGCGGGCAGGAAGTTGTTCAACTGGTGGGCCACGATGCTGCCCAGCAACCGCCCGGTGACCAGTCGCGCCAGACCGATCGGCACCGCGATGACCAGCAACAGCGACGTCCGCAGTGGTTCGAGATGGCTGACCGCGAACACCGCGGTGGAGAGCACGAACGCCGCGAACCGCCCCCACCGCTCACTGCCCCAGCCCAGCCGTTCGGCCGCGCCCCACAGCAGGCCGCGGAAGATGACCTCCTCGCAGATCGGGCCGAGCAGCCACAGGTAGACGAACATCGCCACGGCCGCCGACACCGACATCGGCTTGTCCTCCACCAGCGCGCCGATGGCCGAGGTCGCGTTGTCCTCCCCGACCACCCTGGTCCAGATCCACACGCCGGTGACCGTGCACACGAGACCCAGCGCACCGAACTTGAGGCCCACCACCACGTCGTCCCAACGCCACGACAGGCGCAGGTCGGCGGCGGGTCCGTTGCCCCTGATGCTGGTAATGGCCAGTGCGACCAGCGCGGCGATGATCGTCGGCGCCATCGTGCCGATCAGGACGTCGCGTACCGGCATCGCGTCGAGCGAGCCCCGGCCCAGCAGCGCGCCGAGCAGCGCCGCCGTCGCCAGCAGGACCCCCTCGACCAGCAGGAACGCGCCGAAGCCCCAGCGGTGGGTGGGTTGCAGCGGCAGCGACGGCCGCACCTGTGGCGTCGGCGCAGCCGGTTCGGTCCCGGCCGGTTCGGCTGATCCGGCGGGGCTCTTGCCGGCCTGCTCCCGCGAGTTGCCTGACGTCACCCGTTCCTCCGCAGTAGCGCCGCTACGTGTCGTTCGAGCCTACTGTGCGTCGTGGCCCGGTCACGAGGCGCCGAACAGCAACAACGCGGGAGGGAGGTTGTTGGTGGCGTGGGCGACGACGCTCGCGCTCACCCTGCCGGTGATCATCCGGGCCGCCCCGAGCGCGATGCCCTGCCCGAGCAGGGCGAGGGTGCGGGTCGGTTCGCCGTGTACCTGGGCGAACACGAGCGCGGTCAGCACCAGGATCGCCCACGGCGGAACCCGGTAGTGAGCCAGACCGTTCCACAGCGCACCCCGGAACAGCAGTTCCTCGGTCAGCGGGGCGCCCACGACCACCACGATCGCGGCCACGACGAGCCAGCCGACACTCGACGTCATGCTCCGCAGCACGTCCGTGGTGGAGTCGGTCAGGAACTCGTCGCCGTAGACCTGGAGCAGCAGCAGGTTCAGCACGAACGCGGCCAGCAGCGAGAACCCACCACACGCGAGCCCGATCCGCACGTCGCGCCAGGTGGGAACCAGGCCGAACTCGGCCAGCACGCCCCGGCCCCACTTCCGGGCGGCGAAGACGGGCCCCAGCCCCAGCAGCAGGTTCGGCAGGAACGCCAGCACGATCACCGGTCCGAGATCGGGCAGTTCCGCCGTCCCGACGTGCTCACCGAAGGCGAAGCCGGTGATGGCCAGCGACAACCCGTAGTACAGCCCGAGCGAGGCGAGGAAGGCCAGCAGTCCCCAGTGGGCGCCCAGGACCAGTCCGTCGCGTACGGACGGCGAACCGTCGTCCTGCTCCACCGCACCTCCCGTTCGTGCCGCCGTGGGCCCCACCCTACGGCGACGCGAACGGCCACGTCAGTCGATCACCGCTCCGCGCAGGACGACGTGGCGGGGGCACCGCAGCGTGGCGAGATCCTGCCTCGGGTCGGCATCGAGCACCAGCAGGTCCGCGGACGCTCCCTCGGTGAGGCCGTCGGCGCCGAGCCACTCGCGCGCCGCCCACGAGGCCGCCGCCAGCGCGCCCTCCCTGGACAGTCCCGCCTTGTGCAGCGCCTCGATCTCGTCGACCAGCCTGCCGTGGTCGACCATCCCGCCCGCGTCGGAACCCGCGTAGACCGGCACACCGACGTCGATCGCGGCGCCCACCATGTCGGACACCCCGGCGTACAGCGCGCGCATGTGGGCGGCGTAGGTGGGATAGCGGCCAGCCCGGTCGGCGATACCGGGGAAGTTGTCGATGTTGATCAGTGTCGGCACCAGCGCGGTACCCCGGCGCGCGAGCTCCCGTAACTGGTCGGGCGCGAGGCCGGTCCCGTGCTCCAGGCAGTCGATCCCCGCCGCGAGCAGGCCCGGCAGAGCGGCCTCGCCGAACACGTGGGCCGTGACGCGCGCGCCCGCGGCGTGCGCGACCGCGATCGCCTCGGCGAGCACGTCGTCGGGCCACAACGGCGCCAGGTCTCCCACCGAACGGTCGATCCAGTCGCCGACGAGCTTGACCCAGCCGTCGCCGTCGGCGGCCTGTGCCGCCACCGCCTCGGGCAGCTGCGCGGGATCGTCCAGTTCGAGCCCCAACCCCGGCAGGTAGCGCTTGGGCAGTGCGAGGTGCTGCCCGCTGCGGATGATGCGCGGGAGGTCCGCGCGCCGCTGAAGCGGACGCACGTCCAGCGGAAGACCACAGTCCCTGATCAACAGCGTGCCCGCGGCACGGTCCAGGGCCGCCTGCTCGGCCGCCTCCGCCAGCGACACCGGCCCCGAGGGACCGATGCCGGGATGGCAGTGGGCATCCACCAGCCCCGGCACGACGACCGCACCGTCCAACGGCAGGGCGTCCTCGACCGGCGAGAACGTCACCCTGCCTTCGCTGATCCAGAGATCACGTTCGTCCCCGTCGGGCAGCACGACGGCACGAAGGTGATACCGCGCGGCGGTCACGGCCGCCTACTTCTGCTTCGGCAGCTTCAGCTTCGACGGGTCGAAGCCGGGGGGCAGGTCGTTGAGCCCGCCACCGAGCTGGGACAGGTCGGGCATCCCGCCGCCACCGCCACCCTGGGGGAAGCCACCGGGGAAACCGCCGGGGAAGCCGCCCTTGACCTTGGGCTGCGTGGGGCCCTTGCTCTTGCCCTTCTTGCCCTTCCTGCCCTTGCGCTGCTTCTTCGTGGCGCTGCCGCCGCCCCCGAGACCGAACCGGCCCGCCATCTGCTGCATCATCTTGCGGGCCTCGAAGAAGCGGTTCACCAGGTCGTTGACGTCGCGCACCGTGACGCCGGACCCCTTCGCGATGCGCTGCCTGCGCGACGCGTTGATCATCTTCGGGTTGGCCCGCTCGTCGGGCGTCATGCCGCGGATGATGGCCTGAAGCCGGTCGAGCTGCGCGTCGTCGACCTGCGAAAGCTGGTCCTTCATCTGCCCGGCGCCGGGCAGCATGCCGAGCAGGTTGCCGATGGGCCCCATCCGGCGCACGGCCTGCATCTGCTCCAGGAAGTCCTCCAGCGACAGCTCGCCCGTGCCGAGCTTCGCCGCCGCCTGCTCCGCCTTCTCCTGGTCGAAGACCTCCTCGGCCTGTTCGATCAGGGTGAGCATGTCACCCATGCCGAGAATGCGGCTCGCCATCCGGTCGGGGTGGAAGACGTCGAAGTCCTCCAGCTTCTCCCCGTTGGAGGCGAACAGGATCGGCTCGCCCGTGACGTGCCGCACGGACAGCGCCGCACCACCGCGGGCGTCGCCGTCGAGCTTGGTCAGCACCACGCCGGTGAGGCCCACCCCGTCGCGGAACGCCTCCGCCGTGGTCACCGCGTCCTGACCGATCATGGCGTCGACGACGAACAGCGTCTCGTCGGGCGTGACCGCGTCCCGGATGTCGGCGGCCTGCCGCATCAGCTCCTCGTCCACACCGAGGCGGCCCGCCGTGTCGACGATGACCACGTCGTGCTGGGCGCGGCCCGCCTCCGTCACGGACCGGCGGGCGACGTCCACCGGATCACCGACGCCGTTGCCCGGCTCGGGCGCGAAGGTGGTGACGCCCGCGCGCTCGCCGACGACCTGGAGCTGGGTCACCGCGTTGGGCCGCTGAAGGTCACACGCGACCAGCATCGGGGCGTGGCCCTGCTTCTTGAGCCACTGGGCCAGCTTGCCCGCCAGCGTGGTCTTACCGGAACCCTGCAGACCCGCCAGCATGATGACGGTGGGCGGGTTCTTCGCGAGATTGATCCGGCGGGTCTCGCCGCCGAGGATCGCCACCAGTTCCTCGTTGACGATCTTGATGACCTGCTGGGCCGGGTTGAGCGCCTGCGAGACCTCGGCGCCCTTGGCCCGCTCCTTGACCTGCTTGATGAACTCGCGGACCACCGGCAGCGCGACGTCGGCCTCCAGCAGCGCGATACGGATCTCCCGCGCCGTGGCGTCGATGTCGGCGTCGGAGAGCTTGCCCTTGCCGCGCAGGTTCTGCAGGACCGACGTGAGCCGATCGGAGAGGGTGTCGAACACGGGGTGCACGCTCCAGCAGGTCGAAGGTGTCGGGATGCGGGCCGACCGCGAACCCCAAGCCTAGCCGACACCAGCCCGCCCACGGTCGGCCCGCCCAGCCGGACGCTCCCCCCTGTGCGTCCCCCTCCCGGCCGGACGGGCCTGCTCCCGCGAGGTGCCGCCGGGTCCGGCTACGTCGATCGGCCGACGGGCCGACGGCGTTCGCCAGACCCCCAGTGAACTGGCGACCGCGAGGCCGGGTCGAGCACCTCGTCCGGGAGTGACAACAGCATGCCCGCCGGAGACCGTCCCCCGGCAGCGTGAAGACACCGAGTAGCCGTGAGTAGTCCTACGCAACCCGACACGGTTCTCCGCGACCCATTCCGGTCAGTCGCGGGCGGGCGCCACCTCCGGCTCCGTTTCCCGTTGCGCGGGAACGTCTCGCCGGGCCGACTGGGCCGCCTCGGTGAGCAGGCGCAGCAACCGCGCCACCCGCTCGTCGCCCGCCGGAGCGGAGGGCCGCAGCACGTCACCGCCCTCGACCTTGGCCGCCACCAGCCGGTCCAGCGCGGCGGCATAGTCGTCGGAGAACGCCTCCGGCTCGTACGGACCGGTGAGTTCCTCGATCATCGTGGCCGCCGCGCGCACCTGTGACAACCGCAACTCGACGTCGTCGTGCAGGAACGGGAAGTCGGGAGTGCGCACCTGGGCCGGCCAGTGCAGTGTCCGCAGCACCAGCAGCTGGTCGCGGGGCACGAGGACGCCGAGGCGCTCGCTGCGGTTCATCGTCACCTTCACCAGCGCCACCCGCTCCGCCAGGCGCAGAGCCTCGACGAGCAGCACGTACGGGGTCACGGCACCGGGATCGTCGGGTGCGGGTTCGAGGTAGTAGTGCCCCGCCACGTGGACCGGGTCGAGATCGGCAGGCCGCAGGAACGACTCGATCCGCATCGTCCGCGCCGTGGGCGGGTCGAGCGCGGCGAGGTCGTCGTCATCGAGGACCGCGACCTCCCCGCTGGTGCCGCCACCGGTGAGCACGCCCCTGCCGACCTCGCCGCGCGGCACCTCGGCGCCGTCGGCCTCGCACACCCGGCGGTACCGCACCCGGCCCCCGTCGGTGGTGTGGACCTGCACCAGGCCGCTGCGTCGCTCGCCCGCGGCGACGTACGCCCGCACCGGAACCCCGATGTCGTCGAAACCGATACTGCCCTGCCACACGCTGCGCATTCGCGGCCCCATCACCCGAGCGTAACGAGACGAAACCCCAGCTCGACAGCGACAAACGGGTGGCCGCGCCGGGACGGGCCCGCCACGTCGCGTGTGTGCGACGGCCCGGCCCGGGGCTCCGGTTCACCCGGGCAGCCGAGCCCGCCCGGCACGACCTATCCCCCGCGCGGTACGGCCGCCAGGGCGGCTTCGAGTACCGCCCGCTCCAGCCGGGCCCGCCACGCGGCGTCGGGTGCGCCCCGCGACGGCGACACCGCGAAGGAGTCGACGACACCGCCACCCAGTTCGGCGGCCTTCGCCCACCGGACGCGCGCGCCGTGCTCGTCCAGCGCGCGAGCCACGCGATGCAGAAGGCCGATCCGGGCCACCGCGCGGAGTTCGAGCACCACGGCGTCGTCGGCTGCCTCGTCGTCGAACCACAGCACGGCGGCTCTCGGCGTGGCGGCGACGCCGGCGTAGGCCCGTTCCTTCTCCGCCAGGCGGGCACGCAGGTCCAGCCGCCCCGCCACGGCCCGCGCGAACTGGTCCCGCAACAGCGTGGGATCGGGAGGACCGCCGAACACGGGCGACGCGGTGAGGACACCGACGACGCCGCCCCCGTGCTCCCGCACCACGGCGGAGAGCACGCGCATCGAGTTCAGCGCGAGCACCCCCGTGGCGGGCGCCAGCAGCGAAGCCCCCCTCGGCACGGCGAACTCCACCGTCGTCAGCACCTCGGCGGGGTCGGCGTCGGCGGCGTTGTCGGTGGGCGCGCCCTGGACGGTCCGCACGCGCGCCCGGCCCGCGCCCACGCGCACCGCGTCGGCCGCCAGCTCCCGCTGCGCGGGCGTGAACCGCTCGGGCGCAGCGTGCGGCTCACCTCGCATCAGCGCCCGGCAGCGCGCCACCAACTCGCCCACCAGCCGTGCCCGCCACGCCGTCCACACACCCGGCCCGGTGGCGCGCGCATCCGCCTCGGTCAGCGCGTGCAGCAGTTCCAGCAGGGTCACGTCGCCGTCGAGTGTGTCCACCACCCGCCGCACCGTGGCCCGCTCGCCGATGTCGCGGCGGGTGGCCGTGTGGGGCAGCAGGAGGTGGTGGCGCACCACGGCCGCGAGCAGCGCGCCGTCGCGGGAGGACAGTCCGAGGCGCTGCGCGACCCGCGCGGTGATCCGGGCACCGAGTTCGGAGTGATCGGTGTCGCGGCCCTTGCCGATGTCGTGCAACAGCGCGGCGAGCAGCAGCAGATCCGGTCGCGACACCGTCGTGGTGAGCCGGGCGGCCTCCACACACGTGCGCACGAGGTGCCGGTCCACCGTCCACGTGTGTACCGGTTCCCTCGGCGGGAGGTCCCGCACCGCGCCCCACTCGGGCAGCAGCCTGCCCCACAGGCCCGCGCGGTCGAGTGCCTCCACAGCCGGGACCAGGCCCTCACCGGCGCCGAGCAGGCGCGTCAGCGTGTCTCGGGCGGCGGCAGGCCACGGCGTGCGCGGTTCGGGCGACGACTCGGCCAGCGCGGTGAGCGTGCCCTGCGCGATCGGGGCGCTCGTGGTGGCCGAGGCCGCCGCGACCCGCAGGACGAGGGAGGCGTCCCGTGCGGGCCTGGCTCCCCGCGCCAGCGCGACCTCCGCGCCGTGCAGCACCACGCCGTCGTCGACGGGCGTCCGCGGCGGCACGCGGCGCGAGGCCGTTCCGGGCAGCCGGGTCGCCACCCGCAACGCCACGTCCACCGCGTACGCCACCGCCCGCGACGCGCCCGACAACGCCCTCGCGAGCGCGAAGCGGTCCGCCAGGCCCAGCTGGTCGGCCACGACCTCGGCCTGCGACGGGTCGAGCAGGTCACGGTCGCGGCGCAGGTTCCTGCGCAGCTCGGTACGGACGTCGAGCAGCAGGCGCCGGGCCTCCGTCACCTCCTGGCTCGGGCGGTCGGCCAGTTGCGCCGCCGCGAGGGCGTCGAGCAGCCCCACATCGCGCAGGCCACCGCGCCCGTGTTTGAGGTCCGGTTGCGCCGACTGGGCGATCTCACCGGCGCGCTCCCATCGGCGGCGCGCCGACGACGCCAGCTCGGGCAGGGCACGCCGCGCGAGGCGCCGCCACTGTTCCCGCACCGCCTCCCGCACCCGCGCGGTGAGCGCGCCGTCCCCCGCGATGTGCCGGAGGTCGAGCAGACCCACCGCCGTGCGAACGTCCTCGGCGGCCACGGCCAGCGCCTCGTCCGGAGTGCGGACGGAGTGGTCCACGCCGACGCCCGAGTCCCACAGGGGATACCAGACGGCCTCGGCGAGACCACCGAGGTCGCGCCGTCCGGTGTGGAGCAACACGAGGTCCACGTCCGAGAACGGCACCAGCTCCCTGCGGCCGAGACCGCCGACGGCGGCGAGCGCGACACCCTCGGTGCCCACGCCCGCCGCCGCGGCGGCCCGGTGCAACCAGAACTCGTAGAGGTCGACCAGCGCGGCGCGCAGAGCCACCGCCCCTGACCTCCCGCTCCGGGCACCGTGGCCGTCGAGCAACCGGTTCGCCGCCTCGACGAGCCCGGGTCCGGTCACGAGCGGCGCCTACAGCGCGTCCGTGCCGCGTTCGCCCGTGCGCACCCGCACGACCGTCTCCACCGGTGTCACCCACACCTTGCCGTCACCGATCTTGCCGGTGTGCGCGGCGGCGATGACGGCGTCCACCACCCGGTCCGCACCGTCGTCGTCGGTGACCACCTCGATGCGGGTCTTGGCCACGAAGTCCACCGCGTACTCGGCGCCCCGGTAGACCTCGGTGTGGCCCTTCTGCCTGCCGTATCCCTGGACCTCGCTCACCGTCATGCCCAGCACCCCGAGCTGTTCGAGCGCGGAGCGGACGTCGTCGAGCGTGAACGGCTTGACGATCGCGGTGATCAGCTTCATGAGGTACTCCCCTCCAGCTTCCTGGCCGGCGCCGGCTGCGCCCCCGTGTCCACCGAGGCGGTCCTGCCGCCGCCCCTGGCCCCGGCGAAGTCGTACGCCGTCTCGGCGTGCTCCGCCTCGTCAATCCCCGTGAGTTCGGCCTCGCGGCTGACGCGGCCACCGGTGACGGCCTTGACGAGCAGGCCGAGCACCACGGCCACCGCCGCCGAGTACGCCATCACCGCGACGGCGCTGAGGACCTGCGCGCCGAGCAGCCCGGCTCCGCCGCCGTAGAACAGGCCGTCCTGCCCGTCCTCACCGACCACGGACGACGTCGCGACGAAGCCCAGCAGCACCGTGCCGACGAGCCCGCCCACGAGGTGAACGCCCACGACGTCGAGCGAGTCGTCCACCCCGACGCGGTACTTGAGGCTCACCGCCAGCGCGCACAGCACTCCGGCCACGACGCCGATCGTCAGCGCGCCCCAGGTGTCCACATAGGCACACGCCGGGGTGATCGCGACCAGTCCCGCGACCACACCGGACGCCGCGCCGAGGCTGGTGGCCTTGCCGTCGCGCAACCGCTCGGTGAGCAGCCAGCCCAGCATGGCGGCGCAGGTCGCCGTCACCGTGTTGACGAAGGCGATCCCGGCGACGCCGTCGGCGGCGTAGGCCGACCCGGCGTTGAACCCGAACCAGCCGAACCACAGCAGTCCCGCGCCCAGCATCACGAACGGCAGGTTGTGGGGCTTCATGGGCTCGGCCGGCCAGCCGGTGCGCCTGCCCAACACCAGCACCAGGCCGAGCGCGGCTGCGCCCGCGTTGATGTGTACGGCGGTGCCGCCCGCGAAGTCGAGCGCGCCCAGCTCGTCGATCCAGCCGCCGTCGCCCCACACCCAGTGCGCCACCGGGAAGTACACGATCGTCGCCCACAGTCCCGCGAACAGCAGCCACGCGCCGAACCGCAGCCGGTCGGCGACGGCGCCCGCGATCAGCGCGGTCGTGATGATCGCGAACATCGCCTGGAACGCCACGTCCACCGTGCCCGCCGTCGGGTCGCCGTCCGGTGTCATGAGGCCCGAGAGGCCGAGGTAGTCGAACGGGTTGCCGAGCAGGCCCGCGATGTCGGTGCCGTAGGCCATCGAGTAACCGAACACCATCCACAGCACCCCGACGAGGCCCATGGCGCCGAAGCACATCATCAGCATGTTGAGCACGCTCTTCGAGCGCACCATGCCCCCGTAGAAGAACGCCAGCCCCGGCGTCATGAGCAACACCAGCGCGGCGCTGGTGAGCAACCAGGCCGTATTCCCTTCCACGCTGCCTCCTTGAGTCGGTCTGCGGTCGGCCGCACTCGGCGCCGAGCGCGTGCGCGGGTCGAAGCACGAGCATCGGCAAGGCGTGTTGCGCGGATGCGCCTCCGCTGTTTCACCCGTGTGAACCCCGCCACCGAAGCCGTTACGGCTGCGTTTCCCGCGAGTTCCGTCCGTGGTCGAATGGGGCCATGAGCGAGCGAGGCCCGGCCGTCAGACCCGTGCACGCGCCCCCGGAAGGGGTGGTGGCGGCGCTGCGGTGCTCCGTGTGTTCCGCCGCGCTCACGCTGACCGGGCGGGCACTGCGCTGCGACAACGGACACACGTTCGACCTCGCCCGCCAGGGCTACGTCAACCTGCTGCACGCCGCCGTCGATCAGGGCACCGCCGACACCGCCGCCATGGTGACCGCGCGCGAGGAGTTCCTGAGCGGCGATCACTACGCGCCGCTGGCCGACGCGCTGGCCACGCGGGCGCGAGGGGCGTTCGTGGTGGACGCGGGCGCGGGCACCGGTCACTACCTGGCCCGGGTGCTGGACGCGCTGCCCCACGCGCTCGGCCTCGCCCTCGACGTGTCCGCACCGGCCGCACGCCGGGCCGCGCGCGCCCACCCGAGGCTGGGCGCGGCCGTGTGGAACCTGTGGCAGCCGTGGCCGGTCGGCAGCGGCGTGGCCGATCTGGTCCTCAACGTCTTCGCCCCGCGCAACCCCGCCGAGTTCCACCGCGTGCTGGCCCCGGGCGGCAGGCTGCTCGTCGCGGGGCCCGGTGCTGGTCACCTGCGGGAACTCGCCACGTCGCTGCCCCTGCTCGACATCGGCGACGACAAGTCGGAACGGCTCGACGACGCACTCGGCGAGCACTTCGACCTCGTCGAGCGCGTCGAGGTCGGTGGCCCGGTCACCCTGCGACCCGAGGACCTGCGGCGCGTGGTCCGCATGGGCCCGAACGCACATCACCTGCACCGCGACGCGCTCGGCGAGCGGCTCGCCGCCCTCAGCGAGCCGACGGACGTGACGACGGCGTTCACCGTCTCGGTCTACGAGCGGCGCGGGTGAGGCGGGCCATGGGCGTCCCCGCCACCGTGCTCACCGACCCCACGTGGCTGGCCGAGGACCTGCGCAGGGCACGCACGCTGTACGGCCCGGCACCACGCGCCGTGCTCGGCACGGTGCGGTGGTACTCGGCGTCGTCGGTGCTGGTCGCCGCCGCGTTGGAGCCGTGGGTCCACACCGGCCTCGCCCGCGACCCCGCGCTGGACGCCGTGCGGCTCGACCTGGCGGACGGCCGGTTCCTCGACGCCAGCTCGACGCGCGGACTCGGCCCCGATCCCGCCGACCTCGGCGCGGCGCTCGTGCGCGCGGTCGACGCCGCCGTCACCGCCTTCGCGGCGGCCTGCGGAGCACGGGAACGCGCGCTGTGGGCGGTGGCCGTCGACTCGATCGCGAACCGGCTGTTGTGGGCGGCCTCCGCCACCGGAGCCGACCATGTCGAGGGCGTGCGGCTCGCGGGCGAGCTGGCCGAGCACATGGCACGCGCGGCGCACGACGTGCCGGGGTGCCGCTGGCGCGGTTCGCCCCGGCCCCGCTTCACCACCGTGGGTGACCGCGTCATCGTGCGGCGGGTGTCGTGCTGCCTGATCTACGAGACACCGACCGCCGGCGAGGTGACCTGTGTGAGCTGCCCCCGCCAAACCCCGGCGGAACGCGAGCGCCGCGTGCGCGGCCAGCTGAGCGGCTGACCCGGCGGCACCCCCGGCCGTGGCGGAGGGTAGCCGCAGACGGGCCTTTGTGCCCTGCTGGCGACCGGCGGCCGTGACGCAGAGTCGGTGACACAGGCACCTGACCCGCCACGGCCGGAGGAACGATGACCACGCCCATGGAGATGACCACGCTCACCGAAGCCGAGTGCCTCGCGCTGCTGAGCACCGAGCCGGTGGGGCGCCTGGTGTTCACCGAGAACGCCCTGCCCGCCATCCGGCCGGTCAACTTCGTCCTCGACGGCCGGGACGTGGTCATCCGGACGACGGCGGACTCCTGGGCTCGAAGGGTCGCCGACACCGTGGTGGCCTTCGAGGTCGATCACATCGTGCCCGCCGATCACTCCGGCTGGAGTGTCGTCCTGCTCGGCACGGCCACCGTGCTCACCGACATCGACGCCCTGGTGCGCGTCACCGACTTCCGGCACCGGCCGTGGGCGCCGGGACCGCGCGATCGGTACCTGCTGATCCGCACCGGCGAGATCAGCGGGCGCAGGCTCTCCCTCGCACCGGCCTGATCCCCGCTTCCCTCACACGAAGGAGCGCACCGACACCCCGGCGTCCGCGAGTGCCTTGCGCACGCGGCGAGCCAACTCCACCGCACCGGGCGTGTCACCGTGGACGCACAGCGACTGCGGACGCAACGACAGCCGCGACCCGTCCACGGCCTCCACCGCCCCGTCGAGGGCCATGCGGACGCTGCGCCGCACCACCTCGTCGGCGTCGCGCACGAGGGCATGCGGCTCCCGCCGCGACACCAGCGCGCCCTCCGGGGTGTAGGCGCGGTCGACGAACGACTCCAGCACCACCGCGAGCCCGGCCTGGCGCGCCTGCTTGACCAGCTCCGATCCCGGCAGCCCCAGCACGGGCAACGCCGGGTCGTAGCGGCTGATCGCCTCCACGACGGCGGCGGCCTGCTCGGCGTGGTGGACCACGGCGTTGTAGAGCGCGCCGTGCGGCTTGACGTAGCGCACGGACGTGCCCGCCACCTTCGCGAACCCGTCGAGCGCGCCGATCTGGTAGATGACGTCGTTGGCGAGTTCGTGCGGGTCCATGTCGATGAAGCGGCGGCCGAACCCGGCGAGGTCGCGGTAGCCGACCTGGGCCCCGACCGCGACGCCACGCTCGGCGGCGCGGTCGGTGACGCGGCGCAGCACGCTGGGATCGCCCGCGTGGAAGCCGCACGCCACGTTGGCGCTGGTCACCACGTCCAGCAGGGCGTCGTCGTCGCCCAGCGGCCAGGCTCCGAAACCCTCGCCCAGATCGCTGTTGAGATCGATCACCGCGTCCACAACGCCAGCCTAACGGGGCCCCGACGCGCCCGGTAGCGGCGCGTCGGGGCCCGTGAGGGACACGCAGGCCCTAGTCGATGCGGTCGTAGGCCGGCAGCGTGAGGAAGTCGGCGAACACCTCGGCCAGCGCCACCTGCTCGAACAACTCCACCGCGGGATCGAGCAGCTCGGCCGGAATGTCGGCCGCCAGCTCACCCCGCACCTCGGCGAGCACCGAGCGCACCAGCTCCTCGGTGACGGTCTCACCGGTGTCCAGCTCGACGCCGTTGCGCACCCACTGCCACACCTGCGACCGCGAGATCTCGGCCGTCGCGGCGTCCTCCATGAGGTTGTGCAGCGCGGCGGCACCGTTGCCACCCAGCCAGGAGGCGATGTAGCGCACCCCGACGTCCACGGCGCCCCGCAGGCCCGCCTTCGTGGCGGCACCCTCGGTCGCGGCCACGTTCAGCAGCGCGTCGGCGGACACCGACACGTCCTCGCGCAGCCGGTCGAGCTGGTTCGGGCGGTCACCGAGAACCTTGTCGAACTCCTCGGCGCACAGCGGCACCATGCCCGGGTGCGCCACCCACGACCCGTCGAAGCCGTCGCCCGCCTCCCGCGCCTTGTCGTCGCGGACCTTCGCGAACGCCTTCTCGTTGACCTCGGGGTCCTTGCTGGGGATGAACGCGGCCATGCCACCGATGGCGAACGCACCGCGCTTGTGGCAGGTGCGCACCAGCAGCTCCGTGTAGGCGCGCATGAACGGCGCGGTCATCGTGACACTGTTGCGGTCGGGCAGGATGAAGTCGGCACCCGCGTCGCGGAAGTACTTGATGACGCTGAACAGGTAGTCCCACCGGCCCGCGTTGAGGCCCGACGCGTGTTCGCGCAGCTCGTAGAGGATCTCCTCCATCTCGAACGCGGCGGGGATGGTCTCGATGAGCACGGTGGCGCGGATGGTGCCGTGCTCGACCCCCAGCACCCGCTCGGCGTGGGTGAACACGTCGTTCCAGAGCCGTGCCTCGCGGTGGCTCTCCATCTTCGGCAGGTAGAAGTACGGGCCCGCTCCGCGCGAGAGCAGTTCCTTGGCGTTGTGGAAGAAGTACAGCCCGAAGTCCACCAGTGCGCCGACGGCCTTGCGGCCACCGATCTCCAGGTGGCGCTCGTCGAGGTGCCAGCCGCGCGGGCGCACCACGATCGTGGCGTGCTCGACGTCGTCGCGCAGCGAGTACCGCTTCACGCCGGTGTCCAGCTCGATCGACTTGCGGATCGCGTCGGAGAGGTTGACCTGCCCCGACACGACGTTGGCCCAGTGGGGCGTGTTGGCGTCCTCGAAGTCGGCCAGCCACACCTTCGCCCCGGAGTTGAGCGCGTTGATGGTCATCTTGCGGTCGGTCGGGCCGGTGATCTCCACCCGGCGGTCGCGCAGCGCGGGCGGAGCCTCGGCGACCCGCCACTCGGATTCGCGGATCTCCCTCGTCTCGGGCAGGAAGTCCAGCCTGCCCGTCCGCCTGGCCTCCTCGCGACGGTGGCCCCGCGCCGCGAGCAGCTCGTCCCGCGTGGCGGCGAAGGAGTCGTGCAGGTCGCCGAGGAACCGCAGCGCCTCGTCCGTCAGAATCTCGTCGTCACGCTCGACAGCACCGCCGAGCACGCGCACCTCAGACATCGAACACCCCAAACCAGGACAGACAACACGCGAACTTTCTGTATATCGGACTATAGTTTCTACAATGCGGAACCTCAACGCGAGAGGAGTCACCGGTGGCGCCTGCCAGATCGGGCAACGGGGGCGTGCAGTCGCTGGAGCGGGCGTTCGAACTGCTCGAGCGACTGGCCGACACCGGAGGTGAGGCCGGGCTGTCGGAGCTGGCACACGCCTCCGGGCTGCCGATGCCCACGATCCACCGGCTGATCCGCACGCTGGTCACGCTCGGGTACGTGCGGCAGAACGCCAACCGCCGCTATGCGCTGGGGGCACGGCTCATCCGGCTGGGCGAGAACGCGAGTCTCCAGTTCGGCACCTGGGCCAGGCCGCTGCTCGCCGAGCTGGTGGAGGAGGTCGGCGAGACCGCCAACCTGGCCGTGCTGGAACGCGACGAGGTCGTGTACGTGGCGCAGGTGGCCTCGCGCCGTCATTCGATGCGCATGTTCACGGAGGTGGGGCGCAGGCTGCTGCCCCACGGCACCGGCGTGGGCAAGGCGATGCTCGCGACGCTGGAACCGGACCAGGCACGCGCACTGCTGGAGCGCACCGGCATGCCCGCCTACACCGAGCACACGCACACCGAACCGGCGGCACTGCTCGACCACCTCAAGGCCATCGCCGACACGGGTTACGCGCTCGACGAGAGCGAGCAGGAACTCGGTGTGCGCTGCCTCGCGGCGGCCGTGCCGCACGCACCGGTACCGACGGCCGTGTCGGTGTCCGGGCCCGAGGGCCGGATCACCGACGACGCCGTGCGCCGGATGGCCCCCTCCGTCCTCCGCACCGCGACCCGCCTGGCGGCGCAACTCGCGCAGCCCCCGCCCCCAGAGTGACGCCGTGAAGGCACCGCCCGCTTACGCCAGCAGGGCCTCGACGAACGCCTCCGGCTCGAAGGGAGCGAGGTCGTCGGGACCCTCGCCGAGGCCGACGAGCTTGACCGGCACGCCGAGTTCGCGCTGAACCTGGAACACGATGCCGCCCTTGGCCGTGCCGTCGAGCTTGGTGAGCACGATGCCGGTGACGTCCACGACCTCGGAGAACACCCGCGCCTGCGCGAGCCCGTTCTGTCCCGTGGTGGCGTCGAGCACGAGCAGCACCTCGTCGACCTTGGCCTGCTTCTCCACGACGCGCTTGACCTTGCCCAGCTCGTCCATCAGGCCAGTCTTGGTGTGCAACCGGCCCGCCGTGTCGATGAGCACGGCGTCCACGCCGGTGTCGATGCCACGCTTGACGGAGTCGAACGCCACCGAAGCGGGGTCGGCGCCCTCCTTGCCGCGCACGACCTCGGCCCCGACCCGCTCCGACCAGGTCTGCAGCTGGTCGGCCGCGGCGGCACGGAAGGTGTCGGCCGCGCCGAGCACCACCTGGTGTTCCTGCGCGACGAGCACGCGGGCGAGCTTGCCCGTGGTCGTGGTCTTGCCGGTGCCGTTGACTCCCGCGACCAGCACGACGGCGGGTTGCTTCGCACCGTCCACCGTGTGCGGCAGCGCCCGCACGGCACGGTCGGTGTCGCGTCCCAGCGCGTCCACCAGCACGTCCTGCAACGCCGCCCGCGCCTGCTCGGGCGTACGAACGCCGCGCGCGGACAGCTCGGTACGCAGCGTTTCGACGATCTCGGTGGTGGTGGCCGCGCCGAGGTCGGCGATCAGGAGGGTGTCCTCGACCTCCTCCCACGAATCCTCGTCGAGGTCGCCCGCGCCCAGCAGCCCCAGCAGGCTCTGCCCGAGCGCGGACCGCGACTTGGACAGCCGCCCGCGCAGCCGCTCGATGCGCCCCGCGGCGGGCGGCACCTCCTCCTTCGGCTCGGCGGCGACAGCCTCGGGCGCGGGTTGGGGTTCCGGCTCCGGGGCCGCGGGCGGGACCTCGGGGGTCTCAGGAACGACCGTCGTGTCCGTGGCGGATTCGGCCTCGGGCCGGGGCTCCGGCATCTGCGGCGTCTCCGGCGTCTCCGGCACGGCCTCGCGAGTGCGGTCGGGCAGCGTGACGTCGACGATGTCGCGGCGCGGCGCGTCCCGGGGCACGGCGGCGTCGTCGCCAACACCCGGCTCGCCGTCGGTCTCCGTGCGCTCCGCCACCGGGTGCTCGGGTTGCTCGGGTTCGGCTTTCGTGCCGCCCGGCGCCAGTGCGATGCCACCGCCGGCCTGGTACCGGCCGCCCTGGGGCTGTTGCTCGCGCTCCCGCTCCAGGGTGATGCGGCGCCGACGCGCGATCGCCAGCCCGGCCACGAGTGCGACCAACAGCACAACGGCCGCGATGACGGTGATCCACAACCAGGTGTTCGACACGCCTGCCATCCTCGCATCCGCCCTCGTCGGTGGCAGGGCGCCCTCACCAGCCACGGTCAGCGTTCAACCCACTACACATCTTTTTGGACAATCCTTCACCGCACATCTTGCGCGGCGGGCCGCCGTGGACTAGACCACCACCGTGGTAGAAAGCAAGTCCGAGCTCCGCGTCGTCGGGCTCCTCTCCGGAACGTCGGTGGACGGCATCGACGTGGCCGTGGCCTCGTTCCGGGTCGCGGGTGACGAGCTCACCCTGACCCCGCTCGGCCACTGGGAACTGCCGTATCCCGAACAGCTGCGGCAGGACGTCCTCGCGGCGCTGCCGCCAGCCGGCAGTAGCGCCGAGCAGCTCACCAAGCTCGACACGCGCATCGGGCAGGCGTTCGCCGAGGCCGCGGCCACCGCCGTGGCCGACCTCGCGGGCGGGCGGGCCGATCTCGTCGCTTCCCTCGGCCAGACCGTGTTCCACTGGGTCGAGGGCGGCACCGCCGAGGGCACGCTGCAACTCGGGCAGCCCGCGTGGATCGCCGAACGCACCGGCCTGCCCGTCGTGGCCGACCTGCGGATTCGCGACGTCACCGCGGGCGGACACGGCGCACCGCTGGCGAGCACCCTGGACGTCCTGTGGCTGCGCGGGGCGGCCGAGGAGCAAGGGCGCCCCGTCGCGGCGCTCAACATCGGCGGGATCGCCAACATCACCGTGGTGCACCCGGACGGCACGGCACTCGCCTACGACACCGGTCCCGGCAACGCCCTGCTCGATCTCGCGGCCACGGAGGTGACCGGCGGGCAACGGCACAGCGACGTCGACGGCGCGCTCGCCTCACACGGCACGGTCAGGCAGGACCTGCTGTCGCGCCTGCTGGCCGATCCGTACTATGCCCGGAAACCCCCGAAATCGACCGGCAAGGAGTACTTCCACGCCGCCTACCTGCGGCAGGCCACCGAGGGGCTGGCCCCGATCGACGGCCCCGACCTGCTCGCCACCCTGACCGAGCTCACGGCGGCGACGGTGGCCGCCGAGTGCGAGCGGCACGGCGTCGGCACCGTCGTGACCTCCGGCGGCGGACTGCGCAATCCCGCACTGGTGGCCGCGCTGCGCACGCGGCTGACCGTCGTGCCCAGCGACGAGAACGGGTTGCCCTCCGACGGCAAGGAGGCCTACCTCAGCGCACTGCTGGGGTGGCTGACATGGAACGGCCTCCCGGCCACCGTGCCGAGCGCGACGGGCGCACGCGGACCGCGCCTGCTCGGCGCCATCACACCGGGCGCGGGTCCGCTGACGCTGCCCCATCCCCACCCCCGGCCCGTGACCCGCCTGCGGGTCGTGACCCCCGAGAAACCGTAGGAGACAGCATGCGACCCCTGGATCTCGCGATCATCGCGATATTCCTCATCGGTTCGCCGTTGCTGGGCATCATGCTCGGCGGCAAGCAGAAGACGTCGGCCGACTACTTCGTCGGCGGCAGGCAGGTGCCGTGGTGGGCGGTGACGTTCTCGGTCGTCGCCACCGAGACCTCCACCCTCACCGTGATCAGCGTGCCGACGGTGGCCTACCTCGGCAACGTCACCTATCTCCAGCTCGCGATCGGTTACCTGATCGGCCGGATCGTGGTGGCCTTCGTGCTCCTGCCCCGCTACTACGCGGGCAACATGGTGAGCGCCTACGGGTTCCTCGGCCAGCGCTTCGGCAGCAAGCTCCAGGGCACGGCGTCCGTGACGTTCCTGGTCACGCGGCTGCTCGCCGACGGGGTGCGGCTGTTCGCCACCGCGATCCCGGTGAAGCTGGTCCTCGAAGCGCTGGGTCTCGACGTCTCCTACTGGATGATCATCGCGGCGATCGCCGTGGTCGCCGTCGTGTACACCTACCTTGGCGGGATCAAAGCGGTCATCTGGGTCGACGTGATCCAGATGAGCATCTACGTCGTCGGCGCGATCGCGGCGGTGTTCATCCTCGCGGGCAAGCTGCCGGAAGGCTGGTTCGGCTCGCTGGCCGACGAGGGCAAGTTCCAGTTCTTCGACTTCTCCTCCGACATCGTCACGAACCAGTACGCGTTCATCACCGCCGTCGTCGGTGGCGCGCTGTTCGCGATGGCCTCGCACGGCTCCGACCAGCTGATGGTCCAGCGGTTGCTGGCCTGCAAGACCGTGCGCGACAGCCAGAAGGCCGTGATCGCCAGCGGTGTCGTGGTGTTCGTGCAGTTCGCGCTGTTCCTGGTGGTCGGAGCGATGCTGTGGTCGTTCTACGACGGCGCCGACCCGGCGTCGATGGGCCTCGGCAGCAACGACGAGCTGTTCCCGAAGTTCATCGTCGAGCAACTCCCGGCCGGGTTGTCGGGCATCCTGATAGCGGGCATCCTCGCCGCCGCGATGAGCACCATCTCGTCGTCGCTGAACTCGCTGTCGACCTCCACCGTGAGCGACATCTACCAGCGCGTGACGAAGAAGGAGCTGCCCGACGCGGTGGTACTGAAGCAGGCCAAGATGTGGACGCTGATCTGGGCCGTGGTGTTCGTGCTGTTCGCGTCGATGTTCACCAGCACCGACGAGCCGGTGGTCGAGGTCGGCCTCAGCATCGCCAGCTACACCTACGGCGCGCTGCTGGGCGCGTTCGCCCTGGGCATCTTCGTGAAGCGGGCCCGGCAGACCGACGCGATCGTGGCGTTCGTGAGCACGATCGTCGTGGCCGCGATCTTCATCCTCGGCGTCACGTTCACCGTCGACGGTGAGGAGGCCACGCTGGCCTTCCCCTGGTACGTGCCGCTGGGTGTCATCGTGACGCTGCTGGTCGGCGGTCTGCTGTCGCTGCGCCACCGCGCCGAGGGCCCCGACGAGCTGGAGCGGGTCAAGGAACCGGCCTCCTGAGCGAGTCCCGCCGGGCGTCCGCGACGGCGCCCGGCGGGCTCAGCCCGCCGACGTGGTGTGCGCGACCGAACCCACGAACCGCGCACGCCCGTCGGCCTGCCACTCGACCGGCACGCCCAGCCGGGTCGGCGGGCGGCGCAGGCTCTCCGGCAGGTCGTCCGGCGCGATACGGCCGACGCGGGTCAGCCGCCGCCGGATGTCCGCCACCCGCTCGGCCCCGGAGAGCACCAGATCCCACTCGGCGGCCGGCACCGCCCGGCCCGCCGCGTCGACCAGCTCGGCCTCGGCCGTCGCCCAGGCCACCGGGGACGCCTGGAAGCTCCACCATCGCCTGCTCCACGGCGGCGCGACGAACCCGTGCGCGACACACGGCACCGGCTGTCCCGGAACGAACCGGGTGCCCTCGCGGGCGTGGAAGCTGACCAGGCGGTAGGCGAAGTCCGGCGGCGCGGCCGGGTCGCGAGAGGTGTCGGCGAGCGTGAGGATCTGCACGTCGGCGTCGGCGTGTTCCACCACCATGCCGGGCACCAGCTGTCCGCCCCGATAGGGCGTGGCCGCCCCGCCGGTCAGCAGGCCGAACAGCAACAGGCCCACTCCCGCCAGCACGGCCACCACGCCGGCCACCATCAGTGGCCACGACACCTCGGCGGCGCCGAAACCCGCGACGAGGGCCCAGATCCCCAGCCCGACCAGCCCGCCACCGACCACGACGCCGACCGCGAGCCGCCACGCGCGCCGGTACACGTTCGGGCTACTCGCGCGCAGGTGCGCCGGATCGATCGGGGCGTCGAAGAACCGGCGCGGATCGCCCGTCGGCCAGCCGTGCTCCGTCTGCTCGATCATGCGGGAATCGTGGCAGACCTTCCCGCCTCAAGACACCCGACGGGGTGATTTGTGCCGGTCAGACTGCGCGCTCACGGCCTCGTCATGCGCCGTAGGAGCCCACAACGGTGCACGGGCGCGGCGCCGGATCGTCGTCGGTCCGGCCGGGAAGCCAGCCGCGGAAGGCCGCCGCGGCGGGAATCGACGGGAGCGGGTTCTCCGCCCCCTCAGGAAGTTCGAGAATGAGGGTGAACACGGGTTCCTCGGCGTCCCGGAGCGCCGTGTACCTCATTCCCCGCGGAGCGGCGGCATGCACCGCCGCGAACACCTCGTCGAGCTGCTCGGCCACCGCCGCGGCCTGATTCTCGGTCGTGCGAAAACGGACCATCTGTACGCTCATCAGCGGATATCTCCTCGAACGGCGAAATGTCGGATATGAACTCGGGTCTCCGTCGTTTCGACGTTTCCCGCCGCGAAAAAGTGACACCTCGGTGTCGGTCCCGCCGACCGGCTACGCCGGTTGTTCCACCGCGTCCGCCGCGCGCAGGCGCTGGGAGATCACCTTGGTGATGCCGTCACCCTGCATGCTCACGCCGTAGAGCGCGTCGGCGATCTCCATCGTCGGCTTCTGGTGCGTGATGATGATGAGCTGCGAGTTCTCCCGCAGCTGCTCCAGCAGCCCGATCAGCCTGCGCATGTTGGTGTCGTCCAGCGCCGCCTCGACCTCGTCCATGACGTAGAACGGCGAGGGCCGGGCGCGGAAGATCGCCACCAGCATGGCCACCGCCACCAGCGACTTCTCCCCACCGGACAGCAGCGACAGCCGCTTGACCTTCTTCCCCGGCGGCCGGGCCTCCACGTCCACGCCCGTCGCGAGCATGTCGCCGGGTTCGGTCAGCACCATCCGGCCCTCGCCGCCGGGGAACAGCACGGAGAACACGGTCTCGAACTCGCGCGCGACGTCGTGGTAGGCGGTGGTGAAGACCTCCAGGATCTTGTCGTCGACCTCCTTGACGACGGTCAGCAGGTCCTTGCGGGTCTCCTTGAGGTCCTCAAGCTGGGTGGACAGGAACTTGTAGCGTTCCTCCAGCGCCGCGAACTCCTCCAGCGCCAGCGGGTTGACCTTGCCGAGCTGGGCGAGGTCACGCTCGGCGCGCTTGGCGCGGCGGGCCTGTGTCGCGCGGTCGTACGGGATCGGTTGCGGCTCCATCACCGTCTCACCGCGCTCCTTGGCCGCCTCGTACTCGGCCACCTCGCCGGGGCCGGGCGGCACCGGGACCTCGGGGCCGTACTCGGTGACGAGGTCGTCCAGCGCGATGCCGAACTCCTCGGTGATCTTCGCTTCGAGCTGTTCGAGCCGCAGCCGCTGCTCGGCTCGCAGCACCTCGTCGCGGTGGACCGCATCGGTGAGCTTCTCCAGCTCCACCGTCAGTTCCCGCACGCGGTGGCGCACTTGTTGCAGCGCCTGCTCGGTGTGCTCGCGGCGGGCCTGGATGGCGTCGCGTTCGGTCGCCGCGCGGTGCAGGGACGTCTCGATGCGCTCCAGCGCGGCCTCCCCGCCGTCCACGACGGCGGCGGCGATGGTCGCGCCGCGTTCCCGCGCGACGCGAGCCCGCTCGGCGCGCTCCCTCGCCTGCCGCTCGGCCTCGGCGGCGCGGCGCAGCGAGTCGGCCTTGCCCGCGATGCCCCTGGCGCGTTCCTCCGCCGTACGCAGCGCGAGGCGGGCGTCCATCTCCTCCTGGCGCACCTCGGACAGCGACTCGGTGGCCTCGTCGCGCTCGCTGGTGTCGACGTCGTCGTCCACCGGCTGCTCCGACACGGCCGCGAGACGGTCCTCCAACTCCGCGAGCTGGGCGAGCACGTCCTCCCTGGTCCGCTCGACCTTGGCGCGCTGGTCGCTCAACCGCTCGACCTCCGACTGCGCCGACCGGGCGGCCCGGTCGAGGCTGGCCAGCCGTTCCGTGGAGCGGGCCCGGCGGACCTTCGCTTCGCCCAGCGCGTCCTTGGTCCGGTCCAGCTCGGCGCGGCGGTCGTGCTGCTCGGCGCGGGCGCCCTCCAGCTCGGCCGCCGTGCGTTCCAGTGTGCGTTCGGCCGCGGCGAGCCGGTCCTGCGCCTCGTCGACGGCGGCCTGCACCTCGATGACGCTCTCGTCGCGCGCCGAGCCGCCGGTGGCCCAGTGCGCACCGAGCACGTCGCCGTCGTTCGTGACCGCGGTGACGTCCGGGTGGTCGGCCACCAGCGCACGGGCGTCGGCCAGCTCGCCCACCACGGCGACCCGTTCCAGCGCGCGTTCCACAGCAGGGCGCAGCGCCTCCGGTGCGGCCACCACCTCGCGTGCCCACCGCGCTCCGGCGGGCAGCGCGGGCAGGGCCGACGGGTCCACCCGGGCCGGGGTGTCGCCCAGCAGCAGACCGGCGCGCCCCGACTCGGTGTCCTTGAGGTGGCGCAGGGCGGCGACGGCGTCGTCACGGGCCGACACGGCCACCGCGTCCGCCACCGGGCCGAGCGCGGCGGCCAGCGCCACCTCGTAGCCGGGGTCGACGGTCAGCAGCGCCGCCACCGAGCCCAGCAGGCCCGGCAGGTCGTCGGCGGCACCGAGTAGTGCTCCCGCACCGTCCTTGCGATTCAGTCCCATCGACAGCGCGTCGACGCGCGCCTTCTCCGACGCGATGTCGCGCTCGGCGGTCCGCTCGGCGGCGACCAGTTCCTCCACCCGCTCCTTCGCGGCCCGGTGCGCGGCCACGGCGCGCTCGTGGTGCTCGCGCAGGGTTTCGTCGTCGGAGTCCTCGACCCCGCCCTCGGCCCTGGCCTCCTCCAGGTCCTCGCTCGCGCTCTCGGCACGCGCGACGGCCTCCTCGATCCCCGCCGTCAGCCGGTCGACCTCCTCGGCGGTGGCGCCGCTCTTGCTGCGCAGCGCCTCGACCTGACCGGAGAGCTTGGCGATGCCCTCCCGCCGGTCGGCGATGGCCCGCACGGCCGCCAGGTGTGCGCGCTCGGCGGCCTGCACCACCCGTTCCAGGTGTTCGCGGCGCTCCACGGTCTCGGCGAGCAGCGAGCGGGCCTCCGACACGCCTTCGGTCAGTTCGGCCTCGCGCTCGGCCACGCGCTCGGCCTCCGCGAGCAGTTCCTCGGGGTCGCGACCCGTCCCGCCGGTCTCGACCTCCTCCGACAGGTGCCGCTTGCGCTCGGCCGCCAGGCGCACCGTGCCCCGCAGCCGCTCCGCGAGCGCCGAGAGCTTGTACCAGGTGTCCTGGGCCGCGGTGAGCTTCGGCGCGTCCTCGGCGAGCACGCCCTCCAGCTCGGTCTGTTCCGAGGTCACCAGTTCGAGGGTCTGCTCGACCTCGGCACGGCGCGCCCGCGCGGCCTTCTCGTCGGCCTCGTCGCGCTCGATCTCGGTGCGCTGCGTGACCAGGTCGTCGGCGAAGAGACGGAGTTTGGCGTCCCGCAGCTCCGACTGCACCGCCTGGGCGCGACGCGCGATCTCGGCCTGCTTGCCGAGCGGCTTGAGCTGGCGGCGCAGCTCGGCGGTCAGGTCGTTGAGCCGGTCGAGGTTGCCCTGCATCGCGGTGAGCTTGCGCAGGGCCTTCTCCTTGCGCTTGCGGTGTTTGAGCACACCGGCGGCCTCCTCGATGAAGGCACGGCGCTCCTCGGGTTTGGCCTGCAGGATCTCCGCGAGCTGTCCCTGCCCCACGATCACGTGCATCTCGCGGCCGATACCCGAGTCGGACAGCAGCTCCTGGATGTCGAGCAACCGGCACGTGCTGCCGTTGATCTCGTACTCGCTGGCGCCGTCACGGAACATCCGCCGGGTGATCGAGACCTCGGTGTACTCGATGGGCAGCGCGCCGTCGGCGTTGTCGATGGTCAGCGTGACCTCGGCCCGGCCAAGCGGCGACCGTCCGGCCGTGCCGGCGAAGATGACGTCCTCCATCTTGCCGCCGCGCAGGTCCTTCGCTCCCTGGGTGCCCATGACCCACCGCAGCGCGTCGAGGACGTTCGACTTGCCGGACCCGTTGGGACCGACCACGCAGGTGATACCCGGTTCGAACCGCAGGGTGGTCGCCGACGCGAAGGACTTGAAGCCCTTCAGCGTCAAGCTCTTCAGGTACACGCGGCGTCGACCCTTCCGTCCCGGCTGTCCTGCTTTCCGGCCCACCGGCCGGTGTCCGATCGGATGATGCTACCGGCGAGCCGTGGCCGCCCGTGGTAGCCGGGGCGTCGGCGTGGCCGGGCGGGTCGGTGAGCGACTAGCGGCTTGGCAGAATCCGACATCGATGCGCGCTCACGAATTCGACGACCGTTTTGACCGTAATGAGGACGTCACCGCCGAGCTGGAACCGGGCAGTGCGATTCGACCCGCGCTCGCACTCCCCAACTGGGAGAACAGTGTCAGCGGTTCAGCGTTCGACGAAACCCCGGAGACCGCCGCGGGGTTCCGACCAGCGATCGGCGACATGGTCCACACGACCGGGTGATTCTCCCGCGCGGAGGGCGGTGAGTAGCCGTTCGCACGCGGGCCTCGGTCCCTCGGCGACGACCTCGACCCGGCCGTCGGCCAGGTTGGCCGCACTGCCCACGAGACCGAGTTCCAGCGCGCGACTGCGGGTCCACCAGCGGAAACCGACTCCCTGCACACTGCCGTGGACCCACGCCGTCAGGCGGGTCACCTCGTTCTCGTCACTCACGCCCTCATCGTGCCGCAACGGCCGGGTGAGCGCGTTCGCGGCCCGATCGGCACCGGTGATACTGTGCCGCGCGGACACTCGGGGGCCTCTGCCAGCAACTCAGGGAGCGTGCATGACCACCTCGCCAGGGCAGCCGCCACGTGACCAGGTCGCGCCGCCTCGCGAGTCCGCGGGACGGCTGCACCGCACCGGCTACCTCGCCCTCGCGGCCAGCGGCCTCGCGATCTGCACGGCGTTCGCGGGCGTCGCCCAGGTCATCCAGCCCGACGACGCGGACGCGCCACGTCAGACCACCCAGACCGGCCGCTCCACCGGTGGCGGCAGCGCCACCGACCTGGTGCCCGGCCAGGCCGTGCCTGCCGAGTCCACGGTCGTCGTCGACGGGGTCGCGGTGACGGGCACGATGCCCACCTCGTCCGGCTCGCCGACCACCGTCATCACCACCGACGAGAACGGCAACACCCGCACGTCGGTACACCAGCCGCCGAACGACCCCCGGCCGACCGGGGGCGGCCCGTCCTCCCCCGACGATGGCGGCGGTGACGGTGACGACGGCGGCGGAGACGACAACGACGAGTCGTCGGACGACTCGACGCCGGACAACCCGGGCCCGAACCCGACAGATCCGACGACAACGCCACCGGATGACGGCGATGACGACAACGGCGGCGGTGACGACGACAACGGAGACGACGGGACCACTCCGCCCACCGACGAGCCAGAGCCCTCCCCCGGCGGCGGCTCGTCCACCGGCGCGCCAGCACCGACTACGACGTCCCATTCGGCGGCACCCGCGACGGGTTCCACCACCACTTCCACCACCACGGTGACGAGCACGAGCTGACGCTTCGTGCTCAGTTAACCCGAACGGGTTCTTCTTCATTCGCCCGTTCTGGCCCCCTCCGTGCGACCACGGTGCGCGAATGCCATGCTTAGGCATTCGATCTACCCTCTAACGTCTGAAACAAACAAAAGTTCTACTGTTTCGGATATATGCTGGGGAGACGCAGACATAAGGGGGTCCGTTGGTGGAAGAGCCGAGTGCCGAACTGCTGGAGAGCTACGCGCGCCTGCTCGATCTCGTGCGCAGCGGAGCCGCCGACACCCGGCCCGCGCTGAGCCACCGCACCGGGCTCGGCCGCACGGCGATCACGCAGCGCACCACCACGCTCCTCGACGCGGGCCTGCTGGAGGAAGGCGAACTCAACCCCTCAACGGGTGGCAGACAGGCCAGGACGCTGCGCTTCCGGAGAAACGCGGGCCGCATCCTGACCGCCGAACTCGGCGCCACCGGCTTCACCGCCGGGGTCACCGACCTCATGGGCACGGTCCTCACCATCCGCCACCGCGACTGCGACATCGCGCTGGGTCCGGAGCCCGTGCTCACCGAGGTCGAGGCCACGCTCGACGACCTGCTGACCGAACTCGGCGACTCGCCGGCCGACGTCTGGGGGCTCGGGCTGGGGCTGCCGGGACCGGTGGAGTTCGCCACCGCGCGCCCGTCCGAACCCCCGATCATGCCGGGCTGGAACAACTACCCGGTGCGTGAGCGCCTCGTCGCGCGCTACTCCGCACCGGTGTGGGTCGACAACGAGGTGAACCTCTTGTGCCTCGGGGAACTGCGCACGCCCGGCCTTCCCGACGAACCGGGCGACCTGCTCTACGTCAAGATCGGTACCGGGATCGGGGCGGGCATCAGCCACGGCGGCATGCTCCACCGGGGAGCCCAGGGCTGCGCGGGCGACATCGGGCACGCCGCCGTGTCCGACGACAGCGGCGTCGTGTGCCGGTGTGGCAAGACGGGATGCCTGGAGGCCGTCGCGGGCGGGGCGGCGCTGGCCCGAGGCGGCGAACGGCTGGCCCGCGACGGCCAGAGTCCGGCGCTGGCCGCCGTGCTGGAGGCCACCGGGACCGTCACCGGCGCGGACGTCACGGCCGCCGCGGGGGCGGGTGACCACCACGCGGTGCAGCTCCTGGTCGGCGCCGCCAGGCGCATCGGGGCCATGCTCGCCACGATGGTCAACTTCTACAACCCCTCGACCATCCTGCTCGGCGGCAAGGTGGCCGGTGCCGGGGACCTGTTCCTCGCCACCATCCGCGAAACGATCTACCGCCGCTCGCTGCCGCTGTCGACCCGGGAACTGCGGATCGAGAAGGCCCGGCTCGGCGAGGAGGGCGGGCTGGTCGGCGCGGCGTACATGGTGCTGGACGAGTTGTTCTCCGTCCGCCACTTCGGCAAGTGGCTGTACGCCGGGTCGCCCAGCGGCATCCCCGACCTGCACGGCACCAACGGTCACGTGCGGCACGGCCTGGCCCCGGCATGACGCGCCGGCAATCCTGAGAGGGATCTGTGAGTTCCGCCCTTCCGGGCACAGACCCGGTGCCCGGCCACGTTGAACCGGGTGCAGGCACGTTCCGACCAGACTGAGAGCACTCATGACCCAGGCGTTCACCCAGGCGGCGTTCACCCGCGCGCCCCAGGCCCCCAAGCTGCCGACCATGCCCACGGGCTGGCCGATCGGGTCCTACGACACCTACGAGCAGGCGCAGCACGCCGTCGATCACCTCGCCGACAAGGAATTCCCGGTGCAGGACGTGACGATCGTCGGGGTGGACCCGCTGGTGGTCGAGCGCGTCTCCGCACGGCTGACGTGGGGCAAGGTGCTCACCAGCGGCGCCATGTCCGGGGCCTGGTTCGGTTTGTTCGTCGGGCTGCTGCTCAGCCTCTTCACCCCGGGCGCCGGGCTCGCGCCGATCCTCATCGGCCTGCTGTCCGGTGTCGCGTTCGGGATGGCGTTCGCCGCGGCCGGGTACGCGGCGACCCGGGGCCGCCGCGACTTCGTCTCCCAGAGCCAGCTGGTGGCCCGCCGCTACGACGTGCTGTGCCAGCCACGCAACGCCGAGAGCGGACGTGACCTGCTGGCCCAGCTGGCGATGTCCTCGAAGCGCTGGTTCTGACCGGGCCCTACCTCGGCACCGGGATGGCGGCCGTGAACGGAACCTCCGTGACCTCCCGGCAGAACGGCTGGTGGGCGTTGTAGCCGTTGGGCACGCCGTAGTCGTCGTAGCCGCCCTGCTCGATGTGCGGACGCGGGAACCGGTTGTCCTCGCCCGTTCTGATCCGCTCCTGCGTGGTCGGGTCGCAACCGTGGCGCGGCACGACCAGCGGCCTGCCGTCCTCGGTGTAGAGGAAGACGTCGGTCAACGGCGCGCCCTCGGAGTCGAACACGTACAGGTTGTCGATGTCCTGGTCGCCGTAACGCAGCAGCGGCTCACCGTTGGGCCCCTGGGGGTAGTAGGTGGGGACTTGCTCCGCCCTCAACTCCGAGAAGCGGGTGGTTTCGATCAGACTGCCCGCCAAGCCCAGGCCCGCACCGAGCACGAACGCCGACAGCGGCAGCGTGACAGCGACCAGTGCACGGTCGCGGCCGGACTTCGGGCCCGCCCACAACAGTAGGCCCGCGAGCACGAGCAGCCCGAGCAGGGCCACCGCGGACCCGTTCTTGACCACCAGCACGATGCCCAGGTAGACCAGACCGATCGCGGCCAGCACCCACCACACAGGCCCCGCCGTGCGTAACCAGCGCACCGCGGGGGCCATCTTGTCACCCCGTCCCGCTGCGGTGACCGCGCGCACCTCGGGCAGTGCTGCTATCGCCGCCGTACCCCGAGTCACCAGGTACGCGACCGACATCGCGACAGTCGGCGCCGCCAGCAGCAGTAACAGCAGAGGCTCGGAATCGAGACTCGCCGCAGCCCCTCCTCCGGCGAACGCGGCGATGACCGCGCCCAGGAGCATGCCGTACAGCGCCATCCGCGCACCGGCCCGACCGGACTCCAGCTCCCGGCCGTCCCCCTTCGCGGGTGGGGCAGGCGGGTACTCCCCCGCCGCCCGCACCTCGGCCGCGTAGCTTTCCGGCGTCCCCAGTTCCTCCGTCATGGCGGCCACGCTGGCGCGCTCCCCCAGGCCCTCGGCGATCTCCGCGAGGTGCGGGCGGACGTCGTCGACGATCTCGTCGATCTCCCCGTCGGGCAGATCCGACAGCGCCGTCCGCACCCGAGCCAGGTAGGCGCGCACGGCGGGCTGGCTGTGTGTGCTCATGAATAGTCTCCCAACAGGCGCTCCATCGTGACCGCGAAGTCGCGCCACGTCGTCGTCGACTCGACGAGCCGGGCGCGGCCCAGGTCGTTGAGGCCGTAGTACTTGCGGTGGGGCCCTTCCTCGCTGGCCACGACATAGGTGGTCAGGCACCCGGCCTTGTACAGCCGCCGCAGCGTGCCGTAGACGGAGGCGTCGCCGACCTCGTCCAGCCCTGCCTGGCGCAACCTGCGCAGGACGTCGTAGCCGTAGCCGTCGTCGTGCCGCAGGACCGCCAGCACCGCGAGGTCGAGCACCCCCTTGAGCAGTTGGCTCGTCTCCACCGGCCCACCCTCCTTCTGCGCGATGGACACTACCACGCAAAGCACAGTACTGCGCACAAGAGTTCAACCGTTGCAGCGGGAGGGCACCTCAGCGACGGCGGGCGCGCGGTTTCGGCTGGCAGCTCGGGCAGCTGAACGACGAGCGGTTCATGAACGACTCCCGCACCAGCGGTGCCCCGCACCGGCGGCAGGGTTCGCCCTCGCGCCCGTAGGCGTCGAGGGAACGCGAGAAGTAGCCCGACTCGCCGTTGACGTTGACGTAGAGCGCGTCGAAGGACGTCCCGCCCGCGCGCAAGGCGTCCGCCATCACCTCGGCGGCGGCGGTGAGCACGCCCCGCGCCTGCGCCGCCGTGAGGCGGTCCGCAGGCCGGGTCCCGTGCAGCTTGACCCGCCACAACGCCTCGTCGGCGTAGATGTTGCCGATGCCGGACACGAGTGTCTGATCCAGCAGTACGCGCTTGACCTCGGTGCGGCGCGACCGCAGTCGGCGTGCCGTGTCCGCCACGTCGAACAGCGGGTCCATCGGATCACGTGCGATGTGGGCGACGGTGGTGGGCACCACGGTGCCGTCGACCTCCACCAGCTCGGCCAGCGACAGACCACCGAACGTGCGCTGGTCGACGAACCGCAGCTCCGGCCCCGCGTCGGCGAAGCGGACCCGCACGCGGAGGTGTCTCTCGTCCGGCACCTCCGGTGGCTGCACCAGCAGCTGCCCGCTCATGCCGAGGTGCGCGAGGACGGCGTCACCGTCCGACAGGTCGAACCAGAGGTACTTGCCCCTGCGGCGCACCGCCATGATCTTGGTGCCGACGAGCCTGCCCGTGAAGTCGGCCGCACCCGGCACGTGCCGCCGGACGGCCCTGGGGTGCAGCACCTCGACAGCGGCCACGGTACGGCCGATCAAATGCTGCTCGACGCCGGACCGCACCACCTCGACCTCGGGCAGTTCGGGCACCGGGCGCTACTCCGCCCGCTCGGGCTGCTCGGCCGCGGGTGCTCCGGGTCTGCCGTCGGCCGCCAGTTCGTCGTCCAGCGCGCGCCAGGCGGCCTCGGCGGCCTTCTGCTCGGCTTCCTTCTTCGTGGTGCCGTCCCCGTGCCCCAGGTCGCGACCGCTCACGAGCACCACCGCGCTGAACTCCTTACGGTGGTCGGGGCCCGTGTCGGCGACCTTGTACTCGGGCACGCCGAGACCCGCCGACGCGGTGAGCTCCTGCAGGCTGGTCTTCCAGTCCAGCCCCGCGCCCCGGCGCGGCGCCTCGTCCAGCAGGGTCCCGAACAGCCGGTGTACCAGTGACCGCGCGGTCTCGATGCCGTGCGCCAGATAGACGGCTCCGATGACGGCTTCGAGGCCGTCGGCGAGGATGCTGGCCTTGTCCCTGCCGCCGGTGAGTTCCTCCCCCTTACCAAGCAGCAGGTGCGCGCCGAGCCCACCCTCTCCGAGCTCCCTCGCGACCCCGGCCAGCGCGTGCATATTGACCACGCTGGCGCGCAGCTTCGCCAACTGCCCCTCGGGCAGATCCGGGTGCTGCCGGTACAGGTGGTCGGTGACCACCAGGCCGAGCACCGCGTCACCGAGGAACTCCAGCCGCTCGTTGGGCGGGAGTCCCCCGTTCTCGTAGGCGTAGGACCGGTGGGTCAGGGCGAGCGTCAGCAGCTCGCTGTCGAATCCGACACCGAGCGCGTCGAGCAGGGATGTGGGATCGGCTGCCGGTCCAGTTGGCGACTTACCCCCCATTCCGGCGGCCCTTACGCAGGCTCGACTACCTGTCGGCCGGCGTACTGGCCACAGGCAGGGCAGGCCACGTGCTGCGGCTTCGGCTGCCGGCACGCGCGGTTCTGGCAGGCCACGAGCTGCACCGGGTTCGCCTTCCACTGCGAGCGGCGCGAGCGAGTGTTGGAACGCGACATCTTCCGCTTCGGGACGGCCACGGCTGGGTCTCCTCACACAGGTCTGCTCGCGGGAGCGAGCGATCGTACGAACACGTCGGGCCTCGACAGCCCGACCCGGTCACCGGTCGGAACCGTCCGCGGTGCCGTCCCCCGGAGTCTCCTCCAGGCGTTGCACCAGCGCGGCCCACCGAGGGTCTATCGTCTCATGCCCGTGTCCGGGCTCGAGATCGGCCCATTTCGCGCCGCAACCCGAACACAGTCCCTCGCAGTCGTCGCTGCACAGCGGAACCAGCGGCAGCGCGAGCACGAGCGCGTCCCGCACGAGGGGTTCGAGATCGATGTAGTCGTCGACGATCCTGCTGACCTCGTCCTCGTCGGCGGTCTCGTCGGTCGTGGAGTCGGGGTAGGCGAACAGTTCGGTGACGCTGACCTCGGTCTCGCCCGACACGGGATCGAGACAGCGCGAGCAGTGGCCCCGCGTCGCGGCCGTGGCCGTTCCGCTGACCAGCACACCCTCGACCACCGACTCCAGCAGCAGGTCGGCGGCCACGGTCGTGCCCTCTTCCACCTCGACGACGTCGGGCACGCCCAGCGTCGATTCGACGGGCAGGTCACGGCGCAGCTGATGGCTCGAACCGGGGCGGCGGCTGAGTTCGTGGGTGTCGAACAGCCACGGGTTGCGCGCGTCGGCGCGCTGCGGGCTGGATTTTCCTTCAGGCATCAAGATCTACTAACGCGGCTTCCTGCACGAATGTTTCCGCACGGTCTGTGAAACCTGCGGCGACGTCGGCAACTAGCCTACGCCAGCGCAGGGGTCACTGGGCCTGGTAGTCGTACACCGGCGTCCGCGAGGTCGCGGGCAGCGGCGTGCGCAGATGGTTGCGGCCCGAGTCGACCGTGCGCAGCGTGGTGGCGAGCAGGTCGGAGAACTCGGCCAGCTTGCCGTCGACGTAGGCGTCGCAGTCGACCCGCTGCCGGTCGGCCTCCTCGTGGGCCTCGTCGACGATGCGGGCCGCCTCGTTGTGCGCGGCCTGCACGACCTCGGTCTGCGACACCAGCCGGGCCTGCTCGTGCTTGCCGTCCTCGACAGCGCGGTCGTAGGCGTCGCGACCGGCCTGCACCATGCGGTCGGCCTCGGCGCGCGCCCGCTCCGTGAGGTCGGCGTAGGACGCCTCGCCCGCGGCGACCGTGCGTTCGGCCTCGTCCCGCGCGTCGGCCACGATGCGCTCGGCGTGCGCCCGCGCCTCCGCGACGAGCCGCTCGGCCTCCTCGTTCGCGGAACCAACGGTCTCGTCGGCCTGCTCGCGGGCGGTGCGGATGACCTCGTCCCTGCGGTCGAGCACGTCCTGGGCGTCGTCCACCTCACCCGGCAGCGCGTCCCGCACGTCGTCGAGCAGTTCGAGCACGTCACCACGCGGGACGACGCAGTTCGACGTCATGGGGACCCCACGGGCCTCCTCCACGATCGTGACGAGCTCGTCGAGCGCCTCGAAAACCCGGTACACGGCCACTCCCTCGCGGCATCGATTCCACGCGACGTGACCAGTCTGCCGCCTTGAGCCCCCGTTCGGCGGTAACCGGCGATCCAGGCGTGTCCGAGCGTGACCCTGCCGTCACGCCGGTCAGGCGAGCTTGGCTCGCAGCCGCTCCCGGACCACGGCGGGCACCATGTCGGAGACGTCACCGCCGTAGGTGGCGACCTCCTTCACCAGCGAGCTGGACAGGAAGCTGTAGGCCGGGTTGTTCGACATCAGCAGGGTCTCGACCCCGGACAGCTCACGATTCATCTGCGCCATCTGGAGCTCGTAGTCGAAGTCGCTGACCGAGCGCAGGCCCTTGGCGATGGCGGCGATGCCGTGCGCGCGGCAGTAGTCGACCAGCAGGCCGTGCCAGGAGTCCACCCGCACGTTCGGCAGCCGCGCGGTCACCTCGCTGAGCATGTCGAGGCGCTCCTCAACGGTGAACAGTCCCTGCTTCTTCTTGTTGATGAGCACGGCCACGACGACCTCGTCGAACAGGCTCGCGGCGCGTTCGATGATGTCGAGATGCCCGTTGGTAGCAGGGTCGTAGGAACCGGGACAGACCGCTCGCCGCATGGCGCGGACGCTACCAAGCGCGACGGCGCGACGCGCGTGAGGTGACCCACGCCTCGTCCGTGCTACACCCGGTACTCCGCACGAAACAACGCGTTGTCACCGTATTCCCGGGTGCGCAGGACCCGCAGCGCGTCCGGCCAGTGCGGGGGCCCGTCGTGCAGCCGCCGCTCCATCACCACGAGCGCGCCGTCGGCCAGCCATCCGTTGTCCACCAGCCTGCCCAGCACCACCCCGAGCGTCTCCGCGTCGACCGCGTAGGGCGGGTCGGCCAGCACCAGGTCGAAGGGCTCCGGGGGTGGGACGGCGACCACGGTCTCGGCCCTGCCCTCGCGCACCTGGCCGCCGAGCCCGACGCGCGCGATGTTGCCGCGCAGCACCTCGGCCGCGGTGCGGTCGGCCTCCACGAACACCGCCTCGCGAGCGCCGCGCGACAACGCCTCGAGGCCGAGCGCGCCCGAGCCCGAGTAGAGGTCCAGCACCCGCACTCCGGCGACCTCGTCGGCGGCGTCGAGCGCGCTGAACAACGCCTCCCGAACCCGCTCGGTGGTGGGTCTCGTTCCCTTGGGCGGAACCCGGAGGGTGCGCCCACCTGCCTGCCCGGCCACGATCCTTGTCACATCGCCATGCTCGCACCCGCGTCCGGGACACGGGACGGGGTCGGGCACGGCCCGCGATCGCGTAAAGTCGTTCTTCCCCTTCCGAGGCGAGGAGTGCGAGGAGCGCGAGTGTCGGAATCCCGGGTGAGACGGGCCGAGATCGCCATCGAACAAACCCACGTGGACCGGGTGTACATCCGGCTCGCGGAGCTGCGCGCGCAGGCCGAGGCCATGCGCACCCGTGGCTACGAACTGGGGCGCGGCGCCCAGAGTGAGGCCGTGTTCGAGCAGGCGTCGATGCTGTACGAGCGCGACATGATGGTGTTCCACGCCAACCAGACGCTGCAGACGCTGGACGCCGAGTACGAGGGCCTTGTCTTCGGCAGGCTCGACCACGGCAGCGCGGAGCCGGTCCACGTGGGCAGGCTCGGCATCCGGGACGCCGACTTCGACAACCTCGTCACCGACTGGCGCGCTCCCGCGGCGGCGGCGTTCTACCAGGCCACCGCCGAGGAACCGATGGACGTGGTGCGCCGCAGGGTGATCCGCTGTTCGGGGCAGTCGGTGCTCGACATCGACGACGACGTCCTCATGCCGGAGGCGGTGCCCGACGACATGAACGTGGTCGGGGAGGGCGCGTTGCTGGCGGCACTGGGCCGGGCCCGCGGCGACACCATGCGGGACATCGTCGCCACCATCCAGAAAGAGCAGGACGACGTGATCCGCGCGCCGTGGCGTGGCGTGACCGAGATCACGGGCGGCCCGGGGACCGGCAAGACGGCGGTGGCGCTGCACCGCGCCGCGTACCTGCTGTACCGCCACCGGCGTCAGCTCGGCGGCGCCGGAGTGCTCGTGGTGGGGCCGTCCGGCGTGTTCACGAACTACATCTCGCGCGTGCTGCCGTCGATGGGCGAGACCAACGTCGAACTGCGATCGCTCGGCCAGGTTCTCGACGGGATCGACGCCACCCGCCACGATCCGGCGGCGCTGGCGGCGGTCAAGGGCTCGCTGCGGATGCGCAAGGTGCTCGGCAAGGCGCTGCGCGACACGCCACCCGAGGCCCCCACCGAGATGCGGATCGTCTACAGGGGTGAGGTGCTCAAGCTCTCGGCGCGGGAGCTGGAGAAGGTGCGGCGCAAGGTCCACGGCCACTCCCAGCCGCCGAACCGGGCACGGGTGCGGGCCGCCGAGGCACTGCTGGAGGCGCTGGCGGACCGGGCGGAGCAGTACGCGCGCGACGACGGTCGCTCCTTCGACCGGGCCGAGCTGGTGCGCGACCTCGGCGAACGCCTCGACTTCCACCGCTTTCTGGTGGTGTGGTGGCCGGTGCTGTATCCGGCGCAGGTCCTGCGGTGGCTCGGCGACGAACGGCGCCTGGCCCGCGCGGCGAAGAACGTCCTGACCGCTCCGGAGGTCGCGCTGCTGTCCGCGTCGCTGGCCGAGCCGGATCGGGAGTGGACGGTGGCCGACGTCGCCCTGCTCGACGAGTTGCGCGTGCTGCTGGGACCGCCGCCGAAACGGCGCCGGGGGCAGTCGGCCGGTGCCGAGTCCCCACCGGAGCGCGGCGGGCCCGCGCGGCACCGGCCCGAGCACTACGACGAGTACTCGCACGTCGTCGTGGACGAGTCGCAGGACCTCTCCCCGTTGCAGTGGCGGATGGTGGCCCGGCGGGGCCGGTACGCGAGCTGGACCGTCGTGGGTGATCCGGTGCAGAGTTCCTGGCCCCACCCTGGCGAGGCGGCGGCGGCGCGGGACCAGGCGTTCGGCGCTCGCACCCCCCGCAGGCGCTACACCCTGCGCACCAACTACCGGAACTCCGCGGAGATCTTCGACCTCGCCGCCAGGGTGGTGGCGGGGCACGCGGAGGAGGACGAGCTGCCGCACGCGGTCCGGACCACGGGACTGACGCCGCAGATCCGGCGCACGGACCCCGGCAACCGGGAGTCGGCCACGCAGCTGGCCGCGAAGGAGCAGCTCGACGCCGTCGACGGCACGGTGGGCGTGATCTGTGCCATGAACCGGGTCGACGAGGTCGGCCGGTGGTTGTCGGGCTACGACGACGACCGGCTCCGGGTGGTGGGCAGCCTCGACTCCAAGGGCCTGGAGTACGACGCGGTGGTGCTGGTGGAGCCGAGTGAGCTGGTCGACGAGTCGCTGACCGGGCGCCGGGTGCTGTACGTCGCGCTGACGCGGGCGACGCAGCGGTTGACGGTGCTGGCCTCGGACGATCGGTGGCTGGCCGCCGGAGAGTGACGGATCCGACGCGGAACCGTCCCCGATCCGCCGCACCCAGCCACTCGAACGGGTTACCATGCCGCCGTGGCCGGTGACGTGGGGAAGCGACGGGAGCCGTCGTGAATGGTCGGGATACCACCGAACGCGCGCTGGCGGTACACCGCCTGCTGAACGCCCAGCGGCCGGTACCGGTCCAGCCGTTGCCGCTGTCCCGGCACATCGCGCTGCCGGACGTGCGCCCGCCCAAGACGGGGCTGGTGGCGGCACTCGCGCGCCGCCATTCGGCCTATGAGTACGACGACGGCGAACTCGAACTGCCCGCGCTGAGCGCGTTGCTGCGGTTCTCGATGGGCGTGCAGCGGTTCGTGCCCGCCTACGGGGTGGAGGAGTATCCGCTGAGCATGGCTCCCAGCGCGGGCGGTCTGGACATCCTGCGCGCCTACGCCGTGGTGCGGCGGGTGACGGGTCTGGACCAGGGTGTGTACCGCTACGAACCGGTGTCGCACGAACTGGTGCAGCTCGCCGAGACCGACCCGGGCCCGCAGCTCGAACAGGTGTATCTGCAGGAGGAGTTCGCCTGGCAGCCCGCGGTGACGGTGGCCGTCACCGCCCGTCTCGACGTCGCGTTCGACAAGTACCCGCTGCGGCACTACCGGACACTGCACGTCGACTCGGGCGTGGCCGTGCAGAACCTGTACCTGGTGGGTACGGCGCTGGGGCTGGCGGGGTGCGCGGTGGCGGGCTTCGACGACGCGGCGCTGGGCACCCTGCTGGGCCTGCCGGAGAACGAGATCCCGACGATGCTCTTCCCCACCGGCCGCCCCCCGGCCTGACGCGCGTCGCCGGGGGTGCCGGGGGTGCCGCGAAGGCCACCCTCACTGCGTCACACGCAGTCAAGGTGGCCTTCGCTGCGCCACACGCGGTCAAGGTGGCCTTCGCCGCAACCGGAACGCGGTCAGCGCGCGGCGGCGTGCCAGTAGTCGGCGAGGCGCTGTCCCTGGTCGGGGGTGTACTGCGCCGGGGTGTAGAAGCCGCCGGTGGTCGTGCTGGCGGCGTCGAGCACGAGGCTGTTCGCGCCCTCCGGCGAGGGCAGGCCGAGCTGCGCGTTCACGGCCCAGTCCAGCGTGCCGAGGAAGCCGCACCCGTCGGCCTCGGGCACGGCGAACGAGTCGTCGACCTGGTCGGCGCCGGACAGACCGATGTTGCTCAGCTCCCCGCCCGCCACCTCGGTCCCGTCGGGGCCGTACCGCACGAGCCCCAGCGTGGGCTGCGAGGTGTGCGCCGGGCGCAGCACGATCGGGTCGGCCTCCGATCCGATGTAGCAGCGTCCGCCCAGCAGCGGGTTGTCGAGGCGGATCTTCACCGGCAGCGTGACGATCGGCTGCCCCACCCCCAGGCCGGCGTTGAGGTCGAAGTCGGTCGGGGTGCCCGCGGGCTCCACGGTCGCGACCACCCGGTTGAGAGTGCTGTCCGCGGCCTTCTCACACAACGACGTCAGCACGGGAATCTCGCTGGGGCACATCAGATTGAGCAGGCCGCCGGGAACGGCGACGGGCTCGGCCTGAATGCCCGCGCCCTCCGGCGACACGGCCGCGTAGTCCACTCCGTCCCCGAGGAGTCCCAGCTGGAGATTCGTCCCCGCCGTGGGCACGGTCTTCTCGCCGATGGTCATCGTCCCCGACTCCGACGACGACGCCATGCACAGCGCGGCCAGCTCGTCGCCGTCGGCGGCCAGCATCGCCGGATCGTCCACGGGGCACCGGTCGAACGGCGCCCAGTGTCCCGCGAGCGACGCGGCGGCCCGCGCATCGCGGGTGTCGTCCGTGTCGGCGGCCGCCGGCGCCGCTCCGATGGCCGTGGCGGCCAGCGCCACCGCGGCGACGCCGGAGCCCAGCAGGCGGCCGGATCTGCGCTTGGTCACGGGGGATCTCCTCATCGACTTCTCCTTCGGGATGGGTGGGGATGACGCGCAGGCCACGGGCGGCTCAGCGCGCGAGGGTGGGAATCGGCGGAGGGCAGCCACCGGTGTTACGGACGTCGCACACGCTGCCCTGCGTCATCTTCACGTAGTTGCCGGGACCGGAGATCAGGCCGGTGATCAGCGAGTCGAGTTCCCCCGCCCTGCCACAGCCCGCGAACTCGGGGATGTCGACCGTGCCGTCGAGCGTGCCGCCCCGGTCCACCACGTAGCCGTCGGGATAGTCGGCGGTGAGGGTGACGGGCATCGGTTCCGCGGTGCGGCAGTCCTCGCCCACGTCGAGCCGCTTCCCGTTCACGGTCACGTCGTCCGCTCGCACGGACATCTCGGTGCGCGCCACCACGGAGCCCTCGTACGGCGCGACGATCTGGAACTGCACCTCGATGTCCATCGGGGCCACCTGGCTGACCTCCACGGTGGCGGCGTTCGGCATGAAGTCGAAGGCGTGGAAGGCGTTGTCGGACGGGGGGAACTCCTGCTTTCCGTCGTGGCTCAGCTCGCCGGTCACGTTCTGGCAGAACCACAGCGGGGGGCCGTCGGGGCAGGGTCCCGGGTTGGGCACGGCCAAGTTGAGAATGCCGGGCTCGATCCTCGCGGCGGAGCCCATCGCGTTGATGTTGTTGAACCCACCGAGGTAGGCGCACCAGGCGGTGGGCTCGTCGGCGAAGTCCTCGCAGTCCTCCGGCACGTCGGCCGCCTCCGCGAGCGCATCGGTGGTGCCGTCCGCCTCGCCCGGGGCGGAGCCGGTGCCGTCCCGGTCCTGCCCCTCACCGGCTTCACCGTTCTCACCGTCCTCGGCCACGTGCCAGGACAGCAGCGGATCGGCTGCGGCGTCCGGAGCGAGGGCGCAGTCGAGGGTGAGCGCGCGTTGTGGCGACGCCGGAGGCACCTCGGTGTCGGTCGTACTCGACGGTGCCGAGGTGTCCGCGGCCGAGCCGGGCTCCTCGGCCGCGGACCCGGCGTCGTTTTGCCCGCTGGGTTCGGGCTCGGGCTCGGGTTCGGGCTCGGGTATCGGGTCGGGGCCGGGTGCATCGCCGTCGGGGGGCGGGGTGGCGAGATACAGCGTCACCTCCCGCGCGGACAGTGTCCACCGCCCCGCCTGCTCGGGCGTGAACGACGGCGCCTTCCCCCGCGCGGTGACCTCGGCCCGTCCCTGCTCCGGAACCGGTGTGGCCGGTACGGCCAGCGTGGGCCACACCAGCGGCACCTCGTCGGTCTCCCGGTCCTCGTTCGCCGCGGCGAGGACGACCTCGGCGGACCCGGTGACCGACGGCATGTCCCGTCCGGTGAGGTCGGCGGTGGCCTCGTCGCCCAGCGTCACCTCGACGGTGACGTCCTCCGGGGTGATCGGCTCACCGATCGGCACCCGCTCCGGCAGCGACAGACCGAAGCGGACGCTCACCTCGCGCTCGCCCCCTTCGGTCTCGCAGCGGAACGGGAGCGCGGAACCGTCCGCGTGCACCACATCGGACCGCGGCCCGGTGTCCTGCTTCGAGGCGGCGGGTGTCGCCAGTATTCCGGTCAGGCCCACCACGGCGACCGCCACGGCCGGCACTGCCCTTCCGCTCGCCACGCGCACGGGTTCCTCCACTGTCGTTGTCGAACGGGTGAGGCTCGGTCGGCGTCCTGCCCGGCCGGATGCCGGAACCCCCGGCCGGGCAGGACGTCCTAGCCGGACATCACTGGAGCGTGACGTCCTGGCCCGGCGAGACGACATAGGCGCCCTCGAAGGTCACCGTGTCGCCGGTGTTGATGAGGCCGAAGCAGCCCGCACCCGGGTCGACGTAGGTGACGGTCAGCTCGTGCGGCGACCCGGCGATCGGGCCGGGCGCGAGCGTGTCGCTGGCGTTGTCGTACGTACCGGGCGTCGCTCCCTCGACGGTGGCGTTGCAGCTGGTACCCGAGAGCACGGCGGTGACTCCACCGATGGAGCCGGTGGTGACACCGGTCGCGGCGTCGTAGGACTCGCCGTTGATGCTCCACGGCAGGTTCTGCGGCTCCACGTCGAAGCTCAGGCCGAGCGGGCCGGAGCAGTTCTCCCACGAGATGCCCGCGATGGTGCCGATCTGGGCGGGCGAGCCACTGGCGTTGGTGTTCAGTGTTCCCTCGGCGTCCGAACCGGAGCAGTTCAGCGTGACGCCGTTACTCGTGTTGGTGAGCACGGTGGTGCCGGAGGCGGCGGTGTAGTCACCACCGGGGTCGATGACCCACTCCTGCTGCTGGGCCGATGCGGACATCGCGCTGAAGCCGAGGGCGAACGTCGCCGCGGCGGCGGTGGCGACGATACTGGAAACGCGCCTACGCATAGCGATTCCTTTCCGAGCTGGGCAGGTGAACGGGCAGGACAAGCGGCGCGGAGCGGGAAGTGCTTCCTCCACGCGAAAAAAACATCGGCCGACGATGCTTGCCCGGTAGGCGCCTACGGCAACCTACCAGCGAGTACGTTAGCCGCTGCCCAGGAAACGAACAAGAAACACAACGCTTTCCCGGGGGCCTGCTCGCTCGTTTGGCGCAACGATTGTCACGAGCCGAGCAAAACGCCGTTCCCCCTTGTGCGGCACGGCGTACAAACTCAGACCACCCTGCGCCCCGACCGGCATACTCACCCGGGTTCACACTGCGGCACAGAAACTTGTCACCAAGCTCCTAACAATTTCCCGTAACCGGCGAGCGAAACCGCCGTTATTGTCAGCACACGCACACAGCGGCGTGTCGACGAACAGAACCGCCGTTTTACCGGAGAGTGAAACGCGGTTTTCGCCGACCGAAGGAGACGCGAGTGGCGCTCGACGCCGAACGGGGCGGCCGGACCTTTCCGGGCGCGGCCGCTTTACGCCAGACGGGCAGGCTCTACGCGCTCGCGATCGACGTGCTGCGCAACATCGCCCGCAGGCCGTTCCAGTTCCGGGAGTTCGTGCAGCAGTTCTGGTTCATCGCCAGCGTCTCGATCCTGCCCACGGCGCTCGTGGCCATCCCGTTCGGCGGCGTCATCGCGCTGCACGTCGGCTCCCTCACCACGCAGATCGGCGCGCAGTCGTTCACCGGCGCGGCCAGCGTCCTCGCCATCATCCAGCAGGCCAGTCCGATCGTCACCGCACTGCTCATCGCCGGGGCTGGCGGCTCGGCGATGTGCGCCGATCTGGGCTCGCGCACCATCCGCGAGGAGATCGACGCCATGGAGGTGCTGGGCGTCTCGCCCGTCCAGCGGCTGATCGTGCCCCGCGTGCTCGCGGCCATGGGCGTCGCGGTCTTCCTCAACGGCATGGTCAGCGTCGTCGGCGTGTGCGGCGGCTACTTCTTCAACGTCGTGCTGCAGGACGGCACGCCCGGCGCCTACCTCGCCAGCTTCTCGGCGCTGGCACAGCTGCCGGATCTGGTGATCAGCGAGATCAAGGCCCTGATCTTCGGCTTCGTCGCCGGAGTCGTCGCCGCGTACCGCGGTCTCAACCCCGCCGCGGGCCCCAAGGGCGTCGGCGACGCGGTGAACCAGTCGGTGGTCATCACGTTCCTGCTGCTGTTCGTCCTGAACTTCGTGCTGACGACCGTGTACCTGCAGCTCGTGCCGCCGAAGGGAATGTGAGGCCGTGACCATCAGCCCTGCCCGGCGCCGGGCCGCCGAGGCTCTCGACGCGCGACTGTCGTTTCTGGACACCCTGGGCGACGCGGTGCTGTTCAGCCTGCGGGCTCTGGCCTGGGTTCCCAGAGCACTACGCCGTTATCCCCGCGAGATCGTGCGCCTGCTGGCCGAGGTGAGCTTCGGCAGCGGGGCACTCGCGGTGATCGGCGGCACGATCGGCGTGATGATCGGCATGACCCTGTTCACCGGCGTGGTGGTGGGCCTGCAGGGCTACACCGCGCTGAACCAGGTCGGGACGGCGGCGTTCGCCGGGTTCCTGTCGGCCTACTTCAACACGCGCGAGATCGCGCCGCTCGTGGCCGGGCTCGCCCTGTCGGCCACGGTCGGCTGCGGGTTCACCGCGCAACTCGGCGCCATGCGCATCTCCGAAGAGGTCGACGCGCTGGAGGTCATGGGCGTGCCCAGCGTGCCCTACCTCGTGACGACCCGGATCATCGCCGGGTTCTGCGCGATCATCCCGCTGTACGCGATCGGCCTGCTCACCTCGTACGTGGCGTCCCGGCAGATCGTGATCTGGTTCTACGGGCAGTCGGCGGGCACCTACGACCACTACTTCACACTGTTCCTCCCACCGGAGGACGTGCTCTGGTCGTTCGGCAAGGTGTTGCTGTTCAGCGTCGTGGTGGTGCTGACCCACTGCTACTACGGGTTCCGCGCCACGGGCGGGCCGGCGGGAGTCGGCGTTGCCGTGGGACGGGGAGTGCGGACGGCGATCGTGGCCGTCAGCCTCCTCGACTTCTTCGCCAGCCTCGCCATCTGGGGCGCGACGACGACGGTGCGGGTGGCGGGATGAGACACCGTCGGCTGCGCAAACTCGGAACCCGCCTCACGGGCCTGGCGTTCTGCCTGGTCCTCGTCCTGCTGGTGAACCTGTCCGTGCGGATCTACAACAAGGAGTTCACCGAGTCGGTGTCGGTGACGCTGCACGCCGATCACGTCGGCAACCAGCTCCGCGAGAACTCCGACGTCAAGGCCCGGGGTGTGCTCGTGGGCGACGTGCGAGGCATCCGTGCCGTACCGGACGGCGCGGAGATCGATCTCGCGCTCGACCCGGACACCGTGTCGTGGCTGCCCAACGACGTCACCGCCCTGCTCGTACCGAAGACCCTGTTCGGCGAACGCTACGTGCAACTGTCCGTTCCCGACGGTTCCACGGCGGCACCGCTCACCGACGGCGACGTCATCACGCAGGATCGCTCGGAGAACGCGATCGAGCTGGAGCGGGTCTTCGACGAACTGCTCCCCGTCCTGAAGTCGGTGCAACCGCAGAAGCTGGCCAGCACGCTGAGCGCGGTGGCCACGGCGCTGGAGGGCCGGGGCGAGCAGCTCGGTGACACGCTCGTGGTGGCGGCCGACTACCTGGAGGAGTTCAACCCGAACCTGCCCCGCCTGCACGAGAACGTCCGCGACCTCGGCGAGGTGGCGCAGCTCTACGGCGACATCTCGCCGGACGTCCTCGACGCGCTCACCGACACGGCCGTCACGCTCGACACGGTGGACGAGCGCGGCGGCGAACTGCGGGGCCTGTACGCCCAGGTCACCACCACGTCGACCGACGTGACGGAGTTCCTGCGCGCCAACGCCGCGAACCTCATCGCGCTGTCGGCCGAGAGCAGACAGCCGCTGGAGGTCGCGGCCCGGTACTCCCCCAGTTTCGCCTGCACCCTGCGGGCGCTGGACGAGCTCAAGCCCGCGATGGACGCGGCGCTCGGCGCGGGAACGGACCGGCCGGGGCTGCGCCTGCGCGGCACGATCACCACCGAATCGCGCGGCGCGTACCGGCCCGGAGCCGACGACCCCGGCTACCACGCCGACTCGGGCCCGCGCTGCTATCCGAGCGGGGTCGTGCCGGGCGAGGGAATGCCGCCCGCTCCGTCAGCGGGGCCGGAGCAGGGCGCGGGCGCGCTGCTACCCGACCCGGACGCCGATCTGGGCGTCGCCAACTCGCCACAGGAACAGGACCTGCTGGCCACACTGCTCGCCGGGGAGCTGGAGGTCGCGGCGGAGGACGTGCCCGAGTGGGGTGGCGTGCTCGCTGGTCCGGTGTACCGGGGCACGGAGGTGACGGTGCGATGAACAGGATCACGGGCCCCCTGCTGAAAGGGCTGGCGTTCGTGCTCGTCACCACCGTGGCGACCGCGCTGCTGGCGGTGTCGATCTCGGGAGCCGGGCTCGACCGGGGCACGGTCTACAGTGCCCGGTTCACCGACGTCACCTCGCTCAGCGCCGGGGACGACGTGCGCATCGCCGGCGTGCGGGTGGGCCAGGTGGAGGAACTGGAGATCGTGGATCAGCACCTGGCACTGGTCCACTTCTCGGTGGACGAGAGCAGGCCGGTCCCCACCGACACGACCGCCACCATCCGCTACCGCAACATGCTCGGGCAACGCTATGTCGCGCTCGAACGCGGCGAGCAGCGCAGCCCCGACACGCTGAACCCCGGCGACGAGATCCCCCTGGAGCAAACCCGGCCCGCGCTCGATCTGACCGAGCTCTTCCACGGCTTCCAGCCGCTGTTCTCGGCACTCGATCCCGAGGAGGTCAACCAGCTCTCCGGCGAGATCGTGCAGGTGCTGCAGGGGGAAAGCGGCACGGTGGAGAGCCTGCTCGACCACACGGGCTCGCTCACGGCCACCCTCGCCGACCGCGACCGGGTCATCGGCGAGGTCATCGACAACCTGAACTCGGTGCTCGACACGGTCAACGGCGAGGGGGACGCGCTGTCCACCCTCGTGTCCACGCTGAGCGAGCTGGTGTCGGGGCTGGCCCAGGACCGGCAGGCCATCGGAGACTCCGTCGAGGGCATGGCGATGCTGACCGACGCCACCGCCGGCCTGCTCGACGACGCCAGGCCACCGCTCGCCGACAGCATCGCCGGGCTGGAGGGCGTGACGAGCGAACTCGTGTCCGGCTCCGAGGACCTCGAACGGTTCCTCGTCAACACACCCGACAAGTACACCGCCGTCGGGCGGGCGGCCTCGTACGGCTCGTTCCTCAACGTCTACCTGTGCGACGCCGTGCTCCTCACCGACCCGCCCACCGGCATCAACGACGGCGCCGTTCCCGCGAGGTGTGGCCGATGACGTCCCGACGCGACCGCAACACGCTCCGCCTCGGGGTGGTGGGCACCGCCGTGCTGGCCGCCGCGACCGTGGCCACGCTCAACTACGAGGCACTGCCGCTGGTCGGCGGCGGAACCACCTACGAGGCCGAGTTCGGCGAGGCGGCGGGCCTGGCCGCGGCCAACGAGGTGCGGGTGGCCGGGATCAAGGTCGGCGAGGTCACCGACGTGGAGCTGGCCGAGGACCGGGTGCTCGTGTCGTTCCGGGTCTCCGACGCCTGGGTGGGCAACCGCACGACCGCCGAAATCAAGATCAAGACGTTGCTGGGCCAGAAGTATCTGGCGCTGCATCCCACCGGCGACGCCGTGCAGGACCCCGACGACCCCATCCCGCTGGGCCGCACCACCACGCCCTACGACGTCACCACGGCGTTCGAGCAGCTCGCCACCACCGCCGGCGCCATCGACACCGACCAGCTCGCGCAGAGCTTCCGCACGCTGGGCGACACGTTCGACGGCGCGGAGGACCACGTGCGCAGTGCGCTCGACGGGCTCTCGGCACTGTCCCAGACCATCGCCTCGCGCGACGCGGAACTCCAGACCCTGCTGGAGCACGCGCACACCATCTCCGACACCCTCGCGGGCTCCAGCGACGAGTTCGAACGGCTCATCAACGACGGCAACCTGTTGCTCACCGAGCTGGACCACCGGCGCGAGGCCATCCACCAGCTCCTCGTGGGCACCCGCGACCTCGCGGAGCAGGTGTCCGGGCTGGTCGCCGACAACACCGAGCAGCTCGGGCCCACGCTCTCCTCGCTCACCGAGGTCACGGACATCCTGCGACGGCACCGGGACGACCTCGACCGCACGCTGGAACTCGCCGGACCGTACTTCCGCGTGGTCAACAACACGGTGGGCAGCGGGCACTGGCTCGACGTGTACCTCTGCGGGCTCGTGCCCGACAACCGCCATCCCTGCCAGCCACCGGATCGGAGGTGACACCGGTGACGACCCGTTTCCGGTGGCGAGCGCGACGGCTCGCCGTGGTGTTGACGGTGGCCGCCGTGGCCACGGCCGGAGCCCTGTGGTGGGTCTTCGCCGACCACGGCGACAAGCGGATCACCGCCTACGTCGACCGCGCCGTCGGCGTGTACGCGGGCTCGGACGTGAAAGTCCTCGGCGTGCCCGTCGGCACGGTGGAGTCCGTGTCGCCAGAGCCCGACCGCGTGAAGCTGGTGCTGCGCGTCGACGGCGACGCGCCCGTGGCGGCCGACAGCAGGGCGCTCATCGTGTCGCCCAGCGTGGTGGCCGACCGGTACGTACAACTGTCCGACCTCGCCCGCGGCGGCCCCCGGATCGCCGACGGCACGGTCATCCCGCGCTCGCGCACCGCCGAACCGGTGGAACTCGATGAGCTGTACTCCAGCCTCGACGACCTCGCCGCCACGCTCGGACCGGACGGCGCCAACGCCGACGGCGCGCTGTCCGACCTGCTCGACACCGGGGCCGGTGTGCTGGACGGCAACGGTGAGGCGTTCTCGGCCAGTGTCCGCAACTTCGGCGATCTGGCGCGCACGCTGGCCGACTCCGACGACGACCTCTTCGCCACCGTCGACTCGCTGGCCACCTTCACCGCCATGCTGGCGGGCAACGACGGCGCGGTGCGCGAGGCCACCGGCCAGCTCGCCAACGTCTCCGACCTGCTCGCGGCCGACCGGGAGGAACTCTCCGCGGCACTGGCGACCCTCGGTGACGCGCTCGCCGACCTCCAGTCGTTCGTGACCGACCACCGCGAGGCACTGACGACCGGCATCACCGATCTGGCCGACATCACCGACGTCGTGGTCGACCAGCGCGCCTCACTGGCCGAAGCGCTCGACATCGCTCCGGTGGCCGCCGAGAACGCCTACCGCACGTTCGATCCGGACAGCGGCACGCTCCAGAGCCGCGCCAACCCGCTGGAGTTCCTGCCCCTGGTCACGGCGACGGGAGGTGACCGGTGAACGAGACCGGACGAGGCCCCCGGCGCGCCATCGTCGCGACGATGGCGGCGTGCCTGCTGGCCACGGGCTGTTCGGCCGAGTTCGACGGCGTCCAGGACCTTCCCCTGCCCGGTGGTGCCGACCTCGGTGACGACCCCTACCGCGTCACCGCGCGGTTCGACGACGTCCTCGACCTGGTGCCGAACGCGGCGGTGAAGGTGAACGACGTCGCGGTGGGCAGGGTCTCCTCGATCGAGCTGGCCGACACCGACGACTGGCAGGCCGAGGTCGTGCTGCTCGTCAACGGCGACGTCACCCTGCCCGCCGACGCGCTCGCCAACATCCGCCAGTCCAGCCTGCTCGGCGAGAAGTTCGTGGACCTCTCGGCACCGCGCCACGACGGGGACACCGCCCGCGCGCCGCTGGCGGACGGCGCGCTCATCCCCGCCTCGCGCACCAACCGGCACGTGGAGGTCGAGGAGGTTTTCGGGGCACTGTCACTGCTGCTCAACGGCGGCGGCATCGCGCAGCTTCGCACCATCAACCAGGAGCTCAACGACGCGATGACCGGCAACGAGAGCGACATCAAGCGCTTCCTGTCCCACGTCGACCACCTGGTGTCCGACCTCGACGCCCACCGCGACGACATCACCGCCGCGCTCGACGGGCTGAATCGCCTCGCGGGCACCCTCGCCGACCGCGAGGACGCCATCGAGGGCGCGCTGAACGACCTCACCCCGGGGCTCGCGGAGCTGCGGGACCAGCGCGAGCAGCTCGTGACCATGCTGGAGTCACTGGACGAGCTCTCCGACATCGCCGTCGACGTCGTCACCCGGACCAAGGACGACCTGGTGGCCGACCTCGACGCCCTCGCACCCACCCTGGACGCGCTCGCCGACGCGGGGCAGTCCCTGCCGCGCTCACTGGAGATCCTGGCGTCGTTCCCGTTCACCGACGCGGTGCTCGACGGGATCGACGGCGACTACCTCAACAGCATCGTCGAGGTCGAACCCGCCGACGGCTACACCCCGCCGATTCCCCTGCTGCCGCTGCCGGACGAGGCGGCCGGGACGAGTCCGTCCGGCGGAGGTGACCGCTGATGCTCACCCGGCGCGTGAAGATCCAGGTCGTCGCGTTCGTCATCGTGGCACTGACCGCCACCGCGTTCGTCGGCGCGAACTACGCGGGACTCGGCCGCCTGTTCGGCGACAGCGGCGACGTGGTCCGCCTGCAACTCGCCGACGGCGGCGGGCTGTTCCGGGGCAGCGAGGTCACCTACAACGGCGTGGCCGTCGGCGAGGTCGGCGAGCTGCGCCTGACCGACGACGGGATGGAGGCCGAGCTCGTGCTCGACGACGGCGCGCCCCGGATTCCGGCCGACTCCACCGCCGTGGTCGCCCACCGCTCGGCCGTCGGCGAGCAGTACGTCGACCTCCGGCCCCGCACGGATGTCGGGCCGTACCTGACCGACGGCTCGGTGATCCCGCGCGAGGCCACCACCCTGCCGCTCGGCGTACACGACCTGCTGTCCAACCTCACCGCCTTCACCGAGTCCGTCCCCACCGAGTCGCTGCGCACGGTGGTGGACGAGCTCTACACCGCGTTCCAGGGCACCGGTGACGACCTGCAGGTGCTGCTCGACTCGTCCCGCGAGTTCACCCACACGGCCACCGAGTACCTGCCCCAGACCACCGCACTCATCGACGACGGCGCCACCGTCCTGCGCACCCAGGCCGAATCCGCCGAAGCCTGGCGCTCGTTCGCGGGCAACGCCAAGCTGTTCGCGGCGGAGCTGGCCTCCGCCGACGGCGACCTGCGGGAACTCATCGCACGCACCCCCGGCGCCGCGACCGAGATCAGCAGCCTGCTGCGCGACAACGACCCCGGGCTGTCTCGGCTCGTGGCCAACCTGCTCACCACGTCCCGGGTGTTCGCCGACCGCACCGACGGCCTCGAACACCTCCTGGTCATGCTGCCCAAGGCCACGGGCGCCACCTCGGCCGCGCTCGACGGCGACCGGTTCTCGCTGGCGCTGACGTTCTTCGATCCCCAGCCCTGCCTGGCCGGGTACGACGGCACGACCTACCGGGCGGGTGAGGACGTCGGCCCTGGCGGCGACGCGGAGTTCAACACCGGCGCCGAATGCAGCCTGCCTCCCGGCGATCCCCGGCTGGTGCGAGGCTCGCAGCACGCCCCGGAGGCGGGGTTGCCGCGGGTGGCCGTGCCCGGCCCCGCCGTGGGCGGCGGCACCAGCCTCGGCTCGCTGGAGGAGCTGCTGTGGCTCGACGAGTGATCCCCGGCGATGACCGGGCCAGGTTCGCGCTCGCCGTGGTCGTGGCCACCGCCGTGTTCGCGGTGTGGAACGCCGTGGCCTGGGTCTCCGCGGCCACGGACGACACCCTCGACACGGCGGCCGTCCGCGACGAGGCGCTGGCCGCCGGACGCGACCACGTCGTCGCACTGACCACAATGGACCACAACGACGTCGAGACCGGTCTGCGCCGCTGGCTGGAGGTCACCACCGGTACGTTGCGGGACGAGCTGGCGGCGACGGAGCCGGACACGCTCGCCGCCGTCGAGCGGGCCCGCACGGTGGCCACGGCCGAGGTGCGCGGCGCGGCGCTGGCCGAACTCGACGCCGAGCGCGGCAGGGCCACGATGCTCGCCTCCGTCACGATCACCACGACCCGCGAGGGCGGCGAGGAGGTGGCCGCACGCACCCGGTACCGGCTGGAACTGCGCGACACCGGCGACGGCTGGAAGGTGGCGGAGCTGGACACCGTCGGAGGGGCCGCATGACCCGCCGGGTCGCGACGCTGCTCGTGGTGGCGGTGGTGCTCGCCGGACTCGGCATCGCCGCAGGAATGCGCGTGGAAGCGCTGCGCTCGTCGGAGTCGGCCACCAACCGGGCACACGTCGACGTAGAGGCCACCCTCGACGTGCGCTCGGCGGTGGCACGCACGGTGAACCGGGTGCTGAGCTACAGCCACGACGACGTGGAGGCCACCGAGCGTGCCGCCGAGGACCTGCTGCGCGGCCCGGCCAGGCAGGAGTACCGGCAGCTGTTCGCCCCCGTCCGCGACCGCGCGCCCGCACAGCGCCTCACGGTGACCACCCGCGTGACCGACTCGGCGGTGCTGTCCCTCACCTCGGAGACCGCTCGGGTGCTGGTCTTCCTCGACCAGATGGCGGTGCGCGGCGACGGCGAACCGACCCACGCGGCGGCGCAACTACTTGTGACCGCCGACCGCGAGGACACCCGCTGGGTGGTGACGTCCCTGAACCCCGCCTGACCCACCGTGTCCGCAGCCTGCGTAGCCGTGTCCGCAGCCTGCGTAGCCGTGTCCGCAGGTTGCGTAGCCGTGTCCGCAGGTTGCGTAGCCGCCTCGGGCTCAGTCGGAGGGGAGTTCCCGCAGGCGTTCGGCGACCTGGACGAGATCCGACCCACTCACGTCCGGTGCGGTGAACACGTCACCGTAGCGGCCTTCCAGCCGCTCGCACCACCCAGCCAGACACCCGGCACGTTTCGCTCCGTGGCAGTCCCAGGCGTGGACCGCGACCATCGCCAGGCCCTCCGGTGAGGTCCCCAGTCTGTTGGCCGTCACCCGGTAGACCGAGGGGGCGGGCTTCCAGGTACCGGCCTCCGCCGCGGTGATGACGTGATCCACGTAAGGCGCCAGTCCCGCCTGTTCCAGGAACTTCGCCGTGTTGTCCGCGCTGCCGACGGTCAAGCAGCCGACTCGCAGCCCTGCTTCGGAGAGCTGACGCAGTGCGGGTTGAGCGTCCGGGTGTGCGGGTAGCTGACCGAACCCCGCAAGTACGTGGTCGATATCCGCTTCGGTGGCGGTGTGGCCGGTGTCGGTGCGCAACGCCTGCCGTGCCACCGACTCGAACTCCGCGAAATCTCCGCTGAGGGTCAGCGCCAGCGAGTCGCGCTGGAACCGCATGAACCACGGCTGCAACAGCTGCGCGGGTTGGCCGATCTCCTCCAGCCGTTCCCGAAGCGGTTCCAGATTCATCATGGTTTCGAGCACATCGAACGCCACCGCCTGCAGGCGAGCCGACACGACAACCTCCCTCGCACTTGACAGTTCGGCCCCCTCGCGAGGCCGGGCCAACGCAGGGTTCCCGGATAGGGGCAGCGTAATCCGGACGAAGGACCCGCTCCCGGCTCGCGCCTGCCCGTCGTGCTCAGGCTCCCGCGCGGCGTCGTCGCGCGCGGGCCGCCGCGATGTCGCGCCGGTGCCGATCGGCCACGACACGCACCGTCACGACCGGCGAGACGTGGCCGGACCCGCGATCCGGTCCGGCATCGTGCGCACAGCCAGTTCCAGCTCGAACCGGGCCTCCGGCTCGCGCAGCCGGTCGCCGAAGGTCGCCTCCAGCTGCCGCATCCGGTACCGCACGGTCTGCGGATGCACCGACAGCCGCTCCGCCATGTCCAGCACGTGCCCCTGCGCGTCGAGCCACGCCCGCAGGGTCTCCAACATGCGTTCGCGTTGACGCGGCGTCAATCCGTCGAGCGTGGTCAGCAGCCTGCGCCGCAACTGTGCCGCCAGCGCCGTGTCGGCGTGCAGCAACAACACCGGAAGGCACTCCTGCACCCACATCACGCGACGCGGGGTCAGCACCCCCTCGTCGACCAGGGCCAGCGCCTTGCGTGCCCAACGCAGCGAGTCGGCCACGGCGTCCAGCGGCACACACGGCCCGACCGCGAACCGGCACCGGGGCAACGCCCGTTCGAGCGCCGCGACCCGTTCCCGGGTGAGGGGTCCTGGCAGCAACAGCCGGGGTTCGACCCCGCTGAGTTCGGCGAGCACGTCCGGATCGAGCGACGGCCGCTGCGCCGGGTTCAGGGGATGCAGCGGGCGGACCGCGACCGGGGTGGCCGCCTTCGGCGTCGTCCAGCCCACGAGCTGCGCCAGTTCCTCGATCGCGTCCGGTGGCACGGCCGGCCGTTCGAGGACGAGCTGGAGCAGCCGCCTGCGCCACGTGTCGAGCGCGTCCGTGGACCGCGCCTTGGCCTCAAGAAAGCCGTCGAGCGCGACCGAGGCCAGCTCGTCCATGAACCCGAGCATCGCGTCGGCCAGATGCGACATCACCCCGGACGAGAACCCGCTACGGCGGCCGACCTCCATGATGCGTCGCCACGCCACCCGCGCTCCCGCCCGGTAGGCGGCCTGCAACGTGTCGAGGCTGCGCCCCTCCCGCATCTCGTACTGCCCGAGCCTGCGGTGCACCTCGTGGGCGTGTTGTTTGGAGGCACTGGGATCGGCGATCTGCGCGGCGAACAACGACACGGCGTGCTGAACCCCCGCCTTGATCGTCTTGCCGTACGGACCGTCCAGCGGCCTGCGGTATTCGGGGATCAGCGCACGGATCTCGGCGACGATCTCGTCGGCGACGCTTTCCAGTTCCGGCCGCATGATCTCGGCGAGCCGACCCGGCAGCACGCTCGGGTCGGCGGCACCGTCCGCTGCTCGCCCCGTCACGCTCGACAAGCTCCTTCCCACGCCACTGAGGGATACCACTCGCCACGACCCGTCCAGTCGCGATCAAGAAAGGTATCACCGGGGCCGGGAACGCGGAGGCGTCTGCGCCCGATCGGACGAAAAACCGGTCACCGGTTCGTCATGTGGTGAGGAAAGCGTGTCGCCAGGCGGAAATCAGGGGGCCAGCCTGCGGCGCAACGCTTCCAGCACCGGAGCCAGCGGAGCGGCCTCCGTGCGGTCCCGCGTCGCGCACTCCGTGACGGCGGCGCCGATCACGTCGAACTCGTCGAGCGCGTCGAGGCACTCGACGAGCCGCTCCACGCCAAGCCCGCCGGGCTCGTGGTCATGACTGCCCACGAGTTCGCCGGGGTCGAGCACGTCGACGTCGATGTGGACGTAGACCGCGCTCACATCGGCCTCACGCAATGCCTTAACCACGTCGTCGGGGTCGGCGGGCACGGGCACGTGCCGCACCACACCGCTGTCGACGAGCGCACGCTCGGCGGGGTCGAACGCCCTGGTGCCCACCAGCACCGCCCGGCCCGGCGCGACGGCGGGGTCGGCGGCGAACTCCGGGTCGCTCTCACCCAGCAGCGCCCGCAGCACCATGCCGTTGAACGCTCCGGACGGGGAGGACTCCGGCGTGTTGATGTCGGCGTGGGCGTCGAACCAGAGCACCCCCAGCCCGGAGCCGTAGCGGTAGCGGGCGACACCGAGCGGCACGAGGTCGGCGGCGCAGTCGCCGCCGATCGTCAGCACGGGGCCCTCGGGGTTCTCCAGCGCGGTCAGCTGGGCGCCGCGGTTGTCCAGTAGCGCGGCGCGGTTGAGGATGCCGTGCTCCGCGGCCGAGGTGTCGGCGCCGACGGGAATCCGCAGCGCGGGCGTGCCGAGCAGGTCCTCGGCGAGCGCGGTGAGGACCTCGCACCCGGCAGGCAGCCGGGTGGACGCCCCACCCAGTCCGGAACCCTGCCACTGCGGCACCGAGTGAAGACGCATGGAAATCACCCTACGGCGGGCGGCGCCGTGAAGGCCACCCTCGCCGCACGGGATGCAGTGAAGGCCACCCTCGCTGCACGAGACGCAGTCAAGGTGGCCTTCACTGCACGAGACGCAGCGGGGGTGGCCTTCACCGCACCTACTCCAGCACCACCAGCAGGTCGCCACCCTCCACCTGCTGCACCGAGTTGATCGCCAGGCGCGAGACGGTACCGCCGTCCTGCGCCGTGATGGCGGCCTCCATCTTCATGGCCTCGATGGTCGCCACGGTGTCGCCCGCCTCGACGACATCGCCCTCGGTGACCGTCGCCGTCACGACCCCCGCGAACGGAGCCGCGACGTGCTTCGGGTTGTGCTTGTCGGCCTTCTCCTTGGCAGGCAGGTCACCGGCTACCGAACGGTCCCGCACCTGGATCGGCCGCAGCTGCCCGTTCAGGCTCGCCATGACGACGCGGATGCCGCGCTCGTCGGCCTCACCGATGGCCTCCAGTTCGATGAGCAGCCGCACGCCCGGTTCGAGGTCGACGGCGTACTCCTCCCCCGGGCGCAGCCCGTAGAAGAAGTCCTTGCTCGGCAGCACGCTCGTGTCGCCGAAGTCGTGGCGGTGGGTCTCGAACTCCCTCGTCGGCCCGGGAAACAGCAGCCGGTTCAGCGTGGCGCGCCGGGCCTCGACCAGCTCCCGGCGGTCGTCGGGCGACAGCTCCACCATCGGCTTCGGCTCGGCCCTGCCCTTCAGCGCCTTGCTGCGGAACGGCTCCGGCCAGCCGCCGGGCGGGTCGCCCAGCTCGCCGCGCAGGAATCCGATCACCGAGTCGGGAATGTCGTACTTCGCGGGGTCGGCCTCGAAGTCCGAGGGCGCCACCCCGGCGCCCACCAGGTGCAGCGCCAGGTCACCGACCACCTTGGACGACGGTGTGACCTTGACGAGGTGGCCGAGGATGCGGTCGGCCGCCGCGTACATCGCCTCGATCTCCTCGAACCGGTCACCGAGTCCCAGCGCCACGGCCTGCGTGCGCAGGTTCGACAGCTGGCCGCCGGGGATCTCGTGGTGGTAGACCCGGCCGGTGGGCGAGGCGAGTCCGGCCTCGAACGGCGCGTAGATCTTGCGCACGGTCTCCCAGTACGGCTCCAGGTCCCCGACCGCCTGCAGGTCGAGCCCGGTGGGCCGCTCGGAGTGGTCGGTGGCGGCGACGATCGCCGACAGCGACGGCTGTGAGGTGGTGCCCGCCAGCGACGCGACCGCCCCGTCCACGGCGTCCGCTCCCGCGTTCACCGCCGCGAGGTAGGTCGCGAGCTGCCCGCCCGCCGTGTCGTGGGTGTGGATGTGCACCGGCAGGTCGAACTCCTTGCGCAGCGCGGTCACCAGCGTGGCGGCGGCGGGCGCGCGCAGCAGCCCCGCCATGTCCTTGATGGCCAGCACGTGCGCGCCCGCGCCGACGATCTGCTCGGCCAGCTTGAGGTAGTAGTCGAGCGTGTAGATCCGCTCGTCCGGGTCGGACAGATCCGAGGTGTAGCACAGCGCCACCTCGGCGACGGCCGACCCGGTGGCGCGGACGGCCTCGATGGCAGGCCGCATCTGCTCCACGTCGTTGAGCGCGTCGAAGATGCGGAAGATGTCGATGCCGGTGGCGGTGGCCTCCTGCACGAACGCCTCGGTGACCTCCGTGGGATACGGCGTGTAGCCCACGGTGTTGCGCCCGCGCAGCAGCATCTGCAGGCACAGGTTCGGCATCGCCTGGCGCAGCGCGGCCAGCCGCTCCCACGGGTCCTCGGCGAGGAACCGCAGCGCGACGTCGTAGGTCGCTCCGCCCCAGCACTCCACCGACAGCAACTCCGGCATGGTGCGCGCCACCACGGGCGCCACCGCGAGCAGGTCCCTGGTACGGACACGGGTGGCGAGCAGCGACTGGTGGGCGTCGCGGAACGTCGTGTCGGTGACGCCGAGCCGCGGCGACGAGCGCAGCCACCGCGCGAAACCTTCGGGCCCGAGCTCCGTCAGCTTCTGCTTCGACCCGGCCGGTGGGGCCGCGTCGGAGGGTGCCGGGAGCTTGCGGTGGGGATCGATGAGCTTCGGCCGCTCACCGTGCGGCTTGTTGACGGTCACGTCGGCGAGGTAGGTGAGCAACCGGGTGCCCCGGTCGGCCGACTGCCGGGCGGTCAGCAGGTGCGGGCGCTGCTCGATGAACGCCGTGGTGACACGCCCCGCCCGGAAGTCCTCGTCGTCGAGCACCGCTTGGAGGAACGGGATGTTGGTGGAGACACCGCGGATGCGGAACTCGGCGACCGCCCGGCGCGCCTTGTCGACGGCCGTGGCGAACGTGCGGCCACGGCAGGTGAGCTTCACGAGCATCGAGTCGAAGTGCGCGCTGATCTCCGTGCCCGCGAACGCGGTCCCGCCGTCGAGCCGGATACCCGACCCGCCCGGCGACCGGTACGCGCTGATCATGCCCGTGTCGGGGCGGAAGCCGTTGGCGGGGTCCTCGGTGGTGATGCGGCACTGGAGCGCGGCGCCACGCAGCGACACGGTGTCCTGCGCCAGTCCGAGGTCGCGCAGCGTCTCGCCCGAGGCGATGCGCATCTGGGACTGCACCAGGTCGACGTCGGTGACCTCCTCGGTGACCGTGTGCTCCACCTGGATGCGCGGGTTCATCTCGATGAACACGTGGTTGCCGTCGCGGTCCACCAGGAACTCGACCGTGCCCGCGTTGCGGTAGCCGATCTGGCGGGCGAAGCGCACGGCGTCGTCGCAGATGCGCTCACGCAGCTCGGGCGCGAGGTTCGGCGCCGGAGCCAGCTCGATCACCTTCTGGTGCCGCCGCTGCACCGAGCAGTCCCGCTCGAACAGGTGAATGACACCACCCTCGTCGCCGGTCCCGTCGCTGAGGATCTGCACCTCGATGTGGCGGGGCTCCACCACCGCCTTCTCCAGGAACACCGTCGGGTCACCGAACGCCGACTCGGCCTCCCTGGCCGCCGCCTCGATCGACTCGCGCAGCGAAGCCCGGTCACGCACCAGCCGCATCCCACGGCCACCACCGCCCGCGACGGCCTTGACGAACACGGGAAACCCGAGCTCGTCGGCCGCCTCGACCAGCGTGTCCACATCGGACGACGGCTCCGACGAGCCGAGCACGGGAACGCCCGCCTCCCGCGCCGCGGCCACCGCGCGCGCCTTGTTGCCCGTCAGCTCCAGCACCTCGGCGTCGGGGCCCACGAACGTGATCCCCGCCTCGGCGCACGCCCTGGCCAGATCCGGGTTCTCGGAGAGGAACCCGTAGCCGGGGTAGATCGCGTCGGCGCCCGCGCTGATCGCGGCGGCGACGACCTCGTCGACCGACAGGTACGCCCGCACCGGGTGACCCGGCTCACCGATCTCGTACGCCTCGTCGGCCTTCAGCCGGTGTAGTGAGTTGCGGTCCTCGTGGGGGAACACCGCGACCGTGCCCGCGCCCAGCTCATAGGCTGCGCGGAACGCACGGATCGCGATCTCACCGCGGTTGGCGACGAGTACCTTGCGGAACATGCCCGGTCCTTCCTGGTCAACGGATCGGTCGCGAAGGCACGTTACCTCGCTTTTCCCGCCGAGCGGGAGTTCAACCGCCCGTGACGGGTCTCATGCGCCCGGTATCTGGGACGGCGCAGGTGAGGGCCGTGCCCGATCAGGTCTTCTCGAGGTACTCCGCGCGGTCGTCGTCGATCGTGTCGGCCACCAGACCGGCGAGGCCGGGATGACCGGTCAGCTCAGGGTCGTCGTCGATCACCCGCTGGGCCACCCGCCGCGCCGCGCCGATGACGTCCTCGTCGCGCAGCAGCGACAGCAGCTTGAGCCCCGAACGCGTGCCCGACTGGGCCGCGCCGAGGATGTCGCCCTCGCGGCGCAGTTCCAGATCCAGCTTCGAGAGCTCGAACCCGTCGGTGGTCGACTCGACGGCGGCCAGTCTCGCGCGCGTGGACGTGCCGTCGAGCGTCTCGGTGACCAGCAGGCACAGGCCGGGCACCTCGCCCCGGCCGACCCGGCCCCGGAGCTGGTGCAGCTGGCTCACCCCGAACCGGTCGGCGTCCATGATGACCATGACGGTGGCGTTGGGGACGTTGACACCGACCTCGATGACCGTGGTGGCCACCAGTACATCCAGCTCGCCCTCGGCGAACGCGCGCATCACCGCGTCCTTGTCGTCGGCCGGCAGCCGCCCGTGCAGCACGCCGACCCGCAGCCCCTCCAGTGCGCCGTGCTCCAGCTCGGGCGCGACGTCCAGCACGGCGACCGGCGGACGCTCGGTCTTGTCGGACGGCGGCTCGTCGCCGATGCGCGGGCACACGACGTAGGCCTGGTGCCCCTTGCCCACCTCCTCGCGCACCCGCTGCCACGCCCGGTCGAGCCAGGCCGGTTTCTCGGCGGCGGGCACGACCGTGGTGGCGATCGGCGACCGGCCGGACGGCAGCTCCCGCAGCGACGACGTCTCCAGATCGCCGTACACGGTCATGGCCACGGTGCGGGGAATCGGCGTCGCCGTCATCACCAGCACGTGCGGGCTGACGTTCTCCCCCGCCCTGGTGCGCAGCGCGTCGCGTTGCTCCACGCCGAAGCGGTGCTGCTCGTCGACCACCACGAACGCCAGGTCGGCGAACGACACGTGCTCGCCGAGCAGCGCGTGGGTGCCGACCACGATGCCGGCCGCCCCGCTCGCCGCGTCGAGCAACGCCTCCTTGCGCCTGCGCGCGGGCAGCGACCCGGTGAGCAGCGTGACGCGGGTGGCGTGGTCCTCGCCGCCCAGCTCGCCCGCCCGCGCGAGCCCGCCGAGCAGGTCCCGCAGCGACCGCGCGTGCTGCGCGGCCAGCACCTCGGTCGGGGCGAGCAGCGCTGCCTGCCTGCCCGCGTCCACGACCTGCAGCATGGCGCGCAGCGCGACGATCGTCTTGCCGCTGCCGACCTCACCCTGCAACAGCCGGTTCATCGGATGCTCGCCCGCGAGGTCGGTGCGCAGCGCCTCGCCGATCTCGTGCTGGCCCTCGGTGAGCCGGAACGGCAGCCGCCCGTCGAACGCCTCCGCGATGCCGCCCCGCTTCGGTGGACACGAAGGCGCGGGCCGGGCGCCCACCGCGTGCCGGCGCCCCGCGAACACGAGCTGCACCGCCAGCGCCTCGTCCCACTTGAGCCGGGTCCGCGCGGCCTGGAGCGCGTCGTCGCTGTCGGGACGGTGAATGCCGTGCAGCGCCTCGAACAGCGACACGAGCCCCTGCTCGGAGCGAAGCCACTCGGGCAGCGGGTCCGGTTCGCGGTCGAGCAGTTCCAGCGTCTGCCGCACGGCGTTGCCGATACGCCAGGACGGCAGCCCCTGCGCGGCCGGATACACCGGGATGATCTGGGAGAGGAAGTCGTCCACCGCCGAGGGGCCCTCGGAGTCGGTCCCGTAGTCGCTCTCCGAGTCGACGAGTTCGTACTCGGGGTTCGCGAGCTGCAACGTGCGGCGGAACGCGGTGACCTTGCCCGCGAACAACCCCGTGCGGCCGGGGCGCAACTCGCGCTCCCGCCACGTCTGGTTGCCGAAGAACGCGCACGAGAGCCTGCGCTGCCCATCGGTGATCGTCACTTCGAGGATCGAGCCCTTGCGCGAGCGCATGGGCTTCTTCGTCGCGTGCTCGACGCGCGCCAGCACGGTGACGTGCTCGCCGATCTCCAGCCCGGCGATGTCGGTGAGCTCGCCCCGCCGCGCGTACCGCCGGGGATAGTGCCGCAGCAGGTCCCCCACGGTGTTCAACTCGAGCGCGGACGCCAGCGCCTTCGCCGTCCTCGCGCCCACCACGCCCGTGAGCCCGTCCTCCAGCCCCGCCATGTCACTCCACACCCATCAGCAGCACCGCATCGGTCTGCCCACCGGAATAGCACACCAGTTCGACGTCCGGCCGCTCGGCACGCAGGTGCGCGTCGAGCGCGTCGGCCACGCCGGGTGGAGCGGCGGCCCCCAGCAGCACCGTCACCAGTTCCCCGCCGACCGCGAGCAGGCGGTCCAGCACCCCCACGGCGGCGCGGGTGACACCGCCGGCGCCGTCCGGCGGCTCGATCAGCACCACCTCGCCGTCGATGAACCCCATGACGTCCCCGCCGCCCGCGCGGCCGACCCAGGTGATGGCGTCCTCGGTGGCCACCACGACCTCGCCCCGGCGCGTGGCCGCGGCGGCCTCCGCCATCGCGACCACGTCGGCTCCCGCTCCCCGGCTCCGGTCGTGCACGGCCAGCGCCGCCAGCACCTGCACCGGTGACGCGCACGGCACCACGACGACGTCTCGGCCCGCCAGCACCGGGTTGTCGGTGACCCGTTCGGCCGCGGCGGTCAGGCGGACCCCGCCGGGCAGGACGGCGACGTGCTCGGCGGCCGTGCGCCCGACGAGCGCGAGCAGGTCCTCGGTGCTCGGCTGCCCGCCCGTCGGCACGGCGAGCACCGGCACGCCCTCCGCGCCGACCAGCTCCGCCAGCGCGTCGCCGTGGACCACGGCCACCACGGCCAGATCGGCGCCGGTGGAGCCGGGCTCGGCCGCCCGCCCCGGGGTCACCAGCGGCTCCACCCGCACCTGATGCGGTCGGCCGTGGTTCAAACCCGCCTCCAGCGCGGCCCCGATGTCGGCGCAGTGAACGTGAACCGCGTACTCGCCGCCGCCCGCCTCGGCCACCGTCACGCTGTCGCCCAGCGCGGCCAGCGCGCGCCGCAGCGAGGCGGCACCGTCGTCGCCCTCCGCACTGGTGAGCAGGTACATGACCTCCCACGCCCCCGGCGGGCCGGGCGGAGGTGCGGGAAGCGGAGCCGGGGACACCGGCGTGGCGCGGGTGCCGGTCAGCGTGGCGGCGAGCGCGTCGAGCACGGCGAGCAGGCCCCGCCCGCCCGCGTCGACCACGCCCGCCGCGGCCAGCGCCGGAAGCTGATCCGGGGTCCGCGCCAGCGCGTCGGCCGCCGCCTTCGCCGCCAGCGTGGCGACGTCCCCGGCCTCGGGCGGCGCCCCGTCGAGCGCGACGGCCACCGCGTGGAGCACGCTGAGCATGGTGCCCGCGACGGGCCGCGTCACCGCGCCGGTGGCGGCGGTGTCGGCGGCCCGCAGCGCGGCCACGAGCCCGGGGCCGTCGAGTTCCCGCGCGCAGTCAGCCGAGCGCGCCATGCCGTAGAGCACCTGCGACAGGATGATGCCGGAGTTCCCCTTCGCCGCCCGCACGGCCGCACCGGCCAGCACCGTCAGCGCCTGCCCCGCTGCCACGGGGTCCGACCCGGCGAGCGCGTCCCGCGCCGCGGTGACCGTGTGCAGCAGGTTCGAGCCCGTGTCGGAGTCGGCCACGGGGTAGACGTTGATGTCGTCGATCTCGGCGCGCGCCGCGCCCAGGTCACGCACGCAGGCGTCAGCCCACTCGCGCACCGCCGCGCCGTCCAAGGCCCGCACCCGCGTATCCTCCGTCACTGCTGTCCCGGCGTTCGAGAGCGAGCGTAACGACCCCGCTGAGCCGGACAGCGGCACACCGGCTACCCTGTTCGAGTTGCCCGGTACCGCCGGGCGGTTCGTTTACCGATCTTTTCGAGGAGTGTTCGACGTGGCTGCCGTGTGCGACGTCTGTGGCAAGGGGCCGGGCTTCGGCAAGTCGGTCTCGCACTCTCACCGGCGCACCAACCGCCGGTGGAACCCGAACATCCAGACCGTGCACGCCAGGGTCGGGCTTTCCCAGAAGAAGCGCCTGAACGTGTGCACCTCCTGCCTCAAGGCGGGCAAGGTCGTTCGGGGCTGATCCCCAGACTGTGAAGAAACGGCCCGGTGACCGCATGGTCGCCGGGCCGTTTCGCGTGTCCGTGTCAGGGCAGCTTCCAGTCGACGGGCTGCGTTCCCTGCTGTTCGAGCAGGGTGTTGGTGCGGCTGAACGGCCGGGAGCCGAAGAAGCCGTTGCGTGCCGACAGCGGGCTCGGATGGACCGACTCCACACACGGCACCGAGCCGAGCAGCGGCTTGAGCTTGCGTGCGTTGCTACCCCACAACACCGCCACCAGCGGCCGGTCGCGTTCGGCCAGCGCCACGATGGCCCGCTCGGTGATCTCCTCCCAGCCCTTGCCCTGATGGGAGTTCGGCTTGCCGGGCCGCACCGTCAGCGCGCGGTTCAGCAGCAGCACGCCCTGCGCGGTCCACGGCGTCAGGTCCCCGTTGGACGGTTCCGGGTGCCCGAGGTCGTCGCGGTACTCGCGATAGATGTTCACGAGACTCTTCGGCAGCGGGCGCACGTCCGGCGCGACCGCGAAACACAACCCGATCGGGTGACCCGGCGTGGGATAGGGGTCCTGGCCGACGATGAGCACGCGGACCTCGTCGAACGGTTGCCGGAACGCGCGGAGGATGTGGTCGCCGGAAGGCAGGTAGGTGCGGCCTGCCGCCACCTCGGCGCGCAGGAACTCCCCCATCGCGGCGATCCGGTCGGCGACCGGTTCCAGCGCCGTCGCCCAGCCGGGGTCCATGATCTCGTGCAGTGGTCGTGCCGTCACGGCACGGGAGCCTAGTCCAGCGGGTGATCGGCCGGACTCCGGCGTACGGGAAGTGCGGACACGGCTACGCAACCTGCGGACACGGCTACGTCGGCTGCGGACACGGCTACGTCAGCGGGACTTGAGCAAGCCCATTCGAGACGCGAGCCCACGCGCCTCACGCGCGACCGCCTGCTGCCGGGACCGCTCGACCATCGTGAACACGATCTCACGCACGAAGGCGTTACTCCTGGCTCGCACGGGGCCGATTCGCTCCGCTTGTTTCAGTAGTTCGACCACCTGCTCATCCGGACGCCGCAGCCCCCACAGCGCCCGCGCGTAGTCGATGAAGTAGGTGGTGCGCCGGGAGTTGATCTCTAGGTCACTCGGGTGGATCGACTCGGCAAGCGTCGCGGCCGATGCATAGTCACCTTGTTCGAGCGCCGTCGACATCCGCCACAAAACCACGTTGGCCGGGGTGAACAACAGATGATGCCGATTGCCGTCCGCTACGTGTCCCGCGAGCCCCTCGGCCTCGTCGAGCGCAGCCGCAGGGTCGTCACCGACCACGGAGTCCACGAAGGCAGTGGTCAGTGTCAGCGCACCACGGACGTCGACCGCGTCGTCTGGCGCGATCTCCAGCGCCTGGCGAGCCAGTGCGCCAGCGCGGCGGTGCGCGCCGAGGCCCGAGTGCGCCTGCGTGCGCGCGAACGCGGCGAGTGCGATCCAGTGTGGCTCGCCCAATCGCTGCGCCGCTTCGTGGCCTCGATCGGCAGCTATCCACGCCAGGTCCGGCGCCCCCAGCCCCTTCACCAGCAGCGAAGTCGTGTGGGCGACACTGACGAGCGCACGCAACGCCTCGGCGTGCCGAGCGTGGGTGTGCAGGGCCGTGATGAGCGGCGGAAGTCGACGGCCCGTCTCGGCCATCTCGTTGGCCTGACGCATGGCGGCCACGAGCTGCGTGTCCGCGAGCAACGCGGAAAGCTCACCCCGGGGTGGGCTGTCGTCGAAGTCGCTGTCGAGCAGGGCGGTACGAATCGCGGGCACGGTACTGTCGGCGTCCGGGTCGCGGATCTCGAGTCCGTCTCCGGTGATGTCGACGAGACTGACCCGCAGCGCGTCAGCGATGGCGACGAGAGTGCTGCGTCGGTCGACCGCCACCCGGCCGTTCTCGATCTTCGAGAGGTACCCCTTGGTGATCCCGGCCAACCCGGCGGCCTGTTCCAGGGTGAGACCACGCCAACGGCGAAGACGGCGAATCGATGTCCCGATCTTGTGCATGTTGGCGACGGTACCTGCTGGGTTTCCACACAGGAAACCTCCGGAGTAACGAGGCGCTTACGTTCCGCGCATGACATGGAACGGAGGATGCCGAATGCCGTGCTACGGCCACCAGTCCGGCGTAGGAGACCGGATCGAGCGTGATCACCGCGAGCACGAGGACGGCGCTCGATGATCGCGCGGGACCGCGAGCTGCTCGCCCGCCTGGCCGCCGTCAACCGCGACCTCGGGCGGGTCGCGCTACGGCTGATGGAGGCCCAGGACGGCGGCGAACTCCCCGCCGACGGGCTACGTGAGGTCGGCGACGCACTCCGCGCACTCGGAGGCGACATGATCGCCCGTGCCACTGAACTCGACGGCACGCTGCACCCGACAGCGCGGTGCGCTGTGTTCTGCGCCCTGTGCTCGACCGAGCCGGTCGCGCGGCCCGATCAGCCTCACGACACCGTGGACGGCCGGTTCTGTGGCAACTGCATCGCACAATGCCTCGATGACGCCGGCCGACGCCACTGGTGCCCAGTCGACGCACTCGGCAAGACCGACCGCTTCGACACCGTCATTGAGGAGACGCGGCGTGCGTGATCTCCCCACAGTCATCCTTGCTGCCCTGGATGAGCGGCCAACCACACAGCTGTGGCAAGTCGAACCCGTCTCACTGACCTGGCCTACCGTCGACCCCGACGAGGCCCTCTTCGAAGCACGCAACGCGCTGCACCGGACCGAACATCCGTCGATGAGTGTCCTCCGTGCCGTGCTCGACGGACTTCGGCGGCTGCCGTAGGGCTACACAACTTGCGGACACAGCTACGCGAACTGCGGACACGGCTACACAACCTGCGGACACGGCTACCTGGGCTGCGGACACGGCGTCACAACGGTTTGGCCAGGCACACGCTCAGCGGGTCGCCCGCGTAGACGCCGAACTGCGGGATTCGTTCGTAGCCCTCGGCGTAGTACAGGGCGAGGGCCTCGGGCTGTTTGACGCCGGTCTCCAGCACCATCCTGGTCCGGCCCGCCTCGGCCGCCGAGCGTTCCAGCTCCGCGAGCATGCCGCGCGCGAGCCCGTTGCCGCGCTGTGAGGGCACGACGAACAACCGCTTCATCTCGGCGTCCCCGGCCACCAGCGGCGCCACCGGCTCGTCGTGCGCGCGCCAGCCCCCGCACACCGCGGGCTCCGCGCCGACGTAGCCGATCAAAAACACGCCCGACGGCGGGGCGAACTCGGCAGGGTCGACGGGCGTCACGTCGGGATCGCCGTAGCGGGTGACGTACTCCTGCTGCACGGCCTCGATGAGCTTGGCCGCGTCGGGATGGCTGTACGGCACCGCACGGACGTCCACTCGGTTCTCCTCGCTGCTCTCGGCTCGGGCGACAGTCAACCTGGTCAACTCCAGTGCTGCCAACCTGATTCCCGCCGGTACGGAGTTCCGTCCACCGTCACACCCGTGTCGGGCAGCACGACGGAGCCGATGGTGACCCAGCCCTCCGGCAGGTCCGCGAAGGAGGGGAACGTCGCCGCGAGCGCGTGATCCTCACCTCCGGTGAGCACCCAGTGCAGCGGGTCCGCGCCGAGTGCGGTGCCGACGTCGACCAGTCGCTCCGCGACCGCCAGCCGGTCGGTGCGGACGTCGATGCCCACGTCCGAGGCCGTGGCCAGATGCCCGAGGTCGGCGAGCAGCCCGTCGGAGACGTCGATCATCGCCGTGGCGCCGGCACGGGCGGCCTCGGGTCCCGAGGCGTACGGCGGGTCGGGACACCGCTGAGCGTTCACGACGCTGACCGGGGACCGGAAGCCGCGCCCCAGCACGGCGAGTCCCGCCGCCGCCCAGCCGAGCCGCCCGCACACCGCGACGATGTCGCCGGGCCGCGCGCCCGAACGCGGCACCGCGGCCCTGCCGCCGAGGTCGCCGAGCGCGGTGACGCTGAGCACGACGTTCTCCGCGCGCACCATGTCCCCGCCCACGACGCCCACACCGGCGCGTGCCGCCTCGGCCGCGACGCCGTCCATCAGTTCGGCGGCCACCGAGGCCGGAGTGTCGGGCGGGCAGGCCAGCGCCACGACGACCGAGGTCGCCACCGCGCCCATGGCGGCGATGTCGGCGAGGTTCACCGCGACGGCCTTGCGGCCCACGTGCCGTGGTGTCGACCAGTCGAGCCGGAAGTGGACGCCCTCCACGAGCGCGTCAGTGGTGATCACCACACGACCGTCCGGCGCGGCGACCACGGCGGCGTCGTCGCCAGGGCCGAGCAACGTCGTGGGCGGCTGGGCCCGGCCTGCCGTGACCTGCTGAATCAGTCCGAACTCGCCGAGTGTCCTGACGGTGTCCGTCCCGGACGCGGGGCCGTCTGTCACACCTACCTCCGGTTGTCGCGTCGACCGCCCACCGACTGTCGGATGTCCGATCGTCGCAGGTCTGCGGTACGTTGCTGGCTACACGCCCATCCTTCCTCAGACGGCCGGACACGAAGGGGAGCAGCGCCGTGGTACACGCATACATCCTCATCCAGACCGAAGTGGGTAAGGCCGCCGCCGTGGCCGCCGAGATCGCCGGCATCCCCGGCGTCACCACATCGGAGGACGTCACCGGACCGTACGACGTCATCGTGCGCGCCGAAGCCGAGAACGTCGACCAACTGGGTCAGCTCGTGGTCGCCAGGGTGCAGAACGTGGAGGGCATCACGCGCACCCTCACCTGCCCCGTGGTCCACCTCTGAGCTGTGCTGTAGTGGGGGTGTGAGCGAAACCGGTGCTCCACCCCGGAGTCTCGTCGCGGCGGCCGCGGTCCTGGCGGCCGTGCTGGCGGTGACGGTCGCCGTGCTCGGCGTCGTACTGCCGTCCGGTTCCGATCAGGACGCTCCCGATGGAGCGGCCGACCCGCCGGGCCCGCTGCCGCTGGTGTCCATCCCCGCCCCCAAGTCCGGCTCGGCCGAGTGCGCGACGCTGGTCCGCGCCGCGCCCGGCACGCTGGAGTCGGCCGGTGAGCAGCTCGGCCGGAGGGAACTCGCGCAGCCCGCTCCCCCGGCCGCACTGGCGTGGGGCCGGGACAATCCGGTCGTGCTGCGGTGCGGGCTCCAGCGCCCGCCGGAGCTCACCCCGACGTCGACGCTGCGCGAGATCGGCGGGGTGCGGTGGCTGCCCGTGCCGGGCGAGGGCGCCACGACCTGGTACGTCGTCGACCGCGGCGTGTACTCGGCGTTGACCGTGCCCGACGACGCGGGCACGGGCCCGCTGCAACAACTCTCCGAGACGGTGGCCGACGCGCTGCCCGCCGTGCCGCTGAGTTTCGAGTGAGCGACCCGGCGGGCGGGACGCGGCTCAGCGCAGTCCGGTGCCGCGAGCGAGCGCGGTCTCGACGAGCGTGGTGAGCAGCGTCGGGTAGTCGACCCCCGTGACCGCCCACATCTTCGGATACGCCGACGTGGAGGTGAACCCGGGCATGGTGTTCACCTCGTTGACCGTCAGAGTGCCGTCGGCACCCACGAAGAAGTCCACCCTGGCCAGTCCCTGACAGTCGAGTGCGGCGAAGGCGCGAACGGCCGCCGCGCGCAGCCCCTCGGTGACGGTGTCGTCGAGCTTGGCCGGGATGTCCAGCTCGGCGTCCTCGCCCAGGTACTTCGTCTCGAAGTCGTACCAGGCATCCGCGTCGTCCGAGCAGACCCGGATCTCGGACGGCAGTGACGCCTCGACGCGGCCGTCGGGGAACTCCAGCACCCCGCACTCGACCTCGCGGCCCACCGTCTCGGCCTCGATCAGCACCTTGGGGTCGGTCCGCCGGGCGAGCGCGAGGGCGTCCTCCAGTTGCGACCAGTCGGTGACCCGCGAGATCCCGATGGACGAGCCCGCGCGGGCGGGCTTGACGAAGACCGGCAGGCCGAGCCGTTCCCGCTCCTCGGCGGGCAGCGTCTCCTGACCACGGCGGACGACGGCGTAGCGGCCCACCTCCAGTCCCTCGGCCGCGAGCAGCTTCTTCGCGTACTCCTTGTCCATCGCGGCGGCGCTGGCGAACACGCCCGCGCCCACGTAGGGCAGGTCGGCCATCTCGAGCAGCCCCTGGATGGTGCCGTCCTCGCCGAAGGCACCGTGCAGCACGGGGAACACGACGTCCACGGCGGACAGCAGCTCGGCGCGCTGCCCCTCCTCCAGCGTCACGACCCCACCGGTCGTCGGATCGCCCGCGAGCACCAGCGCCCGGCCGTCGGTCACGGTGGGCAGCTCGCGGTCGCGGATGCGCAGGCCGTCGGGATCGTTCGTGCCGAGGACCCAGCCACCGGCACGGGTGATGCCGATGGGCACGATCTCGAACCGGTCCGGATCGAGGTTCGCCAGAATGCTGCCCGCCGACACACAGGAGATGGTGTGCTCGGTGCTCCGGCCGCCGAACACGACGGCCACTCGGGTCTTGCGGCTACTCATGGGCGGCACCCTACCTTCGCGTCGGCCGGAGCACGTCCACCAGCACCCCGAGCACACCTCGCAACGTCTCGCGCGAGCAGCCCGCGTATCCGACGGCGACGCCCGCCGTGGTGGGAGTGCCCGCGAAGTGGCGGGCCAACCCGTCGAGCAGCAGTCCCCGTTCGCGGCCCTCCGCCAGCCGGGCACGCTCGTCGCGCCCGGAGTCCAGTGGGACGACCAGGTGCGCGCCCGCGTCGTCGCCGAGTACCGGGACCCCTGCGGTGCGCAACGCACCCACGAGCAGTCCCCGGCGCACCGACAGCTCCCGCCGCAACCGGCGCAGGTGACGCCCGAGGTCGCCGTGCCGTGCCAGCTCCACGAACACGCGCTGCCCGGCGGGAGACGGCCGGGTGCCCGCGTCGTCGCGGTAGGCCAGCACGGCGGCGGTCACGCCGGGCGGCGCCACCATCCAGCCCGCGCCGAGAGTCGGGGTGAGGATCTTGCTGGTGGTTCCCAGATGCACGACCACGTCCGGCGCGAGCGAGGCGAGCAGCGGCAGCGGCGCGACGTCGTAGCGCAGCTCGCCGTCGTAGTCGTCCTCCACCACGAGGAAGTCGTCGGCGCGGGCGCGTTCGACCAGCTCGACCCGGCGTGCGGCGCTCATCCTGCTGCCGAGCGGGTACTGGTGCGCGGGCGAGCAGTAGACCGCGCGCACGCCGGCGGGGATCGCGTCCGTGCGCATTCCCTCGGAGTCCACGGCCACCGGCACCACCCGGGCACCCGCGCCCCGAAACGCCGCCACGGCCCGTTGGTAGCCCGGCTCCTCCACGCCCACGAGGTCGCCGGGCCGCAGCACCGACGCGGCGAGTTCGACGACGGCGGCCGTGGTCCCGGCGGTGGCCAGCACGGAGTGGGGCGCGGCGTCGAGGCCGCGATGGCGCAGCAGGTGCTCGCCGATCGCGGCGCGGTACTCGACGAGCCCGGCGCGTTCGGCCACCAGCAGCGGTGGCGCGTCCGCCGCCGCGCGCCAGGCCCGCCGCCAGGCCGCGCGGTCGATGCCCTCGGCCCACGGCACGCCCGGCGTCAGCGCGAGCAGTTCCGGCACGGGGACCCGGTCGTGCCCCGCGACGACACGGCGGCGCTCGGCGCGCGTGGGCGGCGAGGTGGTGACATAGGTGCCGGAACCGTGCCTGCCCGCGATCCAGCCCTCGGCGTGGAGTTGCTCGTAGGCCGCGGCGGTGACGGTGCGGCTCACTCCCAGGCTGGCGGCCAGCGCCCGGGTGGAGGGCAGCCGGTCGCCGCCGCGCAGGTGCCCGCCCGAAGCGGCTTCCCGGAGTGCGTCCGCGACCTGCACGGCGAGCGGCACGCGGGACTCGCGGTCCAGCGCCACCGGCACCGTCGTGTCCCCACGCATGGCGTCACTCCCCGCAAGTGGACTTCTCGCATTGGCTCACTGTGGTCATACCATCATGCCACTCGTACGGGGCACGATGTCGGCATGAGCACCTCGCAGGCACCCGCCCTGTCCCCGACCCCGCGCAGCACCCCGACCCGCAAGCCGCATCGCTACGCCACCGACCGCGACGCGCTGCACGAGGTGCTCGACGCCGCGCTGGTGTGCCACCTCGGTCTGATCGTCGACGGGGCACCGGTGGTCCTGCCCACCGCGTACGGCCGCGACGGCGGCACCCTGTACCTGCACGGCTCCACGGGATCGGGCAACGTGCGGGCCGCCGCCGAGGGCACGGACGTCTGCGTCACGGTGTCGGTGCTCGACGGAGTCGTCTACGCGCGCTCGCTCAACAACCACTCCATGAACTTCCGCTGCGCCGTCGTCCACGGCCGCACCCGCGCCGTCACCGGCGACGACGAGCGGTGGCACGCGCTGCGGGTGATCAGCGAGCACCTCAGTCCCGGCTCCTGGGACTACGCACGCACACCCAGCCCGAAGGAACTGGCGGGCACCCTCGTCTACGCCGTCGACCTCGGCGAGGCGTCGGTCAAGATCCGCGCAGGGGCTCCCGGTGAAAACGAGGCCGATCTCGACGCGCACGACGTGTGGGCCGGGGTGCTGCCGGTGCACACCACGTTCGGCGAGCCCGTCACCGCGGACTACGTGCCCAAGGGGGTGGCCGTGCCCGCGCACGTCGCCGACCGGGTCACGGACCGCACGGTGCGCCCGCCGTCCTGATAGACGTGCACGCTCACCACCGGATCGGGCCCGGGGTTGCGCACCTCGTGGACGTAGCCGGGGCCGAAGACCCGCGACTGGCCCGCGCGCACGTGATGCACCCCCGGCCGGTCGCGGACGGCGGCGCCACCGGCGTGCACCGTCTCGTCGAGCTGGCCGCTGACCACGGTGAACGCCCCGGTGGTGTCGCCGTGGTCGTGGATCTCGGTGCCCTGCCCCGGCAACCAGGACAGCAGCCACACCTCGTGGCCGTCCACGGTGTCGACGAGCGCGGCGAACCGCTCGTCGGGGTCGTAGCGCAGCAGGTTGCGCCAGGCCGCGCGGTCGGCGGCGAAGGACAGCGCCGTCCGCACCGGGTGGCGCGAACGCTGATCGGCGGGCAGGGGCGCGACCGTGTTCTCGGGCACGGCGAACATGCGAAGCAGACCTCGGATTCGTGGGACAAGAGTGGCGGCTGGCTACCGGGAGCGCACGCGCGTCAGGCGCGGCGCGAAGTCACCGGCGAGAACAGCAGAGACAGCCCGCGACGGCATGTACCGCACGACGCCGCGACCAGAGCGCGGGGCCGGACACGGAGCCGGGTACACGGGTGTCGAACATGCCCCCAGACAAGCAGAGCGGTGCGCACGGCGTCAAACGCGAAACACGCTCGGTCGAACCCGCCAGGTCCGGCACGCGACGGTTCCGAGCGGTCACGACCACTCGTGCTTCTGCTTACGTCCCAACAGCTCCGCACCGGCCGTGGCCGGATCGACACCCTCGTGACACACCCGGTACATGGCGTCCGTGAGCGGCATGTCGACACCGACACCGTGAGCGAGCTCACGAATCGAGCGGCACGACGTCACGCCCTCGGCCACCTGACCGCCCTGGGCGGCGCGCGCCTCGGTCATCGACTCCCCCCGGCCGATACGCTCGCCGAACGTGCGGTTGCGCGACAGCGGTGACGAGCACGTCGCCACCAGGTCGCCCACCCCGGCGAGGCCGGCGAACGTGAGCGGGTCCGCCCCCAGCGCCGCGCCCAGCCGGGCGGTCTCCGCCAGCCCGCGCGTGATGAGCGTGGCCATCGTGTTGGTGCCGAAGCCGAGTCCCGCCGCCATACCGCAGCTCAGCGCGATCACGTTCTTACAGGCGCCGCCGAGCTCGCACCCGACCACGTCGGTGTTGGTGTAGGGGCGGAAGTAGGTCGTGTAACTCGCCTGCTGGATCGCGACGGCGCGATCGTGGTCGGCGCACGCCAGCACCGCCGCGGCGGGCTGGCAGCGCGCGATCTCCTTCGCGAGGTTGGGACCGGACACCACCACCACGTCGCCGGGCTCGCCTCCCGTGACATCGGCGACGACCTCGCTCATGCGCTTGTGCGTGCCCAGCTCCACGCCCTTGGCCAGGCTCACGAGGATGGCGCCGGAGGGCAGCAGGTCCCGCCACGCCGTCAGGTTCTCGCGCAACCGCTGGCTCGGCACCGCGAGCACCACGGCCTGCGCGCCGTCGAGCGCGGCCCGCGCATCGGTCGTGGCGGTCAGGCGCTCGGGCAGCGGCACACCGGGCAGGTACGCGGTGTTGGTGTGCCGCTCGCGGATCTCGTCGGCGACCTCGGCACGGCGTGCCCACATCGTGACGTCGCGCCCGGCGTCCGCGAGCACCTTGGCGAACGTGGTTCCCCACGAGCCGGCGCCCAGTACCGTCACCCGTTGCACGCGCATCGTCAGGCGCGCCCCTCGCCGTCGTCGGCACGGGAAGGCCGGGAAGGTTGCTGTCCCCTGACCTCCACGAGCTGCTCCAGCACCCGCTCCATCAGCAGTTCGGTGACCTCGCGCAGCACGACCTGGCTGCGCTCCTTGTCCCGGTAGGCGGAAAGGTCGACGGGCTCGCCGACGCTGTGGACCACGGTCTTGCGGGGCAGCGGGCGGAACTTCTTGGTGTAGCCGTTCCAGATGTCCTGCGTACCCCAGCGCGCGATCGGGATCACCGGCACGTCGTTCTCCAGCGCCAGCCGCGCGACCCCGGTGTAGGCCCGCTTCGGCCAGCCCTCGGGGTCCTTCGTGATCGTCCCCTCGGGATAGATGAGCACGATCTTGCCGTCGCGCAGTGTCTGGTGCGCCGCCCGCAGGCTGTCGCCCGCCTCGCCCGAGCCGCGGTACACCGGGATGCCGCCCGAGCCGCCGAGGATCCTGCCGAACCCGGGGATGCGGAACAGGCTCGCCTTGGCCATGAACCTCGGCACCCGCTTGTTGCGGTGTACGAACACGGCGTCGACGGCCGGGTCGAGGTGGGACACGTGATTCATCACGAGCAACGCGGGCCCGTGGCGCGGGATGCGGTCCGCGTGGCGGTACACGCTGCGCCCCATCCAGGTCAGCGGGTAGAACATCGCCGCGGCGGCACCGACCCAGAAGCCGCCCTTCTCGCGCTCTGCCAAGGCTGTTCCTCTCGACGTCCGACGTCCGACGATCCTGCCACAGCCGTACCGCGCCGACCGCCCACCGGCCACCTCGGGTAAAGATGGTGGCGTGGCTGTCGACCTGATCGTGCCGCTCAAGGAGCCGAACCGGGGCAAGTCCCGGTTACGGGGTGCGCTCGGCACGGCCGCGAGCGAGCACTGCCACGCCGGACTCGTCCTGGCGCTCGCGGCGGACACCCTCGGCGCGGCCGTCGCGGCGCCGGGAGTGCGTCGCGTGCTGGTGGTCGGTACCGATCCCGTCGCGCTGGCCGCGCTGCGCGGGCTCGGGGTGGAGGTCGTCGGGGAGCGGGCGACCGGTGACCATCGCACCGATCCCGCCGACCCCGCCGATCGCACAGCCGCACCCGGGAGCCCGGACGACGGCCTGAACGCGGCGCTGCGTACCGGGGAGCGAATCCTGCGTGCCGACGACCCGGACGGCGTCGTCGGCGCTCTGCAGGCCGATCTGCCCGCATTACGACCCGGCGAACTCGGTGCCGCCCTCGCCGAGGCGGCGGGGCGCAGGGCGTTCGCCGCCGACCGCGACGGCTCGGGCACCACGCTGCTGCTCTCCGCGCCGGGCCTGCGGCTGACCCCCCGCTTCGGGGCCGGGTCCGCCCAGGCTCACGCGCGTTCGGGCGCCGTCGCTCTGGCAGGCCCGCTGCCGTCGCTGCGCGCCGACGTGGACACCGCCGGTGATCTCGACCACGCGAGGCTGCTCGGGCTCGGCGAGCACACCCTGGAAGTGCTGGACCGGGCCTGCCTGCTGTCCTGAACCGCCACGCGGGCACCGGCGCGACGGCATCCGCCGAGCGCTCCGGGACCTCCCCGGATGGGGGACAATGGCCGGGTGAGCGACGAGACGAGAGCACCCGCGGCCACCAGCCCCGACCCCGCCGTCACCAGCGACGACGGCACCACCGACCCCGGTCGGCGGTCGGCTGCCACCACGCCGCCGCCCCGGTCCGCCGACGGCGATCGGGAGTTCCGGCCGGTGCCCTCGGCTCCCCCCGCCGCGACGGAGAGCGGTCAGGTCGAGGACGCGCTGCCCGACGACCGGTACTTCAACCGGGAGCTCTCGTGGCAGGACTTCAACGCCAGGGTGCTGGCGCTGGCCGAGGACACCTCCCAGCCGCTGCTGGAACGGGCCAAGTTCCTCGCCATCTTCGCGTCCAATCTGGACGAGTTCTACATGGTGCGGGTCGCGGGGCTCAAACGCCGTGAGCAGACCGGCCTCGCCGTGCGCAGCGCCGACGGCCTCACCCCCGGCGAGCAACTCACCTACGTGGCCCGGCGCAACGCCGAGCTGGTCGAACGGCACGCGCTCGCGTTCGAGCAGGGCCTGCGCCCCGCGCTGGCCGAGGCAGGCATCCGGCTCGTGGCCTGGTCGGACCTCGACGCCGACGAACGCTCCCGGCTCTCGGCCTACTTCACCAAGCAGATCTTTCCCGTCCTCACCCCGCTCGCCGTCGACCCCGCTCACCCGTTCCCCTACATCTCCGGGCTCTCGCTCAACCTCGCCGTCACCGTGCGCGACCCCGGCGACGGCACCGAACGCTTCGCCAGGGTGAAGGTGCCCAACAACGTGCCCCGCCTGGTGCGCATCGAGACCAGCCGCGACAACCGCGTCGCCACCTACCTTCCGCTCGAGGAACTCATCGCGGCGCACCTGGACGAGTTGTTCAGCGGAATGCAGGTCAGCGAGCACCACATCTTCCGCGTGACCCGCAACGCCGACTTCGAGGTCGAGGAGGACCGCGACGAGGACCTGTTGCAGGCACTGGAACGGGAACTCGCCCAGCGCCGGTTCGGCCCTCCCGTCCGGCTGGAGGTCGCCAGCGACATGTCCGAGCACGTGCTCGAACTCCTGTTGCGGGAGCTGGAGGTGGACCCGCAGGACGTGGTGGAGGTACCCGGGCTGCTGGATCTGAGCTGCCTGGCGCAGCTGCACTCGCTGAACCGGGAGGAGCTCAAGGACCCGCCGTTCGTTCCCGCCACCCACCACGCCTTCGGCGAACGCGAGATGCCCAAGAGCGTGTTCTCCACGCTGCGCGAGGGCGACGTGCTCGTGCATCACCCGTACGACTCGTTCTCCACGAGCGTGCAACGGTTCATCGAGCAGGCCGCCGCAGACGACAAGGTGCTGGCCATCAAGCAGACGCTCTACCGCACGTCGGGCACCTCGGGGGAGTCGCCCATCGTGGACGCGCTCATCGACGCCGCCGAGGCGGGCAAACAGGTCGTGGCGCTGGTGGAGATCAAGGCCCGCTTCGACGAGCAGGCCAACATCGCGTGGGCGCGCACGCTGGAGCGCGCGGGCGTCCACGTGGTCTACGGCCTCGTCGGGCTCAAGACCCACTGCAAGATCGCGCTCGTGGTGCGCCAGGAGGGGTCCACGATCCGCCGCTACTGCCACGTCGGCACCGGCAACTACAACCCGAGAACGGCTCGGCTGTACGAGGACATCGGCCTGTTCACCGCCGATCCCGCGATCGGTGCCGACGTCACGGACCTGTTCAACGTCCTCACCGGCTACTCCCGGCAGCAGACCTACCGCAACATCCTGACCTCCCCCAACGGAGTCCGGCTCGGGCTGCTCAAGTTCATCGCCGAGGAGATCGCACTCGCCGAGTCCGGCAAGCAGGCCGGCGTGCGCATCAAGTGCAACTCGCTGGTCGACGAGCAGGTCATCGACGGCCTCTACCGCGCGTCGCAGGCCGGGGTTCCGGTCGAGGTCGTGGTGCGGGGCATCTGCTCGCTGAAGCCGGGCGTGCCCGGCCTGAGCGAGAACATCACCGTGCGGTCCATTCTCGGGCGGTTTCTGGAGCACTCCCGCGTGTTCCACTTCCGGGGCGCCGACACCCACTGGATCGGCAGTGCCGACATCATGCACCGCAACCTCGACCGCCGCATCGAGGCGCTCGTGCGGGTCGCGGACCCGCGACTCACGGCCCAGCTCGACGCCGTGCTGGACTCGGCACTCGCCCCCATGACGCGGTGCTGGGTCCTGCTGCCGTCCGGGGAATGGGTACCCTCTCCGACGGACAGCGGCCAGGTCCGCGACCATCAGAAGGAAATGCTGCGCAAGCACGGAGCCGCAGGGTGAGCATGCTCGTACGAGCCGCGGGGGCGGTGCTGTGGCGCCGCAACCCCACGACAACCGAGATCGCGGTCGTTCACCGGCCGCACTACGACGACTGGTCCCTGCCCAAGGGCAAACTGGACCCAGGGGAGACACCCGCCGCCGCGGCCGTGCGGGAGATCGCGGAGGAAACGGGCTTCGACGCCGTTCTCGGTCGCTTTCTCACCACCGTCGAATACCGCGTGGCCGGGTCCCCGAAAACGGTCGACTACTTCGCCGCGAGCGCTTCGCCCGGCGAGTTCGTCCCCAATACGGAGGTGGACGAACTGCGATGGCTGCCGCCGGACGAGGCGCGTGCCCTGCTGACCTATCCGGCGGACCGCGACGTCTGCGACCTCGCCTTGAGTGAACCGCTGGACACCGCCACCGTGCTGCTGGTGCGCCACGGCAAGGCGGGCAACCGCGACGCGTGGAGCGGGGACGACGACCTGCGTCCGCTGTCCGACGCCGGGGCGCGGCAGGCCACGGCTCTCGGCCCGCTGCTCCGGACGTTCGGGCCCGAACGGGTGTATTCGGCGCCACGCCTGCGGTGTGTGCAGACCGTGCGTGCCGTCGCCGACGGCCTCGGCGACGACGTGTGTCTCGAACCGTCGATGTCGGAGGAGACGTACTGGAAGGACACCGACGCGGCCCTCGAATGGCTGCGCTCGGTTCCCGCCTCCCACTCCGGCGCCGTCGTGTGCAGTCAGGGCGGTGTCATCCCCCACCTGCTCGACACCCTGGCCGAACGGGACGGAGTCGACGTGACTCCCCGCAAGCACACCGGCGAGGTGCCCAGCAAGAAGGGCTCGGTGTGGGTGCTGTCGTTCGAGACCACGCCCCGGCCGCGGCTCGTCGCGGCGCACTACGTGCCCAGCGCGCTGGGAGACGTCGGCTGAGGGCCCGGCACACGGCAGGGCTCCCGCACCGTATGGCGCGGGAGCCCTGCCGAGAAGTCTGACGCCGCACGCGCGGCGGGCGGCACTACTTCTTCTTCGCGGCGGTGGTCTTCTTCGCGGGGGACGTGCTCGCGGTCGTCCTCGGCGACGTCTTCGTGGCCGCCTTCGTCGTCTTGGCGGTCGACTTCTTCGCCGTCGACCGGGTCGCGGTCTTCCCCGTGGTCTTGGGCGCGGCCTTCGTCGTGGCCTTCGACGCCGACTTGCTCGCGGTGGACTTGGCCGCTGTCCTGCCCGTCGACTTGGTGGCCGTCTTGGCCGTGCTCGACTTCGCCGCGGTCTTCGGCGCGGCCTTGGCGGTGCTCGACTTCGCCGTGCTCGACTTCGCCGCGGTCTTCGGCGCGGCCTTCGTGGTGCTCGACTTCGCCGTGCTCGACTTCGCCGTGGACTTCGGCGCTGCCTTCGTGGCCGTGCTCTTGGCCGGCGCCTTCGCCGTACGGGTCGAGGCGGGCCGCGTGGTGGTGGCACCCCTGGTCCTGCTCGTGGTCGTGCGCGTGGACGTCGGACGGGTGGCGGCCGTCTTCGCCGTTCCCGCCGTCCGCGACGACGTGGACGTGGTGGAGCTGCGCTTCGCGGTCGTGGCCTTCGGAAGCTTCTTGGAGCCGCTGACCACGTCCTTGAAGGTCGTGCCCGCGCGGAAGGCGGGAACGTTGGTCTTCTTCACCTTCACCGTCTCGCCGGTGCGCGGGTTCCTCGCGGTCCGGGCGGCGCGGGCGCGCTTCTCGAACACCCCGAAGCCGGTGATGTTGACCTTCTCGCCCTTGTTGACCGTACGGATGATGATGTCGACGAGGTTGTCGACGGCCTGCGACGCGACCTTCTTGTCGCCCAAGCGCTCGGAGAGCGCTTCGATGAGTTGGGCCTTGTTGGCCATTCCAGTCCTCCCAAGAAGAACTACGTGTTACCCGGCCACACCGGCCGACATGCGCACACGGTATTACCAACGCAGCACAAATTCCAAACGGCACGCGGTTTTTTTCCTTATCGTGTGCGCGGTTACGCCTCACGATGAGCCGTCTCGGGCGGCTTTCGCGTGCCGTTCGGCGTGGGTGCCGACCGTGGTTCACGGCCTGGCGAGCCCGGATTCTCGTTGCTCAGCCGGGAGAATCCGGGCTTTCGTCACCTCGGCGTGGTGACCGGCTTGTGGGAGGGCCGCCGGGTCTCGAACTCCGCGATGTCATCCGCATGGCGCAGTGTCAGCGCGATGTCGTCGAGCCCCTCCAGCAGCCGCCAGCGGGTGTAGTCGTCGATGTCGAACGAGGCGGAGAAGTCCTTGGCCCGCACCGTCTTCTCCCGCAGGTCCACCGTCACCTCGGTGCCGGGGTCGTCCTCAAGCAGGCGCTGCAACCACTCGACGTCGGCCTGCTCGCACTGCGCCGCGACGAGACCCTGCTTGCCCGCGTTACCCCGGAAGATGTCGGCGAACCGGGACGAGACGACGACCCGGAAGCCGTAGTCCAGCAGTGCCCACACGGCGTGCTCCCGGGACGAGCCCGTGCCGAAGTCGGGCCCGGCCACGAGCACGGAACCCCGGTCGAAGGGCGCACGGTTCAGCACGAACTCCGCGTCGCCCCGCCAGGCGGCGAACAGGCCGTCCTCGAAGCCGGTCCGGGACACGCGCTTGAGGTAGACGGCCGGGATGATCTGGTCGGTGTCCACGTTAGACCTGCGCAGCGGCACGCCGACGCCGGTGTGGGTGGTGAACGGTTCCATGACGTTGCTCCTCGTCGCTGGTGATGTGGGTCGCTGCCGGGTGCTCAGGCGAGGTCCTCGGGCGAGGACAGGGTGCCGCGCACCGCGGTGGCCGCCGCCACGAGCGGCGACACGAGGTGGGTCCGGCCACCCTTACCCTGTCTGCCCTCGAAGTTGCGGTTCGAGGTCGACGCGCTGCGCTCCCCCGGCTGCAACTGGTCCGGGTTCATCCCGAGGCACATCGAGCAGCCCGCCGCCCGCCACTCGGCCCCGGCCTCCGCGAAGACCTCGTGCAGGCCCTCGACCTCGGCCGCCTGCCGCACCCGCATGGACCCGGGCACGACGAGCATGCGCACCCCGTCGGCGACCCGGTGGCCCCTCAGGACCTCCGCCGCGGCACGCAGGTCCTCCAGCCTGCCGTTGGTACAGGAGCCGAGGAACACGGTATCCACCGCGACCTCCCGCAGCGGGGTGCCCGGCACTAGATCCATATAGGACAGGGCCTGCTCCGCGGCGAACCGCTCGTTCTCGTCGGCCAGCAGGGCGGGATCGGGCACCGACGCCCCCAGCGGTAGGCCCTGCCCCGGGTTCGTCCCCCAGGTGACGAACGGGGTCAGCTCGGCGGCGTCGACGTGGACCTCGGCGTCGAACTCCGCGTCGTCGTCGGTGCGCAGCTCCCGCCACGCGGCGACGGCGGCGTCCCAGTCCGCGCCCTGCGGCGCGTGCGGCCGGTCCTTCAGGTAGGCGAAGGTCGTCTCGTCCGGAGCGATCATGCCGGCGCGCGCGCCCGCCTCGATCGACATGTTGCAGATCGTCATGCGGGCTTCCATCGACAGCGACTCGATCGCGCTGCCGCGGTACTCCAGGACGTAGCCCTGGCCGCCGCCCGTGCCGATCTTCGCGATGACGGCGAGGATGATGTCCTTCGACGTCACCCCGGGACGCAGCTCGCCGTCGACGGTGATCGCCATCGTCTTGAACGGCCGCAGCGGCAGCGTCTGCGTGGCGAGCACGTGTTCCACCTCGGACGTGCCGATACCGAACGCCATCGCTCCGAACGCGCCGTGCGTCGACGTGTGGCTGTCCCCGCAGACCACGGTCGTGCCCGGCTGCGTGAGGCCCAGCTGCGGCCCGATGACGTGCACGATGCCCTGCTCGTCGTCACCCATCGGATGCAGCCGCACACCGAACTCCGCGCAGTTGCGCCGCAGCGTCTCCACCTGGGTGCGCGACACCGGGTCGGCGATGGGCAGATCAAGCCCGGTGGTGGGCACGTTGTGGTCCTCGGTCGCGATGGTGAGGTCGGGACGCCGCACCGGCCTTCCGGCCAGCCGCAGCCCGTCGAACGCCTGCGGGCTGGTCACCTCGTGGACGAGGTGCAGGTCGATGTAGAGCAGATCCGGTTCGGCACCCTCGCCGCGACGCACCGTGTGTGCGTCCCACACCTTTTCCGCCAGTGTGCGGCCCCGCCGTTCGGTCATCAGGGCTCCTCCATGAGCGTCGGAAAGCGAGCGGACTCACTTCGTGGAACGTGGACTATCCCAGATTACGAGATTAAGATATCGCCTTGTGGGACAACCCGATGTTAGCAACAGCGACGCCGAGCCCGGGCAACAGAGCGGGATCGGCGTCTTGGACAAGGCCGTGTCGGTGCTGCACGCCGTCGCGGACCAGCCGAGCGGCCTGGCGGAACTCTGCGCGCGCACGGGCCTGCCCCGGGCCACGGCACACCGGCTCGCGGTGGGCCTGGAGGTACACCGGCTGGTGCGGCGCGGCCCCGACGGGCGGTGGCGCCCGGGGCCCGCGCTCGCGGAGCTGGCCGGCGGCACGGTCGATCCGCTGCTGGACGCGGCGAGCGTCGTGCTGCCGAAGTTGCGTGACCTGACGGGCGAGAGTGTGCAGTTGTACCGCAGGGACGGCGTGGTGCGCGTGTGCGTGGCGGTGGCGGAGCCGCCGAGCGGGCTGCGTGACACGGTCCCGGTGGGGGCGCGCCTGCCGATGACGGCGGGCTCCGGCGCGAAGGTCCTCGCGGCGTGGGCCGACGCTCACACGCGGCAGGCGGTGCTGGCGGACGCGGTGTTCGGCGAACGCACCCTGCTGGAGGTGCGCCGCCGGGGTTGGGCGCAGAGCGTGGCGGAGCGGGAGCCGGGCGTGGCCAGCGTGTCGGCACCGGTGCGCGACGGCGCGGGCAATGTGGTGGCCGCCGTCTCGGTGTCGGGCCCCGTGGAGCGCATCGGCCGCAGGCCGGGCTCGAAGTGGGCGGGCGATCTCCTCCAGGCCGCCGAAGCCCTCCACGCGCGCCTCTGACGCGCCACCCGAGGACACGGCAACGCCACCTGCGGACACGACTACGCAACTTGAGGACACGACTACGCGGACTGCGGACACGGTCGGCACAAGCGAGCGAAGCGAAGCGAACGCGCCCAGCCGGGGGTCCGGGGGCTCGCCCCCGAGTGCGAAGAGACCGAACGCGGCCTCGCTCAGCAGCAGATCGTCCAGGGCGTAGAGCACGAGCTGTGCC
>NZ_VCEK01000003.1:664078-1086926 GCF_005862235.1 Saccharomonospora piscinae | reverse complement strand
CCGGCCCGGCCCGGTCTCCCCGGCGACGAAAAGAAGATTACACACCCCCACCAACCCCACAAACAGGGGGGTCCCTTAACTGCGTTACCGCAGGTCAGGGGAGGAGCCCCGCCTCAGTTCCGCACACGCACGCCGGCCAGCGTCCGCTTGCCCCGGCGCACCACGAGCCAGCGGCCGTGCAGTGCCTCGGCGCTGCCCGGGGTCCAGCTCTCGTCGGTGATCTTGGTGTTGTTCACGTAAGCGCCGCCCTCCTTGACCGTCCTCCGAGCGGCACCTTTGCTGTCCACCACTCCCCCGGCAACCAGAAGGTCCACGACGGTCGGCTGGTCGGCGAGCTTGACCTCGCCGGTGGGGACTTCCGCCATGGCCGCGTCGAGCGTGGCGCCGTCGAGTTCGCGCAGCTCGCCCCGTCCGAAGAGCGCCTGGCTGGCCGCCGTGACCTGCCGTGTCTGCTCGGGCCCGTGGACGAGATCGGTCATCTCCTGGGCGAGACGGCGCTGCGCCGCCCGCGCCGAGGGCCGATCGACGGTGGCGGCCTCCAGTTCACCGATCTCGTCGGCGTCCAGGAAGGTCAGCAGTTTCAGGCAGCGCACCACGTCGGCGTCCGGCAGGTTCACGAAGTACTGGTACCAGGCGTACGGCGACGTCATGTCCGGGTCCAGCCACACGCTGCCGCCACCGGTGGACTTCCCGAGCTTGCGGCCCTCCGAATCGGTGATCAACGGAGTAGTGAGCGCGTGTACGTGCTCACCGTGTACCCGTCGCACGAGGTCGACCCCGGCCACGATGTTGCCCCACTGATCGGAGCCACCGAGCTGGACGCGGACTCCGTACCGCTCGAACAACTCGCGGTAGTCGGTGGCCTGCAACAGCATGTAGCTGAACTCGGTGTAGGAGATGCCCTCCCCCTCGAGCCGCCGCTTCACCGTCTCGCGGGCCAGCATCGTGTTCACCGAGAAGTGCTTACCCACGTCCCGCAGGAACTCGGGCACCGTCATGGAGCCGAGCCAGTCGAGGTTGTTCACCTCGATCGGGGGGACATCCGGGTGATCGAAGTCGACGAACCGCGCGAGCTGGCCGCGCAACCGGCCTGCCCACTCCCTCACCTGCTCCTCGGTGTTGAGCGTGCGCTCGCCGACATCACGCGGATCCCCGATGAGTCCGGTGCCGCCACCGGCCAGCAGAACCGGACGGTGCCCGGCGTTCTGGAACCGGCGCAGATTCAGCAGCGGCACCAGGTGTCCCGCATGCAGGCTCGGCGCCGTCGGATCGAATCCCGCATAGACGGCGAGCGGGCCCGCGTCCAGCTCACGCCGCATCGACTCGAGGTCGGTGGACTGCGCGATCAACCCTCGCCAGGACAGCTCGTCAAGAATGTGCTCGCTCACGTCCCCATTCTCTCCGCCCCGCCCCGCCCGGCGCGCCGGGGACCGGCAGAGTGGTGCCATGGACCCCACCACCCCGCGCGGGCTCCGCGAGGACGGCACGATCGACAGGGAAGGGGCGCTCGACCGCGTCTCGCCCGCGTTCAGGGCCGTCGTCGACGCGGCACGCGAGCTGATCGTGAGCGTCTTCGGGGCCACGCGGCTGCACAGCGCCTACCTGTACGGCAGCGTGCCGCGCGGCACCGCCGTGCCCGGTCACTCCGACCTCGACGTCCTGCTCGCGCTCCGGCACGCTCCCGACGCCGCCGACCGGGCCGACGCGGACCACGTCGCGACGGTGCTCGACCGTGAGTTCGCCCAGATCGACGGGGCGGCGCTCAACCTGGCCGAGGCGGCCGAGCTGCTCAGCGAGCGCGAACGCCACGACGGTGGGTTCTTCGTCGCCTGCCTGTGTACGCCGTTGCTCGGCGACGACCTCGCCGAGCACCTGCCGCAGTATCGGCCCACCTCGCTGCTCGCCAGGGAGACCAACGGCGACCTCGCGCGCCTGCTGCCCCAGTGGCAGGCACGATTGGCGCGGCCGGACACCGATCGCGAGGCACTGGCACGCAGTGTCGGCCGCCGGCTCGTCCGCACCGGGTTCACCCTCGTGATGCCACGGTGGGGTGGCTGGACCAGCGACCTCGACGAGGCCGCAGCGATCACCGGACGGTACTACCCCGCGCGAGCGGGCCAGTTGCGCCTTGCCGCTGCCACCGGCGTCCATTCCACGGCCCATGACGACACGCTGCGCGTTCTCATCGAGGACCTGGGTCCGTGGCTGGCCGCGGAGTACCGGGCCTGGCACGGCGAGAAGACCGCTCGCGGCTGACCGGCCGGCCCCGCGACGTCAGGACCGGGGGCGGGCACGGCCGTTACGGCGGTAGGCACTGACCGCGGGCGAGCCGTCGACCCAGAACCGCCACGGCACCTCCTTGGCGGCGGCGACACCGACCCGGGGTCCCGAGCGGAGGCACTCCGGAGGCACCGGCTCGCCGCTGAGCAACCGGATCGGCGATCCGGGATCGGTGAGGTCGAGTCCGTTGTGGGCGCGTTCGAGGCCCAGCACGGACGTCAGCACCGCAGGCCCCTTCGCGACCAGTCCGCCGCCTCTCGCCGTGGGGCGGCGGGTGCGGGCGAGGTCCCGGCCCTCCAGCACCTCGCCCGCACGCAGCAGCACCGCACCGGGCTCGCCGTCACGCAGACCCACGACGTTGGCGCAGAAGTGCATGCCGTACACGAAGTACACGTACAGATGCCCGGCCGGGCCCCACATCACCTCGTTGCGGGGCGTGCGACCGCGATAGCAGTGCGAGGCCGGGTCGTCCAGCCCGCGATACGCCTCCACCTCGACGAGCCGGACCCGCACCGTGCCCTGTTCGCTGCGTGACTCCAGCTCGGTGCCGAGCAGGCTCAGCGCCAGCTCGACGGGATCGATCGCGAGCTGGTCGCGCCGGAGTACCCGGCCCGTGGCGACCTCGTCCGTCACAGCGCTCCCCTCGCCTGCCCCTGCGGGATCAGCCTAACGGTGGCGCCGACGGGGGCCGCTCTGCCCACTCCCGCACCGCGGCGAGCCTCGACACGAGCCGATCCCGCTGCTCCGCGACGCGCTGCGGGGCCGTGCCTCCGCGCGCGTCGCGCGAGGACACCGACCCTTCGATCGTGAGCACCTCGCGCACGGCCGGGGACAACGCGGGATGCACTGCGGCCAGCTCGTCGTCGGTGAGCTCGTCGAGCCCGGCACCGCGCGTCTCGGCCACGCGCACGCACTCGCCCGCCGCCTCGTGCGCCGCGCGGAACGGCACCCCCTGGCGCACGAGCCACTCGGCCACGTCGGTGGCGAGCGTGAACCCGGCCGGGGCGAGCTCTGCCAGCCTGCCGGTGTGGAAGGTGAGTGTGCCGACCATTCCCGCGATGGCGGGCAGCAGGAGTTCCAGCTGCTCGACGGAGTCGAAGACCGGCTCCTTGTCCTCCTGCAGGTCGCGGTTGTAGGCCAGCGGCTGCGCCTTGAGTGTGGCGAGCAGGCCGGTGAGGTTGCCGACCAGCCGTCCCGCCTTGCCCCGGGTCAGCTCGGCCACGTCGGGGTTCTTCTTCTGCGGCATGATCGAACTACCGGTGGCCCACGCGTCGTCGAGCGTGACGTACGAGAACTCGGCGGTGTTCCAGATGATGACCTCCTCCGCCAGCCGGGAGAGGTTGACGCCCAGCATCGCGAGCGCGAACCCGAACTCGGCGGCGAAGTCGCGGGAGGCCGTGCCGTCGATGGAGTTGTCCACCGACGAGACGAAGCCCAGTTCGTGGGCGACCGCGTCCGGATCGAGCCCGAGCGACGAACCCGCGAGGGCGCCCGATCCGTACGGTGACTCCGCCGTCCGGGCGTCCCAGTCGGTGAGCCTGCCGAGATCACGCAGCAGGGCCTGGGCGTGAGCCAGAAGGTGGTGTGCCAACAACACCGGCTGCGCGTGCTGCAGGTGGGTACGGCCCGGCAGTACCGCCTCCGGATGCCGTTCGGCCTGGTCGACGAGCGCGTCGACGACGTCGAGCGTGCCGGAGGCGATCCGCCGTGCCGCGTCCCGCAGCCACATGCGGAACAGCGTGGCCACCTGGTCGTTGCGTGAGCGGCCCGCGCGGAGCTTGCCGCCCAGCTCGTCCCCCGCGCGTTCCAGGAGGCCACGCTCCAGCGCGGTGTGGACGTCCTCGTCGGCGACGGTCGGGGTGAACTGCCCCGACTCGACGTCCTTCGCCAGGCGGTCGAGCGCGGCGAGCATCGCGTCGAGCTCACCGTCGTCGAGCAGGCCCGCCCGGCGGAGCACCCGGGCGTGGGCCCGGGAGCCCGCGATGTCGTAGGGCGCCAGCCGCCAGTCGAAGTGGGTCGAGGCGGACAGCGCCGCCATCGCCTCGGCCGGTCCGCCGGCGAACCGGCCGCCCCACAGCTTCATCGTGTCGTCCTCCCGTGCCTCGCGGCGGTGTCAGTGCGGTCTCAGTTGCTCTTGCTCTGCTGCCGCTTCGCGGCGATCTTGCTGGGCAGGCCCCACAGCTGCACGAAGCCCTTGGCCAGCGACTGGTCGAACGTGTCGCCCTCGTCGTAGGTGGCGAGGTTGAAGTCGTACAGCGACTCGGCGCTGCGCCGCCCGGTGACGGTGGCGGTGCCGCCGTGCAGGATCATGCGGATCTCGCCGGTGACGTGCTCCTGTGCCTTCGAGACGAAGCCGTCGAGCGCGTCCTTGAGCGGCGAGAACCACAGGCCGTCGTAGACCAGCTCGCCCCACCGCTGCTCGACCTGCCGCTTGAACCGCGCGAGGTCACGCTCGACGGTGACGTTCTCCAGTTCCTGGTGCGCGGTGATCAGCGCGATGGCACCCGGTGCCTCGTAGACCTCCCGGCTCTTGATGCCCACGAGCCGGTCCTCGACCATGTCGAGCCTGCCGATGCCGTGCGCACCGGCACGGCGGTTCATCTCCTCGACGGCCTGCAACACGGTGACCGGCTTGCCGTCGATGGCGACGGGCACGCCCTTGTCGAAGCCGATGACCACCTCGTCGGGCGCCTGGAAGTGCACCGTCGGGTCCTGCGTGTACGCGTAGACCTCCTTGGGCGGCTCGTTCCACAGGTCCTCGAGGATGCCGGTCTCGACCGCCCGGCCCCACACGTTCTGGTCGATGGAGAACGGCGACTTCTTGGTGACGTCGATGGGCAGGTTGCGCTCCTCGGCGTAGGCGATGGCCTTCTCCCGCGTCCACGCGTAGTCGCGGACCGGCGCGATCACCTTGAGGTCGGGCGCGAGCGCACCGATACCGACCTCGAACCGCACCTGGTCGTTGCCCTTGCCCGTGCAGCCGTGCGCGACGGTGGTGGCGCCGTGGTACTTCGCCGCTTCGGCGAGGTGCTTCACGATCAGCGGGCGGGACAGCGCGGACACCAGCGGGTAGCGGTCCATGTAGAGCGCGTTGGCCTGCAGCGCGGGAAGGCAGTACTCGTCGGCGTACTCCTCACGAGCGTCGGCGACGACCGCCTCCACCGCTCCGCAGTCGAGCGCGCGCTGCCGGACGATGTCCAGGTCCTCGCCGCCTTGGCCGAGATCGACGGCCACGGCCACGACCTCCGCGTCGGTCTCCTCGGCGATCCAGCCGATCGCCACGGAGGTGTCGAGCCCGCCCGAGTACGCGAGCACCACCCGCTCAGTCATTGTCCTTCTCCTCACTCACGTTCATGTCCGCAATGGACGACCGCTGCGCCAGTACGCTGAACCGCTCGGCCAGTTCCGAGCCCGTCAGCGGTTCTCTGGCGATCACCGCGATCGTGTCGTCGCCGGCGATCGAGCCGACGACCTCCTCCAGTGCCGCCCTGTCGATGGCGCTGGCCAGGAACTGCGCCGCGCCGGGAGGGGTCCTCAGCACCATCAGGTTGCCCGAGGCGTCCGCCGAGACCATGAACTCGGCGAGCAACCTCGACAGCCGCGCCGTGCCACCCTGCACACCGCGTACGGGACTGCCGTCCTCGGGAATCACGTAGACCGCGGCGCCCGAGTCCGCGCCCCTGAGTTTCACCGCACCCAGCTCGTCCAGGTCCCGGGACAGCGTCGCCTGGGTGACCTCGATGCCGTCGTCGGCGAGCAGCCGGGCCAGCTCGGTCTGGCTGCGAATCGCCATGCCGGCGACCAGCTCCGTGATCCGTGCGTGCCGCCGCGCCCGGTTCATCCCCCCGCCGACGGGAGCCCGGTGGTGCTGTGCCGTCATCGTCGCTCCTGCCGCGACAACCACACCAGCAACGCCTTCTGGGCGTGCAACCGGTTCTCGGCCTCGTCCCACACCGCACTGGCAGGCCCGTCGATCACCTCGTCCGTGATCTCCATGCCCCGGTGCGCGGGAAGGTCGTGGAGCACGATGGTGTCCGTTCCGGTTCTGGCGAGCAGCTCGCCGTTGACCTGGTACGGCAGGAACGGCCGCACCCGGTCTCTGCCGTCGTCCTCCTGCCCCATCGAGGTCCAGGCATCGGTGGTGACCACGTCGGCGCCGTCGACGGCCGCGTGCGGGTCGGTGAACACCGAGGCACTACCGCCGGTCTCGGCCGCGCGCTTGGCGACGGCGTCCAGCACCCACGGCAGGGGATGGAACCCCTCGGGGGCGGCGATCCGCACGTGCATCCCGGCCGTGACCCCACCGAGCAGCAGCGAGTGCGCCATGTTGTTGGCGCCGTCGCCGAGGTAGGTGAGCGTCAGACCGGCGAGTGCGCCCTTGCGCTCCCGCACGGTGAACAGGTCGGTGAGGATCTGGCAGGGATGGAACTCGTCGGTGAGCGCGTTGACGACCGGCACCGCCGACGCGGCCGCGAACTCGTCGATGCGGACCTGCCCCGACGTGCGCCACACCACGAGATCGGTGTACCGCGACAGCACCCGTGCGGTGTCGCCGAGAGTCTCCTCACGACCCAGCTGCATGCTCCGGCCGTCCACGACGACGGCATGGCCGCCGAGCTGGGTGATACCGACCTCGAACGAGAAGCGGGTCCGGGTCGAGTTCTTCTCGAAGATCACCGCGACCGATTTCGGCCCGGCCAGCGCGTCGCCGTAGGGGTGTTGCTTGAGTTCGGCCGCGAGGTCGAGCACCGCGGCCTGCTCGGCCGGGGTGAGATCGTCGTCGCGGAGGAAGTGGCGGGGCATGTCAGTCGTCCTTCTGGATCACGGTGTCGAGCGCGCCCGGGAGCGCGGCGAGGAACGTCTCGGCCTGGTCCCGGCTCACGATCAGCGGCGGAGCCAGCCGGACCACGTCCGGTTGCACCGGGTTGACGAGGAACCCGGCGTGCTGTGCCGCGGCGGCGACCGCACGGGCGCTCGGCTCAGCCAGCGCGATGCCGAGCAGGAGACCGGCGCCACGCACGCTCCGCACCACGGGGTGATCGAGGCGCTCGACGCCCGCCGCGATCTCCTTGCCGAGCGAGGCCGTGTGCTCCAGCAGACCGTTCGAGGCGATGGTGTCGAGCACGGCGAGTCCCGCCGCGCAGCACACCGGATTGCCGCCGAACGTGGTGCCGTGTTGTCCGGGTTCGAGCAGGTTCGCGGCGTCGCCGAACGCGAGGCACGCCCCGAGGGGCAGGCCACCACCCAGTCCCTTCGCCAGGGTGACCACGTCCGGCCTGACGTCCTCGTGCTGGTAGCCGAACCAACGGCCCGTCCGGCCGACACCGGTCTGGACCTCGTCCACCACAAGCAGGGCTCCGTGGCGGGTGGTGATCTCCCTGGCCGCCCTGAGGTAGCCGTCGTCGGGAACGACCACGCCGCCCTCACCCTGGATCGGTTCCACGACGAACGCGGCGGTGTCCCCGTCGACAGCCTCCTCCAGCGCGGCCACGTCCCCGTAGGGAACGTGAGCCACGCCCGGGACCAGCGGCTCGAACGGGGTGCGCTTGGCCTCCTGCCCGGTCAGCGACAACGCGCCCATGGTCCGGCCGTGGAAGCCGCCCTCGGTGGCCACGACCCTGCCGCGACCGGTGCGGCGCGCCAGCTTGAACGCCGTCTCCAGCGCCTCGGCGCCGGAGTTGCAGAACAGCACCGAGCCGTCACCGGCACCGGCGAGGTCGAGCAGGCGTTCCGCGAGAGCCAGCGCCGGCTCGTTGATGTACAGGTTCGACGTGTGGCCGATCGTGGCGATCTGCCGGGTCACCGCCGAGACCACCGCGGGGTGAGCGTGGCCGAGTGCGTTGACCGCGATGCCGGTCGTCAGGTCGAGGTAGCGGCGCCCGTCGGCGTCCCACACGGTGGCGCCCTCGCCGCGCACGAGACTCAGCTGCGGGACGCCATAGTTGTTCATCATCGCGGCCTGCCACCGCGTCCGCGCGTCCTCATTCGACATCGTCATCGTCCTTCCCCGGCAGCACCATGGTTCCGACCCCGCGAGAGGTGAACACCTCCAGCAGCACCGAGTGAGCCAGCCTTCCGTCGATCACGTGGGCGCGGCGCACACCGCCCCGGACGGCACGCAGGCACGCCTCCATCTTCGGGATCATGCCGCTGGCGAGACCGGGCAGCAGCCGGTCGAGCGCGTCGGCGTCGATCCGGTCCACCAGCGACGAACGGTCGGGCCAGTCCGCGTACAACCCCTCCACGTCGGTGAGCACGACCAGCTTCTCGGCTCCGAGCGCGGCGGCCAGCGCTCCCGCCGCCGTGTCGGCGTTGACGTTGTGGACGACACCGTCCACATCGGGCGCGACCGTGGAGACCACCGGGATGCGCCCCGCGTTCACGATGTCGAGGACGGCGTCGGGATTGACGTCGGCCACCTCGCCGACGAGACCGATGTCCACCGCCTCGCCGTCGACGGTCGCCCGCTTGCGTTCGGCCGTGAACAGGCGCGCGTCCTCACCGGAGATACCGACCGCGTACGGCCCGTGCGCGTTGACGAGTCCCACCAGTTCCCGGCTGACCTGACCGACGAGCACCATCCGGACGATGTCCATCGTCTCGGGGGTCGTGACGCGCAGGCCGCCCCTGAACTCGCCGGGGATGCCCACCCGGTCGAGCATCGCCGTGATCTGCGGGCCGCCGCCGTGCACGACCACGGGTCGCAGGCCCGCCAGCCGGAGAAACACCATGTCCTGAGCGAAGGCCCGTTTCAGGGTGTCGTCGACCATGGCGTTGCCGCCGTACTTCACGACGACCGTGGCGCCGTGGAACCGCTGCAACCAGGGCAGCGCCTCGACGAGGACGCCCGCCTTCTCGGCGGCGGTGGCCAGCCGGTCGTCGGCCGGGACGAGCGAGGGATTACCGGTCATGTCGAGTACGCCGAGTTCTCGTGTACGTAGGCGACCGTGAGGTCGTTGGTCCAGATCGTCGCGGACTCGGTGCCCGCCTTCAGGTCCACGGTGACCTCGACCGCGCGGGCCGACAGATCCACCTTGTCGCGGCTGTCCCCCGGAGCCCCGTCGCGGCAGATCCACACTCCGTTGAAGGCCACGTCGAGCGCACCGGGATCGAACGCCGCCTCGGTGGTCCCCGCCGCGGCGAGGATGCGTCCCCAGTTCGGGTCCTTTCCGTACACCGCGGTCTTGAACAGGTTGCTCCGGGCGACCGCCCTGCCGACGGCGAGCGCGTCGTCCTCCGTGGCCGCGTTCCGCACCTCGATCGTGATGTCGTGCTCGGCGCCCTCGGCGTCACCGAGCAGCTGCTGTGCGAGGTCGTGACACACCTCGGTGAGCAGCGCCGTGAACTCCCCCGCCTCGGGAGACGTTCCCGAGGCACCGCTGGCCATCAGCAGCACGGTGTCGTTGGTGGACATACATCCGTCGGAGTCCAGCCGGTCGAACGTGGCGCGGGTCGCGGCGCGCAATGCCCCCTCGGCGGTGTCGGCGTCGATCTCGGCATCGGTGGTGATGACGACGAGCATGGTGGCGAGCGCGGGCGCGAGCATGCCCGCGCCCTTGGCCATGCCACCGATCGCGAAGCCGGAGCCCTGCCGCACCACCTGCTTGCTGCGGGTGTCCGTGGTCATGATGGCCTCGGCCGCCGCCTCGCCACCGCTGCCGGAGAGCCGCTCCGTCACCGCGTCGATACCGGAGGTGAGCGCCGCCCGGTCGAGCTGCTCGCCGATCAGCCCGGTCGAACACACGACCACGTCGACGGCCCCGATGCCCAGCTTCCCGGCGACCAGCTCCGCCGACGCGTGTGTGGTCTGGAAACCCTGCGGCCCGGTGTAGCAGTTGGCGCCGCCGGAGTTGAGCACGACCGCCCTGGCACGGCGATCTGCCATGACCTGCTCACTCCACAGCACGGGATTGGCCTTGCAGCGGTTGGCGGTGAACACGGCGGCGGCGACGTCCGACGGCCCGTCGTTGACGACGAGTGCGACGTCGGGCCGGCCGCTGGACTTGAGCCCGGCCGCGACGCCGCCCGCCCGGAACCCGCGTGGTGTGGTGACCGTCATGGTGCGACTCCCGTCAGCGGCAGGCCGACCGTCTCCGGCAGCCCGAGAGCGAGGTTCATCGACTGCACGGCCGCGCCCGCCGTGCCCTTGGTGAGGTTGTCGAGCGCGGCGACCACGACGAGGCGCCGGGCGTCGTCGTCGATCGCCACCTGGAGCAACACCCGGTTGGAGCCCACCGTGGCACCCGTGGTGGGCCATGCCCCTTCGGGCAGAAGCGTGACGAACGGCTCGTCGGCGTAGGCCTTCTCGTAGGCGGCCCGGATGGTGTCGACGCCGGTGTCCCCCACCAGCGGCGCGCTCGCCGTCGTGAGAATGCCGCGCGGCATCGGTGCCAGCACCGGGGTGAAGGACACCGCCACCCGCTCACCCGCGATCACACTGAGGTTCTGCACGAACTCCGGGGTGTGCCGGTGCGCACCACCGACGCCGTACGCGCTGGCCGACCCCATCACCTCGGCACCGAGCAGGTGCGGCTTGAGGCTCTTGCCCGCACCCGACGTTCCGGTCACGGCGACGACGGCGACGTCCGGTTCGACGAACCCGGCGGCCAGGGCGGGGCCGAGCGCGAGCGAAGCGCCCGTGGGAAAGCAGCCGGGGACGGCCACGCGGTTGGCGCGGGTGAGCTGCTCGCGCTGCCCCGGCAACTCGGGCAGCCCGTAGGGCCAGGTACCCGCGTGCTCTCCGCCGTACCAGCGCTGCCAGTCGGCCGAAGCCGTGAGGCGGTGGTCGGCCCCGAGGTCGATCACCACGGTGCCCTCGCCCAGTTCCGCGGCGATGGCACCGGAATGGCCGTGCGGCAACGCGAGAAACACCACGTCGTGACCTGCCAGCGTGTCCGCCGTGGTGTCCTGGACGAGGCGGTCGGCCAACGGGCCGAGGTGTGGCTGATGCTGCCCCAGCACGGTACCCGCGCTGCTCGCGGCCGTGAGCGCACCGACCTCGACGTGTGGATGCGCGAGCAGGATCCGCAGCAGCTCGCCGCCCGCGTAGCCGGTCGCGCCGGCCACCGCTACCTTCACCGTCATACGCATGATTATGCATCCCCCCGCAATATCACTCAAACCCGCCCCCGAAACCCTGCCGTTCGCTCAGGTGTTCGATAGTATCGAGTCACCTCGTCCCACACAGTTCCCGGAACAGGTGACGCTCGTGTCGAACAGCGGGATCAGCCCACCAGGCCCGGACACCCTGGTCCACGCCGCGCGCGACGGTCTGGCCCAGCTCGCCGACCCGCAGCGAGCACCGCGAATGCGGGAGTACATGAAGTCGGAGCTGCCGTTTCGGGGTGTGCCCACACCGCAGCGCAGACAGCTGGCGCGGCGCGTCGTCGCCGACCATCCGTTGCCGGATCGCGCGAGCTGGCGCCGGGCCGTGCTGACGCTGTGGGACCACGCCGCCTACCGGGAGGAACGCTCGCTCGCGATCGACATCACGGGTCACCGCGCACACGCGCGCTGGCAGACCGCCGAGGCACTGCCCCTCTACGAACATCTCGTCGTGACGGGCGCCTGGTGGGACTTCGTCGACGAGATCGCGATCAACCGCCTCGGCCCGATCCTGCGCGGCGACCCCGGCACTGTGGCCCCGGTTGTACGACGCTGGGCACACGGGCACGACCTGTGGCGACGCCGCGCGGCGGTGCTGAGCCAGAACGCATCGGGACCCCGTACCGACACCGCGCTGCTCGCCGAGTGCCTGGACGCCACCGCGGGAGATCCCGACTTCTTCCTTCGCAAGGCCGTCGGTTGGGCACTGCGGCAGTACTCGCGTTCGAACCCCGCGTGGGTACGGAACTACGTGTCCGAGCACCCCGAACTGGCACCGCTGTCACGCAGGGAAGCACTGCGGCACCTGAGCTGATGCGGTGCGGCCACCCACCCGGACGACCGCACCGCACCGACTAGTCAGCCACGCAGTACCGCGCCGACACGCTCGCCCGCGGCGGCGACGGCGGCGTCGCGCGCCTTCGTCGCCTCCTCCACGGTCAGCGTGCGGTCAGGCGCGCGGAAGCGCAGCGAGTAGGCCAGCGACCGCTTGCCCTCGCCGACCTGCTCGCCGGTGTAGAGGTCGAACAGCGACACGTCCTCGACGAGCTCGCCCGCGCCCTCGCGCAGGATCGCGGCCAGCTCGGCCGACGGCACATCGGCGTCCACGACCAGGGCGACGTCGAGCAGCACCGGCGGGAACGCCGAGATCGACGGCGCGGGCCGGTGTTCCACCACCGGCAGCGCGTCGAGATCCAGCTCCATCGCCACGGTCCGCTTCGGCAGGCCCCAGCGCTCGACGACCTTGGGGTGCAGCTCGCCCGCGTACCCGACGGTCGTGCCGTCGACCGAGAACCGCGCGCAACGGCCCGGATGCCACGGCATCACCTCGGCCGACTCGACCTCCACGTCCGCGGCGGCGACCTCGGCCACCAGGCGCGCGGCCTGAACCGCATCCGCCCAGGTGGCCTGCTCCCCGCGTCCCCACCAGCCGGAACGGCGGCGTTCCCCGGTGAGCACCACGGCCACGTGCAGCGGCTGCTCCGGCACCGCCTGTTCGAGCGCGGCGAGGTCGGCGTCGGACGGACGCCCGGCCACCCCGGGATCGGGGGCCGCGACCTGGTGCTGACCCGGCAGCACGACCTGGCCGACGTGGTAGAGCGCGACGTCGCGGAAACCGCGGGAAAGGTTGCGCTGCACGGTGTCGAGCAGGCCCGGCAGCAGCGATGTCGTCAGCCGGTTCTTCTCCGACTCCAGCGGATTGAGCACGGTGACCGTCCGGCGGCGCGGATCGTCCTCGGGCAGTCCGAGATCGTCCCAGACCGAGTCCGCGACGAACGGGAACGGCAGCACCTCCACGTACCCGGCTTCGGCGAGGGCACGCGACACCGCACGCCTGCGCCGCTGCGCGGCGGTCAGACCGCGCCCCGCCGGTGCCGCGGGCAGCTCCGACGGAATCAGGTCGTAGCCCTCCAGCCGCAGCACCTCCTCGACGAGGTCGGCAGGCTGCACGAGGTCGCCACGCCAGCTCGGCGGCACGGCGGTGACCACAGCCGTTCCGTCGTCACCGGTGCCGACCTGTACCCGGCATCCGATCTGGGTCAGCCTGCGCACCGTGACGCCACGATCGAACCGCACGCCGGCCACCTGGTCGGGCAGGCTGATCGGCATCGTGATGGCCTCGGGGGGCTCGACGTGCCCCTCGTCCGTCCGTCCCGGCCGGATGCTGCCGTCGCCGTACTGCCGCAACAGGCGGGCCGCGACCTCGACGGACGCCGCACACAACTCCGGGTCGGTGAACCGCTCGAACCGCCGCGCCGCCTCGGAGAACAGGGCGTGCCTGCGCGCGGTCCGGCTGACCGCGGCCGGATCCCAGTGCGCCGCCTCCAGCAGCACGTCGGTGCTGTCGGTGCGGATCTCCGTACTCGCGCCGCCCATCGTGCCGGCCAGGGAGATGACACCGCTGTCGTCGGCGATCACCACGTCCTCGGGGTCCAGCGTCCGCTCGAGGTCGTCCAGTGTGGTCAGCGTCTCGCCCGGCTTCGCCCGCCGGACCACCAGATCGCCCTTCACCGCTCCGGTGTCGAACGCGTGCAGCGGGTGGCCGAGCTCCAGCATCACGTAGTTGGTGACGTCCACCGCGAGCGAGATCGGCCGCATTCCGGCCAGCAGCAAGCGCCGCTGGATCCACCAGGGAGTGGGCGCTCCCGCGTCCACTCCGGTGACCCTGCGCAGCACGAACCGGCGGCAGCCCTGCGGATCCTCGATCCGCACCGGCCACACGTCCCCCTCACCCTCGGGCACGTCGACGTGGGCGGGATCGCCGTACGGCACGTCGAACGCACACGCCAGTTCCCGGGCCAGTCCCCGGACCGACAACGCGTGTCCGAGATCGGGCGTCGGGGTCAGCTCCAGCACCTCGTCAACGAGGTCGAGTACCTCGCGCGCGTCGTCACCGGGACTCGCCGTGCCCGAGGGCAGCACCAGGATGCCGGCGTGATCGTCGCCGACCCCCAGCTCGCGCACCGAGCAGATCATGCCCTCGCTTTCCCGCCCGTAGGTCTTGCGGGCCGAGATCGCGAACCCGCCCGGCAACACCGCCGACGGCAGTGCGACGACCACCAGATCGCCCTCGGCGAAGTTGGTGGCGCCGCAGATGATGCCGTTCGTGGGCGGCCGGGTCGGATCGATCTCCTCGTCCTCGCCCGCCTCCTCGACGCCGCCCACGTCGACCCGGCAGTACCGGATGGGCTTCTTGAAGTCGGTGAGTTCCTCGATCTCGACGACGCGCCCGATCACGAGCGGGCCTTCGATCTCGCCCACCCGGTCGACACCCTCGACCTCGATACCCAGATTCACGAAGGCGTCGGCGATGTCGTCGGTGCTGACCTCCTCACCGAGGTCCAGGTGCTCTCTCAGCCAACTGACGGGAATCCTCATTCACGCCTCCGTTTCCTGCGGGACACCCGCACCCGGTCGGCACACATGACGACGCAGACCATCCTTCGCCATCCGCGCCTCCGTTACCTGCGGGACACCCGCACCCGGTCGGCACACATGACGACGCAGACCATCCTTCGCCATTCATGCCTCCGTTCCGAAGGGGCGCGTGAACCGCACATCCCCCTCCACCATGTCGCGCATGTCGGGGATGCCGTTGCGGAACATCAGCGTCCGTTCGAGGCCCATGCCGAACGCGAAACCCGAGTACACGTCGGGATCGACTCCGCACGCCCGGAGCACGTTCGGGTTGACCATGCCGCATCCGCCCCACTCGACCCAGCCCGGGCCGCCCTTCTTCTCCGGGAACCACACGTCGACCTCGGCCGAGGGCTCGGTGAACGGGAAGAAGTGCGGCCGGAACCGCGTGCCCGAGTCCGCGCCGAACATGGCCTTCGCGAAGGCGTCGAGCGTGCCGCGCAGGTGGGCCATCGTCAGGCCCTGGTCCACGGCCAGCCCCTCGACCTGGTGGAACACGGGCGTGTGGGTGGAGTCCAGCTCGTCGGTGCGGAACGTCCGGCCGGGGCACACGATGTAGACGGGCAGGTCCCGGTGCAGCAGCGCCCTCGCCTGCACGGGCGACGTGTGGGTGCGCAGCACGAGGTTGGAACCCTCGGGTGCCGCGTGGAACGTGTCGGCCATCCGCCGCGCCGGGTGATCCTTGCCGAAGTTGAGGGCGTCGAAGTTGAACCACTCCGCCTCGAGTTCGGGACCCTCGGCGATCTCGTACCCCATGCCGACGAACACGTCGGCGACCCGTTCGGCGATCGTGGTGATCGGATGCCGCGCGCCCCGGGGAACCCGGTCCCACGGCAGTGTCACGTCGACGGCCTCCGCACGCAGCACGTGCTCGTCCCGCTCGGCCTGCAACACCGCCTTGCGCTCGTCGAACGCCGCCTGCACCCGGGTGCGCGCCTCGTTGACCCGCTTGCCGGCTTCGGCCTTCTGTTCCTTGGACAGCGACCCGATCGCGCGACGGGCCAGTGACAGCGGCGCGTGGTCGCCGAAGTGAGCGGGCTTCACCGCCGCGAGGGCGTCGAGATCCGCAACGGACGCGAACTCCTGTTCGGCCGCCTCGACGGCCGCGGTCAACTTCTCGGGCTCGACCCTGTCGGCCGGATTCTCCAAGGCTTCGGACATAGCTCCTCGAACGTCCGCTCCACGGTGACATGGGCTGTACGCGAGCGTGAGCGCACGTCAGCGGTACTCGCAGCGAATTCTAGGTGAGTACCGCCGCCGCCCCTCGGTCACCCTCCGTCAGGAGTGGTGCCGCACCGCACTGGTGTAGAGGCACACGGCGGCCGCCGTGGCCAGGTTGAGACTTTCCGCCCTGCCGTACAGCGGGACCCGGACCGCGCGGTCGGCACGCGCCAGCACCGCGTCGTCGAGGCCGTGGGCCTCGTTGCCGAACAGCCACGCGGTCGGCCGGTCGAGCCCCTCGGCCGTGGTCAGATCGGCCTCGGCACGGCCGTCGGCGGCGATCGTCGTGAGCCCCGCCTCCCGGCACGCTCCGAGCGCGGTGCCGACATCCGGTTCGACCGCGACCGGAAGGTGGAACAGGCTTCCCGTCGAGGCGCGTACGCACTTGCCGTTGTGCACGTCCACGCTCGTGCCCGCGAACACCACGGCGTCGGCACCCGCGGCGTCGGCGACGCGCAGCACCGTACCGGCGTTGCCGGGATCGGCGATGCCGGCGAGCACTGCCACCAGCCGGGGCCGCCCGGCGAGCGCGTCGGTCAGGGACACCGTGACCGTGTCACACACCGCCACGATGCCCTGCGGAGACACGGTCTCCGACAGCAGTTCCGCCGCACGGACGGTGATCGGCGAGAGCACGGGCGCCTCGGCCACGAGTTCGGCGTGCCGACCGGTCGCGGCCTCGGTCGCGAACACCTCGTGTACCCGGCCGTACCGCAACGCCTCACGGACGGCCTGCGCACCCTCGGCCAGGAACCGGCCCGTTTCCTCGCGCTGCGTACGCCGCGTCAGGCGGCGCGCGGCAACGACCCGGGGTGTCCTGTGTGTGAACAGGGCATCCCCGGGTCGGGAGTGCTGGGTGCTCAGGCCGACTTCTTCACGTCGGACGGCAGGTTCTGCTTCGCGACGTCGGCCAGCGAGGTGAACGCCGCGGCGTCGTTCACGGCCAGCTCGGCGAGGATCTTGCGGTCGACCTCGACACCCGCGGCCTTGATGCCCTGGATGAAGCGGTTGTAGGTCAGCCCGTTCTGGCGCGCCGCCGCGTTGATCCGGGTGATCCACAGCTGGCGGAAGTCGCCCTTGCGGGCACGGCGGTCCCGGTAGGCGTAGTTCAGCGAGTGGAGGTTCTGCTCCTTCGCCTTGCGGTAGAGGCGCGAACGCTGACCGCGGTAGCCGCTGGCCAGTTCGAGAGTCGCGCGGCGCTTCTTCTGGGCGTTGACCGCCCGCTTGACGCGTGCCACGGGTCCATCCTGTCGTGTCGGGGGGCGCGTCCAGGGCGCCCCGGTGAGTTGCGGAGAAGCTGGCTGTGCTCAGCGGCCGAGCAGGCGCTTGACGCGGTTCAGGTCCGGGGCCGCGACGTCGGCTGTGCCCTCGAGCCTGCGGGTCACCCGGCTCGACTTCTTCTCCATCAGGTGCCTGCGGCCCGCCTGCTGGCGCCGGATCCTGCCGCTGCCCGTCACGCGGACGCGCTTCGACATCCCGCTGTGGGTCTTGTTCTTCGGCATACTTCCCTCTTTCAGACGACAGCACACCGAGGACCGGTGTGCTGCTGCGTGGTGGCGATACGGGTTTCGACCGTGACGCCCGGCTACCGCCCGGGGTGCGGGCGGCGGACCGTCACGACCCCTCGCCCGCGTCCTTCGTCGCCTTCGACTTCGCCTTGGCGTTCTTGTGCGGCGCCAGCACCATGATCATGTTGCGGCCGTCCTGCTTCGGCTTCGACTCGATGAAACCCAGCTCGGCCACGTCGTCAGCGAGCCGCTGCAGCAGTCGGAACCCGAGCTCCGGCCTCGACTGCTCACGACCGCGGAACATGATCGTCACCTTGACCTTGTTGCCCGCCTCGAGGAAGCGGGACACGTGGCCCTTCTTCGTCTCGTAGTCGTGCGGGTCGATCTTGGGACGCAGCTTCTGTTCCTTGATGACGGTGAGCTGCTGGTTCCGGCGGGACTCACGGGCCTTCTGCGCACTCTCGTACTTGAACTTCCCGTAGTCCATGAGCTTCGCCACCGGCGGGCGTGCCTGCGGGGCCACCTCGACGAGGTCGAGGTCCGCCTCCTGGGCGAGCCGCAGCGCGTCCTCGATACGGACGATGCCGACCTGCTCACCGTTCGGTCCCACGAGGCGAACCTCGGGGACGCGGATGCGCTCGTTGATGCGCGTATCGGAGCTGATGGGGCCTCCTTGGTCCAATGCCGTGTTCTGCTGTCTCGACCTGGTGCCCACATACCACGGGCCCCGACACTCGTACCGTGTGCGGGGCCCTCGATCCGATCGGCATCCGGACGGACCGGATACTGTCGCTCACGCCGGGCGGCGAAACCGCCCTCGCGTCGCGTGACCGGACCCGGCCGCCTCGGACGGCGACTCGGGTGGGAGCGGGGCTCCACTTGCGGCCCCCGATTTCTCGGAGGCTGGTCGCACGTGGAATCGTACCAGAGGTGCGAGACGACTCTTTCAACGCTGCCGACCCCGCCGACGATTCCCCCGGCGTGCGCGACCTGCAGAGCATTCCCAGCGTGGAGGTCATCAGCAGGTCGGCCGTGATGCTGATGTCGGCGGCGGCGGAACGGCTCGGCCTCGCCGACGAGGAGCCGGACACCAGCCCGCATCGCGACCTGGACGAGGCACGCAGGCTCATCACCGCGCTCGCCGGGCTGGTCACCGCCTCGAGCGAGTATCTCGGCCTGCACGCGGCACCACTGCGGGACGGTCTCCAGTCACTCCAGCGGGCGTTCCGGGAGGCTTCCGCCGTGCCGGACCCGCCGGGCCAGGGCCCCGGTGAGAAGTACACCGGGCCGGTCCACTGACGGCTTTCGGTTCAGTCGAGCACGGCCAGGGCGTCGATCTCCACGAGCAGCCCCGCAGGCAGCCCCACGTAGACCGTGGTGCGCGCGGGCGGAACCTCGCCGCCGTGGGCGACGAGCTCGTTGTAGGCGTCGTTGAACTCGGCGAAGTGCGCGGTGTCGGTCAGGTAGGCGCGCATCATGACGACGTCGTCGAGCGTGGCACCCGCCGCGTCGAGCACGGCGCGCAGGTTCGCGAACACCTGCCGGGTCTGGGCGGCCACCCCGCCGTCGGCCACGGTCCCGGTCGCGGGATCGATGCCCACCTGCCCCGCGACCTGCAGGATGTTGCCCTTGCGGACCGCCTGCGAGTACGCCGCCACCGGAGCGGGTGCCGCGTCCGTGCTCACCGCCGACTTGCTCATCGCCGTCCGTTCCCCTCGTTCTCGTTCCCGGCCTCCGCGTGCCCGACGGGCACGTACCGAACCTCGGGCCTGCCCACCGTCCCGTAGTGCGGGCTGCGGCGGGCAAGGCCATGGTCGGCGAGGTACTCAAGATAGCGACGGGCCGTGACCCTGGCGACACCGGTGGCCTGCGCCACGGCCGCGGCCGACAGCCCGTCGGCCGAGGCGGCGAGTGCCGAGGTGACCGCGTCGAGCGTCGCCGTGCTCATCCCCTTGGGCAGCGGCCCCTTCTCCGGTGACCGCAGCGTGGCGAGCATCCGGTCGATGTCGGCCTGCCCACTGGCCTGTCCCGGTCGGGCGACCCGCTCCCGGAACCGGGCGTAGCTGTCGAGTTTGTCCCGCAGCGCGGCAAAGGTGAACGGCTTGAGCAGGTACTGCACCACCCCCGCCGACACGGCACCCCGGACCACGGACAGGTCACGCGCCGAGGTCACGGCGATCACGTCCACGGCGGCTCCCCCCGCGCGCAGCGCCTGGCACACCGCCAGCCCGTGGGAGTCCGGCAGGTAGAAGTCGAGCAGGACGAGCTCGACCCGGTGACGTTCGCAGAACCGCACGGCCTCACCGCCCGCGTGAACGACACCGGCGACCGTGAAACCCGGCACGCGCTCGACGTAGGCGCGATGCGCCTCGGCCGCCACCGGGTCGTCCTCGACCACGAGCACACTGATCATCAGCGAGATCCTCCGCCGTCGGCACGAGTGTCGTGCCCAGCGGGCACGGGCAGCTGGATCGTGAAGACGGCACCACCGGCCTCGGCGTTGGTCGTCGTGAGTGTTCCGCCCAGCCTGCGCACGGTCTGCCCCACGAGGGCCAGCCCGAGGCCGCGCCCCGCCTCGCCGCCGCCCGGTTTCGTGGACCAGCCGCGCCGGAAGATGTCCGAACTCACCGCGGGGTCGACGCCGGGCCCGCTGTCGGCGACCCGCAGGAGCAAGGCCGCGCCGTCGCGCCGCACGGTGACGGTCACCGTGGGCGTGCGCTCCGCCGCGGTGTCGACGGCCGCGTCCACGGCGTTGTCCACGAGGTTGCCGAGCACCGTGATGAGATCGCGGGAGTCGAGAAGTGCGCTCGTGTCCTCCAGTGCCGTGTCTCCGGTGAGCACCAGCTCGACACCGCGTTCGGCTGCCTCGCTGGACTTGCCGAGCAGCAGCGCCGCCAGCACCGGCTCGCCCACCGCGCCCAGCACCCGGTCGGTGAGTTCCTGCGCGGCGCGCAGCTCCGCGGTGGCCAGGCTCACCGCCTGTTCCGTGCGGCCCAGCTCCACCAGGGACACCACGGCGTGCAGCCGGTTGGCCGACTCGTGCGCCTGCGCGCGCAGCGACTCGGCGAACCCCCGGACCGTGTCGAGTTCGCCGGTGAGCGACTGCAACTCGGTGTGATCCCGCAGTGTCACGACGTTGCCCATCGCGCGGTCCCGCGAGCGCACGGGCACGGTGTTGACGAGCAGCACGCGCGTGTCGGTGACGTGCAGCTCGTCCTCGGCCGCCCGCTCGGACACCATCGTGCGTGCCAGGTCGTCGGCCAGCCCCAGCTCGGCGACGGGCAGTCCCCGCACGTCGTCCGACAGGCCCAGCAGCTCGGCGGCGGCGTCGTTGCACAACACCACCCGGCCGTCACGCCCGACCAGCAGCAGGCCCTCGCGCACGGAGTGCAGGATGGCCTCGTAGTAGTCGAACATGCGGCTCAGTTCCTCCGGCGCCACGCCCCGGGTCTGCCTGCGCAGCCGGTCGCTCACCGCGACACTGCCGACGATGCCCACCAGCAGCACGCCCGCCGCCACCGCGAGCACCGGGGGCAGCCGCTCGGCGAGTTCACCCGAGATCGCCTCGACGGTGATCCCGGCCGCCACCATGGCGGTCACCTCGCCGTCGGTGAACACCGGCGCCACCGCCCGCACCGACGGTCCGAGAGTGCCCGTGTAGGTCTCGGTGAACAGCTGCCCGTGCAGGGCAGGGCCGATGGTGCCGATGAACGGCTCGCCGATCCGCCGCGGGTCGGGGTGGGTGAACCGGGTCCGGTCGCGGTCCATGATGGTGATGAAGTCGACGCCCGTGTCGGCCCTGACCTGCTCGGCGAACGGCTGCAGCACCGCGCTCGGGTCCGCCGAGCCCGCCGAGGACACCGCCTGGCGCACATCGGGCGAGTCAGCGAGAGTCACCGCCACCGACACGACCTCCTCGGTGGCCTGATCGCGCACCGTGTTCGCCGCGTCCACATAGGCCAGACCCGCACCGCCGAGCACCAGCACACTCACCATCGCCACCTGCATGACCAGCAGTTGCCTGGCGACACTCCACCGCCGACCCGACGAGCCGGTGACGGAGGAACGCGAGAAGCGGCGCACCGGGACATGAGAACACACGCCCGCTCGCGGTCCGCGACCGTAATGAACGAAACGGTGACCGGCGGGGACGCGGTGCCCATAGTCGTCGTGACTCGCAAGCCGGAACAACTCCGAGGAGGCAACGTTGCCTGGACCGTCGCCCACGGCCGCACAGGCGCCCAGGCGTCGCGACCGTATGCACTACCTGTACCTCGCGGTGATCGCCGCCGTGGTGCTCGGTGTCGTCGTCGGATTCGCGGCCCCCGAGGCGGCGACCGAACTCAAGCCGCTGGGATCGGGATTCGTCAGCCTCATCAAGATGATGATCAGCCCGATCATCTTCTGCACGATCGTGCTCGGCATCGGCTCGGTGGCGAAGGCCGCGTCCGTCGGCAAGGTCGGCCTGCTGGCGGTCGGCTACTTCCTGCTGATGTCGACCTTCGCGCTGGGCATCGGCCTGGTCGTCGGCAACATCCTGCACCCGGGCGAGGGCATGCAGCTCGACCCCGACGCCGCCGCGCAGGTCCAGGAGCAGGCCGAGGGCGGTGAGGGCACCGTCGACTTCCTGCTCGGCATCATCCCGGAGACGATGGTCTCGGCCTTCACGGCGGGCTCGGTGTTGCAGACGCTGCTCGTGGCACTGCTCGTCGGCTTCGCGCTGCAGAAGATGGGAGGCGCGGGCGCGCCGATCCTGCGCGGTATCGAGCACATCCAGCGGCTGGTGTTCCGCGTGCTCGCCATGATCATGTGGGTGGCTCCGGTGGGCGCCTTCGGCGCGATCGCCGCCGTCGTGGGCGAGACCGGCTGGGAAGCCCTGCGCAGCCTCGCCGTCATCATGATCGGCTTCTACCTGACGTGCGTGCTGTTCGTGTTCGTCGTGCTCGGCACCGTGTTGTGGTTCGGCGCCAGGGTGAACATCTTCAGGCTGCTCGGCTACCTCGGCCGGGAGTTCCTGCTGATCGTGTCGACCTCGTCGTCCGAGTCGGCGCTGCCCCGGCTCATCGCCAAGATGGAGCACCTGGGCGTCAGCAAGCCCGTCGTCGGCATCACCGTGCCGACGGGGTACTCGTTCAACCTGGACGGCACCGCCATCTACCTGACGATGGCCACGCTGTTCATCGCCACCGCACAGGGCAGCCCGCTCGGCATCGGTGAGCAGATCTCGCTGCTCGTCTTCATGATCATCGCGTCGAAGGGCGCCGCTGGCGTCAGCGGCGCGGGCATCGCCACGCTGGCGGGCGGACTCCAGTCCCACCGGCCCGAACTGGTGGACGGGGTCGGCTTCATCCTCGGCATCGACCGGTTCATGTCGGAGGCCCGCGCGCTCACCAACTTCGCGGGCAACGCCGTGGCGACCGTCCTCATCGGATCGTGGACCAAGGAACTGGACCGCGAGCAACTGAACCGGGTGATCACCGGAGCCGACCCGTTCAACGAGGCCACGCTCGTCGACGACCACGCCGGCGAGCGGGCCGCGGAGTACGGGGAGAACACCGAATCGAAGCAACCCGCTTCGGTCTAGGACACGACCGGCAACCACTCCCGCGCTCGTCTCACTGGTGGCGCAGGCCGCCGCTCGTGAGACGAGCGCACGACCCTGCCCGTCCCCCTGAGAGTCCCTAGCCCTCCAGCAGCGGCGCGAGGAACTGCCCGGTGTAGCTGCCGTCCTCGGCCGCCACCTGTTCCGGCGTGCCCTGCGCGATGACCATGCCACCACCCGAGCCGCCCTCGGGGCCGAGGTCGATCAGCCAGTCGGACGTCTTGATGACGTCGAGGTTGTGCTCGATCACCATCACGGTGTTGCCCTTGTCGACCAGCCCGTTGATCACGCCGAGCAGCTTGCGGATGTCCTCGAAGTGCAGGCCGGTGGTGGGCTCGTCGAGGATGTAGACCGTCCGGCCCGTCGAGCGCTTCTGCAACTCGCTGGCGAGCTTGACGCGCTGCGCCTCGCCACCGGACAGGGTCGGGGCGGGCTGGCCCAGCCGCACGTAGCCGAGGCCGACGTCCACCAGTGTCTGGAGGTGCCGGTGGATGGCCTTGATCGGCTCGAAGAACTCGGCGGCCTCCTCGATCGGCATGTCCAGCACCTCGGAGACCGTCTTGCCCTTGTAGTGGACCTCCAGCGTCTCGCGGTTGTAGCGCGCGCCCTTGCACACCTCGCACGGCACATAGACGTCGGGCAGGAAGTTCATCTCGATCTTGATGGTGCCGTCGCCCGCGCACGCCTCGCACCGGCCGCCCTTGACGTTGAAGGAGAACCGGCCCGGCTGGTAACCGCGCACCTTGGCCTCGGTGGTGGCGGCGAACAGCTTGCGGACGTGGTCCCACACGCCGGTGTAGGTCGCGGGGTTCGACCGCGGCGTGCGGCCGATGGGCGACTGGTCGACGCGCACGAGCTTGTCGACGTGATCGAGCCCCCGCACGCGCGTGTGCCGCCCCGGCACCTGCCGTGCGTTGTTCAACTTGTTGGCCAGCACGGTGGCCAGGATGTCGTTGACGAGCGTGGACTTGCCCGAGCCGGAGACTCCCGTGACCGAGATCAGGCAGCCGAGCGGGAACGACACGTCGATGTTGCGCAGGTTGTTCTCCCGCGCCCCCACCACGGTGAGCTGCCGCTTGCGATCCACCGGCCTGCGCGCGGCCGGCATCTCGATCTCGCGCCGCCGCGCGAGGTAGTCGCCCGTGAGCGACTTCTTGTTCCGCAGCAACTTGGCGAACGACCCGCTGTGGACGATCTCGCCGCCGTGCTCACCCGCACCCGGGCCGATGTCGACGACCCAGTCGCTGGACTTGATGGTGTCCTCGTCGTGCTCCACGACGATCAGCGTGTTGCCGAGGCTGCGCAGCCGGGTCAGGGTCTCGATCAGCCGGTGGTTGTCGCGCTGGTGCAGGCCGATGGACGGCTCGTCCAGCACGTACAGCACGCCCACGAGCCCCGACCCGATCTGGGTCGCGAGGCGGATGCGCTGTGCCTCACCGCCCGAGAGCGTGCCGGCCGCGCGGTCGAGCGAGAGGTAGTCGAGCCCCACGTCGAGCAGGAAGTGCAGGCGGGCCTGGATCTCCTTCAGCACCGCTCCGGCGATCATGGCCTCGCGGGTGCCGAGGGTCAGGCCGTCGAGGAACTCCGACGCCTCCGCCACGGACAGCGCGCAGACCTCCGCGATGGAGCGCTCGCCGTGCTCGCCGTGTTCCAGCGTCACGGCGAGGATCTCGGGCTTGAGGCGGGTGCCCTGGCACGCCGGGCACGGCACCTCGCGCATGTAGCCCTCGTAGCGCTCGCGCGCCCAGTCGGACTCGGTCTGCTCGTGCCGCCGCTCCAGGAACGGGATGACGCCCTCGAAGCTCGCGTAGTACGAGCGCTGCCGCCCGTACCGGTTGCGGTAGCGCACGTGGACCTGGTCGTCCACGCCGTGCATGACGGCTTTCTGCACCTTGGCGGGCAGCTTGCGCCACGGCGTGTCCATCCGGAAGCCGAGCGTCGTCGCGAGCGATTCCAGCAGCCGCTGGAAGTACTCGGCGCTCTGCCCCCCGGCCCACGGGGCGATGGCGCCGTCGGCCAGTGACAACTCGTCGTCCAGCACCACCAGCTCGGGATCGACCTCCTTGCGCACCCCGATTCCCGTGCATTCGGGGCAGGCGCCGTAGGGCGAGTTGAACGAGAACGAGCGCGGTTCGAGGTCCTCGATCTCCAGCGGGTGACCGTTGGGGCACGCCAGGTTCTCCGAGAACCCGCGGGTGCGGTGCGGATCGTGCTCGTCGACGTCCACGAACTCCAGCTCGACCAGCCCGTCGGCCAGGCGCAGCGCCGTCTCGACCGAGTCGGTGAGCCGCTGCTTGGCGCTCGCCTTGACCGTGAGGCGGTCGACGACCACGCCGATGTCGTGTTTCTCCTGCTTCTTCAGCTTCGGCGGCTCCGCCAGCGGGTGCACCGTGCCGTCCACGCGCACGCGGGCGTAGCCCTGCTGTTGCAGGTTCGCGAACAGATCGACGTACTCGCCCTTGCGCCCCCGCACCACCGGAGCGATGACCTGAAACCGGGTGCCCTGCTCCAGGTCGAGCACCTGGTCCACGATCTGCTGCGGGGTCTGCTTGCTGATCGCCTCGCCGCACTGCGGGCAGTGGGCCTTGCCCGCCCGGGCGTAGAGCAGGCGCAGGTAGTCGTAGACCTCGGTGATGGTGCCGACCGTGGAGCGCGGGTTGCGGGACGTGGACTTCTGGTCGATCGACACCGCGGGCGAGAGCCCCTCGATGAAGTCGACGTCCGGCTTGTCCATCTGCCCGAGGAACTGCCGCGCGTACGCCGACAGCGACTCCACGTAGCGGCGCTGCCCCTCGGCGAAGATGGTGTCGAACGCGAGGCTCGACTTTCCCGACCCGGACAGGCCGGTGAACACGATCAGACTGTCCCTGGGTAGGTCGATGTCGACGCCACGCAGGTTGTGCTCACGGGCGCCACGGACTACAAGGCGGTCAGCCACCCGAGATCCCTTCGACTGGAGTGTGGAACGCCGAACACGTCGGCGGTGTCCATGCTAGGTCGCACCACCGACAGGAACGGACCTCGCACCGCCGGGCTCCGTGGGGGACGCCACAGCGGGGCGCCGGGTCAGCGCCCGGTACGCGGGCCGTTCGACACAGACGGTGAGCAGCCAGGCCAGCAGCACCACGGCACCCAGCACCAGGGACAAGCGTAGCCACCACGGCGACACCCCGGCCTCGCTCAGCGCCCGCGCCAGCACGTAGCCGAGTTGCTGGTGCACGAGGTACAGGCAGTAGCTGATGCCGGCCAGCCAGGAAATGGGGCGCCGCAGCGAGCGCAGCACGGGCACGTCCCAGTCCGGTCCGCGTGCCGCCGCGCACATCGCGACCAGCATCACCGCGAACGCCAGCACGACCGGCAGCGCGGGCGAATGGCTGCGGAAGAACTGCAGGACCAGCGCCGCACCCAGCAGTCCCGCGAGCTGCACGGTGGGCAGGCGGCGTTGCTGCCACAGCCAGATCGCCACCCCGGCCGCGAACAGGTAGGCCCGGTTCATGCCGGTCGCTCCGGGCAGGGTGCTGATCAGCTCCCCCAGCAGCGGCGCCACGGCGGCGAGACCCATCGCCGCCCACAGCATTACCGGCGCGCCGACCCTGCGGTGCAGCTTCGCGCGCCACAACAGTGCCGCGCACGCGAACGCGGCCACCTGCACGGGCAGCGTCCAGTAGGACCCGTCGATGCGGTGCCAGCCGTCGGGGTTCCACTCGTGCAGCAACAGCACGTGCAGGACGAGGTCGTTCAGGTCGGGCACGTGCCAGGCGGGCAGCGCGCCCGGCCCCCGGTCCTCCGGCATGATCGGCTCGGCGACGAGCAACCCCCACAGCCCGCCCTGGTGGGTGCCGCCGTTGAACCGCACCACCGCGAACCGTGTCACCGTGTAGACCAGCACGACCGCGACCAGGTAGGCCGGGAGCAGCCGCGCCAGCCGTGCCCGGAACCACCGGCCCGCGTTGCCACGCCGCAGGGTCGGGCCGATGAAGTAGCCCGACAGCACCAGCAACGTCACGGTGCCGAAGGACAGCCGCACCTGCACCGGATACGGCTCGATGCCCGGAATGTCCGAGGCCAGGCCCGTGACGTGGCCGAGCACGACGAACAGGATCGCCACCACGCGGACGACGTCCCAGCTGATGCGCCGCGACGAGGGCGGGCGGCTGGCGACGGTCACGAACGCTCCCCCAGAAACGACGACGCGGTCAGCAGCCGACAGTAATCACGGCTCACCGCCCGACCTCGCCCGGGGTGGACATCGCGGATTGACTACCGTAGGAGCGTGAACGTCACCGAGGAGTACACCGGCCACGTCGAACCGGGCGGTGCCGCCGCGCGGCGCACGCTCGACGCGCTCACCATCACGAAGGTGTCGGTGGGCCCGATGGACAACAACGCCTACCTGCTCGTGTGCCGCGCCACCGGCGAAGCCCTGCTGGTGGACGCCGCCAACGACCCCGAGCGGCTGTCCGACCTCATCGGCTACGGACCCGACCGCCCTTCGCTGCGCACCATCGTCACTACGCATCAGCACGCCGACCACTGGCAGGCACTCGGTGCCGTCGGGGGCGCCCACGGCGCGGACACGGTGGCCCACCCCGACGACGCCGACGCGCTGCCGGTGCCGCCCGACCTGTACGTCGAGCACGGGGACACCGTCACCGTCGGCGACGTGACGCTGGAGGTCATCCACCTGCGCGGCCACACGCCGGGCTCCATCGCCCTGCTCTACCGGGACCCGCAGGGTCACCCGCACCTGTTCACCGGCGATTCGCTGTTCCCGGGCGGCCCCGGCAAGACGACCACTCCGGAGGCCTTCACCAGCCTCATGGACGACCTGGAAAACAGGGTGTTCGGGCAGCTTCCGGACGACACGTGGTTCTACCCCGGCCACGGCGACGACTCCACGCTCGGCGCGGAGCGGCCGAAGCTCGGCCAGTGGCGCGAACGCGGCTGGTGAACAGCGGGCCGATGCGGCCCGCTCACACCTCGACGACCACGCGCGGACGCAATGGCGGGGATCATCAGATCCAGGCGGTGCGGCCGGTCGTAGTCGAACTCGGCATGGCCCTGTGCCGCTCGACGAGCTCCTCCGCGGTCAGCCGCCGACGACGAGGCAGCGGACGTACCTCGGCGACCTCCACGCCGTTGCGAGTGACGTGGTAGGTCTCGCCCGCTTCGACCGCGTCCATGACCGCAGCGCAGTTGGTGCGGAGCTCCCGCTGACCGATGACCTTCACAGCGGCAATGTAGCCCCCAGCACAGCAAGCTACGCGGACCGCGTGAGAGTGCCCGGCCTTCGCCACAGCAGCGCGATCGCCACCAGCCCTGCCAGGCACGGCAGCATCCCGGTCCAGCCCAGCAACGGCGGCAGTCCGGTGTCTCCGGAGGTGTCCTTGATGACCAGGTTCATCAGGGCGAGACCCGTGCCGACGACGAACAGCGCGGTCGCGAGCCCGCCTGACCACCGCTTACCGGCCTTGACGGCCCGGATCGTCGCGAGCCAGCCCGCGATGCCGAGCGCTCCCAGCACGGACAGGTAGGCCAGGTAGGTGGTGACCGCGGCGTCGATGCGTGCCTCGGGGTAGGCGGGATAGCCCGCCCGGACATGCTCGGCGAGCACGTCGGCGTTCGCATGGCCGACGTACAGCACGATCAGCGCGACGACGGTCAGGCAGAGGCCCGCGTACATCGCTCCGACCGCGTAGGGGCGCTGCGATGTGGTCATCAAACTGTGCTCCTTTCAGGCGCGCCGCTCGGGCGCAGAGGGGTTTCGGACGTCACCGGCAGGCGGGTGTGAGGTGCGCGGCGGAGCCGAGGGGCGCTCCGTTGGGCGACTTTTAGAACACGTTCCAAAACTAGCAGCGAGCCCCGTCGACGTCGAGGCGGCCCCGGACGAGCCGAGCGAGAGGCATCATGGGGCGGTGTCCCGATCGACCACACCGCACGGCCGTACCGGCCGACCACGCCTGACCTCCCGCGCGGAAATCCTGGAGGCGGCTCGACGGCTCATTGATCGCGACGGGTGGGAGAAGCTGACCATCCGCCGACTGGCGGGCGAACTCGGCATCGGGGCGACCACGCTCTACCACCATGTCCGGAACAAGGGCGACCTGCTGGTCCAGCTGCTCAACGACCATGCCGGACAGGCGGAACGGCCCACGCTGCCACGCGACCCGCGCGAGCGTGTCATCGCGGCAGCCACCGCCATGCACGACACGCTCGCGGCCTGGCCCTGGGCCGCGGAGGTCCTCACGACCGACGGCTTCCTCGGGCTGCTCGACGAATCGGCACTCTGGACGGTCGAGACCATCGTCGGCGGGGCGATCGAAGCCGGCCGCACTCCCGAACAGGCGGTCGTCGCCTTCCGCGACATCTGGTACTACACCGTCGGCGAGATTCTCGTCCGCGCCCATTCCGGCCGTGAACAGGCACAGGCCGAGTCGATCCCCCGCCACGAGATCGACTTCACCCGGTTCGACCCGGCGCGAGTGCCGCACCTGGCGGCCATCGCCGACCAGTGGCCTGCCCTGGCAGCACACGACACCTACCCCCAGGGGCTCCGCGCACTCGTCGACGGGCTGCTCTTCTCCGAGTGTCCCGGCTCCTGACCCTCTCGTGGACGACGCGAGCGATAGCTCCGCTCGCCACTCTGGCCGTGCCTAGCACACCGAGAAGGCGTGTAAATTTCCACTCGGCCGCGAAATGGTGACGAAACAAGAGAATCAGCTTTATCTTCGATAACAACTCAACGGCCCCTGTAACGGACTTTCCTCTCGCCTCGATACTGCCTGTGGATCTTGCTTCGACCTGCCGCGAAAGCGGCAATTTACTGGCCAGGCTGCGCGTGGTGATGGTCGTCGCCACGCGCCGGAGATGTCGATGAACCGTTGACACGCAGCGACGGCTCATCACGCATAAACAGGAGTTCCGTGCGCAGAACGCACCGAGTGCTCGCATCGGCGACGGCGGCACTGACCGCGACATCGATCGCGGCGATACCGCCGGCCACAGCTCAGGACATGCCGACGGGCTGGTGCGCCGACCGCGCGGATCTGACCGTGCTCGGCCCGTCGAGCGAGACCGGCTACGGCACCACCGGTTACGACTCACCCGACGGCACCTACTCCCCCACACCGCACGCCTGGGTCGCTCAGTTCGCCCGCGCGGCCGACGCCACCTGGAACACCACCACCGACGTACACGCCCGCAACGGCGCCATGATCTGGGATTTCCTCCCCGGAGGCCGGTGGCCTTCCACTGTCGCCGCACTCGACGCGATTCGCGACACCCAACCGGACCTGGTGCTCGTCGGCGGCGTCTTCGCCAACGAGTACCTCAACAACTGGGACCTCGCCCACGCCGAACGCAACCTCCGGCGACTGGTCACCGAACTGCGCACCGCAAGACCCGGCGTGGATCTCGTGTTCACGATCTACCCGGACATCGACTGGCCCGAATCCCGCCGCCCCTGGGCGGACTGGGCCGAGGTGATCCAGCGTGTCGCCACCGACACCGGAACTCGCGTCATCGACCTGCGCCCGCTCATCGACACTCCCTACAACGACACCGAGGGCCACTGGAGCGACGACCACGCCCACCTCAACGACCACGGCCAGACCGAGGTGGCCCAGCACGTGTGGAACGAGTTCGAGACCTGGACCCGGCGATGCTGAGAAAGAATTCGCGAACCGTGCCGCCGACCGCAGGTGGATTCAGCAGGCCCCGGATACGCCGGATACTTCGTGCGATACGGCGGCGATTCCGCCGAATCCGCTCCTGGCTACGGCAAGCACACGACGAGATCACACCGGATGACACCATGTGGTGACGCTCCGAACATGTGCAATAGGCAGACTGAACCCGGCGATGTGAGTCAGTAATTAGGCGGTGCCCTGGGAACCAGGGCGTGCCGGGCTCCTGGCAGCGCGGGCGAGGCCCACACCAATCTGCTAGCCGTGCCGTTGAGGACGTCAGTGTTCAATTCGTGGCTTTGTCCTAGCCACGCTAGTGAGGGCACAGGCACCGGTCCAAGCCTCCTTTTCGCGCGCAGGTGCGAGGCGTCCACACACGTCCGCGACCAGTCGATCACCGCCGCCTCGTTCGAATCAGCTAGCAGCACCTCGTGCAGCCGGTCAAACACCCCGGCTTCCTGCCAGTCCCGCAACCGCCGCCTGCACTACCAGGGACTCCACGCCCGTCTTCGGAGAGGCCAAAGACATTGAGCCTTTGCCGACCTGATCATGTGTTGGCAAAGGCTCAGTGGCCAGCACCCGGTCGCCCAGCTCCACCTCCTCGATCGGCTTACTCGACCCATCAGCCAACAACACCTGCGTCCCAGGAACAAAACTATTACACCCCGGGTCCTTGCGGAGCTTGTTAATGCCCTTCTCGATCCCCCCGCCAACTTCGGGAAACTCCGCCGAGCAAACTCAACCTTGTCCTGCCACCTGAACGCATCCTTGACCGCATCGATGATCTTGCCCGTATTCCGCAACGGCCGCGTTCGCGTACCCAGAACGGATGCTCCCGGCCCAATGGTGCCCCGATCGAAGGGGCTACCCTCACCCGGAAATAGTGCCCGGCGGGGCCTCTGGCTTGTTCAAGCTGACAGCTCCTGCTGCGCCTCGGCATACGAAACAGCCGGGACAAGCTCGGACATCCTCCTGAAGAAGATCAAGCCAGCCGCTTTGACAGCCTCCAGGAACTCCGCAAATGAAGCATTTGCCGTCCTCGTTTCTTCTCCGATCTTGACGGCAACCAAGACGCGAGACCCCGCGGCCCGAAAATAGAGCTTGATTGGCTGATCCGGGAAATACGTCTCCGCATAACCCGACGACTGCATTTTCCCTACCATTTCGGCGATATAGCACCAGAGCTGATCAACGTAATCCCACTCTTCCTTGCCGATGATTTCCAATCCATCAACGGACAGTCGAATAGCCCCCTCAATGTAGTCCAGGTCTGGCGGCGGAGTACGACAGGCCTCCACCTGCACAAACCCACCGTTCGCACACTTCAGAAACGTCTCAATCTCAACCACGTCTCAGTTCCTTCGATGATGGTTATTCCCGATACATACCAGGGCCACGAGCCGACCCGCGACGACGGCAACGACCCGCCGCCGTGCAGAGTCATCGTCCGCTGACATTGCCGTCAACCACTGCCGTCACCCCATGCAGAAGCCCCGTCAGGACAAACCTAACGGGCTTCATATTTGCTACCTCAACCCTTCAATGAGAAGATTGGAAATCTGTGATGTCGCCGCGGATTCGGAGCCGAGGCCATCACGCTTCCGAATCGACACCCCCACGTGACCGCCTCCAAAAGGACGGCCTCCACCAGTAGAGCCGCGTGCCATCCTCCGGCCATTCCATTTCCATCAATCCATCCGGCTCAAAGTCATCGAAATCAGGGATGATCACCCGAAATCCGACTTCCAGCGGCCAGGATTCGTTCGGGAAACGAACCTTTGGAATGAACTTGGGATCAGCGACTCCGGATTCGCGATAGAGCCACTGAGCCTCGATTAGGGAACAACGATTGGCGCCTCTGATGCCGGGCCAGCGCAGCTGAACCAGGTCGTCCTCCCAGCCGCAAACGGGGCAGATCCGGTAGGAGCCAGGCGGGGATTCGTGGACGAGGCGCCCACAGCAGGGGCAGGGATAAATGCTCATTTATGGAACCTCAAACTCCAGCCTGCCCCTGAACTAATCTAGACCACCGTCGGACTTGAAGTACGTAATGATACCCCTCGGCCCGGCAGACCCAAATTCTCCCGACTCTGAGTCGAAGAACCGATGAACCTCACCGTCCTTCTTCATGAGAACTCCCGGCCTGCGACCATCGCACATACACATGAGGTCATGTGCCGAATAGTTGTACTCAGTCATCGTGTCGAACCCATTTCCTCACCATGCCCCTGAAGTGCTCATCGAGGTTGTTGGCGTCGCTCGGTTTATCCCCGAAGCAGTTGCTGTTGTGAACGAGTGACCAGTTGACCAGCCTTTGGAAGCGAAGCAGGAGGTTCATCGCCGTACCAGGCGTACTCCAGGGCAGCCAACATGCCGAACTCTGTCCACAGGAGTATCTCGCCGACGAACTGACCGCCGTCGCTTTTCACCAGACACTCCACCGGCGCGACTCCGGGCTGCACCGGAGAACGGGGAGGATGACCAACGACTTGCAGGTCCACACTGACAGAATCGACTGCCCAGCGGGCCACCACTCGGACCAGGTCCAGTTGCCTCCGGAGTTCTGCCACCCCGGAGAAGTCCACTTGCAGAATCCGGTCAACTATGGAACGCTCTAGAACAGTCAGTGCACGCGGTTCAACGGCGACACTCATTCGCCTCCTCCAGTAAGCACATCGCAAGTATAGCAGGCTGCATTTCGACTGATCATCACTTCTCTAAACCTTTCACTAAGGTTTTTCTCGGTAGGTTGAATCCTTGCTGGTTGTTGGTGGTCGAACCGGAGGGTGTGGATAGGCGTAGAGCCCCTTATCGGACTAAAATTGCGAAAATCAAGTTCGAGGAACCACGAATCGGCCCCATCATCGAAGCCGCCCTCGTCCTCGCCCAATACGAACACACCGGACACTACTGAGAAAAGCCTGATTGGAATTGCTCGGGTCGAACACAGTGCCAACGAATCGGTTAGTCACAGTTTGTGGCAAAACTGCCAGGCCACCTTCGCGTGCGACGCTGGTCAACGCGTTGCGCCCGACTGAGGACATCGTCGCTGTTCGCCAGGCTCGTCCAGCCGTCACCCGCCGCCGCGACAACGTCTCCGGGTGCGGCGGGGGCTACGATCGCAGGCATGGCGCAGGCGCAGGGGGTAGACACGATAGCCGCCGAGATCGCCGCCCACCACGACCGCTTGGTCGAGTGGCTGTCGGACTCCTCGGACCGGGAAGCACTCGAAGCGTTCCGATCGGCGCACACGGCGGACTTCTCCCTGGTGACCGTCGACGGCGAGGTCGTACCCGGGCAAGCGGTGCTCGACGGGCTCGCCTCGGCAGGCGGGACGCGTCCGGGCCTGCAGATCACCGTCAGCGACGTCACCGTGGTCGATCGGTCCGTCGGATCCGTGCTCGTCCGCTTCGTGGAACAGCACCACGTCGACGGCAGTCCGGACGCGGAGCGAATCGTCACGGCGTTGCTGCGAGTCGACGCAGCCGGGTCAGCTGGTCTGCGCTGGCACCACGTGCACGAGACCCGTCGCTGAACCGCACCGGCCGAGCCAGGTCAGTCGATGTCGCCCCGCTCCGCGAGCAGGCGCAGCACTCGCCGCCCCGCAGGCGGACACCGGTCCCCCTCGGCCGACGACAGCCATGCCAGTTCGGCGATCTCCCGCCCCGGGCGGAGCTCGCCCCGGTGCGGCGCCGTGTAGGCGGTCATCTGCACGCGCGTGCCGTCGGAATGGCCGTCGGCGAGTTCGTCGAGCCGCGCGAGCACCTCGGCCGCGCCCGTGTCGACCGCCACGTCCAGTTCCTCGCGGACCTCCCGCCGCAGGCACGTGAGATCGTCCTCGCCGACCTCACGCTTGCCTCCGGGCAGGTAGAACTTCGCCTTGCCCCGCGTCCGCACGAACAGCACCTTTCGATCCTGAACAACGACCCAGGACACGCTGTCGATCACCTTGCTCACGTCCGCCGACGCTAGCGCGCGCGGCCACCCGGGTGAACCTGCGCGGCGATCGCGCGGCCTGGACAGAGCAGTCGGGTACCGTCTCTCCGGGCGACCGGCTACAGTGTGTGTTGAGTGTTGTGCGTTGTGTGTCGATTCCGGTGAATTCCGGCGCTTTTCGGGCACCGAAGCGCACGAACCCGCACAGCCGGGTTACTCTAGGCGGTATGACGACCATCGCCCTCGAGAACGTTCTGGCCAAGGCGGGGCTCAACGTGAACCCCTCCAAGTTCCTGGCGCTCGTCGAGGACGCGGCCCGGCGCCTCACGCCCCCGAGCCCGAATCCGTCGCAGTACTTCTCGCCCGACCAGCAGGCGGCCCTGCGCGATGTCGGCCTCGACCTCTCCCCCCAGAGTGCCCACGACACCGACTACCGCGCCAGGACGGTGGCGGCCCACGCGGTGCTCGCCGACTCGGCTCTCACCGTGAGCGAGGCCGCCGCGCTGCTCGGGGTCGACGACAGTCGCATCCGCCATCGCCTCAAGGAAGGCCGGCTCACGGGTTGGAAGGCCGCGCAGGGCGGGTGGCGGCTACCGGCCTGGCAGTTCACGCCCAGTGGCGTGCTGCCCGGGCTCGACGTCGTGCTGCGCGCGGTTCCGGCCGATCAGCCCGCGCTGGTGGTCGCGGCGTTCATGAGCACGGCGCAGTCCGACCTGGTGATCAACGGCAGGCCCGCGACACCCCGGCAGTGGCTGCTCGCCGGGGGCGATCCGGAGTTGGTGGCGCCGCTGGCGTCCACCCTCGGAACCCCGTTCTGACCCCGCGCCCCGGATCGGTTAGTCACAGTTCATGGCAAGACTGCCCCGGCCGCCGTCGCGGGCCGTACTGGTCAACGCGTTGCGCCCGACCGAGGACATCGTCGCTGTCCACCCGGCCACCCGGCTCGTCCGCGTGTACACCGCGCACGGCAGGCACCCCCAGCAGTGGGACACGTTCCGCTACACCGGGCCGCTGCCCCACGGCCGGTTCGACCCGCAACAGCCCCGGCACGGCGAGATGGTCACCGACCCGCGCAACGGCGTGCTCTACTTCGGGCTGTCGGTGCGCACCAGCGTCGCCGAGGTGTACCAGACGACGTCGACCGTGGACCGCCGCACGCGCGGCCCGCACCTGGTGGTCGCTCGACCGGCCCGCACCCTGCGGCTGCTCGACCTGTCCGGGCTGTGGCCGACGCGCGTCGGCGCGTCACAGGAGATCTCCAGCGGCCCGAAGAAGATCACGCAGGCGTGGGCTCGGGCCATCCGCGCGGCCTACGGCGACATCGACGGCATCTGGTACCGCTCGTCGATGGACGCCGGGGAACCGGCGGTGTGCCTGTGGGACCCACCCGCGGGCGGGGCGCTTCCCCCGGTTCCCGACGTCCTGCTGCCCCTCGACCACCCCGGGCTCGACGTGCCGCTGTCGCGGGTGTGCGAGGAACTGAACTACGTGATGGTCAACTGAGGGGCAGGTGCCGCCGCCACCACTCCAGCACGGCCTCGAACCGCTGGATGCGGTGCCGCGGCCTGCCCGACCGAGTCAGCTCGTGGCCCTCGCCGGGGAACAGCAGCAACTCCGTCTCGCAGCCGGTGGCCTTGAGCGCGACGAACAGCCGCTGCGCCTGTTCCAGCGGGCAACGCCAGTCCTGCTCCGAGTGCGCGATGGCGAACGGGACCGTGATGCGGTCGGCGTAGGTCAGCGGGCTACGCCTGCGCTGTTCGGCCACGTCGTCACCCACGTACGCACCGGTGAAGAACCAGCCGATGTCCGAGGCCCCGGTGAACGAGTCCCAGGCGTTCACGGCGCGCTCGCTCCAGGCGGCCCGGAAGCGGTGACCGTGGTGCGCCGCGAGCCAGCCGGTCATGAAACCGCCGTACGAGCCGCCCATGACGCCGACCCGGTCGGCATCGGCGTCCGGCCTCGTCACCACCACGTCGAGCAGCGCGAGCAGGTCGTCGGCGTCCACGGTGCCGAGTGCCCCGACCACCGCCCGCCCGTGTGCCTGGCCGTAGCCGGCCGAGCCGCGAGGATTACCCAGCACGACCAGGTAACCGGCCGAGGCGTAGACCTGGGCCTCGTCGAACAGGCCCCGGTCGTACTGCGCGAACGGGCCACCGTGGACCACCAGCAGCACCGGATGGGGGCCCTCGCCCTCGGGCGCCACCACCCAGCCGTGCACGGGGTAGCCGTCGGGCGCGGTGGCCGTCACCTCCGTGGCCGCGAGCACCCCGGTCTCGCGCAGCGGCGCGGAGAAGTCGCTCAGCACCCGCGCCGCGCCGTCGGCCTCCACCAGCAGCACCTCGCCGGTGTCGGTGGGACCGGAACACACGACGGCGACGCGATCGCCGTCGGCGGCGAAGGACCGCACCGCGGCCCCCTCTCCGGCCAGCAGCGGCACCGTCTCCAGCGTGGCGCCGTCGGCGTCGCGCGGGACGCCACGCAGCTCCACCGCGCCCCGGTGGCGCACCGCCACAAGGACGTCGCCGGAGCGCGGGACGAGTGGGCCGCAGGCCGGGTCGCAGTCCACCGTCTGGACGTCGGTGAGCCTGCGGGGCGTTGTGCCGTCGAGGTCGCTCGCCCACAGCCCCGCGTTGCGGGCCGCGGCGTCGAGGCCGTCGAACTCGGTGCTGTAGAAGTAGACGGTGCCGTCGCGGTCGACAGCCGGGTGCGCGGCCGTGCCGGGGCACGGCACCAGCCGTCGCGGCGTCCCGCCCTCCGCCGGCACGACGTAGAGGTCGCTGTGCAGCGTTTCCTCGGCGTCCCAGTCGCGTGGCGCGACGACGACCACGCCCGTGCCGTCGGGTGTCCAGCAGGGGTCCTTCACCGACGCCGCGGTATCGGTGAGCGGCTCGGGTTCAACCGGGTCGGTGGCGAGTTCGCCGGCCGGGGGGAGGTCGAGCACGAACAGCCTGCTGGGCCGGTCGCGGATGAAGCCCTCGCCGTCGATCCGGTAGTCGCGGCGGGTGATCCGACGGGGTGCCTCGGCCTCAGCACGGATCACCTCGCCGTCGGGGCGGGTCCCGGTGCCGTAGCGGCCCTCCTCGGCGACGCGGGCGACGAAGGCGACGCGGCTGGAGTCCGGCGACCACACCGGCGCACCCGCCCCCAGCGGCAGCGAGGTCAGCCGCCTCGGCTCGCCCCCGGCCGACGCCATGACGTGCAGTTGTGGGGCGTCGGAGCCCTGCGCGCGCAGGAACGCGACCCAGCGGCCGTCGGGCGTGACGGCCGGTGCGGTGTCGCGCTCCCCGTGTGTCCAGGCCGTGACGCCGTCGGGCCCGACGCGCACGAGCGCGCCGCGGTAGCTGTCGGAACGCGGATCGGGGCGAGCCACCGCGGTCAGCAGCAGCTCGCCCCGCAGGGCGGGGCGGCCGGGGACGGCCACCCGTTCGAGGTCTGTGGGGCGCATGCCCCGAACCCTAGCCCAACTCGTTAGCGATGGTAACGGTTTCAGCCGTCACGGGCCGGTTCCTTCTCGCTCTCCTCGGGCGCTTCGGCCTGGAGGTTGAGCGAGCTGACCGCGTTCGGGTCGCGCTTGGCCTTCGCGAGGCTGGCCACGGTCGTGACCGTCAACACCGTGACGATGACGCCCAGCGACATCCAGTTGTTGATGACCAGCCAATCCGGGGTGACGTGGTACTCGTGCAGCGCGTGCAGCGCCAGTTTCACGCCGATGAAGCCCAGGATGATCGCCAGGCCGTAGGAGAGGTAGACCAGCTTGGCCACCAGTCCGCCGAGCAGGAAGTAGAGCTGGCGCAGGCCCATGAGCGCGAACGCGTTCGCCGTGAACACCAGGTAGGCGTCCTGCGTGATACCGAAGATGGCCGGGATGGAGTCCACGGCGAAGAGCAGGTCGGCGCTGCCGATGGCCACGATCACTACGAACATCGGCGTCAGGAAACGCCTGCCGTCCTGCCTGACGGTCATTTTGTGGCCGACGTAGTCCTGGGTGACCGGGTAGAAGCGGCGCACCCAGCGGGTGGCCGCGTTCTCGTTGTACTCCTCGTGCTCGTCCTTGCTGCGGACCATGTTGACGGCCGTCCACACGAGGAAGCCGCCGAACACGAAGAAGATCCACACGAACTGCGCGATCAGCGCCGCGCCGACCGCGATGAACCCCGCCCGCATCACCAGCGCGAGCAGGATGCCGATCAGCAGCACGCGGTGCTGGTGAATGGCCGGAACCCGGAACGACGACATGATCACCATGAAGATGAACAGGTTGTCGACCGACAGCGAGTACTCCGTGATGTAGCCGGTGAAGAACTCGACGCCGGGGTCGTGGCCGCCCAGCAACCACACGCCGATACCGAACACCACGGCACAGGAGACGTAGAAGATCACCCACCGGGCGGCCTCGCCGGTCGTCACCTGGTGCGGCTTGCGATCGACGATCACCAGGTCGACGGCCATCAGCAGGAGCAGGCCTCCGACCGTCGCGATCCACACCCACAAGGGCACGTTCATGTATGCCAACCTCCGGCCAGCGCGTCAGGGCCACTACCGGAGGTCTCTTCCACCGGCACAGGCCGGCCGGCGGCGCCGGGTGCCACTGGGGACAGCCGTGCTGACGACTCCGCCGCGAAGGAATACTCCCCTCCACAAACGTGCTCATCCTGGTCGTTGTGACCGTCCATGACCAGTGAGGGTCGCCAGCGTCACCGCCCACAGCGATGTAACCTCGCTCACAACGCACAACCTTCGCGGGCCGGAAGGACAACCCGGAGCGAACTCTCAGGAAACGCCCAATAGTGTGACAAGCGTGCCCCGAACCCTGTTGCCTCGGAGCAGTCGTGCGCGCCTGCTGACCCTGCTGGCCGTGGTCGCCGTCCTGGCGGCCGGTGTCCTGGTGTGGGTCGACGACGGTGAGGAACCACCCGCCTACGCGACCCACGAGGCGACCATCGACGTCCGCGCAGCGCCCGGCTCCGAGGAGCGGGAGCAGCTCGACGCCACGATGTACCTGCCGGAGCAGACCCCGGCTCCCGCCGTCCTCTTGCCGCACGGCTTCGGCGGCGACAAGAACAGCGTCTCCCGCGAGGCGCAGGAGCTGGCCGAACGCGGCCTGGTGGTGCTCACCTACTCGGCGCGGGGCTTCGGGCGCAGCACGGGGCAGATCGCGTTGAACGACCCCGACTACGAAGTCGCCGACGCGTCGCAGCTCGTGGACTACCTCGCTGATCAGCCGGAGGTCCGGCTCGACGCCGACGGCGATCCCCGTGTCGGCGTCACCGGGGCCTCGTACGGCGGCGGGCTGGCTCTGCTGCTGGCGGGCACGGACCCCAGGGTCGACGTCATCGCACCCGTCATGACCTACAACGACCTGGGACAGGCCCTGCTGCCCAACTCGGGCACCACCGGGCAGGTCGACACCGCGACCCCGGCACCGGGCGTGTTCGCCGACGGCGGCGTGTTCCGGCAGGCGTGGGCCGGGTCGCTGTTCTCGGCCGGGCTCGGCCCCGCACGCCCGTCCGGACCCGGCGCGGAGGCACCCGAGCCCGGTGACGATCCCGACGAAAACGAGGACGCCGGATTCGGCGCGGGTGGCGCGGGCGCGAGCCTGCCGTCCGGAGCCCAGCGGCCCCCGGAGCCGCCACAGGGCGCGGGTCCGTGCGGGCGGTACACGGAGCAGGTCTGCGCCGCCTACACCGACCTCGCCACCGACGGAGTGGCCGGCGACGAGACGCGGGCGCTGCTCGACCGCGTCTCTCCCGCCTCGGTCACCAGCGACATCACCGTGCCGACGCTGCTGGTGCAGGGCACGGCCGACACGCTGTTCGGGCTCGCACAGGCCGACGCCAACGCCCGCCAGATCAGCGACGCGGGCGGCGACGTCTCCGTCATCTGGTACACGGGCGGGCACGACGGCGGCGTTCCGGGATCACAGCTGCGGGGCACCATCGGCGACTACCTCGAACACCACCTCACGGGTGAGGGCGAGGACCCGGGCGCCGCGTTCGCCTACGACGTGCAGGGTGCCCTGCGCACCAACGGCACTCCCTCGGTGCGCACCGTGGAAACGGGCACCTACCCGGGACTCGGCTCGCCGGACACCCCGCGCCGGGAGGTCACTCTGGAGGGCGGGGAGCAGGTCGCACAGCGACCGCCGGGTGCCACTCCCGCGGCGGTCAGTGGCATCCCCGGGCTCAACCGGGTGCTCGCGAACTCCTCGCGGTTGTCGGGGCTGTTCGCCGTGGACCCGCCGGGCCAGTCCGCGACGTTCGCGGGCGAGCCCGTCAACTCGCAACTGCTGATCACCGGCGCGCCGACGGTCACCCTGAACGTCGCGGCGGCCGGCGACTCGACCCGCGGGCAGGACGCGGTGCTCTACGTCAAGCTCTACGACGTCAGCCCGGACGGGTCGCGCAGCCTGCCGGGCAGCGCGGTCGCTCCTGTCCGCGTGCCGTCGCTGCCCGAGGACGGCACACCGGTCGAGGTGACCGTCACGCTCCCGGGCATCGTGCGGCCGCTGGAGTCGGGACACAGCCTCCAGCTCGTCGTGGCCACCACCGACCAGGCGTACGCGACGCCCACCGAGCCCGCGGCCTACCGGGTGTCGCTGCCCGGTGACTCCGCCCTGTCGGTGCCGACGGTGCCCGGCACCAACGTCACGTCAGGGTGGCCGATCGGGCCACTGCTCGGCATCGGTGGAGTGCTCGTGGCGGCACTGCTCGTCGCCGCCGTCGCGGCACTGCGGCGCCGCCGCTCCCACCACCTCGATCCCGAACTGGCCGACACGCCGCTCGTGATCCGCGACCTCACCAAGTCCTACCCCGGCGGCCTCACCGCCGTGCGCGACCTGTCGTTCCGGGTGGAGCGCGGCCAGGTGCTCGGCCTGCTCGGCCCCAACGGCGCGGGCAAGACCACCACGCTGCGGATGCTGATGGGGCTCATCCAGCCCACCGAGGGCGACATCACCGTGTTCGGCCACACGATCTCGCCCGGAGCGCCGGTGCTGTCCCGCATCGGCTCCTTCGTGGAGGGCTCGGGCTTCCTGCCCCACCTCTCCGGCGCCGAGAACCTGCGGCTGTACTGGGCCGCCACCGGGCGCCCCGAGGAACAGGCGCGAATGGCGGAGGCGCTGGAGATCGCCGGGCTCGGCGACGCCGTACACCGGCGCGTGCGCACCTACAGCCAGGGCATGCGGCAACGCCTCGCCATCGCGCAGGCCATGCTCGGGCTGCCCGAGCTGCTGGTACTCGACGAACCCACCAACGGGCTCGACCCGCCGCAGATCCACCAGATGCGCGAGGTGCTGCGCCGCTACGCCGCGACGGGCCGCACGGTGCTCGTGTCGAGCCACCTGCTCGCCGAGGTGGAACAGACGTGCAGCCACGTCGTCGTCATGCACCGGGGCGCCCTGGTGGCCGCGGGTGAGGTCGGCGACCTCGTCTCCGCGAACGGGGAGGCCACGTTCCGCGTCGACGACACCGAGGCGGCCGTGACCGCGTTGCGCGAGGTCGGCGGCGTGGTGACGGTGTACACCGACGGTGATCTCGTCCACGCCGACCTCGACGGCCTGTCGCGGTCGGAGGCCGTCGCCGTGCTCGTCCGCGCGGGCGTGGCGGTGGAACAGGCAGGCCCACGGCGGAGGCTGGAAGACGCCTTCCTCCAGCTGGTCGGAGAAGGGGAACCCGAGCGATGAGCAGGACCGACGAACCCCGTACCCACCAGGACGAGGGCGTCCACACCGACCCGGCCGCGCTCGACGAGCTGACCGCGGCGGGAGCCGGCGGCGGCGCGGACGTGGGTCCCGACGGCGGCGTGGCGGGCTACCGCGCGAGCGCCACGCTGTCGCTCGGGGTGGAACTGCGCAGGCAGCTCAGTCGCCGCCGGACCCAGCTCGTGCTCGCACTCGTCGCGCTGCTGCCGGTGATCCTGGTGGTGGCCTTCGAGATCGGCGACGCCGAGGCGAACCGCCGCTCGGGCGCCTTCATCGACCTTGCCACGGCGAGTGCGCCGAACTTCGTCGTGGTGGCGCTGCTCGTGTCCGGCTCGTTCCTGCTCCCGATGATCGTCGCGTTGTACTTCGGGGACACGATCGCCAGCGAGTCGTCCTGGTCGAGCATGAAGTACCTGCTCGCGATCCCCGTGCCGAGACACCGCCTGCTGCGGCAGAAGGCCGTCGCCTCGGCGCTGCTCTCGGCGCTGACCCTGGCGCTGCTGCCGCTGGTCGCGGTCGTGGTCGGAGTCATCTGGTACGGCGCGGGCGAGGCGATCAGCCCCACGGGCGACTCGGTGTCGTTCGGCCAGAGCCTGATCGCGATCGGCCTCGGCACGGTCTACATCATCATCCAGCTGTCGTGGGTCGCCGCGCTCGGCCTGCTACTGAGCGTGTCGACCGACGCGCCGCTGGGCGCTGTCGGCGGGACGGTACTGGTCTCGATCCTGTCGCAGATCCTCGACCAGATCACCGCGCTCGGCGATCTGCGGGAGTTCCTTCCGACCCACTTCGCGATGGCGTGGATGGACCTCATCGCCACCGACGTCGACTGGACCGACATGGCAGCGGGCGTCTTCTCCGCCGTGACGTTCGCGACCGTGTTCGGCCTGCTGGCCGCCCGCCGCTTCGCCACCAGGGACATCACCAGCTGAGGCGGACCGCGGGCCGGTGCCGTGGGCGGCACCTGTTACTGCACGCAGAACTCGTTGCCCTCGGGATCACGCATCACCAGGCACCGGCCCAGCGGTTCGTCGACCTCCCTCACCACCGTGGCACCGGCCGCGACCAGCGCGTCGGCCTTCTCCAGCACCAACCGCCAGCCGTGTTCACCACCGGTGTGACGGCTGGCGTTCACGTCCAGATGAACCCGGTTCTTGGCCGACTTCGGCTCGGGTACCCGCTGGAAGAACAAGCGCGGACCCTGCCCACTCGGATCGATCACCGCCGACCGCGAGTCCCACAACTCGCGCGGCAGCCCGATGTGCTCGCAGAAGGCGTCCCACGACGCGAACCCCTCGGGCGGCGACTGCACCTCGTAGCCGAGGGCCAGCGCCCAGAACTCGGCCAGCGAACGCGGATCGGCCGCGTCGAACGTCACCTGCACACTCAGCGCCATCCGTGTCTCCCCGCAATCCGCCGACACCAGGTGACCGGAAGTCTGCCGCCGACCTCCGACAGTTTCGGAGTACCTGCCGCTGGCCGTGGTACTCGCCTGGTGCTCACCGTCACGCCCGAGGAGACCGTATGCCTCGACCCGTTCACTTCGAGATTCACGCCAGCGACCCGGAACGCGCGATCACCTTCTACACCACCGTGTTCGAATGGTCGTTCGAGCGGTGGGGTACCGAGCCCTACTGGCTGATCACCACGGGCGAGGGCCAGGGCATCGACGGTGGCCTGGCTCAGCGCGAGGGGCCGATGCCCGAACCGGACGCCAGCGTGAACGCTTTCCCGCTGACGATGGAGGTCGACGACATCGACCTGCTCACCCGCGAGATCGAGCAGGCAGGCGGCCGCGTCGTGACGCCGAAGAACGCGATCCGCGGAATCGGTTGGATCGGGTTCTTCGGCGACACTGAGGGCAACCTGTTCGGCCTGCTGCAACCCGACCCCGCCGTCGAGTAAGCGCGGCTCCTCGATCAGCGCACTCCGGCCGCGTCCATCCCCCGCAGCTCCCGCTTGAGCTCGGAGATCTCGTCGCGCAACCGCGCGGCCAGCTCGAACTGCAGATCCCGGGCCGCCTGCATCATCTGGTCGGTCATCTGCTGGATGAGATCGGCCAGCTCCGCCCTCGGCATCGTCGTCACGTCGCGGTCGACGAGCACCCCGGAGCTGCGGACCCGATCGCCCTGCTCGGGCTTCTTGCCCCTCGACACGTTGCGGCCGGACCCACCGACCTCGATCTCCTCCTCCGAGTCCTCGGCCTCGGTGTAGACGCGGTCCAGAATGTCGGCGATCTTCTTGCGCAGCGGCGTGGGATCGATGCCGTGCTCGGTGTTGTAGGCGATCTGCTTCGCGCGCCTGCGGTTGGTCTCGTCGATGGCGTAGCGCATCGAGTCGGTGACCGTGTCGGCGTACATGTGGACCTGCCCGGACACGTTGCGGGCCGCGCGCCCGATCGTCTGGATCAGCGAGGTTCCACTGCGCAGGAACCCCTCCTTGTCGGCGTCCAGGATCGCGACCAGCGACACCTCCGGCAGGTCGAGTCCCTCCCGCAGCAGGTTGATGCCCACCAGGACGTCGAAGTCACCGGACCGGAGCTGCCGCAGCAGCTCGACCCGGCGCAGCGTGTCGACCTCCGAGTGCAGGTACCGCACCCGGATACCGAGTTCGAGCAGGTAGTCGGTGAGGTCCTCGGCCATCTTCTTGGTCAGGGTGGTCACGAGCACCCGCTCGTCGCGCTCGGCACGGGTCCGGATCTCGTGGACGAGGTCGTCGATCTGGCCCTCGGTGGGTTTGACGACCACCTCCGGGTCCACGAGGCCGGTGGGGCGGATGACCTGTTCGACGAACTCGCCTCCCGTCTGCCCCATCTCGTACGGGCCGGGAGTGGCCGACAGGTAGACGGTCTGCCCGATCCGGTCGGAGAACTCCTCCCAGGTCAGCGGCCGGTTGTCGAGTGCGCTCGGCAGCCGGAAACCGTGCTCGACGAGCGTCCGCTTGCGGGAGGCGTCGCCCTCGTACATCCCGCCGATCTGGGGCACCGTCACGTGTGACTCGTCGATGACCAGCAGGAAGTCCTCGGGGAAGTAGTCGAGCAGCGTGGCGGGTGCCGAGCCCGACGGGCGCCCGTCCACGTGCCGCGAGTAGTTCTCGATGCCGGAGCAGAACCCGACCTGGCGCATCATCTCGACGTCGTAGCTGGTGCGCATGCGCAGGCGCTGGGCCTCCAGCAGCCGCCCCTGCTTCTCCATCGTGGCGAGCTGCTCCTCCAGCTCCGACTCGATGCCGCGGATGGCCTTCTCCATCCGCTCCGGCCCGGCGACGTAGTGGGTGGCCGGGAAGATCCGCACCTCGTCGACCTCCCGGACGATGTCTCCGGTCAGCGGGTGCAGGTAGTACAGCTTGTCGATCTCGTCGCCGAAGAACTCGACCCGGATGGCGAGTTCCTCGTACGCCGGGATGATCTCCACCGTGTCGCCCCGGACCCGGAACGTGCCGCGGGCGAACGCGAGGTCGTTGCGGGTGTACTGCACGTCCACCAGCGCCCGCAGGAACGCGTCACGCTCCACCTCCTCGCCGACGGCCAGTCGCGCGGAACGGTCGAGGTAGGACTGCGGCGTGCCGAGACCGTAGATGCAGGACACGCTGGACACCACGATGACGTCCCGGCGCGAGAGCAGGTTCATGGTCGCGGAGTGCCGCAGCCGCTCGACGTCGTCGTTGATCGACGAGTCCTTCTCGATGTACGTGTCCGTCTGCGGCACGTACGCCTCGGGCTGGTAGTAGTCGTAGTAGCTGACGAAGTACTCCACCGCGTTGTGCGGGAACAACTCGCGCAGCTCGTTGGCCAGCTGGGCGGCCAGGGTCTTGTTGGGGGCCATCACGAGCGTGGGCCGCTGCACCCGCTCGATCAGCCAGGCCGTGGTCGCCGACTTGCCCGTCCCGGTGGCGCCGAGCAGCACGACGTCCCTCTCGCCCTCGCCGAGGCGGCGCTGGAGGTCGTCGATGGCGGCGGGCTGGTCCCCTGCCGGGTCGTAGTCGCTGACCACGCGGAACCGGCCGTCGGATCGGGGGATCTCGGTGACGGGCCGGAACTCGGAGTGCGCGAGTACGGGGTGTTCGGTCGCGAAAGCCACGCCACCAGAGTAGGCGCACCCTCCGACAGTCGGCCGCGAGCCGGACCGGCCTATCCGGCGGGGCGCAGCACCTCGGCGGCGGCCTGCCGCGACGCCACGGTCAGGCACCGCTCGCACGGCATGCCCCGCAGTGTGGACAGCCACTCGGTCTCGCCACGCCGCAACACCGCGCCGCACAACGCGCTGAGCTGGTCGGGAACACCGGTGGCGCGCGGAACGGGCACGACGTGACTCACCCGTCGTGATTCCCCGACGACTCCGCGGCGCACACGAGCCATGACCACTGTGTCACCCGGTTCAGGCAATGCGGACCCCATGCGGGGAGCGTATCGGGCCAACCGCGAACACTCTTCGTGTCGAGCGACCAACGTTGACCGACCCGTCTGGTCCGCGAGAACGAAGCCCGTGGTCACGTTCGGCGCAGGACGGCGCCGCCCAGCTTCTCGCACAACCGCAACGCCAGCTCGACGTCCAGCCTGCGCTCGGCCAGCGGTTCACCGAGCAGTTCCTCCGCCTTGCGCACGCGATACTGGACGGTGTTCTTGTGCATCGTCAGCCGCGCGGCCGAGGCCGTGTAGCTGCCTCCGCACGCGAGGAAGATCCGCAGGGTCTCCCTGAGCCGCTCCTGCTGCGCGTCGTCCTCGGCCAGCGGCCCCAGCACGTCCTCCACCCAGGTGCGCGCCGACGGCAGATCCGAGGACATCAGCGCGACCGCTCCCACCTCGCGAAACGTCAGCACGGGAGCGCACGACTCCCCCGCGGCCAGCGCGAGCGCCTGCACCCGCACGGCCTGGCGGTGGGTACGGCGGAACCCGGCGACCCCGGCGGCGGCATCACCGAGCGCGACCCTGGCGCCCGGAGCGGCCTCGGCGACGACCCGCTCGACCGCGGCGGCGTCCAGGGGCAGCGAACGCATCGGCAACCACACCCACGCGCTCACCTCGTCATGGGGCACGAACAGCGGGTCGTGGCTCTCGCCCGCCTCGCCCAGCCGATGTGCCAGCGTCTCCAGTGCGCTCAGCGGATCGGCCGGGTGGTCCCGCGCGGGATACCACGCCACCAGCCCGACGTGGTCGCCCCGCAGCCGGTAGCCGAGGGCGGCTTCGCTCGTGCCGACGTCCGCCGCGTCGTCGTCGAGTACGGCCCGCACGCGCGCGGCCCGCACCGCGCTGCGGTTGAGCAGCCACCGGCCGCGCTCCTCCTCGTAGGCGGACAGGACCTGGCGGGTGACCCGGTCGATGAAGCGGAAACTCGTGGTCAGGGCGTGCCGCATCGACGAACTGAGCGCGGTGGGGTCGGCGATGCGGACGGCGCCCTCGTCCAGCGCGCGTTCGAGGATCGCGGTCTGTCCCAGGTAGTAGGCCCGGATCAGGTCGGTGACGGGCGTCCCCCGCTGGGCGAGCCTGCGGGCGTACTCCACCGCCGCGGCGGGAGCCTCCACCCGGTGCGGGTCGATGCCGTGCCGGAACAGGCCCAGTGCCGTGTCGATGTTCTGGTACACGCTGGCCGACAGCAGACTCACCATGCGCTCGTCGTCGTGGACCAGGTGCGGAAGTTCCCGCGCGTACAACGCGACGAGGTCGCCGGTCAGCTCGTCCTCGCGCTCGGCGAGCGCGACCGCGATCTCCGCGATCCACTTGTCGTCGTCGGTCTGCCGGTGCACGCGCACACTCTAATGACCTGGCTCTCACCGCGGGAATGGACCAGGATGCGGGCTATGGCTCCACATCCACCGAAGCGGGAGCGGTTCGATCTGTCGGCGCGCGTGAACGTCGACCCGAAGGGGGTCGCCAGGGCGGTGGACGAGTACCGGGTGGAACCGTTCGGCCTCTACCTGGCACGGCCGGCACCGGGCCGGACCCAGTTCGACTACCTGGAGTCGTGGCTGCTGCCCGCGCTGGGACTGCGGGTCACCGACTTCTGGTTCCGCCCTGGCCAGGAACTCGACCAGGACTTCTATGTCGACGTCGTGACCATCGACGTCGGGGACGCGGTGTGGGAGGTCACCGATCTGTATCTCGATCTCGCCGTGCGCACCGGCCGGTCGGTGACGGTGCTCGACACCGACGAACTCCTTGAGGCGACGGTGTGCGGGCTGCTGTCCCAGGAACAGGCTCGCGACGCGCTCGAACGCACCTACGACACCGTCGAGGCGCTCGCGGAACACGCCTACGACCTGCCACGCTGGCTGGCGAGCCGGGGCATGGCGACCACCTGGCGCCGTCACCCGGCGCCCCGCTGAGCCCGCCTACCGGGGCTCAGCGTCGTCCGCGGTCCAGCCCGTGCGCACGGCCCACTCCTCCGCCCTGCCGAACGCCGCGTTGATCCACGGCTGTTTCGCCTCGGCGTAGGGGAGCACTTCCGCGTCCTCCGCGTGCTCGGCCGCCAGCCGGGACTTGAGTTCCGCGTAGGCGGTGAGCTCGTGCGGGGTGTCCCTGAGCCAGTCCCGGAACAGCAGGGCCCGCCGCCAGGCCGGGCCGTCGGCCGCACGCACGTGGAGGTTGACCGGTCGCTCCGGATCGGCCCCGAGATGCATGCGCTTGGTCCACCGGTTCTCGTCACCGACGGGGTGGTCGAACCATTCGTGCCGGTCGTCGCGGACGAACCCGGCGTCGGACAGCGGATCCGCGATCGTGTCAGCGGCCGCGAGCGACGGCACCACCAGCTGGCAGTCCAGGACGTCCTTCGCCGGGAGTCCCGGAATCGCGGTCGACCCGATGTGGTCGACGCGCAGGGCGTGCTCACCCGCCGCGGCCCGTATCCTGCCCAGCGCCCGCCCGGCCTGCTCCGGCCACGTCGGGTCGGGTGGTACGACCGCGGGCGCGGCGGCGGGCCGGGTCCGGCGCAGGCGGACGTTCGCCTCGAACGGCACCAGCCGACGCGCCCAGAGGACGTCGACCCGGTCGAGCACCGCATCCCGGGAACCGGAGTTGTCGAGCCACACATCCGCCACCGCACGGCGTTGCTCGGTGGTGGCCTGCGCCGCCATGCGCGCCCGCGCGTCCGCGTCGCCCATTCCCCGGGATTCCACGAGACGGCGCGCCCGCACGTCCTCGTCCGCGTCCACCACGACGACGAGGTGGTAGGCCGGTGCGAGCTGGTTCTCCACCAGCAGCGGCACATCGTGGACCACGATGGCGTCCGGCGCGGCCTCGGCGAACAACTCGCCCGTCCGCGCACCGATCCGTGGGTGCAGAATTGCATTGAGCCGCTGCCGGGAGGCGTCGTCCGCGAACGCCTTCGTCGCCAGCGCGGCCCGGTCGAGCGCGCCGTCGGGAGTCAGGACGTCGTCGCCGAACGCCGCGACGACCTCGGCCAGACCGTCGGTTCCGGGCTCGACGACCTCCCGGGCGACGGCGTCGGCATCCACCACCACCGCGCCGAGTTCGGCCAGACGCGCGGCCACCGTCGACTTCCCCGAGCCGATCCCACCGGTCAGTCCCACTCGCAGCATGGCCGGTATTCAACCACTGCCCGCATCGGCGATCGCAGCACCCACCGAATGAAACGTGGCCCCGGTCCTCGCGGGACCGGGGCCACGTCACTGACGTCTCAGGCGATGCTCACGCGCCGCCCGACAGCTTCTCGCGCAGCGCGGCGAGCTGCTCGTCGCTGGCGAGCGTGCCGCCCGAGCGCTCCTGCTCGGCCGGGGCCGAGCCGTAGCTCGTCTCCGGGGCACCGCCGCCCACGGCGTCGTCGGCGACCGCGGCGGCGTTGGCCTGCTGGGCCTCCGTCACCTGACGCATGTGCTTCTCGTAGCGGGCGTGCGCCTCGGCGTACTGACGCTCCCACTCCTCACGCTGAGTGTCGTAGCCTTCCTGCCACTCCTGCGTGTCGGGGTCGAAGCCCTCGGGGTAGATGTAGTTGCCCTCGTTGTCGTACTCCGCCGCCATGCCGTACTGCGTCGGGTCGAACTCGGCGTCGGAGGTGAAGCCCTCGTTGGCCTGCTTCAGCGACAGCGAGATGCGGCGACGCTCCAGGTCGATGTCGATGACCTTGACCATGACCTCGCCGCCGACCTGGACGACCTGCTCCGGGATCTCGACGTGGCGCTCGGCCAGCTCCGAGATGTGCACCAGGCCCTCGATGCCCTCCTCGACGCGGACGAACGCGCCGAACGGCACCAGCTTGGTGACCTTGCCCGGCACGATCTGGCCGATGGCGTGGGTGCGGGCGAACTGCCGCCACGGGTCTTCCTGGGTGGCCTTCAGCGAGAGGGACACGCGCTCGCGGTCCATCTCGACGCTGAGCACCTCGACCGTGACCTCCTGGCCGACCTCGACGACCTCGCTCGGGTGGTCGATGTGCTTCCAGGACAGCTCGGACACGTGCACCAGGCCGTCGACACCGCCGAGGTCGACGAAGGCACCGAAGTTGACGATGGAGGAGACGACACCCTTGCGCACCTGGCCCTTGGCCAGCGCGTTGAGGAACTCGCTGCGGACCTCGGACTGGGTCTGCTCCAGGTAGGCGCGACGCGACAGGACCACGTTGTTGCGGTTCTTGTCCAGCTCGATGATCTTGGCTTCGAGCTCGCGGCCGACGTAGGGCTGGAGGTCGCGCACCCGGCGCATCTCCACCAGCGACGCGGGCAGGAAGCCGCGCAGGCCGATGTCGAGGATGAGGCCGCCCTTGACGACCTCGATGACCGTGCCGCTGACCGGCTCGTCCTTCTCCTTGAGCTCCTCGATGGTGCCCCAGGCGCGCTCGTACTGCGCGCGCTTCTTGGAAAGGATCAGACGCCCTTCCTTGTCCTCCTTCTGCAGGACAAGGGCCTCCACCGCGTCACCGACGGCGACGACCTCGGCCGGGTCGACGTCGTGCTTGATGGACAGTTCGCGGGACGGGATGACACCCTCGGTCTTGTAACCGATGTCGAGCAGCACTTCGTCGCGATCGACCTTGACGATGGTGCCTTCGACGATGTCGCCATCGTTGAAGTATTTGATTGTCTTGTCGATAGCAGCGAGGAAGTCTTCCTCCGTCCCGATGTCGTTCACGGCGACCTGCTTGGCCTGCGCGGTGTTCGGGGCGGCGGTGGTGTCGATGGTCATTAGGTGGGTTGCTCCGGTGCGGCTTGGTGTCGTGGGGATGTGCAGTTGCTCTAGTCGTACGCATGACGCGGCGGGACGGTGATGACCAGTGCACACGCGGTCGAGCGAGACGGCCGCGAGCATCACCGGACGGTGCGCGACCCCGAGACCCCAGCACCAGCTCGCTGGGTCGAAGGCAGCGCGAACCCACTGCGCTGAGTGTCATCCTACGCGGCCACATCATCTCCGCACAATCAGGGTCCGAGCACCGTCCGCGCCGCTTCGCGCGGACAATGACGCCGTGGCCGACGTAACAGATCCCGACCGGCACGCCCGCGCCGAGCAGGTCCTCGGCACCACGGGTGTCGCCCACCGTCCCGTGACCGCCGCCGAGGCCACTGCGGCCAACCTCGCCTGGTGGGACGCCGACGCCGACGACTACCACGACGAGCACGGCGCGTTCCTCGGTGACGCCGAGTTCGTGTGGTGTCCCGAGGGGCTTTCCGAGGCCGACGCACGACTGCTCGGCGACGTCTCCGGCGCCGACGTGCTGGAGGTGGGCTGCGGCGCGGCGTCCTGCGCGCGCTGGCTCACCGGGCGCGGGGCGCGGGCCGTGGCGTGCGACCTCTCGGCCGGGATGCTGCGCCACGCAAGGGAGGGCAACCGCCGCACCGGACTCGCACCCGCACTGGTCCAGGCCGACGCCGAGCACCTGCCCTTCGCGAGCGGGGCGTACGACGTCGCGTGCTCCGCGTTCGGGGCCGTTCCGTTCGTCGCCTCCGTCGAGACGCTGTTCCGCGAGGTGGCCCGTGTGCTCCGGCCGGGAGGCCGCTGGGTGTTCGCGGTGACCCACCCGATGCGCTGGATCTTTCCCGACGACCCCGGTCCCGCCGGGCTCACGGTGACGCAGCCGTACTTCGACCGCACCCCGTACGCGGAGGTCGACGCGGACGGCGCGGCGACCTACGTCGAGTACCACCGCACGCTGGGCGACTACGTTCGCGCTTTGCGGGCGGCGGGACTGCGGCTCGACGACCTGATCGAACCGGAGTGGCCGTCGGGGCACACCCGGGTCTGGGGCCAGTGGAGCCCGCTGCGGGGCAGGCTGTTCCCCGGCACTGCGATCTTCTGCTGCACCCGGAGTCCGTGACGTGCGGTGGTGGGATCCGCTGTTGCCCGGCACCGTGGCGGCCGGCGCGGGAGAGCGGGTCACCGCCGACGTGCCGGACCGGGGTCCGGTGTCGGCGGTGCTGTACCGGGCCCGCCACGACGGGTGGGCGGCGCTGTGGCAGCCGAGTGTGGTGTGGGAACTCGCGCCGGTCTCGCCCGACCCGGGCGCCGACGGTATGGCGGCGTTGCTCGCCGCGCTGCGCGAGCGGGTCCGGCGCGAACGGCCCGGGACGGACTCGGCGTGCGGTGTGACCTGGCCCAGCCGCGACCTGGCCGCCGCCACGGCGCTGGTGGCCCACGGCTTCGCGCCCTACGCGGTGCTCGCGGTGCGCGAGGCACGCAGGGCTGACGACGCGCACGACGACGCTCCGGTACGGGTGCGACCGGTGTCGGGCGTCGCCGCCGCACCGGAACTGACCGCACTGTGGCTGGCCGAACGCGAGTACGCCCTCGCGGTCGGTGCCGCCATCGCACGGGAGGGCGCCGAGGGTCTGCTGGCCCGCGAGGTGCGCCGTGTGCTGGCCGAAGGGGAGCCGGTCTGGCTCGCCGAGGCCGACGGGCTCGCCGTCGGCATGGCACTGTGCCGTCCGCCCGCGCCCCGTCCCCGGCTTCCGGACGGTGCGTGGCTGCACGTCGAGACCATGTCGGTGAGACCCGGCCACCGCGGCCGGGGCGTGGGCAGGGCGCTCGCGGCGGCCGTCCACACCGCCGCCGTCGACGGGCGGGCACGCGGCACCTCGGTGTTCTACAGTCCGCACAACGCGTTGTCGTCGGTGTTCTGGCACCGGCAGGGATACCGTCCACTCTGGACCTTCTGGGAGGCCCGGCCCGCGACGGCCGCGCGCTGACGAGCACGAACGGTGGAAGGCATGGACGAACCGGCCGATCTGGTGGCCGAGCAGGCCCAGCGCTGGGCCAGGCTCGACCCGCTGCTCCCTCCACCCGAGCCACCGCCCGAACCCGGCCGGGGACACACGCTCGTCGCCACCGTGGCGGGCGGTGGCCGGGTCACCGGCGTACTCGACGCCCGGACGGTGGACGGTATCGAGGTGCGGGAACTCAGGCCGTTCGTCGGCGACCACGGCGCCGCGGGAATGGAGGCGCTCCTGCGCGCGTGGCGTGCCGAACTGGACCGCGCACCGGTACCGGACGGGTCAGTGTGTTCCCTGCGCTGGCCGAGTCGCGACGCGCGGTGTGTGCTGCCACTGCTCGGCCACGGACTGCTGCCGGTGCTCGCGCTCGGCGTGCGGCTTGGCGACGCGGAGCGGGAGCCGCAGGGGCCGCGGCGACCCGCCGTACCGGTCCGGCGAGCGAGCCCGGCGGACACGGCCGCCCTGCGACGGCTGGCGGCACGTCCGACGGCCCGCTCGGAGCACTTCGCCGTGGCCGTGCCCCACTCGGCGGACCGGTGCGCGCGCACCGAGACGTGGGTGGCGGAGGGCACGAGCCGCGACACGGTGATCGGGCTGGTCGAGTTCGAGGCGACCACCTCACCGCGGCCCTGGCTGCCCGAGAGTGGATGGGGACTGATCCACCGCGTCTCGGTGGAGCCCGAGTCCCAGGGCACCGGCGTGGGCAGCGCACTCACCGGCACGGCCCACGACCTGCTGGCCGGCTCCGGGCACACCCGCACCGCCGTCTGGTACGGCTCGCTGAACCCGGTGGCCTCGGTGTTCTGGCACCGGCAGGGCTACCGACCGCTTTGGACCGTGTGGCAGTGCCGTCCCGCCTCCGCGCTGCGCTGACGGCACCGGGCGGCGACAGCGACACGGCGCCGTCAGCCCACGCGAGGTGCCAGCTTCAGCCACGATCCCGCCACGCCATGCACCCGAGGACGCGGGATCGTGGACCGTCGGCGGCGTCCGATCTCGTGGCGCGACGATGGCGAACCCGCCCGCGCCCGCGCGACGGCGGCACGGACCCCGGCCGCGATCTCGCCGTGCCCCAGGGGGCGGTCCCCCACCGCGGAGACATCACCGAGCAGGACGTACTGGGTCGGCCGCCCGGCCAGCGCACCCGCGTCGGCCTGCTCCGGAACCCCGTCCGCGCTGCGCGACCGCAGTTCCACGACCGGCGCGCTCGCGGAGAGCAACGGTTCCACCGCCGCCACCACGTCCTGCCGGTAGGCGTCGTGCAGCCAGGTCACCAGAAGGTCGGCCCGGTCGCCTCGCAGGGTGGCCTCGACCCGCCGCGCGAGCTCACGCGGCTCGTCCCAGTGCGCCTCGACCCACACCGCCCGGCCTTCGGGCTCGGGATCGCCGTCGACCGGGACCGGTGAGTACCGCCGGGACGGCAGCACCACACGCCAGCCTTCGATCACCAGGGTCCGTGCGAGATCGCTGAGCATTCCCGCACCGGCGAGGATGAGCGCAGTTGGAGCCATACCGGGGACATACCCGAACGGGCGATTTTCGAACCCATCCGGTCGACCCGCGCGACGTCAGTGCGCGGCTTCGTTCCAGGACCGGCCGACCCCCACCGACACCTCCAACGGCACCGCCAGCGCGTACGCCGCGCCCATCTCCCGGCGCACCAGTGTGTCGAGATCGTCCCGCTCACCGCTCGCGACCTCGAGCACAAGTTCGTCGTGTACCTGAAGCAGAACCCGGCTGCGCAGCGCGGACGCCGTCAGCGCCCGATGCACCCGCAGCATGGCCACCTTGATGATGTCCGCGGCACTGCCCTGGATGGGCGCGTTGAGCGCCATGCGCTCCGCCATCTCGCGGCGCTGCCGATTGTCGCTGGTGAGGTCGGGCAGGTAGCGCCGCCGCCCGAAGATCGTCTGCGTGTACCCGTCCTTGGCCGCCCGGTCCACCACCCCGTGCAGGTAGTCGCGCACCCCGCCGAACCGGAGGAAGTACTCGTCCATCAGGCCGCGCGCCTCCTCGGTGGAGATCCGCAGCTGCTGCGACAGGCCGTAGGCGGACAGTCCATAGGCGAGGCCATAGTTCATCGCCTTGATCTTGGCTCGCTGCTCGCCGGTGACCTCGGTGGGATCGACGCCGAACACCCGCGCCGCCGTGGCGGCGTGGAAGTCGAATCCCGACTGGAACGAGTCGATGAGCGCCTCGTCCTGCGACAGGTGCGCCATGATGCGCATCTCGATCTGGCTGTAGTCGGCGGTCATGAGCTCGGCGTAACCCTCACCGACCACGAACGCGTCCCGGATGCGGCGCCCCTCGTCGGTGCGGATCGGGATGTTCTGCAGGTTGGGGTCCACAGACGACAGGCGCCCCGTCGCCGCGATGGTCTGGTGCAGCGTGGTGTGAATGCGCCCGTCGTCGGCGATCGCCTTGATCAGGCCCTCGACCGTGGTGCGCAACCGGGTCGCGTCGCGGTGTTCGAGCAGGTGTTGCAGGAACGGGTGCTCGGTCTTCTCGAACAGTGTCTGCAGGGCGTCCGCATCGGTGGTGTAGCCGGTCTTGGTGCGCTTGGTCTTCGGCATCCCCAGCTCGTCGAACAGCACGACCTGCAACTGCTTGGGCGAGCCGAGGTTGATCTGCTTGCCGATGACGGAGTACGCCTGCTCGGTCGCCTGCTTCACCCGGCTCGCGTAGTGGGCCTCGAGCGTGGTCAGTGCGTCCGCGTCCACCGCGATGCCCGCGCCCTCCAGCTCCGCGATGACCGACAGCAGCGGCAGCTCGATGTCGGCGAGCAACGCGCTGCCCCCGGTGGCGTCGAGTTCGTCGGCCAGCGCGGCCGACAGCTCCTGGATCGCCCGCGCGCGCACCAGCTCCTCGTGCACGAGCTGGTCGTCGCCGTCGCCGTCAGAGTCGAGCAGTGACAGCTGCCCGTCGTCCTTGCCGCTCTCCGAGCGCAGCTCGCGGCGCAGATACCGCAGCACGAGATCGTCGAGTTCGAAGGACCGCTGCCCCGGCCGGACCAGGTAGGCGGCCAGTTCCGTGTCCATCGCGAGCCCGGCGAGCCGCCAGCCACGGGCACGCAGCCCGTGCAGCGGAGTCTTGAGCGAGTGCCCGACCTTGCGCACGGCGTCGTCGGCGAGCCACCGCGACAACGCCCGCTCGTCGTCCTCCGTCAGCGAGGTGACGTCGAGGAAGGCCCCCTCTCCGTCGGGCGCGGCGAGCGAGACCGACAGCACGTCGGACGTCACCGAGGCTCCTGTGGTGCGGAAGGCCAGTCCCACCGTGGTGCCACTGCCCGCGTGCCGGGACAGCCAGTCCGCGACCGCACCCGGTCGCAGCGCCTCTCCCGCGGCCTCGAACCCGGCGTCGGCCTCCGGCTCCGCGCTCGACAGCGACGCGAACAGCCGGTCGCGCAGGACGCGGAACTCCAGCTCGTCGAACAAGCGGTGCACGGCGTCGCGGTCCCACGGGCGCACGGCGAGCTCGGCGGGCCCGGTCTCCAGCGGCACGTCCCGCACCAGCTCGGTGAGACGGCGGTTCAGCATCACGGAGTCCAGGTGCGACCGCAGCGCGTCACCGACCTTGCCCTTCACCTCGTCGACGCGGTCGATCAAGTCGTCGAGCGACCCGAACTGCCTGACCCACTTCGCCGCCGTCTTCTCGCCGACGCCCGGGATGCCGGGCAGGTTGTCGGACGGATCGCCCCGCAGGGCGGCGAAGTCGGGGTACTGCACGGGTGAGAGCCCGTACTTCTCCTGCACGCCACCCGGATCGAAGCGCACCAGATCCGACACGCCCTTGCGCGGGTAGAGGACCGTCACCGAGTCGTTGACCAGCTGCAGCGCGTCGCGATCACCAGTACAGACGAGCACGTCGTAGTCGCCGCCCGCCTGTGTGGTCAGCGTGGCGATGACGTCGTCGGCCTCGTAGCCCTCCTTGGCCAGCACCGGAATCGCGAGCGCGTCCAGGATCTCCTTGATCAGCTCGACCTGCCCCTTGAAGTCGTCCGGGGTCGTGAGCCGGTTCGCCTTGTAGTCGGCGAAGGTCTCCGAACGGAAGGTCTTGCGCGACACGTCGAACGCCACGGCGACGTGGGTGGGCGTCTCGTCCCGCAGCAGGTTGATCAGCATCGAGGTGAATCCGAACACCGCGTTGGTGACCTGCCCCGTCGAGGTCCTGAACCGGTCGGCGGGCACCGCGAAGAAGGCCCGGTACGCCATCGAGTGACCGTCGATGAGCAGCAGCCGGGGTGTGTCGTTCGCTACGAGAGTGTTCTGGTTGGGGCTCACGTCCGTGAGTCTAGGGTGGAGGCCCGACAGGCTCGCTGCGCGTCGGCCCCAGGCCCGAAGAGCCCCGAGGAAGGAATCACGCGGTGACCGAGAACCCGTCCGAAGAGCTGGTCCGTGCCCTGCTCGCCGGGGCGACGCCGGAGATCGCCGAACAACAGCTCAACGACAAACTCGGCCTCACCTTCGTCGACCTGACGCCGGAGCGGGTCAGCGCGACCATGCCGGTCAAGGGAAATCTTCAGCCCTTCGGGTTACTTCACGGTGGCGCGAACGCGGTACTCGCCGAGGCGCTCGGCTCCACGCTCGCCGCACTCAACGCGGGTCCCGACCGCATGGCCCTGGGGCTGGAGCTGTCCTGCACCCACCACCGGCCCGCGATCGCGGGCCTGGTCACCGGTGTCGCCACTCCCGTCCACGTCGGGCGTGGCACCGTCACCTCCGCCATCGAGATCACCGACGAGGCGGGCAAGCGCACCTGCACCGCCCGGCTCACGTGCGTCGTGCGCGACCGCACGGCCTGAGACTCACCACGGGCGGACGAACGGAACCGTCGGTGCACCACCCGGCCGAGTGATGTTGTGCCGCGACGCGGCTCGCTCACCAGCCTTGCGTCACGAGCGGCTCCGTTCGCTCACCCGGCGCCCCTGGTGTCGTCCTGGATGGCCGTTAGCCTCACCGGCATGACCCGCGACCACCCCACCACGGCCGACCCCGAGCACGAGGCCGACGACCTCGACTACCGCGACCTGCTCGGCACCGACCGGCTCGCGCCGATCCGGCTTCCCCCGCTCTCCGAGCTCGCCACCGCGGCGCGGGAGAGCCGGTTACTCACGGCAGCGAACGCGCTGGCGGCCTGGGTCGGCGATTCCCGGCCCGTCGACACCGACACCGGGCTGCCGCACGCGGACGCCGAGACGGAGGTAGTCCGGCAACTCACGGCCGCGGGCCACCTGCCCGACGACACCACAGCGCCGCGGGAGCTGCGGCAACTGTGGGAACTGGCCGAGGACCTGAACTTCATCGACATCGGCGAGACCGAGGCGTCGGAAGGCGAGGGCCTCCGCGAGTGGCGGGACGGCGACGACGAGGCGGTGCTCTCGGTGTGGTCGCAGGGCTTCGCCGCGCTGTCCGCGTGGAGCCTGGCGATCGACGCCGAGTACGACGGTGAGCCGGACCTGGTCTTTCACGGCGCGGGCACGAGCGTCCTGCCGCTGTTCTCGGCGCGCGAGGACGGCATCACCCTGGACGGGTGGAACGAACTGGTGCAGGAGTCGGTGGAACTGGACACGGAGCCCGAGGTCTTCGGCGCCGCGTGGTCCGCGTGGGTCGAGCGGCACGGTGAGCCCGGTGCCGTGTTCGCCGACCGGCTGGAGCGCTTGGGCGCGGTGCTCCCGGGCGAGTCCCGCATCACGCTGACTCCCCTGGGCTCGTACGTCCTCTGGAAGGAGATCAGCGAGGATGTCGAGGTGGGGCTGCTGCCGGATCCCGCAGCGGTGACGGCGCGCGAACTGGTGGCGGTCACGGTGCTGGGCACCGACGCGCAGGCGGAGCAGGAATGGCACCCCTGGCGCGCGGCCCGCTCGGCACACCAGGCCGCGCGAGAGCTCGCGGAAGTGGCCGCCACCGGTACGCCCGCGGAGCGTGCGACGGCCACGGTGCTGCTGGCCGACCTCGGCTCCGAGGTGGACGACGTGTGGCGCGAACTGCTCGACGATCCGACCCTGCGCCCGTACGCCAAGCAGGCACTGGGTGCAGATCACGCTGTATCGCCGGAGTTCGCACTGTCCGACGCCGACATGGCCTTGCTGATCGCCGATGTCTTCTGCGACACGGATATCGACCACCCGCCGCCCGAAATCGGCGAACTGCTCGAGGAAACCGTGACACCCGACGATGTGGAGGTGTTCGACGCGATGTGGCGCCTCGACCACCCAGGAGGTGCGGACACGCTGCGTCTCTTCGGCCGCCACCACCCGGACAAGAAGGTGGCCAAAGCCGCGAGGACCGCCTCCTTCAAGGCCGAAGGACGCCGCTGACCGTCTCAGGCGCCGATACTCTCCACGACTGCTTCCGCGACCGCCTTCATGGTGGTCCGCCGGTCCATGGCGGTGCGCTGGATCCAGCGGAAGGCGTCGGGCTCGCTGAGGCCCTGGTTGGTCATCAGCAGGCCCTTGGCGCGGTCGATGAGCTTGCGGGTTTCCAGGCGCTCGGTCAGTCCGGCTACCTCGGCTTCGAGGGCCTGCAACTCGGCGAACCGGCTGACGGCAAGCTCGATGGCGGGCACGAGGTCGCGCTTGGCGAAGGGCTTCACGAGATACGCCATCGTCCCGGCCTCCCGAGCCCGCTCGACCAGGTCGCGCTGGCTGAACGCCGTGAGGATCACAACGGGGGCGATCCGATCACCAGTGATCTTCGCGGCGGCCTCGATCCCGTCGAGCTTCGGCATCTTCACGTCGAGGATCACCAGGTCGGGCTTGAGTTCGCCGGCGAGGGTGATGGCCTCTTCCCCGTCACCCGCTTCGCCGACCACCTCGTAGCCTTCCTCGCGAAGCATCTCGACGAGGTCGAGCCGGATCAGTGCTTCATCCTCCGCGACGAGTACGCGACGCTGCGGAGCGGGGGCGGCATCATTGGCCTCGGTAGCCTCTTCGGTCACCGGGCTCCTCCTGGACGGTCGACGGGGCTGGGTACGTGCGGTAACCCGCGGTCCCGAGGCTACCGGCAAACAGCGGAGACGTCGGGATGGCGTTCACCACGTGCAGTGATCATCACGTACCTCTGTGACAAGCGCCGCACGCCGGTGTTGCGACGAGGCAAACGCCGGACCGGCCCCCGATCCCGGAGAGACCAACCACCCCGAGTACTATGCGGATCACGCCCCCGTAGCCCAATCGGCAGAGGCAGCGGACTCAAAATCCGTCCAGTGTGCGTTCGAGTCGCACCGGGGGCACTGGCTCTGACCTGCCACAACAACTTTATACGAGATCAGCAGCGTTAGCTCGTTCATGACGGTGTCCATGAGTACACTCTCGGTCATGGTCAAGAGCTAACGCCACGCGCTCGCGTGGCTCCATTCGGCAGCGCGGAGGATCGCTGCAGGTCCGCCTATTCTCGGGCCGTGACCCGTCACCGGCAAGGACACCTACCTGTCAACGAGCGTCAAGGGCACCGACAAGGCCGCTTACCGCACCGCCGAGGACAACCTGTCGGAGTTCCGCACGCAGGTTATCAACCAGCGCTCGGCATCGTCCACAGTGACGCTCGGCCACACGCTGGACTATTGGCTACGGGTGACCGCTATCGAGTACAGCACACACAAGACGTACGCGAGCTACATCGAGCGCACGTTTAAGCCAGTTTTGGGCGATTTGAAGGTCAAAAGATCGACGCCCGCACTCTGGAGAGTGTCCACACGGAGATACGCCGATGCCGCATCCAGTGCGACGGTAAGCCCTACATCGAGAAGCACAAGACCACCAACGAGCACGACTGCGCGGAGCAGGACTGCAAGGTGCAAAAGTGGCGCCCGATGGCGTCGTTGAGGCGCGGTTAGCGCAGCGGCTCGTCGGTATTGGTTGGTAACGCGGGTCGCCGAAATTGCGACGCACAGGTAGACGATCACCCACATCTCCTCGCTACCGCGAGCACGGCGGGTGGCATTGGTTCGTGTGTAGAGGGGACACTGTGTGGCTCAAGTCGGTCGGCGCTGCGAGCTTCCGTTCACTACTTTCTGTGACGGTTCAACTCCGTGAACATCTGACTGTGGTCATCGGGGAGAACAACGGCGGCAAATCCAACCTGCTCGACGCCATCCGGTTGCTCACCGATCCCCTCGACGGGCGGCGCGATCGGTACTGGGATATGAACGACATCTCCCGCGCATCCGATGTCGCAGCGGCCACCTTGACCGCCGAATACGAGATCACCGATCCGGATCAGCTCGGTACCTATGGCCAAGGCGCGCTCGCGGACATGTCGACGGTGCGCTATCGGCTCAGCTTCACTGCCCCGACTGGTGCGCACATCCGCGGGCGAATCACCTGGGTCGCCGGACAAGACGCCAGCAGCGACCGCGACCCCGAACCCGAAGCGCGGGAACGGTTGCGGCACGTTTACCTCCCCCCGCTGCGCGACGCGCAGCGGGAGCTGAGCTCAGGATCCGGGCAACGGCTGCGCATCATCCTGCGGTATCTCCTCGCCGAGGAGGGTCTAGACGAGGACGAGTTCGTCGAGGATGTGAAGCAGAAGTTCGACGAAATCCGCCAGCACAAGATCCTCGATCAGGTCCACAGCGCCGTCCGCGCCCCGCTGGCCGACGTGACAGCAGGTGCCAGCCAGCAAGATGCCGAGGTCGCCCTAGCCGACCCGGACCTGCTGTCGATCGCGCGGGCGTTGCGGCTGCGAATGAACGACCGGGGACTCGATCCTCGCGACATCGTCGAGTCGGGACTCGGCTACGCCAACCTGCTGTTCATCGCGACCGTGCTCGTCGAGCTCCGCGCGGCCCGTGACCACGACCTGACAATCTTCCTGGTGGAGGAGCCTGAGGCACATTTGCACCCCCAGCTGCAGACTTTGCTGGTGGAGTACTTGCGGGATGCGGCTACAGGCGCCGCGCGACAACCCGCACCCGGCGACTACGCCGGACGGATCCAGGTCGTAGTCACCACCCACTCGCCGCTTATCGCCGCGTCCACCGACATCGCCGACTTGGTCGTCCTCAAAAGGCACCCGCTCACCGCCGCCGAGCAGTCCTCGGACGCGCCGCCCCTGGCCACCCACGGCGCGCCCGACAATGCAGCCCTCGGTGTCGGCAGCGCGTACGAAACAAAGGCGATCCCACTGGCCGAGCTCGATCTTCAACGCGGGGGCGACAAGCTCAAGCGCTACCTGGACGCGACCCGCAGCGCCATGCTGTTCGGCCCGCGCGTCGTGCTTGTCGAAGGGATTGCTGAAGCGCTCCTGGTCCCCACGTTTGCGCGCCGCGTCCTGTCCCGGCCCGATCCCGCGCCCCTGTTCAGTCAGCCCGAGGCGCCGGAGCAGGCTCGTGCGCGGGCCGCGTGGGCACGATTTGCCGGCAGCACCCTGGTGCCAATCGACGGTGTCGACTTCGAGCCCTACGTCCGCGTTCTGCTGACCGCGCACAAAGGTGGACGTGTCGCCGAGCGGGTCGCGGTGATCACTGATGAGGACCCTAGCGTCCCTGGCGACCGCCAACGGCGTCTCGAGGAGCTCGCCGAGGCGTTGGGAGCCAGTGACCGGTTCGCGGTGTTCCTCGGCCGTCCCACGTTGGAACCAGAACTGATGCGGGCCGGGCCGAGCAACCACGACGTGATCGGCAAGGCCTACATGAAGCAGCGCCCGCAGGCTGGCCCTGCGGAATGGGCGCACATCATCGATACCGAGGATCCGACCCTCCAGGTCGAGCGGTTCATGACGGGCTTCAAGAATCACCACCTTAAGAAGGGCGATTTCGCGCAAGCCGTCGCCGAGAGCGCTGCCACGAGCGATTTCGTTGTTCCGCAGTACCTACAGGACGCGGTCCGATGGATCGCCAAAGTGGACGAATTCGAATGACTAGCATCGAGCAACGGCGCGCGATCGCCGTCGAGCAGCAGCAGCGTGTTGTGCGCACCTCAGCGCCGGCGTATGTGCAAGCATGTCCCGGCGCCGGCAAGACCCGTGTCATCGTGGAACGGCACCTCACCCGCCCCATCTACGGTGCGCGCCGAGGTCGCGCGCTGGTGTCGTTCACTAATGTCGCGTGCGCCGAAATTCAGCAACGCTGTACTGAGAAGGCCAGGGGCGACTTGCTGCGATTTCCGCACTTCGTCGGCACCGTCGACACCTTCCTGTGGCGATATCTGGTCCGGCCCTTCATCGAGCCCGATCGGCGGCGACATCGCATCGACTCTTGGGACCGAATCAACGCCGTCGTTACCGTCCCTGCGCGGCCACACGATCACAAAATTCGGCTCAGTGACTTCCAGTTCCGCCACGACTTGAACACCGGCCGGTGTATCGCACAGATACAGCAGTCCAATCGCGTGTACCCCGTTCTGAATAGGCTGAAGGCGGAAGGGCTGGTCCAGCAGGCCGAAGCCGAGGCAGTTCGCCTGCGAACCGAGTACGCCCGCGACGACGGCTACGTCACCGGCCACGAGATTCGCGTCCTCGCGCGGTATTATCTGCGGACTCGGTACGTAGACGTGGTTTCTCTGCTGCGCACCCGCTTCGACGAGATCATCATCGACGAAGCGCAAGACTGCTCGAACCTTGACCTGGCGATCCTCGCGGAAGTCCGCGACGCCGCCATCCCACTGTTGTTCATCGGAGACCCCGACCAGGCCATCTACGAGTTCCGCGGAGCTGAGCCCGATTGTGTGCGGGCCTTCGGCGCCACACTCGCCGAGCAAATCAAACTGACCGGCAACTGGCGCAGCACCTCTGCGATCTGTCAGACCGCCGCAACTTTGCGCCCGAAGTGGCTCGCGCGGCCAGCCGACGACCCCGTCGGAGATCACCACTGCGACGGCAATGGCATCCTGCTTCTCCGAGCTAGCAACGCTGTCGAGGTCGACGCCGCCGTCACCACATTCATCGCCCAGTCCCGTAACTTGGAGATTCCCGCTGATCAACAACTCATCCTCGCCCACGCGGGCCGGCGCCTGCCGAAAGGAAGCGCAGGCTCGACACAGCCCCCCGCGAGCCCAATCGCCGCGCGCGTAGCGTGGGCAGCTGCCGTGCTGTCCGATTCACATCCGCAGCGAGTCCGCGACACTGCCTACGACATCCTCGAACGAGCTCTAATCACGTACTGGTACAGCGGCACCGACGGCGCCACGATCGACGTGCTCTGCGACAGAAACGGCTTGGACCGGGCCGCGTTCCGACGGCTCGCCGCTCGAGCGGGGTGCGCACTGCCCGGGGTTAGCCAGGGGACCTTCGCTGAGTGGTGCAAGGAAGCCAACGCGGTGTTCAAGCAGTTCCCACCCAACCCTGGCCAAAGGCGCGCGAGTCAGGGCGGCAGGTTGGTGGCGGGTGCCGCGAAGGATAAATCCCCGCGAAATGTGGCGGCGGTGTCCGCTGGGGGCGGTGGCGAGATCAGGGCTTCGGTCATCCACCAGGTCAAGGGAGAAGAAGCCGACGCGGTGCTCGTCGTCGTCCCTGATGAGGACCGCACCACCGCGACAGTCGATGCCTGGACCAGCGGCGAGCACCCACCGGAGATCGCGGAGAACCTGCGCGTGTTGTACGTCGCCGTTAGCCGGGCTCGCCGTCTACTCGCGCTTGCGCTCCCCAACTCCGTTTTCGAAACGGTACAAGACCACCTTAAGGCGGAAGGGATCCCCACTCGCACTGCAGCGACTTAGAGCGTGTCTCGTTTGGATCTTGCTGGGATGTGTGCAACGATCTTGGATCGTGATCGACTCGTTGTCGCGACGGTTGGTGCCGGATGAGTTGTGGGCGCTGGTGGAGCCGCTGATCCCGTCGGCGAAGGTGCGTCCGCAGGGTGGTGGACGTTCGCGGACGGATCCGCGGGCGGTGTTCACCGCGATCGTGTTCGTGTTGACCAGTGGCTGCGCGTGGCGGCATCTCCCCCCGTCGTTCGGGGTATCGGTACCCACGGCGCATCGGACTCTCACCGAGTGGACCGAGGCCGGGCTGTGGCGGCGGTTGCACCAGGCGGTGCTGGACGAGCTGGGCAGCCAAGGGTTGATCGACTGGTCCCGCGCGGTCCTGGACGGAGCCTCCGCCAGGGCCAAAAAAGGGGATCGTTGACCGGGCCGAACCCGGTGGATCGCGGCAAGCCCGGCTCGAAGATCCATGTCCTGTCCGACCGTGCCGGCCTACCCCTGGCAGTCGGTGTCTCCGCCGCGAACACCCACGACAGTCAGGCACTCAAACCCCTGGTCAACGCTATTCCCGCCATCCGCTCCCGCCGAGGACCACACCGCCGCAAACCCGCCAAACTGCATGCCGACAAGGCCTACGACATCCCCGCCCTATACACCTGGCTCCGGCACCGTGGGATCGTCCCCCGCATCGCCCGCAAAGGCATCGAACCCTCCGACAAACTGGGCAAACACCGTTGGATCATCGAGCGCACGATCGCCTGGCTGACCGGCTACCGGCGCATGACATTGCGCTACGAACGCAAAGCCAGCCACTTCCACGCCTTCCTCACCCTCGCCGCCACCCTCACCAGCTACAAGAAACTCACCAAATGAGACACGCTCTAAGAGTGTGGCTTTCAGGATTCGGAACAAGAGGCCGGTTCCCGGCCGATCAACTCGGCTCGCACCGTCGCCGAGATCAGCGGATGCTGCCGAGCGTGACCGTCAGCAGCTCGGGGTCGCCGTGGTTGACCTTGCCGCTGTGGTCTTCGTTCGCGTTCGCGCTGACGTCGTCGTAGGCGAACGCGTAGCCTTTGCCGTCCGGCAGGTTCTCGTGCACGACGCGGGCGTAGTGGTTCGTGACCGGATGCTGGTAGAAGGTCGCCGGGTCCTCACCGTGCGGCTGCTCGGGGTTGATCAGCAACGTCGTCCGGTTGAAGGCAGCGGCGAGCCGGGGAACGATCGCTTTGCGCTCCTCGCTGTCGGTGCCCGGGTTGTTGGCGAACGGTCCGCTGTTGCAGCCCCAGATGTCGCCCGTGGTCGGCTTGCCGAAGCGTTCCGCGCCGAACACCAGGTCGCTGCCCTCGACGCGCCCCTGAAGGATGCCGATGTCGCCGCGCTGCGAGTCGACGATCAACGGTTCGCTCGCGTACTTCTGCCACACCTGGTCGACGTAATCGCTCATGTACCCGGCGAAGTCTCCCGCCCGGTGGTTCGGGTTGAGCACGCGGACGACGCTGCCGTTCGCCTCCTGGACGCAGGTCGGCCACGAGCCTCCCTGTGCCCGCAAGGACGAGGCGATGCGGTCGATCGCTCCGCCGGGCAGGCCGGGAACTTCCTGGGTTCCGCCAGCGTGCGCCAGGTGCAGGGCCACCGGCGCGGCGACGAAGTCGACGTAGCTGATGTTGGCGTACAACTGGACCGAATTGAGGGTGAACTCGGCGAATGTCCAGTTTCTGCCGAAGTTGGGGTCGGTGTCGGCGACGAAGTTCGGATGCACGACCGCGGTTCTGCCGTCGGCCCCCTGCACGGCGAGAAATTCGAGTTTGTCGTCGGTCACGAAATAGACCCGCGCGCCGAACATGCGGGGAACCACGACCTCGGTCGAACCATTCACCGGGACGGCGGGGTCCTCCCCGAGTGGCTGGGGCACGGGGCCACTCGCCGCAGGGTAGTACACGCTGCCGTCGGGGCGGACGAACATGGCGCGCCCGTCCGCGTCCGCCTGGCCGGTGATGTAGGCGTAGGCGGTTCTCCCGGAGTTGTTCACCAGCCGGAACCGAAGACTTTCCGGCGCGGCCGTCGCGAACGGTGCGGTCAGCGATCCGGCCCACAGCGGGGAGCTGAGCGCCGCGGCCGACATCCCGAGAAACTGCCGCCGTGAAACCATGGGATTTCCTCCGAAAGCCGCGTGTCGTCTCGACGAATGTGCTGGACACGCAGTGTCCCGGCCGGGCCAAGAAGCCGCTACCTCCGAAAGTTGTTCCGGAGACGCCATTCTGCGCGCGCTTATCGTCGCATTTCGAAGAGCGCGTCAGCGAGTTCGTTGGGTGGCTCGGCGGTAGTCGACGTTCGCGACAGCGGAACGGCCGGATCAGCCAGAACCCGGACGTGGACACTGTGCGGAGGTTCCGGGTGTGCGGCCATTCGAGCTATTTCATCGCTGGTACCGCTCCTTCGGGCAGCGGATCGCTACCCTCTGGAAGCGCACAGCCGTTGCACACCCTGGGGGGAAGCGTGGACGGGAACATTCTCGATCCGGACGGCGCTCGGGAGAGGTTGGCCGCGTGGAAGGGCCACATCGAACAGCTGGCCGCGGACACCCAGACGATGAGCTCCCGGTTGCAGGAGGTCCGGGTCACGGCGACCGACCCCGGCGGGCTCGTCGAGGTCACGATCGATTCGACCGGTGCTCTGGTCGACCTCACGCTGAGCGGCCGCATGGAGAGCACCAAACCGGACGTGGTGTCGCGGACGATCATGGAGACCCTCGCGGCGGCGAAGAACCAGCTGGCCGACCGGTCGCAGGAGATCATCGCCGACACGGTGGGCACCGAGTCGCCCGCCGCGCGGGCGATCGCGGAGTCCGTCGGTAACCACCTGCGCAGCGAGCCTGCCCGGGACGCTGCCGCCACCCCGGAATCCGACGCCGAGGAGGGCTTCGAGGACCGTTCGTTCCTGGAGCGGGGGTGACCATGGGCAAGGGTTACGCCGTCAACGCCGAGCAACTTCGCGCGCATGCCGACAGGATCGAGCAGATCCAGGCGCGCTTCGACGCCGTGAAAGGTGCCAGCGCACACATCCAGCAGGACGATCAGGCGTACGGGCTGCTCTGCGCGTGGATCGCCGGGGTCCTCGAAGGCAGGCACGCCCGGCAGGACGAGCTGATCGACTTCGTCGCGGAGAACCTGACGCTCGCCGCCCAGGCGTTGCGCGCCGCCGCGGACGTCTACGAGAGCCGCGAGCGGGAGTACACGGAGCTGATTCAGTCGTCCGGCGCGCTGCCATGAGCGACGATTCCCTGGTCGCTCCGGTCGAGTCGTCCCGCAAGCCATGGACCGGGTCCGGGATGGCGGAGAGCATCGAGGGCCTGGTCACCTCGATCCAGAGCGAGGACTGGGTGACCGGCGCGATGGCCGGGGTGGGGCTGGGCCTCGAGGTCGCATCGACCGTGCTGGACCCCTTCAGTGCCCTGCTCTCCAACGGGATCGGCTGGGCCATGGAGTACTTCGAGCCGCTGCGGGAGATCCTCGACGAGCTGACCGGCATGCCGGACGTGGTCGCCTCGCACGCCGCGACCTGGAACAACATGGCCGGGCAACTCGGCACCATGGCCGAGGACCTCAGCGCGGGCCTCGAGAGCGACCTGCCCGGCTGGCAGGGCGGGGCGGCCGAGGCTTACCACGCGATGATGGGCAACAACGCGGAGGCCATCGGCGGCCTGGCCGCGATCTCCGCCGCCATGGCCTCGGCGACCGAAGGCGCGGGCGGCCTCGTGCAGATGACCCGGGAGATCGTGCGCGATCTGATCGCGGACCTGGTGGCGAGGGTGGTGGTGTGGGCGGTCGAGGCGATCTTCGTGGTGACGATCCCGGTGATCGCCGCCCAGATCGTCGCGGCGGTGGCCAAGTGGGCCGGCCGGATCTTCGACTACGTCACGAGCCTGATCGACAGCCTGACGAACCTGAGCAAGCTCCTGAACGGTTGAGGGGGATCCGTGGGACCGAAGAAGCCCAGCAGCGGGACCACCAACAACGGCGACGGGGCAAGTCCCGGCAAGCCCTCGCAGAAGGTCGGCAGCATCGACGCGAGCTCCAGCGTCGCCAAGGCCCAGGACGCCACTCACGAGGCGGCGCAAGGAGGCAGGCCCGGCTCCAACGGCCAGAGCACCACGCCCCCGTCCGGCACGACGAATCCTTCGCCAGGCACCCCACCGTCGACAACTCCACCGCGGCCGCGTGACCCGGACGACGGCGTAGAGCCGGACAGCGGGCAGAAGTCCGATGGCAACGATGGTTGCGACGGCACGGGCGGCGACCCCGTCGACGTGGTGTCCGGCCAGATGATCACCAGCGCCGTCGACGTGAACTTGCCCGGTGCCCTGCCACTGGTCCTGCGCAGGGCCTACGCCTCCGGGTACACGGACGGCGCGTTGTTTGGGCCTGGCTGGTCGTCAACGCTCGACCAGCGTCTCGAATTCACGAGGGACGGCATCCGGTATTTGGGGGACGACGCACAGACGTTGGCATATCCCCATCCGGAGAACGAACCGGTGCTGCCTTTCGGCGGCGCGCGCTGGCCGCTGCGGAGGAACGCCGAAATCTACAGCATCGAGGACCCGCAGTCCGGCCTGGTGCGTCACTTCGCACCGGACGAGACGAGGGCCGACCGGTGGTCGCTCGCCGCGCTGACCGACCGCAACGGCAACCGGATCACTTTTACTCCTGGGCAGGTCCGCCACGACAGCGGTTACCTCGTGGCCGTCGAGGGGGTTTCGACTCCGGCCGGTCCGCGCATCGGAGCGTTACGACTGCTCGACGGCTCCGCCGAAGGCGTCCCCCTCGTGCGGTACGACTACGACGATCTCGGACGACTGGTCGCGATCACCGACTCCAGCGGAGTCCCCTACCGCTACGACTACGACGCCGCTGGACGGATCAGCGCATGGACAGACCGCAATGGCTACAGGTACTCCTACGACTACGACGCGAACGGCCGCGTTCTCCACGCCGCCGGTGAAGACGGCGCACTGGCGTCGACGTTCGGCTACGACACCAAGAACCGCGTCACCACCGTCACCAGCGCACTGGGCCACACGACCACGTACCACTACGACCGGTTCGGCCACCTGACCGAAGTGGTCGATCCGCTTGGGAACGCGGACGCCATGGAATACGACCGCTACCACCGGTTGCTGGCGCACACCGATGGGATGGGCAACACGATCCGCTACACACTCGACGACGACGGCGACCCGATCACCGTCGACCAGCCGGACGGATCGAGCCTGACGATCGAGTACGAGAACCGCCGTCCGACCCGCATGGTGGCCGCGGACGGCAGGACCTGGCAGCGCACCTACGACGAACGCGGAAACCTGCTCGCCGTCACCGATCCGATGGGCGGGGTGATCCGCTACAGCTACGACTCGCGCGGGCATCGCATCGCGCGCACCGACCCACTCGGTCGCGTGGAGCGGTACACGACGGATTCGGCAGGGCTGGTCGTTGGTGTCACGTCCGCCGGCGGTGAGACGGTCCGGTTCACGCGGGATGCTTTGGGCCGCATCACGGCTGTCTCCGATCCGCACCGAGGAGTGACCCGACAGGGCTGGACGGTGGAGGGGAAGCAACTGTGGCGTGTGTCCGCGGACGGCGCGCGCGAAGAGTGGTGTTACGACGCCTCGGGCAATCTGGTCGAGTACCGCAACCCGGTCGGACTCACGACGTCGTTCAGCTACGGACCGTTCGGTCTACCGACGTCGCGCACCGAACCCGACGGCGCGAGATACGAGTTCGCCCATGACCACGAGTTACGACTGACGACCGTGACCAACCCGCTCGGTCTGCGATGGCGATACGAGTTCGACGCGGCGGGACGGCTGGTGGCGGAGACCGACTTCAACGACCGGACCCTGCGGTACGGCCACGACGCGGCGGACCGGCTCACGGCGCGTACCAACGGTGCCGGTCAGACCGTGGAGTATTCGCGAGACGTGGTCGGGCGGGTCGTTCGCACGGTGTCCGACGATGGCCGGACCACGACCTTCGCCTACGACGCCGCAGGACGCCCCGTGCGTGCCGCCACCCAGGACAGCGTACTGGAGTACGCCTACGACGCGGTCGGTCGAATCACTGCGGAGACCATCGACGGCCGGACAGTCGAACACACCTACGATCTTGCAGGCCAACGAGTTCGCCGTGTGACGCCCTCCGGTGCGGTCTCGACGTGGACCTACGATGCGCGTGGGCTTCCGGAGACGCTCGCGACCACGGGCGGCGTCCTGTCGTTTCGTCACGATGCCGCCGGGCGAGAAGTCAGCCGTACGTTCGGACACGGCAGTCTGACCCAGTCCTGGGACCCTGCCAACCAACTGATCGGGCAGACGATCTGGGGCCCGGACCGGCACGGTCCGAGGCGAAATCAGACTCGCGGCTACTCCTACCATCCGGACGGCCGCCTGGCGAAGGTCGTCGACCAGCTCGGTGGGACCCGCCTGTTCGACCTCGATCCGGCGGGGCGGGTCACCGCCGTGCGTGCGTCGACGTGGAGAGAGACCTACGCCTACGACCGGTCCGGGAACATCACGGGCGCAAGCTATCCGGCTCCGGACGATTCCGCACAGGGCGCTCGCCAAACGCAGGGGACGCTCGTGAAACAGGCCGGTCGGCTGCGCTACGAGTACGACGCACAGGGTCGTGTGGTGCGGGCTTTCCGGCGCACGTTGTCGGGCCGACGGAGGGAATGGCGGTACGCGTGGGACGCGGAGGACCGGCTCGTGGGTGTGGTCACTCCGGACGGTACGTCGTGGCGGTACCGCTATGACGTGGTCGGTCGGCGAATCGGCAAAACCAGGCTCGGGCCGGATGGCGGTATCGCCGAAGAAGTGGAATTCAGCTGGGACGGTGCCGCGCTGGCCGAGCAACGAGTCGTCACCGGCGCCAGTCGGCAGGCCGTGACATGGGATTACGAGCCCGGAACCTACCGCGCGGCCAGCCAGCTCCATCGGACATGGCGCTCGGGTGCGCTGAGCCAGGAGGAGGTCGACCGCAGGTTCTACGCGATCGTCACCGACCTCGTCGGGACGCCGAGTGAACTGGCCACGCTCGACGGTCGGATCGCGTGGCGGCGGGTCACGACCCTGTGGGGGAACGGGTTCGCGACGGGTGATCCCGGGGTGGACTGTCCGTTGCGGTTCCCCGGCCACTACCGGGACGCCGAGACCGGTCTGCATTACAACACAATGCGGTACTACGACGCGGATGCCGCCGCGTACCTGTCTCCGGATCCGCTGGGGCTGCAGCCTGCGGCGAACCCACACCGGTACGTGGACAACCCGCTGCTGTGGATCGACCCGCTTGGCCTGGCCGCGTTCACGCCACTGCAGCTGGGGACCTCGAAGTTCTGGACGCCGGTCGAGTACAACGGGCAGCGCGTGTACCAGCGCGATGACCTGATCGACCCCGCCTACGTCTCCCCCGAGGACAAGTACGGCAGGACCAACTTGAAGCGGATGATCCAGGGGCTCGCACCGATGGGACCGGACGACAAGCCACTCAACATCCACCACATGTTGCAGAGCCAGGACGGTCCGCTCGCCGAGTTGACCCAGTCGATGCACCTGGCTCAGGGCAACTACACGGGCAGCGGCTCATATAATACGTTGCACTGGAAAGCTGGTACGAGCATCCCGAGCGGCATCGATCGGGATGAGTTCGCCGAATGGAAGAAAGACTACTGGAAAGAACGAGCCAAGGGATTCGGATGGTGTCCTAAGAAATGAGTGGCGTCGATTCGGTCAGGGAACTGGTCGAACTCATCGAGAGCAACCCGGACGAATGCAACTTCACCGGAGGGCTGAGCGAGGAGGACATCACACGCGCCGAAGCTGAGCTGTCGACGACGTTCCCACCGTCCTACCGGCTTTTTATCGCCGAACTGGGAAGTTGCGAGGCCGGCGGTGTGGAGATCATGGGTGTCAACCGCACTCCGAAAGGCGGTGAACGGCTGCGCGGCACGGTGTCGGCAACACTCGAGGCTCGCGAGGACGAGCGTTTCCCGTCGCACCTGCTTGTCATCGAGTACGACGGCATGGGCGGCCTCATCTCGCTGGACAACTCGCAGCGGAACGAGGACGGCGAGTATCCGGTGGTCGCCTGGGATCCGGGTTCCGAGGCCCGTGGGGGCCCCGAACGACGACTCGGCGAGGACTTCGGAACCTACGCACTGCACCGCTGCCGAGTGGGCTTACGCTGAGAGCTTCGCCTCCGCGTGGAACCATCCACGGAGTCGGTCAGCCGTCGGCTGTGCTCATCGCCCGAGCGGAATTCCAGGGCGAGCCGGTCACCGTCGTCGGCCTCGGCGGAACACTCACGCCGAGGCCGGACACACCACGTCCAACGCCCGGTAGAGTCGGCCAACGGAAAGCCACGACCCGAACAGGAATCCCGTCATGCCGCGCATCGCCACCGCCGAACACGTCGACCGTGACACGCTGCTGCAGTTCCTGCGTCCCCGGCACCGGGGTGTGCTGTTCACCACCCGCTCGAACGGCTTTCCGCAGTTGTCACCGGTGACCTGCGGTGTCGACTCCCATGGCCGGATCGTCGTTTCCACCTATCCGCAGCGGGCCAAGGCTCACAACGCCCGCCGGGAACCACGTGTGTCGATCTGTGTCCTCTCCGACGACTGGGATGGTCCGTACGTACAGGTCGACGGCCGCGCCGATGTGCTGGACATGCCGGAAGCACTGGATGGCCTCGTCGAGTACTTCCGATGCATCTCCGGTGAACATCCCGACTGGGACGAGTATCGCGAGGCGATGGCCCGGCAGAACAAGTCGCTGATCCGCATCGAGATCGACCGCTGGGGACCGATCGCCACCGGCGGTTTCCCGCCCCACCTCACGTGAGCTCAACCAACATCCTCGGTGCGGTCTCGTCCGGCTGCCTCGGCTCGCAGGCTACCCCTACCCCGTGCGCCTGATCGGCGGGCACTGCCAGCGCGCGTCGATGGCCTCCGGATGCGGAAGGTACATACGCAGGGCCACGAACCAGATGCCCTGTCGCGGTGTGGGCAACCAGTTGCGTTCCCGGTCCGAGCCCGGTGAGTCGGGTCGCAGGTGGATGGTCAGGCTGCCGTCCGGTTCGGTGATCAGGTCCCGCGCCCGGTCGCCGAGGGAGTAGCGGTCGATCGGATTGGCGATCAGGTTGCGGTCCTCGTCGTAGGCGGTCAGCGACCAGAAGGCGTCCACAGGAGGCAGTTGCCCCGCGTCGAAACGCATCTCGTAGCTGCCCGTCGACAACGTTTCACCCTCCGAGTCCTGGAACGCGACGAGGTACAACGCCTCTTCCGGATCATTCGCGGCGACACCGAACAGTGCCTGCTCGGCGGCCCGCTTCACGAAGTCGTCTCCGAAATGACCCATCTGCGGCGGCGGGTAGCGCCAGCCGTTGATGAGCTTGGCCCAGTCGCCGCTGAGAAGCTGCTGTTCGAGCATGGGCCTGCCCGCGGCAGCGGCGTCGATGAGCCCCTGCTTGACGGAGTCGGGCTGCGCCTCAACGTCGAGGCCGGCACCGACGCCGATCTCCGCGAACTGCCGGAGCAGGATCTCGTGGTGTTCGGGAGGGGGATTCTCCGCAAGCATCGCGTTCAGCGTCTTCCACTGCCCTAGCGGATCCCGCCCGCCATCGACGGTTTCCAACACGTCGCGGCGCTTCGGTACGACGGCATCCTTCGTGCCGAACAGGTGGAGCGGAGTCAGCCGGTACTGGTCCTGGAGTGCGTGGACGGCGGGGAGGTCGTCCCACCCGTCCACGAGGGTCCGGCCGAGCAACAGTATCCAGGGGCTGGGCGAGGTCGCCGTACGACGCACTCCTTCGGGCAGTTCGCCGTCCCAGCCCGGGCCGATCAAGGCGAAGTCACCGGCGTTCGCCCCGGTGGCGCGCCTGCCGACGTAGTCGTAGTTGTCGGACGTGATACCGACAAGTTCGAAGGTGAAGTAGCGGTCGCCCATCTCCGGATGGGAGAGGATGACGGGCTCCGTACTCAGGTCGACCCATCCGCTCGAGTAGAGCGTGTCGTTGTTCGGCGTCAAGCCTTCCTGGTCGGAGGCGTCGAAAAGCGTTCGGCCGCGCCAGAAGTGATTGACGGCGGAATGCATCGCCATCCCCGCGTCGTCCTGGGTCACCCACTTGTAGCGGAGTTCGGCGTTGTAGATGTAGGGGAAGCCGTATACGTAGGCCTGTTCGCCGAGCGTGTAGGCGAACTCGCGGCGCCAGTCGCGACTCACTTCCCGTGTGGGGCGACGGCTCGTGCTCGCGGAAGTCACCATGTGCTCCTCTCAATTCGGCGAGCAGCACGGCACAGCGCCGCAACCGGTGTGGCCTGCGACTATCGACAACGGGTCCACGGCTTGTCACCGATGGGTGGCAGCACGGGCCGTGCTCGATCTGGGCCCTGGAGTGCTCCTCCCTGTCCGGACCCACTCTTCGAGTAGAGCACTGCGGGCAGGGCCCGGCAACCGGCCCCGGCCCGTCACCGCACCGCGCATCAGCCGACCCGTATGATCTTCGCGAGATCTTCGTGATCTCGAACGGCGCCCGCGAATCGATTCCTCGACTATTCTCCTAGCTGCTCGGACCGAGGGTGTCGAGCACATTCCAGGCGGACAACCCGCGAGCCGTTGTCGACGCGCGGAGGATATCCGGTGAGTAGCGTCTCGGTAGCAGCCGCGGCGGCGATCGCGCGGCATCGAGCCCGGCTGCCCACCGTCGGCGACCCGCATCGACGAACGGCAATCCGGCCCCCACAAACGGGATCAGCGCAGGACAGCACCGCCCCCGACGTCGCAAACACGCCACCCAGCGGCTATCACCAGGTACTCCATTCAGCGCAGCCACCGGTATCACAATTGTCACGCGCATCGATTCACGCCCGATATGTGAGGTTGTTGCTGTCACCCGTTGGGGCTACTATCCGCCTGTCGAGTGAAACGCAGAGTGGCATGCGAATCATTCGGCAGCAGGCCGTGAACTGGCGCGGTGCCACCCGCGCCGACGACGCACCGAGATGGGCCTGTCGCACTGCGGGGGAGACGGCGGCTCGATGACGTGCATTCACGAGAAAGAAGAGCACACTTGGTGATCGCCCTGGGAATAATCAGTGAAACATCGGACAGATCCTTGGAGCCGTTCTTCTCCTGGTTTCACGCGATGGATCTCGGTCGGTTCAACATCTCGATCAGTCAGGTCGCACCCACGGTGGAGGCCGCGGCCAGGAACCTTTCACCGGACCGGCCGGACGCCTGGCTGATGCGCAACCAGGTCGCCTCGAATCTTCACGCCCTGCACGAGCTGTGGGGCGGTTCGGTACCGGCAGGTCTGCCTCGACAGGTCGTGGCGGTGTGTGACAACACCATCGACGATATCGGCCAGGCGCTGTCCCGCCGGGTCTCCGCGGTGGTGCTGGCCAACGACTCGCCGTGGGAGATCATCGGCGCCGTGCACGCGGCGGCCTCGCGCCAGTTGTTCGTCTCCTCGCAGATCCTGCACCAGTATCGCGAACAGCTGGTCGAGGTCATCTCGGCGCCGCCCTCCCGGCGGCTGGAGGGACTCACCGGACGAGAACACGAGGTGCTGGTCTGCCTCGCGGAGGGCAAATCCAACGCCCGCATCGCGCAGGAGCTGTTCATCAGCCGAGCGACCGTGGGCTCGCACGTCCTGAGTATCCTGCGCAAGCTGGAGGCCGCCAACCGCACCGAGGCCGCCGCGCTGGCGCACAAGTTCGGGCTGGTGGACTACCACCGGCGGGAGACCTCGGCCCTGCCGGAGGTGCGACAGGCCTGACGCGGCAGCATCACACCGGCAGGCCGTGGGCAGCTTGCTCACCCTGGAACTGGATCGCGTTCAACCGCTGGTAAAGCTCGCTGGTCCGCAGCAGCTCGTGGTGGGTGCCGACAGCGCCGACGGCGCCCGCCTCCATGACGACGATCCGGTCCGCGTCGACCACCGTCGACATCCGGTGCGCCACACTGATCACCGTGCATTCGCTCGCGATCGAACGCAGCGTGGTGCGCAGGGCCAGTTCCGAGTCCGAATCCAGGTTCGAGGTCGCCTCGTCGAGCAGCAACACGGCAGGCCGCCGGATGAGCATCCGTGCGATCGCGAGGCGCTGCCGCTGCCCACCGGAGAGTCCGGCCCCGTTCTCCCCGATCTCGGTGTGTATTCCCCTCGGCAGCGAGCGCACGACCTCGTCCAGCCCGGCGAGCCGGAGCGCGCGATCGATCTCGTCGGCGTTCGCGTGCTGCTCGCCGTAGACGAGGTTGTCGCCGATCGTGCCGCGCAGGGTCGCACTCTCCTGCTGCACATAGCCGACGCGACCGCGCAGCCGATGCACCGGGATGGAGGCGATGTTCTCGCCATCGAGCAGAATCCGCCCGTCCGACACCGGGTACAGCCGCATCAGCAGTTGCAGCAACGTCGTCTTGCCGGAACCGGAGGGGCCGACGATCGCCGTCAGCCCGCGCGCGGGCACGGTGAACGAGACGCCGCGCAGCGTGGGCTCGTCGGGTCCGTACGCGAACCGGACGCGATCGAACGCCACGCCGGCTCCGTTGCCGACGACGGCCTCCGGCTCCACCGAATCCTCAGTGGACTCAATAAACTCTGTGGACTCAGTGAACTCGGTGGACTCGCGCTCGGACGTGCTCGCGGGCGTCGGCGGGAGCACAACGGACGGCTCCTGATCGATGTCGGCGAGTTCGTTGATGCGCCCGATCGCCGCCCTGCCCTGCTGGAGCTGACCGATGCTCATGAAGAGCATGACCAGTGGCGACACGAGGTAGAAGAGATACATGATGAACGACGTGAGCTCGGCCGGGCCCAACGAGCCGGTGGCCACGCGGCCCATCCCGGTGATGATCACTGCCGCGAGCGAGGCCTGAAGCCCGATGCCCATCGTGGGCGAGAGCATGGCGCTCAGCGCGCTGACCCTGACGCCGGATCGGCGGGCCGACACGGCAAGCCCGCCGATCCGGTTGCCTTCGAGCCGCTCCGCGCGGCACGCTTTGACGGTGTTCAGTGCGCCGATCGCACGGTGCAGGTCGGCGCCGAGGTCACCGACGATCGTCCGGTTGCGGACGGCGGCTTTGCGCAGCTTCCGTGCCAGCACCAGTGCGACCAGACTGGCCACGGCCATGCAGGCCACGGTGACGCCGAGCAGGAGTGGGTCGATCACGAACATCAGCACCACGCTGCCGAGCACCATGAACGAGTCGACGATGATGCTGGCGGTGCTCTGCGCCAAGGCGATCTTGAGCAGCGACGTGTCCGTGACGATCCGCGCCTGGATGTCCCCGTGCCGCCACCGGCTGAACGCGCGGACATCGGCGTGGAGCACCCGCTCGATCAAGGCCGTGCGGGTGTCGTACACGATGCGCTCGCCGGTGCGGCCCATGAGATAGGCCTGCGCCGTCGTCAGCGCGGCGTCGGCGACGAACAGCCCGACCACGATCAGAATGGGGACCAGCAGCGGCACGTTCGTGCCGACGGCCGCGATGAGCTCGCCGATCATCGCGGGCTGCGCGAGTCCGGCGACCGCGGCGAGCAGGCCGAGCACCACCGCGCCGCCCACCTTCGGCAGGTGTTGTCGCGTGATGGCGCCCACCAGACTGCGGTCAGGGTTCATGTCGTCGAATCTAGGTCGGCCGGGCGGGTGGCCGAATCAATCAGCGGGCTGAGATTCGCGCTGCCGGTCAGTACTTCTGTGCTTGTTCAGACCAGTCCGCCGTCGGCCCTGATGTTCTGGCCGGTCAACCACGAGGCGTCCGGCCCGGCGAGGAACGCGACGACCGAGGCGATGTCGTCCGGCCGACCGAGGCGGCCGAGCGGAGTGATGCGCGGGAGGGTGTCCAGCACCGCCTGCGTACCGTTCTGTCGCAACAGATCCGTCTCGGTGATGCCGGGCGACACCGTGTTGACCGTGATGCCGCGCGCACCGAGCTCGCGGCTGGCGGCCCGGGCGAACTGCTCGGTCGCCGCCTTGCTGGCCGCGTAGATCGCTTCGCCGGGGCCCGTGTTGACGGTGTTCACCGTGGACACGTTGATGATCCGCCCACCGGGGCGCAACCGCCGCGCGGCGTGGTGCATCGCGAGGAAGGTGCCCCGCGCGTTCACGGCCATCGTACGGTCGTAGTCCTCCACCGTCGCCGACTCGATTGCCTGCGGCACGGCGATTCCCGCGTTGTTCACGAGAATGTCGAGGCCGGCCGTTTCCTCGGCGAAGTGCCGGTCGGCTCGCGTGAACAGCTGCTCGATCGCCTCGGGATCGGCTTGGTCGGCCCGCACCGCCCACGCGCGCCCGCCGGACGCTTCAACCTCCTCCACCATGGTGCGAGCGGCCACGTCGTTGTCCCGGTAGCTGAACACCACGGCAGCACCGTCCCGGGCCAGTCGCCGCACGATCGCGGCACCGATGCCGCGTGAGCCGCCGGTGACCAGCGCGGCTTTCCCCGCGAGCGTCCCCTCCCCCGCCGTCACCGCGAGGACCGCTCCGCGGAGGTGTTCTTTTCCCCGGCAGTGCGGCACAGGGCGAGCAGCGCGGTGGCGACGCCGGTGAGCACGAGCAGCTTCTTCACGGGCCGGCTCCCTCTCGAAATCCGTGCGATGTGCTGTGGCCAGGAAACCGGAGGAAGAGGCCGAGGGACAACCGTGCGAGTACCGGTCTCGCGGGCCGTTGATATCAGTTTTCTTGTGGATGCCCTGCCTTGGCCCGGTGCTTACGTTGCCGTTGGACGACCATCGACTGGTCGCCGGGTCAGTCATCCACGAAGGAGGAACCTCCATGTCCGTTATCGCGGCATTCGCCAACAGCAAGGCCGACCACGGCCTCGCACCGCTCGAAGCAAGCCCGGTCTACACACCGGTGTTCTGCACGACCTCGACCACGACCGCGACGCTGGCCGGAACCGTCGGCATGGTCTTCACCGCAGGCATCATCAGTGATGCCTGCGAGAGCGTCCACTCCAGCGACGTCTCGTCGGCTGGTCTGCCCGCCCACGGCTCGGCGCAGGACCTGCTCAACTTCCGCGCCGGTTCGATCGGCTGACAGTGCGCCGTCCCGGTGGTGCCTGGCATGTCCGTCATCGCACCACCGGGTCGGCCCCCACACATCAGTGAGGGGCCAGTCATCCACCAAGGAGGAAGTTTCATGTCCGCTGCCGCGGCATTCGCCAACAGCAAGGCCGGCCAAGGCCTCGCACCGCTTGAAGCAAATCAGGTCTACGCACCGGTGCTCTGCACGGCCACGACCTTGACCACGACCACCGCCACCTGCACGGTGTTCGCCACGGGCAGCATCGGTGATGCTGGCGAGAGCGTCCACTCCAGCGACGTCTCGTCGGCTGGTCTGCCCGCCCACGGCTCGGCGGAAGAGCTGCTCAACTTCCGCGCCGGTTCGATTGGTTGACAGTGCGCTACCCGGATTCGCCTGGCATGTCGCACCACCCGATCGGCGCCGCGCACACCAGTGAGGGGCATCATGCCTGACGTTGCGAAGGCCGTCGTGCCGCATTCCGGCAGCACCGACGCCGCCGAGATCGATGCGGTCCTGCGCCGGGTCGAGCGGCTCGCCGCCGTGGGCGCCGGAGTGTCCTCCATGGAGGCTCTGACCGCCATCCGCGACTTCGACCGCGGCTCACTGCTGAACTGGCAGGTGGCGCGAACGCGCTTTCCGTGGATGGTCGGCCGCGCGGGGCGCGTGCTCGACGTCGTGTTCGACAAGGAAGGACTGCGCGTACTGCACGGGCTTCGCCTGCTCTCGGCGGGTACCGTCCTCGCTGGTCGCAAGCCTCGCAGGAGTAAACGTGCCGCGAAAGCCTACCTCGCGGGCTCCAGCCACGCGATGCGCCTGCGCTCACCATACGGCTCGGACGGTTCGGAAGTCCTGCTGAGCCTCACGCTCACCGCGCTGACCCTGGCCGATCTGGCCGGGTCGGACACTCGCGCCAGGAAAGCCTGTCTGTGGTTCATCGCCGCGCAATCCTGCCTGTCGTACGGGATCGCGGGCTCCGCCAAGGCGATCTCCCCCGTGTGGCGGGACGGTTCGGCGATTCGCGACATCTTCCGTACCCGGATCTTCGGTCAGGACGATCTCTTCCGGTTCCTGCGGGACAAGCCTCGCCTCAACCGGGCGATCGGGTGGGCGACCATCGGCGGCGAGGCGCTGTTTCCCCTGGTACTGCTGGCGCCCAAACCGCTCGCACGCGCTCTGCTTGCCGTCGGCCTGTGCTTCCACACGGGCAACGCCGTCGCGATGGGACTGAACCGGTTCGTGTGGGCCTTCGTCAGCACCTACCCGGCCATCGAGTACTGCGCTCGCGGGCTCGGCCGTCAAGAACGGACCGGATCATGACCGCCGGCATGTCCCCAAGCATGTCACCGAGCACGTCGCCGAGGCCGGTCGAGGCCGGTGGGCGGCGGCTGCGAGCACTCGTGCAGGGGGTTTCCGGCGACCTCCCGACCGTCGTGTTCCTGAGCACGCTCGGGTGCCCGCTGGAGGTGTGGACCCGGGTGCGGCAGGCGGTGGCCGAGCACACGATGACGATCAGCTACGACCGTGGCAACGTGCGCTGGAACGGGCGGGAGGCGACGGTGCCACGCCGGGCCGACGAGCTCGAAGACCTGCTGACGGCATTGCGGGTCGACGGTCCGGTCGTGCTCGTCGGGCACGCCTACGGTGCACTCGTCGCCGAGGAGTTCGCGCGCACGCGCACCGACCGGGTGGCCGGCATGGTGCTCGCCGACGCGTGGCGCTCCGACGAGCTGCTGCGCCTGGTACACCAGCGCAGGGCGATGGCCTACCTGGAGACACAACTGCAGCGCAGCCTGCTGATGACCCTCGCCCGGCCGGGCAAGCACGCGCGCTTCGTGGCGTTCGACGCGCTGCCCGACGAGCAACGTCAGGCGGCGTACCGGTATCTGCAGCGGCCGCTGCACTGGCGGACGGCGCTCGCGGAGTTGGTGGCGTGGAAGCACTCCCGGCCCGCCGCGCCGGATGCCTGGCCGCCGCACCGGGTTCCGGTTCTGGTCGTCGTGTCGCAACCGCATGTCGAGCACGACCAGGCCAGGCTGCGGATGCAGCAGGAGCTCGCGGCCTCCTCGACCCGATCCGGGCTGATGGTGATCCCGGAGGCGACGAACCTGGAACTCGTGACCGACGGCCGGTTCAGCCCGCACGTCGCTGGCGCGGTGGTGCAGGCGCTCGGCAAGGACCTCGTAGCAGAAGGAGCGTGACGTGCGGGGACAGCGGAAGGCTGCGCGCGCGGCGGTGTACACGGTACTCGGCGGCTGGCTGGCGCTGAGTGTGGCGGGCCAGAAACTGTTCCGCGACGCGGATCGGCGCAGCGCGTGGGACAAGCTGTACCTGCTGATTCCGGACTGGCGCTTCTTCGCCCCTCATCCGGGAATCCACGACTACCATTTGCTGTACCGGGACGAGCTCGCCGACGGTTCGCTGGCGCCGTGGAAGGAAATCTCCTCGGTGGAGGAGAGAAAACTGACGCACGCGTTCTGGCATCCACATCGGCGTGTCGAGAAATGCGTCTTCGACATCGCGAAGGAACTCTCGAGGTTCGTCGAGGAGTGCCACGCGGACCCGGAAAGACCGATCGAGTCGGTGCAGGTCAGCGTTCCGTACCTGACGGTACTCGCGCATGTCGCCGAGCAGGAGCACGCCGGGACGGCCGCCCGAACACAGTTTCTGGTGTCCACCTCGGCAGGCTACGACGAGCACGAAGAACCTCGTGCCATATTCCTATCGGCCTTTCATCCTGTCGAACGGCCCACGGACTCAGTGGTTTGACTGATGTGACCGCGGCGGCGCCTCGAATACGGTGATGGCGTTTCCCTCTCCGTGGGGGTTCCATGAGAAGTCAGGAGGACTGGATGAACAAGGTCGAGCAGGCCGCTCAGGCGGCACAGGCCGGACACGAGGGCCAGCTGCTTCCGTTGCGGCGCGACGAGCCGGCAGCTCCGGCGCTGAGCGCTGCCTGGGTCGCCGCGACCGCGGGTGTCACCTTGGCCGCAACCGCGGTCTTTCAGGCGGGCAACGCGGTGACCGACTACGTCGGCAACCACACCAACCCGGAGATCAACCCGGAGGCGCTGAGCGGCAAGTCCGGCACGGAACTGCTGAGCATCCGCCAGAACGGTGTCCGTCGCTGATCGCGAGATGCGAACGGTACCGGCTCACGCGGGGACCACAGTGTCACTCGCGTGGGCCGGTCACCGGTCCACCACTGGCACGAGACGAACTGGGAACAATCGATGGTGATGAAGCACATCACGGCCCGGCGGCGACCGGTCGACGACATCGACCGCGCGTTCAGCAGGGTCGAGCGGTTGACGGCGGTCGGCTCCACGATCGGCGCACTGGAACAGCTCGTCCAACGTCGCAAGTACGACGACAACGGGTTGCTCAGCTGGCCGGTGAACCGCACGAGACTTCCCGGTTCGCACCGGCGGTACTACAGACACCTCGACAGGCTGCTGTCCCATCCACAGTTCGTCCACGTCATGCGGGCCCGCCTCATCAGCGGGCTCGGTCTGCTGACGGGGGGAAACCGTCGCACGAGGGCGGTGGCCTTGGCCGGCATGACCGGCACCGGAGCCGCGATCAACGTGCGCAGCAACTACGGTCTCGACGGATCGGACCACTTCGCCTTCATCAACTACGCGGTCGCGACGCTCGAGAAGCTGTTCCCGAACGACCGCCAGGCCCGCGAGTACGCGCTCGCCTTCATCGCCTTCCAGAGCTGCCTGTCGTACTTCACGTCGGGCAGCGTCAAGCTGACGTCGCCGGTGTGGCGCAGCGGCGAGGCACTCACCGGCATCTTCCGTACCCAGACCTACGGTGACAAGTTCCTCTACGACCTCATCAAGGACCGCCCGGGCTTCACGAAACTGATGGCATGGTCGGTGATGCTCGCGGAGGCTGCGTTCCCACTGGTCCTGCTGATGCCGAAGCCGATCGCACGGCTGTTCTTCCTCAGCGGGATGCTCTTCCACGTCAGCAACGCGAAGTTCATGGGACTCAACCGGTTCTTCTGGTCGTTCGTGGCGACCTACCCGGCCGTCTCGTACTTCACGCGCGACGCGATCCGGGAACGGGCCGGGACATGACCACACGTCTCGCGCGCGGGCTCGGCATCGGCGCGTCAGCGATCGCCGCGGGCGCGACCGTGGCCGCCGTTGGTGCCACGGCACTGTCCCGGCTGAGCCGGCCGTCCGGCGAACCGGGCGTCCTGACCAACGTGAACGGCCTGCCACTCCACGCACTGATCCATCGCGGCGACGGCCCGACCGTGGTGTTCGAGAACGGACTGGCGTGCGCCTGCACGGAATGGTCCTGGGTGCTGCGCGATATCGCCGACCGGTACAGCTACCTGGCCGCCGACCGCCCCGGCTGTGGCTGGAGCGGCGACGACGGCAGGCGCCGGTCGGCACGCGAGATCAACGAGCTCACCGCCCAGCTGCTAACCCAGCACGACCTGCCCGCGCCCTACGTCCTGATCGGGCACTCGATCGGCGGGCTGCTGGCGATGTCGTTCGCGGCGGCAGGGTCGCACGACATCGCGGGCCTGGTTCTCGTCGACTCCTCACATCCCGATCAGCTCGTCAGATCCTCCGCGCAACGCGACGCGATGCCGATGGCCGAGCACGCCATGGGCTCACTGTTCTGGCGCACGCTCTCCGGCCGGAAGCCGTCGCGCGTGGCCGTGTCGGACCTCGACGACCTGCCGGAGCACGAGGCCGCGCGCGGTCATCGACTGATGGAACGACCGGCACCGTGGCGTGCGGCGGTACGCGAGATCAGGACCTTCGACGCCTGGTGCGAGGAACTCCGCACGGCGACGCTGCCGAGATCACTGCCGATCGCCGTGGTCACGGCGGGAAAGACGGATGTCGGCGACAGCAAGCACGGTGAGCTCCAGGCCGACCTGGCGGCGGCATCGGACGTCAGCAGGCACGTGGTGCTGGCGGAGGCCGACCACGACAACATCGTGATGCGCGCGGACCACGCGGCCGAGGTCGGTGCCGCGATCGACTGGACGGTGTCGCACAGCACGGCACAAGCACGGAAGGCGAGGAGTGCGTGATGGGACGCGGTTACGGGCGCACCGCGGGCCGCTGGGGCCTGTACGGGCTGCTGGCGGGCTGGGCGGGCCTGACGGTCTTCCAGCAGCTGGACAAACCACACTGGATCCAGACCAAGGTCGACCCCACGGCGATGGGCATCCCGAACTGGCGCTTCTTCGCGCCGACACCGGGCAGGCACGACTTCAACCTCCTGTACCGCAGCACCCTCGCCGACGGTGCGCTCACCGAGTGGCGGGAGCACTCGGTCGGTGTCCAGCGCCGGGCCCTGCAGATGGTGTGGCACCCGGGAAGGCGGCTGGAGAAGGCGCTGTTCGACGCGATCTCCCAGCTCTTCCAGCTCGCCGACCGGTTCGACGATCCGCGCCGGATGCAGCTCACGGTGCCGTACCTCGCGTTGCTGAACTTCGTCACCCACGAGGTCGAGCACCACGCCGACGCCGTCGAGGTGCAGTTCATGATCGGGCAGTCGGCGGGGCACGAACCCGACGTGGAACCGAAGATGCTGTTCCTGTCGGAATGGCACAAGCTCGCCGGGGCGGCCGGGATCGCTCCGACAACCGTGGCGGCGTAGTCCGATGGCGACGATCGACATGCTCCCCGTCGTGCGCGACCGGCTCGCGGGTGGGCCGACCGGCTTCGTGCTCGGCGACGAGACGGACGTCCCCGCGCTGGCGGGAGCCACGCTCGCGGTCGAGAACCCGTCGACCGGCGCGGTGCTCGGGCACGTCGCCGCGGCCGACGCCGAGGACGTCGACCGAGCGGTCGCGCTCGCCCGCGAGGCTGTCGCCGATCGCCGGTGGTCGGCGAAGCATCCCGGCAAGAAGTCGCTGGTGCTGGAGACCCTTCGGCAGCTTCTGGAGGAGCACCTGGACGAGTTCGCGCAGTGGGAGGCGCTCGACGCGGGAATCCCGATCGCCCAGGCGCCGTTGCAGGTGTACGCCGCGTCGGGCGTCTGCCACCACTACTCGGGCTGGCCCACGAAACTGTACGGCGAGCTCAACCCGCTCGTACACACCTTCCACTCGTACACGGTGCGCGAGCCCGTCGGCGTCGTCGCGGTGCTGGCACCGTGGAACCAGCCGCTGGTCACGGTCGCCGCCCGCGTGGCACCGGCGCTGGCGGCGGGGAACTGCGTGATCCTCAAGGCGTCACGGCGGGCCCCGTACAGCGCGGTGCGGTTCGGTGAACTCGCACTGGAGGCCGGACTGCCACCGGGCGTGCTCACCGTGTTGACCGGCGACGGCGAGACGGCCGGCAGCGCGCTTGCGCGTCACCCCGGAATCGACACGGTGACCTACGTCGGCTCGCCGGAAACCGGGGCTCGGTTGCGCGAACTCGCCGCGCCCACCGGGAAGCCGATGCTGATGGAACTCGGCGGCAAGAGCCCGAACATCGTGTTCCCCGACGCCGACCTCGATCGCGCCGCCGACTCGGCCGCGGTGGCGGTGTGGCGCAATGCCGGGCAGATCGGCAGCGCCGGGAGCAGGCTCCTGGTGGAGCGGTCGATCCACGACAGGGTCGTCGATCGCGTCGTGGACTCCATGACGTCACTCACGGTGGGCTCAGCGCTGGACCCGGGCACCCACATCGGCCCGCTGATCTCCGCCGAGCAACGACGCCGGGTGGGCGAGCACCTGAATGTGGCCGAGCAGCAGGGCGCCACGCCGGTCCTGCGCGGTGCCGTGCCGGACGGGCCGGGATACGGCATCACCCCCGCGGTGTTCACCGACGTCGACCCGGACTCCGCACTCGCCCAGGAGGAGGTCTTCGGTCCGGTACTCGCGGTGACGGCGTTCGACGACGAGGACCACGCGCTCGCGCTCGCCAACAACACCCGCTACGGCCTCGGTGCCGGTGTGTGGGCCTCGGACGTCCACCGCGTCCACCGCTTCGCGCAACGCCTCAGGGCGGGCACCGTGTGGGCCAACGTCTACGGGATGCAGGACGTGTCCGCCCCGGTCGGGGGGTTCGGCGCGTCCGGCGTCGGAGCCGACGGCGGACGCGAGTGGATCAACGCCTACACGCGGCCCAAGGCGGTGTTCGTCTCGCTGCTGTGAGGTGTCCCGCCATCGCGCACACCAGAAGGCACGCGACCGGCCTCGCGCCCGCACACTGGAGGCAGGCGCGTTCGTGCGTGGCGAGCGCGGCGCGGCCGGGGGCTGCTGTCCCCTCCCAGTGGCGCGGGTTTCAGGTCTCCTGGTTCTCGGCGCCAGGACCGGCGCCGGAGCGAGGAGGAACTCATGCGTGGAGTAGTGCTGCACACCGCGGGCGACGTCCGGGTGGAACAGCGACCCGACCCGGCGATCGTGGAGCCCACGGACGCGATCATCCGCGTGACGGCGACCTGTATCTGCGGGTCTGATCTGTGGCCCTACCGCGGTGTGGAACCGGCCGATCACCAGGTGATGGGGCACGAGTACGTCGGCGTCGTGGAGGAGGTCGGCGACCGGGTACAGACGATCGAGGTCGGCGACTTCGTGGTCGGCTCGTTCGTCATCTCCGACAACACGTGCGAGATCTGCCGGTCCGGTTACCAGTCGAAGTGCGTCCACGCCGAGTTCGTGGCACAGACGATCGGGACGCAGGCCGAGCGCGCCCGTATCCCCCACGCGGACGGCACGCTGGTCGCCACGCCGGGGCAGCCCGCGCCGGAGCTGATCCCGTCGTTGCTGGCCGCTTCCGACGTGCTCGGTACCGGCTGGTTCGGTGCCGTCGCCGCCGAGGCAGGCCCGGGCAAGACCGTCGCGGTCGTCGGTGACGGCGCGGTCGGGCTGATGGGTGTCCTGGCGGCGAAGCAACTCGGCGCGGAGCGGATCATCGCGATGTCCCGGCATCCCGAGCGGCAGAAGCTGGCCCGCTACTACGGCGCGACGGACATCGTCGAGCAGCGCGGCGCCGACGGTGTGGCGAAGATCAAGGAGCTGACGAACGGGCTCGGCGCCCACAGCGTGATCGAGGCCGTCGGCACGCAGGAAGCCACCCAGCAGGCGATCGGCGCCACCCGCCCGGGTGGACACCTGGGCATGGTGGGCGTGAACTATGACGTCACGCTGCGCGGTATCCAGCTGTTCTTCTCCGGCATCCACCTGCACGGCGGACCCGCTCCGGTGCGCCGGTTCCTGCCCGAGCTGATCCAGCTCGTCTGGGACGGCGCGATCGACCCCGGCCGGGTCTTCGATCTCACGCTCCCGCTGGAGGACGCCGCGCGGGGCTATGAGGCGATGGACGAGCGCCGCGCCACCAAGGTCCTGCTGACGGTCTGACGACCCCTCGCGGCGGGCTGGTCAGGTCGCCGGTGACGCGACCAACCCGTCGAAGTACCCCTTCAGGGCCGGGTAGTACTCGCCGAAATCGGGCCGAGGGGAACCGTCCCGGGAAGCGACGAGCAGGTCGAGGTAGTACTCCCAGCCGGGGCCGATCTCGCCGAGACCCTCGTCGGTGTCCAGATGCTGCACGAGGCGCAGTTCGGTCGCACCACGTCGTTCCGACAGCACAAGCTCCATGCGCCAGGTCCCGGCCTCGTCGGGCATGGCGACGGCCAGTCGTCGCGGAGGTTCACAGGCGTCGATCCGAAGATCGCACCAGGGCGCCTGCTCTTCGAACGCCATCCGCACTCTGAGCGTCCGGCCCGGAGCCGCCTCGCCTTCCCAGGGACCGAACCAGCGCGCGGTCCGCTCGGGTTCGGTGATGCTGGCCCAGACATCGGTCAGCGGCGCACGAAAAGTGCGGGACAGCACCAGGTCGCCGCCGGTGGCGGTACGGAACAGTCGGCCGGTGGGCACGGGTCTCATGCGGTGTGTTCCTCTCCGTTCGCGGTGGGGTCACGTGCGAGGCGTTCGCGGCGCGTACGACGGACTTCGGTCTCCAGCGCGTCGAGCCGGTGCTGCCAGCCGAGCGGCTCGGCGAACTGCGCGAGCCACTCGACGAGGTCGGTGAACTGCCGTGGATCGATCTCGTAGAGGCGGCTTCTGCCCACGACCTCGTCGCGGACCAGCCCGCTGTCGCGCAGGACGCGCAGATGCCGCGAGACAGCGGGCCTGCTGATCGCGAAGCTCGCCGCGATCTCCCCCGCCGAGTGTCGCCGGTGTCGCAGCATCACCAGGATGTCCCGGCGCACGGGATCCGCTATCGCACCCGCGACCCTGTCCATGCGGAAAGCGTAACGCATCGGTTACACGTTTGCCAGTCGCCACGCACGGCGCGGCCCCGCGCACCCGCCGCACCCCGACGGCGCGTCCTGCACCACAATGGCGACGAATCGCCCAACGAAGGGAGAGCCTCGTGCTCCGCAGCCCCGCCGGACGTTTCCGCCTGCTCGCACTGGCCGAGGCCTTCTCGTGGGCCGGCCTGCTGATCGGCATGTTCTTCAAGTACGTCGTGGTCGGCGACGAGCTCGGGGTGAAGGTCTTCGGGCCGATCCACGGGGCGATCTTCGTCGGCTACGTCGCGGTGTGCCTGTGGGTGCGGACCCGGCTGCGGTGGGACCGCCGCACCACGGTGTTCGCGCTGCTGGCCAGCATCCCGCCGTTCGGCACGATAGTCTTCGAGCGGTGGGCGCTGCGCACGAATCGCCTCGACGACTCGCCCCGGACCGCACCCGCCTGAGCTACAGGTCCTCGAGACTCACGACCCCGTCTTGGATGGCGCGGGCCACCAGTGCCGCCTTCGTGCGGGCCGGGCGTCCCGCGTTCGCATACCGGACGCGCACGCGGTCGATGTAGCTGTTCACTGTGCGGACCGACAGGTTGAGCTTGCGCGCGACCATCTCCTTCGATTCGCAGGCGAACCAGTTGACCAGCACGTCGACCTCGCGGGGCGTCAGAGCAGGGCGGCCCGGTCTGGTGTCGGTGCAGATCGCGCGGGCCATCGCCGGTGGTGTGTAGGGCACGTGTCCCCGGGCGGCGTGGACCGCGTGCACGAGGTGGGCCGCGCCTTCCGTCTTCGCCACGTGGGCGAAGGCACCGATGTCGAGGCACGTGAGGATGGCGTCCCGGTCCTCCCTCATGGTGTAGACGACCACGTGGCGGCCGGCGTCGACCAGCCGCCGCAGATCTCCGTAGTGCGGCACCGAACCGGACAGCATGAGGTCGAACACGACCACATCGGCCTCGCTCCCGGGGCCCGTCCACGCGACGCCCGGGGTGGCACCGGCGGCCAGTACGCGGGCGGGCGGGTCGGCCGCCGCGCACCACGACTCGATCCCCGCGACGATCGCGGGATGGTCGTCGACGACGGCGACCGTGGTCAGTCCGGTACGCGCCACGTCACTTCCACCCATACCTTGGTCCCTTCCACGACTTGAGTCACCGCAAGGGGTACGCCTTCGACAGCGTCGGCGATCGTGGGCACGAGTTCCGAGGGCACCTGCGTGACGACGCCGGCTGAGACGTGTTCCGGCCCGCCCAGCAGCGTGACCCGCGCCTCCGAGACCGCCACCGACGTCACCCGCAGCACCACCTCGGTCATCGCCCGGCGCACGGGCAGGGGCGGCGTGGGCCGGTCCCCCCACACGGCGAAGTGCAACGCCACACCGCGTCGCTCCGCCAGGGTCACGCAGGCCGTGAGTTCGTGCCACAGCGGGTCGGCCGTCTCGTCGCTCTCGGCGAACAACCGTCGCAGCTTCGCCGCTTCCACGGCGTACCGCGCGCGGACCCGGCCGTCAGACAGGTCGGCCGCCCCCGAGGCCAGGTCTTCCAGCAACGGAACCGTGGTGCTGGAGAGCTGGGCGAACCGCGACAGCCTGCTCTCATGCACCTGCTCGGCGACCACTTCGGCGGTGCGCAGGTCCTCCCGGCTCCGCCGGGCAGCCGCGGCCTGGTCCGCGACGCGCTCCAAGATCGTGCCCGCCGCCACGACGGGTAGCTGGAAACCCAGGACGAGCGCGGTCAGCACCACCATCCCGGTGACGTCCTGCCCTGCCACGACCGTCTGCACGAGCCGGGCAGCTGAGTACGCCAGCAGGAACGCCGTCGCGATCCGGCCCCGGTCGAGCAGGAGCACCAGCGCGAACCAGCCTGCGACCCCGTACGGGAGCTGAGTTCCCGCCACCACGGCCGCCGTCACGACCGTGGCCACCAGAACCCACCGGGTTCCGCCGTACAGCCGTGCTCGCAGGAGCAGGACACCGGTGACGGCGGCGACGATGGTGAGCAGTAGGAAGGCCCAGACCAGTCGAGCACCTCCGGCATCCTCCGGGGCGGTGGACAACCACCAGGGCAGGGTCAGCCCGTACAGGGTGCCTGCGGCCACCAGTAGGGTCGCGAGCCGGAGCGCCCGCCGAAGCCGGACCGCCACCAGCCGCGATTCGACGTCACTCACCGGGCCATCGCAACGTCACCTGGGTACCCCGGCCGGGCGCGCTGGCCACGGTCCCCTGCCCTCCCACGAGTTCCATCCGCCGCACGATCGAATACGCCACACCACGGCTGTGCGGCGCCACCCGCGCGGGCACGAAGCCGCGACCGCGATCGATCACCTCCACCGTGGTCACACCGTCGACCTGGCTCACGGTCACCGACGCCGTGGTCACTCCGGCGTGGCCCGCGACGTTCGCGAGTGCCTCGGACGTGGCCCTGCGAATGGCCTCCGCCTGCGCGGCAGGCATGGTCACGTGCGCCGGTGACGTCAGCTCGGCGTCCACCATGGCCTCGCCCAGGACCGCGCGGAGCGACGGGACCAGATCCTCATGGTCCGGCCGCGTCGCCGGGGTCCTCCCCTGGTCGCGGAGCACCGCCAGGTCGCGGGCGGCCTGCTCCCGGATCCAGCGATCAGGCTGACCGGCGGTGCCTGCGGCGAGCAGCGTAGCCGCGGCGGTGTCGTGCAACATGGCGAGGTACTCCTGCTCGTCCGTCCGCCGGGCCGCGGCGACGGCAGCGCGCCGACGTGCCCGCTCGCCGCCGGTCAGTTCCCTGTCCGCGGCGCGCGCGCCCGCCCGCACCACGAGGAACAGTCCCCACGACAGCACGGCTTCGGCGGTCGACCACGCCACGAGCGTGACAGCGTTCGGCAGCGCTGACGGAGCTGCCACCACGTTGCCCGCGAGGCAGGCGCCCAGCACGGCAAGTGTGACCAGAAGCCTGGCGCCTTGGTTCAGATACCACTGCTGCGCGACGACCGTGATCGCGACCGTGGCGATCACCCAGTTCGCGTTGTCGCCCACGAGTTCCGGGACGACGAGCCATCGCTGAGCCAGGCAGAGCACGAGCAGTACGGCGACGTCGGTCACGACGACCCACCGGCGTGGTCCACGCCAGACCGCGATCGCGCTCCACGCGGCGAGCGTGGCAGCCACGGCGAGCGCGAGCAGTTCCGTGGCCGCGGGGGCCTGGTGCGCTGCCACCGGCGTGACACACGTGAGCACCGCTGCGCGCACGACCGTGGCGTAGCGGCGCCCCCGCCGCAGAACCTCCTGCTCGGTGACATCACCGGAGTCACCCCGCTTCATCACCGCAGTCTCCCACCGTGGCCACCGCCTGTGGGCCAGTCCGCCGAAGCCGCCGAGTACGCCGGTTGTGGGTCGAACGGCCGTCACGGCACCGGGAGATCCCGCATAACCTTCGAGCGCACCGACACACCGGGGGGAGACGTTGTCATGAGCGGGTATCACGATTCGGGGCGGCCACCGTTCACGGTGAGGGGGATGGCCGCCGACGAGTCGATGCGGCAAGTCGAGGACGCTGTCGAGCTCGCCGTGAGACGGGATGAGCAGTTCACCGAAGCGCGGCGGCAGATCGACGCGCTGACCGCCACCGAGCGATCGCCCGGCGGCGCGATGGAGGTCACGGTGGGATCGGACGGCAACGTGCTGGACGTACGCTGTACCGACCAGATCAACACCCTGTCGCCCCGCGAGATCGCGGACACCGTCCGGTCGTGCGTGCAGCGAGCGCAGGCGGGCATCGCCCGCGAGGTCGAGCGCATTCTGCGCGCCACAGCACCGGGCGATCCCCTGACGGAGCACCTGGTGGCGAACGCGCATCAGGCGTTCCCCGCGCCCGCCCCGGACGAACCCGCGCCGGAGGTCCAGACCTCGGCTCCGGGCCGGCGCAGGATCGGCGGCCCCGGGAACGACGGTGACGACCCGGACGACGACTGGAACGGTCGACCGGTCCTGTCGCGAACCCCGAGATGAGTCAGGGAGCCACGAATGTCGTCACCTCACGGCTACACAATCGATCCCGACGAGCTGTTTTCCCATGCCCGCGCCGTGGCTCAGCTGCAACAACCGATCGACCGTTTGGTCGCGGCGACCGACGAGGCGGCGCCGATCGGACTGTCACTGGCGTACGGGACGAACTGCCAGAGCTTCGGGCTGGCGCTGGACCCCGCAGAGCAGCAGGCGAAAGACACCGCCCGTGCCCTGTCCGACGCCGTGGACTCGGCGGCACGATCGCTCACCAGCGCGGTCGACCGCTACGTCCGCTCGGAGGAGCAGACGTCGCACGTTCTGCGGGAGATCGGCAAAGACCTGCCCTCGGACGCGAGTAACGGTCTCATCGAGAAGGGCACGTCCTGGGACTGGAAGGACTACCACCCCGGAGTGGGAAGCCCGTGGACGAACATGGACGACAAGAATGTGTTCAAGGGCGCGGGAATCGCCGGAAACACCTGGGATCTCCTGCTTGAAATCGAAAACGAGGGTGAGCGCAACTACGGCGAGATGATGGGGCAGATCACCTCCGTCGGAGCCGACGCGGCCGGTTTCGTCGGCGATCCCCTCGGCACCGGGGTCAGCTGGCTCGCGGGATGGGCCATGGAACACCTCAAACCCTTCAAGCTCATCCTGGATGGCCTGGCAGGCAATCCCGATGTGATCCAGGCGGCGAGCAAGACCTGGAAGAACGTCGGCGACGAGTGGAACCGGCTCGCGGAGCACTACACCCGGGCGCTCCAGCACGGCGCGGGCGGCTGGGACGGCGCGGGTGGCGCTGCCTACCGGGACACCGCCAACACGATCATCGAGGCGATGAAGGCCACCGCCAACCTCGCGCACACGATGAGCATCATCGTCGGCGCCACCGGCGACCTGGTCAACTGCGTCCGTAACGCGGCGCGGGACCTCACTGCGCAGGCGGCGGGCCAGCTCGCGGTCTATGCGGCGAAGTCGTTCTACAAGCCGCCGTTCGAGGAGCTGTCCAACCTGCGTTTCCATCTGAAGAACCTCAAGAACCTGGTGAACTTCCTGGTGGTGCTGGTGAATCACTTCGGCAGGGAGATCCCGCTCGTCATCGAGGCGTACAAGACGGTGGCCACCATCGTGCCGAAACTGAACGGGATCTGAGGGCGCCCAGGGCGGCTGGTTTGACGGCGGAGCGAAGGGTAGTCCTCTCGCGCAGCCGATCCCCACCGCAGGAGACCACCATGCCCTTCGTCACCACAGCCGACGGCGCCGAGATCTTCTACCGCGACTACGGGAACGGAGCGCCGGTCGTGCTCAGCCACGGCTGGCCGCTGAACTCCGACGCCTGGGAGGCCACGGCACGGGTCCTCGCCGAGCACGGTTACCGCGCCGTCCTGCACGACCGGCGCGGGCACGGCCGGTCGAGCCAGACCTGGCACGGCAACGAGATGGACACCTACGCCGACGACCTCGCGACGCTCATCGACGGCCTCGACCTGCGGGGCGCCACGCTCGTCGGGCACTCGACGGGCGGCGGTGAGATCGTCCGCTACGCCGGGCGGCACGGAACCGGCCGACTGGCCAAGCTCGTGCTGGTCAGCGCGGTGCCTCCACTGATGCTGCGCACGGACGACAACCCCGAGGGACTGCCGGCTTCGGGGTTCGACGACCTGCGACGCGGGGAGGCCACCAACCGGGGCCAGCTCTACCGGGATCTCGCCGACGGGCCGTTCTTCGGGCACAACCGCGGGCAGGACGTCGCCCAGGGCTTCCGGGACGCGTTCTGGGCGCAGGGCATGGCATGTGGGCACCGCGCCGCCTACGAGTGCATCGCCGCGTTCTCGGCCACCGACTTCCGGCCCGACCTGCGGCGGATCGACGTGCCGACGCTGGTCGTCCACGGCGACGACGACCAGATCGTGCCTTTCGAGGTGGGGGGCAAGCGGTCGGCGGAGCTGATCGACGGCGCCACGCTCAGGGTCTACGAAGGCGGCGCCCACGCGCTGCCCGACACCGCCCGCGACCGACTGCACGCCGACCTGCTGGAGTTCCTCGGCTCCTGAGGCCGGCGCCTGCCCGGATCGCGGGCGGGCACAGCGCCGCGCTCCCCTACGCCGGCTGGGTGATCCGGATGTGGTTGCCGAACGGGTCGCGCAGGGCGCAGTCGATGCCGTAGGGCCGCTGGGTGGGCTCCTCGGTGAACTCGACGCCGCGCGCGGACAGCGTCTCGTAGGTCTGCTGGCAGTCGTCGGTGTGCAGGATGGCCGCGACCCCGAGCGCGCCCTTGGTCACCAGGTCGCGGACCTGCGTGGCGACCTCGTCACTGAGCGCGGGCGGTCCCGGCACCTCGAGCAGCAGCTCCCGCTCGGGTTCGGACGGCAGCGCGACGGTGAGCCAGCGCATGAAACCCAGATCGACGTCGGCGGCGACCTCGAAACCGAGCTTGCCGACGTAGAAGTCGAGTGCTTCCTGCTGGTCGAGAACCGGAACGGAGTGAATGGCTACGCGGGTGAACATACCGCTGACATTAGCCGGGCGTCGACGACGACGGCTTATCCGAAACGACTCGGGTCCACGCCCGCACGAAACAGCTCGGGGCAGCGACCGGGCGGGTCCGCTCGCGGTATTCGGTCGGCGAGAACCCCACGACGGCGCGGAACGTGCGGCTGAACGTGCCGAGGCTGTCGAACCCCACCCGGGCGGCGACGTCGGTGACCGTGATCGACGGCGACCGCAGCAGCGCCGTGGCGCGCTCGATGCGGCGGCGCTGGAGGTAGCGGTGCGGGGTCGCGCCGAACGTGGCGCGGAACGAGCGCGTGAAGTGGGACGGAGACATGAGCGCGATCCGCGCCAGCGCGGCCACGTCGAGCGGCCGGGCGAAATCACGGTCCATCGCGTCCCTGGCACGCAGCAGGCGCCGGTTCTGGTCCTCACTCGCGCTGAAAGCTCCGGCCACCGCTCGATCGTAGTAACGGGAACAGATCGCCGTCCGCGCCGGTTACGAACGATCATGAAGATCGGTGTGTTCCTTCCCGCTTCCAGCCCGGCCGACGTTCCCGCCGCCGCCCGGTTCGCCGAGCAGGCCGGCCTCGACTCGGTGTGGTCGGTCGACCATCTGATCGCGAGCGGCCCGATCCTGGACAGCACCGTCGCGCTCGCGGCGGCGGCCGGAGTGACCGAGCGGATCACCCTCGGCTACGGCGTCATGTTGCTCGCGCTGCGCCGGGTCGCGGTGGCGGCCAAGCAGGTCAGCACCCTCCAGCTCGTGTCCGGCGGGCGCCTCGCGCTCGGGGTCGGCACCGGCAACCCCGCGCACGGCGACCCGGGGTGGCGCGCGGCGGGGATGTCGTTCGGGGACCGGGGACGCCGCACGGACCAGGCGTTGTCCCGGCTGCCCGCACTGGTCACCGGGCAGCGGGCCACGATCGAGGACGGCCAGGACGTGACGCTGGAACCGGGTTCGGCCATGCCTCCGGTCCTGGTGGCGGGGGACGGACCACGGGCGCGGCGCCGCGCGGCCGAGTTCGGCGACGGGTGGATCGCGCTCGCTCAGGACCCCGGGGCCGTGGCAGCGGGTCTCGCCGATCTGCGTGAGCGTGCCGTGGCGCTCGGCAGGCCGGTGCCGAGCGCCACGGTGGTCGCTCCGGCACTGGACGGCTCCGTGGCGCGGGCGGCGCGGAGGCTGGCCGAGTACGCCGCCGCCGGAACCGAGCGGGTGGTGCTCGCCCCGACCGGGGAGGACTGGCGGCACGACTACTCCTTCGCCGCCGACCTGCACGCCGCGTGACGACGGTGCCGCCGGTGCCGCCGGTGCCGCCGCTCAGGCGGCGCGTTCCTCTCGCGCGTAGCTCTTGGCACCCCACCGGCTCCACTCCGGATCACTCTCGGGCGGCCTGCGGCCCATGATCCGGGTGGCGAGGTCGACGTAGCCGTCGTAGTAGAGCGTCCGCTTGTTCGCCAGCGCCGTGCCGGACAGGTTCGCGGGCCGGTTGGCGGTGTCGTAGGAGACCCACCACGCGCGGTGGAAGCCGTCCTGGGCGAGGAAGGAGCGCAGCGCGTCGGCGGTGGCGTAGTGGTCCGGGTGGTCCCCGGGGTTGCGGGCGCGGTCGTAGTCGGCGGCGTTGAGCCACGGGTTCGGGTTCGTGGCGCCCTGGCGCTCGGTGACGAAGATCGCGCGAAGGGTCTGCACCACGTCGTTCCACGACGAGTACTGCTGCGCGGGCAGCGCCGGGGTGGGCAGGCTGCGCACGACGCTGATCGCGCCGTCCCGCAGCTTCGACAGGCTCTGGAACCCGGTCGAGGCGAACCCGTTGCCGTCGACGTTGCCGTCGGGCAGCCGCAGGAAGTAGCACCGCCAGCTCGCGGCGCGGTAGCAGGCGACGCTGCGGCCGTTGACCGGCACCGCCACGGGCGTGAAGTCCTCGTGCCTGGCGACCCGGCACGAGTCGACGAGACCGTGCTCGCGGGCCCACCACCAGTCGTCGACGCGGCCCGCGTCCCCCGCGGTGGTCACGATGCTGACCACGCGGATGTCACTCCACTGTAGATCACCGTAAAACATCTCGCCCCGGAACAACAGCACGTCGTCGGGATGCCCGCTCACGTGGTAGACGACGGTCGGCATGTGGCACCACCTTTCCCACCCCACTGGGCACACCAGAGTGCGAGCGGTACCACGGTCCCGCAAGGGGCCGACGACCTCACCCGATCGCGGCACCACCACAGACGCTGAGGACCTGGCCGGTGACGTACGCGGCGCCGGGTGAGGCGAGGTAGGCCACCGCCGCGCCCACCTCCTCGGGGGTGCCCATGCGCTGGATCACCTGGTCGTCGAGGGCGTAGGTCACGGAGTTCGTGAGTGCCGTGGCGATCGGGCCCGGCGCGACCGAGTTGCAGGTGATGCCGTCACTGCCGACTTCCTTGGCCAGCCACTTGGTGAGCGCGATGACACCGCCCTTCGACGCCGCGTAGGCCGGTCCGGAGCGGCCCCCGCCCTCCCCTGCCGAGCGGGGGCCGCCCATGAGGCCGGAGATGGAGCTGACGTTGATGATCCGGCCGCCACCCTGCCGCCGCATGGGCTGATGCACGGCCCGGCAGTACAGGAACATGCCGCGCAGGTTCGTGTCGAGGTCACGCTGCCACTCGTCGGCGCTCAGCGTGCCGAGCCCGGCTCTGCTGGCCGTGCCCGCGTTGTTCACCAGCACGTCGAGCCTGCCGAACTCGGCGACGGCGGCCTCAACGGAGGCGTTCACGGCGGGCTCGTCCCTGACGTCGACGCGGCGGTAGGCGAACCGCTGGCGTGGGAAGTCCTCCCGCAGTGCGGGCAGATCGTCGGCGGACTCCGCCAGATCCACCACGAGCACGTCGGCTCCCTGCTGTGCGAGCACCCGCGCGGTGGCGGCGCCGATCCCGCGCGCGCCGCCGGTGACCAGTGCGGCGCGACCGGTGAGGTCGAAGACGGTCATGCTTTCCTCCTCTAGAAGCCGAGCAGGTCCGGCAGCCAGTTCGAGATCGCGGGAACGTAGGCGACGAGCAGGACGACGGCGAGCCCGGCGACGAAGAACGGGCGGATGCCGCGCACGACCTCGACGAGCGGGACGCGGGCGATTCCCGCCGCCACGAACAGGTTGACGCCGACCGGTGGGGTGATCAGGCCCAGTGCCAGGTTGACCACCATCATCACGCCGATCGTGGTCACGTCCACGCCGACCTCCAGCAGCACGGGCGCGACGATGGGGATGAACAGGTACAGCGCCGAGACCGCGTCGACGAACGCGCCGACCACGAGCAGCAGCACGATCGTGAGCAGCACGATGAGCACGCGGCTGTCGGTCAGCCCGAGCAGCGCGTCGGCGACGCTCGCGGCGATCTGGTTCACCGTCACGACGTAGGCGAACACGGACGCGGCGCCGACGATCAGCATCACCACGGCCGACTGGGCGGCCGAGCTGACGAAGATCTGGTAGAGCTGCCTCGGCGTGATCTCGCGGTAGACCAGCGCGCCGACGAGCAGCGCGTAGGTCGCGGCCACGACCGCGGACTCGGTGGGTGTGACCACGCCGCCGTAGATCCCGCCGAGAATGATGATCGGCACGAGCAGTCCGGGGATCGCCCTGACGAACGTGGCGGCGAACCCGCGCGCCGGGGCGGGCGGGCCGGGCGGCTCGCCGCCGCCGTCGGCCACCGGGGCGGGTGCGGTGGCGGCGCCGGGACCACCACCGGCGGGTGCGGCGGCTGTGTCGGCGACGGCTTTCCTCGTCACGAACAGGCAGGCCAGCACCAGCGCGACGGCCAGCAGGATTCCGGGCACGATCCCGGCCACGAACAGCCGCACGATCGACACACCGGCGTAGTCGCTGACGACCACGGCGAAGACGATGAACGCGATGCTGGGCGGCACGATGATGCCCATCGACCCCGCGCTGGCCATGAGTGACGTCGCGTGCCGTGCGGCGTAGCCGTGGCGGATCAGCGCCGGGATGAGAATGGACCCGATCGCGGCCACCGTCGCGGGTCCCGAACCCGAGATGGCGGAGAAGAAGAACGCGGCCACGATCACCACGATCGCGAGTCCGTGTTTGCGGCTGCCGACGCAGGCGTGGGCGAAGTCGACCAGCCTCCGGGAGATGCCGGCGTATTCCATGATCACGCCGGCGAGGATGAAGAACGGGATCGCGAGCAGCGTCTCCGACGACACCGAGGCGACGAACACGTTCGGCACCAGCGAGAGCTCACCGAGCCCGCCCATCGCGACCAGCGCGCACACCGCCGCGCCGCCGAGCGCGAAGGCCACGGGCACGCCCAGCAGCAGCAGGACCAGAAACGTTCCGAACAACACGAGCCCGATCACCGGCCCGCCTCCTCACTCGACGCGGCGTCCGGACGGGACTCACCCGGCGCACGGAACCCCGCGCGCGCCGCCTGGATCGTGCGGTGAACGCCGAGCAGTGCGCCCACCGGCAGGGCGAGCGTGAACAACCACTGGGGCACGCCGATGGACGGTGTGGCCCTGCCCCGCTCGGCCTGCTGCCACGCCATTTCCAGCCCGAAATACAGCAGGACGGCCAGGAACGCGAGCACCACGATCGCGATGACCGTGGTCATCACCGCGCGGACGGCACCGCTCGCCTTGTCGTGCAGCGCGCCGAAACCCAGGTGGGCTCCCTCCCGCAGCCCGATGACCGCACCCATCATGACCATCCATACGGCCAGGTTCACCGTGAGTTCGGAGGTGAAGGCCAGCGAGGCGTTGAGGAAGTACCGGCTCAGCACGTTGACGAACGCGACCGTGGCCACCACGGCGAATGGCACGGCGGCCAGCAGGTTCTCGGCGAGGGCGAGGCGACGCCCGAGCTTGGCGGTGTCGGCGGGCAGGGCGGCCATGCGTCAGCCCTCCGGGGTCACGGCGTCGGTGAGGGTCGGGCCCCACACCCGCTCGTACTCGTCGTAGAGGGGGCGTACCGCCTGCTGGAAGCGTTCCACCTGAGCGTCGGTGAGCCGCGTGACGTCCATCAGCTCCGACTGCTCGTCGATCTGGGCCTGTTCGAGTTCGCGGCTGGCCTGGACCTGGAACTCGTTGGCGTCCTCGGCGGCCTTGGTCACGATGCGCCGGTCGTCCGGTGACAGGGACTCGAACAGCTCCTGGTTCATCCCGAGGATCAACGGGTCGTAGACGTAGTTCCAGATCGTCAGGTACTCCTGCACCTCGGCGAGCCCGGCCGAGGAGATCACGTCCATGGGGTTCTCCTGCCCCTCGATGGTCCCCTGCTGCAGTGAGGTGAAGACCTCCGAGAAGTTCATGGTGGTCGGGTTGGCGCCGAGGTCGCGGTAGACGTCGGTGAACAGCCCGATGCCGGGGATGCGGATCTTGATGCCGTCGAGGTCGGCAGGCTCGCGGATGGGCCGGACGTTGTTGGTCACCTGCCGGAACCCGCTCTCCCCGAAGCCCAGCATCGTGACCCCGAACTCGGCGCTCAGGTCCTCGTACGCCTCGCGCGCTCCCCCGTCGATGGCGCGGTCGGCTTCCTCGTGGTTCTGGTACAGAAACGGCGCGTTGATGGCACCGAACCGGGGATCGATGCCCGCGTAGATGATGGTGGAGTTGTAGGAGAAGTCCTTGTCACCGCTCATCAGCTGTTCGACGCCCGCGGCGGGATCTCCCGAGGACAGCTGCTCGCCGGTGAAGACCCGCAGCCGCATCCGGCCGTCCGATTCGCGTTCGAGCGTGTCGGCGAAGCGTTGCGCGGCCTGGTACCACGTCGACGACTCGCCCGTGGTGACCGTCATGTCCCAGGTGTAGACCTGCTCGCCGGGAGTGGCGGCGCCCTGCCCGCACGCACCGAGCGCGAGACAGGCGAGCACGGCGGCACCGCGCAGGAAACGCTTCGACCTCATCGTCCGTTCTCCTCGTTCCGGCCCCTCGTCGGGCTCCCCGATGGTGAGAGACGCCGATCACTCGTGTCAATCACTGAGCCGGAATGCCGGTTCACATCGTGGACCATTGCCAGCAGGGCGACGTACTCGCATTATGGTGGTCATGAGCCCCGAAGCGGACCCGAGAGCGTTCAACGACCGTGGTCAGGCCGCGCGAAGGTCCGCATCATGGACCCTTGCGCACTCGGCGGAGCCGGGAGCCGAGCCCTCTGGTGCACAGAGCGTTCACCGGGCGCTGGTGCTGCTCAACCTCGTCGGTGTCCTGGCCAGGGACCGCCCCGAGGGCGTGACGTTGTCCGAGCTCACGCGGGTCAGTGAGCGACCGAAGGCCAGCGTGCGGCGCGTGCTGGTCGCGCTCGTGCAGGCCGGATACGTGGAACAGGACCCGCGCACCGCCCGTTACCGGCTGGGATTGCAGGCCGCCGTGCTGGGCGAACTCGCGGCCCAGGGAGCCGACCGGCTGGGCGCGGTGAGCACCGACAGCCTGATCCGGCTGTCCGACGCCACGTCCGACACGGCGTTTCTGACCGTCCGGCACGGCAGTTACGCCGTGTGCGCGCGGCGGCAGGAAGGTCCGGGGCCCATTCGCAACTTCGCGCTCGCGGTCGGCGACCGGCATCCGCTCGGCATCGGCGCGGGCAGCCTGGCGATCCTGGCCGCGCTGCCCGACCGGGATGTCGACGCCGCGATCGCGGCCACCGCCCCCGCCCGCGAGCAGTACCCGCGCTTCGACGACGAGACGGTGCGCAAGCTCGTCCGCCGCACCCGCACGGCGGGATACGCGCTCAACGACGGACTGTTCATCCCCGGGTCGTGGGCCGTCGGCGTGGCGGTACGCGACGGGACGGGCAGACCCGTGGCCGCGCTCAGCGTGGCCAGCATCGCCGAACGGCTCGGCGGGCAGCGGCGTGAGGAACTGGTCGAACTTCTCACCCGCGAGGCCGGCGCCGTCCACACCGCACTCACCGGTTCCGACGAGTCCCCACGGAAGGGATGACCGCTGTTGACTTCCTCCCCCAGCATGATCGGATGGGCGCACTCCATGTTCGGCAGGGCGGCCGAGCCCGACGTCGAGGCGCTGCTCGCCGGAGTCACCGGCGCGGCACTGGACCACGCGGGTGTGGCGGCCGGTGACGTCGACGGCGTCTTCGTCGGCGTCTTCAACGGCGGGCTGTCACGCCAGGGGTTCGAGGGCGGGCTCGTCGGAGCCGGCAGGCCGGAACTGGCGAACGTCCCAGCCGTACACGTGGAGAACGCGTGCGCCACGGGTTCCGCCGCGCTCTACGCCGCACTGGACTTCGTGCGCTCGGGGCGAGGGCGGATCGCGCTCGTGGCCGGAGCCGAGAAAATGACCTCGGCCGAGCCCGCACTGCTCAACGACGCGCTGCTGACCGGTTCCTACCGCAGGGAGGAGGAGTCGGCGGGCAGCTTCGCCGGGGTGTTCGCCGGGCTGGCGCGCACCTACTTCGACCGCTACGGCGACCATCGCGAGACGCTGGCCCACATCGCCGCGAAGAACCATCACCACGGCGTCGCCAACCCGTACGCGCACCTGCGCAGGGACGTCGGGTTCGAGTTCTGCCACACGGTGTCCGACCGCAACCCGCTCGTCGCGGACCCGTTGCGCCGCACCGACTGCTCACTCGTCTCCGACGGTGCGGCGGCGGTGGTCGTGGCCGCACCGGAGATCGCGGCGAGGGCACCGCGCGCGGTGACGTGGCGTGCCGGCGCCCAGGCAGCCGACCACCTGCCGCTGAGCCGCAGGTCCGACGTGCTGGAGTTCGCCGGGGCGAGGGCGGCGTTCAGCCGTGCGATGGCGGAGGCGGGAATCGCACTGTCCGATCTGGACCTGCTGGAGACCCACGACTGCTTCACCGTGGCCGAGTTGTTGCAGTACGAGGCGTTCGGGCTCGCCGAGCCGGGCAAGGGAGCCACGGTGGTGGACTCGGGTATGACCCGGCGGACCGGATCGCTTCCGGTCAACCCGTCCGGCGGGCTCAAGTCGAAGGGCCACCCGGTCGGCGCCACCGGTGTCTCGCAGCACATCATGGCCGCCCTGCAACTGACCGGGACGGCGGGCGACATGCAGGTGCCGGGCGCGGAGCTGGCCGGGGTGTTCAACATGGGTGGGGTCGCCGTGGCCAACTACTTCTCGGTGCTGGAGCGGCTCCGGTGAGCGCGGCGCGGCGACGGGCGGTCAACCTGGCACACCTGCTCACCACGACGGCCCGCAGACTCCCCGCCCGGGACGCGCTGGTGCGGGGCTCACTGCGGCTGACCTGGCGCGAGCTCGACTCCAGGGTGTCCAGCGTGGCGGACGCGCTGCGGGCCAGGGGCATCGGTCGCGGGGACGCGGTACTCGTCCACTCCCCCAACCACGTCGAGCTCGTCGAGACCATGTTCGCCGTGTGGCGGGTCGGGGCCGTGTTCGCCCCGGCCAACTTCCGGCTGACGCCGTCGGAGGTCGCGGGGCTCGCCGAGCTGACCAGCCCGTCGGCCCTGGTCTGCCACGCCGACTACCCCGAGCACGCCGACGCCGTCGCGGGGGCCGTGCCCCTGCGTGGCGGCACGCTGTGGATCGGCGCGGAGGCCACCATCGAGGGCGCCCTGAGCGGGTTGGCCGAGCCCCGCGACGCGCGCGGCGCCGAGCCCCGCGACGCGCGCGGCCCTGAGCCCGACGAACCGGTGCGGGAGGGCGAGCACGCCTGGTACTTCTTCACCTCGGGCACGAGCGGCAGGCCGAAGGCGGTGGTGCTCACGCACGACCAGCTGGGCTTCGTCGTCAACAACCACCTGTGCGATCTGCTGCCCGGGCTGACGGCGGACGACGCCCAGATCGTGGTCGCTCCACTGTCCCACGGGGCCGGGATCCACCTGTTGCCCCAGGTGGCGCGCGGGGCGAAGACCGTGCTGCCCACCGCGGCCCGGCTGGACCCCGCCGAGATCTGGCGGCTGGTCGAGACCGAACGGGTCACCAACGCCTTCACCGTGCCCACCATCCTCACCACGCTGACACAGGCACCGGAAGCGGCACAGCACGACCTGAGCTCACTGCGCCACGTCGTCTACGCGGGCGCGCCCATGTACCGCGAGGACCAGTTGCGGGCACGGCGCGTGCTCGGTGACGTCCTCGTGCAGTACTACGGGCTGGGCGAGGTCACGGGCAACATCACGGTCCTGCCCGCGTCGGAGCACGACCGTCCCTCCCCCGACGGCGTCGAGTTCGGCACCTGTGGCTATCCGAGGACGGGGATGCAGGTGAGCGTGCAGGACGACGACGGCCGCGAGCTGCCCACCGGGCAGCAGGGGGAGATCTGTGTGGCCGGGCCCGCCGTGTTCCCCGGCTACCTGCGCAACGACGACGCCAACGCCGCCTCCTTCCGGGACGGCTGGTTCCGCACCGGTGATCTCGGACTGGTCGACGAGCAGGGCTACCTCTACGTCACCGGCAGGGCATCGGACATGTTCATCTCCGGCGGGTCCAACGTGTACCCGCGAGAGATCGAGGAGCGGCTTCTGCGGCACCCGGCCGTGGCCGAGGTGGCCGTCGTGGGCGTGCCGGACCCGAAGTGGGGTGAGATCGGCGTTGCCGTGTGCGTCGCCGCCGACGGCGACCGGCCGGACGACGACGAACTCCGGACGTGGCTCGGCGGCACGCTGGCGCGGTACAAGCTGCCCAAACGGTTCGTGTGGTGGGACGCCATTCCCAAGTCCGGCTACGGCAAGGTGGTCAAGCGCACCATCCGGCAACAGCTGACCGCGGCGGGGGCTCCGTCGTGACGGCGCGCCGGGCGGGAGTACCGCTGCACCATCCCGGGCCGCGCCCCGCCGAGCGCATCGTGTCGGTGCCGACGCCGGTGACGGTGGTCCGGGCGGAGCTGCCGCCCGGTGCGGTCGTGGCGGACGCGCTGTGGGAGCTGACCCGCTCCGCCGGGTGCCGGGGCGCCAGTGCCGAACTCGCGCACGGCTGTTTCGGCACGCTGCGCTACGTGCATCCCGCGATCGCCACCGACGGCACACGCATCGCGAGCTTCAGCGACACCGTCGAACCCACGGCGCCGGGGTTCGTGGTGGGCGGCTCCGCGACCGTCGGCACCCGCGAGGGCCGTGGCTTCGCCCACGTGCACGCCGCGTGGCTCGACGGCGACGGCGCACTCCGTGGCGGGCACCTGCTGCCCGGGACGACCGTCGGCGACGTCGCGATCCAGGTGACGTTGCGGGCCCTGCCCGGCGCGGCACTGGTGAGCGAGACCGACCCGGAGACCACTCTGCCCGCGTTCACGCCCCACCGCGTTGCGGGCGAGCACGGCCCGGCCCGCGCCGTCGTGTCCCGTGTGCGGCCCGGCGTCGACCTGCACGAGGCGGTGGTGGAGGCGGCGCGGCGCGGTGGGTTCTCGTCGGCGGTGGTGCGCGCGAGCCTCGGCAGCGCGGTCGGCGCGAGGCTGCGCACCGGGCCGGGGCGGATCACCGAGGCCGACTGGCCTGCGACCGAGTTCACCGCGCTCACCGGCACCGTCGAGGGCGCGGACGGCGACCGGCCGCGCGTGACGCTGGCCGGGTCGCTGGTCGATCTGACCGGCCGGGTCCACGCCGGTGTGCTGCTGGCGGGCCAGAACCCGGTGGCGGTGACCTTCGAGTTGTTCGTGGAGGAGGCGGGCGAGCATGCCACACGGTGAACGACTGGCCGGTCAGGTCGCCGTCGTGTTCGGCGGCGGTGGCGGCGAGTACGACGGTGGGCACGGCGGGGTCACCAACGGGCAGGCCGCCGCTCTGACCTACGCGAGGGAGGGTGCGGCGGTCGCCGTGATCGATCTCGACCTGGCCGCCGCGCGCCGCACGGTCTCGGCCATCGAGTCGGAGGGCGGCACGGGAGTGGCCCTGCCCGCGGACGTCACCGACGGCGAGCAGGTCGCCGAGGCGGTCCGTGCCGCCACCGACGCGCTCGGGCCCGTGGACGTGCTGCACAACAACGTCGGTGTCACGGTGCTCGGCGGCCCCATGGAGCTGAGCTACGAACAGTGGCGTCGCGCGTTCGCGCTCAACGTCGACGGCGTGTTCCTCGCGTGCCGGCACGTGCTGCCCGCGATGCTCGACCGGGGGCGGGGCGCCATCGTCAACGTCTCGTCGCTCGCGGGGCTGCGGCACGTCGGTTACCCCTACCCCGCCTACATGGCCGCGAAGGCGGCGGTGAACCAGCTGACGGTCTCCCTCGCCCTGACCCACGCGGCCGACGGTGTCCGGGTCAACGCGGTGGCGCCGGGCTTCATCGACACCCCGCTCGTGCGGCAGCAGCTGGCCTCGCAGGCGGATTCGGTCGACACGTTGCTGGCCGCCCGCCACGCCCTGAGCCCGACCGGGCGCATGGGCACCCCGTGGGACGTCGCCAACGCGAGCCTGTTCCTCGCCTCCGCCGAGGCCGCCTACGTCAACGCGGTGTGCCTGCCCGTGGACGGCGGGCTGTCGATGTCCTGTGCCGGGTGAGCAGGCGGGCGTGACCCGAGTAGCCCCTTGACTGAGTGAGCCGGGCCATCGACACTTTCAGGCACCTTATTAGCAGGAAGCCTGATATAAGGAGTCGGCATGGCCGTGAGCACCTCCGGCACCGGTCGAGGTCACAGTTCCATCGGCAGGATCGTCGCCAGCAGCTTCACCGGCAGCCTCATCGAGTACTACGACTTCCTGCTCTACTCGACGGCCGCCGCGCTGGTGTTCAACGTGGTGTTCTTCTCCGACCTCGACCCCGCGACCGGCACCATCGCCTCGTTCGGCACCTTCGCCGCCGGTTACGTCGCGCGCCCGCTCGGCGGTGTGGTGTTCGGTCACTTCGGCGACCGGGTCGGGCGCAAGAAGATGCTCGTGCTGACGATGGTGCTGATGGGCGGCGTCAGCGTCGCCATCGGGCTGTTGCCCACCTACGACCAGATCGGCCTCGCGGCCCCGCTGCTGCTGGTGACCCTGCGCATTTTGCAGGGCATCGCGGTCGGCGGCGAGTGGGGCGGTGCCGTCCTGATGACCGCCGAGCACGCGACGTCGCGGCGCGGGCTGTGGGCGTCGTTCACCAACGCGGGAGCGCCCGCCGGGATGGTCCTGTCCACCGGGGTCATGGCGCTGATGGCCACGATCACGACGCCGGAGCAGTTTCTCGCCTGGGGATGGCGGGTGCCGTTCCTGCTCAGCGCCGTGTTGCTCGGGGTCGGGCTCTGGATCCGCCTGCACATCACCGAGTCCCCCGCGTTCGAGAAGCTGAAGCAGGACAGCCGGGACACCCGCTCCCCACTGCTCGACGTGCTCCGCCACCGGCCGCGCACCCTCCTGCTCGCCGTGGGCGCCGGGCTCGGTGCGTTCGTCGCGCAGGGCACGCTGACCACGTTCACCATCTCCTACGCCGTCGGCGCGGGTTTCGCCCGGTCCACTGTGCTCAACGCCCTCACCGTGTCGTCCGCGGGCGCGGTGGCCGGAATCCTGGCGTGGTCGGCGCTGACCGACCGGGTCGGGCGCAGGCCCGTCGTACTCGGCGGGGCCGCGGTGATGGCCGCGTTCGCCTACCTGCTGTTCCCCCTGCTCGACACCGGCGACACGCTGTGGCTCGTGACGTGCGTCGTGCTGGGGCAGTCGGTGATCCACGCGGCGTACTACGGTCCGCTGGCCGCGCTGATGAGCGAGCTGTTCAGCACCCGCTCGCGCTACACCGGCGCCTCGCTGGGCTACCAGCTCGCCGGGCTGGGAGCCGGATTCGCCCCGCTGCTGTTCGCCGCACTGCGGCAGGCGGGCGGAGGCACCATCGTGCTCTCCACGGTCATCGCCGCGTTCTGCCTGCTCAGCGTGGTCTGCGTGCTGGCGTTGGGGGAGACGCGCACGCGCGATCTGTCGCAGGACTGAACCCGGCTACCGGCGGATGAGACCGAGTTCGGTGGCGGCGGCGACGGCCGCGGTGCGCGACTCGACGCCGAGCTTGGTGTAGATCCGCGCCAGGTGCGACTTCACGGTGCCCTCGGTGAGATGAAGGCGCTCGCCGAGGGCCCGGTTGGACAGTCCTTCGGCGACCAGCGCGAGCACCTCGGTCTCGCGCCGGGTCAGGGAGATGCCGGGCGTGCGCAGCCGGGTCAGCAACCGGTCGGCGACGGCGGGCGCCAGCGCGCTCCGCCCCGCCGCCGCGGTCCGCACCGCCGCCGCCAGGTCCTCGGGTGGGGCGTCCTTGAGGAGGTACCCGGTCGCCCCGGCCTCGATGGCGGGCAGGGTGTCGGCATCGGTGTCGTAGGTCGTCACGATCACCACCCGAGGGGCTCCGGGCCGGGCGGTGATCGCCGCGGTGGCCTCGGCCCCGCTCATTCCCGTGCCGAACTGGAGGTCCAGCAACACGACGTCGATGTCGCCCTCGGCGGCGCGCGCCACGGCGGCTTCGGCGGTCGCGGCTTCGGCCACCACGAGGAAGCCGGGCTCGGTCGCCAGCACGGCACGAAGCCCAGCCCGCACGACCGGATGGTCGTCGGCCACCAGCAGGCGGATGGCGGTGCCGGTCTCGCTGTCGGTTTCGCTGCCGGTCACGGGCGCACCTCGGGCATGGAGTCGTCGGCATGGGCGCGGGGCAAGCGTGCGGTGAGCGCGGTGCCCCGGCCGGGGGCGGAGTCGAGCATGAGGGTTCCGCCGAGTGCCTCGACGCGGGCGCGCATGGCCGCGATCCCGAAGCCCCCGGACTCCGGGTCGGGGGCGGGAGTCTCGCCGGGCTCGAACCCGTGCCCGTCGTCGACGACGTCCACGGTGGCGTGCTCGCCGGAGTAGCCGAGAGTGACGTCGACCGTGGTGGCGTGCGCGTGGCGGACGGTGTTGGAGAGCGCGGACTGGGCGATGCGCAGCAGCGCGACCTCCTGCGCCGTCGGCAGCGGCACCGCCTCGCCCGCGAGCCGGAATCGAGCGGTGATCCGGTGGCGGGCGCTGGTGGTGGCACACAGGCGTTCCAGCGCGCCCGCCAGTGTGGTGCCCTCCAGCGACGGCGGCGCGAGCGCGGCGACGAAACGCCGGGCCTCGGCGAGACTGTCCACGGCGGCCTGACGCGCCTGGTCGACGTAGCGCGCCGCGTCGTCCGACGTCGCGGGCATCGCGCGTTCGGCGGCGCGCAACAGCAACTGGATGCTCGACAGGCCCTGCGCGAGCGTGTCGTGGATCTCGCGGGCGAGCCGTTCCCGTTCGGCGAGCACCCCGGCCGTGTGCTGAGCCGAGGCCAGATCGGCGCGGGTGGCGGTGAGTTCCTCGATCAGCCGCCTGCGCTGCTCGCTCTCCCGGTACAGCGCCTGGTAACCCCACACGACCGCGACCGCCACGGCGGCGCCGAGCACGGGCCCGAGCGCCATCGCGGCGGTGAACGAACTCTGGTGGGTGGCGAAACCACCGACGGCCGCCGCCGCCGTGAGCACGACGGAGGCCAGCCCCGCGCGGCGGGAGAGCAGATGGAGCTGGAGGAAGTACAGCGGGAACGCCAACCAGACCGCCTCGGCGGACAGCGCGAGCAACACCAGCCAGCTCACGCCCACCACGGCCAGCCACAGGGCGGCGGCCCGCCGTGAGCGAGCCACGCGCGGCAGCATCGGTCCCACCGCGTACGCCAGCCCGCAGATTGCGGCCACGGCCACGACCGCACCGGCGTCCGGCCGGTTATCGGCCACGGCCCGCCCGGCTGCCAGGACGAGCAGCCCGACAACGAGCAGGTGCAGGCACCAGGTGAGGGCCCTGGTGGGAGCGGCGCTGGGGTTCACGGTTCCCCCAGCCTACGGAACCCCGCCGTGGCGCCGCGTCTGTCGAAAGACACAACCGGCGCACCCACCTTTCGGATCGCGAAGAGCCCTCCGGGGACGGATGCCGCACGTGGGATCGGCGGCGAGGCTGGAGACACCGAACGACACAGTCGAAAGGCAGCCCACGTGTTCGTCGCCTGGAGAGACCTGAGATTCGCCAAGGGGCGCTTCGCCCTGATGGGCACGGTCATCGTGCTGATCACCCTGCTGGTCGGGCTGTTGTCCGGCCTGACCGCCGGGCTGGGCAGGCAGAACGTCTCCGCGATCACTTCCCTGCCCGCCGACCGGATCGCCTTCGGCGCCACAGGCGAGCTGTCGTACTCGAACTCCACCGTCACCGAGCCGCAGTGGCGGCAGTGGAGCACGGTGCCCGGCGTGACCGGGGCCGAACCGCTGGGCATCACCACCACCCGAGCCGACGCCGGGGACACGAAGGCCGCGGTGTCCGCCTTCGGGGTGCGGCCCGGCTCGCCGCTCGCGCCCGAAAGCCACCGGCTCGGCCACGACACCGTGGTGCTGTCGATCACGGCCGCCGACGAACTCGGCGTCGCGGCGGGAGGGAAGGTGACCCTCGCGGGAAAGCCGGCCACCGTCGCCGCCGTGCGTGGCGACGTCTCCTTCAGCCACACCCCGGTCATCTGGACCAGCCTCGGATTCTGGCAGGCGACCGCGCCCCCCACCGGCACGAGCGAGGGACCGAGGGCCACCGTCGTCGCGCTGACGACCTCCGGCACCTCCGCCGCCGACACCGAGGCCGCCGACCGGAGCCTGGGCACCACGACCGTGACGCTGGACGAGTCACGGTCGGCCATCGGTTCCTACACCGCCGAAAACGGCTCGCTGCAGCTGATGCGCGGATTCCTGTTCGCGATCTCCGCACTCGTCATCGGCGCCTTCTTCACCGTGTGGACGATCCAGCGCAGCGGCGACATCGCCGTGCTCAAGGCGCTCGGCGCCTCCACCCGTTCCCTGCTCAAGGACGCGCTGGGACAGGCGGTGGTGCTGCTGACCTGCGGCACGCTGCTCGGCACGGCCATCGCGGCCGGGCTCGGAGCGCTCATCGCCGGCACCGTCCCGTTCGTCCTCGACCCCGCCACCGTCCTCGTCCCCGCACTCGTGATGATCGCGCTCGGGGCACTCGGGGCGGCCCTGTCCCTCCGCCGCATCACCGCCGTCGACCCGCTGACCGCACTGGGGAGCGCACGATGAGCCTGTCCCTGCACGACGTCACCCTCACCTACCCCGACGGCGACGCGCGCCTGACCGCGCTCGACCGGGTCAGTCTCGATGTGCCCTCGGGCAGCATCACCGCCGTCGTCGGCCCCTCCGGATCGGGCAAGTCCAGCCTGCTCGCGGTCGCCGCCACGCTCATCACACCCGACGAGGGCAGCGTCACCGTCGACGGCACCGACCTCACCGGCCTGAGCCGCGGCCAGCTCACCGACCTGCGCCGCGCCACGGTGGGTATCGTCTTCCAGCAGCCCAATCTGCTGCCGTCACTCACCGCCGCCGAACAGCTCCAGGTGATGGCGCATCTCGACGGCCGCAGGCCGCGCACCGCCCGCAGACAGGCCCTCGACCTGCTCGACGCAGTCGGCCTCGCCGACTACGCGGGCAGGCGGCCCCACCAGCTCTCCGGCGGGCAACGCCAGCGCGTCAACGTCGCCCGAGCGCTGATGAACCACCCGACCGTGCTCGTGGTGGACGAACCGACCAGCGCACTCGACCACGAACGCGGCGCAGCCGTCCTGGACCTGATCGTCCGGCTGACCCACCAACAGGCGACCGCGACCGTGCTCGTGACCCACGACCGCACCCACCTGACGGCGGTCGATCAGGTGGCCGAACTGCATGACGGGCGCCTGCGCCTACCCCGCCACGACGAGTCGGCCCGTGCTTGAGCAGAGCTCTCAGAACCGTCGCCTCCTCAGCCGCGACGGCGTCACCGCCGATCGCCCGGGCTGGTTCTTCAGTCGGGCAGGGTGAACGCGGACAACGCCGCGCTGACACCTCGGGACAGCAGTCGGCCGCTCAGCCACCCCGGCAGCCGGGGCAGCAGCCGCAGCGACGCCTCGCTCACCGCGCGCTGCGTGGCCGAGCGGGGCACGCCGTTGCGCAGGGCACGGGGCGCCGCCTCGCGGCAGCGGCGCACGTAGTCCCCGATCCGGGCCTCGTAGTCGGCGAAGGCGGCGGCATGATCACCAGGCGCACTCGCCAGGCTGTGCGCGAGCACGTAGGCCGCCACCATGGCCAGCGTGGTCCCGCCGCCGACGGCCGGACCCGGCGAGTAACCCGCGTCGCCCACCAGCGTCACGCGGCCCTTCGACCACGACGGCAAATGCACCTGGCTGATCGAGTCCAGGTAGAAGTCGTCGGCGCCGGACATCTCGCGCAGCAGCCGGGGCACCTCCCAGCCCTCCACGGCGTATTCCTCCCGCACGAGCCGGAGCTGCGCCTCCCGGTCGCGATGGTGGGCAGCGGTCTCCCGCGCCCTGCGGAACAGCAGCACCGCCCTCGCCTGACCGGTCCGGTGGACCGGGTACAGAACGGCCATCCGGTTCACCCCGTTGTAGAGCAGGGTCCTGCCTTCGAGGCCGCGGTAGTCCGGCAGCGAGAACACGGCGAGATAGCCACCGAGGTAACGGGTGAACCGTCGCTCCGGACCGAAGGCGAGTTCGCGTATCCGGGAGTGCAGGCCGTCGGCGCCCACGACGAGAGCGAACCGCCGCCGGGTTCCGCTCTCGAACGTCACGTCCACGCCGGAGGTGTCCTCGGCGAGGGTGGCGACGGAGTCACCGAAGACGTACTCGACGTCGTCGCGCGTGGCGCGGTGCAGCAGCGTGGTCAGGTCACCCCGCATGACCTCGACGTGCCGGTCCGCACCGAGGGCGGGCACCAGCGTGTCGAGCCGGATCTCGGTGGCCCGGCGTCCGTCACGTTCGAGCACGAGCGTGCCGGTCCGCGTGCCGGACTCCCGCAACGCGGGCACGAGGCCCATCCGGTCGGCGACCGTCATGGCGGGAGCGAACAGATCGACCGCGTGCCCACCGAGGCCGACCCGGAGTTCGGGCGTGCGTTCCACCACGACGGGGCGGAAGCCTCGGCGGTGCAACCAGTAGGCCAGCACCGGCCCCGCCACGCTCGCACCCGAGATCAACACATCCATGATCCACCTCGTTTGTTTACTTACCGGAAGGTAAGCCAGCTTACTGCCCGGTCGGTCACCGCGCTAGGGTGAGCACCGTGGCCCGACCGAGAACGACCGAGACCCGCGAACGCATCCAGGCCGCGGCACTGGAACTGTTCCTGCGGCAGGGCGTGCGCCAGACGAGCCTGCGCGAGATCGCGGAGCAGCTGGGTCTCACCAAACCCGCGCTCTACTACCACTTCACCTCCCGCGACGACTTGGTGGCGAGCCTGCTGCGCCCGCTGGCCGAGGATGTGGAAGCGCTCATCGCCGAGGACGAGGCCACCGGCCCGGCATCTCCTCGCGACCTGCTCGGCCGCTATTTCGACCTCTCGCACCGGCACCGGGCGCTGACGGCACTGCTGGCACGGGATCTGGGCGCACTCGCCGAACTCGGTTTCGTCGAGCGGATCGTCGAGTGGCGCCGCCGCCTCACCGACCTGCTCGTCGGCCCCGATGCCGGGGTAGCCGACCGGGCCCGCGCGATCGTCGCGCTCGGCGGGCTCGGTGACTGCCTGGTGCTTCTCGCCGACACCCCGGTCGAGCGGCTGCGCCCCGCCGCGCTCGACGCCGCGTGCTCGGCACTGGGCCCGCTGGCCGACCGCCCGGCGTAGTACGCACCGGTCACCTTTTCCGCGCGCGAGTCGTCACCAGGGAGAACACCCATGGTTCCCGCGCGCAGGAGGTATCGATGACCAGGTGGACCGTACGCCGCAGCGGCGAAGGCGAGTACGCCGGATGAACCCCGTGGTCGAGACCGGGCTGCTCGTCGCCACCGTCCTCTGTGTCGTGGCCAACGCGTTCGAGGTCACCGCCAAGCTGTTCAAGGCCCGGTTCGTGCTGGAGAACTCGGCCGAGGTCGGGCTCGCGCCGCGATGGATTCCCCACCTCGCGCTCCTCGAAGGCGCCGGGGTGGTGGGACTGGTGATCGGCCTGCTGGGAGTCAGGCCGTTGGGACTGGCCGCCGCGGCCGGACTGGTGGCGTTCTTCGTCGGCGCCGTCGCCGTCCACATCCGGGCCCGGGTCCTGCACAACATCGCGTTCCCCGGGCTGTTCCTCGCCCTCGCGGTGGCCGCGCTCGCCCACTTCGCCTGGGCTCCGGCGTAACCGAGGGCCGGGGCGGGCGCCGATTCCCTACTCCCGTCGGTGTCGCTCCTGCCCCGGCCGCCCGCATGATCGAGACGCCCGGTGCCCCGGCCGAAAAGGAGCAACCCGTGCGTCGTCTCGCGGTGTCGTTCACCGTCGGTGTGGCCGCTGTCCTCACCGCAGCACTGGCCCAGCCCGCCGCCGCCTACCCGCCCAGCCCGCCGGGTGAGTCCGTCACCCGCGATCACCTCGCCCAGCTCACCGTGGCCGCCGAGGGGTCCATGGACGGCTACGACCGTGACCTGTTCCCGCACTGGTCGCCACACGAGGGCACCTGCGACACGCGGGAGAGCGTGCTCAAGCGCGACGGCTCCGGCGTCGCCGTGGACGGTTCCTGCCAGCCGACCAGCGGAAGCTGATACAGCGTCTACGACGCCCAGTGGGTCTCCGACTCCTCCGACGTCCACATCGACCACGTCGTCCCCCTTGCCGAGGCGTGGCGCACCGGAGCACGCGACTGGACCGAGAGCAGGCGTGAGGCGTTCGCCAACGACCTCGGCACCCAGCAGCTCATCGCCGTGTCCGGCTCCAGCAACATGTCCAAGGGCGACGACGGCCCCGAGCAGTGGCAACCGGACAACACCGGCTACCACTGCATGTACGCGCGATCGTGGGTCAACGTGAAGTACGAGTGGAACCTGACGGTCACCGGCGACGAGGTGACCACGCTGGAGAACATGCTGAGCACCTGCTGAACTCCGCGGCGGACGCGGCGCATTGTTCGGTAGTCACGCTTCATGTGCAGCCACCTGGCGCTCACGGGCAGTCAACGCTCACGACACGCGAGGATTTCCAAGCTTCCGGACGGGTTTTCCGAGGATCTGGCTGACGCGCTGAGGTGTCACCTCGAGTAGAGCCGCGATCTCGCGGCCGGCCAACCCATCGCGGTGCAACTTCTTCGCGAGTTCACGTTGTTGCGCAGCAGCTTCTCGCTGCATCAACGCCGCACGCTTGGTTCGCTCACGTGCGTCACGTATCTCCCTGGTCAACTCGGGGGCGAGTTCCGGGACGACATCGATCTCGAAGGCATGCTCATCGTCGAGATCCAGCGCGAAGGCGATGTACTCACGGGCGGTTGCCTCCGCGCTGGATAGGGAGCGAACCTGGGTAACGCCGACGCCCTCGATGTGGAGCTCCCAGCCACGTGCCCAGCGCTTGGCAGAAACGACGTAGGTGGTCACTGCAACCATCCTCTCGGCAGGCAGGCGAACTTCTTGATCACATCTCCAACGACACCAGGGGATACGACCTTGTGGTTCGGGACGATGGCAATGTGGCTTCCGCAGGGGCACAGCCACTTCTCGTGGCTACCCTTTGTTGACTTGTGCATGCAGTCGTGGTCGAGCAGCGCCCGCATCACGTCCCGATATCTCATCGATCTAACCACCATGGTTAATCTATCCCCTCTAGATGTCAATATCAAGAGGGGATAGACGCAGCGTGGATGGGCCTGACGGTCACCGGCGACGCGGTGACCGCGCTGGCGAACATGCTGAGCACCTGCTGAGCTCCGCGCCGGACGCGGCGCACGAGACTGTCGGAGTGGATCACTAGGTTCCCGGCATGACCGCACTCCGCTTGACCAAGGTGACGGCCGACAACGTGCGCGACGCCTGCAGGCTGACCGTGGCACCACACCAGCAGGAGCACGTGGCGCCGGTGGCCCAGTCGCTCGCCGAGGCCTACGCCCAGCCCGACGTCGCCTGGCCGCGGCTCATCTACGCCGACGACGAGCTGGTCGGGTTCGTGATGGGCTGCTTCGACCCGCACTGCCCGATCGAGTACTTCCGGTGCGGAATCTGGCGGCTCAACATCGCGGACGGCCAGCAGGGGAAGGGCTACGGGCGATTCGCCGTCGAGGCGGTGCTCGATGAGGCGCGGCGGCGCGGCTCCGACGCGGCGACCGTGTTCTGGGTGCCGGGCGAGCACGGTCCGGAACGGTTCTACCTCCGGCTCGGCTTCCGCCCGACCGGCCGTATCGTCGAGGGGCAGGTGCTGGGGCGGCTCGAACTGTGACGCGCACCGCCTCCCGGACACGGGCAGTAACCAACCGGTGGCGACTTCGTTGAGCTGTGACGACGGCATCGAGGCGGGAGAAGGACGCTGATGAGCTCATCCGTGGCCGGGCTGGTCGAGCAGGTGGTCGACACCGGCCGGTACCCGATCACCGAACCGGGAAGCGCCGCGTGGTCGGCCGCAGTCGAGCGGGTCCGGGCCGAGTTGGAGCACGACGGGTGCAGTGTGCTGCGCGACTTCGTGCGACCCTCCCGGCACGACGACCTGCGCCGGGAGGGTGTCGCCGTGGCACCGGAGGCCCACTACGACGTCGAGGTCGTCAACGCGTACAACATCGATCCCGGCACTCCCCTTCCGGACGACCACCCCGGCCGGATCGCGCTGGAGCGCCGCAACGCCTTCGTGGCGCGGGACCGCATTCCCGCCGACGCCCTCGTCCACCGCCTCTACACCGACCCGGACTTCCAGCGGTTCCTCGCGGCGTGTTGCGGCCTGCCCGAGATCCACGAGCTGGCCGATCCGCTCGCTGGACTGGTGCTCAACGTGGTCCGGCCCGGCATGGACCACCCGTGGCACTTCGACACCAACGAGTTCGCCGTGTCGCTGCTGACGCAGCAGGCCGAGTCGGGCGGGGTGTTCGAGTACTGCCCCGGTATCCGGTCGGCCGAGTCCGAGAACGTCGACGACGTCCGTGCCGTGCTCACCGGTGGTGGCGAGCACCTGATCCGGCGACTGCCGTTGCGCGTGGGCGACCTGCAATTGTTCCGGGGCCGGTTCTCGTTGCACCGCGTGACCCCGGTGGCGGGTGACACCGCCCGCCACACGGCGATCTTCGCCTACAGTGCCCGCCCCGGCGTGGTCGGCAGTGTGTCGCGCACCGCGCAACTGTTCGGCCGCGTCACCGACGCGCACCGGCTCGCCGAGGGCCAGGCCGTGCGCGGCGACACCCTGCTCGACTGATCATCCACTCCGCACGTCTTCGAGGAGCATCGTGACCGACACCCAGACCTCCCGCACGTTCGCCCACGAGGACCGGCTGCCGCGCGTGCCGCTGCCGAGCCTCGACGACACCTGCGCGCGTTTTCTGGAGTGGTGCGGCCCGCTGCTCGACGCCGACCAGCGGGCCGCCACCGAGTCCGCGGTCGCCGAGCTGCTGCGCCCGGACAGCACCGCGCGGGCCCTGCACCGCGAACTCGAACGCTACGACGCCTCCGACGGGGTGGAGAGCTGGCTCGACCAGTTCTGGCCGTCGCGCTACCTCGGCCGACGCGACCGCATCGCACTGAACGCGAACTTCTTCTTCCTGCTGGAGCCGTCGCCGCTGCCGCAGCTCACGCGCGCGGCGGAGCTGGTCGCGGCGGCCGTGGACTACAAGCGGCGGCTCGACGCGGAAGAAATCCCGCCCGTCGTCCAGCGGGGAAACCCGCTGTCGATGAAGCAGAACGCGTTCCTGTTCTCCACCACCCGCATCCCGGGTGAACACCAGGACACCGTCCGCGCCCCCTACAGCGCCGAGCACCCCGGCCCGTCTCCCGCACGGCACATCGTCGTGTTCCACCGGGGCTCCGCCTTCCGGGTTCAGGTGCTGACCGGCGACGGCGCCCCCGTCGCCCGTGCGGACATCGAGGCGGCGCTGGCGGAGATCACCAAATCCGCCGCCGACGAGCCGTCGGCCGCGGTGGGCCCGCTGACCACCAAGGCGCGGGCCCAGTGGGCGGCCAGCCGCGAGGCGCTCGCCGCGCTGCCCGGCAACGCCGACGCCCTCGACGTCGTGGAGACGGCCCTGTTGTGCCTGTGCCTCGACGACGTCACTCCCGCCGACACGCACGAGGCGTGCGACCTGCTCCTGCACGGCGACAGCCGCAACCGGTGGTTCGACAAGTCGGTGTCGTTCGTGGTGTTCGCCGACGGCACGGCGGGCCTCAACATCGAGCACTGCGGCCTGGACGGCACCACGGTGCTGTCCTTCGTCGACACGCTGGCGGCCACCGAGCTGCCCGCCGTGCCGGAGCGGGGACCCGCACCGGTCAGCCCCGTCGAGTTCACGCTGGACGACGCCCTGCGCGCCGACGCCCGTGCCGCCGAGGAGGCGTTCACCGACTACGCCGCCGCGAACGCCACCACCACCCTGTCGTTCGACGACCTCGGCTCCCGCCGCATCAAGGAACTCGGCCTCTCCCCCGACGCGTTCATGCAGCTCGCCTACCAACTCGCGCACCGCAGGGCCAAGGGCTTCGTCGGCGCGACCTACGAGTCCATCGCCACCCGGCAGTACCGCAACGGCCGCACGGAGGCGATGCGGGTCGTGACGCCGGAAATGGTGCGTTTCACCGAGGTCATGGACGACCCGGACGCCGACAGCACCGAGCGCCTCGCGGCGCTGCGGGCCGCGGCCGACCGGCACGTGGCACGCGCCAAGCAGTGCCAGGCCGGGCAGGCACCCGAACAGCACCTGTGGGAGCTGGAACTCGTCCAGCGCAGGCGGGGCGCCGAACTCGGGCTGACCGAACCGCTGGCGCTCAACGACATCCCGGGCTGGTCGGTGATGCGCGACGACTACCTGAGCACCAGCTCCGCGCCGTCGGAGCACATCCAGTACTTCGGCTTCGGCTCCACCAGCAGCCACTGCATCGGGGTCGCCTACGTGCTGCTGCCCGGCCACGTGAACCTGTACCTGAGCACGCCGCGCCCCGTGGCCGACCAGCTGCACTCCTTCGCCGAGCACCTCACCACGGCGCTGTACGAGCTGGAGGACCTGCTGCTCACCGACGGCTGAATGGGCGGTCTTCGACGGCGGCGGGATCTCGAGGCCGTTGGACTTCAGCCTGCGTAGCTATCGCCGATCACAACAGCCCAGAGTCGCAGCCGCGCGACATCGTCCACGACGCTCGGGTGAGCCCGTCGGGCTCCTCAGCCCCGCCACGGCGGCAGGTCGTGCAGGAATCCCGGCGCCGGGTCGGTGGCGGTTTCGCGCAGTCGCCGTGCCACGCCGTCGGCCGCCGCCCGCAGCTCCGGGACCAGCCGCGCCAGCTCCGCGCGAACGGAATTGACGGAGTGGACGACCACGCCGATCGCCCCCGGCGGCTCGGTGCCCTCCGCCGGGATCGGCACGGCCACGGAGCAGGAGCCCAGCGTCATCTCCTCGTGGGTCGTGGCGTAGCCGCGCCGCGCCGTCGCCCGCAGGTCCCGCAGCAACCGCCCGCGTTCGACGATCGTGTGGCGCGTGCAGGCGACCAGTGGCCGGGCCAGCACCTCGCGCACCACCGACGGATCGGCGTAGGCCAGTAGCGCCTTGCCGACGCCGGTGGCGTGCAACGGCAGCCGGGTGCCGATCCGCGAGACGATCGGCACCGACCGGTGACCGGACAGCTTCTCGACGTAGAGCGCGTGGTGGCCGTCGCGCACGGCGAGGTGGATGTTCTCGCGCGTGGTCTCGTAGAGGTCCTGCAGGAACGGCAGCGCGACCTCGCGCAGCCTGCCCGACACGGGGGCCAGCGATCCGATCTCCCACAGCCGCAGGCCGATCCGGTAGTCACCGGACTCGTCGCGATGCAGCGCCCCGACCTCCGTGAGCTGCGCCGCGAGCCGGTGCACCGTGGCGGGAGGCAGGTCGGCCCGCCGCGCCAGCTCGGTGAGCGACAGCCTCGGGTGCGCCACGTCGAACGCGCCCAGCACCGCGAACAGGCGCCGGGTCACCGAGTCGCCCTGCCGGTTCGTGTTGCCCGCCATCATCCGAGCCTAGCCCGGTCACTTCCACTGAGTGGAAAGCAAGTCTGGCGTCGAGCGCGCCGAGCGCCTTGGGTGGGCGCATGAGAACGCGAGTCGGGATCGTGGGCGCGGGTCCGGCGGGGTTGCTGCTGTCGCTGTTGCTGGCCGAGCACGGCATCGACTCGGTGATCGTCGAGACGCGCTCCCGCGCCGCCATCGAGGAGACCATCCGGGCCGGAGTGCTGGAGCACGGCACCGTGGAGACCTTGCGGCAGTACGGCGTGGGCGACCGCGCGCTGGCCGAGGGCGCGCGGCACGACGGCATCGAACTGCGGTTCGGCGGCCAGGGCCACCGCATCGACTTCGCGAACCTCGTCGGCCGGTCGGTGTGGCTGTATCCGCAGCACGACGTGCTGAAGGACCTGATCGCCGCCCGGCTGGCGGCCGGGGCCGACATCCGGTTCGAGTGCGGCGACGTCGCGCTGCGCGACGTCACGAGCGATCGGCCCGTCATCGCGTTCACCGAGGCGGACGGCACCGCGGTGGAGCTGGAGTGCGACGTCGTCGCCGGATGCGACGGCTCGGCCGGGATCAGCAGGCACACGATCCCGGACGCCGCGCGCACCGACTACTTCCGCACCTACCCGTTCGGGTGGTTCGGGGTGCTCGTGGAGGCCCCGCCCTCGGCACCCGAGCTGATCTACGCCCATTCCGAACGCGGCTTCGCTCTGGTCAGTACCCGCACCCCCACGGTGCAGCGCCTGTACTTCCAGTGCGACCCCGACGAGGACGCCGCGGCCTGGAGCGACGACCGGATCTGGGCCGAGCTCCAGGCGCGGGTGGCCGGCGACGGGTTCAGCCTCGCGGAAGGCCCGATCTTCCAGCGCGGCGTGATCCCCATGCGCAGCTACGTGTGCGAGCCGATGCGGTACGGGCGGCTGTTCCTCGCGGGCGACGCCGCCCACACCGTGCCACCGACGGGCGCCAAGGGACTGAACCTCGCCGTCGCCGACGTGCTCGTCCTGGCCCGCGCGCTGGACTCGTACTACGCCACCGGTTCGACCGCGCTGCTCGACTCCTACAGCGACGTGGCCTCCCGCCGGGTCTGGCGCGCCCAGCACTTCTCGTGGTGGATGACGTCGATGCTGCACACCGATCCGGCGGGCAGCGCCTTCGACGTGCGGCGCCAGCTCGGCGAGCTCGAATCGGTCACCGGCAGCACCGCGGGCTCCACCTATCTCGCCGAGGCGTACACGGGGTGGCCGGTCGAGTTCTGACCCGACTCCCCGGTAGTCGCGGCGCGGCGTGCGACGATGGCGGCGTGACCGCCGAGCAACCCGCGCCCGAGGCCGCTGCACCGCAGGAGCCCGAGCCACCGCTGACTCTGTATCTGGTGAAGCGGCTGGAGCTTGTGGTGCGTGCCCTGCTGGACGACGCACTGCGCCCGCACGGCCTGACCACCCTGCAGTACACCGCGCTGAGTGTGTTGCGCAGGCGCGGGGGCCTGTCGTCCGCCCAGCTGGCGCGGAGGTCGTTCCTGCGCCCGCAGACGATGCACGAGATGGTGGTCACTCTGGAGCAGCGGGGGCTCATCAGCCGGGAGCGCGACCCCGGCAACCGGCGCATCCTGCTGGCCCGGCTCACCGACCGGGGTGACACGCTGCTCGACACGTGCGAGCCACTCGTCCTGGCGCTCGAGGAGCACCTGCTGGCTCCGCTGGACGCGCGGCAGCGCGACGAGTTCCGCGCGACGCTGGGCACCGGCATCGACGCGCTGAGCGAACTCCACCGCGAGCTGGAGCACAACGGCGGATAGGGCCAGGCCCCAGCGTCCAGCGGTTCAGTGCGTCAGTGCCCGTACCGGTCGCGGATCGCTGACTTGCGCAGCTTGCCCGATCCCGTGGTGGGCAGCTCCTCGGCGAGAACGACGTCGCGGGGCACCTTGTAGGCGGCCAGCCGCGAGCGGAGCCACTCCCGCAGCTGCGCGGGGTCGGGCTCGGCGCCGTCGGCAGGCACCACGACCGCCCTGCCGACCTCGCCCCACACGGCGTCGGGCACCCCGATCACCGCGCAGGCCGCGACGTCGGGGTGCTCGTGCAGTACGTTCTCCACCTCGGCGGGGTACACGTTCTCGCCGCCGGAGATGAACATGTCCTTGAGGCGGTCGACGACGTAGAGGTAACCGCCCTCGTCCACCGTGGCGACGTCACCGGAGTGGAACCACCCGTCGCGGACCGCCCGCGCGGTCTCCTCCGGCGCCTCCCAGTAGCCCGCCATGAGGTTCGGGCCACTGACGACGACCTCACCGCGCTCACCCGGCGCCACGTCACGCCCGTCGGGCGAGACCACGCGGACGTCGGTGAAGAACGACGGCACGCCGGCCGAACCGGCTTTCGCCTGCGCGTGTGCGCGGTCGAGGATCGTCACCCCGGGTGCGGCCTCCGTCATCCCGTAGCCCTGCACGAAACTCAGGCCCCGGTCGAGGTAGCGGCGGATGGTCGCGGTGGGCACGGGCGCTCCCCCGCAACTGAGCGTACGCAGGCTCGACAGATCGGCCGAGTCCCAGTGCGGGTGCGCCGCCAGGGCGTCGAACATCCGGGGGACGCCGAACATCCACGTGACCCGGTGGCGTTCGACGGCGGCCAGCACCTCCGCCGGGTCGAACTGGTCGTGCAACACGACGGCGCCACCCTTGAGCAGGGTCGGCAGGCAGCTCATTCCCAGTGCGGCGGCGTGGAACAGTGGCGCGACCACGAGCGTCACCTCGTCGGTGGCGACGTCGCTCTCCACGAGCACGTTGACGCAGTTCCAGGTCAGGTTGCCGTGGGTGAGCGTCACGCCCTTCGGCGCTCCGGTACTGCCGGAGGTGTAGAGGAGGACGGCCGGGTCGTCGAGCACGACCGGTTCGTCAGGGCGCTCCTGGACCGGGCCGCGTTCGCGTGCGGGAGCACCGTCGAGCACGGTCAGGTTCGCGGCGGACGCGAGCCGCGTGCCCCGGTCCGCGTGCTCGGGGGCGTGGTCGAGAAACCGGGCACCGCAATGAGCAAGGATGCGGGCCAGCTCCGGTTCGCTGAGGCGGACGTTGAGCGGGACGAACACCGCACCGAGCAGTCCGGCGGCGAACAGGCACTCGAGGAAGGCGGGCCGGTTCGGCCCGAGGTGAGCCACCCGGTCGCCGGCCCGCACGCCGCGTTCCCGCCAGTGCCGCGCCAGCCGGGCCACCTGCGTGTCCAGCTCCGCGTACGTGAGCACGGTGTCCGCGAACCGCACGGCCGTGGCCCGCGGAGTCATCCGCGCGCGGCGCGCGGGCCACGTTCCCACACCCTGATTGCGCATGATCGTCACGCCCTCCGGTGTTCTCGCGCGCTCACGGGGCCGGGTCGAAGGCACCGAGGCCGGGGCGATAGGACTTGTCGTCCAGGAACTGGGTGAGTCCCTGGGCGCGAGCGCCCGCGGCGTCGGCGAACTGCGACTGCTCCAGCTTGGCGTAGAGGTAGTCCTCGGCCTGGTCCCACGGCATGTCCCGCGCCAGCTTGTAGCCCAGTTTGGCGGCGTGCAGCACGACGCGGTTGGTCGCCGCGAGCTTGAGCGCCACCTCGCGCGTGCGCTCGCGCAACCGCTCGGCCGGCAGCGCCTCGTTCACCAGCCGCAGTTCCGCCGCCCTGCGGCCGTCGAAGCGCTCGCCCGTCATGATGTAGTACAGCGCGTCGCGCTGGCTGATCGTGGCCGCGAGCGCGCGCGTCACCACCCCGCCTGGCGGGATACCCCAGTTCACTTCGGACAGCCCGAACTGCGCGTCCTCGTCCGCGAAGGCGAGGTCGCAGGCCACCAGCGGTGTGAACGCCCCACCGAAGCACCAGCCGTTGACCATCGCGATGGTCGGTTTGCTCCAGCGTGACAGCCGCTTCCACTGCCACTCCGCGCTGGCCCGGCGCACGCGGAGCTGCACCGTGTAGTCGCCGGTCTTGTCGACCTCCCGGAAGTACTCCTTGAGGTCCATACCCGCGGAGAACGCGTCGCCCGCGCCCGTCAGCACGAGCACCCGGCAGCGGTCGTCGCCCTCCAGATGGTCGAGCACACGCACCATCTCGTCGTTGAGCGCGGGATTCATCGCGTTGCGCTTACCGGGACGGTTGAGTGACACCCACGCGATGCCCTCGTCGAACTCCACCCGCACGGTGTCGCCCCACGGCTGCTCGTCGACTCCCACGATCCCCTCCTATTCATCAGGATTGCTGATTAATAGTAGGCAGGGAACAGTGGACCGCGTCAACACTCAGCCGTGAATCGGTCGTCGGGGCGCACGGTCACCAGCACGACCACGACCGTCCACACGAGATTGAGCGCACCACGCCGTCGCTGTGGGCACTCGCGCGCTGACCGCCTCCGTGTCCTGCGGACACGGCTACGCGAGCTGCGGACACGGCTACACGGCAGCTCGGGCACCGAAGCGGTGAAGACCACCGTCCGCCGCGTCCGCAGCGAAGGTGGCCTTCACCGCACCCCCGGTGAAGGCGGCCGGCATCAGTCGCCGCGCGCCCACGCCTTCCGCAGGGCGACCCTGCCGCCCGTCAGCAGCAGCGCCCCCGCGTAGAGCCGGGAGGCCAGCAGCACCATGACCACCACCGCGGCGGCGAGCACACCGAGCGAGGCCAGTCCCTCCCACACCTGGGCGTCGCCGGTGAACATCCGTACCGGCATGGCCACCGCGGCCGAGAACGGGACGTACGACAGCACCGTCATCATCGCCGCGTTGTCCGACTGCGTGAGTACGAGGAAGTACGGAGCCATGATCACGAGCATCACCACGCTCATGCTCGCGCTCAGGTCCTCCTGCCTGCTGACGAGCGAACCCGCGACCGCCCACAACGAGGCGAGCAGCAGGAAGCCCAGGCACATGAACGGCACGAACCAGCCCAGCGCGGGCGCGACCACCGACAACAGATCCCCGTGGTCGCCGAGTTGCAGCGCGATCGGCGCGGCGATCGCCACCACCAGGACCTGACCGACGGTCAGCAACGCGTGACCGACGATCTTCCCGGCGAGCAGCGCCCGTACCGGCACCGTGGCGACGAGGATCTCGACGATGCGCGTCTGCTTCTCCGTGACGGTGCTCTGCGCGATGGCGACGCCACCCATCCCGAACATCACGAACAGCAGCGCGAACACCATCACGACCAGCATGCGCTGCCCCTGGCCGACGTCGGAGGTCTGCAGGATGTCGACCGGCGGCACCGTGCCGAGCGCGGCGACCAGCTCGGCGGGTGGTTCGGTCAGCGCCACCACGCGCACGCCCGTGGCCGACTCTCCGGTGGTGTCGGGCACGACCGCCGCGTCCACCTGCTCGCTGCGGACCAGCTCCGTGGCCGCGGCGGTGTCCTCCGCGGGCACCAGCTCGGCGTCGAACTGTTCCAGTACCGCGCTCGACTGCGCCCCGACCACGGCGACGTCGGTGCTGCCGCTGAACACCTTCGGCAGGATGGAGGCCGCGAACAACCCGACGACGATCAGGCCGAGCCCGACCCAGAACCCCTTCGTCCGGACGAAGCTCATGATCTCCCGCTCGGCCACGAGCCGCGTGGCCGCCGCGAACGAGGCCGCACCGCCGGTGCCGCCACCGTCACCCTCGGTGCGATTCTGCCGTTCCTCGGTGGTGACGCTCATCAGATGACCTCCTTGAAGATCTCGTCCAGCGTGGGCAGGACGGGCGCGAAGCTGCGCACGGGCCCGCGGTCGAGCGCGGCCCGCAGCACGTCCTGGTCGCCGGGGCCCGCCGGGTCGAGCTCGAACACCGCTCGCGCTCCGTCCAGGTCCAGCAGGCGCACACCGGACATGTCGCGCAGCCAGCCCGCGTCACCGTCGACCAGCAGCTCGTAGCGCGTGCCGCCGTGCCGTACCCGAAGTTCCTCGCGGTCGCCGTTCGCCGCGATCGCGCCGCCCGAAATGATCACCAGGTCGTCGCAGAGTCGCTCCACGATGGCGAGCTGGTGGCTGGAGAACAACACGGGCACACCCGAGGCGGCCCGCTCCCGCAGCACCCCCAGCACCGTCTCGACCGCGATCGGGTCGAGCCCCGAGAACGGTTCGTCGAGGATCAGCAGCACCGGGTCGTGTACCAGGGCGGCCGCCACCTGCACACGCTGCTGGTTACCGAGCGACAACTGCTCCAGCCGGTCGTTCGCCCGCTCCCCCAGGCCGAGCTGGTCGAGCAGCCGCTCGGTGTTGCGGCGCGCCGTCGCACGGTCGAGCCCGTGCAGCTGACCGAGCCAGGCCACCTGCTCGGCGATCTTCATCTTCGGGTAGAGGCCCCGCTCTTCCGGCATGTAGCCGAAACGCTGGCGCAGCGACTGGGTCACCTGCTGGCCGTTCCACGACACCGAACCCCCGTGTGCGGCGAGTACGCCGAGGATGATCCGCATCGCGGTGGTCTTGCCCGCGCCGTTGGCGCCGAGAAAGCCGGTCATGCGGCCGGGCCGGACGTCGAACGACACGTCGTCGAGCACCCGGAGATCGCCGAACCGGCGGCTGATCCCTGTCACTGTCAACATGCGCGACAGTCAAGCAGTGCGGGGACGCGGCGTCGTCCGGCCCCGGAACGATCAACGGGTCATCCTCACGGGGGACACGGCGCCGTCACGCTCCGCCAGGAGTCACGATCCCGTTCTCGTAGGCGAACACGACGGCGTGCGTGCGATCCCGGAGATTCAGTTTCGTGAGCACCCGGGAGACGTGGGTCTTCACGGTGGTCTCGCCCAGGAAGAGTTCCTGCGCGATCTCGGCGTTGCTCGCGCCCGTCGCGAGCAGGGACAGCACCTCGAACTCGCGATCCGTGAGATCGGCAGGCCTGCGCACCGGCGTGGCCCGCGACGGGGTCGAGAAGCGTGCGATCACCCGGCGGGTGACCTCCGGCGACAGCAGAGCGTCACCGCGCGCGACGATGCGTACGGACTCCAGGAGGTGCTCGGGGGAGGCGTTCTTCAACAGGAACCCGCTCGCCCCTGCCTGCAGCGCCTCGAAGAGGTAGTCCTCGCGGTCGAACGTCGTGAGGATGATGACCTTCGTCGGATGGTCCGGCCCCGAAGCACCCAGCAGTCGCCGGGTGGCCTCCAGCCCGTCGAGGCGAGGCATCTGCACGTCCATCAGCACCACGTCGGCGCGCAGGCGGGTCGCCAGGTCCACGGCCTCCCAGCCGTCGTCGGCCTCGCCGACCACCTCGATCCCCTCGCCGGACGAGAGGATGACGCGGAATCCCGCGCGCACGAGGGCCTGGTCGTCGGCGAGCACCACCCGCAACGTGGCCTCGGCACCCGTCACCTCGCCACTCCCGTCACCGCTCGGCGCTACCCGCCGGGTGCGGAAAGCGCGCGCGCACACGGTACCCCGCGTCGCGACGCGGCCCGGTCTCCAGTTCCCCACCGTGGACGGCGACCCGTTCGCGCATCCCGAGCAGGCCCAGGCCGGATCCGGGTTCGCGGCCGGGCCCGGACGGTCCCCGGCCGTCGTCGGTGACGTCCACCTCGATGCCCGTGCCGAGGTAGCGCAAGCGGACCTCGACCGTGCGCGCCGCGGCGTGTTTCACCGCGTTCGTCAGTGCCTCCTGCACCACCCGGTAGACCGAGAGCGCGACCCCCTCCGACACCCGATACGGCTCGCCGAAGACAGCGAAGGTGGCGGCCAGCTCGGGCGAGGCCGCCCGCTCCACGAGTTCGGGCAGTTGGTCCAGCCCCGGTGACGCCACGTGTTCGGCACCGTCGCTGCCCGCCGCTCGGTCGCGGTCGACGGGCTCGGCCCGCAGCACCCCCAGCAGGCCCCGCAGCTCGCCGATGGCGGTCCGCGCCGTGGTCTCCACCGTGTCGAGCGCCGTGCGTGCCAGGTCGATGTCCGTGTCCAGCACCCGGCGTGCCGCACCCGCCTGGATGCCCATCACCGACACGTGGTGAGCCACGACGTCGTGCAGGTCGCGGGCGATGCGCACACGCTCCGACACGAGCGCGCCGCGCGTGTTCTCCTCCTGAGACCGCCGCAGCTGGTCCGCGCGGTACTCCAGCTCGGCCTCCCGCCGCGCCGCGAGCCACGCCATCTCACCGAAGAAGTACGCGGACAGGAAGAACATCAGATTGAACCCGAGGTTGTAGAGCACCGCCGACAGCACCGGGTCCAGCGGACCTCCCACCGCCGGGAACTGCCCTGGATCGAGCAGCAGGGCCGCGAGCGCGACGCCGAGCCAGCAGAACATGGCCACGATGACGCCGACCCGTGCCCACCGCGCCACGACACGGCTGCGTTCCCACGCTCCCACGCTGTAGATGGCGAGAAACAGCGCGAGGGACGGCACGAAGTTGTCGCCGATCTGGTGGGCCTGCGCCAGGATGAACAGCGCGCCGACCGCGAACAGCACTACCAGCGGGAACCGGCGGCGGACCACCAGCGGTGCCGTGACGGCCGCGCCCCACAGCAGTTGCTCACCGAGCGACGGGGCGGTACCGAACGCCAGCGCGCCCATGCTGTTGACCACCACGATGGTGAACAGAGCACCCGCCATCACCCCGAGTGCCACCCAGGCGTCGTTGCGCCGCTGCCTCGCGGTGGGACGGGGCCGCCGCCACCGGGACCAGTCCGGCTCGTCGTCGTTCACCTGCGCCACACGGGTGAACGTAACAGGGGGCCGGACAGGAACCCGGCTCAGCGGTGCTGCGGTGTCTGCGGTGCCTGCGGTGCCGCGGTGAAGGCCGCCGCCGTCAGATCGCCGCATTCCCGCACCAGCCGTCCCCCGTACACGGGGGGCCGCACGATCTCCAGCATCAGGCAGAACCGGCTGTCGACCCCGTAACGCGACACCAGCGCGGGATAGTTGTCCGACAGGTACCGGGCGGCCGCGCGGTTGGTGACCGCGGTCTGCCCGCACACCACGAACAGCGGCCTGCCGCCCCTGCCCCCTCCGGGAACCTTCGCGAGCAGGACGTACTCCGCCTCCCTCGGCGTCCTGGTGAAAACCCGCTCCCCCACCCGCAGAGTCAGCGCGACACCCACGTCGGCGTAGCGATCCATCGACACCCCGGGCAGGAACGTGGCCAGATGCGCCGCCATCCGCGTGTTCGCGTCAGGCCCTCCGACGCAGAACTCCGTCGCGGTGGTGGCGTCGCCGTCGAACAGCGCGTTCTGGCCCTGCACCTTCAGCACGACGGCGGCGCCGCACTCCCGCGCGATCGCCGCCAGCTCGACGACGGCGGCGACGTCGAGCTGGTTCACGCTGTGCGGGGACGGCGACGCGGCGTGCCGGGGCACCACGATCACGCATTCGGCTCCCCCTTCGAGCCCGAAGAACCGTCGGCGTCGCGCCTGGCGCCGCCTGCGCCGAACCAGCTGGAAAACCCACACCGCCGTTCCGGCGATCACGCTCGCCAGCAGATTGATCGCGAGATCGTCGATACCCGACACCCACCGCACCTCCTGCCTTTCGTCGATCACCGTAGCGGTCGGCCGCGACGCCCCGGCGCGATCACCGCCGAGGTGGGTGGGCTTGTCGATCAACGCTGCGGCTACGAACGGTAGTCGCCACCTTCGTCGGTGTCGGCGTTCTCACGCACCGTGCCACCGTCGGATCGACCCTGTTCGACGCGGCGCACAGAGAGGTCGGGGAATGCGTACTCGAACTGGACGGTGGCTCGCGGGCTCGCTCGCGATCGTCGTCGCGGCGGTGGGGGCACCCGCGGCGGCTGCGGCGCCTCCCGCCGACTACTACTCCGGAACCGAGGGACTGACAGGCGAGGCGCTCAAGGACGCGCTTCACGACATCATCGACGACGCCGAGAGACTGTCCTACGACCAGGTGTGGGACGGGCTTCGGGCCACCGACGAGGACCCTGGCGACCCGGGCAGCGTCGTGCTGCTCTACAGCGGGCAGTCGCGGTCGAAGAACTCCAACGGCGGCATGGTCGGCGACTGGAACCGGGAGCACGTCTGGGCCAAGTCACACGGTGACTTCGGCACCTCGGGGCCCGGCACCGACCTGCACCACCTGCGTCCCACGGACGTGCAGGTGAACAGCATCCGCGGCAACAAGGACTTCGACACCGGTGGCAGTGCCGTCGACGGCGCACCGGGCAACTACACCGACGACGACTCGTTCGAGCCTCGCGACGAGGTCAAGGGCGACGTCGCACGGATGATCCTCTACATGGCCGTACGTTACGAGGGGGACGACGGCTACGCCGATCTCGAACTCAACGACCAGGTCAACAACAACTCCGCGCCGTACCACGGCCGGGTGTCCGTGCTACTCGACTGGCACGACGCCGATCCCGTCGACGACGCCGAGCGGCGCCGCAACGACGTCGTCTACGAACAGTTCCAGCACAACCGCAACCCGTTCATCGACCACCCGGAGTGGGCGGCGGAAATCTTCGGCTGACCGCAGCCCGGCAACCGTGTCCGCAGCTCCCGTAGCCGTGTCCGCAGCTCCCGTAGCCGTGTCCGCATCGTGCGGTGCGGACTCGGCTACGCAGGCTGCGGACACGGCGCGTCACCGTGGAGCCAGGCGGCGCCGTCGCGCGTGCCGGGGCGCGGGTCTCGCCCCCGGCAGCAGCGTGACGCGGCGACGGGCCGCCAGGTCCTCGGCCCAGCCGAACAGGAACACCGCTGTGGCGGTCAGCAACACCGCCACAGCGAGGTGCTCCGGTACCGAGTAGTCACCCCACCAGAGCACGATCGGGGCCGCGAGGAAGATCGCCACGTTGTGCCACAGGTACACGGTGACGGCCCTGGCGTTGAGCACGGTGACGAGGCGGTCCAGTGCGGGCACGCGCCCGAGCCAGTGCAGCGAGGGTGACAGCCGCAGCAGGACGAGGACGAAGCCGGCGCTGACGAGGGCCTGTCCCAGCGGGATCTCGTTGAGGTCGTAGGAGCCCCACGACGGGTGTGTCGCGGCCCACCAGAGCCCGAGGGCCACCGAGGTCGCGGCGAGGCCACCGAGCACGGCGACGCGCGTGCGGGCCAGCCAGCCGTCCCGGTGCGCGAAGCCGAGTACCCAGCAGGCCCCGAACGTCGCGAAGTCGAGCACACCCTGGCCGACGTCACCGGCCTCGGCCAGTGGCGAGCCGAGCACCGCGTCGGCTCCGACGAGCGCGAGCGGTGCCAGCACCGTCAGCAGCGGACGGCGGCGGAACAACCGCAACAGCAACGGCGTGAGCAACACGAACCACAGGTAGGCGCGCACGTACCACAGGACGATCGCCGCGTCCCTTCCGAGCGCCCAGTCGCTGTGCGGCGGGTCGAGCACCGGGAAGATCCACAGGGCCAGCTCCGGCCACCGCAGCGTGTCGCTGGCCCAGCTCTCCTCGGTCGCCGTGCTCCACCCGGTGACCAGCATGAGCGGCACCATGATCACGGCGAGCACCCACAACGGCGGCAGCAGCCGCACGATCCGGCTGCCGACGACGTCCACCGCGGGCCGCGTGCCGAGTGACCGGGCGGTGAGCGAGCCGCCGACGGCGAACATGACGCCCATCGCGGGAAACGCCATGCTCAACCACGGCCAGCCCACGGTGTGGTAGAGCAGCACGCGTCCGAGCGCGGCCGCCCGGAGGACGTCGAGCCATCGCTCCCGCACCGCGTGCACAGGCCGCCGCGGCCCGCGCACGTCCTCGTCGCCGGGCGGCGTTCTGGGGGCGGGCACCGCCGCGGCCGGTTCCCGGGACGCGGGCACTCCCGCCGCACCGGCCCGGCGCATGTACTGCCAGCGCACCCGCACCCCCGAGGCCGCGGCGGCGAGCGACTGCACCAGCACGACGTACATCAACTGCCGGTAGACCAGCTGCTGCGCGGGCAACAGCCACAGCACCGTTCTGCGCTCGCCGTCCAGGCGGAACGCATACGCTGCCACGAGCGCCTGTGCCCCCAGCATGCCCAGCCACAGCGCCACCGTGGTCCAGGGATCGAGGAACACCAGGCCGTACAGCAGGAAGACGTCGATCACGGGCGCGATGAGGGGCAGCAGGATCTGGAACGACACCACGTGCAGGAGCCCGAACCGGCCCACCCGGCCCGCCGCGCCACGCGACACGATGGCCCTGCGGTGTTTCCACACCGCCTGCATGGTGCCGAACGTCCAGCGGAACCGTTGTTGCCACAGTTGACGCACCGAGGTGGGAGCTTCGGTCCAGGTCACCGCCTTCTCCTGGAACACCGTGCGCCAGCCCGCCCTGCCGAGAGCGATCGTGAGGTCCGTGTCCTCGGCCAGCGTCTGCGCACTGAGCCCGCCCGCCTCCAGCAGGGCCGCACGCCGGAACGCCCCACCCGCACCGGGCACCGTCGGCATCGAGCGCAGCACGTCGTGAACACGGCGATCGACGTTGAACCCCACCACGTACTCGATGTGCTGCAGGCGGGCGAGCAGCGACTCCCGGTTGGCGATCTTCACGTTGCCGGAGACGGCTCCCACCTCGGGGTCGCCGAACGGCTGCACCAGCTCGTGGACCGTGGTGGGTTCCAGGACGGTGTCGCCGTCGACCATGACGACGAGGTCGTGGCTGGCCGCGGCGATCCCCGCGTTGAGCGCGGCGGCCTTGCCTCCGTTCGCCCGGCGCAGCACCCTGACCTGCGGCAGCTCCAGGCCCTCCACGATGTCGGCGGTGCCGTCCGTGGAACCGTCGTCGACGACGATCACCTCGACGCGGTGGGTGCTCGCGACGGCCGAGCGCACGGTGGCCTCGATACCCGCGGCCTCGTTGTACGCGGGCACGATCACCGAAACGGGCTCGGTGACCGGCGGGCCCCAGCGAGGCCGGGGATCGGCTCGCCGGGCCGCGTGCCTGCGCGCCACCACGACGAGCAGCAGCAGCCGCAGCAGGGTCAGCACACCGACCGCGACCAGCACCCACTTCAGCACCGCGACGACGGCGATCGCTCCCGTGACGAGCACCACCAGGGCGGAACCCGACGCCCGATCGCCCGGAGCGGCGGGCGTGGCCCGCTCGGTGCCCAGGACGTCGGTGACGGTGCTGAACCGGTACCCCTGTTCCTTCAACCGGGGGATGAGGACGTCCAGCGCGGCGACGGTCTGCGCGCGGTCGCCACCCGCGTCGTGCAGCAGCACCACGCCACCGTCCTCGCCCGAAGGCGTGGAGTTCCGCACGATGGCCTCGACGCCGGGGCGCTTCCAGTCGGCGCTGTCGATGTCGCTGAACACGCTGACGTAGCCGAGTTCCCCCGCCCTGCGCACCACGTCGTAGGCGGGATTGTCGAGAGCTTCCACTGTGGACGAATACGGCGGCCGGAACAGTCGCGTGGTGACGCCGGCGGCCCCGGCCAGAACGAGTTGCGTCTGGTCCAGCTCCCGTTCGACCCGCCAGGGCGTGACCTGCGCCAGGTCGGGATGTGTGAACGTGTGGACTCCGAGCTCGGAACCGGACTCGTGAATCCTGCTCACCAGGTCCGGGTGCCGCGCGGCCATCGAGCCGACCACGAAGAACGTGGCCGGCACGTCGTGCTTCGCCAGGACGTCCAGCACCTTCGGAGTCCACACCGGATCGGGGCCGTCGTCGAAGGTCAGTGCCAGGGTGCGGGGCGGCATGGCCGTGGACGCCGCCGAGTCATCATCGGCGTGCACGAGCGAGCCCCCGTTCAGCAAACCGGGCGGGACCTCCGACTGACTCTCGAAGTCCCGCGCCGGCTCGGCGTCGTTGCCCACTTCGGACATGGCCCACCCCGCCACCAGCAGCACCAGGACGAACAGCAGTCCGAGCACCCCCGCGACGATCCATGAGCCCCGCACCCGCATCATGGCACTCCCTACAGGTCGAACGCGGTGCGCAGGTCGGCCATCGACTCGTCCAGCAGCGCGAACCATTCCTCGGCCGAGAACGTCACCCTGTCGGCGTCGTGCGTCTCGGAAACGGGCCGGTCCTCCGCTCCGGACTCCGCGTCGAGTTCGTCCTCGCCGGGCGTGGTGCCCGTGTCCTCAGCCGTGCCGTCGGAGTGCTCGTCGGACTCGGTGTCCTCGGTCTCCTTCGGTGACTCGGCCTCGGCGTCCTCGGCGCTGTCGGGCTCCTCGAGGCCCTCGGTGTGCTCCGCGTCGTCAACATCCTCGGCGTCCTGGGTGTCCCCGGCGTCGTCAGCGTCGTCAGCGTCCTCGGCGTCGTCAGGGTCCTCGGCGTCCTCGGCGTCGTCAGGGTCCTCGGCGTCGTCAGCGTCCTCGGCGTCGTCCGTGTCGTTCGTGTCGTCCGCGCCCTCGGCGTCCTCGGCGTCCTCGGCGTCCTCGGTCAGCGGGGTCGTGGCCGCGAGCGGTCGTACCTCCGTCGGCTCTGTGACCACGTCGAGCACCTGTTCGTCGTGGTCCACGACCGGGACAACTCGGGTGTCCCCACTGTCGGCAGGAGACGCCTCCTCGGCGGAAGCCTGGGGCCGCTCGCGGTGCTCGCGGTGCTCCGGGCTGTCCGCGGCGCCGCCACCCGTGGTGGCGCCGTCGAGCATGCCGGGGGCGACCGCCTGGCGCACCGGCAACGCCAGCGACGCGGGCGCAGGCGACGGCCGGTCGGCAAAAAGCAGTCCGCCCGTGGCCAGGGCCAGGGCTCCGCTGCCCGCGGTCAGTCCCGCGGTCAGGCGCAACCACAGGCGACGCTTGCCGCGCGGATCATGAAAGATCGGCTGGTCGATGTGCGCCGGGGTGTCCCCGGCGGCTCCGGACTCGATCACGGTGCGGTCCTTCCTACTGTGGGCTGGGCCGGTCGCGGGCCCTCCGCCAGCGACCGGGTGAAGGCATGCACGGGTTGCCGGATCCCGCTGCAGTGGCCGACAGCGGTGGGCAGACCGGGGCAGTCGCCGTTGTCGCGGCCCAGCGACCAGAACCCGAGGAAGCCCACCGCGCGGTCGGTGGCGAACTCGCGCAGTGCTCGCGCGTCCGCCCGTGTGGTGACGGGTCCGGTGTCGTTGCGGCCCGCCATGAACGTCAGGCCGAGCCGGGCATAGGCGTCGGACCGGTCGGGCAGCCGCCACAACCGTTGGAGCTGGCTGGTCACGCGTTCGGCGGCGGCGAACAGCGTCCGGCGCCAGTCGTCACGCTGCGGCAGGTTCATGATCATGGCATTGGCCGTCACGGGAACGTCCCGGCGGTCCAGCGCTCGCAGGAGGGCCAGCGCCTGCGAGCCGAGTCCGGTCTCGGCGTCCCGTACCGGCACGGTGACCACCAGCGAGACCCCGTGACGTTGCCGCGCGAGTGCGAGCGCGGAGGCCACTCGCTCGACGGGCACCGGCCGCTCGACGTCGACGTCCAAGGTGTCCGCCCCGGTGAGCGACAGCGCACGGCCGTAGGCGTCCGCGAGCTGATGCGGCGTCGAACACGCGTGTTCGAGGTAGCGACCTCGGGCGCCGCCGGAGGCGACGGTCAGGGCGCCACCCGCGTCCCGGACCTGCTGGGCCTGCGCGAGCAGCGCCTGGTCGGCCACCGCCCGGCCCTGGCTCCACCGCGGCGCGCAGTGCCCTTCAGCGGCGAGGAGGAACGACAGCACGAACCGCCGCACACCGGTGGCCGCCGACACCTCGGCCAGCGCGGGCAGCGCACCGCCCACGTAGACGTACGGCGCGACCGAGCCGATGGCGGGCGCGGGCGGCGGCGAACCACACGCCCCGAGGAGGAACAGTGCCAGCACGGCACACCGCGCTGAAGCGCTGCCGACGACGGACGACCGGCGACGGACACCGGAAGACACGGCTCTGTTTCCCTCCTCCGACGAGATTCGAGGTGCCGTGAGCGACGGCCCCGGCACGCTGTGCGACCACGTCCGGGCACACGTGGGCGGCAGGGCTTGCCGAGCCAACCACTGTCTGTGACCGTCCGAGGTGGACGTGATGAGAGCCCGCAACGCGCGGACACACCAGAATCTACGGACGCCGGAGAGCGCGGGTCAACGCCCTTTCCGGGCGAAACACCCGATTGCATTGTCTACAGTAGACGCTATAGCAAGGGCGGCGCGCACGACGTCGCCACCCGGTCCGCGTACGGTCCGGGTGGCGTTCGTGCTCGGCGATCAGCGGGGTGACTCGGTCCTGCGTCCTCCCGTGCCCAGCAGGGTGCCCAGCGCGATCATCCCGACGCCCAGCCCGAGGTGGAGCCAGTCGTCCGCGGCGTTGAGCGGAACGAAGTTCGCGGTGGACTCGGCACCCACGATCAGGCCGTAGATCCAGAGCGCCAGGTAGATCGCACCGCCACCGACGAGGTACCCGCGCGCCGCCGCGGCGGTCCTCATCAGCGCCAGCCCGGCGATCCCGAACGCCAGATGCACGAGGTTGTGCAGGATCGACACCTGGAAGACACCGAACAGCATCGCGCCGGATTCGTGGCCCGCGAACTGCATACTGCCGTAGTCGGTAGTCACCCCTGGGATGAAGCCCAGGACACCGACCAGGAGGAACACCGCACCCACGACACCGGCTGCCGACTGCACCGCCGGGCGCGAACGGGTTCCGGCCGCCGCGCGGAACGGGTGCGCGGACGAGTAGGTCATCGTTGTTCCCTCCCTACGGATGAGTCGAGTTCCCGCTCACCGGGCTTTCACACCTCGTGACCGGCCGCGTCCCGGACGGGAATCACCCGCCCGGGCACGGCGCGGGCGAGCCCGTCACGGCTTGAGGACCACCTTCGTGTAACCCTCCTCGCGACGGTCGAACCGGGCGTAGGCGTCGGGGGCGTCGTCCAGTGGACGGCGCTGCGACACCACGAAGCTCGGCTCGGCCCGGCCCTCGATGATGAGGTCACGCAACTGACGGTTGTACGACTTCACGTTCGCCTGGCCGGTGCCCATGCGCAGGCCCTTCTCGAAGAAGCGCCCCATACCGATCAGCAACCTGCCGTGCTTGGCGTCCTCGGTGGGACCGCCCGGGTCCTTCGGAAGGTAGAGCCCGACCACGCCCAGCGACCCCGTCGGCCGCACGGTCTCGATCAGGTCGTTGAGCACCACGGCGGGCTGCTCCTCGCCCTCGGGGACCGTCGCCTGGTAGCCCACCGCGTCGATCCCCCGGTCCACGCCGCCGTCCGTGCGGTCCACGATCTGTTCCGGCGCGCTGCCCTTCGTGAAGTCGATCGCGACCGCGCCGATCTCCTCGGCGACCCGCAGCCGGTTGGGCACCCGGTCCACCACGAAGACCTGCGAGGCGCCCCGCAGCACCGACGAGTACGCCGCCATCAGCCCGACCGGGCCCGCGCCGTAGACGGCGACGGTGTCGCCCGGCGACACCCCGGCGAGCTCCGTCGAGTGATAGCCCGTGGGGAAGATGTCCGCGAGCATCGCGAAGTCGTCCTCGTGCTCGTCACCCTGGGGCAGTTGCAGGCAGTTGAAGTCGGCGAACGGTACCCGCAGGTACTCGGCCTGGCCGCCCTTGTACGGGCCCATGCCGACATAGCCGTACGCGCTGCCCGCGAAGCCCGGATTGGCCGTGAGGCAGAACCCGGTCCTGCCCGCGAGACAGTTGCGGCAGAAACCGCACGCGATGTTGAACGGCAGCACGACGCGATCGCCCTGCTTCACCGACACGACACCCGAACCGACTTCCTGGACGACACCCATGTTCTCGTGGCCGAACACGATGCCGGGCTCGGCCACCGTGCGGCCCTCGTACATGTGCAGGTCAGAGCCGCAGATCGCCGTCGTGGTGACCCGGACGATCACGTCGGTCGGGGCTTCGATCCTCGGGTCCTCGACCTGCTCCACCTGAATTTCGTTGGGTCCCCGGTACACCACTGCTTTCATCTCGTCCTCCCTGGTCACGGCATGCCGTTCGGTATCGACTACCCGGGTGAATCCGAGACATGCAGGGCCGCGCATCCGATATCGGGGCTCGCCGCGCCCGGTTTTCTGTCGGAGCCGTCTGATAGTTCATCCGTGACGGACGACACCGAACGTGTGATCGATTTCTGCTCCGCGCCGATCACTGGTTCGGTGGAACTGTCGTGGACTGCCGTGGCGGGGTGTCACCGCCGTGACCTCGAAGGAGACCGTGATGAGCCGGGTACGGGTTCTCGTCGGCACCCGCAAGGGTGCGTTCGTCCTCACCTCGGACGGACGACGCGACGACTGGGACGTGAGCGGGCCGTTTTTCGCAGGGTGGGAGATCTACCACATGGCCGCGTCACCGGCCGATCCCGACCGGCTGTACGCCTCGCAGTCGGGCGGCTGGTTCGGGCAGGTCGTCCAGCGGTCGGACGACGGAGGACTCACCTGGAACCCGGTCGGCAACGAGTTCACCTACGTGGGCGAGCCGGGCACGCACCAGTGGTACGACGGCAGCCAGCGACCGTGGGAGTTCACCCGCGTCTGGCACTTCGAACCCTCCCCCACCGACCCCGACCGCGTGTACGCGGGGGTCGAGGACGCCGCACTCTTCCGCACCGACGACGGCGGCGAAACCTGGCACGAACTGCCCGGTCTGCGCACCCACGAGTCCGGGCCCTCGTGGCAGCCCGGCGCGGGCGGGATGTGCCTGCACACGATCCTGCTCGACCCGCGCGACGAGCAGCGCATGCGGGTCGCCATCTCCGCGGCGGGAGTGTTCGGCAGTGACGACGGCGGCGCCAGCTGGTCACCCGCCAACAAAGGGCTGGTCACGGACGGTATTCCCGATCCGGATGCCGAGGTGGGCCACTGCGTCCACAACCTGGCCCGCCACCCCGCGAGGCCGGACACCCTGTTCATGCAGAAGCACTGGGACGTCATGCGCTCGGACGACGACGGCGCGAGCTGGTACGAGATCAGCGGCGACCTTCCCACCGACTTCGGCTTCCCGATCGAGGTCCACGCCCACGAGCCCGACACCGTGTACGTGGTGCCGATCACCAGCGATTACCTGCACGTCCCGCCGGACGGCCGGCTGCGCGTGTACCGCAGCCGCGGTGGTGGCCACGAGTGGGAGCCGCTCACCAAGGGGCTCCCGCAGCAGCACTGCTACGTCAACGTGCTGCGCGACGCGATGGCCGTCGACACCCTCGACGACTGCGGTGTCTACTTCGGCACCACCGGAGGGCAGGTGTACGCCTCACCCGACTCGGGGAACACGTGGAACGCCGTCGTGCGGGACCTGCCGCCGGTGCTCTCGGTGGAGGTGCAGACGCTCCCATGATCCGCGTGACGCTACCGCCGCACCTGCGCAACCTGGCCAGGATCGACGGTGAGGTGAAGCTCGACCTCCCGGGCGAGGCGACGCTGGGTTCGGCACTGGACGCGCTGGAGCAGCGCTACCCGGTACTGCGCGGCACGATCCGCGACCACACCACTCTCCGCCGCAGGGCGTTCGTGCGGTTCTTCGCGTGCGAACGGGACCTCTCCCACGATCCGCCCGAGACACCGCTGCCCGCCGCCGTGGCCGACGGCAGCGAACCGCTGCTGGTCATCGGTGCGATGGCGGGCGGGTGAGCGGGCCGGCGCCCGGGGCGGCCGTCAGTCGACGAGGACCGGCAGTTTCTCCACTCCGTAGACGATCGAGGTCTTACGGAACTCGAGGTCCTCCACGGGCACGGCGAGCCGCATCGACGGGAACCGCCGAACCAGCGCCGGGTAGGCGGCGCGGAGTTCCATCCTGGCCAGCTCCGCGCCCACACACCGGTGTACCCCGTAGCCGAAGGCGAGGTGCTGCGAGGGCGGACGGGTGCCGTCGAAGATCTCCAGGCTCCGGCCCAGTTCGTCGTCCCGGTTCACGCCGCTCAAGGACACCAGGACCATGTCGCCCTGGCCGATCGTCACACCGCCGATCTCGACGTCCTCCCGGGGGAACCGGGGGAACGCCACCTGCACCACGGTCAGGTAGCGCAGGAGTTCCTCGACGAAACCGTGCACCGCGCCGTCGTCGTCGTGGACCCGTTTGAAGGCCTCCCGGTCCCGCAACAACACGAGAGCGCCCAGCGACAACATGCTCGCGGTGGTCTCGAAGCCACCGGTGAGCACACCGTCGGCCAGCCCGGCGAGCTCACGATCGTCGATCTCGTCCCCATGCTCCTTGATGATCATGCCGATGAGGCCGTCACCGGGATTCTCCCGCTGCTGCCGCACCACCTTCAGGAGGTACTCCAGCGACTCCGAGATCGCGCCCAGTGACGCCCCCGCGCCGCCGAAGAGGTCGAACCGCTGCACCGCCAGGTGCTGGAACTCGTCCCGGTCCTCGTACGGCACTCCGAGCAGTTCGCAGATCACCAGGGACGGGATCGGCAGCGCGAACTCCTCGACCAGGTCCGCGGGTCCGTCGGTCGCGGCGATCGCGTCGAGGCGCTGCGACACGATCTCCTCGATCCCGGGCTTGAGCCGGGAGAGGCGGCGCATCGTGAACTCCGGCGTGAGGAGCCTGCGCAGGCGGGTATGCACGGGCGGGTCGGCGAAGCCGAGCCCACCGGGATTCTCCTCGGTCGTGCCGGTCATTCCCGCGAGATTCGCGAAGTCGTTGCTGAACGTCTTGGCGTCACCGAGCACGGCCTTCGCCTCGGCGTGCCCGGTCACCAGCCACACGTTCAGCCCGAAGGGCACCGGCAACTTGGCGACCGGTTCCTCGGCCCGCATCCGCCCCAGCTCCGGCACCGGGTCCAGCACGTCGCGGCGCAACGGCATCAGCACCCCGTCCGGCAGCAGGGTGAGTTGCGAGAGGTCGAGCCCCTTCTTCTGCACGCGCTTGACATAGCGGCGCGTGGCCCACGACGTGATTCGAGACCGGAGATTCCCCACGGGCGCCAACAGTATCAACCGGGCAGGAGGGCCCGAGGGGACATCGCGCAAATCGAGGCGGACTTCCCCCGACGACGAGGCCGGAGTCGCGCACCCGCCCTCAGGCAGCCCCGGGAACGTGTACCTGGATGTCGGCGAGCAGCTTGGGCACGAGTTCGTCCAGCTCCATTCGCCTCTCGACGGTCGCGAACTGCGACGGTGTGGTGCGGGTCGCGACCCTCGGCGGCGTCAGGAGGCTACAGCAGTCCTCGTCGGGCAGCGTCGAGATCTCGGCGGTGCCGATCCGGCGCGCCTCCGCGATGATCTCCTCCTTGTCCCACGCCACCAGCGGGCGCAACAGGGGCAGCGAGGTGACCTCCTCGACGGTCGCCATGTTGGCCAGGGTCTGGCTGGCCACCTGGCCGAGACTGTCGCCCGCGACCAGCCCGTGCGCACCGACTTCACGAGCCAGCGCGTCGGCGGTGCGCACCATGAGCCTGCGCTGGGCCACGACCTGGAGCTTGCCCGCACCGGCCGTGGCCAGCGCGCGCTGGGCGTTGCCGATGGGGATCACGTGCAGACGCGAGCCGCCCTGGAACCGGTCGAGCTGCCGGACCAGTGCGTACGCCTTGTACGTCGATGACGGCCCGGTGAGCGGAGCGCCGGTGAAGTGGACGAAGTCGCAACGCAGTCCCCGCCGCATGGCGCGGTAGGCCGCCACGGGCGAGTCGTAGCCACCCGAGAGCAGCACCAGCGCACGGCCGCTGGCGCCCACGGGCAGGCCGCCCTGCCCGCGCTCCTTGTGCAGCGAGACGAACACCTCCCGCTGGTCTGCCTCGACAGTGATCTCCACTTCCGGGTCGCTGAGGTCGACGGGCCAGCCCCACTGCTCGACGACGTGGCTGCCGATCCGCGCGGCGAGCCGCTCCGAGTTCAGCGGGAACGTCTTGTCCCTGCGGTGCGCGCGGACCGCGAAGCGGCGCGGTCCCACCCGGTCCGGTCCGCCGAACCGCTCGGTGAGCGCCTGCGACACCGTGGCCAGGGCGTCGTCCACGGAACGCCCGGTCCGCCACGCGGGCTGCACGACGCTGACGCCGATCACGCTCCGGGCGCGGTCCATCAGTTCGGACATCGGCGCGCCCGAGAGCACCACGACGCCGGGTCGTTGCGAGATCCGCACGGGTGCGGACGCGCCGTCCACCGCGTGCCGCAGGGCGTCGCGCAGGTACTCCTCGAACTTGCCGCGGTTGCGCCCCTTGAGCATGAGCTCGCCGTATTTCAGCAGTACGCACGGCCGAGCCATCCGACTACCTCCCTGATCACCCGGAATTTCACCGGAACGATACCGAGGCTCACCCGGCGGGCGACACGGTCGGTACCTTTCGCCGCTGTGTCGGGAGATCGGCATCCGCCGGCGAACCCGGGTCACCGGCAGCCGGTGGTGAGGTCGTCGCCTCGTGACCGGGTACCGCGGCGACTCCCTCCCGTCCCGTGCGATCGACGGCCACCTCGTCGGGCAGCGGTTCGACCAGCGGCAACGCTCCGGCCAGTGCCTCCCTCGCCGTGCGCAGATCGGCGGCCGCCCGGCGACGCGCCTGCTCCAGGGTGTGCACCCGCGAGGTGGCCTCCGCCACGATCCGGTCAGCGCGGGACGCGGCGTCCGCGACGATGCGATCGGCCGCGGCCTTCGCGGCCTCCTCGTGGCGCGCGATGGCGCGGTTCACCTCGTCGCGCCGCACCGCCAGGTTCCTCGCGAAGTCGCGTTCGAGCTCCTGCCTGCGGCGGACGGACCGCTCGTCTTCCTCCCGGCGGGCGCGCTCGGCCGACTCCGCCTCGGCGGCGGCGTCGGCCTTGAGGCAGCGCACCAGCTCACGGTGCTCGGCCTCCAGCTCCGCCTCGCGTGCCCGCAGTTCGGCCTCCCGAACGTCGAGTTCGGCGCGCCGCTGTTGCGCTTCGGCATGCGCGGTCGCGAGCACCTCGTGAGCTTCCTTCTGCGCGAGATCCACCATGCGCCAGAGGCGCTCCGAGAGGCCGTCGCTGGAGACCGGAGCACGGCACACGCGATCGAGGCTCTGGCGCAGCTTCGCGTTCTCGTCGCGCAGCGCCGCCAGCTCGGCGGCCTGGCCCCGCACGTACTCCGCCGCGGCGTCGCGGTCGGCGGTGACCTCACGCAGGGCGCCGGACAACTCCGTGAACCGCCGTCTGACCTCCGCGCGGTCGAAACCGCGCCACGTGACGCGAAAGTCGTCGTGCTGTGGTGTCCACCCGTTCCAGCTCTGCCCGCTCGTCATACCCACCTCGCCCGGCGTCAGTGCGAATGGCCAACCTTAGCCCTATTGATACGCCAAGCGTAGTAAGGGCTTCGTTGCCTCCCGCGCCGCAGCGAGCACAGTGGACGATCCGGCCGGTACCGACGAAACGGGCACCGTGGTGGGGCTTCGCCGTTGAAGCCTCACCACGGTGCCCAGGTGGGACGGCTCAGGGCCGTGTCGTGAGCGCGGGCTCCGCCCGCGGCGAACGCAGTCCCAGCCGATCCACCAGCTCCCGGGTGGCCTTGGACCGGTTGAACGTGTAGAAGTGCAGCTCCGGTACCCCCTCCCGGAGCAGCCGCTCACACAGCTCCGTGATCACGTTGAGGCCCTCGGCCCGGAACGCCTTGGGGTCGTCGCTGAGTGGGTCGAGCCGCTCCGTCAGCCACGCGGGCGGCGTGGCACCGGAGAGCTCGATCGTCTTGCGCAACGTCTTCGGTGTGGTCAGCGGCATGATGCCCGGCAGCATCAGTGCGTCGCAGCCCGCCGCCGCCACGCGGTCGCGCAACCGCAGGAAGTCGTCGGCCTCGAAGAACAGCTGCGCGATGGCGAAGTCCGCGCCCGCGCGCAGCTTGCGCACCAGGTAGTGCGTGTCCGTCTCCAGGTCGGGCGAACGCGGGTGACCGTACGGGAACGCCGACACCCCGACGCAGAAGTCGCCCAGCTCGCGGGTCAGCCGCACCAGTTCCTCGGCGTAGTGCAGACCCTCCGGGTGCGCCACCCACTCCCCCATCGGGTCTCCCGGTGGGTCGCCCCGCAGCGCGAGCACGTTGTGCACGCCCACGGCGGCGAAGTGGCCGATCACGTTGCGCAGCTCCGCCACCGAGTGGTTCACCGCCGTCAGATGTGCCATCGGCACCAGCGTGGTGTCGGTCGCGACCCTGGCGATGTTGCGGATGGTGCCCTCGCGGCTGGTCCCACCAGCTCCGTAGGTGATGGACATGTACGCGGGGTCAAGCGGCTCCAGCTCGCGGATCGACCGCCACAGGATGGCTTCGTCCGCCTCGTCACGGGGCGGGAAGAACTCCACCGAGAACGTCGGGCGATCCGAGCCGTTCAGCCGGTCGGCAACCCTCCGCACGATCAACTCCCTTCGGTGCCGGGAGGGCCACCGTCGACACGGCCGCAGCCGAGGCCCACCGGTGGCCCTCCCCGCCGACTTTCCGTCAGTACCGGTAGTGCTCGGGCTTGTAGGGCCCCTCGACGTCGACACCGATGTAGGCCGCCTGCTCCTTCGTCAGCTTGGTGAGCTTGACGCCCAGGGCGTCGAGGTGCAGCAGCGCGACCTTCTCGTCCAGCTTCTTGGGCAGCACGTAGACCTGCTTGTCGTACTCGCCGGGCTTGGTGAACAGCTCGATCTGCGCCATGACCTGGTTGGTGAAGCTGTTGGACATGACGAAGCTCGGGTGGCCGGTGGCGTTGCCCAGGTTCAGCAGCCTGCCCTTGCTCAGCACGATGATCGAGTGACCGTCGGGGAAGACGTACTCGTCCACCTGCGGCTTGATCTCGACGTGCTTGACGTCCTGCCGCTTCTCCAGGCCCGCCATGTCGATCTCGTTGTCGAAGTGGCCGATGTTGCCCACGATGGCCTGGTGCTTCATCCGCGCCATGTGGTCCGCGGTGATGATGTTGAAGTTGCCGGTGGTGGTGACGAAGATGTCGGCCGTCTCCACCACGTCGTCCAGCAGCGCCACCTGGTAGCCGTCCATCGCGGCCTGCAACGCGCAGATGGGGTCGATCTCGGTGACGATCACCCGCGCGCCCTGGCCGCGCAGCGACTCGGCGCTGCCCTTGCCGACGTCGCCGTAGCCGCAGACCACGGCGACCTTGCCGCCGATGAGCGTGTCGGTGGCGCGGTTGATGCCGTCGATCAGCGAGTGGCGGCAGCCGTACTTGTTGTCGAACTTCGACTTGGTGACCGAGTCGTTGACGTTGATCGCCGGGAAGAGCAGCTCGCCGTCCCTGGCGAACTCGTACAGGCGGTGCACGCCGGTGGTGGTCTCCTCGGTGACGCCCTTGATGTCGGCCGCGACACGGGTGAACCGCTGCCCGTCGGCCGCGAGGCTCTTGCGCAGGGTCGAGAGGATGATCTTGTACTCGTCCGGGTCGTCCGCAGCGGCCTCCGGCACGGCACCCGCGGCCTCGAACTCGACGCCCTTGTGGACGAGCAGCGTCGCGTCACCGCCGTCGTCGAGGATCATGTTCGGGCCCTGCTCGCCGAACTGGAAGAGCTGGTCGGTGCACCACCAGTACTCCTCCAGCGTCTCGCCCTTCCACGCGAACACCGGCACGCCCTGGGGCGCCTCCGGAGTGCCGTTCGGGCCCACGACCACGGCGGCGGCGGCCTCGTCCTGGGTGGAGAAGATGTTGCACGAGACCCACCGCACCTCGGCGCCCAGCGCCACCAGGGTCTCGATCAGCACGGCGGTCTGCACGGTCATGTGCAGCGAACCGGCGATCCTGGCGCCCTTCAGCGGCTGGGAACCCGCGTACTCCTTGCGAGTCGCCATCAGGCCGGGCATCTCGTGTTCCGCCAGCCTGATCTGGTGCCTTCCGGCCTCGGCCAAAGACAGATCGGCAACGGCGAACTCGAGGCCGTTCACCTTCTGCAACTTCGCGCTCATAGTTTCCTTTCTCGACGTGGGAGTGTGCCCACTGTTCAGGTGTTGAAGTACTTGGCCTCAGGGTGGTGGGCCACGATCGCATCCGTCGACTGCTCCGGATGCAGCTGGAACTCCTCGGACAGCGTCACGCCGATCCGCTCGGCATCCAGCAGTTCCACGATCTTCGCGCGGTCCTCCAGGTCCGGGCAAGCGCCGTAGCCCAACGAGAAGCGGGCGCCCCGGTAGCCGAGCTTGAAGTACTCCTGCACGTCGGCCGGGTCCTCGTCGGCGACCTGCGCTCCCGAGGAGAACCGCAGCTCCTGGCGGATGCGGCGGTGCCAGTACTCCGCCAGCGCTTCGGTGAGCTGCACGCCGAGCCCGTGAATCTCAAGGTAATCGCGGTACGCGTTCTTGGCGAACAGCTCGTTGGCGTAGTCGGCGATGGGCTGGCCCATCGTCACGAGCTGGAGGGGAAGCACGTCCACCTGCCCGTCCCGCTCCGCCTGCTCCTTCGGCCGGAAGAAGTCGGCGAGGCAGAACCGGCGGTCCCGGCGCTGCCGGGGGAAGGTGAACCGCAGGCGCTCCAGCGCGTCGGGCTCGTCCTTCTCCAGCACGACCAGGTCGTTGCCCTCCGAGTAACACGGGAAGTAGCCGTACACCAGCGCGGCGTGCGCGAGGATGCCCTGGGTGGACAGCTCGTCGACCCAGGCCCGCAGGCGTGGCCGCCCCTCGGTCTCCACGAGTTCCTCGTAGGACGGGCCCTCACCCTTCTTGGCTCCCCGCAGGCCCCACTGCCCGAAGAACGTGGCCCGTTCGTCGAGCAGCGACAGGTAGTCGGCCACCGCCACGCCCCGGACCACCTTGGCACCCCAGAAGGGCGGCGTCGGGACCGCGACGTCGGCCTCGACGTCCGAGCGGGTCGTGTCGTCGAGGCTCGGCTCGGGGTCCTGTTCCGCCTTGCGCTTCTCGGCGATGCGCAGCGAGCGCTCCCTGCGGGCCTTGCGTTCGGCCTTCTTCTCCTGCTCGGCGGCGTCCTCCTCCGGAGCGTCACCGCGCTTGACGGCCATGAGGCGGTCCATCAGCCGCAGACCCTCGAAGGCGTCCTTCGCGTAGCGGACGTCGCCCTCGTACACCTCGTCCAGGTCGTTCTCCACGAACGTCCTGGTCAGCGCGGCCCCGCCCAGCAGGACCGGGTACTTCTCCGCCACGCCCCGCGAGTTCATCTCCCGCAGGTTGTCCTTCATGATGACCGTGGACTTCACGAGCAGGCCGGACATCCCGATGGCGTCCACCCGGTGCTCCTCGGCGGCGTCGAGGATCGCGTTGATGGGCTGCTTGATACCGATGTTGACGACGTCGTAGCCGTTGTTCGACACGATGATGTCCACGAGGTTCTTGCCGATGTCGTGGACGTCGCCCTTGACGGTGGCGAGCAGCAGCCTGCCCTTGCCGTCGTTGTCGGTCTTCTCCATGTGGGGCTCGAGATGGGCCACCGCGGTCTTCATGACCTCGGCCGACTGCAACACGAACGGCAGCTGCATCTGTCCCGAGCCGAACAGCTCACCCACGACCTTCATGCCGGCGAGCAGGTTCTCGTTGACGATCTCGAGTGGTTTCTTCTCGGCCATCGCCGCGTCGAGGTCGTCGTCGAGGCCGTTCAGCTCGCCCTCGACGATGCGCTTCTCCAGGCGCTCGAACAGCGGCAGCTTCGCCAGCTCCTCGGCCCGCGACGCCTTCGTCGACGACGCGGTCTTGCCCTCGAACAGCGCCATGAGCCGCTGCAGCGGGTCGTAGTCGCCCTGCCGCCGGTCGTACACGAGATCGAGCGCGACCTGCTTCGGCTCGTCCTCGATCTTGTTCATCGGCAGGATCTTGGACGAGTTGAGGATGGCCGAGTCCAGCCCCGCCTCGCGGCACTCGTTCAGAAAGACCGAGTTGAGCACCTGCCGGGCGGCCGGGTTGAGGCCGAACGAGACGTTCGACAACCCGAGCGTGGTCATCACCTCGGGATGGCGCTGCTTGAGCAGGCGGATCGCCTCGATGGTCTCCAGCGCGTCCTTGCGGACCTCCTCCTGCCCCGTGGTGATCGGGAAGACCAGGAGGTCGATGATGATCGACGACGTGGTGAGGCCCCAGTTCGTCGTCAGGTCCTCGATCGCGCGCTCGGCCACCCGCAGCTTCCACTCGGCCGTGCGTGCCTGGCCGTCCTCGTCGATACAGGTGACGACCACGGCGGCGCCGTGTTCCACGGCCAGTTCCAGCACCTGCTGGTAGCGGCTCTCCGGCCCGGTCCCGTCCTCGTAGTTGACCGAGTTGATGGCACAGCGGCCACCGAAGTGCTCCAGCCCGCTGCGTACGACCTCGGGCTCGGTGGAGTCCACCATCACCGGCAGGGTCGAGGCCGTCGCCAGCCGCGACGCCAGCTCGCCCATGTCGTCCGTGCCGTCGCGCCCGACGTAGTCCACGCACAGGTCGAGCATGTGCGCGCCCTCGCGCGTCTGCGCCTTCGCGATCTCGACACAGTCGTCCCAGCGCTGCTCGAGCATCGCCTCGCGGAACTTCTTCGACCCGTTGGCGTTGGTGCGCTCGCCGACGTTGAGCAGCGAGGCGTCCTGCTCGAAGGGCACCGACTGGTAGACCGAGGACACGGCGGGCAGGTGCTTCGGGCTGCGCTGCTTCGGCGGCAGCGACCCCACGGCGTCGACGACGGCCCGCACGTGCTCGGCGGTGGTGCCGCAGCAGCCGCCCACCAGGCGCGCGCCGAAGTCGGTGACGAAGGTGGCCAGCGCCTCAGCCAGCTCGTCGGGGCGCAGCGGGTACTCGGCGCCGTTCGGTCCGAGTTCCGGCAGCCCCGCGTTCGGCATGACCGAGATCGGCACGCGGGCGTGGTCGGACAGCACCCGCAGGTGCTCGCTCATCTCGGCGGGACCGGTGGCACAGTTCATGCCGATCAGATCGATGCCCAGCGGCTCCAGCGCCGTGAGCGCGGCCCCGATCTCGGAACCGACGAGCATGGTGCCCGTCTGCTCCACCGTGACCTGGGCGATGATCGGCACGCGGCGGCCCGCGGCGGCCATGGCCCGCTTCGCGCCCACGATCGCCGCCTTCGTCTGCAGCAGATCCTGCGACGTCTCCACCAGCACCGCGTCGATGCCGCCGTCGAGCATCCCCAGCACGTTGTCGACGTACGCGTCGCGCAGGACGGCGTACGGCGCGTGGCCGAGGGTCGGCAGCTTCGTGCCCGGCCCCATCGAGCCGAGCACGAACCGGGGCTTGTCCGGCGTGGAGAACTCGTCGGCGCACTGCCGCGCCAGAGCCGAGCCCTTCTCCGCGAGGTCCCGGATGCGGTCGAGAATGTCGTACTCACCGAGGTTGCCGAAGTTGGTACCGAACGTGTTCGTCTCGATGGCGTCGGACCCGGCCTCCAGGAATCCCCGATACACCGCCTGGACGACGTCCGGGCGGGTCTCGTTGAGGATCTCGTTGCAGCCCTCGAGCTGCGCGAAGTCGTCGAGGGTGAGGTCGAACTCCTGCAGGGCGGTGCCCATGCCGCCGTCGGCGACGAGAATCCGCCGGTCCAATTCGGCGAGAAACCGACTGTCCATGTTCACACCCGCAGCTTGGATTCGATCTCGGCCGCGGCGTCGTTGCCGTAGGTCGTGGCCACCCGCTTGGAGAATTCCGCCCGGTCCAGGGTGTATTCCTGCGTGCCGACGGTTTCCAGGACGATGGCCGCCAGGGTACACCCGACCTGCGCCGACCGTTCCAGTCCGAGCTTGGCGTGCAGGCCCCACAGGAAGCCGGCGCGGAACGCGTCGCCGACCCCGGTCGGGTCGATCTCGTCGGCCACCGTCAGCGCGGGCACGGCCAGCGCTTCGGCGTCCTTCGACTCGATCCGCACACCGTCGGGACCGTAGGTCTTCACCCAGTAACCGACCCGGTCCAGCACGTCGGCCTCGGACCAGCCGGTCTCCTTCAGCAGCAGCGACGTCTCGTACTCGTTGGTGAACAGGTACGCCGCGCCGTCGACCAGCATGCGGATCTCGGGGCCCGCCATCCGCGCCAGCTGCTGTGACGGGTCTGCGGCGAACGGGATGCCGCGCTGGCGGCACTCCTCGGTGTGGCGCACCATCGCGGCGGGGTCGTTCGGCGCGACGATCACCAGGTCGAGGCCACCGATCCGGTCGGCCACGACCTTGAGCTCGATGTCCCGCGCCTCCTCCATGGCCCCCGCGTAGAAGGAGGCGATCTGGGCCTGCGACTCGTCGGTGGTGCACAGGAAGCGCGAGGTGTGCCGCTCCTGGGACACGTGTACCGACGCGGTGTCGACACCGTGCCGCTCCAGCCACGAACGGTAGTCGGCGAAGTCCTTGCCGACGGCACCGACCAGGATGGGGGTCATCCCCAGGCTGCCGAGCCCGAACGAGATGTTGGCGGCCACACCTCCCCTGCGGATGTCGAGCTGGTCGACCAGGAAGGACAGCGACACCTTGTCCATCCGGTCGGCGACGAACTGGTCGGCGAACTTGCCGGGGAAGACCATCAGGTGGTCGGTGGCGATGGAGCCGGTGACGGCTATGCGCATGCGGGCACACTCCTCGTGGGGGCGGGTAGGCCGCGACCCGGCCCCGGTGGGCCGGGGCCGGCGAACGCGTGCGGGCGGCGGGTCACGGTGGGCAGGGCGGACGGCGGTGACATGCCGTCCGCCCCGCCCGAGCCGGGACAGGAGGGAAAACGGGTGCGGGCCTGCCGCTCAGGCCTTCGCCGCGTCCTTGAGCGCCGGCGCCTTGTCGGTGCGCTCCCAGGGCAGGTCGACGTCCGTGCGGCCGAAGTGGCCGTAGGCCGCCGTGGGCGCGTAGATCGGGCGCAGCAGGTCGAGATCGCGGATGAGCGCGGCGGGGCGCAGGTCGAACACCTCGCTGATCGCGGCCTGGATCTTGGCGGGGTCCACCTTCTCGGTGCCGAACGTCTCGACGAACAGCCCCACCGGCGCGGCCTTGCCGATCGCGTACGCGACCTGGATCTCGGCGCGGTCGGCCAGTCCGGCGGCCACGATGTTCTTCGCGACCCAGCGAGTGGCGTAGGCGGCCGAGCGGTCGACCTTCGACGGGTCCTTGCCCGAGAACGCGCCACCACCGTGCCGCGCCATCCCGCCGTAGGTGTCGACGATGATCTTGCGACCGGTCAGGCCCGCGTCACCCATCGGGCCACCGACCACGAACCGGCCCGTCGGGTTGATCAGCGTCCTCGGCTCGCCGGCGTCCCACCCCAGCGCCTCGATCTCCGGGGTGATCACGTGCTGGAGCACGTCCTTGGCCAGCATGCCGTCGAGGTCGATGCCCTCGGCGTGCTGGCTGGAGATCACCACGGTGTCCAGCCGGACCGGCTTGTCGCCGTCGTACTCGATGGTGACCTGCGTCTTGCCGTCCGGGCGCAGGTAGGGCACCGTGCCGTTCTTGCGCACCTCGGTGAGTCGGCGGGACAGCCGGTGGGCCAGCGCGATCGGCAGCGGCATCAGCTCGGGCGTGTCCGAGCACGCGTAGCCGAACATCAGCCCCTGGTCACCCGCGCCCTGCTTGTCCAGCTCGTCGAGCGCGTTCTCCAGCCGCGACTCGTACGCGGTGTCGACGCCCTGGGCGATGTCGGGCGACTGGGAGCCGATCGCCACGTTCACACCGCACGACGCGCCGTCGAAGCCCTTCGCCGACGAGTCGTAACCGATCTCCAGAATCCGGTCCCGAACCAGCGTGGGCACGTCCACGTAGGCGTCGGTGGTCACCTCGCCCGCCACCTGGACCTGCCCGGTGGTGATCAGCGATTCCACCGCGACCCGGCTCCTCGGGTCGGCCGCGAGCATCGCGTCCAGGATGGTGTCGCTGATCGCGTCACACATCTTGTCCGGGTGGCCCTCCGTGACGGACTCACTGGTGAACAGCCTTCGGTTCGCAGTCACTATGCTTCCTCGTCCTTCCTCGGTGACAGTCGCCGTTCTTCTCCGCTACGCACGTCAGGCCCGCACGTGGAATATGCCCCACGCGAGGTTACCGGCCCGTCCACCCTCGACCCAGTTCCTGAGACCGGCCTTCATGCGCGTGAGGTAGGTCTCGCTCACCAGGGCGGAGAGGTCGGCGTGGCGGCGTTCCGTCTCGGCCAGCACCCTGCCGTAGTGGGCGGCCAGCTGCGCACTGTGGTCCTCGAAGTCGACGCGAGCCAGACCGAGCCTGCCGAGTTCCCTGCGGTAGAACTCCGGCGAGCCCATGCTGTCCAGGTGCAGCCGGTCGAGGATCGGCCGCAGCGAGGCCCGGTCACAACCGTCGGCCGCCATCGGGTCGGTGAAGACGAACTCGCCCTTGGGCTTCAGTACCCGGGCGACCTCCTGCAGCACCCGGACGCGGTCGCCGCTGTGCAGCATCGCGTCCTGCGACCACACGACGTCGAACTCGTTGTCCTCGAACGGCAGGTCCTCGAACGACCCGTCCACGACCTCCACCAGGTCCGAGCATCCCTGCTCCTCGCTGAACCGGCGGTTGCGCTCGTTCTCGACCTCGCTGAGGTTCAGGCAGGTGACGTGAGCGCCGAAGGTCTTGGCGAGGTAGCGCGCCGCGCCGCCGTACCCGGATCCGATGTCGAGCACCCGGGTGGCCGACGTGATACCCGCGGTGGCCGCCATTCGCTCGACGGTACGCCTGCTCGCGGCGGCGATGTCTTCGTCATCGTGCTCATACAGGCCGACGTGGATGTCCTCCCCGCCCCAGATGGAGTAGTAGAAGTTGTCCGCGTCGTCGGAGTTGTAGTAGTCGCGGGCCACGTTCACGGCGGCCGAGTACCGGGCGGTCTCGTCGCCGTCCACCGCGTAGTTCTTCTCGGCCACGTGGATGAGGAAGTCGGGATCGTCCTTGACCTGGTGCGTCTCCTGGAAGTCACCGTAGGTCTCGACCCGCTGGAAGCCCACCTCGCGCAACAACCTGCGCGTGTAGTCCTTGCGCAGCGGGAACATGTTGAGGTGGTACTGCGAGTCGTCGGGGAACCGGTAGCGGAACCGCGCGAGCCCGTCGTCCATGTACTCGGGTTCGGCCGTGACCTCGTCGCCGCAGTAGTAGTACGTGTGCTTGCTGGAGAAGCCGTTGTCGAGGATCGCGTCGTAGTTGCGCTGGTCGAGGATCAGAACGCCGTCATGCTTGAGCACCGCGTAGAACTCGGCGAGCGCCTTGCGCCGGTCGCGCTCCGAGAACAGGTGCGTGAACGAGTTGCCGAGACACACCACAGCGTCGAACTGGCCGTGGATGTCCTTGTTGAGCTGACGCCAGTCGGCGTGGACGACCCGCAGGATGTGCCCGCCGTAGGTCAGCCCGTTCTCGAACGCCTTCGCCAGCATCTCGGCACTGCCGTCGACGCTGACGGTGTCGAAGCCCTCCTCGATGAGGCGTACCGAATGGAACCCCGTCCCGGCGGCGACGTCCAGCACGGACCGGACACCACGCGACTTGAGCAGGTCGACGAAGAAGCTGCCCTCGCTCTCGTAGCGCTTCTTCCAGTCGATGAGGTCGTCCCACTTCTCGACGAATCCCTTGACGTACTCGTTGGTGTAGTGGTCGGTGTCGCGAACGGTCAGGGGGTCCGAACCGAACTCCTGTGCCGGGTGTGCCTCGATCTGGACCTCGTCACTTCCCACGGTGCCGGCCTCTTTCACCTCTGCTGGACCAGACCTCGAATCCTTCATCACGCATCCCTTCCACGTTCGGCCACAGTGCACACTCCGCGAACCGCGTCACACTTATCGCGCCATTCCTCCTCGCCGCCGGGGCGCGCCGGTACGCGCGCATTTATCACGCCGAAAAAACGCACACGCGAACACCCGGACCATCGTCGACATCGCGCCCTCGCGGAGGAGACGGTCCACACGCGCACGGAGCCGGTCGTCGCCACGAACCGTCCATTCGGTCCTCAGCCGGCCGAGCCTGATTGCAGCACATCCTCGTTGATCCCCGCAATACGGCCGAACCCAATCTATTGAACACTTGACGAAAAAGGCAATGGGTCGATTGCGTGATCCACCGGCTCACCCGACGTATACCGTCCGCCGCGCCGCGCCGCCGGTCGGCGACCACTCCACACCACGGCTTCGACGCCGTCACCTGCGACAAAACCGGTGGTAGTCGGGCCGCGGGGAGTCCGGGGCCGCGACTCGTCAGGCAGGCGTACCCCTGCGGACAACCGACTCCGAACCTCACCCGGCCGGAGCAGCGTCGCCTACTGCCGGTATCGAGAATTGACACCCGGGGTGATCATTTAGGCCGTCGGTGTGATATCCGTCCCCACTTTAGTTTCGTATCGTATACGGCAACAGGTTGCGCCATGAACAACGTGCCCACCGGGCGATACACCCAAGGTGATAGTGAGCACCACCGACGGTAGACAACGATCCCGTTATCTTTCACGTGAGATCGAGAACGGGCACCGCGACCGATCCGGATAGCGCGCCCGAAGAATAATCGGAAAAACCGAAGAATCGGGAGCGAAAGAGAATCCGAAAAGAGAGACCTCCCGGCAGGTGTCCCGGCGCTGCTGGGGGTTCAGCACCGGGACACCATCACCGCCGGTGCGCCGTTGGGGAGGGATACGGGCGCACGGCGAGCCGACAGAATGTGACACAGTCCGTCGGCTGCGCGTCGAAGCCTACGGGAGCACCCAGGGCTTGCACAGGTTGCCGCCGACCGGCATTCCGCTCACCGGAATGCCGGTCAGGCCCGGCTCGTGAACGCCTTCCAGACGGACACCGCCGCCCTGCCGAGCACCTCGGCCACCGCGGCCGGTTGTCCCGCGTCGGACTCCGTGCGGTCGTAGTCGTCCCACAGCGCCGTGGTCGCGCGCGGCGCGAGAGTCAGCGCCGGATGCACCCGCCATCCCTCCACGTCCACATACCCGTCGTCGGCACGCAACCGGGTCACTTCGGCGGCCTGTACGCCCGCGTCGTCGACCACGGTCGCGGCCAGCTCAGCCGCCCGCGCCTGAGCCTCACCCGGACCGGCCAGGCACAGCACCCGGTGCCGCACCCGCCACAGGGTGAGCGAGGAATCGCGGACGTACACGGGAGCGTCGTCCTCGGTGACCGGAGACAACCGAGACAGCCGAGACAGCGGAGACAGCGGAGCCGTGGCACAGTCCGACATCCACCGCAGCCGTGCGGCGGCGAGTGCCTGGACGTAGGCGGCGACGTGGGCCCGCTCCAGCGCGCCGTACGGCGCCGGATCGTGGTGCGCGACCGCGCCGCCCGGATAGGTGGTCGGCGACCCGGCGGCTCCGGGTTCCGGCAGGCCCGAGGCCCGCAGGATCGGCACATCGCCGATGCGGTGCTGAGGCTGCCGTACGTAGCGGGTCAACCGGAGGGCCGCGTCGTCCGCGTCCCGCGCGGCGGCGTGGACCACAAGACTCACCACCCAGAGCCGGGCGTGCCGCCCCCGCCGCCGGTGTTCCCAGTGCTCGACGTCCTCGACGTCGAGCCGAAACTGCCGCGCGTCGGCGGTGGACGTCCCCGGCCACGCGACAGCTCGCGCGCGGGCGTGCGCCACCGCCGCCGTGAGCGGCGCATCCTGCCCTCCGCCACAACCAGTACTGCCAGCACCGCCCACGCGCAGGCCCCCCAGCCGTCGTCACTCGCCGGTCGTCCGAGTCCGGCGACGTGACCTGGGAGGGGCTCACCCACGGCCCACGCCGCCGGGGGCTAACGTGACAAGCGTCGAACTGTCCGTAGCCACCCGTAATGTAGCGCGCTAGCCGAGCGCCGCGCTACAGCGCGGTGTGGTCCTTTCGGGTGAAGCATGCCGCCTCGCCCGACTGCCGAAAGGTGAGGCCCTTGGCCGAGGTCAGCCACGTCGTCGCGGAATGGGCGTTCACCCAGGGACTGAAGAGGCTGCGCGAGACGAGCCCGAACTCCAACCAGAGCGAGATCGCGAAGCGGATCGGTAAGAGCAGGGCCACCATCGGGCACTACGAGATGGGCCGCTACCTGCCGAGCCACGACAGTCTCGACATCATGCTCGACAGCTACGGCCACGGTGACCGGGCGGCTTACTACCGGCGGTTGCGCGACCGCGTGGAGATGCGCTCACCGGACTGGTGGGAGGACGAGTTCCCCGACCACTTCCCCCCTCGCTCGCTCGCCCTGTTCGCGGGTTTCGAGTACTCCGCCGCCGAGATGCGGATCTACGAACCCCAGCGCGTGCCGGAACTCGTGCAGACCCCCTCCTACGCCGAGGCGGTCCTGCGCGCGGAGTTGACCGAGCACCGCGCCGACGAGCTCACGCTCCAGCTCCGCATGCTGCGGGGTCGGCAGGCCGTGCTGGACCGGCCCGACGCCCCGCGGTTGACCTGCGTTCTGGGCGAGAGCGCACTGCGCAGCCCGGTCGGCGGCCCGCACGTGCTGGGCGAACAGCTCACCACGCTCGCGGCCAGGGCACGACAAGGCGTCCTCACCCTGCGAGTGCTACCGGACAGCGCGGGCAGACCAGCCGGGGCCTGCGCGGGTTTCACGGAGCTGCTGCTGCCGTCCGAACTGATCCAGGACTTCTCCGAGACCGCGTGGGTGAGCACCCCGGTGGACCGCATTCACTACGAGAGCCCCGAGACGCTCGCCGTCTTCCGGTCACTCTGGCGCGACCTGGCGAAGGCGGCACTCACCCCGGCGGAGTCGGTCGACCTGGTGGCGGAGCTGGGTCGCGAACTCACGCGGGACGTTTCCTGACGGGCGACACGTCGCCGCGCGGACAGCGCCTGCCCGTGACGGGACACCATCCTGACGGCAGACCGCAACCACCCGCACGACGCGCCGCGCTGCGCGCGCGTCCGCGGTGGGTCTGCCACGAGCGGAGGCGGTCCAGCTCGGACAGCGGGCGTCGGCGGGGACCCCCGGATCTGCCCACGGACTCGCTCGCCATGCGTTCCCCCAGTGCGTCGTGCGGGTGGTGCCGGTGGTGCGGCCAGGCCGGAAGGGGCAGTCCCGGCCACACCACCACGGCCGCCGTCGCACGATGAACGGTCCCGCGTCGACGACCACGGCGAGTGTAGCACGCTAGGCGACTAGCGCGCTACAGTGCGGTGTCTCTCGGGGCCTCGCGGTGCCCGGCGACGTCAGTTCCGCCCCGCCGCCCGCCGCAGCCGTCCACAGCGGACGGCTTCCAGGAGCTGATCCACCGGGACGCCGAGTGCGACCGACAGCCATTGCCGCCAGTACGGCCCCGGCACCCGCTTCCCCCGCTCCCATCTGGCGACCTCGTCGCGGCTGACACTGGAGTTGTTCGACAGCTCGGCCAACCGATCGGCCAGCTGGTATTGCGTCAGTCCGCGTAACCTGCGGACACGGCGAACGAGATCCCAGATCGGCTCCTCGGATTGTTCGGGAGTGGAATGGCGGAGCACACCGGACCTCGACACGTCGAGGTGGGCCGGGTGTCCGTCGCGGGATACGCCGGCAGCGCCGGTCCGCGACGTGGTCTCATAAATTGGCATCGGCATCGTCAGCGAGGTTCGGGAACGGTTTTCCGCCTCGTCGTGGCACGAACGACCACGGCAGGGCGGACCCATTAGGACGGATCCACGAGATCCGGAAACCCCCAGCCGCGCGACCGAGCCACGATCGACACCACACCAGACTGCTGGACGATCACGAACGCGGCTACCACCAAACGGGCTATTCTCGACACCGCGATTTCGAGACCGGGACCGAGCGCACGCTCACCGCCCCGAGCCAGGCATTATCCCAGTCCACTCCGGAATCAATATCGCTACAGACAGCGAGCCGTTACAGCGGCCGACTGAGATCTGTACCGCTCAAAGCGGCCCGCCACCGCTCATTTGAGATATACGCGTGGGAGAAATCGATACCACACCGGCGCGTCTTCCTCCAGGAGATCCCTGGCCCCCTGCTCCGGCAGTTCTCCGACCGCTAAGGTTTTTCGGAACACCTCATCCGTATTCCAGGGAGCACGTGTGTCGGGACGACGCGGTCAGGGACACCACGACGGCGCGGATACCGCGACCAAAGGCGAGGAGCGCGACTACACCGTTCGCGCGGTCGAACGAGTCTGCTCCATCCTCAACCTGCTCCAGGAATCCGTGGAAGGTGTCTCACTCATCGAGGTCGCCCAGGAAACCGACCTGCCGAAATCCTCCGCGTTTCGGTACCTGTGGACGTTGGAGGCCCACCGCTACGTCGAACGCGACGACGACAGCGGGCTTTACCGACTCGGCCTCGGCTTCGTCGGTATGCAGTCCCGGCACCTCGAGGTGCTGCGTGAACGGGCTCGCCCGTGGCTGGAGAAGATCCGGGACGAATTCGGCGAAACGGTCAATCTGGCGGTACTCGACCGGGACCACGTCGTATACGTCGACGTCGTGGAGAGCGGCAAGCGGGTGCGGTTCGCCTCATCCCGGGGGTTCCGCGAGCCGTGGTACGCGACCGCCCTCGGCCGGGCCATCGCCGCACGCCTGCCGGGCGAGCGCCTCCGGGAGCTGCTGCCCAGGGAGGAGCGGGAGACCACACCGGGGCCACAGTTCGCGAACGACCTCGAACGGGTGCGGAGTCTGGGCTACGCCACCAGCGACGACGGCGACGGCCGGTGCGTGGCGGCGGCACTGTCCGGAACCCGCCTGCCGGTCGCGCTCGGCATCAGCGCGCCGGCCGCCCGGTTCTCGGCGGCCGACGCCGCCCGCGCCGCCGCCCGGCTGATCGCGGTCACGCGCGAGATCGCCACCGCGCCGATTCCCGAGCAGCGTGGGGCGATCCGGTAACCGCGACGTGCCGCGCTGTGCAGCGGTCTGCACATGAGTGCAGCGTGGCACAGTTCTATCGTGCTGCCATGAACGGTCCCGAACGCAGGAAGTACAACCCGGACAACCGAACCGGGTACGAGTACGTGCTGCTCGCCGACCACCTCGCCGAGCTCATCGCACACGGTGACTGGCCTGCGGGCAGCCGTATCCCGGGCGAGCGAGCGCTGTCGGAGGAGTACGGCGTCGCGCTCGACACCGTCCGCAAGGCCACGAAGATCCTGCGCGAGCGGGGCCTGGTGCAGACGCTGAAGTCCAAGGGCACTTTCGTCGCCCCGCGCGGGTGACGAGCCCGACGCCGTCCGGCCCGGCGCGATGACTCAGCCCACGAAGTCCCGCAGCGTCGCGGCGAGCACCGCGGGCGCGTCCTGCTGCACGAGGTGACCCGCTCCCGCGATGCGCTCCAGCCGCGCGCCCGGGATCAGTGCCGCGAGCCGCTCACCGTGTTCGGCTGGCACCCAGGTGTCGTCCTGACCCCAGCACACCAGCACCGGGATGTCGATCGTCGCCAGCAGCGGCTCGATCTCGTCGGTGTCGCGCTGGTCGGCCTGCGCGATCTGCCGGTAGAAGGCGGGTTGCCCGTGCTCGCCCGACCACGGTGTGACGAGGTGATCGAGCACCGCACCGGGGACCGGCCGGTGCACCGCGCCGGCGACGTACTCGCGCACCAGCGCGCCGTGCAGCGCGGGCGGCAGTCGCTCGAACACGTCGGCGTGCTCGCGCACCAGGCGGAAGAAGGGTGACCCCCACGGCGCGAGGGCCACGACGTCCACCAGGGCGAGCCGGCCGTAGCGGGCGCCGTGGAGCAGGTGGGCGCGCAGGGAGACGGCGCCGCCGAAGTCGTGGGCGACCACGGCGGGTTCGTCGAGCCCCCAGTGCCGCAGCAGCGCGGCGAACACCTCTGCCTGCGCCCGCAGCGAGACGTCCTGCCCCGCGCGCTGGTCCGACTCGCCGTAGCCCAGCATGTCCCAGAGGTACACCTCGTGCCGTGCGGACAGGGCCACGGCCACGTCGTGCCACACGCGCGACGAGAAGGGGGTGCCGTGCAGCAGGACCACCGGACTGCCGCGGCCGAGGCGATCCCAGCGGACCGTACCACCCGGCGTCTCGAACTCCTCCCGCAACCCCAACACCACGTCACTCCCTCCCCTGGTTACCGTCTAACCATGTGAGACGGTAACATCGAGACATGCCGTTCTCAAGGACAGACGCTCCCGGTGAGCTCGGGAAGTTGGAGGGGCTGTGCAACTCGGCACGGCTGCTGTACACGGAGGACGCGCTGATCACCAGCGCCAGCGCGTCGGCGTGGCTGCGCGCCCACGAGATCGAGGTCGCCGAACTCAACCGCAAGGAACACGATCTGCTGCTGCGCCTGCGAGAGACCGTGCGGGACCACCTCGACGGCCACGAACGCACCACCGAGCTGAACCGGCTGGCCAAGGTACTGCTGGCTCCACCACGGTGGTCGGCGCGGGGCGAGCCGGTCCTCCCGCCCAAGAAGACCGGGGCGCTCGACACCTACCTCGCCGACTGCCTGGCGCTGGTCTTCACGACCGGCCTGACGGGGGAACTCGACCGGCTCAAGGTGTGCCAGAACCCGGACTGCCGCTGGGTCTTCTACGACCGATCCCCCGCACAGAACAGTATCTGGTGCAGCATGGACGTCTGCGGTGCGCGCCACAAGATGCGCACCTACCGCTCACGGCACGCACGCTGAGCGCAGGGATTCAGGACGACGCGACCGGGACCTGGGAGGCGAGCAGCACGGCTTCGGCGAAGTCCGAGCACACCGGCAGTTCCCGGTCGAGCCGGGTCACCTCCAGCGGGCGCAGCACGACCGGCGGGCACACGACGGCCCAGCTCACGTGGCGCCGCTGGGCGACACCGGCGGTGTGGACGAGCACGGACAGGCCGGCCGCTCCGAAGAAGGTGGTCTCGGTGAGGTCCAGCACCAGGGATCTGATCCCGGCGGGAAGACTGTCGATCGACTGTCGCACCGTGGGTTCCCCGAGGATGTCGACGGCGCCTGCCACGCTGACGACCAGCAACCCGGTCGAGGGCATGAGCATGTCGACCTCGACATCGTCCGTCATGCGAGCCATCCGGTCGCCGCCTTCCGCCTCTACGGATCCCCCGGCACGGCTGGCGCGAAGCCACCGCCGGTGACGGTACGCCCGCGCCGGTCGCGGTCGCAAGAAGAACGCCGACGCACACTGTCCGTGACGTCACGCGGATTTTAAGTCCACTGTGGATTGTTGGTCCCGGTTCACGCGGCCGGTCGTACCATGCGGACGCCACTGCCTCGCCGCACCGCCGGGACCGCCCGCCCCGGCTTCACACGAACGTGTGACCTTCGGGGCGCCGCGACCGGGCCGTACGTCACTCACCGCGAGGGTCCACCGGCACTGTCCGAACCGGGCCGAGGCTGTCAACCCCCCTCGCCCGACCAGCCATTACGGGGGTGTGGTGCCAACCGGAGCGGGGTAGCCACGGTCCCGTGACCCCTGACGAGCAATCCCGCGTCGAACGCCGTGCGCGAGCACAAAGCTCCGCCGGCTCCCGCGGCTCAGGCGGCTCCAGTAGCTACGAGGACCTCTCCCCACTGTTCAACACCCTCGCCTCGTTCGAGCCGGACGACCCGAAGCGGGCCGCCGTCCGGGAAGAGATCATCACTCGTTGCCTGCCGCTGGCCGAGCACATCGCCCGCCGCTTCGTCGGCCGCGGTGAGCCGCGCGACGACCTCGTACAGGTGGCGAGGCTGGGCCTGCTCAACGCGATCGACCGCTTCGACGCCTCACGGGGCACCGAGTTCGTGGCCTTCGCGGTGCCGACGATCATGGGTGAGGTACGGCGGCACTTCCGCGACTCCAGCTGGGCGGTCCGGGTACCGCGCAGGCTCAAGGAACTGCACCTGTCGCTGAGCCAGGCCAGCGGCAAGCTCGCCCAGCGGCTCGGCAGGGCTCCGACGCCCAGCGAACTCGCCGCCGAACTCGGCCTCGCTCCGCAGGACGTCTGGGACGGTCTGCTCGCGGGCAACGCCTACCAGTCGGTGTCCATGGACGCCGCCTACGACGACGAGGGCACCCTGCCGCTGGCCGAGACGGTCGGCGAGGACGATGTGGAGCTGGAGAACGTCGAGTACCACGAGTCGTTGCAACCGCTGCTCGCGAGCCTGCCCGAACGCGAACGGCGGGTGCTCATCCTGCGCTTCTTCGGCAACATGACGCAGACCCAGATCGCCGAGCGCGTGGGAATCTCCCAGATGCACGTGTCCCGGCTGCTCGCCAGGACGCTCGAATTCCTGCGCAGCCGGCTCACCGAGTGAACCGGTGCGGCCGGTCGCGCGGTGCGCGAACCGTTTCGGGCCCCCACCAGCGGGGTACGCCGCAGCGAACGGCAGGCGCCGAGCCGCGCGCGACGACCCGGGGGTGGCATGGAAGCCGAGATCACGCTCGTCGTGGACGGCGAGCGACGTCACCTGACCGTCGACACCCGGGTCACCCTGCTCGACGCGCTGCGCGAGCACCTCGGCAACACCTCCCCGAAGAAGGGGTGCGACCACGGCCAGTGCGGCTCGTGCACGGTGTTGCGCGACGGCCGCAGGGTGACCTCGTGCCTCACGTTCGCCGTCGCGGCCGACGGCTCCACGATCACCACCAGCGCGGGACTGTGTGACGACGACGGTGCGCCGCACTCGCTGCACCGCGCGTTCGTCGAGCACGACGGTCTCCAGTGTGGGTACTGCACGCCGGGGCAGGTCTGCTCCGCGGCCGGTGTGCTGGCGGAGGTCGAGGCCGGCTGGCCGAGTGCGGTGACCGCCCATCCCGCCGCGGCTCCGTCACTCGACGCCGAGGAGATCCGCGAGCGCATGAGCGGGAACCTGTGCCGGTGCGGGGCCTACCAGGGCATCGTCGCGGCGGTGGCGTCCGTCGCCCGGGCGCGGGGCCTGCGCACGCCCGCGCAGGGGCCGCGACGGCGGAGCGCCGCGTCATGATCCCGTTCGAGTACCGGCGGGCGCAGGACACCGAGACCGCGGTGGCCACGGTGACGGGCAACGGCCGAGCGGCGTACCTCGCGGGCGGGACGAATCTGGTCGATCACATGAAGCTGGGCCTCACCGCTCCCGAGGTCCTGGTGGACATCACCGGACTCGCCCTCGACGGGATCGAGGAACTGCCCGGCGGGGGCATACGGCTCGGCGCGGGCGCCCGCAACAGCGACGTCGCCGCCCATCCACTCGTCCGCGCGCGCTACCCGGTGCTGGCGCGGGCATTGCTCAGCGGCGCGTCGGGACAGTTGCGCAATCTCGCCACCGTGGGCGGCAACCTGCTGCAGCGCACCCGCTGCGTCTACTTCCAGGACGTGACGACGCCGTGCAACAAGCGCAGCCCGAGGGCGGGCTGTTCGGCCCTCGACGGCTACACGCGCTACCACGCGGTGCTGGGCGCGTCGAGCCACTGCGTCGCCGTCCATCCCTCCGACATGGCGGTGGCCCTCGCCGCGCTGGACGCGGTGGTGCGGGTCCGCACGGCGGCGGGGGAACGCACGGTGCCGGCCGCCGAGTTGCACCGGCTGCCCGGGGAGCATCCCGAGCGGGACACGGTGCTCGACCACGGGGAGCTGATCACCGCAGTGGATCTGCCCCCGATGCGGTTCGCCGCCCACTCCCGCTACCGCAAGGCCCGCGATCGCGCGGCCTTCGCGTTCGCGCTGGTGTCGGTCGCGGTCGCGCTCGACGTCGCGGACGGGCGAGTACGGCAGGTGCGGATCGCGTTCGGCGGGCTGGCGCACAAGCCGTGGCGGGCGAGGGTCGCCGAGCAGGCTCTGTCCGGCGCCCCGGCCGAGACCGCCGAGTTCCGCGCGGCGGCCGAGGCCGAGCTCGCCGACGCCGTCCCGTTGCGGGACAACGGCTTCAAGATCCCCGTGGCGCGGGCGATGCTGGTGTCGGTGCTGCGGGAACTGGCCGGGGAGGGCGTCGCGTGACCGAGCCACTGCGTCCGCGCGCCCTCGGCACGGACCACGAGCGGGTCGACGGCTGGGCGAAGGTCACCGGCACCGCGCCCTACGCCGCCGAGCATCGGGTACCCGCCCGTGCCCACCTCCGGTGCGTCCAGGCCACGATCGCGCGGGGCCGGGTCACCGAAATCGACGCGCGCGCCGCGACGGCGCTGGACGGTGTGCTGACGGTGCTGACGCCGTTCAACGCGCCCCGGCTGCGCTCGGGCCACGACGCCGAGCTGGAGGTGCTGCAGTCCGACGAGGTGTGGTACCGGGGACAGCCGGTGGCCGCCGTCGTGGCCGAGACGCCCGAGGTCGCCGGGCAGGCCGCCGACCTGGTGCGGGTGGGCTACGCCCCACGCCAGCACGACGTGACGCTGTCTGCTGGGCGCGAGGACCTCTACCGGCCCGAGGTCGTCAACCCGGCACACGCCACCGACACCCTCACCGGCGACCCCGACGGGGTGTTCGCCGACGCGGCCAGGGCCGTCGAGGCCGGCTACACGACCGCGATGAACCACAACAACCCGATGGAACCGCACACGACCGTGGCCCTCTGGGACGAGGCCACGCTGACGCTCTACGACTCCACGCAGGGCGTCCACCCGCTGCGCGACGCGGTGTGCGCGATGACGGGACTGGCGCACGACCGGGTCCGTGTGGTGGCCCCGTACGTCGGCGGCGGGTTCGGCTCCAAGGGCACCGCCCACCCGCACGTGTTGCTCGCGGTGCTGGCGGCGTGGCGCGTGCCGGGACGGGCGGTCACGTTCGCGCTCACCCGGCGGCAGATGTTCGCCTTCGTCGGCTACCGCACTCCCACGATCCAGCGGATGCGCCTCGCGGCCGACATCGGGGGCAGGCTCGCCGGGCTCAGCAACGACGTGGTCGAGCTGACGGCGCGGTACAAGGAGTTCGCCGAGCAGACCGGCCTTCCCGCCCGCACCATGTACGCGGCGCCCCACCGGCGCACCACCCACCGGCTGGCCGCGCTGGATCTGCCGGTGCCGTCGTGGATGCGGGCGCCGGGCGAGTGCCCCGGGATGTTCGCGCCCGAGGTGGCGATGGACGAGCTCGCGGAGGCCTGCGGGCTCGACCCCGTCGAGCTGCGGCTGCGCAACGAACCGGAGACCGACCCGGAGACGGGCAAGCCGTACTCCAGCCGCAACGTCGTGGCATGCCTGCTGGAGGGTGCCCGCCGCTTCGGGTGGCGCGACCGGCCTCCGGTGGCCCGGTCGACCCGGGACGGGGACTGGTGGGTCGGCACCGGCGTCGCGTGTTCGACCTACCCGGTGCTCGCCACACCCGGCGCGTCGTCGGCCACGGTGCGGCACCGTGGCCACGGCCGCTACGAGGTGTCGATCGGCGCCGCGGACCTGGGCACCGGATCGTGGACGGTGCTCACACAGATCGCGGCGGACGCGCTCGACGTCCCCGACGCCCACATCGAGTTGCGACTGGGCGACACCGACCTGCCGGAGGCCAGCGTCGCGGGCGGCTCGTCCGGTACCACCAACTGGGGCTCGGCGGTGGTCGCGGCCGCGCGCGGATTCCGGGCCGCGCACGGTGACGACCCGCGGGCCGGCGACGAGTTCACCGCCGGGACGCCCGACGACGGCCTGCGTGATGAGTTCGCCCGTTACGCCTTCGGCGCACAGTTCGCCGAGGCCAGGGTCGACGTGGTCACCGGGGAGATCCGGGTACCCCGGCTGCTCGGCGTGTTCGCGGTCGGGCGGGTGCTCAACCCGCGCACCGCCCGCTCGCAGCTCGTCGGGGGAATGACGATGGGCCTGTCGATGGCGCTGCACGAGCAGAGCGTGCTCGACGAACGGCTCGGCTTCGTGGTGAATCACGACCTGGCCGAGTACCACATCGCCACCTGTGCGGACGTGCCCTCGATCGAGGCGCACTGGATCACCGAGCACGACCCGTACCTCAACCCGATGGGCAGCAAGGGCCTCGGCGAGATCGGGATCGTCGGCACCGCCGCCGCGATCGCCAACGCCGTTCACCACGCCACCGGAGTGCGGGTCCGCGACCTGCCCATCACGAACGACACCGTGCTGGCCACGACCCGAGAGGAGTGATCGGTGAACCAGCCGCAGCAGACCCAGCGACCGCCCGGAGGCACCGGGGAGATGACACCGCGACCGCGGGACGAGATGCGTGACTACGTCGGGCGGGACCTGCTCCGGGACCGCACGGCGTTGATCACGGGAGGTGACTCGGGGATCGGCCGCGCCGTGGCCGTCGCGTTCGCCAAGGAGGGCGCGGACGTCGCGATCGCCTACCTCACGGAACACGGCGACGCCGAGCACACCGCCTCGCTCGTGCGCGAGCAGGGCCGCCGGTGCCTGCTGCTGCCCGGCGACCTCGCCGACGCGGCCCAGTGCGAACGGGTGGTCACCGACACCGTCCGCGACCTCGGCGGTCTGCACGTACTCGTGAACAACGTGGCGACCCAGCTGGAACACGACTCATTCGACGAGATCAGCGACGAGCAGTGGACGCACACGTTCGACGTCAACATCCACTCCTACTTCCGGGTCACCGCGGCGGCGTTGCGGCACATCCCCGAGGGCGGGGCGATCGTCAACAGCGGCTCGGTGAACGGGCTGCGCGGCAACAAGAAGCTGATCGACTACTCGGCCACCAAGGGCGCGGTCCACGCGTGGACCATGGCCATGGCGCAGTCACTCGTGCCGCGCGGCATCCGCGTCAACTGTGTCGCACCGGGTCCGGTGTGGACGCCGCTCATCCCCGCCACCATGCCCGAGGAGCACGTGGAGAAGTTCGGCCAGCAGGCACCGATGGGCCGGGCCGCCGACCCCGACGAGCTCGCTCCGTCGTACGTGTTCCTCGCCGCCAACCAGCTGTCCTCGTACTACACCGGCGAGGTCATGGCCGCACTCGGCGGCGAGACCACACCGGGCTGAGCGGGGGCGACATGGATGCCGGAACAGAGCAGCTGTGGGACGAGTTCCACCGGGTCGTGAACATGACCTCGCGGGAACTGCGCGAGTGGCTGCGCACGCGGTCCGCGGGCCCCGAGGACGAACAGTACCCGGACCGGTCGGGCCCGCACCTGGGTCAGCGGGTGCTGGAGATCCTCGGCAAGCGCAAGACCGACCTGCGCGACGACGACCTCGCGGTCATGCGCCGGGTCGTCGACAAGGTGAACGGCCTGCGCGGTGGCGAGGAGGAACCGGTCGCCGGTGAGGCACACTGGCGCCACCGGCTGATGTCGATCGGCCACGACCCGCTCAGACCGACGAGCTGACGGGATCGCGCGACCGTACCGGCGCTGCGGCGGCGGAGCGCTTCGTCATGCCGGGTCACCGCTCGGCTACTAGCGTTGACGGCATGATCGGGTTACCCGACGCCGTGACCACCTGCCTGTTCGACCTCGACGGCGTGCTGACGAGCACCGCCGAGGTGCATCGGCGCGCGTGGAAGCGCACCTTCGACGAGTTGCTGAGCCGTCGTGACCCCGGCGCGCCGCCCTTCACCGAGCAGGACTACGTCACCTACGTCGACGGCCGCTCCCGGCTCGACGGTGTGCGGGCCTTCCTCGCCTCCCGTGGCATCGACCTGCCGGAAGGCGATGACACCGACGACGTCAACGCCGAGACCGTGCACGGTGTGGGCAACCGCAAGAACGAGCGGCTCCTGCGCGTGATCGCCGACGAGGGCGTCACGCCGTATCCCGGCTCGGTGCGCTACCTCGACGCGGCACGGGCACACGGTCTCGCCATCGGCGTGGTCACCTCGTCGGCCAACGGCGCCCGCGTGCTCGACGCGGCGGGACTGACCGGATACGTGGGAGCCAGGGTCGACGGGGTGGTCATCGCCCGGGAGGGCCTGCGAGGCAAACCCGCGCCCGACTCGTTCCTCGCCTGCGCCGCCGAGCTCGCGGCCCGCCCGTCCGCCACGGCGGTGTTCGAGGACGCGCAGGCCGGGGTACGCGCGGGGCGCGACGGTGGTTTCGCGTTCGTCGTCGGCGTCAACCGCGCCGAGGGCACCGCGCGCGAGGACCAGGAGAAGGCCCTGCGCGAACAGGGCGCGGACACCGTCGTGACCGACCTCGCCGAACTGCTGGAGGAATCAGCGTGACCGAGCGCGCGCCCCTGACCGAACGCGGCTACACCCGCGCTCCCTGGGAACTGCGGTGGCAGGGGCTGGACGTCGACCAGCTCCAGCGCACCGAATCGACGTTCGCGCTGTCCAACGGCCACATCGGCATGCGCGGGACCCTGGAGGAGGCCGAGCCGCGGGGCCTTCCCGGGACCTACCTCAACGGCTTCTACGAGGAACACGAGCTGCCCTACGCCGAGGCGGGGTACGGCTACCCCGAAGCGGGGCAGACCGTGGTCAACGTGACCGACGGCAAGATCATTCGTCTGCTGGTCGAGGACGAGCCGCTCGACATGCGTTACGGCCACGCCACCGACCATTTCCGGGTCCTCGACTTCCGCTCGGGCACCCTGCGCCGCGAGACCGAGTGGATCTCCCCCACCGGACGCCGCGTGCGGGTGAGAACCGAACGCTTGGTGTCGTTCACCCAGCGGGCGGTGGCCGCCGTGCGCTACGAGGTCGAGCCGCTCGACGGTGAACTCCAGCTCGTCGCCCAGTCCGACCTGCTCGCCAACGAGCCGATCGAACCCGAGTCGGGCGATCCCCGCGTGGCGGCGGCGCTGGAGGCACCGCTCGTGGGCGAGTACCTGAAGGCCGAGGACTACCGTGCCGTGCTGGTACACCGCACCAGGCGCTCGGGGCTGCGCATGGCCGCGGCGATGGACCACCAGATCGACACCGCGGACGGGCTGCGCACCGACATCGCGGTCGAGGACGACCTCGCCAGGCTCACCATCGCGGTGGACGTGCCGCTGGGACAGACGCTGCGGATCACCAAGTACCTCGCCTACGGCTGGTCGCAGCAGCGTTCGATCCCCGCCGTCCGCGCGCAGGTCGACGCCGCACTGGCCGGTGCGCTCCAGACCGGCTGGGACGGCCTGCTCGCCGAGCAGCGACGGTTCCTCGACCAGTTCTGGGCGAGCGCCGACGTGGAGATCGACGGCGACCCCGAGCTCCAGCAGGCCGTCCGGTTCGCCCTGTTCCACGTCCTGCAGGCCGGAGCTCGCGGCGAGAGTCGCGCGATCCCTGGCAAGGGCCTCACCGGGCCCGGGTACGACGGGCACGCCTTCTGGGACACCGAGACCTTCGTCCTGCAACTGCTCACCTACACCCTGCCCGACGCGGCCAGGGACGCACTCCGCTGGAGACACACCACAGTGGACACCGCGAGGGCCAGAGCCCGACAGCTCGGGCTGCGGGGTGCGGCGTTTCCGTGGCGCTCCATCAACGGCGCCGAATGCAGCGCGTACTGGCCTGCAGGCACGGCGGCGTTCCACGTCAACGCCGACATCGCCGACGCCGTCGTGCGCTACCTCGACGCCACCGGCGACATCGAGTTCGAGCGCCAGTGCGGAACCGAACTGCTCACCGAGACCGCCCGCCTGTGGCTCTCACTGGGCCACCACGATCCGCACGGCGGCTTTCGCATCGACGGCGTGACCGGGCCCGACGAGTACTCCGCCGTGGTGGACAACAACGTCTACACCAATCTCATGGCGCAACGGAACCTGCGTGCCGCGGCCGACTCGTGCGAGCGGCAACCCGACATCGCCGAGACACTCGGTGTGAACCACATCGAGGTCGCGGGCTGGCGGGAAGCCGCGCGCAAGATGCGCGTGCCCTACGACGACCTGCTCAGGGTGCATCCGCAGTCCGAGCGCTTCACCGAGCACGCCACGTGGGACTTCGCGCACACCCCGGCCACGAGCTACCCGCTGCTGCTCAACTACCCGTACTTCGACCTCTACCGCAAGCAGGTCGTCAAGCAGGCCGACCTCGTGCTCGCGATGCACCTGCGCGGCGACGTGTTCTCTCTGGAACAGAAGCGGCGCAACTTCGCCTACTACGAGTCGCTGACGGTGCGGGACTCCTCCCTGTCCGCCGCCACGCAGTCAGTGCTGGCCTCGGAGTGCGGGCACCTCGAACTGGCCTACGACTACTTCGCCGAGGCGGTCCTCACCGACCTGCACGATCTGCACCTCAACGTCCGCAACGGACTGCACATGGCCTCGTTGGCCGGGTCATGGCTCGCCATCGTGGCGGGTTTCGGCGGGTTGCGCGACCACGCGGGCACGCTGAGCTTCCAGCCCCGACTCCCACCGGTCCCGCAGCGCATCGCGTTTCGCCTGTGCTATCGGGGATCCCAGTTCTCCGTCGAGATCAACCGGGACTCGGCGACCTACGTGCTCGTCACCGGGAAGCCACTGGAGATCACTCACTACGGCGAGCCCGTCACCGTGGCCGACGAGCCCACCACACTGCCGCTTCCCCCCGCGGAGCACCACGAGCGCCCCTCGCAGCCCGCGGGTCGCGCACCCGTCCGGCGCCAGCCGCAGCACGACACCACCTGGCACACTCGCACCGCCCGGCCTGCCACACCCGCGCACGATCCGGCGAGCGTGGCCTCGTCTCCGTGACGCGGTCAGTCCGGCGGTTCGATGGTGCCCGCGTCGGGTGTGACGTCGTCGTCGGGCACGACGTCGTCGCGGTTCGGGGGTTCGGGCACGTCCTTCGACGGCAGATGCCCGAGTCCACCACTTTCGTGTTCGGGCCGGTCGTCCGGCTCCGGCGTGTGGGGATTGCCCTCGTCGTCACGTCGCATCGGGGACTCCTTACGTTCCGGCGTTCGTGCTCACGCCGCGCTGGCCCGCCCGGCGCCGCGATCCCACCGCCCGTCCGGACCCTCCAGCATCGACAGCAGCAGGCCGTGGGTCGTGGACCACGGGCAGATCACCGCGCGACCTCCGAACACGGTCAGCAATGCCTCGGCGACCACCGCCCCGGCCAGCGCCTGCCGCGCGCGGGGGCGAGTGATGCCCGGAAGCTCGGCGCGCCGAGACGCGGGCAGCGCGGCCAGCCGGGGAATCCAGCGGCGCACGTCCTCCACGCGCAGCTCGCGCGTCCTGCCCGGCGCCTTGAGGCGGCGGCCGGTCAGCGCCGCCAGCTGGCGCAGCACTTTCGAGCATCCCGCGCTCTGGAAGCCGCGCAGCCGCTGCTCGTCTCGACCCAGCGCGCCGCGGATGTGGTCGAGGGCGTGCGAACGCAGCGCGGCGATGTCACTTTCCGAAGGGCGGTCGCTGTCGAGGCGCCAGGCGCGCATGGTCTCGCGCGCTCCGAGCGGCAGCGACCGCGCGAAGTCGGCGTGGACGCCCTGGCCCGCTGCCAACTCCACCGTGCCCCCGCCGATGTCGAGCACGGAGAGCGGACCGATTCCGGCCCCGAACCACGAGCGCACCGCCCGGTAGGAGAGCCGGGCCTCGTCGGCGCCGTCGAGGAAGCGCAGTGTGCGACCGGTTTCCGCCTCGACGCGGGCGACGACCTCGGCGCTGTTGGGCGCGTCGCGGATCGACGAGGTGGCCAGGCTGTAGACGTCGCGCACACCGTGGCGACGGGCGATCTCGTCGGCCGCCCGCACCGCGGCGACGACCGACTCGATCCCCTCGGGTCGTAACCGTCCCGAGGCGTCCAGTGCTTGATCGAGACGTAGCCGGGTCTTGTGGCTCAACGCCGGCTCCAGCAGTGACCCCTCACGGTCCACCGCGAGCAGCCTCGCGCTGAAACACCCCACATCGAGCACGGCCACCGTGCCCCGCGTCGTCACAGTCATCCACCTTTCGTGTTCACGGCCGAACCTCCAGAATTCCCACCCAGAGCGACCAATAACAGAGATATAACCCGAACGGGTGACGTTCAACCCAGTGTCCGGTTTTCCGTAACGACACCAGCGTGGTCAAACGATCAGACCAACGAGGGATTAATCGCAGGAGGGGCGGTTGATGACCGCGTACCGCGCCACACGCGCAGGAGGTGCCCCGAGGTGGTCCTGACCCTGGGCAGCCGCCATAGCGAACCCCGCCGCATCGGGGTCGCGGCGGCGGCCGTGGTCACGGTCGCCACCCTGACGGCCGCCGTGGTCGGCACCACGTTACTCCGGCCGCACCTCAGCGGCGAGGCCGACCCACTCGGACCCGCCGCCGAGCCCGGTCCCCCCTCCACCGCACCGCACACCCTTGCCGCGGGGGCCGCACCACTGGCTCACGAGGCGCTGCCCAGCTCGTCGCCGGTCCGGGTGCGTATCCCGGCGCTCGGGGTGGACACCGAGTCGATCGCCCGCCTGGGCCGCACGCCTTCCGGCGCGGCCGAGATCCCCGGTCACCTCTCCACGGTCGGCTGGCTCGACTCCACACCGGCACCGGGCCGAGCGGGTGCCTCCGTCCTGATGGGACACACGCAGGTGTCCTACGAACGGGGCGTCTTCTACGCACTCGGCTCACTGCGACCCGGGGACACGGTTCACGTGGCGCGCTCCGACGGCAGCGAGGCCGTCTTCACCGTCTTCCGTGTGGAGGAGGTCGACCAGAGTGACGCGCTGGGACACGCGCAGCGCGTCACGCACGCACCGGACCTCCGGCTGCTGACGACGGCGGGCGAGTTCGACCACCAGGGCGACGACCCCGCCGTGATGGTCTCCGCCCGACTCACCGCCACGACCTAAAGCCGTGTCCGCAGCCCCCGTAGCCGTGTCCGCAGCCCCCGTAGCCGTGTCCGCATCCCCCGTAGCCGTGTCCGCATCCCCCGTAGCCGTGTCCGCAGCCCCCGTAGCCGTGTCCGCAGCCCCCGTAGCCGTGTCCGCATCGCGCGCTGCGGACACGGCTACCTGAACTGAGGACACGATTACCGCCGGGCGGCCACCCAGTCGCGGACCGCGCCCTCCAGCACGGTCATCGGCAGGGCTCCGCCGCCGAGTACGAGATCGTGGAACTCCCGGACGTCGAACCGCTCGCCGAGCGCGGCCGCCGCCCCCGCACGCAGCCGCTGGATCTCCAGCCTGCCGACCATGTACGACAGCGCCTGCCCCGGGTAGGAGATGTAGCGGTCCACCTCGGCCACGATCTCGACCATCGCCATGGGCGTGTTGCGCTCCATGAAGTCGATGGCCTGCTGCCTGGTCCAGCCCAGCGCGTGCAGACCGGTGTCCACCACCAGCCTGCCGGCGCGCACCGAGTCCATGCTCAGCATGCCGAGCAGGGCGACGTCGTCGGAGTAGAGCCCCATCTCCACGGCGAGGCGCTCGGTGTAGAGGCCCCAGCCCTCGATGTAGGCGTTGCAGTCGCTGATCCGCCGCAGCATCGGCAGGTCGGTCAGGTTCAGCGCAGTGCTGATCTGGAAGTGATGGCCGGGAATCACCTCGTGGAACGCCGTCGCCTCAGCGGTATGCCGGAACCGCTCGGTGACCTGGTGGGTGTTCGCGAAGTAGGTGCCGGGACGGGAGCCGTCGGCGGGCGACTGCACATAGAACGCACCGGGCGCGCCGGGTGCGTCCGCCGCAGGCACGGGCTCCACGACCCACGGCTGTGGCGGGATGTGGCCGAACCAGTTCGGCGCCTCCCGCTCCGCGCGGACAATGGCCGCGCGCGCGGTGTCCAGGAGGTCGTCGGCGTCTTTCCACCGCAGCTCCGGGTCCGTCCGGAGCCGGGTGAAGATCTCCCCGAGATCGGTGGTGCCGAGCGCACGCCCGCCGATCTCGGCGTACTCGTCCGCGAGACGGGCCAGGCAGTCCAGTCCGGTCTGGTGCAGGTCCTCGGGGCCGCGGTCGGTGGTCGTGTGGACGCGCGCGAGTGCGGCGTACACCGCGTCACCGTTCGGCAGGTGGCACAGTCCGGGCCGGTCGTCCGGCCGTCCGTGGGCGAGGATCTCGTCGCGCAACACGTCCCGGTAAGCGGCGAACGCCGGGCGGACGACGTCACGGAGCACCTCGTCGCGCAACGCGGCGAAGTCGGCGTCCGGTGCGGTCTGGCGGCTCAGCGGATCGTTGTCCGGTTCCGCCAGGTAGCGGTCGATGTGGTCGATCGAGGCTTGCACGAGCCGTGCCACCGGGGTCCGGCCCGCCGCGACCCCGGCTCGGTGGCGTTCGGCGTGGCGCTCCAGGAAGGCGGGGATCGCGCTGAGCCGGTCGAGTTGGGCCCTGCCCTCTTCGGTATCCCGGACGCTCACCATGGGCAGCAACGTGAGCAACCCCGGAGCGGGTGCCACGAAGAGGTCCGAGATCGTGAACTCCACCAGCCGGGTGTCGAGCTGCGCGATCCGGGAGCTCGCCTGACTGATCAGCACGTCCCGGGTGATGCGGTCCTGCCCGCCGAGCCCGTCCGGTTCGATCGCGGTGGCTCGCTGCACCAGGCGCTCCAGCGCGGCCCGGTGCTCCTGTTCGGTCGATTCTCTGACGTCTCCGAGTCCGGCCCGGGTCGTGTCGACCCCGAGCAACACGGCGGAGAGCGGCTCGGTCTCGAACAGGAGGTCCACGAATTCGTCGGCCAGCGCGGTCACGCTGCTCACGGGCTGCATGGTGCGAGCCTAGCGGCAGACTAGGCTCGCGGGTGTGGCCGTGACCGATCCTGTCGACGCACGCCTGCTGTCCGCGCTCGCGGAGGTGGGCAAGGTGGCCGTGCACGAACTCGCGGCGCGAGTCGGGATGGACCCCCGTGACGTCGCCTACCGGCTGGTCGGGTTGTCGGCGCAGGGCCTACCCCTGCTCGTCGGGGTGGAAAGCGACCCCGGGGGACTGCGGTCGGCGCTGGCGGCATCGAACGCCGTGGGCACGGGGCCGCTCGCTCGGGCCCACGGCGGCGCGCCGGGTGTCACGTCCGGCAGTCCACCGCCCGGCCCGGCGACCGGCGGCACCCAGCCGGTCCACGGCACGCCCAGCGGCGCCTACGCCGTGGGCGGTGTTCCCACCGGGCCGTACCCGCCGCCGCACCCACCACAGAACTCACCGCAGCACCCCCCGCAGAACCCACAGCAGCACCCACAGCATCCGCCGCTGGCGAGCCCGGCACGTTCCGGCGCGGCCCCCGCCGCGACGCAGCACGCGCCACCCCCTGATCCCGCCATCAGCACCTGGGGGCCGCCGCAGAGCGCCCAGTGGGCGCGCGGCGACCAGCAGCCCCCGTTGGGAGCGCCCTCTGCGCCGGTCCGGCGGGGGCGGGCCGGCGACTCACTCGCCACCACGGGGCTGGAGGGTGAACAGCTGACGGTGCAACTGCTGGAGGTGCAGGACCCGGCGGACTTCCTGTTCTCCGCGGCCGGATACAGCCTGCGCGACGGGGAGCGTGCCGTGGTGGTCCACACGGAGATCACCAACCGGGGCTCCGTGCCGTACGCCTCGCTGCCAGACAACTATCTCGAACTGCTCGCCGCCGACGGCTCCGCGATCGCCAAGGCGCCCGTGTCGCTGACCTCCCGGCCGCCGCACAAGATCGGTGTCCGGCCCGGTGAGACCACCGGCGGTCACACGGTCTACGTCGTCGCGGACGCGGTGCGGCTGGCGGCCGTCCGATGGAGCCCGCGCCCCGAGCCGGACGAACGCAGCCTCACGTGGGTGCTCGACGACGCGGCGGGCGGCTGAACCCGCGACCCGCTCACGCCTCCGCGCGCAGGACCTCGAGTGCCGCCGCGAGATCGGCCGGGTACTCGCTGGTGAACTCCACCCACCGGCCGTCCGCGGGATGCGCGAAGCCCAGAGTCCGTGCGTGTAGCCACTGCCTGCTGACGCCGAGCCTGCGGGCGAGGGCGGGATCGGCACCGTAGGTCAGATCGCCGACACACGGGTGCCGCATCGCGGAGAAGTGAACGCGAATCTGGTGGGTCCGGCCCGTCTCCAGCACCACGTCCACGAGTGACGCCGCGCGGAACGCCTCGATCACCTCATAGTGGGTCACCGACGGCCTGCCGCCCGCCACGACGGCGAATCGGTAGTCGTGCTTGGGGTGCCGGTCGATCGGAGCGTCGATGGTGCCGCGAATCGGGTCGGGATGTCCCTGTACCAGGGCGTGGTAGCCCTTCGACACCGTGCGTTCCTTGAACGCACGCTTGAGCACCGAGTAGGCGTGCTCGCTCTTGGCCACCACCATGACCCCGGTGGTACCCGCGTCCAGCCGATGCACCACGCCCTGCCGTTCCGCGGCACCCGAGGTGGAGATGCGCAGTCCCGCCGCGGCCAGTCCGCCGACCACCGTGGGCCCGGTCCAGCCGGGACTCGGATGCACGGCCACGCCCACGGGCTTGTCGACGACCACGATGTCGTCATCGTCGTGGAGAATGCGCAGGCCCTCGACCGGCTCCGCCACCACCTCGACCGGGGTGTCCGGATCCGGCAGCGTCACCTCCAGCAGGCCGCCCGCCACGAGGCGGTCGGACTTGCCCGCGGGCTGCCCGTCGAGCAGGACCTCCCCGGACGCGGCGAGCTCGGCCACGGCCGTGCGCGACAGGCCCAGCAGCTTCGCGAGTCCCGCGTCGACCCGCATCCCGTCGAGTCCGTCGGGCACGGGTAACAGACGGCTGCTCATTCTTCTCGCTCCTCGGCGTCGTCGCGGCCGGTGTCCTTCGAGCGTCCGCCCTTCGGGATCACCGTTCCGTCGTAGTCCCTGCCGAGCAGGGTGAGCAGCACGATCAGCCCGGCCCCGATCGTGATCGCGGAGTCGGCGGCGTTGAACACCGGGAAGAACTCGCCGTTCGGCGCGAACACGGAGATGAAGTCGACGACGTGGCCCTCGAAGACCGACGGCGCGCGGAAGAGGCGATCGGTGAGATTACCCAGCGCCCCGGCCAGCACGAGCCCGAGCCCGACGGCCCAGCCCGCAGACCGGAGCTTGCGGGCGAACCACACGATGCCGAGGACGACGAGCACCGCCACGGCAGTGAGCACCCAGGTGCCGACGAAATCCATACCGAAGGCCGCGTACGGGTTGCGCAGCAACTGGAGGTAGACGGCACCACCGAGAATCCGGATCGGCTCCTCGCCTTCCAGCGTGGCGGTGACCACCACCTTGCTGATCACGTCGACGGCGTAGGCGAGGAGGGCGACGAGGACGAGCAGACCCATCCTGCGCCGCGCCGGAGCCGGGGTCTGTTCGGTGTCCGAGGGATCGGGCTGTTGCTCGGTGTTCACCGGTTCATTGTCCACGTCCGCCGCTCACCGCCGGCCTGGGCGTCGGCGGCGGATCGACCAGCCCGGGCGACTCAGTCACCCCGCTCACCTTTCCAGTGCGCGATGGGGCCCGCTCGGTCGACGGCGCGCAACCTGCGTTCCGTGGCGGCGCGTGCGGCTTCCGTGGTCACGACGAGCAGCTGGTCGTCCTCCTGGAGCCGGGTGGTCGGCTCCGGGGTGAAGCCCTCTCCCCCGCGCACGACGAGGCTCACGCTGGCGCCTCGGGGTACGCGGAGTTCGGCCAGGTACACGCCGTGCAGTCGGGACCGCCTGGGGATGCGCACCTGGAGCAGGACCGCGCCCAGCTCGTCGAGGGGCGCTGCGTCGACCTCGATCTCACGGGGTTGCGACGGCTCCGCCACCCCCAGCACCCTCGCCAGTGGTGTCAGCAGCGCGGCCTGCAGCAGGGTGAACGCGATCACGATGACGAACACCGCGTCCACGAGCAACTGCGCGCCCGCTCGCCCGTCGGCCAGCGGGATCGTCGCGAGCACGATGGGCACCGCGCCCCGCAGCCCGGCCCACGACAGGAACGCCTGCTCTCGCCAGGGCACTCGGAACGGCATCGTCGACAACACGACCGCCAGGGGCCGGGCCACCAGCACGGCCACGGTCCCGGCCACCAGTCCCGGCACGACCGCGTGGAGCAGCCGTTCGGGTGCGGCGAACAACCCCAGCAGGACGAACAGCCCGATCTGCGCGAGCCAGCCGAGCCCCTCGGCGAAGGACAGCGTGTCGGAGCGGTGCGGCAGGCGCGAGTTGCCCAGCACCACCCCGGCCAGGTAGGTGGCCAGCAACCCGGACGCCCCGGCGAACTGCGCCGACGAGAACGCCAGCACGCACAGCGCGACGGCGGCTAGCGGGTAGAGGCCCGTGGCCGGGAGCGCCGCCCGGCTCAACAGCCAGCCGCCCACCCAGCCCAGCGCCAACCCGACCACGGCGCCGAGCCCGAGCTGGTACAGCAATTGGAGCGGCAGTCCCCAGTCCACCGTGACGTTCGTGGCCAGCAGCACGACCGCGATGTAGCTGGGAGCGTCGTTGAGGCCGGACTCCAGTTCGAGCACCCCGGACAGCCGCCTGCCGATCCCGGCCGACCGCAGCACCGAGAACACGGCCGCCGCGTCGGTGGACGACAGCACCGCGCCCCACAGCAGCGCCGTTCGCCAGTCGAGGTCGAGCGCGAAATGCAGCGCCGCTCCCGTGACCGCCACCGTGACGGGCACGGCGATCACCGAAAGGGCGATTCCGGGGCCGAGGCCGGGACGCACGGCCGACCACTGCGTCGTCAGACCCCCCTCCACGAGGATCATCACGAGCGCGGCGAGACCCAGGCTCTGCGTCAGCGCAGGGTTGTCGAACTCGACGCCAAGACCGGCCTCGCCGATCGCGACCCCGATGCCGAGATAGATCAGCAACGAGGGCAGACCCAGTCGGATGGAGAAGCGCACCGCGAACACCGAGGCGAGCAGGACGATCGCGCCCGAGCCCAGCACGACAGGCAGATCGTCCATGTCACCCCCGCTCAGCGCCGCCCCGCGTCTCCACATCGGAGCCCGGCGACTCCGTGGTTCCTCCGTTCCCCGGCACCGTCGCCGGCACCATGAGCGTGTCCCGTGCCCGCCGACCCCGCACGACGATCACGTCGCGGGCACGGGACCGGCGTGCGCGCTACCCGGCCGCCGACACGGCCACCGTGACCGAGGCCCCGTCACCGACCGCGCCCGCGAAGCCCTCCGCCACCGCGGTGTAGCTCACCGACCGGGCGAGGGTCTCGGCGGACACGAACGGCTCGTGTTCCCGCGCGGCCGCCACCACGTCCTCGGGAGCGTCCACGGTCAGGGCGATCCGGTCGGAGACCGCCAACCCCGCGTCCCTGCGCGCCTGCTGCACCACGCGGACCAGGTCCCGGGCCAGCCCCTCGCGAGCGAGGTCGTCGGTCACGTCCGTGTCGAGCAGCACGAGGCCACTGCCACCGGGCAGCTCGGCGGCCGCGCCGGAGTCCCGGGCCACGAGGCGTCGTTCGTACTCGCCCTCCCGCAGCTCGATCCCCGCCGCCACCACGGCACCCGCCGGGGTGGTCGACCACTCCCCCGACTTCACCGCCTTGATCACCTGCTGGACGTCGCGGCCCAGCCTCGGGCCCGCCGCCCGCGCGTTCACCGCGACCTCGACCGTGCCGTAGGAGGCCACGTCGGTGGTGAACTCCACCGACTTGACGTTCACCTCGTCCCGGATCACGTCGGCGAAGGGCCGCAGTGTCTCGACGTCCTCCGCCGCCACGATCAGCCGGGCCAGCGGTAGCCGGACCCGCAGCTTGTTCGCCTTCCGCAACGACAGCGCCGACGAGCACACCTGGCGCACCCGGTCCATCGCGGTGACCAGCGCCGGGTCGGCAGGCAGCTCGTCGACCAGCGGCCAGTCACCCAGGTGTACCGAACTGCCACCGGTCAGCCCGCGCCACACGACCTCGGTGGTGAGCGGCAACAGGGGCGCCACCGTGCGGCACGCCACCTCCAGCACCGTGTGCAGCGTGTCCACCGCGTCGCGCTCGCCCTGCCAGAAGCGGTCCCGCGAGCGGCGCACGTACCAGTTCGTCAGCACCTCGAGGAAGTCCCGCACCCGCGTACACGCGCCCGCGATGTCGTAGTCGTCGAGCGCGCTGCCCACATCGGTGACCAGCTCGTGCGTCTTCGCGAGCAGGTACCGGTCGAGCACGTGGCGCGAGTCGGTGCGCACCGTTCCCGAGCTGCCCTCGGCGTTCGCGTACAGCGCGAGGAAGTAGTACGAGTTCCACAACGGCAGCACCGCCTGCCGTACGGCGTCGCGGATGCCCCGGTCGGTGACGACGAGGTTGCCGCCGCGCAGGATGGGACTCGACATCAGGTACCAGCGCATCGCGTCGGAGCCGTCGCGGTCGAACACCTCGGTGACGTCCGGGTAGTTGCGCAGCGACTTGGACATCTTCTGCCCGTCGGACCCGAGCACGATGCCGTGCGAGACACAGGTACGGAACGCCGGCCGGTCGAACAGCGCGGTCGCCAGCACGTGCAGCGTGTAGAACCAGCCCCGTGTCTGCCCGATGTACTCGACGATGAAGTCACCCGGGTAGTGGTGCTCGAACCACTCGGAGTTCTCGAACGGGTAATGCACCTGCGCGTACGGCATCGACCCGGAGTCGAACCACACGTCCAGCACGTCCGGAACCCGCCGCATCGTCGCGGTGCCCGTCGGGTCGTCGGGGTTCGGGCGGGTCAGCGCGTCGATGTGGGGCCGGTGCAGGTCGGTGGGCCGCACCCCGAAGTCGCGCTCCAGCTCGTCGAGCGAGCCGTACACGTCCACCCTCGGGTGGTTCGGGTCGTCCGAGACCCACACCGGGATCGGCGTGCCCCAGTAGCGGTTCCGCGAGATCGACCAGTCGCGCGCGTTCTCCAGCCACTTGCCGAACTGGCCGTCCTTCACGTGCTCCGGGTACCAGGTGATCTGCTGGTTCAGCTCCACCATGCGGTCCTTGAACTTCGTGACCGCCACGAACCACGACGACACCGCGCGGTAGATCAACGGATTACGGCAGCGCCAGCAGTGCGGATAGGAGTGTTCGTAGGTCTCGTGCCGCAGCAGCAGCGCCCCTTGCCTGCCCGCCGATCCGGTGCCGTTCTTCAGATCCCGGATGATGTCGGCGTTGGCCTCGAAGACGTTGCGGCCTTCGTAGTCGGCGACCTGCGCGTCGAAGCGGCCCTTCGAGTCCACGGGCGTCACCGGCGTGATGCCGGCCGCGTCGGTGACGGCCTTGTCCTCCTCACCGTAGGCGGGTGCGATGTGGACGATCCCCGTGCCGTCGTCGGTGGTCACGTAGTCCGCGGCGAGCACCCGGTGCGCGTTCTCCCTGCCCACGAAGTACGGGAACGGCGGCGCGTACCGCATTCCGAGCAGGTCCTCGCCCCGGTAACGGGCGATGATCTCGGGCTCCTCACCCAGCTCCCGCGCGTACGCGGCCACCCTCGCACTCGCGAGCACGAACCGCCTGCCGTCGTCGGTGCGCACCTGGACGTAGTCGACGTCCGGGTTGACGGCCGTGGCGAGATTCGACGGAACCGTCCAGGGTGTCGTAGTCCAGATCAGCAGGTACGCCCCGTCGAGCGCGGCCAGTTCCCCCGTGTTGCCCTCGACGTGGTAACCGATGGTGACGGCCGGGTCCTGCCTGCTCTGGTAGACGTCGTCGTCCATTCGGAGCTCGTGATTGGACAGTGGGGTCTCGTCCCGCCAGCAGTACGGCAGCACCTTGTAGCCCTCGTACACCAGACCGGAGTCCCACAGGCGCTTGAAGGCCCAGATCACCGATTCCATGTAGGTGGCATCAAGCGTCTTGTAGTCGTTGTCGAAGTCCACCCAGCGGGCCTGGCGCGTGACGTAGTCCTGCCACTCGGCGGTGTAGCGCAGCACGGACTCGCGGCACGCCTCGTTGAACTCCGCGATGCCCATCTCGTCGATCTGCGACTTGTCGGTGATGCCGAGCTGGCGCTCCGCCTCGAGTTCGGCGGGCAGACCGTGGGTGTCCCAGCCGAACCGGCGTTCCACCCGCCTGCCGCGCATGGTCTGGTAGCGCGGCACGATGTCCTTGACGTAACCGGTGAGCAGGTGGCCGTAGTGCGGCAGGCCGTTCGCGAACGGCGGCCCGTCGTAGAAGACGTACTCGTTCCCGCCGTTCGTTCCCGCCTCACGGGCCGCCACGCTGGCGGCGAAGGTCCGGTCGCTTTCCCAGTAGGCCAGCACGTCCCGCTCCAGTGCGGGAAACGACGGCTGGGCGGCGACCTGGTCTGCGGGCTGGTCGCCGAAGGATGCCTTCGGATACATCGGTGGTGCGCTCCTCGCGGTCGTCGTCCTCGCCGGCGGCCTTTCGGCCTGCTCGGGGACGACACGACGCCGGTCGGCGCGCGTACCGCGGTACCACCCCGGTTGCCCGCGCGACGGCGCGGACCTCTCGTTGGCCGGCGGTGACGGGCCGGTCCCGGCCGGGTCTACTGAGGCGGGCGGACCTCTCGGACCGCGCTCGCCCGTTCTTCCGGCGGCTCCCCGGTGATGGCCGGATCGATGCCTGTGCTCCCCAGATTAACCGGTGACCCGGCGAGCGCGGTGAGCAGCCCACCCGCGGGCAGGGTGAGCACGGTGTCGGTCAGGCCGTGCTGCGCCGCCGGAGCCTGCGCCGGTGCGCGGCGGTCAGCGCCGCGTCCGGTCCGCACAGCCCGCACGGGCTGAAGCCCAGGTCGCGTGCTTCCTTCGCCGAGAGGGGGATCGTGGCCCTCGGCCCGAGCCAGCCACAGTCGGCGAGGTGATACCGGGGGTACTCGTCGACCACCAGCACCTCCGCGTCGAGGGTGGCCACGAGCAGTGCGTCGTCGGCCCTCGTGTCCTCCTCAGGAGGATCGACGTCGGCACCGGCGAGTTCACCCGACGACGCCAGCAGTGCCGTGCGAGGCGCCGTGTCGGTCAGGCTGTCCACGCCTTCCCGCGCCCGCGGTTCCCGCTCGGCCACACCGCCGGCCGCGACGAGCGTCGGCCGGAACGGCTCCGGCTCCGGCTCCGCGTCGGCAGGCTCGACGGCCGCCACGGGCTCCTGCGCACGGGACGGCTCCGGCTCGGTGGCGTCACCCGCTTCCGCGGCACCGGCGCCATCGGCGGTCTCGGCGATCTCTGTACTGCCGGTACCAGTCGCGGCGGGTTGGGGACGGGCCTGCACGCGGCCCGCGGGCCTGTCCCGACGCACCCGGTCGACGACCAGCAACGCCCCGGCGAGACCCGACACACCGATCGACACCCAGGCCCACAGCGAACTCGCCGTGACGAGCGCGGCGGCCACTAGCCCGAGGGCCGTCAGCACCAGCAGGAGGACGATGTAAAGCACGGTGAATTACAACACAACCGCCACGTCACGGCGGGAGTGACCCGCCGCCGCGACGTCGTCGCGGAGGACGGCTCCGCCGGCCTCAGCCGGCCTCGGCACGCGGCCCGAACGAGTAGCCCTGCCCGCTGCCGCTGCCGCTGCTACCACTGCCGCTCGTCGACCCGGAACCCGACGACGACGCCGAGGCGGGCGCGGCCGAACCACGGTCGTCCAGTTCGCGCAGCTGCGACTCCAGAAAGCCACGGAGCCTGGTGCGGTACTCCCGCTCTATCGTCCGCAGCTCCTCGATCTTCTTGTTGAGAGCCGTCTTCTCGGTGTTGAGGTTGTTCAGCGTCTCGGTGTACTTGCGCTGCGCCTCGCGATCCATGTTGGTCGCCTTCTCGCGCGCCTGCCGCTCCAGCGTCTCGGCTCTGGTGCGGGCCTCGTTGAGCATGGTCTCGGCGCGAGTGCGCGCCTCGTTGACCATCGAGTCGGCCTTCGACCGCGCGTCGGAGAGCAACTGTTCCGACTTGGTCCTCGCCTCGGCGAGCATGCTGTCGGACTCGGTCTTCGCCTCCGCCGTGAGCCGGTCGGCCATCTCCTGTGCGAGACCGAGCACCTTCGCGGCCTGCACGTTCGGCTCGCCGCCGTCGGCCATCAACCCGGTGGCCTGCGTCTGCTCCATCGCGGAGGCGGGCGGCGGCACCGGCGCGAGCCTGCGCGAGGGCGCCTCGTCCCGCGCACCGTGCTGCGACTGCGACGACTTCGCGGATTCCAACTCGCTACGAGTTGATTCCAACTCGGCATCGAGCTGTTCGACCTGCTGCCGCAGCTCGTTATTGTCCTCAATCAACCGGGCAAGTTCGGTCTCCACAAGGTCGAGGAACGCGTCCACCTCGTCCTCGTTGTAGCCCCGCTTGCCGATCGGAGGCTTGCTGAACGCGACGTTATGCACGTCAGCAGGAGTCAACGACATCAGATCACCTCACGCACTCCATGGCCTGCCGTTCCGCCCGGGTTCCCCGCTACCCGGGATACGCCAGTTGCATCAGTATGAACACAACCAACAGCAGCACCATAATCGATAGGTCCAGTCCCACGCCGCCGATCCTCACGATCGGAATAATCCGTCGCACAAGCCGGACCGGCGGGTCAGTCACCGTGTAGATCGTCTCGAGTGTCACCGCGACGCCTCCCGCGGGACGCCAGTCACGCGCGAAGGAGCGCACGAGCTCCACCACGATACGCGCCGTGAGCAGCAGCCAGAAGGCGAAGAGCAGCCAGTACAGAATCATGCGGACAGCGACCACGGCACCACTCTGCCACACGTCGTTCCCGACATCAGTGGCGGAGGAACAACCCGCCCTCGGCAATCCTCCTTCGGTCCTCCGCCGTCACATCGACGTCCGGCGGTGAGAGTAAGAACACCTTGTTCGTGACCTTGTCCATGGAGCCCCGCAGCGCGAAGGCGAGACCGGCCGCGAAGTCGACGAGCCGCTTGGCGTCGGCGTTCTCCATCTCGGTCAGGTTCATGATCACAGGGGCGCCGTCGCGGTACGCCTCACCGATCTCCCGCGCCTCCGCGTAGCTTGTCGGGTGCAGCGTGATGATGCGGCTCAGCGGGTCCCGCGCCGCCGCGCCCGGCGCCTCGGGCGCCGCACCGGGCGTGGTCATCGGCCGCACGCGCGCCACCGGTTCCGGCTGCCGGTCGATGGCGAGTGATCCGTGGACCGCAGGCTCTCCGCGGGACGCGGACCGGCGGGTGCGAGGCGGGGGCGACGCGGGCGACGGGGGTGACGGGGGTGATTCCGCCTCCTCGAACTCGTCCATGACCCGGTAGCGGGGACGGGACCGGCGCGGCTGCGTGTCCTTGTACCCCGGCTCGTCGTACGAGCCGTAGTCGTCGCCCTGGTAGTCGCGCCGATAGTCCTCGTCGAAGTCGTACTCGTCTTCGGCAGGGACCATCCCGAAGTAGGCCTTCAGCTTCTGTAGCGCGCTCATGCCTCTCCCTCGCCCTCCGCGGTGGTCTCGTGCGGTCCGCCGACTCCCGGACCTCGGACGCCGCTGTGGGTGGACCTTGCTGAGGGGGAGGCTAGACCGCGACCGCCGAGCAGTGCGGTTCCGACACGCACACACGTGGACCCGTACGCGATCGCCTGATCCAGGTCACCACTCATGCCCGCGGACATCTCGGTGGCCGCGGGATGGGCCGACCGCAGCCGTTCGGCAGCGGCGGCGAGGCGCGCGAAGGCGGGCTCCGGATCCGCTCCGAGCGGAGCGACGGCCATTACGCCCCGCAACCGGAGGTGCTCACCCCGGTGCGCGATGGCGTCGGCGAGCGTCACCACTTCGTCCAGCGGGCAGCCGCCGCGCGACGGATCGTCGTCGAGGCTGGCCTGGATGAGCACGTCGAGCGGCCGATCCCGCTCGCCCGCGTCCAGCGCCGCCCCGGCCGCCTTGGACAGCGCGTCGGCCAGCCGGAGGGAGTCCACCGACTGCACCTCCGCCGCCCAGCGAGCCACCGAGCGAGCCTTGTTGCGCTGCAGGCGCCCCACCATGTGCCAACGGGGGGCTGCGCCTGGGCGGACGCGCGCCACCTCGCGGACCTTCTCCGCCGCCTCCTGGTCGCGGTTCTCGGCGAGTTCGGTCACACCGAGGTCGGTGAGCAGTGCGGCGTCGCTCGCCGGGAAGGTCTTGGTCACGGCGAGCAGCCTGACCTCGGCCGGGGAGCGGCCCGCGCGAGCGCACGCACGCTCGATGCGGTCGGTGACCTCGCGCAGGGCTCCGGCCAGTTCGGTCCTTCGCGGATCGTTCACTGTTCCAGCCACGTGACCGCCGCGATCCTGCCCGTCGGGGCCTTCCTGCGATGGCTGAACAGCGTTTCGTCCTCCACCGTGCACCGGGGATCGACTCCGATCTTGCCGACACCGAGGTCACCGAGCTGCCGCCACAGTCCCGCTCGCAGGTCGAGCGCGGGAGTGCCGTTTCTGCTCCGGCACGCGCTGCCGGGCAGGTGTGCCTCCACGTCGTCGGCCATGGCGCGCGGAACCTCGTAGCACTGCCCGCAAACGGCCGGGCCGAGCAGCACCTCGACGCGAGCGCGACGCGCCCCGAGCGATTCCATGGTCTCCAGAGCCGCGGGAAGCACCCCGACCCTGGCGCCCACCCGGCCCGCGTGGACCGCGGCCACCACACCGGCTTCGCTGTCCCCGAGCAGGATCGGCACACAGTCGGCCACGAGCGCGACCAGGGCGAGACCGGGCCGGTCGGTGACCAGTGCGTCCGTGGCCTCGGCGGGCGCCCGCTCGGTGCCGTCGACGACGGTGACCGTGCGCCCGTGGACCTGCTCCATCCAGCTCAGCTGGTCGGGGGCGAGGCCGAGCTCCCGCGCGAGCCTGCTGCGGTTGGCGGCCACGTCGGCCGGATCGTCGCCCACGTGGTCGCCCAGGTTGAACGAGTCGAACGGTGGCGCGGACCGCCCTCCCGCTCTGGTGGTCACGACCCGGCGAATGCGCACAACGCTCAACCCCTTCGGCACCTCGTGCTGGTGTGCCTGTGCGAGCTTAGACGGCTCAGCGGCGCATGAAGGGCGGCACGTCCACGTCGTCGTCGGTCGGGTCGTCGCCTGCCGGGTAGGTGCCGCCCGGCAGGTTTCCCTGCGTCCGCTGCGAACTCGGCGAGGGCGCCGACGAGGCCGACGGCGGAACGGAGTAGCCACGCGGCGTCCCGGGTCCGGGAGGAAGCGAGCCGGAGTGACCGCCCTGCCCCGCCGGCGGTGGCGAACGCCGCGCCACGGGGGGCGTCGGATTACCCGCGTCGTCGTGTCCCGGCCTGCCACCGGCGTCGCGCGGGTCTCCGCCGACGGGTGCGGCGGCGCCCGGTCCGCCCGAGCCGCCGTTGCCGCGCTGGCCCTCGGCCTCCGCAGCCCGGGCGGTGAACGTGCCGGGATCCAGCTTCTTGTGGGTGGGCGCCCCGGCGTCGAAGCCCGCCGCGATCACCGTGACCCTGACCTCGTCGCCGAGCGAGTCGTCGATGATCGTTCCGAAGATGATGTTCGCTTCGGGGTGCGCCGACTCCTGTACCAGCGACGCGGCCTCGTTGATCTCGAAGAGTCCGAGGTCGGAGCCTCCGGCGATCGACAGCAGCGCACCGTGTGCGCCGTCCATCGACGCCTCCAGCAGGGGCGAGTTGATCGCCTTCTCGGCCGCCTGCACCGCGCGTCCCTCACCTCGCGCCGAGCCGATGCCCATGAGCGCGCTGCCCGCACCGGACATCACGCTCTTCACGTCGGCGAAGTCCAGGTTGATCAGACCCGGCGTCGTGATGAGGTCGGTGATGCCCTGAACACCGGAGAGCAGCACCTCGTCGGCCGAACGGAACGCGTCCATGAGTGACACGCCGATGTCGCCGAGCTGGAGCAGCCGGTCGTTCGGAATGACGATCAGAGTGTCGCACTCGTTGCGCAGGGACTGTATTCCGTCCTCGGCCTGCCGGGCACGGCGCTTGCCCTCGAAGGAGAACGGCCGCGTGACCACACCGATCGTGAGCGCGCCGAGCTTGCGCGCGATCTGCGCGACCACCGGGGCTCCCCCGGTGCCGGTGCCACCGCCCTCACCGGCGGTGACGAAGACCATGTCGGCACCCTTGAGTACCTCTTCGATCTCCTCGCGATGGTCCTCGGCGGCCTTCTGTCCGACCTCGGGGGACGCGCCCGCGCCGAGGCCGCGCGTGAGCTCGCGGCCGATGTCCAGCTTGACGTCCGCATCGGACATCAACAGGGCCTGCGCATCGGTGTTCACCGCGATGAACTCCACGCCCTTCAGGCCGACCTCGATCATGCGGTTCACGGCGTTCACACCGCCGCCGCCGATTCCGACGACCTTGATCACCGCGAGGTAATTGTGCGGGGGCGTCATCGGGTTGCCTTCCTGATCGTGGTGGTGCTGTCGTGCGTCGGCGCTGGCTCGTCGACGAGTGCGGGGCCGTCCGGCCGAACCCTCAACCTGAGGTAGAGGTTCAGAGTTATGTCAACTACCAACGTTGCTGACGGACGGTAGGCACACTCCAGCCCGGAATCCAGCAGCCACGCGGCGTGTCGCGAACGTGTTTCGCCACAACGTGTTTGGTCGTGGCCACGTACTTCCTCCGAACGGGTTCACTCACCGGTCCTGCCGTCGAGCAGCTCCCGGAGTACGTCCAGATGGCCCGCGTGCCGGCCGGTCTCCTCGATCAGGTGAGTCAGGACCCAGCGCGCGGTCACCGCCCCGGAACGGAACGGCACCTCGTGTTCGAGAGCGCGATCCGCCACGATCTCCCTGCTGCGCGCGCATTGGCGCTCGTAGTCGTCGAGCAGTCGCGCCAGCGGAACGCCCTGCGCCGCACGGAACTCCGCGTCCGGATCGTCGGTGAACGCCTCCCGCCACGGGTCGGCCTCACCCGCCAGCACCACCGAGAACCAGAAGCTCTCGACGTAGGTCAGGTGGCCCACCAGACCCGCCACGGTCGTCAGCTCACTCGGCAGCAGCGCCCGCCGGGCCTGCTCGTCGCTCAGGCCCTCGGACTTCCAGCGGATCGTCGCCCTGAGGTAGTCGAGAAACCCGGTGAGCGTCTCGCGTTCCGAGCCCGTCCACGGCGGTTCAGGCCGCGTGTCGTCGTTCGTCACGGCGACACTCTGCCAGGTCGTGATCACGACACGGTGGGCAGCTCAGGGCTGGACACGTCGAACACCGTGCCGTCCTGCCCCAGCAGCACGCCGAGCACCCTCGCCTTGTAGCCGTTCTGCTCCGCGTCGCCCCACCGGACGGTGCGATCGCCGGTCAGTTCGAACTCGACACTGCCCGCCGTGGTGGCCGCGACCGCCACGACCTGCTCGGCCAGCTCCGCGGGCAGCGACGCCAGCGCGCCGGTGGCGGCCGTGGTCTCGTCGTCGGCGGGCCCCGGATCGAGTACCTCCAGCCGGGGCAGGCCCTCCGGCGCCGCCTCGACCCGCTGGAAGAGGACTCCGGCGGAATCGACGAGCCGGATGCCGTCCCCGCCGTCGTGGTAGGCGACCGCGCGACGCTCCGTCACGGTGACGGTGACGGTCGACGGCCACGAGCGCGACACGTCCACACCCGCCACGCCGGGCAACGCGGCGACCCGCGCCGCGATCGCGTCGGTGTCGAGCCGCAGCATGGGATGATCCAGCGGCACGTCGGCGGCGGCCCGCACCCGTTGTTCCCCGACCGCGCGGGCACCGGTCACCTCGACAGTGCTCACCCCGAGCAGGGGCGTGAACCACACCAGGTACGCCAGTGTGATGACGGTGAGCACGCTGAGCGCGGCGATGCGCCGTCGCTGCACCACCTGCTGCCGCGACGGCGCGCGGCGACGACGCGAGGCCGATCCGCGCGGCCTCGGTCTCGCCCGCTCCCTCGTCGGCGCTCGCGTCGTGGCCACGGCGGGGCCGTCCTCACCGGTCCCGGCGGTCCAGCTCGACGAGCAGCTCGGGCCCGAGCTGGGTGACGTCACCCGCGCCCATCGTCACGACGAGGTCCCCGGGCTTCGCGAGCTGCGACACGAGCGTGACCGCGCGGTCGAACGCGGGTTCGTAGTGTGCTCCGGCACCACTGATCCGCGAGGCGACCAGCTCGCCGGTGACCCCCGGCTCCGGCTCCTCCCTCGCGCCGTAGACGTCGAGGACCACGACCTCGTCGGCCAGCCCCAGCGCCTCGGCGAATTCCGTGGCGAACGCCTTCGTCCGGGAGTACAGGTGCGGCTGGAACACCACCACGACCCGGCCGGGACCCGCCGTCTGCCGCACCGCCCTCAACTGCGCCGCGACTTCCGTGGGGTGGTGGGCGTAGTCGTCGTAGACCCGCACGTCACCCGCCCGGCCCTTGAACTCGAAGCGCCGCCGCACGCCACCGAAGGCCGCGAGCCCGTCGATCAGATCGGTGCTCTCGGCTCCGAGTTCGAGGCCCGCCAGCAGTGCGGCAACGGCGTTGAACGCCATGTGCTCGCCCGGCACGGACACCCGGACACGCAGTTCCGCACCGCCGAGACCGACCCGGACCGTGCCGCCGTCCTCACCGGGGACGTAGTCGAGCACCCTGGCGTCCGCGTCGCCGGTGGCGGCACGGCCGTAGCGGCGCACCCGGACACCCTGCCGCTCGGCACGCGCCGCCAGCTCCGCCGCGGGGCCGTCGTCGGCACAGACGATCAGCACCCCGTCCGGCCGGACGCGCGCGAGGAAGTCGGAGAACACGGCGTTGTAGGCATCCGCGGAACCGTGGTGGTCCAGGTGGTCGGGCTCGATGTTGGTGATCACCGCGACCGACGGCGAGTACGACAGGAAGGACCCGTCGCTCTCGTCCGCCTCCGCCACGAAGATCCCGCCACCGCCGTGGTGGGCGTTGGCGCCCGACTCGTTGAGGTCGCCGCCGATGGCGAACGACGGGTCGAGCCGGCAGTGCTGCAACGCGACCGTGAGCATCGACGTGGTGGACGTCTTGCCGTGGGTTCCGGCGATACAGGCGACCCGGTGGCCTTCCATCAGCGCAGCCAGCGCCTCGGCCCGGTGCAGGACGGTGATCCCACGCTCGCGGGCGGCGAGCAGTTCGGGATTGGACTCCTTGATCGCCGTCGACACGACGACCGCCGACGGCGCGTCACCGTCCGAACCCAGGTTCTCCGCCCGTTGTCCCACCTCGATGCGGGCGCCCTGCGCCCGCAGGGTGAGAAACGCGCGCGAATCCTTCGCATCGGAGCCGGACACCCGTGCTCCCCTGGCGAGCAGGATGCGCGCGATTCCGCTCATCCCCGCACCGCCGATCCCGATCAGATGCGCGCTGCGCAACACGGCGGGCAGTTCCCGCGACCCGAGTGTCATGGCACCCAGCCTTCCCCCTCGATGACCACCCTGCTCAACGACCCCTCCGTTCGGCCTGGTCCAGCACCATCCCGGCGAGAACCTCGTCGGCCTCCCGATGCCCCAGCCCGACGGCGGCGGCGCTCATCCGCGACAACCGCTCGGGGTCGGTCACCAGAGGTACCACGAGTTCGGCGACCTTGTCGCTCGTCAACTCCTCATCGGGCACCAACAGCGCGGCGGCGGCCTCCACCGCGGGGCCCGCGTTGAGTGCCTGTTCGCCGTTGCCGTGCGGCAGCGGGACGAACACGGCGGGCAGGCCCACCGCCGACACCTCGGCGACCGTCATCGCACCCGATCGGCACACCACCAGGTCGGCGGCCGCGTACGCCAAGTCCATCCGCTCCAGGTACGGCACGGGCACGTACGGCGGCCTGCCGGGGAACTCCTGCACCACGAGCGTGTTCTTGGGGCCGTGGGCGTGCAGCACCGACACACCCGCCTCGGCGAACCGGCCCGCCGCCTGCGAGACGGCGGTGTTGATCGACCGCGCACCCTGGGAGCCACCGAAGACGAGCACGGTCGGTGCGTCGGGGTCGAGTCCGAAGTGCCGCCGCGCCTCGGCACGCAGGGCCGCCCTGTCCAGCTTCGTGATCGACTGCCGCAGCGGGATGCCGACCACCTCCGCTCCGGGCAGTGCCGTCCCCGCCGCCGCGGCGACGACCTTCGCGGCGAAGCGGGCACCGACCTTGTTCGCCAGGCCCGCGTGCAGGTTCGCCTCGTGGACCACGATCGGCACCCGGCCGCGGGCGGCGAGGTACGCGGGCAGCGACACGTAGCCGCCGAAGCCGACGACGACATCGGCGCCGACCCGATCGAGGACCTCCCTGGTACGCCGGACCGAGTTCAGCACCTTGCCCGGCAGCCGCAGCAGGTCCACGGTCGGCTTGCGCGGCATCGGCACGGGAGGCACGAGTTCCAGGGGATAGCCGCGGGCGGGTACGAGCTGGTTCTCCAGCCCGCGCTCCGTGCCCAGCGCCACGACCCTGGCACCGGGCCGCAGGCGGAGCACCGCGTCGGCCAGTGCCATCGCCGGTTCGATGTGCCCCGCCGTGCCGCCGCCCGCGACAACGACGGTCGGTGTCGCCACGGCCGGTTCGGGCGCGGGGTTCGAGTCCTTCGAATCCTTCACCGTGTCGCCCACCTGCGACTGTCCACGCGACGCCTCCGCGTCGCCGGGCCTTGCCTCGGTCACGTCCGTCCTTCTCCAGAGTCGTTCCCCGTACCGCACCCGCGGCGGCACGCTCACCTCACCCGGACGCGCGGCGGGACCGGCTCACCGGCGACCTCGCCGCGCTGCCGTCGTCCGCCTCGTCGTCGTACGCGGCGTTGTGCGCCGACCGTACTCCGGTGCGCCGCGCCTGCGTTCGCCTGCCACGGCGCGGCCAGCCCGCTCCGCGCGTGGCGCCGGACGCCCGGCCCTGCCGACGCCCGTGCGGGTTCCGCCGCGACGCCGCGCGGGCGGCCGGTACGGCTTCGGCGCGGGCAGTCGCATCAGGCGTCCGAACTTACCCGGCCCCTGGGTGCGCAGTGCCGCCACCGCCACCGGTTCGTGCCGCGCGCAGTTGGCCAGCAAACCGAACAGCGCCATGGTCACGACCAGCGACGTTCCCCCGTACGAGATCATCGGCAGTGTCACTCCGGTGACCGGGAGCAGTCCCACGACGTATCCGATGTTCACTGCGGCCTGTGACACGACCCACGTCGTCAGCGTGCCGGCCACGATTCGAATCCAGGGATCGAGGTTGCGGATCGCGATGCGCAGTCCGATGAAGCAGAGCAGACCGAAGAGGCCCAACACCACGAGGCACCCGACGAGGCCCAGTTCCTCGCCGATGAGCGCGAAGATGAAGTCGTGCTGCACGTTGGGCAGGTACATCCATTTGGACTGCCCCTGGCCCAGACCCTTGCCGAGCAGTCCCCCGTCGGCGAGGGCGTACAGCGCCTGGTTCGCCTGCATTCCCGTGCCCAGCGGATCGGCGTCGGGGTTGAGGAACGACGTCACACGTTCGAGCCGGTAGGGCTCCACCAGCGCGAGCACGACCGCACCGATCACCGCACCGGCGATGATCATCGCGAACAGCCGTTTCGGCGCTCCGGCGAACCACAGCAGCGCCAGGAGCACCACAGCGAGGGTGATGGTGCCACCGAGGTCGGGCTGCGCCATCACCAGCGCGAACATCACCAGCGCGGCGGGAACCACGGGCACCAGCAAGTGGCGCCACTGGTGCAGCACCTCGTACTTCACCACGAGGATGTGCGCCCCCCACAGCGCCAGCGCCACCTTCGCGAGTTCCACGGGCTGCAACGACAGCGGCCCCACCACGAACCAGCCCTGCGAGCCGTTCCGGTGGGCACCCAGCGGCGTCAGCACGAGAGCGAGCATGCCCAGCGACAGGACCATCGCCGTGGCCGACAACGTGCGGACCCTGGCGAGGGGTACGCGAACGCACAGCCAGAACGCGACCGCACCGACGGCGATGAACACCAGGTGCCGCTGGAACAGCGCGTAGACACTGCTGCCGCCGTCCGGGTCGAACGACGCCACCGACGAGGCCGAGAGCACCATGACGATGCCCAGCGCTCCGAGCGTGCCGCACAGCGCGAGGATCAGGTGAAAGTCCGCGAGCGGGCGCGACAGCCACGCGGTGAGCGCGGTGCGGGTCACCACAGGGCGGCGTTGCGACCGGGCTCGGGGCCGCCGATCCGGAGTACGCCCCCCGATCCGGCGACGCCAGTCGACCGGGTCGTCGCCGCGGTCGGCGCCGGCCGCGGTCACCGCGATAGCCCGCCGACCGCCGCCGCGAACGCCTCGCCCCGCTCGGCGTAGTCGCGGAACAGGTCCATCGACGCCGCAGCGGGCGCGAGCAGGACCGAGTCGCCAGGGCGCGCCAGTGCGCGCGCCGCCGTCACCGCCGCAGTCATGGGCTCATCGTCGCCCGAAGACACCCGGTGGACCAGCACATCCGGCGCGTGTCGCGCCAGCGCCTCGGCGAAGCGGCCCGCGTCGGTGCCGAGCAGCACGACGCCACGCAGCCGGTCCGCCACGGCGGCGACCAGCTCGTCGACCGACGCGCCCTTGAGCAGCCCGCCCGCGATCCACACCACGCTGGGGTGCGCCAGCAGCGACCCCGCCGCCGCGTGCGGGTTGGTGGCCTTGGAATCGTCGACGTAACGCACACCGTCGATCTCCGAGACCTCGACCGCCCGGTGGGCACCCGGCCGGAAGCGCCGCAGCCCCTCGGCGACCGCGCCGGGCTCGACCCCGACCGCGCGCACCAGTGCGGCCGCGGCCAGCGCGTTGGCGACCCCGGGCGGGCCACCGGGGCGGACATCGGCGAGGGTGGCGAGTTCGTCGGCCGACCGCGCGGGCTCCGCCACGAAGGCGCGGTCCACCAGCAGCTCCTCCACCACGCCCAGCTCGCCGGCCCCGGGACTGCCGAGCCGGAAGCCGACCCGGCGCGCGGTCCCGGGCGCGTACTCGCCGGCCAGCGTGCGGGACCACGGATCGTCGAGGTTGGCCACGACGGTGGCCGACCCGCGGTGGATCGTGCCCTTGGCCGCCGCGTACGCGGCGATGCCGCCGTGCCAGTCGAGATGGTCCTCGGCCACGTTGAGCACCACCGACGCGGCAGGCGCCAGCGTGCTCGACCAGTGCAGCTGGAAACTCGACAGCTCCACCGCGAGTGTGGAGTGTCCCGCGAGCACCGCGTCGAGCACGGCGAAACCCACGTTGCCGCAGGCCACGGCGTCCACTCCGGCGGCACGCAGCATCGACTCCACCATGCCCACCGTGGTGGTCTTGCCGTTGGTTCCCGTCACCGCCAGCCACGTCGGCGGATCGGGGCGCGCCGCGCCGACCCGCCAGGCCAGCTCGACATCCCCGATCACCTCGACGCCCGCGTCGGCCGCGGCGGCCAGCAACGGCGCCGACGGCCGCCAGCCCGGACTGGTCACGACCAGGTCCGTCCCCTCCGGCGGCGCGGCCAGGCCGGGGACGAGCCGCACCCCGGCGAGTTCCGACAGCGCGCCGAGCCGGGTCGCGTCGGCATCGGTCACCGTCACCCGCGCGCCCATACCGGAGAGCGCGGCGGCCACCGAGCGGCCGGTGACTCCGGCACCGGCCACGCAGACGTCGGCCCCGGCGAGATCCATGATTCGGCTCACCCTCCTCCGAGACCCAGCTGTTCGCTGTAGAACAGGCCGAGACCGAACATGCAGCAGATGGCCGCCAGCAACCAGAACCGGATGATGACGGTGGTTTCCGCCCAGCCTGCCAACTCGAAGTGGTGATGGAACGGCGCCATGCGGAACAACCGCTTCCGGGTGGTCCGGAACACGGCGATCTGCAACACGACCGAGATCATCTCGACGACGAAGAGACCGCCGATGACGATCGCCAGCAACTCCGTGCGGGTCGTCATCGACAGACCCGCGACGAGTCCACCGAGCGCGAGGGAGCCCGTGTCACCCATGAAGATTTTCGCGGGTGCGGCGTTCCACCACAGAAAGCCCACGCAGGCACCGGTCGCCGCCGCCGCGACGACGGCGAGGTCGAGCGGGTCGCGGACGTTGTAGCACGCGGGCTGGAACGCCTCGACGCAGCTCAGCCTGGCCTGCCAGAACGAGATCACCACGTACGTCGCCAGCACCATCGCGCCCGCGCCACCCGCGAGTCCGTCGAGACCGTCGGTGAAGTTCACCGCGTTCGACCACGCCGACACCAGCAGGTAGCAGAACAGGACGAAGATCGGCACCGGCAGCAGGATCAGCTCGATGTCCCTGGCGTACGACAGGTTCTGCGACGCGGGAGTCAGCCCGTTGTCGTCGGGGAACTGCAGCACCAGGATGGCGAACGCGACGGCGACCAGGAGCTGGCCCACCAGCTTGGCCGTCTTGTTCAGCCCGAGATTCCGCTGCTTACGGATCTTGATGAAGTCGTCGAGGAACCCGACGATGCCCAGCCCCACGGACAGGAACAGCACGAGCAGGCCCGAGACCGTGGGACCGTCATTGCTGGTGCCGCGCCAGAAGTCGACGAGGTGGGCGACGAAGTAGCCCACCACCATCGCCACGATGATGGCGACCCCGCCCATGGTCGGTGTGCCGCGTTTCGACCGGTGCCCTTCGGGGCCTTCCTCCCTGATCTCCTGCCCGAAACCCTGTTTCGAGAAGAACCGGATCAGGTACGGCGTGAGCAGGATGGAGACGCCCAGCCCCACGGAGGCCGCGATCAAGATGCTGATCACGCTGGAATCCTCCCGAGCCGTGTGCCGCGATCGTCGTCGCCTGTGCCGTCATGCGGTGAGTCGTATCGCCTCACGCGCCTCCGTCCTCCTTCACCAGCGCGTCGGCCACCCGCCACAACTCGGCGGCCTTCGATGCCTTGACAAGAACCACGTCGTCGGGCCGCACGTGCGCGCGCAGCAGCGCGACGGCGGCGTCCGTGTCCGGTACCAGGACCGACTCCTCTCCCCATGAACCTTCGTGGCTCGCGCCGTGGTGCATGGCGGCAGCCTGCTCGCCCACCACGACGAGCCGGCTGACGTTCAGCCGGACGGCGAGCCGACCGATGTCGTCGTGCGCGGACACGCTATCGGCACCGAGTTCGCCCATGACACCGAGGACCGCCCAAGATCGTCGTTGCGCGGTCATGGAGGCCAGAGTCTTCAACGCGGCCCGCATCGACTCCGGGTTCGCGTTGTAGGAGTCGTTGAGAATCGTGACGCCGTCCTGGCGGGTGGTGACCTCCATCCTCCGCCCCGACCGGCGCGTCGCCGTGCCCAGCCGACCGGCGACGTCGGCCAGCGGAGTGCCCACCTCCAGCGCGACGGCCGCGGCGGTCAGCGCGTTGCCGACGTGGTGCTCACCGACGAGCCGCAACGTCACCTCGGCACGCTCGCCTCCGGCCACCAGGTCGAACGTCGCGTGCGCGTGCTCGTCGAGCCGCACGTTCTCCGCGCGCACGTCGGCCGTGGGCCCCTCGCCGACACCGACCACGCGCGCGCTGGTCCGCTCGGCCATCGCCGCCACGAGCGGGTCGTCCACGTTGAGGATGGCGACACCGTCCGGCGGCAGCGCCTCGACGAGTTCCCCCTTCGTCCGCGCGATGCCCTCGCGCGAGCCGAACTCGCCGACATGGGCACTGCCGACGTTGAGCACCGCGCCGATGCGGGGCGGTGCGACGGAGGCCAGCTGCGCGATGTGCCCCGGCCCGCGCGCCGACAGCTCCAGCACGAGATGCCGGGTGCGCGCGTCGGCGCGCAGGGCCGTCCACGGGTGGCCGAGCTCGTTGTTGAACGACCCCGGCGGCGCGACGGTGGGGCCGAGCGGTTCCAGCACCTGCGCGATCAGGTCCTTGGTCGAGGTCTTGCCGGACGAGCCCGTCACGCCCACCACCGTCAAGCCGGTCTCCGACAGGCGGGTCACGACATGCCGCGCCAGCGCGGCGAGCGCGGCGAGGACGGCGGCTCCGGAGCCGTCGGTGTCACCCGTGAGCGCCACCGAGCGGGCGTGTGCCTCGCCCTCCGGGAGTGGTGGCACGATCACCGACGGCGCCGGCACCTCGCGGGCCGCGAGCACTCCCGCCGCTCCGGCGTCCATCGCGGTGGCCGCGAAGTCGTGCCCGTCGGCCCGCTCGCCCGGGAGGGCGACGAACAGCCCGCCCCGGGTGAGCGCGCGCGAGTCGAACTCCACGGTCCCGGTGACCCGCTCGTGCCCCTCAGCGCGGTGCAGCCGCCCGCCCACGATTCCGGCGATCTCATCCAGCGTGAGTTCGATCATTGCGGCTCACCCAGCCTCTCCCGGATCGCGGCTTCCAGTTCGTCCCGGTCCGAGAACGGGTGGACGACACCCGCGACCTCCTGCCCGGTCTCGTGCCCCTTGCCCGCCACGAGCACCACGTCGCCCGCCTCGGCGTGGGCGACCGCGGCGGAGATGGCCTCACGACGGTCCCCGATCTCCCGGACCTCGCAGCCCTCGGACGGACCGACGGCACGCGCCCCCGCGAGCATGGCCTCCCGGATCACCGCCGGGTCCTCGCTGCGCGGGTTGTCGTCCGTGACGATCACCAGGTCGCTGCCCCGCACCGCGGCCTCGCCCATCATCGGGCGCTTGGCGGTGTCCCGGTCGCCACCGCAGCCCAGGACCGTGATGATCCGGCCTTCCGTGCGCGCCCGCAGTGCCGCGAGCGCCTGCGTCACGGCCGCGGGCTTGTGCGCGTAGTCGACGACCGCCGTGAACGGCTGACCCAGATAGACCCGCTCCATCCGGCCGGGCACCTCGACCGAGGCGAGACCGGCCACGATGTCGTCGAGGCCGACACCCACGGTGTCGAGCACGGCGGCGGCCAGCACCGCGTTGGCGACGTTGAACTCACCGGGCAACGGCAGCGTCGCCTTCGCGGCGCGCCCGTCCGGCGCGTGCAGCGTGAACGACTGCTCGCCCGTGGGCGTGAGCGCGATGTCGTCGGCACGCCAGGCCGCGTCGCTGTCGGTCTCGGTGGACACGGTGACCGTCTGCGGGGTCACCAGTGCCTGCCCCCACGCGCTGTCGAGCACGACGACCTCGTGGGTGGAGCGACCGTCGAACAGCAACGACTTGGCGGCGAAGTAGTCCTCCATGTCGCGGTGGAAATCGAGGTGGTCCTGCGACAGGTTCGTGAAGGCACCCACGGTGAAGCGGGTGCCGTTGACCCGTCCCAGCGCGAGCGCGTGGCTGGAGACCTCCATCGCCACGTGCGTGACCCCGCGTTCCACCATCGCGGCGAACAACGCCTGCAGATCCGGCGCCTCGGGGGTCGTGAACGCGCTCGCCAGCCGCTCGGTGCCGATGCGCGTCTCGACCGTGCCGATGAGTCCGGTGTGGTGCCCGGCAGCGCGCAGGCCCGACTCCACGAGGTAACTGGTCGTGGTCTTGCCCGACGTGCCGGTGATGCCCAGCACGGACAGCGTCAGCGACGGCTCGCCGTAGACCCAGGCCGCCACCGCACCGAGTACCCCGCGCGGGTCGGAGTGCACGATCACCGGCAGGCCGGAGTCCCGCACCGCGGGCCGCTCGGCCCCGTCCTCGTCGGTCAGGACGGCGACGGCGCCCGCGGCCACGGCGTCGGCGGCGAAGTCGGCGCCGTGCGCCCGGGCACCGGGCAGCGCGGCGAACAGGTCACCCGGGAGCACCTGCTGCGCCCGCAGGGTCGCACCGGTGACGACCACGGAGTCGGCGGTCACGGGGTCCGCGATCAGCCGCGCGTCCGCCCGCGCCACCAGCGTCGTCAGGGGCACCGGTTCGATCAGGTTCGGCCGGGGCGGTGCGACCGCCGCCCTCGGAGGGTCGTCCTGGCGTGACCGTCCCCGCGCGCGCGCCTCGTCGTTGTTCACAGACACGCCGGAAGGTTACCCAGCAGGCCAGCGCAGCGCTGAGCCGCCCGCTCGCCCGGGTGCCTACCTTCACGACCTGCCACTGGTCCGATCCGGGGATTGTGCCAGAGCGGGACGACAACTTTCCACCAACTGCTCGTGAACTCGGTCGATGTTCCCCTACCGTCGGTTCATGAGCCGACGTGGAACCGCCTCCGCACTGCTGGCCCTCGCCGCCGCGCTCACCACCGTCACCACGGTGCAGGCCCCGGCGGCGACCGCCGATCCGACGACACTTCCGGCCGAGCACTTCCGCCTGGCGGAGGGCCCGTACAACCCGACGATCTCGCTTCTCGACGACCTCCTGCCCACCGTGTCGTTCGGCAGCGTGCTCGACAGCGCGAACCGGTCGGCGACGAGTTGCTCACCCGGCGCCGAGCACCAGGTCACCGCGTTCTGCTGGAACTCAGGGGACAACGGCACGGCCGACTGGTACCCCCAGGGCATCAGCTCGACGGCCGACGCCTACGGCAGCGGTACCTACGAAGGCGAGACCGCACTGTTCGTGAGTTGGTACTACCGGCACAGCGATCCCGACAAGGGCGCCCGTGTGTCCTTTGTCGACTACTCGGACCCGGCCGCACCGGCCTACCGGCACGTGCTCCTCGTCGAGCCGTACGTCAACGGATCCGGGCAACCCGACTACCGGCCCGTCCCGGTCCACGCGGGCGGCATCTTCGCCTACGGGCACCTCCTCTACGTCGCCGACACCTGGGGCGGCTTCCGGGCGTTCGACCTGCGTCACCTCTGGCAGGTCTCGACCGGCGACAAGAGCCGGATCGGCAGGCAGGCGGACGGCAGCTACCACGCCTTCAACTACCGCTACGTGCTGCCGCAGGCCCACACCTTCACGGCATCCACCACCGACGGGACGGCACGCCTGCGCTTCTCGGCCGCCTCGCTCGACCGCACGAGCACCCCCGACAGCGTGGTGGTGCCCGAGTACGACGCCGATGGAACGGGCACCCGCGTGGTCCGCTTCCCCATCGACTACACCGACCGCAAGTTCCGCGAATCGGCCGACGGCTACACCCACGCCACCGAGGCGTACCGGGTCGACATCAACAGCATGCAGGGAGCCACGGCGATCGACGACACGTTCTACGTCTCGGCCAGCGCCGGGTCGGGCAGCCGGGGTTCGCTGCACACGTTCACGGCGACGAGCGGCCCCACCCGGCACGCGGGCGCGCAGCCGGTCGGGCCCGAGGACCTGTCCTACTGGGGCCCGAGTGACCAGCTGTGGGGGCTGACCGAGTATCCGGACCGGCGCTCCGTTTACGCCGTCGACCCGTCGGGATTCTGACCACCGGCCTCCCCGCGCGGAGTGCCGATCTGCCGCAGCCGTCGCGGTCCGGTGTCGGGCCGCGACGGGGACGGCCCCAGCACGACGCGCGCGTTCGTGACGAAGGCGCCCTCCGGTGAGGCCAGCACCGGGTCCAGTGCCAGCGACCGCACCTCGGGATGGTCCTCGGCCAGCGCGGCCACCCTCAGGACGAGGTCCTGCAACGCGGCGAGATCGGCGGGCTCGTCGCCCCGGTAACCCGTCAGCAGCGGCGCCGTCCTCGGCTCCCGCACGAGCGTCGCCGCGTCCACGTCCGTCACCGGCACCGCCCGGAACGCCTGGTCACCGAGCAGCGTGCTCACGACACCGGACAACCCGAACGACACGAGCGTGCCGAACGACGGGTCGTCCTGCAGCCCGATCGCGCACGACACCCCCTTCGGCGCCATCCGCTGCACGTACACGTCATCGAGCCCGGAGACCTCCCGCAGTCCCCGGTAGCCCACCCGCACCGAGTCCGCCGACGACAGGTCGAGCCGCACGCCCGCGAGATCGGGCCGGTCGCGCAACGTGTCGTCGAACGCCTTGAGCGTCACGGGGTAGCCCAGCTCGGCCGCGGCCGCCACCGCGTCGTCCTCGCCCGACACCACGCGGAACGCCACCACGCGGATGCCGTAGCAGTCGAGCAACCGCACCATGTCGTCCACCGGCACGACCACGGTGTCGTCGCCGGCCAGGTCGCGCACGATCTCCTGCGCCCGCTCCGGGTGCAGGTCTCCGGGGCGCGCCAGCGCTCCCTGCGTCCTGCGCCGCCACTCGGCGTAGCGCGCCACCCGCGCCAGTGCGTTCACGGCACGTTCCGGACTCGGGTACGACGGGATCGAACCGAACTCCACCGTGCCGCCGTCGTCGGTGACGGCCAGTTCGGCCGGCACGCCCTCGGCCGCGAGAAAGGTGGACACGATCGGCTTCTCCGGCGCCGCCGGAGCCAGTTGCGCCGCGCGCACCGTCTCGCGCAACGCTCTCGCGTAGGCCGTGCCCGGGGTGGCCACCGGCGGAACGAAGACCACCACGAGCGCGTCCACTTCGGGCGAGGACAGCGCCTGTCCCACGGCTGAGGCGAACGCGTCCGGCGACGCCTGTGAGCCCACGTCGACCGGTTCGGCACCGAGGCTCAGGCCCTGAGCGCGTGCGGTGTCGGCGGCGAGCAACGCGATCGCCGACGAGTTGCCGACGATGCCGATCCGCGAGCCCGAGGGCAACGGCTGGTTCGCGAACACGAGCGCCGTGTCGAACAACTGCGCCAGCGTGTCGACCCGCACCACACCGGCCTGCTCGAACAGGGCCTGCACGCTGGACTCGTCGATCTCGGTGGAGGTCGCCGCCAGCTGGGGTCGCACCGCGTGCCTTCCCGACTTCACCGCCACCACCGGCTTGCTGCGCGCGAGGCGCCGGGCGAGCCGGGCGAACTTGCGCGGGTTGCCGAACGACTCCAGATACAGCAGCACCACGTCGGTGCGGGGGTCGGTCTCCCAGTACTGCAGCAGGTCGTTGCCGGAGACGTCGGCACGGTTGCCAGCCGACACGAACGTGGACAGCCCCAGGCCCCTGGCCTCCGCGTCGGCGAGGATCGCGATGCCCAGCGCGCCCGACTGGCAGAAGAAACCCGTGCGCCCCCGCCCGGGCAGCTTCGGCGCCAGCGTGGCGTTCAGCCGCACGGCCGGATCGGTGTTCAACACGCCGAGCGCGTTCGGGCCGACCACCCGCATCCCGTGAGCCCTGGCTTCACCCACCAGCCGCAGTTCGGCGTGCAGCCCGTGCGGACCCGCCTCCGCGAACCCGGCAGAGACGATCACCAGGGTCTGCACACCCTTCGCGAGCGCTCCGTCGAGCACTGCCTCCACCTGGTCCGCGGGCACCGACACCACGGCCAGATCGACCGGGTCCGGGATGTCCAGCACCGAGGGGTACGCACGCACGCCGCGCACCGCGACGTGCTCGGGATTGACGGGGTACACCGGTCCCGCGAAGTCCGCGGCCAGCAAGTTCGACAGGACCGCGTAGCCGATCTTGGTGGAGTCGGTGGAGGCACCGATCACCGCCACCGACCGGGGGTGCAGCAGGTTGTGGACGCTGCGCGCCTCGGCCGCCTGCTCCCGAGCCCGCGCCACGGCGAGCGACTCCTCCGTGGGATCGATGTCGAACTCCAGGTGCAGCAGCCCCTCCTCGAAGGCCCGGCTCACCTGGTAGCCGGCGTCCCGGAACACCCGCGTCATGGCGGCGTTCTCGGCCAGCACCTCCGCCACGAACCGGCGCAACCCGCACTCCGACGCCGCCGCCGCGAGATGCTCCAGCAGGATCGAACCGAGACCCCGGCCCTGGTGCGCGTCGTCCACCACGAACGCGACCTCCGCCGACGACTCGGACAGGCGCTCGTACCGCCCCACCGCGACGATGTCGTCGCCGAGCAACGTCACGAAGGCCACCCGGTCGTGGTGATCGACCGTCGTGAAACGCCGCAGGTCACGGGCCGGGATGCGCGGATAGGCGCCGAAGTACCGCAGGTACCGCGTGCGCTCGGACAGGCGCGCGTGCAGCGCCACGATCCGGTCGGCGTCGGTGGGCACGATCGGACGCAGATGCACCGGCCGCCCGTCGGCCAGCACGACGTCCGCCTCCCAGTGCCGGGGATAGTCGAAGGGATCGCGCCCGTCGCCGTCCCCGCGGGTGGCCTCTGGCGTCTCCCCGGACCGTTCACTCCGGCGTTCGTCCCCGGACTCGGCCATCGGCTCCACCCACCTCAGTCCCTCGGATCGTCCGGGTCCAGTCCGTGCAGCGGGAACACGGCCCGGCGCGTGTCCCGCACGGCGACGTCCACCGGATCGTCCAGTCCGTCACCCCACCGCGCGAAGCCGGGACCGGCCGCTCCCGCGCCGTCGGTCATGCGCACCGGCAGCTCCGCGTTCGGCGCGAGCGAACGGACGTGGTCGGCCCAGTCGCGCGGCAACGCCGTCTCCGGCGCCACGTCGCGATCCAACACCGTGGCCAGCAGATGTGTCCACGACCGCGGCACGACCCTGATCAACTGGTAACCGCCGCCGCCCACAGCCAGCCACCTGCCCTCGGCGTGGGTGTCGGCCCACTCCCGCAACGTCCGGTAGATCTCCCGGTGCCCGTCCACCGACAACGCGAGATCGGCCAGCGGGTCCTCGTCGTGCGAGTCGACCCCGCACTGGGTCACGAGAACCTGCGGGCGGAACTCCGCCAGCAGCGACGGCACCACCGCGTGGAACGCCCGCAACCATCCCGAGTCGCCGGTCGCGGGCGGCAGCGGCAGGTTCACCGCGCTGCCCTGGGCCTGCCCCTCACCGATCTCCGCCGAGTACCCGGTGCCGGGAAAGAGGGTGAACGGGTGCTGGTGCAGCGACACCGTGAGCACGCGCGGGTCGTCGTAGAAGGCCGCCTGCACCCCGTCACCGTGATGCACGTCGGTGTCGACGTAGGCGATGCGGTCGAAACCGTGATCCAGCAGCCACGAGATCGCGACCGCGCAGTCGTTGTACACGCAGAACCCCGACGCCGCGTCCCGCCGCGCGTGGTGCAGGCCCCCCGCGATATTCACCGCGCGGTCCGCCCTGCCCTCCGCGATACAACGCGCGCCCAGCAGTGTCGACCCGACCACCAGCGACGACGCCTCGTGCATACCGGTGAACACGGGGTTGTCGGGCGGGCCGAGACCGTGCCCGACGTCCCAGCCCACCATCGGCGCCTGTTTGACCGCGGCCAGGTACTCGGCGGTGTGCGCGCGGAACAGATCCTCTTCCGCGACCGGCTCGGGCACGAGCAGCGGCACGTCGTCCAGCACCCCGAGCGCGGTGGCCAGCCGGACCGTCAGGTCGAGGCGCACGGGATTGAACGGATGGTCCTCGCCCAGGTTGTAGGCGAGCACTGCGGGATCCCACACCACGGCCGAACTCGACATGACTCGAGAGCCTAGAGCGTGGCCGGGCCGGGAGCGGGCCCGGTGGCGGCGGGACGGTCCGGGTCCGCGACCCAGTTCGACCACGAGCCCGCGTAGAGCGCGGCCGGGCGGTCGCGGCCCGAGACCTCCAGCGCGAGCACCACCGAGCACGCCGTGACGCCGGAACCGCAGTACACCCCGACCTCGGCCTGCTCACCCACGCCGAGCGCATCGAAATGCCGCGCGAGTTCCGTACCGGAGCGCCACCGGCCGTCGTCACCGGTGTGCGCCGCGAACGGCGCGTTGCGGGCACCGGGGACGTGCCCGGCCCTCGGATCGACCGGCTCGGACTCCCCGGTGTAACGCTGCGGCGCCCGCGCGTCGAGCAGCACACCGCCACGAGCCGTGCGCGCCGCGCCGTCGGCGTCCAGCACCGGCATCGCACCCGGCTCCACCACCACGTCGCCGTGCCGGGGCCGCGGGATGACCGTGCTGACCGCGCGCCGCTCCGCCGTCCAGGCAGCGAACCCACCGTCGAGCACCGCCACCCGGCGATGCCCGGCCCACCTCAGCAACCACCACGCGCGGGCCGCCACGGATCCGTCACCGTCGTCGTAGGCGACCACCACGCTCCCGGTACTCACTCCCGCCGAGCGCAGGGCGTGTTGCAGTGTCGCGGGGTCGGGCAGCGGATGCCGCCCCGCGGCACCCGGTTCACCGGCCAGGTCGTGCTCGACATCCAGGAATACGGCTCCGGGCACGTGCCCTTGTTCGTAGGAGGAACGTCCCGGCGGCCCGTTCAGCCGCCAGCGCACGTCGAGCACCGTCGGCGGGTGCTCGGTGTCCAGCAGTTCGGCCAGATCGGCGGTCGAGAGAAGCGGTCTCATGTGGCCATCCTGCCCGCGCAGCGGCATCACGGGCGGGATGGCGCGCGGGAATGCCTGATCGCCTGCCTTCGACGTCGGTACCAGCCACTACCATGATTAGGGCGAACAAAGGGGACAGGCGTGAACGATCTCATCGACACAACCGAGATGTACTTGCGCACCATCTACGAGCTCGAGGAGGAGGGGGTCGTACCGCTTCGCGCTCGTATCGCGGAGCGGTTGCATCAGAGCGGCCCCACCGTGAGCCAGACGGTGGCGCGCATGGAACGGGACGGTCTGGTGGTGGTGGCCGACGACCGGCACCTGCAGCTGACCGACCACGGCCGCGAGCTGGCTGTCGCGGTCATGCGGAAGCACCGGCTCGCCGAGCGACTGCTCGTCGACGTCATCGGGCTGGAGTGGGAGCACGTCCACAACGAGGCGTGCCGCTGGGAACACGTGATGAGCGAAGCGGTCGAACGCAAGCTCGTCGCGCTGCTCAACAACCCGACCACCTCGCCCTACGGCAACCCGATCCCGGGTCTCGACAAGCTGGACGCGGGTGAGCCCGCTCCACCCGCCGAGGCCGACCTGGTGCGGTTGGACGATGTGGCCAAATCGGGCGGCGGCCAGGTGGAGATCCGCCGGATCGCCGAGCACGTCCAGCTCGACGAGGACCTCATGGGCGAGCTGCGCTCGGTCGGGATCGTACCGGGTCGCCGCGTGAAGATCGGCAAGATCGTCAGTGGTGATCCGACGGTCGAGGTCTTCGACGAGGCCTCCTCCGCGCGTATCCCGACGACGGCACTGCACGCCGTGCTGGCCCAGACGCGGTAACACGCGGACGCTCCCGGACCCGTACGCGGACCGGGCTCTGTCGAAAGGCACCGGTGAACAACACCGCGCCCCCGGAAACGAGCGACGCCGCGCGCCTGGCCGCGGCGTCGTTCCGTGCCGTGCACGGCGAGGCACCGGAAGGAGTGTGGGCCGCCCCCGGCCGCGTCAACCTCGTCGGCGAGCACACCGACTACAGCGGTGGGTACGTCCTGCCGTTCGCGCTGCCCCACCGCACCGCTGTCGCGGCCCGGTTCCGCGACGACACCACACTCACCGTCGCGACGCTCGGCTCCGACCGCCGCATCCAGCACGCCCCGCCAATGCGGGTGCCGGACCTCACCCCCGGCACGCCGACCGGATGGGCCGCGTACGTAGCCGGTGTCGCGTGGGTGCTGCGCGAGCTGGGTATGTCCCGCGGAGCCGACCTCGTGCTCGCGGGTGACGTTCCGACCGGTGCCGGGCTGTCCTCGTCCGCCGCGCTGGAGTGCGCGACCGCGCTGGCGTTGCTCGCGGGCAACGGGCACGGGGACCCGGACGACGACGAGCGCGCCACCATCGCGGGGTGGGCGCAACGGGCGGAGAACGAGTTCGTCGGTGTCCCCACCGGTGTGCTGGACCAGACAGCCTCCCTGTGCTGCGTCGGTGGCCACGTCTTGTTCCTCGACACCGGGTCCGGCCGACGGGAGCAGGTGCCCTTCGACGCGGCCGCCACCGGTCTCACGGTGCTCGTCATCGACACCCGGGCCCGCCACCGCCACAGTGAGTCCGGTTATGCCGACCGGCGGCGGTCGATCGACCACGCCATGCGGCTGCTCGGCACCGGTTCACTCGGCGAGTTCGACCGCCCCCGTCTCCCGGACGTACTGGCGGCGCTGCCGGAGGAGTCCCGCCCGCTCGTCCGGCACGTGGTGACCGAGAACGCCAGGGTACTGAGCGTGGTCCGCCTGTTACGTCAAGGGCGCTACGCCGACATCGGCAGTGCCCTCGACGCCTCCCACGACAGCCTCAGGGACGACTTCCGGGTGTCCTCCCCCGAACTCGACCTCGCAGTCGATCTTGTACGCTCTGCCGGAGCGCTGGGCGCCCGCATGACCGGTGGAGGTTTCGGCGGTTCCGCGATCGCCCTCGTGCCCGACGATGCGCGCGCCTCGGTGGAGTCCGCGTTACGCCGGGGATTTCGCGACGCGCGGCTCCGCCCGCCCCGCCTCTTTCCCGCGGTGCCGTCCCCGGGTGCGGGACGCTGCGCCGCGACCCCCTGAGACTGTCGCGGCCCCGGACCCCGCCCTCCGCGGAGGGCGGGACGGGGTGCACACTGTCGCCTCGTAGAACCGAACCGTTCTTCCCGTTCGAGAAAGGGCCCGCACGAATGCCCAGCGACACCACGACGTCGAGCACGCCCATGAAACTGGTCGTCACCGGCGGCGCAGGCTATATCGGCAGCGTGTGTACGGCACGGCTTCTCGAAGCGGGACACGAGGTCACGGTCATCGACGATCTGTCGACCGGCCACGCCGACGCCGTTCCCGAGGGGGCCCGGTTCGTCCAGGGCGACGCCGCGGAGGTCGCGAGCACACTGCTGGCCGAGGGCTTCGACGGCGTGCTGCACTTCGCCGCGAAGAGCCTGGTCGGGGAGTCGATGCAGGACCCCGGCACCTACTGGCGCGGCAACGTACTCACCTCCCTACGGCTTCTGGACGCGATGCGGACGCACGGCGTGCCCCGGCTGGTGTTCTCGTCCACCGCGGCCACCTACGGCGAACCGGAGGTCTCGCCGATTCCCGAGACGGCGGCCACGGACCCGACCAACACCTACGGCGCGACGAAGCTGGCCATCGACCACGCGATCACAAGCTACGCGCGTGCCCACGGGCTCGCCGCCGTGAGCCTGCGGTACTTCAACGTCGCCGGTGCCTACGGCGAACTCGGTGAGCGGCACACCACCGAGACGCACCTGGTCCCGCTGATCTTGCAGGTCCCGACCGGGCACCGTGACCAGGTCCAGATCTACGGCGACGACTACCCGACCGACGACGGGACCGCCGTGCGTGACTACATCCACGTGGTGGACCTCGCGGACGCGCACCTGCTCGCGCTGGCTCATGCCACCCCGGGTGAGCACGAGATCTTCAACCTCGGCAACGGCACCGGGTTCTCGGTGCGACAGGTGATCGAGGCGTGCCGCGAGGTCACGGGTCACGCGATCCCCGCAGCGGTCGCACAGCGCCGTGCCGGCGACCCCGCGGTGCTGGTGGCGGCCAGCGACAAGGCGCAGCAACGCCTCGGCTGGAAGCCGCAGCACACCGAACTGCGGGGCATCGTGGCCGACGCCTGGGAGTTCACCCAGCAGCGGCAGGCCCGGTAGGGCGCTCCGGGCTGAGCGGGCCCTAGTTCGCGGACTGCTCCGGCGTCCCGGCCTCCCCGTGCTCCCAGATGGGCTCCACGTCGCACGTCCTGGCGAGGCCGGCGATGGTCTCGGGTGGCAACCCGTGGTCGAGTGCCTGGCTCAGCAGTTGTGCCAGCAGGTGCTCGGGGTCCGACTCGCGCGCCACCTCCAGTGCCATACCGGCGAACGCACCCTCCCCTCGTACGTAGGCCGAATACGCGAGCAGAGTCGCGGGCTGAGCACGCTCGGGGGCAGGTGTGTGCCGGGTGAGACGCAGCCACAGCCGTTCCGCGACGAGCGCGAGCGCCCCGCCTGCGGGCAACGCCGTCGCCAGGCACGCGTCCCGCACCGAGGGCACCGCGAGGGCGGCGGCGAGTTCGACCACCTCGGTGTCCGACACGGTGAACGTGCCGTCCCGGGTGCGCGCGAGCGCCGTGCGTATCGCCGCCCGGCCACGCCGGAACGCGGCTTCGTCGTCCTGCCGACCGTGCGCTGCCCTGCGGCGCAGCAGCGCGGTCCGGCGCGTGAGCACCTCCGGGTCCACCGGGTCGAGCTGGCGCGCCATGGCCGCCCGGCTGGCGTGAGTGACGAGCCCGGCATGGGTGGTGATGGCGGCCATGACCGTGCCCTGGGGATCCGGTAGGTGCCCCGAACAGCAGGCATCCTCGTAGCACCGCCAGGGTGCCCCCGCGCGAATCTCGGGCGCCCAGAGCGCGTGGACCAACGGGAGGCCGCAGCGCGCGAAGACCTCACCGACCGCGGCCACCGCGGACCCCGAGGGCGGCACGGACGCCCCCGGACGCCGCCGTCCCACGACCGCCGCCGTCACGGCGACCGAGTCCTGCGCCACCGGATCCAGTAGTCGTTGTGCCAGTGCCACCTCACCGCCGGGCTCGGGGAGATCGGCCCTGACGACGTTGCCGATGCGCTTGCCGCCCTCACCGCGATGCCCGATGAGGATCAGGGATTCGACGGGTTCGAACCCGAGCAGGTGCGGAAGCGCCGCGAGGAGCTCGCCGGGATCACGCAGGTCGACGGTGCTGCCGGTGTCGTCGTCGGTCGAGGTGAAGTCCGTCGTGGAGGAAGAAGTCATGGCTCCACGATGGACGGGACCGGCTGTGGGGTGGGGGCGGGAAGGGAATCTGTGGACGGGCCGAGCGCGATGTGGACAACCGAGGTCCCGAGCACACCGAGTTGTCGTACCGGTGTGCTAGGGACTCGCGCTCACCGGTGCGAGAACGCCTGCCACATCGACGCCGTGCCGCCGACCACCGGAACCGTCACCGTCGACCGGGTCACCTCGAGCCCGATTCCGGTACCGGGACCGGGCCGCAGCGTGAAGTCGTGATCGCTGGAGAGCAGAACGAACTCCAGCCGGTGTCCCTCGGCCAGCACGTAGTCCTGAGGCTGGAGGTCGAATGACAGCCAGTACGGCACTCCCGGCCGCAGCGGCTGCGTCCGGTCGTCGCGGTGGCGGTTCTGCGGGTCGGCCCATCCCCGGGTGATCACGTGGGAGGAACCGTCCGGGGCGCGGTCGACGAGCACACCCGTGACGTTGGCGGCGGGCCGGTCGAACTTGAGCCGCAGCCGCACCGACGGCGTGCCACTCAGCCGGACGTCCGTGCGCGCGGCCTCGGTGCCGTAGGACAGCCGGTGTGACGACGACGCCGCGTCCGCCAGTTCCTCCACGGTCTTCGTGGCGTCATCGCTGAGCCACTCGAACGTGGGCCGGCCCCGCTCGGGCCGCAGGCCGAGGCCACCACGGTCGCCGCCGCCCTCACCCAGGCGCAGGGTCGAGTCGGCCGTGCCCGGAGCGGGCCAGTCGGCCTCCTCGGTCCAGGACCCGTCCTCGCGCTGGATCGTGGCCCGGGGTTCGGTCTCGACACCGTTGTCGACGTCGTACAGGTAGTGGCTGAACCACCGGTTCAGGGTGGTGAGCCACTCGTCCCGGCGCAGCGAGTACGGGTCGGCGTGGCCCGACTGGTGCAGCCAGATCTTGCGTTCGACCCCGTGCTCGGCCAGTGCGCCGTACCACTCGGCCACCTGGCTGACGGTGACGTTCCAGTCGGACAGCCCGTGGACGGCGAGCACCGAGGCCTCGATCCGGGGGACGTCGTCGAGGTAGTTGCGCTCGTCCCAGAACTCGCTGTAGTCCCCGGTGAGGCGGTCCTGCTCCGCGGCGAGGTCGTCGATGACCGGTCGGCAGATCTCCGCGTCCTCGCGTGTGTAGACGTACTCGGCGAGCACGTCCGCGTCCTCGCCCTGGTAGCCGCCGGGAGCGACCACGGCACCGTTCTCCCGGTAGTAGTCGTACCAGCTTGAGATCGCCGCGATCGGCACGATGGTCTCCAGGCCCTCCACGCCCGTGGTGGCGACCGCGTTGGGCAGTGTGCCGTTGTACGACACGCCCATCATCGCGGTGCGCCCGGTCGACCAGTCGGCGGTGCGCGGCTGGCCGTCGGCGTCCCGGCCGGTCGCGCGCCCGTTCAACCAGTCGACCACGGACGCCGCGCCGAGCGTCTCGTTCTCCCCTCCCGTGGTGGGACATCCCGTGGACCGTCCCGTGCCGAGCGACTCGGCGTAGACGACGGCGAAGCCGCGGGCGAGGAAGTAGTCCTGGTAACGCCACGTGATCTCGGCGGCAGGCCCGCCGGGTACGTACAGCTCCCGGTCCACGTCGTGATTGGTGATCGGGTTGCCGCCCGCGAAATACGGGCTCGCCTGGTAGACGACCGGAACCCGCAGGCCGTGGTCCGTGGCACGGGGGCGCACGATCTCGGCGTGGACCACGTCCTCCGTCCCGTCGTGGTCGCTGTCCACCCCGGCGCCGACCCACACGTGCTCGCGGATCACGTCCTCGGGGTCGAACACGGGCTGCGCCTGCCCGTCGGAGAAGACCGGCTCGGGCACCGGGTCGGCGCCCGCCGTCACCGCGGCGAGCGGCAGCGCCACCACGAGGGCGGACAGGATCATCGACACACGCTTGAGCCTCACGAAGCCCCCAGATCGGACGGCGGCGACCAGAATGGTGTTGACCATTGCCGGGGCCGTGCCGCCTGTCAAGCAGAGATCGACACGATCCGACTATCGTTGGCTTCGGGCCCACCGGGAGCATGACCGCCCTCACCACTCCGGGTGAGCCGCGCGACTCCTTCGGGTCGCGCGCTCGCCGTCGGGTCACCGCGGGTGTGCTTCCGTGGGCGACCACCCGATGTCACCCGGTCGGGGTCCCTGGCTCGGCTGGCAGACTGGCGGCATGAACGAGCTTGACCCGGACGCGGTGGACGATCCGCACCGCTGGCTGGAGGACGTCACCGGAGAGAACGCGCTCGACTGGGTGCGGGGGCACAACGCCGAGGCGGTGCGCCGGTACGGCGAGGGCGAGCAGTTCACGGCGTTGCGGGACGAGCTGCGCGACGTGCTCGACGCCGACACGCGCATCCCCTACGTCCGCCGCCGCGGCGAGTACCTCTACAACTTCTGGCGCGACGCCGCCCACCCGCGCGGGTTGTGGCGGCGTACGACCGTGGACTCCTACGGCACCGACGCCCCGGAATGGGACGTCCTGCTCGACGTGGACGCGTTGGCCGAGCACGAGTCCGAGAACTGGGTCTGGCAGGGTGCGACCGTGCTGCGGCCCGGCTTCCGGCGCTGCCTCGTCGAGCTGTCGCGGGGCGGCGCCGACGCCACGGTGGTCCGGGAGTACGACCTCGAACGGCGCGAGTTCGTCACCGACGGGTTCACGCTGCCCGAGGCGAAGAGTTCGGTGTGCTGGATCGACGAGGACCGGATCTTCGTGGGCACCGACTTCGGTGAGGGCTCGCTGACCAGCTCGGGATATCCACGGCTGGTCAAGGAGTGGCGACGGGGCACCCCGCTCCCGGAGGCCGCCCTGGTGTTCGAGGGCAAACCGGACGACGTGGCCGTGCAGGCGACGCACGACCCCACCTCGGGCTTCGAGCGCGACACCGTCCGCAGGGCACTCGACTTCTACCGGTCCGAGCTGCACCTGCGCACCGAGAGCGGGTTCGTGCGCATCGAGGTCCCCGACGACGCGGTGGCGTCCCTGCACCGGGAATGGCTGCTCGTGCGGACCCGCAGCCCGTGGCTGGTCGGCGGCACCCGGTACCCGGCCGGTGCGCTGCTGGCGACGACGCTGTCGGAGTTCCTGGACGGCGAGCGGTCGATGACCGTGCTCTTCGAACCGGACGCGCACACCTCGCTCGACTACTACGCCTGGACCCGCCACCACCTGCTCGTCGGCACGCTCGCGGACGTGAGCACCACGCTGCGGGTCCTGACCCCCGGCGCCGACGGCTGGCGCTGCGAGCCGTTGCCGACCACGCGGGCGGGCGCCGTGGACCTGGTCGCCACGGACCCGCACGACAGCGACGAGTTCTTCGTCGAGGCCAGCGGGTACACCGAGCCGCCCGCACTGCTGCGCGGCGAGGTCGGGGCCGGTGCGCCGGTGCCCGTGAAGCGGACCCCGGCCTTCTTCGACGCCTCCGGGCTTGACGTGAGCCAGCACTTCGCGACCTCGGACGACGGGACCCGCATCCCGTACTTCGTGGTCGGGCCACGCGAACGAACGGGCCCAGCCCCGACACTGCTGACGGGATACGGCGGCTTCGAGGTGTCGCTGACCCCGTCGTACAGCGGAGTCGTCGGGCGAGGCTGGCTCGCCCGCGGCGGGACCTACGTGGTGGCCAACCTGCGGGGCGGCGGCGAGTACGGCCCCGAGTGGCACAGTCAGGTGGTCAAGACCAACCGGTTGAAGGTGTACGAGGACTTCGCCGCGGTCGCGCGCGACCTGGTGCGGCGGGGGGAGACGACGCCGGAAGCGCTGGGGGTCCAGGGCGGGAGCAACGGCGGCCTGCTGACCGGCGTGATGCTCACCCGGTACCCGGATCTCGTCGGTGCGGTGGTGAGCCAGGTGCCGTTGCTCGACATGCGCCGCTATCACAACCTGCTCGCGGGTGCGTCGTGGATGGCCGAGTACGGCGATCCGGACGACCCCGGCGAGTGGGAGTACCTGCGCCGCTACTCGCCTTACCACAACGTTCGCCGTGACCGCGCGTACCCGCCCACGTTGTTCGTGACGTCCACTCGCGACGATCGGGTGCATCCCGCGCACGCCAGGAAGATGATGGCGCTGATGCACGGTGACGGCCACGACGTCGCGTACTACGAGAACATCGAGGGCGGGCACGGCGCGGCTGCGGACAACGCGCAACTGGCGTTCAAGTGGGCACTGGTCTTCGCGTTCCTCTGGCAGCGGCTCGACGCCGGTGGCGCGAACGGCGGCTCGGGCGGCTAGCTTTCTGCCACGCAGAGCATGTCCGGTGCCGTGGTGGGCGGCGCGGCGGGGTCGGCGCGCCGCCCGCGTCGCAGCAGCTCGGGCAACACGGTGGCGATTCCGGCCAGTGCCAGCACGGCGCCGAGCCACAGCGGTCCGCGCAGGCCGACCGAGTCGATGGCGAGGCCGCCCGCGAACGAGCCGATCATCACTCCGAACGTGATGAACGATCCGTGGACGGTGTTGACCAGCGGACCGGCGTTGCCGGCCCGGTGGACCCGGGTCGCCATCGCGGGATTCATGGTGACGCCGACGAGCCCGATGCCGATCATGGCAGCCACCGCGAGCGGACCGACGTCGGCGTAGAGGGCGAAGCCGGTCAGAAAGACGGCGTTCAGCGCCAGTCCAGCCGCCAGGACCGCGACGTCGTGGCGATCGGCCAGCCGCCCCACCACGAAGTTCCTGACGACCGTGGCCGCGCCGTACGCGATGAGCAACAGCGGCACCGTGCCGCTGGCGAAGCCGGTGATGTCGGTCAGGATCGGGGTGAAGTAGCTGAACGCGGCGAAGGTGGCCCCGATCACCAGCGTGCTGGTGGCCAACGCCAGCCACAGAGCGCGACGCCGGAACACGTCGAGCTGATCGCCGAAGCGCTCGGCGCCTGCCGCCGCCAGGCGCGGCAGCCCGATGGCGGTGGCCACGGCCGCGACGGCGGCGAGCAGGGTGACGGCCCAGAACGCCGCTCGCCACCCGAATCGCTCTCCCACCACGGTGGACATCGGGAGCCCGAGAAGGGTGCCGAGCATGAGCCCGTTCATCACCACCGCGACGGCCCTGCCCCGCACCTCCGGCCGGGTCAGGCGTGCGGCGAGGGACACGGAGAGGCCGAAGAACGCCTGCGCCGCCGCGCCGGTGACGACGCGGGCCAGAAGCATCAGCGCGTAGTTCGGCGACAGTGCGGCGAGTACGTTGCCCGCCCCGAACACACCGAACAGAGCCATGAGTGCCGTCTTGGGCGGTACCCGCGACAGCACCGCCGTGAGCACCGGCCCGCCGAGGGCCATGGCAGCGGCGAACGCGGTGATCAGGTAGCCGGCCTGGGACACGGACACACCAAGCCCGACGGCCACGGGTGAGAGCAGACCAGCGACAGCGAACTCGCTGGTCACCATCGTGAAGATGCCTAACGAGAGCACGTAGACGGCACGAGGCACCGCGTTCCTCCATATTTTGTATCGATCAGTACATAATGAAGGAAGCGTAGCAGGAGCCACTGGACAACCACGGGAGCCTGTGATCTACCTTGTGGTTTATCAACCAATCAGTTACTAAGGAGGCGGCATGGGCCAACGCATCGTCGTGGACATCTCGATCTCACTCGATGGTTACGTCACCGCGCCGGGAGCCGACCTGCGCCACGGTGTCGGCCCTGCGGGTGAGGTTCTGCACCACTGGGCACGCGACGGCGCCACCGACCGCGACCACGCCGTCATCGACGCCGCCACCGCGCGCACGGGCTCCGTCGTCATGGGACGGCGAACGTTCGAGTTCGTGGACGGTCCGCACGGCTGGGACCACAACGTCGGCTACGGTGCCGAACGGGAGCCGGACCAAGCACCGCCGGTGTTCGTTGTCACGGGTTCGGTACCCGGCACCGTGCGGCTGCGCGACCGCTTCACCTTCGTCACCGAAGGGCTCGCAGCGGCCCTGGAACGGGCCCGCGACGCGGCGGGTGAGCGCGATGTGGTGATCATGGGCGGCGGGGCCACCGCCAGGAGCGCGCTTCTCGACGGACTCGCGGACACGCTCACCGTGCACCTCGTGCCCGCCATCCTCGGCGGAGGCACCCCGCTCTTTCCCGCGAGTGGCGAGCGGCCACCGAGCCCGCTGACCCTGACCAGGACGGACTCGGTCTCCACCCCAAACGCCGATCACCTCACCTACCGCGTCCACCGGACCGGCGGAACCTCGTCGACGCGGCAGGACTGAGGATCACCCTGCGGGAGTGTCCCGAAAGGGTTCGCCACCGGGAAGCGGTGGTGTGGCGGCAGAGTTCCCGCCGCCACACCACCGGCCCTCAGCTACACCCGGAGGTGGCTCCGCAGCCCTCGCACGCATAGCACGACCCGGCGGGACGCATCTTCGTGCCACACGTCATGCACAGCGGCGCGTCGGCCGCCTTGCCGAGCTGCAACTCCACCAGCTCGGTGGTGGTGTGCGCCTCCCGGTTCGACTCGCTCGGCGACTCCCCCGAGCCGGTTCCCTCCACAGCGGGGCGGTCGGCCGGTGCGACGCTGCTACGCAGCGCGTCCAGGTCCACATTGTCCTCGGACCCGCTGCCGTAGTCGGCCTCCACCTGGGCGGAGCGCTCGTCGGCGGTGAAGATGCCGAGCTGTGAACGCTTCTCGTAGGGCAGGTAGTCCAGCGCGAGCCTGCGGAACAGGTAGTCGAGCACGCTGCTGGCCATCCGAACGTCGGGATCGTCGGTCATACCCGCAGGCTCGAACCGCAGGTTCTGGAACTTCTGCACGTAGAACTCGAGCGGGATGCCGTACTGCAAGCCCACCGAGATCGACATGGAGAACGCGTCCATGACCCCGGCCAGGGTCGAGCCCTGCTTGCCGAGCTTCACGAAGATCTCGCCGAGCCCGTCGTCCGGATACGACCCCGCCGTCAGGTAACCCTCGGCACCGCCCACGGTGAACGAGACCGTCTGGCTCGGCCGCTTCTTCGGCAGGCGCTTGCGCACGGGCCGGTACTCGACGACCGGTTCCGGCGCCGCTTCCGACGTGGCCTTCTCCTTCTTGCCCGTCGACAGCGGCTGGCCGACCTTGCAGTTGTCGCGATAGATCGCGAGGGCCTTGAGACCCAGCTTCCAACCCTGGAAGTAGATCTCCTCCACGTCCTCGACCGACGCGGATTCGGGCATGTTGACCGTCTTCGAGATCGCGCCGGAGAGGAACGGCTGCACCGCGGCCATCATGCGCACGTGGCCCATCGGTGCGATCGAGCGCTCACCCACCGCGCAGTCGAACACCTCGTAGTGTTCGGGCCGCAGGCCGGGCGCGTCCACGACGTGTCCGTGCTCGGCGATGTAGTCGACGATCGCCTCCACCTGCTCCTCCTGGTAGCCCAGGGAGCGCAGAGCGCGGGGCACGGCGTTGTTCACGATCTGCATCGACCCGCCGCCAACGAGCTTCTTGAACTTCACCAGCGAGAAGTCCGGCTCGATCCCGGTGGTGTCGCAGTCCATCATGAAGCCGATGGTGCCGGTGGGTGCCAGCACACTGGCCTGCGCGTTGCGCCAGCCGCTCCGCGTGCCGATCTCGTTGCCACGCTCCCACTCACGGGTCGCCAGGGACCGCACCGCCGCGTCGTTGGTGTGGTAGGTCCGCACCAGTTCGTTCGCGGCCGCGTGCTTGCGCATCACCCGCTTGTGGGCCTCCGCGTTGCGGGCGTAACCCTCGTACGGGCCCACGACCCCGGCCAGCTCCGCCGAGCGGCGGTACGACACCGCCGTCATCAGCGACGTGATGGACGCGGCCAGCGCCCGACCACCCTCGGAGTCGTAGGCGTGCCCGGTGGCCATCAGCAGTGCGCCGAGGTTGGCGTAACCGATGCCGAGCTGGCGGAACTTCCGTGTGGTGTCGGCGATCGGCTCGGTCGGGAAGTCGGCGAAGCAGATCGAGATGTCCATCGCGGTGATGACCAGCTCGACCGCCTTGACGAACAGCTCACCGTCGAACGAGCCGTCCGCCCGAAGGAACTTCAGCAGGTTCAGCGACGCGAGGTTGCAGCTGGAGTTGTCCAGGTGCATGTACTCCGAGCACGGGTTCGACGCCGAGATGCGTCCCGACTCGGGGCAGGTGTGCCAGTCGTTGATGGTGTCGTCGTACTGCAGGCCAGGGTCGGCGCACTCCCACGCGGCCGTGGCCATCTTGCGGAACAGCGACTTCGCGTCGACGCGGTCGATGACCTCGCCCGACGTCCGCGACCGCAGACCGTGCTGCCCCGACGTCTCGACCGCCTGCATGAACTCATCGGAGACCCGCACCGAGTTGTTCGCGTTCTGGTACTGCACCGACGAGATGTCACCGCCGCCGAGGTCCATGTCGAACCCGCCGTCGCGAAGCACCCGAATCTTGTGCTCCTCCTTGGCCTTGGTCTCGATGAACTCGCCCACGTCGGGGTGATCGACGTCGAGCACCACCATCTTGGCGGCACGGCGGGTCGCGCCGCCGGACTTGATCGTGCCGGCCGAGGCGTCGGCACCGCGCATGAACGACACCGGACCCGAGGCCGTGCCACCCGACGAAAGCAGCTCCCGCGACGAGCGGATCCGCGAGAGGTTGAGACCGGCGCCGGACCCGCCCTTGAAGATCAGTCCCTCCTCGCGGTACCAGTTCAGGATCGACTCCATCGTGTCGTCGACCGACAGGATGAAGCACGCGCTGACCTGCTGTTTGGAGCTGGTGCCCACGTTGAACCACACCGGTGAGTTGAAGCTGAACACCTGGTTGAGCAACATCCAGGTCAGCTCGTGCTCGAAGACCCGGGCGTCCTCGGCGTCGGTGAAGTAGCCGTGCTCCGTGCCCGCCTTGACGTAGGTCCCGACAACGCGGTCGATGAGCTGCCGCAGGCTGCTCTCCCGTTCCGGGCTGCCCACGGCACCGCGGAAGTACTTGCTCGTGACGATGTTGGTCGCGTTCACCGACCAGGGCTCGGGGAACTCGACGCCACGCTGCTCGAAGTTCACCGTCCCGTCACGCCAGTTGGTCATGACGACGTCACGCTTCTCCCACCGCACCTCGTCGTAGGGATGCACGCCCTCGGTGGTGTAGACGCGCCGCACACGCATCCCCTTGCGTGAGGTCGAGCCGCCGCGCTTCCTGCTCGACTTCGACGAGGATTCCGCGCCGACCCCCACGGTTTCAGTCATGACTCCCACTCCCGCGTTCACACTGGTGACGGCTTGACACGCCGTACACGCTGACTCAGTCGCTGTGGTCCTGCCGGGCCCGTGTCACCGACGACTCGGCGATCACCTCGCGCAGGTTCTTGATCTCGGTCTCGAAGTCATCGATCGAGGAGAACGACCGGTACACGCTGGCGAACCTGAGGTACGCCACCGTGTCGAGTTCCCTGAGCGGACCGAGGATGGCGAGTCCCACCTCGTGGCTCGGAATCTCGGCGACACCGGTCGCCTTGATCGACTCCTCGACACGCTGTGCCAACTGCTGTAGCGCGTCGTCGTCGACGGGCCGCCCCTGGCAGGCGCGCCGCACACCCCGAACCACTTTGTCCCGGCTGAACTGCTCGGTCACTCCGGACCGCTTGACGACCGCGAGCACCATCGTCTCGGACGTGGTGAACCGGCGCCCGCAGGCCGAGCACGACCGGCGCCGCCGGATGGCCTGACCCTCGTCGATCTCGCGGGAGTCGACGACGCGGGAGTCGGCATGCCGACAGAACGGACACCGCACCGGTCGACCACCTCCCAGACCTCATCTTGACACCCGCGCCACCACGACCGGACACCGCCGGACTCGCAGACCGCACGTCGAGGAAACTCGCCTCAGAGTCGAGGATACCCCAACTTATGGACCAATCACAGCCATGTAACTACTACATGTGGGGGCGACTCTAGAAGGCGCCGCACCCCCACGCAAGCGCGGCCCCCACCCCACACGGGTGACAACCGACATAGCCGGAGCCCGGCACGAGACACGGCGGGATGGATGCCGCACAGCCTACGGCGCACGCCATTCCGCCCGCCCGCGGCCACCCGCGAACCCGGGAACGATCAGCCGGCGGCACCGGGCACCCCGGCCGCCCCGGGCGAGACGGGAACGGCCGACGCGAGCCCCAGCAGCACCAGACCCGCACCGACGACCATCGCGGCCACCGCGAGTGCCATCACCAGCAGCCACAGCCATTCGGGACAGCGGGCGCCTCGGCACGGACCTCGTTCGAGACCGGCAGACCTCCGCGCCGGCCACGTTCCGACCGGTGACGCGGCGGCCCGGGTCGGCGGTCGGCGCGGACCCCGTGAACCGGCCACCGAGGGAGGCCGGGCCGGAACCGGACGACCGAGGGGCACGTGAGGGGAAGACCGCCTGTCGACCATCGCCACGACAACCACACTCCCGAAGATCGAACACCAGTTCTATCGAACGCCCGTGCGAATATGTACCACCGATGTGAGCGAAAATCGAGCATCAGCGGCGTGTTCTCGAACAAACGTTTGAAATCCCCGCCGAAGCGGGCTAGCGTCGCGTGTGGAAGTGCAGACGGCACGACAACGGTCGGGCTCTTGACTGGGAGGCGTTACGCGGTGGCACGCAATACGACGGACGGCGGCACGGTGACCGAGTTCCCGCCGACGGGCAGTAACAGCGCCGACCGCGACGAGAGCCTGACTCCCCGCCAGCGGAAAGTTCTGGACGTCATCCGTCAGTGGGTGGATCAGTACGGTTACCCGCCCAGTGTCCGCGAAATCGGTGAGGCGGTCGGTCTCACGTCGACATCGTCGGTGTCGCACCAATTGAAGGCGTTGCAGCGAAAGGGCTATTTGCGGCGCGACGCGAACCGCCCGCGTGCCGTGGGTGTACTCGCCTTCGACTCGGGACGCGGAGCGGGTGACCCCGCCGGTTCGGCCGCGGACACACCGGCCGAACCGAGCGCGGCAACAGTGCCGGGCCTGTCGTCGGCGCAGGTCGCCGAACTCCCCGCACCCGCGCTGGTGCCACTCGTCGGGCGGATCGCGGCTGGCGGGCCGGTTCTCGCCGAGGAATCGATCGAGGACGTCTACCCGCTGCCCCGGGACATCGTCGGCGAGGGCGAGGTGTTTCTGCTCAGCGTCGCCGGTGATTCGATGATCGACGCGGCGATCACCGACGGAGACTGGGTCGTGGTGCGCCAGCAGCCCGATGCCGAGAACGGCGACATCGTGGCCGCGATGATCGAGGGCGAGGCCACGGTGAAAACGTTCAAACGCAAGGACGACCACATCTGGTTGATGCCGCACAACGAGGCGTACGAACCAATCCCCGGCGACGACGCCACCATACTCGGAAAGGTCGTCGCGGTTCTCCGCAGACTCTGACGACCGTATTGGGGTGCCCTTCGCCGCGCTGACGCTCAGCGGCGTCGGCGACGAATCCCGGTTATCACCACGACCACGACCACGGCAGCGACGGCCAGCCCGGGCAGGACTCCGAAACCGTCGTCCTCCGGCTCCTCGGGAGGGTTCGGCGCTGCGGCATCACCGCCGGTGTCGTCCTCGTGGCGGGCCACCAGCCCGGCCGCGGCCGGTACGACCCTGAGCGGTTCGTCGACCCCTTCACCGGCGGTCAGCAGGGCACCGTCACCGGTGAAGGCAATGGCCTCCCCCTGCGGCTCGTCCGGCAGTGGCACGCGCACCGGTTCCTGCCGCAGGGCCTCGGCGATGTCGTGTCCCACCACCGGGTACAGGTACGCGTCGGTGTAGGTGCGCAACGCCACCACGCCTCCGTCGGCCGACAGTGCGGCTCCGGTGACCGTCACCGTGCCCACCACGCCCGCCGGGCCGCCCTGCGTATCCGTCGGAGTCAGGGGCACGGTGCCGACCCGCTCCAGCGGGGTCGGGCCCGGCTCACGCAGCGGCGCGGCCGGCCGGTACACCCCCGCGTTTCCGAGCACGTTCTTCGTCACGATGTAGGGCGTGCCGTCACCTGCCATGATCAATGCCTCGGCGTCCTGGGCGCCGTCGGGATAGGTCAGCCGGTACAGCTGGGAGGTGCCGTCACGGGCGAGTGCGTGCAGGGCCACGGTCTCGCGCCGGCGGAGGTTGTCCCCGGTGTCCCCGAGCCACAGGGTGCCGTCCGGCCCGAGCGCGAGATCCTCGACGTCGTACGGGTCGGTCGGGGCGGTGAGCACGTCGCGCGTCTCGCAGTCGTTACCGAGGACGACGACCTCCACGCGGGTTCCGCCGTCGTTCACCGCATACACACCGTGGTCGTCGACCGCGAGCCCGGACAGTTCGGCGAGCGCCGGGTCACCGATCGTGCATCGGGTCTCGGGACGCGGTATCTCGGTGTCCGCGCGCACCGGCACGGGAGCCATGACCAGCGCCAGCGCGGTGACGCCCGCGCGGAGTCCGAGTGTGCGCACTCCGCTACGGTAGCGTCACCACGTCACGCCCTGGCGCCGTCGGCGACATAGTCCGCCAGCGCTGCGGCCAGGTCGGCATGCACCCGGGCGCGCAGCCGGGTTCCCTCGGGGCGGTGTTCCTCGGCCAGCACCTCGCCGTCGGCGTGGACCCTGGCCACGAGTTCACCGCGCGTGTAGGGCACCACGACATCCACCTCAGCCTCCGGGCGCGGAAGCCGCTCGGCGATCTCGGCCACGAGCGAGTCGATGCCCTGCCCGCTGTGGGCCGACACCACGACCGCCTCCGGCAGCAGGTGACGCAACCGCGCGAGGGCGACGTCACTCGCCTCGTCGGCCTTGTTCACCACGACCAGCTCGGGCGGGAGCGGGGCGTCGCGCTTCTGTCCGATCTCGGCGAGGACCTCGCGCACCGCGGAGACCTGGTCCTCCGGCGCGGGGGCCGCGCCGTCGACCACGTGCAGCAGCAGATCGGCGTCGGCCGCCTCGTCGAGTGTCGAACGGAACGCGTCCACCAGCTGGTGCGGCAGGTGACGCACGAAGCCGACCGTGTCGGTCATCGTGTACGCCCTGCCGTCCGTGGTCTCCGCCCGCCGGGTGGTCGGATCGAGGGTGGCGAACAGCGCGTCCTCGACCAGCACTCCGGCGCCGGTCACGGCGTTGAGCAGGCTCGACTTGCCTGCGTTGGTGTAGCCGACGAGCGCCACACTCGGAACCTCGTTGGCGACTCGGCGTCCACGCTTGGTCTCGCGGATGGTGTCCATCGCCGCGATGTCCTTGCGCAGCTTCGCGAGGCGCTTGTTGATCCGCCTGCGATCGGTCTCCAGCTTGGTCTCACCGGGACCACGCAGCCCCACGCCACCGTTCGCTCCGCCCGCGCGGCCACCGGCCTGCCGGGACAGCGACTGACCCCACCCGCGCAGGCGCGGGATGAGGTACTGCAACTGGGCCAGCTCGACCTGCGCCTTGCCTTCGCGTGACCGGGCGTGCTGGGCGAAGATGTCGAGGATCAGCGCCGTGCGGTCGATGACCTTGACGTGGAGCTTCTCCTCCAGTTGCCGCAACTGGCCCGGGGAGAGTTCACCGTCGCAGACCACCGTGTCGGCGCCCGTCGCGGCCACGATGTCGGCCAGCTCGCGCACCTTGCCCGACCCGATGTAGGTGGCGGGGTCGGGCCGCGACCGGCGCTGCACCACGCCTTCGAGCACCTCGGACCCGGCCGTCTCGGCCAGCCGCGCCAGCTCGGCCAGCGACTCCTCCGACTGGGCCGCGGTGCCCTGGACCCACACGCCCGCGAGGACGACCTTCTCCAGCCGCAGCCGCCGGTACTCGACCTCGGTGATGTCGGCGAGTTCGGTGGACAGCCCGGCGACCCGCCGCAGCGAGGCACGGTCGGACAGTTCCAGCTCGCCCTGCGAGAGCTGCACGTCGTCGGTCCCGGCGTCCGGGGCCTCGGGGGCACTGTGTGTCAGTTCTGTCATCGTCTCCCTATCGTCCCACGGTCCGTGGGAAAGAACGACCCTTCACCTGCTCGGATACAGGGCCACGTACAGCGCGGTCCGGTCGGCCCCGTCCTCGACCCGCTCGCGGCTGAACTCCTCGAGCAGATCCTCCAGCCGCTGCCGGAACTCGGCCAGGCGGTCATCGCGGACCTGCGCCACCAGCCGCCACTGGTCGACTGTCGCCGGGTCGGCCCCGGCCAGTTCGGCGAGGAACGCCTCCAGCATCGCCTCGCTCACGTCCGGATCGTGTGCGGTGTCCAGTCTCCATGACAATCCGGTGGAGCGATACGGAATTTCCTTCGCTCCCCTGGTTCCGCGCCGCGCGGGCTGGGCGGCGAGGAAGCCGGTGTCGACGAGCTTGCGGACGTGATGCAGCGTCGTGGCCGGATCCCGGCCGAGCCGCTGCGCCAGCTCCTTGTTCGTGAGCGCCGTCGCATAGGTCAACCGGATGATCCGCAGACGTATTCCCGAGGCGAGCGCCCGTGCCTCGGCTTCGGTCGCTCTCCGCTTTCGGTTCACCACTGCCGAATCACCACCGGCACACTGTACGCGAGCACAGTGATTGACACTTTCCAATCACTCCGGCAGTCTTCCCGGCATGACTGGGGACACGCTGTGGCGACACCGGGACTTCCGGCTGTTCTGGGCCGGTGACACGGCGAGCCAGTTCGGCACGTTCGTGGGACGGACACTGCTTCCGCTGCTGGCCGCCACCGCGCTGGCCGCCACGCCGCTGCAAATGGGGCTGCTCACGGCCGCGGAGAACGCGGCCTTCCTGTTGCTGGGGCTGCCGGCGGGAGTGTGGGTGGACCGGCTGCGGCGCAGGCCGCTGATGATCGGTGCCGACCTGTTCCGGGGCCTGCTGTTGCTCAGCGTTCCGCTCGCGTGGTGGCTCGACGTGCTGACGCTGGCCCACCTGGTGGTGGTCGCGGCGCTGGTCGGTGTCGGCACCGTGTTCTTCGACCTCTCCTACCAGTCGTACCTGCCGTCGCTGGTGGGCCGGGAGAAGCTACTGGAGGGCAACGCGAAACTGCAGGTCAGTCAGTCGGTGGCCAACGTGGCCGGCCCCGGTCTGGGTGGCACTCTCGCCGGGCTGGTGGGAGCGGCGGGCGCGATGGTGACGGTCGGCGCGAGCTATCTGGCCTCCGCCTGGTTGCTGTGGCGCGTCCGGGCCGGGGAACCACCTCCGCCGTCGCACGGGACGGCCCGGCTGCGTGCCCAGGTCGCCGAGGGGCTGCGGTTCGTGTTCGAGAACCCCGCCCTGCGCGCCGTCACACTGTGCACCGCGTCCGGAAACCTGATGGGCGGCATGTTCACCGCCGTGGAGATCCTGTTCCTCACCCGCGACGTGGGGCTGTCGGCGGGCGCCGTCGGCTGGGTGCTGGCCTGTCACGGCGTGGGCGGACTGCTCGGCGCGGTGACCGCCGGCCGCAGCGTGGCACGGCTCGGGCTGCTCCGTGCCATCTGGCTCGTCCCGCTGGTGACCTGGCCCGCCCAGCTTCTCGTGCCGTTGACCGCGCCCGGATGGCGGGTCGGGCTCGCGGCCGCGGCGTTCGTCGCGGTCGGCTACGGCGTGGTGGTCTACAACGTCGCTCAGGTCAGCTACCGCCAGGCGGTGTGCCCCGACCGTCTACTCGGGCGCATGAACGCGAGCGTGCGGTTCGTGGTGTGGGGCGTTCTCCCCCTCGGCAGCCTGCTCGGCGGAGTGCTCGGGGAGTGGCTCGGGGTGCGCGCCACGGTCTGGCTCACAGCGGCCGGGCTCGCGCTCTCGGGCCTGTGGGTGCTGCTGTCACCGTTGCGGCGGACGCCGGAGCGCGTTCGGCCGGTCGCACACCCCGGTCAGGAGGCCGCCTCAGGTGAGTGAGTCCCACCAAACGCCCTCGAGTTCACCCCGCGCGACAAAGACGGCCGGGCCCGTGAGCGTCGCGCCGCCGTCCGAGCCCACCGTCACCGCAACGCGACCACCGGGAATCTCCACAGCGGACTCACCGCTGTCGTCGCCGCGCAGGTGCAGCGTGGCCGCCACCGCCGCGACCGTGCCCGTCCCACAGGCGCGCGTCTCCCCCACGCCCCGCTCGTGGACCCGCATCCGCAGCAGCTCGGGCCCGAGCAGGTTGACGAACTCGATGTTCACGCCCTCCGGGAACACCTCACTGTCGTACCGCGGCGGTTCCCGCAGATCGAGCGCGCGGACGTCGTCGTCGAGTACCGAGACGAGGTGCGGGTTGCCGACGTCGACGGCCACACCGGAGACCTGCCTGCCGTCGACCACCGCCACGGAGGTGCCCGTGACCGTGGGCCGTCCCATCCCGACCGTGACCGAGAGATCGTCGTGAACGCGGACCGGCCGGTCTCCCGCCCTGCTGCCCACCGCGAACTCGGGACCGGCCTCCAGCCCGGACTCCACCAGGTAGCGCGCGAAGACCCGGACACCGTTGCCGCACATCTCGGCGATGGAGCCGTCCGCGTTGCGGTAGTCCATGAACCACTCGGCGGCCGAGTCGGCGTCCAGGGCGGCGGAGCGCACGACCCGCAACACACCGTCGGCTCCCAGTCCCCGCTGCCGGTCGCACAGCGCCGCGACCCGCCGCGGGGTCAGCTCCAGCGACCCGGCGGGGTCCGGCAGCAGGACGAAGTCGTTCTGCGTGCCGTGCCCCTTGAGGAACTCGATCCCAGCCATGGGACCAGCTTACGAGGACAGCCGGGACAGCACGGCGGCGACCGGATCGGGTGCCCCACCGTCGAGCCAGCGGATCCGGTCGTCACGCCGGAACCAGGAACGCTGCCTGCGCACGAACCGTCGCGTGGCCACGACCGTCGCCGACGCCGCGGCGGCCAGGTCGCCGTCACCGGCGAGGGCGTCGAGCACCTGCCGGTAGCCGAGAGCGCGGGAGGCCGTCCTTCCCTCACGCAGTCCCCGCTGTTCCAGTCGCCGTACCTCGTCGACGAGTCCGGCGGCGAACATGTGCTCGACCCTGCGCTCGACACGCTCGTCGAGTTCGGCCACCGGCCGGTCCACTCCGACGAGCACCGTGCCGTAGCGCGGGGCCCCGGGTCGGGGCAGGTTCGCCGAGAACGGTTCCCCCGTGAGCCGGATGACCTCCAGCGCCCGGACGACCCTCCGGGTGTCGGTGGGCAGGATCGTGCCCGCGGCGGCCGGGTCCAGGCCGGCGAGACGCCGGTGCAGCGACGCCGTGCCGTGGACCCGCGCCTGCTGCTCCAGCTCACCCCGCACCTCGGGGTCGGTGCCGGGGAAGCGGAGGTCGTCGACGATCGCCTGCACGTAGAGACCCGAGCCGCCGACGATCACGGGGACCTTGCCGCGAGCCAGCAGCGACTCGATCGTCGCGCGGGCGTGGATCTGGTAGTCGGCCACCGAGGCTGTCTCCGTGACGTCGAGGACGTCGAGCAGGTGGTGCGGCACGCCGTGGCGTTCGTGCTCGGTGGCCTTCGCGGTGCCGATGTCCATGCCCCGGTACAGCTGCATGGCGTCGGCGTTGACCACCTCGCCGTCCAGGGCGAGCGCGAGCGCGACACCCAGCGCGGTCTTGCCGGTCGCCGTGGGCCCCACGACGGCCACGGGTGCGGTGACGGACGCGCTCACGAGCGTGTCCAGGTGGCGACGTGGTAGGCGACGCCGAACGGTGCCGCCGAGTACGTGACCTCGCCTCGCCAGCCCGGCTCGGCGCGCGCCAGTCCCGCGAGCACCTGCCAGGCCGCACGTCCGTCCGCCTGCAGCTCGGCCGCGAGTTCCGGCGACAGGGCGAGCAGCCCGTCGGTGTCGGCCCCGGCCAGCGCGGCCCGCACCCCGGCATCGAAGGTCTCCGCGCGGGAGTCGGGCCAGCCGGGAGGCGCGGCGGGATGGCGGGTGGATCCGTCCCCGAGTACCAGTAGTGCCCGCTCGTCCGCCGTGGCCAGCGCCTGCCCCAGTTCCGCGCACTCGGCCACCGCCGCGTGCCGAGGGACGATCTCCACGCGGACCGACTCGGCACCGGCCTGCTCCCGCAACCATCCGGCGACGAGCGCGCTCAGCGGGAGGTCGGCCGGGGCCGTGCCCTGCCGCGGCGGCCGGGTCGCGGACAGCGACACGGCGACGTCGACGCCGTAGCCACGGAAACCGCCGCGCGACACGGAGTCCACGGTCTCCCGGTGCTCACCGACGCCGACGGCCAGCCAGCGCCCGCTGACCCGAGCCAGGGCGCGGGCCGCCGCCACGGCCGCCTCACGGACGGCGGCCGTGCGCACCGCCGCGCCCGCCACCAGCTCGGGCACGAGTAACGGTGGCTGAGGCACCACGACGGCACACGCGATCACGCGTTCCGAGGTTACCGGCCGCGGCACGAGAGGTACCTATCGAGGCATGGAGTACCCAGAAGCGGTGTTACCTGTTTGAATGCGGCCTACAGACCCGTACCGCAACACCCGGCCCCGCCCGCAGCGGGGCGCCCGCGACGACACCGCGGGCCGGACAGCGAGAAGGAGCCGGCCATGGCCGAGCAGAACACCACACCCGGCGGACCCGCAGTGCCCACGGAGCCCACTGAGCCCACTGAGCCCACTGAGCCCACTGAGGCCACGAATTCCACGGATCTCACGGGGCCCAGGGACACGCCCGCGGACGTCCCCACGCCACACCAGGTGCCTCACCCGTCCGGCGGTACGCACGCACCCGCTGTACCGGTGGCCGAGTCGCACCCGTCGCGGTGGGGGCGGGTCGACGACGACGGCACCGTCTACGTTCGCACGGCCGACGGTGAACGGAAGGTCGGCGTGTGGCAGGCGGGCTCGGCCGACGAGGGCCTCATGCACTACGCGCGGCGGTTCGACGACCTGCGCACCGAGGTGGAGCTGCTGCAGAGCAGGCTCGCGTCCGGAGCAGGCGATCCGAAGCAGGCCCTGTCCACCGCGACGCACCTGCGCGACACACTGCCGGAAGCCGCCGTGGTCGGTGATCTCGACGCCCTGCGCACACGGCTCGATCACGTGGTCGCCCACGCCGAGTCGGCGCTGGAGCGCGGGAAGCAGGAGCGCGAGCGCGCCAGGGCCGCCGCCGTCGCACGCAAGCAGGAACTCGCGGCGGAAGCCGAGGAGATCGCCACCTCCTCCACCCAGTGGAAGGCCGCAGGGGACCGGCTCAAGGCGATCCTGGACGAGTGGAAGACCGTCAAGGGCGTCGACCGCAAGACCGACGACGAGCTGTGGAAGCGGTTCTCCAAGGCCAGGGAGTCGTTCAGCCGCCGCCGTGGCTCCCACTTCGCCGAACTCGACAAGCAGCGTGCCGCCGCCAAGCAACGGAAAGAGGAGCTGATCGAGGAGGCGGAGTCGCTGTCCGACTCCACCGACTGGGGCCCGACGGCAGGACGTTACAAGGACCTGATGGCCGAGTGGAAAGCCGCGGGCCGCGCACCGAAGGACGCCGACGACGCCCTCTGGCAACGGTTCAGGGCCGCGCAGGACACGTTCTTCTCGCGCCGTTCGGCGGCCTTCTCGGAACGCGACGCCGAGTTCGCCGAGAACGCGGCCCGCAAGGAGGAGCTGCTCACCGAGGCCGAGAAGATCGATCCGTCGGCCAACCTCGACGCCGCGAAATCCCAGCTGCGCCGCATCCAGGCCAGCTGGGACGAGATCGGCAAGGTCCCGAGGGAACGCATGCGCGAACTGGACGGCCGGTTGAAGGCCGTGCAGGACCGGGTGCGCTCGGCCGAGGACGCCCGCTGGCGACGGACGGACCCGGAGGCCGAGGCCAGGGCGGCCCAGTTCCGCGAACGGGTGGAGCAGTTCGAGTCCCAGGCCGAGAAGGCCAGGGCCGCGGGCGACGACCGCAGGGCCAAGAAAGCCGAGGAGCAGGCCGCCCAGTGGCGCGAGTGGCTGCGCACCGCAGAAGAAGCGGTGGCCAACCGCTGACCTTCCGGGCCTGCTGACGGGTCGGGGTGGGGAGTCACGGCGGGCTCCCCACCCTCACGAACGCGACCAGGCCAGCTTCATCCACTGGAACGCCAGCAACGCCATCGCGGCGGCGGCCACGACGAGACCGATCCCCGGCCCCTCCCCCGGCACCCCGCTGATTCCGGACGACTGCTGCGACCACACGGCGAGGATGCCGTCGACGAACGCGAACCAACCGCCGATCGCGCACACCCACGTGAGCCACCACCGGCGGGTCGCCAGCGCGAGCGCCGAGCCCAGCACTCCGAATCCGATGGACGTCGCGGCGAACAGCTGCGGGATCACCCCCGCCTCGCCGAGCAGCGCCTGCCATCCCGCGTGGCCGTCCACCCAGGGCAGCACCAGCCCCACCAGCAACGCGAACACGATCAGCGCGATGACGAAGCCGCGCCGGCCGAACTCGACGGTTTTCACCGCCCTGCCGAGGGTGGCATCGACATCGGCGGCCAGCTCGCCGAGCTCCGGGTCACCGCGGTCCGTGTCGCGCCCGGGGTCGCGGTCGTCGGTCATCGGGAGCACCCTTCGGAGTCGGCGCCCACGGCCACGGGCGGACGGCCGAAGGAGGGCAACCCCAGTCCGACGCCCTGCGTTCTGGGCCGCTGGCCCGCCGCCACGTTGTCGCCCGCCCTGGTGCGGCGGTGCGATCGCACGTCACCGTCGGCCACCAGATGGTGGGGCGCGGCGTAGGTGACCGTGGTCTCGACGATGTCGCCGGGCCGGATCTCGCCGTCGACCGCGGTCCCGGTCGGGGTGAAGTGCACCAGCCGCCCGTCCCGCGCCCGGCCACTCATCCGGTGGGTCTCGGCGTCCTTGCGGCCCTCCCCCGCGGCGACCAGCAGCTCGACGGTCCGGCCGACCTGCGCCCGGTTCTCCTGCCACGCGATGTCGTTCTGCAGCGCGACGAGCCGGTCGTAGCGCTCCTGCACGACCGCCTTCGGGATCTGGTCGTCGAGTTCGGCGGCGGGGGTACCGGGCCGGGGTGAGTACTGGAAGGTGAAGGCGCTGGAGAACCGGGCGCGGCGCACGACGTCGAGGGTCTGCTGGAAGTCCTCCTCGGTCTCCCCGGGAAAGCCCACGATGATGTCGGTGGTGATGGCCGCGTCGGGCATGGCCTCCCGGACCTTGTCCACGATGGACAGGAAACGCGACGAGCGGTACGAGCGGCGCATGGCCTTGAGTACCCGGTCGGAGCCGGACTGCAACGGCATGTGCAGCTGGTGGCACACCGTCGGCGTCTCGGCCATCGCGTCGATCACGTCCTCGGTGAAGGCCGCGGGGTGCGGCGAGGTGAACCGCACCCTCTCCAGGCCCTCGACCGCCCCACACGAGCGCAGCAGCTTGCCGAACGCGTGCCGGTCGCCGAACTCGACGCCGTAGGAGTTCACGTTCTGCCCCAGCAGGGTCACTTCGAGCACGCCCTCGGCGACCAGGGCCTCCACCTCGGCCAGTACGTCCCCGGGACGGCGGTCGCGCTCCTTGCCCCGCAACGACGGCACGATGCAGAACGTGCACGTGTTGTTACAGCCCACCGAGATCGACACCCAGCCCGAGTAGGCGGACTCGCGACGCGCGGGCAGCGTCGACGGGAACGTCTCCAGCGACTCCAGGATCTCCACCTGGGCCTCGGCGTTGTGCCGGGCGCGTTCCAGCAGTACGGGAAGGGCCGCCAGGTTGTGCGTGCCGAACACCACGTCGACCCAGGGGGCCCGCTTGACGATCTCGCCCCTGTCCTTCTGCGCGAGGCACCCGCCGACCGCGATCTGCATTCCCGGCCTCGCGGTCTTGCTGGCACGCAGGTGACCGAGGTGCCCGTACAGTTTGTTGTCGGCGTTCTCGCGCACCGCACAGGTGTTGAGCACGACCAGATCCGGGTCCTCACCGTCGGTGGCGAGGGCGTATCCGGCGTCCTCCAGTTGCCCGGCGAGACGCTCGGAGTCGTGCACGTTCATCTGGCACCCGAAGGTGCGGATGGCGAATGTTCGGGTCACGTCTGCCAGGGTAGGTCAACGGCGTTTGGCCACCTCAACACGGCCGCGAGCCTCGGTCTGGTTAGAGTTCGGTAACGCCAGGGCGGGGGTGGACCCGTTCCGCCGCCACCAACACTTAAGGTTGCTCCTTGATTCGAAGCCCACGCCGGATTGCCCCGAAGGTGTTAAATCCGGGTGTTGCCCGTGACAACCCGCAACCCGCGGCTTGCCGTGTGATGGAGGTCAGATGAGCACCGCGACGCCCACACCGCCGATGATCAAGGCGGCGGCGGTGAACAAGCACTTCGGCGACCTGCACGTGCTCAAGGACATCGACTTCGAGGTGCCGTCGGGACAGGTGGTGGTCGTCCTCGGTCCGTCGGGCTCAGGCAAGTCGACGCTGTGCCGCGCCATCAACCGGCTCGAGCCGATCGACTCAGGCGAAATCTCCATCGACGGCAAACCCCTGCCCGCCGAGGGCAAGGCACTCGCGGCCCTGCGTGCCGACGTCGGCATGGTGTTCCAGCAGTTCAACCTCTTCGCTCACAAGACGATCGTCGAGAACGTCACGCTCGGACCCACGAAGGTCCGCAAGACGGGTGCCGACGAGGCCAAAACGACGGCGATGGAGTTGCTGGAGCGCGTGGGCATCGCCAACCAGGCGCAGAAGTACCCGGCGCAGCTGTCCGGTGGTCAGCAGCAGCGTGCGGCGATCGCCCGCGCTCTCGCGATGCGCCCCAAGGTGATGCTGTTCGACGAGCCGACCTCCGCCCTCGACCCCGAGATGGTGCAGGAAGTGCTCGACACCATGACCGAACTCGCCGACGACGGTATGACGATGCTCGTGGTGACCCACGAAATGGGCTTCGCCCGCAGGGCCGCCCACCGCGTCGTGTTCATGTCCGACGGAGAGATCGTCGAGGACTCCACGCCGGATGCGTTCTTCACCGCTCCCCGTTCCGAGCGGGCGAAGGACTTCCTCGGCAAGATCCTCACTCACTGACCACCACGTCGTGGCGGCGTCCGCCGCCCCAACCGGAAACAGGAGAGGTGCACATGAAGATCCGCACCCTAACGGTGGGACTGCTGGCCGCGGGCCTCGCGCTCACCGCATGCGGTAAGGAAGGAGCGCCGTCCGACGCCGGCGGCTCCGGCAACGAGGAGGGCGACGCCCCCGCCCTGAGCTACGAGGTGGCCTCCGACGTCACCGTCGAGGGCTCCCCCACCTTCGAGAAGATGCAGCAGACCGGCAACGTGGTCATGGGCGTCAAGGAGGACCAGCCCAACCTCGGCTACAAGGACCCGAGGACCGGTGAGTACAGCGGCTTCGACGTCGAGATCGGTCGCCTCATCTCGGCCGAGCTCGGCTTCGACCCCGAGTCGATCGAGTACAAGGCCGTGCCGTCGGCGGGCCGCGAGCAGGCGCTGATCAACGGTGACGTGGACTACTACGTGGGCACGTACACGATCAACGACAAGCGCAAGCAGCAGGTCAGCTTCGCGGGTCCGTACTTCGTCGCCGGGCAGGGCCTGCTGGTCGCCGCCGACGACAACGAGATCAACGGCAAGGACGACCTGGCAGGCAAGGCGGTCTGCTCGGTGAGCGGCTCCACCCCGATCCAGCGGGTGCGGGACGAGGGTCTGCACCAGCCCGGTGGCGACATCGTCGAGCTGCAGACCTACTCGCAGTGCGTGTCCGAGCTGCTCAACGGCCAGGTGGACGCCGTCACGACCGACGACGCCATCCTGCTCGGCTACGCCGCGCAGTCCCCGGACGAGCTGAAGGTCGTCGGCGAGTCGTTCTCGGACGAGCCCTACGGTGTGGGCCTGCCCAAGGAGGACGACGCCCTGCGCGAGAAGGTCAACGACATCCTCCAGGAAGCCATGGACGACGGCACCTGGCAGGAGATCTACGACGCCACGCTCGGCAAGTCGGGCAACGAGGCCGAGATGCCGGAGATCGACCGCTACTGACGCCGATGTGGCCCTCGGTGGTGACGCACTCCGTCGCCGCCGAGGGCCGCGTATGTCGGCAGCCCCACCAGTCCCCGCACCACCGAGGGAAACATGGACGTACTGCTGGACAACCTCGACCTGTACGGGCCGGGTTTTCTCAACACGATCAAACTGTTCGTCTTCTCGGCGATCGGCGCGCTGGTGCTGGGCACCATCCTGGCGATGCTGCGCGTGAGCCCGGTGCCGATCCTGCGTGCCGCGGGCGCCGCGTACGTGACGTTGTTCCGGAACACACCGCTGACCCTGCTGTTCTTCTTTTTCGTGTTCGCCTTCCCGCTGCTCGATGTCGTCGAGCTGTCGTACTTCTCGGCGGCCGTCGTGGCGCTGACGGTGTACACGGCGGCGTTCGTGTGCGAGGTCGTGCGGTCGGGCATCAACACGGTGCCCGTCGGCCAGGCCGAGGCGGCCCGCGCGGTCGGGCTCACGTTCGGTCAGACGCTGGGTCAGGTCGTGCTGCCGCAGGCGGCACGCTCGGTGGTGCCGCCCATGATGAGCACCATGATCGCGCTGCTGAAGAACACCACCATCGCGGCGGGCTTCTCGGTGGTCGAGGCCGGTGCCATCCAGAACTACCTGTCCGAGCGCGGTTACAGCGTCATGATCGGGCTGCTCTGGGTCGCGCTCGGCTTCGTTCTCCTCATCACTCCGCTGACCCTGCTGCAACGTAGCCTCGAGAAGCGCTGGAGCGTGGCCCGATGACCGCCGTCCTGTTCGACGTCCCGGGACCGAAGTCGCGAGTCCGGCACCGCCTGTACGCGGTGGGCGGTGTGCTCGCCCTGGTCGGGATCGTCTCGTACGTCATCTACCAGTTCGCCGACGCCGGCCAGTTCGACGCCGACATCTGGGAATGGGCCCTCTACGAGCAGGTCCAGCTCGAAGTGGTGGACGCGCTGGTGAACACGCTGCGCGCGTTCGGTGCCGGTGCGGTGCTCGCCCTGGCCTTCGGCGCGATCTTCGCGGCGGGCAGGCTGTCCGACCACGCGGCGATCCGGGTTCCCGCCACGCTCATCGTGGAGTTCTTCCGCGCCGTCCCGCTCGTCGTGATGATCTTCTTCTTCCACTACGGGCTGGCGCTCGGCGAGCCGTTCTACTCCGTGGTGCTGGGCCTGACGCTGTACAACGGCTCGGTGCTGGCCGAGGTGTTCCGCGCAGGCATCCTCTCGCTGCCGAAGGGACAGAGCGAGGCCGCCTACGCGATCGGCATGCGCAAGACCCAGGTCATGCGGCTCGTGCTGCTGCCCCAGGCGCTGCGGGCGATGCTGCCCGCCATCATCAGCCAGCTCGTGGTGCTGTTGAAGGACACGGCTCTGGGCTTCCTCATCACCTACGAGGAGCTGCTCCGCTACGCCCGCTACCTCGGCGGCAGCCTGGAGTTCGGCCGCCCGCTGATCCCGATCACGATCGTGGTCGGTGCGATGTACATCCTCATGTGCCTGGCGCTGACCGGCTTCGCGAAGTGGCTGGAATCGCGCAACCGGCGCAGCAAGAAGTCGCTGGCCGTGGACGTGACGGCCGAGACCGAGGAAGGCGTGCTCACCGACGGCAAGCCTGCCTGAGCCGACGACGCCACGAGGCCGCCACGTTCCTCCGGGAAGTGGCGGCCTCGTCGTCGGATCAGTCGCGGTTTCGGCGGAACAGCTTGTTGCCCAGCCACACCACCGGGTCGTAGCGGCGATCGGCGACGCGCTCCTTCATCGGGATCAGCGCGTTGTCGGTGATGTGGATGTTCTCGGGACAGACCTCCGTGCAGCACTTCGTGATGTTGCAGTACCCGAGGCCGTGTTCCGTCTGTGCCTCCTGGGTCCGGTCGGCCGCGTCGAGCGGATGCATCTCCAGCTCGGCGATGCGCATGAGGTGCCGGGGTCCGGCGAACGCGGTCTTGTTCTCCTCGTGGTCGCGGATCACGTGGCAGACGTTCTGGCAGAGGAAGCACTCGATGCACTTGCGGAACTCCTGCGAGCGTTCCACGTCGACCTGGTGCATGCGGTACTCGCCGGGCGCCAGGTCGTCCGGAGGCGTGAACGCCGGGATCTCGCGTGCCTTGACGTAGTTGTAGGACACGTCGGTGACCAGGTCGCGCACCACGGGGAAGGTCCGCATCGGTGTCACCGTGATGACTTCGTCGCGGCCGAACACCGACATCCGGGTCATGCACAGCAGTCGCGGCCTGCCGTTCACCTCGGCCGAGCAGGACCCGCACTTGCCCGCCTTACAGTTCCACCGCACCGCCAGGTCCGGAGCCTGCGTGGCCTGGAGCCGGTGGATCAGATCGAGAACCACCTCGCCCTCGTTGGCCTCCACGGTGTAGTCGCGCAGCTCCCCCGCGCCGTCGTCTCCGCGCCACACCCGCAGCGTCGCCTCGTAGCCCATGTCAGGCCGTCCTTTCCGGATGGTCGGCCAGTTCGTCGTCGGTGTAGTACTTCTCCAGCTCGGTCAGCTCGAACAGCGAGAACAGGTCGTCGCGCATCGGGACCTGCTCCTTCGCCGTGACCTCCACCCTCGGGACCGGGGCCTCGCGGTCGTCGGCCGAGCACACGAGCAGCGTGTTGCGCCAGCGCGAGTCCAACCGGGGATGGTCGTCGCGGGTGTGCCCGCCCCGGCTCTCGGTCCGCCGCAGCGCCGCCCGCGCCACACACTCGCTGACGATCAGCATGTTGCGCAGGTCCAGAGCCAGGTGCCAGCCCGGGTTGTACTGACGATGTCCCTCCACGGCGACACCGCGAATCCGTTCGCGGATCGCGTCGAGCCGTTCCAGCGCGGTCTCGATCTCCGGGGCGGTGCGGATGATGCCGACCAGTTCGTTCATGCACTGCTGGAGCTCGGTCTGGAGGGTGTACGGGTTCTCGGCCCGCAGCCCGTCGCGCGGCGGGTCGAACGGGGCGAGCGCCGCCCTCGCGGCGACCGCCACATCCACTTCGGACACCGATGGCCTGCTGTCGAGCGAGTCGACGTAGTCCGCGGCCCCGAGCCCCGCCCTGCGCCCGAAGACCAGCAGGTCCGACAGCGAGTTGCCGCCGAGCCGGTTGGACCCGTGCATGCCGCCGGAACACTCACCCGCCGCGAACAGACCGGGCACGCCGGACGACGCCGTGTCGGGGTCGACCTCGATCCCGCCCATGACGTAGTGGCAGGTGGGCCCGACCTCCATCGGCTCGGCCGTGATGTCGACGTCGGCGAGTTCGCGGAACTGGTGGTACATCGACGGCAGCCTGCGCCGGATCTCCTCGGACGACATCCGGCTGGCGATGTCGAGGAACACGCCGCCGTGCGGGGAGCCCCGGCCCTCCTTGACCTCCGTGTTGATCGCCCGGGCCACCTCGTCCCTCGGCAGCAGGTCCGGCGTGCGGCGGTTGTTGTCCGGGTCCTCGTACCAGCGGTCGGCCTCCTCCTCCGTCTCCGCGTACTGACCCTTGAAGACGTCGGGAACGTAGCGGAACATGAACCGCTCGCCTTCGGAATTGCGCAGCACTCCGCCGTCGCCCCGAACACCCTCGGTGACGAGGATGCCCTTCACACTCGGTGGCCAGACCATCCCGGTGGGGTGGAACTGCACGAACTCCATGTTGATCAGGTCGGCGCCCGCCCGCAGCGCGAGTGCGTGCCCGTCTCCGGTGTACTCCCAGGAGTTCGACGTCACCGTGAAGGACTTGCCGATGCCGCCCGTGGCCAGCACCACCGCGGGCGACTCGAACAGCACGAACCGCCCTGACTCCCGCCAGTACCCGAACGCACCCGCGACAGCGCCGTCCTGTGTCAGCAGCTCCGTGATCGTGCATTCGCCGAACACCTTGAGCTTCGCCTCGTAGTCCCCGTGCGCGGCGAAGTCCTGCTGTTGCAGTGACACGATCTTCTGCTGCATCGTGCGGATGAGTTCGAGGCCCGTGCGGTCGCCGACGTGCGCCAGCCGTGGATAGGTGTGACCACCGAAGTTGCGCTGGCTGATCCGCCCGTCGGCCGTGCGGTCGAAGAGCGCGCCGTACGTCTCCAGCTCCCACACCCGTTCGGGCGCCTCCCTGGCGTGCAGTTCCGCCATGCGCCAGTTGTTGAGGAACTTCCCGCCACGCATGGTGTCGCGGAAATGCACCTGCCAGCCGTCGTTCGGGTTCGCGTTACCCATCGAGGCCGCACACCCGCCCTCGGCCATGACGGTGTGCGCCTTGCCGAACAGTGACTTGCACACCACCGCGACGGACAGCCCACGCTGCCGCGCCTCGATCACGGCTCGCAGTCCGGCCCCACCGGCACCGATCACCACCACGTCGTAGCTGTGCCGTTCGACCTCGGTCATGAAAAGTTGGCCACCTTCAGTTGTGTCGTCCGAGTCAGTTGACGATGCGCAGGTCGGTGATCGTGCCCGTGGACACCAGCCAGACGTAGAGATCCGTGAGCACCAGCGTGCCCAGCGTGATCCACGCGAACTGCATGTGGCGGACGTTGAGTTTGCTGACCTGCGTCCAGATTCGGTACCGGATCGGGTTCTTCGAGAAGTGCTTCAGCCTGCCCCCGGTGACGTGCCTGCAGGAGTGGCACGACAGCGTGTAGCACCAGAGGAAGAACACGTTGACCAGCAACACGATGTTGCCGAGCCCGATCCCGACACCGCGCTCGCCCCCGAAGGCCAGTACCGCGTCGTAGGTGTTGATCACCGTGATGAGGACGGCGGCGTAGAAGAAGTAGCGATGCGCGTTCTGCACGATCAGCGGCAGCCGCGTCTCCCCGGTGTACCGCGCGTGCGGCTCGGCGACCCCACAGGCAGGGGGCGCGAACCACACCGAGCGGTAGTAGGCCTTGCGGTAGTAGTAGCAGGTGAGCCGGAAGCCCAGCAGGAACGGCAACGACAGGAACGCGAGCGGGATGAACCCCGGCAGTTCGCCGATCGGTGTGCCGAAGTGGCTCGACCCCGGTACGCACGACTCACTCAGGCATGGCGAGTAGAACGGCGTGAGGTAGTGGTTCTCCGCGTCCCAGTACCCCTCGCGCATGAACGAGCGCACGGTCGCGTACACCACGAACGTGGCGAGCCCCAGCGTGGTGAGCAGGGGAGGCACCCACCACCGGTCGGTCCGCAGCGTGCGCCTGTCCAGCGCCACCCGCGTGCGCGCGGGGCCGCTGCCCGGCGCCGCGCGGTCGCCGGGTTCCGTGGTCTCGCCCCGATCCGTGTGGTCAGTGCTGGTCACGTTGGTAGCCACCCACGCCCTCGTCGTCGGCGCCCTTCCACAGCGCGGGGTCGTACGGCGTGTCGGGAATCTTGACGACATCCACGGCACCCGCCGCGCCCTGGGGCGGCACCGGGGGCGCGTCCGCGAGGTCGCCGGCGTCGATGTCCAACCGGTCGACGTCGTTGACGATCCTGCGCACGGCAGGCGCCTCGCCGTAGCGTGCCCGCAACGCTCCAACACACTGTCTGAGCTGGCCGATCGCCCGGCGCAGCTCCGTCATTTCGGCACTGGACATGCTCACCCTCCGAGTTCGTTGGCCCGAGTCCGACGCCGGTACGGCCGACTCTGCCTTGGACCTGCGGATGTGACAAGTAGCACACCCCGACCGTTTGACGTGACCAAGATCACTCACACGGCGGGTCTGGATCGATTTTGTTGCACCGGACCTGGGCTGTATCGTGCCAGTTGTCACAGTGTCGCGACGTCAACGCCGCCGTCTCGCGCCCCCACTCGCCTACTGTGCGTAGTTGGCTGCGAGTGGGTCCACCCGTGTAGCGACCGGAGAACCCGCCGTTGAGCCTCCTTCATCCCGTCATCGCCGACGTCACCGCCCGCATCGCCGACCGCAGCGCCGAGAGCCGCCGGGCCTACCTCGACCGCGTCGCCGACGCCGCAGGCGAAGGCCCCACCCGGGCCGGGCTGGGCTGCAGCAACCTCGCCCACGGCTTCGCCGCCTGCTCGGGTCCGGATCTGCGCGTCGTCCGCGAGGCCCGCAAGCCGGGCATCGCGATCGTGTCGGCCTACAACGACCTGCTCTCCGCGCACCAGCCGCTGGCCGAGTTCCCGGAGTGGATCAAGAGCGCGGCCAGGGACGCGGGTGGCGTGGCCCAGTTCGCGGGCGGCGTGCCCGCCATGTGTGACGGCATCACCCAGGGCCGCTCCGGGATGGAGCTCTCGCTGTTCAGCCGCGACGTCATCGCGATGGCCACAGGAGTCGCGCTCTCGCACGAGATGTTCGACGGCACACTCCTGCTCGGGGTCTGCGACAAGATCGTGCCGGGGCTGCTCATCGGCTCACTCGCGTTCGGACACCTGCCCGCCATGCTCGTTCCGGCGGGACCGATGCCGTCCGGGCTGCCCAACAAGGAGAAGGCACGTATCCGGCAGCTCTTCGCCGAAGGCAAGGCCACCCGCGAGGACCTGCTGGACGCCGAGGCCGCCTCGTACCACTCCCCCGGCACCTGCACGTTCTACGGCACCGCGAACTCGAACCAGCTCGTGGTCGAGATGATGGGCCTGCACCTGCCCGGCGCCACGTTCGTCCATCCCGGGACACCGCTGCGCAGGGCGCTCACCGAACACGCCGCACGCCGCATCGTCGAGATCTCACACGGCGAGCAGTACACGCCGCTCGCCCGCGTCATCGACGAGCGCACGATCGTCAACGGGCTCGTCGGCCTGCTCGCCACGGGCGGCTCCGCCAACCACACGCTGCACCTCGTCGCCGTGGCCGCCGCAGCAGGCATCACGCTGACCTGGGACGACTTCGCCGAACTGTCGGCGGCCGTGCCACTGCTCGCCCACGTGTATCCCAACGGCAGCGCCGACATCAACCACTTCCACGCCGCCGGAGGCGTGCAGGTGCTCGTCGGCACCCTGCTCGACGCGGGACTGCTGCACCCCGACGTCGAGACGGTCGCCGGCAGGGGGCTCGACCGCTACCGCCAGGAGCCCGTGCTCGACGACGGTGAGCTGACCTGGCGCGACGTGCCCACCCGCAGCCTCGACGACACCGTGCTGCGTACCGCCGACAACCCGCTCGCGCCCGAGGGCGGGCTGCGCATGGTGTCCGGCAACCTCGGTCGCGGGGTCATCAAGGTCTCGGCCGTCACGCCCGACAACCGCGCCGTGCGCGCCCCCGCCCGCGTGTTCGCCACCCAGGACGAGTTCACCGCCGCCTTCCGCGCGGGCGAACTCGACCGCGACGTCGTGGTGGTCGTGCGCCACCACGGGCCGAAGGCCAAGGGAATGCCCGAACTGCACGCGCTGATCCCCGCACTCTGCGTCCTCATGGACCGCGGTCACCGCGTCGCGCTCGTCACCGACGGCCGGATGTCCGGCGCCTCGGGCAAGGTCCCCGCCGCCATCCACGTCACCCCCGAATCCGCCTCGGGCGGGCCGCTCGCGCTGGTCGAGGACGGCGACATCATCCGGCTCGACGCCGAGGCCGGTGAACTGGACCTGCTCGTGGACGCCACCACGCTGGCCGCACGGACACCGGCGACCGCACCGCCCGACGACGCCTGGTACGGCAACGGCAGGGAACTCTTCGCCACGCTGCGCGGCGCCGTGGGCCCGGCCGATCTCGGCGCGAGCGTCTTCGCTACTCCGGCGAGCACCGAACCCGACACCACCCCGGCCGAGGCGAGGGAACGCGCATGAACGCCCCCGACCTGCTCACGATCTCCCCGGTCATGCCGGTGGTGGTGCTGCACGACGCCGATCAGGCCGTACCCGTGGCCGAAGCACTCGCCGCCGGGGGCATCCGCGTGGTGGAGCTGACCCTGCGCACCGACGCCGCACTCGACGCGATCCGCCGGGTCGCCACCGAGGTCCCCGACGTGGTCGTCGGCGCGGGCACCGTCGTCACCCCCGCACAGGCACGGGAGGCAGCCGACGCGGGAGCGGCCTTCCTCGTCACGCCCGGCACCACCGACACACTGCTCGACGCCGCCGAGGGCACCGGTCTGCCGCTACTGCCGGGTGTCGCGACCGTCTCCGAAGCCCTCCGGCTCACCGAACGCGGGCTCGACACCCTCAAGTTCTTTCCCGCCGAGGCCAGCGGTGGCGCCGCCGCGCTGGCGGCCATCGGGGGGCCGTTGCCGCACCTCCGCTTCTGCCCCACCGGCGGAATCACCGCGGCCGGCGCGGGCGACTACCTCGCCCTGCCCAACGTCGGCTGCGTCGGCGGCTCCTGGCTCACCCCCCGGGACGCGCTCGCCACGCACGACTACGCGCGCATTGAGACACTGGCGAAGGAAGCCTCCACGCTGAGGCGGACACCGGCGACCTAGGCACGACGCGGCGGGCCCGCCACCCGTCGGGGAGGGCGCGCTGACGGGATGTCGTGGGACTGGCTCATCGCCGACGACTACTGGTCGTCGCGGCTGCTGTTCCAGCGCCTGCTGGCCGCCCTCTACCTGGTGGCCTTCGCCAGCGCGCTGAACCAGTTCCGCGTCCTGCTCGGGCAGCGCGGATTGTTGCCCGTGCCCGAATTCGTGCGCCGGGTACCGCTACGTCGCTCGCCCAGCCTGTTCCACCTGCACTACTCCGACCGGTCCTTCCGCGCACTCGCCTGGACCGGCATCGCGGTGTCGGGCGCGCTGCTCGTCGGCGTCGCCGACCTGCTGCCCGTGTGGGGATGCCTCCTGCTGTGGGCGCTGCCCTGGGTGCTGTACCTGTCGATCGTCAACGTCGGGCAGGTCTGGTACTCGTTCGGGTGGGAGTCGCTGCTGCTGGAAACGGGCTTTCTGGCGATCTTTCTGGGCCCGGCCCACACCGGCGTGCCGCTGCTGCCCCTGCTGCTCCTGCTGTGGGTCCTGTTCCGGGTCGAGTTCGGCGCGGGACTGATCAAGTTGCGGGGCGACCGGTGCTGGCGCGATCTCACATGCCTGTACTACCACCACGAGACCCAGCCGATGCCCGGACCGTGGAGCTGGCACTTCCACCACCTGCCGCGCTGGGCACACCGCGTCGAGGCGGGCGCGAACCACGTGGCGCAACTGGTGGTGCCGTTCGTGCTCTTCGCACCGCAACCGGCCGCGAGCGTGGCGGCGGGCGTCGTCATCGTGACGCAGGGCTGGCTCTTGCTCAGCGGCAACTTCGCCTGGCTGAACGCCCTCACCATGACACTGGCCGTCCCCGCGCTCGACGGAGCGCTGCTCGGGGTGCCGCCGCCGACCGACCTCGCCGCGCCGCCCACCTGGTACCATGCGGTCGTACTCGCGGTGACGGTGCTGATCGTGGTGCTGAGCTACTGGCCCGTCCGCAACCTGCTCGGACGTGGGCAGCTCATGAACTTCAGCTTCAACCCCCTCCATCTGGCCAACACCTACGGCGCGTTCGGCACGGTGACCCGGGACCGGTACGAGGTGATCGTCGAGGGCACCGATGCGGACGCCGTCGGCGCTGACACGGTGTGGCACGAGTTCGAGTTCAAGGGCAAGCCCGGCGACCCGTACCGCAGACCACCCCAGGTCGCGCCGTACCACCTGCGTCTGGACTGGCTGCTCTGGTTCGTGGCCCTTTCACCCCGCTACGGCGGGCGCTGGCTGCCCGCACTGGTGACCCGGCTGCTCACCGGCGACCCCGAGGTGCGCGCGCTGCTCCGGCACGACCCGTTCGCCGGAGCCGCCCCCACCCATGTGCGGGCACGGCTGTTCCACTATCGCTTCACGACTCGCGCCGAACGGGCCTCGACCCGTGCCTGGTGGGTGCGGGAACCGGTCGGCACCGTCGTCCGGGTGTGTCATCTGGGTACCGACGGCACTCCGGTACCCGGTTAACCCGTCCCGGCGGCACGTGAACTGCGGACACGACTACACAACTTGCGGACACGGCTACGCAGGCTGCGGACACGGTTACTCCGCTTCGTCCAGCAGGGTGGATTCCGCGCCCGCGTCGCGCAGTTCGTCGCGGACCACCCGGTAGGACAGGCCCTGCGAGTAGCCCTTGCGGGCGAGCAGGCCCAGCAGCCGGCGGGTGGCCTTCTGCTCGTCGACGTCGGTCATGGTGCGAAGCTTCTTGCGCACCAGCTCCCGCGCGCGAGCCTCCTCCGACTCCGGATCGACCTCGCTCGCGGCCTCGGCCGCGATCTCGGGATCGACTCCCTTGCGGGTCAGCTCCGACACCAGCGCGCGGCGGGCCAGTCCCCGGTAGGCGTGGCGGGAGCGAACCCACGACTCGGCGAAGGCCGCGTCGTCCACGAGGCCCGAGTCGTCCAGCTTGCCGAGCAGCTGCTCGCTGAGATCGTCGTCGAAACCCTTGCGCCGCAGCGCCTGCCGGAGTTCGTCCTTGCTCCGGGGACGGGCGGCCAGGAGGTCGAAGCAGACCTCCTTGGCCTTCTTCCACGCCTCGTCCGGCGGCAGCTCGGACATCGAGCCGCGCACGGTCAGAAGTCGACGGGGGCGGGTGCGCCGTCCTCGGCTTCCTGTGCCCCGATGCCGAGCTTCTCCTTGATCTTCTTCTCGATCTCGTTGCCGACGTCGGGGTTCTCGCGCAGGAACCGCCGCGCGTTCTCCTTGCCCTGGCCGAGCTGGTCGCCCTCGTAGGTGTACCAGGCACCCGACTTGCGCACGATGCCCTGATCCACACCCATGTCGATCAGCGAACCCTCGCGGGAGACACCCACGCCGTAGAGGATGTCGAACTCGGCCTGCTTGAACGGCGGCGCGACCTTGTTCTTCACGACCTTCACGCGCGTCCGGTTGCCGACCGGCTCGCCACCGTCCTTCAACGTCTCGATCCGGCGCACGTCGAGCCGCACCGAGGCGTAGAACTTCAGTGCCTTACCACCCGTCGTCGTCTCGGGCGACCCGAACATCACGCCGACTTTCTCGCGGAGCTGGTTGATGAAGATCGCCGTGGTGCCCGAGTTGTGCAGAGCACCGGTGATTTTGCGCAGCGCCTGGCTCATCAACCGTGCCTGGAGACCGACGTGGGAGTCACCCATCTCGCCCTCGATCTCGGCCCTGGGCACGAGTGCCGCGACCGAGTCGATCACCAGGATGTCGAGTGCGCCGGAGCGGATCAGCATGTCCGCGATCTCCAGCGCCTGCTCACCGGTGTCCGGCTGGGACACCAGCAGCGCGTCGGTGTCGACGCCGAGAGTCTTGGCGTACTCGGGGTCGAGCGCGTGCTCGGCGTCGATGAAGGCCGCGATCCCGCCCGCTTTCTGGGCGTTGGCCACCGCGTGCAGGGCCACCGTGGTCTTACCGGACGACTCCGGACCGTAGACCTCCACCACCCTGCCGCGGGGCAGCCCGCCGATACCCAGGGCGATGTCCAGCGCGATGGCACCCGTCGGGATGACTTCGACCGGCGGCCTGCTGTCCTCGCCGAGCCGCATGACCGACCCCTTGCCGAACTGCTTGTCGATCTGGGCAAGGGCCAGGTCGAGCGCTTTGCCCTTGTCCGGTGCTGCGGGCATGGATTCCACCTCATTGGCTGTTGGTATCGGACTGGTACCGAGTCCGTGGAAGGTCTGTTGTTGAGTCCGACGTTACGGGCCGGGTCCGACAGTCCGCGGCTCCACCGGCGCGGTTGTCCACAGGTGGGCGCGATTGTGGACAACACGATAGCCGAACACGTGTTCGAGGTCGACGCGACACTCCGGCCGGCCCCGCCCTTCGCTCAGCGGCGCTCGGCCGGCACCTCGAACTCCGCGCACACCGCCCGCCAGATCTCCTTGGCGGAGATCCCGTCCGCCAGCGCCTGCTCGACCGTGCGACCGCCCAGCCCGCCGAACACGTGGTCGGCGGCCAGCATCTCCGCCCGCGTCGTGCCGAACTCCTCGGCCATCAGCCGCCGGAACACCGTGACTCGCATCGGCACCAGCGTAGCCCCCGCGTACCCCGTAGGGTGAGCACATGGTGCTCGCCCAGGGCTTCTCCGACCTCGAGTCCACCGCGCTGACGCTGGCCTCCATCGCCGTGGTCGGCAGCGCGGTCATCGTGCTGATCATCAGCCTCCTGCGCAACCGCAGGAAGTGAGCCGGGCTCACCCGCCGGGCTGCACGGTGCGCTCGAAGTAGTCGGCCATCTCGTCGGGCGGGGTGACCTCGCCCTCGCCGGTGACGTTGACCTGGTAGACGAACCCCGCCAGCGGTCGGTCGTCGACCGTGAACACGACCACCGAGGAATTGCGGCCCGCGGAGGCGGCGTAGCGACCGGCCAGGCCGTTGCCCTCCCAGGCCGCCTGCACCTGGTCCCCGCCGCCCGTGCGGCTCAGCAGGCCGTCGGTGTACTGCTCGATGGCGTCGCGGGAGGCGGCGTGCAGATAGGTGATCTGCGCGCCCGGCAGACCGGGTGCCGAGCAGGTCACCGTGGTGCCCAGGTCCGCCTCGTTGGCGGCGGCCGCCGCCCCCGTACCGGTTCCCGGCGCGCAGCTGTTGCCGTCCGGCACGGTACCGGCGAGCTGGCGCAGACATCCGGTGAAGCCCTGCTGGTCCGGCGTGCCGGGCGAGGCGCACTGCTGTGCGGTGTGCGTGGTGGCCGATCCCGACGGCCAGAACACGAACGCCGCCACCCCGCCGAGCAGCACCACGGCCGCGACCGAGGCCACGAGCCACGCGGTGCGGCCCCGCTTCCCGCCGCCTCCAGACGACCGTGCGGGCACCGAGGGGAACTGGGCGGTGGGCGCACTCTCCCCCGCCATGCCGGAGGCGGGCGTCGCGGCTCCGGCTGGGTAGGACGGCGCCCCGGGGTGTGCGTACTGGTGGGCGGGCGCCGTCTGCTGGGCCTGCGGTACCTGTGATGGCTGTGTTGGCTGTGTTGGCTGTGGTGGCTGCCCGGCCGGGTAGGTGGCCTGGGTGGGGCCGACGACGCCCGACGGCGGCGAGAACGGGCCCGCGGCCGGGGCCGCCACGTCACCGTCGACCTGCTGCGTTCGCATGGTGAGCCCGTCGGGGCCCACATGGTGCGCGCCGAACGCCACCGCGGTCTCGGGCTGGTCGAGGCTGGACGGCACGACGCCGAGTTTCTCGGCCAGCAGACTCCCCACGAGCGGGAGTCTGCTGGACCCTCCGACGAGGTAGATCCCGGCGAGCTGTGCCGGGTTCAGACCCGCGGAGCGGACGGTGCGGGCGAGCAGCTCGACGCTGCGCAGCATCGCGGGGCGCACGAGCGCCTCCAGCTCGGCCCTGGTGACGAGCACGTCGGCGAACGGCTCGGGCATCGGGACCTCGGTCTGCGGCAGGCGGGAAAGCGCCTCCTTGGCCGCCTTCACGTCCTCCTGCAGCGCGCGGCGGGCCCTCCGGTCGGCGGTGGACTCGGGTCGCAGCAGGCGTTGCCAGCGCTGCGGGTCACTGTGGGAGACCTCCCTGCCCACGTGGACCAGCAGCGCCTGGTCGACGTCGAGCCCGCCGAGATCGGGAAGGCCGTCCTCGGCGAGCACCGTGAACCCGTTCTGGGTGGCGCCGAGGACGGCGACGTCGAACGTGCCCGCGCCCAGGTCGTAGACGGCCAGCGTCTGGCCCGGAGCGAGGGTCTTGCCCGGGAAGGAGGCGAAATGGGCGGCGGCGGCCACGGGTTCGGGAACCAGCGTGACGGCGTTGCCCATCCCGGCGAGGCGGGCCGCCGACAGCACGACGTTGCGGCGCACGGGCCCCCACTGGGCCGGATGGGTGAGGCGTACCTCCTCGGGCGGTGCGCCGCCGAGCTGGCGCACGGTCTCGTCGAGCACGCGGCGCAGGACGGCCGCCAGCGCCTCGTTGACGGGTACGACGTCGGTGCCGAGCAGCAGGGTCTGCTCGTCGACGCGACGTTTCGGGTTGGGCTCGAAGCGGGTCGGGTCGAGCCGCGCCCTGCGTTCGGCATCCCTGCCGACGACGAGGCCGCCCCCCTCCTCGGCGAACACCGCCGAGGGCATCGTGGCCGAGCCGTCGACGTCGATGACTCTGGGTTGCCTTCCGTGTGCCGAGAGTACGGCGACGGTGTTGGACGTACCGAGATCGACGGACAGAGTCCCCACCAGTTCTCCCTTGTCGAGTTCCCGAGAAGCCGCGGTGATGCTTTCACGTCGGCCGCCGCCGTGAGGACGCACCCGCCGGGTCACATCCGGCACCGGGCCGGAACGTCGGTGCCGCGCGCATCATGGAGAGCGTGCCCGAGGACGCGAACACCGACGTGCTGCGACTGTTCTCCCCCGCGACCCGGGACTGGTTCGCGGGGGCCTTCGCCGAGCCGACCGCCGCCCAGTCGGGAGCCTGGCAGGCGGCGCGAGCGGGCGAGGACGCGCTGGTCATCGCACCCACCGGGTCGGGCAAGACCCTGGCGGCGTTCCTGTGGGCGCTCGACCGGCTGGCGACGGCGCCCGCGCCGGAACGGGGGCGGCGCTGCCGCGTGCTCTACGTCTCCCCGCTCAAGGCGCTCGCGGTCGACGTCCAGCGCAACCTCCGGGCTCCGCTGGCGGGGATCTCGCAGGCATCGCGCAGGCTGGGCCAGGAGGCGCCGGACATCACGGTGGGCTCCCGCACGGGTGACACGAGCGCGGCGGAGCGCAGGTCGTTCGCGCGCACGCCGCCGGACATCCTGGTGACCACCCCGGAGTCGCTGTTTCTGGTGCTCACCTCCGCCGCGCGGGAGTCGCTGCGCGGGGTCGAGACGGTGATCGTCGACGAGGTCCACGCGGTCGCGGGCGGCAAGCGGGGCGCGCACCTCGCGCTGTCGCTCGAACGGCTCGACGACCTGCTCGACACTCCCGCCCAGCGCATCGGCCTCTCGGCGACGGTGCGGCCGGTGGACGAGGTGAGCACGTTCCTGTCCGGGGGCAGGCCCGTGACGGTCGTGCAACCCGCGTCGCCGAAGTCCGTCGAGGTGCGGGTGGAGGTGCCGGTCGAGGACATGGCCGACCTCGACCAGCGGCCGTCGGCACCGGAACCGGCCCCGCTGCCCAGCGAGGCCGATCCGGGCGAGGACATCGCGGCGACACCCCGCAGGGCGTCGATCTGGCCCGCCGTGGAGGAGCGGGTACTCGACCTGGTGAACGCCCACCGCTCCACCATCGTGTTCGCGAATTCGCGCCGGCTCGCGGAGCGGCTGACGGCGAGGCTGAACGAACTGGCGGCCGAGCGGGCGGAAGCGGAGACAACGCGGGAGCAGTACGCGTTCCCCGCCGAGGCGGTCGCGCAGTCCGGGGTCACCGCACCGGTGGCCGAGACGGCCCCTGTGGTCGCGCGGGCACACCACGGTTCGATGTCGCGCGAGCAGCGGACCCACGTCGAGGAGCAGTTGAAGTCGGGGGCGCTGCCGTGCGTGGTGGCGACGTCCTCGCTGGAGCTGGGCATCGACATGGGTGCGGTCGACCTGGTGATCCAGGTGGAGGCGCCGCCCACGGTGGCGTCGGGGCTGCAACGCGTCGGCAGGGCCGGACACCACGTGGGAGCGGTGTCGACGGGCGTGATGTTCCCGAAGTTCCGTGGCGATCTCGTGTCGTGTGCGGTCGTGGCCGAACGCATGGCCGAGGGGGCCATCGAGGCGTTGCGCTACCCGCGCAACCCGCTGGACGTGCTGGCGCAGCACCTGGTGGCGATGGTGGCGATCGAACCCCGCACGGTGGAGGAGGTGGCGGCCACGGTGCGCCGGGCGGCACCGTTCGCGGCACTTCCGGACGACGCGCTGCACGCGGTGCTCGACATGCTCGCCGGACGCTATCCGAGTGAGGAGTTCGGCGAGCTGCGCCCGCGGATCACGTGGGACCGGGTGACGGGAACGTTGGAGGGCAGGCCCGGCGCGCAGCGGCTCGCGGTCACCTCGGGCGGCACGATCCCCGATCGCGGGTTGTTCACGGTGACCACCCCGGGTGACGGCGAACGACCGGGCTCCCGGGTGGGTGAGCTGGACGAGGAGATGGTCTACGAGTCCCGGGTCGGCGACACGGTGTTGCTGGGCACGTCGTCGTGGCGGATCACCGACATCACCCACGACCGGGTCGTGGTGGTCCCCGCACCGGGCCAGCCCGCGCGGATGCCGTTCTGGCGCGGTGACGCTCCGGGCAGGCCGTTGGAGCTCGGCCGGGCGCTCGGCCGGTTCCTGCGTTCCCTGGCGACCTCCGACCGCGAGGCCGCGACGCGCAGGGCCGCCGAGGCGGGGCTCGACGACTGGGCCTGCGAGAACCTGCTCGCCTACCTGGCCGAGCAGCGCGAAGCGACCCGCCATGTGCCGAGTGACCGCACCGTGCTGCTGGAACGGTTCCGCGACGAGCTGGGCGACTGGCGGGTGGTGGTCCACTCACCGTTCGGCGCGCAGGTGAACGCGCCGTGGGCGCTGGCCGTGGCGGCACGGCTGCGCGACGGCAGGGGCGTCGACGCGCAGGTGGCGCACTCCGACGACGGGATCGTGCTGCGGCTGCCCGACGCGCTGGACGACGAGGGCCAGGAGGTGGTGATCGGAGTCGAGGACGTGGTGCTCGACCCCGACGAGGTGGAGTCGCTGATCGCCACGGAGGTGAGTGGGTCGGCCCTGTTCGCGGCCCGCTTCCGGGAGTGCGCGGCGCGGTCCCTGCTGCTGCCACGCCGCGACCCCCGCCGCAGGACACCGCTGTGGCAGCAACGGCAGCGGGCGTCCCAACTGCTCGGCGTCGCGGCGAAGTACGAGCGGTTTCCCGTGGTGCTGGAAGCCATGCGGGAGTGCCTGCGCGACGTCTACGACGTGGGCGGGCTGCGGGAGTTGATGTCCGACATCGCGGCGCGGTCGGTGCGGGTCGTGGAGGTGCGCACGCCCTCGGCCTCACCCTTCGCGCGGAGTCTGCTGTTCGGCTACGTCGGCATGTTCCTCTACGAGACGGACGCGCCACTGGCCGAGCGGCGCGCGGCGGCGTTGTCGCTGGACTCGACGCTGCTGGCGGAGCTGCTGGGCACGGAGGCGATCCGGGAGCTGCTGGACGCCGACGTCATCGCCGAGGTGGAGCGCTCGTTGCAGCGGCTCGACCCCGAACGGCATGCGCGGGGTCCTGAGGACACGGCGGACCTGCTGCGCTTTCTCGGCGATCTCTCGGCGGAGGAGGCGGCGGCCCGGGGTGTCCTGCCCGAGTGGCTGGACCGGCTGGTGGCACAGCGGCGCGCGATCGAGGTGCGGATCGCGGGTGAAAAGCGGTATCTGGCGATCGAGGACGCGGGCCGGGTCCGGGACGCGCTCGGGGTGGCGTTGCCCGTCGGGGTTCCCGAGGCGTTCACCGAGCCGGTCGCCGACCCTCTTGGCGATCTGCTGATGCGGTTCGCGCGGACGCGGGGACCGTTTCCGGCGCGGCATGCCGCCGTCCGGTTCGGGCTGGGTCCCGCGGTGGTGACCGGAGTGCTCGACCGGCTGACGAGCAGCGGCACGCTGGTGCGCGGCGAACTCCGGCCGCAGGCCGACGATCCGGGGCCGGAGTACTGCGACGCGGCGGTGCTGCGGCGCCTGCGGCGCGCGTCGCTGGCGCGGTTGCGCGCCGAGGTGGAGCCCGTGGAGAAGGCCGCGCTGGGCCGGTTCCTGCCGAGCTGGCACGGGGCGGGTGCCCGGCCGCGCCGTCACTCCGCGCCGACCGCGGACGACGTGCTGGCTGTGGTGGATCAGCTCGCGGGGGCACCGTTGCCCGCCAGCGCGCTGGAGTCGCTGGTGCTGCCGAGCAGGCTGCCGGGCTACTACCCCGCGCTGCTCGACGAGCTGACGGTGGCGGGTGAGGTGACGTGGTGCGGCTGCGGCTCGTTGTCCGGGGGTGACGGCTGGGTGGCGCTGGCCCCGACGGACGTGGCCGACCTGCTGCTGCCGGACGTGGAGGACACCGCGTCGCACGGGCCGCTGCACCGGGCAATCGTGTCCACTCTGGACAGCGGCGGCCTGTTCTTCCGGCAGCTGGTCGACCGGGTGTCGGTCCTGCTGGACGAGCCCTGCACCGACGCGGACGTCGTCGCCGCGCTGTGGGACGTGGTCTGGGCCGGACTGGTGTCGGGTGACACTCTGGCGCCGCTGCGGGCGCAGGTCACGGGGCGGGGCGCGGCGCACCGGCCACGCCGCTCGGCACCACGGGGCCGCTACGCGCGGCTGCGGGCGGGACGTCCCACCATGCCGAGTCGCTCGGGCCCGCCGACGGTGGCGGGGCGCTGGGGCCTGACCCCGTCCCGCGAGTCCGACCCGACGCGGCGCGCGCACGCACGCACGGAGTCGTTTCTGGAGCGGCACGGTGTGCTGACCCGGGGGGCGCTGGAGACCGAGCGGGTCAGCGGCGGGTTCTCCGGGATCTACAAGGTGCTGCGTGGCATGGAGGACTCGGGGCAGGTCGTGCGTGGCTACGTGGTGGAGGGGCTGGGCGCCGCCCAGTTCGCGGCGCGGGGCGCGGTCGACCGGCTGCGCGCGGTGTCGGAGGCGGGCGGCTGGCGGGCCGAGGGCGCGGCGGTGGTGCTGGCGGCGGCGGACCCGGCACAGCCCTACGGTGCCGCGTTGCCCTGGCCCGAGGTGGTGGGGGACACCCGGCACCGGCCCGCGAGGAAGGCCGGCGCGCTCACCGTCCTGGTGGACGGCTCACCCGCGCTCTACGTCGAGCGGGGTGGCCGGTCGCTGTTGTCGTTCACCACCCACGAGGCCGCTCTGCGGGCGGGCGCCGAGGCGTTGTCGGGTGCGGTCCGCGACGGCTGGCTCGGCCAGTTGCGGGTGCAGCGCGCCGACGGGGAGCAGGTGCTGACGTCGGAGCTGGCGACCGTCCTGCGCGAGGCCGGGTTCCGCGCCACGCCCAAGGGGTTGCGGCTGCGGGCGTGAGCCGGGCCGCGGAACGCGACGTGGCTAAGCTCGGCTCGGCTCGGCTCGGCGCACGCTCAGGGAGGAACACGATCATGGCCATGCGGGAGTTGCGGTACTTCGGCGACCCGGTGCTGAAGTCACCCACGGACCCGGTGACGACGTTCGGCGCCTCCACTCGCGCGCTGGTGGAGGACCTGCTCGACACGGTGGCCGCGCCCGGCAGGGCGGGGCTCGCGGCGCCGCAGATCGGTGTCGGGGTGCGCGCGTTCAGCTACGACGTGGCCGGAGAGCGCGGCTACGTGCTGAACCCGGAGATCGTCGAGACCTCCGATGAGCGCGAGGAGATCATGGAAGGCTGCCTGTCGGTCCCGGAGCTGTCGTTTCCGACCGAGCGGGCGGTGCGGGCGACGGTCAAGGGTGTGGACCTGCGCAACGAGCCGGTCACGGTGTCGGGCAGCGGACTGCTGGCGCAGTGCCTGCAGCACGAGGTCGACCACCTCGACGGCCTGCTGTATCTCGACCGGCTCACTCCGCAACGGCGCAAACAGGCACTGCGTGCCGCCAGGAGCACGGACTGGTTCTGGTCCCGATAGGACAGTCACTGTAACGACACGCCTCAACACGCTGATCGTTACCACTCTGTGTCCATCCCCACTCTCTCGTGACTTCGCCGTTGCCGGTTCTTAATCTGACCGGCGCCGCGATCACGGGAGAGCACGGGAGTACAGGGACATGGCAGGTCGACATCGAGCCGCACGCCATCGCCGACGCGCGGCGGGGTGGATCCGCCCGGCAGCGCTGGGCACGGTGGCCGCCGGAGCACTGGCGCTCACGGTCTACACCACCACCGGACTGGTCCAGGACGAGGACACGATGCCCGCCGCGCTGGCCGTCTCGTCCGACGCCACCAGGACGACGCCGAGCAGCGCGCCCACCAGCACCGCGACCTCCACCACGGCCACTTCGGCCACCTCGGAGCGTACGACCTCACCGGAACCGACCCCGTCCACCACCCCGGAACCCGAGCCGCCGGAACCGGAGCCCACGGAGGAGCCCGAGCCCACCACCGAGGAGCCCGCCGAACCACCCGCGCCCGAGCCCGCGCCGTGCGCCACGGACCTCGAGGGCACCGAGCCACACGTGGCGCAGGTCGGCCACCATGTGCTGGACCGGTTCGCCGTCGACTCCGTCGGCGGACGCGCCAGCCGGGCCAACGCCAGCGATCATCCCGCCGGACTGGCGCTGGACTTCATGGTCGACCCGGAGTCGGGCGACGCGATCGCCGAGTACCTGATCGCGAACCAGGATGACTTCGGCATCACCTACGTCATCTGGGAACAACGCATCAACAGCGGCAGTGGATGGTCGGTGATGGAGGACAGGGGCAGTCCCACGGCCAACCACCTCGACCACGTCCACGTGTCCTTCGCGGCGGGCGCCGACGTGACGGTCTCGTGCTGAGGCGCTACCGCGTGGCCAGGCGCAGCAGCGCCCACAACTGCCCGACGGCGTCCTCGTCCCCCGAGACGGAGACCGCGCCGGGCCCCTGCCGTCCCCACAACCACAGGAACACGCGAGCGGGTTCCCCTGACACCACCGCGTCCACCGGGTCGTCGCTTCCCCCGGCGGTGACGCGCCGCACGACGGTGCCCTCCGGTGTCATGTCCGCGACCCACCGGCCCGCACCGGCCGCCACACCCACCGAACCGCGCCGCGTGCCGCTGACGCCGAGCATCGGCAGCCGGTGACCGCACCACAGCCGCAGCACCTCGTCGATGCCGTCGAGTGCGATGTCGGGCGGGATCTCCGCCGAGGCGAGCCCCGCCGCCTGCTCGGCGTCGATCCGGTGCACGGTCGTCTCGTGCGCCATCCGCCTGCACCAGAACCCGACGGTGGGGTCGGCGTCCCACCACGTGGCAGCGCGGTCGGAGGCGTCCCGGCGGGCGAGCGTGCGCCGCAGCAGGTCGGCACTCTCGCGCAGGTAGCCGCGCACGGTCTGCCCCGGCGCAGGGTCACGCTGCCACCGGCGCGGGCTCTGCCCCTCGGTGAGCCAGTGATCCGCCGCCCGGTGAACGCTGCCCACATGGCGCACCACCTCGCTGAGTGTCCAACCCGGACACGTCGGCACGGCGGTGACCGGCGGTGCGGCACGCGCGGCCTCCGCCAGCAACTCCACCTCGTAGCCGATCACGTCAAGCAGCCTGCCGTGGTCGACGACGCTCGCTCCGGCCATTCAGCGCCTCCGCCGACGCGGGGCCCTGGACCGTGCCCCGCAGCCCGGTGTCCCGGGATCGCGGTGCTCACCGTGGACGACGCGGTGTCCCAGCACCACGAACTCGCCCGCTCTGGCCCGCAGCTCGTCGGCCAGCGCGGTGTCGATCCGGCGCGTGATACCCGCCTGTGCGGCCGCGTGGGTGGCCGAGTGCGCGGCGAAGTACTCGACCCACTCGCCCAGTTCGGGCGCGGTCGACGCCAGCAACCGCCACGCGCTCTCGGGCTTGGCCGCGCGACGGTGGGGCCTTCCCCGCACCACGAGTACGGCCGCGGCGGCACGCAGGGCGGCCAGGTACGACGCCTCGAACCGCGCGGCGGGCGCGGCCTCCCGACCGGCCTCGGCCAGGCCACGCCGTGCCTGCGCGAGCAGCGACACCGCGTCGGGCGGCGCGGGCGGCCGTGGCTCGAACAGCGGCGCGGCCGAGGCCACCCGATCACCGGATGCCGCGCCGGCGGCGCGGGACGGCGTCGGCCACACCGCCTCGTGGCGCGGCGCGAATCCCCGCGCGAATCCCCGCGCGAATTCCACCGTCATCGCTGCACCTCTCCTTCCATCGCGGCGGCCGGTGGGTGTCCGGTGAGCGGTGCTTCCCCCACCGCCGTTCCGGACACCCGAGGGTCGCCCGCCGAGCGCACCCCGTCAGCGACCCGCCGGACATGAAGCCCGGCCCCCGACCACCGCAGTGTCGAACGTGTGTTCGAACAAGTCCAGGCTAGCCCGCCTCCGCCGCTCGTTCAACCCCGGAACCGGGCGAGCTGCGTCGCACGCCCGGCGCAGGCGTGATCTCATGAGCGGTATGAGCGACACACCCGGCAGCTCTCCCACGCTCGAACACCCGTCCGTCGCGAAGGTGGCCGCCGCCCTCACCGCGGCGGGACAGCCGCACAGCGCCGGGCGCATCCAGTACCTGCCCCACGCCGTCCGCACCGCGGCCGAGGCCGCGGCCGCGCTGGAGATCGCGGTGGGAGCCATCGCGAACAGCCTCGTCTTCCGCATGACGACGACGGACGGCGCGCACGCACCGCTGCTGGTGCTGACCTCGGGCGCGCACCGCGCCGACACCGCCGTCCTCGCCGCGCTCACCGGCGCGCGCAACGTCGGCAGGGCCTCCCCGGAGTTCGTCCGGCAGCACACCGGGCAGGTCATCGGCGGCGTCGCACCGGTGGGTCACCCCGCCCCGATCACCACCGTGGTCGACGTGGCACTGAGCGACCACGAGACGGTGTGGGCCGCCGCAGGGCACCCGCACACCCTGTTCCCGACCACGGCCGCCGACCTGGTGGCGGCGACCGGCGGGATCGCCGCCACGGTGTCGAGCGCCGGTACGACCGGGAAAGCCGTCCCCCGATGACCGCCACCTCGGCAGGCCACCGCCGCGTCGCCCGGCTCACGGGCGAGGAGTTCCGGGCGTTGCTGCCCGACGCCCTGTCGGTCTACGTGGCGGCCATGAACTACCCGCCCCACACGGCACAGCAGCGGGCACCGATGTGGCTCACCCACGTGCTGCGCACGGGCTGGCGCAGTGTGGCCGCCTTCGACGCGGACGACACCCTCGTCGGCGTGGCGTACGGGTACCGGGGCAGCCCGGGCCAGTGGTGGTACGAGCAGGTGCGCCGGGGCGTGCTGGACCGCGAGGGCCAGGACACCGCCGAAGCCTGGCTCACCGACTACTTCGAGCTTACGGAGATCCACGTGCGCCCCGACCACCACGGGCGCGGTCTGGGCGAGGCACTGCTGCGCACCCTGCTGGACGGCGTCGACGAGCGTCACGTGCTGTTGTCCACGCCCGAGGGCCCGACGCGCGCCTGGAAGCTCTACCGCAGGCTGGGCTTCACCGACGTGCTGCGCGACTACCGGTTCGCGGGTGATCCACGGCCGTTCGCGGTGCTGGGCCGGACGTTGCCCCTCACCTGAGGGCGTACAGGTCGTAGACGACGGCGTCGGCGAACCGCGCCGCGCTCGCCACGAACACCGTGCGGTTGAGCCACGAGTACCGCTCGTCCCCGGTCTCCAGCCGGACCCCGATGCGGAAGTAGTACTCACGCGGGTCCACCGGCTCGCCGCCGAACAGGCGCCGGAGCACGTCCTCGGGACCGTGCCGCACGCCCGACGTGGCGAGATACACCAGCGCGCCGTCGTGCGTGCGCGCGGTGTACCTCGTGTCGATCGTGGTGCTGCCGTCGTCGTGGACGAGCTGCCAGTCGGCACCGCCGGAAAGGATCTCACCGCTCAGCCGGTCACCGTCGATGCGACCACCGGTGATGGGCACGACCCGCCGCACCCCGCCGTGGATGGGCCCGACCGTCAGGATCTCGTCGAGTTCCACACTCACGCGGGCCAGGCGGTCGAGTCCGAGTTCCGGTATGTCCACGGCGCGACACTAACCAGGCACGGGTTCCCGATCAACATCCCGGGCCCCGGTTGCCGGGCGCAGGGAACCGACTGCCACGGCGGCCACGAGCAGCGCGGCACCGCACCAGCCGACGACTCCGAGGTCGTCACCCAGCAGCACCGCCGCCAGCACCGCGGCCGTCAGCGGCTCCAGCAGCGCCGCCAGCGCGGCCACGACCGGACGGGAACCGCCGAGCCCGTGGAAGTAGGCGGCGTACGCCAGCGCCGTCGGCACGGCACCGAGGTACAGCGCGGTCGCCAGCACGTCCGGACCGGCCTCGAACAGCCGTCCCACTACCTCACCCGGCATCCACACGGCCAACGGCACCAGCAGCGCGCCGCCCACGAGGCAGCCGAACGCCGTCGTGCGCAACGGGTCCAGCCCGGCCACCGGCCTGCGGTTCACCAGGGTCAGGGCCGCGAATCCCGCACCGGAGGTGAGCGCGCAGGCCACCCCGCCGACGAGCTGCCCGCCGCCGGTCACGTCGCCGGGCGACCAGGTGAGCAGCCCCAGTCCCAGCACGGCGCAGGCGATCGCCATCGTGGTGACCGTGCCGGGCAGCCGCCGGTCGACGATCGCGACAGCCACGGCCACGAACACGGGCACGCTGCCGATGGTGGTCATGGTCGCGACACTGACCGAGGTAAGAGCCACCGCCCCGAAATAGCAGGCCTGGAAGACCGCCAGCAGCGCCCCGGCGGCCAGCAGGCGACGCGCCGCCTCGCCGGTGCGGGGCAGCGTTCGTAGCGCTCGCAGACGGCCCGTGCAGGCCAGCAGGAGCAGCGCGAACGCGCCGCCGAGAAGTAACCGGTACACCGCCACCGCGGACGACGACACCCCGGCACGGTCGGAGAGCACGGCACCGGCGAGGCCACCGGTGCCCCAGAGCACCCCGGCGGTGATCAGGCTGAGGGAGGCCGCGCGCGGGCGCGCGGCGGGGATCGAAGACATGGGACAGGCGCTCCATCGTCGGAAGTCGAAGAGGTCACGACAGACGACACGGGGCACGTCGGACCCACCGACGGCGGCAGGTCGGCACAGCGGCGACACGGCAACGGCCGCAACCGCTGCCGGTGAGCGTCGGATCGCCCCGCGTCAGGAGCGCGGGGGCGGGGTGGCGAGAAACACCGGATGCACGGCGCGATGCTATCCCGGGGGGCCAATACCGGGACAGCCCAGTCGGCCGTTGTTTTGATCACTCGGGGGTGGGGAACATGGTGCGGGTGCCGGACCATCCTGATCATTTGCCGCCCTACCTGCCGATCGCGGGACTCGTGACGGTGCCCGGGCTCTACATCGGGGCCGCCGACTACCTCGGTCTTGCCGCTCCGGCTCTCGCCGCACCGCTGGCCGCGCTGGTCTACGGCATCGCGATCGTGGGCGCGGCGTTCATCCTGTCCTGGGCCGCTGAGGCGGCGCAGGTGGACATCAACGGCGGGCTCGCACTCGCGCTGCTGGCGTTTCTCGCCGTCCTGCCGGAGTACGCGGTGGACTTCGTATTCACCATGAACGCCGGGCAGATCAACGCCGAACAGGGCCACTGCATGGCACAGGCCGACGGCGCCAACCCGTGCTCGCTGGCGCTGGCGAACATGACCGGTGCGAACCGGATCCTCGTGGGCGTCGGCTGGCCGCTGGTGGTGCTGGTCGCGACCATCGCCGTGCTGCGGGCGCGCCGCCGCGGCGGTGGGCAGAGCGCGTCAACGCACCTGGGCTGGGTCAAGCTGCCCCGGCGGATGTCGGTGGAGGTCTTCTTCCTCGGGGCGGCCACCGTGTACTCGCTGCACTTCCCGCTGCGGGACTCGCTGACCCTCGTGGACGCCGCCGTGCTGGTGTCGCTGTTCGTGGCGTACGCGTGGCGGCTGTCCAAGGCACCGGTGGAGGAGCCGGAACTCACGGGCACCTCGGGCTGGATCGGATCGCGGCCGAAGTCGGCCCGCCGCTGGCTCTACGGCGGCATGTTCGCCTTCGCCGCCGTGGTGATCCTCGCGACGGCGGAACACTTCGCGCACAACCTCGTCGACACGGGCACCGATCTCGGTATCGACCACTTCCTGCTCGTGCAGTGGGTGGCGCCGCTGGCCAGCGAATCGCCGGAACTGATCGTGGCATGCCTGTTCGCGTGGAAGCTGCACGCCAGCTCGTCGCTGGGGACGCTGATCTCCAGCAAGGTGAACCAGTGGACGCTGCTGGTGGGCACCATCCCGATCGTCTTCGCGATCTCCAGCGGCTCCTTCGACGGGCTGCCGATCGACCTGCACCAGCGCTTCGAGCTGATGATCACGGCGGCGCAGTCGCTGTTCGCGGTGTCGATCCTGGTGTCGCTGACCATGACGGCCCGCTGGGCGACGACACTGCTCGTGCTGTTCCTCATCCAGTTCGTCACGAGCATCGTGCTGCCCACGGAGACCGACCGCATCATCATCGCGGTGCTCAGCGCGATCTACGTCCTGCTGTCGCTGGTGCTGCTCACCCGCCGGTTCCGCGACGCGAGGCGAGTGGTCCGCGACGGGCTCGCCACCCCGTTCGACGTGCTCCAGCGGGCGGACGAGCAGGAGGCCGTCCGCCTCACCCGGGAGTGAAGCGGACGGCCACCGGTCACGAGGCCGCGAGCTGGTCCCGCAGGGTGTCGAGTCCCATGCCGCCCATGCGCAGCGCGCTGGTGTGGAACGCCTTGAGGTCGAACGCGTCGCCCTGGCGTCGGCGCGTCTCCTCACGCGCCTGCAGCCACAGCCGCTCGCCCAGCTTGTAGGCCGGGGCCTGACCCGGCCAGCCGAGGTAGCGGTCGATCTCGTCGTACACGTGGTCGGCGTCGGTGATCGTGCGGGTCAGCATGAACTCCAACCCGAGCTCGGGGGTCCAGCGCTCGCCTTCGTGGAAGCCGGTGCCACGCGGGATCTCCAGCTCCAGGTGCATCCCGGTGTCCACGATGACGCGGGCGGCCCGGAACAGGTGGGCGTCGAGCATCCCGAGCAGGTTGCCGTCGTCGGAGAGGAAGCCGAGGTCCTGCATGAGCCGCTCCGCGTAGAGCGCCCAGCCCTCGGCGTGGCCCGAGGTCATCGCGAGGATGCGCTGGAACCGGTTCAGTGACCGCTCGGCCACCGAGGTGGCGATCTGGAGGTGGTGGCCGGGAGCGCCCTCGTGGTAGACGGTGCTGACCTCACGCCAGGTGATGAACTCGTCCTTGCCCTGGGGCACCGACCACCACATGCGGCCCGGCCTGCTGAAGTCCTCGTTCGGGCCGGTGTAGTAGGCGCCCACCGGCCCGCCGGGCGGGGCGATGCGGCACTCCAGGTTCATGATCTCGTCGGAGATCTCGAAGTGCGATCCGCGCAGCGCACTCAGCGCGTCGTCGGACAAACGCTGCATCCACTCCTGGAACTCGTCCTGGCCGCGCACGTGGTAGCGCTGGTCGGCGTCGAGCACCTCGGCGGCCTCCGCGATGGTCGCGCCCGCCTTGATGCGGTCGGCGACCTCCCTGGCCTCGCGCTCGATGCGGGAGAACTCCTCCCAGCCCCACTCGTAGGCCTCACGCGGGTCGACGTCGGCACCGAGGAAGTACCGCGACCACGGCCGGTAGACCTCCTCGCCGAGTGCGTCCTTCGAGGGCGCCTCGGGGGCGAGTTCGGCCCGCAGGAACCCGGCCAGCTCGGCGTAGGACTCCTGTGCCCGCTGCGCCGCGTGCCGCAGGTCGCCCCGCAGCGACTCCGGCAGGTCCCCGACCGCCTCGGCACCGTCGACGAAGCGTTCGAAGTAGCCGGTGCCGCCGCTGAGTCCCGCCCACACCTCGGCCTGCTCCGCGACCTTGGTGAGCTGCCGCAACGCGGGGGCCCTGCCCTTCTCCGCCGCCGCCAGCAGCGAGGCGCGCACCCCGTCGAACGCGGCGGGAACCTGAGTCAGCCGGGCCGCGATCGTCTCCCAGTCCCGTGTCGTCGCGGTGGGCATGAGGTCGAACACCATGCGCACGTCCTGCGGCGGACTCGCGATCGTGTTGAGCGCCGCCTCCTGGAGCCCGGTCTCGTGGACTTCAAGCTCGCTGCCCACGCGCTCCACGAACACGGCCTTGGCGAGCCGCTCGCTGTCGTCGGCGGGCTCGGCTGCCGACATGTCGCGCAGGGCCGAGCGCAGCAGCGCCTCCCTGGCCGCGTGTCCTTCCGGGGAGTAGTCGGTGAGCTGATCGTCGTGCTTGTCCGTGCCGATCACTGTCGCCAGGACGGGGTGGGCCGCGGCGAAGTCGTCGACGAACCGGTCGGAGATCTCGTGGACGTTCATGGCAGCACGCTACCGCGCGCCCGAGACGGGCGAGCACCGCTTTTCTCTCGCCTGCGACGATGGAGCCATGCCCGACTTCGACACCGACCTGCCGTCCGAGATCGACCGTGTTCTCACCGACTTCCTGCGGCGGGCGGGGATTCCGATCCGTCAGGTCGAGCCCACGTTCGGTCCGGCGGTCGACGCCCTGAGCGACTTCGTGCTCGGGGGCGGGAAGCGGCTGCGCCCGACCTTCGCGTGGTGGGGCTGGCGCGGCGCGGGCGGCGATCCCCGCTCGGCCGAGGCGGAGGGCGTGCTGCGGGCGGTGGCGAGTCTGGAGCTGATTCAGGCGTGCGCGCTCATCCACGACGACGTCATCGACTCCTCCGACTCGCGCCGGGGGTCCCCGACCGTGCACGTGGCGTTCGCCGAGCATCACGCGCAGCGCCGCTGGCTCGGCTCGCCGGAGGCGTTCGGGCAGGCCGCCGCCGTGCTGATCGGCGATCTGGCGCTGGCCTGGGCCGAGGACATGTTCGCCGAGTCGGGCCTCGCGCCCACCACGCTCGCCGGAGCGCGGCCCGCGTGGCGCGCCATGCGCACAGAAGTCCTCGCCGGCCAGTACCTCGACGTCCACACCCAGGCCACCGGCGACGCCTCCGCCGAGGCGGCGCTGCGGGTCGACCGGCTCAAGACCGCCGCGTACACCGTGCAGCGGCCGCTGCACCTGGGCGCCGCCCTCGCCGGGGCCGCACCGGAACTGATCGACGCCCTGCTGGACTTCGGCGGCGACCTCGGTGTGGCGTTCCAGCTGCGGGACGACCTGCTCGGGGTGTTCGGCGATCCTTCGGTGACGGGCAAGCCCGCCGGGGACGACCTGCGCGAGGGCAAGCGCACGCTGCTGCTGGCGCTGGGACTGACGTACGCGGAGGAGCAGGGCCGCGACGGTGAGCGCAAGGTGATCGCCGACGCGGTCGGTGATCACCGGCTGACCGGCGCGGAGGTCGACGACGTCCGCGCCGCGCTGGTGGACGTCGGCGCGGTCGCGGAGGTCGAGCGCCGGATCGAGGAGCTGACCGGCACGGCACTGGCTTCACTGCGCAGGGCGGCGCTCGCGGAACCGGCCGAAGCCCGGCTTACGGAACTCGCCGACCGGGCAACCCGCAGAACGTCCTGACGCTCTGCGGCCGCCGCGGAGCGTCCCGAGCGAGAGGGAGTGCCGTGGACCGCGAGACGAGTGAGCACGCCGACGTCGTGGTGGTGGGCGCGGGCCTGGCCGGGCTGTCCGCGACGCTGCACCTGCTGGGCGCGGGTCGCAGCGTGACGGTGCTGGAACGGGACTCCGAGCCCGGTGGGCGGGTGGCCGACCGGGTGTTGCACGGACACCGCATCGACCTGGGCGCGAGCGTGTTCACGATGCCCGAGTTGCTCGACGAGGCGTTCGCCGCCGTCGGCGAGACCACGGCGGATCGGGTGACACTCGTCCGGCTCGACCCCGCCTACCGCGCGCACTTCGCCGACGGCAGCACCATCGCCCTGCACACCGACGCCGAGGCCATGGAGGCCGAGATCCGCGCGGTGGCCGGAGCCGCCGACGCGGAGGGTTACCGGAGACTGCGCCACTGGCTGAGCGAGCTCTACGCCGCGCAACGCGACACGTTCATCGGCGCGAACTTCGACTCGGTGCGCGACCTCGCCCGGCCCGAACTGGCCCGGCTCGCGGCACTCGGCGGCTTCGGGAGGCTGGGCGCGAAGACGGCCCGGTTCCTGCGCGACGAACGCTTGCGCAGGCTGTTCACGTTCCAGTCGCTCTACGCCGGGCTGGACCCGATGCGGGCGCTCGCGGCCTACGGCGTGATCGCCTACATGGACACCGTCGCCGGGGTGTACTACCCGAAGGGTGGCATGGGACAGCTCGCCCGGGGGATGACGGCCGCGGCGCGCTCGGCGGGAGCGACGGTGCGGCTGGGCACGGCGGCGACGCGGCTGGAGCGGACCACCGACGGCCGCGTGCGCGCCGTCCACACCGAAACGGGCGACCGCATCAGCTGTGGGGCCGTCGTGCTGGCGACCGAACTCCACACCGCCTACGCGCTGCTGGGCCGGACCCCGCGACGGCCGGTGCGGGCGCGGTACTCGCCGTCCGCCGTGGTGCTGTACGGGCACACCGCGCACCGCAGGCCCGAGCTCGACCACCACAGCCTGTTCTTCGGGGAAGCCTGGCGGGAGACGTTCACCGAAGTGGTGCGCCGGGGCCGGTTGATGAGCGATCCGTCGCTGCTGGTGACCCGCCCCACGGCCACCGACCCGGACCTGGCCCCGCCCGGCCGCGACATCGTCACCGTGCTTGCCCCCGCTCCGAACCTGCGCACCTCCCGCGTGGACTGGCCGCGCGTCACCGCCGCCTACCGCGACGAGTTGCTGTGCACGCTGGAGACCCGGGGCGTGACCGGACTCGGCGACGACCTGACACTCGAGCGGGTCGCGACGCCGCTCACCTGGGCCGCCGAAGGGCTGGGCGCGGGCACCCCGTTCTCCCTCGCGCACACACTGGGCCAGACCGGGCCGTTCCGGCCCGCGAACCGGGTCCGGGGCGCGGCGGGCGTCGTCCTCGCGGGCTGCGGCACGACCCCGGGTGTGGGTATTCCCCCGGTGCTGGTGTCGGGCAGGCTCGCCGCGGAACGGGTGCTCGCCGACCGCGCGAGCCGGCGAGCCCCACTACTGTCGGCACCATGACGACCCACACGACACGGCCCTTCCGGATCGGCCTTCAGATCCAGCCGCAACACGCCGACTACGACCGCATTCGCCGTGCCGCGGCGGAGGCCGAGGACATGGGCGTGGACATCCTGTTCAACTGGGACCACTTCTACCCGTTGAGCGGCGATCCCGAGGGCAAGCACTTCGAGTGCTGGACCATGCTCGGTGCCTGGGCCGAGGCCACCTCCCGGGTGGAGATCGGCGCGCTGGTCACCTGCAACAGCTACCGCAATCCCGAACTGCTGGCCGACATGGCGCGCACCGTGGACCACATCAGCGACGGCAGGCTGATCCTGGGCATCGGCGCGGGCTGGTTCCAGAAGGACTACGACGAGTACGGCTACGAGTTCGGCACGGCCGGTGGCAGGCTCGCCGACCTCGCCGACGCACTGCCCCGCATCGAGAAGCGGTTCGCGGCGCTGAATCCGGCGCCCACCCGCAAGATCCCGATGCTGATCGGCGGCGGTGGCGAGAGGAAGACGCTGCGGCTCGTGGCGCGGCACGGCGACATCTGGCACGGCTTCGGTGACGTCGAGGTGGCCGCCCGCAAGGTGGAGGTGCTCGACGGGCACTGCGCCGACGTGGGCCGCGATCCCGCCGAGATCGAGCGCTCGGTCGGCGTGTCCGGCTCGCCCGCCGATTCCGCCGACCAGCTGGCCGAACTCGGCATCACGCTGTTCACGGTGAGCACGGGCGGCCCGGACTACGACCTCAGCACACTGCGCGAGTGGCTGGCGTGGCGGGACAGCCGCAACGGCTGACCCGGCTGATCGGTGGGAATCCGAGCTCACGTCTTCCCGCACGGTGATCAAGGCGTAACACTGTCGAGATGCTCGCCGTGTGGGATGACACGCCCGCCCGCGCCCGGCCGGTGCGCGGACGGGACCGTGAACTCGCGACCCTGACCGAGCTGCTCGCGGTCGCCGCCCGGGGCCGCGGCGCCGGGATCGTCGTCGCCGGGGCACCCGGTTCGGGCAAGTCGGCCCTGCTCGATGCCCTCAGCGACCGGGCCGACGGTGCCCTGGTGCTGCGGGCCGAAGGCAGCGCCGCCGAGTCCGGGGTTGCCTACGCGGGACTGGAACAGCTCCTGCGCCCGCTGACGGAGCTGGCGGCGCTGCTGCCGCCGGACCGCGCGCAGGCGTTGCGCCCGGTCTGGGGCCTGCCCGCCGCCAGCGGTATCAGCGGCGACAGCGGTGTGAGTGGTGTGAGCGGCGCGCCGCTCGCGGTGCCGTCGGCCGTCGCGGCGCTGCTCGGTGCCGCCGCGCGGACGCGACCCGTCCTGTGCTGCGTCGACGCGGCCCACCTGCTCGACGACCCCTCGCTGGCCGCGCTCACGTTCGCCGCCCGTCGAGCCGGGCGCGCGGGCATGGTCCTCGTGCTGGCCGTGGAGAGCGCGGGCTCCCCTGCCGGACCCGCGCCGTGGACCGGACTGCCGCAGCTGCGGCTCGGCGGGCTGAGCGACGAGCACGCCAGGACCCTGCTGCACGACCGGCTCGGCTCGGCGCTGCCTCACGATCTCGCCGACACACTGGTGGACATCGCCGACGGCAACCCGCTGGCGCTGGTGGAACTCGCCGAGAGCCTCACACCCGATCACCTCTGTGGCCGGGCGAGCCCACCCGAGGCACCGCCGGCCGACGGCAGGCTCTGCCGCGCCCTCGCCGCCCGCGTGCGGGCGCTGTCCCCCGCCGCGCGTGACGTGGTGGCGATCGCCGCCGTAGCGGGCGACCTCGACAGCGGGCCCGCCCATCGGGCTGTCGCGCGCGACGACGGGTCGGCGCTGGCCGAGGCGGCCCGCCACGGTCTCGTCACGTCCCAGACGGACGCCGTGCGCCTCGCCCCCGACGTCGTGTCCTCGGCAGTCCGAACGGTCCTGCCGCCCCGCGACCTCACCAGGGCGCACCAACGGCTGGCTGCGGAGGCCGAGCGGGCGGGCGATCGCGACCGGGCCGTGTGGCACCGGGCGGCGACCGCCACCGCCCCCTCACCCGAGCTGGTGCGCGAGCTCGACGCCGTGGCAAGCCGGGCACGCGCGGCCGCCGCCCATGCCACGGCCGCCGCGGCGGGTGAGCGCGCCGCGGTGCTCTCGCCCCGGCCCGGCGAGCGCGCCCGGCGGCTCGTGGCCGCCGCCGCCGACCACTGGGCCTCGGGCCGTCCCCAGCGCGCCAGAACGGCACTGCGCACGGCAGTTCCGCTCGCCGACCGGGCACTCGGAGCCCGCATTAGCCGCCTGGCCGGGGAGATCGAGCTGCGGCGCGGGGATCCGACGGTGGCCGCCACCGAACTCGTGTCCACGGCCCGGATGCTGGCTCCCACCCACGGCGAACTCGCCGCCACCGCACTGATGCTGGCGGGCGAAGCCAGTTTCGTGGCGGGTGACAACGCCCGGTACTGCCACACCGCACGCGACGCGGCGGCCCTGTGCGGACCCGAATCGTGGCCGGTCGCCAGGGTCGTGCAGGAACACTTCACCGCGATGTCGGCCACGTTCCTCGGCAGGCACCGCGACGCGGCAGGCCCCCTGCGGCACCTGGTCCGGCTCGGCGAGGACACCCCCGACGCGACCGCGAAGACGCTGGCCAGCCAGGCAGCGTTCACGCTGGGCGACGCCGAACGTTCCCGCGACCTGGCCCTCGGCGCCGCCGTCGCGGCCCGCGCCCGCGGTGACGAGTCGGGGGTGCCGTGGGCGCTGGTGTACGCGGCGCTGTCGGCGCTGCTGTCCGGGCAGCTCGCCACGGCGACGACGGCGGCGCTGGAAGGACTCCAGGTGGCGCGCTCACTCGGCCAGTCCAACTCGGCCGTCGACCACGTCACCGTCCTCGCCATGCTCGCCGCGTTGCAGGGCGACCAGGACACCGCACTCGCCCGCCTGCGCACGGCGCAGTCGGAACTCGTCGAACGCGGGCTGGGCAGACCGAGCGCGCTCGCGGCGTGGGCGGCCGCCTGTGTCGACCTCGCACACGACCGGCCCGCCGAGGCGTTCGACCGGTTTCGCACCATGGCCGTCGGCCGGTCCCGCCACTGCGTGCCGCTGCGGGTCATGGCGGTCCCGCACTTCGTCGAGGCGGCGGCGCGCTGCGGCGAACGGGACACCGCGCGGCGGGCCCTGGAGACCTTCGAGGGCTGGGCCGCGACCACCGGAGGCACCGCCCGGGTCGCACTGGCACACCGTTGCCACGCGCTGCTGGCCGAGGACGACGGCGAAGCCAGGGCGCGGTTCACCGAGGCGGTCACCCTGCACCGGGAGGCCGACTCGCCCTACGACCTGGCCGTCACCCAACTGCTGTACGCCTCGCACCTGCGCCGCTCCCGCAGCCCGGGCCAGGCCAGGGACGTGCTGCGCGAGGCGGTACACCTGTTCGACGATCTGGGCGCGACGCACTGGGTGGAACGCGCCTCGCGCGAGCTGCGCGCCTGCGGCCATCCCGGCCGGGGCAGGGTGGCAGCGCCGCGCCGGGGAGCGAGTGGGTTGAGCCCTCAGCAGGAACGCATCGCCCAGCTGGTGGCCGAGGGCGCCACCAACAAGGAGATCGCGGCCCGCCTGTTCATCAGCCACCGCACGGTGGACCACCACCTGCGCAACATCTTCGCCAAGCTCGACGTGCGCTCCCGTGTCGAGCTCGCCGCGCACTTCCACTGACCGCGCCCCACGCCACCAACACCTACCGATCGGTAGCAACTGGTGATTTCACCGATGCCCCATCCGTCGCTCCGGGGCCAGAATCACCACGGTTCGTTTTCGGGCGAACACCGGTGGCAACGACGCCGCCGAAGTGAGGACTCGACGCAAAGGAGCGACGCAGTGCGAATCCGGAGCATCACCGGCCCCCGAGGCCGAATGGCGCGGGCGGCAGGCGCGATGACCGCGGCCCTCGCCGTCGCGGGCGGTCTGCTGGGAGCGGGCGTGGCGGGCGCGGACGTCACCCCAGCGCAGGAGAACCCCTACGAGCGCGGGCCCGACCCGTCGGAGGACAGCATCGAGGCGATCCGCGGATCGTTCTCGGTCGACGAGGAGCGAGTGTCGTCACTCGTCTCCGGGTTCGACGGCGGCACCATCTACTACCCCACCGACACCAGCGAGGGCACCTTCGGCGGCGTCGCCATCGCTCCCGGCTACACCGCCGACCAGGGCAGCATGGAGTGGTACGGCGAGCGGCTGGCCTCGCAGGGCTTCGTGGTGTTCACCATCGACACCAACACCCGGTTCGACCAGCCCGGCCAGCGTGGTGACCAGCTGCTGGCCGCGCTCGACTACCTCGTCGAGGACAGCGACCGCGACGTGCGGGAGGTTCTCGACGGGGACCGGCTCGCGGTGATGGGGCACTCGATGGGAGGCGGCGGCTCGCTGGAGGCCACGGCGGACCGGCCCTCGCTCAAGGCGTCGATCCCGCTCACCCCGTGGAATCTGGACAAGACCTGGGGCGAGGTCTCCGTCCCGACACTGATCATCGGTGCCGAGAACGACTCGATCGCGTCGGTGCGGACCCACTCGGAGCCGTTCTACGAGAGCCTGCCGGACTCCTTGGAGAAGGCGTACCTCGAACTGCGCGGCGCCTCGCACTTCGCTCCGAACATCTCGAACACCACGATCGCGAAGTACTCGATCTCGTGGCTCAAGCGGTTCGTGGACGAGGACACCCGCTACAGCCAGTTCCTGTGCCCGAACCCCAGCGAGTACGCCATCGAGGAGTACCGCTCGACCTGCCCGTACTGACGGGTGACCGGCGGTCACCGATGAGGTGACCGGATGCGGTGCGCGGCCACGCCTTCGCGGGTCGCGCACCGCGTCGTGCGGTGGCGGGGCAGTCCACGCCGATCAGAACGCCATCGCCTGCGCGCGCCGCTTGACCTCCGTTCCGTGGCTGGTCCGCAGCGCGTTGATCGGAGTGACCCCCGGCAGGGTGTCGTCCTCCGAGTACAGCCACCGCAGCATCTCGGTACGGCTGAAGCCCGCGTCCGAGAGCACGGTGATGGTCCCGGGCAGTCCCTTGATCACGCCGTTGGGGCCGAGGAACTCGGCCGGGATCGACAGTTCGCCACGCCTGCGCACCGCGATCAGGTGCCCTTCACGCAGAAGTTGGCGGACCTTGTTCTCCGACTGACCGAGCGTGTTCGCCACCTCCGCCACGGTCAGCACGGCGATGTCCGGGTCAAGTACGTCATCAGCGACTGGAATCGCACTCACGGTCTCCACCTTGCCATAATCGAGGGCGTCCGAGAGCAGGCCCGTTCACCTCACCACCCCCGCGAGGTGCGCGCCGCTCTCCCCACCCCGGCCCCGACCGTAGGATCGACCGCTGTGACACGCACGGAAACCAGCTTCACCGGCGCCCTCCTCGACCGGCGCTACCGCGTCGGGGACCTCCTCGCGAGGGGTGGCATGTCGGCGGTCTATCGCGGGGTCGACACCCGGCTGGACCGGCCGGTGGCCGTCAAGATCATGGACGCGCGGTTCGCCGGCGACCGGTCGTTCGTCGAACGCTTCGAGCGGGAGGCCAGGTCCGCGGCCAGGCTGCACCATCCGCACGTCGTCGCGGTTCACGACCAGGGGTTCGACACGTCGGCTGGCCCCGAGAACCCCACGGCATTCCTCGTGATGGAACTGGTCGCCGGTGGCACCCTGCGCGATCTGCTGGACCAGCGGGGCAGGCTCGACGCCGGGCTGGCCGTCACCATCACCCAGCAGGTGCTGTCGGCGCTCACCGCCGCCCACGCCGCCGGACTGGTCCACCGGGACGTCAAGCCGGAGAACGTGCTGCTCGGACGCGGCGCCGACGGCGACGGTGTCGTCAAGGTGGCTGACTTCGGCCTGGTACGCGCCGCGGCGGGGGCGGGCACCACCAGTACGAGCCTCATCCTCGGAACCGTCGGGTACCTGTCACCCGAGCAGGTCACCACCGGCGCGGCGGACCCGCGCTCCGACGTCTACTCCACCGGGATCCTGCTCTACGAGATGCTGACCGGGCAGGTCCCCTACCAGGGCGACACCGCGCTGTCCGTGGCCTATCGCCACGTCAACGACGACGTGCCCCCGCCGAGCGAGCAGGCCCCCGACGTACCACCCGCGCTCGACCAACTGGTGCTGCGCGCCACCCGGCGCGATCCCGAGGCCCGGCCCGGAGGGGCCGAGGCGTTCCTCGCCGAACTCGGCCGGGTGGCGACCGAACTGGAACTGCGGCGGTCGGCCATCCCGGTCGTCACCCGGCCCGCCACCGACAGCGCGCCCGAGACCGATTCCGAACTGACCGTGCCCGCGATGCCCGCGGTCACCGGCTCCGTCGCGGGCCCCCGGGGCACGCAGGCGCTGCCCCGGCACGCCACGGACCCGCAGGCCGAACCGCGCGACGAGACCGCGGGTTCCGGGGCCGTCGCGCGGCGGCGCGCGCCCGTGGCCGTGCTGGCGCTCGTGGCACTGCTGCTCCTGGGCGGCATCGGCACCGGGGTGTGGTGGTTCTCGTCCGGCCGCTACGTGGACGTCCCGCCGGTCGACGGCCTGAGCCGCGCGGAGGCGGAGACCACCCTGCGGCAGGCGGGGCTGACTCCCGTCGTCACCGAGGAGCGCCACAACACCACCCCGTCCGGCACGGTGATCCGCAGCGATCCCGCCGGGGGCTCGCGCGCACTGCAGGACGACGAGGTGAGCGTCGTGATCTCCCTGGGCAAACCGGTGGTGCCGGACGTGCGCGCCGGTGCCTCGGTGCCGGAGGCCGAACGCGCCGTCCGGAACGTTCAACTGGAGCCCAGGCTGAACCCCGAGGCCGACGAGTACAGCGAGTCGGTACCCGAGGGCGACGTGGTCACCCTGCGACCGAAACCGGGCAGTCAGGCCAACGTCGGCGACGCGGTGACCGTCGTGCGATCCAAGGGACCACCGCCGACACCCGTGCCCGACCTCACCGGGCAGCCGAGGGACCAGGCGTTCCAGGCGTTGCGGAACGCGGGCTTCGAACCGTACGAGGCGGGCGAGGAGTTCTCCGGAAACGCACCGGCCGGGCACGTGGTGCGCACCGAGCCCGAGGGCGGCAGCACCGTCGAGCAGGGCAATCGGGTGGGTGTCATCCTCTCGAACGCGGTGGAGGTGCCGTCGGTGGTCGGCCGTCGCACCGAACAGGCCGTGTCGATCCTGCGGGAGGCGGGCTTCGAGGTGTCGGGCGACGACTCGCGCGGGCCCATCAGCTTCGTGGTGCGGCAGGACCCGGACAGGGGCTCGCTCGTCGAACCCGGTTCGACGGTCAACCTGTCGGTGATCCCCTGATCGCGCGGTCCTGACCCGCCTGTCTCGCCCACCGCGCCGACGTGGCCGACCATGGGTTGTGGTGCGGCGGTTTCCGCACTGTCCCAGCCGGCGACGGCAGTGAACCACGTCACCGACTTCTGTGAGAGAGGCGCCGATGCCAGCCGACCGGCTCAGCGCACTGGACATCGCCTTCCTGTGTATCGACGACCCGTCGACACCCATGCACATGGGTGCCGTCGGGGTGTTCGCCACGCGGCGATGTCCCGGTGGGGAGCGGATCGCCTCGCTCGTCGCGGAGCGCGCCCGTGCGCTGCCACGCCTGCGCCTGCGGGTGCGAACCGAACTCACGGGTGGCGCGCACTGGTACAGCGATCCGGACTTCGACCCGGCCTGCCACGTCGGCACCCACGATCTCGGTGCCGACGGTGCCGTTCCCGACGGTGCCCTGCGTGCCGACCCACTCACCCAGCACGCGGCACGGTGGTTGTCCACCCCACTGGACACGCGGGCTCCGCTGTGGAACGCGCAGGTGGTGACGGGACTGCCCGAGGGCGGATTCGCACTGCTGGTGAAGCTGCACCACGCGCTGTGCGACGGCGCGGGAGCCGCCGAACTCGCGCTCGGCCTGCTCGACGACACCACCGCGCCCCGTGCGGTGGCCCCGCCTGCCTGCTCGCGGGACGGCGCCACCGAGCCGGGCCCCGACAGTGGCGTGGCACCACTCCTGCGGACGTGGTGGGACGGCACCCGCTCCACCGTCGAGCGCGTGGTCGGAACCGCCGCCGAGTCGGCGCACATCGCGGGCTCGCTGTTGCGCGCCGTCCGGCCGTATCCGCTGTCGCCGACCCTGACCACGGACTCGGCCCGCCGAGGGCTCGGGCTGGTCCGGCTCGACCTCGACGACGTCCGGCGCGTGCGCAAGGCCCACGGCGGCACCACCAACGACGTCGTGCTGGCGGTGCTCGCCGGAGCGCTGCGCGAGTGGTTGCGCCACCGCAACCGGGGTGCCGATCCGCGCGAGCTCCGCGCACTCGTCCCCGTGAGCACCCGGCGGCGTCGCGGTGCCGAGGCGGGCGGCAACGCACTGTCCGCCTACCTCTGCGAGTTGCCCGTCGGCACCGAGGACCCGCTGGAGCGACTGCACGCGGTCAGCCGGGACATGGACGGCCACAAGCGGGCCGGGACCCGGCGGGGTGCGGGCGCGCTCCCCGTGCTCGCCGAGCGGATCCCGGGCGCGGTCCACCGGCTGGCCACACGCACCGTCGCGCACACCGCCCCGGCGCTGTTCGACACCGTGGTCACCGCCGTGCCGCTGCCCGGTGTGCCGCTGTCGCTGGCCGGTGCCCCGCTGCGCGAGGCCTACCCGGTGGTCCCGCTCGCGCCGCACCAGTCCGTGGGCTTCGCCGTCTCCACGTACCGGGGCGGAGTCCACGTGGGCCTGCACCTCGGTGGCGACGCCGTGGACGACGCGGGAGCGCTGGCCGACGCCGTCACCAAGTCGATGGCGGCGTTGCGCCAGCTCTGCCCGTAAACAGGGCCCGTGATCAGGCGCGCAGCATCTCCGCCACGAGGAACGCCAGTTCCAGCGACTGCTGGGTGTTCAGCCTCGGGTCGCACGCCGTCTCGTACCGGCCCGACAGGTCGAGGTCGGAGATGTCCTGCGCCCCGCCCAGGCACTCCGTCACGTCCTCGCCGGTCAGCTCGATGTGGATGCCGCCGGGGTAGCTGCCCAGCTTGCGGTGGACCTCGAAGAAGCCCTGCACCTCGTCGACGATGCGGTCGAAGTGGCGCGTCTTGTAGCCGTTGGACGACTCGTGGGTGTTGCCGTGCATCGGGTCGCACTGCCAGATCACCTTGTGACCCGAGCTCTCGACCTTCTCGACGATCGCGGGCAGTACCTCACGCACCTTGCCGTTGCCCATCCGCGAGATCATGGTGAGCCTGCCCGGCTCGTTGCGCGGGTCGAGGCGCTCGACGTACTCCAGCGCCTGCTCGGGCGTCGTGGTCGGCCCGATCTTGACGCCGATCGGGTTGGACACGAGCTCGGCGAAGGCCAGGTGCGCGCCGTCGAGTTGCCGGGTGCGCTCCCCGATCCAGAGGAAGTGCGACGACAGGTTGTACAGCGACGGCGCGTCGTCGGCAGGGTCGTCGAGCCGCAGCATCGCCCGTTCGTAGTCGAGCAGCAACGCCTCGTGGCTCGCGAAGATCTCCGTGGTGTGCAGGGAGTTGTCGCTCACCCCGCAGGCACCCATGAACCGCAGCCCCCGGTCGATCTCCGAAGCCAGCGCCTCGTAGCGCTCCCCGGCGGGCGAGGTGCGCACGAAGTCCTTGTTCCAGTCGTGGACCTTGGTCAGATCCCCCATGCCCGCGCCGGTCAGCGCCCGCACGAGGTTCATCGCCGCGCCCGCGTTGGCGTACGCGCGGATCAGGCGGCCCGGGTCGGGCACCCGCAGCTGCGGGTCGGGCACCAGCGAGTTCACGATGTCGCCCCGGTACACGGGCAGGCCGAGCGCATCGGTGCTGTTGGAGCGCGGCTTCGCGTACTGACCCGCGATGCGCCCCACCTTCACCACCGGCAGGCTCGCCCCGTACGTGAGCACCACCGCCATCTGCAGCAGGGTGCGCAGGTTCGCCCGGATGTGGGGTTCGGTGTTGGACTCGAAGGTCTCGGCGCAGTCACCACCCTGGAGCAGGAACGCCTCACCGCGTGCGACCATGGCGAGCCGCTCGCGCAGCCGGTCCACCTCGGCGGGGACGGTGATCGGGGGCACGCTCTCCAGCACCGTCCTGACCCGCGACAGCGCGTCGGCGTCGGGCCAGTCCGGTTGCTGGGCCGCGGGCCGGGACAGCGCGTCGTCCAAGCGCTTGCGCATCTCGGCGGGCAACGGGGGCAGCGAGGGCAGGGCGTCGATGGGGACGTCAACAGTCCAGTTCACGGCATCCAGCATACGAACTCCCGCACCCTTGTCGTGTCCGGCCTGAAAGATCCGTTTGTCATACCGCCGCCAACGGCAACGCGGTCGGATGCACCGGCGCGGGCAGGTCGGACGTGCCCATCAGGTGTTCGTCCACGGCGCGCGCCACCGAGCGGCCCTCAGCGATGGCCCACACCACCAGCGAGGCGCCCCGGTGGGCGTCACCACACACGAACACGCCGGGAGCCCGCGTCTGCCAGTCCTGCCCGCAGGACACCGTGCCACGCCCGCTCAGCGTGATGCCCAGGCCGTCCAGCAACGGCATGGGCTCCACTCCCTCGAACCCGATCGCCAGCAGCACCAGGTCGGCGGGGATGCGCTCCGTTTCCTCGCCGGTCGCAGCGACCTCGCGGCGCCCCGTCTCCGGGTCCCGGCGCACCTCCACCGGATGCAGCTCGATCTCGCGCACGTGGCCCTCGTCGTCGCCGACGAACCGCCGCACCGCGACCGCGAACCGGCGCTGCCCGGCCTCCTCGTGCGCCGGGTAGGTCCGCAGCACGTACGGCCACGTCGGCCACGGTGAGCGTTCGTCGTCGCGGCGCTCCGGTGGCTGCGGGTACCGGTCGAGCTGGGTCACCGACAGCGCGCCCTGGCGGGTGGCGGTGCCGTAGCAGTCCGCTCCCGTGTCGCCGCCACCGATCACCACGACGTGCTTGCCGTGCGCGTCCACCTCGGGCGGACCGTCACCCTCACAGGACCGGTTTGCCGGAACGAGATGTTCCATCGCGAGGTGGACACCGTCGAGATCCCGCCCGGGGGTGCCGGAGTCGTCCCGCCCGCGCAGAGCCCCGACAGCCAGCACCACCGCGTCGAACCGCTCCCGGAGCTCCCCCACGGTGACGTCGACCCCGACCTCGCAGCCCGTGACGAACGACGTGCCCTCGCGGCGCAACTGCCCGAGCCTGCGATCGAGCACCCGCTTCTCCATCTTGAACTCGGGAATGCCGTAGCGCAGCAACCCACCGAGCCGGTCGTCACGCTCGAACACCGTCACGTCGTGGCCCGCCCGCGTCAACTGCTGGGCCGCCGCCAGACCGGCGGGACCCGAACCCACGACCGCCACCGTGCGGCCCGTGGCCACCGCGGCCTGCTGCGGCGGTGCGTAACCGGACTCCCAGGCGTGGTCGGCGATCGTCTCCTCGACCCGCTTGATGCTGACCGCGCCGCCCGAGGACGGTGAGATCGCCAGCACACACGCCGACTCGCACGGAGCCGGACAGAGCTTGCCGGTGAACTCGGGGAAGTTGTTCGTCGCGTGCAGCCGCTCGGCCGCACGCTCCCAGTCCCCCCGCCGCACCAGATCGTTCCATTCCGGGATCAGGTTGCCCAGCGGGCATCCGGCCGTGCCGGAGTGACAGAACGGCACCCCGCAGTCCATGCAGCGCGCCGCCTGCGTGCGCACCGCGTCGTCGCGCTCCTCGGGCTCGACGTCGGCATAGACCTCGCGCCAGTCGCGCACACGGTCGTGGCGAGGTCGCTTCGGCGGTTCCGCACGGTCGTACCGCAGGAAACCCTTCGGATCAGCCACGTACCGCCTCCAGAGATTCGCGGGACACCCGCACCCGGTCGGCACACGCAACTGCCCCACCATGCTCAGCCACGTGCTGCCTCCGAATCCCGCGGGACACCCGCACCCGGTCGGCACACGCGACTGCTCCACCATGCTCAGCCACGTGCCGCCTCCATGATCGCTTCCTCGACATTCCTCCCCCGCGCCCGAGCCGCCTTCGTCGCCTCCAGCACGCGGCGGTAGTCCGTCGGCATCACCACGGTGAAACCGGCCGACCGGCGCCGCCAGTCCCCGAGCAGGGACGCGGCCACCGTCGACTTGGTGTGTTCGAGATGCCGCTCGACGACGTCCCTGAGCCAGGCCAGCTCCTGCTCGTCCGGCGCGAGCAGGTCCACCATCGCCGTGTTGACCTGGCGCTCGTCGAGGTCGAGCACGTAGGCGACACCGCCCGACATGCCCGCGGCCAGATTGCGACCCGTCCGGCCGAGCACGACCGCGCGCCCGCCGGTCATGTACTCGAAGGCGTGGTCACCGACCCCTTCGGCGACGAGCAGCGCACCCGAGTTCCGCACGCCGAACCGCTCACCGACCTGGCCCCGCAGGAACACCTCACCCGAGGTGGCGCCGTAGGCGATGGTGTTGCCCGCGATCACCTGGTCCTCGGCCGCGAACGCGGCCTCCGCGCCGGGCCGTACGACGATCCGGCCGCCGGAGAGCCCCTTGGCGACGTAGTCGTTGGCGTCGCCGACGAGGTCCAGCGTCACTCCCGCCGGGAGGAAGGCACCCAGTGACTGCCCCGCCGACCCGGTCAGAGCCACGCTGACCGTGTCATCCGGGAGCCCGCCGCTGCCGAAGCGGCGGGTGACCTCCGCGCCCAGCAGGGTGCCGACCGTCCGGTTGACGTTGCGCACCGGCAGTTCCACGCGAACCGGCCGCGCGTCCTCCAGCGCCGCACCCGCGAGCTGGATCAGCGTGCGGTCCAGCGCCTGATCGAGCCCGTGGTCCTGCTCGCGTACCTTGCGGCGCTCGCCGGCGAACTCCGAGGGCACGCTGAAGACCGGCGAGAGGTCGAGGCCCTGGGCCTTCCAGTGCGTCACCGCCTCGTCGACGTCGAGCACCTCGGCCCTGCCGACGGCCTCGTCCAGCGAACGGAACCCGAGCGCCGCGAGGTACTCCCGCACCTCCTGCGCCACGAACCGGAAGAAGTTGATGACGTGCTCGGCCTGGCCCGTGTAGCGCTCGCGCAGGTCAGGGCTCTGCGTCGCCACTCCCACCGGGCAGGTGTCCAGGTGGCAGACGCGCATCATCACGCAGCCCGCCACCACCAGCGGCGCGGTCGCGAAGCCGTACTCCTCGGCGCCGAGCAGTGCCGCGACGATCACGTCCCGTCCCGTCTTGAAGCCGCCGTCGGCCTGCACGGTGATCCGGTCCCGCAGGTTGTTGAGCAGCAGTGTCTGCTGCGTTTCGGCCAGCCCGATCTCCCACGGGGTTCCCGCGTGCTTGAGGGAGTTCATCGGCGAGGCGCCCGTACCGCCGTCGTGGCCCGAGATCAGCACCACGTCGGCGTGGGCCTTCGACACTCCGGCCGCGACCGTGCCGACGCCGAGCGAACTCACCAGCTTGACGTGGACACGCGCCCGTTCGTTGGCGTTCTTCAGGTCGTGGATCAGCTGCGCCAGATCCTCGATGGAGTAGATGTCGTGGTGGGGCGGCGGTGAGATCAGCCCCACTCCCGGGGTGGAGTGCCGGGTGGTGGCAATCCACGGATACACCTTGTTGGGCGGCAACTGCCCGCCCTCGCCGGGCTTGGCTCCCTGCGCCATCTTGATCTGGATGTCGTCGGCGCTGACGAGGTACTCGCTGGTCACCCCGAACCGGCCACTCGCGACCTGCTTCACGGCACTGCGCCGCAACGGGTCGTGCAACCGCTCCGGGTCCTCACCGCCCTCGCCGGAGTTGGACCGGCCGCCGAGGGTGTTCATCGCGATGGCCAGCGTCTGGTGCGCCTCCATCGACAGCGAACCGTAGGACATGCCCCCGGTGTTGAACCGGCGGCAGATCGACTCGACCGACTCCACCTCGTCGATCGGCACGGGCTCGCGAACTCCCTCGCGGAAGGAGAACATCCCGCGCAGCACCCCGCCCTCGCGGTTGAGCCGGTTCACCTCGTCGACGTAGCTCCGGTACGCCTCCTCCCGCCGGGACCGGCCCGCGTGCTGGAGCAGGAACACGGTCTCGGGGGTGAACAGGTGCAGCTCACCCTCTCGCCGGTAGGCGTACTCGCCGCCGCTGTCGAGGCCGCGGTGGGCGAACTCCGTCGGGTTGTCGGGGTAGGCGTGCCGGTGGCGCAGCGCCACCTCCTCCGCGAGGACGTCGAGTCCGACACCGCCCAGCTTCGACACCGTGCCGGTGAAGTACTCGTCCAGTACCTGCTGCGACAGGCCGAGTGCCTCGAAGACCTGGGCGCCGGTGTACGCGCCCACCGTGGAGATGCCCATCTTGGACATGATCTTGAGGACGCCCTTGTTGAGCGCGGCGACGTAGTTGCGCACGGCGGCTCTCGGCTCGATGTCCGTGATCGCGCCCTGAGCCACGAGGTCCTCCAGCGACTCGAAGGCCAGGTACGGGTTCACCGCCGCCGCGCCGTACCCGAGCAGCAGCGCGACGTGGTGGACCTCGCGGGCGTCCCCCGACTCCACGACGAGCGCGACCCGCAACCGTTCCTTGGTGCGCACTAGATGGTGGTGGACGGCCGCGACCAGCAGCAGCGAGGGAATCGGCGCCATCCGATGATCGGAGTCGCGGTCCGACAGCACGAGAATGCGCGCTCCGGCGGCGATCGCCTCCGACGCCTCGCGCCGCACACGGGCGACGGCATCGGCCAGCGCCGCTCCGCCACCCTCGACATCGTACAGTCCGGAAAGGATAGTACAGGCGAATCCGGGGAGGTCGCCGTCGTCGTTGACGTGGATGAGCTTGGCCAGCTCGTCGTTGTCGATGACCGGCGAGGACAGCTGGATGTGCCTGCACGAGGCCGGCCCGGGTGCCAGCAGGTTCTGTTCGGGCCCCATCACGCGGCTCATCGACGTCACCAGCTCCTCGCGGATGGCGTCGAGCGGTGGATTGGTCACCTGAGCGAACCCCTGCTTGAAGTACTCGTACAGCAGCCGGGAACGCTGGGAGAGCACGGCCACGGGCGTGTCCGAGCCCATCGAGCTCACCGGTTCGGCACCGCTTGTCGCCATGGGGCCGAGCAGGATCTTCAACTCCTCCTCGGTGTAGCCGAAGGCGATCTGCCTGCGCGTCACGGCGGCATGGGACTGGGTGATGTGGTCGCGGTCGGGCAGGTCGCCGAGCGAGAGCAGTCCCGCGTGGACCCAGTCGCCGTACGGGGCCTGGGCCGCCAGGTCCGACTTGATCTCGTCGTCGTCGACGACCCTGCCCGCCTCGGTGTCCACGCAGAACATGCGCCCCGGATTCAGCCTGCCCTTGGCGACCACCTGCTCCGGCGGCACGTCCAGCACACCGCTCTCGCTGGCGAACACCACGCGGTCGTCGTCCGTGTGCCACCAGCGCGCGGGCCGCAGGCCGTTGCGGTCGAGCACCGCGCCGACCAGCGAGCCGTCGGTGAACGTGACGCAGGCGGGGCCGTCCCACGGTTCCATCAGGCTGGCGTGGAACCGGTAGAACGCCCGGCGGCGCTCGTCCATCGTGCCGTGGTTCTCCCACGCCTCCGGGATCATCATGAGCACCGCGTGGGGCAGGCTCCGGCCACCGAGGTGCAACAGCTCCAGCACCTCGTCGAAGGACGCCGAGTCGGAGCTCTCCGGCGAGCACACGGGGAACAACCGGCTCAGATCACCGGGCAGGAGGTCCGACTCCAGCAGCGCCTCCCTGGCCCGCATCCGGTTCCGGTTGCCCCGCACGGTGTTGATCTCCCCGTTGTGGGCGACGAACCGGAACGGGTGCGCCAGCGGCCACGACGGAAAGGTGTTGGTCGAGAACCGGCTGTGTACGAGCGCGATGGCACTCACCAGCCGCTCGTCGGCCAGGTCAGGGAAGAACAGGGGCAGCTGCACCGGCGTCAGCATTCCCTTGTACACCAGCGTGCGCGACGACAGCGACGGGAAGTACACGCCGCACCCGGCGGCCTCGCTCTCGTGCTCGGCCCGCTTGCGCAGGCAGTACGCGAGCCGGTCGAGGTCGATGCCCGCACGGCGCCGTCCCTCGGCGTCCGGGGGGTCGGCCACGAACAGCATCGCGCAGTGCGGCATCACCGACCGGGCCGTGGGGCCGACGTCCGCCGCGTCGGCGTCGGTGGGCACCTCACGCCAGCCCAGCACGGCGAGCCCCTCCTCGACCGCGATGCGTTCCACCAACTCGACCGCGCGCCGCCGCGAGGCGTTCTCGCTGGGCAGGAACGCGATTCCGGCCGCGTAGCGGTGCCGGCCCCGCTCGTCCGGCTCCGGCAGCGGTACTCCCGCCTCCGCTCGCAGCAGCTCGTCCGGCAGTTGCAGCAGGAGGCCCGCACCGTCGCCGCTCGTCGGCTCGGCGCCGGCCGCTCCACGGTGGTCGAGATTCGTCAGCGCGGTGAGACCGTCGGTGACGATGCTGTGCGACCGCAGTCCCCGGACGTGAGCGACCATGGCCACTCCGCAGGAGTCCGTCTCGGCGGCAGGGTCGTAGCAGCCCTGCCGCTCGGGGATCGCGGAGAAGATCAAAGGGACCTCCTGCGTCGTCGTCGTGCTGTGTTCGTGCTGGGCACGGGACGACAATGGCCCGTCAACGAGCGCGACTTTAACACCTGGGAAACATCCTGGACATGGGCCGAAGCGCCCATTCACCGCACGGAAGCGTCACGATCCGCGCGCCGGACTTTCATCGAATTCAGTCTCCGAGTTTACGTGACGACCGGGCTGGTACTGTCACTCCGACGTGCGCGGGAGCGAAGTCCGGTGAGATTCCGGCGCTGTGCCGCAACTGTGAGGGACCCGCTGTGACACCCCGCCCCTCTCCGGACACGGAGAGTGCGCGAGGCGCGGGCCCGAGCCAGGTCGCCTCGCCGTTCACGTGACGCCCTTACCACCTCCGGCGCAGAGGTGCGGCGTCCGCGACCGCACCACGGTCTCGGCGCGGCCCCCCGCGCCGGCCGATGAGTCGAGGTTTCATCGTGCGTGTCAGACGGTTGCTGTTCCTGCCGCTGTTGCTCGTCCTGCCGCTCACCGCCTGCGCGGAACGCGAGGACGACCCGGCCCCCGAAGCGGCGGGCAGCGGGGACTTCCCCGTGGAACTGAGCCCCGAGGGCGCGCCCTCGGTGACGCTGGAGCAGCGCCCCGAGCGCATCGTGTCGCTGTCCCCGTCCACCACCGAGACGCTGTACGCGGTGGGAGCGGGCGATCAGGTGGTCGCGGTCGACGAGATGTCCACCGCGCCCGAGCAGGCTCCGCGCACGGACCTGTCCGGGCTGACTCCCGACCCGGAGCGGATCGCGAGCCACGACCCCGACCTGGTGATCGTGGAGTCCGACACCGACGGCAAGCTCACCGAGTCGCTCGCGGGCACCGGCACGGCGACCCTCGTCCTGCCCGCGCCACAGTCGCTGGACGCGATGTACACGCAGTTCGAGCTCGTCGGAACGGCCACCGGGCACCGGCAGAACGGCGCCGACCTGGCCGAACAGACGCGCTCCGAGATCGAGAAACTGGTCGCCGACACCGGCGACGCGGGCACGGAGCTGAGCTACTACCACGAGCTGGACCCCAGCTTCTACAGCGTCACCTCGGCCACCTTCATCGGGCAGGTCTACGACCTGTTCGGGCTCACCAACATCGCCGACCAGGGTGACCCCAGCGCCCAGGGTGGCTACCCGCAGCTGTCCGCCGAGCGCGTCCTCGAGGCCGACCCCGATCTGGTGTTCCTCGCGGACACGCGGTGCTGCGGGCAGGACGCCGAGACGGTCGCGCAGCGGCCGGGCTGGGACACGCTCACCGCGGTGCGAGAGGACGGGATCGTGGAGCTGGACGACGACACGGCCTCGCGCTGGGCACCACGGATCACCGACTTCGTGGACACCGTGGCCGAGTCCGTCACGCGGGCCGCGGCCTGACCGTGCTCCGTTCGGTACGGCGCCGCCCCCGGCCGGCCACCACCCGGTTGCGGATACGCACGGTGCTGGCTGCCCTGGCCGGGTTGGTGCTGGTCTGCGGGTTCGCCGTCGTGGTGGGCTCCGGAGAGCTGGGCTGGCAGCGGGTCGTGGGCGAGATCGTCGCGCAGGTCACCGGCACCACCTCCCCGCTGTCGGAACGGGAGGCGGCCATCGTCTGGGAGCTGCGGGCTCCGAGGGTGCTGCTCGCCGGCATCGTCGGTGCGGCGCTGGCCGGGGCGGGCGCCGCGTTCCAGGGCGTGTTCCGCAACCCGCTCGCCGACCCGTACCTGCTGGGTGCGGCGGCCGGGGCCGGGATGGCCGCGACGCTGGTCATGGTGCTCGCGCCCGCGGTGACGAGCTGGCTGGTGGGGCCGGTCCCGCTCGCCGCGTTCGCGGGCGCGCTGGGCGGCGTGGGGCTGAGCTGGCTGCTCGGCCGATCGGCCGGCCACGGCACCGGCACCCTGCTGCTGGCCGGAGTCGCCGTGACGGCGTTCCTCACGGCCATCCAGACGTTCGTGCAGCAGTGGAACACCGACACGATCAAGCAGGTGTACACGTGGACACTCGGCGGCCTCAACGTCACCGGGTGGTCCGACGTGTGGCTGGCCCTGCCCTACGTCGCGGTCGCGGCGGTGGTGTTGTGTTCCTGCGCGCGCCTGCTCGACGTGCTCGCGCTCGGCGACGCCGAGGCAGCGTCGCTGGGACTGCGCCCAGGGCTGCTGCGGTTCGTGCTGCTGGGTGCCGCGTCGCTGGCCACCGCGGCGGCCGTGGCGGTGAGCGGGCTGATCGGCTTCGTGGGCATCGTGGTCCCGCACGTGGTGCGACTGCTCGCCGGGGCGAGCTACCGCGTCATCGTGCCGCTCTCGCTGCTCGGCGGCGCCGCGTTTCTCATCCTGGCCGACTACGTGGCCCGCACCGCGATGCCCGGTGAACTGCCGCTGGGCGTGGTCACCGCCTTCGCGGGCGCACCGTTCTTCGCCCTCGTCCTGCGCACCACGAAGGGACGGACCCCATGACCGCGTTGAGGCTGGCCGAGGTCAGCGTGTACTACGGCGACACCGGCGACACCCCGGTGGTGCGCGACGTCTCCACGACACTGGCTCCCGGCAGCTGGCTGGCGATCGTCGGCCCCAACGGCGCGGGCAAGTCCACGCTGTTGAAGGCCATCGCGGGCATCGTCGGCCACACCGGCCGGATCGAACTCGACGGCACCTCCACCGCAACGCTCACCCGCAGGCAGCGCGCCACGCAGCTCGGCTACGCGGCACAGAACCCGGTGCTACCGGACAGACTCACCGTCACCGACTACGTGCTGCTGGGCCGCACGCCGCACCTGAGCCCGCTGGGCAGGGAGGGCGAGGCCGACCACCGAGTCGTACGGGACACGCTGCACCGGCTGGATCTGGCAGACCTGGCCGGGCGCAGGCTCGACACCCTCTCCGGAGGCGAACAGCAGCGGGCGGTCCTCGCGCGGGTGCTGGCCCAGCGCACCCGCGTGCTGCTGCTGGACGAGCCCACCACGGGCCTGGACGTCGGCCACGCACAGGTCCTGCTCGAACGACTCGACCGGCTGCGCACCGAGGACGGCACCACCGTGGTGACCACGCTGCACGACCTGACGTTCGCCGCGCAGTACGCCGACACACTGCTGTTGCTTGACGGTGGCGAGGTGGTCGTGACGGGCCCGGGCCGGGAGGTCCTGACCCCGGACCGGCTACGGCGCCACTACGCGGCCGAGGTGGAGGTGCTCACCACCTCGGCGGGGCATCCGGTCGTGGCGCCCGTGCGCTCCGAGCGCGACCGCACTCACGACTCGCCGCGTCGCGAGCCCTCCGCGTCGGCGCCGGACTGATCCGCGTCGCGATCGGCTCGCGTCTCGGCCTCGGTCCGCTCCGCCGCCGGAACCGGAGCGGTGGAGTCCCGGTCGTCGCCCTCGGTGGTATCGGTGGTGCCGCTGGTGTCGGTGGTGTCGGCGTCCCGGTGCTCGCCCGAGTCGTCGTCGGGCTCGGTGGCGAGCGTCTCCGGGACCTCCCTCGGCCCCCGGCGAGCCGCGAGCACGAAGTAGACCACCGCACCGGCGAACACGAACATCGACGTCCACACGTTCACCCGCAGGCCGAGGATCTCGTTGGCCTGGTCGGTGCGCATCAGCTCGATCCAGAACCGGCCCGCCGTGTATCCGGCGACGTACAACGCGAACACGCGGCCGTGACCGAGCCGGAACCGGCGGTCCGCCCACACGAGCAGGAGCGCGACGCCGAGGCACCACAGCATCTCGTAGAGGAACGTCGGGTGCACCACCTGCACCGGCATGTCGGTGACCGCCACACCGTTCAGGGGGTCCGGGGCGCCGGTGGCGGGGTCGACCCGCTCGTAGATCTCCAGTCCCCACGGCAGGTCGGTCGGACCGCCGTACAGCTCCTGGTTGAAGTAGTTGCCCAGCCGTCCGATGGCCTGCGCGACCAGGATGCCGGGAGCGATCGCGTCGGCGACCGCGGGCAGCGGGATGCCCCTGCGACGGCAGGCGATCCAGGCGCCGACGCCGCCCAGCGCGATGGCACCCCAGATGCCGAGGCCGCCCTCCCAGATGTAGAGCGCCCGGATCGGGTCCCTGCCCTCACCGAAGTACAGCTGGTTGTCGGTGATGACGTGGTACAGCCTGCCGCCGACCAGCCCGAACGGGACCGCGAACACCGCGATGTCGATGATCGTGCCCTTCGAGCCGCCGCGCCGCACCCAGCGCCGCTCACCCCACCAGATGGCGAGCACGATCCCCGCGATGATGCACAGGGCGTAGGCGCGCAGGTCCAGTGGCCCGAGCTGCCAGACTCCGCGGTCCGGGCTCGGAATGTTCGCGACGAAGAGAGCCGAGGCGGTGTTCACCCCGTCACCGTAGCGCGCCGTGCCCGGGCTGATGCAGTGAAGGCCACCTTCGCTGCATCAGACGCAGTGAGGGTGGCCTTCGCGGCACCCCGCGCAGGTGATCAGTGCTGGGGGCGCCGGACTCCCTCGGCGAGTTCGGCGGTGAGCGAGCCCAGCGCGTCGGGGCCGTCGCCCGCCTTGGCCACGAGTGCCGAGCCGACGATGACGGCGTCCGCGAAACCCGCGACCTCCGCCGCCTGGTCGGCCGACCGCACTCCGAGACCCACACCCACCGGGAGGTCGGTGTGCTGCCGGGTGCGCCGCACCAGCTCGGCGGCGTTCGTGCCCACCGACTCCCTCGCGCCGGTGACACCCATCACCGCCGTGGCGTAGACGAAGCCCGTCGTGGCCTTCGTGGTCAACGCGATGCGCTCGTCGGACGACGACGGCGCCACCAGGAAGATCCGGTCGAGCCCGTGTTCGCTCGCGGCGGTCAGCCACTCCCCGCCCTCGTCCGGCGTCAGATCCGGCGTGATGAGCCCGAGGCCGCCTGCCGAGGCCAGATCGCGCGCGAACGCGTCCACGCCGTAGTGGTACACGGGGTTGTAGTAGGTCATCACCACGGCCCTGCCGCCCCGGGCCGCGACCGACTCCACCACCTCGAACAGGTGCTTGAGCCGGAAGCCGTTGCGCAGTGCGGCGTCGGCGGCGCCCTGGATGGTCGGCCCGTCCATCACGGGGTCGGAGTACGGAACCCCGATCTCCACCAGGTCGGCCCCGGCGTCGATCGTCGCGCCGAGCAACGTCTTCGACGCGGCCACGGTGGGATAGCCCGCGGGCAGATACGCCACCAGCGCGGCGCGCCGCTGCTGCCGGGTCGTCTCGAACAGCAGGCCGAGCGTGCTCACACGTCCTCCACGAGCTCGAAGTACCGGGCGGCGGTGTCCACGTCCTTGTCGCCCCTGCCCGAGAGGCTGACCAGCAGCAGCGCCTCCGGCCCGAGCTCCCGGCCGAGCCGCATCGCACCGGCCAGCGCGTGGGCCGACTCGATCGCGGGAATGATGCCCTCGGTCTTCGACAGCAGCTGGAACGCGTCCATCGCCTCCGCGTCGGTGACGGCACGGTACTCGGCGCGTCCGCTGTCCTTGAGCCACGAGTGCTCAGGGCCGACGCCGGGATAGTCCAGTCCCGCCGAGATCGAGTACGCCTCGGTGGTCTGGCCGTCCTCGTCCTGCAACAGGTAGGACAGCGCACCGTGCAACGTGCCTGGCGTTCCCTCGGTGAGCGTGGCTCCGTGCTCACCGGAGTCGAGGCCCTTGCCTCCGGGTTCGAGCCCGACCAGCCGCACGTCCGGGTCGTCGAGGAACCCGTGGAAGATGCCGATGGCGTTCGAGCCGCCACCCACACACGCGGCCACGGCGTCGGGCAGCCTGCCCGTGGCCTCGAGGATCTGGGCACGGGCCTCGTCGCCGATGACCCGGTGGAAGTTGCGCACCATCAACGGGAACGGGTGCGCACCGGCCGCCGTACCCAGCAGGTAGTGCGTGCTGTCCACATTGGTCACCCAGTCGCGCAGGGCCTCGTTGATGGCGTCCTTCAGTGTGCGCGACCCGGTGCTCACCGGCACCACCTCGGCCCCGAGCAGCCGCATCCGGGCGACGTTGAGCGCCTGCCGCTGGGTGTCGACCTCACCCATGTAGACCACGCACTCGAGGTCGAGCAGCGCGCACGCCGTGGCCGTGGCCACGCCGTGCTGACCGGCTCCGGTCTCCGCGATGACGCGGGTCTTGCCCATCCGCCGGGTGAGCAGCGCCTGCCCCAGCACGTTGTTGATCTTGTGAGAACCGGTGTGGTTGAGGTCCTCCCGCTTGAGGAACACCCGCGCACCGCCCGCGTGCTCGGCGAACCGGGGCGCCTCCGTGAGCAGCGACGGCCTGCCCGCGTAGCCCGAGAGCAGCTTGCCGAACTCCTGCGTGAACGCGGGGTCGGTCCGCGCCTTGTCGTACTCGGCCGCCAGCTCGTCCAGGGCGCCCATCAGCGCCTCGGGCAGATACCGGCCGCCGTACGGACCGAAGTGACCCCGCTCGTCCGGGTCGTGGGAGCCGTGCTCGGGCATGGCACTCACCTGCTCGGCCTCGGGCACGCCGGGTGCGATCCCGCCGTCACGAGCTTGACCAGCGACCCCTTGGGATCGCCGCTGGCGACCAGCCCCTCACCGACCAGGACCGCGTCGGCCCCGTGCCCCGCGTAGGCCATCAGGTCACCGGGGCCGCGCACGCCGGACTCCGCGATCTTGTACGTGTCCATCGGCAGGCCGGGGGCCAGCCTGCTGAAGACGTCCCGGTCCACTTCGAGCGTGTGGAGGTTGCGGGCGTTGATGCCGATCACCGACGCACCCGCTTCCAGCGCCCGGTCGGCCTCTTCGGCGTTGTGCACCTCCACCAGCGCGGTCATGCCCAGCGACTCGACCCGGTCCAGCAGCGCCACGAGCGCGTTCTGCTCCAGTGCGGCCACGATCAGCAGCACGACGTCGGCACCGTGCAACCGCGCCTCGTGGACCTGGTACGGGCTCACGACGAAGTCCTTGCGCAGCAACGGAACATCCACCGCCGCACGCACCGCGTCGAGGTCGGCCAGCGAACCGCCGAAGCGGCGACGCTCGGTGAGCACGCTGATGACTCGCGCTCCGGCGTCCTCGTAGTCCTTCGCGAGCGCCGCCGGATCGGGGATGGCCGCGAGGTCACCCTTGGAGGGGCTGCGCCGCTTCACCTCCGCGATCACGGCGATCCCGGACTCGCGCAGGGCCGACATGGCATCCCGGGGATCGGGTGCCGCCGCCGCGCGGCGTTTCAGTTCGTCGAACGGCAGTGCCGCCTCGCGCTCCGCGAGATCGGCCCGAACGTCTGCGATGATGTCGTCCAGAACGCTCACCGGGCGGCCCCACCGAGAGTCACGACACCTGTTGGTTCACTCGCAAGGTGGCTCACAAAAACCTTCCCCTTCCCGCCGGTTCGATGCTAACCCGCGTGCTGCCACGCATCGGCCTCGGGTCGTGTTTCGCCTTGTCCGCCACGCATAAACACCGGCGTCAACGATCGCGTTCCGTCGGGTCCTTCCCCTCGGACAGGGCCTTCCACAGGTCGGCGTCGGGATCCGGCGCCGCCGCGCGCCTCCGCTCGTCACCCGGTGCGGAGTATTTCGCACCCATGCGGGGCATCCGGTGCCCGCGCCAGGCGAGCAGCACCCCCGCCGAGGCCAGCAGCGCCGCGCTCGCGAGCGCGGCGGCGGGCCCCCACCAGGTCCGCGACGGCGAGCCGGGCAGGGTGTCGTACCCGGGGGCGCGCACGGCGGGCGCGGCCTCGTACGCCTCGTAGGCCGAGCCGCCGAGGACCAGCACCGTCACCCACACGGCGGCAGCGGCGAGGGCCACGCCCAGCAGTCTGCGCGCGACTCCACGCAGGGCCAGTGCGGCGGCGACGGCGGCCAGCGCGAGCAGCGCCAGCGGTCCGGGCCACGGCACCAGGTCACCGCCGGTCAGGCTCTCGCGCAGCTCACCCTCGTAACCGCTGCCGGGCGGCAGGTCCAGCCACGTCAGCGACGACGCCGCCCAGAGCCCCGCCGCGGCGAGCACGAGCAACGCCACCACGATCCACAGTGGACGCCGTTCGGAGTCAGCCACCGGGCTCGGCCGCCTTCACCGCGGCCATGCTGCCCGCCGCCGCCACGGCCGACAGCACGGTCCTCGCCTTGTTGAGCGACTCGTTGTCCTCGTAGTCGGCGTCGGAGTCGGCCACCACACCGCCACCGGCCTGCACGTAGGCCACCCCGTCGCGCATCAGCGCGGTGCGGATGGCGATGGCGGTGTCGGCGTCGCCCGCGAAGTCGAGGTAGCCGACGATGCCGCCGTAGAGCCCCCGCCGGACGGGCTCCAGTTCCTCGATCAGCTCCATCGCCCTCACCTTCGGCGCACCCGACAGCGTGCCCGCAGGGAAGCAGGCCAGCACCGCGTCGAACGCCGTGGCCCCCTCCGCCAGCTCCCCCGTCACGGTCGACACCAGGTGCATCACATGGCTGTAGCGCTCGACGGTGAAGAAGTCGACGACGCGCACACTGCCCGGACGGCAGACCCTGCCCAGGTCGTTGCGGCCGAGGTCCACGAGCATGAGGTGCTCGGCGCGTTCCTTCTCGTCCGCGAGCAGGTCCTTGGCGAGCTGGGCGTCCTCCTCCGGGTCGAGGCCCCGCCAGCGGGTTCCCGCGATGGGGTGCGTCGTCGCCCGCCCGTCACGCACCGTCACCAGCGACTCGGGACTGGACCCGACGATGTCGAACCCGTCCAGCCGCAACAGGTACATGTACGGGCTGGGGTTCGACGTGCGCAGCACCCGGTACACGTCCAGCGCGTCGGCACCCGTGGCCATCTCGAAGCGCTGCGAGGGCACCACCTGGAACGCCTCGCCCGCGTGGATGGCCTCCACCGCGCGGCGCACCGCCGCGTGGAAGTCGTCCTTGCTGCGCTGCCGGGCGAACTCGGGCGCGGGCCGGTCGAACACGGCGTTGGTGGCGGGGGCCGGCGCCGACAGCCGCTCGGCCATGACGTCGAGCCGGGCCATCGCGTCGTCGTAGGCCGCGTCCACCCGCTCCGGCGAGTCGTCCCAGTTCACCGCGTTGGCGATCAACGTGACGGTGCCCTCGTGGTGGTCGTAGGCGGCGAGGTCCGTCGCCAGCAGCATCGTCAGCTCGGGGATGTCGAGGTCCCGTTCCGCCAGTTCGGGCAGGCGCTCGATCCAGCGCACGGCGTCGTAGCCGACGTAGCCGACCAGACCGCCGGTCAGCGGCGGCAGGCCCGGCAGCGGCTCGGTGTGCAGCACGGACAACGTCTCCCGCAGCACGCTCAGCGGGTCGCCCTCGGTGGGAAGGCCCGCGATCGGCGTACCGGTCCACACGGCACGGCCGTCGCGCACGGTGAGCGCCGCCGGGCTGTTGACCCCGATGAACGACCAGCGCGACCAGGACTGCCCGTTCTCGGCCGACTCCAGCAGGAACGTGCCGGGCCGGTCACCCGCCAGCTTGCGGTACAGCGCCACCGGCGTGTCCGCGTCGGCGAGCAACCGCCGCACCACGGGAATCACGCGGCGATCGCCTGCGAGCGCCCTGAAGTCGTCTCGACCCGGGCTGACCTCGCCCAGTCCGCGGGTTCCGGCAGGGGAAGTCTGGGCAGTCACCATGCCCCTCATTGTGCCGAGCACGGGACGTCCCGGTGTCGGCGGGCTTGTCACCGCCCTCGACGGGCGTTCTCACCCGTCAGCGGGGTCGGCCAGCAACAGCCGCTCGTCCGTGTCGAAGCACGTGGTGGTGCCGGTGTGGCAGGCGGGCCCGGTCTGCTCCACGCGCACGAGCAGCGTGTCGGCGTCGCAGTCGAGCCGGACCTCGCGGACGTACTGCGTGTGCCCCGAGGTCTCGCCCTTGACCCACAGCCTGCCCTTGCTGCGGGAGAAGTAGGTCGCCCGCCGGGTCGTCAGCGTGCGGTGCAGCGCCTCGTCGTCCATCCACGCCACCATGAGCACCGCCGACGTCGTGTGCTCCACGACCACCGCGCACACCAGGCCGTCGGCATTGCGCTTGAGCCTGCGCGCGAGATCGGGGTCGAGCGCGCTCACCGGACCTCCACCCCGTCGTGGCGCAACGCCGCCTTGACGTCCCCGATCGTGAGTTCACCGAAGTGGAAGACGCTCGCGGCCAGCACCGCGTCGGCACCGGCCCGCACCGCGGGCGGAAAGTGCTCCACCGCACCCGCCCCGCCGCTCGCGATCAGGGGAACCCGGACGGCCGCGCGCACCAGTTCGAGCAGGCGCAGGTCGAAGCCCTCCTTGGTGCCGTCGGCGTCCATGGAGTTCAGCAGGATCTCGCCCACGCCGAGTTCCTCCCCGCGCGCCGCCCACTCGACGGCGTCGATGCCGGTGCCCCGGCGACCACCGTGGGTGGTGACCTCGAAGCCGGACGGGGTCGGGCTGCCTCCCTCGGGCACCCGCCGCGCATCGACCGACAGGACCACGCACTGTGCCCCGAACCGTCGGGACGCCTCGCCGAGCAGCTCCGGCCTGGCCACGGCCGCGGTGTTGATGCTCACCTTGTCGGCCCCCGCGCGCAGGAGCCGGTCCACGTCGTCCGTGCTGCGCACGCCGCCGCCCACGGTGAGCGGGATGAACACCTGCTCCGCGGTGCGGCGTACGACGTCGTAGGTCGTCTCCCGGTCACCCGACGACGCCGTGACGTCGAGGAAGGTCAGCTCGTCCGCGCCCTCACCGTCGTAGCGGTGGGCGAGTTCCACGGGATCGCCCGCGTCGCGCAGGCCCGCGAAGTTGACGCCCTTGACCACGCGGCCCGCGTCGACGTCGAGACAGGGGATCACTCTCACCGCGACGGACATGCGCTCAGCCTAACCGGGCGCGGGGCGGGTTCGGCCGGGCGAGGCCACGCACGCGCACCGCCCCGGTCGGTCACGCCCCGTGTGGCCCGAACGTGCGGCGACGAGACGGCTCTCTACAGTGTTGACATGACACTCGCCTCGGCGCGGAAGGCGCGATCCGCCCCTGAGCCGCAGTCGGCCGAGGGCGCGGACCCACCACGGGGGGACTCACGGCGCGGCAGGCTCGCCGCCCTCGCGCCTGCCGCCTCGGTGGCCGTCGGAACGGCACTGATCGGGCTGCACGCGTCGCTCTACGGACACTGGCTCATCGACGACTCCGCCATCACCTTCGCCTACGCGCGCAGTGTCACGGAGGGGCTCGGACCGGTCGTCCAGCCCGGAGCCGCCGCAGTCGAGGGGTACTCGAACCCGACCTGGTTGCTGCTGCTGATGCTCGGCAGGGTGGTGGGGCTGTTCGACCACGGCATGATCTTCGGTGTCCCGGACTACGTGCTCTTCCCCAAGGCGCTGGCACTGCTCTGCTGCGCCGGCATCCTGGCTCTGAGCTACGTCGCGGCGCGCCGGGTGTTCGCCAGGGCATGGGTGGTACCCCTCGCGCTCGGCGCCGTGCTCGCCGCCGTTCCCTCGTTCGTGATCTGGAGCTTCTCGGGGCTGGAGAACCCGCTGTACGGGCTGGTGCTCACCGCGCAGGCCGTGCTGTTGTTCCGCGCCGTGCTGGACAACCGGCTGCTCACCACGAAGATCGCCGTAGGCGCGGGTGTGCTGGCCGCGCTGGCGGCACTGACCCGCCCCGAGGGGCTGATCTACGCGGGCACGTATCCACTGCTGTTGCTCACCCAGGTGCGACGGACGACGTGGCTGCCCAGCCTTCGCCGCTGCGTCGAGTCGACGCTGGCCTTCGCCGTGCCCGTGGGCGGGTACTTTCTCTGGCGCTTCATGACGTTCGGCCAGTGGCTGTCCAGCCCGTCGATCGCGAAGGCGCAGGACCTGCCCACGGTCAGCGACCTGACCCGGCCCGGCGAGCTGGTCAGCTACGCGGGCGCCTTGGCGGTGCTGCTGGTGGTCGCCGTGCTCGCGGTGGCCCTCTCCAGGGCGCCGTGGTGGCGGCCCGGGCTGCTCGCGGTGCTGGTGCCACTCGGGCTCGCGGTGCTCGCCTACGCGGTGCTGGAACCCGACTGGATGGAGCAGTACCGCTTCGCGACCCCGATCTGGGTGCTCGGGTCGCTCGCGGCGGTCCTCGCGGTGGTCGAGGTGCTGCGCACGGCGAGCGTGCGCGCCCGCGCGTGGCTGGTGACGGCGCTGGTCGCGGCGCTGCTGCCGACCTCGGCCGCGTTCGCCGAGTCGTCCGAGGAGTTCCAGGCGCAGCCCAACATCACCGCCTGCTACGTCGCCGACCGCTTCGGGCGGGTGTTCAACGGCTACGCCGACGTCCTCGGCCTTGAGGAGGCGTCGTTGCTGCTGCCCGACCTCGGTGGGGCGGCCATGACCAGCAGGCTCACGCTGATCGACATGGCGGGCCTGACCCACGCGGGCTTCGCGGAGATGGCGCGAGACGGAGATCGCCGGGCGCAGGTGGACTACGTCTACGGGCAGGCCAAGCCGACGTTCGTCCACGTGCGTGAGCCGTGGAGCAGTGGCACGGGCCTGGGCTGGGACCCGAGGCTCAAACGCGACTACTACCCCATCCACTTCGACGTCTACCAGGGCGCGCCACACGGCGACTGGGTACGCAAGTCGGTGGTGCGCACACCGGAACTGCTCGCCGAGGTGCGCGACTACGCCGACCGCGAGGCGGCCTGGGTGGAGGACCGGGCGGGGGTGTCCCCGCTGCGCGAATGCGGCCCCACTCTGCGGCCGGGCCAGACCGGCCTGTCGGAACCGCCCCCGGGCGACCAGCGCAGTGACCAGCTTCCCGCGCGCCCGGAGGCCGCCGCCCGCTGACGGGTGGTGCCGCGAAGGCCACCTTCACCGCGTCCCGTGCGGCGAGGGTGGCCTTCGCGGCACCTCAGCCCGAGACGGCGGCCAGCGCCTGGGGCAGCGTGAACGCTCCCGCGTACAGGGCTTTGCCGACGATCGCGCCCTCCACGCCGTCGCGCTCCAGCGTCGCCAGTGCCCGCAGGTCGTCGAGGCTCGACACGCCGCCCGAGGCGATCACGGCGGCGTCGGTCCGCACCGTGACCTCCCGCAGCAAGTCGACGTTCGGGCCCCGCAGCGTGCCGTCCTTGCTGACGTCGGTGACCACGTAACGCTCGGCGCCGTCCCGGTCGAGCCGTTCCAGCGTCTCCCACAGCCCGCCACCGTCACGAGTCCAGCCGCGAGCGGCGAGGCGGTGGCCGTCCTCGGTGATGCGCACGTCGAGCCCGATGGCGACGCGGTCACCGTGGGTGGAGACCACCCGCGCGCTCCACTCGGGGTCCTCCAGCGCGGCCGTGCCGAGGTTCACCCGGCGCGCGCCGGTGGCGAGCGCGGCGGCCAGCGACTCGTCGTCCCGGATGCCGCCGGACAGTTCCACGTCGACGTCGAGCTTGCCGACGACCTCGGCCAGCAGGTCACGGTTCGAGCCCTTGCCGAACGCGGCGTCGAGGTCCACCAGATGGATCCACTCGGCGCCGTCGCGCTGCCACGACATCGCCGCCTCCAGCGGCGATCCGTAGGAGGTCTCGGTGCCCGCCTCGCCCTGTACCAGCCGTACGGCCTGCCCGTCGGCCACGTCCACGGCCGGAAGAAGTGTGAAACTCACCGGCCCACTATAGGAAGCCGGGGACTCACAGCAGCTCAGAGGGTCCGAACCCAGTTGCGCAGGAGGTGCGCACCCGCGTCACCGGACTTCTCCGGGTGGAACTGCGTGGCCCACAGCGGGCCGTTCTCGACGGCGGCGACGAAGTCCTCGCCGTGGTGTGCGGTCGTCACCAGCGGGTCCGCGCCGGGCAGTTCGGAGCGCAGCTGCCAGCGCCGCACGGCGTAGGTGTGCACGAAGTAGAACCGCGTGTCGCCGGGCAGGCCCGCGAACAGCTGTGAGTCCTCGGGCGCGCTGACCGTGTTCCACCCCATGTGGGGCAGCACGTCGGCGTCGAGCCGCTCCACGGTGCCGGGCCACTGACCGACGCCCTTGGCCTCGGCCCCGTGCTCGACGCCGCGTTCGAACAGGACCTGCATGCCGACGCAGATGCCCAGCACCGGCCTTCCCCCCGCGAGCCGCATGTCGATCACGCGGTCGCCGCCCACGGAGAGCAACCCGTCGACGCAGGTGGCGAAGGCCCCCACTCCGGGCACGACGAGGCCGTCGGCCTCCAGCGCCGCCCGATGGTCCGCGGTGACCTGCACATCGGCGCCGGTGCGCAGCAGGGCGCGTTCGGCGGAACGGAGGTTGCCGGAACCGTAGTCAAGGATGACGACTGAAGCCACGCGCCCAGCCTAACCGCTGCCCGCGACCGCGCGGCCCGCCTTCCACGCCACCGGGAGCAGCGCCAGCGCCGCCACACCCAGCATTCCGAACGCGGCGCCCGCGGTGGTCGCGGAGATCACCGCGCCGACCGCGACGGCTCCCAGCCCCTGCCCGGCGTCGAAGGCGACGTTCCACGCGACGCTGGCCTGCGCCGCGGGGGTGCGAGCGAACATCACGACCAGGGCGTCGTTCTGGACGACCCCGAAACCGGCGCCGAAGAGGGCCACCGCCACCACCACGACCACGTCGAGGCCGTCGCGCTCGGCGAGGAAGGCGAACACCAGCAGCCCGATCGCCCCGGCCGCGAGCGCGGGCAGCAGCATCCGTCCGGGTCCCGCGATCCGGTCACCGAAGTGGCCCGCGATCCAGCGGGCGAGCATCGCCGCCGCCGGGGCCACGAGCAGCGCCACGGCCGCCACGGTGGGGGACAGCACGATCGGCAGGAACGTCGCCAGCGCGCCGTAGCCGGTGGAGACGGCGAGCATCGGCAGCCAGGGCCGCCAGGTGGCCGACACCACCTCGGCGATGCCGCCCAGCCCCTCGCCGGGCTCGGCCGTGCGCTGGTGTGTCCGGGGCAGCCCGAGCAACGGCACGATCGCCAGCACCGGGAGCACCGTCGCGAGCACGAAGACGGGACCGAACCCCCAGTTCTCCGCGATGGCCGTTCCGGCGGGAAGGCCGATGAGCTGCGGCACACCGACCGCCAGGCCGTAGAGACCCGAGCCACGGCCCAGCGCACCCTTCGGCAGCAGTTCCGCGATGAGGGCGCTGCCGCACACGGTGTTGAGCCCGAAGCCGAGGCCGCGGACGAACGACAGCGCGAGGATCGCCCCGGGTGACGGGAACACCGCCAGCAGCGCCGAGGGCAGCCCGATCAGCGCCGCGCCCAGCACGAGTCCCGCCCGGTAGCCGTACCGGCGCACGAAGGCGGGGACGCCCACCTGGGCGAGCACGGTGCTGGCCATGAAGATCCCGGTCGCCGCGCCCGCCGTGAACGCGCCCGCTCCCTGCCGTACCGCCCACAACGGCACCACAGGGAGCAGTAGTGAGAATCCGGAGAACGTGCCCGCCGAGGCGAGCAGCATCAGGACGAAGGAGCGGTGGCGCAGCGGCGAGACCGGCTCGGCGGCACCGTCGGAACCGGAACGGGGCAAGGACACCACCCCATTTCTAGTACGCCCGTACCTTTCCTGTCGACCGGCCTGCCCGCGTGGAGATCTCAGTCACCGTGCGCCCACGCGAGCAGGCGCTCGGCGGGCAGTGTGTTGACGACGTCCTCGGCACGCACCCCGCACTCCAGCGCGCGGGCGCACCCGTAGGACTGCCAGCCCAGCTGCCCGGGCGCGTGCGCGTCGGTGTCGATGGCGAACCGGCATCCCAGTTCCCGCGCGCGGGACAGCAACCGGCGCGGCGGGTCGAGCCGTTCGGGCCGCGAGTTGATCTCCACGGCGACGTCGTGCTCCCGGCACGCGGTGAACACGGCGTCGGCGTCGAACTCCGACTCGGGTCTCCCCCGGCCCGTCACCAGGCGCCCCGTGCAGTGGCCGAGGACGTCGACCCTCGGGTTCGACACGGCGGCCACCATGCGCTCGGTCATCCGCCGCCGTTCCATCCTCAGGTGCGAGTGCACGCTCGCCACCACGATGTCGAGCTCGTTGAGCAGCTCCGGCTCCTGGTCGAGACCGCCGTCCTCCAGGATGTCCACCTCGATGCCCGTGAGCACCCGGAACGATGTGCCGTCGCGCTCGTAGGACGCGTTGAGGCCCGCGACCACGTCGAGTTGCTCACGCAGCCGGTCGGCGCTCAGTCCGCGAGCGACCGTCAGCCGGGGCGAGTGGTCGGTGAGCACGAGGTACTCGTGCCCGAGTGCCCGGGCGGCCTCGGCCATCTCCTCGATCGGACTGCCGCCGTCGGACCAGTCCGAGTGCGAATGGCAGTCGCCCCGCAGCGCGGTGAGCAGCGCACCACCGTCCGGAAGGTTCTCCGCGCCGCCCGCGACCTCGGTGAGGTACGCGGGCTCGCGCCCCGCGAGAACCTCCGCGATGACCCCCGCCGTGGTCTTGCCGATGCCGCTCAGCTCGGTCAGGGTGCCGTCCGCGGCCCGGCGTTCGAGCTCGGCGCGGCTGAGGTCGTCCACCACGCCCGCCGCCCTGCGAAACGCACGGACCCGGTAGGTCGGCGCGCCCGCGCGTTCGAGGTGCAGGGCGATCTGCCGCAGGACTCCGACGGGGTTCACCACTCACCTCCGGGGCAGCGCGTGCAGGCGGAGGTCGTGCAGGCGCGCGGCGGCCACCTCCATCGTGAGGTAGGTCGCGGCCGGTTGCCTGCGCCGGTCGGTCGGCGAACCGGGATTGAGCAACCGCAGCCCGTTCTCCGTCTCCGAGTCCCACGGGATGTGACTGTGACCGAAGATCAGTAGGTCGGTGTCGGGAAAGAGCCGGCCACAGCGCCGTTCGCGGCCCCGGGCCTGCCCTGTCTCGTGGACGACGGCCACGTGGAGACCGTCCAGCTCCACGCGGGCCACCTCGGGCAACCGCCGCCGCAGCGCCGGGCCGTCGTTGTTGCCGTGGACCGCGACGAGCCGCCCCGCCACGGCCTCAATCCGGTCGAGCAGCCTCTCCCCGACCCAGTCACCCGCGTGGATCGTCACGTCGGCCTCGGCGATCTCCCGCCACACGGGCGCGGGGAGGTCGCGTGCCCGGTCGGGCACGTGGGTGTCGGACAGGACCAGCACGCGCACAAAAGCCTCCCTGCGGTGCGTTTCCGGCATTTGGTTCAGCTCGACGGCGCCGGAAGCGATCTCCGGCCGGATACCCGGCGCACGGCGATCGCAATGAAATCAAACTGGTACCTCACCCACCGCGCGTCAATTCCGGCCCCCCACGGGCATTTGGACCGACAGCCACCGCCATGACCTGCGACGATGCGACCTTGGTCACTCGAGGGGGGTTCGTGGCACGGCGACGGCGGCCACCCGTATCTTGGCCTGCGGAGTCCTGGCCTGTCGACGCCGGACGTGGAGGGGTTGCCTTGCAGCAGGATCGCCAGTGGCCCGAATCGCACAGCGACCAGACGGACATACTTCCGCGAGTCACTGAGCAACAGGGTCCGCCGGACCCGAACGCCACCGCACGCACTCAGTATTTCGGCGCACAGGATGCGCCTACTGAACAGTACGACGCGGCGACGCAGCAGTTCGCACCCGCGGGAGCCTTCGGTGGTGCCGGTGGAAACCCACCACCAGGTCCTCCGAACGGACCACAGGACTCCGCCGGGCAGCCTCGCTGGCGCAGGCCCGCGATCGTCGCCGCGGCCGTGTTCGGCTTCCTCGTCCTGCTGTACGGATTCGACCTGCTGGTGACCAACGGTGACATTCCCCGCGGCGTGAGCGTGGCGGGCGTCGAGGTCGGCGGCATGAGCCACTCGGAGGCCGAGGACGAGCTGCGCGAACAGATCGAGCCGAGGCTCAACGAGCCCGTCGCGTACACGGCGGGCGAGGTGTCGGGCGAGCTCGACCCCAAGCAGGCGGGCCTCGCGCTCGACTGGAACGCGACGCTGGAGCAGGCGGGCGACCAGCCGCTCAATCCGTTCACCCGGATCGGCTCGTTCTTCAGCACGACCGAGCTGGGCGTGGTCACCCAGGCCGAGCCGAACCAGTTCGACAACGCCATGAAGGCACTGCGCAAGGACATCGACCAGGAGCCGGTCGAGGGCAACATCGCCTTCGAGAACGCGCAGGCCAAGCCGGTCGAGCCGAAGCAGGGTCAGCAGCTGGAGGGCGACCAGGCCCGCGACACGATCCTCACCCACTGGGCGTCGGGCGAGCAGCTCTCGCTGCCGGTCGCGTCGACCCCGGTGACGGTGCCGATGGAAGAGGTGCAGCGGACGCTGCGCGAGGTGGCTCAGCCCGCCATGTCCGGGCCCGTCGTGGTCCGCGGCGAGGGCGCCGACGGCACGCTCGAACCGGCGGAGATCGCCGAGGGCCTGTCGTTCGAGGCCAAGAACGGCTCGCTGGTCCCCAAGATCGATCAGAAGAAGATCATCGCGGGAGTCGAGCCCGAGCTCGCCGAGACGGAGCAGAAGGGCAAGGACGCCACGATCGTCTTCGAGGGTGGCAAGCCGGCGGTGCAGCCGTCCGAGGACGGCAACCAGATCAAGTGGGACGAGACGCTGAAGCCGCTGCTCGACGTGCTCAAGCAGCCCGAAGGCCGGGAGCTGACCGCGACCTACGAGAAGCAGCCCGCCGAGATCACCACCGAGGAGGCCGAGGGGCTGGGCATCAAGGAGGTCATCGGCGAGTTCCGCACGGAGAACTTCGCCGCCGACTCCGGTGTCAACATCCGCGTCGTGGCCGAGGAAGTCAACGGGGCCATCGTGAAGCCAGGTGAGACGTTCAGCCTCAACCAGCACACCGGCCCCCGCACCAAGGAACAGGGCTACGTCGAGGCCGGCATCATCAAGGACGGCGCTCCGGGCAAGGCCGTCGGCGGCGGGATCTCCCAGTTCGCCACCACGCTGTACAACGCGTACTACTTCGCGGGCATGAAGGACGCGGGTCACCAAGAGCACAGCTACTACATCAGCCGGTACCCCGAGGGCCGCGAGGCCACGGTGTTCCAGAACCCCGACGGCTCCAGCGTGATCGACCTGGCGTTCACCAACGACAGCGAGCACGGGGTGGCGATCCAGACGGAGTGGACGCCGTCGAGCATCACGGTGCGGCTGTGGGGCACCAAGCGCTACGAGGTCGAGTCCGTGACCGGCGACCGCTCGAATCCGGTTCCGCCGCAGCCGAAGGACGGTCCCGACGAGAACTGCCAGCCGAGCGACGGCGCCCCGGGCTTCACCGTGACCGACACGCGCGTGATCAAGGACGCCTCGACGGGCCAGGAAGTGCGCCGCGAGGAGCGGACCGTCAAGTACAACCCGCAGCCGAAGATCGTCTGCAAGGACAAGAAGAAGGACGACTGAGGGCAGTCGTAATTCGGTGGCCTCCGCGAGTCGCGCCTGCCACGCTGGATGGTGTCAGCGCCCGCACGACTCGCGGAGGTTTCCCATGTCAGACCCGACATCAGAGCAGCGAGGCGAGGGCGAGCAGGACGACGCCGTGAAGCGCCGGTTCCGCGAGGCGCTCGCCCGCAAGCAGGCCAACGCCAAGAAGGGCGAGTCCCACGCCGACCGGGGCGCCACCGCCGCGCACCCGCACGGCCCGCTCTCGCACAAGCGGGACTTCCGCCGCAAGAGCGGCTGAGTTCGCGCAGTCAGGAACCGTTCGCACGAGATAGGACAGCGGGCGTGCACTCGAATGTGCACGCCCGCTGTCGCGAAGCATCGACTTACCGCACGGACGTCGGCCCCACGATCGACCGCAGTCGGGACACCTCGGCCATGCGCCGCTCGGCGAGCCGGTCGGCCGCGGTCACGGGCGGCACGCCCTCGTCCTCGGCCAGGGCATACACGCGCTTCGTCGTCGCGAACAGGTCGCTGACCTTGCGCTTGGCGCGCTCGAAGTCGAAACCGCGCAGCTCGTCGCTGACCTGGATGACTCCGCCGGAGTTGACCAGGTAGTCGGGAGCGAAGAGGATGCCCCGCTCGTCCAGCAACTTCTCCACGCCGGGGTGGGCGAGCTGGTTGTTCGCGGCACCGCACACGATCTCGGCGCGCAACCTCGCCACCATGTCGTCGTCGAGTGCCCCGCCCAGCGCGCACGGAGCGTAGATGTCGAGATCGGCGGTCTCCAGTTCGGCTGTGCTCGCCACAGCGGTCACCGAGGGATGCGCCGCACGCACCCGGTCGATCGCGGCGTCGGCGACGTCGGTGACGACCACCTCCGCGCCCGCTTCGACCAGGTGACCCACCAGGATGCGCCCGACCTTGCCGACACCCGCGACGCCGACGCGCCTGCCGCGCAAGTCGGTGCTGCCCCACCGGTGCTCGGCCGAGGCCAGCATGCCCTGGAAGACCCCGAACGCGGTGAGCACGGACGAGTCCCCGGCGCCGCCCTCGTCGGGAGAGCGCCCGGTGACGAACCGGCTCTCCCTGGCGACCACGTCCATGTCGGCCACGTAGGTGCCCACGTCACAGGCGGTGATGTAGCGCCCACCGAGCGATTCGACGAACCGGCCGTACGCGCGCAGCAGCGGCTCGCTCTTGACGGTCGCGGGATCGCCGATGATGACGGCCTTGCCGCCGCCGAGATCCAGCCCGGCGAGCGCGTTCTTGTAGGACATGCCCTGCGACAGCGCCAGCACGTCCTCCAGCGCGTCCTGCTCCGATGCGTACGGATAGAAGCGGGTTCCGCCCAGTGAGGGGCCCAGCGCGGTGCTGTGTATCGCGATGATCGCTTTGAGCCCCGTCTGCTGGTCCTGGCAGTAGACCACCTGTTCGTGGCCGCTTTCGCGGCCGAATACACCCTCGGTCACGGTCGTGACTCCCTTGTCGTTGCCGTTCGCGCGGCTTGTGACTCGCGCGGTGCCGGTGTTCGGTTGTGGGCGCGACGCGGGGAAAGGTCGTTTCCGGCGGCCGACGCCGCCTGCGAATCTAGCCCACTGCCGACCCCTCGGGAAACGGCCACGACGGGGACACGCTCTCAGGACGTCGGCATCTCCAGCGCGGCGACGGCGGCGGTGAACATCGTCGACTTGATGGCGCCGAGGGTGCCCCGGTCCTTGCCTGCCAGCTCGCGCACCCGCGCGGTGGCCACCTCCACCAGGTCGTCCGCCGGAGCCACGGCGTCCACCAGGCCGAGCTCGACCGCCTCGGGACCGCCGAAGCGGCGCCCCGTGGTCATCGAGGCCACCGCTGCCGCCGGCGTCAGTTTGTCCTGGATGAGCGCGGCCATTCCCGGCGTGAACGGGATGTTGATGTCGGCCTCCGGGAAGCAGAAGAAGCCCCGGTCGGTCCGCATCACGCGGAAGTCGTGGGCCATCGCGAGCATGGCGCCCGCGCCGAAGGCGTGCCCGTTGACGGCGGCCACCGTGGGGACCGGCAGCGTAAGCATGCGTCCGAGCAGCGCGTGGACCTCGCCAACGTACTGCTGGGTGCGCTCGGCGTTGGCCGACAGCCAGGCCAGGTCCAGCCCGTTGGAGTAGAACTTTCCGAGACCGGTGGTGACCAGCGCCGAAGGGCCGTCGTGCTCGCAGACGGTGTCCAGCATCGTGTGGACACTCGTCAGCCACTCCGGAGAGAACCGGTTCTCGTCGTCTCCGAATTCGAGCACGAACACGGGGTCGTGGTGGTGCAGCGCGGGCACGGCGGTCCTTCCTCCAGTGACAGGGAACTGGCGCCGACACTAACAGAGCGCTTACTCACCTGATCCCGCTCGGGCGCCGTGCTCACCAGCGTCGTGGTGCCCAGCGCGGCCTGCACCGAAGCCTGCGCCAGCGCGGCCAGCTCACCGCGATCGGCGGCCCTGCCCGGCGCGATCTCCGGGCACACGAACACCTCCAGCACCAGCCCGCGCAGGCGCACCGTCCGGCGCACCGACTCCACCAGCGACTCCGTACCCACGAAGGCGGGCCGTGTGGTCTCGCGTCCCGACGCCAGGCGATAGCGCAGCGCGACCGGCCGCACGGGCACACCCGCGTCGATCGCGGCCTGGAAGAAGGCGGGCCGGAAGCGGCCCGACGCGGACCCGCACCAGGTGGTGCCCTCCGGTGTCACCGAGAGCAACGCACCCGAGCGCAACACCCGCGACACGTCGGCGACCGCGGCCGGCAACGTGGACGGGCGGTCGCGGTCGAGGAACACGCTGCCGGACCGGGCCACCAGCGGGCCCAGCACCGGCCAGCTGGCGATCTCGCGCTTCGCGAGCGCCCGCATCGGGCGCACCGCGCTCAGGCCCACGATGTCGAGCCACGAGATGTGGTTGGACACCACCAGCGCTCCCCTGCCCGCACCGTCGAGGTCGCCGCGCACGACGAGCCGGACCCCACACGCGGCGAGTAACGCCCGGAAGACGGTTCGCGCCACGCGGTCGCGCCACGAGCCGCGCAGCACCGCCACCGACCCGGCGACGAGCAGGACGCCCAGGAGAACCGCCACGAGCGCCACCGTGCGAGCCGCCCGCACGGGCAGCGCGACGTCGGTCTCGTGCGACGTCAGGCACGCGGGGCCGCACGGGGAGACCGGCCGCCAGTGCGGAGCCGAGGTCGGCTCGGCGCTCACGCCGCATCGCCCAGGAAGAACCGGAGGTACCGCGCGTCGATGCGCTGCACGTCCAGCAGGACGAGGAAGTCGGCGACGTCGAACTCCGGGTCGTGCGCGGGCGGCCCGCACACCAGCGCGCCGAGCCGCAGGTAGCCCCGCAGCAGCGGAGGCACGGCGGGGCGCGGGAACGCACCCGGCTCGACGCCGTCGACACCGCGCCAGGGGCTCAACGGCCGGACCCGGCGCTGAGCGGGTGCGTAGTGACGGGTGCGCACGGTGTCCCACACGGCGGCGGCCCTGGCCCCACCGTCGGACAGGGGCACCGACGCGCATCCGGTCAGATAGCGGTGCCCGGACAGCATCATGTACCGCGCGATGCCCGTCCACACCAGACCGATCACGGCGCCGGACCGGTGGTCGGGATGGACGCACGACCGGCCCGTCTCCACGAGCGAGGGCCGTAGCGCGTCGAACGCGGAGGTGTCGAACTCCGAGTCGCAGTAGAGGCCACCCGCCTCGGCTGCGAGGGAGGGCGGCAGCATCCGGTAGGTGCCCACGACCTCGCCGGTGGCGTCGTGGCGCACGACGAGGTGGTCGCAGTACTCGTCGAAGTGGTCGACGTCGAGGCCGGGTTCGCGGGTTCGCAGGCGGGCGTTCAACTCACCCGCGAACACGTGGTGGCGGAGTCGCTGGGCCGCGCGCACCTCGGCGCCGTCCCGCGCGACGAGCAGGGAGTATCGGGAGGTTTCGGTACTCGTCCGGTCGGTGCTGGCCAGAAGCTGTGACCGCGTCATGGCAGTCGATGGTCACGGCGGCGGACGACGGCCGAGGATGCCCGCCGTGACTCCCGGGTGCATATCCGGTGAACTCACTGGATATGCACCCGGGACGGGCGGCGATCAGCCCTTGCGCTTGGCGACCTCGTCGGTGAGTTGCGGCGCGACCGCGAACAGGTCGCCCACCACACCGAAGTCGGCGATCTCGAAGATCGGCGCCTCGGCGTCCTTGTTCACCGCGACGATGGTCTTCGACGTCTGCATGCCCGCGCGGTGCTGGATGGCACCGGAGATGCCGAGCGCGACGTAGAGCTGCGGGGACACGGTCTTGCCGGTCTGGCCGACCTGGAACTGGGCCGGGTAGTAGCCGGAGTCCACCGCGGCGCGGGAGGCGCCCACCGCCGCGCCGAGCGAGTCGGCGAGCTTCTCCACGACGTCGAACTTCTCCGCCGAACCGACACCACGGCCACCGGAGACGACGATCGACGCCTCGGTCAGCTCGGGGCGGTCGCCGCCGACGACCGGGTCGACGCCGGTGACCTTCGCCGAGGTGGCGGGGTCCACGGCGGGCAGCGACACGGTCTCCTCCGCCGCCGCGCCCTCGGCCTGCTCGGCCTCGACGGCGCCCGGACGCACGGAGACCACCGGAACGCCACGGGTGGACTTCGCCTTCACCGAGAACGCCCCACCGAAGATCGACTGGTCGACGGTGCCATCGGCGTTCACGCCCACGGCGTCGACGAGCCAGCCGGAGCCGGTCCGCACGGCCAGCCGCCCGGACACCTCCTTGCCCTCCGAGCTGGCGGCGACGAGCACCGCGGCGGGCGGCGCCTGCTCCACGAGCGCGGCCAGCGCGTCCACCTTGGGCGTCACCAGGTACGAGGCGGCGTCGTCGGACTCCGCCACGTACACCTTCGCGGCGCCGTAGGCGGCCAGCGACTCCTTGGCCTTCGCCGCGGTGCCGGGCGAGCCGACCACGACGGCCGACGGCTCGCCGAGCGCGCGGGCCGCCGTCAGCAGTTCGTAGGTGACCTTCTTGACCTCACCGTCGACGTGGTCGACGAGGACGAGTACTTCAGCCATGAGTTCGTTTCCTTGTCTGTCGTCGTGCGGCGGTCAGATGAGCTTCTGCGACACCAGGTACTCGGCGACCTTGGCTCCGCCGTCACCCTCGTCGCCGACCTTCTGCCCCGCGGTCCTCGGCGGCTTGGGAGCCGCCTCCACCACGACGGACGAGGCGTTCGCGAGGCCGACCTCACCCGCGTCGACGCCGAGGTCCGCGACCGTGAGCGTGTTCACGGGCTTCTTCTTGGCGGCCATGATGCCCTTGAACGACGGGTAGCGCGGCTCGTTGATCTTCTCGGTCACGCTGATCACGGCGGGCAGGTTGGCCTGGAGGTGAGTGATGCCGTCCTCCGTCTCCCGGTCGACCGTGATGGCGCCGCCCTCGACGCTCACCTGGCGGGCGTGGGTGAGCTGCGGCATCCCGAGCAGCTCGGCCAGCACGGCGGGGACGGCACCGCCCCGGCCGTCGGACGCCTCGTTGCCCGCGATGACCAGGTCGACGTTCTCCACCGTGCGCACGGCGGCGGCCAGCACCTTGGCGGTGGCGATCAGGTCCGATCCGCGCAGGGCCTCGTCGGAGACGTGGACGGCCTTGTCGGCGCCCATGGACAGCGCCTTGCGGATCGCGTCGGTGGCGCGGTCGGGACCGACACACAGGACGGTCACCTCGCCCTCGCCCGCTTCCTTGATCTTGAGCGCCTCCTCGACGGCGCGCTCGTTGATCTCGTCGATCACCGCGTCGGCGGACTCGCGGTCAAGGGTGTGGTCGTTCTCGTTGAGCTTTCGCTCCGAGTAGGTGTCAGGCACCTGCTTGACCAGGACAACGATGTTGGTCATGGGTCTCCTTCGGCGCACACGCAAGGCGTTACTGGCCGGTAGATTACGGCGTTTCCCACACGCTACGCCTGCCGAGGTGACCGCGTTCACCCGGATTCCCCATTAACCAGGACGATCGTCCCATTACTTGGCCCGACGCGCCCGTGAACACGGAACGAAACGACCATTGAGCCGAAAGTCGCAATGCGCTGCTTCTAATGGGTGCGCGAAGGGGTTAACCTGCCGACGTGCCAGTAGCAGTGATCACCGACTCGACCGCCTGCCTGCCCGAACAAGTGGCCGCACAGTGGGGTGTCACGACCGTTCAGCTGCAGATCCGGGCGAACGGCAGGGTCGACGACGAAAACCGGTTCGAGCGGACCGAACTCGTCGAGACGTTGCGCGCGGGAAACACCGTGAGCACCAGCCCACCCGATCCCGGCGCGTTCTTCTGGACCTACCAGGACGCGGTGAGCGCCGGTGCCGACGCGATCGTCAGCCTGCACATCTCGCGCAAACTGTCGGCGACCGCGGACGCCGCCCGCGAGGCCGCCCAACAGGTACGGGTGCCCGTGTACGTGCTGGACAGCACGACCACCAGCATGAGCCTCGGATTCGCGGCACTGTCCGCCGCGCGCGCCGCCGCGGCAGGAGCGGGACCGCAGCGGGTCATGCAGATCGCCGACCGCCGCTACCGCGCCAGCAGTGAGCTGCTGTACGTCGACACCCTGGAGTACCTGCGCCGGGGAGGGCGCATCGGAGCCGCCTCGGCGCTGCTCGGCAGCGCGATGGCGATCAAGCCGCTGCTGACGGTGCGGGACGGCGAAGTGGCACCACTGAGCAAGGTCCCGGGCAGCAAACGGGCGATCGCGAAGCTCACCGACCTGGCGGTAGCACGGGCGGGTGAGCGACCCGTGGACATCGCCGTTGCGTGCGTGACGCCGTCCGATCGTGAACTAACGGTGGTGCAGCGGCTCAGGGAACGTGTTCCCCGGCTCAACGACATCATGCTCGTCCACGCCAGCACGGTGATCACCGCGCACGTCGGCCCGGGCGCGCTCGGCATCACCGTCGCGCCCGTGCCCTGAGCGCTACGCCGGTACTCACCCCGCGGCGAGGGTCTCGGGGTCGAGCACCTTGGTGTTCTGAGCCGCCCCGATACGCCACGCGCCCTCGTCCTTGACCAGCACGTACAGCGGCGTTCCCGGCACCGCGTCCGGGTGCTCGGCCACCAGCGCCGCGGGGTCATCGTGGTCGAGGAACACGTCAGCCAGCGGCTTACCATCCCGCGTCACCGGCCGCTGCCGGATCTTGACCGCGGCGACGTCGGGGCGCAGGAACAGGATGGACTCGGCCTCGTAGGTCGCGGTCACGTCATGGTCGATCGTGCCGGGCAGCACAGCACGGGTGAAGGGCCCGATCTCGTCGAGCCCGCTCAGTTGCCTACCGTGCGCGGTGGTCCAGATCGTGTCCGGCCGGAACGCGGCCAGGAACGCGTCGGGCAGCGCGTTCTGCTGGGCGTGCTGCACGCCCGCCACGAGATCGACGATGGCGTCGACGTCCTCCTGCGGGACCGGGACACCGGCGATGCGGGGCATGGCAATCTCCTGGGGTGAGGTGGGCCCTGCCGAGGTCTCGGCCGGGATTGCTTCCACTCTCCAATCTCCAGTGCGCTGGAGGTCAACTCCCCGGCTCGCACAGGTTCTCGCGACCGTGCCCGCCCGCGTCGGCTACCGTGCCACGGGGTGCCGTGAGCGGTCGTTCACGGCATGGCGGACCACTCGACGAGCGGCAGGAGAACGCGCCTGTGTCACGGGTCATCGCGCAGCGGGCCATCGCGCTGCACCTCACCGGCGAGCGCACGGTGCCGGACGTCGCCGAGGAGAACTACTGGTTCCGCAGGCACGAGGCCGCCTACCTCGCGCTGGAGCCGTTCTGCCGGGACGCCGTGGTGCTGGAGGCAGGCTGCGGTGAGGGCTACGGCGCCGCGCTGCTGGCCCGCTCCGCCGATCGGGTGATCGCGCTCGACTACGACGCACCGACGACCAGCCACGTGGCGCGGCGGTACTCCGCGCCACACGCGGTGCGGGGGAACCTGGCGTTCCTGCCGCTGCGGACCGCGTCGGTCGACGTGATCGCCAACCTCCAGGTCATCGAGCACCTGTGGGACCAGGAGGCGTTTCTCGCCGAATGCCGCCGGGTGCTGCGTCCCGGCGGGCGGCTGCTGGTGACCACGCCGAACCGGTTGACCTTCACGCCGGACTCCGACACGCCACTCAATCCGTTTCACACCAGGGAACTCGCTCCGTCCGAACTCGACACTCTGCTCCACGGCGCGGGCTTCGCCGTGGAGAGCCTGCGCGGCCTCCGGCACGGCACCGCGCTGGCGGTGCTGGACCGCCGCCATGGTGGCTCGCTGATCGACGCGCAGCTCGCGGTGGTGCTGGGCAGCCTGCCGGGGCAGGCCGAGTGGCCACCGGAGTTGCTCGCCGACATCGAGTCGATCACCGCTGAGGACTTCGATCTCCACGACGACCACCTCGACGCGACCCTGGACCTCGTGGCCGTGGCGGTGCGACCGTGACCGGGGCGACGGCGGGGACGGAGACCGAGGGCACCTTCTGCCTGGTGCTGCACAGCCATCTGCCGTGGCTGCCGCACCACGGCAGGTGGCCCGTCGGCGAGGAGTGGCTGTACCAGGCGTGGGCGCACTCGTACGTGCCGGTGGTCGACCTGTTGCGGCGCTTCGCCGACGAGGGCCGCCACGACGTGCTGACGCTCGGCGTCACCCCGGTGCTGGCCGCCCAGCTCGACGATCCCTACACGCTGCGCGCGTTCCACGACTGGCTCGGAGACTGGACCCTGCGCGCGCAGCACGCGGCGGGGCTGTGGCGGGGAAACGACCTGCTGTCCGACCTCGCCGCCGCGGAACACCGTGCGGCGCACCACGTGCTCGCCGAGGCGGAGACCCACTGGCGGCACGGGTTCTCCCCGGTACTGCGGTCCCTGGTGGACTCGGGCGTGGTGGAGCTGCTGGGCGGTCCGGCCGCCCACCCCTTTCAGCCGCTGCTCGACCCGGCGGTGCGCTCGTTCGCCCTGCGCACCGGCCTGACCGACACGGCACTGCGGATCGGTCACCGCCCCGAAGGGATCTGGGCCCCCGAGTGCGGTTACGCGCCCGGCATGGAGCACGGCTACGCCGACGCGGGTGTCGCGCGCTTCCTCGTCGACGGGCCGTCGCTGCGCGGTGACACCGCCACCGCCCGCACCGTGGGGTCCTCCGACGTCGTGTGCTTCGGCCGCGACCTCGACGTGACGTACCGGGTGTGGTCGCCGAAGGCCGGATATCCGGGACACGACGCCTACCGCGACTTCCACACGTGGGACCACGAGGTCGGCCTCAAACCGTCGCGGGTGACGGGAAAGCACATCGCGCCGCCCGACAAGGCACCGTACGATCCGGCGCTGGCCGCCGACGCCCTGCGGCTGCACGTCAAGGACTTCGTCGAGACGGTCGTCCGCAGGCTGCGGTCGCTGCGGGAGCGCGACGGCCGCCCGGGGCTCGTCGTGGCCGCCTACGACACCGAACTGTTCGGCCACTGGTGGCACGAAGGTCCACAGTGGCTCGAAGCGGTGCTGCGCGCCCTGCCGGAAGCCGGAGTCAGGGTGACGACGTTGCGCGGTGCGCTCAACGCGGGCCACCTCGGCGGTCCCGTCGAGCTGCCCGCCTCGTCCTGGGGTTCGGGCAAGGACTGGCGGGTCTGGGACGGCGAGCAGGTCGCCGACCTGGTGGAGACGAACGCCGCGCTGCAACGACGGCTACTTCGCCTCGGCCATCCCGGGGGCGCGCGCGACGCGGTGGCCGACCAGGCCGTGACCGAGGCGATGCTGGCCCTGTCGAGCGACTGGGCGTTCATGGTGACGAAGGACTCGGCGGCCGACTACGCACGTCGCCGCGCGCACGACCACGTCGAGCGCTTCGACCGGCTGGCCGCCGCGCTGCACGACGGCCGGACCGGCGACGCGACGGCACTGGCCGGGGCCTACCGCGGCACCGACCGGCCGTTCGGGCACCTCGACGCCCGCGACCTGCTCACTCGGGCGAGCCCGCGGCGGTGACGGCCCGGTTGCGCTCGGCCACCTCGACGACCGCGACCTTCGTCACCCTGCGGTCGTAGGTGAGCAGTCCGTTCACCTCGTTCTCCACATCGGTGAGCTGGGTGTACACGGCGCCGGAGAGCCCCGCACGCGCCAGCGTCTCCAGTTCCTCGCTCAGTTCGACGTAGCGCGCGGTGAGCCGGTCGCGGTCGGCGGCCATCTCGTACGCCATCGGCTCGCCCGGCCAGACGTGTCCCTCGACGACGAGACCGACCCCGCCGAACTCGCCGTCGACGACAGCCCGGCCGCCGGTCACCTCGGGCTGGCCGGGGCCGACGTAGGTGTGGTCGTCGTAGACGTCGCCCGCGCCCGTGTCGGGATGCGAGTGGCAGCAGTTCACGCCGCTGGCGGCCACCACGAGTCTGGTCGGGTCGGCGGCCTTGACCTCCGCGGTGATCCGCGCCGTGTCGTACTCGCCCCATCCCTCGTTGAACACCACCCACAGCGCCAGTGACGGGACGTTGCGCAGCTGGTGGAGCATGTCCCGCAACTCGGCCTCGAACCGGCGGCGCGCGGTGGCCACCGGGGCGGGCTGCGGGCCCGGAGGGTTGTCCAGCACGACCGGCAGCGACGGCATGTCTTGCCACACGAGCAGTCCCAGCCGGTCGGCCCAGTGGTACCAGCGCAGTGGTTCCACCTTCACGTGTTTGCGGACGCTGTTGAAGCCGAGTGCCTTGGTGCGTTCCAGGTCGTAGCGCAGCGCCTCGTCGGTGGGAGCGGTGTAGCCGCCGTCGGGCCAGTAACCCTGATCGAGCGGCGCGTTCAAGAACACGGGCCGGTCGTTGAGCAGGATGCGCGGCGGACCGTCCCCGTCGGCACGCAGGCCGACGGTGCGCAGCGCGACATAGCTCGCCACCTCGTCGAGCACCGCCCCGTCGGGGTCGAGCACGCGCACGGCGAGGTCGTAGAGGTGCGGGTCGTCGGGACTCCACGGGCGCGGATCGGGCACCTCGACCCGCAACGGCGTGCCCGCCCGGCCGCGGATGGCCGCGACCTGCTCGCCGCCTGTCGTGACCGAGACGTCCACGCGCGCGTCCGTGTCGTGGCCGAGCCCGGCGACGTGGGCGGTGACGTCGGCGCCACGCAGGTCCACCGCGAGGTCGAGGTCGGTCACATGCACCGTGGGCACGGCTTCGAGCCACACGGTCTGCCAGATTCCCGAGCAGCCGGTGTAGAGGATGCCGCCGGGCTGGTTGGCCTGCTTGCCGACGGGAAACGTGCCACGGTTGCCCTCGTCGTCGGCCCTGACCAGAATCTCCTGGTCCGCGTCGGGCCGCAGCACGTCGGTGATGTCCACACTGAACGCGGTGTAGCCGCCCTCGTGCCGGGCCAGCCGCTGGTGGTTCACCCACACGGTGGCGATCTGGTCCACGGCACCGAAGTGCAGCAGGACCCTGCCGTCGCGCCAGTCCGACGGCACGTCCACGGTCCGCCGGTACCACATGGCCTCGTCGCGGCGGCCGATTCCCGACAGCCGCGACTCCGGTGCGTAAGGCACGAGAATGCGCTCACCACGGCGAACGGTGCCTTCGGCGTCGCGGCCCACGTAGTCCCAGAGGCCGTTGAGGGTGCGCCAGCGGGGGCGGGTGAGCTGCGGGCGGGGGTGTTCGGGCAGGGCGTTGTCCGGGTTCACCTGGTAGGTCCACGGCGTGTACGGCAGCGAGGTCACGTGTCCGCTCATCGACTCCGATGCTGGCACAGGTGGGGGACTGGGCGCCCCCCACAGCGCAACCGGTGAGTAACCTCGCCGTATGCGCGTGCTGATGCTGTCGTGGGAGTACCCGCCGGTGGTGGTCGGGGGGCTCGCCCGGCACGTCCACGCGCTGGCCCGGCACCTGGCGAGCGCGGGGCACGAGGTCGTGGTGCTCTGCCGCCACGCCGCGGGCACCGACGCGGAAACCCATCCCACCACCGACGAGGTCGTCGACGGGGTGCGCCTCATCCGGGTCGCCGAGGACCCACTGCACGTGACGTTCGAACGCGACCTGGTGGCGTGGACGCTCGCGATGGGGCACGCGATGGTCCGCGCCGGAACCGAGCTGTTCCGGGCCTGGCGCCCCGAGGTCGTACACGCGCACGACTGGCTCGTCACCCACCCGGCCATCGCACTGGCCGAGGCGGCGCGCGCACCGCTGGTGGGCACCATCCACGCCACAGAGGCGGGACGGCACTCGGGCTGGCTGTCGCACCCGTTGAACCAGCAGATTCACTCGGCGGAGTGGTGGCTGGCCAACCGGGTCGACGCGCTGATCACCTGTTCGGAGGCGATGCGCCGCGAGGTGGCGCACCTGTTCGAGGTGCCCTGCGAGGCCGTCACGGTCATCCACAACGGCATCGAGGAACGCACCTGGCGGGTGGCGGACGCCCAGGTCGCGCGGGCACGCACGCGGCACGGCGGCCACGACGCCCCGCTGCTGCTGTACTTCGGCAGGCTGGAGTGGGAGAAGGGCGTGCAGGACCTGCTGGCGGCGCTGCCGCTGATCCGCCACAGTCATCCCGGCACACGTTTGGTGGTCGCGGGAGCGGGGCGCCATCGCGACGAGCTCGTGGACCAGACCGCCCGGCTGTCGCTGGACGGTGCGGTGGACTTCGTGGGCCACCTGCCCGACACCGAACTGCGTGCGGTGCTGTCGGCGGCCGACGCCGTGGTCCTGCCCAGCCGCTACGAACCGTTCGGCATCGTCGCGCTCGAAGCCGCCGCCGCGAAAGCCCCCCTCGTGGCGTCCACGGCGGGCGGCCTCGCCGAACTCGTCGTGGACGGCCAGACCGGGCTCGCGTTCCCACCCGGTGACGTCGACGGCATCGTGCGCACGGTGAACGCGGTGCTCGCGGACGGCGACGCGGCGTCCCACCGGGCGCGCGCCGCCCGGTCACGGCTGGCCACCGACTTCGACTGGACGCGGATCGCCGAGGAGACCGTGCGCGTGTACCGCAGGACACGGCCCGCGCCGCCGCACACCCCGGGGCGACCCAAGATCGCCACGGGCAACGCGTTCGAGCCCTGAGGCCCGCTGAGAACACCGGCCTTTACGGCTCTACCCCGCACCATTCATTCGGTCCCCGCGCGGTAGCGCGCCACGTAGCGCGCCCGCACGTCGGCTTCGGCCTCCGCCCTCGCGGCCTGCCGGGTCGCCCTCGCGGTGCCGTGCGGGAAGCCGTGCTTGACGACCCGGTGCTCGCACGCCTCGTCGGCGTAGGCGAACGAGTAGAAGTAGCCCACCAGCGCGGCCATCAGGCAGAGCAGCAGCCGCAGCCACAACGGCCCCGGAAGCAGCAGCCACACCACCGTGAGCGGACCCACCAGCACCGTGCTGCGCCCGGCGTGCCGCCACAGGTACCACCGGCTCGACACGTCGTGCAGCACCCACTGCCGGAACTCGGACGGCAGCCTGCCGCCCGCGGCGTACCAGAGCCACTGGATCGGATTGGGTCGTCGACGTGCCACCGCTCCACCGTAGGACGCGCGGACAACACCGCGGAGGCCGGATGACGTGGGTTCCGGCCTCCGCGGTGGGCGACCTCCACGGCGCTGGTCCGGCAGCCGGGCGGTCCGCTCGGGTCAGGACGTGGTCAGGTACCGGGCGTAGGCACCCGTGGTGAGGAAGCTGGGCAGCTTCTCCCCCAGCGCCGTCTCGACGAAGATCTCCCGGGCGTCGGCGAGACGGTTGCCGTCGCCGACCTCGGCCCGGGAAGCCTCGAACTCCTCGTCCAGCCATTCCACGACGCGCTCTCGCGTGATGGCCGTGCCGTCGGGCAACTTCGTCCCGTGGCGGAGCCACTGCCACACCTGGCAGCGCGCGATCTCCGCCGTGGCGGCGTCCTCCATCAGGCCGAACAGGGCCGCCGCCCCGGTGCCCCGCAGCCACGAGTCGACGTAGCGCAACGCCACCGAGATGTTCGAGCGAACGCCCTGCTCGGTCACCTCGCCACCGGCGCCGGCCACATCGAGCAGGTCCTGCGCCGTCACCGTGACGTCCTCCCGCAGCTTGCCGAGCTGGTTCGGCCAGCCGCCGAGCACCTCGTCGAACACCTCGCGGCACACCGGCACCAGACCGGGGTGGGCGACCCACGAACCGTCGAAACCGTCGCCCGCCTCGCGCTGCTTGTCCTCGCGCACCTTCTCCAGCGCCGTCGCGTTCACCTCCGGATCACGGCTCGGGATGAACGCCGCCATCCCACCGATCGCGTGGGCGCCGCGCCGGTGGCACGTGCGGACCAGCAGTTCGGTGTAAGCGCGCATGAACGGCACCGTCATCGTCACCTGCGCCCGGTCCGGCAGCACGAAGTCCGCACCGTGGGAGGCGAAGGTCTTGATGAGGCTGAAGATGTAGTCCCACCGGCCCGCGTTCAGCCCGGCGGCATGCTCACGCAGCTCGTAGAGGATCTCGTCCATCTCGAACGCCGCCGTGATCGTCTCGATCAGCACCGTGGCCCGGATGGTGCCCCTCGGGATTCCGAGCTCGTCCTGCGCGAACCGGAACACGTCGTTCCACAGCCGCGCCTCGTGGTGGCTCTCCAGCTTCGGCAGGTAGAAGTACGGCCCGCTGCCCCTGGCCAGCAACTGGCGTGCGTTGTGGAACAGGTACAGGCCGAAGTCGACGAGACTGGCCGACACGGGACGACCGTCGATACGAATGTGCTTCTCCACCAGGTGCCAGCCACGCGGCCGCGCCACGATCGTGGCGGGCTCGTCGCCGATCGCGTACCGCTTGCCCCGGTCGGTGAAGTCGATGTCGCGCCGGATCGCGTCGTAGAGGTTGCGCTGCCCCGCGACCACGTTGTGCCACGTGGGCGCGGTGGCGTCCTCGAAATCCGCGAGCCAGACCTTCGCGCCCGAGTTCAGCGCGTTGACCGTCATCTTGCGGTCGGTCGGGCCGGTGATCTCCACCCGCCGGTCCTCCAGACCGGGCGCGGGCGGGGCCACCTGCCACGACTCGTCGGCGCGGATGCCCCGGGTCTCGGGCAGGAACCCGAGCGACTCCTCACCGGAGTCCAGCCGCTCCCGGCGCCTGCGCCGGGCGTCGAGCAACTCCCTGCGCCTGCCCGCGAAGGCGTCGTCCAGCTTCGCCACGAACTCCAGCGCCGCCGGAGGCAGGATCTCGTCGGTCCGGTCGAGTGCGGGACCGGTCACCTGGAGCCGGTCGATTCGCGTGTCAGCCATGTCTCGTCCCCTTCGAGCCGTACGGGTGGCACGGCCGGTCGCGCCGACCGTGCCACCTCCTCAGAACTGGGCCTCTTCGGTGGAGCCCGTCAGCGCCGTCGTGGAGCTCTCCGGGTTCAGCGCTGTGCTCACCTGGTCGAACCAGCCGGTGCCCACCTCGCGCTGGTGCTTGGTGGCGGTGTAGCCGCGCTCCTCGGCGGCGAACTCGCGCTCCTGGAGATCGACGTAGGCCGACATGCCGTCGGAGGCGTACCCGTGCGCGAGGTCGAACATCGAGTAGTTCAGGGCGTGGAAGCCCGCGAGCGTGATGAACTGGAACTTGTAGCCCATCTGCCCCAGCTCACGCTGGAACTTGGCGATCGTGGCGTCGTCCAGGTGCTTGCGCCAGTTGAACGACGGCGAGCAGTTGTAGGCCAGCATCTGGTTCGGGTGCTTCTCCTTGATCGCCTCGGCGAACTTGCGCGCGACGGCGAGGTCCGGCGTGGAGGTCTCCATCCACAGCAGGTCGGCGTACTCGGCGTAGGCGAGGCCGCGCTCGATGCACGGCTCGATGCCGTTACGCACCTCGTAGAAGCCCTCGGACGTCCGGTTGCCGGTCAGGAACTGGCGGTCACGCTCGTCGACGTCGCTGGTGAGCAGCGTGGCCGCCTGAGCGTCGGTGCGGGCGACCACGAGCGACGGGACGTTCAGCACGTCGGAGGCGAGCCGCGCGGCGTTGAGCGTGCGCTCGTGCTGCTTGGTCGGGATGAGCACCTTGCCGCCGAGGTGACCGCACTTCTTCTCGGACGCCAGCTGGTCCTCCCAGTGGACCCCGGCGGCACCGGCCGCGATCATGCCCTTCATCAGCTCGAACGCGTTGAGCGGGCCACCGAAGCCCGCCTCCGCGTCGGCGACGATCGGGGCGAACCAGTCGATGTCGGTGTTGCCCTCGGCCCAGGTGATCTGGTCGGCGCGGCCCAGCGCGTTGTTGATGCGGCGCACGACGGCGGGCACCGAGTTGGCCGGGTACAGGCTCTGGTCGGGGTAGGTCTGCCCCGAGAGGTTGGCGTCGGCCGCGACCTGCCAGCCCGAGAGGTAGATGGCCTTGAGACCCGCGCGGACCTGCTGCACCGCCTGGTTACCGGTCAGCGCGCCGAGCGAGTGGATGTAGTCCTCGGTGTGGAGCAGGTCCCACAGCTTCTCGGCGCCGCGCCGGGCCAGCGTGTGCTCCTCGACGACGCTGCCCTTCAGCTTCACGACGTCGGCGGCGGAGTACGACCGCTTCACATCCCGCCAGCGCGGGTTGTTCTTCCACTCCTGCTCCAGGGCGGCCGCATCCTGCTGCAAGCGGTTCGACTGCGTTCCTGTCGTCGCTGTCATGGCTCTCACTCCAACTTTGCCAACGTTGCGATCACTCGCCTGTTAACGACGACCATGACATGTGCAGCGGAAACGAGAACAGATCTCCAACTTGCCAAGTTGTGCGAATTTTCCGTAGCATCTTGTGAACGTTGCGAACGTGCAGGTTCACAACGCCGTGGAATCCGGGATCTTGACCGTTCCCGGACAGGAATTCCTCCGCGAAGGATTCGATTCAGTGGACAAGACTTTCGCCGGCGCACGGCTGCGCCACCTCCGCGAGAGCCGGTCGATGAGCCAGGCCGACCTCGCCCGGCTGCTGGAGATCTCGCCGAGCTACCTCAACCAGATCGAGCACAACACCCGCCCGCTGACCGTTCCGGTGCTGCTGCGCATCACCGAGGCGTTCGGGGTCGACGCCGAGTTCTTCGCAGACAACGACACCTCCCGGCTGGTCGCCGACGTGCGCGAGGCCCTGCTCGACGAGTCCCTCGGCGCCGCCGTCTCACCCGGAGAGATCAACGACCTGGCGAAGAACCTGCCGTCCGTGGCCGAGGCGCTGGTCAAGCTGCACCGCAGCTACCGCAACGCCGTCGAGACCACCGTCGCACTGGTCGCCGAGGACGGGCGCGGCGCCCACGGCAGCCCCGCACTGCCGCTGCCCCACGAGGAGGTGCGGGACTTCTTCTACGAACGCGAGAACTACGTCGCCGAGCTCGACGAACGGGCCGAGAAGATGTACTCGGAGCTCGGGCTGCGCCGCGACGAGATCCGCAACGGCCTGCGCGACCGCCTCGCGGACCGCTACGGCGTCACCGTCACCAGCGAAGGGCTCGACCTCGCCGCCGGTGAGCAACACCGCTACGAGACGGACGGGAAGGTGCTGCGCATGGCACCCACCCTGCGGATCGGCCAGCAGGCGTTCCGGATGGCGTCGCAGATCGCGCTGCTGGAGTACGACGACCTCATCACCGAGTTGGCCGACTCGTGGGCGTTCTCCGGACCGCCCGCCCGCTCGCTCGCCAGGGTCGGGCTCGCCAACTACTTCGCGGGCGCGCTGATCCTGCCCTACCGCGCCTTCCACAGCGCGGCGGAGCGGTTCCGCTACGACATCGAGCTGCTCTGCGACCACTTCGGGGTGGGGTTCGAGACCGTCTGCCACCGCCTCTCCACGCTGCAACGCCCGAAACTGCGGGGCATCCCGTTCTCGTTCGTGCGGGTGGACCGCGCGGGCAACATGTCCAAGCGGCAGTCGGCGGCCGGGTTCCACTTCTCGCGCGTCGGCGGGGCATGCCCGCTCTGGATCGTGTACGAGGCGTTCACCCGGCCGGGCAAGGTGATGACCCAGGTGGCGACCCTGCCCGACGGCAAGAGCTACTTCTGGATCGCCCGCACCATCTCCCGCAACATCGGTGGCTACGGCAGCCCCGGCAAGATGTTCTCCGTGGGGCTGGGCTGCGAACTCCGGCACGCGCGCCGGCTGGTCTACTCGTCGGGCCTCGACCTCGACGACCAGACCGCCGCCACTCCAATCGGCATGGGGTGCAAGGTCTGCGAGCGCCCGGCCTGCCCGCAGCGAGCGTTCCCCACGATCGGCAAACGCCTCACGGTGGACGAGAACACGAGCACGTTCGTCCCGTACCCGGCGGTCCCCCGCCCGGAGTGACGCCGTGTCCGCAGGCCACGTAGCCGTGTCCGCAGGATAGGAAGTCGTGTCCGCACTTCCCGTAGCCGTGTCCGCAAGTTAGGGAGCCGTGACCGCAGGTTAGGGAGCCGTGACCGCAGGTTAGGGAGCCGTGACTGCATCGCACGGTGCGGACACGACTACACAGGCTGCGGACACGGTGTCAGGGCTCGCCCAGGGTCTTCTTCAGGGCCTGGTCGGCCTTGCGGGCCATGTCGGCCACGGCCTCGCGGCGGGCGGCGTCGGCCTCGTAGTCGGACCTGCGGTCCCGCACCACCCGCGCCGGTGAGCCCACGGCGATGCCGTAGTCGGCGATGTCACCGCGCACGACGGCATGTGCTCCCAGGACACAGCCCCGCCCGACGCGAGTGCCGCGCAGGACCGACACCTTGGTCCCCACCCAGGTGTCCGGGCCGATCCGCACGGGGGCCTTGACGATGCCCTGGTCCTTGATCGGCAGTGTGATGTCGGTGGTGACGTGGTCGAAGTCGCAGATGTACACCCAGTCGGCGATGAGGGTCGCGCTCCCGATCTCGACGTCGAGGTAGGAGTTCACGACGTTCTGCCTGCCGAAGACGACCTTGTCACCGATCCGCAGGGAGCCCTCGTGGCAGCGGATGGCGTTGCCGTCGCCGATGTGGACCCAGCGGCCGATCTCCATGCGGCCGTACCCGGGGCGGCAGTGCAGTTCGACGTCCCGGCCGAGGAACACCATGCCGCGCAACACGACGTGCGGGTTGGCGAGCCGGAACTTCAGCAACCGCCAGTAACGCACGAGGTACCACGGAGTGAAAGCACGGTGGCGCCACACCCACCGCAGAGAGTCGGCCGTGAGAAACCGCGCCTGCCGGGGGTCGCGCCGGGCCCTGCGCCAGCCCTGCATCCGGGACAGCACGGGTGAACCCCACATGGACGTCATGGGGGGACCGTAACGTGTCGGGGGACGGCCACGGACGAGGGAGTGACGCGCGTGAGCACCAAGTTGATCATCGACACCGATCCGGGGGTCGACGACGCGTTCGCGCTGGCACTGGCCGCGCACAGTGACGACGTCGACCTGCTCGGGGTGACGTCGGTCTTCGGCAACGTGGGACTCGCGGCGACCACGCGCAACGCGCGCCGGGTGCTGGCTCTGTGCAAGCGCGGCGACGTGCCGGTGGCCGAGGGCGCCGCGCGACCGCTGGTGCACCCGCATCCCCACGTGGCGAAGTACGCGCACGGCGCCGACGGGTTGTCCGGTCGCGCCGCGGCGTTGCCCGAGCCGGAACGCGACGTCGAGAACGGGGGCGCGGTGCGGCTGCTGGCCGACCTGCTGGAGTCCTCCGCCGAACCGGTGACCATCGCGGCCATCGGGCCGCTCACCAACGTCGCGACCCTGCTCGCTGCCCGTCCCGACCTGCACGATCGCATCGACCGTGTGGTGATCATGGGCGGTGCGCTGCTGCACGGGAACACGAGCGCGGCGGCGGAGTTCAACATCTGGAGCGACCCGGAAGCCGCCGCGCGCGTCTTGGGCGGTGGCGAGGTGCCGTGCGTGCTCGTGCCGATGGATCTCACCTACCGCTGCGCGGTGAGCACCGAGTGGCTGGACGCCCTGGCCTCGTCCGGTCCGGTCGGCGCTGCACTGAACGCGCTGACGCCCGACTACCTCGCGCACTACCGCAAGGCGCTCGGCTGGGACGGGATGGTGATCCACGACGCGGTGGCGGTCGCGGAGGCGATCCGCCCCGGAATCCTGACCGCCGAGGCGTTGCCGGTGTCGGTGGAGACGTCGTTCGGACCGGCCCGGGGCGCGACGGTGGTGGACCAGCGCCGACCCGAGTTGCGGGCCGAGACGGAGGTGCCGGGCGGCGGCAGCACGGCACGGGTCGCCGTGGACACCGACCTGGACGCGCTACGGGTGTTCCTGCTGGACAGGCTCACGCTGCGCTGAGAAACCCCTCGGTCGGGGGCATCGCGTCCTCCCCCGAGACGGGGATCGTCTCACCCACCGTGGCCGGTTGATGCTTATCCTGTGCCCATGAGTGCTGGCGGCGGACCGCGGACCCGGAGGCTGTTGATCGCGGTGGTGTCGGCGGTGGTGGCCGTCGCGGTGCTGGTGGTGGTCCTGCAAGTCGTGCCGCGCGAACCCGACCCCACGTCGGCCGCCGCCGAGGCGCCCGACACGACGTCATCCGCGATCGCCCCGCCACCCTCGACGGCGGCACCCGAGTCGAGCACACCCCCGGCCACCTCGGTGCCGCAGCAGCAGGGAATGCGGTTCGAGGAGTGGGTGGACGACGTGGCCGACTGGCTCGACATCCCCCGCCGCGCCATGTACGCGTACGCGACAGCGACGGTGACGCTCGCGGACGAGCGGCCGGACTGTCACCTGTCGTGGGTCACCCTCGCGGGAGTGGGCAGGACGGCCAGTGACCACGGCCGGGTCGCCGGAGCGAAGGTCACCGAGGACGGAAGCCTGTCGAAGCCCCTCGACACGGTGGAGGTGCGCGACTTCGCCGACGAGGTGGTGTCGGCGCCGGATGCCGCGGGGCCGATGCAGCTCACACCCGCCGTCTGGGACAAGTTCAAGGCGGGTACCACCGAGGAGCTTCCCGACATCCAGGATCTCGACGACGCGGCTCTGACCGCGGGACGGGCGATGTGCGCGCAGGGACGCGACCTGTCGGACGGCGACGGCTGGCTCGGAGGTGTGGCCGCGCTGCAGGACGAGCCCTTGTTCCTGCACCGGGTGCTCGCCACGGCGAACGTGTACGGCACCGTCGGTGAGAGCCGCGACAAGCCGGACCCCGCGGTGCTGGACGCCGTCACCTTCGCCATCGACAAGATCGGCCTGCCCTACGTGTGGGGCGGCAACGGCACGGAACACGGTCATGCCGGATTCGACTGCTCGGGACTCACCACGGCCGCGTACGCCGAGGCGGGCATCTCGCTCATGCGCACGGCACACACGCAGTACCACAGCGTCCCGCTGGTCCCGTCCGGCGACGAGCCCCAGCTCGGTGACCTGATCTTCTTCGGCGATCCCGGCACCAAGATCCACCACGTCGGCCTCTACATCGGCAACGACCAGATGATCGACGCCCCGACGTTCGGCCAGGCCGTCCAGGTACACAACTACCGCAAACCCGGCGACAACTACGCCGGTGCGGGCCGGCCCGCGAACCTGTGAGGTAGGCGCCGCACCCGGCCGCGACGCGACCCAGGCCCGCCTCAACCCTGGCAGGCCTCGAGCCCACGGTGGGCTTGGTTTACGTGATTGTTCGGCAAATGCCACAAGGGCGATCGCTGAACAGCTACCGTCGGGTTCGTTCGGCGTCTCGTGCCTCGGAGGTCCATGTTCGGCTACGTGACCACTCCCGCGCTCGAGTTCAGTTCGACCAACATGGTCGTGGCTTTGACTCTGCTGGTCGCCTGTTGGGCGGTGATCGGTCTGGTGGCCGGGTACGTCGCCCTGATGCTCACACCCCTGCTGGCAACTCGCTTCGATGCCGCCTCGACGAAGGAAATCGTGGTTCTGGCCGTCCGGGTGCTGCTGCATCTGGCGGGCTGGGTGCTGCTCCTGTTGGCGTTCTTCCGCTCAGACTGGGACGCTTCGATACTCGGCAACGCCTGGGCCGACACCGTGTTGAAGGCCATCGCCACGTTGCCCGCGGCGGTAGCGTCAGCGCTGCTGACAGCACTGGTCGTGGTCCTGCTGCCAAGGAGCTCGGGCAGCGGACGGCTGTGGCTCGGAATCGCCAACGTGTTGGCCTGCCTGGTGTTGACCGCGCTGAGCTTCGGCGGCGTGTTCTCCCTGACGATCAGGTTCGGTTTCTCACCAGACGGCAGCAGCCTCCCCAAGTTCATCTACATGGCCGGGTACGCCCCGCTGCTATTGGTTTCGGCCCTGTTCCTTGTCGTTGCGGTGGGGACCCGGTTCGGGGCGTCCTGGACCCACCGGCGCGCCGGCGGCGTCAGCACGGTGTTGTTCACCGTCGGCCTGGTGACCACCTATGTCCTGCTCCAGCGGTACGGTCCGGTCACGATCCCGGTGACCGAGGAACCGGTGACGACTGAGATAGTCGAGGCCGAGCTGGGTCTGTTCGGGGCTGTCGCGTTGTTCGCGGCCGGGGTGCTGGGCCTCGTGGCCCCGACCGAGTCCGGAGACGCGCAATGAGCGTGGTCGAGGCGGTGTGGGCCGTCGCCAAGGTGCTCATCACGATCGTGCTGATCATCGTCGTGTGCTTCCTCGGAGCCCTGGCGGCGGTGGCCGCTGCCACCGCGGCGATCGCGGCGTTCCCACTGGCCTGGTTCATCAGCCTGCTCTGGGGTGTGGCGTTCATCGACGCCCTGGCCTGGACCTGGTCGTTGCTGTCGCTGCTGGTCCTGCTGGGTCTGCTGGCGGCGTCCAGCCGGCGATGAGCCGGGTGGGTGGGACGACACGAGCCGTCCCACCCACCCGATCACTCCCCCGCCCCCCGGCGACGCGGCTCGTCGCTCAGCGAGTCGCCTGACACCGCACGTCCTTCTTGGGCATCGTGCCGTCCACCAGGAAGTTCGTGGTGACGTTCAACGCGCAGGGGTTGTCGTCCAGTACGTACACCCCGTGCCCGCTCCCGTCGACGCTCACCAGCCGCGACCGCTCGCCGAACTTCTCGTTCACCAGCTCGCCGCCGCGCAGCGGTGTCACCGGGTCGCGCTGGTTCTGCACGACCAGGACGTTGGCCGGGCCCGCGTCGTTGATCTCCACGGGCGGCTCGGACGGACCGAGCTGCCAGTAGGCGCAGGGCAGGACGTTGGCGGCGGCCGCGCCGTAGAGCGGGTGCCTCTCGCGGTCCTCGGCGACGGCGCGCTGGTAGGTACGGACGTCCTCGGGCCATTCGACGTCGTTGCAGGTCACCGCGAGAAAGACCGACCAGGCGTTGTCGTTCGGCGACAACTCACCGCCCGTGGACTGGTTCTTTCCGGGCAGATCACCCGAGGGTGCCGTACCCGGGGAGTCGCGCAGTGACTGCCAGGTCTGCGCCATCAGCCCGTACATCGACTCCTTGTACAGCGATGCGAAGGTCGCGAGGCGGAAGATCGCGCCGTTGATCCCGTCCACCGGCTTCTCGTCGAGCTGCTCGGCGAGGGTGAAGTAGGTCTGCCGCACCTCCTTCGGCGTGCGGCCCAGACCGTAGCTGTCGTGCCGCGCGGCGACCCACTTCGCGAAGTCGGGGAACGTCTCCTCCATGCCGCTGCCGTACCGGCGCATCCCCTCGTGATCCAGATGCGTGTCACCGATGTTGCTGTCGAGCACGACCCGGTCTGAGGTCTCGGGGAACATCGAGGCGTAGGCGGCGCCGAGCCCGCTGCCGTAGGAGTATCCGAGGAAACTCGCCTTGTCCTCGCCCAGCGCGGCGCGGATGCGGTCCAGGTCGCGGGCCATGTTCGCCGTCGACAGGTGGGCCAGCCGTCCCGCGTCGTCGCTGGCCGCGCACTGCTCGGCCACCGCCTTGGCGATCTTCGCCTGCCCGGCGACGGCCTCGTCGTCGACCGCGTACGGCGGGATGTTGCCGAAGTACGGCTGGTCGTTGGTGAAGCCACAGCTGACCGGCGCCGAGTGCCCGACCCCCCGGGTGTCCATGCCGATGAGGTCGTAGCTGTCCAGGACGCTGGCCGGAATGCCCTGCTTCGACAACAGCTGTGGCTGGTCCAGTCCCGTACCGCCGGGGCCACCGGGGTTCAGCAGCAGCACGCCGCGCCGCTTGTCCGGGTTCTGGCTGGCCAGCCGCGAAATCATGATATCGATCCGCTCGCCCCCGGGATCGCTGTAGTCCAGCGGTACCGGCACAGTGGCGCACTGCAACGGCGCCGGGGTGTCCGGCACGTCGTCGGGGCACTCACCCCACTCCAGCTGCGCCCCGGCCTCGTCGTCCCGTTCCGCGGCCACGATGGGCACCCCCACCAGTGTCCCGGTGAGACCGAGTACGGCCAGCAGAGTCACTGCCCGGCCGACACTCCGTTTCCGATCCATGTCCACCACTCTCGTCGTTGTCCGTTCCGTGGCTGTTCCGGTACGCGACGAGTCTGGCCGCCGCGCGCCGCCCGCACATCGGACCGGAGGCTCGAATCGCTTCCGACCACGGTCGGACGCGCGACTCCGACCTGGGCCGGGGACAGGACAGCCTCAGGGCTGCTGTGCTGGCCACCCACACCCGCGATAATGGCCCCGATGAACGAGGACATCGCGCCACGGCTTCGGGGGTGGCAACAGGTCTGGCGGCTGCTGGCGGCCGCGGCGCTGGGCATACCCTTCTGGCTCTCCACCGGTGTCCTGCTGCCTCGGGGATGCGTGCCCGACACGTGTACCTGGTTCGCCATCGGTGATCCGCTGCTGGCCCTCGGCTGCCTGACCGCACTGGTGTGGCGGCGGCGATTCCCGTTCGTCATCGCCCTGACGGTGGCCATCGCGTCGGCCGCGTCCACACTCGCCACCGGCGCGGGTTTTCTGGCACTGTGCTCGCTCGCCACCCGTCGCCGTCCGCTTGAGATCGGAATCGTGTCGCTGGCCTATGTGACCGCCTCACAGTTCGGCAACCAGCTCTATCCGATCCAGGACCCGCCCGACGTGCTGTGGGCCGATCTCGGAGTCCCGGTGCTGAGCGCGGGAACCGCGGTGGCGATCGGCATCGCGGTCGGCGCACGGCGCGTCGAGGTCCGATCCCTACGGGACCGGGCGGACAGTGCGGAGCGGGAACAGGCCGCACGAGCCACCCAGGCACGGACGCTGGAGCGCAACCGGATCGCCCGCGAGATGCACGACGTGCTCGCGCACCGTATCTCCCTGGTCGCGATGCAGGCGGGCGTGCTGGACCACCGTCGCGACCTCCCGGTGGAGGAGAACCGCGAACTGGTTCGCGGCATCGCGGAGGCTTCTCACCAGGCACTGGAGGAACTCCGCGACGTGCTCGGCGTCCTGCGCACCGAGCCGGGCCGCGTGGAGCCGCCACAACCGTCCCTCGACCGGATTCCCGGCCTGGTGGCCGAATCCCGTGCCTCCGGGCTGGACGTCACGCTCACCAACACGGTGCAGGGTGACCCTTCCGACGTCGTCGGACGAACCTGCTACCGGATCGTCCAAGAGGGACTCACCAACGCCGCGAAGCACGCTCCGGGCGCCTCCGTCCACGTCACCCTCCACGGAGCACAGGGCGACGATCTGCGCATCAGTGTTCGCAACTCCGCGGCCACCACCGTCACCCGGCCGCCGACGTCAGGCTTCGGCCTGCTCGGCCTCACCGAACGCCTCGCCCTCGCGGGCGGCAGACTCGACCACCATCCGACGCGCGACAACGGATACCTGCTCACCGCACAACTACCCTGGCCACACCACAGCAACGAAAAGAGGAGCTGAGTGGGAAGCGAGCGAGAGCCGGTGCGGGTCGTCATCGTCGACGACGACCAACTCGTGCGGATGGCGCTCCGGCTCGTCATCGACGGCGAACCGGATCTGACCCTCGTGGCGGAGGCGCCCGACGGGGACACCGCGATCGCTGTGATCGGCGAGCAGCGGCCGGACGTCGTGCTGATGGACGTGCGCATGCCCGGACGGGACGGACTCGACACGACCCGGGAACTGCTCTCCCGGCCGGAGCCGCCCCGGGTGCTCATGCTGACCACCTTCGACTCCGACGACCTGGTGCTCGGCGCGTTGCGTGCCGGGGCACTCGGATTCGTTCTCAAGGACACCCCGCCGTCGCGGATCGTCGACGCGGTGCGCACCGTCGCGGAGGGAAACCCCGTGCTCTCCCCGGTGGCCACGGCGAAGGTCATCGCCGCGGCCACCGGGCCCCAGTCCGCCGAGTCCCGCCGCTCGTCCCAGGACGCCGCCCGGCACCGGTTGTCCGCCCTGACCGACCGCGAACTCGACACCGCTCGCGCCATCGCGGAGGGGCTGGGCAACCCGGAGATCGCCGAACGGCTGCACATCAGCGTCGCGACCGTCAAGGCGCACACCGGAAACCTCTTCGCCAAGCTGGCGGTCGAGAACCGGGTCCAGATCGCACTGCTGGTCCGCGACGCGGAGGGGTGAGCAGCCGGCTCAGCTCGTCGCGGCGGCGAACATGCCCGGCTCGTAGGACCCGCCCCGCTGGTGCACGATGACGGCGAGCCGGTTGGCCGCGTTGATCAGCGCGACCAGGGCGACCAGCGCGGCGATCTGGTCGTCGTCGTAGTGTTCGCGGGCGCGCGCCCAGGTCTCGTCGGACACGCCGTGGTGGGCGTCGGCGAGCCGGGTGCCCTCCTCGGCGAGGGCCAGGGCGGCCCGCTCGGGCTCGGTGAACACGGTGGCCTCGCGCCAGGCGGCCACCAGGTTGAGGCGGACCGGGTCCTCACCGGCGGCCACAGCCTCCTTGGTGTGCATGTCGATGCACCACCCGCAGCCGTTGATCTGGCTGGCGCGCAGCGACACCAGTTCCTGTGTGGATCTCGGCAACGGTGACTGCTGAACCACCTGGCCCGCGTTGGCGAAGCGCTGCGCGAACTTGGCCCCGAGCGCGTTGTCGAACAGGTTGATCCGGGCATCCATGATGTCGTCCTCCCGTAGCACGTTGGCTTGACGAACAGGAGACGTCGGCGGGCGGGATTGTGTGACAGGTCGGTGGACGGGCGGCTCCCCGGCTGCTTGTCTGGACCGCATGGTGTCTGCCGACCGCCTGCTCGCCTTCGCGGCCCTGTCGTTCCTGTTGATCGTGGTGCCGGGCCCCAGCGTGGTGTTCGTGATCGGGAGAGCGCTGGCGCACGGGCGCCGCGCGGCGTTGCTGACCGTGGTGGGGAACACCTTCGGCGCCTACGTGCTCGTCGTGGCCGTCGCGTTCGGGATCGGCTCCATCGTGGAACGCTCGGTGCTTGCCTTCACCCTCCTCAAGCTGGCGGGTGCCACCTACCTGGTGTACCTGGGCGTCAAGGCGTGGCGGCAGCGTGGTGCGTTGCACGCAACGGTCACCGGCGACGGGATCGTGGCGCACGGCGGCTCCCGCACGATGTGGGAGGGATTCGTGTTCGGCGTGAGCAACCCGAAGACCGTCGTGTTCTTCGCCGCCGTGCTGCCCCAGTTCGTGGACCCCGCCCAGGGGCACAGCGCGGTGCAGATGCTGCTGCTCGGGCTGGTCTTCAACGTCATCGCGATCGCGTCGGACAGCGTGTGGGGTCTGGCCGCGGCCGCCGCACGGAGCTGGTTCGCCCGCTCGCCGAGGCGGCTTTCCCTGGTCGGCGGGTTCGGCGGGCTCACGATGATCGCCCTCGGCGTCACCACGGCCGTGACCGGGCGCAAGGACTGAAGTCCGCCACAAATGTAGCGTCGGCAGTCGGGATGCTGGAGGCTGCGGCGGCTGATCGTGACACCCTTTGCACGCAGTTCGACGGCGATGCGAGCCGACGACCATTTGCGGCTGCGGCGGCTGACTCTCGATCTTGGTCACGATCACCGGAGAGGTGGTGGCCGGTTGGGTGTGCGGTGCGGAGGATCGTTCGGCGAGACCAACCGCGCCGAATTGGCGGTAGCGGTTAACCCAATTCGACGCACATGCACGTTAGATCCCCATCTCCTGCGACGTGTGCGATTGGTCTGGTCTTGCAGCGCTCGATCAATCGTCGGCGTCCCTCGATCGACAGCGGCGCATTCGGATGAGTCATCCTCAGCCTGCTTCCGGCGTGGTATCCATGCGACCTGATCCGAGGCTGGCGGCGTCACGTCGCACTCTCGTGACCGTGGGTCGGCTGAGTGCCCAGGTGAGCAGTCCGCAGAGTGCGAAGCTTGCGCCGAGGACGACACATCCTGTCCACCCTGAAGTGGAGTAGATCTTGGTGGTGGCGGTCGCGCCGAGGGCGGAGCCGAGCGAGTAGAAAATCATGTATCCGCCGATGGCGCTGCTGGTCTTGTCCGAGTAGGCGGCGGTGAGAAGTGACTGGTTGCTGACGTGTGCGGCCTGGATCGCGAAGTCCAGGACGATGACGCCGATGACGACTAGCCAGAGTGACCATGCGGCCTGCCCGGATGCGATCCAGGACAGTGCCAGCAGCGCGAGTGCGGTACCGGTCACGGGGTTGGCTCTGCCGGTGTCCGCCCATCGGCCTGCCCGTGCAGCTCCCAGTGCGCCAGCGAGCCCGGCTATTCCGAACAGGCCGATCTGGGTCGTGCTCAGCTGCCACGGTTCGGCAGCCAGTGGTAGCGCGAGTCCGCTCCAGAGCGTGCCAAAGGAAGCGAAGAGGAAGAACGCGATCAGTCCGCGCGAGATGAACAGCGGCTCGCGGAAGAGGTGCCCGAGCGAGGTCAGCACGTCGCCGTAGGTCCGACGACTCGACCGGTGGTCTGCTGGCAGCTGCTTCAACACCGCGATCGAGAGCGCAACCAGGAACAGCATGAGCGCGACATAGACACTTCGCCATCCCCACAGGTCAGCGAGGCCCCCCGCCAGGACGCGCGCCCCGAGGATTCCGATGATGACTCCGGAGGTGACGATTCCGAGCGTACGACCACGCTCCGTAGGCGTCGAGAGGTCGGCGGACATTGCGACGGTGGTCTGTACGACGACGGCGAACAGACCCGTCGTGGCGAGACCGACGAGCAACAGCCACAGAGTCGGAGAGACCGCGGCCACCAGCATGCCGACTGCGGCGAGGAGGAGTTGACCCCCGACGAGCTTGCGCCGGTCCAGCATGTCTCCCAACGGGACCAGGACAGCCAAGCCGACCAGGTAGCCGATCTGTCCAGCTGCCACGATCCACCCGAGGTCAGACTCGGGCACTCCCAGGTCTCGCCCGATCTGCGCGAGTACGGGCTGGGCGACGTAGATCGTCGCGACCGCGGCCGAGCAGACCATCGCGAGCAGCATTCTTCGGCCATGCGTGAGTCCCACACCATCTCCAATTAGTAGCAATTTGCAACTCATTGGAGTATGGCAGGATGGTTTTAATCTGCAACTCCTCGGGGAGGCGTGGTGAACTCAGCCGTGCACGTTGACGACGTGTCCTGGACCGACCCCACATGTCCAGTCGCGCGGACGCTCGACCTCGTCGGAGACCGGTGGAGCCTGCTGATCATTCGCGACGCGATGGACAGCGCGCGGTCGTTTACCGACTTCCAGCAACGCACCGGGGCCGCGCGCAACATCCTCACCAACAGGCTTCGCCGCCTCGTCGATCACGGCATCCTCAAGCGGGAGACGGCAGCATCCGGACGCCGCCAGATCTATGTACTCACCGACGCAGGCCGCGACCTCTTCACAGTCATCGTCGCCATGCGTCAGTGGGGCGAGCGGCACGCGTTCGCCGATGGGGAAGCGCACTCTGCTCTCGTAGACGAGAGCGGCCACCGGCTACCCCAACTACGCCCGACCGACGCTCACGGCGACCGCGTCGACGTCGACTCAACCGAGGTCATACGAAACAACTAACCGGGTCACTCGTGAAGCGACGTGTAGGCCGGACGTCAACAACCTACCGTCCCGCAACAACTAGCCCACCAGCTTGCGCAACAACGCGTGCAGCGACTCCCGTTCACCCGGTTCCAGCGTGATCAGCGGCGACCCGTTGCCGAGCAGATCCAGCACGACCGTTCGCAGCCGGGCACCGTCGCCGGTGAGCACCACCTGCTTGGACCGGCGGTCCGTCGGATGCGGACGGCGTTCGACGAGTCGTTGCTCCTCAAGGCGGTCGATGACGAAGGTGGCGTTGGACGGCTCGCAGGACATGCGGCTCGCGAGTTCCCGCGCGGTGAGCGGGCCGGTCAGCTCGCGCAGCGCGACCACCTGGGAGGCCGTGAGCCCGACCTGCTCGGCGACCCGGCGCACGTGGGCGTCGAGTCGCTGGGTGAACTGGTGCGCGAGCCAGCACACGTCACGCGACAACTCGATCATCGACACCTCGTGCTCGTGCGCCATGCGCGGCAGTGTAACCAGGCCCCGTTCGCACGGTGACAGTTGAAGTTCGAACTGTCCGCGACGTCACGCGCTCCGGCTGCCACGCACGGTCAGCGAGGACAGCAGCTCGGCGGTGGCGGCCTCGACCTTGCCCACCGCCCGCTCGAACGCCTCGGCGTTGTGTGCGGCGGGTCGCTGGAAACCGGAGACCTTGCGCACGTACTGCACGGCGGCCGCACGGATGTCGGTATCGGTGACGCTCTCGGCGAAGGGCGGGCGCAGGGTCTTGATGTTTCGGCACATACCCCCAGTGTCCCGCCGCCTCCGACATTCCGCGCCGGACATGACATGATCGTCTCCCACTCGGACGAACCGGACGAAAGGCGACACGTCATGCCACGGTGGCCCTCGCGGACCTCCACCCGCATCTCCCTGGGACTGCTGGCCGCAGCGGTGCCCGCGTCGGTCGCGCTCGCGGTCTGGCCGGACGGCGACACGTCGAGGCACGACAGTAACGACGCCACTCCGGCACGCAGTGAGGCAGCACCGCAGCGGGCCGCTACCGGCAGCGTGGCCGACGAGGTCCGGGCGCTGGAGGCCCGCACCGCACCGAGCACCTCGCCTGCCGGGTCACCGCCGGCCGAGTCCGCCGAGCCCGCCGAGCCAGCACAACCAGCGCCACCGGCCGAGCCCGCGGCCCCGCCGCCCTCGGCCGAGCAGGCTCCGGCGGCGCCTGACGCGGCCGCGGCACAGGCCGAAAGCGGAACCGGCCTGACCCGCGAGGAGATGGTGATCTCCCGCGTGATGGAGCCCGTGCCCCGGCCGCCGAAGGAGAAGAACATCACGGACGACATCCAGGAGCAGCTCGACGAGGCGGAGAACGGTCCGCCCATCGACCTCGGCGTCCTCGAACCCGACTACGGCACGCCGCAGCCCTAACCGTCCTGCCTGCGGCGTTCGAGCAGCACCGTGTCGTGCCACACGCCGTCGCGCCGGGCGATGCGCTCGCGCACGCCCACGGTGCGGTAGCCCGCGGTGTGATGCAGGGCGATGCTCGCGCGGTTGCCCGCGATGACCGAGGCCTCCAACGTCCACAGCCCGGCGCTGTCGGCCTCGGTCACCTGCCGGTGGAGCAGCGCCCTGCCCACGCCGCGGCCCCGGGCGTCCTCGGTCACGTAGACGGCGCTCTCGGCGACCCCCGAGTAGCACGGGCGCGCGGACACCGGCCGCAGCGCCGAGAAGCCCACGACCCGGCCGTCGACCTCGGCTACCCAGCGGTGGCCGGCAAGCCAGCGGGAGGCGAGCTCGTCCACGAGGGGAACCTCGGTCTCGAACGTCGCGATCCCGGTGGCGAGTCCCTCACCGTAGGCGCGCCGCACGGCGGGCCAGTCGTCGTCGCGCAACGCGCGCACCTCGACGTCCCGAGGGACGTCCTCGGGGCAGCACGGGCGGGGTGCGAGCACGCCCATCACCACGTCGGCGGCATGCGGCAGGCCGGTGCAGCACGCCTCGTTCACCAGCACGCGCGTGGCCGTGCCCTCGCGGTGCAGCGCGAGGAAACCGACCTCGGCCAGTTTCTTGACGTGGTGGGAACACGTGGACTGGCTGGTACCGAGCCGTTCGGTCAGCTCACCCACGGTGAGCCCGCCCGGGGAGGTGGCCACGGTGTGCAGCAGCCGCACCCGCGTCGGCTCGGCCAGGCACGCGAACCACTCCGCGTAGGTGCCGGCGGCGCCCTCGGACAGGGACGGGGCGCGGGAGACACCGTCAATCGTCATGCCCCCATTATCGAGCCTTGTCGATGCGTCGGCGGTGTGAGGCGCACAACCATCCGCTGGCCGGTGAAACCACGGTGACACCGTCGTGACACCGGCCGGGCTCACGCTGCACGGCATGACCAGCACAACGACATCGACCGCGATCGCGGTCCGGGGACTGCGCAAACGGTTCGGCGAGAAGGTGGTGCTCGACGGCGTCGATCTCGACGTCCCCGAGCGCTCCGTCGTCGCTCTCCTCGGCCCCAACGGCGCGGGCAAGACCACCATCGTGCGCATCCTCGCGACCCTGCTCCACGCCGACGGCGGCTCCGCCACGGTGGCAGGCCACGAGCTCGCCACGGACCCACGCGCGGTGCGCGGCGCCATCGGGGTGACCGGCCAGTTCGCCGCCGTGGACAACCTGCTCACCGGCGAGGAGAACCTGCTGCTCATGGGCAGGCTCCAGCACCTCGGCCGGACCCAACGGGCACGTCGTGCCACCGAGTTGCTCGACCGGTTCGACCTCGCCGAGGCGGCACGCAAACCCGCCGCGACCTACTCCGGCGGCATGCGCAGGCGCCTCGATCTGGCCATGAGCCTGGTGGGCGAGCCCCGGGTCCTGTTCCTCGACGAACCCACCACCGGGCTCGATCCGCGCAGCAGGCGGACGCTGTGGGAGATCGTGCGCGACCTGGTGTCGGGAGGTGTGACGGTCCTGCTGACCACGCAGTACCTGGAGGAGGCTGATCAGCTCGCCGACCGGATCGCGGTACTCGACCACGGCAGCATCGTGGCCGAGGGCACGCCCCGGGAGTTGAAACGCCGGGTTCCGGGAGGCCACGTCAACCTCACCTTCGCCGACAGGGCAGCACTTCACGGTGCTGCGCACGCGCTCGGCAGGCCGGTACCGGACGTCCGCGACGACGACTCCGCGTTCGCGCTGCGGGTGCCCGGAACTCCGGGTGTCCGCGGGCTGAAAGAGCTGCTCTCCACCCTGGACGCGGCCGGGGTGGAACCCGACGAACTGTCCGTACACCACCCCGACCTCGATGACGTCTTCCTGTCCCTCACGGGCGATTCCGACCGGACGGAGGCCACGGCATGACCACTCCGACGAAGACACTGACGACGCTCACGACGCCGACGACCCGGCCGCCACGCAGCGCCCACGCGCTGGCGGACTCGGTCACGATGCTGCGCCGCAACCTCAAGCACATGGTGCGCTACCCCAGCATGACGATCATGGTGATCGGGATGCCGGTGCTGTTCCTCCTGCTGTTCGTGTACGTGTTCGGCGAGACTCTGGGCGCCGGGCTGGGTGCGGCCGGGGCGGGCCGCGACGCCTACGTCGACTACCTCACGCCGGGCATCCTGCTCATGGGCATCGGCGCCTCGGCTCAGGGCACGGCGATCTTCGTGGCGATGGACATGACCGAGGGCATCGTGGCGCGGTTCAAGACCATGCCGATAGCCCGGTCGGCCATCCTCGCCGGGCACGTCCTCGGTAGCACGCTGCAGACCGTGGTCGGGCTCGTGGTGGTCGTGGGTGTCGCCCTGCTCGTCGGGTTCCGCCCCACCACGGGGGCACTCGACTGGCTGCTGGCGGCCTGCGTGCTGACGCTGATCGCCTTCGCGATCACCTCGCTGGCGGTGGCGATGGGCATGGCCACCAGGACGGTCGAGGCCGCGAGCAACCTGCCGTTGCCGCTGGTCCTCCTGCCGTTCCTGGGCAGCGGCTTCGTGCCGACCGAGTCGATGCCGTCGGGGCTGGCGTTCTTCGCGGAGTACCAGCCGTTCACACCGTTCATCGACACGGTGCGCGGCCTGCTGCTGGGCACACCCGTCGGGGGCAGTGCGGCGCAGGCTCTCGCCTGGTGCGCAGGGATCACGTTGGTCGGGCACCTGTGGGCCCGCCGACTGTTCAACCGCGAACGTCCGCACTGACCGGTCGTTGCCGTAGTGCGGCCAGCGCCTCGGTGCGCAGCGCGTGGTGATCCAACCCGCCGAAGTGGGCGAGGGCCTGTTCGTACGCCACCGGGTCCGCCCGCCGCGCCTCGGCGCGGGCCGCGTCCTCGTCCATGGTGGGCTGGAACTGCCGCGTGTAGCCGAAGGCCAGTGCCAGCGCCACCAGGCTGGCACCCGACCGTGCGGCGCCGGGCTCACCCAGCCGGCGCGCACGGTCGAGGTCCACCATGGCCACCGCGAGCACCAGGGCACCGCACAGCGGCGCACCCGTGAGGTACTCCGGCTCGTACCGGTGGGTGCGCCGCAGCAACTCGTCCAGTGCCTGCGGTGTCCGCTCCACGAGGTCGGCCACGAGCGCCAGCCTGCCGTGGCGTGCGTGCGCCACCACCGCGACCGCCCTGAACTCCAGCGACCAGGGTTCGGCTCCGGGTTCGACCCTGGCTCCGGGAAGCGTTTCGAGCGACATGGCCTCGGCGGCCTCCCGCCACAGCGCGAGCCCGCCGTCGACGTCCCCGCGGAGCAACGCGAGCTCGCCCCGGACCGCGAGCGCGTGCGCCCGGTCGCCGAAGGCGTCCTCCGGGACCGTGCGCAGTTCGCGTTCGGCCCAGGCGACGTCGCGGGTCTGCAACGCCGCGAGCGCCGTCGCGCCCTGAATGCCGATCGAGTCGAGCAGGGACACCAGCTCCGCGTCCACCTCGCGGGCGGCGGCCAGCTGGCGCAACGCCTCGCGCCCCTCGCCCAGGGTCAGGTGGATCTCCGCAAGCCGCGCCCGCGCCAGCACCCGCAACCATCGCGTGTCGGCCCCCTCGACAGCCCGCACCAGCCCGGTGGCCGCGGCGATCGCACCGGTCAGATCGCCCTCGTGCTCCCGCACATAGCTCGCGAACGCATGGGCGACCGCCGACAGCAGCGGCCGCTCGCTGGCGCACAACTCGGCCAGGCGATCGTCTTCCACCACGCTCAGATCGGCGCACACGACGGCCAGCGCCCGCACCAGCGTGTCCGGGGGCGCAGGCGGCAGGCGCCGCAGGACGAGAAGCGAACGCAGCACCTGCGTGTCGTGCAGCGTCAGGCGGTACACGACACAGAGCACGGCGAGCGTGCGGGTGGCCTCCACGTACTCCGGGGCGGGCCGGTAGTGCGACAGCAGCCAGGCCGTGTCCCCGGGAAGCCGGGACAGGCGCTGGTAGTTCGATTCCAGTGTCCACAATGCCGCCAGCGCCGCGCCGGTGACGGCCACCGTCGAGCCGTCGGCCGCGTCGAGGCCGATTCGCAGGGCCCGCAGGAGGTTGTCCTGCTCGGATCTCAAGCCGAGCAGCGCGGTGGCGGGCCGATCGCCCAGCGGTTCCCGGTAGTGCGCCAGCGCGTACTCCCTGGCCCACGACACGAACCGCGCGCGGGCGAGTTCCGCCTCGCCGGTCGCGGCGCACTCCGCGGCGCTGTACTCGCGCACCGTCTCCAGCATGTGAAACCGGACGTCCGTGGCCGTGTCCACAACCTTGATCATGGAGTGGTCCGCGAGACGTTCGAGCACGGCCAGCGTCGCGGCGTCGTCGGCGGCCAGCACGTGCTGCGCGGCCCCGGCCGTGAAACCCGAGGGAAACGCCGACAGCAACCGCATGGCGCGGCGTTCGCCGGGCGCCAGCAGGTTCCAGCTCCACTCCACCACCGAGTGCAACGTGCGGTGCCGCCGTGGCGTGTCACGGGTGCGGGTCCGCAACACGGCGAAGCGGTCGTCGAGCCGCCTGGCGAGCTGCGCCACGGACAGCACCCGTACCCGGGCCGCCGCCAGCTCGATGGCGAGCGGGAGACCGTCGAGCTGGTCGCACACCTGCTCGACGAGAGCCTGCGGCAACTCGGCTCCCGGCCGGGCGGCGCTCGCGCGTTGCCGGAACAGCTCCGCGGCGGTCGCGGTGTCGAGTTCCCGCAACGGGTGGACGGCCTCCGACGTGAGCCCCAGCGGTGTGCGGCTCGTGGTCAGCACCCGGACGTCGGTGGTCACCGCGACGAGCACGCGCACCAGGTCGGCGACCCCGTCGACGACGTGCTCGCAGTTGTCGAGCACGAGCAGCACCGGCCCCCGGCCGAGCGAGGCCGCGACCCGCCGCGCGAGGTCGGCCTCACCCTGTGCCGTACCGAGCAACGCGGAGCGCCTCGGCTCCACGACCCCGAGCGCGGCGGCCACCTCCGGAAGCACCTCGGTGTCGGCGGACAACCCCGCCAGCCCGACGACATGGACCACGCGGTGTTCGGGGTCACGGCCCACGGCGTGGGCCAGCCGGGTCTTGCCGATGCCCCCGGGCCCCACGACCGACGTCACCCGCGAACGGCGAAGGCACGCCAGCACGGCCGTGATGTCGTCCTGCCTGCCGAGCAGCGGGTTGGGTTCGTGCTCGACCCCGTGCCGCGCCGCGGGCACGGACTGCCACAACAACTGCCGGTGCAGCTCCGTCAGCGCGGGACCGGGTTCGGTGCCCCACTCCGTACGCAGCATCCGCCGGTATCGCTCGTACCGGGCCAGCGCCGACGCGGCACCGGTGGTCGCGGACTCCGCCCGCAGGACCTCGATGAGAACCTCCTCGTCGAGCGGGTCACGCGCGACGAGGACGGCCAGGACGGCGGCGGCCTCCGCGGAGCGGCCCAGCCGGGACAGCGCGAGCCCGCGATGCCGCACCAGGACGGCACGGACGTCCTCGCTGCCCCGGCGGAGTGCGGCCAGCGGACCGCTCCCGAGCCCGTCGGCGACGGGCTCGGAGCCCGGCCACCACGACAGTCCCGCCTCGGCCGCGGCCAGTGCCTCGGTGTGCTCACCGGCGCGGGCGTGCCGGGCCGCCCGCGCCGCCCACTCCCGCACGGCGGAGGCGTCGATCTCGGCAGGCTCCAGGGTGAGCCGGTACCCCGTGCCGGTGCGCACGATCGTGTCGGCCCCCAGTTGCCTGCGTGCCCGGGACACGAGGAGCTGCACCGCCTTGACAGGGTGTTCGGGCGAGCGCTCCGGCCAGAGTTCGTCGACGATCCTGCCGACGCCGCACCCGGCGCGCGGGTCTTCGGCCAACAGTGCCAGGAGATCGTGTAGCCGGGCACCGGCGATCTCCCGGCCACGGAAGGACACGTGGTCGAGGAGCGTCAACGCGACGGGCACACGCCGCAGCCTAGGCCCTGCCGCCGCGTCGCCGGGTGCGTCCGGTGGGGTTCGTGCGCGGTTGGGGTGCCGCGTACTCAGCCCGGGCGGCCGGGCACCCGCTCCGAACGGCACAGGAACGCCGTCGGCGCTCGCCCGATGCGGGTGAGGACCACGCTGGCCTCACCGCCGCCCTTCGGCTTGAGCCTGCGGCGCAGGGCGTCGGGGTCCACGTCGAGCCCCCGCACCAGGATCTCCAGCCTGCCGACGTCGTGGCGCCGCAACAGGGTCCGCAGTGCCTTCTCGCTGTAGTGGCCGGAGTCGAGCACGCGGAACGCGCGCACCCCGGGCGGTGGTGTGTCGCCCGTGAGGTAGGCGATCCGGGGGTCGAGCTGCCACAGGCCGTGCCGGGCCGCGTAGTGGCGGACCAGGCCCGCCCGCACCACCGCGCCGTCCGGGTCCACGATCCACTCCCCCGCCGCGCCGGAACCGACCTCGTCGGGCTCCGCGTCGGTGATCGACCAGCCCGGGCCGCCGGAGGACAGCACCGTGGCCCGCCGCGACACGCCGACCTGCCCGGCGCTGCGCAGCGCCGCCTCCCGAACCCGGCCGTCCAGGGAGATGACCTCGACCTCGCGTGCCCACGGCGCGGCGGCAGGGTCGAGACCGGGAGCGCACTTCACCACCAGCTCCCGGCCCGCGTACACCGAGGCGAGGTCGTCGAGTGCCGGCACGAAGTCCTCGGGACGCCACCGCCGCCGCCCCGCCGAGTCGCGCCGCGCGGGGTCGGCGACGATCACCGCGTCCCGCGTCACGGGGCGCAGCGCGTCGGCCCGCACGAGCGCGGGCGCGACCCCGGCGACGGCGCAGTTGTGCTCCGCCATCGCGAGCCGCACGGCGTCCAGGTCGGAACCGACACACCGGCGCGCCGTCGTCGCGAGCGCCACGAGGTCGGCCCCCACCGAGCAGGTCACGTCGTGGACGTCCCGCCCGGCGAGGCCGCGCGCGCGGTGCGCCGCCACCGGTGAGGCGCTGGCCTGTTGCAGTGCGTCCTCGGTGAACAGCCACCCGCTCCCGCCGTCCACTTTGGGTTCGGCTTTGCTTCGCAGCAGCAGGGTTTCCAGCACCGCGGCCGCATAGCGCTCACCGACCGTGCGGCGGACCGTGGCGACGTCGGCCAGCCTGCCGGCCGGCGTGAGCCGTAGCCCGCCGCAGTCCGCCAGCGCCCGCGCGCCCTCCCGCGAACGCAGGAACGCGACGTCGTCGAGCGAGAACGCGTACGGCACCTACAGTTCCGAGGGTGCGGCCGGCTTCGTTCCGGTGATCATGACGTTGTAGAACAGCTCCCTCGGCAGCACCCGCGACAACCACTTCCGGTCCACAGCGGACAGCCGCAGCCAGGCGTGGTAGGCGAACAGCCGCCACCGCAGCGTCAGCTTCTCCTGCGGCACCGCCGCCTCGAAGGTGCGGACCGGCCAGCCCACCAGCGCCGCGCTGAACTCGTCGGTCACCGCCCGCACGTCGACCGCTCCCGCACCGAGTGCCGTGCGTTCGAGTTCGGAGGGGTCGAAGGTGTGCAGGTCGACGACCGCCTCCAGCGCCGCGGCCCGCGACGACTCGTCGAGCTCGGCCTGCGGCCTGCGCCAGCTCCGCAGCGGGGGCAGCTTCGTCAGCGTGGTGGTCAGCCACCAGGTGAGCCTGCCGAGGCCCCGGGCGTAGAAGTCGCCGACCTTCGTGGGCTCGCCCGCGAAGACGAACCGGCCTCCCGGTTTGAGCACGCGCAGGACCTCGCGCATCGCGGCCCGCACGTCCGGGATGTGGTGCAGCACCGCGTGGCCGACCACCAGATCGAAGCTGTCGTCGTCGTACGGGATGCGCTCGGCGTCGGCCACGCGCCCGTCGACGTCCAGCCCCAGCGACTCCGCGTTGCGCAGCGCGACCTCCACCATCCCCGGGGAGAGGTCGGTGACCGAACCCTTGCTGATCACCCCGCCCTGCATGAGGTTGAGCAGGAAAAAGCCGGTGCCACTGCCCAGTTCCATCGCCGTCGGGTACGGCCGGTCCCGTTCTCCCGCGACCGCGGTGAACACGTCGGTGGCGTAGTCGATGCAGCGCTCGTCGTACGAAATCGACCACTTCTCGTCGTAGGTGCCCGCCTCCCAGTCGTGGTAGAGCACGTTGGCGAGCTTGGGGTCGCGGTACGCGGCCTGGACCTCGTCGGCGGTGGCGTGCGGGTTCGGAGCCGGGTCCGAGACGTGCGTCACGTCACTTCCCCTCGAACGTGGCCTTGCCCGGCCCGTTCTCGATGAACGAGCGCATCCCGTTGGCCTGGTCCTCGGTCGCCCACAGGCCGGTGAACAGCTGCGTCTCCAGCGCAAGGCCGCTGCGCAGGTCCACATTGAGGCCACCGTCGATGGCGGCCTTGGCCGCGCGCAGCGCCACGGCGGGGCCGTCGGCGAACTGCGCGGCCCAGCGGTGGGCGGCGGCGTACACGTCGTCGGGCGCCACGACCTCGTCGGCGAGGCCGAGAGCCAGCGCCTCCTCCGCCTTGACGAAGCGACCGGTGAAGACGAGGTCCTTGGCCCGGCTCGGACCGATCAACCGGGCGAGCCGCTGGGTGCCGCCCGCGCCGGGGATGATGCCGAGCTGGATCTCGGGCTGACCCACCTTGACGTTGTCGCCCACCACCCTGCGGTCGGCCGTCAGCGCCAGTTCGAGGCCACCGCCGAGGGCGTAGCCGGTGACGGCGGCCACCGTGGGCTTGGGCAGTTCGGCGATCGTGGTCAGAGAGGCCGACAGCTCGGCACCGAAGCGCTGCATCTCCACGTACGACCGCGCGGCCATCTCCTTGATGTCGGCGCCGCCCGCGAAACTCTTCTGCCCGCCGTAGAGGATGACCGCACGAACGTCGTCGCGCTCGCCCGCCTCTCGCGCGGCCTCGGCCAGCTCGGCCTGCACCTGGTGGTTCAGGGCGTTGACCGGCGGCCGGTCCAGCCGGATCGTGCCGACACCGCCGTCGACCTCGAGACGTACGAACTCGCCCACGCCATCCTCCTTCAACTCCAGCGACTTCCGCCTACCCGAAGGCTACCCGCCAGTAACGGTGGTCAGCGACGTCGGGCGAAGAACCTGTCCCCCGAGCGTTCCAGCACCAGCTCCTGCCCGAAAGCCTCGGACAGGTTCCCGCTGGTCAGGACGTCGTCCAGCAGACCGGCCGCGACCGTGCGCCCCTCCGCGAGCAGCAGCACGTGCGTGAAGCCGGGCGGGATCTCCTCGACGTGGTGGGTCACCAGCACCATCGCCGGAGCCTCGGCGTCCAGGGCCAGGGTCGACAGCCTCGCGACCAGGTCCTCCCTGCCCCCGAGGTCGAGTCCGGCCGCGGGTTCGTCGAGCAGCAGCATCTCGGGATCGGTCATCAGCGAGCGCGCGATGAGCGTCCGCTTACGCTCCCCCTCCGACAGGGTCCCGTAGCTGCGGTCGCCGAGGTGCCCGATGCCCAGTGCCGTGAGCAGTTCGTCGGCCCTGCCGGTGTCCAGCTCGTCGTAGGACTCGCGCCACCGGCCCAGCACGGCGTACCCGGCGCTGACCACGACGTCTCGCACCTTCTCCTCGGGTGGGATCCGGCCGTTGACCGCGGCGGAGGTGAAGCCGATGCGCGTGCGCAACTCGAACACGTCGACCCGGCCGAGCCGGTCTCCGAGCACGTGAACGGCACCCGTCGTGGGGTGCAGTTCGGCGGCGGCGAGCTTGAGCAGTGTGGTCTTGCCCGCGCCGTTCGGCCCGAGCACCACCCACCGCTCGTCCAGCTCCACCGACCAGTCGAGGTCGGCGAGCAGCTTGTTGCCTCCCCTCCTGACCCCCACACCGGACATGTGGATCACGAGATCGGCAAGGTTCTCCGGGTCCGCCACGTCATTCACGAAGGTCATTGTCACCGACCGGCCCGACGGCGTGAGCACGACCCCGCGCCCCGGTGCGCGCCGCCTCAGGCGAGTACGACCCTGCCGAGTTCGGCCGGGCTCGCCAGCAGGGGATGCCGGGGCAGCACCCGCACCGTGTAGCCGAGCGCACCCGCGCACGGCAGGCGCAGCGTCGCGGCGAACTCCCCGCGACCGAGCGGCGTCATCGGCACCGTCACCACGTCGTCGAGGTCGTCGGTGTCGCCGACCCGCCCCACCACGGCCTGCACCGTGACCTCCGAGGCCGCCAGCTCGGCGAGATCGATGCGGGCGGTGACCCGCGCGGCGGCACCCACCACGGCGACATCGGCGACGTCACCGCCCTCCACCGTCAGGTCCGTGGCGACCACGCGCACCAGCGGCCAGCAGGCGTCCACCCGCGCCCGGTAGGCCGCCAGCGAACGCGACGCCGCGTAGTCACCGGCCACGGCGGCCGAGACGGTCGTCGCGGCGGGCCCGTAGAACGAGTTCACGTACTCCCGCACCATGCGCGACGCCTGCACCCTCGGCCCCAGCGTGCGCAGCGTGTGCCAGATCATCGACAGCCAGCCGCGCGGCACACCGTCGCCGTCCCGGTCGTAGAACAGCGGGGCGATCTGCTGACCCAGCAGGTCGTAGAGCGCCGAGGCCTCCAGGTCGTCGCGCAGCAGCGGATCGGTCACCCCGTCGGCGGTGGGGATGGCCCAGCCGTTGCTGCCGTCGTAGTACTCGTCCCACCAGCCGTCCCGGATCGACAGGTTCAGGCAGCCGTTCAGCGCGGCCTTCATCCCGGAGGTGCCGCACGCCTCCAGCGGGCGGGTCGGGTTGTTGAGCCACACGTCGCACCCCCGGTACAGGTACCGGGCCATCGACATGCCGTAGTCGGGCAGGAACACCATCCGCTCCCGGATGGCCGGGTCGTCGACGAACCGCACGATCTGCTGGATCAGCTCCTTGCCGCCCTCGTCGGCGGGGTGCGACTTGCCCGCGACCACGATCTGGATCGGCCGCTCGTCGTCGAGCAGCAACGCCCGCAACCGCTCTGGATCACGCAGCATCAGCGTCAGCCGCTTGTAGGTGGGCACCCTGCGGGCGAAGCCCACCGTGAGCACGTCGGGGTCGAAGATCCGCTCGGTCCAGCCCAGTTCCAGCGCCGAGGCGCCTCGCTGCAACCAGGCGTCCCGAGCCCGGCGGCGGACCTCGGCCACCAGGTTGCCGCGCAACTCGCGGCGCAGTGCCCACAACTGCTCGTCGGTGACGCCGGGGTCGATGCCCGAGCCGTCGCCGTCGTGCCCCCACTCCTCGTCGTTTCCGCCGAGCAGGGCGCTCATCTCCCGCGCCACCCACGTCGGCCCGTGGACCCCGTTCGTGACGGCGGCGATCGGCACCTCCTCGGTGTCGAAGCCGGGCCAGAGCCCGGCGAACATGCGCCGCGACACCCTGCCGTGCAGGGCCGAGACCCCGTTGGCGCGTTGCGCCAGCCGCAGCCCCATGTGCGCCACGTTGAACCGGGTCGGATCGTCCTCCGCGCCGAGCGCGAGCACCCGTTCCACGTCCACCCCCGGCAGCAGCCGCCCGTCACCGAAGTAGTGCTTCACCAGGTCGACGCCGAACCGGTCGAGGCCGGCAGGGACCGGTGTGTGCGTGGTGAACACCGTCCCGGCCCGCACGGCGGGCAGCGCCTCGTCGAAACTCAGCTCGCCTTCGGCCAGCACCTCGCGCACCCGTTCGAGGCCGAGGAACCCGGCGTGCCCCTCGTTGGTGTGGCACACCTCGGGCTGGGCGTGGCCGGTCAGCTCGCAGTAACGCCGCACGGCCCGCATGCCGCCGATCCCGGCCAGGATCTCCTGCCGGATGCGGTGATCGTCATCGCCGCCGTAGAGACGGTCGGTGACCCCGCGAAGATCGTCGTCGTTGCCGTCGACATCGGTGTCGAGCAGCAGCAGCGGCACCCGGCCCACCCGGGCCAGCCAGATCTGCGCCAGCAGGTCGCGACCGCCGGGCATCGCCACCCGCACGTGAACCGGCTCGCCCGACGGCTCGGTGAGCAGTTCCAGCGGCAGCCCGCCGGGATCGATCACCGGGTAGTGCTCCTCCTGCCAGCCGTCGAGCGACAGCGACTGCCGGAAGTAACCCGCCCGGTACAGCGGCCCCACTCCGATGACCGGCACTCCGAGGTCGGAGGCGGCCTTGAGGTGGTCACCGGCCAGCACGCCCAAGCCGCCCGAGTAGTTCGGCAACGCCTCGTGAACCCCGAACTCCAGCGAGAAGTACGCCACGGCGGAGGGAAACCGCTCGCCCTCGTCCGCCCGCTCGACGCGGCGCTGGAACCACCGCGGCTCGGTGAGGTAACGGCGCAGGTCCTCACTGGCCTTCCTCGCCGTGGCCAGAAACGCGGCGTCGGCCGCCAACTCGTCCAACCGCGACGCCGGTACCTCGGCCAGCATGCGCAGCGGGTCCCTGATCCGCCGGAACAGGGTGTCGTCCATCGAGGCGAACACCTCGCGCGTGGGCGGATGCCACGTCCACCGCAGGTTGGTGGCGAGTTCCGTCAGCCCCGTCAACTCCTCGGGCACCCGCGCGCGCACGGTGAACCGGCGGACAGCTTTCATGAAGATCGACCATAACGCCGCGCACCACGGCGGCGCGCGGCACTCACTCACTCGCCGGGTCGCCGGTGTTCACAGCCGGATTACCGCGGAACGGCACGGGGGCCACGCGCGGTCCGCTACTGTGCCCGCCATGACACGTTCGGGGGGACACGGAGCGCGGCGCACCGTGCTGACCATCGCCGTCACCGTCGTGACGCTGGCCGCCACGGCCTGCTCCACCGAGATCGACGGTGAGGTGCGCAGTGAGGGCGACATCGCGGGCCTGCCCGTCACGCACTTCGAAAGCGGCCTGAAGAACAACGCGCCCACTCCGAAACTGACCGTGGACAACCTGTCCGACAGCGACGACGATCGCCTCGCGGTCGCCGCCATCGCCGACGTGTCGGCGTACTGGACGCAGCAGTTCCCCCGCCATTTCGACCAGAACTTCGAGCCGGTGGAGAAACTGCTGTCCTACGACTCGACGGGCGAGGAGATCGAGGTCTGCGGGGCGACCACGGCCGCCGCCGCGATGAACGCGTTCTACTGCCCGCCCGAGGATCTCGTCGCGTGGGACCGGGGACAGCTGCTGCCGCTGCTGCGCCAGCGATTCGGCCCGATGGCCGTGGTGACCGTCCTCGGCCACGAGTTCGGTCACGCGGTGCAGTACCGGCTCGGGGACAAGGCCGGAATCGACGAGCAGACCTCGACCATCGTCAAGGAACAGCAGGCCGACTGCTTCACGGGCTCCTACTTCCGCTGGATCGCCGAAGGCCGCAGCCAGCACTTCACCGTGTCCACCTCGGAGGGGCTCAACCAGGTGATGGCGTCGCTGTTCTTCATCCGCGACGAGCCGGGCCAGTCCCACGCGGCGCAGGGAGCGCACGGCACGGCCTTCGACCGCACCTACGCCTTCCAGCTCGGCTTCGAGTCCGACGCGGCGACGTGCGCGGCGATCGACCAGGCCGACGTCGACTCCCGGATCACCGAGCGGCCCTTCGACCCCAACGACGCGGGCATGGGCGACATCAGCATCGACGACCGGACGATGGGGCTGCTGCAGCAGAGCCTCGACGAGTCGTTCGCCGGCGCGGGTGTGCCGGGCCCGAAGATCGTCAATGAGGGCGGCTCCTGTCCCGGCGGGGTCTCCACGCCCCCGGCGTCCTACTGCCAGGACACCAACACGGTCACCATCGACATGGCGGCGCTGGCCGAGCTCGGGCAACCGATCGACCGGGAGGCCGAGTTCAGCGGCCAGGAGTCCGCGGCGGGCGGCCTCGGCGACTTCGCCGCCTTCGCCGAGGTCGTGTCCCGCTACGTGCAGGGCATCCAGGCCGGGCTGGACGTGCCGGTGGACAACGCCAACGCGGGCCTGCGCACGGCGTGTCTGGTGGGTGCCTGGACCGCCGCGATCGACGTGGACGGCGCGGTCCTGCGCCCCTCGCCGGGTGACCTGGACGAGGCCATCGCGGAACTGCTCCAGCCCCGCAGCCTCATCTCGGCCGACATCAACGGCCACCCCGCACCCAACGGGTTCGCCCGGATCGAGGCGCTGCGGCACGGGTACTTCGACGGATCGTCGGTGTGCAGCAGCGACTACCCTTGAGTGCCGTGGCCCGACGGCTGCGGTGAGCACCGCCGGGCCACGGCCTCCGCACGACTCAGAACGCTCAGAACGCTCAGAACGCTCAGAACAGCGCGCTGGCGAGGTCGCGCCGGGCCTTGGCGACCCGCTCGTCGGCGGGGTCGAACAGGTCGAACAGCCCCACCAGGTGTTCCCGCACCCGGTCGCGGTCGGTCCCGGCGGTACGACGGATCGCGGACACGAGCCTGGTGAAACCGCGCTCCACGTCACCGTCGGCCACCTCGGCGTCGGCCGCCGCCAGTGCGGCGTCGAGGTCATCCGGGTCCGCGTCGGCCCTCGCCACCGCCGAAGGGTCGGTGCGGGCGGCCCGCTCGGCGAAGCGCACCTGCACCAGCGCGGCCTTCGCCTGCTCGTTGCCCGGCTCGCTGTCGAGAATGCGCTGGTAGGCAGCCGCCGCGGCGGCGAAGTCGCCCTGCTCGAACGCGTCCTCCGCCTCGGTGAACCGAGGATCGTCGGGCTCCTCGACCTCCTCGCTCTCCTGCGGCGCCGGTGCGCCGGGGAGCTTGTCCTTCAACGCGTCGAGCAGCTGGGTCAGCCACTGCCGGATCTGATTTTCCGGCAGTGCTCCGGAGAACGCGTCGACGGGCTGGCCACCCGCGATAGCGACGACCGTCGGGATCGACTGGACACCGAAAAGCTGCGAGATGCGCGGGTTGGCGTCGACGTCCACCTTCGCGAGCACCCACGAACCGCCGCTCTCGCTCGCGAGCCGTTCGAGCACCGGGCTGAGCTGCTTGCACGGGCCGCACCATTCGGCCCACAGATCCACGACGACCAGCTGCCGCAGCGACCGCTCCACGACCTCGGCCTGGAACGTGTCCTCGGTCACATCGATGACGGCCCCGTTGGCCGCGCCGCCTGCCTGCTGTCCACCCGGGCCGCCCGAGGCGGGAGGTCGTGCCGCCGCTTCGGCCCGCGCCTTCACGGCCGAGAGGTCGACGGCCCCGGAGAGCGCGGCGGAGGCCGCTGGTGAGTTGTTTCCTGATCCGCGTGGCTGTGTCACGTTTCCATCCTGGCATGGACTGCTCACGGCGTCATGGCTGGTCCAGGGCCTGTCGCGCACCCCACGACCGAGGGCGCCGACGAGCACGGGCTCAGTCGCCGGACAGGCGCCGCTCCACCCGCTCCACCTTCGCGCTCAGCTGCCCCTCGTACCCGGGCCGGATGTCCGCCTTGAGCACCAGGCTCACCCTCGGCGAGCCCTCGCCCGCCGCCTCTCGCCACCGCACAGGAGCGGCGGTCATCGACGAGTCACCGAGCCGTCCACTCGATGTTGGTGGGCCGTTTCGTGGTGCGAAGGAACTCGACGAGCGCTGCCGTGAACTGTTCCAGAACCAGCCCCGACCCTGCGGGGAACTCCTCGTCGTCGAACTCACATCCGGCCGCTTCCGGATCGCCGAGCGGGTAAGCCTTTGCGTGGTCCGAGTCCTGGTGGCTGAGGTAGCCGAACCCGTCGACGATGGCGGCGAACACGTCGTGATCGGTGAAGCCCTGCTCGGCATCCCAGAACGGGCGGTCGTTGTGGACTACGCGGATGGAGTCGGCGTAGGGATCCGCAGCCGCAACCCGTTGGACGAACGCCACCACGTCCTCCGGCGTTTCGAGAGTCGCGTTCATTCCCTCATAGCTGCCGTCCTCGCGGATCACGGCCCAGCCCGCGGTGATGCTCATTCCTCGACCTCTCGCCCGACGTAGGTCCTGCCTGTGGGACTTGTCCCGTCTTTGACTGTCAGTGTCCACCCCGCAGGGAGGAACCGTGGTAGCTGTCTGTGGCACGTCTCCATCCACTGCCGATCCTTCGGGGTAGTCCCGCATACCGGTCTGTTGATCTCGATTTCGGCATGGGGGAGGTCCTGATCGATCATGCGTGAAACGAACTGTGTTTCGACATGGCGGGCGATCGCCGGCTCGGCGTGCGGAATGCCTCTGGCAAGCCCCAGATTCACGGCTCGGGTGCGGGTCGCTGCGTAGTATTCGCCGCCTCGTCCGCTCTCCAGGACCACGGCGTTGCCATCGCCGTCTATCCACCGTCCGTGTGTTTTTCCTGGGCGCGGGGGTCGAGGCGGAACCGAACGTGCATGGCTGTCCGGTTCAGCGGCCGGGTACCGGGGGCGAGTACGTGAGGCGGGCGCGGAGATCGCCCCGACGCTGAGCCCGTAAGTCCTGACCTGCTCAGCGCAGCGATCAAGCAAACCCTGTACCTGCTCGACCTGATCGGGGACCATGCCATGCTGCGCCAGGGCCCGTTGCGCCTCGCCATCGCTGGTTCCGTCCAGCACCGCCAGATTGGCGCGGCTTTCCTGGACGGTCACCCGGGCCGTTTCAAGATGTTGGGTTGCTTCGCCGAGTCTGGCCAGCACGTCGCCGAGTGCTTTGGCCAGGTGCTCTATGGCGGACATGCGTGGTCAGGCATTCAGTGTCCAGTGCTCGTGCCGTTCCTGGGCGGACGCCCAAGATCCGGTCTCCAGTGTTCGTCGGCCGTCGTGGCGGCGTCGTGGGCCGACTCGAGCGTCGGTTCGCCCCACGGCCGCCCCGTCTGCGAGCACGGGCTCAGTCGCCGGACAGGCGCCGCTCCACCCGCTCCACCTTCGCGCTCAGCTGCCCCTCGTACCCGGGCCGGATGTCCGCCTTGAGCACCAGGCTCACCCTCGGCGAGCCCTCGCCCGCCGCCTCCACGGCGCGTTTCACGACGTCCATCACCTCGTCCCACTCGCCCTCGACATTGGTGAACATCGCATTGGTCTCGTGGGGCAGCCCCGACTCCCGCACCACCCGGACCGCACGGGCCACCGCCTCGCTCACCCCGCCGTCGGCGCCGTCGGCGGGGTCACCACCGCCGGCCGGGCTCACGCTGAACGCCACGATCATCGACCTGCCTCCTCACTGTCGGCTCCCCGCCCCCAGCCTGCCGAACGGCACTGCTAACTTCGAGGCCCATGAGGGATCCGTTGCCGTTCGACCCGATCGCGCGCGCCGCGCAATTGTGGGAGGAGCGTATCGGGCCCTCCACGACCATGTCGGCCGTGACGGGACTCATGCGGGTCCAGCAGATCATTCAGTCCGCCGTCGACGCCGCGCTCAAGCCGCACGGCCTCACGTTCGCGCGGTTCGAGGCGCTCACCCTGCTGACGTTCTCCCGCCACTGCAGGCTGCCGATGCGAGTCATGGGTGAGCGGCTTCAGCTACACCCCACGAGCGTCACCAACATCGTGGACCGGTTGGAGAAGGACGGGCTCGTCAAGCGCCTGCCGCACCCGACCGACCGCAGGACGACCCTCGTCGAGATCACCGACGAGGGCAGGGCCCGCCGCGAGGTGGCCACCGACGCCGTCAACCGGATCGATTTCGGCCTCACCGGGCTCACCCGGCGGCAGACGGAACAGCTCACCGACCTGCTGACGAAGGTGCGCAGGGCGGCAGGGGACTTCACCGACTGACGAGCACCGCCGTCAGACGTTCGCGACGGCCTCGCGCGCGAACAGCCCAGTACCGCCGTGGCGCAGCCGCTCGGGGCCGTCGAGCTTGCCCCGGCGCAGCGCCCACTTCTCGAACCACCAGGTCGCCAGCGGCGGGATCGCGGCGAGCAGCGCCGTCACCACCGTGCCGAATCCCCAACCCAGTGGGCGGGCGACGGCCAGCGTCGTGACGAGGTAGACGACGAACAGGACGCCGTGCACCATGCCCAGCACCGGCACCCCGCCCTCGCCGAGCTCCACGACGTACTTCAGGAACATGCCGACCAGCAGCCCCGTCCACGAGAAGGCCTCGGCGATCGCGACGACACGGAACAAGACGGCAGCCTTGTTCGACACGGAATCCTCCCTGGATAGCCGACCGCCACGGCCCGCGGCGGTCGCACAGTACTCACCAACCACGTCAACCACGCTGTCGGACGTCGTGGTACCAGTGTGAGCCGTGATGCCGGTCACCGGAGGACCGGGGCCGTCCGCGCAGGTCACCGGCGCGCGCCGGGTCATAGCCGCTCGCCGCTACGGTTCCCAGCGGAACAGCTTCGCCGCCAGGGCTCCGACCACGACGGTGAAACCGAGCAGCACCAGCATGGGCACGACCAGCGCCTCCACGCCCTGACCGCGCACCATCACCGCCAGCATGCCGTCGTTGAGATGGCGCATCGGCAGCACGAACGAGACCTGCTGCAACCACGACGGAGCGAGGTCCATGGGGAAGAACGCGCCCGAGAGGAATGCCATCGGCAGGGTCACCACGTTGCTCACCGTGCTCGCCGACTCCTCGGTGCGGCACCACGCCCCGACGAGCATGCCGATCGCGAAGAACGACAGGGTTCCCATCAACAGCAACGGGATCGCGAGCCACCACTGACCCGTGAGTTGCAGCCCGAAGACCGGCAGCGAGGCCACCGCGACGAAGATTAGTGCCTGGGCCGCCGCCATCCCGAGTGTCACGAACAGCCGGGAGTTGAGCACGGTCGTGGGCCGGACCGGCGCCAGCCGCAACCTGCGCAGGACCTGGTTGCGACGCCAGTTCACCAGCGTGATCGCGGCACCGAAGACGGCACCCATCGCCACCGCCCACGTCATGATGCCCGGCGCCATGTACTGGATCGGTTCGAGTGAGGCGTCCTCGACCTGCTGCGCGTCCAGCGCGAAGCGCGGTTGCTGCCCCGTCTCGGCGATGTTGACCCGGTTGACGATTCCATCGACGATGCCGACGACCGTGCTGGCACTGTCCTGCTCACCCGCGCTGAAGCGCACCTGGACCGTGTCGCCGTCCTGCGAGACGTAGGCGGGCAGCTCACCCTCGCGCACCTGCTGCTCCGCCCGGTCCGCGTCCTCGACGCGCACCAGCTCCATCGCCTGCGACTCCTCCAGCGCCGCGATGACGGGCCCGTCGCCCACGACACCGATCTCGGGCTGGGCGGCCGTCCGGTCGCCGAACAGCAGGCCGAAGATCACCAGGAACATCAGGGGGAACAGGAACGCGAAGAACAGCGTGACCTTCTCGCGCACCACGCTCTTGAGCATCGCGACCGACAGCGCACGAAACGGCGTCGTCGCGGCACCGTCGCGGCGCCCACGACCACGCCCACGCGCGCTCGATGCCGGACGGTCGGTCGACGTCTGGTCGGTGGCGGTCACGCGCGGTACTCCCTGCCGGTCAGGTGGAGGAAGACATCCTCCAGCGTTGCCGTACGCACTGTCAGTCCGGCCACGGCATCACGCTCGGCGAGCGCGGCGAGCAACGGCGCGGGAGTGCGCGTCGTGATCGTCACCGTGACGCCGTCGGTCTCGGCCCCGTCGGCGCCGGGCAACGACTTCGCCGTCTGGAGAGACAGCACGGCGGTGTCGAGCGTGACGTGGGTGGCCGCCTCGAGGCCGCGCACCAGCCTGGCCGGCGCGTCCATCGCGAGGATGCGGCCATGATCCATGATCGCCACCCGGTCGCACAGGACCTCGGCCTCGTCGAGGTAGTGGGTGGTGTAGACGATGGTCTTACCCCGGCTCTTGATCTCGCGGAGCACGTCCCAGAGGTTGCGGCGGGCCTGCGGGTCGAGCGCCGCCGTCGGCTCGTCCAGGAACACGAGATCGGGGTCGTGGACGAGCGCACACGCGATCGACAACCGTTGCCGCTGCCCGCCGGAGAGCTTCTTCTCCGGCGCGTCGGCCTTGTCCGCGAGCCCCACCAGCTCCAGCATCTCGTCGGCGCGGGCCTGCCCGACCCCGTAGAGCGCCGCGAACGTCGTCACCTGCTCCCGTGCCGTGAGCCGGTCGAAGAACGACGACGCCTGCAACTGCACACCGATGCGCGGCAGCAGCGCCGGATCGCGCGGCCACGGCGACGTCCCGAACACCCGGACCATGCCGTCGTCCGGCTCCTGCAGCCCTTCCGCGATCTCCAACGTCGTGGTCTTTCCCGCGCCGTTCGGGCCGAGAATGCCGACGAACTCACCTTCGGCGACGTCGAAGCTCACGCCGTCGACCGCGCGCACGTCGCCGTAGTGCTTGCGGACGCCGGACACGGCGAGAGCAGGGGAGGGTGGGGACATGACGACACACTACTGAGGACGTTCACCGCCGCGCTCGCGTTTCGGTGAAGTGACCGAATCGTAAGCGCGACCAACCGCCATGTGACCCGGTACATTGCGCGGCCATGAGCGCACCGTCGGTCCCCCTGTGCCTGCCCGCGAACCAGCCCGCGCAGTTCTACCGGGGCGGCGCGGCCATCGCCGCCCTGCGCGGCGCGAATGACGAGCCCGGCGTCCCCGATCGGTTCGGGCCGGAGGACTGGGTGGCCTCCACGACCGCGCTGTTCGGCCGTGATGCCGAGGGACTGTCCCGCCTACCCGGCGGGCCCCTGCTGCGCGACGCCGTCGAGGCCGACCCGGTCGGCTGGCTGGGACGCGGGCACGTCGACGCCTTCGGCACCTCCACGGCGCTGCTCGTCAAACTGCTCGACGCGGGGCAGCGACTGCCCGTTCATTTCCACCCGGACAACGATTTCGCCCGACACCACTTCGACTCGCACTTCGGCAAGACCGAGGCCTGGATCGTCATCGGCACGACCGGCGAACACCCCACGGTGTACGCGGGATTCCGCGAGGCGCTGACCGCGAAGACCGTCCGGGAGTGGGTGAGCGAGCAGGACGCACCGACGATGCTGGACGCGCTGAACGCGGTGCCGGTGTCGCCCGGCGACACCGTGCACATCCCGGCCGGGCTGCCGCACGCGATCGGTGAGGGCGTCTTCGTGGTGGAGTTGCAGCAACCCACCGACTTCTCACTGACCCTGGAGTGGCGCGACTTCCTCGGCGACGAGGCGAGGGGTCACCTCGGGCTCGGCTTCGAGACGGCCCTGCGGGCGCTCGACCGCACCGCGTGGGACGAGGCGCGCCTGTCCACCCTGCTGCGTCATCCGGCCGCCGCGCCGGAACCCGTGGTCGACCTGCTCGCGCCCGGCGCGCGGCCCTACTTCCGCGCCGACCGCCTGCGACCGGGCACGCCGCTGGCGCTCGACCCGTCGTTCGCCGTCCTCGTGGTCGTTGAGGGCGAGGGCACGCTGCGTTCCGGTGACGGCTCCGCGTGGGCGATGTCCACAGGAGACACCTGGCTGGTCCCGCACGCGGCGGGCGAACTCGAACTCGCCGGAGCCGTCACCGTCCTCCGTTGCAGGCCGCCCGCCACGGGGTCCTGACGGGAATCAGAACACCGGCTCGTGCGCGGCGAGATCGTCGAGGAACCGTGTCAGCGCATTCCTCGCCACGGTCCACATCCCGCCGCCCAGCGATATCCTCGCCACGCCGAGACCCGCGAGTTCCGTCAGGCCCGGCCCTCCGGGCAGCATGGTGACGTTCACCGGTGCCGGATCAAGTTCGCGCACCAGCGTGGCGATCACCTGCGGATCCGTCGCATGGATCGGGTACACCGCGTCGGCGCCCGCGTCGAGGTAGCACCGGGCCCGACTTGTGGCGTCGGGTAGCGCCGCCCGCTGATCATCGGTGCCGCAGGCGAGAAACGAGTCGATCCTCGCGTTGAGCACAAAGCCGTCGCCCACGGAATCCCGCAGGCTCGCCAGCAGCGCCGCCTGTTCATCGGCAGGCCGCCGGGCACCACGCCGAGGATCGGTGTCCTCGATGTTGCACCCCACCGCCCCTGTCTCCAGCAGCCGTGTCGCCAGTTCACGAGGCGGCAGCCCGTACCCGGACTCGGCGTCGACCGTCACCGGAACGTCCACCGCGGCCGAGATACGAGCCGCGGCGGCGAACATCGCCTCGGCGGGCGCTCGCTCGCCGTCCGCGTGGCCGAGGCTGTGGGCGAGGGCGACCGAACTGGTCGCCACGACCGGGAAACCGGCCGCGACCACGAGCCGCGCGGTGTCGGCGTCCCACACGTTCGGAAGCACGAGCGGATCACCCGGCACGTGCAGGGCGCGGAGGCGATGGGCGGCAGCGCTGGGTTCGACCACATCGCCGACGGTACTCAGACCGGTGTGCCTGGTGCAGAGCCACTTCCGGTCCGAACCGGCGTGCCACCCGTGGTGGACTCAGACCGTCAGCAGCAACGCGTCGCCCTGACCGCCGCCGCCGCACAACGCCGCCGCGCCACGGCCGCCGCCCCGGCGCCGCAGTTCGTGGACCAGATGCACCACGAGACGGGCACCGGAGGCACCGATCGGGTGGCCCAACGCGATCGCACCGCCGTTGACGTTGACCTTCTCGTCGTCGAGCCCCAGCGTGCGCGCGGACACGAGACCCACGGCCGCGAACGCCTCGTTGATCTCCACGAGATCCAGTGCTCCGGCGTCCCACTCCGCCTTGCGCAGCGCGGCCGTGATCGCGTTGGACGGCTGCTCGTGCAGGCTCGCGTCGGGACCCGCCACGACGCCGTGCGCGCCGATCTGGGCCATCGGGGCGATCCCCAGTTCCTCGGCCTTGGCCCGGCTCGCGACCACCACGGCGGCGGCGCCGTCCGAGATCTGTGAGGCGGAGCCCGCCGTGATGGTGCCGTCGGACGCGAAGGCCGGGCGCAGGCGCGCCAGCCCATCGGCGGTCGTGTCGGCCCGCACGCCCTCGTCGGTGGCGAACACCAGGGGATCACCCTTGCGCTGCGGGATGTGCACTCCCACGATCTCGTCGTCGAACAGCCCGTTCGCCGCCGCCTTCGCCGCGCGCTGGTGCGACCTCGCCGCGAAGGCGTCCTGTTCCTCGCGCTTCAGGCCGTAACGGGCGTTGTACCGTTCGGTGGACTCGCCCATCGCCACCTGGTCGAAGGCGCAGAACAGGCCGTCGTGGGCCATGTGGTCCACCAGCGCCGTGTCGCCGTACTTCGTCCCGGTACGCGAGCTCGGGAGCAGGTGCGGTGCCTGCGACATCGACTCCTGGCCACCGGCGACGACGAGGTCGAACTCACCCGCGCGGATCAGCTGGTCGGCCAGCGCGATGGCGTCGAGACCCGAGAGGCAGACCTTGTTGATCGTCAGTGCGGGCACCTCCATCGGGATGCCCGCGGCCACGGCGGCCTGCCGCGCCGGGATCTGGCCCGCACCCGCGGTGAGCACCTGGCCCATGATCGTGTACTCGACGGCGTCGGCGGGGACTCCCGACCGCTCCAGCGCCGCACGGATGGCCACGCCCCCGAGCTTGGCGCCGGAAAAGTCCTTCAACGAACCGAGAAGTCGGCCGACGGGCGTACGGGCGGCGCCCAGGATCACGGAACCGGACACAACGGGCCTCCTGCGAGTCATCGACGTCGACGCTGCCGGGCGGCGGCAGAGCGCAAGTGCGGATGCGTCGACGATACCGCGACAGCGGCCGGGGACGGCCGAGGGCGATCGACATCACCCGCCACAGTCGCGGGTCTCGACTATCCTCGGTGTCGATGCAGCAGGCACTCCGCCCTTTCGTCACCGCCGTCGACCACGTGGGGATCGCGGTGGTGGACCTTGACGCCGCGATCGCCTTCCACAGCGAGACCTTCGGGCTGGAGGTCGCACACGTCGAGGTCAACGAGGACCAGGGTGTGCGCGAGGCCATGCTGCGGGCACCCGGCGACTCGTCCGCCGGAACCGCCGTGCAGCTGCTGGCACCCCTCAACGCCGAGTCGACGATCGCCACCTTCCTCGACCGTAAGGGCCCCGGCCTGCAGCAACTCGCCTACCGGGTGACCGACGTCGAGGCCGCCGCCGACGCGCTGCGTGCCCAGGGCCTGCGCCTGCTCTACCCGCAGGCGCGGCGCGGGACGGCGGAGAGCAAAGTCAACTTCGTCCACCCGAAGGACGCGGGTGGCGTGCTCGTGGAACTGGTGGAGCCCGCCCCCGGTCACTGACGTCGCCGCCCGGCGTGTCACGGTGCCCGCGCCGGAGCCACCCTTACCGTGCCCGATCGTCCGGTCAGCGCCGAGGCGATGAACGTCAACTCGGCGCGGATCTCGTCCGGCGCGTCGGAGTGACGGGCCACGGAATGGCGGTAGCTCACCGCGAGCGCGACCAACGCCGCCGCACTCTCCACGTCGGTGAGCGCGAGCGTGCCCGCGCCCGCCGCCGCGAGGATCACGGACTTCACCTGCCCCACGAGCACGTCGTAGCGGCTGCGCAGCGCGTCGCGTACCGCGTTGTGCGTGTCGGCCTCCCGCCAGAGCAGGTGTGACAACATCCGCGACGCCGACAACCGGCGGTCGAGCTCGGTGACCAGCCGGTGCAGACTTTCCGCGATGTCCCCCCGCACCACCACGCGGGTGGGGTCCACCCGCTCGTCCGGCAGCCGCTCGACCAACGCGGTCAACAGGTCGGACTTGCGCCGGAAGTAGTAGTGGACCAGCCCCTTCGGCACCTCGGCCGCCTCCGCGATCCGCGAGGTCGGAGTGCCCTGGAAGCCGGACTCCGCGAACAGCCGTTCGGCCGCGAGCAGGATCCGCTCGCGGGCCGAGGCGTGGCCTCCGTCGTCGCCCTGCTGTCGAGACATCGTCGTCCCCTCGTCCACCTCACGCCGCCACGCCGGTGACCCCCGGTCGCGCGCCCACGCCTGACTGTGCCGTGTCCATCATGCGGGGGCGCGCAACCACAGGGGCGCGCACGGGTGGCCGGGAACGACCGGCAAGCGCGCCGTCAGTGCTGGCCCGCGGTGCGGTGTGCGGCGTTGGCCACGGGAAGCGCCGCGACGCCGGCCACCACGGTCAGCCCGCCGATGATCCACGAGGCCCACGAGGCTCCCGTGAACTCGGTGTAGCTCATGACCCACGGCGAGATGAAGACGAGCGCACCGAGCACCACCTGCACCGCCTCCCCGTAGACGAGGCTCGGCATCGCCAGCGACACGAGCCCGTCGAGTGCGATCAGTGCGCCGAGCACCACCATCGTCCACGTGGCCGCGGTGTTGGTGTCGAACCAGATCGGGGACAGCGCCAGCACCACACCAAAGACGAGTTCGGCGAAGTCGTGCGGCCGGCTCCACGACCGCGTCGACGTCCGACCAGGAATTCGAGCCATCGAAGTCCACCTCCCGGTGACCACGAACCGCCTCGTCGCGGCTCGTACTCATATCGTGCTCTTGGTTGGCCAGCCGGTCAAACATCGCGCCACTCGCTCTTCTGGACTCTCCGACACGTGCGCCGCGACCACGCCCGCTAGGGTGGGCCCATGAGCCTTGGCGAGGAACGGGAGCTCGTGCCGCTGGGAGCCGGCTTCGACTTCGAGAAGCGCGGCTACAGCCGAGCGCAGGTCGACGAACACCTGGAACGGCTCGACGCCGATATCAAGATGCTCATGTCGGATCGGGACGCGGCCATCTCACAGGCCGACGACCTGGCCAGGCAGCTCGAATCCGCGCGGATCGAGATCGACGACCTGCGCGGCCAGGTGGAACGGCTCGCGCAGCCGCCGACCACCATCGAGGGTCTGTCCGAGCGGCTGCAGCGGATGCTCCGCCTCGCCCAGGAGGAGGCCAGCGACACCAAGGCGCGGGCCGATGCCGAGGCGAGCCACATCAGGGCCAAGGCCGAGTCCGACGCCAGCGCCATGCGCGCCCGCTACGAGCAGTTGCTCGCCGAGCTGGCCGAGCGCCGCAAGCGCATGGAGGCCGAGCACGTCAAGGTCATGGAGGAGGCGCGCGCCGAGGGCGAGCGCATCACCGCCGAGGCCACGGCGGAGCGCGAGCGGCTCGACGACGAGGCGGAGCAGCGCCGGGTGCGGGTCGAAGAGGACTTCGAGATCGCGATGTCCCAGCGGCGCACCGAGGCGATGCGCGTGCTGGCCGAGCAGGAGGCCGCCAGCAAGGCCGAGGCCGAGCGGCGCGTCACGGAGGCCACCGACGAGGCCGCGAGCATCCGGGCCGAGGTCGCCGACGAGAAGGCCGAGGCCGAGGCCGAGATCGAGCGGCTGCGCCGCGAATCCGTCGAGGACGCCAACCGGCGCAAGCAGAACTCGATCAGCGAGGCGAACGCGCGCGTCGCGGAGGCCTCCGACGAGGCCAAGCGCCGTGTGCGGGAGGCCACCGAGGAAGCCAACCGGCGCACCACGGAGGCCACGACACGCGTGGAGCAGCTGCGCACGCTGCGCTCCCGCATCGCCGAGCAGGTCCACTCCGCTCGCGCGATGCTGGCGGAGGCCGAGGCCGCACTCGGCTCGGCCGCCGAGCGCTCCGGCGACTCCGGGGCTTCCGGTGACTCCGAGCGTGACGGCGCGAGCGGCGGCACCAGCGACACGGCGGACGCGGACCCCCACAACGGCGACGGCGCGTCGCAGCCGACCGTGCGTGTGCGGGCGGTCACGTCACCGAAACCGACTCGCGAGTAGGTAACTGCTGCGCGGGGACGACGGACCCGCTACTGTCGGCCTCCAGACCCGGTACGTCACCCCACTGGAGGACCGGATGGCCGCCTACAAGACCGTCGTCGTCGGCACCGACGGGTCGGATTCCTCACTGGCCGCCGTGGAGCGCGCGGCGAGGGTCGCCGCCGACTCCACCGCCACGCTCGTCATCGCGTGCGCCTACTTCCCCGCCGGGAAGGACAGGGTCGACAAGGCGCAGGACGTGCTCGGTGACGAGGCGTACCAGGTGGTGGGCTCGGCCCCCGCCGAGGAGACGTTGCGCACCGCCCGGGAGCGCGCCACCAAGGCCGGCGCCACGACGATCGAGACGACCGCCGTGGTCGGCGAGCCGGTGGACGCGCTCCGTACCGTCGCCCGCGACTCCCGAGCCGACCTGCTCGTGGTCGGCAACAGAGGCCTCAACACGCTGGCGGGCCGCATCCTGGGGTCGGTGCCGTCAGAGGTGGCGCGGAAGTCCGGCCTGGACGTGCTGATCGTCCACACCACCTGAGCCGATCACTGACGTGCCGGGCGGCGCTCCCGCCGGACGATCACTTTCCGGCCCTTGATGCTGCTGTCCCGCAGCGCCGTGATGACGTCCTCGGCGGCGCCGTCGGGCACGTCCACGAGAGAGAACTTGTCGGCGATCTCGATGGCACCGACGTCCTTGCCCCGTAGCGGCGACTCGCCCGCGATGGCCCCCACCAGGTCCTGCGGTCGCACCCCGGCCCTGCGGCCAAGGCTGACGAACAGCCGGGTCATGCCGTCCACCGAGCGCTTGCCGCGCTTGGGCGTGCCCTGCGTACCTGGGCCACGCCGCGAGCGGTCACCGTCGTGCGGGCGGAGTACGGCCTCGGGAATCTCCACCTCGTCGGCCTGGCCGCCATCCGGCTCGTGGGCGAGTTTCACCGCGGCCAGTGCGATCTCGCGGAGGTCGAACTCCTCGGTCAGCGGTTCCACCACGGCCCGGTAGTGCTCGAGGTCGCCGTCCCCCGCCAGCACCTCGCGCAGGGCGTTGCGAGTCAGTTCGAGCCGGCGCGCCCGCAGATCGGCGACCGTGGGCAGCTTCCGGACCGAGATCGGCTGTCCCGTGACCCGCTCGATCGTCTTGATCATGCGGTTCTCCCTCGGCTCGGCGAGAGTCAGCGCACTACCCTGCCTGCCCGCCCTGCCGACGCGGCCGATGCGGTGTACGTAGATCTCGGGCGCGCTCGGGACGTCGTAGTTGACGACGTGGGTGAGCTGGTCGATGTCCAGCCCCCGCGCGGCCACGTCGGTCGCCACCACGAGATCGGCCGTACCGGCGCGCAACCGGCCGACGACCCGGTCGCGCTGGTGCTGGTCCATGCCACCGTGCAGCGCCTCGGCACGGTAACCGCGCCCGTTCATCGTCTCGGTCAGGCGGTCGACCTCGTCCCGAGTACGGCAGAAGACGACGGTGGCCTCCGGTGCCTCGATGTCGAGCACCCGGCCGAGCGCCGCGGCCTTGTGCCCGCGCGGCACGACGTACGCGGTCTGGCTGACCGCGGCGGCGTCACCGCTCAGCGATTCGGCACGGGTGAGCGCGATGCGGCGAGGGTCGCGCAGGTAGCGGCGCACGAGCCCGGCGATCTTCGGCGGCATGGTGGCGGAGAAGAGCATCGTCTGCCGGTCGTCGGGTGTCCGGCCGAGGATCTCGTCGATGTCCTCGGCGAATCCCATGTCGAGCATCTCGTCGGCCTCGTCGAGCACGACGGTGCGCAGGTCCGACAGCACCAGCGAACCGCGCGAGAGGTGGTCCAGCGCGCGACCGGGCGTGGCGACGACCACATCGACGCCCTGATCGAGGTCCCGCAGCTGCCTGCCCATCGGCTGCCCGCCGTAGACGGGGACGACCCGGATACCCAGGTGCTGCCCGTACCGGTACATGGCCTCGCACACCTGCGCGGCGAGTTCCCGGGTGGGCACCAGCACCAGGGCACGCGGCTTGCCACCGCGCGGCCCGTCGCCGATCCGGTGCAGCACCGGCAGCGAGAACGCGGCCGTCTTTCCCGTCCCGGTCGCGGCCTGCCCGACAACGTCGGCGCCGTCGAGTACCGGCGGGATGGCCGCCCGCTGGATCGGAGTGGGTTCCTCATACCCCAGCTCCGCCAGCGCACGCAGCAGCTCGGGACGCAGTCCCAGCGCGGCGAAGTCGGCGGCGGGCTCGATGTCGTTCGGGGTTTCGGTTTCCGCCATAAGGGCGACCATCAACAGCTCCTGCTTCGGGGTTGAGCTTCTCGGTGAACGCCACGGCCGTGGCTCACCCAGGCAGGGGCGACCGCTCACGGTACTCGTCGAGCTGGTGATCGATCGCCGTGGTGACGGCGCAGCTTTCGGGCACACGACTGCCGGACGCAGTTCCCTGATCGTGCCCTTCGTACAGGGTACACCGGGCACCCACACCGCCCCGCCCCCGTGGCGCAGCCCCCCCGGGACGCAGCACTCGGCCGCGACGGCTCAGCGGCCTTCGGGGAGCACCGCGTACTGCCGGACATACAGGTCGGAGTAGGTCACCGGGCCACGCGGGCCGGGCACCTTGTCGAGGTTGATCCCGGTCTCGGGCACGCCGAGCAGCTTGAACCCGTCGAGCAGTCGCGTCGGCGCGTTCCAGAACACTCCCGTGCCCTGGTAGCCGTCGAAGAACGCGTTCGCCGTGGCGGCGTCCTCGGTGGCGATACCCGCCGCGAGTCCGGACGTCTCCTCGTTCGCGATCCGCACCGCCTCGGCGACGCCACTCACCGGCGCCACCGTCACCGTGGCCTCCCGGTCGGCGTCGAGCGACCACTCGTAGCCGAGGGCGTGCTCGTGCGGCGGCAGGGAGGGCGTCACCCCGGCTTCCGCGAGGGTGTCCGCCAGCGTCGGCCACCATGCGTCGTAGATCGCCGAATGCACCAGCAGCAGGTTCAGCCGGTTGCACACCCCCAGGCGGTCGAGGCTGTTCACCAGCAGCGAGCGCACGGTGTCGCGATCGGCGTGCTCATCGACGTAGAGCACGCCCCCGCCGTCCGCGTGGGCGAGCGTGCGGACTCCGTGCTGGGCCGCCGTCAGCGCCAGCGACCTCGTGCTCTCCCCACTGCCCCGCAGGATCACCAGAGGCACCGCAGCGGGCAGGCGCACCAGCGCGGCCGCGGCCTCGCGCTCCGGCCTCGGGACGAGCTGCACCACCTCGGGATCGAGACCCGCCTGCGCCAGTGCGGGCCGGATCACCACGTCGAGCAGGCGTCGCGCTGAACCCAGCGCCGCCGAGCCGGTACGAAGAACCCCCGCGTTGCGCGACTTCACCAGCTGCGACGCCACATCGACCGTCACGTTGGGCCGGGCCTCGTAGTTGGCTCCGATGACACCGACCGGGCGGCGGCGTTCGACCAGCCGCAGCCCACCATCCAACGTGGACACCGGGATGGTGCGTTCGGGATGCGGGCACGCCGCGAGCAAGCGCAGTTGCTCCGCCATGCCCGTCAGGCGGTCCTCAGTGATGGTGAGCCGGTCGAGCAGGCCCGCACTCATACCGTCGGCCCTGGCCTCGGCGATATCGCGAGCGTTCGCCTCCAGGACCTCACCCCGGTGCTCGCGCAGGCGGACGGCCATGCCTTCCAGCGCGGCGTCGATGACCGTGTCCGATGCGCCGGCCAGCGACGGAGCGGCGCCCTTCGCCGCCTTGGCGCACTCCTCGACAGCCTTCGCCACCTCGTCCGTCACCACACGTCCTCCCGCCGATCGCCGCTGGGCGGCAGCGCCCTGTTCCGACCCCATCAGTGTGCCGCACCGGGTGCGGACACCACCCGGCTGGTCAGGCCCCCACGTCGGTGAACACGTCGGGAGCCACCGCGGGCTCGACCAGCAGCATTCCGCCGACCACCACGCACGTCACCGCCAACACGCCCAGTACGAGCAGCCAGAGAAAGGCGGGCAGCCCGGTCAGCCGGGCCAACTGGTCGATGTCGGAGTCCCGCGCCGCGCCCCGGCGCCGTTTCACCTGCAACTCGAACAGCGGCCGGACGGCACCGAACAGCAGGAACCATGTGATCAGGTAGACGAACGCCGCCTGCACCCCGGGCCCGGCGAACAGTGCCACGCCGCCGAGCACCAGCGCCGACAGGACCACCGAGAAGATGCCGTAGGCGTTGCGCACCATGACCAGAACACCGAGCAACAACACCGCGGCGACGCCCAGGACCGCACTGAGTCGCTCCCCCGAGACCAGCCAGGCGAACGCCACGCCGAGAACGGCAGGCGCCGGGTAGCCCGCGAGCGCGGTCAGCACCATGCCCGGGCCGGTGGGTTTGCCCTTCGACACGGTGACGCCTGAGGTGTCGGAGTGCAGCGTGATGCCCTGAAGCCTGCGGCCCGCCAGCAACGCGAAGAGCGCGTGGCCCGCCTCGTGCACGATCGTGACCACGTTGCGCGCGAACCGCCACGGCCTGCTGAGCGCGACCACCGCCAGGGCGACCGCTCCGGTGACCAGGGCGATCGTGCTCGCGGCTTCGACATCGAGATCGAACGCACGTAACACGATGCCGTTCTCGTTCATCCCGTCCACGACGCCACCTCATCACAGTCGGCACCGCGTTCTGCCACCCCCGCCTCACCGACACAGGGGCGCCGCCGCGCTACTGTTCGTCGCTGACCACCTCGCGGCAGAAGAAGGCTCCCCAAGCCCGGTAAGGCCGCCATCGTCGCACCGCCGCCTCGACACCGGCGGCGTCCGTGTCGTAGTCGCGGGCCAGCGCGGCGACGAGGTGCCGCTCCGACACCGGAAACAGATCGGGATGCCCTGCCCCACGGCTGACGACCAGTTCCGCGGAGAAGGGGCCGAAACCCGCCAGCCGTCGCACCTCGTCCACTGCGGCGTCGGCGGGCAATGAACGCAACCACGTGGCGTCCAGTCCGCCGTCGAGCGCGGCCTCGGCCACGGCGGCCAACCGGCGACGCTTGACCGCCGACAGGCCGTACGAGTCGTCGAGCGTGCCGAGGTCCTGCGGAGCGGGTAGGCAGGGCAGCCATCGGCCCCTCACCTCGCGGCCACGGCCTCGCCGTTCGGCGATCCGGCGCACGAGGGCGTCGGCCTGCTCCACGCGCAAACGATGACACACGACCGCCCACACGGCGGCCTCGTACGGCGAGCAGAACAACACCGGCCGCAGCCCGGGCCTGCTGCCCAGGCGACGAGCGAGCACGGGATCGTCGGCGGCGACGGCGGCGAACCCTCGGCCGGCCACGTCGAGGGAGAGCACCCGGCGCACCTGATTCACCACGGCTGTCATGGCCTCCTCCGGGGCGGTCACGTCGACCCGGAGCCGGTGCGCGGCCGGCTGGCTCACGAGCGCACCGGCGTAGCACCAGCGGCGTTCGACCGCGAAGGAGAGCGAGACCGTGGCGGGTTCCGGGCCGGCCGCGACGCCGCCACGGCGCGGCATCGCGGCGAGGTGGGCCGCGTAGTCGGCGAGGTCGGGGAAATCACTGCCCTCCACTTCGATCTCGGCCCGCTCCTGCCTGACGAGCTGCGCGATACCCATATCTTCTCCCCCTTTTTCCCACACTGCACCATGTCTACACAGTCCACTGTGGTTCCGAACTGGTTCTGCTTCCACCCGGTTCGGGCCACCCCGCTGACGCTAGGCGAGCGCCCGGGGCTGGGAAAGGCCAGACCGAACCGAACGGAACCGAGCACATCGCGAATTCCATCGGCCGGGTGAAACGCCGCTCGCAGCCCGCATTCGACGAAAACCCGTTGCGCCCGTTGCTAGCGTGAGCGCATGGGTTCATTGGGTATCTTCGCCCGGCTGCGGCTGTCCTGACGGCAGCGGCTGCGGCGTTCTCTTCTGCGGCGTGGGCACTGCCCCGCCGCCATTCCGGCTGATTTCGGCGTCCGCCCGCACCACTCGGTGCCGGGTTAGCGGTCGCTGCGCCATGACGTCCCCGCGCGTTGCCGTCGCGCGCTCTGTTGACCCGACGTCCATGACGGAGTTCCCGCATGCCCCAGCACCGGCGGCCGTCCCGCCACACCCCCGCTGCCAACCCCTCCGGGGTTCACTTTCTGGTTTCCGACGACGTCCTGCGTGCGATGATCCGGACCTGCGCACCCGGCCCCGGTGACCTCGTCGTCGATGTCGGCGCCGGTCCCGGCGTCGTGACCGCCGCCGTGGCGCGCACCGGAGCGAGAGTGATCGCCGTCGAGCGCGACCCCGACTTCGTGCGCACACTCCGCACTCGCTTCCGCGACCGGCCTCGAGTGCGGGTGGTCGGCGGCGACCTGCGCACGGTGCCCTTGCCGCGCCGCGACTTCCTCGTGGTGGCCAACCCTCCCTACGCCGTGTCGACCGCCTTGCTGCGACGACTGCTCGGCCGGGGCCGGCCCGCTCTGCGATGCGCCGCGCTCACCGTGGAGTGGGGCCTGGCGAGACGTGTCACCGCGCCACTGCCTCGCTCGCGGGAGGTGGCCCAGTGGGCCTGCCGATTCGACCTGACACTCGTGCGCAGGGTGCCGGCCCGCTGCTTCCGTCCAACGCCCACAGTGGACTCGGCGGTTCTCGCGATACGGCGGCGCCCGATGAGCCGCTCCGCCGAGGCGCTGGCGACCGACCTGCTCGATGCCGCATGGCACGAACCGTCCCGCTCGGTGCGCGCGTTGTTGCGACGATCCGATGTCCGCGGTGAGCCCCGCCTGCTGCGGCGATGCGGAATCGAGCCGGGCAGCAGGGCGGCCACCGTGCCGCCCGGCGCGTGGGCCGCCCTCGCCGTCGAGACGATCTCACCGTCGGCGCGTCGTGAACGTCAGGGTGACGGCGTATGACAGCATGGAAAACGGAGTGTGGCACGGGACACCAACACTGCTCGGGTTAGGGTTGACCGGTGAACGACCGTCTTGTCTGGATCGATTGTGAGATGACGGGGCTCGACCTCGTCAAGGACGCTCTCATCGAGATCGCCGTGCTCGTCACGGACTCGGAGCTGAACGTGCTGGGCGACGGCGTCGACCTCGTGATCCACGCCGATGACGACGCGCTGGCGAACATGCCCGACGTCGTGCGCGACATGCACGCGCGCTCGGGGCTCACCGAGGAGGTCCGCCGCTCCACCATGACGCTCGAGGAGGCGGAGCGGCAGGCGCTCGCCTACCTCCGCGAGTACGTGCCCGAGCCGCAGACCGCCCCGCTCGCCGGTAACTCGATCGCCACCGACCGTGGCTTTCTCGCCAGGGACATGCCCGCACTGGACGCGCACCTGCACTACCGGATGGTGGACGTCTCGTCGGTGAAGGAGCTGGTCCGCCGCTGGTACCCGCGGGTCTACTACGCGAAGCCGGAGAAGGGTCTCGCTCACCGGGCGCTCGCCGACATCAGGGAGTCGATCGGCGAGCTGCGGTACTACCGCCGGACCGCGTTCGTCCCGCTGCCCGGCCCGACCAGCGACGAGGCCAGGACCGTCGCGGACGAGGTGCTGCGTCACCGCGACGGGTAACCCCGTGCGACGCGCGCCGGAAGGCACGCTATGATGATCGGGCACGAGGCGCTCACGGGCGCCTCCGCATGGTGGGTGTAGCTCAGTCGGTAGAGCACCTGGTTGTGGTCCAGGGGGCCGCGGGTTCAAGTCCCGTCACTCACCCCATGCTGAGAACCCGGAGGGCGCATGTCGCCTCCGGGTTCTCGTTTTTCCGGCCCGGCACTTCGTTCGCCGACGTTTTCCCTTGAGAGCAGGATCGCAGCCGCGCCTGGTGGTATTAGTAGGACCTCCTACTAAACTCCCCGGTAACGAGACCAGCCAGGAAGGATCGTCATGGGTGACATCACGCGGATCGGCGTGATCGGCGCGGGGCTGATGGGGTCCGGCATCGCGGAGGTGACCGCGAAGGCCGGGATCGACGTGGTCGTCGTCGAGGCCGACGCCACCGCCGCCGACGCGGGCCGCACACGGATCGAGAAGTCGCTGCGCCGGGGCGTCGACAAGGGCAAGCTCTCCGCCGAGGACGCCGACGCCGCGCTCGCGCGACTGACGGTCACCACCGAGTTGGACGCGTGCGCCGACCGCGAACTGGTGATCGAAGCGGTCGCCGAGAACGAGGCCGTGAAGCTGGACGTGTTCGGCAGGCTGGACAGCATCGTGCGCGACCCGGACGCCATTCTCGCGTCCAACACGTCGTCGCTGCCGATCGCGCGGCTCGCGATGGCCACCCGGCGCCCCGACCGGGTCGTCGGGCTGCACTTCTTCAACCCCGTCCCGGTGCAGAAGCTCGTCGAGGTCATCCCGTCGCTGGTCACCGCCGACGACACGACGGCGCGGGCCACCGCCTTCGCCACCGACGTCCTGGGCAAGACGGTCGTGCGTGCGTCCGACCGGGCGGGCTTCGTCGTCAACGCCCTGCTGATCCCGTACCTGCTGTCGGCGATCCGGATGCTCGAGGCCGGGCACGCCAGTGCCGAGGACATCGACAACGGCATGGTGCTCGGCTGCGCCCACCCGATGGGACCGCTGCGGCTGGCGGACCTCGTCGGCCTCGACACCACGAAGGCCGTCGCGGACTCGATGTACGAGGAGTACAAGGAACCCCTGTACGCCGCGCCGCCGCTGCTGCTGCGCATGGTCGACGCGGGGCACTACGGCAGGAAGTCGGGCCGCGGCTTCTACGACTACACCCGGGGAGAGTGACATGTACCAGCTGTCGGAAGAGCACGAGGAACTCCGGGCCGCGGTACGCGCGCTGGCCGAGAAGGAGATCGCACCGCACGCCGCCGAGGTCGACGAGCAGGAGCGCTACCCCGTCGAGGCGGCGCGGGCGCTGACGGCGGCGGGCTTCAACGCCCTGCACATCCCGGAGGCCTACTCCGGGCAGGGTGCCGACGCGGTGGCGGCCTGCCTGGTCATCGAGGAGGTCGCCCGGGTCGACGCCTCGGCGTCACTGATCCCCGCGGTGAACAAGCTCGGCACCCAGCCGATCCTGCTGTCGGCGTCGGAGGAGCTGAAGAAGCAGGTACTGCCGTCCATCGCCACGGGCGAGGCGTCGGCGTCGTACGCCCTGTCCGAGCGCGAGGCGGGTTCCGACACCGCGGCGATGCGCACCCGGGCCGCGCGCGACGGTGAGCACTGGGTGCTCAACGGCACCAAATGCTGGATCACCAACGCGGGCGAGTCCAGCTGGTACACCGTCATGGCCGTCACCGATCCGAAGGCCGAGAAGAAGGCGCGCGGCATCTCGGCCTTCGTCGTCCACGCCGACGACCCCGGGTTCTCCGTCGGCCCCAAGGAACGCAAGCTCGGGATCAAGGGCTCCCCCACTCGGGAGATCTACTTCGAGGACTGCACGATCCCCGCCGACCGCATCATCGGTGAACCGGGCACGGGCCTCAAGACGGCGCTGGCCACCCTCGACCACACCCGGCCGACGATCGGTGCGCAGGCGCTGGGGATCGCGCAGGGCGCGCTCGACGCGACCGTCGACTACGTCAAGGAGCGCCAGCAGTTCGGTCAGGCCGTCGGCCAGTTCCAGGGCGTGCAGTTCATGCTCGCCGACATGGCGATGAAGATCGAGGCCGCGCGGCACATGGTGTACGCGTCGGCCGCCGCGACCGAACGCGGTGACAAGCGTGCCGGATTCCTCGCGAGCGCGGCCAAGACCTACGCCTCCGACGTCGCGATGGAGGTCACCACCGACGCCGTGCAACTGTTCGGTGGCGCAGGCTACACCCGCGACTTCCCCGTCGAACGCATGATGCGCGACGCGAAGATCACCCAGATCTACGAGGGCACCAACCAGATCCAGCGCATGGTGATGGCGCGCCACCTGCTCAAGGGCTGAGCCGCACGCCGCACGGTGGGAAGCACTCCGCCCCCACCGTGCGGCGATGCGGACGTGAGGCGAACGGCCCTACTGAGCACCGTCCTTCGAGCGTTCGCTGGAACGCGGGCCATCCGGTCCCACCGGCCAGCAAGAACCGAAGGAGGTGTCGTCAGTGACACCCGAGGAACGCAAGGACCTCGTCCGCCGGACCATTACCGCGATCATCAACGAGGGCGACGTCGACGCATGCGCGGACATGTACGCATCGCGCTGCACTTTCCACTACCCCAACTTCCCCGTCGAGGGTGTCGACGGCTACCGGCAGTTCATGCGCGACATGCGCCAGGCCAACCCCGACCTGCACTGCGACATCCACGACATCCTCGTGGACGGTGACCTGCTCGCCGCACGGTGGACGATGGGCGGTACCGCACACGGCGAGTTCCGTGGCATCCCCGGCACCGGCAAGTCCTGGGTGATGAGCGGCATGCAGTTGCTCAAGTGGGACGACGACCGGGTCGTCGAGGAATGGGGCAGTTTCGACCTGTTCGGCCAGCTCCAGCAGCTCGGGGTAGTCCCGGAACTCGCGGAGGAGCAGCAGCGGTGACCTTTCGGGGTCGCGTCCGGTTCCGGGCGCGATGCCCCCGTCACGCCTGCCATTCCTCCCAGGACAACTGCCACACGCTCCACCCATCGGTCGGCTCCAGTTCGGGACCGCCACTGCCCATGACCCTGAAGACGTCGCCGCGCTTCGACTTGTCCATCAACCACGCGGCGTCGGCGAGGGAGAGGTTGATGCAGCCGTGGCTGACGTTGGTGTGGCCCTGGTCGCCGACCGACCACGGGGCGGAGTGGTAGAAGATCCCGCTGTGCGACAGCCGCACGGCGTAGTCGACGTAGAGCCGGTAGCCCTCCGCGTTGTCGATCGGAACGCCGTAGGTGCTGGAGTCCATGGTGTAGCCGTTGTGCTCGCTCATGACGGTGTACGTGCCGTGTGGTGTGGGGCTCGACGGCTTGCCCATGGAGATCGGCATCGTGCGCTCGTCCTCGTCGCCGACCGACACCGTGAGTTCGTGGGTCTCGCCGTCGGCGACCGCGACGACCTTTTCACCGATGTCGAACTCGACCGACTTGTCCTGCGCGCCGTACGTGCCGTCGCCGAGGTCCTTGCCGTAGATCTCGGCGTCGATCGAGACCTCCGTCCCGGCCTGCCAGTACGTCTTGGGCCGCCAGATGACACTGCTGTCGCCGAACCAGCGGAAGTCTCCCTCTGTCTCCGGCTCGGCGGTGACGGCGAGCGCCTCCTCGGCGGCGTCTCGGTCGGGCACCGCCCCGGTGAAGGTGAAGATCAGCGGCATCCCGACGCCCACGGTCTCGTCGTCCCACACGTTGACCGAGACACCGACCGTGCGCTGCGGCGTCGCGGTGGTGAAGGTCGACTCCTCGGTGACGGTCTCGCCGTCCTCCCCCTCCGCCTCGACGGTCAGTGTGTAGGTCTTGCCGTATCCGAGCGGTTCGGTCGTGGTCCAGAAGGTGCCGGTCGACCGCAGGTCGTCCTTCACGTGGGTGCCGTGTGTTCCGATCAGCGAAGCCTCGGTGATGGTTCCGTGCTCGGCGCGCACCGTCACCGACTGCCCCGGTTCCACCCCGTCCTGGTCGTCGGACACCGACAGGGCGAGCAGGACCGGTCTCGGCTGCGACGTGGACGAGGACGGCGAGGCGCTGGGCGCTTCGCTCTCGGCAGCGGTCGACGTACATCCGGCAGCGAGCAGTCCCGCCATCAGAAGTGTGACCCCCATTCCACCCGGCCGTGTCGCGCGATCCCGTCCGCGTGCCACAAGTACCACCCGTTCCGTCATGCATTCCCCGAACGAGTGGCGAGTGTGCCGTACTCATCGCGCTGCGTACCCGGACTTCACCAACTTGTGTCCTTCGCTCAACCGGGGGGCCGTGTCATCGCACCGTCGCCACCGTGCTACTGTTTCTCCCGTCGCCGCGAGAGACCGACCGAGGCCGGTCTAGGTACGGTGAGCGCCATTAGCTCAAGTGGCAGAGCAGCTGACTCTTAATCAGCGGGTTCGGGGTTCGAGTCCCTGATGGCGCACAGCAACCCCAGGTCACACGGCCTGGGGTTTTTTCGTGCCTTCTCCGAACCAACCGGAACCCAACCCTTTGAAAACTGACTACGTACCCAGTTCATCGTGAAGGGCGTCCGCCGTAGCCGTATTCGCCAGCTTCCGGGCAACGTACACGTCTTGCGTGAGCGAGGGACGCGCATGGCCGAGCTGATCGGCGATCTGACGAGGCGTGAACCGTGCCTCATCGAGGATCGTGGCGCAGGTCTTGCGGAACACGTGCGAGGTGACCCAGCCGAAGCCGTCCGTCCCGCGAGCGGTCCGCAGATCACGTCGGGTATTGCTGGGATCGCGCCAACCCCCGACAGCATCCGGGAAGACCGGCGCAGCGACACCGAGGACCTGCTCCCCGGTGGGAGACGCCGCGTACCGCTCACGGAGCATCTCGACAGCGAACGCAGGAAGCGGGAGCGTACGCCTGCCGCTGTCGGTTTTCGGCGGGAGGCGACGCAGCCCCTCACCGCGGACTCGAACCAAGGTCCACTCGATGTCCACCGTCCGAGCGCCGAGGTCGATCTCGTCCCAGGACACCGCCAGGGCCTCACCGATGCGCACTCCGGTCGCCAGCATGAAGCGCGTCAGGTCCGGCAAGTCCTTGCGAACCGCGAACGCATCGGCCTCGAGCTGCGCCAGCCACCGCACACGTTCATCCGCCGACAACGCACGGACCCGACGTTGCCCGCCCGAGCTGATCTTCTTGGTCTCGCGCGTGGGGTTCATCGCCGTAGCTCCATGACGAGCCGCGAGCCCCATGACGCCAGACACGACGCTGCGCACCACCTTGGCGGTCGCCGCGCTACGCCGTTTCCGCACAGCCTGAAGAAGCGCATCAACGCGCGGGGTCGTGACCTCCCGTATCCGCAGCTCCCCCAGCGCAGGAGTGACGTAGTTGCGGAGCTGGCGCTCATACAGATCAGCCGAGCTCGGTGACATGTCCCCCGCGTCCACAGCCGACCTGACCTCACTCAGCCAGAGGTCCGCAGCCGCGGAGAACTTCGTCTCGCCCACGATGAGGCCACCCGAAGACTGCGTAGACCGATCGCGAAACGCCTCCCGAAGCCGATTCCTCGCAGCCGTCTCCGTGTGGCCTGAACGCTCGACCAGCCTGGTCACGCCGTCGAAATCCCGGTACTTGGCCTTGGCCACGAAACCGCCGCCGGGCTTGCCGGTCACCTTGATCTTGCCGTGGGTACCCACAGGCAGCGGTGGACGCGCCATCAGGCGGCCCCTTGCTGCTCGACCCAGGCGTGAACGTCTTGGGGTCGGTAGCGGACGTATTTGCCGATGCGGCGGCCTTGTGGCCCGTAGCCCTTGGTGCGCCACTGGTACAAGGTGTTGACGGGCACGCCGAGGTGGTCGGCGAGGTCGTTGATCGTCCAGAGTTTGGTGCTCATTGTGGGTTCTCCTGTCGGTATTTGTGCTGTCGTTGGGTGCGGAGTCGTTCGGCGATGCCGAGGGCCAGTTCGCGTTCGGCGTCGTCGCGGTAGCCAGCGCCGGTGAACTGCCAGTCGTTGACCACCAGCACCGCGTCCGGGTCGAGGTCGAGGCGGTCGAGGGCTTCGGCCAGGCGGAACGCGCGCCGGTCCTCGCGGATGGCTTTGAAGGTGGTGGAGTAGGCGCGGGATTTGGTGAGGAAGTGGCCGCGGAAGCCGAGCATGTGTGCCCACCGCCGCAGGTTCAGATCCTCGTAGGCGTCGAGGCCGCCGAGGTCCCAGCAGGTGCGGATCATGCGCCGGTGGTGCTCGGTGATGCGCAGGTGCTCGATGTCGAGTTCGGAGCGGATCGGGCGGTCGGCGCCGTCGACGGTGCCGGTGCCCTTGGTGGCGTATTTGGCGATGTAGCCCGCCAGCGCCCGTTCACCGATCCCGTCCGCGTCCTCGCTGTCGTCGTGTTCGACGGGGCGGGTGTCGAGCTGGGCGCCCCACGACAGCGACAGCCGGGCACCGTCCGGGCGTGTGGTCGTCACGACCGCAGCACCGGCAGCGGCGGTGATCGCGTCGGTCAGTAAGGCCGAGGTGGCCCAGGACGGAGCCCGTTCGGTCGGCCCGTCGGGGCCGTCGAGGCGCACCAGGGCGTGAAAGTGGATCAGCCCGCGTCGCTGGTACTCGGCCACCTTGCCGTACGACAGGCGTGCGTGACCGGGGAAGTCCCGCACCCGCAGGCCCGCGCGTTGGGCGAGTTCTCGGCGCAGGCGCACGGTGAAGCGGTGCCAGAGCTTTCCGGCGTGTGCCTGCCACAGCACCGCGGCTTCGTAGTCGTAGGTGTCGGGATCGAGCGGGGTGCCGATGCGCGGGTCGTCCTCCCGGTGGTGGGTCTGGCCGCAGCCGCAGGGCACCACCCGGCCTCGCCGAGAGACCCGACGGGTGTGGACCTTGCCGAACGAGGGTGCCGTCAGCGTGACGAACACCCGGGGATGCTCGGTTACCCGCTCTGGGACGCCCTTGGAGCCGCCGCACAGGCCCGCGCGCACGAGGTGGAAGGCATCGGCCGCGTAGCGGTCGGAGCAGGCCGGACAGACGGTCTCGCGGCGGTTGCCGCAGGGGGCGAAGATGCTGCCCCCGTAGTGGTGGATCACCGCCCCGGTGTCGGCGTCGTGGAGCTGGTGGGCGCCGACGAGCCGGATCGGGCGAGCGCAGCCGTTCACCGCGTGGACTTTGTCGCGCCAGGTCTTGTAGTCGGCCGCCCGTAGTCGAGCGGATAGGCGATCTTCCAGCGTCAACACGACGCGGTCCCTCCCCATAGGCATGAAAAGGGGCGAGGCGACACATCGGCCGTGGAAGTCGATGCGCGCCCCGCCCCTTGAATTGCGGACTGGAAGCGAGGTCAGGTGTGGACGGGGTGGCCGTTGACGGTGGTGTTCAGCTCGTCCACGAGCGCGGTCACCATCGCCTCCGGCAGCGCCACCCGTTGCGTGATGGCCTGCGCGGTCACCGGACGCCCTTCCTGATGAGCTGAGGCCGCGAGCGCGGTCACGGTGTCCCGCAGCGATCCGGGGAGCTTGCCGAGCACGGCCGGAGCCTTGCGAGGCGAGGCCGGTTCAGGCCGGGGCTCAGGCTTGGCCGGTTCCGGCGCAGGAGCCGCAGGCGCGGCAGGGGCAGGCGGTTCGGGCTGCGCTGGTTCCGGTTCTTCCGGGGTGGTGTGGTTGGTGTCGTGTTTGTCGGCCTGGGCGTAGACGTTGAGCACGATCTCGCGTTGCCGGGCCTGGATGACCGGGATGACTTCGGCGATGCCGTAGACGATGACCGGGATGATCGCGTGCACGGCCAGCGAGCCGAGATTGAACCGCTCCCACCGACCTTGCGCCAGGGGCTCGAGTTGCGGGAGGACGTTCATCGCCAGCGTTGAGGACAGCAGCACGTGTTTGAGCCGCGACCACCACCGATGATCCGGGGCAACGCCGTGGGCGAGGATCACTGATTCGAAGTTGAGCAGGGTGATCAGCAGCCCGGCGAACATCGGCTCGACCGTCCACGCCGCCCACCACAACGTATCGGCCGGTGTGGTGCCCGCCGACAGGAACGCATGGACCCCTTCGGTGGTGTAGACGAGGCCGAGGGCGAGGAAGAACCACAGCCCGAGCAGCGTCCGCCGCCCACGCCGTTCCATCTCGACGGCCTGTAGATCGGGATCGCGGACCAGGCCCCGCAGCCGCCGAGCTTCGGAAATGCGCTGGCCGAGCTTGCGCACCCGCCGTGTCCGCCCAGCCTGCCCCGTCGTCTCCCCTGGTCCGGTCTGGTCCTGTGCGGACACTGCACGGCCTCCTTTCGAATTGAGCCTGATGTTTTACGAGCGTGTTCGTCTTCCGCGATGTCCGGTTTCCCGGCTTCCGAACTCGCGGGCACCGAACTCACGCAGCACCAGCACACCGGCCCCGGCAGCGAGCAGCACGAGGCACAGCACCGTCACGAACAGCTCGGAGGCGCCCTGCGCGTGGTAGATCAGCGCCAGCACACCGACAGCGGGAAGCCCGTACTTGCAAGCCAGGCCAAGCCGCCAGAAACGAAATCCCAAACGCCACATGATGTCTTCCTCCCCAGTTGTTCACGCACCGATACGGCGGACGTAGTCGAGCGCGTGATGAATGGCGCGGAGCGCGTCGAGCGCGGCCCCGTATTCCGGGTCGTCGTGAGTCTTTTCGTCACCGGCGCAGAGCCCGAGACGGTCTTCGACGTCCTGGCACACCCAGTAGCACCAGTTCCCCGCGGCTTCGGCTCTGGCCGCTTCCAGCAGGCGCACGATTTCGGCGTGTGCGTCTTCGCGTTGGTTCATCAGCTCACCGCCCGCAGGTGGCCGCCGCCGTGGTTGGGTGGTGTGTTGACGAAGTTGACGAGTTCGGTGATCTCGTCGTCGGAGACGTAGGCGGAGCGGATGCGCAGTGGGGTTCGTGTGCGTTGCCGCACCGCGTAGCCGACCCCCGCCGTGTCCGGGGTGTTGGGGATCTCGTCGGCCAGGGCGCCCCGGAGTCGTGCGCCGTCGCCGAGGGTCATGTCGACGTGGGAGGCCGAGGTGACCCGCAGGCACACGCGGACGGTGAACAGCTCCCGCACCGGGACCGTGTCCTTGGTCGGTTCCTGCACCAGCCCGAGCATGGAATGCCCGGTGGCGCGGCCTTGGGAGCCGACCAGCGCCAGCGACTTCTTCAGCTCCCGCGCCGAGGCCCCGTCGCCGTAGGCCAGCAGCGCCCCCATCTCGTCGGCGATCAGCACGTTCAGCGGTGTCTCGCGGGACACGGTGATCTTGCGCGTGCCCTGCGAGGACAGCTCCCGCTGGGTGGCCTGCATGTCCGCGACGTACTCGCCCACCAGCTCAGTGCAGGCGTCCGTGGCGGTGGCGTAGCGGTGCGCGATCGGCGCCAGCGCGGCGAACTCCATCTGCTTCGGATCGCAGATCCACAACCGCACCAGCCCATCCCGCAGCGCCGGGGCCATGCCCCGCAGCAGACTCGCCGGGATCGAGTTCTTACCCACCCCGGTCGCCCCCGCCACAAACACGTGCTGCCCCAACGGGCCGAGGCGGAACTCGTCGCCGTACTCGTCCTCACCGACGTAGATATCGGTGAAGCTCACCGCCTCGGTTTCTTCCGGCATCTCCGGGGCGTCGATGACCTCGGTGAACGGTTCCGAGCGTTGCACGATCAGCGCGATCACCATCGGCTTGACCCGCTCCACCGCGACCCGCTCGGCCTTCAACGCCTCCGTCAGCTCCGGGAGCTTGGCCTCGAAGTGCCGCAGATGCTGGCCCTTGACCAGCTTGACGAACAACGTCTCCACGTGCGGAGACGCCGAACGCACCCGCAGCAACCGAGGAAGCAACTCCTCCCCGGTCTTGCGGTTCGTGCTCGCCAACTCACAAGCCCGCAGAACGTTGTTCCACCTGGCGCCGACGTAGCGCACCCAGCGACGCCGCCACGCCCGCAAATACGGCCCCACGTGCCGGTCAAAGGTGTCCGGATGCGCCCGATACCACCCCGCCAAACCCAGCGCCGCCGCACCCGCGACACCACCCGTGGCGGTCCAACCCAACTCAACACCCGAGGCGGTGACCGCGCCCGGCCCGAGCACGCTGCCCGGATGCCGCGCCAACCACAACCCCGCCTGAAACTCCCGGCCCCGCCGCCGGTTCGACGTCCTCGACATACCTCGATCCCTTCCCATACGAGAAAGGGCCGGCCTTCGCCCCCTGCCGCAGCGAGGAGAGAAGGCCGGCCCATGCCGATCAGTTCGTGAAAAGCGGTCAGTCCCGCAGCGCCCCGCGCGAGTCCGACAGCGCCACCGTCAACGTCGCCACCGCCCGCGCAGTCGCATCATGAGCGCCCTTGAAGCCCTCGCGCCGCACCGGCATCCCGCTCATCGAGTCCTTGAGCTGCCGCATCGCGGCATCCACGTTTTCCAACGCCCGATCCAGTTGGTGCTTCGACATCGCTCACACCCTCCAATCCCGCGACACGAGTTCGGCCTCGTACTTCTTCGCCTTCGCCCGCAACCGGCCCAGCTCATCGACAGCCTTGCGCCGATAGCCCTTCAACTCGTCGCGCGAGGCCACCGACCACGACCCGTCATCGGCCTTGCCGTCCTCAATCCGGTCGATGAACGTGTCCAGCTCATCCAGCGAATCAAGCACCATGTCCATCGCCGACACGAACGTTCCGTATTTCTGCTGCGCGCGTCGATTCAACGCCTCGATCTGCACACCCACACCCCATTCCTATCCGTTGATTACTGGAAACGCGTCCGCAGAAGCGAGCGCGCAACAAGGTTGATTTCGAACACGACCAGCGCGGCCCCGACCAGCGGAACCGCCACCGTCAACGCAGCGGTCAACACCACCAGCACCGCACCCACCAGCAGGCGATCCATCACCGGACCCCCGCCCTACCTGGGTTGACGCCGTAGGGGTCGATCATGCACAACCCGCCGCCGACCATTCCGACCACCACCTTCCCGAACATCGTCGTCATCGTTCTCGTCATCCATCGGCAACACCAATTCACGCGCCACACGCATCCCTCCCAGAAAATTTGGTGGCAAAACATCAAGACCCCCGGAGAAAACCACTCGCCGGGGGCCAAGATGCGCCGCCACAACGGCACAAAAAGGCATGGAACGGCCCACTCTGGAATTCTCAAACAACAGATAAGCGCCCCTGCCCGACTCGAACGGGCCACCAACCCCAACCATGGGAAGGGCAAAAAACGCGACAGGCGCCCGTCAGTCGCCCAGCGGCTTCACACCAGCCGCACTGAACGCGATCCCCGACACCGTCTCCCCCTGCGAGTTCTTGAACGAGTACGGCGACACACGCGCCTGCACCAACTCGACAAGGTCACCCTCATCCAGACCCTCCCCCGGGTCCGCATCCAAAGTGACCCGAAGCTCCTCCCCCTTGTCGCCCTTGCGCTTCGCGAACACCGAGACCACGAACTTCGACGCACCCTCCTTGTCGGTCACCACCACGTCGCGCCCCGACTCGTCCTTGCGCGTCTTCATCGCCGGAGGCTCCGTCACCATCAGCCGATAGCCCGCCAGGTTCACCGGAATGTTCCTCATCGTTTCTTTCTCCTTCCTTCGATGCATACCAATCTATATCAGTATGTATCGGCTAGTCACTACTCCAACCGAGTGATGTAGATCGGATTAGGTCGCGCGAGCTAGGCTCGTGCCATGTCGAGCGCGATGACAGGGATGGCGGCTTACCAGCGAGTGGCCGAGGCCATTCGGCAGGACATCAGAACCGGTCGCCTGAAGGCCAGGGACAAGCTGCCCAGTAACCGAGGGGTCGCGGACCTGTACGACGTGTCACTGGGAACCGCGCAGAAGGCGTTGAAAGCGCTAGAGGACGAAGGGTGGGTGCTCGCCACCCCCTCCGTCGGTGTCTTCGTCAGCGACTCCATGCCGGAGGAGCACGATCGGCACTCGGACGTGAACGACGTTCGGGGCGAGTTGGCGAAGCTCCGTGCGGCTATCGAGACGCTGACGGCCCGTGTCGACTCGCTTGAGGCCCGCAGCGACCAGAGTTGATCGTTTGCCATCACTGTCATGCCTCAAGGACACACGACACGAAGACGTGAGAACAGGTGAGCCGGGGATGAGTCGGGGGTGAGTCACCCCTGTTTTCCCTGGTGAGGCAATGGGGGATTCGTGACTGCCGACGAGCTGACACCCATAGCGCAGGCGAGACTGAACCGGGACTGGAGCAAGGCCGAGGTCTGCCGTCGCCTGCACGATGCACGGCTCAAGCGGGGGATGCGCCCGCCCACTGCTGCCAGCTTGAAGCGGATGTACGTCGAATGGGAGCGCGGCACCACGCAGGTCACCGACTGGCGCGACGAGTTCTGTGACGTCTTCCAATTGACCGCGGCCGAACTCGGGTTCGTCGAACTCGCGACCGATCCCATGACGTCGGCCGCGGTCGATCCGTTGGAGCTTCGCTCAATTAGCAACGAGCTCGTGCTGTTGCTGGAACAGCAGACCGACCACTACCGCAGTCTTGACCGGCAGCTCGGGGCCGCCCTGATCCCGCAGACCTCAGCGCACACACAGACCATGGCGGAACTGCTACAGCAGTCACTACCCGGGACCGGCCGTCCAGCTTTGGCCCGTGCCCTCGCGGAAGCCGCCGCACTGGCCGGGTGGCAGTCGCTCGACTCCGGCAATACCCGCGAAGCATGGCGCATGCACGAACTCGCGAAGTCCGCAGCGCGGGAGGGTGAAGACCCCGCCGTTCTCGCGCACGTCAGCGCTCAGCAGGCATACGCCCTGCTCGACTCCGGCCGACAGGCCGACGCTGCACAGCTCGCCGAGCATGCCCGGCTCACCGCCGGATCGAGAGTTCCGCAACGCCTTCGAGCATGGCTCAGCGCAGCGGAAGCCGAGTTCCGGTCAGCCGTAGGCGATGCTCCCGCGACCCAACGGCTTCTTGACGAGGCAGCCGATCTCATGCCGACCGGGGACGCGGATCCCGAACTGCCCTTCCTCTTCCTGAACTCGGCGCACCTCGCACGTTGGCGAGGCAACTGCCTTGCCCGTCTCGGATCGATCGAGGCCGTACACGACCTCAGCTCCGCACTTTCAGGCATCCCAGAAGGGACGTTCGCCCGCGCCGAGGCTGGTCTACGAGTCGACCTCGCCCAAGCACTGCTCACGCGCGGCGATCTTCCCGAAGCCGCACAGCACATCGCCCGCGCCGAGCAACTGGCGAACCAGACCGGTTCCGCTCGACAACGCGCGAGAATCGCCCAGCTCCGCGATCGGCTATGACCCGCCGTCGAGCGCGAGAACGTACAGCAGGGCGACGAGCGCACCCGAATTGAGCACCTGCCCGGCCCGGACCAGCTCCGGAACCTCAGCGTAGGGAACCCAGCGGAAACGGCCCTCATCCAGCTCCGTTGGATTGCCGACCCGTTCAACGCCGTCCACCGCGTAGACGTAGTGCGGGTTCCGCAGCATGCCCACAGCGGGTTCAAAGGTCACCAGGTGCCGCGTGCTTCGAGGTCGGTAGCCGGTTTCCTCTTCGACCTCGCGCGCCACCGTGACGGCAGGGTCCTCACCCTGTTCCACGATCCCGCCGGGAAGCTCCCAGTTCCAGACCTCAGGGGCGAACCGATGGCGCCAGCTCAACAGCACATGCTCACGAGCGTCGTCGAACACGACAGCCATCGCCGCAGGCGGGAACTCGACCGTGTGGTGTTCGAACCGCTCGCCCGACGGGACCGAGATGTCCGCCAGGCCCACCGTCACCCAGTCACTCCGATAGACCGATCGCTCACCGTGAACTACCCACCGGGCCGCATCATCCTCGTCTGCCACCCGTCGATCGTATGAGCCCACAAGCTCCACATCCATCCCTCCGGAACTCAGCGTGTCGGCACCCCAGGTGCTTGTGTTCAAACTTTCTTCTCTTGTTCAAGGGCGGCCCCGCCGGGGCCGCCTGCCTGCTGTTCTCTGGGTCCGCGCCAGCGGGCCGCCGGGCGTGCGGCTGACGCCGGTCCCGACGCCCCGCACGCGGACCCGAGGCGGAAGGCAGGCGGCCGGGAACCACGGCGAGGCCGCCGAACAGAAGAAGAGATGCCCTCGCCGGGCGGGCAGGCTCCGGGATGGCCAGGAGAAGTGCCGGCGGTTCCGGTTGGCAGGTGGGCTGCTTGGTGGTCCTCCCGTCGCCTGACCTGATGGCTATCACACCGCGCCGGAGCCGCAAGCCTGGCAACGAAAGCCGCCGGTATCGAGGAAGGTTGCGGCCCCGCCACGGCGTGATCGAGACGCCATCAGGCGACGGGATGACCACCAAGCAACTCTCGAGAGTCCGCGCTCAGCAATTTGTAGCAATGCTACGATCTCCTCGAAATTTTTTCACCGGAAGGAATCAAGTGGACCACATAAGGCGAAATTTTGAGTTCGAAGACCTGGCACAACAGGCCTTATTGCAGATAATGAACCCGTCGACCATCATGCGAAATTATCAGATCAACTCTAAAAGCGAAGTAGATTTTTTTCTAGAATTCGAAAACGGAAGAACTGCGGTCGTAGATGTTAAAACTGTCACACCGGGCACTCGAAGTCGATTGCATCAGCTAGCAGATCAGCTTCATTTTATTTCATACAAAGCTCAGGAGCTGCAAGGAAACAAGGTTCCACCCGAGCGAATTCTCGTGATCCCGGGAGTGCTCTCTCTTGCGAACAGAGAGTTCCTTTTATCGCAAGAAATTAGAGTAATAGATGGCAATGACATAAGAAACGCGGGCGTCAATCTTCAACCTGAACCCTACAAGGAAGAATTCTCGAAAAGGGAATCGGAATACGAAGTCGCACAATCCCTACAGCGACGACTCTCGGGTATCGAGCCCGGCAAGAGCACGTGGAGCGAGTACCAGTCCACCTGTAAAGACATACTGGAATTCCTACTTTGCCCACCTTTAAAAGCACCTATAGCGGAAAGTGCAAACAAGTCGGGCGTTAATCGGCGAGACATTATTTTTCCAAACTACGCAACGGGCGGGTTCTGGGCCTACATGCGCTCATTTTACGAGGCTCATTACATAGTCGTAGACGCCAAGAACTACGCGGGACAGATCAAAAAACAAGACATACTCCAGCTAGCAAACTACTTGTCGCCACATGGTTCGGGACTGTTCGGGATGATCGTTACCCAGGGCGCCAAAAGCGACAGCGCCGAAGTAACTATCCGAGAACAATGGTATATGCATAAGAAAATGATTATCATCCTGGATAATGACGACCTTGGTCAGATGTTGACAATGAAAGCAGCACTCGAAGACCCTTCCACTCAGATTCGACAAAAGATCGAAGATTTTCGACTAGCATTCTAAATAGGGGTGATCTTGACCCCGTGGAGTTCCCCGGATCAGGCCTCTCGGATGGCAAGCGCGACCATCCACGTGCAGGCAGGGAGCCAACCGTAACCCAATCCAAAGGACCGCAAACGACGGCACGCCAAGGTGGCCCACGGTCGACATCTATGCAGGTAGCGGGAGTGGTTGACGAATGTCGGGCAACATCACAAAGGGGCGCCTGCTAATCAGCGGGTTCGGGGTTCGAGTCCCTGATGGCGCACAGCAACCCCAGGTCACACGGCCTGGGGTTTTTCGCTGTCCACGACTTTTCTTTTATTAGGCCGGTTCGGCTTCGCAGGCGACGTCACGGTTCGGGCGCTCGCCGGTCACCAGGAAGTCCGTCGCGAGGTCGTTCAGGCACTGGTTGTCCAGCTGAAGATAAGCCAGATGCCCGCCCTGGTCGGCCGTGACCATCCTGGCCCGGTCGCCGAAGGCTTCGCGTAGTTGCCGGGCCCCGGCCAGCGGCGTGGCCGGATCGCGCCGGTTCTGCACGATCAGCACGTTCGCCGGGCCCTCGTCGGTGATGTCCACCTGAGGCTCGGCCGGTTCCGACGGCCAGAACGCACACGGCGTGATGTTGGCTCCTGCCGCGCCGAACATCGGATGGCGAAGCCGGTCCACCGCGACATGGAACTGGTAGGTCCAGACGTTCTCGGGCCAATCGGAGTCGTTGCAGATCACGTGGAGCTGGCTGGCCACGTAGTTGTCCGAGGGAATTCCGGAGGCGGGCGCGGCCTGGTCCTTCGTACCGGCCGACGCAGGCACCGGTTCACCGGTGTCGAGCGCGCGCCAGGTCTCGGCCAGCGCGGGTAGATTCCGGTCGAAGTAGAGGTTGGCGAACGTGACATGGCGGAAAGCCTGGCCGTCGTAACCGTCGGGCCTCGGCTCCGCGTCCAGCTTCGCGGCGATCTCGAAGTACTTCTTTCGCACCTGGCGAGGTGTCTCGCCGAGACCGTACTCGGGCCGTGCGGCGGCGAACGCCGCGAAATCGGGGAAACGGTCCTCCACACCCCGGCCGAGCATCCGCGAGTGCGAATGATCCCACCCGTGGGGCCCGGTCGCGCTGTCGAGCAGGAAGCGGTCGCTGCGCTCCGGGAACATCGACGTGTAGACGGAACCGAGATAGGTGCCGTAGGAGATGCCGAAGTACGACACCGTCTCCTCCCCCAGCGCTTCGCGGACCCGATCCATGTCGCGCGCCGTGTTGGCGGTGGTCACGTGCGGCAGCAGCGACGCCGTCTCCGACGATCCGCATTTCTCGGCGACCGCGGCCACCCGCTCGGCCTCGTCGGCGACATCGGCCGGATTACGAGCGAACAGGGGAATGTTGGTCGGGTGCTCCGCCAGTGTCAGATCGCATGTCACCGGCGTGCTGTGCGCCACCCCGCGTGGGTCGATGCCGATGATGTCGTACTTGTCCAGCACCGCCTCCGGCACGCTGAGGTCATCGCGCAGGATGGCCGGAAATTCGAGACCCGCACCCCCCGGTCCGCCGGTGTTGGTGAACAGCACTCCTCTGCGCTCGTCCGGGTCGGCACTCGCCAGCCTCGACACGGCGATCTCGATCGTTTCCCCACCAGGATCGCGATAGTCCAGTGGAACGTCGAGCGTCGAGCACTCCAGACCGGGTCGCGCGACGTCTGCCGGGCACTCACCCCAGCGCAGCGTGCTCGATGATGCGGTGGCCGCCGAAGCCACCACTGGCGTCAACGGTGCCACCACGGCGGCGGCGACAAGCGCGAGGACGGGTTTGCGCACGGTTCCTCCCGGACCACAACGGACGGATGTCGTGAGTCGCTCGGTGCCGACCACGGCCGCCCGAGCGACGCCTTCGATCTCAGCACCGTCGGTCCGCCCCCGGCAGTGTCACCACGTCACCGATCTCCCGTGACATCCTTCGTTCGGAATGGATGACGCGGTGGCACTGGACGTCAGCCCGTCACATCGGACAGTGCACGTCCAAGGATGTCCACTCCTCGCTCGATCTCGCCGTCGGTGGCGGTCAGTGGTGGCGCGATCCGGAATGTTCCGCCCATCCCCGGCAACTGCACGATGTTCATGTGCAGGCCCAGTTCCGCGCAACGCCGGGTGACGGCGGCACCGAGTTTGTCCGCGTCCGATCTCGCGGCCCCGGCCTCCGGGACCAGTTCCAACCCGACCAGAAGACCGCGGCCACGGACGTCACCGATGACCGGATGCCGGACCGCGAGATCCCGCAGGCCGTCCCGCAGCAGGGAACCCAGCTCGCGCGCACGCAGATCGAGGCGCTCGCGGGTCAGGACGTCCAGCACCGTGTTGCCGACCGCGGCAGGGAGCGGGTCGTTGACGTGCGTGGTGAAGAACAGGAACCCGCGTTCGTGGGCCCGTTGCTCGATGTCGGCACTCGTCAGCACCGCCGCCAGCGGCAGCCCCGCGCCCAGAGTTTTCGACAGGACGAGGATGTCCGGCACGACGCCGTCGCGCTCGAAGGCGTACCAGTCTCCGGTACGGCACAGCCCCGTCTGTGCCTCGTCCAGGATCAGCAGCATGCCACGCTCGTGACACTTGTCGCGCAGCGCGGCGAGGTAGCCGGGCGGAAGGTCGATCACTCCGCCCGAACTCAGCACCGGCTCGACCAGACAGGCCGCCAGGCTGCCCACCGACTGGGCGTCGATGAGATCGAATCCGAGATCGAGTTGACGGCGCCAGTCGAGGTTTCCGTCGCCGTCGACGATGTCCGGCCGGAACGCGTCGGGAACCGGCAACGCGAAGTTGCCCGGGACCGACGGCCCGTACCCGGCCCGTCCCGCGCTGTAGGTGGCACTGGCGGCGGCCTGCGTCATGCCGTGCCACGATCGGGCGAACGAGACGACCTCGTGTCCGCCGGTGACGAGTTTGGCCATCCGCAGGGCGGCCTCGTTGGCCTCCGCGCCGGTGGTCAGCAGGAGCGCCTTCTCCAGCGGCTCGGGCAGCGTCGCCGCCAGTCGCCGGGCGAGATCGAGGACCGGGCGGCTCACCATCCCGCTGTAGAGGTGATCGAGCCTGCCGACCTGCTCGCGGACGGTCGCCACGATCTCGGGGTGTGTGTGCCCGAGAATCGCGCTCATCTGTCCCGAGGTGAAGTCAAGGAGTTCGCGCCCGTCCTCGGTGAACACCGAACTGCCTTCGGCACGGTCGATGATCCCGGGACTGAAGGCGCCGCGGCCGGCGTAACGGACCAGGAAGCGTTCGGGTGCGGTGTCATCCAGCATGCCCTCGACGCTACGAACGAACGTCACCGTGCGTCCATCGCACATTCGCCACGACGCTGTTCGACAAAGCCGCACAATGGGCGGATGCTGAATCCGTGGCGCCTGCGCCTGCTCGGCCTGCTCGACAGCCTCGGCACCGTTCGCGCCGTGGCCGAGACACTGCACCTGAGCCCGTCGACGGTGTCGCAGCAACTGGCTGTGCTGGAGACGGAGACCCGCAGCCGGCTCCTGGAACGGTCGGGACGCCGGGTGCGCCTGACACGATCAGGTGTCGTCCTGGCTCGCCGGGGGCGCCAGATTCTGGACCTGATGACCGAGACGGAGGCCGAGCTGCGGGCGCTCAACGACGAGCCGATCGGGATCGTCCGGCTCGGGGTGTTCCAGAGCGCGATCCACCCGCTCGCTGTTCCGGCCACCACCCAGCTCGCCCACGCGGAGCCGCACCTGCAGGTGGAGCTGGTCGAGGCCGAACCGCACGAGAGTGGGGCGGCCCTGCGAACCGGGGAGCTGGACGTGATCGTGACGACCACCGACTACGTCGAGTTCCCGTGGGGGCGGGACCTGGAGATCATCCCGTTGGGGTCGGACCCGGTGGTCCTCGTGCTTCCGCGGGGCCACCCACTCGCGCGACGCAGAGTGGTGGACCTCGCGGCCTGCGCCGAGGAGCCGTGGGCCTGCGACCGGCCGGGCTCCTACATGGCCGACCTCACGCTGAGGCTGTGCCGGGAGTCCGGCTTCGAACCGCGGGTGGTGTGCCGGTTCGGCAACTACCTGTTGCTGCTGCAGCACGTCGAGGCGGGCAGGTCGGTCGCACTGCTGCCCGCGCTCGCCGCCGGTTCCGGCCACTCGGTCGTGACCCGGGAGCTCGCCACACCGGTACACCGCAACGTCACCATCGTGGTCCGCCGCGGAACGGCGCCCCGCGCGGCGGTGGACGCGGTCGTCGGGGCCTTGCAGGACCATGCGGACATCCCGGCACTGTCGGCCCCCGGCCGGGGTGAGGAGTAACCCGGCAGCCGTGTCCGCAGCCTGCGTAGCCGTGTCCGCATCGCGCGGTGCGGACACCGCTACCTGAGCTGCGGACACGGTGGCGGTGTTGCACAGGACACGCCGTTCGCGACTTCTTCCGCACGCGGCCGATCGAAGTGGCCGCGTGGACTCGGGAGGTACGGCATGTCTTCCGCCACTCCACCGCTTCGAGCGGCACGGCTCGCTCGATCGGCGCGCACCCTGATGCTGTGCTGGCCTGCCGCCGTTCTCGGCGCCGCGTGTGTCGGAGGCGGCCCGACGCCGACGTCCGGGCCAACCGAAACCGACCTCCCGCCTCCTGGGCCGACGTCGAGTACGGCATCGTTCCCACCGCCCGAAGCCCCGCCCGTTCCGCCAGGCGTGCCCGTGGGCTCTCAGCCTGCGAAGGTCGAGCACGTGGTCGACGGCGACACGCTCGAACTGACCGCCGTCGCACCAGGCCCGGCACTTCGGGCAGGCACGGTCGACGTGCGTCTTGTCGGGGTCGACACCCCGGAGACGACCGAGTGCTTCGGACCCGAGGCCACCGCATCGCTCGGGCGGCTCGCTCCTGTGGGCAGCACCGTGTGGACGACTCGCGACCAGGAGCTGACCGACCGGTACGGACGGCACCTCGCGTACCTGTGGAACGACGCGGGCGTGTTCGTGAACGGCACGCTGGTCGAGTCAGGGCACGCCGAAGCCCTGACCGTCCTTCCCAACCAAGCTCACCGGAGCGAATTCGAGGCTGCCGAGTCGCGGGCCCGGAGCGCCGGTGCCGGGTTGTGGAGCGCCTGCGCTGCCCGAGAGCCCTCGACGTCGACGTCGACCACACCCCAGGACTCTGCCCCCGTCGTTCCTCCACCACCGGAGCCGGTGGCACCCGAGGTGCCCTCGGAGCCGCCCGCGACCTCGGAACCCGCGCCGGCACCGGACCCGGCGGTGCCGGGACCTGACCTCGACTGCGCCGACCTGCCGGAGAACAACATCCCGCTGCCCCACGGCGACCCGCACGGCCTCGACGCCGACGGGGACGGCCTCGGCTGCGACGAATGATCCGCCCTGCCGTCGACTCAATCTGCGAACACGGCTACCGGAACTGCGGACACGGCTACGGGGACTGCGGACACGGCTACCGGAGCTGCGGACACGGCAGCGCCGGGGTCAGTCGGTCGCGCACGAGCGCGTCCGACTCCGTCACGATGCGTTCGATCAGGTCCGCGACCGTCGGGACGTCGTGGATCAGCCCCTGCACGGTGCCCGCGGTCCAGATGCCGTCGTCGAGGTCACCGGTCCGCAGCACCTCCCGCCCGCGCACACCCGCGACGAGCTCACGCACGTCCGCGAACTCGCCGCCCTCGTCCAGGATGCGCACGACCTCCTTGCTCACCGCGTTGCTCGCGACGCGCGCGGTGTTCCGCAGCGGCCGGAAGATCAGCTCGGTGTCGAGTTCGGTGGCGTCCACGAGCCTGCGCTTGACGTTGTCGTGCACGGGTGCCTCGCGCGTCGCGAGAAAGCGGGTGCCCATGTTGATGCCGTCGGCGCCGAGGGCCAGAGCCGCGACGAGCCCCCGCGCGTCCGCGAACCCACCCGAGGCGACGATCGGCACGCTGACCCGGTCCGCTGTCGCGGGAATGAGCACCAGCCCTCCGATGTCGTCCTCACCGGGGTGGCCCGCGCACTCGAACCCGTCGATGGACACGCCGTCCACGCCCAGTTCCTGCGCCTTGACGGCGTGGCGGACGCTCGTGCACTTGTGCAGCACCTTGACGCCGGCCGCGCGGAACGCGGGCAGGTGTTCGGCCGGGTTGGCGCCCGCCGTCTCGACCACGGGGACGCCGGCGTCGATGACGACGTCCCGGTACTCGGCGTACGGCGGCGGGTTGATGGCGGGCAGGATCGTCAGGTTCACACCGAACGGCCGGTCCGTCAGCTCGCGGCAGCGCGCGATCTCGTCGGCGAGCGCCTCCGGTGTGGGCTGGGTGAGCGCGGTGAGGAATCCGAGTCCCCCGGCGTTCGCGACTGCCGACACGAGTTCGGCACGCCCCACCCACTGCATGCCGCCCTGCACGATCGGATGGTCGACGCCGAAGACGTCGCAGAACTTGGTGTGCACCATGTGTGCGGTCCTCCTGGCTTGACCCGGCGTCGTGTTACCGGAGAGTAAGTGAGGTCGGCGGGCGGGAGATACGGCTCGGTGACCGACGTCATGGCGAGGTCCCGCGCGGCGCGGGCACGGCTGTCCGGGTGACTTGCTTGCCGGAGACCGCACGGTTCCGCGATCGTGGAGTTTCCCGGATTATTCCAATCGGGAGTGGGGGAACGGGAGTTCGGTGATGCAGACGTGCGACCTGGAGTCGATCACCCTCACGCGCAGGGCGACGCCGGCCAGGACGAAAGCGGTGAGCCTGCCGGAGGCTGCGGCGTGGTTCGCCGGAGAACGCCATTCCGACCGGCCGGAAAGCGTGTCGGGAGTACTGATCGCCACCGCGACGGTGCTGGGTGACCGGCTGCCGTTCGCGAAACGCCAGCGGCTGAAGCGCTTCGTCCCCGCACTGGTCGGCACGGCCGACGACGGCAAGGACCGGATGCGCTCGATGCTGGCCATGGACTGGCTGGTCCGCGTCTACACCCCGGCGTGGCTGCGGCTCGTCCCGTCACTGGCGCTCGCGGCGGCCAGCCTGACCGAGCACACACCCGTGCGCGCGATCGCCGAAGCCGCCGACGCGATCGAGGCACCGCTGACCGCCGTACACCGGGTCGCGTGGAACGCCCACCTCGGCCGTGCCGCCGCCCCGAACGCCGTGCGCACCGACGTGGCCTCGGCGCTGGCGCGCGCCCTGTCCACCCACGCGGGTGACGCGGCGGTGGCCGCCACACTCAGCATCGCGGAACCGTTTCTGCCGGTGTGCGGGAGGTTGCGCCTGGCGGCGGAGCAGGCCCTGCTCATCGCGGCGCTCACGAGCGGGCACGCGACGGCCACCGTGCCCGAAGCGCGGATCGCGACGTTGGTGGCACCGACCGGCGACGCACTCGAGGACGCGGTGGTCGGGCTCTTCGGCAGGCTGATCGACGGCTCCGCGCCCACCGTGCGGGGGTGGCTCGACGCCGACCCGGTCGAGGCCATTCGCCGCCTCGGCCCCGGGTGAACCCCACACCTGGGCGACACACCCGGTGCGGAAGAATCGCCTAAGAGCCTCTAACACATTGGCGTTCGATCAGGGAGCGGCGGCCAGGCGGTCCCCTACCGGGGTGGCGAGCGTCCCCGGCGGGGGCCCAGGCTCGCAAGGCGGAGGGGCGTCCGCGTACTGGAAGTACGTGGGCGATCCTCCAACGCGGCGAGGCGCTGTCTGGGCGTCGCGAGCCGAACAGACCAATGTGTTAGGGGCTCTAAGGCACCACTGGCCGACGGTGAGGACGTGATGGGGATGCCGGGCAGCTCGCCCGCGATGGCGTTGCGGGCCGACTGTTCCCGGTGCGCGGGTCTGTGCTGCGTGGCGCTGCCGTTCTCGGCCGCCGCGGGTTTCCCGTCCGACAAGGACGCGGGCACGCCCTGCACGCACCTCGACGAGACGTTCCGCTGCCGGGTTCACGCCGAGTTGCGGCCGAGGGGGTTCGTCGGGTGCGCCGTGTTCGACTGCTTCGGCGCGGGCCAGCGCATCACCGCGGCGGCCGGCGACGACGTGTCCTGGCGCGACGACCCGGAACTGGCGCGCCGCACGTTCGCGGCGTTCGGCGTGGCCCGTCATCTGCACGAAGTGCTGTGGTACCTCGCCGAGGGCCGGACACTGACGGACGACCCGCGGCTACGGGCACGGTTGCTGTCCGAGTACGAGCGGATCGACGCACTCGCGGGCGCCGATGCCGACGCGGTCGCCGCCACCGACGTGGCCGCCGCGCGGCAGGCCGTCGGCCCGCTCCTGGCCGAGGTCAGCGATCTCGTGCGCGGGCGGGGCCACGACCGTCGCGGTGCCGACCTCGCCGGAGCCCGGCTGCGTGACGCCTCGCTGCGCGGCACGACGTTTCGCGGCGCGCTGCTCATCGCCGCCGATCTGCGGGGCGCCAACCTGCGCGTCTGCGACTTCCTGGGTGCCGACCTGCGCGATGCCGACCTGCGGAGCGCCGATCTCACCGGGGCGTTCTTCCTCACACAGCCGCAGGTGAACGCGGCGCGCGGCGATGCGGCGACCCTGCTCCCCCCTGCGGTGGCGCATCCCGCCCACTGGTGAGCGCGGGCTTCACGCCTCTTCGGGCAGCACCAGCCACAACGCCACGTAGAGCAGGAACTGCGGTCCGGGCAGCACGCAGGACAGGATGAACGCCAGGCGCACATTGCGGCGTTTCCAGCCGTAACGGCGGGCGATGCCCGCGCAGACGCCACCCAGCACGCGGTTGTCGCGTGCGCGGGTCAGGGTCCTGGTGGTCGCGGTGTTCTCCATGTCTCCAGTGTCGATCGTGTGGTGGGCTCCCGCATCGGGAGAAACCCCGAGAACGACCACCAATCGCACCCCGAATCCCCTCGGAAAGCCGCTAGCGTGGCCGGGACTCACCACCGACGAGGGGCAGACGATGACGGACACGACGAGGGTCGCGCTGGTCACGGGAGCGTCGCGGGGGCTGGGGGCCGCGATCGCCACCACGCTGGCGGAGGACGGCTTCGCGGTCGCGATCAACTTCGCGCGCGACAAGGACTCGGCGGACGCGCTGCGGGAGCGCATCGCCGCGGCGGGCGGGCGGGCGGAGGTGTTCCGCGCGGATGTCACCGACGAGGCGGAGGTCGACCGGCTGCACGACGCCGTGGTCGAGGAGTTCGGGCGGATCGACGTGCTCGTGCTCAACGCGACGGGGCCGCAACCGCTGCTCGGGCTGGCGGAACTGAGCTGGCGCGACATGCTCGACCAGCTGGAGTTCTTCGTCAAGAGCCCGCTGCTGCTGGCGCAGCGGGTGATCGGCGGGATGCGGGAGCGGCGCTGGGGGCGAATCGTCCACGTGGGCTCCGAGGTGGTCGAACTCGGCGTTCCCGACTCCAGCGCCTACGTGGCGGCGAAGGGCGCCCAGCTCGGGCTGACCCGGTCGTGGGCGCGGGAACTGGGCGGCGACGGCATCACCGTCAACCTGGTCGCGCCGGGCTGGATCCCGACCGATCGCCATCACGACTCGACGGACCAGGACAAGGCGGACTACGCCGCCGGAGTCCCGCTGGGCCACCAGGGCACCGCGGAGGACGTGGCGGGCGCGGTGGCCTACCTCGCGTCCGAGCGGGCGGGCTACGTCACCGGGCAGCGCATCGCGGTCAACGGCGGCAACACGCTGACCTGACCGGCTGCTGACCGGCCGCCCCGCATCCGGTCGCCGTCACGGGGTCGCACGCGCGAGCACGCTCGTCGTCCCGTGCGGCCCCCGCCGTTGCGCCAGCACCTCCCACCCGGGGCCCAGCGCCGCGCCGAGCGCGCCGTGGCGCACGCGGTACGGCCGCGGCTGTGCTCCGGCCTCCTCGCTGTCGGCGAGTGCCTCCCAGGCGAGCAGCCCGCCGGGCAGCACGGCCTGCCTGGCGGTGCGGAACACGTCGGGATCCCAGAACCGCGTGCTCAGCACCAGCGCGCACGTGGCTCGCCGCGGCACGAAGGTCCTGAGATCGGCCCGCACGCACGCCAGCTGCCCGGCCGGGCGCCGCTGCCGAGCCCGGCAGGCCAGCTGCGCCAATGCCACGTCGGAGACGTCCACCGCCAGCACGTGCCTGCCCCGCTCGGCCAGGGCGAGCGCACTGCCGGACCGGCCGCACGCCAGCTCCAGCACCGGCCCGGGTGGCAGCCCCGCAGCCCAGGCGGCATCGGCCAGCGGATGGGGTTCGAACGACGGCGTCGCCCGCCGGTAGCGGGCGTTCCACCGCAGGCGATCCTCGGCGGCCGACTCCGGGGGACGCGACGGCTCACCGTCCATCGGACTCCGACGAGTCGTCGCCGGACTCCTTCGCGAGCCGCCTGCGCTCGCGCTCGCGCTTGCTGTAGGCGGCACGCATCACGGCGTCCTCGCTCTCCAGGCTCGACCCGAGAGCACCGGCGACCGTGCCCATCGAACTCGACAGCCACGCGAGCTGCAGGTAGTCGGAGACACCGGAGGAATGACCCAGTGACTGCGCGAGATAGCCCGACTCGATCACCGCGACCGCCCCTGCGAGGGTCACCGCGAACAGCACCACGTATGACGCCGTGACACCGACGGCCATCGACGCCACGGTGGCCATGTTGTAGAGCAGCGCCTTCTCCTTGGGCGACGACGATCGCGGCTCCCACAGCTTGTTGTAGCCGATCAGCCACACGATCATCGCCACGACCGCCAACACGTTGATCACCACGAGCCGGGTGACGCTCAGCGCGTCGGCGAGCAGCCAGATACTGCTGTAGAAGATGCCGAACGCCGCCGCCGCGAACCCGGCGGCCAGCGCGGTGGACAGTTCGGGCACCAGCCGCCACGGCTTGTTGTCCCGCACCATTCCGGCCAGCAGCCGCAGGCGGCCCCGCCAGCCGATGAGAGACAGGCTCACCTCGATCTCGGCGTCCGGGTTGTCCATCCAGCGCACGGGCGCGGACCGGCCGCCCGCCCTGCGCCGATCGCGGCCTGCCCGGTACCCCAGCGCCTCGGCGCGCCCCAGCTCGCCGACCAGATAGAGCAGCGTGTCCCGCAGCCGCCTGCGCAGCGCCACCGCACCCAACGCGGGCAGGGAGGCGAGCGCCACCCCGTGCCGCACACTCATGTCCGCGACCACGGGCTGGGAACCCAGCGACCGGGGAAGGTCGGTGACGCACACGAGCAGGTCCCAGCCGAGCTGCGGGCGCATGTGCTCCGCCAACTGGATGATCGGCACCTGGCCGTTCTCGTCGAGTTCCACCGGCTCGGTGCGGGTCCGCACCTCCCAATCGACCTCGTCGGTGATGTGGGAGGACAACTCCTGCCGGAAGTCGTCGACGAACTTCGCGACCGTGTCGCTCGGCAGTCCGGGGTCGCAGAGCAACCCGACCACGACCACCGACCGCTCACCACGGTCGTCCCGGTCGCGGTCGTCGCTGTCCGGCGTGCTGTCCTCCGACGGCGCCATCTGCGCCTGCTCCTCTGTCTCGCTCACGCGGGCCGGTTACCCACTGGCATCATCCGTTACGCGACCGAGTGACTCGTGCCGCCCGGTGTGGCCCGCCCCGTTCGGCAACGCCATCGCGGCCAACGCGGTGACCAGCATCGACCCGGCCAGGAGGTGAAACGCCAGCCCGAGATCGGCACCCGCCACCGTCACCCACGCGGCGAGGCCGAGTGCCCCACCTACCTGTTTCGTCGTGTTCAGCAGTCCGGAGGCCGCGCCCGCGTCCTCGTGGCGCACTCCGGAGGTGGCCACGGCGGTGAGCGGCGTGTTGAGCAGGCCGCCACCCACCGCGATCAGCACCGCGGGACCGAGCATCGCCTCCGCATAGGTCATACCCGGTCCGACCCCGGCCTGCCAGCCGAACCCCACCGCGGCCACACTCGCACCGGCCACGATCAGCGTGCGAGCGGCCACATGCCGCATCAGCCACGGCGTCAGCCTGACTCCCACGGCGATCGTGAGCAGTGCGTGGGGCACGAACCCGAGGCCGGTCTCCAGCGGTGACAGACGCAGGACGTCCTGCATCGCGAACGTGAGGAAGTACCACATCGGGTTCAGGCACGCGCCAGCGAGCAGCAACACGACGTTGCCGCGCGCGACCGACCTCGTCGCGAGCAGCCGTGGGGGCAACAGCGGCACCCGCGCGTACCGGCGTTCGACGACGGCGAACACCGCGAGCGCTGCGACGGCGACGCCGAGCGCGGCAAGCGTGGGCGGCGAGTTCCACCCGTGCGTGCCCGCGCGCACGATGCCGAACGTGAGCGCCACCAGCCCGACCGTGGCCAGCAACGTCCCGCGCACATCGACGGGGTCCCGTCGTCGCGGCGGCGCGTCCGGCGGCAACGCCCGCACCGCGAGCAGCACGGCGACCACGCCAAGGGGGACGTTGCCGAGGAACACCCAGCGCCACGACAGGTACTCCGTGAGCACCCCGCCGATCAGGTTCCCCGTTGTTCCACCTGCCAGCCCGACCGCGGTCCAGACCGCCAGCGCGCGATGGCGCCGGGTCCCCTCGGGCACGGTCGTGGTGAGGATCGTGAGCGTGACCGGCGCGAGGACCGCCGCCCCGAGCCCCTGGCCCGCCCGTGCGGCGACGACGACCCCGGCTTCGGGAGCGAGTCCGCCGACCAGACTCGCCACGGTGAACACCGTCGCACCGGTCAGGAACGCGCGGCGGTGACCGACGAGGTCGGCGACCCGGCCGCCTGCCAGCAGCAGACCCGCGAAGGCGAGCACGTAGGCGTTGACGATCCACAGCGCACCCGCCGCACCGAGCTCGAACTGAGCCTCCATCGAGGGCAGCGCGACGGTGACGATCGAGACGTCGAGAACGACGAGGAACTGGGCGGCGCAGGCCAGGACGAGTACGAGCATGACACCTCTTCCTGATACAGACGTATCATATACGCTTGTACCACAACGAGAGGTGGTGCCGGGTGCCCCGGACTGTGGATCATGGAGAACGTCGGGCCGCGCTCGTCGAGGCGCTACTGCGGGTCGTCGAACGTCAGGGTCTCGCCGCGGCGACGATGCGGGCGGTCGCCGCGGAGGCCGGAATGTCGCTACGGCTGGTGCAGTACTACTTCGACACCAAGGCCGCACTGCTGAACGCGGCGCTCGAGCACCTCGAACGGCGCAGCCACGACCGGTGGAACGCGCGACTGGCCTCGCTGCCCGCGCGACCGACCGCGCGCGACCACGTGGAGCAGTTCCTCGCCGAGGCACTGCCCACCGACGGCGAGAGCCGGATCTTTCACCTCGTCTGGACCTCCTACGCGGTCCTCGCGATGACCGACAGCGAGCTGGCGCACCGCCCTTTCCTCGCCGGTCCCGAACGGCTGGAGCGGCGGCTCGCGGACACGCTGGAACGTGCTCGCGACACCGGTGAACTCGTGCGGCACCTCGACCCCGCGCGGGAGGCCGCCCTGCTCGTCAACCTCGGGCACGGGCTCGGGACCAGCGTGCTCGTCGGCAGGCTCGGCGCCGAGGAGGCACTCGCGGTGCTGAGTCACCACCTCGACCAGGTGCTGCCCCGCCACGACCTGCCGTGTCCGCAGGTTATGTAGTCGTGTTTGCCTCGCACGGTGCGGACACGGCTACGCAGACTGCGGACACGGCTACCTGGGCTGCGGACACGGTGTCAGTTCGCCACGCAGGTCAGCACCTGGTCCCCCGGGGCCACGGGGGACGTCGTCCCCTCCGGCGCGCGGGCCACGAAGCCGAAGGTGGCCGTCGCGCCGCGCTCGACAGCGGCGTTCCACCCCGCGTCCCCGACGCGGACCGTGTCGCCGTGGCTCGCCGGGGTGCCGTTCCACACGTCGCTGAGTTCGTGCTCGGCGGGCAGCGGCCAGGTGACCTCCCAGCCGACGATCGCCGCCTCGTCCGGTGTGATCCGCACCTCACCCTGGTAGCCGCCGGGCCACCGGTTGGTCACGGTGAGCTGCGCGGCACACCCCGACGCCGCCGGTGCGGCGACGGCGCTGCCCTGCGACCGGTTGGTGTTCAGCGCCGCACCGATGACCATTCCGACGGCGACCAGCACCACCGCGACGGCTCCCGTCGCCGCGGCACGGGAGGGGACCCGTCGCCGGACCGGCGCTGTGAGCAGCAGTGTTCGGCGCCGGGGCCCGGGCACCGTGGCGGCTCGGCCCTCGGCCACGGCGGCGAGCGCGTCGTGAACCTGTCGCATCGTGGGCCGGTCGCGCGGGTCGCGGCGGAGCATCGCCAGCAACAGGTCGGTGAGCGGCCCCGCCCGGCGCGGAGGGTCGGGCTCGGAGTGAGCGATCCGAACAAGGAGCGCGATCGTGTTTGCGGCGTCGCCGAACGGGGGAACTCCTTCCACCGCCAGATACAACGTCGCGCCGAGCGAGAAGACGTCCGACGACGGTTCCGCCTGACCGCCATCGGCGACTTCGGGTGAGAGATAGGCAGGTGTACCCGCGATGACACCGCGGCCGGTGACCGTGCCCTCCCCGTCGGCTCGGGAGATGCCGAAGTCCGCGATCTTGGCGATGCCGTCGTCGGTGACCAGAATGTTGCCCGGCTTGACGTCGCGGTGCACGATGCCGTCCTCGTGTGCCGCCGCCAGCGCCGACGCCACCTGGGCGCCGATGGCGGCCACCTGCCCGGCGGGCAGCGGCCCACGCTCGGTGATCCACGTCGACAGGCTGCGCGAAGGAAGGAACTCCATGATCAGGCAGGGAGTCCGCTCGTGAGTGACGACGTCATGCACGGTGACGGCATGCGGATGCCGCAGCCGGGCCGCGACCCGGCCCTCCCGCATGGCCCTGGCCAGGGCCGCTTCCTGGGCCGCGGTGTCGTCCCCGCCCGGGTCGAGCCGGAGTTCCTTGAGCGCCACCTGCCGGTCGAGCACCTCGTCGAAGGCACGCCACACGATGCCCATGGCTCCCTGGCCGATGCGCGAGCACAGCCGGTACCGTCCCGCGACCAGTTCTCCCTCGCCGCTCACGACAGCCCTCCCCTGCCCCGGCTCACACCTCGGACGGCACAGCTACCGATGGTAGGCCGTCGACGACGTTTCGGCTCGGTGCCAACACGCGTCGCGCCGGGAACGATCCGAGCGGGCGCGTCGTGATGAGCCCACACGACACGACGATGCCGGGTGGCCACCACCACACGGCCGCCGTCCATCACAGCGACGAGGAGTTCCTCGCGATCGTGGTGCCCTTCCTGCGGGACGGGGTCACCGGCGGGGAGGTCACGCTGGCGGCGTTGCGCCCGCGACGTGCGGCCCTGCTGCGGCGCGCCCTGCCGGTGACCACGCCGGTGACCTTCCTCGACCAGGCCGACGCGTACGCCACCCCGGCCGCCACGGTGCGCCACTACCGCGATCTGCTCACCCAGCACGTCAAGGACGGCGCCGACCGGGTGCGGCTGGTGGGCGAACTCGACGATCCCGGTCACAGCACGATCTGGTCTCCGTGGGCGCGTTACGAGGCCGCCATCAACGAACTCTTCGACGACCTCCCGCTGTGGAGTCTGTGCCTCTACGACGGGCGGGTCGTACCGGCGGCGGTGCTCGACGACGTCCGGCGCACCCATCCGTGGCTCGTGGCTCCCGGCGGCGGCCAGATCCGCAGCCCCGGCTTCACCGACCCGCGCACCTTCCTCGCCGAGCACGAGCCCGATCTGACCGCCGAAGGGGTTCCGTCGGGGCCCGCGACGGTGACCCTGCACGACCCTCGCCCGGACCGGGCCAGGGAGGCGGCGCAGCGGTGCGCCAGCGAAGCGGATCTCGACCTCCCGCGCGCGGAGGGCCTGGTTCTGGCGGTGAGCGAGACGGTGAGCAACGCGCTCCACCACGGCCTCGCGCCGGTCAGGGTCCGGCTGTGGGCCGAGCCCGGCCGGGTCGTGGTCACCGTCACCGACGGCGGTGCCGGCCCGGCCGACCCGTTCACCGGCCTCGTCCCGGCCCGACGTGACCGGACCGAGGGCGGGCTGGGGCTGTGGATCACGCACCAGGTGTGCGACCGGGTGCTGACGCGGCGCCACGACAAGGGCTACACGGTCGCCCTCGTGGTCGGCACGGCATGAGCCGCACGGTCGGCCCCGTTGCTCACGTTCGCCGCGACGACCCGTCGACGAGCCAGCTCGCCACGTCGCGGAGCTTGACGTTGGCGTGCTGCGAGGCGGCCACGAGCAACTCGAACGCGCGGTCGGCGTCGACACCGTGCCGTTCCATCAGAATGCCCTTGGCCATCCCGATGACGTCGCGGGTCCGCAGCGCCACCTGCAACTGCTCGATGCCCTTCGACCCGGCCAGCGCCACGGCGGCATGGGCGGCGAAGAGCTCGCAGATGCGTTCGGCGTCCTCGTCGAAGGCGTTCGCGCGGCGGGCGTACAGGTTGAGCGCGCCGATGGTGGTGCTGTCGGTGAACAGCCGGAAGCCGATGATCGAGAGCATGCCAGCCTCGGCGGCCTTCGCGCCGAAACGGGGCCACCTCGGGTCGGTGGAGATGTCGTCGACGCGGTAGGCGGGCCTCTCGAAGACGGCGTCCACGCACGGCCCCTCGCCGAGCCGGTGCTGCCAGTCGTCCAGGTACGCCACCACGTCGCTGGACGGCGCGACGGAACGCATCTTGCCCTGGTCGAGCAGTGAGACACCCGCCTCGTCGGTGCCGGGCACGGTGCCGGCCGCCGCCGCGACAATGTGCGCGACGGTGGTATCGACGTCGTCCTCGGGCTCCAGGGTCCGCGCGATCTTGCTCAGCACCGCGGTGAGATCGTTCACCGGTTCACCCGGTCCGGCGACATGCACTACCTGATCGGTCACGTCACCAGAATGGCACAACCGTGGCCGAAGCGACCCCACCCGAAACGGGGCAGCGACCGAAATCTCAGCTCAGCCGCTCGGCGAGCCGCCGGTCCAGCCGAACCCGAACCAGCGCGGCGGAGAACCGGGCAAGGTCGTCACCCCGCACCAGCGAGGACAGCGTGCTCACGTCGGTGGGCAGCCCGGCCCGCTCCGCGCCCTCACGGGCCTTGCGGTCGAGGAACGGGCGCAGCCACGGCCACACCGCCTGGGCCTCCCGGCAGAAGATGTCCGCCCCCACCGGTCCCAGGCCCGGCACCTCGCGCAGCAGGCGCCGCAGCCTCGCCACGTCGCCGTCGGCCTGTTTCGCCATGCGCCGCAGGTCACCGCCGTAGGTGTCGGCGACGACCCGCGCGCCCTGCTCCAGCGTCGACGCGGTGCTCTCGTCGTAGCGCACGTAGTGGCCGCGGCCGAGCGCGTCCACCCGGTTCTGCCACGAGGCGGCCAGCATCCGCTCGGGCGTGCGGTAGCCCGCCCGGAACAGCTCCTTCGCGGCGGCGACGGCGATGTCGGACTTGATCCGCGCCGAGAGCAGGACCGACAGCACGAGCAGGCGGTACAGCGCCGACGGCGAGTCGGCGAGGGTGATGCCCGCCTCGTCGGCGTACGTGCGCCCCGCGACGTCGAGCACCTGTTCGGCCGTGCCGCCCGCGTCCTGCCGTCCGCTCATGCCCCAGCAGTACCCGGCGCGCCCGCGGTGACACCCCGCCGGATGACGCCGGATCACATCAGGCCTGCACAAAAGTGACCCAGGTTACATAGGGTGGTGGGCCCACGGAGACGAGGAGGGACAGCGTTGAGCACCCAGCCCACCGTCGCGGCCGAGGTCGAGGGCCGGACCATCGCCGCACTGCTGCGCCGCAACGCCACCGAGCACGCCGGACTGCCGGCACTGACGTCGCTGGACGATCCCGACAGTCCCACGCTGACCTGGGCCGAGCTACGCGAACATGTCGCCGCCGTCGCGCGGGGACTGTCCGACCTCGGCCTCCGCTCCGGGCAACGCATGCTCATCATGGCGCCGAGCCGTCCCGAACACCTCATCGCCGACCTCGCCGCCGCCAACCTCGGCGCCGTGCCGTGTACCGCGTACTCGACGCTGAGCAGCGAACAGATCCGCTACGTCGCCAACCACAGCGCCGCGCCCGTCGCGGTGCTGGCCGGGCAGGCGGAGTTACGGCGGTGGCGCCCGGTGCTCGACGACCTGACGAACCTGCGCCACATCGTCGTGCTCGATCCGGACGATGCCGCCGAGGCCGGCGAGCGGTCCGTCGAGTTCGTCGACTTCATCGACTACTCCGCCCTGCGCGACCGCGGGGCCGCCCTGCACGCGGCCCGCCCGGAGACGTTCGAGCGCCTCACCGACGCGGTCAGGCCGGACGATCCGCTGTCGATGATCTACACCTCGGGCACGACCGGTGTCCCGAAGGGCGTCGTGCTGTCCCACCGCAACGCCATCCACGAGGCCGTCGCCGTCCACGCGTTGCACGACTCGCCCCCGCACCTGTCCAACATCGCGTACCTGCCGCTCGCCCACATCGCCGAACGCGAACTCTCCCTCTACATGCCGGTGGTGCGGGCGGGCCACGTCCACACGCTCGCCGACCCGTCCGGGATCGCCGCCGCGCTCGCGCGGGTCCGGCCCGACACGTTCTTCGGTGTGCCCCGGGTGTGGGAGAAGCTGGTGGCGGGGCTGAAGAACATGCTCGCCGGAGTTGACCAACAGCGCAGGGAGACATTGCTGGCCGCCAACGCCCTGCTGCGCGAGGGTTACCGGTTGCGCAGCGCCGGGCGTGAGGTGCCGGACGAACTGGCCCGGCGCATCGCCGAGGCCGACCGCACCGTGCTCGCGCCGGTACGGGAACTGCTGGGCCTGGACCGGCTGGTGTTCGCGTCCAGCGGCGCCGCCGCTCTGCCGGAGGAAGTGCTGCACTTCGCCGCAGGCCTCGGCATCGAGATCCACGAGGTGTGGGGGCTGTCGGAGACCACCGGCGCGGCCACCACCAACCACGCCGGAGCCTTCCGAGCCGGCACGGTGGGGCGGCCGATCGCCGACGTGGAGGTCGCGGTGGCCGACGACGGCGAGCTGCTCGTCCGCGGTCCCATCGTGTTCCTCGGATACCTCCGGGAGGACGGGACGATCGACTCTCCTGCCGACGCCGAGGGCTGGTTCGCCACCGGCGACATCGGCTCGATCGACGAGGACGGCTTCGTGACGATCACCGACCGCAAGAAGGAACTCATCATCACCGCCGGGGGCAAGAACATCGCGCCGACGAGGATCGAGGGGCTGCTGAAGGAACACCCGCTGATCGGTCAGGCAGTGGCCATCGGGGACGACCGGCCCTACGTCACCGCGCTGATCGTGCTCGACGACGAGATCGCACCGGGCTGGGCTGCGGCACGCGGCGTCGAGACATCGGACCTTCCCTCGCTGGCCGAACACCCCGCCGTGCGCGCGGAGATCGACCGCGCCGTGGACGCGGCCAACGAGCGGCTGTCGCGGGCCGAGCAGGTCAAGCGATACCGCGTGCTCACCGAGGCGTGGACGCCCGACAGCGGTGAGCTGACCCCGACACTCAAGCTCAAGCGCCGGGTCATCAGCAGCCGCTACCGCGCGGACATCGACGCGCTCTACCGGACGTAGCGGCCGTGCTCACGCGCTGCGGTCATGGCCGGGCCGCGCGATCCGGCCGCCCGCCGCGCTCTCGGTCCATTCCCGCATCGTCGGTGGCACTCGTTTCTCCAGTCCGTAGGGCTCCAGCTGCGCGGCGAAGACCTCGGCGAACGCGCGCCGCACACTCGTGGTGTCCCAGACCGGCCTGCGCAGCACGGGCTCCTTGACGTAGGGCTGCCCGACGATGTGCAGGTCCGAACCGTTGCAGCGGACCAGCTGTCCGGTGATGCCGTGCGCGTCGTCGCCGAGCAGGAACACCACGAGCGGGGCGATCCGCGAGGGCGTGCGGTCGGGCGGGCAGTTGCGCAGGGAACGCTCCGAAGCCCAGACCATCCGGGTGTGGGCCAGTGGGCACACCGCGTTCACGCGGATGCCGACCTCTTCCATGTCGAGCGCCCACGAGTACGTCAACGACGCCACGGCACCCTTGCTCGCGGAGTAGGTCGCGAGTCTGCGCTGACCGAACGACGCGCCCGACGAGATGTTGACGATGGAACCGCCACCGTGTCGCACCATCGCCCTCGCGGCGGCCGTGCCGACGTAGATGACGCCGAGCACGTTCGTCTCGACCAGCCGGCGCACGTCGGCGGGGTCGTCCTGCCAGGACACGGCCTCGTAGTTCAGGCCCGCGTTGTTGACCAGGCCGTGGACGCCGCCGAACTCCGAGACAGCCAGCTCGACCAGCGCCGACGCCTGTCCCGGGTCGGCCACGTCGTGTCCGCTGGCCACCACCCTGCCGCCGTGCGCGGCGATGTTCGCGGCCGTCCGTTCGGCCAGCTCGGCGTCGACGTCGTTGACCACCACCGCGGCCCCGGCCTGCGCCGCGTGCGTGGCGAACGCCTCCCCCAGTCCGCGTCCGGCTCCTGTCACCACCACGGCCTTGCCTTCGAGTTGTCCACTCATGTGCCTCGTCTCCCCACGCGGCTCGATCGTCGTCCGAACCCGCTCGTGCCCGGACACCGTCAGTGTCGGCCCGGGTGGCCCGCCGTCCGCGGGCACGCGCGCCGAGCGGTGGCAGCACTGCGCCGAACGAGTGATCCGCGATCGGCCGCGGGATACACGCGGCGGTTCGGTGGGACTCATCGAACTGCCGTGACGTGGCACGACGGGCGGCACGGCACTCCGGCTCGGGTTAGTCCGATCCGGGTAACGTCCGATCTTCGGCTCCACGCCTTCGCGAAGAAAACTAACGTTGGCGCCGACGTCGCAAAACGTAACCGATTCGGCACAGGGTGACGAGGTTGGTAGCTACCACGACAGCGGCCCGGATGAGTGACGCTCTTCGCAACCGCGAGTTCCGGGCGCTGTGGATCGCGGAGGCCCAGTCCGTCCTCGGCGACCACCTCACGACAGTGGCGCTGTCCATCATGGTGTACAACCGCACGGGCTCCGCGCTGTGGGCCGCCGTGGTGTACGCCCTGACGTTCCTTCCCGCTCTCGCAGGCGGTCTCGGGCTCGCCCAGATCGCGGACCGCTACCCGCGCAAGGCCGTGCTGGTGATCTCGTCCGCCACGCAGGCACTTCTGGTCGGCGGCATGGCGATCCCCGGTATGCCGCTCGCGCCGCTGTGTGCGCTGGTGGTGCTGGCCCGGCTCGCAGGTGCCCCGGCCAACGCGGCACAGAACGCCCTGACCAGGGAGATCTTCACCGACGAGCTGTATCTGCGCAGCCAGGACCTGCGTGGCATCACCGCCAACATCGCGATGCTCGCGGGATTCGGTGGCGGAGGACTGCTCGTGACGTCGCTGGGGCCGTCGTGGGCACTGGCCCTCGACGCCGCGAGTTTCGTCGTCGCCGCCGCGCTCGTCCAGCTGTGCGTGCGGGCACGTCCGGCCGCGGGCGATCCCGGCGACGGCTGGTTCACGGCCGTCCGGTGGGTCTGGGGCCAGCGGCGACTACGGGTGCTGCTGGCGCTGTCGTGGCTGGTGGGGCTCGCGGTGATCCCCGAAGGGCTGGCCGCACCGCTGGCCGACCAGATCGGAGCCTCCCCGCAGGCCGTCGGCTGGCTGCTCGCCGCCGATCCGGTGGGGTTCATCCTCGGGACGTTCGTGTTGTCGCGGTTCGTTTCGGCCGAGAACCGCAGGCGCGTGATGGGCCTGCTCGCCACGGCCGCGGCAGCCGTTCTCGTCGGCTTCGCCCTCACTCCGACACTGCCGTTCGCCCTGTTGCTGCTGATGCTCGCGGGGGCCGCCGGGGCTTACATCATCACCGTCGGGGCCACGTTCATCACCTGGGTGCCCAACGAACTCCGCGGTGGGGCGGGCGGTGTCTACCGCACGGGCCTGCGCGTCGCACAGGGCGTGGGCGTGGCGCTGGGCGGCGTGGTCGCGGACCTCGTCGGGTCCGCGACAACCACGATCGCGCTCGCCGGAGCGGCCGGGGTGGTCCTCACGATCCCGGTCGCCGTGTCCTGGTCACGGGTGCGGCGGACCACACCGTGACCGTCCGGGCTTCGCCGAGGACGATCACCTGATCGTGCCCGGCCACTCACGGCGTGAGGTCGGCGAAAATGGCTATCCGACAACGAGCACGAAGACAAGGACTAGAAATCACGGTCGGTCATGGCGAACACCTCCTGGGTGGTCAAGACATGGTGCCGTCGCGTAACAGGGACCGGGTGTGCGCGAGCCCGAGGGCTCGGCTCAGAAGTCGCGGTCGGACACGGTGCACCTCCCCAGGACATCAGTGCCGTCGGCCTGTCAGTTCTAGGTCAGAAATCGCGGTCGGACAAGGGAGAACACCTCCACTCACGGCCAAGTTCGTACCGAGTTCGAATACCGGCCGACGGGACGGCGATCCGTGCTGCCCCCAGGCTACAGTCGGACGGGTTCGCGTACGCCATTCTTCGGTGCGGTGAGATGATACCGGTCACCAACGCTGCTTCGTCCCGCCGTGGATCTCCCCAATCCGGCTTCGGAGGCCGGTTCGGAGGGGCCCCCACGACCGACACACGCGAGAGGATTGGCGAGTGCCGCTCATTCCCCAGGATCGGCCGTCGCCAGAAATCGTTACTTCCCATTCCTCACCGGGCACGGACACGGATGCCATGACCGGGCAGTCGCCGCCGCACGCGCCGGGAAACCGGCACCGGCCCGCGTCGCGCCGCGCGGCACTGTGGCCGCGGCACTGGGCGCTGTGGACGCGGCCCCGCCGCTTCGTCGTCTTCCTGCTGACCATGGAAGTGCTGTCGATCGCGGGGTTCACCGCCGCGTTCGCGCGGTCCCCGCTGCCGGTGGGGCAGGACTGGCTCACGTTCGCGATCCTCGGCGCGGGCGCCACCGCCCACATCCAGTTCACACACCGGCAGGAGGAACGTCGGCGCAACCGCACCCAGACCGTGCTCATCGACCTCACGGCGGTGTGGGTGTTTCCGGCCACACTGGTGCTTCCGGCCACGCTCGCCGTGCTCCTCGTCGTCGTGATCCGCGTGCAGCGCTGGTTCACCGCGCGCAGGCCCGCCCACAACTTCGTGTACTCGTCGATCTCCCACGGGCTGGCCGCCGCGCTCGCGAACCTGGCCTACAACTCGATGGGCCCCCAGGACTGGCAGACACTCACCGTGCCGGGGTCACTGCGCGAGTTCGGACTCATCCTCGTCACGGCACTGGTGTACGAGGTCGTGCAGGTCTGCTACGTCGGCGGAATCCTCGTGCTCGGCTCGCACGCCCCCACACTGCGCACGGTGCTCGGCGGCAAGGCCGACAACCTGCTGGAGGCCGTCACCATCGGGCTCGGCGCCGTCACCGCCGTGCTCGTGGTCGTCCTGCCGCCCTCGGTGGCGATCATGGCGGTCGTGACGGTGGTCTTCAACCGGCTCGCCGAGCTGGACCAGTTACAGGACGCGGTGGTGACCGACCCGAAGACCGGGCTGCTCAACATGCGTGGCTGGACGGAGTCCGCCGACCGCGCGCTCAACCGTGTCCGCAGAGCGGGCAGCACACTCGCGGTGCTCATGGTCGACCTGGACCACTTCAAGTGGATCAACGACACCTACGGGCACCCGGCAGGCGACGACGTGCTCGCCGCCATCGCGAGCACGCTGTCCGGGGTCACCCGGCCCGCCGACGTCGTGGGCCGGTTCGGCGGCGAGGAGTTCCTGCTACTGCTGCCCGACGCCGACACCGCCGCCGCCGAACTCGCCGCCGAACGTGTCCGGACCACCGTCGCCGCTCTGCGCATTCCCACCACCGACAAGCGGGGTGCGCAGGCGACCATCAGCGGGCGCACGGCCTCTATCGGCGTCGCCGTCTTTCCCCGGCACGCCGACGATCTCGACGGCCTGTTGCAGGCCGCCGACACCGCGGTCTACGAGGCGAAGGAGGCGGGACGCAACCGCGTCCGGTTCGCGCCCGTACCGCGGTGACGGCCCGCACCGGTCGGGGGCCGGTCCAAACCCCGAAGGGAAACCCCTGATAGCGATCCGGTGCGCCTCGCTGCCACCCTGTGAGGCATGCCAGCCAGCCGGATACCGCGTCCGCGCCGACGGCTGCCGCGTGGCCGCGTCGCCCGGCTCCTGCTACTGGTGCTCGTGGTCGCGGGGTTCGGCGTCATAGCGTCCCGCCCCGAGGCCGAACCTCCACCGCATCCCGGCAGCGGTGACGTGACGGGGTCGGCCACGGGGTCCAACCCCGCGGCGGAACGCGCCGTGGAGGCGCTGCTCGATCCGCGGCGCTCCGCCGAGGCCCTCGCGCTGCTGCCCCCCGACTTCGCGGCCATCACCAGGGTCGAGGCGGCGACCGAGCGCGCCCTCGACGGCACGATCAGGGCCGTCCACGTCGGCGGCGGCTGTTCCGCCCCCTGGGGCGACGACAGCACGCGGTGGAACTTCGGCACACCGTGCCGGTCCCATGATCTCGGTTACGACCTCCTGCGCTACGCCGAGCGGAAGGGCGAGCCACTGGCGCCCGAACTGCGGGAGTCGCTGGATCACCGGTTGTCCGCGGACATGGCCGCCACGTGCGACGCCAACCCGCTCGGCACACACTCCCTGTGCCGGTCGGTCGCCTCCGTGTACACGGCGGGGCTCGTGGCGAACTCGTGGTACCAGCGGTGGGGGCCACCCGTCGGGGAGCCGCTCCTGCCGCTGCTGGCCGGTGTCACGGCCATCGGCGTCCTCTCGTGGCACCGGCTGCGCGACCGCCCCGCTCCCCAGCGGTGGGCCCTGCCCCGGCTCGACCTCGGGCGCTGGCGGCGCTCACTGCCCCCGGCGACACCATGGACGCTGCTCGGTGTCGCCGCACTGGTGACACTGATCCTCGGTGAGTCCGCGGTCCGGCTCGCCACCTGGGCCGGGATCGACGGCGCATGGCTCTGGCCGCTGACGTGGGCGGCGCAGACCACGGTGGTGTTCTTCTTCGCAGCGGGGCACGCCAACGCGAGCACGTGGACCCAGACCCGGCTACGCGGCGGCGGGGTCCGCACCTACCTCTCCCACCGTGGCAGCGCGCTGCTACGGCTGACCCTCGTGTTCGCGGTCGCGGCCAGCACCGTCCCGCTGGCGCTGGAACTGCTGCGGATACCTCCCGCCACCGGTGAGGCGGTGGTGCGGACCGCACTGCACCCGCTGTGGCTGCTCGGATTCCACGTGCTCACCGTGGTCCTCACGCCCGCGATGCTGACGCTGCACCGCAGGGCTCCGGCCGCGGTCCCACTCGCGCTGATACTGGCGCTGGCGGCGGCCGAGTGGCTGAGCACCCGGACCGCCGCCTCGTGGCCGCATCACGCGGGAACACTCACGCTGGCCCTGTTGGCCCAGCAGGCCGCGTTCGCCCACCGGGAGGGTCTGGTCCCCTCCCGGAGCAGGATGGCTCTAGCGGGGGTGAGCGCGCTGGCAGCGCTCGGTCTCGGCGTCGCCACCGGTACGCTGCCTGCCACGGTGCTGGGGGTGGACGACGCTCCGCCCGCGCTCTCGGGCCCGACCACGGCAGTGCTGCTGCTCGGGGTGGTGCATCTCGCGGCTCTGGGACTGCTCCGGCGACGGCTGGTCCCGATCGTCCACCGGCCCTCGGTGCTGCGTCAGGCCGGGCTGGCGGCGCGCGCACCGATGACGCTCTACCTGCTGTATCTCGCCGCCCTGTTGTTGCTGCTCGCGGCGGTGTACCTGCCGCGACGACTCGAGCAGGGGCTCGGCTGGAGCAGTGAGGTCCAGCCCCGGTTGTTGCTCGCGATCGCGCTGCTGACCGCGCCCGCCGTGCTCGTGTTCGCCTGGTTCGAACGGCAACGATGGCACCAGCCACCACCACCCGTGTGGACGACGGCGCCGGGCGTACTCGGCCGGGCGCTGTCCCACGCCGCGACGGCGGCCGGATTCGGGTTCGCCGTGCTCGGCGTGTTCGGCTTCGCGCTGACCACGTTGGACGCCGAGCCACCCTGGCTGCGGGGCGTGCTGCTCGACCCGGTGCAGAGCGTGGTGCATCTGCTGCTCGGGATGTCCCTGCTGCACAGCGTGCGCACCGCGACCACGCACAGTCCCCTGACCTGGCTGCTCACGGCACTGGCCTGTGTGCCTCCGCTGCTGTCGGTGACCTCCGAGCCGTCGCCCGACACGCTCGGGCTGTTCGTTCACGCGGGAGCGTGCGTGCTCGGCGGCGCCGCCTTGGGGGCCACGACCGTGTCGGCGCTCGTGTCACCCGGAAGGGGGGCGCGGTAGCGGAGGGCCGAACGAACGGGGTGGTGTCCGTGTCCTTTCCGCGCGGTGTGGCACTCTACGACAACCGCAGCCCGTTCCCGCGCGTCTTCCCGGCGAGGACGTGCAGGTGTGACCTCAGCAGCGACGGAAAGGAGCTGCCGGCGTGGACCGACCGCCCGGAGACGACGCGCGCCGCCCCCGCCCGCCGCGCCGGCGCCCGGAGCGCGGTACGGAGGGCTCCCCCGGCGGTCCACCCCGCGGCAACCCCGCCCGGCGGCCCGCTCCCCCGCGCGAGCAGGGAGCCCGGCCACGCGGCGGCGCCTCCCGGCCACCGGCCGCCGCACGCGGCGAGCGGGAGGAACGTGCCCGGCCGCGTGCCGCGACCGGCAAGGCGGCGGCCTCGGGCGGCGGCTCCCGACGCGGGGGACGGTTCGGCGCGCGGATCGCCGTGACGATGGTCTCGGTGCTGGTCCTGATGGTCACCGGCTACGCCTGGGCCGCCATGCAGGGCCTGGTGAACGGGCTGACCACGGCCGACGTCATCGGTAGGGACCCCGGCGAACTACCCGAGGACGGTGCGCGCGACATCCTGCTGGTCGGCATGGACAGCCGGGTGGACGCCCAGGGCAATCCGCTGCCGAAGGAGATGCTGGCGAAGCTCAACGCCGGGGCGGCCGACGGTGTGCTGAACACCGACACGCTGATCATGCTGCACGTGCCCAACGACGGCAGCAAGGCGGTCGCGGTGTCGCTGCCCCGCGACACCTATGTCGACATTCCCGGCTTCGGGCAGCACAAGCTCAACTCCGCCTACGCCCGTGGCAAGGCCGCGGCGAGGCAGGATCTCCAGGCCGGCGGAGTCGCCGACGAGCGGGAACTGGAGGTCCAGAGCAACCAGGAGGGGGCCAAGACCCTCATCTCGACCGTCGAGGGCCTCACGGGCCAGACCATCGACAACTACGCCTCCATCAACCTGCTGGGCTTCTACGACATCACCAACGCCATCGGCGGTGTCGACGTCTGCCTCAAACAGGCCACCAGCGATCCGATGTCGGGCGCGGACTTCGAGAAGGGCAAGCAGACGATCACGGGCGTGGACGCGCTGGCGTTCGTGCGGCAACGGCACGGCCTGCTGCGCGGTGATCTCGACCGTGTCGTGCGCCAGCAGGTGTTCCTCGCGGGCCTGGCCAACAAGGTGTTGTCGGCCGGCACGCTCGCCGATCCGGCCAAGCTGAACCGGCTGTCCGACGCCATCGGCAAATCGATCGTGGTGAACCAGGGCTGGGACATCATGTCCTTCGCGCAGCAGCTGCGGGGGCTGTCGGGCGGTCAGATCCAGTTCCGCACCATTCCCATCGTGAACCCGGAGTACGACACCCCGGGCGACGGTGTCGCGGTGCAGGTGAATCCGGCCGAGGTGCAGCAGTTCGTCGCGAAGCTCACCGGCAAGAAGATCAGCACGGCGCCCTCGGCACCGCCGCCCGGTGACATCGTCGTCGACGTCTACAACACCTCCGACGTCCAGGGGCTCGCGGGCACCGTGTCCGAGTCTCTGGTGTCGCAGGGCTTCGGCCAGGGCGAGGTCGCCAACGAGACGCCGAGGCAGGCCAGCGTGGTGCAGTCGGCACCGGGCGAACGCGCTTCGGCCGACAGCGTGGCGCAGGCGCTGGGCGGCGAGGTCGCCGTGGAGGAGAGCGCCGCGGTGACCTCGGGCCATGTGCGGGTCCTGCTGGCGCCGGACTACGAGCAGACCGGCGGTGCCACCGGCCAGGGAGGAACCGGCGGCGGCAACGCGCCGGGCGCGGCACCGGCACCCGCTGCCCGACAGGGCGCGGACGGTTCGGCCGATGAGCCGATTACCGCGGACGGCGTCACCTGCGTCAACTGAGCCACCTGGCACAGTTGACTACTCCGTTCGGAGTATCCACGCCGGATTCATGGGGATTTCTCCGGCTCGCCGCGTAAGCGAAGGGCCCCTCGCCCATTCACTTGTCGTAGAAGACGACACCGCACGGGCAGGGGAGACCAGTGTTGATCGATACCGACATCTACCAGAGAGTGCTCGGCGAGGAACTGCGCAGACTGCGCACCCAGCGCGGCTGGACGCGCAAGGAGCTGGGCGAGCGGCTGCAGAGCGGCCTCTCCTTGCAGACCCTGGCCACCTACGAGCTGGGCACGCGGCAGTGCTCCGTGGTCCGGCTGGCCGAGCTGTGCCTGGCCATGGACGAGTTGCCACAGAATCTGCTGGCGCGCGTCCACGGCAGGCTGTTCGCCCGCGAGGCCGACCAGGTGCGGGTGGACCTGGCCGACGTCGTGGCGGACGAGCAGCCCGAACTGCTGCCGTTGCGTCGCTGGGCGCGCGGCAGGCTCGCGGCGGGCGGCGCCTCCGACGTCCGGTTTGACCGGACGACCCTGGATCAGCTCGCGTCGCTGTGCGACCTGCGGACGGAGGAACTGCTCACGCGGCTGAGGAACCTGTCCGCGGCCGCGTTGTAGGCTCCGGCCGCGCTGCCGCGCGCCGCGAGAGCCGGAAGTCCGACGGGTCGAGCTTGCGCGTGCGCATCCAGTACCGCCAGGTGAAACCCGGCCAGATCGTGCGGTTGACGCCCTGCGAGTCGAGATACCAGCTCGTGCAGCCACCCCGGGTCCAGATGCCGTTGGCCAGCTTGCGTTGCAGGTCGGCGTTGAACTGTGCCTGGGTGTCGGGACGGACCTCGATGGCGTCGGCCCCGTGCCGCTCGGCGTAGCGGATGGCGTCGGCGATGTAGCGGATCTGCTGTTCGATCATGAAGACCACGGAGTTGTGGCCGAGCCCCGTGTTGGGGCCGAGCAGGAAGAACAGGTTCGGGTAGCCGCTCACGGTGATGCCGAGATGGGTCTGCATCCCCTGCGCAGACCACTGGCGCCCGAGGTGGGCGCCCTGCGCACCGACGATGTCGAGCTCGTCGAAGGCGTCGGTGACGCGGAACCCGGTGCCGTAGATGATGACGTCGACGTCGCGCCGCACCCCCGCCTTGTCGACGATGCCCGTCTCGGTGACCTCGGCGACGCCGTCGGTCACCACCTCCACGTCCGGCCGCGCGAGCGCGGGGTAGTAGTCGTTCGAGACGAGCACCCGCTTGCAGCCGAGCACGTAGTCGGGCGTGAGCTTGGCGCGAAGGTCGGGGTCGGCGACGGACTTCTCGATGTTGCGCCGCGCGATCTTCTGGGCGAACCGCATGATGCGCGGGTCGCCGTTGAAGCCCACCGCGCGCAGTTCCAGCATCCAGTAGAGCAGGTCACGGTAGAGGCGCTGGGCGAGCGGCACCCGCGCGAACAGCCGCCGAGCCCACGAGGGCATGGTGTGGTCGGGCTTGGGCATGACCCACGGCGGGGTGCGCTGGAAGACGTGCAGCCGATCGACCTCATCCGCGATCGCGGGGATGAACTGGATCGCGCTCGCCCCCGTCCCGATCACGGCGACACGCTTGCCGCGCAGGTCGTAGTCGTGGTCCCACTCCGCGGAGTGAAACGCCGCGCCCTGGAAGCGTTCGATCCCGGGCAGCTGGGGAATCCGGGGAATGTGCAGCGCCCCCACCCCGCACACGAGATGGCGCGCGACGAACTCGTCACCCCGGGCCGTCGTGACATGCCAGCGCTGTTCGTCGGCATCCCAGCGGGCACCCGTCATCTCCTGACCGAACCGGATGAATCGGTAGAGTCCGTAGCCGCTCGCCACACCACGCAGGTACTGGAAGATCTCCGGTTGCGGCGAGAAGGAGCGCGACCAGTGCGGGTTCTGTTCGAAGGAGAACGAGTACATGTGGGACTGGATGTCGCACGCGCACCCGGGATAGGTGTTGTCCCGCCACGTGCCGCCGACCTCGCCCGCCTTCTCCAGCACGACGAAGTCGTCGCGGCCTTCCCTGCGCAGCTGGATCGCCATGCCGAGCCCGGAGAACCCGGTACCCACGACAACGACACCCGTCTCGGTGCGCTCACCCATGTCCGTGCCTCCATGCGACGGTTCGTGTTACCCGGCGTCCACCTTACCGAGAGTAGGTTACTGGGAGTAGAATAGCGATCGTGAGCGCGACTGCAAAGACCCCCGCGCGCCGTCGGCGGATGCCGCGCGCAGAACGCGAACGCCAGATGATCGGCGTCGCCGAGGCCGTGTTCGCCGAGCGCGGCTACTCGGCCGCGTCGATGGACGAGATCGCGGAGCGCGTGGGCGTGTCGAAACCCATGCTCTACGAGTACTTCTCCTCCAAGGAGGGCCTGCTCCTCGCGTGCATCCAGTCGGCGCGGGCCGCGCTGCGCGAGGCCACCCAGGAGGCGGTGCTGGGCGCCACCTCCGCCGAGGACGCGCTGCGCAAGGGCCTGCTGGCGTTCTTCGCCTTCATCCGGGACCGCAGGCAGGCCTGGTCACTGCTGCGCCACGAGATGACGCTCATCGGCACCTCGGCCGCCGACGAACTCGAAGCGACCCGGCAGCAGCAGACGGACCTCATCGCCACGCTGATGGGTGGCTACCTCGCCACCGAGGACGCCGGACTGCTCCAGGCCATGGCGGAGTTCGTGGTCGGGGGCTGCGAGCGGCTGGCCATCTGGTGCGAACAGAACGAGCAGGTGACCCCCGAAGCAGCTACGGACTACGCCATGAAGATCCTGTGGGGCGGCATGCGTCACCTTGCGCAACAATGATCAACGGTCTGGCATCATGCATTCACCCATTGCGGTAATGAACTGAGAGGGTTATCACGCTAGGTAGCCTTTTCGCCCGAGTCGTGTTGCTGGGTGGTCTCCCCCGTTACAGACTTGCGGCATCAGCACAGACGGGGCGGCACCCTGCTGAAGACCGCCGTCTCGTCACGAGAGGGGATGAGCCAGGTGGTGCAGACAATCACCGCGCAGTACGTGCGGCGCGACGAGGACTGGGCGGTCACCGTGTCCGGCCTCGGCCGGACGCTGAACGGACGGGCCTCGGGCATCATCGCCGCCAGGGACCGTGCCGACCAGTTCGCCGAGCAGCTTTCCCCGGAGGGCGCCCAGCCCACGGTGGTTCACCTGCTCAACGGCAGCGCGTACGAGTTCACCTCCACGTACATGACCGCGCGGCTGACCCGCGCCGAAGACGCGGAGACCACCGCGGCCCCCACGGCTGACACCGGGGCCGCCACGGACGAGCAGTCACCCGCGCACGACGAACAAGCGGACGGCGACGAGACCGCCCCGCCACAGTCGGCACAGTCGGCACAGGCCACCCCGGACAAGGCCGACGAGACCGACGAGGCGCCGGAGGAAGCCAAGAGCGCCGAGCCGGCGGCCACAACCGCCGTGCCACGCAAGCACCTCCCCAGCCGGGTCACGCCCGCCTACGCGCAGGCGGGCTGACAAGCCACGACGTCCGGCCCAACCCGCCGAACCAGTCGTGTATCAGGCAATTGATACACGATGAACCCTCCTCGTGTATCGTCCAGTTGATACACGAGGAGGGTGGGGCATGCCGGGTCCGGGACTGTTTCTCATCGCCGTGGTGATCGTCGTGACGGTCGCCGCCGGGTGGGCACTGCGGCGAGGACGCCAGGGCGGCGCGGCGGTCGCCGACCCGATGGTGCGCAGCGCGGCCGTCGCGGCGCGACGGCGAGTGCTCGGGGCCACGGGCTGCGCGCTGGCGGTGCTCGTGCTCGCGGGCTATGTCGCCACGCTCCGGCCGGAGTGGCTGGGGCTTCCACTCGCGGTCGGTCCTGCGATCGCCACCGCCACCGGTCTCCTGCTCTACGCGGCGACTCCGCCCGAGCGTCTGCGTGCGGAGTCGAACCGGCGCGTCGCCTCGCTCGAACCTCGTGCGCCGTGGAGCTTCGCGTCGCGGCGCACCCTCGGGCTTCTGGTGCTGGTCGCGGTGGCACAGGTGAGCCTGCTGATCGGGACCGGCCTCACGTCGAGCCCCGACGACGCGGGCAGGTACCGCGTCGTGACCTACTCGTCGGGCGGTGTCAGCTCGACGGCGAGCCCCTATCCGGGCTGGTTCTACGGTGTACCGCTCATGATCGTGACCGTGCTGCTCGCGGTGGCCACCCTCGTCGCGTTCTGGCGCATCGCCGCCACTCCCTCGTTGCCGGTGGAGGGCCTGGCGACACCGGATCGGCGGCGGCGCGTCGACACCACCCGGATCATCGCCGGGCTCGGCCTCGGCGGGCTGCTCCTGCAACTCGGTGGCACGAGCGCGGCGGCCGGTTCGGCGCTCGGAAACGTGCTGGACCAGCCCGGCGCGCCGGGCGAATGGCGACTCGTCGCGGCTGCCCTGTTCTGGCTGGGCCTCCTCTGCGCGGTGGCCGGCATCGTCAGCGTCACGGTGGCGGTGTCCCGCGGAGTCGCGCTGAAGGCGGACCTCGCCACCGGACCGGTGAGCACCGGAGGGCGCACCGCCGCACTGCCCGGAGCGGCCGAATGATCGTCGTCGACCAGGACGATCCGCTCCCGCCCTTCGAGCAGATCCGCACGCAGCTCGCCGACAGGATCCGCGCGGGACAGCTCACCGAGGGACAGCGGCTTCCTTCGATCCGGCAGCTGGCCAGTGACCTGCGCCTGGCGCCGGGGACGGTCGCCCGCGCCTACGGCGAACTCGAAGCGGCGGGACTGGTCGAGTCGAGCCGGGTCGGCGGGACGCGGGTCCGTGCCGGGCAGGCCGCCGACGCCGCACTGCGCGACGCCGCGCGCGAGTTCGTGGCCGTGGCCCGGCGGCACGGAATGAGCCTGCCGGAAGTCCTGGGGGCGATCCGGGCGGAATGGTCCGGCACCGAGCCCGGGCCGGCGGCCGTGCCGCGGTCCGGCCCGCGCCCCGCGAGCGTTCCGGGCGTGGAGGGTGGCGGGTAGGGACGCCGCCGAGCACTCGGCGTCCCCTGTGCCGGGACTCAGCGCAGCAGTTTGCGCACCAGCAGCACGCCGATCAGCACGCCCGCACCGATGAGCGGGTACTTCACCTTCGGCTCGTCGAACTTCGACTGGACAGTGCTGCGGGCCGAGTCGGCGAGCTGCTTCGGGTTCGCCTTCTCACCGATGCGGTCCAGGGTTCCCGCGAGGGCGTCCCTGGCCTTCTCGATGTCGCGTTCGATCGTCTCGGGGTCGCGCGCCACGTGTCCTCCCTGAAAAACCACAGTTCGCAGTGCTGTCACGGTAGATCACCGGGCGCCCGACCGCCTCACCGGCCACGCGGTCGCCCGGCGGTGACAAGGCCGCCGGGGTCACCGCCGACCCGGCGCCCGGCCGGAGGCGTTAGGCTGCACGCGTCGGGCCCGTAGCCCAATTGGCAGAGGCACACGGTTTAGGTCCGTGCCAGTGTGGGTTCGAGTCCCACCGGGCCCACCAGAAGCGGATGACGTGCGCAAAACGGACCGGCCGTCACACCGGCAGTCGCAGAGCGCAGAGCGCGCAGGCTCGCGTGAAACGGTATGGCCCTGCACCGCGCACACACCCAGTCACCACCACTCCACTCGACCGTGGAGGGCTGCGCCACCGTCGGGGGATACCTCACCCCGCGCCTGATCGACATGCTGGCCCGCGCATATCCCGTAGGACAGGAGGCGATCATGAACGACTCGCGGTGCCCGGTGTGCGATCTGATCGTGAGCGTGCCGCCGGGCGGTTCGGTGCCGATCCACCGCGCCCCCGGCGAGCAAGGCTCCTGCGCGGGTACCGGGCAGTCGTCGACGCCAAGATGAACGACGGGGAGTGACGTGGCAGCATGACCGGCGTGCAGCTTTCCGACCTCGACGAGTTGATCATGCGCGTCATCACCGAGTCCGATCACCCGGAAATCACCGCCGTGGAAGTGGTGCCGACCCCCGGACGGCCGGACAACCACACGCGAGTGCGCGTGGACTTCGCCGACGGCGCGTCGGTGTACGTAATGGTCGGCGAGGTACGCCGTGGCGGACGTGCCACCGAGGCGTTCACGGTCCCGCGGGAGGTGATGGCGTGAAGGTCGAGGGCTTCAAGGACTGGCTCGCCGAGCAGCTCCAGAATCGCGGCGTCGACGTGTCCCGCTACGACGTCGCCTCAGGCCTGTCGGATCTGGCCGTGCGCGGCGAGGGTGCCGAGTACCGGCTGCGGATCGTGCGCACGTCGCCACCCGGGGGCGAGCGGCCCGACGACGCCAATACGGTCCAGCGACCGGCTGGGACCGCGATCGAAGTACGGCGACCGGACTGAGGCATCCACGACGACACGTTCAAGCGGTCGCAGGGCGCGCCGGATCAAGTCGGCCCTGCGGTCGCCGCCGCGCGAGGCCATCGGGCCTCGGTGTCGGCCGGAGTCGAAAGTCCCACGTCCCCGGCGTCGTTGGCCGGTAGTGCCGGGCACGACCTTCACAGCAGGGTGAGGCCATGGACCCCACCGTCGCCGTGGTCTTCGTGGCAGTCTGGGTCGCCGTCGGGCTGATCACCGGCGGGTGGATGGTGCGCCGGGGGCACGATCCCCGGTGGCTGCTGATCGCCGTGGCACTGGGCCCGATCTTCGTTCCGGTTGCCCTCGAACGGGTAGAGCGACGGCCCCGTCTCGCCGGAGCGGGACCGGACGGGATTCCCGCGCCCCGGGGACAGACGCCGGGAGGCCCACGGGTGCTGGTCGGCACGGACGGCTCGCCGGAGGCGGAACAGGCGCTGAGGACCGCCGTCGGCCTGCTCGGCGCGCACTGCGGTGTCCTGGTGCTGGCCGAGGTGGTCTCCTACGACGCGACCGAGGCCGACACCCGCGCGGCGCTCGAGGCCGCACGCCCTCGCCTCGCCACCACGGCGACGGAGCTCGCCGACGAGATCCCGTTGCGCTTCGAGGTCCTGGCCGGGCCACCCGGTCCGGCGTTGCGCCGGTTCGCCGAGGACCAGGACATGGACCTCGTCGTGGTCGGACGGCGTGGTCGCGGACTGTCGGCCAGGCTGCTCGGCAGCGTGTCGGCGGATCTCGTGCAGCACTCACCCGTTCCCGTGCTCGTCGTGGAACCCGCCGCGCGGCCCGCTCCGTCCGACACGCCGCGGCGGCAACGCTCCGCGCCGCCCCCCGCTCGCTGATCGCTCCCTCCGCCGCGCCGTGCCGAGCCGAGGTAGGGCGCGCACCATCGGGAGTCTCCCCCAGCGAAGGGACCGACCGTGGAGCTGCACGCGTTCCCCACCATCGCGATCATCCTCGCCATGGCCGCCGCGGCCGGGCTGCTGGCCACCCGGCTACGCCAGCCGCTGATCGTCGCGTTCCTGGGCGTGGGTATCGCCGTCGGCCCGGTCGGGACCGGCTGGGTCGTCGCCGACGGCACCATCGAGCTGCTGGCCAGGATGGGGATCGCCATCCTGTTGTTCCTCGTCGGGCTGCGCCTGGACCTGCATCTGGTGCGCAGCACCGGGCCGGTGGCCCTGGCCACCGGGCTCGGACAGGTGCTGTTCACGTCGGTGTTCGGCTTCCTGATCGCGCTCGCGCTCGGGATGGACACCGTGACCGCGCTGTACGTCGCGGTGGCGCTGACGTTCTCGTCCACGATCATCATCGTCAAGCTGCTGTCCGACAAGCGGGAGCTCGACGAGTTGCACGGCCGCATCGCGGTGGGCTTTCTCATCGTGCAGGACATCGTCGTGGTCCTCGTCATGATCGCGCTGACGGCCGTCGGCCAGCCCACGGGGGACAATCTGGCGCTGGGGATCGGCTCGATGGTGCTCAAGGGGCTCGGGCTGCTCGTCGGCATCGGGCTGCTGATGCGCTACGTGCTGCCCCGCCTGCTACACCACGTCGCCCGCTCGCAGGAACTGTTGGTGCTCTTCGGCGTCGCCTACGCGGTGTCGATCGCCGCGCTGAGCGAGTGGCTCGGATTCAGTTCCGAGGTCGGGGCGTTTCTGGCCGGGGTGTCGCTGGCACCCACGGCCTACCGGGACGCACTGGGGGCCAGGCTGGTCAGCCTGCGCGACTTCCTGCTGCTGTTCTTCTTCCTCGACCTGGGCTCTCGCCTGGAGTTCGGCAACGCCGCCCAGCAGATCTCCGAGGCCGCCGTGTTCTCCGTCTTCGTGCTCGTCGGCAACCCGTTGATCGTCGTGCTGATCATGGCCGCGCTGCGATATCCCGTTCGCGTAGGGTTCCTCGCCGGGCTGACCGTGGCCCAGATCTCCGAGTTCTCCCTCATTCTGGCCGCGCTCGGCCTGAGCCTGGGCCACATCACCAACGCGACGGTCAGCCTGATCACCGTGGTCGGCCTGATCACCATCGGGGGCTCGACCTACCTGATCATGTACTCGCACCAGATCTACGAGCGACTCGACCGGCTGCTGTCGAGGATGGACCGCACACACACCCGCCACCCCGAACCCGCGGACGCGGCAGGCGACGTGGACGTGATCCTGTACGGGCTGGGGCGCTTCGGCAGTCACCTCGTCAGCAGGCTCAGCGACACGGGGCATCGCATCCTCGCCGTCGACTTCGACCCGCACCGGGTCGCCAACACCGAACACGGCGGGGTGACCGCCGTGTTCGGCACCGCCGAGGACGTCCACCTGCTGGAGGGACTGCCGCTGTCCCGGGTCCCGTACGTGATCAGCGCTATCCCCACGCGAGAGATCAACATGACGCTGCTGCACAACCTGCGCCACCACCGCTACGCGGGCACGGTGGTCCTCACCGCGCACACCCTGCACGACGCGGACCAGCTCCGCGACGCGGGCGCGGACGTGGTGATCGAACCGTTCGCCACCGCCGCGAGCGCGACCTCCGACGCACTGCACGACCTGCTCACCGCCGACCGGAACGGCCGACGGGAGCAGGATCACGGTGACGATCAGGCGTAGGAGTTGACGCTCACCGGCCATGAGCCGGTGGGAGGCACCCAGCCCTGGAGCGTCGCGGAAATGCCGACCCTGGTGTTGCAGTCGACGACCTGGAAGTGCAGGTGCGGCGCGGTGGAGTTGCCGGTGCTGCCCGACCAGCCGACGACCCGGCCCTGGGGCACCCAGGTGCCCGCGTTGTAGATCGCGCGGTTGAGATGCGCGTAGTGGGTACATTGCCCGTTCGGATGCTGGATGAGCACCTCGATGCCGTTGGCCGCGTACGGCGACCAGTCGGAGTAGATGATCGTTCCGGACTGCGCGGCCGAGACCTCGTAGTTGGCGGGCAGGCCGAAGTCCCAGGCGTACTCGTTGTACGGCCCGACGTGGGAGTAGGTGCCCTCGGGACCCTGCGTGACCTGGTACGCCTCCCCCGCGGGATAGGGCAGCTCGTAGTAGTCCGCGGCCGAGGCGGCCGGTGCCGCCACGACGGTCGCGGCGGCCACCGCGGTGAGCACGCCGAGTCGGCGCAGCAGGGTTGTCGCTGTGGTTCGCATGGCTCTCCCGGTGGTCGTGGTGCAGGCGCCCGGTCCGACGTCGCCTGTATCGAAACAGGACACTTCGGTCGGCACCACCGACTTCGGTCGGTTGACGGTCCACCAGAGGGGGCCCAGTCGCCGCCCGGACGTGCTGACGCGGTCCGGGCGGCGAGCCGCTACTTCCAGTCCTTGTTGGTCCAGTCCCCGATCACGGGCGGGGCGATGATCTCTTCGCTCGCGAACAGGTTCTCGTCGTCGGTGAGGTACCCGGCGACCCGGTGTTCCTTGTCCTCCTCCGGCTGGCGGGCACCGCCTGCGGGCATCCCGCCCGCCATCGGCATTCCACCTCCACCGCGCGCGCCGGCACCGGGCATCGGTTGCCCGACGCGGCCGGCCTCGGTACCCGGACCGCGCACCGCGCCGGAGTGCTGGCCCGCACCTCCCGTGGCGCCAGATGAGCCAGCGGCTCCGCCACCGGCGCCTCCCGCACCCGCACCTCCACCGGGGACACCGCCGCCCGGGACACCTCCACCCGGGATGCCGCTTCCCGGAACGCCGCCGCCGGGCAGCGAGCCGGGAAGCCCGCCGCCTCCACCGCCGAACGAGGGCCGCGACGGCGTGCTCGGGATGTTCGACGATCCCGGCAGTGATCCGGGAGGCCCGAACGAGGGGTTGACTCCCGGGCCCCCGCCCGGGCGGGGCGTCAGGCCGTCGCCGGTGAAGTTGCTCGACCCGGGCAGTGTGTTCGGCAGACTCGACGGAATCCGATTGGTGCCCCCAGTCTGCGACGTGTCCGGGATGCTGAACGATGAGGCCGTGGTCTGGGAGTCGCCGTCGTAGCCGGGAAGATCGTAGTCGGGAACGTCGGATCCGGGCAGGTCGTAGTCGGGGCGGTCGTAACGCGGCAGCTCGTGGTCGGGCACTCCGATGCCGCCACCGCCCGGAACGCCACCGCCCGGGACTCCCCCGCCGAGACCGGCGGCGATGCCGCCCGGCGGCTGGCCGCCGTAGCCACCCGGGACGTCGACGCCGGGCTGGCCACCGAAGTCCGGGATCTCCGTGTTCCCCGGCGCCCCTGGCGCGGAAAGCGCCGACACGGTGCCGGTGCCGCCGTTCTCGCCGAAGTTCGCGCCGCCGCCATATCCGCCGGCATCGCCGAAGCCGCCCTCATCGCCAGAGCTGCCATAACCGCCATAACCGCCGGAGCCCGCGCCGACGCCGCCATCGGCCATCGCGTACTCGCCCGGCACCTGCGCCCGGTCGCCGGTCCCCATCGGGGTGCCCCGCTGAGCCGCGGTGAGGCCGTCCTGCCCTGGCTCGCCGTCCGCGCGCTGCGCGAGCGGCAGTCCCGCGCTCGCGGCGCCCCCGCCGTCGGCGGTCATGCGTTGCCCGGCGTTCGCGGCTGTCGTCTGCGCGAGTGGTGGCGGCGGGGTGAACAGCGGCATGTCGGTGGCGCCGCCGATCGTGTCGTCGTACTGCTTCATCAGCCGTGCCGCCTGCTCGCGGGCGGCCTGCTGCTCCTGCTGCTTGGCCACGGCCTGGGTCGCCGCCTGCGCGTACACGACGGGGTCGGTGATGCTGGCCAGCGTTGCGTTGGCCTGCGTGGCGGAGAACTCCACCGGCGGGTTGGCCGCCATCTGCTTCTGTGTCTCGTTCAGCGTCTGCGAGTGGATCTGCTGCTGCCTGCCCGTGAGCACCGCGCCCTGCGCCGTGCCTCCCAGCCAGCGCGCGACCTCGGCGAGGTGCTGTCGCGCAGCGTCGCCGCCCTCACCTGCCCAGTCCCCCATGCTGTCCTCGATGGCCTCCGCCACCGCCCGCTGGTGCAGCGACAGGTCGTTGCCCAGCCGCACCCACTCCTCGGACGTCTCCGCGACGGCGGCCGAGTCGGCGTTGGTGCCGAGCACCTCCACCATCTGCTCGTGGGAGGCGTTGTCCCACACGGTGTGCGGTGCCTCGCCCCGGTCGCGCAGCTGGAGTCCCTCGTCCAGCCCCTGCCGCGCGTCGGAGACGCGATCGGTGTAGACGTGCTGGACGAGCTCGTCCCTCTGCTCGTCCGAGAGGAAGAGCCGAAGGAACGGGTTGTTCTCCACGTCCTCGGTGGCCTCGGCGCGGATCTCGTGGCCGGATTCCGCGCCGTCGGTGACCGGTCCCGCGTAGAACGGCGACGACGAGTCGAGGGTCACGTCGTAGTGGGGGCTGTCCGGGTCGTAGTCCGGACTCGTGGGGTCGGACACCGCTGTCGTGTCGGCCGATGTGGACACAGCGAACACCTCGTTCTCGGCGAGCGGAAGGACGGTCAGGCGGGCGACAGGCCGTCGAGCCGGCCCTGGTGGGCGTTCTCGACCTCGGCGTAGCCGCGTTTGGCCGCGCGGATGGCTTCGATGTACTGCGGAAGTTCCTGGCGGGCGCGCTGCAACTGCGTGAGCAGACCCGACTCGTCGGCGGCGGTCGAGACCGTCCGCTGGGCCACCCACTGCGCGGTCGCGGTGGTGCTCAGAGGCGGCGCGGTTCCCAGCTTCTCCAGCGTCGCCCACCGCTGTTCCAGGGCGTCGACGATCTCCTGGAGCGCCTGGATCATGCGGTCACCAGTGGTCTCGTCCACCGCGAAACCGCGCCCGTTCGCCAGTTCCTTCAGTTCCACACCGCTCAGCATCCGCTGCGGCGCGGTCACCGTGGTCCGGCTCGTCAGTGCCGTTGCCTCGACCGTTTCGTCACTCATCATCCTTCTCCGGGCTCAGTACGCGCGGGACAGCGCGTCGCGGACGGCGCGGGCCACATCCGCCTGGCCCGCGGGCTCGTAGGTGGCCACGCACTCGTCCTGGTTCTGCTGGGTGCTGATCAGGTAGCGGCCGTCCTCGGTGTCCAGCCAGCTCAGGGTCTGCGGGGCCGCGCGGTGCCCGCTGACGGTGACGTAGCCGCCCCCCAGACGTGGTCCGGCCAGCGCTTCCCGCAGTCGCTCCTCCGCGCTCGGCTCCCTGCCCCGGCGCGCGGGCCGCGGCGCCGCGACCGTACTCGCCACCGCCAGGCTGCCGAAGGCGTGTGTTTCCTCTTCGTCCAGTGCCTGCTCGGCCGCCTTGCGCGCCTCCCATGCCGTGGCGTGGGAGCTCACCGTGCCGCGCACCGTCAACGGCCCACCGGGCGCGGCCGGCATGGTCGGCAGCACACCGGCGACGACGTCGACAAGATCGTCGTCGGAGAACAGGGAGAACAGCAGGTCGTCGGACTGCCCGTGCTGCGTGACGCCGAGCGCCTGCGCGCCGTCGGTGAGCGACAGCGCCGCGATGTTCTCGCCGAACCCGTCGATTCCGGTGACGGCGACGCCGACGCGGTGCCGGGCGAACAGACCGAACGCCGCCCGCACCGCCGGATGGACCGACGACGTGGTGGCGAGTCCGCGCTCCACCAGCGCCTTACCCACGGCGGAGGTCAGTTTCACCAGCCGATCAGGGTCAGTGGTGGTGTTGCGCAAGCGCAGTGGGAACCGGCGGACGTCGGCACCGAGGGCCTGCCCGGTGACGCTCGCCTCCACGCTGCTCAGCACGAATTCGAATCGCTCATGCACGTCGCCGGAAGCCGCCTTTCCGGGAAAGCCAGGGTGGTCGCAGGGTCAAGGGATCACAAGGTGACCGCCTCGTCGCGGACGCCCACCAGTGGATCACACATGACGAACGCGCCACAATCCGCGTCGCCGTTTCCGCTCATCTGAGCAGGGTTTTCGGCCGAATCGGACCCACGCTGGACCGCCTCGGGACCTGCCGCTAGATTGAGTGCCCCCGTGGCGTGATCGCCGTCGCGTGCGGTCGACTCGTCGTCCTTATCTCATCGTCGCGCGGACATGGCCGTTCAGCACATTTCCGCGTGCCCGAAATTGCTTCGAGGAGTGGGAGTGCAACCGAACGTCCAATCTGGGGAAGACTTTCAGTATATTCTCGACAAACAAATCCGCGAGATGCGCCAGAAGGCGGAGGCGCTCTCGGAGGCGTTCTCGGAAGCCGCGACGACGGTGACCTCCCGCGACGGCTCGGTGACCGTGACGGTCGAGCCGAACGGGGCGCTGCGCAACCTCGAACTCGGCCACCGGGCCTGCGACCTCGGCCCCGCCCGGCTCACCGCCGCCATCATGGAAGCGGTGCGGGACGCGCAACAGCGCACCGCGCGGTCCGTCGCGGACTCCTTCGCGCTGATCAACGGCGACGGCGAGACCGCGGATCTGGTCCGCTCGTTCCTCCCCTCCGAGGAGGCGACCGAGGAAGAGGCGGCGCAGGAGAAGTTCGCCGCGGACATGGCGGCCGAGCCGGAGCCGCGCCCCTCGGCCCCGCCACCGCCGGTGGCGCCGCAGGCTCCTCCCCCCGCACCGCCAGCACCGCCCGCGCCACCAGCGCCGCCCGCGACACCGAAGCCGCCCACCCGCCGCCGTCCCACGAGCGACGTCGACGACGATGACGAGATGAGGCCCTGGTGAGCGGCGGATTTCAGGTTGAAAGCGACTACCTGACGGACTTCGGAAAGCACCTCGACACCCTGGAGGACAACGTCAGGTCCACGGCCGAGTTGGTCGGCGGCTGCGTGGCCGACGTCGGCCTGTTCGGCCTGGTCGGCCAGATCTTCGGTATCGGCGCTACCGCGCACTGCGCGAAGGCGAGGAATCAGCTCAACACCTACGCCGACGACATTTCCCAGTGCGCCGACGACATTCGGCAGGCGGCCAAGGCGTACGAATCCGGTGACGACGAGGCGGAACTCAACATCTCGGAGTACCAGCTATGAGCCAGGAATACAAATCGAACGACCTCGGATTCCACGAATTTGAGTCCAATGAGGACTGGCGAGCCGGAGCGGGTTTCTTCGATTCCGCGCTGGCGCTCGACGAGGCGGTCAAGAAGGAAGACGACGTCGCCATCGGGATCGGTTCCGCGGGAATGGCGCTGGAATCGTTGGGCATGGTGCTCGATCCACTGGGCAGCGTACTGGCCGCGGGGATCGGCTGGATCATCGAACACTGCGACCCGCTCCGATGGCCGCTGGATCTGATGATGGGTGATCCGAACGGCATTCGTGCCGCCAAGGACGCCATCGACGCCGAGAAGGAGAAGCTGGAGCAGTGGTCTGGCGACCACAAGCGGGCCGTCGAAACGCTCATGGAGGGCTGGTCGGGCGAGACGGCCGACCTTTTCAAGAGCAAGATGGACGCCGTCGCCAAGGAACTGTCCTCGCTCGGTGACTACGTCGAGACCGCGGCCAAGCAGATGGAGATCGCGGGCGGCATCGTCGGGGCCTTCCGCGGGATCGTGCGCGACATCATCGCGATGACCCTCGCCGCCATCGTGAAGGGTGCGCTGATCGCCGCGGCTCTCGCGCCCGTCACGTTCGGCGCGTCCATCGCGGCGTTCATCGCGACGACCATCGGCATGGTGGCGACGGCGCTCGGCAAGGTCGGCGCGAAGATCGCGCAGCTGACCGGGAAGCTCACCGATCTCAACTCGTCGCTGTCGTCGCTCGGGAAGGCGGGTGACGACTTCGTCGACTCCAGCGCCAACGCGACGGGCGGTGGGCGGCCTTCCGGCAGCGGCGGCAACGGCGGTGGCGGCAGTAACGGCGGTGGCGGCGGCAACGGGGGCGGTGGCAACCGGCCGTCCGGTGACGGCGCGGGCGACCCCCCGAGCGGTGGAGGATCACCGGACGGCGAGGCGCCGAGCAGCAATGGCGGGGGCAACGACACCCCCGGAGACAACGCCGGGCCCAACAACACCCCCGGAGACAACGCCGGGCCCAACAACACCCCCGGAGACAACGC
>NZ_VCEK01000003.1:579500-663980 GCF_005862235.1 Saccharomonospora piscinae | reverse complement strand
CCCGGAGACAACGCCGGGCCCAACAACACCCCCGGAGACAACGCCGGGCCCAACAACACCCCCGGAGACAACGCCGGGCCCAACAACACCCCCGGAGACAACGCCGGGCCCAACAACACCCCCGGAGACAACGCCGGGCCCAACAACACCCCCGGAGACAACGCCGGGCCCAACAACACCCCCGGAGACAACGCCGGCGACCCGCCGAGCGGCGGGGGGTCTCCGGACGGCGAGTCGACACCGAACGGCAACCCCAACGGCTCACCGGACCCCGCGCCCAAGCCGGCCATCCCGGACCGGCTCACCAACTGGGTCAGGGACACGATGGTGCGGCACGGCGAGAGCCCGGAGTTCGTCGACAAGTTCGACAAACTCACCAACATGCCGAAGGACCAGCTGGGCAAGCTGATCGGGACGGAGAACGTCGACAAGCTCGAAGGCGCGGTGAAGACGCTGACCGATCCGTTCTACGGCTGGCCCGGAGCGGCTGGCAAGACGATCGTGGACATCGTGAAGGGTGTCCCGGCGAGCGCCAACGCCGCGCTGAATGGCGAAGAAGAGGAATGAGCCGTGTGTGTGGCCCGGTGGTGAGTCCGGGCCACACCCACCTTAGAGCCCCTAACGCATTGGCGTTCGATCAGGGAGCGGCGGCCAGGCGGTACGTCGCAAGGCGGAGGGGCGTCCGCGTACTGGAAGTACGTGGGCGATCCTCCAACGCGGCGAGGCGCCGCCTGGCCGCCGCGAGCCGAACAGACCAATGTGTTAGGGGCTCTTAGTACACGAAATCCAGCGAACCGTAGTACTCGTAGCGGTCGTCGGGCTTGGCGTATTCGTAGTACAAGGCGCCGCTGGTCGCCCCTTTCGGGATGTCGACGCGCCAGGGGCGGAGGCGATGGACGGTCTTCCCGCCGTCCGGGGCGGGATTCCCCCGGTAGTCGAACTTCGGCAGCCCGTCGTCCTCACGCCCGTCCGGATATCGGTCGCCGACGAACAGCAGGGCGTTCACCGTCAGTTCCCCGTGCGGACAGTTGATGGCGATCTGGTCGGCCCCGGCGGGAATCTGGAAACTCTGGGCGTGCGTGCCCACGGTCAGCGGCACAGGCATGGTGTCCTCCTGTTGCGGGTTCGACGGGGCGGAGCCACCTCCACCCGGGGACTGGAACAGGGCTCGCAGTTGCGCGATCGTTCCCCGATAGGCGTTGCCGTCGATGGGCGAACGCCCTGCCACGCGGGCGGAGCTGGTGAACTGCAGCACCGCGACCCGCAGCCCGCCGTAGCCGTCCCAGTAGTGGGGCGGCACGTCGGCGTACTCGTCACGGATGTCGTCCACCACGTTGTCCGGGTAGCGCGACGACCACAGCGGCGGAAGCCCCGCGAGTGAGGGTGATCCGATCCGTTGCCAGTACCACCTCGGCAAGTACAGCAGGGGCACCGGATAACCCGCGTTGCGCAACCGGGTGACCAGATCCCGGGTCAGTGCCACTCCACCGCTGTTGGTCTCCACGTCCGGGATCACCGGCACCCCGCGGGGCACGATGGTGCGCACGTGCGCGACCTGAGCCGCCGCGCTGATGCCGTCGCGCTGGTAGTGGTAGGCGGCGTACAGCTTGCCCGTTCTGCGCGCCTTCGCCAGGTTCTCGGCGAATCGCGAGTCGGTGAAGCCGCTTCCCTCCGTGGCCTTGAAAATGAAGAACTCGATGCCCTCACGGGCCGCGCGTTCCACATCGAAGCTGCCCTGATGATGTGAGATGTCGATCCCGAGAATAGGCACGATTCTCACTCCCCACACTCGTGCCGGGACGGACCGGTGACTGCTCTCCTTTCCGCGTGTGCGGGTTTCGTGTCTCTTCTGTGATGAAACCCGCACGGAGAGTGCGGTGGCAAGCCTGCTGTCCGGGTGAATGCGGGGAACGGCACCCGAAAAATGTGAATGGCTTTCTACGAGCGGTGGGCGACCGGATCAGCCACAGCTGCCGCATTCGCAACAGCTGCAGCATTCGCAGTACTCGCAGCAGGCGGTGTGCGGGCGACCGCTCCACGGGCCGGGCCACGGGTCCCGGCAGCAGTACTGGCACGTGCAGCACTGGTACGGCACGAGCAGGCAGCCCACGAGTGCGTTGCGCGCTCGCGGTGGCACCGAGAACTTCGGTACCCAGCAGCCCCCACCATCGCCGTCGGCGACGTCGAACCTGTCGTGCGGCGGCGGTGCGGGCGGGCCGTCGTGCCGGTCAGCGTCCTGCGGCGGCAACTCCGAACCGGGCAAGGCCGCAGCGGGGTGGTGCGGTCCGTGAGCCGACCACTGCGGCTGGTTTGGCTGGTGGGGACCCCCCGGTGAGGGCGGCGGTGAGCGGTGCCCGAACGTCCGGGTCACAGCGTGCTCGAGTTCGTGTACCAGCAAGGCGTGGACCAGTCCGGGACGCCGGAACGTGACCTCGTGCAGTGCCAGCCGAACCCCGCGCACGGCGTCGTCGCACAGCCGGCGAGCCTCCGGCAGCGAGGTCCCGGTGGCGGTCAGCGGGTTCCACGCCCCCGAGGCGAGGTCGGCGTCGCGGTCCTCGACCGCGTCGAGCAGGTGTGCCACTCGCCCGAAGAAGCGTCCCACCTCGGACAGCGTCTCGGCATCGCCGGGGTTACCCGCCAGCACCGCGGTGTGTGCGAACGCGGCCGCGGTCGCGGTCTCGGTGGGTTCGGTGACCGACAGCACCGAATCGCCCAGCCCCACGGCCGCTTCCCGCGAGGACTGGATCGCGACCGCCTCGGCCAGCGGCGTCGGGTCGAGTCCGACCAGGGCCGCCGTGGCTCCGCCCTGTCGAGACCAGCGGCCCGCCGCCGACCGTGCGAGGCTCGCGAGGCTCCGGTGCCGCAGCGCGCCGTCGCCGTCCTCGGCGTGATCGCGCACCTTGGCCGAGGCCAGCACCAGCGACACCGAGGCGGCGAGCGCACTGCCCTCGCCTCCGGCCACGGCGGCGCGTCGCATGCCGCGCAGCGGGCACGGACCCGCGAGCCGCCGCGCACCGGTGTCCGCCCGCTGGGCCTCGACCAGCGCCGAGATCACCAGCCCGTCGTAGTTGGTCGCCGTTCTGGCGAGCTGGCCGTGGTGGTCGCGCAGGGTCAGGCAGAGACCGCACAGGTGGGCCACCCAGTCGGCGTGCAGCGCGGGGGACAGCCGATGCGGGCAGGGACGGATGATGCCGAACACGGGCCCTCCAGTGATCAAGACAGCGGCGGCGAGCCTAGCCCGCGGCCGCGCCGTCTCGATCGCCGGGCACGACCAGCACGTCCGTGGGCGAGTGCCGCACCGCGTTCTGCGCGACGCTGCCGAGTAACGCGCGCTCGAAGCGCGAGGTCGTGCCGGTACCCGTGACGACCAGATCGGCCTTCCGCCGCGCCGCCAGTTCGGGCAGCACCCGCTGCGGCGACCCGGAACCGACGACCACTGTCGCAGGCCCCGGCCGCAGCGTCGCCGCGAACTCCTCGATCCGGGGCCGGATCTCGGCCGTGCTGGCGGCCCGCAACCGTTCGAGATCGGCGTCGTCGAGTCCGCGCAGGCGAAGCAACTGCTCGCCGATGACGACGCTGACATGCACGACCGTGTGGTCGGCTCCGGGAGTGAGCGCCGCGCCGAACCGCGCGGCGGTGCGGGCCGTCGCGGAGTCGTCGACCCCGAGCAGAACGGTGTCGTAGTCGGCGGTGACCGGCGTGCGCACCACCAGCACGGGACAGGGGCTCGCGTGGACGACGTTCTCCGTGGTGCTGCCCACCAGCGCACCGACGAGTCCCCGGAGGCCGTGTGCCCCCAGTACGAGCAGGTCGGTGGAGCCGTCCACGGCCTCGGCCACGATGGTCTCCGCCGGTGAACCGGATCGCACCACCATCGCGGCCCTGGTGCCGATGTACTCGGCGGTGTGAGCACGCAGCGCCTCGGCGGCGACGGCGGTGAGGTCGTCGTCCGCCGGCAGCGGGACGGCGAACAGCGCCGTCAACTCGGCCCGGTGCAGCGACGCGAGCCGAGCGGCCCGGCGCAGCGCTACCCCGGACCTGGCCGACAGGTCCGTCGCCACCAGCACTCGACGCAGCGGCACCGGTCACCTCTTCCGCCTCGTGGACTTCACACTAGGCGAGATACCCGATGATCCGGGTCACCGGAACCGGCGACCACCTGATCGGAGGCGCCGCGAGCGGCTCAGCGGCGTCGGCGCGAGCGGCGGGAGCGGGAGGAACCACGCGACGAGGCCGAACCCGGGCCGCCGCGGCCCCCCTTGTCACGGTTTCCTCCCCGGCCGCCGCGGCCACCGTGGCCACCGCCCGGGCGGCCACCGTTTCTGCCGTCGTTTCCGCCCCGCGGTGCGGCGGCCCCCGGCGAGGGAGGCGCGACCGGCGAGGCGGCGGAGGCTGGAGGAGCGTGAAAGAGGCTGACGGGACCGCCAACGGGGGTCTCCTCTGGAGACTCCAGCTCGCGGTAGTCGACCGGCTCCTCGTGGGTGGTGTGACTGAATTGAAGCGGCGCGGCATCGACCTGCTCATGCGCCGGAACGGTTTCCGGGGTGGTCCCGGAGGTTGCCGAAGACATCGAGTGCAAACACTCTCCCTGTGCGACACGGTCCGTGAGGTGGTCGCGAGCGGGGGCGCCGCGTGACACGGCGCCCCCGGCACACTCAGGCGTGACTCAGAGGGCGCGCACGCCGGTGGCCTGCGGGCCCTTGGCGCCCTGGCCGACGGTGAAGGCGACGCGCTGGCCGTCCTCAAGGCTGCGGAAGCCGCGCCCGTCGATCTCGCTGTAGTGCACGAAGACGTCGGCGCTCCCGTCATCGGGGGCGATGAAGCCGAAGCCCTTCTCGCTGTTGAACCACTTCACGGTTCCCTCGGTCATGGAGTCTCCTTCGAAGGGGAAATGTCGGCGGCCACACCGTGCGACCGCCCGCAGCCGCGGGGTCGAGCCGGCCAGCGTTTCCCACCTGTCGCGAGGAGACGTGACACGCCCGCACCGATCTTTCGCGGACGTGCAAGACACGAACACGCAAAACCTGCGACTGCCCAGGACAACGTCCTGCCGCGCCGGATCATTCCCGGCACGCCGACACCCTACCCGACGGCGTGCGGACTCCCGACGCGCACGGGAGGTCAGCAGTCACGATCCTCCGCGTCACCGGGCACCATCCCGTCCGCGTGCCCGTTTCCGGCCACGGCCTGCGCGTCGGCGTGGTCGTCGAGCAACTCTCCCACCTCGATCAGCCTGGCCGCCAGAGCACGCTGCAGCGGAGGCGGGGCGCCGTGGCGCAGCAGGGGTACGACCCGGTCGAGGTCGTGTCGCAGTCCGGTCAGTGCCGTGAGAACGGCAGCGGTCCGATCTTCCATAGAACTCCATTCCTCCACAGCCCCCGAATGGGCTATCTGTGCAGACGAACGGAGGAACGTCTTATGACGCGGCACGGGATTTCGGCCGCAGACAGCTACGTCAGGTAACAATCCAGCACGAGACCACCCAAAGGCCTTACCCGCCCGTACACTGCGCGCCACAAGCCCATGACGGCGAGCGAGGTGGCAGTGCGTCTTCATCGACTGCTCGCACCGGCGTTGGCCCTGCTGCTCGTGGTCGCGTCACCGGCCACCGCGTCAGCGCAGGGCGGCGAGGTGCCGAGAGGTCCGACGTTCCTCGACCGGGCGCTGCAGGCGCTCGTCGACGGCATCCAGTTCGGTGCGATCATCGCGATCACCGCGGTCGGACTCTCGCTGGTGTTCGGAACCACCCACTTGATCAATTTCGCCCACGGCGAGCTGGTGACCATCGGTGCCGTCGTGGCGTTCTTCCTGAACGTCGCGGTGGGCGGACCCGGTCTGCACCTGCTGGTGGCCGCGGTGCTCGCGGTGATCGTGGGAGGACTACTCGGCGGGCTGCTCGAACTCGGTCTGTTCCGGCCACTCCGCCGCCGCGGCACCGGGATGATCAACTTCTTCATCATCACGATCGGGCTGTCGCTGCTGCTGCGCCACGTCGTGCTGGTGTTCTTCGACAGCCGCCCCGGCTCCTACCGGGAGTACGACCTCCAGGACGTCCTCACGTTCGGACCGGTCGGGATCACCCCCCGCGACCTCACGATCACGGTGCTGTCCGTGCTGGTGCTCGTCGGAGTGGCGCTGCTGCTGGAGAAGACCAGGATCGGCACCGCCATCCGCGCCGTGTCGGCCAACCGCGACCTCGCCGAGTCCTCCGGGATCGACGTGCAGCGGGTCGTCCTCGTCGTGTGGGTGCTCGGCGGTGGTCTCGCCGCGCTGGGCGGCGTGTTCTTCGGCCTCGCCGAGATCGTCACCTGGGACATGGGCTTCCGGCTCCTGCTGCTGATGTTCGCGGGCATCATCCTCGGCGGGCTCGGGTCGGCCTACGGCGCCATGGTCGGCAGCTTCGTCATCGGGATCGTCGCGCAGATGTCCAGCCTGTGGTTCCCGGTCGATCTGCAGAACGCATGGGCGCTACTGGCTCTCATCGTGGTGCTGCTGGTACGGCCGCAGGGAATCCTCGGCACGCGGGAACGAGTGGGCTAGGCGGGTACGCATGGACTGGGAAGTCATCCTCTCGGACGCGCTGCGGGCCGGGATCGGCCCTGTGGCAGCCGTCTACGCCCTCGCGGCGGTCGGGCTCAACCTGCACTTCGGCTACACCGGACTGCTCAACTTCGGGCAGGTCGGTTTCATGCTCGTGGGCGCCTACGGCGTCGCAGCGTCGGTGTCGACGTTCGGGCTGTCACTGTGGGCGGGAGTCGCCGTCGGCATCGCGTGCTCGGTCCTGCTCGCGTTGCTGCTCGGGTTACCCACCCTGCGGCTGCGTGCGGAGTACCTGGCCATCGCGACCATCGCCGCGGGCGAGATCCTGCGGATGTTCTACCGCTCCGAATGGTCCGAGCCGGTCACCGGCGGCGTGTTCGGGTTGCAGCAGTTCGCGGGCGAGTTCTACGAACTCAACCCCGTTGCGCCCGACCGCTACGGCTTCTGGCTGCTGAACTACAGCTCCCGCGACCTCTGGGTGCTCAGCGTCTCCTGGGGCCTGGTGGCGCTCGCGACACTGCTGGTGTGGCTGCTGGTGCGCAGCCCGTGGGGCCGGGTACTGCGAGCCATCCGCGAGGACGAGGACGCCGTTCGCAGCCTCGGCAAGAGCGTCTACTCGTACAAACTCCAGAGCCTCGTGCTCGGCGGTGTGCTCGGGTCGCTGGCCGGGATGCTGTTCGCCCTGCAGAACCAGTCGGTCAACCCGGACAGCTACGACCCCGTGGTGACGTTCTTCCTCTACACGCTGCTGGTCCTGGGCGGCGCGGGCCGGGTGTTCGGTCCCGTGCTGGGCGCGGTGCTGTTCTGGGCGATCCTCACGTTCTTCGACAGCGTGCTGCGCCAGGCGATCCAGGGCGGGGTCATCCCATCGACCGTGCTGGACGCATCGGAGATCGGCGCCGTGCGCATGGCGCTGGTCGGGCTCGGACTGATGGTGCTGCTGGTGTTCCGGCCGCAAGGTGTTCTCGGCAGTCGCAAGGAGATGCAGCTCGATGCCCGCTGACGACATCGCGCCCGAACCGGGCGTGGCCAAGCCCGACGCCCTGCTGGTCGCCGACGGCGTACGGCGCACCTTCGGCGGCCTCACCGCCGTGGACGTGGAGCACCTGGAAATCCAGCGGGGCACCATCACGGCGCTGATCGGACCGAACGGCGCGGGCAAGAGCACCCTGTTCAACGTGCTCAGCGGCTTCGACCGCGCCGACGCGGGATCGTGGACCTTCGACGGCGCACCGCTGGCGGGCAAGGCGGCCCACCGGGTCGCCCGGCACGGCATGGTGCGCACCTTCCAGCTCACGAAAACACTCGGGAAGCTGTCCGTCGTGGACAATCTCAAGCTCGCGGCGACCGCGCAGCGTGGTGAGCGGCTGCTGCCCTCCCTGCTGCCCCCGCTGTGGCGACGGCAGGAGCGGGAGATCGAGGCGCGCGCCGACGAGCTGCTGGAGCGCTTCAAGCTCGCGCACATGCGCGACGAGTTCGCGGGCACGCTGTCCGGTGGGCAGCGCAAGCTGCTGGAGATGGCGCGCGCCTTGATGGTGCGGCCCACGATGGTCATGCTGGACGAACCGATGGCGGGCGTGAACCCCGCGCTGACGCAGTCGCTGCTCGGCCACATCACGGCGCTGCGGGACGAGGGCATGACCGTGTGCTTCGTGGAGCACGACATGGACGTGGTCATGGGCATCAGCGACTGGGTGGTGTGCCTGGCGGAGGGCAGGGTCGTGGCCGAGGGCCCGCCGGACGTGGTCGGTGCCGACCCCGCCGTGATCGACGCCTACCTCGGCAGTGAGCACGGCGAGCCCGGTGTGGAGGACGACGATGAGTGATCCGCTGCTGGTGGCGCAGGACGTCTACGCGGGCTACGTCCCAGGCGTGGACATCCTGCGCGGGTGCGGGCTCGACCTGCACTCCGGGGAGATCGTCGGGGTGATCGGCCCGAACGGAGCCGGTAAGTCGACGTTCATCAAGGCGGTGTTCGGGCTGCTGCGCGTCCGGGACGGCAGTGTCCGCCTGCGCGGCGAGGACCTCACCAACAAGCCGGCGCACACCCTCGTCTCGCGCGGCATCGGCTACGTGCCGCAACGCGACAACGTGTTCGGCCCGCTGAGTGTGGAGGAGAATCTCCGCATGGGCACGTATCTGCGGCCGAAGGCGTTCGACGACCGCGTGGCGTACGTGGAGGAACTGTTTCCCGTGCTCGGGCGGCGCCGGTCGCAGAAGGCGAGTTCGATGTCGGGTGGCGAACGGCAGATGCTCGCGATGGGCCGCGCGCTCATGATGGGCCCGGACGTGCTGCTGCTCGACGAGCCGTCGGCGGGCCTGTCGCCGCGCTACCAGGACGAGGTCTTCGCCCGCATCAGGCAGATCAACGAGACGGGCGTGTCGATCCTCATGGTCGAGCAGAACGCGCGCCGGTGCCTGCAGATCTGCGACCGGGGTTACGTGCTCGACCAGGGCACCAACGCCTACACCGGCACGGGCCGGGAACTGCTGCACGACCCCAAGGTCATCGAGCTGTACCTGGGAACGCTGGCCCGAGTCCGCTGACCCGTGCCTGGCAGGGTGCCGGGAAGGCCACCCTCGCTGCGGCTGACGCAGTGAGGGTGGCCTTCCCGGCATCTCCGGTACTCAGTTCGCAGCCGTGCCTTCCTCCGTGCGGACGGTGGCCAGCTCGCCTTCGTCGTCGTAGGTGTAGACGTCGAAGGTGGCCTTGCCGGGCTCGCCCTGTTCCACGAAGTCGAGCGGGCCGCTCACACCCTCGTAGTCGATGTCGGAGCCGTTGTCGAGCAGTTCCTTGCAGTCCGCGAACGAGCTGCACTTCTCGCCCTCACCCGTGACTCCGTTGATCTCCGCCGCGAACACCGTGGGATCGTCGGTCTGCGCGGCCTCGGCCGCGAGGGCGATGATCGTCACGCAGTCGAAGACCTGCGGCGCGAACTGCATCTCCTTGAGGTCCGGCGCGAACTCCTTGAGCCGCTCGCTGTACTCGTCGTTCTCCGCCGTCGGCGCCGTGCCCTTCATGCCCGCGATCACACCGGGGTCGTTCGGGGACACGAGCGAGGCCAGCTCGGCACTACGCAGGCCGTCCGTGCCGTAGACGCCGATCTCCTGCGGCCCGACGCCCGCCTCGATCATCGACTGGAGCACCTGGGTGCCCTCCTCGAACGCCACGACCACGGCGGCGTCCGGGTTGGAGCCCTTCACCTGCTGGGCGATCTGGTCGAAGTTCGTGGCCTCGGGGTCGTACGTCTCGCCCATCACCACGGTGACGCCGGCCGACTCCAGTGCCTCCGTGGTCGAGTCCAGCAGTCCCCTGCCGTAGTCGTCTGCCCTGGCCGCGATGGCGACCCGCTGGTGGCCGTCCTCGGCGATCACCTTGCTCAGTACGGAAGCCTGAAGGTTGTCACTCGGCGCCGTACGGAAGTAGAGATCGCTGTCCGGGTAGTCGGTGAAGGTCGCCGCCGTGTTGGACCCCGAACACTGCACGACACCCGACCCGGTGACGTTGTCGATGATGGCGAGCGACATGTTGGACGCCGCCGCGCCGATCAGCGCGTCGACCCCGCCGGAGAGCACGCGGTTGGCCGACTGCACGGCGACACCCGCCTGCCCCGCCTCGTCGGACGCCACGACCTCAGGAATCGGCTGCCCGAGCACGCCACCCGCGTCGTTGATCTCCTGGACGGCGTACTTCACCGACTGAATCTGCGGGGGTCCGAGGAACGCGAGTTGCCCGGTTTCCGGGAGCACGTACCCGAGGTTCAGTACGCCGTCGCCGCCGTCGCCGTCGCCCTGGCCGCCTCCGCCACCGCCGCAGGCGGTGAGCACCAGTGTGGCGGCGCTCAACAGGACCGCCGACCGCCAGACCGCTGACGCTCGCATGGAGCCTCCATTCCGTTGTGATCGCGAGCCGTCCACCGGGCACCCGGTCGTGCCCACGGCAGCCGCGTGAGTGACCTCACACACTAGATCGTCGAACGCGGACGGTGAACAATGCGAGGTCGATTGATACATCGCCTTGACTTGCCCCCACTCCAACTGACTTGGAGTATGAACCCGCGACACGCTGGGTGACGACACGGGAGAGACGCATGGACGGACGGCGCCTGCTCCGCTGGCCCGACCGGTGGGCCGACTGGTTCGAGAAGCGCGGCGTCTACGTGCCGGGCGAGGACAACCGTGTCGTCGATCCCTGGCGCGACTGGGGCTGGCTCATCGTGATCTGGCTGGCGGGCCTGGCGGTGTTCATCCTCGTCTTCGCCATCGCGGTGTGAGCCCCCGCACTCGCCACGCCCCCTCGCCGGTGACCGCCGCCACGCGATCCGCCACGCGGATTACGACGAGGACACGGCGAAGCTCCGACTCCGCGTCAACCCTCTACTCCGGGTGGCCCGTGGATGCTCCCGTCGTCACAGTGGACGAGGGCGGTACGACCACACGCCCGAACGGAGTAGTCCACCCCCGCGACCGGAGCAAGGAGTCAGGCTGTGGCCACGGTGTCTACGGTGTCGGCGGCGTCGGCGGCGAAGACGGCGAAGGTTGTCGCCGGGGTGTGTGCCGCGCTGGCGCTGGGAGCCTGCGGCACGTCGCCCGCGGGTGCGGGACCGGACGAGGCGACGCCCGGCCCCCCGGGCACGCCCGCCGCGGCGGCCACGGGCACCGCGCCCCCGCCGCAGAACTCCGCCGCCGCCACCTCACCGGCCGCGGGCCTGCGCTTCGGCTCCGAGCACCGATTCCCTTCCGGGCTCTCCGTCAGCGTGTCCTCGCCCAACATCTTCCAGCCGAGCGAGAACGCCTACCCCCGATCCGACCGGGCCGCCGCCTTCGACATCACGGTGTACAACGACGGGCAGAAGCCGTACCGGCTCTCCGACCTCTCGGTGCGCGCCTCGATCGAGGACGTGGAGGTCCAGCAGGTCCAGGACGCGACGCGGGGCTACAACGGCGTCGTCGACGCCGACCGGGACATTCCACCGGGTGAGACGGTGGGGGTGACGCTGGCGTTCGCGGCACACCCCGAACCGGCCGCGCTGCGTCTGACGCTGCGACCCGACTCGTCGGACGAGACCAAGGCCGTGTTCGTCGGCACCGTGTGAGGCGGCGGAACCGCGCGTTACGCTTCCGCCATGACCGACCCCATCCGCCTGTCCCCCGGCGATCCGGCACCCGATTTCACGCTGCCGGACAGCGAGGGCAACACCGTGTCGCTGTCCGACTTCCGCGGCCGTTCCGTGGTGGTGTACTTCTATCCCGCCGCGGGGACTCCGGGTTGCACCAAGCAGGCGTGCGACTTCCGCGACAACCTGGCCCAGCTCAACGACGCGGGCTACCAGGTGCTCGGCATCTCGCCGGACAAGCCGGGCAAGCTCGCCACCTTCGCCGAGAACGAGAAACTGACCTTCCCGCTGCTGTCCGACCCCGACAAGACGGTGCTCACCGAGTGGGGCGCTTTCGGGGAGAAGAAGAACTACGGCCGCGTGGTGCAGGGCGTCATCCGCTCGACGTTCGTGGTGGACGGCGACGGCACGATCAGCACCGCGAGGTACAACGTGCGCGCCACCGGCCACGTGGCCAAGCTCCTGCGCGATCTGAAGGTCGGCGGCTAGGCGTACCTCCACCGCTGCGCTGCTACCGCGCCAGTTCTGCCAGGTGCGGGGCGAGGGCGCGCAGTGCCTGGCCCCGGTGGGAGACGGCGTCCTTCTCCTCCGGGGCCAGCTCGGCCGCCGTCCGGTCGCCACCGCCGGGAGCGAAGATCGGGTCGTAGCCGAAGCCGTTGTCACCGCGCGGCTGCCGCACCAGCGTTCCCGGCCACTCGCGGCGCAGCACGACCTCGCTCGCGGCACCGGCCACGCCGGGCACCACGAGCGCGACCGCGCACACGAACGCCGCGTCGCGTCGCTCGTCGGGCACGTCGGCGAGTTGGCCCAGCAGCAGCCGGAGATTGGCCTCGTCGTCGCCGTGCGCACCCGCCCAGCGCGCCGACAGCACGCCGGGCATTCCGTTGAGTGCCGCCACGGTGAGCCCGGAATCGTCGGCGACCGCCGCGAGCCCGGTGGCCTTCGCGGCGTCCCGAGCCTTGGCGAGCGCGTTCTCCTCGAACGTCGCACCGGTCTCGGGGGCCTCGTCGAACGGTTCCACCTCGGCCATGCCGACGATCTCGATCCCCGCGGCACCCGCCTCGGCGACGATGCGCCGCAGCTCGGCCAGCTTCTTGGCGTTGCGGGTCGCCAGCAGCACCCGAGCGCTCACCGGGAGCCCTTCTTCTTCGTCGGCGGCGGGGTGGGCAGCGTGCCGGGATATGGCGCGGCGAGGGCCTCGGCCTGGCTGCGCGACAACTCGGCGCAGCCCGCGAGCGCGAGATCGAGCATCTTGTCCAGGGTGGACCGGGTGAACGTCGCGCCCTCGCCGGTGCCCTGCACCTCGATGAGCGTGCCCGCGTCGGTGGCGACCACGTTCATGTCGACCTCGGCGCGGGAGTCCTCCTCGTAGGGAAGGTCGAGCCGCACGCGCCCGTCCACGACTCCCACGCTGACGGCCGACACGGCGGCCGACAGCGGCTGCGGGTCCGCCAGCCGTCCCGCCGCGCCGAGCCAGGTCACGGCGTCGGCCAGGGCCACGTAGCTACCGGTGATGGCAGCGGTCCGGGTTCCCCCGTCGGCCTGGATGACGTCGCAGTCGATGACGATGGTGTTCTCGCCCAGCGCGGCCAGGTCGATGCAGGAGCGCAGGGCTCGCCCGACCAGCCTGCTGATCTCGTGGGTGCGCCCGCCGACCCGCCCCTTGATCGACTCGCGGTCGCTCCGCGTGTGGGTGGCCGACGGCAGCATGGCGTACTCCGCCGTCACCCAGCCGAGGCCGGAACCGGCCCGCCAGCGCGGCACCCCCTCGGTGACGCTCGCCGCGCAGAGGACCCGGGTGTCGCCGAACTCGACGAGTACCGAGCCCGCGGGCCACTGCTGGTATCCGCGGGTGAGCCGTACCTCGCGGAGCTGGTCGTCGTTCCTGCCGTCTTCTCGCACCACGTCCCGCAGCCTAGTGACCGCGCCGTGACGGCGGGCGACTCGGTCCCCACCGTGGACACGGGGCACCAGGGCGGAGTAATTTTGTATTCGTCACCGGTTACGTATAGAAAATGGGAGCGCGCCGTGGCGGAACACACAGAGGTGCTGGTCGTCGGCGGCGGCCCGACCGGCCTGACCGTCGCGTGCGGGCTCGCGGCCCACGGTGTCGGCGTGCGCGTCGTCGATCGCGCGAGCGGCCCCGCCACCACCTCGCGGGCCAACATCGCCCACGCGCGGGCGGTCGAGGTCCTGCACCGGCTCGGCGCCCTCGGCGACCTTCGCGAACGCTCGCTCGAACCGAGGGCGATGCGCATGCACGCGGGCTCCCGCCCCATCGCCACCGTGGGCTTCGCCCCCGACGAGGCCGAATCGACCCAGGCGCTGTTCGTGTCCCAGGCCATGATCGAGCGGCGGCTGCGGGACCGGTTCGCCGAGCTGGGCGGGGCGGTGGAGTGGGCAACGGCGCTGACCGGGTTCGAGCAGAATGCCGACGGTGTGACGGCCGAGTTCGCCGACGGCACGCGGGTGCGGGCACAGTGGCTTGTCGGCTGCGACGGCGCGCACAGCACCGTGCGCGAGCTCGCGGGCATCGACTTTCCCGGCGTGCCGGTGGCCGAGCGGTTCCTGCTGGCCGACGTCCACGCGGACTGGCACCGGGACCGCAGCATGTCGGTGGGCTTCTTCCACCGCGACGGCATCGTGATGGCGATGCCCATGTACGACCACGAGCACGACACCGACGGCGGCGACCGCTGGCGGCTCATGGCCGAGGTCGCCGATCTCGACGGCAGGCTCGATGCCGACGAGATCGTCGCGCGGTTCGCCGAGCTCGTGCCCGCCCGTACGGGCGAGACCGGCCTGCGCATCCGGGACGCGGTGTGGACCTCGGTGTTCCGCATCCACCGCAGGCTCGCGGCGGACTACCGCCGTGGCCGCGTCCTGCTGGCAGGCGACGCGGCCCACGTGCACAGTCCGATCGGCGGGCAGGGCATGAACACCGGGCTGGGTGATGCCGAGAATCTCGCGTGGAAACTGGCGCTCGTCGTCCGGGGCTCGGCGGCGGAGCCGCTGCTGGACACCTACACCGCCGAGCGGCGCCCGCTGGCCGCCGAGGTGCTGCGCGCCACCACGGCCAACACCCGCCTGCTGACCGCCGACAGCGCGGTGGTGTCGTTCCTGCGCGACCGGGTCCTCGTGCCGTTGCTCGACACCGAACGGGTCCGCAGAGCCGCGACCCGCGGGGCCTCGCAGCTGTGGGTCACCTACCGGAAGGGACCGCTCGGTGGCCGGGGTTCCGCACCGAGGCCCGGCGACCGGATCGCCGACCGCGTCTGCCTCGACTCCGAGGGCCGGTCCACGCGGCTGCACGCGGAACTGCTTCCGGCGTGGGTCCTCCTCGCGCCGCCTGGAGCCCACCCGGACGCGCTCGCCCGCACGGCGCACGACCAGCTGGGCGGCGAGATCACCGCCCTGACCGACCCCGGCGCTGAGGGGCAGGCACTGTTGATCCGGCCCGACGCCCACCTCGCCTGGCGCGGAACCGATCCGGACGGGCTGCGGCGGTGGCTCACCACGGCACTGAGCGCGGGAACCGCCGCATGAGCGGCACGGCAGTACCCCGGCCCGGCCCGGGGCGTCCCCGGGACCCACGCGCCGACGCGGCGATCCTCACCGCCGCCGTGGACCTGTTCGTGGAACGTGGGCTCGCGAGAACGAGTATCGAGGCGATCGCCCGGCGCGCGGGCGTGGCGAAGGCGACCGTCTACAAGCGCTGGTCGACGAAGGAGGACCTGCTCGCCGAGGCGATCGAGCGAGCCCGCGACGACATCCCCGCGCTGGACGAACAGGACCCGGACGTCCCACCGGCCGAGCTGATCGAGGCGATGCTGCCCCGGTGGGGTGCGGCACTCGCCGACCCGCGCTACCGGGCGCTGATGGCTCGCCTGCTCGGTGCGGGCCCGGATCACCCCGCCCTGCTGGACATCTACTGGAACCACCACGTCGTCCCCCGCCGGGAGCGAGCCCGGGCGGTACTGCGCCGGGCGCAGGAGGCCGGTGCGCTCGACGCGGACGCCGACCTGGACATGCTGATCGACATGCTGCTGGGCGCGATGATCCACCACCTCGTGCTGGAGCCCGGCAGCTCACGGCCCGACGACCACGCGGCCTACCTGCGGCGATTGCTGCGCCAGGCGGGCCTCGCCATCGGCGCCGGCGTGTCCCCGGCTCAGAGGTCGTAGACCGCGCCCTGCTCCACCGGCTCGACCGGGCCGGAGAACGCGGCCCGCGCCTCCGCCACGATCGCGTCGACGTCCGACCACGGCGGCACGTGCGTGAGCAGCAGGCGCCCCGCGCCCGCTCGCGCGGCGAGCGCACCGGCCTGCGCGCCCGACAGGTGCAGGGCTTCGGGCCGACCCGGGGCGTCGGTCCAGCTCGCCTCGCACAACAGGGCGGTGGCCCCGGCCGCCAGTTCCTCGAGCGCCGGGCACGGCCCCGTGTCACCGGTGTAGGCCAGCGTGGTGCCGCCGTGCTCGATCCGGAAACCGAAGGACTCCGTCGGATGCACCACGGGCACCGGCGTGACCGTGAACGGCCCGATGCGCCGGGCTCCGGGGTGCAGCGGGTGGAACGCGAACACGTCGGACAGGTCGGTGTTTCGGCGCTCGGCCTCGTGCGGTGCGTAGGCGTTCGCCAGCCGGGCCGGCGCCTCCTCGGGCGCGTGGACCGGCAGCCTGCGCTGCCTCGGATCGTACGGCGGGGCGGGGTGGTAGCGCCGCAGCACGGTCAGCGCGCTGACGTCGGCGCAGTGGTCGGGATGCAGGTGTGACAGCACGAGCGCGTCCAGCGTGAACGGGTCGCACACCGCCTGGAGCCGCGCGAGCGTGCCGTTTCCGAGGTCGAGCGCCAGCCGGAAGCCGTCCGCCTCCAGCAGGTAACCCGACGCGGCCCGGTCCGGCCCGGGAATGCTGCCACTACAGCCGAGGATGGTGAGTCGCACGATCAACACCATGCCACGGCGGGTGCCGCGACGCCCGCCTCACGTGGCGGCGAGCACGCTGCCGAACCCCATGAAGCGCCGCGCCAGCCGGGTGAAGGGCTCCGAGGACCCGGTGGCGAGGAACTCGTGCGCGGACGCCTCGGCGGGCTCGGCCAGCAGATCCCGTTCCGTGAGCACCCGGACGACGTCCTTGGCTGTCTCCTCCGCGCTCGACACGAGGGTGACCTCGGGGCCCATGACCGTCTGGAGCACACCGGTGAGCAGGGGATAGTGCGTGCAGCCGAGGATCAGGGTGTCCACCCCGGCCTCGCAGAGCGGATCGAGATAACCCTGCGCGAGCCCGAGCACCTGCCGTCCCGACGTGGTCCCGCGTTCGACGAACTCCACGAACCGGGGGCAGGGCACGCTGTGCAGCGTGACGTCGGTGGCCGCCAGCGCGTCGTCGTACGCGCGCGAGCGGACCGTGCCCTCCGTCCCGATCAGGCCCACCCGGCCGTTGCGAGTGGTGGCGGCGGCGCGCCGCGCGGCGGGCAGCACCACCTCGAACACCGGGATGTCGTAGCGTTCCCTGGCGTCCCGAAGGCAGGCGGCCGACGCGGTGTTGCACGCGATGACGAGGGCTTTCACCCCGTCGGCGACGAGCCCGTCGAGCGCGTCGAGCGCCAGCGCGCGGACCCGGGCGATGGGCAGCGGCCCGTACGGCGTGTGCGCGGTGTCGCCGAGGTAGCGAAGACGTTCGGCGGGCAGCTGGTCGGCCACGGCACGCGCGACCGTCAGCCCGCCGACACCGGAGTCGAAGATCCCGATCGGGGCGTCGGCCGTGGTCACGTGCCGAGAGTACCGGGCGGCGGGGGCGCGGTGGACGCCGAGGACGCCGAGGACGCTCGAGCCCGGTCCGCCCGCGCGACCAGCCAGGCCGCGACGACCCCGCCCAGCGCACCGAACAGGTGACCCTGCCAGCTGATGCCCGGAGTGCCGGGGAACACGCCCCACAACATGCCGCCCCACAGCGCGAGCAGCACCACCGCCACCGAGAGCTGGGCGAGGCTGCGGGTGAACACCCCGCGCACGAGCAGGAACGCCAGCCAGCCGAAGGCCAGCCCCGACGCGCCCACGGTGACCGCGAGCGAGGGTGCGGTCAGCCACACTCCCAGCCCGCCGAGCACCCAGATGGTGGCCGTCACCCACACCCACTGCCCGATGCCGCCCGCCATGGCCAGGAACGCGAACACCGCCACCGGCACCGTGTTGGCGAACAGGTGCGGCCAGCCCGCGTGCAGCAGCGGCGCCCAGACGACGCCGTCGAGGCCGTCGAGCGAGCGCGCGACGATGCCGTAGTAGTCCAGGTTCAGCGGCAGCACGACGTCGACGAGCTCCACGAGGTAGAGCACGAGCACGAAGCCGAACGCGACCACCGCCGACGCGACCGGCTTCGGCGGGATCACCCGGTTACCGGGCGCGCGACGGGGTTTGCCCGACGGAACCGGAGAAGAGGCGCGGGGAATGTCCACACCCCGCACACTAACCCCTCCATCCGACGACGACCTCGGGTGAAAACCCTGAGAACGCCATCTGGGCGCGGCGGGTCCGCCTCACGCCCAGAGCTGGCCGTCCAGCCGCTCGGCCGCCTCGTCGAGCGATCCGCTGTAGGCACCGGTGGACAGGTACTTCCACCCGGCGTCGGCCACCACGAAGGCGATGTCGGCCTGCTCACCCCGCGCGAGGACCTTGTTGGCCACCCCCAGCGCCGCGTGCAGCACGGCGCCCGTGGAGATGCCCGCGAAGATCCCTTCGAGTTCCAGCAGCTCCCGCGTACGCCGCAGCGCGTCGTAGGCACCCACCGAGTAACGGCCGCTGAGCACGTCGGGGTCGTACAGTTCGGGCACGAACCCCTCGTCGAGGTTGCGCAGGCCGTACACCAGCTCGCCGTAGCGGGGCTCCGCCGCGATCACCTGCGCGTCCGGTTTGTGATCGTGCAGGTACCGGCCGACCCCCACGAGTGTGCCCGTGGTGCCGAGGCCCCCGACGAAATGGGTCAGCGTCGGCAGGTCCTTGAGCAGTTCGGGGCCCGTGCCGTCGTAGTGGGACTCGGCGTTGGCCGGATTGCCGTACTGGTACAGCATGATCCAGTCGGGATTGGCCTTCGCCAGTTCCTTGGCTCGCCGCACGGCCTCGTTGGAACCGCCCGCGGCCGGGGAGTACACGATCCGCGCGCCGTACGCCTGGAGCAATTGCCTGCGCTCCTCCGACGTGTTCTCCGGCATCACGCACACCATGCCGTAACCCTTGAGCTTGGCGGCCATGGCCAGCGAGATGCCGGTGTTGCCCGACGTCGGCTCCAGGATCGTGGCCCCGGGCCGGAGCAACCCGTCCCGCTCGGCCGTCTCGATCATCGCGAGCGCGGGGCGGTCCTTGATGGAACCCGTCGGGTTGCGGTCCTCCAGCTTGGCCCACAACCGCACGTCGGGTGAGGGCGACAGCCTCGGCAGCCCCACCAACGGGGTGCCGCCGAGCGTGTCGAGCAGGGACTCGTACCGGGCCATCGAGGGCCTGCCTACCGCGCGCCGCCCGCCACCGCGGGCAGGATGGTCAGGGTGTCGCCGTCGGACACCTCGGCGTCGAGCCCACCGGCGAAGCGCACGTCCTCGTCGTTGACGTAGACGTTGACGAACCGGTGCAGCTTCTCGTCCTTGACCAGGCGCTCCTTCAGCCCGCCGTGCTGGGTGTCGAGATCGTCGATCACCTCGGCCACGGTCTTCCCGGTCGCCTCCACCGACTTCGCACCGCCGGTGTGCGTGCGCAGGATGGTGGGGATGGAGACGGTCACGGACATGGGTTACCTCCACTCGGGGTCTGACGACAGGAAAAGACGTTCGCGCGGGCGGGAAAATTCCCGCACCGGGCCGTCAGCGCGCGTCGGGGACGTCGTCGCTTCCGGTGTTGGCGAACATGTACGACTCGACGACCTCGACCGGCTCCTCGGTCACCTCACCGTCGACGATGCGGTACGAGCGGAGTTCGTGCGTCTCCGGATCACGGGTCGACACCAGCACGTAGTGCGCGAAGGGCTCCTGTGCCAGCGCGATGTCGGTGCGGGACGGATACGCCTCCGTGGCCGTGTGGGAGTGGTAGATCACCACCGGCTTCTCGTCGCGGGCGTCCATTTCGCGGTAGAGCCGGAGCAGATCACCCGAGTCGAACTCGTAGAAGGTCGGCGAGCGCGCCGCGTTCACCATCGGGACGAAACGTTCGGGGCGGTCCGTGCCGTCGTCGGGACCCGCGATGACGCCGCACGCCTCGTCCGGGTGGTCCCGGCGGGCGTGGTCGACCATCGCGGCGACGAGGTCACGGCGGATCTGCAACACGCCCCCAGTTTACGGTCCCCGGCGGCCCCGTTCACACCGTGAGACGGCGCAGGTCACGCTGTGAACACGGTCTCGGTGTCGCCGTCGGCCAGTGCCGCCTCGGCGAGCGCGGTCTGGCAGGTGACCAGCCAGGTGAGCTCCCGGCCACCCTTGCGCAACGTCACCGTGGGCCAGTCGACCCTGGCGTTCCAGCGCGGTCGCGGCAGGTACGGCGCCTGGGCGTGGGCCAGCGCACAGAACACGTCGGGCACCACCTCCCCCGGCACCGTCACCACCACCGGGTCGCCGCCCGTCTCGTGCGCGTTCCCGACGAGCGTCAGCGTGCGGCCGACCGCGTCGCACACCCGGCGCCGCATCGCCGCCCCGTGGCGGGCACGGAACTCCTCGCCCGCCTCCCGGTCGAGGTAGGCGTCGGGAAAGAGCCTGCGGTCGGGCAGCGGGCGGGGCCGCCGCGCGAACCGGCTCCGGCGGCGCCCGGTGAGCGCACCGTCGACCTCGGCGAGCACGCGCAGCAATCCCTCGGATACGGCGCGCGACACCGCCAGGCACACGGCCTGCTCGGCCTGCTCCGCCTGCCAGGCACGCACGAACTCCCCAGCCATCCGGTCGTCTCCTCGTCCGCTACCGTCGCGTCGTCGCTGTGGCAGCGGTGGCCCGCACTCCCAGTACCTGGATCTCGGCCACCACCCGCTCGGCCTCCTCGCGGGTCCGGCAGTCGAGCACCCGGACCGTGCCGTGCCGCTGCGCCTCGTCCGCCAGCGCGACCCCCGCCTCAGGAGACACGCCGCACACGCGCCACAGCACGAAGGCCACGCCGGGAAAGCGGGTCACGTCGTCGGCGTGCAGGTCGATGCCCCACGTGCCGTCGTCGGTCACGGTCTCGTCCGTCGCGGTCTCGTCAGTCACGGCCTGAGCACCTCGGGCCACCGCTGCGAGTACGCCGTCAACCCGGCCACCGACCGCGCGGCGAGCAGGCCGTGCACCATCGCGCGGGCGAAGGTCCGCGCCGCCGCGGCGCAGAGCCGGTCCAGCGACGCGGCCGTGCCCACGTCCCCCACCGGGCCCCCGGCGGTCACGGGCAACTCGGTCGCGCCCGTGGCCAGCGCGAACACGGTGTCGCCGTCGAACATCGTGTGCGAGGGCCGCACCGCCACGGCGATACCGTCCTGCGCGGCCACCGCGAGCCTGCGGCACTGCGCCTTGGACAACGCGGCGTCCACGGCCACCACACCGATCGTCGTGTTCAGCGGGGTGGGTGCCACCTCGCCCGGCGCCGGGCCAGCGGGGCGCTCCGGCCAGCGGGCCACCCCGAACTCGCCCTCGTGCTCGTACTCGGCGGCGTACGGCTCACCGGTCGCGGCACGCACCGCCTCACCAGCGGCGTTGAGCACCGCCAGCGCGCCCACGACCACTCCGTCGACCACCTCGCTGGCACTGCCGACACCGCCCTTGAGCGAGCCCGCCACCGCTCCGGCGCCCGCGCCCACCACGCCCTGCTCCACGGGTCCGTCCGAGGCGGCCTCGCAGGCGGCGTAACCGAACTCCGCGTCCGGCCGGTTGCCCCACTCGCCCCGGGGCAGATCGAAGATCACCGCCGACGGCACGATGGGCACCACATGGGCGGGGTCCGGGCCCACCCGGAAACCGCGATGCCGCTGCGCCAGCCACCGCATCACCCCGTCCGCGGCCGACAGCCCGTACGCGCTGCCACCCGAGAGGCACACGGCGTCCACCGTGCTCACCAGGTTCTCCGGTTCCAGCAGATCGGTCTCGCGCGTGCCAGGCCCACCGCCACGCTGGTCCACGGCGCCCACGGTGCCCTCCGGCGGCAGCACCACCGTCGTCCCGGTCAGCCAGCCGTCGCCGAGGCGCTGGTACTGCCCCACCCGCACGCCACGCACGTCGGTGATCGCGTTGTGCTCCCCAGTCGTCACCTACGCTCCCCGGATCACTCGGTCAGAGCCCGGACCAGGGTGTCCTGCACCCAGGTCAGCCAGTGGTAGACCCCGAGGTGCGGGGCGCGCGGATCACTCTCCGGCAGTTCGTCGGGCAGATCGTCGGTCACGTCGAGCGCCGTCCCGAGCGCCAGCCTGACGTCGTTGAGGGCCGACAGCCACGCGTCGGCCTCCTCGAACGTCAGCCGGATATCGCCGCCGTCCGGCGGCAGCGTCCCCAGCACCTGCCGCGCGACACCGACCTTCGCGTCCAGCAACTCCGGCTCGTGCAGCGAGCGCAGGGCCGCGGCCGAGTCGAGGTCCTCCTTCGACGGGTTGTCCGGATCGAGCCTGTGGAAGTCGGGCAGCAACCGGCCGAGCACGGGATCGTCCGGCCCCTCCGACGGCCCCGTCCGGATGCCCGTCAGCTCAGCCAGCTCGTCCTGCGGCGCGTCCTCCGCGCGAGCCGTCAGCATGTCCTCGACCTGGCTCACCAGGCCGCGCACCACGGCAGCCTCCTGCTGCTCGAACGTGGCCACCACCGAGCCGCCCCTGCGGCGCCATTCCTTCACGGTTGTTCCATCGTCGCCCACAGGCCCGCCGCGTGAAGCTTCGCGACGTCGCCCTCCACCTTCTCCTTCGATCCCGACGACACGACCGCCCTGCCCTTGTGGTGCACGTCGAGCATCAGCTTCGTCGCGTGATCCCTGCTGTACCCGAAGATCCGCTGCAACACGTAGGTCACGTAGGACATCAGGTTCACCGGGTCGTTCCACACGATCGTCTGCCACGGGCGATCCGTGGCGCCGGTGTCCGCACCGAGCGTCTCTTCGGCCTCGACGGGCGTGCTCATGCCTCCCATGGTGTCACGGACAGCCGCGACGCCGTGTCACGAGGTCGGCCACGCGGGTGAGGGGCGCGTCGCCCGGAGGCACTCCCCATTCGGCGCGGTCGCCGGAGATAATCTTGGGCATGTCCTCCTCGGCGAGCGGGAACAGCACGGCGCTGTTCACCGACCACTACGAGCTCACCATGCTGGCCAGCGCGCTGCGCGACGGCACGGCCGACCGCGACTGCGTGTTCGAGGTGTTCGCCCGCAGGCTGCCGTCGGGGCGCCGCTACGGCGTCGTCGCCGGAACCCAGCGCGTGCTCGACGCCCTCGCCGAGTTCCGGTTCACCGACGCCGAACTCGCCCAGCTGGATTCCACCGCCGTCGTCGACTCCGCGACGCTGGACTGGCTCGCGAACTACCGCTTCACCGGTGACATCGACGGCTATCCCGAAGGGGAGCTGTACTTCCCCGGCTCGCCCCTGCTGACCGTGCGCGGCACGTTCGCCGAGGGCGTGGTGCTGGAGACGGTGGTGCTGTCGATCCTCAACCACGACAGCGCCATCGCGTCGGCCGCCGCGCGCATGTCCGGTGCCGCCAACGGCAGGCCGATCATCGAGATGGGCGGCAGGCGCACCCACGAACACGCCGCCGTCGCCGCGGCCCGAGCCGCCTACCTCGCCGGGTTCGCCACGACCTCGAACCTCGAAGCCGGCCGCCGCCACGGCATCCCCACCAGGGGCACCGTGGCCCACGCCTTCATGCTGCTCCACGACAGCGAGGAAGCCGCCTTCCGGTCCCAGATCGACAAGATGGGCACCGACACCACGTTGCTCGTCGACACCTACGACATCACGAAGGGCATCGACACCGCCGTCCGCGTGGCCGGTCCCGAGCTCGGCGCCATCCGCATCGACTCCGGTGACGTCGGCGTCCTCGCACGCCAGGCCAGGGAACAGCTCGACAGGCTGGGTGCGAAGGACACGCGCATCGTCGTGTCGGGAGACCTCGACGAGCACGCGATCGCGGCCCTGCGCGCCGAACCCGTGGACGCCTACGGAGTCGGCACCGCCGTGGTCACGGGTTCCGGCGCCCCCACCGCGGGCATGGTCTACAAACTGGTCGAGGTGGACGGTCGCCCCGTGGCGAAGCGCAGCGAGCACAAGGCCTCCCGCGGCGGGCGCAAGGCCGCGCTCCGGCGGCACAAGCCGACCGGAACCGCGCTGGAGGAGGTCGTCTACCCGTGCTCGGCACCGCCCGAGGCCGGCGAGACCGATCGGCAACTACAGATCCCCCTGGTGCGCGCTGGACAACCGGTGGCGGACCTGCCCACCCTGGAAGACGCACGGCAACGGCTGCGCCGCGGACTGGTCAGTCTGCCGTGGGAGGGACTGAAGCTGTCGAGCGGCGAAGCGGCCGTTCCCACGACGTTCCTGTAGCCGCCCGCGTCGATCCTGGAGGTGAACATGGCTACCGCACTGATCGTGGTGGACGTGCAGAACGACTTCTGCGAAGGCGGCTCGCTGGCCGTGGCCGGAGGGGCCGCCGTGGCCGACGCGATCTCCGCCCGCCTGCGGGACGCGGACGGCCCGGCCTACGACCACGTCGTCGCGACCCGCGACTACCACATCGACCCCGGCGCCCACTTCAGCGACGAGCCCGATTTCGTCCGGTCGTGGCCCCGGCACTGCGTCGCCGACACCCCCGGCGCGGCCTTCCACCCCCGGTTGGACGTCGGCCCGATCACGGCGGTGTTCTCCAAGGGGCAGTACAGCGACGGCTACTCCGGGTTCGAGGGCGAGACCGACTCGGGACAGGGCCTCGCCGAGTGGCTCACCGCCCGTGGCGTCACGGCGGTGGACGTCGTCGGGATCGCCACCGACCACTGCGTGCGCGCCACCGCGCTCGACGCGGCACGAGCGGGCTTCACGGTCCGCGTCCTCGCCGATCTCACCGCGGGGGTTTCGCGGTCCACTGTGGATTCCGCGCTGGCGGAGCTGCGCGAGGCGGGCGCGACCGTGGCGGGCACCCCGAAGGTGGGTCCGTGACCGGCACGGGCCTGGTGACCTTCGGCGAGGCGCTGGCGGTGTTCAGCACCCCGGCGGGCAAACTCCGGCACGCCACGTCGGTCGACGTCGGCATCGCGGGCTCCGAGGCCATGGTCGCGATCGGCGTGGCCCGCCTCGGCGTCCCCTCGGCCTGGGCGGGCAGGCTCGGCGCCGACGAACCCGGCGCGCTGGTGCTGACCCGCCTGCGGGACGAGGACGTGGACACCTCCGCCGTGCGCACCGACCGGCAGGCGCCGACCGGTCTGATGATCAAGGACTTCCGCAACACCGACGTCACCCGCGCCGCCTACTACCGCAACGGCAGCGCGGGCACCCGGCTGTCCCCCGAGGACGTTCCCGAGGAACACATCAGGACGGCCGGAGTCCTGCACCTCAGCGGCCTCACCCCCGGTCTGTCCGACTCGGCCACGAAGGCCGCGTTCGCCGCCGCCGAGGCCGCGCGCGGCGACGGCGTCACCGTCTCGATCGACATCGAGTACAGCCACGCGCTGTGGTATCCGGAGGACGCCGCCGACATCCTCTACGACCTCGTCTCCTTGTGCGACATCGTGTTCACCGGTGAAGACGCGGCGAGGCTGCTCGGCTTCGACGGCGAGCCGGAGGACCTCGCCGCCGCCGTGGGCGAGCTGGGAGCGGAGCAGGTGATCGTCAAGCGCGGCCCGCGCGGAGCGGTGGCGGAACTGCACGGATCCCGCTACGACGTGCCGAGCTACCCCGTGCGGTCCGTGGACACCGACGGCGCCGACGACGCGTTCGTGGCGGGCTACCTCAGCGAGTTCCTGGCGGGAACGTCGCCGGATCGCCGCCTGCGCACGGCCGCGGCGTGCCGCGCGTTCTCGCTCACCGTCCCGGGTGAAACCCCGGGCCTGCCGGACCGTGCGGCGCTCGAACTCCTCGCCCGCCCCCGCTGAACCACCGTGTCCGCAGCCCGCGTAGCCGTGTCCGCAGCCCGCGTAGCCGTGTTCTCAGCGTGCGGTGCGGACACGGCTACGGGAAGTGCGGACACGGCTACCTAACCTGCGGACACGACGGGATGGGGACGCGCGGTACCGTCGGAGCGTGACCGGTGCCCGCACGGATCTGCCCAGCGTCCGCGAACTCCTCTCCCACGCCGTCGAGGCCGTCGGCGGTACCGAGCGCGACGGTCAGGTGGCCATGGCCGACGCCGTCGACCGCGCGATCCGCACCGGCGAGCACCTCGCTGTCCAGGCGGGCACCGGAACCGGGAAGTCGCTGGCCTACCTCGTGCCCGCCCTCCGGCACGCCGTCGAGTCGGGCACCACCGTCGTGGTCTCCACGGCGACGATCGCGCTGCAACGCCAGCTCGTCGACCGGGACCTGCCGCGCCTCGCCAGGGCGCTGAAACAGCCACTCGGCGAGGAACCGACGTTCGCGATCCTCAAGGGCAGGCGCAACTATCTGTGCCTGCACCGCGTCCACGGCGGGATCGAGGACGAGCCGGAGGACACCGGTCTGTTCGACCAGTACGCGATCTCCCGCGTCGGCCGCGAGGTGAAGCGGCTGCACGAGTGGTCGTCGGACACCGAGACGGGCGACCGGGACGAGCTGGTGCCCGGCGTGTCCGAACAGGCGTGGCGTCAGGTGTCGGTGACCGCGAAGGAGTGCCTGGGCGCGGCTCGCTGCCCGGTGGGCGACGACTGCTTCGCCGAGCACGCGCGCGCCGACGCGGGCAGGGCGAGCATCGTGGTCACCAACCACGCGCTGCTGGCCATCAACGCGCTGCAGGACTACCAGGTGCTGCCCGAGCACGACGTGACGATCATCGACGAGGCACACGAGCTGGTCGACCGGGTCACGTCGGCGGCCACGGCGGACCTGTCGTCCGCGATGGTGTCCGCCGCGGCGCGACGGTGCGGGCGGCTGATCGACGCCGACATCGCCGACCGGTTGCTGGAGACGGGCGAGGGCCTGTCGCTGATGCTGGAGGACGCACCGCAGGGCAGGCTCGACACGTTGCCCGACGCGCTGGGCGGCGCGGTGGCGGCGGTGCGCGACGCCGCGCACGCGTGCCTGGCCGCGCTCGGGTCCGACCGGCGGGAGGACGCGGAGGAGGCCACCAAACGCAAGCTCGCCCGCTCCGCGCTCGACGACGTCCACGACACGGCGGTGCGACTGCTGGAGGCGTTCGAGGACGACCCCGGCGAGCGCAAGGACGTCGTGTGGCGCTCGGGCGATCGGCAGTCGGCCAACCCGCGACCGCCCGCGCTGCACGTCGCCCCGCTCGGGGTCGGCGGACTGCTGCGTGAGCGTGTGTTCGGCAGCAGCACCACGGTGCTCACGTCCGCGACACTGGCCCTCGGCGGCACCTTCGACACGCTCGCCCGCCAGTGGGGACTCCCGCCGGAGCCGCGCCCGACCGACCGCGCCGAGGGGACGGCCACGGAGAAAGCACCTCCGTCGGATGCCGACACGGAACCGCACTGGAGCGGGCTCGACGTGGGTTCGCCGTTCGACTACCGGCGCAACGGCATCCTCTACCTCGCCAGGCACCTGCCACCGCCCGGCCGCGACGGCCTCGCGGCGCCCACGCTCGACGAGATCGCCGAACTGATCGACGCGGCGGGCGGGCGCACGCTCGGACTGTTCTCCTCCATGCGCGCGGCCAAGCAGGCCACCGAGGAACTGCGCGACCGCGTGACACACCCGATCCTGTGCCAGGGCGACGACGCCACGTCGCTGCTGGTGAACAAGTTCGCCGAGGACCCGCGCACCTGCCTGTTCGGCACGCTGTCGCTGTGGCAGGGCGTCGACGTCCCCGGCGCGGCACTGCAACTGGTGATCGTGGACCGGCTCCCCTTCCCCCGGCCGGACGACCCGGTGGCGTCGGCCCGCCAGCGGGCGGTGGAAGCGCGCGGCGGCAACGGCTTCCTCACCGTGGCCGCCACCCACGCCGCGCTGCTGCTGGCGCAGGGCGTGGGCCGGTTGCACCGCGCGACGAGCGACCGCGGGGTGGTGGCCGTCCTCGACTCCCGCCTGGCGACCGCCCGCTACGGCGGGTTCCTGCGTGCGTCGCTGCCGCCGCTGTGGCCTACGCAGAAGACCGAGGTCGTTCGCGAGGCGCTGCGCCGACTCGACGCCGCCGCCCCCGCCTGAGCTCGCCGAGAGCAGGAAGTACGGTGGACGCCAACCCGACCCCGAGGGAGATCTCGTTGCCCCCCGACTCGTCCAGCGCCCGTTCCCGTTCCGTCAGCGTCGACGACACGGGCGTTCGTCGCCTGCTGGCCGACGGCAGCGAGGAATCCGTCACCTGGTCCGACCTGGCCGCCGTGGTGGTACGGGTGATCCCCGAGGGGCCCTGGAAAGAGGACGTCTTCCTCATGCTGGCCGCCGCCGACGGCACCGGCACGGCCGTACCCAGCGGAGATCCGGCCGCCGACGCGCTGATCGAGCGGTTGCAGATGCTGCCCGGGTTCGATCACGACACGTTCGTCGAGGCCATGACCACCGACGCCGACAAGGCGTACGTGGTGTGGAAGGCGAACTGAGCCGCCCGCTCACCAGGAGGACGGCCTGCGGGCCAGCACGGTGACGGTGCCGGGGTCGACCTCGGTGAACCCCGCGTCCCGGACGGCCACGAGCCCGTGCTCGCCCCAGGCGCGGTGCGGTTGCGCCAGCGCCGCCAGTCCCTCCTCCCACTGCCGCCGGTCGGCGACCCGCACGGCGCACCGGTAGTCGTGCGCCGCCCACGCGGCGAGCCCCGCCGGATCGAGCAGCGCCGCCAGCAGCATCGTGGCGTGGCCGACCTGAGCCGCGGCCTTGCCCGCCGACAACGCCACGTCGGGATTCAGCAACAGCAGCGGCCACTCGGCGGGCGCCGCGCCCGGCTCGTCGGCGGGCAGGTCGCTGCCGGAGATCTGCAACCGCGCCACCTCCCGGGGCAGCTCCCCGACCGGGCACGGCACGAGCGCCCTGACCTCGGCACCGGCCACCTCCGTGGTCACGCCGGGCAGCTCGCGCACGGCCTCCCAGTGTGCGCCACGTGCCCGGCGGGCCACCTTGCGGATGTGGCCGGAGGTCCACGTGTGTACCGGCTCGTACCACGCGCCGCCGGGCTGGGCGCGCTCGTCGAGGCACACCGCGACCGCGGCACTCGCCGCGGCCTCCAGCAACGCCGTGCGCGACGGTGGATTCGCCCGTTCCAGCCGCAGCACGACGGGCATGGCCCACACCCGCTCCGGCGGGACGTCCCTGTCGGCGGTGCGTTCGGCGGGCAGCCCGAGCCACCAGGCGTAACGCGCGGCGACGGGTGCCAGCACCGGCTCGCCGGGCTCCTCCGGCGCCGTCACGGCCGGACGAGCGGCAGGCCGTCGGCGGTGTCGGCGGCCTCGACCTCCGCCCGCGTCACCCCGAGCATGAACAGCACCGCGTCGAGGTAGGGATGCGACAACGCGGCGTCGGCGACCTCGCGCAGCGCGGGCTTGGCGTTGAACGCGACGCCCATCCCCGCGGTGGTCAGCATGTCGATGTCGTTGGCACCGTCGCCGACGGCCACGCACTGGGCGAGCGGAATTCCGTACCCGGCGGCGTAGCGTTGCAGCGCCTCCGCTTTCGCCGCCCGGTCCACGACCTCCCCCACGACCCGGCCGGTGAGGGTGCCGTCCACGATCTCCAGCTCGTTGGCCACGGCGAAGTCGAGCCCGAGATCGGTGACGAGGCCGTCGATGATGCGGCTGAACCCACCCGAGACGACGCCGCAACGGAAGCCGAGTCGCTTCAACGTACGGATCGTGGTGCGTGCGCCGGGCGTCAGTTCGATGCGCGCGGCGACCTCGTCCAGCACCGACTCGGGCAGCCCCTTCAGCAGCGCGACCCGGCGCGTCAGCGACTCCGTGAAGTTCAGCTCACCGCGCATGGCCGCGTCGGTGATCTCCCGGACCTGCGGTTCCACCCCGGCGTGCGCGGCGAGCATCTCGATGACCTCGCCCTGGATGAGGGTCGAGTCGACGTCGAACACGACGAGCCGCTTCGCCCGGCGCGACAGCCCGGCGCGCTCGATCGACACGTCCAGCCCGCCCCGGGCTCCCACATCGGCGAGCATCGTACGAAGCTCGCTGTCGGCCGCCGCGGTGTCCTCGGAGGCCGAGACGTACAGTTCGAGCCCCGTCACCGGGTAGTCCGCGATGCTGCGAATCGTGTCGATGTTGGCGCCCACGTCCGCGAGGCGCCGCGCGACCTGGGTGAACGCCCGAGCTGTGACGGGCCTGCCCAGCAGCACCAGCACGTGCGAGGACCCCCGGCGTGCCGGGGCGAACGGATCGGAGCCGATGGCCGACCCGATCCGCACGTCCACGGTCATCGACACCGTCGCCATGGCCTGCTCGACCATCTCCTGCAGCCCCTCGGGGTCCGAGTCGACGGACACGAGCACGCCGAGCACCAGCTGGCCCCGGATGACGACCTGCTCGATGTCGAGTACCTCGACACCGTGCCGCGTCAACGCCGCGAAGAGCACCGACGACACTCCGGGCTGGTCGGGCCCGGTCGTGGTGATCAGGACGGGGGTGGGACTCACTGTGCCTCCCTCGGCTCCGGCTCGCGTGGCCGGGACGGCCCCGGTCACTGCTCGCTTGCGTTGTCCTTGTCGCGGTTGCCCGGCATCGCCGAGGCGGTGACGAGTTCGGACGGCGCGTCCTTGGCATCCTTGTGCGGCAACGTCTTGCCGGTGAAGGTGACGTGCCCCTCACTGCGCATCCGCTCGACCATGTGCGGGTAGTGCAGCTCGAACGCCGGGCGCTCGGAGCGGATGCGGGGCAGCTCGGTGAAGTTGTGCCGGGGCGGCGGGCAGCTCGTGGCCCACTCCAGCGAGTTGCCGTAGCCCCACGGGTCGTCCACCGTGACGATCTCGCCGTACCGGTAGCTCTTGAAGACGTTCCAGATGAACGGCAGCGTCGAGGCACCCAGGATGTAGGCGCCGATCGTGGAGATCGTGTTCAGCGTCGTGAACCCGTCGCTGGCGAGGTAGTCCACGTACCGGCGGGGCATGCCCTCGTTACCCAGCCAGTGCTGCACGAGGAACGTCGCGTGGAAGCCGACGAAGGTCGTCCAGAAGTGCAGCTTGGCGAGCGACTCGTCCATCATGCGGCCGGTGATCTTCGGGAACCAGAAGTAGATCCCGGCGAAGGTCGCGAACACGATGGTGCCGTAGAGCACGTAGTGGAAGTGCGCCACCACGAAGTAGCTGTCCGAGACGTGGAAGTCGATCGAGGGAGCCGCGAGCAGCACACCGGTCAGGCCACCGAAGAGGAAGGTGACCATGAAGCCGATGGTGAACAGCATCGGCGACTCGAAGCTCATCTGCCCCTTCCACATCGTGCCGATCCAGTTGAAGAACTTGACCCCGGTCGGAACGGCGATGAGGAAGGTCATGAAGGCGAAGAACGGCAGCAGCACCGAGCCGGTGGCGTACATGTGGTGCGCCCACACGGCCAGCGACAGCGCCGCGATGGCCAGCGTGGCCCACACCAGCCCCTTGTAGCCGAAGATCGGCTTACGGGTGAACACCGGCACGATCTCCGAGGCGATCCCGAAGAACGGCAGCGCCACGATGTAGACCTCGGGATGGCCGAAGAACCAGAACATGTGCTGCCACAGGATGACGCCGCCGTTGGCGGGGTCGAAGACGTGGGCACCGATGTGCCGGTCGGCGAGCAGGCCCAGCAGCGCGGCGGTCAGAATCGGGAAGGCGAGCAGCACCAGCAGGCTGGTGACCAGGATGTTCCACGTGAAGATGGGCATCCGCCACATCGTCATGCCGGGCGCGCGGAGGCAGACCACCGTGGTGATCATGTTGACGGCACCGAGGATGGTTCCCAGACCACTGACGACCAGTCCGGCGATCCAGAGGTCGGCCCCGACACCGGGCGAGTAGATCGCGTTCGACAGCGGGGTGTAGGCGAACCAGCCGAAGTCGGCGGCGCCGCCGGGCGTGATGAACCCGGCCACGGAGGTCAGCCCGCCGAAGAGGTAGAGCCAGTACGAGAACGCGTTCAGCCGGGGGAAGGCCACGTCGGGCGAGCCGATCTGCAACGGCAGGACGTAGTTGGCGAACCCGAACACGATGGGCGTCGCGTAGAACAGCAGCATGATCGTGCCGTGCATGGTGAACAGCTGGTTGTACTGCTCCTGCGACAGGAACTGCTGGCCGGGCACCGCGAGCTCGGTCCGGATCAGCATCGCCATCGCGCCGCCGACCATGAAGAAGGCGAACGCCGTCACCATGTACATGATGCCGAGCTGCTTGTGGTCCGTCGTGCGGAGCAACCGCAGCAGGGACGAACCCTTCACCGACTCTCGCGTCGGGTACGGACGCGTGGCGATCGGCTGGGGTTCTACGGCCGTCACTGAAGCCTCCTGCACTCGCTACCCCGCGAATCTTGCTGCGCCACGGGCGGGGACCCACGTTGGCATGAGGGATCGTATCCCGGTGCCCTCCGCCGCTCGCGCACCGGGAGCACAGATCACGTCCCGACGGGCGAGCGCACCGCCACCCGCTCCGACCTGCGGCGGCGCGGGCGACGGAAAGCCGCAGGTGGTGGCGTTGCCAGGGGCGAGTCCACCGCCCGCGACCGGCGGCGTTACCTAGGTCACGTCCTACGACACCGTGTCGGAGGCAGCGCCCGCGGGCGGCTCACCGCAGCACTCGCGAGACGGCCTCGACCACGCCCTCCGGTTCCTCCAGCGGGGTCAGGTGCCCGGCTTCCGGCAGTACCACGAGTTCGGCGTCCGGGATGGCGCCCGCGAGGGCACGCGCGGCCTCCGGCGGGGTGACCGCGTCCTCCTCACCGACGACCACGACCGACGGCACCGACACCGACCGGAGCAGTTGGGTGGAGTCCGCGCGCGCCGCCATCGCCCGCTGCGCCCAGGCGACCCCGGCCGGTGACTGCTGCTCGATCAGGCCCCGTACCCGGTCGACCACCTCAGGACGCCGCTCGCGGGTGGTTTCGCCCAGCAGCGCAGGCACCATCGACTCGGCGAGCCACCCCGCCGTTCCCTCGCTGTCCGCCCTGTGGGCGACCGCGAGCCGGTTCCGCCTCGCCTCGTCGGTGTCGGCACCGGACCTGGTGTCGACGAGCACGAGCCCGCCGACCCGCTCCGGTGCCAGCCGCAGCAGGGCGAGGGTCACGTAGCCGCCCATCGAACAGCCGCCGAGCACGACCCGGTCGAGTTCCAGGCGGTCCAGCAGGGCGAGCACGTCACGGGCGGCGTCGTCCAGGCTCGGTTCGCCGCCGGACTCCGGCAGCGGCGAGCGCCCCATACCGCGCAGGTCCGGTGTGATGAGCCGGGTACGTTCCGCAAGCGGCGCGCGCACGGTGTCCCACATCCGCGCGTCGACCGGATAGGCGTGCAGCAACACGAGTGGCAGCTCAGACATCCCCCCATTGTCGGGCAGAGGCTCTAGATTCGACGGACATGACACGGCGGCTGGAACCCCTGCGCACCCGGCGCCTGCTGCTGCGGCCGTTCACCGACGCCGATCTCGCCGTCGTCGTCGGCATCCAGAGTGCGCGCGACACCCATCCGCACGAGAGCGCGCCGAGGACACCGCAGGAGGCCAGGGCCCAGTTCGACTCCTGGCGGCAGCACTGGGCCGAGCACGGCTACGGCTACCTCGCGGTGGAGCGCACGGGCATCCCCGGCGTCATCGGAGTCGGTGGGGTGCAGGCCACCGAACTGGGCGGTGAGCGGGTGCTGAACCTGTACTACCGCTTCCGGCCGGAGGTGTGGGGTCGCGGCTACGCGCCGGAGATGGCGGCGGAGGTACTGCGCTGGGCGCAGCGCGAGCTTCCCGAGCGGCCCGTGGTGATCGTCACGAACGTCACGAACGCCCCCGCCCGGCGCGTGGCGGCCAAACTCGCGTTCCGCGAGTACCGCAGGGCCCTCTACGCGGGGGCCCCGGCGGTGTACTACCGCAGGGACCCCGCGCACGGTGCCGTCGGCGGCACCGGCGAGGACGGCACGCGCTGAGGCGGGCTCACCACCGGCGGCGGGTGGGCGCCCTGCGCGTGCGCGCGGTCCAGCAACCCCGGTGCCAGTGCCTGCGGTCGGTCACGGAGCCGTAGTCGTCCGCGGGCCACGCGACCACGTGGGCGACGCCCGGCCGGATCTCGTGGTCGCAGCCGGGGCAGCGGTAGAACTTCGTGGCCTGCGCTCCGGGAACGGTGCGCACCACCCAGTCGCCGTCCGGGCCGGACTCGGGGCGTGCCCAGCCCGCCGACGAGCCGAGGCGCGGCGCGTCCCGGCGGGCACGGTTGCGGCGGGGCATGCCCTCCACGGTAGCGGCCGGGCCCCGCGCCGACCGCGCGTGGATCAGTCGCGCACGGCCAAGGCGAAGGGCACCAGCTGTTCGGCGCTGGAGAGGGAACCGTGCTGGCCCACCAGGGCTGACTCCCGGGGCTCGGCTCGCCGCCGCAGCACCCCGGAGCGGCCACGGGCGGCCACCACGACATCGCCGATCCGGGGCAGCACGTAGTCGGCCACGGCGGGCCCGAACAAGCCGTGCGCCACCGCTTCCTCGCGGCGCAGGACCCACGCGCGCTCGCCCAGCACCTCGCGCCACGCCGCGAGCACGTCGTCGGCCGCACCCGGCCGCGTGTACACGTGGCGGGCCCGTACCTCTCCCGCCACCGCCCGCACGCCCTCGTGCAGTGCCGGTATCGCGTCGGCGTTGATCGCGGTGTCGTCGAGGGTCACCATGCCGTGATCGGCGACCACGGCGAGCGCCGAGCCCGGGGGCAGGTCCTCGACCAGCAGTTCCACCAGCCGGTCGATCATGCGCAGCTGGAGTCGCCACGGCGCCGAACCCGGACCGTGGCCGTGGCCCATGAAGTCGAGGTCGCCGTGGTAGGCGTAGCAGAGGCCACCGCGCGTACACAGGGTTCGCCGCACCGCCGCGGCCAGGTCACCGAACGCGTGGACGCCGACGTAGTCACCGCCGGAGAGCACCGCACGGGTGAGTGGAGTGTCCGTGAACTGCGCCGAGGACACGACCGTGGCCGCCATACCCGCCTCGGCCGCGAGGGAGAACGTCGTGGGCCGCGGCTGCACACTCTCGGGCGCGAGATCCCGCAGCGCGGCTCCGTCCGGGTGACGGCACCAGCGCAGGGCATTGATCACTCCGGTGCCCGGCAGTTCGAAGGAGTACCCCACCAGGCCGTGCTGACCGGAGGGCACTCCGGTGCCGACGGCGGCCAGCCCCGCCACCGTCGTAGCGGGATAGCCCGCCCGCAGCGGCCGTCGCCGCAGCCCGGCCAGCACCGGAGCGTCGGCGGAGTAGGTCTCCAGCAGCTCCCAGCCGAGCCCGTCCACCAGCAGCACGCAGACGCCCGACCGGGCTCCGAATCCCAGCAGGTCGGTGTGACCGCGCACGCCCAGCGCCGCCAGCGCCGACGGGGTGAGATCGCTCAGCGCGGGTGTCTCGGCATCGAGCACGGGCACGTCCATCTCTGCCACCCTCCCAGAACCGCGCCGCCGTGGCGATAATCGGAGTATGCCGACCTACGCCTACCGCTGCCGCGTCTGCGCGGAGTCCTTCGAACTGACCCGGCCGATGCGCGAGTCCGGCGCACCCGCGCCCTGCCCCTCGGGCCACGACGACACGGTGAAGCTGCTGACCACGGTGGCGCTCACCGGCGCGGCGCCGTCGCCGGCCCCGGCGGGCGGGGGCTGCTGCGGCGGAGGTTGCTGCGGCGGCTGATGCCACTCAGCCGCCGTCCCCCTCGAACTCCGGCAACCGCGGCCACGCGATCTCCGCCAGCTCCATCGCGGTTTCGCAGTGGTCGCCGTCGCCGCCTTCCGCCCAGATGGTCACCACCTCCCACTCGGTCGTCGCCTCGGCGGGCACCGCCATGTGGGGGGTCTCGATCCAGCAGCCGTCGGAATAGTCCCACAAGCGGGACGGCCTGCCCGCGACATCGTCGGGGTAGACGCCGGTGAGGTCGGCGCCGAAGTCCATGACGTCGAACTCCACGTCGGCGCGGATCGCCGGTTCTTCCGGCAACGCCCGGTAGCAGGCGTGGCCACCGAGTCCCGGTGTGGTCGCGAGCTCCCTGCCCATGACGTCAGCCACCTCTGCCACGTCCAGTACCTCGCACGCGTCCTCCCCGGTGAGGGAGTCAGCCGCGGGCTTCCTCGACTCGGCCGACCCGGCGAAGGCCGACGCCGCAACGGCGTCGGTGACGGAATCCGCAGCACGGCACAGGTCGTCCATGTCGTCGTGCCCGTAGACCGGCAGCGCCATGATCTGCAATCCGACGTCGTCGGCGAAGACGAGTTCACGCCAGCACGTTCCGTCGTCGTCGTCGAAGTGCAACCGGTGCACCGACCGCGCGAGCGTGCGGTTCTCGTCGGTCGAGCCGAACGGAACGGTCGTGTAGAGGTCGCCCACCGTGACCTGCACCATCGCCTCCGCGATCTCCACCTCGGCGTAGCAGCGCACGAGCCCCGACAGCGACGACCGCACCGTGACCGGCGAGTCGCGCAGGACGTGGTCGTTCACCAGGCTGCAGAAATCGACCGTCGCGAAATCGCCGAACGCCGCCTGTGCGGTCAGCGCAGGAACGTCACCAGCGTCGGCGGTGCCGCGCACGCTGGAGGTACACCCGGCTGTCAGAAGCACCACGGCCAGAGCGAGAGATCCGAGAAGTCTGAACGACACGGTGGACTATCTCATCGGCGCCCCGTTACGTCACACCCTTTGCGAAGCCGTGATGATCACGCGAGCCGATCGTAGCCTCGCCTCAGCTCGCGGCGGGCAGCTTCTTCCACGCGGCCTCCGCGAGCGCGCGCCCCGCCTCGCAGGGCTCCGCCTCGCCGCCGGGCAGCAGCACCCGCACCACCGCGATCTCGCGTTCCCCGTCGATCGCCTCCGCGAACGGCCCCTGCTCCGTGGACAGGGTGCAGACGGACACCGAATCCGTGCGCGCCAGGTGAACGACCGTGTCCCGCCCGGCCAGTGACTCCTCGTCACCGTCGCGGGAGCCGAGCTCCGGCCCCACGGTGAAGTCGAGTTGCGCGTTGGGCCGCTCGCCACCCGGCGTGCCCCAGGTGCACTGGTGTTCGGCCGGATACAGCGTCACCCGCGACGAGGTTCCCACGATCGCCGCCACCTCGTCGGTGGGCAGCAGGCCGCACGCCGACAGGCGAGCCAGCGAATGCGTGGGCGGTTCCCAGTGCCCGGCCTGCCCCGAGGCCAACGTCGCGTGGATGCCGTCGGCCGCCGAGCGCGCCACACCGCACACCGTCTCGCTGTCGAGCGTGCTGTCCGAACGCTGCGCGTCCGCCGACACCTCCACCCGCACGTCGTCGGCCAGCACGACGTCGAGCGAGCAGGGCAGCCGCCCCTGCGCGGAGGTGGCCACCAGCCGCACCTCGCCCGGCAGCGTGGCGAGGCCGCGCTCAGCCCGCTGTCGCGGCGGAGACAGCATCCCGAAGTCGACCACGACGTTCTCGGAACCGACGGTGACGGCCATGCGGCAGTGATCCAGTGACACGCGCGCCAGCGGACGCGCGTCACCGTGCTCGGCGAAAGCCGCGAGTCCCGCCAGCGAGCACGGATCCAGCGTGCGCGGATCGCCGAGAGCGGCGACGGTGATCGGCTCGGGCCGCTCGCCGTCCGGCACCGGCGAGCCCTCGACCGCACTGCCGCCGCACCCCGCGACCACCACGGCGAGCAGCGCCGCGGCGAACCCCCAGTGTCGTCTCATCAGTCCTCGTCGAAGTTCCGTTCCGCCAGTGTCTCGATGCGGCTGATCGCTTCCCGCGCCTGCGGGCCCGTGGCCACCACACCGATGCGGTCGCCCTTGCGGGCGCCCAGCGACATGATGGCGAGAACGCTGTGCGCGTCGGCCTCGTCGGAGCCGAAGCGCAGCCGCACGTCGGCCTCCACTCCAGCGATGGCGCGCACGAGCAACGCGGCGGGCCGCGCGTGCAGGCCGACCTCGTTGGCCAGCGTCAGCTCCGTGCGCACGGCGTCCGCCGGCGGTGCGGCTCCGGCCTCGCCCTCGGGCCGGCTTTCGGCTCCGGTGCTGCCCGCGTCCGCCGCGGCCTGCGCGACGCCCGCCCGGTCCGCGCCGCCCTGCGCGGCCACCGCCGCCGCGACGGCGCCCTCCACCAGCGGCGCGTCCACGACCACCGCGGCGCCGGGATCGGTCAGCGACTCCACCACGAGTTCGGCGGTCATCTGCGCGCTGCCGAGGTCGTAGAGCACCACGACACCCGACCCGGCGTTGGCGCGGTCGACCGCAGCCGACACGGTGTCGTAGTCGGTCCCGATTGTGCCGTCGGGAAGCCCACCGGCGGGGACCACGTCGACGTCGGGCGCCATCTGCGCCGCGACCTCCGCGAGCCCCTCCGCGAGCGCTCCGCTGTGGGCGACGAGCACGACACCGACTCTCATCGGGCCACCCCCGCCGACGCCGCGAAGGTCCGCAGCAACAGGGCCGTCGAGCGCGCGCCCGGATCGAGGTGACCCGCGCTGCGCTGGCCGAGGTAGGAGGCGCGGCCCTTGCGGGCCACCAGCGGGATCGTGGAATCGGCTCCGGCGTCGGCTGCGTCGGCTGCGGCGGCCAGCACGGCCGCGATCCCGTCGGACGTGGCGGCTTGTGCGGCCTCGACGGCCGGGGCGAGAGCGTCCACCATCGTGGCGTCTCCCACCTCGGCCTTGCCCCGCGCGACCACCCCGTCGAGCCCGGCACGCAGCGCCGTCACGACCGCCGCCGAGTTCAGCTCCGAAGCCTGTCCCACGGCGGTGGCCGCCCGGAGGAACGCCGTCCCGTAGAGCGGGCCCGCCGCACCGCCGACCTTGGAGATCAGCGTGGTGGCCGCGAGCTTGAGCACGGCACCCGGTGTCTCCGGTGCCCCGCCGTCGAGGCTCGCCACGAGTGCGGTGAAGCCCCGGTTCATGTTCTCGCCGTGGTCGGCGTCTCCGATCGGGCGGTCGAGGTCGGTCAACTCGACCCGGTGCTCGGCGACCGTGTCGGCGGCGGCCCGCAACGCGGCCACGACGTCCTGCGCCCCGCAGCCCATCACACCCCCCACCGCAGGGCGGGCGTGTTGACGGGAGCGTCCCACAGTTCCGTGAGCCGGTCGTCGGTGCGCATCACGGTCAGGCTGATGCCCTGCATCTCCAGGCTGGTGATGTACGGGCCGACCAACCTGCGCACGACCCTGACGCCACGTTCGGCCAGCAGCCGTTCGGCGATGCCGTGGGCGAGGTAGACCTCCAGCAGCGGAGTACCTCCCATCGAGTTGGTGAACAGCACCACCTCGTCGCCGCGCTCCAGCGGCATGTCGTCGGTCAGCGCCGCGAGCATGCGTTCCACGAGCGCCTGGGCCGGCTCGGCCCCGAGCCGTTCGCGTCCCGGTTCACCGTGGATGCCGATACCGAACTCGATCTCGTTCGGCCCGAGATCGAAGCTCGGCTCCCCCACGTGCGGCACGGTGGGCGCGGTGAGCGCGACGCCGATGGAGCGCACCCGCTCCACCACGGACCTGGCCACGGCCTCCACCGCGTCGAGGTCGTCGCCGCGTTCGGCCGCCGCACCCACGATCTTCTCCAGCAGCACGGTGCCGCCCACGCCCCGGCGCCCCGCCGTGAACGTGGAGTCGGCCACGGCCACGTCGTCGTCGATGACCACGTTGCGCACGTCCAGCCCGTCCGCCGAGGCGAGTTCCGCGGCGGTCTCGAAGTTGAGCACGTCGCCCGTGTAGTTCTTCACCAGCAGCAGCGCACCCGCGTCGCCGGTGGTGGCCGAGATCGCCGCCTGCACGGCGTCCGGGGTCGGCGACGTGAACACCGGGCCCGGCACGGCACCGTGCAGCATCCCGGGGCCCACGAACCCGACGTGCAGGGGCTCGTGCCCGGAACCGCCACCCGAGATGACGGACACTCCCCGCGCCGGGGAGTCGGCTCGCACCACGATGTCCGGGTCGTATTCCACGCGAACGAGGTCGGCGTGTGCGGCGGCGAGCCCCGCGAGCGAGTCGGCGACCACGGTCGCCGGATCATTGATGATCTTCTTCACTGCTACCTCCGAGCACGACGGTGTGTGGGTGGCAGACGTCGATTTCAACGTAACGAACTTCGGCCGCTACGGCAGTGTCGCCACCATCGCCTCCGCCAGCGCCGTCACCCGCTCGCAGGCGGTGGCCACCTCGGCGTCGTCGGAGTAGTCGTAGTAGTTCAGCGACACCAGCTCGGCCTCGCTGTCGGACAGTGGCAGATGGTTCCAGGAAATGTCGCACTCGGCCGTGTCCGTGGTCCCGGGCCGCCGCACCGCGGGAACCTCCCCGGCGAGCCGCACCTCCTCCGCGCCCTCCGTCGGCGCGATCGGGTACCCGAGCCGCGCGGAGGTGTAGACGACGACGTCGTCCTGGGAGAACTCGCAGGCGTGCAGGCCACCGGGCCGCACCCCGACCTCGTCCTCACCCAGCACCGACGTGAGTGTCTGCTCGTCAAGCGACTCGCACAGGTCGAACTCCAGCAACGACCCGCCCTCCGGCGTCAGCGTGGGCGGCGAGTCGCGCAGCTGGGCCACCACGTTGCCGAGCACCACGTAGCTGCTCTCGCACGGCTGCCCACCGGCCTGCTCGTGCTGGGCGAACACGCTCACACCCATGTCCGGATCGCGCTGGGTCACCGCCACCGAGTAGCAGGACGTCTCGTCGACACTCGTCTCCACGACCGGCAGCCCCGCCACCCCACCGGTGGCCTGGTCGGCGAACACACTGCCCTCGCCCAGCTCGACCATGATGCTGATCGGCTTGCCCCCCGCGTCGACGTAGTCACGGCGGCACGTACCCCACTCGGTACTTCGCGGTTCGTCCTGCGGAGTGAACCTTCCGTCGATCCCGTCGCCGAGCAGCCCGCACGCGTCCAGCGTGCGCAGCGTGGGCAGCGCCACCGCGGGGTCGTCGATCGGCCCGGTCGGGACCTGTCCCTGGCCCGTTCCCGGCTCGGCCTGCACGGTGGTGCGCTCGAAGTTCTTCCGGCCCAGATCCTCGCCCGCGCAACCCGCGAGCAGCGCCAGCAGGACGACTCCGCTCAGCACGAGGGGCGTCGGACGCGTTACAGCACGACTCAGCACGCATGCACGGTAGCCGCCCGCATCGTCGGCCGTCGCACGGTCTTCGGGATCGTGATCCGGCGGGGCCTCAGAACAACCGGAGGTCCGTGCTCTCGATGCCCCGGAGGCTGTCGTAGTCCAGCGTGACGCACCGGATGCCCCGGTCCTCGGCCAGTGTGCGGGCCTGCGGCTTGATCTGCTGGGCCGCGAACACCCCCTGCACCGGGGTCAGCAACGGATCACGATTCAGCAACTCTAGATACCGCGTGAGCTGCTCGACCCCGTCGATCTCGCCGCGGCGCTTGATCTCCACCGCCACGGAGGCGCCCTCGGCGTCGCGCGCGAGGATGTCGACCGGCCCGATGGCCGTCGGGTACTCCCGCCGCACGAGCGTGTAGCCCTGCCCCAGCGTGGTGATGTGCTCGGCGAGCAACTCCTGCAGGTGCGACTCGACCCCGTCCTTGACCAGTCCGGGCTCGGCGCCGAGATCGTGCTCGATCTCGTCGATCACCTGCTCGATCGTGACGACGAGTTTCTCGCCCGCCTTGTTCTCCACGATCCACAGATTGCCGTCCTCGATCAGCCAGCACGGCGGGCTCATCCAGTTCAGCGGCTTGTAGGCGCGGTCGTCGGAGTGTACCGATACCGAACCGTCGGCCTTGACGAGCAACAGCCGCGTGGCCATGGGCAGGTGAGCCGTCAGGCGGCCCGCGTAGTCCACCTGACACCGAGCGATTACTAAGCGCACGACGCGAGGGTAGGCGACCCCGCCGAACCCGGACGCGGTACCCGCGATCATCCCTCGTTGGTGTCACCTCGCCGGGCCTTCCGGGTCGGGCACAATCCGGGGCATGCAGCGACTCGGTTCCCGCGAGGTGTACGCGAACAACTGGATGACCGTGCGCGAGGACGACATCCGCCGCGCCGACGGCTCCGACGGCGTCTACGGCGTGGTCGACAAGCCGGACTACGCGCTCGTCATCCCGCTCGAGGCGGGCCGGGTCCGGCTCGTCGAGCAGTACCGCTACCCGCTGGGACTGCGCCGGTGGGAGTTCCCGCAGGGCACCGCGCCGGAGCGCGCCGAACTGCCCGCCGACCGGCTGGCGGCGCGGGAGCTGCGGGAGGAGACGGGGCTCGTGGCGGCCTCGCTGGTGGAGTTGGGGCTGCTCGACGTCGCCCCTGGCCTGTCGAGCCAGCGTGGCCGGGTCTTTCTCGCCACAGGTCTCACCGAGGGCGAGCCGGACCGGGAGCCCGAGGAGCAGGACATGCGCTCGGCGTGGTTCGACCGCGCCGAGCTGGAGTCGATGATCGCCACCGGCGAGGTGACCGATGCCCAGTCCATCGCCGCGTACACGCTGCTCCTGCTCCGGGAACGCGCCAACCGCACCCCCTGACACCGTGTCCGCAGCCTGCGTAGCCGTGTCCGCAGCCTGCGTAGCCGTGTCCGCATCGCGCGGTGCGGACACGGCTACGTAACTTGCGGACACGGTGTCAGTCCGGCCAGTCGGGGGCGCGCTTCTCCAGAAACGCCGCCATGCCCTCCCTCGCTCCCGGGAGCTGGGCCGCCGACGCCATCACCTCCAACGCGATCGCGTAGGCGTCCTGTTCGGGGCGGTCGAGCTGGGCGTACAGGGTCTGCTTGCCGAGTGCCTTGGACGCCCGGCTACCCCTGGTGGCGCGGGCCAGGAGCGCGGCAACCGCGTCGTCGAGCTCGTCGTCAGGCACGACCCGGTTGACCAGCCCCCAGTCGAGCGCGGTGGCGGCGTCGACGGCGTCGCCGGTGAGCGCGAGCTCCATCAGCCGCTTGCGGCCCACCGCCCGCGCCACCGGCACGGCGGGCGTGTGGCAGAACCAGCCACCCTTGCCGCCCGGAAGCGCGAACCCGGCCGACTCCGCGGCCACCGCGAGGTCGCAGGACGCCACGAGCTGGCACCCGGCCGCCGTCGCGAGGCCGTGGACCCGGGCCAGCACGACCTGCGGAACCGACTGCATCGTGCCCATCAGGTCGGTACACAACCGCAGCAGCGCCCGTACGTCCATCAGGTCCCGCTCGGCGACGTCGGCGAAGTCGTGTCCCGCCGAGAACACCGGCCCGGCACCCGCGAGCACGATCCCGGTGGCGTCCGACTCACCTGCCTCGGTGAACGCCTCCAGCAACTCGCGCAGGTGCGGCTCGGACAGCGAGTTGCGCCGCCCCGGCCGGTTCATGGTGATCGTGACGGTGTCGTCCTCGCGCTTGGAGAGGACGTGTTCGTAGTCACCCATCGTGCGACGGTAGCCCGGGACGCGCGGATGGAAAAGGCGGTGCTCGGAGCGCGGCCTCACGTCCGGTCGAGCACGGCGTGCAGGAACTCCCGCGTCCGGGCGTGCGTGGGTTCCGTGAACAGCACGCCCGGGGGCGCGTCCTCGATCACCTGGCCCTGGTCGAACATCATCACCCGATCCGACACGTCGCGGGCGAACTGCATCTCGTGGGTCACGCAGAGGAACGTGATGTCGGTGGTCCGGGCGATCTCGCGCAGCACCGCCAGCACACCGGCGATCAGCTCGGGGTCGAGCGCCGAGGTCACCTCGTCGAGCAGGAGCACGTCGGGTTCCATCGCCAGCGCACGCGCGATGGCGACGCGCTGCTGTTGCCCGCCGGACAGCTGCGAGGGATGGGCGTCGACCTTGTCGCTGAGCCCCACCATCTCCAGCCACGACCTGGCCTTCGTCTCGGCCTCGTCCCGGGACAGGCCCAGCACGCGGGTCGGCGCCTCGGTGACGTTCTGCAGCACCTTCATGTTCGGGAACAGGTTGAACTGCTGGAACACCATCCCGATCCGGCGACGGATGAGGCGCAGGTGCTTCTCGTCGGCGGGGACGAGCCTGCCCCCGCGCTCGACGTGGGTGAGGTATTCGTCCCCGACCTGGATGGTGCCGCCGTTGACCCGTTCCAGCGTCATCAACAGCCGCAGGATGGTGGTCTTGCCCGACCCGCTGGGACCGATGAGCGTGACGAACTCTCCTGGCTTCACGTCGAAGCTCAGGTCGTGCAGCACCACGTTGTCGCCGAACTTCTTGAGCACCCGGTCGAACCGGATCATCACGTCGGCCGCGGGGCGGTCCGGCAGTTCACCGTGCGAGTCCAAAACGACGCTCCAGGTATCGGACGAGTAGTGACGACGGATAGCTCAGCAGCAGGAAGAGCACACCCGCGATGGTGATCGGTTCCACGTAGTCGAAGTTCAGCGCCGCCTCCTCCTCGGCCGCGCCGACGATGTCCAGGACCCCGATGGCCAGCAACAGCGGCGTCTCCTTGAACATCGAGATCGTGTAGTTGCCCAGGGCAGGCAACACGCGCGGGACGGCCTGCGGCAGGATCACGGCGGTCCACGTGCGTGCCGGTGGCAGGCTGAGCGCGGTCGCGGCCTCCCACTGCCCTGTCGGCACCGCCTCGATCCCGGCGCGATACACCTCCGAGGTGTAGGTCGCGTAGTGAACGCCCAGCCCGAGCACACCGGCGACCATCGGCGACAGCGTGACACCGAACTGCGGGAAGACGAAGAACAGGAAGAACAGCTGCACCAGCAACGGGGTGCTGCGCACGAACTCGACGAACAACCACGTGACGCCGCTGACCACCCGCAGGCGGGAACGGCGCAGCAGCGCCAGCACCAGGCCGAGCACATAGGCGAGGATCGACCCGAGCACCGTGGCCTGGAGGGTGACCAGCAGGCCGTCGAGGATCGCGGGCAGCACCTCGAAGGCGTAGTCCCAGTCCCAGTCCCAGTTCACGCCACGCCACCGCCCTTGCCCAGCGCCACGTCACGCTTGCGCGGTGTCCGGCCGACCTTCGCCGCGGCCCACCGTTCGACCGCGCGCATGACCAGAGTGATCACAATGGACAGCACGAGGTAGAACAGCAGCGTGATCGTGAAGATCTGCGCCACCTCACCGGTGAAGGACGGCACGAGGATGACCGAAGCCTGGTGCGTCATCTCGGGCACGGTGATGAAGGTCAGCAGCGCGGTGCCCTTGAGCAGCTGGATGAACAGGTTGTTGAACGGCGGGACCATCTCCACCAGCGCCTGCGGAAGGATCACTCGTCGCATGCGCTGCCACGGCGTGAAGTTCAGGGCCACGCAGCCCTCGTACTGCTCCCGGGGCACCGACTGCACGGCGCCGCGCACGATCTCCGCCCCGTAGGCACCGAAGTTGAGGCCGAGCACCACGATCCCCGCCCACAGTGGCAGGAGCTGGAACCCCGTGAGCACGGGAAGGACGAAGTAGATCCAGAAGAGCTGCACGACCTCCGAGGTGCCACGCCAGATCTCGACGTAGGTGCGGGTGATCACGCGCACCACGGTGATCCGCGAGAGCATGGCGAGACCCGCGACCACGGACAGGACCGTGGCGAGGAGGATGCCGCCCACGGTCGCCTGCAGCGTCACCACCAGGCCGCCCGCGATGACGGAGACGAAGTGGGCGGTGTTGTCGAACATCGTCGGCTACCGGCGCCGCCCCAGCATCACTCGCCCGCACACAACTGCTCGGTGGTGACGTTCTCCGGCGGCAGGTTGTCCTCCGTGAACCCGAAGGGCCGCACGATCTCCAGCCACCGGCCGTTGTCGTGCAACGTGGTCAGCTCCCGGTTGAACGCGTCGACCAGCTCGGTCTCGCCCTGCCGGAAGACGAAGCCACCGGCCTGCAACGCCTCCTGGCCGTCCACGACGGGCACGAAGCCCTCGGTGACCTCCAGCTGCGCACCCGGGTTCTGGTCCAGCAGCGCCCGCAGGGAGATGTCGGTCAGTGCGCCGGCGTAGGCGCGGCCCGCCTGTACCGCCTGCAGCAGCTCGGCCTGGCCGCCGTAGGTCTGGAGCTGCCCGCCCGGCACACCGAGGTCCTGGGCGACCTGCTGCTCGATGGTGCCCGACAGCACCGCGAGGTTCACGCCACTGGCCCGGACGTCCTCGAAGTTGGCGACGCCTTCCGGGTTGCCCTCGGGCACCAGAAACGCCGTGTTGGTGACGTAGTCGACCGCGGAGAACTGCGCCTGCCTGCACCGCTCCGGCAGGATCGCCATTCCCGCGGCGACCATGTCGTACTGGCCCGCGTTGAGCGCGGGGATCAGCTGACCGAACTCCACCTGCGTGGCACTCACGTTCGGCACCCCGATGGCCCGGAACACGGCCTTGGCGACCTCGGGCGACTCGCCGGTCACCTCGCCGTCCCTGGTGAAGCCGTAGGGGATCTCGCCCGCGATCCCGATGTTGACCGTGCCGGCGTCGCGCAGTCGCTGCAACGTGTTGCCGCCGCCCTGGCCGCCGGTCTGCGGTGCTTCCGTACAGGCCGCCAGCGACGCCGTGACGCCGAGCGCGATCGCGCCTTTGACGGCCGATCGCCGCGACAGGACCCGCCGCGTCCATTCGGTGTGAACCATGGTCGCACCCCTTGTCGATGTGGGCCGGTCGGAGCCGCGCGACCGCGCGTGCGCACCGGATTTCCGGTGCATTCCAGTTCCGACGGTAAGGAGGGCCCGCCGATCGCGCAGCGGAAACCCGTCGCCCGACGGGATGGTCTCCGTCGCGGTAACGGTGTCGCGAAGGCCACCCTGACTGCATCGCACGCGGCGAGGGTGGCCTTCGCGACACCCCGACCCGGCGGACCACGGGTTACGCTGGCGTTCCGTGACCTGGAGTACGTACGGCAGTTACCTCGTTCTGGTGGTGTTGGTGGTCCTCGCTCCCGGACCCGACACCGTCGTGACGCTCAAGAACTCGTTCGCGGGCGGTGTCCGCGGCGGTCTCCTGGCGACGGCGGGAATCGCGGCGGGCAACGTCGTGCAGGGCACCGCGGTCGCGTTCGGGCTGGGCACGGTGATCGTCGGGTCGCAGCCGGTGTTCCACACGCTGCGCTGGCTCGGTGTGGTCTACCTGTGCTACCTCGGCGTGCAGGCACTCCGGTCGGCCCGTCGGGGCGACTACGCGAGCCTCGACCACACCGGAACGCAGGTCATGGGTTTCCGGCGGTTCCGCGAGGGGTTCCTCTCGAACGTCACGAACCCGAAGGTGCTCGCGCTCTACCTGTCCGTGCTGCCGCAGTTCATCGACCCCGCGCACAACTCGCTCACCGACACCCTGCTGCTGGCCTACACCGTCGCCGTGCTGGGCGCGGTGTGGTTGCTGCTCCTGGTCGGGTTCGTCCACTCCGTACGCGCCTGGCTGGGACGCAGGCGCGTACGCAGGGGGCTGGACGTGGCCACCGGCACGACTCTGATCGGCTTCGGCGCGGCTCTCGCCGTGGATGGCTAAGAGCCCCTAACCGGCCACCACGCGGTCGGGTTCGGCCGTGACCCGCTCCACTCGCGCGCCGAGGCGGTTGAGGTTCTCGACGAAGGCCGGGTAGCCGCGGTCGATGTGGAAGACGTCCCACACCTCGGTGACGCCCTCGGCGCACAGCCCCGCGAGCACCAGCCCCGCTCCCGCCCGGATGTCGGAGGCCCATACCGGCGCGCTCGACAGCCGCTCCACGCCCCGCACGACGGCGTGGTGGCCGTCGGTCCTGGCGTCCGCGCCGAGGCGCACCATCTCCTCGATGAACCGGAAGCGCGCCTCGTAGACGTTCTCCGTGATCATGGAGGTGCCGTCGCAGACCGACGACAGTGCCACGGCGAAGGGCTGGAGGTCCGTGGCGAAACCCGGGTACGGCAGCGTCACGAAGTCCACCGAACGCGGGCGCTCACTCTGCACCACGCGGAAGCCTTTGCCGTCGAAGGTCGTGACGTCGGCGCCACCGAGCCGCAGCTTCTCCAGCACGAGGTCGAGGTGGTGGGCGTCGACGCCCGTCACCGTGACGTCGCCCTGTGTCATAGCCGCGGCGAAAGCCCACGTCGCGCCCACGATGCGGTCGCCGATCACCACGTGCTCGGTGGGATGCAGCGCGTCCACGCCCTCCACGGTGAGCGTCGACGTGCCAGCACCTTCAATGCGGGCGCCCATCTCGGTGAGCATCGTGCACAGGTCGATGATCTCCGGCTCCCGCGCCGCGTTGTCGATCACTGTGGTGCCCTGGGCGAGCACGGCGGCCATGAGGATGTTCTCGGTAGCTCCCACGCTGGGGAAGTCCAGCCAGATCTGCGCGCCGTGCAGCCCGTCGGCCTCGGCCACGACACACCCGTGCTCGATCGTGCTCGTGGCCCCCAGCTTGCGCAGGCCGTTCTGGTGCATGTCCAGCGGCCGCGAGCCGATCGCGTCGCCCCCGGGAAGCGCCACCACGGCGCGCTTCAACCGCCCGACGAGCGGGCCGAGCACGCACACCGACGCGCGCAGCTTGCCCATCGCGGCCGAGTCGGCCCGGTGCGACAGCTCGGCTGGCGTGGTGATCCGCGTGACGTCGTCCGCCATCTCGACCTCGCAGCCGACACTGCGCAGCACGTCCGCCATCAGCGGCACGTCGAGGATCCGGGGGCAGTTGCTGATCGTCGTGGTTCCCTCGGCGAGCAGGGCGGCCGCCATCAGCTTCAACACGCTGTTCTTGGCGCCCACGACCTCGACCTCGCCGACCAGACGCGCACCGCCGTACACGTCGAAGTGCTCGCTCATGGTCGCCCATCTTGCCCGGCGGCCCCGGAGCGTGTGCGATGGGGCACGCCACGTACCGACCGGGTCACAAGATCGCAAAGATTGAAACGTTCGGCCACCAGAGGACGATAGGTGTGCCCCTCAGGGCCGCGCACCCCGATGTGGCCGGTACCTCTCCCGGCACGCTGCACCTAGACTGCGGCCATGCCCGTACGGATCAACCGCGTCTACACCCGAGTCGGCGACAGCGGCACCACCGCGCTCGGCGACGGCAGCCGCGTGCGCAAGACCGACCCGAGGCTCGGCGCCTACGCGGACGTGGACGAGACCAACTCCGTCGTCGGGGTCGCGATCGCCCTGGGTTCGCTGCCCGACGACCTCGCGCAGGTGCTGCGCACCGTGCAGAACGACCTCTTCGACGTGGGGGCCGACCTCAGCACGCCGGTGTCGGAGGACCCGCCGTACCCGCCGCTGCGTGTCACCCAGGACTACGTCGACCGGCTCGAAGGCTGGTGCGACGAGTACAACGAGCGCGTGGGCAAGCTGACGTCGTTCATCCTCCCCGGCGGCACCCCCGGGGCCGCGCTGCTGCACCAGGCGCGCACGGTGGCCCGCAGGGCCGAGCGGTCGGCGTGGACGCTGGCCGAGGCGGAACCGGACGGCACCAACACGCTCGCCGTCACCTACCTGAACCGGTTGTCCGACCTGCTGTTCATCCTGGCCCGCGTCGCCAACCCCGACGGTGACGTGCTCTGGAGGCCCGGCGGCGACCGGTGACTGACAGGGCTGGAGTCAGCTCGCCCGGGGAAGCCTGCGCCCGGGAGGAGCGGACTCCAGCCACGACAGGAACCCCGTCAACGCGCCGGGCCCCATCGCCACCTCGACCGGCTCACCGTCCCCGGACTGGCACCGCAACACCCGTGAGCCCGCCGGAACGGCGTACGACTCGGTTCCCACCGGATCACGCCTGCCGACGATCTGGAGCGTGTCGCGCCGGAGGACCCGGCTGGGGCCCACTCGCAGGCTCCACACGCGGTACCAGACGAACTCCTCGCCCCGGTAACGGCCGACACCCAGGTGCCAGCCGGAGCGGGCGCGGTCGGGCTGCCAGCGCAGCGCCACGCTGACACCGCCGTGCCTGCGCATCAGCACCCACCGCAGCGCGTAGCACAGCGCGACGACGAACAGCACGAGCAGGAGCGTCAGGACCAGCGTGTCGATGTCCATCGTCGGCTCCCGCTCGTCGCCCGGTCAGGCCGATTGACCAGCCGCCCGGAGCCTCGCCGAGGCCCTGGCACGCTCCGCGGCGTCCTCGTCGGCCACCGCCCGCCGGGCCTGCTCGACGTCGATCTCCTCGCCGAGCTCGGCCGACTCGGCGAGCACGCTGACGGCGCCGCCGGTGGCGGACAGGAACCCACCGTGTACGGCCGCCGTCACGGTCTCGCCGTCCGTGGTCGTCACCTTCACGACACCACCCTCGACGAGCTGACCCAGCACGGGCTCGTGACCGGGCAGGATGCCGATCTCGCCTTCGGTGGTCTGCGCGACGACGAACTGGGCCGTTCCCGACCACAGGCGGCGTTCGACGGCCACCACCTCGACGGACATCTCAGCCACGTAGCTCTCCTTCATGCCTCACACGCGTTCCGCCCAGTGTAGCCGGGCCCGCCGGCGTGCGAGCACACCGGCGATACACGAACGACGGGGCCACATCCACAGTGGACGCCACCCCGCCGCTCGCGGAACTCACTTGCCGGTGATTTCCTTGTACTTCTTCTCGAGGTCCTCGAGGCCACCGATGCCCAGGAACGCCTGCTCCGGGTAGTGGTCGAACTCGCCCTTGCTGATCTTGTCGAACGACTCGATGGTCTCCGACATCGGCACGGTCGAACCGGGCATACCGGTGAACGTCTCCGCCACCAGCATGTTCTGCGACAGGAACCGCTCGATGCGGCGCGCCCGGTTCACGGTGAGCTTGTCCTCTTCCGAGAGCTCGTCCATACCGAGAATCGCGATGATGTCCTGCAGCTCCTTGTACTTCTGCAGGATGCGGATGACCTCGGACGCCACCCGGTAGTGCTCCTCGCCGACGATGGCCGGGTCGAGGATCGTGGAGGTGGAGGCCAGCGGGTCCACGGCGGGGAAGATGCCCTTCTGGAACACCGACCGCGACAGCTCGGTGGTGGCGTCCAGGTGGGCGAACGTCGTCGCCGGAGCCGGGTCGGTGTAGTCGTCCGCGGGCACGTAGATCGCCTGCATCGAAGTGATCGAACGGCCGCGCGTCGAGGTGATCCGCTCCTGCAGCACGCCCATCTCGTCGGCCAGCGTCGGCTGGTACCCCACGGCCGAGGGCATGCGGCCGAGCAGGGTCGACACCTCGGAGCCGGCCTGGGTGAACCGGAAGATGTTGTCGATGAACAACAGCACGTCCTGGTTCTGGACGTCGCGGAAGTACTCCGCCATCGTCAGCGCCGACAGCGCCACCCGCATACGGGTGCCGGGCGGCTCGTCCATCTGGCCGAACACGAGCGCGGTGTCGTTGATGACGCCGTCCTCGCTCATCTCCAGGAACAGGTCGGTGCCCTCACGGGTACGCTCACCGACCCCGGCGAACACCGAGGTACCACCGAAGTTCTTGGCGACACGGGTGATCATCTCCTTGATGAGCACCGTCTTGCCGACACCGGCACCACCGAACAGACCGATCTTGCCACCCTGCACGTACGGGGTGAGCAGGTCGATCACCTTCAGGCCGGTCTCCAGCATCTGGGTCCGGCCCTCGAGCTGGTCGAACGCGGGCGGCTTGCGGTGGATGCCCCAGCGCTCCAGGTCGTCGCCGTAGCCCGGCTCGTCAAGGCACTCGCCGAGCGCGTTGTAGACGTGACCCTTCACCTTGTCGCCCACCGGCACCGAGATCGGGCCGCCGGTGTCGGTCACCTCGGCACCCCGGACCAGGCCGTCCTGCGGCTGGAGCGAGATCGTCCGCACGAGGTTGTCGCCGAGGTGCTGGGCCACCTCAAGGGTGACCGTCTTGCGCAGCTCCGCGAACTCGATCTCAACCTTGAGGGCGTTGTTCAGAGCGGGCACCGCGCCACGGGGAAACTCGACGTCGACGACCGGCCCGGTCACGGAGACGATCCGCCCCTTGGTCGCGGTTGCAGTGTCTTGCACGGCAGTCATGGCTTACACATCACTTCCTGTGGCGGCGAGCGCGTCAGCCCCACCGACGATTTCGCTGATCTCCTGGGTGATCTGGGCCTGGCGCGCCTGGTTCGCCAGCCGGGTGTACGTCTCGACCAGCTCGCTGGCGTTGTCGGACGCCGACTTCATGGCGTTGCGCTGCGCCGCCAACTCGGACGCCGCCGACTCCAGCAACGCCGCGTAGATCCGCGTGTTGATGTACTTCGGCAGGAGCGCACCCAGCAACTGCTCGGCGTTCGGCTCGAACTCGTACGCCGGCTCGATGCCCTCCGAGTATTCGACCTCGAGCGGAGCGATCCGGCGCGCGACCGGCGTCTGCGTCAGCATCGAGCGGAACTCGGTGTAGACGAGGTGGAGCTCGTCCACGCCCAGCAGGCCGTCGGCTCCCGCGCTCGCGCCCTCGTCGTCCGCACCGGCGAGGAACGAGTTCACCAGCGTCTCGCCCACCTCGGCGGCGTTCTCGTAGTGCGGCTGTTGCGAGAACCCGGTCCAGCTGTTCGCGATCTCGCGCTGGCGGAACCGGTAGTAGTTCACGCCCTTCCCGCCGATCACGTTCAGCTGCGGTTCCTTGCCCTGCTCCCGGAGGAGCGCCAGCAGTTCCTCGGTCGCCCGGAGCACGTTGGCGTTGTAGCCACCGCAGAGCCCCTTGTCACTGGTGATCACGAGCACGGCGACCCGCGAGGGGTTGGGGCGCTCCACCAGCAGCGGGTGGTCGAGGTTCGTGCTGGCCGAGGCCAGCGCGGAGAGCACGTTGGTGATCTCCGCGCTGTACGGCCGGGAGGCCCCGACCCGTGCCTGTGCCTTGCTGATGCGGGAGGTGGCGATGAGTTCCATCGCCTTGGTGATCTTCCCGATCGACTTGGTTGCCCGGACCTTCTGCCGGAGCTCACGAAGCTGAGCGGCCATGGCGCAGCCCTACTTCTTCGCGGCCGAGGGACGGTGGACCTTCACGGACTCCTGTCCCACCTGGTCGGCGGCCATCGGCTCGACGGACTCGTCACCCACCAGCGAGGTGCCCTCCGAGGTGGTGAAGCCCTTCTTGAACTCCTGCGTCACGGAGATGGCGCGCTCGGCGAGTTCCTCGCTCCACTTGCCCTTCTCGCGGATCTCGGTGAGCACCTCCGCGTGCTTGTGCCGGATGTGCTCGAGCAGTTCGCTGTTGAACCGGGCCGTGTCCTCGATCGGCACGTCGTCGTAGTGACCGCCGGATCCGAGGAAGACCGTGAGAACCTGCTGCTCGACCGGCACCGGCGAGTACTGCGGCTGCTTGAGCAGCTCGTACAGGCGGGCACCGCGGTCGAGCTGGGCCTTCGACGTGGCGTCGAGGTCCGAGGCGAAGGCCGCGAACGCCTTCAGTTCCTCGTACTGCGACAGGTCGATCCGCAGCGAGCCCGAGACCGTCTTCATGGCCTTGATCTGCGCGTCACCACCGACTCGGGACACCGAGGTGGTGACGTCGACGGCGGGGCGCTGGCCGGAGTTGAACAGGTCCGACTGGAAGAAGCACTGCCCGTCGGTGATCGAGATGACGTTCGTCGGCACGTAGGCCGAGATGTCGTTGGCCTTGGTCTCGATGACCGGCAGCCCGGTGAGCGAGCCCGCGCCCAGCTCGTCCGACAGCTTGGCGCAGCGCTCCAGCAGGCGGGAGTGCAAGTAGAAGACGTCGCCGGGGAACGCCTCGCGACCCGGCGGACGACGGAGCAGCAGCGAGATCGCGCGGTACGCCTCGGCCTGCTTGGTCAGGTCGTCGAACACGATCAGGACGTGCTTGCCCTCGTACATCCAGTGCTGCCCGAGCGCGGAGCCCGAGTACGGGGCCAGCCACTTGAACCCGGCGGCGTCGGAGGCCGGGGCGGCGACGATGGTCGTGTACTCCATCGCGCCCGCGTCCTCCAGCGACTTGCGGACCGACGCGATCGTGGAGCCCTTCTGGCCGACGGCGACGTAGATGCAGCGCACCTGCTGCTTCGGGTCGCCGCTCTCCCAGTTGGCCTTCTGGTTGATGATCGTGTCGACGCAGACCGCCGTCTTGCCGGTCTTGCGGTCGCCGATGATGAGCTGGCGCTGACCGCGACCGATCGGGGTCATCGAGTCGATGGCCGTGATACCGGTCTGCAACGGCTCACCCACCGGCTGCCGCTCCACCACGGAGGCAGCCTGGAGCTCCAGGGCGCGGCGCTCGCTGGACTCGATGTCACCGAGGCCGTCGATCGGCTTGCCGAGCGGGTCGATGACACGGCCGAGGAAGTTCTCGCCGACCGGGATCGAGAGGATCCGGCCGGTGCGCTTGACTTCCTGGCCTTCTTCGATGGAATCGAAGTCGCCGAGGATGACGACACCGATCTGGCGCGGGTCGAGGTTCTGCGCGACGCCGAGGATGCCGCCGGGGAACTCCAGCAGCTCGTTCGCCATGGTGCCCGGCAGGCCCTCGACGTGGGCCACACCGTCGCCGGTGTCGACGACGGCGCCGACCTCTTCCCGGCTCACGTCCGGGGAGTAACTCGAGACGTAGTTCTCGATCGCGTTGGCGATCTCATCCGAGGAGATCGTCAGCTCGGCCATGTCGTTCCCGCTCTCACTTCGTTCGTGCCAGTCTGCAAAGTATGTGTCATGTCGTCGGCCACCTCACCCGGCCAGTTGCCTGCGCAGGGCGTCCAGCCTGCCGGCGGCGCTGCCGTCGATCACCTCGTCGCCGACCCGGATGACGAGCCCCGACCCCAGTGAGCGGTCGAGGGCCACGTGCAGGGCGATCGGGCGGTCGTAGACCCTGCCGAGCTGAGCGGTCAGCCGCTCGCGCTGCCCGGCCGTCAGCTCGGTCGCGCTGGTGACGCGGGCGACCACGCGCTCACTGCGCCCGGCCGCCAGCTCCACGAGCCGGTCGACGCCGTATGCCACGCTGCGACCGCGCGGCCGGACGACGACCTGCTCGACCAGCACCTGGGTGATCGGGTCGACCTTGTCGGCGACGACCTGGCGGACGAGCCCGCGCTTGGCCTCGGTGGGCGTGGTCCGGTCGGACAACGCCCGCTCCAGCTCGGGCCTGCCATCCAGGATACGAGCGAACTGGAACAACTCGTCCTCGACGGAGTCCAGCTTGCCCGCGTTCTCCGCGCCGACGAGCAGCGCGGTGAACCCGAGGTGTTCGAGGCCGTCGACCAGCTCGCGCGGGTTCGACCAGCGGCCACCCGCCACGGCTTCCAGCACCGACAACGCGGGGCCCGAGAGCTTGTCCCGCAGCAGGGTCGCGACCAGCCGCTTGCGGGCCTCGGGGTCCGACGAGCCGTCCGACACGGCTCGCCGCAGCCCGATCTCCCTGGTGAACAGGTCCACCACGGAGAGCAGCTCTTCCCCGACGGCGGACGGATCGGCGCCCGCGTCGCCGAGTACTCCGTCGAGACGGGTCTCGGCGAAGCTCAGAGCCTCGCGGCTCGCAGCATGCAGCGTCATCTAGGCCCTACTTCCTTGCTCCGGCCGCGCCGTTCCCACTGGCTTCGAGCTCGTCGAGGAACCGGTCGACGGTGCCGCGGCGGCGTGCCTCGTCCTCGAGCGACTCGCCGACGATCCGCCCCGCGAGCAGGACGGCGTTGCGTCCGAGTTCCTCCCGGAGCTCGGCCACCAGCTGAGCCCGCTGCGCCTGCAGCTGTGCCTCACCCTGAGTCACGATGCGCCGGGACTCCTCCTCGGCCTGTGCCCGCAACTCCTCCTTGATCTGCTCGGCCTCGGCCCGCGCGTCATCGCGGATCTTGGCCGCCTCGGTCCTGGCCTCGGCGAGCTGCGCCTTGTACTGCGCCAGCGCCTGCTCCGCCTCGGCCTGAGCCTGTTCGGCCTTCTCGATGCCGCCCTCGATCTTGGCTGCCCGCTCCTCGTACAACTTCTCGAAGCGCGGCTTGACGAACTTCGTGATGACGTACAGCAGCAGGAGGAAAGCGATAAGACCGATGATGATCTCGGAGAAGTGCGGAAGAACCGGGTTGTACTCTTCTTCCTGCGCCAGAATCATCGCCGTCTCCACTTCGTCTGGTTACTCACGGTCGGTGGAACCGACGTCAGCCTGCGAGGAAGAAGAGAACGAACCCGAGCAGCGCCAGCACCTCGACCAGGGCGAAGGTGGTGAAGCCGATGTTCATCAGCTTGCCCTGGGCCTCGGGCTGACGGGCGGTTCCGCTGATGACCGACGAGAAGATCATGCCCACGCCGATACCACCACCGATGGCACCGAGTCCGTAGCCAATGACGGCCAGACCCGAGTTGATGCTGGTTTCGGCGGCCTGCTGGGCAAGAAGCATGGAGCTCACGTGTATTCCCTTTCCAACTTCGTCCGTGTTCGGTTTACGGAGGTTTTGCCTTGGGGTCGAACGGACGTCACCGTCGCGTCGGCCGTCCGCGGGTCGGGAGGTTGGCTCAGTGTTCGTCGGCCAAAGCGGCCCCGATGTAGTTGGCGGACAGCAACGCGAAGATGAACGCCTGGATCACCATGATGAGCGCCTCGATGAACGTGATCGCCAAGGCACCCGCGAACGAGAACGCGGAAACCGCCTTCACCAGGCCCTCACCGTGCAGCAGCAGGTATTCGGCCGAGATGCCGAACAACATGATGAGCAGGTGGCCCGCGAACATGGCGGCGAACACCCGGATCGCCAGCGTGATCGGGTTCATCACGAACTTGGTGAAGAACTCGATCGGCGTGAGCAGGATGTAGACGAACTTCGGCGCACCGGGCGGAACCAGCTGGTTACGCAGGTAGGTGCCGAGGCCGTGCTTGCGAATGCCCGCGTAGTGGTAGACGGGGTAGACCACCAGCACCGACAGTGCCAGCGGGAAACCGATGTGCGACATCGTCGGGAACTGCAGGATCGGTACGAGACCGAACAGGTTGTTCACCAGGATGAAGGTGAACAGGCTCAGCACCAGCGGGACGAAACGCAGGAAGTCGGCCGCGCCGATCTGCTCACGCGCGATGTTGTTGCGGCCGAAGTCGTACAGCGACTCGACGAGGAACTGCCCCTTGCCGGGAACGACGCTCATCTTCCGGGTTGTGAGCACGAAGAATGCCACGATGATGACCACGGAGAGCACGGCGAGCAGCATGGGTTTGGTGACCCAGCCGAAGATCGGGGGCAGGTTGAAGGCCTCTGCCGTCGGCGGTGTGAATTCGTCACCTGCGGCTAGTACCAGCGCGCCCAACTGGGCTCCTTCCGGTTCTCCCGGCCGGCGTTCACTCCGCCGGGGGAATCGTCACAAACCTGGACTTAACGTACCGGATACAGCTCCGGCACCGTGCAGGGCATCCCCCGCACGGGGATGGGACCTTGTCGCGGACCCTACCAGGGGCGGTCGTACTAGCCGTACGGGCGTACTTCTACGGGGCCGCGGGCTCAGTCCTCCGGAGGCCGCTGGGCCGTTCGGGGGACGACGAGCGTGGGCGTCTTCGTCGTCTGGAACGCCGCCACCTCGGCGACCGCCCACGCGACGACGACCACGAGCATGCCGAACGCCAGCGCGGGTCTGCTGAACCCGGCCACGTCCCGCAGCAGCAGCATGACCACCAGAAGGCCCGTCATCTTGATCGCGTAGCCGCCGAGCGCGAGCCCCATCAGCGTGTTCGGCGGGCGCGTGGCGGCGATCCGCATCATCGTGATCGTCACCAGCGACGAGCCGAAGCCCAGCACCACGCCGAATCCGGCACCCACCAGGCCCTCGGCCCCGGCCGCCACGGTGGCCACCCCGATCGTCACCAGCGCGGCGGGCAGCGCCAGCCGCAGCCCCCAGCGCAGCATGGCCTCGGCGAGAGCATGCACCGAGCGGGTGTGGGCCGCACGCACCGCGTCGTCGGCGTCGTCGGCCTCGCGGGTGTCGCCGCCGGCCGCCGTGGCGGGTCCCGCCTCGCCGTCCACTGCGTTCATCCGTCGCTCCCTGCTCGTCCCGTACCCGGCCAACCGGGACAGGCTATACGGGTTCCTTCGCCCGCTGCCGCTTCAGCCGGGGGACGAAGGACACGAGACCCGCGAGCAGCAGGCCGCCGAGGGTTCCCCAGAACACGGCGGTCGTGTCGAACATCGCCACCGCCACCGCGCCGAACGCGAGCAGGCCGGCCCACAGGTAGATCAGCAGAACGGCCCTGCGCTGCGAGTGCCCGATCTCCAGCAGCCGGTGGTGCAGGTGCATCTTGTCCGCCGCGAACGGGCTCTCGCCGCGACGGGTGCGCCGCACCACCGCGAGCACCAGGTCGAGCAGGGGCAGAAACAGCACGGCGGCCACGACGAACAGGGGAGACAGCAGCGCGACGACGTCGGTGGCGTCGAACGAGATGTAGGTGATGCGCCCCGAGGCCGAGGTGCTGGCGGCGGCCAGCATCAGGCCGATCATCATCGATCCCGAGTCGCCCATGAAGATCTTCGCGGGCTGGAAGTTGTGCGGCAGGAAGCCCAGACAGGCTCCGGCGAGCGTGGCGGCGATGAGCGCGGGCGGGTAGGTGCCCACGTCGCCGCCCGAGGAGTGCAGCAGCCACAGCGAGAACGTGCAGACCGCCGCCGCCGCGATGAGGCCGAGGCCGCCCGCGAGGCCGTCGAGCCCGTCCACGAAGTTCATGGCGTTGACCATGACGACCACCAGCAGCACGACCAGCAACCCGCCCTGGTTGCGGTCGAAGATCAGCAGGTTGCCGAGCGAGTCGGTGTCGCCGCCCCAGGGCACCCACAGCGACACCCACTGCACGCCGAAGAGCACGAGGATGCCCGCACACATCACCTGGCCGGCGAGTTTGGTCCAGGCGTCCAGCTCGAACCGGTCGTCCAGCGCGCCGATCAGCACGATGACGCCGCCTCCGATGAGGACGGCGACCGGGTCGAACGAGTACTCGAAGGCCCGCCTCAGCACGGGCAGCTGGTGGGCCATCGCCATGCCCCCGACCACGCCGAGGTACATGGCGAGGCCGCCCATCCTCGGGATCGGGAGGACGTGGACGTCGCGCTTGCGCGGGATCGCGACCGCCTTCACCCGGATGGCGAAGCGGCGGACGAGTGCGGTCAGCAGGAAGGTCAGGGCGGCCGAGACGAGACCGACGAGCAGGTACTCCCGGATCGGCAGACCGGCGGGGGCGGGATTCACGTCCGCGTCACCCTCCAACAGGGACACGGACGGCACGCGCGTGTTTCACAGCGCGCAACGGTACCGTCACCGATCATGGTCACTGCGCCGGGCCGATCTCCTCGCCCAGCACCTCCGCCACCGCCTCCGCGCTCACGGCTCCCTCCCGGAGCAGCTCGGGTTCCTCTCCGGTGAGATCCACGATCGTCGAGGGCACGGGTTCCCCGCTGGGGCCGCCGTCGAGGTACACGGCCACCGATTCGCCGAGCTGGTCGACGGCCTCCTGCGCGGTGCCGGCCGGGGGCTGTCCCGAGACGTTGGCGCTGGAGACGGCCATCGGGCCGACCTCGCGCAGCAGTTCGAGAGCCACGGGGTGCAGCGGCATCCGCAGCATGACCGTGCCCCGGGTGGTGCCGAGGTTCCACTGGAGGCTGGGTGCGTGCGCCACGACGATCGAGAGGTCACCGGGCCAGAACGCCTCGATGAGCGCCCGTGCCTGCCTGGGCATCCCCAGCACCAGCCCATCCACTGTGGACCACGAGCCGACCAGCACCCCCACCGGCATGTCGGGGCCCCGGTTCTTCGCCTCCAGCAGCGCCCGCACCGCCGAGGCGTCGAACGCGTCCGCGCCGATGCCGTAGACGGTGTCCGTCGGCAGGACCACGAGCCTGCCCGATCGCACCGCCGAGGCGGCTGCCTTCAGTCCGTCGGACCTCGTGTGCGGCTCACCGCAGTCGTACACCGCGCTCATGCGGGCCAAGCTTAGCGACGCCCGGCACGGCGGTCGGTGCCCCACGGGGTCATGCCCGCCTCGCGGTGACGAACCGGGGACGACCGGCCAGGTCGGGATGGTCGGCCACGTCGGTGAGCACGCGCCGCGCCTGCAGCAGCGGGGGCACGGCACGGGCGTGGGTGTCGTCGTGTTCGATGGCGACTCCCCCACCGCGACGCAGCAGCCGGGCGGCCATCGTGACCACGTGCCGGATCACGGCAAGCCCTCCCCGTGCGGCGAACACGGCCTGGGGCGGGTCGAAGTCGGCGACCTCGGGCGGTACCTCCGTGCCCTCCGGCACGTACGGCGGGTTGCACAGCACCACGTCCACGAGCCCGTCCAGTTCGGCGAACACGGTGTCGTCGGTCACATCACCGGTGTAGAGCCGGATGGGTGTGTCCCCGGCCTCGGCCCTGCGGTCCGCGTTGTGCCGCGCCCAGGCCAGCGCGTGCGGGTCGTTGTCCACCGCGTACACGACCGCGTCCGGTCTGGCGTGCGCCACCGCGAGCGCGAGCGCGCCCGAGCCGGTACACAGGTCGACCACCACGGGATACTCGCGGCCCTTGATCTGGCGCAGCCCCCAGTCCAGCAGGAGCTCGGTCTCGGGCCTCGGCACGAACACGCCGTTGCCGACTTCCACGGCGATGTCGCCGAGCACGGCGTACCCGGTGAGGTACTGCAACGGCACCCGCTTGGCACGCTCCGCGACGATCCTGCCGATGGCCTCCACCACCGGCGGGTCGACGAGGGGCACCAGCGGCAGCCTGCCGCGATCCACGCCGAGGACGTGCGCGGCGATCAGCTCGGCGTCGGTGCGCGGCGACGCCACACCGGCGTCGTCGAGCTGTCGGGTCGCCTCCAGCAGCGCTAGTCGCAGGGGCAATCGCTTCACACGGACAAGACTGGCACACGTCCCGGACACGACAGGCGCAGCGCCACCCCGCGAAGGACGTCGGTCACGGTGTGACGAGCCCGGCCAGCGCCGCCCGCGTCCGGCGCAATCCCTCGATCCGGTCGTCGAGTACGGCCAGCCTGCTGTCCAGCAGAGTCCGCAGCCCCTCGCACATCACCAGATCGGGGGTTTCCCCCTCGGCGCACGGCAGGACCTCGCGGATCATCTCCGTGGTCAGGCCCGCCGCGAGCAACGCCCTGATCTGGCGGACGCGCAGCACCGCGTCCTGTTCGTAGGTCCGGTAGCCGTTCGGGCCGCGTCGCGCGTGCAGCAGCTCCTGGGACTCGTAGTACCGCAGCAGCCGCGCTCCGACGCCCGTGCGCGCGGCCAGTTCGCCGATCAACACGTCGCCGATCAACGCCGCCCCGGTTCCGGGTATTCCGCGCGGTACGCCCGCACCCGGCTACCGCGACTCGCTGAGCCGTTCCTCCCGGTCGGCGGCCGAGAGCGCGTCCAGCACGCCCGTCAGCTCACCGTCGAGCACCTGGTCGAGGTTGTACGCCTTGTAGTTCACCCGGTGGTCGGAGATCCGGTTCTCCGGGAAGTTGTAGGTGCGCACCCGCTCCGAGCGGTCCACCGTGCGGACCTGGGAGCGGCGCGCGTCGGCGGCCTTCGCCTCGGCCTCCTCCTCGGCCAGCGCCTGCAACCTGGCCTGGAGGACCTGGATGGCCCGGGCCCGGTTCTGGATCTGCGACTTCTCGTTCTGGCAGGACACGACGATCCCGGTCGGCAGGTGCGTGACCCGCACGGCCGAGTCGGTGGTGTTCACGCTCTGGCCACCCGGGCCCGACGAGCGGAAAACGTCGATCCGCAGGTCGTTGGGATCGACCTCGACCTCGATCTCCTCCGGCTCGGGATAGATCAGGACCCCGGCCGCGGAGGTGTGGATACGCCCCTGCGACTCGGTGGCAGGCACCCGCTGCACCCGGTGTACCCCGCCCTCGAACTTCAGCCGTGCCCACACGCCGTCCGCGTCGGTGCCCTTGCCGCGCACCGAGACTGTGACGTCCTTGTAGCCGCCCAGATCCGACGGCGTCGCGTCGAGCACCGTGACGGTCCAGCCCTGCCGTTCGGCGAAGCGCAGGTACATGCGCAGCAGATCGCCCGCGAACAGCGCCGACTCCTCGCCGCCCTCCCCCGACTTGATCTCCATGACCACGTCGGAGCCGTCGTACGGGTCCCGAGGCAGCAGCAGTTCGGTCAGCCGCGCCTCCAGCACGGGCAGCCGCGCGGCGAGCGCCTCAGCCTCCTCGGCGAACGACTCGTCCTCCGAGCCCAGCTCTCGTGCCGTCGTCAGATCCGAGCGCGTGGCAGCCAGCTCGTTGACCACCCGGACCACGGGCGCGAGCTCCGCGTAGCGGCGCCCCAGTTTGCGGGCCCGGCCCTGGTCCGCGTGCACCGCGGGGTCCGCGAGCTGTTCCTCCAGCTCGGCGTACTCGTCGAGCAGTACTCGCAGCGATTCCGATTCCACCGGCCGCCCCTTCCTCGAACACCGGGCTGAACGCGAAACGGCGCCCGCCCCTGCCCTGGCGGCAGAAACGGGCGCCGTCGGCGACGCTACTTCTTGGTGTTGCGCCTGCCGTAGCGAGCCTCGAACCGAGCCACGCGGCCACCGGTGTCCAGGATCTTCTGCTTGCCCGTGTAGAACGGGTGGCAGTTCGAGCAGATCTCGACCTGGATCGTGTCCGACGCGGCGGTGCTGCGCGTGGTGAACGTGTTGCCACAGCCGCAGGTCACCGTGGTGACGTGGTAGTCGGGGTGAATACCGCTCTTCATGGTGTCCTCTCCTCGTAGCGCCGGGTCCCCGCGAACAGCGAGGTGAACCGGAGCCGGACGTCAGCGGAACAAGTGTGCCAGAATCCCCGGCGTCACTCGCAACGCACCCGGCAGAGCGCGTATTCCCGCCTGCTTCGCGAGCGCTGTGCCCCCGATGCCGCCGACCGTGCTCAGCCCGAGCGACCTGGCGACCCCGGTCACGCGGCACGGGGCCCGCCCACAAGGCGCAGCGCGCCCAGGGACGGGCCCCGTTCCGGAACGGCGGTCAGTCGTCGTCCGAGCCCGGTGCGGTCTTGGAGACCTGCATCAGGAACTCGATGTTGGTCTTCGTCTTGCGCAGCCGGTCGAGCAACAGGTCGATGGCCTGCTGCGAGTCCAGCGCGTGCAGGACCCGGTGCAGCTTGTGGGTCACCGACAGCTCGTCGGGCGAGAGCAGCAGCTCCTCCTTGCGGGTGCCCGACGGGTTGACGTCCACGGCGGGGAACACGCGCCGTTCCGCGATCTTGCGGTCGAGCTTGAGCTCCGCGTTGCCCGTGCCCTTGAACTCCTCGAAGATCACGGTGTCACCCGTGGAGCCCGTCTCCACCATCGCCGTGGCGAAGATGGTGAGCGAGCCGCCGCCCTCGATGTTGCGGGCGGCGCCGAGGAACCGCTTCGGCGGGAACAGCGCGGTCGAGTCGACACCACCGGACAGGATGCGTCCCGACGCCGGGGCGGCCAGGTTGTAGGCCCGGCCCAGCCGGGTGATCGAGTCCAGCAGCACCACGACGTCGTGGCCCATCTCGACGAGCCGCTTGGCCCGCTCGATGGACAGCTCCGCCACCGAGGTGTGGTCCGACGGCGGACGGTCGAAGGTCGAGGCGATGACCTCGCCCTTCACCGATCGCTGCATGTCGGTGACCTCTTCGGGCCGCTCGTCCACCAGCACCACCATCAGGTGGCACTCCGGGTTGTTGGTGGTGATCGCGTTCGCGATGTCCTGCATGATCGTCGTCTTACCCGCCTTCGGCGGCGACACGATCAACGCGCGCTGTCCCTTGCCCACCGGCATCACCAGGTCGATGACCCGGGTGGTGAGCTTGTTCGGCGCCGTCTCCAACCGCAACCGCTCGTTGGGGTAGAGCGGCGTCAGCTTGTGGAACTCGGGGCGCTTCTTGGCGACCTCGGCCTCCAGGCCGTTGACCGAGTCCACGCGCACGAGCGGGTTGAACTTCTGCCGCTGCTGCTCGCCCTCACGCGGCTGCTTCACCACGCCGGTGATGGCGTCGCCACGCCGCAGGCCGTACTTGCGCACCAGCGACAGCGACACGTACACGTCGTTCGGACCCGACAGGTAACCCGAGGTCCGGACGAACGCGTAGTTCTCCAGCACGTCGAGGATGCCCGCGACCGGAAGGAGAACGTCGTCCTCGCGGATCTCGGTCTCGGTACCGCCGCCGCCCTCACCGCGTCCCCGGCGCCTGCGGTCCCGGAACCGGCGGCTCCTGCGGCCACCACGCTCGTCATCGTCCTGACCGTCCTGGCCACCCTGGTTTCCCTGGTTGCCCTGGCCGCCGCGGCCACCCTGGTTGCTCTGGCCACCGCCCGCGTTGCCCTGACCGCGTTGCTGGTTGCCCTGCCGGTCCGGCTTGCCGTCCTTGGCGTCGTCGCGACCGGTGTCCCTGCCGCCGTCGCGGTTGCCGTCACGGCCGCCGTCGCGCTGGTTCGACTCGTCGTCGGACCGCTGCGCCGCGCCCTGGTCGGCACCCGAACCGCCCCGGCCGGAACCACGGCGGCGCCTGCTGGGCCGGTTGCCGCCCTCGCCCTGCTGGGCGTCGGCGGGCTTGCCTTCCCGGTTCGCCTCGCGGGATTCCCTGGCCTGCTGGCCGGGCTGCTCGGACGTGCCCCCAGGCTGTCCGGCCTCGGACGGGCGCGCGGACGTCGTCGCGTCACCACCGCCCACTCCGGGCAGGGTCGGCTCCGCCGCAGCCGGGGAGTCGTGGCCTTCGGCCTTCGCTTCCTCGGCGGACGGCTTGCCGCGCTTGGTCTTGCCCTGGCGTTCACGAATCGCAGCGATGAGATCGCCCTTACGCATTCCCGTGGTGTCGCCGATGCCCAGCTCGGTGGCGAGCGCACGCAGTTCGGCGATCACCATGCCCGAGAGTCCTCCGGGCTTACGCTTGGGGGCCGCGGCCGCGCCGTTCGATGGCGGCGCCTGCTCCCCCTGGTCGGACGAAGCAGCCTGGGTTTCCGCGTCGCCGCTCAACAGATCGGTGTTGCTCACACATGTCCTTCCTGACCGGCCCACGCTCCACGCATGGACCAGCGGACCACCGCCCGCTCCGAATTGCGAGACGGCGTACTGGGGCCCCTGTGCGGCCCGGTTCGTCGCCGAAGATGAAGAAACAGCGAGAACCGCCGTCACGGGATCAGTCGATCACCGTATTTACCCGAACCCCGTCTGGAACGAACGGAAGAGATCCGATCCGAAACAACTCCGGAACCGGCACCGGGTGCGGAAACCGCACGGTGACCGAACGCCTCCGAGGGTAGACGGCCGGGGCACGCGGTGCAACAACCACCCCCGCCCCGCGCGCCCGTTCTCGATCATGAGAGTGCGCGGTCCCCGGCGTCGTCGGGTGGGCCCGTGGGGCGGACCCGGACACCCGCCGGATCGACGGGCAGTTCGATGACCTCGAATCCCGTAACGTCCACCTCGGGCGGGAGTATTCCCGTGGTGGTCAACGCCAGCACCGTGGGCCCGGCACCCGAGATCACGGCGGCCACCCCGCACGACCGCAACGACCGCAGTAGCCGTACGGACGCGGGAAACGCGGGCTCGCGGTAGTCCTGGTGCAACCGGTCCTCCGTCGCGGCGAACAGCAACTCCGGCCGCTCGGTGATCGCCCGGACCGCCAGCGCGGCGCGGCCGACCGCGAACGCCGCATCGGCGTGCGGGACCAGTTCCGGCAGCAGTCCCCGCGTCCGCTGCGTCGCCGACTGCTCGCTCGGCACCGCCACGACCGGCCGCAGGCCCGGATGCGGGCTCACCCGCTCCGCGTGGAAGGTGCCGCCCGCACACCACGCCACCACGAACCCGCCGTACAGGCTCGCGGCGGCGTTGTCGGCGTGCCCCTCGAACTCCGCCGCGAGTTGCAGCGCGCGATCGTCGATCTCCTTGCCTGCCAGGGCATAGCCCGCCGCGACACCGGCCACCACCGCCGCCGCCGAGGACCCCAGCCCCCGCGCGTGCGGGATCGCGTTGTGGCAGCGCAGCGCGACCCCCGGCACCGCAACGCCGAGGTCGGCGCAGGTGCGCCGCAACGCGCGCACCACCAGGTGCGACTCGTCGGTGGGCACCGCCGACATGTCACCCGCGCCCGCGTCCAGCGCCTCGACCCGCAGCCCGGACCCGGTCACGGTCACCTCGACGACGTCGTGGCGCCCCAGCGCCATGCCGAAAGCGTCGAACCCCGGCCCGAGGTTCGCCGTCGAGGCGGGGACGGTGATCGTGTACCGCGCGCCCGTGCTCATCCGGCCACCACCTACGATAGGTCCAGCGCCGACGCCACGGCACGGGGATCGACGGTCAGCGGTTCGACCTCGACATTGCCCTCCAGCGCCGTGGCGGGGTCCTTGAGCCCGTGCCCGGTGACGGTGCACACCACGGTCGACGACCTCGGCAGCCTGCCGTCGGCCGCCGTCAGCAGCAGCCCCGCCACGCTCGTCGCCGAGGCCGGTTCCACGAACACCCCCTCACGCCGGGCCAACAGCCGGTAGGCGTCGAGAATGCGCTCGTCGGTCACCGCCTCGAACAGGCCACCGCTCGCCGTCCGCGCCTTCACGGCGGGCTCCCACGAGGCCGGGCTGCCCACCCGGATCGCGGTCGCCACCGTCTCCGGATCGGCCACGGGTTCGCCGCTCACCAGCGGCGCGGCCCCCGAAGCCTGGAAGCCGAACATGCGGGGCACGGTGTCGACGACCCGGTCGGCGGCGTACTCCGTGTAGCCCGCCCAGTAGGCGGTGATGTTGCCCGCGTTGCCCACCGGCAGGCAGTGCACGTCCGGGGCGCCACCGAGCACGTCGCAGATCTCCCACGCCGCGCTCTTCTGCCCCACCAACCGGACGGGATTCACCGAGTTGACCAGCGTCACCGGGTAGTCGGCTGCCGTCTTGCGCGCGAGTTCGAGGCAGTCGTCGAAGTTGCCGTCGATCTGCAGGATGCGCGCACCGTGCAACACGGCCTGCGCCATCTTGCCCAGCGCGATCTTGCCCTGGGGCACCAGCACGGCCGTGGTCAGGCCGGCGCGCGCCGCGTAGGCCGAGGCCGACGCCGACGTGTTGCCGGTGGACGCGCAGATGACGGCCTTCAGCCCGCTCGCCTTCGCGTGCGTGATCGCCACCGTCATGCCGCGGTCCTTGAACGAGCCCGTCGGATTGGCGCCCTCCACCTTCAGGTAGACGTCGCACCCCGTGAGCTCCGACAGGTGCGGAGCGGGCAGCAGCGGCGTGTTGCCCTCCCCGAGCGTGACGATCTCGGCGCCCTCCGGAACGGGAATGCGCGACGGATACGCCTTGATGATCCCCGGCCAGCCCGGCCGCACGCCCGTGCTCACGAGTCCTCGCCTTCCACCCGCATCACACTCACCACTTCGCGCACCACGTCGAGCTTGCTGATCTCGCTGACGGTGGCCTCCAGCGCCGCGTCCGCCGCGAGGTGGGTCACCACCACCAGGCTGGCGGTCGAATGCTTGTCGCGCTGCCGCACGGCCGCGATGCTCACGCCGTGAACCGAGAACACCTGCGCGATCTGCGCCAGCACGCCCGGCTCGTCGGCCACGTCGAGGCTGATGTGGTAGCGCGTCGGGGTCTGCCCCATCGGCCGCACCGGCAGGTCCGCGTGCGCCGATTCGCGCGGGCCCCGTCCGCCGGCCACCCGGTTGCGAGACGCGGCGACCAGGTCGCCCAGGACCGCGCTCGCCGTCGGCGCGCCCCCGGCGCCCTGGCCGTAGAACATCAGCTCACCCGCGGCCTCCGCCTCCACGTACACCGCGTTGAACGCGCCGCCCACACCGGCCAGCTGGTGCGACTTGGGGATCATCACCGGATGCACACGCGCCGACACCGACTCGGTGCCGTCCTCGGCGGCCACCCGCTCGCAGATCGCCAGCAGCTTCACCGTGCGGTCCAGCCGCCGGGCCGCGGCGATGTCCGAGGAGTTGATGCCCGCGATGCCCTCGCGGTACACGTCCCCCGCCGTCACCCTCGTGTGGAACGCCAGCGACGCGAGGATCGCGGCCTTCGACGCCGCGTCGTAGCCGTCCACGTCCGCACTCGGATCGGCCTCCGCGTAGCCCAGCCGGGTCGCCTCGTCCAGTGTCTCGGCATAGCTCGCACCGGTGGAGTCCATCGCGGAGAGGATGAAGTTCGTGGTGCCGTTGACGATGCCCATCACGCGCGTGATGCGGTCACCGGCCAGCGACTCCCGCAGGGGCCGCACCAGCGGGATCGCCCCGGCCACGGCGGCCTCGTAGTACAGGTCGGCACCCGACGCGCTCGCGGCCTCCGCGAGTTCGGCGCCGCATTCGGCGAGCAACGCCTTGTTCCCCGTCACCACGGACGTGCCCCTGCGCAGCGCCGTCAGCAGCCAGCCGCGCACCGGGTCGATGCCGCCGATCAGCTCCACCACGACGTCCACATCCGACTCGACGAGCTCGCCCGCGTCGGCCGTCAGCAGTTCCTGCGGCAGCTCGGGATGCTTGTCCGGCCTGCGCACCGCGATCCCCGCGATCTCGACCGGAGCCCCGACCCTGGCCGCCAGCTCGTCGGCGTCGGCCAGCAGCATGCGGACGACCTCGCTCCCGACCGTGCCGCAGCCCAGCAGCGCGACGCGGACAGGAGCCTGGCGATCCTCGCTCACGACACCTCCAGCATCTTGCGGGACACGATCGTCGCTCACGACACCTCCAGCATCCTGCGGGACACCCGCACCCGGTCGGTGCCCGCGAGCGCTCCCACGATCGTCGCTCACGACACCTCCAGTCGGAACATGTCCTCGTTCGTCTCCCGCCTCAGCAGCAGCCGGTGGTTCCCGTTGCGCACCGCGACCACCGCGGGCCTCGGCTGCCTGTTGTAGTTGCTCGCCATGGAATAGCAGTAGGCACCTGTCGCCGCGACGGCGAGCAGGTCCCCCGGCGCCAGGGTGTCGGGCAACCAGCAGTCGCGGACCACGATGTCACCTGACTCACAGTGCTTTCCCACGACGCGGGACAGCACCGCACTCACCTCGCCAGGCTGACCGTCGTCACTGGCGCGCGACACCAGGCGGCAGTCGTAGGCCGCGTCGTACAGCGCGGTGCGGAGGTTGTCGCTCATCCCGCCGTCCACGCTCACGTAGCGTCGCGCCGTGTCCTCGCCCAGCGCGACGTCCTTCGTGGTGCCCACCTCGTAGAGCGTCACCGTGCCGGGGCCCGCGATGGCCCGGCCCGGCTCACCCGCGATGCGGGGCACCGGCAGGTCGGCGAACGAACACTCCTTCCGCACGATCTCCCTGATCTGGGTGACCATCTGCGCGGGCGGCGGCGGGTTGTCCCGGTCGGTGTACGAGATACCGAAGCCACCACCGAGATCCACGACGGACAGCTGATCGAGCAGCTCGGGACCGTGCTCCTTACGGAGGTCGGCGAGCAGGCCGATCACCCGGCGCGCGGCGACCTCGAACCCGTCGGTGTCGAAGATCTGGGAGCCGATGTGGCTGTGCAGCCCGACGAGCCGCAGCGACGGGCTGTTCAGCACGCGGCGCACGGCCTCCGCCGCATCGCCCGCGGCCAGCGAGAACCCGAACTTCTGGTCCTCGTGCGCGGTAGCGATGAACTCGTGGGTGTGCGCCTCCACCCCCACCGTCACCCTGACGAGCACGGCCTGGACGACGCCGTGCCGCTCGGCGATCTCGGCCAGCCGGGCGATCTCGTGGAACGAGTCGAGCACCACCGTGCCGACTCCCGCCTCGACGGCCTCCTCCAGCTCGGGCAGCGACTTGTTGTTGCCGTGGAACGTGATGCGCTCCGGGGGGAACTGCGCGCGCTGCGCCACGGCCAGCTCGCCGCCGCTGCACACGTCCAGGCTGAGCCCCTGGGCCGCGACCCACCGCGCGACCTCGGTGCTGAGAAACGCCTTGCCCGCGTAGTGGACCAGTGCCGGGTCCTCGAACGCCTCGGCGTACTCGGCGCACCGGGCCTTGAAGTCGACCTCGTCGATGACGAACAGCGGTGTGCCGTAGGTCCGGGCGAGTTCCCGCACGTCCACACCCGCGATCCGGACGACGCCGTCGGGGGCGCGGTAGGTGTTGCGTGGCCAGACCTTCGGGTAGAGCCGATCCAGCTCATCCGAAGTGGACGGTGGAAAGCCCGCCTGGTCCACGTGCGGGTAAACCTCCGCATGACGGGGCCCCGCGGGGTGTGCGCACATGACTACGTTCCTCCTGCGGCGAACCCGTGCGGCGCCTGCGCGCCGCCCGGGGCTTTGCGGTTGGCCACGCCCTCGACGCTACGCCGACGAGGCGCCGGGAGGCCCCGCCGTCACATCCGCTCCGGTGCGGACACTCCGAGCAGGGACAGCCCGTTGGCGAGGACCTGCCGGGCGGCCTCGCAGAGCGCCAGCCGGGCGTACGTGAGCGGGGTCGCCTCCTCGTCACCCTGCGGCAGAACACGCGCGACGTCGTAGAACTTGTGGTAAGCCGACGCCAGCGATTCCAGGTAGCGGGCGACGCGGTGCGGTTCCCGCAGCTCGGCCGCCTTCGTGAGTACCGAGGGGAACTCCCCGATCGTCCTGATCAGGTCGCCCTCCCTCGGATGGGTCAGCAGGCTGACGTCCGCGTCGGGCCGCAGCACGAGACCCAGCTCGGCCGCGTTGCGCTGGATGGACGACAGCCGGGCGTGCGCGTACTGGACGTAGAACACCGGGTTCTCGTTGGTGTGCTTGCGCAGCAGGTCGAGATCGACGTCCAGTGTGGAATCGACGGAGTAGCGCGAGAGCTCGTAGCGGGCTGCGTCGACCCCGACCGCCTCCACCAGGTCCTCCAGCGTGACGACCGTGCCGGCGCGCTTGCTCATGCGCACCGGCTTGCCACCGCTGACGAGGTTCACCATCTGCCCGATCAGCACCTCGACGACGTCCGGGCTGTGCCCCATCGCCGCCGCGGCGGCCTTCAACCTGGCGACGTAACCGTGGTGATCGGCGCCGAGCATGTAGATACACAGGTCGAAGCCACGATTGATCTTGTCTCGGAGGTAGGCGAGGTCCCCGGCGATGTAGGCGGGCGCGCCGTCGGACTTGATGACGACCCGGTCCTTGTCGTCGCCGTGCTCGGTCGAGCGCAGCCACCACGCCTCGTCGGCGAAGTACAGGCTCTCGTTGGACTTCAGCTCCGCCACGACCTCCGACACGGCACCCGAACCGTGCAGCGAGTCCTCGTGGAAGTAGACGTCGAAGTCGGTGCCGAACTCGTGGAGACTCTTCTTGATCTCGGCGAACATCAGCCCCACACCGACCCGGCGGAAGGTCTCGTCGCGCTCGGCCTCCGGCAGCGACAGCGCGGTGGGTTCGGCACGCAGCACCTGCGCGGCGATGTCGTCCACGTACGTGCCCGCGTACCCGTCCTCGGGCGCCGGTTCGCCCTGGGCGGCCGCGATCAGCGAGCGCACGAACCGATCGATCTGGGCACCGGCGTCGTTGAAGTAGTACTCGCGGGTCACCGCGGCGCCCTGCGCCTCCAGCAGCCTGCCGAGCGCGTCACCCACCGCGGCCCAGCGCGTGCCGCCGAGGTGGATGGGGCCGGTCGGGTTGGCCGACACGAACTCCAGGTTGATGGCGCGGCCCGTGAGCGTGTCGCCACGACCGTAGCCGTCACCCGCGCCGAGCACCTGGCGCACGATCTCGCCCTGCGCGTCGGCGGCAAGGCGAAGGTTGAGGAAGCCGGGACCGGCGATCTCGGCCGACTCGACCCCGGGTGAGGCAGAGATCACATCGGCGAGCGCCTGGGCGAACTCGCGCGGCGCCAGTCCGGCCTTCTTGGCGACCTGAAGTGCGAGATTGGTGGCGTAGTCGCCGTGTTCCGGGTTGCGGGGTCGCTCCACCGTGACCTGTTCGGGCAGGATGCCGTGGTCGAGCCCACGGTCGTCGAAGACCCTGGCGGCTGACGTGCGAACAAGATCGGCAAGAGCGGCGGGAGTCACGTGGCGAGTGTAAGTCCGGCGAGGTCTTCGGTTGACACCGGTCGCCGGTAGTATCACTACACTTCAGAGCGGGTAACCGTCGCCGGACGAATCGACAGGAGTCATGGCCAACGGAAAGCAGAAGAAGGGCGCCGGGAAGCAGAGCGCCGTCGCGGCCGCACGCGGATCGGTGGTCGCCAAGAAGCAGGTTCCGTGGGGCACGATCGCCGCGGTCGTGGGCATCGTCCTCCTGGCGGCCGGCGTGTTCGGTTACTACTACGTGGCCTCCGGTGACCAGCGGGCCCAGCGGGAACGCGAGGAAGCGGCGGCCAGCTTCGCTCCCAGTGAGCAGAACCCCGACCCCTCGACCAAGATCGACGGCGTCGTCACCGAGGAGTACGAGGCCGGGGCGCACGTGTTGCCGAACGAGCGCGTCGCCTACGACCAGAATCCACCGTTCGGGGGACCGCACGACGGCTTCTGGGCGGCATGCACGGGAATCGTCTACCCCGAGGCCGTCCGCAGCGAGAACATGGTCCACTCGCTCGAACACGGCGCCGTGTGGGTCGCCTACAACCCCGACCAGGTGACCGGTGAGGCGCTGGAACAGCTCAAGCTCAGGGTCGACGGCGAACCGTTCATGATGATGTCGCCCTTCCCCGGGCTGGAGACACCCATCTCCCTGCAGTCCTGGGGTCACCAGCTGACGGTCGACAGCGCCGAGGACGAGCGCATCGACCAGTTCATCGCGGCGCTGCGGCGTAACCCGAACACCTATCCCGAGGTCGGGGCGTCGTGCGATGCGCTGGGACCGGGGCAGTTCGACCCGGACAACCCGCCCGCGTTCAACCCGGAGCCGCCCGGCCCCGACGCCAAGCCCATGGACTACCAGGGCACCGAAGGGACGAACCAGGACAACATGGGCGGCCAGCCCGGCGGTCTTCCGTCCTCTCCGGCCGAAGGCTGAGCGATGGCGGCGCGCGAAGACACCCGCGAGAACGACGGCACGGAGCGCGGCACGCCGACGTGGTCCCGCGCGGTGATCTTCGGCGCCGCCGCACTGGCGGTGCTGCTGCTCGGCGCCACGGTCGGCCTGCTGATCGGGCAGCACCGGGGCGAGGAACCGCGGAGCGCGCCGACGTTCAACGCCGTCGACGTGGGCTTCGCCCAGGACATGTCCCGGCACCACCTCCAGGCAGTCACCATGGCGAACTGGGCTCGCGACCACAGCGAGGATCCCGCCATCCGGCAGCTCGCGTTCGACATCTCGAGCGTGCAGCTGGAACAGGTAGGGCGGATGAAGGGCTGGCTCATGCTGTGGGGCAAGCCGGAGGACCAGCTCGGTGAACCGATGGAGTGGATGTCGGGGCCGGAAGGCCACGGCCATTCCGGTTCGGGCACGCCGCAGTCCTCGGCCGACGACGTGGCGATGCCGGGGATGGCCACCGACGAGGAACTCGCGAGGATGCGCTCACTGTCGGGCGAGGAGCTGGACGTCTACTTCCTGCAGCTGATGTTGCGCCACCACCAGGGCGGCACCGACATGGCCCAGTACGGCCACGATCACGCATCGGTGTCCGCGGTACGCACTCTCGCGAACAGCATGCTCGTGTCGCAGGGCGCGGAGATGGACCTCATGCGGAACATGCTCGCCGAACGCGGTGGGCAGCCACTGCCGTTCCCCTGACCGGCTCACCAGGTCAGCTGGGCACAGCGGTGGGCGGACTCGGTGGGTTCCACCTGGAGTGTGGCGTGGTCGATGGCATAGTCGGTGGAGAGCAGCCGTTGCGCCGAGGCCAGCACCCCGGCCGTGTCGGCCTCCGCGCCGACCGTGAGGTGCGCCGAGGCCACCTCCATGCCGGAGGTGAGGGTCCACACGTGCAGGTCGTGTACGTCCTCGACCCCCGGCAGTGCCCGCAGGGCAGTGTCGATCTCGGCGACGTCGAGACCCGCGGGGGCGTGCTGGAACAGGATGCGCAGCGCGCGGCGCGCGAGCACCACGGTGCGGGGCAGCACCCACAGACCGATGGCGACACCGACCAGCGGGTCGGCGTAGCGCCAGCCGGTCGTCAGCGTGATGACCGCACTGAGCAGCACACCGACGGATCCGATGAGGTCGGCGAGCACCTCCAGATAGGCGCCCCGCACGTTGAGGCTCTCGTCGGCACCACGACGCAGCAGCAGGAAGGCCACCACGTTCGCGGCCAGGCCCACCGTCGCCACCAGCAGCACGGGCAGCCCGGGCACCTCGGGCGGATCGGCGATGCGGCCGATCGCCTCGTAACAGACGTAGCCCGCCACGCCGAACAGCAGCACGGCGTTGGCGAGCGGAGCCAGGACCTCGGCGCGATACATCCCGAACGTGCGGCTGAACGTCGGTCCGCTGCGCCGGGCGAGCTGGACCGCGACCAGCGCCATGCCGATGCCCAGCACGTCGGTGACCATGTGGGCCGCGTCGGAGATCAGGGCCAGCGACGAGGTCGCGAACCCGACGGCGAACTGGACGACCATGACGACGGCGCCGATGGCGAGGGCGGCGGCCAGGCTCGCGACGTAGCGGCCGGATGCGCTGCCCGTCTGCGGCAGGTGCCCGTGGCCGTGTCCGTGGCCCATCCCTCGCCTCCTTCGACCTCAACGCCGAACATATAAAGACATGCGCATGATTGCAACAGCGGTGAGGCGCAACTAACCCGGCACGGACCGCCGTCGATGCTTCCCCACGCCCCCGACGGGCCAAACCCACCGCGACGGAAAGCACCCACCGGCACACCCGCCCGGGGGTATGCGCTAAGCTTCTCTCGTCGCACACGCGATGGGCCCTCGTAGCTCAGTGGATAGAGCACTGCCCTCCGGAGGCAGGTGTCGCAGGTTCGAATCCTGCCGAGGGCGCCCCGAAAAACCGCCCCTGACCAGCAGGAACTCGGTCAGGGGCGGTTTTTTGCATCGGTCGCTGCCGGTCCGAATCCGCCGCTCTCAGCAGGGTGAAAATAGCCTGGAAGTGCTGCAGGCGCAGGTGAGAGCGTGGTCCCATCAGCACGATCGAGGACGCCATCGCTCTGGCCGCCACCCACGGCCCGCACCTGTCCGCGCGAGGCGCCACCGTGAACGAGGCGGGCCTGGACTACCGCGTCGTGATGGCCTCCGACGCGACCGGCCAGAGCCTACGAGCAGGCGGGCGGGCACGTCCACTCCGGCCTGGCAGCCCAGGCGAAGCACCTGTGGGACGCCAACCCGATCGGGTACGCGCTGTACGCGCTGATCACCGGGGCCGAGACCGACGTGGCCACCGCGGCGGAGATGCTGAACCCCGAGCCCTCATGCCGGATTGATTGCCTCGCTCCCTTTCGTGGCATGTCCTCGCGGGGAATCGTCCTCGGCGGCACGCGTAGGCTGCTCCGCCGCACCTCGGCCACCACGGTCCCTCACCAACCACGCCGGACGTCACCAGGGCCGTGCGAGGGAGAGGCGAGCAGTGTGGCAGCACGAGCGGTATGGGTGTGGCAATCACACCCGACCGGCGCAACCGACGAGGCGGGCAGCGGATGTCGCTAACCTGACAGGCCACCGAGCCCGGATAGGAGCGATGACCTGTGCCGCAGCCCCGCCCCGTTGCCGTCGATCCGCCCGATGACCTCGCCCACTGGGGCCTGCACTGCTTCTGCCTCGGAGCGCGCAGCACGCCGCACCGGGTCGTCCGCATGGACGACAACGGCAGGGTGCTGTACTACGCGAGGACCGGCACCACCCGTGCGGAACTCTGTGAGCACGGCATTCGACCGACCGACAGCGCGCTGGCACTGCTGCGTGCCTACGGTCTCGTGACGGTCGACGGCGACCGGATCAGCACGGCGTTCCCGATACTCGGCCCTGAAGCCATGGGCACGCTGCGCGGGCGGACAGCGGAGCTGGCCGAATCGCTGGTGCCGAGAATCCTCACCGACCTCGACGCCATCACGGCCGCGTTGAGTCTCCGGGGGTGGGCACGGTGCGCCTACGGTGTGGTGTTCGGCTATGTCGTCGACGGCCTCCTGTGGGATCGGCTCAGGCAGGCGGGCGCGCTGCCCTCGACCGAGTTGAGCGTCGAGCGCCCGTTCTGGAACGGAGCCTTCTGGGCCATGCATCCGCCCCGCACGGGTGTCGCGGGCACCAACGAGGTCGCACAGCCCGGTGCCGCAATGACCATGGTGTGGACCGACGCGACTCTGCGGAACCTGACGTCGCTGGGCCGGTCACCGGCCCTGCCCGCCGCTCTCCATGCCGTCGCCCGAGGCGACACGCCCGTCGGCCAGCTGGTCACCGAGGACGGTCACGAATGGCACCTCGTCGACGAGGACGGCGCGCCGACCGTCCCGATCATCCATCGGAGTGCGAGCGACCCGGTACACAGCAATGGACTGCGCATCGCACAGACGATCGGGGACGCGGTCGTTGGCCGTTCGTCCGACATCGCGCCGCGACTGGTCGTGGAACACGGGCCTGGCGTGGCGCTGCTGGTGGTGGCGCACGAGCTGATCTGGGACGTCATGGCGGCGCTGGTCGAGGCGGGTGCGCTGCGACGCCCCGAGGTCATGGACGATCCACGCGCCACCCCGGATGCGCTCACCGCCCAACTCCTGGTCCACGTCGATCGTGACTGACGTGGCGCCGGGGACCACCGTCCACAGACTGCGGACACGGCTACGCACACTGCGGACACGGCTACATAGCCTGCGGACACGGCGGCTGCGGACCGCAGGGCGCGGTGCCCTGCGGTCCGCAGCCAGGGTGTCAGCAGTTGGGCGCGCTCCAGAAGCGGCTCGACTTGTTGCCCACGTGGACGTGGTCGTTGTGGTTGGGGTAGCCCTGTCCGAGGATCTCCTCGAAGCCCGCGGACTTGGCACCGTGGTACATCTGGCACTGCGTCGGCGAGCTACCGAGGCCGAGATCCGCCGCCGTGCCGTACATGTGCAGGCTGGTCGACGACCCGCCCACCGACGAGTTGCACGACACGCTGCGGAAGCCGGAGGTCACGACCAGCGGCCGGTCACCGAGCTTGTGCCGCAACGCCTCGAGCTGCCACATCACGCGCCGGGTGTTCTCCCGTGCGGTGGCGGCACCCACCTTGCCTCCGTTGTAGTTGCGGGCTCCGCAGTTGTAGTTGAACTCGGAGTGACTGAAGTGGATGGGCGTGCAGTCCGGGTCCTGCAACTGGTAGATCTTGTTGAAGGTGTTCGGGCCCGCCACCCCGTCGGCGGCGAGACCGTATCCACTTTGGAATCGTTTGACGGCTGCCTCGGTCGCGGGACCGTACGAGCCGTCGAGAGCGAGGTTCTCTCCCGACGCGACCCAGCCGGCCACGCGAATCTGCAGTTCGCGAACGTCGCTGCCGCTCGCGCCACGCTGGAGCGTGCGGTTCCAGCTGTAGCATTCGTCGGCCGAGGCCGTGGCGGGTGCCACCACGCTGGTCGCCACGGCTCCGCCCACTAACAGCGCCAGAACCGCGAGCAGGGATCCGATTCGTCTACGCATTGCGCCTCCGCGAGATGTCGGTGCGTCGTGCAGGGTTCGTCGCACGCCCGGCATCGTTACGGTGATCATCTCGCAAAGTCAATGCTGAATCGGAGATTTTCCACCAAACAGCGCAGGAGCTACCCCGCCGCTACCGAGCCGCCCCCGGACGCGCGAGACCCGGCCGGTGTTCGGCCGGGTCTCGACACGCGACGACCGCTCGAGCGCGGACGGGGATCAGTAGCCGCGGTAGCCGCCGCCGCCCGCCATCTGGGCGAGCCCAGGGTGCTCGGCGAAGCTGCCGTAGCGGCTCAGGGTGTACCGGGTACCGGCGATGATGTTCGACACCGGGTCGTACACGTCCTCGTAGCCGGGCAGCTTGTGGGCGTTGAACGTCGAGTCGATCGTCTGCATCAGACCCTTGGACGGCGTCCCGCGCTGGGCGTTGATGTCCCACAGGTTGATGGCCCGCGGGTCACCGCTGGACTCCTTCTCGATGACGGTCCTGATGCTGCCGATGTCCGCTTCGGACACCGGGATGCCGTTGTCCTGCATGACACCGATCGCCGAACGGATCCAGCCGTCGAGCTGGTCCACGGGCTCGGCCGGCGCGGCGGGCTGGGCGCCCCCGCCTCCGGCGTCGTGGGCGGCGGGCTCCGCGGGCGGGGGCGCGGGCTGCTCGGCGGGCTGCTCTTCGGGCTGCTTGTCGGACTGAGCCGAGTCACCGCCCTGGCCGGCGGGGTCCTCGTGGGCGTCGGGGTCGTCGCTCCTGGGAGCGGGAGCACCGCCCCCTGCCGGCTTGTCACTGCCGTTGTCCTGGGCGGAATCGCCGGAACCGTTCTGCTGCTCGGCGACCGCGGCGGGCTGCGCCGACACGGTCCGTGCCGCTTCGTCGTCCGTGCCCGCCATCACGGCGGGGCTCGCGACACCGGCCACGAACAGCGCCAGCACACCGATCGAGGCGTAGCTGCGGGCGCCGTCGCGCACGGAGCGGCCGAGCGAGGAAACGTGGGTCGGGAGGTTTCGGGTCGGGGCCTGTTGAGCGATGATCTTCTTCACGCGCTCCAACATCGTGTGGTCTGCCACGTGCGTGGATCTCCTTCTCGCGGACGTCCCGTCGGTCCTGTCGGGGGGGCTCGACCGGCGGGTGCTGCCTCGCGATCACCTCGGGGGAAAGGTGCAGTCAACGCGAAGCCTGTGCGAGATTACGAAACGGTCACTGTCAAAATCACTAATGGGTGGCCAGGAACACAGATCAACAGCGTTTGCCTTCCCTTGCGCCGGTTTAGCCCCCGGACTTACGGCGCCGTCACCAGCGACGATGGCGAACCATGACGTCGTTCACCCTGAGCGAAAATTTGATCTCCAAATCGATCACATCAGTGGGAACGACAGGGTCGTTCATGTGGCGAAATAGCTGACGGCTCGTAATCAATCACCGCCGAAACCGTGGACAATGCCACTGATTCGAAGCCAGCAGGATGCGCACCGTCGCCATTCACTGATCGAATGCGACAGCAGGAATCGACAAGGTTGCGTGGTGTGACCGGAGTCATGCCGCGGTCGTGAGTCCGCGGGGTGTGGCCGAGGGCCGCCGACGCAGGCCGAGGGGCAACGCCACCGCCACCAGCAGCGCGAGCACGGTGAACGCGGGTGTCTGCCCGACCGCCCAGGCACCGTAGACCAGCAGGCATGCCAGTTCGGTGCCGAGTCCGACGAACGACGTCACGGTGGCCCTGGCTCGGCCGCGCACCCGCTCCTGCACCCGGGCGTTCGCGACCACCAGCACCGCCCGGTACCCGGCGTAGAAGACGGCCACACCGAACAGACCCACCGGCGTCGCCAGCAGTCCCGCCACTCCGAACACCGCGACGGCCGCGCCGAAGAGCCCGGTCAGCGTGCTCAGCCGCCACGAGGCGAGCCGACCCGCGCTCACCGAGCCGAGAGCCCCGGCGAGCGGGATGCCCACCACCGCGAGCGGGACCCACTGGGTCGGCACTCCCCAGTCGAGGGCGAGCAGGCCGAAGTACTCCTCCAGCGCGTCCAGCGACGACAGCAGCGCGACGGCCACCACAGCGCCCCGCACGGCGGGGTTGCGGAGCGCCTCGGCGGCACCGGAGCGCAACGTGGCCAGATACGTCGCGGGACCGTCGGCCTCGTCACCGTCCGGCGGGAGCCTGCGCTCGGGCAGCCGCGCGGCCACGAGCGCCGAGGCCACACAGACGCCGACACTGGCCCATCCCACGAGCGCGAATCCGCCGAGGCCGAACAGCGTGGTCGCCGCGACGGCGGCGGGCACGTTGGCGGCGAGTTGCAGTGCGTCGAGCTGGCCGTAGACCCGGCCGAAGCGCTCGGGCTGCCCCGCCGCCGTCAGGCCGTCGTGCAGCAGCGCCTCCAGCGACCCGAACACGAGCGCACCGCCGCAGCCCCACAACACGAACCCCAGTGCGAACGCGAGGGCGCCCGGCCACGCTGTCCACAACACGCACCCGGCGGCCTGGGCCAGCCCGCCCAGGGCCATCGCGCCTCGGCGCGAGAAGCGGTCCGCCAGTACCCCGCTGGGCACCTCCGCGAGCACGCTCGTCACCGACCAGACGACGAACAGCCACGAGATCCCGGCGTCCGAGAGACCGGTGTCGGCGAACAACAGCGCGTACAGCGGGTAGAACGGCACGGTGTCCGACAGCAGCGCCCACACCCGGAGGCGCCGGAGAAGCACCAGCTCCGAACGGGCCGCAGCGCGCCGCGAGCTCAGTCAATGTCGGTGTCGCATACCTCGCATGGTAGCGACGTGAGCGGACTCACGCCGCTGGTTTCTCGATCCCGAGCCGGGCCCGCACCACCGCCATGCAGTCGTCCTCCACGTAGAGCAGGCCGGCCTCCTCGGCCACCGCGCGTGCCTCGGCGGAGACGATGTCCTGCTGCAACCACAGTGCCCGCACACCCACCCGCGCGGCGTCGCGGGCGATCCCGCCCGCCTCGGGCGACGGCCGGAACACGGTGACCACCTCGATCGGCACGGGGGTGTGTTCGGCGGCCTCGGCCAGATCGCGGTGGACCCGCTCCCCCAGCAGCACGCTGCCCGGCTCGGCCACCGGGTTCACCGGGACGATCCGGAACCCCGCGCGGCGCAGATCGGCGGGCACCGAGTGCGCCGCCTTGGCGGGATCGCGGCTGAGCCCGACCACCGCGACGGTGTCGAACTCCCGCAGGATGCGTTCGGCCGTTCCGGTCATGCGTGTCCCTTCGAGCGTGGCTGGCGAGCTCCTGCCTACCACGGGGCGGCCGGGTTGCGGTACCAGCGCGGCGAGGTGTTGAGCGGCGGGCGCAGCTCGGCGCCGACCGCGAGCACGTTCGGCTCGGTGGAGCGGCTGAACTCGCGCAACCGGCGCCGGAACGCCCTGCCGAAGCCGTCGACACGGTCGGCGTCGACGCCGAACGACCTCGCCAGCCCCACGAAGTCGGGCGTGACGAGGTCGACGCCGTGGGGCTCGAAACCGGAGTGTGCCTGGCCGTACCGGAGCATGCCGTAGCCGCCGTCGTCCACGATCACCACGGTGACCGCGAGCGATTCCTGGACGGCGGTGGCCAGCTCCGCGCAACCGGACAGGAACCCACCGTCGCCCGTCACGCAGACGGCGCGCGTGGTGCCGCCCGCCGCGATGCCGATCGCGGCGGGAAGCGCGAACCCGGCCGCCCCGGCACCCATCGGACACGCGAGCTGGCGAGGACCCGAAACGCGGTGGAACCCGCCGATCCAGTACCCGGCCACACACAGGTCCGGCACCAGCACCGCGCCGTCCGGCAGCGTCTCCTTCAACGCCGAAAGGAACTCGGCCGCGTGCGGTTCCTCCTGGCGGACGCGGCGGCGCACCCGTACCTCGATGTCGTCCAGCCTGCGGGTCAGCTCGTCCAGACCCGCCTGCGGCTCGACACCGTCCGAGAGCCGCGTGACGACGTCGGTCGCGTCGCCGAGCAGTAACACGTCGGGCGGGTAGTGCCTCGCCGCGTCGTCGGCGTCGACGTTCACCGCGATGAGTTCCGGCGGCTGCGGCATCCGCCAGTTCTGGGTCATCAGGCCGTCGAAGTCGGTGCCCACGGCGAGCACCACGTCCGCCTCGTCCCACAGCCCGCCGACCTCGGGGGTGTGTACGGGATTCGACGCCAGGCACGGATGGTCGGGCGGGACGAGGCCGCGCGCGGCCAGCGTCGTGATGATGGGTGCGGCGAGTCGTTCGGCCAGTTCCCCCAGCACCGCACCGGCTCCCGAGCGCAGTGCTCCGCCACCCGCCCAGACGAGCGGGCGCCGCGCGGCCAGCAGCATCGCCCGCGCCCGGTCGAGTTCTTCCTCCACCGGCGCCGGACACACCGGCGCGGCCGACGTCGCTGCCGGGGCGGAGCCGCCCGGCTCCGGCTCAGCCACCGGCTCGGCGAGGAAGTCCGCCGGGATTCCCACGTAGACCGGCCCGCTCTGCGGGCGCGTCGCGACCGCGGCTGACTCCCGCACCACGGCCGCGATGGCGTCCGCGTGTCCCACGGTGAACGTGGCCTTGGACAGCGGCGCGAACAGGGTGTGCTGGTCACCGGCCTCGTACGGCGAGATCCGCACGGTCGCGGGCACGCACGGTGCCGACGGCACGTCCGTGGCGATCACCAGCACCGGGGAGGCCGCGGCGCGTGCCTCGCCGAGCGCGCCCAGTGTGTTGACCGCCCCGGGCCCGGTGGCCACCAGCGCCACGCCCAGCGAGCCCGTGGTGCGCGCGTACCCGTCGGCCGCGTGTGCCGCCGCCTGCTCGTGCCGGACCCCGATCAGCCGGATCCCGCTGCCCATGAGGGCGTCCCACAGCGGGAGCGTGTGCGCGCCGGGGAGACCGAACGCGACCTCCACGCCGAGTTCGGTCAGGGCCTTGACGAGGCTGTGCGCACCGGTCACCGACACGCGGCGAATATACGATCTTCGTCACCACTGCGGCGGCAGGGTCTCCCCGGGAGGCGGTGGGCCCGGCGGGGTGCCGTCGCCGAACGGCCGCCCGCCCAGCGCCTGCCTGCCGTGCGGCGTGGCCCAACGCGACAGATCGGGTCCCTTCGGCACGATCCGGGTGGGGTTGATCTGCTCGTGGACCTCGTAGTAGTGCCGCTTGATGTGGTCGAAGTCGACGGTGTCGCCGAAGCCGGGCGTCTGGAACAGGTCCCGCGCATAGGCCCACAGCACCGGCGACTCGGCGAGCTTGTTCCGGTTGCACTTGAAGTGGCCGTGGTAGACGGCGTCGAACCGGACCAGCGTCGTGAACAGCCTGACGTCGGCCTCCGTGATCGTGTCCCCCACCAGGTAGCGCCGGTATTCCAGCGAGTCGGCCAGCGCGTCCAGCCTCGCGAACAACCGGTCGAACGCCTCCTCGTAGGCCGCCTGTCTGGTGGCGAACCCCGCCTCGTACACGGCGGCGTTGACATCGCGGTACACGGCCGCGTTGACGGCGTCGATCTCGTCGCGCAACGCCTCCGGGTACAGCTCGGGCGCGCCGTCGCGACGCAGCGCGGTCCACTCCGTCGACAGATCGAGTGTGATGCGGTCGAAGTCGTTGGTGACCAGCTTTCCGCTGGGTACGTCCACGATGGCGGGCACGCTGATGCCGCCGTCGTAGTCCGGGTCGGCCTCCGCGTACGCCTCAGCGAGGAAACGGATACCCAGCACCGGGTCGCGACCGCCCGGATCGAGGGTGAAGCGCCAGCTGCGCTCGTCCTGGATCGGGTCGGCCACGGCCACCGGCAGCGCGGCCTCCAGGCCGAGCAGCCTGCGCACGATCAGCGCGCGGCTGGCCCACGGGCACGCGCGGCTGACCACGAGCCGGTACCGGCCCGGCTCGACCGGCCATCCGTCCCGGCCGTCGGCCGTGATGCGGGCGGCGAAGTGGCTGGGAGCCCGGTGGAACTCGCCGGTCTCCGGGTCGGTGGGGATCGTCATGGCACCGACGGTAGTACGCGAGGCCCGTACACTCGCCGGAACGGCGTGATCACGACGTCGGCGACGCGGCGGAAGGCGAAGCACTGATGACGTTGATGCCGGTGACCGACTCGATGTTCCTCGCCCTCGAGACCCGCGAACATCCCATGCACGTCGGCGGGCTCCAGTTGTTCACGCCGCCGCCGGGCGCGGGGCCCGACTACCTCAGGACCCTGCGCCAGGACCTGCTCGACACCAGCAGCGCGCGCGACGTGTTCCGGCTGCGCCCGGCCACCCCGCTGAGCACCCGCGGGTACCTGTCGTGGGTGGCCGACGCGGATCTCGACCTGCACTACCACTTCCGGCACTCCGCACTGCCCCGCCCGGGCCGGGTGCGCGAACTGCTCGAACTGACCTCCCGCTGGCACAGCACCCCGCTCGACCGGCACCGGCCGCTGTGGGAGATCCACCTCGTGGAAGGCCTCGCCGACGGCCGGTTCGCGCTCTACAGCAAGATCCATCACTCGCTGATGGACGGCGTGTCGGCGCTGCGGCAGCTGCAGGGCGTGCTCACCGACGACCCCGACGCCCGCGACTGTCCCGCGCCGTGGGGAACTCGGCGTTCCCGTCCCCAGCCCGCGCGTGACGCGGCCCCGTTCGACCCGCGCAGGCTGGTGCGCCTCGGCCGCACCGCCGTGACCGAGCTGGCCGGCATGGCGCCGCTGGCCGCGCGCGTGGCCACCGAGGCGTTCCGCGAGCAGCGCCTCACCCTGCCGATGCGGGCCCCGAAGACGATGTTCAACGTGCCCGTCGGCGGAGCACGCCGGTTCGCCGCGCAGTCCTGGCAGCACGACCGGCTGGGCACCGTCGCCTCGGCGGCAGGAGTCTCCCGCAACGACGTCCTGCTCGCGATGTGCTCCGCCGCGCTGCGGACCTACCTGCTCGACCGCCAGGCGCTGCCGAACACGCCGCTGGTGGCGATGGTGCCCGTGTCGCTGCGGCGGCGGGCGAGCCCGGGCGAGTCGTCCGGTAACCGCATCGGCGCCCTGCTGTGCGACCTCGGCACCCACCTCGCCGACCCGGCCGCGCGGCTGGCGGTCATCCGGCGTTCGATGGCCGAGGGCAAGCGGCTGTTCCACGACCTCACACCGACCCAGGCGCTGCTGCTGTCGGCGCTGAACGTGGCACCGTTCGCGGCCTCACCCGTACCCGGGTTCGTCACGCACACCCGGCCCGCGTTCAACATCGTGATCTCCACCGTGCCGGGGCCGCGTCGCCGCCTGTACTGGAACGGCGCGGGCCTCGACGGCATCTATCCCGCGTCGGTGCTGCTCGACGGGCTGGCGCTGAACATCACGACCACCACCAGCGGCGACACCCTCGACGTGGGCATAACGGGCTGCCGCCGCAGCGTCCCCCACCTGCAACGCCTCCTGACGTACCTGGAGGACGGCCTGACCGAACTGGAACGAGCCGTGTCCGCAGGTTAGGGAGCCGTGTCCGCAGGTTAGGGAGCCGTGTCCGCAGGTTAGGGAGCCGTGTCCGCAGGTTAGGGAGCCGTGTCCGCAGGTTAGGGAGCCGTGTCCGCAGGTTAGGGAGCCGTGTCCGCAGGTTAGGGAGCCGTGTCCGCA
>NZ_VCEK01000003.1:511640-579400 GCF_005862235.1 Saccharomonospora piscinae | reverse complement strand
GAGCCGTGTCCGCAGGTTAGGGAGCCGTGTCCGCAGGTTAGGGAGCCGTGTCCGCAGGTTAGGGAGCCGTGTCCGCATCCTGCGGTGCGGACACGGCTACGGGAACTGCGGACACGGCTACGCAGGCTGCGGACACGGCTTCCCGATCTTCAGTCGCTGGCACCCGCAGGGCGGTCGGTCGGCCACGGGTTGATCTCCTCGACCAGCTTTGCCACGGCCAGCACGAGATCGTCGGAGTGCCGGGGGCCCACGATCTGCAGCCCCACGGGCAGTCCGGCCCCGGTGAATCCCGCCGGGACCGTGATCGCGGGCTGTTGCGTCATATTGAACGGGTACGAGAACCGTGCCCACTCCGGCCAGCCGCCCAGGCCGCTGTCCGGCGGCACCTCGTGGCCGACTTCGAACGGCGGGACGGCCACCGTGGGAGTGATCAGCACGTCGTGGCGCGTGTGGAACTCCCCCATGTGGATGCCCAGCGCCGCGCGGGCGGCCATGGCGTCGAGGTAGTCGCCCGCGGAGTAGGTGCGACCGCGTTCCCATACCTGCCGCAGGCCGGGATCGACGCGCTCCTCCGAGCCTGCAGGGAACGAGTCGAGCCACTTCGCCGCGCCCGTGGCCCACAGGACACCGAACGCCTCGGCGGGGTCGGCGAACCCCGGGTTCGCGTCCTCGACGGTCAGTCCCGCCTCGCTGAGTGCGGCGACCACGGACACCACGATCTGCGCGATCTCCGGGTCGACGTCGATGTAGCCGAGGTCGGGCGAGTACGCCGCACGCAGCCCGCGAACGTCGCGGCGCACCGCCTCGCGGTAGGTGCCCGGCGGGGGCGGCAGGGCCGCCGGGTCGCGCGGGTCGGGCGTGGCCAGCACGTCCAGCAGCAGCGCGACGTCGTCCACGGAGCGCGCCATCGGGCCGGCGTGCGACAGCGCGCCGAACGGGCTCGCCGGGTACAGCGGGATGCGCCCGCCCGTCGGTTTGAACCCGACGACGCCGCAGAACGACGCGGGAATCCGCACGGACCCGCCGCCATCGGTGCCCACCGACAGCTCGCCCATCCCGGTCGCCACGGCGACGGCGCTGCCGCCGCTGGACCCGCCCGGGGTGAGCGCGGGGTTCCACGGGTTGCGGGTGATGCCGTCGAGCGGGCTGTCGGTGACGGCCTTCCACGCGAGTTCGGGCGTGGTGGTCTTGCCGAGCAGCACCAGCCCGTTCTCCCGCATCCGCGCGGTGACGGGGCTGTCGACCTCCCACGGCTGGTCGCGCTCGAGGCACAGCGAGCCGCGCAGGGTGGGCCAGCCCTGCGTGAGGAACATGTCCTTCACCGACGCGGGCACACCGTCAAGCCACCCGATCGGGTTGCCCTGGCGCCAGCGTTCCTCCGAGCCACGGGCCGCGTCGAGCGCGACCTCGGGGTCGACGAGCGTGTAGGCGCGGTAGTCCTGGTCGCGCTCGGCGATCACGTCGAGCGACGCGCGGGTGGCCTCCATCGGCGACAGCTCGCCGGACGAGTACGCGGCCACCAGCTCACTGGCGGTCAGCATGGGGTGCGTGCTCGACATGGATCTCCTCGTCGTCGGTGGCGATGCCGTGTAGCGCGTCAGGCCGTCGAGGGTACATAGCCGAGGCGCTTGTCCACGACATTGCGCAGCGGCCCGCCGTCGCGCCACCGAGCGAAGTTGTCGGCGAACACCTCGACGAGCGCGTTGCGCCACCCGACGACGTCACCGGACATGTGCGCGGAGAGCAAGACGTTCTCCATCGTCCACAGCGGACTGTCCTGCGGCAGTGGCTCCTGCTCGAAGACGTCGAGCGCGGCACCGGAGAGCTGCCCCGAACGCAGCGCCGACACCAGGTCGCCCGTGACGACCAGCTCGCCCCTGCCCACGTTGACGAACCGCGCGCCGGGCCGCATCGCGGCGAACGCCTCCGCGTCGAACAGTCCCTTGGTCTGCTCCGTCAGCGGGGCCACGGCGACCACCACGTCGAAGTCGGGCAGGTGCCGGGACAGCTCGTCCGACGACACGACCGTGCCGAAGTCGGGGTCGCCGTCCCTGGCGCGACGGCCCGCGCCCGCGACCCGCATCCCCACGGCCCGCAGCAGCGTGGCGATGGCCCGGCCGATCGGCCCGGTACCGACGACGAGAGCGGAGGTCCCCGCCACCCGCTCGGTCTCCCTGTGCCGCCAGGTGCTGCGCTGTTGCAGGCGCAGCGAACCCGCGAAGTCCTTGGCGAACGCGATGACCACACCGAGCACGTACTCGGCGATGGCCGAGTCGAACACCCCGCGCGAGTTGGTGAGCACGACGTCGCTGTCCCGCAGTTCGGGGAACAGGACGGGGTCGACGCCCGCGCTGGCGATGTGCAGCCAGCGCAGCCGGTCGGCCGCGTGCCATGCATCGGGCACGGCTCTGGAGAGGAAGTCGTAGACGAACAGGGCGTCGGCCCCGCGCAGCGCGTCGGGAAGCCCGGCGGCATCGGTGTAACGCACCGTCGCCGCGCGTTCGATGGGGTCCATATCCGGGGGCCGCTGATCGCCGCACAAAACGGCGAGCACCGGACAATCCGTGCCACTCACGTTGACACGGTATGAGGCAGTCGTATGATTGTCAACAATCCGAGGAGCACCCCCGGAGGCCCCTTCATGCACAAACGCCGTCGGAGGTCGATCCTTGGATTTCGCAACCTGGGACATCCCCGCGTTCGAGGGCCCGCTGGCACAGCGGGGTATCGGCGTGATCGCCCCGTTCGACCTCGCGCTGGAACGCGAGTTGTGGCGCTGGGTGCCGATGGAGGTCTCGCTGCATCTGGCACGCACGCCGTACGAGCCGGTCCCCGTCAGCATGGAGATGGCTCATCTGGTCAGCAACTCGGCGCACCTCGCGGCGGCGACACGCGACGTCCTGCACGTCGAGCCGGAGGTGGTGGCGTACCTGTGTACGTCGGGCAGCTTCGTCAACGGCGTCGACTCGGAACTCTCGCTGCGCAAGGTGATCTGCGATGCCGGTGCGCCGGACGCCGTCACCACCTCGGGAGCGCTGGCCGAGGTGCTGGGACAGCTCGACCTCCGGCGGATCTCCGTGCTGACGCCCTACGACGAGGACCTGACCACGAAGCTGCACGACTTCCTCGGCGAACTGGATGTCACCACCGTGTCGAGTGACCATCTCGGGCTGGGCGGCGGCATCTGGCGCGTCAGCTACCGCACGATCGCGGAGCGCATCCTCGCCGCGAACCACGACGCCGCCGAGGCCATCTTCATCAGCTGCACCAACCTGCCGACCTACGACGTGATCGACCCGCTGGAGAACGCGCTCGGCAAGCCGGTCCTCACCGCCAACCAGCTCACGATGTGGGCGTGCCTGCGGCGCATGGGCCTGCCGATCGTGGGGCCGGGCCGGTGGCTCCGCGAGGTCAGTTGATTTCTCCAGTAGGATTGTTGACAATCCACGTCCCGTCAGGAGGTGCCCCTTGTCGCCCACGCAGCAGGACGAGGCCGTCACGGTCGGCTTCATCTACCCCGACCACGCCGCCGAGGACGACTACCCATACGCCGAGAAGCTGCTGAGCGGCACGGCCAGGCTGGCCGTGGAGCACATCTACGGCACCGACCTGCACGCCGTGGCCGAGCTGCTCGACCTCGGCAGTCCCGCCAGGCTGGCCGAGGGCGCCACCCAGCTCGCCGCGCACGAACCGGACGCGGTGGTGTGGGCCTGCACCTCCGGCAGCTTCGTGTACGGCTGGGACGGTGCCCACGAGCAGGTGGCGTCGCTGTCCGCGGCCGCGGCGGGCTTGCCGGCGTCGAGCACGTCGTTCGCCTTCGTCCGCGCTGCCAGGGCGCTGGGCGTACGCACCGTGGCCGTCGCGGCGAGCTACCCCGACGACGTGGCGGAGCTGTTCGTCGAGTTCCTGGGGCGCGGCGGGGTGGAGGTGGTGGGCATGTCGAGCGCCGACATCGTCACCGCGGCCGAGGTCGGCAGGCTGTCCACCGACGAGGTCGTGGATCTGGTGGTCAGCCGCGACCGGCCCGACGCCGACGCCCTGCTCGTGCCGGACACGGCCATGCGCACGCTCGCGCTGCTCGACCCGCTGGAGCAACGCCTCGGCAAGCCCGTCCTCACCGCCAATCAGGTGACGGTGTGGGAGGGTCTGCGCCTCGCGGGCGTCACCGCTGCCGTGCCGGGACTGGGGACGCTGTTCCGCGAGAAGGGCGACTGAGCCGTGCTCGCCGACATCGAGCCGGTCAACCGGGAGTCGACCGCGTCGATCATCGCCCGGCAGCTCCGGGAAGCGATCATGACCGGCTCGCTCCCGCCCGGCACCCAGCTCGGGGAGTCGGACCTCGCGGCGCGGTTCGAGGTTTCGCGCGGGCCGCTACGGGAGGCCATGCAGCGGCTCGTCTCGGAAGGGCTGCTGCGCAGTGAGCCGCATCGCGGCCTGTTCGTGATAGACCTCGAGGCCGAGGACGTCCACGACATCTACTGGGCGCGCTCGGCCATCGAGCGGGCGGCGGCCCAGCGCGTGGTGCGTGGTCCCGACCGCGAACGGGTGGCCGACGTGCTCTCCGACGCGGTGACGGCGATGGCGGAGGCCGACGAGCAGGACGATCCCACCGCGCTGAGCGAGGCCGACCTCGCGTTCCACGAGGCGCTGATCGCGGCCTCACGCAGCGGCAGGCTGGTGCGCATGGCCCGCACCCTGCTCATCGAGACCCGGATGTGTCTGTCCGAGCTCCAGGGCACCTACGGCAACCAGGGAGTCGACGAGCGCATCGCCGAGCACAACCGCATCATCGAGGCGCTGCGCGACGGCGACGAGGACCTGCTGCTCACGCTGCTGGAGGCGCACATGGAGGACGCCGTCCAGCGACTCGCACCGGGAACGACGCTGGTCACCGGAGCGGATCGACCGGAGGAGTGAACCCGCCGGTCAGCGGTCCGCGCCGGGCGCGGGGCCGTGCTGGGCGGTCGCGGTGCCGCACCGTCACAGCCGCTCCTCCCGCAGTTTGAGCACCATGTCACTCGCGCTGACCGAGCCGGTCACGTCCTTGCCGGTCACCTGGGGCGGTAGTTCGGAGCCGTAGGGCAGGCCGCTGAGTACCTCAGGGGCGACAACGTTCGGCACATGACGCCGCACGTGCTCTCGTCCGTCGGACAGTTCCCGCTCCATGCCCGGCAGCATGGCATCAAAGGCGGTGTCGATCTCAGTCGGCCTCAGCCCACCAGCGCGCCCAGCGCCGTGGCCGTCGTCGCGCTGCCGAGGGCGATGCCCCACCCCACCGGGCCGAGCGGGGTGCAGCCGAAGAAGTGGCTCACCCCCGGCACCTGCACCACCGAGGCCAGCACGGCCGCGGAACCGAGTCCGCTCGCGAGCACCGCCGGGCTGCGCCCTCCCGCCAGCAGAGTCTGGCCGAGCTGAGTGCCCACCAGTGTCGCGAGGGCGATGGTGCCCGCTCTGCGCCGCCGCCCGGTGAGCCGGGCCAGCGTCCACGCCGCCGTCGCCGCCCCCGCCGTCGTCGCGGCCCGTACCCCGATCTCGGTGTGCAGCGCGGTGCCGAGGGAGGACTCCGGCCCCTCCCGCAGCAGGTCCTCGACGGTGGCGCCGTCCGGTCGGCGCAGGGCGATGGCCATCGCGGGCGCGAGGTCGGTGAGCAGGTTGACGAGCAGCAGTTGCCGCGCGCCGAGCGGGGAGCGGCCCGTGGCCGCCGCGCCGAGGACGTTGAAGGCGATCTCACCGAGGTTGCCGCCGAGCAGGACGCCCAGCGCTGCGCGCACCGACGCCCACATCGCGCGGCCCTCCACCAGCGCCTCGATGATCGTTTCGAGCGTGTCGTCGGCCACGACCACGTCGGCCGCCGCGCGGGCCGCGGGTGTGCCCCGGCCGCCCAGCGCGATGCCGACGTCGGCCAGGCGGATCGCCGGAGCGTCGTTCGCGCCGTCGCCGGTCATCGCCACCGTCCTGCCGAGGGCGCGATAGGTCTCCACGATGCGGGTCTTGTGAGCCGGGGTACACCTGGCGATCACGTCCACCCCCGGCAGGAGTTCGCGTAGGCCCGCGTCGTCGAGCTCGTCCAGCTCCGCGCCGGTGACCACGTGCAGTCCGCCGTCGTCGCCGTTGATCGCGGACGCGATCGCCTCGCCCGTGGCGGGGTGGTCGCCGGTCAGCATGACGATGTGGACACCGGCCTCCCGCAGGCGCGCCGCCGCCGGGGCGGCGCTGCCGCGCACCGGATCGGCGATGGCCAAAAAGCCGAGGAAGGTCAGCCCGTCGACCGCGTCCGGCTCGGTCCACGCTCCGGGTTCGACCCCGGCATCCAACGTCCGTTCGGCCACGGCGAGCACCCGGTGGCCGGCCTGCGCCAGCACCCGGAGCCTGCCGCCGAGCCGCTTGCGGGTACGCGCGTCGAGCCGGCACCGGGGCAGCACCTCCTCGGGTGCGCCCTTGACGCTGAGCACGAGGCCCTTGCGGGTGCGTCCCACCGTGGCGTGGAAACCCCGGGACGGCTCGAACGGCACCGCCGCCACTTCGTGCCAGCCCGCCGCGCCGGACGCCGGGGTGAGCGCGTGGCGCAGGCCCGCCTCGGCGACGGCGCGGTCGGTGGCGTGTGGCAGATCCCGGGGCGTGTCGGAATGCGGCGTCGCCCGCAACGCCGCGGCGAGAACCGGCCGCAACGACGTGGAGAGGGTGTCGACCCGCGACCGAACGTGGCCGTCGTCGACCTCGCTCACGCTGAGCCTGCCCTCGGTGAGCGTGCCCGTCTTGTCGAAACACAGCACGTCCACCCGGCCCATCGCCTCGATGCTGCGCGGGTTGCGGACCAGCGCACCCAGTTCCGCCAGCCGCCGTGCCGCCGCGAGCTGGGCCGCGTTGACCAGGAACGGCAGCCCCTCCGGCACGGAGCCCACCGCCAGGTTCACCGCGCTGGACAGGCTGTCGCGCAGCGGGACACCGTGCAGCAGCCCCGCGCCGGCCACGGCCGCGGCCGAGCCGACCGCGAGCGGCAGGCTCTTCTCCGTCAGCTCGGTGATGCGGGACTCGACCCCGGTGGTGGGGGCCGCCTCCCTCGCCGTCGCCATGCTGCGGCCCGCCTCGGTGTCGTCGCCGACCGCCACCACCACGGCGGTGGCCTCGCCCGCCGCCACCGTCGTGCCCTCGTAGACCATCGACGAGCGCTCCGCGACCACGGAGGCCACGACGGCGGCCGACGATTTCGGCACGGGCAGGGATTCGCCGGTCAGGGAGGACTCGTCGACCTCGCATCCAGCCGCGTCCACCACGCGGCAGTCGGCGGGGATCACGTCACCCGCCGTCAGCGCCACGACGTCGCCCGGCACCAGATCGTCCGAGGTCACCACCCGCGCATCACCGTCGCGCACCACGGTCGCGCTGACGGCGGAGCGGCTCAGCAGGTCGGCGAGCCTGCGTTCCGTCCGCAACTGCTGCACGCTGCCGACCAACGCCGACACCCCCACCACGGCCGCCACCAGCGCGGCGTCCACAGGGGAGCCCACCGCGGCCGACAGCGCCGCTCCGCCCGCGAGGACCGGGGTGAGCGGGTTGGCCAGCTCCGCGAGAAACGCGCTGCCCAGGCTGGTGCCGGCGAGGGCGGCCACACCGCGTTCGGACTTCCGGCGTGCCGCCTCGCTCTCGGACAGCCCACCCGCACCACAGTCCAGTCGCCGCAGCACGGCGGCCAGCGGCATCGCGTGCCACGGGACGGTGTCCACCAGCTCGACGGCGCGGGGTTCCCGCAACCGGACCGCGTGGCGACGCGCGGCGACGAGCGCGACGGCGGAGCCCGCGTTGACGGCGTGCATCACGCGGCTGGTGGGGTTTCCGCGCCCGCCGTGCAGTGCCGCCACCACTCCGACCCCGGTCGCGGTCTGGCTGAGGCGGATGCTCTGCGCGTTCAGTGCCTTCATCGCGCCGACCGACTCGACGAGCAGCGCGGCCGTCGGCAGGTCGGTGCCCACGAGCACGTGCGCGCCCCACGGTGGATGGTCGTCGGCATATACCCCGGCACCGAGGTCGGCCGCGGCACACGCCGCGCTGTCCCCGGAGACCAGCAGCACGCCGTGGCCCCGTGCCTGCAACGCGCGCACCGTGCCCGCCGCGTCGTCGGTCTCGTGTACGGGCAGCCTGCTGTGCTGGGCGGCGACGGTCAGCAGGTGCGCGCCGGGCAGTGTTTCCTCCCGCAACCCCACGACCGCGTGCAACCGGTCGTCGCGGCCCAGCCCGAGCACGCTGGTGGCCCCGCGCCGCAGCAGGCGGTCGCGCTCGGCCTGTCCGCGCGAGCCCTCCAGCGGTGCCAGCCACCAGCCCGCACTGTCGCCCTCGCCGGGGCGGGGCCCCGCCGCCCCGGTGGCCGGGTCGAACAACCCCCACGCCCGCTCCGCCACCTCGTGCGGGTCCGCGTCCGGTAACGCGAGCAGGTCCGACAGCGCGAGCCTGCCCGTGCGCAGCGCCGCGCGGTCGAGCACCACGGCGTCGATGCGGTCCACGCGGCGCAGCGCGGCCCGGTCCATCACGACCGCTCCCCGCAGGCCGAGCACCCGCCCGAGAGCGCTACCGAACGCCGAGCGGGCCGTTTCGGCCGCCTTCGGCACGGCAGACAGCCCCAGAGCCAGCGCCTTGCGCGGACCGGCGACCGGCAGCGCGGCCGACGCCGCCACGGCACCGGCCCGCAGCGCCGCACGCTGGTACCGCTCCACGGCGCCGTCCGCGAGCGCGGCGGGTCGTTCGCCACGCGGCACGGCCGCCGCCACCGCGTCGGGGCCGGTGACCACCCGGCCCTCGACCTCCCACCACGCGCGCTCCAGCGCCCTGGCCTCGCGCCACTGACCGAGGCGCTGGGCGACGTCGAGCACGATCCCCTCGTTGCCCTGCGCGAGCCCCTGAGCGACCGCGCCCACCATCGACGTCATCGAGTCGGCGCGGGTGTGACTGTGCGCGCGGTGTGCCAGACGCTCCGCGAGCTCGGGATGGTGGCCGGGCACGCCCAGCAGCGCGGCCACCTCCGGGGGCAGCGGCGTCCACGGCGCGATCCGGGCCAGCAGCGACATGCCGAGCCCCACCGCGTCCACCAGCAGGGTGGGGACGAGCCGGGTACCGCGCAGACCGTCGGCGGGATGCTGGGCCTCGTCCTCCACGGCCTCGTCGTCGAGCGAGGCGGGGGCCCGGCCCGCCCGCCTCGCCAGTGCCGCGATCTCGGCCGTCCTCGGCCTCGGATGAGCCACAGCGACACACACCCGCGACGACGGCCCGTTCACCCGCGCCCAGTCCACGTGCGGATGTGACTCCAGCGCGCGCTCGATCCGCCGCGCGACACCGGCGCCGCCCTCCCCGTGGATGCCGTGGACATCGATGTAGAGGCGGCCGGGGCCGGTCAGGGTCGCCCGCCGGGGTGCCCCGACCAGCGACACCACACCGCGTGCGGTGCCCAGGGCCGCTCCCACCACGGACAGCGGCCCTGGCAGGGGCACGCCCAACACTCTCATGGAGGCGGGATGCCCACTGCGGCAGCGCTGACACCCCGCTCCCGCCGCTACACGGCGTCGGCCACGGCGGAACCGAGCTGCTCCGTCGTGGCCCGGCCTCCCAGGTCGGGCGTGGCGACCCTGCCCTCCGTCAGCACCTTCTCCACAGCGGCGTCGACCGACCGGGCGGCCTCGGTCTCACCGAGATGCTCCAGCATCATCGCCGAGGCCAGAATCTGCGCCACCGGGTTCGCGATGCCCTTCCCCGCGATGTCCGGGGCGCTGCCGTGGACCGCCTCGAACATCGACGGCCGGGTGCGCTCCGGGTTGATGTTGCCGGACGGGGCCATGCCGAGCCCGCCGGTGACCGCCGCGGCGAGGTCGCTGAGGATGTCACCGAACAGGTTGGACGCCACGACCACGTCGAGCCGGTCGGGCTGCTGCACCATCCTGGCGGCCAGCGCGTCGATGTGGCACTGCTCCGCGGCCACGTCCGGGTAGTCGGCCGAGACGGACTCGAAGATCTCGTCCCAGAACGGCATGGTGTGGATGATGCCGTTCGACTTGGTCGCCGAGCACACCCGCCGCGAGCGCGTGCGGGCCAGCTCGAACGCATAGCGGATGATGCGTTCGACGCCCACCCGGGTGAACACCGACTCCTGCAACGCGAACTCGCCGGGCTGGCCCTCGTTGTGCCTGCCACCGAGCGTGGAGTACTCCCCTTCGGAGTTCTCCCGCACGATCACCATCTCCAGCTCGTCGGCCTCGCGGCCCGCGAGCACGGAGGTGGTCCCGGGCAGCAACCGCACCGGGCGCAGGTTCACGTACTGCGAGAACGCGCGGCGGAGCGGGATCAGCAACCCCCACAGCGACACGTGGTCGGGTACGCCGGGGAAGCCGACGGCGCCGAGCAGGATCGCGTCGAAGGCGGACAACGTCGCCACCCCGTCGCCGGGCATCATGGCGCCGGTCTCGCTGTAGCGCTCGCAGCTGTAGTCGAACTCGGTCCAGCGCAGCGCGAAGCCGTGCCGGCTCGCCGCCGCGTCCAGTACCTTGCACGCCTCGACGGTGACGTCGACCCCGATGCCGTCGCCGGGGATGGTGGCGATCTCGTAGGTCCGCTCCGGCGCGCTCACAGGCTCACCGCGACGTACTTGGTCTCCAGGAACTCCTCGATCCCCACGGTGCCGCCCTCGCGGCCGAGGCCCGACTGCTTCACCCCACCGAACGGTGCCGCCGGGTTCGACACGATGCCCTGGTTGAGCCCGACCATGCCGGTCTCCAGCCCCTCGCTCACCCGCAGGGCGCGCTTCACGTCGCTGGTGTAGACGTAGCCGACCAGGCCGTACTCGGTGTCGTTGGCGGCGGCCAGCGCCTCGTCCTCGGTGTCGAACACCGAGATCGGGGCCACCGGGCCGAAGATCTCCTCGCTGGCCATGCGCGCGTCGCGCGGCACTCCCGTGAGAACCGTGGGCTGGTAGAAGTTACCCGGCCCGTCCACGGTGGCGCCGCCGGTGAGCACCTCCGCGCCGCGCCGTGCGGCGTCCTCGACCAGGCCGCTGACCTTGGTCACCGCGTCGGGGTCGATCAGCGGGCCGACCACCACGCCGTCCTCGGTGCCCCGGCCGATGGGCTGGGCCTCCATGCGCTCGGTGAGCCTGCGGGCGAACTCGTCGGCGACACCGCGCTGCACGTAGAACCGGTTGGCCGCCGTGCACGCCTCGCCGATGTTGCGCATCTTCGCCTGCATCGCGCCGTCCACGGCCGCGTCGAGGTCGGCGTCGTCGAACACCAGAAACGGCGCGTTGCCGCCCAGCTCCATCGAGGTGTTCAGCACCTTGTCGGCGCACTGCTCCAGCAGGCGCCTGCCGACTCCGGTGGAGCCGGTGAACGAGAGCTTGCGGGCCCTGCCGTCCCGGATCATCGGCTCCATCACGGCACCCGCGCTGCGGGTCGTCACCACGTTGAGCACGCCGTCGGGCAACCCCGCGTCGGCCAGGATCTGCGCCAGCGCCAGCATCGACAGCGGCGTCTGCGCGGCCGGCTTGATGACCATCGTGCAGCCCGCGGCCACGGCGGGCCCGATCTTGCGCGTGCCCATCGCCATCGGGAAGTTCCACGGCGTGATGAGCAGGGACGGGCCCACGGGCTGCTTCGTCACGAGGAAGCGCCCCGCACCGTTGGGCGACACGGCGTAGCCGCCGTCGATCCGGACCGCCTCCTCGGCGAACCAGCGGAAGAACTCGGCGGCGTAGGCGATCTCACCCCGGGACTCGGCCAGCGGCTTGCCCATCTCCAGGGTCATCAGCAGCGCCAGTTCCTCCTGCCGCGCCATCAGCCCGTCGTAGGCCCTGCGCAGGATCTCGCCCCGCTCCCTCGGCGCGTGGGCCGCCCACTCGGCCTGGACCGCGCACGCGGCGTCGAGCGCCGCTCGGCCGTCGTCGGCCGAGGCGTCGGCCACCTCGCACAGCACCCCGCCGGTGGCCGGGTCGTGTACGGGAAACGTCGCCCCAGCGGTGGCCTGCGTCCACTTGCCGCCGATGAACAACTCCTTGTTGACAGCCTCGACCACACCGGACTCGGTGACCGCGCTCATTGAGAACTCCCTGAAGTCGCTGATTGCGCCGCTGCGAGTGCCATGCTACGAATATTGTTGACAATCTACAACCCCGGTGGTGGCCGGTGCGGTGCGACCCACCCGCGGCCGCGCTCGCCCGTCACGCCGTTGTCGTTCCGCCTCGCAAAGGAGCACGCTGTCATGGCCCAGCTTTCCCCGATCCTCAAGCAGGCCACACCGGTCGTCGTCGAGCACGGCGAAGGCGCCTACCTCTACGACACCAGCGGGCGCCGCCACCTCGACTTCACCGCAGGCATCGGCGTGACGAGCACCGGGCACTGCCACCCGCGCGTCGTGGCCGCCGCGCAGGAGCAGGTCGGCAAGCTGATCCACGGCCAGTACACCACCGTCATGCACCGCCCACTGCTCGAACTCAGCGAGCGGCTCGGCGAGGTGCTGCCCAGCGGGCTCGACTCACTGTTCTTCTCGAACTCGGGCAGCGAGGCCGTCGAGGCGGCGCTGCGGCTCACGCGACAGGCCACCGGCAGGCCCAACATCGTCGTTTTCCAGGGCGGGTTCCACGGCCGCACGGTCGCCGCCGCGTCGATGACCACCTCCGGCACCCGCTTCGGCGCGGGCTTCTCGCCGCTGATGAGCGGCGTCCACGTCGCGCCGTTCCCGTACGCCTACCACTACGGCTGGGACGAGAAGACCGCCACGGACTTCGCACTGCGCGAGCTGGACTACCTGTTCGCCACGCAGACCTCGCCGCAGGAGACTGCCGCGTTCTTCATCGAGCCGATGCTCGGCGAGGGCGGCTACGTGCCCGCCAACAGCGAGTTCATGGCCGGGCTGCGCCGCCGCGCCGACGAGCACGGCATCCTGCTGGTGATGGACGAGATCCAGACCGGTTTCGGGCGCACCGGCCGCTTCTGGGGCCACGACCACTTCGACGTCCGGCCGGACGTGGTGCTGATCGCCAAGGGCCTCGCGAGCGGGTTCCCGCTGTCCGGCATCGCCGCGTCGAAGGACCTGATGGGCAAGGCGTGGCCCGGCTCGCAGGGGGGCACGTACGGCGGCAACGCCGTGTCGTGCGCGGCGGCGCTCGCCACGCTCGACGTCATCCGGGACGAGAACCTGGTCGAGAACGCGGCGGCCAGGGGCAGGCAACTGCTCGACGGCGCGAGGGCCGTCGGCGAGAAGACGCCCGCCATCGGTGACGTGCGCGGGCTCGGACTGCTGGTCGGCTCGGAGTTCGTCACGGCGGACGGCGCCCCGGACAACGCGACGGCCCAGGCCGTGCAGAAGGCCGCCGCCGCGAAGGGCCTGCTGCTGCTCACCTGCGGCGCGTTCATGAACGTCGTGCGCATGATCCCGCCGCTGGTGGTCACCTCCGAGCAGGTCGACGAGGCCCTGGAAATCTGGACCGACGTCGTCGCCTCGGTCACGAACGGCTCCTGACACCGCCCGCTCCCCACCGGTAAGGAGAGCCAGTGGCTCGCTTCATCACGATCACGCTCGACAAGCGCGGGGTGTCCTGCCGCGCGAAGCTGCTCGACGACCAGGCGCCCCGCACGTGTGCGGCGGTGTGGGACGCGCTGCCGCAGAGCGGCTCCGCCTACCACGCGAAGTACGCGCGCAACGAGGTCTACACCCTGGTACCGCCGTTCGCCGACCCGAAGCCGGGACGCGAGAACCCGACCATCACCCCGATTCCCGGAGACGTCGTCTACTTCGGATTCGAGCCATGGGAGATCGGCAATCCGGCCTACGGCTACGACGACGGCAGTGAGGCCCACAGCGCACAGGGCGCTACCGATCTCGCCATCTTCTACGGCCGGAACAACCTGCTGATCAACGGCGACGCGGGCTGGGTTCCCGGCAACGTGTTCGCCACGATCACCGAAGGGCTGGACGAGATGGCCGCCGCCGCACAGGACCTGTGGCTGCGCGGCGTCGAGGGGGAAACCCTGTCGTTCGCCCGGGCATAAGAGCTCCTACACACTGGCGTTCGATCAGCGAGCGGCGGCCAGGCGGTCCCCTACCGGGGTGGCGAGCGTCCCCGGCGGGGGCCCAGGCTCGCAAGGCGGAGGGGCGTCCGCGTACTGGAAGTACGTGGGCGCCTCCTCCAACGCAGCGAAGCGCCGCCTGGCCGCAGCGAGCCGAACAGACCAATGTGTTAGGGGCTCTTACTCCGCAGACAATCACGAGAAAATCGCTTTTCCCCTCGCAAGACAAGATCGCTCCACATCACCGAAGCGCAACGCCTTGGTTCAGGAAATATTCTGCTCTTCTACAACCGGTTCGTCCGTAGCGTTTTCCAGGGCTCGGTTGTTCAGCATGGGGTAGAACATCAGCGTCACCAGGATGAGGAAAACACCACACGCGACATATGGGGTCTGGACGGTGAACACGGTGGCGAGCACGCCGCCGAGTATCGCGCCCACCGGTCCCCCAATCATTACTACCAGTCTGCTCGACGAGAGCACCCTTCCTAAGAGGTGGCGAGGCACGATCTGCTGGCGCAGGGTGCTGACTACGACTTTCTCCGCGGTCATCAGCGCACCGGTCAGCATCATCATCGCGGCCGCGACCCATGAATTGGTGACAAGTCCCAAAACCAGAACGGTCGCGCCCACGCCGGCTTTGGCTGTGAGCAGCACGGTGCCGGAGCCGAATCGCTTGCTGGCGGCGGCGGCCGACAGTCCGCCGACCGTTGCGCCGACCGCGGTGGCCGTCAGCAACAAACCGAAACCGAAATCCGGAAGTCCGAGGACCTCTTTGGCCAGCAGCGCGAGCATCGCGAACTGAGCGGTGGCGACGACGTTGCCGAGACAGGAAGCCGTGGCTAGTGCCCGCAGTGTCCGGTTGCCGAACAACCATCGAATGCCCTCGGCGATTTCGCTCCGCACGCTCTGGCGCGGAGCGTCGGACGTCTTCTTCGTCTTGGCATCCGGTCGGATCGAGAGGACCAGCAGACCGCTGGCGGCGAACGAGAGAGCGTTCCCGGCGAACGGCAGGACGTTCCACACCCCGAACAGGGCGGAGCCGAGTGGGGGACCCACGAAGTCCTCACCGTTGCTGTCCGCCGCGGCGATCCGACCGTTCGCCGTTGCCAGGTTCCGCGAATCCCGCGACACGAAATCGGGAATGGCCGACTGGGCGGCAAGTTCGAAGAAGACCTGGCCGATACCCAGCAGGAACGCCGCGAGCACCAGCCACGCCAGATTCACCTGCGCGGTCAGGATCAGCACCACGAGAGCGACCAAGACGGCGAACCGGCCCAGGTCGGCCCACACCATCAACCGCCGGCGGTCCAGCCGGTCCACCACGACACCGGCATGCAGCGAGAGCAGCACCCAGGGAATCTCAGCGGCAGCGACGACGAAGCTCAACGCCATCGCGCTGCTGGTGCTCTGCAGGGCCAGCAGGGGCAACGCGGCAGCGTGCATGCCGGTGCCGGTGGCCGACACGAGCGTGGCGGCAAAGAGCCGGTGGAAGCGGCTGCCCAGTTTCACCTTGGCGTTGTCAGATTCCTTCGTGGGCACGTCGAGAATTCCTCCGGCTGGGCGTATAAAACAGAGGACTCGAGCGCTGATTACCGCGCTGAGCTGTACCGCGCGAACACGTCAGAGACACTTTTTCCGATGCTCAGAAATGAATCCATGTTCATCATCTCCTCGTGCTCGCAGTCGATCGAGTAGGTCTCTACTCCTCCCTGGGCAAGGTCAGCCCACCACGGTCGCGACCGGTCTGCGACGTCTTGAGGTCCCGCCGCCTCAATGCTAACGACTTTCCCACTGAGTTCCCGCGATTCGTGGGCGTCGAGAAGCCGAACGCAGTGATCGGCCATCGCCGACAGTTTGGCCACGTTGTCTTCGTGGCAGATCGTCCAGTATATCACCGGCTGCACCGCGGATCGATTGCTCGATCAGCGAAAGCACGTCCTCCGGCGGTTCATCCGCGGTTTCTCCGTTCCCGAGCTCGACAGGAGGAGCGTCGAACAGGCTGAGAACCGGCACCTCCTCGCCAAGGGTTTCGAGCACGACCGCCATCTCCTGGGCGACGGCGCCACCTCAGAGCGTGCCTCACTTGATCTTGCCGCCGGCACGACGGTGGCTTGTGATTGATGAGTTGTCGCGGCGGCTGGTGCCCGACGAGTTGTGGGCGCTGGTTGAACCGGTCATTCCTTCGGGGAGGACGCTCCGACTGACTCCGCCAGCACCAGATCATCCCGCGCATCGCCTGCAAGACCATCGAATTCGGCGACAAACTCGGCAGACACCGCTGGGTCATCGAACGAACGATCGCCCGGCTGACCGGCTACCGGATCCTGACCAGCCGCTACGAACGCAAACCCAGCCACTACTTGGCCTTCCTCACCCTGGCCGCAGCCATCACCTGCTACAAGAGACTCGCCAAGTGAGACACGCTCTACGCACCGCCGTGTTCACCCGACCGGGTAATGTCGTGATCTTCACGGATCGTGCCGATGAGTTAACTCGTTGGTGTGACAACGAAGAAGTTGTTTCGATGCGTGAACGCTGTCGACGCGAACGACCCGGTCGGGCGAACACGGCTCGTCACCAGAGCAGGGGAATCGCGGCCCCCGCGTAAAACCCGAAGGGCTTACGTGTTTATCCTGAGGGGATTTCACGCCGAGAGCCCGCGTCCGTTCCGGGTTTTGACAGCGACGCCGCCGCGCTGGAAATCTCGATCTCGCTTTCGAAAGCGATGTGCGCGCACTTCCCCATCACACAACGAAAATCTCTCTGGTGAAGGAGCCCCTCATGCAGTTCCTCGTCATGCACGCGACCTCCGGCGGCGACGTGCTCACGGGCGTGCTGGCCCATCTCGCCCACCTGCTCGGCTGGCTCGTCTGATCAGGTCGCGACCGGCTTGACCCGGCGGGGCCGGCACCAGGCGCGGAGCCGGCCCCGTTGCCCCTCCCCCACTCGTAGAACACGACACATCAGAACTCGGCGCCGAAAGCGTATTCTCGGGTGACCCCGCCCCGAGGAGGACGCACGATGGCGATGAACGGCGCACAATCCCTGATCCGCACGCTGGCCGACGCGGACGTGGATCTGTGTTTCACCAATCCCGGCACCTCGGAGATGCATTTCGTCGCCGCTCTGGACGACGTGCCACAGATGCGCGCCGTTCTCGGGCTCGCCGAGGGCGTGGTCACCGGTGCCGCCGACGGGTACGGCCGCGTCGCGCAACGCCCAGCGGCGACACTGCTGCACCTCGGCCCCGGGCTGGGCAACGGACTCGCGAACCTGCACAACGCCCGCCGCGCCCGTACTCCCGTGGTGAACATCGTCGGCGACCACGCCACCTACCACAAAAACCTCGACGCACCGCTTGAATCCGACATCGAGGCTGTGGCGGGCTCGCTGGACGGCTGGGTCCACCGGTCGGTGGCCCCGGCGCAGGTCGGCACCGACACCGCCGCCGCGGTGGCGGCCGCTCGTGACGCACCCGGCCGGGTGGCCACGCTGATCCTGCCCGCCGACGTGTCCTGGGGCGACGGTGGTGCGCCCGCCGCTCCCGGCACGCCTCGCGAGCCCCGGCCCGTACCGTCGGAGACCGTCCGCGAGATCGCGAAGGTGCTGCGTGGTGGCGAGCCCGTCGCACTGCTCGTGGGGGGCGCGGCCTGCCGGGAGCCCGGCCTGCGGGCCGTGAGCCGCATCGCCAGGGCCACGGGTGCCACGACGTTCACCGAGACCTTTCCCGCCCGCCTCGAACGCGGCGCCGGACTGCCCGGCATCGAACGCCTCGGCTACCTCGCCGAACAGGTGTCCTACCAGCTCGACGGCGTGCGGCACGTGGTCGTCGCGGGTACGCGAGCGCCGGTGTCGTTCTTCGCCTATCCGGGCAAGGCGAGCGAGCTGGTCCCCGAGGGCGCCCAGGTACACACGCTGGCCGAGGTGGGCGACGACGTGGTGGCCGCGCTGGCCGAACTGGCCGACGAGGTGGCGGCCGACGTCGCACCCGAACTCGTCCCGGCGCACCGGCCCGAACTGCCGACCGGCGAGCTGACACCGCAGAACTGGGCGCAGGTGATCGGTGCGCTGCTGCCCGAGGGAGCGATCGTCTCGGACGAGGCCAACACCTCGGGCTTGCTCGTGCCGTCGGCCACTGCCGGATCGCCCCGGCACGACGTCCTCACGCTCACCGGCGGCGCTATCGGGCAGGGCATGCCCGTCGCCACCGGGGCCGCGCTGGCCGCTCCGGACCGGCCGGTCGTCAACCTGGAGTCGGACGGTAGCGCCCTCTACACGATCCCGGCACTGTGGACGCAGGCACGCGAGGGCCTCAACGTGACCACGGTGCTGCTGAACAACCGTGCCTACGCCATCCTGCGCATGGAGCTGCAGCGCGTCGGCGCGGAGTCGTCCGGCCCGAAGGCGGGCGGCCTGCTCGATCTGTCCACACCGGACCTCGATTTCGTCCGCATGGCCGAGGGTTTCGGCGTTCCCGCCACGCGCGCCCGGACGGCGGAACAGCTCGCCGAGCAGTTCCGCCGTGCCCTCGCCGAGCCGGGCCCCCACCTCATCGAGGCGATGGTCCCACCCCTGCTCTGACGCCGTGTCCGCAGCTCCGGTAGCCGAGTTCGCATTTCCCGTAGCCGTGTCCGCAGTTCCGGTAGTCGTGTCCGTATCGTGCGGTGCAGACACGACTACGCAGGCTGCGGACACGATGCACGGAGGCCACCGGCCCTGGTGGGTCGGTGGCCTCCGGTCGGTCGGGACGGGCGGGACTACTCGAAGATCTCGCCCTTGTCGGCCTTCTCCACCAGCGACGCCGGCGGCTCGAAGTGGCTGCCGTAGCGCGCGGCCAGCTCACGCGCCCGAGCGACGAAGCCCTTGAGCCCGCCCTCGTACTGGTTCATGTACTGCACGACGCCGCCGGTCCACGCCGGGAAACCGATGCCGAGGATCGACCCGATGTTGGCGTCCTCCACGGTGTCCAGCACGCCCTCGTCGAAGCACTTCACGGTTTCCAGCGCCTCGGCGAACAGCATCCGCTCCTGCAGGTCGGCGAACGGGACCTCGCCGGTGCCGCCGGTGCCGCTGCCGAACGCCTCCCGCAGTCCCGGCCACAGGCCGGCGCGCTTGCCGTCCTCGTACTCGTAGAACCCGGCACCCGCGGAACGGCCCTTGCGGTCGAACTCGTCGATCATCCGGTCGATGATCGCCTCCGACGGGTGCGGCGTCCACGTGCCGCCCTCGGCCTCGACGGCGGCCTTGCTCTCCTCGCGGATCTTGCGCGGCAACGTGAGCGTCAGCTCGTCCATCAGCTGCAGCGGCGGCGCGGGGTAGCCCGCCTGCAGGCCCGCCTGCTCGATGCTCGCGGGCTCGACGCCCTCACCCAGCGCGGCCACGGCCTCGCTGACGAACGTCCCGATCACGCGGCTGGTGAAGAAGCCCCTGCTGTCGTTGACGACGATCGGGGTCTTCTTGATCTGCAACGTGAAGTCGAAGACCTTGGCCAGGGTGGCGTCGGAGGTCTGCTCACCCCGGATGATCTCCACGAGCGGCATCTTGTCCACCGGCGAGAAGAAGTGGATGCCGATGAAGTCCTCCCGCCGCTTCACGCCCTCGGCGAGACCGGTGATCGGCAGGGTGGAGGTGTTGGACCCGAGCACGGCGTCCGGGTTGACGACGCCCTCGATCTCCTGGAACACCTTGTGCTTGAGTTCGGTGCTCTCGAACACGGCCTCCACCACGAAGTCGACGCCCGCGAGGTCCTGCGGGTCGGCGGTCGGGGTGATCCGGCCGAGCAGCGCGTCGGATTTCTCCTGCGTGGTCTTGCCGCGCGAGAGCGCCTTCTCCTCCAGCTTGGCCGCGTAGCCCTTGCCCTTCTCCGCGTTCTCCTGCGAGACGTCCTTCAGCACGACGTCGATGCCCGCCTTCGCGGCCACGTACGCGATCGCGGCGCCCATCATGCCCGCGCCGAGCACGCCGACCTTGCGCGCCTGGTACTTCTCGTACCCGTCGGGACGGGAGCCGCCGGAGTTGATGTGCTGGAGGTCGAAGAAGAACGCCTTCGTCATGTTCTTCGACACCTGGCCGGTGACGAGGCTGACGAAGTAGCGGGTCTCGATGAGGAACCCGGTGTCGACGTCGACCTGCGCGCTCTCCACCGCCGCGGCGAGGATGGCCCGCGGTGCGGGCATCGGCGCGCCCTTGAACTGCTTGCGCAGGGTGGCAGGGAAGGCGGGCAGGTTCGCGGCGAACTTCGGGTTCGAGGGCGAGCCGCCAGGGATCTTGTGGCCCTTGACGTCCCAGGGCTGCTGCGCCTCGGGATTGGCCTTGATCCATTCCTTGGCCTTCGGCAGCAGCTCGTCCACCGAGCCGACGAGCTCGTCCACGAGCCCGAGTTCCAGTGCCTTGGCCGGCCGGTGCCGCTGCCCCTGCACCAAAACGTTCATGACGGCGCTCTGGATGCCGAGCAGCCGCACGGTGCGCACGATGCCGCCACCGCCGGGCAGCAGGCCCAGCGTCACCTCGGGCAGGCCGATCTGGCTGCCCTTGACGTCGGCGGCGATGCGGTGGTGGCAGGCCAGCGCGATCTCGAGGCCACCGCCGAGCGCGGCGCCGTTCATGGCGGCGACCACCGGCTTGCCGAGCTTCTCCAGCCTGCGCAGATCCCGCTTCATGGCGTTGCTCTGCTCGGTGACGGCCTCGGCGTCGTCCGGCGTCGTCTTGATCAGGTCGTTGAGGTCGCCGCCCGCGAAGAAGGTCTTCTTCGCGGAGGTCAGCACCACGCCGGTGAGGGAGTCGAGCTCGGCCTCCAGGCGGTCGACGGTCGCCGTCAGCGACTCCCGGAAGTCGGCGTTCATGGTGTTCGCCGACTGCGACGGGTCGTCGAGCGTGAGCACGACGATGCCGTCGGAGTCCTTCTCCCAGTGGATGGTCTTGGAGTCAGTCATCGTGTTCTCGTCCCTCACACGCGCTCGATGATCGTGGCGAGGCCCATGCCACCGCCGATGCACAGCGTCACGAGCGCGCGCCGGGCCTGGCGCCGCTCCAGTTCGTCCACCATCGTGCCGAGGATCATGGCTCCGGTGGCTCCGAGCGGGTGACCCATGGCGATGGCTCCGCCGTTGACGTTGACCTTCTCGTCCGGAATCCGCAGGTCCTTCATCCACTTGAGGACCACGGCGGCGAACGCCTCGTTCAGCTCGAACAGGTCGATGTCGTCGACCGTGAGCCCGGCCTTGGCCAGCACCTTCTCGGTGGCGGGTGTGGGGCCAGTCAGCATGATCGTGGGGTCGGAGCCGGTGACCGCGGTGGCCACGATGCGGGCCCGGGGCTGCATGCCAATGCGCTTGCCGATGGCCTCGCCACCGACCAGCACCAGTCCGGCGCCGTCGACGATGCCCGACGAGTTGCCGCCGGTGTGGACGTGGTCGATGTTCTCGACCCAGTGGTACTTCTGCAGCGCCACCGCGTCGAACCCGGCGAAGTCGCCGATGTCGGCGAACGCGGGCTTGAGCTTGGCCAGCGACTCCACGGTGGTGCCGGGGCGCCGATGCTCGTCGTGGTCGAGGATGGTGACGCCGTTGACGTCCTTCACGGGCACCACGGACTTGCTGAAGTACCCGCCCGCCCACGCGGCCTCGGCACGCTCCTGGGAGCGCACGGCGTAGGCGTCGACGTCGTCGCGGGTGAAGCCCTCGGTGGTGGCGATGAGGTCGGCACCGATGCCCTGCGGCACGAAGTAGGCGTCGTAGTTGGTGGCCGGGTCGGTGAACATCGCGCCGCCGTCCGAGCCCATCGGCACGCGGGACATGGACTCGACGCCGCCGCCGATGACGAGGTCGTCCCACCCGGCGCGCACCTTCTGCGCGGCCTGGTTGACGGCCTCCAGCCCCGAGGCGCAGAAACGGTTGAGCTGCACCCCCGCGACCGTCTCGGGCAGCCCCGCGGCGATGGCGGCGCCTCGCGCGATGTCGGCGCCCTGATCACCCACCGGCGACACGACGCCCAGGATGATGTCGTCCACCAGCGCGGGGTCGAGCTCGGGGTGGCGGGCCTTCAGCTCGTCGATCAGGCCGACCACGAGGTCGATCGGCTTGGTTCCGTGGAGGGAACCACCCTTGTTCTTGCCACGAGGCGTGCGGAGCGCCTCGTAGATGAACGCCTCTGTACTCACACCCACGGTCCTTCCTGCGGGGATCACTGCGGATTGCGTTACGTGGTGCTAATCGCTACTAACATAATCCCGCATCGTCCGAGGCTGTCAACGGGTTGTCAGGTGGACAACAAGCGCTAGAGTGTGCTCACGTTATGGACGAGACGAACGGCAGGACCCGGCGCCCCCGCGACCGCAGGCACCAGCTCGCGGCCATCGCCTCCGAGCTGTTCCGCGAACGCGGCTACCACGGGGTGAGCGTCAACGACATCGCCGCCGCGGCGGGTGTCACGGGCCCGGCCCTGTACCGGCACTTCACCGACAAGCGGGCGATCCTCGCGCACGTCCTGCTCAGCGGCCTGGACGACATGGCCGCGACCACCGAGACCGCACTCGACCGGACGACGACACCGGAAGAGGTCAGGGCCCTGCTCACCGGCCTCGCCACCCGCTCGGTGGAACGGCGGGAGGTGGCGGCGCTGTGGCGCTGGGAGGGCAGGCACCTCGACACCGAGAGCCAGCACGAGATCCGCCGCCGCTCCACCGCCATGCTCACGACGTGGAGCGAGGTGCTGCGCCGCAAGCGGCCCGAACTGTCGCACGCCGACGCGGAGCTGCTGTGCTGGGCGACACTCTCGGTGTTCGGCAGTGTGTCCGTGCATCGCGCCACTCTCGCCAAACGCCGGTTCACCGAACTGCTCACATCACTGGCGCTGCGGGTGCTGCACGCCAACCTGCCCCGACCCGACGACAACACTGCCAACGCGGCCGGGGCGCCGCCCGCACTGGCACTGGGCAGTCCGTCACGCCGCGAGCAGGTGCTCACGGCCGCGGCCGAACTGTTCCGGGCACGCGGCTTCACCGACGTCAGCATGGAGGACATCGGCAAGGCCGCCGGCATCGCGGGCCCCAGCGTCTACCGGCACTTCCCCAGCAAGGCCAGCCTGCTTGCCGCCATCGGCCGCAGGGCGGGCGACCGCCTCGCGCTCGCGGCCGAGCACGCGCTGCGGGCGAGCGGCCCGCCGGACGAGCGGGAGGCGCTGCGCAGGCTCGCCGACTCCTACGTGCGCACTCTGACCGGCCCGCCGGAGCTACTGGTGGCGTTCTCGGTGGACCACGTCCACATCGACGAGCGGGACCGCCCCGAACTGCTGCGCATCCAGCGTGACTACGTGGCGCAGTGGGTGCGGCTGCTGACGGCCGTCCACCCGGAGCTGGAGCCGCGCGAGGCCCGGATCACCGCCCACGCGGCGCTGACCATCGCGAACGACCTCACCCGCACGCGAAGGGTGGCGTCCCGGCCCCATTTCGGTGCCGAGCTGACGGCGCTGCTGCACGCGGTGCTCGACGTGACCTGATCGACCCTACTGGCGCGAGGGGGACCACACCGACTAACCTACTCACGAGTAGGTAGACGGAGGGAACGCTGTGGCCCGACACAAAGCGACACGCCGCGACGCGATGGGCTTCGGCCTCGCGGCGCTGAACCGCCTCGCCGGAAGCACGCTGCTCGACCGCACCGGACTGCGCAAACCCGTGGAGCAGGTCGTCGCCACCGCCACGCGGCGTGGCTTCGCCGCCGCGGGCGCCGCGGGACGCACGTTCGCGGCGACCACCCGGCTCGGCAAGCCCGCGCGACTGTCCCCCGCGCCGGCGGGCGACCTGTTCGACCTCACGCCGGACGACGAGCAGCAGATGATCGTCGACACGGTGACCGAGTTCGCCGCCGAGCAGCTCCGGCCCGCCGCCGCCGAGGCCGACGCGACCGCGACACCGCCGGACGGACTGCTGGGCCGGGCCGCCGAACTCGGCCTGACCGCGGTGGGCATTCCCGAGGAGGTCGGCGGCGTCGGCGCGGAACGCTCGACGGTGACGAACGTCCTCGTCGCGGAGGCGCTCGCACAGGGCGATCTGGGCCTTGCCGTGGCCGTGCTCGCGCCCTCGGCCGTGAGCAACGTGCTCGTCCGGCACGGCGACGCGCACCAGCAGGCCACCTACCTGCCCGCGTTCACGGGCGAGGACGTGCCGGCGGCGGCGCTGGCGCTGCAGGAGCGCGCGCCGCTGTTCGACGTGTTCGCCCCGAGGGCGACCGCGCGCCGCACCCCGCACGGCTACCGGCTCGACGGCGTGAAACACCTCGTGCCGAGGGCGGCGCAGGCCGAACTGTTCGTCGTGTCGGCGACTCTGGAAGGGCGCGGACCCGCACTGTTCGTCGTCGAGTCCGCCACCCGCGGCGTGTCGGTGGAGGCCGAACCGGCGATGGGGCTGCGGGGCGCGGCGACGGGCACGCTGGTGCTCGACAACGTGTCGCTGCCCGCGAGCGCGCTGCTCGGCGGGGCGAAGCGGGACGTCCTCGCCGACGTGGTGCGCTCGTCTCGGCTGGGCTGGGCTGCGCTCGCGTGCGGCACCGCGAAAGCCGTCCTCGACTACGTGATCCCGTACGTCAACGAGCGGGAGGCGTTCGGCGAGCCCGTCAGCCACCGGCAGGGCGTGGCGTTCACCGTCGCCGACATCGGCATCGAGCTGGAAGGGCTGCGGCTGCTGACCCTGCGCGCGGCGTCGCGGGCCGAGCAGGGCAGGCCGCACGCCAGGGAGGTCGCCCTCGCCCGCGCGGCCGCCGCCGAACGCGGCATGGAGATCGGCAGTGCCGGGGTGCAGTTGCTCGGCGGGCACGGCTTCGTCAAGGAACACCCGGTGGAACGCTGGTACCGCGACCTGCGCGCGGTGGGCGTCATGGAAGGGGTCGTCAGCGCATGATCAACCTTGAGGTCCCGAAGAAGGCCAAGGCCCTCGTCAACCAGGCCCGGCAGGCCGCCACCGAGGTGTTCCGGCCCATCTCGCGCAAGTACGACCGCGCCGAACACGCCTACCCCAGCGAACTCGACATGCTCGCGGCGCTGCTCGACGGGCTCAACACCTCCGGCGAGGGCGGCGCGGGCGCGGCGGGGGTGCGGCGGGGTGACGACGACAAGGGCGGCAACCGCAACGGCGGCAACCTGCTCACCGTCCTCGGCACCATCGAACTCTGCTGGGGCGACGTGGCGCTGCTGCTGTCCATGCCCAGGCAGGGACTCGGCAACGCCGCCATCGCGTCGGTGGCCAACGACGAGCAACTCGCGCGCTTCGGCAAGCTGTGGGCCGCCATGGCCATCACGGAACCCGACTGCGGGTCCGACTCGGCGGCCATCACCACCACCGCCACCAAGGACGGCGACGACTACGTCCTCAACGGCGAGAAAATCTTCGTGACCTCCGGTGAACGCGCCGACGCCGTCGTCGTGTGGGCCACACTCGACCGGACCCAGGGCCGCGCCGCCATCAAGTCGTTCGTCGTCGAGAAGGGCACTCCGGGCTTCGAGGTGGTGCGGCTGGAGCACAAGCTCGGCATCCGCGCCTCCGACACGGCCGTGCTGCGGTTCGACAACTGCCGCGTGCCCGCCCAGAACCTGCTCGGTACCCCGGACATCGACACCAAGAAGGGTTTCGCCGGGGTCATGCAGACCTTCGACAACACCCGCCCGCTGGTGGCCGCCATGGCCATCGGCGTCGCGCGGGCGGCGCTGGAGGAAACGCGCGGCCTGCTCGCCGAGGCGGGTGTCGAGGTCGACTACGACAAGCCCGTCAACGCCCAGCACGCCGCCGCGGCCACGTTCCTGCGCCTCGAAGCCGACTACGAGGCCGCCTACCTGCTGACCCTGGAGTCGGCGTGGATGGCGGACAACCGCAAGCCGAACTCGCTGGAAGCGTCGATGGCGAAGGCCAAGGCGGGCCGCACCGTCGTGGACGTCACGCTCCGGTGCGTCGAGCTCGCGGGCACGCTCGGCTACACGGAGGACTCCCTGCTGGAGAAGTGGGCCCGGGACGCGAAGATCCTGGACATCTTCGAAGGCACGCAACAGATCCAGCAGTTGATCGTGGCGAGGAAACTGCTGGGCAAAACGAGCAAGGACCTGAAGTAGCACCGTGTCCGCAGCCTGCGTAGCCGTGTCCGCAGCCTGCGTAGCCGTGTCCAGCGACACCGCCGAGGCGCGTCGAGCGCGCCCGGCGGCGTCCTGCGGTTCCGCGACGCCGGTCGCTCACGCGATCTCGGAGTACGTGGGAATCTCGGCGGAGTAACTTCCATCACCGGACAGGTCGCGTGTCCCCGCCTTGATCAGCAAGATGCTGCCCTCGTAGTAGTTCTTGTTGCAGACCACCCACGTGCCCGCACCGCGCGTGTTGCGGCATTCGCCGTGGCGATACAGGTTCCCGGAGACGATCTGGTTCTCCCACACCGCCACCGCGGAACGTCCGTCCGCCAACTTGTCCTTGAGGTAAATCTTGTCGCCGTACGGCTGGAAGCACACCTGCACCGTCGCGTTGAACGTGCAGAGCGCGTTACCGGGGGTGGAGACCGACGTCCCGTAGTCCACTTCGTACCCATAGGCACCGTCGGCCGCCGCCGTTCCCGGTGCCGCCACTGTGAGCGCCGCCGCGGCCACCGTCGCTCCGGCCAACCCCGTCAGACGTCGTACTTTGCGTAGTCCCACGTCTTCTCCTCACTCTCGCCGGCGCCACCCCGATGCACCGAAACGGGCAACACGCGGCGAACAGTAGTGAGTTCACGACGGAGGAATCAGGGGCGAGATTCACGGCGCTACCGCAGGGAGACAGGCCGAGGAAACGCTGGCGCGGTCGTCACGACCAGCCAGTATGGCTTTGCGCCCGCCCGGCCCGGGGAGCGAGAGCGGCTACGGCCGCGCTACCGGACGACGGGAGCTGCGGACACGGCTACACAGTCTGCGGACACACGCCTGCGTGACCCGGCCGCGCGCTGAGCGTCCCCGCCCCGGCTGCCAGGCTTCGCGGACCCACACCATCCGGTGACGACGTTTGCACGGACGGTCAGCGAGGAATCCTGCGCGACGCCGGCTCGCGAGAGCTCACCACGAGGCGGGCGGAGGTGTGGTCCACGGTGAACGTCGGTGGCGCGCTGGTGCTGCTCGTCCTCATGCTGCTCGTCGCTGCCGGGCTGTACGGCATGGCCTTCGCCGTGCGCCTCGGCGACACCGCGACCGGGACACCTCCGTTCCTGTCCGGCCACGCACCGGCAGAGCACGCGGTCTCGCGTTACCACGTCCGCTGGTACCCGATCGCGATGATCTTCCTGGTGTTCGACATGGAAATGGTGTTCATGTACCCGTGGACACTGGTCGTCGCCGAGCTGGGCACGCCTGCCGTCGTCGAGATGTTCGTCTTCCTCGGGATCCTCGTGGCGGGCGTGGTCTACGCCTGGCGGGAGGGGGCGCTGCGGTGGACCTGACCGCCTGGCTGCTGCGGCTCACCCCGCCTCGTCCCTTCGTGGTCGCCACGCCGGGTGGGACCGGCGCGCGCGTCGCCGTCGAACGCGTCGTCCGCGAGCGCGGCTGGCAGCCTGCGGCCAGTCCGGCGGAGGGCAACATCCTGGTCGTCGCGGGCCCGGTGAGTGACGACCTGCGGCCCGCCGTCGAGCAGGTGTGGAGCCTGTTTCCACGCCCGTGCGCCCGTGCCGACATCGACTCCGCGTCGGCGGCACCGGCTCGCCTTGCGGCGGCAGCGGACGCGCTGGGGGATCCCGACCGGCAGCGTCGGCCGAGGGCAGCGCACCCCCACCACGACCGGCGCGGGGCGGAGCCGCCGATGGCCGACCGCGCGCGGGACCGCGACGGCCTCATGCTCGACCGGCTCCATGTCCCGCTCGGCCCCGTGCTGCCGGACTGGCCCGCTGGTCTGGTCGTCCGGACGGCGTTGCAGGGCGATGTCATCCAGGACGCCACGGTCACGACCACCGGCTTGGGCCATGCCCGGCAGGTATCGCCCTGGGATTCGCCCACCGGATTCGTCGCACGCAGGCTCGACTCCTGCGCCCGGCTGCTGTCCGTCGTGGGCTGGCCCGACGCCTCGGCCACCGCTCGCCGCCTGCGCGACGACGTCCTGCGCAGCGACGTTTTGCGCGGCGACCGGCGGGCGCGCACGGCGACAGCCCTGGCCCGGTGGGCCGGGCGGGTGCGCCGCTCCCGCACGCTTCGCTGGTCGCTGGCGGGCGTCGGTCGCACGCCGCCGGTCCCGTCCACACCTCCGGAGCTGGGTGGAGACGCATGGGACCGCCTCGGTTCGTGGCTCGACTCGGCCGTGCGCACGTTCGATCGGCCCGGCTCCGCTGCCGGGCTGGACAGAGCGCCGGAGACGCGATGGGCGCTGGAGGCCCTGCCCACGCTCCTCGACGGCAACGAACTCGCCTGCGCACGGATTCTCGTGGCGAGTCTCGACCCCGACCTGGACACGCTCGCGCGGCGCGAGGCGCCGCATGGTTGAGGCGGTCGGCTGGCCGGGCGCGCTCCTGCTCCCGCTGGTACTGGCGGCGTTCGCGTTCGGCACCGCCGTGCTCGACACCGCCCTCGCGGCGCGGGCGGCGGGGGCGGCCGGTGGCGTCCGCGCGGCGACCGCTCCGGCACGCGCGGTCGCGGGCCTGCTCGTGCAGCAGCGGCGGCGCACGCCCGCCGCCGACAGTCTGCTCTGGCGGGGCGGAGGCCTGGTGCTGCTGGTGACCGCGGTGCTGGCGTCGCTGGTCACCCCGCTGGGCCATCGGTCCGTGGCCGATCTGTCCGTGGGCGTCGTGTGGTTCAACGCTATGGAGATCGCGGCGTGGGCGGCGGTGTGGCTGGCCGGCTGGGGAGCCGACTCCGCGTTCGGGCTGGTGGGCGGCTACCGCTTCCTCGCCCAGGGACTCGCCTACGAACTCCCGCACATGTTCGTCCTGACCACCGCGGCGATCGGGGCGGGCTCGCTGCGGGTGGCCGACATCGTCGCCGCGCAGCGGGACCTGTGGTTCGTGGTCTGGATGCCGGTCGCGTTCGTCGTGTTCCTGGCCACGGTGCTGGCGATGGCGTTCTTCGGTCCGTTCGCGCAGACCGTGGGTCGCGACATCGCGGGCGGTGCGCTCGCGGAACTGTCGGGTGTGGACCGGCTGATCTTCGTCGCGGGCCGCTGGCTGCTGCTGGTGTCCGGGGCGGCGATGTCGGTGGCCCTGTTCCTCGGCGGTGGCCTCGGACCGCTGTTGCCGCCCTGGCTGTGGTCTGTCGTGAAGACGGTGCTGGTGCTGGCGGTGCTGGTCGGCATCGGGCGGCGAGTGCCGACGATCCGCATGGAACGGTTCGCGGAGGTCTCCTGGATTCTGCTCATCCCGCTGACGCTGGTGCAGGCGCTGGTCGTGGCGATCGTGGTGATCTGAGGTGCTGACGCCCGTGCAGGCCGAGGTGGCGTTCTGGGCGTGCGCCACGGGTGCCGTCGCGACGGCGATGCTGGTGTTCCGGGTGGACTCCATGGCCAGAGCGACGTTCTCACTGCTGGCGTCGTTCGTCTTCGCCGGCCTGACGCTGTTGCTGGTGGAGCTGGCCTACCTGGGTGTGCTCGTCATCCTCATGATGACCATGGAGATGCTCATCATGGTGGTCTTCATGATCATGTACATGATGAACCCGGCCGGGTTGCAGCCGATGACCATGGTGCACAACCGGAAGGCGTCCCTGGCGATCGCGACCGGAACCTTCGCCGTACTCGCGACCGGCATCTTTCTGATCGACTGGCCCGCGTCCACCGAACAGCCGCCCCCGGACCCGACGAGGTCGCTCGCGGAGGCGCTCATGGGACCGAAGATGCTCGTGATGATCGTGCTCGGGCTGGCGCTGTTCGCCACGATCGTGGCGACCGTCGTGCTGTCGACCCATCGCGGGCGCTACGACCGCTTCGGCGACCGGCTCGATCGCACGCGGCCGGACGACCCGGTGCGAGGCGGTGTCGGTCGGTGAGCCTGGAGGGCTACCTGCTCCTGGCCGCGGCGCTGTACAGCGTCGGGCTCTACGGCGCGCTGTCGCAGCAGTCCATCGTCATGATCATGATGGGCCTGGAGCTGATGGTCAACGCGGTGATCGTCGGTGCTGCCGGGTTCTGGTACTTCACCTCCCCGGACCGTCCCGACGGCCAGGTGGTCGTGGTGCTCGCGGTGACCGCGATGGCCATCGAGATGGCCGCCGGATTCGCCGTCACCACGGCACTGTTCCGTGCGAGGGACGTGGACATGACCGACATGGCCGCGGACCTGTCGGGCTAGCCCATGCTCTGGTTGCTCGTCGCGATCCCGCTGCTGGTGGGCCCGGTCCTGCTCGCGGCGGGCCGGCGCGCCGACTCGCTCGCCGGGGCGCTCGCGATCGCCTCCACCGTGCTGACACTGGCCGTGTCGGTCGTCGTGGCGGTGACCCGTCCCGCCGTGTCGATGCCCTTTGTGGAGGGTGTCGCGTTCGCCCTGCGCGTGGACGGGCTCTCGGCGATCCTGGTCGTCACGGTCGCGACGATCCTGCTCGTGGTGCTGGTGTTCGCGGTCGGCGAGATCGGCCCGACCGAGTCACGCGCGCGATTCTTCGGCCTCGTGTTGCTCTTCGCGGGCGCGATGCTGGTGACCGTCACCGCGACCACCGTGGTGTCACTGCTGATGGCGTGGGAAGTCATGGGCGCCGTGTCCTACGCGCTGATCGGCTACTGGTGGCACGACTCCCGCCGCGCGAGTTCGGGCACGATCGCGTTTCTCACCACGAGGGCTGCGGATCTCGGTCTCTACCTCGCCGCGGGCGCCGCGCTGGCGGGCGGCGCCACGGGGCTGACCCTCGGCGGGCTCGCGGAGCTGCCGGGCGGCTGGCGCGACGTGGTGGCCGCGGGGGTGGTTCTCGCCGCGCTCGGCAAGTCGGCGCAGCTACCGTTCAGCTTCTGGCTCTCCCGGGCCATGGACGGCCCCAGCTCGGTGTCGGCCCTGCTGCACTCGGCCACGATGGTCGCGGCCGGGGCCTACCTTCTCCTACGCCTGCAACCGCTGTTGTCGGCTACGGGCTGGGCGGCGGTGCTGGTCGCGTGGCTGGGCGCGTTCACCGCGCTCGTGCTCGGCGCGGTCGCGCTGGCGCAGTCCGAGCTCAAGCAGCTGCTGGCCGCGTCGACCTGCGCCCAGGTCGGGTTCATGGTGCTGGGTGCCGGTGCCGGAGGTGTCGCCGCCGCGACCGCGCAGCTCGTCGCCCACGCGCTCACCAAGAGTCTGTTGTTCTTAACCGCCGGGGCGTGGCTGAGCGCGTCGGGCACCCAGCGCCTGCCCGGCCTGCGGGGCGTGGCCCGGGACCATCCGCTGGTCGGGACCGCTTTCACTGTCGGCGCGGTGACGCTGGCCGGTATCCCGCCGCTGGCGCTCTGGACGACCAAGGACCAGATCCTCGCCACCGCGTTGCACGAGTCGCCACCGCTGTATGTGGTGGGGTTGGCCGCCGCGGCGCTGTCCGCCGGGTACTCGGCGCGGGCCGTCGCGCTGGTCTGGTCGGCTCCGGCAGTCGCGGACCGGCACACCGCACCCCGGCGGGCTCGCCGGGTGCTTCCGAGCCAACGCGCCGCGCTGCCACCGCTGGCGGTCGGGACCACGCTGCTCAGCGTGCTCGCCCTGCCCGGGGTGTGGTCGGCCTTCGCGGGAATCGTGTCGAGCCGGCCGCAGCCGACGCCGGTGTGGTGGGAGTACCTGCTGTCGACGGTGCTGGCGCTGGGCGCCGCGGCGGCGGCCGCCGGGATCGTCCGGCTGCGTGGTGACGTGCCCGCGCGGCCACTGTTCGGCGACTGGCTCGGCCTGGAAGGCGTCGCGCGCAGGTTCGTCACCGTGCCGACGCTGCGAGCCGCCGAGGGGTTGGCGCGCTTCGACGACCGTGTTCTCGACGGTGGCGTGCGTGCCGCCGCAGGGCTCGGCACGTCACTGGCCCGGACGGCCGACACGCGCGGGGAACGGTCGATCGAGGCCGCCGTGCGCGCCGTCGCCGACGGTGCGCACGGGCTCGGGCGGCTCGCCCTCCGCCCGCAGACCGGCCTGCTCCACCACTACTACGCGCAGGCCGTCGTGGCACTGGCGGTGCTGGCACTGCTGCTGGTGGTGCTCTGACCCGTGCCGAGAAGGAGGTGAGGTGAGCGTGCTCAGCGTCGTGGTGTTCCTGCCGCTGGTGGCCGCGGCGGTCCTGCTCGCCGTGCCCCGGGTCAGCGACACGGTCGTGCGCCGGACCTGGGTCGCGGTCACCGCCGCCGACCTCGCACTCGTCGGCGCACTGTGGGTGACCTACTCACCCGGCGCGTCCGGGTTCGCCTACGAGGTCGACCTGAGCTGGATCCCGATCGTGGACTCCCGCTACCACCTCGGGGTCGACGGGCTCAGCCTGCCGCTGGTGGCGATGACCGCCGTGCTGTTTCTCGCCTGTGCGATCTACTCGCTGCGGCAGGCCCGTTCGGTGCGCGCGTTCGTGACACTGTTCCTGTTCCTGCAGACGGTGTGCCTCGGCGTGTTCGTCTCGCTGGATCTCATCCTCTTCTTCGTCTTCTTCGACCTGTCCATCGTGGGCATGTACTTCGTGATCGCAGGCTGGGGCCACCGGGACGCGGCACGGGCGGCGCTGAGGTTCTTCCTCTACACCTTCCTCGGCTCGTTGGCTCTGCTGCTCGGTTTCCTCGGCCTCTTCGTCGCCGCCGAGCCGAACACGTTCGACATCGTGCGGCTCACCGAGCAGAACCCCCTCGCGGGCCGAGGGACGTTCGGTGTGCTCGTCCTGCTGGCCATCGTCGTCGGTCTGGCCATCAAGACACCCACCGTGCCGTTTCACACCTGGCTGCCGCCCGCCCACACCGAGGCCCCCACCGCCGGATCGGCGATCCTCGCCGGAGTGCTGCTGAAACTGGGCACCTACGGGTTCGTGCGGATCGCGATGCCGATCCTGCCCGGCACCTGGCGGGACTACGCCGTGGTCATCGTGGTCGTCGGGGTGCTCAGCGTGCTCTACGGTGCCCTGGTCGCGCTGGCACAACGCGACGTCAAGCGGATGATCGCCTACACCTCCGTCAACCACATGGGCTACATCGTCCTCGCGATCGGCGCGGCCGGGCTCCTCACCACCTCCGACGCGCGGGCACAGGACCTCGCCGTCGCCGGGGCGGTGACCCAGATGGTCAGCCACGGACTGATCACCGGTGCGCTGTTCCTGCTCACCGGAGTGCTGTACGAGCGGGGCCGCACCTACGACATGCGCTCCTACGGTGGACTCGCCGCGGGCACGCCGCGCTTCGCCGGGCTCACCGCCGTCGCCGCGTTCGCCTCGCTGGGGCTGCCCGGCTTCTCCGGGTTCATCGCCGAGTTCCAGATCTTCACCGGCTCGCTGCCCGGCGCCCCCGTCGCCACCGCGCTTTCCTTCCTCGGGATCCTGCTCACCGCCGCCCTGTTCCTGCGCGCGTACCAGCGGATCTTTCTCGGCCCACCGCGGTCGGCGGGCCGTGGCGCGGTCGCCGACCTCACCACCGCCGAAACGGTCTCGATCGCGCCGCTGCTGCTGCTCGCCGTGGTGATCGGGCTTTTCCCGAGGTTCCTGCTCGACCTCGTCGAACCCGCCGCCCGCACCCTCGGCACTCTGCTGGACCGGTGAGCCCGGCGATGTCGATGACCCGGGACCTGGCTCTGGTGCTGCCCGAGCTGCTCCTCACCGGTGGTGCCGTGCTCGGCCTCCTGCTGGGCTCCTTCCTGCCCCGGCACCGGCAGTGGCTGGTGCGCCTGGCGGCGGCCGTGGTGTGCGCGGGTGGTCTCGCCGCCACCGTGGCCCGGTGGCCGGAGGAGCGCACGACCGTGTTCGAGGGCGCCTACGCCGTCGACGTGGCCACCGATGCCGCCAGGGTCATCGTGCTGGTCTCGGTACTGCTGGTGCTCGGCCTCGCCGCCGCGGACATCGACGGCAGTCCACGCGAAACCGAGTTCGTCGTGTTGCTCCTGCTCGGCGCGCTCGGAGCCGTCCTGCTCGCGGGAGCGGCGGATTTGCTGCTGCTCGCCGCCGCGTACCTGCTCGCCAGTGTTCCCCTCTACGCGCTGACCGCGTTCGCCAAGGACGCACCCGGCACCGAAGCCGCGATGAAGTACTACCTCATGGGCGCGCTGCTCGGCGTGACGATGCTGTTCGGCCTGCTGACCCTGTTCGGCACCGGCCGCGCGACCGCCTACGCCGGGCTGGCCGACACCCTGCCCTCGGCACCGGGTGCCGCTGTCGCGATCGGCGCCGTCCTGTTCCTGGCGGGCCCGCTGTTCAAGGCGGGCGCCGTCCCCACGCACTTCTGGATCCCCGACGCGGCCGAAGGCGCCCGCGCCCCGGTGGCCGCCCTCCTAACCACCATCCCCAAGATCGGCGCCGTCGTGGCCGTCTTCCGGTTCGCCGACACCGCCCTCGCGCCGACGACGGTGGACTGGCGGCTGCTCATCGCGGTGCTCGCCGCGCTCACGATGACACTGGGCAACCTGGCCGCCTTCTTCCAGGACAACGTCCGGCGGCTGCTGGCCTACTCCACGATCAGCCAGGTCGGCTACCTGCTGATGGCTGTCGCCGCCGCGGGCCGTACCACGCTCGCCCTCACCGGCCTGCTGCTCTACCTCGCCGCCTACGCCGTCACCAACCTCGGTGCGTTCGCCGTGGTCGCCGCGCTCCCCCGCGCCACGACGCTCGCCGACTACCGGGGGCTCCTGCGGGCGAACCGGTGGCTCGCCCTGGCCCTCGTCGTCTGCCTGCTCGGCCTGGTCGGCACACCGCCCACCGGTGTGTTCGCGGGCAAGCTCACCGTCTTCACCGCCGCCCTCGACGCGGGCCTCGCCTGGCTAGTCGTCGTGGCCGTCGTCAACACGGTCGCCAGCCTGTTCTACTACCTGCGCTGGATCACACCCGCGGTGCGGGCCGAACCGGCGAGCAACGATCGGCCCAGCCGGTGGCCGCTCGGCATCGCCTACCTCGCCGCGGCGGTGTCGCTCGCGATCGGCCCGCTGGCGGGACCACTGCTCACCGCCTTCGACACCGGCCTCGCCCGCTGACACCGCCGCGGGCGTGCTCAGACGACCGTCGTCCCGCCCTCCTTCGCCTTGCCGTAGTCCCTGATGACTCCTCGGGTGAGCACGGCGAGGACGACCGCCGTAAGCAGCGGCCACACCAGGATGTAAGCCGTCACGATCAGGGTTTCCATGGTTTCCTGCCTCCTGTCGGAACCGTTCTGCCGATCATTGGCGCGCCGTGACCGGGTCGTCGCCCTGCTCCGTGTCCCGGCCACCCGCGTGCTGGAACGCGGTCACGCGCTGGCCCAGCAACGCGAAGTCGAACCGCTCGGTGCTCCGCAGGCTGATCAGCACACAGGTCACCGCGCTGGCGCCATAGGCGACCAGCGACCCGAGCAACGTGGGGTAGTCGCGGAGGAAGCCGAGTACCAGCGGCGCGAACCCGAGTCCGCTCGCCACCGCCACCCCCAGGCCGGCATTCCTGCCGAGGAAGCCGAACGTCATCAGGCCGAAGACCACCGCGATCCCCGCCGCCGCGGCGAGTTCCAGCACCACGGCGACCACGCCGGTGAGCGCCAGCAATTCGAAGCGCGCCACCAGGAAGAAGCCGGTCCCGACCAGCGCTGCGACGGTGAACGCGACGTTGGTGATCCGGTTCCAGTACATGCTGACGATGACCGGGAACACCAGTGCGCCCCACAGTCCTCCCACGAACACGAGCAGATCCAGGATGTCGAAGTTCGAGACGGCGAACATGACTCCGAGGGCCGTGGCGCCCACCATCGTCACCCGTCCCCAGAGGAGCATCGTGGCGGGGTTGACGTTGCGACCCGCGACGTTGCGACCGTAGATGTCGGTCATCACCAGCGACGACAGTGCCGCGAGATCGGAGTCCGCTGTGGACGACAACGAGCCGATCACCATGATGAACAGCAGACCGATCATTACGGCGGGAAGGTACTCGGACGCCATCTGCGGGATGATGTTGTTCATGTCGCCGTCCAGCGGGCGGATGCCGACCATGACCGCGAGCAACCCCAGCATGCCGAGGCCGATCACGGTGCCGCCGTAGCCGAGGGTCGCGGTCACGAACGTCGCCTTGATCTTGTCCTGCCGCACGGCGAAGAGACGCTGCGCGATGGTCTGGTTACCGATGGCGTAGGCGAGCACGGCCGCGAGGTACGGGCCGCCCTGCTCCAGGAACGCGGTCAGGGAGAAGAAGTCCGCCTGCTCCGACGTCAGCGAGCGAAGTCCGTCACCCAGCATGCTCGGACCACCGGCGGCGAAGAAGATCATCGGAATGATGAGCGCCGCGGCGAGCATCAGCGCCACCAGCTGCGCAAAGTCGGTCAGCACCGAGGCACGGAAACCGGACCACAGCGTGTAGGTGAGCACGCCGACGGCGACGGCCAGCACCCCATGCAGAAAGTCGAACGGCGTCAGCACGGCCACGAGCGCACCGGCTGCGGTGAAATTGGCGGTCAGGCTGATCACGCTGCCGACGATGTTGGAGAAGGCGAGAATCAACTGGCTCGACCTGCCGTGCCGAGCGTGCATCACCTCGGCGAGCGTATGCGCCTTCGGGGCCACCTCACGAAACCGTCTCCCGAAAGGGTAGATACACAGAATCATCAGTGCGCCCCAGAGCCCATAATGAATGGGGCCGGACAGTCCGTAGGTGTAGCCGGAGCTGGCACTCGCGTAGAAGGACGCGGCCCAGACCCAGGTGGCGGTCATGCTCGCAGCCGAGATCCCGAACCCCACCGCGTTGTTCGAGACCATGAACCCGTCGACGTTCTCTTTCTTTTTTCGGATCGTCCGAGTCAAGAGATACGTCAACCCATAAAATCCGACCAGCAAGAGAACGGTCGTCGTCGCACTCAGCTGAAACAACTGAAATCTCCGTGACCTCTATCGATTTTTCCCTCCCCGAAGGGAGGCGGTTGGAGATTATCTTTAGTTGGTTATCCAGCTAACTGGAACCGGTTAGTAACAAAGAACACACAGTGTGCGGTGACCAGAATCACCAATTCCGTGTTCTCTCATTCCGGATTTCGGTCTCCGCGCCTACTGTGCGTCGGCGACCGCGCAGGTAGAGCCGACGGAGGACCTGGCCGCACGCTCCAGGGACCGTACGGGTGAGGCCGGACACCCTGCCCCCGGCGGGCCGAGGCGGGGCCGGTCGTGCCGACGCCCTGGACGCCGCTGCCGTTGCACGAGTGACCGTGTCTCGGCTACGCGAACCGCGGACACGTCTACCCAAGGTGCGGACACGGCTACGCAGCCTGCGGACACGGCTACACAGGCTGCGGACACGGGTGTCCGCTCAGGCCACCGTGAGGACGATCTTGCCGCGCGTGCGGCCCTCCTGGCTCACGCGCCACGCCTCGGCGGCTTCCTCCAGGGGGAACGCCCGGTCGACGGTCACGGCGAGGGTGCCGTCGTCGGCCAGCCGCGACAGCTCCGTGAGGTCGGCGGCGTTCGGCCGCACCCACATGTTCACCCCACCGACCTCCTCCGCCCTCGGGTCGGCCACCGAGACCAGTCGCGACGCCTCCCGCAGCAGCTCGTGGGAGGCGTCCACGGACTCACCTCCGACGCCGTCGACAGCGGCGTCGACGCCACCCGGCGCGAGGCTCCGCACGCGCTCGACCAGCCCCTCGCCGTAGGTGACGGGCTCGGCGCCGAGCCCGCGCAGGAAGTCGTGATTGCGCTCGGACGCGGTGCCGATCACGCGCGCACCGCGCGCGACGGCGAGCTGGGTGGCGAACGCGCCGACTCCGCCGGCGGCGGCATGGACGACGACCGTGTCGCCGTCGCCGACCCGAGCCCGGTCGAGTGCCTGGTACGCGGTGAGCCCGGCCAGCGGCAGCCCGGCGGCCCGCGACCAGTCCAGCGAGGCGGGTTTGCGGGCGATCAGCCGCACGTTCGCGGCCACCAGCTCGGCGTAGGTGCCCAGCGACACCCAGTCCTTGCGCGCGTAGCCGATCACCTCGTCGCCCACCCGGTAGTCGTGGACGTCCAGCCCCACGGCTTCCACGACGCCCGCGACATCCCAGCCCGGAGTGATCGGGAACTGGACCTCCATCAGGGGGTCGAGGTATCCCGCGCCGATTTTCCAGTCCACCGGGTTCACGCCCGCCGCCCTGACCCGGATGAGGACCTCGCCGGGAGCCACCTTCGGGTCCGGCCGCTCCCCCACCGTCAGAACCTCGGGACCGCCGTATCGCTGCTGAATGATCGCCTTCATATCCCCGGCAACGAGACCTCGCGCGGCCGCTATTCCGGGCGGTGTCACATGGCACCGTGGTGGGTGAGGGCGTTCGGCCCGAGTCCCGGGAACAGCCACGCCCGCCCACGCGTTACAGTGGTAGTTGAACGGACAACTACTTCGAGTGTGGTGACCAGCATGCAGTTCGGGATCTTCACCGTCGGCGACGTGACGCCCGACCCCACGACGGGGCGGACGCCGACCGAACGCGAGCGCATCAAGGCGATGGTGGCGATCGCGTTGAAGGCCGAGGAGATCGGCCTCGACGTCTTCGCCACCGGCGAGCACCACAACCCGCCGTTCGTGCCGTCGTCGCCGACCACCATGCTCGGCTACGTCGCCGCCCGCACGGAGCGGTTGATCCTGTCCACCTCGACGACTCTGATCACCACGAACGACCCGGTGAAGATCGCCGAGGACTTCGCGATGCTCCAGCACCTCGCCGACGGCCGCGTCGACCTGATGCTCGGACGCGGCAACACGCCGCCGGTGTATCCGTGGTTCGGGCAGGACATCCGCCAGGGAATCCCGCTGGCCGTGGAGAACTACGCGCTGCTGCACGAGCTGTGGCGCTCCGATGTCGTCGACTGGCAGGGCCGGTTCCGCACCCCGCTGGAGGGGTTCACGTCCACGCCCCGGCCGCTCGACGGTGTGCCGCCGTTCGTCTGGCACGGCTCCATCCGCAGCCCGCAGATCGCGGAGCAGGCCGCCTTCTACGGCGACGGCTTCTTCCACAACCACATCTTCTGGCCCCCCGAGCACACCGAGCGCATGGTGAGTCTCTACCGCGAGCGCTTCGCGCACCACGGCCACGGCGAACCCCACCAGGCGATCGTCGGTCTCGGTGGCCAGGTGTTCATGCGCCGGAACTCCCAGGACGCCGTGCGCGAGTTCCGGCCCTACTTCGACCACGCGCCCGTCTACGGCGGCGGCCCCTCACTGGAGGACTTCAGCGAGCAGACCCCGCTGACGGTCGGTAGCCCGCAGCAGGTCATCGACCGCACTCTGAGCTTTCGGGACTACGTCGGCGACTACCAGCGACAACTGTTCCTCGTCGATCACGCGGGACTGCCGCTGGCAACCGTGCTGGAACAGCTCGACCTGCTCGGCGAGATTCTGCCGGTGCTGCGCAAGGAGTTCGACGCGCGCCGCGCACCGGGCGTGCCGGACGCACCGACACACGAGTCACTGCGGGCGGCGGCGACGAACTCCTAGACCGGGCTCGGCACGAGCGTGTTCTGCCGCGCGACCGTCCACCAGTGACCATCCTGTTTCACCAGGACGTACAGCACGATCATGACGTGTTCCTGGCCGAGCGGGGTGCCGTCGGCCCGCGCCTCCCGCGCACCCTTGTAGGCGAGGGCGACACCGGGGCTGACGAACCGCACGTCCAGCACGTCGTAGCTCGCGTACTGGTCGCGCAGGAAACCCGCCAGCCCCGCTCTGGTGTTCTCGACGATGGCCTCCCGCCCCGACAGGATCATGCCCATCGCGTTCACCACCGTGGCGTTGCCGGCGAAGGGCGCGGTCAGCAGCTCGGCGTCGTTGGTGTTGTAGGCGGTCTCGGCGTCGGCGATGATCTGCCGGATGGCCTCGACGTCGCCGGCCTCGGCAGCGAGGTCGATGGTTGGTGGTGTCGTCCGCATGCCGCCATCCTGCGACCTCCAGCGCGCTGGAGGTCAACTCACGCGGCGACGAAGGATTCGCGATCCTCGAACACCTGGCCGGTCCAGCCCCTCACCTCGAACGTCTCGGTCGGCGTGAAGCCCTGACCCCGGTAGTACGCGACCAGCCTGCCGTCGCCGCCCGCCCAGCAGTCCACCCGCAGCAGCGAGCGGCCCCGGCGCCGGGTCTCCTCGCGCGCCTCGCGGAGCAGCCACGCTCCCACGCCACGGCCCGTGTGGACGCGGGACGTGATCAGCAGGTCGATGTAGACCTCCGGCTCGGTCACCGGCGGAATGTGCTCGGGAGGGTGGTCGGCGAAGATCGACGCACCCGCGACCTCCCCGCCGACCTCCGCGATCACCAGACCGGGGTGTTCGGCCATGCCACTCACGCGCGCCACTCGCTGCTCGTCCTCGGACCAGGGCGTCGAGCCCCACTGCCCGGCACGACCCCGTTCGGCCAGCCAGCGCACCGCGCCGTCGAACATCGCCAGCAGCGCGTCGGCGTCGGACGGCCTGCCCGGCCGGATCTCGATCGTGTCCACGTCGGCGACGGTATCGCTCGCGGGCTCGCTCACGCCGGGGTCAGCCCCAGTTCCCGCGCGATCAGCATGCGCTGGACCTCGCTCGTGCCCTCGCCGATCTCCAGGATCTTCGCGTCCCGGTAGAAGCGGCCCACGGGGAACTCGTTCATGAAGCCGTACCCGCCGAAGATCTGCGTGGCGTCCCGGGCGTTGTCCATCGCGGCGTTGGAGGCCGCGAGCTTGGCGATGGCCGCCTCCTTCTTGAACCGCTCGCCGCGCAGCAGCTTCGAGGCGGCCTGGTAGTAGGCCAGCCGCGCGGTGTGGGTGCGCAGCTCCATGTCGGCGAGCTTGAACTGGATGGTCTGGTACTCACCGATCCGGTGGCCGAACGCCTCGCGCTCGGAGACGTAGCGCAGGCACTCGTCGACGCAGCCCTGCGCCAGCCCCACCGACAGCGCGGCGATGGCGATGCGACCCTCGTCCAGAGTGGACAGGAACTGCGCGTAACCGCGACCGCGCTGCCCGAGCAGGTTCTCCTCCGGCACGCGGCAGCCGTCGAAGCTGAGCCCGTGGGTGTCCGAGGCGTTCCAGCCGACCTTGGAGTACTGCGGTTCCACCGTGAAACCCACGGTGCCCGACGGGACGACGATCGCGGAGATCTCCTTGCGGCCGTCGGGCTTCTGCCCGGTCACGGCGGTGACGGTGACGAGCCGCGTGATGTCGGTGCCGGAGTTGGTGATGAACGACTTGCTGCCGTTGAGGACCCACTCGCCGCCGTCGAGCGCGGCCGTGGTGCGCGTGGCGCCCGCGTCGGAGCCCCCGCCCGGCTCGGTGAGACCGAACGCGCCGAGTGCCCTGCCCTCGCACAGTTCCGGCAGCCAGCGGCGTTTCTGCTCCTCGGTGCCGAACCGGAAGATCGGCATGGCACCCAGCGAGACCCCGGCCTCCAGCGTGATCGCCACGGACGAGTCCACGCGCGCCAGTTCCTCCAGCGCCAGGCACAGCGCGAAGTAGTCCCCACCCATGCCCCCGTACTCCTCCGGGAACGGCAGGCCGAACAGGCCCATCGAGCCCATGCGCGCGACGAGCTCGTACGGGAAGCGCTCCTGCTCGTAGTACTCGCCGATCACCGGTGCCACCTCGGAGCGCGCGAAGTCGCGCACGGTGGTGCGCAGGTCCTCGTACTCCTCGTCCAGCCTGAAATCGATCATGATGTGCCTTCTTCCGGGGTCACCAGTGCCAGGGGTTCGTCCAGCGCGACCTGTTGGCCTGCGCGCACGTCGATCCTGCTCACGACGCCGTCGATCGGCGCCGTGATCGTGTGCTCCATCTTCATGGCCTCGACGACGAGCAGCGGGGTTCCCGCCGCCACCTTCTCGCCCGCCTCGGCCTTCACCAGCAGAACCGTGCCCGGCATCGGGCTCGTGACCGGCCCGCCGGCCACCGACTCGGCGTGCGAGGCCAGCAGGTTCGGCCGCTCACTCACGGGCACGGCACGGCCGTCCCGCGCGTACCAGACGGTGCCGTCGGGTGCCTGCGCACGGCGGTAGCGGAGGGACTGTCCCGCGACACGCACGGTCAGCGCGTTCTCCGCGTCCCGAGCCGCCGCCACGGGCAGCGGCTCGCCGCCGTCCACCGTGACCCGCGCGCCGGAGGGCGGCCCGTCGACGCGGACCAGCATCTCGTCGCCTCCCACGCGCAGCCGCATCGTCACCCCGGCGCTGCCGCCGGGGCGCCAGCCGCTCGGCACGTCCCACGGGTCCACCACGGGAGTACGCGGCCACAGCTCCAGCACGCGGTCGAGCGCCGCCGCCACGGCGAACTCGTCCGGCCGCACCCCGGCCACGAGCGCCGACAGCTCCCGCTCCACGAGTCCGGTGTCCAGCCGCCCAGCGACGACGTCGGGATGCCGCACCAGCGCGCGCAGGAACGGCACGTTGGTCGGTACCCCCAGCACGGTGGTGTCGGCCAGCGCGCGGTCGAGCCGGCGCAGCGCCGACGCGCGGTCCGGGCCCCACGCGATCACCTTCGAAAGCATCGGGTCGTAGTGCGAGGCCACCACGGTGCCGGGCCGCAGCCCGGAATCGACCCGCACGTGCTCACCGGTCGGCTCGTGCAGGCCGAGCACCGTGCCTCCGGTGGGCACGAAGTCGCGCGCCGGGTCCTCCGCGTAGACGCGGGCCTCCACGGCGTGCCCGGTCAGCCGCACGTCGTCCTGGACGAGCGCGAGCCGCTCGCCCGCCGCGACCCACAGCTGCCACTCCACGAGGTCGAGGCCGGTCACCAGCTCGGTCACCGGATGCTCCACCTGGAGGCGCGTGTTCATCTCCAGGAAGAAGAACTCCCCTGGCGCCGCCGAGGACACGATGAACTCCACCGTGCCCGCGCCGACATAGCCCACCGAGCGTGCGGCCTCCGCCGCGGCGGCCCCCATCCTGGCCCGCGTGGCCTCGTCGAGCAGCACCGACGGCGCCTCCTCGACGATCTTCTGGTGCCTGCGCTGGAGGCTGCACTCCCGCTCGCCGAGGTGCAGGACCGTGCCGTGGGCGTCGGCGAGCACCTGGATCTCGATGTGCCTCGGGTCGGCCACGAACCGCTCGACCAGCAGCCGGTCGTCGCCGAACGCGCCCCGCGCTTCCCGCTGCGCGGACTCCACCGCCGGGGCCAGCTCACCGGGCTCGTGTACCAGCCGCATGCCCTTACCGCCGCCGCCAGCGGAGGGTTTCAGCAGCACCGGGTAGCCCACCCGCTCGGCCGCGGCGGCCACCGAATCCACATCGGACACGTCGTTGGCCCCCGGCACCACCGGCACCCCGGCCGCCGCGACCGTCTCCTTCGCCCGGATCTTGTCGCCCATCGCCTCGATGGCCGCCACGGGCGGGCCGACGAACACCAGCCCGGCCCGCTCGCACTCCTGCGCGAACGCGGAATTCTCCGAGAGAAAGCCGTAGCCGGGATGGACTGCCTGTGCGCCGGTCGCCACCGCGGCGGCGACGACGTCCGGCACGGAGAGGTAGCTGCGTGCCGCGTCGGCGGGCCCGAGCCGGTAGGCGACGTCGGCCTCGGCGACGTGGCGCGAGTCGGCGTCGGCGTCACTGTGGACGGCGACCGACCGGATACCCAGCGCCCGCAGGGTCCGGATCACCCGCACGGCGATCTCGCCCCGGTTGGCCACGAGCACGGTGTCGAACATGTTCCTCACATCCTGAAGACGCCGTAGTTCACCGGCTCCAGCGGCGCGTTCGCCGACGCCGACAGCGCCAGCCCCAGCACCGTGCGCGTGTCCCGGGGATCGATCACGCCGTCGTCCCACAGCCGGGCCGTGGAGTAGTACGGATTGCCCTGACTCTCGTACTGGTCCCGGATCGGCTCCTTGAACGACTCCTCGTCCTCGTCCGACCACTGTTGACCCCGGGCTTCGAGACCGTCCCTGCGCACCGTCGCCAGCACCGAGGCCGCCTGCTCACCGCCCATCACCGAGATCCGCGCGTTCGGCCACATCCAGAGAAAGCGCGGCGAGTACGCCCGGCCGCACATCGAGTAGTTACCCGCACCGAACGAACCGCCGATGACCACGGTGAACTTCGGCACCCTCGCGCACGCCACCGCCGTGACCATCTTCGCGCCGTGCTTGGCGATCCCGCCCGCCTCGTAGTCGCGGCCCACCATGAAACCCGTGATGTTCTGCAGGAACAGCAGCGGTATCGAACGGCGGTCACACAGCTCGATGAAGTGCGCGCCCTTCATGGCCGACTCCGCGAACAGCACCCCGTTGTTCGCCACGATCCCCACCGGGTGACCGTGAACTCGCGCGAAGCCGGTGACCAGCGTCGCGCCGTACTCCTTCTTGAACTCGGCGAAGCGGCTGCCGTCGGTGATGCGGGCGATGACCTCCCGCACGTCGTACGGTGTGCGCGAGTCGGCGGGCACCACGCCGTAGAGCTCGTCCGGGTCCACCACGGGTTCCTCGGTGGGCGTCACGTCCCACGGCCTCGGCTGCCTCGGGCCCAGTGTCGAGACGATCGAACGCAGGATGCGCAGCGCGTCGGCGTCGTCGGCCGCGAGGTGGTCGGTCACCCCGGATGCCCGCGCGTGGACATCGCCGCCGCCCAGTTCCTCGGCCGTCACGACCTCGCCGGTCGCGGCCTTCACCAGCGGCGGGCCGCCGAGGAAGATCGTGCCCTGGTTGCGCACGATCACGGCCTCGTCGCTCATGGCCGGGACGTACGCGCCGCCCGCGGTGCAGGACCCCAGCACCGCCGCGAGCTGCGGAATGCCCCGCGCCGACATCGTGGCCTGGTTGTAGAAGATGCGGCCGAAGTGCTCACGGTCGGGGAACACCTCGTCCTGGCGCGGCAGGAAGGCCCCGCCCGAATCCACGAGGTAGAGGCACGGGAGGTTGTTGTGCAGCGCGACCTCCTGCGCGCGCAGGTGCTTCTTGACCGTCATGGGGTAGTACGTGCCGCCCTTGACGGTGGCGTCGTTCGCGACGATGACGCACTCGCGACCCGACACCCGGCCGATGCCGGTGATGATGCCCGCGCTCGGCGCCTCGTCGTCGTAGAGGCCGGTTGCGGCCAGCGGCGAGAGTTCCAGCAGCGGCGACCCCGGGTCCAGCAGCGCGTCGACGCGGTCGCGGGGTAGCAGCTTGCCCCGCTCGACGTGCTTGGTGCGGGCCTTCTCCGGCCCGCCCCTGCGCACGACGGCGAGCCGCGCGCGCAGGTCCTCCACCAGCTCGGAGTGGTGAGCGACATTGCGCGCGTAGGACTCACCGCGGGTGTCGGCGGCACTGGCGAGAGCAGGAGTGTCCATCACACCACCAAGTTAGCAGTCGTTAACAACACCCGAATGTTAGCGCCCACTAACCTCCCTGTCCAGAGCCGTGTCCGCAGGCTGCGTAGCCGTGTCCGCAGGTTGCGTAGCCGTGTCCGCATCGCGCGGTGCGGACACGGCTACCCAGGCTGCGGACACGGCAACGGCCGCCGACCCTGGGGCCGGCGGCCGTTCGACACTCGCGTTGAGTCAGCCGGTGACGCTCTCCAGCGCGGGGAGGTAGCCGTAGCGCTGCCCGTTCGCGGTCGGGTGGTACGACTCGACGACCGGCCAGGTGAGGCTGTGCAGCCACCACTCGCCGCTCGCGCAGATCTCGTGGTTATTGAAGGGACCACGCATGTCGACGAACGTCAGCCCGTGCGCCGCCGCCCGGTCGGCGGTCACCTGCGCGAGCGTGTCGGCACCCGAGTTGATGGCCGAGCGCTTGGTGTCGCTCAGCCCGACACTGCACGAACCGCCGATCTCGTAGAAGCGCGGGTAGCCCAGCACCACGATCTGCGCGTTCGGCGCGCGGCTGGTCAGCGTGCTGTACACGTCGTCGAGCCTGCCGGGCAGCGTGCTGGTGGCGAACTGCTTGGCCTCCTCGACGCGGGACACACACCCGCTGTTCGTACTGAGGGTGCAGTCGACCATGACGTCGGCGAACCCGGCGTCGTTGCCGCCCACCGAGACCGTGATGAACGTGGTGCTCGCGTCCACGGCGGACGCCTGACTGAGGACGTCGGCCGTCTTGGCCCCGGAACAGGCGACGAAGTCGAAACTGGACACGGAGTGGGAGTTGGCCCACAGCTCGGGATAGGCGTTGGCGCTGCGCATGCAGTCGCCGGAGCTGCCGTACGACCCGGCGCCGACGCCGGAGGAGTAGGAGTCACCGAGGGCGACGTAGTTCTCGGCGGCGGGCGCGGCGACTGCCGTGACGGCCCCGCCCCCCAGCGCGAAAACGAACGCCAGTAATACAGAGAGGTACCGTCGAGCCCGCACCGTCATGGCGCAACCTTTCGTCAGTGAATGGCCGCACAGATGATTACCAGGTAAAGTTGTCACTGGAAAGCGCGCGAACCCGACATAACCCGTCTGGATCACACCGGAAGTAGCCGGTTTCGTTAACATTCGCTAACTCCGCCGGTACAGTGTCGGGGTGTCCTCGGTGTCTCCCCTTGTGCGCGGTGAGAAGGCGACCCGCCGCGACCAGATCCTGGCGGCCGCGGCGGAGCTGTTCGCCCGGCACGGGTTCCACGGCGTGGGCATCGACGAGATCGGCTCGGCCGTGGGAATCTCGGGCCCCGCGCTCTACCGGCACTTCCGCAGCAAGGACGCCATGCTGGGCGAGATGCTGACATCGATCAGCCGCTACCTGCTCGACGGCGGCACCGCGCGAGTGGGCGAGGGCGGTTCGCCGGACGAGCTCCTGGCGGGCCTGGTGCGCTTCCATGTCCACTTCGCGCTGTCCCAGCCCGCGCTGATCACGGTGCAGGAACGGAATCTCGCCAATCTCTCCGACGACGACCGCAGGGAGGTCCGCGCTCTCCAGCGCCGCTACGTGGAGGTGTGGGTGAGCGCGCTGCGCGCCGCCGTTCCCGGACTGGACGACGCCAGGGCCCGATCCAGCGCGCATGCCGTGTTCGGGCTCATGAACTCCACTCCGCACAGCCGCCACCTGCCGGACGGCGATCTCGCCGAGCTGCTGTCGGCGCTCGCACTGGGTGCTCTGTACGCCGCGAGGTGACGATCACCCTGGCGGGCGGCATCCAAGCCGCCCCGTGTCGTGTTGGATAGGACCCGTGCTGCCCGACGACGACAACGACGACACCGGAGACCGGGACGCGCTGGTGCGTAAGGCCCAGCGCGCTGTCGTCACGGCCGCGGTCGGGGACGAACAGGACGCGCTCGCCGCGCTCGGTCCCGACGGCGGCCCCGGTGACAGCTCCGAGATCCGTGAGCTGATGCTCCTGCTGTTCGGCGCGTGCAGCGCCATGGTCGCCAGTCTCGGCGACGGCGGCTCCCGGCCGGTGCGCGTCCAGGTGCTCGACGAGAGCGGCGAGGAGGTCTCGATCGACCAGGCGGACCCGCCGATGCGCACCGCGGTACGGACACTGTTGGCCGAGGTCCACGGCAACACCGCCGCCGCCGCCGACCAGGTGGAGATCGCGCTGGCGAACGCGGCGCCGGAGGAGGTGGACAGCCTGGTGCTGGCGGCACTGCACTGGACGGTGCGGCTGGCCACCGAGTGTCTCGACCGCGAGCTGCCGGTGCCGGGCTGGGTGGAGTCCGCGTTCGGCGACTGAGTACGACTGAGCCCGCCGGAGCACGTCGCCGGTTGTGCCCGCGGCCCCGTCACACGCCAGGATGGACGCACACGTTGACCCGCCCACAAGGAGGAGACCGTGCGCATCGGCGTCCCGAAAGAGATCAAGAACCACGAGTACCGCGTGGCGATCACCCCGTCGGGGGTCCACGAACTCGCCCGGCACGGCCACGAGGTGTTCCTGGAGGCGGGCGCCGGAACCGGGTCGTCCATCAGCGACACCGAGTACATCGCGGCGGGGGCGACTGTGCTCGACAAGGCCACCGACGTGTGGGGCGAGGCCGAACTACTGCTCAAGGTGAAGGAACCGATCGGCGCCGAGTACCCGCAGCTGCGCAAGGACCTCGCGTTGTTCACCTACCTGCACCTGGCCGCCGACCGGCCGTTGACGGCCGCGTTGCTCGAAGCGGGGACGACGGCGCTGGCCTACGAGACCGTGCAGGCCGACGACGGCACGCTGCCCCTGCTGGCTCCCATGTCGGAGGTGGCGGGGAGGCTGGCACCCCAGGTGGGAGCGGCGGCGTTGCTGCGGCCCTCCGGCGGGCGCGGGGTGCTTCCGGCCGGTGTTCCCGGCGTCGCGCCCGCGCGGGTGGTGGTCATCGGCGCGGGTGTGGCGGGCCGGGGAGCGGCCCGGATCGCCGTCGGGCTGGGCGCCGACGTGGACCTGCTCGACACCAACCTCGACCGGCTCCGGCAGGTGGACCGGGAGTTCACCGGGCGGGTACGCACGCTGCACTCCACGGCCCTGTCGGTGGAACACGCCGTGACCCAGGCCGACCTCGTGGTCGGCGCAGTGCTCGTGCCGGGCGCGAAGGCGCCGACGCTCGTGCCCCACGACCTCGTGCCGAGGTTGAAGCCGGGCAGTGTCCTGGTGGACGTGTCGATCGACCAGGGCGGCTGTTTCGCCGACTCCCGGCCCACCACCCACGACGATCCGACCTACCGCGTGGGCGAGTCGGTGTTCTACTGCGTCGCGAACATGCCGGGGGCGGTGCCGCGCACCTCGACGTACGCCCTGACCAACGCCACCCTGCCGTACGTGCTGCGGATCGCCGGGTCCGGCTGGCGTGAGGCCGCTCGCGCCGACCCCGCGCTGGCGCACGGGCTGAACACGCACGCGGGGGCGTTGACCAACGACGCGGTGGCCGCGGCGCACGGGCTGCCGTCGGGCCCATCGCCGTTCTGAGCGGCGGCACCGGACGAGGACGAGAAAGAAGGGGCGGCCCGCTCTACCAGCCTGGGGGTCACCGGGAGCGGGCCGCCACCAACCAGCTTAAGCAATATCTTCGGACTTCGCCGCCCGGGGGCGGTGAAGTCGGCCAAGTTTCTTCTTCACACCACCCCAGGCCGACGGGTGAATCGCCCCGTGTGGCCCCGTGACCTCGGTGTCACCTCACGCGGCGTGATGTGTGTCGCTTCCGAATGCCCGGGACGAAACCGATCCCCTCCCGCGACCGTCCCAGTACCCGGTACGGCAGGATGACCCGAGCCACAGCGCACGATCACAACGAAACGAGGCAGCATGCACGACGGCAGCGGCCGCATCGCGGTGCAGAACCTCACCAAGACGTTCGGCGCCGTCACCGCGGTGCAGAACCTGAGCTTCACGGTGGAACCGGGCAGCGTCACGGGGTTTCTGGGACCGAACGGCGCCGGAAAGACGACGACCCTGCGCATGCTGCTCGGTCTCGTCAGGCCGACCGCGGGCACGGCGACCGTCAACGGCAGGCAGCACCACGAGCTCGGGAACCCGGCTCGGGTCGTCGGTTCGGTCCTGGACAACGGCAGCTTCCATCCCAAACGGACAGCCAGGGACCACCTTCGCGTCTACGCCGCGGCCGTGGGCGTCCCGGACAGCCGGGTCGACGAGTTGCTGGGACTGGTGGGCCTCGCTCCCGCAGCGCGCCGGAAGGCGGGCGGGTTCTCGCTCGGCATGCGGCAGCGGCTCGCGCTCGCCACCGCGCTGCTGGGCGATCCGCAGGTGCTGGTGCTCGACGAACCCGCCAACGGCCTCGACCCGGAGGGCATCGCGTGGTTGCGGCAGTTCCTGCGCTCCTTCGCCGCGCAGGGCCGAACCGTGCTGGTGTCGAGCCACCTGCTGTCGGAGGTCGAGCAGACGATCGACCAGGTGGTCATCGTCAGCGCCGGGATGACCCGCTACTTCGGCCCGCTGGAGAATCTGCGGCAGGGCCAGCGCTCCCGGGTGCTGGTGCAGCCCGCCGACGGCGCCGCACTGGCGACGGCGTTGCGGGAGAGCGGCATCACCGAGGTCGAGCCGACGCAGGACGGGCGCGTCGCGGTGGCCGGGGCGAGCCTGCAGCAGATCGGGGACATCGCGGCCAAGTCCGGCATCGCCGTCTACGGCATGGAGGAGCAGAAGGCCGACCTGGAACAGATGTTCTTCCAGCTCACCTCGCCGCAGTACAGCGGTGCGCCGATTCCGGGCCAGCCCCCGGCCGGCCAGCAGGCGCAGTACCAGCAGCAGTCGCCGTACCAGGGCCAGCAGTACCAGCAGCAGTATCAACAGCAGGCGTACCAGCAGCAATACCAGCAACCCGGTCAACAACCGCAGCCGAACCAGGGCTGGGGAGGTCAGCAGCAGTGATGGGCAACCTGATCAAAGCGGAGTTCCGCAAGACACTGAGCCTGAACCTGTGGTGGGCGCTGGCGATCCCGGCCTTCATCGCCGCTCTGGTTTTCGCGCTCAGCTGGGGCAACACGACCAACGACTTCAACGACTTCCTCGGCAGCAGTGACGCCGCGGACCTCGCCGCACTGCTGGGTGTCGAGGTGGGCTCGATGCCGGTGGGTCTGCTGGCGCTGGGGCGCGGCATCAACATCGGGGTGTTCTTCGCCGTCCTGTTCGGGGTGTCGGCACTGGCCGGTGAGTACACCCGCCAGACGATCAGCACCACGTTCCTCACGGCACCCAACCGCGGCGCGGCGCTGTCCGCCAAGATGATCACCTACATCGTCTGGGGACTGCTCTACGGCCTGCTCGTGGTGGTCGCGGCGAGCATCGGCACCGTGATCACCGTGGACAGCAACGGCCTGCCGTCGGCGGGCCAGTGGCTCGGCATCGCGAGCTCCGGCCTGCTCGCCGCGGTGCTCGGAACCCTCTTCGGCATCGGGCTCGGGGCGGTGTGGAACAGCGTCACGGGCCCCACCGTGCTGCTCTGTCTCTGGATGCTGCTCGTCGAGAACGTCCTCGTGATCGTCGGATTCTTCGCGGCCGAGCTGGACTGGCTGGGCGGGATCCTGCCCAACGGCGCGCTCAACGGCATCGTCGGCTCGGTGGGCGCTGAGGCGTTCGGCGCGGTCGGCTCAGAACTCGGCGAGGGCCTCAACCAGATCGACTGGGAGCTGCAGTGGGGTATGCAGTTCTTCGCGGGGGCCCCTGGCGCGTTCTCCTGGTGGGCCTCTGCCCTCGTCTTCTTCGCATGGACCATGCTGTTCTTCGGAGCGGGCTGGGCATCCAACCAGAACCGCGACATCACCTGAAACGGATGGCACCAGAGGGGTCGTGAGTGGAGCGCAGCACACCGACACTGTCACCCACCCACGACCCCGCCCGCCGTCGCGGCTGGATCAGGCGGCTGGCGGCGGCCTGCTGGCGGCATCCCGCGCTGGTGGTGCTCGCACTGGGCGCCGCCGTCGTGGGAGTGGGTCTGCAGGCCGCCACACCCCTGCTGGTGCGGGCGGCCGTGGACGACGCGGTCGAGGGCAGGACGAACCACCTCGTCGCCATCGCGATCGCGCTGGTGGGCCTGAACGTCCTGGCGTTCGGCAGTGCCTTCGCGCGGCGCTACCTCGGTGGCAGGCTGGCACTCGACGTCCAGCACGATCTGCGCCGCGACGTCTTCGCGGCCGTGTCCCGGCTCGACGGCGGCACCCAGGACTCGCTGCGCACGGGCCAGATCGTCTCCCGCGCCATCACCGATCTGCAGCTGGTGACCGGCTTCCTCATGCAGGTACCGCTGTCGGCGGGCTCGGTGGTGTTCGCCCTGCTGGCGCTGGGCGCGATGCTGTGGATGTCGCCACTGCTCACGCTCATCGCGCTGGTGGTGGCACCCGCCGTGGGCATCGTGATCGCGGTGAGCCGGAAGCGGCTGTTTCCCGCGACGTGGTCGGCGCAGCAACGCGCGGCCGACGTCGCCCAGCAGGTGGAGGAGACGGTCACCGGCGTCCGCGTCGTCAAGGGCTTCGGCCAGTCCGCGCGCGAGGTGTCCACCCTGTCCGGGACGGCCCACCGGCTCTACGCGGAACGGCTGCGCTCGGCCCGCCTCGCCGCGGTGCCCACCGCCACCACGGCGGCGTTGCCCGCGGCGGGACAGGTCGCGGTGCTCGCGGTCGGCGGTGTGCTCGCACTGCGCGGCGAGATCAGCCTCGGCACCTTCCTGGCCTTCGCCACCTACGTCTCGGCACTGGTGGGTCCGGCCAGGATGCTGGCGAGCCTCGTGGTGCAGGCGCAGCTGACGCGCGCGGGCGTGGAGCGCGTCAACGAGCTGGTCGACGCGCAACCCGAGGTGGTGGACCCGGAGCAGCCCACGCCGGTGCCGTCGGGGCCTCTCGGTGTCCGTCTCGACGACGTCCGGTTCGGCTACACCCGCACCGAGCCGGTGCTGGACGGGCTGTCGCTGGAGGCCAGACCCGGCGAGACCCTGGCGCTGGTCGGCACCGCCGGTTCGGGCAAGTCGACCGTGTCGCTGCTGCTGCCCCGCTTCTACGACCCGCACGAGGGCGCGGTGCGCCTCGGGGGCGTGGACATCCGTGACCTGGCACTGCGCGAGCTGCGCGGCACCGTCGGGGTCGTGTTCGAGGAGGCGTTCCTCTTCTCCACGTCGGTGCGCGACAACATCGCCTACGGCAGGCCGGACGCCAGCGACGACGAGATCGTGGCCGCGGCCAGGGCCGCCGAGGCCCACGGGTTCATCACCGACCTGCCCGACGGCTACGACACCGAGGTGGGTGAGCGCGGGCTCACGCTGTCCGGCGGCCAGCGGCAGCGGCTCGGCCTGGCACGCGCGCTGCTCACCGATCCCCGTGTGCTGGTGCTCGACGATGCCACCTCGGCGGTGGACACGGTCACCGAGGCGGCGATCCACGACACGCTGCGGGCGGTGACGCGCTCGCGCACGACACTGCTCATCGCCCACCGCCGCTCCACCCTCGCGCTGGCCGACCGCATCGCGGTACTCGACGGCGGCCGGGTGGTCGACGTGGGCACCCACGAGGAGCTGCACGGGCGGTGTGCCCTGTTCCGTGACCTGGTGGCCGGGCCGGGTGACGACGCGGAGGAGATCCACCGCCACGACCTCGTCCCGGACGAGTCCGGCGTCACGCCCGCGCTCTGGCCCATACCGGAGTCCGGCGCGGGTGCCGGCGGTCCCGACGGTGCCGACACCGACGCCGAAACCCACACCGCCGCCCGTGCCGCGCGCGCGGCCGCGGCGGGCGGGGGCCCCGGCGGACGGGCGTCGCTGGACCTGCCGCCCACCCCGGAGCTGCTGGAGCGCGTCCGCGGGTTGCCGGAGGCGACCGGCGACCCGCAGCTCGGTAACGAGGACCCCACCGCCCCGGACCCCGGTTTCCGGCTGCGCGGGCTCCTGCGGCCCGTGCGCACCTTGCTGCTGGCCGTGGTGGCGCTCGTCGGCGTCGACGCCCTCGCGGCGATCGCGGTTCCGGCGCTGTACGAGCGCGGCGTGGACGACGGCGTGCGCGTGGGAGTGGAGTCCGCCGTGTGGATCGCCGCCGGTGTGGGTGCCGTGGTGATCGCGCTCGACTGGCTGGCCGTGTTCGCGCAGACCCGCCTGACCGCGCGCACCGGCGAGTCGGTGCTCTACCTGCTGCGTGTCCGCAGCTACGCGCACCTGCAACGGCTGGGGCTCGACTACTACGAGCGGGAACTGGCCGGGCGCATCATGACCCGCATGACCACCGACGTCGACGCGCTGTCGACGTTCTTGCAGACCGGGCTCGCCACGGCGGTGGTCAGTGTGCTGACGCTGGCGGGCATCAGCGTGGCGCTGCTGGTCACCGACGTCTCGCTGGCACTGGTCGTGTTCGCCGTCCTGCCCGTGCTGCTCGTGGCCACCGTACTGTTCCGGCGCCGTGCCGCGGCCGCCTACTCCGAGGCCAGGGAGCGGGTGAGTGCCGTGAACGCCGACATGCAGGAGAACGTGTCCGGTCTGCGGGTCGCCCAGGCGTACACGCGCGAACAGCGTTCGGCCGAGCAGTTCGCCGACCGCAGCGACGCCTACCGGCGGTCCCGGCTGCGTGCCCAGCGGTACGTGGCGACCTACTTCCCGTTCGTGACGCTGCTGTCGGGTGTCGCCGAGGCCGTGGTGCTCGTGGTCGGCGCCACCCGGGTCGCCGAGGGCACCCTGACCGTCGGTGTGCTCATGGCCTTCCTGCTGTACCTGGGACTCTTCTTCACTCCCGTGCAGCAACTGTCGGGGGTGTTCGACGGCTACCAGCAGGCGAAGGTGGGGCTTCGCCGCATCGGTGACCTGCTGCGGACCCCCACGTCGGTCCCCCCGCCAGCCGACCCGGTACCCGTGCCCGCGCGGTTACGCGGCGAGGTGAGGTTGGACGACGTCGGGTTCCACTACCCGGGCACCGAGACGCCCGCGCTGGCCGACGTGAACCTGCACGTCGCGCCCGGCACCACGGTGGCGCTGGTGGGCGCGACCGGCGCGGGCAAGTCGACGGTGGTCAAGCTGCTAGCCCGGTTCTACGACGCCACGCACGGCCGGGTGTGCCTCGACGGCGTGGACGTGCGCGAGTACGACCTGGAGGCGCTGCGCGGCCGGATCGGGGTGGTGCCGCAGGAGGCGCACCTGTTCTCCGGCACCGTCGCCGACAACGTGCGCTACGGCAGGCCCGGCGCCACCGACGCCGAGGTGGAGGCCGCGGTCCGCGCGGTGGGGGCGCTGGAGGGAGTCGCCGCCCTGCCCGGCGGCTTCCGGCAACAGGTCGGCGAGCGCGGCCGGTCCCTGTCGGCGGGGCAGCGGCAGCTCGTGGCGCTGGCGAGGGCGGAGCTGGTGGACCCGGACGTCCTGCTGCTCGACGAGGCCACCGCGGCGCTCGATCCGGCGACCGAGTCCGTCGTGCTGCGGGCGACCGATCGGCTGGCCTCGGCTCGGACCACGTTCGTCGTCGCGCACCGGCTCGGCACCGCCGCCCGCGCGGACGTCATCGTGGTCCTCGACCACGGCCGGGTGGTGGAGCGCGGAACCCATGCCGAGCTGGTGGCGGCGGGCGGGCGCTACGCCGACCTGTGGCGGCACTCGGAATGACGGCGACGACCTGAGCACCGGCGTGTCCGACGACCGCGTGATCGACCTGGTCGCGCAGGCCGTGCGTACCCTGGGCCCCGGTCTCTGTTAACCGACCGCGAAAGCGGTGCCGGTCGGTGGACGAGCGAGGCCCCGCACCGGTTCGTGAGAGGAACCTCTCTTAATCAATACAGAAGACGCCCGCCATGCTCCACACCACGTCGTGGGCGAGTTCGCTGACACGCGACCAAACCAGGGGGTTAGCCTGGTAGGCGCGAATTCACCAAACCAAGATCGAGACGGATAGAGGCGAGTCCCAGCCGTGTCCAGCAGCAGCCCTGCGTCACAGTTCGGCCCCAACGAGTGGCTCGTCGAGGAGATGTACGACCAGTTCCTCGCCGACCCCTCCTCAGTCGACGCCGCCTGGCATGAGTTCTTTGCCGACTTCACGCCCGCCCAGTCAGCCAAGGCAGCCCAGCCGGGCACGGCCGACCAGGGCAAGCAGGCGTCCCCCAACGGCCAGTCGGCGACACCGGCTGCTGAGACCGCACCGAAGGGGCCGTCCTCGCAGGACGCGAAGCCGGCGCAGACCCGGCCCGCCCCCGCGCCGAAGGACCGGGCGCCGGAGAAGGCGGCGCCGAAGCAGGCCGCCCCAGCCCCCGCCTCCGGCACCGCCCCGCAGCGTAAGCCCTCCGCACCGGAGGCGTCTCACTCCTCGGCCGCGGCGGGCCGGACCGCACCGCCCAAGACCCCCAGCGAGCCCGAGCGCACACCGTTGCGCGGCGCCGCCGCGGCCATCGCCAAGAACATGGACGCCTCCCTGAGCGTCCCCACCGCCACCAGCGTCCGCGCGGTGCCCGCCAAGCTGATGGCGGACAACCGCATCGTCATCAACAACCACCTGAAGCGCACGCGCGGCGGCAAGATCTCCTACACCCACCTCATCGGGTACGCGATGATCCGCGCGCTGCGCGAGTTCCCGAACATCAACCGGCACTACGCGCTCGTGGACGGCAAGGCCAACGCGGTGACGCCCGAGCACGTCAACCTCGGCCTCGCCATCGACATGAAGGGCAAGGACGGGCAGCGAACCCTCGTCGTGGCCTCCATCAAGAACTGCGAGAACATGACGTTCCTCCAGTTCTGGCAGGCCTACGAGGACATGGTCCGCAAGGCGCGGAACAACAAGCTCACCGCCGACGACTTCGCGGGCACCACCATCTCGCTGACCAACCCCGGCGGCATCGGCACGAACCACTCGGTGCCCCGGTTGCAGGCGGGCCAGGGCGCGATCATCGGCGTGGGCGCCATGCAGTACCCCGCGCACTTCGAGGGCACCAGCGAGCGCACCCTGGTCCAGCTCGGCGTCAGCAAGATCATGACGTTGACCTCGACCTACGACCACCGCATCATCCAGGGCGCGGAGTCCGGCGAGTTCCTCAAGCACATCCACGAACTGCTGCTCGGCGGCGAGGGCTTCTACGACGACATCTTCACGTCGCTGCGCCTGCCCTACGAGCCCGTGCGCTGGGTGGAGGACATCCCCGAGGGCGAGATCGACAAGACCGCCCGCGTGCTGGAGCTGATCGACGCCTACCGGATGCGCGGCCACCTGATGGCCGACACCGACCCGCTGAACTACCGGCAGCGCAGGCACGAGGACCTCGACATCCTCTCGCACGGCCTGACCCTGTGGGACCTCGACCGCGAGTTCGCGGTGGGCGGGTTCGCGGGCAAGGAGCGCATGAAGCTGCGCGACGTGCTCGGCGTGCTGCGCGACTCCTACTGCCGCACGGTGGGCGTGGAGTACACCCACATCCTCGACCCCGACGAGCGCCGCTGGATCCAGGAGCGCGTCGAGGTGCCGCACGAGAAGCCCGAGCCGTCGGTGCAGAAGTACGTGCTCTCCAAGCTCAACGCGGCCGAGGCGTTCGAGACCTTCCTGCAGACGAAGTACGTCGGCCAGAAGCGGTTCTCGCTGGAGGGCGGCGAGACCGTGATCCCGCTGCTCGACACGGTGCTGGACAAGGCGGCCGAACACGAGCTCGACGAGGTCGTCATCGGCATGCCGCACCGGGGCAGGCTCAACGTGCTGGCCAACATCGTCGGCAAGCCGATCTCGCAGATCTTCCAGGAGTTCGAGGGCAACCTCGACCCCGGCCAGGCACACGGCTCCGGCGACGTGAAGTACCACCTCGGGGCCGAGGGCAAGTACTTCCGCATGTTCGGTGACGGTGAGACGCGGGTGTCGCTGACGGCGAACCCGTCGCATTTGGAGACCGTGGACCCGGTGCTGGAAGGCATCGTGCGCGCCAAGCAGGACCTGCTCGACAAGGGCGATCGCGACTCGGGCGGCTTCACGGTGCTGCCGGTGCTGCTGCACGGCGACGCCGCGTTCGCGGGGCAGGGCGTGGTGGCCGAGACGCTGAACCTCGCGCTGCTGCGTGGGTACCGCACCGGCGGCACCGTCCACGTGGTCATCAACAACCAGGTCGGGTTCACCACAGCGCCGGAGCACGCCCGTTCCTCGCAGTACGCCACGGACGTCGCGAAGATGATCGGCGCGCCGATCATCCACGTCAACGGCGACGACCCCGAGGCGGCCTACTGGGTGGCGAGCCTCGCCGTGGAGTACCGCCAGGCGTTCAACAAGGACGTCGTGATCGACATGATCTGCTACCGGCGGCGCGGCCACAACGAGGGCGACGACCCCTCGATGACGCAGCCGGCGATGTACGACATCATCGACGCCAAGCGCAGCGTCCGGAAGACCTACACCGAGGCGCTCATCGGCCGAGGCGACATCTCGATGGAGGAGGCCGAGGCCGCGCTGCGCGACTTCTCCAGTCAGCTGGAGCACGTGTTCAACGAGGTCAGGGAGCTGGAGAAGCACCCGATCGCGCCCAGCCCCTCGGTGGAGCAGCGGCAGCAGGTTCCCGCCCAGCTGCCCACCGCCGTGCCCCGCGAGGTCATCGAGCGCATCGGCGACGCGTTCCTCCACCTGCCCGAGGACTTCGCCCCCCACCCCAGGGTCAAGCCGGTGCTGGAACGGCGGCACAAGATGTCGCGTGAGGGCGGCGTCGACTGGGCCTTCGGCGAGCTGCTGGCGTTCGGCTCGCTGGCGGTCGAGGGCAGGCTCGTGCGGCTGTCCGGACAGGACTCGCGGCGTGGCACGTTCACGCAGCGGCACTCGGTGCTCATCGATCGCCGCAGCGGCGAGGAGCACTCCCCGCTACAGCACCTCTCCGAGGATCAGGCCCGCGTGATGATCTACGACTCGGCGCTGTCCGAGTACGCGGCGGTGGGCTTCGAGTACGGCTACTCCGTGGCCAACTCCGAGGCACTGGTCATGTGGGAGGCGCAGTTCGGCGATTTCGTCAACGGCGCGCAGACGGTCATCGACGAGTACATCTCGTCCGGTGAGGCCAAGTGGGGCCAGCTGTCGGACGTGGTGCTGCTCCTGCCCCACGGCCACGAGGGCCAGGGTCCCGACCACACCTCGGGCCGCATCGAGCGTTTCCTCGCGCTGTGCGCGGAACACTCGATGACGGTGGCGGTGCCGTCCACGCCCGCGAACTACTTCCACCTGCTGCGCAGGCACGCTCTCGACGGTGTGAACCGGCCGCTGATCGTGTTCACGCCGAAGTCGATGCTGCGCAACAAGGCGGCGACCTCGGCGGTGGAGGACTTCACCGGCGACTCGAAGTTCCTCTCGGTGATCGGCGACTCGACGGTCGAGCCGGGCAAGGTCCGCAAGGTGCTGCTCACCTCGGGCAAGCTGTACTGGGAACTGGTCGCCGAGCGGGCCAAGCGCGAGGCCGACGACGTGGCCGTCGTGCGCGTCGAGCAGTACTACCCGCTGCCCAAGAAGAAGCTCATCGACGAGATGCAGCGCTACACCGGAGCCAGCGAGGTCGTCTGGGTCCAGGAGGAGCCGGAGAACCAGGGCGCCTGGCCGTTCTTCGGGCTCAACCTGCCCCGCAAGCTGTCGGAGGCGTTCTCGAACCTTCAGGTCGTGGCACGCAGGCCGATGGCCGCCCCGTCGGCGGGCTCGTCGAAGGTCCACGAGGTCGAGCAGAAGGCACTCATCGCGAAGGCGTTCGAGTAAGAGCCCCTGACACGACATGACCCGTCCGCACCGGGCAGCAGGGGCACCGGTGCGGACGGGAGTCGGGTTACTGGACTAGACCCTCGGTCACGGGGTGAGCGTCCAGCTGTTGATGTAGCCGGTGTCGCCGTAGTAGACGTCGGTCACCCGCAGCTGCCAGTCACCGTCGGCGGGCGAGCCGGAGGCGTCGACCGTGTAGGTCTCGATGACGTTGTCGGCGGAGTCCCAGCCCGAGTTCTTCAACCGGTGCGAGGTGCCGTCGGGCGCCACCAGATCGATCTGCAGGTCACCGCGGTAGGTGTGGCGGATGTCCACGTCCACCGTCGTGGTGCTCGACGCGGCACGGTCGCAACCGCTGACGGTCACCGAGCTGGTCGAAGTCCGGCCGTCGTTGATCGCCACGTTGCTGCCGTTGGTGACCGGGTCGCAGTCGGTCGGCTCGGGGTCGGGACCCGGGTCGGTGCCGCCCTCACCGGTGTAGAGCAGCACGTTGGGCGAGCCGCTGCCCGGGTTGCCCACGGCGCCACTCGTGCCGTTGTCCACGAGCGCGTCCCGCACCTGCTGCGGGGACGCCGACGGGTTGTCGGCCAGGTACAGCGCGGCCCCGCCCGCGACGTGCGGGGTGGCCATCGACGTTCCGCTGATCGTGTTGGAGTCGCTGTCGCTGCCGATCCACGCCGAGGTGATGTTGCTGCCGGGCGCGAAGATGTCGACACAGCTACCGATGTTGGAGAAGCTCGACCGCGCGTCGGTGCTGGTGGTGGAGCCGACCGTGATCGCCTCCTCCGTCCGGGCGGGCGAGGTGTTGCAGGCGTCGGCGCCGTAGTCGTTGCCCGCGGCCAGCGCGTACGTGACACCCGCGTCGATCGAGCGGCGCACGGCGTCGTCCACGGCGGTGGAGGCGCCCCCGCCCAGGCTCATGTTCGCCACGGCGGGGCCGCTGGCGTTCTCGGTGACCCAGTCGATCCCGGCGATGACGCCGTCGTAGCTACCGGAGCCCTGGCAGTCGAGCACGCGGACGCCGATCAGCTCGACGCCCTTGGCGACGCCGTACTCACTGCCGCCGACGGTACCGGCGACGTGCGTGCCGTGACCGTTGCAGTCGTCCGAGTTGGAGTCGTTGTCGACGAAGTCGTAGCCGTGCCGCGCGCGGCCGTCGAAGTCGTCGTGCGAGATCCGGATGCCGGTGTCGATGATGTACGCCTCCACGTTCGACGCGGTGGTGGCGTAGCTGTAGTTGTCGTCCAGCGGCAGGTCACGCTGGTCGATCCGGTCCAGGCCCCAGGACGGCGGGTTGGGCTGGTCGGCCATCGTGTGGAACACGCGGTTCTGCTCCACGTAGGCGACCGCGGGATCACCCGCGGCACGCTTGGCCTCGGCCTCGCTCATCGTCCCGGAGAAGCCATTGAGCGCCCGGTCGTAGACGTGTTTCACGTCCGCGCCGTGCCGGTCGGCGACGTCGGTGACCGACGAACCGTTCTGCAGCACGACGATGTAGCTGTTGTCGATGGCTCCCTCGGCGTCGGTGCCCAGGATGGTGCCTTCCTGCGCGGACGCGGGAAGGTTCGCTCCCAGCGCCGCGACCATGGCGATCCCCGCGGTGAGTCCGGCTCCCGCAAGTGATCTGCCGTTGAACTGACGGTACCCTCGCACGATCTCCTCCTCGACGTTCCGGTGAACGTGGCGGTCAACGTAAGCGCGCGACCGGCACCGCGAAAGCTCTTGTCTCAGCCGGACAAAAGAGGTAACTGGGACGTCTGGTACCGGTGAAACCACCGACGAACCACCCGCTTGGTCCGGGCCGAAAGTAGGGTCGTCGCCCTACTTCGGACGCGGGCCGTTCGCCCTGCCCGGCCGCCCTGGCCCCTGGTCGGCATCGCGGATTCTCTAGGCTCGTCGGCGTGGATTCCCGTGTCGACGCCCAGAAGTACCGCCTGGCCATCGGGCTGCTCGCCGCGCGGTGGCAGGAGTTCGACGAGCTCGTGCGCGCCACCGCGCTGCCCCGCCGCTCGGCGGAGGAACTGCTGGCCGAACTCGGCGACGACCTCGAACGCGAGGGCTCGGCGGTACGGCTACGACCCGGCGTCGCCGAGGGATACCGGGGCACGGCGAGTGGTCCGGCTACGGCTTCCGTGGCGGACCCGGCCAAGGTGCTCGCGCGCATCGAGCGGCACCTCGCCGAGGTCCCGCCGCCACTGCCCGCGCTCGACCACGTCCAGGCCACCGCCGACACGGTGTTGCGCCGCGCGACGTGGTTGGACGAGCACTACGACCTCGGCCGGGCGCGGCTCGTCTTCGTCGGCGACCACGACCTGACGTCGCTGGCCGTCCACGAACTGCGCCCCGACGCCGACCTCGCCGTGGTCGACGTCGACGACCGCGTGCTGGCTCATGTGGACCGGCGCGGCGGCGGAGGCATCCTGACCGTACACGCGGACCTGCGCTTCGGGCTGCCCCGCGCGGTGGCCGGGCGGGCGGACGTCGTGTTCAGCGATCCGCCCTACACACCGGAGGGCATGACGCTGTTCGCGGCACGCGCGATCGAATGCCTCGCCGATCCCCCGGCAGGCCGGGTGGTGCTGGCCTACGGCTACAGCGCGCGCCACCCGACGCTGGGCAGGCAGACGCAGCGCGCGCTGCTGGGCCTCGGCCTGACGTTCGAGGCGATCCTGCCGGGTTTCCACCGCTACCACGGCGCGCAGGCCATCGGCAGCGCGGCGGACCTCTACGTCTGCCATCCCACCTCCCGCGCTCGGAAGAAGAGCACACCGGAGCGGGCGATCTACACGCACGGCCCGGCCTCGGTGGAGTCGGCGGCGGGCAAGGCGGCGGAGGCGGCCCGGACCGCGCTGGTCGAACTCGCCGGGCAGGGCGGTCGGCACGTCACGACCGCGGGCCCGGACTACTCCAAGCCGATCACGGCCGAGCACGACACGGCGCTGGCACTGGACCTGGGTGAGGACCCGGGGCCCTGGCTGGTTCGGGTCCTGCTGGCCGCGGGCGCCGCGCGAGTGGCGGTGCTGTTGCCCAACGCGCACCCCGACCTCGGCGACGCCGCCTCCCAGTCGGCACTGAAGGCGCTGCTGGCCCCCAAGTACCGGTTACGGCTGTTGCGCAGCACCCCCGACGCCACGCATGCGGTGGTCCTCGCCGAACGCCGGGAGGACGCCGGCGACTCGGCAGCGCACGCGGTCTGGACCCGTGCGCACGCCCGCCTGGGCAACGTCTGGCCGCAGGCTCCCGCCGAACTCGCGGACCTGCGACTGATCGATCTGCCCCGGCACCGCATCGTGGACGTGCTGCGCCTGCTGGACTGAACTCGCGTTCCTCAGAACCGGCGGCTCGCGGGCAGCGCCATGAGCAACAGCGTGACCGCGCCGAGCAGCATGCTCAGCAGCCCGAGCTCACCTTCCGACAGCGCGAGCGCCACGATGTTCAGCACGACACCGACCCCGGCGGCGACGAACAGGACCATGGTCTTCATCTTGAGCGCCATGACGCCACCCCAGATGTAGACACCGCCCACGACCAGCGAGACCAGGCCGAGCACGGTCACGATGGTGCCGATGTTCGTCCCGGTTTCGAATGTGGTCTCCAGGTCACCGACGACGGCGCCGCCGAGAATCCACAGCAGACCACCGATGATCTCGAAGCCGGACGTGACGAACCCGAGCACGGCGGCAGCGGTGAGAGTGCCCGGCCGCTCGCGACGCATACCGCTGATGTCGCTCGCGGCCGGACTCGCCGGCAGCGGGTTCGCCGTGGGCATGGGGGGCATGCCCGGCTGCTGCTGCGGCTCCTGCGGGAAGCCGGGACCATTCTGGCCTACCGACATCGTTCTCCTTTGAAACGGGCAACACGCGGGGTGCTGCTGACGTATGGACGCCGCAGCATAACCCGCGGGCATGACACGCCGTACCCGAATAGGTGAACGAGTCGGAATCTCAGCTCGCGGGCACCGTGGCGACCCCGCCGGACTCGGCCGCCTTCGCCACGGCGGCCGCCACTTCGGGGGCCACCCTGGGGTCGAGCGGACTCGGCACGATGCGGTCGGCGGCCAGTGAATCCGCCGCCACCGAGGCGATCGCGTCGGCCGCCGCGAGCTTCATCTCGTCGGTGATCGCGGTGGCTCCCGCGTCGAGCGCGCCCCGGAAGACCCCGGGAAACGCCAGCACGTTGTTGATCTGGTTCGGGAAGTCGCTGCGGCCCGTGGCCACCACCGTCGCGTACCGCGCGGCGACGTCCGGATGCACCTCCGGGTCCGGATTGGACAACGCGAACACCACCGGGTCCGGCGCCATGCGTGAGAGCAGTTCGCCGTCCACCGTGGAGCTGGACAGCCCCACGAACACGTCCGCTCCCTGCAGCGCCTCGGCCAGGCCGCCACGCAGTCCCCGCCGGTTGGTGATCTCGGCGAGTTCCTCCTTCACCGGGTTCAGGTGTTCGCGACCGGAATGGATGATGCCGCGCGAGTCCAGCACCGTCACGTCACCGGCTCCCGCCGCGCGCAGGATCTTGGCGCAGGCCACCCCTGCCGATCCGGCACCCGAGATGACGATTCGCTGGTCCCGCACCGCACGATCCAGCACCAGGTTGGCCCCGCGCAGCGCCGCCAGCACCACGATCGCCGTGCCGTGCTGGTCGTCGTGCATCACGGGGCAGTCCAGTGCCTCGATGAGCCGGGCCTCCAGCTCGAAGCAGCGCGGCGCCGACACGTCCTCCAGGTTCACCGCACCGAACGAGGGCCGCAGCCGCACGAGCGTCTCGACGATCTCGTCGACGTCCGTGGTGTCGAGCACCAGCGGAATCGAGTCGAGGCCCGCGAAGGTTTTGAACAGCACCGACTTGCCCTCCATCACCGGCAGCGAGGCCCTCGCCCCGATGTCGCCGAGGCCGAGCACGGCCGTGCCGTCGCTCACCACGGCGACGAGGCGGTCGGCCCACGTGTAGCGCGAGGCCAGTGCGGGCTCGTCGGCGATGGCGCGGCTGACCTTCGCCACACCGGGCGTGTAGGCGATCGAGAGGTCACGCGCCTGCGTGAGGGGCCGGGTGGCGGACACGGAGAGCTTGCCGCCCTCGTGGCCGCGGAAAACGTCTTCGTCGCTCACATGAGCTGGGGACACGTCAATCTCCCTGACAGGGCGGGGACGCGCACAAGCCGTCCCCGAGGTGGGGTTCCTCCACGCGGCGGGGCGGGCGCTGTAGCGCACCCCGCCGTCGGGGCGTCCGTCGGGGCCCGTGGCGAGGTGGGTCGGAGGACACCGTGGCCGGCATGGCCCCGTAGCCGTGGACGCGGCGGTGGGGTCAGTGTGACAGCACGAGTGCCGGTCGTGTCGCCGGGGTGCGGTTGAGATCACAGCGGAATACGTCCTTTCGGCTGGTCAGCGAGCCAATAGCAAGACGTCCGTCCGGCTTGTGTGGCCCCGGGCGGCGCGGCGAGCCCACCTCTCTAAGCTGTCGGGCATGGACGTGCGCGAGCTGGCGGTGCCCGACGCCTACGAGTTCGTTCCGCCGACCTTCCCCGATCGCCGTGGGCTGTTCGCCGCTCCCTACCAGCAGGGCCCATTCGTCGAGGCGATCGGCCACCCACTCGCCGTGGCGCAGACGAACAACAGCGTGTCCTGCCGGGGCACCGTCCGGGGAATCCACTTCCGCGACACCCCGCCCGGCCAGGCCAAGTACATCTACTGCTCGCGCGGCGCGTTGCTCGACATCGTCGTCGACGTCCGCGTCGGGTCACCCACCTTCGGCACGTGGGACGCCGTCCGGCTGGACAGCACCAGCCTGCACTGCGTCTACCTCGCCGAGGGCCTCGGCCACGCCTTCCTCGCGTTGGAGGACGACACCGTCATGACGTACCTGTGCTCCACCGGGTACGCGCCCGCCGCTGAGCACGGCATCACGCCGCTCGACCCGGAGCTGGGCCTGCCGTGGCCGTCGGACATGGAACTGGTGCTCTCGGACCGCGACACCGCCGCCCCGACGCTCGCCCAGGCCGAAGCCGACGGCCTGCTGCCGGACTACCGGGACTGCGTCGCCCGCTACGAGCGGTTGCGCAAGGCCGAGAGCGCCGGGAGCACCACGGGCTGAGCCGACCGCGCCACTCACTCCACCGGGTGGTGGGCGCCCGACCGGTCCACCGGGCCGACCACCCTGTCGGTCCGCAGGACAGCGACTATATTGCAGGCGTGCACCAGCACCATCTGTTCCTGCTGCGCCATGCCCTGACCGAGTGGGCCACGGCAGGCCGGACCGACCCACCGCTGACCGCCGTCGGTGAGCGGCAGGCCCACGCGGCCGGACGCACCTACGCTCTGATGTCCGACGACTCCCCCGCGCTCGTACTGAGCAGCCCCCGGCGCGCGACCCTGCGCACCGCCGAGCTCGCCGGTCTCGCGGTGTCCGGCACCAGCGACGACCTCGTCGAGTGGGACTACGGCAACTTCGAAGGGCTGACCGCCGCCGAGATCAGCGAGCGCGAACCGGGCTGGAGCGTGTGGTCCCATCCCGTACCCGGTGGCGAAGCCGCCGAGCACGTCGAGCGCAGGGCCGACGCGCTGCTCGACCGGGTGCGCGACGCGCTGCCCGAGCGCCCGGTGGCGCTCGTGGTCCACGGAGACTTCGGCCGGGTGCTGGTCGCCCGCTGGCTCGGCCTGCCCGCGACGGCGGGAGGGTGCTTCGGGCTCGACCCCGCCAGCCTCACCATGCTCGGGTCACGGGGCGAGCTGTCGCAGCTGCTGCACCTCAACGTCCCCCCGTCCTGACCCGTCCCGACCGGAAGGTATCCGTGGATTCCCGCATCCGCCGTGTCCGTGAGTCCGATGTGGACACCGTCGTGGAGCTCGTCCACGACCTCGCCGAGTACGAGAAGGCACCACAGGAATGCCACCTCACCGCCGAGGGGCTGCGCTCCGCGCTGTTCGGCGAGAGCCCCGCGCTCTACGGACATGTCGCCGAGGTGGGCGGCGAGGTCGTCGGGTTCACGCTGTGGTTTCTCAACTTCTCCACCTGGCGCGGGGTCCACGGCATCTACCTCGAGGACCTGTACGTGTGCCCCGAACTGCGCGGCACCGGGCTGGGCAGAGCACTGCTGGCGGCGTTGGCCGAGGAGTGCGCCGACCGCGGCTACGGCCGCCTCGAATGGTGGGTGCTGAACTGGAACCCGGCCGTCGAGTTCTACACCTCGCTCGGGGCCAGGCCGATGGACGAGTGGACCGTCTACCGGCTGGCCGACGAGCCACTGACCGCGCTGGCGGAGCAGGCGCGCCAGGCGGGCTGAGCAGAGCTGAGCGCCGTTACTCCGCCTCCGGCGGGCCGAGTTCGGTGTGCCTGCGCGCCAGCTCGGTGGCGAGGTCGACGAGCTTGACGTTGAGGTTCTGCGACGTCCTGCGCAGCACCGCGAACGCCTCGTCCGCCCCGATTCCCCTGCGCTGCATGAGAATGCCCTTCGCCTGCCCGATCACGTCGCGGCTGTCGACGGCCGCGCGTAGTTGCTGGCCCTCCAGCTCCGCCGAGGTGACCGCCGCCGTGTGCGCGAGCGCGAGCGAGGCATGACTGGCGAGCAGCAACAACACGTCCCGGTCGGTGTCGGACAGGCCCGCGGGCGCGAAGGAGTACAGGTTCAGCGCGCCGGACAGTTCGGGGGGCCGGTGGTTCATCGGGATCGCCGTGGCCAGCACCGCCCGCATGCCCAGGTCCGCCGCGGCGGGCCCGAACCTCGGCCAGCGCTGCTCGGTCAGCAGTTCGGGACTGACCACCCAGCCCGGCCCGTCGGGGCGGGCGCACTCGACGCAGGGGCCCTCGTGGGAGTCGTACTGCACGCTGTCCAGCTTCTCGGCCACCCGATCCGTGGCCACCGGGGTGTGGAACGCGCCGTCGCCGTCGCGCAACGTGACGCTGGCGACGTCCACACCGGGCACCAGCACCGCGGCCGTCGCCACGATCTGCCGCAGGACCTCCTCGACACTGCCCGCGTCGAGCAACCTGCGCGTCAGCGCCGCCGACTGTTCCGCGAGCCCAACCCACGCCGTGGACGTCTCACCGCCGACGTCGAGCCGTCTGTCCTGCCCGTCCCGCTCGGCCGGCCCGTCCACCGTCACCTCGGCCCCGTTCCGGTCCGTTCCCGCACTACTAGCCGTCATTCGCCGCTCCCGGCCGCCGCGGCAGGCGCGACCTCGCGCACCACATCCTCGAGGGAGCCCTCGCCCCGCACACCCAGCTGGGCGTCCAGACCGGTGAGCTGAATCGGGCGCAGCACCGTCCTGCTCGTGGCGCGCACCCGCAGCGCCGTCCCCCGCGTTCGGCACAGTTCGGAGAGCCCGACCAGCATGCTCAACCCGCTCGACGCCAGAAAGGTCAGCCCTTCCAGGTCGACCACCAGGGCGGTTCCGGCTGAGGAACACAGTTCCCTGAGCCGGGGCTCGCACTGCTGCACGGCCAGCAGGTCGAGTTCACCGGTGAGCCACACCACGGTCACGTCGCCACGGCGTTCGGTGCGTACGGGGTTGGTCTGCGTCACGAGGTCTCCTCCTCCGGGCGGCGCCACCACGACACGATGGCGAGGGGGACGGCGGGCTGCTCGACGAGCGCCGACGGCAGCTCGCTCGCGGTGGGCGAGACCGTGACGCGGCTTCGGGGCAGCCTGACAGAGGCGGCTGCTTCCTGAACCGCTCGCGGAATTATAGCCGGAGGACGAAACCATGATCGCCCACTAGTCCCCCGGTAG
>NZ_VCEK01000003.1:328479-511546 GCF_005862235.1 Saccharomonospora piscinae | reverse complement strand
ACGTAGCCGTGTCCGCAGCCCACGTAGCCGTGTCCGCAGCCCACGTAGCCGTGTCCGCAGCCCACGTAGCCGTGTCCGCAGCCCACGTAGCCGTGTCCGCAGCCCACGTAGCCGTGTCCGCAGCTCCCGTAGCCGTGTCCGCAGCTCGCGGCGCTACTCGCCCCGCCGCTCGCGTTCGGCGGCCCGGCCCGCCGCGCCTCCGCGCCGCGCGGCGTCCTCCTCGGACTCGTCGTCCTGCTGTCCGAGCACCCAGGCACGCGACGGCCTGCGGAACAGCTGCACCACGACGACGGCACCCACGATCATGATGGGCACCCCGAACCCGGCCTGGTCGGACGGCCCTGCGGCGTACCAACCGATGCCGATCACGACGAGATTCACCACCAGCGCGGGCGAACGGGCCCAGGTCTTCCCCAGCAGCAGCGCGACCGCGCACGCCAGGACTCCGGCGGCCAGGGCGACGTAGTAGATGATCTCGGCGACGAGGCTGCCACCGGACATCGCGGGCTCGTCACCGGCGTTCAGACCCAGCAGCACGGCGAACCCCAGAAGCGCGAAACCGGGCAGGGCCGTGAGCGCGCCCGCGATGCGGACCTGGCGCGGAGCGGGAGAGACGAGATCGCGGATCGGCACGGGCTGCTGGCCCTCCCTCAAGTGACCGTGGGTGAACGCTTCCGATGGTATGCCACCCGGTCGGACGTTTTGCCGAGGCCGCGCGCCGGGCAAAGATTCAGGAGGTCGTCGATGAGCGGGCGGTCGTGCCCGGGGTGCAACTCGTCACGGCGCTGTCGGAACACGCGGCCGAGGGACGGCAGGAGGTAACCGGGAGCGATCGATCCGAGAAAGACGCCGCGGCCGGGCGACCGGCAGTGACGAGCCTCGCAGGACTAGTTCGGCGCACGGCAACCGTGACCGGTGCCGCGTCGCCTACTCTGCGGTTGGTGCGCGCTGTTCTCGTGGTCAACCCGCAGGCAACCGCGACCACTCCCGCTGGTCGCGACGTACTCGCGCATGCTCTGGCCAGCCAGGTGAAGCTCGACGTCGTCGAGACGGACTACCGCGGCCACGCGATGGCCGTCGCGCGCGAAGCGGCGTCGGACCAGGCGGACCTCGTCGTCGCGCACGGAGGCGACGGCACTGTCAACGAGGTCGTCAACGGCCTGCTCGCCCACACGGGCGGGCGTCCCTCGGAGCACCACGCCGTCCCGATGCTGGGAGTCGTCCCCGGCGGGTCCGCCAACGTCTTCGCTCGCGCACTCGGCCTGCACCGGGATCCCGTGGAAGCCACCCACGAGCTGCTGCGGGCGCTGGAAACGGGCAGATCCCGGCAGGTCAACCTCGGCCGGGCCGACGACCGGTGGTTCACGTTCAACGCGGGCATGGGCTGGGACGCCGACGTGGTGGCGGCCGTGGAGGGCCGGCGGGGTAAGCGGACCGGTCCGGGGCTGTACCTGCGGACCGCGGTGGCGTGTTACGTCCGGTCGCCGCACGGCCGTCCCGAGCTCACGGTGCGCGTGCCGGGCGAGGAACCGGTCGGTGTGCGTACCGCGTTCGTGTCGAACACCGATCCCTGGAGTTATCTCGGCCCGCGGCCCGTCCACCTGAACACGGGCTGCTCGTTCGACACGGGACTGGGGCTGTTCGGCCTGCGCACGCTGGGATTGCCGACGGTGCTGCGGCACGCCCGGCAGGCGTTGCGCCGACGTGGCGAACATCGCGGTCGGCGTCTGCTGCGTCACGACGACCTGTCAATAGTCGGCATCGCAGCAGAGTCACCGGTAAACTTGCAGGTCGACGGAGACCTGGTGGGTCAGCGCACTCACGTGGAGTTCGTCAGCGTGCCCCGTGCACTCACCGTCGCGGTCTGAGCGACCGTGCTCGGTGAACAACCCAGCGTGATCACTTGCGGCAAAGTCAGTGTTGCCACTCATCGACGGGAACAGTCCGCTCACCGCACCGCTTTCCCGGCGCCGACGCGACGAATGGACAAACCCGCTGGTCAGACAGGTCGCTGGGGCGGGTGAGCTGACTCACCGATCTCCGGGAAACACTTGTCGAACCCGTGGGTTCGTGAAAGCATTCACAAGCACCCCAAAAAACGACCGCCATGACGACTGTGGCGCGGAGCACCGCGCCCGAATAAGGAGTTCGTAGAAATGGACTGGCGCCACCGCGCGGCCTGCCGAGACGAGGACCCCGAACTGTTCTTCCCCGTGGGCACCAGCGGTCCCGCTGTGTCGCAGATTGCCGCGGCGAAGTCAGTGTGCCACCGCTGCACCGTCGCCTCCGACTGCCTGGCCTGGGCTCTGGCCAGCGGCCAGGACGCGGGTGTCTGGGGCGGGATGAGCGAGGACGAGCGACGTGCGCTGAAGCGTCGTCGCGCGCAGATCGGCACGCGCAGCAGCTTCTGAGCGAGACCGCGTTTTCCTTTTGCCACGCCGGAAAAAGGGCAAAAGGTTTGAGGGCCGGCATCCGTTTCGGGTGCCGGCCCTCAAGCGCGGCAGGGGCTCGCCTTCTTCCGCGACCGTTTCGCCGTTGTCCCGACCACGGGTGTCGCCACCATTCGGCGTACCCGTCGGCGGTTCCGGGTCAGGAACGGCGACTGAGCGGAACTCGGACAGTCGCCTCCGTTCCGGACGGTTTCGGACCCGTACCTTCGGGCATCGCGAGTCCGCCGGCCGTGGTGTCGTCCTCGCGAACTCCGCGCAGCGACAGCGACCCGCGCAGTTCCGACTCGACGAGCGTGCGGGCGATCTGAAGCCCGAGGCCGTCGGCGCGTTCGAGCGAGAACCCGGCGGGCAGCCCCTTGCCGTTGTCGCGCACCTGCACGTCGAGCCAGCGCGCCGACCGCTCCACGACGATGTCCACCCGTCCGTGCCTTCCGCCCGAGAACGCGTGCCCCACCGCGTTCTGCACGAGTTCGGCGACCACCATCACGAGCGGTGTGGCGATCTCGGCGGCGACCACGCCGAACGACCCGGATCTCGCGAGGCGCACCGGCGACTCGGCCGTGGCGACCTCGCCCACCATCGGCAGCACCTTGTCGAACAGCCCGTCGAGGTCAACCCGCTCGTCGACCGACATCGACAGGGCCTCGTGGACCATCGCGATGGACGACACCCGCCGCACGGATTCGGACAGCGCCTGCTTGGCCTCCGGCGACGGGGTGCGCCGGGACTGCAACCGCAGCAGCGCCGCCACGGTCTGGAGGTTGTTCTTGACCCGGTGGTGGATCTCCCGGATCGTGGCGTCCTTGGACAGCAGGGCACGGTCGCGGCGCTTCACCTCGGTGACGTCCCGGACGAGCACGAGGGCCCCGGCCGACCTGCCTGCCGGTCGCAGCGGCAGTGCCCGGAACAGCACGACCGCGCCCCTGCGGGACTCGACCTCGGTGCGGGTTCCCGGCTTGCCGTCGATGGCCTCCAAGATCCGGTGCGCCACGTCGGTGGCGTCGAACGGGTCCCGCACGAGCGAGCGCGTGAGCGGTACCAGCCGGTTTCCGATCAGATCCGATTCGTAGCCCATCCGGTGGTAGGCCGACTGACCGTTCGGGCTCGCGAACACCACGGTCCCGCTCGGGTCGACGCGCACGAGCCCGTCGCCGACGCGCGGGCTGGTGTGGACGTCGGTTCCCGCCTCCGGGCTGGGGAACGTGCCGTCGGCCATCATCTGGCACAGGTCGGCCGCGCTCCCGAGGTAGGCGATCTCCAGCGGACTCGGCACCCGCGGCGTGGCCAGGTTGGTCTCGCGCGACAGCACGGCGATGACCGCGTCCCCGAGCCGGACGGGAACGGCTTCCCTGCGCATCGGCAGGTCGCGGTACCAGTGCGGCTCCTCCTCCCGGCAGATCCGCACCTCCCGCCACGCCCGCGCCAGCTGCGGGTGATCGGCGGTGCCGAACCGGGTCCCAACCACGTCCTCCGGATGCGCGGTCGGCGCGGTGGTGGGCCGGACCTGCGCCACGCAGACGAACTCGTCGGTGTCCTCGACGGGCACCCACATGAGGAAGTCGGCGAACGACAGGTCGGCGAGCAGCTGCCACTCGGCCACGACGAGCTGCAGGTGGTCGACGGACTCGCCAGGGAGCCCGGTGTGGTCGGCGAGCAGCTCAGCAAGCGTGGACATGCCTCTCCCCGGTCGGTTGCGGCCAAGGGGGCTCACAACGTCGGCGGCCCCTGCATGACACACTAAACGTGACGTCAGCAGGCAAGGAGTGAACATGTCGAAGCGAGCCCGCAAGCGGCGTGACCGCAAGAAGAACAACGCCAACCACGGCAAGAAGCCCAACTCCTGAGCGTCTTGCCCCGGCGCGGGACGTCGTGGTCATGTCACGTCCCGTGCCGGGCGGCACCCTCAGCCCGCGATGGCGGCCACGGTGGCGCCGGTGAGCTCCACGAGATCGCCGGGCGCGAGTTCGATCTCCAGCCCGCGCCGGCCTCCCGAGCAGAACACCGTGTCGAAGCGCCGCACCGTGACGTCGACCACCAGCGGCAGGCGGCTCCGCTGGCCGAGCGGCGAGATACCGCCCAGTACGTACCCGGTGGCGCGCTGGGCCGCGGTAGCGTCCGCGAGCTTGGCTTTCTTGCCACCGGACGCCGCGGCGAGCGCCTTGAGGTTCAGCTGCCCCGTGACCGGCACCACACCGACTGTGAGCTGCCCGTCAACCTCGGCCACCAACGTTTTGAACACCCGCTCCTCGGCAACTCCGAGTGCGGCCGCGGCCTCGGAGCCGTAGGACTCCTCGCGAGGGTCGTGGTCGTAGGTATGCACCGTGTGCGGGACCTTGCGCCTGGTCAGCAACGCGGTCGCGGGAGTTGCCTTGCCTGCCACCCGCCGAATTCTAGCGGTGGAATAGGTCGGGACGACCGGGCGTTGCACACGACGTGCCGACAACGCTGACCACGCCGCCGAGCCACCCCCGTGTGATCACCGCACCCCTGGGTGAGGCACGGTCCGCTCGGTCAACACCGCGCCGACACAGCGGCGCCAATCGGGAAGGGAACGGTTTGCCGAGCACTCAGAGCCCCGTCGAAGCCCAGGGCTCGGAGTCCGGGACGGACACCGAGCGCGAACTGGCCGAACGGTTCGAGCGCGACGCCATGCCGCTGGTCGACCAGCTTTACTCGGCGGCCATGCGCATGACGCGGAACCCGGCCGACGCCGAGGACCTCGTTCAGGAGACCTACCTCAAGGCGTACGCCGCCTTCTCGTCATTCAAGCAGGGCACCAACCTCAAGGCCTGGATGTATCGCATCCTGACCAACACCTACATCAACGGCTACCGCAAGCGGCAGCGCCAGCCGCTGCAGCAGCCGACCGAGGAGATCACCGACTGGCAGCTGGCGCAGGCGGAGAGCCACACCTCCTCCGGGCTGCGCTCCGCCGAGGTCGAGGCGATGGACAACCTGCCCGACACCGACGTCAAGGCGGCACTGCAGCAGTTGCCCGAGGAGTTCCGGCTCGCTGTCTACCTCGCCGATGTCGAGGGCTTCGCCTACAAAGAGATCGCCGAGATCATGAACACCCCGATCGGTACCGTGATGTCGCGGCTGCACCGGGGCCGTGGCCAGTTGCGTAGCCTGCTCGCCGACGTCGCCCAGGACCGCGGGTTCATCCGCGCCGGGCAGCAGCGGGAGGTGGCGCGCCGATGACGTTCCACGACGGTTCGAACGGCAAGGACCACGAGGTTCACTGCGACGACGCGCTGGCCGAGATCTACCTGCTCCTGGACCGGGAATGCACTCCGGAGCGCGACGCCGAACTGCGCAGGCACATCGACGACTGCCCGCCGTGCCTCGAGGAGTACGGCATCGACGAGCAGATCAAGCAGTTGCTGGCGCGCAAGTGCGGCGGCGAACTGGCGCCCGCGGAGTTGAAGTCCCGGTTGCAGGCGTCGATCCGACGGACCGTGGCGCAGCGATGCGGGTTCACCGTCGAGGAGGCCGAGGTGCGCATCGAGCGCACCACCGAGCCCCCCACCGCCTCGTAACCGCTCGCGGTCTCACGCCACGAGCGGGCGGAGCACGCGGGTCAGCCACTCCGAGGCCGCCCGTGACACGGCAGGCAGGTCCGCATTCAGACTGTGATCGCCCGCGACGGTCACGATCTCGTGGTGCGGCGCCGCCGCGGGCCTGCCGAACGGATCTCGCTCGCCCTGGATGACCAGGGTCGGCACCGTGACGGCGTCGAGTTCGGCCTGGCGGCTTCGCTCCGGCTTGCCCGGAGGGTGCTCCGGGAACGCGAGACACAGCACGGCGTCGGCCTGCCCGGTCGCGGCCGTCCGGCACGCGACCCGCGCCCCCGACGAGCGCCCGCCGAACACGAGGGGGAGTTCGTCGAAGGTGTGCGCCGCGAGATGGTCGACGACGGCGAGCCACGCGGCGTCGAGTTGTTTCGCCGGCGCGGGTGCCCGCCGCCCGGCCACGCGGTAGGGCTGTTCCACCAGCGCCACGTGGACGTCGGCGGCGTGGGCCGCCCGCGCCACGGCCACCAGGTCGGGGGCCTCCACCCCACCACCGGCACCGTGCCCGAGCAGCAGTGCGGCCACCCCTTCCTCCGAGCGGTGCAACGACACCCGCGCGGGCCCGTGCGGAGTGTCGATCTCCGTGGTGGTCATCGGCTTGGCGTGTCGAACAGCGCGTCCTGCGCCGCGTCCAGGTCCGCGGCCTCCGGAGCCACTCTGTCGACCAGGTCGGGGCCGTTGTTGCGCACGTTGTTGACCCTGGTGGACACGGGGCGCAGTTCGAGTTCGTCGAGCCAGTCGCGTTCCGGTGGGGTCAGGAGGTCGGCCGCGTCGGTGCGTCCCGGGTCGAGCCAGTCCTGCCACCGTGCCGACGGCAGAACCAGCGGCATCCGGTCGTGAATGTCGCCGAGGCGCCCCACGGCCTGGGTGGTGAGCACGGAGCAGGTGATCAGCGGCGGGGCATCGGGTTCGGCCTTGTCCCGCCACGTCTCCCACAGCCCCGCGAACGCCAGCGAGGAGCCGTCCTGCGTGGTCATGTAGTAAGGCTCTTTGGCGGCCTTGCGGCCCTCCACCGCCGGAGTGGCCTTCCACTCGAACCACCCGTCGGCGGGCACCAGGCAGCGCCGCCGCGACAGCGCCTTGCGAAACGACGGCTTCTCCGTCGCCGTCTCCGCCCGCGTGTTGATCATCCGACTGCCGACCGACGGATCCTTGGCCCAGAACGGCACGAGGCCCCACCGCATGACGCGCAGGCTACGGACCGCGGGCTCGTCCTCCAGGACGGTGCCGTCGGCGTCGCGGGGATAGCGCTCGACCACGGTGGTGACGTTCTTCGTCGGCGCGACGTTGTAATCGGCGCCCGAAGCCTTACCCTCGGTACCGTCCACCGCGTCGAACTCCCGCATCAACGTGGCGGGGTCCTTGGTGGCGGCGTAACGGCCACACATCGGTATCGGCCTCCCTCGCTGTGCACGCTGCCCGACCGCCATCGTGGCACGGTTGCCCGGCCCTGGCGAGTGCCGTGGGGGACCATGACGGGCAGCGCGCCCGGCAGCAGCGCACACGGACACGGGAAGTGGGTGGCAGGCGGTTGGCCCGCAGGGACCGGCGGCAGAGTGACTGGCGCAGCCTGGACGAGAGTGACGTGCGGATCCGCCCCGGCCGGGGATCCCGGCCGCGCAGCAAGCGGCGTCCCGCGCACGCCGACGCGGTGCCCGCGATGGTGGTGGCCGTCGACCGGGGGCGCTGGCGGTGCGCGGTGAACAGCGATCCCGATCGCATCGTCACCGCCATGCGGGCCAGGGAACTCGGCCGCACCCCGATCGTCGTCGGCGACCGGGTGGGCCTGGTCGGAGACGTCAGCGGAAAGCCCGACACGCTGGCGAGAATGGTGCGCGTCGAGCCACGCACCAGCGTGCTGCGCCGGACCGCCGACGACACCGATCCCTACGAGCGCATGGTGGTCGCCAACGCCGAGCAACTACTGATCGTCACGTCGCTGGCCGACCCCGAACCGCGAACGGGCTTTCTCGACCGCTGTCTCGTCGCCTGCTACACCGGCGGGCTCGACCCGGTGCTCTGCCTGACCAAGGCCGACCTCGCCAGCCCCGACCCGCTGCTCGACTCCTACGCCGACCTTCGGGTACCCGCCGTGGTCACCCGGCACGACGAGGACAGCACGGCGTTGCGGGAGACCCTTCGCGACCGCGTGTCGGCGCTGGTCGGCCATTCCGGCGTCGGCAAGTCGACTCTCGTGAACCGGGTCGTGCCGGGCGCGGACCTGGCCATCGGGGAGGTCAGCGCGGTCGGCAAGGGCAGGCACACGTCCGTGAGCGCGGTCGCACTGCCGCTGCCCGACGGCGGCTGGGTGATCGACACGCCGGGGGTGCGCTCGTTCGGACTCGCCCACGTGACCCCCGACGAGGTCGTGGCGGCGTTTCCCGAGTTCGCCGAGGCCGCGGAGGAGTGCCCGCCGCACTGCGGTCACCTGGGCGGCGACGAGGACCCCGACTGCGCGCTCGACGACGTCGTCGCCTCGGGCGCGGCGCGCGCGTCGCGGCTGGCATCACTCCGGCGGCTGCTGATCTCGCGCACCGGCGCGGAGGTCTGAACCCCGCAGCACACGGGGTGTACGAAACTTGTGAGGTCGGGCATGGAACCCTGGGGGCCGACTACACGTCCGAGTGAGAGACAGTGCCTGAAGATTTCGACACTCGGACTCAACTCTCCATAAGGGGGATTCATGCGCACCTCTGTTCTCGCAGCGGGCGGCGTCGCACTGGCCCTGGCGCTCAGCGCCTGCGGCGGCGACTCGGACTCCAACTCGGCCGACGGCGGCTCGGGCGGCAACGCGAACAACGCCCAGTTCAGCGACATCTCCCAGCTCGTCGCGTCCGCCCAGGAACAGGCGAGCGTCAGCAAGTCGTCGAAGTTCTCCATGGAGATGGACATGGCCGGCATGAAGATGCAGGCCAACGGCGAGGGCGTCTACGACGGCGCCGACACCCGCATGAGCATGACGATGAACATGCAGGGCATGGACATCGACATGATCTTCGTCGACCAGACGATGTACATGCAGATGCCCGAGAACATGAACCCGGACCCCAGCAAGCCCTGGATCAAGGTCACGGAGGACAGCTCGGCGGCCATGGGTCAGAACTTCGACCAGATGACCGAGCAGAACGACCCCACCAAGATGCTCGAGCAGATCGAGCAGGCCGGTGGCGAGATCACCAACACCGAGCAGACCCAGCTCGACGGCCAGGACGTCACCCACTACACCATCCAGATGGACCTCTCCAAGGCCAGCGGGATGCTGGGTGACGACGCGGCGGGCGCCGGTTCCATCCCCGAAGGCACCATGATCCCGATGGAGCTGTACCTCAACGGCGAGAACCTGCCCGTCCAGATCGAGATGGACATGTCGTCGCTGGGCCAGCAGTCCGGTATGTCCGGCAACATGAAGATGGTCATGAAGTACAGCGACTGGGGAACCCAGGTCGACGTGGAGGCTCCCCCGGCCGAGCAGGTCGGCGAGATGCCGACGAACTGACGTCGGCTCCCGGCACCACATGAGAAACGCCCCGGCCGGTCGGCCGGGGCGTTTCTCATGTGCGGTGTCAGCGCATGTGCGGGTAGTCGATGTGCACCGGCGCGTCGAACGTCTCCTTGATGGAGCGGGGGCTCGTCCACCGCAGCAGGTTGAACATCGAGCCAGCCTTGTCGTTGGTGCCGGAGGCACGGGAGCCACCGAACGGCTGCTGGCCCACGATCGAGCCCGTGGGCTTGTCGTTGACGTAGAAGTTGCCCGCCGCGTGCCGCAGCACCCGGTGCGCCTGCTGCACAGCGGCCCGGTCGTCGGCGAACACGGCGCCCGTCAGCGCGTACGGTGCCGTGGAGTCGACGAGTTCGAGCACCCGCTCGTAGTCGCCGTCCTCGTAGACGTGGACCGCGATGATCGGACCGAAGTACTCGGTGGAGAACACCGCGTGTGCCGGGTCGTCGGACACCAGCACCGTCGGCTCCACGAACCAGCCCACGCTGTCGTCGTAGCCTCCGCCCGCCAGCACCTCCAGCGCCGGATCACCGGGCACGCTGTCCAGCAGTTCGCGGTGCTTCGCGAACGCCTTCGCGTTGATGACCGCACCCCCGAAGTGCGAGAAGTCGGTCACGTCGCCGTAGGACACGGTCTTCGTCAGATCGGCCAGCCGCTCGCGCACGCCACCGTTCCACAACGACCTCGGCACGTAGGCGCGCGAGGCCGCCGAGCACTTCTGGCCCTGGTACTCGAACGCCCCGCGCACCAGCGCGGGAACCAGCTTGTCCGCGTTCGCCGACGGGTGCGCCACCACGAAGTCCTTGCCGCCGGTCTCCCCGACGATGCGCGGGTAGCAGCCGTAGCCGTCGAGGTTGTCGGCGACCGTGCGCCACAACTTCTTGAACGTCGCCGTCGACCCGGTGAAGTGCAGCCCCGCGAGACCGGGGTCGGGCAGGGCGACGTCACTGACGGCCTTCCCGTCACCGGTCACCATGTTGATCACGCCGGGCGGCAGTCCCGCCTCCTCGAACGCGCGCATCGTGTAGTGGGCGGACAGCTGCTGCGACGGGGTCGGCTTCCACACCACCGTGTTGCCCATCAGGGCGGGTGAGCTGGGCAGGTTGCCCGCGATCGCCGTGAAGTTGAACGGCGTGACGGCCACGACGAACCCGTCGAGCGGCCGGTACTCCATCCGGTTCCAGGCCCCCGGGACCGAGTTGGGCTGCTCGGCCAGGATGCGCCGCGCGTACGACACGTTGAACCGGAGGAAGTCGATCAGCTCGCACGCCGCGTCGATCTCGGCCTGCTGCACCGACTTCGACTGCCCCAGCATCGTCGTGGCGTTCAACGTGTCCCGATACGGCCCCGCGATGAGGTCGGCCGCGCGGAGGAACACCGCGGCGCGCTCGTCGAACGGCAGCTCGCTCCACTCGCGGGCGGCGTCCTTGGCCGCCGTCACCGCGTCGGCCACGTCCCCCTCGGTGGCCTGCGCGCTGACCCCGAGCACGTGCCCGTGGTCGTGCGGCTGCACGACGTCGAAGCGCTCGCCGCCCGCCATGCGGGCGCGACCGCCGATCGTCTGGGTCAGCTCGTGCTTGGTGTCCTCGAGCTCGGCCAGCCTCGCCTGCAGGGACTCCCGCTCCGCGCTGCCCGGCGCGTACGTGTGAACCGGTTCGTTGACCGGAACGGGAACGGTTGTCACAGCGTCCATGGTGTGTCTCGCCTTCCGTGTTGATCCGCCTTGTGAGCGGTGCGCAGGTCCCATGCTTACATGAGTTCGAGCAGGAACGGCAGCTCCTGCGCCGCGTACCAGGCCAGCTCGTGATCCTCGACGTCGCCGAGTGCCAGCTCGGCGTCCTCGTCGCCTAGGTCGGCGTCGTCGATGACGGCCGCCGCGGCCAGCACCGCCGCCTCCGCCTCCGGCGTGTCCACGTGGATCGCCGCGACGGCGGCCAGCGGGACCGGACCGGCGACGCGCACCACGGCGTCGTCGAGGTCCGGCCGCAACGTCACGTCGTCGACGTCGGCCGACAGGACCGCCCGCCGGGGCGGCTCCTTCGCGTCGGCGGCGTCCGGCTCGTGGTCGACGGACAACAGCCGCAGCGATGCGCGCGCCGCGTCGGTCAGGGCCGCGTACTCCAGCTCCTCCGTCGACCCGCTGGTGTAGGACTCCCGCAACGTGGGAGTCAGGGCGAACGCCGTGCCGCCCACGGGCGACAGTTCTCCCGCGTCGAGCAGGTGCCGCAGCATGCCGATGGTGGCAGGCACGTAGATCCTCACCAGTCCGTCCCTTTCAGTTCCTCGATCGCTTCGCTGATCGTCCCCGCCAGTACCGGGATGTCGGACAGCGCCTTCCGATCACCGTTGAGTCCGAAGTAGACCCCGCCGTCGTACGACGCCACGCCGACGGCCAGCGCCTGGTCGCGCGACAGCGGCAACACCGGGTAGATCCGCTCCAAGCGTGCCCGACCCGCGAACAGCGGGTGCTGGGGCCCCGGCGAGTTGGCGATCACCACGTTGAACATGCGGCCCGACAGCGAACTCGCGGCCCTCGCGGCCAGGGAGTGCATGGTGGCCGGGGCGAACCCGCTGACCCGCGCCATCGCCCTCGCCGCCACCGAACGGCGGGCCCGCACCTCCTCCGCCATCGCGTGCGTGATGTGCTGCAACCGCAGAACCGGATGAGGCTCACCGACCGGCAGATCCACCAGGCACGGATCGACGCGGTTGTCCAGCAGCCCCACCGACGAGAACCCGACGCTGTCCGGACCGCGCACCGCCAGCGGCACGAGTGCCCGCACCGTCGCCGTCTGCTCCAGCGGCTCGCCCCGCGACAGCAGCCACTGCCGCAGCGCACCGGCCATCACGGCGAAGACGACGTCGTTCACCGTGCCGCCGTGCCGCTGCCGGATGGTGCGCAGGTCCGCGAGTTCGGCGGACACGCCCGCGAACACCCGGCCCCCGCTGACCGGGGCGTTGAGCGGCCCCTGCGGCGCGGGCCGCACGAGCGAGCGCACCGTGGTGGCCACCCCGCCTGCGACGTCGAGCACCCGGCCCGCGGTGCTGGAGAGATCCTGGGCCGCGTTGCGCACGTTCTCCACGACCTCCCCCGGCCCCCGCAGGCTGTCGGTGACGGCGTCGAGCAGCAGCCGGACCCGCCCCGGACGCGCCGCACCCCGCCACGCCTCCGCCTCGTCGCCACCGTCCCCCACACCGCCCGCGGGCTCGTCGTCCAGGATGAGCTGCGCGAGATCGATCGTCTCCGTGCCGTTCACGAGCGACTGGTGAGTCTTGGTCACCAGCGCGACCCCGTCGCCGTCGACGCCCTCCACCACGTACAGCTCCCACAGCGGGCGGTCCCGGTCCAACGGGCGCGCCAGCAACCGCGCCACCAGCTCGAAGAGCTGGGCGTCGCTGCCCGGCGCGGGCAGGGCCGAACGGCGCACGTGGTAGCTGACATCGAAATCGGCGTCGTCCACCCACACCGGCCTCGCGAGATGCCCCGGCACGAACTCGACGTACTGCCGGTAGCGCGGCAGATACGACAGTCGCCGCGCCACCAGCGCGAGCACCCGCGCGTAGTCGAGATCCCGCCGCCGCAGGATCGCCACACTCCCCACGTGCATCGGCACGAACGGCTCCTCCACGTAGAGGAAGGAGGCGTCGAGTGCGGAGAGACGATCGGCCATGACGCGATCCTGACAGACTCGCGTCCCGACCGCCGAGAGCCACGGCCCGGCGGACGGCGACCCGGCCCCGTGGTGGGAGACTGGGCCCGTGGGTGACAAGCAGGCGACGTCGCCGAAGGACCGGTTCCTCACCGTCTACGGCCGCAAACCGGTACTGGAGGCGCTGAGCGACCCGAGCCTCGATGTCGACAAAGTGATCGTGGCCGAGAGCGCACGCGGCACTTCCGTCGCCGAGATCCACCGCGCCGCCGCGCAGCGCGGCGTGCCGGTCCAGCGCGCCACCGCCCACCGGGTCAAGGTGCTCGCCGGAAACGGCAAACAGGACCAGGGTGTCCTCGCCGACGTCCTCGCGCCCCGGATGCGCCCGCTGGCGACCGCGCTGGAGGGAGGGACACCACCCGCGCCGCTGCTGGTGCTGGACGGCGTCACGACCTCCGCGAACGTGGGGATGATTCTGCGCACCGCCACCGCGGCGGGAGTGCCCGGTGTGGTGGTGCCGCGCCGGGGCGTCGCCGCGCTCGACCCGCTGGTCGTGAAGGCGTCCGCCGGGGTGGCGTTTCGCGCCCCGGTCCTGCGGTGCGCGACGGCGGCGGAGGCCGCCGAGCTGCTCACCGAAGCCGGCTACGCCGTGTACGCGCTCGGAACGCGCCCCGACACCGGCGCGAAGTCGCTGTTCGATCTGGACTTTCCGCCCCGCACCGCGTTCGTGCTGGGCGGCGAGACCACGGGAGTCGGCGACGAGGTGGCCCGGCTGGCCGCGGGCTGGGTGTCGATCCCCATGCCAGGCGAGGTCGAATCGCTCAACGTGTCGGCGGCGGCGGCGGTGGTGTGTTTCGACCTGGTCCGCCGCCGCCGGTGACGCTCACACCCGCTGGGCGGTCGTGAGCTGCCCGCGCAGCGACTCCAGCGTCGCCGCCACCGTCGCCGCGTCGGCGGGCTGAACCCGGAACTCGTCCTCGTCGCCCACGCTGACCCGGTAGTTCACGTAACGGCCCCAGTCGGTGTCCACGTAGTGCAACGGCCTTCGCAGCGAGCGACGGCGGCCCGCCGGGTCGCGCTCCGCGACGTACAACTCGCCGCCTCCGGTGGTCTCTCGCTCGACCACCTTGGAGATCTCGGCGACGATCGCGGCGACCGAGCGGTCCCGATGGGTGTCCCGCCTGCCCTCCTCGAAGTCCGAGACGCGCACGGCCCAACGGGTGCCACCACCCGGGCTCACCTCGGGCAGCCGCGCCGCCAGCTCGGCAGGCAGCACCGTGTGATCGGCCGGGGCGAGCGTGATCCTGTCACCGCGCCGCACCGCGACCACGCCCAGCAGACCCCGCGACGCGGCCAGCACACTGAACGGGGCGCCCTCGTGGGTCATCCAGCCGTAGTACTCGATGGCCGCGGTGGTCAGCACGGGAAGCCAGTCCCGGAAGTCCGGGTCCAGCCTGCCGCGCCCGTCCAGCAACCCCGCAGCTGCCAGTTCCCCGTCCACCGCGGCCCGCGCCGCCGCCAGATCCTCGCGCGGCAACCACATCGGCTCGGGTTGCAGCGTCAGGTGCGGTGATCCCAGACCCTCCCGTTCGGCCACGCTCGCCAGCGCACCGACGGACAGCTCGATCGCGTCCGCGTTCACTCGCCGATCACCGGAGGCGCGGTCTTGCCGAGATCGCCGATGAACGCCTCGTCGGGGTCGTTCTCCTGGAGATACGCGGCGCGCTGGTGTTCCTTGTCCTCGTCGCCCTGACCACGGCCCGCACCGGCACCCATCGGGGCCCCGGCGCCACGCCCACCGGCGCCCCCCGCGGCACCCCGAGCCGCGGCGTCGCCCATCGCGGCACCACCCACGGCCCCCGTGCCCGTGCCACGACCGGCGCCGAGCGGACCGCCCTTCGCGGCCCCGTCACCGACCCGCGCACCGGTACCGCCCTGGCCACCGGTGGGAGCCGACCCCGCGGCGGGCTTGCCGCCGTACAACCGGCTTCCGGCGCGGTCCGAGAGCGAACCGCCACGCCCCGTCGGCGTGCGTGGGTTCGCGGTCCTGCCGGGACCGGGCCGGGCCGGGTCCTGCCCCGGCCGCACCGGAGTCGTGCCGGCCAGCCCGGGACCCGGCGTCGTCGAGGGCGGGGACGTGCCTCCACCGCCGCCCCCCGGCACACCCGGCGTGGTGGGCGAAATGCCGCCGCCGGACGACGGCCCCGGCCGCGGGGTGAACCCGGCGGAACCGTTGACCGGCGCAGCGCCGCTCGTCGTGGGTGTGCCGGTCACCCCGGACGTGCCCGACCGCACGTCGGGAGCGGCGGACATCTCGGTACTCACCGCGCCCGGCGCGGCACTCGCCACCGTGATCGCGGCGCCGCTCGACGGCAGCGTGGTGTAGCTGCGGGGAAAGTCCTGGTTGGCCGACGTGGCGGCCTCGTAGCGCGACATGACGTCGACGTTGCGCTGGGCCACGGCGTTGTGCTTCGCGAGGTTCTCCTCGAACGTGTCCGACGCCCCGCCGAAGCTCGTGATGTCGTCCCAGACGCTCGGCTCCTGCGGAGCGAACGGCACCGGCTCCACCGAGTTCGCCGCCTGGTTCCACGCCGCCGCCTGCGACGTGACGGAACCGAACGTGCGCTCCATGTTCTCCGCCGACTCGTGCAACGCGGGCGTCAACGGCCCCGCGCCGGCCGACGCGGCGGCTCCGGCATCCCCGGCCCACCCCGCCTGCATCCGCTCCTGGATCTGCTTGATCGCCTGCGCACGTTCCTGATAACTCCGCCGCAATTCGACGAGCACGTCGGCGAACCCCTCCAACCCGCCGGTCCCGGGTGCGTTCGCGAAGTTGTGGTAGATCTCATCTCCCCGCATCCCGCCCACGTCAGCTCCCTTCCCGCAGATTGTCGATCGCGCTCTTGGTCACACTTTCAACGTCAAGACATGCGGACTCAGGCTCTTCGAGGTACATGTCCGCGCTAACAGCCAGAAAGTCCTGGTCAGAGACCGCGACGAGCAGAGCACAGTCACCTCGCTGACGATTGTCTTGGATGCCCCAATAGGCTGCAGGGTACTCCGATACGTCGAGTTCTTCCCACAGCGTTAGCGCGCCCTGCGAGTGCAGCTCGCGGGCGCGCGAAAATACGTTCTCACCCTGAGTGAATTCCGAAGTCAGCAACGTCAGGGTCAAGGTTCTTGCAGCACCTTCTTCGGACTTCCAGCCGCAGTAAGGTCCACTCATTCCTGCCACTTCTTGCGAGAACGATTCGTCACCTGGCAAGGTGACGTCCCCTTCGGGTGCATAGCGGAGCGACGACAGAAGTTGCTCAGGAAGAAGTGCGCAAGGATCCGATGTGTACGATTGCAGATCAAGTTGCTGCGGGATAGCCACTGCAGACGACGTGGTACCAGAAGGAGCCGCAGAGTCGTGGGCGGACGGCGTCCCAGACTCAACGTTCGAGCACGCGCCCGCACTTGTAGCGACCCCGAGAAAAGCTATGGTGATTGCGACCCGTCTCGTCGTCATGACTCCCCAATGGTACTCGGGCCGAACGCAGAGGCGCCTGCGTCATCCTGCTGCCCTATAGACTTCGCCGCGTTTTCCAGCTTCTCGATAAATGAGTGAACATACTCGACCATTCCATAGTTGAATTCGTCGAGTCCGGAGATCGACTCATAGAGACTCTGCATATACTGGCTACTCGGGTCGTCTTCCGAAGGATGCAAGAACGCTGTTCGTAGCGCCGCGAAGCGCGAACTGTCCTCGTTGAGCTGTTCTTGCAGCGCCTTCCAGTCCGCGATCACGGCGTCGATCTCCTCCGGATCGAACGACCACGACCCGCCACCGCCACCGGCAGCCCCGCCCGCGATCTTCGCGGCACCGATCGCTGCCCCCACAGCCGCGCCACCCGGCAACACCGCGCTCACGGCCTCGGTCGCGCTCAGCCCGTCCTGGGCCTCCCGCGAAATGGCGTTGTACCAGCTATCAGGCATCATCACTCCCGCTCAGCGTCACCGCGACGCCCACGAGAGTAACGAACTTCCACCACCACAGTCAGGCAGTTGCCGATTCCAGCCCCGGGATCAGCGCCGCAAGCTCCGCGATCGTGTTCTCGACGGACACATGGCGCACTCCGACCATGCCCACCGCCACCGCGCCCGCGACGTTGCGGGGCGCGTCGTCCACGAACACACACTCGGCAGTCCCCACACCGAGCCGCGCCGCCGTCAGGCAGTACACCTCCGGGTCCGGCTTGGCCAGTCCGACCTCGCCGGAGAACACCACGACATCCAGCCAGCCCAGCCCCCGCCTCGCCTCCGGGCCTCCCGACGCGTTCGACAACAGCGCCGTCCGCAGCCCTTTCTCGCGCGCGGTCAACGCGGCCCGCACCAGCCGCTCGGCACCGACATCGGTCAGTACTCCCGCGTGGTCGAACACCAACCCTCGGATCACCGCGCCAGCTTACGTCCGGCTCCATAACACGGCACCGCCGAACGGGCCCGGCCACCCGGAGGCCATCACCTCTTCAGGTCCCTTATGGGTCCGTTGGCACGTTTCGTCCCTCTGTTCTAGTGGGCGGTCAAGGGGGGCCGCCCACACAGAGAGGAGGGACTGTGAGTCACGTGTTCCAGTCGGCCAGCGGGTTGCTACCGCTCACCCCGTACGAGCCGACCGAACCGGACGATGTGGGCGGCCGAGCGTCCGTGGAGGTCGCGGAGGGTCAGCTGACGCTCGACGACCTGTTGACCGAGCTGCACGCACAGCATGCCGAACGACACGAGCACTCCATTCCGGCGCCCGGAAGGCGCATGGTTCACCGGGTGCTGACCGCACTGCTGGAGGTCTACACCGGCCGCCGGGCCGCCAGCCAGCTCGACGGGTGGCTGACGCCGACGCTGCAACGCCGGGTGCGCAGCGCCCCGCGGGCCGTCGGCATCCGGCACGTACTGCGCAACATCCACGTCTGCCGACCGGCCGATGGTGCGCTGGAGGTGTGCGGCACGGCGTTTCTCGACGAGCGGGCCCGTGCGCTCGTCGCGAGGTTCGAACACGGGTCTTCCGGATGGCGGTGCGTCCTGTTCACACTGCTGCCACCGCGGAACTGACCAGGTCGCCGAAACGGGGACGGCGCCGGTGCGCCGTCCCCGTTCACGGTGAACGCCTATCGGCGAGGGTTGCGCTTGTCCTTCTTCGCCTGCTCGCGAGCAGCGGCCCTGCGCTCCCGACGGCTGTTACCGGACCCCGCGCCACGCTTCGCGGTGTCGGCGCCGGAACCATCGCCACGAGACTGCACGCCGCCGCCTTCGGACGGACCCGAGAAGGTCAGGCCCTTCGGGGTCTGCCCGTCGAGCCCCTTGCCCTGCAACGCCGTGGGGACAGCCTCCCCCGTCGCGGGGGGTTGCGGGGGCACCGGCCGCGCGTGCCGCGGAGCCGCCGCTGCGGGCGCCGCCGCACGCGGAGCCCTGCCGTTGCCGCTCGCGGCGGGGGCCGCCGGTGCGGCAGCGGCCTGCGGTGTCCGTGCCTGCTGGGTCTTCGCGGCCTCCTCGGCCTGCTGCTGCTCAGCCTGCTGCACCTGGAGGTTGAACACGAGGCCGACCGCTTCCTCCTTCAGCGAGTCGAGCATCGCGTTGAACATGTCGAAGCCCTCGCGCTGGTACTCCACGAGCGGGTTACGTTGCGCCATCGCACGCAGCCCGATGCCCTCCTTGAGGTAGTCCATCTCGTAGAGGTGCTCGCGCCACTTCCGGTCGAGCACCGACAGAATCACCCGGCGTTCCAGCTCGCGCATGGCACCGTCCCCGACCGTCTCGTCGAGTTCGGCCTCCCGCCGCTCGTACGCGGCGAGCGCGTCGTCCACCAGCACGTCCCGCAGCCGGTCGGCCTCGACGTCCTCGCTCTCCTCCAGGAGGTCGTCCCAGGTCACACCGACCGGGTAGAGGGTTTTCAGCGCGGTCCAGAGCTTGCGGTGGTCCCAGTCCTCGGCGTAGCCGTCGGCCGTGGCCCCGTTGACGTACGCCGTGACCACGTCGGTGATCATGTGCTGGATCTGGTCGCGCAGGTTCTCGCCCTCCAGCACCCTGCGGCGCTCGGCGTAGATGACCTTCCGCTGCCGGTTGAGGACCTCGTCGTACTTGAGGACGTTCTTCCGGATCTCCATGTTCTGCTGCTCGACCTGGGTCTGCGCGCTCTTGATCGCGCGGGACACCATCTTGTGCTCGATGGGAACGTCGTCGGGCAGCCGCATGGTGGTCATGACGCGCTCGACCATGGCGGCGTTGAACCGCCGCATGAGCTCGTCGCCGAGCGAGAGGTAGAAGCGAGACTCACCGGGGTCACCCTGCCGACCGGACCGGCCTCGCAACTGGTTGTCGATGCGCCGGGACTCGTGGCGCTCGGTGCCGAGTACGTAGAGGCCGCCGGCCTCCAACACCTCCTCGGACTCCGCCTTGCACTCGGCTCTGACCTCCTCCAGCACCTTCGGCCAGGCCGCCTCGTACTCCTCCGAGTGCTCGACCGGATCGAGGCCACGCTCGCGCAGCAGTTCGTCGGCGATGATGTCCGGGTTGCCACCGAGGACGATGTCGGTACCACGACCCGCCATGTTGGTGGCGACGGTGACCGAGCCCTTGCGGCCGGCCTGCGCGATGATCAGCGCCTCGCGGTGGTGCTGCTTCGCGTTGAGGACCTCGTGCGGCACCTTGCGCTTGAGCAGAAGTTTCGACAGGTGCTCGGACTTCTCGACGCTCGTGGTGCCGACCAGGACGGGCTGCCCCTTCTCGTGGCGCTCGGCGATGTCGTCGGCGACCGCCTCGAACTTCGACTCCTCGGACTTGTAGATGAGGTCGGCCTCGTCGACTCGCACCATCGGGCGGTTCGTGGGGATGGGCACCACGCCGAGCGTGTAGGTCTGGTGGAACTCGGCCGCCTCCGTCTCGGCGGTACCGGTCATGCCGGCCAGCTTGTCGTAGAGACGGAAGTAGTTCTGCAGCGTGATCGTGGCCAGCGTCTGGTTCTCGGCCTTGATCTCGACGCCTTCCTTGGCCTCGATCGCCTGGTGCATGCCCTCGTTGAACCGGCGGCCAGCCAGCACCCGGCCGGTGAACTCGTCGACGATCAGCACTTCGCCGCCTCGGACGATGTACTCCTTGTCCTTGCGGTAGAGCTCCTTCACCTTCAGGGCGTTGTTGAGGAACCCGACCAGCGGCGTGTTGGCCGCCTCGTAGAGGTTGTCGATACCGAGCTGGTCCTCGACGAACTCCACCCCGGCCTCGGTGACACCGACGGCGCGCTTGCGCTCATCCACCTCGTAGTGGACGTCCTTCTTCATCAGCGGCGCGAGGCGCGCGAACTCGACGTACCAGCGGGAGGACTGGTCGGCGGGACCGGAAATGATCAGTGGCGTCCTGGCCTCGTCGATGAGGATCGAGTCGACCTCGTCGACGATGGCGTAGTAGTGGCCGCGCTGCACACAGTCGTCGAGGCTCCACGCCATGTTGTCGCGGAGGTAGTCGAAGCCGAACTCGTTGTTCGTTCCGTAGGTGACGTCCGCGGCGTAGGCGGCCTTGCGCTCGGCTGGCGACATGTCGGACCGGATGACACCGATCTCCAGACCGAGGAAGCGGTGAACGCGACCCATCCATTCGGAGTCACGCTGCGCGAGGTAGTCGTTGGTGGTGACCACGTGCACGCCCTTGCCCGGCAGCGCGTTCAGGTACACCGGCAGGAGACTGGTCAGCGTCTTGCCCTCACCGGTCTTCATCTCGGAGACCTGCCCGAGATGCAGGGCCGCACCGCCCATGAGCTGGACGTCGTAGTGTCGCTGCCCGAGGACGCGCCTCGCTGACTCCCGCACCACGGCGAACGCCTCGGGGAGGAGCTCGTCGAGCGACTCGCCGTCGGAGTTGCGCTGGCGGAACTCGTCGGTCTTCGCCTGCAACTCGGCGTCCGAGAGGTCCTTGACGTCGTCTTCGAGGGTGTTGACGTGATCGGCGATGCGGTGCAGCCGCTTCACCATCTTGCCCTCGCCCGCACGGAGCAGGCGGTTCAGAAGCATCGGGTCGACCTCGCTAGCGGTGTCTGTGTGGTCGTCATGAGCACCCCAGCCGGGCGCCGGGCAGCACCCCCATCGTAGAGAATGCGCAGGCCCGCGTGCACGCGGCGGCCCGCGCGTGGAGTGCGCGCGGGCCGCCGGGAACCGGTTGTCACGACGTGAACCGCCTGCTGGGCGGCCGTTGTCGTGGTCAGCCGAGTCGAATCACTCCGTAGTCGAATCCCTTCCTTCGGTACACGACGCTCGCCTTGTCGCACTCGGCGTCGTGGAAGAGGTAGAAGTCGTGGCCCACGAGCTCCATCTGGTAGAGGGCATCGTCGATCGTCATCGGTTCGGCCGAATGTTGCTTCTCGCGCACGATGCGGCCGGGCTCCCGGGGAGCGACACCGTCGTCCCAGCGCGGCTCCGGCACGCCCATCTCGTCGGTCGGTACGTCCTCGTCGACGGCAGCGCCGGTCGGTGCGTCCAGCACGGCGGTCGCGGCCCGGGCGGTGCCGGTCGGGGTCGCCCCGTTCGCGGCCACGGCCTGCGCGGCGGCGGCGGTCGCCTCGGCGAGCGACTCGGGGCTGCGGCGGCCGTAGTGGACGCGGCGGCGGTCGTGCATGCGGCGAAGCCGGCTCTCCAACTTGCTGATCGCGGAGTCGAGCGCCGCGTAGAAGTCGCCTGCTCTGGCCTCGGCCCGCACGATCGGGCCCCTGCCCTTGCCCGTGATCTCCACGCGCTGGCAGTTCTTGGCCTGCCTGCGGTTGGGCTCGTGGAACAGTTCGACGTCGAAGCGGATGACCTTTCTGTCGTAACGCTCCAGCCGGGTCAGCTTGTCAGCCACGTGCGTCCGGTAATGCTCCGGAATCTCCACGTTGCGACCCTTGATGACGATGTCCATTCACGACCTCCTCGCTCACGTACGTGCGAGTGTTTTGAAATGGGCGACCTCTGGCACCGAAGCGACGGCGGGACCGGACGCGGCAGAGATATCGGGCGTCCGAGCCGATTCAGAGCTCCGGCACCGGGGACATCGGCGCTTCACCTCCCCTGCGGCCGGGACGTTCGTTAGCGCTGCACGTTAGCCTCCGTGACGATTCCGCAACAGCCCCCGCGCCGGGGGAACCTACGCGGAGCCGGGCGGTGACCGTACGCGGTGGAATACCGGACAGGCCGGACGTACCGACCCCCGTTCGGAGCAGCGCGCCGGGCTCATACTCATCCCGGTGACGCAGTCGACGCCCCGTGGCCTGGCTCTGCGTGACCGTGGGCTGCGTCATATCCGGTCAACGACGATCCCCCTCCCGCAGTTCCCCAACTACCCGTGTGGGTGACAGAAAGCCGGGTTTCAGCCCGTCACGGCACCCGCGCCGGTGAGCGTCACGGCCGCACCGACCTCGACACCCGCCTCGAAGAGAGCGCGCGTACACGCGGTGAGCGTGGCGCCCGTGGTCACGACGTCGTCGATCAGCACCACGGGTGTGCCCGGCGGCGGGAGTCCCGCGCGCGTCACCGTGACGCGACCCGCGAGGTTGGCCACCCGTGCCGCCCGGCCGAGGCCGACGGCGTCGCGAGCGCGCGCCGACAGCCGCAACGCCGGGGCGACGGCCACCGGCTCCCCGGCGTGGGCGAGCGCGTGCGCACACTCCCGGGCCAGCGCCCGGACGTGTGGCCCGCCCCGCATCCGGGAGGCAGCGGGGCGCGACGGCACCGGCACGAGCCACCACGTCCCGTCCGCGTCCGGCCGTGCGCCGTCCAGTAGCGGGACCACGGCGGCCAGGGCCCGTCCCAGCGGGCGAGCGAGGTCCCGCCTGCCGTGCTCCTTGTAGGCCAGCACGAACTCCCTGGCGGCGCCGTCGTGCCGGGCCAGGGCCGACACACCCGGCCGGAGCGCCAGCGGAGCACGCGCCAGTTCGGCCAGGCACACTTCGCAGGCCGCGGGCCCCGCTCGCCCGCAGGCCGCGCAGGATGAGGGCCACAGCAGATCGAGCGTCGCCGTGAGGACTCCACGCCACCCGGAGCGGCCCGCTCCGGGGCGCCCGATCCGATCACCAGCTGTCAGTCCGTCGGCAGTCGCGGTCGTTTCCATGCCCCCACGGTGCCGGGCCCGGCCGACAGTTCCGGCCCCGGACACGGCCCGCGCACCGAACGGTGCCGTCGGCGGCGCGACTCAGCCCGGATAGAACGGATCGGCGGCGGCCCTGCTGTTGCTGTGGGGCCGCCATACCGCTCCGATCTCGCTCGCGGTCCACAACCCGCCCACGTCGCCGACCACGATGGGCCGCCCCGGCGCCGCGGTGATGTCGCTCATCGGCGGTGTCAGGTTCGAGCTGTTGTACTGGTCGAGCTGCACGCCGTCCACCGACACCCTCGCCACGGGGACACGGTCGGAGGACGTGGCGACCACGAGCGTGTCCTGGTCGATCCAGTCGACGTCCACGACGGAGTTCAGGCGGTCCTCCTGCAGCACCCTGGGCGCGCGCAGGGTGGCCTCGGCCGGGGTCCGCACCACGGAGGCCACCACCAGCTGACCGTCCACGATCAGCGCCGCACGGGAGCCGTCGCGGGACAGCCGCAGGCCCGTGATCGACCCGACGTCGGAGAGTTCCGAGGCGTTCACCCGCTGCGTGACCCACTGGCCGTTCGGGTCGCGCTGCACGCGCGTGACCCGCTCGCCGTCGGCCACGGTCCACAGTTCGGCCGACTTGTCGTCCTTGGTGGCAGGCGGCCGCCATGTCGGCCTCGTCAGGGAGTCGGCAGGCAGGTCCACGATCTGCCCCGCCACGCCGTAGTCGCCGATGCGCAGCCGCACCCCGTCGGCGCTCCGCTCGACGACAGCCAACTGCTGGCCGTTGATGGCCTGCGCCGCGCTGACCACGTCGTAGGCCCCCGATCCGGCTGGCCCCTCGATCGGTGCTCCCGTGGCGAGCGAACGCACTCGACCGTTCACGGTCATCAGGCCGGGCAGTTCCGAACTCGGCGAGGACACCGTGTCGTAGGCGGGGAGGTCGCTGGGCCGCCACTCCGGCTGGCCGGGCACGAGCGCGGTGCCGTCGGACAGCAACTTCACCCTGCTGGTCGTGACGTACTGGAGTGACCGCACGATCTGGGCCGCCATCAGTTCGCGTTCCTGGACGCTCTCATCGCCCAGCCCGGTGAGGGGGACGACGAGCGCGCCGTCGTTGCTGATCGTGACGTTGCTGCCGAGCGTCGCGGCGTCCCCGAGGGGATTGCGGACCGCGCCGCTGAGCCCGTCGGACGGGCCCGACAACAGCAGGTCGATCACGCGGGCGGGCAGCCCCGACTGCGGTCGCGCCACCACGTAGCGGAGGTCGGGCACGACCGCCGTCGAGTCCGGCGAGAAGAAGTAGACCGGCACCGTGAGGTAGGCGTCGGCGAAGTCGCTCTCGGTGATGACGATGCTGTCGGGCGGGTCGACGATGCGCCACTCGCCGTCGGCCTGCCTGCGGACCCGGACGGGTTCGCGCACCGCCGACTCCCCCGCGATGAAGGAGCTGTCCGGAGCCAGTCGCCCGAGGGCGGTCGCTCTGAGCGCGATGACTCGCTCGTTCGGGTCTTCGGGTTGTTCGGCCTCGGGCGCGTAGACCGTGCCGAACTCGTCCTCGACCACCATCAGGCTCGAGTCGGGTTGCCATTCCTCCCGCAGTCGCCGGTTCAGGTAGGCGCGGGAGGCGGCGTGGTCGTTGGCGGGTTGCACGCTGTTGCGCACGAACTCGCGCACCACCGACAGCGGATCGAGCCCCAGCTCCGGCTCCGGGATCTCCTGCGTGGCCTGTCCCGCGTCCGGCCGGGGGATCGCCTTGGGCTGCGACTCGGTGGGGATGGCGGCACAGCCCGTGACCAGCACGGCGCCGAGGAACGCGGCCAGGGCCGCCATCGGTCCCCGCCCGGCACCACGTCTGCTCACCGCTGGTCCTTTCGTCCGATGACGGCTCCGGCATCGCGCGGCTCGTCCCGGTCGGTCTCACCGCCTTGATCACCAGGCCCGTCGCCGGGCCCGTGGCCGTATGCCTCGGCTTCGACTTCGGCACGACCGGCAGCTGGCGGGTCCGGTGGCAACGGGATCGGGCTGTGCTCCACCGTCGTACCCACGGTACGGGGGAGCGTGAGCCGGAAGCACGAACCGTGGCCCTGCTCTCCCCACGCCTCCAGCCACCCGCCGTGGAGCCGGGCGTCCTCGTGGCTGATCGCGAGGCCGAGCCCGGTTCCGCCGGTGCGCCGGTTCCGGGACGGATCGGCTCGCCAGAAGCGGTTGAAGACGAGTTCGGCCTCGCCCGCACGCAGGCCCACACCGTAGTCGCGGACGGTGATGGCGACGGCGTGTTCGTCGGCGGAGAGCCGCAGCCGGACGGGATGGCCCTCACCGTGGTCGACCGCGTTGGCGAGCAGGTTGCGCAGGATGCGCTCGACCCTGCGGGTGTCGATCTCGGCGGTCAGTTCGTCCTCGGGCAGCTCGGCCACGATCTCACTGCCCGTGGTGCCGGCCAGCACGCGGACCTGCTCCATCGCCCGGTGCACCACGGGGCGGACGTCGGTGGCTTCCGCGGCCAGTTCCTCCACACCCGCGTCGAGCCTGCTGATCTCCAGGAGGTCGTGCAGCAGGCTCTCGAAGCGGTCGAGTTCGTCGACCAGCAGTTCGGACGAGCGGGCGAGCCCCGACGGGAACTGCTCGCGCGAGGCGTACAGCACGTCGGCGGCCATGCGCACCGTGGTGAGCGGGGTGCGCAACTCGTGGGACACGTCGGAGGTGAAGCGCCGTTGCAGCTGGCCGAACTCCTCCAGCTGCCGGATCTGCTCCTGGATGCTGGCCGCCATCTCGTTGTAGGAGACGGCGAGCTTGGCGAGGTCGTCCTCGCCGGTGACGTCGAGTCTGCGGTCGAGGTCGCCCTCGGCGAAGTCCTCGGCCGCGGCGGCGGCCCTGCGCACGGGCGAGACCACCTGGCGCGTGACCATGTTCGTGATCACCGCGAGCAGCACGAGCAGGAACGCGCTGCCGAGCAACAGAGTGTTCTGGACGGTGGCGACGGTGTTCTGCTCGGTACTCAGCGGGAACAGCAGGTAGAGCTGGATCGGCCGGGTCGCCGTGGTGACCGGGGCGCCGACGACGAGGTAGGTGGAGCCGGAGCGGCTCTCGTACTGCACGGCGGTCTGGTTGTTCTCGGCGTAGCTCGTGAGCGCGCCCGGCACCTTCTGCACCGGTCCCGCGTGTACGGCCGCCTCACCCGCCTGCTCGGGGTCGCCTGCCACGAGGACGGGCTCGAACGCGCCCGCCGACGAGCTTTCGAGGTCCCGCGCGCCCACCGAGCTGCTGGTGATGGCCTTGAGGGCGTTGGAGAGCCGGTTTCGCAGCGCGTCGCCCTGCCCCGCGTCGCCGACGAGCTCACTCTCCGCCGTGCGGACGGCGACCTGGAGCTGCGCCAGCGCGGCGCGTTCCTTGGTGTCGACGAGCCGGTCGACGATCTGGTTCTGCAGCACCACACCGAGGACGAACACCACGGCCGACGACAGCGCGAGCGTGGAGGTGGTGACGCGGAACTGCAGCGACCGCTGCCACAGGTCGCCGAACGCCGACATCGTGCGCCTGCCGAACGCCGCCGCGCGCCTGGTCAGCGACAACGCCGACCGGCCCGACGACGCCAGTCGACCGTTCATGCCCACACCTTACGGAGGACCCGCCTTATAGCCGACCCCGCGAACGGTCAGCACGACCTCGGGGTGCTCGGGATCCTTCTCCACCTTCGACCGCAGGCGCTGCACATGCACGTTGACCAGCCGGGTGTCGGCGGCGTGCCGGTAGCCCCAGACCTGCTCCAGCAGGACCTCGCGGGTGAAGACCTGGCGGGGCTTGCGGGCGAGCGCGACGAGCAGGTCGAACTCCAGTGGAGTCAGCGCGATCGACCGGCCGTCCCGCATGACCTCGTGGCCGGGGACGTCGATCGTGAGATCACCGATGATGAGCGTCTCGGCGGGTTCGGACTCGGTGCGACGCATCCTGGCGCGCACCCGCGCCACCAGCTCCTTCGGCTTGAACGGTTTGACCACGTAGTCGTCGGCGCCGGACTCCAGGCCCAGCACGATGTCCACGGTGTCGCTCTTGGCCGTGAGCATGACGATGGGCACGCCCGACTCGGCCCGGATCGCCTTGCAGACGTCGATGCCGTTCATGCCGGGCAGCATCAGGTCAAGCAGCACCAGGTCGGGCTTCATCTCGCGCAACGCGGGCAGGGCACGGGAGCCATCGGACACCACGGCGGTGTCGAAACCCTCACCGCGCAGCACGATGGTCAGCATTTCAGCCAGAGCAGGGTCGTCGTCGACAACCAGCACACGTGCCTTCATGGGGCACATATTCGCACTACCGCCTCGCGTAGCGTGCACGACCCGGTCGGAAAGTTGCGAACCCGACCCTTCGGCCACCGGCGTGAACGACCGGCTTCGACCGCCCGACCTGGGGCGATGCCGCACCGACGACCTCTCGCGCGCGAGTTGTTCGAGGTTGCACGTGATCTGCGTCCTTGCGTCCGGGAGTTAGTGTTGCGCTATGCGGAACTCCGGGACGGCGAAGGGCGCCACAGGCACAGTACAGTCGGTCGACCGCGCGATCAGCGTGCTCGAACTGCTCGCGCAGCACGGAGAGGCCGGGATCACCGAGATCGCGGCCGAGTTGGGGGTCCACAAGTCCACCGCGTCGAGACTGGTCGCCGCGCTCGAAGCGCGCCACCTCGTCGAGCAACTGGGGCAGCGCGGCAAGTACGCCATCGGGTTCGGCGTCGTTCGGCTCGCCGGTGCCGCCATGGGCAGGCTCGACCTCGCCAAGCTCGGCAACCAGACCTGCCGGATGCTGGCCGAGTCCCTCGGGGAGACCGTCAACATCGCCGTGGCCGACGGCGGCGTGGCCATCAACATCAGTCAGGCGTTCGGTTCGGCGGCCGTCAGCGCGCAGAACTGGACCGGCAGGCGCACTCCCCTGCACGCCACGTCGAGCGGCAAGGTGCTGCTGGCCTACATGAGCGAGAGCGACCGGGGGCCGCTGCTGCGCGAGCCGCTCGAGCGCTACACGCCCCGCACCACCGTCGTCCCGGACACCCTGCGCGCCGAACTCGGGCGCGTGCGCCATGACGGCTACGCGGCGTCGTTCGAGGAGCTGGAGGTCGGCATGCACGCCGTGGCGGTGCCGGTGTACGGCGCTGACGGGCAGGTGATCGCCGCGATCAGCGCCTCGGGACCGTCCTACCGCCTGTCCCGCGACCGGGTGGCCCAGGTGGTCCGGCCGCTGGCCGAGGCCGCCACCGAACTGTCGTCGCAGCTCGGTCACTTCCCGAGGTAGAGCGAGGTGGCCAGCGCGGCCACGTCCTCCGGCTGCTCGGCGTCCGCGCCCTGCCGGGACCGCTCGCGGGTGCCGTCGAGGACGTGCCACTGCGACAGCCACCCGCGCTCGGCGAGCGCGTCGTACATCCGGGAGCAGCGCGCCTGCAACGTGTCGTCGGACTCGAAGGCGTCGATCTTCCGCGAGGTGTCCTGCTCGGCCCTCGTCCTGGCACGCCGAGCGGCGAGATCCACCGGCACCCGCAACAACAGCTGCCGGTCGGGAACGGGCAGGCCGAACCTGTCGATCTCCAGGTCCCTGACCCACCGCACCACGGGCCCGTCGACACCCTCGCCCAGCCGCGCGGCCTGGTAGGCGGCGTTCGACGCGACGTAGCGGTCGAGCAGCACCACGTCGTGCGAGGACAGCGCCAGCCGGATCTCGTCGGCGGCGTCCCTGCGATCCAGCGCGTACAGCAGCGCCATGCCGTACACCGAGTCGGCGAGGTCACCGTGAGCACCGTGCAGTGCCTCGCGGACGAGATCCGCGTGGACGTCGCGGCCGTATCGGGGGAACGCCAGCGTGGTCACGGTCGCGCCCTGTGCGCGGAGCGCGGCGGTCAACGACTCGGTAAGCGTGCGTTTGCCCGCGCCGTCAAGGCCTTCGACGACCACCAACCGCCCCATGCGCCCATTGTGGCGTATCGCGGTTTCCCCCGACCGGGTGGCAATCACTGCACGCCGTAACCAGCGGAAACGTCCCCGTTTCGTTACCGTGGGTGGTCGGACCGTTCGTCCCCGCCACCTTTTCCGTCGCCGAGCGAGGTGTTCCACTCGTGCCACTGCCCGGACCCGACACCCACGTCGTCGAACTGCGAGTTCCCGGGCTCATCGGCACCAGCGGTGACGATCTGCTCGACGCCACGAGCACCGTCGACGTCGCGGGCGACGGCGTGGGCCGGGTCATCCGCCCCGCCGACCGCCTGCGCAGGCCCGCGCCCGGTCCCGTGCTGTGCGCACTCGGCCGCTCCGTGTCACGCACGCTGGAGGGCTACCTGTGGAGCCGGATGACCTCGGGTGGGGCCGCCAAGGCAGCCTGGGCGCTGCTGTTCCCGTTCTCGCTGGTGAACGTGGCGCAGTGGATGCTCCCGCCCGAGTCGGCGTCGGCACCGCGGGCCTCACGCGCTCTGACGGCGGTGTGCCGGTCGCTGCTCAGGGTGACGGGCGTGCTGCTGACCATGCTGCTCGTGGCGCAGCTGGCGGTCGTGTCCCTCGACCTGGTCGCCGGTCAGTGCCTGCGGCCGGGTTCAGGGTGTCTCGGCGGCGCGCCGTCGTGGCTGCGCGACACCGCCGTCGCCCGCACCGCGGTCGGTGTCGTACCGCTGCTGGCCGTGGTGGCGGTGCTGTTCGCGGTGGCGTCCGCCTCGTGGCCGGTGCGGGCGGCCCGGCTGCGCGAGCCCCGTCCCGACCTGCCCGGCGGCACCCTGGTTGACGACCAGGACTACACCACCACGCTGCGCTGCCTGCACTCGGTGGCGGCGCTGGGGACCGTGGCCGTCGTCCTGCTCGGTGACCCGTTGCGGGCCCCCGAGGGCGTGGTGGGCAGCACCGCGTGGATCCTGGCGCTGGCGCTGCCGGGACTCGCGGTCGGGGGTGCCGCGTTCCGCACCCACCGCCTGCTGGGCCCCGCCTCGCGGTTCGCCCTGCTGGCGCTGGCGCTGTGCCTCGTCGGCGTCGCCACGGTGGTGCCGGCATCCGCCAGGGACGGCGCCACGGGTCCGTTCGTCACCGGGGCTGGCGCGATGGTCGAACTCGTGGCCGCGGCCCTGTTCGTCACCTGTGTGCTGTTCGCGGTGCTGCTGATCCCCACGGCCGTCGTGGCACGCGGAGCCTGGTCCGGGTTGCCCCAGCGGCTGCGGCCGTGGGCCGGAGGATGGGCCGCGGCGCCCGCGCTCGCCCTGGCGGGGCTGCTGGGCGGTGGCTTCGGTGCGGGCCTGGCGATCGCCGCGCGGTACCTGCTGGACGCCGACCTCGCGCTGCCCCGCGGATACGCCCTCATCACGCTCCTGTGGGGTGCCGGTCTCGCGGTCGCGACACTGGTGGCCGGGTACGCGCTCGTGGCCGGCCCGCTGCGCCGCCACCGGCGTGGCATACCCGAGGTGCTCCGGCTGATGGAGACCCGCGACGCCGACCTCGCCGACGCCGCCGATGCGTGGGCACGGGCGGCCTGGGAGCGCAAGCACCTGCACCGGCTGGTACTCGCCGTCGTCCTCGTCATGATCGCCGGCGCCGCCGCGCTGGTGGTGGTCCGGGTCGCGGAGCTCGACATCCCGGCCCTGCTCACGCCGCTGTCGGCGCTCGGAGTGGTCGCGCTCGGGGCGCTGGCGCTGGCCCTGCTGCGCGCGGTCTACACCACGGCCACCGGCACCCAGCGCGTGCGCCACCTCGCCGCGTTCGCCGACCTGGTGTGCTTCTGGCCCCGCGTGGCACACCCCGTTGTCCCTCCCTCGTACGCCTTGAAGGTCGTGCCGGAACTGGCCGAGCGCACCAAGGAACACCTGCGCAAGCACGACAACCGGGTGGTCGTCGCCGGATACCACGTCGGCGGGCTGCTCGCGCTGATCACCGCGGGCAGGCTCACCGCGGAGCTCACGCCCGCCGAGCGCGAGCGGCTGGGCGTGCTCACGGCGGGGGCGCCGTTGCAGTGGGGCTACCAGCGGGCCTTCCCCGCCGTGTTCGGTCACGACACGCTCGAACGGCTCTACGGCGGGCTCGACGGCCGTTGGCGGGGGCTCTGCCGGGGCACCGACACGTTCGGCGGGGGTGCCACCACGTGGCGGCACCAGGTCACCGGGGGCGACCTGCTGGGCATCGGCTATCTGCCCGAGGGCGGCGTCGGGCCACTCGACGCGGCCGAGCGGGGTGCCCACGGGGTGCTCGTTCTCGGCGGGGACCACTGGCTGCCCGACCCGATGCCGGGCCCCGTGAGCGGGCGCCGGTGGGCACCGGGTGTGCGGCGCCACGCCGACTACATCGCCGAGCCCGAGTGGGACAGGGCGGTGGCGTGCGCCGCGGGTCTCGCGGGCCCCTCACCCGCGATCCCCGAACCGACCCGACCCACCGGACCCGCCCCTGTGCCGGGCGACGTGTTCGGTGGGCCGAGGGTGCCGAGCAGCCGGGTCGGCGGCGGGGCCTTCTAGTACCTCAGGTCGTGCTCCTGCGGCGCAGGCGGGTCAACGCGAGCAGCGCACCTCCGCCGACGACCAGCGCGGCGCCGACACCGATCAACCAGCCACTGCTCAGGCCGGTCGAGGCGAGGTCGTCCGCGGCGGGGTTCTCCTTGCCGGCGACCGCCGTGAGGGTGTTCGCGGGCGCGGAGGCACTGGGTTCCGGAGCCGACATGGACCCACTCGGGACGGAGGACGTCGACGCGCCCGGCTCGGTCTCCTCGGGCTCGGTGGGTTGCTCGCTCTGCCCAGGCTCCTCCGGCTCCGTGGTGGGCTCCGCAGGCTCTGTGGTGGGGGGGAGCGCCTCCGCGCCGCACACGAACCAGTGGCTGATCGTCGGGATCTTGCCGCCCGGGTTCACCGGCGAGCGCAGGTCCTCCCACGGCGCCTCGGAGGTCAGCCCTCGCTCGCCCGGCACGTACACGTTGTAGCCGGGGCCGCCCTTGACCACGATCGCCGTGACCGCGATGCCCTCCGGGACACTCGTGACCGCGACGTACTCGGCGGAGGCGGTGTCGCCGCCCTCGAAGGTCAGGCCCGGCAGGTTCTCCACCTGATCCTCGTCACCGACGCTGACCAGGAGTCCGCCGCCGAACGCGTCGCACCGGGTGACGTTGCCCTCGTGCACCTCGGCCCTCGGGTCCTCCTCGGCACCCGTAGCGGCTGCGACGGAGTTCGCACCCATCACCAGGCCGAGTGTCAGCGTGGCGACGGCCATCGAGCGCAGGCGGGTTCGTGGACTCAGGGACATGCGGCACTCCGGGTACGGGAAGGGTTGGGACACTGACCGGATCGGGGTCGGGGACGGATGAGTCCGGTCCGAGCGGGACCCTATCCGTTCGGAGTGAAACGGCCATCCCGTTACGAGCGAGGTGATCCGATTGATTCCGATCAGTAACGACTCATGACCCAATCGCCGTCAAGTCGCAACAATCGGTGCCCGGACGGCGCCCCGCCGTCATCACACGGCGGCCCGGTACAGGTCCGGTTCCAGGTAGATGAGCCTCGCGGCGGGCACCGTCGCGCGCACCCTGGCCTCGGCCTCGTCGATCTCGGTCGCCACCTCCGCCATCTCCAGCCCGCCACGCAGTCCGAGCTTCGCCGCCACCAGCAACTCCTCCGGCCCGACGTACTGGGTGCGGATGTGGATGACCCGCTCGACGCGACCCGAGACCAGTTCCGCCTCGATCGCCCGCAGTTCCCGCTCCGCGGCGCCCTCACCGATGAGCAGGCTCTTCATCTCGATGATCAGGATGATGGCGATGACACCCAACAGCGCCCCGATCATGAGGGTTCCGACGCCGTCCCACACGGGTTTGCCCGTCACCACCGACAGGCCGACACCGATCAGGGCGAACACCAGGCCGAACAGGGCGCCCGCGTCCTCAAGCAGGACGACGGGCAGCTCCGGGGTCTTCGACTGACGTACGAACGCCCACCAGCTCCGGTCCCCCTTGAGCCCCCGCGACTCGCGGATCGCGGTGCGGAAGCTGAAGGTCTCCAGCGCGATGGCCACCACCAGAATCACCACGGCGACCATCGGGGAGGACAGGTCCTCGGGGTGCTGCACCTTGTGGACACCCTCGTAGAGCGCGAACGCCGAGCCCAGAGTGAACAGCATCAGCGCGACGATGAACGAATAGAAGTAGCGTTCCCGCCCATAGCCGAAAGGATGTTCCTTCGTCGCCCTTCGCTTCGCGGTGCGCTGCCCCAGCAGCAACAATCCCTGGTTCGACGTGTCCGCCACCGAGTGCACCGCCTCCGCGAGCATCGACGACGATCCCGTGATCACGAAGCCCACGAACTTCGACACCGCGATCCCGGCGTTGGCGAACAGTGCGGCGAGGATCGCCTTGGTCCCACCGTTGGCTGCCACTACTTCCCCTCTTCGGCTCACGCGGGCCAGTCGCCCGCGACCGGGGCAGCCTAGAGCAAGGACGCAGACCGAAACGACGACCCGGACGCCACTGACCAGCACCGGGACAAATCGGTCACGCGCAGGTGCCCGCGGTGGCCCGGAACAGCCGGGCGGGACCGGCGACGGGACGCACGCGCACCGCGGGATCGCAGGCGGGCAACCACACCGACTCGCCGCGCCGCAACTCCACCTTCGACCCGTCCTCCGAGCAGAGCAGCAGCTCCCCCTCCGTGCACAGCAGGATCTCGGGGCCCGGTGCCCCCAACCAGACCTCGTCCCGGTCGTCGGCGGCCCACTCGACGCGGGAGAGTTCGAACTCGGGCGCGTCGGTGCGATACAACGCCACCCGCCCCTGCGAGCTCGCCCACTCACCGTCGAGCACAGGCATGTCACCGCAGGCGAAGTCGACCACCCGCAGCAGTTCGGGAACGTCCACGTGTTTCGGCGTCAGCCCGCACCGCAGGATGTTGTCGGAGTTGGCGAGAATCTCCACCGCCGTGCCGTGCAGGTAGAGATGCAGGTTTCCGGCGGGCAGGTAGAGCGCCTCGCCCGCGCTCAGCGTGAGCCGGTTGAGCAACAACGCGGCCAGCACACCGGCATCGCGCGGATGCGCCTCCCCCAGCTCCAGCACGGTCCTGCACTCCGTGTCGAACTCACCGTGCTCCTTGATGTGCCGCACGCAGGCGTCCAGTACCTCCGGCAGCAGTTGGTCCAGCGTCGGCTGCGGCATGGTGATCAACGTCGTGAACAGCGTGCGCAGCCCGTCCGGGTCCGGCTGGCCCGCCAGCAGCTCCGTGTACTTCGTCAGGCCGGGCGTGTCGAGGGCCCGCAGCAGTCGCACCGTGTGCCTCGGCTCGCGGAACCCGGCGAGCGCGTGGAACTCGGTCAGCGCGCACACGAGCTCGGGTTTGGCCGTGGAGTCCGGGTAGTTGCGGTTGGGGGCGTCCCTGGCGATACCGGCCGCCTCCTCGCGCGCCCAGCCCTCCGCCGCCTGCTCCGCCGACGGATGCGCCTGCATCGACAGCGGCTCCTCGACGGCGAGAATCTTCAGCAGGAACGGCAACCGCCCGCCCCAACGGCGCGCGCACCGCTGACCGAGCTGACCCACCGGATCGCCCTCCACCAGGTCGAGGAGGCTGCGCTCGGTGCCGTCCTGGCCCACGACCCGCGACGGGTCGCCCGGATGCGCGCCCATCCACAGTTCCGCCTCGGGATGCGGCGCGGGGACCGGTCTCCCCAGCAGTTCCGGGATCGTGGTCCTGGAGCCCCACGCATAGGGCCGGACTGCGTTACGCAGCAGTTCCACGGTCAACTCAACTCCTCGCCGGCCGATGCCCGGCCTGTCCTCGTGTGCTGGCGCTACGCCGTCGCGGGCGCGACGCGGCCGGCTCCCCCGATCGTTCCAGCGGCAAGTCCGAGGTAGAGAGCCGCGAGGTCGAACCGCAGTGCGAGCACGGCCGCGCGGCCGGCGTCGTCGGCCGAGATCTCCTCCGCGGGTGCCAGCAGGTCCGCCGACGGCAACGCCTCCTGCGCGTGGTGGCGGGCATGGTCGGCCGCCTGGCCCGCGACGACGGCCAGCAGCACGGCCCGCACCGGGTTGTCGCCGGTGCGCTCCTCCGGGTCGGCGAAGATCGAGTGATCACCGGACACCTCCGTGGCGGCTCGCCGCAGCGCGGGCCTCGCCAGCGCCTGCCGGTAGGGCGCCGCGTCGGCCACCACGGCGGCGTGGGCGGCCAGCGCGAACGCACCGTGGCGTGCCACCGCCACAGCCACCGGGTCCAGCCCCCACAGCAGCGGGACGTGATCGGCCATCCGCAACGCCAGTGACTTGGCCGGGTTCACGAACGACTCGTGGCCAGGGTGTCCCCGCTCGGCCTCGTTGTCCAGCCGGTCGGCGAGAGCGGCGATGTCCGCGGACGCCAGCCCCACGGTGTTGGCCGTCAGCAGGCCCGCCGCGAGCGCCCTCGGCAGCACCAGCTCCGGTGGAACGGGGACGCGCGGTGCCAGGACGATGCCCCGGCCCGCCACCGACGACGCGACGGGCCCGTCGGGCGGAGCGGAGAGGACCACACCGGCGCCGTAGCGGGCGGCCCGCTCCAGCGACAGCGCGAGTTCCTGGTCGTAGGGGTCGTCGGTGTGCGCGAAGACCACGTCGAGCGCCCCCACCCAACCCGGCACGACGTCGCTGGTCACGACCGGCACGGGCCCGGCGGGCGCCACGAGGGAGTACAGCAGGTGCGCGGCGCTCTGCCCCGCACCGGGCCGGGTCACGATCACGAACGAGCGAGGCCGGTTGCCGTCGAGCCGGGCACCCAGCTCCAGTTCCTCCGCCACCTCCGCGGTGGCACGGACCTGGGCTCCCGCCATCGCGGCCGCTCTGAGCAGCCCGCCACCGTCGGCCTCGGTCAGCCGCGCCGGGTCGTCGAGCAGGCTGTCGTCAAGCACCATCGGACGTGGACTTCTCGGCGTCGGGAGGCACGTCGGAGGACGCGGACTCGTCCGCGATGACGGCCTCGTCCAGCAGTAGGACGGGAATGCCGTCACGCACCTCGTACACCCGCCCGCACGACGTGCAGGTCAGCGCGTCGGCCTCCGGGTCCTCCGGCGTCCCCGGAGTCAGCGGGGCGTGGTCAGGCGCGGGGCACGCGAGGATGTCCAGCAACTGTGAATCGAGCGTGACGGCCATACTTCCTCTTTACCACTAGCGACGTACGGGGGCGTCCTGCCGACCGGCGATCAGGCGCGGACCAGAGCGAGGACGTCGTCGGTCAGTGCACGCATCGCGGCCTCGTCGGGTGCCTCGACGTTGAGCCGGAGCAACGGCTCCGTGTTGGACGCACGGAGATTGAACCAGCCGGCGCTGCCCAGGTCGACCGTGAGCCCGTCGAGTTCGTCGAGCTCCACGCCCTCCCGGCCCGCGTAGGCGGCCCTGACCGCGGCGAGGCGGCCCTCCTGGTCGGCCACCGTCGAGTTGATCTCGCCGGAGGCGACGTAGCGGCTGTAGTCGGCGGTCAGTGCGGACAGCGGGCCTTCCTGTTCACCGAGCGCGGCCAGCACGTGCAGCGCGGCGAGCATGCCGGTGTCGGCACGCCAGAAGTCGCGGAAGTAGTAGTGCGCGGAGTGCTCACCACCGAAGATCGCGCCGGTCTGAGCCATCGTCTCCTTGATGAAGGAGTGCCCCACCCGCGTGCGCACCGGCGTGCCACCGTGCTCGGCCACGATCTCCGGGACGGCCTTCGACGTGATGAGGTTGTGGATGACAGTGGCGCCCGGCTCTTTGGCCAGCTCCCGCACCGCCACCAGCGCGGTGATGGCACTGGGTGGCACCGGGTCGCCGTTGGCGTCGACGACGAAGCAGCGGTCCGCGTCGCCGTCGAACGCCAGTCCGATGTCGGCGCCGACCTCGCGTACCTTGGCCTGCAGGTCGACGATGTTCGCGGGGTCGAGCGGGTTGGCCTCGTGGTTGGGGAACGTGCCGTCGAGTTCGAAGTACAGCGGCACGATCTCGAACGGCAGCCCCTCGAACACGTGCGGCACGGTGAGCCCGCCCATCCCGTTGCCCGCGTCGACCACGATCTTCAACGGGCGGCTGGCGCTGAGGTCCACCAGCGAGTGCAGGTGGCGGACGTAGTCGGCCAGCACGTCCCGCTCGGTGACGGACCCGGCCTGGCCCTCGAACGCGGGAACGCCGTGCTCCACCGTGTCCCTGATCTCGGCGAGCCCCGACTCCTGGCCCACCGGGGCGGCGCCCGCGCGGCACAGCTTGATGCCGTTGTACTGCGCGGGGTTGTGGCTGGCTGTGAACATGGCGCCCGGCATGTTGAGCGAGCCCGACGCGAAGTAGAGCTCGTCGGTACTGGCGAGGCCGATCGACACCACGTCGAGCCCCTGGGAGGTCACGCCCCTGGCGAACGCCTTCGCGAGGCCGGGCGAGGAGTCGCGCATGTCGTGGCCGATCACCACCGACGGCGAGTCGGGCTTGATGAGCAGGGCGAAGGCGGCACCGAAGTCGGTGACCAGCTCCTCGGTCAGCTCCTCCCCGACGACTCCCCGGATGTCGTAGGCCTTCACGATGGCCGACAGGTCTGACACGCCTCTCCCCGATCGTCTCCGATGTAGGCTCTCGCAAGCCTCGATACCCGCAGGGAAGCCTACCGACACGTCCGGACGGTCAGGTGCGGCCCGGCAGGACTCGCAGGTGTCCCCGCCTGCCCTGCCCCGTCCGGGGCTCGTCCGTGGATTCGGTGGGGGGCGCGGGACGGTCGGTGCGACCGGCTTCGCGCACGGCCTCGGCCAGGGCCGTCAGCTCGTCACTGGAGGGTTCCGGTTCGGCGAACTCACCCTCGTGCCGGACGACCTCCCAGCCCTTGGGCGCTGTGAGCCGCAGGGCATGAGCCTCGCAGAGGTCGTACGAATGGGGCTCCGACGCCGTGGCCAGCGGACCGACCACCGCGGTGGAGTCGCTGTAGGCGTAGGTCAGCGTCGCGACAGCGGGTTCGAGGCAACCCGTCCGCGAACACTTTCGCACGCTCCGCACAGTTGCTCACCATAGCCTGTGAGTCGCATCGCGTGCCGCCGACACACCGACACCGTGCTGACGGCTCGGCGGCGTAGGCTTCCTCACGTGGCTATGGCGAGAGACTCGCGACAGCGGCAGCGGTTCCGCCGTGATCGGCACGGCCGTGGTCTGCGGGGGCCGCTGTTCCCGTCCACGGTCCCCGCCGCGTCGAGCAGGGCGGAGAAGTTCGATTCGCTCGTGCTGGACGCCCTGGAGCCCATCGAGGCCCGGTGGCGCCACGACCTGACCGAACTCGACGTGGCGGTGGACGAGGTTCCCGAGGTCCGCATGGAGATCCCGTCGGCGCAGGTCGACGGTGTCCTGCTCGACGGGAGAGTCCCGCTGTCCCGCCTGGTCCCCGCGGGCGTCGACCGCAACGGGCTGCCCACCCGGGCGCGGATCGTGCTCTACCGCCGCCCGCTGGAGGCCAGGGCCAAGGAGCCCACCGAACTTTCCGAACTCGTCCACGACGTGCTCGTGGAGCAGGTGGCCAACTACCTGGGTGTGGAACCGGACATCATCGACGGTGGCTGACGGCGGCCGACGGCGGCTGACGACCCCCGCACCCGCCGCACCGACGGCGCCGCCGTCAGCACGGTGAACAGCACGACCGCGAGCTGGCCGAGCAGCAGCAGGTCGCGCCGGTTCCGGTCGAACACCACCGTCACCTCGGCGGTCTCCGGCCCCACGGCGACCGCTATCTGCGAATCCCAGGCGAGCACGATCGGCGCGGGCTCCCCGTCCACCGTGGCTCGCCACCCCGGCTCGTGCGCCGCCGCGATGACCAGCAACCGCCCTTCGGGCCCCTCGGAGACCCGCACGCCGATGTCCGGCGGGGCCGCGTCCACCGCCACCGCGGCCGGTGGCGTCATCAGCTCCGGGTCGGGGGTTCTGCCGCTCACGGACCGCCGTGCCTGCTCCGACGAGATCAGCGTCGCCGTTCCCGCGGTCGGGGTCAGCCGTAGCACCGCGCGCCCGTCTCCGGTGGGCGGAGCCTCGGCGACGAGGTCACCGGCGCGCGCACGGAGCTCACGGCCGTCGTGACCTTCGGGCAGCACCACCGCGAGGACGCCCGAGGCCGCCGCCGACGTCAGCGCCGAGGTGACCGCCTCGGACGAACCGGAACGGAGCTGTTCCTGCCACGTGGCCAGCCGGGCGGCCGCGGCGGGTGTGGCGACGAGCGCGTCGTCTCCGAACCGCGGGGGCCGTCCCGTGCTCAGCCGGGGCGCGGCTCCCACCACATCCGGATCGCCGAGAACGAGCACCGCCCTCGCGCTGCCGGCCAGCTCCGCGTGCAGCGCGCCCGGCAGCGGGAACCGCGCCTGCCCCAGGGGGCCGTCCTGCCCGGCGAACACCGCACCGGTCAGCAGCGCCAGCAGGCCCAGGGCCACCGGCACCGAGCGGAGGGAGGGCGTGGGCATGGGCATGGACGTGGGCGTGGACGTGGGCGACATCGCCAGGCCCACGCACAACAGCAGCCCCGTACCCACGATCAGCAGCGGCACCCCCGCGAAGCCGGGCATCGGCTCCCCGCCCCGCGCCGGGGTCACCTCCACCCAGTTCACGACGGCGGTGCTGACGATGCCCAGCGCCACCAGCGCGCCCGGAAGCAGCAGGCGCGCCGACGGCCGGATCAGCATCGCGACCACGGCGGCCAGTAGCACGACGACGCCCACCGGAACGGCTCCCGGCCCGCCCGGGTCGAGCCCGAACAGTTCGACGACGCCCGGCTCGGCCGTCGCAGGCCCGTTGACGCCGTGCAGCACGAGCGCGGGGCCGCGCACCAGCGCGGGCAGCCACGGCAGCAGCAGCGCGGGCGGCACAAGGACGAGGACGGCGAGCGACCCGGCTCTGGCACGGGGACGGTCGGCGGCAGGGCGGGGCGCCACGAGGAAGAGCAGGACGGCGCCCGCGGGCACCACGAGCAGCAGGAGCGGGGCGAACGATGCGCCCACCGCCGTTCCGAGCGCGCAGGCCGCGCTGATGCTCAGCCAGCGCGGGCGAGGCACGTCGTGGGCCACCGCGACGATCCCGGCCACCAGCAGGGGCAGCAGCACGTGGACCACCACCACCTCGACCCGGCCCTGGGCCGCGGCGGCGGTAGCCGGCGGGAGCAGGGCGTAGGCCGCCGCGAGCGCGGCCCGGGACCATCGGCGACATCGCCGCGGCTTCAAGCGCCGGGCGGCCGCATACGCCGACAGCCCGGCCAACGGCACGCCGCAGAGGAGCAGCAATGCCACCAGCGCCTGCGGACCGCCGAGCGGCGCCAGTGGCGCTCCCAGCACACCCAGCACCGCCAGGGCCGCCGGTGCGCCGCTCGCCGTTCCGCCCGCGACGCCGTGCCAGGCGGCGAGGTAGCCGTCCCAGACGGCACCGAGGTCGCCGACGGGAAGCAGAGCGCCCCCGGCGAGGTCAAGGCTCAGTCGGTCGGCGTGGACGACGAGTGCCACCACCGCGAGCGCGGCCCCCAGCAGGGCGGGCGCGACCCACGCCACGGGCGCGGTGTCCTCATGCGCCCCCGAGGCGGACGCGGACCGCCGCATCCGCGCGTCCGGAACGCAGAGCTGCGGATCGGGGACACCCTCCGCGTCGAAGGTGGCCGTGGCCAGTAGCGTGCCGTCGAGCAGGGCGCCCGCATCCGAGTCCGTACCGAGCCGGGGTGCGAGGGCGGTCGCCGACGGGACGTGCCCGGCCACCCTGAGCAGGGCCGCGAGACAGTCCGGCTCGGGCACGCGGTCGTCGCGCACCAGCCACAGCCAGTCGCCGACATCGCCCCAGCGCGCCCGGGCGTGCCGGACCGCGTGGGCCACCAGCTCGGCGTCACCGGTCCCGGCCGCGACTGCGACCACCGCTTCGGAGCCGTCGGAGCAGTCGGAGCCCTCGGCGTCGTCCGTACCGCCGGGAGACGCCTCCGGCTCCGAGTGCGGCTCCGAGCGCGGCACTGTCACCACAAGCACGTGCCGGGGCCGTACCGAACCGCGCCGCAACGCCCTGATCACCGAGGGTGACCCACCGCGTCCAGCGCGGCACACCACGATGGCGAGGACGGGTACGGCACGGGCCGGTGAGGGGAGGAGCGCGGACGGCACATGCTCTCCACGTCGGAGATGATCGGCGGACGCTCACTCCAACGAGTGACCCGCGCGCGGGTCACACGGCGCGCTTCTTCAACTTCCGCCGCTCCCGCTCGGACAGACCGCCCCAGATACCGAAGCGCTCGTCGTGCGCGAGCGCGTACTCCAGACAGTCGTCCTTCACCTCACAGACCTGGCAGATCCGCTTGGCCTCCCGGGTCGAGCCCCCCTTCTCCGGGAAGAACGCCTCTGGATCGGTCTGCGAGCACAGGGCGCGCTCCTGCCAATCCTGTTCGTCCGTGACGTCGAGGAGGTCGGTGAGCACACCCAGCTCCTCCTCCGGGTGTCCACCCCACTCCACGACGTTCCCCCAACCTGCTGTTCCACTGATCTCCAGCCGCACGTCCGCCTCCTCGCTTTCACGCACTCCCAGGGCCGGCGGTACTGGATGCCCCCACTGCCCCCCTTTTAAGACAGCGAAATGACATCAATGTGATTACACCCGTGTAGTGCGGCCGGGTCAAGCGGAGTAACAAGGTTGGGGGATACTTGCGGCGGCGTGCGCAAGTGGACACGCCGACAGCGCAGTGACCGGTTTCGCCGAAGTTCGCCCCTCGGGTGAACGGAGAGGACACCCGAGACCCGTGCAACGCTCCGTCGTCCGCCCCAGTCTGCTCTTCTACGCGCTCCTCGGCATCACCGTCGCGGGCGGCCTGCTCACCACGACGATGTCGGTGGACGAGCTGCTCGATCGGCCCGTACTCGGCACGCTCGGCATGTTCCTGCTCGTCATCGGCGGGTGGGCCGTGTCGCTCACCCTGCACGAGTTCGGTCACGCCCTCGTCGCGTACAAGGGCGGCGACCACGAGGTCGCGGCCAAGGGCTACCTCTCGATGGACATCCGCCGCTACACGGACCCGGTCCTCTCCCTGGTGCTGCCACTGATCATCCTCGCGGTCGGCGGCATCCCGCTGCCCGGAGGCGCGGTGTGGATCAACCGCTGGGCACTGCGGTCGAGGTCGGTCTCGTCGTGGGTCTCGCTGGCGGGGCCGCTGAGCAACCTCGCGCTCGGCGTGCTGCTCACCGCGCTCGTGGCCACCGTGTCGATGCCGCTGGGCCTGCTCGCGGGCCTGTCGTACCTCGCCTCGCTACAGATCCTCGCGTTCGTCATCAACATTCTGCCGGTCCCGGGCCTGGACGGCTTCGGCGCGATCGAGCCGTACCTGTCGCCGAAGGCGCGGGAGTTCGGCGCGAAGGCGCGGCCGTGGGCTCCGTTGATCCTGTTCGCGCTGATCATCGGCGTCCCGGGTGTGAGCACCGTGCTCTGGCAGCTCACCGACTCCGTGTTCGCCGCGGTGGGCGGCGACTCGTTCGCGGCGGCCGTCGGTCAGTACGTGTTCATGTTCTGGCGGTGACCGGACCCCCGGCCCCGGACGCGGCCGTCCTGGCGAGCGAGCCGCCCAGCACCACCGCGGCGGGCAGCGCGCCCCCGGCGAGCAGCAGGAGCGCCCGCCAGTCCACCAGCAGCACGGTGTCGCCGCCGGGCCCCTGGACCCCGAGCACCAGCAACGTCACCAGCCACACCAGCAGCGGAACCATGCCGAGCCTGCGCGAGCCGACCCGCTCCCCCGCCAGGACCAGCAGCGGGGTGGTGACCACCGCCACCAGCACGCTGAGGGGAAAGGGCGCGTCGCCCACCTGCGGCAGCACCACCCCGTCGAGCCGCAACGGAAGGTAGAACAGCTCGACCGTCGCGAGCAGGACGGCGTCCACGACGAGCAGGAGCAGCATCGGCCAGTCGAGCCGCTTCGGCCTTCCGACGGCCTCGATCGGCGGTGCCAGCGGGGACCTCGTGGTCGCCACGTTCACAACCCCCCGAACAGATCCGACTCCGCGCCCGGCGCCTGGCCGTGGACGAGCACGTAGTATTCGGTGTCGCTCACGGGCTGGGCGAGGTCGTTCGACAGCGCGAAGCAGTCCGGCCCCACCGTCACCTGAGTGCGATGCGCGGCCAGCGCCGCGAACTTCGCGTCTCGGTACGCACCGATGTCCACGCGCGTGGTGATCTCGGAGTCCGGTGTGGCCGGCAACTCGGTGTCGTCGGGAACCCGGAACGGGATCTCCCGCTCGCGCAGCTCCGCGAGCCCCAGTGCCGTCGCCCGCGCCGAGGCGACCGTGTGGAACAGCCTGCGGACGGCCGGAGCCCGCCGCACCGCCGCCGTCGCGATCTCGTGAGCGCGGATGTGGTCGGGATGCCCGTAGCCGCCGTGGGCGTCGTAGGTCACGACCACCTCGGGGCGCACTTCGTCGAACACCGTCAGCAACTGATCCACCTGTTCGGACAACGCTCCGCGCACGAGCGCACGCGGATGGTCGTTGGCGGCCACCCCGGCCATGCCCGAGTCGCGCCAGCGGCCCGCCCCGCCCAGGAAACGGTGCCCGGACCAGCCCAGGGCCGTGCCCGCCGCCGCGAGTTCGCCGATCCGGTAGCCGCCGAGCTGGTCGGCGGCCCACGCGCCGAGCTGGTCGAGCTCGGGCGGAATGATCTCACCCTCCTCACCGAGAGTGCAGGTCACGACTGTGACATCCGCCCCCTCGGCCGCGTAGCGGGCAATGGTGCCGCCCGTCGTGATGCTCTCGTCGTCGGGGTGTGCGTGAACGAACAACACCCTGCGGCCATCTACCGAGGTCACAACTTAAGATTAGTTCGTTCGTACCGTCCCCACACCGGCGCATCTCCACTATCCTCGCGCCGAGTCACAACCACACATCGTCGTGACATCCCCAAACTCCCTCACGAAGGGCTTCTGGTGAGCGTAGAAGCAGCATCGCCGAACTCGGCGGACACGTCGGAATCCGTGCTGTCCATTTCGGATCTGAAGATCACCTTCTCGACCGAGGACGGCGTCGTCGAAGCGGTCAAGGGCATCGGATTCGACGTCGCGCCCGGTGAGATTCTGGCGATCGTCGGGGAGTCCGGGTCGGGCAAGTCCGTCACCTCGATGTCGGTTCCGGGGCTGCTGCCCAAGACCGCGAAGATCGATGGCGGTCGCACGCTCGGCGGCACCGACCTGAGCGGGATGACGACCAAGCAGCTGCGCAAGCACCGCGGCAACGACGTTGCCATGATCTTCCAGGAGCCCATGACGGCCCTGAACCCGATGTACACCGTCGGCTGGCAGGTCCGGGAAGCACTGAGGGCGCACCAGGACATCTCCAAGCAGGCCGCCGACGCGCGTGCCGTGGAGCTGCTCGAACTCGTCGGCATTCCCGACCCGGCCAAGCGATTCAAGCAGTACCCGCACCAGCTCTCGGGCGGTCTGCGGCAGCGGGTGGTCATCGCCATCGCGATCGCGTGCGACCCCAAGGTCATCATCGCCGACGAGCCCACCACGGCGCTCGATGTCACGGTGCAGGCCGAGATTCTGGCGCTGCTGCGAGAACTGCGGGACCGGCTCAACACCGCGATCGTGCTGATCACACACGACATGGGCGTCGTGGCCGACCTGGCCGACCGGGTGGTCGTGATGTATCAGGGCGAGATCGTGGAGCAGGCGCCGGTACACGAACTGTTCGAGAATCCGCGGCAGGACTACACCAAGCGACTGCTCGCGGCCGTTCCCGTGCTCGGGCAGCGGCCCGAGGGACAGCGACTGCTGGAGGACTCGCCGCGCGCCACCGTCGAGGAGTCGAAGACCGACGAGGCGCTGCGCAAGGCCCACGAGGAACTCGCGCCGCGGCTCGACCACAACGCCCCCGCGCTGGCCATCAAGGACCTCGTGCTGGAGTTCCCCGGCAGGGGCAAGCAGGGCAAGGTCAAGGCGGTCAACAACGTGTCGCTGGAGATCCAGCGTGGCGAGATCCTGGGCCTCGTCGGCGAGTCGGGTTCCGGCAAGTCGACGGTGGGCCGGTGCGCGATCCGCCTGCTGAAGCCCACCTCGGGCAGCGTGTCGATCGCGGGCAGCGACATCACCTCGATGTCGTACAAGAAGCTGCGGCCGTTGCGCCGCTACTTCTCCATCGTCTTCCAGGACCCGGCGTCCACTCTGGACCCGAAGATGACGATCGGTGAGTCCGTCGCCGAGCCGCTGGTGCTGCACAAGATCCTGGCGGGTAAGCAGCTCACCGACCGCGTGACCGACCTGCTCGACAAGGTGCAGCTGTCGGGCCACTACCGCAACCGTTACCCGCACGAGCTCTCCGGCGGGCAGCGGCAGCGCGTCGCCATCGCCCGCGCGCTGGCGTTGGAGCCGAAGCTGCTGATCGCCGACGAGCCGACGTCGGCACTGGACGTGTCGGTGCAGGCCCGCGTGCTGGATCTGTTCCTGGACCTGCAACAACACCTGCGGTTCGCCTGCCTGTTCATCAGCCACGACCTCGCGGTGGTCGACCTGCTCGCCGACCGGGTCGCCGTGATGCAGCGCGGCAAACTCGTCGAGGTCGGCACGCGGGAGCAGGTGCTGCACGCGCCGCAACAGGACTACACCAAGCGCCTGCTCTCGGCGGCACCGGTCGCCGACCCGGTGCTGCAGGCCGAGCGCAGGCGCGCGTGGGAGGAAGGCCGCGTCGCTCCGGTCAAGGACTGAAGCGAAACCCCACAGCCCGAGTCCGAAGGGGACGGCACCGAACGGTGCCGTCCCCTTCGCTGTCATCGTGTCCTCAGGTGAGGTAGCCGTGTCCGCACTTCCCGTAGTCGTGTCCGCATCGCACGGTGCGGACACGACTACGCAGACTGCGGACACAGCTACGTGGGCTGCGGACACGGCAGCGGGGGCGCCACCGTGCGTGGTGACGCCCCCGCTGCCCTGCCGTTGTGGTTCGTGGTCTCCTACGCCTTGACCTTGCGTTGCCTCGGGTCGAAGGCGTCGCGCAGCCCGTCACCGATGAAGTTGATCGACAAGGAGATCAGCACCAGCACGACGAACGGGCCGAAAAACAGCCACGGCCGTCCGGTCATCTGCGCGTAGTTCTCCGAGATGACGCGGCCCAGCGACGTGTCCGGCGGCTTCACACCGAGCCCGATGAACGACAGCGCCGCCTCGGCCAGCACCGCCTGCGCGACGGCGAGCGTGGCGTTCACGGTGATGGTGCCGACCATGTTGGGCACGAGGTGCTTGAACACGACGCGGCCCGTGCCCGCACCCGACGCTCGCGCGGCCTCGATGAACTCCCGCTGCGACAGCGACATCGCCTCGGCTCGGGTGATGCGGGCCACCGGCATCCACATGAACGCGGCGAGCACCACCGCGACCACCCACCAGCTGCCGCTGAACACCTTGACCAGGATCGCGGCGGCCGCGATCGCCGGGATGATCAGGAACAGGTCGGTGATCCGGGAGATGGCCGAGTCGACGAACCCGCCCATGAATCCGGCGAACGCACCGAAGACGACACCGATGAACGTGCCCACCAGAGCCACGGTGAGCGCGATGATCAGCGAGTACTGGGTGCCCTGCAGGATCTGCGACACCATGTCCTTGCCGACCTGGGTGGTGCCCAGCGGATGCTCGGCGGTCGGTTCCGAGAACGACGGGAACGACGAGTCCCAGTAGCTGTGCGGCCAGAAGAGCGGCATGAGCACCGTGACCAGCGTGATGAGCAGCAGCATCCCCACGCTGAACATCGCGAGCTTGTGCCGCAGGAACTTCCGCAGCACGAGCGCGCCCTGGCTGCGCGGCTCCGGCAGCGCCTCGGTGCCGAGCTCACCTTCGGGAATCGGTGGCTTGCCACCGGTCTCAGCACCGGTCACAAGCGAGTTCATGTCAGCCAACGCGAATCCTCGGGTCCAGAATGCCGTACAACAAGTCCGCGATCAGGTTCGCGAAGATCACCGCGATGGCGATCACCACGACCCAGCCCATCATCACGTTGGGGTCGTTCTTGTTCACGGCCTCCACGAGCACGGCGCCCATGCCGTTCCAGTTGAACACCCGCTCGGTGATGATGGCGCCCGTCACGACGGTCACGAAGTTCACGGAGAACAGCGTGGTCGTCGGGATCAGCGCGTTGCGGAACGCGTGCCGCATGATGACGCGCCGCTCGGTCAGGCCCTTGGCGCGCGCCGTCCTGACGTAGTCCATGTTCAGCGTCTCCAGCATCGACGAGCGCTGGAAGCGACTGTACGCCGCGAAGCTGATGAACATGATGGACAGTGTCGGCAGCAGGAACGCCCCGGTGTACTTGATCAGGAAGTCGCCGATGCCGTCCGCCTCGAGCGACTCGGGACTGGTCGTTCTCAGGAACGGGTTGCCGAAGACGTCGCTCAGACCGAGGTTGTAGATCACCTCGTTGAGGTCGATCGCATAGACCTTCAACACGATGGCGACACAGAAGATCGGCATGGAGAAGAACAGGAACGCCACCGTGGTAGCCATGTAGTCGACGGCGCTGTACTGCTTCACCGCGGCCAGCAGGCCGACGGCCACACCGAGGATGAGGGCGAGGATCTCGGCGCCGAGGATCAGCTGGATCGACACCCAGAAGGCGCTCATGATCTTCGGGTAGACCGGCTCCATCGCGGAGCCCTGCGCGATCGAGATGCCCCAGTCGCCCGTGAGGAACCCGCCGAGCCAGTCGAAGTACCTGGGTATCAGCGGCTTGTCCAGCCCGAGCTCACGGGCGATCGCGTCGACGGACTCCTGGTTGATGTTCGGCTGGGTGCGCAGCTCCGCGAGGGGGTCGCCCGCTCCGGCCACCATCATGAAGACCAGAAAGCTTCCGATCAACAGGATTGGGATCGAGATCGCCAGACGGCGAAGGATGTAGAAAACCAGGTTCAACGACTTGCTCCTAGTCCCGGGATCGCCCGGAATTATGACGCCACCGCTCCCGCGCCACGGTAGTGGGGGTCGGGATCACGTGAACAGCTACTAACGTCGGCCGTCGGGGGCCGGTGGTGGCCGGCCCCCGACGGCGTCAGACGTCAGCCGGTGACGTGCGGAAAGCCACGCCGATTACTCGGCGGCCTCCCACTCCCCGACGTTCCACAGGGCGCCGTTGTACGACTGCATGTACACGCGGTCGATACCCCGGAACGCCCACATCGACGGCGTGGCGAACAGCGGAACGGTGGCGTAGTTCTCCGCGATCGCCTCGTCGGCAGCGATGTAGCTCTCCAGCGCGTCCTCTGCGGAGGTCGCCGAGGTCGCGGTGTCGAACGCCTCGTCGATCTTCGGGTCGGACAGGCCCTGCCAGTTCTGGCCGCCATCGCTGATGTAGATGGCCTTCTGCTCGGCCTTGTACGGCGCGGACGACCAGCCGAACAGCGCGATGTCGTAGTCGCCCTTGTCGACCCGGCCCTTCAGGAAGTTGGGGTCGGTGTCGTCCTTGATCTCCATGCCGGCGGCACGGGCCTGCGACTGGATGATCTCGACCGTCTGGGTGCGGCGGGCGATGTCGTTGTGCGCGATCTCCACGGAGAACCGCACGCCGTCCTTGGCGTAGACGCCGTCCTCGCCCTTCTCCCAGCCGCCGTCCTCCAGCGTCTGCATGGCGGTCTCGGCGCCCTTGTTCATCTTGTCGCCGTACCGGTCCTCGTAGCCCTCTTCACCCTGGAAGAAGACGATGCTGTTCAGCGGCTCGGCGTCTTCCTGAACCGGCTTGAGCAGCTTGTTCGTGATCTCTTCCCGGTTGATGACCTCGAAGAACGCCTTGCGGGCCGCCTCGTCCTTGAAGACGTCGCGCTCGAAGTTGAGGTCGAGGTGCTCGAAGGTGAGCTGCGGCGCGGACGCGTACTTCACGCCCTGTGCGCCGAGACCCTTCAGGGTGTTGGCGGCGGTGGCGTCCGGCTGGGTCGACGCCGCGACGTCGATCTCGTCGTTCTGCAGCGCGGTGGCCATGGCCTTGGTGTCCGGGATCGCGCGGATGGTCACCTCGGACGGGCCGCCCTTGGCGCCGATCCAGTTCGGGTTCTTGTCCAGCACGACCGTGTCGGAGTTCGAGTCGAAAGACTTGATCTTGTAAGGGCCGGAACCGGGCATCGTCTCGGCGTCGAAGCCCTTCCACTCGCCGGACCAGAACTCCGCGACCTCCTCGGCCTCGCTCGAGCCGGGCTCCACGTCGCGGATGTCGTCGATGCCGACGGCGTCCTCGATGATGTGGGCGGGCATCAGGCGCACGTCGGCGAACATGCCCATGTAGTCGAGGTAGGGCTCACTGAACTCGACCTTGAAGGTGTGGTCGTCGGTGCACTCCGGGTCCATCAGCTCGTAGCCGGTGGTGGAGGCGGAGTTGAAGCCTTCGGTCTCACCGGAGCTGGACAGCCACGCGAGGTAGAACTCCCGGCAGTCCCAGGCGTCACCGTCGGACCACTGGACGCCCTCCTTCATCTTCCACTCGACGGTGAAGGGGTCCTCCGAGGTGAGCTCGACGGACTCCATCGTGTCGGCGTTGAGCAGGATCTTGTTGTTGCCGTCCAGGATGGTGGGCCCGGTGATGACACTGGTCAGCGCGTAGGTGTTGTACGAGCTGTTGGTATCCGCGGTGTTGTTGTTGTACGCGGAGTAACCCTCGTCGACACCGATGGTGACGGGGTCCATCTCGGGCACGTCGGCGAGCGTGAAGTTGTCGCCCTCCTGTGCCTTACCCTCCGCCAACGTGTCGACATCGACGGTCGAGCCGGTGTTTCCATCCGCCGCGTCGTCGCCGCCCCCGCACGCTGTCAGCACGAGCGCTGACACGGCGAGCATCGACCACGCGGAGATGACCTTTGATCTCCTCATTACGTGTGCCCTCCTAGCACTGAGTCCCGGACCTTGCCGATTCTGTTGGGACCCACACTCTCCGGTTAGCGCCGGAGCTTATGACACGCCCATCACACTCGATTGGCGCACTGCGGGGGAACGCTAAGAAGGATGGCCACCATCGGTCACCACTTCCCGGAGGATCGTGACCAAAGGGTGACATCGAACTAGCGAATGAAACATACAGCAGTGACAAGCTGTGGTCAGTCACCCTACCGACCGATTGTTCGGTAGACCAGAGGCCGCAGGGGTCACCCCTTGTGGTGACCTTCGAGGCACGTGATCAGCGGGGAGCGCGGGTCCAGTTCACGGCCGACGAGAAGGGACCGGACAGCGGCGGCCCCTCGGAGACTCCCGACACGCCGGGGCCGACGGCGAGGGTGTCGGCGAGCTGGAACAGCGGGATCGTGACCGCGTGGTCCCACAGCGCCGGTTCGACCTCCGCGAGCCCCTGCCGCACCGAGATCTCGCCGGTGAGGACGTCGTCGATCACGTCCTGGAGTTCGGCGTCGCAGAACCCGGCCGGGTTCGCGGGCACCACAGGGCCTGCCGTCTCACCGTCGGCACCATCGGGACCATCGGCGCCGTCGGCACCGCCCTTCGCGGTCGTCGGCGTGGTCGGCGCCGACTCCGTCGTGGTGGACGACGAGCTGGTCGTGGTGGCTGTGCCGTCCCCGGCGTCCCCCGCACCCGAACCGTCGTCCGCGCCCTGCGTCCCGTCCCCCGCCTGCGGTGCGCAGCCGTACCAGGACGCGAGCGTGGTGGCCGGATCGGCGCTGACGGCGCGGGGAATCACGGCGATGTCGATGCCGACCTCCCCGTTCGTCGGCACGGGTTGGCCGTTCACGCCGCCGTCGGGATCGACGGGCGCGGCGAGCGCCGAGGCGAACAGCTCCCTCGGTTCGGGATGCACCGTGTTCACGTCGATGCCCTCGGCGATGAGCTGCTCGCTCAGCGCCGCCGCGATGCGCTGGTAGGGCTGGCGCTGTCCCGGCGAGGCGATGACCAGAGAGAGCGGCTGGCCGTCGCGCACCCAGCTGCCTGCCTCGCGCTCGTACCCGGCCTCGGCCAGCAACTCGTAGGCCCGCTCGGTGTCGCGTTGCAGAGGTGGCCCGGCCCCGGGCATGGTGTGCCGGTAGTCGTCCGACGACGGTGCCCGCACGTGCGCGGCCGCACGGAGGTCGGCGGAGGCACCGCCGCCCGTGCCCTCGTCGACCAGTGCGTTGCGGTCGAGGAGTGCGGCCACGGCCTCGCGCACCGGAGCTTCGGCCGTCGCCGAGCCGAGCGGCCGGAGCACCACGTCCGCGACGGAGGGCTGGGCCACGCGGTGCAGCCCGATGTCGTCACCCAGGTCCGCGAGCAGGTCGCGGGTGTCGCCGTTGACGCTGCCCAGAGTGAACTGCGCGCTGCCGCTGCGCAGCGCCGAGACCATTCCGGGCCCGTCCGAGCGCTGGAGCACGATGCGGTCGACCGCGGCGGGCTTCTCCCAGTACCGCTCGTTGCGTTCGAGCACGATCTCGCCCCGGGCCGAGTCGATGGTCTTGATGGCGAACGGGCCGCCGTACGAGGGGAAACCGTCGGCGAGCGCGCTCTGCCAGCCGCCGGGGACGTCCTTGAGCAGGTGGGCGGGCAGCAGGTCGGTGAACAGGGTGCGCCAGCCGGGGTAGGGCTCGGAGAACGTGACCTCCACGAGCTTGCCGCCCTCACCCGGTTCGATCGACGAGATCAGCCGGTAGCCCGCCGGATTGGCGACGCCGGGCTCGGTCCGCATCGCCTCGGCGAGGTACGAGAAGTCCTCGACCGCGATGGGGGCGCCATCGGACCACGACGCCTCGGGCCGGATGCGGTAGGTGACCGTGAACGGGTCCTCGCTGGTCACCTCGGCCGACGTCATGAGGCTCTCGTCCAGCACCGGTTCACCGTCGCCGTCGCCGCCGGGCCGGAACACCGAGGGCAACAGCAGCTGTGACAGCGCGGTGGTGACGGTGGAGGAGTCGGCCAGCGCGTGCGGGTTGTAGCCGCCCGCGATGTCGTCCACCGCCGCCACGATCTGCGACGGTGTCTCGACCTGCGGGACGGAGGTCTGCGCCACGGGGGAGCTCACCACGGGCGGTGGCGGGGCCGTTGAGCAGGCGGTCAGCACGCCGACCATGGCGAGCACCAGCGAGCACACGGCCCCGGCGCGAGGTGTGGCCCTCCGACCCTTCACTCGCACCGCCCGCACCAGCCGCACAAGCGCAGCCCCTCCCGCATCGTCACCCGTCGCCGGCCGTCCAGGCCGGACCGCCGTCCAGCCGTGTCGGCTGCCCTGTCTGGGGGACGCGCGACCCGGCCGTGCGGTTCCCAGTGTCTCAGGCGGATGTGGGAATTCCGTCAGGGGCGCGTCACGCGTTGCGGTCGCGGCTGCGGGACCGGGACCGCTCCTTGGCCCGCTGCGTGGCGTCGAGGCTCACCTTGCGCACCCGGACGGCCTTGGGGCTGACCTCGACACACTCGTCGACCGAGCAGAACTCCAGCGCCTCCTCCAGGTTGAGCGTGCGCGGCCGCGCGAGCCGCTCCAGCTCGTCGGCTGTGGACGAGCGCATGTTGGTGAGCTTCTTCTCCTTGGTGATGTTGATGTCGAGGTCCTCCGCCCTGGGGTTCTCCCCGACGACCATGCCCTCGTACGCCTCGGTGCCCGGCTCGACGAAGAACGTGCCCCGGTCGGCCAGCTGCAACAGCGCGTAGGTCGTGACGGGTCCGGAGCGGTCGGCGACCAGCGAGCCGCTGTGCCGCGTGCGGATCTCTCCCGCCCACGGGTGGTAACCCTCGAAGATGTGGTTGGCGATGCCCGTACCGCGGGTCTCGGTGAGGAAGTCGGTGCGGAAGCCGATGAGGCCCCGCGACGGCAGCACGTACTCCAGCTTGATGCGCCCGCTGCCGTGGCCGTCCATCTGCTCCATGCGGCCCTTCCGCGCCGCGAGCAGCTGTGTGATGGCGCCGAGGTGTTCCTCGGGCGCGTCGACGTAGAGGCGCTCGAACGGCTCGTGCAGCGTGCCGTCGATGGTGCGGGTGACCACCTGCGGCTTACCGACGGTCAGCTCGAAACCCTCCCGCCGCATGGTCTCCACGAGGATCGCCAGCGCGAGCTCGCCGCGGCCCTGCACCTCCCAGGTGTCCGGCCGCTCGGTGGGCAGCACGCGGACACTCACGTTACCGATCAGCTCGGCGTCGAGCCTGGCCTTGAGCAGCCTGGCGGTGAGCTTGTCACCACCGCCCCGGCCCGCGAGCGGCGAGGTGTTCACGCCGAAGGTCATCGAGATGGCGGGCTCGTCCACGGTGATGCGCGGCAGCGGATCGGGATGTTCCGGATCGGCGAGCGTGTCGCCGATGGTGATGTCGGGGATGCCCGCGATGGCCACGAGGTCACCGGCGCTGGCGGCGTCGGCCGGCACGCGGGTGAGTGCCTCGGTGACCAGCAGCTCGGAGATCCGGACGTTCTGCACGGTGCCGTTCTCGCGCAGCCACGCCACCGTCTGGCCCTTGCGCAGCCTGCCCGCGTGGATGCGAATCAGCGCGATGCGGCCGAGGAAGCTGGAGGCGTCGAGGTTGGTCACGAGTGCGCGCAGCGGCGCGTCCTGGTCCACCTCAGGGGCGGGAATGTGGTCGAACAGGACCTCGAACAGCGGGTCGAGGTTGTCGCCGTCCGGAACCTGCCCGTCGGCGGGCCGCTCCAGGCTCGCGACACCGGCGCGGGCGGCGGCGTACACGACGGGCATCGACAGCACCGCGTCGAGCGCGTCGTCGTCCATGCCGTCGATGTCACCGGCGAGTTCCAGCAGCAGGTCGTGCGTCTCCTCGACGACCTCGGCGATGCGGGCGTCGGCGCGGTCCACCTTGTTGACCACCAGGATCACGGGCAGCTGCGCGGCCAGCGCCTTGCGGAGCACGAACCGGGTCTGCGGCAGCGGGCCCTCGCTGGCGTCGACCAGCAGCACGACGCCGTCCACCATCGCGAGCCCGCGCTCGACCTCGCCGCCGAAGTCGGCGTGTCCCGGGGTGTCGATCACGTTGATCGTGACCGGGCCCTCCGGGGTGGCGCGGCGGATGGCCGTGTTCTTGGCGAGAATCGTGATGCCCTTCTCGCGCTCCAGCTCTCCGGAGTCCATGACCCGGTCGACGGGCTCTGCCCGTTCGGTGAAGGCTCCCGACTGCCGGAGCATGGCGTCGACCAGCGTCGTCTTGCCGTGGTCGACGTGGGCCACGATGGCGACGTTGCGGAGGTCGGTGCGGGTCTTCTGGGCAGCGGCTGTGGGCACGCGCGGGCTCCCTGGTACGACGGATGGGGCGAGGTGATGGGCGGACCAGCGGGCTCGAGAAGGCCACCAGCCCCGGCGTGGTCGTCGTTCAGCATAGTCGCTGGCCGGTTGTGCCGGATCTCACACATAAGTCAGCGTAGGTGAGCCTACCCTCACTTCATGGGCAAGAAGGACCGTGACGACCCGAAATCCGTGGTCCGCGCGCTGGTCAAAGCCGGCAAGGTCAAGAAGAAGTGCTGCAAGTCGAAACCACGGTGCAAGAAGTGTCCGGTGCGCGCGTTGAAACAGGCTCAGAAGGCGGACAGGGCACAGCAGGACCGCGCGGCGGCGTGACACCGGTCAGTGCGCCAGCGCCTCGTTGAACGCGCGCAGCTCCGGCCCGGTGCGCGTGGCGGCGAACTCGACGATCTCGTGGTGCGCGAGGTGCCGGAGCAGCAGGGGGTCCGTGGCGAGGGTGGCCTCCAGCTTGCCCTCGGACATCGGCCGCACCAGCAGCACCTCGCCCCGGTGGTCGGCGCGGCGGCCCGAGGCCAGGACGTTGCCGTGCTCGAACTGCCTGCCGAGCCACTCGGCATGGTCGGGCAGCACATAGTCGATCTCGGCCAGCGGTGCCGTATAGGTCAGCAGAACGACGTACATGAATTCACGGTAGGCCCGCGCCGTCCGGCCCGCCGGGTGGCGGGACGGCGGATGCGGTCACCAGTGCCGTGAGCGCGGGGACGAGGGCGCGGTCGGCGGGCAGCCAGTCCAGCTCGGCCAGCTCGTGGCCGGACACCCAGCGCAGCGCCCGATGCTCCACGGCACGGGGCCGCGCGTCCGCGTCCGGCATCGTCGCGGCGAACACCCGCAGCACCCTGCCGTGAGGCAGGGGGACGTCGGGGCCGACCCGCTCACCCACGACGACGTCGACGCCCAGCTCCTCCCGGCACTCGCGCCGCACCGCCTCGGTGTCCGGCTCGCCCGCTTCGACCCCGCCTCCCGGCAGCTCCCACAGCCCGGCGACCTCGGCGGGAAAGGCGCGCTGCTGCACCAGCAGTGCCCCCTCCCGCACCACAGCCGCCCCCACCACGACGCCGGGTGGTGCGGTGAAGGTGGCCTTCGCGGCACCACCGGGACCGTGCTCAGCGCTCATGGGACGCGCAATCTACCCCGGGTGGCGTCGCCACGACACCTCGAACCGCGCGCCGCCGTCCGGCGACTCCCCGACCGTCGCGCGGCCACCGCGCCGCCGCAGCAGCTCGGCCACCATCGCCAGGCCCAGTCCCGTTCCGCCGGAGGTCCTCGCGCGGTCGTCGGCGAGGCGGTAGAACCGGTCGAACACCCTGGCGCGGTGCTCGACCGGAATCCCGGGGCCGTCGTCGTCCACGACCACGCGCGCGAACGACCGCGACGCCAGTACCGACACCACGATCTCCTCCTCGGCGTGCGCGCGGGCGTTGCGCAGCAGGTTGTCCAGCACGAGTTCCACCTCGGCGTGGGTCGCCGAAGCCCACGCCTGCCCCGCGACGGCGCTGACCCGCACGCGCGGCCGGTCCCGCGCGCCGCGCGCCACCACATCGCGCACGAGCGTCACCAGCTCCACCGGCTGCGCGCTCGGCAGCTCCCCCGCGTCCGACCGTGCGAGCGCAAGCAGGTTGTCGAGCAGCGCGGTGAGCCGCTCGGCCTCGTCGAGCACGTCGCGCAACGTCTCGTCAGCGAGCGCGGGGTCCGGGTTGGCGACGGCGACCTCGGCCTGCACTCTGATGGAGGCCACCGGCGAGCGCAGTTCGTGGGCGGCGTCGCCGGTGAAGCGGCGCAACCGGTCGGCCGCCTCCTCCTGCCGGGCCAGCAACGCGTTGAATCCGGTGGCGAGCGCGCGCAACTCGTCGTCGGCGGCGGGCACCGGCAGACGGTGCCCCGGCGGCAGCCGCCGGACGGAGTCCTGCATGCGGCTCACCGGCCGCAACACGGCCCGCACCGCCACCGCCGTGGCCACGGTCGCCACCAGCGCACCGAGTACGGCGACCACCAGCAACCACCGCGACCCGTCCTGCACCGTGGCACGGGCGCCGACCAGCGGCGCCCCGACCGCGACCAGGCGCTGTGCCCCGTCCGGCGCCGTCACCACGGAGCCGAGCCAGCGCCACGCGGGCACCACGCCCTCGGCCGGCGACCGCGCCGGGAGGCCCGCCAGCAGGTCGCGCACGTCGTCGCCCGCGATCCGGGGTGGTGCGCCGCCGTCGACCGGCGTCCCGGCCGTGTCCAGGACCCGCACCGCGATCCCCGGTACGGGTTCCGGCTCGCGGCCCTGCGCCACGGCCGCCGAGGCACCGTCGCGGACGCGCGCGAGTTCTCCGTCGACGGAGTCGACCAGCAGCGGGCCCAGCAATTTGCCCGCCAGCGCGGCCAGGACGAAGAGGGGGACCAGCGCCACCACGGTGACGACGAGCGTGACCCGGAAGCGCAGCCCGCGGCGCCGCCACCAGCGCCGGGGCGAGGCGCTCACGTCGGCAGCGGTGGCGCCGGGCTCCCCTGCGCCACCGCGCCCCCCTCGGGCACCGACACGACGTACCCGTGCCCCCGCACCGTGCGCACGAACGACCGCGCCCCGGCAGCCTCCAGCTTGCGCCGGACGTAGCCGACGTAGACCTCGACGACGTTGCGCGTGGCGGCCTGCTCGTCGCCCCACACCTCGCGCAGCAGCTCGTCCTTGGTCACGACGCTGCCCGCCCGCCCTGCCAGCACCTCCAGCAACGCGAACTCCCTCGGCGACAGCGGCACCGGGTCGTCGTCCCAGCTGACCGTCCGTGCCGCGCGGTCCACCACGAGCCCGCCCACGCGCAGCGGGCCCCGCTCACCCCGGGTGGCCGCCCTGCGCAGGACCGCCCGCACCTGCGCCACGAGGACCACGAACGAGAAGGGCTTCACCACGTAGCCGTCCGCACCGAGGTCCAGCCCGTCCGCCTGGTCGATCTCGCCGTCCTTGGCGGAGACGAGCAGCACCGGCGTGCCGACGTCCTCGGCCCGCAACTGCTGCAGCACGCGGTAGCCGGACAGCCCGGGCAGCATGATGTCCAGCAGCAGCACGTCGAACGCCTGCGTGCGGGCCAGGCGCAGCGCGCCGGGCCCGTCGGCCGCGGTGACGACGTCCATCCCTTCGGCCGTCAGCCCGCGTTGCAGCGCCTTGCGCATGCCCGCCTCGTCGTCGACGACCAGTACCCGAGGTTTCACCCTTCTCAGGATGCCCGTCGCGGCCCGCTGCGCGCGCGTGATCTCAGCGGTGTCTCAGCTTCGACGGCGCTCTCAGGCCGATCTCAGGGCGGGCGGCGCAGGGTGGGAGGCGTCGAGAACCGGCACACTGGGATCGAACAGCGAGGAGATGACGTGAAGGCCACGAATCCGAGGACCAGAGCAGTGGCGATCGCCGTGACCGGCACCGCCGTCGGGGCCGTCGGGCTGGGGGTGCTGGCCGTGCCCGCGGGAGCGGGGGAGGCACCGGAGCTTCCGGAGGTGGAACCGCAGGCGCTCGTGGAGTCCGTGCTGCGGTCGGAGGCACCGGCGCTCGCGGGCACCGTCGCCGTGAACAACGACCTGGGGCTTCCCGCGGTCGGCGGGATGCCGGCGTTGTCGGCCGAGTCGGGCCGGGTGTTCTACGACGGCGAGGGCCGGGTCCGGCTGGGGCTGGACGAGGACCGGGGCGAGCAGACGCTGGTCAACGACGGTGAGCAGGTGTGGGCCTACAACTCCGCCGAGCACAGCGTCGCCACGTTCGCGCTGCCCGGCAAGGACCACGCGCCGGAGGCCGGGCACGGGGCGCCGACCGACCCGGCCGCCGCCGCCCGCACGCTGGTGGAACTGGCGCGGGAGACCAGCACCGTGACCGTGGACGGCACCGCCACGGTGGCCGACCGCGCCGCCTATGAGCTGGTGCTGACCCCGAAGCCGGACGAGCGCACCCTGCTCCGCGAGGTCAGGGTGGCGGTGGACGCCGAGACGCGGCTGCCGCTGCGGCTCGCGGCGCACACCCACGGCACCACCGAACCGGTCGCCGAGATCGGGTTCACCGATCTCGATCTCGGACCGCAGCCCGCCGAGCTGTTCGAGTTCACACCGCCCGAGGGCGCCGAGGTCACGGAGCTCGACAAGCGCGAGCAGCAGCGTTCGGCGGCGCCGGAGGCGCTGGCCGGACTGCGCACGGTCGGCGAGGGCTGGGACACCGTGCTGGTGGCGCGGGTTCCCGGTGAGGCGCGCGCACAGCTGTCCGGCGGTGAGGGCGGCGACCTGCTCGCCCGTGTCGGCACCAGGGTCGAGGGCGAGTACGGGTCCGGGTTCCTCGTCGAGACCAACGCGGTGACCGCGCTGCTGACCGACGACGGCCGGGTCGCCGTGGGCGCGGTGCCCGAGCCGGTGCTGGCCGAGGCGCTGGCCTCGCGGGGAGACCGATGAGCACGGAGATCGACGGCGTGGGTGTTTCCGGCGACGTGCCGGAAACACCCACGCCACCCCCCGGGGTCGCGGTGTCCACGCGGGGGCTGCGCAAGACGTACGGGCCGACCGTGGCCGTCGAGCACGTGGATCTCGACGTGCCGGAGGGCGCCGTGCTGGGCATGCTCGGGCCGAACGGATCGGGCAAGACCACCACGATCCGGATGCTGCTCGGCCTGGTGCGGCCCACCGAGGGCACCGCGACGCTGCTGGGCAGGGCGGTGCCGGACGAGATCGGGCACGCGCTGCCGGACGTGGGCGCGCTCGTCGAGGGCCCCGGCTTCCAGCCGTTCCTGTCGGGGCGCGACAACCTGATGCGCGTGGCCGCCGCCGAGCCGAGGCTGGACTCGGCCGACCTTCCCGCCGCGGTGGACGCGGCGCTGGAGCGGGTCGGGCTGGCCGGGGCCGCGGGCCGCCGCTACCGGGGGTACTCCCTGGGCATGAAGCAGCGGCTCGGACTCGCGTCGGCGTTGCTCGTGCCGCGCAGGCTGGTGGTGCTGGACGAGCCGACCAACGGACTCGACCCCGCCGGGACCCGGGACGTGCGGGCACTGATCGCCGAGTTGCACGCGGCGGGTGTGACCGTGCTGGTGTCCTCGCACCTGCTCGCGGAGGTCGAGGCGACCTGCACCCACGTCGCGGTGCTGAACCACGGCTCGGTGGTTGCCCAGGGCGAGCTGGACGAGCTGCTCGACTCCGGCTCCGCCACGCTGACGGTGTCCACACCGGACGAAGAACGCGCGTTGGAGTCGCTGCGGGCGGCCAGGATCGCGGCGCGGCCCGCGCCCGGCGGAGTCAGTGTCGACGTCACCACCACGACCCCGCCGGAGGTGGTGGCCACGCTCGTACGCGCCGACGTCGCCGTCTACGAGGTCCAGCGGGCCCGGACCGGGCTCGAGGATCTCTTCGCCCGGCTGACCCAGGGCGATCACGAGGAGGAGCTGCCGTGAACGGCACGGACGCCGCCGACACATCCAGGGCGGGGCACGACACCACCACGCGGACACTGTGGACCTTCCCGACCACCACGCGCGAGCGTGCCCCGCTGGGCAGGCTGTTGCGCTCGGAACTGTCCCTGATCTTTCGCAGGCCCCGGACACTGGTGGTGCTGGGCCTGCTCGGCATGATCCCGGTGATCATCGGCATCGCGCTGACCGTAATCGACGGCCCTGGCGGTCCCCCGGACGGCGGCACCGGTGGCGGCAACGGCGACGCACTGCTCACGTCGGCGGCGGGCAACGCGCTCGTCCTGCCCGTCGCGGCTCTCATGGTGTCGCTGAGCCTGATGCTGCCGCTGGCCACCGCGATGGCGGGCGCCGACGCGGTCGCGGGCGAGCAGACCCACGGCACGCTGCGGGGCTGGCTGCTCGCACCGGTCGCGCGGGGCAGGGTGCTACTGGTCAAGGCCGTCGGCGTCGCCGCGTTCGCACTGGTGGCCACGCTGACCATGGCGCTCACGGGTGTGCTGACGGGGTTGTTGCTGAACGGCACCGACTCCCTGTTCACGCTCTCGGGCACCACGCTGTCACTGCCGGAGGCGCTGGGCCGGGTACTGCTCACGACGGTGTGGGTGGCCGTGCAGCTGTGGGCGGTGGGCGCGGTGGCGCTGGCGATCTCCACGACCACCGAGCACCCGATGATCGTACTGGTGTCGGTGCTGGGCGGCTTGGTGCTGTTCTCGGTGCTCAGCGCGCTGGACGCGCTGAGCTGGCTGCACCCGCTGCTGCTCAACACCTCGTGGACCGCGCTGGTGGACGTGCTGCGTGATCCACTCCCGCTCGACGGGCTCGGTGAGGGTGTGCTGCGGGCGGCCTGCTACGCGGTGATCGCGACCTCGCTCGCGACGGCCCGCATCCTCACCCGGGACGGCTGAACCGGCACGCCTCTCACGACCCGACGGTGGCGATGCCGTCCGCGTCGAGGGACAGCGCCACTCGGTCACCCGGCACGACCCGGCTGGTCATCGCGGCCACGGCGGAGACCTCGGTGATCCCGGCAGGCGCGGCACCGTCGGGCCGCACCGACAGCCGCACGTGATCGCGGCGGTGGACGCGGGTCAGCACCTCGGCCTCCAGCGCGCCGTCGCCCCCGGCGACCCGGTCGAGGTCGACGGCGCGCACCGCACCGGGACGCAGCCCGAGCAGGACCTCGCCGTCGCGGGCCCACGGCAGGCTCACCTCGCCGAGCGCGCACCGCACCCGGCCTCCCGATGCCTGTCCGGGCACCACCGTGGTCACTCCGAGGAAGCGGGCGAGGCGCTCGTCCACCGGCCTGCGCCACACGTCGAGCACGTCGCCGACCTGGCGGATCACGCCGCCGTCGAGCACGGCGATCCGGTCGGCGAGGGTGAACGCCTCCTCCTGGTCGTGCGTCACCAGCAACGTCGTAGTCTTGGTGCGCCGCAACAACTCCGTCACCTCGATGGCGAGCTGTTCCCGCAGTTCCGCGTCCAGCCCGGACAGCGGTTCGTCCAGTAGCAGCAGGCGGGGCCGGGGGGCCAGCGCCCTGGCCAGCGCCACCCGCTGCGCCTCACCGCCGGACAGTTCGGTCACCCTGCGCCGCCCGTATCCGGCCAGGCCCACGAGATCGAGCAACGTCGTCACCCGCTCGGCACGGTCCCGCGCCCCGCTGCCCCGCATCCGCAGGCCGAACGCGATGTTGCCTGCCACGTCCCGGTGCGGGAACAGTTGACCGTCCTGGAACACCAGCCCGAAGTTGCGCCGGTGGACCGGCACGTCCCCGAGGTCGTCGCCGTCCCAGCGCACCTCACCGGAGGCGGCCCGTTCCAGCCCCGCGATGGCCCGCAGCAACGTCGACTTGCCCGAGCCCGACGGGCCGAGCAGGGCCAGCACCTCGCCGTCGGCGATCTCCAGGTGAGCGTCCCGGACCGCCACGACGTCGCCGTAGCGGACGGTGAGGTCGGCGACTGTCAGCATCAGAACTCTCCCAGCCGCGCGTGCGGGGCACGCACACTCTCGATCAGTGCCGCCACGAGTGCGGTCACCACCATCAACAGCACGCAACCGGCGTAGGCCATCAGCTGGTTCAGCTCGCCGGGCCTGCTGACGAGATCGGCCACCGCGACGGGCAGGGTGGGCGCGTCGGGCCGGGCGAGGAAACTGGTCGCGCCGAACTCACCGAGCGCTACGACGTAGCCGAACGCCGCCGCCGCGACGAGCGAGCGCGCCACCAGCGGCAGATCCACCTCTCGCCAGACCCGGGCGGGCCCAGCCCCGAGCGTGGCCGCGGCCTGGCGCAGCCGCTCGTCCACCGAGCGCAGCACCGGCAGCACCAGCCGCACCACCAGGGGGATGATCACCAATGCCTGCGCGAACGGCACCAGCAGCGGCGAGGTTCGCAGGTCCCACGGCAGTTCGCCGAGGGTGACCAGGTAACCGAAGCCGACGGTCACGGCCGACACGCCCAGCGGAAGCATCAACGCCGCGTCGGTGATCTCCCCGGCCACGCGGGCGCCGCGCCGGGGCGAGCGGCGCGTCACCACCACGGTCACGGCGGCCAGCACGCCCACGATCAGGGCCAGCATCGTGGCGTCCGACGCGGTCCGCAGCGAGTTCAGCGCCGCGTCCCAGCCGGTGACGGTGAGCGCGCCGTCCTCCCCCGAGCCGGACAGCGCGCGATAGCCGTCCCACGTGAAGCCGTCGCGGCCCGAGACCGAGCGCACGAGCAGCGCGACGATCGGCGTGAGCAGCAGGCACAGCACCACTCCCGCGACGGCCACGACGGCCCACTCGCCGCCTTCGGGCCTGCGCGCGGAGTGCCGCGCGGTGCGCAGCCCGGCCGCGCTCTCGCGGCGGCGGCGCGCCACCGCCCCGACCGCGAGCGCCGCGATCACGGCCGCGAGCTGCACCAGAGACAGCGCGGCGGCGCCGGAGAGATCGAGCAGGTTCACCGTGCGCAGGTAGATCTCGGTCTCCAGCGTCCGGTAGCGGTTGCCACCCAGCATGAGCACCACGCCGAAGCTGGTGGCACAGAACAGGAAGACCACGGCGGCGGCGGACGAGACGGCGGGCAGCAGCGCGGGCAGCGTCACGGTCCGGAAGGCGCGCCGGCGCGACGCGCCCAGCGACCGCGCGGCGTCCTCGGCCCTTCGGTCGAGCTGCGACCACAACCCGCCCACCGTGCGCGCCACCACGGCGACGTTGAAGAAGGCGTTGGCCGCGACGATGCCGAACACCCCGCCGTCCGGCCACAACGCGCGAAACGCCAGCCCGACCACCACGGTCGGCAGCACGAACGGCACCAGCACCAGCGTCCGCACGACCGCGATCCCCGGCAGCCGCACCCTGGCCAGCAGGTACGCGAGCGGGAACCCGGCCAGCACCGCCACCACCGTCGCGGCCAGTGCCTGCGCCACCGTGAACGCCGCGAGCCGCCACGTCGACGGCGCGGCGAGGGTGTCGGCGACCCCGCCGTCCGCGAAGCCGAGTCGCAGGATCGCGACGACCGGCCACGCGAAGAAGACCCCGAGGAACGCGACCGGCAGCACGCCGAGCGCACCGGCCGCCGACGTCCGGCCCCACCCCGGGCGCGCGGTCACGCGGCCGTGGCCACCGCGCGAATCTAGCCTTCGAGCAGCTCGCGCCATTCGGCGATCCAGCGCTCGCGGTGCTCTCTCACCTGCTCGCCGGGCAGCGACAGGGTCTCGCGGGGCAGCGGCGCGGCCCGTTCCCAGCTCTCGGGCAGGGCCACGCCCTCCCGGGCCGGGTAGACGTACATCGACTCCGCGACCGTCGACTGGAACTCGTGCGAGAGCAGGAAGTCGATGACCCTGCCCGCCTCGGCGGAGTGCTCCGTGCCAGCCAGCACCCCGGCGTACTCGACCTGCCGGTAGCAACTGTCGAGCAACGCCGTCGTGCGGGGCGTGCCGTCCTGCCCGATCTCCGCCGCGGGCGACGAGGCGTAGGACAGCACGATCGGCCGCTCACCCTGGCCCGAGGAGCCCGAGAAGTCCTGCGTGTACGCCTCGGTCCAGCCGCTGACGGTCTTCACGCCGTTGTCCGCCAGGTCGCGCCAGTAGTCGAGCCAGCCGTCCTCGCCGTACTCCGCCACCGTGGCCAGCAGGAACGCCAGCCCGGGCGAGGACGTCGCCGGGCTGGGCACCACGAAGAGGTCCTCGTACTCCGGCTCGGTCAGATCGGCGAGGCCGGTGGGCTCGGGCACGTCGTTCGCGGCGAACCACTCGGTGTCGATGTTGACGCACACGTCGCCCACGTCCACCGCCGACAACCGCTGTCGCGGATCGACCGCGTACCGCTGCGGCCCCCGGTCGGCCTCCGGTGAGGTGTACGGCTCGAACACGTCCTCGTCGAGTGCGCGGGAGGCGAACGTGGAGTCGATGCCGAAGGCCACGTCGGCGATGGGGTTGTCCTTGGTCAGCACGAGTTTGTTGGTCAACTCGCCCGCGTCGCCCTCCTTGCGGACCTCGACCCGCAGACCGGCGCGCCGCTCGAAGGCGTCCAGCACCTCCGGCGGGACGGACCACGACTGGTGCGTGACGAGGGTGACCGTCACGGGCCCCTGCTCCGCCTCGTCCTCGGCTCCGATCACCGTGCAGCCCGCCGTGAGGGCGGCCACCGCCAGCAGCGCGACCACCGTCCGCGCCGACCTCGACCTCTGGCCCGTCCTCTGGCCCATTCCGCCTCCTCGCCGCTGCCGACGTGGGAGGTCCGGTGCCCTTCCTGCGTCGGCATGATCCGATTCAGGTGCGAACGGTCGTGGGCCGCGAACCCACCTCTCAGCCCGGCGCGCCGGACTCCCGTGGCAGCGTGCAGCGTACCTGGCGGCGTACCAGGATGGGCCCATGACGGAGTTGCTGACTGATCGAGACATCGACGAGGCCCTGCGAGAGCTGACCGGCTGGCACCGGGTCGACGAGGCGATCGAACGCAGTGTGACGCTGCCGAGCTTTCCCGACGCGATCCGCGCGGTGGACCGCGTGGCCGAGCTCGCCGAGGCCGCGAACCACCATCCGGACATCGACATCCGTTGGCGCACAGTGACTTTCCGGCTGACGACGCATTCCCACGGGGGGATCACCGGCAAGGACGTGTCACTCGCCGGAGAGATCGACGCCACGGTATCGGGCGTGTGATTCTCGCCGTTTCGGGCAACTCTGCCTCGTACGCCGAACGTTGGCGTGGGTGAGGGAAATCTCGATCACGAGGGGAGTGCGCGATGAACCGCTTCGTCCGGCAGGCGTCGTTCGCATCGACGGTGGCGTTGCTGATCACCTTGCTGGTGGGCGCGGTTCATACCGCCTCGGCGAGCCCGTCCGAGACGGAACGCCCTCCGGAGAGCGCGCCCACCTCGAGTTCGGACGACGTCGTGCAGGCCCTCGTGGTGGGCGGCACGGCGTTCGCGCTGATGGTCGGCGCCGGAACGGCCGTGCTGTTCTACACGGCCCGGCAGCGACGAGATGAACCTCTGTGACATCGCGGTTACGCTCTGTGGCGTAGCACCGCGGTGTGGCGGGTCCCACCGTGGTCCCACCGCACCGAGGGAGCGCGATGTCCGCACGATCGATCCTGGCCACCCTGTTCGCGACGTTACCGCTGTTCGCGGCGGTGTCCTGCGGCTCAGAACCGGCGCCGGTCCAGGGAGCGCCCCAGTCCACGCCGGAGTCGCAGGCGGTCGCGAGCGCGGCGGCGCCGGAGGACGACGCCGCCGTGCGCGAGAGTTTCGACCGCTACCTGACAACGCTGCGTGACACCGACGGCGAGGCGGCGGCCCGGCTGGTCACCTCGACGACGATCCGGCACTACGGCGAGCTGGCGACCCTCGCGGCCACCGGCGGTCCCGGCGAGATCGGCCGGCGTTCGCTGATCGACCGGCTCAACATCGCGCTGGTGCGGCACCACCTCGCGACCGAGCAGCTCGAAGCGATGGACGGACCGGGGCTCTTCGCGGTGGCCGTCGAGCGGGGCCTGATCGACAAGGCACAGGTCGAGACCCTGACTCTCGGCGAGATCACCGTGTCCGGCGACCGAGCGGTGGCGGCGGCCGAGGACGAGGGCGGCAAGGGCACCGCACTGAGCTTCGCCCGCGAACGGGGAACCTGGCGGCTCGACCTCCTGCCGTTGATCGAGACGTCCGACCGGATCATGACCGAGCTGGCCGCACGACACGGCGTCAGCGAGGACGAGCTGGTCTTCCGGCTCGCCTCCACGGCGACGGGGACCACGGTCGACGAATCCGTGTTCGCGAAGCCGTAACGATTTCCAAGATCAACACGCTGGTCCGGATGTCGAGGTCTCACGAAGGACGGGATTCGCCATGCAGCGCCACGCTCCCGGGCTCAACCCCACCCAGCAAGCCTGGATCACGGTGTTCGCCACCGCGTTCACCCTGCTGCTCGTGATCGTGCTGGCAGCACTCGGGTGAACTGCGGTCGATGAGAGCTTCCTCATCGACCCCTCATCCTGCGGCCACGGTCGGCGCCCACGCTGGGCCGCATGACCGTGCCCTCCGATACGTCCACGGCCGCGGTCCGCTGCCGGCTCGACGTCCTGCTCGGTGACCCCGCCCACGACCTGGTGGACGCCGTGCTCGCCGCCGCGGGCCCCGCGCGCTCGACCACGGTGCGGACCGTACGGCCGACGGCCGTCACCGTGCGCCCGTCCGGGGCGGTGCTGGTGCGCTATGCCGTCGAGGTCGAGCGCACGGGCCGCGGCATCGCGCGGGAGACGCTGGTGGCCGCCACCGGTTCCCGGATACCGGACGGCGCCGCCGTGGTGGCGGGAGAGGTGGGTGGTGCCGCGATCGAGGTCGGGCTCTGGCGGTGGCCGCACGACCCGGCGCTGCCCGCGCTGGCGCACGTCCTCGACTGCGGCCGACTCCGGGCGCTGCTGCGCGATGCCGGGATCGCGACCACCGAGCCGATCACGGTGCGGCTGCGCTCGTACCGCCCTGCCCGCCGGGCCGTGCTGGCGATCACCGTGGGAGCCGACGACTTTTTCGCCAAGGTGGTCCCGCGCGCCGCGTTGCCCGGACTGCGACGGCGACACGAGTTGCTCGCGGACTCGCTGCCGGTACCCCGGCTGCTGGCCGCCACCGACGACGGGCTCGCGCTCATGCCCGCGCTCGCGGGCGTGCCGGGCAGGGCGGCGCTGCGGCACGGTGACCGGCTGCCCGAACCCGCCGCGCTGGAGTCCCTGCTCGACCGGATGCCTCCGGAACTGACTTCGCTTCCCTCGCGCCCGAGCCATCGAGACAGGGCCCGGCACTCCGCGACGGTGCTGGCGCTCACCACCGCGACCGACGACGCCGGTCGTGCGCGGATGAACCGCCTCGCTGACGCCGTCGCGAACGCCGACGCCGGTGACCACCCGGTCGTGGCCGTCCACGGCGACTTCTACGAGAACCAGCTCCTGCTGCGGCACGGGGCGGTGACGGGACTCCTCGACGTCGACACGGCCGGCCCCGGCGAGCGGATCGACGACTGGGCCACGCTGCTGGCGCACCTCGCCGTGGCCGACGGTGCGGGCGCCCGCGCCTGGACCGGCGACGTGCTGCGCCACCTCGAGCGCCGGTTCGACCCGCGACACCTGCGCCCGAGGGTGGCCGCCGCGGTGCTGGGACTGGCCACCGGGCCCTTCCGCACCCAGCAACCCGGCTGGGCCCAGCGCACCGCACAGCGCGTGGCGGTGGCGCAGCGCTGGCTGCGCGCCGGATGAGAAGCCCCTCATCCAGCGCTTCGGGAGTTCTCACGCCCGCCCGGAAATCTGGATCTCGTCGGACACGACACACCCCACAGGAAAGGAAGCGACCATGGCCGCACGACCCAACTGGAAGGTCGTCACCGTCGGTGCCGCGATCGCGGGCCTCGGGATCGCCGGTACCGGCATCGCCCTGGCGGACGACGGCACGGAGTCCTCGCAGCTCAAGCCGATCGAGGTGACCGCGGCGCAGTCCCCGACCGGCGAACCCACCGCGCCGGGTGACGAGCGGGATGAGCAGGCTCAGGGCAAGGCGGGCAACCAGGCCGACGACAGCCCGGACAACAGTCCCGACGACACCCCGGACGACTCGCCGGACAACACGCCCGACGACGCGGACGACTCGCCCGACAACACGCCCGACGGCGCCGACGACAGCCCGGACGACGACTGAGCATCGAGGGCCGGGCACGACGCGGCACGCGACTGCCCGGCCCTGCCGACTCTCAGTCCCGCTCCTCCAGCCGGTAGCCCATGCCGCGCACGGTGGTGATCCGGTCGCCGCCGAGCTTGCGCCGGAGATAGCGCACGTAGACGTCGACGACGTTGGAGCCGGGATCGAAGTCGTAGCCCCACACCCGGCTCAGGAGTTGCTCACGCGAGAGCACCTGGCCGGGATGCCGCAGAAACGTCTCGGCGAGCGCGAACTCCCGCGCGGAGAGATCCACCACCGCGCCCGCGACGTGCGCGCGGCGCGTGCGCAGGTCGAGTTGCAGCCCCCCGCACACGAGCACGGTCGGCTCGGTCGCCCGCTCGGACACCAGCCGCAGCCGCACCCTGGCGAGCAGTTCCTCGAACCGGAACGGCTTCGGCATGTAGTCGTCGGCGCCGCCCTCCAGCCCCGCCACCGTGTCCCCCACGCTGTCCCGCGCCGTCAGGATGATCACCGGGATGGCACAGCGCTGCGCACGGAGTTGGCGCAGAACGGTAAAACCGTCCATTCCGGGCAGTCCGATGTCGAGCACCAGCAGATCGAACGACCCCGTGAGCGCGTACTCGTACGCGCCCGGCCCGTCCTCCACCACCGTCACCGTGAAACCGTTGGCGGTGAGGCCCTTCCTGACGAACGCGGCGATGCGGGGCTCGTCCTCCGCGACCAGGATGCGGCTCATCGTCCTCCCTCGGTGTGGCGGCCCGGCGGCGGTGGTGCCGCCACGGTGGGCACCTCCACCGTGAAGGTGGCGCCGTGCCCGGGCTCGCTGTCCAGTACCACCCGCCCGCCGTGTGCGGTGGCGACGGCCCGCACGATCGACAGGCCGAGTCCCGCGCCCTCGGTGCGGCGGCCCGCACCACCGCGCGCGAACCGTTCGAAGATCCGGTCCCGGTCCGCCTCCGCGACTCCGGGCCCGGAGTCGGCGACGTGGAACCGCACCACGCCCGCGGCCTGCTCCGAGCCGACGGCGATCCGCCCGCCGTCGGGAGTGTGCCGGGCGGCGTTGTCGGCCAGCGCCACCACGGCCTGCGTGATGCGCTGCGGGTCCAGTACCGCCTCGACCCGCGCGAGCCCGTCGAGCACCCACTGCCGCTGTCCCAGGCCCGTGACCTTCTCCACGATCGACTCCGTGAGTGCGGCGACGTCCACCGGTTCGGCCCGCAGGAACTCGGGCTGCTCCGAGCGTGCGAGCAGCAGCAGGTCGGACACCATGCGGTTCATCCGGCTCAGCTCGTCGTCCACGAGCGCCACCGTGCTCGCGACGTCCTCGGGGTCGGCGGGGTCCAGCACTTCGAGGTGACCGCGCACGATCGTGATCGGCGTCCGCAGTTCGTGTCCCGCGTCGTCGACGAACCGGCGCTGCACCGCCACCGCCCGCTCGACCCGATCGAGCATCGCGTTCACCGTGTTGACCAGCTCGCCGATCTCGTCACCGGGCCGGTCGCCACGCTGCGGGATGCGGCGCGACAGCTCGGTGTCGGTGATCGACCGCGCGGTCACCGTGATGTCCCGCAACGGCCGCAGGATGCGCCCCGCTACGATCCACGCCCCCGCGGCGGCCAGCAGCACCGTGCCCACGCCCGCCAGCAGCATCAACCGGGCGATGTCGTTGACCCCGTCCCGTTCCTGGTCGGCGAAGTACGCGGCCACGATCACCCCCTGCCGGGCATCGCCGTCGAGCCGCACCGGCACCGCCAGGTACCGCACCTCCCCCGCCGCGCTCTCGTAGCGCCCTTCCTTCGGCTCGCGCACCCCGGCCACGAGGTCGGTGAAGGCCGGGTCGTTCGCCAGCAACACCGGGGCCTGCTGGCGGCTCTGGTAGGCGAACGTGCCGTCCACATAGCCGAGGAACTTCTCGTTCGGGCGGGCCAGGTTGTAGGTGATGGCCACGTTGAGCACCTGGTCGACGCCCGTGAAGGGCTGCCCGGTGGCCGGGTCGATCCCGCTCTCGGTCAGCGTGCCGAACTCCTCGACCTCGGTGCGCAGCGCGTCGTCCATCCGGCTGTCGACGTCGGCCACCGACAGCCGCCAGGTCACCAGAGTGAGCACCGCGACCGCCGCGAGCACGAGCAGCAGCAGCCAGCCGAGGATGCGCGCGCGGGCGGTGGACGACCCCCGCCGCCGCGGTGCCACGGTGGGGCTCATCCGTCGTCGCCGTCGTCGCCGTCGTCGTCTCCGTCGTCATCGTCGTCGAGGTCGTCTCGGTCGTCGATGTCGTCCAACGCGGGCGGCGGCTCCACCACACCGTCGTCATCGTCCTCGTCGAAGTCGTCATCGAGGTCGTCGTCGCCGTCCTCGTGATCGTCGCCGTGCGCGCCTGTCGGCGGCGGGGTGGAGACCGCACCGCTGCCGGGCGGCGCCGCGGGCCTGCTGACGGTGATGGGCTCCGGCAACGGGCCCGGCGGCTCGGAGCCGGGCAGCCAGAACACCAGCCCGAGCACTCCACCGACCGCCACGAGAGCCGCGGAGATGGCGAACGGGCGTTTCACCTGGCCGAGTCTAAAAGGCCCGGCATGGCGCGACCGTGAGTGCCGGATGAGAACACTCTCATCGAACCCATGCCGCGAAATCGGCTGGCTGTGGTGGGCCGATCACGGCACGATCGAGCGCCATGCACCTCTCGTTCGCCGACAAGCCGACGATGCCGGGCTCGGCCGTCGTACTGCGTCCCGTCTCCGTCACCGATGTTCCGGGCCTGCTCACGATGCTCGCCGATCCGGAGGTGCAGCGGCTCACCGGCACCCATCGCGCGCTGGAGTCCGGCCGCGAGCGAGAGCAGGCCGAGTGGTGGTACGCCACCCGCGCGGACCACGACGACCGCCTCGATCTCGCGATCACGGCCCGCGAGTCCGGCGAGTACCTCGGCGAGGTCGTGCTCAGCGAACTCGACACCCACAACCGGTCGTGCGCGTTCCGCATCGCCCTCGCGGGCAGCCGCCACCTCGGTCGCGGCTACGGCACCGAGGCCACCCGGCTGGTGCTGGCCCATGCCTTCGACACCGTGGGCCTGCACCGGATCGAGCTGGAGGTCTTCGCGTTCAACCCCCGCGCGATCCACGTGTACGAGAAGGCCGGCTTCCGGTGGGAGGGCACCCGGAGGCAGGCGCTGCGCTGGGACGACGAGTGGATCGACGCGTACGTGATGGCTGTGCTCGCCCACGAGTGGCGTGCCCTGCCGTAATCACGATGCGGCCGGACCACTGTTCGGTGTTCGGTCAATACCGAACACCGAACAGTGGTCGCGCCACGAACACCAGTTCCCGTCCCGGCCGGTCGGGCGCGTCACGGACGTCCTCCACGCGGTAACCGGCGCGCTCCAACGACTCCGCCACCTCGGCGCGCGAGCGGAACCGCAGGGTGGAGTCCGACGTCAGGGTCTCGCCGGAGGCGAACGCGTACGTCCAGCGGAAGGTGACCAGCGGCAGCGCCACGGCCAGCACCTCCCGCCAGGCGGTGACCACACCGGCGCCGGGGACGTCGAACTCGGTGAGCATGCGGTCCAGGGTCCAGTCCTCCCACGCGCGCCGCGCGGGATCACGCGTCTCGAAGACCAGCCGCCCGCCGGGACCCAGCGCTGCATGGATGCCGCGCAGGGTGGCGTGCCAGTCGGAGTCGGTGAGAAAGACCTGCGCGACGTTGGCGGTCATCGTGGCGAGCTCCACCGTCAACGGCGGCAGCGTCGTGGCGTCCCCGGGCAGCCAGCGAACCCGGTCGGCGAACGGCTTGGCGCGCGCCACCTCCAGCGACGCGGCGGCCGGGTCGACCCCGACAACGTCGTAGCCGCGCTCGGCGAGCAGGCAGGCGAACGTGCCCGTCCCGCACCCCACGTCGAGCACCCGGCGCACCCCGAACTCGTGCGCCATCGCGAGGTACGGGTCGAGATCGTCGCGGTAGTCCTCCAGCTCGTCGTACAGCGGCGCGAGCCGTGGGTCGGCGAACAGCGCGTCGGGCACCGTCAGCCTCCCGCCTCGGGCGCGAGCACGCAGAACTCGTTGCCGGACGGATCGGTGAACACCGTCCACGGCAGGTCGGGCGCGGCAGGCTCGACGGTGCGGGCGCCGAGTTCGGCCAGCCGGCCCAGCACCGGGTCGTCGGCGTGGTCGGGGCGGACGTCGAGATGCAGCCGGTTCTTGCCCCGCTTGGGTTCCGGCTCGGGGCACAGTTCCAGCAGGGGCCCGGTGCCGGAGGGATGGCGCAGCGTCGCCGCTGCCGGGCCGCCGACCCGCGTCCAGCCGGTCAGCTCGGCCCAGAACGCCGCGTCCCGCTCCGGATCGGCGCTGTCCAGCGGCAGCGCCGCGATGGGTTCGGCCCCGGCGTAGGCGTCGCGGTGTTCCATGACGCAGAACGCGTTGCCCTCGGGGTCCGCGAGTACCACCCACGGCACCTCGCCCTGCCCGACGTCGGCGTGGGTCGCGCCGAGGCCGAGCAGCCGGTCCACGATCTCGCCCTGCCGCGCGCCCCCGGCGAGATCGAGGTGCAACCGCGCCGGGGCACGCGACGGTTCGGCCACGGGCTGGAAACACAGATCGAGGAAGTAGCCGGGCGCGAAGGACAACCGGGCCTCGTAGTGATCGGGGTCGTCGATCTGTGGCTCCGCGTTCAGGGCGGCGGCCCAGAACGCACCGAGCCGTCGCGGGTCCCTGGCGTCCCAGATGATGTTTTCCAGTCGCATCCCCCGCTTCTACCAGCCCGAGCGGCGGGCGACGAACGAATAACCGCGTCAGCGGTCCCAGCCGCGGGCTTGGCCCTCGTCGATGAGACGCTGTCCTGCCTGCCAGAGAGCCGTGGAGGCATCGCCGATCACTGCCTTGCGCCGACGCACGTCGTCAGCGCTCACGCCGGGCGTCCGCCACGTTCCGCCCCGCGCCATCCAGTTGAGCAGCAGCGGTTGCAGCCGGTCCATCGCCTTCGCGAAGCGCGCCTCGGGCGTGCGGCGTGCCTCGAACTCGTCCCACAGCTCCCGCATCCGCCGCGCCTGGTCGCCGGGCAGCAGCGCGAACAGCTCCTCCGCCGCGCGAACTTCCCGCTCGAGCTGATTCTCCGCGGCGGTGCCGTCGTAGAGCGGGGTGTCACCGGCGTAGATCTCCACGAGGTCGTGGACGAGGACCAGCTCGACCGTGCGGGCCACGTCGAGTGGTTCGTCGGAATACTCTGCCAGCAGCACCACCATCATCGCCAGGTGCCAGGAGTGTTCCGCGTCGTTCTCCCGCCGTGGTGCCGAGGCCAGCGGCGACTGCCGGAGCACCGCCTTGAGCTGATCGACCTCGATGAGGAACGTGAATTGACGTCGTATCCGCTCGTCCACGCCGTCCGGCAGCGGCGACTTCTCCACCAGCAGTTCGCGGTCCTGAGCACTCACGGCGCCATCATGGCACCGCCACGACCCCGTGGGAACCACGTGGTATCCCACGGCACGCCAGCGCTACCGTTCGGGGTGACGTCGGCCCCCGAGATGCTCGGCGAAGTGCTTCTCGACCGCGCGATACAGCCAAATCTGGTTCTCGGGATTCTCGAAACCATGGCCCTCGTCCTCGGCCAGGAGATACTCGACGGGCACACCCCGCTCCCGCAGGGACGCGACGATGTTGTCGGATTCCGCCTGCACCACGCGAGCGTCGTTGGCTCCCTGCGCGACCAGCAGCGGTGTGCGGATGTGGTCGACCATCGTGATCGGAGAACGGGCCAGCATGTCGGCCTCGGCATCGGGGTCCTCGGGATCCCCGACGTAGGCGTACCAGTTGTTCAGCATGTGCGCCTTCGCGAGCGGCGGCACCGAGCGGAGGAAGTTGGTCAGGTCGGAGATGCCGACGTAATCGACCGCGGCCGCGAAGTAGTCGGGGGTCACGGTGACGCCCACGAGTGCGGCGTAGCCACCGTAGGAACCACCGAAGATGCCGATCCGATCCGCATCCGCGTAGCCCTGCTCCACGGCCCAGTCGGCGGCGTCGATGAGGTCGGTGTGCATCGCTCGGGCGAACTCACCGACGGCCGCCTCGGTGTGGCGCCTGCCGTAGCCCGTGGAGCCGCGGAAGTTGACCTGCAGCACCGCGTGCCCGCGGTTCGCCAGCAACTGGACGACGGGGTTGTACTCCCATGCGTCGTGGAACCAGGGCCCGCCGTGCACCAGCAGGACCAGGGGCAGCCGCACGGGCTCGGTCCCGACCGGCAGCGTCAGGAATCCGTTCAGCGGCAATCCGTCGCGCGCCGGGAAGTGCACGGCGGTCATCGGCGCCAGGTCAGCCGGGTTCAGCCGCGGGAACCCGCGGAAGAGCTGGCGGCTCTCTCCCGTGGCGTGGTCGTACAACCAGGTCACCGAAGGATCGCGGTCATGGACGAACGTCGCGATCCACCGTTGTTCCGACTCGTCGGAGGACAACGTGCTCAGCACCCCGTCGGACAGCGTCGACAACGCGGCGTAGACGTCGGCGAAGTGAGCGTCCAGGACTTCGATCCGAGGCCGGTCACCGACGAACCGGGCCGCGATGACCTCGTGCGTGCGTCGGCTGGTGAACACCATTGGGGGCAGCACCCCGGGTGCCATCGCGCCACGCACGTCGAGACTGTGCCCCTCGACGGCGGCGAGCACGCGCTCCTCTCCGGTCTCCCGGTCGAGACGAACCAACCGCAGATCATCGGAGTCCTGGTACGCCCCGATCAGCAGCCCCGTACCGTCCGGCGTCACCAGTTGCGGCTGCACCACCATCGGGTATGCGGTGCCACCCATCCGGCGCAGCACCCGCCGTTCGCCGGTGCCCGACTCGATGGCGGAGAACTCGTAGTCCCCGTCCTCGGTCAGGCGCCACGCGAAGGCGGGCTCGCCCGACCGATCGAGCAGCACAGTTCCATTCGGGTCGTCCTGCTCCAGATGCAACGTCACCGTCCCGGTGGCGACATCGACCAGGAAATGGTCGACGAACTCCGGCCGCTGATTCATGGCCACGATCATCGTGGCGCGCTGCGCGGCCAGCGGTTCGGCGCTGAAAACCCGGGAGCCCGGCGCCATGGGCGTCAAATCCACGGCGGGCTCGCCGGGAGCCGTGAGATCGACCCGGAACAGATGCCAGTCCTCGTTGCCGTCGGTGTCCTGCAGGTACAGCAGCCAGCGTGGATCGTCGGTCCAGAAGTAGTTCGTGATACCGCGACGGGCGTCGTGGGTGACACAGACGGCGTTGGCGGGGTCCTCGTCGACCCCACACACCCACACGTTCCGGCGTCCGTGCGCAGGCGCCAGAAAGGCGATTCGTGATCCGTCCGGGGAGATCGAGGGATTGGAGAAATCGGGGTCGGCGAAGAATTCCTCCACTTCGATCAGTCGCGGCAGAGTTTTAGGTTTCGCGGAAGTCACGAGCGTGCTCCTCGGGTCAGCGGTCGGAATCGTCGGCGAGAAGGTCATTCACCTGATGGATCACCCTGAGCTGTGCGGGGTTGTAGAGGTCGGCGAGCGCCTGGGTCACGACGCTGGCTGGCGATGTCGGCCCCGATCCGTACTGTGCGGCCGGCTCCTCGGTCAGTGGATGCTGCTCCTGAAGGGTCCGAATCACCGGAAACATCCGCGCGGCCAGCGCCTTGATCGTGTCCTCGTCCGCATCGGCGGGAAGGCCGCGGAAGTCGCGATCGGTGTCGTCGGACACGGCAGCCAGGGTGTGAATGACGCCCATTGTCTTGGGCGTGAAGAGCCGGGCGCAGACCGAGATCAACGCACGATCGGCATCGGAGAGATTGTGGGCGACCGGGCCGAACTGAGCAGGCAGGTCGGTCGGTGCACGATGCCGCAGGACGAGTGCCAGCTCGGCCCGCACTCGTTGCAGTCGCTCGATCGTTGCGGCCAGCTCGTCGTCGAGAGCACGGATCGACTCGTCGGAATCCCCGTCGCTCATCTCCGCGATCTGCGACAACGGTAGCCCCAGGTCACTCAATCGCCTGATGTGCAGCAGGCGCACCAAATGCTCGGTTCGGTACTGCTTGTACCCGTTCGACGCACGCTCGGGGACATCCAGCAGTCCGATCCTGTGGTAATGCCTGATCGCCTTGATCGTCGTACCCGCGAGGTCGGCAAGCTGCCGCGTGCTCCAAGCCATAGTCCTCCCTCCGCCCCGCGCGGCCCACGGTGTCTCACCGGTCCGGCATCCGGGTGATGCCCACGGCGAGTAGTCCAGACCATGCCCTTGGGGCCGAGTCAAGGCCCGGGTTCAGCGTGAAATTCCTCGACGCGTCACACGGTGAAGCCGAACTCCGCCGGACCGCGAGGCCCCGCGACCTCGGGCCGCGTCCACCCGGCAAGGCGCGATGCGACGTCGCCGTAGCTCAGCGACCCGGTGGACACGCCGATCACCAGGTCATAGGCGTCGTCCTCGGGAGCGTCCAGATCGACGCCGTTGAGGCCGTAGAACGTGAACGTGGCCATCCAGCCCAACCGCTTGTTGCCGTCGATCAACGGCTGGTGGCGCACAATCGACTCCAGCAGCACGGCCGCCTTCTCATGCACCGTCGGATAGGCATCCTGCGCCATCACCGACGACTTCGGGCGATGAGCCGCCGAGTCGAGCAGACCAAGGTCACGTACTTCGAGTACACCCAGGTCGTCGGCGAGACCAAGCAGATCCTCCAGGGTGAGGTACTCCACCCTCACTGGGCGAGGCGGTCGAGTAATCCGGCATAGCGATCGCGGCCTTCGCGAGACAACGCGCGTACCCGTTCGTCGCGCACACGCCGGGCCGCGGCCTCGGTGATGGCCCGTACCGCCGCCTCCTGCTTGCTGACGCCTTCGGACTCGGCGAGCAGAGCGAGGGCCCGCTCCTGCTCTTCGGTCAATCGCAGTGTCATCGCCATGACTCAATGATACCGTTTTGGTAGCACACCCGATGTCGAGGACAGTCACTCGAATTGCACCGCTCGGGCGGCGTCGCTGCGTTCCGGAACCGGAAGATCGCCGACACCACCGAACTCCTGCGCAGACCGCATGAGCGCGGAGCCGATATGGGCCTGCGCGCGGCCGGGCGCGGGCTGGCAGGAACGCTGACACGTCGAACCGGAACTCCACCACGTATCGGCAAAGAAGTGATGGAGGGTTGTATTTACAAGAGCCCGTGTCGCGATGAGTCGACGAAGAAGCCCCACGATCTCGCGATCATGGGGCTTCTGACACAGCGAAGGAGTTGCGACCGCTACGAGTCGTCACCGGCTTCGGCTGGCGTGACCTCGATCTTGTGGTTCAGCAGCGCGTCCAACAGCGCTGCGCGCACGGTCTGGGCGCGGGCCACCTCGTCCGAGGTCGCCTGCACTTGACGGTCGATGGCGTCCATGGTGTCGGCGATCTCCTTCTGCGTCTCGGGCAGCGGTACCGGGATGGTCAACCGCTTAAGTGCGTCCTTGGAGACACGAACGACCTTGGTATTCGAGATCACGGCTGGCAGCTGCGCGCGGAACTCCGGAGACGCAAAGGCGTAGGACGCGAACCGGGGCTCCAGTCCGTGCTCGAAGATGTAGGCGTCGTCGTGCAACGCCACGTCCTCGTCGCCGAGCCAGGCAACGGCCTTCAGGACCCCGTCGACGTTCTCGCTGGTGCCGGCGATCACGAGATTGTCGGGCTTGGCGAACCGCAGCTTGGGGCGCATCTCCTCCGGCAACCAGGAGTGGACCTCGTCGGTGTGCGCGCCGAAGTCCGTGTGGATCTGCGAGTAGTGGATGCAGCCGATGCCGCTCTCGACGTAGTCGGACTTGATGAATCGCTTGCCCCGGGTGACGGTGCCCAGCTTGCCGATCGGCGTGTCGGTCCACGTCTCGTCCCGTCGCTGCAGCAATTCGTTGAGCAGTGCGGTCCGGGCTGTTTCTGCGGCCTCGGCCTCAGCGAGCAACGCGTCGATAACGACATCGACGGCCGAGATGACCTCGAGGATGCGCTCCTGCACCGGAAGCGGCGGGCACGCGACCTCCAAGCGGAGGAAGTCGGCCACCTTCAGCCGGTTCCGGCTCACGGCTGCTGATCCGGACGACAGGCTCAGCGCCTTGGACGCGAATACGGGCGAGGAGCAGTAGAGGGCGAGGAACTCGGGCGTCGCCTGCGTGGCGTCCACCTCGAACTGAGGGAACTCGTTCGAGACCACAACGCCGTCGAACTCGTCGGTGACGACCGCGAACGACTGCTTCCAGGCGAAGAGCCGGTTGTAGACCAGCAGGCCCGGCTTCAACGCGTAGCACTTCGCCTTGACCGCGGAGCCCTTGCGCTGCTCGCGCACGAACAGGCCGTCGCCGTACCAGCGCACGCCAGCGAACCGCACGATGTCGTCGTCTGCGGGCGTGACCAGGTCCGGGACATGCTGGGTCACGAGCTTAGCGAGCGGAACAGAGGGCCACTCAGTCATCGAAGCCGCCGATCCCCGCGGCCGACAGCACCGCCGCCATCGCCGCCTGGGCCTCCTCTCGGACAGCACGCGCTTCCTGCCAGTCGGCGATCGCCGTGTCCAGGTCGTGCGACTGCGTCTGCGGCCACGGGTTCTGCCGGACGCCGCGCGGCAGGAACCTGCCAGCGTCGTCGAAGATCTGCGTGCGCCAGGAGCGGGCCTCGCAGTCTTCAAGGCCGTCGCGGATGGCGCGCTGGACGTTGGTTGCGATTCCACCCCAGCGGCCGATGTCGCGGCGGCCGTGCGCGAGCTGCACCTCGTGCCCGTCATCTTCCATGTCGACGAAGGTGACCAGCGCGTCGTGGTCGTGGCCGTTGCTGGTCTTGGTGAAGCCGAAGATCGACGTCTTCACGCCGCGCTTCTGCTCGAAGAACAGCTGCTGGGGCATGTCGATGACGAAGTCGAGGCGGGCACGCTTAAGGATCGCGAGGGCTGCCTTCTGGTTCGCGTTCTTCGACAGCGTGTTGTTCGGCATGATAATGACCAGACGACCGCCCTCCTCGAGGTACTCGATCGCCGACATTGTGAAGTTGATCGGGTTGTCGTTCTCGTACGGCGGGTTAATCACGCACTTGGTCGGCTTCTGGCTCTTGATGTAGTCGCGGAACTTCTCGTCCCGCTTGGCCACCGTGAAGGACTTGCCGCGCGTGACGAGCGAGTCGCGATACAGAAGGTTCGAGCGGCCGTCGCCGTGCAGGAACATGTTCGAGCAGGCCAAGGCGAACAGGATCGCGTCGTTCTCGAGCCCGATCAACTGGTGCTCGTGGATGTGGTCAATCACCTTCTCGTCGCCATGGGCCTTGTCGACGAGCTGTTCCATCGCATCCATGAGGAAGCCGCCGGAGCCCATGCAGGTGTCGAGGACGACGTCGTCGCGCCCTAGCCTGGCCAGGTCGACCATGAAGGTCTTGATGTGGTCCGGCGTCAGGATGATGTTCTTGTTGTCCATCTTGCCGGCGCGCGACAGGAAGATCTTGTACGCACGGCCCAAGATGTCCCGCTTCACCGAGCGCTTCGACGGCTGGTGCACCCGCTCGTCGATCTCGCCGATGATCTCCTTGTACTCGTCGAGCGGAATGTCGACGGTCTTCACGAACGCGAAGCGGTCGCGCCAATCGATCTGCTTCGACTCAGAGTTGATCTTCTTTTCCAGCTGGCGGGTGACGGCCTCGACGATTTGGTCGTTGAGATACCTGGCCCCGACCAGCCGGTCGTCCTCGGGCTTGCTAATCGACTTGTAGACGTTGCGGAACGGCTCGTCGTCGAGCGCGATCATCAGCGCCGAGAAGAACAGCGAGCGCTCGGTGTCCCGCACCCGAGAGTCCTTGTGGAAGCGCTCGTTGAGCCGCCGCAGGAAGCGCCGCAACTGGGTGTCGGAGAGCGGGTCGCCGATGGCTGCGGCCGCGTAGTGGTTGCTGAGCGCTTCAAGGCTCACCAGGCTCTGCAGGCCCTCGAGCTCTTCGATCTCGTCGCTGTCGCCTTTGCGCAGCAGATGGGTGACGCGCAGGCTCTCGAGGGTCTGGCCGGAGACGGCGATGCCGACGACGTCGGTGTGGGGCACCGCGTTGTTAATCATGTAGCTGCGCACGTCGGTCAGGGCTGCGGCGTGGTCCGATCGCGGCCCCGGCTCACCGGACTTGGCCTCGACGACGATGAGCCACGACCCCATGTCCTTGAAGAAGTCGGGGAAGCCGTCGTCGGTCGACCCCTTGCGCTTGGACTGGAAGCCGAACTTCTTCGGGATGTCGCGCTTCTCGACGAACGTCGAGGCCCCGTAGAACTCGCGGAACAGATTCTCCGTGGTGCTCTCTGCCATGACAGCGCCTACTTCTTCGAGGCAGAGGTTGTATTGTGTCGGAACTCCACCACGTCGCCGTCGGCCATGACGTAGTCCTTGCCCTCTATGCGGACCTTGCCCGCCGAGCGAGCCGCCGCCATCGACCCAGCCTCGACCAGATCGCCGAAGGAGATCACCTCGGCCTTGATGAACCCGCGTTCGAAGTCGGTGTGGATCACGCCAGCCGCCTGCGGTGCCGTCGCGCCCTGCGGGATCGTCCAGGCGCGGGCCTCCTTGGGGCCCGCCGTGAGGTAGGTCTGCAACCCGAGCGTGTGGAAACCGGCCCGCGCCAGGGCCGACAGGCCCGGCTCCTCCTGGCCGACGGACTCCAGCAGCTCGCGCACCGACTCCTCGTCGTCGAGTTCCAGCAGCTCCGACTCCACCTTGGCGTCGAGGAACACGGCGTCGGCGGGTTCGACGAGCTTCGCGAGTTCCGCGCGCCGCTGCGGGTCGGTCAGCACCGGCTCGTCGGCGTTGAACACGTACAGGAACGGCTTGGCCGTGAGCAGGCTCAGCTCGCGCAGCCCGTCGAGGTCCACCTCGTCGCGCGCCGAGAACAGCGTCCGGCCGGAGTCGAGAATGTCCTTGGCGCGCTGCGTGTTCTCCAGCTCGGGGCGCCGCTCCTTCTTGGTGCGCGCCTCCTTCTCCAGCCGGGGCAGCGCCTTCTCCAGCGTCTGCAGGTCCGCGAGGATCAGCTCAGTGTTGATCGTCTCGATGTCGGACAGGGCGTCGACCTTGCCGTCCACGTGGGTGACGTCCGGGTCGTCGAACACCCGGATGACCTGGCAGATCGCGTTCGCCTCACGAATGTTGGCGAGGAACTTGTTCCCCAGTCCCGCACCCTCGGACGCGCCCTTGACGATGCCCGCGATGTCCACGAACGAGACGGTCGCGGGGACCGTCTTGGCGGAGCTGAACAGCTCCGCGAGCGTGTCGAGCCGGGGGTCCGGCAGCGGCACCACCCCGACGTTGGGCTCGATCGTCGCGAACGGGTAGTTCGCCGAGAGCACGTCGGCGCGGGTCAGGGCGTTGAACAGGGTGGACTTGCCGACGTTGGGCAAGCCGACGATGCCGAGGGTCAGACTCACGGCTACCCAGTCTACGGGCGGGCGCGCGAGCCAGGTCAGCCGCCGTAGCCACCGCCGTCCTCGTCCTCGTCCTCGTTCTCGTCGTCCTCGCCGTCGTCGTTGCCGTTGTCGTTGCCGGGCTGGTTCTCCTCCTGCTGATTGCCGCCGTTGTCGTCCTCGACCGGCTCGTCGCAGGCAGCGGCACCCAGGCCCAAGGCCGCGGCTGCCGCACCGACGGCGACCAGGGCCCGCAACGGGTTGCGGCGGGTTCGCTCGCTCATACTCCGACCGTAGGTCGCGGGCCACCAGCCCGCACGCCAGCCGCCGTGTCCGATTTCCGCCAGTCAGGGCGGAGTCATGGTGGCACGATCGCAGCATGAGCCAGGTGACGACCGTGGAGCCCGCCCCAGACGGCACGGGGCTGTGGCGCGACACCGAGCGTTGCTACCGGGCGGTCAGCTCGCGCGACGCGCGCTTCGACGGCCAGTTCGTCGTCGCCGTGCGGACCACCGGCATCTACTGCAGGCCGTCCTGCCCGGCCCTGACACCGAAACCGCAGAACGTGGAGTTCTACCCGACGGCCGCCGCCGCGCAGTCCCGCCGCTACCGCGCGTGCCGGCGTTGCCTGCCCGACGCCGTCCCCGGCTCACCGGAGTGGGACGTGCGCGCCGACCTCGCCGGGCGTGCCATGCGCCTCATCGCCGACGGCACCGTTGAACGAGACGGCGTGTCGGGGTTGGCCCGCAGGCTCGGTTACTCGGAGCGACAGCTCGGCCGCGTCCTGACAGCGGAGCTGGGGGCGGGGCCGCTGGCGCTCGCCCGCGCCCACCGGGCCCACGCGGCGCGGGTGCTGATCGAGATGTCCGGACTTCCCATCACCGACATCGCGTTCGCCGCGGGGTTCACCAGCGTGCGGCAGTTCAACGACACCATCCGCGAGGTCTTCGCCACCACCCCGTCACGGCTGCGCGCCGCCGCCGCCCGGCGAGGCCACCACCGCACCACCGGTGGGGAACCGGTCCCGCACGGGGTGCGGTTGTCGCTGCGGCTCCCGTTCCGAGCACCGTTCCATGCCGCCGGTCTGGTCGACTTCCTCGCCGCGCGCGCCGTGCCCGGAGTGGAGGCGATCGGGACGTCCGGGGACGCGCCCCACTACAGCCGGACCCTGCGGCTCCCGCACGGTGCCGCCCTCGTCCACCTCACGCCCCGGCCCGCGCACGTCGAGTGCGCACTGCATCTCACCGACGTCCGAGACCTCGCCGGGGCGGTGTCGCGGGTGCGGCGACAGTGGGATCTCGACGCCGACCCGCAGGCGGTGCGGCACTGCCTGACGACCGACCCCGCGCTCGCCGCCGCCGTCGACGCCGCACCGGGGCTTCGCGTGCCCGGCGCGGTGGACGGCGCCGAACTGCTGCTGCGCACCCTGCTCGGGCAACAGGTCTCGGTGGCGGCGGCACGCACGGCCGCGAGCAGGCTCACCGCGGAACTGGGCGAGCCGCTGGCGCCCGCACTGCCCGACAGCGCGCTGTCGCGGCACTTCCCCAGTCCCGCGGCGGTCGCGGAACACGCCGGGGACGTGCTGACCGGCCCGCGCCGCCGCATCGACAGTGTGCGGGCGGTCGCCACCGCGCTGGCCGAGGGAGATCTCGACCTGCACGTCGGTCGCGACGCCGGCGAGCTGCGCCGCGACCTGCTCGCCCAGCCCGGTGTGGGCCCGTGGACGGCCGACTACGTGCTCATGCGGTTGCTGCGCCGCACCGACCTGCTGCTCGACACCGACGTCGCGCTGCTGCGCGGCGCCCGCGCGCTCGGCATCGCGACCACCCGCGACGAGCTCTCCACCCACGCCCGGCGCTGGCGGCCCTGGCGCTCGTACGCGGGGATGTATCTCTGGCGGGCGGCCACGCCCCCACGCCCGGCACCATCGACGGCACGGAAGGACACGACATGACCGCCTCCTGGTCCACACTCGACACACCGATCGGGCCGTTCACCGCACTCGTCGACGACGACGGCGCCGTGCTGGCCTCCGGCTGGACGGCCGAGCTCGCCGCGCTCACCGCCGTGGTCTCCCCCGGGTTGCGGCCCGGCGCACCGCGCCGGTTCACCGACCTCGGCCCGGTCACGGCCGCCGTGCGGAAGTACCACGACGGCGACCTGGCCGCGATCGAGGAGATCCCGGTGCGGCAACGGTCCGGGGCGTTCCTCCAGCACGCCTGGGAGGTGTTGCGCACCGTGCCCGCGAACAGCCCGGTGACCTACACCGAGTTCGCCGCGCTCGCCGGACGGCCCGCCGCCGTGCGGGCCGCCGCGTCGGCGTGCGCGCGCAATGCCGCCGCCCTGTTCGTCCCCTGCCACCGGGTGCTGCGCACCGACGGCACGCTCGGCGGCTTCCGGTGGGGACTCGACGTCAAGCGCGCGCTGCTGGCCCACGAGTCACCCACCGACGAGCAGGGTCGATCCCGTGCGTGACTTGCGCACGCGCAGCCGGGTAGGGATGCGCTGCCGCAACTCCTCGACGTGGGAGACCAGGCCGACCACCCGGCCGCCCGCCCGCAGCTCGTCCAGCACACCCATCACCACGTCGAGCGTCTCGCCGTCGAGCGTGCCGAAACCCTCGTCCACGAACAGCGTGTCGAGCAACGCCCCGCCGGTCTCGGCCGCCACGACGTCGGCGAGCCCCAGCGCCAGTGCGAGCGAGGCGAGGAACGACTCGCCTCCCGAGAGGGTCTTCGCGGGACGCACCATGCCCGAATAGTCGTCGAGCACGTCGAGCCCCAGCCCACCCCGCGTGCCGCGGCTTCCGGCCGCGTCGGAGTGGACGAACGAGTAGCGGCCCTGGCTCATCGACCGCAGCCGGGCAGTGGCCGCGAGCGCGACCTCCTCCAACCGCGCGGCGAGCACGTAGGAGCGCAGGGACATCCGGCGCGCGTTCTGCCCCCTGCCGTTGACGACGTCGGTGAGCGCGTCCAGTTCGGCGTACTCCCGCTCGACGGGCACCAGCGCGTCGAGCGCGGCCTCGAGGCTTTGCCCCAGCTCCGTGACCTCACGGGCGGTGCGCTCGGCCGCGTGCAGGGCGGCCACCGCCGCATCCGTGGCCTCCCGTGCGCGGTGAGCCTCCTGCTCCGCCGCGCTGACGTCCACCTCGTCGTCCGGACAGACGCCGCTCAGCTCGGGTTCGGCCAGCACGCCCCGCGCGGCCGCTGCCTCCGTGTCCGCCTCACTGATCAGGTGTTTCAGCTCATCGACTCGCTCGGCCGAGCGCACGGCGCCCAGCGCATCGTCGGTGGTGGAGAAACCGGCGCGCCGGGCCGCGTCGGCGAGCGAGTGGTGCCGCTCGTCGCGCTCCCGCCGTGCGGTGCTCACCGCCGTGCGCGCCTCGGCGAGCCGGTCGAGCGCCCGCCCGAGGGTGAGCAGGTGGTCGCGACGTGCCGCGACGTCGGGGAACTCCCCCCGTGCCTCGTCGAGTTGCCGCGCCCGATCGTCCACGCGCTCGGCGAGCAGGGCGCGCTCGGTCTGACTCTCGCCGAGCGATCGCTCGAGGGAGTCCCGGTCGGCCCGGAGGCTCTTCTCTTCCTCGGTGGCCGCCCGCACCGAGGCCGCGAGCGCCGCCGACCTGCCCGCGTGTTCAGCGAGCGTGGCCCGCTCGTCGCGCACGCCCGACAGTTCCCCGGCGAGCTCGGCCGCGCTGCGATCGCCGACCCGCCGCGCTGCCGCGTCGCGCTTCTGCCGCGCCTCGAAGCAGGCTGCGCGAGCGCGCTCGCACACCCGTTCCGCCTCCGTCTCCCGCTCGGCGGCGGCCCGCTCCGCCTCCTCGCCGACGGCGTCAGCGGTGGCGATCGCGGGAGCCGGGTGCGACGCGGACCCGCACACCGGGCACGGATCGCCCTCATCGAGCCGGGCCGCGAGCTCCGCCGCCATCCCCGCCAGTCTGCGCCCTCGGAGGTCGAGCAGCGTCTCCTTCGCGGCGAGCCGGTCGGCCTCGGCGGCGTTCTCGGCGGCGACCGCGGCGTCCACGCTCCGGCCGAGTTCCGGCAACGCCTCCGCGTCGGCGAGCAGCTCGACCAGCTCGGCCTCCCTGGCCGCAATTCCGTCGAGCTTCGCTTCCGCCTCGACCGCCCGTTCCCGCTCACGGGTCAGCTCCGCGACCCGTTCGGGCAGCCCGTCGAGCTTGGAGCGGAGCACGGCGACCCGCTCGCGGTCGTAGGTCGCGGACTCGTCGAGCGCCGCGATCCGGGTGAGATCGGCGTCCTGACGCCGCGCCTGCTCGACGAGCCCGGCGAGCCCGCCCGCCTCCTCGCGAAGCGCACCCGCCCGGTCCCGCAGCCCGGAGACCTCAACGTCGAGGACGTCGAGTTCGCGCAGGCCCAGCGTGGCGCACACCCCTTCGGCCTCGGACTCCTCGGCCACGGCCTGCGCGAGACCACCCTCGCTCGCCCTGGCCCCGGCCGCGAGTTCGGACACCGCCACCGCCCGGCGGGCGGCCTCCAGTTCGTCGGCCCACCGGCTCCGTTCGGCCGCTGTCCGCTCCAGCTCCGCGAGCCGCGCCCGCGCCGACCGCACCCGCCGCACCCGCTCGGCCGCCACCTCGCGCTCGCGGACCACGGCCTGCGCGTCCTCCCACGCGGCTCGCGCGCTCCGCTCGTCGTCCCGCGCCGCGGCGATGCCGGCGTCCGCGCTCTGCCGCAGCCGTGACACCCACTCGCGGTCAGGCTCCTCGGGCGGCTCCACCGCGGCGGCCTGGGCGAGCCGGGTCTGCCAGTCGCGGGCGTCGGCCCGCTGCCGGTCGAGCTCCGTCTTCCTGGCGAGGCGCTCCTCGCGGAACCACTGCTCCGCCACGGCGAACCGTTCGGTGCCGAACAGCCGTTCCAGCAGCTTCTCCCGCTCGGTGGTGTCGGCCCGCAGGAAACGGGCGAACTCGCCCTGGGGCAGCAGGACAACCTGGAAGAACTGCTGCGCGTTCATGCCCAGCAGCCGTTCCACGACCCTGCCCACCTCGTCGATGCGCGTCACCGCCTCCGCGGTGCCCCCCTCGGGGGGCGGGGTGAGCCAGGTCAGCGACGCCTTGGCCTGCTGGGTGGTGACGCCCTCGCCACGACGTTTGGGCCGCTCGTACTCCGGGCTGCGCACGACGCGCAACCGGTGGGACTGGATGGTCAGCTCCAGCACCACCTCCGTGTGGACGTCGGCCTCAGCGAGGTCGCACCGCAGCCGCTTCACCTGCCCCCTGGCACCGGGCACGGAACCGAACAGCGCGAACGCCACCGCGTCGAGCAACGTGGTCTTGCCCGCTCCCGTGTCACCGTGCAGCAGGAACAGCCCGTCGGCGCCGAGGACGTCGAAGTCGACGACCTCGCGTCCCGCGTAGGGGCCGAACGCGCACACCTCCAGCCGGTGCAGTCTCATCGCGTGGTGTCCTTCCGGTCCGAGTTCGCCCTTCCCGCGGTCTCCAGCGCCGCGACCAGCAGCTCGCGCTCACGCCGCCCTGGCTCGTCGCCCCGGCAGTCGGCGAGGAAGGTCTCGGCGATCTCCAGATCGGTCCGCCCTCGCACCGCGTCCGCGTACCGCAGCGGCCGGTCGCCACCCCCGTCGGGCTGCCAGTCGAGATGCACCGCGTGGGGGAACCTGGAACGGACCCGCCGCATCGCGTCGAGCGGGCGCACCGGGTCGGTGAGCGTCACCGAGAGATAGCACTCGCGCAGGGACTCGTGCGCCGGGTCCTCCAGCAACGACTCCAGCCTGTCCCGCACGGTCGCCAGTGCGCGCGGCACGGGAAGCTCGGCGCGCTCGGCGCCGGCGAACCCGTTCGCGTCGAGGTCCACGAGCCACACCGCCTTGCGGGCGGTTTCGGAGAACGAGTACGCCACCGGGCTTCCCGAGTAACGCAGGTGCTCCGCCAGTGTCTGCGGGCCGTGCAGGTGTCCGAGCGCGACGTAGTCCACGCCGTCGAACACGGATCCGGGGACCTGCTCCATCCCGCCGACCGCGATGGTGCGTTCGGACTCGCTTCCGGCTCCCCCCGTCACGAACGCGTGCGCCAGCACCACGGAACGGGTGCCCGCGGCACGTCCGGCGAGGTCCTGCCTGATCCGCCGCATCGCCTCGGTCAGCACTCCCGTGTGCCCGCGTGCTTCGGGGACGCCGAGCGCCAGCCGCGCCGGATCGGGTTCGAGGTAGGGGATGCCGTACAGCGCCACGGGCCCGTGCTCGTCGTCGAGCAGCACCGGCCGATCGAGCGCGTCGACCGTCGTCCGCAGGTGCAGACCACCCGCCTCGGCGAACTCCGCGAACGCGCCGAGCCGCGCCGCCGAATCGTGGTTGCCCGAGGTGATCACGAGTTGCGCCCCGGCCTCCCTGAGCCTGCGCAGCGCCGCCGTCGCCACCCGGACCGCCTCCGCGGACGGCACCGCGCGGTCGTAGACGTCGCCGGACACGAGAACGACGTCGACGGCCAGCCGTTCCACCAGTTCGGCCAGGTGCGCGAGGACCGCGTCCTGGTCGGCGAGCAGGTCGGCGCCGTGGAACGTGCGTCCCACGTGCCAGTCGGAGGTATGGAGCAGTCGCACGCCGCCAAGCTAGGACCCGGGGCCGACGAAACCACGCACAAATCCCCGGCGTGTCACTCGAACGTGTGTTCGAGTCGTCTGACCGGCCATGCTGGGCCCCGACTGCGCCATGATGAGGCGAGAACGACACAAGGCAACCACCACACCCGGGTGCGGCGTCCTGAGGGAATGCCGGGTTCCCGAGCGGAGCAAGGACGGGGGAGACACGTGGGTTCGACGATCGTCGCCACCGCGGCCGTCGTGGTCGCGGTGCTGCTGGCGCTCGCGGCGGTGCTGCTGTGGCGGCTCTACCAGGACGGAGTGCGCCGGGCGGACCGCGCGGCGAGGCAGGTGGAGGCCGAGCGCACCAAAGTGGACGCCCAGCAGGCCGCGTTGCGTCGCTACGAGGTCGCGTTCGCCTCCATCAGCGGGCGCGGCGAACTCGGCGAGCAGGTACTGGTGGAGACCGCGAGGGCACTCGGACTCCGCGAGGGTCTGCACTTCACGGTCCAGACCGATGTGGCGGGTGGCGGGGCGGCCAAACCGGACCTCGTCCTCACCGTCGGTGGGGGCCGGAGTGTGCCGGTGGACGCCAAGGCGAGCCTCGCCTGCTGGGCCGAGGCCGTGGAGACCGACGATGCCGAGGAACGACTCGACGCGCTGCGGGTCCACGTGCGCAACCTGCGCTCACGCGCGGCGGAGCTGTCGGGCAAGAACTACCAGCGCTGGGCCGACGCCATCTACGGCACGGTGATGTTCGTACCGTCCGACGCCGCCGTGGTGGCGGCGCTCGACACCGATCCGGAGCTGCTGCGCTGGCTGCTGGACCGCCGGATCTTTCTGTGCGGGCCGACCGGGTTCGCCGTCGTCGCGTCCGCCGCCCTGTTCGCCGCGACGGAACGCACACTGGTCGACGACGTCGAGCGGGTGAGGTCGCAGGCCGCCGCCGCGCACCGGGCGGCGGGCAACGCGGTGGAGGCGGTCAATCTGTCGAGCACCCACCTCCAGCGCTTTCTGTCCGCCCGCCGCCGGGAACTCGAAGCCCTCGACAGTTTCCGCGCCCAGGTCGCCCCTCTGACCGACGCGGCGGCCAGTCCGTCCCCGGTACCCGAGGTCCGCAGAACCGACGAGATGTCGGCGACCTGACCCGCCGATGCCCGGAACAGCGATAAGGTCACAGATCATGGTCTTCGTGCCGTCCGTCACACCACCACCCGACCGGATCGCGGTCGCCCGGACACGTCACCTGCGGCGGGGCCGCACGGGATACGGTGTTGCCTCGTGACCGCAATTCGTGACCGCAGGCGTGACGCGGTGAGCGACGACGCCAAGGACACCGAGAAGGACGCCGCGAAGAAGGCCGCGGTGCCCGCGTGGTCCGAGCGCTCCGTGCTGAACTCACGTCGCGGCATCCCCTGGTGGGCCGCCGCGATCCTCGGGTTCGGCCTCACGCTCATCGGCGCGTTCGTCGACCAGGCCGTCACCGACAGCTTCTTCGTGATCTTCCACGGCTGCTACGTCGTGGGTTCGGTGGGCGCCGTCCTCGCGGTGCGGCGCAGGAGCCTGTTCGGCCCGATGGTGCAGCCACCGCTGGCGATGGCACTGGCGGTTCCGCTCGTCGTGCTCACGGCCTCGGGCCTGCCCGAAGGCAGCGACATGCTGTCGAAGGCGCTGGCCATCGGCACCCCGCTGATCAACAGCTTCCCGTTCATGGCGGGCACCACAGCGGCCACGGTGGCGCTGGGGGCACTGCGGATGATGAAACAACGCGATCCGGACGCGGCGCGCACTCGCCGGAGCAAGGGCGAGCCCGACGATTCCGGCGCCGCCGACGACGCCGACGACGCTGGTGGCGCCGGTGGCGCCGACGACGCCAGGCCCGCCACAGGCTCCCGGCAGGAGGACAGGCCCAGGGACGACCGGGACCGCAAGCCGCGCCGTCCCGGGTCCGCGGCGCGGGAGGACTCGGCGCGCAAGGAAGCACCACGGAAGCGGCGGCCCAGCACACCCGACACCCCGCCCGAGGCCAGGACCAAGGGCGCCGACGCACCGCCTCCGCGGCAGCCACGGCCGCCGCGTCCACCGCAGCGCGAGCGTCCGGAGCCGGGCGAGAAAGGGCGCGTCGCCCGGGACGGCGAGCCGCCACCGAAGAAACGCCCCGCTCCCCCACCCGCACAGGGCGATCCTCGCCGCCGTGGCGACGGCCGCGCACAGCCGCCTGGTGGGAGGGGACGCCGGGTTCCGCCACCGCCGAGGCCCGACGAACCGCCCCGGGGCAGGCAGCCCGGAGGACCGAGGCGCGGCGGCCCCGGCGCCGAACCGCCCCGTGGTGGCCGCCCTGGGGGCGGCAACCGGCCCCGGCCCGAGCGGCCGTGGGACGACGACCGGCGGTGACGAAACCGGCGGTGACCGACTGTCAGCGCGCGGGCGTCAGCGCACGCCGCTGCGGGTTTTCTCGCCGTCGCGCAACTCGCGCGGCAGCGCGAAGGTGATCTTCTCGTTGGCGGTCGTGACCTCCTGAACGTCCTCCCAGCCGCGTTCGGCGAGGTAGTCCAGCAGTTCGAGCACCAGCACGTCCGGTACGGAGGCTCCGCTGGTCACGCCGACGGTGTCGGCTCCACGCAGCCAGGACTCGTCCACCTCGCGCGCGTAGTCGACGAGATGCGCCTCGCGGGCCCCGGCCTGCAAAGCCACCTCGACGAGCCGCTTCGAGTTCGACGAGTTCCGCGATCCCACGACCAGCACGAGATCGCACTCTGCCGCCATCGCCTTGACCGCGACCTGCCGGTTCGACGTCGCGTAGCAGATGTCGTCACTGGGCGGGTCCGCCAAACCGGGGAACCGCTCCTTGAGCTGATCGACCCGCTCCATCGTCTCGTCGACACTGAGAGTGGTCTGTGACAGCCAGACGACCTTCGACGGGTCGCGGACCTCGACCGTGTCCACGTCGTCGGCGGTGTCCACCAGTTGCACCCGGTCGGGTGCCTCCCCGGAGGTGCCCTCGACCTCCTCGTGTCCCTCGTGTCCGATGAGCAGGATGTCGTAGTCGTCGCGCGCGAAGCGGTTGACTTCCTTATGCACCTTGGTCACCAGCGGACAGGTCGCGTCGATGGTCCGCAGGTTGCGTTCCTCGGCCTCGGCATGCACGGCGGGTGACACCCCGTGGGCGGAGAACACGACGAGCGCACCCTCCGGTACCTCGGTGGTCTCCTCGACGAAGATGACGCCGCGTTCCCGGAGCGTGTCGACGACGTGCTTGTTGTGCACGATCTCCTTGCGGACGTAGACCGGAGGACCGTACTTCTCCAGTGCCTTCTCCACCGTGACGACGGCCCGGTCCACACCCGCGCAGTAACCGCGGGGCTTGGCCAGCAGGACGCGCTTGCCGTTCGGGGCGGGGCTCGCTGCACTCATGGCACCAGGGTACGGGAGGGCGTCGTGCCCACGCTCAGGCCGATCTTGTGGGACGCCCGACACGCTCGCGGAGGACCGGGTTGGGCGCGCGGCCGATGTGCGGCAGGCTTGACGGTATGAGACATGTCCCGTTCCCGCTGCGGGTCGCCGCCGGCCTGGCCGTCTCCACGGCCGAGCGGGCGCGTGAGCTGCCCAGGCAGGTCGTCGAGCTACCGGTCACGGTGGCCAGCCAGGTGCTCCAGGCGTCCATGCGCGTCCAGCAGCACGTCACCGAGTTGGCGATCAAGGGCGACGACGCGCTGTCGACGCTGCGGCGAGCCGACGAGAGCCCGGAGTGGGCGACCTTCGACGAGGACCTCGGCGACGACGCCGACGCTCCGGCGGCTTCCGGGAACGCGGAGGTCGACAGGGAGGCCGCCGACCCGTGGGCCGAGGAGGAGCGGGCGCTGGCCGCCGAGCACACCGAGGGTGAGTTCGACGTGCTCGACGCTCCCGGCGGGCTGGCCCGGTACGACGAGCTGACCCTGCCGCAGGTCCGGGCCCGCCTGCGGTCGCTGTCGCAGCCTCAGCTGGAGGAGTTGCTGGCTTACGAACAGGCGCATGCCAACCGCCCTTCGTTCGTCGGCATGCTCACCCGCCGGATCGCGAACGTGCGGCAGGCCGGTGAGCCGGACGACACCCGGGGCGCGGCGGCCGGTGAGTAGCGCGGAGGCTCGCGGCGGCGCGGCGCCGCCCACGGCCGAGGCTCCGTGGCCGGTGCGCACGGTGTCCCGCAAGATCGCGGACTGGATTCACCGGCTGGGCGCGGTCTGGGTGGAGGGCCAGGTCACCCAGATCTCGGCGCGGCCGGGAAACCAGACGGCGTTCATCACGCTGCGCGACCCGGCTGCGGACGTGTCGATGACGGTGACGTGCCCGTCGCGGCTGCTGCGGGCGTGTGAGCCGCCGCTGCGGGACGGCGCCAGTGTCGTGGTCCACGCACGCCCGACGTTCTACCTCGGCAGGGGAACGCTGAGCCTGCGTGCCGACGAGATCCGGCCCGTCGGCATCGGCGAGTTGCTCGCCCGGATCGAGCGGTTGCGCAAGCTGCTGGCGGCGGAGGGACTGTTCGCGCCGGAACGCAAGCGCCCGCTGCCGTTCCTGCCGAGGGGCGTCGGGCTGATCACCGGGCGGGCCTCGGCCGCCGAGCACGACGTCCTGGTCAACGCCCAGGCCCGCTGGCCCGCGGTCGCGTTCCGGGTGCTGAACACGGCGGTGCAGGGCGCGAACGCGGTGCCGCAAATCCTGCGCGCGCTCTCCACGCTGGACGCCGACCCGGACGTCGACGTGATCGTCATGGCGCGCGGCGGCGGCAGCGTGGAGGATCTGCTGCCGTTCTCGGACGAGACGCTGTGCCGCGCGGTGGCGGCGGCGGGCACGCCGATCGTCAGCGCCATCGGGCACGAACCGGACTCGCCGTTGCTCGACCTCGTCGCGGATCGGCGCTGCTCGACGCCGACCGACGCGGGCAAGACGGTGGTTCCCGACGTCGCCGAGGAAACCGCACGGGTCCACCAGCTCCGCGACCGGGCGCGCCGGGCGCTGCACGGCTGGGTCGACACGCAGTGCAGGCTGCTGGAGCAGGTGCGCAGCAGGCCCTCGCTGGCCGACCCGCTGGGGCCGGTGGAGCGCCGCGCGGCCGAGATCGAGACCAACCGGGAACGGGGGCGGCGGGCCGTGCTCACCACGCTCGGCCACGAGCAGGCCGCGCTGACCTCGGCGCGGGCTCGCCTGGCCACGCTCGGACCGTCCGCCACGCTCGAACGCGGGTACGCGGTCGTGCAGTACACCGACGCGGAGGGCCACTCGCGGGTGCTGCGGTCGGTCTCCGAAGTGGCGGAGGGAACGCAGCTTCGGGTCCGCGTCACCGACGGGGCCGTCCGGGCGATCGTGGCCCCGCCCGGGTGATCACCGCGTCGGATGCGGCGAAGGTGGCCTTCGCGGCATCACGGTGACCGGCCGGCGTCACGGTAGGGTGCGACCGTGAGCGAAGCGAACGACGGCGCCGACGAGGTGGCCGACCTCGGCTACGAAGAGGCCCGTGACCAGCTGATCGAGGTCGTGAAGGGGCTGGAGGCAGGCGGGCTGTCCCTGGAGGAGTCGCTCGCGTTGTGGGAGCGGGGCGAGCAGCTGGCCCGGCTGTGCGAGCGGCACCTGGAGGGCGCCCGCGAGCGGATCGAGGCCGCGCTGGCTACCGTAGAAAACACTGAAACCACTGCAGACGCTGAAGACACTGCGGACACGGACACCGAGAATGCGGGCGGCGACGGCGGCGCGTGATCTTTCCGACACGGCCGTGGGCGTGTCAGCCGGGCACCCGGTAGAGAGAAGCGACGCGGGACGACATCCTCGGGAGGCACCATGACCAGCGCCAGCCAGCCACCTGCCACCCGGCGCGGTGAGGCACCGGATCGCAACCTCGCGATGGAACTCGTCCGGGTTACCGAGGCCGCCGCCATGGCCGCGGGCCGCTGGGTCGGCAAGGGCGACAAACTCGGCGGCGACGGTGCCGCCGTCGACGCGATGCGGCAACTGGTGGGCACGGTGTCGATGCGGGGCGTCGTGGTGATCGGTGAGGGCGAGAAGGACGAGGCGCCCATGCTCTACAACGGCGAGCGGGTCGGCAACGGCGACGGCCCGGAGTGCGACGTCGCGGTGGACCCCGTCGACGGCACCACGCTGATGTCGAAGGGCATGCCCAACGCGCTCGCCGTGCTGGCGGTCGCCGAGCGCGACGCGATGTTCGACCCGTCCGCCGTGTTCTACATGGAGAAACTCGCCGTGGGGCCCGAGGCGGCTGGCGCCGTGGACCTGTCGGCTCCGATCGCCGAGAACATCCGCAGGGTGGCGAAGGCCAAGCACAGCAGCGTGTCCGACGTGACCGTGTGCATCCTGGACCGGCCGAGGCACGAACAGCTGGTGCGGGAGGTTCGGGAGGCCGGGGCACGCATCCGGTTCATCAGCGACGGTGACGTGGCCGGAGCGATCGCCACGGCGCGGCCCACCACCGGCGTGGACCTGCTGCTCGGCATCGGGGGCACGCCGGAGGGCATCATCGCCGCGTGTGCCATGAAGTGCCTCGGCGGCGAACTCCAGGGCAGGCTGTGGCCGAAGGACGACGAGGAGCGCCGCAAGGCGCTGGACGCGGGCCACGATCTCGACCGGGTCCTCACCACCGACGACCTCGTGGGTGGCGAGAACGTGTTCTTCTGCGCCACCGGTGTCACCGACGGCGACCTGCTGCGCGGCGTTCACTACCGCGCGGGCGGCGCGACGACCCAGTCGATCGTGATGCGCTCGAAGTCGGGCACGGTGCGGCTCATCGACGGCTACCACCGGCTCACCAAACTGCGGTCCTACTCGTCGGTGGACTTCGACGGCGCGGCCGACGACGCCGACGACGTGGTGCCTCCGATCCCGTGACGCGGCGCCGGGCGGCCGGGACGCTCAGACGTCGCTGGAGTGGCCGGGGAAGAGCTTCGCGCCGGGATCGAGTGCCACGGCGATGTTGTTGACGGCCGTGGCCGCCTCACCGAACCCCGTGGCGATGAGCTTGACCTTGCCGGGGTAGGACGCCACGTCCCCCGCCGCGTACACGCGCTCGCGCGCGGTGGCCATCGTCGTGTCCACGGTGATGGCCCGCCGCTCCACCCGCAGTCCCCAGCTTTCGAGAGGCCCGAGGTCGGCGGTGAAGCCCAGCGCGGCCACCACCGTCTGCGCGGGCAGGGTGAGCGTGTTGCCGTCCCTGCCTTCCAGGTCCACTTCGGCGAGTGCGCCGCTGTCGTCGCCGCGCAGGGCGGTGACCTCGGTGTCGGTGAGCACGCGCACGCCCTCGTCGTGGGCCTCGGCCACGACCGAGGGGGCGGCCCGGAACCGCGCCCTGCGGTGGACGAGTGTCACGCTCGCGGCGATCGGCCGCAGTGCCAGCGCCCAGTCGAACGCCGAGTCGCCGCCGCCGACCACCACCACGTGCTGGCCCGCGTGGACGTCGAGGGCGGGCACGAAGTGGACGAGTCCCCGGCCGAGCCAGTCGCCGCCCGAGGGCAATGGCCGGGGCGTGAACTCCCCGATCCCGGCGGTGATCAGCACCGCCCGCGCGTCCACCACCTCGCCGCTGGTGAGGGTGACCCGCAGGCCGTCGCCGGTGTCGTCGAGAGTGTCGGCCTTGCGGCCGAGGAGATATCCGGGATTCCAGCGGCTCGCCTGCTCCACGAGCCCCTTCACGAGGTCGCGCCCGCGCACGGCGGGGAATCCGGCGACATCGTAGATCATCTTTTCGGGATACATGGCCGTGATCTGACCACCGGCTTCGGGAAGCGAGTCGACGATCGCCGTCGACAACCCGCGGAAACCCGCGTAGTAGGCGGCGTACAACCCGGTGGGTCCCGCACCCACGATCAGCAGATCGACCGACAGTGTCCCGGACCCGCTCATGGGCCCACCGCCTTCCGGCTCGCCTGCGCTGGCAGTGGTGATCCTAGTGCCTCAGGCCACGCGGCGGTGGGTGTGAAGCTGCGCCAGACTGGCCGTATGGCTGAACAGGAGTACCGGATCGAACGCGACACCATGGGCGAGGTCGCCGTCCCGGCCCATGCGCTCTACCGCGCCCAGACCCAGCGGGCCGTCGAGAACTTCCCGATCTCCGGCCGAGGGCTGGAACGTTCCCAGATCCGGGCGCTGGGGTTGCTCAAGGCCGCCGCAGCGCGGGTCAACGCACGGCTGGGGGTGCTCGACGGTGACGTGGCCGCCGCCATCGCCGCCGCCGCGGACGAGGTGGCCGAGGGCGCGCACGACGAGCATTTCCCGCTCGACGTGTTCCAGACCGGCTCCGGCACGTCGTCGAACATGAACGCCAACGAGGTCATCGCCACGCTGGCGTCGCGCGCACTGGGCCGCGACGTCCACCCCAACGACCACGTCAACGCCTCGCAGTCGTCGAACGACACGTTCCCGACCACGATCAGGGTGGCGGCCACCGAAGCCGTGCTCGCGGACGTGGTGCCCGCGCTTGATCACCTGGCCGGGGTCGTCGAGCGGCGCGCCGCCGAGTGGCGGGACGTCGTGAAGTCGGGCCGCACGCACCTGATGGACGCCGTGCCCATCACGTTCGGCCAGGAGGCCGGTGCATGGGCGGCCCAGGTGCGATTCGGGATCGAGCGGCTGCGAAGCGGCCTGCCGAGGCTCGCCGAACTGCCCATCGGCGGCACGGCGGTGGGCTCGGGACTCAACGCCCCGCCCGGATTCGGCTCGGCCATGGCCGCCGAGCTGGCCCAGGTCACCGACCTGCCCCTGACGGAGGCCCGGGACCACTTCGAGGCGCAGGCCACGCAGGACGGCGTGGTCGAGACCTCCGGACACCTGCGCACGGTGGCCGTGTCGCTGAACAAAATCGCCAACGATCTGCGCTGGCTGGGGTCCGGGCCCCGGACGGGCCTGGCCGAGGTGGCGTTACCCGACCTCCAGCCCGGTTCGTCGATCATGCCGGGCAAGGTGAACCCGGTGATCTGCGAGGCGACCCTGCAGGTCGTGGCCCAGGTGGTGGGCAACGACGCCGCCGTGGCGTTCGCGGGCGCGCAGGGCAACTTCCAGCTCAACGTCAACCTGCCTGTGATCGCTCGCAACGTGCTGGAGTCCGCCCGGTTGCTGGCCGCCGTGTCCCGGCTGCTGGCCGACAAGGTGTTCGCGGGACTGACCGTGAACGTCGAGACGGCCCGCGCCTACGCCGAGGGCTCGCCCTCGATCGTGACGCCGCTCAACGCCTACCTCGGCTACGAGGAGGCCGCCGCCGTGGCCAAACAGGCGCTGGCCGAGCTGCGGCCGATCCGCGAGGTCGTCCTCGAGCGCGGGCACGTCGCCGGGGGCGCGCTCACCGAGGAGCAGCTCGACGAGGCGCTCGACGTGCTGGGCATGGCGCGAGGGCACCGCCCCCGCTCATGACCGGAGCGGAGCCCGCCGAGCCCCGTCACCGCGCGAGTCGTCGCGCGGTGACGGTGGCGCTGCTGCGCACGGCACTGTCCGCGGGCCTGCTGGTCACCGGCTACTACCTCGCTCCGCTGGAGGGCCAGCTGGACTCGCTCGGGTGGCTGTGGTTCGTGCTGGCTCTCGTCCTGTTCGTCGTGGTCGTCGTGCGCCAGCTCAGGGCGATCGTCGTCTCGGACCAGCCGAGGCTGCGGGCGGTGGAGGGCCTGGGAGTCGCGTTGCCCCTGCTGTTCGTGGTGTTCGCCCTGACCTACGTGTCGCTGGACCGCGCGGCCCCGGGCAGCTTCACCGAGGCGCTCGACCGCACCGACGCCCTCTACTTCACGGTCACCGTCTTCGCCACCGTGGGATTCGGCGACATCACGCCGGTCACCGCCACCGCGCGCATCCTCACCACCGTGCAGATGGTCGTCGCGATCGTCGCGCTCGGGGTGATCGCGAGGATCTTCGTGGCCGCCGTCGACGTCGCGGTCCGCCGCCGGGACAACCCGCCCTCGTAACGTTCAGCCCTGGTCGAGCAGCTGGCGCGCCACCTCCTTGGCATTGCCCACCGCACCGGGCACGATGCCCAGTGAGGCCGTGACCGTGGCTCCCTCCAGGAGGTTGAGCAGCGAGGTCGCCAGCTTGCGCGGGTTGCGCACCCCCACGTCGCGCACCAGCGTCCGCAGGTAGTCGAGCATCCACTGCTTCTGCTCGCGGATCACCTCGCGGGCCGGATGGGTGGCGTCGGGCAGCTCCGCCTGGGCGTTGACGAACGCGCAGCCCCTCGGGTTCTCCGTCGCGATCCACTCCTCCAGCGCGTCGAACACCAGCAGCACGCGCCGCGCGGGCGCGATCCTGCCCCGGCGCTCCACCACCGAGCGCACGTGCTCGCGGTAGCGCTCGTCGCGTCGCTTGAGGTACTGGCCCACGAGCGCGTCCTTGGAGCCGAACCGGTCGTAAAGCGTCTTCTTGGTGACGCCGGCCTCCGAGGCGATCGACTCGACACCGACGGCGTGAATGCCGTTGTCGTAGAACAGCTTCCCCGCCACTTCGAGCACCCGCTCGGCGGCAGGGGTCAGCACGAGGTCCTCACTCATACCTTGACGGTATACCGATCGGTCTAGTATGTCTAGTAACCATACCGGTCGGTATACTTCAGAGACGGAGGATCCATGCGACTCGACTCCGTGCTGTCCGCCTGTTTCGTGCTGACGTGGAGCTCCGGCTTCGTCGGCGCGGCGCTCGGCACGGCACACACCGGTGCCTGGACGCTGCTGGCCTGGCGGTTCTGGATCGTGGCCGCCCTGCTCGGTGGCTGGTGGCTCCTGCGGCGCCGCCACGCACTGCCGCGCCGGGCTGTTGCCGTGCACACCGTGGTCGGCGTGCTCTCCCAGGGTGTCTACCTCGCGGGCGTCGTGTGGTCGGCGGAACTCGGCGTACCCGCTGGCCTCGCCGCGCTGGTGGCCGCACTGCAACCACTGGCCACGGCGGTGCTGTCCGGCCCGCTGCTGGGCGAGCGGACGACCGGGCCGCAGTGGGCCGGGCTCGGGGCTGGGCTGGCAGGCGTGGCGCTCGTCGTGGGCGACGACGTGACCGGGCCCGCGGCGGCGCCCGCCCTCGCCTACGCGCTGCCGTTTTTGGCGATGGCGGGCCTGGTCGCGGGCACCTTCGTCGAGCGGCGAGCCGGAGCCTCCGCCCGGCTGCCGCTCACCGACTCGCTGGTGATCCAGGGCGTGGCCAGCGCGGCGGTGTTCACGGTGGTGGCTGGCGCGACCGGTGGCCTCACCGTCCCGGCCGAGGGCGGCTTCTGGTTCGCCGTGGCCTGGGTGGTCGTGCTGTCGACCTTCGGCGGGTACGGCAGCTACTGGCTCGTGGTGCGCCGCCGTTCCGTCAACCACGCGGCCACCCTGCTGTACCTGACGCCGCCCACCACGATGCTCGCCGGATTCGCCCTGTTCGGCGACACCATCACCCTCACGGGCCTCACGGGTCTCGCGGTGTGCGCCGCCGCCGTCACGTGGGTGCTGCGGGCCGCCTCCAACGCAGCCCCGCGACCCCGTCCGGCGCGCGCGATGTCGGAGTCCGGCGCCATGATGGCGGAATGCAGCTCCACGACGTCGTCACCGCCTCGGCACGACTCGCGGCCACCCGATCCCGCAAGGCCAAGACCGCCGTCCTCGCCGACCTCCTGAGCGGCGCGGCCGCCGACGAGCTCGCCGCCGCCGTGGCGTTTCTGACCGGGCAGCCGACGCAGGGCCGCATCGGCGTGGGCTGGCGCACCCTCACCGCCCTGCGCACCCCACCGGCCACCAGCGCGGAGCTCACCGTGTCGGAGGTCGACGCCGCGCTGGGCGCGGTGGCGGGCACCAGCGGTAGCGGGTCCGCGTCCCGGCGGGGCGAGAAGTTGCACGCACTGCTCGCCGGGGCCACCGCCGACGAGCAGGACTTTCTCCTCCGGCTGCTCACCGGTGAGCTGCGCCAGGGCGCGCTGGAGGGCGTGATGGTGGAGGCCGTCGCCGCCGCGGCCGGGGTGCCGGCCGAGGCCGTGCGGCGCGCGTTCATGCTGTCCGGCCGGTTGCCCGCCGCCGCCCACGCCGCGATGGCGGGCGGGGTGGCCGCGCTGCGCGAGTTCCGCATCGAGCTCGGCAGGCCGCTGCGGCCCATGCTGGCCTCGCCTGCCGACTCCCTCACCGGAGCCACGGCCGAGCTGGGCGCGGTCTCCGTGGAGTACAAACTGGACGGCGCACGCATCCAGGTTCACCGCGACGGCGGCGACGTGCGGGTCTACACGCGCACGCTGCGCGAGGTCACCGACCACGTCGCCGAACTGGCCGCGTTGGTCCGCGACCTGCCGTGCCGGGCCGTGGTACTGGACGGCGAGACACTCGCGCTCACCGACGACGGCAGGCCCCGGCCGTTCCAGGAGACGATGTCGCGCTTCGGCAGCACCCGCGAGGAACAGGTGCGGCAGCTCCTGCTGCGGCCCTACTTCTTCGACTGCCTGCACCTCGACGGTGCCGACCTGCTCGACGCTCCGCTGCGCGAGCGGCAGGCCGCGCTGCGGACCGTCGCGGCCGACCACCTGGTGCCCGGCGAGCGCGCCCCCCGCGACCCGGACGAGGTCCTCGCCGCGTCGCTGCGGGACGGGCACGAGGGTGTGGTGGTGAAGGCACTGGACTCGCCGTACGCGGCGGGCAGGCGGGGTCGCGCCTGGTTGAAGGTCAAGCCCGTACACACGCTCGATCTGGTGGTGCTTGCGGCCGAGTGGGGCCACGGGCGGCGGCGAGGGTTCCTGTCGAACCTCCACCTCGGGGCCCGCGACCCCGACGGCGGCCCTCCGATCATGGTGGGCAAGACGTTCAAGGGGCTCACCGACGAGCTGCTGACCTGGCAGACGGAGACCTTCCCCCGGTACGAGAGCCACCGCGACAGCGCGGCCGTGTTCCTGCGGCCCGCGCTGGTCGTGGAGATCGAGCTCGACGGCGCCCAAGTCAGCACCCGCTACCCCGGCGGAGTCGCCCTGAGGTTCGCCCGGGTGGTGCGCTACCGGCCGGACAAGGAACCCTCCGACGCCGACACCATCGACGCCGTACGGGCACTCGCTCCCGGCGGGCGCTGACACCGGCGGCCCGTACCACGTAGGCTGAAGCCTCGTGCGGTTTCTCGAAGGCCACCGGCCCGCTCACGACCTGACCTACGACGACGTCTACCTGCTGCCCAACCGCTCCGCGGTGGAGTCACGCTTCGATGTCGACCTCTCGGCAGCCGACGGCACGGGCATCACCATTCCCGTCGTCGCCGCCAACATGACCGCCGTCGCGGGGCGGCGCATGGCCGAGACCGTCGCCCGACGTGGCGGCCTGGTGGTGCTGCCCCAGGACGTCGATCCCCACGCCGTCACCGACATCACCGCGTGGGTGAAGGACCGGCATCCCGTGTGGGACACCCCGCTCGTGCTGACGGCGGGCGACGCCGTGGCCGACGCGCTGAACCTCGTCGGGAAACGATCGCACGGCGCGGTGGTGGTCGTGGACGACGACGGCCGCCCGCTCGGCATCGTCACCGAGACGGCCTGCGCCGGTGTCGACCGCTTCGCCCGGCTGGGCGAGGTGCTGGAGGAGTCGGTGCTGACGGTGCCGCTGACCACCCCGCCCCGGGAGGTCTACGAGCGGCTGCACGAGCGCGGCGAGACGCTGGCGCTCGGGGTGTCCGAGGGCGGTCACCTCGTGGGCGTGCTGTCCCAGGTCGGTGCCCTGCGCGCCGGCATCTACACGCCCGCGCTGGACGCGGGCGGCAGGCTCCGCGTCGGCGCGGCGATCGGGGTCGGCGGAGACGTCGCCGCCAAGGCCGAGGCCGTGCTCACCGCCGGGGTGGACGTGCTCGTCGTCGACACCGCACACGGCCACCAGGAGAAGATGCTGGCCGCACTCAAGGCCGTGCGTTCGGTGTCGCCGCGCGTGCCCGTGGTGGCGGGCAACGTGGTCACCGCGGCGGGTACGCGGGACCTCATCGAGGCCGGAGCCGACGTCGTGAAGGTCGGGGTCGGGCCCGGCGCCATGTGTACGACCCGCATGATGACCGGCGTGGGCAGGCCGCAACTGTCGGCCGTGCTCGACTGCGCCACGGCGGCGGCCGAACTCGGCAAGCACGTCTGGGCCGACGGCGGGGTGCGGCACCCGAGGGACGTCGCGCTGGCGCTCGCGGCCGGTGCCTCGGCGGCCATGGTGGGCTCGTGGTTCGCCGGCACGCACGAGTCGCCCGGCGACCTGCGCTACGACGAGCACGGCAGGCCCTACAAGGAGTCGTTCGGCATGGCGTCCAAGCGCGCCGTCACCGCGCGGACCCGCTCCGACAACGCCTACGAGCGGGCCCGCAAGTCCCTGTTCGAGGAGGGCATCTCGTCCTCGCGCATGGCGCTCGACCCGCAGCGCCCCGGCGTGGAGGACCTGCTCGACTCCATCACCGCGGGGGTGCGCTCCGCCTGCACGTACGCGGGCGCGGGCACCCTGGAACAGTTCCACGAGCGCGCCGTGCTCGGCGTGCAGTCGGCGGCCGGCTTCGCCGAAGGCCGCCCCCTCCCCGCAGGCTGGTAACCATGTCCGCAGCCTGCGTAGCCGTGTCCGCAGGTTACGTAGCCGTGTCCGCATCGTGCGGTGCGGACACGGCTACGGGAGGTGCGGACACGGCACCTGAGCTGCGCGTCAGCTGTGGTTCTCCAGCATCTCCGTCACCAGCGCGGCGATCGGGGACCGCTCGGACCGCGTCAGCGTCACGTGGGCGAACAGCGGATGCCCCTTCAGCTTCTCGATCACCGCGGACACCCCGTCGTGCCTGCCGACACGCAGGTTGTCGCGCTGCGCGACGTCGTGGGTCAGCACCACCCGTGAGGCCGTCCCCAGCCGGGACAGCACCGTGAGCAGGACGTTGCGCTCCAGCGACTGCGCCTCGTCCACGATGACGAACGCGTCGTGCAGCGAACGGCCCCGGATGTGGGTCAGCGGCAGCACCTCCAGCATGCCGCGGTCGAACACCTCGTCCACGACCTCCTGGCTCACCAGCGCGCCGAGGGTGTCGAAGACCGCCTGCGCCCACGGCTGCATCTTCTCGCTCTCGCTGCCCGGCAGGTAGCCGAGATCCTGCCCGCCCACGGCGTACACCGGGCGGAACACGACCACCTTCCGGTGCATGTTGCGTTCGAGCACGGCCTCCAGCCCCGCACACAGCGCCAGCGCCGACTTGCCCGTACCCGCGCGCCCACCCAGCGACACGATGCCGACCTCGGAGTCCAGCAGCAGGTCGAGTGCGATGCGCTGCTCCGCCGAACGCCCGTGCAGGCCGAAGACCTCCCGATCGCCCCGCACCAGCCGCACCCGCTTGCCTGCCGTGACCCGGCCCAGCGCGCTCGTGGTGCCCGCCAGCAGGCGTAACCCGGTGTTGCAGGGCAGCTCGCGCGCCTCGGCTCTGCCGTAGTCGCCGAGGTCGGCCTCACCCGTGGCGAACAAGGCGTCGATGGCCTCGGCCGGCACGTCGAGATCCGCCATCCCCGTCCAGCCCGACGGCGTGACCTCCTCGGCGCGGTACTCGTCGGCGGTCAGCCCCACCGCGCCGGCCTTGACGCGCAGCGGGATGTCCTTGGTCACCAGCGTCACCGTCTCGCGCTCCGTCGCCAGGTTCAGCGCGCACGCGAGGATGCGGTGGTCGTTGGAGTCGGTGCGGAATCCGGGTGGCAGCACCGTTGGGTCTGAGTGGTTGAGCTCCACGTGCACGGTGCCGCCGTGCTCCCCGATCGCCACGGGCGCGTCGAGCCTGCCGTGCGTGCGCCGCAGGTCGTCCAGCAGCCGCAGGGACTCTCGGGCGAACCACCCGAGTTCCGGGTGGTGCCGCTTCGCCTCCAACTCGTTGATCACCACGAGCGGCAGCACCACGTGGTGCTCGGCGAACCGGGTGATCGCCCACGGGTCCGACAACAACACGGACGTGTCCAGCACGTAAGTGCGGGGCCGCTGGTCGCCGGTGTCGCCCGGGGCGGAGCCCGGTCGGGGTAAACGCTGCGCAGTCACGACGGCATCTCCCTCAGGGGCGTCGGCACCACGCCCCGCACTCGCTGGGCCGGGCACTGCCCTGGCTGGTCGTCGGCTCCGACACCGTCGGTGTCAGGGCAGACGCCCACGAGGGCCCGGTGCCGGCCCCCTCGCGCGCGTCGGAAGCGGCGGCACCGTGGGTGTCGCCGCCGTTCGCTCCATCACTGCCACGACCAGGGCCTCCCGTGGCGACGCACCTGGGTCCGTGTGCCGCCACCTCGGAAGCTACCCGCGACACCCTGCCTCATGCAGGCAGCCAGGTAGGTGAATCGGTGAAAACGAGCCTTACGTTTCGTAAACGCGGCCCACCGCAACGGGGGATGACCCCCTGCGCGTCACCTGATGTTCACCCGCCGTACCGGCGATGGCGGAGCGCGAAGTCACGCAGCGCACGCAGGAAGTCGACACGGCGGAACGCGGGCCAGTATGCCTCGGTGAACCAGAACTCGGAGTGCGCCGACTGCCAGAGCAGGAACCCGGACAGCCGCTGCTCCCCCGACGTCCGGATGATCAGATCCGGGTCCGGCTGCCCCGACGTGTACAGGTGCTCGGAGATGTGATCGACGTCGAGGATCTTCGCGAGTTCGTGGATGGTGGTGCCCTCGTCGGCGTGCTGCTGCAGCAACCTGCGCACCGCGTAGGCGATCTCCTGGCGACCCCCGTATCCGACCGCGACGTTGACGATCATGCCGCTGCGGCCGTCGGTGCGCTGCGCGGCGGCGCTGAGCCGCGCGGCCACGTCGGTTGGCAGCATGTCGAGCGCGCCGACGATGGACAGCCGCCACGAGTTGCCCGGCTTGGCCAGCTCGTCCACCACGTCCGGGATGATCTCCAGGAGTGCGGCGACCTCCTCGTTCGTCCGGCTGCGCACGTTGTCGATCGACAGCAACCACAGCGTCACGACCTGGACGTTCGCCTCCCGGCACCACGTCAGGAAATCAGCGATCTTGCGTGCCCCGACCCGGTGACCGCCGTTGACGTCGGTGAATCCGGCCTCCCGAGCCCACCGGCGGTTGCCGTCGAGGATGATGCCGATGTGGCGCGGATGCCGCCCCGCGGCCTGTTGTTTGAGCCGCCACGAGTACGCCGTGTACACCACGCGAGAGAGGACCGACCGAAGACTCACAGCACGGCAGCGTACGCCTGGCCGTGACGTGACGTTCGCCGTACTCCCGGCCCCATACCGGTGCGCCCGAACCTACGCTTCCGTAGCCTTGGCCGGGTGAGCGCAGCAATGCACGATCAGCCCCCGGCCCCGGTCTCCGACGCCGTCGACAACCGTCCCCGCCTGAGGGGCCACCTGCACTTCTGGAGTTTCTTCGGAGCCCTCGCGGCCGGAGCCACGTTGATCGCTCTGGCCGCGTCCACCGTCTCGGGCCTGGCCGCGCTGGCGACCTCCGTCTACGGCGTCACGGTGCTCGGCGTGTTCGGCGTGAGCGCGCTGTACCACCGCCGCCTCTGGAGCCCCCGCGCCTACGCCTGGATGAAGCGCGCCGACCACTCCATGATCTTCTTGTTCATCGCGGGCACCTACACGCCGTTCACCCTGCTGGCGATGTCGCAGCCCACCGGCTACGTCGTGCTCGGCGTCGTGTGGGGCGGCGCCGTGGCCGGGGTCGCACTGAAGATGCTGTGGCCCAAGGCTCCGCGCTGGGTGGGGGTCCCCATCTACGTCGCGCTCGGCTGGGTGGCCGTGTTCGTGCTGCCCGAACTCGCCCGCAACGCCGGGGCGGCGGCGCTGGTGCTGCTGCTCGTGGGAGGCGTGCTCTACACCGTGGGGTCGGTCTTCTACGCGACCCGCTGGCCGAACTACTGGCCGAAGACGTTCGGCTATCACGAGTTCTTCCACGCCTGCACCGTGGCCGCCGCCATCGCGCACTACATCGCGATCTGGCTGGCGATGTACTCCTAGCCTTCGTCAGTCCAGCACCGCGGAAGCTTCGACCTCCACGAGCACGTCGGGCTCGAAGAGGTAGTCGACTCCGATGAGCGACGCGGGCGGCAGCGGGCGTGGGATCGCCAGTTCGTCCGCGACCTCGTCGATGCCCGCCATGAAGGCGCCCATCTGGTCGGGTTGCCAGCCGACGACGAAGAAGCGCAGGCGCACGACGTCGTCGAAGGTCGCGCCCGCGCCCGCGAGGCCGCGCGCCGTGTTGCGCAGCGCGTGTGCGAGCTGGCCGGTCAGATCCCCCGGCGCGAGGGGAGTGCCCTGGGCGTCGCGCGAGATCTGCCCGGCGACGTGCACCTGCCTCGACCCGGTTCCGATCGCGACGTGGTGGTACGGGACTGGCTGGAACATGCCCTCGGGAGTCAGGAGCTGCACTGTCATGGTCTTCCCTTCGGTGGTGACGCCGACGAACTTCGCCGGTATACGAGAGGTACCTGGTTTCAGAAAGCAACTTCAACGAGACTAGGTTTCATGCCGGATACCACCCCCATCACTTCGGAACATCCGCAGATCACCGCCGAGCACCGCGAACTGTTGGACCAGCTGCTCGACAAGTGGTCGCTACTGGTGCTCGACAGACTGTGCGAGCGCCCCCGACGCTTCAACGAGCTGCGCCGCACCATCCCCGTGATCACCCAGAAGTCGCTCACGGCGACGTTGCGGCGGCTGGAGCGCAACGGGATGGTCTCGCGGCACGTCGTCGCCACCCGTCCCGTGGCCGTCGAGTACCACCTCACGCCACTGGCGAAGACGCTGCAGGACCTCATCGACGCGCTGCTGGCATGGACCTCCGCGAGCCTGCCCGAGGTGCGGCAGGCACGCGCCCGGTACGACGAGTGCTGAGGCGCCCGGGTCAGGACGCGATGCCCACCACCTGCCGCACGGTGGCGGGGTCGTCGAGTGACGCGAGCATGGCGTGGGCGAGATCGGCGCGCGAGACGGAGTGTCCGCCCGGGACGCCCTGACCGAGTGCGCGCCGGTAGTTCTCGGTCAGCGGCGTGTCCAGCAGCCGGGGTGGACGCATGATCGTCCAGTCGGTGTCGCTGTCGCGCACGTGGCTTTCCATCGCCGCCAGGTCGGCGTAGACGTCGCGGAAGACGGCCCGCACCACGGGAGTCAGCAGCGCACGTCCGAGCAGGGACTCACCGGCGGGCACGGGGCCGACCGGCGCCGCACTGACCACGACGATCCGGCGCACGCTGTCCCTGGCACGCAGGATGGCGCGCACGGCGGTCGCGGCGATGTCGCCGCGTTTGTTGCTTGCCGCCAGCGCCGAGAGCACGGCGTCCCGCCCGGCGATCGCGGGCCGCAGTGCGGCCGGGTCGGCGACATCGGCGGTGAGGACCGTGAGGTTCCGGTGCGAGAGCGGCATTCGCGCCGGGTCTCGCACGACCGCCGTGACCGTGTGATCGTGTTCGAGAGCCTGTTCGACCAGGTGCCTGCCGGTACCCCCGGTTGCCCCGAAGATCGTGATGTCCATGAACGCCTCCTCGATCAGTGAGTACTCACTCACCCTAGTATGGTGAGTGAGTACTCACCAACCACGGAGGTGCGACTGCGATGACCGCTCCGTTCCAGACGACCCACGCCGACACACGCTGGCTGTGGCACCTCGGTTCGCTGCTCCAGCTCAAAGCGACCGGGGAGGACACCGCCGGACGGTTCGCCATCACCGAGCACACGTGCAGGCAAGGCGCGGCGGCGCCACTGCACCGCCACTCCCGGGAGGACGAGACGTTCGTCGTGCTCGAAGGCGAGCTGAGCATCCACATCGACGGCCAAGTCTTCAGCGCAGCCGCCGGGTCACTCACCTTCGCGCCGCGCGGGATCTCCCACGCCTACCGGGTAGAGTCCCCGACCTGCCGCTTCCTCGCGCTCATCACGCCGGCCGGATTCGAGCAGTGGTTCACCGACACCGGCGAACCGGCGACGTCACCGACGCTGCCGCCGCGGCCCGGCCCAGCCGACACCGCGATCCTTGCCGACGCCGCCGCCCGCTACGGCGTGGAACTGCTGGGACCACCGCCGCACTGACGCCCTGCCGAAGACAACGACCTGGCGCCCGCGCCACAGACTGCGGACACGGCTACACAGGCTGCGGACACTGCTACGTAACCTGCGGACACGGCTACACAGGCTGCGGACACGGTGGGGGCGGCCGGGTTCGGCCGCCCCCACCACGATCAGTCGGCCGCCTCGACCCGCTCGGTCGGCTCCGCCGACTTCGGCAGGAACGCCTCGCCGGACTTCTCCCGGCTCAGTGCCTTGTACAGGCCCCACATCACCAGGATCATCACCACCGAGAACGGCAGGCCCATGATGATGGTCGCGTTCTGCAACGTCGCCACGCCGCCGACCACGAGCATCGCCAGGGTGAGCACGCCGATCACGATCGACCAGAACACGCGCACCCACGGCAGTGCGTCGGTCGTGGGCGTCGGCAGCCGCGACGTCAGGTTGCCCAGCACCAGCGCACCCGAGTCGGCCGAGGTCACGTAGAACAACAACCCCACCACGGTGGCGAGCCCCGCGCTGAAGGTCACGCCGGGGTACTGCGCCAGCAGCGTGTAGAAGCCCTGCTCGGGCGCGTTGGCCGCGATCTCGCCGAACTCGGCGTTGCCACCGCGCACGAGGCGCAGTGCGCTGTTGCCGAACACCGACAGGAACGCGAGCGTGAACAGGAACGGGATGACCAGCGTGGCGGCCACGAACTGGCGGATGGTGCGGCCACGGGAAATCCGCGCGAGGAACAGTCCCACGAACGGCGCCCACGCGATCCACCACGCCCAGAAGAACAGCGTCCAGTCGTTGAGCCACTGCACCGGCCGGTCGTAGGCGAAGGTGTTCAGCGTCATGTCGCTGAACCCGCTGACGTAGTCGCCGATGTTGAGCACGAGCCCGTTGAGCAGGTACACGGGATCACCGGCGAACAGGATGAACACCATCAGTCCGAGTGCCAGCACCACGTTGAGCTGCGACAGCCGCCGGATGCCCTTGTCGACGCCCGCGACGGCGGACACGGTCGCCATGAGCACCGCCAGCGCGATGAGCCCGATCTGCGCGGTCGTGCCCTGCGGGATGCCGAACAGGAAGTTCAGCCCGAAGTTCAGCTGCACCACGCCGATACCCAGCGAGGTCGCGATGCCGAACACGGTGCCCAGCGCGGCCGCGATGTCCACGGCGTGGCCCGGCCTGCCGTGAATGCGCCTGCCGATCAGCGGGTAGAGCGCCGAGCGGATCGCCAGCGGCAGCCCGCGCCGGAACGCGAAGTACCCCAGAGCCATGCCCATCAGCGCGTACATGGCCCAGCCGGTGATGCCGTAGTGGAACAGCGTCCACACCACGGCCTCCCGCGCCGCGTCGAGCGTCTCGGGATCGCCCTGCGGCGGGTCGAGGTACTGGGTGACGGGCTCGGCGACGGAGAAAAACATCAGATCGACGCCGATGCCCGCCGCGAAGAGCATCGAGCCCCACGCGAACAGGCCGTAGTCCGGTGTGGACTTCGCGGGCCCGAGAGTGATCTTGCCGTACTTCGAGACGGCCAGGAACACCACGAACACGAGGAACGCGGTCGCGATCAGGATGTAGTACCAGCCGAGTCCTTCCGAGACCCAGCCGACGAGGACGCCGATGGTGTCCGCCGCGTGGTCGGGGGCGAGCATGCCCCAGAGTGCGATCACGAGGATCACCGCCGCCGATCCCGCGAACGTGACGCGGTTGACGGTGTTGGGCTCCTTCGCGACCTGAGGTTCGCCGGACACGGAACTCACCTTTCGTCGGACCGGACGTGCCGGTGGTAGGGGGTCTCGGCCGGGGCCAGCGGGGTGTTGCCGCGGATCAGGTCCGCCGCCTTCTCGGCCAGCATCATCACGGGGGCGTAGATGTTGCCGTTCGTGAGGTAGGGCATGGCGGAGGCGTCGACCACGCGCAGGTTCCGCGTGCCGTGGACGCGCATACTCGTGGGGTCCACGACCGACATGTCGTCGACGCCCATGCGAGCCGTGCACGACGGGTGGTATGCCGTTTCGGCGTCGCGGGCGACCCAGTCGAGGATCTCGGTGTCGGACTCCACGCCGGGGCCGGGTGAGATCTCCCCGCCGTTGTACCCGTCGAGCGCGGGCTGTTTCAGGATGTCGCGCGCCACTCGAACGGCCTCGACCCATTCCTTGCGGTCGTTCTCCGTGGACAGGTAGTTGAAGCGCAGCGCGGGCTTGTCCTTCGGGTTCCGCGATCTGATCTTCACGTCCCCGCGCACGTCGGAGTACATGGGTCCGATGTGGACCTGATAGCCGTGCGGGGTGTCGATCTGCGTCCCGTCGTAGCGGACGGCGATCGGCAGGAAGTGGAACATCAGGTTCGGGTAGTCGACGACGTCGTTGCCGCGCACGAACCCGCCCGCCTCGAAGTGGTTCGTCGCGGCGGGGCCGGTGCGGCCCAGCAACCACTGCAGGCCGATCTTGGGCCGCTTGTGCAGCTTCAGTGCGGGGTTGAACGACACCGGCTGCGTGCAGGCGTGCTGGACGTAGACCTCCAGGTGGTCCTGCAGGTTCTGTCCGACCCCGGGCAGCGCGTGGACCGGATCGATGCCGAGCGGGCGCAGGTGATCGGGGTCGCCGACACCCGAGAGCTGGAGCAGTTGCGGCGTGTTGATCGCGCCGCCCGCCAGGATGACCTCGCCGCCGTAGACGGTCTCCGGTTTGCGGCCCAGCCTGCTCACCGACACACCGGTGGCGCGGTCACCGTCGAACAGGACCCGGTTGACGTGCGAGAGGCACTGCACGGTGAGGTTGCGCCGCCGCTTGACCGGATGCAGGTACGCCCGGGCCGACGACCAGCGCCTGCCCTTGCGGACGTTGCGGTCGAACGGGGCGAAGCCCTCCTGCTGGTAGCCGTTGACGTCGGAGGTCAGCGGGTGCCCAGCCTGCCGCGCGGCGTCCAGGAACGCGCCGAACAGCGGGTTGGTCGCGGGCCCGCGCTCCAGCCACAGCGGGCCGTCGTCGCCACGCCACTCGTCGCCGCCTGCCCGGCAGTTCTCCATGCGCTTGAAATACGGCAGGCAGTGCGCGTAGTCCCAGGTCCCCATGCCGGGGTCGGCGGCCCAGCGTTCGAGGTCGAGCGGATTGCCGCGCTGGAAGATCATGCCGTTGATGGAGCTGGAGCCACCGAGCACCTTGCCCCGGCCGTGGTAGACGCGGCGGCCGTTCATGTACGGCTCGGGCTCGGAGGTGTAGCGCCAGTCGTAGAGCGGGTTGCCGATGACCATCGTCAGCGCCGCGGGCATGTGGATGAGGACGTCCCAGATCCAGTCGGGACGGCCCGCCTCCAGCACCAGCACGCTGGTGGAGGGGTCCTCGCTGAGCCGGTTGGCCAGCACGCACCCGGCCGAACCGCCGCCCACGATGATGTAGTCGTACCGCCTGGCCACGGTGTCATCCCTCCTCGGGCGCGCCGGCGAACCAGCGCATCGGTGCGGGGTTGATGTTGTGGTAGATGTGCTTGGTCTCGCGGTACTCGTCGAGCCCGGCCGGGCCGAGCTCGCGGCCGATGCCGGACTTGCCGAACCCGCCCCACTCGGCCTGCGGCACGTACGGGTGGAAGTCGTTGATCCACACCGTGCCGTGGCGCAGCGCGTTCGCGACCCGCTGCGCGCGCGATGTGTCGCTCGTCCAGACCGCACCCGCGAGGCCGTAGTCGGTGTCGTTGGCGAGCCGGATGGCGTCGGCCTCGTCGTGGAACCGCTCCACGGTGACGACGGGACCGAAGACCTCCTCACGGACGGCCGTCATGTCGGCGGTGCAGTCGGCGAACACCGTCGGCCGCAGGAAGTAGCCGTCGGCCAGCTCCGGCTGGGTGGGGCGGCCCCCGCCGGCGACCAGCCGCGCGCCCTCGTCGACGGTTCGCGCGATGTAGCTCTCGACCTTGTCGCGGTGGGCGGCGGAGACGAGCGGGCCGCACTCGGTGGCCTCGTCGAGTCCGTTGCCGAGCCGGATCAGCTCGGCGCGGCGACCGAGTTCGGCCACGAACTCGTCGTGGACGGAGTCCTGCACGATCAGCCGAGCCCCCGCCGAGCACACCTGTCCGGAGTGGATGAACGCGGCGGCGAGCGCGTAGTCGACCGCCGTGTCGAAGTCGGCGTCGGCGAACACGACGTTGGGATTCTTGCCGCCGAGCTCCAGCGCGACGCGCTTCACGTCGTCCGCGGCCATCGCCATGATCTTCTTGCCGGTGGCCAGGCCACCCGTGAACGACACGAGGTCGACTCCGCCGTCGCGCACCATCGCGGAGCCGACCGTCGGCCCGTCGCCGAGCACGAGGTTGACGACGCCGGGCGGGACTCCGGCCTCGGCCAGCAGCGACACCAGGGTGACCGTGGTGAGCGGCGTCAGCTCGCTGGGCTTGAGGACCACCGTGTTGCCCGCCGCGAGCGCGGGCGCGACCTTCCAGCACATCTGGAGCAGCGGATAGTTCCATGGCGCGATGAGCGAGCACACCCCGACCGGCTCGTGGACCACCCGGCTGACGACTCCGGGATCGCCCGTGTCGACGACGCGGCCCGCGTCGGTGTCGGCCAGGTTGGCGTAGTAGCGGAAGACGTTGGTGACGTCGTCGACGTCGACGCGTCCCTCGGCCAGGGTCTTGCCGGTGTCGAGGCTCTCCTGCCTGGCGATCTGCTCGCGGTCGCGCTGCAGCAGCCCGGCGACGGCGCGGAGCAGTTCTCCCCGCTCCCGGGCCGAGGTGGCGCGCCACGGCCCGTCGTCGAAGGCGCGCCGAGCGGCTGTCACGGCGGCGGCGACGTCGTCCGGTCCGGCTTCGGACACGGTCGCCAGCGTGCTCCCGTCGTAGGGGTTGAGGACCGCGCGGCCACCGGTCGGTGTCGCCGCCTCGGTCCAGGCTCCGTCGATGTAGAGGTCTCTCATGGGACGGGTGTCCTGCTCCCTCCAGAGTGATGTGGTGTGGACCACACCATTTGTGTACGTCGGTACATGTTATATGTACTCACGTACACAATGGGGAGAAGGGTGTGTCGGAACCCACCCGACGAGATGTGGTGTCATGGCGGGTGACCGGCGGATCACGGTCGGGTTCGTGGTGCTCCGACGGGAGGGGAGCCTCGGGTATGACGACACAGGAAACGGCGACGCGCCGGCGCGGACGTGGTCCGAACGACCCGGACCGCCGCAACCGCATCGCGCGCGCGGCCATCAGCGTCATCGCCGACCGTGGCATCGGCGCGCTGACCCACCGTGCCGTCGCCGCCGAGGCCGGGGTGCCGCTCGGCTCGACGACCTACCACTTCGCCACGCTCGACGACCTCATCGCCGTGGCCCTCGACGAGGCGGCCCGGCTCAACGTCGCCGCGCTGCGGGAGTGGGACGCCGCACTGGAGAGCGACACCGATCTGGCGTCCGCGCTCACCGACCTCGTGCTCGACTCGGTGACGCAGCAGCGCGCCAGCACGATCGCGGAGTACAACCTCTACGCGCTCGCGCTGCAACGCCCCGACCTGCGCGGAGCCGCCGTCGCGTGGGACAACGCACTGGCCGAGTTGTTCGTCGCCCGCACCGACCCGCTCACGGGTCGCATGATCGCCATGCTGACGTGCGGGCTCATGATGCAGGCCGTGCTCGGCGACACTCCGCCGCATCGCGACGACGTCGAAGCGCTGTACCGCCGAGCCCTCCAGGACTGACCGTGTCCGGTCAGCTTGCACGTCGTCACCAGGTCTTCCGGGGTGGCCTTCGCGGGGCGCGGGACCGTCGCCGACGGCGGCAACGGCGTGCCCTCGGCCAGGAAACCCTCCAGGGACTCGAACGCCGTGCGGTGACACGGCGTCAACGCCCGCAGCCGGGCCGGGAAGGCGTCCACCAGCGAGTCGGTATGGGTGCCGTCCTCGATGCGGTAGTACCGGTGCAGGTCCCCACGCGCCTGCTCGCGCACCATGTCCGCGTAGACATCGGAGTCCTCGCTGATCGGCAGCAACACGTCGAGCGTGCCGTGCAGCGTCAGCAACGGCTTCCCGATACGGCCCGTCAGCCCGATGCGCTCGACGGCCTCGTGCACCTCCACCGGGCGTTGCCGGTAGTCGTAGTCGGTGTCGTCGCCGTCGAAGCCCGGGTCGATCTCCTCACGGTAGATCCGCTGCGTGAGTCCCCAGTAGACCTCGTGGTGGTACTCCCACAGGAACTCGGACCCCTCGGGAAACCCGGCCGCGACCAGCTCCGCGTGCGCCGCTGCGGCGCCGGGGCCGCCATCGGCATAACGCGGGTAGGCCGACAACGCGGTGGGCAGGTACTCCACCAGATTCGGCCCGTTCTCCGACCACAGTGTCCCTTCCCAGTCCACCCCGCCGTCGTACAACTCGGGGTGGTTCTCCAGCTGCCAGCGGACGAGGTAGCCCCCGTTGGACAGTCCGGTCACCAGCGTCGGATCGGGCCTGCGGTGGTAGTGCCGGGTCGTGGCGGCCTTCGCCGCGCGCGTCAGCTGCGTGAGGCGGTGGTTCCACTCGGCGATGGCATCGCCGGGACGGTCGCCGTCGGCGGCGAAGCCCACGCCGGTGTTGCCCTTGTCCGTGGCGGCGAAGGCGTAGCCCTCCGACAGCACCCAGTCCGAGATCGCACGGTCGTTGGCGTACTGCTCGCGGTTGCCGGGCGTACCCGAGACCACGAGCCCGCCGTTCCAGTTCTCGGGCAGGCGCAGCACGAACTGCGCGTCGTGGTTCCAGCCGTGGTTGGTGTTGGTGGTGGAGTCGTCGGGAAAGTAGCCGTCGACCTGCACTCCCGGCACGGGATCGGGCACCGGCAGCGCCTCCTGGGTGAGCCCCGCCCAGTCGGCGGGGTCGGTGTGCCCGGTGCGCGTGGTGCCCGCCGTGGTGAGGTCGGCCAGGCAGGCGACTTCCTGGTGCTGCGCACCCGGTACCCGCAGGCGCGGAGTGGGGCAGCCGGGACCCTCCGGTTCCGCGAGTACGGCCGGGGTCGCTGTGGCGGTGAGTCCCGCCGCCAGCAGGAGCGTGACGAGCGTGCGCATGAGCTGACCTCCGTTCCCTCGCCACCGTAGAAGCCGCTGTGACCGGGTGGAATGTGCCGCCGACCCACACTCGCGCACCGCGATGTGGCCGTCGGTGACATGGTTCGGACCACCGGCCACTCCCTACCGTGGTGTGGATCACAACGAGGTGAGGAGGGTCCCGTGAGAACGCACGTCCGCGCCCGGCGACTGCTGCCGCTTCTGCTGGCGGCCGCCCTGTTGGGGGTTCCCGTATCCGCTCATGCCGCGCCCGCCGCGGCGGCCGTCGAGGAGGTCGGCGATTTCGGCGCCGATCCCGGCAACCTCCGCATGCTCCGCTACGTTCCCGACGGGCTCGCACCTGACCGCCCGGTGGTCGTCGCGCTGCACGGCTGCACGCAGAACGCCACCGGCTACGGCACCGACTCCGGCTGGGTGGAACTGGCCGAGCGCTGGGATTTCAGTCTCGTCCTGCCGGAACAGCGTGGCGCCAACAACCTGAACAGCTGCTTCAACTGGTTCGACTCGGCCGACACGACCCGAGGACAGGGCGAGGTCGCGTCGGTGGTCAGCATGGTGGACCACACGATCGCCGCGACCGGCGCCGACCAGTCGCGCGTGTACGTCACGGGCCTGTCCGCGGGCGGCGGCATGACGTCGGCCCTGCTCGCGACCTACCCCGAGCGGTTCTCCGGCGGCGGGGTGGTGGCGGGCCTGCCGTACCGGTGCGCCGCCGCGCTCTACGAGGCCTACACCTGCATGTACACCGGCAAGAACCTCAGCCCGGAGGCGTGGGGCGACCGGGTACGTGACGCCAGCTCACACGAGGGCCCGTGGCCGACGATGAGCGTCTGGCACGGCGACGCCGACTACACCGTCACCGTCGCCAACCAGCGCGAACTGGTCGAGCAGTGGACCGACATCCACGGCACCGACGCGGAGGCGGACCGCAGCGACACGGTGGCGGGCTATCCGCGCACCGTGTATGAGGACGGTGCCGGGCGCCCGGTGGTGGAGGCCATCACGGTCACCGGCATGGGCCACGGCCAGCCGGTGGATCCCGGCACCGGCGAGGGTCAGTGCGGCAGTGCCGGCGCCTACGTGCTCGACGTGGACGTGTGCGCGGCCTGGCACCTGGGGCAGACCTGGAGCCTGCCGTGACGCTCAGCGCAGGCCGGGCCTGCCGCTCACGGTCACGTCGACGGCCACCGGACGGTGGTCCGACGCGGTTGTGTCGATCACCCGGGCCGCATCAGGGCTGACAGCACTGACGCTGTCGTCGGCGAACACGTAGTCGATGCGCGTGCGCGGAGCCTCGGCCGGGTAGGTGAGCCCCTGACCCTGCCCCGCCGCGGGCCAGGTGTCGGCGAGGTGGGTGGCCAGGCGCTCGATCTCCGGGGTGCCCGGCTCGGCGTTGAGGTCGCCCACCAGGACCGTCGGCCCCTCGACGTCGGCGAGCACCGCGTTGATGGCGTCGGCCTGGGCGAGCCGCTCCACGCGCGAGTCGTGCTGGAGGTGGGTGGAGTAGAAGTGCAGCGGGACACCGCGCACCAGCACCACCGCCTCCAGCAGCCCGCGCTGTTCACCGCCCTCCGGCCGGGGCAGTGGCACGTTGCGGCTGGCCTCGATGGGATACCGCGACAGGATCGCCGTGCCGTACTGGCGGCGCGGCTGCCCGGCCTCGGCCGGGTCCTCGTCGAGGTTCGCGCCGAAGGCGACGTGCATGTCGAGTTCGGCGCCCAGCCACCGCGCCTGGTCGACGAACTCGCTGCGCTCACCCCAGTGCCGATCGACCTCCTGCAGCCCCACGACGTCCATCCCGTGCCCCGCGATCACCTCGGCGACGTGCGGCAGGTCCAGCTCGTCGTCCGGACCCGCTCCGTGGTGGATGTTGAAGGTCGCGACGGTGAGGTCACGCGACTGCACGGGACTCCCCTGGGCCGACGGCGCTGACACCGCCACCATGCTCACGGCCAACAACACGCTCACGCCAAACCGTCTCACGCCGGTCCTCCCCACAGCTCGTCACGGACACCGTCTGCGACCCTATGCGTACCGGGCGGAGACGAACAGCGGCCGACTCGGCGATGAACCGGCGACGTCACTCCAGCATCGGAGCGCGCAACAGCGGCTCCGGGATGGCGAAGGCGTCCACCAGCGTGCGCGCGTGCGGGCGCAGCTCGCGGCACAGCCGGTTGACCCCCGCCACCACCGCCTTCGCGCGCGGGCTGGTGAGCCTGCCGTGTTCGAGAAACCACGCGCGGTCGGCCTCCACGGTCGAGAGCACGTACAGGTCACACAGCCTGCTCAGCAGCGTCCGCGCGTCCGCGTCCTCGACGCGCTCGATCGCCGCCACGAACGAGTCGAGCACGACGCGCTCGACGTGGACCCGCGCCGCGCGCAACACGTGGTCCTGCGCGTTGTTGAACACCTCGAACGCGTTGTCCCTGCCCGCCGCGCGCAACCGGCGCGCCAGCCCGTCCAGGACGTGCGACTCCCGGTCGGTGAACAGCTTGCACTGCCAGGCCCGGTCGAAGACGACCTCGTCGTCGTCGCGGGCGGGTGTGGCGTCGATCAGCCGCTCCACCACCTTCCTCGCCGCGGTGCGCTCGATCATCGCGCCCACGAACTGCTCCGCCGCGAAACGGGCTGTCGCGAGTGGACTCAGATCCTGGAACTGGTGCTTGTAGTGGGTGAGCAGGCCCTTGGCGACGAGCTGCAACAACACCGTGTTGTCGCCCTCGAACGTCGTGAACACGTCGGTGTCGGCCTTCAGCGACGGCAGCACGTTCTCCGCCATGTAGCCCGCGCCGCCGCAGGACTCACGCGCCGCCTGGATGCTGCTCGTCGCGTGCCACGTCGTCAGCGCCTTCAACCCGGCGGCCAGCGACTCCAGCTCCCGCTGGCGCACCTCGTCGTCCTCGGTGGCGGGAGCGCCGACGGTGGCGGCGCCGCCCTGCAGCTCGTCCAGGGTGGCCACCAGGTCCTCCTGCGCGAAGTGCAGCGCGTACGTGCTGGCCAGCGCGGGCAGGAGCCTGCGCTGGTGGGCGAGGTAGTCGAGGATCGTCACCTCACCGCCGCCGGGGCTGTCGAACTGGGTGCGGGTCTCGGCGTAGCGCACCGCGATCGCGAGCGCGCGCTTGGTGGCACTGCCCGCGCTGCCCGCGACGCTGATCCGGCCGCGCACCAGCGTGCCGAGCATCGTGAAGAAACGCCGGCCGTCCGAGTCGATCGGGCTGGTGTAGGTGCCGTCTTCGGTGACGTCGCCGTAGCGGTTGAGCAGTGCCGCGCGCGGCACCCGCACGTGGTCGAACGCCAGCCTGCCGTTGTCCACGCCGTTGAGCCCGGCCTTGACGCCACAGTCCTCGGCGGTGACGCCGGGCAGTACCGCGCCGCGCTCGTCCCGGACGGGCACCAGCAGCGCGTGCACACCCCGCGACTCGCCGTCCACGACGAGCTGGGCGAACACCACCGCCATGCGGCCGTCCCTCGCGGCGCCCCCGATGTAGGTCTTCACCGCCGACGGATCGGGCGTGTGGACGTCGAACTCGGCCGTCGCGGGATCGTAGGTGGCGGTGGTGCGCAGGCTCTGCACGTCCGAGCCGTGGCCCACCTCGGTCATGGCGAAGCAGCCGAGCAGCGAACCCGCCATGATGTCGGGCAGGTAGCGCTCGTGGTGGCGGCGCGTGCCGAGCAGTTGCACGGCACCCCCGAACAGCCCCCACTGCACCCCGGCCTTGACCATCAGCGACAGGTCTCCGAACCCGAGCATCTCGAACGACACCACGGCGGCGCCGATGTCGCCGCCCCCGCCGTACTCGGCGGGAAAGCCCAGCCGGGGCCGCCCTGTGCCCGCCAGCGTGCGCAACTGCTGGGTGATGCGCTCGCGATGCTGTGTGACGTCGAGCTTCTCGGTGTCGAAGGCTCCGCGGGCGGCTTCGTTCGCCAGGTGCTCGCGGACGTCCCGGCGGGTGTCGGCCCAGCGGCCGTCCAGCAGCGACGTCAGCACTCCGGTCAGGGTGTCCATGTGCCCAGCCTGCCTGAGAAAATCCTCGTGTGCAGGGGAAAGATCATCGAAACACCGTGTCCGCAGCCTGCGTAGTCGTGTCCGCACCCTGCGATGCGGACACGACTACGCAACTCGCGGACACGGCTACGGGAAGTGCGGACACGGCTACGTAACTTGCGGACACGGCGTCAGAGGGAGCGGGTCAGCGCCTCCGGCGTCGTCACCGGGCGGTCGCAGACGTAGCCCCGGCAGACGTAGGCCGCGGGCGCGCCGTCCACCAGTGGGCGGTCGGCCAGCAGCGGCACGCCGTCGGCCTCGGGCGGGCCGCCCAGCACCACGCCGCCGCCGTGGACCGCGGTCGCCGCCGTCGCGAGCAGCTCCGACCGCGCCTGCGCGTCCGGGCCGACCACCGCCACCTGCACGGGACCCGACAGCAGCGCCTCGGCCACCGAGAGCCAGTGCCCCGCGAACCTCGGGGCCTGCGCCACCAATGCGCCGGCCCGGCCCAGTGCCTGCTCACACGCCGCCCGGTAGCGCGCCGCGTCCTCCGGCCCCACCAGGGCCGACGCGGTGAGCAGCGCCGAGGCCAGCGCGGAGGCTCCCGACGGGCTCGCGTTGTCGGTGGGGTCGCTCGGCCGGTGCACGAGGGCCTCGGCGTCGGAGGCCGTGTCGTGGAACGCGCCCGGCGCGTCGGACACGGCGAAACGCCGCAACGCGCTGTCGAGCAGCGTCGTCGCCTCCACCAGCCACACCGACTCCCCGGTGGCCTGGTGGAGGGTGAGCAGGCCGTCGGCAAGGCACGCGTAGTCCTCCAGCACTCCCGCCGCGTCGCCCACGGTCCCGTCGCGGGAGCTGCGGCGCAGGCCGTCCTCCGTGCGGTGGACGTCGAGCACGAACGCCGCCGCGGCCACGGCGGCCTCGACCCAGTCGGGCCGGTGCAGCGCCATGCCCGCCTCCGCGAGTGCCGTGACCGCCAGGCCGTTCCAGGCCGCGATCACCTTGTCGTCGCGGGGAGGCTGCGGACGGTCGCCGCGCGCCGCGAGCAGCGCGGCACTCACCCGCATCCACCGGGCCGGGTCGTCGGGGTCCTCCGGAAGTCGCAGGGTGGAGGCTCCGCGCTCGAAGGTGCCCTCCTCGGTGACGCCGAAGGTGCGCGCGGCCCACGCGCCGTCCTCGGTGCCGAGCACGGCGACGAGTTGTTCCGGCGTCCACACGTAGGTCAGCCCCTCGACGCCGTCGGTGTCGGCGTCCAGCGACGCGGCGAACCCACCCTGCGCGGTCCGCAGGTCCCGCAGCAGGAACTCCGCCGTCTCCCCCGTGATGCGGTGGGCCAGCGCCGAACCGGTCCGCCGAGCGAGGTGCGCGTAGGCGCGCAGCAGCAACGCGTTGTCGTACAGCATCTTCTCGAAGTGCGGCACCACCCACTCGCCGTCCACGGAGTAGCGGGAGAAGCCGCCCGCGAGCTGGTCGTAGAGCCCGCCGCGCGCCATCCCGTCGGCCGTCAACTCCACAACGGACAGTGCTTCGGGCGCGCCCGTGCGCTCGTGGTGGCGCAGCAGGAACTCCAGCACCATCGACGGCGGGAACTTCGGCGCCCCACCGAATCCGCCGTGCTGCGGGTCGGTCTGGGTTCGCAACGTGGACACGGCCTTCGCCACGGTGTCGGCGTCGACGTCGTGGACCGACAGCGGCCGGGTCTGCTGGGCGATGTGGTCGGCGATGCGGCCCGCGCTCTCGTCCAGTTCGTGGCGGCGGTCGATCCACGCCTCGGTCACGGCGCCGAGCAACTGCCGGAACGACGGCATCCCGTGCCGGGGTGCGGGCGGGTAGTAGGTGCCGCAGTGGAACGGCTTGCCGTCCGGGGTGAGAAAGCACGTCATGGGCCAGCCGCCCTGCCCCGTCATCGCCTGCGTGGCGGTCATGTAGACGGCGTCGATGTCCGGGCGTTCCTCCCGGTCGACCTTGATGTTGACGAAGTGCTCGTTCATCACACGGGCCACGTCGGCATCCTCGAACGACTCGTGCGCCATGACGTGACACCAGTGACAGGCGGCGTAGCCGATCGACAGCAGGATCGGCACGTCGCGCCTGCGGGCCTCCGCGAGCGCGTCCGGCCCCCACTGCCACCAGTCCACGGGGTTGTCGGCGTGCTGGAGCAGGTACGGCGACGTGGCACTGGCGAGGCGGTTCATGGCCCCAGCGTGTCACAGCCACCGGCCGCTCACAGCGGGTCGGCTTCCGGGCCGCTGCGGTGGGCTGCCTGGTCGACGAGCACCGCGACGCCGTCGAGGAGCCGGGCGAGTCCGAATTCGAACGCCCTCAACGGAGCGTCAGGACCGTAATGTTCCGCGTCGGTCGCCTCCCCCACCGACGCGGCGACGGGGTACCGCTCACCGTCGAACAGCTCGGTGAGCAGCGGCTCGTACTCACGCCACCACTCGTCGTTGTCCTGGCCCGTGTCCTGCCCGACCCTGCGGAGATCGACGGCGGACCGCACGGCACCGTGGACATAGTTGGCCACCAGGGTGACCACCTGATCCATTTCGATGGGTGTGAGCCCGAGCCTGTCAACGGCGCGCAGGTCGTTGTCCCATTTGGCGAGCACGTTCGGCCCGAGGACGGGTTTGACCGCGGAGACCTGGAGCAGCCACGGGTGCCGCAGGTGCAGCTCCCACGTCTGGTGAGCCACGGCCTCCAGCTCGGCCCGCCAGCCTGAACCGGATGTCTCTGGTGGCCCCAACTCGGCGTGCACGCGATCGACCATGAGGTCCACGAGTTCGGCCTTGCCGGGCACGTACCCGTAGAGCGACATGGCCGTGAGGCCAAGGGCCGACGCGACCGCCCGCATGGTGACGGCGTCGATGCCCTCCACGTCCGCCAGCTCGATCGCCGCACCGACGATGTCCTCGACGGTGAACCGCGGTTTGGGCCCGCGCCGAGGCTTGTCCGCCACTCCCCACAGCAGTTCCATGCTGCGCTTCGGGTCACCGCCGCCCGTGTACACGCTGCTCACATCTCCGGACACTACCCTCGCCTTGAAAACTCCCTACGTTGTAGAGTAAAGTTTCAACTCCCTACAACGTATACCGTTTTGGAGGTGGCATGAGCCCCGCTCCCGCCGTGGCCGCCAGCGCTCTGCGCAAGCGGTACGGCACCACCGACGCGCTCGACGGCCTGAACCTCGTCGTGCCACCGGGCACCGTGCACGGAATCCTCGGCCCCAACGGGGCAGGGAAAACCACCGCCGTGCGCGTACTCAGCACGCTCGTTCGCGCCGATTCCGGCACCGCCCGCGTCGCCGGGTTCGACGTGGCCACGCAGGCGACACTCGTGCGACGCAGCATCGGCCTCGTGGGACAGAACGCCGCCGTGGACGAGATCCTGACGGGCAGGCAGAACCTCGTGCTCTTCGGACGGCTGCACCACCTGCGTTCCGCCGCCGCCACCCGAAGGGCGGGTGAACTGCTCGACGCCTTCGGCCTCACCGAGGCCGCCGACAAGCCGGTGAAGCAGTACTCCGGTGGGATGCGCCGCAGACTCGATCTCGCCGCCGGACTGCTCACCGCGCCGTCGGTGCTGTTCCTCGACGAGCCCACCACCGGTCTCGATCCCCGCGCCCGCACGGAGATGTGGGAGTCGGTGCGGGAACTGGCCGCGTCGGGGACCACGGTCATCCTCACCACTCAGTACCTGGACGAGGCCGACCACCTCGCCGACGCCGTCTCGGTAGTGGACGGCGGCCGGGTCATCGCGCAGGGCACGCCGGACGAACTGAAGGGACGCCTCGGCGGCGACCGGCTCGACGTCACCGTGCGGGACGCCGCCGATCTGGTCCCAGCGGCGGAGTTGTTGCAGCGAGTCACCGGCGGCGACGTGCACACGGACGCCGACCGTCGCAGGGCCAGCGCACCCGTGACCGACCGCGTCACCGCGCTCGGAACCGTCCTTCGCGCGGTCGAGGGAGAGCACTTCGGGGTCGAGGACGTCACCATCCGCCGCCCCACGCTCGACGAGGTGTTCCTGCACCTCACCGGCAGTGACGCCAGCCAGCCCGCGAAGGAGACCACGGCATGACCGTTCCCACGACGAACCACACGATGTCGGCCTCGATGCCGCGCCCCGCCGAGGCACCCGCCACGGGCGGCTCACGCCTGCGCTGGGCGCTCGCCGATGCGTGGACAGTGACCCGCCGCGACCTCATCCACTGGGCCAACCAACCCGGGATGTTGGTGGCCAACCTGCTGTTCTCCGTGCTGGTCCTGCTGATGTTCGGGTTCCTGTTCGGAGGCGCGATGGCGGCACCCGGCAACTACTGGGAGTTCCTCGTGCCGGGTGTCCTGGCGCTCACCATGGTCTTCGGCGTCGAGTCCACCTTCACCGCCGTCAACACGGATCTCGCGCGCGGCGTCACCGACCGGTTCCGTTCACTGCCGATGGCCGGGTCCGCGGTCGTGGTCGGACGCGCGGGCGCGGACCTGCTGAACAGTGTCGTCACCCTCGCCGTCCTGGTCGCCACGAGCCTGGCCGTGGGATGGCAGCCGCACAGCGGGATCGGCCCGACCCTGGCCGCGTTCGGTCTCCTGTTGCTGCTGCGCCTGGCGATGCTGTGGGTCGGCATCTACCTCGGGCTCGTCGCCAAGAGCCCGGAGTCGGTCATGGCGCTGCAGATCCTGGTGTGGCCGGTGGGCTTCCTGTCCAACGCTTTCGTCTCACCGGCCACCATGCCGGGCTGGCTCGGTGCGATCGCCGAGTGGAACCCGCTGTCGGCCACCGTCGCCGCCGTCCGCCAACTGTGGGAGAACCCGAGCTGGTCGAGCGAGTCCTGGCTCGCGACGCAACCCGTGCTGTTCGCGGTGCTGTGGCCGGCGCTGCTGATCGCCGTCTTCTTCCCGCTGTCCGTTCGCCGCTACCGGCAGCTCAGTCGCTAGGAGGCACCTGAAGGTGCTCGGCGCGGCACGGATACCGGCGGGCGGACGAGCCGAACCGGCCTCGTGCTCGCCGTGGCCCGCCTCGTGTCGGGCATCGCCCGGCTGACCACCCGGCGCACGGCGACAGCAGCGGTCAGCTAGTCGCCCCCGCCCCCTCCGGAGTCACCGCCGGAGCCGGAATCACCGGAGCCGGAACCACCGCCCGACCCGACGTCGGACGTGGCGGTGTCGCCGCCGCGGTCGCGGGAGTCGTCCGTACCCGAGGCGGCCGGAGTGCCGGAACCCCGGTCGAAGCTCGCAGGCACCCGCTTGAGGTGCTTGGTCATCGAACGGACGAGAAACGCCACCGCCACGAAGAACACCAGCAACAGCAACAGGCCCACGGGCGAGGACTTGCCGAAGTCCTCGCCCTGCCCGCCGCCGTCGCCGCCCTCGCCGTCGGGCTGCTGCGCCAGCACCAGCCCGGCGGACATGGCGGGACCGACCGCGAAGGCGGGCAGTGTCATGTCGTCACCCTCTCTCGGACCCCGGCGAACAGGTCGTCCTCCGGCAGTGTCGTGTCGACCAGCGAGCGCACCAGTTCGTACTCCTCGGTCGGCCACACCTCGCGCTGCACGTCCAGGGGCACGGCGAACCAGCGGCTGTTCGGGTCGATCTGGGTGGCGTGGGCCCGCAGCGCGTCGTCGCGCACCTCGAAGTAGTCGGGGCACGGCACCCTGGTGGTCACGCGCTCCATCACGTCCGGCCGGTTCGGGTCCCAGTTCTTCAGCCACTCCTCGAACGGCGAGTCCAGGTTCCGTGAGGTGAGCGCCTCGTGGAACCCCTCGAACTTCGCGCGCGAGAAGCCGTGCCCGTAGTACAGCTTGAGGGGCTGCCAGGGCTCGCCCGCGTCGGGGTGGCTGTCCGGGTCCGCGACGACGTCGTAGGCCGCCATCGACACCTCGTGGCAGCGGATGTGGTCGGGATGCGGGTAGCCGCCGTTCTCGTCGTAGGTGACGACGACGTGCGGGCGGAACTCGCGCATGACCTCCACCAGCCGCGCCACCGGCTCGTCCAGCGGGATGCTGGCGAAGCAGTCCTCCGGCAGGGGCGGCGGCGGGTCACCCTCGGGCAGGCCCGAGTCGACGAAGCCGAGCCACCGGTGCCGCACGCCCAGGATCTTGGCGGCCCTGGCCATCTCCTCCCTGCGGATCTGGGTCATGTTCTCGTGTACCTCGGGCCGGTCCATCGCCGGGTTGAGCACACTGCCTGCCTCACCGCCGGTGCAGGTCACGACCATGACCTCGTGTCCCTCGGCGACATAGCGGGCCATCGTCGCGGCCCCCTTGCTCGACTCGTCGTCGGGATGAGCGTGTACCGCCATCAGCCGCAACCCCGCGTCCACGTTCTCCGCCCTCTTCTCGTCGGTTCCCGCCATCTCCGGCTCGGTTCCTTTCCGCTCGCCCGTGCGCTGTGCGGACCCCCTGGCCCACGCCTGTCCGCTCTCACGGATACTCAACACGCGAGGTGGGTGTTTTCATTCTCCCCACCGCGACGACACGACCGATCGGGAGGCCCGGTTGAGCGACGCGGAGCCCGGCCCGGAGCACGACGACGGGTTGGCGGACCGCTACGGCTCCGCCCGGCGCTCCCGGCTGCCGTCACGCCGGACGCTCGGCGGCACCCGCGGCTGGGTGCTCGGCACCGCGACCGCGCTCGCGTTGCTGGTGGGCGGCTACGTCGTGTACACGCAGTTCTTCGCGGTGCCCCTGGAAGCGCAGCGCGTGGCATTCGAGCCGCGGCCGGGCAACGCCATGGAGGTCACCGTGGACGTGACCCGCGACGACCCCTCGCGGCCCGCCGTGTGCATCGTGCGGGTCCGCGACATCTCGGGTGCCGAGAGCGGCAGGAAGGAGATCTACGTCGCACCGGGCGGCGTCGATGTCGAGCGCCTGAACACCACCGTGCGGAGCATCGGAGAGCCGGTTACAGCGGACGTTCACGGCTGCTCCTATGATGTTCCCGAATACCTGTCAAGCCCCCAGCGGCCAACGGAGTGAAATAGGCGCCGGACGCACCGGGTACCGGTATTGGCGGCGGCCTCCGGGGGTCGTTTCGTGCTATCCTCTGGGTGTCGGCACGGCCCCGCGCGGGCCGTGTCTTTCCTTTATTCACCAGCCACGACAGCGTGGCAGATCCGGCCTGTAGACCCAGGTTCGGAGGGCCCAAGAGGAGATGGTGACCGTGAGCGACAGCAAGGTGACCTGGCTGACCCAGGATGCCTACGACAGGCTCAAGAGCGAACTCGACGAGCTGATCGAGAATCGTCCGGTCATCGCCGCGAAGATCAACGCCAGCCGCGAAGAGGGCGATCTGAAGGAGAACGGTGGCTACCACGCCGCCAGGGAGGAGCAGGGCCAGCAGGAGGCCCGCATCCGGCACCTCCAGGAGTTGCTGCGCTCCGCCAAGGTCGGCGAAGCACCGAAGGACGACGGCGTCGCCGAGCCGGGCATGGTGCTGACCGTGCGCTACGACGGCGATGACGACGAGGAGACCTTCCTGCTCGCCACCCGCGAAGAGGGCGGCAGCGGGCCGGTGGAGGTGTACTCGCCCGATTCCCCGCTCGGCAAGGCGTTGCTCGGCGCCAAGGAGGGCGAGTCGCGGGAGTATCCGCTGCCCAACGGCGGGAACCAGAAGGTCACGCTGGTCAAGGCGGTGCCCTACAGCTCGTGAGCAGGCGATGACCGGCGGCCCTTGAGGCACTTCGAGACTTCCGAGTCTTTCCCGGACACGTGAGCGACGGCCGGTGAACGCGACCCGCGAAGGGCGCGGTCACCGGCCGTCGTCATGCTCAGCGCCCCGCGATGCGTTCCAGCAACGGTCGCACGCGCGGCGGCACGGGTGTCGACAGCGCGATGGACGTCGCGGTCCTTCGCACCCCGGGCACGCCCACCACCTCGTCGATGACGCGCTGGAGGTCGTCGTTGGAGCGTGCCACCACCCGCACGAACAGATCGCCCTGACCCGTGGTCGCGTGGACCTCGCAGACCTCGTCGATCGCGGCGAGCGCGGCGGCCACCTCGCCCCGGTGCCCCTGGGCGATCTCCAGTACCGCGAACGCGGTCAGCCCGTAGCCCACCGCGGCGAGGTCGAGCTCCGGAGGGAATCCGGTGAGCACTCCCGCCGAGGTGAGCCGGTCGAGCCGCGCCTGCACGGTGCCGCGCGCGACGCCGAGCCGCCGCGCGCACTCCAGCACTCCGAGCCGCGGCGCGTCGGTCAGCAGCAGGAGCAACCGCGCGTCCAGGGCGTCGAGGGTCATGCGGTCCTCCTGCACAATCCGGCCGATCTGATCACTCGAATGCCAGCCTAACCGAGCAGATTGTCCAGTGAATCGTCTGAGTGTTGCCCAGTCTGCGCGCCGGGACGCATGCTGCGTGCCATGGCCAACTCAGCACTCGACGACGTCAGTTACCACCAGCTGCGGCAGCTCGTGGGTCTGGTCGACCACGACCTCGCCGGCGACCCGTTCCCCGTCAGGGCGATGGACGCGGTGGTGTTCGTGGTCGGCAACGCCACGCAGACCGCGCACTTCTACCAGTCGGCGTTCGGGATGGACCTCGTGGCCTACTCCGGCCCCGAGACCGGAAACGCCGAGTACAAGTCGTTCGTGCTCAGGTCGGGCTCGGCGCGATTCGTGATCAACGGCGGGGTGCGGCCCGACTCCCCGCTGCTCGACCACCACCGCAGGCACGGCGACGGTGTCGCCGACCTGGCGCTGGAGGTCGCCGACGTGGACCAGTGCGTCGAGCACGCGCGCGCCAGCGGGGCCACGGTGCTGACCGAGCCGCACGAGGTCTCCGACGAGCACGGCACCGTCCGGCTCGCGGCCATCGCCACCTACGGCGAGACCCGGCACACCCTCGTCGACCGCTCGCGGTACTCGGGCCCCTACCTGCCCGGCTACGAGGCACGCGACCGCAGCGTGCCCAAGCCGGAGGGCGCGCCCAAGCGGTTGTTCCAGGCGGTGGACCACTGTGTCGGCAACGTCGAACTCGGGCGGATGGACGAGTGGGTGAGCTTCTACCACCGGGTCATGGGATTCGTGAACATGGCCGAGTTCGTCGGCGACGACATCGCCACGGACTACTCGGCGCTCATGAGCAAGGTCGTCGCCAACGGCAACCACCGGGTCAAGTTCCCGCTCAACGAACCGGCGGTGGGCAAGAAGCGCTCGCAGATCGACGAGTTCCTCGAGTTCTACGACGGCCCGGGCTGCCAGCACATCGCTCTGGCGACCAACGACATCATCGCCACCGTGGAGGCCATGCGCGCGGCGGGCGTGGAGTTTCTGAACACGCCGGACTCCTACTACGACGACCCGGAGCTACGCGCCCGCATCGGTGAGGTGCGCGTACCGATCGAGACGCTGAAACGGCACCGCATCCTCGTGGACCGCGACGAGGACGGCTACCTGCTGCAGATCTTCACCAAGCCCGTGGGCGACCGGCCGACCGTGTTCTACGAACTGATCGAACGGCACGGCTCACTGGGCTTCGGCAAGGGCAACTTCAAGGCCCTGTTCGAGGCCATCGAGCGGGAGCAGGAACGCCGCGGCAACCTCTGAGCCGACCCGGTGGGCGCCGCACGCACGCAGGCGCCCACCGGGGGCCGCCGTCAGAACAGCACGCGGAAGCCCGCGCGCTGGAGCTGGGCCGCCACGTCGGCGCAGTGCTCGGGGCCGCGCGTCTCCAGCTTCAGCGCGATCTCCACCTCACCCATCGCGAGCCGCCCCGAGATGCGTGAGTGCTCCACGTCCAGCACGTTCGCCCCGAGTTCGCTCACCCGGGACAGCACCCCCGCCAGCGAGCCGGGCCGGTCGGGAACCCGCAGGCGCAGACTGAGGTAGCGGCCCGCGGCCGTCATCCCGTGCTGGATGATCTGCAACAGCAGCAGCGGGTCCACGTTGCCGCCGGACAGGATCGCCACCACCGGCGGCTCGAACACGCCGCTGTGCTCCAGCAGTGCCGCCACGGCTGCCGCGCCCGCGGGCTCGACGACCAGCTTGCGGCGTTCCAGGCACAGCAGCACGGCCCGGGACAGCGACTCCTCGCCGACGGTGACGACGTCGTCCACGAGCGAACGCACGTGCTCGAACGTGACCGGTCCCGGCGCGCCCACCGCGATGCCGTCGGCCATCGTCTGCGTGCGTTCGAGCCGCACCGGATTGCCCGCCGACAGCGACAGCGGGAACGCCGCCGCACCCTCCGCCTGCACGCCCACGACCCGCACGTCGGGCCGCACGCCCTTCAGCGCGCTCGCCACCCCGCCGACGAGCCCGCCGCCGCCGGTGGCCACCAGCACGGTCGCGACGTCGGGCACCTGCTCCAGGATCTCCAGGCCGACGGTGCCCTGCCCCGCGATGATGTCGGGGTGGTCGAAGGGATGGATGAACACGGCACCCGTGCGCTCGGCGAACGCCACGGCCTCGGCCAGCGTCTCCTCCAGCGCCTCGCCGTGCAGGTGGACGTCAGCTCCGTAGCCGCGCGTGGCGGCCAGCTTGGGCAGCGGAGCGCGTTCCGGCATGAACACGGTCGCCTTGCTGCCCAGCAGTGACGCCGCGAGCGCCACCCCCTGTGCGTGGTTTCCCGCGCTGGCGGCGACGACGCCGCGGGCGCGTTCCTCCTCGCTCAGCCCGTGGATGCGGGTGTACGCACCTCTGATCTTGAAGGAACCCGTGCGTTGCAGGTTCTCGCACTTGAAGTGCACCGGCCCGCCGTGCGGCGGTTCGAGGTCGCGCGCGTGTTCCATCGGCGTCATTCGCACGACGGACTCCAGCAGGCGCCTCGCGTCGCGGATTGTGTCCACGCTGACAAGTCCCATAACCGCCGATGATGTCACTGCACGCAGAGTCGCTGGGAGGTTACCTGCTTGGCCAGATCACGATTGGGTAAGCTTGTCGCACATCGGTGGCTCGACGGCGGGAGAGTGACGTATGGGAACGGCACGCACATCGGACGGCCCGCGTTCCGCTGGTGTGATGCCGTTGCTCGCCGGCGTGGTCTCCGCACTCGCGCTGACCGGCGCCGCCGTCTACACGGTCACCGAAGCCCAGTGCGACTCCGGGCACTACCTCACGGGTGGGCAGCACGCCACGCTCGTCGGCAGCTGTGTCACCGGGGCCGAACTGGAGGAGGCCGGCGTCGGTGCGGACCGCGACCGGCCCGGCACCACCGCCGACACCTCCCCCAGCAACCTCCGACCCTGAGTCCGGCCCGCCCGCTCAGGACGCGTCGAGCGCGTGCCGCAGGTCGGCCAGCAGGTCGTGGGGGTCCTCGATACCCACCGACAGCCGCACGAGCGCGTCGGGAACCTGCAGCAGCGAACCGGCCACGCTGGCGTGCGTCATGCGCCCCGGGTGCTCGATCAGCGATTCGACGCCGCCGAGTGACTCGGCGAGGGTGAACAGCGTCGTCCCGGCCGCCACGTCGAGAGCGGCGCGCTCCCCTCCGGAGAGGGTGAACGACACCATCCCGCCGAACCGGCGCATCTGCTTGGCCGCGAGCGAGTGGTGTGGGTGCTCGGCGAGACCCGGGTAGTAGACGCGCTCGACCTTCGGGTGCACCGACAGCGCCTCGGCGATCAGCTCGGCGTTGCCGCAGTGCCGCTCCATGCGCACGGCCAGCGTCTTGAGTCCTCGCAACGTCAGCCAGGCGTCGAACGCGCCCGGTACCGCACCGGCCGTGTTGCGCAGGAAGAACAGCTTCTCGCGCAGCTCGTCGGAGTCGGTCACCACCGCGCCACCCACGACGTCGGAGTGCCCGCCGAGATACTTGGTGGTGGAGTGAACGACGACGTCGGCGCCGAGCTCCAGCGGCGTCTGAAGGTAGGGCGTGGCGAACGTGTTGTCGACGACGAGCTTCGCCCCGCCCACGTGGGCGAGTTCGGCGAGCGCGGCGATGTCGGCGATGCCCAGCAGCGGGTTGGTGGGCGACTCGCACCACACCAGCTTGGTCTCCGGGCGCATCGCTGTCCTGACTTCGTCCAGGTTGGACAGCGAGGCGACGCTGTAGTCCACACCCCACTCGGTGAGCACCTTGTCGATGAGACGGAACGTGCCACCGTAGACGTCGTTGCCCAGCACCACGTGGTCGCCGGGGCGCAGGGTGGTCCGCAGCACGGCGTCGCCCGCCGCCATCCCCGAGGCGAAGGCGAGGGCGTGCCTGCCGCCCTCCAGCGCGGCGAGTGCCTCCTCCAGCGCCGTGCGCGTCGGGTTCGCGGTGCGGGAGTACTCGTAGTCGCCCTCGCGGGTACCGCCGACGCCGTCCTGAGCGTAGGTGGAGGTCTGGTAGATCGGCACGATCACCGATCCCGTTCGGGGATCGGGCTTCTGCCCTGCGTGAATGGCGCGGGTCTCGAATCCGTAGTGGGCGGGGTCTGCAACCATGCCCACAGCCTACGGGCGGCCCCCTGACCCCGCCGTCGCGGCACACGAAGGGCCGTGGGCGATCCGGCGCGCGTACGCCAGGTCAACCCACGGCCCTTGTCGTGTCAGAACGTCACCACTGCTGCGGCGGCTGCCCCGGCTGACCGAACCCGCCGGACTGGCCCGGCTGGCCGGGCTGACCATAACCACCCGGCTGGCCCGGCTGACCAAAGCCACCGGGCTGACCCGGCTGACCGTATCCACCGGGCTGAGCGAAACCACCGCTCGGCGGGTACTGCCCGCCGGGCTGCCCGAAGCCACCGGGCTGGCCCGGCTGGCCCGGCTGGCCCGGCTGGCCATAGCCACCCGGCTGACCGGGCTGACCGGGCTGGCCCGGCTGACCGAAGCCACCGGGCTGGCCGAAACCCCCCGGCTGACCCGGCTGGCCGAAGCCGCCGGGGCCACCGAAACCGCCCGGGCCACCGGAGCCACCGCCGAGGCCGAGCAACTTCGCCGTGGCCGGAAGGACCCCGAGGACACCGGCGGCGAGCACGAGGATGCCGAAGATCAGGTACAGCATCGCGGTACCGAGGCTGCCCATGTCGCCGAACTGCTGGGCGAACTCGTCGTTGACCGTCGTCCCGATCATCAGCAGGATGCCGGAGACCAGCAGCAGCGCACCGCCGCCGAGGAGAACGAACGGCACGAGCTTCTGCAGCGCGCCCTTGAGCTTGCCCGCCAACGCGAGCAGCACGCCGCCCGCGATCGTCGCCACGGCACCGACCATGGTCAGGATCAGGTAGAAGATCAGCGTTCCCGGCGAGGCGATGCCTGCCTGTTCCAGGATCTGGCCCCCGTTGGGCACGCTGTCGATCAGGTCACTGAGTTCGCTCGCATCACCGAAGTCGATGAACGCGAAGATGAGCGAGACGAGGCCGAGGAGCGCGACGATCCCGCCGACGATCATGCCGACGACGTTCGTCCCACCCCCGCCGCCGGGCATTCCCGGGCCACCGGGGCCACCGCCGAAGCCCGGCTGTCCGGGAGGACCGAACTGACCGGGGGGAGGGCCGAAACCACCCTGCTGCGGCGGGCCGAACTGGCCCGGCTGCCCGAAGCCCTGCTGCGGCTGCGGCCCCGACTGCATTCCCGGCATCCCGGGCTGACCGGGCTGGCCGGGCTGACCCATCTGGCCCGGCTGCCCCATCTGACCCATCTGGCCCGGCTGGCCCATCTGCCCCGGAGCACCGAAACCGCCGGCCGGGGACTGCTGCCCGAAACCGCCCTGGGGGTTCACCGCGGCCGGATTGTCGGCCGCGCTCGGCGGGGGCGCGTACGGGATCGCGGGCTGCGGCTGCGAGTTCGGTGGCACGAGCTGCGTCGACTCGGCGTTCTCCCCCTGCCCCGCACCCTGGTTCGGCTGAACGACCTGGGTGGGCTCGGGGCTCTCGCCGAACTGCTGTTGCTGCTGCTCGCCCTGGGAGTCCTGGGGCTGCTGCGGCTGCACCACCTGCGTCGGCTCGGACGTGCCGAACGGGCTGTTCTGCTGTGGCTGCGGACCGCTGGGCGGCCCCTGGGGTTGTTGCTCGCCACCCCAGGGCTGGTTCGGTGGCTGCGGAGCACTCATTGGGTCGTGAACCCCCTTGACGAGGACCTTGGTGATTTCGCTCGCGCACACGCTATCGGATGCGGCACTGTTCAGGGTGTAACGCCCCTGGCAGCGCGTCCGATGACCACTGTCACCTCACGCGTGCCCCGAGAGGAACGCCAGCAGGTCCTGCCTGGTCACCACACCCGCGGGCTTGCCGTCGACCAGCACCATCGCGCCGTCGGCCGTGCCGAGCGCGTTCATCGCGGAGCTGATCTGCTCGCCCGCGCCGATGGTGGGCAGCGGCGGCGACATGTGATCGGCCAGCGAGTCGGCCAGCGCCGCCTTGCCCGTGAACAGGGCGTCCAGCAGGTCGCGCTCGTTGACCGCGCCCACAACCTCGGCCGCCATCACCGGCGGCTCGGCACTGACGACGGGCATCTGGCTCACCCCGAACTCACGCAGGATCGCCACGGCGACGGCCACCGTCTCGGTCGGGTGGGTGTGGACCAGGTCGGGCAGGGTGCCGTCCTTGCGCCGCAACACCTCCCCGACCGTCGCGTCCTGCGACTCGGGCGGCAGGAACCCGTACGAGGACATCCAGCCGTCGTTGAAGATCTTGCCGAGGTAACCGCGCCCGCCGTCGGGCAGCAGCACCACGATGACGTCGTCCGGCCCGCAGCGTTTCGCCAGCTCCAGCGCGGCGGCGACGGCCATGCCGCACGAGCCGCCCACCAGCAGCCCTTCCTCCCTGGCGAGCCTGCGCGTCACGGTGAACGAGTCGGTGTCGGAGACCGGGATGATCTCGTCGGCGACCGAGCGGTCGTAGGTGTCGGGCCAGAAGTCCTCACCGACGCCCTCGACCAGGTAGGGCCTGCCGCTGCCACCCGAGTACACCGAGCCCTCGGGGTCGGCGCCCACGATGCGCACCCGCCCTTCGGAGACGTCCTTGAGGTAGCGTCCGGTCCCGGAGATGGTGCCGCCGGTGCCGACACCCGTGACGAAGTGGGTGACCCTGCCCTCGGTCTGCTGCCAGATCTCGGGGCCGGTGGAGTGATAGTGGCTCTCGGGGTTCTGCGGGTTGGCGTACTGGTTCGGCTTCCACGCGCCCTCGATCTCGCGGGCCAGCCGGTCGGAGACGTTGTAGTACGACTCCGGGTGCTCGGGCGGCACGGCCGTGGGGCAGACGACGACCTCGGCGCCGTAGGCCTTGAGCACGTTGCGCTTGTCCTCGCTGACCTTGTCGGGGCACACGAACACGCACCGGTACCCCTTGCGCTGCGCGGCCATGGCCAGGCCGACCCCGGTGTTGCCGGAGGTGGGCTCGACGATCGTGCCGCCGGGGCGCAGCTGTCCGGACGCCTCGGCGGCCTCGATCATCCGCAGGGCGATCCTGTCCTTCACGCTCCCGCCCGGGTTGAGGTACTCGACCTTGGCGAGCACGAGCGGTTCGACACCCTGGGTGAGGGCGTTCAGCCTGACCAACGGGGTGTCGCCCACGAGGTCCATGACGTGTTCGGCGTAATCCATGTCACCAGGGTAAACAGTCGCCGCGCCACGGGAGAGGCCGGTGGTGAACCGACCATCGTCGCCGACCCTGCCCGAAGCATTGTCCGATTAGGACCCGTGTGGTTAGCTCACCGCCTACGTCGTCCGTGTGATGATCGAGGAGACCCCGTGAGATCCCTCCGCAAGACCGCCGCGTGCGCGCTCGCCACCGCCACCGTGCTGGGCGTCGCCGTCGCGCCCGCCTCGGCGGAGCGGCCCGGCCGTGCCGACTTCACCCTCACCGTGCTGTTCAGCAACGACGCGGAGTCCGCGCTGCTCGGCGTGCACGGCGACGGTACGGACGAGGGCCCGATCGTGGACGGCGGCGACCGGCCCTACGGCAGCCCGTCCCGGGCGGCGGCGCTGCTGGACCGGCTGCGCGCGGAGGCGACGACCGGGAAGCCGGGCCCCGGCCAGGCCGGCCGTCGCGGCGAGATCGCCCTGTCCGGAGGCGACAACTTCCTCGCGGGCCCCGAGTACGCGGCCAGCACGGTCGAGGGCGCGCCGTTCTACGACGCGCTCGCGCTGGAACACCTCGACCTGGACGCGAGCGCGCTGGGCAACCACGACTTCGACTTCGGCCCCGACGTCCTCGATCGCTTCCTCGACACGGCGGGCGACTCGCTGCCGTTCGTCAGCGCGAACCTCGACGTCTCCGGTGAGCCGGAACTCGCCGCGCATGCCGCCGACGGCACACTTGTGGAGAGCACCGTGCTGCGCACGCGGGGTGAGCGGGTGGGCCTCATCGGGCTCACGACACCCGAACTGCCCGCCATCTCCAGTCCCCGCGACGTGGAAGTGCGCCCTGAGCTCGCCGAGATCACCAACGCGCACGCGGACGACCTCGGCTCCCTCGGGGTCGACAAGATCGTGCTGGTCAGCCACCTGCAGGACATCGACAACGAGCTGGCGCTCGTACCCCGGCTTCGCGGTGTGGACGCCGTGGTGGGCGCCGGCGGTGGCGAGATCCTCGCCGACGCGGGTGACCGGCTGATCCCCGGCGACGTCGCGGAACGCGGGTTCCCGCTCTGGGCCGACGACGCCGACGGCCACCGCGTCCCGGTGGTGACGGTCCCCGGTGACTACAAGTACGTCGGCAGGCTGGTGCTGAACTTCGACCGGCACGGCGCGGTGCTGGGCGTGGACGAGCGGTCCACCGGCCCGGTGCGCGTCTCCGGCGTCGGCCCGGACGCCGTGGCCGGTGACCCAGTGGTGCGGGCCGAGGTCGAGAAGCCCGTCGCCGAGCACGTCAGCTCGCTCGCGGACGAAATTCTCGCGCGCAGCGAGGTGCCGCTGAACGGGGTGCGGGCCGAGGTCCGCAGCCGCGAGACCAACCTCGGCAGCCTGGTGGCCGACAGCCTGCTCCGGGCGGGCCGCGAGAACGCCGACGACTACGGTGTCGCCGCCCCGCGGGTCGCCATCCAGAACGGCGGAGGCATTCGCAACGACTCTGTGCTCGCCCCGGGTGAGCTGACGGCACTGGACACCTACGACGTCGCCCCGTTCGCCAACTTCGTCGCCGTGGTTCCCGACGTACCCCGGGACGTGCTCCGGCAGCTGCTCGAACGCGGTGTCGCCGCCGCTCCCGACGCGGCGGGCGCGTTCATGCAGGTGGCGGGGCTGTCGTTCACCTACGACCCGGCCCGGCAAGCACAGGAGGTCCGGGAGGGCACGCACGAGATCGTGACGCCGGGCGAGCGGGTACGGGACGTGGTGCTGGCCGACGGCACGGTCCTCGTCGCCGACGGTGAGGTCGTGGCCGGTCCCGGCGTCTCGGTGGCGACCAACGACTTCTCCGCCCGCGGCGGCGACGGCTACCCGTTCGCCGACCTGCCGTTCACCAGCGTGGGCGTCACCTATCAGCAAGCGGTGCAGGGTCACCTGGTTGAGGGCCTCGGTGGCACCGTGACCGCGGCCGACTACCCGGAGGGCGGTGCGGGCCGGATCACCCCGGTCTCCTGACGCCGGGGCCGGTGGCCACTTTGCAATCCGGGACGCGCGGGGCAGGATGGAGCTAAGCAACCGCTTAGCGACCCGAAGGAGTGTCCCGATGCCGGAAGCCGTCATCGTGTCCACCGCCCGCTCGCCCATCGGACGCGCCCGCAAGGGCTCGTTGGTGGACCTGCGCCCGGACGACCTCACGGCCCAGATGGTGCGCGCGGCGCTCGACAAGGTGCCGCAGCTCGACCCGCGCGACATCGACGACCTCATGCTCGGCTGCGGCCTGCCCGGCGGCGAGCAGGGCTTCAACATGGGCCGGGTGGTAGCCGTCGAACTCGGCTACGACCACCTGCCCGGATGCACCGTCACCCGATACTGCTCGTCGAGCCTGCAGACCACCCGCATGGCGCTGCACGCCATCAGGGCGGGCGAGGGCGACGTCTTCGTCTCGGCGGGCGTGGAGACCGTCTCCAGGGCCGTCAACGGAACCTCCGACTCCTGGCCGGACACCCACAACCCGCTGTTCGCCGACGCCGAGGCCCGCACCCAGCAGCGGGCCGAGACCGGCGGCGACGGCTGGACCGACCCCCGCGAGGACGGCCTGCTTCCCGACGTCTACGTCGCGATGGGCCAGACCGCAGAGAACCTCGCCCGGCACAAGGGCATCTCCCGGCGCGAGATGGACGAGTTCGCGGTGCGGTCGCAGAACCTGGCCGAGAAGGCCGCCGCCGACGGCTTCTGGGACCAGGAGATCACCCCGGTGACGCTGCCCGACGGCACCGTCGTCGCGGCCGACGACAGCCCCCGCCCCGGCGTCACGCTCGACGGCGTCGAGGCGCTGAAGCCGGCGTTCCGGCCCGACGGCCGGGTCACGGCAGGCAACGCGTGCCCGCTCAACGACGGCGCCGCCGCACTCGTGATCATGAGCGACACGAAGGCGCGCGAACTGGGCATCACGCCGCTGGCCCGCATCGTCTCCACGGGCGTGTCCGGGCTCTCGCCGGAGATCATGGGGCTCGGCCCCGTCGAGGCGTCACGGCAGGCCCTCGCCAGGGCTGGTCTGAGCATCGGCGACATCGACCTTGTGGAGATCAACGAGGCGTTCGCCGCGCAGGTGATCCCCTCCTATCAGGACCTCGGCATCGACCTCGACCGGCTCAACGTCAACGGCGGCGCCATCGCGGTGGGCCACCCGTTCGGCATGACCGGTGCCCGCATCGCCACCACGCTGCTCAACTCGCTGCGTCACCACGACAAGCAGTTCGGCCTGGAGACCATGTGCGTCGGCGGTGGTCAGGGCATGGCGATGGTGCTCGAACGCCTCAGCTGAGAAAGCCCCGCACGCGACAGGGCGCCCGGCCGGTCGGCCGGGCGCCCTGGGTCGTTCTCGCGTGGGCCGCGAAAGCTCAGTCGCCGCCCTGGAGGTACGACAGCAGTCGCAGGATCTCCAGGTACAGCCACACCAGCGTGACCATCAGCCCGAAGGCCACGAACCACGCGAACTTGGCGGGCACGCCCTGGCGGATCGCCTCGTCGGCCATGTCGAAGTCGAGCAGGAAGCTGAACGCCGCGACACCGATCACCACAAGGCTGAAGATGATCGCGAGGGTGCCGCCGTCCCTGAGCCCGGTGTTGACGCCGAACAGGCTCAGCACCAGGTTCACCAGCATGACGATCAGCACGCCGCCGAGCGCGCCCATCATCCACTTGCGGAACTTGGGCGTCACCTTCACCGCGCCGGTCTTGTAGACCACGAGCATGACGACGAAGACCGCGGCCGTGCCGAGGATCGCCTGCAGCGCGATGCCCGGATAGATCATCTCGAAGACGCCGGTGATCGCGCCGAGGAAGACGCCCTCCGCCGCCGAGTAGGCGAGCGTCATCGGGGCACTGGCGATCTGCTTGAACGCGATGATCAGAGCCAGCACCAGCCCGACGAGCATCCCGCCGATCATGGCGCCCGTGACGGCCCCGCTGGAGCCCGCGGCCATCTGCGTCTGCGCCCACACCGCGGTGATCACGCCGACGAGCAGGGTCACGCCGAGGGACGCGCCCGTCTTCATCACGACGTCGTCGACCGTCATCGGCCTGCTGTCGGCACCGGACGGTGCCTGCGGCCCACCGGCCACCGGCGGCGGTCCGTACCCGGGCTGCGCGCCCTGCGGCTGGTTGAAGCCCGCATAGGAGGAGCCCGCCGCGGGCAGGTTCCGGAAGGCGGGGTTGCTGGTAGTTCGCACCTGATCCTCCTGGATCTTTCGGCACTTGCATCGGGTTCAACGCCCGCACGCGCCGATTGGTTCCCGTCAATCGAGTAAAGGCCACTTTACCGGCTCACTCGCGTCTCGTGGCACCACCGTGCCCGGGTGGCGCGAAACAACAGCGAGCACGGGCGCCTTCCACCCCGCATCCTCCCGAAACGGCCCCCACACGTCCACCGCCTGGTGGATTGCCCCGCGGGTGTGTCACACGTCATTCTCACGGGCAGGTGAGCGACCGGCGCGGCCACCGGAAGCGCCACGCCGGTGTATGGGGATACCGACCGACTCTGGGGGTTTCGAACCCGTGACTCGAAGACGTCTGGCCACGGCCGTCCGCCTGGCCCTCGTCGCCCTGCTGGGCGCACTGTCCCTCGTGGTCGTCGCGCCCGCCGCGTCGGCCGAGGTCGAGGAGGGCATCGGCCACCGAACCACGCCAGGACAGTCCTGGGGCGACCGCGACCGGGACTACGACTGGCTCGGCTCCTACGTCGTGGACGGCGAGCACGTGTTCTGCGTGTCGTTCGCACTCAAGGCACCGGACAGCACCGAACACTACGAACCGGGCGACGAGTTGCTCACCAAGTGGGGTGATCCGCTGGAGTCCGACGTCGCCGCCAACATCTCTTACCTGCTGCTGCGTTACGGCGACACCACCGATGCCGACGAGGCCGCCGCACTGGCCCACCTCCTGCACTCCTGGACGGCCGCGCCGCGCAGTCCCGCCGACCTCGATCCGTCGAAGCCGTTCACCGAGATCGGCTACGACGTCGAAGCGCAGTTCGCCAAGCTGCCGCAGGGCGCGCAGGACGCCGTGGAAGCCCTGCGCTCCGACGCCGAGGCCAACCGGGGACCGTGGACCGCGAACGTGACCGCACCCGAGGGTGAGCAGATCATCGACACCCCGGCGGACTGGATGGTGAGTGTCACGAACGCCGACGGGACGGGCATTCCGGGGGTCGAGGTCGAGCTCGCGCTGACCGACCTCGCGCCCGGCGACGCGGGTGACGCCGAGGGCGACCCGCCCGCCGACGAGGCCGAGAGCACCGGCAACGCCGAGAGCACCGGTGCCGACGGTGCCGCCGCACCGGGCTCGGGCGATGCCGGGACGACCGACGAGAACGGTGAGAACGGCGAGACCGTCACCGTGGTCACGGACGAGGGTGGCAACGCGACCCTGACCGCGGCTGCGACGGGTGAGCAGCCCTCCGTCACGGCGACGCTGACCGCCCCCGCCGAGCGGCCCTACGTCCGCGACCCGGTGACGGCCGACACTCAGCGGGTGGTCTCCACCGGTGGCGAGCAGACGCTGACCGCCGAGGCCGCCACCACGGCCGTGCCCGCACCCGGCGTCGTCAAGGTCACCAAGGTGGACGACGAGACCGGCGAGGGCATCGCGGGTGTCCCGTTGCGGCTCACGGCGGAGGACAAGACCTCCCCCGCCGTCGGCGCCGACGGTGAGGACCTCGTGGACTCGGACGGCGAGCCACTGGTGGTCACCACCGAGGGCGAGAACGGTCTCGTCACGATCGAGGACCTCCGCACACCACAGACGGTCTGCGTCATCGAGGTGACGCCGCCCCAGGGCTACGGCGACGCCTTCGACCCGGAGAACCCGCCGTCCGCGTGCGGGGAACTCCACCCGGGCGACACGCTGGAATTGCGGATCAGCAACGTCGCCGACGAGGTCCCCCGCACCATTCCGGCCGGGACGCAACCGACGGCGACGTCGCAGTCCGCCACCATGTCCGGCGCGCCGGTCAGCGCGCTGGTGGCGCTCGGGGCGCTCGTGGTGGCCGTCGCGGGCCTGACCGGCTGGGTCGCACGGAAACGGCTCCTGCGCCAGCGATGATTCCGTCGACCTCGGGCACTCCGGCGGCGGGTGAGAGCCGCCGCCGGATACGCCGGGCGTACCTGCTCGGTGCGAGCAGCGTGCTCGCGGTGGAACTGCTGATCGTGGGCGTGCTGGCGCTGCGCTCGCCCGTGGTCGTGGCCGGGACCGCCGTACCCGCCACGACCACGGCGCCCGCGCCCGCACAGTCCCAGCCGGACACCGAAGACCGGGACGACGGCGGTGACGGCAACGACACCCACGACACCGGCGACACCGACGACGGGAACGGGGACGGGGACGGGGAGCGCTCCTCCGAACCCACACAGCCCGCGGCGGAGCGGCCCGCCACCGCACCCAGCGGCCAGCGGCCGGGGACCGTGCGGCTGCCGGACGGCGGCACCGCCACCCTGGTGCGGGAGGAGCTGGGGGCGGACTCCGTGCTGCCCGTACCCGACGATCTCGACGAGGCCACGTGGTGGGGCGCGGGACTCGACGCCCCCAGCGGTGCCAGCGTGTTCGCCGGGCACGTCAACTGGCGGGGCAGCGTCGGGCCGTTCTCCGAGTTGTGGGACGTCCGGGCGGGTGAGCGGGTGACCGTCGCCGACGAGGACGGCACCAGGTTCCACTACGCGGTCACGCAGATCCTGACTCTCGGCAAGGACGAGCTGCCCGCCCGGGCAGGCGAGCTGTTCGGGCAGAGCGGCTCCCACCGTCTCGTTCTGGTGACGTGCGGAGGCCGGTGGCTCGGCGGCACCACCGGCTACGCGGAGAACCGGGTGGTCATCGCCGAGCCGGTGTGAACCGGTCGCGCCGGCGGCACTCGGCCCGGCAGGCGGCGCACACCACTCACCCGGTCGGCCTGCCTGACACCGGCGCGCGGGCGTGCGGCGGTACGGTCGTGGCATGGCTTCCGACCACGATCACCGTCTGCTTCCGCTGCGGCGGGAGTTCGGCCAGGCATGGCATGGTTTCGACCGCAACCAGGTGGTGCAGTACCTCGACCATCTCGAGGCCCAGGTTCACCGTCTCATGACCGAGCGGGACACGGCGATGGCGCGGGCGGGCGAGTCCGCGCGCGAACTCGACAGCGCGCGCAAGGAGATCGCCACGCTGTGGGATCGCGTCGAGGAGCTGAAGAAGCCACCGGAGCGCGTCGAGGATCTCGACGAGCGCATGCAGCGCTCGGTCCAGCTCGCGGAGTCGCAGGCCGCCGAGGTGCTCGCCCGCGCGGAGGCCGCCGCGGAGAAGAACTGGGCGGAGAGCAGCGAGGTCTCGAAGAAGCTGCACGAGCGCTACATGGCACTGCTGGAGACGCTCGACGGCCATGCCGACCAGTTGAAGCGGGAGCACGAGGAGGCGCTGGCCGCCACCAAGGCCGAGGTGCAGCGGATGACCACGGAGGCGGCCCGTCGGCGCGAGCACCTCGACACGGAAGCCGAGCGCAAGCGCCGCCGGATCGAGAACGACTTCCAGGCGAAGGTCTCGGCCGAGAAGAGCGCGCTGGAAAAGCACATCGCCGACCAGCAGACGGCGAGCAAGAACGCCGCCGAGCGCCGGATCGCGGACGCGACGGCGGAAGCCAAGCGGCTGGTCGACGAGGCCACGGCGAAGGCGAAGAAGCTCGTCGACGAGGCCACCGGCGAGGCCGACCGCCGCACCACCGAGGCCAACGAGGTCGTCGGCAGGCTCACCAAGATCCGCGAAGAGGCGCGGGCCCGGCTCGCCGAGGCCGACAAGGTGCTGCGCCACAGCGAGTCCGCGCTGACCGCGACCCCGGACGAGGAGGCCGCACTCGCCGAGGCACCCGGCCGGTCGTGATCCGGTGACGTGAGGTGCCGAGAAGGCACCTCACGTCACCGGGCGCGCCTGTTCCAGGTTGGCCGCCAGTGCGTCGATCGTGCGGGACTGGGCGACGTAGTCCATGGAGCTGAACTCCCACGGGTACACCTGCTCGGCCTTCGCGGCCGGCAGCTGGGCGAAGGTGGGCTGTTCCAGCATCTCCGCCCCGTCCATGGCCCGCAGCGAGTACAGCACCACGTCGGTGCGGAAGTCGGTGATGCTCTCCCAGCTCACCGAACGCCAGAAGTACTCGGAGCCGCCCGGGTCCGGATAGGACAGGCCCAGTTCGGTGTAGCTGCGCAGAGCGGGATCGTCGACGGCCTTCGCGATGTGTACGCCGTCGCTGGGGTAAGCCGCCACGGCCATGACCGTGACACCGGACTTCGCCGCCGCGCGCAGCCGCTGCCTTGCCGCCTCGTAGTCCTGCTTCGGGCCGGCGAGGACCTCGTCGGTGACGCCGAGCGACCGGGCGAACTCGGTGGTGCGCTCCACCACCCCGGTCGCCGGTCCCGCCATCGCGAGCGCGACGATCGGCGCGATCTGGCCTGCCCGCCGCTGCTGCTCCATGTCGTTGAACCCGAACAGCGGCTTGTCCGGATCGAGGGTGCCCTCGGTGTCGACCGGATACGCATGGGCCACGATCAGATCGGGTCGCTGCGCCGCCAGCGCCTCGACGTCGATCTGCCCGTAGGTGGTGCCCACCTCGGTGACCTTGCTCGTGTCCCTGCCGCCGAAGTTGACGTCGTCGGCGAGTGCGGTGGCGCCGAACGACGCGACCGGCACGATGCCGTAGTTCCACAGTGACGCGATGGCGTCGTTCAACCCGGCGATCCGTGTGGGTCGGGCGTCGAGTTCGACGGTGTTACCGAGGTCGTCGGTGAACGACCAGGCTCCGCCCGCATCGGACCCACCGCTTCCGTCCTCGGGGGTTCCGCTCCCACACGCGGTGAGCAGTCCGGTGGCTCCCACGGCGAGGCTGCCGCCCAGGAAGGCGCGACGCGACAGTGATCTGACCATGCAGTGAGGTTAGCCGAACCTAAGTTCCCTCGGAAGAGTGGTGTCGCGCACTCGATGTTCCCTCTGGTCGGTCTGTCGGTGTACCGGCACGGTCCCGCGTCATACGGTGCAACCGTCAGAAAGGGGGTCAGCTGTGGCTGAGCGGACCGTGGAGCTGGCGGTCGACGCCGAGCCGGAACTCGTTCCGGTCGTGCGCAACGTCGCGGCCGACCTGGCGATCCGCATGGATCTCCAGCTCGACACCATCGCCGACCTCCGGCTCGCCGTCGACGAGGCGTGCGGGCTCCTCCTCCAGCGAGCGGCCACGCCGACCACGCTGCGAGTGCGGTTCTCGTTCGGCGACAGCAGTGTCACCGCCCGCGCCGAGATCGCCTGCCGCGACGGCACGTCCCTACCGCAGGAGGGCTTCCACTGGCACGTGCTGACCGCGCTCGTCCGGTCGGTCCGCAGCGCTCACACCACGGGAGCCGGCGGCGAACCTCTCGCCGTCATCGAACTGACTGTGGCCGACTGACCGCCGATCAACCCGCCCAGTGACAGAGCAGCAGGCACACGTCGTCGTCGTGTTCGGTGGCCCCCAGCATCACCTGCAGCACGTGTTCCGCCGTGGCGTCGAGAGCATCGGCCTCGCAGGTGGAGAACGCCTCCTCCAGCCGTGCCATGCCCGCGTCCAGATCGCTGGTCCTGCGCTCGATCAGGCCATCGGTGAACAGCGCCACCGACGATCCCGGGGTCAGTTCGCGCTCGTGCTCGGGAAAGGCCAGTCCCGGCGGGAGGTGGATACCGAGCATCGGCGCGTGCGGAGCCTCCAGGAAGGTCACGTCACCCCCCGCCTCCTGCAGCAGTGGCGGTGGATGCCCCGCGCTGGCCCAGCGCAGCACGCCGGTCGAGGGCGTCACCTCGGCCACCACGGCGGTGGCGAACAACGGCGTGTCGAGTCCCCGCAGGAGGTCGTGTACCAGGCGCAACGACGCTGCGGGGCCGTGTCCCTCCAGTGCGTAGGCGCGCAGGGAGTTCTGCAGCTTGCCCATCACCACCGCGGCGTCGACCCCGTGCCCCGTCACGTCCCCCACGGTCAGGACCACGGTGCCGTCGGGGCGGGTCACGGCGTCGTACCAGTCACCGCCCACGTGGACGCCACTGGTCGCCGACCGGTACCGCGCCACGAGCCCCAGCTCGCGCAGCGGCGTCAGCGTCGGCAACATCGCCCGCTGCAAACGCTCCGCCAGTTCCTGCTCGCGCCGGTACTCGTTGGCGTTGCGCAGTCCGACAGCGGCGCGGTCGGCGATACCCCGGGCCAGCACCACGTCGTCGTCGGTGAACTCCACGGCCACCCGCCCCAGGTCGAACACCCCGAGCACGTGCGGTCCCGCGGCCAGCGGAACGCTCAGCCGCCTGCCGTCGCGCACCGGCTCGCGCGTCCGGACCGCGCTGAGCACGCACTGGTCCGGCTCCAGCTCGGGCGCACCCGTGCAGACGAACCCCAGCTCCGTGGCCATCCACACGTGTGTGGTCTCGGCGAAGCCGTGCGAGCGGACCAGCGCGGCGACCTCGTCCAGCAGGTGGCCCCGGTCCAGGGAGGTGGCCGACGCGCGCGAGACCTCGTCGAGAAACGACACGCGCTGCCGCTGTCGGTCCAGTTCGGCGTGCAGTGCGAGCAGGCCCGCGTTGGTCTGCTCCAGCTCGGACTGATGCCAGCTCAGGTCACGGTCGCGCTGGGCCAGCAGCTCCACCACCACACGAAGAGCCGTCTCCGCCGTGCCGGTGCCGCCCTGCGCGCCGATCTCCGCGGCGACCCGCCGACAGAGGTCGTCGGGCACATCCGCCTCACCCAGCGCCTTCCGCAAATCCGCACGTACGACGTGCTCCGAACCGCCTCGGGCGCGAAGCTCGTCGGTCACATCCGCTCACCACCGGACACCACGACCGCGCAGGCGTCGTCGCGGTGTCTGCCGTGGGCCCCCAGCAACCAGCCCGCCACGGTGGCGGGATCGTGCTCGAACGCGTCCAGATGCTCCGCCGCGTTCCACCGTTGCGAGATACCGTCCGAGTGCATGATCAACCAACTGCGAGCGTCCCACGGGCGCGCCACCGGCAACGTCCTGCGTCCGCTTCGCTGCCTCCTTCCCACGATGCCCGGTGTCGAGACCAAGGTTTCGTGACCGCCGTCCCCGGCGATCAGGCGGGCGGTGGAGTTGCCGACCCCGCAGAACAACACCGTCGAATCATGCTCACGGAACTGTGCGAGCGCCACCGTGGCACCGCGGTGCGCCGTCATGTCGGCGTCCATCGCGGCCACCAGCGCCGTCAGCGACGACGCCGGGGAGGCCCGAACGTGTTCGGTGGCCGCCGCGCTGGCGGCAGCCGCACCCGGGCCGTGGCCCAGCCCGTCACTCAACGCCACCGTGGTCACTCCTCCGGCCCGCGCCACGACCCAACTGTCCCCGCACTCCGTCTCACCCGGCGCGGCATACCGGGCGGCCGCCACCCCAGGAATCCGAGGCTCCCGATCGGTACCCTCGCCGAACCAGCGCGCCAGGACCGTCGTGCCCTCACCGTAGCGCGAGTATATGTCGAACTCGTCGGCGTTCCGCCGGATCCCACCGAGCCCGATGCCCAGCGTCCCGGTGGTGGAGAACCCGTCCCGCATGCTGTCCGTGACGTGCGCCATCCCTGGTCCCCGGTCCGTGGCGAGGACATCCAGCACCCCCTCGTGCGGCACCACCAGCAGCAGCCCGCCCGTGGCGTACTTCACGAGGTTGGTGGCCAGCTCGGACGTGGCGAGCGCCACCCGTTCCACCCGGGCGGCCGGCAGCCCGGCTTCCCGCGCGGCCCGCGCCGCGAGCTGGCGCGCCTGCGACACGTGGACGGAACCCGTGACCGCAAGCGCCGCGCCACTCATCCCGTACCCGATCTCGACCGGAAGGCCACCGTCACCGTCGTCCCCTCACCCGGAGCGGTGTCCAGCGCGAACTCGTCCGCGAGCCGCCGCGCACCGCTGAGCCCGAGACCCAGGCCGCCCGCACTGCTGTACCCGTCGGTCAGCGCCTGCTCCACGTCGGCGATGCCGGGACCGTTGTCACGGAAGACCAGCCGCAGTGCGGTGGCACCGGCCGCGCGTTCCAGCTCCACCTCGGCCGTGCCCCCGCCACCGTGCCGCAACGTGTTCCTGGCGAGTTCACTCGCCGCCGTGACCAGCTTGGTCTGCTCCACCAGGGAGAACCCGAGCGACACCGCCACCTCCCGCGCCGCCTGGCGGACATGCACGATGTCGACCTCCTCCCTGATGGGCACCTTGTGAACGGTCGACAGGCTCGTCATCGCGGCCCCGTGCTGCCCAGCAGCGACATGCCCGCCGACACGGTCAGCGCCGTGTCCAGCCCTGGCAGTGTCAGCCCCAGCTCCACCAGCGTGATCGCCACCTCCGGGCGCATCCCCACCACCACGGTCCTCGCCGCCAGCAGCGCGCTCGCCCCCGCGATGTCGTGCAGAGTCCGGGCCAGAAACGAATCGACGATCTCCAGCCCGGAGATGTCGATCAGCACACCGCGGGTGCCCTCGTCGGCCACCCGGGTCGTCAGTTCCTCCTGCAACCGCAGCGCGTCGTGGTCGGTCAGCTCGCCCTGGATGGTGACCAGGAGGACGTCACCGAGCCCGGCGATCGAGGTCTTCGTCATGGCCGCCTACCCAGCATCGCCCGTCCGCGTCACCGAGAACCCGGCACTGCGTAAGGCGTAGGCGAACGCGTCGGCGAGCGTCGCTCTGGTCGCGACCTCGCCGAGGTCGATGCCGAGCTGCACCATCGTCTGCGCGATCTGCGGGCGGATGCCGCTGATGATGCACTCCGCGCCCATCAGCCGTGCCGCCATCGCCGTCTTCAGCAGGTGCTGCGCCACCAGCGTGTCCACCGCGGTCACGCCCGTGATGTCGAGGATCGCGACCCTGGCCTGCTGGCTCACGATCTCGGCCAGCAGGCTTTCCGTGGCCGCCTGGCTGCGCATGCTGTCGAGGGTGCCGATGAGCGGGATGGCCAGGATGCCGTCCCAGAGCTTGATGACCGGTGTCGACAGCTCCGCGAGCTGCTCCTGCTGCGCGAGAATGGTGTCGGCACCGGCCGACAACTCGATCTCCAGGACCGCGAGACGCAGCGTGTTGAGGGCGGTGGACAGCGCGATCGCGCCGTAGTACGACACGTCACCCGCGACGTCCTGCTCCTCCCACAACCGCAGCACCGGGTCCTTGAGCAGCGTCACATCGGGTCGCTTGCTGCCCGACGTCCCGCCCGCGGACCGCGCGGCCAGTGAGTTCAGCACGGTGCGCACCATCGCGAAGCCGTCGGCCGACGGGTCCTCCTCGGCACCGGCCTGGATCACCTGTCTCACACCGCCGAGCAGGGCGTCGGCCTCCTCGGCGGCATCCGCGGAGCGCGACGCGAACACCGGGGTCGCCACCCACTCGCCGCGAATCCGCTCCTCGTTGTCCCGCAGGAACTCGATGACGCGGTTCCGGACGAGATGGGTGGTGCTGTCGGTCATGAAACGGCTCCAACGAGAGGGGTCGAGAGGTCTTCGCGCTGATGAAGTCGGTACTCGTTGGCAAACTTAAGGCACGACGACGCGAACATCCAGGTGGGGTACCGCGGGGTCAGGGCAAAAGCGACAACCCGGGAGTGGCACGACGATGACGGACCGCGAGGCACCATCCGCAGGCGACGGCCCGGCGGCCAGGGCGGAGGCGGCACAGTCGACGGTCCACGTCGAGCTGGCCGACTCCGAGGGTCGCGTCACGCTGACCGGGGAGATCGATCACGGCGTCGCGCCGCAACTCGACGACGCGCTGACCCGGCTGCTCGCCCAGGACGTCGACCGGCTGGTGGTGGACTTCGCGCGCCTGTCGTTCTTCGACTCCGCGTGTATCAGCGCGCTCGTGCGGGCCCACGCACGAATGGCAGAGCGCGACGGCACCATCACGCTGGTGAACGTCGACGAGTACGCCTACCGCGTGCTCCAGATCTCGGGCCTGCTGCCACTCTTCGACGTCCGGAAGGCCCCCTGACCGCGCAACCCGCGTAGCCGTGTCCCCAAGTTGTGTAGCCGTGTCCGCAGCCCGCGTAGCCGTATCCGCATCGCACGGTGCGGACACGGCTACCTAATCTGCGGACACGGTGTCCTTCAGTGTCAGCCCCACACGATGCGGCGGCGCGTGGCGGAGCGCCCCGCCACCACCACCCGGCGCAGGATAGCCAGCACCACGACGGCCGCCACCACCGCCACCACGACCCGCACCGCCGTGTCACCGGTCGCCTCACCGATCCAGAACAGCGCCCACAACACCGGCGCCGCGAAGAAGAGGACGGCGTCGGCGGACGTCGCGGCCCAGGCCAGCCCGACGGCCGCGACCAGCAGTACCGCGACCGCCACCCCGGCGTTCACGAGCGCGTCGAGACTGACCGCGGTCGTGACGGCTCCCACCATCGTCGCCACGGCGACCCAGCCCGTGTAGAAGGCGATCGCGCCCTGGGTCAGCAGCCGGTCGGCCCATCCTTCGGCGGGTATCCGGCTCGCTCGCGCCAGCGCCGCCCCCAGGCAGACGAGCAGCGCCACGATCACCACCTGCGCGACCAACGCCCACCGCTGGCCGAACGTGAGCACCCAGGCGGCGTTCAGCACACCGGCGGCCACCAGCCACCATCCGGTCGCGCGGTGCAGTGCCCGCGATCGCTGTCCCGGCAGTGCCTGGCGCACCGCCAGCGCCACGATCCAGACGTAGATCACCGACCAGATCGCGAAGGCCGTCCCCGCGGGAAGCAGCGGATGCGGATACGAGTTGGCGACGGTACCGATCGGTTCGCCGTACGCGCCCGTGCCACCGAGAGCACCGGCCACGATCTGCAGGACGGCGGCGAGCAGCACCGCCGCGGCGCGAACGGCGTCCGCGCGGCCCGGCCGGCGATCGGTTCCCATGGCGAGCCCTTCCGTCAGGTATCGAGTCCGTCGCGGTCGGCCCACGCCAGCAGCTCGTCCAGCGGATGGGCGAGGTGATCAATATCCTGGTGTACGTCACCCAGCTCCGCGAATCGAGCGGGCACGGTCTCGATGGTGCAGTCACGGGGATGGACGTCGTCGACCTCGTCCCACCGCAGCGGAGTGGACACGGTCGCCTCGGGCACGCCGCGCACCGAGTACGCGGCGGCGACGGTGTGGTCGCGGGCGTTCTGGTTGTAGTCCACGAACACCGCGGCCGGATCACGGTCCCGGCGCCACCAGCGCGTGGTCACGTCGGCGGGTGCGCGTCGCTCGACCTCCACAGCGAAGGCGTGCGCCGCGCGGCGCACGTCGGCGAAGTCCCAGCGTGGCTCGATGCGCACGAAGATGTGCAGCCCTCGGCCGCCCGAGGTCTTCGGCCAGCCCCGCATCCCCAACTCGGTCAGGACCTCGTGGGCCACGTGTGCCACCCGCCGCACGCGGTCGAGCCCGCACTCGGGCATCGGGTCGAGGTCGATCCGCCACTCGTCGGGCCGTTCGGTGTCCGCGCGACGGGAGTTCCAGGGGTGAAACTCCACCGTCGACATCTGCACGGCCCACAGCACGTGTGCGAGTTCGGTGACGCAGAGTTCGTCGGCGGTGCGGTCGTAGCGGGGAAAGTGCACCCGCACGGTCTCCAGCCAGGGCGGCGCCCCGCGCGGCACGCGCTTCTGGTGCACCTTCTCCCCCGCGACTCCCGACGGAAAGCGGTGCATCATGCAGGGCCGCTCGTACAGCGCCCGCACGATGCCCTCACCCACGGCCAGGTAGTACCGGGCGAGGTCGAGCTTCGTCTCGCCTCGCGCCGGGAAGTACACCCGGCCGGGATGGGTGAGGCGCACCGTGCGGCCGCCGACGTCGAGCTCGACCGCGTCGTCCGTGCCCATGCAGGTCACGGTAGCGGCGCGGCGCCCGTGCCGTCGGGTGACGGACGGTCACTCGTCGAGATCGGTGAGTCCGTCCAGCACCGTCAGCAACTGCTCTTCCTCCCAGTCGAGATGCGCTTCGACCCGGTGGGTGAGGTCGTCGACCCGCGCCCGCACCTCGTCCGATCCGGTGTCGCCCCGCAGGACGTCCTCCAGTTCGCCCAGCAACCGGGCGAGGGTCTCGTGTTCGGCGCGCAGCCGCCGCAGTGCCGGAGCGAGTTCCGGATGATGCGTTTCGACGACGGGAAACGTCCCCTCGTCCTCCCCGGTGTGGTGATGCCGCAGTCCCTGGCACAGCGTGAGGCAGTTGATGCGCAGCTGCGCGCCGAGCCCGGGACCGGAGTGGGCGACCTCGGCCCGGACGAGGGCCATCTCCCGGCGGAACACGTCGTGGATGAGCTTCGTCTGCTGTCCCCAGGTGCGCTCGACGGTCACGGCGCGTACGGGCCGCAGCCGGACCACCGGGAGGACCCGGCTCGTGGCGGCCTGGTACTCGCCCCAGGCCGGATCGGCTTCGACGGCGCGGGCGAAGGCCTCGTCCCGGTCGGACCCGCGCAGCACCTCGGCCTCGGCCTCGTAGGTGAACGCGCCGGTCTCCACGGTGACCCGGGGCTCGGCCAGAAGGTTGTGGTACCAGGCCGGGTGGTGCGGCGCTCCCGCCGCCGATCCGATGACGAGCGTGGCGCCCTGTCCGTCGTGCAGGTAGCCGAGCGGGACGGTGTGTGGTGCTCCGCTCCGGGCCCCCGTCGTGGTGAGCAGCAGGAGGCGTGCTCCGGTGAACGGGCCGCCGACCTCGCCGTCGTGGGCGCGGAACTGGGCGATGACGTGCTGGTTCGCAGTGTGTGGCATGGGTCCTCTTCGCGGGTGTGCCCGCGCGGCGACGCGCGGTGCTGACCGATGACTGTGGAGTGTCGAAACGGCGGCGCGCGGCGCACCCCGCGGCATGTCGGCGGGCACGGTGAACACAGGACCGGCGGCCGGAACGCGGGGAGTGAGGGGCGACGCGCGAGCGCGTCAGGTCAGCAGAGACCCGCAGTGTACGAAGACGTCACGGCATCCTCCCCAGGACCAATCGATGTGCCCCACCACCCGGACTGCTGCCCAGGTCGCCTGGCACACCGATATTGAATCGCCGGGGACGTGGACCCGTCAAGCGGGTTGGACAGGGCCACGGCGGCCGGGACGACCCGCGACCGCCGTGGCCCTGGGACCCTCAGGTGGGGGCCGGTCGCTCCGGCGGCGCCGCCGTCGTGTCCGCGACCTCGGTGAGGCTTTCGTCGTGCTCGGCGGCTCTCTTGGCCACTTCGGGCAGGACCAGAAAGCGCGTCATGACCGCGGCGGCCACGTAGAGCGCGGCGAAGATGATCACAACTCCCGCCGCGCCCGCCGGTCCGAGGAACAGGCTGACGATCGCCGGGCCCACGAACGTGGCCGCGCCGGCACCCAGGTTGAGCAGTGCCATCGCACCGCCCTTGTTGTCGGGTGCGAGCGAGGGCAGCAGCGCGGAGATCGGCACGAACCCGGCGAGCGTCGCGCCGTAGAGCGCGCCCACGAGCAGCGCGACCCAGTAGTAGTCCGCGCCCAGGTGGACCGGCACGAAGTAGAGCAACAGGACCGAGATCGCACAGCCGACCGCACCGAACCAGAAGATCGTCGTCTGCCACCCGATCCGGTCACTGAGCACACCGAAGATCAGGTTGAAGAAGATGTTCGTGCCGTAGATGACGGAGACCAGCAGCAGCCAGCGACTCTCCCCGAAGCCGATCTGGTGGCTGAAGATCGTCGGGAAGAACACCAGCATGCCGAACTCGGGGGCGGTGTTGATGACCCGCACGAGCATGCCGACGCCGACCCTGGGCTTCTTCCAGGCGATGGACAGGCTCGACATGAGACTCTGCACCGGCTTGACGTCCGGGGGCGCGAGCGGCTGGAAGCCCGTGCGCTCCCGCACGCCCAGCAGGCAGACCAGCCCGCCGAGAGCGAGGATGCCGACCGAGAGCCAAAGCGTGCCGTACTGCCCCAGCACCGGATTGGTGAAGCTCGCGACCAGGGAGCCCAGGGTGGGCAGCCCGCCGGTGAACGCGAAGTAGAACCAGCCGACAGCCGCGCCGAGCCTCGCGACGGGGGCCACGGCGGTGATCCACACCAGGAAGCCGAAGGCGAACATCGGATAGCCGAACCCTCGGATGCCGTAGAACACGAGCATGAGGGTGTAGTTCTCGCCCGCCACGGCGACGGCGAGGAACAGCGCGTCGAAGACCAGCCAGATGACGAGCCCGACGAGCATCACCCGGCGTGGGCCCCACAGTTCGGAGAGGGCACCGGAGAGCCAGGACGCCAGCATCACCGCGACGCCGTACACGGTGATCACGTAGGAGGCGCGGACCTCCGTGCCCGCGCCGTTGTCGGCGATGAACGGTGCGATGAAGCCCGACTCGACGCCGTCGCCGATCATGAACAGCAGCAGGCCGACGTAGCCGAGCAGCAGGGGCGCGGGAAGCCCCCAGCGGTCCAGCAACCGGGCCAGGGAGCCACCGGGCCGGTCGGACCGTGGTGTCGTCGTTGAAACCATGAACGCCTCCGTACTCAAGACGGAAGCATCATGCTGGCCGTTAAGTTAACGCGCAAGATGTTACGACGACTTTCCTGCTCACTGAATCGTTACAGCGGAGCGACCTCGACCGGGACGCGCTCCTCCAGCTCCTTCACCAGCGCTCCGTCCACACCGGAATCGACGATCAGCCGGTCGTAGTCGGTGACGGGGGCCAGCCGGTGCAGCGCGGCGCGCGGCATCTTGCTGGAGTCCATCAACAGCACCCGGGTCTCGGCCGACTCCAGCATCGCCCGCTTGACCAGGACGATCTCGGGTTCCTGATGGAAGGTCATGGAGACGTTCATCGCGGAGGTCGACAGGAACGCCACGTCGACCGTGATGCGCTCGATGGTCTCCAGGCACGGCATCCCGAGGAAGGAGTCGTGTGTGCGGGAGTAGTCGCCCCCGATGCAGATCAGCCGCAGATCCTCCACGTTCTTCAGCACGTCGATCGCCCGCAGGTAGTTGGTGGCCACCGTCAGCGGCGCGAGGTCGGGCAGCAGCCTGGCCAGCTGCAACGCGGTCGTGGAGTCGTCCAGCAACACCGACATCCCCGGCTCGACGAGTGCCGCGGCACTCCGCGCGATGGCCGCCTTGGCGTCGAGGTGCGCGCTGAGCCGGTACTCGGAATTGCTCTCGAACACCGTGGACGGCAGCGCCGACACGCCCCCGCGGAACTTGCGAACCACCCCGCGCCGCGCGAGGTCGTCGATGTCGCGGTGGACCGTCATGTGGCTGACGCCGGTGAGCCGGACCAGTTCGGCGACGGCGGCCGAGCCGTGGTCGATGACGAAGTCCGTGATGCGCTGCTGGCGCACCTGGCGGTTCCGAGTGGTACCGGACATCTCACTGCTCATGGGCAAAGTCTGACACCTCCCGCGGCCGGGAGGCCCGCTCCGCCCCGACTCCCCACGACTCCACCCACATCGGGGAGTTACATTTCCCGAGACGGGGTGTTAATTTAACAGCGATCGTGTGAAAGGGGCTGTGATTCGATGGCACTCGCCGCGGTGGTGTTCGACATGGACGGTGTCCTGGTCGACAGCGAACACCTGTGGGAGGAGAACTGGGTCGCCTACGCGGCGAGGTACGGCGTCGAATGGACCCCGGAGGACACCTCCACGGTCCAGGGCATGAGCGCCCCCGAGTGGGCCGCCTACCTCGCGCGCCGCAGCGGCACGGACGAGACGGCGGCACAGGTCGAGCGCGCCGTCGTCGGCGGGATGATCGCGGCGATCGGTGACGGCCGGGCTCCGCTGCTGCCCGGCGCGGCGGCGATGGTCACCGAGGTCAGCGCCGTGGCGCCGGTCGCCCTCGCGTCGTCGGCACCGCGCACCGTCATCGACGCCGTGCTCGCGGCGTACTCGCTCACCGAGCACTTCACGGCCACCGTGTCCAGCGCCGAGGTGCCGCGCGGCAAGCCGAGTCCGGACGTGTACCTGGAGGCGGCATCCCGGCTCGGCCACAGTGGCGCGGACTGCCTCGGCGTCGAGGACTCCAGCAACGGCATCCGGGCCGCCGCCGCGGCCGGGCTCACCGTCGTCGCGCTGCCCAACCGCGGCTATCCCCCCAAACCCGACGCGCTCGCGCTCGCGGACAGCGTGGCCGACAGCAACGACACCGTGCGCCGCATCCTGCTCGACTCGCTGCGCGACGGCGCGGACACCACGGACACCACCGACACCACCGCGGGGAGGCCGGCATGACGTCCCCACGTCCCCCGCGCACGCTCGGCAGGGCCGAGACCTTCAAACGCGACTGGCTCGACGGCTTCGCCGGTGCCTACGGCCGGACGGTACGCAAGGTGCCCGGCGCCTATGGCGTTCTCGCCCGGCACGCGCCGGAGCGGGGCAGGGTGGCGGTCGTGATCGGCGGCGGTTGCGGTCACTACCCCGCCTTCGCGGGCCTGGTCGGGCGTGGCCTCGCGACCGGAGCCGTGGTGGGCGACGTGTTCACGAGCCCGAGCGCGGAGCAGGTGTACCGCACCGCCCGCGAGGCCGACGGCGGCGCCGGTGTGCTGTTCTCCTACGGCAACTACCAGGGCGACGTCCTGCATTTCGGCCTCGCCGCGCGGCGGCTGGCGGCCGAGGGGATCGACTCCCGCACCGTGCTGGTGACCGACGACGTGGCCAGCGGCCCGGCCGACGCCCCGCAGCGCCGCCGCGGTGTCGCGGGTGACTTCATGGTGTTCAAGGTGGCGGGCGCCGCCGCCGAGCGCGGCGACGACCTCGACGCCGTCGCGGCACTCGCGGGCAGGGCCAACGACGCGACCCGCACCTTCGGCGTGGCGTTCGACGGCTGCACGCTGCCCGGCGCGAGCGAGCCGCTGTTCACGGTCGACGAGACCACGATGGAGCTGGGGCTGGGCATCCACGGGGAGCCCGGGGTGCGGACGGTGCCGAGGCTCGACGCGGTCGGCGTGGCCGACGCACTCGTCGACGGCCTGCTTCCCGAGCTGCCGTCGCAGGGGGACGGCAGACTCGCGGTGCTGCTCAACGGTCTCGGCAACACGAAGTACGAGGACATGTTCGTGTTGTACAAGCGAGTTCACGAGCGACTGGCCGGTCACGGACTCAACCCCCTGCACACCGAGGTGGGCGAGTTCGTGACGTCGCTCGACATGGCGGGGGTCTCGCTCACGGTGCTCGCGCTCGACGACGAACTCGCCCCGCTGTATGCCGCCCCGTGCGACACACCCGCCTACCGCAGTGGTGGCGCCACGCTCGCCACCGTCGCACCGGTCTCCACAGTGGATGACGCACTGGACAGGCCCGAGGGACCCGGCACCGCCGGAGTCGTCGATCGGCTGCTCACCGCCGGTCTTGCGCGGATCGAGGCGAACGAGCACGAGCTGGGCAGGCTCGACGCGGTGGCGGCGGACGGTGATCACGGACTGGGCATGACGCGAGGCATGCGGGCGGCGGTCACGGCCGCTCGCGCCGCCGAGGCGGCCGGGGCCGGTGTCTCCGGCGCGCTGCTCACCGCGGGCACGGCGTTCGCCGACGCGGCGGGCGGAGCGTCCGGTGCGCTCTACGGCGTGCTGCTCGCCGAGACGGGCGCCGGGCTGGACGGCGACATCACGGCGGCCGCCGTGGCCGACGCCGTCGACCGGGCCGCCGCGGCGTTCGTCGAGCTCGGCGGAGCGGAACCCGGCGACAAGACGATGCTCGACGCCATCGAACCGTTCCGCCTCGCCCTGCGCGAGCACGCGGGGTCCGGCGTCGTGCGGGCGTGGCGGGAGGCGGCGGCACAGGCGGTCCGCGCTGCCGCCGACACGGCCGAGCTGGCGCCCACGAAGGGCAGGGCGGCGCGGCTCGCGCAACGCAGCAAGGGCTACGCCGACCCCGGTGCGACGTCGTTCGCGCTGCTGGTGTCGGCGATCGGCGACGAGTGGGAGAGGACGAACTGATGCGCGTGGTGGTGGCGGCGGACAACGCCGGTGTCGAGCTGAAGAACGCTGTCCGCGATCAGCTGTCGGCGGACGACCGGGTGAGCGAGGTGATCGACCTCGGCGCGACCAGCGCCGACGACGACACCGCCTACCCGCACTTCGGCCTCGCGGCGGCCGAGAAGGTCGCCGCGGGCGAGGCCGACCGTGCCGTCCTGGTGTGCGGGACCGGGATCGGCATGGCTGTCTCGGCCAACAAGGTCGCCGGAATCCGGGCTACAGTCGCACACGACTCCTACTCGGCCGAGCGGTCGGTCAAGTCGAACAACTGCCAGATCATCACTTTCGGTGCCCGGGTCGTCGGCCCCGAACTGGCCAAGAAGATCACTGCCGAATGGCTCGGCCACACCTTCGACCCCGGTTCGGCCAGCGCGGCCAAGGTCGCGTGCATCACCGACTACGAGGCCCGGGAAGTCCACGCCGCCAGCTGACGGCACGTTCGAGGAGGAACGACAAGTGCGAATTCTCAGCGCCGGTGACGAGTTCGTCGGCAACGACCTGCTGCGGGCGGCCGTACGCGCCGAGGTGAACGGCAGCGCCGACCTGGACTTCCGGGAGCTGTCGCTGCCGTGGCCGATCGAGCCGTTCGGGCCGGTCGCCGAGGTGGACGAGGCCAGCGGCACCGAGGAGCAGGTGATCGAGGCGCTCGACGGCGCCGAGGTCGCCGTCACCCAGATGGCGCCGTTCACCAGGAAGGTCTTCGCGTCGGCTCCGGGACTGAAGCTGGTGTCGGTGTGCCGGGGCGGCCCCGTGAACGTGGATCTCGCCGCCGCCACCGAGGCCGGTGTCGCGGTGACGTTCGCGCCGGGACGCAACGCCGCGGCCGCCGCCGAGTTCGCGGTCGGCCTGCTGCTGGCGGCCCTGCGGCGGATCTCCACGTCGTCGGCCGAACTGCTGTCGGGAACGTGGCGCGGCGACTACTACGCCTACGCGAACGCGGGTGTGGAGCTGGACGGCACCACGGTCGGCCTCGTCGGCTACGGCGCCATCGGCGCGCGAGTCGCCCGTGTCCTCGTGGCGTTCGGTGCCCGGGTGCTCGTGGCCGATCCGTACGCGGACCGCGATGCCGTGGCCGCGGACGGTGCGGAACTGGTGGACCTGGACGACCTGCTGCGCCGCAGCACCGCCGTGAGCCTGCACGCCCGGCTCACGGCCGAGACGCGCAAGCTCATCGACGCCGACAAGCTCGCGCTGCTGCCCCCCGGCGCCGTGCTGGTGAACTCGGCGCGCGGCGGGCTGCTGGACTACGCGCCGCTCGCGCCGGCACTGCATTCCGGGCGTCTCGGCGCTGTGGCGCTCGACGTCTACGACGTCGAACCGCCGCCAGCCGACTGGCCGCTGCGCGACGCTCCGAACGTCATCGCGACCCCGCACCTGGCGGGCGCCAGCAAGCAGACCGCCGACCGCGCGGCGCGCATCGTCGCGGCCGAGGTGGGTCGCTACGCCCGTGGCGAGACGCTGGCCAACGTCGCCAACCCGGACACCTCGGCGAGGTAGCCATGCTGCGGATCATCGGTGTCGACATCGGGACCTCGCTGACGAAGGCCGTCGTCTTCGACGGTGCCGGGGCGTCCGTCGCGCAGGCGTCCGCGCCGTCGCAGGTGCGGCACCTGCCCGGCGGCGCGGTGGAGCAGGACTTCGAACAGGTGCTCGGCACGGTGGCGGCCGTGGTGCGCGAGGTGGCCGCCCAGCTCGACGGCCCGGTGGACGCGCTGGCCCTCACGGGGCAGGGCGACGGTGTCTGGTTGCGGGATGCCGATGGCAGACTCGTGCGCCCGGCCATCTCCTGGCTGGACGGGCGGGCCAACGCCCTGTTGACGGAGTGGCAACGCACGGGCGTCAGCCGGGAGGTCTTCGCCCGCACCGGCTCCGGCCTGTTCCCCGGGTGTGCGGGCCCGATCCTGGCCCACCTCGACGAGCACGAACCCTGGTCGCTCGACCGGGCCGTGGTGGCCGGGTACTGCGTGGACGCGGTGCTCCAGCGGCTGACCGGCGAGATCACCGTGGACATCTCGGACGCCTCGCTGCCGTTCGTGGACCCGCGGACCCGGCGCTACGACGACGACGCGATCGCCGCGTGCGGACTCGGCCACCGCAAGGGGCTACTCGCCGAGCCGGCCAAGCCGCACACCGTGTTCCGCCTGGATCGCACCGGCGCCGACCTGCTCGGTCTGCCTGTCGGGTTGCCGGTCACGGGTGGCCCGTTCGACCTGCCCGCGTGCGCGATCGGCGCGGGAGTCCGGGAGCCCGGCGACGGCATCCTGACGGCGGGCACCACGCTCGCCTGCCAGGTGCTGACCACGCGGCCCGAGTTCGACCCGGCGGGGGAACCGGCGGGGATGGTGCTCTGCACCCCCGACGAGGACCGGTACCTGCGCGGGATGCCCGCGATGGTGGGCACGGCGGGACTCGACTGGGCGTGCCGCATGCTCGGTATCGAGGTCGAGACGATCGGCGAGCTGCTCGGTGCCAGCGCACCCGGCGCGAACGGGGTGCGGGCACTGCCTTTCCTGTCGAGCTCCGGTGAGCGGGCGCCGTTCGTGGACGCGGCAGCACGGGCGCAGTTCACCGGCCTCAGTCTGGAGAACTCCCGGGCCGACCTGGTGCGGGCGCTGTGCGAGTCGATCGCGTACGCGGCCCGGCACTGCTTCGAGTCGGCCGGGCTGACCGGGACGCTGTTCGCCAACGGCGGTGGAGTGCGCTCGGCGGAGTGGACCCAGATCTTCGCCGACGTGCTCGGCAGGCCCGTCGTGATCCCCGGCGACCCGGGCGTCGGTGCCCGCGGTGCGGTGCTCACGGCGGCCGAGGCGCTGTCCGAGCCGTTCGACGTGGACGTGTGGGCTTCCCACTCCCGCACCGTCGACTACCGGCCGCGCGTCGCCGAGGTCTACGAGCGCGGGTACGCCGAGTACCGCGACTCGCTCACCTCGGCCCGGGACCAGTGGAGCCGATAGATGCTGCTCGCCGAACACCGCGAGGCGGTGTGCGCCTACGCCCGCAGGATGACCGCCGACGGCCTCGTGGTGGGCACGTCCGGCAACCTCTCGGCGCGGGAGGGCGATCTCGTGGCCGTCACCCCCACGGGGGTCCCCTACGACGAGTTGCGCCCCGAGGACGTGCCTGTCCTGCGGCTCGACGGCACCCCCGTCGAGGGTGAGTTGCGCCCGACGAGCGAGCTGCCGATGCACCTCGCGATCTACCGCGAGGCCTCCGACCCCGACGGGGCGGACATCGGCGCGGTGGTACACACCCACTCCACGCACGCCGTCGCGGTGTCCACTGTGGTGGACGAGGTTCCGGCGGTGCACTACATGGTGGCCACCATCGGCCCCAGCGTCCGCGTCGCGCCCTACGCCACCTACGGCACCCAGGACCTCGCCGACGCCATGCTGACCGCGCTCGACGGACGCCGGGGCTGCGTACTCGGCAACCACGGCACCGTCACCTACGGCACCGGGCTGGAACAGGCGTATCACCGCGCGCAGCAACTCGAATGGGTGTGCCAGGTGTGGCTCGCGGCCCGGGGAGCGGGAACGCCCCGGGTGCTCCCGCGCGCCGAGATCGAGCACGTGGTGGACCGGCTGCGCGGCTACGGCCAGAAATAGCGCCTGCCCCGGCGGCCTGGCCTGCGGGACCACCGGTCGACGAGCGGGCCCATCGGGATCACCAGCAGCCAGGACAACTCGGCCACTCCCGGGTCGACGAACGCGAGCGGCAGCGACGGCACGAACCCGGCGAGGACCGCGAGGCCGCGCGCGAGGCCCCGCCGGATCTCCTCGGGATCGGTGTCCTCGTGCGTCAACGACTCGGCACCGCGCCGCAACCTCGCGCGCCCCACCGCCGCGTACCACCACAACGCGGTGGAACTCAGCCCCGCCAGAATGATCGTCGTCGCGTAGAGCACCACCGCGGCGGCGGTGTCGCCGTGCTCACCGAGCACCGCCGTGGGAAACGGCAGCAGGGCCACCCAGAACAGGAACAGCAGGCTCAGCCACACCAGCGTGCCGTCCACCCGGGTGATGCGCGCGAACACGCGGTGATGCACGCGCCAGTACCGACCGACGACCGCGAAACTCAGCGCGAACACCACGAACTGCGGGGCGAGCCCGAGCAGGTCCTGTGCCACCCGGTCCTCGTCGATGTCGGCCGTGGCCAACGGCAACGCCAGCAGGGTCAGCGCGATGGCGAACACCCCGTCGGACAGCGCGTTGATCCGCTCGACACCGCCGACCACCGCTCCGCGCGCCATCGCCCACCTCGGTCACCTGCCGAAACCCTGCGTCGAGTGTGGCATCGGGTGAGCGGTCTGACATGGCTGCGCGCACTTCGGTGTGCCACGGTGAAAAGGAGCCCGGTCCAGGGCTCCCGGACGAGGGGTGCCGTACCCGGAGCGCGACAAGACGGCCCGCGGGAGGCGTGCGATGTCGTGGTTCGTCCTGATCGTGTCCGGCGTCCTGGAAGCGGTGTGGGCCACCGCGCTGGGCCGCTCCGAGGGCCTCAGCAGGCTCGGGCCCTCCATCGTCTTCTTCACCGCGCTCGCCGCCAGCATGGCGGGTCTGGCGTATGCGATGCGGGAACTGCCCGTGGGCACCTCCTACGCGGTCTGGGTCGGTGTCGGCGCCGTGCTCACCGTGCTGTACGCGATGGCGACGGGGCAGGAACCGGTGTCCACGATGAAGGTCGTGTTCCTCGCGATGATCGTCGGCGGCGTGGTCGGGCTGAAGCTCGTGCACTGAGCGCGGGGCGACTCTACGATCGGTCCATGACTTTCTCGGTGCGCCCCGCCACATCGTTCGAGGACGTGGCCACCATGGTCGGCCCCAAGAAGAAGCCCGACGCCTCCGTGTGCTGGTGTCTGAGCCACCGGGTCGACGCGAAGACCAACCGGTCTCTGGTGGGGGCACAGCGCGGTGAGTACGTCAGGGCACTGACCGAACGTGAGGTCGCGCCGGGAGTGCTCGCCTACGACGGCGACGTGGTCGTGGGCTGGGCAGCGGTGGCACCGCGGGCGGAACTACCGTACGCGCGTTCCCGCACCATTCCCCACGTCGACGACCTGCCGGTCTGGTCGGTGTGGTGTTTCCTCGTCCGTCCCGGCCACCGCGGACGGGGCATCGCCCACGCGCTGCTGGACGGCGCCGTGACGTTCGCCCGCGACCACGGCGCGCCCGCCATCGAGGGCTACCCGGTCGACAACCAGGGGCGGAAGATGAACCTCACGATGGCCTACGTCGGCACACGAGCGCTGTTCGAGGGGGCCGGTTTCACGCTGGCCCGCGACACCACGTCGGTGGCCGGCGGTATCCCGCGCGTGATCATGCGACGAAAGCTGTGAGGCACGGATCACGCGTGGTGCGGCGGGCGGCGCCGGAGCTCAGGCGGTTCCGGGCCGGGCGCTGAGCAGGCAGAACCGACCCTTGTCGACACTGGTGCTGACACTCAGCGAGCCACCGGCCGCGACGAAGTCGGCACTGGCCATCCGGCCGCTAAACGACACGTTCCGCGCCGTGTACGGGCCGCCGGCGGCGACGGCATCGGCGAGCGGGTCGCCCAGCGACACGGGGCCGTTCTGACACTTCATCGCCTGGAGCGTGTCGAGATCACCCGAGTTCAGGGCGGCACCGATCTGCCCCAGATACCCGGAGGCGTCCTGGAAGTCCCGCCAACACCATCCGGTCTCCTGGTTCGCGAGAGTGCCCGTGGCCGTCACCTGACCGGTGATCTCGGGCTTGCCCAGCGCGGGCCCGCTCAGGGTCAGCACGGCGCTCGCCGTGCCGTCCCGTTCCGTCACCTCGACGTACGAGGGAGGCTGCGGCTCCCGGAGACCTTCCGCGAACTTCTTGAGGGGGTCGGTGGCGTCCTGGCACAGCAGCGGTGTCACCGCGCCCGGCTGACCGCTCTGCAGCGCGTCGCCGATGCGATCCCCCAGGTCCCGGGCCGTGCCGCCAGCGGCCAGGGGCCCGTCGGCACCCCCGGATTCGGAGTCATCGCCGAGGAGGAAGCCCGGCGCCACGAAGGCCGTGATCAGGAAGGCCACCAACGCCACGGAGGCGATACCGACGCCGATCCACAACCCGGCCTTGCCCCCGCCGGACGGTGGTGGGGGTCCGAAGCCCGCAGGCTGCCCGTACGGGCCGGGCGGGCCGGGGTACTGCCCGACGTTGCCGGGGACCGGTCCACCGGGGTACTGCCCATAGGGAGTGGGCCCAGGCTGGGGCGGGTAGGTCATCGAAGGTCCTCTACTCGAACGGCGATCACACTCGTCCGACACGCAACGACAGCGGCCGAACACCGGCCGTATTATGCCTGGATCGCAAGGCTCCCCGGGCCATAACCGGCGAGATCAGGACCGCGATCCAGCTCGGCGCCGCAACGACCGCGACCACGACATGGCGACGGAGAGAATGAGAAGGCAACCGCTCACGGCCTGAAGCAAGGACAACCACACAGGGTTGTCGCTCGTGATCGCCAGGTAAAATCCGGTGAACGCCACGAAGAAACCAAGAAGCAGCCCGGCGATGCGCGTCCTGGTGGTTCTCCAGGGACCTTGATTCATGCCGTCCGCCCCAGTCACTCGGAAATCCTACCGTCGGCACCCTTCGAGCAGGAGGCGAACGGTCAGCCGCGCGTCGTAGTCGGGATCAGCCCGCTCGGCACCCGCGCAGATGTCGCCGATCGCGCGAAGTAGTTGGTAGGCGGTGACATCAGCCGTGACCTCGCCTGCGGCACGGGCGGCGGCGAGGATGTCGGCGAGCACCGGCACAAGACGATCGAGGAACACCGCGTGCAGGGCGGCGAAGCCGTCGGGGTCGTCCCGCATCGCGGCGGCGAGACCGTGCTTGGTCACCAGGAAGTCCACGAAGCGGGTCACCCACTGACCCAGCGCGGCGAACGGTGACGTCGCCGTCGCGAGCAGGGCGGGCCCGGCTTCGGCGCACGAGTCGACCTGGTGCCGGTACACGGCCACGACGAGATCGGCACGTGTGGGGAAGTGCCGGTAGATCGTCCCCATGCCGACGCCGGCCTCGGCGGCGATCCGCCGTACCGGCGCGTCCACGCCGTCGGTGACGAACACCGACGCCGCGGCGTCGAGCAGCGCCTTCTCGTTCCGTCGGGCGTCCGCTCGCTTGGCCGGACTCGCGGCCGTCGGTAACGCCTCTTCGCCTGCACCCACCCGGCGCTCCTTTCCACGACGGTTGCCAAACGGAACACTGCTCCGTATAGTCGGAACCGTGCTCCGGTTAGGAGCTTACCAGCCGCCATCGAGAAAGAAGCTGTTCATGCCCACACCCAACGCCGCAGCCCCGAGCGCCGTTCCCGCCCTGAGCACCCCGATCACCAGCGTCAAGCCGGTGGTCCTGTCCGCACCGGAGCGCGGTGACGACATCCAGGTGCGCGTGTCGGCCCCCGCCTCCGGCACCGGTCTCCCACTGCTCGTCCTCGCCCACGGCTTCGGCAAGTCGATGTCGTCCTACGACCCGCTGGTCGATTTCTGGGCCGGCAACGGCTTCGCCGTCATCCAGCCCACGTTCCTGGACTCGCGCACCCTCGGCACCACCCCCGCCGACCCCCGGTTCCCGGACATCTGGCACACCCGGGTCCAGGACGTCGTCCGGGTACTCGACGAACTCGACCACGTCCTGGCCGCGGTCCCGGGGCTCGGTGACCGCGTCGACCGCGACCGCATCGCCGTCGCGGGGCACTCCTGGGGCGGGCAGACCGTCGGCATGCTGCTGGGTGCGCGCGTCGTCGGCGCGGACGGAAAGCCCGGACCGGACCGGACCGACCCCCGGGTCAAAGCCGGTGTGCTCCTCGCGACGACCGGCATCGGTGGCGACGACCTGACACCGTTCGCCCAGGAGAACCTCTCCTTCATGAGCCCCGACTTCAACGGCCTGACGACGCCGACCCTCGTCGTCGCAGGTGACAACGACCAGTCGGCGCTGTCGACTCGGGGCCCCGACTGGTTCACCGACGTCTACCGGTACAGCCCCGGCGCCCGCAGCCTGCTCACCCTGTTCGGCGCCGAGCACATGCTCGGCGGAATCCACGCCTACAACGCCGCCGACACCACCGACGAGAGCCCGGAGCGGGTCGCGTTGGTTCGGCTGGCCTGCTGGGCCTACCTCCGCAGTGCCCTCGGGATAGACGACGTCGCATGGAAGCAGGTGCAGACCGAACTCGCCGAAACCGCCGACCCGATCGGGCGTATCGAGAACAAGTAAGCCCACTGCCGAGCCATCGTGTGGAAGTTGCCGCCGACCAGCACCGTTGGTGCCCCCGACGGGACTCGAACCCGCACTGCGTCGATTTTAAGTCGACCGCCTCTGCCGATTGGGCTACGGGGGCACGGCTAGCTTAAGCCCCCGTCCCACTACGAGCGCGACGCCCGGTCGAACTCTTCCTTCGGGTTGTTGATCTGGCCCAGCGACACGGTCTCGCGGCGGAACAGTCCCCCGAGCACCCAGTCCAGCATGATGCGCACCTTGCGGTTGAAGGTCGGCATCGCCTTGACGTGGTAGGCGCGGTGGAACAGCCACGCGGGAAAGCCCTTGATCTTCAGCTTCATGGCGTCGGCCACGCCCTTGTGCAGGCCGAGGCCGGCGACCGCGCCGAGGTTCTTGTGGAAGTAGTCGCTCGGCGTGCCGCCCCGCAGCACGGTGATGATGTTCTTGGCCAGGTGGCGGGCCTGGCGCACCGCGTGCTGGGCGTTGGGCGGGCACGTCGCGGTGGGGTCGCCCTCGGTGCGCGACAGGTCGGGCACCGAGGCGATGTCACCCGCGGTCCAGACCTCGGGGTGGCCCACGACCTGCAGTGCGGCGGTGGCCTGCAGCCTGCCGCGCTTGTCGCGGGGCAGGTCGGACTCCGCCAGCACGGGATTGGCCTTCACACCCGCGGTCCAGATGATGGTGTCGCTGTCGAACTCGGTGCCGTCGGAGAGCACGACGTGGCCGTCTTCGAACGACTTCGCCGCCGTCGAGAGATACACCTCGATGCCGCGCTTCTCCAGCTGCTCGGCGGTCCAGACGCCGAGCGTCTCGCGGACCTCGGGCAGGATCCGGCCCGCGGCCTCCACGAGCACCCAGCGGATGTCCTCCGGCTGGATGTTCTCGTAGTAGCGCGTGGCGTCGCGGGTCATGTCCTCCAGTTCGGCGAGCGCCTCGATACCGGCGAAACCGCCGCCCACCACGGTGAACGTGAGCAGTCGCTTGCGCAGCTCGGGATCGAGCGTGCTGGCGGCCTCGTCGAGCTTCGTCAGCACGTGGTTGCGCAGGTAGATGGCCTCACCGATCGTCTTGAAGGCGATGCCCTGCTCGGCGAGTCCCGGGATCGGCAGCAGTCGCGCGACCGAGCCGAGGGCCACCACGAGCACGTCGTAGTGCAGCTGCTCAATGTGGCCGTCCGGCGCCTCCACGGTCACCGTCTTGCTCTCGTTCTCGATGGAGGTGACGCGCGCGGTCAGGACGTGGCAGCGTCGGAGCACCCGGCGCAGCGGCACCACCACGTGGCGCGGCTCGATGGACCCGGCCGCCGCCTCCGGGAGGAACGGCTGGTAGGTCATGTGCGGCTGCGGGTCGACGACGGTCACGGATGCCTCGTTGGCCCGCAGCTTCTTCTGCAGCCCGAGGGCTGTGTACAGGCCGACGTACCCGCCACCGAGGATCAGGATCCGCGTCGGTTCCGACTTGACTGCCATGCGTCCATGGTGGCACTCGAAACCCTCCGATGTTAGGTACCCCTGCCCGGCTGTGACCAGCGTCGCCACGCTACCCAAACGATTCAGTTGGCCCCGGTGGGCGACGTCACGGCCGGGACTGTCAGACCCGGCTGATACACCCGTGGTATGGCTTTGGCAGACCGCGAGTTCCCGGACCCGCCGTACTACGCGGTGATCTTCGTGTCGCACCGCACAGACGACGACCACGGCTACGCCGCGACGGCGGAGCGGATGGTGCAACTGGCCGCCGAACAACCGGGGTTCCTGGGCGTCGACTCCGCCCGCGACCCCGCCGAGTCCGGTGGCCTCGGCATCACGGTCTCATACTGGCGCGACGAGCGTGCCATCGAAGCGTGGCGCCGCCACGCCGAGCACACGCTGGCCCGCGAGACGGGCCGCGAGCGCTGGTATGAAGAGTTCGACGTCCACGTCACCCGCGTCACCCGCCGGTACGGGTTCCGCCGCCCCTCAGGGCAGTCCGGCCAGTGAGGCCGCCTCGGACAGCACCGAGCGCAGCATCGCGGGAGTGAGCGTGCCGGTGAAGGTGTTCTGCTGCGACACGTGGTAGCAGCCCAGCAGGTGCAGCGGCGTCGGCCCCTGCAGCGTGACACGCACGTCGTGCCCGAACTTCGGCTTCGGCCTCGGGATCGTCCACCCCGCGTCGGCCAGCACGGGAAGCAGCGCCTGCCAGCCGAACGCGCCGAGCACGAGCACCACTTTGAGCGTGGGACGCAGCAGAGCGAGCTCGTCGGCCAACCAGTGCCGGCACGTGTCCCGCTCGCCGGGCGTCGGCTTGTTCGCGGGCGGGGCGCAGTGGACGGGCGCGGTGATGCGCGTGCCCCGCAGCGTCAGCCCGTCGTCGCGGTGAGTGGCCGTGGGCTGCGACGCCAGCCCCACGTCGTACAGCGCCTGGTAGAGCACGTCGCCGGAGCGGTCGCCGGTGAACATGCGGCCCGTCCGGTTCGCGCCGTGCGCGGCGGGCGCGAGCCCGACGATGGCGAGCGACGCGTCGTCGGGCCCGAACCCGGGCACGGGCCGCCCCCAGTAGGTCTGGTCGGCGAACGCGGCTCGTTTCGTGCGCGCCACCTCTTCCCGCCACTGGACGAGCCGGGGGCACGCACGGCACTCGCTGACGGCCGCGTCGAGCTGGGCCAGGGACTTCCACGAGGCACTCACCGCCCCATTGTGCCGTGGCCTAAATTGAGCGCATGCCAGCAGAGAACACCGAGGACAAGGCCGAGCAGAACTCCCCCAAGGACACGGAACCGCGCGACGACCTCGTGACCACGCACCACACGCTGTCGGCGGGTGGCCGCGAACTCGCCTACACCGCCAGTACCGGCCGCATCGTGCTGCGCAAGGAGGTGCTGACCGACGGCGCGTTCGAGGGCCACAAGCCCAAGGCCGAGGTGTTCGTCACCACCTACACCCTCGACGGGGCCGACCCCGGCTCGCGGCCGGTGACCTTCGCGTTCAACGGCGGGCCGGGATCGTCGAGCATCTGGTTGCACCTCGGCGTGCTGGGGCCGCGCCGGGCGGTGTCCGGTGACGTGGACGCGCCCGAGCCGCCGCCCTACCGGCTGGAGGACAACCCCGAGACGCTGCTGACGCACAGCGACCTGGTGTTCATCGACCCCGTCTCCACGGGCTACTCCCGCGCGGTCGCAGGCGAGAAGCCGAAGGAGTACCACGGCTTCACTCCCGACGTGGAGGCCGTCGGCGAGGTCATCCGGCTGTGGACGTCCCGCAACGGGCGGTGGCTGTCGCCGAAGTTCGTGGCGGGCGAGTCGTACGGCACGCTGCGCGCCGCCGCGCTGGCGTCGCACCTGCAGGACCGGCACGGCCTGTACCTGAACGGGCTGTTGCTGATCTCCTCGGTGCTCGACATGGGCACCATCAGGTTCACCGAGGGCAACGACCTTCCGTACTCGCTGTTCGTGCCGACGTACGCGGCCATCGCGCACTACCACGGCAAGCACGGCGACCGGCCGTTCGACGAGGTGCTGGCCGAGGCCGAGGAGTTCGCGTCCCGCGACCTTCCGTGGGCCCTGCGGCGCGGCTCGCGGTTGTCGGCCGACGAACGCGCCGACGTCGTGGCACGGCTGGCGCGGCTCACCGGCCTTTCGGAATCCTATGTGGATCGGGTGAACCTGCGGATCGAGCACGTCCGGTTCTTCACCGAACTGCTCCGGGACCGGGGACTGACCACCGGGCGCATGGACGGCCGGTTCACCACGTGGGAGCCCGACGGCGGCCGGGAGCAGATGAGCGACGACGCCTCGATCTCCCGCATCATCGGCGCGTACTCGGCGACGTTCAACCACTACGTGCGCGGCGAACTCGGCTACGCCAACGACCTGCCGTACGAGATCCTGTCGCTCGACGTCAACCGGGCGTGGTCCTACTCGGACTTCGAGGGCAGGCCCGTGTCCGTGGTGGACGACCTCAGCGCCGCCATGCGCGCCAACCCGCACCTGCGGGTCCACGTCGCGCTCGGCTACTACGACGGCGCGACCCCGCACTACGCGGCGGAACACGTGCTCGCCCAGCTGCAAATCCCCGAGGAACTGCGGTCCAACGTGGACACCGCCTACTACCCGGCGGGGCACATGATGTATGTCCACGACGAGTCCCGCGTGCGGCAGGCACGCGACCTGGCGGAGTTCGTGCTGAACAGCTCGAACCGGTAGCGGGTCACGGTCACGCTCGGCGGGGTGGCCTCGCCTCGCCGAGCGTGACCGCCGTGTCTGCCGGAACTGCGGACACGGCTACGCAACCTGCGGACACGGCTACGCAGACTGCGGACACGGCTACGCAGGTTGCGGACACGGGTGTCAGGCCAGGGACAGGGCGATGCCGTCCAGGATGTCGTGTTCGCTCACCACGAGGTCGGCAGGGCCACCGCGCTGGGCGATCTGCTCCGCCAGGACCCGCACGATCAGCCCGCCGCCGCCGATGACGTCCACCCGGCCCGGATGGATCACCGGATTCTCGGCGCGCGCGGCGTGGTCGGCCGCGAGCAGGTCACCGACCACCGACTCGATCCGGTCCGGCGACAGGGTGGACAGGTGGGTGCGCTGCGAGTCGTACTCGGGCAGGCGCTGCGCCACCGCCGACAGCGTGGTGACCGTTCCGGCCACGCCGATCCACCGCCCGGCCTTGGCGACGTCCACGGCGTCGAAGGCGGGCGCCAGCGTGCGCACGACCAGCGCCTCCGCCTCGGCGATCTCGTCGGGCGTCGGCGGATCGGAACGCAGGGTGCGCTCGGTCAGCCGCACACACCCGATGTCGACCGAACGCGCGGCCCACACGTCCGCTGCGCTGCCGTCCCAGGCGCCGAGCACGAGCTCGGTCGAGCCGCCCCCGACGTCCACGACCAGAAACGGTCCGTCGTCGGGATCCTGCTCCCCCACCGCGCCGGCGAACGACAGCCTGGCCTCCTCGTCGCCGCTGATGACCTCGGCCTCCGTGCCGAGCAGCTCCCGCGTCATGGCGAAGAACTCGTCGCGGTTGCTCGCGTCCCGGGTGGCCGAGGTCGCCACCATGCGCAGCCGCTCGACGCCCTTGCGCCGCGCCGCCACCGCGTACGCCTTCAGCGCCTCCCTGGTGCGCTCCAGCGCCTCCGGCGCCAGCCTGCCCGTCGCGTCGACGCCCTGACCGAGACGTACGACGCGCATCTCGCGGTGCAGATCGCGCAGGTCGACGCTGCCGTCGTGCCGGTGCGTGACCTCGGCGACGAGCAGGCGAATCGAGTTGGTTCCGCAGTCGATGGCAGCTACCCGTGGCATGCCGCCAACCCTAGCCCTCGCCCCGCTCCTTGGTGGCCGAGGTCGCGGTCGCCGAGGCATGGTCGTCCTCGTCGTCCTCGCCGTCCTCCGGCGACTCGTCGTCCTCACACGGTGGGTCCGTGGGATCGGTCGTGCCGTCGGGGGACTCTCCATCGACCGTGGAGGTCTGCGTCGGCTCCGTCGTGGTCGACTCCGGCGAGGTGGTCGCCTCGGTCGACTCGGCCGAGGTCACGTCCCCACCCTCGGTGTCACACTCCTCCGGCGCCTCGCCCTCGCCGGGCGGCGGCTCCTCCTCGGACGGGTCCTCGGGCTCCTCCGGCTCGTCGGGCTCCTCGGGCTCTTCCGGGTCCTCCGGCTCTTCGGGTTCTTCCGGGTCCTCGGGCTCTTCCGGCTGCTCCGGGTCCGTCGGCTCTTCCGGGTCTCCGGGCTCTTCCGGGTCCTCCGGCTGCTCCGGGTTCTCGGGGTCCTTGGGGTTCTCGGGGTCCTCCGGCTGCTCCGGGTCCTCGGGGTCCTTCGGGTTCTCGGGGTCCTTCGGGTTCTCGGGATCCTTCGGGTCCTCGGGTCGCGGCGTCTCCGTCGCGGGCGGGACCGGCGCGGGGCCGCCGGACGGGAGCTGCGCACCCGAGACGTCGCGGCCCGTGCTGGGTGCCTCCGCCAGGAGCGTCTCCGGCACGGCCGAGGGCAGGTCGCTGTCGGGCAACGTCAGCACACCGCTGCGGTAGGCCTTCGCCCAGCGGATGACGGTGTCGACGTAGGCCCACGAGTTGTTGTAGCGGTAGATCGCCGTGCGCAGCTGCTGGGTGTCCGACAGGTCGAAGCCGCCCGAGCACAGGTACCGCCCGGCCGCCAGCGTGGCGTCGTAGATGTTGTTGGGGTCCTTCACGCCGTCGCCGTTGCCGTCGGCGGCGTAACGTCGCCAGGTGGCCGGGATGAACTGCATCGGTCCGACGGCCCGGTCCCAGCGCGTGTCGCCGTCGTGCCTGCCCCCGTCGGTGTCGGCGATGGCGGCGACGTTGCCCTGACCGTCGAGCACCGGGCCGAGAATGCGCTCCGTGGTGTCGCCGTTCTCGTGGACGTATCCGCCGCGGGCGTGGTTGGACTCGATGCGCCCGACACTCGCGAGCAGCGCCCAGTCGATGTTGCAGCCGGGGTAGTCGGCCAACATGCGATCGGCCGCGCGCCGGTAGGCGTCGAGCGCGGAGGCCGGAATGCCGAGTGATCCCGTCGCGGGCGGCTTCTCCTCGTAGACCCGCAGTTCCTCCGGCGTGGGCGCGTCGGGCAGGCTGCCGTCCACCGAGACCGGGTCGAACGCGGGCGGGCGACCGCCGACCAGCGGCGCGGCCGTCGTGTGTTCCTGCGGCTCGTGGCCGCCCCAGCGCACCGTGGCGTCGCTGACCGCGATCACCGGCAGGATGGCCAGCGAACCACCGAGGAAGGCGATCGTGGTTTTGCGCCGGAGACCGGACTTCGCGGACGTGGCCGCTCCGTCACCCTCTTCAGCACGCACGCTCGCACCCTCCCACCGATGATCACGCGGATGTCACGGCACAGCCTGCCTGAACCCTCTCGTCGTTTCACCCCCTCGGAGGGAATCAAACGCGGATTACGCCGATCGGGCTAAGCCGATCGCATGCATTCACCCATTGGCCAGCCTTCGGCGCGCAGCCAGCGGAGCGTCTCGTCACCGAAAGGGTTCACACCATCACCACACGCGAGAGTGTGGGCGAGATGGACGTGCAGGCACTTCACCCTCGTCGGCATCCCACCCGCCGTGACCTGGTGCCCCAGCGGCTCGATGGCGTCGCGTTGGGCGAGGTACGACTCGTGCGCACGCCGGTAGGCGGTGGCGAGGTCGTCGTCCTCGTCGAGCCGGGCCGTCATCTCGCGCATGACGCCGGACGCCTCCAGCGTGCCCACCATCGAGCACAGTGTCGGGCAGGTGAGGTAGTACAGCGTGGGAAACGGCGTGCCGTTCTCCAGCCGGGGGCTGGTCTGCACCACGGCGGGGTGGCCGCTGGGGCAGCGGGCCGCCACTGCCCGCAACCCGCGCGGCGGCCTGCCCAGCTGGCGCGCGATGACCTCGCGATCGGTGTCGGTCACCGGCTCGAACTCAATGGGACTCACTCCTCCGTCACGCTGTTCCACAGCTTCTCGTACCAGGCACCCGGCTCGATGGCCGGTCGCCGCTCGTGCTCGCCGCCCGCCGCGCCGGTGTCGGGAAACTGCACCATGTACGGCGTCTCGCCCGGCATCACGTACCGCAGCCTGCGCCGCGCCTCGGCCTCCACCTGGGCGGGGTCACGCAGCAGGTCCCGGCGGCGTTCCAGCTGGTCCACCTCGGTCTCCAGCTCGGTGAGCTGGCGCTCCTGCTCGGCGACGTCGGCGCGTTGCGAGAAGTAGGTGCGCAGCGGGACGGCGATCGTGAACGCCAGCGCACACACCACGATCGCCACCAGCGCGGCCCGCCGCGTGGTGGACAGCCCGAGGGCCTTCGCGGCGTCGGCGACGCGGCCGGCGCCGAGCCGCCTCAGGCGGGCGACCCGGCGCTCTCTGCGCACACGGCGGGGACGGCGGGGGACGGAGCGTCCCGCCTTGCCCCCGCCGCGTCTGCTTCGCGACCTCCCCCGCTCGGCCACCGGTTCAGCCCTCCGGGTTGAACCTCGGGAAGGCCAGCTCGCCCGCGTACCGGGCGGCGTCGGCGAGGGTCTCCTCGATCCGCAGCAGCTGGTTGTACTTCGCGACCCGCTCGCTGCGCGCCGGAGCGCCGGTCTTGATCTGGCCGACACCGGTGGCCACGGCGAGGTCGGCGATGGTGGTGTCCTCGGTCTCGCCCGAGCGGTGACTCATCATCGACTTGTAGCCGCACGAGGTCGCGAGTGACACGGCGTCCAGCGTCTCGGACAGGGTGCCGATCTGGTTCACCTTCACCAGCAGCGCGTTGGCCGCGCCCCGGCCGATGCCGTCCTCGAGGCGGTCCGGGTTGGTGACGAACAGGTCGTCGCCGACGAGCTGCGTCCGCTGCCCGACCTCCGACGTCAGCCGCACCCAGCCGTCCCAGTCGTCCTCCGAGAGCGGGTCCTCGATCGACACGAGCGGGTAGGCGTCGAGCAGCTCGGTGTAGTACTCGGCCATCCCCTCCGCGGTGCGGCTGCCGCCCTCGAAGGCGTAGGCGCCGTCGGAGAAGAACTCCGTGGCCGCCACGTCCAGTGCCAGGGCGATGTCCTGGCCCGGCCGGTAACCGGCCTTCTCGATGGCGGTGAGGATGAGGTCGAGCGCCGCACGGTTGTTCGGCAGGCTGGGCGCGAACCCGCCCTCGTCGCCGAGACCGGTGGCGAGGCCCTTGCTCTTCAGCACCGACTTCAGCGCATGGTAGGTCTCGGTGCCCCAGCGCAGCGCCTCGCGGAACGACTCGGCTCCGATGGGAGCGATCATGAACTCCTGGATGTCCACGTCAGTGTCGGCATGGGCACCGCCGTTGAGGATGTTCATCATCGGCACCGGCAGCACGTGGGCGTTCGGGCCCCCGAGGTAGCGGAACAGCTCCAGTTCCGCGGAATCGGCCGCGGCCTTGGCCACCGCCAGCGACACACCGAGGATCGCGTTCGCGCCGAGCCTGCTCTTGTCCGGGGTTCCGTCGAGGTCGAGCAGTTTCTGGTCGACGACGCGCTGCTCGACGGCCTCAACGCCCACGAGCCCGGGGCCGATCTCGTCCAGCACCCCGGCGACCGCCCGCTCGACACCCTTGCCGTTGTAGCGGCCGGTATCGCCGTCGCGCAGCTCCACGGCCTCGTGCTCACCCGTCGACGCACCCGAAGGCACGGCCGCCCTGGCCAGCGTGCCGTCGTCGAGGGCGACCTCGACCTCGACCGTGGGGTTGCCGCGCGAGTCCAGGATCTCCCGCGCGCCTACCTGCTCGATAACCGCCACACTCAGCTCCTCATCCGGTTCTCGCCACACTGCATGGCCTGTCGCGGACACACCGCGCCGTCCCGGCGCGCCGACGTGTGTCAGCCTAGCCGCAGCCGGCACCACTCCGAGTGAGGCCGGGCGGCCCGGCGGCGTGCCGGGCCGCGCCCGCTCTCAGTCCCCGGACTCGCGTGCGGAGCGTTCACCGTCGGCCGCAGTGCCGTCCTCGCCGTCGGCCGTCCTGCTCACCGCACCGTTGTCGTCGGCGCGGATCTCCTGCCAGCCCACCGGCAGATCGACGACGTCGGAGACGTGCTGCCAGAAGGTCCAGCTGTTCCCGCCGACGTCCTGCACCGTGAACAGCCGGGCGCCGTACGGCTGGTCCTGCGGCGTGGTGAGCTCCACCGACTCACCGACCGCGTCGCGTACCCGCTCGTACTGGCTGTCGACGTCGTCGACGTACACGACGTTGAGCTGGCCGACGGGCCCGTCGACGCCCTTGGCCTCCCAGTAGGTGGAGTCGACGGCGGTCACCTGGACCTCCGATCCTCCCGCGAGCAGCGTGGCCTGGAACACCTCACCTGCGGCGTCGACGTAGCGCACCTTCTCCCGGAAGCCGAACACCCGCGTCAGCCACTCCACGGCCTCGGTGGCGTCGGTGTAGTACAGGTACGGCGCGATGCCGAGATACCTCGGGACTTCGTCGCTCATGACGTGCAAGTTCACCACATCAGCGGTTGCCCGCGCTCACTCCCCCGCACCTTCGGCGCGGCAGTTGTCGCCCTCGGGCATCGGGTTGGCCGGATCGAAGTACTCGGGCGGCCGGGTGGGGTCGGGCATGCCGAGTGGCGCGGCCTCGACGTACTGGGGTGCGAGCCAGCCCTTCTCGACGAGCGGCGTGCAGGCCATCGAGTACGTCAACGACTCGCCACCACCGTAGGACACCCCGCGGTCCTCCGGGTACCAGGTCTGCCCCGTGCGCACGGCGTACTCCTCGTCGACACGCAGCGCCGACACGATGTCCAGCGGGGTTTCCACCTCGCCGTCCTCGGGTCCGGCGAACGCGTAGGCGACCGTGTAGTTCGCGAGCACCCGCAGCTCGCCGGGCTGCTCACCCGGTTCGGCCGTCAGCGTGCCCTTCGTTCTGGGCCCCACCGGCGACAGCGAGACCGACGGGTCGATCCTGGTGGCGAGCTCGATGGGCCAGACCGGTGCCGAGAGCTGCTCTTCGGCCCACTCGGCCGTCGCGGGGGCAAGCAGCGATAGCAGCCCGTCGAGGTCGCCGTCCTCCAGCACGGCACGGTCGATCCGCGACGCCACCAGCACGGCACTCACCTCCCGGTAGGCGTCGGCGACCTCCTCGGCCGAAAAGTCACCCACGGCGGTGGCCTCGGGAACGGCGATGCCGGCCGATCCCTCGTCCCAGCCCTGCGCGGGCGTCCTCTCGAACGGCCTGGCTGGGTCGACCTCGTGCCCCGGTGCGTCGGCGTGGGTGCCCGGCGGCTCCGGTTCGCGCTGCCCGGCGATGAAGAAGATCCCGCCCGCGGCCAGCAGGCAGGCGACCCCGGCCGCCGTCCACGCCTTCGCATGGGGCCGCGGCCTGCGCGCACGGCGCGCGGCACCCGTCAGCGTGTCGCGCAGGCGCAGGCCGCGCGCCTGCCGGACGGCCCTGCGGTCGACGCGGGCCCATTCCGGGTCACGCAGTTCCGGGTGATCGAACTCGTCGGGGGACACAACACTCCAATCGGGTGAAAGCAACACCTGAGCATCGGAGGGCCGGGTCCGGTTGTCAGCGGCCGCAACCCGATCACAACCATTTCGATATGTCGCGCCTCGGCACCGGTCCCGAAGGCGGGTACCGTCAGTCAGCGATGGGTGAGGACACCGGGTCGCCGCAGCCGCCGGGCGAGACGTCCGGGCCCGCGCTGCACGCGGCGTTCCGCCAGGCGGAGGACCTCGTGCGACGCCGTCCGCTGGACGCGCTCAAGGCGCTGGAGCCGTTGCTCGACTCCGAGCCCGACGCGACGAGTGTTCAACTGCTGGCGGGACGCGCGTACTTCCACTCGGCGCAACTCCACCGCGCCGAGCACGCGCTCAACCGGGTGGTGGCACGGGATCCCACGGACCACTACGCGCGGTTCGTGCTGGGCCGAACGCTGCAACGGCTCGGGAGATTCGCCGAGGCGCTGGCCCAGTTGCGGATGGCCACCGCCATGCGGCCACTGCCCGAGTACCAGGACGCACTGGGCCAGGTCGCGGCGCGAGTGGCGCTGAGGGAGGACTGACGGGCTTAGAGCCCCTAACACATTGGTCTGTTCGGCTCGCGACGCCCAGGCGGCGCCTCGCGGCGTTGGAGGATCGCCCACGTACTTCCAGTACGCGGACGCCCCTCCGCCTTGCGAGCCTGGGCCCCCGCCGGGGACGCTCGCCACCCCGGTAGGGGACCGCCTGGCCACCGCTCCCTGATCGAACGCCAATGTGTTAGGGGCTCTTAAGCGCCCCAATGTGTCAGGGGCCTCTAGCCCCCGGGCCAGCAGGCGCGCCAGCCGTCCGGATCGAGCCTGGCGGGATCGAGGCCCCGCTGCCGGGCGGTGCGCTCGGCGGCTCGGACCCGGTTCGCGAAGTCCTTCGCCGTCGCCCGCAGCGCGCCCTCCGGATCGATGCCGGCCCTGCGGGCCACGGCGGCGAGCCGGAACATCCGGCCGCCCTCGTCGTCGGGCGCGGGGAACAGATCCGGCGGCACGCCGTGGCGTCCGGTGCGCTGCCCCAGCTTTCCCGCCAGCGCCGCGGCGGGCTGGCCGAGCGGTACGCCGTCCACCATCGAATCCCGCCGCTTCTCGGCCTGCTTGAGCTGCTCCCAGCGTTGCTGCTGGTGTTCGGGCGTATGGACGGCCTCGCCGCCCTCGAACACGTGCGGGTGCCTGCTCACGAGCTTGCCGACCAGCTCGTCGGCGACCTCGTCGATGTCGAACGGGTCGGTGTCGTGCTCGGCGGCCACCCGCGCGTGGAACAGCACCTGGAGCAGCACGTCGCCCAGCTCCTCGCGAACGGCGGCGCGGTCGCCGTCCTCCAGCGCGTCGAGCAGTTCGTAGGTCTCCTCGACGAGGTAGGTCAGCAACGACTCGTGCGTCTGCGCGGCGTCCCACGGGCAGCCGCCCGGGGAACGCAGCCGGTCCATCACCTCGGCCGCGCGCACCAACGGCGGTACCGGCGTGGCGAGGACCTGGGCTCCCGCTCGGGCGAGCGCCTCGGCGCCCGGATCGTGTGCCGCCGTCGCCACCAGCACGACGCCGGACTGCTGTGCCAGGCCCTCCGGCCCGGGCGCGGGCTTGGCGCCCAGCGCCGCCCTCGTGGCCTCGGGAACGTCGTCGGCGGCGTAGACGGCCTGCGCCGAGGCCAGCACCGGCCACGCCGCGACGGGAAGCACCTCCGGCAGCGCCGCCGACACCAGCACCACCGCGGACGCGGGCGGCTCGGCCGGATACGACGTCATGGGGCTACCGTACGGGATTCCCACTGGTAGCCGGTGACCTCTTCCTCGCTGGGCGCGGGGGCCATGCCCGCCTCGTCCCACACGCCGTAGCGCGGGTTCAACCGCACCCCGAGTTCGTCGGCGATGGGCTGCAACTGCCGCAGCCCCACCCAGTACAGCAGGCGGGGATCGACGGGCTCGCCCTCGGCGTTCTCGCCGCCACCGGAACGCAGGGAGCGCTGTTCGACCAGCGCGACCAGCCAGCCCGGCTGCTGCTGGCTCGGCTGGATGACGACCACGGTGCCCTCCTCGGCCCCGAACACGGCGCTGATGGCCAGTTCCGGGTCCTGGGTGAGCGCGTCGGAAAGGCTGATCCGCTGGTCGACGAGCTGGTGGCCACCGTCGCGAACGATCTCCCGTGCCCGCTGCGGGTCAGCCGCGATGCTGCGGCCCAGTTCCCGCGCGGTCTCGGAGTCGGTGGCCTCGACGCTCGACTCGGTGATCATCGCGCCGACGAAGTGGACCGACAGCCGGTCCTGGTACCGCGCGCCCAGCTCCTCCAGCATGAGCTGGTCGCGGGCGACCTCGCGCACGCGGGACGGCTCGACGGCGATGTTCTTCGCCGCCTCGGTCACGCCCCCGCTCGCGTCGATCAGCGAGTCGACCTCGGTCTCGTCGACGGTCAACCGCTCGCGGCGCTCGGCGACGGTCAGCAGTTCGTGTACCACCCTGCTGCGCAGGATCTCACTGCTCACCTGGTCGACACGACGTTGCTCCTGCGCCTGCTGGGCCTGGGGCGCGTTGTCGAGCAGCCACTGGATCTCGTCCTGGACGTCGTCGAGCGCGATCACGTCGTCACCGATAACGGCGGCGGCGTTGGTCGTGCTCGGGCCGGAACCGCAGGCGGTGAGAGCGAACGAGGCCGCCAGGGCCACGGCGAGTCCGGCACGACGACGGGAGGGGCGGGCGATGGTCCGAATCACAGCGCGTACCTTCTCACACCCACCACGTCGCCCCGCAAGACCACGCCCGTCACGCGCCCACCGCCGACGGTTCGCGCGTCAGCGAGCGGATCAACTGGGCACACCAGTCGAGCAAGGCGTCGTCGCGCAGCGGCGGTGCGCCGATGCGCCCTCCCGCGGGCCCCTCCGTGGGTTTCGGGACGGACACCGTGTGGGTCACCGCCTTGAACACGGCCTTCGGGTAGAGGCGCTTCAACCGCACCTGCTGCGAGTCGCCCAGTTTCAGCGGCGCGAACCGGATGTTGTTGCCCTGCACCGACACCTCGGTCACCCCCGCGTCCCGGCACGCCTGCCGGAACGCGGCCACCGCGAGCAGTCGTTCCACCGGCGCGGGCACCCGCCCGTAGCGGTCGACGAGTTCGTCGCGCACGGCGGCCAGCCCGTCGGCGTCCGGCGCCGCGGCGATCTTGCGGTAGGCCTCCAGCCGCAGTCGCTCGCCCGGCACGTAGTCGTGCGGGATGTGCGCGTCCACCGGCAGATCCACCCGTACCTCGGTCGGCGCGGTGTCCTCGTCCTCGACCCCACCGGCACCGGCGTCGCGCCGGAAGGCGTCCACAGCCTCGCCGACCAGCCGCACGTAGAGGTCGAACCCGACGCCCGCGATGTGCCCCGACTGCTCGGCCCCGAGAATGTTGCCCGCCCCGCGAATCTCCAGGTCCTTCATCGCGACGGCCATTCCCGCGCCCAGCTCGGTGTTCTGGGCGATGGTGGCCAGCCGGTCGTGCGCGGTCTCGGTGAGCGGCTTCTCCGGCGGGTACAGGAAGTAGGCGTACCCGCGCTCGCGACCCCGGCCCACCCGGCCGCGCAGCTGGTGCAGCTGGGCCAGCCCCAGCATGTCGCCGCGCTCCACGATCAGGGTGTTGGCGTTGGAGATGTCGAGGCCGGTCTCCACGATCGTCGTGCAGACGAGCACGTCGAACTCGCGGTCCCAGAACCCCTGGATGATCTGTTCGAGCCGGTGCTCGTTCATCTGCCCGTGCGCGGTGACCACGCGGGCCTCCGGCACCAGCTCCCGCAGCCGCCGCGCGGCCTTCTCAATGGACGACACGCGGTTGTGTACGAAGAAGACCTGGCCGTCGCGCAGCAGTTCCCTGCGGATCGCCGCCGCGACCTGCTTGTCGTCGTAGGCCCCGACGTAGGTCAGGATCGGGTGCCGGTCCTCGGGCGGAGTGAGGATGGTCGACATCTCCCGGATGCCCGCCATGCTCATCTCCAGCGTCCGGGGAATCGGCGTCGCCGACATGGTGAGCACGTCGACGTGTGTCCGCAGCGCCTTGATGTGCTCCTTGTGCTCGACGCCGAACCGCTGCTCCTCGTCGACGATCACCAGCCCGAGGTCCTTGTACCGCAGCCCCGACTGCAACAGCCGGTGGGTGCCGATCACGATGTCGACCTCGCCGTCGGCGATGCCGCCCACGACCTGCTCGGCCTCGTGCGGGTCGGTGAACCGCGACAGCCCCTTCACGTTGACGGGGAACGAGCGCATCCGTTCGGCGAACGTCGTCAGGTGCTGTTGCGCCAGCAGCGTCGTCGGCACCAGCACCACGACCTGCTTGCCGTCCTGCACCGCCTTGAACGCGGCGCGGACGGCGATCTCGGTCTTGCCGTAGCCGACGTCACCGCAGATGACGCGGTCCATCGGCACGCCGCGTTCCATGTCGCTCTTGACCTCGTCGATCGCGGCGAGCTGGTCGGTGGTCTCGACGAACGGGAACGCGTCCTCCAGTTCCCGCTGCCACGGCGAGTCCGCCCCGAACGGGTGCCCCGGAGCGGCCTGGCGCGCCGCGTACAGCTGCACCAGCTCGGCGGCGATCTCCTTGACCGCCTTGCGCGCCTTGGCCTTGGTGTTCTTCCAGTCCGAGCCGCCCAGCTTGTTCAGCGTGGGCAGCTCGCCACCCACGTAGCGGGACACCTCGTCGAACTGGTCAGTCGGCACGAACAGCCGGTCACCGGGGTGGCCGCGTTTGGACGGCGCGTACTCGATCACCAGGTACTCGCGCGTGGCGCCGCCGACCGTGCGCCGGGACATCTCCACGAACCGGCCGATGCCGTGCTGGTCGTGCACGACGTAGTCGCCGGGCCGCAGCGCGATCGGGTCCACCGCGCCCCGCCGCCTCGACGGCATCTTCGTGCCGATGTCCACGCGCGCCCGCCCCGCACCGGCGCCCCGGCCGGTGATGTCGGCCTCGCTGAGCACGACGAGTGCGCTGCCGGGCACGACGAATCCGTCGGTGATCCCACCGCACGTCACCGTCACGACGCCGGGTTTGAGCTCGCCGGTCAGTCCGTCTGCGGCCAGATTCGCGGGGACCTCCGAGCCGGACAGCTGCTCGACGGCCCGCTTCGCCGTACCCGCACCCGCGACCACCACGACGGCCGCCCCACCCGTCGCCGTGTGGGCCCGCAGGTCGGTGCTCACCCGCTCCAGCTCGCCCCGGTAGGCGGGTGCCGCCTCGACCGTCACGTGGAGTGCGTCGGCCTCGCTGGTGAGCTGCGACAAGGTCCACCAGCGCCGGTCCGTCGCGGTGGCGTGGGAACGCACCTCGTCGAGACCGCGATAGGCGGACGCACCGAGATCGATGGGCGCGTTACCGCCGTCGGCGGCGGTCAGCCACGACGCCTCCAGAAACTCCTGCCCCGTCCGCACCAGGTCGGCCGCCCGGGCACGCATCTTCTCGGGGTCGGCCAGCACCACGTGCGTGCCCTCGGGCATCGCGTCGGTGAGCAGCTGCAACTCCCCCTCGCACAGCACGGGGATCAGCGCCTCCATGCCCTCGCAGGGGATGCCGTCCGCGAGCTTGGTCAGCATCTCGGACAGCTGCTCGTCGGCGGCGTGTGTGCGCGCCAGCTCGCCGGCCCGGTCCTTGACCTGGGCAGTGAGCAGCAGTTCCCGGCACGGCGGCGCGACGATTCCGGGGACCTCGCCGGGCAGCGACCGCTGGTCGGCCACGGCGAACGCGCGGATCTCGCTCACCTCGTCGCCCCAGAACTCCACGCGGTGGGGATGCTCCGCCGTCGGACCGAAAACGTCCAGAATGCCGCCGCGCACGGCGAACTCACCGCGCTTCTCGACCATGTCCACGCGGGTGTAGGCGAGTTCGACGAGCCGGTCGAGCACGCCCTCGAACTCGCTTTCCTCCCCGACTCGCAGCTCGACCGGGTGCAGCTCGCCCAGGCCCGGCGCCATCGGCTGGATGAGGCTGCGCACGGTGGCGACCACCACCCGCAGCCCACCACGGTCCGGCCGAGCCAGCCGCCGCAGCACCTCCAGCCTCGTGCCGACCGTGTCGGCCCTGGGAGACAGCCGCTCGTGCGGCAGGGTCTCCCACGAAGGGAAGTCGGCGACCGCGTCGTGGCCGAGCAGGCTGCCCAGCGCGGCGGTCAGCTCCTCGGCCTGCCTGCCCGTGGGCGTCACGGCGAGAACGGGGCGCGCCGCACCCTGCTCGGCGGCGAGGGCGGCGACCACGAGTTGGTGGGTGGCGGTGGGCCCGTCCAGATCCAGCAGCGGCGCGTCCACCCGGTCGACGACCCCGCGCAGAGCGGAATCGGACAGCACGGCGGACAGCAGCCCGGACAGCGACCCGGACGAACTGGTGGGCGAATCGGTCACGGACGTGTACTTCCCCTCGACATGAAACTGGATACTGGCCAGGAGGGTGGATTGGCGACAGCTTGTCGTCCTTCCAGGGTACGGGCCGGTTCGAGCGGCGACCGAACCTGCACCGGGGCACACTGGGGCCCATGCGCGCGCCAGCACCCGCGATCAAGGCCCTGCTCCTGTTCACCGTGCTCACCGTGTCCACCTCGGTTCTCGCGGGCTGCGGCACGGAGACCGAGAGCGACGCCTCCGGTGCGCCCGCCACCAGCACGGTGACGCCGGACGGGATGACTCTGCGGCTGGAGCGCGTCGCGGAAGGACTAACCCATCCGTGGGACGTCGGAGTGCTTCCCGACGGCGCGCTGTTGATCTCGGAACGGCCGGGCAGGCTGGTGCTCGCCGACCGCACCGGAGGCGCTGTCCAGGAGGTGTCGGCCGACCTGTCATCCGTCCACGCCGAGGGCGAGGGCGGACTGCTCGGGCTGGTCGTGCATCCCGACTTCGCCTCGTCGCGACTGTTCACCACCTGCCAGAACCACCAACGAGACGGCGAGGCCGTCGACGTGCGGCTGGTGACCTGGCGGCTGTCGGAGGACCGGCGCAGCGCCGAGCGCGTGCGGAACCTGCTGACGGGGCTGCCGGTCAACGAGAGCGGGCGCCACTCCGGGTGCAGGCCCACCCTCGCCGCCGACGGCAGCCTGCTGGTCGGCACCGGGGACACCGCGGCCGACCCCACCATTCCGCAGGACCGGGGCAGTCTGGGAGGCAAGGTGCTGCGGATCGACCTCCGCACGGGTGAGGGCCTCGGCGACAACCCGTTCGCCGACTCGCGCGACGCGGACGAGCGGCGCGTCTACAGCTACGGCCACCGCAACGTGCAGGGAGTGGCCGTCCGGCCCGGCACCGGGCAGGTCTATGCCTCGGAACACGGCCCCACCGGGTTCGACGAGGTGAACCGCATCCGCCCTGGCGGCAACTACGGGTGGGACCCGTCCCGGGGCGGCTCGACCGACGAGTACGACGAGGACGTCCCGATGACCGATCTGCAGCGGTTCCCCGACGCCGTCCCGCCGCTGTGGACGTCGGGCGCGTCCAGTACGGAGGCGCCCTCGGGTGCGGCGTTCGTGTCGGGCGCGCGGTGGGAATCCCTCAATGGCGCGCTGGCGGTGGTGGCGCTGCGGGGGCAGAAGATGTTGCTCTTCCGGCTGGACGATGCGGGCGGCGACGTGACCGAGGTGATCCTGCCTCCGGAGTTCGACGACCGGTTCGGCCGCCTGCGCGGCGTCCGCTCGGCAGGCGGAGAACTGTACGTCACCACGTCGGGCGGCACCGACGACGCCGTCTTCCGCGTGACCCCGCAGCTCCCGTAGCCGTGTCCGCAGCTCCCGTAGCCGTGTCCGCAGCTCCCGTAGCCGTGTCCGCAGCTCCCGTAGCCGTGTCCGCAGCTCCCGTAG
>NZ_VCEK01000003.1:198-328382 GCF_005862235.1 Saccharomonospora piscinae | reverse complement strand
TAGCCGTGTCCGCAGCTCCCGTAGCCGTGTCCGCAGCTCCCGTAGCCGTGTCCGCAGCTCCCGTAGCCGTGTCCGCAGCCTGCGGTGCGGACACGGCTACACAACTTGCGGACACGGCTACGCAGGCTGCGGACACGGCGGTCAGGGGCGGGTGAGGCGGAGCTTCGGCTTGTGTTCGAGATTCGACAGCCCGTTCCAGGCCAGGTTCACCAGGTGGGCGGCCACCTCGTCGCGCTTGGGTTTCCTCGCGTCGAGCCACCACTGTCCGGTCAGCGCCACCATGCCGACGAGCGCCTGCGCGTACAGGGGCGCCAGCTTGCCGTCGTAGCCCCGGGCCGAGAACTCCTGCGCCAGCACATACTCCACCTGGCTCGCGATATCGTTGAGCAGCGTGGAGAACGTGCCGGTGGAGCTGGCCACCGGCGAGTCGCGCACCAGGATGCGGAAGCCGTCGTGGGAGTCCTCGACATATCGCAGCAGCGCGACCGCGGCCTGTTCGAGCAGTTCGCGCGGATGCCCTCCGTGCAGCGTCGACACCATCCGGTCGAGCAGCAGGCGCGTCTCGCGGTCGACCACGACCGCGTAGATGCCCTCCTTGCCCCCGAAGTGTTCGTACACCACGGGTTTCGACACGTTGGCGCGATGGGCGATCTCCTCGACGGAGCTACCGTCGAAGCCCTTCTCCGCGAACAGCGACCGCGCGACGTCGAGCAGTTGCTGCCTGCGCTCGGCGCCTGTCATCCGTACGCGGGTCGCCGGGGGGTCGGAACCCGTCCCGGCGACCGCGGCGCGTTTCGCTCGTCGTCTCGCGGCCACCGGGGCAGCCTAGTCCGGTGGCCGCGAGCGTACGTGTCGGTACACGGTGCGCCTCGCTCGTCAGTGTTCGGCGACCGTGAGTTTCTGCAGGCGCGTGGGCGTGGGCCAGCGGACGTTGTACGCCCAACCCAGCTTCTCGAAGATCCAGATCGTGCGGGCGGAGATGTCGATCTGACCGCGCTTGACACCGTGCCGAGCAGAGGTGGGGTCGGCGTGGTGGAGGTTGTGCCAGGACTCGCCGAACGAGAAGATCGCCAGTGGCCAGAAGTTGGCCGAGCGGTCCCTGGCACCGAACGGGCGCTCGCCGATCATGTGGCAGATGGAGTTCACCGACCAGGTCACGTGGTGCAGGACGCAGACCCGCACGAGCCCGGCCCAGAAGAACGCGGTGAGCGCGCCCCACCACGACCAGGTGATGAGCCCGCCCAGCACGGCGGGGAGGACGAAGGTCGCCAGGGTCCACACCGGGAACAGCTTGTCGACCCTGCGCATGGCCGGGTCCTTGATCAGGTCAGGGGCGAAGCGCTCGACGTTGCTCACGTCGCGCTCGAACAACCAGCCCATGTGGGCGTGCCAGAAGCCCTTTGCCAGCGCCACCGGCGACGTGCCGAACAGCCACGGGGAGTGCGGGTCGCCCTCCTTGTCCGAGAAGGCGTGGTGGCGCCGGTGGTCGGCGACCCAGGTGATCAGCGGGCCCTGTACGGCCATGCTGCCCGCGATGGCCAGTAACACCCGCATCCACGGCTTCGCCTTGAACGACCCGTGGGTGAAGTAGCGGTGGAACGACACGGTGATACCGAGTCCGGTGAAGGCGTAGAAAAAGACGAACAACCCGACATCGATCCAGGTCAGCCCCCATCCCCATGCGAAGGGAACGGCGGCGGCGAGCGCTACCAGTGGGGCGACGACGCCGAAGTACACCGAGAACTGCACTCCGGCCGAGCGCTTTCCGTCGAGGATGGGTTTGGGGCCTTTCGCGGGCTTGGCCGCGGGTCCGTCGAGGGTGGCCGTCATGGTCTCACTTCTCTCCACAGGTGACGACATGCGCAGGAAAGGCGGACCTTACCTACGTTTCCGTAAGTTACGGTACAGGAGGTTTCCCCGCACGGGGAGAGGCACCAACGGGGCACTGCCGCCCCTCGATCACTACCCGATTCCGTAGTGGCTATCCTGACCAGGCGCGATCCGCCGTAGTGTAATTGGCAGCACTTCAGATTTTGGTTCTGACAGTCCAGGTTCGAGCCCTGGCGGCGGAGCGAAGGTTGCTCCTGACGTGCCTGGAGAGGCCTGAAGGGGGTGTGGGGCGGCTGCACGAGGAAGGCTGGGACCAGGAACGACACCTGGCGTACGGGGACATGTCCGACGCCTGGGTGCTGGGCCGCGCGCGTGAGCTGATCGCCACGGTTCAGCGCACCGACCGCGCCGAGCAGTTCCGGGTCGCCGAGACCCTCGACGATCTCTTGACCGAGACCCGCCGCCGTGGCGAACCCGTGCTCGTGGCGCAGCTCCTGCGCGCCGCCGCGTTGGCCCGGCTCGTCACCCGAGGGCTGGCCGACGACGCCGAGCCGCTGCTCGACGAGATGCTCGCCCACACCAAACGGCACGGGCTGGCGCTGCTGCGCGCGGACGCGCATGCGCTGCGCGGCAGGCTGCTCGTCCTCAAGGAGCAGGAGGACTCGGCACTCACCGAGATCGCGCGAGCCCTCGCGCTGCTCGACGACCTGCCCGCACCGGAGGTCCACTACGGCAGGCGGATGTGGGACCGGCTGCTGTCCTCCGCGCTCAACGACTGCTGGATCGTGCTGAACCAGCTGGGCGTGTACGAGGCGGCCGAGGAGGTCATCGCGCGCGCCCACCAGGCGATCCGCGACAGCGCCGGCCCGCACGAGATCACCCTGCAGCTCATGAACCGCGTGAAGATGCTGCTCGGCTGGGGGCTGCGGTTGGAGCGGGTGGGCCGCGGCGAGGACGCGAGCGAGAAGTTCCGTACGGCGGCGTCGATGACGATCGCCGTGGAGGCGCCGTTCGCCGAGTCGCTGTTCCCCCGCAGGCCGGGAATCCCCGCCGTGGAGCAGGTGGGAGTGCTGGCGGCGGCGCTGGCACTGGCGACACCGGCCGCGGCGCACGTGGATCGCCTGCGCAGGCTCGTGGCCGAGCAGGGCTACCCGCACGAGAAGCTGCTGGTCACCATCGCACTGTCCCGGTGTCTCGTCGCCGATGGCAGGCGGACGGAGGCCACGGAAGCCCTGCTCGACGCTCGCCAGACCGAGGCCGAGGACACCTCGCAGCCGTCGATGCGGCTGAACCTCATCCGGGAGCTGACCAACGCGGCGCTGCCGGACGAGCCGTCCCCGGAACGGGAGGCCACCGGGCTACTCACCGACTACGCGAGCGCGCTGGAGGGCGAACTGTGGTCGATGCGCGAGTCGCAGATCGCGACGCTGAACACCCGCCGCGAGCACGAGCGCCTTTCCGCCGAGCACGGCGCGATCACGCAGCAGGCGATGCAGGACCCGCTCACCGGGCTGCCGAACCGCCGCGCGCTGGACGAGCGCCTCCGCACTCTCGCGACGTCGACCTCGTCCGAGCCGCTGTCGGTGGCGCTGGTGGACCTGGACGGATTCAAGGACGTCAACGACCAGCACTCGCACGCCGAGGGCGACGCGGTGCTGCGGGTGGTCGCGAGCACGCTGCGCGACGCGCTGCGCAGTGACGACATCGTGGCCCGCTACGGCGGTGACGAGTTCGTCATCCTGCTGCCCGGCGCGCCCCGCTCGGCTGCGACCCAGGCGCTGACCAGGGCGGTGCGGGCGGTCTCGTCGCTGCCGCGGCACCTGTCGCACGGTGTGACGCTGTCGGTGGGACTCGTGTGCCTGCGTGCGCAGGAGAGCGCCGAGGAGGTGCTGTCCCGCGCCGACGCGGCGATGTACCAGGCGAAGCGGCGCGGCGGAGACCAGATCACGTCCAGTTTGTCGGAAGAGGACGGTGCCGACAGCGCCGATGGCGCCTCCGACAGGGCGGAGGAGCGGCGTGGCGCCACCCACTCGCAGGGGGCCGACCCGGCGGCGGCGCCCGGGATGCACCCGTAGGATCGTGGCCCGTCGGACAACCCCGCGATCCCGAGATCTCAGAGTTTGATGAGGAGTGCCGTGACCGGCCCGCTGAGCACCGTCATCCTGGCCGCGGGTGAGGGCACCCGCATGCGGTCGAACCTGCCCAAAGTGTTGCACCCCGTCGCGGGGCGCCCACTGGTCGAACATGCCGTCCGCGCCGCTGCGGGGTTGGACCCCAGCCGGCTCGTCGTGGTCGTCGGGCACGGCCGGGAGGCGGTGAGCGAGCATCTGCTCGGCGTGGAGAAGGCACTCGGCCTGCCCGTCACCTGCGCCGTGCAGGAGCGGCAGAACGGGACCGGTCACGCGGTGGCGTGCGGCCTGGCCGCGCTGCCCACCACCGGATCGGGCACGGTGCTGGTCACCTACGGCGACGTCCCGCTGCTCGACACCACGGCCCTGTCGGGCCTGCTGGCCGAGCACCGGGAGCGCGGGAACGCGGTGACGGTGCTGACCGCCGTCGTGGCCGACCCGACGGGATACGGGCGGATCGTGCGCGACGGAGACGGAGCGGTGACCGGCATCGTCGAGCAGAAGGACGCGGACGCCGCGCAGCGCGAGATCTCCGAGATCAATTCCGGCGTGTACGCGTTCGACGCCGCCGTGCTGGCCGACGCACTGTCCCGCCTCTCGACCGACAACGCGCAGGGCGAGCTGTACCTCACCGACGTACTCGGCATCGCGCGCGGCGACGGGCGCCCGGTCGGCGCGCTCGTGGTGGACGACCCGTGGCTCACCGAGGGAGTCAACGACCGGGTGCAGCTCTCCGCGCTGGGCGCGGAGCTGAACCGGCGCCTCGTGCGGCGCTGGCAGCGCGCGGGGGTGACGATCATCGACCCGGCGACGACGTGGCTCGACGCGGACGTGGAACTCGCGCGTGACGTGGTGATCGCCCCGAACGTGCAGCTTCACGGGCACACCACGGTGGGCGAGGGCGCGCGGCTCGGCCCGGACACGACGCTGACCGACGTCGTCGTGGGCCCCGGAGCCACGGTGGTGCGCACCCACGGCACGGACGCCGTCGTCGGCGCGGGCGCCGAGGTGGGACCGTTCGCCTACCTGCGGCCCGGCACGAAACTCGGCGAGGACGGCAAGATCGGCACGTTCGTCGAGACGAAGAAGGCCGACATCGGCAGGGGCACCAAGGTGCCGCACCTGACCTACGTCGGCGACGCGACGATCGGTGAGTACAGCAACATCGGCGCGTCGAGCGTGTTCGTGAACTACGACGGGATCCGCAAGCATCACACGGTGGTCGGCTCCCATGTGCGGACCGGCTCGGACACGATGTTCATCGCGCCCGTCACCGTGGGCGACGGCGCTTACAGTGGTGCCGGGACGGTCCTCCGCCGCGACGTCCCGCCCGGTGCTCTCGCGGTCACCGGCACGCCACAACGCAACATCGAAGGCTGGGTGACCCGGCGCAGGCCGGGCACTCCCGCGGCGGAGGCAGCGGAGAGGGCGCTCGCCGCGCAGCAGGAAACCGACACGGACGGGGAGTCGCCAGAATGAGCCCGAAATCCGGCACGCCGAAGAAGAACCTGATGCTCTTCTCCGGCCGTTCGCATGTCGAACTCGCCGAAGAGGTCGCCAAGCACCTCAACGTGACGATCACCCCGCAGACGGTGCACAGCTTCGCCAACGGCGAGATCTACGTGCGCTTCCAGGAGTCGGTGCGCGGGACCGACGCCTTCGTGCTGCAGAGCTTCTCGCCACCGATCAATGAGTGGATCATGGAGCAGCTGATCATGGTGGACGCGCTGAAGCGCGCCAGCGCCAAACGCATCACCGTGATCATGCCGTTCTACCCGTATTCGCGGCAGGACAAGAAGCACAAGGGCCGCGAGCCGATCTCGGCCAGGCTCATCGCCGACCTGTTCAAGACGGCAGGCGCCGACCGCATCATGACGGTGGATCTCCACACGGCACAGATCCAGGGCTTCTTCGACGGCCCCGTCGACCACCTGCTCGCCCAGACCGTGCTCGCGAACTACATCAACGAGACCTACGGCGACAACGACATCACGGTGGTCTCGCCCGACTCGGGCAGGGTGCGGCTGGCCGAGAAGTGGGCCGAGCAACTCGGTGACCGGCCCATCGCGTTCATCCACAAGACCCGCGACCCCGACGCCCCGAACCAGGCCGTCGCCAACCGCGTGGTCGGCAACGTGGCGGGCAGGCTCTGCGTGCTGATCGACGACATGATCGACACCGGCGGCACGATCACCAAGGCCGCCGACGCGCTCATGACCGAGGGCGCGGCCGACGTCGTGATCGCCTCCACGCACGGCATCCTGTCCGATCCCGCGTCGGAGCGCCTCGCGAACTCGCGGGTGCGCGAGGTGGTCGTGACGAACTCGCTGCCGATTCCCGACGACAAGCGGTTCCCGACGCTGACCGTGCTGTCGATCGCTCCGCTGCTGGCGCGCGCCATCCAGGAGGTGTTCGAGGACGGCTCGGTCACGAGCCTCTTCGACGGCAGCGCCTGAGCGCCCGCCCCAGCGAAGGCCACCTTCACTGCGTCTGCTGCAGCGAGGGTGGCCTTCGCGGCAACCCCGGCCCGGCGACCGGCATCGGGGTGGCCTAGACTGTGCGGGTTGTCTCGGCGAGGTGGGTGCCGCGTTCTGTCGTCGCGCCCGACGTGATCGACGCGGCGGCTTTCGAGGGCCCTCGTGTGCGTGCACGTCTGTGGACTCGCCGCCGGACAGCCGACAACATCGATCTCGATCCCACCGCAAGGAGTGCATCCCCGTGTCCGAGGTACGTCTGACGGTCGAACCACGTTCCGAGTTCGGCAAGGGCGCCGCGCGCCGCACCCGCCGCGCCGGCAAGATTCCCGCCGTGCTCTACGGCCACGGCGTCGACCCGCGGCACCTGGCACTGCCTGCCATCGAGTTCGCCCGCGTGGTCCGTGAGAACGGGCAGAACGCGGTCATCACGCTCGACGTCACGGGTGACGCGAAGGACAAGCCCACCGAGCTCGCCCTCACCAAGACCGTCACCTTCCACCCGCTGAAGAACTACATCGAGCACGTCGACCTCCTCGTCGTGCAGCGCGGTGAGAAGCTGACGGTCGACGTCCCGGTCACCGTCACCGGCCAGGCCGGTCCCGGCACGCTGGTCACGCAGGAGCTCGACACCCTGCAGGTCGAGGCGGAGGCGATGACCCTGCCCGAGCACCTGGAGATCGCCGTCGACGGCTCCGAGGCCGGCACGCAGCTGACCGCGTCGCAGGTGGCGCTGCCCAGCGGCACCACGCTGGTGACCGACCCCGAGGCGCTCGTGGTCGTGGTGTCCGAGGCGCCGACCGAGGCCGACATGGAGGCCACCGTCGACACCGAGGGTGCCGGTGTGGTCGAGGAGAAGCCCGAGACCGCCGAGAGCGCGTGACGCTCGACGGAGCAGGACACGATCGTGGAGCATGATCTGCCGGGGACCGGCGAGCAGGTGCTGCTCGCCGGTCTCGGCAATCCCGGACCTCGGTACGTCGCCAACCGGCACAACATCGGTTTCCTGGTTCTCGACGAACTCGCGGAGCGGGCTGGTGGCCGGTTCAAGGCGCACCGCAGCGGCGCCGAGGTCTGCGAGGGCCGCCTCGCGGGGCGCAGGGTCGTCCTCGCCAAGCCGCGCTCGTTCATGAACCTCTCCGGCGGCGCCGTCGTGGGAGCCGCGCGGTTCTACAAGATCGACCCCGATGGCGTCGTGGTCGTCCACGACGAACTCGACCTGCCGTACGGCTCGGTGCGGTTGAAGTTCGGCGGGGGCGCGGGCGGCCACAACGGGCTACGCTCGGTCGCGAAATCACTCGGCACGCAGGACTACTACCGCGTGCGATTCGGCATCGGGCGGCCTCCCGGTCGCATGGCCCCCGCGGACTACGTCCTGAAGGACTTCTCCGCCACCGAGCGGCGGGAACTCGCATTGAACATCGACCTGTGCGCCGACGCCGTGGAGGCGCTGGTCGCCAAGGGACTCACGGCCGCGCAGAACGAGTTCCACAGCCGCTGACGGCCCCAACGTCACCCACCAGCGTTGTTCTGACCACTCGAACGGGTCCTCACTCGCATCCCGGAGGTTTCGACTCACTCCCCGTGGCTAGCTCGTCACGTGTAGCGACGACAGTCCATTCCGGGAGAGCTCATGTCGTTCACCGCCGAGGACGTCCGTGGCGTCCAGTTCGACAACGCACCGTTCGGCCGCCGCGGGTACGCGAAGGCGGAGGTCGACGAGTTCGTCGATCGCGTCGCCCTGACGCTGGCAGGCCACGACGACATCAGCGCGGCCGAGGTACACCACGTCCGGTTCGGCCGGCCGCTGCTCGGCCGCCGCGGCTACGACGAGCAGCAGGTGGACGAGTTCCTCGACGCCGTCGAGGAACAGTTCGCGGCATCGAGGCCCCGCAGGACACCGGCACGAGCGCGAACGCGGCAACCCTGATGGAGATCACCGCAGACGACGTCGACCGCGCGTGGTTCCCGCAGGCCCCCTTCGGCACGCGAGGCTACAACCAGCTCCAGGTGGACGCGTTCCTGAGCCGCGTCGCGGCGACGCTCGACGACCGGGACTCGGTCACCGCGGCCGACGTGCGCCGGATCGCGTTCACGCTGTGCCCGCTGGGCCGCCGCGGCGGCTACGACCCCGCCGCGGTGGACACGTTCCTGCGGCTGGTGGAGAGCACACTGGCCGAGAGGGAGTCGTCGACGAGGACGAAGCCGTATCTGGCGACCGCGCTGGACCACAGCCACGCGCGCGTGCCGCTGTGGCGCAGGCTCGTCTGAGGCGCTCTCAGGCGCGGGAGTCGATCTGCTCCCGGTACTGGACCGCAGTGGCGGCGCGCTTGACCTTGCCCGACGGGGTTTTCGGCAGGCTGCCCTTCGGCAGCACCACCACCGCGTAGGGTCGCGCGTCGACGGCGTCGCGCACCCGGGCCGCGACCTCCTTGGCCAGCACGCGCTCCGCGTCGTCGTCACCCGCCACTGTGGACTCCAGCACGACCGCGAACCGTTCCCGGCGCGTTCCGGCGTCGATGCGCACGGCGACGGCGTTGCCCGCGCGGACACCGCTCACGGAACTCGCGGCGCGCTCGATGTCGGTGGGATAGACGTTGCGGCCACCGAGAATGATGACGTCCTTCTTCCGCCCGCAGATGACGAGCTGACCGTCCACGACGTACCCGATGTCACCGGTCGGGAACCAGCCGTCGGCGTCGCGCGTGTCGAGCGGACCGTCCACGGTCAGGTAGCCGGGGGACACGGCCTCTCCCCGGAGCTGGATCTCGCCGACCTCGCGCTCCCCGCGCGCACCGTCCTCGCCGAGGATGCGGGCCTCCAGCCCGGCCAGCGGGCGGCCCAGCACGGCGAAGCGGCGAACCTGGTCGGTGTCCCGCCGCGGATCGCCCTCGGGCACGGCCACGGCCTTGTCGCCCTGTTCCAGCGGGCCAGCCTCCACGACGTCCACGGTCAGCCCGGTGAACAACGGAGCGAACGACACGGCCAGTGTGGCCTCGGCGAGCCCGTAGGCGGGAAAGACGCACTCGGCAGGCATCCCGAACCGGGCGCCCGCGTCGGTGAAGCTGGCCACGGCCGTGGGGTCGATGGGCTCGGCACCGTTGAGCGCGATGCGCAGCGTCGAGAGGTCGTAGGCGTCGTCGTCGTCCACTCTGGCGAGCCTGCGGCCCACGATGGCGTAGGCGAAGTTCGGGGCCGCGGTGGTCGTGCCGCGGTAGCGGCTGATGAGCTCCGGCCACACGAGCGGGCCACTGAGGAACTCCACCGGCGTGATCTTGACGAGTTCGACGCCGAAGGTCATCGGCACGGTGAGAAAGCCGACCATGCCCATGTCGTGGAACAACGGCAACCACGACACCATCACGTCGGTGTCGAAGTCGAACTCGGCGCGCTCCACCATCGCGCTGACGTTCGAGTACAGGTTCCCGTGGGTGATCTTGACGGCTTTCGGCTCGGCCGTGGAGCCGCTGGTGAGCTGGAGCAGCGCGAGCGCGTCCTCGTCGGTGGCGACGGGTTCGGGCAGTGGCTCGGCTTCGAGCAGACCGGTGATGGTGCGGTAGGCGATGCGGTGCTCGTCGAGCACGGGGCCGACCCCGTCGAACGGCTCACCCAGGACCACGAGCGACGAGCCGATCATGCCAAGGACGCGCAGGGTGTCCTCGGCCCACTTGGCGAGGTCGGTCCGCGGGGTGGGCTGGTGCAGCATCGTCACGCTGCCACCCGCCAGCCACACGCCCTGCACCGTGGGAGCGATCAGTTCGGGAGCCCCCGCCAGGACCGCGACGGCGCCACCGGGCCGCAGGCCCGCCTCGACGAGACCGCCCGCGACCCGGCGCGCGCGCTCGTGGACCTCGAACCACGTCCGCCGCACCGGCTCCCGGGGTTCCCCGGTGACCATGCCCCGCTGCCGACCACCCGCGTTCGCGGTGGTGACCATCGTCTCCACGAACCGACTCATGGGTAAACCTTAACCTTGGCCGGTTTCACTCCAGCGCTTCGGATGTCTCCAGCCAGCGCTGCTCCAGTTCGTCCTTCTCCGCGAGCACGGCCTTGAGGTCCGCGTTGAGCCGCTGGAGCCGGTCGGGATCGGTGGCGGCCTCGGCGAGCGCCTCGTGCAGCTCGTTCTCTCTGGTGTGCACGGCGTCGAGCCTGCGCTCCAGCTTCCCCAGCTCCTTGGTGGCCGCGCGCCACTGGGCCGCGCTCAACCCCGGTGCCGTCGCGGGGGCGGCGCCCCGCTCGGCGCGGGGCTCGGCCTGGGAAGCCCTGGACGCCTTCGGCGCCGCCTCCAGCCGGTCCCTGGTGGACAGGTACTCGTCGATGCCGCCGGGCAGGTGCGTGATGCGACCGTCGCCGAACAGCGCCACCACGCTGTCGCACACGCGCTCGACGAGGTAGCGGTCGTGCGAGACGACGACGAGCGTGCCCGCCCACGAGTCGAGCAGATCCTCCAGTTGCTGGAGCGTGTCGATGTCCAGGTCGTTGGTGGGTTCGTCGAGCAGCAGTACGTTGGGTTCGGACATGAGCAGCCGCACGAGCTGCAACCGCCGCCGCTCGCCGCCGGAGAGATCGGCCACCGGCGTCCACTGCCGGGCCCGGCCGAAACCCAGTCGCTCGGCGAGCTGGGATGCCGACAGCTCCTGTTTGCCCAGACTCACCCGCGACGCGACCTTCTCGACGGCCTGCAGCACGCGAAGATCGCCCGGCAGGTCGTCGAGTTCCTGCCGCAGGTGAGCCAGCCGGACGGTCTTGCCCTCGACGCGCCTGCCGGTGACCGGATCGGCCTCACCGGCCAGCAGCCGCAGCAGCGTGGTCTTGCCGGAGCCGTTCACCCCCACGATTCCCACGCGATCGCCCGGCCCGATGCGCCACGTGGCGTGGTCGAGCAGGGTGCGCTCGCCCGCGACGGGCGAGACGTCCTCCAGTTCGAGCACGGTCTTGCCGAGCCTGCGCTTGGCGAACGCCAGCAGCTCGACCGAGTCGCGGGGGTCGGGCACGTCGGAGATCAGTGCCTCGGCCGCCTCGACGCGGTAGCGGGGCTTGGACGTACGGGCCTTGGCGCCGCGCTGGAGCCACGCGAGTTCCTTGCGCGCGAGGTTGCGGCGCTTCTCCTCGGCGGTGGCGGCGAGCCTGGCGCGCTCGGCGCGGGCGAACACCCAGTCCGCGTAGCCGCCCTCGTACTGCTCGACCCTGCCGTCGGCCACCTCCCACGTGCGACCGCAGACGGTGTCGAGGAACCAGCGATCGTGCGTGACGACGACGAGCGCGCTGCGCCGTGCGATCAGGTGCTCGGCCAGCCAGCGCACGCCCTCGATGTCGAGGTGGTTGGTGGGCTCGTCGAGCACCACGAGGTCCAGTTCGGCCACCAGCGCGGCGGCCAGCGCGACGCGTCGCCGTTCCCCGCCGGAGAGCGTGCCCGTGGGCGTGTCGAGGCCGAGGGCGGCGATGCCGAGCCCCTCGACGATCGACCGCACCCTGGCGTCGGAGGCCCACTCGTGCTCGGCGTCGTAGTCCGCGAGCACCACCCCGCCCACCGTGCTGCCCTCCGGCAGCTCGGTGCGCTGGGTGACGACACCGAGGCGGACGCCCCGCGTGTGGCTCACCCGGCCCGAGTCCGGCGTGGTGATCCCGGCCAGCACTTCGAGCAGGGTCGTCTTGCCGCCGCCGTTGAGTCCGACGACCCCGATCCGCTCGCCCTCCCCCACGCCGAGCGACACGCCGTCGAGCAGCATGCGTTCGCCGTAGGACTTGTCGACCGACTCCAGGTTGACCAGGTTGGCCATCCGCTCGTCTCGTTCCTCTCGTCAGTGGTGCTTCACTCGTCGCGCACCCGCGCTCCGGGCACGGGGCCGTGGGCGACCCGCACGGTGCGGCACACGCCCGCGCCAGCCAGCTCGGCGGCCACCCGCAACGCCGACTCACCGTCGGAGCACAGAAACGCGCACGTCGGCCCCGAACCGGACACGACGCCCGCGAGCGCGCCCGCCGTGACCCCCGCGCGCAGCGTACGGCGCAGGCCGGGCCGCAACGACACCGCCGCCGCCTGGAGGTCGTTGCCCAGCAGCAGGGCGAGCCGCCGGGGGTCGCCGGAGGCCAGCGCCTCCAGCAGCGCCTCGGGCGCCCCCACCCTCGGTGGGTCGCCGGTGGCGCGCAGCCGGTCCAGTTCCCCGAACACCTTCGGCGTGGACAGGCCGCGCTGGTCGAAGGCCAGCACCCAGTGGTAGGTGTGCCGCGAGAGCACCGGCACCAGTCGCTCGCCCCGGCCGGTGCCGAGGGCCGTGCCGCCGTAGAGCGCGAACGGGACGTCGCTGCCGAGGGTGGCGGCGATCTCGGCGAGCTCGTCGCGATGCAGATCGAGGTGCCACAGCGCCGAGCACGCCACCAGCGTCGCGGCGGCGTCGGCGCTGCCGCCGGCCATGCCCCCCGCCACGGGAATGCCCTTGCGGATCACCACCCGCACCCGGTCGGCGTCCTCCGGCCTGCCCACGTGTTCGGCCAGCGCGCGCACGGCCCGCAGGGCGAGGTTGTCGTCGCCGGTGGGCACCAGCCGTTCGCCCTCGCCCGTCACCTCGACGCCGGGCTCCCCGGTGGTGGCCGTCACCGTCACCTCGTCGGTGAGGGACAGCGCGTGGAACACCGTCGTCAGGTCGTGATAGCCGTCGTCGCGCAGGTCCCCGACCGACAACAGCAAGTTGATCTTGGACGGCACTCGCACGGTCACGGGCGGCGGTACGACGGCAAGCACGGCCACCAGCCTACTGGGCCGGGCGCGCCACCCGGACGACGTGGCCGCGCGGTGCCGCCGGTCGCGCCGGGTTCAGGCGGCGGCGTCGCGCAGGCCGAACAGCGGGGTGCTCACGTGCGCGCCCCGCTCGGCCATCCACGCGAGGGCGGCGTCGGCCCGCTGCCCCTCGACGCCCAGCCGGAATCGGGCCACCGGGGTGTCACCCAGCCGGGTCAGCCCTCCGCCGATCGTGTCGAAGTCGACGTCGAACCGCGCCGACGCCTCGGGCAGCAGGGCACCCACGGCGGCGAAACCCACCAGCACCACGTCCACAGCGCGGTCGTAGCCCGACAGCTGCGCACGCGCGGTCGCGACCCTGGGCAGCAGCGCCTCGGCGAGGGGGCTGCCCGGCTTGCCCAGCAGGGTCAGCAGCGTGCCGGACTCGACGACCCGCCCGCGGTCGAGCAGGGCCACCTCGTCGCACACGCGGCGCGCGACGTCGGCGTCGCGGGTGGTGAGCACCACGGTCGCGCCCAGCTCGGCCCTGGCCCGGTCGAGGACGGACAGCACCGCCGCCGACTCCTCACTCGCCACGCCCTCGGTCGGCTCGTCGGCGAGCAGGACGGACGGCGCCGTGGCCAGCGCTCGCGCGACAGCCACCCGCCGCTGCTGGCCCGCCGACAGTTCGGCGGGCAGCCGCGATCCCGAACGGCCGAGCCCGATCACGTCGAGCAGGGTGCCGACCCGCTGCCGCCGCTGGGCGGGGTCCAGTCCCATACGTTCCAGCGGCGCGGCGACGTTGCCCGCGACCGTGCGCTCCGACAGCAGATCCGGGTCCACGACCCCTACCTGACGCTGCGCTCCCCACAGCCGCCTGCCCGCCAGCCTGCTGGTGTCCATCCCGTCGTAGCGCACCACGCCCCGGTCGGGCCGTTCCCGCAGCGCCACGCAGCGGGCCAACGTGGACTTGCCGGCCCCGCCCGGCCCGATCAGGCCGTGCAGCGAACCGGCGCTGACGGAGAGGTTGACGTCGCGCAACGCCGTCACCGGCGTGTCGGACGAGGGGAACGACTTGCTGACGTTCTCGACAGTGATCACCACAGCTCCAGGGCAGCTCGAAGGCGCTCGTCCGGCAGAGGGACGGCGGAAGGAACGACGAGAAAGGGGCGCAGTTGTCAGGCAGACAAAGACATGCTGTGGCGACAACACGCACTGACCGTGCGGCGGCCCTGATCGACGACTCGGCGTTTCGTCAGCAGTCGGGAGCGGTACACGAGGTCCTCCATCGGGCCTGGCGTTAGCACCTGCCCCCACTCGGTGTCCGTCACGAGTGAGCGGTTGCTGCGACGTCGACGAGCCAGGTCTCTCGGTCGCTCGGGATGGATGCCCTCACAGTACAGCGGACATCGCAGTCCCGCCGCAAGCCCGTCGGTGCGAGATCACACTCTCGTCGCAGTGCGGGCGACGGCGGCGAACGCCTCGACCGACAGCCGCTCACCCCGCGCCGAGGGGTCCACTCCGGCCAGGGACAGCAGCGTGGCGGCCCGGTCGGCCGAACCCGCCCACGAGGCCAGGGCAGCCCGCAGCGTCTTGCGCCGTTGCGCGAACGCGGCGTCGACGAGAGCGAAGACGGCGTCGCGGTCGGCGTCCGCGGGTGGTGCGGTCCGTTCGAAGGCCACCAGCGCGGAGTCGACGTTGGGCACCGGCCAGAACACCGAACGCGGCACGGCGGCGACCTTGCGCGCCGTGCCGTACCACGCGATCTTCACGCTCGGCACGCCGTAGACCCGGCCACCGGGTTCGGCCGCCATGCGCTCGGCCACCTCGGTCTGGACCATCACGAGCGCGCGCCGCAGCGACGGCAACTCGGCCAGCAGGTGCAGCACCACGGGCACGGCCACGTTGTACGGCAGGTTGGCCACCAGCGACGTCGGCGGTGCGGGCAGCTCGTCGGCCCGCAGCCGCAGCGCGTCCCGTTCGAGGACGGTGAGCCGCGACGCCGCGGCGGGCAGGTGCTCGGCGACCGTCCTCGGAAGCCGGGCCGCCAGCACGGGGTCGATCTCCACCGCCGCGACCCGCGCGCCCGCGTCGAGCAGGCCGAGCGTGAGCGACCCGAGGCCGGGGCCGACCTCCAGCACCGGTTCGTCCGGCCCGACCCCGGAGCGCTCCACGATGCGCCGCACGGTGTTGGCGTCGTGCACGAAGTTCTGGCCGAGCTTCTTCGTCGGCCGCAACCCCAGCGCCGAGGCCAACCGGCGGATCTCGGCGGCGCCCAGCAGGCCCGATGTGTCGGTCACCGGACCAGCCTAGAGACCGGCGACCGACGCCCCGTTACTGAGGCAGGCCGAGCTGGGACGAGCAGTGCGGCCATGCCCCGTAGCCGCCACGGGCGTCGCGCAGCTTCGTGGCGATGGCGATCTGCTGCTCGCGGCTGGCCTCGTGCGGGTAGGCCGCGTACTGGCTGCCGCCGTAGGCGTCCCAGGTCTGCTTGTTGAACTGCAGCCCGCCGTAGTAGCCGTTGCCGGTGTTGATGGACCAGTTCCCGGTCGACTCGCACTGGGCCAGCGAGTCCCACACCGCGCCGTCGCCGATCGCGGGGACGTCGGGCTCCTTGGTGCCGACGCGCACGACCCGGTCCTCCGCCTCGGTGACGACCTCGCTCGACAGTTCCTCGCGGTCGACGACCTCGCCGTTCTCCTTCGTCACCCGGTAGGTGACGATCTTCTCGCCCGGCTTGCCCTCGTCCTCGACGACCTCGTCGCCCTTGGGGAGCTCGTCGTCGTAGATGGTCTCGACCTCGGGCTCGATGGTCTCGGTCTTCTTGACCACCGACTCGCCCGTGCGGTTGACGTGGACCTCGGCGCCGTCGGTGAGGGTGAAGTCCGCACCCTCCTCGACCTTGTCCTGCTTGCCGAGCCCGATCTTCAACTCCGCGAGCAGTTCCTCCGCGGTCACGGCGTTGGTCGTGACCTCCCGGGGGTCCTCGCCGCCGTCGAAAAGCGTGATCGTCTTCTCGGTCTTGACCTCGAGCCGCATGCCGTCGAGCGGCACCTCGCCGGACAGCGGGGCCGAGAACCAGGTACCACCGGTGCTGAGGTGGTTCAGTCCGAGCTGGCTCAGCGCCTCGCGCACCGTGGTCGCGCGCACCCAGGAGTCCCGGGACTCACCGTCGACCACGAGCGTGAACTGGCGGCCACGCTCCAGCTTGATGACACCGCCGTCGCCGACCTGGGCCTGCGGCGACGGGGAGAGGGCGTCGTGGGTGCCGACCGCGATGCCGGCGTCCTCCAGCACCTCGCCCACGGTGTCGCCGTAGCTGCGCACGGTCTGCAGCTCGCCGTCGACGTCGACGGTCACGCTCTTGTTCATCGCCAGGGCGGCGGCACCGCCACCGGTCAGCGTGATCATGACCGCGAGGACGGTGCCCCGCAGGAACCGCTTCTTCCAGGTCTTGATGGCGCTGACGAAGCCGTCCTCGCCGTCCTCGCCGGCTGCGGCCGCCTGGGGCTCGGATAACACCGAGTGCGCCGCCGCGGCCGGTGCGGCGTCGGTGGGCAGCACGATCGGCGGGAGCATCGTGGTCTCGGCGTTGATGAGCCGGATCAGCTCCTCGACGTCGACGTTCGCCTGCCGCATCAGTTCATCGGCGTCGGGGCCGAGTGCCGCGAGCACATCCTGAGGTGTGACTTCCGGCTCGGGCGAGAAATCGAGGTTGTCGGCCTCGCTCGGCCAGTCGAGCAGGGCTGTCGAGGCGCCCGGATGCCCGTCTCTGTCAGTCACAGGGTCGATCCCTTCACGTCAGTACACCGACTCCCCCAGTCAGCGCCGCCCTCGCGCCCCCGCAGGGCGCTCCCCGACGTACACCGACGTGACTGTGGGCCATGCGGGCGGCGGTCATCGTTGGACCAACACCCAGCACGGTCACGGGACCATAACGAGTGCCGGGGGGTTGCGCAAACACCCCCCAGCATGTCGTGATCTTCGTCACGAGCCTGCCGGAGAGCTCGCCCGCTCACCCGCCGGGGCGACACGCAGGCCGAACACCCGTTCGGCGTTGCGCCGCGCCGCGTCCGCCACCACCGACACGGGCTGTTCACGCAGCTCGGCGAGTCCCTCGACCGTGTAGGCGGCGCAGTACGGCTCGTTCGGCCTGCCACGGAACGGATGCGGGGTGAGAAACGGCGCATCGGTCTCCACCAGCAGAGCGTCATCGGGCACCAGCCGTGCCGCCTCCCGCAGCGCTCCGGCGTTGCGGAAGGTGACCGGACCCGCGAACGAGAGCACGTAACCCGCGTCGACACAGCGCCGCGCCACCTCGGCGTCACCGGAGAAACAGTGGAACACCACGGTGTCGGGCGCCCCCTCGGACTCCAGGATCGCGAGCACGTCGTCGTGGGCCTCGCGGTCGTGAATCATCAGCGGCTTGCCGAGCCGCTTCGCGAGGTCGATGTGCCAGCGAAACGCCTCCCGCTGCGCGGCGGGCGGCGAGTAGTCCCAGTAGTAGTCCAATCCGGTCTCACCCACCGCCACGACACCGTGGTCCGAAGCGAGTCGCTCCAGTTCGGACCGCTGATCTTCGCCGAAATCCTTGGTGCGCGTGGGATGCAGGGCCACGGCGGCGTGCAGCCGAGCGTCCCACGTCGCCGCCTCGACCACCCAGCGTGCGGAGGCCAGATCGTCCGCCACGGTGACGACGGCGCCGACTCCGGCCGACTCGGCGCGGTCGAGCGCCGCCCGCACAGTCTCGGGCGTGGTGGCCCCACAGGCGTCCAGATGCGTGTGGGAGTCCACCGTCGGCACCGGGAGCGGCGCCGGGACCGGAGGCGGCTGCGACGACCGGCTCACGACTCGCTCCGGATCGGCGCCCACTCCGGGCCGGTCTCGGCCAGCTCGGCGTCCAGCTTCGGGAACAGCGGCTTCGGCTTGGCCAGTGGCCGCCCCGCCTCGACCGGGACGGACTTCCAGCGCGCCTGCTCGGCGGCGTAGTCACCGGTGAGGATCGGATTCACCCGGTCGGGCACGTCGAGGTCGGCGACCTCCCGCAGCTCCGGCTGGGCCGCCCACAGCCCCGTGCCACCGAGCGCCTCGTGGACCTTCTGCGCCGCGTGCGGCAGGAACGGGGTCAGCAGGGTGTTGGCGTCGGACACCACCTGCAGGGCCGTGTGCAGCACCGTGTCCCTGCGGTCCGGGTCGTCCTTCAGCTTCCACGGCTGCTGGTCGGACAGGTACTTGTTGGCCGCCGAGACGACCCGCATGGCCTCCTGGGCGGCCTGCCGGAACCGCGACCGGCCGAGATGCCCGCCCACCGTGTCGAACGCCGCCCTGGCCTGCGCCTTGAGATCCTCGTCGACCTGCGTCGGCGTGTGCGGCGTTGGCACGCCGCCGTTGTTCTTGTGGGCCATCGAGATCGACCGGTTGACGAGATTGCCCCACTCGTTGGCCAGTTCGAAGTTCGTGCGCCGCACGAACTCGTCCCACGTGAAGTCGGTGTCCTGGGTCTCGGGACCGGCGACGCTGATGAAGTAGCGCAGCGTGTCGGGGCCGAACTCGCGCAGGAAGTCGTGGACGTAGATGACCGTGCCACGCGAGGTGGAGAACTTGGAGCCGCTCATGGTGAGGAACTCGCTGGACACGATCTCGTCGGGCAGGTTCAGCCGCCCGTACGGGCCGACCTCGCCGCCGCGGTCGCCCTCGCCGTTGTGGCCGAGCAGGAACGTGGGCCACAGCTGGGCGTGAAAGGTGATGTTGTCCTTGCCCATGAAGTAGTGGGAACGCGCGTCGGGGTTGTTCCACCACTGGCGCCAGGCGTCGGCGTCACCCGAACGGCGCGCCCACTCGACACTCGCGGAGAAGTAGCCGATCACGGCGTCGAACCACACGTAGAAGCGCTTCAGCGGCTGCTCACGCCAGCCGTCCAGCGGGATGCGCACCCCCCAGTCGAGGTCGCGGGTGATGGGCCGGGGCCGCATGTCGTCGACCAGGTTCTTCGTGAAGTTCAGGACGTTGGGCCGCCAGTCGGTCTTGGTCGACAGCCAGGATCCCAGCGACTCCGTGAACGCGGGCAGGTCGAGGAACAGGTGCTCGGTCTCGACGAACTCGGGCTTCTCGCCGTTGATGCGCGAACGCGGGTTGCGCAGCTCGGCGGCGTCGAGCTGGTTGCCGCAGTTGTCGCACTGGTCGCCCCTGGCGCCGTCGTAGCCGCAGATCGGGCACGTGCCCTCGATGTAGCGGTCGGGCAGCGTGCGACCGGTCGAGGGGCTGATGGCTCCCGTCGTGGTCTTCGGGATGACGTAGCCGTTGCGGTGCAGCGCGAGGAAGATCTGCTGGGTGACCTCGGCGTGGTTGCCCGTACTGGTCCTGGTGAACAGGTCGTAGGACAGGCCGAGGCCGCGCAGGTCCTCGGTGATCTGGCGGGTGTACTTGTCGGCGGCCTGCTGCGGGGTCAGGCCCTCCTTCTCGGCCTGCACCTGGATCGGCGTGCCGTGCTCGTCGGTGCCCGACACCATGAGCACCTGGTTGCCAGCCATCCGCTGGTAGCGGGAGAAGACGTCGGACGGGACGCCGAAACCGGACACGTGGCCGATGTGGCGGGGGCCGTTGGCGTAGGGCCAGGCCACCGCGGTCAACACAGGGGTGCTCATGGCCGTTCAGCCTACGGATCGGGCCAGGGGTTTCGTGCGCTAGGGATACCCGAGTGAGGGTGCGTGGCCCGGCGTGGTGCCCGGCGGGAACGCGGCCCCCGGGTTAGCCTCGCGACATGACCGGGCGCGGCGTGGGAGGCATCAGCCTCGCCCCGCATGCCGCCGTGGCCGACTGGGCGGCCTTCGACGCCCGCCGCGCGGTGGCGTTCGCGTCGATCAGCGTCACGGAGAACAGCAACTGGGTGGACCGGCACGCGGCGGAACAGCTCGGCACGGCACTGCGCGCGGGCGTACACGCGGGCATCCGCCACGTCGGCAGGCCGGGCGGCGCGCAGGACCAGGCCCGGCACCTGGTGCGGGTGGGCAAACCGCTCGGCGCGTTCACGCCGGGCACCCTCGCGCCGACTCTCGACGCCCGCGCGGAAGGGGTCGACGACCGGTTCGTCCGCACCTGGATCAGAACGGTGCGGCAGGAGGCCGTCATCCGCCGGGTGCTGGTGTACGGCGAGCCGGAGCACTGGCAGCGGCTCCACCCGGACAAGTGGGCCGACGACGACGTCGTGTTGTGGTCGCCGTGGCACAACGGCATCCCCGGCAGGCCGGGCTGGTTCCATCCGCGGCTCGGCCTGCACGAGCACAGCTGCGCCGACGGCATCGGCCGGCACGCGCTGGTCTACCCGTTCACACTCGCGGACGTGCTGATCTGAGGGGCTCACTCCGGCACGAGCCGCGTGCGCGTGAGGTAGACGTTGTACGGGCCCCACTGGGAGACCAGGAAGTACAGGTCGGTACCGGCCAGCGACCACGGGTGCAGGTATCCCCCGTACACCGCCGGGTACTCGTCGCCGGAGACCAAGACCTCGCCGCGCGTCCACGGCCCGGTGAGCCGTTCGGCCGAACGCAGGACGAGGCCGCGGCGGCGCTCGTCGAGGTGCAGCAACAGCCACCGGCCGAACGTGGTGTGGAAACCGAGCGACATCTCCCCCACCGGGCCGTCCACCACGGGCACGGCCTCGCGCTGCCGCCCGGCCCAGCCCGCGCCGGTCCAGTACTCGAACGCGCTCCTCGCGGGCAGCGCGGCGGGCACGGCGCGCGCGAGATAGGCGTCGCCGTACCGGCCGTTGGTCGTGCCCAGCAGATACACGTGCCCCTCCGAGGCCGCGAACGCGCCGAGCTGGAACCGGTCGTCGCCGCCGCGGTTCGACCAGCGCGCCCGGCGCGGCTTCGCCCACGTGCGGCCCTGGTCGCCGGAGACGGCGAGCCCGGCGTAGTTCGTCCGCCACACCCCAGGGCGGCCCCACCGGCGCACCGACATGTAGTGCAGGTAGTGCGTCCCGTCCACCGCGATCCCGCTGTTGGGAATCACCGTCACCTCGCGGCCCCGCCCCGACGGGAGGACCTGCCTGGCGGCGCCGTCCTGCCGGGCCACCACGCCGTCGAACAGCAGTCCCCCGGAGAGATCGCGCGTGGCCGAGTACGCCAGCACGTTGCGGCGCCAGTCGGCATCGCCGGGACCGGGGCCGCTCCCGCCCCAGCCCCGGCCGTAGGTGTCGCCGAACGCCGCGTACACCCGGCCGTCGCCGGAGTCCCAGAGAATGCCGAGATCCGTGGCGTGGATGCCGAACCGCTCGTCGGTCCGGCTCGGCGACCCGGCACCCGTGACGGGACCGATCCGGGTCGTGTCTCTCACACCCACCACGCCGTCGACGGTAGTCGCGACGACAATGCTCGGCGTGCGAGTGGTGAGGACGGCGCTGCGGGCCACCCCGGAACCGGGCGAGGCCGTCGCGCGGCTGCACCGGCGCGCGCGGGCGGCCGGGCTCGCACCGCCCGCGGCCCTGTCCGGCGACTGGTTCGGCTCGCGCGCGGTGCTCGCGCCGACCGTCCTGGTGCGGCCGGTGACCGATCCCGCGGCGGCGCTGACCACCGTCACGCGGCAACCGCAGGTCGCCGACACCGAGGCGGGCGTGGTCGGCGGCGGCTGGTTCGGCTACCTGTCCTACGACCTGACCGACCCCTCGGGCCGGCACGGCGCACTGCCGCGCGCCGCCTGGGGCTGGGCGGATCACGTGCTGCGCCTCGACACCGACGGGTGCTGGTGGTTCGAGGCCCTCGTCGGCGACGGCGAGGCCGACCCCGTGGCGCTGGCTGCCGAACTCGACGACACGCTGGCCACCGCCGCGCCACTCCACGACCCGGCTTTCACCTGGCGGCCCACCGCACTCGCGTCCGCGCCTCGCGGCGAACACCACGGCGCCGTCGTCAAGTGCGTCCACGCCATCGGCACGGGCGAGCTGTTCCAGGCCAACATCTGCACCCGCCTGTCGGGTGCCTTCCACGGCGAGCCCGCCGCCCTGTTCACCGAGGGGGTGCGCCGCCTGGGCCCCGCCCGCGCCGCCTACCTCGCGGGCGGCTGGGGCGCAGTGGTGTCGCTGTCGCCGGAGCTGTTCGTCGCGCGGCACGGCCGCCGCGTGTGGTCGTGCCCCATCAAGGGCACCCGGCCGCGCCGGGGCCCGCACGACGACGCGCTCGCCGGCGAACTGCGCCGCTCGGTCAAGGACGTCGCCGAGAACGTCATGATCACTGATCTGGTGCGCAACGACCTGGGCCGCGTGTGCGAGGTCGGCAGCGTCCACGTGCCCGAGTTGCTGGCCGTGCGCCCGGCTCCCGGCGTGTGGCACCTCCACTCCACCGTCGCGGGCACGCTGGCCGACGGCCGGGACGACGCCGACCTCCTGCACGCGGCGTTCCCGCCCGGGTCGGTGACCGGCGCCCCGAAGCTTCGTGCCCTCGACCTCGTCGCCGAGCTGGAGTCCGCGCCTCGCGGTGTCTACACCGGCGCGCTCGGCCTGGCCTCACCGGTGGCGGGCCTCGAACTGAACGTCGCCATCCGCACCGCCGAAGTCAGCGGGGGCACCGTCAGCCTGGGCGTGGGCGGCGGCATCACCGCGGACTCCGATCCCGACACGGAGTGGGAGGAGTGCGAGCACAAGGCCGCCCCCTGGCAACACCTCCTGGCCACGCCGCCGTGTCCGCAGCCCCCGTAGCCGTGTCCTCAAGTTGAGTAGCCGTGTCCGCACTTCTCGTAGCCGTGTCCGCATCGTGCGGTGCAAACTCGGCTACCCAGGCTGCGGACACGGTGGACAGGGACTCAGCTTCCCTGGCGCAGCGCTGCGTCGTAGAGCCGTTTGCGCGACACCCCGGCGGCCTGTGCCACCTCGGCCGACGCCGACTTCAACCGCTCGCCTGCCTCGACGCGGGACCGCACCTCGGCCACCAGCGCCGCCATGTCCACCGGCCGGGTACCGGCGCCGTCCAGCACCACGGTGATCTCGCCGCGTACCCCGTCGGCCGCCCAGGTAGCGAGCTCCGCGAGCCCGCCACGGCGCACCTCTTCGTAGGTCTTCGTGAGCTCCCGGCACACCGCGGCCTTCCGATCCGCGCCCAGTACGTCGGCGGCGTCCGCGAGTGTCGCGGCGAGCCGGTGCGGTGACTCGAAGAACACCACGGTGCGCGGCTGCTCGGAGAGCTCACGCAGCCAGCGTGCCCGCTCGCCCGCCTTGCGCGGGGCGAAGCCGTCGAAACAGAACCGGTCCGGCGGCAACCCCGACACGGCGAGCGCGGTCGTCACCGCCGACGGCCCCGGCACGCACGTGACGGGCAGCCCCTCCTCGGCGCACGCCGCGACGAGCCGGTAGCCGGGGTCGGACACGCTCGGCATCCCGGCGTCGGTCACCAGCACCACCGTCTGTCCGGCCCGCAGCGACTCCAGCAGCATGGGCAGGCGCGCCGTCTCGACGTCCTCGTAGAAGCTCACCACCCGCCCACCGGGCCGCACTCCCAGCGCCGTCGCCAAGGCGCGCAGGCGCCGGGTGTCCTCGGCGGCCACCACGTCGGCGTCGGTCAACACCGAGGCGAGGCGCGGGGAGGCGTCGCGGGAGTCGCCGAGCGGGGTCCCAGCCAGTACGAGCGTCACACCGCCAGAGGCTAGCCCGTAGGATCGGAGCCCGTGACCGCACTCCTCACCCGTTCGTCGGCGGGCGGCGTGGGCCGGGCGCCACAACCCCTCCAGCCCCCGAATGACCGCGAGGCCGCACTGCTCGGCAGGCCGATGCCCGGTGACCGGGTCCGCGCCCTGATCGTCACGGTCGTGCTCACCGCGATCGGCGCCCTCGTGCGGCTGCAGAACCTCGGCGTGCCCACCGACAACGGCACCCCGGTCTTCGACGAGAAGCACTACGTCCCGCAGGCGTGGCAGATGCTGCGCAACGGCGGTTACGAGGACAACTACGGCTACGAACTGGTGGTACACCCGCCGCTGGCGAAGCAGCTCATCGCGGTGGGCGAGTGGCTGTTCGGCTACGACGGGTGGGGTTGGCGGTTCAGCGCCGCCGTCGCCGGCGCGCTCATCGTGCTGGTCACCGTGCGAGTGGCCAGGAGACTGACCCGCTCCACCCTGCTCGGCGGTGTCGCGGGGGTGCTCGTCATCGCCGACGGCGTCCTGCACCTGCAGTCGCGAATGGGGATGCTCGACATCTTCATCGCGCTGTTCGTGCTCGCCGCGTTCGCCTGCCTGCTGGCGGACCGCGACCAGGTGCGGGCGCGGCTGGCCCAGGCCGTGCGCGAGGGCTGGATCGACTCCTCGCCCTACGGGCCGAAGCTCGGCTTTCGCTGGTGGCGCTTCGGTACGGGGGTGCTGCTGGGGCTGGCCACGGCCGTCAAGTGGTCCGGTGCGTACTGGGTGATCGCGTTCGGCCTGCTGTGCCTGGCCTTCGACATCGCCGCACGCAGGACCGCCGGGGTGCGCAGGCCGTGGGTGGGTGCGCTGCGACAGGACCTGCTGCCGGTCGCGTGGGCGATCGGGGTCGTGTCCGTGCTCGTGTACCTGGGCAGCTGGTGGGCCTGGTTCGCCAGCGAGACCGCCACCGACCGGAACTACGTGGAGATCGAGAACGTGGGCGGCGGCTTCGGGTTCGTACCGGACGCCCTGCGGTCCCTTGCCCTCTACACCACGAACGTACTGGACTTCCACAGCAACCTGGCCACCCCGGACGGCGACCCGCATCCGTGGGAGTCGAAACCGTGGACGTGGCCCATGGGGCTGCGTCCGATGCTGTATTACTACGAGTCCGGCGACGGCGTCACCGGCTGCGGCGAGTCGGAGTGTGTCAGCGCGACCATGCTCATCGGCACGCCCGCGATGTGGTGGCTGGCGCTACCCGTGCTGGCCTGGGGACTCTGGCGGGCGGTGTTCCGGGGCGACTGGCGCTACGGCGCCGTGCTGGTCGGCTACCTGGCTGGACTGCTGCCCTGGTTCGCGAACCTGGACCGGCAGATGTACTTCTTCTACGCCACGCCGCTGGCCCCGTTCCTCGTGCTGGGCCTGGTGCTGGCGCTCGGTCAGATCCTGGGCAGTTCCCGCGTCGGCGCCGAACGGCGCGGGACCGGCCTGCTGGTCCTCGCGCTCTACGTCGGCCTGGTGGTCGCCAACTTCGTGTGGCTGTGGCCGATCCTCAACGGCGACGCCATCACCTACGACCGGTGGCAGGCCGAGCTGTGGCTGCCGTCATGGCGGTGAGCGGGGTTCACTGCTGGCGGGGAACCAGCTTGGTGACCGGGCCGTCGGGTGAGGTTCCCGCCCTGGACAACCAGCCCTCCACCTCGCGGAACACCGTGTTGAGCGTGGGCCGGTTGCGCGGCTGCGGGTCCAGCGAAGCGGCCAGCAACTGGGCATGCACGCTGCGCCGGGGCAGTTGCGTGGCGGGCTCACCCCGAGCGGCGGCCATCAGCGCCGCCATCGGCGTCTCCCGGGTGCCGCGAGGCGGGTATCCGGACAGCGCGTAGCTGACGGTGGCCGCGAGCTGCCAGGCGTCCGACGCGGGGCTCGCGGGCGCACCGGCCGCGGTCTCCGGGGCCACGTAGTCGGGTGTGCCGACCATCATGCCGGTGGCCGTGAGCTTCGAGTCGCCCTTGTTGCGGGCGATGCCGAAGTCGATGAGGTGCGCCACGCCCTCCGGGTCCACGATCACGTTCGACGGCTTCACGTCGCGGTGCAGGACGCTCTTGCTGTGCGCGGCGGCCAGCGCGCTGGCCATGGTGGCCCACAGTCGTCCGGCCGCCACGTCGTCGAGGGCGCCGCCGTTGTCCACCACCTCGGCGAGCGGCTGGCCCTGCAGGTACTCCATCACCAGCGCGAGCCCGTCGGGCTCCTCAACCAGGTCGTACACACGCACGCAGTTCGGGTGGCTCAGGACGGCGAGCGCCCTGGCCTCGCGCTGCATGCGCTCATGGGTGTCACGATCGGGTGCGTGGGCGATCTTGAGCGCCACCGCGCGGCCGAGCTGGGTGTCCACGGCCTCCCAGACGGTGCCGAACCCGCCGTGCCCGAGTCGCCGGACCCGGCGGAACCGGCTGCTGCCTCCCGAGGGGGAGCCACCGGGCACGGGCACGGGGCCCGGCACCGCGGCCAGCTCACCCTGCGCGTCCTCCGGTGTCGGCGCCACCGAGGTGGGCGCGTACTGCTTCGCGGGCGGTGGAGGGGGTGCCTGCGGTTCGCGGGGATGCACGTGGACCGGTTGCTGCGGCTGTTCCTGCCGCTCGGGTGTGCGGTCGGGCCTGCGGTCGGCGTTCTCGATCGTCGACCAGCTCGGCGGCCCGACGAGCGCCACGGGGATCACGCCGAGCACCACGGTCGGCAGGAAGCCCAGCCAGAGGTGTACGGCGGTGTTGGCCTCGACTCCGGCCGACACCAGCACGAAGACGACGAACGGGACCCACAGCAGCCTGCCGGGCCACTTGGGGCCGCGACGCAGCGCGATCCGCCCGAGCAGCATCACGGCGAGCAGGATGAGCACCGGCAGTCCGACGAGGCCACCGAGGTAGTAGCCGTAGGCGAGCACGTCGCCGGAGGGGTAGAACAGCGTCTCGTAGACGTTCTGGCCGCCGCCGAGGTACTGGTCCTGCGGGCCGACCCAGCTGCAGTACTCCTCCTGCAGGGCGTTGACCTCCACCGGGGCGAGCCCACCGGAGCCACCCTGGAACACGGAGCGGAACACACCGGAGATGCCGCTGACGAGCAGCCACGGGATCAGCAGAATGCCGATGACGCCCAGTCCGGCCAGGCCGGCCAGCGCCCCACCGTGGTAGCGGTTGCCCGTGAACTTGCGCATGAGCGCGACACACGCGGTCGTCCCGACCGGGAACAACGCGACCAGTGCGCCCGCCATGCTCGTCGCCCAGGCCCAGTCGCCGGGGCAAAAACCCGGCTGGAACAACCGATAGGCCAGCGAGAGCAACGAGCTCGCGATCGATTCCACCCCTCGCTCCTTCGCCGCGTCGCCCGGCATCGTTCGAACGCCAAGTATGGCCTGTGTCCGCCGCCGAGCTTACGGCGGGCAGCCGTCCCGCCGCGCACACTGCGGGGTGCGAACGGTACCGGCGGCGCACGTCCACCCGATCGGGCGGTGATCCGCCTGACCTCGCCGGTGACCGCGCCGCGTGCCCGTCTCCGCACTCCCCGGTACCGTTCGCGCGGTCGCTGCCCTGGTGCGGGACCGAGCACGGTCCTACGGTCGTCACCACGTTCTCGACGTGGAGGAGGCGCGATGACCGGCACGGGGTCTGGCGAGTTCGCGAGACGAGAGGCCGAGCAGCTCAGGGCGCGGTACACGGCACAGTACCGGCGCAGTCTGGACGATCCGGACGGCTTCTGGCTGGAGGCCGCCCGCGCCGTCGAGTGGGACCGGCGGCCCAGGGCCGCCCTCGACGACTCCGACGCCCCGCTCTACCGCTGGTTCCCCGACGGGGAGCTGAACACGGCGCACAACGCGCTCGACCGGCACGTCGCCGCCGGGCGGGGCGACACCGACGCGCTGATCTGGGACTCGCCGGTCACCGGTTCGCGGAGTCGGCACACCTACCGCGAACTCCGCGACGCGGTGGCGACGTTCGCGGGTGCGCTGCGCTCGCTCGGGGTGGGCCGCGGTGACCGGGTGATCATCTACCTGCCGATGGTGCCCGAGGCGGTGGTGGCGATGCTCGCCTGCGCCCGTCTCGGCGCGGTGCACTCGGTGGTGTTCGGCGGCTTCGCACCGAAGGAACTCGCGGCCAGGGTGGAGGACGCGCGGCCCACCGTGGTCGTCACGGCGTCGTGCGGCGTGGAGCCCTCCCGCGTGGTGGAGTACGTCCCCATCGTGCGGGAGGCGCTGTCGACCACGAGCCACCAGCCGGACCACGTGGTCGTCCTGCAACGGGAGACGGCCCGCGCCGAGTTGCGCGGTGGCGAACGGGACTGGGCGGAGCTGGTGTCGACGGCCGAGCCCGCCGGACCAGTGACGGTGGCGGCGACCGATCCGCTCTACATCCTCTACACGTCGGGCACCACCGGCCGGCCCAAGGGCGTGGTTCGCGACACGGGCGGGCATGCGGTGGCGCTGGCCTGGTCGATGGCGAACGTCTACGGCATCGGCCCCGGCGACGTGTGGTGGACGGCGTCCGACGTGGGCTGGGTGGTCGGCCACTCCTACATCGTCTACGCCCCGTTGCTGGTGGGAGCGACGACCGTGCTGTTCGAGGGCAAACCGGTCGGAACGCCCGATGCCGGTGCGTTCTGGCGGGTGGCCGCCGAATACGGCGTCAACGCGCTGTTCACCGCTCCCACGGCCATCCGGGCGATCAAGCGCGTCGATCCCGAGGGGGCCGAGCTCGCGCACCACGACCTGAGCCGGCTGCGAACTCTGTTCCTCGCGGGCGAACGTCTGGACCCGCAGACCCACCACTGGGCGAGCGAGCGGGTGGGCGTGCCGGTGATCGACCACTGGTGGCAGACCGAGACGGGCTGGCCCATCGCCGCGAACCCGAGGGGACTCGCCCCGCTGCCGGTGAAGCCGGGCTCGGCGACGGTGCCGATGCCGGGCTGGGACGTGCGCGTGCTGGACCGGTCCGGTGCGGAACAACCCGCAGGTCAGGAGGGTGCGATCACCGTGCGGCTGCCGTTGCCGCCCGGCGCGCTGCCGACGCTGTGGGGCGACGACGACCGGTTCGTGGAGTCCTACCTGTCGCGCTACGAGGGCCATTACCTCACCGGCGACTCGGGCTACGTGGATTCCGACGGCTACCTGTTCGTCATGGGACGTACGGACGACGTCATCAACGTGGCGGGCCATCGACTGTCGACGGGCGCGATGGAGGCGGTGCTGGCTGAGCACCCCGCTGTCGCGGAGTGCGCGGTGATCGGCGTGCGGGACGAGCTGAAGGGCCAGCTCCCGCGCGGATTCGTGGTGCTCAAGGCCGGTGCGGAGATCGCGGAGGACCGGTTGCGCGACGAACTCGTGGCCGCGGTGCGCGCGCAGATCGGCCCCGTGGCCGCCTTCCGCGACGTGGCCGTGGTGGAGGCACTGCCGAAGACCAGGTCGGGCAAGGTGCTGCGCAAGACCATGCGGGCCATCGCCGACGGCCGGGACGAGCCCGTGCCGTCCACGATCGAGGACCCGGAGGTGTTGACCACGCTGCGCTCGGTGCTGCGTACGGCGCCGTAGGCCGCGCGGAACCACTCCCTCGAACGGCGGTTGTCTGGACCAATGATTGGTCTGAACCTGTAGACGTCCTCACGTCCCCACGACCGGAGGTGCTCGTGCGTAGATCCAAGCCCAGAGTGACCCTGGCCGCCGCCGTGGCCTTCACGGCGGCACTGTCGGTGTCGACGGCACTCCCGGCGGCAGCGGAACCCGGCACGGCCGACTCACCGCTCACCGCCGTCATCCCCGCGCCTGCCGAGGTCGAGGCAGACCCAGGCGCGGACTACCGCCTGAAGCCGTCGACGCTGGTCCGCACGGAACCGGGGTCGGCGGCGGCGCGGGCGGTCGGCCGCCAGCTCGCCGACACACTGCGGCCCGCCACCGGCTACCCGATGCCGGTGGTGCCGGCCCACGGCCCGGCGAACGGCATCTCGCTGCTGCTCGACGACGTGGGCGACGACCTGGGCCGGGAAGGCTACCGGCTCGCGGTGAGCCCGCGTGGTGTCACGGTCCGCGCCAACACCCCCGCCGGGCTGTTCGCGGGCAGCCAGACGCTGCGGCAACTGCTGCCGGCCGCGATCGACTCCGACAGCAGGCAGCACGCGGCGTGGACGGTACCCGGCGGCAGTATCACCGATCACCCGCGCTACGACTACCGCGGCGCCATGCTCGACATCGCCCGGCACTTCCACACGCCCGACGAGATCAAGTCCTACATCGACGAGCTGGCGCGCTACAAGATCAATCACTTGCACCTGCACCTGACGGACGACCAGGGCTGGCGCATCGAGATCGAGAGCTGGCCGGAGCTGACCACCGTGGGCGGCGGCCCCGGCACCGGCGTCGACGGAGTGGGCGGCGGCTTCCTCACCAAGGAGGACTACCGCGACCTCGTGTCCTACGCCGCCGACCGCTACATCACGATCGTCCCGGAGATCGACATGCCGGGGCACACCAACTCCGCGCTCTCGACCTACGCGGAACTGAACTGCGACGGCGTCGCACCGCCACCCCGCACCGACATGGCGGTCGGCTACAGCTCGCTGTGCATCGACAAGGAGATCACCTACGAGTTCGTCGAGGACGTCATCCAGGAGATCGCCGAACTCACGCCGGGCCCGTACCTGCACATCGGTGGAGACGAGGCCCACGTGACCTCGGAAGAGGAGTACCGCACGTTCATGCGGCGCGCCGTGCCGCTGGTGGAGAAGTACGGCAAGCGGCCCTTCGGCTGGAACGAGATCGTGCGAGCCGAGCCCACGACGGACACGGTGGCCCAGTACTGGGGCACCGCGACCGAGCACGCGGAAATCGCCGACGCGGTCGAACGCGGCCACCAGGTGATCATGTCGCCCGCCAACCGCACGTACCTCGACATGAAGTACGACGAGGACACCCCGTTGGGGCTCTCGTGGGCCGGCTACATCGAGGTTCGCGACGCCTACGACTGGGATCCGGGCGCCCACGTCACCGGAGTCGGCGAGGATGCCGTGCTGGGTGTCGAGGCACCGCTGTGGTCGGAGACGCTGCGCTCACTGGATCACATCGAGTACATGGCGCTGCCGCGGCTGACCGCCGTCGCCGAACTGGGCTGGTCTCCGCGCAGTAGCCACGACTGGCCGTCGTTCCGCGAACGGCTCGCGGAACAGGGCCCGCGCTGGGAGGCACGCGACGCCGGTTTCTACCGGTCGCCGCAGGTTCCCTGGGCGGAGTGAGTCGCCGGGCGGCGAGGGTGCCGTGCCAGCGGGTGCGGCGCCCTCACCTCGGCTCGGCCCGCATCGAGTCGTACTCGGCCACGATCCGCCGCCATGCCGACTCGACGTGCTCGTGTCGCGTGGCCGGCGATCCGATCGCCAGCCGCAGCAGTACGTGCCCTTCGACCTTGGTGTGGCTGGCGAACAGCGCGCCCGAGTCGTTGAGCCGCTCCAGCAGCGTCATCGTGGCGGCGTTGGAGTCCGTTGTGGACATCCCCGGCCACAGCGGGCGGAAGCAGACCAGCCCGAACGGGTGCCACGGCCACAACGCGAACCTCGTGTCGTCCGCCACCCTGCCCGCGACGTGCCCGGCCAGCTCCACTCCCCGCCGCACGTGGGCGCGCAGCCCCTCGGCGCCGTACCAGCGGATCACCGACCACAGTTTGAGCGCGCGGAACCGGCGGCCCAGCGGGATCTGCCAGTCGCGGTAGTCGACGACCTCGCCCGAGCTGGTGGCGGTGTTACGCAGGTACTCGGGCAGGATCGACAGCGCGTCGACCATCGGGGCGCGGTCGGCGAGCCACAGCACGGAGCAGTCGAAGTTGGTGAGCAGCCACTTGTGCGGGTTGGTGACGTAGGAGTCGGCGTGTTCGGCCACCCCGTCGTTGAGCCACCGCAGCTCGGGGCACACGGCGGCCACCCCGGCGTAGGCGGCGTCGACGTGCAGCCACACACCGTGCCGACGGCAGATCTCCCCGATCCGGCGCACCGGGTCGACCGCCGTCGTGGACGTGGTGCCGACCGTCGCGCACACCATCGTGGGCACGAACCCGGCCGCGACGTCCTCGGCGATCGACTCGTCGAGCCGCGCGGGGTCCATCGCCAGGGTCTCCGGGTCGACGTCCACCACGCGCACGTTGTCCACTCCCACGCCGGTGATCCGCGCTGCCTTCTCCAGCGACGAGTGGGTCTGCGACGACACGTACAGCCGGTGGCGGCCCTCGCCCGCACGCTGCCGCGCCGCCAGCACCGCGACGACGGCGGCGCTGGAGGCCGAGTCCTGGATGACGCCGCCACCGGCACCGTCGGCATCGGTACGGAAGCGAGGCGGCAGATCGAGCAGGTCGGCGAGCCAGTCGACGACGAGCGTCTCCAGCTCGGTGCAGGCCGGGCTGGTGGCCCACAGCATCCCCTGCACCCCGAGACCCGACGAGAGCAGGTCACCGAGAATGGCGGGGCCGCTGGCGTTGGCGGGGAAGTAGCCGAAGAAGCTCGGATGCTGCCAGTGGGTGATCCCGGGCAGGATCACGCGGTCGAGGTCGGCGAGCACGGCGTCGAAGGACTCCCCGCGCTCGGGCGGATGCGCGGGCAGCGCGGCCCGCACCTCGCCCGGTGCGACGGTGGAGCGCACCGGGTGTCGCTCGACGGTGGCCAGGTAGTCCGCGATCCGGTCGACGACCTGCCTGCCGTAGGTGCGGAACTGCTCCGGTGTCATGTGCTCGCGCATTTGACCGACTCTAGATTCTGGAGTTGACCTTGACACCGGTGTCAGTCCCTACGGTCCGCGTCATGACCGTCATCTTCGAGAACCACGTCGTCGTCGTGACCGGTGCGGGCTCCGGCATCGGCCGGGCCACCGCCGTCGCGTTCGCCCGTGCCGGTGCGCGGGTACTCGGTGTCGGCAGGCGCCCCCACGCACTGGCCGACACCGCGAACCGGCACCCCGCCATCGCCACCCACGCGGCCGACCTGCGGGAGCCCGGTTCGGCGACCGAGATCGTCGACGCCGCGCTCGACCGCTGGGACCGCCTCGACGTCGTCGTCCACAACGCCGGGATCTTCGCCGCCATGCCGCTGGCTGACACCGACCCCGAGCGGGTGACCGACCTGTTCGCCACCAACGTGCTCGCGCCCAGCCTGCTCACCACGGCGGCCCTGCCCGCGCTCCGCCGTGCGCGCGGGTCGATCGTCACCGTGTCGAGCGTCCTCGGCCACCGGCCCGCTCCCGGAGCGGGTCACTACGGCGCGTCGAAGGCCGCGCTCGACCAGCTCACCCGCACGTGGGCACTGGAAGTGGCCGCCGACGGCATCCGCGTGAACGGCGTCGCGCCGGGGCCCGCGGAGAGTGAGGCACTCGCCGCCTCCGGGCTGTCCGCCGCGACCGTCGAGGACGTCAAGCGGCAGGAGCGGGAACGCATTCCGCTCGGCAGGCGTGGCACTCCCGAGGACGTCGCCACGTGGGTCGTTCGCCTGGCCGACCCGGAGGCCACCTGGCTCACCGGCCAGGTGCTCACCGTGGACGGCGGGCTCGAACTGGCCTAGTCACCGCTCGCTAGGATGGGCGCATGTCAGAACCCGCAGGCAAGGTCTCCTTGACCGGCATCAAACCGTCCGGAGAGGTCCACCTGGGCAACCTCGTGGGCGCGATCCGTCCGGCGCTGCGGTTGGCCGAACAGTACGACTCGCTGTACTTCATCGCCGACTACCACGCGCTGACGAGCATTCGCGACCCCAAGCTGCTCAGGCACTACTCGCGCTCGGTGGCCGCGTCGTGGCTCGCCGCGGGGCTCGACCCCGACCGCACCACGTTCTACGTGCAGTCGGACGTGCCCGAGATCTTCGAGCTGAACTGGGTGCTGTCGTGCGTCACGGGCAAGGGCCTCATGAACCGGGCCCACGCCTACAAGGCTTCCCGCGACCGCAACGTCGAGGCCGGTGAGGACCCGGACGCGGGTGTGAACATGGGACTGTTCAACTACCCCATCCTCATGGCGGTCGACATCCTCATTATGGAGACCGACGTGGTGCCCGTCGGTAAAGACCAGGTGCAGCACGTCGAGTACGCCGCCGACATCGCGGGCAGCTTCAACCACCTCTACGGCGACTCCTACGCCTTCAAGGTTCCCGAGGCGATCATCCCGGACAGCGGGACGGGTGACGTGCTGCCCGGCCTCGACGGCCGCAAGATGAGCAAGTCCTACGACAACACGATTCCGCTGTTCCTGCCGGAGAACAAGCTCAAGAAGCTGGTCCGGCGCATCCCCACCGACAGCACCCCGGTGGAGGCGCCGAAGGACCCGGACAGCTCGGCGGTGTTCCAGCTGCTCGACCAGTTCGCGCCGGCCTCGGCGGCCGACGTCGTCGCCGACACCCGAAAGCGCCTCGAAGCGGGCGGCATGGGCTGGGGCGAGCTGAAGAACGTCCTGTTCGAGGTGTTGAACGCCGAGCTGACGCCGATGCGCGAGCGGTACAACGCGTATCTGGAGCCGGGAAGCGAGCTGGACGACGTGCTCGCCCGGGGCGCGGAGCGTGCCCGCGAGCGGGCGGGCAGGGTGCTCACGGCGGTGCGCAAAGCCGTCGGTGTCGCCTGAGCCGACGCCCGTCGTGAGGCCACTCGCGGCAGGCGATCCCCGCGTACTCGGCCCGTACCGCGCGCTCGGCGTGCTGGGCGACGGTGGGATGGGCCGGGTGCTGCTGGCGACCGGGCCCGACGGCAGGCCCGCCGCGGTGAAGCTGGTCCACGACTTCCTCGCGCGCGACGCCGTGTTCCGCGAGCGGTTCCGCCGGGAGATCGCGGCCTGCCGGCTGGTCTCGGGTGCCTACACGGCCCCGGTGCTCGACGCCGACCCGGACGCGCCGACACCGTGGCTGGCCACCCGCTACGTCCCGGGGCCGTCGCTGGGGCTCGCGGTGACCTCGACCGGGCCGTTCCCGGCGGAGTCACTGCGCCTGCTCGCCGTGGGCCTCGCCACGGCGCTGGCCGACATCCACCGAGCCGGGCTCGTCCACCGGGACCTCAAGCCCGCCAACCTGCTGCTGGCACACGACGGTCCCCGGGTCATCGACTTCGGCATCGCCAGAGCCGCCGAGGACGACACCGAGCTGACGGGCACGGGCGCGGTCATCGGGTCGCCGGAATTCATGTCGCCCGAGCAGGCGCACGGTCGCGAACTGACACCGGCCACCGACGTCTTCTCGCTGGGCACGGTGCTCGTGTTCGCGGCCACCGGGCGCGGGCCCTTCGCTGGCTCGTCGGCGGCCCAGTCGCTGTACAACGTGGCGCACGCCGACCCGGACCTCGACGGGGTGCCACCGCCCCTGCGCGACGTCGTGGCCGCGTGCCTGGACAAGGACCCGCGGCGACGGCCCACGCCCGGTGACCTGCTGGACCGGCTCACCGGGGACGTCCGGCCCGGCGCCGAGCCCTGGCCACCGTCGGTCCACGAGCTGATCCGCGAGCGGGAGGCGGACGCCGCGCGCGCCCTTCTCGCGCCCCCGCCCACGGCGGACCGGTCCGCGGCGACCCGGCGGCGAGCAGTGCGCACGGGAATCCTCGCCGCGGTGGTAGTGACCGCGTTCGCGGCGACACTCCCGTTCCTGGTCGAACCCGACACCCGCGCGGGCCACGCGGCGCCGGGCGGTGGTGTTCCCGACGCGCTTCCGGCCCAACCGCCGCCCGGTGAGTCCGGCTCGCCCACAACGTCGCCGGCACCGGCCGACGACGGCCCGCTGGGTCTCGACCGGCTCAGGGCCGTGGACCCCTGCGCGGTGCTGCCGTCCGAGCTGACGCCCCAGCCTGCCGTGCATCTCGAACGCTGTACCTACGAACACGCCGACGGGCGCTGGTTCGACCTGGCGCTGGGGGACCGGGTGCCGGTGAACCCCACACCGGACGAGGACGCGGACCCCGTCGACCACACGGAGATCGACGGGTTGTCCCTCGTCGTGGACCAGGGCGGCGAGGGACGGTGCGAGACCGTCGCGGTCCTGCCCGGCCACGCCGATCTGGGAGTCAGCGTCACCGTCGGCCCCGGCGTCGGTGACGTCACGGCCGCCCCCTGCGCGAGCGCCCACGCCGTGCTGTCGGATGCCCTCGCGGTGTTGCGTGACGGCGGGCCCGAGCGGGAGAACAGCACCGGCTCGCTGGCCACTGTGGACCCGTGTGCGCTGCTCGGCCCCTCCGACGTCTCGCGCCTGTTCGGCGTGTCCGGCACTTCCCGGCCCGAGCGGTTGTACCGGTGCGAGTGGGAACTCACCGGGACGTTGGTGGTGGAGCTGTCGCGCGACGTCGACCCGGCCGCGCTCGAGGACCGCTGGCAGGAGCGCGAACTCGCGGGCCGCACGGTCTACACGCAACCGGAACCGCAGGCGGGTAGCCCGTCGTGTGCCGTGAGCTGGGCGCACCGCGAGCCCGACGACGGGCCCTCCACTCAGGCGGAGGTCATTCGCCTGCGCTACCTCGCGACCGCCAGCGGCCGTCCGGTCGACGACGTCTGTGCCGACGTCGTCGCGGCGGCCGAGACCGTCCTGCCGAAACTCCCGGCACCGTGAAGCCGCTGCGCCCCGACGACCCGCGCCGAGTGGGCCGCTACCGCACGCTGGCCGCGCTCGGCGAGGGCGGTATGGGCAGGGTGTTGCTCGCGGTGGCGCCGGACGGCCGGTTCGCCGCCGTCAAGCACGTGTTCGCCTCGCTCGCGGGTGATCCCGTGTTCCGGGACCGGTTCCGGCGCGAGGTGGCGGCCTCCCGACTCGTCTCCGGCGCCTACACCGCACCGGTACTCGACGCGGACACCGAGTCCGACACGCCGTGGCTGGCCTCGGCCTACGTGCCCGGCCCGACGCTGGCCGACGTCCTGGAGGCGAACGGCCCGCTGGACGTGGGCGGGGTCCGCCACCTGGCGCTGACCCTGGCGGTCGCGCTGGCCGACATCCACAGGGCCGGGCTGGTCCATCGGGACCTCAAGCCCGGCAACGTGCTGCTCACCCACGACGGGCCGAGGGTCATCGACTTCGGCATCGCACGCGCACTGGACGAGTCCGGGCTGACGGCCACGGGCGCGCTCATCGGCTCCCCCGCCTTCATGTCACCCGAGCAGGCACTCGGCACCGAGCTCACCCCGGCCAGCGACGTGTTCTCCCTCGGGTCCCTGCTGGTGACAGCGGCGACGGGGCAGCGTCCGTTCGCGGCGCCGTCCACCCCGCAGACCCTTTTCAACGTGGCGCACGGTGAGCCGGACCTGTCGCCGCTGCCCGCCGAGGTCCGCGCGTTCGTAGAGCCGTGTCTGGCGAAGGACCCCGCCTCGCGCCCCACGTCGCGGCAGCTCGTGGAGCTGCTCGGCAGCGTGCCGCCGGGGATGGCCCCGTGGCCACCGTCGGTCGCCGCCCACATCGCACGGCAGGAGCAACTGCTGCGCACCGTCGTGGCTGCGCCGCCACCGCCGCCCGCGCCCAGCCCGGCCGCGCCGGTGCGGCGGCGGCACGGCAGGTCCGGCGCGGCGGGCCGGGTCGGCGTCCCGCTGGCCGCGTTCGCCGCCGCGCTGGCCGCCGTCCTGGTCGTCGTGCTCACCACCGGAGGCGGGGAGTCACCGCCACCGGACGACGCCGCGCCGGAACCCGCGGTCGGTCAGGGAGAGGCGCTCGCGGCCGAGTGGCTGCGCCGGGTCGATCCGTGCGCGGTCCTGGCGGGCGTGAGCGTGCCGGGGCTGGGCACGCTCACGCCGGAGGACGCCCCGTTCTCGCTGCACCGATGCCGCTACGACACCACCGACGGCACGGTCCGGCTCGGACTGGGCGAGGACCTCTACCCCGGCGCGCGCGAGGGTGGCGCGGTGGCGGGGCGCCCCGTGCTGCTCACGAACCTCACCGGCGGCTGCGAGGCATCGGCTCAGCTCACCGACGAACCCGAGCTGGTGGTGACCGTCAGCGACAGCTCCGCACGGACGTGCGAGGGCCCCGAGGCGGTACTGGCCGAGGCGCTCCCCCGGCTGCGCACCGACCGGGTCCTGCGCGAGCTGCCCGCCGACAGCGCGCTGGCGGTCGAGATGTGCGGGCTGCTGCCGGACGGAACCGTGCGGGAACTGCTCGGCCCGGCCACGGCGAGCGGCACGGGCCTGCACGGCTGCGAGTGGGACGGCGAACGCACGGTTCGCGTGCGCGTGCAGCCGGGAGTTCCCGGCCTGCCGCCGGAGGAGAACGCCGAGCCCGTCACTCTCGACGGCGTGGAGGCCCACGCCACCAGCGACGGCGAGTACTGCGCCATCACCTGGCAGCACCGGCGGATCAACGACGATCTCAGCGAGGAGGTGTCCGTGTTCTACCTCCAGTCGGACGGCGACCCGTGCGAACGAGCCCAGCGCCTCGCAGCGGAGGTCGTGACGGCCCTGCCGCGTGCGTGAGCGCGGGTTGTGGGGGGCGCCGCGAAGGCCACCCTCGCTGCGTCTGACGCAGTCAAGGTGGCCTTCGCTGCGTCTCGTGCAGTCAAGGTGGCCTTCGCGGCACCCCACGCCGTCAGCCGGCACGGCGCAGCGCGCGGCGCGCCGACTCCTCGGCGGCCGCGCGGTCATCGCCGAGGCCCGCCGCGAGGTTGACGGCCAGCGGCAGGAGCACCTGCTCGACACCGTGGCCCTCATCGCCGAAGAACCCCGCGATCTCCAGCAGCACATAGCCGTGGACGGCGCTCCAGAGCTGCGCCGCGGCGGCCGACGGCTCGGGGACGGTTCCCCGCCCTGAGGCGGCGAGGCGTTCGACGGCCGCGACGAGGTGCCCGAACGCGCGCCTGCCCTCCTCGAGCTCGGTGGGGCTGCCCGTGCCCAGCAGGTCGGTGCGCTGGCCCCTGCGGCTGGCGCTCACGGCGGTGATGCCGAACATCAGCCGGTAGAGCTGCGAGTTCTCCAGCGCCTCGGCGCGGTAGGCGAGCCCGAGCGTGACGGCATCACACAGGGCGTCGTCGCTCCGGCTGACGGCGGCCAGGCGCCGGTCGAGGCGCTCGAAGCCCTCGCGCACCACGGCGTCGACGAGGTCGGGCATTCCGCCGAAGTGCGTGTAGACGGCCATGCTGGAGGCGCCGACTTCGGCCGCGACCCTGCGCGCCTGCACGGCTTCGGGGCCACCCGCGGCGAGCAGCCGGATCGCCGCGTCCACCAGTCGCTGTTTCGGGGTGCTACCGCCCTCGTTGTCCCTCACGCTTGCCATCGTCTCATCACTATGTTATTCCGGGAGTAGGCATAACAAAGTTATTCAGAAGGAGGTTCCACCGATGGGCAACACGTTCCTCCAGGGGCACTACGCACCGGTGAGCGAGGAAGTCACCCGGCACGACCTCGACGTCACCGGCACGATCCCGGACCACCTCGACGGCCGCTACCTGCGCAACGGCCCCAATCCGATCGGTGAACTCGACCCGGACACCTACAACTGGTTCATGGGCGACGGCATGGTCCACGGCGTGCGGCTGCGCGACGGGCGAGCCGAGTGGTACCGCAACCGGTGGGTGCGCGGGCCCCGCGCGGCGGCACTACTCGGTGAACCCCCGCCGAGAGCGCGGCGCCGCAGCGGCATGGAGATCATCGGCGCGAACACCAACATCATCGGACACGCGGGCAAACTGGTCGCGCTGGTCGAGGCGGGCAACGCCAACTACGAGCTCACCGGTGACCTCGGCACCGCGGGGCCGTGCGACTTCGACGGAACGGTGCGCGGCGGCTTCACCGCCCACCCCAAGCACGACCCGGCGACCGGCGAACTGCACGCCGTCTCCTACCACTTCGGGATGGGCGGCCGGGTGCGCTACGACGTCATCGGCGCCGACGGCCGCGCTGTGCGCAGCGAGGACATCGACGTGGGCGGTAGCCCGATGATGCACGACTTCTCGCTGACCGCGAACCACGTCGTGCTCTACGACCTTCCCGTGACGTTCGACGCGGCCCAGGCAGCCGAGCTGGCCGTGCCCTGGCCGGTGCGCACGCCGGTCCGGCTGCTGCTGTCGGCCCTGATCGGCCGGGTCCGCGTGCCGGACCCGCTCACCGCGTGGCTGCGCCGGGGCGTGCGGGCGGCGGGCCCGTACCCGTACTGCTGGAACCCGCACCGCCCGGCCCGGGTCGGAGTCCTGCGCAGGAACGGCACGGGCGGGGTGCGCTGGTTCGACATCCCGCCCTGCTACGTCTTTCACACGGCCAACGCCTACGACGACGGCGACACCATCGTGCTCGACCTCGTGCGGCATCCCAAGGTGTTCGACGTCGACCGCACCGGCCCCGCCGAAGGCGACCCGACGCTGGAGCGCTGGCGAATCGACCTCCGCACCGAGGTGGTGACGCAGGACCGGCTGTGCGACCGGCCGCAGGAGTTCCCCCGCATCGACGAACGCAGGACGGGACTGCGCCACCGCTTCGGCTACGTCGTCCAGCCCGACGAGGGCGCGCTGCTCAAGCACGACCTGCACTCGGCAGGCACACGGGTGCGGCGGTTCGGTGCGGGCCGCGTCCCCGGCGAGTTCGTCTTCGAGCCGCGCCACCCCGGCGCCGCCGAGGACGACGGCGTGCTCATGGGATTCGTCTACGACGCCGCGACCGACCGCAGCGACCTGATGCTGCTCGACGCGGAAACCCTCGACACGGTGGCGGCCGTCCACTTGCCACAGCGGGTGCCCGCGGGCTTCCACGGCAACTGGGTCCCCACCGAGCCGGAGCTTTGATCGCGTTCGCCGTCGTGGCTACCGTGACCGCTGCGCACCACTCCCGTTCCCGAGGAAGGCAGGCGTGATGAGCTCGACCGCAGCGTTCTACCGGCCCCGTCCCGGCACGGTCCTGGACGTCGACCGCGCGTTCTACGACCGCCTCGCCGCCGACACCGACGGCAGGCAGCCCCTCGAACGGTTCGTCGTGCCGATCCGCTCCGGGTATGCCTGGGAGGTCCCGGCCGGGTCACTGTGCCGGATCGTCACCACGCGGGAGGGACCGCAGTGCGGCGACTTCAACGTCTGGAACCGGCACAACCCGCGGGAACGGCTGTGGACGTCACGAACCCGGCAGCTCCAGGGCACTCACGTCTCCCGGCACGACCGGCTGTGGTCCACCCTGCCGTACCTGCGGCCGCTGCTGACGATCACTCGCGACACCCTGGACTGGTACGGCACCGACTCCGACGGCGGCCGGGTCCACGACCTGCTCGGCGCGCGCTGTGACCCGTACGTCAACCGGGTCCTCACCGGTGAGGACTTCGATTTCCACTGCCACTCGAACCTCACCCGCGCCGTCCTGCCGTACGGGTTGACCGAGTTCGACGTCCACGACGTGTGGAACATCTTCGCCGTGACCGGCATCAACCCCGACGGCGGCTACTTCATGAAGGGCTCCCCGGCGCGGGCCGGTGACTTCGTGGAGTTCTTCGCCGAGCAGGACCTGCTGTGCGCGATGTCGACCTGCCCCGCGGGCGACCTGTCCGTGCCACTGTGGGGGCCGGACGCCCGCGACCCGATCGACGTCTGCCGCCCGCTCGCCGTCGAGCTCTACCGGCCCGACCCCGCGCTGACGGCGAGCTGGACCCCACCGTCCACCGCGCCCTACGGCGGAGGCCACGGCCTGCGGCGACCCGCGTGGCCGGACGCGGCGGACGGCTGAGCCGCTCGGTGCCGATCAGATGAGGCCGAGGGCGAGCATCGCGTCCGCCACCCTGGTGTAGGCGTCGATGTTCGCCCCGGCCACGTAGTCGCCCGGCATGCCGTACTCGTCGGCGGTCTCCAGGCACCGCGCGTGGACGTCCCGCATGATCGCTTCGAGGCGGTCCTCGGTGTGCTCGAACGACCACGAGTCGCGCGAGGCGTTCTGCTGCATCTCCAGCGCCGAGGTCGCGACCCCGCCCGCGTTGGCCGCCTTGCCGGGCCCGAACGCGACTCCGGCCTCCTGGAACAGCCGCACCCCTTCGGGCGTGGTCGGCATGTTCGCGCCCTCGGCGACCACGGTGCAGCCGTTCCGGATCAGGCGCTCGGCCTCCTTACCGGTGATCTCGTTCTGCGTGGCGCAGGGCAGGGCGACGTCGCAGGGCACGTCCCACACCTGCTCCCCCGCCACGAACCGGGCGTGGGAGACGCGGTCGGCGTAGGCGGAGAGGCGCTCCCGCCGGACCTCCTTGATCTCCTTCAGCAGCTCGATGTCGACGCCCTTCTCGTCGACGAGGTAGCCGCTGGAATCCGAGCAGGCCACCACGCGGCCACCGAGCTGGTGCACCTTCTCGATCGCGTAGATGGCGACATTGCCCGAGCCGGACACCACGGCCGTCTTGCCCGCGAACGAGTCGCCCCGCGCGGCCAGCATCTCGTTGACGAAGAACGCCGTGCCGTAGCCGGTGGCCTCCGTACGCACCCGCGCGCCGCCGTAAATCAGGCCCTTGCCGGTCAGCACGCCCGACTCGTAGCGGTTGGTGATGCGCTTGTACTGGCCGAACAGGTAGCCGATCTCCCGGCCACCGACCCCGGCGTCACCGGCGGGCACGTCGGTGTACTCGCCGACGTGCCGCCACAGCTCGGTCATGAAGCTCTGGCAGAACCGCATGATCTCGCGGTCGGACCTGCCCTTGGGGTCGAAGTCCGAGCCACCCTTGCCGCCCCCGATCGGCAGGCCGGTGAGGGCGTTCTTGAAGATCTGCTCGAAGCCCAGGAACTTGACGATGCCCAGATACACCGAGGGATGGAACCGCAGTCCGCCCTTGTAGGGTCCGAGCGCGCTGTTGAACTCCACCCGGAAGCCCCGGTTGATGTGGATCTCGCCCGAGTCGTCCTCCCACGGCACGCGGAAGATGATCTGGCGCTCGGGCTCGCAGATACGGGAAACGATCTTGGCGTCCGCGTACTGGGGATGCTTGCCCACGGCGGGTCCGATGCTCTCCAGCACCTCGCGCACGGCCTGGTGAAACTCGATCTCACCGGGGTTGCGGCCCAGCACCTCCGCGTAGACCTTCTCCAACCGTTCGTGCAGTGGCACCCGCGCCTCCCGAGGTGAGATCGGCCAACAGCCGTGTGTCGCTTCCTCGACCATCCTGACCGCGCTCCGGGCCGTGGACCAGCGGATACCCGGTGAGATCGGCCACGGCGAGGCCGTCGCTTGGTCGTCGGCGCGCTCGGTCGGGCTGGCGGACGCGGCTTTCTCGCCCACTCGGGTTCGCCTGTTTCGGGTTTTCCGGCACTGTCGGAGTGCTGTGGCACGCTGTGCTCGTCACCAGAGGTGGTCAGGAATCGAGAAGCGCGGTCAGCGAAGCGCACCTAGCGTTGCCATGGTGTCCGGTGACGACGCTGACCACGCTGACCACGCCGACCACGCCGACCACGCCACTGCCCAGAGCCACGCCCGCCAGGGCGGCACCGCCGTGCTCACAGAGGAGACACGATCAGCATGACGACGAGGACGGAGACGCGCTCGCCCGCCCCGCATGTCGCCGACAGTCACGACGTGATCCGGGTGCGGGGCGCCCGCGTGAACAATCTCGCCGACGTCGACGTCGAGCTGCCGAAGCGCAGGCTGACGGTGTTCACCGGGATCTCCGGCTCCGGCAAGAGCTCGCTGGTGTTCGGCACGATCGCCGCCGAGTCCCAGCGGATGATCAACGAGACCTACAGTGCCTTCCTCCAGGGCTTCATGCCGACGCTCGCGCGCCCCGACGTCGACCTGCTGGACGGGCTCACGACGGCGATCATCGTCGACCAGGAGCGGATGGGGGCCAACGCCCGATCGACGGTCGGCACCGCCACCGACACGGGCGCGCTGTTGCGCATCCTGTTCAGCAGGCTCGGGCAGCCGCACATCGGCTCGCCCCAGGCGTTCTCCTTCAACGTCGCCTCGATCAGCGGTGCGGGCGCGGTGACGATGGAGCGCGGCGGCAGGGCCGTGAAGGAGCGGCGTGACTTCGCGGTCGTCGGCGGCATGTGCCCGCGCTGCGAGGGTATGGGCAGCGTGACCGACTTCGACCGGTCGCAGCTCTACGACGACAGCAAGTCGCTCGCCGAGGGCGCGCTGACCATCCCCGGCTACAGCATGGACGGCTGGTACGGCCGCATCTTCATGGGCTCGGGTTTCCTCGACCCGGACAAACCCATCCGCGACTACAGCAAGAGGGAACTCGACAACCTGCTCTACCGGGAACCCACCAAGGTCAAGGTCGACAACGTCAACGTCACCTACGAGGGCCTGATCCCCCGCATCCAGAAGTCGTTCCTGTCGAAGGACCGCGAGGCCATGCAGCCCCATATCCGGGCGTTCGTGGATCGCGCGGTCACCTTCACCACCTGTCCCGAGTGCGGCGGAACCCGGCTCAGCGAGGCCGCCCGCTCCTCGAAGATCGACGGAATCAGCATCGCCGACGCCAGCGCGATGCAGATCAGCGACCTCGCCGAGTGGGTTCGCGGGCTGGACAAACCGGGTGTCGCACCGCTGCTGACCGCGCTGTCGGACACCCTCGACTCGTTCGTGGAGATCGGGCTCGGCTACCTCTCGCTCGACCGGCCCGCGGGCACGCTGTCGGGCGGTGAGGCGCAGCGCACCAAGATGATCCGCCACCTCGGTTCCTCGCTCACCGACGTCACCTACGTCTTCGACGAGCCCACCATCGGCCTGCATCCCCACGACATCGAACGGATGAACAACCTGCTGCTGCGCCTGCGGGACAAGGGCAACACGGTGCTCGTGGTGGAGCACAAACCGGAGACCATCGCGATCGCCGACCACGTCGTCGACCTCGGCCCTGGCGCTGGCACCGCGGGCGGCACGATCTGTTTCGAGGGCAGCGTCGAGAGCCTGCGCACCAGCGACACCCTGACCGGCCGCCATCTCGACGACCGCGCCGCGCTCAAGGACTCGGTGCGCACGGCCACGGGCGCGCTGGAGGTGCGCGGCGCGAACGCCCACAACCTGCGCGACGTCGACGTCGACATCCCGCTGGGGGTGCTCGTCGCGGTGACCGGGGTGGCCGGATCGGGTAAGAGCTCACTGATCAACGGCTCGGTCTCGGGCTCCGACGGCGTGGTCACCGTCGACCAGGGCGCCATTCGTGGCTCCCGGCGCAGCAACCCCGCGACCTACACGGGACTGCTCGACCCGATCCGCAAGGCGTTCGCCAAGGCCAACGGCGTGAAACCCGCGCTGTTCAGCGCCAACTCCGAGGGCGCCTGCCCCAGCTGCAACGGCGCCGGTGTGGTCTACCTGGACCTGGCGATGATGGCGGGTGTCGCCACCACGTGTGAGGAGTGCGAGGGCAAGCGGTTCCAGTCCTCCGTGCTGGAGCACCGGCTCGGCGGGCGCGACATCAGCGAAGTACTCGGGATGTCGGTGGCCGAGGCCGAGCGGTTCTTCGGCGAGGGTGAGGCCCGCACCCCGGCCGCGCACAAGATCCTGCGGCGGCTCGACGACGTCGGGCTCGGATATCTCAGCCTGGGGCAGCCGCTCACGACCCTGTCCGGCGGTGAGCGGCAACGGCTCAAGCTGGCCACCCACATGGGCGACAAGGGCGGCGTCTACATCCTCGACGAGCCGACCACCGGTCTGCACCTCGCCGACGTCGAGCACCTGCTCGCCCTGCTCGACCGCCTCGTCGACTCAGGCAAGTCGGTCATCGTGATCGAACACCACCAGGCCGTCATGGCGCACGCCGACTGGATCATCGACCTCGGTCCCGGCGCGGGCCACGACGGCGGCAAGGTCGTCTTCGAGGGCACACCCGCCGACCTCGTCGCGGCCCGCTCCACCCTCACCGGGGAGCACCTCGCGGCCTATGTCGGAGCCACCGCGGGCTGAGCGGCTGAGGACGCCGAGTCGGCTGAGGACCCAGGGCCGTTCCGTCTCACTCGAGGTGAGCGAGCACGTTGATCACCGTGCCCCCGGGGTCCTCGACGAAGAAGCGACGCACTCCCCATGCTTCGTTCGTCAGCGGGTAAACCACTCGCAGGCCGAGTTCCCGCACGGCGGCGTGGGCGGCGTCCACGGCAGCCGGATCACCGACGTCGACCCCGAAGTGTGGCTCGGGCTCTCCCGCTGTCCTCGGCTGGACGATGAGCTGCGCCGTCGGGTTGGCCGGTGAGGTGAGCCCGAGCACGGGATCGCGCATGGCGACGTCGAGCCCGAGCACGCCGACGTAGAACTCGCGGGACGCGTCGAGGTCGGTCGTTCGGGCATAGGGCACGATCCTGGTCACTGCCACCGGGGCCTCCTTGACGGGCGGGATGCGATGTTGGTGTCGGCCCAGCCTGCCCGCCCGCCCACCGGCGGTCTTGAACGAACGCGAAACGGTTCACCACGCCAGCGGCACGTGGTTGAGCTGCTCGCCTCGCCGGCGCACATAGTCGACCGGGGTGAGCCCGCTGTGGGCGCGGAACTCGCGAACGAGATGGGCCTGATCGCTGTAGCCGTGTTCCAGCGCGAACGCGGACCAGTCGGGCGTCTGACCGCCCAGCTTCCCGAGTGCCACGCGAAAGCGCCGTAGCCGCTGGTAGACCTTGGGAGGCAGCCCCACTTCGCTGCGAAACACCTGCTCGACCCGCCGTGCGGTCCAGCCCAAGTGTTCGGCGAGGTCACCGATACCGTGCCGCCCCGGTGTCGCGGACAGGCACGCGGTCGCGCGGACGGCCAACCGGTGCGGGGTCCGCCCGGACCGGGCCACGCGGTCGTGCAGTACGTGTTCGAGCGTCCGCAACCGGGCCACGGGACCGGGCGCGGCGAGCAGCCGTTCGCGCAGCAGCGAAGCGTCGGCGCCCCAGAGCTCGTCCAACCCGACATGGCGGTTGCGAAGCTCGTGCAACGACGCGCCGACCAGCGACCGCGCCGCTCCGGGCCGGAGCACCACACCGACCACCTGCGAGCGCCGCTCGGGCCGCAACACGTACGCACGCTGGTACGGGCCCGCCAGGACCGCCCCCGGGTAGTGCTCGCGGCCTTCGTCGCCACCGGGCAGCCAGAACCGGTCGGCGCTCAGATTGACCACGAGTTCGACGTCCCCGGTCGGCAGTCGCAGTTGCGGCTCCGGGCGCACGTCCTCGCCGGAGTGCCACCAGATCGACTTCACGACCGTCGCCAGCAGATTCACGGCGGCCCACTGTACCGATTCCGGTCTCGACGGGCAGGTCGCCGCGCTGGCGGCTTGCCCGACGGCCCGCCACCGGGGTCCGGGCACGAGCGCCGGGCGCCCTGCGGGATATCGTGCGCATGTCCGACGCACGGCAGAGGGGAGCGGCACCGTGTCCATCCGGGTACTGGCGCGGACCCTGCGCGGGCTGGAGGACGTCGCCGCCCGGGAGATCACCGCGCGGGGGCTCGGCCGGGTCGAGCTCACCCGTCACCGTGAGGTGTGGTTCACCACCGACCGTCCCGGAGCCCGGTTGCTGGACCTGCGCACCGCCGACGACGTGTTCCTGCTGGCCGCCGCCGTCGACGGTGTCGGTCACACGAAACCGGACCTGGCCCGGGTGACCGAGGCCGCCCGGACGATCGCACCCCGGGAGCTGCTAAGGCTGCGAGGCCGTTGCGGCGGCGCCGGCACCGCGACGGGTGTGGACGTGGCCGCGTCCTTTCTCGGCAAGCGCAACTACAACCGCTACGACCTCGAGGACACGGTCGGCACCGAGATCGCGACCGCGCTCGCCCTGCCCTACCACTCGCGGCGTGGGGGAAGCGCGCCGCCGGAAGGAACCCTGTCGTTCCGGGTCACCGTCGAGGACACCCGGGCGGCGCTGGCCCTGCGCATCGGCGACCGGCCGCTGCACCGCCGCGACTACAAACAGGCATCGACACCGGGCACGCTGCACCCGCCGCTGGCCGCCGCGATGGCGCTGCTGGCGGGGATCGAGCCCGGGCACACCGTGCTCGATCCCTGCTGTGGCACGGGAACCCTCCTCATCGAGACCGCTCATTTCGTTCCCGGGGCACGCCTGCTCGGCGCCGACCACGACCCCCGCGCACTGGCCGCGGCCACGGGCAATGCCACCACCGCCACAGCCACCGCCACGGAGGCGAGGTGGCTGCGCGCCGACGCGGGCCGGATGCCGGTCGGCACGGGTGTGGTGGACCGGCTCGTCAGCAACCCACCGTGGGAGCGTCAGGTCGCCGGTCGGGGTGCGCTGGCCGCGCGCCCCGACCGGCTCTACCGCGAGATCCGGCGCGTGCTGTCCCCCACCGGCACAGCGGTGCTGTTGCTGCACGACGCGCAGGCGCAGTGCGCCGCCGCGACGGCCGCCGGGCTGCGCGTGCGCGAGACCCGCACGCTGAGCCTGTTCGGCACCCACCCGTCGATCGTGACGCTCACCGGCTAGGCGCCTCAGGCGAGTTCGCTGTCCTTGATGTCGGCGAGCGGGGCGAGCAACTCGACGAGTGCTCGCGGTGCGGGCCCGCGCCCGTCCCGCGCGGTCCGCACCCAGTCCCGGTCGGTGAGCGCGGCCTTGCCCAGACTCACCACATCCGCCCCACCGGAGCGCAGGACGGCGCGAGCCTTCTCCGCGTCACCCAGACCCCCGTTCGCCAGCACCGGCACACCGCTGTGCTGTCGCGCGTGCTCGGCGAGGGTCTCGCGACCGTCGTCGAACGCCGCCGCCGTCGCATCCGGCTCGGTCGTGTGGACGTAGTGCGGTCCGACCTGGCCGAGCCCCGAGAAGACGATCTCGGCGTCCTTGCTCCGCCCCGCCCAGCGGTGTTCAAGATCGCCCACTTTGGTCTGGGAAATGCGGATACCCACCGTGGTCTCGGAACCCACGGCCTGCAGGACGTCGTCGCAGATCTCCGCGGCCAGGCGGAGCCGGTTCTCCACGCCGCCGCCGTAGTGATCGGTTCGCTGGTTGGTGTAGTCGGTGAGGAACTGGTCGAGCAGGTATCCGTTGGCGCCGTGCAGTTCCACGCCGTCGAAGCCGGCCTCGACCGCGCGTCGCGCCGCGGCGACGAAGCCCCGCCGGACCTCGGCGATCTCGGCGAGAGTCAACGCCCTGGGCGTCGGAAACCTCCCGCTGCCCCGGTAGGTGGGCAACTGTTCTCCGCGCGGGGCGATCGCGGACGGACCCACGGTGTGCTCGCGATGGTCGTTGCTCTGGGCCTGGCCGCCGGCGTGCATGAGCTGGGCCACGATCGCGCCACCGGCCTCGTGGACGGCGTCGACGACCGGGCGCCACGCACGCGCCTGGGCCGCCGTGGCCAGCCCGGGCTGGTTGCGGTACCCCTGGCTGTACTGGTCGTCCGGATAGACACCCTCGGTGATGACGAGGCCGAACCCACCACGCGCGAACCGCGCGTAGTAGGCGGCCATCCGGCGGGTCGCCCGGCCGTCGCCGGTGGCACTGATCCTGGTCATGGGCGCCACCGCGACCCGGTTGGGCAGGGAGAGGCGGCCGAGGCCGACGGGCGTGAGCAGCGGGTCGGGGACGCTCATCGGGCGATCGCGATCGCGTCGATCTCCACCAGCCAGTCGGGCTGGGCGAGACCGGCCACCTGCACCAACGTGTCGGCGGGGTAGGGCCTCGTGAAGTACTCCTCGCGCAGCGCGACGATCCGGTCGAGGTAGCTCATGTCGGTCACCATGATCGTCACCTTCACGACGTCGGCGAGGCTGCCACCACCCTGCTCCAGCACGGTCGCGAGGTTGTGCAGCGCACGACGTGCCTGCGCGTCGAAGTCACCCGCGCCGACGGTGCGGCCGTGCTCGTCGATGCCGGCCTGCCCGGAGACGAACACGAGTCCGCCAGCCTTGATCGCCAGCGAGATGCGGTAGGGCTCGTACCAATCGGGATCGTGGCTTACACGCTGAATCGCACTCATGCGGGAAGCCTCTACCGCACAGGCCACTCGAACAAGTACTGTCTTTTTTTACCCGTACTATCAGTTTGTATAGTCACCAGTTCAAGGAGCTCGCATGCGTCCTCGTCTCGACGACCTGGCCGACGACTGCACGGTCGAGGCGGCCATGGAGGTCATCGGCGGGAAGTGGAAACTCGTCATCCTGCGCCATCTGCTGGACGGCACCAAGCGGTTCGGCGAGCTCGACAGGGCGTTGCCCGGGATCACCCCTCGCATGCTGACCCGGCAGCTCCGCGAGCTGGAGGCCGACCGCCTGGTACTGCGCACCGTGTACCCGCAGGTACCGCCCAAAGTGGAGTACTCCGTGACCGAGATCGGGCAGAGTCTGCGCACCCTCGTGGACCAGCTCGAACAGTGGGGGCACTTCTACCGGCGATCCCTCACTTGAGACCCACCGGCTCCCGGCGCGGCTACGCCGGGCCCGGAGTGGTCGGCGCATCCGCGAACTGGCCAGGCTGGCGGCCCGCACCCGCGGGACCGCGGTATGCCTGTGCGATCTCCAGCCAGTGTGCGGCGTGCTCACCGGTGGCCACCAGCGACAGGTCCGCATGGTGCCGACGTCGGGCGGCCAGCAGGCACAGATCCAGCGCGGGGCCCTCGATGCGCTGCGGAGCGTCCGGCGGACCGAACGTCCACAAAGTACCTGACGGTGCGGTCAGCTCGAACCGGAAGTCGTCTTCGGGCGGCGTCTCCTGCCGTGCGAGGTAGCCGAAGTGCCGGGTGTGGACGACGAACCCGACGAGCGGGGCGATCCGGTCGGTGCGCTCGAGGGGCTTGCCCAGCGCGTCGGCGATGTCCTGGCCGTGGGCGAACAGCTCCATCATGCCCCCGCTGGCCAGCACGGCAGGCGGCAGCGGGTTGACCAGCCATGGCACCTCCTCGCCCTCCGGCACCGCCGCGAGTGCGTCGGCCGCCCTGAGCAGCTCGTCGTACCAGCGGTCGACCAGCTCGTCGGTCGGCAACGCGAGGTATGGCCGCATCACGGCGGCGACCTCGTCCTCAAGGTCGGGCTTCGCGTTCCGCATGACCTCCGCGAAGGCGGGTGGGTCGGAGGCCGCCAGCCAGGCCCGCTGGAAGGTCGCGGCCAGGTGAGCCACCTGGTCGGCGACCGTCCACCCCGGCGCGGGGGTCGGGCTCGCCCAACCTGCCGCGTCGAGGCCGGACAACAGGTGCTGGACCTTCACCCCGTCTGCCTTCATCGCCGAGGTCACGGCCAGTGTGTCGTTCATTCGAATGCCCTCTCGCTCGTGCGGTTGCTCACTCCTGTGTGGACAGCACGGCGAACACCACCGGTGCCGCCGAGCCGTTGACGGTGGTCTTCCAGGTGGCCACTCGCACGTCGCCCGCCGACAGCACCACCCAGCCGTCCTCGTGGGCCCGGTACACGGTCAGGGTCCGGTCGGTGATCCCGGCCTTGCGCAGGCACTCCAGCGCCGACCAGAGCCGGGTACCGGCCGCGTCGGCGTCCTCGCCGCACTCCGCCGCCACCACGTCGCGGACATCGCCGAGCGCGTCCCCGAGCAGCCCGGCCCAGTCCGCGGCGCTGCGCTGCGCCACCGCCTCGACGTCACAGCCGAGCCTGCCGTCACCGGCCACCGCGAGCGTCACACCGGCACCGTGGGAGGCCGACATCGTGGCGCCGTCGACCTCCGGCCTGCCGTCCGGCCGGTACCGCACCGACACCGGGCGACCGAGACAGCGGCTGACCGCCAGCTCCGTCTGCGCACGCCGGTCGGCGGGGACGCCCGGTACCGGATCCGGCTCGACGACGACCGCGCGGGAGCCGCCGAGCACCCGCTCCAGCGCCCGCTCCAGGTAGCCGCTGAGCATCGCGGGAACCCACGGTCCCGAGCCGTCCTGGTGCTGCACCGCCCGCAACGTCAGCCCCTGCCAGCGCTCGACCACCCGGCCGGAGGGGTTCAGCACGTCGATGTCGTACACGTAGCTGTCCCCGTCCCGCGCCCGCTCCCTCGCGTCCAGGACCACGAACTCGGTGTCCTGGTCGGCCGGGTCCGCCAGGAACAGCTTCTCCACACTCTGCGGCAGCAGCGTCGCGTCCGGGACGCAGCACTGCAGGGCGTGCATCACGGCGTCGCGCGTACCTGGGTTCGCCAGGAGCTGGGTCTGCGGCAGGTAGGCGGCGAACCACGGTGCCGGTGTGGTGGTCGACAGCTCCGCGACCGCGTGCCGGGCACTCGCCCTCCGGTAGCCGAGCAGGCGCTGGAACCGTTTGCCCTGGAACATCACCGTGCCGTAGAGCTCGGTGATCGGATCGACCGGCACCAGCGGAAGCCGGGTGGCCTCCGTTCCGGCTTCGTCGCCGGGCAGCGGCTCCCGGGGCAGCCGGACGGTGGCGCGGAAGTGGTCGGCACCGAACGCGGTGTCCTTGGTGCGCAGTGCCACCGTAACCGTCTCGGTGTCGTGGACCAGCGCCGCCAACCGCACCGACGTCGCCGCGCCGGGGCGGGCCACGATCGGCCGCAGGAACTCGACGTTCTCCAGCACCGGGGTGCCGGTTCGGCCGAGCACGGCCGTCGCCACCTGCGTCATCGCCTCCATGCCCAGCACCGCGGGGAACAGCAGGTCGCCGTCCAGCGAGTGATCGGACAGGTAGGGGTCGCTCCCGGGCGACAGCTCCACCTCGGTGATCAGCTCGACGTGCGGGTAGTGAACCAGCACCCGGTCGACGAAGCGGGTCAGCGGAAGCTCCTGGGTGGAGTCGAGAGGCAGCGTGGGCAGGCCGCCCATCCGGCCGGTGATCGTCACGATGGGCCCGGCCGACGGATCGGCCAGCACCTGGCGCAACACCCGCACCCCGTCCTCAACGGAGATCGGGGTGATGCCGTCGCGCATGAGTGCCTCGACCACGCCGAGCCGCTCGCCCATCCCGGCGCCCGACCACACCGACCACTCCATCGCCAGGACCCGCGCCTGTGGGTGCGCGCGCTGGAACTCGGCGGCCAGTTCGCTCATCCAGTCGTTGGCGGTCGAGTAGTGCGCCTCGCCGCGCAGTCCGGCCCGGCCGATGATGCTGCCGAAGGTCACCAGCAGCTTGATCCGGTTTTCCTCCACCGCGTCGAGGACCGAGCGGAGTCCGGTGATCTTGACTGCGAGTGTCTGGTGGAACCGCTCTTCGGTCAGGGTGGCGAGCGCGGCGGGTTCGTTGCGGCCCGCACCGTGCATCACCGCGGTGATCGGGCCGAGTTCGGCGCCGAACCGCGCCACGGCGGCGGCGACCTGTTCGGGGTCGGTGACGTCGGCGCGCTCGTAGTGGCAGGACACTCCCGCGGCGGCCATCCTGGCCAGGTTGGCCGAGATCTCGTCGTCGCGGTCGGGGTCGTCCCTGCCGATCAGCGCGAGGCTGGCACCCGAGTCCTTCGCCATGACCAGCGCACACTCGGCCGTGATCCCCTTGGCACCTCCGGTCACCAGAAGGACGTCGGAGGAGTCGAGCGGTGTGCCGGTCCCCGGCTCCGCCGACGGCGGCAGGACTCGAAGCAGCGGTTCCGTTCGCCCGCCGTCGGCGTCGTACCGGACCTCGCGAAACGACGTGGTGGCGGTGGTCTCGGTGACCACTCGCCGCACGGCCTCGTCCACCGCGGCCTCGGTCGAGGGGGCGACGTCCGCCAGCGTGACGATCGTGGTCGGTACCTCGGCGGCCTCCAGGAACGCGGTCCTGGCCAGCCCGGAGGCTCCGAACCGGTGCTGGACGACGACGAAGCGCGTGCCCGGCGCCGCGGCCGTGGCGGCCTTGCCCGCCGCAAGGAACAGCTCGACGTGCTCCTGCCCGCTGTCCGGCAGGCACAGCAGCACGCCGTGACCGAGACCGGCATGCGACAGCGCGGTGCGCAGCCGTTCGGCGAGCGGGTGGCCGTCCGGGGCGAACACCTGCCAGGTTCGGGCCGGGCCGGTACCGACCTGGACGTCCGGCGGGCTCACCGCCACGTGCTCCACGGCGAACGGGCGCACCCACTGCCCGATACCGGCCACCTCGTTGCCGCCACCCTGCCCTTCGCCCTGCGCGGACTCGGCCAGCTCGTCGATCAGCCCGGCGATCTCGCCCAGAGTGGCGGTGGCGAAGTTGGTGGTCGCCTCCAGCGGGGGCAGGCCGAGCTGCCGCGTGGTGTCGTTGACGAGCTGGCCCACGGTGATCGAACTGAGGTGCAGGTTGTCGAGCGGGTGGGTGGCCGCGGTGACGGCCTCCAACGGCAGCTCGACCCGCTGGGCGGCCAGCCTGCGCAGCAGGTCGAGCGTCGACATCTCGGTGTCACCGGGCTCGGCCACGGCCGCCCCGTCGGTGACGGTCCCGGACGGGAGTGCATTGTCGGCGGAAATGGTCTGTCCGACCGCGAACTCGGGCGCTGTCTCGCAGGGGTTCGTGAGGAAGGTGAATCCGCCGTCCGAGGGCAGCGGTCGCAGCATTCTGCCCGCGAACAACGCCTCCGTGTCGACCCCGGCGCCGAGGGTGAAGGCGGCGCCGAGCACCGACAGCAGCGGCGAGAGCGACCGGCTGTCGGTGTCGACCGAGAGCACCGGCGTGTCCGGTGCGATGTCACGCAGCAGTCCCGCGAGCACCCTGCCCGGGCCGAGTTCGACGGCCAGATCCGCTCCGGCGGTGGCTTCCGCGGCGGCCTCGTGGAACCGCACGGGGTTCGAGATCTGGTCCCGCAGCAGCGTCCGGAGGTCGGTGTCCGGATCGAGCGGCTTTCCGGTCACCGACGACACCACGGCGCGGGCCGGGCGCAGGAAGGTGAACTCACCGAGCCGGCGCTCCATCGCGGCGCAGGCCGGCCGGACCAGCGGCGAGTGGAAGGCGTGCGAGACGTTGATCCGGTTCGCGGTGATCCCCTCGGCGCGCGCTCGCTCGCACACCCGGTCCACGGCGTCGCTCTCACCGGCGATCACTGTCTGGTTCGGACCGTTGTACCCCGCGATGACCACCTGTTCGTCACCGAACAGTCGTTCGGCTCCGTCCGGATCGGTGGCCAGGCCCGCCATCGCGCCCCCGCCCTGGCTCGCGTCGGCCATGACCTCACCACGCACCGTGGCCAGCCGTAGCACGTCGTCGGTGTCCAGGGCACCGGCCCAGGCCAGCGCGGTCAGCTCGCCGAGGCTGTGGCCGACCGCGATGTCGGCGCCGACCCCCAGCGCGTGCAGCACCCGCAGCGCCGCGACCGAGCCCGCGACGATGCGCGGCTGCGCCACCTGGGTGGCGACCTGGTCACCACCGTCCGGCACGCCCGCCCGCTCGAACACGGCCTGCGCGGCGGCGAACCGGCGGCGAAGCGCGCCGACCGATCCCTGCCCGGAACCCTGGCCGGGGAACAGGAAGGCGATCCTCGGGGCCGCCGCCCGGTCGCCGAGGAAGATCCCGTCCGCGGTGAACACGCTGCGCTCACCGCCGTCGAGCGCGGCCAGCAGCCTGCCGAGCTTCGCGACGGCGTCATCGGGGCCGGTGGTCACGATGGCCGCTCGCACCGGAGCGCCCGACAGCTGTTCGGCCAGTGTTCCGGCCAGGTCGGAGACCTCGGCGAACGACAGCACGGACGCCAGCTCGATCAGGCCGGCGACCCGCTCGCGCAGCGCGGCGTGGTCGGGGGCGTCGAGCAGCAGAAGTTCGGCGTCCTGCCTCCCGGACGTCAGCGTCACCGCGCGCGCGGGCAGCTCCGTGTGCCGGGTCGCTCCCGGCGCCTGTTCGAGCGCGATGTGCGTGTTGATGCCACCGAAACCCATCGCCGACACCCCGGCCCGGATCGGCCGGTCCGCGGGCCAGAGTCCCGGCTCGCGCGGGACGTACAGGGCCGGCAGTTCTCCGGTGAGTTTCGGGTGGGGCTCGTTGTGCCCGGTCGCGGGCGGGATGACCTGGTGGTGGACCGACAACGCCGCCTTGATCAGTCCGCCGACACCGGCCGCGGCCTTGGTGTGGCCGAAGTTGCCCTTGACCGAACTGATCGCGGCGGGCGCGGCGGCCGGGTCGGCATCGCGCAGCGCCGAGCCGATCGCGTCGAGTTCCGTGGCGTCGCCGAGCGCGGTGCCGGTGCCGTGGCCTTCGAAGTATCCGACGGTCTGGACGCCGTAACCGGCTCGGGCGTAGGCGCGGCTGAGGGCGAGCCGGTGCCCTCCGGCCTCCGGGCGCGTGATGCCGCCCTTGCCGTCCGACGAGATACCCCAACCGGTGATCGAGGCGTACACGCGCAGTCCGCGGTCCAAAGCCTCGGACTCGCGCATCAGCACGACGACGGCCGCGCCCTCGCCCGGCCAGAAACCGTTGGAGTCGCTGTCGTAGACCTTCATCTCGTCCGTGGCCAGCGCACCGGTCTTGGCGAAACCGATGACCTCGAACGGATCGATCGACAGATCCACACCTCCGGCCAGGCAGACGTCGAGGTCGCCGTCGGTCAGTGCCTTGGCCGCGGTGGCGACCGAGATCAGCGACGACGAGCAGGCACCGTCGACGGTGTAGCCGCCGCCGCGAAGGTCGAAGTAGTTGCAGGTTCGGCCCGCGATGGTGTTGGAGAGCCCGCCCGCAAGGGTGTCCTCGTCCACGGGTGGGAACGGGGCCTTGTACACCGGTTCGAGGTCACGCAGGAAAGCACCGGTCTCGTCGTCGTCCCAACCCTTGGCGGTCAGCGCGGCGGCGAGAGTGCGCCGGACGTAGGGCCAGCGCAGCCGCATCAGGTTGGCGCGGGAGAACTCACCGGTCAGGCTGTTGCCGAAGACCACACCGGTCGTCTCCCTTGGCAGGCCCTCGGCATCGGGGAAGCCGGCGTCGGCCAGCGCCGCCGCCGCGACGTCCAGCGCCAGCCAGTGCGTGAGATCCGTCGACCGGAAGGTGCTGCCCGCGACCTTGTACTTGAGCCGATCGAACTGGTAGTCCCGCAGCACGGCCGCTTTCTGGGTGTAGAAGCGGTCCGTCGCGTTCGGATCCGGCGAATAGTAGTCCGCGTGGTTCATCCGCTCGTCGGGCAGCCTGCGGAAGGCACGTCGCCCGGCAAGGACGTTGTCCCAGAGGTCCTTGGTGCTGGCGGCGTCGGGGTAACGAAGCCCGATGCCCACGATCGCGATCCGCTCGGTGCTCAAACCTGTACCGCCTCTTCGACGCGATTTTTTGGTTCACTGTCGAGTGTGCAGCCGCACTGGGCGCAGACCTTCTCTTCGGGTGCCGATCCGGCGGTTTCTTCGATACGGCCCTCGTCACGGGACACCGCATTGCGGGAGATGCGGCCGTTCTCATTCCGCGCCGACGATTGCCGTCGGGCCACGACACCGTTTTGCGGACAACAGATCCGGCTCCTGGTGGCGTGCCACGGCGGCGTCTTTCGGAAATGCTTTTGCCGACGCAGGAGTGTGAACAGTGACTGAGGTTGCGGAGTACCGACCATGAGCGCCGTCGGCGGCCGGGTGCCTCCGGGCCCACCCCGCCGGGAGGCACCACGCATTCTGCGCCAGCTTCGCGCCGACCGGCTCGGCCTGATGAGCGAGGCGGTCCGCGAGTACGGCGACGCGGTGCGGGTGGCGATCGGCCCGAAGCAGCTCTACATCTTCAACCATCCCGACCACGCCAAGCACGTGCTCGCCGACAACGCGGCGAACTACCACAAGGGCATCGGCTACACCGAGGCCAAACGTGCGCTGGGCGACGGCCTGCTGACCAGTGAGGGCGCGCTGTGGAAGGAACAGCGCCGCACCATCCAGCCGGTGTTCCAGCACAAGCGGATCGCCGCGCGGGCCGACGTGATCATCGAGGAGGCGCTGGAGCTCGTCGAGCGGTTGCGTGCCCATCGGGGCACCGGAGTGCCGGTGAACGTTCTGACCGAGGTCACCGCGCTCACGCTGGGCGTGCTGGGCAGCACGCTGATGGACACCGACCTCGGGGCGTTCGACTCGGTCGAGAGTTCGTTCGAGGCCGTCCAGGACCAGGCGATGTTCGAGATGGAGACCCTGGGCCTGGTGCCGCGATGGTTGCCGCTGCGCGGGCAGCGTTCGTTCCGCAGGGCCCGCGCCCAGCTGGAGCGGGTCGTGAACGAACTGGTGGCGCGGCGGAATGCCCAGCCTTCCGGGACCGGCGACGACGTGCTGACCCGGCTCATCGCCTCCACCGCCAAGGAGCCCGACCGGAGGGTCGCCGACCGCCGCATGCGCGACGAACTGGTGACGCTGCTGCTGGCGGGGCACGAGACGACCGCGAGCACGGTGGGCTGGACCCTGCACCTGGTCGGGCGCCATCCCCGCGTCCGGGAGCGCCTGCACGAGGAGGCCGTGGCCGTCTTCGGCGGGCGGCGACCGACCTATGCGGACCTTCCCCGGCTGCGCTACACGAACATGGTGCTGCAGGAGGCGATGCGGCTCTACCCGCCGGTCTGGATTCTTCCCCGCAGGGCGGTGGCCGACGACGTGATCGGCGACTACCGCGTGCCCGCCGGTGCGGAGGTGCTGATCTGCCCCTACACCCTGCACCGCCACCCGCGCTACTGGCCGGAGCCCGAACGCTTCGATCCCGAACGGTTCGACCCCGACGTACCGGCCGACCGCGCCCGGTACGCCCACATCCCGTTCGGGGCCGGTCCACGGTTCTGCGTCGGCAACCATCTCGGGATGATGGAGGCCACGTTCGTGCTTTCCCTGCTGATGCGGGACCTCCTGCTGGTGGAGCAGCCCGGGCACCGGATCAGGCCGGAACCGATGATGTCGCTGCGCCTCGGCGGCGGGCTCCCCATGACAGTCCACGACCCGACCCCGGCCGACGACGTCTCGGCCTGAGCCCGCCACGCACGGAAAGGGTGGCCCCATGAGCGAGCGCACCGAGAACCGGGACGTCCGGCCCGGCCGGCATCCCCGGGCGGCGGAGTTCACGACACTGCGTGCCGCCATCGCCGACGAGCGGGTCCGTGACCTGTTCACGTTCGAGTTCCTCGCGGCGAACGAGACGTTCGCCCGGCTCGTCGACACGACCGCCCACGGCATCCTCGCGTCGATCGGCGCGCTGCCACCGGCCAACGGCGTGACTGTGCAGCAGGTCCGGCGGCAACTGTCGATTCCGTGGCGCCGGACGGTGCCGCTGCGGTTCATGTACGAGCGGCTCGCGGACACGGGCGTCCTCGCCAGGCGGGGGGAGCACTACCTTCCCGGTGCTGCCGTGGTGGAGGAGTTCGACACCGTCGCGGCGGAACTCGCGGCCCGCGCACCCGGAGCCGAGGTCGCCGCCGAGATCCTGCGCACGCTGGCTGACGGGGCGGATCGCTACTTCCGGGGCGAGGCGAGCGGCGACGAGATCCTGTTCGCTCCCGACGCGCTGCCGCTCTGGTTGCGCTACTTCTCCAACGACAACCTCCTGTACGCCATCAACAACACGGTCGGCGCCGAGGCGCTCTCCCGTCTCGCTCCCGTGTCGGGCGGCGATTTCGCGATCCTCGAGATCGGTGGTGGCTGTGGCAGCGCCGCCGAGCAGGCGCTGCGGTCACTCGGCTCCGCCGTCTCGCACTACCGCTTTACCGAGGTGGCGGAAACGTTCGCCCGGCACGGTGAGCGGGCGGCGAAGGCCGCCGCGTCCGCGTCGACGACGGTGGAGTCCGCCAGGCTGGACATGACCGTGCCGTGGGCCGCCCAGGGGGTCGAGCCGGGCACGTTCGACGTGGTTTACTCCGTCAACTGCTTTCACGTGGCACCGGACCTCGACTTCGTCGTGACCGAGGCCGCCAGGGCGCTCAAACCGGGCGGCGCGGTCGTGGTCTCCGAATGCGTGCGTCCCACCAAACTCGCCCGGCCGATCCACGCGGAACTCATCTTCGACTTCCTGGACAGCTTCACCGACGTGGTCACCGACCCGGTGCGGCGGCCGACGCACGGCTTCCTGACACCCGCGGCCTGGCGCGCCACCTTCGAGGCCGTGGGCCTCGGTGACGTGACGATCCTCCCGGACGTCGATGGCGTGGCCGAGCACTACCCGGACTTCGTCGTGGGGGCCGTGATCGCGAGGCCGGAGGATCGCGGCTGACGAACGGCAAGTCTCCCCCGCGGATTCCGCATTTGTGAAGCTATTTCAGCATAGGCACCGCACCATACTGGTCTCGATACGGCCGGAGGTGTGTCTGTATGAATCATTCTGTTAGCTCACCCGGGGCGCTCTACCTGGAATCGGTTGGTGCCGTCGGGTTACTTCTCTGGGCGGTCGGCATGTGGGCCGCGGTCGCGGTGCTGGCCTACGCCAACCGACGAGCGGTACGCCCGTGGGTCTACCACGGGTCCGCCGGTGTGATCATCCTGGGGATGCTGGGGCAGCTCGGTCATGTGCAGGAGCACTTCGCCCAGGTCGGGTACTGGGTCGCGCACCCCAACGAGAAGGCGTGGATGACACCGCTCGGCACCGGGCTCGCCGACGGGTTCGGCCAGGTGGCGCCCGACAAGCCCTCGCTCGGCATGGAGATCCTCCACATGGTCGGCAACTTCATCTTCCTGGCCGGGCTGGTCGGTGTCGTGCTGATCACCCGAAGGGCGCTGCACACCCGAGCCCGCAGGTGGGGCGTCATGGGCACGATCATGCAGGGGATACACGGTGTCGAACACGTGGTGCTGACGCTGTCGGTCGCACTCGGCGCGAGTCAGGCCATCGGGTTCTCGACCTTCTTCGGACTGCTCGACCCGGGTTCGGGACTCACGACCTACCGAGTCTGGTGGCACTTCGTCGCCAACGTCGTCGGCAGCGTCATCTTCGCCATCGCGCTCTACCACTTGTGGAAGGAACGGCGTGAGGTGGCGAACTCCTTCGACCGGTCGGTGCCGGTGCCGAGGCCACGTTCCCCCTACGACGGAATCGCGGGTGGGAAGGACGGTGACGATGCGCATGCCGTCCCGGTCACGCGCCACGAACAGGTGGCCGGTAGCCGATAGCCGGGAGTGAACGTCGCGGGCGGGGCCTTTTGGGGCCCCGCCCGTCACAACGGGATGTTGCCGTGCTTGCGGGCCGCCGGACGATGCCGCTTCTCCCGCAGCATCGCCAGCCCCGCGGCCACGGCCATCCGCGTCGACGCGGGATCGATGATGTCGTCGACCAGGCCGCGTTCGGCCGCGTAGTGCGGATGCAGGTACTGCGTGGCGTACTCGGCCACCAGTTCCTCCCGCCTGGCCCCGGGGTCGGCGGAGGCCGCCAGTTCGCGGCGGAACAGGACGTTGACCGCGCCCTCGGCGCCCATCACCGCGATCTCGTTGGTCGGCCAGGCCAGTGACAGGTCGGTGCCGATGGACCGGGAGTCCATCACGATGTACGCGCCGCCGTACGCCTTGCGCAGGATGACCTGGATACGCGGCACCGTCGCCTCGCAGTAGGCGTAGAGCAGCTGGGCGCCGTGCCTGATGATGCCGGCGCTCTCCTGCTCCGTGCCCGGAAGGAAGCCCGGCACGTCCACCAGCGTGACCAGCGGGATGTTGAAGGCGTCGCAGAAGCGGACGAACCGGGCCGCCTTCTGTGAGGCGACCCGGTCCAGCACGCCCGCCAGCACCATCGGCTGATTGCCGACGACACCGACGAGTTCGCCGTCGATCCGGGCGAACGCGCAGAGGATGTTGCGGCCCCAGTCCTCGTGCAGCTCGAAGTAGGCGCCGTCGTCGACCAGCTGCGCGACGACGTCGCGCATGTCGTAGGGCCGGTTCGGCTCGGCAGGCACCAGCTCGGCCAGCGACGGACGTTCGTCGTGCTGGGCGCCGCACTCGGGGGTACGCGGTGCGGGGTCGAGATTGTTGCCCGGCAACATCGAGACCAGGTACCGGACGTCGTGCAGACAGGTGGTCTCGTCGTCGTACACGAGAGTCGCCACGCCCGAGCGGGAACCGTGGACGTCCGCCCCGCCGAGCTCGTCGTGCGAGACCCGCTCGCCGCTGACCGCCTCCACCACGTCGGGACCGGTCAGGTACATGCTGGCGGTGTCGCGGACCATGAACGTGAAGTCGGCCAACGCGGGCGAGTACGCCGCTCCGCCCGCACACGGCCCCATGATCACGCTGAACTGGGGGATGATGCCCGACGCCGCGACCTGCCTGCGGAAAATTCCGCCGTAGCCGTGCAGCGCGGTGATCCCCTCCTGGATCCGCGCGCCCCCGCTGTCGTTGAGGGCGATCAGCGGTGAGCCGGTGGACATCGCGAGATCCATCACCTTGTGGATCTTCGAAGCGTGCGCGTCGCCCAGTGAGCCCCCGAAGATCGAGAAGTCCTGGGCGTAGACGAACACCCGGCGACCCTCGATGGTGCCCGAACCCGCGACGACGCCGTCGGTGTGCGGCCGGGCCTTGAGGTGGGCCGAGTGAACCTGATGCCGCCGGTACAGATCGACCTCGACGAACGATCCAGGATCGAGCAGGAGCTCCAACCGCTCGCGCGCCGTGCGCTTGCCCAGTCCGTGCTGGCGGTCGAGCGCCCTGCTGTCCCCGGCCATGATCTCGTCGCGGAGCTTGCGGTGCCCCTGCCGCAGCGACGCCATGTCAGGCTCGCCGGGGCCGCTCATCGCCCGTCCGCCTCCCCGGCGGAGAGGTCCCGCTCCGCCGCCATCGCGGTGACGACGTCGCTCCACCGCAGGCCCCGCCCCAGCTGGGGCGCCAGCACGATCCGCGCCTCCTGAGCCTCGACCACGGACCCCGAGGCACCTCCCGCGCCGCTTCGGCGCCGCGGCTCGCGCGAGCCGCGTTGGCCAGACGTGTCGTCCGTCATGCCGTCCACACCTCCCCGTCCGCCACCCCGTCGCGGCCCGGCCGTGTGCCGGGCCGTGTCCCCGTCCCCGCCGGCGCCGTACTCGCGCCGGATCAGCCGATGCGGACCGGAAGGGCCTCCAGGCTCCGGATCACCACACCCTCGCGCCACCGCAGACCCTCCGTCGTCGCGGCGAGTTCGATGTGGTCGAACCTGTCGAGCAGGTGGTTGAACGCGATCTCGGCCTCCATCCGGGCCAGCGGAGCGCCGAGGCAGTAGTGGATGCCGTGCCCGAACGCCATGTGCCCCGTGGTGTCCCGCCGCAGGTCGAGGGTGTCCGGCTCCGGGAACTGCTCCTCGTCCCGGTTGGCCGACGTCAACGCCAGCATCACGAACTCGTCGGCGGGAATCTCCACGCCGCCGATCTCGGTGGGCTCGTTGGTGTAGCGGAAGGTCGCCATGTTCAACGGGCCCTCGTAGCGCAGGAACTCCTCGATGGCGCCGGGCAGCAGAGACCGGTCGGCCCGCAACTCGGCGAACTGTTCCGGGTTCCGCAGCAGCGACAGCACGCCGGAGGCGATGAGGCTCACCGTCGTCTCGTGACCGGCGACGAGCAGGAGGAACACCATCGACACGAGCTCTGTCTCGGTCAGCTGGTCGCCGTCCTCGCGGGCGTGTACCAGCGCGCCGAACAGGTCCTCGACGGGTTCCTCGCGCTTCTTGGCGATCAGTTCCAGCAGGTAGGCCTTGGTCGCGTCGGCCGCGTGCTGCACCTCGTCGGGTTCCCCGCCCGAGATCAGGGTGTTGCACCAGGACCGGAAGCCGTCGAGGTCCTCCGCGGGCATGCCGATCATCTCGCAGATCACGGTGATCGGCAGCGGGAAGGCGAACGCCTCGACGAGATCCACCCTCTCCGCACCCGCCATCGCGTCCAGCAGGTCGGTGGTGATCTCCTCGATCCGGGGCCGCATCGCCTCGATCCGGCGCAGGGTGAACGCCTTCGTGACCAGCTTGCGCAGCCGGACGTGGTCGGGCGGGTCCATGTTCAGCATGTGCGCGACGAGCGCGGGATGCACGAAGCCGGGCTGGTTGCGCATGGTGTTGCGGGCGAACAGGTCAGGGTAGCGCCGGAAGTCCTTGCGCAGCCCGGGATTCGCCAGCGCGGCCCGCACGTCGTCGTACCGGGTCACGACCCATGCCTGCAATCCCGCGGGCAACACGACCCGCTGCACCGGCGCCTCGCGGCGCAACCGCGAATACGTCGAATGTGGGTCCTGGAGAAAATCGGGTCCGAACCGCTCGGCCGGCACAATCGTGTCGTCAACCATAAGATTCGCTCCTCGCCGCCAAAGAATCGGGGCTTGTCGAGACGACTGCCACCGGACTGCGGGGCCGTCGCCGACGACTTTAACCACGACTCCGCCGACATCGCCACCCCGACAAAAGCCACGGCGACGAAAAAGGCATCCTGCAAGAACCACGGGCGGCCCCGCACGGCACCCGAACCGGCCCGCCCCTCGTCGCCCCGGATTCCTGTCGGTCGCGCATTCGGCGAGAAGTACCGCACGCATTGCCGCACTATCCTCACTCACAACCAATTCCGGGAGGCGCCCGTGTCAGAACCCGTCATTGTCATGAACGGCTTGGATTTCCCGACTAGCATCGCTTTCGACACCGACGGATCGGCCTGTGTCGCGGAGTCCGGCCTGCCGTTCGGTGGTGCCCGACCCGGGGGCCGGGTCCACCGGATCGAGAACCCCGGCCGCGACCTGCGAGGTGAGGTGATCGCCGACGGGCTGGCCGCGCCGGTCACCGGCCTGTGCCTGCACGCGGGCGAGGCCTTCGTCTCCGAGGGTGGCGCCGGGCGGATCACGCGAATCCGCGCCGACGGGTCACGCTCGACCGTGGTCGATTCCCTGCCGGGGCCGGGCAACTACCACACGAACATGGCGGCGATCGGCCCGGACGAGAAGCTCTACTTCAGCCAGGGCGCCATGTCCAACCTGGGCGTCATCGGCCTCGACGCCTACGAGATCGGCTGGCTCAAACGCCTTCCCCACGCACACGACATCCCGGGCCTCGACATCACGCTGGCCGGGTCGGACAGGACAACCTCCGACCCGTTCGGCGACGAGCCGGGCGCCACGACCTCGACCGGCGGATTCGTTCCGTTCGGGACGGAAACGCGACCCGGGCAGCGTGTGACCGGCACCGTGCCGTGTACGGCGGCGGTCATGCGGTGCGATGTGGACGGTTCGAACCTGGAACTCGTCGCCTGGGGGCTGCGTAACGCCTTCGGCCTGGGTTTCCTGCCGGACGGCCGGTTGCTCGCACTGGACCAGGGCGCGGACGACCGCGGCAGCCGCCCGATCGGCAACGCGCCCGACCTGCTGTACGAGGTGCGGCAGGGCCGCTGGTACGGCTGGCCGGACTTCGTCGGAGGCGTGCCGGTCACCGACCCCCGGTTCCGGCCGGTGCGCGGGCCCGAGCTGGGCTTTCTACTGACCGAGCACGAGACGCTACCGCCACCCGAAGCCGCCCTCGTCGAGTTCGATCCGCACGTCTCGGCGACGAAGTTCGCCGTGACCCCCTCCGGCAAGCTCGTGGTCGCGCTGTTCGGTGACGAGACGCCGATGACCGCACCCCCCGGACACCCCACCGTGGGCCGCCACCTCGTGCTCGTCGATCCCGAGGACGGATCGACACGGCCGTTGCCCGCAGGGCAGAAGACACACCGCCCCATCGACGTCGCGGTCGGACCGGCCGACGGCGCGCTCTACGTCCTCGATTTCGGACAGTTCGAGATGACCGACCACGGTGTCCGCGCCGAGCCCGGAACCGGGTGCCTCTGGCGTTGGGACGACTGGGAAGGCGAGCAAGATGATCGTTAACCGCTGGAAACGCGGCGTCGCCGCGATCGCCGTGACCGTGCTGGGCGCGACCACGCTGACCGCGGCCCACGCCACCGAGGCCCTACCTCGGCCCCACCACTACTGCCACGGAAGCACGTGGACCCAGCCCAACGCTGATCAGTCCGGCACCCGAGCGGTGGACGGGCCGATCAACTCCTGGACCGTCCGCCACCTGCGACCAGCGTGGTCCGTGCCCATCGAGGCGCCCACCGACCAGTGGCCGGGTGGCTACGCCGCCTCACCGATCGTGGTTGACGGCGTGGTCTACACCCAGGACCTCGACTCCAACGTCTACGCGATCGACCAGCGCAGTGGCCGGGTGCTGTGGACCAAGATGTACGACTCGCACACCAACGGCCCCAACGGCGTCGCCGTCGCCGACGGCATGGTGTTCGGCGCCACGCTGACCGAGGCGTTCGGGCTCGACGCGCGGACCGGCAAGGAGCTGTGGCGGCACAAGCTCACGCGCAACCACAGCGAGGCCATCGACATGTCGCCCGGCGTCCACGACGGGACCGTCTACATCTCGACGGTTCCCAGCTTCCTCGACGGCGGCAACGCCGAGGGAGCCGTCGGCATGCTCTGGGCGATGGACGCGCGGACCGGTGAGCCCAAGTGGAAGTTCCACACGGTCCCGACTCACCTCTGGGGCAGGCCGGACATCAACTCCGGCGGCGGCCTGTGGTACCCCCCGACCTTCGACGAGCACGGCGATCTCTACGTCGCCGTCGCCAATCCCAACCCGTTCGTCGGGACCGAGGAATTCCCCTGGGGATCGAGCCGCCCCGGCGCGAACCTCTACTCCAACTCGGTCGTGAAACTGGACGCCGACACCGGCGAGGTGGTCTGGCATTACCAGGTCACCCCGCACGGCATCTACGACTGGGATCTGCAGAACTCGCCGATCCTGACGGAGGTCCGGGGCAGGCCGGTCGTGGTCACCTCGGGCAAGACCGGTTACGTCTACACCCTGGACCGCGAGACCGGGCGACTGCTGTGGAAGACGGCCGTCGGCAAGCACAACGGGCACGACGACGACAACCTGCTCGCGATGGAGGGCAGGTACGACGAGCTCCCCGAGCTGCCGGTCACCCTGTATCCCGGCGCGCTCGGCGGTGTCCCCGCCCCCGGCGCAGTGGACCGGCGAACCGTGTATGTCGCGGTGAACAACTTGAGTGTGACCTGGGAGAACCAGACCACACCGTCGATGCCCGCCCTCACCGAGGGCACCGGCGAACTCGTCGCACTGGACCTCGCCACCGGGCGCATCAAGTGGTCCCGGCCGCTCGACTCGTCGCCGTACGGCGGAACGTCGGTGACGAACGACGTGGTGTTCACGACCACCTTCGACGGGGTCATCCACGCCCACCACGCCAGGACCGGACGGCCGCTCTGGAAGGACCGGCTGCCGGGAACGTCGAACTCGCCGGTGAGTATCAGCGGCAACACCGTGCTCGCCGCGAGTGGCTGGCCGCAGAGTGAGGACGAGCGGGCCGAGATCGTGGCCTACCGGCTCGGCTCCGGGCACTTCCCCTGGTTCGGGTGGTGGCCCCCGGGCCGCTGCTGAACACCTGAACCGCCCACCCGGTGAACCCCGCCCCCGCGGGTCACCGGGTGAGCTTTTCGCTGCCGCTTCAGCTCGTGAACTCGGTCAGCCGGTCGGCAAGGAAGACGCGCTCGGCCTCGTTGTCCGCCAGGTCGAGCGCCGTGCGATAGGCCGCAGCGGCGTCGTCGCGGCAGCCCAGGCGGCGGAACAGGTCGGCCTTGACGGCGGGAACGTAGTGGTAACCGGCCAGTTGCTCGTCGCGTTCCAAGCGCTCGACCTCGCGCAGTGCGGCCACCGGGCCGTCCACCATGGCCACGGCCACGGTTCGGTTGAGCGCCACGACCGGGGAGGGCCACACCTTCAGCAGCTCGTCGTACAGCACGAGTACCTGGTTCCAGTCCGTGTCCTCGTAGGTGGGCGCCGTCGCGTGCAGGCCCGCGATGGCCGCCTGCAACGCGAAGCGGCCGGGAGTCCCGCCACGCAGCGCCTCCACGATCAGGTGATGCCCCTCGGCGATCATCTCCCGGTCCCACTGAGACCGGTCCTGCTCCTCCAGCCGCAACAGCCTGCCGGTGGCGTCGGTGCGCGCGGTGCGGCGGGCATGGTTCACCAGCAGTAACGCCAGCAGGCCGCGGACCTCGCGCTCGTCCGGCACCAGCGAGTGCAGGGTACGGGCGAGGCCGACGGCGCGTTCGGCCAGATCCGTGCGGGTGAGGTCGTCGCCGGACGGCGCCGTGTGGCCGGTGGTGAACAGCAGGTGAATCACGGTCAGCACCGCGTCGACACGCTCCGGCAACTCGTGCTCGGCTGGCACCCGGAAAGGGATGTGGGCTGCGGCGATCTTCTTCTTCGCCCTGGTGATCCGCGCGCGCATCGTGGTCTCCGCGACCAGGAACGCCTGGGCGATGTCCGGTGCCTCGACACCGCACACGAGGCGCAGGGTGAGCGCGATCTGGCCTTCCGGGCGCAGCGCGGGATGGCAGCACATGAAGATCAGGCTCAGCAGGTCGTCGCCGAACGCGGACTGCCCGGCGAGGCTCACCTCGGCCACGTCGTCGACGGCCAGCAACGGCATCTTGGCGCGGAACACCTGCGCTCGCCGCAGTGCGTCCAGCACGTTGCGGCGGGCCGTGGTGACCAGCCACGCCCCGGGATTGGCCGGCACGCCCTCGGCCGTCCAGGTCCGCAGCGCGGCGACGTAGGCGTCCTGGACGCACTCCTCGGCCAGGTCGAGGTCACGAGCGACGCGCACCGTCGCGGCGAGCACCGTGGCCCACTCGCGCCGGTGCGCGTCCGCGACGGCACGGGCGGCGTCGGTCTCGTGCATGACTCGACCGGCTCGGCGGCTACCTGTCACATCTCGTGCAGTGGCCGGATCTCCACGCCGCCCTCCATGATCGGCAAGAGCTTGCCGATCTCGATGGCCTGGTCGAGATCGCGACACTCGACCACGAAGATTCCGGCGAAGGCTTCCTTCGTCTCCAGAAACGGCCCGTCGGTGACCATGCCGCCCTTGCGGATCGTGGTGGCCGTGCTGGCGGGCTGGAGCGCCTGCTCGTCCACGACGCGCGCACCCATCGCCTCGATCTTCGCGGGTGCGGCCATGTTGGCCTCCATCACGTCGGCCGGGATGTCCTCGACCGGCATTTCCTTCTCATAGATGAGAATCGCGTACTGCGGCATGCGGGCAGTCCTTAGTCGTCGTATGGCACTTGATCGGGCTGTGGCCATATCGTAACGCTGCGAGCTCAGGATGCCACACGTGTCACACCAGCGGTGAACGCACACCGACCGGTGAACCGGCCGTCACTCGTTCAGAATGCTGGAACGCCGCGCCTCGAATCCGGGAAACGAGGAAAGGTCGGGCACGGTCCACCCGTCGAGGTCGTACTCGTCGAGGCACTGGTCGACGAACGCCTTGTAGTCGTCCAGCTCACCGCTCGCCTCCCGCGCGGTGAGCAGCTCGATCCTGGTGTTCTCGTGGTTTCCGGCGTAGTTGCGCTCGTACAACTCGTGCCGGCCGCCGAACTCGGTACCGACCGCGTCCCACAGCAGCTTCATGACCTTGACCCGCTCAGCCGCGTCCTTGCCGTTCGACCCGCGGACGTACTTGTCCAGGTAGGGCCGGATCTCCGGGTTCCGGAAGTCGGCGGCGCCGGAGTTGAGGTAGATCAGCCCGCTCGCGACGTCCTGCAACACGATCTCACGCACCCGGGGGTATCCCGTCTGCATGAACCACCGGTACGCCATGCCGTACCGCGGGTTCGGCAGCACCGCGCCGTTGCGCCACGGCACCGGGTTGCGGGCCGCCGCGTCGGACAGCCCCTGGAACAGATCACGCCAGGCGAGGATCTCGCCGAGCCGGGACCGCACGCCCCGGAAGTCCTCCGTCCCGGTCAGCTCCAGCGCCTTGGCCACTAGACCCGCGATGAACTCGAGCTTCACCGCGAGCCGGGTGCAGCCGTGGAAGGTGAAACGCTCGACGAATCCCGAGTGCCCGCTGAACATCTGCACCTTGCTCACGTCGCCGTAGATGAAGATGTTCTCCCACGGGATGAGCACCTTGTCCAGGATCAGGATCGTGTCGTTCTCGTCCAGCCGGGACGACAGCGGATAGTCGAACGGACTTCCCATCACGGCCGCGGTGGCGGCATAGGACGGGCGGCAGATCAGCTTCATGCCCGGTGCGTCCGTGGGCACCGTGGCGACCAGCGCGAACCTCGCGTCCTTGACCGGGAGTCCGTAGTGGGCGATGAAGTTGTAGTGCGTCAGCACCGATCCCGTGGCGACGACCTTGGCTCCGCTGACCACGACCCCGGCGTCGGTCTCCTTCTCCACGTGGACGAAGACGTCCGAGACCTCGTCCGGCGGTAGATGGCGGTCGACCGGCGGATGCACGATCGCGTGGTTCCAGTACAGCACCTTTTCCTGCGACTCCCGGTACCAGCGCCGCGCGTTGTCCGCGAACGGTTCGTAGAACTCGGCGTTGGCGCCCAGCGTGCCGAGAAAGGACGCCTTGTAGTCCGGGCTCCGGCCCATCCAGCCGTAGGACAGCCTGGCCCAGCCCGCGATCGCCCGCTGCGCGGCCACCAGGTCCTCGGCACTGCGGGGAGTGGTGAAGAACCGGTGGGTGAAGCCCTCACCCTCGCCCCCTGCGTCGGTGGCGGTGGTGAGCACCGAACGGTGCTCGGGATCGTGCAGCGCGTCGTACAGTCGCGCGGTCATCCGGGTCGCGTTCCGGAAGGCCGGGTGTTCGGTCACGTCCTTGACTCGCTCGCCGTAAAGGTAGATCTCCCGCCCGTCTCGAAGGCTTTCCACGTACTCGTCACCGGTGAGCGGCCGAGAACCCATCGGACATCGTCCCCTTTGTCGTACGGCGCATGCCTGATCCACCGCAGATCCTCACAGCCGCACCGGATCGCCCGCATCTTCCTCGGTGCGGGCAATACCGCACGCGAGAGGTAGCGGTTCCCGACAGTTCTGTGGTGTTCCGGTCTCACACAACGGCCGCGATACCGACTGGTCCGGAAAACGTACGAACCGCACTCGAAGAGGTGCCTGCAACGGAAGGGGGGTGTGATGCTTTTGCTGGTGTGATCGCTCGCCGAACGACCGGTCATCCACGCCGAGAAATGAGGGAGACTATGCCCGACAGCGGCAAGCTGACAGTAGATCTCGTCCAGCAGGGCATCTGGGACATGCCACTCGAATCGATGCCGCTCGCGTCCGGATATCTCAAGGCCACCGCCCTCGCGGACGACACGATCGCCACGAAATTCGACATCAACATCCGGAACTTCCGGGGCAAGGTCACGCTGTCGTCCATGGCGTACGAGCTGTTCGGCGACCGTGTCCCCGACGTGCTGGCGTTCTCGGTGTTCGGCTGGAGCTACCGCGCCTTCGGCGCACTCGCGGCGACTTTCAAGCAGCTCAATCCCCAGGGCTGGGTCATCTTCGGCGGCACACACGTCGCCAACCAGGCCGAGCGGACGTTCGCGATGTTCCCCGAGGTCGACGTGGTCGTGAACGGTGAGGGCGAGCTCATCTTCCGCGACCTGCTGCACGCCTACCTCGACGGCGCGGGCGAGGACACCCTCGCCGCCGTGAACGGAATCTCCTACCGGGACGCGGAGAACCGTGTACTGACCACCGCGGACCGGGAGCGGATCGCGAATCTGGACGAGATTCCCTCACCCTTTCTGACCAACACCATCGAGATGACGGACGACCAGGGCGAGTTCCGTTACGACGTCGCGCTGATGGAGACCAACCGGGGCTGCCCCTACAAGTGCGCGTTCTGCTACTGGGGTGGCGCCGTGGGCCAGAAGGTGCGGGCGTTCTCCCGCGAACGGCTGCGGGCGGAACTGGAGTTCTTCGCCAAACTGCGCGTTCACACGATCGTGGTCTGTGACGCGAACTTCGGCCTGCTGCCCGGTGATCTGCAGTTCGTCGAGGACCTGATCGAGATCCGCGACCAATACGGCTTCCCCAGGGCACTGGAGACGTCGTGGGCGAAGAACAAGTCGAAGACGTTCTACTCCATCGTCCGCAGGATGAAGGAGGCCGGAATGCGCAGCTCCTTCACGCTGGCGTTGCAGACGCTCGACGACAACACTCTCGAACTGATGAACCGCAAGAACATGAAGGTCAACGATTGGGAGGATCTGTCCGAGTGGCTCAGCCGTGAGGGCCTCGACTGTTACGCGGAGCTGATCTGGGGCGCTCCCGGGGAAACGGTCGAATCGTTCATGGCGGGATACGACAAGCTCGCCGAGCGCGTGTCCCGCATCGCCTGCTATCCCATGCTGCTGCTGCCGAACACCGACTACGGCGACCGGCGTGAGTTCCATGGCATCATCTCGGTGCGCGGCGACAACGACGACTTCGAGTACGTCCTGAAGAACCGCCAGGTCTCCTTCGCGGAGAACCAGGAGATGCAGCGTTTTCTCTTCTGGGCCAGGGTGATCGCCGAGATGGCCGTCTTCCGGATCATCTGGGCGGGCCTGCGCGAGCTCGTCGGCTTCCGGCAGACCACGGTCCTGCGCTCGCTCGACGACTGGGTCCGCAACACCGACGACCCGGCGGCGGAGCCGTTGCGTTCCACACTGGAGAGTGTGGTCGTCGGGACCGGCGAGGTCGGCTCGGCCATCAGCTACCTGTACCGGGAACCCGACGTCGAGCGCATGCTGACGCGGTGGTGGGACGAACGGATCCGCCCGGAGATTCCGTCCGAGGTGGCACCCGTCCTGGACGAGATGTTCCGCTACGACCTGCTGACGAAGCCCGTCGCTGCGCCGCCGGGGGCCGAGGAACCGGACACCACCGGGCTTGAGCTCGTGTCCGTGCGAGGCGAGGACTACTACCGACGGACCGTGCGGCTCGACTACGACATCCCGGGGATCGTCGCCCGGCTGCGCGCCGAGGAACAGCCGGACCTCACGCCGCGTACCACCGAGCTGGACCTCTACTACAAGCCCGGGTGCGAGAGCGCGGTCGCCTCCACCAACCACGAGACGATCGTCCACTTCATGGCGATGACGGCCGAGGAGGTCTTCGCCAACGCGGCCACCGAGTCCGTCGACAGCACGGTCGCGAGCCTGACCGGCGACAAGGGAGGCTGCTGACCACGTCCGGCCTCGCCAGGCCGGCACCACAGGGGAGCGAAACGCCCGTCCGCCACACGGCGGGCGGGCGTTTCGTGTGTCCGATGTATGCGCTGTATGCGCTGTATGCGCTGTATCCGCTGCACCCTGATCCCGGGTCCGCCGGACACCTGGCCCGAACGAAACGGACCGCGTCCCTCCCTCAGGGGGCGGGACGCGGTCCTGCTGTCGTCGTCCGCCTCAGCGCGGTTCCAGCTCGAAGATCACTTCGCCCACGGCCAGCCCGATCCAGTGCTTCTCCCGCAGCACCCACCCGCCCTCCTCGAACACCGACTCCCAGTCGGCGACCGTGGGCAGGAAGACGCCCATGAGGTCGTGTGCGACCTCGAAGCCGAGCGTGAACACCGGGAGGTCGCGATCGGCCACGTCCACCGTCCTCGTGGCGTCGCCGATCAGGAACCGGCGCACGCGGGGGAACAGCTCCCGCAGCCGCCGCAGGGTGCTGACGCAGCGCTGCCGCGGCCAGAAGTCGTGTCCCATCATGAAGCACGTGAGCAGCTCGACGTGCTCGAACTCGGCTCGTGGCCGCATGGTGAGCACGTCGTCCGCGACCAGCGTGATCCGGTCGGCCAGTCCCGCCGCCTCGGTCGCGGCGGCCGCCTCGCCGAGCGCGGGCTCGGCGATGTCGATGCCCACGGCGTCCGCGTCCGGGAAGCGGGACAGCAGCTGGATGAGCCGCTCGCCACTGCCACAGCCCAGATCCGCCACGACGGCGGGCGTGTCGGTCATGCCGTTGACGACGTCGAAGAACCACGGGTCGTAGCAGAAGGTGTTCATCTCCCGGCAGGAGAAGGCGATGGCCGCGGAGTCCCGCTCGTAGAACTCGCCCTTCCGGTTGGCCACCGGCAGCACGTCGGGCATCCGCCGGAACAGCGCGCCGCTGCCCATGGTCAGCCAGTGGAAGAACGAGCGATTCCGGTAGACCCCGGCGAAGTGTTCGCCGGGCACCACCTTGCTCTCGGTGGTCTCGACGATGTCGACCGCGGCCAGCGCCCGCACGACCGCGGAGGTCGACGGCAGGTGGAGTCCCCGCTCCTCGGCGAATTTCGGCAGGTTCAGCACCCCGTGGTCGTGTATCGCGTCGAGAATGCCGATCTGCCACGCGGCGCCGATGGCAGGCGCCGCGACGGCGGAGTTGAAGATCTGTGCCACCGGATCCCTGCTGTCGTTCATGGCGTGTCAACTACCTTCCAGTCGCGTTGCTGTCCGTGCGGGTAGGGACCTGAACCGTCCGCGGTCCTGGTCGGTGGAGTCACCCGGCCGCCGTCGTGTCCTCCGGCGAGGACGCCGGTGCCGGCTGACGACCGGTCGGCGGCACGTGCCGGAGCATGGTCATGACGAGAATCGAGACGAGGACCAGAAGCGCGACGCTGATCGCCGCGAAGACGTTCATCCCATCGGTGAAGGCGTCCCGTGCCACGGCGAGCAGCTCGGCGGCCTGGTGTGGGGGCAACTCCGGCGCGACGGCGACCGCGCCGGCCAGGCTCTCCCCTGCGGCGGCGGAGGCGTGCTCGGGAAGGTTCGGCGGCAGGCCGGAGCCCAGGTTGCTCACGTACACGGCCGCACCGACGCTGCCCATGACCGCGATACCGAGCGCGGCGCCCGACTCGTTGGCGATCTGTGCCAGCGAGGACGACGAGCCCGCCTTCTCGACCGGAACCGCGTCGACCACCAGGTTGACGCCCAGCGCGAGCAGCGGTCCCTCGCACAGTCCGATGACGACGAATCCGATGATCAGCACAGCGGGGCTGGAGTCGGATTCGAGCTGCGTGAACAGGGCGTAGGCCGCCGCGACGCCAAGCACGCCCCAGCCGATGAGCTGGGCGGGGCGGAACCGCCGCGCCAGCACGGGTGAGACAGTGCTGCTCAGCGCCGCGACCACCATGCCGGGCACGAGACAGAGTGCCGCCCGCAATGGCGTCATCCCGGACACCGACTGCAGGAACTGGGTGATGAACACCATGCTGGCCGCGCCCACGATCCCGAACAGCAGCAGTCCGGTGAGCATCACGCTGAACGAGCGACTGCGGAACAACGACGGGTCGAGCAACGGGTCGTCCAGCCGCCACTGCCTGCGCACGAAAATTACTCCGAGCGCGACACCCGCGATCCCGACGAGAACCGGCGGCATCTCCCAGCCGTGCCGGGCGACCTGCTTCAGCGCGTAGGTCACCGCGAGCATCGCGCCCAGCGACAGCGCCACGCTGAGCAGGTCCGCCCTGCCTCCACCGGGGTTCTTGTACTCGGGAACGAGGATCGGGCACAGCACGAGCAGCAACACCATCAGGGGCACCGCGAGCAGGAAGACCGAGCCCCACCAGAAGTGCGCGAGCAACAGCCCGCCCACCACAGGGCCGAGCATGGCACCGACCGTGAAGCCCGCGGCCCACACCCCCACGGCGACACCGCGCTGCCGGGGATCGGTGAACATCGTGCTGATCAGCGCGAGGGTGGAGGGCGCGAGCGTCGCTCCGGCGATACCCAGCAGAGCCCGCAGGACGATGAGCATTTCCGGACTGGTGGCGAACGCCGCCGCCAGCGAGGCCAGCGCGAAGCAGCCCGCACCGGCCATCAGCAGCTTCCGCCTGCCGATCCGGTCGCCCAGCATTCCCATCGTGCCGAGGAAGCCCCCCACCATGAACCCGTAGATGTCGAGAATCCACAGCTGCTCGACCGTGCTGGGACCCAGATCGGCGGACAGGCCGGGCAGCGCGAGCAGCAGCACGAACATGTCGAAACTGATCATGAGGACGGCCAGGGTCAGGACCGCCAGTCCGGCCCACTCCTTGAGCCCGGCTGCCCTGCGATGTGCGTCGTCGACGGCCACGTTTCGCGGTTTCCTTCCGTCAGTGCCCCTCGTCCGAGCCCCAGGCGCTCACAACCGAAGATTCCCGAGCCGCCCACCGGCCGCATCTTCCGCCTTGCGATTGTCGCCGCGATGGCATCCGGATCGCCGCATTCTCGCCCGCCCGCACGCTCCGAGAAGACACGGCAGGAAGACCGCGGGCACAGTGGAGTCGACATTCCGGACCGGGAACGAATCTGGTGATTATTCCCGTTCGCCGAGGAGGAATCGTTGTCCAGTATTCTGGGTAGGGTTCGGCGTCGCGTCCTCACGCCGAACGTCTCCGAAACACACCTCGCCATTCGTGGCTTCCCGGAGAAGGATCAACGCTCGCGGGAATTGCTGGAGGCGGCGGGGGGATTCTTCCTCCACGGGCTCGCGCACGCCGCCGAAGCGGCCTCGGCACTCGAAGTGGAACGGAACCTGGAGACGGTGGACGACCAGTTCCAGGGGTTCGCCTACGAGGGAGCCGGAATGGCCTTCGCGATTCGCGACGGGCTGCCGTTCGGGCATCGCCACCACGTCGCGGACTTCCTCGCCGGCCCGGCCAAGGCCCACACCTACCTCACGTATGTCGGGGTCGGCTGGGCGCTGGCGCGGCTGCCGAGGTTCTGCTGGCCCTCGGTGACCGCCGGCGTCACGGATCCGCTCCTGCGCTGGCTGGTCCACGACGGCTACGGCTTCCATCAGGCGTACTTCCAGACGGAGCGCTACGTCAACCAGCAGTTCCGGGAGCAGGACTTCGGCTGGCCGGACGACGGCCCGCGGTGGTACGCCCAGCGAGCCATCGACCAGGGCATCGGCAGGGCGCTGTGGTTCGTCGGCGGGACCGATGTCCGTCTCGTCACCGACCTGATCGGCAGATTCGACGCCGAGCGCAGGCCCGACCTGTTCGCCGGTGTCGGCCTTGCCGCCACCTACGCGGGCGGCGCCGACGAGTCGGAGCTGCGCTCGCTCGCCGAGCGGGCGGGTGAGTACCGGGCACAGCTGGCTCAGGGCAGCGCGTTCGCGGCCTCGGCACGGGTGCTCGCGGGCCAGGTCGGCCCGCACACCGAAACGGCGGCACTGACACTCTGCGGTGTCTCGCCGGATGCCGCCGACCGGATCTGCCAGGATTCCGTTCCCCCGGACGGCGAGACCGCGCCCGACGGTGAGACACCCGCGTTCGAGCTCTGGCGGCGACGGATCGCCGACACACTGCCCGGCGCGAGTCCGGCGTGAGATCCGCCGACTCGCGACCGCGGTGAGCACCGACCCGACACCCAGGGGGACACGACCGTGAGTCCGGCAGCCGGCAAAGCACTACGCAGGTCGATCGAACAGGTCCGGTACGTCCGGCCGGTCAGATTCGGCGCGTCCGACGGGCTCACCCGCACCGTCTATCGGCAGGTGGAGCGGGAGTTCGGCATGCTGGCTCCGCCGGTGGTGCTGCACTCCCCCGCACCCGAGGTGATGGCCGCGAGCTGGGTGCTCCTGCGCGAGACACTGGTCGCCTCCTGGCACGCCCCTCGTGCGGCCAAGGAGGCCGTGGCCAGCACGGTCTCGGCCGCCAACGCCTGCCCCTACTGCGTCGCCGTCCACGGCGCGACGCTGAACGGGCTGCTGCGCGATCCGACGGCGCAGGCCATCGCCGAGTCCCGGCTGGCCGACATCACCGACCCGGAACTGCTGGCCGTCGCCACCTGGGCGAAGACGCGGGAACCGCCCGGGGACACCACACTGCCGCGCGAGCGGGCCCCCGAACTGATCGGCGTGGCCGCGACCTTCGAGTACTTCAACCGGATGGTCAACGTCTTCCTCGACGAGTCACCGCTCCCCTCGCACGTTCCCGTGAGACTGCGCGCGACCATGATGCGGCTGCTCAGCGTGCTGATGCGGGGTTCAGCCGGGCAGCGGCGCGCTCCCGGTGCCTCGCTCGACCTGCTGCCGGCCGCCCCACCGCCGCCGGAGCTCGAGTGGGCCGCTGAGGCCCCGCACATCGCCGGCGCGTTCGGGCGCGCCGCCGCCGTCATCGACGCCGCAGGGCAGCGCTCGGTACCGGAATCGGTACGGCGGCTGGTGACGGACCGGCTGGCCGCGTGGGACGGCGCGCCACTGGGACTCAGCCGCGCGTGGCTCACCGACGAGGTGCGGAGCCTGCCTACCGCCGACCGTCCGGCGGGCCGGGCCGCCCTGCTCACCGCTCTCGCGTCCCACCAGACCGGCCAAGAGGACATCGACGAGCTCCGAGGTACCGGCGCGGACGACCGGCGGCTCGTCGAGCTCACCGCCTGGGCCGGTTTCGCCGCCGCGTCGAGCCGGCTCGGCCCGCTCCGCGCCTCCTACCGCTGATCCGGCATTCGGGGCACGTTCGACTCCAGCGCGACGTCCGACGAGCCCCTACCACAACCAATGGGGTAGGGGGTCTACACCGTCGACCCCGCCGATGCTTCTCCCGGATTGCCCGGTGAGAGCAATCAGATATGTGTTCGTGAACCGGCCGGGCCACTAACGTTGTATTCGGACACACAATCTTGGACCGTGCGAACACAACGGATCAGGTGGCCACGATGTGATTTTCGGTACGCGCTTACCGGGAACCGATCCGGACAAGCGTGACGAGATATCCGAGACCGGGATTGTCTGACCGTCCGATTCATTTATCGGGCATTCGCGCAACTCGAACTTCCTATGCAACGGGAGGGGAATTTGCATGCACGAACACGTCGAAGATGCGATAAACCTGATGTGGCAACGCTACGACGAACCGCTGACGATGACCGACCTGGCCGGCGCGGCCCTGCTCAGCAAGTTCCACTTCACCCGGGTCTTCCGCATGGCCACCGGCACGTCCCCAGGACGGTTTCTCGCCGCTGTGCGGTTCTATCGCGCCAAGCACCTGCTCCTACGCACGTCACTGAGCATCACCGACATCTCGTACTGCGTCGGATACAACAGTCTCGGCACCTTCACCACCCGCTTCGCCAAGTGCGTCGGTGTGGCGCCCGGACAGTACCGGCAGCTGGCCAGGACCGGAACCGGCATGGTCGCGCCGCCCGGACGAGCCGACGACCCGGCGCAGTGCGGCACCGTCTTCGGCAGGCTGGCCGTCCCGCCGAGCGACCGGCGCATCCGGGTCTACGTCGGGGTCTTCGAGAGCCCGATCCTGCAGGGCACACCCGTGTCGTGCGACATCGTCGAGTACTCCGGTCACTACCTGCTGAGCGCGGTCCCGCCCGGTGAGTGGTACGTGTGCGCCGCGGCCGTGGAGGCGGACAACTTCGACGTCGCGCCCTGGGAGCGTAAGCCGATGTTCTTCGGCTCGGGGGTACCGGTCTCGGTGCGTGCCGCCTCGACGAGCAGGGTGGACATCGCGCTGCACCCCACCCGCGCGCTCGACCCGCCCATCCTCATGGTGATTCCGGAACTGGACAGCTGCAAACCTCCGGCGGAGATCGCCGCGATGGAGCAGGCCCGGAGTTCCTGAGAGTGCGAATGGCCCTCCGCGGATTATCCGCAGGAGGGCCATTCGCCGCCGGGTCGGAAGGTGGGATCACCGAAGGCGGTAGTCGCCGCTGAAAAACAGCAGCGGGTCCGACACCGTCCCACACTCGATCGCCAGCACGGAGCCGAGGAAGATGGAATGGTCACCGCCGTCGTACACCTCGGCGAGCCTGCACTCGATCCAGGCGACGGCATCGGCGATGAGCCGCACACCGGTGTGCCTTCCGGTCACCCAGTCGATCGCCGCGAACTCGGCCTCGCCGCGAGGCCGGGCCCGGTTGGCGAAGTGCCTGGCGATCCACTCCTGCTCGGCCGACAGCACCGAGATGGCGAAGGCGTCGTTCGCCAGGATCGCCTGGTGCATTGAGCTACTGCGCTGCACACACACCAGGATGGTCGGTGGCTGGAGCGACACCGAGCTGAAGGCGTTGACGGTCATTCCCCTCGGCATCTCGGGGCCCGCGGTCACGACCGTGACACCGGTGGCGAACTTGCCCAGCACACCGCGAAACCGCAGCGGATCGAGAAGGGGCGCGGGCTCACCGGGAGCGCGCTGATCAGCCTGGTCCATGCTCAACCGTTCCTCACCGCGGCGGAGTTCCGCGCTCGCGAAGCCGGGTCGGCCGCGTAGGGAGCCAGCGCGTCACGCAGTGCGGACGGCACCTTGATCGGCCGCGCGGCGCCCTGGCCGCTGACGCAGGCCACGCGCTGCCCGCCCCGGGCCACCAGTTCCTCACCGCCGTCCTCGTGCAACCTGACGTAGTCGAACCCGAACTCGATCTGCGTCTGGGTCAGCTCGACCAGCCGCATCCGGATGGACAGTTCGTCGAACAGTGCGAGTTCGGCGACGAACTCGCACTCGACCTTGACGGTGAACAGGATGACGTCCGTGCCGAAGTCCGCCAGTACCTCGGGCGCGTGCTCCCGCAGGAACATCTCCCGGCACTTGCCCTGCCACCGCAGGTAGTTGGAGAAGTAGACGTTGCCGACGACGGTGGTCTCCTCGAAGCCCACCAGGTGCCGCAGCTCGTAGTACGGCGTCATGATGGCGATGTCTCCCCACTGCTCAGGATGTTCGCTCGGATCGTCTCGGCCCGCCGCTGCCGGATGCGCTGCCGCAGCCGCGCGCCCCACCAGCCGAGGCCACGCCCGAGGCAGACGAGCGCCGTCGCGAAGAACATGGTGTAGACCACATCGAACACCATCAGTACGCCGTAGACGGTGGCCACGGAGGCGCCGAACACGAACTGGTTGCGTGGCTTCATGGGGGTCGTGCCCGGATCAGTGATCATGTAGTTCGTGAACAGCACGAAGGCGATGCCGGTCATCACGCTCAGCGCGCCGTACAGCGACACGTCCCAGATCCAGTGCCGGACGAACGCCTGGATGGCGAACCCGCCGAGCCACCCGACGATCAGCGGGATCCGTTTCGTCAGCAGGCCGTTGATGGTCGTGCCTGCGGTGATGATGATGATCGGAATCATGACCCGCCAGAAGGTGTTCGCGTTCTCGCTGAACTGGTACGGCGGGGCGAGACTGACCCAGCTGCTGAAGGCCACGAGTGTCGCGGCGATGCCGAAGTTGGACGGGTTCATGTAGTGGCGTGTCCGGCCCGCGATCGGCGCGAACAGCACGTACTTGGCCCCCACACCCACGACGACGCCGAAGGCGATCGGCCAGAACTGGTTGTTGGCGTACAGGAGCATGTTCACGGCGATCGAGGTGATGTGCGCGGGGAGCAGGAACTCGTACAGCCCGCGCTTACCGCGGCCCGCGTACCGGGGCTTGCGGCGGTAGGCCCACGCGGCCAGTGTCTCGAAGGCCAGCTCAGCGGCATAACCGGTCAGCACGCTGAAGATCGGCCACAGCCACGGCTGCTCGAACCCGAGCAGGGCGTAGCCGAAGATGTTGAACACCGAGATGGACAGCGCGAAGTTGCGCAGGGCCAGGTAGCGGGGGTCGGGCTTGGGCTTCGCGGGCGACGGCGGCGTGGCCGGGGACGGCGCGACGGGAGAGGCCGGTGGCTGTGAGGCGGTCGTGGTCATCGGTCGGACACCTTCCGCGCGCTGTCGGAGAGCACGAGCGAGTGCGTGCCCGGATCGAGTTCCACGGTCTGCTCACGCAGCTGGCCGTCGGTGTCCCGCCAGTTCAGCCGCGCCCGCACCGGTCCGGTCTCCTCACCGAGGCCGAACCGGACCTCGAAGCTGCGGAACCCGCTGTGCCCGCCACCACCGTCCAGACGCGACACCTGCTCGCGGCCGTCCGCGGTCGTCACGGTGACGGTGGCACCGTAGGCCGGCGATCCGAGGCCCGAAAGGCCCGTCAGCTCACCGGCCTCACCGGAGGCCGCGTCGTCCTCGGTCGGCCGGTACAACCGCAGGGTCAGTGCCGACCCGAGATCCTCGGACTCGTTCTTGTAGAAGGAGGGCGGGGCCCACTGGCGGGCGACGGCGAAGTCGAGCGCGCCGGTACCGGTCGTGTCACCGGTCGCGATGGCCCGCGATGGGACCGGCACGTCGAGGCCGAGTTGTTCCGAGATGTTGACGTACCTGCCGTCCGGCTTCTGGGCGTAGAAGGCCAGGACGTCGTCCCCGGCGAGATCGTCGCCCTCCTGCATGTTCGGCCACATGGCCGGGTTGCTCATGAGGACGTCGTTCACGGTCGCCAGCTCCTGCAGCCAGTTCCACCGGTTTCGCTCGCCCTTGATGAAGCCGTCGGCCTGCACGATGGCCAGGTCCCCGTCGTTGAGGAAGTCGCCGAACTTGACGTCCCAGCACCATCCCGTCCACGCCAGCCCGTACTCCTCCGCACGCTGGGTGAAGGGTGCCTCGCCCGCGGCCAACCGTTCGCGCATCTCCGCCGTGCTGCCGGTCTGGTTCTCCCACAGGTAGTTGCTCTCCTGGAGGCCCCACGCGACCGTGATGTTGCTGACCATGATGTCGAAACTGCCCTTGCTGGTCGGGTCGCCGAAGTCGACACCCATGCCCTTGAAGGAGTCGTCGCCCAGCACGAACGATTTCGGGGTCAGCGGTGATCCCGACCCCTCGGCGAGTCCGAACCGGATGCTTCCCGGCGTCGACCGGTTGTGCAGCAGGTGGTCGTGGCCGAAGTCGTTGGCGATGTAGAGCTCCGGCAACCCGTCGCCGTCCAGATCCGCACCGGACGCGGCGAGGGTCCAGCCGGTGGCCGCCTCGTACGGAATGGCCTTCGGTTCCGGCACGTACGAGGCGGAGGGCTGCTCACCGGAGGTTGCCGAATGCCAGCGCAGCACATGCCCACCGCCCGCGTTGGTGCCGCTGGACATCGACAGCATCATCTCGACGTTCTTCATTCCGTCCGGGTCGAGCACGTCCGAGTCGGGAAAGTAGTTGCCGATGAAGATGTCCGGGCGCCCGTCACCGTCGAAGTCGCTCACGTGGACGGCGTCGGTGTTCCACTTCGGACCGTGGTAGCGGCCGTCGGCCGAGTTCGAGGGCACCAGCTCCTGCCGCTGGTATGCGTCGTCGCTCACCGTGGTCGCGTCCGACTTCGCCAGGTAGAGGATCGGCGTGCGGCCCCAGTAGCTGACCAGCAGGTCCATCCGGCCGTCCATGTTGAAGTCGCCGGGCGTGCAGCCGGTCGGCGCCATCGTGTCGTCGTAGGGCAGCGGGGCCGGATCGAGCACGAAGGGCTCGAACCGGTCCTGCTGCGGCGCCGTCGGTGTGTGCGTCACGACGACGTCGTCGGTCCGGGGGTCCACGAGGCACAGCGAACTCGCCCGGCCGTTGCCGGTCAGGTCGTTGATCGCCACGGACGCGCCGATCGCCGAGATCCAGGCCTGGATGTGCTCGTAGTCGGGGTTGACCTGCCGGATGTCCTTCATCGGCTGGTCCTCGTACCCCTCGGGCATCGGGATCGGCATTTCCCGGAACTGGTACGGCTCGGCGACCTGGTCCGCGCCGTTCACCGCCACCGCGCTCTGCCCGGCCAGGTAGAGCGTCACAAGCGTGATGACGACAGCGAAAATCGGAACCGATTTTCGGCCACGGTCAGCTGACATTATCGCAGTCTCCTCGCGAATTACGACGATACCGGCAGTCGGCAGCAGAAGCCTGAAAGCGGTTCCGCCCGGATTCGCCGACACGGCCGACCGCACAAGGGGGCCGCGCGACGAATGATTGACGCGGCAAATGTTTTTGTTCGAAAAGCCCGGTGCTTCCGACGGCCCGGCCCGCTCGTTGCGACGACCGGGCCGTCGCCCTCACAGGGCGCGGCGGGCAGGCGTCAGGAGGACGCCGCTCCCGCCTCCGGAAGCCGTGCCGTGGTCAGCACGTACTCGACCTCGATCGAGGTCATCATCTGTTCGAGAATCTCCGCGCCTTCCGGACCCAGCTCCGCCACGAGCGTGTCGTAGTGCTCCCGGATTCCCGCCGCGATCCGTTCGCCGGTCGAGCGAGTGTGCGCGGTGATGTCGATCATTTCGACGTCGACGAATCCGGCGTCGCGCACCCACCGCAGGTACTGCTCGCGAGTGGGCAGTTGCCCCATCTCCATGGTGTCGAGCATCTCGGCGCGCGCCTCGTCGGTGTCGGCGACCGGCCGGGTGGGCTGCAGGACGTCGGTGAACAGCAGCCTGCCACCCGGTTTGAGCACACGCGCGATCGCCCGCAGGCCGGGTGCCCGATCGATGTTGATGAACGATTCGACCACCCACGCGGCGTCGAAGGAGTCGTCCGGGTAGGGCATCGCCAGCGCGTCGACCAGTTCGGCGGAGACCAGGTGGTCGAGGCCCCGCTGCCGGGCACGCCGCCGCATCTCCTCGACGTGCGATCTGGTGATCGCCACTCCCACCACGGTGGCGCCGGTCTGCTCGGCCAGCTGGAACGCCGGAGCACCGACACCGGCGCCGACGTCGAGCACCCGCTGCCCGCGGGACACGCCCAGCTTCTTGATCATGACGTCGTTCATCCGCCACTGTGCGATCTCGTTGGGCGAGATGTCGTCGTCGGACTCCCAGTAACCGGAGTGAAAGTTGTCGCCCCAGGTCCTCGAGAGAATCCGGCCCGCCACCTCCTGCAGGATCGCGACGTCGGACTCGGCCGGGTCGGACTCCGCCGGAGCTCGGTCGGTGGTCATCTTCCCCTCCAGCGTTCGTCGTGAGGCTGTCGAACACTCATCGTCGCAGGGTGGACACGGTGGATCACCTTCGAGGATGCTGGCCCGAACGGTCCCGCCCCCATACCCGCTATTCACCCGTTCGGAGGAACTCGCGAACCCGTTCGCGGCTGCTGTTGAATCGCCGATCGCTCGTTCGTCGTGTAGGTAGATCCACGCTTCACACGCCGAAACGGGAGGACTCCAGGGTGACTAACGCAGAACCCCCGCCCAGGGCCGGAGGCCGGGAGTGGGCCGGTCTCGCGGTCCTGGCCGTGGCCACGATGATGATCACGTTCGACATGTTCGTGCTGCTGCTGGCACTGCCGGATATCACGGCTGACCTGCAGCCCAGCACTGTCGAGCAACTGTGGATTCTCGACATCTACGGCTTCCTCGTCGGCGGTTTCCTGATCACGATGGGCACGTTGGGAGACCGGATCGGCAGGCGGAGACTGCTGATGATCGGCGCGGCGAGCTTCGCGGTCGCCTCGCTGCTGTGCGCGTTCGCCCCCACGACCGAGTTGCTCATCGTCGGCAGGGCGCTGCTGGGCATCGCCGGGTCGACGCTCGCGCCGTCCACGCTCGCCCTGATCACCAACATGTTCCGGGACCCCAAGCAGATGGGTGTCGCGATCGGCATCTGGGCCGGCGGCTTCACGCTCGGTTCGATTCTCGGCCCGGTGGTCGGCGGGGTCATGCTGGCCCAGTTCTGGTGGGGTGCGGTCTTCCTGCTCGCGGTGCCGGTGATGGTGGTGCTGCTGCTGGCCTGCCCGCTGCTGGTTCCCGAGTTCAAGAACACCGAGGCGGGCAAGCTCGACCTCGTCAGCGCGCTGCTGTCGGTGCTCGCGGTCATCGCGTTCATCTTCGGCCTCAAGGAGGTGGCCCGGTACGGCTGGCAGGCGGGGCCGATCCTCGCCGGCCTCGCCGGCATCGTGCTGGCCCTGGTCTTCGTCCGGCGCCAGCTCCGCCTGACCGAACCGTTCATGGACCTGCGCCTGTTCGGAAACCGCTCGTTCAGCACCATGCTGGTCGGCCTGCTGCTCTACGCCCTCATCGGCGGGTCGAGCATGTACTACATCACCCAGTTCCTCCAGTCCGTGTCGGGGATGACGCCGCTGACGGCCGCGTTCTGCCTGCTTCCGGGCATGGTGGTGGCCACGATCAGTGCCACCGTCTCCCCCATGCTCGGCCAGCGGATGCGGCCCGCGTACCTGATCTCGGGCGGCATCGCGGGGATCGTCATCCCGTTCGCGATGTTCTCGCAGCTCGACGCGAATTCGAGTCCCGTGGTGCTGATCGTCGGGTTCGCGATCATGGGACTGTGTGAGGGCCCGCTGCTGTCGCTGGGCACCAACCTGGTGGTCAGCTCCGCACCGCCGGAGAAGGCCGGGTCGTCGTCCTCCATGGCCCAGGTCGCCAACGAGGCGGGCGGTTCGCTCGGCGTGGCGGTCATGGGCAGCGTGGGCGCCGCGGTCTACGTGGCTCAACTCGACGACACCGCCCCCTCCGGTCTGAGTGGCGATCTGCTCACCACCGCGCAGGACAACGTCGCCAGCGCGTTGACCATCGCGGCCGACCTGCCCGGACAGCTGGGTGAGCAGTTGTCGAGCGCGGCGAAGTCGGCCTTCGCCAGCGGCATGAACGTCTTCGCCGTGGTGTGCATCGTGATCCTGATCGTCGCGGCCGTCACGATCGCCGCGCTGCTCAGGCACGTCCCACCGACGGGCTCCGAGGAAGCCGCGCCGGAAGGGACCGGCCCCGAGGGGACCGACCCGGACGCGGCCGCGGCCACCGAGCCCGGCGAGGCTCCTGCGGAAGAGCCGCACGCGCATGCCGCGGAGCAGCCCGACCCACGGCCGGCGAGCTGAGAACGGCCGGCCGATTTGTCGGTCCGGTGCCGGAAGAACCGCCGGACCCCGAAGAAAAGGAGAGAAGAAGTATGCGCAAGGTCATCATGTACATGCAGTCGACGCTCAACGGCTACGGTGCCGACCCGGGCGACGAGATGTTCTGGGCCTCCATCTCCGAGCAGACCTGGGAGTTCACGAACTCGCTGCACGAGCGGTGTGACGCCATTCTCATGGGCCGGAAGATGTACCAGGACTTCCTCGGTTTCTGGCCGGAGGCCGCCAAGGACGAGTCCGACTCGGACGTGGCCCGGCACGCCCGCTGGCAGTACGACCTGAGCAAGTTCGTCGTCTCGACGACGTTGACCGAGGCCGACCCCGCGTGGCCCAACACGCGCATCCTGGGCGACCTCGACGCGGTCAGGGCGCTCAAGGAGCAGCCGGGCAAGGACATCCTGATCGCCGGTGGAATCGGGATCACGAAGGCCCTCGCCAACGCGGGCCTCATCGACGACTACTACATCCACCTGAACCCGGCCACCATCCCCGACGGGACCCTGCTGCTGGACTCGCGGCTCGACCTGAAGCTGGTGGAGGCGAAGCAGCACGACACCGGTGTGGTGGCTCTGCACTACACCCCCGCATGAGCTCTTGAGCTCTTGAAGGACGCCCGGTCTCGCCCGCGCGAGGCCGGGCGTTTTCCGTTGTCACAGCCGTTCTCCGCACGCCAGAAGGCGCGGCTTCCGCACACCGTGCCGCACAGTTGGCAGTGAATCAATTCTTGCCCGCGCTGAGCTGACATCACGGCGTGACGTCCAGGAGGACATACGAGAATGACTGTCGCGAGCAATTCGAACACGATCTCACCGCTGGTGGATTCGTTTCTCTCCGCGCCACCGGACGAACTCGAGGCGAGCTACCGTCGACTGCTTCAGGCCGTCTGGCGAAACGGTGACCTGACCACGCTGGCCCTGCCCGCGGTGACCGCGCTGGTGCCCCGGATGACACAGGTCGACGAACTGCGGAAGGCATACCTGGCGGAGCTGTTCGGGCTGCTCGTGCAGGCGGAGTATCCCGAAAGCGGTGCGGTGACCTCGGCCGTGCGTGCCGAACTGGGCCAGTACCTGCGGCTCTGGCAGAGCAGCACCCGGCAGCAACCGCTGCACTGGGCCCTGCTGTACCTGCTGTCGCATTTTCCCGAGGAGAGGTCCCGGATTCTCGCGGTCGCGACGACCCTGCGGCTCGACGAGGACGACATGTCCCGATTGGACCGCGCACTCGACGAGCTCGATCCGGACGACCCGAGCATCGGCCGGGTCTTTCCCTACCCGGCGGCCTACGACTCCATGTTCGAGTCCGAGCGGGAGGTCGACCGGGCGTGGATCCGCACCCTCACCCCTGAGCAGGTCGCCCAACAGTGGCACAACGACATCGCGGCCGTGCGCGCGCACGCGGGCGCGAAGTCGTACTACGCCATCCGCCACGGCATGCCCCAGCCGGTGTATCCCGACGACACCCCGGTGCGCGAGGCGCGGCCCACCGACGCCGACGACGTCGCGATCTACGCCCCGCACACCGCCGCGCTGCGGTGCTCGCGCTGCCGGAGCAAGCTGACGATCCGGCAGGGCCTGGCCGAGTGCTCCGGCTGTGACGCGGGCTTTCCCATCTCCAAGGGGATGCTCAACGTCCTCACCAGCGTCCACGACGGCAAGGACCACAGCGACGACTTCCTCTTCGCGCTGTCCAACATCGGCACGATGGCCTACTTCATCGATGTCTACGCGCGTCCCGCGTTCAAACGGATCTGCGGGATGAACTGGGACAACGAGGTGAGCCCGCAGTGGGAGGGTGACTACATCAGGCAGCACCTCCGGCCGGTGGAGGGCACCGTCCTCGACCTCGCGGCGGGCGGCGGGCTGTGGACCGACACACTCGCCAACGCCGTCGGTGCGGAACGGGTGCTGGCGCTGGACCTGCTGCCCGCCAGCCTCGCCACGTTGCGGGACCGCAGGCCGGACGTTCCCGCTGTCGTGGGCAACGCCCGCTACCTGCCGTTCGACGACAACTCACTCGGCGCGGTGACCTGCTGGGACGCGCTCCAGGCGTTTCCCGAGGAGGCTCCGTACGCGCTCGCCGAGGTCGGCCGCTGCCTCCGCCCCGGGGGGACGTTCACGCTGTTCACCTTCGTCAACTCCGAGGACGAGATCTATCACCACTTCGTGCGCTCGCACCGCTTCCCGAAGAGTCACCAGGACGGGCTCATCCTCTTCGACCGCGCCGACCTGGACCGCTGGCTCGCCGACGCCGGGCTGACGGTGATCGACCGTTCCGGTCCCGGCCTGCACTACGTCATCACGGCGCAGAAGCCGATGTGATCGCTCGCGGCCAGCCGCATCGCACATGACTGACCCCGGCGCCCTCACCGGTCGCCGGGGTCAGTCATGTCACCACCGGGTCAGCGTTGCTCCCGCACCGACCTGACGAACTCCCGGATGTCGCCGACCAGCGACTCGGGCTGCTCCAGTGGCGCGAAGTGCCCGCCCCGGTCGAACTCGGTCCAGCGGGTCATCGACGGCAGCACCTGCTCGGCGAAGCGGCGGATCGGCCGGGTGGCGTCCGCGGGGAAGACCGCGACACCGACCGGAACGGACAGTGGCCACGGGCCGCCCCAGGTCCGGATGTGGTCGGCCATGGTGTGCATGGTCTCGAAGTACATGTGGGCGCTGGAACCGGCGGTGGCCGTGAACCAGTACGTCGACACCATCGTGAGCAGCGTGTCCCGATCGATCGCGTCCTCGACCCGGTCGACCGTGTCGGCCCATTCCTTGTACTTCTCGGTCATCCAGGCGAGCTGGCCGATCGGGGAGTCGGTCAGCGCGTAGGCGAGGGTCTGCGGCCGGGTCGCCTGCTGCCTGCTCCACGCCGTACACACGTCGGCGAACCAGCGGGTGTGCTCGACCTTCACCATGTCCTCGTCGGACAGGCCGGCCAGCACCTCGGGGTCGTCCTCGAACATCGTGACCAGCATGTTGATGTGGACCGCGTCGATGTGCTCGGCGTCGATCCGGCCGAGTTCGAGCGAGATCACCTTGCCCCAGTCACCGCCCTGGGTGACATAGCGGTCGTAGCCGAGCCGGCTCATCAGCTCCGCCCACGCGCGCGCCACGCGGCTCATACTCCAACCCCGCTGCCCGGTGGGGCCGGAGAACCCGTAGCCCGGGATGGTGGGCACCACCACGTGGAAGGCGTCCGCCGGGTCTCCCCCGTGCGCCGCCGGGTCGGTCAGCGGGCCGATCATGTCGATGTACTGCGCCGACGAGCTGGGCCAGCCGTGGGTGAGGATCAACGGCGTGGCATCCGGTTCGGCCGAACGGACGTGCAGGAAATGCACGTTCGCGCCGTCGATCTCGGTCGTGAACTGGGGGTACTGATTGAGCCACTGCTCCGCGGCCCGCCAGTCGAATTCGTTTCTCCAGTACTGTGCCAGCTCCTTGAGGTATCCGAGCGGAACACCTCGCTCCCACCCGGTTCCGGGAATCTCGTCCGCCCATCGGGTCGCATCGAGCCTGCGGTTCAGTTCGTCGATATCCGACTGCGGAATGTCGACACGGAAAGGACTGATTCGGCTCATTCTTCTCACCTCATCGATCTGTGGCGATGATTTTTCCCGGCTGCGCCGGATCCCGTGTTCAGCGCGGGTCTCCGGCCGCATCGGTCGCCTGCGCGTTCTCCTCCGGCCCGGCGGAGTCCTCCTGCCCGAACGGCTTGACGTGGCGCAACCGGGCGACGATCAGCAGGATCACCCCGGCCAGCGCGACCGCGGTGAAGGCGGTCACCGCCTGCAACGAGCCGGTGAACGCCTCCCTGGCGTGCTCGAACACCACCGCGGCCAGATCCGGCGGGAGCGTCGCGGCGGTTTCGGCCGCGTTGGCGATGCTCTGGCCCGCGGTGGCGGCGGCATCGGCCGGGACCTCCGGCGGCAGGCTGTCGGTCATGCTCGCGTGGTAGAGCGCCACCGCGACACTGCCCACGACCGCCACCCCGATGCCGTTGCCGAGCTCGGCACTGACCTGCGGCATGGAGGACGCGGCTCCGGCCCGCTCGGGCGGGGCCGAGCCCACCATGAGCGTCATACCGACGGCCAGCAGCGGGGAACCACCGGCCGACCACAGCGCGAACCCGAGGATGAACAGCGCGGTCCCGTTGGTGTTGCCACCGAGGAAGACCAGCACCATGCCCACGATGACCAGTGCCTCACCACAGGCCATCAGGTAGGCGGGTCGGAAGCGCCTGGCGAGCACGCCGACCACGGGCGCGCACAGCGAACTCAGGATGAGTCCCGGTGCCAGGCTCAGCCCGGCCTGCAACGGCGTGAGCCCCTGCACGAGCTGGAAGTCGAGCATCAGCAGCAGCATCACGGTCCCGGTCAGCACAGCCTGGATGAACATCGCGAGCAGCGGGATGGAGAAGCTGCGGTTGCGGAAGAGACTGAGGTCGAGCAACGGGCGAGTGAGCTTGCGCTGCCTGCGGACGAAGGCCGTACCGAACGCCACGCCGACCGCGAGAGCGGCGATCGGCAGGAGTTCCCACCCGTCGCGGGACACCTCCTTGACGCCCCAGACCGTGGGCAGGATCGCCCCGAGGGAGAGCAGGGAGCTGGACCAGTCCGGCCGCCCGGCTTCGACCTCACGGTGCTTCGGCAGGACCAGCGGCCCCACGATCAGCACCAGCGCGACGGCGGGGACGTTCACCAGGAACACCGAGCCCCACCAGAAATTGGCCAGCAGGACGCCCCCGATCACCAGACCGAGCACGGCGCCGACCGTGTAGAACGACGCCCAGATCCCGAAGGCCAGGCCCATCCGCTTGGGATCGCGGAACATGGTGCGGATGAGACCGAGGGTCGACGGGATCGCGGCGGCACTGGCCATACCGAGCAGGGCTCGTGCCGCGATCAACATGGTGGGCTCGACCGCGTACGCGGCCAGCACCGACGCCACGCCGAAGCCGGCGACGCCGATGAGGAACAACCGGCGCCTGCCGATCCGGTCGCCGAGCCCTCCCATGGTGATCAGCAGACTGCCCAGCATGATGGCGTAGATGTCGGCGATCCAGAGCTGTTCGATGCCGTCGGCACCGACCCCCACGGCGACGTGGGGCAGTGCCAGCATCAGGACGAACGCGTCGGCCGCCACGAACAGGGTCGCGAGGCACATGACGCCGAGCCCCGCCCACTCCTGTACACGGGTCACGGGTTGTGCGGATTGTGTCGTCACCGAGCAATCACCTCGATATGCCGTGTGTCCAATGTGAAACGCGCGATCGGCGAACGGGTCGACGTACTCGAAAAATCTGGCAGCGCTCGTGCGGCTGACAAAGGGCGGCGCCCGTGGCCACATTCGCGAGTTCTCGATGCGAGATCGATCAGTCCCCCGGAATCTACACACCGACACCCGGATCCTCGATCGGGTCGAGCCGATCGCGCAGAATCGAAGAAGTAGGTCGGGACAACCGCTGCCATAGTTGGCTGCGTCGCTCTCCGCCGGACCGAATTCGCTTCTCGGGCGGAGAGCTGACTCACCATTTCCGAGTACCGACCGGATGAAAGGGCATGCGTTGACCGTCGCGGACAGTGCCCCGGTGATCGCGAAGCCGGGAGAAACGGGTTTCGACACCGCCACCCGTGTGTTCAATTCCGTCGCGATCCCCGAACCTGCCGCCGCCACGACCGCTCGTACCGTCGAGCAGGTCCGAAGCGCACTCCGCTACGCGACCGAACACGGGCTCCGGGTGCGGATGCACTCCACCGGCCACGGCGCGGGCGCGGTCCGCCCGGTGCGGGACGCACTGCTCATCCGAACGGCACTCGACGGCGCGGTGACGGTCGACCCGACGACCCGGACCGCCCGGATCCCGGCGGGGACCCGGTGGGAAACCGTGGTCAAGGCAGCCGAGCCACACGGACTGACCGCCGCGCACGGCTCGTCGGGCTCCGTCGGCGTCGTCGGGTACACGCTGGGCGGCGGGCTGAGCCCGTACGGCAGGCTGACCGGGCTGGCCTCCAACACGGTCCGCGCCGTCGAACTGGTGACCGCCGACGGGCGGCACCGCAGGGTCGACACCGAGTCCGATCCCGACCTGTTCTGGGCGCTGCGAGGAGGCGGCGGCGGGTTCGGCGTCGTGACCGCCGTCGAGATCGACCTCTTTCCCGTATCCCGGGTCATCACGGGCGCGGCGTACTGGCCGGGGGCGCTGGCCGACCGGCTGCTGTCCACGTGGCTGGACTGGGCCAGGGACGCGCCCGCGATCGCCACCACCTCGGTGCGGGTGATGAACTTCCCCGACGTCCCCGACGTACCGGAGGCACTGGCCGGACGCACCACGTTCACGGTGGACGGGGTGGTCCACGCCGACGACATCGGCGCCGCGCGGCTCTGCGCCGACGACCTGCTCGGCCCGCTGCGGGCGCTCGGCACGCCACTGCTGGACACCTGGCAGGAGGACGCGCCCGCCGCGGTACTCCGGGCGCACATGGACCCGGAGGGCCCGCTGCCCATCGTCGGCGACCACCTGCTGCTCGACGAGTTCGACGCACGGGCGAGCGCGTCCTTTCTCGACGTTCTCGGGGAGGGGTCCGGCTCACCGCTGGTCGGGGCCGGACTGCGGCAGCTGGGCGGCGCCTACGCCGCTCCGCCGTCGCCGGGTGGCGTGCTCGACCGGCTCGACGCGAGGTACTCGTACGCCGGGTCGGGGTTGGCGGCCGATCCGGAGGCCGCCGAGTCGCTGCGTTCCCACTGCACGAAGGTCCGCCACGCCCTCGCCCCGTGGAACACCGGCCGGGTCGTCCCCAGCTTCGTGGAGGACGGCACCCGAAGGCAGGGCCACCTCGACACCCGGCAGGCCGTGGCGGTCGCCCGGGTCCGCGCGGCAGTCGACCCGGAGGGGTTGTTCCGCGACGACATCTCGCCCACCGACTTGCGACAGGAATAGGTGACATGGCAGCCGAGACCGTCGACACGTTCCACTGGCCGGCCGAGACCCGGTCCTTCTGTGCCGAACTGCCGTTCACGCCGAGGACCACGATCTTCGAGTACGGCAGGGGCATCCACCTCTACGACGCGAGGGGCCGCGACTTCCTCGACGCGCTGTCCGGCGTGTTCGTCACGTGCTTCGGGTACGACTGTGCCCCGATCACCGAGGCGATGACCGAACAGTTGCGCCGGGGGCTCACCTTCCAGCCCCCGCTGCACGGGACGAACCACAACGCGCTGCGGCTGGCCGACGCCCTCACCGGCATCGCACCGGACGGGATCTCGGCGGTCAAGCTCCTCAGCGGCGGCTCGGAGGCGGTCGAGGCGGCGATCCGGCTGGCCAGGCTCTACCACACCGTCAGCGGCAACCCGGCCAAGCAGAAGATCATCAGTCACTACGAGAGCTACCACGGCGCCACCTACGGTTCGCTGGCGCTGACCGGTCACCCCGGAGTGAAGGTGTTCGGCTCGCCGATGCCGGACGTGGTCCACACGATGCCGCCCGAGGCGCTGGCGAAGCAGTGGGGGCTCACCGCCGAGCAGGCGGGGGAACAGGCGGCGGCCATGATCGAGCAGACGATCGTGGCCGAGGGCCCGGAGAACGTCGCGGCGCTCGTCGTGGAGACCTTCAGCCAGCTGCGGGAGCTGGTCGCACCGGACCGGGGCTACTTCACCCGGGTGCGCGAGATCTGCGACCGCTACGACGTGCTGCTGGTCTTCGACGAGATCGTCACCGGGTTCGGCCGCACGGGCGAGAACTTCGGTTCCCAGACCGTCGGGGTCACCCCCGACCTGATCTGCGCGGGCAAGGGGATCTCCGGCGGCTACGCCCCGCTGTCGGCCCTGCTGATCCACGAACGGGTCGCCTCGCCGTTCCGGGACGACGACGGGCACATGGCTTTCGGGACGACGCACACCTTCTCGGGCAATCCGCTGGCCGCCGCCGCGGGACTCGCGGCGGTCACGCACTTCACCGAAGGCGGATTCCTGCCCCGCATCAGGCAACTGTCGGATCACCTGCGGCGCACGCTGACAGCGGCGGTCGGCGACCGGGGCACGGTCAACCTCTCCGGTCTGCTGTGCGGTGTCAGCGTCCCCGACCCGGACGGGCGCGGCATCGGGGACCTGATCGAGGCAAAGTGCTGGGACCACGGCGTCATCGTCCGGGGCATGCCCTACGGGATCATGCTCGCCCCGCCGTTCATCACCACCACCACGGAACTCGACGAGATCTGCGCTGTGGTCGGTGCCGCCGTCGACGAGGTCGTCGGCTGATCGCACATCCGGGCACGACAAGCGGAGGAGGCACTGTGTCCCCTATGGACGCGTGGGATCTGATGTTCCACCGGAACGATCTCACCCGACACGAGGTTCGCCAGGCCAGGCCGGTGTCGCTACGACAGGGCCAGGTCCGCCTGGCCGTCGAGCGGTTCGGTATCACGACGGTGACCGCGACCTATGCGCTGTTCGGCGACTCACCACTGCGGTTCTTCGACGCGTTCCCGGCGCCGATGGAGTTCGGCCGGGTCCCGGTGTGGGGGTTCGCCCGCGTGGTCGACTCGCGTGCCGACGGGATCGCCGAGGGCGACCGGTTCTTCGGCTACCTCCCGATGTCCAGCCATCACACGGTGACCGCCGAGCCGGTCGCGGGTGGCTTCATCGACACCGCGCAGGAGGCCGTCCCGCACGACTGGTACCGGACCTACGAGTCGGCCCCCGCCGACGAGCTGGACGACCGGCGGGCACTGCTGCACCCGCTGTACCCGTGTTCGTTCACCCTGGCCGAGACCATCGGCACCTACGCGGCACAGGGTGTGAAGTCGGTGGTGATCACCAGCGCGTCCTGCAAGACGGCCGTGGGCCTGGCGGACCTGCTGGCGCGCCGGGACGGGCTCTCGGTCACCGGGGTGACCTCCCCGCAGAACAAGGAGTTCACCGCCGCGCTCAACCTCTACGACTCGGTGCTCACCTACGACGAGCTGGGCACCGACGCAGTGCAGGCTCGCACCGTGTTCGTCGACTTCACGAACTCGGCGCAGCGGATCCGCGCAGTCTACCGGCACGCTGGCACCCAGTTGCTCGCGACCCACCTGGCCGGATTCACCCACCCCAGCACGTCGTTCGCCCCGCCGGAGGTCGGCGACCCGGCACCGCAGCCCTTCTTCACCCCGGCGGTGGAGGACCAGCTCAGGGCCGAGCTGGGCGCCGACGTCTACAACCGGCGCTACCGGCAGGCGGAGGACGAGTTCCTCATCGGGACGAAGTCCTGGCTCGACATCCAGCGCGGAAGCGGACCCGACGCGATCGCCGAGGCGTTCCGCACCGTGCTCGCCGGTGCGCTGCCGCCGGCGACGGGGGCGGTGTTGACACCATGACCCAGCACACGGACACGGTCGTGGACACCGGCGAATCGGCCGTCGATCCCGCGAGCTCCGGCACCTCCCCCGTCTGGTGGCGCCGCCCCTGGATCATCCCGCTGGCACTGGTCGTGCTCGGCTTTCTGTTCTTCCAGCTCAGCCCGTTCCGCGAGCTGAACGAGGCCACGGCGCCGATCCCGCCGCACGACGGCTTCCCGGCCTACTTCCCGATCCTGCTCACACACATGTTCTTCGGCACCATCGCCATGATCACCGTGGTGCTGCAACTGTGGCCGTGGCTGCGCCGCAACCACCCGAAGGTCCACCGGGTCAGCGGACGCTTCTACGTCGTGTCCACGCTGATCTCCGGCTGCCTCGGGCTCATCATCGTGCCGTTCGCACCGATAGTCGGTCAGATCGGCGTGTCGATGGCCACCATCACCTGGATGGCCGTCACCACCATGGCGTTCGTCCGGGCACGGCAGGGCCAGTTCGTCAAGCACCGGCGCCTGATGCTCTACAGCTTCGCCATCGTGATGAACAACGTGTGGGGCCTGCTGCTCGGCCGGATCGGCTTCACCATGCTCGACGTGATCGACCTCCTGTACATCCAGGAGGGCGTGCGGTGGCTCGGCTGGGTCGGCAACCTGATGCTCGTCCAGTGGTGGATCTACCGCACGGAGGACCGGCAGCGAGCGCGCACGGTTCGTAATCCGGAGGTGGTCGCGTGACCCGGTCCACCGATCCGCGCCCCGCACCGGCCGTGATCACCGAGGACGACCCCCGCTACGAAGCCGCCGTCCGCTGCGGATTCAACCAGCGTTTCGTCTCCCGCGCGGGATCGATCTGCTTTCCCACCGGCACCGCCGAGGTCGTCACGGCGGTCGGTGACGCCGTCGCGGCGGGCAGGCGCGTCACCGTCCGCAGCGGTGGCCACGGCTACGAGGGCACCGGCTCCGAGGACGGCGACGGCGGAGTCCTGCTGGACCTGTCGATGATGACCGACATCGACTTCGACCCGGCTCGGCGCGCGTTCTCGATGCGGCCGGGCGCCAAGATCGGTGACATCTACCGCGAGCTGTACAAGCGCTGGGGCGTCACGGTTCCCGCGGGCGAGGGCATCGAGGTCTGCCTCGGCGGGCATCTCGTCGGCGGTGGCTTCGGGCCGCTGTCCCGGCGGTACGGAGCCATCGTCGACTACCTGTGCGCGGTCGAGGTCGTCGTCGTCGACGCGGAGGGGCGTGCCGAGGCGATCGTGGCCACCGACGATCCCGCCGATCCCCACCACGATCTGTGGTGGGCGCACACCGGCGGTGGTGGTGGAAACTTCGGCGTCGTCACCAACTACTGGCTGCGGCGGCCGGGTTCGACGTCGCACGATCCCCGCGAACTCCTGCCGCCCGCGCCCGTTCGCTGGCGCAACGGCCACCTGATGTGGTCGTGGGACACCATGACCGAGCGCGACTTCGTCCGGATCATGCGCAACTACTCGGCCTGGTTCGAGCGCAACAGCCCCCCCGGCAGCCGGGAGGCCGACCTCACCGCCTTCTTCAGCGCGACCCACCGGTCCAGCGGGGTGATCGCGGTCGGCTCGCTCATCGACGACGACATCCCGGGCGCGCGGGAACTCACCAACGAGTTCTTCGACGCCGTCACCGACGGCGTGCACGTCGCGCCGTCGGTGCGGGCCGACGACGGGGTCGAATCCTGGCTGTACTTCTTCACCCATTCCAACCGGGGTGACCACAACGGCCTCGGCGGTTCCCGGTTCAAACTCAAGTCGGCGTACCTGCGCCGGTCCTACACTGACGAGCAGATCGCGGCGGCCTACCGCCATCTGGACACCGAGAACCCGAAGTCGATCTATTTCATGTTCATCGGGTACGGCGGCCAGGTCAACGCGGTGTCGCCGGACGCGACGGCGGTCGCTCAGCGCAGCTCGGTCCTCAAGGGTGCGTTCCTGTCGGCCTGGTGGGACCCGAAGGAGGACGACTACCACATCGGAAACCTGCGTGCGCTCTACCGCGACGTGTACGCCGGCACGGGCGGTGTTCCGGTGCCGGACGACCGCAACGACGGGGCCTACATCAACTACCCGGACCGCGACCTGGCCGATCCACAGTGGAACACATCCGGAGTCCCGTGGTCGACGCTCTACTACAAGGACAACTACCCACGCCTGCAGCGCGTCAAGGCGCGGTACGACCCGCGCGACGAGTTCCGGCACTCGCTGTCGATCACGCTTCCCGGAGACGGGTCGTGACCGGGGCCGCCTGCCGTTCGCAATCCAGGAGTTGGCTCACCGGTGCGCGAGCCCGAAGGATGAAGACAGATTCGATCACCTCGGGGTATGGGGGCCAGGAATGAGATTTCCTTCCATACAGAGCCGGTTCGCGGCACAGGCCGCCCGGACTCCGGACGAGATCGCGGTGGTCTGTGACGACGTTCGACTGTCCTATCGCGAGCTCGACGAGCGCGCGGGCCAGCTCGCCAACCGGTTGCGCACGCTCGGGGTCAGGCCCGCCGCCCCGGTGGCGGTGCTGATGGAGCATTCGGCCGAGTTGGTCGTGGCTCTGCTGGCCGTGCTCAAGGCCGGTGCCTTCTACCTTCCGCTGCACCGGGCGTATCCCGTCGACCGGATGCAACGCATCATGGACCGGGCGGGTGGGCCCGTCCTGCTCGTGGACAGCGCCACCCAACGGGACGACATCCCGGCCACCCGTATCACCATCGCCGTCGACACCGACCAGGCGACGGGTGGCATGCCGAGGACGGCCCCGGCGAGCCCGACGACACCGGCCGAGCCCGCCTACGTCATGCACACCTCCGGCTCCACCGGTGAGCCCGTCGGGGTCGCCGTGCCGCACCGGGCCGTGCTCGAGCTCGTCGCCGACCCGTGCTGGGACGGCGGCAGGCACCAGCGGGTGCTCGCTGTCGCGCCGTACGCCTACAGCGTGTCCACGTACGAGCTGTGGGTGCCGCTGCTCCGCGGCGGGCAGGTGGTGCTGGCCCCGCACGGCGAGGTCGACGCGCAGTCGCTGCGGCGCAGGATCGCCGAGCACGGCATCACGGGCCTGCACCTGACCGCCGGGCTGTTCCGGGTGCTGGCCGAGGAGGACCCGGAGTGCCTCGCCGGCGTGCGAGAGGTGCTCACCGGTGGCGACGTGATCAGCGCGGTGGCCGTCCGGCGGGTGCTGGCGGCCTGCCCCGGCATCGTGGTCCGGTCCATGTACGGGGCGACGGAGCTGTCGCTGTTCGCCACGTCGACGCCGATCGCCCGGCCGGAGCCGGGTGAGAGCATCCCGCTCGGCAAAGCGCTGGCCGGGGTCCGGCTCTACGTCCTCGACGAGGACCGCGAGCCCGTCGCCACCGGGGCCGTCGGCGAACTGTACGTCGGTGGCACCCGGCTCGCGCTCGGCTACTACAACCGTCCCGAACTGACCGCCGAGCGCTTCGTCGACGACCCGTTCGCGGGCGGTGGTGCCCGGATGTACCGCACCGGCGACCTCGTCCGCATGAGCGACGACGGACTGGTCGAGTTCGTGTCCCGCGCGGGCGAGCTGGTCAAGATCCGGGGGTTCCGGGTGGAACCGCTGGAGGTCGAGAACGTGCTCGGGGGGCAACCCGGTGTCGCGAACACCGCGGTGGTGGCCCGCGAGGCGCCGTCCGGCGAGAAGCGGCTCGTCGCCTATGTCGTGCCGGACGGCGCCTCGCTCGATCTCGCCGCCCTGCGCGCCCACGCCAGGGCCGCGCTGCCCGACTACCTGGTACCGGCCGCGTTCGTCGAGGTGGCCGCGCTGCCGTTGACCGCCAACGGCAAGCTCGACCGCGCGGCGCTGCCGGAGCCCACCTTCGACGAGGTCTCGGAGTACCAGCCGCCGGCGACCGAACGCCAGCGGTTGCTCTGCGACCTGTTCGCCGAGGTGCTCGCGGTCGACCGGGTCGGCATCGACGACAGCTTCCTGGACCTGGGCGGCCAGTCGATGCTGGCGGTGAAGCTGGCCGCCCGGATCGGCAAGGCGGTCGGGGTCGCGGTGAGCGTGAGTGACGTGTTCAACGCGACGACCGTCCGCGAGCTGGACATGTGGCTGGACGGCCGCCTGCCCGCGACGACCACGTGAGGAGTTTCGGCCGGATGACTGGCGCCCCGCTTTCCTTCAACCAAGAGTTCCTGCTCACGTTCGACAAGGGCGACGCCGAGGGGGCGCTCGGCGAGCGGCACATCCTCGTCGATGCCTGGCGGCTCACCGGCCCGGTGGACGCCACCGTGCTCCAGCAGGCGCTGGACGACGTCGTGGCGCGGCACGACGTGTTGCGCACCGATGTGGTGGCCGACGACGACGGCGGCCACCAGGTCGTCCATCCGCCGTGTGCCGCCCGGCTCTCGGTGCGGCCACTGGCCGGCCACGACCGGGACGTGGCCGCCGAGACCCTGCTCAACGATATCGACGACGAGCCGATCACGGTCCGCGAGATCCCGCACCTGCGGGCGGTGCTGGGGCGGTTCGACGACAACGACGCGGTGCTGGTGCTCGCCACCCACCACGTCGCGAGCGACGACTGGTCGATGGGGCTGCTGGTGCGCGACCTCGCCGCGTACTACACCGCGCGGTTGACGGGCACCCCCGCGGCCCTGCCTCCGGCACAGCAGTACGCGGACTTCGCCGAGTGGCAGCGGCGCAGCGGTGTCGCCACCGAGCAGGCCCGCGACTACTGGCGGCGCACGCTGACCGGCCACGGCATGACCGCCGTTCCCACCGACCGTCCCCTGCCCCCCGACCGGCCCGACAGCTACGCCGCGCACCGCTTCGTCCTCGACGCCGACCTCTCGGCGAGGGTCCGCGAGTTCGCCAGGGCGATGCGCTGCACCCCGTTCATGGTCCTGCTCGCCGCGCACCAGATGCAGTTGCGCGACCTGACCGGCAGGTCCGACGTCATGACACCGACCTTCACCGCGGGCCGCTACCTGGAACGCTTCAACGACACGGTCGGCCCGTTCTTCAACCTGGTGCCGCTGCTGACCGAGCTGAACGGCGTCCGGCACCTGCGCGACGTCGTCGGCCGGGTGCGCACGACGTGCTTTTCGGCCTACTCGCACGACATCCCGTTCGGCGACATCGTCGCGGAGGCACCCGGCATCGCGGAGGCGTTCGCCGACCCCTGGGGCGCCGTCGTCGCGTTCCAGGTGCTCCAGCCACCGTCCTTCGCCGACAACCTCGTTCTCGGCGAGGCGAAGGCCACCGCGATCCGGGACCGGCGGCTGTCGCAGCGACGGAGTTCGAGCATTCCGAACGGTGGTTCGTGGGCACTGGAGCTCCTGCCGTCCGGGCTGATCGGAGGAAGTCTCAAGTACAACGCCAACACGTTCGACGAGTCCACGATCACCGGAATCGCCGACGACTTCAGGAACCGGCTCGCGGTCGCGCTGACGTGATCACCGGTCCGCGCCACGACGCGAAAGGGAGCCAGCGTCCATGACGAGCACGAGAAGCGAGCCGGGGCCCGTGCGCACCCCGGCGGGAGAACTCACCCCGGCGCAGGCGGTCGAGCGGGCCGAGGCGATCGCCGCCGAACTCGTCGGCAGGCAGGCCGAGACCGAACAGCGCACCTACTACGCCCCGGACATCCACGACCGGTTCGTCGACGCCGGCCTCTACCGGCTTCTCGTCCCGCGCCGCTACGGCGGCCACGAGCTCGGCGCCGACACCTTCGCCCGGGTCTGCATGGCCATCGCCCGCGGCTGCCCCTCCAGCGGCTGGATGTACCTGTTCGGCGCGGCTCACGCACTGGTGGTCGCGACGCTGTTCGACGAGCGGGCTCAGCGGGAACTGTTCGCGGGCGGTGACTTCGTCTGTCCCGCGACGGTCGCGCCGTCGGGCTCGGCGACCCGTGTCGACGGCGGCTGGCGGCTGAACGGCACCTGGCGCTACTGCTCGGGCTCGCCGTACGCGACGCACTTCCTCGGTCACACCATGGTCCAGCGGGACGGCGCGGCCGAGCCGACGCCCATGATGTTCGTGCTGCCGCGCGAGTCGTGGCGGCTGGAGGACGACTGGGGCGCCCAGCTCGGGCTCCGCGGGAGCGGGTCGCACGGCATCACCGTCGTCGACGCCCACGTGCCCGATCACCTGACCTACGACGGGCTGCTGGCCCAGGTCGATCCGACCGGTGACTTGCCGGGACGGGCACTGCACGCCGGCCCCGAGTACGGCGGTGGCCCGCTCAGCTTCATGCTGCTCGAACTCGGCATCCTCGCGGTGGGAATGGCGCGGGGAGCGCTGGACGCCTACGAGGAGCTGATGCGAGCCAGGACGACCAGTTTCTGGCCGATCGTGCCCCGGACCGAGGACCCCGACTACCAGTTCCGCTACGGCGAGGCCGCGGGAATGATCGCGGCGGGTGAGGCGGCGGTGCTCGACGCGGTCCGGCAGTGGCACGAGCTGAGCGCGCGGGGCCCCGCCGCCATCACCCGCGAGCGGGAACTGCGGCTCGCCCTCATCGGCCGCGAGGCGGTGCGGCTCTGCTGGAGGGCGGTCGAGGGTCAGTTGTTCCCCACGGCCGGATCCAGTTCGGTCCGCAGCGGCGAACGGATCGAGCGCGTCTGGCGCGACATGTCGATGCTGCACAGCCACGCCGGTCTCGGCACCTTCCTGGCCGGCATGGCCAACCGCGAGCTTGCCCAAGCCCATTTCTCCCGATCCGACCCGAAGGAGTAGCGCCATGTCGACGAGCCGATGCCCCGTGCTCGACAGCAGTGGAAGCGGAATCCACGAGCTCGCCACCGAACTGCGTGACCAGGGCCCCGCGGTCAAGGTGGAGCTTCCCGGCGGTGTCCACGCGTGGTGGGTCACCCGCTACGACGTCGCCAAGCAACTGCTCGGTGATCGCAACGTCACCAAGAGCGCGCACGCACACTGGCCCGCCTTCCGCAACGGCGAGATCCCGCCCGGCTGGCAGCTGATCAGCTGGGTGGCGATGGACAACGTGTCGACCTCCTACGGTGCCGACCACCACAGGCTGCGCAGGTTGATCGGCAAGGCGTTCACCGCCCGGCGCGTGGAGCAGTTGCGGCCACGGGTGGCGAAGCTCGTCGACGACCTGCTCGACGACATCGCCGCGCAGCAGGGCGAGGTCGTCGACCTGCGGGCGCTGTTCTGTTACCCGCTGCCCGCGCGGCTGATGGCCGGAGTCGTGGGCATGACCGAGGAGCAGCGCAGGCAGACGGCGATCGCCATGAACCGGATGGCCGACGTCGACGTCACTCCCGAGCAGGCGGCCGGCATCCTCGCGGGCTGGCGTGCCGCGGTCGAGGAGCTGATCGCCGACAAGCGCGCCAATCCCGCCGAGGACGTCGCGAGCGATCTGATCGCCGCCCGCGACGACGAGGACGGCGCGAAGCTGTCCGACCAGGAGCTGACCGACACGATCTTCGCGATCCTCGGCGCGGGCTCGGACACCACCATCAACTTCCTCGACAACGCGATCACCGCCCTGCTGAGCCGCCCGGACCAGCTGGAACTGGTGCGGTCGGGCAAGGCGAACTGGTCCGACGTCATCGAGGAGACCCTGCGCGTCGAGTGCCCGCTGGCCAGCCTGCCGTTGCGGTTCGCCGTCGAGGACGTCGCGCTGGACGGCCTGACCATCAAGCAGGGCGAGCCGATTCTGATCAACTACGCGGCGCTGGGGCGCGACCCGGAGCTGCACGGTGCGAGCGCCGCGGACTTCGACATCACGCGCCCGGAAAAGGAGCACATCTCGTTCGGGCACGGACCGCACTACTGCCTCGGCTCCGGTATCGCGAGGATGGTGGCCTCGATCGGACTTTCCGCGCTGTTCGAGCGGTTCCCGGACATGCGGCTCGCGGTCGAACCGAGCGAGTTGCAGCCGCTTCCGACGTTCATCATGAACGCCCACACCGCCCTGCCGGTCCGGCTGAACGCGCCGGTGCCCGCGGGTGCCTGAGAGCCCCTCACACCATGCGCCAATCGAGACAGGGAGGACGAGCGTGCGGGTAGGTCTGGAACTGGGAGCATTCGAGTGGCCGGGTGGGACCGCCGCGATCGGGGACACGGTCGCGCGGTTCGCCCAGCTCGCCGACGAGGCCGGGTTCAGCTCGCTGAGCACCGGCGACCATCTGTGGCAGGGTTTCAACGCGGGCGGCGAACGCGCACCCTATCTGGAGTGCTTCACCACGCTCGCGGTGATGGCGGCCCACAGCAGGCACTGCCGCATCTCGCCGGTCGTGGCCGGGGTTCACTTCCGGCACCCGTCGCTGCTGGCCAAGACGGTCACCACACTCGACGTCCTGTCGGGTGGCCGCGCGTCGGTCGGACTCGGCGTCGGCTGGAACGCCGAGGAGGCCGTCGGTTCCGGCATTGCCTTCCCTCCGGTGGCCGAGCGGTTCGAGATGCTGGAGGAGACGCTCGCCATCCTGCACGGCTACTGGCACGGCGAGGAAGGTGACGGCCAGGCCTACGAGGGCAGGCACTATCGCCTCGAACGCGTGCTCGGCGTACCGCAGAGCATCACGCGACCGCACCCGCCGATCATGCTCGGCGGCGCGGGTGACAAGACGTTGCGGCTGGTCGCCCGCTACGGCGACGCGTGCAATCTCTACCCGACCCCGGACATGCCCGACCGGCTGGAGCGGCTGCGCGAGATCTGTGCCGAGGTCGGCAGGGACTACGACGAGATCGAGAAGACCTGCTGCCTGCCCTTCGACGTGACCGGCGGCGGGGACGGCGACGACACGCGACAGTTGCTCGACACCCTGGGCCAGCTGTCCGGGCAGGGCATCGAGACCGTGATCGGCATCGTGGCCACGGCCGATCCGCTCCGGCAGGTCGAGCTCATCGGGTCGAAGGTCCTGCCCGAACTCGCCGGCGAGTAACGCCCACCCATCGGCCCAGACAATCCGGAGGTCCTCGTGACGAAGATCGGTTTCCCATCACGGCGGCAACTGACCAGCAAGGCATCCGACATCGTTCCGATTCTGCAGAAGCACGCGCCGTGGGCGGAGGAGAACCGGCGGTTGCACGACGAGGTCGTCGAGGCGATGGCCGACGCGGGCGTCTTCCGGCTGCGCAAGCCGAAGCGCTACGACGGATACGAAGTGAACAGCGAGACGCTGGTCGACGTGCTGTCGGAACTCGGAAGGGGCGACGCCTCGGCGGCGTGGGTCGCCACGGTCTACACCATCCCCGGCTGGATGGCGTGCATGTTCCCCGACGAGGTGCAGGACGAGGTGTTCGCCGACCCGGACACCCGGATCTGCGGCACCCTCAGCCCCAGCGCCACGGCGACCCCGGTGAAGGGCGGCGTCGTGGTGAACGGCAGGTGGCAGTTCATCAGCGGTGCGCACCACAGTCAGTGGCAGCAGATCATCGCCATCCTCGTTCCACCGGACGGCGAACCGCATCCGGTGATGGCGCTCGTGCCGATGTCGGAGTTGCAGATCGTCGACGACTGGCACACCTCGGGGCTGCGGGGCACCGGCAGTGTCAGCACCGTCGCCAACAAGGTGTTCGTCCCGGAGGAGCGGGTGCTGCCGCTCATGGCGGCGGTGGACGGCGAGCCGGTGTCGCGGCACACCGCCGAGTCGCGGGTCTACCGCACCCCGCTGCTGCCGGTGGCGGCGTCCTCGTCGAGCGGCTGCATCGTGGGGCTCGGCAAGGCGGCGAAGCAGGCGTTCGCCGAGCGGCTGCCCGGCCGAAAGATCACCTACACCGACTACGACAGTCAGCGAGACGCTCCCCTGACCCATCTCCAGGTCGCCGAATCCACGATGAAGCTCGACGAGGCCGAGTTCCACGTGCGACGCCTGGCTACCACTGTGGACACCAAGGGCGCCGAAGGGTCGGACTGGACGATCGAGGAGCGCGTGCTGGCCCGCGCCGACCTCGGCCAGGCCGTACGGCTGGTGCGGGAGTCGGTCGACATCCTCGCCACGGCCAGCGGCGGCACGTCGATCTACAGCGACGTCCCGATCCAGCGCATCGCCCGCGACATCCACGCCGTCCACCAGCACGCCCTGATGCACCCGAACACCAACGCGGAGCTGTACGGCCGGGTGCTGTGCGGACTCCCGCCCAACTCCCAGTACGTCTAAAGAATCCAGAAGGGACATCACGATGAGTGTGAGCGCCGGACTCGTCACCGAGCCCGCCGACGCGGACAAGGCCGCCATCGCCGCGGTGACCCAGAAACTGGGCGCCGCGTGGGCCAAACACGACGCGGACACGTTCGCCGAACAGTTCGTCGAGCAGGCGACGATGGTCATCGCGGGCGCCTACTGCGACAACCGCGACGAGATCCGCGAGTACATGGCCGGGGCGTATCGCGGCCGGTTCAAGGACACGCGGGTCATCGGCAAGCCGATCAACATGCGCATGCTCGGCGACGACGTGGCGATCCTGCTGACGCGCGGTGGTGTGCTGGAACCCGGCGACACCGAGCCCCAGCACCACCGAGCCGTCCACGCCTGCTGGGTCGTCGTGCGCGAGGGCACCCAGTGGCGGATCGCCGCCTACCAGAACACCCCGGTCCACAACCCCTGGCCGACCACGGACGACTGATCCGAACCCCGCGCGTGGTCGACGCACCGCCGAGCCTTCCGTGACCTCCTCGCCGGGGGCACCGCGCTCCGCAGGGCGTGCCCCCGGCCTGCCTCGCGTGCGGCCGGGGTTCGCCACGCCTCGCCCGCACGCACGCACCTTTCCCGAAACGAGCTCAGAACGAGGAGGCACGATGGGCACCAGAGCGATCATTCTGGGCGGGAGCATGGCCGGGCTGCTCGCGGCGCGGGTACTGGCGGAGACCTTCACCGAAGTGCTGGTGGTCGACCGCGACAAGCTGGTCGGTGCGGTCGCGCCGCGACGCGGTGTTCCCCAGGGCGCGCACGTCCACGGGTTGCTCGCGCGCGGCCACCAGATCCTGGACGAGCTGTTCGACGGTTTCACCGACGACGCGGTGGCGGCCGGTGCCCTGACCGGAGACCTGGGCGAGCACCGGTGGTTCTTCGCCGGGCACGAGGCGCGCAAGGCCGTCACCGGGATGCGCTATCTCTCCGCCACGCGGCCGGTGCTGGAGAGCTTCGTCCGCAGCCGCGTCGCCGCGCTGGGCAACGTGACCTTCGTGGAACGCCACGACGTCGTCGGGCTCACCTCCACCGCCGACCGGACCCGGATCACGGGTGCCAGGGTCCACGCCGACACGGAGACGACGCTGGACGGCGACCTCGTGGTGGACGCCACCGGCCGCGGCTCCCGCACCCCGGTCTGGCTCGCCGAACTCGGCTACACCAGGCCGGCCGAGGAACGCATCAAGATCGATTTCAGCTACACCACCCGGCTCTACCGGCTGCCCGACGAATCGGTGATGGACGGGGTCAAGTCGGTCAACCCGCTCCCGTCACCGGCGACCCCGCGCAGCGCCTTCTTCTCGGCGATGGAGCACGGCAAGTGGGTGCTCTCGGTGGGCGGGGTGCTCGGTGACCGGGCGCCCACCGACCCCGACGGCTTCCTCGAATACGTGAAGACGCTGCCGGTGCCCGACCTGCACCGCGTGATCGCCGAGGCGGAACCGCTCACCGAACCGGTCTCGTTCCGGTTCCCGGCGAGTGTCCGCCCCCGGTACGACACGCTGACCAGCTTCCCGGACGGCTTCATCGTGCTCGGCGACGCGGCCTGCAGCTTCAACCCCGTCTACGGGCAGGGCATGACCGTGGCCGCGATGGAGGCCCTCGTACTGCGGGAGCACGTGCGGCGCGGCCCGCTGGAGCCGCTCGCGTTCCAGCGCGCCATCGCGGAGGTGATCGACGCTCCCTGGGGCACCGCCGCGGCGGGCGATCTGGCCTATCCCGAGGTGGTGGGGAACCGGCCCGAGGAGGTCCTGCGGATGAACGACTACATGGCGAAGGTGATGGCCGCCGCCTGTCAGGACCCGGACGTGCTGACCGCCTTCATGCGGGTGGCGGGTCTGGTCGACCCGCCGTCGACCCTGATGGAACCGGACCTGCGCGACCGCGTGCTCCAGCTGGCCGGATAGGGACGGGAGCAGGCGATGTCCACTGTCGCTGAGGCGATCGGCAGCGCGCTGGCCCACGCCGGTGTCCGGAACACCTTCGGCCTTGCCGGTGTGGGCAACGTCCGTGTCCTCGCCGCGCTGACCAGCGCGGGCGTGCCGTACGTTCCGGCCAGGCACGAGGCAGGGGCCGTGGCGATGGCCGACGCATACCACCGGGTGTGCGGCGAGGTCGGGGTCTGCACCGTGACCTACGGTCCCGGCCTCACCAACACCGCGACCAGCCTGGCCGACGCGGTGAAGAATCGCAGCGCGGTGGTCGTGCTGTGCGGGGCTCCCCCCGCCGGGCTGACCCGGCCCATCGACGTCGACGACGAGGCGGTCGTCGCCGCGCTCGGCGCGGCCACGGTCCGGGTCACCGACGCGCACGACGCCGTGGCCACGGTGATCGGCGCGCTCCGCTCCGCCAGTGCCGACGCCCGTCCGGTAGTGGTGTTCCTGCCGGTCGACATCCAGGCGATGCCCGCGGTGAGCGGTCCACCCACGCGGCCCGATGCGGTCGCGGTGCCGGTGGCTCTGCCCGCCGAAGCGGAGGTGGACGCCCTGGTGGAGCTGTTGCGTTCCGCCGACCGGCCGCTGCTGCTGGCCGGGCTCGGGGCGTGGCGGGCGAACGCACAGCAGCTCATCGCGGCGGTGGCCGACCGGTGCGGCGGCCTGCTCGCCACCACCCTGCTCGCCAAGGGGATCTTCGGCGACAATCCGTGGTCGATCGGCGTCGTGGGCAGCCTGGCGTCCCCGGTGGCCACCGAACTGCTGGGTGAGGCCGACGTCGTGGTCGCGTTCGGCACGAGCCTGACCGAGTGGACCCTGCACGGCGGCCGGTTGCTCGACCCGGCCGCCACCCTGGTCCAGATCGATCTGCGAGCGGAACAGCTGTCCCCGCGGACGGACCTCGGCGTCATCGGCGACGCGGCCGATGTCGCGGCCGGGGTGCGCGACGGGTTACCCGCCACCACGACCCCCGTGTCCGGCTGGCGGCTCCGGGTCGCCGGACTGCTCGACGGCGTGCGCTGGGAGCAGGTGCGCTACGCCGACCGCAGTACGGCGGACCGGCTCGACCCGCGCACCCTGTCGTCGGCGCTGGCCGAGTTGCTGCCGAAGGATCGCACGCTGGTCACCGACGGTGGCCACTTCATCGGCTGGCCCGCCCGGTACTGGCCGGTCCACGACCCCTCCGGGTTCCTGTTCACCGGCGTGTCGCTGCAGAGCATCGGCCTCGGGTTCGCGGGAGCCGTCGGAGCGGCCGTCGGCCGAACGGACCGGGCCGTCGTCCTGGCCACCGGGGACGGCGGCGCCCTCATGGGCCTGGCCGAACTGGACACGCTCATCCGCACCGCCGACTCGGCGCTCGTCGTGGTGTACGACGACGCCGCCTACGGCGCCGAAGTACACATGCACGGCCGGCTGGGGATCGCCGAGGGCACGGTCTTCACCGACACCGACTTCCGCGGCCTCGCCACCTCGCTGGGGGCCGAGGCCGCGGTGGTGCGGACGCTGGCCGATCTCGACGCCGTCCGTGCCTGGCGTGCCCGCGGCTGCGCGGGCACGTTGCTGCTCGACTGCAAGGTCGTCCGCGACGTCGTCGGCGACTACATGGTCGAGCCGGGTACCGCCGCACGACCGGCCCCCTGAACGCCCGGAGACAGGAACAGGAACAGGAGAGACATGAGCGACCGGACAGTCGTGGAAGCCTGGTTGGCGGACCTGACCTTCCCCTACTACATGGACACCCTGCACGCGAGGGCCCGCGAGTTCGAGCGGGCACATCCCGAGTACGAGATCCGCGTCCGCGGCGTCTACTTCGAGGACATGCCCGGCGCGGTGGCCCGAGGGGTGCGTGAGGGCACGACACCGGCGATCGCGGAGTACTACTACACGGAGACACCGCACGCGCTCGACGAGGTCGACAGCACCGGGCGGCCGGTGTTCACCTCGGTCTCGGAGGCGGTCGGCGGCCGAGCCGAGATCCTCGGCGAGCGGGTCGTCCTCGACGACCTGCTGCCCGCGTTGCGGGCCCAGTACACCTGCTACGGCGAGCTGAGGTCGCTGCCGACGGTGGCGACCACCTACAACCTGTTCACCAACGTCACCATGCTCAAGGCCGCCGGCGTGTCCGAGGTGCCGCGTACCTGGCAGGAACTGCGTGCCGCCTGCGAGCGGGTGGTGGCGTCGCCGTCCGGGCCGTCGCACGCGATCGGCTGGGCGAACCACGGCATCCCGTTCCAGCACGCCATGGCCGTGCAGGGCGGAAAGATCGCCGACAACGGCAACGGCCGGAACGGCCGCGCCCGCACCATCGACTTCACCAGCCCGGAGATGCTGGCGTGGGTGTCGTGGTGGCGCGCGCTGCACAAGGACGGCCTCTACGAGTACTCGGGCGAGCTGGGCGACTGGTTCGGCACGTTCGAGCTGTTCGCCCAGCAGCGGCTCGCCTTCCGCATGAGCTCGTCCAACGACATCGGCACGACCGCCGAGGCCGCCGAGGAGGCCGGGTTCGAGCTGGCCGTGTCCCGGTTCCCGTACAACGCCGACACGCCCTACCACGGCAACGTGGTCGCCGGTACCTCGCTGTGGCTCGCCGACGGACTGGACGAGCGCACCCGGGACGGCGCCCTGGCGTTCATGCAGTTCCTCGCGAACCCGCAGCACGTCGCCGAGTACCACAAGGAACACAGCTTCATCCCCGTCACGGGCGCGGGATACTCCCTGCTGCGACAGCAGGGTTGGTTCGACGAGCACCCGCACCACCTCGCGCCCCACGAGCAGCTGGAGTCGACGACGGCCACCGGCAGGCCCGGCGCGGGTGCGCTCGTCGGCGACTACTTCCGCATCCAGGACCTGCTCGCCGCCGCCATGCACGATGTGCTGGTCCGCGACGTGGACCCGATGGAGCGGCTGGCCCGCGCGTCAGCCGATGCCCAGGTCCTGCTCGACGAGTACCTGGAGCAGCGACCCGACTCCCCCTGGCGGTAGTCCCGCCGGGCGGCGGAGAGCAACATCGCGACAATGTCGCAACCTCACCGTGGGTCGGCGGTATGGCGGCGAAAACCGGCTAACCTGGAGATCATGGCACCCTCACGTTCCTATGACGACGGGTGTGCGACGGCGTACGCCCTGGACATCGTGGGCGAGCGTTGGGGCCTGCTGATCGTGCGGGAGCTGTTGCTCGGCCCGAAACGCTTCACGGATCTGCGGGCCGATCTGCCCGGCGTGAGCCCGACCGTGCTCTCCCAGCGCCTGCGTGAGTTCGTGCGGGCTGGGGTCACGGACCGGCGCCGCCTGCCCCCACCGGTGTCCTCGCACGTCTACGAGCTGACCGAGTGGGGGTACAAACTGGAGCCGGTGATCCACACGCTCGGCGGGTGGGCACTACAGTCGCCCGACCCGCCTCGCCGGCCTCCGCAGAGCGTCGACGCCAACGTGTTGTCACTTCGCGTCATGTTCGACCCGGTCGCCGCCGCGGGCCGGACGGTCCGGTTCGTCCTGTCCATCGGCCCGCGGCGGTACCGGGTGTGCATCGTGGACGGTGAACTCGACCTGGCCCGCGGTGGTCTCGACCAGCCGGACGCCCTCATCGACACCGACATCCGCACGCTGCACGCCTACCTCTGCCGCACCCGCTCGCTGCGGGAAACCCTCCGCCAGGGGGATTTCCACGTGCGCGGGAGCATGGCGGCCGTGGCCGAACTGCCCAGTCTGTTCTGCCCGGTACGGCACCGGGCTCCGGCGCCGTCGCCCTCGGCCGCACGCGGTTGACAGCCGGTCGTCCGGCCATTTCTCCGTCTGTGCCGACCTGCCCGCGAACCCCACCGGGCACCGTGGAAGCGCGCTAGCTTGGGCCTGACATACCGGAGGAGGGGACCATGCCGACCGTCCTGGGCTCGGTGCGCAGGCTGACGATGACGCCCTCACTGACCGCGGTCACGTTCGAACGGCGTCGCTTCCCGCCGGGACCAGCCGACGTCGCCCGGCACCTGGAAGCCATCCCGCAGGCAGTGCTCTGCGGCTTCGAGTGGGGCATCGACACCCGCTCACAGTGGGAGCTCGAACGCCGGCTCTCGCTGGTGCGCGAGGAACAACTCGGATTCGCCTACGAGGGCGCCACAATGGCCTGCACGATCCTCGACGCGATGCGCGGTGGGCGCGGCAGGCGCACCCGCGAGCTGCTCGACGGCCCGGGGCGTCCGCACCTGTTCCTGGCCTACATCGGGATCGGGTTCGCGATGGCCCGCCTGCCCCGGCCGCTGTGGCGCGGCGTGGTTCCGGAGCTGACCGAATCCTCGCCCTACCATCCCGCGATGAGCTGGCTCGCCGTCGACGGCTACGGCTTCGACCGCGCCTACTTCGACACCCGCAAATGGGTCGAGCGCCAGCACGTTCCCGCGCCCTATCCCTGGCAGGGCAGGCCGGAGTACTTCCACCGGGCTCTCGACCAGGGAATCGGCCGCGCGCTGTGGTTCATCCACGGCGCCCGGCCGGACGACGTCGCGCAGGCACTCGCCCGGTTCGCCCCCGGCCGGCACGCCGACCTGTGGAGTGGGGTGGGCCTGGCCTCGACGTTCGCGGGCGGCGCGGCACCGGAAGCGCTGCGGACGTTGCGCCGCCACGCGGACGGCTATCGCGACGAGGTGGCGCTCGGCATGGTGTTCGCCGCCAAGGCCCGAAGCCATGCCCGGTACGTGCCGGAACACACCGAGTGGGCGGCACGGGCGCTCGGCGACATCGACGTCGACGCGGCGGTGGCGCTCGCCGACGACACGGTTGTCACCGACGCCACCGGTACCGATCCGACCTACGAGTTGTGGCGGCGGAAGATCAGGGCGCATTTCGCTTCCCTGCCCGGCTGACAAGCCTCCGCACAGTGGCTGTGCTGCTCGCGGGCCTCGCCCGGCGGCTCGCCGCGTCGGCGGACCGTCAGGTGGTGGCCGATTCCCTGGCGCGCTCGTCCAGCAGGGCCAACAGCACCGGTGGGTCCAGCCGGGTCATCGGTCGCAACCGCACGTCGGCCGCCCGCACGTGGGTCTCGGGCCGAATCGTGATCGGGCCGTTGTTTCCGATGTAGAAGCCGTGTCCGGATTCCTGCGGGGTCGGGGCGACCGGTGCCCGGTCGGTGGCGACGGAGTAGCTCAACACGTACCACGTGCCCAGGGGCACGTCGTTCAACTCGTAGGAGCCGGGTTTGCGCAGCGCTGTACACCGCACCGGGCGCCCCTGGGGCAACCGGTCGGGAAACAGGCCGACGAAGATCTGGCCGAGTCCGGAGGGAACGGACGGAGCGGCGACCTGGCCACGCACGGTCGCGGACCGGGTGGTGCTCCGGTGCCCGCTCGACAGGGTGCCGCAGGTGTCGAGCGGCGCGCCGCCCATGCGGCGGTACGCACTCGGCGACATCCCGACGCTGCTGCGAAACCGGGCGCTGAAGGTGCCGACGCTCTGGTAACCGACCCGCTGGCTGACCTCGGTGACACTCAGCGAGGTGGACAGCAACAGGCGCTTGGCCTCCTGCAGTCGCATGGCCGCCAGGAAACGTCCTGGTGACACTCCGGTGGCTTTCTGGAAAACCCGGGAGAAATGGAACTTGCTGAACATCGCGGCCCGAGCCATATCCTCCAGCGTGACCTGCTCGGACATATTGCGATACATGACATCGATCGCGCAGCCAATCGCGTTCTCAATCAATTTGTCCACCGTACCCTCCCGGGTATTCTCCGAACGGCAAATCAATCGATTACCGGAATCGCGCGATCCGCGACCATAATCACTGACCGGAAAATTGTGTTCACAGTCTTACGGTGTTTCAGTTGGCTGCCAACGACTTACGCTAGCAGCCACTTCCAGTGCATGCAAGCGCACAGTGACCCTTTCGCCACCCTACGAACGAAGGGAACTCACGAACGAGTTGCGCATCAACATGAATTTTACAGAGCGTGATCAAATACGATTATTCCGTCAGTCTTCCGAGGCCGCACGCACATTCCGTAAATGAATACTCCGGATGGGCCACAACAAGCCCGCACGCTCGGAGGTGCCCCCGAACGACCGTGACACAGAGGATGGATCCCACGGCACTCGACACAGGCGGGCTCACCGCGATGCGGTTTCGATTAATCGTCACGCCAGTGCGGACGGGAGGAATTCGATGGATGCCGAGGATGTCCAGACACTGACACTGGAGGCATTCGCCGACACCATTGTTCCTGGTGAGCGGCGGTCGTCCCAGGACAGAGCCATCGCGGGCGCCGCCACCGGACCGGGCGCGGTCCAGGCCGGCGCACTCGACCTGCTGCGAACCCCGGCAACCGGTGTCACGGCCGGACTCGGCCCCATGACGGACGCGCTCAACGCGCATGCCACCGCGTACGCCGCCGAGCTCGGCCTGGAACTGGACGGCGACGTTCCCGCCTTCGTCGGCCTCACCTACGAGCACCGCAGCGCGCTGGTCGCTCGGCTCGTCGCGCCGGGGCATCCGGAGAAGGACGGCTGGATCCTGCTCACGATGTTCAGCTACATGGCCTACGACAGCGCGCCGCACCTCCACACCGCCGACGCGATGGCGGCGGACCATCCCGGCCTGCTCGCGCTCGGTTTCGGCAAGCCGGACGAGGACGGCCTGTGGCGCTTCCGCGACTTCTCCTACGGCCGGGCGCTGGCACGGCCGCATCCGGACACCACACCCTCCGGGAGCCCGGCATGACCGTCGAGTCCACGGACGTACTGATCATCGGCAGCGGCTTCGGCGGCGCGATCGCCGCCTACTACCTGGCCGCGGGCGGAGCCCGTGTCGTCGTGCTCGAACGCGGTCCCTGGCTGGAGGGCCAGGACTTCGAGCACGACTTCCTGCTGGGTTCCTCGAACACGAGGGTGTTCGACTTCGTCGCGGGCGACGGCATGAGCGTACTGTCGGGTAACTGCGTCGGCGGCGGCAGCGTCGTGTACTTCGCCGCCCTGCCACGCGCACCACGGTTCGCGTTCGAGCGGCACGGCAGCATCGGCCGCCGGATGTGGCCCGCCGCGATCACCCGGGACAGCCTCGATCCCTGGTACGACCGGATCACCGAGGCGATGATCGTCGAGCAGCAGACGTGGGACGACGTCACCTACGCCGGTGGTCTCTGGGCCGCCGCGTGCGACCACGCGGGCCGCACGGCCAATCCAGTACCGGTCGGAGTCGATCGTGCGAAGTGTACGAACTGCAACTGGATGATGTCCGGATGCCGGTTCGACGCCAAGCGCTCACTGCTGTTCAACTACATTCCGGCCGCGGTCGCGCACGGTGCCGACGTGCGCCCGCTGCACGAGGTGCAGCGCATCACCCGCACCGACGACCACGGCTACCGCGTGCATTACTCGCACGTCGACGACGAGGACTACCGGGTCCACACCGGTGAGGGCACGATCGACGCGAAGATCGTCGTCGTGGCCGCGGGCGCGGGCGCCACACCGCTGATCCTGAAACGCTCGGAGGATTCGCTCGGAACCATGCCGCACGCGGTCGGCCGGTACTTCTCCGGCAACGGCGAGCGGCTGAACACCGCGGTGATCAACGAAGAGCGGGTGCGGGACGTACTGGGCCTCGACCGAGGCAACGGGCTGGCCTACCAGGCCAACCAGATCGGCAAGGGCCCCGTCGTCGCCAGCTGGGACCGGTTGTCGGCCTCGCTGCCGGAGTACTCCCGGTTCTCGCTCGAACAGCTGTACTTCCCACCCGGCCTCGGCACGATCCTGGCGCAGGCACCGGGCGCGGAGGACCCGGCGTGGTTCGGGCCCGCGAAGAAGGAGATGCTCGACCGCTGGAAGTCGTGGCTGATCATCTTCCAGATGACCGAGGACGACAACGAGGGCGTGTTCGGACCTCCACCGCCCACCGGCAACGCCTACCGCATCTCACAGCAGATGCTCGGCCGCGGTGTGCTGCACTACGACCCGACACCGAACACGTTGCGGGGCTGGGCCGAGGCGGACGCCGAGGTCAAGGACATCCTCGAACGGGACGGGCTCGCCGAGGTCACGCCGTGGACCAACGACGTGGTCGGCGCCTACACCGTGCATCCCCTGGCGTCCTGCCGGATCGGCGACGACCCCGCGACCTCGGCGCTCGACGACCGGCACGAACTGCGCGGTCATCCGGGCATCTTCGTCACCGACGGATCGGCCGTTCCCGGTGCGCTCACCGTCAACCCCGCGCTCACCATCGGCGCGCTGGCCGAACGCGCCATCCCCGGAATCGTGCGGGCGGCCCAGGCACGCGGGGTTCCGGTGCGCTATCACGACGCCGTGCCCTCCGGCGACACCGCGCCGACTCCCCGCGCGGCCGGTACAGGGCAACAGTGGAGCACGGCGTGAGAGTCCACGCGACTACCCTCGATCGATCCCGCCGCGTATCGGCGTGAACACGGGCAAAGTGAGGGCCGAATGGGCCGGGCGTGGCTGCGCGGGCGGCATGGCGCTGAGCTCGCGCAGTCCGGCATTGCGCCGCTCCAGTGCCTCGACTGTGGTCGGGAAAAGTGTGGCACCGCCGTTGTCGACGAGCCCCTGGTTCACGGCTACGAACTCACGAGTGGCGTTCTCGTAGGCAGCGAAGCCCGTGGTGTGGTCCCGGACGGCCAGCGAACCGGCGAGCATGTAGGCGCCGACGAGCGCGAGACTGGAGCCCTGCCCGGTCAGGAACGAGGGCGCATATGCGGCGTCGCCCACCAGCGCGACCCTGCCGCTCGACCAGCGCGGCATGCGGATCTGACTGACCCCGTCGAAGAACACGTCGTCCGCCTCGCACATCGCGGCCAGCATGTTCGGGACTTCCCAACCGGCATCGGCGAAGGTCGCGATGATCAGATCGCGCTGGCGGTCAGGATCTGCGAACGCGTCGAATGGCGGTTCCGGCGCCGCGAAGTTCAGGAAGGCATGCACTTCGTCGTCGCCCACAGCGTAGAGCGCCGCGGCCCTGCCTGGCGTGTTCCACAGCACGGTCTCGTGGGAGAGCCCGACGGTGTTGCGCATGGTGAACACGGCAACGCAGTAGCCGAGGTACCGGTGAAACCGGCTCTCCGGACCGAATACCTCCTTCCGCGTCCGTGAGTGCGCACCGTCCGCACCAAAGACCATGTCGAACGTGCGTTCGCGACCCCCGCTGAAGGTGACGTCGACACCACTGCCGGACTGCTCAAGGGTGTCGATGGAGTCGCCGAACACGAACTCCACGTCATCACGAACGGCCCCGTAGAGTGCGTCGGTCAGATCCCCGCGCCGCACCTCCAGATCCTTCCCCTCGGCACCGCCGGTGACGGCGTGCGGGTGGACCGAGGCCACTTCACTGCCGTCCCCGTCGAGGAAGGTCAGCCTGCGCAGGTCGATGTGCGCTTCCCGCAGGCGCGGCAGGAGCCCCATCCTCCTGACGACCTCCAGCGCGGTTCCACGCACATCGATGGGGTAACCACCGCTGCGAACCGTGCCCGCCCGCTCCACCACCGTGACCGCGTATCCGTAGCGGTTCAGCCAGAACGCCAGCGCGGTGCCCGCGATGCTGGCCCCGGAGATGAGAACCCTGCGGCCCGAGGTGTTCCGCAAATCCGTCAGCTGATCAGTGCGGGTCATTCGTTGACTCCTTTGCGCATGGTGCGGGTGACAAGCAGGGACAGCGCCGTGACGGCGGCTGCGACGGAAAATCCGATGACAAAGGCAGATTCGGCGGGGACATGCGAGCCCGGAGGGGTACCAGCGGCGAGCAGAGCACCGCTGAGCTGCGAACCGACGGCGTAGCCGACCACGCGAGTGACCAGGACCAGGCTGCTGGCGATGCCGGTCTCGTTCGAAGCGACGGAGGTGGCGATGCTGGTCATCATCGCCGTGACGCACAGGCCGTTGGCCAGCGCGATCAGTGCCTTGCCGACGACGAGGTGCCAGATCTCGGAGTGCTCGGCCGCCACGGCGATCAGAGCGACGACCAGGATGACGGCCCCGGTCGTGACCACGGCACGCGCCCCGAGACGCCGCACCCCGATCCCGGCGAGCGGCCCGGCCAGCGACGCGGCCACCGCACCCGGGAGCAGGAAGAAGCCGATCTCGGTCGCGGTGGCCCCGAATCCGTGGGCGCCCCTGGGCACCGCGAACAGCTGCGGAACGAGAAAGACCGCGACCGAGGTACCGACACAGACCACGAACGTCAGCACACACGACTTCCACACCGCAGGCCGTGCCAGCATGCGCAAGTCGATCATCGGCGAGGCCGCACGACGCTCGACCGCGACCCATCCGGCCACGAGCGCGCCCAGGAGCGCGAGAAGGGCGCCGAGCAGGAGCGGCCGCGAGGCGATGTCGGGCGCCAGCGCGAGCACCAGCATGAGCGTGACCAGCACGCCGCTCAGGAGAACCAACCCCGGCCAGTCGACCCCGGCTTCGTCCGACCGGTCCGGTTGATCATGCGGCACCAACCGGTTCACCGACATGGTGGCCACGATGACCGCGAGCGTCGGCAGCGCGAACATCCATTGCCGGGACAGTCCTTCGGCGACGGGCCCTGCCGCGAGCGTTCCCGCCATCCCCCCTCCCACAAATAGTCCGCTGACCACCCCGATTGCCACCTTCGATGCGCCAACGGGAAGGTGTTTGCGCGCCACGATGAACGACAGCGGCAGCGCCCCCACCATCGCGCCCTGCAGCACTTGGCCCGCCAGCAGCACCGGCAGATTCGGCGCCATCGCGGACACCACACCACCGACCGATACCACCGCCATCAACCGGATCAGGACTCGTTTTCCGCCGTAGCGATCGCCGAGCTTGCCGGCGATCGGTGTGACGAGCGCACCGGTGATGAGGAGCACGATGCTGAGCAGCGCCCCTTCGGCCGGAGTCATGCCCAACTCGCGTTGCAGGAGCGGAAGCGTCGGTGTCACCACCGACTCCAAGGCACCGGTTGCCAGCGCCAGCATGCCGAGGGCCCCGACGGCTGCCTTCCCGATACCGACCGGGACAGCCGGGGTCGTGGTCATGAATGTCCCTTTCGTTTCGTCGCGCAGAACGACATGGAGCTGGTGCGGCCAGGCGGACCGTCGACGCACCAGTCGGCCCGCCGATCGGGTGCGATCAGTCACAGGGCGCTGCGGCTATTCGATGGCGCGCGCCGCCTCAGCCGGTCGGCTCCGCGTCGCGCGCCACGCGGGAAGGAGCATGGCGCCGAGGATCAGCAGAATGGTGAGCGCGACCGTCGACACGTACATCAACGGGGTCCCGGCGGGCAGTACCGAGTCGAGGCGCTTGAGGCTGACGGGCACCAGAATTCCGATCGCGGCAACGCTGCCCAGTCCGATGCCGCTGACGGCGAGGATCGCGCCTTCCAGGCAGACCATCCGCAGTACCTGACCTCGAGTCGAGCCCGCGAGCCGCTGCAGCCCGAATTCCCGCCGCCTCGCCGTCACACTCGACACCAGAGTGTTGATCATCGTGATCGCCGCGTACCCGGCGATCACGATCACCATGATGTAGATCGCGAAGTTGGCCGTCTCCTTCTGGCCCTCATACTCGTTGAGCAGGACGTCGCGGCCGGCTATCGCCAGACCATCCTCGGCGGAGGCCCACTGGATCAGGTCCGCCACCAACCGCTCGGGGTCGGTGTGCTCGTCCGATTTGACCAGGATGCGTGTCGCGTGTCCCTCGGTGGTGTGGGCGGCCAGAGTGCCTGCCGGGAGCAACAGGGGGTCGTAGTCGTCCGGGGCGGCGAACAGCGCGGCCACCCGCACGTCGAGGGAGGTGTTGTCTCCCATCCGCAGCGTGATCGTGTCGCCGACGCCGACTCCCAGCTTCTCGGCGTGCCGATCCTTGATCGCGACCGTGTCAGCGTGCAGGTCGGCGATGTCGCCATCGGTGACCCTGACCGGCGTGGTGGCGACCGCGCCCTCGGCGGTAACGCCCCGGAGGGTCCAACCCTCGTTCATCGGCGAACTGTCATCCGGCTTCTCGATGAACCCGACACTGGTGACATGTTCAGAGGCGCCGACGACGCCGGACAGGTCGCTGATCTGGTTCACCAAGTCCGCGTCGAAGCCACCCTGACTGGTCACCACAGCATCCGCGACCAGGTTCTCGGCGAAGGCCAGCCGATCAGCCTCGTCGTTCGTCGTCTGTAGATAGAGCATGCCGGTCGACACCGCGGTCAGCAGGATGACCGGTCCCACGACGGCCGCCATCCGACCGGTGCGGCCACGTGCGTTGAGCACGGCGAGCTGGCCGGTCACACCACCCCATACCCGCACGGGCCACTGCACGGCGAAGGTCATGACCTTCGTCAGCACGGGTGCGAGCAAGGCGAATCCGATGGCGAGGAGGATGACGGCAGGTGCGGCGGTGGCCGGTGTGAGTGGTCCACTGATCACGGCGATGGTCACGATGCTCAGAGCGATCCCACCAGCGAGGCAGACCGTCGCCAGGAGGATGCGTACGCCGCCGATCAGTCTGCCTTCGACAGAGACCTCCGCGAGCGCCTGGGTCGGCCTGACTTGGGACGCTCTTCTGCCCGCGCCCAGGGCACCGGCCAGCGCCGCGAGGATCGCCACCACCGTGGCTGCGAGGGTCGGGATCCAGCCCTGCTGAAAGACCACGCCGTCCGCGGCGATGCCGCGCTCGGCCAGCCGGTCGAACACGAACTCGCCCAGGGCCCGGCCCGGGAAGTAGGCGAGTGCCGTGGCGAGCAGGGACAACAGCAGCGTCTCGTACCGGATCAGCAGACGCAGCTGGCGGGGTGTCGCTCCCACAGCTCGCAGCAACGCCAGATCCTGCTGGCGCGAGGCGATCGAAAAGGCGAGCATGGAAGCCACCCCGAAAATCGAAACCAGGGTGGCGAACGCAGTGAAGACTCCGGCCAGAGCCATCACCGTCACACCGCTCGCCTTGGCCTCGCGCAGTTCGGCCTGCCCCCGTTGGTCACCGACCAGGCTGATGGTCGCGCTGTCCAACTCGGCGTCGACTCGCTCCCGGAGCTCGCTGACGTCCACTCCGGGCTCGGCGACCACTCCGATCGCATCGACCGTGCCCGGCGGCGGGGCGCCCTCGAAGACGAACTCCTCGACTGCCCGGACACCGGGCAGGGCCGCGATCGTGTCCGTCAGCGCTTCGTCGATACGGACCCGTTCGGGCAGGATCGGAGGTTCGTCCGGGTCGGCGCCGGAGTCGTGATATTCCTGGTCGCCTGCGACGACGATGTCGGCCGAGTCCAGCTGCCGCGGAGGGACGGCCGTGCGGATGCCGGTCTCGATCAGGCCGCCACAGGCCATCATGATGGCCGCAGCGAAGAACATGGCGATAAAGGCCGCCGCGAACATACCCGCGCGGAACCGCAGGGTGCGCAGTGCGAACCGCAGCATCAGCGCTGCCCTCCCCGGTTCGTCGCCGACCGAGGGGCAGGATCTTCGTCGGCGAAAGCGCCAAGGCGGGTCATGCGGTTGGCCACGGAGTCAGGGTTCGGCGAACGCAGCTCATCGACAAGACGCCCGTCGGCGAGGAACAGGACGCGGTCGGCGTACGACGCCGCGACCGGGTCGTGGGTCACCATCACGATCGTCTGACCGGCTGCCTGCGACGAGTACCGCAACAGCCTGAGAATGTCACGCGCCGTCCTGGTGTCCAGCGCTCCGGTCGGTTCGTCGGCGAAGATGACGGCGGGGTCGTTGACCAACGCCCTGGCGATGGCGACGCGCTGCTGCTGCCCGCCGGACAGCTCCGCCGGCCGGTGGTTGCTCCGCTGGGCCAGGCCGACCTGGTCGAGAACGCTCGCTACCAGGCCAGGGGCGGGTTTGCGACCGGCGAGCTGTAGCGGCAACGTCACGTTCTGCCGCACGGTGAGAACCGGCAACAGGTTGAAGGACTGGAAGACGAAGCCGATCCGGTCGCGCCGCAGCCTCGTCAACTCGGTCTCGTTCATCTCACCAAGCTCATGCTCCTCAAGCACCACCGAACCCGACGTCGGGTGATCGAGCCCGGCCGCGCACTGCATCAGAGTGCTCTTGCCGGAACCCGACGGCCCCATGATCGCCGTGAACGTTCCTCGACCGAACTGCGTCGTCACGTCCCTGAGCGCCACCACCGGGTTGTCACGCCGTCCGTATCGTTTGCCGACGGCTGTCAGCCGAACCGCATCGGTGGTGTCTCCCGTAAGTTTCAACATTTCTTCCTGCCGCCACTGTCCGACCCGATGCCGGACGGTTCAGTCATCAACCCTGGCGTCTACGGCGGTCGCACACATCGTTCGCCGAGACCGACCTTCGTCTGATGCACACGGACCAACCCGCTACATCTTCTGGTGCAGACGCACTACACTGCGTGACCCACGTTCGCGACGGCCGTCTCGTATCCTGACCGTGTGTTGCCGAGGGTGGACATCGACGAAGGGCCGGTGGGCAGGCCTGTTTCCCGTTCCGTGCCACCGGCCGGGTCGTGGTGGCGTGAGGGAGCGATCGTCGCGACAGCGTTCGTGCTCTGCCTGCTCGGAGGGGTGCTGCACGTCGACGACACGTTGGCGCCGCCGTCGGCACCGCTCTACGCCATCGCCGCGGTGTCGTCCGCGACACTGCTGGCACGGCATCGCGCGCCCGCGGTCACCACCGTGGCCACGGGGGTATGCGGAATGCTGGCGGCACCACTGGGGCTGCTACCGACCCCACTCATCGTGGCACCCGCCGTCATCAGCGCCTACTCGCTCGCCCGACGCAGCGAACAGCGGGTGACGATCGCGGTCCTGCTCCCGACGGCCGCGCTGCTGGTCGCCTTCACCGCCTTCTTCGAGACCGACTTCTCGTGGGAGGACACGAGTCGGCTTGTGACCGTGGCCGCTTCGCCGCTCGTGGCCGCCGTATCAGGTCGCTCGGCGCAGCACCGGCGGGCCTTCTTGGCGGTCATGGACGAGCGTGCGCGTCGGGCCGAGGAACAGCGGGACAGCGAGGCGCGCCGGAAAGCGACCGAGGAACGGGTCCGGATCGCCCGTGAGCTGCACGACCTGGTAGCCCACCAGATCACCCTGGCCAACGCGCAGGCCACCGTCGCCGCTCACGTCGTCGACACCCAGCCGGAGCAGGCTCGCACGAGCTTGGCCGAACTGGTTCAGACCACACGAGAAGCCCTCGACGAGCTGCGGGCCACGGTCGGTCTGCTGCGCCAGAACGGCGACACCTCGACACCCAGCGATCCGGCACCCGGGCTGTCGCGGGTCCCCACACTGCTGAGCACCTTTCGCCGTGCGGGCATGGAGGTGTCGTTGCACGAGGACGGCACAGCCAGACCCCTACCGCCGGCAGTGGACCTCACCGCCTACCGCATCATTCAGGAGGCCCTGACCAACGTGACCAAGCACGCTGCCACCCGCAGCGCCGAGGTGCGCCTCGCCTGGGAGCGCGACAACGTAGCCGTCACCGTCACCGACGACGGCGGGGGCTCCGGTACGTCGCCGCAACGTCCGCCCGGCTACGGTCTCATCGGAATGCGGGAACGGGCTACCGCGGTCGGCGGCACCCTCACTTCGGGCGCGCGTCCCCAGGGAGGTTTCGTCGTTTCCGCCCACCTGCCTGTTCCAGGGGTCGAGACCACAGCACGGGGCCGACAGCGAGACCGCTGATCCACGACGCACCGAGCAACGAACAGAACACCGACTGAAAGGCCACGGACACGCTGTGACGCTCCGAGTGATCCTCGTCGACGATCAGGCGCTGCTCCGCGACGCTCTGCGCACGGTCCTCGACAGCGCTGACGACATCGCCGTCGTCGGCGAGGCAAGCGACGGTCGTGAGGCCGTGGCCCTGACCCGCGAAGTGCGCCCAGACGTGGTGATCATGGACATCCGGATGCCCAACATGGACGGCATCACCGCCACCGTGGATATCTGCGCCGATCCGGAACTCCGGGCCACCCGCGTACTGATCCTCACCACGTACGAGACCGACGAGCACATCGCCCAAGCACTGCGCGCCGGGGCCAGCGGCTTCGTCGGCAAGGGGATCGAGGCTCATGACCTGATGGACGCCGTGCGCACGATTGCCGACGGCGACACCCTCCTGTCGCCCACCGCGACCCGCTCCCTGGTGGCTCGTTTTCTCGCCACACCGGTCGCCACACCAGCACGCGACCCCGAACAACTCGCCGCGCTCACCCCGCGCGAACGCGAGATGGTCGCCCTGGTCGCGACCGGTCTGTCCAACCTGGAAATTGCTGATCGGATGTACCTCAGCCCCTTCACCGTCCGCGCCCACGTACAACGCGCCATGACCAAACTGAGAGCTCGGGACCGCGCGCAACTCGTCGTCATCGCCTACCAGACCGGCCTGGCAGGCACTGCCTTCAACGGCGGCACCGACCAGGTGTGATGAGTCGGTGAGGCATCCCCGTCGCCGCAGGAGGTCGGCCACCGGGATCGCACGATCACGATCCCGCCCCTCCGTGCCGACCCTGGTCCTCGTACTCGTCGTGCAGGCGCCACCACTGGTAGGGCTCGGTCTGGGGCCAGCCCTCCGGTGAGTCCTCCCAGGTCTCCTGCCTGCCGAACGGAGTCAGATCGAGGAAGGTGAACGCGCTGCCGAGCCGCTCGACCCCGCGCGCCGTCGTGAAGTAGGTGCGGTACACGGTGCTGCCGTCACGGAGAAAGACGTTGAGCGCGAATCCGTCACCGGCACCCATGTCGTCGTTGAAGTCGTTGTCCAGCGACGACACCCACGGGACGGTCCAGCCCATGCGCTGCCGCAACGCCATGAGTTCGCCGATCGGACCCCGGGACACCATGGCCAGGGAGGTGTCGCGGGCATGCAGTGGCGCCAGGTGCGCGATGCTGTCGGCGAACATCGAACACCCCGAGCAGACGTCGTCCGCGCCGTGCCACATGAAGCAGTACGTGATGAGCTGACGCCGTCCTTCGAACAGATCCAGCAGGCTCACCGGCCCGTCCGGCCCGGTGAACGTGTACCGCTTGTCGACCTCGACCATCGGCATCCGGCGCCGCTCGGCGGCCAGCGCGTCCTGGGCCCTGGTCTGTGCTTTCTCCTTCACCGTCAGCGCGTCGAGCGCCGCCTGCCACTCCTGCGCCGTGACGACCTTGGGCCGGTTCATGGGCCACCCTCCTGCAAAGTTCCTTGAAGAAACGGATGGGTGTCACTGTAGTCACCATAGTTTCCTGAGGGAACCCACCCGCCTAAACTGGTGGCCATGCACCGCACCCGCTTCGGCGACATGGCCTGCTCGATCGCCCGCACGGTGGATGTCATCGGCGAGTCGTGGACTCCGCTGATCCTGCGCGACGTCTACATCGGCACCACCCGCTTCGAGCAGCTCCAGCAGAGCCTGGGCATCTCCCGCAAGGTGCTCGCGGAGCGGCTCACCCGGCTGGTCGACAACGGCGTGCTGGAACGGCGGCAGTACACCAGCAGGCCACCGCGCGACGAGTACATCCTCACCGGCAAGGGGCAGGAACTGTGCGACCTGCTCCTGACGATGGCGCGATGGGGCGACCGGTGGGCGGCAGGCGAATCGGGACCGCCGACGCTGTACCGGCACCACACCTGCGGCGAGATCGCGCACGTCGACCCGCGCTGCTCCGCCTGCGGTGAGCCCATGCACGCCACCGATGTCGACGTGCTGCCCGGCCCGGGTGCCGAGTAACCCGAAGATCGATCAGCCGAGCCGCCGTCGGGTCTCGGCGTCCGCGGGGAGGAACGTCTCCACGTGCAGCCCTTCGAGCGCGACATCGGTGGCGGTGTCCAACTGGGCCGACGCGCTGAAGAACCGGAGAACTCCGTCACCGGCGTCGAGTTCGAGGGTCAGCACCGGCCCCGAGGTGTGCGGCACGGAGGTACCGCAGGGCCGGTACGAGGCGATCTCCTCGGCCAGTTCCCGGTGCCGGGGGTCGTGCGTCCGCTCCGCTCGGCGGTTGACCTGCCGGTGCAGGTGGGCGGCCCAGGTATCGAGGTTGCGGATTCGGCTCGAAATGCCGCCCGGGTGAAGGCACACCCGCACGACGTTCACCGGCGGCTCGAGTAGCTCGGGTGCGCACCCCGCCAGCAGCGTCCCGGCGGCCTCGTTGGCGTCGACGAGATCCCAGTAGGTGTCCAGGATCAGCGCCGGATACGGCAGGTGCGCGTCCAGCAGACCGCGCAGGCCCTCCAGCACCACCGCCGTCGAGGCGTCATCGCGACTCCGGGCTCCGTACCGCGGCGCGTATCCGCCCGCGAGGAGCATCCGGTCGCGATCCCGGAGCGGCAGGTCCAGATGCTCGGCCAGGTGCAGCAGCATCTCGGCGCTCGGGTGTGCCCTGCCGGTCTCGACCCGGCTCAGGTGGCGAGTACTGACCCGCGACCGGTTCGACAGCTCCTGCTGGCTGAACCTGCGGCGCTGCCTCCACGCACGCAGCAGCGCACCCGCGTCGACAACGCCATCGAGGGAAGACACCACGGCCCGAACCCTAGCGAAGCACCGTCCGGAATCCATGACCTCCGAGGTCATGGAACCCGGCGCCCGCCGACACCAGACTCGTCGACGTCAACACTCTCGACCGAGAAGGAACAACGATGAACGACATCGTCGAGCGCTACCTCGCGACATGGAACGCCGTCGGCGCGGACCGGGCGCACCTCCTGGCGTCCCACTGGTCCGCCTCCGTCACCTACGTCGACCCGCTGGCGGCGGTACGCGGCCACTCCGGCGTGGGCGCGATGATCGACGAGGTCCACGCGCAGTTTCCCGGTTTCGTGTTCACCCAGCTCGGCGAAGTGGACGCCCACCACCAACAGCTCCGGTTCCGGTGGGGGCTCGGACCCGAGGGCGACGAACCGGTGGTGATCGGTTTCGACGTGGTGGTCCTCGACGAGGACGGCCGGATCCACGACGTCCGCGGCTTCCTCGACAAGGTCCCGGCATGACCGCGCGCGGCTACGTCATCGCGCATCTCAGGAACGTGAAGTTCGGTCCGGACGTCCAGCGCTACATGGAACAGATCGAGGCCACCTTCGAACCCTTCGGGGGCACCTGGTTGATCCACGGCGCGGCCTCGGAGATCGTCGAGGGCGACTGGCCCGGTGACATCGTGATCATCGAGTTCCCACGCTGTCCGCCGCCCGCGACTGGTATTCCAGCCCGGCCTACCAGGCCATTCTCAGCCTGCGCACCGGCCACATGGACTCCCGGGTCGCACTGGTCCCCGGAGTCCCCGCAGGCTATCGCTCGGCCCACACGATCGCCAAGCTCCTCGCGACCTGACGGAAACCAGAATTCTCATTGAGTCTTTTCCACTTGTGTTCAGCCTGCGTGGATGAGGGTCTGTACTGCGTTGATCAGCAGGGGCGCGTGGTGTGGGGTGCGAATCTTGCGGAGGAATCTTCAGCTTTTGGGCTGGGCGTTTGGCGCGTTCGCCGGGCCGCGTAGTCGGGCGTGGGCGGCGTTGACAACCTTTCTGGTTCGTCGACAGGCGAAACCGGTTGCCGCGATGGTCCTCGCGTGCTCGGCGGCGGTGCGGGAGGTCGACGTTCCCGCCCGCGCCGTGGTAAGCGCTGTCGGCGACGACACGGACCTCGGTGGCGGTCAGGGCATCGCGCTGCGCCAAGTGGAAAAGACTCACTCATCTACCAGGAGCTTCTTCACTGCCCGCACCCGGCCTCACCAGCATCGACACCCCGCGAACCAAGTGGAAAAGGTTCACTGCTCCTGCGCCGTCGGCTTCGGGCTTCGTTGCCGTAACAGCTTCCTCTCGATCGTCGACGATGACACTTTCGGTGATGGGAGACATCGCGGCGGGTTCGTTACCGACTGAAGAGTTAGGCTCTGCGGTAATGGACCGCTCGCCGACGCCGCTGGATGCCGCGACGTCTGCACGGTTGCGTCGCCAGCCGCGCTCGGACACCAAGCCTGAGGCCGCGTTGCGGCGCGAACTCCACCGCCGAGGTCTGCGGTTCCGGCTGAACCATCCCGGGCTGCCCGGCCGTCCGGACATCGTGTTCACCAGGGCGAAGGTCGCGGTGTTCGTGGACGGCTGCTTCTGGCACCGCTGCCCCGAACACAGCACAGTGCCGCGCAACAACCGGGACTGGTGGCAAGCCAAATTTGATCGCAACACCGCCCGTGACCGCGCCAAGGACGCCGAGCTCGCCGCGCTCGGCTGGCGCGTGCTGCACGTGTGGGAACACGAGGCGACCGGCGCAGCAGCCGACCGCGTCGAGGCCGCGTGGCGGCACCGCGTCAAGAGCCGATCCGCAGGTAGCCACCGGGACCGAACATCACACCCCGGCTCGGGAAACGGTTGAAGATGCAGCAGGACGGTTCGCCGAGCTGCAGGCAAGCGCTGCACGGCTGCACCCCGGCACCTCAGCTGGCATCGGTGCTCGCGTCTACGAAAGTGGAAAGAACAGGAGGAGAAAAACGTTTCAGCCGTCATAGGCGACCTGCACTCTGACGGAACCTCGCGCGGTATGGAGCAGGGCGTCGCCTTGTCCAGCCAGCGCCTCCGCTCCTGTCTCGTCAAGGACGATACGACTGTCGGTGGACGTTTTGACACGCAACGCCAGCTGGGCAGGGAAATTTGACCGAATTGTAGGAGAGATGACGTCGGCGCTCGGACGCTGCGTTGCGGTAATCACGTGGATTCCAGCGGCCCTGGCCTTCTGGGTAAGCCGCCTGAGTAACACTTCGATGCGCTTCTTCTCGTCCGGATCGCTCGTCAGGTCCGCGTACTCATCAAGGACGATCACTACCCACGGCTTGCGGTCGCATGAGTCAACCTTGGTGTTATAGTCGACTAGCTTACGCACGCGTAACTCTTTCATCGCCTTATAACGCTCTGTCATCTCCTCGACCGCATTGTCCAGGATTTCGATAGCGTCAGCCGCGTCCATTCCGATCTCTCCCTCAAGGTGCGGATCCCCTTCGAAATCGACGAGCTCGGTCCCCTTTGGGTCGACAAGCCGTAGCCGAAGTTCGGACGAGTGGTAGCGGCTTAGCCCCTTTAGAATTGTCTCCAAGGCGACGGACTTTCCGGAGCCCGTCGTGCCCGCCACTAGCAGGTGGGGTGAATCTGCCGACGAGAGGTCAACGACGACCGCGTTCCCTCGGATATCTTCGCCGATTGGTGCAATTAGCCGATCGCCCTCAACTGGACACTGCTGCCACAAGTCTGACGCGATTACACCGTACTTCTCCGCAGCAGGCTTTGGCACCTCGAACAACACTGCACCGCGGTCGACCTGAGCCCGGATGCTGAATTTTGCCTCAAGTTCCAGTGCGAGTTTGATCTCGTCGCGGCGGCTGATTAACTTGTCGACAGACACCCCCGGAGACGGGACAAACCGAAGTATGTAAAAGCCAGGCCCCTCCTGCCACCTGCCGTTCTGAGGAGCGGTCACGCCGACCTTGTGGCGGGCGAAGACGTCAGCGACCCGGTTGTAGCGGCGGACGAGCTCGTCGTCTCCGAGTCCAACAGCGCGGGCCGACCCACCGCCCACGCCTTGTTGCGGGCTCTCAGGGACTGGAGTATCAACGGCAGCCTTCGTACCAGCTTCGTTGCACTCCCCAACCAATTCCGCAATAGGAGCCGACTGCGAGAATGCGGCGCAGGCTGGCGCACTCACACCCTGGCTCTCAGCCCCCGATCGGTCAAATCCACTGTCCTCAACGATGAGAGCGGCGGTCGCCGGAGCATGCTCCGCTCGCAATGCCCCAATAAGTGACTGGAGCCTATCCTTCTTGAGCACGAGCAGAGTGTGCCTGCCAAGGCGGGTTGGTGCGGGCGAGGGTTCGTGGTCGGTAGCAGCGATCGCGACAGCAACCCCGATCACCGAGCCGAGCTCAACCCTGCCTGATCGCAACGCCTCAAGAATCTTCTCCTTGACTCTGGCAGCGTCGCCATCACCGTGAATTATTCGCGGAGGGAGATCTGCCGATTTGAGACCGTCTCCTCCAGTTTGGGCGATCGCCGCGGCCAGCTCGTCAAGCCAGAACGGGCGGTCGTGAAATGCCTCTTCGCCCGACCTGAATGCGTCCGCGCACAAATCAGTGGTCCGGTCTAGTTGTTCTTCGGCAGAGCCCACGTCAAGCGTCTGACGGAACTTTGACTCTGCAACGAAAACGTCGAGGCGGACGCTCTCGTCGGCCTGTACCGTCAGCACGAACCGTCCGAGGTCGGCTCGTGTCTTACGCCCGCGTCCGAACCAACGATGGTGTTCGTCGAAGCTTATCCAGGTATCCAGGCTCGTCTCAGCGGAAGAGATGGGGAAGTATTGCTCAAGCACGAACCGGGTGGCAACGAGCCCGACGATCTCGTTGACTGTGGTGCCGATGCCCAGAGAACGCAACACAGCTCCAGGCACGACGTTCCTGCCGACTTCATAAATCCGGGCGGCGGTGGGTTCTGAATCTTGATCATTGACGATGCCAACCCGCATCAAACGCCTGCGTAACGCCTGGACGACGAATTTCCTGCCAGTCTGGGAACTGACTACGAGAGTATAGGACTCATTCTTACCGACACTGGGCTTAACCAGGATTACGTCCGGCCTGTTAGGTAAAGCATCGATTTGCTCACGTCCGACGAAGCTGTCAAGAGTGACGACCCAATGCGCGACACAATGCAAGGTGGCGAAAAGTTCCTGATGCTGATCAAACTCCACGCGCATGACGAAGAAGTCGATTCCGTCAACGCTTTCCGATGACACTGGCGACCTGCGCTCGTACCGGACGCACAAGGTGGACCAAGACTCAAGCATCTCGTCGGCAGTGTGCGGGAGAAGCTCACGGGCGACGTTTTCATTCGATTGAGTCAGGTTGTGAGATGCGGAATGCTTCCACGGGTCGAAAGCACCCGATAAGGACTCTTTCTTAGTACTAGGTGTGATGCGAGCGTGGGTGCCGAAGAGCGCAGGCGCCAAGGCGATGTCGATGGTATCGATTAGATGGTCAAGCTGCGCCGGCTGGTCCGGATCCCAATTCTGCAGCATGAGCTGTACATCTGGTAGAAATCTGTCATCCGACAGCTCAGGGTCGGTAAACTGCAGATCGAATCCTTGGATGATCTCATGGTGGGTTGCTTGCGGCGCGAGGACGACCAGGTCCACCTTGACGCGAGGTTTTCTCGTCCGAAGCTGCTTTGCGACCCGAACGGGTAGCACGGGGTCACCATTGCGGTCCAAGAGCAAAACCCGGAGGCCATCCAGTTTCTGCGGGTAGGTCGTCAAATAGTCCGTGATAACTCGGACCATCTCGTCGATGGCGGTCTCATCAACGCTGGAGAGCCACTCCTTAGACTCGTTTCCACCGTGCAGGACCGGAGCGTATTCCTCGTGCCCGGCTGATTCACGCATCGGTATCGCAACTGTGTTCTTTGGCCCGACGACCACGGCTGGATTCCCGTGAGGCGAGACACGGTCGACCGCGTCGAAAAACAGGTCCTCGTTTTCGCCGTTTAAGCGCAGGCCACCGTCCTCGTTGAGCGCGGTCCGGATCAGCTGCGCGACACCTGCTAGGTTCTGCGCCAGCCAACGCAACTTCAGTGGGTGCGTTGCGAGCATAAGGATTCGGCTGTTTGCGAGCAGGACCATGTCGGTGAGTACGACGGCCTCCAGGTCTGCATTAGGGGCGTTCTCGGGGACCAGCTCGACGCGAGCTTCTCGGATCACCTCATTCCATTCCTCAACGTACTCATCAATCTGGACTGCATCCAAGCCTGCAGCAAGGACGCCGAAGTGGCCTTCCCTCAGATTGTGCAGACGGCGTGCGAACTCTGTCGTGGGTACGCCTGTATTGTCGTACCATTGCTGCGGGTCGATGAACTCATCAACGAACCTGTCGAGAGTGACACCGCTTTGATAACCAGGAGCTGTGCGTTTGCCCTGTACAATGGCCGCCAGCGCAATCTGTCCCGGGATCGCGAGTGGGTCCCAACGGAACCTCCGCTGGAGCACGCCGTCCATCTCGATGAGGAACCTCAGCGGTGCCCATTCGATCGCCGGGTCGAACTCGTGGTCAGACTCCTCCGGGGCGCTAGGAGTCTGACAATTCAACAAGTTATCATGGACATTAAGGGAGAGCCGCAATCCAGTTGAGTCCTGGATGTCACGAAGCGTGCGTGCGTATAGGAAGGCGAACAGCCACCGGCTCCATGAACCAGCCTCTGTTGCACCCTCAATACGCATCGAAATGACGCCATCATTCTCGTCATGGAAATACGTCAGCTCGCGCAAGAGTGCCCGGAGTGGGTCTTGGACGAAACGAGAGTCGGGATAAGCGAGTTTCTCAAGCTTACGGCGCAACTTCTTCTGCAGGAGATCTGCCAGAGGGTCGTCCCCGGCGAGCGGCGGAGCCTCGTCAAGGAGCCTTTGGGCAGCATCCTGGTCGCCCTGATCCAAGGCGTCCTCAATGAGCATCGCGTTGAACTCATCAACACGGCTGGGATGGTTCCGGTCAAGATCCTCACGAACCTGTTGCCCGAGGCCGCAGGCCTTCGACCTGTGCTCAAAAACCTCAAGCCAGAGCGCCAGGTCGTGCTCGCAGAGTTTCTGGGAGCGGGCTTCGGGCGTCCGCGCATCTCGGTTCAAGACTAACTCGCGCATGCGAGTCTTGGCTTCCTGAACTGATGCGCTGATCTGCGCCAGAGCGTCATCGCTGAACTCTGCTGCGCCGATCCGATCAATCAGGTCGTCCTCAGAAATTTCAGCCCCCCGAGGCTGCTGACGCAGCGTGCTTACGCGGGCATTAATCCTGACCCTGTTCTCTAGTGCGGCTTCACGACTGAATAGGGCGTTGTCTGGGAACAGGTCAAGGACCGGAAGTGCTTTGCAGATCGCTGGGTAGATTACGTCCTCGGTGTAAACCGGCTCTGATGCGACAGCTTCTACGATGTTCACCAGGAAGTCGGCCCACCTCCTCAAGGTCTTAGGTGCTTCCGCCGTGATCGCTTGCCAGATCCGAGGGAGTTGACGGACGATGAGGGCAGGCACGTCCCGGTCAGCTACGAGCGTACGCCAGGCCTCGTCCAGGAACCGCTCGAACCCGTCACAGTCGGCGTCGTTAGTGCCGCTCAAGAGCGTCGCGTCGTTGAGGGCCTTCATCGCGCTGAGACCCTGCGCGTCAGGCGAATCACCGTAGGCGAAGAGGAGCAGGGCCGCGCCTTGCCGGTTACGCCATTTAGTCAACTGCTCGTCAGGCTTCAGCAGATACTTAGCCGGAACACCGTCGATCGGCTTCGACGTACCGACCTTTACGATGATCTCGGCAAAGTCGGGTTCCGTGTTTCGGTCCGCAATGCGGCGGAGCGCGTGCCCGATCGTTTTCACGTCGAATCCCGCTACGAGTAAGGCCGGATGGCCATCTCCGGGTTTGGTGATCGTGCGGATCGCTTCATCCGCCACAAACCGTCCCAGCGCCCTTATCCCGTTGTCTGTCACCGAGGCTCTCCTCGCACCATGCTTGTCGCATCCGAATACTGGGTGAGCAGGCCGACCGCGGCCAGCCGATCACGGAAATGGTTCAGGTTCCGGTCAAGGACAGAAGGGGGAACGTCGTATGCTAGAGCGTCGCGCCCCATAGTACCGCTGTGAACGACCAGGCCGTACTTTTGGTAGATCGCCTTGCAGAACTCGCCGAACTCCATTTCACGGTCACCCGCGATCGTCGCCGAGACGATCGCTTCGAGCATCGGCGGCTTCAGCGTGAAGTGACGACGACCAGTGGTTGAGTTGAGAGCTCCAACAGCAGCCAGAGTCTCGGTGAAGAATGCACGCGGTGAAGTCACCGCAGCCCCGGTCTCTCTAGCGAACTTCTCGTACCGCTGGATCTCAGTATCGGATCCAGCCGCCGACACCATCTCCTTAGCCTGTACATTGAGTGCCCCGACGATGTCCGCGCGGAACTCGTCGAGATGCTTTCGGGACGCGGTACGCAGAGGGCTCGTTTCGTTGCCAAAATCAAGCAAGACCGCTTCGGTGTCGACGTTGAGTTTACGCCGTGCAAGGCACAGTTGATGACGTGCCAGGCAGTAGGGAACCCAGTGCATCAAGCTCTCGATCCGCTTGGCCCGCGGAGCGGCGCTCCGAGTGACAATGTTGTGGACCCCGTCGCGCATCAGTTCGGGCCATGTACTGCCGTTCGAGCAGGATGGGTCCGATTCGTCGAAAATCTCGATCTTGCCTTCGAAGATGTCCTCGTATGGCTCCTCGTCGTAGTCGAAGTCATGGGCGCTCAACGACTTGGCCAGGTTCCCCAAGGGCGTACCGCTATCGCGCACGAGCTCAGCCAGCCCCTGGCGCGTGCCGATGCGCCGGTCATCGTTAGAATCAGTCCGTAGTACCTTGTACGCCCAGCCGCCCCCGTCGCGAAAGAGGTAACGCTCAATCTGCGGTGCCTTGGCGCCGGAGTCAACGGTCTTGGCTTGCCTGGAACGCTTACTGCCGTCCTTTGACCGTGCATGTGATTTCGGTACCACACGTTCGGTCGCGTCGTAGTGGATCAGTTCGCCGACAAACGGGTAGAGGTGTGCACCAAACCAGCTTGGCGCCTTTTTCCGGCCAGGGACCTCCACGACTAGCGACGAGAACAGCGCGCGCAGCGTGTCGAAGGCTTCAGGCGTCTCGAGTTCGACCGCCTTTGCGAGCTCATCCCGACCCTCGACGATCGTCGCCCGCGTCGCGATCCGCCGCGCAAGGTCGTGTGAAATCCGCTTGTACCTGATGGTGCTGCTGTCGTTCGCCAACAGAAGGTCTTCGTCGATAACGTAGGCGCCTCTGGCGATAGCCAGCATTTCCAGTGACACATAGAACCCCCGCCCTTGATGCTCAAGGTTCACACCGAAGAGCTGCAGAACAACTTCGGCTTTCGCTCTTGACCTTTCTGCCATCAGCCACGCACCAGTCGAATTTTGTCACCGACGTCGATCATCAGCTTGCGTAGGACATCAACCACAAGGACCTGGATCTCGTCCTCCTGACCGGGCGCGTGTGCTAACTCGGCTAAGGCGCCAGTCAGTCCCCGGATCTCGGCTTCGTGTTGGACCTCGCTACGAAGCCCCTCGGCCCAGCGAGTCAGGAGCTCAAACCTCATGAGGTCAGCCTCAACCGAGACCGTCCTACCATCACCGGCGACCTCGGGGATCCGGATGTAAATCTCTCGGTTCAACCACTCAACAGCATGCTGCATCTCCGGTTCCGTATCGCTCTCAGCTCGCCACTGACCGACCTGATCGATGACGATGGCACCTTTGCTAGACACGCGCCGCGAGATAACCGCAGCCCGCATCCGGTGCGTGAAGAACGCCGGATCGAGCACAACAAAGTCCGGATTGCTTCCTGCGCGATGCACACCCTGCACCGCCTCAAGCCCCTTGAGGAAGCGGTCTCTCACATTGGTGTCCGAGTTATCCTTCGCCGCCATCGGGACTGCAACGAAGTCGTCACCGGACTGCAGCCCCATGCGCGCGAAGCGATCTGTACTTGTGGAGTTGAAGAAGTCAGCGCGCCGCAAGAAGACGTACAGATCCCGGAGCCTCTCTGCCTGCTTCTGTGCGTCTCTCGCGGTGCGAACCCGCTCCTCGTCGCTACTCGGATCTTCGGGAGTGAACTTCGTCAAGATTAGAGCAGGGTCGACATGATCGTCGACTTCTCGACGCGAGACCCGCCCTGGGTCAAGACGTCGCAAAGGCCTGAACGTTGGCACAAGTTTGCGCTGCTCCTGATTGAGCCGATCACCGAACAAGGCTTGGTGATACATGTGAACGTATTGCCAAGACTGGTCGTTGTGAGCTCGACTGTAGCGACGGTGAACATCCTCACAGTCAAGCCCACCAGTAATCATTTGACTGAGAACCGATAACGCTTGCCGTGTCGTAATAACGGCACCGGTCCGCTCTGCCGCAGCGAATAGGTCCTTGACCGCCTCACGTCGCGACGGACCCGCGCTCACGTCGCTCAGCTCTCGCTGGTTCGCGAGGATAGGGCATACGTGTTGAGCCAGGCAGTTCTCGCATACCTTCCAGCGATTCCCCTGCGCAGTCGTCCACCGGCCGAGTGCCCACGGCACGAGTCCTTTTCCTCCAACCTCGGACGCCACCGTCTGATAGTTGAGGTTGATGACGATGACTGACCCGTCCGGAGACGTCACGCGTCCTCGCTTGATCCCTTCGCTAAGGGTCTGGACAATCACATGAGCCTGGCCGGTGGTATCACTCGCCACGCACTTGCGTAACTGTCCTTCGTTGGCGCAGATGATCGCGACGCCGTGTCCAGGAGGCGAAAGAAGCGCACGGAGTCGCTGTGCTCCGCCATCGATGTTGATTTCGCTGAGATCCTTCAGCACGTAGAGCGGTCGACCGCTGCCTGTGCTACCTACGGGCCGACTGGCGTCCCCATATGCTTCAAGGTCAGCGAAGACCGCACGCTGGATCTCCGCGCGGCTGGCATCACCGGGCTCGTCCGTGCGGAGCCGTCCAAGCACGCTCGCGCACAGGCTCGTCTTTCCGTGCCCCGCGTCACCTGTCAGCACGATTGTCTTCGTCTCGCTCCGCTCGATGACCTCAAGCAGATACTCCAGTGTCACAACGGGATAGAGCCTGTTGACCCGGTCGGTCTGACGCTCGTAGATCATGCTGCCGGAGTCTGCGTCGAATGGACGATAACGACGCATCTGCCGAACGTGTTTGTTGACCACTAACTCCATGCAGTACCCCTCGCCGGCCGGTCGTTAGCGGACCCGATCGTACCTGCTCGTCCTGGAGAAGTGACTCAAATTAGCGGGCGGGGTTTCCCAAGGTTCTCAGGCGGATCGGATCGGACCCACCAGTGCTAGCCCTGTCGTTGCACCCCTGGCCCCTCTAGGCCGATCGACTCGAGACCTACCGGTTCAGCGCGCAAGCAACACTGTACGTGTGTTGGCCAAGCAGGCCGCCTCACGCGACTGCCTCCGCCAAAGGCTCTGCGACATCCGCTGCTGGTTCGGGAACCAGGATCTCCGACACTTCGTCCGCGTCCTCTTGCCTCGTCGCATCCAGCACGCCAACGTTGAAAAGCTTGGCCGTGAGAGCAAAGGTGAGTTGCGGAGGTACGGCATTGCCGATGATGAGCTGCGCCTCATTTCGGAAAAGCTCGCGCTTCATCTTCTTCTCGAAAGTAAAATAATCAGGGAAACCTTGAATTCGAGCCGCTTCGTGCTGCGTGAGCGTTCGCGGTAACTCTGGATGCACAAATCGTCCGCGACCCATAGTGACGAATCCACTGGTAATCGTCTGCGATGGTTGGTCCCAACGAAGGCGGCCGTACATTGAATGGTAAGTATGCTGACCTTGATGACACTTAGGCCTCAGCTCATTGGGAAGATCGTACTCGTCGTTCTCAATGAGCCAGTTCATTCTCCTGATATTTTCAGCACTGAATTTGGGGGCTGCATCAAAGGTAGTATTCGGCTCTACTGATACCAGGTCGCCAATGGCCCACCTGAGATCGCGCGGACGTCCGTTGTGGCTCTGCAGCTGGAGCAGCGCGTCGACGGAATCGCAACGCGGGGCTACGTCACCACGGATAGCGAGAAGTATGTGACGCTTGCGAGTTTGCGCAACGCCGAGCTTGAGAAGATCGATTTGATCAGTGGCGACCACATAGCCAGCACCCTTAAGGTGCTCAATAGCGTTCGATACCACGTCCTGTTTATCATACACCACTGCCGGCACGTTTTCAATTAGAATTGCCCGAGGCTGGAGAACCTCGGCAGCCCGCGCCATCCTAAGATATAGATGGTTTTTCGGGTCGTCTCGCCGGGTGTGATTGTTTAGGTTGCTGTGACCCTGACATGGGGGACCTCCGATAAGGAGGTCGACCCGACCAACCTCGACATTTGTCTTGTGCTCAATACGCGTTATATTTGCACCGAGCGCTCCGTCGAAGTAATCTTCAACCGATCCGTGCCGCACATTCGCGGTCGGGAAGTTGGCCTTGAACACCCAAGTCGGCGCTTCACCAAAGTCCACAGCGAGAGCGACCTCAAGTGCGATGCCATGCTTGTTTGCAGCTTGAGCAACCCCAAGGGTTAAGCCACCACATCCGGCAAAGAGGTCAACGACCCGCAAGGCGTCGGCACCCTCCTCGAACTTCGGTCGCCGCTTGGCGCGCAGCGGGTGCCCCTTGCTCACGCTTTTCCCTTCTGTCACGCACCTCAACTGGTCGGTGACCGTACTCAGCTCGAGCACTGCTCCGGTCACCGACACACACTCGGTGCCCAGCCTGCTAGTTCAGCCCTGTACATCCGCGATCAAACTGTTCACACCCTAGCGGACCTGTGACTGACGCGACCGGCAGCGTGACGACTCTGGGTCGAACTACCGCAGCTTTGCGAGACCACGCGGTGATTAGCTGCCCACGGGGTGGTGGGATGTCACGGGTGGACAATCGGGCGGTGTTCACCCCGATCGGTTTCGTGCTGACCAGCGGGTGCGCCTGGCGACGCCTGTCGCCCAGCTTCGGAGTCACAGAACCGACAGCGCATCGCCGGTTCACCGAGTGGACGGCCGCCTGGCCTGTGGCGCCACGTGCGGTCGGGCAGTGCTGTACGAACTAAGCGGCAAAGGCATGATCGACTGATCCCGCGCGGTCCTGGACGGAGCATCCGTCCAGGACAGGAAAGAGTCGGACTGACCGGCCCGAATGTCGTCGACCGCGGCACAAACCAGTTCGATGATCTACGCCCTGTCCGACCGAGCCCAACTGCCTGTAACCGTCGACATCTCTGCCGCCCAGCACCCACGATTGCCCGCTCACGCACCTGGTCAACGCGATCCCCAGGATCCGTTTCCCTCCGCGGTGCGCGACGCCGCGCGCCCGCCGTCTAGACACTGCCGACACCGGCCTCACGGACAACGCCCGCCTCATCCAGGCCGCGCTGAAATTTCCTACGTCAAGGAAGACCAGATCCCTGACCACGACCGCCCACGCCCTTCGGGCCGATTCATCCGTTGCCCTCCCCCTGAATTCGTTCACGCGGGCAAGGCTTCCAATAACGACCCTAGAGTGGAGCTGAGGGGAATCGAACCCCTGACCTTCTCGATGCGAACGAGACGCGCTACCAACTGCGCTACAGCCCCTTGCTGTTGTGCTCAACGAGCATAGCAACTCCGCGGTACCCGTCGAGCACTGGGGGGTCCTACTCCCCTACCGCCCGGCGGTAGGGCATCGGTCCCGGGTCGGCGAGGTCGTGGAACGCGGGGTCCTCGTCCTCCAGGTCGACCACCACGGCCTGCCTGCGCACCCGTGACGTCGGCATCGGTTTGCGCTCGGAGCCGACCACGTCACCGGGATCGGTGTTCACCACCTCGATGTCCGCGAGCGGATCGCGCCTGCGCGGCGCCTTCCGCGACGCGGCGCGCAGCCTGGCCATGCGGCGCTGCCGGATCTCCTCCTCGATCCGCACCTGCCTACGCAGGTACACGAGGTATCCGACGAGCACCGCGTCAGCGGCGCCGTGCGCCCACCAGACGAGCGGGGACACGAATCCGGCCGCCACCGCGGTCGCGGTCACCAGCAGGAGTAGAACGATGACGACGCGCTGCCTGAAGGCGTACTTGGCCCTGGCGGCCAGCGCCGCCGCCTCGGGATCGAAACCGCCACGACCGGGCCGGTAGCGACGCAGTGGTGAGCCGTCCTTCATCGGACCGTCCCCGGCGTACTCGGCGTCGTCGGCGTCCTCACCGACCTCGCCGTCGTCCGGATCGTCACTCTCGGCGTCCAGTTCATCACCATACGCATCATCGTCGCGGAACACTCCGGGGCGCTCGTCGGCACCCCACTCGTCCCCGGCGTCCTCGTCGTGCGGTTCGTCGCGTTCGCCGTCAACGAAGTCGTCGACGTGGTCACGGTCGTCGGCGCCGTCCCGCGCCGCCCCGCGCGCACTGCCGCTGCGCACGACCCGCGCGGCCAGCGCGGCCTCGTTCGTCTGTGTGATGACCTGCCGTTTGCGCGCGAACATGGGAACGAGAACAGCGAGCCATGCCGCAGCAAGGCCCACAATGATCAACGAACTGGGCATCTCCCGTCACCTCCCCCGACCAGTACTGCCGCCGTCGCGCGACCGGCACGATCGGCTCCTGGCCCTCGCCCGTCCTCACTCCGACACTCGTCACGCTAGTCACAGGAGTAACAGAATGTGCGGAGACTCGCCGTACGGATTTCCCCCGTCCGGCGGGGCGCCGGGTGTGTCAGCCGAAGTCACGCCTGCTCAGGCAGGGTGGCTCTGCCCGCGTTGACGAGGCCGGTGACGAGCCCGGCCCCGGTCTCCTCCCGGGTGATCGCGTAGCAGTCGTGGTCCCGCCACCGGCCCTGCACCTCCAGGTACCGGCGGAACACGCCCTCCCTGCGGTATCCCACCTTGCCGAGCACACGCAGGCTGGCCAGATTCTCCGGCCGCACGGTGGCCTCCAGCCGGTGCAGCCGCGCCTGGGTGAAGGCGTGGTCGGTGGCCAGGGCGACCGCGGCCGTCGCCACGCCTCCACCCGCCAGCGAGGACGACACCCAGTAACCGATCCAGGCGGACCGCAGCGCCGCCCTGATGATGTTGCCGACGGTCAACTGCCCCGCGAAGTCGTCGTCCACCGTGATCGCGAACGGCAGGCACTGCCCGCGCTTCGCCAGCCGCCGGAGCGTCGACCACTGGGAGGGCCACGACCACGCGGCGTTGCGCTCCGCCCAGGTCCCAGCCTGTGCGGGTTCCCACCGTTCGAGGTACTCGCGGTCCCGGAGCCGGATTCGGCTCCACTCGGTCGCGTCCCGCAGCCGCACCGGCCGTAGCCGGACCGTGCCCGCGGACACCTCGACCGGGCCGAGCCTGGCAGGCCAGCCGGGACGGTGCGGCTCCGTGACGTACGGAGCGCCGTAGCCGGTGGACATGACGACGGTCCCGCTACGCGCGCGGCGCCAGGAAGGCGACCCTCACCTGCTCGCCCGCGGCGACCTCGGTGAGGTTGTCCTCCACCGTGATGAGGCAGTTGGCCTCCGCCAGAGACGTCAGCAGGTGCGCGCCACCGGTACCGAGTGGTTGCACCAGGTACTCCCCGTTGCTCTCGTCGCGCAACAGCTGGCCGCGCAGGTACCCACGCCTGCCCTTCGTGGACGTGACCGGGGAGAGCAGGCGCGCCTCGACCGTCCTGCGGTGCGGGTGCCGCGTGCCCCGGGCCACCCGGATCAGCGGCCGCACCATCACCTCGAACACCACCAGCGCGCTCAGCGGGTGAGCGGGAATGAGGAAGGTGGGCACCGCGTCGGGGCCCAGCCTGCCGAACGCCTGCGTGGACCCCGGGTGCATGGCCACCCTGGTGGTGTCCAGATCACCGAGGTCGGCGAGCGCGGCCTGGACCTCGTCGCCGATGCCGCCGCCTGCTCCCCCGGCCACCACCACGACCTCGGACATGAGCAACCTGCCCTCGACGGTCTCGCGGAGCCGTTTCGGGTCGAGCGGCACGATGCCCACCCTGCTGACCTCCGCGCCGGCGTCGCGTGCCGCCGCGGCGAGCGCGTAGGAGTTGACGTCGTACACCTGGCCGACGGCGGGCGACCGGTCGATGTCCACGAGTTCGTCCCCGACCGAGATGATCGACACGCGGGGCCGGGGATGCACGAGGACCTTCGAACGCCCGACGGCAGCGAGCAGCCCCACCTGGGCCGAGCCGATGGTGTCGCCCTTGCGCACCGCGACGTCACCGGTCTGGACGTCCTCCCCGGTCCGGCGGACGTAGCCGTGCGAGGGCACCGCGCGCCGCACCGTCACCTTCGCCGAACCCCCGTCGGTGTAGGACGCGGGCACGACGGCGTCGGCGAGCGTCGGAAGCGGTGAGGCCGTCGCCACCCGCACCGCCTGTCCGGGCTGGAGCCTGCGCGGCTGCCGCGAGCCCGCCGGGATCTCGCCCACCACCGGCATCTCCACGGGCTCGTCGTTGGCCGTGCGCACATCGACGCTGCGAACGGCGTAACCGTCGACGGCCGCCTGGTCGAACCCGGGCAGTGCCTGTTCGGCGACGACCTCCTCGGCGCAGAGCAGCCCCTGCGCCTCCGAAATCGCCACCCGCACGGGCCTGGGCCGCACCGCGGCCTTGAGCAGCAGCGACAGGTGGTCCTCGACCGGCCGCAGCTCCGCGGCCGGGTGCGTGACGACGGTCGACTCGCTGTCCGTCATGAGCCGGAGGTACCGATCCGTTCGGTCAGCCACTCCCGCAGCGAAGGGCCGTACTCGGGGTCGTCGAGCGCGAAGTCCACGGCGGCGCGCAGGAAGCCACCCGGGTTGCCGAGGTCGTGCCGGCCACCGCGATGAACCACGACGTGTACCGGGTGGCCCTCGGCGATGAGCAACGCCACGGCGTCGGTCAGCTGGAGTTCGCCGCCGGAGCCGGGCTCGATGCGCCCCAGCGCGTCGAAGATCGCCCGGTCGAGCAGGTAACGGCCCGCTGCGGCGTAGGTCGAGGGAGCGTCCTCGGGAGCGGGCTTCTCCACCATGCCGTGTACCCGCTTGACATCGGCGTCGTCGGTGTCTGACACGTCGAAGACGCCGTAGGGCGAGATCTGGTCCTTCGGGATGTCGAACGCGCAGAGCACGCTGCCGCCGTGGCGGGCGCGGACCTCGGCCATCTTCGTGAGCACGCCGGTCGGCAGCACCAGGTCGTCGGGCAGGAGTACCGCGACGGCGTCGTCGGTCTCGGTGAGGTTGGGCGCGGCCTGCGCGACGGCGTGCCCGAGTCCGAGGGCCTGCTCCTGAATGGCCACCTCCACGTCGAGCAGGCCGGGAGCCCTGCGGACCTTCTCCAACAGCGCGGTCTTGCCCTTGCGTTCGAGCGTGTCCTCCAGCTCCGGCTTGCCGTCGAAGTAGTCGACCACCGACTTCTTCTCCGGCGACGTGACGATGACCAGGCGTTGTGCCCCCGCCTCGGCCGCCTCGGCCGCCACCAGCTCGATGCCCGGTGTGTCGACGACCGGGAGCAACTCCTTCGGCACGGCCTTGGTGGTCGGCAGGAATCTCGTGCCCAGCCCGGCGGCTGGCACGATGGCGGTCCGGAACGTGGTCGTATTCGTGGCGCCCGTCATGGCCGCAAAGCCTAGCCTGGTCCCGTGGAACACACCGACAACGTCAATCCCCCGGCGAGTGTCAAGGCGTCGTGGCGCCGTCGACTGGCTGCCGACCGGGCCGCACAGTCCGAGACGCGGCACGCGGACGAGGCCGCCGCACTGGCGCGGGCGACGGCCGAGATCGACGGCGGCACTGTCTGCGCGTACGTGCCGTTCGGCGACGAGCCGGGCTCGCTCGACCTGCTCACCGCGCTGCGCCAGCAGGGCCGCACGGTGTTGCTGCCGGTCATTCCCGCACGGCGCGGCCCGCTCGACTGGGCCGAGTACACCGACCCGTCGTCGCTGGCCACCGGGGCCTTTCCGCCGGTGCTGGAGCCGACCGGACCACGCCTGGGTGCGGCCGCGGTCGCGAAGGCGGACGTGGTGCTCGTGCCGGCACTGGCCGTGGACCGGCAGGGAGTCCGGCTGGGACGAGGCGCCGGCCACTACGACCGCTCGCTCGTGCTCGCGTCCGGTCGCGCGCGCTTCGTCGTCGTGGTCCGCGACGAGGAGCTGGTGGACCGGCTCCCGGCGGAACCGCACGACGTGCGCATGCATGCGGCGCTGCTCCCGGGCCGCGGTGTGGTCCGGTTGGGCGAGCGGGACGGGGTGTGAGCGGGACCTGATTGCGCGGGGGGAATGCCATCCAGCAGAATTGTGTTAGCACTCTCGGCAACCGAGTGCCAGATCGGAGTGCCAGAGCCTCGAAGGAGACCTTGTGCCGACCTATCAGTACGCCTGCAAGGAGTGCGACCACCGGTTCGAGGTGGTCCAGTCGTTCTCCGACGCGAGCCTGACCGACTGCCCCGAATGCGAGGGTGCGCTGCGCAAGCTGTACGGCTCGGTCGGCGTCATCTTCAAGGGCAGCGGCTTCTACCGCACCGACTCCCGTTCGGACTCGAAGTCCGGGAACGGGAGTTCGACCAGCTCCACCGGCTCGTCGGAGTCGTCCGGATCCTCGGGATCCTCATCGTCGTCCGGCTCGTCCGACTCGGGAAGCGGTGGGGGCGCGACCGGTTCCGGCGGCGCCGCAGGATCGTCGGGCAACTCCGGCGGCGGTGGCAACAGCGGCAAGACCGGCAGCACGACATCCACCGCGGCGGCGTCCTGACCTTCCGCGGCGATAGCCGAGAACTCGCTGAGACGCAACTCACAATTCGGAGTTGTCCACAGGGGCCGGGTTGTCCACAGCCCGGCTGACGAGGACTTCCCTGTCGTGTCGGCTCACTCCTAGCGTCGGGTCATCGCGGGTGCATCGAGCACCCCGGACACGCGCGAGGGGGAAACGGCATGGACGGCAGGGGAGACGGCGGTTCCGGACCGGCGGGCCGGTGGTCAGCGGCGCGGTGGCGGGCGACAGTGGCTCGCCTGCGCGCACGGTGGCGCGGCAGTCCCATCACCGTCCTCCGGCGCGTGCTGGCTGCCGCACTGGTGCTCGTCGCGGCGGCGTTGGCCGCTGCCCCCGGAGCGGACGGCCAGCCGACGGTGACCGTCGTCGTCGCCGCTCGCGATCTACCCCTCGGAACCGAACTGACCGAGGGCGACCTCCGGGTCGCCGACCTTCCCGGTCAGGCACGCCCCGCCGGGGCGTTGACCGCGCCGTCCGAGGCAGCGGGACACCGCCTCGTCGGCCGTGCCCGGCAGGGTGAGGTCCTCACCGACGTCCGGCTCGCCCGCCGAACCGGTGGGCCGCCGGGCTCGGCCACGGTGCCGATCCGGCTCGCCGACGGCGGCGTCACCACCCTGCTTCGCGCGGGAACGCCGGTGGACGTCGTGACCCCGGGCCCCGACGCGGGCGCGGCGCGAGTGGTCGCCGAGCGCGCCACCGTGGTCGCGGTGCTGAAACGCTCCGGACGCGACGGCGCCGGTGGGCCGCTGTCACCGAAGGACGATCCGCTCGTGCTGGTCTCCGTACCCGACGACGACGCACCTCGCGTCGCCGCCGCGGCGCTCGACCGGCCCGTCACCGTCACCCTGCGATGAGGTCGGCGATGACGTCACTGTTCGTGGTGCGGTGGCCGGTTCTGCCGATACCAGTCGTCCGAGAATCCGCCGCGCGCGCCGTCATCGCGTTCGTCGCGCGTCGTGGTCGGCAGCACCTCGCCGAACACCTCGTCGAGCGAACGGCGTCGGCGCTGCACCTGGTCGCCGTTGCTCTGAGGACGATCGTTGTCGTTCATCGTGGGGATGCCCTCCGCCCGGGCTCGTCAGCTCTGGTCGAGTCCGGAGAGCTCGTCGATGACGTGCGGGACCAGGGCCGACAGCGTGGCCATGCCGTCCCTGACCGCGGCTCGGGAACCGGCGAGATTCACCACCAGCGTGCTTCCGGAGATGCCGACCAGACCGCGCGAGATTCCGGCGTCGAGTGCTCCGGCCGCGAGGCCCGACGACCGCAGCGCCTCGGCGATGCCCGGCACCGGGCGGTCCAGCACGCCGGCCGTCGCGTCGGGGGTCACATCGCGCGGGGACACGCCCGTGGCGCCCACCGTGATCACCAGGTCGACGCCGCCGATCACCGCGGTGTTCAACGCGTTGCGGATCTCCACGGTGTCGGCGCGGACGACGACGATGCCGTCGACGATGAAGTTCGTCTCCTCCAGCAGCTCGGTGACGAGCGGACCCAGGTTGTCCTCCCGCTCGCCGTGAGCCAACCGGTCATCCACGATCACGACGAGGGCCCGGCCCAACCGCTGCGCATCCCGTTCCATGTGCACCACCGTAGTACGAGGGGCAAACCCTGGGTGACCGGCGCCGCGGTGGCCGCCTCCGCCTGCCCGCACGGGAAACGGCCACCGGCGGCCCGGTCACTTCTTGGGTGTCTCGGGCAGAGTCCCGTCGTGGAGAACCACGCCCTGCGCGTCGTACGCCGTCACGGTCACATCCGCCGTGTCGACCGGCTCGTCTCCGCTGTTGTCCAGGAACGCCGCGAAGGTGCCGTCCTGCACCGCGACCTCGGCGGTGTCGTCCTGGTACCGCAGTTCGAGCCGGGCGATGTCACCGTCGGCGACCCCGGCCAACGACAGCCCGGGAAAGTGGTTCTCACTCGTGATGACAGCCAGCGGCTGATCGGCCGAGACCAGTTCGTCCCGTGTGGGGTGGGCGGAGAACCGCCACACCGGCTCCGCCATGCACACGGCCGTGGCATGGTCGTTGACCGCGACGCGGTAGCTCAGGTCGTACCCGTCCCGGGTCTTCGAACCGGATGCGCTCGCCGCGAGGCGCTCGTCGAGCACCGCCCCCGCACGCCAGGTCCCGGCGTCGACCACCGCACCGCCGGCGTCGCCGCCCGGGCCCGCCAGACAGTCGTCCAGCGCCCGCTGATCCTCGCCCGCACCGGCTCCGCCCTCCACGGGACGGTCCACCTCGTACACGAGTGGGTCCGGCACCGCCAGAACAACTTCGTCGAGGGTTCGGTCCTCTCCCGACTCGGCCGGTTCCCGGATGAGGGTTGCGGTGAAGTCCCGCCCGGTGACGTCGTGGTGGGCCAGCTCGGTGACGAAGACCCCGTCGTGGACCTCGGTCTCAGAAGGGTGCCTATCCTGCCCCTGAACGAGGTGGGACCGCGTCGGATCACCGCTGTCGAGACTCTCCGCATCCACCGTGACGGCGTCCACCTCGTCGGACGCGAAGCCGATCACGGTTCCGTTCGGTGTCACCATCGCGCCGTTGACCGGCGGGTCGCCGGGCACAGCCGGCGCCGATACCGCCACGGACGTCGCGGACGTCTCGCAGAACACCGTCTTCTCCGCGGCACGCACGGTTGTCAGGGAGGTGAGGTGCAATGACTGGGTCGCCACCACCTGCCATTCGGCTCGACCGGGATACTCCGCGGCCCGCCCGGACGTCTCCACCGCGTCCCAGCAGCGGTCGAGGTCGCCGGTTCCGGCCGCGGGCCCGAGCCGAGCGGGCGCGTCCTCACTGGTACCGAGCACCACGGCGACACCACCGACCAGTACGGCTGCCGCCGCGGCGATGGCCAGCGGAGTTCGCACCGACCGCGTCGGTGTGGCGTCCATGCCTTCCCGCACCGCCACCAGCATCCGGTCGCGCACGTGGGGCGGTAGCTCACGGTGGGCGGGCAACTCGATGTCGTCCTTCACGATTCCTCCAGTGTGTGCCGAAGTCGGGCACGAGCCCGCGAGATCTGGGATCGGACGGTCACTTCGGCGACGCCGAGCGCACTGGCGGCCTCGGCGACGCTCAGGTCTCCCAACAGACACAGCTCTGCCGCCTGCCGTTGAGACCGGGGCAGCCGTCGAATCGCCTCGACGGCCCGCCGCAGCGTGTCCTGACCGTCCACCCGGTCGGTCACGTCGTCGGCATGGTCGTGCGCCACTTCGAGCCGCACGGCCCCGCGCAGGCGCCGCCATCGTCGCTCTCCACGTCCGTGTGTTCGCGCCAGGTTCGCCGCCACCGTGAACAACCAGGGTCGGGCGCTGTCGTTCACCAGGTCGAAATCACCGCACTTGCGCCACGCGGTGACGAACGTGGAGGAGGCGACGTCTTCGGCCGTGGCCCACGACCCGGTGAGCCGGTAGGCGTGGTTCCACACGGCCTCGACGTGCCGGTGGAACAGTTCGCTGAAGGCGGCGTCGTTCCCGCCCGCCGCTCGGCTCCACAGCTCGCCGTCGGCCGGGGAACCGGCCGACGGATCACCGCCGGGTTCGGGCACGGCGATCAGGGGTCTGTCCCCTCTCTTGTTTTCCGCAGTCGTGTTCACACCCGGAGTTGTCGGCGGCAGGGATGGTGTTGCACCCGTCGCCGCACACGCATCGAGCCGCGCCCCCAGACGGGACGCGGCTCGACGGAACGGCCTGTTACCGAGTCAGTTCACCGTGACCGGCTGCCCTCCCAGCGTCACCTCGACGGTGTTGCCGTCGCCGAGGGTGAAGGTCACCTGCTCGCCCGGTGCGCGGGTACGGATGGCGGCCACGAGGCTGTTGGCGTCCTCGATGCGGCGTTCACCCATCTTCACGATCACGTCACCGCTTTCGATGCCCGCTTCCTCCGCCGGGCTGCCCGACTGGACCTCGCCGATCGCGGCGCCACCACTGGGCGCGTTGCCCACCGTGGCACCGATGTAGGTCTGGGTGGCGTGCCCGTTCTTGATGATCTCGTCGGCCGTGCGGCGGGCCTGGTCGATCGGGATCGCGAACCCGATCCCCACGTTGCCGCCCTGCGAGGGGCTGTAGATCGCGGAGTTGATCCCCACGATCTGGCCCTGCATGTTCGCCAGCGGCCCTCCGGAGTTTCCGGGGTTGATCGCCGCGTCGGTCTGGATGGCATCCATGACCGTGGTCTGGTCGCCCTGCCCGCCCGCCGTGACAGGCCGGTTCAGCGAGCTGATGATGCCGGAGGTCACGGTGCCGGCGAGTTCGAAGGGCGAGCCGACAGCCACCACCGACTGACCCACGTTGAGGTCGTCGGAGCGCCCGAGCTCCACGGTCGTGAGGCCGCTGACGTCCTGGGCACGCACCACCGCGATGTCGGTGGACGGGTCGCGCCCGACGACCTCCGCCTCGGCCTCGTCGCCGTTGTGGAACACCACGGTCATGTCGCCCCCACGCGCGGCGGCCTCCACCACGTGGTTGTTGGTGAGGATGTAGCCGTCCTCGCTGATCACGAAGCCGGATCCCTCGTTGGCGGATCCCTGACCTTGCACCTGGAGTTGCACCACGCTGGGCTTGAGCTTCTCCGCCACCGCCTCGACGCTTCCCTGCTCGGCGCCGCCCGTCTGCTTCGCGGGCGCGGGCTGGTTCAGCGCGTTCGACGACGGCGAGTCCGTTGCCGTGTCGGCCGCGAGGTAGCCCCCTGCCGCACCGGCGCCTCCGCCGACCAGCAAGGCCAGCAACGCGACGCCCGCAACGAGCTTGCCCGGAAGCCCTCGCTGTGCCGTCGTGGGCGCCGAGGACGCCGAGGACGCGGTGGCCGTCGCGGCGTGCGGTTCCGCGGCGGTGCCGTAGCCGGGCTGGGCGTAGGGCGAGCCGGGGTAGCCGCCCTGCGCGTACTGACCGGAGGGGGTATGCGGCGGGTACTGGAACGGTGGAGCGGGCTGGTCACCGCCGGATGGCGTACCGCCCTGCTGCGCACCGCCGGATGCGGCCGAGTTCGGCTGCTCCGGCATTCCCGACGCCGGAGTGGGCCTGTCCTGAGCGGAGGGGTCGTTCTCGGTCATGTCTCCATGATGGGTCGTGGTCCTGAGAACACGCTGAACTCAGGCTGTGGGAGTCGTGTCAGTATCCGGACTCTTCGCGATCACGAGTTCACCGACCCGCGCGGCCAGGATGTCGCGGGCGGAGGCGTCGAGTCCGTCGTCGCTGATGAGCACGTCGGCATCGGACAGCGCCGCCACGGTGGCGATGCCGGCCACTCCCCAGCAGGTGTGGTCGGCCAGTACGACGAGCGTGCGCCCCGCCTCCACCAGCGCGCGGTCGGCCTCACTCTCGCTGAGGCTGGGCACCGTGCAGCCGGACCGTTCGGCGATGCCGTGGACGCCGAGAAACACCAGATCGAGGTGCAGGCCCCGGAGGCTCTGCACAGCCAGGGGGCCCACCAGCACGTCCGACTCCCCTCGGACTCCGCCGGTGAGCACCACGACGCGGTCGGGGCGCGCCGACGCGGCGGCGATGTCGGCCACGGCGAGCGAGTTGGTGACGACCGTGAGGTCCGGCACGGGTTCGAGAACTCGGGCCAGCGACCTCGACGCGGCACCGGAGGAGAGGCCGACCGCGGTGCCGGGGCGAACCAGCCGGGCAGCCTCGACGGCGATGGCGGTGTGCAGGCGCCGCTGCCGCGCGCACGGGTCGCGGTCGAGGTCGCCTCCGGCCGGTGCGACGTTGGTGGCGCCGCCGTAGACCTTCTCGACGAGTCCGCGGCCCGCGAGCACGTCGAGATCGCGCCGGATGGTCATGTCCGAGACTCCCAGCCGGTGCACGAGTTCACTCACCCGAACCGCTCCGCTGCGTCGGGTCTCCTCCAGAATGACCGCCTGTCGTTGTCGCGCCAGCACCGTTTTCTCCGTCCCGCGACACACCCACTAACACACGATCCTACGCTTCTTGGGGCACGCTGGGTGTATTCCACTCATACGTGGAGTGACCGCGCGGGTGGCTCAGCCCGGAATTCCCGGCAGCCGGATGGTCATCAGCGCGCCGCCGCCGGGAGCGTTGTAGGCGTACACCGTGCCGCCGTGCCGTTCCGCGGCCTGTTTGACGATGGCGAGCCCGAGACCCGAGCCCGGAAGCGTGCGTGCCTCGGACGATCGGTAGAAGCGGTCGAACACCCGGGGCAGGTCCTCCTCGGCGATGCCGGGCCCTGCGTCGGTGACCTCGATGACCGCGGTGCCGTCGCCCAGCGGACGCAGGGTGAGCCGCACACGGGAGTTCGGTGGCGAGAACTTCACCGCGTTGTCCAGGAGGTTCAGCACGGCACGTTCGAGGGCACTCGGATCACCGGTGAGCGCCCAGGGCTGCAACTCGGAGTCGAACTCGATGCTTCCGGCTCGGCGCCGGGCACGGTCGAGGGCGCGCTCGACGACCTCCACCAGGTCCACTCGCTCCGCTGTCTCCTGGGAGTTGTCGTCACGCGAGAGCTCCGAGAGGTCGCCGATGAGCTGGGTGACCTCGTCCAGCTGGCCCCGGATGTCCGACTCGATGTCCTCCCTGTCGCGCGCGGACAGCGAGGGTGCGCCCTGCCTGCTGGCGGCCAGGAGCAGTTCGAGGTTGGTGCGCAGCGAGGTCAGCGGCGTGCGCAGCTCGTGCCCGGCGTCGGCCACCAGCCTGCGCTGACGGTCCTGCGACTCGGCGACCGCGCGCAGCATCGTGTTGAAGCTCTGGGTGAGCCGGGCGAGTTCGTCGTCACCACTCACGGGGATGGGCCGCAGATCCATGGTCCGGGCGACCCGCTCGGTGGCCGACGTCAGCCGCTCGACCGGGCGCAAGCCCGCGCGCGCGACGGCGGTACCGGCCGCGGCCGCTATCAGGATTCCCGCGCCGCCGAAGAACAGCAGCACGAGTGCCAGTTCTCCCAGGGTTCGCTTGGTGGGCGCGAGCGATTGCGCGACGACCATGGCGACGCCGTTGCCGGAGGGCAGCGCGATGACCCGCATGTCCGTCGCCGGATCGGTGCGCAGCGACGAGTCCGAGGCTCCGGTGGCGACGGCCAGCTCCCGCTGACCCCACGGCGGCGGTGTCCCCGCCTGGGGATAGATCAGCTCTCCGCGCGCCGAGAGCAACCCGATGTGGATGTCGCTGCTCACCAGGAACGCCCCGGGCACCGACTGCAACCGGGTTTGCACAGAAGGGCTCTCCACTGCCGCTTCGGCCCGGTTGACCAGGTTCTCGTCGAACTCGGAGTAGAGATTGCGGTGCACCGTGATGTAGGCGCCGAGGGAAACGAGGGCGACGGTGCAGGCAACGCAGACGGCCGCCAGCAGCGACACCCGCGCCCTCAGCGAGAACCGCCTGCGAGCGCCGGTGGGCGGTGATGCGACGGCAGGTGTGGTGCCAGGGTGCGTGAGGTCGCTCACGGTGGCGTCTCCCGCAGCACGTACCCCACCCCGCGCACGGTGTGCAGCAACCGTGGTTCGCCACCTGCCTCGGTCTTGCGCCGCAGGTACCCCACATACACCTCGAGGGCGTTGCCGGAGGTGGGGAAGTCGTAGCCCCAGACCTCCTCCAGGATGCGACCACGTGCCAGCACGTGCTTCGGATGGGTGAGGAACAGTTCCAGCAGTGAGAACTCGGTGCGGGTCAGGCTGATCCGCCGATCGCCGCGAGTCACCTCCCGCGTGTTGGGGTCGAGCGTGAGGTCGGCGAACGTGAGTTCGTTCCCCTCGCCGACGGAGTCCTCCTGGCCCGCCCTGCGCAGCAGGGCACGCAGCCTGGCCAGCAGTTCCTCCAGGGCGAAGGGTTTGGGCAGGTAGTCGTCGGCCCCGGCGTCAAGCCCGGACACCCGGTCGGACACGGCGTCACGGGCGGTGAGCACGAGGATCGGCAGGTCGTCGCCGATGCCGCGCAGCCTGCGGGCCACCTCCAGACCGTCGAGCCGGGGCATCATGACGTCGAGCACCATGGCGTCGGGACGGTCAGCGGCCACCTTCTCGAGGGCCTGGGTCCCGTCGCTGGCCAGGTCCACCTGATAGCCGTTGAACTCGAGCGATCGCCGCAGCGACTCCCGGACGGCCCGGTCGTCGTCCACCACGAGTATGCGCATGGGTCCAGTCTGGCCCGGTTGGCTGAGACGGTCCTTAGAGCCCCTAACACATTGGCGTTCGATCAGGGAGCGGCGGTCAGGCGGATGGATCGCAAGGCGGAGGGGCGTCCGCGTACTGGAAGTACGTGGGCGATCCTCCAACGCGGCGAGGCGCCGCCTGGGCGTCGCGAGCCGAACAGACCAATGTGTTAGGGGCTCTTAACGACGCGCGTCAGTCCACAAGCCCGCCCCGATACGCGAGCAGCGCGGCCTGCACCCGGTTCGCTGCGCCGATCTTGGACAGTACCGCCGAGACGTATCCCTTGACGGTGGCTTCCGAGAGATGCAATCGCCCGCCGATCTCCGCGTTGGACAGTCCCTGGCCGATCAAGGTGACCACCTCACGTTCACGTTCCGACAGCGAGGCGATCAACTCCCGCGCGGGCGCGGACGCGCGCTGCCCGTCCCGGTGCGCGTTGACCATGCGCGCGGCGACGCCGGGATCCAGCACCGCCCCGCCCCGGGCAAGGTCGCGGATCGCGCGCACCAGTACCGCGGGCTCGATGTCCTTGAGCAGGAACCCGTTCGCGCCGAACCGCAGAGCCAGACTCACGTACTCGTCGATGTCGAACGTCGTCAGCATCGCCACGAACGGCGGATTCGGCAGAGTCTGAATCGCCCGCAACGCCCGAATTCCGTCGTCAGGAGTGCGCATGCGGATGTCGAGCAGGGCCACGTCGGGATGGAAGCGGCGCACGGCCTCCACCGCGGTTCTCCCGTCGGCGGCCTCCCCGGCGACCTCGATGTCCGAGGCAGGGGCCACCATGGCGCGCAGTCCCGAACGAACCATCTCCTCGTCGTCGGCGAACATCACTTTGATCAACAGCGCCTCCGGCAGCCGACGGAACGCGTCGCGCGCCCTGTCCCGAGCAGGTTACTCATAGGTAGTGGAGGTATTACAGTGAGCAGCCCGCCTCCCGTCAAGGTCCGGTTCACGCCCTGGACGGGTGGCCCGCTAAGGTGTAGGAAGAGTCGACGACTCACCAGCCCTCGTAGCTCAGGGGATAGAGCACCGCTCTCCTAAAGCGGGTGTCGCAGGTTCGAATCCTGCCGGGGGCGCCCAGGTTAGAAGCTTGCAGGCCGTCCGCGTGGTGCTATTCGTGGTGCGAACGCCTTACTCTCGCACCATGTCGAACGCTGGGGGACGGCGCACGAAGCGCCAACGAGGCGCGATCGAGAAGGTCCGGAGCGGCGCTCTTCGGGTGAAGGTGTACGCCGGGGTCGACCCGCTGAGCGGTCGTGACCTCACCCCCGCTATCCCGGAACGATGACAAACACGCCAGCGCCGACCAGCACCCGCGACGCCGCTCTCACCGCTGCAGAAGCCAGGACTATCGCCATCCACGCTGCGGGGATGCCTCACAGCCTCGGCAGTGTTAGCCAGGTCCTCAAGCACCTGGGCAGCGTGCAATTGGATGCCATCAATGTCCTGGCGAAAGCTCACCAGCTGACCATCGCCAGTCGGCTCCGCGAGCGATCGCCCATCGCTGCCGTTGACGATGCGCTCTGGCACGATGGCCGGGTTATCGCCTTCGAATACCCCGCACATGCTGCTGCCTTGGTCCCGGTCGAAGACTGGCCCCTCTGGGCATTCCGTCGACGTGCGTCCCGGACACGTAAAGAATATCCCGAGAACCGGGTACGTAATGCCCTACTGGCCAGAATCGGCGATGCAGGAGCACTCACACTGCGCGAACTCCGTGACGGTGACGATGCTGGGCAAGGTGGTTCGGACTGGAGCCCGACGAAGACAGCGGTTCAGTTTCTCGTCTGGTCTGGAGAACTCGCGTGCGTCAATCGCGACGAAGGCAACAATCGACTCTTCGACCTTGCCAGCCGCACGATACCTGCGAACTATCTCACTGACGTTCTCACCGACGACGAGTGCCTGGTTCGGCTCCTCAACCGAGCTGGCAGAGCACTCGGAATCGCAACCGTCGACGACTTCGCCGACTACCTGCGAATTTCCAGCGGCACCGTCCGCACGTTACTGAGGCAAACAGACCTCTTTCCGGTCGAGGTTAACGGATGGAAGAATCCTGCTTGGGCAAGCGAGAACGCGCTCCAACACACGGAAAGCGCCGTCAACGACGCGGCCTTCGTCGGCCCCTTCGACAACCTGATCTGGTACCGCAAGCGAGTCAGCCGAATTTTTGACTTCGAGCACGCTCTCGAAGCTTACAAACCAGCCAGTAAACGACTGTACGGCTACTACGTCTGTCCCTTACGTGTCGGCACGGAACTCGTCGGACGAGCTGATCTTGCCTTCCATCACAACACACTCAACATCCGCCAGGTAAGCCTCGACGCGTTCACTGATCGAAACCTCTCCGGCTTCGCGCAAGCATGCAACGACCTGGCATCGACGCTGCGGGCGACCGGCATAGAGATTCGCAGCGACGCTGCCGATAGACGCACTGTCACCGCGCTGGAACGCAGAACAGCCTGAACCGGGTTCTCCACCCGGGACCGTGCGTCGCTTCGCTCACTGACCGGCCGTGGTCGACCGCCCGGTGGCTAATCGAGACAGCGCAACCACACCACGACCTGCCCTCCGACGCCCTCCTCAACCGGGGGTCGCGTTCACAATTCCGTGCCGCACGCGCACCTTCATGGGGCGTTCCTGTCAGGGGGGTCACGCATCACCCGGAAAACCGGATACTCGGGCGCTACTTCGGCGAAGTCCGCCAGTGGGGCGTCCTTGCTCACCGGAACGTGCGTTCGGGCGTTGGGTGCGCTGCGCAGATAGGTCCGAAGCACCACGGGCCGGTCTCGGGGCTCGACTTCGACCAGGCAGACCGATTCCTCACGACCGTGTCGGAGCACGGCCCGGCCTTCGGCGGCTCGAACGTTGCGCACCCAGTTCGCATTGTCACCCAGCATGGACACAACGTAGCTCTCGCCGTCGACGACGACCATGACGAGCGGGAGCGTGATCGCCTTCCCGGACCGTCGCCCAGCCACCGTGAGCGTGACCAGATAGTCCGGGGCGATGCCTCGTGCATAGAGCGCGGCTGTGATCCGGTCGAGGAACCGAGCCGCTCTGTTGGGACGGCCGCCGCGATACAGCCATCGCTTCACCGACATTGTTAGCCTCCTGTACGCCGTACATGTACATCGTACAGTAACCCTGTGCTCCGTATACTCGTCAACCGATGACTGAGACACGACCGCCCGACGCCCGGCGAACTCCCCTCACTCCGCACGCCGTGGTCGAGGAGGCGCTGTCGCTCGCGGAATCGGCCGGCCTCGGCGGTGTCACCATCCGGCGCTTGGCCGCAGACCTGGGAGTGACTCCCATGGCGCTCTACTGGCACTTCCGCAACAAGGACGAACTGCTCGATGGCATGGTCGACGGGCTCTACGCGAGAGTGAACTCGGCCGTCGACACCTCCGTGACGTGGCCCGAGCAACTGCGAACCCTCTGGAGCTCGTTGCTCGGGGTACTGCGCGATCACCCGTCCAGCGCTCGACTCGTCGCGAGTCGCAATCCGACCTCGGACAGCGGTCTGCGTGTCACCGAGACCGTGCTCGACATCCTGCGGCGGGGTGGGTTCACGCCAGCGGAAGCGACACAGATTCTGCGTCATGCGGTGAGCACGCTGTCCCACCTTGTCACCACCGCCCCCGGCGCGACCTCACACGCGGGCGGGCCGGAAGCCGAGGAAGGGACCCGCGCAGCGCTGGGCTCGCTCCCGCCGGAGAGCTATCCGCGACTGATCGAGGCGGCGGCGCCGCTGAGCGAATGCCAGGACCCCGAGGCCTATTTCGCGTTCGGTCTGGACCTGTTGCTCGCCGGTGTCGAGGCGATGGCGGACAGCCGTGGCGAACGGGTGTGAGAGCACCGCTCCGGCGCGACTGGGCTCACCGGGGAAAAGCGGCACTGCGCAGTACGGGCACGGTGTGCTCGATCACCAGTCGCGTCCGAGCGGCCCGTTCCTCCGGTGAACCACCGTCCAGGACGACTTGGTGAATCTGGTTGTCCAGTCCGGCCACGACGAGGCGCGCTCGCAGTCGGCTCTCGTCGTGTCGTCGGTCCGGTGGGTCGAGGTAGGCCACCAGACCGTCCACCACAAGATCGGCCAACCGCCGGAAGCGGCGTTCGATCTCACGGGATCGCGGCGTGTGCTCTCGCATGGCCCGATGCGCTGTGGCGAGCGGCGTGTTCTCCTCCACCGCGAGGCTCACCAGCTCGGCAACAACCGCCTCCAACTCCGGCGGTGTGGTGCGAATGCGGGCCAACGCGACCGCGAACGCCTTCTCGGCGTGATCGAGGTGCCGCGACGTCAACTCGTGCAGGAGCGCTTGCTTGTTCGGGAAGTACTGGTAAAGCGACCCGACCGACACCCCGGCACGTTCGGCGATCCTGTTGGTCGTCGCCGCCATGCCCTCCGCGTCGAAAACGCGAGCAGCTGCCTGCAGGATCACCTCGTAGGTGAACCGCGATCGCTGCTGGGACGGCAGTTTGCGCGGCCTGGTCATCACCCTCCGAACGCGAGTTGCCCGCTCGCAACGTTGCTACCCACGATGAAGCCCGTGAACAGCACAGACTACGCACACTTCCTGCCTCCGCACTACCGCGACCGCGCACTGGCGACGAAGCCGCGGTCGACCTGGTGGAACTGGCGGGGGCGTCGGGTGCATATCGCCCGCACCAGCAACCCCGACGCGCCACTTCGCGTGATCATCATCCACGGTGCGGGCGGATACTCGGACGCGCTGTGGCCCTACGCCGACATCGCGGCGGGGGAAGCGGGCGAAGTCATGCTCCCCGACCTGCCGCTCTACGGCTACACCGTCGAACCGCGGCCCGGCCAGGTCCGCTACGAGGACTGGATCGAGCTGCTGTGCGATCTCGTCAGGGCCGAACACCGTGCCGACGACCGCCCGCTGGTGCTGCTCGGCGCCAGCATGGGCGGAATGCTCGCCTACGAGGTCGCAGCCCGCACCCGGCGGGTCGCGGCCGTCGCCGCCACCTGCCTGCTTGATCCCTCGGCCCCGGACGCTCGCCGCGCCGCCGCGCGGTTCAGCGGCACCGGCCGAATCGCTCCCGCCGTTCTCGGTGTTCTCGACCGCGTGGCGCGCGGGCACCGCCTGCCGATCCGGTGGGTCGTCGACATGAACAGCATGAGCAACGATCCCGGCCTGTCCCGCCTCTGCGCCACCGACCCGAGAGGTGGCGGTGCTCGGGTGCCGGTCGGGTTCCTGGCCAGCTTCCTCCGGTTCCGGCCGACGCCGCCCGAGGCGTTCGACGCGGCACCGGTGACCCTCGTTCACCCCGCCGACGACCGGTGGACACCGCCCGAACTCAGTGTCCGTTTCCTCGGTCGGATCACGTCGAACACCACCGCGGTACTGCTCGACGGGTGCGGGCACTACCCCATCGAGGAGCCCGGTCTCACCCAGCTCGCCCATGCCATGACATCCCTTCGGCAGCAGCTGGTCGGGTCGTGACCGACGGCACGCTCGGCGAAGCCTCGCTCGGGGAACGCGCGTCACGGCGTTCCCTGCGAATTGTTCTCCGTGATGTCGTACAGCTCCAGGAACGTACTGGGAACGCCGTTGATGCCGTCCCGGAAGTTCAGCACGTCACGCTGGTAGTCGGATTCGTCGGAGCGCAGAGTGTCCAACATGGTCGTCAGTTCGTCGTAGAGGTCGCCCGCGACCTCGCCGGGATGGTGCTTGAACGCAACCGTTTTCGAGTCGCCGGCCAGGCGCTCGCCCAGCCAGCCGATGAGGATGAGCGACGTTCCGATCGGCGCGGTTTTCGGCGGAATGGCGATCGCCGTTCCCAGGCCCTGCAGGCTCTGCCACTTCTTCGTGTGGTCGCTGGTCTCTGTGCTCTTCTCACCGAGCGCCTCCGTGGCGGCGCCGAGCAGCGCGAGGTTGTTGTCGCGATACGTATCGATGATCTTCGCCCGCCGGTTGATGAGGGTCGCGAGCCCGTTCGCGAACAGGGCGTGGTTGATCAGTGTCGGTTTGGTGGAGGCGAAGATGCCCTCGGCGACGCGGTCGGCGGCCGAGCCGGTCCAGTCCACCCGCCAGCCCTTCTCCTCGTCGCGGTTCAGGAACAGCTCGTCCACCTCGTCACTGATCGACAGCTCGTCCTGGAACCGCCCTGCGCCAGGTCCTTCCAGCGCGCCGCCGAACGAGACGGCCATCTCCACCAGCGCGTCGTGTGCCTCTTTGAGCGCGGTGAGCTTGCGGCCCGGCCACACGGGCAGCAGGTTGGAGAGGTACTGGCGATCCTCGTACGCCCAGTCCTCGGCGTGGGCGAACAACTCGCCGACACGGCAGTCGATCTGGTCCTCGTCGACCAGAACGATCCCGTCTTCCCACCACACCTCATGGTTGATGGGGCTGCCCCGATCGCGGATACGGCCCTCACAGCCGACCGACCGGACCGAACCCTCGGCACCGTCCTCGTACCAGCGCAAATAGTCGCACCCGTAGGTCAGATGAGCCTGCACCTCGGGCGAGCGGTGGTCCCAGACGTCGGGCGAGTGGTACATGTTCTGCCGGAAGTGCACCGGCGGAGGCGTCCAGTACTCCATGCGCCGCACGCAGTCGTACATGGTCTGCTGCCAGCGCTCTTCGAGCTTCCTCTCGAACCGGTCGAGCGCGCCCCGGACGCGGTCCTCGTAGTCGTCCGCCATCAGCGGTCACGCTCCTGTTCGGTGCTGTCCTCGAGGTCTTCGAGGTACTCTCTGCCCTGTTCGTCCCGCTCGGCCGGGTCCTCCTCCGTGCCGAACTCGCCGGGCTGGGTGCCGGTGGCGTCCTCGGGGCGCTCGGTGTCACCGGCGACCTCGTCGGGATCCCAGTTGAGGTCGTAGTCCCCGACACCGGCCCGATCGAACGACTCCCGCCACTCGCGGTACTGCCCGAGCTGGCTCTGCTCCTGCTCGACGTACCGGCCCGCGGCGGTCTCCAGCTGCTCGCCGGTGAGGTAGTAGCGAGCCGTGGTGGTCTTGAGATAGCCCTCGAACTCGTCGAGCAGGCTCATGATCTCGTTGTCGGCCTCGGTGGCAGAACCGTACTGGTCGGTGAGATGGTCCCGCGCGTCGTCGGTGCGCGTGAGCTTCTTCGTCACCTCCGCGTACTTCTCGGCGATCGTGTAGTTGCTCTGCGCGAGCTGCATCACGGTCTCGATGTTGACGGTGTAACCGGTCACGGTGTTCCCCCAGATCTCGCCGCGTGGCCTGAATTGCCGCGGTGCCGTTCATCTTTGCCCCCGCCTCCCGCACCGGGCAAGGGCGGGTGCGACCTGTGGAAAACTCGGTGCACCGAGCGGGCATTCTCGCGCACGATGGTCGGCATGGACACCGATTCGCGCCCCGTCGTCCGTCCCGCCGCCGCGGACGACTTCCCCGCGGTGGCCCGCTTGCGCTGGTGGTGGCTGCGCGAGACCGGCGAGCGCGTCGCGGGATCGGGCGAGGACTTCGTCGAGCACTTCACCGCATGGGCCCGCCGCAACTCCACGTCGCATCGTTGCCTGGTCCTGGTACGCGACGACACCGTCTTCGGCATGGGCTGGCTGGCGCTCGTACAGCGGGTGCCGACCCCGCTGGTACCCGAGCGCCTGTCGGGCGACGTGCAGTGCGTGTACGTCGTGCCCGGCGAACGGGACGCGGGGCTGGGCGGTCAACTGATCGACGCCCTGCTGGAGCTGGCGAGGGAGCTGGGGCTGGAGCGGGTGACCGTCCACTCCAGCTTCCGCGCCATCTCGGCGTACTGCCGGCGTGGGTTTGGTACCTCGCCCCGGCTGTTGCAGACCCACCTCACGTCCTGACGCGGCCGGGACTGTCGGAACCCTGTGGCAGCATCGCCACCATGACCACCGACCGCACCATGCCGCCCCCCACCGCCGACGAGCGCACGATGCTGGAGAGCTGGCTCGACTTCTACCGCGCCACGCTGGCCCTGCGCTGCGAGGGACTTTCCGACGACCAGCTGCGCACGGCTGCCGTGCCGCCGTCGCCGTTGACGTTGCAGGGCCTCGTCCAGCACGCGGCGGAGGTGGAGCGGAACTGGTTCCACCGGGTGCTTGTCGATGAGGACGTGCCGTCGCTGTTCGCCCCACGCGAGGCGGACGGCAACGACGGCGGCTTCGATGTCTCCGGAGACCTGGCGTTCGAGGATGCGCTGGCCACGTGGAAGGCCGAGGTGGCCGCCGCCCGAGAGCGGTGTGCGGGTCTGTCGCTCGACGAGACCCGGTCACTGCCCTTCGGCGCGGTGTCGGTGCGCTGGATCTACCAGCACATGATCGCCGAGTACGCGCGTCACTGCGGTCACGCGGACCTGATTCGCGAGCGGATCGACGGCACCACCGGGGTCTGACTCCCCGTCACGTGCGCGTCCGGTAGGTCAGCACCACCACGCCGCTGCCGTAAGCGGCCGAGTCCGCCAGTTCGTAGCGCTGGGGCGCGAACCCGCCGCCGTGGAACAGCGGGATTCCGTCACCCGCCACCACGGGGTGCAGTTTGACGACGAGTTCGTCGATCTCGTCGCGGAGTGCGGCGGCGATGGTGCCCCCACCGCACAGCCAGATGCCCGCGCCCTCCTCGCGCTTGAGCTCGCGCACGCGCGTGAGCGGATCGGTGCGCACCAGCTCGACCGTCGAGTCGGGACTGTCGGTCATCGTCGTGGAGAACACGATGCTGCGCAGGTGCCGGTAGGCGTTGGTGATGCCTTCCCGGAGCCCGATCTCGTAGCTGTGCCGTCCTTGCAGGACGGTGTCGAAGTGCCGGTTGGGCTTCCCGCCGAGCCCGAGCATCTCGCGCGCGTGGGTCGGGATGATCTCGGGATACTCGTCGCGCAAGGGCTGCGCGTGCTCGCCGTCCAGCACGAAGAAGTCCGGGTTGGCGCCTCCGGGGTCGGTGATGTAGCCGTCGATGGTCGCCGCCACCAGGTAGGTCAGTTTTCGCATGGTCGCTCCTCACCACTGCACTTGAAGTACTTCGAATGTAGTACTATGCATGCAGTGGTTGTCAAGCGACACGGGAGGCACCCTTGGTCACGAACCCGGAGCGGAGAACGGCACTCGTCGACGCCGCGATCGACGTCCTCGCCACCCACGGCGCGCGGGGACTGACCTTTCGCGCCGTCGACACCGAGGCCGGGGTGCCCACGGGGACCGCGTCCAACTACTTCACCAACCGCGACGACCTGCTACGACACGCCGCCGAGCGCATTCACGTGCGGGTAGCGGTGGACGCGGGCGAGGGCACCGAATCGGACCCCGCCGCGCTGCTCACCCAGTTCATGCGCCTCCTGCTGCACCGCATCGCCGACGACCGCACCGGCTGGCTCGCGCTGCTGGAACTGCGGCTGGAAGCCACGCGGCGTCCCGAGCTGCGCGCCACGCTCACCACGGCGCTACGCGAGAACCTGGAGGCCAACGTCCGGGGTCACCGCGAGGGCGAGCTCCCGGGCGACGACCTGACGACCGTGCTGCTGTACTACGCGATGACCGGGCTGATCCTGGAACACCTCACGCTGCCGGGCGTGCTGGCCGACAGGGACCTCGACGCGCTGGTCGGCGACTTCGTCCGGCGGTCGCTGCCCGAGACGTGACGGTGCCGCCCCGGACCTTCGGCCCGTGGGGCGGCACCGTGGTGGCCAGCGCGGTGTCACGCCTCCTGGATAAGGCGGTACCAGGGTGAGCTCTGCGCCAGCTGGTCGAGCGTGTCCTGCCCGACGAGCCCGGCGAGCTGGTCGCGTGCCGTGCGCACGGCGTCGCGCGCGCCGACATTGTCGCCCAGCAGTTGCTGGATCTGCCACGGCGTGCCGACCGGGATCGGCAACGGCGCACCGTGCGGTACCCGCTGCGGCTGGCGGTGCAGGGTCTGCCCCGAACCGAGATCGCGAGCCGGGTCGAGGACGTAGCCGTGGTCACCACTGGCGTAGCCCACGAGCCCGTTCGCGAACGCCGCCAAGTTGGTGATCATGTTGGTGGAGTTGCAGATGCCGTCGTTCTCGTTGCAGACGTCGTGGACGGCGAGGTCGCCGAAGTCGTGCCCGCCTCGCATGGTGACTCCGGGCAGGATCGTCGGCAGGTTGGTCTCGATTCCGCCCGCCACTCCCCCGGCACCGCCGTCGCCGAACGCCCGCCTCGGGTTGCCGTAGAGCACGCCGTGGACCAGGTGGTGCGGGATGTCGTTCGTCCGGGCCAGTGTCTCCAGCACGTCGCCCGCCACGAGCGCGCCCTCGGAGTATCCGGAGAGCACCAGCCGCGAGCCCGGGCAGGAGGCATGGAAGTCGCGAACGGCACCGTCGAGCGCCGCCGCACCGCCCGCGACGGCCTCGTCCAGCGCCAACCGGTCCAGCCCGGGGAAAACGCCGTCCTCGTAGGGCACCTGAACGATGTCCCAGCCCGCGGGCGGGTTCGCGTTGAACGCCGAGTTGTTCCAGTTGGTCAACGTCTCGCCGTGCCCGTAGCCGTCGGTCTGGAACACGGCCGTGTCCGGGCACGCGGCACTCTGCTGTGCCTGGGCCGCCGGAGCGGCGACAGCGGTGGCGGCGGTGGCGGCCGTGAGTACACCGGCCAACGCCGCGCCTGCCTTGGTCACGGCGGACTTCTTCACGATGCGCATGGTGTCCTTTCCGCCGTCAGGCGCTGTAGCCCTTGGGCGGAATGAGGGAGGCGAGGTGGTCGAAGGTCAACCAGTAGAACTGGTATCCACCGAACGACGCCGGGTCGGCGATCAGCACGGTACCGTTCACGTCGTCGTAGCCGATCACCGTGAAGTAGTGGTAGATCGTCTGGTTGGGCGGGTATCCGGGCGGTTGGTTCCCGGGCGGGGCGACGATGTTCGCCACGATCGGGTAATTGTTGTTGATGTTCAACACGATGTCGCGCCACAACAGGTCCTTCTGTGCCTGTGTGGGCGGATCGTTGGGCATCTCCTTGGTCTCGTACCACCCGACGTAGTTACCGAGCACTCGCGTGACCTGACCGATGTGGTCGGTGCCGCCGACGTGCGTACCGAGTTCGGCGGCGAGAGCGGCCTGACTCCGGTACACCCCACGTGCTGACAGCGCGATGCGGGTGGCGGCGGGTCCACACCAGTAGCCGGTCTCCTGTACCTGGTAGTCGACGTTGAGGATGACCTCCCCCGCCGTCGACCGCTGTGCTCCGGCGACGGGCAGCGCGGTGTCGGCGGTGGTGCCGACCGCGGCGGCGGCTGTGGTACCGGAGGTGCCGACGGTGCCGGTGGTACCTGCCGCGGCCACCGCGCCGGTCATCGGCACGGTGAGCAGGACCGTGAAAGCGGCCGCCACGGCAGCGCGAATCGGCTTGCGCATAGTTCTCACCCCTTCTCATTGGCGGATCTTGGATACTGCCAACGGCCCGGGGGTTCGGACCAGGTTTCGCCAGTGGCGCACGTGCGCCATCGCGCAGGTGCGCCAGGAATGCGCACAGCACGCGCCGCTCGGAGCGAAGAAGGGGCTTGACACAAAGGAGACAATAGAAAGTCGGCGCATTCTTCCAAAACAAGAAGAATTCGCCGACTGCTGTCACCAGAATAGCCAGAATGAGGGGAACGTGTCAACTCAGGGGTACGAGAGGGAACTGCGGGCCGAGCGCGACCACGTGGCAGGGCTGCACGAGCGGCTCGACGCCGAGCGCGCCCGCGTGGAGCGGGAGTACCGGGCCGCGCTGCGCGGAACCGGCGGCACGCCCATGGAACGCGACGTCGAGGTACGCGCACAGGCCCGGCAACGTCGGCGGCTTGCCGTGGCGGACGAGGGACTGTGCTTCGGCAGGCTGGACGACCGGTCGGGCCAGACGACCTACATCGGCCGGATCGGTCTCGTCGACGAGGACAACGACTACGAGCCGGTGCTGCTCGACTGGCGGGCACCGGCCGCCCGCCCGTTCTACGTCGCCACGGCCGCGTCGCCGGAGAACACGCGCAGGCGCCGGCAGTTCCACAGCCGCGGGCGGCGGCTGGTGGAGTTCACCGACGAGGTGTTCGGCCGCCCTGGCGAGGAGGACCTCGCCGATGCCCTCGACGGCACCGCTCGGGGCGACGCCGCCCTGCTCGCGGCGGTCAGCGCGCCACGCGGGGACGGTATGCGCGACATCGTGGCGACCATCCAGGCCGAGCAGGACGAGATCATCCGGCTCGACCATCCGGGAGTGCTCGTGGTCGAGGGTGGACCCGGCACCGGCAAGACCGTGGTGGCTCTGCACCGGGTCGCCTACCTGCTCTACACCCAACGCGAGCGGATGGAACGGCACGGGGTGCTCGTGGTCGGGCCCAATCCGGCGTTTCTGCACCACATCGGCCGGGTGCTGCCGTCGCTGGGCGAGTCCGACGTGGTGTTCACCACCCCCGGCGGCCTCCTGCCCGGACTGCGTGTCACCGCCGAGGACGAGCCGGAGATCGCGCGGCTCAAGGGCTCACCGGCGATGCCGGACGTGCTGGCGGCGGCGGTCGCCGACCGGCAACGGCTGCCGGAGCACTCGGTCCACGTCCCACTTGCCGACGTCACGGCACGGCTCGATGCCGACGTCGCCGAGTGGGCCCGGCAGGAGGCCCGGGACAGCGGGCTGCCCCACAACGAGGCCCGTACGGTGTTCACCGACATCGTCACGTGGGCGCTCACCGAACGGGCCATCTCGCGTATCGGGCGCGGCTGGCTGAACCGCGACGACCGGGAGGCGTGGGAGGACCTGCGGGCGGGGCTGCTCACCGAACTCGCGGAGAACGAGGCGTTCACCGCCACGCTGGACGAGCTGTGGCCGGTCCTGACTCCCGAGACGGTGCTGGCCGAGCTGTACTCCTGCCCGGAACGGCTGCGTGCGGCAGGCGCCGACCCCTCGCTGTGGCGCGCCGAGGGCGACGCCTGGACGGTGCCGGACGTGCCGCTGCTCGACGAGCTGATGGAGCTGCTTGGCCGCGACAAGGCCGCCGAGAACTCGGCGAAAGCCGCCGTGGAACGGCAACGGCAGGCCGAGGCCACCTACGCGGCCGGGGTGCTGGACGGCCTCGTCGATCGCACGGAGTCCATGGACGACGACGACCACCTGTTCGCCACCGACCTGCTCTACGCCGAGGATCTGGCGGATCGCTTCGTCGAGCGGGATACCCGGGAGCTGGCCGAGCGCGCCGCCGCGGACCGCGACTGGACCTACCGGCACGTCGTGGTGGACGAGGCACAGGAGCTGTCCGCGATGGACTGGCGAGTGCTGATGCGGCGCTGCCCGGCCCGCTCGTTCACGGTGGTCGGCGACCTCGCTCAGCGCCGGTCGGCGGCCGGGGCGAACTCGTGGGCCGAGATGCTGGAGCCCCACGTCCCCGGACGCTGGGTCCACCGGTCGCTGACGGTCAACTACCGCACGCCGTCGGAGATCATGGCGGTCGCCGGCGAGGTGCTCGCCGAGTTCGCTCCCGGAACACGGCCACCGGAGTCGGTGCGCGCGAGTGGGGTCCGCCCCTGGGCCCGCCGCGTCACCAGGGACGACGTGCCCGGCGCCATCCAGGCGTTCGTCCGGGAGGAGGCCGACCGCGAGGGCACCAGCGTGGTGATCGGCCCGCCGGACGTCCCGGCAGCGGTGCCGGTGTCGGACACGAAGGGGCTGGAGTTCGACGCCGTCCTGGTGGTGGAGCCGGAACGCATCCTCGCCGACGGCCTTCGCGGTGCGGCGGAGCTTTACGTCGCCCTCACCCGAGCCACCCAGCGGCTCGTCGTGCTGCATCTCGCCCCGCTGCCTCGTGCTCTGAGCGGGCTGGCCGATCGGGAGGTAGCGGGGTAGACCGGTTCGCGACCATCGGCTGTTGTGGCGCGCTGCCCGGCGGCCCTACGCTGGGAGAACAATCCCCGGGCTCGCCCGTCGGAACGGAAGGAATCCGTGCTCGACGTCCTCGTCCCCGACAGCGACCACGGCAGGGTGTACCGCGCCCTGACGGTACTGGCCCGTTCGGATCACCGCCGCCTCGCCGAGCACACCGGGCTGCCCGAACCCACCGTCGAACGGGTGCTGGCCGACCTCGCCGAACGCGACCTCGCCCTGCGCACGGGTGCGTGCTGGGAGGCCGCGCCGCCCGACCGTGTGCTGTCCATGGCGCTGGCCGAGGAGGAGGACCGCAGGGCCCGGTTGTGGCGGGCGGGCGCCGAGCTCGACCGGTTGCACCACCAGGCGAAGGCGGCGGCCGGGCCGTTCCGCACGGTCGCCCCGGTGGAGCACCCGGAGACGTTGCTGCGGTTGACCGCGCGGCTCCAGGAGCGGGCGCGCGAGCAGGTGCGCTGGCTCGACCGGCCGCCGTACTACAGCGCGCCCGCCGACTTTCGCGCGCAGGAACACACGCAGACGCGCCGCATGGCCGAAGGACTCCGCTACCGGACCGTGTACGGCCAGGCCGTCTACGGTGACCCGGAACTGTTCGCCGCGATGACCAGGATGGCCGCACGCGGGGAGCAGGTCCGGGTGCTCGCGGAACTGCCGGTGAAGCTCACCCTCGGCGACGAGGACGTCGCGTTGCTGGTGCCGGAGCCGGATCGTGCCGGGCTGGAAGGGGCGCTTCTCATCCACGCCTCGCCGCTGCTGCGGGCGCTGTCCGCGGTTTTCGAAACACTGTGGACACTCGGGATGCCGGTCACGGAGGTGGCGGGCGAACACGATCTGCGCGAGCAGGATCGTGCGATCCTCACGCTGATGGCGGCGGGCGCGACCGACGACGCGATCGCCCGCAGGCTCGATCTTTCGCGGCGCACCGTGGTGCGGCGGGTCACCGCGTTGCTCGACCGGCTGGGTGCGACGACCCGCTTCCAGGCCGGCGTGCAGGCGGCGAAGCGCGGACTCCTGTAGGTCGTGTTTCACCAGTCCCGCGTACCGGCTGCGCGGGGCCTGGCGCGGCGATCCGCCGCGTTGTCGTCGTCGCCGATAGCGCTGCTATCAGCTCCTCCTCCGCCTTGCGGCTCATCCACGCCACACCCCGCTCGCACGGAGAGGACTGATGAAACACGACCAGCGCTTCGCCGCCTGACTCGCGGATCAGAGCATGCGCTCCACGATGTCCGCCGCCGCGGCGGCACCACCCGCCTCGCGCAACTCGGCGCCGTGGCGAGCGAGGTTCTCGGCCACCACCGGCGATCCGGCGACCGACAGCACGGCCTCCCGCAACGCCTCCGGCGTCACCTCGTCCGCCGAGAGCTGCGTACCCACGCCCAGCTCGACCAGGCAGTGGGCGTTGAAGAACTGGTCGACGGCCTGCGGCACGGCGACCATCGGCACCTCGTGATACAGCCCTTCCGAGCAGCCGCCCATTCCGGCGTGGGTGACGAACGCCGACGCCCGCGACAGCACCGCGAGTTGCGGCACCCAGCGGTGCAGCTCGATGTTAGGCGGAACCTCACCGAACTCGGCCGGGTCGACGTACCGGCCGATGGAGATGACCACCTGCCAGTCGAGCCCGGTGAACGCCTCGATACACGCGCGGTAGAACTCCGCCCGGTCGGTGTAGGCCGACCCCAGCGACACGAGCAGCAGGGGCCGGTCGGACTCCGGCCACTCGCCCTGGTGGGGGCGCCGATCCAGCGACGGCCCCACGAACGTGTACACGGACTCGTCGACCCGGTCGGCGTTGGGCTGCATGGCCTTGGGCAGCAACACCGCACAGCGGGGTGGTCGCCCGGTGAACTCGTCGAAGGTCGACTCGATGCCGATCTCGGCGAGCCACCGGTCGAACCGGCTCAGGAACTCCTTGCCCTCGGGGGTGTCGAGGAAGGCCCGCGCCTCGGCCATGTCGGCCTCGTAGCCCTCCCACGCCACCATCGACGGCGACAGCTGCAACAGCGGCAGGTTCCAGCGGTGGGCCAGCGCACGGCCCGCGTAGCCGCCGATGTCGTAGAGCACCGCGTCGGGCCGGTCGTCGGCGAGCGCGGCCTCCAGCTGCGGCAGGACTCCGCGCCCCTCGTCGAGGAACAGGTCCATCGCCTCGACTCCGCCCTCGGGCCACTGCTCGTTCTTGGTCTCGTCGGGCAGGTCGGACGAGATGACGATCGGGGTGGCGCCGGACGACGCGGCGATGTCGGCGAACGACTCGGGCACCGAGACGCTGACGCGGTGCCCCCGCTCGACGAGCTCAGCCAGGACGGGCAGGTGCGGGTTCAGATGACCGTGGGCGCCCACGGCGACCATCAGGATGTGAGACAAGAAGAACTCCCAGGAATGAGAACTGACTCGGGCATGGCAAGTAAGCCGTCGTCACACGACGGCGGTTGCGCTGTGCGCGGTCGTCTCAGAGGTAGAACTGCCTGGGCATGCGGAGACTGTAGCAAGCGGGTGACAACGCGTCGACGAGGTTGTGTCAGTAATCGATTTCTGAGACGCTGCCGAGCATGCGACGGCGCGCGTACCTCGGGGTCGACATCGGCACCTCCAGCAGCAAGGGCGTACTGGTCGACCCGGAAGGGCGGCTGGTGCGCACGGCCGTGCGCGAACACACCGTCGACCGCCCCGCGCCCGGCCACGTCGAGATGGACGCGCAGGTCTGGTGGCGAGAGTTCGTGGAGCTGGCGAGCGAGCTGACCGCGCCCGGCGACGTCGAGGTCGCGGCCGTCGGGGTCAGCGGAATGGGCCCGTGCGTGGTGGTCACCGACGACGACGGGACACCGCTGCGGCCCGCGATCCTGTACGGCGTCGACACGCGCGCGAGCGCCCAGATCGACGCCCTCAACGACGAGCTGGGCGCCGAGGCGATCTTCGAGCGCTGCGGGTCGATGCTGTCCAGCCAGGCGGTGGGCCCGAAACTGCGCTGGCTCGCCGACACCGAGCCCGGCACCACCGCCCGCGCGCGACGGCTGTTCATGCCGAGCTCCTGGCTGGCGTACCGGCTGACCGGCGAGTACGTGCTCGACTACCACTCGGCGAGCCAGTGCACCCCGCTGTTCGACACGGTGGACAACACCTGGCACGACGGCTGGGCGCGCCACATCTGCCCCGACCTGGAGCTGCCGCCGCTGCGGTGGCCGGGCGAGGCAGCCGGGGTCACGACCCACGAGGTCGGCGGCATTCCCGCCGGAGTCCCGGTGATCACCGGAACCATCGACGCGTGGTCGGAGGCGGTCAGCGTCGACGCGCAGCGCCCCGGCGACCTCATGATCATGTACGGCACCACGATGTTCCTGGTCAACACCGTCCGCGAGCGGCTGACGACCCCGGCCATGTGGGGCACGCTGGGCGCCCTGCCCGGCACGCGCAACCTCGCGGGCGGCATGGCGACCTCGGGGGCGATCACGGCGTGGCTGCGGGAGCTGACCGGCGGCACCGACTACTCCACCCTGCTCGCCGAGGCGGCGGCCTCCGGCGCGGGGGCGAACGGGCTGCTCGTGCTGCCCTACTTCGCGGGCGAGCGCACCCCGATCTTCGATCCGGACGCGCGAGGTGTCGTCGCGGGACTCACCCTGAGCCACACGCGCGGCGATCTCTACCGCGCGGTGCTGGAGGCGACGGCGTTCGGCGTGCGGCACAACATCGAGTCGCTGCACGAGGTCGGAGCCGAGATCTCGCGGGCCGTGGCCGTGGGCGGCGGCACCCAGGGCGCGCTGTGGACGCAGGTCGTCTCCGACGTCACGGGCATGGCGCAGACCGTTCCGAGCGTCACCATCGGCGCCAGCTACGGCGCGGCGTTCCTCGCGGCCGGCCTGGTCGACGACGTCCGCATGGCCGAGTGGAACCCACCCGCGCGTGTGTGTGAGCCGGACCCTGCGGTCCGCGACACCTACGACGCGCTCTACGAGCAGTACCGGGCGCTGTACCCGGCGAGCCGGGACGTCGTGCACGTCCTGGCGCAACACCAACGAGCCCGCTCCCGCGAAGGAGAGTCATGACTCTGTCCACACCGGAACGCACCGCGTACCTCGTCGCCAGCGGCGACCTGCGCGAATCGGCCAACGTCGCGGGCTGGCCCACGCAGGTGGAGCTGGAGCGCGTGGTCACCGACGCGCTGGCCGCGCAGGGTTGGCGGGTCGTGCGGGCCAACGACGTCGACCCCGAGACCGGGCACGGGTTCATCTCCAGCCAGCGCATGGGACTGCGCGTGTTCGGCAACATCCCGGCCGACGCTCCGCTGATCGTGGCCGAGGCCGTGTGGCAGTACAGCCACCACGTGCTCGCCGGGCTGCGCACCCACGAGGGCCCCATCCTCACGGTGGCGAACTTCGCGGGCGCGTGGCCGGGGCTGGTCGGCCTGCTCGGGCTCAACGCCGGGCTCACGAAGATGAACAAGCCGTACTCGACCATCTGGACGGTCGACGGCAGCGACACCTGGTTCCAGGACGGCATCCGGTCGTGGCTGAAGACCGGCACCATCGCCCACGACACCTCACACGTGCGTGACCTGCCCGAGCTGCCCGCCACGCCCGCCGCCGAACTCGGCCGCACACTCGCCGAGCGCCTGCTGAAGGACAAGGCCATCATCGGCGTGTTCGACGAGGGCTGCATGGGCATGTACAACGCGATCATCGACGACGAGCTGCTCAACCCCATCGGCATCTACAAGGAACGGCTGTCGCAGAGCGCGCTGTGGGCGGAGATGCAGCGGGTGCCCGACGCGGAGGCCGACGCCGTGGGCCGGTGGCTCACCGAGGCCGGGATGACGTTCCGGCTGGGTACCGACGAAGCCACGGAACTGACCGAGAACCAGTTGCGCTGGCAGTACAAGATGTACATCGCGGCGCTGCGCATCAGCGACGACTTCGGCCTCGACGCGGTCGGCATCCAGTACCAGCAGGGACTCAAGGACCTCGCGCCCGCGTCCGACCTGCCCGAGGGCCTGCTCAACAACGCCCTGCGCCCCCCGGTGACCAGCCGGGACGGCTCGCGCGTGCTGTGGGAAGGTCGGCCGCTGCCGCACTTCAACGAGGTCGACGAGGGCGCCGCCGTGGACGCGCTCGTGACCAACCGCGTGTGGACGGCGCTGGACCTCGACCCCGCCACCACCCTGCACGACGTGCGCTGGGGCGACGAGTACGACGGCGAGTTCGTGTGGGTGTACGAGATCTCGGGCTCGGTGCCGCCGTCGCACTTCCCGAACGGCTACGTCGACGCCGAGGGCTGGCGGCAGGGCAACGTGTTCTTCCCCGCGGGCGGCGCCACGATCAACGGCGTGTCCAAGCCGGGCGAGCTGGTGTGGTCCCGCGTCTACATCGCCGAGGGAAGTCTCCATGTCGACATCGGCCGGGCCAGCGTGGTGGAGCTGTCCGAGGAGGAAACCCGCAGGCGCAAGGAAGCCACCAACCCGGAATGGCCCATCGCGCACGTCGTGCTCCACGGGGTCGACCGCGACCAGTTCATGGCGCGCCACAAGGCCAACCACGTGCAGATCGCCTACGCCCCCGACGCCGCCACCGCCGACCAGGCGCTGGAGGTCAAGGCAGCACTGTTCGCCCGCCTCGGAGTGGCCGTGCATCTCTGCGGTGACGTGAAGCTGGGCGGGTAGCGAGTTCGTGGGGCATCCGGCTGGCGGGTTGCCGGATGCCCCACGCAGAGCTTGTTCCTAAACTCGTGTGAGGCGTTTGCTGGTGGTGGTGTGGATCATGGCCCAGCGGGCTTCGTGGTGTTCGGGGAGGCGTTCGTAGTCGCGTACGCAGCGGGCGGTGTTGGTTGATCCAGGCCAGGGTTCTTTCGACGACCCATCGGCGGTGCAGTACGACGAAGCCGGTTTGACCTGCGAGTTTGGCCACGATGTCGATGTCGATGCCGACTCCGAACAACGCTTTGGCCCAGGTGATGAGGGTGCCGGTGTAGCCGGAGTCGGCCCACAGGTGCCGGATGCTCGGGCAGACATACCGTAGCCGAGCCAGCAGGTTGCGTGCGGCGACACGATCTTGCACGCCGGCGGTGGTGACCAGCACGCAGATCAGCAGGCCGAGCGTGTCGACGGCGATATGACGCTTACGGCCATTGATCTTCTTGCCCGCGTCGAACCCGCGGCTTGCGGCCCCGACGGTCTCGGAGGCTTTCACCGAGGCCGAGTCGATGCTGCCCGCGCTGGGTGCGGCGTTGCGTCCTTCGGCCAGGCGGACACGGTCACGCGGCCCGTCGAGCATGTCCTGAGTGACCCCGGCGGATTCCCATGCCGCGAAGTGGTTGTACACGGTGGACCAGGGTGGGAAGTCCGCTGGCAGGGCTCGCCATGTGATGCCGTTGTCGACCTGGTAGAAGATCGCGTCCACGATCTCGCGGCGGCAGTGCTTGGCCCGGCGTCCACCATGTCCGGCCAACCAATCCGGGGCGGGCAGCAACGGTTCGATGATCGCCCACTGCGCATCGGTGGTGTGCGATGGATACCGCCGTGACCTGCGGGAAGGCTGGTGCGAGGTGGCTAGCAGGCAACAGTGCTGACCCCGCGCGCGACTGATCGATGAATTCGGGCACGATGGCACCCGGGACTCCTCGGTAGGACGGTTGACTAGACACCACCCGATCTACCAGGAGTCCCCTCTCATCTCCGCACCACCCCAGCCGACCAAGATCAGTTCAGGAACCGGCACCGAGGTGATCTCACCAGGCACGAACGCCATCCCCGCAAATAACTGGTCTTTCTCACCTTGGCCACAGCCCTGTAGTGCCACAAACGCTCGCTCCGCCTCACCGCATAGGACACGGTCTAGCGATGGCTGCGCACGCGAGCCACGGTCACGGAGCCATGAAAAGCATGCTCTATTATTACACTATTAACAGGAAGATATATCCAGAATTCTCGGACCACCCTTGCCAACTCAGGCAATTTATTCTGCGCAACATCAAGATCCAGTTTAACACTAGGGAGAAGCACGTTAGACCACAAGATGATCGCGATATCGGCATCCGGTGCGTATTCTTTAATCAGCCCCAACGGGTTTGGGTTATCTAGATTACCCTCATAAAGAATCGAACCCTGATCGACCAGCCCCCATGCGATTAACCCATCGGAATTGTGAGTAAAGCAATCCAGACTTTCTCGCTGATACCGTGTATCCTCGCTTGCGTCTAAGAGTTCGAGACCAGCCCGGCCAACCCACTCCAAAAGTCGACCACTACCTGCACTCGCGCGCACCACTTTCACGAGAGATTGAGGCAAAAGATCAGGCCTGCTTCCATAAGAAGGTTTTTCACTCATGCGTTTCCCCCCAGAAGCTTCGAAACGTCCGATGCATTTCCCTGCCAAGGGACTGCCCATTTACGCCGCGAACTTCCCTTTCCGATTTCTACGTTGATGTGTGCACCCTTGGCCGGATCGAAATCCATGCGAAACCTCTTATACACACCGTCTACCTGAGTTTCAAACCCTACAACTTTGCCGTATGTGGATGGCGAAGATTCAAGCCTGCCCTCGACCGGCCGTCGAGTGGCTGGGTCAATCTCGCCCAACAGCTCCAAAGCTCTGTTGCGGGCTTGCTCAAAGTTGTCGTAAGAATCAAGAATTACCTCGCTGCATTTCTGGCCACCAGCATTATGCGAAAGAAGCGGGAGAGACTTTGTTCCCACATGGTACGTGTGGGTGCCGTTGATGGTGAGGTTGTGGACGGTGGTGGTGCTGGTGCGGGTGTCGATAGCGGTGATGCGGGCTGGGTCGCCGTCTGGGGTGTGGAGGTGGTCGCCGGGGTGGAGGTCTTCGGCGTCGTACCAGCCCGATGCCTGCCCCCACGGGCGGTCGTCGCTGGGTTGGTACAGGTGGCGGCCGCGGTCGTCCACCCAGAACGGATGCTCCGCGGTGGCGGTGATGGTCTCCACCCGATCACCGGACTTCCCTTCCACGGTCACCGTGACCTCGACCAGGTCCTTGACGCCCTGGCCGGTGATGGTGGCCACGACCTTCCGTGCCCCCGACTCACCGGTCACCGGGTCAGTGGCCAGCACCCGATCGCCCAGCTCCACCTCCTCGATCGGCTTACTCGACCCATCAGCCAACAACACCCGCGTCCCAGGAACAAAACTGTTACACCCCGGGTCCTTGCGGAGCTTGTTGATGCCCTGCTCGATCGCCCCCGCCAACTTCGGAAAACTCCGCCGAGCAGCCTCAACCTTGTCCTGCCACCGGAACGCATCCTTGACCGCATCAATGATCTTGCCCGTATGCCGCAACTTCGAGACCGGGATCGCCCCCACCACCGCCGCCACACACGAACCGAAACTCCCCGAAAAACAATCCTCAATATCCGTTAGACCAGTCAGATCAGCAGCCAGATCCGGCAACTGCGCCAATACATAATCGAAGAAACTCTGCTTCGAATTCGCCAGCGCCCGCATCTCCTCATACTCCGCGGCACTGATCCCCTGCTCCTCCAACACCTTCTCACGCGCGATCCGCGGAGCATACGAATCCCACGCAATCCGCTGAAAACTCGCCACCACCGCAGGCGAATCACCACGCCACCGCATCCAATACGAGCGAGTCTCGATGTACTCCTTCGGATCCATCCCCGACGTGTTGCCACACAAAATCCCATCCGGGCCACACGCCGCACCCCACATCAACCCCGACGGATCACTGAACGTCACCGGCGAACTGTTCGCATACCCATAACCGTTCATCTGCTGCGGATCCGTCACATCCATCACCGGATCCACCGACGCGAACCGCCCCGTCACCGGGTCGTACTCCCGCGCACCCAGATGCGTCAACCCCGACACATCCTGAGTCCCCCCGACAAACCCATGCTCACTCGGCCACGAACCCGGCACCTCACCCCGCGGCACACCAAACGGCGTGAAATACCGCCTCGACACCCCCAACCCCGACTCCGACTTGACCGACTCCGTCGCCGTGCCCTGATGATTACCGAACAGCATGGTCACGCCACCAGCCGACGACCGCACCGCCACCGTCGTACCCGCATGCTCGTAAAACCGCTTACCGCTCACCTCACCCGACTCGACATCCAACGTCAGTTCCATCCCCGGTAGGAACAGCACCGTCCGCTTCGGATCGCGGGTCAACAGGCGATTGCCCGCCGCGTCATACACATACGAACTCTCCGACCCGTCCGCATGCTCCACCCGCGAGACCCGGTTCTCCGCGTCCCACTCCAACCGCTGGGTGTCCCCGGCAATCGTGCGTGAAGTCGTGTTCCCCACCGCGTCATAAGAGAACTCGTCGCGCGACGTGCCGCCCGGGCCCTCCTCCGTCACCGCTGTCAACGTGTGCGGCTGCCCTTGTCCGGCCGACGGGTACTCGTAGGACCGAGTCGTGACCCCAGCTTCCTCATGTCTGGTCTCCGACAGCCGGTTACCGGAGTCGTCGTAACCGAACTCCGCCCAGTACGGCGCGGCCCCACCGAGCCCAGCCACGCTCGGCTCCGCAGCACAGTCACCCGACGCAGGCGTGTGCGCCGAAGTCAGTCGGCGCAGGTAGTCGTACTCGTAGCACTGCACATCCTGCGGCCCGTCCTTCGGCGCGTTGGCGATGCTGGTGATGTTGCCTGCCGGGTCGTACGAGTAGCTGCGATCCGCGACCCGGTAGCCGCTTTCCGTGTTGCGGTCCAGGATGGTCTGGTCGAGCCGGCGCGTGCCCTCCTTGAAGTAGTTCGTCACCCAGGCCCGCTGCCCACCGTCGCCCATCGTCAGCCGCAGCGTCTCCCCGTAGGGCGAGTACAGGTGTTCCTGCGCGTAGGTCTCGATGCCGTAGGTCTCGGTGGGCAGGCCCAGGTCGTTGTAGTCGTGGTAGATCTTCTCGGCCACCAGACCGCCCGACGCCGGCATCGTCGTCGACTCCACCAGGTCGCTGTTCGGTGCATAGCTGGTGCGGAAGGTGTAGGTCTTGGCGAGTTCACCCTCGACCTCAGCGCTTGGCCGTCGCCGGTTCGAGATCGATGCGGCCCCCGCGCTCCGGGGTTCAGCGCTCGCGCAGCGAGCTTTCCCGCACGTTCAGGCTCGTCGAGAGCACCGTGCGCGTCGGTTCCGTGTCCGGGCTCCCGATGCGCCGTGCCAGTGCTTCGGCCGCCGCGCGGCCCTCGTCGTAGGTCGGCTGGCCGACGGTCGTGATGGTGGGGCGCGCGAACTCCGCCCACGGCAGTTCGTCGAAGCCCACCACCCCGACGTCGGCGGGCACGGACAGCGCGTGTTCGGCCAGGCAGCGCAGGACGCCGATCGTCATGAGGTTGTTGGCCGCGAACACGGCGTCCGGCCTCATCGGACTGTCCAGAAGGGATGTCATCGCCGCGTGGCCGCCGGGCTCGCGGAAGTCGGCGAAGCGCACCAGCGACTCGTCCTCGTCGCGGCCCGCCTCGGCGAGCGCGGCCCGGTAGCCACGCAGGCGTTGCGCGGCCGTGCTGTACTCCTGGGGGCCGGTGACGCACGCGATGCGCTCGAAGCCCTGTTCCACGAGGTGTCTCGTGGCGAGCGCGGCGCCCTGCTCGTTGTCGGTCAGCACCGCGTCGGCGCGCACCCCGCCCAGTTCACGGTCGACGAGCACCACCGGGCACCCTGCGCCGACCAGCGAGTTGATGTGGGTGGTGCGACCCGACGAGGGCGACAGGATGACCCCGGCCATGCGCTCGGCCAGCGCCACGTCCACGTAGTCGGCTTCCTTGGCCGCGTCCTCGTCGCTGTTGCACAGCACGACGGAATAGCCCTCGGCCGAGGCGACGTCCTCGATACCGCGCACCATGTCGGTGAAGAACGGGTTGCGCACGTCGGAGATGATCACCGCCCACAGGCGGGTGCGGCGCGTCCGCAGGTTGCGGGCGACGAGGTTGGGCCGGTAGCGCAGCGCCGTGACCGCCTGGGTCACGCGCTCGGCCATCGCCGGGTCGACCGAGCTTCCGTTGAGCACCCGCGACACCGTGGCCACCGACACCTCGGCGTGCCGGGCCACGTCGTAGATGGTCGCCAAGGTTCTTCTCCTCGCCGTGCGCGGTCCGCGACACCGATGTTAGCAGTGGGTAACTCGGAGTCACGGCCGCTCACGCCGGCCGAGCGGGTCAGCGCTTGACGCCGACGCCCCCGAGCATGAGGTGTTCCTCGGGCCACGGCTCGCGCGTGCGGGGCCCGGCGGGCCACCAGTCGTCGAGTTCGACCAGACCGGGCGGGAGCAGGTCCAGCCCTGCGAGCAGTTCCTCGATCCGCTCGCGGGTGCGCCAGAAGCCGGTCCCGAGGCCCGCGTCCCGCAGCCTGCGCATCAGCTCGTGCGCCTGCCGGGACAACTCGGGTGCCGCGTCGGCTGGGTCCCAGAAGTGAGTCATCGCGACATACGATCCGGCGGGCAGCGCCTCCACGTAGGCGCGCATGATGGCCGCGGGGTCCTCGGCGTCGGAGACGTGATGCAGCGTGCCGATCTGCATCAGCACCACGGGCTTCGTGAGGTCGAGGTGGCGGCGGATCACCGGGTGTCCCAGCACGGACGCGGGGTCGGTCAGGTCGGCCTCGACGAAGCGGGTGTGCTCGTTCTCCTCCAGTAACGCCCGGCCGTGGGCGTTGCAGATGGGGTCGTTGTCGACGTAGACGACGCGGGCGCCGCTGATGCTGAACTGCGCGACCTCGTGCGTGTTCTGCACCGTGGGCAGGCCGCTGCCGAGGTCGAGGAACTGATCCACACCGGCCAGTTCGGTGAGGTAGCGCACGACCCGCACCAGGAAACGCCGGTTCATCCAGCTCACGTCACCCTGATGGGGGGCGACCTGCATGACCTGCTCGAACACGCGACGGTCGATGTCGTAGTTGTCCTTGCCGCCGAGGCTGGCGTCGTAGACGCGGGCCACGGAGGGTCTGGTGGGGTCGAGCCGGGCCGACGGCGGAATTCGCGGTGTGTCCTGCGCCGTGTCGTGCACTGCGTCGGGCTCCTTTCCCCTGGCGGCGGCCTGTTGATCACCACTGTGCCACCGACGTGCTCGACGAGTGTGTCAGGTCCGTCCGCGCGCGAAAACCCTCTGTCGTCCGGGTAGCCCAGCACAGAGGGTCACCAGACAGTGGCATGGACCACCACTTCGTGTGCAGTCAAGTACGCCACGCCGAAAGTTGGCGCAAAAGTAACCGGATCGTTGTGGCGCACATCAAGTTTGGTGGAAGGCGATCTCGGCCACTGCGCATAGTCGCTGGTGCCCCGATCCGAGTGCTCCGGCCCCCCACCGGCGCGCTCTCCCCCGACACAACTGGAGTCGCACATGCGTGCGCGTCAACTCAGGCGGGCCGCGCCGATCGCGCTGCTCGCTTCCCTGACGCTGATCTCGACCCCGGGCGTGGCCTTCGCCGATCCTGCCGCGGCAACCTCGTCGCAGGACGTACGCACCGCGCTCGTGGCCAAGCAGAGCGAACAGTCCGGTGAGAAGTCGCTGGACCAGCAGATCGCCTCCGCCGAGAAGGCACTGGAGAAGGCGAAGAACCAGGTCGCCGACGCCCAGCGGAAGCTGGACAACACCACGTCCGTCCACGACAAGGCGAAGCAGGCCACCGCGAAGGCGCAGGACCGGCTCGCCCAGGCTCGCAAGCAGCTCGACAAGGCCGAGTCCGACCAGCGCAAGGCCGAGCAGCGTGTCCAGAAGCACGAGTCCGCCGGGTTCAGCTTCGACGGCATGGTGGACTCCGTCCTCGCCTTCCTCGGTTCCGACGTCACCGACTCGCTCGGCGAGGAAGTCGAGAACAAGCGTGAGGCCGTCTCGCAGGCCGAGGACGCCGTCGGCGCGGCCGAGCGCGACGGCACGAAGGCCAAGCAGGCCAAGAGCAACGCCGAGCAGGCTCACGAGCAGGCCACCGGCCGCCAGGACGAGGCACAGTCCGAACTGGACAAGCTGAACGAGCGCAAGCAGGCCGAGGAAGCCAAGAAGCAGGAGCAGGCCGAGGCCGAGGCCGCTCCCGCCGACGGCGGTGGCGCCGCACCCGCGGCCGCACCCGGCATCGTGAAGCCGGCGGAGGGCACCTTCACCTCCGGCTACGGAGCCCGCTGGGGCACCACGCACTACGGCGTGGACATCGCCAACAGCATCGGCACTCCCATCAAGTCCGCCATGTCGGGCACGGTGATCTCGTCCGGCCCCGCCAGCGGCTTCGGACTGTGGGTGCGCGTGCAGCACGACAACGGCCTGATCACGGTGTACGGGCACATCGACCAGTCACTGGTGGCCGTCGGCCAGCGCGTCGAGGCAGGCCAGCAGATCGCCACGATGGGTAACCGTGGCCAGTCCACCGGCCCGCACCTGCACTTCGAGATCCACGAGAACGGCGCGAAGATCGACCCGCTGCCCTGGCTCCAGGCACACGGCATCACGCTGTGACCGTGCGCCCCTGAGGGCATGTGCCGCGAAGGCCACCCTCGCTGCGCCTGACGCAGTGAGGGTGGCCTTCGCGGCGTCTCACCGAGGTCACAGGCCGAACACGAGTTGTGCCACCAGGAAGTAGATGATCAGGCCGGTGGCGTCGACTAGCGTGGTCACCAGCGGTGCCGAGATCACGGCGGGGTCGATGCCGATGCGTTTGGCCAGCAGCGGCATGGTCGAGCCGATGGTCGCGGCCCACGCACACACGATCACCAGCGAGACGGCCACACTCGCGGCCACCGTGACGTTCACGACGAGAGCGCCGATCAGCAGCGCCACCACGGCGAGCATCGCCCCGAGCACGAGCCCCACCCGGCACTCGCGCCACGCGACGCGCAACACGTCGCGGCTGCGCACCTCCCCCACCGCCAGCGCGCGCACGGCCGCCGTCGCCGCCTGCGCGCCCGCGTTGCCCCCCGTGCCCACCAGCAGCGGGATGAACAGGGCCAGCGCCGTGACGCTGGCCAGAGTGTCCTCGAAAACCTGCAACACGTTCACCGTCAGCGTCGCCGCCACGATCAGCAGTAACAGCCACACCGCCCGCGACCGGGCCAGCTCCACCACCCCCGCGGACATGTAGTGCCCGCTCCACGGCGCCGATGCCGACTGGCGCGCGATGTCCTCCGTGTCGGCGGCCTCGATGACCTCCACGGCGTCGTCGATGGTGAGCAGTCCCAGCACCCGGTTCTCGCTGTCGGTCACGGGCAGTGCCAGCACGTTCGTGTCCTGCATCAGCCGCGCGGCCTCCTCCACGTCGTCGGTGGCGTGGACGTGTGGGCGGTCCCGATCCACGATCTCCGACACCGGCCGCTCCGGCGGGCTGAGCACCAGGTCGCGCAGGGACACGGTGCCGAGGAAGCAGCGCCGGTCGTCGATCACCGGCAGCGTGTAGACCGTCTCGGCGTGGGCGCCGCGGGACCGCACCACGGCCAGCGCCTGCTCGGCCGTGACATGGAAGCGCACGGCCACGGTCTCCGGGCTCATGTAGCGACCGACGGAGTGCTCGGGATAGCCGAGCAGCGCGGCCGTGAGGGCTCGCTCGTGCGGGCTCAGCCCGGCGAGCACGTGCCGGGCGAACTTCGCGGGTGCCTCGCCGAGCAGCCGCGCGCGGTCGTCGGGGTCCATCTGCTCGACGACGTCCCGAAACGCCGTGTCGCGCAGCCCGGAGAGCACCTTGTGCTGGTCTGTGGGTTCGAGCTCCTCGAAAACGGTCAGCGCCCGGTCCTTGTCGAGCAGCCGGAACAGCAGGACGGCCTCCACCTCGTCGGCGCGGGCCAGTTCGTCGGCGATCTCGTAGGGCTGGTGTTCGGCCAGCCACTCCTGCAAACCCCGCAGATCGTCGTCGTCGAGCAGGTCCCGCAGAGTCCGCGCCTGCTGTGGTGGCATGGCCGTCTCGCTCCCTCCGGTACCGCCCACGACGGGTACCCGCGCGTAAACGCGGCGGAACGAACCCGGCCACCGCCCGGTTGCTCCAGGACCGGAGCAGTTCCTGACCACCCGCGCTCAGGAACCGCCGCGCCGCCTGACCGTGCTCCACACCGTGTCGGCCGCACCCGAGACGGTCTTGCCCACCTCGGCGAACACGCTCATCAACGGGTCGGCCGACGCGCTGAGGGACTCCTTGTACGAGCGCGCGGCGGCACCCACGTCCTCGGCCCAGCCTCGGTGCGGCGATTCGCCGTCCCGTCGCGGATAGTCACCGGCCAGGATCGCGCGGTACTCCTCGGAGGCCGCCCATCGCTGCACCTGCGCCGCCCGCACGACCGCGAGCGGGTGGTCCACCGTCTCGATGTTGCGCAACTTCACGATGCTGTCGCGAATGCTGTCCACGGACTCGTACTCGTCGGCCTGCCGCAGGAACGCCTCGATGTCCACCCGACGCGGGTCGATGCCGCCCGCCATGAGCACCTGCGTGCGCAGCGCGGCGGCCGAATCCTGCCCGCAGAGCAGCCCGGCCCGGTCGCACGACAGCTCCGCCTTGCGGAACCACTCGGTGAGCGCGGCGAGCACGGCCCGGAGTCCGAGCGCGCTCATCGGGTTCCACGACATGCTCGGCCGCAGGTCGAGCAGCCGCAGCAGCATGGTGCGGTACACCGCGTGGCCGGAGAGCACGTGGCCGAACTCGTGGCCCAGCACGAAGCGCAGCCCGTCGGTGTCCAACAGCTCGACCAGGCCGGTGGTGAGCACGACGAACGGCGTGCGCATGCCGATGGCCATCGCGTTCGGCTCGGCACCCCGGGCGACGAACACGTCGGGCACCTCGTCGAGGTCGAGGATGTGCGCGCACTCCCGCCGCAGCGCGTCGAGTTCCGGGTACTGGGTCGGGCCGACCCGCAGCGCCGAACTGAGCGCCAGCAACTGCTCGCCCCGCTCGTGGACGAAGCCCGAGACGGCCTTGAGCACCTCGGCGAAGCCGGGCACCAGGCGCAGCGTGGCGAGTGCGCCGCGGTCGACGGGATGTTCGTACGCGCGGGGGCTGATCCCGGGCAGGCGCACCCGAGCCGGGGTCTGACCGGAGGGGGACGACGAGACCATCGAGAGGTTCCTTTCGGCGCCGGGGGGACCCGTCACCCTATCCGCGCCTAGGATCCGGCGGGTGGGGAATCCGCAGACACTCGACGTGCTCCGCCGCGTCTTCGGCTACGACTCGTTCCGCGACACCCAGCAGCAGATCGTCGACCACGTCACCGACGGCGGCGACGCGCTGGTACTGATGCCGACGGGCGGAGGGAAGTCGCTGTGTTACCAGATCCCGGCGCTCGTCCGCGACGGTGTCGGCGTGGTGATCTCACCGCTGATCGCGTTGATGCAGGACCAGGTGGACGCGCTGCGCGCGGCGGGCGTGCGGGCGGGGTTCCTCAACTCGACGCAGGACCCCGGGCAGCGGCGCACGGTGGAGGCCGAGTTCCTCGCCGGTGAGCTCGACATCCTCTATCTCGCGCCGGAGCGACTGCGCTCGGAGAGCGCGATGCGGCTCATCGAACGTGGGCCGGTGTCGGTGTTCGCGATCGACGAGGCGCACTGTGTGTCGCAGTGGGGACACGATTTCCGCCCCGACTACCTCGAGCTGTCACGGCTGCACGAACGCAGGCCCGACGTGCCGCGCATCGCGCTGACCGCCACGGCCACGCCGGAGACCCGCGCCGAGATCACCACCCGGCTGAACCTGGAGCAGGCGCGCGTGTTCGTGTCCAGCTTCGACCGGCCCAACATCCAGTACCGGATCGTGCCCAAGCGCGAGCCCCGCAAGCAGCTGCTCGACTTCCTCCGCACCGAACACGCGGGCGACGCGGGCATCGTGTACTGCCTGGCGCGCCGCTCGGTGGACGAGACGGCCGAGTTCCTCACCCGCAACGGCGTGGCGGCCGTGCCGTATCACGCCGGACTCGACGCGGGAACCCGCGCGCGGCACCAGGCTCGGTTCCTGCGCGAGGAGGGCCTCGTGGTGGTGGCCACCATCGCGTTCGGCATGGGCATCGACAAGCCGGACGTCCGCTTCGTCGCACATCTCGACCTGCCGAAGTCGGTGGAGGGCTACTACCAGGAGACCGGCAGGGCGGGCCGGGACGGGCTGCCGTCGACGGCGTGGCTGGCGTACGGGCTGCCGGACGTGGTGGCACAGCGGAAGCTGATCGACACGTCCGAGGGCGACGCCGCGCACCGGCGGCGGCTGGCCGCGCATCTGAACTCCATGCTGGCGCTGTGCGAGACGGTGGACTGCCGCCGGGTGCGGCTGCTGGCGTACTTCGGGCAGGACGGCGCCCCCTGCGGAAACTGCGACACCTGCCTGTCCCCGCCCGAGTCGTGGGACGGCACGGTGGCCGCGCAGAAGCTGCTGTCCACCGTGGTGCGGCTGCGCAGGGAGCGCGGCCAGAAGTTCGGCGCGGGCCAGGTCGTGGACATCCTCAGGGGCAAGCGCACGGCGAAGGTGAGCCAGCACCGCCACGACGAGTTGTCGGTCTTCGGCGTCGGTTCCGATCTCGCCGACGGCGAGTGGCGTGCCGTGATCCGCCAGGTGCTGGCGCAGGGCCTGCTGGCCGTGGAGGGCGACTACGGCACCCTCGTCACCACCGAGACCGCCGACGACGTGCTGTACCGGGGGCGCACCGTGCCGATGCGGCGGGATCCGGCAGCCGCGGTGCGCTCGGCGCGCGCCACCGCGTCGCGCGAGCGGGCGGAGTCGGTGGAGCTGGACGCGGAGGCGAGCGCCGTGTTCGAGCGGCTGCGCGCCTGGCGGGCGGCCACGGCGAAGGAGCAGGGCGTCCCGGCGTACGTCATCTTCCACGACGCCACGCTGCGGCAGATCGCCACGACGCGCCCGTCGTCGGTGGACGAACTGGGTGCGGTCAACGGCGTCGGCCAGAACAAGCTGGCGAAGTACGGCGAGGACGTCCTGGGCGTCGTGGCGGCCTGAACCGACCCGGAGCCGGCTGGAAAGCCCTCTCACCTGCGCGGACATCACACCGGCATCCGCACAATGTGAATGAGTTTTCAGCAACCTGTTTCGCTTGTTTTCATCCCATCAGGTCATTTGCCAACTCGGCGTTCAACACGTTTCGCATCATGGTTGCCACCGTAATGAGTGGCAACCCTTGACCTATAGGGTTGTCGATTACTCTCCGCAACGTGTATGATCTTCGATTTCCGCTGGTCAGAGCAGTTGCGTACTCTAATCCAGTGGCGAACGTGAGCTGGGTCACGACAAAAAAGGGTGAGCCGCAACAACCGCATTCAGTTGTGTGCGAAGGACCGTCGGCTTGTAAATTCATTGGCGGTTGCGGGAGTTTCCGACCCGCAGCAAAAACGTCACTCGAGTCGATAGGAATGGGTTAAGGTGTTCAAGAAGACTGCTATTGTCGCCTCCGCCGCGGCCGGACTGCTGATGATCGGCTCGCCCGCCTTCGCCACCGCGCCGAGCGAGTCGGAGACGGACATCACCGACAACACGAGCCAGATCGGCCTCATCAACGTCGACGACGTGCTGAGCAACAACCAGATCAACGTGTGCGACGTTCTCGACCTGAACGTCGGCGCGCTGCTGGGCGTCGCGAGCAGCGGCGACACGGTGTGCACCAACGCCGAGGCGACCAACGACTGATCGTCGCACTCCAGCCACGGGTGGGAGACCACGGGTCTCCCACCCGTTTCCATGTCTGGGGGTCGGCCCGGTGGCCGCCGGTTCGGCCTCAGCTCGTCGCGCGGGCCACGGCGTCCAGTAGTGGCCCGGCCAGATCGGCACGGCACAGCAGCAGGTCGGGAAGGTACGGCGCGGGCCGGTTGTAGGCCAGCTCGGAACCGTCGACGCGGGAGGCGTGCAGCCCGGCCATCCTGGCGATCGCCACCGGTGCCGCCGAGTCCCACTCGTACTGGCCACCGGCGTGCAGGTAGGCGTCGGCCTCGCCGCGCACCACCGCCATCGCCTTCGCGCCCGCCGAACCCATCGGCACGAGTTCGGCGTCGACGGAATCGGCGACCGATTTCGCGAATTCGGGGGGCCGGGTATCACTGACCAGAATACGTGTCTTTTTTCCGGGTATTCCCCGCTGTGTTTGGGCTACATCGTCGGTGGCGGTGACCCGGTCGGCGGCGGGTTCGGCCACAGCCGCATCGGTGAGTCCTCGCCCGGCCTGCCACAACGCCACATGCACCGACCAGTCACGCCGGCCGAGGCCGTACTCCCGCGTACCGTCCAGCGGATCGACGATCCACACGCGCGAGGCGGAGAGCCTGGCGGGGTCGTCGGCCGACTCCTCCGAGAGCACCACGTCACCGGGTCGCTGTGCCGCGATTCCACGGAGCAGCACCTCGTTCGCCAACGCGTCACCACGACGACCCCGTTCGCGGGCGCTGTCACGATCGACAGGGTCTGTGGCCTCGGTCCAGGGTCGCAGCAGCGCCCGTCCGGCCTCTTCGGCCAGTGACGCGGCGAGGCGGGCATCGGTCATCACGCTGGCCGAGCCTACGAGTCGGTGAACAGGCCCCGGCAACACCCCTCGAGTGCGCGCAGGAACGCGCTGGTCAACGGGTCGGGATCGTGCCGGGTGTACGCGGCGAGGGCTCTGGTGACGGCCGGGGAGGGCCGCACCACCACGCCGTCGAACGCCGGGGAGAGGATGTTGCCAGGCACCAGCGCGACCCCGAGCCCCGAGGCCGCGAACACCGGTGCCGCCGCGGTCTGCTCGGTGCGCACGGCGGCGCGCGGCCGGAAGCCCGCAGCGGCGCAGGCGGTATCCACCACCTCGGCCAGCCCGTTGCCCGGCGAGTAGTGCACCCACTGCCGATCGGCGAGCGCGGCCAGTTCCACCGACCGCACTGTGGCGAGCGGGTCGTCGGGCTGGGCGACGACGACGAACTCCTCCTCACCCAGCACGTGTACCGGCCCGTCCCAGTCCCCCGGCGTCGGCCCGACCGCGATGTCGGCCTGACCGGCCAGCATGGCCTCACGCAGGTGATCGGCATGCCGGTGTTCATGGAGCCGAATTCGCACCGCAGGGTGCGCCTTCCTCCAGAAGCGCAGCACGTCCGGCAGCACTCCCAACCCCACGGAGTACACGGTCGCGACGTCCAGCTCCCCGGCTTCGAGCCCCGCCGTGCGGCGAGCCGCGCACAGCGCGCGGTGCGCATCGGCCAGAGCGGCGCGCGCGTGTGGCAGCACCGCGCGGCCCAGCGGTGTCGGCCGCACCGACCGGGGCAACCGCTCGAGGAGCGGGCCACCCAGTGCCCGTTCCAGGGTGCGCACCTGGTGCGACAGTCCGGGCTGGGTGACGTGCAGAGCCTCCGCCGCGCGGGTGAACGAGCCTTCGTCGACGATCGCGACCAGGTACTCCCACTGCCGTAGCGTTGCCATGCACGGAGCTTATCGGAATAGCAAAAACTATCTCTTGGACTTATCGGCTTTCGAGATCGAACATCAGGGATATGCGTTCGCCACAGCACACAGCCCTCGTTGTCGGAGCCCACGGAGTCATCGGTCGAAGCCTTGTCGAGCACCTGCGCGAACTCGACGACTGGGACGTGATCGGTCTTTCCAGGCGCGGTGGGCGGGACGAGCCCGGACTGCGCCACGTCAGTGTCGACCTGCTCGACCCGGAGGCCACGCGCGCGGCGCTGCGGCGGCACAGCGAGGTGACCCACATCTTCTACGCGGCCTACCAGCAGCGCCCCGGCTGGGCCGAGCTGGTGGCGCCCAACCTCGCCATGCTCACCAACGTCGTCGACGCGGTGGAGGACGTGGCACCGCTGCGGCACGTGAGCCTGATGCAGGGCTACAAGGTGTACGGTGCGCACCTCGGCCCGTTCCGCACTCCGGCCAAAGAGGACGATCCGGGGCACATGCCACCCGAGTTCAACGTGGACCAGCAACGCTTCCTCGAACAGCGTTGCGGGACCTGGACCTGGTCGGCGTTGCGTCCCTCCGTGGTCTGCGGCTACGCACTGGGCACGCCGATGAACCTCGTGACGGTGCTGGCCGTGTACGCCTCGATGTCGGCCGAACTGGGCCTGCCACTGCGGTTCCCGGGCAAGCACGGCGCGTACGACACACTGCTGGAACTCACCGACGCCACGCTGCTGGCCCGAGCCGCCGTCTGGGCGGCGACCACACCTCGGTGCGCCGGTCAGGCATTCAACATCACCAACGGTGACCTCTTCCGGTGGCGACACCTCTGGCCGGTGATCGCGGATCACTTCGGCCTCAAGGTCGCCGACCCGCTTCCGATGTCGCTCGCGGACACCATGGCGGACAAGGAACCGTTGTGGAACGACATGGTGGCGCGACACGGGCTGGCCGACATCTCGTACGGCGACGTGTCGTCGTGGGCGTTCGGGGACGCCGTGTTCGGCTGGGACTACGACGTGATCGCCGACGGCTCGAAGGCCCGCCGGTTCGGTTTCACCGAGTTCGTCGACACCGAGGCCATGCTCGTCCGGGCTTTCGACGATCTGCGAGCACGCCGCGTCATCCCGTGAAGGGTGGACGGTGACGGGATCAGCGCGGTGACACCGACAGTGCCTGTGCGATCTCCCTGCCGAGCGCGTGCGTGGTGGCTTCGGGAGGCTGGCCCACCCGCACCACGATGGAACCGCCGAAGGGCTGGCGCTCGACGACCTCGATGCGCTCCCCCAGGCCGATCGCGCGATCGGTCAGGTAACGCAACAGCTCCGGGTCGGTGTCCCAGACGCGCACGATGTCGCCCACCGCGCCGGCGGGCAGGTCGTCCAGGAGTTTGGTGGAGACCTCCTCCACGGAGCCGTCCACCGCGGGGATGGGATCGCCGTGCGGGTCCCGCACCGGGTCGCCCAGCTTCGTCGCGATCCGGGCCACGAGGAGATCGGACACCACGTGTTCGAGCAGGTCGGCCTCGGCATGCACCTCGTCCCAGGTGTAGCCGAGTTCCGAGACCAGGTACGACTCGATGAGCCGGTGCCTGCGCAGCACCGACCGCGCCAGCGACCGGCCCTCCCCGGTGAGCTCGATGCCCCGGTACGGCACGTGCTCGACGAGGCCCTGCTGCGCGAGCTTGGTCACCATGCCCGACGCCGAGGACGGGCTCACCTCGAGGCGCGTGGCCAGCGACGTGTTCGTGACGTCCTCGCCGCGCTCCTCGAGGCCGTAGATCGCCCGTACGTAGTCCTCGATCGAGGCGGATCGCCGGTTCGAGCCCTCAGCCATGCCCCTACGATACGTACTGGTCAGCCACGCCAGCGATAGCGCACCCAGCCAGGGACGGGTTCCGCACCCAGCTCCGCGTAGAACGCGGTGGCCTTCTCGTTGCCCTCCTGCATGTCCCACTCGACCCGGCCGTCGGTGCGGGCCCTGAGTTCCCGCAGCAACTGCCTGCCCAGCCCGAGCCTGCGGTGGCCGGGCCGCACGAACAGGTCGTCGAGCCAGATGCCCGGCCTGGCCTCCCACGTGGAGAAGTTCCACGAGCAGAACGCCAGCCCCGCCGCCTGGCCGTCGACCTCCGCGATGATCACCCACGCCTTGGGGGCGGGGCCGAAGAGGTGACCGGCCATCTCGGCACGGTCGAGGGACAACGTGTCGTTGCCCTCGTACCGCGCGTGTTCCTCGATCATCGAGCAGATGTCCTCGACGTCGCTCTCCACAGCGTCACGTACTTCCGGCATGGCACGGACCCTATCGATCGATCGATCGTCTCGCTAGGCTGGGACGCATGGGCAGCGAGGCGACGACGGTGGACGTGGAGATCGACGAGCGGGTGGCGACCGTGTGGCTGAACCGGCCGCACCGGCTCAACGCGGTGACCCCCGAGCTGGTCGACGACCTGCTGGGCGCGCTCGGCGCGCTCGGGGCGAAGGACGTGGGTGCTGTCGTGCTGGCAGGGCGTGGCCGGGCGTTCTGCTCGGGCCACGACCTCAAGCAGCCGCCGCCGGTACAGGACTCGCGGGTCCGCCTTGAGCGCCTGCAGGACGTGACGCGGGCCCTGCGGGCGCTGCCACAGCCGGTGGTGGCGGCCGTGCGCGGTTACGCCATCGGCGCCGGAGCGGAGTTCGCCCTCGGCTGCGACCTCGTGTACGCGGCCGACGACGCCGTGTTCGCGTTCCCCGAGGTAGGGCTCGGGCTCAGCGTGACCGGCGCCGCGTCACGACTGCTGCCGCTGCTGGTCGGCCCCGCGAGGGCCAAGGAACTGGTGTTGCTCGGCGAGCGGGTCGACGCGGCGACCGCCAGTCAGCTGGGGCTGGTCAACGCCGTGGTTCCCGCCGCCGAGCTCGCCGAGCACGCCGCCGGGGTGGCACGCGCTCTGGCGGGCAAGCCCGCCTCGGCGGTGGCACTGGCGAAGCGGGCGCTCGACCGGGGTGTCGACTCGGCCGTGGAGACCGCGCTGGAACTGGAGGTCAGCCACGCGCTCGTCACCGAGCACACCCCGGAGGTCGCGCGGTCGGCCGCGGAGTTCGGCGATCGGGGCGCCCGGTGAGCGCCGACGATCTGCCGGGACTGCTCAGGCACGCCGCCGAGACCTGGCCGGACCGCGACGCCTGGGTGTTCGACGTCACCGGCGAACGGCTCACCTTCGCCGACGTCGCCGACCGGGTCCACTCGCTCGCGGGCTCGCTGCACGCGCTCGGCGTGGGCCGTGGCGACCGAGTCGCCGTGATGGTCACCAACCGGCCCGAGTTTCCGCTGCTGTGGCTGGCGCTGGCGCGGCTCGGTGCCGCGCTGGTGCCGGTGAACACCGGCTACCGGGAGCTGGACGGCGGGCACGTCCTCGCGCACTCGGGGGCGCGCTTCGCCATCGCGGAGGAGACGTTCGTCCCGCTGCTGAACACGATCGCGCCGGACACCACCGTGGAACGCGTGCTCACGCCGGCCGAGCTTCCCGCAGCCACGGAGCCGCCTCCCGACGTGTCCGCGCCCGAACTGGCCACCAACATCCAGTACACCTCGGGCACCACGGGCGCGCCCAAGGGATGCGTACTGCCGCACACCTACTGGACCACGCTCGCCCACGGCCTCGTCGCACACTTCCCGCACATCGGTGCCGACGACACGATCCTCACGGCACAACCGTTCCACTACATCGATCCGCAGTGGAACGTCGCACTGGGACTCGCCTCCGGCGCCACGCTCGTGGTGCTCGACCGGTTCCATCCCTCGACCTTCTGGGAGAAGGTGCGCGAACACGGCGTCACCTGGTTCTACTGCCTCGGCCTGATGCCGTCGCTGCTGTTGCGCATGCCGCCGGCCGAGGCCGACCGCGACCACCGGGTGCGGGCGATCAGCGCCTCGGCCATCCCGGTCGACCGCCACGCGGAGCTCGAACGGCGCTGGGGAGTGCCGTGGTTCGAGGCGTTCGGCATGACCGAGACCGGCGGCGACATCCGCATGGACCCGGCCGACCACGACGAGCACGTCGGCACGGGCTGCCTCGGCCGCGCCGCGCCCGGCCGGGAGGTGATGGTCGCCGACGAACAGGGGCGAGCGCTCCCGCGTGGGCAGGAGGGCGAGCTGCTCATCCGGGGCGTCGGGCTGATGCACGGCTACCACGACGACCCGGACGCGACCGCGGCGGCGTTTCGCGGCGGGTGGTTCCGCACCGGCGACGTGGCCCGCATGGACGCCGCCGGGCGGGTGTTCTACGTGGGCCGAACCAAGGACATGATCCGCCGCAGTGGTGAGAACATCGTGGCCGACGAGGTGGAACGCGCGTTGCGGCTGCATCCCGCCGTGCGGGAGGTCGCCGTCCTCGCGGTGCCCGACGACCTGCGCGGCGAGGAGGTGAAGGCGCTCGTGGTGCCCGAGGGGGAGAAAACCGTCCCGCCGGAGGAACTCGCTGAGTTCTGCGGCACGAAACTCGCCTACTTCAAAGTGCCGCGCTACTGGGCCTTCGCCGACTCGTTGCCGATGACCGCCTCGGAGCGCGTCGCCAAGGGCGAACTGCGCCGCTCCGGTGCGGCCGGCCCCGACGGCTCGTACGACCGGGCGGAGCGACGATGGCGCTAGACACGGCAGGGCGCGTCCGGCGCGCCGCCGTGAAGCTGTTCGCGGCCAAGGGATTCCACGGCACGGGAATCCGGGAGCTCGCGCAGGAGTCCGGCCTGTCCACGGCGAGCCTCTACCACTACATGGGTTCGAAGGAGGACCTGCTCGCCGACATCATGTGCGACTGCCTGCGCACCCTGCTCGACGCCGCCACAGCGGTGGCCGCCAGGGTGGACGATCCGGTGCCTCGGGTGGTCGAACTGGTGAAACTGCACGTCAGGACACATGCGAGGAAGCCAAAGGAGACACGGATCGTGGACCACGAGATCCACGCGCTCGCTCCCTCGGCACGGCGCACCGTCGTGGCGCTGCGGGACTCCTACGAGAGCGTGTGGTCCGAGGCCGTGGCCGAGGGCGTGCGGCGTGGGGCGTTCCGGACGAACCAGCCGGGCGTGACCCGTATCGCGTTGCTGGAGATGTGCAACGGCGTGGCCCGCTGGTACTCGCCACGCGGGTCGCTGTCGCTGGAGGATCTGGCGGAACACCACGCCGACGTGGCGCTGAAGGCCCTCGGAGCTTGCCCCCACGGCCCGGCTGAGGGACAGTCGAGGGGTGAGTGAGGAAACCATCAAGCTGGAACTCAACGACGCCGGTGTCTCGCCGAGGCTGCCGATGCCGCCGGACAGGCGCGACCGCATCCAGGATGTGCCGTACCGCCCGGTGGAGTTCCGCGACGACGATCTCCCGGCCGCGATGGAGCGCTGCGCCGTGTGGCTCCGGCAGGCCCAGCAGTGGCTCGGCGAGCCACTGGACGTACTCGCCGTTCATCTCGACTACGACGAACGCGACGGCTATCCGTACTACGACCTGAAGCTGCTGTGCAACGAGGAGGACCTCGCCGGGGTCCCGGTGGCGTTGCGCGAACGCGACCACGAGCCGGAGTAGTCGCCCGTACTGTGCCGCGAAGGCCACCTTCACTGCGTGACGCGCAGCGAGGGTGGCCTTCGCTGCGTCTGGCGCAGTGCAGGTGGCCTTCGCGGCAACCCGCCGTCAGCCGAGCGCACCGCCGATCTTGACGTGGCCCTTGAGCAGGTTGCGGGCGATGGTGCGGCGCTGAATCTCGTCCGTGCCCTCGTAGATCCGCAGCAGCCGCAGCTCGCGGTACCACCGCTCCACGGGCAGTTCGCGCGTGTAGCCCATGCCGCCGTGGATCTGGAGTACGCGGTCGACGATCTCGTTGGCCTTCTGCCCGCCGTAGAGCTTCGCGATGGACTGCGCGTGCCGGGAGTCCACTCCCTGGTCCACCTGCCACGCCGCGTGCAGGACGAGCCAGCGCAGTGCCTCGATCTCCACACCGGAGTCGGCGATCATCCACTGGATCGCCTGCCGATCGGCGATGGGCGCTCCGAAGGTCTCGCGCGTGTTGGCGTGCTCGATGGCCATGCCCAGCAGCCGCTCGCACGATCCGATGGCGCGCGCGGGCAACAGGTAGCGGCCACGGCCGATCCACTGCATGGCGAGCGCGAAACCCTGGCCGACCTCGCCGAGCACCTGGCTGTCCGGCACCCGGACGTCCTCGAAGATCAGCGAGGCGGGTCCCCACTCGCCCATCGTGTCGATGTACTCCGAACGCCAGCCCCGGTCCCGGTCGACGAGGAAGCACGTCACACCGCCGTTTGCGCCCTTCTCGGCGTCGGTGACGGCGAACACCATCGTGAAGTCGGCCTCGTTGCCGCCGGTGATGAAGGTCTTCTCACCGTTGATGACCCACTCGGAACCGTCCTTGCGGGCGGTGGTCCGGATCGCCTTCGCGTCGGAGCCCGCGCCCGGCTCGGTGATCGCGAAGCAGGACTTGCGGGTGCCCTCGATCGTGGGGAGCAGGTACCGCTGCCGCTGTTCCTCGTTGGCGTGGAACAGGATGTTGTCGGCGGCGCCACCGAAGTAGAACGGCACGAAGGTGCGGCCGAGTTCGGCTTCCAGCAGCGCGGTCATCACGGCCGACAGCCCCATGCCGCCGTACTCCTCGGGGGTCTGGACCCCCCAGAAGCCCGACTCCCTGGCCTTGGCCTGGAGTTCCGTCAGCTCGTCGGCGGTGAGACCGGGCTGGTGCGCGCGCTCCCTGCGCAGCACTTCCGGTTCGAGCGGCACGAGTTCCTTCTGCACGAACGTCCGGACCCAGTCACGGATCTCGCGCTCCTCCACACTCAGGCTGAAATCCATCGGCTCAAGCTCCCTCGATCACGCTGACTAAGCGATTGCTTAGTTCGCACGGTAGCGCATCGCCGACCTTGGCGGGAGCCCTGTCAGCGCCTAGATTGAGGCGGAAGCGGCCGGTGGGTGAGCGAAGGGGAAACATGATCGAGTGTGTCGTGTGGTGGGCGGAACCGATCACCGCGCCGGAGGCCGCGCTGGCCCTGCTCGACCCTCCGGAACGGGATCGCCACGCCGCCTACCGCAGGGCGGAGGACAAGCAGCGGTTCCTCACCGGGCGCGCCCTCGCCAAGACCGTCGCGGGCGAGGCCTTGGGACTGCCCCCTTCCTCGGTCCACTTCGACGCCACCTGCACCGACTGCGGGAAGCAACACGGGCCCGTTCGCGTGCCGGGGGCCCCGCTCGCACTGTCGATCTCCCACTCGGGCGACCGCGTCGGGGTGGCCCTCACCTCGGGTACGCCGGTCGGGCTCGATGTCGAGTCGGCGGCCCGCGACGCCGACGACGGGCTGATCGAATACGCCCTCAACGACACCGAACGCGCGGGCCTGCCCGCCGCGAAGGCCGAGCGCACCCGCGCGTTCTTCACGTTCTGGACCCGCAAGGAGGCCCTGATGAAGGCCACCGGACGGGGTCTGCGTATCCCGTTGCGGGCACTCACCGTCTCCGGCGCGGACGAGCCGGCCCGCCTGCTCGCCTCGGACGATTCCGCGCTGGACCCCGGCGGGACACGGGTGGCCGACCTCGACCCCGGGCCCGGCTACCGGGCCGCTGTGGTGCTGCTCACCAGCGACGAGATCGACGTCACCGAGCGCTGGTGGAGCCAGGTGCCCTCGGCAGGCGGACAATAGCGACGGGAGGAGACCGCACGCGAACGAGGGGGGCGACGGTGACCGGAGCCGACCCGCTGCGACTGCTGGCCGACTACCGGCGCGGTGACTTCTTTCTCGCCACCGGCGCGCACACGCTGCACGCCACGGGCACCCATGCGGCGCTGTGCGACGCGGACGAGGCCGCGCTCGCGGACCGGGTCCGCACGGAACTGCGCCACGACCCCGCCGTCGGGCTGGCCGTAGGTGCCCTGCCGTTCGCCAGCGGTGCCGCGACTCCCGGCCGCATCCTGCTGCCCACCACCGCCCACACCGCGGGCCCGGCCCATCCCGCCGCCGCCGCGCTGCCCCGGAAGGCGATCCCGGCTCCCGTCGCGATCCGCCCGGCACCGGAGCCGGCCACGCACGTGGACGCCGTCGCCGCCGCGGTCGCGGCACTGGACGTGCGCGGCCTGCGCAAGGTGGTGCTGGCCCGCGCCCTCGACATCGAGTTCGACACGCCCGTGTGTGAGGCGGCCCTGCTGCACAACCTCGTCAAGGACAACGCGCGCGGCTACACGTTCGCGGCGGAACTGCCCGGCGGTGCGACGCTGGTGGGATCGAGCCCGGAACTGCTGCTGTCGCGGCACGGGACCACCGTGGTGTCACATCCCCACGCCGGGTCGGCGCCCCGCTCGGCTGACCCGGTGACCGACGAGGAGAACGCGCGGAGGCTGCTCGCCTCCCGCAAGGACCACGCCGAGCACGCCGTGCTCACCGAGGCGATCGTGGCGGCGTTGCGGCCCTACTGCCGACACCTGGCCGTACCGGAGAAGCCAGACCTGGTGGCCACCCCGACCATGTGGCACCTGGGAACGACGATCACGGGTGAGCTGGCGGACCGGGACGTGACGGCCCTGCACCTCGCCGCCGCCCTGCACCCCACCCCCGCCATCTGCGGGACCCCGACCGCGTCGGCACGTGAGCTGGTCACCGAACTCGAGGAGTTCGAGCGCGGCTACTACGCGGGCACGGTGGGCTGGGTGGACGCGGAGGGCGACGGCGAGTGGGCCGTGTCGATCCGCTGCGCCGAGGTCGCGGCGCGATCACTGCGCCTGTTCGCGGGCGGCGGGATCGTGCCGGAGTCGGACCCGAAAGCGGAACTGGAGGAAACCTCGGCCAAGTTCGCGACGTTGTTGCGCGCGATGGGCCTACCCCAGGAGTGAGGTCGACCGGCGCCCGGTGGCGTGCGGTCGAACTGTCGCCAGGCTTGTCAGAGTTCTCGTACCGCGATCAGGTCTCCCGGTGAGGGAGCCGTCACGCCGGGCTCGTCACTTCAGCGAGGCGATGAGTGCCTCGCGCTGCCGGTCACCCAGACCGGCCGCCCTGCGGTCGGGGTCGATCCCCGCCTGCTCCAGCAGCGCGGTGACCTTCACCTGGCCCAGCCCGGGAACCGCCTTGAGCAGTTGCGTCACCTTCGTCTTGCCGACGGTCTTGTCGTCCTTGGCGCGCTCGAGCACCTTGTCGATGCTCTCCTTGCCCGACTTGATGTTGGCCAGCAGCTCGGACCGAGCCTTCCTGGCCTCCGCGGCCTTGGCGAGGGCCTCGGCCCGCTGCTCCGGGGTCAAGGTGGGAAGTGCCAACGTAGTCATCCTTTCGTGCTTGCTCGAACACCGCGAACCGCGGCGACGGACTCCCGGCCACAGCGACCCCGTAGGGGCCGCCGACCAGGCCATCGGAGTCCAGGGACTCAGTAAACGCCAAGTGCGGCGCCGACGCGAAACCGACACGCGAGGTTTCCCCGACCGGGCCATGCGCTGGTCACGGGCGGTGTCGGAGTGGCTGCGGCAAGCACAGTTGGGCGCTGCGCACAAGCCCCGAACGTGCGGCGCGCACTACAGTCGCCTCAAATCCCGGAGTCTGTCACCTTCACCGACCTTCACCGACATTCACTCGACCTTCAGCGGGAGCCTCAATGCTGAGCACGATGCAGGACGACCAGCTGTCACTGGCCCATCTGCTGCGACACGGCGCACGGATGCACGCGGACAGCGAGGTGACCACCTGGACCGCGGACGGTGCGCGGACCACGACGTTCGACAAGATCGCCAGGCGCTCGGCCCAGCTGGCCCACGCGCTGCGCGGGCTGGGGGTAACCGGCGACCAGCGCGTCGGCACGTTCATGTGGAACAACGCCGAGCACATGGAGTGCTATCTTGCCGTACCGGCCATGGGAGCGGTGCTGCACACGCTGAACATCCGGCTGTTTCCCGAGCAGCTGACGTTCGTCGCGAACCACGCCGAGGACCACGTCGTCGTGGTGGACGGCTCACTCGTCCCGCTCTTCGCCAAGCAACTGCCGGAGATGACCACGGTCAAGCACGTCGTGGTGGCCAACGGCGACCCCGAGTCGCTGGCGGCACCGGCCGGGGTCACGGTGCACGCGTACGACGACCTGCTGGCGGGACAGCCGGAGACCTTCGACTGGCCGGAGATCGACGAACGCTCGGCCGCCGCCATGTGCTACACGTCCGGCACGACGGGTGACCCGAAGGGCGTGGTGTACTCGCACCGGTCGATCTGGCTGCACTCGATGCAGGTGTGCATGAGCGACACGATGCGGCTCTCCGACGCCGACCGCGCCCTGGTGATCGTGCCGATGTTCCACGCGATGTCGTGGGGCATGCCCTACGCCGGGTTCATGGTCGGAGCGTCGATGGTGCTGCCCGACCGGTTCATGCAGCCCGCCGCGATCGCGGAGATCCTGGCCGCGGAGAAGCCGACGTTCGCCGGTGCGGTGCCGACGATCTGGCAGGGCCTGTTGCAGCACCTCGACGCGAACCCGCAGGACATCTCCCACCTGCGCGAGGTCGTGGTAGGCGGTTCGGCGGCGCCACCCGCGATGATGCACGCCTTCGAGGAACGCTACGGCGTTCCCGTGCTGCACGCGTGGGGCATGACGGAGACCTCGCCGATGGGCAGCGTGGCGCGCCCGCCGTCGTCGGCGAGCGGCGACCAGGCGTGGCAGTACCGCTACACGCAGGGCCGCTTCCCCGCCTCGGTGAAGGCACGGCTGATCGACGACGCGGGCAACGAGGTCCCCTGGGACGGCACCAGCGTCGGCGAGCTGGAGGTGCGGGGACCGTGGATCGCGGGTTCCTACCACGGCGACGCGGACCCCGGGAAGTTCCACGACGGCTGGCTGCGCACCGGTGACGTCGGCAAGATCACGCCCAACGGGTATCTGACGCTGACCGACCGCGCCAAGGACGTCATCAAGTCCGGCGGCGAGTGGATCTCGTCCGTGGATCTGGAGAACGCGGTCATGGCACACCCCGCCGTGGCCGAGGCCGCCGTCGTCGGCGTACCCGACGAGAAGTGGGACGAGCGGCCGCTGGTCGCCGTCGTCGTCCGCGACGGCCAGAGCGTCACCGCCGACGACCTGCGCGCGTTCCTGGCGGACAAGGTCGCCAAGTGGCAGCTTCCCGAGCACTGGACGTTCGTCGACGAGGTGCCCAAGACCAGCGTCGGCAAGTTCGACAAGAAGCGGCTGCGTGCCGCCCACGCCGACGGCACGCTGGACATCACCCACTTCTGAGCTCCCCCGGAGGGTCGTGCCCCGCCCCTGCGCACGACCCTCCGGGTGGACGGCGGCACCACTCGTGCGGCAGGGTTCGGCGAATGGACACGGACACCATCGGCTCGCCCGACGTCGAGGGCACCGCGCTGTTCCACCGCACCATGCCGTTCACCGAGCGGCTGGGAGTCGAGGTACTGCGGCACTCGCGGGAACGGGTCGTGGCCCGCATCGCGCACGACGAGACACTGTGCACGCTCGGTGGGGTACTGCACGGCGGGGTGCTGATGTCGCTGGCCGACGCCACCGCTGCGGTGTGCGCGTACCTCAACCTGCCCGAAGGGGCACAGGGGACCACCACGATCGAGTCGCGGACGAGCTTCCTGCGCGCGGTCCGCGAGGGCCACGCCACGGCGTCCGCGCGCCCGCTGCACGCGGGCGGCCGGGTGATCGTGGTGGAGACCGAGATCCACGACGACACGGGCAGGCTCGCCGCGAAGGTCACGCAGAGCCAGGCCGTCCTCGCCTGAGGCGGGCCGCGAACCGGCCCCCTAGGCTGAGCCGGGTGAGTTCCGAACACCACGAGTTCAGCGACGACGCGGCGTGGCGGCACGGCGAGTTCTCCGGGACCGCCGTGGTCGACGGCGCACTGCGGCTCGGCTCGCCCGCGGGGGTCCAGGACGGCGGCGAGTACGCCTGGTGGACCTCGCCGGAGCACGAGTTGCCGTTCGAGGCCGTCGAGTTCCTGCCGTCGTGGAACGCGACGGCCCCACCGGGTACGTGGCTGGCGGTCGAGGTGCGGGCGCGGACCACTGGCGACCGGAACACGGCCTGGTTCTCGCTGGGGCGCTGGTCGCACGACGAGTCCACCGTGCGGCGCACCTCCGTGCCGGGGCAGGCCGACGAGTTCGCCCGGGTGGCGGTGGACCGGGTGACGGCCGTCGGGCCCGCCCGGTTTCGCGCATACCAGGTCCGCGTCACGCTGTGCCGTGCCGAAGGCACCCGCGCGTCGCCCGCACTCAGCGCGGTGGGTGTCACAGCGTCGGCGGCGGGCCCGGACAGCGACGTCCCCTCCGCACCGGGGCCCGCGCGCGGCATCGAACTTCCCGTCCCCCGCCACGCCCAGATGATCTACAGTGGACACTTTTCCGAGTTCGGCGGCGGCGGTGCCCACTGGTGCGCCCCTGCCTGCACGGAAATGGTGGTCGAGTACTGGGGCGTGGGCCCTGCGGCGGCCGACCTGGACTGGATTACGAGCGAGCGACCCGGCCGCGGTGTGGTGTACGCCGCGCGGCACACGTTCGACCACGCCTACGACGGCACCGGCAACTGGGCCTTCAACGTCGCCTACGCCTCGCGGTACGGGCTGCGCGGCAGGGTGACGCGCCTGCCGTCGCTGACCGAGGCCGAGCACCACGTCGCCGCCGGGGTGCCCGTCGTCGTCTCGCTGTCCTTCGCCGAGGGCGAACTGGACGGCGCGGACTACGGTTCCGCCGGGCATCTCATGGTGATCACCGGTTTCACCCCCACCGGCGATGTCGTGGTCAACGACCCGGCCACCGCCGACCCGGCACTGGTAAGGCGCATCTACCCGCGCGCACAGTTCGAGGCGGTGTGGCTGCGCGGCCGGGCTTCCACGGCGCCGGAGGCTCCCGCCGCTCCCGGCGGGGTGTGCTACCTGATCGCGGCGCCCCGGTCCGGCGCTACAGTCCGAGCTTTCCCGGATTGAGCACGCCCGTGGGGTCGGTGGCCCGCTTCGCCGCAGCCAGGACCGCCACACCGACGTCGCCGATCTCGGACCGCAGGTAGGGCGCGTGGTCGGTGCCCACGGCGTGATGGTGGGTGATCGTGCCGAGCCCGCCCTCGGTGATGGCGTCGCCCGCCGCCCGCTTCGCCCGCTCCCACTGTCCGAACGGATCGTGCGGATCGCGGGGCGTGAGCACCGTGAAGTACAGCGAGGCGCCGGTCTCGTAGGCGTGGGAGACGTGGCACATCACGACGGGATCGCCGAGCGAGTCACGCAGCGCCGTGCTCACGGCCTCGTAAAGCTCGCCGAGGCGGGACCAGTGCGTTGCCGTCTCCAGCGTCTCCACGCACACGCCGAGGTCGAGCAGCGCGTCCCGCTGGCGGGGGCCGTGGAAGCGGCCGTGCCGCCACGCCTGCCCGGCGGCCCTGCCGAGTGAGACGGCGCCCGCCGCGCGCAGCAGCGCCCGCGCCCGCCGCCGCTGGGGTGCGCGGCCGTGCCAGCCCAGGATCAACAGGCACGGCTCGCGCACGCCCCGGGCAGCGAGGTAGCGCCGGAGCGCCGCGGTGGTGAACCCGCCCTTCAGCGCCAGCGACACCGCCGTCTCCGACTCGTCCGAGATCCGGGTGACGTCGGCCAGCAGCCCGTGCTGGGCGAGCAGGCGCACGGCGTCGGTCGCCCGCTGGAAGCCGTCGAGGACGACACCCTCGTACCGCTCCCGCGTGGGCAGCGGTCGCACGCGCACGGTGACCTCGGTGAGCACACCCAGCGTGCCCTCGCTGCCGAGCGCGAGCGCCCGCAGATCCGGACCCGCCGCCGAGGCGGGGGCGACGCCGAGCCGCCACGAACCCGTCGGCGTCGCCAGGTGAACTCCCTGCACCATGTCCTCGAACCGCCCGTAACCCGAGGACGCCTGCCCCGCCGAACGGGTCGCCGCGAAGCCACCGAGCGTGGCGCGCTCGAACGACTGCGGCACGTGCCCGAGCGTGAGGCCGTGGGCGGCCAGCATCCGCTCGGCGTCGGGCCCGCGCACCCCGGCCTCGAACACGGCGAGCCGGGAGACCGGGTCCACGGACACGAGCCGGTCGAGTCGTTCGAGGTCGAGGGTGACCACGGCCTCGCACTCGCCGCGCAGTGCCGCGACCCCGCCCACGACGGACGTGCCTCCACCGAAGGGCACCACACCGACGCCGTGGGCCACGCAGACGTCGAGCACCCGCTGCACCTCGCCGGGATCGGCGGGCGACACGACGGCGTCGGGAACCGGCAGCACGCCGGGATACCGGCGTCGCAGCAGGTCCACATAGGAAAGACCTCCTGCGCGACCCAGCCGTTCGGCCGGGCCCAGGCGCAAGTACGAGGCGCCGACGACGTCGGCCAGTGCCGTGCGGGCAGCGTCGGGGAGCCGGGAGTCCGGCACCGCGAACGCGGTGTCCGGCGCGACGGGCGCGCCGGGCTCCAGCGGGCCGAGGCGCCGGGTCAGCCAGCGCACGGCATGGGGCGGCAGCGCGGCGGCCTCCGCCGAAGCGGGCGTCCACGCGGAGCGAAGTCGTTGGTCAACCGTCTCGGTCACGACTAGAGTGTGACACATGAAGCTCGATCGTCACATCGGCGACTCCGTCACGCCGGTGATCCCGCCCGCCGAGCGCGCCCCGGCCTCGCGCGTCCCCGACGACGCGTTGCTCGACGCGGCCCGTACCTGCGTGCTGGCCGCGGGGGTGCGCCGGACCACCCTCACCGACATCGCGCGCACCGCCGGGGTCAGCCGGATGACCCTCTACCGGCGTTTCCCCGACGTGCGCAGCGTGCTGGCCGCGCTGATGACGCGGGAGTTCGGAGCACTGCTGCACCGGGTCGGCGCGACGATCGACGAGTCACGTCCGGCGCGGGCACGCCTGGTCGAGCTGGCCGTGAGCGCGGTCGGCGTGCTGGTGGCCGATCCACTGCTGCGCACCGTGCTCGACCGGGACGCCGCACTGCTGCTGCCCTACGTGACCGAGCGGCTGGGCAGCACCCAGCGGCTCGCGGAGGCCGGCCTGACCGCCCTCGTCGCCGACGGGCACGCCGACGGCTCCGTGCGCCGCGCCGAGCCCACCGCGCAGGTGCGGGCCCTGCTGCTGACGGTGCAGTCGTTCGTGCTCGCCTGGCGGCCCGCCACCCGCGGCGTCCCCGGTGACGCGCTGCTGGCCGAGTTGCGGCACCTGCTCGACCGGAGCCTGGCGCCGTGACCCGGCCGAACGAGGTCAGGGCGTCGCTGTCGGCCCGGCGGCGGGCGGCGGAGCTGGACGCGCTGGCAGGCGGCGCCCCGGTCGACGTGCTGGTGGTCGGCGGCGGTGTGACGGGAACGGGGGTCGCGCTCGACGCGGCCTCGCGCGGGCTGTCCGTGGCGCTGGTGGAGGCGCACGACCTGGCGTTCGGCACCTCACGCTGGTCGAGCAAGCTCGTCCACGGCGGACTGCGCTACCTGGCCCACGGCCACGTGCGCCTGGCCAGGCAGAGCGCGGTCGAGCGCGACATCCTGCTGCGGCGCACCGCACCGCACCTCACCCGCCCGATGGCGCAACTGTTCCCCCGCTACGCCGACGCCTCGGCGGCGGCCGAGGCCCTCACCGCCGCCGGTCTGACCGCGGGTGACGCCCTGCGCAGGCTCGCGGGAACGCCGTCGGCACTGCTGCCCCGGCCCCGATCGGTTCCCGCCGCGCAGGCACTGACACTCGCACCGGGATTGCGGGAGGCCGGGCTGCACGGCGGCATGCTGGCCTTCGACGGCGCGCTGACCGACGACGCACGCCTGGTGGTGGCGCTGGCGCGCACGGCGGCGGGGCTGGGCGCCCGGGTCCTCACCCGAGTGCGCGCACTGGAACTGGCGGCCGACCGGGTGCGGGCGCGCGACGAGCTGACCGGCGAGCACGTCGAGCTGCGTGCGCGACAGGTCGTCAACGCGGCGGGCGTCTGGGCCGGTGGCCTCGTGCCGAGCGTGCGGCTGCGCCCCTCGCGGGGCTCACACCTCGTGCTGGACGGCCGCGCCACGGGCCTCGGTGAGACGGCGCTCATGGTGGGTGTTCCCGGCGAGACCAACCGGTTCGTCTTCCTGCTGCCCCAGCCGGGCGGGAGGGTCTACCTCGGACTGACCGACGAGCCGCTGGACGGCGAGGCCACCGACATCACCGAGGTTCCCGAATCCGATGTGGACTTTCTGCTCGACGTGGCATCGCGGGTGCTGGCACGTCCGCCGACCCGCGCGGACGTGCTGGGCTCGTTCGCGGGACTGCGGCCGTTGCTCGACTCCGCCGACGGCCGGACCTCCGACCTCTCCCGCGAGCACGCCGTGCTCACCGACGCGGCGACGGGCGTCGTCACCGTCGTGGGCGGCAAGCTCACCACCTACCGGGTGATGGCACGCGACACTGTGGACGCCGCCGTCCGCGCCGCGCGGCTGCGTGCTCCCGCTTCGCGCACGGCCCGGCTACCGCTGATCGGCGCGGCGGACAGAGCGGCATTGGCCACTGTGGAGGCTCCGAGGGCACTGGTCCGCCGGTACGGCACCGAGGCGCCGAGGGTCGCCGCGCTCGGTGACGTCGACCCCGCCCTCGCGCGGCCCGTCGCGGACGGCAGCGACGTCACCGCCGGCGAGGTCGTGTGGGCCGTGCGCCACGAGGGCGCGTTGAGCGCCGACGACGTGCTGCACCGCCGCACCCGCCTCGGCCTGGTGGCCCCCGAGGCCGAAGCGGCGAGACCGGAAGTGACCGACCTCGTGGAGCGCTCCCTGCGGGGCCTGCGCTGACGCGCGCAGCCGTGTCCGCAGCCTGCGTAGCCGTGTCCGCAGCCTGCGTAGTCGTGTCCGCACCGCACGATGCGGACACGGCTACCTAACCTGCGGACACGGCTACGGGAACTGCGGACACGGCTACGTAACCTGCGGACACGGTGGCGCGTGCGGGCTGTCACCACCACGCCGGGCTTGATCGTGCTAGCGTCAGCGGCGCCGTGGTGTACGGGAATCCGGTGTGATGCCGGTGCGGCCCTCGCCACTGTGATCGGGAAGTGACGCGCCGTCCGCTCGCGGGCGGGCCACTGGGACCCACGGGTCCTGGGAAGGCAGGCGCGGCACGCAATCGCCCGTCAGCCAGGAGACCGGCCACGGCACCGTGTGACCCGATTCCACGAGGACCTGGAAGGGCGGTCTGGACCATGACCCGTGTCCTGGCGCGACTTCGTCGACCGACGGCGCTCGCCGCCGTCTCCGCCACCGTGCTGGCAGGCTGTGCCGCACCCGAACCCGAAGCGGGCGGGGAAGAATCCGTCAGCCGCACCAACTGCGGCATCGACGTCGCCGTGTCCGGCCCGCCCGAGCGCGTGTATGCCGCCTACCAGCCCGCGATCGAGGTGGCCCACGCTCTGGGCCTCGGCGACCGGCTGGTCGGAACGGCGTTTCTGGACGCCACGGTGTTGCCGGAGTACGCCGACGAGCAGGCGAAGGTCGACTACGTGCCCTCGCTGCCCAGCCGGGAGGGCCTGCTGGCGACGCGGCCGGACTTCGTGCTGTCGGGCTTCAACGGCGTGTTCGCCGAGGACAGCGCGGACAGCTCGTTCGGCACGCGGGCGAGCCTGCGCGAACTCGGCGTGCAGAGCTGGATCCTGAGCCCGCTGTGCCCGAGCGAGGACGGCCTCACCGACCGCGCGATCGACCCCGCCACGGTGACGGTCGAGAGCATCTACCAGGACCTGCGCGACCTCGGCGCGCTGTTCGACGTCGAACGCGACGCGGAGCGTGTGATCGACGACCTGCGACGACGGATCGCCGCGGTCGAGCAGCGGGTCGAGGACGCACCACGGCCGTCGGTGGCCATCGTGTCGCCCGGTGACGACGGCGGCTACCGGGTCGCGAGCGGGCTCGACTTCGGTACGCGGATCATCGAGCACGCGGGCGGCACCAACGCCTTCGCCGACCTCACCGACGCCCGCAACGTGGACGTCGGGGTCGAGGAACTGATCGCGCGGGACCCCGACGTCATTCTCACCGACGCCTGCTGCGACGCCGGATTGACGGAGCAGGACGCGCGGGCCGAGGTCTCCGCCATCACCTCCGATCCCGCGCTGGCCGGTGTCACCGCCGTGACCGACGACGCGGTACACCCGTTCCTGTTCGCGCACCGGTCCGCCGGTGTCCGAGCCGCGCACAGCATCGAACTCGTGGCCTCCTACCTGCATCCCGACCGGTGACCCGTGGCGGGCATCGGTGCGGCGGAGGCCGCCCCCGCGACGGGATCGCGCGCCCGGCTGGATCTCGCCACGGGCCTGCTCACCGGCGTCACCGGCAGGGTGTCGGGGCTCGCGCTGGCGGCGGTGGCGCTGGCCTGCGCGTGTGCGCTGTCGGTCCTCGTCGGCTCCTATCCCGTCTCGGTGTCCGAGGCGGTCTCGGCGCTGACGGCTCCCTCGGGCGGTGACATCGAGCGCATCGTGTGGCACGTGCGGGTGCCGAGAACGATCACGGGGTTGCTCGCGGGTGTCGCACTGGGCGTCGCGGGTGCGGTGATGCAGGGCCTGACCCGTAATCCGCTCGCGGGACCGGGCATTCTGGGCATCAACGCGGGTGCGTCGTTCGCCGTGGTGGTCGCCATGACGGTGTTCGGGGTGAGCGCGCTGTCGGGCTACTTGTGGTTCGCCTTCGCGGGAGCCGCGGTGTCCGCGCTGTTCGTCTACACGCTGGGCTCGCTGGGCGGTGGTGGCGCGACGCCGGTGAAGCTCGCGCTGGCCGGTGCGGCGTTCACGGCACTGGTCGACTCCGTGACCACCGGAATCACCCTGCTGGACGCGGCGACCCTGAACGACTTCCGGTTCTGGGTGGTCGGGTCGCTGACCCGCGCGGACAGCGCGCAACTGCTGACCGTGACACCGTTTCTGCTCGTGGGCGTGCTGCTGGCGATGGCGGTGAGCCGGGATCTGAACCTCGTCGCCCTCGGCGACGACATGGCCCGGAGCCTGGGCACGCGGCTGGTGGTGACGCGCTTGCTGGCTGCGGTGGCGGTCATGCTGCTGGCCGGCGCCGCGACGGCGGTGGCGGGCCCCATCGGGTTCGTCGGGCTGGTCGTCCCGCACGTGGCTCGCGCCCTCAGCGGGCCCGACTACCGCTGGATCGTGCCGTGGTGCGTGCTGCTGGCGCCCACGGCGTTGCTGCTGGCCGACGTCCTCGGCCGGATTCTCATCCAGCCGGAGCAGTTGCAGGTCGGCATCGTCATGGGAGTGGTCGGGGCACCGTTCTTCCTCTACCTCGTCCGCAACCGCACGGTGGCGCAACTGTGAGCGCGGCGCGGACCGTGCTGCTGCGCACGGGCGGGGTGGCGTTCCGGCTCGACCGCCGCTCCACCGTGCTGACGGCGCTGGGCTGGCTGCTGGCGGCGGGGGTGGCGATGTGGTCGCTGACGCTGGGGCAGTTCGAACTCGGTACCGCCGAAGTCCTCCGTGTGCTGGGTGGGGGCGGCTCGCTCATCGAGTACGACGTCGTGGTGCGCAACCGCCTGCCCCGCGCGCTGACCGGCCTCGGCGTGGGTGCGGCGTTCGCGCTGTCGGGGGCGATCCTGCAACGGATCGCGACCAACCCGCTGGTCAGTCCGGACGTGATCGGGGTGAACGCGGGAGCCGCGTTCGGAGCGCTCGCCGTGGTCACCCTGCTCGGCGCCACGGGCGTCACCACGGTGGCCGGAGCGCTCGCCGGGGCACTGCTGACCGCGGCGGCCATCGTCGCCCTCTCGGCGAAGCGGGGTCTGCATGGCTACCGGCTCGTGCTGGTCGGCATCGGCATCGCGGCCATGCTGACCTCGGCCATCTCGTTCCTGCTGACCCGGGCGGACTACCACCGGGTGCTGAGCGCGTCCGCGTGGCTGACCGGCAGCCTCGCCAACCGGGGCGCCCTGCACGTCGCCGTCATCGCCACCGCACTCGCGCTCGCGGTGCCGGCACTGCTCGTGCTGGCACGGCACCTGCGGCTGCTCGAACTCGGTGACGACCTCGCCACGGTGCTGTCCGGCCACGCGCGGCGCAGCCGCCTCGCTCTCGTGCTCCTGGCGGTGACGCTGGCCGCGACGGCCACGGCGGCGGCGGGACCGGTGGGGTTCGTCGCGCTGGTGGCGCCGCAGATCGTGCGCAGACTGCTGCCGGGCCGCCAGGCCGCGCTGGGCCCCGCTGCGGCGACGGGCGCGCTGCTCGTGGTCTGCTCCGACCTCGCGGCCAGGCTGCTGTTCGCACCGGCCGAGTTGCCGGTCGGAGTCGTCACCGGAGTGCTGGGTGCTCCGGTTCTGCTGTACCTGCTCGCCCGCGCCAACCGGATCGGAGCCGCCGGATGACCGACGACCCGCACACCAGAGCGCAGACGCTGGCCACGCTGGCCGCCGACGAGCTCAGCCTCGGTTACGGCACCCGGCACGTCGTCGACCGCGTGTCGGTGACGGTCCCGCCCGGCCGGATCACGGCGATCGTCGGTCCGAACGGGTGTGGCAAGTCGACGCTGCTGCGCGGGCTCGCCCGCCTGCTCGCGCCGCGGCACGGTGCCGTGCTGCTGGACGGGCGCGACGTGGCCCGGCTGCCCGCTCGCGGCGTCGCCCGGCGGCTCGGGCTGCTGCCCCAGCAGCCGATCGCACCGGACGGCATCACCGTGGCCGACCTCGTGGGCCGGGGGCGGCACCCGCACCAGACATGGTTCCGCCAGTTCAGTGAGACCGACGCCGACGCCGTGACGGCCGCCCTGACCGCGACCGGCGTCGCGGACCTCGCGCAGCGGCCCGTCGACGAGCTGTCCGGCGGCCAGCGCCAGCGGGTGTGGATCGCGCTCGCCCTCGCCCAGGGCCCCGACGTGATGCTGCTCGACGAGCCGACGACCTATCTCGACCTCGCCCACCAGATCGACGTGCTCGACCTGCTCACCGGCCTCAACGCCGAGTCCGGCCGCACGATCGTGCTCGTGCTGCACGACCTCAACCTCGCGGGCCGCTACGCCCATCACCTCATCGCCATGAAGGACGGCCGCATCGCGGCGGAGGGTCCTCCCGCCGAGGTGGTCACCGCCGACCACGTGGAGTCGGTCTTCGCCCTGCCGTGCGCCGTGATCGACGATCCGCTGACCGGGACACCGCTCGTCCTGCCCCGGCCCTCACCGCGCCCCACGGTCCGGCGCTGACAGCGGCGTGGCCGCCGTCATGCCCGCGCCGCCCCGGCCTCCGCTCGCATCGCGATGGCGTACTCGACCAGCCGCATCATCGTCTGGGCCGACGACTTCCGATCCCGCGCGTCGCAGTAGACGATCGGCGTGTCCGGCAGCAGGTCGAGGGCCTCCCGCAGCTTCTCCGGCTCGTACCGGGGAGAGTCGGGGAACTCGTTCACCGCCACCGCGAACGGCACCTTCGTGTGCAGTTCGAGCTGGTCGAACACCTCGAAGCTGTCCTCGATGCGGCGCGTGTCCACCAGCACGAGCGCTCCGACCGCGCCGTCGGCCAGGCCCTCCCACAGGTTCCAGAACCGCTTCTGCCCCGGCGTGCCGAACAGGTACAGCACCGTGTCGGAGGCGATCGTGATCCGGCCGAAGTCCATCGCCACCGTCGTGGTGTTCTTCTCGTCGAGCCCGCCGAGCGAGTCCACCCCGACACTGGCCGCGGTCATGCTCTCCTCGGTGCGCAGCGGCTCGATCTCGCTGACCGACCCGATCAGCGTGGTCTTGCCGACGCCGAACGCGCCGACCACCAGGATCTTGACCGACTGGATGACGGTCGGGGCGACGTAACGCTCAGAGCTTTCGGAGCCCATTCAGCACTTTCTCCAGCAGATCGAGATCGGGCATGACGAGTCGTTGCGGCGCGGACCGCACCACGAGATGCCCCGTGTCGATCAGGTCCGACGCGAGCACCACCACGACGCTCACCGGCAGGCCGAGATGCGCGGCGGCCTCCGCCACCGACAGCAGGCCGCGGCAGAGGTCGACGAGAGAGCGTTTCTCCCGGCCCGCCGACACCGGCAACGCCGCTTCGGGGTTGGCGACCAGCAGCGTCTCGGGGCGCAGCGTGTTGCGCGTGGGATGGGCCCGCCCGCCCGTTATCACGTACGGGCGCACCGGCCGGTCACGGTAGTCGGGGTGGCCCATGAGTCACCGCGAGCGGGTCGGCGTGCTGAGGGTCCGCTCGCCGATCTGCAGCACCTGAAGCTGCATCTGCTGCGCGATGAGGCCCGGGTCGATCACCTGGTCGGTCACGACGGCGAGCCGCGAGCCGTCACCGGCGCCCCGGACGAACAGGAACCCGCCGTCGAACTCCACCATGACCTGTTTGGGCTCGCCGCCCTCGCCGAACTCGTCGCCGACTCCCCTGCCGAGCGAGGTCAGGCCGGCACACGCGGCGGCCAGCTTGTCGGCAACGTCCGGATCGGTCTGCTCCGTTTTCACACGCAGCAGGCCGTCGGAGGTGAGCACGATCGCGTGCCGCACTCCGCGCACGCTCCTGATCTGCTCCAGCATCCAACTGTTGTCACCGGCCTGGGGCACCATTACTCCTCCGGAATGTCGCGGCGGTCGGAAGGCGGGTTCGGCGTGGCGGCGATCCGCGTGGTGGCGTCGCCGTCCGAACTGAGGAAGGCACTCATCCATTCGCCCGCCTGCTCCGCGGCCTGCTTCGGGTCCGTGGGCACGACGGGAAGGTCCATGGTGATCTCACTGCTGTTCTCGACCACCGCCTCGCCCCGGCGGGACCTACGGCGCGGGAGGTCGGGAAGGCCGTCACCACCGGGCACGGGCGACGGGGCCTCGGCGTGGTGTCCCCGGGCGGGCTCCGGTTCCGGCGGGGGCGGAGCCGGCGGTGGCACGGGCTTGAGGTTGTCGGCGGTGCTGTGCTGGCGGGTCAGCGCCAGCTGGCCGCTGATGGCGGCGTGTCCCGGTGGCAGCGGCTCGGTGAACTCCGACGGGACCATGACGATGGCCCGCACCCCGCCGTAGACGGACTCACCGAGGTCGACCCGGAAACCGTAGCGCCGCGCGTAGGTGCCGACCGACGGCAACCCGGTCTGCGGGACCTCACCGAGCACGAACAAATCCACGGCCTGCTCACCGGAGGCGACGACCCGCGCCTGCTCCAGCCTGCGTTCGTCCATGCCGACGCCGCAGTCGTCGATCTCGATGACCGCGCCGCGCTGCACATGGCGCAGGGTCACCAGGACGTTCGTGGTGGGCGGCGAGGACTGCGCCGCGTTCGCCAGCAGCTCCGCCACAATGTGGATGAGCGGCTCCACCACCCTGGCCGTCACGGCGATCGCGGGATCACCGGACGCCTCGACCCGCTGGTAGGCGGTGATGCGGCCCGCCGCGCCGCGCACGACTTCGGAGAGCGGCAACGGCTCGTTCCACTGCTGTCCGGGCCGTTCCCCGCACAGCGCGGCCAGCGACTGCGCGTACCGCGCCTGCTGGGCGGCGGCGTGGTCCACGCGCATGCTCGTCTCCAGCACGTCGGCATCGTGCGGGTGCCGGTGCACCATGAGCCCGGCCTCCTCCTGCATGCGGTGCGCGGAGGTCTGGACCTTTCGTGCCAGCGACACGACGGTGGAGTGAACGGCGCTGCGCTGCGCGAGGTAGATGTCGCGCGCGTTGACCACGAGCGAGTGCATCCGCTCGAACTCCCGCGCGGCCTCGGGGCAGGTCGGCGTCTCGGGCAAAGTGGGAAGCAGGGAATCGGAGGTCAGGCTCTCCATGTACCCGACGAACGCGTCGTGGACCTCCCGCAACGCCACGTGCTCGGCGGCCAGGGACGCGCGTTCGCTCTCCAGCGCGGCACGGTCCTCGGCGGCACCGCGGGCGACGCGCGCCTGTGCGACGGAGTGCGCGGCGAGTGCGATGAGCGCGGCGAGCGCCACGGCTCCGGGGATGAGCCACAAGGGACTGGCCGTCACCCCGATCGCCAGGACGACCGACGCGGTCACGACATAGGCCGCGGCGAGCGCCCCGCCCGCCCAGGCGAGAACGCGCTGTCCCCGCGGAACACTCGACGAAGAGTTCATGTGCTTCCAGAGTTCGGTCGAGGCTCCCGCGAGCCTGCCGGATGAATGGCCTACCTTAACTCCGCCGGTCAGCGTAGTGGATCACGGCTCCCTCCGTACAGGCCCTGTCACGGCGCGCGACCCTCCTTCCGGGATTGAACCCGCCGCCCCCGGGTAGCCGGAGGCCGGACACCGTGTGAGGAGGCCCAGCGATGACCGACACGGTCGGCGACCACGTACTCCGGCGACTGCGCGAATGGGGAACGCGGCAGGTGTTCGGCTACCCGGGTGACGGTATCAACGGAATCGTCGCGTCGTTCGGCAAAGCCGGCAATCAGCCGCGATTCGTGCAGGCGCGGCACGAGGAGATGGCGGCCTTCCAAGCCGTCGGCTACGCGAAGTTCAGCGGCGACGTCGGCGTGTGCCTCGCGACCTCGGGTCCGGGCGCGACCCACCTGCTGACCGGTCTGTACGACGCGAAGCTCGACCACGTGCCCGTCGTCGCCATCGTGGGGCAGACCGCGCGCAGCGCGATTGGAGGCCGCTACCAGCAGGAGATCGACCTGCCCTCGCTGCTCAAGGACGTCGCGTCGGAGTACCTGGTCCAGGTGAACGTCGCCGAGCAACTGCCGAACGCGCTCGACCGCGCGTTCCGCACCGCGTGGTCGCGCAGGGCGCCCACCGCACTGATCATTCCGGCCGATCTCCAGGAGGAGGAGTACACACCGCCCGGGCACGCCTTCAAGCACGTCCCGTCGAGCCCGCCCGCGACGTCGAGAGCGGTGGTGATCCCACCGGAGGACGAGCTCGCACGCGCCGCCGAGGTGCTGAACGCGGGCGAGCGGGTGGCGATCCTCGCGGGCCAGGGCGCGCGCAACGCGGGTGAGGAGCTGCGTGGTGTCGCCGAGGCCACGGGCGCGGGCATCGCGAAGGCGCTGCTGGGCAAGGACGTGCTCCCCGACGACCTGCCGTACGTCACCGGCTCGATCGGGCTGCTCGGAACCCGCCCCAGCTACGAGCTGATGCGCGACTGCGACACCCTGCTGATCGTCGGGTCGAACCTGCCGTACTCGCAGTTCCTGCCCGAGTTCGGCCAGGCTCGTGCCGTGCAGATCGACCTCGACGGCGGGTTGCTCGGCATGCGCTACCCCACCGAGGTCAACCTCGTCGGCGAGGCGAAGGCCACGCTGCGGTCCCTGCTGCCCCTGCTGGAGCGCAAGGCCGACCGGAGCTGGCGCGAGACCGTCGAGCACACCGTGGCGCGGTGGTGGACCACAATGCGCGACCAGGCCATGCTGTCGGCCGACCCGGTGAACCCGATGCGCGTCGTCCACGAACTGTCCGAACGCGTTCCCGACGACGCGATCGTCACCGCCGACTCCGGGTCATCCACCAACTGGTACGCGCGCAACCTCCGGATGCGTGGCCGGATGCGCGGATCGCTGTCGGGCACGCTCGCCACCATGGGGGCCGCGGTGCCGTACGCGATCGGGGCCAAGTTCGCGCACCCCGACCGTCCCGTCGTGGCGCTGGTGGGCGACGGCGCGATGCAGATGAACGGGATGGCCGAGCTCGTCACCGTCAACCGCTACCGGCACCTGTGGCAGGACCAGCGGCTCGTGGTGTGTGTGTTCACCAACCACGACCTCAACCAGGTCACCTGGGAGCTGCGGGCGATGGGCGGGGCACCCAAGTTCGAGGAGTCACAGAGCCTGCCCGAGGTCCCCTACGCCGAGTTCGCGAAGCTCATCGGGCTCGGCGGCATCACGGTCGACGACCCGGCCGACCTCGGCACGGCGTGGGACACGGCGCTCGCCGCCGACCGGCCCACCGTGCTCGACGTGCACTGCGACCCCGAGGTGCCGCCGATTCCGCCGCACGCCACGCTCGACCAGCTCACGTCGATGACGCAGGCACTGGCGAAGGGCGACCCGAACGCCTGGCACCTGCTGGTGCAGGGCGCCAAGACCAAGGCCCAGGAGTTCCTGCCGGGCTGAGCGGCGTGCGTGGGTGTTCCGCTCAGCCCGCAGGCGCTCAGCGCTCCGACAGCGGCTTGTAGTCGCGCTGCTTCTCGCCGGTGTAGATCTGGCGCGGGCGGCCGATCTTGGTGGCCGGGTCCTGCATCATCTCCCGCCAGTGCGCGATCCAGCCGGGCAGGCGGCCCAGCGCGAACAGCACGGTGAAGTACTTCGTCGGGAAGCCCATCGCGCGGTAGATCAGGCCGGTGTAGAAGTCGACGTTCGGGTACAGCTTGCGCTCGACGAAGTAGTCGTCGGACAGCGCGCGCTCCTCCAGCCGCTTGGCGATGTCGAGCAGCTGGTCGCCGCCCGCGATCTTGGAGAGGATCTCGTCGGCCGTCTCCTTGATGATCTTCGCGCGCGGGTCGTAGTTCTTGTAGACCCGGTGCCCGAAGCCCATCAGGCGGACACCCGCCTCCTTGTTCTTCACCCGGTTGACGAACTTGTCGACGTCGCCACCGTCGGCCTTGATGCCCTCCAGCATCTCCAGCACCGCGCTGTTCGCACCACCGTGCAGCGGGCCGAACAGCGCCATGATGCCGGCGGAGATGCTGGCGAACAGGTTCGCCTCCGATGAACCCACGAGTCGCACGGTCGACGTCGAGCAGTTCTGCTCGTGGTCGGCATGCAGGATGAACAGCAGATCGAGCGCCTTCGCCATCGCCGGGTCGATCTCGTAGGGCTCGGCGGGCAGCCCGAAAGTCATCCGCAGGAAGTTCTCGATGAGGCCCAGCGAGTTGTCCGGGTAGAGGAACGGCTGGCCGATCGACTTCTTGTAGGCATAGGCCGCGATCGTCGGCACCTTCGCCAGCAGGCGGATGGTGGACAGCTCGACGTTCGACCGGTCGGCCGGGTCGAGCGAGTCCTGGTAGAAGGTGGACAGAGCCGACACCGCGCTCGACAGCACCGGCATCGGGTGCGCGTCGCGCGGGAAGCCGTCGAAGAACCGCTTGAGATCCTCGTGCAACAGCGTGTGCCTGTTGATCTTCGAGGTGAAGTCCTCCAGCTGCTGCGGCGTGGGCAGCTCGCCGTAGATCAGCAGATACGAGACCTCGATGAAGTTCGAGCGCTGTGCGAGCTGCTCGATCGGGTAACCCCGGTACCGCAGAATTCCGGCGTCACCGTCGATGTAGGTGATCGCGGACGATGCCGACCCCGTGTTGACGAAACCCGGGTCGTAGGTGATGTATCCGGTCTGGGCGAGCAGTTTTCCAAGCTCCACACCGGGCGCGCCCTCCACGGCGCGAACGACGTTCAACTCGTGCTCGCCAGTCGGCAGGCGGAGTTGGACCTTCTCGCCCCCGGTCTGCGCCGCAGTCGCGTCGGACATGCACATGCCTCTCACGGTCACACGGGCCGGCTGTGACCGCAGGTCGTGCGTGTCACATTCTTCGCACACCGCCCCGCTGGGGTATGAATGCTCTCCCACGCTAGTCCAGAAGAGGCCGGTTACGCAGCCGTGGCGTTACCCACAGCTAACGGAGTGCGACCAGGTTCACACGCCCTGCGGCAATTCGTCCGCCGTTGGTGGTTCAGCGCCGCTGCGCGACACGGTGACGGCCGCGGCGTGCGCCGCGAATCCCAGCATGGCACGACATTCGGCCGCGGACAGCGCGGCGACGTCGGCCACCCGGTGCCGCGTCAGCCACGCCAGCACGGCCCCCTGGACCGTGTCTCCCGCGCCGATCGTGTCCACGACGTCGACCGGCACGGTGGGCACCGTCACGTCCACGCCCGACGACGTGACCAGAGACACGCCCCGCGCGCCTCTGGTCAGGACCACTGCGGCCGGTCCGGCGTCGAGCCACGACCGCACGGCCCGCTCGACGTCGCCGTCGGCGGCGAGCCACGCCGCGTCCTCCTCCGACACCTTGAGCACGGACACCGACGGCAGCCACGACGCGAACCTGGCCCGGTACGCATCCGGGTCGGCGATCATCTCGGCGCGGATGTTCGGGTCGAGCGCCGTCAGCACTCCGCGCCGGTGCTCTCGCCGCAGCACCGCCTCGTAGGAGCGGGCACCGGGATCGAGCACCATGCCGAGCGTGCCCACCGAGAGTGCGGTGGTGGCGGCGGGAAGAGGGCCGGGATCGGCGACGAGCCGGTCGGCCGTCCCCTCGGTGTAGAAGCTGTAGCGGGCGCTGGAATCGTCGTCCAGCGTCACCACCGCGAGCGTCGTCGGCTCGGGTCCACGTTGCACCAACGAGGTGTCCACACCGGACTCTTCGAGCCTGCGGACGAGAGCTTCGCCGAACCCGTCGGTCGACACCCGCGAGAGAAATGCCGAGGGCACGCCGAGACGTGCGGCCGTGAGGGCCACATTGTACGGACCACCGCCGAGACGGGGTGCCAGCATGGCACCGTCGGGGCCCGCGGGCACGAGGTCGACGAGCGCTTCACCACCGGACACGATCACGGCTGCCGACTCTAGCGGTTGAGCCCGCCGTTCGTCAGGCGTCGCGCCGGAGTCCGCCCAGCAGCAGCTCCGCCAGCGCCTCGAACGCCTCGGCGTCGCTCGTGCGGGCCCGCGCCCCGACGGCACCCGACTGGATCGCCTCGACGAGGATGCCCGCCATCTCGGCGATCGCGTCGGCATGGGCGTCGCGGAACGCGCCCTGCGCGACACCGTGGGCGATGAACTGGCGGATCCGGCGCGCCGCGGCCTCGGAGTTGAACGCGTACACGGCGCTGGCCGGCTCGAACTCGGCCACGTCGGCCAGGAACGCCGCCGAGGCCCGGTCGAGCTCGCCCGAGACACCCGCGAGGTAGGTGCGCACCGCGCTCACCGCGTCGTCGATACCGGCGACCCGTGCCTCGATCCGTGCGGCCGCACCCTTGAAGTAGTGCGCCACCACCGTGGTCGCGAGCTGTTCCTTGCTCGGAGCCAGCGCGTAGAGCGTGGTCTTGGAACAGCGCAGCTTCGCCGCCAGGTCGTCGAGGGTGAACGAGACGAAACCCTCGGCGAGAAACAGCTCCTCCAGCTCCGCGAGCAGCGCCTGCTGCCTGCGCGTGCGGGGACCGGTCGGACGCATGGGAGCCATCCTACGGTGTAGTACTCTCAAAGGAACGTCAGTACTATTTTCAGTACCGTTTCGGAGGCAATGATGCCCGCGATGCCCGCGATGCCCACAAGGCCCACCGTGCAGCGCCTGCTCCCCACCACCGAGGCCGAGGACCTGCTGGCCCTGACCAGGGAGATCGCCCGCGACGAACTCGCGCCGCTGGCCGCCGAGTACGAGGAGAAGGCGATCTTTCCGCGCGAGCGGTTCCGGACCCTGGGGGCCGCGGGACTGCTGGGCCTGCCGTACGCGGAGCGCTGGGGCGGCGGCGACGTGCCCTACGAGGTGTACCTCCAGGTGCTGGAGGAGATCGCCGCGGCGTGGATGTCCGTGGGCGTCGGCCTGTCGGTCCACACGATGTCGTGTTACGCGCTGGCCCACCACGGCACCGACGAGCAGCGGGACCGCTGGCTGCCCGGCATGCTGGAGGGTGGGCAACTCGGCGCCTACGCCCTGTCGGAGCCGCACGCCGGTTCGGACGCCGCCGCCCTGTCCACGCGGGCGCGCCGCGACGGTGACACCTACGTGGTCACCGGGGTCAAGGCGTGGACGACCCACGGCGGCGAGGCCGACTACTACACGACGATGGTGCGCACCTCGCCCGACGGCGGCCGGGGCATCAGCTGCCTGCTCGTGGACGGCGCGACTGCCGGGCTCTCGTCCGCGCCCCCGGAGCGGAAGATGGGCCTGACCGGCTCCACCACCACACAGATGATCTTCGAGGACGCCCGGGTGGACGCCGATCGGCTCCTTGGCGCCGAGGGAGACGGCCTAAAGATCGCGCTGTCCTCGCTCGCCTCCGGCCGCCTCGGCATCGCGGCGTGCTCGGTGGGCCTGGCGCAGGCGGCACTCGACGAGGCCGTGGCCTACGCCCGGCAGCGCACCCAGTTCGGCAAGCCGATCATCGAGTTCCAGGGCCTGGAGTTCCTGCTCGCCGACATGGCCGCCGCCGTCGACTCGGCGCGCGCGACCTACCTCGACGCCGCGCGCCGACGCGACCGGGGCCTGCCGTTCCAGCGGCAGTCGTCGGTGGCGAAACTCGTCGCCACCGACGCCGCCATGAAGGTGACCACCGATGCCGTGCAGGTGCTCGGCGGCGCGGGCTACACCCGCGACTTCCCCGTCGAGCGCTACCTGCGGGAGGCCAAGGTCCCGCAGATCTTCGAGGGCACCAACCAGATCCAGCGCATGGTCATCGCGCGGGAGCTGCGCGGGGCGTGAGCGTCACTCGCGGAAGCGCCGCTCCGCGACGACGCCCTCGCCCGAGGTCTCGTCGAAGTGGTACACCTCGCGGCCCCGGACGAACACGCGCAGGGCCCGGTTCATGACGTCGAGCGGGTCACCCGACCAGATCGCCACGTCGGCGTCGAGACCGGGCCGCAGCGCGCCCACCCGGTCATCGAGACCGAGGATGCGGGCCGGGTTGACCGTCAGCGCGCGCAGCGCGGTGTCGCGGTCCAGCCCGTCCTTCACCGCCAGCGCGGCCTGGTAGACGAGGAAGTTGATCGGCACGACCGGGTGGTCGGTGGTGATCGCGATCCGCACGCCGGCCCGCGCGAGGATGCCGGCCGAACGCAGGGTCCGGTGGCGGACCTCGACCTTGACGCGACTGGTGAACAGCGGACCGAGGATCACCGGGATGTCGCGCTCGGCGAGGAAGTCGGCGATCAGGTGGCCCTCGGTGCCGTGGTTGACCACGAGGTTGTAGCCGAACTCCTCGGCCAGCCGCACGGCCGTCACGATGTCGTCGGCGCGGTGGGTGTGCTGGTCCCAGTACAGCTCGCCGTCGAGGACCCGGTTCAGCGTCTCCAGCGTGAGGTCGACGTCGAACGGCTTGCCCTCCGCGCGGGCGTGGTCGCGCCGGGCGGCGTAGTTGCGGGCCTCGGTGAACGCCTCCCGCAGCACGGCGGCGACCCCGAGCCGGGTGGACGGCGTCTTGTCCTTCTCGCCGTACACGCGCTTGGGGTTCTCACCGAGCGCGCTCTTCACGCTGACGCCCTCGGCGAAGAGCATGTCGAGGACCGTGCGGCCCCAGGTCTTGACGCCCACGGTCTGGCCGCCGATGGGGTTGCCCGAACCCGGCTTGATCACCACGCTGGTGACGCCACCGGAGAGCGCGTCGTCGAAGCCGATCTCGAACGGGTCGATCCCGTCGATGGCCCGGAACCGGGCGCCGTTGGGGTCGGTCATCTCGTTGGTGTCGTTGCCCGACCAGCCCTCGCCGTCCTCGTGGACGCCCAGGTGCGCGTGCGCGTCGAGGAAGCCGGGCAGGACCCAGGCCCCCGCGGCGTCGACGACCTCGGTGCCGCCGTCGAGTTCGACGTCGCTCGCGGACCCGACCGCGACGATGACGCCGTCGTCCATGAGCACGGTGCCGCCGTCGATCGGGTCGCCGTCGACGGGGACCACATAGCCGTTGGTGATCGCAGTCTTCATAGTTTGCGAGGCTAACGAATATCGACGAGGATTCCCCACGAGCCACGCCAGGACGTGCCGGGTTCCAGCTCGATCAGGTCCGTGCCCGAGTTCAGCGCGTCGGGCGGGCACGTCATCGGCTCCACCGCGACCGCTCGCCCCCGGCCGGGGAAGTCGGCGGGGGTGAACACCTGCACCCACGCGAAGTCCGGGTCGGTCCACACATCGAGCGTGGTGTCGTGATGGTGGAGCAGGTGGTGGTGCCTGCCGTCGTCGTAGGGGACCAGCCCGCCGAACGCGGTGTCGAGGTCGAGCCCGCCGACGATACGGCCGCCGCCCAGGTCGTACTCCGTTCCCGCGACATCCTGCTCCGGCCCGAACGGCCACGACTGCCCCGCGACGTGCGGGCGCACCCGCGACGCGGCCAGCGTCAGGGTCAGCTCGTCGGTGGGGCTGTCACCGAGGCGCAGGTACGGGTGGGTGCCGAGGCCGAAACCCACGGGCGCGTCGCCCTCGTTGCGGACCTCGTGCGTGACGGTGAGCCCGCGCGGCGCCAGCTCGTAGGTGATCTCCGCGCGCAGCGGGACCGGCCAGCCCGGGTCGGCGCCGACGTCCACGGCCAGCCGGATGAACCACTCGCCGTGTTCCAGCAGTTCCCACTCCCGGTCCCGCACGAGGCCGTGGATGGCGTTGCCCCGGTCGGGTTCGGTGATCTTGAGCTCCTGCGGCTCGCCGTCGTGGGTCCAGCGGGCGTCCCGCGTGCGGTTGGGCCACGGCAGCAGCACCTGGCCCGCCGCCTTGGGAGGCGCGGAGTCCTCGCCGAAGGTCTCCAGGTAGGGCACCCGGTTGATCTCGAACGCGCGCAGTCCCGCCCCGATCTCGGTGACCACGGCGCGGGCGCCGCCCCTGGTCAGCTCGAACTGTTCCCCCGTCGGATTCGCCATGCCCGAAACGATACCCACCGGGGACTACGCGAACTGCGGACACGGCTACCCAGGCTGCGGACACGGCGCCACAACGCCGTGTCCGCAGGTTACGTAGCCGTGTCCGCAGGTTACGTAGTCTTGTCCGCGGTTTCCGTCGGCGCTCGGTAGCGCCAGAACGCCGGCAGCAGTAGCACCGCCACGACCAGGCCCACCAGCACGAGCACGCCACCACCCGACGTCGCCGCCGTGGTGCCCACCGCCGCGGCGGCCCAGCCGTGCGTGAGGTCCGCGACGCGGGGCCCGCCCGCGACCACGACGGTGAACGCGCCCTGCATCCGCCCGCGCATCTCGTCGGTGGCCGCCGTCTGCAGGATCGCCTGGCGAAAGATCGCGCTCACCATGTCGGCTGCCCCGCCGAGCGCCAGGAAGCAGACCGCGACCCACAGCGACGACGACAGCCCGAAGCCCACCATCGCGACACCCCACACGCCGATGGCGGCCACGACCGCCACGCCGTGCCGGCTCACGCGATGCGCCCAGCCCGACAGCAGACCGATCAGCAACGCGCCCAGCGGCAGCGCCGCGTACAGCCAGCCCAGCGCGAGCCCACCGCCGGGCGGATCGCCGAAGGTGCGTTCGGCGAGTTCGGGAAACAGCGCCCTCGGCATTCCGGCCACCATGGCGACGATGTCCACGACGAACGACGCGAGCAGCACCTTCTGGGTCGCCAGGTAGCGGAAGCCGCCGACCACGTCGCGCCACCCCGCCCGGCGGACCTGCCCCGACAGCGGTGGCAGCGACGGCAGTCCCCACACGGCCCACAGCACCGCGACCAGCGCCACGGTGTCCACGACGTACAGGGTGGACAGCCCGATGAAGGGCAGCAGTGCCCCGGCCATCATCGGCCCGAACACGGCGCCGAACGTCATGACCGTGCTGGTCAGCGCCGCGGCGGAGGACAGCAGGTGTGGTGGCACGACACGCGCCACGACGGCCTGCCGGGTGGGCATGTTGATCGCGAAGAACGCCTGGTTGACGCTGAGCAGACCGAGCACGACCCACACGGACCCGAGCTGCACGAAGGCCTGCGCCCACAGCAGCAGGGCCGTCACGGCGATGCCCACATTGCTGACGAGCAGCAGCACACGCCGGTCCACGGTGTCGGCGATGGCACCGCCCCACAGGCCGAAGACCACGAGCGGCACGAACCCGAACACGCCGGTGAGCCCGACGTAGGCCGACGAGCCGGTGAGATCGAAGATCTGCTTCGGCACGGCGACGGCCGTGAGCTGGCTGCCGACCGCGGTGACGATCGAGCTCACCCACAGCCTGCGAAACGCCGGAATGCGCAGCGGCCTGCGGTCGGCCACGACCGAACCGACGGCTCGGCGCAGGCGGCTCGGACGCCCGGAGGGTGCGGTCTGCTCAGTCACGGACCAGGAGCTTAGCGGAGCTAACGAACTGGTCCGTCACCGTTTCTAGGGTGCGACGCGGCGCACCCGCCAGCCGTCGTCGGTGTCGACGTAGCGGAGCCGGTCGTGCAGCCGGTCCTGCCTGCCCTGCCAGAACTCGACCACGGTGGGCCGGATGCGCCACCCGCCCCAGTGCGGCGGCACCGGAATTTGCTCGACGTCGCGGAACCGCCGCTCGATGGCGCTCAGTGCGGTGTCGAGCGCACGCCTGCCGTCGACCAGCTGGGACTGCGGCGACGCCCACGCCCCGAGCTGGGAACCCCGGGGACGTTCGGCCCAGTAGGCGGCGGTCTCGGCCTGCTCGACTTTCTGGACCTCGCCACGCACGTGGACCTGTCGCTGCAGCCCGTACCACGGGAAGGTGGCGGAGGCGTACCGCGTGATGGCGAGGTCGTGGCTCTTGGCGGAGGTGTAGTTGGTGTAGAACACGACACCGCGCTCGTCGAGCCCCTTGCACAGCACGGTGCGCGAGGAGGGAAGCCCGTCGGCGTCGGCGGTGGCGAGCACCATCGCGTTGGGCTCGGCGAGTCCGTTTGCGATCGCCTCGTCGAGCCACGCCTGGAGCTGTTCGGTCCAAGTGGGTGCGAGGTCCGTCTCGTCGAGCGAGCCGCCGTTGTAGGCGACCCGCATGGCGGGCAGCCTGACGGCCACGTCCGCGGTGTTTCCCAGCTCGCTCATGCCAACCTCCCGCACCCGATCTCCCCGGCTTCTGGCCGACGGTAAATGGTCCCGTGGATACGCGAAAGTACGCGGACGGTGATGGGAGCCACTCGGCCCGGCCACGGGTTTCCTGAATCGTTCTCGGAATCGTGACGGAAACCACCGCGCCCGTGATTGCTACCGCTGGGTAATAGGTGCAAAGTCACTATTCACCGCGCGACGGGGCGCGTGATCGTTGTGCCCTGGCGACCGACGGCCCACCGGCGTTTCGCACGAAAGGTCCACTGCCATGACATCCACCACGAGCGGGCAGCAGGCGGCACAGGGTACGGCGGGGACCGAGCCGGACGACGGTTTCCGGCCGGGCCTCGAAGGTGTCGTCGCGTTCCGCACCGAGATCGCCGAACCGGACCGAGACGGCGGCGCTCTGCGCTACCGGGGCGTGGACATCGAGGACCTCGCGGGCACCGCGGGCTTCGGCGACGTATGGGGGCTGCTCGTCGACGGCCATTTCGACGATCCCCTGCCCGCGGAGGACCCGTTTCCGCTTTCCGCGCGCAGCGGCGACGTCCGCGCCGACGCGCAGGCCGCGCTGCCCGCGCTCGCGCCGCGGTGGGGACTCGGGCCGCTGCTCGACGTCTCCGACACCGAGGCGAGGGGCCAGCTCGCCCGGGTGTCGGCCACCGCACTGTCGATCATCGCGCAGTCCGCGCGCGGCACGGCGCTGCCCGACGTGCCACAGCGCCGGGTCGACGACGCGCGCGGCACGACCGAGCGGTTCCTCGTGCGCTGGCGCGGTGAGCCCGACCCGGCCCACGTCAGGGCGCTCGACGCCTACTGGGTCTCGGCGGCCGAGCACGGCCTCAACGCCTCCACCTTCACGGCCAGGGTGATCGCCTCGACCGGCGCCGATGTCGCCGCCGCCCTCTCCGGGGCGATCGGCGCCATGTCCGGCCCGCTGCACGGCGGAGCTCCGGCCCGGGTCCTGCCGATGATCTCCGAGGTGGAGCGGACCGGCGACGCCCGCGCCGTCGTGCGCGGCATCCTCGACCGCGGGGAACGGCTGATGGGCTTCGGGCACCGCGTGTACCGGGCCGAGGACCCGAGGGCGCGCGTGCTGCGGCGCACGTGCCGGGAACTCGGCGCGCAGCGCTACGAGGTAGCCGAGGCACTGGAGCAGGCCGCGCTGGCCGAGCTGCGCGAACGGCGGCCGGACCGGGCGATCGAGACCAACGTGGAGTTCTGGGCCGCCGTCATCCTCGACTTCGCCCAGGTTCCGCCTTCGATGATGCCCGCGATGTTCACGGCGGCGCGGACGGCGGGCTGGGCGGCGCACGTCCTGGAGCAGAAGCGCACCGGACGGCTCGTGCGGCCGTCGGCGAGCTACGTCGGGCCGGGCCCCAGGGCCCCGCGCGACGTCCGGGGCTGGGCTCGCGTGGCCGCCGGGGCCTGACCCGGCCGCACGCTCGGCCTGTTCAGCGCCGGCGCAGGGCCGCGCGCAACAGTCCCGGTGTCCAGCGGGACAGCACGCGGGCGGCCTTCGCCTCGGCCGTGGGTGTCACGACGGCGCGGTTGTCGAGCACCGCACGCAACACGTCCTCAGCCACCGCCTCGGGGCGCGCGTTGCGCGCGGTGTAGAAGCGCTGCGCACCGCGCCGCCGTCGCCGCTGCTCGGCCTCGTCGGTGCCCGCGAACCGCGTCGCCTCGACGATGCCGGTCGCGACGAACCCGGGGCACACGGCGCTGACGCCGATCCCCGAGGACGCCAGTTCGGCCCGCAGGCACTCGCTGAACATGAGCACGGCCGCCTTGACCGTGGAGTACGCGGGCAGGAAGCCGTTGGGCAGGTAGGCCGCCATCGACGCGACGTTGACCAGGTGCCCGCCCTCGCCGCGCTCGACCATCCGCTCGGCGAACAGCGTGCAGCCGCGGGTGACGCCCCAGAGATTGACGTCGGCCAGGCGTTGCCACTCGGCGTCGGTGGTGTCGAGCACCCTGCCCGCCAGTCCGATTCCCGCGTTGTTCACCACGACGTCGGGCACGCCGGACTCGCGTGTCACGGTGTCGGCGAACGCCGCGAGCGCGTCGCCGTCGGCCACGTCGAGCAGGTGGGTCGTCACGTCCACACCGAGTGCGCGGGCCTGCTCCGCCGCCGTGTCGAGCGACGCCGCGTCGAGGTCGGCGAGCGCCAGATCGGCACCCTCCCGCGCGAACGCCAGCGCGGTGGCCCTGCCGATGCCACCACCCGCGCCGGTGACGACGACGAGCCGCCCGTCGAACCGGCGCCGGTGCGCCGCGCCACGGCGGGACCGCCGCAACGCGCGAGGCTCGGGCCCGCCCTCGGTGTGGGCGACCAGCTCGGCCGTGGCTGCGGCGATGCGGCGAGGGTCTGCGCGCACGACCCAGTGGCTGCCGGAGATCCGCCGCACGCGAAGGTCCGGCACCCAGTTCCCGAGTTCGGTCTGCATCGGCGTGCCCACGAATGGGTCGTCGCGGGGCGCGAGCACCTGCACCGGCACCTCGACGCGGCCCGGCTGCCGCGGGCCCCGGCCCCGGATGTTGGCGCGGTAGAGCTCCAGTCCCGCGACGGCGTCGGCGGTCACGGGCTTCGGCTCGGCCGGCTCGGCCCGCCGCACCACGGCCGCCGCGATGCCGGAGCGCCAGGCCAGTTCCGGCAGCCGGGGAAGCTGGAAGAAACCCAGGTACGCGGAGTGCGCGAGCTGCCGCGCCACGGTCGGCAGCGTGCGCGGGCGGCGCAGTCCGGAGCGCAGCCACCGGGCCGCGTGGTCGAGCGACGGGCCCGAGATCGAGGTGAACGACGCCGCCCTGCCGGTCAGCCACGCCCCCGACAGCGCGTGCCAGGTCTGGATGGAGCCCCAGTCGTGTGCGAGCAGATGCACCGGCCGGTCGGGCGAGACGGCGTCGACGACGGCACGCAGGTCCTCGGCGAGCCGGTCGAGCCGGTACGCCTCCCGGGTGCGGGGCCGGTCGGAGTCCCCCGCTCCGCGCACGTCGTAGGTGACCACGCGCAGTGTGTCCGGCAGTTCGGCGAGCACGCCGTCCCACAGCGTCGCGTTGTCCGGGTAGCCGTGAACGCACACGAGCGTCGGCGCGTCCGGCCCCGCCTCCCGCACGCGCACCGCCAGCCGCACACCGTCGCCGACCGTCACAGTCGTTCGCATCGGCTCATGCTACGGCGCCCCCTTCGCCACTCGAACTATTGACGCCGGGCGCACCCGCTGTAACACTTTGTGACCCTGACAACATGGTGGAAGTCACATTCCGCCATGTGAAAGGCCACTCGAACCTCCAACGAAGGCGGGGCGGGCATGGACAACCTGGCAGTGCTGAGTGTGGTCGCGCTCGCGCCCATCGCGGTCATCGGCTTCCTGCTCGTGGGCCTGCGCTGGCCGGCCAAGTACGCCATGCCGATCGGGTTCGCCGTCGTGGTCGCCATCGCCGCCTTCGTGTGGGGCGTCGAGCCCGTCGTCATCGCCGCCTCCGGCATCGAGGGACTCATCCTCGCCGTCGGCCTGCTCTACATCGTGTTCGGCGCGTTGCTCCTGCTCGGCACCCTGGCCGGCAGCGGCGCGCTCGCCACCATCAGGGCCAGCTTCACCGACATCAGCACCGACCGCCGGGTGCAGGCCGTGATCATCGGCTGGCTGTTCGGCAGCTTCATCGAGGGCGCGTCCGGGTTCGGTACCCCCGCCGCCGTCGTCGCACCACTGCTGCTCGCACTCGGCTTCCCCGCGATGGCGGCGGTGATGGTCGGGCTGGTCATCCAGAGCACGCCCGTCACGTTCGGCGCGGTGGGCACTCCGGTGCTGGTCGGGGTCACCGACGGGCTGAGCGGCAGCCCCGCCGTCGAGGATCGGGCCTCGCTGCTCGGGCTGCCGCTGCCCGACTACATCGCCACCATCGCGCTCGACGCCGCGATCATCCACGCGCTCATCGGGACCCTGGTGCCGCTGTTCCTGGCGTGCCTGCTCACCGGCTTCTTCGGCCCGGACGACCGGCCGAGGCTGCGACGGTTCGCCGACGGCCTGGGCATCTGGAAGTTCGCGCTGTTCGCCGCGGTGTCGATGACGGTGCCGTACGTACTGGTCGCCGCCCTGCTCGGCCCGGAGTTCCCCGCGCTGATCGGCGGCCTCGTCGGCCTGGCCGTCGTGGTCGCCGCCGCGCGGCGCGGACTGTTCCTGCCCCGCACGCCGTGGGACTTCGCGCCCCGCGAGCGCTGGCAGCCCGGCTGGATGGGGGCGGTCAAGCCCGACGCCGACGTCGCGGAACGCACGATGCATCCACTGCGGGCGTGGGCGCCGTATCTGCTCGTGGCCGTGCTGCTGGTGCTCACGCGCACGATCGACCCGCTCACCGAGTTCCTCACCGGGCTGTCCCTCGACTTCGACGCCATCCTCGGCACCGGCATCGACGAGAGCCTGCAACCGTTCTACCTGCCCGGTTTCGTCCTCATCGTCGCCAGCGTGTCGGCCTACGCACTGCATCGCATGAACCGGGCACAGATCGCCGCGGCCTGGACGGTGGCGGGCAGGCAGATCGCGGGCACGGCCGTGGCGCTGTTGTTCGCCCTGCCGCTGGTCCGGGTGTTCATCAACTCCGGGGAGAACGGGTCGGGCTACGAGAGTATGCCGCTGACGCTGGCCGACGGCGCCGCGGCGGCCGTCGGCGACGCCTGGCCGGTGCTGGCACCGTGGATCGGGGCACTCGGCGCGTTCGTCGCGGGCAGCAACACGGTGAGCAACCTGATGTTCTCCCTGTTCCAGTTCTCCACAGCCGAGCAGATCGGCGTCGCGCCGGAGACGGTCGTGGCCGGTCAGGCCGTCGGTGGCGCGGCGGGCAACATGATCACCGTTCACAACGTCGTCGCCGCGTCGGCGACGGTGGGGCTACTGGGCCGGGAAGGCGAGACCATCCGGAAGACGATCATCCCGATGGTCTACTACTGCCTGTTCGCCGGTGCGCTGACCTTCGTCCTCACCTCCGGGATCGGGGTCAACCTCGGCACGCTCATGCTGGTGGTGCTGCTGGCCGCGGTCGCGGCGGTGATCTACCGCCTGCAGTCCGGCCGCCCGGCGCGCACGGGCTGAGCAGGCGGCAGAATGGCCGCCATGCTGCCTACCACCGAACTCGCCCTGCTCCGCCGTGTCGCCACCGAACAGTCCGCGGGACGCGCACCGTCGCTCGTGGCCGGCGTGGTCCGCGACGGTGAGCTGAGGTGGTGGGCCGCCCGCGGCACGGTGGGCGGCGAGGGCGACCGGCCGGGCCCCCGCACGCTCTACCGCATCGGATCGATCACCAAGTCGCTGGTCGCCGCCGTGGTGCTGCGGCTGCGCGACGAGGGCAAGCTCGACCTGAACGACCGGCTGGAGACCCACGTCCCCGGCACGAGTTTCGGCGACACGACGGTGGCGCACCTGCTCGCGCACACCAGCGGCCTCACCTCCGAGTCGCCGGGCGCGTGGTGGGAACGCAGCCCGGGTGGCGACTGGGCCCAGCTCAGCGCGACCCTCGGCCCCGCCGAGGTCAAGCACAGGGCGGGGCGCCGCTTCCACTACTCCAACGTCGGCTACGGCGTGCTGGGCGAGCTGGTCGCCCGCCTGCGGGGCACCGACTGGCTGACCGCCGTGCGCGACGAGATCCTGCGCCCGCTGGAGATGACGCACACCACCGACCGGCCCACCGCCCCGCACGCGCGGGGCTACGCCGTGCATCCGTTCGCCGACGTTCTCCTGCCCGAACCCGAGCACGACGCGGGAGCGATGGCACCAGCGGGGCAGCTGTGGTCCTGCGCCGACGACCTCGCCCGCTGGACGGCGTTCGTCGGGGGCGACACCGGTGAGGTGCTGCATCCCGACACGGTCGCGGAGATGCGCGAGGCCGCCGTCATCGACGACAGCGGGCCGTGGACCGCCGGTTACGGGCTCGGCCTGCAACTCGCCTGGGCGAACGGCAAGCGCCTGGCCGGGCACACCGGGTCCATGCCCGGCTTCCTGGCCTGCACCATGATCGACCCGGCGACCGGGACCGGAGCGGTGACCTTCGCCAACGCCACCTCGGGGGTCGGCATCCTGTCGCTGGCGGCCGACCTCGTCGCGATGGCCGACGACTACGAGCCGCCGCTGCCCGAGGAATGGCGGCCCGCGCCCGTCGATCCCGCGCTGCTCGAGCTGACCGGGCTGTGGCACTGGGGCCCGTCGCCGTTCCACCTGCGCGCCCTGCCGGAGGGCTGGCTCGACCTCGCTCCCGCCGGCGGTGCGGGCAGGGCGTCCCGATTCCGGCCGCTCTCCCACGACCGCTGGGTGGGCCTCGACGGCTACTACGCGGGCGAGACCCTCACCGTCGTCCGGGACGGCGCGGGGCGCCCGCACTACCTCGATCTGGCCACCTTCGTGTTCACCCGCACGCCCTATGACCCGAGCGCCCCCGTCCCTGGCGGCGTCGACGAGGCCGGCTGGCTTGGGTCCGAGGGGTGAGACACGTCATTCACCCCTCGGGCACACCGTGAAAGACTGAGGCCATGACCGAAGCCGTTGAGTTGACTCTGCCCGCGGAACTCAAGCCCTCCGACGGCCGGTTCGGGTGCGGCCCGTCCAAGGTGCGCCCCGAACAGCTCGCGAACCTCGCCAGGGAGGGGGCGAACGTCCTCGGGACCTCCCACCGGCAGAAGCCGGTGAAGTCCCTGGTCGGCCGGGTCCGATCCGGCCTGGCCGAGCTGTTCGGCCTGCCCGACGGCTACGAGGTCGTGCTGGGCAACGGGGGCACCACGGCGTTCTGGGACGCGGCGGCCTTCGGTCTCGTGCGGGAGCGCGCGCAGCACTTCACCTACGGCGAGTTCTCGTCGAAGTTCGCGAAGGTGACGGACAAGGCGCCCTTCCTCGGCGACTCGATCGTCGTCAAGGGCGAACCCGGCAGCGCTCCCGAGATCACGTACGACGCGAGCGCCGACCTCGTGGCCTGGGCCCACAACGAGACGTCGACCGGCGTGGCGGTGCCCGTCCGGCGCCCGGCGGGTAGCGAGGGCGCGCTCGTCGCGGTCGACGCCACCTCGGGTGCGGGTGGGCTGCCGGTCGCCGCCGCCGACTTCGACGTGTACTACTTCGCGCCACAGAAGTCGTTCGCCTCGGACGGCGGGCTGTGGGTTGCCCTGATGTCCCCCGCCGCCGTCGAACGGGTGAACGAGCTCGGCGAGTCGGGCCGCTGGGTGCCGGACTTCCTGTCCCTGCCCACCGCGCTGGACAACTCGCGCAAGGACCAGACCTACAACACGCCGGCCGTGGCCACCCTGTTCCTGCTGGCCGACCAGATCGAGTGGATGCTCGCCCACGGCGGCCTGGAGTGGACCACTGCCCGCACCAGGGAGTCCTCCGACCGGCTGTACGAGTGGGCGGAGAAGACCTCCTACACCACGCCGTTCGTCAGCGACCCCGCGTTGCGTTCGCAGGTGGTCGGAACCGTCGACTTCGACGACTCCCTCGACGCCGCGCAGATCGCACGCACCCTGCGGGCCAACGGCATCGTGGACGTGGAGCCCTACCGCAAGCTCGGCCGCAACCAGTTGCGCGTGGGCATGTTCCCCGCCATCGAGCCCGACGACATCACCGCACTCACCCGATGCGTCGAATACGTGGTGGAACACCTCACACAGTGAGTGTCAGCGGTTTCGCCTGATCGGGAAGCGGGTAGACCGGCGCGTCGGCACTGGCATGTGGGCCTTATCGAGCACCATCGATAACGGATGTACAGGGAGTTCGGCGCGCCTCACCCGTCAAGGCGACGCGCCGTTCTACCGTGGACACCCACAGAGGTGATGTTTTTCGGAGGCGGTCATGCGAACGCTACGAGTGGTCGGGTTGCACGAGGACGGCGTGTCCATCGTGTGCGAAGACCCCGAGCGACATGAGCGGTTCCTCCTGCCCGCGGACGAGCGGCTGCGTGCCGCCGCCCGGGGCGACATCGCCCGGCTCGGCCAGATCGAGATCGAGCAGGAGAGGTCGATGCGCCCACGGGAGATCCAGGCCCGCATCCGGGCTGGCGAGTCCGTCGAGGAGGTCGCTTCGGCCGCGGGGATGTCCACCTCGCGGGTCGAGCGGTTCGCCTACCCGGTGTTGCAGGAGCGGGCTCGCACCGCCGAGCTGGCCCAGCGTGCCCACCCGGTCCGCGAGGACGGACCCGACGTGGTGACGCTGGGTGAGACCGTGGCGCACTCGTTCGCCCTGCGCGGGCAGGACTACACCCAGGCGAGCTGGGACGCCTGGCGCCCCGAGGACGGCAAGTGGGTGATCGGGCTGACCTGGGCCGCGGGCCGCTCCGACAACCGCGCGCACTGGTCGTACTCCCCCGGCGCCCACGGTGGCACCGTCGTGGCACTGGACCAGCTCGCGGAGACCCTGCTCGACCCGGAGGCCCACCGCATGCCCAGGGCCGTCGGCGACCGGGCTGAGCCCCCGCGCGCCGACGAGGAGGCGGTGGCCGACCCGTTCGCCCCCGAGCCCGAGCGCGCCACGGTGATCGAGGCGCCGATCCCCCCGCCGCCCCAGGAGGACGACCGCGAGGTCGCGGGTACCGGCGGTGCCGGTGACGACGCCCGGTTCGTGCCCGAGCAGCCCTCGTCGGGACCGGCGGCCCAGACCAAGCCACGCAAGGGCCACCCCACGGTGCCGGCCTGGGAGGACGTACTGCTCGGCGTGCGCAGCCAGCGCGGCTGACGAGACCCCGACACAGTCGAAGGCCCCCGCGACCGATGTGCTCGCGGGGGCCTTCGACGTGTCACGTCACGAGTTCTTGGCGCTCGCCCACTTCACCGTGGGCAGCATGATCTCGTTGTTCACGCGGTCCTTGTTCGCCTCGACGATCGGGAACAGCGACTCGATCAGCGTGTCGGAGAGCAGGTGCGGCTTGAGGCCCAGCTCCAGCAGGCCCGTGTGCTTCACGTTGTAGTAGTGCTCCTCCAGCTCCCAGCGCGGGTTCTCGAGGTAGTCGATCTCCACGGAGCCCGGGAACGTCTCGGCGACGAGCTCGGCGACCTGCTTCACCGAGAAGCTCTCGGTCATCTGGTTGAACACCCGGAACTCACCACGGTCGGCGGGGTTCTCCACCGCCAGCCGCAGGCACTCCACGGTGTCGCGGATGTCGAGCATGCCGCGGGTCTGCCCGCCCTTGCCGTAGACGGACAGCGGCTGGCCCAGCACGGCCTGGATCACGAACCGGTTCAGCACCGTACCGAAGACCGCGTCGTAGTCGAGCCGGGTGGCCAGGCGCGGGTCCCGAGAGGTCTGGTCCGTCTTCTGCCCGTACACCACGCCCTGGTTGAGGTCGGTCGCGCGCATTCCCCAGATCCGGCAGCCGAACTCGATGTTGTGCGAGTCGTGCACCTTCGACAGGTGGTAGAACGAGCCCGGCTTCTTCGGGTAGAGCATCCGGTCCTTGCGACCGTTGTGCTCGACCTCGAGCCACCCCTCCTCGATGTCGATGTTGGGGGTGCCGTACTCGCCCATGGTGCCGAGCTTCACCAGGTGAATCTCCGGGTTGATCTCGGCGATGGCGTACATGACGTTGAGGTTGCCGACCACGTTGTTGTACTGCGTGTACACGGCGTGCTCGCGGTCGATCATCGAGTACGGCGCCGCGCGCTGCTCGGCGAAGTGAATGATGGTGTCGGGTTCGAACTCCCGCACGATGCGGTACACGAAGTCGGCGTCGACCAGGTCCCCGACGTAGAGCGGCAGCTCCTTGCCCGAGACCTCCTTCCACGCCGCGACCCGGACCTCGAGGTCCTCGATCGGGACGAGGCTCTGGGAGCCGAGTTCCTCGTCGTACTTCCTGCGCGCGAAGTTGTCGACGACGGCAACTTCGTGGCCGCAGTCCGAAAGGTGGAGGGCTGTCGGCCACCCCAGATATCCGTCACCACCGAGAACGAGGACTCGCACGACTCGACTGCCTCCAGATCGTTACTCCACAGCACACCCCACGTTGACCTTACTGTGGGTGCGCCCCTCTGCATCCAGGTCTACCGTGTACCACTCGGGGGCACGGATCAACCCGCTCGGAGGATACGGACGCACCGCGGCCACCTGAATGGCGGGTATGCACAATGGAAGAGTGAGCACCGCTTCGACGGCCGCGGCGGAACCTCCGCCAATGCCGGTGACACAGCCCCGACTGGTGGTCCGGTTCTTTCGGGCCGCCACGAGTTCCGCGCTCGCCACCGCCATCAGCCAGGTGATGTTGATCGGGCTGCTGTGGTGGGGTGCCGCTCCCGCGCTGGCCAGCGCCGTGGCGTTCGTCTCGGGGGCCATCCCGAACTTCATCATCGCCCGGCGCTGGGCCTGGGGCCGCAGGGGCAGCCCGCCCGTGAAGGGCGAGTTGCTGCCCTACTTCCTGGTCATCGGCCTCGCCGGTCTCGCCTCGGTGGGCCTGACCACCCTGGCCGGCTACCTCATCGAGCCGCTCGACCTCTCCGGGTTCGTGCGCATCGTGGTGCTCGACGCGGTGTTCCTCGGCGGCTACGTCCTGGTCTTCCTCATGAAGTTCGCACTGCTCGATCGGCTCGTTTTCCGCGGCGGAGAAGGTACTCGCGGAGCCAGGTCCCGGTCATGACCCTCGCGTAGTTGGCGCCGTAGGCGACGCTGCGGCCCTTCTTGCTGGCCCCGTTGTTGCGCAGCCGCATGGTCATCGGGACCTCCCGGACCCGCGCGCCCTGGGCCAGCACGCCGAGCAGCAGCTCCGACGACTGGTACTGCGGTTCCCGCAGCGTCACCGAGGTGGCGAGGTCGGCGCGCATCGCCCGGAAACCGAACGACGTGTCGGTGATCTTGCGGAAGGTCAGTACCGTCGCCAGCCACGCGAAGACGCGCACACCGACCCAGCGGATGGTGCTGTCGTGCTGGTAGCTGCCGAGCCTGCGCGACCCGGTCACGAAGTCGGCCGTGCCGTCCAGCAGCGGCGCCATGAGCAGCGGCATCTCACTGTTGTCGTACTGACCGTCGGCGTCGGTGGTGACGATGTAGCGCGCGCCACACTCGGCGGCGAGGTGGTAGCCGAGCCGCAGCGCGGCACCCTGGCCCCGGTTGCGGCTCGCCACGCACACGTACGCACCGGCCTCGTGGGCGATCCGCGCGGTGTCGTCGGTGGAGCCGTCCACTACGACGAGCGTGGAGACGGGCAACTCGCCGCAGTGGGTCGGCATCTCCCGCAACACGGTCCCGATGCCCTTGGCCTCGTTGTAGGCCGCGATCACCACGACCAGCGGGGTCAGCGGGCTGGTGCCGTACCGCTGCCGGAAGTCGGCAGCCGCCCCGGCGTCGATCTCATCGGGGTAGTCGTCCAACGTGGGCCTCCGACCTCGTGACTGGGGTGAGTGGGGGTTCCGGGGGTACCGGGGTGACACGCCGGACGCCGCCGCGCGCGCACCCAGGATCGCAGCGAGCCCGAGAGCGCCGCCCAGGGGGAGCAGGACCAGGGCGGGGATCTGGTAGCGCCACGAGAACTCGAACGACGCGGCGCCCGCGAGCAGGATCAGGCCACTACCGGTGGCGAGCAGTGCGGCGGCCCGGAGCCCGGACCGGCGTGCCCGGCCGAGGCCGGCCGCCCCCAGCAGCCCGAGCAGCGAGAACGCGGCGAGCAGCGGGCCCCACGTGTAGCCGCCACCGAGCTGGTACGACCGCAGGAACGCCGTGAGATCGGTGTTCGCGTCGGGCAGCACGCCGTCGTAGGCGTAGGTCACCTGGTTGTAGTACTCCAGCGACGACTCACCGACGTTGTAATACGGGTAGGTCAGCTGGAACTGCCACCGCTCGACCGGCACGTCCTTCGGATGCGTGCGCTTGATCGGGTCGAAGTTCTTCAGGAAGTCCCGCATGATGCCGGTGGCGAAGTCGATCGGCTGGTTGAGGATGACCTCCCTGGCGAACTGGTTGGCCAGGTCCTCCTTGGTCCGCTCGTCGGGCAATCCCTCCGCAGGCCAGTCGGGATCGCCGTACACGAAGTGCGTGTAGTAGTCGATCTTGCGGCGGTCGTTCAGCGGCTCGTCGGGGCAGAACAGCTGGAGCCCCGCGTCGTCCTCCGGCAGTTGCGAGCAGTCGGCGATGGTGGCCGTGCGCCCGTAGAGCACGTTGCCGGTGGCGCCCGTCAGCCCCCAGTAGCCCGCCTGCGAGTAGAAGTACGCGGAGTACGGCAGGAGCACCGCCACCAGGCCGAGTACCCCGGCCGCCGTGCGCACGCCGATGCGTTTCCAGCCCGCCCTGCTGCGCCACGCTCCGCCCGCCAGCACCAGATAGACCAGCAGGGGCAGCACGAGCGTCATGCCGATGGACCTGGTGAGGACCGCGCAGGCGATGAGCGCCCCGGCCAGCCCCGCCCGCCACCACGTCGGCTCGCCCCGGCCCAGCAGCGCCCACAGCGCCCCGACCAGCAGCGCCTGGAACCAGACCTCGGACATGATGAGCGCTTCGACCTGCAACTGGTACGCGTCGAGCAGCACGGGAGCGGCGACCAGCGCCCCGAGCCACGTTCTCGACGTGTAGCGCAACGTCAGCGCGTAGAGCGACACCGCGAGCAGCAGGCCGACCAGGTGTTGCACGGCCTGCACGAAGGCGAGCCCGCCGAACGAGAGCAGCGCCTTGAGCACCACCGTGTACCCGAGCGGGTTGAGGTCGGTGGGCCGCAGGTCGTCGAGGTTGCCCAGATACCGGAAGCTGTCGATGTAGAGCAGCGCCGGCTCGTAGGCCAGCCACGTCAGCACGCGCAGCGTGAGGCCACCGGCGAGCAGAACGAGCAGCAACCAGTGGCGGCGGAGGAAGCCGGTCACTCAGAACACTTTCTGCCTGTCGTGGTCGAGGAAGTACTGCCAGGTGGCCGCGAGCCCGTCCCGCAGGGAGTACGACGGGCGGTAGCCGATGGTGTCCGCGCTGCGGGAGACGTCGACGACCACCGCGGGCATCTCACCGCCCGGAGCGGGAACGTGCTCGACCGGGATCGGGCAGCCGGTGACCTCCCGCACGGTGTCGATCAGTTCCAGCACCGACACCGAGTGGCCCGCGCCGACGACGGCTCGGCCGACGTGGCCCGAGTCCCAGGCCAGTTCGATGGCGCGCACCACGTCGTCGAGAAACACGAGGTCGCGCCGCTGGCCGCCGTCACCGTAGACCTTCACGCCACCGCCGGTCAGCGCCGCGCGCATGAGCCGGGGCACGAAGCTGTCCTTGTGGCTCATGCCGGGCCCGTAGACGTTGGTGAACCGCAGGGCGCAGGTGGCCATGTCGTAGGCGCCCGCGTAGCCGGACATCAGCATCTCGCACGCGGCCTTGGTGGCACCGTACGGCGTCAGTGGCCGCAGCGGCATGTCCTCGGTGATGGTGGCGGTGCCGACGTCGCCGACGACGGCGTTGGTCGAGGCCAGGACGAACCGCCGCACCCCGTGCATGCGCGCCAGTTCCAGCAGCTCGTGGGTGTTGGCGACGTTCTCGGAATACGTCCTCGACGGCATCTCCACCGAGCGCAGCACCGACGTGATGGCCGCGAGATGCACGATGCCGTCGGTCCCGGGGACCACCGCGCGCTCCCGCACCTCGGGGTCGGCCAGGTCGCCCTGCACGGCGACGACGCCCTCGTCGGCGACGGTCACCGGTTCCCGGTCCACGATCGTCACCCGCGCGCCACGCCTGCGGAAGGCGGCGACGACCGCGCGTCCGATGAAGCCGCAACCACCCGTGACCACGACGTGGGGCGAGCCTGAGTTCGTGGGCGAAGACATGTGGTCAAAACTACCCCGTGCGCCGATCGGCCCAACGCCATACCCGCACCACAGCGCGGTCCACTGCGCACGGGCGGGTCACGAGAAGGCGATGACCAGCACTCCGAGCCACGACACGGCGGTGCCCACCACCGCGCCGAGGACGAGCCAGCGCACCACGGGAACGGTCCGGCCCAGCCACAGCGACGGAGCGAGTCCCGCGCTCACCACGGCGGCGGCGAGGATCGCGACCCAGCCCGCGGTCTCCGAGGCCAGTGTCGAGGCCAGCGCGAGCATCGCCACGACGACGAACACGGCGGCGAACGCCGCGACGGTGAGCCCGGTGGCCCACGGCGGTGTGGGGTCGACCGTGCGCCCGTGCGGGGGCCGGGCGAAGGCGGGTGAACGTCCCGGCCTGACCACGCGGCTGTGCCCGCTCGCCGGGTCGCGGTAGCGCACCGGCCCGCCCAGCCGCACGGCGACTCTGCCCGCGAGCTGGCGCCCCCGGCGGGAGACGACCTCGCTGCCCGCGCCGCTGCCGGTGCGCGACATCGCCGCGCACACCCGCGCCCACTCCGCGAGCGCGTCGGCGAGGTCGGCGCCGAGCACGTCGGCCAGCTCGGCGCTCCGCTGGTCCGTGTCGCCGTTCTCGCGGCGTGTGGGCAGCACGAGGACGGCGCGGTCGTCGCGCAACAACAGCTCGGCCTCGTCAGTCACGCCCGCTCACCGGCTCGCATGTCACCTCGTCACCTCGTAGAACGCGACGGCCGCCGCCGTGGCGACGTTGAGTGAGTCCACGCCCTCCGACATCGGGATGCGCACCGCGCTGTCGGCGGCGGCGAGCGCGGCGTCGGAGAGGCCGTGCCCCTCCGAACCGACCAGCAACGCCAGCCGCTCGTGACCCGCGTCGCGGACGTCGCGCAACGCTACCGCGCCGGGCCGCGGCGTGAGAGCCGCGACGTGGAACCCGTGGTGGCGCACCTCGGCCAGCTCGGCGGGCCAGCGCGAGGCGAGGGCGAACGGCACCCGCAGCACGTGCCCCATCGACACCCGCACGCTGCGCCGGTATAGGGGGTCGGCACAGCCTGCGCCCAGCAGCACCCCGTCCACCCCGAGCGCGGCGGCGTTGCGGAACAGCGATCCGAGGTTCTCGTGGTCGTTGACGCCTTCGAGCACGGCGAGCACGCGGGCACGGGACAACACGTCGGGCAGCGACGGGCTCGGCGCGCGGTCGGCGACCGCGAGGACACCGCGATTGAGGTGGAAGCCCACGACCTCCGACATGGTCTCCGCCGAGGTGACGTACGCGGGGACGGCGAGCCCGGCCAGGTCGTCGCGCAGCTCGGCGATCCGCTTCGGCACGCCCAGCAGCGCACGTACCGGGTAGGGCGAGTGCAGCAGCCGCCGCACCACGACGGTGCCCTCGGCGATGACCAGCCCCCGCCCGCCGGGGCGGTCGGGCCTGCGGTCGGCCGTGGTGAGGTCGCGGAAGTCGTCGAGGCGCTCGTCGTCGGCCCGGTCGGTCTCGATCAGTGTGGCCACGCCCGGAGTCTCGCACTCCGCCATTACGGCAGGCGTTGGTGCTCCGAATGCGGGGTAGCCCGGTCGTACGAACGGGCCTTCGCGTGCGCAGCGTTAAGGGCAGGTGACCCAGAGCACCAGATTGGCCGCTAGTCGCGGCCCCGACGGTGTGTCACGGTTGCCGCCTGGCAAGGGGTCAACGCCAAGGCGTTCGGGTGTGCCGAGGCCGAGCAGGAAAAGGACGATCCCATGGGTAAGGACGTGTCACCGGACGCCTTCACCCCGAGGGACAGGGGGCGGTATCGCCGCAAGGTGCAACGCTGTCTGGACACTCTGGCGCGAATGCTCTCGGACGGCAGCTTCACGTTTCCGCGCAAGCACATCGGTCTCGAGGTGGAGCTGAACCTCGTCGACGCCGACATGCGGCCGTCGATGGCCAACACCGAGGTACTCGACGCGCTGGCCGATCCGGCGTTCACCACCGAACTCTCGCAGCACAACATCGAGCTCAACGTGCCGCCGTGTCCGCTGGACGGCACGTCCGCGCTCCGGCTGGAGTCGATGCTGGACGAGTACCTCGCCAGGGCGGAGCGGCAGGCGACGGAGGCGGAGTCACAGGTCGCGATGATCGGCGTGCTGCCGACCCTGCGCTCGGAGCACTTCGACCAGAAATGGCTCACCAGCAGTGCCCGGTACTCCCTGCTCAACGACGAGATCCTCGCCGCGCGCGGTGAACAGCCACTGCTGTCGCTGGAGGGCGTCGGCCTGCCGGGCCGCGAACCGGAACGGTTGCGTGCCTTCGCCCAGTCGATCCTGCCCGAGGCGGCGTGTACGTCGGTGCAGCTGCATCTCCAGGTCGCACCCGAGGAGTTCGCGGCGCACTGGAACGCGGCCCAGTGCCTCGCGGGCGTTCAGGTGGCGCTCGGCGCGAACTCGCCGTTCCTGCTCGGCAAGGCGCTGTGGCACGAGACGCGCATTCCGCTGTTCCTCCAGGCCACCGACACCCGGCCCGAGGAGCTGCGGAATCAAGGGGTACGGCCGAGGGTGTGGTTCGGCGAGCGCTGGATCACGTCGATCTTCGACCTGTTCGAGGAGAACGTCCGGTACTTCCCCGGCCTGTTGCCGGAGACCGACGACGAGGACCCGATGGAGGCACTGGAGTCGGGCCAGGTGCCGAAGCTGACGGAGCTGCGACTGCACAACGGCACGGTGTGGCGGTGGAACCGGCCGGTGTACGACGTGGTGGACGGCATGCCGCACCTGCGGGTGGAGAACCGGGTGCTGCCCGCGGGGCCCACGGTGCTCGACATGATGGCCAACGCCGCGTTCTTCTACGGTGCGCAGCGCGCGCTGGCGGAGCAGGAGCGGCCCGTGTGGACACAGATGTCGTTCCAGGCCGCCGAGGAGAACCTGTACTCCGGCGCTCGCAACGGGTTCGACGCACACCTGTACTGGCCCGGCATCGGCTGGATCCCGCCGGACGAGCTCGCGTTGCGGGTGCTGCTGCCGCTGGCCCGGCAGGGGCTGCGGGACTCGGACGTCCCGGACAGTGTCGCCGACCGGTACCTCGGGGTGATCGAGCAGCGGTGCCTGCGGCAGCGGACCGGAAGCGTGTGGCAGCGGGAAGCCGTCCTGCGCGCCGAGGACCGTGGCCTGGACCGCGACTCCGCGCTCGCCGCCATGCTGGCGCGCTACGTCGAACTCTCGCGCACCGGCGAGCCCGTGCATTCGTGGCCGGTGGACTGAACCGGTCGGGGTCCGCCCCGCTGTGGCGCGAGTAACAGTGCCTTGACCTCGACCTAACTCCACTTTGCAAGGTCAACTACGTCACGCCCCGGTTAGCCCGAGCACACAGTGGCTACTAGGTTTGGCAGCGACGACAAGGCTTGGTTCGCGAGACAAGAAGGAGGGCTCATGCCCACGTACGAGCTTCCCGACCTCGACTACGACTACGGTGCCCTCGAGCCGCACATCTCCGGCGAGATCAACGAGCTGCACCACAGCAAGCACCACCAGACCTACGTCAACGGCGCCAACCAGACGCTGGAGAAGCTGGCCGCCGCGCGCGACGCCGACGACTTCGGCTCCATCGTCGGCCTGGAGACCACGCTGGCCTTCAACCTGGCCGGCCACGCGAACCACGTCGTCTGGTGGAAGATCCTCTCGCCCAACGGCGGCGACAAGCCGACCGGCGAGCTGGCCGCCGCGATCGACGAGTCCTTCGGCTCGTTCGACAAGTTCAAGGCGCAGTTCACCGCGGTCTGCACCACCATCCAGGGCAACGGCTGGGGCGCGCTGTCGTGGGACCCGATCGGCAAGACGCTGATCACCCAGCAGCTGCGCGACCACCACAACAACCTGATCCTGCCGACGACCCCGATCCTGCTGGTCGACGTCTGGGAGCACGCCTTCTACCTGCAGTACAAGAACGTGAAGCCGGACTACGTCAAGGCGCTGTGGAACGTGTTCGACTGGGCCGAGATCGGCAGGCGCTTCGAGGACGCGAAGGCAGGCCGCAACGGGCTGCTGCTGCCCTGATCGCTTTCCGCCCGAGCCGGAAACACGTGAGGCCCCGTCCTGCCGGAGTTCGCTTCCGGAAGGGACGGGGCCTCACGTGTTTCCCGAACTGACTGCCGCTCCCACCACGAAGCGACGAAACTGAGGCTAACCTAACCTCACTCCTGGGGCAAGGGGCGCGTGGTGCCCGGACGCCGGGCGCCGCGACGGGCCCGGTGCGCCACGTACCCGCACACCAGCGCCGCCACGAGCGCCACCGCGCCGCCGACGTAGAACGGCGACCGCCCGCCGAAGGTGCCGGCCAGCCAGCCCGTCAGCAGGCCGCCCACCGGATTGCCACCCATCAGCACCAGGACATACAGGCCCATGACCCGCCCGCGCAACTGCGGGCTCACCGTCGTCTGCACGAGGGCGTTGGCCGTGTTGAGGAACGTGATCGTGGCGAACCCCAGCGGCACGAGGCCGAGCCCGAACAACAGGTAGGTCGGCAGGAACGCGCCCCCCAGCTCGCACAGCCCCAGCGCCGCCGCGGACACCACGAGCAGCCGCAGCGTCGGCCCGCCCCGGCTGCCCCGGCGCGCGGCGGCGAGCGCGCCGGTGAACGTCCCCACCGCGAGCATCGTCGAGAGCAACCCGTAGCCGTCGGCCTCGGTTCCGAAGACGTTGGCCGCGACCACGGCCAGCGACGTGAAGAACGTGATGCCGAAGGTGCTCACGAAGAACACCAGCACCATCACGGTCAGCAGATCCGGCCTGCCGCGCACGTAACGCAGTCCGTCGCGCAACTGTCCCTTGCCGCGCCCCACCGAGGGCGCGCGGAACAGTTCGGCGGGATTCATCCGCGCCAGTCCCGCGATGACCGCCACCGTGCTGACCGCGTTCGCCACGAACAGCCAGCCCGTGCCCACGAGCACGATCGCGAACCCGGCGACGGCGGGGCCCGCGATGCGAGCCAGGTTGAAGATCGAGGAGTTCAGTGCCACCGCGTTGGCGGCCTGGTCACGGCCCACCATCTCGGCCACGAAGGCCTGCCGCGTGGGCACCTCCAGCGCCGACAGCGTGCCGAGTACGACACACAGCGCGTAGACCTGCCACAGCGCGGCGACCCCGGTCAGCACCAGGGCACCGAGCACCAGCGCCTGCGACGCCACCGCGGTCTGGATGCCGATCAGCAGCCGCCGCTTGTCCACGCGGTCGGCGAGCACCCCGGCCCACAACGACAGCAGCAGGGTCGGCAGGAACTGCAACGCCACCGCCACGCCCAGCGCCACGGGGTCGTACCCGCTGAGCTCGAACACCAGCCAGTCCTGGGCGATGCGCTGCATCCAGGTACCGACATTGGAGATGATCTGCCCGCCGAAGAACAGGCGGTAGTTACGCACGCGCAGAGACGCGAACATGCCTCCGCCTCGCTCCGGCGGCTCCGGCGGAGGTGGTGAGTCACGGGTGGCGGTCGGCTTCCTCGGTGTCGTCGCGTCGCTACCCGTGATGGTCACGCGGTGATGTCGCCTCCCGTCTGCGCCACGGGGAACGCGGGCGTCAGCCGCGCTCCGCCATGCGTTCGATGATCTCGGCCGCGTCCGACAGCACCCGCCGCTGCTCGTCGCTCAGCTCGGCGAGCCGGGTGTCCAGCCATGCCTCCCTGCGGGAGATCGTGGCCAGGACGTAGTCCCGGCCCGCGTCGGTCAGGGTGACGATCGCCTGCCTGCCGTCGGTCGGGTGCGGGGTGCGCACGACGTACGCCCGCTCCTCCAGCGCGGCGATGACCCGCGTCATCGACGGCGGCTGCACACCTTCCCTGGCGGCGAGCTGTCCGGGTGTCACTGGGCCGCATTTGTGCAGCGTGGACAAAGCCGAGATCTGGGTGAGCGACAGGTCGTCACCGGCGCGCTGTGCCCGCAACCTGCGGTTGAGCCGGACAACCGCCAGCCTCAGCCTACTGGCCAGCGATCGTTCGTCAGCGGTTTCCGACACATCCTTAGCATACCTCACGATTGCGCGCGCGTGCCCGGCCCGCCGCCGGTGACGCCGCGCGTCAGCCGAGGAGCTGCTGGATCGGGTCGATCGCGAAGTACACGACGAACGCCACCGACGTGACCCACATGAGCGGGTGTACCTCGCGGGCGCGCCCGGTCGCCGCCCGCAGCACGACGTAGCTGACGAAGCCCGCGCCGATGCCGTTCGCGATGGAGTACGTGAACGGCATCACCACGATCGTCAGGAACGCGGGCAGCGCCACCGTGAAGTCCCGGAAGTCCACGTCGGCGATCTGGCGCACCATGAGCGCGCCGACGACGACGAGCGCGGGCGCGGCGGCCTCGATCGGCACCGCCTCGTACAGCGGCGTGAAGAACATGGCGGCGATGAACAGCAGACCGGTGACGACGTTGGCCAGTCCGGTCCGCGCGCCCTCGGCGATCCCGGCGGCCGATTCGACATAGACGGTGTTGGAGCTGGCCGACGCCGCGCCACCGCCGATGGCGCCGAGCGAGTCCACGAACAGGCCCTTGCCCACGTTCGGAAGCCGCCCCCGGTCGTCGTCCAGCCCGGCCTCCCGACCGAGCCCCGTCATCGTGCCGATGGTGTCGAAGAAGTCGGTGAGCACCAGCGTGAACACCAGCAGCGCCGCCGTGAGCGCGGGCACCTGCACCCAGGCGTCGAACGAGACCTGCCCCACGAGCGAGAGGTCGGGCAGGCTCAGCACCGAGTCCGGCAGCGCCGGATAGCCGAGGTTCCAGCCCTTCGGGTCCACGCCCTGCGAGGGACCCGCGGCCACGATGGCCTCGATGACGATCGACAGCACCGTGCCCGCGAGCACACCGATCAGGATGGCGCCCTTCACTCCGCGCGCCACCAGAACGCCCATCAGCACGAGTGTCACCACGAACACCGCCGTGGGCCACGAGGCGATCGAACCGTCGATGCCGAGCTGCACCGGCACCGTGGTTCCCGCCGCGTCGGGCACCCGCCGCACGAAGCCCGCGTCCACCAGGCCGATCAGGGCGATGAACAGCCCGATCCCGACCGCGATGCTCGCCTTGAGCTGCTGCGGCACGGCGTTGAACACCATGCTGCGCACCCCGGTGATCACGAGCAGCAGCACCACGACGCCGTTCACGAGCACGAGCCCCATCGCCGCCGACCACGTCATCTGGGGCGCGATGGTGACGGCGACGAGGGTGTTGATCCCCAGCCCCGCGGCGAGCGCGAACGGGAAGTTCGCGACGACGCCCATCAGGATGCTGAGCACCCCGGCGACGAGCGCGGTGACCGCCGTCACCTGGGCGACCGGCAGGATGGCTCCGGTGACGTCCTTCGCCGCGCCCGCGTCGTCCGGCGAGAAGCTGCCGAGGATCAGCGGGTTCAGCACGATGATGTAGGCCATCGTCACGAAGGTGACCAGACCACCTCGGACCTCCCGGCCCACGTTGGAACCCCGCTCGCTGATCCGGAAGAACCGGTCGAGCCTCGGGGGCCGTTGCCGCGTGGTCACGTCTGACATCGCTCACCTGCTTCGCGTCGTGTACGGCGGCGGTAGCCTGACCCCTGTGGACGAACCGAACGACCCACCTGAGATCACCGGACGGCTTCGTCCTACCCCTGACCTGCCGACATCAGTGGTCAGTCCCTGGATTCCCGTGGTCGGCGGCACGGCGGTCTGGCTGATCGCCTCAGTCGTGCTGCTGGCCACCGGCGTCCACGGGATGTGGCTGTGGACGGCCCTGACGGGCGGCGGGCTCGGCCTGGTGGGCATGGCAGTCATGCTCTGGCAGCGCGCCGCGTCCCGCAGAGGGTCGCGTTTTGCTCAACGAAACCTTTAACACACGCGGGTGAGGGCGCGGTGCTCGGCCCGCCGGTCAGCCCAGCACGGTGCGCGGTCCGGGGTCGTCGAGCAGCCGCTCCACGACCACCCGTTCGGTCCACCGGCCCGCCTCCCACGCGAACGCCCGCGCGAGCCCGTCCGGCGAGTCGCTGGCATGCGCCGTCCCGAACTCGCCGTCGTGCCACCACGGCACGACGACGCCGCCCACGGTCAACTCGTCGTGAACCAGCACACCGCCGTCGGGAAGCTCCGCGCCCAGCAGGTCGGCCACCTCCACGATCGCGGGCAGCTCCGCCCACGCCGCGAACTCGCCGTCGTCGTCGGGCCCCACGGTGGTCTCGTCCGAGGCCAGGGGCAGGTCCAGCACGTCGGCCAGCGCGGCAGCGTCGGCGAACTCGGCCGCCGCGACGAGCCGGTCGGCGGGCCAGACACCGAGCAGCCACGGCGCGTCCAGCACGACGGCGTCGGCCGCGTCGCACACCGACCCGGCCAGCGTGCGCACGCGCGCCGGTGGCTCCACGTCGTCGGGCGGAAGCTCCGACAGCGCGCCGTGGGCACGCAGCACGACACCGGGCGGCACGGTTCTGTCCGGGTCACCGAGCCGCGCGCAGACCAGCGCGGCGTCGTCGGCGTCGCGCACGGCGAGACCGACGACGCCGGTGCGCACCCCTGCCGCCACCAGCAGGTCGTCGCCGAGGCCCACGTCGGGTACCGGGTCGAACAGTCCCACCGCCGCGCGCGCCGAGGCGAGCCGCCACTGCCCGGGCGACCGTCCCGCCAGCAGCGCGTGCGCCGCGAGCCAGTCCCGTAACCGGCCGTCGGGCGCGCTGAGCACCCGCCACGTCGCGGGTTCCGAGGCGAGCAGCCGCAGCGCGGCGGGCCAGGCGTCGTCGGCCACGAGATCCAGGTCGGCGACGGCGGGCTCGGACTCGTCGGTGGTGGCGTGGCCCACGGGGAAGGTGTCGCGCACCCCGGCCCTGACGAGGGTGTCGCGGTTCCAGCGCTGGGCGAGGTCGCGTGCCAGCACGTCCAGCGGCGCGTCGTCGCCGACGGCGTCGGGATCGAGCACCGGCAGGATCGCGGCGTCCGGCAGCAGCAGCTCGTCAGCCCGGCGCGGGCCGTGGACCGACGGCAGCGCGAGCGCGCCCAGCGCGGCGCGCTCCGGCTCGGGCAGGCCCGGAGCCGACGACAGCCAGCTCAGCACCGCCTCGGCGAGCGGCTCGACGTCGAGCCCGGCCAGCGCGTCGTCGACGCTCCGGTCGACGGCCGCTGCCACCGGGGGTGCGGCGAGCAGATCGGCGGGACCGGCCCGCCGCGCACCCAGCCGGTGCAGCAGCGGATGCGCGGCACCCGGATGCACCACGTGCAGCCCCGGTATCGCCAGCTCGGCGACGGCACTCATGGCACTGACGGCACCCTCCGCGTCGTCGAGCAGCAGCGCACCCCGCGCCCCCGGCACGGTGCGGCCGTCGGTGAGCGGCACCGGGAGCGCGCCCAGTTCGTCGGGATCGACCTCGGAACGCTCCACGGCCGCGTGCAGCTCCGTGTACACGGCGTGCCACCACGACGGAGGACGCTCGACTCCGGTCAGCGCCTCCGCCAGCTCCGCGACCCCCAGGGGCCGGGCCCCCGCCACCGCCGCCGTGCGCGCCGCCTCCCGGCCACACAACGGGGCCGCGGCGAGGTCGGGCACCAGCTCGGCCACCAGCTCCACCAGCCGGGCAGCGGCGAGGTCCAGCACCCGCGCCCGCCTGCCGGGCAACGATCCGCCCTCGGCCGAGGGAACCCACTCGGCGTCGGCGAGCCGGCGGGTGACCCGCTCCCGCAGCACCGCGTCGACATCCGAGAGCGGGAAGTGGGGCCGAGGGACGAGCGCGAGCCGGTGGCGGGGCGGCAACGCCCGCACGAGCCCGGGATAGGCCGCCGCGGCGGCGTCCAGTGCCCGCGTCACCTCGGGGGTTCCCGCCGAGGCGAGCACCCTGCGCCGCGACGGTTCCAACGGCACGGCGGTCGTCAGCAACCGCGCGGGCAGCGACAGGCGCTCGTCCGTCGGAGTCGGTGCGTGCAGAACGTCACCGGGGTCGCCCGGCAGGGGCCGGGGCGCGCCGTCGTCGGCCAGCGGCAGTGCCCACACGCAGCCCTCACCACGGTGGGTCAGCCAGCGGGCCCGCCGCTCACCGGGCAGGGTGAGCACGACCTCGTCGGAGGCATCGGCGGTACCGCCCTCGGTGCGGCGGGTCCACCGGCGCTGTCCCACCTCCACCTCGGCCAGCCACGGCAGCACCAGCAGCACGTCCGCCACCTCGGCGGCGACCTGCTCCAGCAGCGGGCCCGGATCGTGGCGCAGCGGCAGCCGCACCTCGGTGTCGAACCCCTCCGGCAGCGGCGGCTCGTCCTCGGGCAGCGGCCACGGCAACCGGAGCACCGGGACCTCGGGGGCCTCCCACACCTGCCGGGTCCGCCGTTCCGAGAACGCCACACCGCCCGTGCGCGAAACGACCCTCGGCTCGGCCGTGACCGCCAGCACGGCGGCGAACCCGACCCCGAACCGGCCCACCAGGCCCTGGCCCGACGGGGGCTTGCCCGAGGCACGCAGAGACGCGAGCGCGGCGACACCACGACGGTCGAGCGGAGCCCCGGTGTTCGCCACCCGCAACTCGCCGTCGACGACGCTCACCCGCAGCCTGCCCGGACGCCCCGCCAGTGCCGCCGCGTCGGCCGCGTTCTGCGCGAGCTCCACGAAGACCCGGTCGCGGTAGGCGCCGCGAAGCAGGTCGCGCTCGGCCTGGGTGTCCTCGGTGAAGCGGGTGGGCGAGTCATGCCACGACCGCAGTACCGCCTGCCTGAGTTCGTCGAGATCGCCGGAGGACAGCAGTGTTCCGGGTCCGCTCAGTCCGCCGCGACGGGATCGGTGGCGGCCGTGTCGGCAGTGTCGACGTCCAGCAGCGAGTCGTCGTACACCAGCTCGGCCACCGGGACCGAGGACCGCGCCTCGATCTCGACCTCGGAGTGCGCGCCGCAACCGAACTCCGCGTGGACCACGTGGCCGTCCGCTGGCGAGAGCTCGTTGCCGCACACCCCGAAGGCCGACCGCAGCGATCCGGCGAGCTGGAGGTAGAAGCCGCAGGTACCGCACGTGGCGGGAGCGCTGCGGGCCATGTCGGTGCGGGGTCCGTACTCGCCGCGGTGCCAGCGGGTCGCGGCCTCACCGCGCCCGAGCCGCGACAGCACCCTGACCCTGCCGAGCCCGATCTCGTGCGTGGCCTCGACGGCCTCGGGGTCGTCGAGCGTCGAGTACGCGGGCGCGAGCCTCGGATCGTCGGCTTCGGTGGGAAAGATGTCACCGACGCCCAGGTCGCCGGGCCGCACGCGCCGCTCCCACGGCACCCACCGGGGCGCGACGATCGCGTCCGGCCCCGGGGTGAGCACGACCTCGCTGATGGTCACGGGCGCGTCCTCGTCGGCCGTGGCCACGGTGACCGACCAGCGCCAGCCGCGATAGCCGGGCAGCCTCGCGTCGAAGAGATGGGTGACCGACACGGCGTCCTCGTGCACCACACCCACGTGATCGCCCACCGTGCCGTCACCGGCGTCCCGCACCGCCGCCTCACGCGCCGACTCGACCGCGTCGAGCAGCTTCCTGCGGATCGTGCCGTCGTCGTGCGTCAGCAGCAGGGTCATGACACCAATTGTGCAGCACTGGGGCCCTACACCGAAGCGGTGGGTTCGTGCCAGTCTGGGACGGTGCGGGTAAAGATCAGCCGGATGGTCGGCCTTCTGACGGCGGCACTGTCCGCGCTGCCGATCGCGGCGTGCGCGCCGGAGGCGCCCCGATCATCGCAGGACACCGACGCCGAGGACCCCGCGCCGCGTCCGCTCCGGGCCGAGGTACTCGACGTGCTGCCCCACGACCCCGAGGCGTTCACCCAGGGCCTCGAAGTATCCGGGGACACGCTCTACGAGGGCACGGGGCTCGTCGGCGAGTCCACGCTGCGGGCGGGCCCGGTCGGTGGCGAGCCCACCACCACGGTCGCCGTGCCGGAGCCGCTGTTCGGCGAGGGCATCACCGTCGTCGACGACCGGATCTGGCAGCTCACCTGGCGCGCGGGCATCGCCATCGAACGCGACCGCGACACGCTGGAGGAACGCCGCCGCGTCGACTACGACGGCGAGGGCTGGGGCCTGTGCCACCAGCCGGAACGGGACCGGCTCGTGATGAGCGACGGCTCCGCGACGCTCACCTTCCGCGATCCCGCCGACTTCACGGTGCTCGGCACCGTCACCGTCACCGACACCGGCACCCCGGTCACGGACCTCAACGAACTGGAGTGCGTGGACGGCGACGTGTACGCCAACGTCTGGCACAGCGACGACCTGCTGCGCATCGACGCCGAAACGGGAGCCGTGACCGCCCGCGTCGACGCCGGGGGCCTGCTCACGCCGGAAGAGGCCGCCGAGGCCGACGTGCTCAACGGCGTCGCGGCACTGCCCGGAACGGACCACTTCCTGCTCACCGGCAAGCTGTGGCCCAAGATGTTCGTGGTGAGGTTCGTCCCGACGGGTTGAATGCCCCGACGGGTCCGGCTCGAGTACGGCAGGATTGGTCTATGCGTTCCGGTCGCAGGGGTAGGCGGAAGTGGGCGCCCGGTGAGGGCGCGCCCGAGCCGTCCGCACCACCCGAGCGCGAGCGGCGGCCCGCGCCGCCTCCCGCGACCAGGGCGTACTCCCGTGGTGACGCCCCCACGGCCGACGACGCCCCGACCGGCGCGGTACCCGTGACGCCCCCACCCCCGCGCGGGGCGCGCTCGTATCGTCGGGGAGCACCGCCGCAGACTCCGCAGACTCCACCGGCTCCACCGCCGTGGCGGTCGTCGCAGGGCAGGCCGCGCTACGAGCACTACGACACCGGGGGCTATCCGCCGGGATCGTCGCGGGAGCAGTTCGACGCCGACGAGCCCGAACCGCCCACCGCCCGGCACGGCTTCGACTCCGCCGAGAACTCGGCCCGTGTGCCGAAGAAGCTCACGGTCACCCGGGTCGCGGCCCTGCGCAGCCGCCAGCTCAGCGGCCAGGCCGTCGACGCGTTCCGCCGTGCCACGCGGGCCGACGGGGCGGACAAGTCGGGCCTCACCTCGCTGTCGTACGCGGTGATGCTCAACTACGCCAGCGACGCCGCCATGGCCGTCGCGCTGGCCAACACGCTGTTCTTCGCCGCGAGCAGCGGCGAGAGCCGGGGCAAGGTGGCCCTGTACCTGCTCATCACGATCGCCCCGTTCGCACTGGTGGCCCCGGTGATCGGCCCCGCGCTCGACCGCATCCAACGGGGCCGCAGGCTGGCCATGTGCGTGTCCTCGGCGGGGCAGGCGCTCATGTGTGTGCTGATGGCGCTGAACTTCGACAGCTGGATGCTCTATCCCGCCGCGCTGGGCAAGATGGTGCTGTCGAAGTCGTTCATGGTGCTCAAGGCCGCCGTCACACCCCGGGTACTGCCACCGGAGATCACGCTGTCGAAGACCAACGCGCGACTCGCCGTGTTCGGGCTCGCCGCGGGAGGCGCGTTCGGCGCGGTCGCGAGCGGGTTCAACTGGGCGTTCGGTTCGGCGGGAGCACTGTGGTTCACCGCGGTGATCTGCGTCGTGGGCGCGGTGCAGGCCATGCGCATCCCGGCCTGGGTCGAGGTCACCGAGGGCGAGGTGCCCGCGTCGCTGACGGCCGCCACCCCGGCCGCGAAGAAGCCCCGGCAGCCGATGGCCCGGCACGTGGTGGTGGCCCTGTGGGGCAACGGCTCGATCCGCCTGCTCACCGGCTTTCTCATGATGTTCGCCGCGTTCGCGGTGAAGTCCGACACCGAGAACAGCGGGCAGAGCGCCTTCGTGCAACTGCTGCTGCTCGGCATAATCGGCGCGGCGGCCGGAGCGGGCGGGTTCCTCGGCAACGCGCTCGGCTCGCGCATGCAGTTCGGCAAGCCCGACCAGGTCGTGCTGGCGTGCCTGGCGAGCGCGCTCGCGGCGACTCTCGTCGCGGCGGTCGCCGCGGGTCTGGCGACCGCCGCGCTCGTCGGACTGGTCGGCGCCACAGCCAGCGCCCTGGCCAAGAACAGCCTCGACGCCGTGATCCAGCAGGACATGCCGGAGGAGTCCCGCGCGTCGGCGTTCGGGCGCTCCGAGACGGTGCTCCAGCTCGCGTGGGTGTTCGGCGGCGCGGTCGGCCTGCTGCTGCCGCCGACCTACTGGATCGGCTTCCTCGTGGTGTCCGGGCTGCTCGCACTGGGACTCACGCAAACCTGGCTGGTGCGCGGTGGCTCGTCGCTGGTGCCGTCACCACGGCGCCGCCGCGCGGTCCGACCCGATCCGCAGCCCGACCGGACCGGCTCGTAGTCTCGCCTCATGCGACGTTCGGTAGTAGCGCTGGTCGCGGTGGGCGCGGCCGTCCTGACGGGGTGTTCGGCACCGCACCCGCCCGAGGTCACCTTCTACACCGACGGCGAGAGCGTCGCGGCCCCGCCGATGGACTACTGCGACGCCCTGCGCACCGAGTGCTCGGTGACCGGCGGCGACCCGGTGGTGCTCGACTCGCGCCCTGGCCGGCCCGTACAGATCTCGGTGCCCAGCGAGATCGCCGAGACACCGTGGCTGGTCATCGTGCAGAGCCTCGACCCGGAGGGCAACCTGCTGCCGATGCGGCAGGAGGTGTTCACCGACGGGACCACCCACGCCCACACGGTGGTTCCCGAGACGTTCGGGCATCAGCCGCTCGTGGTGGAGGTTCAGCAACTCGGCGCCGCACAGGCGGTCGACTCGGAGAACAACCCCGTCGTCGACGAGAACGGCGACCCGCAGCTGGTGGTCAGCCCGCGCGGCATCTGGTCGCTGCAGCTCGACCCGCCGGAGCAGCGGGACGACTGAGTAAACGGCTGAGAGAACGGCGGCCTACGGGTCGAGATCGCGCGCGACGGCGCGCATCACCTCGGCGATGCGCTTGGTGGACCGGCGCTCGGGATAGCGGCCCTTGCGCAGGTTCGGCTGCACCGTCGTCTCCAACAGCTTGATCATGTCCTCGACGAGGCCGTGCAGTTCCTCGGCAGGGCGCCGCCGCGCCTCCGCCACCGACGGCGGCGGGTCGAGCAGGCGCACGGACAGGGCCTGCGGGCCGCGACGCCCGTCGGCGACCCCGAACTCCAGCCGCTGACCGGCCTTCAGGGCCTCGACGCCCTGCGGTAGCGCGGACTTACGGACGTAGACGTCCTTGCCTCCGTCCTGGGTGACGAAGCCGAAGCCCTTGTCCGCGTCGTACCACTTGACCTTGCCGGTCGGCACTGCCCCTCACCGTTCCTTCGCTCTCCTGCCACGGGCCGCGACATCGACGTCACAGCCCCCGCACGACGAACGCGCCCCAGGCGTACCCAGGACGCGCACCCGACAAGCGTATCTCCCCGCACGCGCCACGGCTCAGGCCGTGGCCCGCCTCTAAGATGTCCGACATGGGAACCACTGTCCACGACAAGAATTCGGCCATCACGCGAAAGCCCTGGCTGATGCGGCTCGGCATCGGACTGTTCGCGGTGGGCATGGTCGCCGTGGTGGTCGTGTTCCTGCTCTTCGCGGCGGGCTACTCGGAACTGCCCATCTGGCTGTCCGCGTTCGCCGGGATCGTCAGCCCGCTCGGCCTCGCGCTGGGGCTCATCGCGCTGGTCCGGGAGCACCGCCAGGCGTGATCGCGCCGCGCTCACCGTGTGCCGCGAACCAGCGCGGGAACTCGGTGAGCGAGTCCAGCACCACGTGCGCGCCCGCGGCCAGCAACTCGTCCCGGGGACACGGTCCGGTGGCGACCCCGACGGCGACGGCACCGGCGGCCAGCGCACCCCGGATGTCGCCGACGTGGTCCCCCACGTACACCGACGCCCGGTGTTCGGTCAGCGCCGTGGCCTTCGCCGTTGACCAGAGCCCGCCGACGAGCCGGTCCACGGTCCAGCCCAGCGCCCGCACGTGGCGCTGGGCGTTGGGCGCGTACTTGCCCGTGACGACCAGCGTCCGCGCGCCCGCACCACGCACGGCGGCCAGTGCCTCGCCCGCGCCGGGCAGCGCCACGGTGCGCGGGATGACGAGGTCGGGATACGTCTGCCGGAACCGCGCGACGAGCGCGGGCAGCCGGTCCTCGGGCGCGCCGAACTCGCGCAGCACGTGCTCCAGGGGTGCTCCGAGGTTCGCGGCGAAGTGCTCGCCGTCGAACGGCAGCCCCGACTCCCCGGCGAGGGTGTTCATCGCCTCGGCCATGCCGGGCCGCGGATCGATGAGGGTCATGTCGAGGTCGAAGCCCACGCACGCGGTCACGGCGACCACGGTAGCGGGTTGACGGCCCGACATCGCACGTCCAGCGGATTGACGCGAACGTGCGCGGTGTCAAGAATCCCATCGTGTCCTCGATCACACCGTTCACCGAGCGAGCCAGAGCGTCGCTGCGCGAACAGCTGCTCGACGCCACGGCCGCGTTGCTGCCACGCGGCGGATACGCGGGCCTGCGCATGGCCGACGTGGCCACCGCCGTCGGGGTGAGCAGGCAGACCGTCTACAACGAGTTCGGCAGCAAGTCCGCGCTGGTGCAGGCCGTGGCGCTGCGCACGCTCGCCGAGTTCACCGACGGAGTACGGCAACGGCTCGACGGCGCGGACGACGTCCTCGCGGGCATCCGCGCCGCCACGGCCTACACCGTCCGGCACGCCAAGGAGAACCGGCTCGTCGCCGCCGTCACGGGCGCGGAGGCCGCCGAGGACCTGCTCCCGCTGCTCACCACCCGGGGGCAACCGGTGCTGCACGCCGCCACCGACCTGGCCGAGTCGTACCTGCGCGAGCGGCTCCCGGCGATCCACGATCCCCGGTTCGTGGCCGAGACCATGACCCGGCTCACCCTCAGCTACGTCGTCCTGCCCACCCGTTCCGCCACCGACGCGGCCGAGGCCGTGTGCGCCGCGGTCGGTCCGCTGCTCCGTACCGAGCACTCCGACGAGACCGGAAGGACAACGCCATGACCGACACCGGCACCAAGCACCGAGACGGCTTTCAGTCGCTGCGCCGAGGGGGACTGAACTGGGACTCGTTCCCGCTGCGCCTGTTCGTCAAGGGCAACCGGCGGTTCTGGAACCCGGCCGACATCGACTTCGGCTCCGACGCCGCGGACTGGGCCGCCCTCACCGACGAGCAACGCCGTTCGGCCACCTACCTCTGTGCGCAGTTCGTGGCAGGCGAGGAAGCGGTCACCGAGGACATCCAGCCGTTCCTGCGGGCGATGGCCGCCGAAGGCAGGCTCGGCGACGAGATGTACCTGTCGCAGTTCTGCTTCGAGGAGGCCAAGCACACCGAAGTGTTCCGGCGCTGGATGGACGCCGTGGGGCTCACCGACGACCTGCATCCCTTCGTCGCCGAGAACCCGCACTACCGCAGGCTGTTCTACGAGGAGCTGCCCGCGTCGCTGCGCGTCCTCGCCGACGACCCCAGCCCCCGCAACCAGGTGCGCGCCAGCGTGACCTACAACCACGTCATCGAGGGTTCGCTCGCGCTGACCGGCTACTACGCCTGGCAGAAGATCTGCACCGGCAGGGCGATCCTGCCCGGCATGCAGGAACTCGTGCGCCGCATCGCCGACGACGAGCGCAGGCACATGGCGTGGGGCACGTTCACGTGCCGCCGACACGTCGCCGCCGACGACTCGCTGTGGGACGTCGTGCAGCAGCGCATGGGCGAACTGCTGCCCCACGCCCTCAGCATGATCGAGTGGGTGAACGAGCAGTTCGACGAGCATCCGTTCGGCATCGACAACCAGGAGTTCGTCCAGTACGCCGCCGACCGGGCCCAGCGGCGCCTCGGCGCGATCGAGTCGGCACGGGGTGCCGACGTCGCCGAGATCGACGTCGACCACTCCCCCGAACAGCTGGAGGACACGTTCGGCAGGGAGGACGAGAAGGCATTCGCCAGGGCCGCCGAGCAGTCCTGACCACGCGGCGTCCGGCGCGCGCGATGCCGGGCACCGCGTGAGGCGATCACGGCGGCGTGCTTCACTCTGGTACCGACATCTCGTGATCTCCGGAGGGCCGGATGCTGTTCGTCCTGTCGCGGCTGCTGTCGCGGCTCGCGGTGGTGACGTCGTGGGCGACACCCGTGATCGTGATCCTGGGTGTGTTCGCCACGAGCTGGCCGCTGATGGCGCTGGCCGAGCCGGGCAACGAACTCACCGAGCCCGCGAACTACTGGTGGTACTTCGTCGTCACCGCCTCGACCGTCGGCTACGGCGACTTCTACCCGGAGTCGGCGGCGGGACACGCCGTGGGTGTCTACGTCATCATCGGCGGCATCGTGGCCCTCACCACGGTGTTCACGAAACTGGCCTCGGTGCTGGAGAAGGTGAGGGGGCAGCGCATGCAGGGAACGATCACGATCGACGAGTCGGGCCACACCGTCCTGCTCGGCTACACGCCGGGCCGCACCGAACGCATCGTCACGGAACTGCTGTCCGACGGCGAGAACCGCACGCTCGTGCTGTGTGCGTGGGACGAGGTCGGCTCCCACCCGATGTCCGGTGAACCCGTGGCGTTCGTGCGCGGCGACCTCACCGACACCGGCGTCCTGCGCAGGGCGGGCGTCCACCGGGCGCGCACCGTGCTCGTTGACGCCCGCGACGACAACGAGGCCCTCGCGGTGGCACTGGCGGTGGACGAGGTCGACGAGGGCGCGCACGTGGTGGTGACACTGCGGGACCTCGAACGGGCGCGACTGCTGAACTATGTCAGCGACCGGGTGCAGCCGGTGCAGTGGCACACCACCCGCATGATCACCGAGGAGCTCCAGTCCCCGGGGATCAGCGAGGTCTACGCGGGCCTGATGACCCACGGCGGCGCCAACACCTACTCGCTCACGCTGCCCCGTGAGCTGGGTGCCGTGCCGGCGGCGCGGTGCCGCACCGCGCTCGCCCGCGCCCACGACGCCACCCTGCTGGCCGCGCGCGGCGACGACGGCCTCGTGGTCAACCCGGGCTGGCGCGCCGAACTCCCCGCCGGCGCGATCCTGTACTACGTGAGCGAGCGGCCACTGACCCCGGCCGACGTGGCCACGGCCCTGCGTCAGGACGGCGGCTAGCGCAGCGGTGTGTGCCGCGAAGGCCACCCTGACTGCGTGAGACGCAGCGAGGGTGGCCTTCGCGGCGACCCACCCCAGCCGACCACGTGGCATGATGCCGCCATGACGGCACGGCGCTCGGAGTCGCAACGGTTGCGGGACATCGTGGCGCTGCGTCGTGTCCGGGACCGGATCGACCGGGACTACGCCAAGCCGTTGAACGTGGAGGCGCTCGCCCGCGAGGCGCACGTGTCCGCCGGGCACCTCAGCCGCGAGTTCCGGCGGGTGTACGGCGAGGCTCCGTACTCCTATCTGATGACCCGGCGCATCGAACGCGCGATGACATTGCTGCGGCGTGGTGATCTCACGGTCACCGAGGTGTGCTTCGCGGTGGGCTTCTCGTCGCTGGGAACCTTCAGTACGCGGTTCACCGAGTTGGTGGGTCTACCTCCGAGTTCCTACCGCCGCGACCAGGCCCACGCCGCTGCGGGGGTTCCTCCGTGCCTTGCCAAGCAGGTGTCCAAGCCGGTCAGGAATCGAGAAGCGCGACCCCAGTAGGCGCCCTAGCGTGACGGGTATGGACATCACCGTGCAGTACGCCTTCCTCCCGCAGACCGACCCCGAGGCCGCACTGGGCTTCTACCGCGACAAGCTCGGCTTCGAGGTCCGCAACGACGTCGGCTACCAGGGCCTTCGCTGGATCACCGTGAGCCCGCCCGGGCAGGCCGACACCTCGATCCTCCTGCACCCGCCCGCCCTCGATCCCGGCATCAACGACGACGAGCGCCGCACAATTTTCGAACTGATCGCCAAGGGCGCCTACACGGCCATCACCCTGGCCACCGACGACCTCGACGGCCTCTTCGAACGGCTCGAAGCCGCCGGTGCGGACGTGGTCCAGGAACCGATCGACCAGGACTACGGCGTCCGCGACTGCGCCTTCCGCGATCCCTCCGGCAACCTCATCCGCATCAACCAGCGCGGCTGACCGGCCCACCCGGCACGTCACACCACCCACAACGGAGCCACGCCTTGTCACTCACCCTCGACCTCGTCACGCTCGGCGTCGCGGACGAGCAGTCCGCCCGCGCGTTCTACACCGGCGCGTTCGCCGCGACCGAAGATCACGGAAACAACCTCGACCTGCACGGCATCGGAAAGCTGGAGCTCCGCGAGATCGGCACGCTCGCGAGCGACGTCGGCACCTCCCCGGCGACGACCGGATTCCGCGGCGTCGTTCTGTCCGCCATCGTCGAGGCGCCCAGCGACGTTGAGACACTTCTCGGCACGGCCACCGACCACGGCGCGACCGTCGTGAAACCGGCGAAGAAGCAACTCTTCGGCGAGTTCACCGGCGCGTACCGGGCGCCGGACGGGGCCCTGTGGAAGCTGGCGGCTACGGCGAAGAAGAACACCACACCCCCGCACGCCCAGCCGAAGCCCCTCGAACTCGCGGTCTACCTCGGGGTCGCCAAACCGACCGCGTCCCAGGCGTTCTACGAGGCGCTGGGCATGAGCGCCGACCACGACTACGGAGACAAGTTCGTCGACTTCACCCGCCCCGGGGGCGGATACCGGCTCGGCCTGCTTCCCCGCAAGGCCCTCGCCAAGGACGTCGGCGTCGACGAACGCGGCGACGGCTTCTCCGCCGTGGTCCTCGCCCACACCGCCGCCTCCCGCGACGACCTCGACGCCCTGCTCAAGGCCGCGGCCGCCGCCGGGGGCCGGGTCACCGCCCCGGCGAGCCGGACCGCCGACGGGCGCCACACTGGGCGCTTCACCGACCCCGACGGCTACCACTGGCGGGTGACGGCACCGGGCTGAGCGAGCGCCGCCAACCTCTGTCCACCTGCCGCCGCCCGGCCGACCCCGAGAAATCAGCATCTTGCTGGACTCGCGGGTGACCTGCGCCGATCTACCGTGAGTTGGCCAGCCGTGCCACGGACGACGCACGAAGGGATCAGGGAATGGACACGAGTGTTGCCGCCGCCATGAACGACAGTGAGCTGTCCCGGGACTCGACCGAGTTGGCCGCCGCACTGGCCGAGAAGGCGATCACGGGATTCATCAGCGGTTTCGACATGACGATGTACGTGTGCGGGTGTAGCTGCGACGTGGCGAGCGCCAACTACGGGATCGCGGTCGAGGAGACCGTGGCGCGGCTTCCGGAGGACAGCAGCGCGGCCGAACTGATCAACGCTCGCCGCGAGCTTGTCACGCAGTGAGCGAAACACTGACGACATGACCGAATGGAACCGGGCGAGCCCGGAACTCACCTTGGACGCCCGGTTCCATGAGGCGCCCCACGACACCTTCGCCGAGCTCAGGGCCGAGGGCGGCCTGCACCGGTTCCTCGCCGGTGGCAGGCAACAGTCGTGGCTGGTGGTGAACTACGACGACATCCGCCGCCTGCTGCGAGACCACCGCCTGAGTAAGGACCCGGAGACGTTGATCGCCGCCAACAGGCGGCAGCTCGGCATCGGGGACGATCCGGAGGCCCAGGCGTCCGAACAGGTCATGCGCACGTTCGGGGAGCACCTTCGGGGCCTGTTGCGCACCGAACTCGGCACCACCCATGCGACGTCGCTGGAGGGGTCCGCGAGGCGGCACGCCGAGCGGTTCCTCGACCGGTTCGCCGCCGGAGACGACGATGACCTGCTGCGCGGCTTCGCCCTGCCGTACGCGTCGGCGATGTGCTGCGAGCTGCTCGGCATCGCCGAGGATCGGCAGGACGAGGTGGCCGGGCACGTGCGCGACATGGTGCTCGGCGGAAGCAGGGCGGCCAACCGCGCGTTGATCGGCGTACTCGCCGACACGATCGTGCGGCTCCGTTCTGCGCCCGGTGCCGACCTGCTCTCCGCTCTGCTGGCTCGCGCACGCGAGGATTCCCGGCTCTCCGACACCACTCTGCTGCACAGCGGGCTGATTCTGATCACTCTCGCCGTCGAGACGACGTTCAGCTTCATCACCACCTCCGTCCACACCCTGCTTCGCCACCCGGAAAGCCTCGCGGCGATCCGACGCGATCCGTCGCTGTTGGACGGTGCCGTGGAGGAGCTGTTGCGGTACAACGGCCCGCACAACATCAGTGCCGTGCGCGCGACGACTGCACCGGTGCGGGTCGCCGACACCGAGATCCCGGAAGGGAAACTGGTCTCCTTCGCGTTGACGTCGGGCAACCGGGACCCGCGACAGTTCACCGACCCGGATCGCTTCGACCCCACCCGGGACGCATCAGCGCATCTGGCGTTCGGGCACGGGAAGTACCGTTGTCTCGGCGCGGGGCTGGCCAGGCTGGAGTCGAAGATCGCGATCGGCACACTGCTGCGGCGTTACCCACAGCTGCGGATCGGTTGCCGACCGGAAGAACTCGACTGGGCGCAGAACCCCTATCTGCACTCGCTGCGACGCCTTCCCGTCAAACTCGGAGCACGCGCGAGCGACTGACCCCGCGTCGTCGGTGAGCCTCCCGCCCGTCAGATCCGGTGGAACGACGACACGTAGACGGCTTCGGGCCGCACGTCCGGCTCGTGGGAGGCGGACGTGGCGAGCAGGAACTGGACCCGGTCCCCCGACTTCACCCCTTCCGCCCGGTTCGTCACGTAGTTGAGCAGCGTGAGGTACGGGACGGTCAGCCGGACCTGGTCCCGGTTCTCGGTGCGCTGGGCCGTGCGGAACAGTTCGTTGGCGGCGTCGAACAACGCCTTCTCCTCGCGCCTGCCCGGATGCCAGACCAGGTGGCCCGTCCGCCGGGGCTCGATGATTCCGATCTCGCGCCACGGGCTCGGTTCGCCGTGGTCGGCTTCCACCCGGTACAGGAGGTTGTAGTCGTGGCGCACCGGAGTGGGGGCGAAGAACTTCCACTCGGGTACGAACACCGAACTCGGGTCGAGCCGTTTCGACCACGGGTCCCGGCGGTTGAGCTGTTGCAACACCGACACCCCGAGCCAGGCCCCGAACCCGGCGATCGCCAGCAGACCCGACAACCGGTGCCCGCGCGCGACGGACCTCTCCACCGGCACGGGGCTCGCACTGCGCCACCGCCGGCCGGCGACGTGGGCGACGGCGGGATAGCTCCCGACGAACGACCAGAAGAACCTGTTCAAGCCCATGAACTTGGCGTTCGCGACATGGAAGGCCGCCCCGGCACCGAAGAACAGCGGCCGCAGCCGCTGCGGAGCCACCAGCACGAGCGGGAACGCCAGCTCACCGACGATCACACTCCATGCGAGCACGCGGGCGAGCCACGGACGGTGGCGGCACAGCTCGTACAGCGTCCGGTCGCCGTAGGTCACGCATCGGAAGATGTGCAGGATCGCGGTGCCGTCGCGCCACGTGGACGACACCAGCTTCGCCGCACCCGAGGTGCCGTAGGCGAGGCAACTCTGCGCGGCCACGAAACCGAGTGCGATCTCCCTGCTGACCCGGTCGTCCACGGCGGCGAGCTTCTCCAGACTCGCCGCCGCGTAGCTCAGTGTCGCCAGCTGGTCCGACCCGTCGGAGCCGTACACGTTGCGCAGGTGCAGCACCGTGTTGCTCCCCGCCATGGCGGCGGTCAACGAGGCTCGGCCGCGCCGGCTCCGCGCGCCCAGCAGGAGACCGGCGGCAGCGGTGGCACGGGCGGCCAGCGTCAGCTTGACGTTCGGGTACGCGACCAGCGCGTTCAGTACGCTGCCCGCCCTGCCGTTGAACCCGCGCAGCCGCGTGCGCGCGACCGGCCACGCCAGCAGACCACGATCGCTCATGCTCCGGGCCGTGGTGAGCTGCTCCAGCGTCCCGATCAACCCGCCCACCGCGGTGATCCGTTCGACGCGGCCGAACGCCCGGTCGACATCGTCCCGGTACTCGCGGCGAGCGCGGCGCGAAAACGGGCGTAGCGATCGCAAGGGCCGGGTCCTTCCAGGCGGGTCGGGCGGCAGCGTGAACGGGGAGAAGCTAGCACCGCGGGCGGGGTGGTCCCCATCCTTCAATCAACGGATATTCGGGCCGCGTCGACTCGGCATCGCACTTCGCCCGCGTTGTGCCGCGAAGGCGGCGTCCCCCCAGCCACCCGGCAACCGGGCAGAATGGGATCATGCGCGCTCTGCTGAACGTGATCTGGCTGGTGCTGTCGGGGTTCTGGCTCGCCCTCGGCTACGTCGTCGCCGGCATCATCTGCTGCGTCCTCATCGTCACGATCCCGTTCGGGCTCGCGTCGTTCCGCATCGCGGGCTACGCGCTGTGGCCGTTCGGGCGGACGATGGCCGACCGCGACACGGCGGGCATCCCCTCGCTGCTCGGCAACATCATCTGGCTCGTCGTCGCGGGCTGGTGGCTCGCCCTCGCCCACGTCGTCACCGGCATCGCGCTGTGCATCACCATCATCGGCATCCCGCTGGGGATCGGGAATTTCAAGATGATCCCCGTGTCACTGCTCCCGCTGGGCCGCGACATCGTCCCAGTGCGCGACTGAGGTCACGGATCGATTGAATCCCTCGTCGTCGCGTGATCACGCGGCCCGTGGCCGGTACTGTCGCCCCACACCGGTGTTCGTCCTGGGAGGGTGACCGATGGCTCCGGAGACCGAGTACACGGTCGTGCTCGACGCCGATCCGCGCCGGGTGTGGGAGGTCGTCAGCGACATCACCGTCCCCACGAACTTCAGTCCGGAACTGCGTCGGGTGCGCTGGTTGGACGGGGCGACGGGGCCCGCGCTGGGAGCCCGCTTCGAGGGTCACAACCACAACGACTTCCTCGGGTGGTGGCGCACCGAGTCACACGTCGTGGCCTGGAAGGAGTGCCGGGTGTTCGCCTGGGCCGTGGTCGATCCCGAACGGCGGTTCGGCGGGGAACCGGACCCGGCGCGGCCCGTGGCCACGTGGCGTTACGACCTGGTTCCCGAACCCGGCGGTGCACGGCTGCGCCACCACGTCCGGCTCGGCCCCGCTCGGTCGGGGCTGAGCCTGGCGACCGACGCCATGCCGGACAAGGCCGAGGCCATCGTGCGGCAGCGGCTGGCCGACCTGCGCACGGCCATGACGGCCACCCTGGAGGGCATCGCACGGCTGGTGGCGGAGCGCGACGCCGGGCCGCCTGCCCCGTTCAGTCCCGGGAACTGACCGACTCCCAGCCGACGTCGTCGGTGGGCTCGCCCGGCTCGTAGGGCAGTTCGGTCACCAGGCACGGTCCGCCCGCGAACAGTCCGGTGTCCACCCCGAGCACCCGGCCCCCGGCGTAGAGGTGCGGAGCGTCCAGTTCCACGGGGTGAACCCCCACCTGGTCGGCGATCACGCTGTGCCCGTGAACGACGCGGTCACCGCCGAGTTGCGCCAGCAGCGCGTCGGCGGCCTCCGCGCCCTCCGGGCCCCGGAACGCGAACCGCGTGGTCATGCGACGCCACACGCCCCACCAGTGCATGATGTCGTCGGCGGCCAGCACCCGCTTCACCTCGGCGTTGATCTCGTCGACGGTGTCGCCCCAGTCGAGGTACTCCAGGGTGTCCGAGTGCAGCAGCAGGTGGTCGGCGGCGAGCGCCACGACCGGCCGCGTGATCAGCCACTCGACGTGCTCGCGGGTGAGTGCGTCCTGGTCGGCCACCTGGCCACCGTTGACGGCCCAACTGCGCGCGAAGCTGCGGCCGGCCGGGGCGCCCGCGTCGGCGGGCAGTGTGGTGTCGCCGAAGAAGTAGGTACCGAGCAGCAGGATCTCGTGGTTGCCGAGCAGCGTCTCGACGGAACCGTCCGACGACGGCGCCTGCTGCTGTAGTGACCGGACCAGGTCGATCGCGGCGACGCCGTCGGGCCCCCGGTCCACGAAATCGCCCAGGAACCACAGGCTGGCGTCGGCGCCGCTCCACCGGTCCGCGTCGTCCAGCAGACCGGCGTCGCGCAGGGCGTCGGCCAGTTCGTCTCGATGACCGTGAACGTCGCCGACGACGAACATGGGATGGTCCATCACGCCCCGACCATAATCCCTGGTGCTCGCGGCCCCCGTCTCAGCCCGCCCGGAACGGGTCGTTCGTTCGGCCCACGAGGTCGGCGACCGAGTCCACGACCATGGTCGGCCGGAACGGGTACCGTTCGGCCGACTCCCGCGTGGAGATGCCGCTGAGCACGAGCACCGTCTGCAGCCCGGCCTCGATACCGGAGTGGATGTCGGTGTCCATCCGGTCACCGATCATGATCGTGTGCTCGCTGTGCGCTCCCAGTGCGCGCAGCGCGGAGCGCATCATCAGCGGATTCGGCTTGCCGATGTAGTACGGCGACCGCCCGGTGGCCCGCTCGATCAGCGCGGCGATCGAGCCCGTGGCCGGCAGCACGCCCTCGCGGCTCGGCCCGGTGGGGTCGGGGTTGGTGGCGATGAACCGCGCCCCCTGCTCGATCAGCCGGATGGCCCTGGTGATGGCGGTGAAGCTGTAGGTGCGGGTCTCACCGAGCACCACGTAGTCGGGCTCGATGTCGGTGAGCACGTACCCGGCCTCGTGCAGCGCGGTGGTGAGCCCGGCCTCGCCGATCACGAACGCGGAACCGCCCGGCCGCTGGTTGCGCAGGAACCGCGCCGTGGCCAGCGCCGAGGTCCAGATCGACTCCTCCGGCACGTCCAGGCCGGACCGCGAGAGCCTGGCCCGCAGGTCGCGGGGCGTGTAGATGGAGTTGTTGGTCAGGACGAGAAACGGTGCGCCCTGGGACTTCAACTCGTCGAGGAACTGGTCGGCCCCCGGCACGAGGTGCTCCTCGTGTACCAGCACGCCGTCCATGTCGGTGAGGTAGTTCCACTGCGGCTCGGTCATGGTGCCCCAGCCTATGGCCTGCGCGGCTGCTCCGGGGCAGGATGAACCGTGACGGCGGCGGCCTTGACGGCGAGCCGGACGGCCGATCCCGGATCGAGCGCGAGATCGGCCACCGACTGCGGGGTGAGATCGGCGCTGACGTTCTCGCTGGTGCGCAGGCGCACGACAGGGCCGTGGGGTTCGACCGCCGTCACCACGGCGGCCAGGATGTTGCGGGGCGAGCCGTGTACCTCCGCGTCCCCGGCGTGGACCGCCACGGCGCCGGGGGCGAACACGGCGACGGCGGCGTCGCCGTCGCCGAGGTCGGGCGCGGGCACGCCGTACACGTGACGGCCGTCCGGGGTGCGCACCGCGGCGCCCGTCGCCGACCGCCGTGCCACCCCCGCGACGAGGTTGAGCCCCGCCAGCCTGGCCGTGAACTCCGTCCTCGGGGCCGCGAGCACCTGCCGGGTCGGCCCCCGCTCCACGATCCGGCCCCCGGCCAGCACGGCGACGTGGTCGGCGAGGGTGAGCGCGTCCAGCGGATCGTGGGTGACGAGCACGGTCGTGAGCCCCCGGCCGCTCTCGCGCAGCACCCGGCGCAACACACCCCGCACGGCGGGCGCGGCATCGACGTCGAGTGCGGCCAGTGGTTCGTCGAGCAGCAACAGTCCGGGCTCGCCGGCCAGTGCCCTCGCCAGCGCGACGCGCTGCGCCTGCCCGCCGGACAACGCCGCCGGGGCGCGGCCGGCGAGTTCGGCCGCGCCGACCTCCGACAGCCACCGCCGCGCCACCGCGCGTGCCGCCCTGGTCGAGGCCCCCCGCGAGCGGGGCGAGAAGGCCACGTTGTCGAGCACGGACAGGTGCGGAAACAGCAGCGCGTGCTGGGCGAGCAGGCCGATGCCCCGCGCGTGCGGCGGCACGTGGCCACGGTCGTCGTCGAGGACGCGCTCGCCCAGGCTCACGCTGGCCCGCTGCGCGCGCAGCAGACCGGCGAGAGACGACAGCACCGTGGACTTGCCCGCGCCGTTGGGGCCCAGCACCGCCAGCACGCCGCCGTCGGGCACCTCAAGGGACACCGAGAGCGCGAACGTGGTCCTCCGCAGCGACAGCGAGGCGCGCAGTGTCACGACCGCACTCCTTCCAGCGCCCTCGGCCGGGCCACGGCGATCACGAGGACAGCCACCACCACCAGCAGCAACGCCATCGCCACCGCGCTGTCGACGTCCACCTCCACCTGGTGATAGACCTCCAGCGGCAGGGTCCTGGTGACGCCCTCCAGGCTGCCCGCGAAGGTGATGGTGGCCCCGAACTCGCCCAGTGCGCGGGCGAAGCTCAGCACCACACCCGAGCCCAGCGCGGGCAGCAGCAGCGGGAGCGTGACCCGCCGGAACACCGTCCACGGCCGGGCTCCGAGCGTGGCGGCGACCCGCTCGTAGCGATCACCCGACCCGCGCAGCGCCCCCTCGAGGCTGACCACCAGAAACGGCATGGCCACGAACGTCTGGGCGAGCACCACGGCCCCCGTCGTCAGCGGGACGCGCACCCCGGCCACCACGTCGAGCAGGTAGCCGAGGAAGCCGTTGCGGCCGAACAGGAAGAGCAGCGCGAGCCCGCCCACCACCGGCGGTAGCACCAGCGGCAGCAGCACCACGGCCCGCAGCAGCCGCACGCCCCTGGCGGTGGACCGCGCGAGCACCACGGCCAGGGGAACCCCGAGCACGACACAGGCCAGCGTGGACAGCGTCGCCGTGAGCAGCGACAGGCGCAGCGCGTTCAGCGACGCCGGTGTGGTCAGCAGCGCGGGCAGCCGGGTGAGGTCCGTGCGCGCCAGCAGGCCCACCACCGGCAGGACCACCAGCGCCAGTGCGACGGCGGCGGGCAGCCACAGCACGCGCGGCACCCCGGTGGCGACCTCGCGCGAACCGCGCTCAGCCCGGGCGGCCAAAGCCCGCCTCGCTCAGCAGCCGCCTGCCGTCCCCGGACAGCAGCAGCGCGCGGAACTCCCTGGCGAGCTCCGGCGCCGCCGGGTCGGCCAGGACCGCCACGGGATAGGTGTTGACCACGTTGACGTCGTCGGCGAGCGGGACTCGTTCGACGCGGTCGGAGGCCGCCACATCGGTGACGTAGACGAGTCCCGCATCGGCCTCGCCCAGTTCCACCTTCGTCAGCACCGCCCGCACGTCGAGTTCCTCGCTGTCGGGCCGCAGTGTCACCCCCGCGCGCCGCTCGACGCGGTCGGCCGCGGCACCGCACGGCACCGTCGGCGCGCACACCACCACGGTGCGGTCCGGGTCGGCGAGGTCGGCCAGTCCGGTGACCCGCGCCGGATTACCCCTGGGCACGGCGATGGTGAGGGTGTTCGTGGCGAACGGGGTGGCGGGGCCGTCGAGCAGGCCCTCGCGGGCGAGCTCGCCCACGGCGCGCTCGTCGGCCGAGGCGAACACGTCGGCCTCGGCACCCTCGGTGATCTGCCGCGCGAGCCGGGAGGAACCACCGAGATTGACCCGGACGTCGACGTCGTGGGTCCGCTCGAATCGCCGTTCCAGCGAGGTGACGACCTCGGTCAACGACGCGGCGGCGAAGACGGTGAGCGTGCGCTCGCCCGTCGCGGGGCCGCACGCGGACAGCGCCGCCACCAGCAGGGCGGCGACGGCCAGGCGGAGTGCGCCCGGCCGCGCCGTCCGGGACGTGGCCGGACTCATGGCCGGACTCATCGCGGGCCCTCGGCTGGCGTCTCGACGATGACCTGCGTCGCCTTGACCACGGCCACCGCCATCACCCCGGGCCGCAGCCCCAGCTCGGCGACCGCCTCGGCGCTCATGAGCGACACGATCCGGTTCGGCCCGCACTGGAGCTCGACCTTGGCCATCACGGTGTCGGTGACGACGTCGGTGACCAGCCCGACGAACCGGTTCCGCGCCGAACGCCAGACCCCGGTCGGATCGGGCGACGGATCCGGGGTCTCGCCCATGCGCCGGGCGAACGCGGCCAGCTCGGCACCGTCGACGACCTTGCGCCCCGCCGCGTCGGTGTTCTCGGCCAGCAGCCCCGCCTTGGTCCAGCGACGCAGGGTGTCATCGCTGACGCCGAGCAGCCGGGCTGCCTGGGCTATCCGAATCTGCGTCACGAAAACCAGAATATCGCCGCAGTTGCGGATCGGACAGCCAGCAACCCTGAAGCCCGGCGTGCGCTCGTGCCCGATTTTGTCGGAGTCGGCACTAGGCTGGGAGAGGTGACGGGAGTGGACCTCGGCATCCCCCGGGTGCCCGGCGAACGCACGGCCCCCGATCGGTCGCGCCCTGACGATCCTGCGCTCATCGACAGCTTCGGCCGGGTCGCCACCGACCTCCGGGTCTCCGTGACCGACCGCTGCAACCTGCGCTGCACGTACTGCATGCCCGCCGAGGGGCTCGACTGGATGCCAGGCGAGCAGGTACTCGGCGACGACGAGCTGATCCGCCTCATCGACATCGCGGTGCGGCTGCTCGGCGTAACCGACGTACGGCTGACCGGCGGCGAACCCCTGCTACGGCGCGGGCTGGAAGACCTGGTCGGCCGGATGGCTGCGCTGCGGCCCCGGCCCAGACTGGCGATGACCACGAACGGCGTCGGCTTCGCCAAGCGGGCACGCGCGTTCGCCGATGCGGGACTCGACCGGGTGAACATCTCGCTCGACACGGTCAACCCGGAGACCTTCGCCCGCCTCACCCGGCGCGACCGGTTACGCCACGTGCTCGACGCGCTGGAAGCCGCGCGCGACGCCGGACTCGAACCGGTCAAGATCAATGCTGTCCTCATGCGGGACCTCAACGACCACGAGGCGACCGACCTCCTGCGGTTCGCGCTCGATCACGGCTATCACCTGCGGTTCATCGAGCAGATGCCGCTGGACGCCCAGCACGGCTGGAACCGTTCCAACATGATCACCGCGGACGAGATCCTCGACCTGCTCGGCACGGAGTTCACGCTCACCCCCAGCCCGACGGAACGCGGCGGAGCGCCGGCCGAACGCTGGCTGGTCGACGGCGGCCCGCAGGAGGTCGGCGTCATCCCGTCCGTCACGCGGCCGTTCTGCGCCGCCTGCGAACGCACCCGGCTCACCGCCGACGGCGCCGTGCGTTCGTGCCTGTTCAGCACCAGCGAGACCGACCTGCGCGCCCTGCTGCGGGACGGCGCCGACGACGAGGCCATCGCCAACGTCTGGCGCGACACGATGTGGGGCAAGCTGGCGGGCCACGAGATCAACGAAGCCGGTTTCGCCCAGCCGATCCGCCCGATGAGCGCCATCGGCGGCTGAGCGCCCTGACCGAGGAGTGGTGGTTGAACACAGCAGGCTCTGGTGACGCTGGTGACGCTGGTGACGCGACCCAGGCCGCCACGTCGACCGCCAGGCACGCGGTGACCGTGCTGGTCCGGTACTTCGCGTCCGCGCGTGCGGCGGCGGGAGTGGAGACCGAGACACTGCGCCTGCCGCCCTCCGCCTCGGTCGGCGAGGCGGTGGAGCACCTGCGCCGACTCCATCCCGAGACGTTGCCGCGCATCCTCGACGCCGCCAGCTTCCTGCTCGACGGGATCGCCGTGCGCGAACTCGACCGGCCCGTCCCGGACGGCTCCGAACTCGACGTGCTGCCCCCGTTCGCCGGCGGTTGAACCACCCCCGCGCCCGTGCCGGGAGGGGACGTGGCGGCCCTCGCGCGGGCTGCCACGAACGGAGCAACAGGGTCTAGACCGGCGTGATTCAGACCTCACATTGGGTGAATTATTTCGAGAAGGAAACGGAGTTATAACGGCCGTCTGATCAGGGAAAATACCACGATCGCACAAGGTTGCGTGCCGTTACTGTGGTCTAGCTCACGTCGACGAAGATTTCCGATCACGCTCGGGGTTACGTACCGTCGCATTCCGGTTGGCCCCGAACCGACCGACAACCGGGATTCCGTTGCGCCGAGCCCAGTCCGGCGGGACCCCGGAACCGAACCCCGAGCGAAAAGAACTTCTCGGACTGGGACGGGAAGGAGCCGGCATCCCCCGGTGCCGGCTGCCGACCGGACTGCCCGGACGGCCAGGCCACGCGAGGACGCGCTGGACCGCGCTGAGTCGCAACGAGTCGCACCGAGTCGCACTCGGCCGCGCTCAGCGGTGCCCAGTCGCACTCACCGGCCTGCCTGCCCTCTCGTAGGTGCGGAAGTCGAGCGAGTCGACATGTCCTACCGAGGCAAGCACCGCAAACCCTCCGCCGCGTCCCGCAACCTCGCCCGCGTCGCTGTCGCGGGCATGGCGGTGGGCGCCCCGCTCGCCATCGCGGCGACGCCCGCGCAGGCGGACAGCGTCAACTGGGACGCCATCGCCGAGTGCGAGAGCAGCGGCGACTGGAGCATCAACACCGGCAACGGTTACTACGGCGGTCTGCAGTTCAGCCTCAGCACCTGGCAGGCCTACGGCGGTACCGGCATGCCGCACGAGCAGTCCCGCGCGCAGCAGATCGCGGTCGCGGAGCGGGTCCTGGACGGCCAGGGCATCGGCGCGTGGCCGGTGTGCGGCTCCCGGGGCTACACCAGCGGGAACTACGAGGGCACCAACACGCAGGGCGCGCCGAGCACCAGCAGCGGCAACTCGTCCGGTGAGGCAGCGCAGGAGACGCAGGAGAGCGCCCCCGCGCCGGCCCCCGAGCCCGCCTCGCCCGAAGCGATCGCGAAGTCGAACCCCGACGGCGACTACGTCGTCGAGAAGGGCGACACCCTCAGCAAGATCGCCAAGGAGCACGACGTCAAGGGCGGATACCAGACGCTCGTCGACCTCAACGACGGCTACATCTCGGACGCCGACTACATCGTGGTGGGTCAGAAGATCGCCACCGAGTAACCCGTCGCCGGTCCGACGCGAGCGTGCGCGGAGGTCCCACCACTGTCCCCCGGGTGGTGGGCCCTCCGGCTCCCGTTCAGGGCAGGGTGCCGCGCCCTACGGCGAGTTGACCCACTCGTCGGTGCCGTCGGCGAACCACTGGTGTTTCCACACCGGCAGGCGGGCCTTCACCTCGTCGACCAGCTCCGAGCAGGTCGCGAACGCCTCACCGCGGTGGTCGGCGGCCACCGCGCACGCCAGGGCGACGTCCCCGATCGCCAGCGCCCCCAGCCGGTGGCTCACCGCGACCGCGCGGACACCACCGCGTCGGCCGACCACCTCCGTCACCACTCTGGCCAGAACCTCACCGGCGGTCGGATGCCCCTCGTAGTGCAGCGCGGTCACGGTGCGGTCGTGATCGTGGTCGCGCACGACCCCGCCGAACGTGACCACGGCACCGGCCCCGGCGTCGGCCACCAGGCGCGCGTGCTCGTCCACCGACAGGGCCGAATCGGTGACCTGCGCCAGCGCCACCCTGGCCTGACCGCCGTCGCCCTCGGCCGGGACGCCACCCGGAGGCACCCCTGCCCCGGCCTCGCCCTCCGGCAGCACGTGCGCCACCGGCTGCTGGTGATCCCGTCCCGCGATCTGGTCCAGCGCGTGGTCGAGCACGCCCTCCAGCACGGCCAGCCCGTCGCCGACCCCGCCGCGCGAACCCGGCAGGTTCACCACCAGCGTGCGTCCCGCGACACCGGCCAGCCCGCGCGAGAGCATCGCCGCCGGGACCACGTCCTGCCCTGCCGCACGGATCGCGTCGGCCAGCCCCGGCAGCCGGACGTCCAGCACGCCCGCCGTGACCTCCGGTGTCCGGTCGGTCGGGGAGATCCCGGTACCGCCCGTGGTGACCACCAGGTCGACCCGCTCGGCCAGGGACGCCCGTAGCGCGTCCGCCACCGGCTCGCCGTCCGCCACCACCAGCGGGGCGGGGACCTCGAAGCGGCGCTCGGCCAGCCATTCGACGATGACCGGCCCGGTCCGGTCGGGATACACGCCCGACGCAGCCCGGTTCGATGCCACGATCACTCTCGCCGTACGCCGCGGCCCTGCCACGCCGGACGGCGTGTCCAGCTCGTTCACGGCGTCCTCTCCTCGTCGGGGCGCTGCCAGAGTCCTGACTTCCCGCCCTCCTTGCGCACCAATCGCACGCCGTCCAGCGAGGCGGCCGGGTCCACCGCCTTGATCATGTCGTGCAGCGCGAGCCCCGCGACGGCCACGGCGGTCAGTGCCTCCATCTCGACACCGGTGCGGTCGCTCGTGCGCGCGGTCGCGGTGATCTCGACGCTGTCGGTGCCCAGGTCGAAGTCGACATCCACCTTCGTCAGCGCGATCTGGTGACACAGCGGGATCAGCTCCGAGGTGCGTTTCGCGCCCATCACGCCCGCGATGCGCGCCGTCGCCAGCGCGTCGCCCTTGGGCAACTCCCCCTCGGCGAGCAGGCCCACGACCTCGGCGGTCGTGCGCACCGTGCCCCCGGCCACCGCCGTCCGCGGCGTGACGTCCTTACCGGAGACGTCGACCATGCGGGCCGCACCGGCGTCGTCGACGTGGCTCAGTTCACTCACGCCGTCGAGACTACGTCTTCCTTCCTCGCCGCTACCTTGACGGCCTCGGCGACGGCGGGCGCGACGGCGTTGTCGAAGACGCTGGGCACGATGTAGGACGCGTTGAGCCGGTCGTCGACGACGTCGGCGATGGCGTTGGCGGCGGCCAGCAGCATGTCGTCGTCGATGTGGTGTGCGTGCGCGTCGAGCAGGCCGCGGAAGACACCGGGGAACGCGAGCACGTTGTTGATCTGGTTCGGGTAGTCGCTGCGTCCGGTGGCCACCACGGCGGCGTGCCGCTGCGCCTCCAGCGGGTCGATCTCGGGGTCGGGGTTGGCCAGCGCGAAGACGATGGGGTCGTCCGCCATCGTGGCCACCTGCTCGGCCCCGAACAGGTTGGGGGCCGACACCCCGATGAACACGTCGGCCCCGACCAGCGCGTCGTGCAGCGAGCCGCTGAGCTGCTTGCCGTTGGTGTTCTCGGCGACCCAGCGCAGGTTGTCGTCCAGCCCCGGCCGGTCGGCGTGGACGATGCCGTCGATGTCGACGGCCACGATGTCGGCGGGCGACTTGCGCCGCAGCAGCCGGATGATGGCCGAACCGGCCGCACCGACCCCGCTCACCACGATCCGCACCTGCTCGATCGGCTTGTTCACCACCCGCAGCGCGTTGCGCAGCGCGGCGACCACGACGATGGCCGTGCCGTGCTGGTCGTCGTGGAAGACCGGGATGTCGAGCTGGTCGCGCAGGCGCCGCTCGATCTCGAAGCACCGGGGCGCGGCGATGTCCTCCAGGTTGATCCCCGCGTAGACGGGCGCCAGCGCCGTCACAATCCGGATGATCTCCTCGGTGTCCTGGGTGTCCAGGCACACCGGCCAGGCGTCGACTCCGGAGAACTTCTTGAACAGCGCCGCCTTGCCCTCCATCACGGGCAACGCGGCGGCGGGGCCGATGTTGCCGAGCCCGAGCACGGCGGAGCCGTCGGTGACCACGGCGACCGTGTTGCGTTTGATCGTCAGCCTGCGGGCGTCCTCGGGGTTCGCCGCGATCGCCTGGCAGACCCGCGCGACACCGGGGGTGTAGGCGCGGGAGAGATCGTCACGGTTGCGCAGCGCGACCTTGGGACTGACCTCCAGCTTGCCGCCGAGGTGCATGAGGAACGTCCGGTCGGACACCTTCCGCACGCGCACGCCGGGCAGCGAGTCGAGTTCCGTGGTGATGCCGTCGGCATGGTCGGCCGAGGCCACGTTCACGGTGATGTCGATGACGATCGCGTCGGCGTGCGACTCGACGACGTCGAACGCCGTCAGCACGCCACCCACCCGGCCGACGGCGGTCGTCAGGTCACCGGCGGCGCTGGCGGACGGTGGCGCCTCCAGTCGCACGGTGATCGAGTAACCGGGACCGGGAACGGGCATGGCAGGACCCCCGCATCAAGGAATGGCGCTGGATTCGACGCACAGCTTAATGCGGTGCGCGCCGTCACTCGGGGGCGGCTGGGTGACTGACCAGTAACGTCGGGTCCGGCGACGGCACCTACTTGTTGATCTCGGTTTCCGGGTGCTCGTACGGGACCGACTCCAGCGGGAAGGTCATCTCCCCGTACGGCGACAGCGCACCCTGCCGGTCGGCCGCGAGCTCGCTCACCGGGTGGTCGGCGTTCGGCCACTCCGGGTCGATGCGGTGCTCCTTGCGGTTGTCGGCCTTGGCCACGTCGTCCTCCCTGCACTCGACCACACGACTGACCATAGTGTGCCCGATGCCCGGCTCCGGGGGATATCGTGGTGACGATGGCCGCCCACTCGTCGCTCGCGGACTGGCTGCGTTCGCTGCCCGACGACGCTCTCGCCGCGCTCCTGCGGGCCCGGCGCGACCTCGCGACGCCGCCGCCCGCCAACTCCGACGTGCTCGCCACCAGAGCCGGCACGGCGGGCTCGGTCGCGCGCGCCTGCGAGGACCTCGACAGCGCGGCGCTGGCCGTACTCGAAACCCTGCTCGTGGCAGGCGCCGACACCGAGCCCGTGCCCGCCGACCGGCTCGCCACGCTGCTGGCCTCACCTCCGGCGCTGCCGCCGGGCACACTCGACCGGCTCCGGTCGCTCGCCCTCGTCTGGGGCGACGACGACGCCCTGGCGGTCCCCGCGGCGGCGCGGGACGTGTTCGGACCCTTTCCCGCCGGGCTCGGTGCGTCCTCGCCGCAGCTCGCGGCGGGAGAGCCCGGCACCGTGGCGGCTCGCCTCGACGACCTCGGCGACGACGAGCGCGCACTGGTCTCCACCCTGTCGGCGGGCCCGCCGATCGGGCGCACCCGGGACGCGGCCACGACGGCGTCACTGGAGGCGGCGACGACCCCCGTGGCGAAGTTGCTGGCCCGTGGCCTGCTGCTGCGGCGCGACGAGCAGACCGTCGAACTCCCGCGTGAGGTGGGCCTGGCCCTGCGCGGCGGAGTTGTGCCTGCCCCCGACGTGCTCACCGAGCCCGAGTTGCCCACCAGCCCGCACCCGCAATCCACAGTGGATGCCGCGGCCGCCGGTGAGGCCGCGGAACTGCTGCGGCTGGCCGAGGCGTTGCTGCGGGCCTGGTCCGAACAACCACCGCCGGTGCTCAAGGCGGGCGGGCTCGGCGTGCGCGAACTGCGCCGCCTCGCGCGCGAACTCGACCTCGACGAGCGCACCGCCACCCTGGTCGTGGAGCTGGTGGCCGGTGCGGGGCTGGTCGCGTCCGACGACGACCCCGCATCGGCCTGGGTACCCACCACGCTGACCGACTCCTGGCTGTCCTCGCCCCCGTCGGGACGCTGGTTGACCCTCGCGACGGCCTGGCTGGACCTGCCCCGGATGCCGGGACTCGCCGGGGCGAGGGACGCGCGGGACAAGGTCATCGTGCCCCTGTCGGAGGAAGCACGCCGTCCGTTGGCGCCCTCCGTGCGGCGCCGGGTCCTCGGTGTGCTGGCCGACCTCCCGGGCGGCTGCGGGGTGAAAAGCGTCGACGAACTCGTCGCCCTGCTCGCCTGGCGAGCGCCGCGCAAGGGCGGCAGGCTGCGCGACCAGGGCGTCCGGGACACCGTGGCTGAGGCGGGCGCACTCGGCATCGTGGGCCTGGGTGCCCTGACCACGGCGGGCGGGGCGCTGCTGGACGACGACCCGCACGGTGCGGCGGCCGCCATGGCGGAGGCGCTGCCGCAACCGGTGGACCACGTGCTGGTCCAGGCCGACCACACCGTCGTCGCGCCCGGCCCGCTGGAACCCGACCTCGCCAGGCAGATCGAGGCGGTCGCCGACGTCGAGTCGGCGGGGCACGCCACGATGTACCGGGTCAGCGAGACCTCGGTCCGCCGGGCACTCGACGCGGGCCGCACCGCCGACGAGCTGCACGAGCTGTTCCGTGCCCGGTCACGGACACCGGTCCCGCAGTCGCTGTCGTACCTCGTCGACGACGTGGCGCGCAGGCACGGCAGGCTGCGCGGCGGGGTCGCGGCGTCGTTCCTGCGTTGCGACGACGAGGTGCTGCTGACCGAGGTCCTGGGCACGCAGGCCGCCTCGGAGCTGGAGCTGCGGCGCATCGCCCCCACCGTGCTCGTGTGCCCGTACCCGCTCGCCGAGGTGCTCGACGCCCTGCGCGGCGCCGGATTCGCGCCCGCGGCCGAGGGGCCCGACGGCCGCGTGCTGGACCTGCGTCCCCGGGGCAGGCGCATCGCCGCCCGGGGCAGGCCGGCCCGGCGCACCGACGTGACCGGGCGGGCCGGCGCCCTCGGCGACGAGCAACTGAGGGCCGTGCTCGCCCACGTGCGCGCGGGCGATCGGGCGGCCCGCTCCCGGAAGGGGTCGGTGGTCCGGCTGCCGGGCGGCGGCGGTGCGGACACGTCGGCGACCGTGGCCCTGCTGTCGCGGGCCGCCAGTGAGCGGCGGGAGGTGTGGATCGGCTTCGTCGACTCACACGGCACAGCGACCCAGCGCGTGGTCACCCCCGTCCGGGTGGGGGCCGGGCTGCTGGAGACCACGGCCGGGGAGCGTTACCCGCTGCACCGCATCACGTCGGCCGCGCTCGTCGAGGACTGAACCGGTCCGACAGCGACGCGAACCGCGGACACGGCTACGCGAGCTGCGGACACGACTACGCAGCCTGCGGACACGGCTACGTGGGCTGCGGACACGGTGTCAGAGGGCTCGGAGGCCGTCCAAAATGCGTTCCATGAAGTCGTGGGAGTCGCGGTCGGCGAGCACGAAGCCCGGCCGCCGGATGTCCACCGCCCGGGTCTCGGACAGGTCGTCGACCAGCACCTTCACCACACCGAGCGGCAGCCGGGCGAACGCCGCGATCTCGGCGACCGAGTGCACGTCCACACACAGGTCGCAGATGAAGCGCTGTTCCGGCGAGGCCACTCCCTCGTAGCGGCGACCGCTGTCGGTGGTGACGACCAGCGCCTCCAGCGCCAGCTCCTTCGCGGGGCGGGTACGACCACCCGTACGCGCGTAGGGCCGCACCAGCGACCGATGGGTGAAGTGCGGTGGCGCGGGCGCCGTGCGCGGCGGGGCGGGCGCCGGTTGCGCGCCCGGTCCCGGTCGCGGCGCCCCGTGCCCCGCGGGCGCCCGCCCCACGGGTCCGGGGTGGGCGGGCGGCGGCGACTGCTGGCGCACTCGCTTCGCCAGCTGGGTCACGCCGGAGACGCTGCTCAGGTCGAACCTGCTCGGCAGGTCGACGCCCTCGCGATCGCTCGGCGCGTTGAGGGCGGCCCACTCGTCCGGCTCGTCAGCCACGGCCGCCGCCCTGGAGCTGGGCCCGCAGCTCGGGGGTGAGCTGCTGGCCGACCCGGTCGACGAGCAGCGTCATCTCGTACGCCACCGTCCCGATGTCCGCCGAGGGAGCGGCGAGCACGGCGAGGCAGGAGCCGTCGCTGATCGACATGAGGAAGAGGTAACCGTGCTCCATCTCGACCACGGTCTGGTTCACCGTGCCGCCGTCGAAGCACTTCGCGGCGCCGTGGGTGAGGGACACGAGGCCCGACGCCACGGCGGACAGTTGCTCGGCCCGTTCCGTGGGCAACCCCTGCGAGCTCGCGAGCAGAAGCCCGTCGGCCGACACGACCACCGCGTGCGCCGCCCCCGGAACCCGGCGCACGAAATCGGTGACCAGCCAGCCGAAGCTGCCCTGCTGGGCTGATGCGGTCACTGTCCCTCCTAGCCTCCCGCACGCTGTCGCGGCAAGACTATTAGTCAGGTCAATCCTGTCGAGGTCAAATCCCCCGACCGCCGGGCCGAATCACGCCGGTGGCCCAACGCCGGGCTCCGCCTGCCGAGGTTCTCAGCCCGCGCGGAGCGCGGTGTCGTGCGCGATGGCGTGCTGCACGATGGAGATCAGCACCTGCTTCGCCGAGTCGCGGTCCCGCGCGTCGCACGCCATGATCGGCACCGACGGCGAGATCGTGAGGGCGTGGCGCACGTCCTCGATCTGGTGATGCAGCAACCGGTCGAAGCAGTTGATCGCCACGACGTAGGGCAGCTTCCGGTTCTCGAAGAAGTCGATCGAGGGGAAGGCGTCCGCGAGGCGCCTGGTATCGATCATCACCACGGCGCCGATCGCGCCGTGGGCGAGGTCGTCCCACATGAACCAGAACCGGTGCTGCCCCGGCGTGCCGAAGACGTAGAGGACCAGATCCGAGTCGAGCGTGATCCGCCCGAAGTCCATCGCCACCGTGGTGGTCGCCTTGTTCGGCGTCTGCGTCAGGTCGTCGACGGAGACACTCGCCTCGGTCATGGACGCCTCGGTGGTCAGCGGGTCGATCTCCGACACCGCGCCCACGAGCGTCGTCTTCCCGACACCGAAACCACCGGCGACGACGATCTTGGCCGACTGGGTCGGGCCTGACGTCGCCGGCGCGGCGGCGGAGGTGTCAAATTCTCCGAAGCCCACTGAGAACCCTTTCCATGAACTCGATACTGGGCCGGTCTCCCACCATGGAGGAGGACGCGGTGTGCACGAGCACGAGCCCGAGACCGGCAACGTCACCAACGAGGACCCGCACGACGCCGAGGGGCATCCGCAGCAGAGCGGCCACCTCGGCGACCGATCTGGTGTCGAGGCACATACCGCAGATAGACCTGTGTTCGGGCACGCGCACCTTCTCCAGCCGCCTGCCCCGCTCGCTCGTCGAGATCAGCGCCTCGATGGCCAGGTCGTAGTCCGGTTTCGTCCGGCCCTTGGTGCGGAAGTACGGCCGCACGAGCCCCGAGGACTCCTCCACCGGCTCGGGCTCGGGCTCCCTGCGGTGCCGGGGCACCGGAGACGGGGTGAACTCCCCCGAGGCCGGACCGCCGTCGTAACCGCCGTACGGGTCGTAGCCGCCGTACGGGTCGGGGGCTGACCCCTGCGCGCCCTCCGCGCCGGAGAAACCACCGCCGCCCATGCCGTACAGCTCGGCTCCCGGCCCCGACAGCAGTGAGCGGTCGTAGTCGGAGACGTCGAACTCGGACGGCCCCGGTGAGTCGAGACCGCCGGAGCGCAACCATTCACCTGTGTCGAGAGGGTCGTCGACCCGACGCGAGGCATGGCGTCCGCGTTCGCGGTACGCCTCGTCCGAGGGCTCGCCGCCCCAGCGCCCTGCCGCGCGGTCTCTGTCGAGCCGTCGATCACCTCGTGAGTGCCCGGAATCCACGGCAGTCTCCTCAGTGTTCTCTCGCCGAACTGCGATCTGTCACCGGACTACGTTTCACCGGCGGGAACCCTGGAGCTGCGCCCGCAGCTCCGGTGTCATCTGCTGCCCCACCCGGTCGACCAGCAACGTCATCTCGTAGACGACGAGGCCGATGTCGCTGTCCGGTGCGCCGAGTACCGCCAGGCAGGACCCGTCGGACACCGACATGAGGAACAGGAAGCCGTTGGCCATCTCGACCACCGTCTGCGCCACGGGGCCGCCCTCGAACACCTGCGCGGCACCCCGCGCGAGGCTGGTCAGACCGGACGCCACCGCGGCGAGCTGGTCGGCCCTGTCCTTGGGCAACCCGCGCGACGCCGCGAGCAGCAGCCCGTCGGCCGAGACGACGACGGCGTGCGCCGCACCGGGAACCCGGTGGACGAAGTCGGTGATGAGCCAAGCGAAGCTGCCTTGCTGGCCGGAGTTGCCCTGCTTCGGCGCACCCGGTGGCTGCGCTGAACCCGCGCGTGTCAACTGCTACTCCTTCGCCCCGTTGTGACGGGTGTCGTTGCCCGTCTGGTCGAACTGCTCACTCTGGGCCGACGGCTCCTTGAGCGCATGGCGACCGCTCTGGTAACCACGCTGGAAACTCTTCATCCGGTTGCGCGCCGCGTCGGCCGACCTGGCAACGGCACTCCGTCCCGGTTCGCCGGACGTGGTGTCGGCGAACGCGTTGCCCTGGCTCTGGGAGACCGAACCGGGCACCAAGTATGCGTTGGGCACCCGCTTGGGCAGACCGGCGGGCGTCGTTTCCTCGTGCTTGTCCTCCAGCAACGCGTGCGCGGCCTGCCATCCGGTGTCGGAGACACTGTGCCATTCCGCGTCGGGCGTGCCCTCCGGGACGGGTTCGGAGGCGCTCCGAAGATCCGTGCGGGTGGCCTCGCCGTCGTCGGCGTGGCCGTTCATCGCCGCACCCGCCCGGTGTCCGGCCTCGGGCTCCGAGCCGGCCGCCTCGGCCACCGCACCGGGGCTGGCACCCCATGCCTCACCCGCGGGCTCGGCGTCGGGTGTCGCGGGCTCGGCGGCGTCGTCCTCCGCGAACCACCGCGACAGCACTGACTGGTAGATCGGCAGTCTCCTGGTGGGTACATCGTCCTCCAGCGCGCTCCCGTCGCCGCCGCCCGACGGACCGCCGAGGCGGGGGTCCACCGGCACGGTGCGAGTCTCCTCGTTCGGCGACACCTCGTCGCCGTGGCGGTCGCTGACGTCGCCGTCGGGCGACTCCACCGGCCACTGGGGTTCCTCCGGTTCCGCATGTACCTGTGACCGCTCGGGCCGCGCGGGTGGTTCCGCTGTGCCGGGTCCGGGCACCCGCCGGGGCAGCTCGGTCTGCGGCTCCGGCGGCGCCGGGCTCATGAACGGGCCCGCCGCCTTGCCCGGGCCCCCGACGAGGTCGTCGAGGCTGATCGGCTGGTCGAGGGGCCGGAGCCCGTTCTCGACATGGTCACCCGAGGCACCCGAAGCCTCGGCCGGTGCCCCCGAGTTGCCCTGGTTCTGCCAGGGTTCGGGCGCCGGTGGTGCCGGTGGCGGAGTCGGAGCGGGTGGTGCCGGCGGGGCGGGCGGCGCGGGTGGCGGAGTGGTCCGGTCCACCGACGGCTTGCGCGGCGCGGGCAGCGGCGGCAGGCCGGGCTGCTGGTTCCCGCTCGGCAGCGACGCCTCGGTCCCGCTCTCCCCCGCCGAGAACGACGGTCCGGACTGCGTGGCCGACGCGGACGGGCGCGAGGCGTTGTGGGTGAGCAGATCGCTGGGCACCACGACCCTGGCGATCACGCCACCCTCGATGTCCTCGTTCTCGCGCAGCCGCACCTCGATGCCGTGCCGCTTGGCCAGGCGCGCGACCACGTACAAACCCATGCGGCGGGTCACGGAGACGTCGAGGTCGGGCGGGTCGGCGAGCCGCTCGTTCGCCTCGGAAAGCTGCACGTCGGACATCCCGACACCGCGGTCGGTGATCTGCACGGCGAGCGACGTCCGGCGGGTGACCACCGCACGCACGCTGATCCGTGTCTCCGGCTCGGAGAAGTAGGTCGCGTTGTCCAGCAGTTCGGCCAGCAGGTGCACGAGGTCGTGGACCGCCCTGCCGTGGACGGCCACGTCGGGGATCGCGCCGAGCTCCACCCGGGCGTACTGCTCGATCTCCGACACCGCGGCACCGATGACGTCGCCTGCGGGCACCGGCTTGGACATCGTCTTGGTGAGCCCGGCGCCCGAGAGCACCAGCAGGCTCTCACCGTTGCGGCGCAGGCGGGTCGCGAGGTGGTCCAGTTCGAACAGGCTCGCGAGCTGGTCGGGGTCCTGCTCGTCGGACTCCAGCCGGTCGATGACCCCGAGCTGGCGTTCCACGAGCCGCTGGCTGCGGCGCGAGAGGTTGACGAAGATGCCGTTGACGTTCTCGCGCAGCAGCGCCTGCTCGGCGGCGAGGCGGATGGCCCGCTCGTGGACGACGTCGAACGACCGCGCGACTTCGCCGATCTCCTCGCGGGTGTGGACGGGCACCGGGACGACCGCGTCGCGCGAGGCCTCCATCGGGTTCGGGTCGGCGAGGATGCGCCGCACCGTCTCCGGCAACCTGACGTAGGCGACCTCCAACGCACTGGACCGCAGTGTCCGCAGTGGACGGGTCAGCGCCCTCGCCACGATCAGGGTGAGCGCCACCGTGGCGATCAGAGTGGCGATCATCAGTCCGAAGAAGACCCACGCGGCCTGACTCGCCTGCCCCGCCAGCGTTTCGGCCTCGGTACGCAGCTCGTCCAGGAGTTCACTTTCGACCTGGCGCATCATGTCCGCCGTCGCGCCACCGTCGGTGGACAGCTGCCGCGAACTGACCTGGAGGCCGCCGGGGGAGTCCACAGCGGAGTAGGCGGTCGTGACGAGCCGTTCGCGGTTGTCGACCTCGGCGCCCGCCACGGTGTCGCTGTAGCGCTGCTGCTCGCCCAAGGTCGCGTTCGCGTTGAAGGTGTCCACCGCGGCCTGCGCGCTCGCCTGGGCGGCCATCGACCGGTCCAGCAGGTCGGCGACGAAGGCATGGTTTCCCGCCGCGATCTGCAGACTCGCGTTCTGCCGGGCGGTGTACTCCTTGGCCTCCGTGATCGCCTGCACCGTGGTGCCACGCCGCAGGAGGTCCCGGTCGGTCACCGACAGGTTCACCGTGCGCCCGAGGTTGATCAGCGGGTCCAGCACGGAGTTGTAGATGGTGTAGGCCGTCAGCTCGGGAAAGTCCGTGTTGTCGATCTTGTCGCGGAGCGGGCCGAGCGCGTCGAGGCGCTGCAGGGAGCGTTCGTAGGTGCGCTGGATCCCCTCGTCCCCGAGATCACGCTCCGCGATCATCTCCCGCAGGCGGCTCACCTCGGCGTCCACCGCGGCCGTCTGCTGGTTGACGGCCGCGTCGTCGATCCAGTCGGACGACATCCGCGTGGCCATCAGCGTCCGCTCGCGCTGGAGTTCGTGGACCAGCGTGGTGGTCTGCTGCGACACCTCGACCTGAGCCACGGTCTCGTTGAACTCGGCGGCGTCACCCAGCTCCGACACGGCGCGGAGGCTGCCGAAGACCAGCGCCGTCACCAGCGGGATGATGAGGACGACGGCGAGCTTGTAGCGCAGCGGCCAGTTGCTCAGTCTCCAGCGTGAGGTCGTGTCCTCGGAGTCCGCTCCCGCAGTGCCGGCCGCACCCTCCTCGCGCGCCGGGTCCTGCTGTTCGTCGTGGTTCTGGGCCTCGTCGCGCGCACGGCCCAGCCCCTCCTCGTCCGCGGTCTCGTTCTTGGGCACCGCTTTACCACCATCGTTGTCCGAGCCGGATCCGAAGCCGGCGTCCTGGCCGAGCACTTGTTACGCTCCGCACACGCATTCACGACCACCTGTCACCTCTGCGGCGGCCAGGCAGCGAGAGCATGCCGGGGAGCACCCAGATGGGTCAATCCTCACATGAGCGATGACGACACCGACGCAGCGACGTGACCAGCCCGATCGGCCTGGATTCCACCAAACAGTCATCCGCCCGTCACTACTTCGACGTTTCGTTGCCCCAGTTGAGACACAGAATGTAGCGAACACCCCGGAAGGATGTAACCCTCACCGTCGATCAACACCCACCGTTCACCGTGCGTTGATCATCGCGGGAATCGAACATCTGTGCCCACCGGTAAACCCAGAGTTAATTAGACCACACTCGCTACCGCCCGTTCGAGTGGACTTGAACCACCCACAGATTGCGGACACGCACACATTGTGAGTAGGCCGTCAAATCTCTACAGTAGCCCTGGCCGCTGGGCGACTCGGGAGGGCGTCGCACACAGTCGGCACATCACCTAACCGGGCATCGATACCTCACTGAGGGAGTGGCATTGCTTCACCACGGCACCACGAGAGGAAAATCCAGACGTTCGCGCCTTGCCGGCATGGTTCTGTCGGCAGGACTCGTCGTCTCCGTCAGCGGCTGCGGGCTGCTGAGCGGCGAGGACGAGGCCGCCGAGTCGCAGGGTGGTGACGGCTCGGTCGAAAAGTCCGCCATCACGGTGGCGCACCTGCCCTCCATCGACGTGGCTCCGCTGTACTACGCCGAGAGCCAGGGCTACTTCGACGACGAGGGGCTCGACGTCACGATCGAGCAGGCGGCCAGTGGCCAGGCCGCGACGCAGAAGATGCTGGGTGGCGACGCCGACTTCGTGCAGTCGAGCTACGTCCCGTTCATGGCGGCGCACGCCAAGGGCACCGCCGACATCAAGATCGTGTCCGACGCGGTCTCCGCCGCCCCGGACACGTTCGTGCTCGTGGCGGAGAAGGACGGCCCGGTCACCAAGCCCGAGGACCTCGAGGGCAAGAAGATCGCCGTGTCGGCCACCGGCACCATCGCCGACACCATGGTCATGTCCTACATGAAGGCCAACGGGCTGGACCACGAGTCCGTCGAATTCGTTCAGATGTCGTTCCCCGACATCGCGGCCGGAGTCGCGAACGGTGACGTGGCCGCGGGCACGCTCATCGAACCGTTCATCACGATGGGCGCCGAGGCGCACGGGGTGACCACGGTCGCCGACATCGCCACGGGACCGACCGAGGACTTCCCGCTCGCGGGCTACGGCGCTCTGGCCGAGACCGTCGAGCAGAACCCGAAGACGGTCGCGGCGTTCCAGCGCGCCATGGAGAAGGCCACCAACGACGTCCAGGACCGCGAGATCGTCGAGCCCGTCATCCAGGAGACGGCCGGCATCGACGCGGACATCGCGTCGCTGGTGAACCTGCCCAACTTCCACGCCACCCTGGACGCCTCCCGGTTGCAGCGGGTGCCCGATCTGATGGTCGAGTTCGGACTGATCGACGAGAAGCTCGACGCCGACGGCATGATCGCCCGCCCGGACACCACCTGACGTGCGTTCTGTCGTACGAAACCTCGCCGGCCTGGCCGCCTTCCTGCTGCTGTGGGAACTGGTGGTCAGGCTCGGTGTGGTGAACGAGGAGGACATTCCACCCGCGACGGTCGTCCTCGGCAGGATCGTGGAGCTGTTCGGGCAGGAGGAGTTCCTGCGCGACACGATCGCCACCGTGCTGGCGTGGTTGCTGGCGCTCGGTATCGCCGCGGCGATCGCCATTCCCCTGGGTCTGGTCCTCGGGAGCTTTCCCCACGTCCGGGTGGCGACCCGGGCGATCGTGGAGTTCCTGCGGCCGATTCCGTCGGTGGCACTGATCCCGCTGGTGCTCGTCACGATCGGCGGCGGCCCTGAGGCGAAGATCACGCTCGCGGTGTACGCGGCGTTGTGGCCGATTCTCTACAACACGATCTACGCCTTCGACGAGATCGATCCGCTGCTGATCGACACCGCGCGCTCGTGCGGGGTCGGCAAGACCGGCATCCTCACCACCGTGGCGTTGCCGCATGCCGCCCCGTTCGTGTTCACCGGTATTCGCATGTCCGCCGCGGTGAGCCTCATCGTGGTGGTGAGTACGGAATTCATCGCGGGTGCCAGCGTCGGCATAGGTGGTTTCATCCTGCAGGCCGCGCACGGCGCGGGCCGCACCGATCTGGTCCTGGCGGGAACCGTCGTGGCCGGCCTGATCGGCTACCTCGCGAACGAGGGGCTGGAACGGCTGGGGAACAGGTGGTTCCGGTGGCACAAGGCGACCACGGCGGAGGTGGCATGAGCGAGGATCGAAGCGCTCATGACAACCGACCGGGTGCGGGTGCCCCGCAAGACACCGGAGGTGGCATGAGCGAGGATCGAAGCGCTCATGACAACCGACCGGGTGCGGGTGCCCCGCAGGGCACCGGAGGTGGCATGAGCAGGACCGTGGGTGTCTTCAAGAATCTCCTGTTGAAGTGGGCGCTGGCCGTGGGGCTCGTGGTCGTGTGGGAGCTGGCCACGCTGGCCGCGGAGAGCCCCTTCTTCCCGCGTCCCACGGAGATCGTCGGTGCCGCCGTCGACACGTGGTTCTCGGGTCCGGCAGCACAGTTGTTCCTCGCCGACACGGTGTTCGACGACGTGGTGCCGAGTCTCGGCCGGGTGCTCGGAAGCTGGTCGATCGCCGCGGTGATCGGCGTGGCACTGGGAACGGCTCTGGGGCGCTCGCAGGTCGCGTTGGACTACGTGGGCCCGTTGCTGGCGTTCATGCGTGCCGTGCCGCCGCCCGCCCTGATCCCGGTGTTCATGGTGCTGTTCGGCATCGACAACACGATGAAGGTCGTGGTGATCGTGTTCGGCGCGATCTGGCCGATCATCCTGAACACGGTGGACGGGGTTCGGTCCGTCGGGCCGTTGCAGCAGGAGACGGCGCGGTCGTTCCGCACGCCCCGGCACTACTGGATCACCATGGTGGTCCTGCCCGCGGCAATGCCCAAGATCTTCGCCGGGCTGCGGCTGAGCCTGTCGCTGGCCCTGATCCTCATGGTGATCGCGGAGATGGTGGGCACGACCAACGGCATCGGCTACGAGCTCATCTACGCGCAGCAGAGTTTCGAGTTCACGACGATGTGGGCGTGGATCGTGCTGCTCGGAGTGCTCGGCTACGGCCTCAACGCACTGCTGCTCGCCGTGGAGCGCAGGGTGCTGGCCTGGCAACCTGCGAACGGCACCGCGAACGCCAACACGACGGGAGCGTGACATGTCAACAATGCTGGAGGTGTCCGGCCTCTACCACCGTTACGGCGGTGGTGACGGCGCGCACCTCGCGGTGAACGACCTGACGTTCACCGTGGAGACCGGGCAGCTCTCGTGCATCGTCGGGCCGTCCGGCTGCGGCAAGTCGACGATGCTGCGCTGCATCTCCGGGCTGATCAGGCCCTCGGGTGGAGCGGTCGTGCTGCACGGGGATCCGGTGGACGGGGTTCCGGAGGACCTGGCCGTGGTGTTCCAGGACTACAGCCGGTCGCTGTTCCCGTGGCTGACGGTGCGGCAGAACGTCGAGTTCCCGCTGCGCTGGCGCGATATCAGCAAGGCGGAACGCCGCAGTCGCGCCGAGGAGGCCCTGGAATGGGTCAACCTGCCCGGTGTCGGCAACAAGTACCCGTGGCAACTGTCGGGCGGGATGCAGCAGCGGGTGTCGATCGCCCGTGCGCTGGCGCGCCGTCCGGCACTGTTGCTGATGGACGAGCCGTTCGCGTCGGTCGACGCGCAGACGCGGTTCGAGCTGGAGGACCTGCTGCGGACGGTGCAGACCCAGAACGGGAGCACGGTCCTGTTGGTCACCCACGACATCGACGAGAGTGTCTATCTCGGCGACCGGGTGCTGGTGCTGTCGAAGTCCCCCGCGACGATCGTGGCGGACCTGCCGGTCGATCTGCCCGCGGAACGCGAGCAGATCAGCACGCGCGAGTCGGCGGAGTTCGTGTCGATGCGGGCCGAGGTGGCCCGCCTGCTGCACGGCGGGACACCCGCGAAAGCCACGGCCGGTTCCGGCGGCGACTGACGGTGGGGCGGGCGCGCTCGGGTCACGGCCACGTCGTACTTGGTTCGTCGGCCCTGGCGTGCCTGCCTCGCCGCACGGCCTGTTGCAGGCTCGCCATCCGCGCGCGTACCGCCTCGGGTGATCGGTTCACCGGAGGCGGGCGCTCACCGCGGCGATCGCCCGGCCCGTGCCGCTGAGGATGCACGGTGGGCTCGGTGTCGGCCTCGGAGTCCGCCAGTGCCGACGCGATCCCGGCGGGGGCCACCGGTATCGGCTCGGTGCGCTCCGCATCGGTGCCGGCCGGTCCGGCGAGGTCGGGGCTCGCGGCCCAGTCCAGACCGTCCGCCTGCGACGGGTCGAGCTCGCCGCTGTCGGGAAACCATCTGGACAGCAAGTCCCGGTACGCGGGAAGGCGATCGGTCGGGACCTCCTCCTCCAGCGCGGGCGGGCGTCCCTCGTCGTCGTCCTCCGTCGGCCACGCGGGCTGGGCGCCCAGCTCCACGGTGGTCCGCCTCGGCGGCGGCTCGGGCTCGGCTTCCCCGGCGAGGACGCTGCCGATCGGCGCCGGTGATGGCAGCGGCTCGGGCGCTGGTTCCGGCTCCCGCTGCTCCGGGGCCGGAGCAGTCACGTGCGGCGCAGGCTCGGGCTCGGCCGCGTCCGGCCGGGGCGCGGGCAACTGGATGGACTCCGGGATGCCGTGCTCGATGAGATCGGCGGGCACCAGCACCGACGCGGTCAGTCCCCTCGGGCTGGCCTCGCTGAGCCGCACGCGGACGTGGTGGCGCGCCGCCAGCCTGCCGACGACGAAGAGTCCCATGCGCCGGGACACCTCGACGTCGACGCGGGGAGGGTTCGCCATCCGCGCGTTGGCCCTGCGGATCTCCGTCTCGGGCATCCCGGCGCCCCGATCGGTGATGTCGATGCGCCACTGCCGCTCCCGGGTCACCGAGCTGACCACCGAGACCGGTTCGGGCGAGTACGCCGTGGCGTTCTCGAACAGTTCCGCGATGACGTGGATGACGTCGGCAGCCACGTCGCCCCGGACCGACAGCGCCGGGGGCACCTCCACGGCGATGCGCTGGTAGTGCTCGACCTCCGAGAGCGCCGCGCCGATGATCTCCGAAGCGGGCACCGAACCCGGCAGCGGCCGTCCCGCGTCCTCTCCCGCGAGCACCAGCAGATTCTCGCTGTTGCGGCGCATCCGGGTGGCGAGATGGTCGAGTTCGTACAGTCCGCCCAGGATGTCGGGGTCCTGCTCGTGCTCCTCCATGCGGTCGAGCACGGTCAGCTGGCGCTCGACGAGATCCTGGCTCCGCCGCGAGAGGTTCACGAACATCGAGTTCACGTTCTCGCGCAGCATGGCCTGCTCACCGGCCAGCCGCACCGCCTCGCCATGGACGGCGTCGAAGGCCCGCGCCACCTCGCCGAGTTCCTCCCTGGTGTAGACGGGTACGGGCTCGACGGCGCGGGTGTAGGTGTGTTCCGGGGTGGGATGTTCCTCGGTGAGGATGTCGTCCACCGCGGAGGGCAGCTTGTGCTCCGCGACGTCGAGTGCGCTGCTGCGCAACGCCTTCAGCGGCCCCAGCAGCGATCGCGTGATCACGACGGCGAGGATGGCCGCGATCAGCAGGGCACCCAGCACCACACCCGCGTCGGTGCCCGCCGAGCTCCGCGCCTCGGCGGCGAGCGCGTCCGACCGCTGTTGAAGGTGCCCCAGCAGGGCGTCCTGTACCTGCTTGACCAGATTGATCGTGTAGGTGGCCGACGTCTCCCACTCCTGCGCCGACAGCCCGTCGAGGTCACCGCCGTTCTCGGCGCGGGTGAGCACGGCCTCGACGATGCCGTTACCGAGGTCCACCACGAGGCCGATCACCGTGTCGGTGTACATGCGCTGCTGCTGCGGCGTGGCGAACGTCGAGAAGTCGTCCTTCGCCGCGTCGAGCTGCGCCTCGGCGGCCAGCAGTGCGCGCTCGGTGTCCTCGCCGAGCCTGCCCTCCGCCAGCGCGTGCGCCACCACGGCTCGCCGCACCGACATGCGGTCCTTCACCCTGGCGAGCGCGTTCGCGGCCAGCCTGCTGCTGGCCAGCTCGTCGTCCACGGCGTGAGCCACGAACTGATCGCCGACGTCGAGCACCCCGGTGACGAGCTCGCTGTACGAGCGCAGGACCGCCGCCGCGGGCAGTGCCGTGTTCTCCCCCGCGTACCGCAGGCCCGTGAGCATGTCGAGTTCGTCGCCGATGCGGTCGAACGCGGCGAGCGCGTCGGGCGACAGCGCGTGCCGGGAACTGCTCACCGTCGCGGAGAACGTGCCGACGGCGTCGTCCACCCGCGCGCGTTGCTCGCGGAGTTCGTCGATCGAGCCCCGCCTGCCGCCCGCGACGTATCGCACGGTGAGGTCGCGCTCCCGCTGGAGCTGGTGTACCGCCTCGGCGACCGTGGCCTCGACCCGCAGGCGCTCGGCACTCGCCGAGAACCCCGCCGCGCGGTCGAGGTCGTCGGTGGCCCGCAACGCGACCAGGACCAGCACCGCCACGGCGGGGATGAGCAGCATCGCCAGCAGTTTGGTGCGCAACCGCCAGTTGCGGATGCGCCACCGGCCCCCGACATGCCCTGCCGCTGGCGCGTCGTCCGGGGCGGGACGCTTACCGCGACGAGTCACCTGGGCATCCTTTGGTCGTCCGCAACCGGGTCTTACGCTTCGGAAATCATCAGGAGGGTAGCGTCACCCCACCACAATCCGGAGGACGCCCGTGGCCGGAGAAGGGTTGCGAAGCGATGGTATTGCTTCGAGCGGCCGAGGCTCCACACATTGTCTTGAATTTCGCCCTGTGATCTTGGAGGCGGTCGGTGCGAACTCACGCCCGTGTGCTTTTCGTCCTCGCTGTCGTGATGACACTCGGGGCGTGTTCGATTTTCACTGAATCGGCGGAACGCGGCGCGCCGCCGCCGGAGCGGCAGACGCTGCGCGTCGGTGTCGGCAACGTAGTGGAGACCGCGCCCCTGCGCCTCGCCGTCGCCGACGGCCTGTTCCGGCGGGGCGGCCTGCGGGTGGAACTGGTCGAGCTGGCGCCGGAAGACGAACCGATGGCCCAGCTCACCGAGGCCGAGGTCGACGTCGTGTTCGCCGACGGCGTGGAGCTGTTCTCCGCCGTCGCCGACGGCACTCCGCTGCGGATCCAGGGTGAGGCGCACGTCGCGGGCACCGACTCGATGGCGCTCGTCACCCTGCCCGACTCCGCCTACACCGACCTCGGCGCGCTCGACGCGCCCCGCATCGCGGTCCCCGACCGCCGCGGTCTCGGCTCACTCACGGCACGGTCCGTGCTGCGCGCGGCGGGAGTCGATCCGCAAGCGATCGATTTCGTGGTGGTTCCGTTCGACGGAATGGTCACCGCGTTGCGCGAACAACGGGTGGACGCGGCGTGGTTGACGGAACCGCACATCACCCGCGCGCAGAAAGACCACGGCGCCACGGTGCTGGCGGACTGCGCCCACGGCGCCACCGAGGACTTCCCCATGTCGGCCTACGCCGCGACAACGGATTTCGCGTCCCGGAATCCGCGCACCCTCGACCTGTTCCGGGAACTGCTGGCCCGCGCCCAACAACGCGGTACCGACACCGGCGCCCTGCGCCGGGGACTGCCCGGCGCGGGCGGCGCCGGCAGCGTCGGCAGTGTGGACGACGTCACGGCGTCGCTCGTCTCGCTCGGCACCTACCCGCAGGCCGCCAACCCCGAGCGGCTGCAGCGGGTCGCGGATCTCATGCACGGCTCGGGGCTACTCTCCCAGCGACTCGACGTGACCTCGCTCGTGCCGGAACGGGAAATCTCCTGAGCCTGGCACGTATAAAGGAGGGCGTGACTGATGGCCCCCTGATCGTCCAGTCGGACAAGACGGTGCTGCTCGAGGTCGACCACGACCTCGCCGACGACGCACGCATCGCCATCGCCCCCTTCGCCGAACTGGAACGCGCCCCCGAACACGTTCACACCTACCGGGTGACGCCGCTGGCGCTGTGGAACGCCCGCGCGGCGGGGCACGACGCCGAACAGGTGGTCGACGCGCTCACCACCTACTCGCGCTTTCCCGTGCCGCAACCGCTGCTCATCGACATCGTCGACACGATGGGCCGGTTCGGGCGGCTGCAGATTCACCACCACCCCGCGCACGGTCTGGTGATGTCCACCACCGACCGCGCGGTGCTGGAGGAGATCCTGCGCCACAAGAAGATCAATCCGATGCTCGGCGCGCGGATCGATCCCGACACGGTCGTCGTCCACCCCTCCGAGCGGGGACGGCTCAAGCAGGCACTCGTCAAGGTCGGCTGGCCAGCCGAGGACCTCGCGGGCTACGTCGACGGCGAGTCCCACCCCATGTCACTGGACGAGAGCGGCTGGGCACTGCGCGACTACCAGCGCCGGGCCACCGAGGCGTTCTGGGCGGGCGGCTCCGGGGTGGTCGTGCTCCCCTGCGGCGCGGGCAAGACCCTCGTCGGCGCCGCGGCGATGGCACAGGCCGAGGCCACGACCCTGATCCTGGTGACCAACACCGTCGCGGGCAGGCAGTGGAAGCGCGAACTCATCGAGCGCACCTCGCTCACCGAGGACGAGATCGGCGAGTACTCCGGCGAGAAGAAGGAGATCCGGCCGGTCACGATCGCGACCTATCAGGTGATCACCCGCCGCAGCAAGGGCGAGTACCGGCACCTGGAGCTGTTCGACTCCCGCGACTGGGGGCTCGTCATCTACGACGAGGTGCACCTGCTGCCCGCGCCGGTGTTCCGCATGACCGCCGATCTCCAGTCGCGCAGGCGGCTCGGGCTCACGGCGACGCTGGTACGGGAGGACGGCCGCGAGGCCGACGTCTTCTCGCTCATCGGCCCCAAGCGCTACGACGTGCCCTGGCGTGACATCGAGGCCCAGGGCTGGATCGCTCCGGCGGAGTGTGTGGAGGTGCGCGTCACGCTGACCGAGGCCGAGCGCCTCGGCTACGCCACCGCCGAGAACGAGGAGCGCTACCGCATGGCCTCCACCGCCCACACGAAACTCGGCGTCATCTCGTCGATCGTCGACCGGCACGCCGGCGAGCCCACCCTCGTGATCGGCGCCTACCTCGACCAGCTGGAGGAGCTGGGCAGGGAACTCGACGCGCCGGTGGTGCAGGGTTCGACGAAGAACAAGGAGCGGGAAGCCCTGTTCGACGCCTTCCGCCGGGGCGAGATCGACAAGCTGGTGGTGTCGAAGGTCGCGAACTTCTCCATCGACCTGCCCGAGGCGTCGGTGGCCATCCAGGTGTCGGGCACGTTCGGATCGCGCCAGGAGGAAGCGCAGCGGCTCGGCAGGCTGCTGCGGCCCAAGGGCGACGGGCGGCAGGCGCACTTCTACTCCGTCGTGTCCCGCGACACGGTGGACACCGAGTACGCGGCCCACCGGCAGCGTTTCCTCGCCGAGCAGGGCTACGCCTACCACATCGTCGACGCCGACGACCTGCTTCGCCCGCTGTAGGACGGAGGTGCGCGCATTCCGGCCGGTGGCCCGCAGCTGCGGATCGGCACGTCGGGCTGGGACTACCCGGCCTGGCGTGGCGTGTTCTACCCGCCGGGCCTGCCGCACCGGCGCGAGCTGGAGTACCTCTCCCGCCGCGTGAACTCGGTCGAGATCAACGGATCGTTCTACTCGCTGCAACGCCCCGAGCGGTACCGGAGATGGCGGGACGCGACGCCGCCCGGCTTCCGCTTCGCTGTCAAGGGCGGGCGCTACATCACCCACCTCAAGCAGCTGCGCGGCGTGGAGACGGCACTGGCCAACTTCTTCGCCTCCGGTGTGCTCGCTCTCGGCGACGCGCTCGGCCCGGTGCTCTGGCAACTACCGGCCCGCCTGCCCTACGACGCCGACCGGCTCACCACGTTCTGCTCGCTGCTGCCCCGCACCACCGGCGAGGCCGCCGCGCTGGCCCGCCGCCACGACGACAAGCTCACCTTCGAGGCCCACACCACCAGCGAGACCGACCGGCCGCTGCGCCACGCCCTCGAAGTACGTCACCCCAGCTTCGCCGACGGCCGCGCCACCGCACTGCTGCGACGGCACGGTGTCGCACTCGTCGTCGCCGACACCGCGGGCACCTGGCCCTACCTGGACGACGTGACCACCGATTTCGTCTACGTGCGCCTGCACGGCGACGTGGAACTCTACGCCAGCGGCTACAGCGACAAGGCGCTCGCACGCTGGGCCGCCACCATCACCCGCTGGCGCGACGCAGGGCACGACGTCTTCGTGTACTTCGACAACGACGTCCACGCGAAAGCACCCGGCGACGCGATGACCCTGGCCCGCAAACTCGGCCAGAATCCCGCGCCGCCGGGTGCCTGAACTCAGGCGCTCGCGGCCTGCCTGCTGTGCTTGCCCTCCGCGATCTCCTCGACCAGCTTCGAGCAGAACGCGGGCAGATCGTCCGGCTTCCGGCTGGACACCAGCCCGCCGTCCACCACGACCTCTTCGTCGACCCACTCCGCGCCGGCGTTGCGGAGATCGGTCTGGAGACTGGGCCAGGAGGTCATCCTCCGGCCCCGCACCACGTTCGCCTCGATCAGCGACCACGGGCCGTGGCAGATCACCGCGACCGGCTTGCGCTGCGAGAAGAACTCGCCGATGAAGCGCACGGCGTTCTCGTCGGTGCGCAGCAGGTCCGGGTTGGCGACGCCGCCGGGCAACACCAGCCCGTCGTAATCGTCCACCGACGCCTCGGTCACGGCCTTGTCGACCTCGAACGTGTCCGCCTTGTCCAGGTGGTTGAACGCCTGGACGCGGCCCGACCGGGTGGAGATCAGCTCCGGCCTTCCGCCAGCCTGCTCGACCGCCTTCCAGGGTTCGGTCAGCTCGACCTGCTCGGTACCCTCGGGCGCCACCACGAACGCGACTCGACGACCGGTGAGTGTGTCCGCCACCCTCATCACTCCTTCTACTGTCGGGATCACGAATGGGCTACCCGGCCGCCCGTCCCCCCGAAACGACCGTGTCCGCAGCCTGTGTAGCCGTGTCCGCAGGCCCCGTAGCCGTGTCCGCAGCTCCCGTAGTCGTGTCCGCAGCTCCCGTAGCCGGTCCTACCGTCCCGGACCGCCCGCGCAACGCCGCAGGTCGACCTCGGCGCGCTCACCGCGTGCGACAGTGACGTCCACTTCCTGCCAGGCCGCACCGCGAGGCCGCTCGCAGCGCACGGTCCAGCTCTCGGTGATGGTGCCGCCGTCCCTGGCAGGCCGCACCGACGGGTTCACACTCCACTCCACGGCGCCGCCCGGGGCGGTCATCGTGGACGTCAGTTCGCTGGTGAACGGGATCGGCTCGCCCACTCCGCCGTCCGGCTGCCGCACCGGAGCCGTTCGCTGGGTGAAGGTCTTCTCGACCGTCAACGTCGCCCCGCGGGGTGCCGACACGTCCAGCACGGAGTGATTCTCGCGGTCCGCCGCCGCCTCGAACTGGCGCAACAACCCTTCCCGCACCCCGCCGTCGGCGTGGTCCTGCGTGCCGATGCCGAGGTACTGGTCGACGACGCCTTCCTGGTACGCGACATGGAAGTTGCCGCCCTCCAGCTCGAACTCGAAGCCGAAACCGCCGGTCGTGAAGTAGCTCCACTCGCCGGTGGAGCCGCTCGTGTCGTAGAGCTGGTACGACGGGATGCTGTCGTAGCCCGTGGCGTCACCGAGCGCGTCGCCGATGTCGGCATAGCGCTCCTCGTCCGCCGTCAACGGCGTGTCCGACTGCTGCGGCGGTCGCAGCACGAGCCCGCCGTAGTTGTGCACGCTCTGCAGCGACGTCACCTGGTGGGTGGACACCAGATGGCGCACGTTGCGTACTTCGGGCTCGGAGAACGGGCTCGCACCCCGGTAGGTGCCACTCTCCGGATCGGGGCTCGCCCCCCGCCCTCCCCAGTTCACTCCGTAGTTGCGGTTGAGGTCCACACCGAGCCGCTCGTGGGCCGGGTCGGCGCACTCGCCGGGAGTGATCTCGTCGTCGCCGTCGACCACCCGGCAGTTCTTGCGCTTGTACTCCTGCAGGTAACTCCGGGAGAGGTCGTAGCCGTCCACGTTCACGATCGGCACTAGGATGATCCGCGCCCGCTCCAGCAGACCGGTGACGCGCGGATCGGTGCCGTCGTGCTCCACCAGGTCGTGGGCGAACTCCATCACCATCTCGGCCGTCGGCCACTCCCGTGCGTGATGTGTACCGACGAGCAGGAACACGGGCCTGCCGTCGCCGTCGGCCACGTCGCGCGCGATTTCCAGGCCCCGCACCTCCTTGCCCAGCAGTGACCGGTGGGGCAACGTGATCGGGCGGACCAAGTCGGGGTTCGCGGTGGCGAGCCGGTCCATCTCGGTGCCGTAGTCGGCGAGGGTTCGGTAGGTGTTGCGGCCGCTGGGCAACGGCGACGCCGAGGCGGTGCGGGCTCGCGCCTCGTCCTCGGCGAGCACCGTGCGGGTGTGCGCGGCGAGGTCGCGAATCACGACGTCGTAGTGGAACCCGGAGTTTTCGAGGGCGCGCCGGTCCTCTGGGCCGTGCGCGTAGACCTCCAGATAGCCGTCGCCGGGCGCGGGTGCCACGTCGGCGCCCGTGGCGACGAGCCGGTTCGCCTCCGCGGCGGTCGGCGTCGGCACACGCAGGAGCGCGACGGCATCGGCCCCGTCGGCTCGGCCGGCCTCGTCGGTGGACTGCGTCGGCTGCGCGTACGCGGGCACAGCGGCCAACGTGACTGCGACGGCGGACGCCAGCACCGAAGCTCGGCGGCGTGTTGCGGATCTTCTGCCCATGTCTACCTCCCGGTCAGAGTAGCGACACGGAGCGTAAGAAAGTTCGTTAGGACAGCGAAAGGCCCGAACGTACGACGTTGGCTGCTACCCACAGTGCGAACACGGCTACACAACCTGCGGACACGACTACACAACCTGCGGACACGACTACACAGGCTGCGGACACAGCTACACAGGCTGCGGACACGACTACACAGGCTGCGGACACAGCTACACAGGCTGCGGACACGACGAGGCCCGGTCCCCTGATCGGGAACCGGGCCTCGTCATACCTCTGTGGCTAGAGGGCGGAAATCACATCATGCCTTCCATGCCACCCATGCCGCCGGTGGGGTCGGCGCCGCCACCGTTGTTCTTCTCCGGCTTGTCCGCGACCACGGCCTCCGTGGTCAGGAACAGGCCCGCGATGGAAGCGGCGTTCTGCAGCGCCGAGCGCGTGACCTTGGTCGGGTCGGGCACGCCCGCCGCGAGCAGGTCCTCGTACTCGCCGGTCGCGGCGTTGAGGCCGTGGCCCTGCGGCAGGCCCTTGACCTTCTCCACCACGACGCCGCCCTCGAGACCGCTGTTGATGGCGATCTGCTTGAGGGGGCCCTCGACGGCGACCTTGACGATGTTGGCGCCGGTCGACTCGTCGCCCACGAGCTTGAGGCTGCCGAAGGCGGCCTCGGCTGCCTGGAGCAGAGCCACGCCACCACCGGCGACGATGCCCTCCTCGACGGCGGCCTTGGCGTTGCGCACCGCGTCCTCGATGCGGTGCTTGCGCTCCTTCAGCTCGACCTCGGTGGCGGCACCGGCCTTGATGACCGCGACACCGCCGGCCAGCTTGGCCAGGCGCTCCTGCAGCTTCTCCCGGTCGTAGTCCGAGTCGCTGTTCTCGATCTCGGCACGGATCTGGTTGACCCGGCCCTGGATCTGGTCGGCGTCGCCCGCGCCCTCGACGATGGTGGTCTCGTCCTTGGTGACGACGACCTTGCGGGCCTTGCCCAGCAGCGAGATGTCGGCGTTCTCCAGCTTGAGGCCCACGTCCTCGCTGATGACCTGACCACCCGTGAGGATGGCCATGTCCTGCAGCATCGCCTTGCGGCGGTCACCGAAGCCCGGCGCCTTGACGGCAACGGACTTGAAGGTGCCACGGATCTTGTTGACGACCAGGGTGGCCAGGGCCTCGCCCTCGACGTCCTCGGAGATGATCAGCAGGGGCTTGTTGGCCTGCATGACCTTCTCCAGCAGCGGGAGCAGGTCCTTGACGTTCGAGATCTTGGAGCCGTACAGCAGGACGTACGGGTCCTCGAGCACGGCTTCCTGCCGCTCCGGGTCGGTGGCGAAGTAGCCGGAGACGTAGCCCTTGTCGAAGCGCATGCCCTCGGTGAGCTCCAGCTCAAGCCCGAAGGTGTTGCTCTCCTCGACGGTGACGACGCCTTCCTTGCCGACCTTGTCGAGCGCCTCGGCGATCAGCTCACCGATGGTCTTGTCGGCCGCGGAGATGGACGCCGTGGCGGCGATCTGCTCCTTGGTCTCGACCTCCTTGGCCATCTTGTGCAGCTGCTCGGTGACAGCCTCGACGGCCTGCTCGATGCCGCGCTTCAGCGCGATCGGGTCGGCACCGGCTGCGACGTTGCGCAGCCCTTCCTTGACGAGAGCCTGCGCGAGCACGGTGGCGGTGGTGGTGCCGTCACCGGCGACGTCGTCGGTCTTCTTCGCGACTTCCTTGACGAGTTCGGCCCCGATCTTCTCCCACGGGTCCTCGAGCTCGATCTCCTTCGCGATCGAGACACCGTCGTTGGTGATCGTCGGCGCGCCCCACTTCTTCTCGAGCACGACGTTGCGGCCACGGGGGCCAAGCGTCACCTTGACGGCCTCGGCGAGGGTGTTCAGGCCGCGCTCAAGACCGCGGCGGGCGTCCTCGTCGAACGCAATCAGTTTGGCCATTTGAGTGTGGTCCTCCGGTAGTCAGGACACGTCCTCGGCCAGGCTCGGTGCCCGCGACGGACGACCAGTTCGGGTTTCGCCGAACGTGGCCTCACCGTCCCGACCTTCAGGCGGTGATCGTCGACCGACCGCCTAGCACTCGACGGTGCCGAGTGCCAATTTCGTGTTTAGCACTCTCCGGGGCCGAGTGCAAGCAACGGGGCGCACCACCGCCCGGTCGTGCCGCGGCCGTCACCGGGCGACGCACAGCGGTCTCAGCCGCCGGGAACGATCGGAATGCTCGTCGGCGGCAGCCCGCCGGTCGGCCCTGAGTCCGTGCCACCGGTGGGATCCCCCGGGCCGACGGGGATTTCCGGCAGCGTGCTGTTGTCCGACGTCTCCGAGCCGCCGGGCACCGGAGCGTTGTCCCCGCCGCCGCCGCCGCCGTCGTCGTCGCCGGACGTGAGCAGGACCACCACGGCGATCCCCGCACCGACCACGACGGCCGCCACGAGGGCCCACACCCACCACGGCGGGGACTTCTTCCGGCCGCCTCCACCGGGCCCGCCGGGCGCACCGGGTCCACCGGGTTGCGGATAGCCCTGCTGGCCGTATCCGGGAGGGACGCCGACTGGCGGGGAGCCGTGTGGCGGAGTGCCGTAGGGCGAACCCATCGGACCGGCCTGCGGTGCGGGCGGCTGCCCGTAGCCGGGGCCGGGCTGTCCCTGCTGCGGCGGAGGCATCCCCGGCGGCTGGCCCGCCGGAAATCCCTGCCCCGGCGGGCCGACACCGGGGGGCTGCTGGCCGAACGCGCCGGGCCCGGGAGGCGGACCCTGCGGACCCTGCCCCTGCGGAGCCTGCGGTCCCTGCCCCTGCGGACCTTGCGGCCCGTTGCCGTGTTGCGCGCCGAACGGCTGCACCGGCGCCCCCTCTCCGTGTCGGGCGGCTTCCTGTCGGCGGTCGCGCGGCGCGCCGCCACTTCGCTCCACTGCCGTGCGCGCCGCCGCGACGAGTTCCACGCAGTTCGGGTAGCGATTTTCCGGCGATTTGGCCATGCCCCGGCGAACCACGTCGTCCACGGCGGGCGGGATCGACGGCACGGCACCGGAGACCGACGGCACGTCGCCGCTGAGATGTCCCTTGATGACGGCCTGGACGTCCCCCGTGAAGGGTGGTTGCCCGGTCAGGCAGGCGAACAGCATGCAGGCCAGTGCGTACTGGTCGGTGCGCCCGTCGAGCGGCTCGCCCCGCAGGTGCTCGGGAGCGGCGTACGTCGGCGAACCGAGGAAGTCGCCGCTGCGCGTCCGGTGTCCCGTGGTCCCGCGCCGCGTCAGCCCGAAGTCGGCGATGTAGACGTGTTCGCGGGCCGACTCCCGGCTGGTCACCAGCACGTTGGCCGGTTTGACGTCGAGGTGGACGAGACCGCGGTCGTGCAACGTGTCGAGCGCGTCGGCGACCTGGTCGAGCAGCCCCAGCGCCCGCGGTGGCGGCATGGCCCGTCCCGCGACGAGGCTCGCCAGGTCCGAACCGTCGACGAGCCGCATCGCGATGTAGAGCATCCCGTCGAGTTCGCCGAAGTCGTACAGCGGCACGATGTTCGCGTGGTCGATCGCGGAGGTGTTGCGTGCCTCGTCGACGAACCGCTCGCGGAACTCGGCGTCGGCACCGAGGTGCTCGCCGATCACCTTGAGCGCCACCTTGCGCCCCAGCCGCACGTCGGTGGCCCGGTACATCACGCTCATGCCACCTCGGCCGAGCACACCGTCGATGCGGTAATTGCCCAGCCGCCGACCCGTCAGGTCGGCCGACTCCTCGCCTGCCACAGAGCGCAGCCTAACGTCCGCGAATCGGTCCCGGCGCCAGTGTCTCGTGTCCAGGACAGATACACCGGAAGACCGGGACCGACGTTCTACGAGACCTTTCGGACGTCCGCGGCCTGACTACGGCCGTCACGCCCGGCCGTGATCTCGAATTCCACCCGGTCGCCCTCGTCGAGGGTCCGGAAACCCTCCGCCTGAATGGCGGAGTAGTGTACGAAGACATCGGGGCCCTCGGGGGACTCGATGAATCCGTAGCCTTTTTCCGCGTTGAACCACTTGACCGTGCCGACAGCCACGGCGTCCTCCTCGTGACAAACCACAACGCGGCAGTGGTGCCTACCGCGTTCCAAGCGTCGATCACGCTACCCGAAGAACGGCTCAGGGCAATGGTCAATTCGCGGTAAACACGCGCTGTGAGCACGCCTCGGTCAACCGCGACGGCGAGTGTGGACGAACACGGTTCCCGGCCCCGCCGCGTCGAGCGCGAGTCCCTCGCCGGTCCGGATCGACTGCGGCAGCGCGGGATCGAGCGTGCGGAGCCGAACCTGCACCGTGTCGGGGAAGGCCAGCACGAACAGCGGGTTGACCGTGACGAGTTCGCCCGCCTTCAACGTCAGTGAGTCCACCGGGCCACGGCACGACAGCACCAGCGAGCCGGTTCCGCTGACGTGCTTGAGAAAGCCGGTGTCACCGCCGAAAAGGGACTGGTGCGCCGGCCACGGGTGGTCGTGACGCACGGTGGCCGGCCTGGCCAGCACCGCGTCGCGCGCCACCGACCAGCCCAGCTGACCGCCGAGTTCCAGCGGATAGACGTCACCCGGATCGCGGGGCGCCAGGTCCAGCCAACCGCCCTGCGCGGGGGCGGTGAAGACCACGGGACCGGACCCCTTCGACCTGCCGGACCGCGTCACCCCGTAGCTGTGCGCGAGCACGGTGTCGGGATGGGCCTCGACGGCGTCGCCACCGGTGAGTTCGATGCGGGCGACGCCGAAAGCGGGAGTGTGCCTGGTGTGGACTCGCATCGCGCTCACCTGGACGGCATGCGCGCGACCAACCAGCCCAGCAGGGCGTCCGGGTTGCGCGTCTGCGTGAGGATCTGGCCGGGTCCGGCGAAGTCGAAGACGAGGCCCTCGCCACTCTTGAGCGACTGCACCACGCCCTGGGACACTCGGCGCAGCTGCGTCTGCACGGTGTCGGCGTAGGCGACCACGTGGCCGGAATCGACGGTCACGTACTCGCCCGGCTGAAGGGTGACGACGTCGATGGCCCCGTAGCAGGCGACGACGAGCTGGCCCTGCCCCTGTGCGTGGGTGAGGAATCCGCCCTCGCCACCGAAGAGGTTGCCGAACCCGCCCCAGCGGGTCTCCAGCGCGATGCCGTGGGAGTTGGCGAGCCACGCCCCCCTGGTGACGCACCAACCCACCCGGCCGTCCATTTCGAGGACCTGGACGTCGCCAGGAAGCCCGCCCGCGACGTCCACCCAGCCGCCGTGCGGCGGCGCGGTGTAGGTGGTGACGAACAGCGACTCGCCGCCGAGCACGGCACGGCTGAGCCCCTTCATGACGCCGCCCTGCGCGCGTGACTCCATCTGCATCCCATAGCTGGTGGCGACCATCGCCCCCGACTCCACCTGCACCGGCTCCTGCGGCGCCAGCGACAGCCTGGCCACCGCGAAGGAGGGTTGATGCCGAACCTGTACCTGCACGCGACTCTCCCCTGTTGTGCGACGTCTGCGCGGTGAAGTTTTGCATGACGCCCCGCGACCGCGAGGATGGTCCGCGTGATCTCCGTCGAAGAACACAGCGCCAGGGTTCGCGAGGTGGTCGGCGACCGGCCGGTGGTGCGGCTCCCGCTACGGGACTGCGCGGGACTCGTGCTCGCCGAGGACGTCGGCGCCGGTGTCTCCCTGCCGCCGTTCGACAACTCCGCCATGGACGGATACGCCGTGCGCGCGGTCGACGTGGCCGGAGCCTCCGGCGGCACACCCGTCGCGTTGCCCGTGGCCGCCGACATCCCCGCGGGGCGCACCGACGTTCCGCCGCTGGAGTCCGGCACCGCACACCGCATCATGACCGGGGCGCCGATGCCGCCGGGGGCCGACAGCGTGGTCATGGTGGAGCACACCGACGCGGGAACCGAGCGTGTCCTGATCTCCACGCCCGTCGCGGCCGGCACGCACGTGCGCCGCACCGGCGAGGACGTGACGGCGGGCGCCACGGCTCTGCGCGCGGCAACGGTGCTCTCGCCTGCACACCTCGGCCTCGCCTCCGCTGTGGGCCTCGACCGGTTGCCCGTGTTCGCGCCGCCGACGGTGCTGGTGGTGTCCACCGGCACGGAGCTGGTGCTGCCGCCGGAACCGCTGCGGCACGGGCAGATCTACGAGTCGAACAGCGTGATGCTCGTCGCGGAGCTGGCCGCGCTGGGCTGCCGGGTCGAGACGGTCCGCAGTGTCGCCGACGACGTCGCCGCGTTCCGCGCCGCCCTCGAACCGAAGCTGCCCGGCGTGGATCTGGTGCTCACGTCGGGCGGGGTGAGCGCGGGAGCCTACGAGGTGGTCAAGGACGCACTGGCCGGTGCGGGGGTGGAGTTCGGCAAGGTGGCCATGCAGCCCGGTGGCCCCCAGGGTTGCGGGCAGTGGAACGGGGTGCCGGTGGTGACGTTGCCGGGCAACCCGGTGAGCGTGCTCGTGTCGTTCGAGGTCTTCGTCCGGCCCGCGCTGCTGGCCGCCCTCGGGCACACGCGGGTGCAGCGGCCCCACGTGCGGGCACGGCTGACCGAGACGTTGACCTCGCCGCGGGGCAAGCGCCAGTTCCGCCGCGGCCTGCACACCGCACGGCACGGCGAGGTCACCGGTGTCGTGGGCCCTCAGGGAGGTCCGGGCTCGCACCTGCTCGCGTCGTTCGCGCAGGCCAACTGCCTGATCGTGCTGGAGGAGGACGTCACCGAGGTCCCGGAGGGCGGCATGGTGGACGTGCTGCTGCTGTGAGCCGCCGCCCTCGACCCGACCATTCACGGCACCCTTTGTAACGTTTTCCACACAGCAGGTTATCGACGAGGGCTTTTCGCCCTACCATCGACGGTCCGCGGCCGGGTGGCGTACGACGTCGGGGGGCGGACGGCACCCGGCCCGTCCATACGGAAAAATCGGGGTTCATGAGCGCCAACTCGCTCGGCCACGCCGCGCGCCTCGTCCGTGACACCCTCCCTCCCCTGCACCCCGCGGGACGCCCGTTCGTCGCGGGCGGAGCGGTCGCCACCCTCCTGTTACGCAAGCTCTCGCCCCGCCTCGGCCTGCTGGCCGGGCTGGGTACCGTCGCCACGGCGGCGTTCTTCCGTGAGCCGCGCCGCGTGCCGCCGACCGGTGACGGGCTGGTGCTGTCGGCGGCCGACGGCCTGGTGTCGTTGATCGAGGACGTGCCGCCTCCGCCCGAGCTCGGGCTGCCCGGCCAGCCGCTGACCCGCGTGAGCGTGTTCCTCTCGATGTTCGATGTTCACGTCCAGCGAACACCGCTGAGCGGTACGGTCGAGAAGGTGTCCTACCGGCCCGGCGCGTTCCTCTCCGCCGACCTCGACAAGGCCAGCGAGGACAACGAACGCAACTCCGTGGTGCTGCGCACCGAGGACGGCACCAGGCTGGTCGTCGTCCAGATCGCGGGGCTTGTGGCACGGCGTATCCTCTGCCAGGTCGGTGAGGGCGATCACGTCGAAGCCGGGTCGACCTACGGTGTGATCCGGTTCGGCTCGCGGGTGGATACCTACCTGCCGCCCGGGAGCCGGGTGCTGGTCCGCAAGGGTCAGCGCACGATCGGCGGCGAGACCCCACTCGCCGAACTCGGAGCTGCGAAGGACTGATACATGTCCCGGACCACACCCGGCGTCCGCCTGCTGCCCAACGCGATCACCGTGCTCGCGCTGTGCGCGGGACTGTCCGCGGTGCAGTTCGCGCTGAACGGCCAGTTCGGACTGGCGATCGGTGCCATCGGCATCGCCGCGGTGCTCGACAGCCTCGACGGCCGGATCGCCCGGCTGCTCGACGCCAGCACGCGGATGGGCGCGGAACTCGACTCGCTGTCCGACGCGATCTCGTTCGGGGTGGCACCGGCGCTGGTGCTCTACGTCTGGCTGCCCGACCCCGGCCGGTTCGGCTGGGTCGCCGCGCTGATCTTCGCGGTGTGCATGGTGTTGCGGCTGGCCCGCTTCAACACGCTGCTCGACGAGGACCAGCCGCCGTACGCGAACGAGTTCTTCGTCGGCGTGCCCGCGCCCGCGGGCGGCCTGCTCGCACTGCTGCCGATGATGGCCAGCCTCGAATTCGGCCAGGGCTGGTGGTCGGCGGAGGCGGTCGTCTGGGTGTGGACGGTGGCGATCTCCGCGCTGTGCATCAGCAGAATGCCGACGCTGTCGGTGAAGAAGCTGCGGGTACCGGCCAAGGCCGCCGCTCCGCTGCTGGTCGTGGTGGGGCTGGCCGCTGCCGCGACGATCCAGTACCCGCTCTTCGTGCTAATGAGCATCCTGGTGCTGTACCTGCTGCACCTGCCCTACGGCGTCTGGCGGTACCACTGGCTGGCGAACCACCCCGAGGCGTGGGACGCACCGGCCAAGGAGCGCAGGGCGATCCGCCGCAGGCGCACGCAGCGCAGGATCGGGCTGCGCAAGCCCCAGTTCCACAAGGTCGCGGGCGCCGCTCGCCGCGCGGTGAAGCGCCCGAGGACCACGGCGCACGTGCCGAGGGTGTACCCGGCCGAGAACGTCGCCCCGCCGCGGGCGCGCTCGGGCGCACGGGGCCGACGGCGCGACTGGCGGCGGATCGGATTGCGGTCGGGCCGGGATTGAGCCCACCGAGCGTGTCCACTCGTGTCTAGAGTGGTTCCGTGACGTCACCTCAACTGTCGCTGACCGTTCGGCACACCACGTCCGCGCTCGACTCCCGCCGGGGCATCGTGCGCCTCCATCCGGAGATCCTCGACGCGCTGGGCCTGCGTGCGTGGGACGCGGTACGGCTCACCGGTGCGCGGGCCAGCGCGGCGCTGGCCGCGAGTGCGCCCGGCTCGTCGGCGCCCGGCGTGGTGCTGGTCGACGACGTGACCATGGCGAACCTCGGCGTCGCCGAGGGGGCCGAGGTGGTCGTGGAACCGTGTGACGTCACACCCGCGCGCGGTGTGACGGTCGCGGGTTCGCGGCTGGCCAGGATGTCGCTGACACCGCACACGCTGCGCCTGGCCCTGCTGGGCAAGGTCTTCACCGTGGGCGACGCCGTCTCGCTGCTGCCGCAGGACGTGGCACCGCCGCCGGGATCGGACGTCTCCGCCGTGCGCGGCACGCTGTCGCGCACCGTCGGGGCGAGCTGGACCACCGAACTGCTGACCATCACGGCCACCGAACCGGCGGGCCCGGTCACGGTCGGCCAGGCCACCGTGGTGTCGTGGCGCGGCGACGACGTGACCGGCGATGTGACCGGCGCGCAGACCGCGGAGGGCACGGGAGCCGCCGCCACCACGGTGCTCCCGACGACCGAGGCGGAACACACCTCGCCAGCGTCAGGTGCCGGAGCGCCTGCCGAACCGGCGTCCGCCCCGACCGGCCCGGACGAAGCGCCGCCTCCGGTGGCGGATCTCGCCGGTGCCGAACAGGCCGCGAAGCGGCTGGCGGAATGGTTCGACCTGGCGTTCCACCGTCCTGACCTGCTCGCCCGGCTGGGTACCTCGGCCCGGCTCGGAGTGCTGCTGTCCGGCGCCGAAGGCGTCGGCAAGGCCACGCTGGTGCGGTCGGTGGCCCACGCCGAGGACGCCGCCGTGGTGACGCTGGAAGGCCCGACGCTGGCGGTGCTGGAGCCCGACGCGGCGCTGAGGCGGCTCGCGGACGCCGTGGCCGCCGCGAGGTCGGCCGAACGCGGGTCACGCCGGGGCGTCCTGCTGCTGACGGACGTCGACACGGTGCTGCCGTCCTCGCAGCCGCCGCCGGTCGCGACGGTGCTGCTCGACCGGCTGCGCGACGCGCTCGCGGGCGCCGAGATCGCCGTGGTGGCCACCACGGCCCACCCCGAGTCGGTGGACCCCCGCCTGCGCGCGGTGGACCTGCTCGACCGGGAGCTGCGGCTCGGCATGCCCGACGGCCGGACCCGGACGGAGATGCTCAACGTGCTGCTGCGCGACATCCCGCTCGAATCCGGGGTCGACCTCGGCGCGGTGGCCGAGCGCACGCCGGGCTTCGTGGCCGCCGACCTGGTGGCCCTGCGCAGGGACGCCGCCCTGCGCGCCGCGCTGCGGCAGCCCGAGGGAACCGAGCCACGGGTGAGCCAGCAGGACCTGCTGGAGGCGGTGGGATCGGTGCGCCCGCTGTCGCTGTCCACCACGGACACCCTGTCGACCGGCGGCATCACCCTGGACGACGTGGGCGACATGACGGAGGTCAAGCAGTCGCTGACGGAGTCGGTGCTGTGGCCGCTGCGCTACCCCGACTCGTTCGCCCGGCTCGGAGTCGCCCCGCCCAGGGGCGTGCTCGTCTACGGCCCGCCCGGCAACGGCAAGACCTTCCTCGTGCGGGCGCTGGCGGGCACCGGCGCGCTGAACGTCTTCTCGGTCAAGGGCGCCGAGCTGATGGACAAGTGGGTCGGTGAGTCGGAGCGCGCGGTGCGGGAACTGTTCGGCAGGGCCGCCGAGGCCGCTCCTTCGCTGATCTTTCTGGACGAGGTGGACGCGCTGGCTCCCCGCCGGGGCCAGTCCGGCGACTCCGGCGCCTCCGACCGGGTGGTGGCCGCGCTGCTGACCGAACTGGACGGTGTGGAGCCGCTGCGCGACGTCGTGGTCGTTGCCGCCACGAACCGCCCCGAGCTGGTCGACCCCGCTCTGCTGCGGCCGGGCAGGCTCGAACGGCTGATCTACGTGCCGCCGCCGGACGCCGAGGCACGCGCCCAGATCCTGCGGGCGGGAGCGCGGAACACACCGCTCGCGGGAGACGTCGACCTCGACGAGCTGGCCGCCTCGCTCGACGGCTACTCCGCGGCCGACTGCGCTGCCCTGATCAGGGAGGCCGCGCTGGCCGCCATGCGGGAGTCGCTCGACGCCAGCGAGGTCACCGCCCAGCACGTGGCCAGGGCCAGGGACGCGGTGCGGCCCTCGCTCGACCCGGCGCAGCTCGCCGAGCTGGAGGCGTACGCCCGCTCGCGGTGAGCGGCCGGGAGCTACTTGCCGTGCGGGTTCTCGTAGTCGCGTGCCACGATCACGATGACACCGGGACTGGCGTCGGCGATCCCGTCGAAGCGGGGCTCGACTCGCATCCCGAAGCTGTCGGCCAGCGACCGCGCGGCGGACTCCTCGTCGGTGCCCGGCCGGAAGTACACCGTGGTCTCGGGGATGACCCCGGCGGAGTAGTTGCCGGTCTCGACGACGTCCCAGCCCTCGGCCCGGAGATCGCCCGACGCCTCGGCGGCGAGCCCGCCGATGTTGCTGTTGTTGTAGACCCGCACCGCGACCCCGGTGTCGTCGGACACCGGCTGGTCACGACCGTCACCGGTGCCCGGGTCGGAGTCGCGACCGCCGTCGGCGCCGCCGGGCTCGTCCGTGCCGTCGCTACCGTCACCGTCGGGGTCGTCGGCGTCACCGTCACCGCCGTCACCCGGCCGGTCGCCCCCGTCGGGCTGCCCAGGCTCGGACGAGTCCGACGGCGCCTGCGGCGAGGAGGAGGGCTCGCCGTCGGGACGGGAGTCCTCGCCCTCGTCCGGCGGGGGTGCGGACGAACTGGCCGCCGCGTTGTCCGGATTGCCGGAGTCGCCGCCCGAGACGAGCGTGACGCCACCGACCGCGGCCGCGACCACGGCGACCGCGAGCAGGCCCAGCCCGGTGGCCCGCAGCGGCCTGGACACCCCGTCGAGAATGCTCATGGCAGTTCAATCCCCAACCGCCGTGCCGCGCGGGTGCGCTGCCGGGAGGCCCGCACCTTCCGGAGCCGCTTCACCAGCATCGGGTCCGCGCGCACGGCTTCCGGCTTGTCGATCAGCTTGTTCAGAATCTGGTAGTAGCGCGTGGGAGACACCCCGAACCGGTCGCGGATCGCCTGTTCCTTGGCTCCCGCGTACTTCCACCACTGCCGTTCGAACGCGAGTACCTCCAGCTCACGCTGGGTGAGTTCGCTGTGGGGCCGGGCCTGCGGGGACGGCTGCCCATCCGGCGTCGTCGACTCCGCGGCGTCCATTCCGCTCCCTCGTCAGCTCAGGTGATCATGGCTGTCTCCCGGGTTGCCATTAGATCACGAGAGACACGCCGGTGCCCGGAGCACGCCCGGCGCGTCAGGGTGGCGGTCCGGCTCGCCTAAGATGACGAAACGTGACCATCCACGCCATTCGCATCGCAGGCGATCCCGTGCTGCACCAGCCCACCCGTGAGGTGTCGGCCTTCGACGACGCGCTGGCCACGCTCGCCGACGACATGTTCGAGACGATGTACGCCGCCGAGGGCGTGGGGCTCGCCGCCAACCAGATCGGCGTGGACCTGCGCCTGTTCGTCTACGACTGCCCCGACGACGAGGGCGTGCAGCACAAGGGACTCGTCGTCAACCCCCGCCTGGAGACCTCCGAGATCCCGGAGACCATGCCGGACCCGGACGACGACTGGGAGGGCTGCCTCTCCGTGCCCGGCGAGTCGTTCCCGACCGGCCGGGCCGCGTGGGCCAGGGTCACGGGTGTCGACCTCGCGGGCGAGGCACTGAAGGTCGAGGGCACCGGCTACTTCGCCCGCTGCCTCCAGCACGAGACCGACCACCTCGACGGCCACCTCTATCTCGACCGGCTCGTCGGCAGGAACGCGCGGGCGGCGAAGAAAATGCTGAAGGCGAACAAGTGGGGCGTGCCGGGCAACAGCTGGCTCCCGGAGTCCTGAGCTACGCCGTCGGCGAACGCCGGTGCGTGAGCGGCCCGCACCGGCGCAGAATGGCGGTGACGGTGTACTTCGACAGGGGCCGCTCATGTCCGACGCCGATTCCGAACACGACGCGTTCGACGCCTACTCGCGCCTGGTCAGCTCCACCGCGCGATCGGTGACGCCGCACGTCGCCGCCGTCCGGCTGGGCCGCGGCGGCGGTTCGGCCGTCGTGTACGCCGACGACGGCTTCCTGCTCACCAACGCGCACGTCGTCGGCCACGCGCGCGAGGGGACGGCGACGTTCGCCGACGGGGCGGAAGCGGAGTTCGACGTCGTCGGCACCGATCCGCTGTCGGACCTGGCCGTCGTCCGGGTCGGGGGCGAGCCGCCCGAAGCCGCGCGGTTCGGCGACGCCGACGCGCTGGTGGTGGGTCAGCTCGTGGTCGCGATCGGCAGCCCGCTGGGCTTCGCGGGTTCGGTGACGGCCGGCGTGGTCAGCGCGCTCGGTCGCGCCCTGCCGGTGCGCCAGGGCAACGCGGCGAGGGTGATCGAGGACGTGATCCAGACCGACGCGGCGCTCAACCCCGGTAACTCCGGCGGCGCGCTCGCCGACTCGGCGGGCCGGGTGGTGGGAATCAACACCGCGGTCGCGGGCATCGGGCTCGGCCTGGCTGTGCCGATCAACGCGACGACCCGGCGGATCATCGACACGCTGCTCGTCGAGGGCAGGGTGCGCCGGGCGTACCTCGGGATCGTCGGGGTGCCCGCGCCGCTGCCCGACGACGTGGCGGCACGCACCGGCCAGACGGCGGGCCTGCGCGTCGTCGAGGTCGTCGGCGGCGGGCCCGCCCACCGCGCCGGGATCAAGCCGGGTGATCTCGTGCTGACGGTCGGGCGGGAACAGGTCGCCGACGCGCAGGGCGTTCAGCGGCAGCTCTTCGCCGAGGTCATCGGCACGCGGCTGCCGGTGACCGTGCTGCGCGGCGGCGCGATGGTCGACGTGATCGCCTCGCCCACCGAACTGGTGGGTTGAGTCGAGCCCCTCCGCGTGGCATGGTCGACGGGACAACGTGAAAAGTCGCGGGAGCTCGCGCCTTGGCGGGCTGAGAGGGCGGCTGGTGTCCGTGTCCGGACCCGGTGCCGCCGACCGCAGGAACCTGACTGGGTAATGCCAGCGTAGGGAGTGAGATTTCTTGACGGCCACGGACGGCGCCGAGGTTCGGCCCAGCATCACCACCGGCCCCATCACGGGATCGCGCAAGGTCCACCACGTCACCGGCTCGGGGCTGCGGGTTCCGGCCCGCCGCATCGACCTGTCGAACGGCGAGCACTTCGACGTCTACGACACCTCCGGCCCCTACACCGATCCGAACGCCACAATAGACGTCCACAGCGGACTGACACCGATCCGGGAGCCCTGGCTCGCCGACCGGAAGCACGACACCCAGCTCGGCTGGGCGAAGGCAGGTGTGGTCACCCGCGAGATGGAGTTCGTGGCCGCACGGGAGCGCGTCGACCCGGAGTTCGTCCGCTCGGAGGTGGCCCTCGGCCGGGCGGTCATTCCCGCCAACCGCGCCCATCCCGAGACGGAACCGATGATCATCGGCAAGAACTTCCTCGTGAAGGTCAACGCCAACATGGGAAACTCCGCAGTCTGGTCCTCTGTGGAGGAAGAAGTCGACAAGATGGTGTGGGCAACCCGTTGGGGCGCCGACACCATCATGGACCTCTCCACGGGACGGCGGATCCACGAGACCAGGGAGTGGCTGCTGCGCAACTCGCCCGTGCCCGTGGGCACCGTGCCGATCTACCAGGCGCTCGAAAAGGTCGGCGGCGATCCTGCGAGATTGTCGTGGGAGGTCTACCGCGACACCGTGATCGAGCAGTGTGAGCAGGGTGTCGACTACATGACCGTCCACGCGGGAGTGTTGCTGCGCTACGTCCCGCTCACGGCCCGCCGGGTCACCGGCATCGTCTCGCGGGGCGGATCGATCATGGCGGCATGGTGCCTGGCGCACCACACCGAGTCGTTCCTGTACACGCACTTCGAGGAGCTGTGCGAGATCCTGCGCTCCTACGACGTGACGTTCTCGCTCGGCGACGGCCTGCGGCCCGGCTCGATCGCCGACGCCAACGACCGCGCCCAGTTCGCCGAGCTGGAGACACTGGGCGAGCTGACTCACCTCGCCAGGCAGCACGACGTGCAGGTGATGGTCGAAGGGCCCGGCCACGTGCCCATGCACAAGATCAAGGAGAACGTGGAGCTGGAGGAACGGCTCTGCGGCGAGGCCCCGTTCTACACCCTCGGGCCGCTGGCCACCGACATCGCGCCCGCCTACGACCACATCACCTCGGCCATCGGCGCGGCCCAGATCGGCTGGTACGGCACGGCGATGCTCTGTTACGTGACACCGAAGGAGCACCTCGGACTGCCCGACCGTGACGACGTCAAGACCGGCGTCATCACCTACAAGATCGCCGCCCACGCTGCCGACCTCGCGAAGGGTCACCCCTACGCGCAGGAGTGGGACGACGCGCTGTCCACGGCTCGCTTCGAGTTCCGCTGGCACGACCAGTTCGCGCTCTCCCTCGACCCGGACACCGCGCGGGCGTTCCACGACGAGACGCTGCCCGCCGAGGCGGCCAAGACGGCGCACTTCTGCTCGATGTGCGGGCCCAAGTTCTGCTCGATGCGCATCACCCAGGACGTGCGCGCCTACGCCGAGGAACACGGGCTCACCAGCATGACGGCCATCGAGGAGGGTATGCGGGAGAAGTCGCGCGAGTTCACCGAGCGCGGCGGCCAGGTGTACCTGCCGGTGGTGGAGTGATGACGGAGACACCCAAGACGGCGTTGACGATCGCCGGGTCCGACTCGGGCGGCGGCGCGGGCATCCAGGCGGACCTGCGGACGTTCTTCGCCTGCGGCGTTCACGGGCTCACGGCACTCACGGCGGTGACCGTGCAGAACTCCGTGGGTGTCCACGGGTTCACGGAGATCCCCGCCGACGTGGTGGCGGCGCAGATCGAAACCGTGGCCGGCGACATGGGTGTGAACGCGGCGAAGACCGGCATGCTCGCCACGGCTGAGATCATCGCGACCGTCGCCGCCACCGTGGACGCCGTCGGCATCGGCCGGGGGCGCCGCGTCCCGTTCGTGGTCGATCCCGTCGCCGCGTCGATGCACGGCGACCCGCTGCTGCGCGAGGAGGCGCTGGAGGCGATCCGCACCGAACTCCTGCCCAGGGCCACGGTGGTGACTCCGAACCTCGACGAGGTGCGGCTGCTCACCGGAATCTCCGTCACCGAGGAGGCGGGGCAGCGGGAGGCGGCCGAGGCGCTGCTGGCCTTCGGTCCACAGTGGGTGCTCGTCAAGGGTGGGCATCTCGCGGGCAGCACCCGGTGCGTGGACCTGCTCTCCGACGGCACGCACGTGGTCGAACTGGAGGGACGCCGGTACGACACGCCGCACACGCACGGCGGTGGCGACACGCTCGCCTCGGCGGTCACCGCGCACCTGGCCAAGGGCCTCGGCGTGCCCGACGCCGTGTCGGTGGGCAAGCGGTTCATCGAGCGGTGCGTGGCCGAGTCCTACCCGCTGGGCCAGGGAGTCGGGCCCGTGTCCCCGTTCTGGCGACTCGCTCCCGACTCCCCCGCCCCGGCCGACTGACGCCGTGTCCGCAGCCCACGTAGTCGTGTCCGCAGGCTGCGTAGTCGTGTCCCCGCTCAGCGCGGGAACACGCCCACGCCGTTGGCGACGGCACGCGGCTGCCCGTCCGACGGCGTGTTCACGACGGTGACCCGCGCGGCGCCCGGCTCGCGAGTCACCATCGTCGACGAACCGCCGCCGTCGAGATTGACCACGTCGGTGGCGCCGAACGAGCGCACCAGCTCGGCCAACTCGGCCACGGTCATGCCCGCGCTGTCGTCCGAGCGCCCGTCCACGACGACCAGCCACACGGTGCGCCCGTCGGCGCTGACTCCTGCCGCGGTGCGGGGAGCGAGCACGGTGTCGTCCAGGCCCCGGAGGTCGTCGCCCCCGCGCACGATGGGAAAGCCGCCCACGGCGAAGGACAGCGGCGGCCCGTCGAAGGTCGTCAGGTCGTGGCGCACAAGGACCCGGTCGCCCTCGTCCAGTGCCTCCAGTTCCGCCGCGCCGTCCTCCCTGCCGACGAGCACCACGGTGTCCTCGGGGATCGGGCCATCGCCGGGCCGGTCGCGTTCGGCGACCACGACACCGTCGCGGACGACGACCTCCTCGGTCTGTTCGCTGCACGGCGCGGTGCGGCTGGTGTCGCTGCCACAGGTGGCCCGCACGCGGTTGGCGTCACCCCATTCGCTGGTGAACACGGCGATGCCGTCCTCGGCCAGCGCATAGGTGTTGTAGCCCTCGATGTCGTAGCGCAGCGGCCCGGACCGAACCGTGCCCGTCAGGCGGAGTTCGCCGACCCTCGCCTGGCGGTTCACCCCGACGCCGAGCACGTCGCGGGTGGAGGTGGTCGCGGGCAGTGCGGGGCCGAACCGCTGTGCGTCGGGAACGGCGGCCTTGAGGTCCTGCCCCTCCGCCACCGCCGGTCCAACGGAGGCACCCGTCGCCGCCACACCCTCATGGGAGGACGAGATGTTGAAGAAGTCGCCGTTGACCCCGGCGAGTGCGCCCTGGGCTTCGGCCAGGTCGGGGATCTCGTCGGTGGCGGCCACGCTGCCGGGGTGGAGCAGGTCGAGCCGCGCGTGCCGCAGGTCCACGGCCAGCAGGTGCCCACGCACGGGGCCGTGCGCGGTGGTCAGGTCCAGCGGCCGGTAGCCGACGCCGTCGGCGAGCGACTCGCCCGGTTCGGCCACGGCGGGCGTGGCGGGCAGGACGAGGCAGGCGGCGGCGACCGCCAACGCGACGCCCCGGCGCCGCGATGAGGGAGAGATCGTCATGCGGGCGAGGCTGGCACGGTCCGCTGCCCCGAGGCCGAGCACGACCCGGCGAGTCGGTGAACACGCGCTGAACGACTGCCCGAACGGGTGAAGCCGGGTCCCCCGGGACCTGCGACCGGTGGGCCGGAGGTGGTCCACCACACTGGGGACATGAGCGAGATGCGACCGCCGTCGGCGCTGACCATCGCGGGATCGGACTCGGGAGGCGCGGCCGGGCTGGAGGCCGACCTGCGCACGTTCCTCACGTGCGGTGTTCACGGGCTCGTCGCCGTCACGGCGGTGACGGTGCAGAACACGCTCGGCGTACACGACCGCTCGGACATCCCCGCGCGGGTCGTGGCAGGCCAGATCGAGGCCGTCGCCGACGACATGGGCGTGGACGCCGCCAAGACCGGGATGCTCGCCTCAGCCGAGATCATCGAGGCGGTCGCGGACGCCTGCGAGCGGGTGGGCATTGGCGGCGACACCGGGGTGCCGTTCGTCGTCGACCCCGTGGCCGCGTCCATGCACGGCCACCCGCTGTTCGACGACGCTGGCCTGGCAGTCCTGCGCGAGCGCCTGCTGCCCGTGGCGACCGTGCTGACGCCCAACCTCGACGAGGTGCGCCTGCTGACCGGCCTAGAGGTCACCGGCAGGGAGCAGATGCGGGACGCGGCCGTGGCGCTGCGGGAGCTCGGTCCTCGCTCCGTGCTCGTGAAGTCGGGGCACCTCACCGACGACCCCGAGTGCGTGGATCTGCTCTTCGACGGCACCACGTTCGTGGAGCTGCCGGGGCCTCGGCACGACACGCCGCACACGCACGGCGCGGGCGACGCGATGGCCTCGGCGCTCACCGCGGGTCTCGCCCGCGGCATGTCCGTCACCGAGGCCGCCCTCTTCGGCAAGTGGTACGTCTCCCACGCCGTCGAGCACTCCTACCCCATGGGCGCGAAGGTGGGCCCGGTGTCGGCGTTCTGGCGGGTGGCCGACGAACCGGCGCGGTAGCGCCGCCACCGGCCGGGTCAGTCCCGGCGTTCTTCGTCACCCAGCAGGGCTTCGAGTGCGGGCACCGCCGCGTCGAGCGACCGCCGGTGCTCCGGTGAGAGCCGCTCGATGCGCGTGCTCAGCTCGTGGATGCGGGTGGAACGCACGTCGGACAGCAGTCGCGTGCCCTCGTCGGTGAGCGCCACCAGCCACGCCCTGCGGTCCACGGGATCGGACTCACGGTGCACGTACCCGGCGTCGACCAGGGCGGACACGATGCGCGACATGGTGGCCGCCGCGACGCCCTCCCTGGCGGCGAGGTCACCCAGCCGCATCCGCCCGCACGCGCTCAGCGTCGCCATGGCCGAGATGGCGCCGTGGCCGGGCCCCGGCGCGCTCGCCTGCCGCAGCGACCGCGACAGCCTTCCGATGATGAGGAACAGCCTGCCGGGTACGTCGGGCGACGACTCGGTCGAGTCGGTCACGTCGGCTCCTTCGATGCGCGCTCCGCTCACGTGGCCGGAGATTGCCGTACACCTTACGTGCCGGTCCCGTCACCGCGAATCCGGCCGCGCGATCATCGGGGAGGGCTGGAAGCCTGTGCCCAGAAGCGCCGGGGTACGCGCCCGGCCTGCCGCGCCAGCCGTCCCGCGACCACGGCGGAACGCATGGCGTGCGCCATCCGTTCCGGGTCCTGCGCGCGCGTGACCGCCGTGGACAGCAGCACGCCGTCGCAGCCGAGTTCCATCGCCAGCGCGGCGTCGGAGGCGGTGCCGATCCCCGCGTCGAGCACGATCGGCACGCTCGCCCTCGACGTGATCAGCTCGATGTTGTGCGGGTTGCGGACGCCGAGCCCCGTCCCGATCGGCGAGCCCAGCGGCATCACCGCCACGCACCCGGCCTCCTCCAGCCGCAGCGCCAGCACGGGGTCGTCATTGGTGTACGCCATGACGGCGAACCCGTCGGCCACCAGCTGCTCGGCGGCCTCCAGCGTCTCCACCGGGTCGGGCAGCAATGTCCGGTCGTCGGCGTGGACCTCCAGTTTCACCAGCGCGGTGCCGAGTGCCTCCCTGGCCAGCCGCGCCGTGAGCACGGCCTCGGCCGCGGTCCGGCACCCCGCCGTGTTCGGCAGCAGCTCGATGCCCAGGCGGCGCAGCAGGTCGAGCACGCCCGAGCCGCCCTCGGCGTCCGCGCGCCGCATCGCGACCGTCGTCAGCTCGGTGCCGGACGCCACCAGAGCCCGCTCCAGCACCTTCAGGTTGCTCGCTCCCCCGGTTCCGATGATCAACCGCGAGGTCAGCTTGTGGTCGTTGACGACGAACTGGTCGCCGTCGTCCGCGCTGGCGTCGCGTGTCGCCGGTTCGGTGTTCATCGGTCTCACCCTCCCTGCACGGCTGTCAGGATCTCCACCTCGGCGCCGTCGGCCACCACGACCTCCGGCCAGTGGCCGCGCCGGACCACCTCGCCGTCGACGGCCACCGCGATCCCCCGGGCGCCGTTCGCGTCGCCGACGGCGGTTCCCACCACGTCGGCGACCGTGCTGCCGTCGGCCAGTTCCCGTTGCTCACCGTTGACGGAGACCCGCATCGATGCGCTCCTCACTGCTGTTGCGGTCCGGTCGTGCCTCGCTCGTCCCCTCGGGGGGCTCGGTGCCCGCGAGCCAGGCCAGCACGGCGTCGGCCGTGACGGGCGCCAGCAGCAGGCCGTTGCGGTGGTGCCCGGTCGCCGCGTACACGCCGTCGCGCAGCGGCCCCAGGTACGGCACGGTGTCGTCGCTGCCGGCGCGCAGGCCCGCGGAGGTCTCGGTCAGCTCGTACTCCGCGACGCCGGGGAACACGCGCTCGGCCGCGTCGAGCAGCTCCCGCACGCCACGCGCCGTCACCGTGGTGTCGAAGCCCGCCTCGTACTGCGTGGCACCCACCACCAGGCCACCGCCGGTTCTCGGCACCAGGTACACGGGGCGGCCCTCCACCACGGCGCGCACGGTGCGGGCCGGCGGCGGCACCGTGCCCCGCCGGGCACGCAGGCGCAGGATCTCCCCCTTCAGCGGACGCACCGCCCCGGCCAGCTGGGGGTGCAGGGTGCCGCTGTGGGCGCCCGCGGCGAGCACCACGGCGGCGAACCGGCGCGGCCCGGACTCGGTCCACACGGTGTCGGCGGCGAGTGCCCGCGCCGATTCCGGCACGAACTCCACACCACGCAGCCTCGCCGCCGCCAGCAGTGCCTCCAGCAGCGCGCGGTTGTCCACGAACAGGTCGCCCGGGACCAGCAACCCGGCACGGACGGGGCCCAGCCCAGGTTCGGTGCGGCGCAGCTGGCGGCCCGTGACGAACGTGGCCTGCCTGCCGAGACCGGTGAGATAGCGCGCCAGCACGTCGAGTTGCTCGGCGTCGGCACCGTCGAACGCGGCCACGACCGTGCCCGACTCGGACAGGCCGCTACCGGGGTGCGTGCCCTCGGCGCGCAGGTCGGCCGCGAACCGCGGCCAGCGGCGCAGCGACTCCTCCCCCAAGGCCAGCGCGGCTTCCTCGCCGGGCCACGCCTCCGCGACGGGGGCGAGCATCCCGCCTGCCACCCACGATGCCCCGCCCCGCGCGGGCCGGGGGTCGAGCACGGTGACCCGGTGGCCCTCGGCGGCGGCCCGCCACGCCACGGCAAGGCCGATGACGCCCGCGCCCACGACCGCCAGGCCGTCCGAGCTGTCGTTCATGAGAGATCACGCTCCCTGCGCCGGCATGATCCGGATCAGGTTCCACGGTCGGAGCGAGTTCGCTGCCTCGCTCCCTCTCAGCCCTCGCCGGGCTCCCGTGCGGACGTCCCCAGCCTACTCCCGCGTCGGCGGAGGTCTCCGGGACGGCTACCGTGGCGTTATGCCCGGTCTCGACGGCGACCAGATCAGGACACGGCTGCGCGACGCACGGCTCTACCTCTGCACCGACGCGCGGTCGGCGCGCGGCGACCTCGCGGAGTTCGCCGACGCCGCGCTCGCCGGTGGCGTGGACATCGTGCAGCTGCGGGACAAGACGGGCGGGGCTCCGTTGGAAGCCGCCACGGAGATCGCGGCTCTGGAGACGCTTGGCGAGGCGTGCCGACGGCACGGGGCGCTGCTGGCGGTCAACGACCGTGCCGACGTGGCTCTCGCCGTGGACGCGGACGTCCTGCATCTCGGTCAGGACGACCTGCCCGTGTCCGTGGCCCGCCGGGTCGTCGGTGACGTCCCGGTCATCGGCCGGTCCACCCACTCGCTGGAGCAGGCCACGGAGGCGGCGGCCGAGCCCGGTGTCGACTACTTCTGCGTGGGCCCCTGCTGGCCCACCCCCACGAAGCCCGGCCGCACCGCTCCGGGTCTCGACCTGGTGCGCGCCGTGGCCGGGCAGGTCGAGACCGAGCGGCCGTGGTTCGCGATCGGCGGTATCGACCGGGAACGGCTGCCCGAGGTTCGCCGCGTGGGCGCGGACCGAGCCGTCGTGGTGCGGGCCGTGACCGAGGCCGAGGACCCCGCCGAGGCCGCCCGCGCGCTGCGGGAGGGCCTGACGGCCCGGTCCGCCTAGGGCTGCGAACCGGGCTGTTCGCCGTCGCCGCCGGGCACGGTCGGCTCGGGTTCCTCGGGCTGCGTCGTGGTGGGCTCGTCCACGGGCTCCGACCGCGTGGGTTCCGGAGTTTCGGTGGATTCCTCCTCCGCGGGTCGCTCGTCGGGGTCGTCGGCGGGCGAGGTACTCGGGACCGGCGAGGTGGGCGAGCCGGTGGGGTCGGCGGGCGCGCCCGGGTCCGCGTCGCCGTCCTGGCCGCCGTCCTGGTCGCCGTCCCGGCCATCACCGGTGTTGTCCCGCCCCTGCTGCTGCCCGCCGCCGAACCCGGCCTCACCGCGCACGATGCTGCTGACCGTGGTGTCACCTCCGCCGGACAGCGCCTTGCCGGTCACGCCCTCGTAGCCCGTCACGGCGAGCATGCCGATGACGAACGCGAGCGCGCTGGTCGCCGCCACGACGGGGCCACGGCGGCGCCACCACTGGCTGCGCTCCTTCGCGTCCGCCTCGCGGCCGGTGGAGGCCAGAACGCGGGTCCGCTCCACTGCGGCGTTGTGTTCCGCCCACTGCTGCCGGGTCGGCGCGGGGAGGTACACGGTGCGGTGCGGGTCCGACGCCTCGGCACCCTGTTCGCCGTGTTGGCCACGCCGTCGCACACCCGGCAGCACGCGGGCGGCGGCTCTCGTCCGCTCCAGCGAACGCATGAAGAACTCGCTGCCCACCGTGGTCACCACACTGATCAGCCCCGCGCCGAGCACCGTGCCGTAGACGCCCAGCGTCGAGCCCAGAAACGCCGCGGTGACCGCCGCGAGTGCCGCCGCCGTCACCTGGGCGGGGGCCAGCCCGGACTTCTTCTCGTCCTCGTCGCCGACCTGCTTCTTGCCGTCGCTCATAGTTCCGATCCGTCGCACTCCCCGGACAACCGTCCAACGGGGTTATCGCCGCGACGACTCCCGATGTTGCCCGAACGTGAGCACGATTACGCGACACCCGCCGGGTAAGTCTACTGTGGACTCAGAGCGACCGGCCGGTCACGGACGGGTCAGAGTCGTGATGAACTTGTAGCGGTCTCCGCGATAGATCGAGCGCACGTACTCCACGGGCTTGCCGTCGGCGGCGAACGTCTGCCGCGACAGCAGCAACACCGGCATCCCGACGTCCGCACCGAGCAGGTCGGCCTCCTGCGGACCGGCCAGCGACGTCTCGATGGTCTCCTCCGCCCGGTCCAGCACCACTCCGTAGCGGTCGCGCAACGCCTCGTACAGCGAGCCGCCCGTCGCCACGTGCCTGCGCAGGCCACGGAACCGCGACGACGGCAGGTGCGTGGTCTCCAGCGCCATGGGCTCGTCGTCGGCGAGCCGGAGCCTGCGCAGCCGCAGTACCCGCGCCCCGGTGCGAATGCCGAGCAGCCTCGGCAGCTCGCCCTCCGCGGGGACCTCGTCGATCTCGAGCACGCGCGACGACGGCTCCCTGCCCTGCGCGCGGATGTCCTCGGTGTAGGAGGACAACTCCAGCCGCTGAGCGAGCTTGGGCTCCGCGGCGAACGTTCCCTTGCCCTGTACCCGGTGCAACCGGCCCTCGGCCGTCAGGTCCGCCAGCGCCTGCCGCACCGTGGTCCTGGAGACCGTGAACTCCGTCGCCAGCGCCCGTTCCGTCGGGATGGCCGCACCGGCGGGCATCGACTCGAGCAGATCGAGCAGGTGTTGTTTGAGCGCCCAGTACTTGGGTTCCCGCTGCGCTCGTATGCCGGAAAGCGTCTCCACCATTGCCGACTCCCTCACTGCGACACCTACCCCCTCACCCTGGAACGTACCCTTCGGATAGTACGTTGAACGTACGTAGTATTGGTCTAGACCGGTCCTGTTCGAGGCCCGGATGACCGGCTCGGGTGAAAGCAGGGTGAGGACCGTGAACGACACCAGTCCCGGCAGGCACATGGCCGCGGAGGTCGCCGAGCAACCCGACGTACTCGCGGCGCTCGTCCGGGCACGCTCCGACATCGCCGCCGTGGCGGAGACCATCGCGGCCCGCCCGCCCCGGTTCGCGCTGCTGGCCGCACGGGGCTCCAGCGACCACGCCGCCCTCTACGCGAAGTACCTCGTCGAGGTGCTGCTCGGGCTGCCCACCGGGCTGGTGTCGCCGTCGACGACGACGCTGTACCACGCGGAGCAGGACCTGACCGACGTCCTGCTCATCTCGGTCAGCCAGAGCGGTGGCTCGTACGACCTGCTGGAGGTCACCCAGGCCGCCCGCGCCAGGGGCGCGCTGACCGTCGCCGTCACCAACACGCCGTCGTCGCCGTTGCAGGAGGCGGCGGAACTGTCGGTGGACGTGCGGGCGGGCACCGAGCACGCGGTCGCCGCCACCAAGACCTACACCGCCACCCTGCTGGCGCTGTACCTGCTGGTGGACGCGGTGCGCGGGGGCAGGGCCGAGCACGTCGCCGACATCGGCGACCTGGCCGCGAGGACGCTGGCCGGCGCGGAGGAGGACGTCGAACGGGCCGTCGAGCGCTACCGCTTCGCCGACCGCATCCTCACCACGGCCCGGGGCTACTCCTACGCCACCGCTCTGGAGGGCGCGCTGAAGCTCGCGGAGACGAGTTACCTGCCCACCCGCGCCTACAGCGGGGCCGACCTGCTGCACGGGCCGGTGGCCGCCGTGGACGCCGAAACGGCCGTACTGGGCATCACCAGCGCGGGCCGTGGCGGCGAGGCCATGCGGGACGTGCTGGCAGCGGTCTCCGAGCGCGGCGCCGACCTGCTGTGTGTCGGCTCGGCGGCGCGCGCGGTGCCCTCGGCGGCGCTGACCGTGCCGGTGCCCGAGTCCGTCGAGGAAGTCGCCCCGATTCTGGAGGTCCTGCCGATGCAGCGGCTCGCCCTGGGGCTCGCACTCGCGAGGGGGGTCGACCCGGACCAGCCGCGCGGGCTGCGCAAGGTGACGAGGACCCGATGACCCTCGCGGTCGGGGTGGACGCCGGAGGCACGTCCACGCGCGCATGGGTCGTCGGCCCGGACGGCCGGGTGCGCGGCAGCGGGACGGCGGGAGGCGCAAACCCGAACTCGCACGCCCCGGAGGCCGCGGCGACCGCAATGGCCGACGCCGTCGGCGCGGCACTGGCCACGGCCGACCCCGCCGAGGTGGGTGCCTGGGTGATCGGCATGGCAGGCCGCAGCAAGCTCACCGACCCCGCCGTCGCCGTGGTGTTCGAGCGGGCGTGGGCCGGACTCGGCCTCACCCGGGCCGGAGCGCCCTCGCTCGTCTCGGACGCGGAGGCGGCCTTCGTCTCGGCGACCGCCGAGCCGGACGGCACCGTGCTCGTCGCGGGCACCGGCTCCATCGCGGGCCGGATTCGCGACCGCCGCATGGTCTCGACGGTCGGCGGCTACGGCTGGCTGCTCGGCGACGAGGGCTCCGGGTTCTGGCTCGGCAGGCAGGCCGTGCGCACGACGCTCGACGTGCTGCGCGGCCACCGCCCGCCGTCCCGACTCGCCACGGCCGTGCTGGAGGCGGCGGGCATCGACCCCGCCGCGCCCGACGCGGCGTATCGGCTCATCACCGCCGCGAACGCGGAGGCACCGGTGCGGCTGGCGCGGTACGCGCCGCTCGTGAGCGCCGCCCACGCGAGCGGCGACCCGGCGGCCTGCGCGATCGTGGAACACGCCGCGACCCTGCTGACCGAGACCGCCCTCGGAGCCCGCGACGACGGCGAACGCGCTCCCGTGGTGCTGGTCGGCAGCGTGCTGGGAGCGGAGAGCCCGGTGGGCGAAGCGGTACGGACGGGCCTGCGCTCCGCGCTCGGTGACGTTGCGGTAGTGGGCAGTGACAGCGGAGTGCTCGGCGCGACCTGGCTCGCGGCACTGCGGGCGTTCGGTTCCGACGCGGTGCGTCCTGATGCGAGTACCGTGGAAACCGGCCCCCGGACCTCCCCCTCGCCGGGGGCCCCTTCCTCGCGGTGAGCCCGCCGCGCCCGCTACTCGCGCTTCGGCTCGGGGCCGCTGCCGGCCTCCGAATCCCCCTCGGCGCGCGCCACCGTTCCGGCGGGGTCTCTCGGATGCCGCAGGCCCGGATGGTCGCCGGGCAGGCACCGGTACAGGACCCACCCGCTCACGACGAGCGTCGCCAGCACCAGCGGCCACGACAGCACGATCCTGGCCGCGCTGAGGGCCACCACGTCGCCCGCCGCCCACAGCACGCCGAACACGGCCACCCGCAGCACGTACTGCCCGAACACCCACACCCAGCTCGCGCGCGAGTACGCCCGCAGCAGGTCCGGGTCGGCCCGCCAGCGTGTTCGCTGCCCCAGCACCAGGCCCACCACCACGCCGAGCAGCGGCCAGCGGATCACGATGCTGACGGCCCACGCGAGGGCGCTCGCCACGTTCGACAGCAGCTGCGGCAGGAAGAAGTCCTCCGGGCGCCCCGTGTACAGCGCCAGCAGCGCGGCCACCGCGACCGTGCCCAGGCTGACGAGTACCGCACGCGGCCTGCCACCCCGCGCCACCCGCAGCGACCCGATCGCCAGGCCGACCACCAGCGCGGCGGCGGCCCCCCACGCGATCGAGTCCGCGGCCAGCCAACCCGCCACGAACCCGACCGGGGGCAGGCTGGCGTCGAGTGCGCCCCGGCGGCCACCGAGCAGCGTGGCCAGCGACTCCCGCCGGGCGGTGCTCGTGGGACCGTCAGTCACGCCTCCCAGCGTGCCGTACGCGGCGAATCCACGGCACCGACGGTTCGAGACGTTCGACACACCCTCCGAAACAGCCAGCGCGGGTGCGGGAAAATTGTCAAAACTGGGGCTTGCGATCTGAATAACGGTAGCGTAGGTCGACCTCACGGGGGCACGCTGGCGCGAAGAGATCGCGTAACTCCACAGAGCGTTGGTGGGAGGAGACGTTCGTGACGGGATTCGACAGCTATGTGGCGATCGGGGACAGCTTCACCGAGGGACTCAACGACGAGTGGCCCGACGGCACGTTCCGGGGGTGGGCGGACCGGCTGGCGGAGGTGCTCGCGGACGGCAGGGACGACTTCCGCTACGCGAATCTGGCGGTGCGCGGCAAGATGCTCGACGAGGTGATGACGGAGCAGCTTCCCGTCGCGCTCGACATCAGGCCCGACCTCGTCACCGTGTGCGCGGGCGGCAACGACATCATCGTCCCCGGCGCCGACGTCGACGAGGTCGCGGCCGAGTTCGAACGGGGCGTCGCGCGCCTGCGTGAGGTCGGCATCGACGTCCTGATCTTCACCGGCCCCGACACCAAGGGGCTGTCGGTGATGAGCATCCTGCGCAGCAAGGTCGGTATCTACAACGCCCACCTGTGGGCGATCGCCGACCGGCACGGCGCCAAGGTCGTCGACCTGTGGGCGATGCGGACACTGCACGACGGACGCGCGTGGAGCGACGACCGCCTGCACTTCACCCCGGAGGGCCACCGCAGGATCGCACTGCGCGCCGCCGAGGTGCTGGGCGTGCCCACCGAGGCCGACTGGCGGGAGCCGTGGCCGCAGGACTCCCCGCCCGCGACGTGGCTGACGTTGCGTCGCTCGGATTTGGTCTGGACCAAAGCACACCTGCTGCCCTGGATCCGCCGCCAGCTGCGGGGCGAGTCCATGGGCGACGGCGTGTCGCCGAAGCGTCCCCAGCTCGCCCCCCTGCTGACGGCCACGGGCGCGGCCACGGCCGTGACCAGGGCGACGGCACTCTCCCCCGAGGCCGAGCCGGTCACGGCCGCACCGCAGGAGGCCCGGCCCCGGTCCGCCTGACGCCGCCGCCCCGCGCCCGGCCATGAGCCCGGCGCGGGTGCCGTGGCGGGCTTACAGTCGCGGTATGCCACCCGCACGCCGGTATGCCGTTCTCACCGCGCTGGCGGTGCTGGTCACCGGCGCGCTGGCGTTCGCGGCGACCTCCGTGGAACGGGCGGGCATCGAGGCCGACCTCACCACACGAGCCCGGGACGCGCTGTCCGCCTCGAACCTGCCGGGTGAGGTCAGCTTCACCGGCCGCGACGCCACCGTCCGCACCGGCACCCCACGGGAGGCGCTGCTGGCGAGAGCGGTGGTCCGCGGGCTCGACGGCGTCCGTTCGGTGACCGTCGTGAGCGCCCCGGGCCGCGCGGCGGGAGGACCCGACGGCACTCCGGACGCGGTCACCGACCCGGACACCGTCGCGAAGGCACGGCTGCAACGAGCCGTGGACGACGTCCTCGCCGACGACCCGATCGAGTTCCGGCCGTACTCGGCCGACCCGAGCCCCGACGGCCTCGACACGGTGTCGGCCGTGGCCGCGCTGCTGGCCGACGCTCCCTCGGATTGGCGGTTCGAGGTAGGAGGGCACGTGGCGCGGGTACCCGGAGCGGAACCGGAGAGCGCCGGGGAGCTGTCGGAGGCACGCGCCGAGGTCGTCGCCGAGGAACTGGTGGACCTGGGAGTGTCACCCGAGCAGGTGAATCCTGTCGGGTACGGCGACACCCGCCCACTGTCGGATCGCGGCACGTCGGCCGCCGACCGGAGGGTGGAGATCACCGTGCGGTAGCGCCGTCGGCGCGGCATGAGCTGGCAGGAGGGCACCATGCTGTGGTTGTTCGGCGAGATCTGGCTGTGGTTGTTGATCGCGTTCGTCGTGGGTGGCGTGCTGGCCGCGGTGATCCTGCGATCGGTCCGGAACCGGAGCGGCGCGGCCGGGACCGGAGAGCCCGCCACCGGCTCGGAGCAGGGACGATACGCCGCCAGCGGCAGGCCCGAACCGGAACCGGAGGCGGAACGCACCCAGCGCATCCAGCGGGTCGCACCGCAGTTGCGGTTCGGCGAACCCCCACCCCGCGCCCGGCCCGAACCGGACGACGTGCCCGACGAGGGCAGCACGCACGGCATCCTGCCGCTGACCGCGTCGGAGTGGCACGCGCGCAACGAGTGGCCCGACGATCGGGACATCGCGGTGGCGGAGGAGAACCGCCCGCGCCGCGACCACTGACGGGGCAGGCTGATAAATTGCCCGGTGATCCCCGGTTCACGCCAGCAGGTAAGGATCGTGCATGCCGCTACCGCACTGGACGTCGGAGCACGTTCTCCCGCCCGGGCGGCATCCGGCCGACCTCTCCGATCTGTACGAGCGGTTCGTGTGGGACGCGCCGCACCGGAACGAGCGGGAGATCCTGTTCAGCGCGTTGAGCGGATACCTGGGCGTGGTGTGCCGGCTCATCCCGTCGGGTAGGGCCTGGCTCAGCGGCAGCCTCACCGTCCGCTCCGCGGAGGTCCCCTACGATGTCGACGTGGTGCTGGTGCCCGACGAGTGGGGCACGCTCAAGCGCCTCGACGGCCCCGCGCGGGCCACGTTCTACGGCATGTTCACCCTGCGCGGGGTGATCGCCGAGCAGCCCGCGATGTATCTCGACCAGGTGCAGCCCGTGAGCGGCCTGGTGGACGGTTTCCTCTGCCATCCCGGCGACGAGGACGTCTGGGAGGCCGTGTGGTCCCGCGGCCCCGTGCCGGGCACGGTGAAGGGCTTCGCGGAGGTGAGCTGGTGAGTTTCCGGCAACTGGCCGACAACATCCCCGGCGGCACGTGGCTCGACGACCTCGCGAGGGCGTCCGCCATGGCCGCCTACGCCAAGTTCGAGCGGCGCTCCCGGTCCCCGTTGCTGCGCGTGTCCATGCTGGGTTCGGCCCACCTCGACGCGTACACGTCCTCGGACATCAGCCGCGCGCTCCAGGACGCCACGGCCAAGATCGGCCACATCGTGCGCAACCCGCAGACCGAGATCACGTCGGTACAGCCGGCCGACCGCGAGAAGGCCCCGCTGATCCAGCGCGGCCAGGCGGGCAACGCCATGTTCTTCGGGTTCCCCGAGACCTCGCTGCCGGGTGCCCTCATCTCCGACGGTATCGAGACGCTGTCGGAACGCGCGGTCAAGGAGCTGTGCGACTTCCTGCCGGTCAACGGCTCGGACGACGGTGCGCTCGACGCCGTGCTGCTCCAGCGCGACACCGTGCGCAACGCGGTGAGCGACCTCGTCAACGCCGTCATGCGCACGTCCGGGGTCGCGCTGTCCCTCACTCCCACCGCCGGTGAGGAGGTCATGCGCAGCATGACCACCGACCAGGCGAAGGTGTTGCAGGGCAGCCTGCGTGAGTCCCGCGAGGACGTCGGGTACGAGACCGTGACGGGCAGGCTCGACGGGGTGCGCACCCGGCGCCGGATCTTCTACCTGGAACGCGACACCGGTGCCACCATCCAGGGCGCGGTGGCCCCCGACCTGCTCGACGAGATCAAGGAAAACCTCGACCGGCCGGTGACAGCGCGGCTGCGGGTCGTGCGCACCACCACCATCGACGGGCGGCGGGGGCGACCGGTGTACGAACTGCTGGCGATCCACTCGGAGACGAGCCTCTTCGACTGAAAGCCCCCAGAACAGCTCGCTCAGCGACCGTCGGCCGGGAGCAGACGGAAGGCGTCGAACTGCGGAGACAACGGCTTGACCGCCCGGTAGTCTCGATGGTCGAGCGTGAAGATCCGATCAGTGCGATAGCGGTCCGCGAGGAGAACACCGACCGCGTCGGCAAGGTCCAGTCGCAGTGACGCATAGCGTCGCCGAACCTTCTGCGCGACGATCATGTCTGTATGCTTCAGTTCGGCCAGCTTGTACTGCCCGTCACTGATGCGGTCCACCAGTGCCTCGGCCACGTCGCAGGAAGCGAGAAAGCCGATATCCCGACGGATCAGATGGTCGAGTTCGGTCAACACCAACGGTGAGATGGCAAGTGTCTCGGATTCCATGACGGACGCTGCCTCGGAATGCTCTTCCTGGTCAGCGTCGAACGCGGCGTAGAGAGCGGACGTGTCTGCGACGACAATCATCTGCGAGATGCTCGGTCCTTGATCTGACGCGAAACGTCCTCGGCCAGTTGGGTGACGTCTCGGGACTGCCCGCTGCGGAGCACGGGGAGCGGCTGCTTCTCGCGCGGCCGTCCGGACGCTTCGAGGACCATGGCGATTCCACGCCGAATCAGCTCCGCCTTGCTGACCCCAGACGCCGCAGCCTCTGCGTCCAATCTCGTTTCGAGATCGTCCGGAAGATAGACCGTAGTCTTGACCATGCCATATAGGGTACCACCCAACCAGCCCTGGTCAGCGACGTTCCAGCACACGAATACGGCCCCGTGCCACCAGTCCCGAATCTGGCGGCGCGGGGCCGTACTCGCGCAAATCACACATCGTCGCCTCGGCTGGCCTCACCCCGAGCAAGGATGCCCACGCCGGTGGCGGCGATCACCTCACCAGCCGCGCCGTTGAGGTTCGGATACGGTAACAGACCGCGTCAAGCCGACTACACCCAGCCCGACGCGGTCTGTTCCGAGTTCAACTACCGCGCTCAGCGGGTCAGCGGCGTGAAGTCGCGGCTGCCGATGAACGTCGGCCGTGGGTGCTTCGCCGCGAACGGCTCCACCAGCGCGTTCTCCACGCTGTTGAAGACCAGGAAGATGTTCGACCTCGGGTACGGGGTGATGTTGTTGCCCGACCCGTGCATGATGTTCGAGTCGAAGAACAGCGCCGACCCCGCCGGCCCGGTGAACTGGTCGATACCGTGCTCGGCGGCGAGTTTCGTGATGTCGTTCTCGCTCGGGACGCCGATCTCCTGCTCCTTGAGCGACGCCTTGTAGTGATCGTCGGGCGTTTCACCGATGCACTGCACGAACGTCCGCTGCGACCCGGGCACCACCATCAGGCCGCCGTTGAACGGGTAGTTGTCCGTGAGCGCGATGGAGCAGCTCACCGCGCGCGGCTTCGGCATGCCGTCCTCGGCGTGCCAGGTCTCGAAGTCCGAGTGCCAGTAGAAGCCGTTGCCACGGAAGCCGGGCATGTAGTTCACCCGGCTCTGGTGCAGGTACACGTCCGAGCCGAGGATCTGCTGCGCCCGGTCCAGGATCCTGGGGTCCCGTGCCAGTTCGCCGATCAGCTCGCTGATCCGGTGGACCTCGAAGACGGACCGGACGTTGCCGGACTTCTTCTCGGTGACCACCCGCTCGTCGGTCTTGAGTTCCTCATCCGACGAGAGCCGCACCAGTTCCTGCCAGTACCCCTGCACCTCGGCCGGGGACAGCAGGCCCTCGATGATCGAGTACCCCTTGGAGTCGTGCGAGGCCAGCGCGGCCCCGTCCATCGGGCCGTCGTGCTCGCCGCCCCACACCGTGGGGTCGGTCCGGTCGAGCAGTTGCGCCTCACCGGTCACGCGAGTGGGGTAGGTGTCTAACGTCCGGCTCTCCGCGAGAGTCACGTAACTCGCCTCCTCCGAGTGCCTCTATGTTTTTTCCGTTCTGTCGTGGGCTTTTCTCTGAACCCCGTTCGAGTGAGTGATACCCGATCGGGGGGTGTGGGAACCGCCTCACGCTGAGACGGATCCCACGAAACCCGGAGTCGGCTCGCGGTTAGTCCTCGACGACGAGCGGGTAGACCCCGTTCTCGTCGTGTACCTCGCGACCCGTGATGGGCGGGTTGAACACGCAGACGGTGCGCATGTCCGTCTTCGGCCGCACCTGGTGCTGGTCGTGCTCGTCGAGCAGGTAGAGCGACCCGGGCTTGAGCTGGTAGGTCTCGCCCGTGGCCTTGTCCGTCAGTTCGCCCTCACCCTCGACGATGAACACCGCCTCGATGTGGTTGGCATACCAGAAGTCGTTGACGGTTCCGGCGTACAACGTGGTTTCGTGGACCGAGAAACCGACCTTGTCCTTGGCGAGCACGATGCGCTTGCTGCGCCAGTTCGGCTGCTGGATGTCGGCCTCGGTGCCGGTGATCTCGTCGAGGGTGCGAACGATCAAGGTTTCTCCTCTTGCGCGTGAATCGGTTGTGCGTGCCGTGCTCAGTGGGAGAGCACGGAGTCGACGGACTCGGAGATGATCGACAGACCCTGTTCGATCTCCTCGTCGGTCGTGGTGAGCGCCGGAAGCAGCTTCACGACCTCGCCGTCGGGCCCGGAGGTCTCCATGAGTAGACCACGATCGAACGCGGCGGCGCACACCTTTCCGGCGACCTCTCCGCTGGCGAACTCGAGGCCCCTGGCCAGGCCACGGCCCTTGGCCACGAGACCGGCGTCCGGGTGCCGGTCCACGAGTTCCGTGAACACCCGGCCCACCGCGTCGCCCTTGGCGCGGGTGCCCTTCTCCAGCGTGTCGTCGCTCCAGTAGGTACGCAGCGCCTCGGCGGCGGTGACGAACGCGGGATTGATGCCGCGGAAGGTGCCGTTGTGCTCGCCCGGCGACCAGACGTCGAGGTCCGGCCGGATCAGCGTGATCGCCAACGGCAGCCCGTACCCGCCGATCGACTTCGACAGGCAGATCATGTCGGGCTTGATCCCGGCCTCCTCGAAGCTGAAGAACGGCCCGGTACGCCCGCAGCCCATCTGGACGTCGTCGAGGATCAGCAGGATGCCGTGCCGCTGGCACAGATCCGACAGGCCCTTCAACCACTCCAGGCGCGCGGCGTTGATACCGCCCTCACCCTGCACCGTCTCGACGATGACGGCCGCGGGCTCGTTCAGGCCACTACCGGAGTCCTCCAGCAGCCGCTCGAAGTACAGGAAGTCGGGGTACGCGCCGTCGAAGTACTTGTCGTAGGGCATCGGCGTCGCGTGGACCAGCGGGATGCCCGCGCCGCCGCGCTTCATCGAGTTGCCCGTCACCGACAGCGCACCCAGTGTCATACCGTGGAAGGCGTTGGTGAAGTTGATGACCGACTCCCGGCCGGTCACCTTGCGCGCCAGCTTCAGCGCGGCCTCGACGGCGTTGGCGCCGCCGGGCCCCGGGAAGATGACCTTGTACTCCAGCTCGCGTGGCTGGAGGATGACGTCATTCAGCGCTTCCAGGAAGTCACGCTTCGCGACGGTGTACATGTCGAGCGCGTGCGTGACGCCGTCGCGCGAAATGTAATCGATCAACGCCTTTTTGAGCACCGGGTTGTTGTGCCCGTAGTTCAGCGCTCCGGCGCCGGCGAAGAAGTCGAGGTAAGGCTTGCCATCTTCCGAGTAGAGCCAGCTGCCCTGTGCCCGGTCGAACACGGTGGGCCAGCCACGGCTGTAGCTGCGCACCTCGGACTCGAGCGTTTCGAAGATGCTCACGTGTCTCAGTCTCCTGATATTGGAACTAGTCGAATGACGCGACATGGGTCACATTCGCGAGTCAATCGCTCACGACTGTCGCTGGGGGCGCCGAGAGCGGCCCGATGCGGTACAGGTCCTCGGGCTCGTGGACGTCCGGAAAGTCGTCGGCCTCGAACAGCCGGGACGACTCCAGCGTGGCGTTCCACCTCTTGGCGAACGACGCGAACAACCGGATCGACGCGTCGTTGTCCGGCGTGATGGTGGTGTCCAGGTACCGCACCCCGTCGTTCACCAGGCGGCCGAACAGATCGTCGAGCAACGTGCCTGCCAGGCCACGCCCTCGCTGGGACGCGTCCACGGCGACCTGCCACACCAGCGCGGCATCGGGCTCGGTGGGCCGACGATAGGCGATGACGAACCCCACGGCCTCCCCGTCGACCCGTGCCACCACCGAGGTGTCGGCGAAATCAACACACCACAACAGGTACTGGTACGAGGAGTTCAGATCCAACTTCTGCGAATCACGGGCTATTCGCCAGAGAGCCGCTCCGTCACGCTTGGTTGGCGTTTCGATCACAATGCGGCCCGTCGATAGAATATCGCCGTTCGCACGCTCCGAGTGCTTTCCGGACATATTCAAACAACGTAACAGAGTGCTTTGCCGAGCTCAGCCCGACGAGGGACGCCCAGCGTTGCTACCAGCAACAACGCGGAAACACGTGTGACAACACCGACAGCAAGCTTCCGATCATGACAATCGGTGTGCTATAAGCACAACGCGGTACCCGCTCCATTTCGGTCGGCTTCCGGTTACGGTAGTGGCGACGCGCACAGAACGCGAGAGCTGACCGGGTTAGTCCACCGGGGGTGGCAACCGGGAGCCCCGTGACCGCGAACACCCGGACGCTCAGTCCTGCCGCGCGGCCTCCTTCGCGGCCTTCTTGAACGCACGCACCTCGGCCAGTGCCTCCGGGCTGGTGACGTCGGCGATGGAGCGGCGGGAGCCCGCCTCCCCGTAGGCGCCTGCCGCCTCCCGCCAGCCCGGCAGGGTGACGCCGAATTGCTTGCCGAGCATCGCCACGAAGATCCGGGCCTTCTGGTCCCCGAAGCCGGGCATCGCCTTCAACCGGCGCAGCACCTGCTTGCCGTTTGGGTCGCCGTCGGTCCAGATCCGCTCGGTCTCCCCCGCGTAGTGCTCCAGCACGTGGTGCGCCAGCGCGTGGACCCGCCTGCCCATCGACGCGCCGTAGCGGTGGATCGCGGGCGGCTGCACGCACAGTTCCACGAACTCGTCGAGGTCGGTCTCGGCGATCCGGTGGATGTCGAAGCCACCCATCCGGTCGGCGATCTTCTTCGGTCCCATGAAGGCGTGTTCCATCGGGAACTGCTGATCGAGCTGCAATCCGGTGAGAACGGCGAACGCATCGTGGCTGAGCAGTTCGTCGGCGTCGGCGTTGCCGGTCAGGCGAAGCGTGGGCATGGCGCCATCGTCCCACGTCACGCTCGGTCAGTTGCGCCGAGCGAGCACGGCGCGCGTCAGTGACGCAGCGAGAGACCCCGCACGTACGCGGCCTGCCCGGCGTGCTGCAGGTCGTCGGCGACGACGCTGACCAGCCGCACGCCCAACGTGACCGGCGGCGTCCACGACTCGTCGATGACGACGTCGAGATCGTCGTCATCGAGACCGCCGAGGTACGACAGGGTGTTCTCGTACACCGCGTCGTGGTAGCCGGTCAGCAGCTCCGCCGAGTCGACCCGGACCGCGTCGACGTCCTCGGTCGTGTGGCCGAACCCCGTGTCACCCGGCGGCAACGGCAGCGCGAAGCGGTCCGCCCAGCCCTGTTCCCATGCCTGTTCCACACCGGCCACATCGGACACGTGGTCGTCCTGCACCCTCGTGAGGTGCCAGAGCAGCCAGGCGATCGAGTTGGCCTGCTCGTCGGGGCGGTGATGCAGTGCCGCGAGGTCCAGGCCGCGCGCGGCCCCGTGTACGGCCTCGGCGACCCTGGCGAATCCGTCGGTCAGTACGTCCACGCCGTTCATGCCGGAATTCTCGTGCATGACGACGTCCGGCGCTGCGACAATCCCCCGATGGCAGCACCGTCTGCACCGACCGTGGACGCGTTCACCGCGCTGGCCCTGTCGTCGCCGCGCCGGTGGCGAACGCTGCGGTTCACGGTGACCTGGCGCCGCGAGGGGCGCACCGATACCGCAGTTCGCGCGTGGCTGCGCCGCCCCGGCGACCTGCGCGTCGAGACGCTGGACGGCCGCGTGCTGGACCGGCAGCGGGCCGCACACACTTCGCTGCCCGACGACGACCCGATGTACCAGGACTACCGGTGGGTGGCGATGCTCAATCCGCGCGAGCTCGGCGTCGTGACCGACCAGGGTCTTCCGGTGGCGGGTACGCCGGTGGAGCACCACGGCTTGGGCGAGGTCGTGCACCACGGCAGACGTGCGTGGCAGGCCGAGTTGGTACCGGGCGAACACTACGATCCGCGGTGCTCCTGCTGCCCGCTGCTGTTCTCCCGGATCAGCGAGGACATCGAAGCCGACATGGGCGTCGAGCCGGTACGCGCGCGGGAGCCGGACCTGCGCTACGCCGAGGCCCATCGGGTGCGACTCGACGTGGGTACCGGCGTGTGCGTGTACACCGAGGAGCTCGGCGGCTCGTTCGCGGGCCGGGGACACGACCTGACCATCGAGGCCGTCGACGAGCCGATGCCCCACCGGCTGTTCGACTGACCCGT
>NZ_VCEK01000003.1:0-99 GCF_005862235.1 Saccharomonospora piscinae | reverse complement strand
TAGCCGTGTCCGCAGCCTGCGTAGCCGTGTCCGCAGCCTGCGTAGCCGTGTCCGCAGCCTGCGTAGCCGTGTCCGCAGCCTGCGTAGCCGTGTCCGCAT
>NZ_VCEK01000002.1:582533-1134480 GCF_005862235.1 Saccharomonospora piscinae | reverse complement strand
ACCCACAAAGGGTTCAAAACAATCATCACCACTAGATGACAATCACTAGCACACTGTTGAGTTCTCAAACAACACACAAAGCCATATGTTATCCACCGAGCGCACCAACCAACCCCACACACTTCCAAGGGAGGTCAACACACCCGCAGGGAACACCCACACTACCACAACAAGCAGTTTGGTTCGCATTCCCCTGTACCGAGTAACCCGCACCCGGCCCTTCCGGCCCGGCCCGGTCTCCCCGGCGACGAAAAGAAGATTACACACCCCCACCAACCCCACAAACAGGGGGGTCCCTTTAGTGGATCTTCGCAGGTCAGCACGCCTACCCCCGAGCAAGATCGGCACAGCGGCCGTTCCCGGCGATACGCTGGCCCCATGCCTCGCCCGAAGACCCACGACGACGCCCTGCGGGTGAAGCTGCTCGACCGCGCCGGGGAGCTCGTCGCGGAGGAGGGCCCGCGGGGGCTCAGCCTCCGCAGGCTCGCCTCGGAAGTGGGGACGTCGACGACCGCCGTGTACTCCCTGTTCGGCAGCAAGCCCGCGCTGCTGTCCGAGTTGCGAGCCGACGGGTTCCGCCGGCTCGGCGACCAGCTGCGTGCGACCGCACCGACCGGCGACCCGATCGCCGACCTGGTGCGGCTCGGCACGGAGTACCGCGCGTTCGCGCTCACCCAGCGCCACCTCTACCCGATCATGTTCGGCGACCCCGGCACGCCGGGCGGCGCCCCGGCCGAGGACGACATCGCGGGCCCGGTGCTGGCTCCCCTGCGCGAGGCGGTGCGAGCGGCCGTGGCCACCGGCGCCCTTCCCCGCGTGCCCGACGACATGGTCGCGGGCAGCGTGTGGGCGTACGCGCACGGCATGGTGTCGTTCGAGCTGGGCCGGGCCCTGCCGGACGGGTTCGAGTACTGCCGTGCCTACGAGCGCGGGCTTCGGGCGACGGTCACCGGCTGGGCCGGTTCACCTCACACCGCCCCGTACTGACGGTCCCCCGCGTCACCGAGACCCGGCACGATGAAGCCGGAGTCGTTGAGCCGCTCGTCGACGCTCGCGGTGACCACGCGCACCGGCAGACCGGTCTCCTCCAGCCTGCGAAGCCCCTCCGGCGCGGCCAGCGCGCACACGGCCGTCACGTCGGTGGCGCCCCGCTCGGTCAGCAGGCGGATCGTGTACTCCATCGAACCGCCGGTCGCGAGCATCGGATCGAGCACGAACACCGGCCGCCCTTCCAGTGACGCGGGCAGCGACTCCAGGTAGGGCGTCGGTTCGAGTGTCCGCTCGTCCCTGGCGAGCCCGACGAAGCCCATCTGCGCGTCCGGGATCAGCTTGTGGGCCTGGTCCGCCATTCCGAGCCCCGCCCTGAGCACGGGCACGAGCAGAGGCGGGTCGGCCAGCCGGTAGGCGTCCGTGCGGGCGACCGGCGTGTGCATCCGCTCCGTCGTCAACGGCGCGTCCCGCGTGGCCTCGTAGGTCAGCATGACCGTGAGTTCCTGCAGTGCCGCGCGGAACGCGGCGCTGTCGGTGCGGGCGTCACGCATCGTGGACAGGCGCGCCCTGGCCAGCGGGTGTTCGACGACGAGAACGTCCATGGCGACACCCTAACGCCCCTGCGCGGACCGAAATCGGTTGTCCGGACGACCACCTCTCCGGCACGGTCCCCGCATGGCAAGCAGCATCGAGAACACCGTCGTCGACTGCGCGGACGCGTACGCACTGGGCCGGTTCTGGAGCGCGGTTCTGAACCGGCCGCTGTCTCCGGAGGACGAGCCCGGTGACCCGGAGGCACTGATCGTACTGCCCGGAGGGGGCAACCTGCTCTTCATTCAGGTTCCCGAGCCCAAGTCGGTGAAGAACCGTCTGCACTTCTGCCTGCGGCCGGACGTGCCCCGGGACGAGGAGGTGCAGCGCCTGCTCGACCTCGGCGCGACACTGGCCGACGACCAGCGCCGTCCGGACGGCACGGGGTGGGCCGTCCTCGCGGACCCCGAGGGCAACGAGTTCTGCGTGCTGCGGGGCTCCCACGATGATCCGCCACGGCCCGTCACGACCTAGCGCCGCGAAGGCCACCCTCGCTGCACCTGGCCCAGTGAAGGTGGCCTTCGCTGCGCCCGCTCCGGCGATAGGGTGAGCGGGTGAGCGAACAGCCCCCACGTCCCGACCCGAAGCGGTTGCGCGCGTCGGATGCCGACCGGGAACGCATCGCGCAGCTCCTGCACAAGGCTCTGGGCGAGGGCAGGATCACCCTGGCCGAGCTGGAGGAGCGCCTCGACACCGTGTACGGCGCGAAGACGGTCGGCGAGCTGGAGCCCGTGCTGGCCGACCTTCCGGCCGACGGCGTGGCGCTGACACCGGCGGCCGAAACCGCTCCGGCGGCACCCGACCGGCGCATCGGCGGCAGGCCCGGCTCCACGTTCTCCATCGCGGTGATGTCGGGGGTCGACCGCAAGGGCGAGTGGGTGGTGCCGCCGCAGCACAACAGCGTGGCCTTCTGGGGCGGCGTGCAGCTCGACCTGCGCCACGCGCGTTTCGCCGAGCAACACTCCACGATCACGGCCGTCGCGATCATGGGTGGTATCGAGGTGATCGTGCCCGACGACGTCGTCGTGGACGTCACCGGAATCGGCATCATGGGCGGCTTCGAGAGCCGGGACAAGAAGGGCGCGGCTCGCACCGCACCGCCCGGCGCCCCGGTCGTCAAGGTCACCGGACTGGCGTTCTGGGGCGGTGTCGAGGTCAAGCGCGTGCCTCGCAGCAAGATCAAGGAGCTGGAGTAGCGCGGCCCGCACCGAGCGGCGCCGCGTCTGGCCGGCGTCGGGCTACCCTGTCGCGCATGGCAACAGCTACCCTGCCGGCCGAGCTCGCCGACGCGACCCGCGACGAGCGCAGCCTGCGCCGGTTCCTGCACGGCCTGCCCGGCGTGGACCAGGTCGGTGTCGAACAGCGTGCCGCGGGCCTCGCCACCCGCAGCATCAAGAAGGACGCGAAGCGGTGGGCGATCGACACCGCGATCTCGATGGTCGACCTGACCACGCTGGAAGGCGCCGACACCCCGGGCAAGGTGCGGGCACTGGCCGCGAAGGCCCGGCGCCCCGACCCCGACCACCCCGACGCACCGCCCGTGGCGGCGGTGTGCGTGTACCCCGACCTGGCCGCGACGGCTGTGGCGGCGCTCGACGGCAGCGGGGTCGCGGTGGCCAGCGTGGCGACCGCGTTCCCTTCGGGGCGATCCAGCCGGGACGTGAAGCTGGCGGACGTGGCGCTGGCCGTGTCCGCGGGCGCCACCGAGGTGGACATGGTCATCGACCGGGGCGCGTTCCTGGCCGGCCGGTACGGGCAGGTGTTCGATGAGATCCGCGCCGTCAAGCAGGCCTGCGGGGACGCGCACCTGAAGGTGATCCTGGAGACCGGCGAACTCGCCACCTACGACAACGTCCGGCGCGCGTCGTGGCTCGCGCTGCTCGCGGGTGGGGACTTCGTGAAGACCTCCACCGGCAAGGTCTCCCCCGCCGCGACGCTGCCGGTGACGCACGTACTGCTGCAGGCGGTGCGCGACTGGCACGACTCCACCGGCGAGCTGCGCGGGGTCAAGCCAGCGGGCGGCATCCGCAACACCAAGGACGCCGTGCGTTACCTCGTCGCCGTCCACGAGGTCGCGGGGCCGCAGTGGCTGACGCCGTCGCTGTTCCGCTTCGGCGCGTCCAGCCTGCTCAACGACCTGCTGTTGCAGCGCCGCACCCAGCTCACCGGCCGTTACAGCGGCCCCGACTACCTCGCATTGGACTGATCGTGAGCCAGTGGGACTACGCACCCGCGCCCGAGTCGCGTGAGGTGGCCAACCTCAAGCCCCAGTACCACCCGTTCATCGGTGGCGAGTTCGTCGACGGGACGGGCGAGCCGCTCAAGACGCTCAACCCGGCCACCGAGGAGGTGCTGGCCGAGGTCGGCACGGCGGGGCCCGCCGACGTGGACAACGCGGTGAAGGCCGCGCGCAAGGCGTACGACCGTGTGTGGGGGCCGATGCCCGGCGCCGAACGCGCGAAGTACGTGTTCCGCCTGGCCCGGCTGCTCCAGGAACGCGCGCGCGAGCTCGCCGTGCTGGAGACGCTGGACAACGGCAAGCCGATCAAGGAGTCGCGCGACGCGGACGTGCCCACGGCGGCGGCGCACTTCTTCTACCACGCGGGCTGGGCGGACAAGCTCGACCACGCGGGGCTGGGCCCCGACCCGCGCCCGCTGGGCGTGGCGGGGCAGGTCATCCCGTGGAACTTCCCGCTGCTGATGCTGGCGTGGAAGGTCGCGCCCGCGCTGGCCACCGGCAACACGGTGGTGCTCAAGCCCGCCGAGACCACGCCGCTGACGGCGCTGGTGTTCGCCGAGATCTGCCAGCAGGCCGGCCTGCCCCCCGGTGTGGTCAACGTGCTGCCGGGCGCGGGCGACGTCGGGGCGGCCGTCGTCGACCACCCCGGCGTGAACAAGGTCGCGTTCACCGGGTCGACGGAGGTCGGCAAGCAGATCCAGCGCACGGTCGCGGGCACCGGCAAGCGGCTGACGCTGGAGCTGGGCGGGAAGGCCGCGAACATCGTGTTCGACGACGCGCCGCTCGACCAGGCCGTCGAGGGCATCGTGAACGGCATCTTCTTCAACCAGGGGCACGTGTGCTGTGCGGGTTCCCGGCTGCTGGTGCAGGAGTCGATCGCCGACGAGGTGCTGGCCAAGCTCCGTGCGCGGGTGGCCACGCTGCGGCTGGGCGACCCGCTGGACAAGAACACCGACATCGGCGCGGTCAACTCCGCCGAGCAGCTCGCCAGGATCCGGGAGCTCGCCGACTCCGGTGAGAGCGAGGGCGCGCAGCGGTGGACCAGCCCGTGCCCGCTGCCGGAGAAGGGTTACTTCTTCGCGCCCACGGTGTTCTCCGGCGTCGAGCAGTCCATGCGCATCGCCAGGGAGGAGATCTTCGGGCCCGTGCTGTCGGTGCTCACGTTCCGCACCCCCGACGAGGCCGTGGCGAAGGCCAACAACACGCCCTACGGCCTGTCGGCGGGTGTGTGGACCGACAAGGGTTCCCGCATCCTGTGGATGGCCGACAAGCTGCGCGCCGGCGTGGTGTGGGCCAACACGTTCAACCGTTTCGATCCCGCCGCGCCGTTCGGTGGCTACAAGGAATCAGGATTCGGGCGCGAGGGCGGCCGGACGGGTCTGGAGGCGTACCTGCATGTCCAGGGTTGAGGTGGCGAAGACCTACAAGCTGTATGTCGGCGGCGCGTTCCCGCGTTCGGAGTCGGGGCGGACCTACCCGGTGAACGACACCAAGGGGCGGTTTTTGGCCAACGCCTCCCACGCCTCCCGCAAGGACCTGCGCGACGCGGTGGTGGCCGCGCGCAAGGCCTTCGGCGGCTGGTCGGGGGCGACGGCCTACAAGCGGGGCCAGGTGCTGTACCGCGTCGCGGAGATGCTGGAGGGACGGCGGGAGCAGTTCGTCTCCGCCGTCGCCGCATCGGAGGGGCTGACCGGTAAGAAGGCGGAGTCCGTCGTGGACGCCGCCGTGGACCGCTGGGTGTACTACGCGGGCTGGACCGACAAGCTCGCGTCGGTGTTCGGGGCGGCGAACCCGGTGGCGGGGCCGTACTTCTCGTTCACGGTGCCGGAGCCAACGGGTGTCGTCGGGGTGCTCGCGCCGCAGCGCTCGTCGCTGCTGGGGCTGGTCAGCGTGCTGGCCCCGGTGCTGGCGACGGGCTGCACCGCCGTCGTGGTGAGCAGCGCCGACCGGCCGCTGCCCGCCGTGACGCTGGCGGAGGTGCTGGCGACGTCGGACGTGCCGGGCGGTGTGGTGAACGTGCTGACGGGCCGGGCACTGGAGCTCGGGCCGTGGCTGGCCTCGCACGAGGACGTGAACGCCGTCGACCCCACCGGGGCGGGGCCCACGGGCCGGGTGGAGATCGCCAGGGAGGCCGCGGGGACGGTCAAGCGGGTGCTCGACGTGTCCGACGACGAGCCCGACTGGACCCGGCAGCCGACGACCGCCCGGCTGCGGCACTGCCTCGAGGCCAAGACGGTGTGGCACCCGATGGGCGTCTGAGCTACGCGAACTGCGGACACGGCTACGTAGCCTGCGGACACGGCTACGTCAGCTGCGGACACGGCTACGTGGGGTGCGGACACGGTGCGTCCGCACCCCACGGCCGTCAGCGGAGCGGGTAGGCGCCGACGATGGTCTGCTTCAGGCCGTTGCCGTCGGTGTCCTTCGCCTCGACCCGCAACGACACGTCCTTCGCATCCTCGGGCGCCGTCACCGCGATCTCGCGACCGTCGCGGAACGCGTTGTACGGCACCGGACGCCACTCCTGGCCACCGTCGAAGGAGACCTGGAATCGCAACGACTCCAGCTCCGGCTCCGCTGTACTCCCGTTGCGCTGCACGGTGAACGGCAACCGCACCTTCTCCCCCGCCTCGGGCGCGTCGCCCACGCCGAAACCGGTGTCGAAATGCACCGCCAGCAGTGGCAGCGCGACCTGCTGACCCGGCCCGGCGGTCCCGCCCCGGAACGTCCACTCCGCGTCGATCTCCCGCGACAGCAGCGCCCGCTCGCCGCGGTCGGCGTGCACGCTCAGCCGGTACGACGCGGGCTCGTTCGGCACCTCGAAACCACCGCCGGTCCAGGCCGTCTCGCCGACCAGCTCACCCTCGCGGTAGAGCCGCGTCAGCGCCTCGTCCGTGACCGACATGCCAGCGTGCCCGCCGCCGTCGCTGTACAGCGGCAGGTGGAAACCCACGCCGTAGTCGGCCTGGTAGGCCCAGGGCGTCGCCGACGGCGGGAAAGCGGGTCCCTGCACCGCCGTGTTCCACCGCTGCTCCACGCTCTCCCCCGGCTCGAAGGCGCGGGCAGCGGCGGTCTGCTCACCGACGAGCATCGGCGGTGCGTCGTCGCGAACGGGTTCCTCGACCACCATCAGCGAGGACGCCCAGGGCACACCCGGGGTGTAGTACTCCGCCAGCTCGAACGGGAACCGGGCGGCGACGATATCGCGCTGTCCCCAGGGAGCCAGGCCGCTGTCCGCGTGACTGCCGCGTACCCGGGCGAGTTCGTCATCCGCGACGCGATGCCCCATCGCGTCCGGCAGCGATCCCTGGTGCGCGTGCCGCAGCCGGTAGAGATACGGGCTGTCCACGAACGTCCCGTCGCCGTCGGGCCGGGCGTGTGAGGTCTCGACGGCGAACTCGAAGCTCTCGTGCTCGCTCCGGGAGCCCAGTACCGTGACGTCGTCGAGATCGCGTCGTGCCACCTGCCAGCCGAAGCTCCCCCACGGGGCGACGGCACCGAAGGACAGGAACGCGTCACCGACCCGAGCCTCAGGCCGGTCGGTGAGCTCCACCGTCGGGTGGTAGCCCTCGCGCAGGTCGAACACGATGTCGCGCCGCTGGTCCACGACCACCCTGGGTTCGACCGCGATGCCCGTGGTCGGCGTGCCGGTCGCATCCTGTGCCATCCGTAGCGACTCCAGGTAGTAGGTGCCCTTGCGTGCCCTGACGTGGTAGCCACCGTCCTCGGCGGACAGTTCGTGGTCCCGAGGCTCGGTCAGCGACACGAGCCGCACGTGGGCGTCCTCGACCGGCTCGCCGTCGAGTCCGATCACGGTGACGTCGACGTCGTAGCTCTCCCGCTCGCGGGTCACGCCGAGCACGGTCCGCAGGTGCGTGCCGTCGCCACCGGTGGCGAGGACGGCCCCGCTGTAGAGCCCGTTCGGCGCGTCGACGCCGGTGTCGACGGTGACGGTGGTCTCGGCCTGCCCGCCCGCCGGTACGGTCAGCTCGTCGTCGGCGAGGCTGAGCACGCCGTCGACCGGGGCGCCCTCGGGCCCGTGCAGAGTCGTCTCGAGCGACAGCGTGACCGGCTCGGCGCCGTCGTTGGTGTAGGTGAGAGTGCGCTCCACCGGAGTGTCGTCGTGGTGCGGCCACTCCTGGATGCCCAGGTTCAGCACCGCGGGCTGGGCGCTGACCTGCTGGCGCACCGCGCGCGCCACGTCCACCCGGCCCGCGCCCTGCTCGTACACGGTCGCGTTCGGACTGGGTGTGGCGGAGTTGGTCAGCGCCGACTTGAGCTCGCCCGCATCGGCATCGCCACGAGCCTGCGCGACCAGCGCCGCGGCACCCGTCACGTGCGGTGCCGCCATCGAGGTGCCCGACATGCCCTGGTAGTGGTCGCCGACCGGATCGCCGACCTCCGAGCCACTCGCCCTGGCCGCGACGACGTCCACGCCGGGGGCGGTGATCTCCGGCTTGACGGCGTTGTCGCCGAGCCGGGGCCCCCGGCTGGAGAAGTCGGCGAGCCGGTCGTCGTTGTCGACGGCCCCGACGGTCAGTGCCGCGTCGGCCGACGCGGGATCGCCGATGGTGGAGTCGCCGGTGTTGCCCGCCGAGACCACGAACAGGCTGCCGGTCTCCTCGGTGAGCCGGTCCACGGCTTGCGCGAGGGGGCCGCTGCCGTCATCGGCCCAGGTCGCGCCGAGGCTCATGTTGACCACGGACGCGCGCTCGGCCGCCCAGTCCATGCCCGCGAGAATCCACGACTCCTGTCCGGAGGCGCTGGCGTTGAGCACCCGGCCCACAGCGAGGTCGGCGTCGGGAGCCACGCCCCGGTAGCGGCCGTCGCTGGCGGTGCCGTCACCGGCGATGGTCCCGGCCACGTGCGTGCCGTGTCCGTGCTCGTCGTCGACGGTGCCTTCCCCGGTGAAGTCCCGGGACTCGGCCACGGCGTCCGCGAGGTCAGGGTGGTCGGCGTCGATACCGCTGTCGAGCACGGCCACCGTCACACCTTCCCCGGTATAGCCGTTCTCCCAGGCCTCCGGGGCGCCGATGCGCGGCACCGTCTCGTCGGAGGTGGCGTGCACGGGGGCGTCGAGCCACAGGTGCTCGATGCCCTGTCCGGGCCGCAGCATCGGCCGCACGCCGTCCCAGAACCGGGTCGCCGAGGACTTCGCGGCCGACAGCGCCTCACCGTCGACGGCCGCGAGGGTGCCCGTGCGTTCCGCCGCACCGTCGGACAGCACGCGGGTGCGGCTGTGTTCCTGTTCCGTCGAGTCCTCGTAGGACACCATGACCGGCACGTCCTCGCGGGCGCCGTCGTGGTAGCCGACCTCGATCAGCTTCGACACGTTGAACAACCGCCGGTCCAGCGTTCCCGCCGCGACGGCGGGTGCCGCGTCGTGGGGCACCACGTGGACATCTCCCGCCCTCCGGACGGTCCGGAACCCGATGTTCTCCCGGCCTGCTCCCGGCTCCACCCGTGCCCGCGCGTCCGCGCCCGAGCCCGTGAGCCGGACCCGGTCTCCGGTGACCAGCGTGACCGTGGGTCCTCCGGCGGTGTGGAAGTCCGCCTGCCGCGCGCGTGGGTCCGCGTCGGCCACCGCCACCGGCGGCGCCGCCGCGAGCGTGGTCGCCAACGCGGCCACGAGCCCGAGCGTGGGTCGTCGACCTCTCAACGTCGCTCCCCTTTCCGTGGGTTGGGGGAAGCGGTGCCGCTTCCCCGCCCACTCTTGGTTCGGGGAAGGGCCCGCGTCCCAGACGGACCTGGGCCCTCGTCGCACTGCGGACACGGCTACGCAGGCTGCGGACACGGCTACGTGGGATGCGGACACGGTGGCGTCCGCATCCCACGGCCGTCAGCGCACCGGGTAGGCGCCGACGATGGTCTGCTCCACCGTGTTGCCGTCGGTGTCCTCGGCCACGGCCCGCAGCGACACGTCGTCCGTGCCCTCCGGTGCCGTCACGGTGAGAACACGCTGGGCCTGGTTCGGCCGGTACGGCGTGAACCGCCACGACTCGCCTCCGTCGAAGGAGACCTCGACGCGCAGCGACGCCAGCTCCGGTTCACCTGCCAGCCCGTTGCGCTGCACCGTCACCGGAACCCGCACCGGTTCACCCGGTGTCGCGGCGTGATCGTCACCGAGGTCCGGGGCGTAGCGCACGGCGAGCAGCGGGACGGCACCGGCGGTGTCTTGCTGCCCGGACCGGAACGTCCACTCGCTCGTCAGGGTCCGGGACAGTGGGGTGACACTGCTCCGGTCGGCCTCGACGCGCAGGCGGTACTCGCCCGCCGACGCCGGTACCGCGAAGGCTCCGAAGCCGGCGGATTCGGTCCGGCCCAGCGATTCGCCGTCGCGGAACAGTTCGGTGAACCCGGAGTCCACCACCGATCGGCCCGCACTGCCGGGGGTGGAGTCCGCGTACAGCGGCAGGTCGAACCGCAGGGTGTCGCCGTCGCGCTCGGCCCAGAACCCGTCGGTCTGCGGGAAGGCAGGGCCGAACACCGGCACGTTCCACCGGCGCTGCCCGTTGTCCCCGCGCTCGAAGACCTCGGTGTGCAGCAGGGTGAACTCACCCAGCGGCTGCCCCACCCGCCCCAGCCGCAACGGCGAGGTCCAGCGCACCCCCGGCGTGTAGTAGTCGGTGACCTCGAACGGCACCGTGCCCGTGACGAGCTCGCGTGCGGCGCCGAACCCGGCACCACCGCCGGTATGGACACTGTGGACCCGCGCCAGCTCCTCGTCGCCCACCAAGTAGGTCAGCTCGTCCGGGATTCCCCCGTGCTCCGTCTGCCGCAGGTGGTAGGCGTACGGGCTGCCCGCGAATCCCCCGGCACCGTCCGGACGCGCGTGCTCGGTCTCCAGGGTGAACTCGAACGTGTCGTCCGTCGTCTCGGACGGTCGCAGGAAGACGTCGTCCAGGCTGCCGCCCCCGGTCAGCATGCCGGTCTCGGGATAGCCGCCATCGGTCTCCATCAGGAATGTCGCCACGACCTGGTCGATCTCGGCGTCCGCTCGCTCCGGTGTCACGCTCAGCGGCTCGGCGTCCCTGGCGTCGAGCACCAGCGATCGGTCCCGGTCGAGGCTGACGGTGGGCTCCACGAAGATCGTGGAACCGGCCAGCCCGTAACCGTCGTTGACGTCGACCGCCAGGTAGTAGTCGTCCTTGGCCAGCCGCTGGGAGAACTCACCGGACTCGTGGTAGCCCCCGTACGTCCACGGCTTGCCGTGGCGGGACAGGAAGACGTAAGCCTTCGTCGCGGGCTCCCCGTCGCGACCGAGCACGGTGAGGTCGAGCTCGTAGCTCTCGACCTCTTGGTCCACGCCGACCGGAGTGCGCACCGCCGTGTCTCCCGCGGTGGCGAGCACGACACCGCTGTAGCGCCCGTCGGCCCCGCCAACGGTGGTGTCGACGGTGACCGTCGCGTCGGCCTGTCCACCCGCGGGCACCGTGAGCTGAGCAGGCTCGACCGTGAGCATGCCCTCGGGCGCGCTCCCGGCCGGCCCGGACAGCTCGCCTGCGAGGTCCAGGGTGATCGGCTCCTCCGCCGTGTTGGTGTAGGTGAGCGAGCGCCGCACCGGCTCGTCGTCGGTGTGCGGCCACTCCACGACACCGAGGCTCAGACTCGCGGGTGAGGCGAACACCGCTCGCCGCAGGGCCGCGGCGGCGTCGATCCGCCCCGCGCCCTGCTCGTGCACGGTGAGCGCGGGGTGAGCCTGGGCACTGCCCATGAGCACGGGCTTGAGTTCGTCCGCGTCCCAGCCGGTCCGGCTCTCGGCGAGCAGCGCGGCGGCACCGGCGACGTGCGGCGCCGCCATCGACGTCCCGGACGCGGTGGTGTAGTGCTCTCCCACCGGCTCGCCCATCGCCGGGCCCGCTGCCCTGGCGGCCACGATGTCCTGGCCCGGCGCGGTGACGTCCGGTTTGATGGCCCCGTCGCCCGTGCGGGGACCGCGACTGGAGAACTCGGCGAGTTCGTCGTCCTTGGTGACCGCTCCCACGGTCAGCGCGGCGTCGGCGGAGCCGGGTGAGCCGACCGTGCCCGTGTCCGGTCCCGCGTTGCCCGCGGCGACCACGAACAGGGCCCCGGTCTCCTCGGTGAGCCGGTTCACCGCCACCGACATGGGGTCGGTGCCGTCGCTGGGGTCGCCACCCAGGCTCATGTTCACCACGGCCGCGTTGCCTGCGGCCCACTCCATCCCGGCCAGAATCCAGGACTCCTGCCCGGAGCCGTGATCGGCCAGGACCTTGCCGACGACCAGCTCCGCGTCCGGGGCGACGCCCCGGTACCGGCCGTCGCTGGCGGCGCCGTCACCCGCGATGGTCCCGGCCACGTGCGTGCCGTGCCCGTTGCCGTCGTGGGCGCTGCCGCCGCCGGTGAAGTCCTTCGCCTCCACGACGGCGGAGGCCAGGTCCGGGTGCTCGGCGTCGATTCCGGTGTCGAGCACGGCCACCCGGACGCCCTCGCCGGTGTAGCCGTTCTCGTGTACCTCGTCGGCACCGATCTGCGGCACGCTCTCCGCGAGCGAGGCCCGCACCGGGGCGTCGAGCCACAGCCGCTCGATCTCCGCACCGGGCCGCAGCATGGGGCGCACCCCGTCCCAGAACCGGCTGGCCTCGGCCTTGTCCGCTTCCAGCGCGGCACCCCCGATCGCGGCGAGCGAGCGGGTCCGCACCGCCGCGCCGCCGGCCGTGGTGCGGGCCCTGGCCTCGGCCGAAGCCGCCTGCCCCTGCCGGTACGACACCAGCACCGGCAGATCGTCGCGCGCACTGTCGTGGTAGCCCGCCTCGACCAGCGCGGTCACGTTGAACAGCCGCCGGTCGAGCGTGCCGTCCGCGATCAGCGCAGCGGCGTCGTTCGGGATGACGTGGACCTCGCCGTGGTCGAGATACTGGCGGTACCCCACGTCGTCGCGGCCCGGCCCCGGCACGAACTCGGCGCCGGGACCGGCGCCGAGGATCGCCCGGTCACCGGTCACCAATGTGACGACGGACGCGCCCGGTGCCGCCGCATCGGCTCCGGCCGGGTGCGCCGTCGCACCGGGCGCGGCCACCGTGGCGGCACTTCCACTTCCGGCCACCGTGATAGTCACCGCGGCCAGGGCGGCCACCGCGACGGCACGCCCGGAACGTCTGAAACCTAAGCCCACCTGCTTCGCTCCCCTCAATGATCAACAAGGGGATCAACGCTAGGGCGGGCAGCGGCGGCGCACATCGGCCGTCGGCGCGGCGAAATCGGCCGTTCGGCCGAAGCGAGCGACGCGCGCGTCAGACCTCCGCGACGTCCACGACGCGGATCACGGCCTCGCCCGCCTCGTCGGAGGCGGCGAGATCGACCTCGGCGGTGATGCTCCAGTCGTGGTTGCCGTCGGGATCGTCGAGCAGCTGGCGCACCCGCCAGAGCTCCGGCTCCTGCTCGATCAGCAGCAGACCAGGGCCGCGGGCGTTCGCCCCGGTGCCGATCTCGTCGTAGGTGTCGTAGTAGTCGGCCAGCGCGTCCGCCCAGGCATCGGCGTCCCAGCCGGAGGACGCGTCGAGCGCCCCGAGCGCGTCGTAGTCCTCCCGCGCGGCGAGCTGAACCCGGCGGAACATCTCGTTGCGCACCAGCACCCGGAACGCCCGCTCGTTGCGCGTGACCGGGGGCGGCCCCTCCGGCAGCGCGGGCCTGCCCGACGCGCCACCGTCCGCGAGCGCTTCGTCGGGGTGGCGCAGCGCCTCCCACTCGTCGAGCAGGCTGGAGTCCACCTGCCGCACCAGCTCACCCAGCCACTCGATCAGGTCCTGCAACGGCTCGGTCTTGGCGTCGTCCGGGACGGTGCGGCGCAGCGCGTCGTAGGTGTTCGCGAGGTAGCGCAGCAGCACCCCCTCCGACCTGGCGAGGTTGTAGTAGCCGATGTACTCGACGAAGTTCATCGCCCGCTCGGACATGTCCCGCACGACCGACTTCGGGGACAACCGGTAGTCCGCCACCCACGGATGCCCCTGCCGGTACCGCGAGTACGCGGCCTCCAGCAGGTCCTCCAGCGGCTTCGGGTAGGTGACGTCGTCCAGCAACTCCATCCGCTGCTCGTACTCGATGCCGTCGGCCTTCATCGCGGCGATGGCCTCGTTGCGGGCCCGGAACTGCTGTTGCGACAGCACCTGCTTGGGGTCGTCCACAGTGGCCTCGACGACGGACACCACGTCGTGCGCGTAGGACGGCGACTCGGGGTCGAGCAGGTCGAGCGCGGCCAGCGCCAGCGGGGACAGCGGCTGGTTCAGTGCGAAGTCGAGTTGCAGGTCCACGGTGAGGCGGACACGGCGGCCCTGGTCGTCGGGCTCGGGCAGTTCCTCCACCACACCGGCCGCGAGCAGCGCGCGGTAGATCGCGATGGCGCGCAGGATGTGTCTGCGCTGCGCGGGCCGGTCCTCGTGGTTGTCCTCCAGCAGCCGCCGCAGGTGGGCGAAGGCGTCACCCGGCCGGGAGATGACGTTGAGCAACATCGAGTGGCTGACCCCGAAGCGCGAGACCAGTGGCTCCGGCTCGGCCGCGACCAGCCGGTCGAAGGTGCTCTCCGTCCAGTTGACAAAGCCCTCCGGCGCCTTCTTGCGCACGATCTTGCGCTTCTTCTTGGGGTCGTCGCCCGCCTTGTCGAGTGCCTTCGCGTTCTCGATGACGTGGTCGGGGGCCTGCACGACGACGTAGCCGTCGGTGTCGTAGCCCGCGCGGCCCGCGCGGCCCGCGATCTGGTGGAACTCCCTGGCCTTGAGATGGCGCTGGCGGACGCCGTCGAACTTCGTCAGTGCCGAGAGCACCACCGTGCGGATGGGCACGTTGATACCCACCCCGAGCGTGTCGGTGCCGCAGATCAGTTTCAGCAACCCGGCCTGCGCCAGCTGTTCGACCAGGCGCCGGTACTTCGGCAGCATCCCGGCGTGGTGGACCCCGATGCCGTGGCGAACCAGCCGCGACAGCGTCTTGCCGAAACCCGCCGAGAAGCGGAAGTCGCCGATGGCCTCGGCGATGGCGTCCTTCTCGGCACGGGTGCAGACGTTGATGCTCATGAGCGCCTGCGCGCGTTCCACGGCGGCGGCCTGCGAGAAGTGCACGACGTAGACCGGTGCCTGGTCGGAGTGCAGCAGCTCCGTCACCGTCTCGTGCATCGGGGTCAGCGCGTACCGGAACGTCAGCGGCACCGGCCGCTGCGCCGAGGTGACCGCAGCCGTGTGGCGGCCGGTGCGGCGGGAGAGGTCCTTTTCGAAGAACGAGACGTCGCCGAGCGTGGCCGACATGAGCAGGAACTGGGCATGCGGCAGCTCCAGCAGCGGCACCTGCCACGCCCACCCCCGGTCGGGCTCGGAGTAGAAGTGGAACTCGTCGGCCACGACCTGACCGATCTCGTCGTCGGCGGCCTCCGGCCCCAGGCGCAACGCGAGGTTGGCGAGGATCTCCGCCGTGCAGCAGATGATGGGCGCGTCGGGGTTGACGCTGGAGTCGCCGGTGAGCATGCCGACGTGGTCGGCGCCGAAGATCTCCACCAGCGAGAAGAACTTCTCCGACACCAGCGCCTTGATCGGCGCGGTGTAGAAGCTGCGCCTTCCCTCGGCCAGCGCGGCGAAGTGGGCCCCGACCGCCACCAGGCTCTTTCCCGAGCCGGTGGGCGTCGAGAGGATCACGTTGGCGCCCGAGACCAGCTCGATCAGCGCCTCCTCCTGCGCCGGGTACAGCTCGAGGCCGCGTTCACCCGCCCAGGTGGCGAAGGCGTCGAAGAGCTCGTCGGGATCGGCGTCCCCGGGCAGGCGGGTTGTGAGAAAGTCAGTCATCGTGCCTTAAATCGTGTCACTCGCGTGTCGATCCCATGAGGGGTGATCGCGGCTCGGCACCGGAACCCGTAGGCTGCGCCTTACACGTCCGGTTTCGAGGCATTACGGTGATCCGGCGCGCACAGGTGTTCCCGGAGGGCGGAATGGCACAGGATATCATCCCGATCGAGCTCGGGCTGCCACAAGGCGATCTGGTGACCCTGTGGGCGCCACGATGGCGGGAGGACGGCGAGGAGTGGGAGGCGTTCCTCGGCGACGAGGAGGACCTCTACGCGTTCCCCGACGCCGCCCACCTCGCCGCGTACGTACGGACGTCGGAGCAGCACGACCTGGCGGACCACCCGGCGTGGGACGCCGTGCCCGCACTGAACGTGCCGGAACTGATCCCCGACGACGACCACAGCTTCGACCTCGTCGGCGTGCCCGAGATGGTGGCCGAGGAGCCCGACTCCTGGACGCTGTCCGAGCTGGCGGAGATCGTCAACATCGTGCGCTCGCTGGCCGACGTGTGCGAACTCGACGAGGTCCACGAGGTCCTCGACGGGTGCGAGGCGTTCTCCCTGCTCGACCAGGGACAGCTCCCGTTCACCGGCCGCGAGGGCGCGCGCCTGTGGAACGATCTGTCGACCACGGTCTCCGAGAAGTGGGACGTCGTGCTCGACACCATCGACGAGCTCATCACGGTGCCGAGCGTCGACTCCGCGACGCTCGACCAGACGGCGGAGGAACTGGCCGCCTACCACGAGGAGTCGGCCGAGGCCGAGGCCGGCGTCGACTCCCGCGACGACGAGTTCGACGACGACACGGCCGAACGCGCGGACACGGATGACGCGGACGACACGGACTCCGACTCCGACGACGACGCGGACGACGCGGACGACGAGCCCGCGGGCTTCTGGGCCGAGGTGGGCATCGACCCCGTAAAGATCGTGCTCTCGTCGCGCGACTACTACACACTGCGCTGCTACCTCGACGACGAGCCGGTGTTTCTGGGCTCGGACGGCGTCATCGAGGCGTACCCGTCGGAGCGGGCGCTGGCGAGGGCACTCGCGGACGGGGGCGACCTCGCGCACACCGACCTCGCCGAGGTGTCCACCTGGGACGAGGTGCTGGCCGCGGCCACGGCCGGCGAGCTGGAGGTCGACGTCGACCCCGACAACGTCTACGTGCTGGCCGGTCTCGACGACGACATCGCCGACGGCGTGGACGCCATCGAACCCACCCAGCTCGATCTCGCGGTGGAACTGCTCACCGACGCGGCCGACTGGGCGGGCGACGACGAGGTGGCCAAGGCGCTGTCGAGTTCCGAGAGCCTCGGCTGGCTGGTGTCGTTCGTGCTGCGGCCGGACCCCACCCGGCTGACGCCGAGCCCGCCGTTCGACGCGGAGCAGCAGGCCTGGCGCGGCCTCGTGGAGTCCTTCGAGAACCGCCTGCACCTCAACTGAGCGGCTGGGTGCCGCGAAGGCCACCTGCACTGCGTCTCACGCGGCGAGGGTGGCCTTCGCGGCACCTCACACCCGCGCGGCGTACCAGGGCTTGATGACGTTGTCGATGATGTCGAGGCGCTCGTCGAACCCGATGAACGCGGACTTCATGGCGTTGATCGTGCACCACCGCACGTCGGCCCAGTCGAAACCGAAGGCGTCCACCAGCGCGGCGAACTCCGACGACACCGTGCAGTCGCTCATCAGCCGGTTGTCGGTGTTCACGGTGACGCGGAACCGCAGTTTCGCCAGCATCCCGACGGGGTGCTCGCCGATCGAGCCCACCGCGCCGGTCTGCACGTTCGACGACGGGCACAGCTCCAGCGGGATGCGGCGGTCGCGCACGTAGGCGGCGAGCCTGCCGAGTTCCGCGCCGTCGGTTCCGGTGGTGATGTCGTCGACGATGCGCACGCCGTGGCCCAGCCGTTCCGCGCCGCAGTGCTGGATGGCCTCCCAGATCGAGGCCAGGCCGAACGCCTCACCGGCGTGGATGGTGAAGTGCGCGTTGCTGGTCCGGATGTACTCGAAGGCGTCGAGGTTGCGGGTGGGCGGGTAACCCGCCTCGGGACCGGCGATGTCGAACCCGACGACGCCCTGGTCGCGGTAGCGCACGGTCAGCTCGGCGATCTCCAGCGCCCTGGCGTGCTGCCGCATCGCGCACAGCAGCGTGCCGACCCTGATCTGCTTCCCGCGCTCGGCGGCGTTCTTGCGTCCGCGCTCGAACCCGTCCTGCACGGCCTCCACGACCGCGTCCAGCGAGAGGCCGCGCTCGACGAACAGCTCGGGCGCGTAACGCACCTCCGCGTAGACCACGCCGTCGTCGGCGAGGTCCTCGACACACTCGGCGGCGACCCTCGCGAGCGCCTCCTCGGTCTGCATGACGCCGCAGGTGTGGGCGAACGTCTCCAGGTAGGTCTCCAGCGAGCCGGAGTCGGCCGCGGTGACGAACCACCGGCTCAGCTCGCCGACGTCGGTGGTGGGCAGCCCGCCGTAGCCGGTCTCGTCGGCCAGGTCGATGACCGTGCTGGGCCGCAGCCCACCGTCGAGGTGGTCGTGCAGCAGTACCTTGGGAGCTTCGCGGAGATCCTGCGGAGTCGGAACGGTTCGCGTCGACATGCGTCGACGGTACCCCGGTGGCCCACCCGGTCGGGGACGCGCACGGCCCGCAAGTCTCATGCCGTACTCGAACCTTGCCGTGTGACCCCTTCGTTATCCACAGGCGGAGCCGCACGTCACACGGTTACTCCACGGGGTCGATACCCTCCGGAGTGAGTCGATCGCTAGGCTGCCAGCGACGTCCCCTCTTCCCCGCCGATGAAGGACCCCGCAGTGACGACTGACAACCACCTCGCAGCCCCGTCCTTCGACCGGATGCGCAACATGTTGGTGCGCGCGGCCGAGGTCCGGGAGAGCGAACAGCAGCAGATCTTCGACGCGCTCGACGACATCTACGCGCGACTCGCCCCCGTCGACTCCCTCGGCGCCGTGCGCAAGCGGCTGTCCGAGCTGCCCGACCGCACCGAGGTCGGTGTCCTCGCCGAGCGGCTCGACGAGGCGATGACCCGCCTGGAAGCGCAGGACAACGCGCTGGCCGACCTCGCCCGGTCGGTCGAGGCGATCGTCGACAAGCTCGCCAAGCCCTTCGCGCAGCTCGACGGCAGGCTCGACGGCGTCGCGGCGCGGTTCGAGGGCGTCGCGGGCCGCATGGACGGCCTGGAGGACAAGCTCTCGAACATCCACCGCAGGCTCGACGAGCTTGGCGCGCACCTCGACAAGCAGGACTCCAAGATCGACTCGGTGCCCGCCGCGGTACACGGACCGGTGCGGGAGCGCGTCGACACCCTGGAGACGGGCCTCAAGGAGCGGGTCGACCGGCTCGACACCGACTCCAGGGACCGCCTCACCGCGACCACGGACACGCTGCGCACCGCGCTGTCCGACAACGCCGAGATCCTCGACCCCACGGCGAGGCTCGACTCGCTCGGCGAGCGGCTGGAGAAGGTGGGCGGCAAGCTGGACGAGCTGACGGGCCGCCTCGACAAGGTCGAGGAGAACGTCGCCTCGCAGCTCGGCGACCTGGACGGCTCGGTGAAGTCGGGCCTGTCGAAGGTCGAGGGCACGCTGTCGCAGCAGCCGGACAACGAGTCGTTCACCTCGGTGGTGCGCAAGAGCAACGAGGATTCCGAGCGGCGCATCGGCGGGCAGCTCGACGAGGCCATGGCCACGTTCGCCGAGCTGATGCTGGGTGGTGGCCCCTCGCCGCAGCCCGCGATCTCGGCTCCTCCGACGCCGCGCCAGCCGCGTCGCCGCAACGGCCGTTCCCCCAACAAGGGCTCCGACGCGAAGGCGAAGTCCGGAGCCGACGCCGACTCCGAGGAGTGACGCCGGTGTGGTGAGCGGCGGAACCGCTCAGCCGCTCACCACCCGCTCCAGCACCGGACCGCCCTCGGCCGCCTCACCGGCGCCGGGGGCGTTTCCGTGCGCGTCGCCGATCGTGCAGGCCTCCCGCAGTGTCGGCAGGACGGCCGCCACGGCCTCCGGGGTGTCGGTGTGCAGCGCGAACAGCGGCTCGCCCCGCTCGAGGGTGTCGCCCGGTTTGGCCAGGCAACGCACCCCGGCCGCGAGCTGCACCGGGTCGTCCTTGCGGGCCCGGCCAGCCCCGAGGCGCCACGCCGCCACGCCGACTCCGTAGGCGTCGAGCCGCGTGAGCACCCCGGACTCGGGGGCGGGCTCGACGTGGACGTGGGCGGGCCGGGGCAGCTCGGCCTCCGGGTCACCGCCCTGGGCGCGGATCATGCGGCACCACGTCTCGTACGCCGCTCCCGAGGCGAGCACCCGCGCCGGGTCGACCTCGGGCAGGCCCGCCAGCGCGAGCATCTCGCGCGCCAGCGCCACCGTGAGGGCCACGACGTCGGCGGGACCGCCGCCACGCAGGACCTCGACGGCCTCGGCGACCTCGACGGCGTTGCCGACGGCGGCGCCGAGCGGGGTGTCCATTCCGGTGAGCACGGCGGTGGTGGCCAGGCCGTGCGCGGCACCGATCTCCGTGAGCGCGGTCGCCAGTGCGCGGGCCTGCTCGCGGGTCTTCATGAACGCGCCGGAGCCCGTCTTGACGTCGAGCACCAGCCCGTCCGCGCCCTCGGCGATCTTCTTGCTCATGATCGAGCTGGCGATCAGCGGCACCGACTCCACGGTGCCGGTCACGTCGCGCAGCGCGTAGAGCTTGCGGTCGGCGGGGGCCAGCGACGGCGTGGCGGCGCACACGACGGCGCCCACGGACTCCAGCTGCGCCGCGATCTCGTCGGTGGACAGCTCGGCCCGCCAGCCCGGCACGGCCTCCAGCTTGTCGAGCGTGCCACCGGTGTGCCCGAGCCCGCGCCCCGACAGCTGCGGCACGGCGGCCCCGCACGCCGCCACCAGGGGCGCGAGCGGCAGCGTGATCTTGTCGCCGACGCCGCCCGTGGAGTGCTTGTCCACCGTCGGGCGCGAACAGCGCAGGGACAGCCGCTCCCCGGAGTCGATCATCGCCCCGGTCCAGCGGGCCGTCTCGGCGGCGTCCATGCCGCGCAGCAGGATCGCCATCGCCAGCGCCGCCATCTGCTCGTCGGCGACCACGCCACGGGTGAAGGCGTCGACGACCCAGTCGATCTGCTCGTCCCGCAGGCGGGCGCCGTCGCGCTTGGCGCGGATGACGTCCACGGCGGCGAACGGTTCGCCCGTCATGACGGCAGATCCCCGGGGCCGAACGCCTGCGGCAGCACGTCGCTCATCGGCAGCACGCCGCGCGGTGTGTCCACCAGGCAGGTGGTGCCGCCGAACTCGGACAGCAGTTGCCTGCACCGCCCGCACGGCATCAGCAGCGCCCCCGCACCGGAGCGGCACGCCACCGCGACGAACCGGCCCCCGCCGGAGAGCCGCAGCTGCCCCGTCATGGTCACCTCGGCACAGAGCCCCAGGCCGTAGGAGGCGTTCTCCACGTTGCATCCGGTGACCACGCGCCCGTCATCGGTCAGCGCGGCCGAGCCCACCGACAGCCCCGAGTACGGGGCGTAGGCGTGCCGTGCCGCCGCGAGGGCCTCGGCCCGCAGCCGTTCCCAGTCGATCTCGGGCATGCTCAGTCGCCCTCCCCGCGCCGGTAGCGCTTGCCGATCGCCTTCGGGGGCCGCAGCTTCTGCGCGGCCACTGCCAGCACGATGATCGTGACGAAGTGCGGCGTGTACGGGATCAGCTCGCGCGGCAGCTCGTCGTTGGCCCAGTACACGTAGTAGAGGACCACCGCACCCACGGCCGACAGCGCCGCGGCCAGCCACTGCTTGCGCACCGCCTGCCAGATCAGCAGCACCACGAGCAGCAGCACCACGCCGTAGCAGAGCGCGAGCACGGCCTCCCCGCCCGCCGAGAGCTGGAGCCCGTCGGAGTAGCCGAACAGCGCCGCGCCGCCGAGCAGCCCGCCGGGCCGCCAGTTACCGAAGATCATCGCGGCGAGCCCGATGTAGCCGCGGCCGTTGGTCTGGTTCTCCAGGTAGTCCGCGCCACCGGCCAGCAGCACCAGCGAGGCACCACCCATCCCGGCCAGGCCGCCCGAGATCAGCAGCGCGACGTACTTGTGCGCGTAGACGTTGACACCGAGCGACTCGGCGGCCACCGGGTTCTCGCCGCACGAGCGCAGCCGCAGCCCGAACCGCGTCCGCCACAGCAGGAAGTAGCTGAGCGGCACCAGCAGCAGGCCGAGCATCGCCAGCGGCGACACGCTCGTCACCAGCCCGCGCAGCAGGCCCGCCGCGTCGGAGATCCCGACCCGCTGTGCGGCTTCCAGGTCCGCGAGCCAGTCGGACAAAAACGTCGCCGAGTACGTGTCGAACTTCGGCACGGGCGGCGACTGCCTCGGGTTGCCCGACAGCGGCTGGAACACCAGGTCGGCGAGGTACTTCGCCACCCCGAGCCCGAGCAGGTTGATGGCCACACCGGACACGATGTGGTTGACGCCGAAGGTCACCGTCGCCACGGCGTGCAGCAGCCCGCCCAGCGCGCCGAACACCAGCGCCGCGAGCAGCCCGGCCCAGACGCCGCCGTAGAAGGCGCCCCAGGCCGCACCCCACGTGCCGAGGATCATCATGCCCTCGAGGCCGATGTTGATGACGCCAGCACGCTCGGCCCACAGCCCGCCGAGAGCCGCGAACAGGATCGGCAGCGCCAGCCGCAGCGCGGTCTGTGAGGTGTTGCCCGACGTCAGGGAGTCCATCCCGGTCAGGTACGACGTGGTGGACAGCACCGCGATGGCGGCCACCGCCCACAGCACGCCGCGCAGCCATCCCGGGACGGGGCGGCGCGGCGGACGGGCCTGCTCCGCCGTGCCCGGCTTGCTCGAATCAGCCGGTGGTGGTCCGGTCTCGACCGTGGTGCTCACACCGCACCTCCCTGGCTCACGCTCGCGGGCGTGCCGTTGCGGGTCTGCCTGCCGACATTGCGTTGCTCGGCGGCCAGGTCGGCCCGCTTGACGATTTCGTAGGCCACCACGACCGACAGCACGATCGTGCCCTGGATGATGGTGGCGATCTCCCGGGGCACCTGGATCGACTCCAGCGACACGGCCGACTTGTCGAGGAAGGCCCACAGCAGCGCGCCGAGCGCGACCCCGGCGGGATGGTTGCGGCCCAGCAGCGCGACCGCGATCCCGGTGAAGCCGTAGCCCTGGGTCGCGGTCATCGCGTAGACGTGGTCGCGGCCGAGCAGTTCCGGCATGGCGATGAGCCCGGCCACCGCACCGGAGAGCAGCATCGCCGTCATCGTCATGCGCTTGGCGCTCACACCGCCCGCCGTGGCCGCGCTGGGCGACTCGCCGCTGGCCTGCAATTCGAACCCGAACCGGGTGCGGTTGAGCAGGAACCAGTAGCCGCCGCCGAGAACCGCCGCGATGAGAACGGCCCCGAACACCGTGCCGGCCGCGCCCAGCGGGATGCCGGGAATCCACCCCGTCTCCGGGATCTCGGCCGTGCTGATGTTGTTGCCGTGCAGCACACCGAACTGGTCGTCGCTGATCAGGTACGCGACGATGCCGAAGACGATCGAGTTCAGCATGATCGTCGTGATGACCTCGGACACGCCCCGGGTCACCTTGAGGATGGCGGGCAGCAGCGCGTAGGCCGCGCCGGACAGCATCGCCACCGCGAGGATGACCAGCACGTGCAGCACCGGCGGCAGCTCCATCGCGGCGCCGACGATCGCGGCGATCACCGCCGCGAACCGGTACTGGCCCTCGACCCCGATGTTGAACAGGTTCATCTGGAAGCCGATGGCCACGGCCAGGCCCGCGAAGTAGTAGACCGTCGCCAGGTTCACCGTGTCGACGGCGGTCGTGCCCTCGAACAACTGCGCGCCCATCGTGGCGAACGCCTGGAGCGGGTCGGCGCCGGAGATGAGCAGCGCCACCGACGACAGCGCCATCGCGAACACGATCGCGAGCGCGGGAGGGAGCAGGGCGGTGCGCCAGGAGATCATGCGACGTCCTCGGGAACGGAGTGGCCCTCGCCCGCCCCCGTCATGGCCGAGCCCAGCTCGGCGGGGGTGACGGTGGCGGGATCGGCCTCACTGACGAGCCTGCCGCGCAGCATGACGCGGATCGTGTCGGACAACCCGATCAGCTCGTCGAGGTCGGCGGAGATGAGCAGCACCGCGAGACCGTCGCGCCGCGCGGCCCTGATGCGGTCCCAGATCAGCGCCTGCGCGCCCACGTCGACACCGCGCGTGGGGTGGGAGGCGATGAGCAGGACGGGATCGCCGGACAGCTCCCTGCCGACGATGAGTTTCTGCTGGTTGCCGCCCGACAGCGCGCCCGCGGCCACCTCGACGCCCGGGGTGCGCACGTCGTACTCCTCCACGATGCGCTCGGTGTCGGTGCGGGCGGCGGAGCAGTCCAGGATGCGGCCGTTCGACACCGGCTCGCGGGTCTGGTAGCCGAGCATGCGGTTGGTCCACAGCGGGCGCGTGAGCAGCAGCCCGTGGCGGTGGCGGTCCTCGGCGATGTAGCCGATCCCGGCCTCGCGCCGCGCGAGTGTGCCCAACTTGCTCAGGTCGCGCTCGCGGCCGTCGGCGTCGAAGAGTTCGATCCGCCCCGACGCCGCCTTACGCATGCCCATGATGGTCTCGACCAGCTCGGTCTGGCCGTTGCCCTCGACGCCCGCGATGCCCAGCACCTCACCCGCGCGGACGGTCAGCGAGACGTCGTCGAGCACGGCGCGCTCGGAGCCCTCGGCGGCGAGCCGCAGGTCCTCGACCCGCAGCACGACGCGATCGGTGACCGTGGACTCCCTGGTCTCCGGGCTGGGCAGCTGCGAGCCGACCATCAGCTCGGCCAGCTCGCGGGAACTCACCGTGCGCGGGTCCACCGTGCCGACGGTGGTGCCGCGCCGGATCACCGTGGCCTGGTCGGCGATCTTGCGGACCTCGTCGAGCTTGTGGGAGATGAACAGGAACGTGTAGCCCTGCTCCCGCATGCGCCGCACCGTGTCGAACAGCGCGTCGACCTCCTGCGGCACGAGCACGGCCGTGGGCTCGTCGAGGATCACGATCCGGGCGCCCCGGTAGAGCACCTTGACGATCTCCACCCGCTGCCGGTCGGCGACGCCCAGTTCCTCCAGCAGCGTGTCGGGCGCCGCGCGCAGCCCGGTGCTCTCGGCCAGCTCGGCAAGCCGCGCCGTGGCCTTCCTGCCGATGCCGTGCAGTGCCTCCGCGCCCAGCAGCACGTTCTCGCGCACGGTGAGGTTGTCGGCGAGCATGAAGTGCTGGTGCACCATGCCGATGCCGGCCCTGATGGCGTCCTGCGGGTTGCGCAGCCGCACGATCTCGCCGTTGACCGCGATGGTGCCCTCGTCCGGCTGCTGCATGCCGTACAGGATCTTCATCAGCGTGGACTTGCCCGCGCCGTTCTCGCCGCACACCGCGTGGACCTCGCCCGCGCGCACGGTCAGGTGCACGTCGGAGTTGGCCACCACGCCGGGGAACCGCTTGGTGATCCCCGCGAGTTCGACCGCTGGTCGGGATTCGGTCATGTCGTGAAAGCTCCCCACGGCCGTCGCCATCCGGGCTCGTCGCGGCGACAGCCTGCCATCCGCCGACGCCGGGGCGGGCAGGAGGGATCGCCTCCGGCCCGCCCCGGCACCACGCGGCAGTCGAGTGAGTCGGGAACGGTCAGGGGGTCGCCGAGACCTCGATCTCGCCGTCCACGATCTGCTTCTTGTAGCCGTTCAGAACCTCGGCGATGTCGTCCACCTGGCCGCCGGAGGTCGAGTAACCCACCCCGTCAACGGACAGGTCGAAGCGCTCGGGCAGCGAGTCGAGGTCGTCCTCGGCCAGCGCGCGGATGTAGTCGTAGACCGCCACGTCCACCCGCTTGAGCATCGAGGTCATGATGACGTCCTTGACGTCGGCCACCGTCTTCTGCTCGTACTGGTCGGAGTCCACACCGATCGCCAGCGCGTCGCCTGCCGCCGCGGCCTCGAACACGCCCTTCCCGGACGCGCCCGCCGCGTGGTAGAGCACGTCGGCACCCTTGTTGAGCTGCGCCTTACCGACGACGTTGCCTTTGCCGGGGTCGTTGAAGCCGGAGATGTCGCCCGCGGGCGTCAGGTAGTCGACCTCGACCGTGACGTTGTCGGAGACCGCCTCGGCACCCTGCACGAAGCCCGCCTCGAACTTCTTGATCAGCGGGGTGTCCACACCGCCGACGAAGCCCACGTGGCAGTTCTGGCTCTTGTAGACCGCGGCCACCCCGGCGAGGAAGGAGCCCTGCTCCTCGGCGAACACCAGCGGCGTCACGTTGGGCTCGTCCACCGAGTCGTCGTCGACGATCGCGAACTGCGTGTCGGGGAACTCCGGGGCCACGGCCTTCAGCGCGTCGGCGTAGGCGAACCCGACCGCGATGATCGGGTCGTAGCCCTTGTCGGCCATCTGGGTGAGCCGCTGCTGCTTGGCGTCCTCGGACTCCGTGCCCGCGGCGGTGCTCTCGGTGGTGTCGCCGACGCCCATGTCCTCCTCGGCCTGGTCGACACCCGCCGCCGCGGCGTCGTTGAACGACGCGTCGCCGCGACCGCCCACGTCGAACGCGAGCGCGACCTTGAGGTCACTGGCGTCGACGTCGGTCGCCGCCTCGCGCTCGTCACTGCTGGCCTCGACAGGAGGCGGGGCCTGCGCGGTCACGCACTCGCCCGCCGACCCGCCGTCGTCACCCGAGGCGCTGTTGTCGCCCGAGTCCTTCGCGCAGGCCGTCATCGTCAACGCGCCGGCCATGGCGATAGCCGCCAGCGCTCCACCACGCCTGAGACGCACGGTGTGTCTCCCTTCCCGCCGCTGCCGGCGGAACACAGGTCAAAGGAAGCGCCCGGCACGACCGCCGGGCGATTGGCGGAACGGTACCGCCCGGGGAAAGCGAGGTCACACGGTGGCCGCCTCGCGTAATCCAAATGTTCACGACTCGCTCGCCTGCGCGATCAGGTGACCACAAACAGTGAGATCGACTCCACGGGCGCCCCGCCCCCGAAGCCGTCGAGGAGACCCGCGACACGCTTCGGCGTCAAATCCGTGTCTGGTCCGTCACAGCGCCCAACCCGAGGTGAAAGTCCCCTGTCAAGGCAGGTCTAGCATCCTTTCTATCCACGCCCGACGGCTTGTGGGCCTGCGAAGCCGCTGGTACGCCGGGCACAGTCCATCAGTGACGTTGGAGGCCGTACACCGATGTCCACCACCGCAAGCAGCGCCGCCGAGGCGGCTGCGAGTGATCGGGCAGGCGCCTCACGTCGGAGCGGTACGTTCTACCGCGGCGACCCGGGCATGTGGTCCTGGGTGCTGCACCGCATCACCGGCGTGCTCACGTTCTTCTTCCTGTTCGTCCACGTCCTCGACACCGCGCTGGTCCGGGTTTCCCCGAACGCCTACGACGCGATCATCGAGACCTACAAGACCCCGCTGGTCAACCTCATGGAGGTCGGGCTCGTCGGCGCGGTCCTCTACCACGCACTGAACGGCATCAGGATCATCCTGGTCGACTTCTGGTCCCAGGGCGCCCGGCACCAGCGGGTGATGCTGTGGTCGCTCATCGGGGTGTGGGTCCTCGTGATGGTGCCCGGCACCTACTTCATGCTCGAACGCACCGTGAGCGAGATGTTCGGAGGCGGCAACTGATGGCAGAGACGGCGCTCTCCCTCGACAAGCCGCGCTCCCCCCGCAGGCCCGCGGCCCGGCGCAGCAACTTCGAGATGTACAGCTGGCTGTTCATGCGCATGTCGGGCCTGCTGCTCGTGGTGCTGGTGCTCGGCCACCTGTTCATCATGAACATCCTCGACGGCGGCGTACACCGGATCAACTTCGCGTTCGTCGCGGGCCGGTGGGCCTCGCCGTTCTGGCAGTTCTGGGACCTGGCGATGCTGTGGCTCGCGATGCTCCACGGCGGCAACGGCGTCCGCACGATCATCGACGACTACGCCCGCAGGGACAGCACCCGCTTCTGGCTGAAGATGCTGCTCTACGTCGCCACCGTCGTGATCATCGTGCTCGGCACGCTGGTGGTCTTCACCTTCGATCCGAACATCCCGGCCGACTGACCCCCACCACAGGAAAGCGACGAGGACATGCAGTTCCACAAGTACGACGTGGTGATCGTCGGGGCGGGCGGCGCGGGGATGCGCGCGGCGATCGAGGCCGGGCAGCGTTCCCGCACCGCGGTGCTCACCAAGCTCTACCCGACGCGGTCCCACACCGGCGCGGCCCAGGGCGGCATGTGCGCCGCGCTGGCCAACGTCGAGGAGGACAACTGGGAGTGGCACACCTTCGACACGGTCAAGGGTGGTGACTACCTCACCGACCAGGACGCCGCCGAGATCATGGCCAAGGAGGCCATCGACGCGGTGCTCGACCTGGAGAAGATGGGCCTGCCGTTCAACCGGACCCCGGAGGGCAGGATCGACCAGCGCCGGTTCGGCGGCCACACGCGCGACCACGGCAAGGCGGCCGTGCGCCGCTCGTGCTACGCGGCCGACCGCACCGGGCACATGATCCTGCAGACGCTGTACCAGAACTGCGTCAAGCACGGCATCGAGTTCTTCAACGAGTTCTACGTCCTCGACATCACGCTCAGCGACACCCCGGACGGCCCCGTGGCCTCCGGCGCGGTCGCCTACGAGCTGGCCACCGGCGAGATCCACGTCTTCCAGGCGAAGTCGATCGTGTTCGCCACGGGCGGCTTCGGGAAGGTCTTCAAGACCACGTCCAACGCGCACACCCTCACCGGCGACGGCATGGGCATCTACGCGCGCAAGGGCCTGCCGCTGGAGGACATGGAGTTCTACCAGTTCCACCCCACCGGCCTCGCGGGCCTGGGCATCCTGCTCACCGAGGGAGCCAGGGGCGAGGGCGCGATCCTGCGCAACGAGTCGGGCGAGCGGTTCATGGAGCGCTACGCCCCGACGATCAAGGACCTCGCGCCGCGCGACATCGTCGCCCGGTCGATGGTGCTGGAGGTGCTGGAGGGCCGGGGCGCCGGGCCGAACAAGGACTACGTGTTCCTCGACTGCACCCACCTCGGCGCGGAGGTGCTGGAGACCAAGCTGCCCGACATCACCGAGTTCGCGCGCACCTACCTGGGCGTGGACCCGGTGAAGGAGCCCGTGCCGGTGTACCCGACGGCGCACTACGCGATGGGCGGCATCCCCACCAACGTGCACGGCGAGGCTTTGCGGGACAACGACTCCGTCATCCCCGGCCTGTACGCGGCCGGTGAGGTGGCGTGCGTGTCCGTGCACGGCGCGAACCGGCTGGGCACCAACTCGCTGCTCGACATCAACGTGTTCGGCCGCAGGGCGGGCCTTGCCGCCGCCGAGTACGCCAACGCGCACGAGCACGTCGAGCTGCCCGAGGGCCCCGCCACGATGGTGGAGGGCATGGTCGACCACCTGCGCACCGCCACCGGCGGGGAGCGGGTCGCCGACATCCGCACGGAGCTGCAGGCCACGATGGACGCCAACGCCGCCGTCTACCGCACCGAGGACACGCTCAAGCAGGCGCTGACCGACGTGCAGGCGCTCAAGCAGCGCTACGGCCGCATCGCCGTGATGGACAAGGGCAGGCGGTACAACACCGACCTGCTGGAGGCCATCGAGCTCGGGTTCCTGCTCGACCTCGCCGAGCTGCTGGTCAACGCCGCGCTGGCCCGCAAGGAGTCCCGGGGCGGGCACGCCCGCGAGGACTACCCGGACCGCGACGACGTCAACTTCATGCGGCACTCGATGTCGTACAAGTTGCTGCCGGAGCAGGCCGACCCGGACGCGCCGCTCGGCCTCAGCGGGTTCACCTCCGACATCCGCCTGGACTACAAGCCGGTGACCTTCACCCGGTACGAACCGATGGAGCGGAAGTACTGATATGACTGCCACGGTTTCCGAGGGCGTCCACGACACCTCGCAGATCCCCGCGCCGGAGGGTTCGGTCACCGTCACGGTGAAGATCCTGCGGTTCAACCCCGAAATCGACAGCGAGCCGCACTGGGAGTCCTACGACGTCCCCGCACTGCCCACCGACCGGGTGCTCAACCTGCTGTTCAACGTCAAGAACTACGTGGACGGCACGCTGGCGTTCCGGCGGTCGTGCGCGCACGGCATCTGCGGCTCCGACGCCATGCAGATCAACGGCGTCAACCGGCTGGCGTGCAAGGTGCTGGTCCGGGACCTGCTGGCCAAGGGCGGCAAGCCGACGACCATCTCGGTGGCACCGATCAAGGGCCTGCCCACGATGAAGGATCTCTATGTCGACATGGAGCCCTTCTTCGAGGCGTACCGGGCCGTCAAGCCGTACCTCATCGCCTACGGCAACGAGCCCACGCGCGAGCGCGTCCAGTCGCCGGCCGACCGGGAGCGCTTCGACGACACCACCAAGTGCATCCTGTGCGCGGCGTGTACGTCGTCGTGCCCGGTGTACTGGGCCGACGGCTCGTACTTCGGCCCCGCCGCGATCGTCAACGCGCACCGGTTCATCTTCGACTCGCGCGACGAGGGCGCGGAGGAGCGGCTGGACATCCTCAACGACGCCGAGGGCGTGTGGCGCTGCCGCACGACGTTCAACTGCACCGACGCCTGCCCGCGCGGCATCCAGATCACCAAGGCGATCCAGGAGGTCAAGCGCGCGCTGCTGTTCAAGCGCGTGTGACGCCGGGTTGGTGCCGCGAAGGCCACCCTCGCTGCGTGTCGCGCGGTGAAGGTGGCCTTCGCTGCATCTGGTGCAGGGAAGGTGGCCTTCGCGGCACCCCGCTCACAGGGCCGCGCAGGCTTCGCGGGCCGCCTGCATCGCCTCCGCGTACTCCGGGGAGTCGGTGTCGTACTGCTGGCGGAAGATGAGCAGCGGCTTGTTCAGCGCCTCGTACAGGCTGTCGTACTTCTCGCCCGGCTCCGCCGCGGCGGCGGCCAGTGACACGGCGGCACCCCACCGGTGCAGGTTCGCGGCGGAGTCCTCGCGCACGTCGACCGTGCTCGTCCGGTCGGCGATCTCGCACGCGGCGCGCGCGTCCGCATCGGCGCCCTCGCCGCCCGACGGCGTCGTGAGCCACCAGGTCAGGCCGACCCCACCCGCGCCGACGAGCACACCCGCGACGAGCCCGAGTGCCAGCGGCACTCCGCGGCGGGGCTTGGGGGTCGGCGGGGCCGCCGGCGGGAACGGCGGCGGTGGGAGGTGACTCGGCTCGCTCATTGCCCTGTGACCCGCTCGGCATCGCGGTGGTTCCGTGTGGCACGCCACCCTCGCCAGCCGAGCACACCGATGATCGTGCCCAGCACGAACGAGGTCACCGCCAGGACGGCGTGGACCACGAAGTACGACGTCGGCGAGCCGTCGGGGTTCCAGGCGTTGTCGCTGTTCCACAGGTTGCGGGCGAACGTGATCCAGATGATCCAGGACCAGATTCCGAAGGCGGCGAGGAACAGCGACGTCCGGCGAGACATCCGCATGTCCCGCAGTATCCCCCTCGACGTGCCCGCTAGCCTGCACGGGTGCGCAGGACCACGCTGACCCGAACCGCGTTCGCCACCCTCGTCACGGCCCTGCTCGCGGGTACGCTCGCGCTGGCCGGTGCGCCGCAGACCCGGGCGGCGGCGCCACACGCAACACAGTCGCAGGCCGAGTGCGCCAACCGGACGCTGCCGCCCTCGCCGGTGGACACGTCGGAGGAACCCCCGCCCGGTGAGGCCTCCCCCGCCCCGCCGTCCGTGCCGGAGACCCCCGCGGGCGGCGAGCGGATGGCCGAGTGCGGCCTCGTGCGGCCCGAGGGCAGCCCGGCCCCGCCGCCCGACATCACGTCGCAGGCCTGGCTGGTGCAGGACCTCGACAGCGGCGACGTGCTCGCGGCGAAGAACCCCCACGGCCGCTACCGCCCCGCGTCGCTGGTCAAGACGCTGCTCGCGCTGGTCGTGCTGGAGGAGCTGCCCGCCGATCACACCGTGGTGGCCACCAAGGCGAACGCCGATCAGGAATGCACTTGCGTGGGCATCGTCGAGGGCGGCGAGTACACGGTCGAGCAACTCGTCCACGCGCTGCTGATGCGCTCGGGCAACGACGTGGCGCACACGCTCGCCGGCGCGCTGGGCGGCGTGGAACAGGCCGTGGACAAGATGAACGCGCTCGCCGAGTGGCTCGGCGCGGCGGACACCCGTGCCGCCACCCCGTCGGGGCTCGACGGCCCCGGCATGATGACCTCCGCCTACGACATGAGCGTCATCTTCAGCTACGCCATGCGGCAGCCCGCCTACGCCGAGGCCGTGGGCACCCGCGAGATCCGCTTCCCCGGCGGGCCGGGCGAGCCGGACTTCCCGGTCTACAACGACAACCGGCTGTGGTCGTCCTACGACGGCTTCCTCGGCGGCAAGACCGGGTTCACCGACGACGCGCGGCACACCTACGCCGGTGCCGCCGAGCGCGACGGCAGGCGCGTCGCGGTGGTCATGCTGCGCTCGGAACCGCAGCCGGTCATGGTGTCGGAACAGGCACAGCGCCTGCTCGACTACGGGTTCGACCTCGCGGCCTCGGGTGGCGAGCCGGTCGGCACCGTGACCACCGAGCCCACGGCCTCTCCCGTCGGAGACGAGCAGGCGGACACCGACGTCGCCGGAGCCGGCGCGCCGACACCGGACGACCCGTTCGGCACCACGGGCTGGATCGTGACGCTCGTCGTCACCCTGCTCGTGATCGCGGGAATGCTGGTGGGCCACCACAAGGGCGTGCTGCGCCGCCCCGAGTAGCTCACGCCGGGTCGGGCTCGGACCTGCTCGGCAGGGTCTCCCGCGCGCCGAACCACAGCACCAGCGCCAGCGCCGCCACCGCGCCGGTCAGCGCGAACGCCGCCGTGTACGAGAACCGCTCGGCCACGGCCCCCGCCACCAGCGGCCCCACCACGGCGCCGACATCGGCGGACATCTGGAACCCGGCCAGCACCGAACCGCCCCGGGCCTTGGACCCCAGCACGTCGGCGACGGCCGCGTTCTGCGCGGGGTTCAGCGCTCCCGCGCCAAGACCGGCCACCACCACCGCGCCGATGAACACCCACGGATCGCTGGTCAGCCCGAGCCCTGCGGTGCCGGCCGCCAGCAGCGCCAGCCCCACGAGCGCGGGCGGTTTCCGTCCCCGGGTGTCGGCGATCTTGCCCACCCAGAGCAGGGCCACCGCGTTCACGGCGGCGAACACGGCCAGCGCGATGCCCGTGAACGACTCGTCGCGCCCCAGCACCGCCGTCACGAACAGCGGCAACAGCGACATGCGCACCCCGAAGACCACCCAGCCGTTGGCCAGGTTCGAGGCGAGCGCCGCGCGGTACGACGGGTGCCGCAACGCCTGGGGGAACGTCAGCGCGGGTTCGCCGTCGTCGGCCTGCCGGGCCACCAGCTCCGAGTCGCGCAGCTTCCACCACACGAACAGCGTGGTGAGCACCAGCGCCAGCCCATAGACCAGGAACGGCGCGCGCAGCGACACCGACACCAGGGCGCTGCCCACCACGGGGCCCGCGATGCCGCCGAGCAGGAAGCTCGACCCCCACAGGCTCGACGCACGGCCCCGCAGGTGCGGCGGCGAGATGCGGATCAGCAGGCCGATGGCCGACACCGTGAACATCGTGGAGCCGATGCCGCTGGCCGAGCGGAACAGCAGCAGCTGCCAGTACTCCGTCGCCGCCGCGCACAGCAGCGTGCCCACGGCCACGATCGACACGCCCCACAGGTAGATGGGCCGCTCGCCGAACCGGGTCACCAGGCGCCCGCTCATCGGCGCGAACAGCAACCGCACGAACGCGAACGCGCTCACCACCACCGACGCCGCCGTGACGCCGACGTCGAAGCTCGTCGCGTAGCTCGGCAGCGCGGGCCCGATGATGCCGTACCCGATGGCGATGAGGAAACTGGCACCCACGAGAATCCAGATCTCGCGGGGAAGCGCCGCTCCGCGCGGCGTCGTGGTCGTCGCCCTCACACTCACCCCTCCGTCCGAGGCGAGCATAGGTCAACACACCGACGTCAACGCCGCCGCGAAAGCCAGCCCAGTAACGCGCCCACACCGAACGCGCCCGCCGCGAATCCGGTACCTCCGCCGCGCCGCAGCTCCACCGTCGGCCGCACCACCGCCGGGGCCGGTGGCGCCACGGTGTCGGAGACGTTCTCGCGGGCCGTGGCCGTCCACGCGGTCACGAACAGCAGGAACCGGGCCACCAGGTTCGCGAACACCAGCAGACCGATGATCGGGCCGAACAGCGCGGTGCTGGGCGAACTCATGACACTGGCCAGGTAGATGCCCCCGACCTGCTTGAGGACCTCGAATCCCAGCGCCGCCAGTACCGCGCCCCGCACCGCACTGCGCGGCGCCACCTTCTCGCGCGGTAGTTGTGACAACACCCACAGGAAAACGAGCACGTTCGCGAGCAGGGACAGCACGATCGTCGCCAGCCGGAGCAGGAACCGGGCCCACCCGACGTCGTCCAGGCCCACCAGCTCCAGCAGGAACGAGCCGACGACGCCGCCGACGGCGGTCAGGCCGAACGACAGCGCCAGCGCGGCACCGAGGCCCACCAGCGACAGCAGGTCCTTGATCTTGGTCGAGACGAACGGCAGCTTCTTCTTCTCCTGGCCCCACTGCGCGGTCAGCGCGTCGCGCAGGTTGGTCATCCAGCCGAGCCCGGAGTAGAGCGCGAGCAGCAACCCGAACACGCCGATGCCCGCCCGCGAATCGAGTGCGGCGTCGACGATGTTGGCGAGGAACTCGCCGAGCCCGTCCGGCGCGGAGCTGACAATGCCTTCGCGCAGTTGCTGCATCGCGGCGTCGTTGCCTGCCAGCACGAACCCGGCGATGGAGAAGCCCACCATCAGCAACGGGAACAGCGACAGCACGGAGAAGTACGTGATCGCGGCGGCGTAGTGGTTGCCGTAGCGCTCGGTGAAGGCGTCGTTGGCTCTGACGACGTGGTCGAGCCAGGGATACTTCCTGCGCATCCGGGGCAGCAGCTTGTCCTCGTCCGACCGCTGATCACTCACGCGCCGACGCTAACGACGCCACGGGCCCCCCGCAACGCGAACGCCGTGTCCGCAGACGACGTAGCCGTGTCCGCAGATTAGGTAGCCGAGTTCGCACCGTGCGGTGCGGACACGGCTACCCAGGCTGCGGACACGGCGTTCGACGGGTCAGCCCCGGGCGCCGGTGTGCAGCGCCACGCCGTCGTGCGCACCGATGTCGGCGCGGAACCAGCCGCCCGCGTCGACGGTGTACGTCGGTCCGGTGCAGGTACCCCCCTCGACGTCGCCGTGCAGCACGTCGCAGTAGGTGCCCTGCGGCAGTTCGGTCTGGAACGAGCGCCCCGTCACCGGCCCCGACTCGTCGTTGATGACGACGTAGCCGTTGTCACCGCGGCCGAAGGCGATGGTGTCGTTGCCGTTGTCCCACCAGTGCACCACCGGCTCGTCGCCCACCTCGTTGTGGAACCCGACCATGTTGCGGATCGGCTGCCAGTCGTGCTCGCACTGCCAGGCCGCCGAGGCGCAGTCGGCGTCGGTGGTGTTGCCCGCGCCATCGGAGGGCGGGCCGGCATCGTAGTCGCTGTAGGTGTAGCTGCTCATGATCTTCGGTGTGCCCACCGGCCAGGCCAGCATGAAGGCGTTGGCCAGCGAGTACCGCGCGCCGTCGTGGTAGCTCAGTGTCTCGCCCCCGCGCTGGCTGTCGTGGTTGTCGATGAACACCACGACCTGCTCGGACGGCACGGCCGTGCCGAACTCCCGCAGGTACGACAGCCGCTCGGAGTCGAAGATCCGCGCGATATCGCGGGCGTAGCGCTGGTCGTAGACGTCGCCGTTGCCGAGATACTCGTCCGGCGTGACCGGCTCACCCGCGCCGTACAGCGTCTCCTGGTAGATGTAGGCGGGCCCGGCGAGCCGGTCGAGGATCGCGCCGACGTCCGACGCCGGCATGTGCTTGGCCGCGTCGATTCGGAACCCGTCCACTCCCAGCGAGAGCAGGTCGTTCAGGTACGCCCCGATGCGGTCCCGGACGTAGTCGGACTCCGTGGCCAGGTCGGCGAGGTTGACGAGCTCGCAGTTCTGCACCTCGTAGCGGTCGCCGTAGTTGACGATGTCGTCGTTGCCGTTGCGGCCGCAGTGGTGGAAGTCGTCGTAGCCGTAGCCCGCCGCGCCGTACTCGTAGTGACAGTAGCCGGATCCCGCGCTGCCGGTGCCGCAGCTCTCCTGCCCGGTCATGTGGTTGACGACCACGTCGGTGTAGACCTGCACACCGGCGTCGTGACAGGTCTGGACCATGGCGGCGAACTCGGCGCGGGTACCCCGGCGCGTCCGGTCGAGCGAGTAGGACACCGGCTGGTAGTCCTGCCACCACGGGTGCCCTTGATCGCCGAGGACGACGTGCTCGGACGGCGGCGAGACCTGGACGGCACCGTAGCCGTCGGGTCCGAGCTGGTCGCGGCAGGCCGTCGCGACGCTGTCCCAGTTCCACTGGAACAGGGTGGCGATCACGTCGCGGTCCCCGGGCGGGGCCGCGTCGGCCACGGGTGGCGCGGTGGCGGGAACGGTCAGGAAAGCGGCCGCGAGCGCGACCGCACTGGCAACACGTTGGAACATCGTCGAACCTCCGTGCTCGGCTGATGTGACGGCCACCGGCGGCTCAGCCATGAGAGCGGACGCGCGACACGACTGTCAAGAAACTTGCAGAAACTTGCGAAAGTCGTCGGGCGCGGTTGGTTCGACCTGGGAAAACCGTGGAGATTCTTGCAAAGATCACCCGCAGCGGCGGGCAGAAAGGATCGTCAGTCGGCCGCGTAAGCGGGCACCGGAGCCTCGGACTCCGTACCGGCATCGCCCGCGGGGACTGCCGCCTCAGGGCGCGAGTTGCGACGCTGGCGAACCACGCCGGCCACCATGCCGAGCACCCCGAGCGCCACGGCCACGAGGCCTACCGGGCCAAGCAACCCGAACGTCATCGCGTTGGGCTCAGCTTGAACTGCCACCGACAGCGTCGAGTCATCCGCCGACGCGGTGCCCGCACTCGTCAGCAGCGCGGCCACGGCCACGGCGCCGGACACCGCCGACCCGCGCAGAGCGCGCTGGGCCGGACCACTCGACGCCTTGCCTGCGTTGCGCACCGGAGTGCCTCCTGCTTCTCGACTGATCGACGCAGCCATTCACCACTACGTGTGAATGTCGCGCCCCTGGACATTACCGAGCGTGTCAACCCCGGTGCCCACGGGCGCGGGTGAGACTAACGCTTCCGACACCACCCCTCGGACGGGGGGGGTGCCGGTCTCACGCGCACTTCGATCCAGTCCGCGTTCCCCCGGTCGACTCGCATCGAGACGTAGCGATACGTAGCTGCGAGGGACCGCCCTCTTGGTCCCAATAGCGTCCTCACAATGCTCGTTGACGCCTATCTGGCCTTCACGAAGGACGCGGCCCCAGACCGTCGCATCCGTCGCATCGGTGCCAAGCGTGTCGATCGAGCAGCGCGACGAGGTTCCGTCCGTTTAGCGTCCACCCGTGATCGAGCGGCTGGGGCGAACAGGATCGCGGCACCGTCTACGCGCACGACTTGAGGGGAGTCAATGTGATCGAAACGGACCGGGAGTTACTGACCAGACTGGGCCGGTTCAACCGTCATCTCGGCGCGGTGGCGGTCGAGCTGATGCATCGGCAAGACGGCGGGGAACTACCCGCCGAGGGGCTGTGTGCGCTGGCCGACCGGCTCGCAGCCCTCGCAGCGGACCTGCATGCGCGGGCGGCCGGGATCGACGCCGTTGCCGTCCGTGCGCTCGCACATCTCCGCGAAGAGCACTGCCCTGCCTGGAGGCGACTCACTTCAGCAACGTGTCCAGCAGGTCATCGGCGAGCTCGCCCATCTCGCCGACGCCGCCACCGACGACCCGCGCGCCGTGCGAGCCACGGGAGAGGCCGTGGCCGACCTCGCCCGCCACATGCTGGAGCACTCCACACAACCCGTGCCGTAACCAGCCCGCAGGGAAGGGAACCAGCCATGAACACCACGACCGGCGCCGCCGACGTCACGACGATGCGGGCACCGCACCGCGACCTCCCGGCCACACTCCTGCGCATCACGCGAGCCATCGACACCGAAACCGAAGCGCTCTACCACCGCCAGGACGACGGCCACACCGACGCCGACCCAGCCCTCCGCGCCATCGCCTTCCGCCTCCTCGAACTCGGCTTCACCATCGCCGAACACGGCGGCATGAACTGCCAAGCCATCGAAACCGCCGTAGCCCAGACCTACGACCTGCCTGGCTACGGCGGAGAGGGCGACGAACTAACGTCATGTTAACGGTACGAGCCTCACGGGATATCGGGCAGACGAGGCTCGACCATACCCGCGATTACCTTGGCTACCTCACATGAGTTGTCCGACCCTGGATCCCCAGGGACAGTTACATCGACACGCGACATGTCGTCAAGCTTCATCACGATCGCACAGTCATCGAACTTCGGGTCTCCTGTCACTACCGACGGACGCTCGTTGACCTCATCTTCGCGGATTCCTCCACCTTCGTCATTCACGGTTTCTATACTTTGCGAATCCCTCACGCTGACAGCAAATACAAACCCATCCCCGCCGTCCTTAACACTATTCTGCCAATGGCAGGCGCGAGCCCCACCCTGCTCTTTATACGTAGGCTTGAAATCCCCAACCTCAGCCAGATCTTCTGCGGAAAGCAGTTCGCAGGGATCGATCGAAGAGCCAATCGAACTTGATGGATTTGAAGAGCTCGTATGCGTTTCGTCCAATGAACTACTTGGCGACGTCTCTGGCTCCACATATCCTTGCTTTTTGGCAGCACACCCCGAGACCACCAGCGACAGCAGCGCCGCAACGGCCGCTAGTGACCGCATACCCGTTTTCGATACCATAGGTTATGAATCACCCATTCCTTCGAGCACATCACGCGCCGACTGCTCCTGCTCTTCATACTGACTCGATGCCCTTAACAGCGCTTCTTTGCTCTTTTCCAGAACCACCTGAAGCGAATTCACAGCAGCACGAGCGGACTGGTCATCATTTGCTGCCTGATACATGTGCCGAGAGATCATCTTTCCGTAGGCATGATCACCAAGCGGAGGGGCTTGGTCGAATACACTCAAGTCAGACTTCAGCGCTCCCACCCGGTCGATGAACTCATCGAGCGTTTTGATGATCGGGTCAGCCGCTTCCTTCGTGACCGTGAATCCGCCGGACTTCGCCGACGCGACCAGCTCATTCGCCGAGTTGGTCACCTTCGCCATCGCCTCGACGCCCATCGACTTGTTCAAAGCCGACGCCGCCGTCACAATCGCCCCACCCGGCCCCAGCGCACCAGCGCTAGCAGCTACCTCCATGGGATCGGCCATCACTTACCCCCACAAGCCGTCGTCGCGGAACCGTTCGACTTCGGAGGATACCGACCCCACCACCAGCCCGAAGCGAGATAATTGAACCCCGCGCCTCAGCTCGCCTGTGCATGCTCCCGCAGCCCACGCAAGGAGCACCTCCCAGCACCACCGCTTACAGCACCGCATCACAGCCCTACGCCGGGAACCAGCTCAGCACGGCAAACCCCGCACCATGCCCCTTTGGCCACACTCCTACGCATCACGCGAGCCATCGACACCGAAACAGAAGCGCTCTACCACCGCCAGGACAACGGCCACACCGACGCCGACCCAGCCCTCCGCGCCATCGCCTTCCGCCTCCTCGAACTCGGCTTCACCATCGCCGAACACGGCGGCATGAATTGCCAAGCCATCGAAACCGCCGTAGCCCAGACCTACGACCTGCCTGGCTACGGCGGAGAGGGCGACGAACTAACGTCATGTTAACGGTACGAGCCTCACGGGATATCAGGCAGACGAGGCTCGACCAGACCCGCGATTACCTCAGCGATCTCGCATCCGTCTTCCCCAGTGACAGTCACATCGACCCGGGAAAGATCATCGATCTTCATCGCGAAAGTGCAGTCGCCCGAGTTCGGATCTTCCGTTGAGACCGCTGGACGCTGATTTATGTCGGCAGATTGAAGCCCTCCGCCATTATCATTCACCGACTCAATAGTTTGCGCATCTCGTACACTTACACCGAAGCCAAAGCCATCTCCACCATTCTCAAAACTGTGCCCCCAATAGCAGGAGCGAGCCGCACCGCCCTCCCTGTACTCCGATTCAAACTTTCCGATATCAGCTAAATCTGCGGCAGAAATCAATTCACATGGATCGATCGAAGCGCTGACCGGGACCACCGATGATGGTATCGTTTTCTCACTGGATGAAACACTGGGGGACGGCCCTGGCTCCGCGACTCCCTGTTTCTCACTCGAACAGCCAGATACCCCTAGCGACAGCAGCGTTACGGCAGATATTCCCGTTAGAATTCGACCATACTTGGCGATCATTAGCCTCCTCCGCCCAGCTTCCGAAACACATCCCGCGTCGATTCTTCTTGCTCTTGATATTGATCCGAAGCCCGCAGGAGCGCTTCTCGGCTTTGCCTCAGCACATCCTGTAGCGAACCAAGCGCAAAGCGAGCAGACTTGTCGTCATTTGCCGCCTCATGAAGATGTTGCGCCATCTTCTTCCCGTAGTCATGCTCTCCAAGCTGAGGCGCCTGATCAAATACCTTCATGTCGAACTTTAGCGTTTCAATTTTTTCTATGAACTCCTCCAGCGTCTTGATGATCGGGTCGGCGGCTTCCTTCGTCACGGTGAAGCCCCCCGACTTCGCCGAGGCGACCAGCCCGTCCGCTGCCTGGCTCATCTGAGCCATCGACTCAACGCCCATCGACCTGTTTAAAGCCGACGCCGCGCTCACGATCGCCCCACCCGGTGCCAGCGCACCAGCGCTCCCAGCCACCTCCATGGGATCGGCCATCACTTACCCCCACAAGCCGTCGTCGCGGAACCGTTCGACTTCGGAGGGTACCGACCCCACCACCAGCCCGAAGTGAGATGACCGAACCCCATGCCTCAGCTCGCCTGCGCGTGCTCCCGCAGATCATGCAGGTAGCCCTTGTCCAGCACCGCCCGCTCCGACTCCGTCAACGCCTCCACGCGGATCCCATCCCGCTGCGGCGCTTCCTTTCCCGTATCGCCGGGACACACCACCCATAGACCCTGCAGCAGCTTCCGCGCCAACCGGTCCGCCCGCTTCAGTCAGAAACGCCACCAGCTCGGCGAGAACTCACGCCGCATACAGGAGCTCCCGCGTCGCCAGCACCCGCTGCTTGACGTACGGGTTGGGAGGGGGGGTGGCACTCACCAAATCGACCGGGCGGCCGAGGATTCGTTCCAGCCCTTCGCGCAGCTCGAAGTACGCGTCGAAATAGTCGAATTCGGCACCCGCCTCGAACTCGACGAGCACGTCGACATCACTGGTCTCCGTGTCGAACGAGTCTCCGACCGCCGAGCCGAACACGTCGAGCCGGCGCACCGGAAGCCCGCGGCACAGCCCACCTTCACGCCCCCTCGAACACCGCCGTCACCGGGGCGTGGTCGGACCAGCGCTGCGCGTAGCTCGCCGCGCGTTCCACCGTCACCGACGTGCACCTCCGCGCCAGGCCCGGTGTCGCCACGACGAGGTCGATGCGCCAGCCGGAGTCGTTGTCGAACGCCTTGCCCCGGTAGGACCACCACGTGTACGGGCCGGGGCCGTCCGGGTCCAGGTTGCGCTGCACGTCCACGTAGCCGAGGTCGTCGAACACCTCGCCCAGCCAGGCGCGTTCCTCGGGCAGGAAGCCGGAGTTGCGGCGGTTGCCGCGCCAGTTCTTCAGGTCGGCCTCGGTGTGGGCGATGTTCCAGTCCCCCATGACCACGACCTCCTTGCCTTCGGAGGCCGCCTTGTCGCACAGGGTCGCCAGGTACGAGCCGAACGCGGCCATGAACCGTTCCTTCTCGTCCTGCCTCGGGGTGCCGACGTCGCCGCTGGGCAGGTAGAGGCTGCCCACCACCACGTCCGGCAGCCACATCTCCACGTAGCGGCCGCTGGCCTCGAACTCGGCGGCTCCGATGCCCACCGACACGGCGTCGGGTTCGGCGCGGCTGTGCAGGGACACGCCGTTGCGGCCGGGGGTGGCGCTCACCGCGTGCGCGGTGTGCCAGCCCGGGGGCTCGCGCAGCGCGCCGGGCAGGGCGGTGAGGTCGGCGCGCACCTCCTGGCAGGCCACGACGTCGGCACCGGTCGCCGCGAGCCACTCGGTGAAGCCCTTCTTCGCGGCGGCGCGCAGGCCGTTGACGTTGACGGTGGACACGGTGAACACCCCGCGCAGGTTACCTTCGAACGTTCCGCACACAGCCCTGCCACACTGCGGGCATGGGCGAGCTCACGGTGCTGGGCAGCAGTGGTGCGTGGCCGGAAGCCGGCCGGGCCTGCAGTGGCTTCCTGTTCCGCGACGGCGGGACGCGCATCGTGCTCGACCTCGGCTACGGCACGGTGAGCAGGTTGCTGGAGCACTGCCCCGACGGGGCGGTCGACGCGGTGGTGATCACGCACGAACACCCGGACCACTGCGCGGATCTCAGCGCGCTGGCGCGGGTGCGGCACTACCGGGCGGCGGGTGAACCACGGGTGCCGCTGTACTGCCCGCCCGGGGTGCTGGACGTGCTGACCGCGGCCGAACCGACGATCGACCCGAGTGCGGTGTTCGACGTGTGCCCACTCGACGGGCGGGCGACCTGGCGCATCGGCGAGCGCATCGCCGACCGGATCGACGCGCTCGCGGTCCCGGTGCCGCACCACGTGCCCGCCGTGGGGGTGCGTCTGCACGGCCCGAGCGCGACCGTCGCCTACACCGGCGACACCGGGCCCAGCGACGTGCTGACCGAGCTGGGCGCGGGCGCCGACCTGTTCGTCGCGGAGGCCACGCTCACCGACCCCGAGGCCCCGCCGGCACGGCTGCTGACGGCAGAACAGGCCGCCGGGGCGGCCCGAGCGGCGGGCGCCAGCCGCTTGCTGCTCACCCACTTCTGGCCCGGCGCCGACCGCGCCGACGCGGTACGACGGGCCCGCGCGGTGTTCGGCGGACCGGTGCTGGCCGCCCACGAGGGTCTTGTGCTGACCGTTTGACAGCTCACTCGCAGCGGGCGCCGTCGACCGGTTCCAGGAACTCGTCCGACGCCCACTGTCCGTCGCCGACGCGGCGGAAACCGTCGCGCACCTCGGTGGTGGCCTCCACCTCCGCGTCCTCGCGGTACTTGCCGACGACGTCGTGCCCGGTGCCGGGGCCGGAGCGCACGTTGAGGACGTCGGCGGTCACGGTCACAGTGCAGGCTGCCTGCTCGCCCGAGCCTCCCGCACCTTCGGCCTCCGACTCCCGCTGCTCCGCGCCGCTGGAGTAGATGAGCGCGACGCCGAGGACGGCGCCCACGATGACGAACGTGCGCTTCGGTATCCCCAGCACGCCGTGGCTCCTCGTCTCCGGCGACACGGACTGCGTGCAGCGTAGAAGAATCGCGGGCCGCGCCGACAGGTCCGCACGGTGGAACCGGCCGCTCCCGCGTGATCACCCGGCGTGGGCACCGCTGGTGGCGTAGCGCGCTGGCCACGCGGCGAACGCCTCCGCGCAGCCGATGCCGCAGAAGTAGTACCGCCGCCCCTCGTAGGAGGACTGGGGCGTGCTGGGCGCCACGGCCACGGTCATGCCACACACCGGATCGACCGCCTCGACGACCTCGGGCACCGTGTGCTCACGCCGCTGTTCCGGCACCCCAGGGCGGGTCGCCACGATCTCGGCGTACACGGAGAGCGCGATCTCGTGCGGGCTCCGCGCGCCGAGGTCGAGCCCCGCCGGGGTGTGGACGCGCTCCGCGTCCGGCTCGCCCAGCGCGTCGAGCACGGCACGCCCCCGGCGCGGGCTCGCGATCAGGCCGACGTAGGCGACGCCGGCCCGCAGTGCCGCGCGCAGCACCGGTTCCTCGTCCCTGCCGTGGGAGGCGACGACCACGGCGGTCTCGGTGCCGTCACCGAAGTCGGGGTCGGGGGCGCAGGTCCGGACGTCGTAGTCGAGCACGGCACCGACATCCCGCAGCGCCCGCGCGGTCGGCGAGTCGCCGAACACCTCCACCAGCGGCGGTGGCAGCTGGGGTTCGAGGAAGAGTTCCACCGCTCCCCCGGACAGGCACGGGTTGGCCACCGTGACGGTGTCCAGCTCGTCCGGCTCCTGCTTGCCTTCCGCGCTTTCCGCCGCGGCGTCCGGAGTGATACGCAGCATCGTCGCCCGCCCCGACGCGAGCACGCGCAACCCCTCCAGGCGCACGGTGGACTCCGCGCACACGCCGCCGACGAAGCCCTCCACGGTGCCGTCGGCCAGCACCAGCGCCCGGTCGCCCGGGGTCGCGCTGGTGGGGCGCCGCGCGCGCACCACGGTCGCGAGGACGAACGGCGCCCGCTCGTCCCGCAGCCGCTCGGCGTGCGCGAACAACGCGCGCGACCAGGTGCTCATGTGATCGCCAGGTCGGTGCGCAGCGGTCGCCCCTGCATGGCGCGCCACACCACGGCGGGCGTCAGCGGCATGTCGAGATGCCGCACGCCGTGGGGCTTCAGGGCGTCCACGACGGCGTTGACGACGGCGGCGGGCGAGCCGACCGTGGCGGACTCCCCGACGCCCTTCGCGCCGATCGGGTGGTGCGGCGACGGGGTGACCGTCTGGCCGAGCCGCCACGACGGGCACTCCATCGTGGTCGGCAGCAGGTAGTCCATGAACGAGCCGCCGAGGTGGTTGCCGTCCTCGTCGAACGCCATGACCTGCATGAGCGCCATGCCGACACCGTCGGCGAGCCCGCCGTGGATCTGCCCCTCGACGATCATGGGGTTGATGCGCACGCCGCAGTCGTCCACGGCCACGAAGTCGCGCACCCGCACCTGCCCGGTGTCGGGATCGACGTCCACGACGCACACGTACGCACCGAACGGGTACGTCAGGTTCGGCGGGTTGTAGACGCAACTCGCGTCGAGGTGGCCCTCGACGCCCTCGGGCAGGTCGAGGTCCGAGTGGGCGGCGAGCGCGATCTCGGCGATGGTCCTGGCCGAGTCGGGGTCGCCGCGCACGGCGAACCGGCCCTTCTCCCACTCCAGATCGCCGGGGTCGACCTCCAGCATCGCCGAGGCCACCAGGCGTGCCTTGTCGCGCACGCGGCGGGCCACGACGGCGGTCGCGGCTCCCGAGACGGGCGTGCTGCGCGAGCCGTACGTGCCGAGGCCGTAGGGCGTCTGGTCGGTGTCGCCGTGGACGACGTCGACGTCAGCGGGTGAGATCCCCAGCTCCTCGGCCACGATCTGCGCGAACGTGGTCTCGTGGCCCTGGCCCTGCGTCTGCACGGACAGCCGCAGCACGGCCTTGCCGGTGGGGTGGACGCGCAGCTCGGCGCCGTCGGCCATGCCGAGGCCCGCGATGTCCATGTGCTTGCGCGGCCCCGCGCCCACGGCCTCGGTGAAGAAGCTGACCCCGATGCCCATCAGCTCACCGCGGTCGCGACGCCGGTGCTGCTCGGCGCGCAGGTCGTCGTAGTGCGCCAGCTCCAGCGCGGTGCGCAGCGTCCTCGGATAGTCGCCCGAGTCGTACTCCCACCCGGTCTTGCTGCGGTACGGGAACTGCGAGGGCCGCAGCAGGTTGTGCTCGCGCAGGCGCGCCGGGTCGAGCCCGAGGTCGTGGGCCAGCACGTCCACCATGCGTTCCACCAGGTACACGGCCTCGGTGATGCGGAACGAGCACGCGTAGGCCACCCCGCCGGGCGCCTTGTTGGTGTAGACGCCGGTGACCTCACAGTGCGCGGCCTGCAGGTCGTAGGAGCCGGTGAACACGCCGAAGAACCCGGCCGGGTACTTGCTCGGCTGGGCGGTGCCGTTGAACGCGCCGTGGTCGGCGAGTACCCGCACCCGCAGGCCGAGGATCGTGCCGTCGCGGCTGGCGGCGATCTCGCCGTGCATGTGGTAGTCCCGGGCGAACGACGTGCTCATGAGGTTCTCGGAGCGGTCCTCCACCCACTTCACGGGCTTGCCGGTGAGGATCGAGCCCACCACCGCGCACACGTAGCCGGGGTAGATGCCGACCTTGTTGCCGAACCCGCCGCCGATGTCCGGCGCGATCACGCGGATCTTGTGCTCGGGCAACCCCGCCACCAGCGCGTACAGGGTGCGGTGGGCGTGCGGGGCCTGCGAGGTGGTCCAGACGGTGAGCTTGCCGGTGACGGCGTCCATGTCCGCCACGGCGCCGCAGGTCTCCAACGGCGCGGGATGCACCCTCGGATACAGCATGTCCTGTTCGACGACCACGTCGGCGCGGGTGAACACGTCGTCGGTGGCGGCGCGGTCGCCGGTCTCCCAGTCGAACACGCGGTTGTCGGTGCGGCCCTCCACGTCGTCGCGGATCACCGGGGCGTCGGTGTCGAGCGCGCGATGCGCGTCGACGACCGGTGGCAGCGGCTCGTACTCGACGTCGATCAGCTCCAGCGCGTCCCGGGCGGCGTAGCGGTCCTCCGCCACCACGAAGGCGACCTCTTGGCCCTGGAACCGCACCTTGTCGGTGGCGAGCACGGCCTGCACGTCGTGCGACAGCGTCGGCATCCAGGCCAGGTTCAGGCCCTCCAGCGTCTGCCCGGTGACCACCGCCCGCACCTTCGGGTGCGCCATCGCGGCGCTGGTGTCGATCGAGACGAGCCGCGCGTGCGCGTGCGGGCTGCGCAGCACGGCGCCGTGCAGCATGCCCGGCAGCACCACGTCGTCGACGTAGGTGCCGTGGCCGCGCACGAACCGCTCGTCCTCCTTGCGCGGCATGCTGCCGTGGCCGACGGGAATCGTGCGCTGCTCCGGAACACCGGTGGTGGTCATGCCTCAACCTCCGAACCTGACCGTTGTGGCGAGGTGGAGCCCGCCTGTTGCTCGGGGATCGCGTCCGAGGCGGCGCGGGCCGCGGCCTCGTGCTCGGCCGCCCAGCGCACGGAGCGCACGATGTTCTCGTAGCCGGTGCAGCGGCACAGCTGGCCGGACAGGGCTTCGCGGATCTCGGTGTCCGACGGTGTGCCGTCGCGGTCGAGCAGCCAGCGGGCGGTCATCATCATTCCGGGCGTGCAGAACCCGCACTGCAACCCGTGCTCCGCGCGGAAACCCTCCTGCACGGGATCGAGTCCGTCGGCGCTCGCCAGTCCCTCCACCGTGCGGATCTCGCGCCGGTCCGCCATCACGGCGAGCACGGTGCACGACTTCACCGGCACCCCGTCCATGAGCACCACGCACGCGCCGCAGTTGGACGTGTCGCAACCCCAGTGCGTGCCGGTGAGACCCAGTTCGTCGCGCAGGAAATGCACCAGCAGCAGCCGGGGCTCGACGGAGCGCGTGTAGGGCTGGCCGTTGACGGTGACGGTGATGTCCATGTCACGACTCCTCGTGGGTGCGGTGGCCGCGCCACCGGGACGCGGCCCTGCGCAGGGCCCTGGCGGTGAGAGTGGCGGCGAGGTGGCGCTTGTAGTCCACCGGCCCGCGCTGGTCGGCCATCGGGTTGCAGTGCTCGGCGGCGATCCGGCCCGCCTCGGCGAAGCGCTGCTCGCTCGCCTCGCCACCGACGAGGAAGCGCTCGGCCTCGGGCGCGCCGAAGCCGGGTGCGCCGACGGCGGTCAGGCCCAGGCCCACCCAGGCGACGTGGCCGTCGTCGAGGCGTAGCGCCGCACCCGCCGAGGCCACCGCCCAGTCGCCGGAGCGGCGCTCCACCTTCTCGTAGGCCGAGGCGGACGAGCGGATGGGCACGCGCAGCGCCACCAGCAGCTCGCCGGGGTCGAGCACCGTCTCGTACGGCCCAGCGAAGAACTCCCGCACCGGCACCGTGCGCTCCCCGCCGGGGCCGCGCACGAGCGCGTCGGCGTCCAGCGCCACGAACGCGGCGGCGAGGTCCTCCGAGGGGTCCGCCTGGCACAGCGAGCCGCCGACGGTGCCGCGATGCCGCACGGCCGGATCGGCGATCACGCGCTCGGCGTCGGTGAGGATCGGGAAGTGCTCGCCGATCACCGGAGAGGCCAGCAGGTCGGCGTGGCGCACCATCGCCCCGATCGTCACGGCGTCGCGATCGACGCCGATGTGCCCCAGTTCGGCCACGTCGTTGATGTCGATCAGCGTCTCCGGCTGGGCCAGCCGCAGTTTCATCATCGGCAGCAACGAGTGGCCTCCCGCGACGAGCACACTGTCCTCGCCGTAGCGGTCGAGCAGGGTGAGGGCGTGCTCGACGCTGGTCGCCTTCTCGTACTGGAACTGTGCGGGCACCTGCATACCGCGAGGCTCGTCCTCGGTGGCGCTGTGGGCAATGCCGCCATAACCGGCCCCTTATTCCACGCGGGACTACCCTGGTGAGTGACTGGCGTCACGCCTCACGCAGGGGAGTGCGCGATGACTCTCAGCCAGCTCAGTGCCTTCGTCCTCGTCGCCCGGCTGGGATCGGTCACCGAGGCCGCTCGGGTGCTCGGAATCAGCGAGCCCGCCGTGTCGCAGGCGCTGGCCGCGCTGCGCCACCACCACGGCGACCGGTTGCTGGTGCGCACGGCACAGGGCATGACCCTGACCCCCGCGGGCAGGCGGCTGCTGCCCATCGCGTCACACATGGTGGCGCTCGGCGCCGACGCCGACGCGGCCGTGCGCCGCACCCGCGAGGCTCCCGAGCCACTGCGGGTGGCGGTCACCAGCACCCTCGCCGAGTTCGTCGCGGGACCGCTGCTCGCGGCGTTCGGCACGCGCGGCGGCGACACCGTCGACGTCTCGTCGGGGCTGGCCACCACCACACAGATGCCGGTGCTGGTGCATCACCGGCTCGCCGACGCCGCCCTCGGTCCGGCCCTGGCCGACGCGGAACTGGACAGTGTGCCCGTGTTCCGGTGCGCACTCGTGGTGGTGGGCCCGCCCGGCAGGCCCGCGAGCGGGCACCCGCCTGCGTGGCCGTGGCTGGTGGGCCCCTCGGGCGCCGACCCCGGCAGCGACACGGCGACGTTATTGCGGCGGCTGCATGTGCCCGACGGGCGCGTGCAGGTCTTTCCCACCGAGGCGGCGGCGTGGTCGGCGGCCGCGAGCGGCGGCGGGGTCTCGGTGGCGGTGGAACACCTGGTGGCGCCGCTGCTGCGACGGCAGGAACTCACGGTGCTCGCCACCCCGGCCACGCCGGCGCCGCTGTGCTGGCACGTCACGACTCCCGCCCGGCAGCGGTGCTCAGCCGCCGCGGCGTCGCTGCGTTCCTTCCTGGGCACGCCCGCCGCCATGCAGCTCATGCGCTCGCCCGGGAGCGGCGTCCCGCCGTCGCGGTTCCGGCCGCCGGTGCATGTGACGATCTGGTCCTAGTAGCGCTCAGGCCGTGGGTGAGGTGGCGCGCAGACCGACGTCCCGACAGGCTTCGGCGAGTCGGTCGTCGTAGGTCACCACGAGGTCCGCATCGAGAAGCAGTGCTGCGGCGAGGTGAATCGCGTCAAGCGAACGAAGCTTCGTCGGGCCGATTCGGCGAGCGAGACTGATCACTTCCGGCGAGATCGGAGACTCGGCTACTCCGACCAAGGCGCGGTCCACTTGGGCCTCTACATCGCCGAAGGGTGCCTCAAGCCGAACACGGACCGATCTTGCGACCTCTACCCAGGCCAAGGAGGACGAGACCAACAAGGACCGTTCGGCCTGCCAGCGATCCAGCGCCTCCACGAACGCATCTGTTTCTCTCTCCGTGAAAATCCGCTTCAGGAGAGCGCTGGTATCGAGGTAGACACGCATCAGAACCGGTCCTCCCGGTCCAGCAGCTCCAAGCTGCTGCTCATCCCTTCGGGCAGGCTCATCGTCGGGGTCACCTTGTAGTAGGGAATCCGAGGTGGAAGTACCTTGCCGCTCAGGAGCAATGGATCGGACTCCGCTGACGACTGCGGTGGCACCGCCGAGAGATACCTGTCGAGCGCGGCACGCACGATCTCCTGCTGGGAGCGCCCCGAACGCTGCGCTTCCGCTCGCAAGGCGTTCTCTGCCTCCTGAGGGAGCCTCAAGTTCATCGCCATGCAGGTTATGGTACCGAAACGGCGCCATCGCGGTACCGTCTGCCGCCGCATGCCTACCCGTCCGTCAGCACCGCCACGAGGGCCCCGGCGCCCGGGACCGCGATCACGTAGGTGCGGCCCTCCCGCGTGGTCACTCGCACGGCGGGGCCCTTCTCGAAGGCGAACCCCACGAGCCCGTCACCGAGCGGGCGGTAGCCGTAGCCGCCGAAGTCGTTCCACGGATCGGCGCTGGTCAGCTCGACCGCTGTCAGCGAGTCCAGCGGGACGCGACGGCGCAGCAAAGGCACCATCGCCAGCGTCAGCGCCCGCTCGTCGACGGTGACCCTGCCGTGCAGGGTCACCAGCGGCCACGTGACACCCAGCAGGAACACGGTCGCGAGCGTCTGGGCCCACCACGGTCCGTCGGTGAACAGCCACACCGACGCGGAGACGCCGACGGCGAGGACGAACACGGCGAAGAGCAGCCGCCGCATCCAGCGCGGCGGCAACACGGTGGTGTCGAATCGCAACTGGCCCTCCCAGGCCGGACCGGCTCCCGTGTGTGCCGCGAAGGCCACCCTGCTGCGTCTCACGCAGCGAAGGCCACCGTCACTGCGTCTCCCGCAGCGAGGGTGGCCTTCGCGGCACACGCCCGGGGGCGTCAGCTCTGGGCGATCTTCGCGGCCAGGTTGCGGTCCAGCGTCGCCAGGAACTCCTCGGTGGTCTGGTACGACGTGTCGCCACCCACCAGCAGCGCGAGGTCCTTGGTCATCTTCCCGCTCTCGACGGTCTCGACGACGACCTGCTCCAGCGTGTTGGCGAAGCCGACCAGCTCGGCGTTGCCGTCCAGCTTGCCGCGGTGCTCCAGCCCGCGCGTCCACGCGAAGATCGACGCGATCGGGTTCGTGGAGGTCGGCTTGCCCTGCTGGTGCTGGCGGTAGTGGCGGGTCACCGTGCCGTGCGCGGCCTCCGCCTCCACCGTGCGGCCGTCCGGCGTGCGCAGCACCGAGGTCATGAGCCCCAGCGAGCCGAAGCCCTGCGCCACGGTGTCGGACTGCACGTCACCGTCGTAGTTCTTGCAGGCCCACACGTAACCGCCCTCCCACTTCAGGGAGGCCGCCACCATGTCGTCGATGAGCCGGTGCTCGTAGGTCAGACCCTTGGCGTCGAAGTCGGCCTTGAACTCCTTCTCGAAGACCTCGGCGAACACGTCCTTGAACATGCCGTCGTAGGCCTTGAGGATCGTGTTCTTCGTCGACATGTACACCGGCATGCCGCGGTCGAGGCCGTACTGCAGCGACGCGCGCGCGAAGTCCTCGATCGACTTCCGGTAGTTGTACATCCCCATGGCGACACCGCCGCCCTCGGGGAACCGCGCGACCTCCAGCTCCATCGGCTCGGAGCCGTCCTCGGGCGTGTAGGTGATGGTCACCGTGCCGGGGCCGGGGACCTTGAAGTCGCTGGCCTTGTACTGGTCGCCGTGCGCGTGCCTGCCGATGATGATCGGCTTGGTCCACCCGGAGACGAGCCGGGGGATGTTCGAGATGATGATCGGCTCGCGGAAGACGACACCACCGAGGATGTTGCGGATGGTGCCGTTCGGGCTCCGCCACATCTTCTTCAGCCCGAACTCCTCGACGCGGGCCTCGTCGGGGGTGATGGTGGCGCACTTGACGCCGACACCGTGCTTGGCGATGGCGTTCGCCGCGTCGACCGTGACCTGGTCGTCGGTGCGGTCCCGCTCCTCGATACCGAGGTCGTAGTACTCGAGATTGATGTCGAGGTAAGGGTGGACGAGCTTGTCCTTGATGAACTTCCAAATGATGCGGGTCATCTCATCGCCGTCGAGCTCGACAACGGTGCCCTCGACCTTGATCTTGGCCATGAGCGGGGACGCTCCTCTCGCGGGTCTTCGCGGTTCGTCGGCTAGCGGTACAAGCGTACTGGTAGACCGGCGTGCCGCGTGCGCGCACCAGGGTTACCCAGCGGTAATATCCGGTTCCGGCCACCGCCGACCGGTCGTCACACCCCCGCATCGCCGACTCGCCCGGTGTCGCACACGCTCCTAAGCTCGGGATGGGGAGGTGGTACGCGATGCGAGCATCCGTGGGAGACACGATCCGCGTCCACGGGCGGACCGTGGGCTCGGGCGAGCAGGAGGGCCAGATCATCGAGGTGCGCGGCGAGCACGGCGAGCCGCCTTACCTCGTGCGATTCGCGGACGGCCACGAGGGGCTCATGTTCCCCGGCCCCGACTGCGAGGTCGAAGCGCACGCGGAGTGAGCGGCCGAACCCCGGGCGCCACTGCTCGCCCGGGGTTTCCGTTCTGCACGCGACCTGCGAAAAGCATGTCCCGGCACGATAAACCCCTTGGTGGCCGACGTCACCTTCATACGGGATGACACGGGACCGTTATCGGGTTGAAACTAGACGACAGATAGATCTGAGCGACCGGTCTGAGCGACGACGACGTCACGGGCGTCGCTTCTCTTGAAATCACTCCACTGCCGGATCCACTGTCGCGTCGTCATGGTTCTTGATCGATACAGATCCGTTCCGTGACTTCCCCGAAGACACCCCCGATCCCCACGTCCCGAAGGAGTCTGAGTGCCCATCGCGCTGCTCGCGCTCGCGATCGGTGCCTTCGGCATCGGTACCACCGAATTCGTCATGATGGGTGTGCTGCCGGAGGTTGCCCGTGACCTCGGCATCTCCATCCCGGCGGCCGGGAACTTCATCACCGCGTACGCATTGGGCGTCGTGGTGGGAGCACCCGCACTGACCGCCGTCGCGGTACGCCTCTCCCGCAAGACCATGCTGCTGTCCATGATGGGCGTGTTCACCATCAGTAACGCCCTGTTCGCGATCTCCCCCACTCAGGAGATCGGCATGCTCTTCCGGTTCGTCGCCGGCCTCCCCCACGGCGCGTTCTTCGGAGCCGGGGCCGTGGTCGCGGCCACCCTGGTCGGGCCACAACGCAGGGCCAAGGCCGTGTCCATGATGTTCCTCGGCCTGACGCTGGCCAACGTCATCGGCGTACCCGGTGGCACCTTCCTCGGCCAGCAGTTCGGCTGGCGAGCCACGTTCGGCGTGGTCGCACTGATCGGCGTCGTCGCACTCGCCGCCATCACGAAGCTGGTCCCCCGCCAGCACCACATCCCCCGCAGCTCGCTGCGCGGCGAACTCGGCGCGTTCCGCAAGCCCCAGGTGTGGTTCGCGCTCGCCATCGTCACCTTCGGCCTCGGCGGCGGGTTCGCCAGCCTCAGCTACGTCTCCCCGATGCTGACCGAGGTCTCCGGCTACGACGCCACCAGCGTCACGCTCCTGCTGTCGCTGGCCGGGCTCGGCATGACGGTGGGCAACGTGCTGGGCGGCAGGCTCGCCGACCGGTTCCCGCTGCCCGGTCTGTTCGGCGCGATGACGGCACTGGCCGTCGTGCTCCTGACCTTCACCGTCACAGCGGACAGCAAGATCGGCGCCGCCGTCACGCTGTTCCTGGTGGGCATGACCTCCTTCATGGTCGGCCCGATGATGCAGGCCCGGATCATGGAGAAGGCCGGTGGCGCGCAGTCCATGGTGTCCGCCGCCGTGCAGTCGGCGTTCAACATCGCCAACTCGATCGGCGCCTACCTCGGCGGCCTCGCCATCGCGGGTGGCTTCGGCCTCGTGTCCCCCAACGTGGTGGGAGCCATGCTCGCCGTGGTCGGCCTCGCGCTGACCGTGGCCTCGACCGTCTTCGACCGGAAGCGGACCCCCGCCGCGACTCCGGCCGAGGACGACACCCCGCCCGAGCTCGACAGCTCGCCAGGGCCCCGGCCCGAACCCGTCGCGGCGTAAGGTCGCGACCCGCACCGAAGGCGCCTCGGCCATCCCCCCGTCATGGCCGGGGCGCCTTGGTGTGTCCGGGGTGGCTCAGCGCAACGGCCCGCCGGTGATGGTCAGCGCGACGAACAGGATCAACAGCCCCAGACCGGCGTAGCTCAGCACGTCCACGGTGCGGGTGCGAATGGCGAGCAGCCCCGTGCGGTTGTGCGGCAGCGCGGCCCGCAGCACCGCGGCCACCAGCAGCGCGCCCCCGATCAGCACCGCGCCTTCGCGCCAGTGGTACATCGCGATCCGCAGCACGCCGAACGCCACCAGCGCGAGCACGGCCGTGAACGCGAGGTGGGTCAGCACCGCGTCGCGCCGCTGATTCGCCACCGCGGTGCTCACCTCCGCGCGGCCCGCTCGGCGGCGTCGACGACGTTCGACACCAGCATGGCCCTGGTCATCGGCCCCACACCGCCCGGGTTCGGGGCCACGTGGCCGGCGACCTCCTCGACGCCCGGCGCGACGTCACCGGTCAGTTTGCCGTCCACGCGCGACACCCCGACGTCCAGCACCGCCGCGCCCGGCTTCACCATGTCGGGCGTGATGAGCCCCGGCGAGCCCGCCGCCGCGACCACCACGTCGGCCCGCCGTACCTCGGTGGCCAGGTCCCGCGTGCCCGTGTGGCACAGCGTCACGGTGGCGTTGACGTTCTTGCGGGTCAGCAACAGCCCGAGCGTCCGGCCCACGGTGATGCCACGGCCCACGACGGCGACCTGGGCGCCCGCGAGCGGGACGTCGTAGCGGCGAAGCAGCTCGATGGCCCCCAGCGGCGTGCACGGAAGGAATCCCGGCTCGTTCAGCACCGTGCGCCCCAGGCTCAGCGGGGTGAGCCCGTCGATGTCCTTGGCCGGGTCGACGCGCTCCAGCACGGCGGCCGTGTCCAGGTGCTTCGGCAGCGGGAGCTGCACGAGATAGCCCGAGCAGGCGGGGTCGGCGTTGACTTCCCGGATGACGGCGTGCAGTTCCTCCTGCGTCACGTCGGCGGGCAGCTCGCGGCGGATCGACTCCACCCCGATCTTCGCGCAGTCGGCGTGCTTCATCCGCACGTAGGCGTGCGAGCCGGGATCGTCGCCCACGAGCACCGTGCCCAGCCCGGGCCGCAGCCCCTGCTCGGCCAGCGCCGACACCCTGGGTGCCAGCTCGGCGAAGATCGCGTCCTTGGTGGCCCTGCCGTCGAGAATCGTCGCGGTCACGGCGCCGATTCTTTCAGAGCGCGCCCGCCCGCGCGGCGCCCGCCCACCGAGGCCACGACGACGGCCACCAGCGCCACACCGCAACCCAGCAGGGTCGTGACCCCCACCCCGGCCGCCGTGGCCGGCACCACGACGTCGAGCACCACCGAACCGAGGAGCTGCCCGGCCACCGAGGCGAGTCCGAACAGCAGCACGCCGATCCACGACACGAGCACGGCCGCCGCCGCGATGAACACCACCCCGACCAGGCCCCCGAGATACAGCACGGGTTCGCGGGGCAGCGTGTCCGGCAGCCCGCCACCCGCCACGAGGGACACCGCCCACGCGAGGAGCAGCGCGAAGGTCCCCGCCGTGAAGTTGACCAGCGCCGCCGTCAGCGGGCTGCCCGCCGCGGCGCCGACCCGCCCGTTGAACGCCTGCTGCACGGCCATGCCGACCCCGGCGAGGACCGGGAGCACCAGCGCCCACACCCGGGCGGGCTCGGCACCGGCGAGTCCGCCGCCCACGCTCGCCGCCACGGCCACCACCATCAGCGCCGCGCCGACGCCGCGCGGCCACGTCACCCTGCGCACCCCGGCCGGGCCGAGCCCGAAGCGATCCACCACAAGCCCGCTCACGGTCTGGCCCGCGACCACGGCCACCGTGAACAGCGCGACGCCGATGACCGCCACCGTGGCCGACTGACCGAGCACGTAACTCGCCCCGGCGAAACCGCCGAGAAGGTGCCACGACCGCAGCCCGCCGGAACGCAGGGCCGTCCGCACCCGGCCCAGCCCGGCACGCATCCGCCGCGACAGCGCCAGCGCCAGCAGCAACAGCACCAGGCCCCCGCCGAACGAGATCACCGCGGCGAGCACGGCGTCGTCGAGTTCGCGCCCGAGTTCGCCGTTCACCCGGCTCTGCGCCGCCATCCCGACACCGGCCAGCACGGCGACGAGCAGCCCCCACACCTCCCGAGCGCCCAGCCCGCGCCGGAATGCGACCGTCGAGGGATGCGGGCGGCCCGTGCGGGCACGTTCAGTAGCCATTGGCGGTCATTGTTGGTTGCGAACCCGTTCCGAGGTTGCGTCGATCCGGTGAAATGTGGCCCTCCGCACTCGGCTCACGCCGTCAGGCCTCGTAGGTTGCCCGGAAGACCGCGACGATGTGCACATCAGTCGTGCATCCGCGGCGTTCATTGGTCAAGATATTGACGTGGCTCTACCGACCCAGCTGAACGCAACCGAGCAGGACACCCTGGTCAAGCAGATCGGGCTCGCCTTGCTGCGGGCCGCCCCGCGCGACTGGCGCCGGGTGACCGTCGAGTACCGCGCCGTGGGGAGGTACCACGAACTGACCGGCGATGTCGCCACGGCCGACGGAACCACCCAGGAGTGGATCGCGACCCACGACATCGCCGGCCTGTTCGGCCGGTTGCGCACGGGCATGTACCGGGAGGGGCGGGGGACCTGGTTCAACGCCCGCTACCAGCTCGACCACCCGTCGAGCTACAATCTGGAGTACGACCGCGAGGAACCGCAGTGGGACCTCGCGCCCCCGCCGCAGGCGTACGCCGACGAGCTGCGCATGTTCCCCCGCAACGAGGAGAACGTGCCCGACTGGCTGATGCGCCGCATGGCCGGGCTCGGCCCCGAGCGTCCCGGGCCGCGCTTCCGTATGGCCAGGGTGTTCGACGGCGCGGGCGCGGGTGGACGCCCCGTGGTGAACCGGCCCGAGCTGGACGTCGAGGAGCAGGACAGGCTGCTCGACTACCTCGACGGCGCGCCGGTCGTGGTGCCGGGCCGTGGGTACGACCTCGACCGGCTGTCGAACAGCACGGAGAGCACCGTGCCCATCGCCTTCCACAGCGACGGCACCTGGATCTGGCCCGCCGCGGTGAACTACTACCTGAGGCAGTACGGCGTCGCACCCGAGCCCGAGCTGGTGCAGCACGTCCGCGCGAACGGCTTCGCCATCCCCGACGTGCCCGACCCGGTGCGCCAGGCCGCTGCGGCACACGTCTCCCGTGGCGCACCTCCGCAGCAACCGCCACCGGCACAGCAACCTCCACAACCTCCACAACCCACGCAGCGCCCGGCGTCGCCCGCGACCGAGCAGGGCGGGGCCGAGCACGCCGAACACGCTGAGCATGTGGAGGCCGCCGCCGAGCCGGAGCACGCCGAGAGCGACGCCGAACGGACACGCATCGCCGCGCCGTTGCCCACCGTTCCGCAGGACCACGACGACGAGCGCGTCGGCGGAGCGCCTGTCGAGGAGAGCGACGCGGAACGCACCCGCATCGCGATGCCGCCGCACGTCGCGCCGGACGAGCCCGGCCCCGCTGACGAGCGCGCCGAAGCCGCCTACCGCGAACCCGGCTACGACGACTACGACGGCCACGACACTGTCGAGCGGCCCGACGTGCCCGCCGACGCGGCGACGACCTACACCCCGGCCGCGATGCTCGACGACGGACCTCCCACCACCATCACCCCGCCGCAGCCTCCCCCGGAGCGGGAGCAGGACTACCGCGAGTACCGGGAACCCGACTACGAGGACCACGAATACGAGGACGAGTACGAGTACGAGGACTACGCGGGTTACGAGGACCGCGAGCCCGGCGGCGGAGACATCGAGGACGTCGAGGACGTCGAAGACGAGGGTCCGCCGACCCAGTACTCGGCCGCTCCGCTCGTGTTCGACCAGCCGGTGCTGGACGACCTGCAGGACCGGCTGGAGGAGCTGGGTGTGCCCGGCAGCGCCTACCGCCTCGGAGAGCCCAATGATCACGGCTGGGCGCTGGAGGAGGTCGGCGAGGGCTGGCGGGTCGGCTGGTACGACGACAAGCAGTTGACCAGCCCCGCCGTGTTCGGCGACGTCGAGGACGCGGCGGCTTTCATGCTCGGCAAGGTCTTGCTCGCACCGGAGGGCGCCGGAGCGCACCCGGCCGCGCCCGGCCCCGAAGGCAGTGCCGCCGGTGCACTGGGCACCCCGCCCCGGACCCCCGCGCCACCGCCGGAGCGGCCCGCCCCGCCCCAGCGCGTCACCACCACGCTGTCCTCCGACGTCGCCACGGGGGCGAGGCCGCCGGAACCGCAGGACCAGCCGCGACCCCCCGCCCCCTCCCGGGAGGAGCCGCTGCCGCGCAGGCCACAGCAGGGCGGACCGCCTCCGAGCGCCCCCGCACCGGTGGCACCGGGATCGCCCCCACCCGCACCGCCGGCTCCACCGACCCCACCGCGGCGGGAGGCGCCCCGCACGGCGGAGCCCGCCGCGGGAGCCAACGGCGCCGCCGCCCCGCCCGGCGGGCAGGGCGGCAAGGGCAACCAGCAGTGGCCGATCCAGCCCATGCAGGGCGAGCCACCGCTCACGCTGTTCCGGGGCAAGGAGATGCGGGACCTGCCCGTGGGCAGCGAGCTGGACCGCTTCGGCGGCCCGAACGGCAACCTCACCTACGCGGCGGGCACCCCGTTCGAGGAGCGCTCCCTGGTGCCGGAGTGGGTGAACCGCTCGTACCACGTGTACCGGGTGCAGCGTCCCGTCCGGGCACTCGCCGGTGTCGCGATCCCGTGGTTCAACCAGCCCGGCGGTGGAGCCGCGTACCTGCTTCCCGCCTCGGTCGAGGACCTGCTCGCCGACGGTGACCTGATCGAGCTGGACCCGGGCGAACCGCCGGTGGACTGACCGGCACGCCCCCTCGCCGTCACCGGAAGTCCCGCGACGGCGTGGCCACGCCGAGGTGCAGGTGCTGCAACCGGTCAGCGCGCAGACTCACCACGTCGTCGGCCCGCTCCACGATCCCGCGCACCAGAAGCGCGGGACTGGAGCGGGCCAGCCGGTGATAGCGCTGCCACAGCCCGGCCGTGCAGACGACGTTGACCATGCCGGTCTCGTCCTCCAGGTTGAGAAACGTGATACCGCCCGCCGTGCCGGGCCGCTGCCGGTGGGTCACGGCACCGCCGACCAGCACCCGCCTGCCGTGCTCGACGTGCTGTAACCGCTCGGCCGTCACCACGCCGAGCGCGTCGAGCCGGTCCCGCACGAACTCGGTGGGGAAGCTGTCCGGCGACACTCCCGTGGCCCACACGTCGGCCGTCGCGACCTCCAGCCGGTCCATGCCCGGCAACATCGGTGCCGACGCGGTGGGAGTGGTGCCCGCCAGTTTCCCGGGCCGCTCCTGCGCCACCGCTCCCGCCGCCCACAGCGCCCCGCGCCGGTCGAGATCGAAACACCGGAACGCGCCCGCCGTGGCCAGCGCCTCCACCTGCGGCGTCGTCAACCGCACCCGGCGCGCCACGTCGGCCATGTCGCGAAACGGCCCGCCCCGCTCACGCTCGGCCACCAGCTCCCCGGCCGGGCCCTCCCCCAGCGTGCGCACCGACCCCAGGCCCAGCCGCACGGCGTGCCCGTCGACGTGGTCACCGTCCGGCTCCAGGGTGGCGTGCGGGAGGCTGGCGTTCACGTCGGGGCCCCGCACCACCACCCCGTGCCTGCGGGCGTCGGTGACCAGCGACTGCGGAGAGTAGAACCCCATCGGCTGCGCCCGCAGCAGGCCAGCCAGGAACGCGTCGGGATGGTAACGCTTGAAGTACGCGCTGGCGAACACCACGTAGGCGAAGCTGAGCGCGTGGCTCTCCGGGAACCCGTAGCTCGCGAACGCCTTCATCTTCCAGAAGATGCGTTCGGCCAGCTCGCCCTCCACCCCGTTGCGGGCGGCCCCGTCGAGGAAGCGCTGCCGCAGCCGCTCCATCTTCCGGCTCGACCGCTTCGATCCCATGGCGTGGCGCAGCGAGTCGGCCTCGGCCGCCGTGAACCCGGCGACGTCGAGGGCGATCTGCATCAGCTGTTCCTGGAACAGCGGCACCCCCAGCGTCTTGCCCAGCGCGTTCTCCAGCAGCGGGTGGTCGTGTTCCCAGGTCTCCCTGCCGGTGTAGCGGCGGATGTACGGGTGTACGGACCCGCCCTGGATGGGCCCCGGCCGGATCAGCGCCACCTCCACGGCCAGGTCGTAGAACGTCTTCGGCGCCAGCCTGGGCAGGGTGGCCAGCTGGGCCCGGCTCTCCACCTGGAACACCCCGATGGCGTCGGCCCTGCGCAGCATCGCGTAGACCTCGTCGTCCTCCAGGTCCAGCCTGCTCAGGTCGACGCGCTCACCCTTGTGCTCGGCCACCAGGTCCACCATGTAGTGCAGCGCGGACAGCATCCCCAGCCCGAGCAGGTCGAACTTGACCAGCCCTACGGAGGCACAGTCGTCCTTCTCCCACTGGAGCACGCTGCGGCCCGGCATCCGGGCCCACTCCACGGGACACACCTCGCTCACCGGCCGGTCGCAGATCACCATGCCGCCCGAGTGGATGCCCAGGTGACGCGGGAAGTCCTCCAGCGACGCGGCGAGTTCCAGCACGGTTTCCGGCAGGTCGTGCTGGGCGGCGTTGTGGACGTGGCGCAACGGCCCCCAGCGGTCGATCTGCTTGCTCCAGGCGTCCTGCTGTCCCGGTGAGTGCCCGAGTGCCCTCGCCGCGTCCCGCACCGCCGACCGCGCCCGGTAGGTGATCACGTTGGCGACCTGGGCGGTGCGCAGCCTGCCGTGCTTGGTGTAGACGTACTGGATCACCTTCTCGCGCTGGTCGGACTCGATGTCGAGGTCGATGTCCGGGTAGCCGTCCCGGTCGGGCGCGAGGAACCGCTCGAACAGCAGCCGCCACCGCACCGGATCGACCTTGGTGATGCCCAGCGCGTAACAGACCGCCGAGTTCGCCGCCGATCCCCGCCCCTGGCAGAGGATGTCGTTGCGGCGGCAGAACCGCACGATGTCCCACACGATGAGGAAGTAGCCGGGGAACCCGAGCCGCTCGATCACGTCGAGTTCGTGTTCGAGCTGCCGGTACGCCCTCGGGTTGTCCTTCGGTGGTCCGTAGTGCTCGGCGGCGCCCGCGTAGGTGGCCTCCCGCAGCAGGCTCGCCTCGTCGTGGCCCTCGGGCACGTCGAACGGCGGCAGGTCCGGCGCCACGAGATGCAGCGCGAAGGCACACTCGGTGCCCAGCAGGGCCGCCCGCTGCACCGCGCCCGGGTAACGGGCGAACCGGCGTGCCATCTCCGCGCCCGACCGCAGGTGTGCGGTGGGGCCGGAGGGCAGCCAGCCCTCCAGTTCGTCGAGTCCCCTGCGGGCACGGATGGCGGCCAGCGCCTGCGCGAGAGCACCGCGCTGCGGGGTGGCGTAGTGAACCACGTTGGTGGCCACCGTCGGCAACCCGAGTTCGGCGGCGAGCCCGGCCAGCACGTCGTTGCGGACGCTGTCGCCCGGCTGACCGTGGTCGATCAGCTCCACGTGGACGTTGTCCCGGCCGAACCGCTCGACGAGTTCCCGCAGCCGCAGGGCCGCCACGTCCGGCCCGCCGTCGGCGAGCGCCCGGCGGACGGCCCCCTTGCGGCATCCGGTGAGCACCGCACAGTGGCCCGCGACCTCCTCGGCGACGGTGTCCAGGTCGTACACCGGACGGCCCTTCTCGGCCGCCCGGCCGCCGCCCCCCTCGTGCCCGGCGAGCTGCCCCGCCGTCACGGCCCGGCACAGGCTCGCGTACCCGTCCTGCCCCCGGGCCAGCAACAGCAGGTGGTCCCCCTCGGGATCGGCGACCCCGTTCTGCGGCCCGGACAGCCCCAGGCTCAGCTCGGTGCCGAACACCGTCCGCACGCCCACCTCGCGGGCGGCCTCGGCGAAGCGCGCCACGCCGTACATACCGTCGTGGTCGGTGAGGGCCACGGCGTCGAGCCCCAGCCGGGCCGCCTCCTCCACCAGCTCCTCCGGGTGGCTCGCGCCGTCGAGGAAGCTGAAGTTCGAGTGACAGTGCAGCTCGGCGTAGGGCACCCGCCGGGCCGCCCCGGCGTCGTCGGCCCCCCGCTGGGAGTCCAGCTCGACCGGCCGCACGTACTCCTGCCGCCGCCGCGTCCACGCGGGGCTGTCGTTGCCGTCGCCGAGCAGGTCGGACGGTTCCGTCCGGCCGGACAGCGCCCGTTCGAGTTCCCGCCACGGCACCGGCGGGTTGTTCCATCCCATGATCGGCCGTCCCTAGTCGTACGTTCCCTCGACACTCCACGCCGGGTCGCACTCCGCGTCCCAGCGCAGCAGGAACGCCGCCACGGCGTCGTCCCGCCCTTCGAGCACCACCTGCACGCGGGCGTGGACGCCCGTGTGCTCCGGCGCCCACCAGCGCGCCTGCACCACCCAGGGCCCGGACCAGCCGAGGACCCGCCGGGGCGGGTCGTCCCCGACGGCCACCAGCGCGGGAGCCCCGGTGACCTCGTTGCGCGCGGTGATCTCCACGGCCGTGCCGTCGTCCGTCACCACACGAGCGGGCCCGCGCGGGTCGTGGACGGTGGCGGGCGACGGTGCGGGCACCCGGCCCGGCCACGGGGCGTCGTGCCCCTCCGCCGGGGTGCGCCGCTCGCCCCACGGCACCGGACGCACCCGCTCGCCCGGACCCCGGCCACCGTCCAGCACGGCGGTGACGGCGCCCTCCGGTCCCAGCAGCCCCTGGACGTGCACCAGCGCCCTGGCCGCGCGATCGGACTCCGGGGTGTGTTCGGCGGAACCGCCCCCCGGCCACAACCCCAGTTGCAGCGACCGGCCCGCCACGAGTTCCTCGGGCACCAGCCGCAGCCGGTCCACCCCGGCCGTGGGGCGGCCCGACGCGGCCCGCAACCAGCCCTCGAACTGCCAGCGCACGCGGTCGGCCACCCCGTCGGCGGTGAGCGGCTCGGCGCAGCGCCACACCCGGCCCAGCTCCTCCCCGTTCTCGGTGGTGGCGTAGATGCCGAGCCGGGTGCAGGCCAGCCCGCGCGACGCGAGCCCGGTGTGGAATCGCGTGGCCAGGGTTCGCGCGGTGAAGGCCGCCGTATCCACCCGGTCCAGCGGAGGGTCGAAGGACTCGGTCAGTGCCAGCTCCGGCGGCGGGGTGCGCCGCAACGGGGGACGCTCGTCCCGCCCGCGCGCCAGCCGATGAGCCACCAGACCGGCACGCCCGAACCGCGAGAGCACGTCGCGCTCGGCCAGCGCCGCGAAGGCCCCCAGGGTGCGCAGCCCGAGGCGGCGCAGCAGCTCCACCAGCTCCGACCGCTCCGCGCCAGGCTGGTTCAGCTCGGTGACGGGCAGCGGCGCCAGGAACTCCGCACCGGCCCCGGCGCCGACGAACGCTCCTCGGTACGCGGCCAGCGTCGCGGCGAACAGCCCGTCCGCCACCCCCACCTGACACTCCACGCCCGCACGGGCCGCGACGTGGTCCACGAGCCGCTCGGCCAGCGGCAGCTCGCCGCCGAAGTAGGCGGTGGCACGGTCCACGGGCACGGCCACCAGACCGGGTCGCACGACCTCCACCCCGACGACGAGATCCTCCACCGCCGAGGCGACCGATTCGAACAGCCGGGCCTCGGTGTCGGTGTCCTCCGCGAACACCGCCAGCTCCGGGCAGCGGGCCTGTGCCTCCCTGCGCCGCATTCCCAGCCCGATCCCCGACCGTCTCGCGGCGGGCGAACACGCCACCACCCGGTTCGCCGCGAACACCGCGGCTGCATCGGCTGTATCTGCGGCCTGCCCGGGGACGCCCGGCATCCCTGCGGCAGCGCGGGCCGCGACCACGGGCCAGTCGGGGCACCACACCACCAACCGCCGCTCGGGCGGGACGGGGCGGGGCCGTGCGGCGCTCATCCGGCACCGGCCTCGGCCACCGCGACGGGCGGCGCGACAGTCACGGCGGGCAGAGTGGGCACGGCGGGCACCGTGGGCACAGCGGGCACGGTCCGGACCGTGCCCTCCGGCCCCGGCAACAGCAGCGTGCTGCGCACGGGCCTGACCAGGGCCGCCCGCCCGGTGACCTCCACCACGACCTCTCTGGCTTCGAGGTGGCCATGACCGTCGGCGGGACCACTCCACCGCACCGGGCGGCACCGCAACTCCACCTCCGCACCCGGCCACGGCCCGAAGGACAACAGCACGGCGCCACGGTGCCGGGCCCTGGCCGACAACCGCCGCGCCAGCGCCTCGCTTCCCGGGGGAAGACGGACGGCGACGAGGTCGAACCCGTCGAGCAGAGCGGCGGTGGCCGCCGCGAACTCCGCGCCCGGGTGCGGGACCAGCGCGAGCCTGCCCAGTTCCACCCCGAGTTCACCGGCGGCCACCAGGCCCAGCCGGGGCGCCCCCACCACGGCCGCCCAGGAACCCCGTGCCGTCGCCTCGGCGAGCAGGGCGAGCAGCAGTGAGGTCGAGTCCCGCACCGCGACAGTGGTTCCCCTGCGCAACCCGCCGTGCGGAAGCAGTTCGGTGAGCGCGGGCGACACGGGCAACACCTGCCCGGCTGCCCTCGCCTGCTCGGCGGCGTCGGCCACCGCGCTGGCGGTGCGCACCCCCGGCAGTGCCGCCAGCCGGGCGACGGCACCGGTTCCGGTCACGCTCTCGGGCATCAGCTCACCTCCCCTCGGGCACACGTCGGCTGTGGGACACACGCCTGTGCGGGTCTCACGACTGTGCTGATCTCACGCCGCGGGGAAGACGGCAATCGAACGCCTGTTCGACAGCCTCAGTAAACGACGGCCCCCCGGCAGTGTCAAGCCGGGGGGCCGGAAAGAGTGACGAAGGCCCTCGGTGTCCGAGGTGTCCTCGGTGTCCTTGTCAGTGGGTGAAGTGCCGCGTTCCGGTGAAGTAGACGGTGGCGCCCACGGCCTCCGCCGCGGCCACCACCTCGGCGTCCCGGACGGACCCGCCCGGCTGCACCACCGCACGCACTCCCGCGTCGAGCAGGACCTGCAACCCGTCGGGGAACGGGAAGAACGCGTCCGAGGCCGCCACCGCGCCCTTCGCGCGGTCACCGGCCCTGCTCACCGCCAGCCGGGCGGCGTCGACGCGGTTGACCTGCCCCATGCCGACACCCACCGTCGCCCGGTCGTGGGCAAGCAGGATCGCGTTGGACTTCACCGCCCGGATCGCCCGCCACGCGAACGCCAGATCGGCCAGCACGTCGTCGGCCACGGCCTCGCCGGTGGCGCGTGTCCAGCTCGCCGGGTCGTCACCCTCGGCGTCGATGCGGTCGGCGGTCTGCACCAGCACCCCACCGGACACCGGCCGCAGCTCCGTCCCGCCGGGGAACTCCGCCTCCGGCAGTGTCAGCAGCCGGATGTTCTTCTTGCGCCGCAGCACGTCGAGCGCCTCGGCGTCGAAGTCGGGGGCCAGCACCACCTCGGTGAACACGTCCGCCACCTGCTCCGCCAGCTCCAGGGTCACGGGCCGGTTCACGGCGATGACCCCGCCGAAGGCCGACACGGGGTCGCAGGCGTGTGCCTTGCGGTGCGCTTCGGCCACATCGGTGCCGGTGGCGATCCCGCACGGGTTGGCGTGCTTGATGATCGCCACGGCGGGTTCGGTGAAGTCGAACGCCGCCCGGCGCGCCGCGTCGGTGTCGACGTAGTTGTTGTACGACATCTCCTTGCCGTGCAGTTGCTCGGCGTAGGCCAGCCCACCCGGCTGCGCACCCCGGTACAGCGCGGCCCGCTGGTGGGGGTTCTCGCCGTAGCGCAACACCGCCTGCCGCTGCCACGTGGCGCCCAGGAAGTCCGGGAACCCCGCCTCGGCGGTCTCGTCGGCCGGGGCGTACTCCGTGGCGAACCACGACGCCACCGCCGCGTCGTAGGCCGCGGTGTGGGCGTAGGCCGCCGCGGCCAGCCGCCTGCGCTCGGCGACGGCGAACCCGCCGTCCCGCACGCGCTCCAGCACCCAGTCGTACCGCGCCGGGTCCACCACCACGGCGACGCTCGCGTGGTTCTTCGCCGCGGCCCGCACCATCGCCGGACCACCGATGTCGATGTTCTCCACGCACTCGTCCGGCCCCGCCCCCGAGGCGACGGCGCGCTCGAACGGGTAGAGGTTCACGACGAGCAGGTCGAACGGGGCGATCCCGAGCGAGCGCAACTGCTCCACGTGGTCGTCCCGCGTGGTGTCGGCGAGCAGCCCGGCATGTACCCGGGGGTGCAGCGTCTTGACCCGGCCGTCCAGGGACTCGGGGAAGCCGGTGACCTCCTCGACGGGCGTCACGGGCACCCCGGCGTCGGCGATGACCCGCGCCGTGCCGCCGGTGGAGACGATCTCCACTCCGGCCGCGTGCAGCCCGGTCGCCAGTTCCAGCAGCCCGGTCTTGTCGGACACGCCGACCAGCGCTCGCCGCACGGGACGCCGTCCCGGGGTCGTCTCGCTCACGAGAACCTCACCTTCCGTCCGTCCACCGTGCATCCGGCACGGCCCAGTGTCGCGATCACGTCCACGAGCAGCCTGCGCTCCACCGCCTTGATCCGCTCGTGCAGCATCGCCTCGTCGTCGTCGGGCTCCACCACCACCGCCTCCTGGGCGATGATCGGCCCGGTGTCCACACCCGAGTCCACGAAGTGAACGGTGGACCCGGTGATCTTCACGCCGAGCTCAAGCGCGTCGGCCACGGCACGGATACCCGGGAACGCGGGCAGCAGCGCCGGATGCGTGTTGATCACCCGGTGGGGAAAGCGGGCCAGGAACTCCGGCCCGAGAATCTTGAGAAAGCCCGCGGAAACGACGAGATCGGGGCGATAGGCGGCGACGGCCTCGGTCAGTGCCCTATCCCACGCCGCGCGGTCGGGATGGTCACCCATCCGCACGGTGAACGACGGCACCCCGGCCAGTTCCGCCCTGGCCAGCGCCCGCGCGCCCTTCCGGTCGGTGCCCACCGCGACGATCTCGGCGGGGTAGCTCTCCTCGCCCGCAGCGTCGAGCACGGCCTGCAACAGGGTCCCGGAACCGGAGGCGAGGACGACGGTTCTCGCCGGCACCGGCAGCCGCAAACTGGTAGGCAGGGGGTTCTCCTCCCGAGCTGTGCGCCGAGCGGCACACGGCAACGGACCTGGTGACCCCACCCTAGAGGCCGGACTGTTGATCTTGCCGAGGGGTACGGCCCGCCCTCGTCCCCGCCAGCCACGCCACCAGCCCGCCCGGCACGGCGACGAACCCGAACGCCGCGAGCGAGAACACCTCGGCGCGCACCGACACCGGACCGTACGCGCCACCGCCGAGCGCGCCCCCCGACAGCGCCGCCACCACGACGGCACAGAACCCGGCGACCACCGCGGCCACGAGCACCGCCCGCAGCCGCACCGGGACCCGGTCGTCCACCCAACGCAACGACCAGCCCACCACCGCTCCCACCGCGGCGGGCAACACCAGCAACGCGGGCCACCACGCCGCGTACTCGTCCGGCAGTGCGGCGAGGATCGGCACGGCCGGAACCGGGCCGCCGGTCATGGAGAACGCGGTCACCGACACCTCACCGAACACGAATCCCCCGCCGGTGAGCACACTCGACGCGAGCACGGCGGCGTTGGGCACGTATCCGACCGACAGCAGCAGCAGGCCCACCGCGCTGCCCGGCTCCGGCGAGTACACCGCGAACAGGTCCCCGACCGTGGACCACGACATCACGGTCGACACCACGAACGCGAGCAGGCCCAGCACCACCAGCCCGCCGAATCCGAACAGCCCGGCCCGCGCCCCCCGCACCGCCAGCGGGTCGAGCCGGTCGAGCAACCCGGCCGACGAGGGCACGATCACCCCCAGCGCCGCGGCCGACCCGGCCAGCACGGCGGGCATGAGCGTGGCCGACACGAGGCCGGCCCGTACCGCGGCCCCGTCGGCCAGGGCGAGGGCCACCCCGGCGAACAACACGTGTGCCCCCGCGACCGCGCCGACCACCCCCGCCACCCGCGAGAGCGCGGACCCGGCGCCGGTGCGCTGTTCCTCGGCCGCCAACCGGCGCGACGCCGACGCGGCGGTGCGGAACACCAGCACACAGGCAGCGATCGTGGGCACGAGCGGCAACACCCCCAGCGGGGCACCGTCCACCGTCAGCGGCACCTGGTAGGCCGCGAGCCACACCGGGGCCGCCGAGGCGAGCACCCCGCCCACGGAGAGGTCGGCGCCGGGCGCGAGTGCCGACACCAGCACCAGCACGCTCGCCACGACCGCGTAGCCGGTGACGATCGGACCGAGCGCCACACCCAGCAGGACCCGCGTCCCACCGGCATGCGCCACGTCATGCCTCCGCACGAGCGGCCTGAACCCGGACGCGGTGAACCTGCCCATGCCGGGCACCTTCGCACTCCCTCCCGCTCCGCCGGAGGCGCCACGCCGCCGCGGCCGAGCGGGTGGGAGCGGGCTCACCCCGGCGAGTACCCGGGCGCGCCCGGGTCAGCTCCCGGACTGACCGGGAGTGTTCTGGTCGTTCTGCTGCTGGCCCTGCTCCGGCTGCTGCTGCGAGGGCTGCTGGAAGAACTGCCCCTGCTGCGACGCGTACGTCGTGGGCTGCTGCGTGGGCTGCTGCATCGGCTGCTGCTGCCCGACGGGCTGGGCGAACTTCGTCGGCTGCGCCGAGGGGTTGGCGCCCGAGTCCGGCCCGGGGTGCTGCTGGCCGTAGGGCGGCGGCTGCTGACCGAAACCACCGGTGGGCGGGCCGTAGTGCTGCTGGCCATACGGTGCCTGCGGCTTCGGGGCCGGAGCCTTCACGATGCCCGCCTCGAACAGGTACGCCCCGACCGCGGCGCCCGTCTGCAGCAACCCGAAGATCAGCACGAGCACGCCGCCCGCACCCAAGTCACCCAGCTGGAACATCGTGAACAGGAACGTCAGGAAGACGGCCACCGACAGCACGGCGGGCCACGGCCCCGGCTTGCTCTCCCCGGGCAGGAACCCGACCACCGCGATGGCTCCCGCCACGAACAGCAGCGCGGGAATCCAGCCGAGGCTGCGCTCGTAGAAGCTCGCACCGCCGAAGGCGTTCGCGAAGGCCAGGAAGAGGTTGAGCACCCCGAGGCCACCGGTGGCCAGCAGGAGGATCTGCGGCAGCGACGGCGCGGGACGCCCCGAGGCCGGTGCCGGACCGGCGTACGACTGCTGTGGCTGCTGCGGCTGCTGCGGGCCCTGGCCCGGGAATCCACCCGGCGTGCCGCTCGGGAAGGTCATCCGTGTTCTCCTGTCATGTCGAGCTCGAAGCGCGAGAGCGGTGCGGGGCACGACGCGGGTACCTCGGCACCGGCCGGATATTGGACGCACTGGCCCCGCGGCTGGTTTCCGTGTTCGCTGCCCTTTTTACACACAGTGCCACCGACGCGGAACGGGGCCGGGCACCACCTGTGCCCGGCCCCGTTCCCGCGACGTGAGGGAGACAGTCCCTTACAGCGCCTTGTACAGCTCCCGCGCCAGCTCGGCGGTCTCGGTCGGGGTCTTGCCGACCTTCACGCCCGCGGCCTCAAGGGCTTCCTTCTTGGCCGCCGCGGTGCCCGACGAGCCGGACACGATCGCGCCCGCGTGCCCCATCGTCTTGCCCTCGGGTGCGGTGAACCCGGCGACGTAACCGACGACGGGCTTGGTGACGTGGGCCTTGACGTAGTCGGCGGCCCGCTCCTCCGCGTCCCCGCCGATCTCGCCGATCATGACGATGACCTCGGTCTCGGGGTCGGCCTGGAACGCCTCCAGCGCGTCGATGTGCGTGGTTCCGATGATCGGGTCACCGCCGATGCCGATGGCGGTGGAGAAGCCGATGTCACGCAGCTCGTACATCATCTGGTAGGTCAGCGTGCCCGACTTCGACACCAAGCCGATCTTGCCGCGCCCGGTGATGTTGGCCGGGATGATGCCCGCGTTGGACTGCTCGGGCGAGATGATGCCGGGGCAGTTCGGGCCGATGATGCGCGTCTTGTTGCCCTGCGCGCAGGCGTGGGCCCAGAACGCGGCCGAGTCGTGTACCGGGATGCCCTCGGTGATCACCACGGCGAGCGGGATCTCGGCGTCGACGGCCTCGATGACCGCGTCCTTCGCGAACTTCGGCGGTACGAAGATCACGCTGACGTCGGCACCGGTCTCCTTCATGGCCTCGGCCACGGTGCCGAAGACGGTGAGGTCCTTGCCGCCGATCGTGACGGTCTGCCCGGCCTTGCGGGCGTTCACCCCGCCGACGATGTTGGTGCCCGCCGCCAGCATCTTGGTGGCGTGCTTGGTGCCCTCGGACCCGGTCAGGCCCTGGACGATGATCTTGGATTCGCTGTTCAGAAAAATCGACATGACTCTCACGCACCTGCCGAAGCCAACTCGGCGGCTTTGTCGGCCGCGCTGTCCATCGTGTCCACCAGCGTCACCAGCGGGTGCGCCGCCTCGGCGAGGATGCGGCGGCCCTCCTCGACGTTGTTGCCGTCGAGCCGCACGACCAGCGGCTTGGCGGCGTCGTCGCCCAGAATGCGCAGGGCCTCGACAATGCCGTTGGCCACCGCGTCACAGGCGGTGATGCCGCCGAACACGTTGACGAACACGCTCCTGACGTCCGGGTCACCCAGGATCACGTCGAGCCCGGCCGCCATGACCTCGGCCGACGCACCGCCGCCGATGTCGAGGAAGTTGGCGGGCTTCACCCCGCCGTGCCGCTCACCGGCGTAGGCGACGACGTCCAGCGTGGACATCACGAGGCCCGCGCCGTTGCCGATGATGCCGACCTCGCCGTCGAGCTTCACGTAGTTGAGGTCCTTGGCCTTCGCCTTGGCCTCCAGCGGATCCTCCGCCTCAGCGTCGACGAGGTCCGCGTGCTGCGGGTGGCGGAAGTCCGCGTTGCCGTCGAGAGTCACCTTGCCGTCGAGCGCGACGATCTCGTCCTGGGGGTCCCGCACCAGCGGGTTCACCTCGACCAGGGTGGCGTCCTCGGCGAGGAACGTCTCCCACAGCTTCACGACCACCTCGGCGGCCTTCTCGCGCACCGCCTCGGGGAAGTTCGCCTTCGCGACGATCTCGCGCGCGGTGTCGAGATCGACACCGGTCAGCGGGTTCACCGGTACCCTGGCCAGCGCCTCGGGGCGCTCGACCGCGAGCTGCTCGATCTCGACACCGCCCTCGGCCGAGGCCATGGCCAGAAAGGTGCGGTTCGACCGGTCGAGCAGGAACGAGAAGTAGTACTCCTCGGCGATCTCGGACGCCTCGGTCACCAGCACCCGGCGCGTCACATGTCCCTTGATGTCCAGTCCGAGGATCGCCCGGGCCTTCTCCACCGCCTCGGCCGGGTCGGCGGCGAGCTTCACGCCACCGGCCTTGCCCCGGCCTCCTGTCTTCACCTGAGCCTTCACCACCACCTGGCCGCCGATGTCCTCGGCCGCCCGGCGGGCCTGCTCGGCCTCACCGACCACGCTTCCCGGCAGTACGGGAACGCCGTGGGCGGCGAAGATCTCCTTCGCCTGATACTCGTAGAGGTCCACTACTTCAGTCTCCTGACGACACGCCAATGTGGTTTTCGTAAAACCGTGCTGCCGGACGTCGTTGACCCTATCGACCGGCTCTCGCGCGACGCCGTCGGCATCCGGTGAACTCGGTCACCGCACCCCGTCTGAGCTGGGCGGTGTGGCGAACGTCGCGCCCGCGAGGCGGCGGCCGGGGCACGACGGCATCCCGTGGTCACCCACGGCCACCCGGCCGGGTGACCTCCGTCAGAGTGTGACCGTCGCCGCGCCGTGTTGTGGCGTGGGCGCGGTCACGCGCCGTCGCCGCGCCGACCCTCCGTCGCCGCGATCGCGGCCGACGCGGCCAGCGCCACCAGAGCCGCCAGCGCCAACCAGAATCCGGTCCCCGCCGACGAGCCGGACACCTCACCGGCCGTCAGCGGCAGTGTGGCGGCCCGCAGCGCCACCACCCCCGCCGCACCGGCCAGCAACGCGGCCGCCCGCGCGGGCCTGCTGCGCGCGGCGAGCAGCACAGCGCCACACACCGTGAGCACCGCCGCCACCAGCCCCCATGTCGGTGGCCCCACATGGGAGACGAGTCCGGCCTCGACGTAGTCCGGCGCCGTGACCGTCGGGGTCGCGAAGGCGGCCACCGACAACACCCCGGCCGCCGTCAACGGGGTCAGCATCCGCAGCCCCGCACCGGTCACCCGCCCGCCGGTCTCCGGCTCGGGCAGCTGTTCGCCGGCGTCCTCGCGTTCCACGACCCCCGCCACGACCACACAGCAGGCGGTGACGACCGCTCCCACCAGGGCCAGCCACGTCCACACCACGCCCGGCCCCGACTCCACCGACCCGGGGGTGAAGTGGCCGAGCACGGAACCGGCGGGACCGTCCGGCGCGGGCGAGAACGACGACGGCGCATAGCCGCTGGCCAGGGCGGTGTCGAGCACCGCGGTGGCGGCCAGCGGGATCGCCACCCACGCCACCGACAGAGCCGGTCGCAGCGCCGCCGCGACGCGGGGTACGAACAGCGCCGATCCCAGCACACCGACGAGCACTCCCGCGACGAGCAGCACCCACCGCGCCGGACTCTCGGGCGCGGTGGCCGCTCCGGTGGCGACCACCTGCGGCAGCAGCGCACCGGCGATCGCCGCCACGGCCGTGCCGAGTGCCAGTGCCCCGGCGGCGAGTTCCAGCCTCCGCCTGCCCGGCAGCCGCACCTCCCCGCGCGGAGCCGAGGACTCCCGTACCGAGTCCGGCCGCACCGCCCACCCGACTGCCGTGAGCAGGCCGACCACGGCCACCAGCACCAGCCAGGGCCCCGGGGCGACGTCGAGTGACGGCATGGCCAGCGCCGCCGCCAGCGACGGGACAGCGAAACCCAGAGCCGCGAGCGCGAGCCCGGCCAGGCCGCCCCGGACCACCGATGCCTCCCGGGGCAGGACGGCCAGCAACGCGGCCCCGAGCGGAAGCAGCAGGGCCGCCGACACCAGCCCGAGCAGCTCGAAGAGCGGCCGTTCGAAGGCGTTGGGGTCGAGCAGGATGGGGTGCCGCGACCCGAAGGGCGCCATCAGCAGCCCGCACGCGCCCAGCGCCGAGCAGGGCACGGCGACCCGCACGGCCCGCCTGCGCCACGGGTCGAGAACACCGTCGTCCCCGGCTCCGTCCCCGGCGCCGTCACCGTCGGCCAGGCCGGCGGACTCACCCACGGGCTCCCGCCGCAGTGCGGTGAGTGCCCAGCCGCCCGCGACCACGGCCGCGCCGTGCCCGGCCAGCAGGGCCCACAGGCCGAACCCCGCTCGGGGCTCCGACAGGCTCACCGGCAGGTACAGCTCGGGGCGGGTGGCCATCCCGGGTGCCTGGAGCAGGCCCAGGTCGAACAGCAACGCGGCCGGCGCGAGTACCGCCGCGCCCACCAGCACTCCTGCGGCACCGCCGGTGCGGGACCGCACGAACAGCACGGCGGCCACCACGGCGGGCAGCGCCGCCGTCACCAGCAGCACCGGGCCGCTCGTGAAGCCGCTCGCGGCGCCCTCCAGCGTGGGCAGTATCGCCCCCACCGCGGCCAGGCAGGCACCGAACACCGCCATGGCCACGGCGAAGCTCAGCAGTCGCCGGTCGGGTCCGGGCTCGTCCCACGGTGGCGTTGCTCCGGCCGACTCAGCCGGAGCGGTGTCCGTCACGGCAGCGCGTCGCGATCCGATGATCCACCCCCGATTCGGCGTGCGGTCACGCGGCGCACCCACCAGAGCGGCCCGCGCCGCGCGCAGTGTCCGGCGACGAGACTAGCCGCCGGGAACAGGGCGTGCCCGAGCACTGCGAGCGGGCTCGCAGCGGCGAGATCACGACCAGCACGGGCCGCTCTCAAACCTCCGGTTGCCTGAATGTAACGCACATCACAGATCGCCCTTGAACCCCTTCTCACCTTGAGTCATGGCACCGGCCGGGCCACCCGACGGCCCCCACAGCGCCCGTGTTCCGAAGCCGCGTCTTGCCCACAGCGCCACCGTTTCGTTACTGTCCCGCAGTCCCCATTACGGTCAGATCACGGACCACGATCGGTACCCCGACACCGCTCACCCGGGATCCCCCGCCCGGAGGTCAGGTCTGGCTCCCCCGAGTAACGGAAGGCGCTGTCTTGGCTCGACACCGCTCCCCCGGCGGTCACAGTCCTTCCCCGGCACTCGAAGAAGCACTGGACAGTGCGGAGACTCGTGCCCGGGGATCGCACCGGCTTCCCGCGCCCTCGTCGGCGCTGCGGGGCCGCGTGATGGTGGCCGCGGTCGCGGCAGGCGCTTTCGCCGCCGCCGCCGCAGGTCAGACACTGCAGAACACCGGGAACACCAACGACGGATCGCAGCGGCACACCGACGTGACGCCGCTGGCCAACGCCAGTGACGCGGGTGCCTCGCTCAACACCGGCGGTGCCTCCGGCATGGGCGGCAACGCTCGCGCCGGCGCGCCCGTGCTGCTTCAGGTCGCCCAGCCCACGGACGCCTCCGCCGAGGCCCAGCGCCTGGCCGACAGCGCCGAGATCACCGAGGAGCGGCTGGAGCGCGAGGCCGCTGAGGCCGCCGCCGCGGCGGCCGAGGCCGCCCGCCCCAAGTTCGTCGCACCCGCCCAGGGCGTGTTCAGCTCGGGCTACGGCGCCCGGTGGGGTGGCACCCACTACGGCATCGACATCGCCAACAGCATCGGCACACCCATCGTGGCCGCCGCCGACGGCACCGTGATCGAGGCGGGCCCCGCGAGCGGCTTCGGCCTCTGGGTGCGGGTCCAGATGGACGACGGCACGATCCACGTCTACGGCCACATGGACAGCTACTCCGTCGCCGTGGGCCAGCGGGTCGAGGCGGGCGACCAGATCGCCGTCATCGGCAACCGGGGGCAGTCCACCGGGCCGCACCTGCACTTCGAGGTCCACCAGAACGGCCAGAAGATCGACCCGCAGGGCTGGCTCGCCGCCCAGGGCGTCTATCTCTGACACTCGCGCCACCGGCCGCACAGGCCGGACGTCCGCGTTCACACAGGCCGCCCGAGCTCCCCGGATCGCTCGGGCGGCCTGTCGTGTCATGGCGGACCCGCGACCACACACCGCACCGGCAGCCGCGCGATCCACCATGACCCTCTCCCTTCGAACATATGTTCGGATCGAAGAGTAGCGAGAGGGTCCGACAGAAACAAGGGCGATTCACCCGTCAGAGTTTCACCATCGGCACGCTGCCGATGAGCATGAGCCGCACGGTTCCCGCCGTACCGAAGTCGATGGTGGCCGTGGCCCTCGGCCCGGCGCCCTCCGTGGCGACGACCGTGCCCAGCCCGTACTTGTCGTGGCTGACCCGGTCGCCGACGTCGAGCTTCAACGCGACGGTGTTCTTCCAGTCGCCGCCCCTGCTCCCGCCGCGAAAGCCCTGGAAGCCGGTGGTGCGCAGCCCGTTCGCCGCGATACCGGCCTGTGCCGAGTCGGCACCCGAGCCCGGCCCGCGCCCCCACGTCGTGGCCGCCCTCGGCGAACCGGTGTCCTGCCTTCCCGACGGTTCCCGCCTGCGCCAGTCGAGGAGGTCGGCCGGGATCTCGTCGAGAAAGCGTGACGCCGGGTTGCTCATCGGCTGGCCCCACGCCGTGCGCATCAACGCCCGCGACACGTACAGCCGCTGCCGGGCGCGCGTGATGGCCACGTAGGCCAGCCTGCGTTCCTCGGCCAGCTCCTTCGGCTCGCCCAGCGCACGCAGGTGCGGGAACACCCCGTCCTCCCAGCCCGTGCAGAAGACCACCGGGTACTCCAGCCCCTTGGCCGTGTGCACGGTCATCAGCGTCACGACACCCGAGTCGTCCTGCTCGGCGTCGTCGGCACCGTCCGCGCCGTCGGGCGCCGGGATCGAGTCCGCGTCCGCCACGAGCGACACCCGTTCGAGGAACGCGGCCAGCGAGCCCGGCTCCGGCACTTCGACGTCGGCGTTCTCGTCGCCGGTCTCCTCGGCGACGCTCGCGGTGCTCTCGGCGAACTCCGTGAACTCCCGTGCCACCGTCACCAGCTCGTCGAGGTTCTCCAGCCGCGACGCGTCCTGCGGGTCCTTCGACTCCTCCAGCTCGGCCCGGTAGCCGGTGCGCTCGAGCACCGCCTCCAGCACGTCCGCGACGTCCGCGCCCTCGTCGACGAGTTCCCGCAGCCCGTCGACGAGTTCCACGAACGCGGCGACGGCCTTCTGCGAGCGCGGGTTCAACAACGCGACCCGGCCGGCCACGGCATCGCGCAGGGCCGAGGCGAACGACATCCGCTCGCGCTCGGCATGCGTCGCCACCACGGCCTCGGCGCGGTCACCGATGCCCCGCTTGGGCACGTTGAGGATGCGCCGGAGGCTGACCGTGTCGTCGGGGTTGGCCAGCAGCCTCAGGTAGGCCAGCGCGTCCCTGACCTCCTTGCGCTCGTAGAACCGCACACCGCCGACGACCCGGTACGGGAGGCCGAGCCGGATGAAGATCTCCTCGAACACGCGCGACTGGTTGTTGGTGCGGTAGAACACCGCGACGTCCGAGTACGCCGCCGCGCCGCTGTCGGCCAGCGCGTCGATCTCCCCGGCCACGAACGCGGCCTCGTCGTGCTCGTTGTCACCCACGTAGCCGACGATCCGCTCGCCGTGACCCGCGTCGGTCCACAGGCGCTTGTCCCTGCGGCCCGTGTTGCGGGCGATGACGGCGTTGGCAGCGGACAGGATGGTCTGGGTCGACCGGTAGTTCTGTTCCAGCAGGATGGTCCTGGCGTCCGGGAAGTCGCGCTCGAACTCCTCGATGTTGCGGATCGTCGCACCGCGGAAGGCGTAGATCGACTGATCGGCGTCGCCGACGACACACAACTCCGACGGCGCGACACCCGAGTCGGTCGGCGCCGTCCCGACCAGTTCCCTGACCAGCGTGTACTGCGCGTGGTTGGTGTCCTGGTACTCGTCGACGAGAACGTGCCGGAACCGGCGCCGGTAGTGCTCGGCCACGTCGGGAAACGCCCGGAACAGCTCGACCGTCCGCATGATGAGGTCGTCGAAGTCCATGGCGTTGGCCTGGGTGAGCCTGCGCTGGTACTCGCCGTACGCCTCGGCGGCCCTGCGTTCGAAGTCGCTCGCGGCCGCACTCGCGGCGGTCTCGGGATCGACCAGCTCGTTCTTCAGGTTCGACACGTGGGTGGTCAGCACCCGGCCCGAGTAGCGCTTCGGGTCGAGTTCGAGATCACGCCCCACGAGCGTCATCAGCCGCCTGCTGTCGTCGGCGTCGTAGATGGAGAAGTGGGAGCCCATCTCCAGCGTCTTCGCCTCACGCCGCAGCAGGCGCACGCACATGGAGTGGAACGTCGACACCCACATGGCCCCCGAGCGGCGCCCGACCAGCTCGCCGACCCGGTCGCGCATCTCGGCCGCGGCCTTGTTGGTGAACGTGATCGCCAGGATCTGACCGGGATGGACGTCCCGTGCCGCGAGCAGGTAGGCGATCCGCCGCGTCAGCACGCGGGTCTTGCCCGAACCGGCTCCCGCCACGATGAGCAGCGGGTTTCCCTGATGTTCCACGGCCGCGCGCTGCGCGGGATTCAGGTCGTCGAGCAGCTCGCCGAGTGTGGCGCCGCGGCGCTCGGACGCAGCGGACGGGACGGGGGCGGCGGTGTGCCCGGAGTCGGGTCCGGGGAGGTCGAACAGCGTGTTCATCGTGGTTCCCACGCTACCGGTGGCCTCCGACAGGCCGATCGTGTGGCATACTCGATGCCGTGCGGCACACGGCTCGATTCTTCTCGCGATTTTTCTACGGGAACCGGACTCCGGCTCCCGTGACCGCGTAGTGCCACCCACCGTCACGACAGCCCCGGAGTCCACTGGACCCGGGGCTTCTCGTCGCTTCGGGCCCGATCGGACTTCCCCGACCGAGGAGAGGCCAGAATGAACGCCCAGACCCACAGTGCGAGCCCGTCCGACCACGCGAGCGAGGCGGACGAGACCGCGGATACCGGGAACGCCGAGGACATCGACGACCTCCGCAAGGAGATCGACTGGCTCGACGCCGAGATCCTGCGGCTCGTCAAGCGCCGGGCCGAGGTGTCGAAGACCATCGGCGCGGCCCGGATGGCCGCGGGCGGCCCGCGCATCGTCTACAACCGGGAGATGGACGTTCTCGCCCGCTACCGTGACCTGGGCCCGGAGGGCAGGCAGCTCGCGATGGCGTTGCTCAATCTCGGCAGGGGCAGGCTGGGCCGCTGACGCCATTTCGCCGCTCTGCCCGATTTCAGGGGTTTCCCCGGAACCGGACAGTGGCGCGAGGACGGCACACTGGTCTCATGGACATCGTGAACATCATCGCCGTCGTGATCGCGATCGCGAGCCTGCTCGCCACGCTGGCACACGTCGGGTACCTGGCCATGTTGAACAGTGCGGCCACCAAGCGCGCCGGTGGCGCCCCCATCGCGACCTACGTGCGCAGCAGGTGGCCGGTGGCGGGCGCCACCACCGCGGGCGCGCTGGTGGCGTGGCTGTTCACCGCCGGTGGCACCGTGATGGACATCCTGGCCATCGTGCTCGCCGCCGGCTCCGCCGCCGTGGCGACCAAGGCGTTGCAGGCGACACAGGCGCGCTACCGCAGCGGCGGCTGACGGACACGCGGGGAGCGGCTTCGTCGGGCCCGGCGCCCCCAGGGGGCCGGGTGGGCCGTCGGGCCCGCGGCGGGTGCGCCCGACCGAGTGAATCGGGCGGCCGTCCGCGCTCCCGGCCCACCTGCGGCGCGAAAAGCTCCTACTCTGCTGTGGGTGAACGCGAGGGGTGCCGCGAAGCGAAATTCCGGAGCCTGCGCACGTGCAACGGCACGTGCGGGCAGCGCTGGGAGGCGTACTCGCGTGGCCGCTCGTGGTGACAGCCACCCGGTGGTACCGCTCGGTGCCACCCCGGCAGCGGGAGGAGGCGGCCACCCGGTATGACCAGCACACCCGACCGTGCGGGGCGTGACGGCGGCGCCACCGACACGATCGACGCCGTCGGCTCGGAACACCGCGTTCCCGACCCGGGACCGGCCACGGTCCCGCTCGCGCGGCTCGGTCCCGCGGTGCGCAGGCACCGCACCGTCCCCGGAACGGCGCTTCCGAGCAGTTCCGACCGCACCGAACCACTGCCCCGCGTGCGCGCGCGGGGTGGAGCACCCGATTTCGCCACCGCGAGCGGCTATCTTCCGGTGCCGGACGAGGAAGGCCCGACCGCGCCCGAACACCCCGCCCCGCAGCGCACCAAGGTCACCCTGACGGCGGCGCCGGGCGATTTCCGGCTCCCGCACGGCGACGACACCCGCATCTATCTGGCCCCCTCGGCCGGGCTCGACAGCTTCGACCTGGGTTCGGTGCCCGCCTCGGTGACACCACCCCGCACCTGGCGCAGGGCCGCGTGGTTCGCCAGCATGGCCTCGGGAGCCGCCGTGCTTTCGATGTTGTTCGTGGGCACGGCCCTGGTGGGCGAGCCCGCCGACGGCACGGACGGGACGCGAGCGCTGCAGGGCTGGCCCGAGACCGAGGGCCCCCGGCTGCCGATCCCCGGCGCCCCCAGCGACGGCGCGGCGACCCGGCCCGCCATCGACGACACCGCCACGGCCTCGCGGCCACAGGACCAGCCCTCTCGCTCCGCGGAAGCGTTCGCCGCCCCCCAGCGCGACGGGAACTCCGGGAACGCGGACGGGGCGGCGGCGCCCCCTGACTCGGAGCCCGGATCGAATCCCGCTCCGCCGGAAAACGCACCGGCCACCACCGCGCCGGCGAAACCGCCGGTCTCGCCCGCGAGGACGGACGCGGCGCCGGTGGTGTTGTGGGCGCCCCACGACACGGACGTGCTGGCGCAGCGCTCCCAGGACTACCTGAACACGGTGACCGAGGATCCGGTGACCGCCCACGCCATGACCACCGGCGACCTCGCCGCGGAAGGCGCCGACGGACTGGCCGACCGCTACTCCGAGGTGGCTTACTTCGAGGTGCGCGAGGTCTACGTCGACGCCAACGAGGGCTACACGGTGAACACCGTCGAGGTGACCTACGTGGACGGCACCACCGAGCGGCAGACCCGCACGCTCGACTTCGGCGAGGACGACCGGATCGAAGCCGACAGCGTGTGACGGCCTCGGCCGGGCTCGCCCGATCGGGGACAGACCCGCCGTGTTCGCACGAACAGTCCGCACATTCATCTGCACGTGCGACTCGGTAAGAGGTTGAAAATTACTCTGGTCGAGTGACATCGCGCGCCGTTCGTCGTGTACCTCGTGCTGTCCACCGACAGGTCCTGGTAAACGCCTCAACGAGCAGGTTGTCTGGGTCGCAGGACCCGCGCACCACAACCAGTCAGCCATGACCGCGACACACCAGGCGAGGGCAAGCAGTGCACGACCGGCGCCACCCGGGCCAGGAACCCACCGTCGTCGTCGACGACGACCCGACCGGCACCAGACTCCCGATGGACGAGCTGGTGGACGGTGTCCGCCCCGACGACCCCGCGACCGACCCGCATGAGCCGGCGGACAGCCGGCCGCCGGGTGAGTCCGAGAGCGCCCTCGCCCGGCGAGCGAAACTGATCGCTCTGCTGGTGGTGATGGCGGCGCTCGTCATCTCCGTGATCGTGGCGTCGTCCATCGCCGCCGACAGCGACGACTCCGGCGGCGGCACCCAGCAACGCGAGCGCGGCATCACCGGCGCCGCCGCCCTCGGCGGATTCACCGTGCCCGCAGGAGCTCACGCGGACGCAGGCGACAGCGCCCCGCCGTCGTCCGGATCGGCCGGCTCGCCCACCGGCGAGCAATCCGAGCTCGCCGCGGAGCCCGCGATGGCCGTTCCCGCGGTCACCGGCCGGGAGGACACACTCGACACGCCGACGATCACATCGGATTCCGGCACCGCCGACGACACCTCCGGCGGCGATACCCACGGCGACGGCGAGGTGGCCGACCGGACGCCGTCGTCGGGGTCCGGGTCCGAACGCGCCGACCGGGCGTCCGTGGTGCGGGACTTCTATCAGCGGATGCTGTCGTCACCCGAGACCGCGCTGAGCCTCGTCGCCCCGGACCTGGTCGCTGACGAGCGGGAACGGCTGCTCGCGTCCTGGCGCTCGATGTCGACGGTGACGGTGGAGCACGTCCACGAGGAGGGCGACGGATCGGTGCGGGTGGTTGTCACCCTGCGGACCGTGTCGGGGACACCACTGCGCATCACCCAGCTGCTGACTTTCAGTGACGGACCGCAGCCGGTCATCAACCATGCGACGCTGCTGTCCATCCGAACCCTGTAAGCTCATCGCCCTGTCAAGCCCGTTACCGTGGCCCTCGATCGGGGTGGGACCAGATTCCCCGAGCGTGCCACCCGTGTGTGCACTGAGTAATCAGCCTAATCTCTCACGGGTCGGTCTCGGTTAGCCGGCACACGAACTCCGGTATGTGCGAGCCCGAAGGAGGTCGCGTGAGCGACGAGGGTCGCCTGGTCGCCGGCCGCTACCGTGTCATCAGGCGGATCGGGACCGGTGCCATGGGCGCCGTGTGGCAGGCACACGACGAGGTGCTGCACCGCACGGTCGCGATCAAGCAATTGCTGCTCCAACCCGGCCTGGAGCACCACGAGGCCGAGGACGCGCGCCAGCGCACGATGCGGGAGGGCCGCATCGCCGCCCGGCTGCATCACCCGAACGCGATCACGGTGTTCGACGTCGTGACCGACGACAACGGGCAGCCCTGCCTGATCATGGAGTACCTGCCCTCGATCAGCCTGGCGCAGGAGTTGCAGCGCAACGTCACGCTGCCACCCGTGGAAGTCGCGCGGATCGGCGCGCAGATCGCGTCGGCGCTCAAGGAGGCGCACGCGGTCGGCATCGTCCATCGCGACATCAAGCCCGGCAACATCCTGCTCGCCGACAACGGGGTCGTGAAGATCACCGACTTCGGCATCTCAAGGGCCAAGGACGACGTCACGGTCACCAAGACCGGGATGATCGCGGGCACCCCCGCCTATCTCGCGCCCGAGGTGGCGGTGGGCGGCGACCCGGGCCCCGAGTCCGACGTCTTCTCCCTGGGCTCCACGCTCTACGCGGCATCGGAGGGCCAGCCACCGTTCGGGTTGAGCGAGAACACGCTCGGCCTGCTGCACGCCGTCGCGGCAGGCCAGATCAACCCGCCCCGGCAGTCGGGCCCGCTGACCAGCGTGCTCGCCGTGATGCTGCACCCCGAACTGCCGCACCGTCCCACCGCGCAGCAGTGTGAGGACCTGCTCGACTCCGTCGCACGGGGCGAGACGCCGCTCGGCGGGCCCAGCGAAGGGGGTTCGGGCACGGCGGTCCTGGGCGCGGCGGGCGCGGGCGCCGTGGGCGGGGTCCTCGGCGCCGCCGCGGCGGGCCACTCCGGCAGGCTCGACGGTGACTCGTACGACGACGGTTACGACGACGGTTACGGCGGCTACGGCGACCCGTACGACGACCACGACGGCTACTACTACGACGACGAGCCGCCCACGGCGCAGCAGCCCCGTATCGACGACCACGACGCGACCGCGGTGGCACCCTCCCCCACCCGTGCCGTGCCCGCGGCGGCAGCCGCGGACTACGACGACCGTTACGACGACCGTTACGACGACGACTACGGCGACTACGGCGACTACGGCGACCGGGACGACGAGCGCGGACGCTACGAGGGCCCTCCGCCCGCCGAGCCGGCGGATGAGCAGCGGGGCAACTGGAAGATCCCCGCCGCCATCGGCGTGGTCGTGCTGGCGGGGATGACGGTGTTCGTGATGTGGATCGCCGGCGCCTTCACCGACGGCGGGGACAGCCAGCAGCCCGCCGAACCGGACTCGTCGCGCAGCATCGAGCCGCCCAGCACGTCCGACAGCTCGGAGCGCTCCACCACGTCCACCACCGAGGAAGTGGTGGAGACCACCGAGGTCGAGCCTGTGGATCCCAACCCGGGCGGAGACGTCGGCAACCAGCCGCCGCCCGACGAATCGTCGGAGCAGACCAGCACCCAGTCCACCACCACAACGGAACAGACCACCACATCGGCTGAGACCACCAGCGAGACGGAAGAGCCTCCGTCGACGACCGAGGACCCCCCGGACGAACCACCGGGTGGCACCGGCGAGACGTCGGGCTGAGCACTGCCTGAGCGGGAGTCCGTTGATGTGCGCTTGACTGGAATCGCGATACAAGGGGTCGTGTGAAGGACGCGGAAGGCGCTCTCGTCGGTGAGCGGTACAGGCTCGACCAACCCATCGGACACAGCCGCGCGGGCATCGTGTGGCTGGCCTTCGACACGATGCTGCACCGCACGGTCGCGGCCAAGCGGGCCTGCCTCGACCCCGGCCGCCAGCCGGACGAGGCGAGAACGGCCGCACTCGCCGAGGCGCACCGCGCGATGCGGGTGGTCCACCCGAGCGCGGTCAGCGTGTACGACGCGCTGGTCGAGGACGAGGACGTGTGGCTCGTCATGGAGTACGTGCCGTCGCGGACCATGGCCGACTTCCTCGCCGAACACGGCACTCTCACGCCGGAACAGGCGGGCTACCTCGGGGCCGCGCTCGGTGCGGCACTCGCGTCGGCGCACGGGGCCGGGGTGGTGCACGGCTCGGTGGAACCCGGCAACGTGCTGCTCGCCGACGACGGCGGCGTGAAGCTGACCGACATCGGTCTCCGGGGCGGCACCCCGGACCCCGCCTACGTCGCGCCGGAGGTGAAGCGCGGCGTCACACCGACCGTGCAGTCGGACGCGTACTCGCTCGGCGCGACGCTGTTCCGGGCGGTCGAGGGCTCGCCGCCGTTCGGCGACGAGGGGGACGACGATCCGGTGGTGCCCTCGCACGGCGGCCAGCTCACCGGCGCGCTGGAGAAACTGCTCCGCGCCGAACCGGACCTGCGTCCCACACTCGGCGACACGGTGACGGCGTTGCGAGCGGTCAGCCGGGGCAGGCAGACCGGGTTCGTGCCCCCGACCGCGCCGGCCATGCCGACCGTGCCGGTGCTGCCGCGCCCGCCGAGGGTCGCCCCCGCCGGGGCAACCGGGATGAGCCCCGGCACCGGAGCCGGTGCCGCGCCCGCGCCCGCGTCCACCCCGGCCCCGTCGGCGAGGACCCTGCTGTTGTGGGCCCTCGCCGCGGTCGCCGTCGTGCTGATCGTGGTGGTGCTCGTCCTCGCGCTCTGACCGCGTTCAGCGGGCGAAACGCGGTCACCAACCCCGCCGCCCGCGACCGGCAACCGCAGTTAGCGGGCTAAACGCGGTCAGCCACCCATCCAGCCACGTCGACCCAGTCAACGGGCTCCGCGCGACCCGCCACCCCGCCGCCCCGACCGGTGACCGCATTTAGCGGGCTAAACGCGGTCAGCCACCCCGCACCACCAGCAGGGTGGTGAACGGCACCCGATCGGTTGGTCGGGGTTTCCGGCGGCGGCCGTCCGGCAAGCACCTCTGTTGACACCGGGGTCTTCGGGCCCCGGTTCGCGTGCTCAGCCGATCCCGCCGCGCGTCGGCCGAACCGAAAGCTGCGGACACATGCGCCTCTCCGTCGTGGTCCCGTGCTACAACGAGCAAGACTGCGTGCCCCGGTTACGTGCGGCACTGCTGCACGTCCTCACGCCGCTCACCGACGAGTTCGAGGTCATCCTCGTCGACGACGGCAGCGTGGACGGCACGCTGGACCAACTCCGGGCCCTCGCACGTGCCGACTCCCGGTTCCGGTACCTCTCGCTGAGCCGCAACTTCGGCAAGGAAGCGGCGATGCTGGCTGGTCTGGCCCACGCGGCGGGCGACATGGTGGCCCTGCTCGACGCCGACCTCCAGCACCCGCCCGAGTTGCTGGGCGACATGGTCGCCCTGCTCGACAAGGGATACGACCAGGTCGTCGCCCGGCGCACCCGCACCGGCGACTCCCGGACCCGCTCGGCGGCCTCGCGGCTGTACTACCGGATGATGAACCGCCTGGTGGACGTCGAACTCACCGACGGGGTCGGCGACTTCAGGCTGTTGAGCAGGCGCGCCGTGGACTCGTTGCTGTCGCTGCGGGAGCGCAACCGCTTCTCCAAGGGCCTGTTCTCCTGGATCGGGTTCGACACGGCGGTGGTGGACTACGAGAACGTCGCGCGGACCGACGGCACCACCAAGTGGTCGCTGCGGTCGCTGGTGAATTACGGCATCGACGGCATCGTGGCCTTCAACCACCAGCCGTTGCGGCTGGCGGTGTACCTGGGGGCCTTGTGTACGGCCGCGGCGTTCGGGTATGCGTTGTGGCTCGTGGTGAGCGCTCTCGTGCACGGCACCACGGCGCCCGGATACGTCACGCTCATGTGCGGCATCATCGGCTTCGGCGGCATGCAGCTGCTGCTGGTCGGGATTCTGGGCGAGTACCTGGGGCGCATCTATCACGAGACGAAACGTCGACCGCACTTCCTGCTGAAGGAGTCCAGTCACGCGCCGGAGGCACCGTGCGCGGACGACTAGTGCGGTTCGCGGCGGTCGGTGCCGTCAACACAGCGACCTACGTGGGGTTGTACCTGCTGTTGCGGCCCACGATGGGTTACCTCGCCGCGCACGTCGTCGCGTTCGTGCTGGCGATGGTGGGCTCCTACTTCCTCAACTGCCGGTTCACGTTCCGCACCCGGCCGAGCCTGCGCACGTTCCTGCTGTTCCCGCTGTCCAACGTCACGAACTTCGCCGTGACCTCGGCGGGGCTGTACCTGCTCGTGGAGGTGTTCGCGGTCAACGAACGGATCGCTCCGCTGCTGGCGGCGGCGGTCGCGATTCCGGTGACCTTCCTCGTCGCGCAGTCCATTCTCACCCAGCGACGCACCCGGCCCACGGTCGACGGCCGGGAACCGGAGGTGCGGTCATGACCACCACCGACCCCGGCACGGGCACCGGCACCACCACCGGCACCGCCCCGGACGCCCCTGGTGTCTCCCCGCCACGCACGCCGCCACCGCGCAGGTCGCGAGGGTTCGCGACGGCGGCCGGGGTGTGCGTGGTGGTGGCGCTGCTCGCGCAGCTGCCGTTGATCCGCAACCGCGTCTTCTACTTCTGGGACGACAGCGCGGCGCAGTTCCTGCCGATGTGGCACCGGCTCGGTGAGCGCATCGCGGCCGGCCACTGGCCGCCCCTGCTGGACCTCGACTCCTGGATGGGCGGCAACCTCGCCGGGGAGGCGTTGTTCGGGGTGTACAACCCGGTGAACGTCGCCAACTACCTGCTGGTGGCGGCCCTGCCGGATCTCGGAGTGGCCTCGGTGCTGGTGAAGACCGAGTTCCTGGTGTTGTTGGCACTCGGTCTGTACCTCGTGTGCCGGGAGTACGGCGCCGCCCGGCCCTCGGCCGCGTGCCTGGCGGTGGCGCTGCCCTTCTCCGGTTATCTGCTGTACTTCGACGCCTCCACCTGGGCGGCCGGGCTGATCGCGTTCGCGTTCGTCCCGCACGTGTGGTGGACGGCACGGCGGGCGGCGCGAGGCGGGCTCAACCCGTTGTGGGCGTTCGTGGCGGCCGGGCTCGCGGTGACGGCGGGCAACCCGTACGGCGTACTCGGCGTGGCGGTGGTGCTCGCGGCGCTGCTGGTGGAGTTCGCCGTGCGGCGCAGGGCTCGGGGAACGGCGGTGGTGCTGGGCGTGGGGGTCTGCGCGGCGCTGCTGGTACCGCTGGTCTTCCTGCCCCTGCTCGGCAGCGCCGAGGTCACGTGGCGCAGTGACACCGACGTCGTCAACGACGGCTTCCTGGTGCCCGGCCTGACCGACCTGCTCGCGGCCAGCACCCCCACGCATCTGCCCCACATCGGGGTTTTCGGTGGTACCGGACTCGCGGTGCCCGCCGCCTTCTTCGTCTGGTTCGCCCTGCCGCTGGTGCCGTGGCTGGACTGGCGGGTGGTGCGGCAGCGCTGGCGGCTGCTGCTCGCGCCGCTGGTGGTGACGGCGGTGTTCGCCGTTGCCGCGCTGGGGCCGTCGAAGCTGTGGTTGTTCCGCTGGCCGATCCGGCACCTGGAGTACTGCTTCCTCGGCGCGGCCGTGGTGCTGGCGGTGGTGCTGTCCTCGGGCCTGCGCACCGACCGGCGCCGTGCGCGAGGCGCGGTCACGGCCGGGCTCGTGGCGCTTGGGGGCTACCTGGCGTGGGCGGCGACGCCGGAGTCGTGGCCCTGGCATCTCGGCGGTGTGCTGCTGGTCGGGTTGCTGGCGGCGCTCGTCGTCGCCGTCGCACGGCGACGGCCGCGACGGCCGGGTGCGGTACCCGCGCTGCTCGGCGCGGGCACGGCCGCCGTACTCGGATACCAGCTCGCGGCGTTTCCCGCCAACACCGACGTGTCCCAGCTGAATTACCCGCATTCGGTGTCCGAGCTGCGCACCACTTTCGCCGACCGCTATCCGGGCGAGGTCATGCAGGTCGCCGACATGGCGACCGCCGAGCGGACGCTGGGCCTGCACCCGGACGGCGCGTGGCGGTACTTCCTGTTCGGCAACGTCTACGCCGCCGCGGGCGTCGAGTCACTCGTGTCCTACACCGGGCTCGGTTTCCGTGACTTCGTGGACACCTTCTGCCTGACCAACTCGGGTTCCACGAGCTGCCCCGAGGCGTGGGACGCGTTGTGGCGGCCCACCGGGTACGGCGGCGCGCCGCTGGCCGACCTGCTGCGAGTCGAGACCGTCGTCGTGCAGAACGCGCTGGTACCGGACGCCACCGCCGGTCCGGGCTGGCGGATCACCGAACGGGACGATGTGGTGACGGTCCTGCGGCGGGAGGCGCCGCTGCCGTGGCCCGAGGGCACGCTGAGCTGGGCCTCGCCGGGCGTGACGGTCAGCGGCGCGATCGTCGCGGGTGACGCCGCCGACGGCACGAACCCCGAATGGGTGCGCTACACCGTCGCGGACAGCGGCGCCGGGCCACAGCGGTTGGTGTTCGCCCGCCTCGCCTGGCCGGGCTACCACGCGACGGTGAACGGCACCGAGGTCCCGGTGGAGGCGAGCCCCGCCGGTCTGGTGACGGTCACCCTGCCACCCGGCGTGCGGGACGGGGAGCTGGAGCTGCGGTGGAGCCCGCCGGGGCAGGCGCTGGGTGTCGCGTCGGCGGGCCTCGGCGTGCTGGGTGCGCTGGTACTGGCCGTGCTGGCGCCCCGCTGGGGTCAGACCAGCCGCCGGTCGGAGGCCCAGCGGGAGAGTTCGTAGCGGTTCGACAGCTGCGTCTTGCGCAGCACGCTCGACACGTGGGTCTCCACCGTCTTCACCGAGATGAACAACTCCGAGGCGATCTCCTTGTAGGCGTAGCCCCGCGCGAGCAGCCGCAGCACGTCACGTTCCCTCGGCGTCAGCAGGTCGAGGTCCGGGTCGCTGATCGGCTCGGAACCGGGACGGTCGGCGAACGCGTCGAGCACGAAGCCGGCCAGCCTCGGCGAGAACACCGCGTCGCCCTCCGACACGCGGACCACCGCGCGCACCAGGTCCCTCGACGAGATCGTCTTCGTGACGTAGCCGCGGGCCCCCGCCCGGATCACGGCGATGACGTCCTCGGCCGCGTCGGACACCGACAGCGCCAGGAACACGACCTCCGGCAGCTCGGGGCGCAGCCTGCGCAGCACCTCCGCCCCGCCACCGTCGGGCATGTGGACGTCGAGCAGCACCACCTGCGGGCGGGCCCGCTGGATACCCGCGACGGCCTCGGCCACCGAGCCGGCCTCGCCGACCACCCTGATCTCGTCACTGACCGACTCCAGCTCCGTGCGCGCTCCCGCACGGAACAGCGCGTGGTCGTCGACGAGGAACACCGTCACCGGGCTCTGCTGCTGCTCACCTGTCGTCACGTCGCCCCCTGAGCGTTGCGGTCCGCGGCCTTGCGCGGCATCTCCACCTGCACCTCGGTGCCCTCACCCGGCGCGGTACGCACACGGCACCGCCCGCCGTTCCGTTCCATCCTGCCCCGGATGGAGTCGGCGAGGCCATGCCGGTCCCCGGGGACGGCGTCGGGATCGAAGCCGCGTCCCCGGTCGCGCACGAACACCGCGACCGAGGTCGGCTCCACCTCCGCGTACACGCTGACCTCGTCGATACCGGCGTGTTTGGCGGCGTTCACCATGGCCTCCCGGGCCGCCTGGAGCAACGCGGCCAGCCGCTCGTCGACCTCCACCTCACCACCGACCACCACGTGCTGCACCGAGATCGCGAACTGGTCCTCCACCTCGCCGCAGGCCTCGGCCAATGCCTCCGACAGGGTCGTGTGCCGCCCGCCGCCGTCGGAGCGAGGTGATCCGTAACCCGACGGCCCGTACAGCCACTGGCGCAACTGCCGTTCCTGCCCGCGCGCCAACCTGGCGACCTCGCGAGGCAACTCGGACTGCTTCTGGATCAACGCCAGCGTCTGCAACACGGAGTCGTGCAGGTGAGCGGCGATCTCGGCGCGTTCCTCGGTGCGGATGCGGGCACGGCGTTCCTCGCCCAGATCGCGCACCATCCGCAACCAGAACGGCACCGTCAGCACCGCGACGCCGACCAGTGTCGCCAGCACCGCGAGCAGGGCGAACTGAACCTGGTCGAGGCTGCCGCCCCTGAGCACGACCACCCCGATGCCCGCGATCACGAGAGCCGCACCGGCCAGCACGCGCACCACGGCCCGCGCGCCCCCGCCGTCGAGGATCTCCGCGACACCCGAGCGGGCCCCGGCGCGCCAGCGCCTGCGCTGCGAGTCGTCGGCCTCCCGCCACACCACGGCCACACCGACGAGTGCCGCGGCGACCGGAAGCCCCACCCAGCCCCCGAAGAGGCCGGTCAGCGCCCCGCCCGCGAACGTCAGACCGACACCGAGCGCCACCAGGCCGTACGCCTGCTGCCGTTCCTTCGCCGCGAACGGCACGGCCCGGCTGTCCTCCGACTGCTGCGGCACGAACACCCACAGCAGGCCGTACGCGAACAGGCCCATGCCTCCGAACGCGGCGAGCAAGGCGAACGTCGCCCGAACCCACAGGACGTTCACGCCGAGGTGATCGGCGAGACCGCCGGCCACGCCCGCGAGCGCCCTGCCCGTGCGCCTGCGGCGCATCACCGGGACCTCGTCGTCGTAGGCTGGCTCGGTGCCGGGCAGCCGGCCCCCCGTGGGCTCGACGGAGCCCGCCTGGGCGGAGCCGGACCGCGACGGCGCGGGCGAACCTGACTCCGCACCCGCGTGCTCGTCCTTCACCTGCTCCTCCACCAGTTCATCGTCACACGTCCCGGCACCCGGGTTCATCCGGGAAACCCCTGAGCCGATCCCGGATCCAGAGCCCGGCGGCCGGTCAGTTTCAGGGTTCTGCCCCGATGCGCGGGGTGGCCAGCGTGGAGCAGGCTGTCGGCATGAACACGACGTCGAACGCCTCGAAGCACATCGACGGCTTCGAGGACACGGTGAAGGACTTCTGGGTCTCGCGGCCCAGGCGGCCTCGCCACGGCCGCAAACTCGCGGGTGTGGCGGCCGGGGTCAGCAACCGCTACGGCGTCGACCCTGCCGTGGTCAGGGTCGCGTTCGTCGTTCTGACCGTGTTCGGCGGCATCGGACTACCTCTCTACCTGCTGGGCTGGCTGCTCTTCGCCGAGGAAGGCGACGAGACGTCGGGGGCCGAAAGCCTGGTGGGCCGGGGGCGTAGCTCGATGTCGAAGGGGTTCGCGCTGCTGCTGTGTGTGGTTCTGGTCCCACTGTCGGGGTGGGCGTTCGCGGGGAGCTGGATCGACGGCGGGGCCTTCATCGGCCTCGCGCTCGTCGTCGCGGGGGTGTATCTGCTGCACCGAGGCAGGGGGCACGCCCGGAGACCGGAACCCACGGGATACACAGCGGGGTACAGCAGTGCGATCGGCAGCGCCGAGCAGGGTGTGTGGGGAGCACCCGTGATACAGGCGCCGGCCGAGTGGGACGCGCTGGGCGCGGACCCGCAGGGCTGGCGGCTGGCCGGCGCTGCCGAACCCGCCCCGCCACCGCCGACGGAGCCGTCGCCACCACCACGCCGCAAGTCGAAGATCGGCTTCGCGACGCTGGGCGTGGCGCTGGCCGTGGGCGGAGTGGGGGCCGCGCTCGCGGTGGGGGGCGAACCGTGGTTCACACCGACGCACGTGGTGGGGCTCGTGCTCGCGGTGCTCGGCGCGGGGATGGTGGCTGGCTCGTTCCTCGGGGGAGGACGGGGCCTGCTGTGGCTCGCCGTGCCGCTGTCACTGCTGGGGCTGGCGGTGGGCACCTTCCCGGCCGAGGACTTCCGGGGCGGGTTCGGCAACCTCCACGCCACCCCGTCGTCGGCGGAGCAGGTGCTGCCGCGGTACGACCGCACGGCGGGCGACATCCGGCTCGACCTCACCGAACTGTCGGGGACGGCACCGGTCGAGACGAGCCTGCACAACGGCGCGGGCAGCATCACCGTGCTCGTGCCAAGGGACGCCGACGTCACCTACACCTGTGAGGCGTCGCTGGGGAACGTGGACTGCCTCGGCAGGGAAGGGGCGGGGCTGAACACCCCCGCGATCCGCGGTGTCGACACCGGCACCGCGGGGACCGGCGGACTGGACATCACGCTGACCGCGCGGGCGGGAGCGGGCAACGTGGAGGTGCTGCGTGACTGACGGCAACGAAACCCGGCGCTGCGGGGCCGCGCGCCCGCTCGACCCGTTCGGTCTGCTGGCCGGACTCGCCACCCTGTGCGTGGCGGCCTACCTGCTGTCGGACGCCGACGGCTGGCTGGGCCACATCGACCTGCGGTGGGCGATGGCCGGGACGGCGGTCGGAGTGGGGCTGCTGATGCTGGTCGCGTCACTGCGGCCCCGGCGCGACAGGCGCTGACGGCGCGCGACCGGCTCAGCCGACCATTCCCGCCACGAGGAACCCGACACCGAGCACCGCACTGGCGATGACCGACACGGCCAGCAGCTTGTGGCGCTTCACCCGGCTGTCGCGCAGTTCCTCCTCGGAGCGGGTCGAGATGATGAAGTGCCCCTCGCCCGAGGGCTTACCGATCACGAGCGGGCCGATGCGGTCGTGGACCTCGCCCAGGACGTAGAGGCGGCGTCCCGGCCGGATCACCCACTCCTTGTAGTCGTAGCCGATGGTGGTGTCGCCCCGGCCCAGCAGCGGCGGCAGCCGGAACCCGAACAACTCCATCCCGCTGTCGCGGCCCTGGTGCGGCTCGAAACGGCTCACCGTCTGCTCCGGCCCGTCCGGTTCGGTGCCACCCGGGTCCACTCCGATCGTGCGACCCTCGTCGTCGATCACCGCGTAGCCCTGCTGCGAGGTGTGCTCGGCGACCCGCTCGGTGCGCTTGCGGCGGTGCCGCTTGCCGTCGCGGTACTCGACGACCTCGTAGTGCCGGTCGATGCGGTACTTGAACCACACACACTCGGTCTTCGACAGCTCCGCGGTCAGCAACCCTTCGGGCCGGGGGTGCGCGGCACCCACCACCTCCGAGGCCTTGCGAAACGACCCCGACGAACCCAGCTCGTCCGACGCCGTCCGGTACCGCTCCAGCTCCGGGATCGACAGCGTCTCGGTGCCGATCATGGCGTGCAGCTCACTGCGCGTGTGCTTCATGTAGAAGAAGGCACCCACCGCGACGACCAGCAGGATCACGCCGACGATCCACACCGCTATTCACCCCCGGAGTTGTTGTCGTTCACTCCCACTCGATCGTGCCCGGTGGCTTGCTGGTCACGTCCAGCACGACCCGGTTCACCTCGGCCACCTCGTTGGTGATCCGGGTGGAGATGCGCTCGAGCACGTCGTAGGGTATCCGAGCCCAGTCGGCCGTCATCGCGTCCTCGCTGGACACGGGCCGCAACACCACGGGGTGACCGTAGGTGCGCCCGTCACCCTGCACCCCGACACTGCGGACGTCGGCGAGCAGCACCACGGGGCACTGCCAGATGTCCGAGTCCAGCCCGGCGGTGGTCAGCTCCTCGCGGGCGATCGCGTCGGCCGCCCGCAGCGTCGTGAGCCGGTCGGCGCTGACCGCGCCGATGATGCGGATCGCCAAGCCCGGGCCGGGGAACGGCTGCCGGTGCACGATGGTCTCGGGCAGCCCCAGTTCCAGCCCCACCCGGCGCACCTCGTCCTTGAACAGCAGGCGCAGCGGCTCCACGAGCCCGAACTGGAGGTCGTCGGGTAGCCCGCCGACGTTGTGGTGGCTCTTGATGTTGGAAGCGCCCGTGCCGCCGCCCGACTCGACCACGTCGGGATACAGGGTTCCCTGCACGAGGAACTCGACGTCGCCCTGCGCCTTCACCTCACGCGCCGCCTGTTCGAAGACGCGGATGAACTCCCGCCCGATGATCTTGCGCTTCTGCTCGGGATCGGTGACCCCGGCCAGCGCGGTGAGGAACCGGTCGGCCGCGTCCACGGTGACCAGGTTCACCCCCGTCGCCGCCACGAAGTCGCGTTCCACCTGCGTGCGCTCCCCCGCCCGCAGCAGACCGTGGTCCACGAACACGCACGTGAGACGGTCTCCGATGGCGCGCTGCACCAGCGCCGCCGCGACCGCCGAGTCCACCCCGCCCGACAACCCGCAGATGGCGTGACCGTCTCCGACCTGGGCGCGAATGCGCTCCACCTGCTCGTCCACGATCGACGCCGTGGTCCAGCTCGGCCGGATACCGGCGACGTCGTGCAGGAACCGGCGCAACACCTCCTGGCCGTGCGGCGAGTGCGCGACCTCGGGGTGGTACTGCACCCCGGCAAGGCCGCGCCCGGTGTCCTCGAAACCCGCCACCGGCGCGCCCTCGCTGCCCGCCGTCACGGCGAAGCCCTCCGGCGCCTTCGTGACACAGTCGCCGTGGCTCATCCACACGGGATGCCGCGCGGGGAGTTCCTCGTGCAGCGCGCCGCCGCTGACGCCGAGTTCCGTGCGGCCGAACTCGCGGGTGCCGGTGTGTTCCACCGTGCCGCCCAGTGCGCGCGCCATGGCCTGGAACCCGTAACAGATGCCGAACACCGGGACGCCCGTGTCGAACAACGCCGGGTCGACCCCGGGCGCGCCCTCGGCGTACACGCTCGCCGGGCCACCCGACAGGATGATCGCGGCGGGGTCGCGCCGGACGAGTTCGTCGACGGGCGTCGTGTGCGGCACGACCTCCGAGTACACCTGCGCCTCGCGGACCCGGCGAGCGATGAGCTGCGCGTACTGCGCGCCGTAGTCCACCACGAGCACGGGACCATCTGCCACTGTCGGACTCCTCACCGGTTCGCTGCTCCGAGGGCCTTTCCATCGTCGCAGGCCCACCGCTGGGCGACGCTGCCAGGTGGCCGTTACGGTGCTGCGCATGGAGCCGATGGAGGCCGTCACACCACGCCCGCGCCCCGTGTGGATCGCCGGGGTCGCCGAGCCCGGCACCGCGCCCCGCCCGGTGCTGCACCCCTACGACCGCACCGAGGTGGCCACGGTGTCGCTCGCCAGGGACGAGCAGGTGGAGCGCGCCGTGGCCGGTGCGGCGCGTTTAGCGGGCGAAACGCGGTCGGTGCCCGCGCACACCAGGGCGAGCGCACTCGACCAGCTGGCCAACGAGATCGAGGCGCGTGCCGAGGAGTTCGCCGAACTGGTGACCGCGGAAGCCGCGGCCCCACTGACCCGGGCGGCGGAGGAGGTGGCCCTCGCGGTGGCGACGCTGCGGCACGGAGCGCGTTTAGCGGGCGAAACGCGGTCCGTGCCCTCCGCGGCGCCCTTTGGCGCCGCACTGCCGTGCGGGGTGGGCCTCACCCGGCGGGTGCCTCGGGGGGTCGCGTTGGGGCTCGTCGCGCCGCACCGGCCGCTGGCCGCGTCGGCCGGCGGGGTCGCCGCGGCCCTCGCGGTCGGTACCCCCGTGGTGCTCGCGCCCACTCCCCGCGCGCCGCTGTCGGCACTCGCGCTGGCCGAGACGCTGGCCGATGTCCTCACGGCCGGCCCGCTGCCCACCGGCGCCCTCTCCGTGCTCACCACCGAAGCGCCGGACCTGCTCGCCGGGGACGCCCGCCTGTGCCCACTCGCCTGGCCCGCCGGACACGCGCAGGCGCTGGTCCTCGACGACTGGGCCGAGGTGGAGTCGGCGGCGTCGGCCATCGCCGCCTCGGCCGCCGACTGGGCGGGACAGCGCTACGCGCCGGTACGCCACGTGCTCGTGCATCCCGCGCGAGCGGAACCGTTCGTGGCCGCGCTCGCGGCGGCGCTCGAGGCCCAGCGCACCGGCGACCCGTACGACGCCGCTGTCTCGGTCGGCCCGCTGCCCGACGATGACTCTGCCTCCCGCACCCTGGCGTGGATCGCCGAGGCCACCGACCGTGGCGCGACCGTGGTCACCGGCGGGACGCGCTCCGGCACCGCGGTGACCCCGACGCTGCTGACCGGGCTCGGTGCCGACGCGCTGCGCGACCGTGGAGTCCTCGGCCCCGTGATCGCCGTGTCGGCCACGGACGGCACGGACACAACGGGCGACCCGAGCGATAGCGACCTCACCGCCCGGCGCGTGGCCGTGTTCACCCGTGACGTCGAGCAGGCACTGCGGACCGCCGACCGGCTCACCGCCGCGACGGCGGACGAGGTCGTGGTCGGCGACGTGCCACGGCACCGGCCCGAGGACGTGCGCGCCGCCGCGCAGGCTCTCACCCGCGAGACCACCACCGTTCTCAGCGGCCGCCCGGGGTGATCCGCAGAGCCGCGGGCGCGTGCGCCGGGACGGCGGGGTCGCGGGGCGGCACCGGGTCCACCCGGCGATAGGGCTCGTGCTGCGCCGGTCGAGGGTCGGGCTCGCCCCGGTTCGGCCAGAGGGAGAACGCGCGCTCGGCCTGAGCCGTGATGGTCAGCGACGGGTTCACCCCGAGATTGGCCGTGATCGCGGTGCCGTCCACGACATGCAGGTTCGGGTAGTGAAACACCCGGTGGTACGGGTCGATGACACCGTCGGCGTCGTTCGTCCCGATCGGCGCGCCGCCGATGAAGTGGGCCGTGAGGGGGATGTCGGCGATCTCGCCCCACGTGCCGCCCGCGATACCGCCGATGTGCTCCGCTGTCCGCTGGTTCGCCTCGTGCCCCGCCGGGATGAACGTCGGGTTCGGGGCACCGTGCCCCTGCCGGGAGGTGTACCGGCGCCTGCCGAACCAGCCGCGCCGCGTGTAGGTGGTGATCGAGTTATCGAGGCTCTGCATCACCAGCAGGATCACCGTGCGCTCGCTCCAGCGGCGGCCGTTGAGCAGCTTGAGCGTCTGCATCGGGTGCCTGCGCACGAACCGCAGCAACTGCCGCCAGCGCGGCACCTCCGACGCCCCGTCGGTGGCCACCGTCTGCAGCAGGCTCATCGCGTTGCTTCCCTTGCCGTAGCGCACCGGCTCGATGTGGGTGTCGGCATCGGGATGGATCGACGACGTGATGGCCACGCCGCGGCTGTAGTCGTGGTCGGGATCCACCGTGGTCCGGCCCGCGCCGAGGATGGCCTCGGAGTTCGTGCGGGTCAGCTCCCCGAGCCGCGCCGACAGCCTCGGCAGCACGTCGCGGTCCCGCATGTCGTGCAGGAGCCGCTGGGTGCCCCACGTTCCCGCGGCGAACACCACGTGCGCGGCGGTCAGCGTGTGCTTGAAGCGACCGGACGTCGTCCCGGTCTTGCGCACGTCCACCTCGAACGCCCCGTCGCCGCGCGGGCGCACGGCGGTCACGGTGGTCATCGGGATCACCCGCGCGCCGCGTTGCTCCGCGAGGTAGAGATAGTTCTTCACCAGCGTGTTCTTCGCGCCGACGCGGCATCCGGTCATGCAGGCGCCGCACTCGGTACACCCCGTGCGGTCCGGGCCCGCGCCACCGAAGTAGGGGTCTGCGACACGGCGACCGGATTCGCCGAAGTACACCCCGACCGGCGTCGGGTGGTACGTGTCGGCCACGCCCATGTCGGTGGCGACCTTGCGCATCACCTCGTCCGACGGGGTCACCGTCGGGTTCGTCACCACGCCGAGCATCCGCGACGCCTGGTCGTAGTGCGGCGCGAGTTCCGACTCCCAGTCGGTGATGTGCGCCCACTGCCGGTCGGTGTAGAAGCGCTTGAGCGGCCGGTACAGCGTGTTGGCATACACGAGCGAGCCGCCGCCGACACCCGCGCCCGCCAGCACCATGACGTCCTTGAGCAGGTGTACGCGCTGGATACCGAAGCAGCCGAGACGCGGGGCCCACAGGTAGCGGCGGAGGTCCCAGGACGTCGCGGCGAACTCGTCGTCGGCGAACCGGCGACCCGCCTCGACGACGGCGACGCGGTACCCCTTCTCCGTCAACCGCAGTGCGGCGACGCTGCCTCCGAACCCCGACCCGACGACCACGACGTCATAGTCCACGGGATAGGTGTTACGCCCAGTCACACCTAGGAGCGTAAACCGGCCGACCGCAACTGACCAGAGGTAAGTTACCGACAGGTCACGCGCGAACCGCGAGGCCGACCTTCTGGAACTCCTTGAGTTCCGAGTAGCCGGTCTTCGCCAGCGCCCTGCGCAGCGCGCCGAACAGGTTCACCATGCCCTCGGGATCCGACGTCGGGCCGTTCAACAGCGTGGCGAGATCGACGTCACTGCTCGGCCCCGCCGCCACCCGCGACCGCGGCAACGACGGGTGGGCGGCCGCGGCAGTCCAGTACAGCCCCCGGCCGGGAGCCTCGCGCGTCGCCGCGAGCGGCGCGCCCAGCATCACCGCGTCCGCGCCGCACGCGACGGCCTTGGCGATGTCGCCGCTGCACGTCACCCCGCCGTCGGCGAGGACGTGGACGTACCGCCCGCCCGTCTCGTCCAGGTAGTCCCGCCGCGCGGCGGCGGCGTCGATGACGGCCGTCGCCATCGGCACCCCGATGCCGAGCACCCGGTCCGTGCTCGTCACCCCGGGTGTGTGACCGTGGCCGACGATCACACCGGCCGCGCCGGTCCGCATCAGGTGCATCGCCGTGCGGTAGTCGCTGACACCACCGGCGACCACCGGCACGTCGAGGTCGGCGATGAACTCCTTGAGGTTCAGCGGATCGCCGTCGCGCGCCACGTGCTCCGCCGACACGATCGTGCCCTGGACGACCAGCACCTCCACCCCAGCGCTCAGCAGCACCGGGGTCAACTCCGCCGCGTGCTGCGGGCTGACCCGCGCGGCCACCGTCACCCCGGAGTCGCGCACGGTGCGCACGGCCTCCGTCAGCAGGTCGTGCTGGATCGGCGCCGAGTGCAGCTCCTGCAGCAGCGCACCGAGTTCGTCCCACCCGGCGCCCTTGCGAGCCAGATCCACCACCCGCGCCAGCGCCTTGTCGGCGTTCGCGTGCCGCGCCCACACGCCCTCCGCGTTGAGCACGCCCAGACCGCCGAGCCTGCCGATCGACACCGCCGTGTCCGGGGACACCACCGCGTCGGTCGGATGCGTCACCAGCGGCAGGTCGAACCGGTAGGCATCGATCTGCCAGGCGGTGGACACCACTTTCGACGACCGCGTCCGCCGGGACGGCACGATGTCGATGTCGTCGAAGCCGTACGACCGCCGTGCCGTCCGGCCCATGCCGATCTCGACCAGATCCCGCACGTGAAGCCCCTTCGTTCTCGACAGTTGCGCGCACCGGCAGCCGCCGGCCCGCTCGGCACCATTGTGGGCGCCCTCGGCGGCAGCGCGCCGCCGGGCCGGACCTACCGGCTCGTGTAGTTCGGCGACTCCACGGTCATCGTGACGTCGTGCGGGTGGCTCTCCTTCAGCCCCGCCGACGTGATCCGCACGAGCTGAGCCTGCTGCAGATCGGCGATGGTGTCGGCACCCGCGTACCCCATACCCGACCGCAGCCCGCCGACGAGCTGGTGCACCACACCCGCCAGGGGGCCCCGGAACGGAGTCCTACCCTCGACGCCCTCCGGCACCAGCTTGTCCTCGGACAGCACGTCGTCCTGCGCGTAGCGGTCCTTGGAGTACGACCGCCCGTTGCCGCGCGACTGCATCGCGCTCAGCGAACCCATACCCCGGTAGGTCTTGTACTGCTTGCCGTTGACCAGGACGACGTCACCCGGCGCCTCGGCGGTCCCGGCGAGCAGGCTGCCCAGCATCACCGACGACGCACCGGCCGCGATGGCCTTCACGATGTCACCGGAGTACTGGATGCCGCCGTCCCCGATGACGGGCACTCCGGCCGGCGCGCACGCCCGGGATGCCTCGTAGATCGCCGAGATCTGCGGAACCCCCACCCCGGCCACCACCCGGGTCGTGCAGATGGAACCGGGCCCCACGCCGACCTTGACGGCGTCCGCGCCCGCGTCCACGAGTGCCTGCGCGCCCCGGCGCGTGGCGACGTTGCCACCCACCACGTCCACGGTGTCGCCGAGGTCCTTCTTCAGCCGGGTCACCGTGTCCAGCACCGCCCGCGAGTGCCCGTGCGCCGTGTCCACCATCAGCACGTCGACACCGGCCTCGGCCAGGGCCATGGCCCGCTGGTAGCCGTCGGCACCGACGCCGACCGCCGCACCGACCACGAGCCGGCCGTCCGTGTCCTTGGTCGCGTCGGGGTACTGCTCGGTCTTGACGAAGTCCTTCACGGTGATGAGGCCCCGGAGCTTGCCGTCACCGTCCACGATCGGCAGCTTCTCGATCTTGTTTCGCCGCAGCAGGCCGAGTGCCGCGTCCGCCGTGACGCCCACCTGGGCCGTCACCAGCGGCGCCTGCGTCATGACCTCCCGCACCGGCTTGCTGTAGTCCACCTCGAACCGCATGTCGCGGTTGGTGATGATGCCGACCAGCGTGCCCGCCGCGTCGGTCACCGGCACGCCGGAGATCCGGAACCGGGCACACAACTCGTCGACCTCGGCGAGCGTCTCGTCCGGCGAGCACGTCACCGGATCGGTCACCATGCCGGCCTCGGACCGCTTCACGATCTCCACGGCCTGCGCCTGCACCTCGATCGGCAGGTTCCGCTGGAGCACCCCCATGCCGCCCTGGCGGGCCATCGCGATCGCCATGCGCGCCTCGGTGACGGTGTCCATCGCCGCCGACACCAGGGGCATGTTGAGCCGCACGTGCCGCGTCAGGTTCGTGCTCGTGTCGACGCCGCTCGGAATCACGTCCGACTCGGCGGGCAGCAACAGCACGTCGTCGAACGTCAACCCCAGCATCGCGAACTTGTCCGGGGCGCCACCGGTCTGCTCCTCGGAGGACAGCAGACCTGCGGGCACGGTGTCATTCGTCATCGGCGGGGCTGACCTTCCTCGGCGGGATGAACCATCTGCGGATATGCGGACCTGTTAGCGATGGTATCTGGACGGACCCCGGGGACGGCCCGGTACCGTGCAGGATCGTGCCACACGAAGTGTTGCCCCCGGACCCGTTCGCCGACGACCCGAACGACCCCGCGAGGGAGTTCGCGACCCTCGACGAGCCCTCGGCCGAGCCGATGGGCCCCGACGAGCGCTCGGAACTGCTCGCGGATCTGTCGGATCTCACCGTCTACCAGGCGTTACTGGAACCGCGTGGCGTCAGGGGCATCGTCGTGGACTGTGGCGAATGTGAGCAGCCGCACTACCATGACTGGCATCTGCTCCGCGCCAGCCTCGAACAGCTGCTGGCGGACGGGCAGATGCGGCCCCACGAGCCCGCCTTCGATCCCGACCCGGAGCGCTACGTCACCTGGGACTACTGCCGGGGCTTCGCGGACGGCATCACCGCCACCGAGAACGCCCACTGACCGGCACGCACGCGAAAACGCCCTTCCCCAGCTGGGGGAGGGCGTTTTCGCGTCGAAGCCCGGCTGCGGGACGTCAGCCCGTCGGCGTGTCACCCGAGATCGAGGTACCGGACCGGCTGCTGCCGGATTCCTCGTCGCTGGTGCTGTCCTCGGTGGTCGTGCTCGGCGACGACGGCTCGGTCGACGGCACGGACGGCTCGGTGGTGGGGATCGACGACGTCTCGTCGAGCTCCGGCGGCGGCTCCTCGTCCTCGGACGACTCTGACACCGTGTCCGACGGGGTGGACGTCCCGGACTCCTCGGAGTCGGACGTGTTCTCCGTCGACGACACGGGCGGCACAGCGGGCGGCTGTTCCGGCCGGTCCAGCTGCGCCAGCAGCTCGTTGTGCCGGGCACGCAACTGCGCGAGCTCGTCGGATGTGACCTCGTGCAGCGCCTGCTCGGCCTCGCCCAGCGCACGGCGGGCGTCCTCGAAGCGCTCCTGCGCGATGGCGAGATACGCCTCGTCGAGGTCGGTGCGCACCGACGCCGCCGCCTCCACCGAGCGCGCGTGGTCCGCATAGAGCACGGTGCTCAGGCCCCACAACGTGTCACCGGGCTCGGCGTCCCGGGCGGCCAAGGCGGTCCCGGTGAAACCGATGGCCAGCACGGCGGCCGCCGCCGCGACGGGCACCAGCATGCGCCTGCGTCCCCGACCCCGCGCAGTGCGAGCCACGACCGCGGTCCGCACCGTGGTCACGGCGGAGTTCGTGTCCACCAGCTCGGGAATGGCCTCGCTGTCGACATCGCGCCGCCACGCCAGCAGCAGCGCGCTCAACTCCTGGTCGCCCAGGCCGTCGGCGACCTGGGAATCGGCACCGCCGAGCGCGTCGAGGAGGGCGTCGTCGGCCTGCACGGCCGACAGATCGGACAGCTCGGACTGCTCCGCCTCCGGCTCGGGCCCCTCGGTCTCGGAACCGTTGTTCTGGCCATCGCCGCCGATACGGTCGCGTTCCGTCATCAGACCACCTCCTCAGCGGCCAGCGCCTTACGTAGCCGCGCGAGGGCGCGATGCTGGGCGACCCTGACCGCCCCGGGAGTCGAACCCACGGCTTCCGCTGTCTCCTCAGCGGACAGGCCGACGACCACCCGTAACACCACGATCTCGCGTTGTTTCTCCGGCAGCACCTGCAACAACTGCGACATGCGCTCGTTCAGCTCGCCCTGCAGCGCGCGCTGCTCCGGCCCGATGTCGCCCTCGACCTCGTCGGGGAACTCGGCGACCGGCTCCGCGCGGTTGCGCGACGCGGCGCGATGCGCGTCGGCGACCTTGTGCTGGGCGATTCCGTAGACGAACGCCAGGAATGGGCGGCCCTGATCACGGTACGAAGGCAACGCCGTGAGCACCGCGAGACACACCTCCTGGGCTACGTCGTCCGCCGAAGCGAACGACCGCTCCTGCCTGCCAACTCTGGCGCGGCAGTACCGCACCACGAGAGGACGGATCGCTGCCAAGAGCCGCTCGACCGCCTGGGGGTCACCCTCGACAGCGGCGGCGACTGACTCGTCCAGTCCATCCCCCACGTTGGCCATCGCAGACAACAGTCCCGGTGTTACGTCTCGGTGTGCACAAACAACGGCGCGTGGCTGACGGAACCGTTGCCTTCACGCCGATGACCTCTACCGTACCTGCCGCGACCACCCGGTCCCCCGACGGTCGCCGCCGACGCCGCGGGACGGCCGCTCAACAGCGCTCACGCACACAATGTGACACGCCACACCGGCGTGACCGGCGTGGCGTGCTGGGGTGGTGGGGAAGTCGGCTCAGGACGCGGTGACCCACTCAGGCGACGAGACCGCGGCGGAAGCCGTGCGCGACGGCCTGGGCGCGGTCGCGCACACCCAGCTTGCGGAACAGCCGCCGGGCATGGGTTTTCACCGTGTCCTCCGAGAGGTAGAGCTCGCGGCCGATCTGGCCGTTGCTCTTGCCCTGGCTCATGCCCCGCAGCACCTGCAGCTCCCGCTCGGTGAGCTGGACACCGGGGTCGGAGGGCTGGCGCGGCGCGGGCACGGAGGTGCTGGCCAGCGTGTGGGCGAGCGCGGCCACCAGCTCCGGGCGGGAGGCATCCCACCGGAGGTAACCGCGTGCCCCGCCCGCGATGGCGGCGGCGATGCTGCCCGCGTCGTCGGGAGCGCCGAACACGATCACGTTGGCCTGCGGGTTCGCCGAGACGAGGCGCCGGGTGGCCTCCACGCCGGTCGGCACGGCACGCTGGGTGCCCACGAGCACGACATCGACCGGCTGCCGGGAGTACCGGGCGAGCAGCTCGTCACCGTGCGCTACGCAGTCGATGCGACTGACGCCGGGGACAGCGGACATCACGCGGGTGAGCCCTTCGCGCACACTGCGTCGGTCGTCGCAGATCAAGACCGTCGTCACAGGGGGTTCCTTCCTGCAGCCGGGTGACATTCTCCTTCCCCTATCGGACGCTTTAGGTGCCACCTTGACACGATCCGGTGGCTTTTTTTGAAGCAATCTTCCCCCGGATGTCGGCATGGGGCATATCTCCCAGGAAACGGGCTAGATCGGCACCCACGGAGAGGTACGAGCGAGCCGACGTCCCACCGGATCGGTGGACCGCAACAGTTCGGTCAACTCTTCGGTAACTCTGGAGTGATTCCAAACAGCGCACTCAGGGTGTAGATCCGCGAGGAGCAATTGAGCCGGCCACGTGAGCGAACGCCATCCGTGGCGGCGCGCCGTGGCCAACACCTCACCGACAATCTCGGCCGCCCGTTTTCTTTTTCCGTCCTCCCCCGAAGCCGCCAGCGCGGCCCCCAGGACCAGTCCCGACTTGGCCTGGTGGCGAACCCCGGCCCCGTCCCGCGCGCTCCCAGGCGCGTTTAGCGGGCGAAATGCTGTCACCGGCCCGCCCCGAGGCCAGCGCGCACTCAGCGCGCACCCAGTCGAGGCGCACGGCGCTGCGGGGGCAGTCGGTCACGGTCACGACCCGGGCCGCGCGCGCCAGCAGCGCATCCGCCTCGGCCATCCGGCCCATTCCGACCCGGTCCGCCGCGAGCCCCGTCAACGCGTCCGCGAGCGCGCCGCGCGCGTCGAGTCCGTCGGGGTCCGGCGGATCGTCCCAGCGAGAGTCAAGGCCATCGAGCGCACGCCGCAGGCCGAGGCCGTCCAGTGCCAGGGCCACCGCGTGCCCGCCCAGCTGCCTGCGCTGCGACGCCAGTGCGGTGGCGGCCAGCGACGCCACCACCGGTTCCCCGTGCCGGGTCAGCGGCTCCAGCACCGTCGTGGCGGCCGCGTATCGGCCTCGCGCGCCGAGCACCACGGCGGCCAGCCACCGCTCGAGCGCAGGCACGCCCGCGCGGTGGGCCGCCGCGGCGAGGACGCGCTCACCCACGGGTTCGGGGACGTCCCTGGCACCAAAAGCGGCGGCCCGCAGGACGTTTTCGGCACTGGACACGCGCCCATCGTGACCCGGACGGGTGGGCAGAAGCACAGCGGGTAGGCCGAAAACACGGTCGAGAATACGACCGGATCACCCAGTGAAACTCTGCCGAGTGAAACGGGCGGCCCATTTTCAGCACCGTGTTACCGGTCACAGTCCGGCGACACGCCTATCGGCTGATTTGATCCGAACCCCTTGAACAATCCTCGGACCTACTTCTAGCGTTACGGCCGTTGCACCAAATGGAGTAGTCGCACTACGACAACTGCACAATCCGGCCGCGTGGTGCCGGATATCGGAGGCGGTCACGAATGGCAGACACGCGCAGACTCCCTGGCCCGAACGCCGACGTGTGGGACTGGCAACTGGAGGGGGCGTGCCGGGGAATGGACAGCGGTTCCTTTTTCCATCCCGACGGGGAAAGGGGACCGGCACGAGCGAGGAGGGAGGCCCGCGCCAAGGCCATCTGCCACACCTGCCCGGTTCTTCGGCTGTGCCGCGAGCACGCGCTGGCCGTCCACGAGCCCTACGGCATCTGGGGCGGCCTGTCCGAAGCCGATCGCGAGGCCATCATCCGGTCACAGAAGCGAGCGCTCACCCTGACCGCTACGTGACCGGATCACCGCGGGCCTGATCGCGGTGCGAGCTGCCACCCGCCGTGCTGGGCGAGTAAGGCGGGTGGCTCACGAAACGGGGCGGCACCCCGCCGGAGTGCCGCCCCGTTTCGCTGTCCGGACTCAGTGGGCGTGGCCGTGGCCCGCCTCGTCATCGTCGTCGTTCTCGGGACGCTCCACCACCGAGCTCTCGGTGGTGAGCACGAGCCTCGCGATCGAAGCCGCGTTGGCCACCGCCGAGCGGGTGACCTTGACCGGGTCGATGATGCCGGCCCCGAGCAGGTCGGTGAGCTCGCCCGTCGCGGCGTTGAGCCCCTCGCCCCACTTCTGGTCCTGCACCTTCGACACGATGACGGCGCCCTCGTGGCCCGCGTTGGACGCGATCCAGCGCAGCGGCGCGGTCAGCGCCTCACGCACGATCTTCACACCGGTGGCCTCGTCGCCGGTGAAGCCGAGGTCGTCCAGCTCCTTCGCGAGGTGGGCCAGCGCCGAACCACCGCCGGGCACGATGCCCTCCTCGACAGCGGCCTTGGTGGAGGCCACGGCGTCCTCGATGCGGTGCTTGCGCTCGTTGAGCTCCGTCTCGGTCGCCGCACCGACACGGATGACCGCCACGCCGCCGCCGAGCTTCGCCAGCCGCTCCTGGAGCTTCTCGCGGTCCCAGTCGGAGTCGGTGGCCTCGATCTCCTTGCGGATCTGCGCGATGCGCGCGTCGAGGTCGTCCTTGGTTCCGGCACCGTCGACGATCGTGGTGACGTCCTTGGTGACCTCGATGCGCCGGGCCGTGCCCAGCACGTCGACCCCGACCTCGGACAGCTTCAGCCCGACCTCGGACGCGACGACCTGGCCGCCCGTCACGACCGCGAGGTCGTCCAGGAACGCCTTGCGCCGGTCGCCGAAGAACGGTGCCTTGACCGCGACCGCGGAGATCGTCTTACGCAGGGCGTTGACCACCAGGGTGGACAGCGCCTCGCCCTCGACGTCCTCGGCGATGATGAGCAGCGGCCGCTTCTCCTCCGCCACCTTCTCCAGCAGCGGGAGCAGGTCCGACAGCGCCGAGATCTTCTCCCGGTGCAGCAGCACGTAGGCGTTCTCCAGGATCGCCCGCTGCTCCTCCGCGTCGGTGGCGAAGTGCGCGGAGACGAAGCCCTTGTCGAACTGCACACCCTCGGTGATGTCGAGGTCGGTGGCGAGCGTGGAGGACTCCTCCACGGTGATGACGCCGTCCTCGCCGACCCGTTCCACGGCCTCGCCGAGCAGCGCGCCGATGGTGGCGTCGCGCGAGGTGACGGTGCCGACCTGGGCGATGTTGTCGCGCCCCTTGACCGGTGTGGCCTTGTTCTTGAGCAGGTCGACGATGCGGTCGGCGGCCGCCTCGATGCCGCGTCCCAGCGCCGCCGGGTTGGCACCCGCGGCCACGTTCCGGAGGCCGACGCGCACCAGCGCCTGCGCCAGCACGGTCGCCGTGGTGGTGCCGTCACCGGCCACGTCGTTGGTCTTGGTGGCCACGTTCTTGGCCAGCTGCGCGCCGAGGTTCTCGAACGGGTCGTCGAGCTCGATCTCGCGGGCGACCGTGACGCCGTCCAGGGTGATCGTGGGGCCGCCGAACTTCTTGTCCAGCACGACGTGCCTGCCGCGGGGCCCGAGCGTCACCTTGACCGCGTCCGCGAGCTTGTCCACCCCACGCTCGAGCGCCCGACGAGCGTCCTCGTCGAAGTTGATCTGCTTTGGCATGAGAAACCTTTCTCCGGTGTCACGCGAAACGCCCCGGACCCCGGCGTGTGCGGGGCCCGGGGCGTGTCGTCGCGGAGCCGGTCGTCAGTTGATGACGGCCAGCACGTCGCGGGCGGACAGGATCAAGTACTCCTCGCCGTTGTACTTGACCTCGGTGCCGCCGTACTTCGAGTAGATGACGACGTCGCCTTCCTTGACATCCACGGGGATGCGGTTGCCCTTGTCGTCGATGCGGCCCGGGCCCACGGCCAGAACCTTGCCCTCCTGGGGCTTTTCCTTGGCGGTGTCGGGGATGACGAGACCGGAGGCCGTCGTCTCCTCGGCCTCGCTCGTCTGGACAACGATCTTGTCCTCGAGCGGCTTGATGTTCACGCTCACCGGTGTGACCTCCACGGGTCTTCCAAAGCGTTGGCAGGTACGTAAATGGATACGGCTCCTACCACCCCGCCGTCGCGGGTGCCGGGGCGTGTGCGGCGCCGTGTAATTAGCACTCTAGCCAGCTGAGTGCTAGCCGCGCAACCAGGGTCGGTCTCGGCTCGCGTCCCAGGTCAGTGAGGTCGCCGTGACGTGGGGCTGGGCCACGACGCTTCCGACGCGGCCACAGAGTTCATCCGTCGATCACCCTGCCGGGGGACAGAGTCCACCCATCAGCGGCACACTGTCCGGGTTCAGGCTGATCGACACCAGGTTGGGAGACGATCCGTGCCCGTATCAGGCGAGAACGACCCTTCGTCCACACACCCGAGCCGCCGCCACGTGCTGCTGGGCGGCGCCGCCCTCGGCGCCGCGGCCGTGTCCACGCTGTCCCCCGTCACCGCCGCGGCCAGCACCGGCCCCGGCCGGCCACCGAAGGGCGACGTGTTCACCCTCGGCGTGGCCTCCGGCGAACCCGAGGCGCACAGCGTGGTGCTCTGGACCCGGCTCGCACCGCGACCGATGGCCGAGGACGGCCTCGGCGGCATGGGCGGGCGCCCGGTGACGGTGCAGTGGGAACTCGCTCGCGACGAGCGGTTCCGCCACGTCGTGCGGCGCGGCCACCAGCGCACCGGCGCCGACGCGGGCTACGCCGTCCACGTGGAGGTCGCGGGGCTCGCCCCGGGCCACGAGTACTTCTACCGGTTCCGGTGCGGGCGGCACCTCTCACCCGCGGGCCGCACCCGCACGACACCCGCCCCCGGCACCCTCGGCGCGGGGATGGTCATGGCCTTCGCGTCCTGCTCCCAGTACGAGCACGGCTACTTCACGGCCTACCGGCACCTCGCCGGCGACGAACCCGACCTGGTGCTGCACCTCGGCGACTACATCTACGAGTACACGCGCGACTCGTACGTCTCTCCCGACGGCAACGTCCGCGACCACCGCGGGCCCGAGACGGAGACCCTCGCGAACTACCGGCAGCGCTACGCCCAGTACCGTGCCGACACCGACCTCCAGGCCGCCCATGCCGTCGCACCGTGGCTCGTGGTGCCCGACGACCACGAGGTCGACAACAACTGGGCCGCCGACGTGTACGAGAAGCCGCACATCCCGCAGCCCGACTTCCTCCGGCGCAGGGCAGCCGCGTTCCGGGCCTACTACGAGAACATGCCGCTGCGCCGCCGCAACCGGCCGCAGGGCCCGGACATCCGGCTGTACCGCACCGTGTCGTGGGGCTCCCTGGCGAACTTCCACATGCTCGACACCCGCCAGTACCGCGACGACCAGGCCTGCGACGACGGATGGAAGGTCTGCGAGGACGCCGCCGACCCGGCCCGGACGCTCACCGGTGACGAGCAGGAGGCGTGGCTGCTGGAGCGGTTCCGCCGGTCCCGGGCCCGCTGGGACCTGCTCGGGCAGCAGGTGTTCTTCGCCCGCAGGATGAACGCGTCGGGCGCGACCAGCATGGACGCGTGGGACGGCTACCGGGGTTCACGAGAGCGGATCAGCGAGGGCTGGCTGGCCGCGGGTGTGCGTAACCCGGTGGTGCTCACCGGCGACGTGCACACGCACTGGGCGAACGAGTTGAAGGCGAACTACGCCGACCCCGACAGCGACGTGATCGGCACCGAACTGGTGACCAGCTCGATCACCTCGGGCGGCAACGGCGCCGACTCCGACCCCGGCGAGGACCCTAACCTGCGCCGCAACCCGCACATCAAGTTCTTCAACGCCCAGCGCGGTTACGTACGCACGCGCCTCACGCGCGACGAGCTGCGGGCCGACTTCCGCGTCGTCGACTACGTCACCGAGCCGGGCGCGCCCGTGCGAACCCGCGCGTCGTTCAGCGTCGCCGACCGCCATCCCGGGCTGACCGAGGTCCTGCCGCGCTGACGGGCACGGCTGTCACAGCGAGATGGTGCTGACCGGCAACGCCGGGTCGGCCGACACCTCCAGCGCACTGGGCGCGCACCCCGCCGAGACCAGGTGTGCGCCCAGTGCGGCGATCATGGCCCCGTTGTCGGTGCAGAGCCTCGGCCGAGGTATCCGCAGCTCGATGCCCGCGTCGGCGCACCGCTGCGCGGCCAGTGCCGCCAGCCGCGAGTTCGCCGCGACACCACCGGAGATCACGAGCGTGCCGATCCCCGACTCCGTGGCCGCACGGACCGCCTTGGCCGTGAGCACGTCCGCGACCGCCTCCTGGAAGGACGCGGCGACATCGGCCACCGGGACGTCCTCACCGCGCGCCTGCGCCGCCTCCACCCAGCGGGCCACCGCTGTTTTCAACCCGGAGAACGAGAAGTCGTACGCGGCGTCGCGCGGCCCCGTCATGCCGCGCGGGAACGCGATGGCGTCCGGAGCGCCCTCCCGCGCCGCCCTATCGATGGGCGGGCCGCCCGGGTAGGGGAGGTCGAGCACCCGCGCCACCTTGTCGTAGGCCTCGCCTGCCGCGTCGTCGACCGTGGACCCGATCTCGGTGATCTTGCCGGCGATGTCGTCGACGCGCAGCAGCTGCGTGTGCCCGCCGGACACCAGCAGCGCCAGCGACGGCGCGGGCAGCGGACCGTGCTGCAGCGTGTCCACGGCGATGTGCCCGGCGAGGTGGTTGACGCCGTACAGCGGGACGTCCAGCGCGGCGGCGTACGCCTTCGCCGCCGACAGTCCCACCAGCAGCGCACCGGCCAGTCCCGGGCCCGCGGTGACGGCGACGGCGGACACGTCCGACATCCGCAGCCCGGCCGTGTCGAACGCGCGGTGCACCGTCGGCACCATCGCCTCCAGGTGCGCGCGGCTGGCAACCTCGGGCACCACCCCGCCGAAACGCGCGTGCTCGGCCACGCTGCTGGCGACCTCGTCGGCGAGCAACTCGACCGTGCCGTCGTCGTGCAGGCGGACCAGCCCGACGCCCGTCTCGTCGCACGAACTCTCGACACCCATGACGATCCGGGACATCAGCCCGCCACCTCCTGCGTGCGGCGCGCCGGCCGCACCATCGTGTACGCGTCGGCGCCCGAGGGCTGGTAGTAGCGCCTGCGCAACCCCACCCGCTCGAACCCGTAACGCTCGTACAGCGCGATCGCCGTGTCGTTGTCGGTCCGTACCTCCAGCACCACCGGCGCGGCCAGCTCGTCGGCCCGCGCCAGCAGCGCCCGCAGCATCGCGGTGCCGACCCCGTGGCCCTGGTGGTCGGGATGCACGGCGATGGTGTGCAGGCCGGTCTCCCAGTCCCCCGGCGCGCCCATCACCGCAAGGCCCGCGTACCCCACGAGCCGGTCGTGCTCGTCGAGCGCGGCGACATAGTGTCCGCCCGCGTCGAGTTCCGCGTGGAACGCGCCCGCGCTCCACGGGCTGTCGCCGGAGAACAGCAGGCGTTCGAGCTCCACACAGGCTCGGATGTGGCGGCGGCGGAGCGGCTCCAACTTCACGACGCGCTCACCCGCTTCCGCGCGCCCGGCACGGCGGCGTCCGGCCTGCGCAGGTACAGCGGTGTCAACGGCGCGGGAGCCTCGCTCGCGCGGATCGCGGTCGCCGCCGTGCGCGCCAGCCCGGCAGGGCTCGGGTGCGCGTGCTCGACGCGCCGTGCCGCGGGGTCGAGCGCCGCGGGCGCCGCGACCTCGGGGCCGCGCGAACGGTGCCCCTCGCGGTCGTAGGCGGCCCAGTACACCTCACGGCGCCGGGCATCGGTGACCACCAGAAACGGCGCGTCGGCACCGTCGGCGACCGCGTCGGAGGCGATGGCGTCCAGGCTGCACACCGGGTAGGCGGGGACGTCCAGGCTGTCGGCCAGCGCGGCAGCGGTGACGATGCCCGCGCGCAGGCCCGTGAACGGGCCGGGACCCACGCCGCACACCACGGCGGCCAGGTCGCGCAACGTCGCACCGGCCCGGCTCACGGCGTCGAGCACGTGCGGCGTGAGCAGCTCGCCGTGCGCGCGGGCGTCATGGGTGACGCGCTCGGCGAGCACGGTGACCCGCTCGGAACCCAGCTCGACGACCCCGGCCGTGACCGCGGGCGTGGCGGTGTCGATGGCGAGAACAAGCACCCTCCGAGCCTACGACCAGCGCCGGGCGAGCGGCCCGCGGGCCGGGGACCGCGTTTAGCCCGCTAAACGCGGTCCCCGGGAGTACGCCACGGTCACGGGCCACGAACGCGTTTCGCCCGCGAAACGCGGCGAGTAGTCGCCGCCAGGCCCGCCCCGCCGCCGCCGGCGGCGGGGCGGATCGCGTTTAGCCCGCTAAACGCGATCCGGCGACCCGGGCCGCCCACGCGCCGTGCGGTTCGAGCGTGACCACGCGGACGTCGTCGGGGCGGCGGTCGAGCCGGACGACGAGGTGGTCCTCCGCGAGCCGCTCGGCCATCCCCTCACCCCATTCGACGACGAGCGCCGCGCGCTCCAGCTCCGTGTCGAGATCCAGATCGTCGAGCTGCGCGAGATCACCGCCGAGCCGGTAGGCGTCGGCATGCACCAGCGCCACCCCGGACTCACCCGCCGGGTGGGCCCGCGCCAGCACGAACGTTGGCGAACTGACCCGGCCGGACACCCCCATGCCCGCCGCGATGCCCCGCGCCATGGTCGTCTTCCCCGCACCCAACGGTCCCGCCAGCAGCACGAGATCACCCGCGCCGAGAAGTTGGCCCAGCTCGCGCCCGAATCGCATCGCGTCCTCGGGCGTCGGCAGTTCGACACTCAGCTGCGCCACCACGTGTTCCTCCGTGTCTTTCCCGCGCCGTCACCGCCGCACCGCCGCACCAGATCGGCCAGGTGCCGGTTGACGACCTCCGCTTCCTCCATGTGCACCATGTGCCCCGCCCCTTCGACCCGGACGAGCCGGGCGCGCGGCAGCTCGGCGGCGATGCGCTCCGCATGGGCGAACGGGGTGAGCCGGTCGGCGTCGCCACCGATCACCACGACGTCGGTGTGCTTCAGCCCGGCCAGCGCCGCGTACCGGTTGTGACTACCGAGTGTGTCGACGAAGTGGGAGAGCTGCCGCACCGGCGCCTCACCCAGCATGTCGAGCATGAAGTCGACCAGGTGCGAATCGACGTCCCGTGCGCCGAACGCGAGCCTGCGCACGGCGGCCCTCGTCAGCTGCCCGCCGGCCGCGCGGACGAACTCCACCAGACCTGGTTGCCACTCGGCCAGTTCCCCGACACCGCGCATGAGCGGGTTGTACTTCGAGAGCAGTGACCGGGGAAGGCCGTGCGCACCGATCTCCCCCGCCGCGGTCGCGATCAACGCGACCCCCTGGATGCGCTCCGCGAACAGGTCGGGGTAGGACTGCGCCAGTTCCATGATCACCATGCCCCCCATCGAGTGCCCCCACAGCACGACGGGCGTGTCGGGCGCGGCGGTACGCAGGACCGCGTGCAGGTCCACGGCGAGCTGCTCGATCGTGCTGCGCTGCGCGTCCGCCGAGGCGGACTGGCCGTGACCACGGTGGTCGTAGTAAACGTGCCTGGCACCGGGCAGCAGGGTTCCCGCCAGGTCACGCCGCTGGAGATACCAGCTGCGCCGCGACAACGCGAAGCCGTGCACGCCGACGACGGTGACGGCGGCGCGATGCCCGTCCAGCGGTTCGATCTCCTCCACCGCCAGCGGCGCACCGTCGTCGGCGGCCACGGTGGCGGTGCGATCGGTACGCGAACCGGCGAACGGCCCCTCGACGGTGGCGTCGTCCCCGGAACGGGACATCACGAACCGTCCCCCTCCGCACCGACGTAGCGGCGACGGACACGCGGCCGATACATCCCGGTGACGATCTCGTAGTCGATGGTGCCGATGGTGTTCGCCCAGTCGGTGGCTGTGGGAGTCCCGCCCTCACCAGTGGTGAACAGCACCACTTCGGCCCCGACATCGGGTTCGTGGTCGCCGCAGTCGACGACGAGCTGATCCATGCACACCCGCCCGGCCACGGGCCGCCGCGACCCGTCCAGCCACACGCTCAGCCGGCCCGACAGCGTGCGCGGCACCCCGTCGGCGTATCCCACCGGCACCAGCGCCAACGTGGTGTCGGCGGATGCGGTCCAGGTGTGCCCGTACGACACCGACTCGCCCGCACTCACCCGCTTGGTGAGCACGACACTCGACCGGAACGTCATCGCGGGTGTCAGGTCCTCGGACTGGGGCACGGGATTCAGCCCGTACACCGCGATTCCGGGCCGCACCAGGTCGAAGTGCAGGTCGGGCCGGGTCAGCGTCGCGGCGGAGTTCGCCAGGTGCCGTAACGGCGACAGCCCCGCGTCGATCGCCACGGCGTGCGCGGCGGCGAACCGCTCGGCCTGGGCGTCGACGGAGGGGTGTCCGGGTTCGTCGGCGCACGCGAGGTGCGACCACATGCCCACGACCTCGATCGCGTCCTCCGCCGCGGCGGCCTTGACCAGCGCGGGCCAGAGGTCAGGGGGACATCCGTTCCGCGACAGCCCGGTGTCGATCTTGAGGTGCACGCGGGCGCGGCACCCGGCCCGTGCGGCCGCTCCCGCGACCCGCGCCAGCTCACCGGCGGAACTGACCGACAGGTCGATGTCGTGCGTCACGGCAGCGTCGAAGTCCGCGGCCGGAGTGTCGAGCCAGCTCAGCACCCGCGCCGTGAACCCGGCCTCACGCAGGGCCAGCGCCTCCTCCACGGAGGCCACTCCCAGCCAGGTGGCACCCGCGTCGAGGGCGGCCCTCGCCACCGGGGCGGCACCGTGGCCGTAGCCGTCGGCCTTCACCACGACCATCGTCTCGGCGCCCGACCGCGCCGCGCGCGACGCGAGCAGCCGGACGTTGTGGCGCACCGCTTCGAGGTTCACCACCACCTCGGCACGGGGCGACGACGTGCCCCTCACGGGGACACCCCACGGGACATGATCACGTGCCTCCTCGTCGGCGCCGGGACACTCGTGACAGTGCCCCGGCTCATGCAGCCAATGTACCCACCGGCCCCTCAAACACCGTGCACGCGCTGCCGCACCTCGGCATACCGGCCCCGAAGGCGTTCGCCCTCGGCGGCGTCACCCGCGTCCGGTTCGGGCAGCCGCACCGCGGAACCGTCTCCGCCCCACGCGGGCGGTTCCGCCGTGGCGGCCCGTGCCCACGCGGCCTGGCGCGCGGCGCCGATCGCCACGTGCTCGCGCGGCTCGGGCACGACCACGGGGACCCCGAACACGATCGGAGCCACGGCGCGGACACTCGCGGACTGCGCCGCCCCACCGGTCAGCAGCACGCGCCGGACGGTGATGCCGTGCTCGCGTACCGCATCGAGCCCCGCCGCCAGGCCGCACAACATGCCCTCGACCGCCGCACGCGCCACGTTCTCCGGCGTCATGGTGGCGCGGCGCAGGCCGAACAGCGAACCTGCGGCGTCCGGGAGGTTGGGGGTGCGCTCACCGTCGAGGTACGGCAGCAACGTCAACCCGCCCGCGCCCGGGGCTGCGGCCAGCGCCAGGCGGTCGAGCCCGGCCAGGTCGACGCCGAGAAGCCCCGCGGTCGCGGTCAGCACCCGCGCCGCGTTGAGCGTGCACGCCAGTGGAAGGAACCGCCCTGTGGCGTCCGCGAAGCCCGCGACGGTGCCCGTCGGGTCGGCGGCGGGGGTCTCGCTCACCCCGAACACCGTGCCGCTCGTGCCGAGGGAGACAACGACATCACCCTCACCCGCCCCGAGCGCGAACGCGGCCGCCATGTTGTCTCCGGTTCCCGCGGACACGAGCGTGCCGTCCGAGGTGTACCCAGCCACACCCGCGGGCTCCAACACGCGCGGCAACTCCGGGTGACGTCCACCGAACGCCCGGGTGAGGATGTCGGCGCGATACTCGCCTTTAGCGGGCGAAAAGTAGCCGGTGCCCGAGGCATCGCCACGGTCGGTGACCGGCTCACCGCCCACGAGGCGCCATGTCAGCCAGTCGTGCGGCAGCATGACCCGCGCCACGCGGTCGGCCCGATCGGGCTCGTGCTCGGCAAGCCAGCGCAACTTGGTCACCGTGAAGCTCGCCACCGGTACCGAGCCGATCGCCTCGGCCCACGCCTGTGGCCCTCCGAGTTCCGCAGTGAGGTCGGTGGCCGCCTGCGCCGAGCGCGTGTCGTTCCACAGCAGCGCAGGCCGCACCACCTCGTCGTCGTCGTCCACGGTGACCATGCCGTGCTGCTGGCCCGCGACACCGATCGCGGACACGCCGTCGAGAAGGCCATCCGTCGCGGAGGTCAGCGCCGACCACCACTCCGCAGGCGCCACCTCGGTCGTGTCGGGATGCTCGGCGCGACCGCTGCGCACCACCGCGCCCGTCCGGGCGTCGCACACCATCACCTTCGTCGACTGCGTGGACGAGTCGACGCCCGCCACCAGAACCTCGTTGTTGGTCATGGCTCCGAGCTTGACTGCTGCGCACCGTCCCCGTCCACGTCCGCAACGACTTTCGGGCCCGCCGCGGCCGGGTGTACCGCATTTAGCGGGCTAAATGCGGTACACGGCCCCCGCGACGGCCGCCACACGCTGGCTATAGTCGCGGCGGGTGAGGCGAGGAGACGCGATGGGCTACGCGCGGTACGTCGCCGTCGGCGACAGTCAGACCGAAGGCGTCGGCGACCCGGACGGCGACGGCGGTTGGCGCGGGTACGCGGACCGGCTCGCGGAGCACCTTGCCGGTGTCGGACCGGACGTGCGCTACGCCAACCTCGCCGTCCGTGGCCGCCGCGCGCACCAGGTGCGCGCCGAACAACTCGCCGCCGCCGTCGCCTTGCGACCCGATCTCGTGACGGTCGTGGCCGGGATGAACGACCTGATCCGGCCCTCGTTCGCCGCCGACAAGGTCGTCGCATCCCTGGCCGACATGTTCGCCGCGCTCACGGCCACGGGAGCATGTGTGGCGACCGTCACTTTTCCCGACCTCGCGCTCCTCGCGCCGGTCCTGCGGCCCCTCCGGCACCGGGTACTGGACCTCAACGCGGGTATCCGCACCGCAGCGGCCCGGCACGGCGTCGTCGTCGTGGACACCTTCGGCTACGCCGTCACCACGGACCCCCGGTTGTGGAACGCCGATCGCATCCACGCGAGTCCGCTCGGTCACGCACGCATCGCCGCCGCCTTCGCCGACGCCCTCGGGCTCCCCGGCAGCGACGGCACCTGGTCCCGGCCCCTCCCCGGAGCCCACACCCCGTCGGTCGCGCGCACCGTCGCGGCGGAGCTGAGGTGGATGACGTCGTTCGCCGGGCCGTGGCTCTACCGCCGCGTGCGGCGCCGCCCCTCCGGCGACATTCTGCCCGCGAAACGACCCAGGCTCACGGCCGTCACGCCGCCAGCGCGCGGGCCTGCCTGATCGCGTCGGGAATCGCCGCCAGCACACCCGATGCCGAGGTGGGGGCTCCGCGGGCGGCCAGCTCGCCGGCCCGCGCGTGCACGTCGGCGCCCACGGCCGCGGCCAGCCACGGCTCCAGCCCCGACGCCAGCAACGCCCCGATCACGCCCGAGAGCACGTCACCGGATCCGGCCGTGGCGAGCCACGCGCCCCTCGGCCGGTTCACGACGACCCGCCCGCCGGGTTCGGCGACCAGCGTGCGGTGCCCCTTCAACAGCACCACCGCCCCGAGCCGCCGCGCCGCCCGCCGCACCGCACCCACCCGGTCGGGGCCGGGCGCCGAGCCGGTCAGTCGCGCGAACTCCCCGTCGTGCGGAGTCAGCAACAACGGTGTGGCCGGGTCACGGGCGTCGAGCACGTCAGGGTGCGCCGCGATGAGCGTGATGGCATCCGCGTCGGCGCATACGGGCACGCCCTGGGCCAGCGCGTACGCGAGCTGGTCCCGGCCCTGCCGTCCCGTGCCGATCCCCGGGCCAACCACCCACGCCTGCACGCGACCGGCATCGGTGATCGAGCCGGTGGCGACGACCTCGGGCCAGTGGGACCGCACCACGTCGGCGGCGGGACCGGCGTAGCGCACCATTCCCGCTGTCGCACGGACGGCGGCCGCGGCGGCCAGCACGGCCGCCCCGGGATAGGTCGCCGAGCCCGCCGCCACACCGGTGACTCCCTGGGTGTACTTGTCGTCCGCAGGCCCCGGCAGCGGCCATGCGGCGGCGACGTCGGCCGCGTCCAGCTGTCGCAGCTCCGGTTCCCCCAGCTCACCGCCGAGACCGATGTCCACCAGCGTGGTGTCACCGCAGTCCTGCGGATTCAGGACGTGTACGGGTTTGAGCGCACCGAACGTGACCGTCGCCGTCGCGCGCACGGCCGGGCCGGTGACCGCTCCGGTGTCGGGATCCACGCCGCTCGGCAGATCCACCGCGAGCACGGGCGCGGACACCCGCGCGAACACCGCTTCGGCATCGGGCCGCAACGGACCACGCGCGGAGATGCCCACCACACCGTCGATGACGAGGTCCGCTCCGGCCACGTCGACGGACTCCGCTGAGCCCGTCCTGCCGCCAGCGCGCCGAAGCGCGGCCAGGCCCTCCGGATGCGTGCTGTCCGGGCGCAACAGCACGGCTGTCACCGCCACACCCCGGCGTCGCAGGAAGTATCCCGCCCACAGTGCGTCGCCACCGTTGTTGCCCGCCCCCGCGACCAGCACCACGCGGGTTCCGGCGACCCGGCCCGCGTACCGCGTCAGCAGCGCGGCGGCGCGCACGGACACCCCGTACGCCGCACGCCGCATCAGCGCGCCCTCCGGGGTGACGGCCAGCAGCCGCTGTTCGGCCGACCGCACGTCAGCCGTGGTCCAGACGCCGCGCACGGTGCCGCTACTCGACCGTGACCGACTTGGCGAGGTTGCGAGGCTTGTCCACGTCGTAACCGCGCGAACGCGCGATTTCGGCCGCCAGCACCTGTAACGGTACCGTCGACACGAGCGGCTGTAGCAGCGTCGGCACCGCGGGCACCTCCACCAGTTCGTCCGCGAACGGCCGCACCCGCTCGTCGCCCTCCTCCGCGATCACGATCGTGCGGGCGCCACGCGCCTGGATCTCACTGATGTTCGACACCATCTTGGCGTGCAGCACTGCCCGGCCCTTCGGCGACGGCATCACCACCACCACCGGCAGTTCGTCCTCGATCAACGCGATGGGGCCGTGTTTCAGCTCGCCTGCCGCGAAACCCTCGGCGTGCATGTAGGCCAGTTCCTTCAGCTTCAGTGCGCCCTCCAGCGCCACCGGGAAGCCCACGTGCCGACCCAGGAACAGCACCGCACGCGAGTCGGCCATCCGGCTACCGAGGTCACGGACCTGGCCCACCGTGGCCAGCACCTTCGCCACGGCCGACGGCATGGCCTCCAGTTCGCCGAACTCCCGTGCCACCTCGTCCGGGTACTTCGTGCCCCTGGCCTGCGCGAGCGCCAGCCCCACCAGATAGTTGGCCGCCACCTGCGCGAGGAACGCCTTCGTGGAAGCCACGCCGATCTCCGGGCCGGCGTGGGTGTACAGCACGGCGTCCGACTCACGCGGGATCTGCGCACCGTTCGTGTTGCAGACCGCCAGCACCCGCGCCTTCTGTTCCCTCGCGTGACGCACGGCCTCCAAGGTGTCGGCCGTTTCTCCCGACTGCGACACCGCGACCACGAGCGTGTCGCGGTCCAGCACCGGATCGCGGTAGCGGAACTCGCTGGCCAGCTCCACCTCCACCGGCAGGCGGCACCAGTGCTCGATGGCGTACTTCGCGACCAGCCCGGAGTGGTACGCGGACCCGCACGCGACGACGAAGACCTTGTCCACGTCCCTGAGGTCCTGGTCGGACATGCGCTGCTCGTCCAGCACGATCCTGCCGGACCGGAAGTGCCCCCTCAGCGTGTTGGCCAGCGCGTCGGGCTGCTCCTCGATCTCCTTGAGCATGAAGTACTCGTGGCCGCCCTTCTCCGCCGCCGACAGGTCCCAGTCGACGGTGAAGGGCTTACCGTGCGCGGGATCGCCGTGGAAATCCGTGACGTCGTAACCATCACGCGAGATCACCACGAGCTGGTCCTGCCCAAGCTCCACCGCGTCGCGCGTGTGCTCGATGAACGCGGCGACGTCGGACGCGACGAAGGTCTCCCCCTCGCCCACTCCGACCACCAGCGGTGACGACCGGCGGGCCGCCACCACCTGGTCGGGCTGGTCGGCGTGGGTGACGACGAGCGTGAACGCCCCGTCGAGTTTGCGGCACACCGCCCGCACACTGGCCGGTAGATCTCCCGCCGTGCTGCCGTGGTCGTACTCGCGGGCGATGAGGTGCGCGGCGGTCTCGGTGTCGGTGTCACTGCTCAACTCGACGCCGGAGTCCTCAAGTTCGGCGCGGAGCGCGGCGAAGTTTTCGATGATGCCGTTGTGGACGACCGCGACCCGGCCCGCGGTGTCGCGGTGTGGATGTGAGTTGCGGTCGATCGGGGCGCCGTGGGTGGCCCACCGGGTGTGGCCCATGCCGGCAGTGCCCGCGAAGGCGCCGTGGCCCGCGTCGTCGAGCGCGCTCACCAGGTTGGCGAGCCGGCCCGCCTTGCGCTCCACCACGAGCCCGTCGGCCTGAGTGAGCACCGCGACTCCCGCCGAGTCGTAACCGCGGTACTCCATGCGGTGAAGACCACCGAGCACCACGTCCAGAGCCTGCCGATGGCCGACATATCCCACGATTCCACACACGCCCCTCAGCGTAACGACACGAAGAACCGCCGCATCCCGGGCACGGTGAGGCGCGTTTAGCCCGCTAACTGCGCCTCACCGGGGCGAGGCAGACGCAGTTAGCGGGCTAAACGCGCTCCACCCGGCTTCACGCCGCGGGCGCAGGAGGGGTCCGGGCGCCGCTGCTGGGGGTGTGCCCGGTCGGCTACTCTCCTGCCATGGCGAGCACGGCGAAGCGGTTACTCGAAGAGCTCTCCCACCAGGGCCCGCACGACGTTCTGCGCGGCGACCTGGCGCTCGTCGGCCTCCCGGGCGTGGTGTTCACGCCGCGCACAGGGCTGAACCTTCCGGCCGTCGCCTTCGGGCACGGCTGGGTACAACCGCCGGGCCGCTACCACGGTCTGCTGCGCCACCTGGCGAGCTGGGGCATCGTGGCCGCCGCACCCGCGACCCACCGCGGCGCGCTACCCTCACACCGGCTGTTCGCGGCCGATCTCGGCAGCACTCTGGAGATCGTGACCACGCTGCGCCTGGGCGTCGACGGCATCAGCGTGGACCGCACCAAGCTGGGTGTCGCAGGACACTCGGTCGGTGGCGGCGCCGCAGTTCTGGCCGCCGCTCCCGGCGACGGCACCGGGCCGGAGGTCAAGGCCGTCGCCACGGTCGCGGCGGCGCAGACCATTCCCCCGGCCACCACAGCGGCTCTCACCATCACCGCACCGGGGCTGCATCTCGCGGGAGACTCCGACCTGATCGCACCGGCCAGCGGCAACGCCGAGGCGATCAGCAAGGCGTGGGCCGGCCCGGTGCAGCTGCGTACGATCCCGAAGATGACCCACCTGGGCGTGACCGAGGGCACCCACTGGAGTCAGGCCCTGCTCCAGGGCAAGCCGCAGCACTCGGTCCAGCGCCGGGTTCGTGCTCTGTTCACGGCGTTCTTCCTGACGAAGCTGACCGGCGACAAGACCTACCGTGAGCTGTTCGACGCGGACCTGAAGGCAGCTCCCGTGACCTACGACGACCGGACGGCACGGCCCGCACCGGCTCCCGCGTAGCGCGGCCTACTGCAACCAGTTGTTGTTGGAGAAGTCGTCGTCGTCGAAGTCGTTCGACGGCCGTGCCGCCCGCCGCGGCGGCGGTGTGGGCTGAGGCCGGGGCGTTTCCAATGCCGATGTCGGCGTCGGTGCGGGAGGCTGCGGCGGCGGCGCCGAGGGCCTGGGCTCCGTCTCCTCCTCCTGACCGGTGAAGCGGTAGGTGGCCTCGCGCGATTCCGGGCGTTGTAGCCACTGGTTCTTCGCGGCCGGTTCTTCTTTGGCGTCCTTGGCCTGCTCGCGCTTCTCCTCCGCCCGGCGGTGCAGTTCCTCGACCCGGCGTTCCGCGGCCTCCCGGCGTTCGCGCCCCCGGCGCGCGATCTCCTCGGACTGGCGGCGTGCGCTCTCGGCGAGCCGGGAGGACCGTGCTTCCGTTCGGGCTTGCAGCTGGGCGAGTCGCTCGGCGAGTGTCGGGGCGTTCGTCATGGCTGTCCGCCTTTCCTCAGCGGCTGAATCGGACAGGTACGTCCGCCGCGTCGTCGCCGATCGAACCGCTGATGCGCACCGCGCTGGTCATGCTGTCGAAGATGTTGCCCTCGATGCGGTATGCGCTGGAGGCTCGCTCCTGGTCACCGCTCTGGCCCCCACCGGCACCACCGCCCATGCCGCCCATCATGCCCATGCCGCCTCCGGAGGCCGGAGCCGCACCGCCGCCCTGCGACATCCCCGTCGGGGCGTCCCCACCTGGGGCCGTACCGAGATTGGCGCCGGAGGGCGTGGACTGACTTTGCGCCCCGGCATCCGGGTCACCACCCAGTGCGCTGCCCCCACCACCTCCGCCGGAGGTGGAGCCGCCGCCGTCACTGACCGCCGAGACATGTGTCGCACCAGCCGAATCGCCGCTGTCCACGGACTCGCCCCCGGAACCCGTGTCGCCTCCGGCGACGCTGCCGAGATCGCCGCTCAACGACGAAGCGGCCGCGGGCGCCGCCGCGGCGGCGGGCTGTGGCGATTCCGGCGATTCCGGCGATTCCCGCGCTTCCCGCGATTCCGTTGCTTCCGGCCACGCGGCGTCGGAGGCGGTGTGCTCGCCGAGCGTGCCCGCGGCGCCATCAGGAGTGCCACCACCGGCACCGCCCGGTGCGGACGCCGAATCCGTCCAGCGCCCCGGCTCGCCCGCGGCACCACCTTCCGCGGGCAAAGTGTTGACACCCGCGTGCTCGCCCGCACCCTTGGCGCCGCCGAGCGTGTAGCTCACCGGCTCACCCTGACCATCGGCCACCGTCACGCGCGTGGGTCCGTCAGGACCGTCGGGCTGCTCGGCCGTGATCGTCAGGTCGCCGTCCTCGATGCGGATCGTGCCGTCCTCGCCCGGCCGATACACCCGCTCGCCGGCCTCCCCAGCCCCCTCCGGGCCGAAGGACGGGTCCTCACCCGGGCTGTCGGCACCCTCGGCTGCGCCGTCCTCGGCACCGAAGTCGAGCCGGTACTCGCCGAGTTCTCCCTCGCCTCCCTCGACGGTGAGGGCCATCTTCCCCTCGGCGTCGGGCTCGGTCATCGTGAACCGGTTGCCGCCCTGTTCCACGGTGAGCTGTTCCCTGCCGCCGGCGTCCGTGATCGCGTCACCGGTCTCGGGATCGATGGGATACGGCTCCCCCGTCTCTGGATCGAGCGCCAGGTCCTCCCCGGTCACCGGGTTCGTGCCCCCGGGCTGGTCCGGGATCAGATCCTCCGCGCTCGGGACATCGCCGCCGCCCGCACCGGGGCCTCCTCCGCCCGGCATCCCGCCGCCCGGTGCGCCACCGCCAGGCATTCCCCCACCGGGTGCGCCGCCGCCGGGCATCCCACCGGGGCCGGACCCGCCCGGCGCCTGTGGCTGGCCGATCTCCGCGTCACCCGCGTCCGCCTCAGCGAACGGATCGGGCTCCAGCGGCTGCGTGAGCGACGCCAAGGTCTCGGCGTACACCCCGTCGATGCACTGCACGTACTCCGCCGCCTGGGCATGGAACTGGTCGGCGCGGGCACGATAATCCGAACAGAAGTCGGTGAGGCTGGCTTCGGCCTCACGCAGGTGGGTTTCCATGGCCTCGACCACCTCGCCGAACAGCCACTTCCCCCGCATTTCCTCCACCTGCGCGGGCAAGGCGGTCATGCTGGCGATGTACTCGTCGACCTGCTGTGGCGACAGCCCGGCGATCGTCCCGTCCTGGTACAGACTAAGAACCTGCTGCGTGAAGTTGACGACGTTGCGTTCCAGGACCTCCACGCAGTCGCCCAACGACCCCGGCGCGTCACTCAGCGCCTGCGCGAGTGTGTCCGCCGCCTTCGACATACCGTCGTTGACCTGCTTTGCGGCCGCCTTCGCATCCCCGGTCCAGTCGGCGGTGCCGTCGCCCCATGCGGAGTCCAACGCCTCCGACGCTCCCTCGACGTCGCCGTGCGCCGCCGTCAGCATGTCGGCGTCCGCCCGGAAAGCCGCGAAGTCGATGCCGCGGAGCTCGCCGATACCGCTGCGGACGCTCTGCGGATCGATCCCGGTGTGCGGATACGTTGCGGCAGAGCCCTCGCCCTGTTCCGCGGCGGCATCGCCCAGCGACACCGGTCGGTACTGTTCGGGGTCCTCGGGTGTGTGATCGCCGATCAACTCCCGAGCCTGCTGGAACCGGGGGTAGAAGTCGTCGAACAGCCGCAGCGCGGGCTCGGCCTGATCGAGAACCTCGTCGGAGGTGGAGTAGCCGCCCTGGCCGACGGCCTCCTTCGCGCGGCTGACGTCGCCCTGGTTATTCTGGCGTTCGGCCGTACCGAGGGCCGTGCGTGCGTTCTCGAGGTTCTCCTTGTAGTCCCGGCCGCCGAACGCAACGTCGACGGGGTCGGCTCCGACCTCCGGTGCGTACTGGCCGATCTCTTCCTCGGAGAGCCGCCCCGCGTTCGACAGCGCGTAGAGGAAATTGTTCTTGACCTCTGCGGACACGTCAGGGTCGTCGAGTATCTGCCGCATGTGGTCCAGCTCCTGCGACGAGAACTCCTCGTGCGCCGCGAGCTTCTGTTGTTGCCGCTGCATCGGGTTGAGCAGGACCACCCGTCACACCTCCTTCGAGGCGATCATGTCGCGGCTGACGGCCTCACCGTCCTCATAGGCTTTTGCGGCCTGCGAGAGTTTGCCGCCGAGTTCACCGGCCCGCTCGCCGTAGGTGGTGACGCAGTCCCGGTAGCGCCCGATCACGTCCGAATAGGTGGAGGCAACGTGTGAGAAGGCCCGGCCGACCTGCGCCGTGGACACCCCGGCCTCGAGCTTGCTTCCAGCGGAAGCCAAGTCGTCACTCACCTGGGTGTACGCCGTCCCGGCCGCGTCCAGCCTGCCCGGATCGACTGTCTGCCCGCCCGCCACGATTCCCCCTCGCGTTCTCGATGGACACGTCTCCGTTCGACGCACCGCGAGACCACCCGGTGCCGCCGACAACGCACCGAGGTTACCGATTCACCCGACCGGCCGGGGCGGTTGACCGCATTTAGCGGGCTAAACGCGCACTGGCGGGCTCAGCCGACCGAGGCGACGACTCCGGCCAGCCGGTCCGCGGCCGCTTGTGCTGTCTCCGCGTCAGGGGCCTCCACCATCACCCGGACGAGTTGCTCGGTGCCGGAAGGACGGAGCAGGACCCGGCCTTCGTCACCGAGTTCGGCCGAAACCGCGGCCACTGCGGCCTTGACCGGTGGCTCATCGGCGACCGTGTTCTTGTCGGTGACCGGCACGTTGAGCAGGACCTGCGGCAACCGGCGCATCACGGCGGCGAGTTCGCGCAGCGGCTTGCCCGTGTCCGCGACCCGGCTCATCAGACGCAAAGCCGTGAGCAGCCCGTCTCCGGTGGTGGCGTGACCGGGCAACACCACGTGGCCGGACTGTTCGCCACCGAGTGAGAACCCACCCGCGCGCAGTTCCTCCAGCACATAACGATCACCGACGGCAGTCACCCGGACGGCGACATCGTGGTCCCGCATGGCGAGGTGCAGGCCGAGATTGCTCATGACGGTCGCCACAAGCGTGCCACCGGCGAGTTCACCCGATTCCGCCATGGCGACCGCGAGCACCGCCATGATCTGATCCCCGTCCACGAGATCGCCGTCGGCGTCCACCGCGAGGCACCGATCCGCGTCCCCATCGTGGGCGATGCCCAGGTCGGCACCGTGCTCCAGCACCGCCGCCCGCAGCACCTCGGGGTGGGTGGAGCCACAGGCGTCGTTGATGTTCACACCGTCAGGTTCGGCATGCAGCGCGATCACTTCCGCGCCTGCCTTGCGATACGCCTCCGGCGCGGCCGCCGCCGATGCCCCGTTGGCGCAGTCCACAACGATCCGCAACCCACCCAACGACGTCGGCGTCGCGTCGAGCAAATGAGCGACGTAGCGGTCGACCGCGTCCGGGACATCCGACACCCGGCCGATCTGTGCTCCGGTCGGGCGCGGCCCGGTGGCCTCCAGCCCGTGCTGGATCTCGTCCTCGATACCGTCCGGAAGCTTGTGTCCGCCGTCACCGAACAGCTTGATGCCGTTGTCGGGCATCGGGTTGTGGGACGCGGAGATCATGACCCCGAGGTCGGCGGACAGCTCACCCACCAGGTGCGCGACCGCCGGGGTTGGCAGCACGCCCACGCGCAGTACGTCAGCGCCGGCCGAGGCCAGCCCGGCCACGACCGCGGCCTCCAGCATCTCGCCGCTCGCGCGGGGGTCCCTCCCGACGACAGCCACCGGGCGGTGGGAGCGATCGTGAGCAGCGAGCACACGGGCGGCGCTGGCGGCGACGGCCAGTGCCAACTCGGGGGTGAGCTCGTCGTTGGCGAGCCCCCGCACCCCGTCCGTGCCGAAAAGGCGAGCCATATCCGTCGACCTCCGTCTTCGCGAGCACAAGCGAACCGACCACAACAACCTAGCCACTCCACGATGCCCGCCCCGACCCCTGTGGGCCACCGGACCGCGTTTCGCCCGCGAAACGCGGTCCGCCCACCCAGGCGACTTTCGCGGGCAGAACGCGGTCGGCCAGCCCAGCTAACGGGTCCGGAAACAAGCCAAGCGCCCACCCGAGTAACGGATGGGCGCTTGGAGTGGGAGTCGCGTCAGCGCTTGCTGTACTGCGGCGCCTTGCGAGCCTTCTTCAGGCCGTACTTCTTCCGCTCGGTCGAACGTGCGTCCCGCGTCAGGAAGCCAGCCTTCTTGAGGGCGGGACGGTCGTCACCGTCGATCTCGGAAAGAGCCCGCGCGATAGCGAGCCGCAGCGCACCGGCCTGGCCGGAGATGCCGCCACCATCCAGGTTCGCGTGGATGTCGAACGCCTCGGGCTTCTCGACGGTGACCAGCGGCTCACGGATCAGCTGCTGGTGGACCTTGTTCGGGAAGTACTGCTCGAGGCTCTTGCCGTTGAGCGTGAACTCGCCGCTACCCGGAACCATGCGCACACGGACGACCGCCTCTTTGCGACGGCCGACCGTCTGCGCGGTGCCACCGGCAGCGCGAGACGGCTTCGGAGCGACGGGCGTCTCGGTGGTCACGACCGCGTCGGCAGCGGCCTCGGTCTCGGTGCTGGTCACAGACTGTTCCTCACTCACTGGGTCACCTGAGCGATCTTGGTGATCTCGTGCGGCTGGGGCTGCTGCGCGGTGTGCGGGTGCTCCGGCCCGGCGTAGACCTTGAGCTTCTTCGCCTGGGCGCGGCCCAGCTTGTTCTTCGGCAGCATGCCCTTGACGACCTTCTCGACGAGCCGCTCGGGGCGGGTGTCGAGCAACTCGCCGAACGAGCGCTTCCGCAGGCCGCCGGGGTAACCGCTGTGCCGGTACGCGAACTTCTGCTCGCGCTTCTTACCGGTGAGCGCCACCTTGTCGGCGTTGACGATGATGACGAAGTCACCGGTGTCCACGTGCGGGGCGTAGGTGGGCTTGTGCTTGCCGCGCAGCAGCATGGCGACCTCGGTCGCGAGCCGGCCGAGCACGACATCCTCGGCGTCGATCACGTGCCAGGCACGAGTGACATCGCCGGGCTTAGGGCTGTACGTGGGCAAGGGTCTACCTCGTCGTCAACTTGCTTGTGGGGTCCATGCTGGCTTGGCGCGTGCAGCTCATGCGCGCACAACAACTTACGAAGATACCCGGTCGCCGAAAGGAGGGTGAACCCGGGGTACCCGGACCCCACGACATACTAGTCTCTCCCGCAGCGCCGACCGCGATGTCACCCAGGGGGATGAACGATGAGAAATCGACTACTCAGAGTCGTCGCACTGGGTGCTTCCTTGGTTCTGATCGCCGGTTGCTCCGCCGGGCGCGTCGGTAAGCCTATCCCGGACGGGGACGAGGTCGCCCAGTACGTCGGTGGCAAGTTCACCGCCACACTCGAACGCCTGGACGACGATCTCGGCAACACCGAGCCGCGCAAGAGTCGGCTGCGTTCGTTCATGCGCGTCGGGGAACTCAAGACCGACAGCACCGTCACCGCCATCCAACTCGGCAACCCGGCCGACCGCCTGTACAAGAACCACTCGAACCGGGACTCCGCCGACTACCGGGACTACTTCCTCCCGGCCGGCAGCGACGTCGAGTACGTCCTGTTGGGCCCGGACTACGCCGAACTGGCGCCGACGCCCTGGGTGTCCATGCCGGACAAGTCGGAGGGACTGGACATCTGCTTCTGGGGTGGTTACCTCACCGTGTGCAAGATCTTCAGCGCGGTGACCCGGTCCATGCAGGACAACTCGGTGGACAAGACCGCGAAGAGCCTCGCCGACGGCAGCACCGAACTCACGACCGGCGTCTCTCTGCGCGTGTTCCTGGAGGAACGCATCGTGGTGATCCCCGACTGGCTGGTGGACGAGATCGGCGAACCACTTCTCGACAAGATGGTCGACACGCGAATACTGCTCAGCCCCGAAGGTGAACTGAAAGAGATCGAGATGACCGGGCTGCTTGCCGAGGGCGGCAACGAGGTCGAGATCAAGCAGCATTACGAGGTCCTCGAAGCACCGACGGAGCACGAGATTCCCTCCGTACCGCCTGACGACGAGGTGACCGCGCTCACCACGGACGCGGAGGTCGACGAGTTCTACGACGGAATGGCCGAGATCACCAGCAGCCGCGAGTGACCGCCCCACGCCCGTTCGAGCGCACGAGGAAGAGACCCATGACACAGCCACCGGGACAGCCCCACCAGTGGTGGCAGCCGCAGCCTCCCGGCAGCGGCGGGCCGCCGCACCCCGGCCCGCAGGGCCACTCGCAGGCACCGGGCCCGCCGTACAGCCCGGGCTACGGCGGCACGTTCTCCTCCGAGTACGGCGGTTTCGGTGCCTTCGACAACAGTTCGCCCGCTAAACGCGGTAAGTCGCGCAAGCCGTGGGTCATCGGCGCCGCCGTGCTCGTCGTGCTGAGTGGCGCCGGTGGTGTCACCGCGTGGCTGACCGGGGCGTTCACCGGGGAGGTACTCGACCAAGCGGCCCTGCACGAGGGCGTCGCGTCGGTGCTGACCGACAGCTACGGCGAGCATGATGTCGCCAACGTTCGCTGCCCCGCCGACCAGCAGATCACCACGGGGCACACATTCGACTGCACCGTCGACGTGGCAGGCAGTCCCAGGACGGTGAGCATTCGAATCCTCAACGACGAGCCTCAGTACGAGGTCGGAGCACCTCGCTGAGCGAGCACAAAAAGACCGGGCCCGCCAGCGGCGAGCCCGGTCTCTGTGCGAGTCCGATCAGAACATCCCCTGGATGCCCTTGTCGGTCGCCTGGTAGCCGTCGGCGATCTGCGGCAGCGCGGTCGCGATCTGGGCCAGCACCTGCTTCATCTCGTCCAGCGACTGGTTCCACTCGTTCTGGCACTGCTGCCACGCCTCCATGGCGTCACCGCTCCAGGAGTCGACCAGCGGAGCCAGCCGAGACCGAAGGTCCTCGAACAGCGCTTCCAGCTCCGAGCCGGTGCGCTGGCAGTCCTCGGAGGCCGTGTGGATGGTGGCGTAATCAACAACGATGCCGTTCGGCATGGTTCCTCCCGTTCAGAAAAGCGTAATGAGGGTCGAGGTGGTGTGACTCAGAGACCGCTGAGCGTGTTGCCGATGTTGCTGATGGCGGAGTTCTGCTCCTCTTCCGCCTGCTGGTACTTCACACCGGACTGCTGCAGCAGCTCACCAATGTTGGCGAGCGCCTCGTTCAGCTTGCGGGTCTTCTCGTCGAAAGCGTTCATGACGTTCTGGAACGCCTTCGCCGCCTCGCCCTGCCAGCCGGCCTGCGTCGCCTCGATGTTGCTGCGCAGCTGGTTCAGGTTCTGGTCCATCGACCCCTTGATCTGGTCGACGTCCTGGTACGCCTGCTGGAACTGCTCCGGTGTCCCGGTGAAACCGCCTGCCATCGGGTCCTACCCCCTTCGCTCGTGGTTGCCGTACCTCGTTCGTACTGGCTCTACGACGGAGACAGTGCCATGCCCGGTTCCTGGTTGTCGCCCAAAGTGGCCAAGTAGTTGCGAGCGTGAACGCCTTTCGCCGCCGGATTGGGGAACTGACCGCGTTTAGCCCGCTAAAGGCGCCAGCGGCGGGCGTCAGTTGGTGAACTCGAGGGTCGCGACGATCTGCTCGCAAGCCGTACGGACACGCGCCGGCATTCGCGCCTCCTGGCAGCCGATGCTCACCTGCGCCGTGCCGTGAGCCAGCACGTACCAGTGAACCGTGGCCGCCGCCTTCTTCTCGCGGTAGTGGATGACGTCCCGGCCCGCGTACCGGTGATGCTCGGTGAACTGCGTGTACGTCTCCGCGCTCGCGCCGGTCTGCTCGCGCAGTTCGCGGGCTAAACGCTCTCGTTGCGCCCCGCCGTCGTAGGGCAGAACGATTTCTTGGACCACTACGAGGTCGTCGTCCGCGCTGGTCTGCGCCTCCTGTGGTTTGACGACCACCTGCCGGTCGTCAACGTTGTCACCTGTCTGGGTCCAATTCTGTGGTGCCACGAACTTGTACGAATACTGCGCGTAGGTACGCCCCTGGACGGCTGTCTCGTCGTCGTTCGTCGCGATCGTGAGCGTGAGCGCCACCACTGTCGCCACCAGGGCGGCCACCGTGGCCACCGCCGCGAACATCACGCGCCGATGCCGCGAGGCGCCTCCCGCTGAACCCGGTGGCGGCGCGACCGGCGGCCCCCCTTGCGGGGCAGCCGAGATCCCCGAGGGCAACGACATCGCGGGCACACCCGACGGCCTGCCCGGCGCGGGGCCGCGCGCGGGCACCGGCGGTGGGCGCCCTGCCCCGCGAGGTGGCGTGCCCGACAGCGGGGTCGCCGCCGAGGGCCGCGACACGACCGCGGTGCGGGCCTCGCCCCGGGACAGCGTTCTGCCCGCTAAACGCGCCGACCCGGTACCCGGCAGCACACCCGTGCGGTCCGGGAGAACCTGGACCGCGCGGAGGGCTCCTCGGGCCACGACCGTTTCCGGTTGGTCCAGAGTGGTCGGCACGATTCCGGTGCGTTCATGCACGAGTCGCGACACCATGGGGATGCGGCTCGATCCGCCGACGAGGAAGATCGCGGTGAGCTGTTTCGGGCGCACTCCAGCGGCGTCGATGGTGGCTTTGGCCAACTCCGCGGCTCGCCCCAGCGGCGAGCGGACAAGCCGCTCCAGGTCCTCCCGCGTCACGTGGGCGTCCGCGAACGGAGGCGGCATCGGCACGTCGGTGTAGGCGTGCCGAGACAGTGTTTCCTTGGCGCCGCGCACGTCCTGCCGCAGCACACGCCTGCGCCGCCGGTCCGCGAGTTCCCTGCCCTGCACGAGCTGGTCCCACGCCTCGGTGTCGGCCTTGGACACCAGCGACCCGACGTGTTCCAGCAGCGCCTGGTCGATGTCCGCACCACCGAAACCGGGATCTCCCCGGGTCGCGAGCACGTCGAATCGGCTCTGGGCGTGGGACGGCACGCGCCGCACCACGCTCACGTCGACGGTCCCGCCACCGACGTCGAGCACGGCCACGGTGTCGCCGGGCCTTCCGCTGAACTCGACCGTGCGTTCCTGGTTCACCTCGGCCGGCGCGAACGTCGCGGCGTGGAACACGGCCGCGGCCACGGGCTCGGGCACGAGGGCCACCTCGTGTGCCAGTTGCCCGGCGGCCTGCCGCAACAGCCGGGTGCGCACCGCGCCCCACTCGGCCGGATGGGTCAGGACCAGCAGCGTCACCTCGGCGTTGCCCGCGAGCCTGCGTGCCTCCGACACGGCCCGCCGCAGGACCGCGTGTACGACGTCCACCACGCTGAGCACGGTGTCGCCGAGGAGCAGTTCGCCCTCGTCGATGCGCCGTTTCGGGGTGGGCTCGAACCGAGACGGATCGACGGCGGCCTGGCGTTCCGCCTCCTGCCCGACGAACAGCGTCCCGTCCTGCGCGGCATAGACCGCCGACGGCATGATGGGTTGCCCGTCAAGGACGACGAGTTGCGGTTCCCGGCCGTTCATCGAGGCGACGACGCAGGTGCTCGATGTTCCGAAGTCCACCGCCACCCGCAGTGTCACGACACGCTCCCGCCAGTCGTCGATTCCTGCCCAGCACTCTGTCAGACGGCCCGGGCCGGTCTCACCATGCGAGCCCTGCCGGCGTGCGGCTGCCTGGTGGGGCGCCGCACGCCGCTCCCGTCACTCCGGTGAGATCCACGACACGTGCATGAGCTTCTTGCCCACCTTGCGGCTGACGAAGTACCCGCGGCCCGGGGGCATCGGTCCGGCCTTCACGTTGCCCAGCAGTTGCCCCTCGTCCTTCGACCCGTTCATGACGAGACCCGGCATGGCCAGTTCCTTCAGCTTGCCGATGATCGGGTCCATCCCGGTACGGGCGGCACCACCGGTACGCCGCGCCGCGATGACGTGCAGTCCGACGTCCTTGGCCTGGGGCAGGTACTCGGCGAGAGGCCGCAGCGGGTTGTTGCTGGACGTGGCGACGAGGTCGTAGTCGTCGACGACCACGAACAGGTCCGGCCCGCTCCACCAGGAACGGTCCTTCAACTGCTGCGGGGTGACGTCGGGGCCGGGCAGGCGCTTGGCCATCGAGCCCGCGACCTCCTTCATCATGCCGTCGAGCTGGTTGGCCGAGACCGCGTAGCCCAGCAGCTGGTCGCCGTCCACGAATCCGAGCATGGTGCGCCGGTAGTCGACGAGAATCAGCACCGCCTCCTGCTTGGAGTAGCGCTCCGTGATGCCGCGGACGATCTGGCGCAGCAGGTTCGTCTTGCCGGACTCGCCGTCGGCGTAGGCGAGGAAGTGCGGGTCGGCGTTGAAGTCGAGGTACACGGGAGCGAGTTCGTCCTCGTCGACCCCGATGGGCACCAGCTTGCTGTCCCGACGCTTGTCCTGCAGGAGCAGTTCCTCGTACGGCATGACGTCGGGCAGCAGCCGCACCTGCGGCGCGTGCCTGCCCTTCCAGGCCGCGGCGATGCGTTTGACGCCGTCCTGGACTCCCTCGCCGAGATCGGCGTCGCTCGACGACCCGTCGATGCGGGGAAGCCCGCCAAGGAAGTGCAGTTTGTCGCGGGTCAGTCCGCGGCCCGGCCGGGCCGCGGGAACGTTCACGGCCACCCGCCGGTCGATGTCGGATTCGCTGGGGTCACCGAGCCGCAGCTCGAAACGGGTGCCCAGCATGTCCTTGATCGCGGGCCGGATGTCGGCCCACCGGTTCGAGGAGATGATGACGTGCACGCCGTAGGCGAGGCCCTGCACGGCCAGCTTGGTGATCTGCGGTTCGAGTTCGTCGAAGTCGTCGCGCAGCGCACGCCAGCCGTCGACGATGAGGAACGCATCGCCGAAGGAGTCCTGTTCGGCCGTGATGTCGCCCCGGCGTTTGCGGTTCCGGAAGTCGTTCATCGAGTCGACGGCGAGCGCACCGAACCGTGCCTCTCGCTCGTTGGCCAATGTCGCCAGTTCGGCGACGATCCGGCGGGCCTTGTCGGGCTCGCGCCTCGCCACGGCGACTCCGCCGACGTGCGGCAGTCCGTTCAACGCGGCGAGCGTGCCGCCGCCGAGGTCGATGCAGTAGAACTGCGCTTCCTCGGGCGTGTGCGTCAACGCCATGGACATGACCAGCGTGCGCAGCAGTGTCGACTTGCCGGACTGGGGCCCGCCCACGATGACGCCGTGCCCGGCTCCACCGGAGAAGTCCGCCCACAGCGGGTCGCGCCGCTGTTCGTAGGGCCGGTCCACGATGCCGAGCGGCACCTGCAATCTGCCGTTGCCGAAGAAGCCGACGGGCGACAGGCCGCGGTCCTCGGTGGGGTTCAGGTTCGGCAGCAGGGTGTCGAGCGAGTTCGGTTCCTTCAGCGGCGGCAGCCACACCTCGTGGGCCGGTGGCCCCTGCCCGACCAGCCGACCGACGATCACGTCGAGTTCGCTGGGTTCGACGGCCTCCTCCGACTGGGGCTGTTTCGGCTGCTCGACGGGCTCGGGTTCCGGCTCCGGTTCCTTGGGCAGTTCCACGAAGTCGGGCACGAACAGCTGCGGCCGCTTGTCCGCACGGACGACCTTCGCGCCCGGAGCGGCCGTCTTGATCCCCGCGGGCCGGTAGGGCCCCGACACGTACGACGCCTTGAACCGCACCAGTGTCGACGTGTCGTACTTGAGGTAGCCACCGCCGGGGACCGAGGGCAGTTCGAAGGCGTCCGGCACGCCGATCGCGGCCCGCGACTCCGCCGCGGAGAACGTTTTGAGGCCGATCCGGTAGGAGAGGTGGGAGTCGAGGCCCCGCAGCTTGCCCTCTTCCAGCCGCTGCGAGGCGAGGAGCATGTGCATCTGCAGCGACCGGCCCAGCCGGCCGATGGCCACGAACAGGTCGATGAAGTCCGGCTTGGCGGACAACAGTTCCGAGAACTCGTCGACCACGACGAACAGCGCGGGCAACGGGTCGAGGTCGGCGCCGTTCTCGCGCGCCTTCTCGTACTCCCAGACGTTCTTGAAGTTTCCGCCGGTCTTCAGCGCCTCCTGGCGGCGGTTCATCTCACCGGCGAGCGCGTCCTTCATCCTGTCGACGAGCGTGACCTCGTCGGCGAGGTTCGTGATGACGGCCGAGACGTGCGGCGACTTGTCCAGACCGAGGAACGTCGCACCGCCCTTGAAGTCGACGAGAACGAAGTTCAACGTGGTCGACGAATGCGTGGCCAGCATGCCGAGGACCAGCGTGCGCAGGAACTCCGACTTACCGGACCCGGTCGCGCCGATGCACAGGCCGTGCGGGCCCATGCCCTCCATCGCGGCTTCCTTGATGTCGAGTTCGACCGGCTGGCCGTACTCTCCGACGCCGAACGGCACCCGGTACCGGTCGCGGACCGGCCTCGGCCGCCACGCCTGCTGCACATCGAACGTCATCGGGTCGCCGGGAATGCCCAGCAGTTCGAGCAGTGACGGGTTGGACAGCAGCGGCTGCTCCTCGCTGTCCTCGGCCGCCCCGGTGCTCATGCGGTAGGGCGACAGCTTGCGCGCGAGGGCTTCGATCTCCACCACACTCATCGTGTCCGGGCTGCCGAACCACTCGACGCCGCCGGCACTGCGGGCGCCCAGCCGCTCCTCCTCCACCACGAGGCGCAGGCCGCGGCGGGCGGCGAGGTTGCCGATCGAGTCGGACAGGTCGATGAGGGTGACGCCGACGAGCCCCTCCTCCAGCAGGATCTGCTCCTCGCCGGTGACGTCGGCGTCGTCGAGCACGATGACCACGTGGGGCTGGTCGGGTGCGGGGGTGGCGTTGCGCGAGAACCGCTGCCGTTCGCGCAGTTCCTCGTCGAGCCACTGTTCGAGCTGTGCCAGCGAGCCGCTCATCATGCGCAGTTGCCCGATGCCGTCGGACAGCGCGGGATGCTGGACGTGGGGCAGCCACTTGGCCCACTCCCACTCCTCCTTCGCCCTGCCGGTGGTGGCGAAGCCGATGAGGATGTCGTCGGGACTGTGGAACGTGACGAGTTGCGCGAGCATGGCCCTGGTGAGGCCGCGCGTCAGCTGCTTGTCGCCCTGCATCCCGACAGCGGCGAAGCCGCGCAGTGTGATCTGGGTGGGCAGGTCCGGAACGATCGAGTGCGCGCGCACGAACCGCCGCAGTGCCAGCGTGGCGATCGGCTCCAGTTCGTCGACGGGGCCGGTCTGCGGCGGCACCAGCCGGGTGGCGAGCCGGTGCGAGCTGCGTCCCACGCGCAGGTGCAGGAAGTCCTGGTCGCTCTGCCGCCGTTCCCACATGCGGCGCGTCGAGGCCATCGACCACAGCGCGCCGGGATCGGGATGCACCCACTCCAGCGAGGCACGCTGGTCGATCATCGCCTCGCGGGCCCTGTCCCGCATCTGTCCGAGATACCGCAGGTAGTCCTTGCGGTCCTCGTTCATCTCCGCCTTCTTCTGCTGGCCGCCCCGGCCACCACCGGCGAACATGCCGACCATCGACATCATCATCATCAGCGGCATCATCAAGAACATCGGGCTGCGACCCAACGCGCCACCGGCCGTGAACATGAAAACGACCATGCCCAGCATGGCCACGATCATGACCACCGGCATCAGTTTCATGATGATGTTGCCGGGAATCGTCCTCGGGACCTCGGGCGGCGGCTCGAGATGCACCTCGCCACCCGGTGGGCGGGGAGCAGCCAGCCGTGGCGACCGCTTGAACTGCAGCGTGCTCACCGAAAGGACCCCTCTTCGACTCGGCGACTGACGGCCTGGGCAGGGCGCGCACACCGGCGCGTTCGCCGGAACTGCCCCCACATGTGGCCCGGGTGCGTTAATACTAGGGCGGCATCACGACACCATGGGGCCGGTTCGGCAAGGTTACCGGCCCACAGGCGGGTTGTTTCCGCGACGCGGTATAAACACCCTGCGGCGAAATCTCCAGGTAGGGGGCGAAAAGGTGGCAACGGGCACGACGGTTTTCAGCAGGGTGACGGTGGTCGCGCCGCGAACCCGGATCGATGTCGCGCTGCCGGCGGACGTGGCGGTGGCCGACCTCATGCCCATGCTGCTGGAGATGGCGAAGGAGACGACCCCCGACGGCGGCGCCCGCCACGGCGGATGGGCCCTCGCCAAGCTCGGTGACGCCCCGCTCGACCCGAGCCGCACCCTCGCCTCGCTCGGCATCGTCGACGGCGAACTGCTGCAGCTGCGCAAACGCAACGAGAACCCCCCGCCGCCGCTGTACGACGACGTCGTCGATGCCATCGCCGAAGCCGAACCCGACAGTTTCCGCCCCTGGACCAAGGAGACGGCGCAGCGCATCGGGCACATCGCCGGTGGACTCGCGCTGTTCAGCGCGGCGCTGGCTCTGTTCTTCGGTGGCCCCCTCTACGGCGGTAACGGTCTCGCGGTCGCCATCATCGCCGGGGTCGCCACCATCGCGTGCGTCGCGGTCGGGGCCACCCTGGTCAAAGCCTACGACGCCAAGCCCACCGGTGTGTTGATCGCCGCGGCGGGAGGGTTACCCCTCGCGTTCGTCAGCGGTTTCCACATCGTGCCCGGCGGGACGCTGCGGGCGAGCCTGCTCCTCGCGAGCGTGCTGGTGGTCGTGGTCTCCGCGGCGTGCATCCTGCTGATGGGCACCGGCATCACCACCTTCATCGCCGCCGCCACCGCGGGTGTCTTCGGGCTGCTCGCCTTCCTGGTGGCCACCCTCATCGCGCACCCCGCTCCCGGCATCGCGGCCGGGACCACCGCCATCGCACTGGCGGGGATCTCGATGCTGCCCAGGGCCACAATCTGGCTCGCGAAGCTACCGCTGCCCCACGTGCCCGGAACCGCGGAGGAGCTGAAGGAGGACACCGGCTATCCGGACTATTCCTCCATCGAGCGCAGGACCAGCGTCGCCCACAACTACATGACCGGTCTGCTGGTCGGCAGTGGCGCCGTCACCGCCGTCGCCGCGGTCATCACGGCGACCTCCGGAGACATCTGGGGCGTGCTCACCGCCGTGATGGCCACCCTGGTGCTGCTGCTGCGTGCTCGCACGTACGCCAACGGCAGCCAGGCCGTCGCGCTGTTGACCACCGGGATGGTGGCCGCGGCGGGCATCCTGCTGGGGTGGATGTGGACGGAGAACGCCGACGGCCGCCTGCTCTGGGTGTTCGGAACCATCCTGCTGCTCGGCGCGGGCGCGCTCGTGCTCGGCGTGGTGTTCCCGCACCAGCGCTTCTCCCCTCCCATGCGGCGCACCGTCGAGATCATCGAAGCGATCTGCATCGCGTCCATCCTGCCGCTCGCGCTCGCGGTGATGGGCCTGTACTCCACGCTGCGGCACCTCGACCTCGGGTGATGCAGCAGGACAACCACGCCACGACTTCCAGGGGGTTAGCGTGCGTTCAGCCCGGACGATGAGACGACACTCGGCGCTGGCCATGGTCGCGGCACTCGGCCTCACGGGCCCCACGCTCCTGCCACTGCCCGCGTTCGCGCAGGACGACGCCACCGGGCAGGACAGCGGCGGCTACTACGCCACACCGCCACCCGTGGACCCCGGCCAGCGGCCGCAGGACAGTGGTGGGCCCGATAAGACTTACGAGCAGTCGACCGGTTGCGTGCGGCGCAACCTCGAGTACAACGAGGACATCCAGAACGCACCGTGGGGTCAGCAGTACCTGCGCCTCGACGAGGTGCACGACCTGATGCGTTCGACCACCGGGCACGTCGGCGCCTTCAGTGAGAACGAGCCCGTGAAAGTCGCCGTGATCGACACGGGTGTCCGCCCGCACGCGCACTTCCAGGATCGGGTGCAGGGCATCGGCGACTACGTCGACCCCAGCGACAACGGACTGGAGGATTGCGACGGCCACGGCACCGAGGTGGCCGGCATCATCGCCGCCGACACCCCCGAGGACATCGGCTTCACGGGCGTCGCACCCGACGCCCAGATTCTGTCGATCAGGCAGTCCAGCCAGAACTTCACGCCAGCCGACGAGGACTCCGGCGCAGGCGGCGGCGGTGACGACGACTCCGGAGACGAGGGCGGCGCAGGCGGCGACGGCGACGGCGACGGCGCGGGCGGTGGTGAATCGCCGCGCGGCACCGGGCCGTCGCAGGACAGCCGTACGCAGGACGGCGAGGGCGCGGGAACGTTGAACACCCTCGCGCAGGCCATCGTCAACGCGGCCAACGCCGACGCTGACGTCCTCAACATCTCGATCAACCACTGCAGGCCAAGCAACGGCTCCATCACCGAGGACGAGCAGGCGCTGCAGGCCGCCATCGACTACGCCGTGCGCGAACGCAACATGGTGATCGTGTCGGCGGCTGGCAACGCCTCGGAGTCCACACGATGCCAGCAGAACGACCAGGCGCTCTCCGAACGCCCGACGACCATCGTCACGCCGCCGTGGTTCTCCGACGACGTGTTGTCCGTCGGTGCCATCGACAACACGGGTGGCGTCGCCGACTTCAGCATGCACGGACCGTGGGTCAGCGTGGCGGCTCCCGGCACCGACATCATCTCCCTCGACCCGGCCGAGGGCTCCGACGGTCTCGCCAACATGATGGTCGACCAGGGGGAACCGCAGCCGATCAAGGGCACCAGCTTCGCCGCCCCGTACGTCGCCGGTCTGGCGGCGCTCGTGCGAGCCAAGTACCCGGAACTCGACGCCTACGAGGTGATGCACCGCATCGAGTTCACGGCGCAGCACCCGGCGGCGGCGGGTGGCCGGGACAACTTCGTGGGCTACGGCGTCATCGATCCCATGGCGGCTCTGACGGCGACCGTGCCCTCGGAAGAGGAGATGCCGCCGGCCAGGGCGGAGAGCCTTCCGTCCGACATGCCCCCGCCGGACAACCGGAACTGGACGCCGACGGTCGTGGCGCTCATCGGCTCCGGCGGCGCACTCGCGGCGCTGGCGGTCACCCTCTTCGTGGTCCACACGCTCCGCCGCAACCAGAAGGGCGACACCGCGCGCGCCTGAAGGCCGGGTGGGGTTGCCGCGTTTAGCGGGCTAACTGCGCCTCGCGCCAGCCCGGGGGCGGCTGCCTGCTGGCGTGTCGCGTTCAGCCCGCTAAACGCGACGTGACCGTACAAGGGTCCAGACGACATCGGTCGATGACTACCCAGGTCCCTCGCTCACCGGGCGGACTTGGACGCTGCCCCAGTCGCGGACAGTCGGCACGCAGGCAGCACGCTTCTCCTAGGCCGCTGTCGCGTTTAGCGCGCTAAACGCGACAGCGCACCGCGCACCCCACACCGGGCCAGCGCACAACAAGGCCGGGTGGCTTTCGTCAGCCACCCGGCCTGCTCGTGCCACGCCCCAGCGGGTTCAGTTACCCCCCGACGCCGCCTGGTCGGGTTGGATGACCGCGCCCGCCTGTTCCTCGACAGGCACCGTGTCGTAGGTACGTTGCGCGTCCTGCGTGTTGAGCGACGCCCCGGCCGGCAACAGCTTGATGATCGACTCAGGCGCAGGGTCGAGCTTGGTGAGCCCCAGCCCCTCCGCGATCCCTCTGCTGGGAATGCCGTAGCGCACGCCGCGGTCGGAGATCAGCTGGATGCTGCCACGTTCGAACGTGGCCTGGGTCGTGGCCGACTGCACCGCCGCGGCGAACCCCGGCCGCATGTAGAAGCTGTCGACCTTCATGTTGTCGGGCGAGGGCGTACCGATGTTCACGACCTCGGGCGAACCGTTCCCGGCCCCGGGGACAGGGAGCACGCTGGAGACGTACACCGAGGTGAAGGCGTCGCGCTGCTCGCCCTGGCCTTTGATGCTCCAGCCGAGACAGCCGACGGGGTGCTCCATGGGGTCGAGGACCGTCGGCATCGTGTCGGGGTAGTAGTCGACGTTGAGATAACCCTGATCACCGCGGTTCACAGTCGGCACGCTCTGCATCACGTCGGGGCTGACCGTTTCGGCCCCGTCGCTCCCGGAGCGCACGGTCCGTTCGTAGAGAATCATGTCGGCCACGGCCTGAGACACCCGCTGTACACCCGTCTGGGTGACAACGTAGAACTCGGTGCTTTCGGTGAGCTGTGTCCGGAACACCTCACCGACCTTGAGGCCGTTGATCTCGAACCCGGTGGGGTCCTGGTCTGCTCCGGGAACGGCGGGGGCTTCGAGGATCCCGACCGACGGGATCGCGTTAAGCAGGCCGGTGGAGATTTTCCGCGCCATGCGCTCGTCGAGGTTGAGCGCCGACTTGACCGAGCCTTGCGAGAGGTCGACTTCCGCTCGCACGGTGTTGGCATTCAGCTGATTGGCGTCGGTCCGCTGCCGGTAGACGAGGTAGTACTTCCCGTCGTCCGCGGATACGAGAAGCGCCTGGTTCTGCGCCAGTTCGCGACCCAGGTTCCGGACACCGGCGATCACGGTGGTTTCCGTCACGGCCTGTTCGCGCGCAACCGGGTCGTTGAGCGAACGATCCGTCTTGATCTGGTCGCAGACCGCCCAGTTGGTGGACACGAGCTGGTTCTCCGACGGCAGCAGGTCCGGCCCACCCGGGATCCCTTGCAGCCGTCCCTTCGGTATCCCCTTGAGTTGTTCATCCGAGACGACGTCGGGCGCCACGACCTGCGCGGCACCGCCTTCCTGCTGCTGCCCGTTGCCCTCGTTCTGGTTCTGCCCCATCAGGATGAGGCGGGCGGAAGCGAGGTTGAACGTCGGGATGAGCTTCTTCGGGTTGCCTGCGACAACGTAAACGCTGCCGGACTCCTTGCCGATCACGATGCCCGAGTCGGGCGCCTTCGGGTCGGGTTTGAAGAACCCGATGATGATGAACGCCAACATGCCGAGACACGCCAGCACGGCACCGACGATGGTGGCCCGCGAGTGCGTCCGCATCGGGTCGTGCAGCATCACGGCGTCCTTGCGCACCAACGCGGACTGCATGCGACGCAGCACGAATCGGTATGCCTGGACTTGCGACTTGGTTGTCGGTGTTGACGGCATTCTCGACCTACAGCTCTCCCACTCGCGGTACGGTTCCGCAGGATAGCCGTACGGGGACCGTTCGGTGTTGGGTTTCTACCAACTCCGGCTAGTGTGCTTCTCGCCGGGACCGGCTATCAGCTCAGTTGCAGGTACGAGGGGAAGAGATCGAGCGGATGTCCGTCACCACTCCTCCACGTCCGCCAGGCCCACCGCAGGGACCCCAGGGGCCGCAGCAACCCTCGGGGCGCCCTCCGGGACCGCCGCCCCAACGGCCCGCACGGCCGGCAGGTCCCAGCGGACCCGGTGGGGGCGCCGGACCGCAGGGCCCGCGTGGCGTCCCGCCCCGGCCTGTGGCGCCGGGGGGACCGGGTGGACCCGTTCGTCCACGCCCGCAGGGACCGGGCGGAGGCTCCGGCGGCCCCGGGGGGCCTGCCGGGCCGGGTGGCCCTGGTGGACCCGGCGGGCCGGGTGGACCAGGCGGGCCGGGAGGTCCCGGTGGCCCCGGCGGCCCAGGTGGGGCTGGTGGGGCTGGTGACTCCGGAGGTGCGCCGCGCCCCTCCGCACCCAGCAGCACGCCGCGGACAGCGCCTGCCGCGCGGCGGCGCACCTTCGGCGCGAGTCTGGGGCCACTTCCCGTGGCCAACCTCGTGCTACTCGAGATCGGCCTCGCCATCGGGCTGATTCTCATCGCGATCGACGATGGTCTGCTCTATGTCGCGATCGGCGTGGCCGCGGTACTACTCGTTCTGGCGTTCCTGCGGTGGGGCGGTCAGTGGTTCACCCAGTGGGCCGGGCTGACCGTCCGCTACGCCCTCCGATCACACGATCGAGTGGTTCTGCCTCCGGCTCCGACGAGCGTGGAGACGTTGACCGCCCACGAGGACGAGACCGTGATCGGGCCCGACGACGCCCGCGTCAGCTTGTTGCGGCTCGCCGTACCCGACCTGGTGGTCGCACAGGGCAAGGACCACGAACACCAGGAAGTGGGTTTCGCCTACCACGACGGCACCTGGACCGCGGTCCTTCTCGTCGAGCCGACGCCCGCGCTCATCACCCAGGCCGGCGGTGCGCCGAGCCTGCCGCTCTCGGCGCTGGCGCCGTGTCTCGAGGACCGCGGCGTCGTGCTCGATTCCATCCGAATGACGTGGCACTGCTACCCCGGCAGCGCCGCGCTTCCTGCTGACTCGCCGGCTCTGGCGTCGTATCTGGAGGTCCTCGGTCCGCTGCCGGCCGCCGCGCGGCGTACGACCTGGATCTCGGTGCGGCTGGACCCCAAACGGTGCCCCACTGCCGTGCGGGAACGCGGCGGCGGCGTGGTGGGCGCACATCGGGCACTGATCGGGGCGCTCTCCCGAGTGCGTAACGCGCTCGAGTCCCGTGGGGTGCCGACGCGACCGCTGAGCCCCGACGAACTGTTGCGTGCCGGCATTTCGGCCGCGGAACTCACCGGCGTGGCCGGGTCGGACGACCGCGTGCGGATGCACGAACGTTGGGCAGGGGTCACCGCGGCGGGTATCGGACACGCCAGCTACGCCATCACCTCATGGCCGAAGGGGCAGATCAGCACAAGCCTCAATGCGCTGACGAGCGTCAGGGCATTGTCGTCGACCGTCACCATGTCGATCTCTCCGTCCGAAGACGAAGGGCACATCGGATTGCGTGGCGTGGTCCGAGTAAGCGCGCGGAACCCGCGTGAGCTCGAAACGAGTGATCAACGGCTGAGCAGCGTGTCGTCCCGCATCGGGGTGACGTTGACACCGCTGCGTGGGCGCCAGGCCGCGGGTTTCGCCGCCACATTGCCCATGGGAGGTACCGCATGAGTGCGCGGGTGCACGACGTCAACAAGGCGTTCGGTGTCGCACCGGAGTTCGTGGTCGACCCGGAGCTGCTCGACGCGATCAGTCCGTCAGGTGATCGTGGTGGAATCGTGCTCGGCTCGGGCCTGCAAGGGGAGCCACTCACGGTGGCCGCGCTGCGCTCCGCACCGACGAGGATCGTTCTGGTGGGGGGGCTCTACCTGTCGAGGCAGGTCGCCATGCGCGCGATGGCGGTCGGCGCCTGGGTCGTCGTCGCGACCGGTCGGCCGACGGCATGGCATGTCTTGTCCACGGCGGCAGGCCAGCAACCGACCGGACAACCGTCTCCGCTGGTACAGATTCGCCGCCTTTCGCCGGTCGAACTGCCTCGCCCGTCGGAAGACGCTCCTTTGCTGGTCGTTCACGACGGAGGCCCCACTCCGCAAGATCTGTTCCCACCGCGTTCGCCCTGGCAGACGACGGTGTACGTGCTGCCGTATCTTCACCCGCAGGCTGGCGCTCTCGCCAACGCTGCCGATCTGGTGCTGATGCAGCGACTGCCTGCTGGGCAGGCGGAGTTGGCCGCGCGCATCTGGCGACTCCCGCCACAGATGACCCGCCAGCTGACGACGTTGAAGGACGATCAGGTCGTGGCCCTCGGGCGCAATCTCTGGCGTCCGCTCCGCCTGGTCACCACGGCCAAGGAACAGCAGATCCTCGGCCCTATCCGCCGCGGCGACTGACCGCGCTCCCCCGCTGGGGGGCGTTTAGCGGGCTGAACGCCCCCCAGCGACAAGGTGACTCGTTGGCGCAGGGTTGTGGACAGGTGAGGTTGCAACGGGACCCCTGTGGACAACACCGCAACGGCAAAGGCGGATTGCTAAGCGTTGCGGGACCCTCGCCATATGAATGCACCGATGACACACGACGTCTTCCGCGGTTCCGTAGCTCGAGCAGCTGGTTACGTGACCTCCGCGCAACTGCGTGGACCTCAATACCGTCGCCTGTTCCAAGACGTTTACGCGCCTGCACACCTGGCGGTAACTCATGAACTCCGGTGCCGCGGCGCAGCACTTATCGCTCCGGAACAAGCCGTGCTAACTGGGCGTTCCGCTGCAACGGTGATGGGCGTGCCACTCGCACAACCCCACGATCTAGTGGAATTCGTCGTGCCGGAGAAGTATCGCTTCGGCCCGATTAAGGGAATCCATGTCCGCCGGACCTCAATTAAACAGGAGGAATCCCGGCCCTGGAACGTAATTCGCATTGCTCGCCCCTGGCGTGTCGCACTCGATTTGATGTTGCGACTGTCGCCTCGAGTTCATAGCTGGGTGCGCCGCCTTCGGACCGCTGTTCCCGATGTGGACGCTTTCATTCGCGCTGGCCTGGTCTCGTTGCCGCAGTTGCGTCAACGACTACGAAACCGTCGCAACCGCGGCATCAGGTTGGCACGGGCAGCCCTGTCGTTGGTCGACCCCCGAGCCGAGTCACTTCCCGAGTCGGACCTACGAGTGCTGTTGAAAACGAGTGGACTCAACCCGATTCCACAGTACTCAATCTTGGCGGACGGACACGAAGTGGCGAGGCTCGATCTCGCTCTACCGGAAACACAGACTGCTGTCGAGTACGACGGACGGTGGCACCGCACCAAGCGACAAACAAGACGGGACAAGATCCGAAGAAGACGACTCTCCGCGGAAGGTTGGCGGTTCGTCATCGTCACGGCCGAGAAATTGCAGGGAGACTACGAACGAATCTTGTCCGAGATCCGCGAAGCTCAGTCGCGTTCGTCGCTTTCGCGAAGCGGCAGAACCCGGACGTTGCGCGCCTTCTCGGCCTGCAACGCCATTTCATCATCGGCCGGGTAGTCGACTCGCACCAGAGTCAGGCCGTGAGCAGGCGCCACGGCGCTGTGACGCTGCCGTGCGCGCAGGAGTCTTGCTGGCCATTCCGCATCACGTCGTCCGTCGCCCACCCACAGGAGGGCTCCGACAAGGCTCCGCACCATCGAATGGCAGAAGGCGTCCGCAGACACCGTGAGATGCAGTTCGTGTTGGCTCACGCGAGTCCATTGAAGCTCGGCCAACTCACGGATGGTGGTAGCACCCTGCCTCTGCTTGCAGAACGCCGCGAAATCATGGAGGCCCAACAGCCTGGATGCCGCCTCGTTCATCACGTCGACCGACAGTGGGCGTGACCACCCCAAGGTGTCTCGCCGCAGTAAGGGACTGACACCCCACGGGGCGTCCGACACCTTGTAAAGGTAGTGACGTTTCGCAGCCGAAAAGCGCGCGTCGAATCCAGCTGGCGCACGAGTCGCCTTCAGTACTCGGACATCCGCGGGCAGAACGCGGTTGAGCCGGTGACATGCCCGCTCCAGACACGGCAACCCATCCTGGCCACGCGGCGCCTCGTTGGATCGCGTTTCGCCCGCTAAAGGCGTCACATCCACATGGACCACTTGGCCGGTCGCATGGACTCCAGCATCGGTGCGGCCGGCAACTACCACCGGGGTGATCGCGGACGCGCCCGGCGGTTGCTTGGCCAGTGCGTCCTCAAGCACGCCCTGCACCGTGCGGCGTGTCGGCTGCCGTGCCCATCCGGAGAAGTCTGTGCCGTCGTAGCTCACGTCAAGGCGCAGACGAACGAGCCCGCCATCCCTGGCGGGAACGGCGGGCTCGTTGCGGTGACTCGTCTCCGTCAGGACTCGTCCTTCTTGTCCGCGCCCTCAGCGGACGACTCAGCGTCCTGCTCGGCAGCCGATGCGGTCTCGTCGGCGGCCTCGTCGGCCTTCTCTTCCGCCTTGGGCTCTTCCGCCTTGGGCTCCTCGGCGGCGGAGTCCTTGGCGAACTTCGTCTTCCTGGCAGCCTCGGCCTCAGCGGTGACGGTCTTCTCCGACACCAGCTCGATCACTGCCATCGCGGCGTTGTCGCCCTTGCGCGGCAGCGTCTTCGTGATGCGGACATAGCCGCCATTGCGGTCGACGAAGAACGGCCCGATCTCGTCCATCAGCTTGTGCACGACGTCCTTGTTACGGACGACGCGCATGATCTGACGGCGATTGTGCAGATCACCCTTCTTGGCCTTGGTGATCAGCTTCTCGGCGAGCGGACGCACGCGCTTGGCCTTCGCCTCGGTCGTCGTGATCTTGCCGTGCTCGAACAACGACGTCGCCAGGTTTGCCAACATCAACCGCTCGTGCGCTGGCGATCCGCCGAGACGGGGTCCCTTGGTCGGGGTGGGCATCGGTTCTCCTCGTTCAGCTTCGCAGCCGCAAGACCACTTACAGCTGTTCCGTCTCTGCGTAGTCCTGGCCGTCGTCATGGCCAGAGTCCGGAAGTTCCGGAGCGGTCTCCGCGCCCCAGGTCTCCGCTCCACCTTCGTAGGTCGAAGCAGCGGCCGTGGGGTCGAATCCAGGCGGGCTGTCCTTCAGCGTCAAGCCGAGGCCGACGAGCTTCATCTTCACCTCGTCGATCGACTTCGCACCGAAGTTGCGGATGTCGAGCAGGTCGGCCTCGCTGCGCGACACCAGCTCGCCAACCGTGTGGATTCCCTCGCGCTTCAGGCAGTTGTACGACCGCACCGTCAGGTCGAGGTCCTCGATCGGCATCGCGTAGGCGGCAATGGTGTCCGCCTCCTGCGGCGACGGCCCGATCTCGATGCCCTCGGCGTCAACGTTCAGTTCGCGCGCCAGCCCGAACAGCTCGACCAGCGTCTTCCCGGCCGACGCGACCGCGTCCCGCGGCGTGATCGACGGCTTGGTCTCCACGTCGAGGACGAGCTTGTCGAAGTCGGTCCGCTGCTCGACACGAGTGGCCTCGACCTTGTAGGTCACCTTCAGCACCGGCGAGTAGATCGAGTCGATCGGAATCCGGCCGATCTCGGCGCCGGCCTGCTTGTTCTGCAGCGCGGGCACGTAGCCGCGACCGCGCTCGACGACCAGCTCGATCTCGAGCTTGCCCTTGCCGTTCAACGATGCGATCGGCAGATCCGGGTTGTGCACGGTGACGCCGGACGGCGGCACGATGTCGGCCGCGGTGACCTCACCGGGGCCCTGCTTACGCAGGTACATCGTGACGGGCTCGTCCTCCTCCGAGGAGACGACCAGTTCCTTGAGGTTGAGAATGATCTCGGTGACGTCTTCCTTCACCCCGGGCACGGTGGTGAACTCGTGCAGCACCCCGTCGATGCGGATGCTCGTGACCGCAGCCCCCGGGATCGACGACAGCAGGGTGCGCCGGATCGAGTTGCCCAGGGTGTAGCCGAAGCCCGGCTCGAGCGGCTCGATGGTGAACCGTGAGCGCGTTTCGTTGACCGTCTCCTCGCTGAGGGCCGGCCGCTGGGAAATCAGCACTGTTCTTCTTCCTTTCCTACCGGCGCCCGCCATATGACGCCGAAAGGTGTGGCGGAGCGGCGGCGCACTCGGGGCGCCGCCGCCGACCGTCCCGGCCGCAGCCGGAAACGAATCAGTTCTTCGAGTAGAACTCGACGATCAGCTGTTCCTGCACCGGAACCTCGATCTGCGCGCGCTCGGGCAGCTGATGCACCAGAATCCGGAGGTTCGAGGGCACGACCTGCAGCCACGCCGGCATCGGGCGCTCGCCCAGGGCCTCCTTCGCGGCGACGAACGGCAGCGTCTTCAGCGACTTCGGCCGAACGTCGATGATGTCGAACTTCGACACCCGGTAGCTCGGGATGTTCACGTTCTCGCCGTTGACGAGGAAGTGACCGTGGCTGACCAGCTGACGGGCCTGGCGGCGCGTCCGCGCGAGCCCCGCGCGGTACACGACGTTGTCGAGGCGCGACTCCAGCAGCTGCAGGAGGTTCTCACCGGTCTTGCCGGTGCGCCGGGCGGCTTCCTCGTAGTAGCGCCGGAACTGGCGCTCGAGGATGCCGTAGGTGTAGCGCGCCTTCTGCTTCTCCTGCAGCTGCAGCAGGTATTCGCTCTCCTTGATCCGGCCACGGCCGTGCTGGCCGGGCGGGTAGGGGCGACGTTCGAACGCCTTGTCGTTGCCGACGAGGTCAACCTTGAGCCGACGCGAGATTCGAGTCGCGGGGCCGGTGTATCGAGCCATGTTTCTTACTCCTCCCCGTTCCTCAGACCCGGCGCCGCTTCGGGGGGCGGCAGCCGTTGTGCGGCTGCGGGGTCACGTCCTGGATGGTGCCGACCTCGAGACCGGCGGCCTGCAGCGAGCGAATCGCCGTCTCCCGGCCGGAGCCCGGGCCCTTCACGAACACGTCGACCTTCTTCATGCCGTGCTCGGCGGCCTTACGAGCCGCGTTCTCGGCGGCCATCTGGGCGGCGAACGGGGTCGACTTGCGGGATCCCTTGAAGCCGACGTGGCCCGAGGACGCCCACGCGATCACCGCACCGTTGGGGTCGGTGATGGAGACGATGGTGTTGTTGAACGTGCTCTTGATATGGGCGTGCCCATGAACGACGTTCTTCTTTTCCTTACGCCGGACCTTCTTGGTCCCGGTCGTACGAGACTTGGGTGGCATGGTCGGGTGGTTCTCCTCGTTAACGCGAGTTCTGTTGGTGAGCTGCCGCGGCTTCGCGCTGTCCGCGCCGCATCAACGTGCCGGCGTCGGTGTACAGCTGGCGCAGCGCCATCGGACGGGCGTAGAGAGCCTTCGGCGACATCCGCGCCGCGCTACGGCGCTGAACCGCACCGGCGCGGACGGCCCGGCTGCCGCGGACGCTCACTTCTTGCCCGCCTTCTTCTTGCCGGCGACCGTCTTCTTCGGGCCCTTGCGGGTACGAGCGTTGGTCTTGGTGCGCTGGCCGCGCACGGGCAGGCCGCGCCGCCACCGGAGACCCTCGTAGCACCCGATTTCGATCTTCCGACGGATGTCGGCGTTCACCTCGCGTCGGAGGTCACCCTCGACCCGGTAGTGCTCTTCGATGTATTCCCGCAGCTTCGCGAGGTCGTCGTCGCCGAGGTCCTTCACGCGGGTGTCCGCGTTGACCTCTGTCGCGGCGAGAACTTCCTGGGAGCGGGTACGGCCGATGCCGTAGATGTAGGTCAGCGCGATCTCCAACCGCTTCTCACGGGGAAGATCGACGCCAGCGAGTCGTGCCATTGGCGCTTGTGCTCCTTCTGTTCGCTTCTCTTCGGGTCTGCTCCCCGCCCGTCCCGGGACGACTCGCCGTCGTCCGTCCGCTCTCGCGGACGGTGTCCCGGCCCCGGCCCGAAGATCCGGGGGTGAACCGGCCCGCCGACGGCGGACCGGTAGGCGCGGGGAGTGCTCAGTTCAGCTGTCAGATCACTGACGACAGCTGCGATCAGCCCTGGCGCTGCTTGTGGCGCAGGTTGTCGCAGATGACCATGATGCGCCCGTGGCGACGGACGACCTGGCACTTGTCGCAGATCTTCTTGACGCTCGGCTTGACCTTCACGTCTCCTGCTCTCCTGCTCGTGCTGAGTTGCTGCGCGCTCCCTGGCGGAAGTCACCTTCCGCCACGCTCTCCGTGATCACTTGTAGCGATAGACGATGCGACCACGGGACAAGTCGTAGGGAGACAGCTCCACGACAACCCTGTCCTCAGGAAGGATGCGGATGTAGTGCTGCCGCATCTTCCCACTGATGTGTGCGAGGACCTTGTGGCCGTTCTCCAACTCGACGCGAAACATCGCGTTGGGAAGCGGCTCGATTACACGGCCCTCGACCTCGATGGCCCCGTCCTTCTTCGCCATGTACTCCGCGTTTCGTGATCGGTTTGAGCGTTCGAGTGCTTGCCTGGCGGCACACACGTCACCCCGACCCCGCGCATGCGCGCACGATGGGGTCGGCGCGATGAGCACGCCGACTAAACAGTGTACGCAACGAATGTCAAGCCCGACCACGGGGTCCGCCACCCGTCTGGGCGGTCACCGAAGGGCGGGGTTGCGTGGTGAGCATTCAGCCCGCTAAACGCGCCCGACCGCGCCGACCGGAAGCCTGCCGCACACCGCGCGACCGCGTTTAGCCCGCTAAATGTCGTCCTCGGGCGCCGTCAGCACCCACGGGCCGTCCGCAGTGATGGCGACCGTGTGCTCCCAGTGAGCCGCGCGGGACCCGTCCGCCGTGACGACCGTCCAGCCGTCCTCCAGTTCGACCGTGTCGGCTGAGCCACCCGTCAACATGGGTTCGATGGCCAACGCCATCCCGACGCTCAGCTTCGGGCCCCGACCGGGCTTACCGAGGTTCGGCAGGAACGGCTCCATGTGCATCTCGCGCCCGATGCCATGCCCGCCGTACTCGGCGACCATGCCGTACTCGACACCATCACGGCCAGCCGCACGACGCGCGGTCGTCTCGATGGCGTGCGAGATGTCGGTGAGCCGACCTCCCGCGGCCACCGCGCCAATGCCGGCGAGCATGGCGGCCCGAGTCGCCTCTGACAGTGCCCGGTCGACGGCAGCCACTTCGCCGACCTCGACGGTCACCGCGGAATCGCCGTGCCAACCGTCGAGGATGGCGCCGCAGTCGACCGACAGTAGATCGCCTTCCGCGAGAACTGCCGTGCGCGACGGGATGCCGTGCACGATCTGCTCGTTCACCGAAGCACAGATCGAGGCTGGGAAGCCGTGATAACCCTTGAACGAGGGGACGGCACCCGCATCGCGGATCGTCTGCTCGGCGAGTTCGTCGAGTTCACCAGTGCTGACTCCGGGCCGAGCCGCGTCACTCACCTGCCGGAGCGTTCGTGCGACCACCAGACCCGCCGCCCGCATCGCCTCCAACTCGGCAGGCTTCTTGACCTCGATCATGCGCCGACGCCGAAACATGCTCAACGGTGTCCGACCGGCGCTCAGCGCTTGCCGAGCGCGTCGAGGACGCGCGACGACACCTCGTCCACGTCGCCGACACCGTCGACGGTGACAAGCACGTTCGAGTAGTACTCCAGCAGCGGCGCGGTCTCCGAGCGGTACACCTGCTGCCTACGCCGGATCACCTCTTCGGTGTCGTCGTCCCGACCACGCCCGAGCAGACGCTCGACGAGCATGTCCTCGGGAACCTTCAGCTCGATCACCGCGTCGAGAGCTTCCTCGTTCTCCGACAGGATGTCGCCCAGCACCTCGGCCTGCTTGGTGTTGCGCGGGAACCCGTCGAGCAGGAAACCCGACTTGGCGTCCGGCTCGCCCAGCCGCTCGCGAACCATCTCGTTGGTCACGGCGTCCGGCACCAGTTCGCCGGAGTCGAGGTAGCGCTTGGCCTCCCGCCCGAGCGGTGTCTCCTCCCCTACGTGCGTCCGGAAGAGGTCCCCCGTCGAGATGTGCGGGATGTTCAGCCGCTGAGACAACGCCGTCGCCTGCGTACCTTTACCAGCCCCCGGCGGGCCGACGAGAACTACACGCGTCATCGGAGGAACCCTTCGTAATTACGCTGCATCAGCTGGCTTTCGATCTGCTTCACGGTGTCGAGCCCGACACCGACCATGATCAGCACAGCTGTCCCGCCGAACGGGAAGTTCTGGTTGTTCCCTTCGCCGGTCACCGACAGGAAGAAGTTCGGCAGGATCGCCACCACACCGAGGTAGATCGAGCCGGGGAGCGTGATACGGCTGAGCACGAACCCGAGGTACTCGGCAGTCGGCCGGCCCGGGCGGATACCCGGGATGAAGCCACCGAACTTCTTCATCTCCTCGGCACGGTCGTCCACGTTGAACGTGATGGAGATGTAGAAGTACGTGAAGAAGATGATCATCGTGAAGTACAGCAGGATGTGTACCCAGTGCGACTGATCGGTCACGTAGTTCTGCAGGAACCGCTGCCAGCCCGACGCCTGGTTCGGGTCGCCGACGAGCTGCCCGATCAGGTCGGGCAGGTACAGCAGTGACGACGCGAAGATGACCGGGATGACACCGGCCTGGTTCACCTTGATCGGGAGGTAGGTCGACGTTCCGCCGTACATGCGACGGCCCACCATGCGCTTCGCGTACTGAACGGGAATCCTGCGCTGTCCCTGCTCGACGAAGATGACGCTCGCGATGATCGCCAGCGCGAGCACGCAGATGAAGAAGAACGTCAGCCCGCCCTGCGTGTTGAGGATGGTGGCACCCTCGGCCGGGATCTGCGCCGCGATGTTCAGGAAGATCAGCAACGACATGCCGTTGCCGACGCCGCGCTCGGTGATGAGCTCGCCCAGCCACATCATCACCGCTGTGCCCGCGGTCATCGTCAACACCGTCAGCGTCAGCGAGTAGACCGAGTTGTCCGGCAACACCGGCTGATCACAGTTGACGAACAGCTGCCCCCGGTCGGCCAGCGCCACGACACCGGTCGCCTGGAGTACCGCCAGCGCGATGGTGAGATAGCGCGTGTACTGGGTGAGTTTGCCCTGGCCGGACTGGCCCTCCCGCTTCAGTTCCTCGAAGCGAGGAATGACGACGGTGAGCAGCTGCACGATGATGCTCGCCGTGATGTACGGCATGATGCCGGTCGCGAAGATCGACAGCTGCAGGAGTGCCCCACCGCTGAACAGATTCAGCAGCGAGAAGACGTTCTGATCCTGACCCTCGACCTGCGCCTGGCATGCCTGCACGTTCGGATAGGAGACCCCGGGCGCCGGCGTGACCGCACCGATCCGGTACACGGCCACGACCATCAGCGTGAACAGGATCTTCTTGCGCAGGTCCGGCGTCGCGAGAGCCGAGCGGAAGGCGCTGAGCACGCGGGGGACCTCCTCGGCGTCGTCGGCGAACCGACGACCGGCTTTGGCCGGTAGAACCGGCTGGACACTCTGTCACTGGCGGCAAGCCAGATACGCTCGGGGCACAGGAGTGTCCCAAGCGTCGGTCTGACTCTAACAGCATCACGGCCCAACGCCGCACCTAGTGCGACAACTCGTCCACCGCCACACCGCACGGTGAGGGGCCGACGACCGCGTTCTGCCCGCTCAACGTGGCCAGGGCGGCCGGGGCGGGTCGCGTTTAGCGGGCAGAACGCGGTCTTGGGGTCAGCAGGCCGGGGCGACGCCTTCGACCTTGACGTCCCACGCGGGTTGGCTCGACGGGCCGTCGATCGTCACGTTGTGGACGTACCAGTAGTAGTGCCCGTAGTACGGGTCACCGAAGTGCATCTCGTACGTTCCGGTGACCTGCTCGCGCATCGGCGCGGCGAAGATGTCGACCGCCTGGTACGGACCGAGCTCGTGCCGGATCTCGTCGGCCTTGCTGGTGCTCCAGCTCCACTCCTGCTGGAAGCTCAACTCGTAGCCCGCCTCGAAGACCTCGCCGAGTGTCACGCCTGCGTTGATCGTGACCCCGACCGAGTTCGTCGTCGACTGCGAACTCTCCCAGCGGATAACCCGGGTCGACGTGCCCTCCGAACAGTTCTGGGCGCCACCGGCCAGCTCGTACGTGCCTCGATACACGTGTGGCGCGCCCGACGGGTGGAACTCGCAGACGTCGGTTCTGCCCTGTTCGCACTGTTCGAGCAACTGCCGGACGGTCGGCTCGTCGGCCGCTGTGGCCACGCCCGGCACGAGCAGTCCGCCGAGTAACGCGACCGCGCCGGTCAGCACCGCCAGCATTCGCCTTCCACGTCCCATCGCTCTCCTCCTCAGCTCAGGCCGACCGTGACGGTGCGGTCATTGATGTAGGCGCCAACCTCGGGGTGGTTGTCCTTGTACGGCCCCGCGCGATCACCGGAGTCCGGATACAGCCAGACCCAGCACGTCGACCACGCCTGGACCGAAGAGATCCGGTTCTGCCAGTAGTCATCGAGGTCCAGCCAGAAGTCGACCTTGTCGTTCTTCGGGCAGGGCTCGGGCACCGTGATCGTCAGAGACGATCCGCCGTAGTCGCGGTGTTCGAACACGGTGGCGCCGATGATGTCGGCAGCGGCGAGCGCCGAAGTCTCCTGCTTCGCTCCCTGTGACGTCGCGTCGGTCAATGTCGCGTAACAGGCGTAATCTCCGGTTGTCACGCTGTACACACAGTGACTGTCGTCGGATGCTGCGGCGCTGGGCGCGATCGTCATGGGCAAAGCGACGCCACAGGCAGCGGCCAGGGCGAGCGCAGTGCGTCGTCGGTGCCACCTTCGGGTGTTTCTGCGAGGTTCCATTCGGGTCCTCCTCCCCGCGAGCGCAATCCACGCGGAATCGGTTCAGCCGCCCGCTCGACCATCCCGAGACGCGCCGTCGGCAGTGAGGGCCAACTACCGAGTAACCCACGGACGCCCCCAGGACCCGACGATCGTTCTGGGCAGGCTGAGTGACCCGTCCCCAGCTGGACCGCGTTTAGCCCGCTAAACGCGGTCGGGGCAGCGGCCCGCGCAGCGGGCCAGGAACACAGAAAACGGCCCGCCCCTTCTAGGGGCGGGCCGTTTTCCGAATGATCTCTACGAGGCGATTCGGGCCTCACAGCGTGGTGGCAGAGCCACCCGCCGCTTCGATCTTCTCCTTCGCCGACTTCGAGAACGCGTCAGCGGTGACGTCGAGCTTCACACCGCCGAGGTCGCCGTTGCCGAGCACCTTCACCAGCTCGCCCTTGTGGACGACGCCCTTCGTGACCAGCTCGTCCTTGCCGACCGTGCCCCCCTCGGGGAACACGCGGGCGAGGTCGGCCACGTTGACCGCCTGGTACTCGGTGCGGAACCGGTTCTTGAAGCCACGCAGCTTCGGCAGCCGCATGTGGATGGGAATCTGCCCACCCTCGAAACCGGCGGGCACGTTCTTCCGGGCCTTGGTGCCCTTCGTCCCGCGACCCGCGGTCTTGCCCTTCGAACCCTCACCACGGCCGACGCGGATCTTGTCGCGCTTCGCGCCGGGCGCGGGCTTCAGGTGGTGGATCTTGATGGCCATTACTTGACCTCCTCCACGGTCACCAGGTGCCGGACCGCGTGCACCAGTCCGCGCACCTGCGGCGTGTCGTCACGCACGACGGACTGGCGGATCTTCCGCAGCCCCAGCGTGCGCAGCGAGGCGCGGTGGTTCTGCTTGGTCCCGATCTTGCTCTTGACCTGGGTGATCCTCAGCTGAGCCATGTCAGACCTCCTGCCCCGCACGCTGCCGCAGCATCCGGGCCGGCGCGACGTCCTCGAGCGGCAGACCACGGCGGGCCGCCACCTCCTCGGGGCGCTGCAGGTCCTTGAGCGCCCGCACGGTCGCGTGCACGATGTTGATCGCGTTGTCGCTGCCCAGCGACTTCGACAGCACGTCGTGGACGCCCGCGCACTCCAGCACGGCACGCACGGCGCCACCGGCGATCACACCGGTACCGGCGCTGGCGGGGCGCAGGAGCACCACACCGGCGGCTTCCTCACCCTGCACAGGGTGCGGGATGGTGCCCGCGATGCGAGGCACGCGGAAGAAGCTCTTCTTCGCCTCCTCGACACCCTTGGCGATCGCCGCGGGAACCTCCTTGGCCTTGCCGTAGCCGACGCCGACCTGGCCGTCGCCGTCACCGACGACAACCAGCGCGGTGAAGCTGAAGCGCCGACCACCCTTGACGACCTTCGCGACGCGGTTGATGGCGACGACGCGCTCGAGGTGCGGGGTCTTGTCCTGGGCCGCCCCGCCACGGCCACCGTCACGGCGGTCCCTGCGGTCCCGGCCGCCACCGCGCTCGCGGTCGCCGCCGGGTCCGCCCTGGCCGCCGGATTGCCGCGTACGTCCCGGCATCAGGCGTTCCTTCCGTTCTCGAGAATCTTGTTCATGTCAGAACTCCAACCCACCCTCGCGGGCGGCGTCGGCCAGCGCGGCGATACGGCCGTGGTAGGCGTTGCCGCCCCGGTCGAACACCGCACTGGAGATGCCCGCCGCCTTGGCGCGGGCCGCGACCAGCTCGCCGACCTTGGCGGCCTTGGCCTTCTTGTCGCCCTCGAGGGCACGGACGTCCGCCTCGAGTGTGGAGGCCGAAGCCACGGTGTGCCCCGCCAGGTCGTCGATCAGCTGAACGACGAGGTGGCGCGAGGACCGCTTCACCGACAGCCGCGGACGCTGCGCGGTGCCCTCGATCTTCTTGCGCAGGCGGTTGTGGCGACGGATCTTGCCGGCGCGACGGCGGGTCGAGATGTCCTTGCCGACCGGCTTGCGCTTCGTAACCGTTTCGCTCATGATCACTTACCCGTCTTCCCGACCTTGCGGCGGATGCGCTCGCCCTCGTAGCGCAGGCCCTTGCCCTTGTAGGGGTCGGGGCGGCGCAGCTTGCGAATGACGGCCGCGGTCTGGCCGACCCTCTGCTTGTCGATACCGGAGACCGAGAACTTCGTCGGGCTCTCCACCGTGAACGTGATGCCCTCCGGGGCCTCGATCAGAACCGGGTGGCTGAAACCGAGGGCGAACTCGAGGTCCTGCCCCTTGGCCTGCACCCGGTAACCGACGCCGTGGATCTCCATGCGCTTGGTGTAGCCGTTGGTGACACCGACGACCAGGTTGTTCACCAGCGTACGGGTGAGACCGTGCAGCGAGCGGCTCTCGCGCTCGTCGTCCGGACGCGTCACCTGCAGCGCGCCGTCCTCGTCGCGCTCGACGGTGATGGGCTCGGGAACGGTGTGCTCGAGGGTGCCCTTCGGCCCCTTGACCGTGATGTGCTGCCCGTCGATGTTCACATCGACCCCGCCGGGGACGGTGATCGGCAGCTTACCGATGCGTGACATGCCAGTCCCCCTTCCTCACCAGACGTAGGCGAGGACTTCCCCGCCCACGCCGTTGCGCTTGCACTGCCGGTCGGTCTGCAGCCCGGACGACGTCGAGATGATCGCCACGCCGAGGCCACCCAGAACGCTGGGCAGGTTGGTCGATTTCGCGTACACCCGAAGGCCGGGCTTCGACACGCGGCGGAGGCCCGCGATGCTGCGCTCCCGATTCGGGCCGAACTTCAGCTCCACGACCAGGTTCCGGTGCTTCTCGCCCGGCTCGGTGCGGTAGTCCGAGATGTAGCCCTCGCGCTTGAGGATCTCGGCGATGTTCGTCTTGATCTTCGAGTGCGGCAGCACGACCGTGTCGTGGTACGCCGAGTTCGCGTTCCGCAGACGTGTCAGGAAGTCTGCGATCGGGTCGGTCATCGTCATGGTGACCTGTCAACCTTTCTCGCCCTGGTTCCCCCTTGCGGGGCCTGTGGCGAAGTGGGGTGGGTCCCTGCGTGGCAGGGGACGTCAGAGAGCCTTCACCAGCTCGACTTGTTCACGCCGGGGAGCTGCCCCGCATGCGCCATCTCCCGCAGGCAGATCCGGCACAGGCCGAACTTGCGGTAGACCGAGCGGGGCCGGCCGCAGCGCTGGCAGCGGGTGTAGGCGCGCACCCCGAACTTGGGCTTGCGGGCAGCCTTGGCGATCAGACCTTTCTTGGCCATCTGATCACGCCTCCTTGAAGGGGAAACCGAGCTTGCGCAGCAGCGAGCGACCCTCGTCGTCGGTGTTGGCGCTGGTGACGACCGTGACGTCCATGCCGCGCGGGCGGTCGATGGAGTCCGGGTTGATCTCGTGGAACATCGACTGCTCGGTGAGACCGAACGTGTAGTTGCCATTGCCGTCGAACTGCCGGTCGGACAGCCCGCGGAAGTCGCGGATACGCGGCAGCGCGATGGTCAGCAGCCGATCCAGGAACTCCCACATGCGGTCGCCGCGCAGCGTGGTGCGCGCACCGATCGGCTGTCCCTCACGGAGCTTGAACTGCGCGATCGACTTGCGGGCCCGCCGAATCTCGGGCTTCTGCCCGGTGATGGTGGCCAGGTCGCGGATCGCGCCCTCGATGAGCTTGCTGTCGCGAGCGGCGTCACCGACGCCCATGTTGACCACGACCTTGACCACACCGGGAATCTGGTGCGGGTTGGTGTAGCCGAACTCCTCGCGCAGCTGCCCGGCGAGTTCCTCGCGGTACCGGGTCTTCAACCGCGGTGTCGGGTACGTCTTCTCTGCGGTCGTCATCAGATGTCCTTGCCCGTCCTACGCGAGATACGAACCTTCTTGCCGTCCTCGCCGATGCGGTAGCCCACCCGGGTCGGCTTGCCGTCGGGGTCGACGACCATCACGTTCGACACGTGGATGCTGGCTTCCTGGGTGACGATCCCGCCAGACTGAGCACCACGCTGGGTCTGGGTGATCCGGGTGTGCTTCTTGATCCGGTTGACACCCTCGACCAGCACGCGCTGGCGCTCCGGGTATGCCTTGATCACTTTGCCCTTGGCGCCCTTGTCCTTGCCTGCGATGACGAGGACCGTGTCGCCCTTCTTGACCTTCATTCAGAGCACCTCCGGCGCGAGCGAGATGATCTTCATGAACTTCCGATCGCGCAGCTCGCGGCCAACCGGGCCGAAGATGCGTGTGCCTCGCGGTTCGTTGTCGTTCTTGATGAGCACTGCGGCGTTCTCGTCGAACCGGATGTAGGAGCCGTCGGGGCGACGCTTCTCCTTCACCGTCCTGACGATGACGGCCTTGACGACGTCACCACGCTTCACGTTGGCGCCCGGGATGGCGTCCTTGACGGTGGCGACGATGATGTCACCGATACCCGCGTAGCGCCGCCCCGAGCCACCGAGCACCCGGATGGTCAGGATCTCCTTGGCACCCGTGTTGTCGGCGACTCGCAGTCGCGACTCCTGCTGGATCACGTCAACTCCTGTATGTCGCGCCGGTTCTCGGCCTGGGCCGAGCCTGGCGGAACGAACGGGGCTGTCAGCTGCCCCTGATTACTTGGCCTTCTCACGGATCTCGACGAGCCGCCACCGCTTGGTGGCGGACAGCGGTCGGGTCTCCATGAGCATGACCCGGTCACCCACGCCCGCGGCGTTCTGCTCGTCGTGCACCTTCACCTTCTTGGTGGTGCGCATGACCTTGCCGTAGAGCGGGTGCTTCTTACGGTCCTCGAGTTCCACGACGATCGTCTTGTCCATCTTGTCGGACACGACGAGACCTTCGCGGACCTTCCGGTAGTTACGACCGGACTCCTTGTTCTGCACCGCCTCCGTCATGCGGCACCCTCACTCTCGTTCTCCTCGGGGGAGACGGACAGACCGAGCTCCCGCTCCCGCATCACGGTGTAGATGCGGGCGATGTCCGCGCGCACCGTGCGCAGCCTGCGGTTGTTGTCGAGCTGCCCGGTGGCCATCTGGAACCGGAGGTTGAACAACTCCTCCTTGGACTCCTTCAGGCGCAGCACGAGCTCCTCGGCAGTGAGCTCACGAAGTTCTGACGCCGCCACTCCTCCGGCCTTCGCCATCAGAACTCACCACCTTCACGAGTCACGATCCTGCACTTCATCGGGAGCTTGTGGATCGCGCGGCGCATCGCCTCGCGGGCCACGGTCTCGTTCGGGAAGCTCATCTCGAACATCACCCGACCGGGCTTCACGTTGGCCACCCACCACTCCGGCGAGCCCTTACCGGAACCCATGCGGGTCTCGGCGGGCTTCTTGGTCAGCGGGCGGTCCGGGAAGATGTTGATCCAGATCTTGCCGCCACGCTTGACGTGCCTGGTCATGGCGATACGAGCGGACTCGATCTGCCGGTTGGTCACGTATCCGTGCTCGATGGCCTGGATGCCGTACTCGCCGAAGTTCACCTTCGTGCCGCCCTTGGCGGCGCCGGAACGCTTCGGCGCGTGCTGCTTGCGGTACTTGACCTTGCGTGGGATGAGCACGCCTCAGCCCTCCGTTTTCTCTGCGGCGTCCGGTGCCGCCACCTGCGGGGCCTGCGCGGCCGCGGCGTCGGTGTCGGTCTGGGCACCACTCTGACCCTGCGACGGGGCAGCCTTCGCCTCGCCCTGCCCGGCGTTGCCCGCCGCACCGGAACGACGACGTGCGGGGCGCTCGCGACGCGGGGCACGCTCGGCGGCGGCCGCCGCCTCACGCTCCTGCTTCGCCTTCAGGCCACCGATCAGCTCGCCCTTGTAGATCCACACCTTGACGCCGATACGGCCGAACGTCGTGCGGGCCTCGAAGAAGCCGTAGTCAATGTCGGCGCGCAGCGTGTGCAGCGGCACCCGGCCGTCGCGGTAGTGCTCGGAGCGCGACATCTCGGCACCGCCGAGACGACCGCTGCACTGCACGCGAATGCCCTTGACCTGCGGCGAACGCATCGACGTCTGGATCGCCTTGCGCATGGCACGACGGAACGCGACACGGTTCGAAAGCTGCTCCGCGATGCCCTGCGCGACGAGCTGGGCGTCGGACTCGGAGTTCTTGACCTCGAGGATGTTCAGCTGCACCTGCTTGCCGGTCAGCTTCTCCAGCGCGCCCCGGATCCGGTCGGCCTCCGCGCCGCGGCGACCGATGACGATGCCGGGACGAGCGGTGTGGATGTCGACCCGGACCCGGTCACGGGTCCGCTCGATCTCGACCTTGGAGATGCCGGCCCGCTCCATCCCGGTGGACAGGAGCTTGCGGATCTTGACGTCCTCGGCGACGTACTCGGAGTACTGCTTGTCCGCGTACCAGCGGGACTTCCAGTCCGTGGTGATCCCGAGCCGGAAGCCGTGCGGGTTGATCTTCTGGCCCACTACCGGCCACCTGCCTTCTTCTTGCTCGTCGACTTCGCCTTGGCCTCAGGACGCGACTCGACCTCCACGGTGATGTGGCTGGTCCGCTTGCGAATCCGGTACGCGCGGCCCTGGGCCCGCGGGCGGATGCGCTTGAGCGTCGGACCCTCGTCGGCGTAGGCGTTCTTGACCCAGAGCGTGTCCGGGTCGAGGTCGAGGTTGTTCTCCGCGTTGGCCATGGCGCTCGCGAGCACCTTGGCCACGGGGCTGCTGGCCGCCTGCGGCGAGAACCGGAGCACGGCGAGCGCCTCGCTGGCGTTACGACCCTTGATCAGCTCAATCACCCGGCGCACCTTGGTCGGCGAGTCCCGGACGAAGCGAGCCCGCGCGAAAGCCGTGGGCAGCTCCTCTGCCTCGGCCACCGCGTCATTACGCGCGTTCATCGTTACTTCCCCTTCTCGGTGCGCGCTCAGCGGCGGCGCGACTTGCGGTCATCCTTGACGTGACCCTTGAAGGTCCGCGTCGGGGCGAACTCGCCCAGCTTGTGCCCGACCATCGCCTCGGTGACGAACACCGGCACGTGCTTGCGGCCGTCGTGCACCGCGATGGTGTGGCCGAGCATGTCCGGGATGATCGTGGAACGGCGAGACCAGGTCTTGATGACGGTCTTCTTGCCCGACTCGTTGAGCGTGTCCACCTTCTTGAGCAGGTGGTCGTCCACGAACGGACCCTTTTTCAGGCTACGTGGCATCTGTGGCTACCTCCCTACTCAGCGCTTCTTGCCGGTACGCCTACGGCGGACGATCAACTTGTCGCTGGGCTTGTTCCGGCGGGTGCGGCCCTCCGGCTTGCCCTTCGGGTTCACCGGGTGACGGCCACCCGAGGTGCGACCCTCACCACCACCGTGCGGGTGGTCGACCGGGTTCATGACCACACCGCGAACGGTCGGACGCTTGCCCCGCCAGCGGTTACGGCCCGCCTTACCCCAGTTGATGTTGGAGTGCTCGGAGTTGCCGACCTCGCCGACGGTGGCGCGGTTGCGCACGTCGACGTTGCGGATCTCGCCCGACGGCATGCGCAGCTGCGCATACGGGCCGTCCTTGGCGACGAGCTGAACCCGTGCGCCGGCGGACCGGGCGATCTTCGCGCCACCGCCGGGCCGCAGCTCGATCGCGTGGATCACGGTACCGACCGGGATGTTGCGCAGCGGAAGGTTGTTGCCCGGCTTGATGTCGGCCCTCGGACCGCTCTCCACGCGGGCGCCCTGCTTCAGCTTGTCGGGGGCGATGATGTAGCGCTTCTCCCCGTCCGCGTAGTGCAGCAGAGCGATGCGGGCGCTGCGGTTGGGGTCGTACTCGATGTGCGCGACCTTGGCCGGGACGCCGTCCTTGTCGTTGCGACGGAAGTCCACGAGCCGGTAGGCGCGCTTGTGGCCGCCACCCTTGTGCCGGGTGGTGATCTTGCCGCCCGAGTTGCGGCCACCGCTGCCGTGCAGCGGGCGCAGCAGCGACTTCTCCGGCTCAGACCGGGTGATCTCGGCGAAGTCGGCGACCGAGGAGCCCCGGCGCCCCGGGGTGGTTGGCTTGTACTTGCGGATGCCCATGTCGTCTCAGTCCCTTACGCGGCTGGTCCGCCGAAGATCTCGATCGGCTTGCTCTCGGCCGACAGCGTCACGATGGCGCGCTTGGTGTCCTTGCGCTTGCCGTAGCCGAAGCGGGTGCGCTTGCGCTTGCCCGACCGGTTCAGCGTGTTGACGCTGATCACCTTCACTCCGAAGACCTTCTCGACCGCGATCTTGATCTGGGTCTTGTTGGCGTCCGGGCGAACCAGGAACGTGTACTTGTGGTCATCGAGCAGCCCGTAGGACTTCTCGGAGATCACCGGCGCGATCAGGACGTCGCGCGGGTCGGGGATGGCCACGGAGCTCACTGCTCGTCACTCCCTTCGGCGCTCGGCGCCGACGCGGCGCGCTTGCCCTTCACGGGACCGGCGAGAAACGCGTCGAAGGCGGCCTTCGTGAACACCACGTCGTCGTTGACCAGCACGTCGTAGGTGTTGAGCTGGTCAGGGGTGATCAGGTGCACGGTCGGCAGGTTGCGAGCCGACAGCGTGTCGCGCTGGTCGTCGCGATGCACCACGAGCAGCACGCGCTTGGCCTGGGTCACCGCCGCGAGTGCGGACTTGGCCGCCTTGGTGGAGGGCTTCTCCGCCGAGACGAGCTCGGTGACGACATGCACCTGGCCGGCCCGAGCACGGTCCGACAGCGCGCCACGCAGCGCGGCGGCCTTCATCTTCTTCGGCGTCCGCTGGGTGTAGTCCCTCGGCGTCGGGCCGTGGACGGTGCCACCGCCCGCGAACTGGGGCGCGCGCACCGAACCCTGGCGGGCCCGGCCGGTGCCCTTCTGGCGGTACGGCTTGCGGCCACCGCCACGCACCTCGCCACGGGTCTTCGTGTCGTGCGTGCCCTGGCGTGCCGCCGCCATCTGGGCCACAACGACCTGGTGCATCAGCGGAATGTTCGCCTGCACGTCGAAGATCTCGCCAGGGAGCTCGACGGAGCCCTGGGCCTCACCCGCAGGGGTCTTCAACTCGACCGTCGCGGTCACTGGTTCACACCACCCTTCGCGGCACTGCGCACGAACACCAGGCCGCCCTTGGGACCGGGAACCGCGCCCTTGATCAGGATGAGGCCGTCGTCGGCTCGCACCGAGTGGACGGTCAGCCCCTGAGTGGTGACGCGGTCACTGCCCATGCGGCCTGCCATGCGCATGCCCTTGAACACGCGGCCCGGGGTGGCGCAACCACCGATCGAGCCAGGAGCACGGTGCTTGGCCTGGTTACCGTGGCTGGCGCCCTGGCCGTGGAAGCCGTGGCGCTTCATGACACCCGCGTAGCCCTTGCCCTTGGTGGTGCCGGTGATGTCGACGACCGCACCGTCGGAGAACACCTCGGCGGTGATCTCCTGGCCGACCTCGTACTCGCCCGCGTCGATCGTGCGGAGCTCGGCGAGGTAGCGCCGCGGCGTCACTCCGGCCTTGTCGAAGTGCCCCGTCTCCGGCTTGTTCACCCGGCGTGGGTCGATGCCACCGAAGGCCAGCTGCACGGCCGCGTAGCCGTCCTTTTCGTTGTTGCGCACCTGGGTCACCAGGTTCGGCCCGGCCTTGACGACGGTCACCGGAACGATCCGGTTGTTCTCGTCGAAGACCTGGGTCATACCGAGCTTGGTGCCCAGAATGCCCTTCACTTGCCTCTCAGACATGAGTCTCTATCTCCGCCGCTCGACCAACGCTTACTGGATGTTGACGTCGACGCTCGCCGGGAGGTCGATGCGCATGAGCGCGTCCACCGTCTTCGGCGTCGGGTCGAGGATGTCGATCAGACGCTTGTGCGTGCGCATCTCGAAGTGCTCGCGCGAGTCCTTGTACTTGTGCGGCGAACGGATCACGCAGTAAACGTTCTTCTCGGTGGGCAGCGGCACAGGTCCGACGACCGAGGCGCCGGTGCGCGTCACCGTCTCGACGATCTTGCGCGCGCTGGCGTCGATCGCCTCGTGGTCGTAGGCCTTGAGCCTGATGCGGATCTTCTGTCCCGCCATGGTTCCTTACCGTCTCGTCCTCGACCGGCCCGACATCGACTCCTCGGGCCGGCCATTCCGGCCTGCCCTCGATCGCCGAGCACCGGCCGCTGGCAGGCGCCGGGCAGTCGAGGAATCGTCTCGTACCGCTGTTACCGCACGTCAGCGCTCTGCTCCCGGTCCACGCGGTCGGGCGTGTCGCACCCACTGCGCAGACCGCTCCCGCAGGAACGTTGTCGTGCCGCTAGGTCTTCTTCCACGGAGCACCGACCAGCCGGCCGAACACTCCTGACTCACACCTGTGCGAGCCCGGGGCGCTCACGCCGGGGCGGCCGATTTCTCACAAGCCCTATGTCCTTGCGAAATCGGCCGCCCCGCGTCGAGCAACCCTAATAGGATGCCACATCGCCGCATGACATCCGCACCCGGGGTGGGTGACTTACTTGACGATCTTGGTGACCTGGCCGGCGCCGACGGTACGGCCACCCTCACGGATGGCGAACCGCAGACCCTCGTCCATGGCGATCGGCTGGATCAGCTGCACCGAGATCTCGGTGTTGTCGCCGGGCATGACCATCTCGGTGCCCTCGGGCAGGGTCACGACACCGGTCACGTCCGTGGTCCGGAAGTAGAACTGCGGACGGTAGTTGTTGAAGAACGGCGTGTGCCGGCCACCCTCGTCCTTGGACAGGATGTACGCCGAGCCCTCGAACTCGGTGTGCGGGGTGGTGGTGCCGGGCTTCGTCACGACCTGACCGCGCTCGACGTCCTCACGCTTGATGCCACGCAGCAGCAGGGCGGCGTTGTCGCCGGCCTGGCCGTAGTCGAGCATCTTGTTGAACATCTCGATGCTGGTCACGGTGGTCTTGCGGGCGTCGGGACGGATGCCGACGAGCTCGACCTCTTCGTTCAGCTTGATCTCGCCGCGCTCGATCCGGCCGGTGACGACCGTACCGCGACCGGTGATCGTGAAGACGTCCTCGATCGGCATGAGGAACGGCTTGTCGATCTCGCGCTCGGGGTCCGGGATGTTGTCGTCGACCGCGTTCATGAGCTCGAGCACGCTGTCGGCCCACTTCTCGTCGCCCTCGAGCGCCTTGAGGCCGGACACGCGCACCACCGGAGCGTCGTCGCCGGGGAAGTCCTGCGAGCTCAGCAGCTCACGGACCTCCATCTCGACGAGCTCGAGGATCTCCTCGTCGTCGACCATGTCGGACTTGTTGAGGGCCACCACGATGTAGGGCACGCCGACCTGACGGGCGAGCAGCACGTGCTCGCGCGTCTGCGGCATCGGGCCGTCGGTGGCCGCGACCACGAGGATCGCACCGTCCATCTGGGCCGCGCCGGTGATCATGTTCTTGATGTAGTCAGCGTGACCGGGAGCGTCGACGTGCGCGTAGTGGCGCTTCTCCGTCTGGTACTCGACGTGCGAGATGTTGATCGTAATCCCGCGCTGCTTCTCTTCGGGAGCGTTGTCGATCTGGTCGAACGCCCGCGACTGGTTCAGCTCCGGGTACCGGTCGTGAAGCACCTTGGTGATCGCCGCGGTCAGCGTGGTCTTGCCGTGGTCGACGTGACCGATGGTCCCGATGTTGACGTGCGGCTTGCTCCGCTCGAACTTCGCCTTCGCCACTGGAATGTCCTCCTGGACTTACTTGCTGCCGACCCAGCGTGGCTGCCGATCGGCTATTCGTTCTGCTCGGTTGTGCGGACCTTAGGGGAAGGCCCCTTTCGCGCCCGCTTTTGGGTGCTCCGGGTTCTTACTCCCCCGTCGCCTTCGCGCTAGCCATGGCTCGACTCCGGGGTCGCTCCGCGCCGCGTGAGTACGGACTCACGCGATGCTCACTCCCCCGTCGCCTTCGCGATGATCTCCTTCGCGACGTTCGACGGAACCTCCGCGTAGGAGTCGAAGACCATCGTGTAGTTGGCACGACCCTGGGTCTTAGACCGCAGGTCGCCCACGTACCCGAACATCTCCGACAGAGGCACGAGCGCCTTCACGACGCGCGTCCCCGACCGCTCCTCCATGGCCTGGATCTGGCCACGGCGGGAGTTCAGGTCACCGATGACGTCACCCATGTAGTCCTCGGGCGTGGTCACCTCGACCGCCATCATCGGCTCCAGCAGTACCGGGCCCGCCTTCCTCGCGGCTTCCTTGAGCGCCATCGAACCGGCGATCTTGAAGGCCATTTCCGAGGAGTCGACCTCGTGGTACGCACCGTCCAGCAGGGTGAGCTTGAGACCGACCAGCGGGTAGCCGGCCAGCACGCCGTACTGCATGGCGTCCTGCGCACCCTCGTCCACCGACGGGATGTACTCCCGGGGCACGCGCCCACCGGTGACCTTGTTGTCGAACTCGTAGAGCGCACCTTCCGCCGACGTGGTGTCCAGCGGCTCCAGCTTGACGATCACCCGCGCGAACTGACCCGAACCACCGGTCTGCTTCTTGTGGGTGTACTCGAGCTTGTCGACCGTCTTGCGAATGGTCTCGCGGTAGGAAACCTGAGGCTTACCGATGTTCGCCTCGACCCTGAAGTCGGTCTTCATACGGTTCACGAGGACCTCGAGGTGGAGCTCACCCATGCCCTCGATGATCGTCTGACCGGTCTCCTCGTCCTGGCTGACCCGGAACGTCGGGTCCTCCTCGGCGAGCTTCTGGATCGCCGCGGACAGCTTTTCCTGGTCGGCCTTCGTCTTGGGCTCGATGGCCACCTTGATGACCGGCTCGGGGAAGGTCATCGACTCGAGGACGATCGGGTTCTGCGGGTCGGCGAGCGTGTCACCCGTGGTGGTGTCCTTGAGGCCCTGCACCGCGTAGATGTGGCCGGCCTGGGCCTCGTCGACGGGGTTCTCCTTGTTGGAGTGCATCTGGAAGAGCTTTCCGATGCGCTCCTTGCGCTCCTTGGTCGCGTTGATGACCTGGGTGCCGGAGGCGACCTTTCCGGAGTACACGCGGATGTAGGTCAGCTTGCCGAAGAACGGGTGCACCGCGATCTTCGAGACGAGCGCGGCGAAGGGCTCCTCGGTCGACGGCTTGCGCACGGCCTGGGTCTCGCCGTCCCGCAGCAGACCTTCGACCGGCGGCATGTCGAGCGGCGACGGCAGGTAGTCCAGCACCGCGTCGAGCATGGGCTGCACGCCCTTGTTCTTGAACGCGGAGCCGGCCAGCACGGGGAAGGCCTCGCGATCGATGGTGAGCTTGCGGACGGCGGACTTGATCTCGTCCTGCGTCAGCTCCTCACCGCCGAGGTACTTCTCCATGAGGTCGTCGTCGGTCTCGGCGGCCGCCTCGACGAGCTTCTCGCGGTACTCCGCGGCGCGGTCGGCGAGTTCGGCCGGGATGTCCTCGACCGCGTAGTCCTCGCCCTTCTTGACCTCGCCACGCCAGGTCAGCGCCTTCATGCGGACCAGGTCGATGACGCCCTGGAAGTCGCTCTCGGCACCGATCGGAAGCTGGAGGACGAGCGGGCGGGCGCCGAGGCGCTCCTCGATCGTGCCGACGGTGAAGTAGAAGTCCGCACCGAGCTTGTCCATCTTGTTGACGAAGCAGATGCGAGGGACCTCGTACTTGTCCGCCTGGCGCCAGACCTGCTCGGACTGCGGCTCGACACCTTCCTTGCCGTCGAACACGGCGACGGCGCCGTCGAGCACACGCAGCGAACGCTCCACCTCGACGGTGAAGTCGACGTGACCCGGGGTGTCGATGATGTTGATCTGGTAATCGGTCCAGAAGGTGGTGGTGGCAGCCGAGGTGATGGTGATACCCCGCTTCTGCTCCTCCTCCATCCAGTCCATCGTGGCCGCGCCGTCGTGGACCTCACCGAGCTTGTAGTTGATCCCGGTGTAGAACAGGATCCGTTCGGTGGTGGTGGTCTTACCGGCGTCGATGTGGGCCATGATGCCGATGTTGCGGACCTTGTTCAGGTCTGTCAGCACTTCACGTGCCACTTGAATGTTCCCCTGTCTCGAACGTGGAACCCGGCATTGGCTCGGTCAATCGGACCGGGCGACGGTGTTTCCGCGGTTCACCGCTGTCGATCACCAGCGGTAGTGAGCGAAGGCCTTGTTGGACTCGGCCATCTTGTGCGTGTCCTCGCGGCGCTTCACGCTGGCCCCGAGGCCGTTGCTCGCGTCGAGCAGCTCGTTCTGCAGGCGTTCGATCATGGTCTTCTCACGCCGCTGGCGGGCGTACGAGGTGATCCAACGCAGCGCAAGGGTCGTCGAGCGGCCGGGCTTGACCTCGATCGGCACCTGGTAGGTGGCGCCACCGACACGGCGGCTCTTCACCTCGAGGGTGGGCTTCACGTTGTCGAGCGCTCGCTTCAGCGTGACGACCGGGTCGGTGCCGGTCTTCTCCCGCGCGCCCTCCAGGGCGCCGTAGACGATGCGCTCGGCGATGGAGCGCTTGCCATCCTGCAGCACCTTGTTCACCAGCTGGGTGACGAGCGGAGATGCGTACACCGGATCAGCGATCAGCGGCCGCTTCGGGGCCGGACCCTTGCGGGGCATTAGCTCTTCTCCTTCTTCGCGCCGTACCGGCTGCGCGCCTGCTTGCGGTTCTTCACACCCTGGGTGTCGAGCGAACCGCGGATGATCTTGTAGCGAACCCCCGGCAGGTCTTTCACACGGCCGCCACGCACGAGCACCATCGAGTGCTCCTGCAGGTTGTGACCCTCACCGGGGATGTAGGCCGTGACCTCGATGCCGTTGCTCAGCTTCACGCGGGCGACCTTGCGCAGGGCCGAGTTGGGCTTCTTGGGCGTGGTCGTGTACACGCGGGTGCACACACCACGACGCTGCGGGCTCCCCTTGAGCGCCGCCGTCTTCTGCTTGGCAGCCTTGTCCTGGCGGCCCTTACGGACCAGCTGCTGGATCGTGGGCAATGGACCAGCCTTCTGTTGCGTCCTACTTAGCTCTACGTTGTCTCCCCGGTCCCCGCGGTCGGGCGTGTCGGCCCGTGTCGGGGCCGCGAACGGCCCGTCAACTTCCATCGGGATTGCCGTGGAACTCCGGTGACCAGCCCGCAGCAGGGCACCGGAGTACCCAGCCGTGACCTGAAGGCACACGGAGGGCCCGACAGCTGCCGGGCACGGTCGTCAAAGATACCCGCCCACATAAACGGCTACCACATCGGGGGTCGACTACGACCGCCGATCGGTGCCCGGACGAGTGGCCTCGTTTTCCCCAGCTTACCCGAACCGGCCACGAACGGACCCCGTTCTGGTTCATCATTGATCGCTGACCGTGTTCGTTCGATTGATCAAGGTAGTGACGGAGGCCCCAGTGTCCGCGGAGTTCGAGCGGCTCGTCGCCCAGTTCGAGCAGTTCCAGTCGAAACTCAGGAAAGTCGATGACCAGCTCGCGGGTGTCGGGCGGATGCGCAGTGAGATCGCCGCGCTCGAGGCCACGGTGTCGAGCTCCGACCGCAGCGTCACGGTCGTCGCCGGTCCGGGTGGGTCGATCAAGGACATCCGCCTCGACGAGCGGGCCATGGCGCAGCAGCCACAGGCGCTGTCCTCGGCCCTGCTCTCGACGATCCAGGAGGCCGTGGCGGAGGCGGCACGGCAGCAGGCCGGAGTGGTCGACGAGCACATGGGCGGAGAGCTGAACCTCACCGATCAGGTCGTAGAGACCCAGGCGCAGCTGTTCGGCACCTCACCCGAGGAGTTGCGGGAGCGCATGGAGCAGGAGCGTCCCGCCCGTCGTTCGGTGCGACCGGAGGACGAGTACCACGACGACTACTCACACCAGGACTTCCTCGACAGTGACGACGCCGGTGCCGGGCGCGGCCCCACCGCGCCACCGCCGGGGTCCGACGCGGGCTCGGCCGGGGACGACTTCCTCAAGAACCTCTTCGACGACGGCCGCTGACCAAGCACCCGTATGACGTTCGACGAACTACTGCCCGCCTTCATCGTGCTCGGTTACCTGCTGGCATTCGGTGTCGGGCGGCTGGGTGTCACCGTGCGCAGACGGGTACGGGGTTTCGTGCCCGGCCCCGACACCGCTGCCTCGGAATCGGAGGTCGCATCGGGGCACGCGCGACAGCGGGCCGGGACCGTGCTGGTCGTCGTGGGCTGGCTGCTCGGCATCGCGGTCACGTTGACCTGGGCGATCGTCGCCATCGGGTGGAGCGCCTTCCTCGGTGTACTGCTGGTGATCGTCGTGGTCCCCGCGGCACTGACGTTCCTGTTCTCACTGGCGGGCAGGTTGCGCAGGCAGCGGGCGGACGGTCGGATCTCGATCGTGTGGCCGTGGCTGCTGCTCGGCGGGCTCGGGCTCGGGCTGGTCGTCGCGGGTGGCACCGCCACGATCAACGCCGTGGCCCATTACCTGAGTGACGACCCGGTGGCGCTGCGGGTCACCGCCAGCACCGAGTCGGGAGGCCCGCACAACAACCGGCACCTCGCGACCGTCGCGGGTACGTACTCGCAGGACGGGCAACACCACGCCGTCGAGGCGATCTGGCTGGAGGGCCCCGTGCCGGACGAGGGCGACGTCGTAGAGGTCACGATCGCACCGATCTGGCCGCATCCGCTGCTGGCCGGGCCGCTCGACGCGGGCGCGCTGCTCGGTGGCGGTGTGGCGGGTGGCGCGGCGGGCGGGTTGCTCCTGTGGATGGCCGCCCGCGAACGCCGTGACCTCGGCGACCACAGCGAACACAGCGAACACAGCACCCTCGCCGGACGGGACGGGGGCGCCGTGTCCCCCCACTCCCCTCGGTCCCCTCAGCACCACGTTTCCAAGGAGAACCATTCGTGAGCGGATTCAACGTCAACCCGGACGCCCTGGAGGCGTATTCGGAGAAGCTGGCCGGCGACAAGGCCGCCGTGACCGACGTCAGCGGCCTCGTGCGGGAAGCCGATGTCGGTGACGAATCGTGGGGAATCGTCGGGCTTTTCGTGAAGCAGTCGTATTCCGAGATGCTCGGTGATCTGACGTCGCTGATGTCCGACATGGAGAACGGTCTGCAGTCGGCCTCGGACAAGTTCCGGGCGGCGGCGGGGCGCTACCGCAGCACGGACGAGGCGCACCAGCGCGTGCTGCGCGACATCGCCAGAGAACTGCACAGCACCGCGATCCGCGATATCCGCGCCTGAGATCAGAGGAGAGACCACAGTTCCATGAGCAACGATCCACTGGGCAGTATCGAGCTCGAGGAGGAGACCTCCTACGGGCGGACGGTGGTGGAGGCCCTTCCGTTCGGCGGCGGGGACGCCGTCAAGATCTTCGAGAGCGGCGCGTCGGCGCTGTCGGACGGTGATCTGTCGCTGTCCGAGGTCCAGGGCCTCGCCACGGAGGGCACCGGGTTCGTCAACTCGTGCATGGGTACGGCCTCGAGCCTCGCGACCGACCCGATCGGCACGCTCGTCGGGGAAGGACTCGACTTCCTCATCTCGGTCTGCCAGCCGCTGCAGGATCTGATTCACATGGTGAGCGGTGACGGGCCCGCGCTGGCGAACGCGGCGGGCAACTTCAGCGCGATCGGTGAGGGCATCGTCCAGTTCGGCGACAAGTTCGGCCAGGACGCGATGGCCGCGCTCGCCGGTTGGGAGGGTGATGCCGCCGAGGCCGCGGCGGCGAAGCTCGGTGAGTTCGCCAAGGGCATTCGGGCCGTCGCGGGCGAGGCTGGCAACATCTCGCAGCTGCTCCAGATCAGCAGCATGATCATGACGGTCATCGAGGAGTTCATCAAGGCTCTGCTGACCGAGTTGATCACGTGGCTCGTCATGATCTGGGTGCCCGCGCTGGCCGCCGCCGTCCCCACGGCGGGCGCCTCGACCGCGGCGGCGGGAACCGCGACCGGTGTCCGGGTCGCACAGACGGGGTCGCGGGCCACGCAGCAGGTCGGCAAGCTGCGCAGACTGCTCGACAAGGTGCAGGATCTGCTGTCCCGGTTGAAGCAGTGGATGTCGCGGCAGGGCAACAGCTTCCGCGAGGCGATGGACGCCAAGCGCATGCAGGCCGGGCTCGCGCGCATGGAGGTCGACGCGGCGGCCGAGGCCGGAACCCGGGCCAGCGCGACGGCGCGGCTCTACAACGCGGACGGCGGCATGGTCGGCGAGCGGGTGACGCAGGGATTCGGCCGGTCGATGCGCGGCACCCTGAGCGACACCGCCGCGGGGCAGGTCAGTGCCGACAGCGTCGCGGGATACGTGGAGGATGCCGGTACCGCGCAGGATGCCGGTGACATCGGCGACGACCAGTCGGCCGCGACGACGTCACGGCAACTCGACTTCTGAAGGGACGGTCAGCAGCGTGCCGTACGAGCTGGGAATGGTGCTCGGTGTCCTGGTGGTCCTGGGAGTGGTGGCGGTGTTCTACGGGGCCTCACTCCGGGGCTTCTGGTTCCGGTTCGTGACGCTGCCCCGGCTGGCGCGCCGCCACGGCTGGCGGTCGAAGAGCAGGAAGCCGTGGCAGTCCCGGGAAGGGGGCGAGCTTCCCGGAGCCGGGTCCGTGGGGTGGGACCACTGGCTGCCGGACGTCAACTGCGAGTTCGTGGGCACCTTCGAGTACCGCCCGGTGTACGGCGTGGAGTTCTCGGTGCCGTACACCACCCGGACGGCTGAGCATCGCACGCGCACGGCGTACGAGCATTACTCGGTGGTGGCCGTGGCGGCGTCAGGGCGCCCGTTCGACGGCTTTCACGCCGACGGAGCGCGGGCCGCGACGGGAGACCCGCTCGCGTTCTATCCCGATTTCGTCGACTGGGCCCGTGATCGCAGGCCGCACATCGGGGATCCGGTGCGGGACGAGGGGGCCGGCATGGTGTCGTACAGCTGGCAGGGGCGGCTCACCCCGTCGCGCATCACGGAGGTGCTGACCGCCCTGACGCGGTGAGTCCGCCTGCGAAACGCGCCGGGTGGTCGCGTTTCGCAGGCGGACTGCGGTAGTCGCGGTCAGGGGGTCGTGTCAGATCCCGCAGCTGGGTGCCGACCAGGTGGTGGACCCGACGGCCACGTGGACGTGGTCGTTGTGACCGGGGTAGCCGGGGCCGAGGATGTTGCTGAAGCCGTGGTAGCGCGCGCGCTTCGCGATCGTGCAGAACGAGTGGGACAGGTTGCCGAGGTCGACGCCGTCGCCGTAGAGATGCCTGCTGGTGGAGATGCCGCCCACCCGGTCGTTGCAGGCGTGGCTGCGGAACCCGCTGGTCACGCGGATCGGCTTGTCACCGAGGGCGTGGCGCAATGCCTGGAGCTTCCACATCGAGACCAGGGCGTTCTGCCTGGCCTGGGACGCGGAGACGGCCCCGCCTGCCCAGCTGGTGTTGCAGTTGTTCAGCTCGCCGTAGGAGAAATTGGCCGGCGTGCAGTCGGCGTCCTGGAGCTGGTAGAGCTTGTTGAAGGTCTGGGAGCCCGCCACGCCGTCGACGGAGAGTCCGTAGGCCCGCTGGAAGCGCTCGACCGCGGCCTCGGTCCTCGGCCCGAACTTGCCGTCCAGAGCGAGCACCGAACGGTACCCCGGGTAGCCGGAGACACGGATCTGGAGCTGGCGGACGTCGGAGCCGGACATTCCCTCCTTCAGCGTGCGGTCCCACGTGTAGCAGCTGTCGGCGTGCGCCGGCGCGGCCGTGACCGTGGACGTCACGGCCGTTCCCGTCACGACGAGCAGCAACGCGGCGAGTAAGCCGCCTATTCGTCTGAGCATGGCGATGTCCTCTCGATCTCGCACAGGTGTGCGCGCAGAGCATCGCGGGGACGGTGACACTTTTCAAGATCATGCAGCCGTTCAGCTCACAACCTTGGTGTGGCATCTCGAAGCCCGAAAGCGGCCCGGCCCCCTTCCCCTGCCGGGATCGCGTTTAGCGGGCTAAACGCGATTCAGCCGGCAACCCGGCTCCCCGGGCCCCCCTTTGCGGCGGGGTGCGCGTTTCGCGGGCAAAACGCGGTCCAGCGGGCGAGCGGGGTCAGACTGCCCGGTTTCCGGTGACGTCGTAGAGGTGGTGGACGGGGTCGTGGATGAAGTACCGGGCGAACGAGTCGACCGTGAACTGCGCGCCGTCGCTGCGGGACCCGGTGCGTTGCCACTGCTCGCCCGACACTCGCTCGAAGTGGGCCGCGAGCCGCTCGGCGGCCTGGACGAGTTCCGTGGCGACCCGGGCGGGGTCCTGCTCGGAGTACCGGTCTTCTTCGGCGGTCCTGTCCTGGTCCCAGTTGGGATAGCTCGGGCCGTCCTCGGTGAGCATGCGGGTCAGGCGCTCGTCGTAGACACGACAGGCGTCGCGGACGTGGCAGGCGTACTCCAGCGTCGACCACGCGTCCGGCCGTCGCCGGGGCCGGGTGGCCTCGCCCTCGGCGAGCAGTGAGCGCCAGGCGGCGGCGTTGTCCCGCAGCAGCGCGGGGACGGTGCCGGACTCGATCGCGCGGCTGTCGAACCCGCACTCGGGACACAGGGCACGCAGCACCCAGGTCCAGTCCTTGGTGTCGGGGGTGATCACAAACCAGATGATCGCCGCCACCGATGGTTCACGACAAGCGATGGTTCATGAAGCATAGTTCAGCAACACTGAACAGTCGGGTCCGGACGCGACGGAGCCCCCGGGGCTCGGTGGCTCCCGGGGGCTCCGTCGTTCGACTCCGAGTGGGTCGGCGTCCGTCAGCGGAAGTCGCGACCGAAGTCGTAGTCGTCCAGCGGCACGGCGGCGCCGGTGCCGGTGCCGAACACGTCAGGCGTGTAGTAGCCGTCGTCGTAGGACGGGATCGCGTACGCGGCGACCCTGGCCTCCTCGGTCGGCTGCACCTGGATGTTGCGGTACCGGTTGATGCCCGTGCCCGCGGGGATCAACTTACCGATGATCACGTTCTCCTTGAGGCCCACGAGCGAGTCACTGCGGCCGTTGATGGCCGCGTCGGTGAGCACGCGGGTGGTCTCCTGGAACGACGCCGCCGACAGCCACGAGTCCGTGGTCAGCGACGCCTTCGTGATGCCCATCAGCACCGGGCGACCGGAGGCGGGCTCGCCGCCCTCGGCCACCGACTGCCGGTTGACGTGCTCGAACTTGGTGCGCTCGGGCAGCTCACCGGGCAGGAACTCGGTCGAGCCGGAGTCGATGATCGTCACGCGGCGCAGCATCTGCCGCACGATGACCTCGATGTGCTTGTCGTGGATGGACACACCCTGCGCGCGGTACACCTTCTGGACCTCGTCCACCAGGTGCATCTGCGCCTCGCGCGGCCCCATGACCCGGAGTACCTCGTGCGGGTCGGCGGTGCCCTCCAGCAGCGGCTGGCCGACGTTGACGTGGTCGCCGTCCGCCAGCGGCCCGTTCTCACCGATCGCGAGCCGCTGCCGCTTCGACAGCTTGTCGAAGACGATCTCCTCGCTGCCGTCGTCGGGAATGAGCGTGATCTTCCAGAACCGCTCGCTCTCCTCGATCCGCACCCGGCCGTCGACGTCCGCGATGGGCGCCTTGCCCTTCGGGATGCGGGCCTCGAACAGCTCGGTGACACGCGGCAGACCCGTGGTGATGTCGTCACCGGCGACACCACCCTGGTGGAACGTCCGCATCGTCAGCTGCGTGCCGGGCTCACCGATCGACTGGGCGGCGACGATGCCGACGGCCTCGCCGACGTCCACCAGCTGACCGGTCGCCATGGAGCGGCCGTAGCAGGTGGCGCAGACGCCCATGGCGGACTCGCAGGTGAGGACGCTGCGGACCTTCACCCGGGAGATGCCGCTCTGGACGAGCCGTTCGATGGCGGGGTCGCCAAGGTCGTCGCCCGCGTTGAGCACGACGTTGCCCTGCTCGTCCACCGCGTCGGAGGCGAGGCTGCGGGCGTAGACGCTGGTCTCCACGTGCTCGGCCCGCAGCAGCTTGCCGTCGGGCAGCACGTCCGCGACGGTCATCATGATGCCGCGGGTGGTGCTGCAGTCGGTCTCGCGCACGATGACGTCCTGCGACACGTCCACGAGACGCCGGGTCAGGTAACCCGAGTCGGCGGTCCGCAGCGCGGTGTCGGCCAGACCCTTCCGGGCACCGTGCGTGGCGATGAAGTACTCCGCCACCGACAGGCCCTCACGGAAGTTCGACTTGATCGGGCGCGGGATGTACTCACCCTTCGGGTTGGACACCAGACCACGCATACCGGCCAGCGACCGCACCTGGGTCATGTTGCCCGCCGCGCCGGACTTCACGATCATCGAGATCGGGTTGTCGTCGGGGAAGTGCTCCTCCATGACCTTGGCGACGTCCTCGGTCGCCTGGCCCCACACCTTGACGAGCTCGTTGTTGCGCTCGGTGTGCGAGAGCTGACCACGCTGGTAGCGCTTCTCCACCTGCGAGGCGCGGGACTCGTACTGGTCGAGGATCTCCTTCTTCTCCGGCGGCACGAGCACGTCGGAGATGGCGACCGTGACCCCGGACCGGGTGGCCCAGTGGAACCCGGCGTCCTTGAGCCCGTCGAGCGTCTGCGCGACCTGCGTCATCGAGTACCGCTCGGCGAGGTCGTTGACGATCGCGGCCTGCCGCTTCTTGGGCAGCGGCTCGTTCACGAACGTGTAGTCCGCGGGCAGCAGGTCGTTGAACAGGACCCGGCCGAGGGTGGTCTCGGCGGTCCACGTCCGGCCCGGCTCCCAGCCCTGCTCGCGCAGGGCCGGTTCGTCGGCCTTGGCAGGCTGACGGTCCCGGACCCGGATCTTCACCGGCGCGTGCAGCGACAGCTGCTTGCGGTCGTAGGCCATCATCGCCTCGGCGGGTGACGAGTACGCCGAGCCCGCACCCGTGGCGTTCTCGTCGACGCGGGTGAGGTGGTAGAGGCCGGTCACCATGTCGAGTCGCGGCATGGCCAGCGGGCGACCCGACGCGGGCGACAGGATGTTGTTGGCCGACAGCATCAGGATGCGCGCCTCGGCCTGCGCCTCCGCCGACAGCGGCAGGTGCACGGCCATCTGGTCACCGTCGAAGTCGGCGTTGAACGCCTCGCACACCAGCGGGTGCAGCTGGATGGCCTTGCCCTCGACGAGCTGCGGCTCGAACGCCTGGATACCGAGGCGGTGCAGCGTGGGAGCACGGTTGAGCAGCACGGGGTGGCCGTTGATGACCTCTTCCAGCACGTCCCACACCTGCGGGCGCGCCCGCTCCACCATGCGCTTGGCGGACTTGATGTTCTGCGCGTGGTTGAGGTCGACGAGCCGCTTCATGACGAACGGCTTGAACAGCTCCAGCGCCATGTCCTTCGGCAGCCCGCACTGGTGCAGCTTGAGCTGCGGGCCGACGATGATGACCGAGCGGCCGGAGTAGTCGACGCGCTTACCGAGCAGGTTCTGCCGGAAGCGGCCCTGCTTGCCCTTGAGCAGGTCGGACAGCGACTTGAGCGGCCGGTTACCTGGCCCGGTCACCGGGCGGCCCCGACGGCCGTTGTCGAACAGCGCGTCGACGGCCTCCTGCAGCATCCGCTTCTCGTTGTTGACGATGATCTCGGGGGCGCCGAGGTCGATCAGTCGCTTGAGGCGGTTGTTGCGGTTGATGACACGCCGGTACAGGTCGTTGAGGTCCGAGGTGGCGAAGCGGCCACCGTCGAGCTGCACCATCGGCCGCAGCTCCGGCGGGATCACGGGGATGGCGTCGAGCACCATGCCGCGCGGGTCGTTGCCGGTGGCCTGGAAGGCCGCGACGACCTTGAGCCGCTTCAGGGCGCGCAGCTTCTTCTGCCCCTTGCCGCTGCGGATGGTCTCGCGCAGCGAGTCGGCCTCGGCGTCGACGTCGAACTCGCTGGCCAGCTTCTGGATGGCCTCGGCGCCCATGCCGCCGGTGAAGTACTCGCCGTAGCGGTCGTACAGCTCGCGGTAGAGCTGCTCGTCCACGATGAGCTGGCGCGGTTCGAGCTTGGTGAAGGTCGTCCACACCTCTTCGAGGCGGTCCAGCTCGCGCTGCGCGCGGTCGCGCAGCTGGCGCATTTCGCGCTCGCCGCCCTCCTTGACCTTGCGGCGCACGTCGGCCTTGGCGCCGTCGCGCTCCAGCTCGGCGAGGTCGGCCTCGAGCTTCTGGGCCCGCTCCTCGATCTCGGCGTCGCGCCGGGCCTCGATGTTCTTCCGCTCGACGCTGATCTCGTTCTCCAGCGTCGGGAGGTCGTTGTGCCGCAGCTCGGTGTTCACGCTCGTGATCACGTAGGCCGCGAAGTAGATGATCTTCTCGAGGTCCTTCGGGGCCAGGTCGAGCAGGTATCCCAGCCGCGACGGAACGCCCTTGAAGTACCAGATGTGGGTGACGGGAGCGGCCAGCTCGATGTGCCCCATCCGCTCGCGGCGCACCTTGGCACGGGTGACCTCGACGCCGCAGCGCTCGCAGATGATGCCCTTGAAGCGGACGCGCTTGTACTTACCGCAGTAGCACTCCCAGTCCCGGGTCGGCCCGAAGATCTTCTCGCAGAAGAGCCCGTCCTTCTCCGGCTTGAGCGTGCGGTAGTTGATGGTCTCCGGCTTCTTCACCTCGCCGTAGGACCACTGGCGGATGTCGTCGGCCGTGGCGAGCCCGATCCGGAGCTCATCGAAGAAATTGACGTCCAGCACGTTCTTGCATCCCCTTGGGGTCTTCTCGGGGGTCCGGGGCGCAAGCCCGACCCCATCGGTTAGAGGGGGGTTCGGCTACCCGGTAGGGACCAGGTTCTGGTCCCCACCGGGCGGCTGGGTCATTGAACGACGTCGTCCACGGAGGGCGACTCGTTGCGGGACAGGTTGATGCCGAGGTTGGCGGCGGCGCGTTCGAGGTCCTCGTCGTCGGAGTCGCGCATCTCGATGGCGGCCCCGTCGCTGGAGAGCACCTCGACGTTCAGGCACAGCGACTGCAGTTCCTTCAGCAGCACCTTGAACGACTCGGGGATGCCGGGCGACGGCATGTTCTCGCCCTTGACGATGGCCTCGTAGACCTTCACGCGGCCGAGGACGTCGTCCGACTTGATCGTGAGAAGTTCCTGGAGCGTGTAGGCGGCGCCGTACGCCTGCATCGCCCAGCACTCCATCTCACCGAAGCGCTGACCACCGAACTGCGCCTTACCACCCAGCGGCTGCTGCGTGATCATCGAGTACGGGCCGGTGGACCGGGCGTGGATCTTGTCATCCACCATGTGGTGCAGCTTGAGGATGTACATGTAACCCACGGCCACGGGGTACGGGAACGGCTCGCCGGTGCGGCCGTCGAGCAGGTTGGCCTTGCCGTCCGGCTGCACCATGCGGTCGCCGTCGCGGTTCGGCTTGGTGCAGGACAGCAGTCCCGTGAGTTCCTGCTCCCGCGCACCGTCGAACACCGGGGTGGCGGTGTTGGTGCCCGGCTCGACGTCCAGCAGCTCCTCGGTGAGGTTCTTCGCCCAGTCCGGGTTGCCGTCGACCTGCCAGCCCTGGGAGGCCAGCCACCCGAGGTGCAGTTCGAGGATCTGCCCGATGTTCATCCGTCGCGGCACACCGTGGGTGTTCAGCACGACGTCGACGGGCGTGCCGTCCTCGAGGAACGGCATGTCCTCCACCGGCAGGATCTTGCCGATGACGCCCTTGTTGCCGTGCCGGCCCGCGAGCTTGTCGCCGTCCTGGACCTTGGACTTCTTGGCGACGTAGACGCGGACGAGCTCGTTGACGCCGGGGGGCAGTTCGTCGTCCTCCTCGCGGGAGAACACCCGGACACCGATGACCTTGCCGGTCTCGCCGTGCGGGACCTTCAGCGAGGTGTCGCGCACCTCGCGGGCCTTCTCACCGAAGATGGCGCGCAGCAGGCGCTCCTCCGGGGTCAGCTCGGTCTCGCCCTTCGGCGTGACCTTGCCGACCAGGATGTCGCCGTCGCGGACCTCGGCGCCGATGCGGACGATGCCGCGCTCGTCGAGGTCGGCCAGCACGTCCTCGGAGACGTTGGGGATGTCCCGGGTGATCTCCTCGGCACCGAGCTTGGTGTCGCGGGCGTCGATCTCGTGCTCCTCGATGTGGATCGACGTGAGCACGTCGTCCTGCACCAGGCGCTGCGAGATGACGATGGCGTCCTCGTAGTTGTGGCCCTCCCACGGCATGACGGCCACGAGCAGGTTCTTGCCGAGCGCCATCTCGCCGTCCTCCGTGGACGGCCCGTCGGCGATGACCTGCCCGCGCTCGACACGGTCACCCTCGTCGACGACCGGCCGGTGATTGAAGCAGGTACCGGCGTTGGTGCGGCGGAACTTGTAGAGGCCGTAGGTGCGGCGGGTGCCGTCGTCCTGCATGACCGTGACCATGTCGGCCGACAGCTCCTCGACGACGCCCGGGTCCTCGGCGACGATGACGTCACCGGCGTCCACGGCGGCGGTGAGCTCCACACCCGTGCCGACCAGCGGCGACTCGTTGCGCAGCAGCGGCACAGCCTGACGCTGCATGTTCGCGCCCATGAGGGCACGGTTGGCGTCGTCGTGCTCGAGGAACGGGATCATGCCGGTGGCGACCGACACCATCTGCCGCGGCGAGACGTCCATGTAGTCGATCTCGAGCGGGTCGAGCAGCTCGACCTCGCCGCCCTTCCGGCGGCCCAGGACGCTCTCCTCCGCGAAGTGCCCGTCGTCGGTGAGCGGCGCGTTGGCCTGCGCCTTGACAAACCGGTCCTCCTCGTCGGCGGTCAGGTAGTGCACCTCGTCGGTGACCCGGCCCTCGACGACCTTCCGGTACGGGGTTTCGATGAACCCGAACGGGTTAACCCTCGCGTAGGAGGACAGCGAGCCGATCAGACCGATGTTGGGGCCTTCCGGCGTCTCGATCGGGCACATGCGGCCGTAGTGACTGGGGTGGACGTCGCGCACGTCCATGCCCGCGCGCTCACGGGAGAGACCACCGGGACCGAGCGCCGACAGGCGGCGCTTGTGCGTGAGCCCGGACAGCGGGTTGTGCTGGTCCATGAACTGCGACAGCTGGGAGGTCCCGAAGAACTCCCTGATCGCCGCGACGACCGGGCGGATGTTGATGAGCGTCTGCGGCGTGATCGCCTCGACGTCCTGCGTGGTCATGCGCTCGCGGACGACGCGCTCCATGCGGGAAAGGCCGACCCGGATCTGGTTCTGGATCAGCTCGCCCACGGTGCGCAGCCGCCGGTTGCCGAAGTGGTCGATGTCGTCGGTCTCGACGGGGACCACGACCTCGCCCCTGGTCATCTCCTCCTCGCCCGCGTGGAGCCGGACGAGGTATTCGATGGTGCTGACGATGTCTTCTTCGGTGAGCGTGCCGGTGTCGTACGGAAGGTCGAGGCCGATCTTCTTGTTGATCTTGTATCGACCGACCCTGGCGAGGTCGTAGCGCTTGTTCTTGAAGAACAGGTTCTCCACCAGCGCCTGGGCGCTCTCCTTCGTGGGAGGTTCGCCCGGCCGCAGCTTGCGGTGGATGTCGAGCAGCGCCTCGTCCTGCCCCGCCGTGTGGTCCTTCTCCAGGGTGGCGAGCAGGGTCTCGGAGAACGAGAACCGCTCGCGGATCTGCTCGGTGGTCCAGCCGAGGGCCTTCAGCAGCACGGTGACCGGCTGGCGGCGCTTGCGGTCGATGCGCACGCCCACGGTGTCGCGCTTGTCGACGTCGAACTCAAGCCACGCGCCACGGCTGGGGATGATCTTGACGCTGAAGACGTCCTTGTCGGTGGACTTGTCGACCGCCTGGTCGAAGTACACACCCGGGGAGCGGACGAGCTGGGACACCACGACCCGCTCGGTACCGTTGATGATGAACGTGCCCTTGCCGGTCATCACGGGGAAGTCGCCCATGAAGACCGTCTGGCTCTTGATCTCGCCGGTGTTGTTGTTGACGAACTCGGCGGTCACGAACAGCGGCGCCGCGTAGGTCATGTCCTTGTCCTTGCACTCCTCGACGGAGGCCTTGACCTCGTCGAAGCGCGGGTCGGAGAAGGACAGCGACATCGAGCCGGAGAAGTCCTCGATCGGAGAGATCTCGTTCAGGACCTCCCCGAGACCGCCGATCGGGTTCTCCTCGCCCTCGTTCACGGCGCGTTCGAACCACGACTCCGAACCGGTGAACCATTCGAAGGACCTGATCTGCACGTCAAGCAGGTTCGGGGTGTCGAGCGGCTCGCGAATCTTCCCGAAAGAGACCCGCTTAGGTGCTCCTGGAATACCCGTTGACGGTCGAATCGAGTTGGTCGCAGCAGTGGCCTGGTTCGCGGGAGAGACTGCCAAGATGCGTCCTTCCGGGGACATAAGCTGGTTGAGCAGCCGCGCTAGCAACTCGCAACGCGGACTGTCAAGGGTGCGGTGTTGCCGACCATCCTAGCTACCGCACAAGGGCAGCCTGAAAGTGGGCAGCGCAAAGAAGCAGTCTAGCCCGCAACGAGAGAGTTGTCGAGGGGGCCCACCCGATCGTCTGACAATCGGGGCCCAGCCTCGCAGTAAGCCTCTCCCTTACCCGTCCCCGGCCCGTCTCCCGCACGACGCGCCGTGTTGCCTGTAAGCGTGAACCCCCGGGGACGCTGAGTCAAGCGTCGTTCGCCGGGTGACCACCGGTTGGCGCAGTGTCAGTTACCCTCGGTCGGCTCTCCTGCCTGCGACGACGACGGCGCCGAGCCGTTTCCGGGCGGGGCGGGCCGTGCACCGGACGACTGACCCGCGGGCGGCGGCTGCCGCTGATCCGCGCTGTAGACGTCCATGTTCACCACCTTCCACGCACCGTCGCGGCGCTCGGTCTCGAACCACATGGCCGCGTCACCGCCCTGGGATTCCTCGGCACCCGACCGGGTGGCTGTTTGATCAACGTAGACCATCACCCGCGCCCGGTCGTCACCGAGCACCTCCACGGCGCTGCGGACGGCCGTGGTGGTGACGACCGCCTTCTGCTCGCTGGCCAGCGTGCGGTAGTCCCCCATCAACGCGTCGTAGGTACTCCGGACGTCGTCGTCGGCGAGCAGCTCGTCGGCGGCCCGCTGCGTCTTCTCGATGTCGTTGAAGTCGACCGAGAAGAGCCGTTCCGCCGCGTCGCTCATGGCCTGCTCGACCTCGGCCGTCGCGGCGACGTCCACCAGCGCCTGGTTGGCGGAACCCTCCGTCGCCGCGCTGTGCCGGGACTCGAAGAAGACGGCGAGCCCGCCGAAGACGAGCGCCGCCACCACGAGCGCCGCGAGTAGTGGGTACCCGGGCTCGCGCAGCCCGCGCAGGCGGGAGCCGCGGGACCGGTCGCCGGAGTCGGCGGACTCGGTCGGCTCCGCCTGCTCGGCTTCTCCGGTCGGCTCCGCGGACTCGGCTTGGTCGGACTGCTCGGTCGGCTCGACCCGCTCCGCCGGTTCCGTGGACTTGCCGGACTCGGCGGACTTGGTCGCCTCTGCCGACTCGGTCGCCTCTGTCGACTCAGCCTGCTCGGTCGGGCTCTCCGGCCTAGCAGCACGCTTGGCGGGTGACGGGGTACGCGAGCCCGCGACCCTCGGCCTCCGGGTCGGCGAGGGGGGCTGCGAACCGGGGACGCGGCGACGTGGGGGTGCCATCGGGTCTCCTGACTGCGTCGGGCGGGAGGTGCGGCGGGGTCGGGGCGGGCAGCGCGTGGGTGGCGTGAAGAGCTCAGCCGCTGGCGCCGTAGCGGACGTCCGAGACGGCCGAGACCGTCCACGGCCGCTCGGCGGCGTCCTGCTCATCGCCCTGCCTGTCCTGTTCCAGGTTCAGTTGCAGGCGCTGGATCTTGCTGAACTCACCCTCGCTGTTGGCCACGTCGACGCGGATGACGGCGAGGACCCGCGCCTTGCCCTCGTGGAGGTTGAGCTCCTCCACGGCGACGCCCTCGACGACGGAGGTGGTCTTCAGTTCGGCCTGCGCGATCGAGTCGCGCCACTGCTGCTCGGTCTCCTCGACCTCGCGACGCATGCTCTCGCTGGAGATCCGCTTGCGCTCCGCGAGGAGTTCGTCGGCCCGCTCGTGGTCGAACTCGGTGAACACCGTGGCGGCGTGGCCCGCCGCCGCCACGACGTCCTCCCTGGTCTGCGCGATCGCCAGCTCGTCGCTCTGCGCGGCGCCGGCCCACCGCACACCGAAGGCCACGGCGACGGCGAAGGCCGCCAGGGCCAGCGCGGCGGCGGCGAGCACGAGGGGGCGCGGCGGCGTGCCGCGGCGGCCCGGGCCGTCGCCGGGGCCGGGCTCGGCACCCTCGGCACCCTCGCCCCGCTCATCCCGCTCGTCGTCCTCGTCCGGCTGCGGGCGCTGGTCGTCCGAACTCATGGCGCTCCAGGGTAGGTCGGGGGCGGTGTTGTGGTGGTGAGCCGGGTCGCTGCCACGCCGGTGCTCAGCTCCCCAGCCCGAGTAGCTCGCGCAGGCTGGTGATGGTCAGGCCCTCGCCGTCGAGCAGGCCGAGATGTCCTCGGCGCACGGCGGCCAGCTGCTCGGTGTCGCGGTCGTTGTGGGCCGCCACCTGCTCGTCGCTGGGTTCGACCGGAACCCCGTTGTAGGGCGCGTTCTGCGAGCCCCGCACCGAGATGGGACTGCCTTCGGGCTCGGCGCAGTAGGCGTCGCTGTAGGACTCGCGGGGTGCGGTCTCGTCGCCGGGGCGGTACTGGTCGGGCGGCCGGTAGCCCTTCGTGCAGGAGGGTGGGTTGAACAGGTTCAGCACCATCCCGAGGTGGGCGGTGCCGTCGCCAGGGGTGACGCTGTAGGCGCCTGCCGCCACGACCGGGTAGCTGACCATCGCCTGCTCGATACCGTCGGTGCGGGTGACGAGGACGTTGGAGGTAGTGAGCAGGTTCGCCACCAGTGAGCTCAGTCCGGGGCCCGACTCGGCGAGTACGCCGCTGACCGTCGTCGCCGTCTCGGGCGCGGCGGCGATGAGCTCGCGGATGTCGGCGTCGGAGTCCTTGAGGGTCTGCGACAGGTCCTTGAGATCGGCGCTGAACGAGCGCATCGAGGTGGCGAGGTCGTTCTGCGTTTTCAGCACGGTGGTGCCCTCGTCGAGCAGTTTCTCGGTCTGGGGCAGGTACTGCCTGGCCGTCGCCGTGAACTCGTCGGTGGCGTTGAGCAGGGCCTGGAGGTCCTTCCCGGTGCCGTGGAACGCCTGGTAGGACTCGTCGACCACGGTGCGCAGCGAGTCGGTGGGCACCGACGAGGCGAGGGAGTCGAGGTCGGTGATGACGGCCTCGGCGGGTATGGGCGTGCTGACCCGGTCGGCCGGGATCACGTCGCCCTCGGCGAGGAAGGGCCCCTCGTCGGTCACCGGGCGCAGGTCGACGTACTGCTCGCCCACGGCGGAGCGGTTGGCGACGGCGGCGTGCAGTTCGCTCGGCACGCCGGGGGCACCGGGTTCGATGTGCAGCGCCGCCCTGAGCCCGTCGTCGGTGAGGGTCAGTTCCCCGACCTCACCGACGTTGTAGCCGCGGTAGGTGACCTCGGCGCCGGTGAAGATGCCGCCTGCGGAGTTCATGTCGAGGTGGACGGTGTAGCCGCCGGAGCCGAAGGCCCGTTCGACGTCGGTGAAGCGCACGAGCGCGTACCCGATCGCGAGCACGGAGATGACGAGGAACGCGACGAGCTGGATTCTGGTCTTGCGCACGAGCATCAGCGGCCACCTCCCGTGATGGATTCGAGCAGGCCGCCGAGGCCGCTGCTGGTGCCACCGTCGTCGTCACCCGCGTCCTCGGTGTCGGGATGGTCCTCGTCGCCCGGCAGCGGCAACACGGACGACGTGTCGTCGGGATCGGATTCGTGGGGGCTGGTGAGGTCGCCGACGATGGGCAGGTTCTGCAGCGGGTTCTGCCTGCTGCGGCCCAGGTTGGCGAGGATCTCCTTCAGGTTGAGATCGAGGTCGAGATAGAGGTTGAGGTAGTCGCCCTTGACCCCTTCGGCCGCCGCGTCAGTGAACGGGTAGGTCAGCATGAGTTCGAGCGCGTGGGGCAAGTCGGAGCCGGCCTCACCGAGCTTGCGCAGGGTGGGCAGGAGGGCTTCGAGGTTGGCGACGAGGTCCTCCTGCCCGGCCTGCACGGTCTCGACGGCGACCTCGGACAGGCCGTCAAGCGCGCCGAGCATGGTGACGAGCTGGTCGCGCTGGCGTTCGAGGACGTCGAGGCCGGGGCCCAGGTCCTCCACGGCGACGGCGATGGTGTCGCGTTGCGCGCGCAGCGTGGCCGAGAGCCGGTTGAGTTCGTCGAGCGCGGCGGTGATGTCGCCGGACTGCGCGTCGAGGGCGCGGACGAGTTCCTCGGCGTTGCGCAGCAGGGCCTTGACGTCGGTGGCGTTGCCCTCCAGTGCGGCGCCGAGTTCTTTCGTGATGGTGTTGAGCTGCTCGACGCCGCCGCCGTTGAGCAGCATCGACAGGGCCCCGAGGACTTCCTCGACCTCGACGCTGCGGTTGGTGCGTTCGGCGGGGATGAGTGCGCCGTCGGTGAGGGTGGCTTGCGCGATCTGGTCGCCTTCGCCGGCCGGGGCCGCGAGTTCGACGTACTTCTCGCCGAGCAGGCTGGACTGGCGCAGGTTGGCGACGGCGTTCGCGGGCAGTTCCACGTCGCGGTTGACGGCGACGACGACCTCGGCGGTCCAGCCGTCCTCGGCGAGCCGCACGTCCTCCACCGCGCCGACGGGCACCTCGTTGACGCGCACCCCGGCCTGGGGGACGAGGTCGAGCACGTCGGGGAAGTGGATGCGGACCGTGTAGGGGTCGTCGCCGAGGTCGGCGCCGCCGGGCATGGGAATGTCGTAGACGCCGCTGAAGCCGGGGACGGCGCAGCCGCCTGCCGCGACGAGGGCGGCGGCGCCGACGGCGGTCAGGGCGGTGCGGAGCCGGGTCATCGCCCACCTCCCGTGAAGCGGTCCACCAGCGGCAGTGGCAGCTCGGGCAGTTCGCCCTTGTTCAGCGCGGCCACGGACTCGGCCAGCGACGGCAGTTCCACGGCGCCCTCCAGAACCCCGGCCACGTCGGAGCACAGGTTGCCGAGCGCGTCGAGCGCGTCGGGGGTCTGGCGGAGCAGGCCGCAGATCATCATGGCCGGTGGCTCGGTCAGTTCGTTGAGGTTGGGCCGCGCGTCGAGGGTGCCGGAGGCGGCGTTGTAGGTGTTGGCGAGGTTTCCGAGTGCCAGGGGGGCGATGTCGAGTGTCTCGGCGAGCGCCGCGCGCTGGTCGACGAGGACCTGGGTGACGTCGGCTAGTTTGTCCACGTTGGACTTGACGCGGTCGCGGTTGTCGTTCAGGAAGTCGTCGACGAGTTGCAGCGTGTCGCCGAGTTCGGTGACGGTGGCGGCGAGGGTCTGCCGCTCTCCGGCGAGGAACGCGCTGACGTCGGCGAGTTGGCGCTCGAATCCGCGCACGTGGTCGTCGCTGGCGGCGAGGGTGCCGGACAGTTCGGCGAGGTTCTCGACGGTGACGAAGAGGTCCTCGGAGCTGCCGGACAGTGTGCCCGCGGCCTGGCCGAGTTTGGTGACGGTCTCGTGCAGTGCCTTGCCGTTGCCGTCGAGGTTGGCGGCGGCGGTGTCGAGCACGTCCGACAGCGAGCCGTCGGCGTTGGCCCCGTTCGGGCCGAGGGCTCGGGAGACGCGGCTGAGGCTCTCGCTGAGGTCGTCGACCTCCAGCGGCACGGCGGTGCGATCGAGCGGGATCACGGCGCCGTCGTCGAGCACGGGGCCGCCGGTGTGGGCGGGCGCGAGCTGCACGTAGCGGTCGGACACCAGGGAGGGGGCGACGACGATCGCGCCCGCGTCGCCGGGGACGGCGACCTCGCGGTCGTAGGTCAGCCGGACGCGGACGCGGTCGCCGAGTGGTTCGACGTCGGTGACCTCGCCGACCTCGACGCCGAGGACGCGCACGCCGTTTCCTTCGTAGAGGCCGATGGCCTCGGTGAAGTAGGCCGTGACGTGTTTGCGTCCCGCGTCCTTGAAGGTCCACCACAGCCCGCCGGCGACGACGAGGCCGAGTACGCAGGCCACGGCCACGCCGCGGGAGAGTTGCTGTCCCAACCGGGTGCTGGTCATCGTGCGTTGCACCCCTCTTCGTTGAGCGGCCCGATGGAGGGCAGCAGCAGGCCGCAGATGTAGTTGTCGAACCAGCGACCGTTGCCGATGGTGTTGTTGAAGACCCGGACGAACGGGGCGAAGTTCTCCAGCCCGTCGGACAGCGAGTCCTGGTTGCGTTGCAGCATGGCGGTCAGCTGGTCGAGCTGTTCGAGCACGGGTTGCAGTTGTTCGTCGTTGTCGTCGACGAGCCCGCGCAGCTGGGCGGACAGAGCCCGGGTGCCGTCCAGCATGGCGGTGATCGCCTCCTTGCGGGCGGACAGCTCGTCCAGCAGTTTCTCGCCGTCCTCCATGAGCCTCGCCAGTTCGGTGTCGCGGTCGGCGAGGGTCTGGCTGACCTGGCGGGTGCCGGACAGCAGTTCGGACAGTTGCCGGTCGCGGGTGGCGATGGTGTCGGACAGCTCCGACAGGCCGTCGAGCGCGCCCCGCACGTCCTCCGGGGTGTCGGCGAAGGTCTGGGAGAGCGCGTCGAAGCTCTGTGCGAGCTGGTCGACGTCGATGTCGTCGACGGTGTCGGACAGTCCCCGGAACGCTTCCATCACGTCGTAGGGGGCGACGGTGCGTTCCAGTGGGATCGTGTCGCTGGGGTCGAGTGGGCCGTCACCGACGGGGTCGAGGGCCACGTACTTCTGCCCCAGCAAGGTTTTGATCTTGATGGCGGCGGTGGTGTCGGCGCCGAGCCAGGCGTCGGCCACCTGGAACGACACGAGGACCTTCGCGCCGTCCAGTTCGATGTCGGTGACCTCGCCGACCTTGACTCCCGCGACCCGCACCTCGTCGTCGGTCTGGAGTCCGGCGGCCTCGCTGAACTCGGCGCGGTAGGTGGTTCCGCCGCCGACCAGCGGAAGGTCCTCGGAGTTGAGGGCCGCGAGCGTGCCCAGCAGCATCAGCGTCAGCCCGACGACGGCGATGGGGACGGGGTTGCGCTTCGAGAAGCTCTTCATGACAGGCACCGTTCGCGGTTCGCGGGCAGCATCGGCAACGACACGGGCCGGTCGCCGAGCCCGGTGATGCTGATGTTGCCGTTGGCCTCGCACAGGAAGAAGTTCAGCCACGACCCGTAGTCGGCGGTGGCGGCCAGCCGGTCCACCTTCTCCGGGAGGTACTGGATGAACTCCTCGACGACCTCCTCGTGGTCGTTGAGGTTGCCCGCGAGGGTGCCGAGCGCGTCGATGTCCTCGCGCAGCGGGCGCCGCGCCTCCTCCAGCAGTCCCGCCGTGGTGTCGGTGAGCTCGCCGATCGACTCGATGGCCTCCCCGATGGGTTCGCGGTCGCCCGCGAGCCCGGACACGAACGTCTGCAACCGTTCGATGAGGCGCGACAGCTGCGGGGTGCGCTCGTTCAGCGTGCGCAGCACCAGGTTGAGGTTGTCGATCACCTCGCCGATGACCTGGTCCTTCTCGGCGAGCGTCGTGGTCAGCGACGCGGTGTGGGAGAGCAGGCTCTCGACCGTGCCGCCCTCGCCCTGCAACACGCGCACGATCTCGTACGACAGCGTGTTCACGTCCTCGGGCTGGAGGGCCTGGAACAGCGGTTTGAACCCGTTGAACAGTTCGGTGAGGTCGACGGCGGGCCTCGTGCGCTCCAGCGGGATCATCTCACCCGGTTCGATCGACTCCCCCGCGGGTCCCTCGCCGCGCTCCAGTGCGAGGTAGCGCTGGCCCACCAGGTTGCGGAACTTGATCGCCGCGACGGCGTTGCCGGGCAGGGTGCGGTCGCGGTCCAGCTCGAACTCGACCTCCGCGATGCGGCGGTCGACGATGCGCACTCCCTCGACCTGGCCGACCCTGACCCCGGCGATCCGCACGTCGTCACCGGCGAGCACCGACGTGGCGTCGGTGAAGCGGGCACGGTAGGTCTCGGTGTCCGCCGAGTTCATGTTGGCGATGCTCAGTCCGAGGATCGTGGTGAACAACGTCGTGGTCACCACGAACACGGTGAGTTTCGTCAGCGGTGCGACGAGACCCCTCACTGCACCGTCACCTCCGCTCCCCGGTAGAGCGGGGCCACCAGCAGCGACCCCCAGGCGGGAACCTCCGACGGCTCCAGCCCGTTACGCGGACCGGCGAACTGCGCCACGAGAGCGTGCTCGCCCGCGCTGTTCACCGGGCTGCCGCCCGCGGGGCTCGCTCCCCCCGCCGCGGCCGAGTCGTTCAGCCCCGCCGCCGACGAGCGCGCCGCAGGCGGCGACTCGCTGCCGTCGCGCAGCGGCCCGTCCGGTGGATGCTGCGGGAACGGGTCCGGGTACTCGTCCATGGCGTAGCAGCGCGGCCCGCGCTTGTCGCCGTACTCGGGCTCGTCCTGGCCCGCCTCGTAGGGCCCCCGGTCCACGGTGATCTCCAGTGTGGCGTGCAGCCCCGGCTTGTCGGTGCCCTTGCCGAAGGACTCGTCGATCCTCGGGACCAGCTCCGCCATCTGCCCGAGGAAACAGGGGTACTCGGGGGCGTACTTGGCGAGGACCTCGGCGGTGGGCCTTGCCGTCTCGCCCAGGCTGATGAGGTTGGCGGCGTTGGCGTCGAGGAAGGTGTCGAGATCGGCCGACGCGGTCGTCACCGTGCGGTACAGCGTGTCGAGCTGCAGGCTCTGGTCCACGATGGTGCGGCTGGTGGTGGTGAGGTTGTCCAGCGTCCGCACCAGATCGGGCGCGACGTCGGACAGCGTGCCGGAGAACTGGGCCAGCTCCCGCAGGTTCTCCTGCAGCTTCGGCACGTGCGGGTTCAGCTCACCGAGGTAGGTGCCCAGCTGGGACAGGGTGTCGCCGAGTTGCTCGCCCCGGCCCTCAAGAGCGGTGGAGATCGCGGTGAGGGTGCTGGACAACTTCTCGGGCTGCACGGCCTGCAACACCGGTAGCAGGCTGTCGAGCGCGTGCTCCAGCCGCACCGCGTCCTCCGTGCGGTCCTGCGTGATGACGGCGCCGTCGCCCAGCGTCGCCGCCGAGGGCACCTCCGGGATGCCGAGGTCGACGTAGCGCTCGCCGAACAACGTCTTCGGCAGGAACCGGGCGGAGGTGTTGGCCGGGACGAGGTCGGCCTGTTCGGGATCGAGGTGCAGCGTCAGCTCGGCCCCGCTCGGGGTGACGTCGATGTCGCCGACGCGGCCGACGATCAGCCCGCGAACCTTGACGTCCGAGTTACGGGAGAGCTGGTTGCCGATGGCACCGGCCTGCAGTCGCACGGTCACGTCGTCGCTGAAGGCCCGGTTGTAGATCGCCACGCTCAACGCGATGCCGCCGACCAGAATGCCCACGAGCAGCAGGCCCAGCAGCCTGCGCCGGATCGTCGCCACAGTCGTGCTCATCCCGCGATCCTCACCGTCGTGTCGGTACCCCAGATGGCGAAGCCGATGAAGAAGTTGACCACCGCAACGGTCACGATCGACAGCCGGACCGCCCTGCCCACCGCGATGCCCACCCCGGCGGGACCGCCGGTGGCGCGGTACCCGTAGTAGCAGTGCATCAGGATGATCAGCACGCTGAAGATCAGAACCTTGACGAACGAGTACAACACGTCCTCGGGTGGCAGGAACATGTCGAAGTAGTGGTCGTAGGTTCCCGCCGACTGGTCGTACAGGTAGACGACGACGGCTCTCGACGCCACGTACGAACTGAGCAGCCCGACGACGTAGAGCGGGATGACCGCCACGAAACCGGCGATGATGCGGGTCGTCACCAGATAGGGCAGGCTCGGCACGCCCATCACCTCCAGCGCGTCGACCTCCTCGGAGATCCGCATGGCGCCCAGCTGGGCCGTGAACCCGGCTCCGACGGTGGCCGACAACGCCAGCCCCGCCACGAGCGGCGCGATCTCCCTGGTGTTGAAGAACGAGGTGAGAAACCCGGTGAACGCCGAGGTGCCGATCGAGTCGAGCGCCGAGAAACCCTGGAGTCCGACGAGGACACCGGTGAACAGGGTCAACCCCACCATGACCCCGACAGTGCCGCCGATCACCGCCAGCGAGCCGGACCCGAAGCTCACCTCGGCGAGCAGCCGCAGCACCTCCTTGGAGTAGCGGCGCAGCGCCCTCGGCGCCCAGGCCAGTGCGCGCAGGTAGAACGACATTTGGTCGCCGAGCAGGTCCAGTGTCCGTAGTGGACGGCCTGCGACGTTCTTCGCGTGCTGGATGAGGCGGGCCATCGGTTCAGTCCAACTTCGAGGGAACGAGCTGCAGGTAGATCAACGTGATGACGGTGTTGACCACGAACAGCAGCAGGAAGGTGATGACGACGGACTGGTTCACCGCGTCGCCCACGCCCTTCGGGCCCGGCGGTGGGTGCAGTCCCCGGTACGCGGCGACGACGGCGGCGATGAACCCGAAGATCAGCGCCTTGAGTTCGCCGATCCACAGGTCGGACAGCTGCGCCAGCGCCGAGAAACTCGCCAGGTAGGCGCCCGGGGTGCCGTCCTGCAGCACGACGTTGAAGAAGTAGCCGCCCAGCACGCCGATGACACTGACCATGCCGTTGAGCAGCACGGCCACGAACATGCACGCCAGCACCCGCGGCACGATGAGGCGCTGCACGGCGGAGACGCCGAGCACCTCCATGGCGTCGATCTCCTCGCGGATCGTGCGCGCCCCGATGTCGGCGCAGATCGCGGACCCGCCCGCACCGGCGACCAGCAGGGCGACCACGAGCGGGCTCGCCTGCTGCACGGTCGCCAGCACGCTGCCCGCTCCCGTGTACGACTGCGCCCCGAGCTGCTGCGCCAGCGACCCGAACTGCATGGAGATGACCGCGCCGAACGGGATCGCGACCAGCGCCGTCGGCAGGATCGTCACGCTCGCGATGAACCACGCCTGCTGGATGAACTCCCGCAGCTGGAAGGGCCGCTGGAACACCCCGCGCGCCACGTCGAGGCCGAGCGCGAACAGCTTGCCGGTCTCCCGCAGCATCCCGATGCCGGGAATCCTCGCCGTCGAGGCCGGTGAACTCATGAGTGTCCCTGGTGCGGCGGTAGTCGCCGGGTGGTGTCGTCGGTGTCGGGCAGGTAAGCGACGTCGGTGGCGGGCAGCGTGCCGTGCTGCGCGCCCACCAGCCCGGGTTCGGTCGCGGCGTGCGCGCCCCCGACCCCGTAGTGGCGCTGTTCCTCCGGTGACAGCGACGCGATGATCGATTCGCGGGCGGGCTCGGGAAGCGTGTGCAGCATCCGCATGACACGGTCCTTGCGGCGGCGGGCGCCCTCCCGCACGGGCAGGCCGGGCGTCGGCTGGAGCTGCGGCGGCACCCCGGTGACCTCCTCGACACCGCCCGCGTGGTGGCCGGCCTCGAACATCGCGCGTTCGGCGGCGAGGGTGGCCGAGTCCTTCTCCTCCGACATGCCGATCGGGCCGTCCATGCGGCCGTTGAGGAACTGCTTCACCACCGGTTCCTCACTGGTGAGCAGCACCTCGCGCGGCCCGAACATCACGAGTTCCTTGCGGTAGAGCATGCCGAGGTTGTCCGGCACGGTCCGCGCCAGGTTGATGTTGTGGGTGACGATGAGGAACGTCGCGTCGATCTGCGCGTTGACGTCGATGAACAGCTGCGAGATGTAGGTGGTGCGCACGGGGTCCAGACCGGAGTCCGGCTCGTCGACGAGGATGATCTCCGGGTCCAGGACCAGCGCCCTGGCCAGCCCAGCCCGCTTGCGCATCCCGCCGGAGATCTCGCCCGGCAGCTTCGACTCCGCGCCCGAAAGCCCGGTGATCTCCAGCTTCTCCAGCACGATCCTGCGGATCTCGGTCTCGGACTTCTTCGTGTGCTCGCGCAGGGGGAAGGCGACGTTGTCGTACAGGTTCATCGACCCGAACAGCGCGCCGTCCTGGAACAGCACCCCGAACAGCTTGCGCGTGTCGTAGAGCTTGCGTTCCGAACATCTGACGATGTCCACTCCGTTGACGACACACGTGCCGGTGTCCGGTTTCAACAGTCCGATCATGGACTTGAGGAACACGGACTTGCCGGTGCCCGACGGCCCCAGCATCACCGACACCTCGCCGGGCGGCAGCGTCAGGGTGACGTCACGCCAGATGGTGTGCTGGCCGAAGGATTTGCTGAGACCTTCGATGACCACCTCGGCACCCATCGCACCTCCCGGAGTGTGTTCGTCGCGCGTCAACACTGTGCAACGAGTCCGCGGCGCGTAGGTTACTCACCAGTTGTCTTCCGGGCTTGCCTCCGGCCTGGCTCGTGGTCCGCAGCACACTAACCCACGGCAGGGGTGAAGCGACAAAGGCGGGTCGTCCGTCATACGACGAACGACCCGCCTTCGCGGAGTCTGCTGGCGTCAGCTCACTTGAGCGAGACCTTGGCGCCCGCGCCCTCCAGCTTCTCCTTGGCGGCCTCGGCGGCCTCCTTGTCGACCTTCTCCAGGATCGGCTTCGGAGCGCCCTCGACCATCTCCTTGGCCTCCTTCAGGCCGAGACCCGAGACGACCTCACGCACGACCTTGATGACCTGGATCTTCTTGTCGCCCGCGCCCTCGAGCACGACGTCGAACTCGTCCTGCTCCTCCTCGGCCGGGGCCGCGGCGGCGGCGCCACCCGGGGCGGCCATGACGGCGGCCGGGGCGGCGGCGGTGACGTCGAAGGTCTCCTCGAACTTCTTCACGAACTCGGACAGCTCGAGCAGCGTCAGCTCCTTGAACGCGTCGAGCAGTTCGTCGGTGCTCAGCTTCGCCATGATGGCGTTCCTTCCTTGTAGCGGACTCGTGGGTGGTGAGTCGGGTGGGTGGTGATCAGCTCTCGGCAGCCTGCTCGGCACCGTCCCCGGACTGGCGCTTGTCCTCCAGCGCCGCGGCCAGGCGGGCGACCTGCGTCGCCGGAGCCGCGAACAACCTGGCGGACTGGGACAGCTTCGCCTTCAACACACCCGCCGTCTTGGCGAGCAACTCGTCGCGGCTCTCCAGGTCGGCGAGGGTCTCGATCTCGGAGACCGACAGCGCCTTGCCGTCCATGTAGCCGCCCTTGATGACGAGGGCGTTGTTGTCCTTCGCGAAGTTGCGGATGGCCTTCGCGGCGTCGACCGCCTCGCCCTCCACGAACGCGATCGCCGTCGGACCGACGAACAGGTCGTCCAGTCCGTCGACGCCCGCCTCCTCGGCGGCGCGCTTGACCAGCGTGTTCTTCGCGACCCGGTACTTGGCGGTGTTGCCGAGAGCGCGGCGCAGCTCGCTGAGCTGGGACACGGAGAGGCCGCTGTACTGGGTGACGACGGCCGCCGAGCTGTTGCGGAACCGGTCCGCGATCTCGGCGACAGCCTCCACCTTGTCGGGCTTCGCCATGGTCGCCTCCTCTCTTGGCTGAGTGACCACCGGCGGCCCGGACCCCCGAACGACAAAAACGCCCCGGCGCAGCAGGCGCGGGGCGTTCACACGTGGACCGGACGATATCCGGCGACTCACGTCGACGAGCCTCGTTCCTCCTGCGCGGGCCGCCCGCCGTCAGCGGGACCTTCGCCTTCCCCGCGAACGCGAGGAAGAGGCCAGCGGTCTTCGGTAGAACCGTCGACCAGCATACGGGCCCGCCCGGCACGGTGGCCACCCACCCCCACCGACCGCATTTCGCGGGCGAAACGCGGTTCGGCGACCACGAAACGTGGGCGAGGCGGCATCATGGGTGACGTGGTGGAGCAACGACCTGACGGAACACCCGGGGCGTCCGGGGCGGTCCCGCCCGGCGCCGAACCCGAGATCGCGCCCGACGCCGCCCCCGCGCCGCCCGGGACCGACCTCACACCCACGGGCGCGCCCCCTCCCGCCGACCTCGATGCCGAACAGCTACGCCGGTTTCGCGAGTTCCAGGAGTTCCAGCAGTACCAGGAGTTCGTGCGCTACCAGCAGGCCCATGGCGGCGCGGTCAACCGCACGACCGGGGCGGACGTCGTACCGGCACCTCCGGCGGCTCCCGGGCGGCGACTGCCGGGCTGGTTACGGTGGCTGGGTAAGAAGGTCCTCGGCTGGCTCGTGTTCTTCCTGCTGCTGGCGATCTTCGCCACCTGGCTGTTCAACGAACTCTTCGGCGCCGACGACGACAACAGCACCGAGGCCGCCGCCAACATGGGAGGCGGTCAGTACCACACCGAGGAACTCCTGGCCAAGGAACCGTTCGAGGCGGTCCGCAAGGTCTACGACGCGATCGCGCAGGAGGATCCGGGCACCAACCGGCCACTCGTCTCCGAAGCCTGTGGGCACTTCGACAACGACAACGGCATCCAGCAACGCTTCGCCGAGAACACGGGCGGCCACGCCGACTGCAGGCAGGCGGTCATCGCACTGCACGCGCAGGTCACGCACGTCAACGACTACGCCGAGTCGATCTTCCCGCGCTGGTACGACCCCTCGGCACCGACCGTCCGGATCGACTCCTGCGACTTCGCCGTCCAAGGCGGGCCCGCGCTCGGGGTGTTCGTCGTCAGCGAGGTCGAGATGGGCCAGTGGCTGATCACCGGCCACGAGCCCGGGCCCGCGACCTGCGGTGCCAGCGCGTCCGCCACCTCCGGCGGGGACAACTGAGGACGCTTCCCACCGACGACAGTGGGGCGGCCACCCCGTCCGGGTGACCGCCCCACTGTCAGTTCGTCGCACCGCCGTCGCAGCTCAGGCCGCGGCCTCCTCCGAGAGGAGGTTGCGCGTGCGAGCCGGGTCCACGGGGATGCCCGGGCCCATCGTCGTGGTGAAGGTGACCTTCTTCAGGTAACGGCCCTTCGAGGACGACGGCTTCGCGCGCATCACCTCGTCGAGCGCGGCAGCGTAGTTCTCCACCAGCTTCTCGATGTCGAACGACGTCTTGCCGATCACCACGTGCAGGTTCGCCTGCTTGTCGACCCGGAAGCTGATCTTGCCGCCCTTGATGTCGGCGACCGCCTTGCCCACCGCCGGGGTGACCGTGCCGGTCTTCGGGTTCGGCATCAGGCCCCGCGGGCCGAGGATGCGGGCCACCCGGCCCACCTTCGCCATCTGGTCCGGAGTCGCGATCGCGGCATCGAAGTCGAGCCAGCCACCCTGGATGCGCTCGATCAAGTCGTCGGACCCGACCGCGTCGGCGCCTGCGGCCTCGGCCTCGGCGGCCTTGTCACCGGTCGCGAAGGCGATGACGCGGACGGTCTTGCCCGTTCCGTGCGGCAGGTTCACGGTGCCGCGGACCATCTGGTCGGCCTTGCGAGGATCCACGCCGAGTCGCATGGCGACCTCGACCGTGGCGTCCATCTTGATCTTCGAAGTCTCCTTGGCGAGCTTCGCGGCCTCCAGCGGCGTGTACAGCCGATCCTGGTCGATCAGCTCTGCGGCCTGGCGGTAGGCCTTGCTGCGCTTGGTCATGTGCTGTCCTTCGTGGTTCGTGGCGGATCAGTTGTGGTGCGGGTCAGCGCGTAGCCCTTCCACGGGTTCCGACGGCGGGGCCACAGCGGCCCGGGCCGTCGATCGTCACTCGACCGTGATGCCCATCGAGCGCGCGGTACCGGCGATGATCTTGGCCGCCTGGTCCATGTCCGACGCGTTCAGGTCGGACTTCTTGGTCTCGGCGATCTCGCGGATCTGGTCCCAGCTGACCTTGGCAACCTTGGTCTTGTGGGGCTCGCCGCTGCCCTTCTCGACGCCGGCGGCCTTCAGCAGCAGCTTCGCCGCGGGCGGCGTCTTGAGCTTGAAGTCGAACGACCGGTCCTCAAAGACGGAGATCTCGACCGGCACCACGTTGCCGCGCTGCGACTCGGTCGCGGCGTTGTACGCCTTGCAGAACTCCATGATGTTGACGCCGTGCTGACCCAGCGCCGGGCCGACGGGCGGGGCCGGGTTCGCGGCACCCGCCTGGATCTGCAGCTTGATGATCGCCGCAAGCTTCTTCTTCTTGGGTGGCATTCTCGTTCCTGTTCAATGTCGCTCGTCCTCGCGCCCCTGCCATGGCGTGAGGCTCTTGCCTGCGACCGAGCCGTCTCGGCCGTCAGATCTTGGAGACCTGGGTGAACGACAACTCGACCGGCGTCTCCCGGCCGAAGATCGACACCAGGACCTTCAGCTTCTGGGCGTCCGCGTTGACCTCGCTGATCGTGGCGGGCAGCGTGGCGAACGGGCCGTCCATGACGGTGACGGACTCGCCGACCTCGAAGTCCACCTCGACCGCGCCGGTGGCGGCCTGCGACTCGGCGGCGGGCTCGCCCTTGCCCGGCTTGGCGGGTGCGGGCTTCTCGACCTCCGGCGCGAGGAACTTCAGAACCTCGTTCAGGCTCAGCGGCGACGGGCGCGAGGTGGCGCCCACGAATCCGGTCACACCGGGCGTGTTGCGCACCGCGTTCCACGAGGCGTCGTTCAGTTCCATCCGCACGAGGATGTAGCCCGGCAGCACCTTGCGCTGCACGATCTTGCGCTGGCCGTTCTTGATCTCGGTGACCTCCTCGGTGGGCACCTCGACCTGGAAGATGTAGTCCTCGACGTCCAGCGTCTGCCGACGGGTTTCGAGGTTGTTCTTCACCTTGTTCTCGTAGCCCGCGTAGGAGTGCACGACGTACCAGTCACCCGGCAGCGATCGCAGTTCCGCGCGCAGCGCGGCGACGGGGTCCTCGTCCTCGGCCTGCTCCCCGGCGGAGGACGACGCCTCCGGAGACTGCGCAGGCTCGAGCGGCTCCACCGGTTCCGGGGACGCCACGGCCTCGCCCGCGCCGGCGACCTCGGCGGTCTGCGCGGCGTCCGTGTTCTCGTCACCGGTGGCCGCGAGGACCTGCTCCTCGGAGACGCCGGTCAGGTCCTGACCGGCTCCTGAGCCGTTCTCGGAGGTCACGTTCCGTCCTCTCAGTTGATCGCGTGTGTGGTCACGGGCACCGCGAGGCACCGCGACCCGCGAGGAAGTGCGGGCCGGCCCGGCTCGCACGGCTCCCGTCGGCCTAGTCGCCGAAGACGACGTCCACGCCCTCGAGGAACACGTAGTCGAGCCCGGCAACCAGCGCCACCATGAACACCAGGAACACCAGCACCACGCTGGTGTAGGTGACCATCTGCTTCCGCGTCGGCCAGATGACCTTGCGGAGCTCGCCCCACACCTCACGGACGAACCGCCCGATCCGCGCGAACGGCGAACGCTGCTTGGTCTCCGTGCGGTTGTTCCGCTTCGGCGTAGGCTTGCCCTTGCCGTCGGGCTTGGCAGCCGGCTTCCGCTCGGACGCCTTGCCCTGCGGTGCGGACCGCTTGGCGGACCCCGTGTTCGTCCCGGCGTCCGACGCGGAGCCGGATCCGTTCGATGCACCCGCTTGGTTGGCGGAGGCACGCCGTGCGCGCCGAGCCGCGGCGGTGTCCGGACGGGAAGGGCGCTTGTCGGCCCTCTCCTGGTCCTTCTCCCCGTCCTCGCTCACGAGCTACTCCTCCGCTCCACCTGACACGTCAACGCAGGGGTGACAGGACTTGAACCTGCAACCTGCGGCTTTGGAGGCCGCTGCTCTGCCAGTTGAGCTACACCCCTTCGAGCGGTGACCCACTCACACGGACGCCCTTCACGGACCCCGCAGGGCGCTGTGGGGTCCGTTCCGTACGTTCCAAGTTCAGCAGTCTACGGCAAGCCTGTGGGGCACTCGCAACCACGCCCTACTCCGGCGTTTCGCCGATCCGGAATCCGGTGCCGACCTGGCCCCCCGGCGTGGTTCGGGAGGGCTACTGCCAGGCACGACGGGCCGCGTGAAAAAATGTCGGCATGGCCACATCCGACAGTACCGCCGCCAGCTCCCGCCCCCGCGTGTCCGCCCGGATCGCGGGCATCACGCCCTCCGCGACGCTCGCCGTCGACGCGAAGGCGAAGGCCCTCAAGGCCGAAGGGCGACCGGTGATCGGCTTCGGCGCGGGCCAGCCCGACTTCCCGACGCCGGACCACGTCGTCGAGGCCGCCGCGGCGGCGGTACACGACCGGAGCAACCACGGCTACACGGCCGCGGCCGGGCTTCCCGAGCTCCGTGAGGCGATCGCGGCCAAGACGCTGCGCGACTCCGGCTTCCAGTGTGCCGCCTCGCAGGTGCTCGTGACCAACGGCGGAAAGCAGGCCGTCTACTCGGCGTTCGCCACGCTGCTGGACCCGGGCGACGAGGTGCTGCTGCTGGCGCCGTACTGGACGACGTATCCCGAGTCGATCACTCTCGCGGGTGGGGTTCCGGTCCAGGTCACGGCCGACGAGTCCACCGGTTACCGGGTGACGGTGGACCAGCTGGAGGCCGCGCGCACCGAGCGCACCAAGGTGCTGCTGTTCAACTCGCCCTCCAACCCCACCGGAGCCGTGTACCCGCGTGAGCAGGTCGAGGCCATCGGCCGGTGGGCCGCCGAACACGACATCTGGGTCATCACGGACGAGATCTACGAGCACCTGGTCTACGACGACGTGAAGGCCGAGTCGCTGCCCGCGGTGGTGCCGGAGATGGCCGACCGGACTCTGATCCTCAACGGCGTCGCCAAGACCTACTCCATGACCGGCTGGCGCGTGGGCTGGATCGTGGGCCCGCAGGACGTGATCAAGGCGGCGGCCAGCTTCCAGTCGCACCTGTGCGGCAACGTCGCGAACATCTCCCAGCGGGCCGCGCTCGCCGCGGTCGCGGGCCCGCTCGACGTGGTCCACGAGATGCGCGAGGCGTTCGACGCGCGCCGTCGCAGGATCGTGTCGCTGCTCTCGGAGATCCCGGGTGTGGAGTGCCCGACTCCGGAGGGCGCGTTCTACGCCTACCCCTCGGTCAAGGCCGTGCTCGGCAAGGAGATCCGCGGACAGCGGCCGAAGGACACGGTGGAGCTGGCCGACCTGATCCTGCGGGAGGCCGAGGTGGCCGTGGTGCCCGGTGAGGCGTTCGGCACTCCGGGCTACTTCCGCTTCTCCTACGCACTGGCGGAGAAGGACCTGGTCGAGGGCGTGACCCGCGTGGCCGACCTCCTGGCGGAGGCCCGCTGACCTCGGTCGAGGCGGACGACACCCGAACCCAAGAACCCAGAGCCCCCGTGCGCCCCGAGGCCACGGGGGCTTCGTCGTGCGCAGCGCCTGGTTTAAGTTTTCATTGTTCTAGTACAGTTAGAACTATGCTGATCCGCATCGACCCGTCGTCGACGGTGCCGCTGTACGAACAGGTAACCGCCTCGGTCCGGCGCGCGCTGGCCGAACAGCGGCTCGCTCCCGGCGACCACCTGCCGCCCGCGCGTCAGCTGGCGGCGTCACTGGAGATCAACGTGCATACGGTCCTGCGCGCCTACGCACAGCTCAGAGACGAAGGGCTGATCGACCTCCGCCGCAGGCGCGGCGCCGTGGTCACGGGAGAGGCCGACGGACATGCGCGACTGGCCACGATGGCGAAGGACATCGTCGCTGAGGCCCGTCGCACCGGTGTGGATGCGGAGGAACTGGTGGGGATCGTCAGGAGGGCCTACTCATGAAAGCTGCCTACGTACGCGTGGTCACGGCCACGTTCGTCGTCCCGGCCGCGTTCGTCGCGGCGGTGCTCGTTCTGCGCTCGATGTGGGCGCCCCGACTGCCCGAGGTGGTGGCGACCCACTGGGGCGGTTCGGGCGATCCGGACGATGCGACCGATCTCGCCGCCCTGACCGGCTGGGCGACCGGGATCACTCTCGCGCTCGCCGCCGTGGCCGCCGTGGGCGCCGTGGCACTGCTTCGCACGGGCCGCGGCTCGCACCGCGCGTTCTCCGGGCTCGCGGCGGGCATCGCGGTGGTGCCCGCCGCGGGACTGCTGGGCTCCGTGGTCGCGGCGCTCGACACGAGCTCGTGGGAGCAGGCCGGGGGCCCGATGCTGGTCGTTCCGCTGCTGCTGGGGTCCTGCCTGCTCGCCGGGGTGATCGCCGGGCTTCTCGCCCCCGCCGTGGCACCGAGGCGGGCCGACAGCGAGATCGGCACGGAGAGCGTCGGCCTGGCCCCCGGTGAGCGGGCCGTCTGGGTCGGCGAGGCCACCAACGGCGGACTCGCGCTGCTGTGTGTGCTCGGTACGACCGCGATCACGGCCGTCGCGATCCTGCTGAGTGGCGCTCCGGCACCGTGGCTGGTGTACCTGGTGCCGACCGGCGTGGGGTTGCTCGCGGCACTGGGCATCTGCCGGGTCGCGGTCCGGGTGGACGCCTCGGCGGTCACCATCCGCATGGGCGTGCTCGGCTACCCGCACCGCACCATCCCGCTGTCGGAGGTCACGTCCGCGACGACGGAGCAGCTCTCGGTGTTCGGAACCGGTGGGCTGGGCGTCCGGTTGAACCCGTCGGGCGATGTGTCGTTCAAGTGCCGTGCCGGCGAGGCGCTCGTGCTGACCCTGCGGTCGAACCGGCGGGTGTACGCCACCGTCGACCACCCCGCCGACGCGGCGGGCCTCGTCAACGACCTGCTTCGGCAGGACGTGAGCCGCGAAGGCTGATACAACTCGACAGGTGCGCCCACGAGCGATCCTGCCCGCGGTCGCCGCCCTGGCGCTGGTCTCGGCCTGCGCGGGCGGCGACCCGATACGAGCGGACAACGATCCGGACGGGCAGGGCGCCGAGCCCGTCCGGTACGTCGCGCTGGGCGACTCGTACACGTCGGCGCCCGGCGCGGGCCGCGCTGTGGGAACACCGCCGGGCTGCGCCAGGTCCGACAACAACTACCCCCGGCTGGTGGCGACCGAGCTGGCCGCCGAGGACTTCACCGACGCCAGTTGCGGCGGGGCGACCACCGAGCACCTGACGGCGCCGCAGGAGACCGCCGAGGGCACCAACCCGCCGCAGCTCACAGCGGTGACGTCGCGAACCACGCTGGTGACCGTGGGCATCGGCGGCAACGACCTCGGACTCGTCGAGCTCGCCACCCAGTGCGCCGAGCTCGCCGGTGAGGGCGGTTCCTGCGGTGAGGGCGCCGAGGTCGGCGACCGCATCGGTGACCTCGTGTCACCCGTGGCGTCGGTGGTGGAACAGATCTCGGCCGAGGCACCCGCCGCGCAGGTGCTGGTCGTGGGATATCCGAGCATCCTGCCCGCCGACCCCGCACGCTGCGCCGGGACACTCCCCCACGATCCCGCCGACCTCGCGGCCCTGCACGAGGGTCTCGATCTGCTGAACCGGGTGCTGGAGGAGCAGGCCAACGCGCACGGCGCCCGGTTCGTCGACACGGCCGGACCCACCCGCGGCCACCACGTGTGCACGCCCGAGGGCGAGCGGTGGGTCGAGGGGCTCGACTCGACGACCGGCGCGGCCCCGCTACACCCGACGGCGCGGGGACAGCGTGCCATGGCCGACGCCGTGCTGAACGCCGTCCGGAACTGAGCCTAAGCTGCTGAAGCGGTTACGGACGCACGACGGCCTGCGCCTTGCCCAGCACCGTCCTGCCGTCGAACCGGGCCGTGATGTCGACGCGCGCCGTGCCGTCGTCGCGGATCTCGGCGACCTTGCCGGTGAACTCGACGAGAGCGCCGGTGTCGTCGTCGGGCACGACCACCGGCCGGGTGAATCGGGCGCCGTACTCGACGAGCCTGCCGGGATCACCCAGCCAGTCGGTGACGAGCCTGCCCCCGAGGGCCATGGTGAGCATGCCGTGGGCGATGACGCCGGGCAGGCCGACCTCGTGGGCGAACCGCTCGTTCCAGTGAATCGGGTTGAAGTCGAGGGAGGCGCCCGCGTAGCGCACGAGCTGCTCGCGCGTCACACGCACGGACAGCGGCGGCACCTCGTCGCCCACGGTCAGCGCGGGAGTGGTCGGCACGCTCATTCCCCCCTCACCACGAGCTGGGCCCTGGTGGTACACACCGGCTCCCCCGCCGTGGTCTCGACGTCGGCGCGCATGACGAGGAAGTCGTTGCCCGCCCGGGCGAAGACCTCGTCGATGTGCGTGGTGAGCCGCAGCTCGTCACCCGCCCTGACCGGGCGGTGGTGGGTGAATCGCTGGTCGCCGTGAACCATCCGCGAGTAGTCGAGTCCGAGTTCGGGGTCCGCGACGATCGAGTTGATCGAGGCGAGGTTGACGACGGTGAGAAACGTCGGTGGCGCGATCACGTCGGGGTGGCCCGCCGCCTTCGCGGCCTCCGGGTCGCGGTAGAGCGGGTTGTCGTCGCCGATGGCGTCGGCGAACTCAGCGATCTTGGCCCGGCTGACCTCGTACGTGGTGGTGGGCGGGTAGCTGCGCCCGGCGAAACTCGGATCCAGTGGCACGCCCGGCAGAGTACCGGCCGCGCGGGTGTGCCGCCGCGAAGGCCACCTTCGCCGCGTCTCGCGCAGTGAAGGTGGCCTTCGCGGCACAACCCGGGACCGGAGCGTCAGTTCAGCGTGACGCCGTAGGCGCTCAGCGCCTCGGTCAGCGGCTGGAAGAAGGAGCTGCCGCCGCCCATGCCGGAGGTGATGCCGAGGCCGGTGCTGCCGGCGAACAGCGCACCGCCCGAGTCACCCGAGTTGACCGAGGCCGACGTCTGCACCAGCTGGTACACCGCACCCTGCGGGTAGTTGACGGTCACGTTCGTGGCCTGAACGGTGCCGCAGGTCAGACCCGTGGTGCTACCGCTCTTGCAGATCGACTGGCCGACGTAGGCGTTCGCGGCCGAGTTGATCGCCTGGGCCGAGCCGTTGTACAGGCTCACCGCGCCGGGCGCACTGCCGGTGTCGTTGCGGATGAGGCCGTAGTCGTTGCCGGGGAAGCTGGCGCCGACGGACGGGCCGACGTTCCACTGCGACACCGCGCCGGTGCAGTGACCCGCGTCGACGATGTAGTTCTGGCCGCCCGAGTTCGCGTTGAAGCCCGCCGAGCAGCGGCTCCCGCCACCGGTGATGGCCTCGCCGCCGTAGATCGCCGCGTCGAAGCCGCCCGCGACCTGCTCGACACGGACCGCGTCACCCAGCCGGTCCGCCGCAGCCCTCAGGTCGGCCACCTCGGCGGCAGGGGCGTCGCTGCCGACCGTCACGACCAGCTGGTTGCTCGTCGGATCGGTGGCGACGCTGGTGTCCGCCACCGAGGGCAACGCGTCACGCGCGGCCTCCAGATCGGCGGTCGAGTGCTCAACGACCCGCGTCACCACACCGGCCTGGGCCGTGCGCGCCTGGCTCGCGGCCACCTCGCTCACGACGTTCACGACCGGCGCGCCGGAGGCGTCCAGATACCCGCCCGCCGCGCGGTCACCGAGCTTGGCCAGCGCCGCATCCAGGGCACGCACGCTGTCGTCCTGAGTGTCCAGGATTCTCGACGCGGCCGTGTCGGTGATGCCGCGCTCGGCACCGAGCGCGGACACCGCCTCGGACTGGACGTCGGCCGAATAGCCCTCGATCTCCGGCCCCGACGTCGCCCCGGCCACCGGTGCCACCGCACCGAACGCCAGCGCACACGCGCCCGCGGCGACGGTCGCCCTCATCAGCTTCCTCATGTCGTCCTCACTTCCGCAGGGTTGGAAATGGGTCCACGACAGAGTGAATCTGGATGGTGAAAAACGGTAGGACCGTTCGTTGGGTTTTTTCCAACGTGCCGTGTACTACACTGCGGGGGGCCACACACGACGAAGCCGCCCCCGGCATGGCCAGGGGCGGCTTCGTCGAATTCAGGGGGCGGCGCGTCTCAGCGCGTCTCCTTGTGCACCCGGTGCGTCCCGCAGTTCGGGCAGAACTTCTTCATCTCCAGGCGATCCGGGTTGTTCCTACGGTTCTTCCTGGTGATGTAGTTGCGGTGCTTGCACTCCTCGCACGCCATCGTGATCTTGGGTCGTACGTCGGTGGCAGCCACAACGGCTCCTTACTCTCTCATAGAAACAGCGTAGCGGTGGCCGGACTTGAACCGGCGACACAGCGATTATGAGCCGCTTGCTCTACCGACTGAGCTACACCGCCTCGTACATACGTCGAGCCCCTTTACGGAATCGAACCGTAGACCTTCTCCTTACCATGGAGACGCTCTGCCGACTGAGCTAAAGGGGCCTGCCTCACTGGGCTGAAGACAAGAGTACAGCACCTCCTCACCCGGCCGGAGCCGGGGGTCCACTCCCTAAAACCTCAGGTCAGCAGGGTCAGCACAGCTTCTGAGGTGCGATCGAGTGACCGCACCGTCCTCGCCTGCAACCACGCTTCCAGCCGGTCCTCCGCCAACGGCCGGGAGATCAGGTAGCCCTGCGCCACATCGCAGCCCATCGCCTCCAGCTGATCCCGCGCCAGGTCCTCCTCGACACCCTCGGCCACCACCGTGAGCCCCAGCGAGTGCCCGAGTTCCACGATCGAGCGCACCACGGCGAGATCGCCAAGGTCGGTGCCCATCCCGAACACGAAGCTCTTGTCGATCTTCACCTGATCGACCGGCAGTTGCCGCAGGTAGGCCAGCGACGAGTACCCCGTTCCGAAGTCGTCGACCGCCAGCTCGATCCCCAGCGCACTGAGTCCCCGCAGGATCGGCAACGCCCGCTCGGGGTCCTGCATCACGCCGGACTCGGTCAGCTCCAGCGTCAGCAGTTCACCGGGCACGCCGAACCGCTCCAGCGACTCCGCCACCCGCGAGGGGAAGTCCGCGTCGGCGAGATTGCGCACCGACAGGTTCACCGCCACGGAGATGCGCAGCCCCTCGTCGAGCCAGCGCCGCACCCGGTCCAACGCGGTGTCCAGCACGAACGAGGTGAGCACACCCACCAGCCCGGCCGCCTCGACCGCGGGCACGAACTCGTCGGGATCGACCCTGCCGAACTCGGGATGCTGCCACCGCACGAGTGCCTCGACGCCGAGCACCTGCTTGCCGGGCAGCGCCACCTTGGGCTGGTAGTGGACGGTGACCTGCCCCTCCTCGATGGCCTGGCGGAACTGGGTCACCATCTGGAACCGGCGCAGGAAGATCTGCCCCATGCTCGGCACGTACGCCTTGACCTCCTCGCCGCCGCGCGTGGCCCGCACCGCCATGTCGGCGCGTTGCAGCAGGCTGTCGACGTCGACGCGTTCGGCGTTCTCCCCGGCGCTGGTGGCGACGTAACCGACGACGGCGTTGGCCTCCACCGTGAGGCGGTCCACCGGGTAGGGCGCGGCGATATGCGCGCGCAACCGCTGGGCGACCTCCTGCGCGCGCCGGGCGTCGCCGTCGGTGAGCAGCACCGCGAACGACGCGCCCTCCAGCCTGGCCAGCGGCACGGCCGGGCCGAGGCTGTCGCGCATGCGCCTTCCCGCGGCCATCAACATGCGGTCGGCCCAGGTGTAGCCGAGGGCATCGCTGACCGTGGAGAACACGTCGAGGTCCACGCGCAGCACCACGGAGTGCTCCGCCTCGCGCAACGGCTCGGCGGCGACCTGCCGGAAGCCGGGCCGGTTCAGCAGCCCCGTGAGGGGATCGTGGTACGCGTCGTGGCGCAGTGTGGCGAGCAGCCTGCGGTTGTCGAGCGCGGTCGCGAGATGACTCGCCATCGTGCCGAGCAGTTGCACGTCGTACTTGCCGAAGCCACGCCACCGCGACAACCGGTCATGGGCCTCCACGATGCCGAGTAGCTGGTTGGCGCTGCGCAGCGGCACGGCCAGCGCCTCGCTGGCGCCGCGATCCAGCAGTGCCGACCTGATCTGGGGGTTGGCCTCGGTGGCTCGCAGGTGCCGGACGTGGGAGCCGGGCAGCCGCAGCAGCGGGTCGTCGGAACCGGGTTCCGGCGTCGGTGTCGCGGGCTCGTCACCCACCACGACGGTGCGCATGGGCTCGTCCGGCTCCAGGCGCAGGCGCAGCACGATGCGGGCCGCCGCGAGCTGGTCGCGGATACGTTCGGCGATGGTGGACCACTCGTCGAGATCGACGTCGTCGGCGATGTCGTCGACCTTGCCCGCAGGCCGGGCCGCGGCCTGCTGGCCGGAGCGGGCGACCATGAGGCTGACGTCGGTCAGCGCCTCCATGTCGCGCTGCTCGCGCAGCAGGTCGGAGTACGCCCAGTAGAGAGCGGCGAGCCCCAGGCTGACGGCCAGCACGATCGGCCACGCCTCGGGCGTCTTCGAGATGACGAGATAGCCGGTGAGGCCGACGGAGGCGTTGACGAAGCCGACCACGAGGATGCGGCCCGCGAGCCGGACGACGGTGCCCACCCGCATCCGCCTGCGCAGCACCCGCACGGCCGCCATGGCCAGCAGGGTGCTGGCGAGCGGCGCGGTCAGCGTCCCGGCGAGCGCGGCGAGCCACGGCATGTACTCGGGGCTGCCGAGCGCCTGCCGCACCACGCCGGCGACCGCGAACGCGCTGGTGACCTCCAGCAGGAACGCACCCGCGTTGTAGAGGACGCGGCCGGTGACCTTGCGCGCGAGCAGCGTGGCGACGCCCGCGATGACGTGCGCGGCGAGCACGACCTCGAACGGTGCGACGAGCAGGCCGATGACCAGCGGGATCTCGGTGAAGGAGATGGTCCAGGAGATGCCGCTGCGGACGTCCACGTTGACACCGAGCTGCTCCGCGCCGAGGAAGGCCACGGCGAGCAGCGGGCCGATCCACCACAGATGCGAGGAGCCGTCGAAAGGCAGCCACACCGAGACCGCGCCCGCCGCGGCGAGGCCGAGGGTGAGCACCGCCATCGTGTAGATCCGGAACCGGCGCTCGTCCGCGCGCGCCTCGGCCGAGGGCTGGGTGTCCTCGGGCGGCGTGGGGGCGGCTCTCGGTATGTCGTCCCCCGTCGCCGTACCGGCACCGGCGGAGTCGCCGTATGCGTCCGGCATGCAACCTCCTTGCGTACGCGCAGGCACCGATCTGGCCCCGACCCACGAACGACGGGTCACTTTACCCCCGGAGGGCGTATCAGGACCGCTTATCGCGGCTATGAGATCAGCGCTGTGTTAACAAACGTCACCGCACGCGACCTCAGGACAGCGAGGCGGGTGAATCGCACGGTCCCGCCCTTGTTGCATATGGTAGCCGACCCACACTCCGGAGTAGTGATCTATACCACATTCCCCCGGTGAATTGCCGGGGGCCGACTACGCGAAGTGCGAACACGGCTACGCGGACTGCGGACACGGCTACGCAGGCTGCGGACACGGTGTCGGGAGTTTGGCCGGTTCACCAACGGGCACCACGGAGGGTGGAAGGAGCAGCCATGACGCGAGACGACACCCTGGCCCGGATCGACGACCTCATCGCCGAGGAGAAGGAGCTGCGGGCGCGCGCCACCGGCACCGGACTCGACGATGACGGTCGGCGGCGGCTCACTCTGGTGCAGCAGCGACTCGACCAGTGCTGGGATCTGCTGCGCAGGCGGCGGGCCAACGCCGAGTTCGGTGCCGACCCTGATCAGGTGACACCCCGGCCGATCAGCGAGGTCGAGTCGTACCAGCAGTGACCAGCGACAACGCGGTCGCGAGCGGCGCCGATCGCCGACATGCGCGGCCGGTGGGGGCGGTCTAGCGTAAGTCGTGACCGCCCGGGTCAGCTCGACGTAGCCGAGCGGTGCTCGGGTTCGCACCGTGGCCAGCGGAGGTGCTTACCGTGGACACGCAGGTCGGCTTGCGCCCGACCCGAATCCAGCAACCGGCCCCCTCCCCCCGGAAGCGGGGGCAGACCGCGCTGAACCTGCTGCGTACCACCGATCACAAGGTGATCGGCTCGATGTACCTGGTCACCTCGATGGTCTTCTTCATGATCGGCGGGGTGATGGCGCTGGTCATCCGCGCCGAGCTGGCGCAGCCGGGCCTGCATTTCCTGTCCACCGAGCAGTACAACCAGATGTTCACCCTGCACGGCACGCTGATGCTGCTGCTGTACGCGACGCCGGTGCTGTTCGCGTTCGCCAACCTCGTGCTGCCGCTGCAGATCGGGTCGCCCGACGTGGCGTTTCCCCGGCTCAACGCGTTCTCGTACTGGCTGTTCCTGTTCGGCGGTCTGATCGTGCTCGGCTCGCTGCTGACTCCGGCGGGCGGCGCCGACTTCGGGTGGACGGCGTACACGCCGCTGTCGCGCTCCGTGTACTCCCCCGGCATCGGCGGCGATCTGTGGGTGTTCGGGCTGGTGGTCTCCGGGCTCGGAACCATCCTGGGCGCCGTCAACATGATCACCACCATCGCGTGCCTGCGGGCGCCGGGCATGACGATGTGGCGAATGCCGATCTTCACGTGGAACATCCTGTTCACCAGCATCCTCGTGATCATCGCGTTCCCGATCCTCACGGCCGCGCTGATGGGCCTGGCCGCCGACCGGCTCGTCGGCGCGCACGTCTTCGACCCCGCCAACGGCGGCGCGATCCTCTACCAGCACATGTTCTGGTTCTTCGGGCATCCCGAGGTCTACATCGTGGCGCTGCCGTTCTTCGGGATCATCACCGAGATCATCCCGGTGTTCAGCCGGAAACCGCTGTTCGGCTACCGGTTGATGGTGTTCGCGACGCTGGCCATCACCGGTCTGTCATTCGTGGTGTGGGCCCACCACATGTACGCCACCGGCGCGGTGCTGCTGCCGTTCTTCGCGATGACGACCTTCCTCATCGCCGTGCCCACGGGGATCAAGTTCTTCAACTGGATCGGCACCATGTGGAAGGGCCAGCTCACGTTCGAGACGCCGATGCTGTTCTCGATCGGCTTTTTGATCACGTTCCTGCTGGGTGGGCTGACGGGCGTGATCCTCGCGGCGCCGCCGCTGGACTGGCACGTCCACGACTCGTACTTCGTGGTGGCGCACTTCCACTACGTGCTGTTCGGAACCATCGTGTTCGCCACCTTCGCGGGAATCTACTTCTGGTTCCCGAAGTTCACCGGCCGGATGATGAACGAGCCGCTGGGCAAGCTGCACTTCTGGCTCACGTTCGTCGGCTTCCACACCGCGTTTCTCGTGCAGCACTGGCTGGGCGGCGAGGGGATGCCCCGCCGCTACGCCGACTACCTGCCCACCGACGGGTTCACCACGCTGCACGTGGTGTCGTCGATCGGCGCGTTCGTGCTGGGCCTGTCGATGTTGCCGTTCCTGTGGAACGTGGTCCGCAGCTACCGGTTCGGCGACCCGGTGACGGTGGACGACCCTTGGGGCTACGGCAACTCGCTGGAGTGGGCCACGAGCTGCCCGCCCCCGCGGCACAACTTCACCGAGCTGCCCCGCATCCGCTCCGAGCGCCCGGCGTTCGAGCTGCACTACCCGCACATGACCGAACGGATGCAGGCCGAGGGGCACATCAGCTTCACGGGTAAGGCGAAGCCGGTGGAGGAGTCTACGGTGACGCCGCCGGAGGTGAAGGCTTCCGAAGCCACGAAGGGCGAGACCGGCTGAGCCCGGCACCGTGCGACACTCGGCGGGTGGCCGAACGCGACCGAGACGACGAGGGACGCGCCCGCAACGCCAGGCCGAGGGACGGTCTCGGCAGGCCCCTGCCGTACGGCGCGGAGGGCGTGCCCCGGCAGCCCGAAGGCGTGCCGCGCACCGTGGACGAGACGCTGCGGGAGGCCCAGCGGCTGCTCGACGAGGGAAAACCGTTCCACGCGCACGAGGTGTTCGAGGACGCGTGGAAGTCGGGACCTGACGAGGAACGGGAACTGTGGCGCGGCCTGGCGCAACTGGCCGTCGGCCTGACCCACGCGGCGCGGGGCAACCGCAACGGGGCCGCGTCGCTGCTGCACCGGGGCGCGGAGAACCTGGCACCGTTCGCCGACCGGCCGCCGCACGGTATCGCGGTGCCCGCGTTGTGTGAGTGGGCGACGACGCTGGCCGAGAGCGTGCCCCGGCATGAGCGGCCGCCCGACCCCGCCGCACTCGCGCCCCGGCTCACACCGTGAGAGAGGCCGTGTAGGCGGGTTTCAGCGGGTACTCATCAGCGTGAGCGAGTGGAACGAGAGCGACGAGCCGCGCGAGCCCGAGCCCGCCGAGACGACGACCGGGGCGGGTGAGGAGACGGCACCGGACGTGCTGCTCGACGTGCCGAACCTCTCCGTGGAGGAGATCGACCTGGAGGTCGAGAACCTGCGGGCGCGCGTCTCCGTCCAGGCCGAGGTCCTGGAGCTGGTGAAATTGCACGTGGGCGCCGACGTGGACCTGGGCAGGGTGTCGCTGCGGATCACCGGCGTGCAGGCGGAGGCACTGCTCAAGGTGCGGCTCGACCGCGTCGCGCAGATCATCGAGCGGGTGCTCACCACCATCGACCGCAATCCCGACATCCTCGAACACGTGGTGAAAGCCGCGGAACCCGTGCTGCGGGAGGCCGGTGGCGCCGTCGGCGAGCTCAGCGCGGGAGGCCGCCGTGCGGTGGAGGACGTCGGGCGCGGCGCGGGCGACGCGGTCGGTGAGGTGGGCCGTGGCGCGGGCGGCGCGGTCGAGGACGTCGGGCGTGGTGCGGGCGAGGCGGCCGGGAGCGCGGGCGAAGCCGTGGAGGACGTCGCCGCCGGTGCGCGGCGGATCGCCGGGACCGCGAGTGGTGCGGTCGACGACCTGGCCGGGTCGGAAGACAGCGCGGACGACGAGGACGGCGATGACGGCGAGACCGAGGAGGCCGACGAGTCGGAGCAGGAGTCGGAACCCGAGCCGGAACGCGCACCGCGCCGGACGCGCGGCACCGAGCGGGAACCCCGGAGGCGATCGCGCCCCCCACGCCGCAGGCCGGGGCCGACGTGAGCGAGGACCCGGATATCGCGTTCACCACCCGCGTGACGGCCCGGCGGCTGCGCTGGCACGAGGACCCGGACACGTCGGTGTCGTTCCACGGCTCCCCCGGCCACCGCAGCGAGTCCCGAAGCGAGCGCGACAACCTGCCGGAGCGGGTGCGGGCCGGGCAGACCTACCGCGACGTCACGGTGGACTACCACCTGTGGTGTGCGCTGGCGGATCAGTCGGATCTTGAGAACGGCGATCAGGACGGGCCACACCCCGACCGGTGAATCGCACTGCCGTGTTCGCCTCTGGCGATCTCGCCGACGGCGAACGCGGGTGGTCCGCTGTCACGAGGGGCGCACAGGATGATTTCCATGCGTCTTCTCGTGCTCGGCGGCACCTCGTTTCTGTCCAGGCAGATCGCTTACGACGCCGTCACGCGCCGTCACGACGTGGTGTGTGCGGCGCGTGGCCGCTCGGGTTCGGTGCCCGAGGGTGCTCGGCTTCTCGCCCTGGACCGCGACGAACCGGGTGCTGTCGACGTGTTGACTGGTGAGCGGTTCGACGCGGTGGTCGACGTGGCGACCGGGGCGCTGGGTTGGGTGCTCGATGCCCTGGCCGTACTGGCCGACCGTGTCGAGCACTGGACCTTCGTCTCCAGCATCAACGCCTACGCCGACACCGGCACTCCGGGCCAGACCACGAAGGCCCCGCTCTGTGAGCCGGTCCTGGAAACGCAGCATTTCGCGCTGTCCGACCTCACCGTCGAACGGTACGGCGGGACCAAGGTCGCCAGTGAGAACGCGGTGCGAGAGCGGATGGGTCCGGACCGAAGCTTCGTGGTTCGCCCCGGCATCATCAGTGGTCCCGGTGACGAGATGGACCGTTTCGGCTACTGGACGGCCCGGTTCGCCCGCGGCGGGCAGGCCATCGTTCCCGACACACCGCACCCACCGATCCAGCACATCGATGTCCGCGACCTCGCCGCCTGGATCGTCACCGCCTGCGAACAGCGCCTCGCGGGCACCTACGACGCAGTCGGCCCCGTCCTCGAACTCGGAGCGGTACTGCGCGAGGCCTCGGAACTCGTCGGAGCCGCCGATCTGCGTTTGGTGCCTTTCTCCCCGGAGGTCCTGGTCGAAGCCGGAGTCAACCCGTGGGGCGGGCCACGGTCGCTGCCCCTCTGGCTGCCCGCCGACAAACACGGCCTCGTCGCCCACGACCCGCGCCCCGCGCTCGCCGCCGGACTCCGACCGCGCTCCCTGGCCGACACCGTGCGCTCCGCTTTCGCCGATGAACAAGCGCGCGGCCTCGATCGGCCTCGCGCCGCCGGTCTGACACCGGCAGAGGAGCGCGAAGTCCTCCACCGCACCGTGCCAGAGCCCGACGGCGGGGATCACAGCGGCCGGTATTAGGTGAGCCCGGGTATCGAGCCGACTCACGAACTGTCACGGCAGCGGTCGAACGTGACGCACGGACGGCTGGCGCGTTGTCACTGTCGAGAGGAACTTCGAGCGGGGCGGTGTGCATGGCGGCGATCGAGTACGGCGAGTACCGGCGCTACGACGCGGTGGGCCTGGCCGAGCTGGTGGCTCGGCGGGAGGTGTCGCCCGCCGAGCTGCTGGCGACGGCGATGCTCCGGGCCGATCAGGTCAACGGGCGGTTGAACGCGATCGTGTACCCGATGCACGAGATCGCCAGGCGGAGGGCGGCCACGGAGTTGTCGGGCCCGTTCGCGGGAGTTCCGTTCCTGCTCAAGGACCTCAAGCAGGACTACGCGGGCGTGCCGACCGGCAGCGGCACCCGGGCCCTGCGCGGCCACGCGGCCGCGCGGCACAGCGAGGTGGTCCGGCGCTGGCTCGACGCCGGGCTCGTGCCGTTCGGCAGGACGGCCACGCCCGAGTTCGGCACCAAGGGCATCACCGAGTCCGCGGCCACCGGTGCGAGTCGCAACCCCTGGAACCTCGACCACACACCCGGTGGCTCGTCCGGGGGTTCGGCTGCGGCGGTGGCGGCGGGCGTGGTGCCGGTGGCGGGCGCCAGCGACGGCGGAGGGTCCATCCGCATCCCCGCCGCCTGCTGCGGCCTGGTCGGGCTCAAGCCCGGCCGTGGTCTGGTGCCCGCGGGGCCCGACCACGACGAGCACCTGGCGGGCGCCGCCACGGACGGAGTGGTGTCGCGCACCGTCCGCGACACCGCCGCGATGCTGGACGTGCTGGCGCGGACTCCCGACCCCGGCGGACCGTACCTGGCCGCCGTCCCCGGCACCTCGTACGCCGAGCTCGCCGGCCGGACACCGCCGAAGCTGCGGATCGGCTTCACCACCCGCTCTCCCCTCGGCACGCCCGTCCACGCGGAGGCCGTCGCCGCGGTGGAGCACGCGGCCACGCTGCTCGGCAAGCTCGGCCACGACGTCGAGCCCGCCGAACCGGACATCGACGGGGTGGCGCTCGCCCGGGACTTCATGACGATGTGGTCGGCGCAGACCGCGCTGACCATCGCGACGATCAAGCGTGACACCGGTGCCCGCGACCGGGAGTTCGAGGTGGACAACCGCCTGCTCGCCGCGTCAGCACGCACCGTGCGCGCCGTGGATCACGCCGAGGCACGGGCGCGCTGGAACGGCTACACGCGCGCGCTCGCCGACTTCCACGAGCGCTACGACCTGCTGCTCACCCCGACGCTGGCACGCCCGCCCGTGCGCATCGGCGAACTGGCCACGCCGCCGCTGTTGCGTCTCGGCGGTGAGCTCCTGCTGCGGCTCCGGCTCACCGGCCCCTTCACGAAGACGAAAGCGTGGAACGACCAGGTCCTCGCCAACCTCGCGCCCGTTCCGTTCACCCAGCTGGCCAACATCACCGGCAGGCCCGCGATGTCGCTGCCGCTGCACCGCACAGCCGAGGACCTGCCACTAGGGGTGCAGTTCGTGGGCAGGCTCGGTGGGGAGCCGACCCTGCTGGCGCTGGCGACGCAACTGGAGGCCGAACACGCCTGGGCGGACGCCGAACCGGCGTTGTGACAGCGGCGCTCGACCGGGCTCACGCGGGGCCGAGCAGGTCCCACCGGTTGCCCGCGATGTCCAGGAACACCGCCACCCGCCCGTAGTCCTCGGTGCGGGGTTCCGTGGCGAACTCGACTCCGGCCGCGACCATCCGCTCGTACGCGGCGTCGAAGTCGTCCACCTGCAGGAAGAACCCCACCCTGCCCGCGAACTGGTCTCCCACCACGGCCTGCTGGCGTGCGCCGTCGGCGCGGGCGAGCAGGATGCCGGTCTCCGCGCCGGGCGGCCGGACGACGACCCACCGCTTCGGGCGGCCGTCGTTCGTGAGCGACGGCGTGTCCTCGACGAGTTCGAAGCCCAGCGCATCGACGAAGAACCGGATGGCGGGGTCGTAGTCGTCCACCACCAGCGCGGCCAGGTGCAGTCGCATGGCGAGCACCCTAGCGGCGTGTCCGGGCCTCACACGGCAAACGCCCCGCCGACCTGGTGGTCAGCGGGGCGTTTCGGCTGTTGTGGCGGGTGAGGGATTCGAACCCCCGTAGGCTGAGCCGTCTGATTTACAGTCAGATCCCTTTGGCCACTCGGGTAACCCGCCAGGACCGGTCGTCCCGGTCGGCGTCCAGGATAGCGAACACCTTCCTTGCCCGGTCGGCGGGGTTGGCAGTGACTAGGGTGGAGCCATCCCAACTGCCGAAACAACGAGGTGTGTGACGTGGCCGATCCCTCTTTCGACGTCGTGAGCAAGGTCGACCGCCAGGAGGTGGACAACGCGGTGAAGCAGGCGGGCAAGGAGCTGTCCACCCGGTTCGACTTCCGCGGCACCGGGGCCAAGATCGACTGGTCCGGCGAGCACACGGTGGTGATCGAGGCCGAGACCGACAAGCGCGTGGAGGCCGCGGTCGAGGTCTTCAAGGAGAAGCTGGTCAAGCGCGGCATCTCGCTGAAGGCGTTCGAGGCCGGTGAGCCCGCCGTGTCCGGCAAGATCTACAAGGTGGCGGGCACGATCCTGGAGGGCATCGAGACCGACAAGGCGAAGAAGATCGCCAAGTTCATCCGCGACGAGGGCCCGAAGGGTGTGCAGGCGCAGATCCAGGGCGACCAGCTGCGGGTGTCCGCGAAGAAGAAGGACCACCTGCAGGACGTCATCGCGTTGCTGAAGGAGAAGGACTTCGGGATCGCGCTGCAGTTCACGAACTACCGCTGACGGTCGCGGCGGAAGTACGTGTTGGCGGCGGGCCGGAACATCAGCACCATCGCGGCGACCACGGCGCCGAGGTGCACGATCCGGCTCGCCGTGAACAGCCACTCCGCCAGAGTGAGGCCCGCGAGTGCGGCGACGGGATCGTGGCCCTGGAGCAGCGACTGGATCGGGTTGATCAGCAGCGTCACCGTGCCGATCACTCCCAGCATCGCCGCCAGCGTGAGCCGGGCCCAGTTCCGGCCTCGGCGCAGCCACCCGACGAGGTAGACGGCCACGGCGAAGACGACGAGCCGCACCCCCACCCCCGCCACGATCTCGCCGGGCGAGGCCGTCCCCTCCGCGAGCAGGTCGGCGACCGCCAGGACCGTCTCGAAGACGCCTGCCGCGACGGCGACCAGCCACATTCGGGATGCGGTCAGCACGGGGCGTGGGACGGCGGCGGTGGGTGCGGTGGTGACAGAGCCGGTCATGGTGGTCCTTCGTCGAACATCGGGATCGCCACTCATGATCGTGTTCCGGGAGCTGCCACACACGCCCGCAGACCCCCGGACCCGCGAGGGGGTCAGCCCTACGAGCCGCCTCCGATCGGGGGGTCGTCGGCACGGCGAGCAACCCCGTCGAGGGGTTGTGACGTCCTCCGGCCAGAACCCACGAGTAGATGGGGGTGTGGCCGTGATGACACGTGACACGAGAGTTCGCAGACTGCTGGTCGCGGTGGGTACGGCGCTGGCGCTGACCGCGTGCGGCAGCGGGACCGAGGCATCCGACACCGGCGCGGCCGAGGGCACCGGCGCGACGTCGGAGGCACCGGTGGCCGAGCCGGTGTCGGAGTCGCCCTCGGAGCTGAGGGCGCAGGTCGGGTCGACCCCGGACACCGCGCCGCCCGGCACGCCCGCCGCCGAGCCGGAATCGGCGGAACCGGAGCGCACGCAGGCTCCTCCGCGACCACCGCAGGATCCCGACTACTGCGCGTCCGGCAATCTGTCCCTGACCCTGGGCGAGGGCGGTGGCGCGGCGGGCACGGTGTACCGGCCGCTGCGGTTCACCAACGTCGGAGACGTGCCGTGCGTGCTGCACGGGTTCCCCGGCGTGTCGTACGTCGCGGGCGACGACGGGCACCAGGTCGGCGAGGCCGCCATGCACACGGGCGGCAAGGGCGCGGCGCTGACGTTGCGCCCGGGCGAGGTGGCCCACGCCGATGTCGGCTTCACGCAGGTGCGCAACTACGACGAGTCCACCTGCCACCCGACGGACGTGCGCGGGCTGCGGATCTACCCGCCGCAGGAGACCGCCTCGCTGTTCGTCGAGTCGCCGGGGACGGGGTGCGCGAGCGGCGCTGTGCGCGACCAGCTCTCGGTCTCGACGATCGAGGCCGGTGCGGGCGGGCGCTAACCCAGCGACTCCGGAGCGACGGTGGCGGCGACAGCCACGAACGCCGCCACCGCGAGCACCACGACGGCGAAGCCGGTGCGCAGCACGCGGGCGGGAACGCGGCTCGACACGGTGGCGGCCCCGGCGGCCACCACGAGAGCCGCCGTGGCGAACGCCGCGAACACGCCGGGGTCGATGTCGCCGACGGCGTCGGCGTGCGCGACGAGCCCGGACAGGGAGTTGAGCACCACCACGACCAGCGAGGTCGCGACGGCCTCGTGGGAGGTGAGGCCCAGCAACAGGCCCAGCGCGGGGACGATGACGAAGCCGCCGCCGACGCCGAACAGGCCCGTGAGGAGGCCGACGGCGGCGCCCGCGGCGACGGCCTTCGGCAGGCAGCTGCGCCAGTTGACGCTGCCGTCGCTGGTGCGGCACGCACCCGCGTGGTCGCCGCCGCCGCGCAGCATGCGCACGGCGACGACCACCATGAGCGCGGCGAACGCCAGCAGCAGCCAGCGCTGCGGGAGCAGGCCGCCCAGCGCCGCGCCCGCGAACGTGGCGGGCACTCCGGCGGCACCGAACACCAGTGCCACCGGCCACCGCACCACCGCGCGCCGGCTTTTCGGCAGCAACGCGGCCAGCGACGACAAGGCCACCACCGCGAGCGAGGTCGGAATCGCCACCGCCAGCGGCTGGCCCACCCCGTAGACCAGGGCGGGCACGGCGAGGATGGCGCCGCCCGCGCCCAACGCGCCCAGCACGGCGCCGATACCGGCGCCAGCCAGCGCCGCGGGCAGCACCACCGTCATCGGCTCAGGGGGCTTCGGGGCTCCGTCACCTCGGCCACGTGCGCGTCCGGTGCGCCGGCCGCGCGGCGGTTCACCGGCAGCAGCGCCAGCACGCGCGACATCGCGCACGTGTTCGTCACCGCCGCGACGGTGAGGCCGGCGCCGACGAACCCGGCGAGCCACTTCAGGGGCCGGTAGGCGATGCTGCCGAGCACGCCGCTGAGCACGAGCGTGCCCGCCGCGAGCCGCACCTGGCGCTCCATCGCCCAGGCGCCGCGCCCGCGCCGGACGTCACCGCCGTCGCGTTCCCACTGGCCGAGGCCACCGGCGAGGACGGTCGGCTCGGCTCCTGCCTGGTGCAGCAACGTCCTCGCCTGCTCGGCCCGGCCCCCGGACGCGCATACCAGCACGATCGGGTCGTCGTGGCGCACGGTCAACTCGTCCTGGCGCGCGCGGAGCACGTCGAGCGGGACGTTGGCCGAGCCGGGGATGTGCTCGGCGGCGAACTCGCCCGGGCTGCGGACGTCGATCAGCCGCAGGGATGTCTTCCCGGTCAGCAGGGTGCGCAGCCGGGTCGTGTCGATCTGTGTCATCGGTGAAAGGGCTCCTCGGGGAGGGGTCAGGATTCCAGGGGGACGCCCGCGTCGGAGGCGTTGTCGAACTTGTCGTCGATCAGGACCACGGTGCGGCCCGCGTTGGCCAGCACCGACGCTGCGGCGGTCGCGCGGTAGCCGCTGCCGCAGTGAACCCACACCGCGCCGGGTGGCACCTCGTCGACCCGCCTCGCGATGTCGTAGAGCGGGATGTGGACCGCGTCCGGCACGTGCGCGGCGGTGAACTCGTTGGTGGTGCGCACGTCCAGCACCACCTCGGGGGCGGGCAGGTCCCGCGCGCCGCCGTCGCGGGCGGCGGCGAGGTCGGCGAACGTGGCCACCGGCAGGGTGCGGAGCTGATCCGCGTCGGCCGCCAGCTCCTCCGGCGTTCCGGCGGCCGAGGCGGCGATCCGGTCGATGCCGATCCGGGCGAGTTCCCGCTGTGCCTGCGCCACCTGGTCCGACGTCTCGCCGAGCAGGGTGACCGGAGCGCCCCAGTCGATCATCCAGCCGAGCCACGTCGCCATCGGGCCGTCGAGCCCGAGCCCCACGGTGCCGGCGAGGTGCGACTTCACGTAGGCCTTGCGCGACCGCAGGTCGACGACCCATTCGCCGGATTCGAGCCGGTGCCGCAGTTCGTCCGCGTCGGCCCGCGTCGGCGCCCGCAGGTCCAGCGGCTCCGGTCCCGCGGTGTTGCGCACCCCCATGTGCGCGTAGTAGGCCGGGTAGGCGTCGAGACCGGCGAGGGTCTGCTCCACGAACTCGTGCTCGGCCAGGGTGAACGCGGGATTCGAGCGGCGCTGGTCGCCGATGGTCGAGGAATCACCCTCCGCCTGTCCCGCCGAGCAGAAACTCCCGAATCCGTGGGTGGGCCAGATCCGGGTGCCGTCGGGGAGTTCGTCGCCGAGCCTGCGCGCGGAGGCGTGCTGGTGGCGGGCCAGGACCTCGCTGTGCTCGTCGCCCAGCAGATCCGTGCGGCCCGTGGTGCCGTAGAGGAGGGAACCGCCGGTGAACACGCCGACCGGGCCCTCGTCACCCTCCAGGACGTAGGACAGGTGGTGGAAGGTGTGCCCGGGCGTGGCCACGGCGCGCACCCGCAGGCGCGGAGAGACCTCGACGACCTCGCCGTCGCTCAGCCCGCGGTGCGCGAACGGCACCTCGTCGTCGGCCGACAGCGCGTACTCGGCGCCGGTCAGACGCGAGAGTTCCAGGCCACCGGAGACGTAGTCGTTGTGGACGTGGGTCTCCAGCACCAGCGCCACGCGCGAGCCGAGCCGTCCCGCCGCCGCGAGTACGCGGTCGACGTCGCGTTGCGGGTCGACGACCACGGCCAGCTCGCCGTCCGAGGCGACATAGCTGCGATCGCCCAGCGACGAGGTCTCGACGATCTCGACCGCGAGACCGCCGGGCAGTGCCGAGTCGGTGTCGCGGGTTTCAGTGCGTGTCATCGTGCTCGCCTTTCGACGTGGTTGTGGATACCCCAGGGGGTACCGAAACTTCTCTCAGGCCAACGACAGGAACAGGCGCTCCAATTCCTGCTCCGTCATCTCCGGCTCCTCGTCGTTGTCGCGAGACTGCTGGCAGTACCGCATACCACTGGCCACGATCCGGAAACCAGCGCGATCAAGGGCCCTGGACACGGCCGCGAGCTGGGTCAGCACCTGAGCGCAGTCACCGCCCTCCTCAATGTCCTCGATCAACGCGGCGAGTTGCCCCTGCGCCCTGCGCAGCCGCGTCAGCGCGTCCCCCACGAGTTCGGGTTTCATCTGCATCGCCAACACCTCCACCGGGGAGCCTAGCAAACCCCTGGGGGTATATGCCGTACGCGGATCGTCACGCGCCCCCTGAGGTGCGGACACGGCTACGGGAAGTGCGGACACGGCTACGGGGGCTGCGGACACGATGGCGGGGCGGCGGGGCGCGATACCGTGTCCGGCATGAAAGGCATCGTGCTGGCAGGCGGCAGTGGGACGCGGTTGCACCCGATCACCCAGGCGACGTCCAAGCAACTGCTGCCCGTCTACGACAAGCCGATGATCTACTACCCGCTGTCGGTGCTGATGCTGGCCGGGATCAGGGAGATCCTCGTCATCTCCACCCCGAGCGACCTGCCGAACTTCCGGCGCCTGCTCGGTGACGGCAGCCAGTGGGGCCTCGACCTGCGTTACGCGGAACAGCCCAGCCCCAACGGGCTGGCCGAGGCGTTCGTGATCGGCGCCGACTTCGTTGGCGACGACGACGTGGCGCTCATCCTGGGTGACAACATCTTCTACGGCCGGGGTTTCTCCGGTCTGTTGCGCGAGCAGTCCTCCGGCCTCGACGGCTGCGCGCTGTTCGGCTACGCGGTGAAGGACCCGCAGCGCTACGGCGTCGGCGAGGTGGACGCCGAGGGCACCCTGCTCTCGATCGAGGAGAAGCCGGTCTCGCCGCGCTCGAATCTCGCCATCACGGGCCTGTACTTCTACGACAACGAGGTCGTCGACATCGCGCGGAGTCTCGCGCCGTCACCGCGGGGTGAGCTGGAGATCACCGACGTGAACCTCACCTACCTGCGGCGGGGGCGGGCACGCATGACCACGCTGAGCCGGGGATTCGCGTGGCTGGACACCGGCACTCACGACTCGCTGCTGGAAGCCGCCCAGTTCGTGCAGGTGCTGGAGCACCGCACCGGGGTCCGCATCGCCTGTCTGGAGGAGGTGGCGCTGCGGATGGGGTTCATCACGGCCGACGAGTGTCACCGGCTCGGCGCGAAACTCGCCAAGAGCGGCTACGGCGACTACGTGATGGCCGTGGCGCGGGACTCGGGCGCCGAAGGCTGAACGCCTGACACGGCCGAACCGGCCGCGCGCGGTCCCGGCTCCTGGTCAGGGCCGGAACGGGCGCTTGGCCATCTCCTCCAGCCTGCGTACCCGCTCGTCCATCGGCGGGTGGGTGGAGAACAGGTGGGAGAGCCGCTCACCGGGCCGGAACGGATTCGCGATCATGAGGTGCGACTGCGACACCACCTTCGGCTCGGGCGCGAGCGGGAGCGCCTGCGTGCCCCGCTGCAGCTTCCGCAGCGCGGACGCCAGCGCCAGCGGGTCGCCGGTCAGCTCGGCACCCGAGGCATCGGCCTGGTACTCGCGCGACCGGCTGACGCTCATGCGCACGATCCCGGCGGCCACCGGCCCGAGGAACACGAGCAGCAGCGTGGCGATGGGGTTGCCGCCGTCGCGGTTGCCGCCGAACAGCCCGGCGAACAACGCCATGTTGGCGAGGAAGCTGACCACGCTGGCCAGTGCGCCCGCGACACTGGAGATGAGGATGTCGCGGTTGTAGACGTGGGACAGCTCGTGGCCGAGGACCGCCCGCAGCTCGCGCTCGTCGAGCAGCTGCAGGATGCCGGTGGTGCAGCACACCGCCGCGTTGCGGGGGTTACGGCCGGTGGCGAACGCGTTGGGTGCCTGGGTGGGGCTGACGTAGAGGCGGGGCATGGGCTGCCGCGCGGACGTGGCGAGTTCTCGCACGATCCGGTACATCGCGGGCTGTTCCGCTTCGGAGACCGCGCGGGCCCGCATGGCGCGCAGCGCGAGCTTGTCGGAGTTGAAGTAGGCGTAGCCGTTGACGGCGAGCGCGATGAGCAGGCCGATGACCAGCGCGCCCCTGCCGAACAGTCCGCTGATCGCCACGATCATGGCGCTGAGCAGACCGAGCAGCAACGCCGTCTTCAACCCGTTGCGGTGGCTGTGCACGTGCTCTGCCTCCTAGTCGCGGGGTCTGGTCCGGCTCGACCGGCCGACCTCCCCGCAAGGAAAACGATGCCGGTCGCGGGCGTGTTCCGGGGTGTGCCCCACCTCGCCCGGTCCGGGGGTCGCGGCTGCGGCCGCGGTGAGCGGGTGCCCTGCCGGGTACCCGCCGGGATCGGCCACGGCGCCGCCGGGCGGGCCCACCTCGACAGCGATGTTGGGTAGTCCTTATCCTGAATTTCGGCACGGCGAAAAAGGAGGACCGGTGAGCCTGGACGACGCGCGCTCGCTGGCGCTGGGGCGCGGGCGCGCTCGCGCCCGCGACCGGCGTGCCCTGGTGGCGCTCGTGCTCACCGCCACGCTCGCCGTGTCCCTTGCCGCCGCCCATGCGCTGCGCCCCGCGACGGCGGGAGCCGGTCCCGGCTCGGCGTTGCGGGTGGTGACCACCACCACCTTCGTCGACGACGCGGTCAGGGCCGTCGGAGGCCGCGACGTCTCCACCGTGCGGCTGATGGGCCCCGGTGTCGATCCGCACCTCTACCAGGCGAAGGCGAGTGACCTGCGGGAGCTGCGGCGCGCCGACGCGGTCGTGGCCGTCGGGCTGTACCTGGAGGGTTCGCTGATGCGGACGCTCGACGCGGTGTCGGAGTCGACGCCGGTGCTGTACGCGGGTGAGGCCGTCCCGCCGGAGGACCTGCTGTCGCCACCGCCGGGCTCGGCGCCCGAGGAGGAGTACGACCCGCACGTGTGGTTCGAGCCGCGCCTGTGGGTCCACGTCGTCAACGCGATCACGGCCCGGCTCGCCGCCCTCGACCCCGCGCACGCCGACGACTACCGGCGGCGCGGCGCGGACTACCGCGAGCGGGTACTGGAGCTGGCGGGCCAGGTGCGCGCCGAACTCGCGGACATCCCCGAGCAGCGGCGTGTGCTGGTGACCTCCCACGACGCCTTCCGGTACTTCGGCAGGGCCTTCGAGCTGGAGGTGGTGGCCATCCAGGGCATCTCGACGCAGCAGGAGGCGAGCACCGCCGACCTCGACCGGGTCGCCGACGTGGTGGCCGAGCGGCGCGTGCCGTCGGTGTTCGTGGAGACGAGCATGCCGGGCCGCACCCTGGACGCCGTCCTCGCCGCGGTGCGCGCGCGGGGCGGCGAGGCGCGGCTCGGTGCCCCGCTGTACTCGGACTCCACCGGCGCCGACGGCACCCCTGAGGGCGGTTACGCCGGCATGCTGCTGGCCAACGCCCGGCGCATCGCGGAGGGACTGCGATGACGGCCACGTCGCGCCGCGGGGCGGCGGATTCGGGACTCGGCGAGACGACGCCCGCACTCAGCCTGCGGGGCGTCACGGCGTCCTACGGTGGCCGGACGGTCCTGGCGGACGTGAGCGTCGACGTGCCCGCGGCCACCCTGTCGGCGGTGGTCGGACCCAACGGAGCCGGGAAGTCCACACTGGTCAAGGCAGCCCTGGGGCTGATCCCGGCCGTGCGGGGACGGGTGCGGCTGCTGGGCGAGCCGCTGTCCGGGGTGCGGCGCCGCGTGGCCTACGTGCCGCAGCAGGACGCGGTGACCAGCGACTTCCCCATCACGGCCGTGCAGGTCGTGGAGATGGGCCGCTATCCGCACCGGGGTTGGTGGCGGCGCCTGCGCGAGGCCGACGACGAACTGGTCGCCGAGGCGATGGACCAGGTCGGCGTGGTGGATCTCGCGAACCGCCCGCTCGACGAGCTCTCCGGCGGGCAGCGGCAACGGGTGTTCCTGGCCAGGGCGCTGGCTCAGCGCGCCGAGCTGGTCATTCTCGACGAGCCGTTCACGGCCGTGGACGCGCGCACGGAGTCGGCGCTGCTGGACGTGCTGACCGGGCTGTGCGCCAGGGGCGCCTCGGTGATCGCGGTACACCACGACCTGCGCACGGTGCTGCGCCGGTTCGACCACGCCGTGCTGCTCGCCGGTGAGGTGGTGGCGGCGGGCCCGGTCTCCGGGGTCCTCACGGCCGCGCACCTGGAACGCGCCTACGGCATGGCTCCGCTGGTGCTCGACTCGTGATCGGCGAACTGCTGGCGTGGCTGCCGCTGCCCTACCCCGACGCCGTCGTCGTGGTCGGCACCGCCGCCGTGGGGTTCGTGGCAGGCGCGCTGGGGCCGCTGGCGGTGTTGCGGGGCCGCAGCATGTTCGGCGACGCGATGAGCCACGGCACCCTCGCCGGTGTCGCCGTCGCGTTCCTCGCCACCGGTGCGGCCGTGCCCGAGGTCCTGCTGTTCGGCGCCGCGGTGTCGGCGGCGCTGGCCGCCGCCGCGATGATCATGCTGGAGCGCTCGGGAAGGCTGCGGCCCGACGCGGCCATCGGAGTCGTGCTGTCGGTGTCGCTCGCGTCGGGAATCGTGCTGATCACCCACATCGGCGGAACCGGGGACAGCGGCCAGGCCGGGCTCACCGGCTACCTGCTGGGGCAGCCTGCAGGCATGTCGGAACGCGACATCGCTCTCACGCTGGCGCTGGGTGCCGGGGCGCTGGTCGTGCTGGCGGCGGGGTTCCGGCTCCTGCGCAGTGCCGCGTTCGACCCGGGCTTCACGGCGGTGGCGGGCGTGCCGACGTGGGCGGTGGACACGACGAGCACCGGGCTGCTGGCGCTCGCGGTGGTACTCGGGGTCCGCACCGTCGGCGCGATCCTCATGGTGGCGCTGCTGGTGGCCCCGGTGGTCGCGGCCAGGCAGGTGACGAGGCGGCTCGCGACGCTGGTGCCGCTCTCCGGGGCGGTGGGTGCGGTGTGCGGCGCGCTCGGCGGGGTGCTCTCCGGCCGCGCCGAGCTGCCGGCGGGCCCGGTGATCGTGCTGCTCGCCACGGCGGCGGCCCTGGTCTCGGTGGTGTGCGCACCGCGCCGCGGAGTCCTGGCGCGCCTGCGCAGGGCACGACGTGCGGAGCGCGCCCGGTGACCCCGGACGACGTGCTGATCGTGCTCGTGGCCGGACTGCTGTCGACGTCGTGCGCGGTGCTCGGCAGCTTCCTGCTGCTGCGGCGGCAGGCCCTGCTGCCGGACGCGGTGAGCCACGCGGTGCTGCCCGGCATCGTGCTGGTGTTCCTGCTGACCGGCGAGCGAGCCTCGGCCGCGACCGTCCTGGGAGCCACCGCGTTCGGGGTCGCGTGCGTGGCCGGGTCCGAGTGGTTGCGGCGAACCGGAGTGGTGGCCTCCGACGCCGCGCTGGCGCTGGTGTTTCCCGCGCTGTTCTCGCTGGGAGTGCTCGGCATCGGCGCCTACGCCTCGGGCGCGCACATCGACCTCGACTCGGCCCTGTTCGGCGACATCACGTTCGCGCCGCTGCGCACCGTCGAGGTCGGCGGCGCACCCGTTCCGACGTCGTTGCTGGTCACGGGCATCGCGGCTGTCTGCACGGTGCTGTTCGTGGTGCTGCTGTGGCGGCCGTTGCAGGCGGCGGCCTTCGATCCCGACTTCGCCGAGCTGTCCGGGCTGCGGGGTGCGGTGGCGGCCCGGATGCTGCTGGTGGTCGTGTCGGGCACGGCGGTCGTCGCGTTCGACAGTGTCGGTGCCGTGCTGGTGATCACGTTCTTCGTCGTGCCGGCCGCCACCGCCCGCCTGCTGACCCACCGGCTCGCCCCCATGCTCCTGGTCGCGGTCGGGGCGGGGTGGGTCAGCTCGCTGGCGGGTCACCGGGTGGCGCTGGCGCTGGACTCGTCGGTGGCGGGCTCGATCGGGCTCACGAGCGCGGCGCTGTTCGCGCTCGCTCTCGCCGCGGGCAGGCTCGCCCGCCGCCGCCGGGTGCGTTGAGTGCGCCCTACTTGCGGATCTCCATGGTGCAGCACTTGGGTCCGCCACCGGCCTTGCGCAGCTCGGAGATGTCCACGAACACCGGCTCGTAGCCGTGCGCGGCCACCTTCTCCGCCAGTGCCCCCGCCTCGACCGGCAGCACGACGTTGCGGCCGTCCGACACCGCGTTGAGCCCGAGGCAGCTCGCATCCGCCGCGTCGGCGAGGACCGCGTCGGGGAACAGCCGCTCCAGCGCCCGCCTCGATCCGGGCGAGAACGCCTCCGGGTAGTACGCGACGTGCGCCGCCCGGTCGTCGGTGGCCTCCGACAGGACGAACAGCGCCGTGTCGAGGTGGTAGTAGCGCGGATCGAGCAGTTTCAGAGACACCACGGGGACTCCCAGGACCTCCTGGGCCTCGGCGTGCGCGCGCGGGTCGGTGCGGAACCCGGTGCCCGCGAGCAGCACCCGGCCCGTCCAGGCGAAGTCGCCCTCGGCCTCGTTGACCTCGCGGGGCATCGTGACGTCGCGGAAGCCGTTCTCGACGAACCAGCGGCGGAAGTGCTCGGCCTCGGCGGCCCGCTCCCGGGTCGCGAACCGCGACCCCAGCACCCGGCCGTCCACAACCGTGCCGGAGTTGGCGGCGAACACCATGTCGGGCAGGCCGGGCTGCGGTTCCACCTCGTCGACGAGGTGGCCGAGCCTGCGGTAGGTGTCCCGCAGCTCGCTCCACTGCCGCAGGGCCAGGGCCGGGTCCACGGGTGCGTTGGGGTCCATCCACGGGTTGATGGCGTAGTCGACGGCGAAGTGGCGCGGCGGGCACATCACGTAGCGGCGGGGCATGGGTACGCGCATGCTTCGAATGTATGCGTACCGTAATCCGGCTATCAATTGTCATTGCTTGCGCATTGGTGTGCTAAACGTTGCGTGTGAACACGCTGGATCAACGTATCGTTTCGTGCCTGGTCGCCCACGCGCGGCAGAGCTACGCCGAGATCGGCAAGGTGGTGGGACTGTCGGCGCCCGCCGTGAAGCGGCGGGTCGACCGGCTGCTGGAGACCGGGGTGTTGCGGGGCTTCACCGCGGTCGTCGACCCGGAGGCGCTCGGGTGGGGCACGGAGGCGTTCGTCGAGGTGCACTGCCACGGCAACGTCTCCCCCGCGCGCATCAGGGCACACCTGGAGCCGTTGCCCGAGATCGTGGCCGCGTACACGGTGTCGGGCGCGGCCGACGCGATCGTGCATCTGCGCGCCGCCGACATCCACCACCTGGAGGACGCGCTGGAGCGCCTGCGAGGCTTGGAGATCATCGACCGGACCGTGTCCACCGTCGTGTTGTCGACGTTGCTGGAACGACCGCCGGACCCGGCCGGTGATTCCAGAGGCTGAGACGGAGGTACCCTGTTACCGCCGGTTACAGGTAAGTCGGATCACACGCCCCGACGGGCCCCGAAAATGACAAGTAATCTCGAAGTATAAGCGCGCCGCGCGCCGGAGTCGGGAGAGAGGGATTTGCTGGCCCATGAGCACAATCGAAGGCGGCAACGGCGGTGACGGTGAAGTCACGGGGGAACAGGAACTGTCGGCCACCAGGCCGACCGAGGTCAGTCGGCTCGACCGGGTGGTCATCCGGTTCGCCGGTGACTCCGGCGACGGGATGCAGCTGACCGGCGACCGCTTCACCTCCGAGGCCGCCGCGTTCGGCAACGACCTCGCCACCCTGCCGAACTACCCCGCCGAGATCCGGGCACCCCAGGGCACCATCCCCGGGGTCTCCAGCTTCCAGGTCCACTTCGCCGACTACGACATCCTGACCCCGGGCGACCGGCCCGACGTCCTCGTCGCCATGAACCCGGCCGCGCTGAAGGCCAACCTTGGCGACGTGCCCCGGGGCGGCATGGTGATCGTCAACACCGACGAGTTCACCAAACGCAACCTCAGCAAGGTCGGCTACGAGGCCGACCCGCTCGGCGACGACTCGCTCTCGGCCTTCGAGGTGTACGAGGTGGCGATGTCCACCCTCACCCAGGGCGCCCTCGCCGACACCGGCCTCGGCAAGAAGGACGCCGAACGCTGCAAGAACATGTTCGCCCTCGGCCTGCTGTCGTGGATGTACCACCGCCCCACCGAGGGCACCGAGGCGTTCCTGCGGGAGAAGTTCGCCGCGAAACCGCCCATCGCGGAGGCCAACATCCTGGCGTTTCGCGCGGGGTGGAACTACGGCGAGACCACCGAGGCGTTCAAGACCACCTTCGAGGTCGCGCCCGCGAAACTACCCCAGGGCACCTACCGCCAGATCACGGGCAACACCGCACTCGCGTACGGCATCGTGGCGGCGGGCCAGCGCTCCGAACTGCCGGTCCTGCTCGGCACCTACCCCATCACCCCGGCGTCGGACATCCTGCACGAGCTGTCGAAGCACAAGAACTTCGGTGTGCTCACCTTCCAGGCCGAGGACGAGATCGCGGGCATCGGCGCGGCGCTCGGAGCGTCCTACGGCGGCGCGCTCGGGGTCACGTCCACCTCCGGCCCCGGGCTGGCTCTCAAGTCGGAGACCGTCGGGCTCGGCGTGATGATCGAGCTGCCGCTCGTGGTGATCGACGTGCAACGCGGTGGCCCCTCCACGGGCCTGCCCACCAAAACCGAGCAGGCGGACCTGCTGCAGGCCATGTACGGCCGCAACAGCGAGTCGCCGGTGCCGATCGTGGCCCCGTGCTCCCCGTCCGACTGCTTCGACGCCGCGCTGGAGGCCACGCGCATCGCGTTGACCTACCGCACCCCGGTGCTGCTGCTCTCCGACGGCGCCATCGCGAACGGCTCGGAACCGTGGCTGATCCCGGACGTCACCACGCTGCCCGACCTGCGCGTGAGCTTCGCGTCCGAACCCAACGCCGCCGACGGATCCGGCGAGTTCTGGCCCTACGTGCGCGACCCGGAGACCCTGGCCCGCGAGTGGGCCGTGCCCGGCACAGCCGGTCTCCAGCACCGGGTCGGCGGGCTGGAGAAGGCCGACGGCAAGGGCAACATCTCCTACGACCCCGACAACCACGACGCGATGGTCCGGCTGCGCCAAGCCAAGATCGACGGGATCGACGTGCCGGACCTGGAGGTCGACGACCCGAGCAACGGCGAGGCCAGGGTCCTCGCGCTCGGGTGGGGCTCCACGTACGGCCCGATCGGGGCGGCCTGCCGCCGCGTGCGAGGCAAGGGTGTTCCCATCGCGCAGGCACACCTGCGGCACCTGAACCCGTTCCCCGCGAACCTCGGCGAGGTGCTCGCCGCGTACGACACCGTCGTGGTGCCCGAGATGAACATGGGGCAGCTCGCGGCACTGCTGCGCGCGAAGTACCTCGTGGACGTCCACTCCCACACCAAGATCGCCGGCCTTCCCTTCAAGGCGGAGGAGTTGGAACACGTGTTCACCGACATCACCGACCGCACTTCCGGTGCGAACAAGGAGGTCGTGGTCAAGTGACCCAAGTCGACCTGGGCCTGCCGTCCCTCGGCGGGCTCGACCTGGTACCCACGACCGACGACAAGCAGAAGGCGAAGGACTACAAGTCCGACCAGGAGGTCCGGTGGTGCCCGGGCTGCGGCGACTACGTGGTGCTCAACACCATGCAGTCCTTCCTGCCGACCCTGGGACTCAAGCGCGAGAACATCGTGTTCGTCTCGGGCATCGGCTGCTCCAGCCGCTTCCCGTACTACATGAACACCTACGGGATGCACTCCATCCACGGCAGGGCACCCGCCATCGCGACCGGGCTGGCCACCACCCGGCCGGACCTGTCGGTGTGGGTGGTCACCGGGGACGGCGACGCGCTGTCGATCGGCGGCAACCACCTCATCCACGCGCTGCGGCGCAACGTCAACCTCAAGATCCTGCTGTTCAACAACCAGATCTACGGGCTGACCAAGGGGCAGTACTCGCCCACCAGCGAACCGGGCAAGGTCACCAAGTCCACCCCGCTGGGTTCGCTCGACACGCCCTTCAACCCCATCTCGCTCGCGGTGGGAGCCGAGGCCACCTTCGTGGGGCGGGCACTCGACTCCGACCGCAAGGGCCTCACCGAGGTGCTGACGGCGGCGGCCCAGCACCGCGGTTCGGCGTTCGTGGAGATCTACCAGAACTGCCCGATCTTCAACGACGGCGCCTTCGACGTCCTCAAGGACGCCGACGAGGCGTCCCGCCGAATCATCCCGCTCTCGCCGGGCGAGCCGATCCGGTTCGGCCCCGAACGCGAGTTCGGCGTCGGCCGCAGCGGCTGGGGTGGCCTGGAAGCGGGCAAGGTCTCCGAGATCGGTGAGGACAACGTGGTGACCCACGACCCGACCATCGCCGACAGCTCGTACGCGTTCGCACTGTCGCGGCTGAACGACGAGACCCTCAGCTACACCGCCACCGGCATCTTCCGGCAGGTCACTCGCCCCACCTACGACGACCTCGCCCGCGCGCAGGTGGAGCAGGAGGCGGCGAGCAGGCCCGCCGACCTTCAGGCACTGATCACCGGCAAGGACACCTGGACCGTCGGGTAGGTCCGGGCCCGGGAGGGCGCCAGTCGGGTCGGGCAGTTCAGGAGGACAGCGGGCGGAACCCGACCCGCTCGGCATCGGCCGGGGTGCGGAACCACACCTCGGCCACCATGCGGGGGTACTGCTCCGAGCCCTCGGCGCAGTAGCGCAGAGCGGTGACGCTCGCCTTCACCGTGAAGTCCTCCGACGGTCGTTCGCCACCCGGTTTCGGCATGGCGGAGCCGGGGCCGAACGGGCCGGGCGGCAACGCGCCCTCCCCCGCCTGTGACCGGACGGGGGGCGGGGTGTCGGACGGTTCGAACAGGGAACCACCGTGGCCGCCGCCCGAGTCCTGCCCCCGGCGCGCCACGGGCCGCATCGACGGCTCCACCGGCCGGGGAGCGTCGAAGCTCTCCGCCGACCTGCCCGGCTGCCGCTTGGGCAGCAGGGTGGTGCGCTCCCCGGGCTCGGGAGTGTCCTCGCTCTCGGGTCCGTCGCCGTACGCGTAGGTCGCGGAATCACCGGGATCGGCGTCGGGCGCTGGTTCGAACAGGCTGCCGCCCCGACGTCCGCCCCGATCGTCCTCGGAGGAACCGGTGCCGAGCCCGCCGTACGCGCCGCGATACTGCGTGGGCTCGTCGGCGTCGGCCTCGTCGCCGTACTCCGGGTAGTCGGGCTCCAGTGCGTCGAGCCGGGAGAAGTCCTCGTCGATGTCGTCGACCTGGGACGCCTCCGGCCGGGCCGAAGCCCCCCGGCCCTGGAGGCTGTCCTGCTCCAGCCAGCCCGGCGCGGGAGCGAGGTGTTCGGTCACCTCCTGCGGCGTGGCGGAGTCGGGCGCCGACGAAGCGGGCTCGACCTGCCGGGTGGCCGGCGCGACGGGGTCGTCCTCGTCCTCCCGCGATCCGGCTGCCGGAGCGATCCGGGTGCGTTCTGCGCCACCGGCCCGCCCGGACCGGGCCGCCGACGGCGCCGAGGTCAGACTGCGTTGCAGCTCGGCGGCGCGGCGCTGCGCGGGACGGGCGAGGAAGAGCCAGGAGAGGAACGCACCCAGCACGAACGCCACCGCGCTGAAGACCCACACCTGACCGAAAACCGACATGACGGCTGCCTTCCTGCTGGGCTTGCTAGTGGGTCCGGGCGACGAGGTAGTCGGCGACCGACTCGCAGGCTTCCCTCGCCGGCGACGCGGGCAGTCCGGCGAGCTCCTCCCGTGCGCGCCGAGCGTAGTCGGCCAGTGTCGCCCTGGTGCGTTCGAGGCCACCCGAACGACGGAGCAACTCCAGCGCCTCCGCCACCGAGTCATCGTCCGTCAGCGGGCCGCTCAGCAACTCCACGAGCCGGGGTTCCGGCGCCCGCTCCGACAGGGCGTAGTGCATGGGCAGCGTGCGCACGCCTTCCCGCAGATCGGTGCCCTGTGGCTTGCCGGACGTGTCGGAGGGCGAGGCGATGTCGATGATGTCGTCGGAGATCTGGAACGCCGTGCCGACGATGGAGCCGAAGCGGTGCAGCGCCTCGATGCGCTCGGCACCGGCCCCGGAGAACATGCCGCCGAACCGGCCCGCCGTCGCGATCAGCGATCCGGTCTTCTGCCCGATGACCGAGAGGTAGTGGTCCACGGGATCGTCACCGTGCTGCGGGCCGACCGTCTCGCGCATCTGCCCGGTGACCAGCTCCCCGAACGTCTCCGCGATGATGCGCGCCGCGTCGGTGCCCAGGTCCGCCACCAGCAGGGAGGCGTGCGCGAACAGGTAGTCACCCGTCAGGATCGCCACGCTGTTGTCCCACCGGGCGTTGACGCTGGGAGCGCCCCGGCGCATCGTGGCCTCGTCCATCACGTCGTCGTGGTAGAGCGTGGCGAGGTGGACCAGCTCGACCGCGGCGGCCGCGGTGACCACGGCCTCGTGCCGCCCTCCAGGCCCGAACTGGGACGCCAGCAGCGTGAACATGGGACGGAACCGCTTGCCCCCCGCGTCGACCAGGTGACGCGCGGCCTCGTCGATGGCGGCGACGTCGCTGCTCACCACGCCGCGCAGCACGTCCTCCACGTCGTCGAGCCCGGCGACGAGTGTCCGCAGCAACTGCTCGTCCGCGATCTGCAGCCCGACTGCAGCGCGCAACTCGTCGATGGTGCCATCACGCACTGACACGTCGGCTCCGCCCTTTCGACCCTCGGCACACGGTCCTCACAAGCCTAATGGGCCGAGGTCACGCACCGATGACCCGCAGGTAGAGCACCCTCGGTGACACTCGCGACACGTCCGGATGCACTGAGGTAGCGTGCTAGCCACCGCGTCACGCAGCGCTGTGACGCAACAGTGACGTCAACACGGGTCGGAAATCGCGAAATTGGAACAAGGAATTCACTTACGTTTTCATCACATCGAATGGGACGGGGTGCGAGATGGGATCGATGTTGCTAATTTCGTTCCGCTCGACACAAGGGATTCACGCAGACTGGATGCGGGGCAATAGTGGCGAGAGAGATTCGAGGAATAGCCCGTCCGGGTGGCGAAGCGATCTACCGGCCACCCCCGGATGCCACAGCGTCCGGCGCCCCGGACACGGAGGGCGCCCCTCTCGCCCGCGCAGCCCGCATCAGCACCGCAGCCGCGCAAGCATCCCTCGACGACGACGGGTTCGCCCTCGAGACCCAAGTCCTCGAACAGCTCGTCCGCAAGTGGGGCGACTTCGCCGACCACTACCGGGAAGCGATCCGAGCGGCGCGTGACATCGCTTCCGCGCAGGAGCCGGGGCTGGACTTCGCAAGTGTCGGACACGCCGAGAAGGTGCGGGCTTCCGGCGCGGAATTGCAGCTCGCACTGGAGGAACGCCTCGGGTACTGCGTGGACATGCGGGACCGACTCCGCGCAGCTCTTGGCGGGTACGTCGGCGCCGAGGACGAGGCTGCAGCCGAGACGGCGCGAATGGGCGCGCTGGAATGAAGCACTTCTCGGCCGCCATAGCGCTGGTCAGCGTCGCCGCGCTCATCACAGGATGCTCGACACCCACCAGCAGTGGAGCGCCCACACCGGCCGTCCCGACCTCTATCCCGACAGCACTCTCCTCCGAGAGCACCGCTCCCCGCGTCCCCGCAGTGAGCGATCCCTTGGAGATCGACGCCCTGCTCGACGAACCCTGCTCATCGCTCACCGCCGACCAGATCATCGAATATCTCGGCGAGAACGCGGAAACCAAACGCAGCGAATCAGAGATCGCCGGACCTTCCTGCTCCTGGCACGCCGATATGGGCAGCGACGCCGAAATAGCGGTCACCTACCCACAGCTCACCGACGACGGCTTGGCCGCCCTGTACCGGAACAGTTACAAGCATGCCTACTTCTTGGAAGCGCCATCCGTGAGCGGCTACCCCGCCATCTCCTACGGCATCCTGGACAACCGAGATAAGGGCGAGTGCCTCATCACCGTCGGCACCAGCGACTCCGACTACGTCAACGTCGACGTCTACCTCGGTCACCATTCCGTCGGTAGGAAAGATCCCTGCGACGCGGCGCACGAGGTCGCCACCGACGTGATCGACAACATCAAGGCAACCGACTGACGGCGGGAGGGTCATGGTCAACGAAACTCCGCTCACGGCGGCCCAGATCTACGAGCAGGTCACCGGCGGCCACGGTTCCGACAGCCTGGCAACCGCCGCCGCTTCCGCGCAGCAACTGACACGGCTGCTCGAGGACCTCTCGGCCGACGTGCGAGCCACCGCCGATACCGGGCTCGGCTGGCAGGGCGGAGCTGGTGAGCGAGCCGCACTGCTTGCATGGCCCTTGTCTCACACGGTGGAAACCGACAGCGCGCTGCTGCGCGACACCGACCGCGCCGTGACGGACCAGATCACCGCCTTCGGCACCGTCCGCGACAGCGTGGTGCCCGTACCGCCGCAACCACCGGCACCCACCAAGGAAGACCTGATCGTGGATCTGCTCGGCGGCGACTCCTTCGAGGCGAAGCTGGACGGCTACGAGCGCGACGCCTGGCACAACGTCGCCGCGTTCCGCTCCTACCACCAGGCCAGCACCGCCAACGGTGACACGGTGCCGGTGCACTACACCCCACTGCGCGGCGAGGGCATCGAGATCACGCGGGTGGAGGAGCACGCGCGGGCCGCCGATCCCGGCACGGGCCCGGCCGCCTCCGGCACCGCCGACACCGAATCCTCCGCGTCCCCCGACTCCCGCGCGCCCTCGTCCCGGTCGGCGGTGGACGCCGGCCGGCCGGAACTACCGGCATCCCGGGAGCGCTCCGACGGCACGCAGGCGGCGGCCTCCCACACCTCGTCGCCGGTGGTCACCAATCCGTCCCACGAGCAGCAACAACCAGGACGGCCGACCGCGCCTGCGCCATCGGCACAGCACACCGGCTCGCCCGCGTCCGCCCCTGCCGTGGGAGGCGCCCCTCCGCGCCCGGCCCCGCGCACGGACGCCCCGGGTCGGACACCCACCACACCCCGGACCGGCTCGCCGCCGCCCCCGGGCCGCCGAAGCGGGGCGGGGGCGGTCGGCCGGCCGGCCGCGTCCCGTGGCGGCACTGCGTCCCCGGCCGGCACGACGGGCGCCGCGCCCAGGGGCGCGGCCGGGATACCCGCGGCGGGCGCCACGCGCGGTGCGGGCGAGGACAAGGATCGCCGCCGCCCGGACTACCTGCGCGAGGCCGACCCGGACGACACGTTCCGCGACCCGCTGCCCACGGCGGCACCACCGGTCATCGGTGAGCGACCGTCGAGGTAGTCGGGTGGCGGCCGAGTTGACCCTGCACACGGTGCTCGACGCGCTGTCGAGAATCGGTTGCCACACCCCGCACCCCGTGTTCGCAGGCGGTGCTCGCTACGTTCCGCCGTCCGCCGCCGCCCGCGTCGCCGCGGGCACGCTGGACGAACTCGCCGCCGCCGGACTCACGCGGGGCGAGCGGCTCACACCCGAGTTCGAGGACGTGCTCCACGTCCTCGCCCGACCGCACACCGAGTACATCGCCCACACGCGCTCGGCGCGGGCCGAACACAGTGCGCTGGTGGCCGCTCGCGGCCGGTCGGTGGTCGTCGCGGTCCGGTGCGACACACGGGTTCGCCTCGACACCGCCACCGCGCACCTGTTGCCGGACCTCCTGGTCGACACGCTGCCCGGCTGGGACGAGCCGGAGGAGTTCGAGCCGTTCACCGTCCCCGCGCAACGACTTCGGGACGGCGACGCGCAGGAGGCACACGTGCTGCACGACCTGCTGTCCCGGCCCGAACACGGAATCGGCTACCTCCGTGTGGCACGGCGGCCCGACGGCGGTGAGCGCGTCAGTGCGGAAGGCGTGGTCTGCTACCTCGATCTCGACATCGGGCGGGTCGGGTTGCACCGGGCCGGAGAGCACATCGCCGTGTTCCCCGGCAGCCCGTCCCGGTTGGCGTCCAGAGTGGCCGCGCTCCGCGCCACCCTGGACTGAGGACCGCTCACAGCTCGATCCAGTAGGACGTGCTGCGCTTGATCTTCGCGGTTTTGCTGTGGCCGCTGAACCGGTAGACGTCACAGCAGCGCAACTCGCCTCGCCCAGTGAAGATCATGCGGCTGCTGACCGCTCCCTCGCTCCCGTGCGTGAGGATGCTGTCCAACCGCACCGTCTCCGGCCGCTGCTCGAAGGCCGACTCCACCGCGGCGGCGAAGTCGGCCCACCCTCGAACAGTGCGCGCTCCGACGATCTCCCACTCGACATCGTCGGCGACGGCCGAGCGCAGCGCTTCCGTGTCGTGCTCCACCAGCGCGATGACGTAGTCGCGCAGCACCTGTTTCCTGGGGGCGTTACCGCAGTCCGGCGTGACCGTGATCTGGACCATGACCGCAGGCTAGCCGCCACCTCCGACAGCCGCGCCTCGTCACGACGCGATCGCGAAGCCTCCGGCACCGGCCCAGTCGAGAGCGAACGTCGGCGCGATCCCGAGCAGCAGCGTGATCACCACGCCCAGCGTGATAGCGGCGGTGGTGAACGTCCCCGGCACGCTGACCGTGGGGCCGTCGTCCGCGGGCTTCGAGAAGTACATCAGCACCACGACACGCAGGTAGAAGAAAGCGGCCACGGCGCTGAACACCAGCCCGATCACCACGAGCGGCGCCATACCGTCGGACAGTGCCGCCGAGAACACCACGAACTTCCCGACGAACCCGCTCGTGAGCGGAATGCCGGCGAGCGCGAACAGCAGGAACGTGAACACCGCCGCCAGCAACGGGGACCGCTTCGCCAGGCCCGCCCACGCCGACAGGTGCGTGGCCTCACCGCCCGCGTCGCGCACCAGCGAGACGACGCCGAACGCGGCCAGCGTCGTGAAGCCGTAGGCGAGGAGGTAGAACAGCGTGCCCGACAGGCCCTCTTCGGTCAGCGCCATGGTGCCCACCAGCAGGAACCCGGCGTGGGCGATCGACGAGTAGGCGATCATGCGCTTGACGTCGGTCTGGGTGAGCCCCAGCACCGCGCCGATCGCCATCGACACGATGGCGACGCCCCACAGCACCCCGCGCCACTCCCAGTTCGTCGACTCGAAGCCCACGGTGAGCACCCGCAGCATGCCGCCGAACGCGGCGACCTTGGTGCACGCGGCCATGAACGCGGTGACCGGCGTCGGCGCGCCCTGGTAGACGTCCGGCGTCCACGTGTGGAAGGGACCGACGGACGCCTTGAACAGCAGGCCGACCATGAGCAGGCCCAGTCCCGCGAACAGCAGCGTGTCCGACCGGTCGGTGCCCGCCGTGGCGTTGGCGATGTCGGAAAGCCGCACCGACCCGGCGTAGCCGTAGAGCAGCGCGAGGCCGTACAGGAAGAAGGCACTGGCGAAGGCGCCGAGCAGGAAGTACTTGACCGCCGCCTCCTGCGACAGCAGCCGCCGCCTGCGCGCCAGCGCGCACATCAGATACAGCGGCAGGCTCAGCACTTCCAGTGCGACGAACATCGTGAGCAGGTCGTTGGCCGCGGTGAACGCCATCATGCCGCCGAGCGCGAACAGCGTCAGCGGGAAGATCTCGGTCTGCATCGGCTTGGTCGCCGCCTGCTCGGCGTCCTGGTAGGTGCCGGGGCTGATGCCCGCCTCGGCCACGAACGCCCCGCCCTGCTCGACCGTGCGGTCGGCGATCAGCAGCAGCGCGGCCACCGCCAGCGCTAGCAGCGTGCCCCAGAGGAACAGGGCCGGTCCGTCGATCGCCAGCGTGCCGCTCAGCGTCGTGGTGCCGCGTTCGGGCGCGTCGGGCACGTAGAGGGCCAGGGCGAGACCGGCGCCGACCACGGCCAGCAGGCTCAGCGTCACCTGCGCCGTCCAGCGCCGCTCGGGTGACAGGAACGCCTCCAGCAGCACACCGAGGCACGCCACGCCGAGCACGATCAGCAGCGGCATGACGGCCGCGTAGTCGATGGCGGGCGCCTCGATCGGCCCCTGCTGGGCGAGATGAAGGTTCAACACGGCTGGCATTACCTTTCCTGCACCGCTTGCAGTGTCGCTTCCACCGACGGCGTCACCGTGTCGAGCACCGGCTCCGGGTAGAAGCCGAGGCCGACGATCAACACGACGAGCGGTGCGAGCACCGCGATTTCCCTGCCGGAGAGGTCACGGATGGCTTTGCGGGCCCCGGCCTCGGGCGCCACGGCCGTACCCGGGCCCCCACCGACCCCGACCAGGGCATTGCCCCCGACGGGCCCGGTCATGATCCGCTGGTACAGCCACAGCACGTACGCGGCGGCGAGCACCATGCCCACCGTCGCGATGATCGCGAAGACGGGCCGGGAGTCGAACGCGCCCAGCAGCACCAGGAACTCGCTCACGAACGAGTTGGTCCCGGGCAGCGAGATGGTGGACATCCCCGCGAGCAACAGCATTCCACCGAGGATCGGCGTCACCTTGAACATGCCGCCGTAGTCGGAGATCCGGGTGGAGCCGCCGCGCGCGGCGACCAGGCCGACCACGAGGATCAGCATGCCGGTGGCGAGGCTGTGGTTGAGCATGTACGTCGCCGCGCCGACCGTGGCCTGCGGCGTGAACGCGAAGATGCCGAGCGCGATGAATCCGAAGTGGGCGATCGACACGTACGCCACGAACCGCTTCATGTCCTGCTGGCCCGCCGCGAGGATCGAGCCGTAGATCACGCCGAGCACGGCGAGCACCAGAACCAGCGGCGCGAGTTGCGCACTCGCGTCGGGGAACATCGGCACGCTGTAGCGGAGGAACCCGAACGTGCCGACCTTGTCGAGCACGCCGACCAGCAGCACGGTGACCGCGATCGGTGCCTGCCCCGCCGCGTCCGGCAGCCATGTGTGGAACGGCACCAGCGGTGCCTTGATGGCGAACGCGAGGAAGAACCCGAGGAACAGCCAGATCTGCGTGTCCAGCGGGGCCTCGCTGACCACCGAGACCAGCGTGGCCCAGTCGAACGTGCCGCTGCCCAGCTCCTCGGAGGCCAGCGAGTAGGCGCCGATGGCGGAGGCGAGCATGATCAGCCCGCCGAGGAACGAGTAGAGGAAGAACTTGACGGCCGCGTACTGCCGCCTCGGCCCGCCGTAGAAGCCGATGAGGAAGTACATCGGCACCAGCATGACCTCGAACAGCACGTAGAACAGGAACACGTCGGTCGCGGCGAACACGGCGACGGTCAGTGCCTGCTGCAGCAGGATCAGCGACAGGAACCCGCCCGCGGTGCGCCCCTCGGGCAGCCGGTCGGTGGAGTTCAGCAGGCCGATCACCACGGGAACCAGCAGCGCGATCACCGCGATCATCACGAGTGCGATGCCGTCGATGCCGAACGAGACGTGGACGCCCAGCGCCGGGATCCAGTCGAACGACGTGACCTGCTGGATGCGCTCCCCACCGGGGTCGTAGGCCAGCCAGGTGGGCACGACCAGCAGCAACTCGGCCACGGACACGCCCAACGCCGTCAGCGTCGCCGCCCGGTCGTTCGAGCGCAGCCCGGCGACCGCGAGGGCGCCGGCCAGCGGCAGCAGGATCAGGGCAACGAGCCAACTCATGAGAACCTCACCAACAGCAGTGCGGCGACGAGCAGGAACGACCCGCCGAGCATCGACAACGCGTACGACCGCACGAACCCGGTCTGGAGGCGGCGCAGGCGGCTCGATCCGCCGCCGAGTGAGGCCGCGAGCCCGTTCACCGCGCCGTCGACACCCCGGTTGTCGAGGAACACGGAGAAGCGGGTGAGCCACAGCCCCGGCGTGGCGACGAGCGTCTCGTTGAGCGCGTTGCCGTACAGGTCCTTACGGGCGGCCCGCACGGGCCACGACACGCGCTCGGGCCGCTCGACCGGCGTCGGGCGCCGGCCGAACAGCGCCCAGGCGAGCAGCACGCCGAGCCCGGACAGGCCCACCGTCAGCCAGGGCACCAGCGCATGCGGCAGGACGCCGTGTTCGGACTCGGCGAGTGCGCCCACCGAGGGAGTCAGGAACTCCGCGAGCGTGTCGCCGGAGATGAGCAGGAAGCCCGCGATCACCGAGCCGACCGCGAGGACGATCATCGGCCCGGTCATCACCGCCGGGGACTCGTGCGGGTGGAACTCCCTGCCGTCGGCCGAGGTCGTCTCCCGCCACCGCTGCTTGCCGAAGAACGTCAGCAGCACGAGTCGGGTCATGTAGAAGCCGGTGATGCCCGCCGCGAGCAGTGCGGCGCCGCCGAAGACCCAGCCGCGCCAGCCCTCCTGCCCGAACGCGGCCTCGATGATGGCGTCCTTGGTGTAGAAGCCGGACAGGAACGGAAAGCCGATGATCGCGAGGTAGCCGATCACGAAGGTGCCCGCGGTGATGGGCATCTTCTTCGCGAGGCCACCGAACTTGCGCATGTCGACCTCGTCGTTCATGGCGTGCATGACCGACCCGGCCCCGAGGAAGAGTCCCGCCTTGAAGAAGCCGTGGGTGAGCAGGTGGGCGATGCCCAGTGCGTAGCCGACGGGCCCCAGCCCCACGGCGAGCATCATGTAACCGATCTGGCTCACCGTGGAGTAGGCGAGCACCTTCTTGATGTCGTCGTAGGCACAGCCGATGATCGCGCCGAGCAGCAGCGTGAACGCGCCGATGATCGTGACGACCAGCCTGCCGTCCTCGGTGAGGTTGTAGATCGGCGCGGCGCGGGCGATCAGGTAGACGCCCGCCGTGACCATCGTGGCGGCGTGGATGAGCGCCGACACCGGAGTGGGGCCCTCCATCGCGTCGGGCAACCACGCCTGGAGCGGGAACTGGCCCGACTTGCCGCACGCGCCGAGCAGCAGCAGCAACGCGATCGCGGTGATCACACCGGGCGACAGGTCGCCGATGCCCGCGAACACCTCGGCGTAGCTCGTGCTGCCGATGTACTTGAACATCAGGAAGATCGCCAGCGCCAGCCCCACGTCACCGACGCGGTTCATGAGGAACGCCTTCTTCGCGGCCGTGGCCGCCGACGGCCGGTCCTGGTACCAGCCGATCAGCAGGTAGGACGCGAGACCGACGCCCTCCCAGCCCAGGTACAGCATCACGAAGCTGTTGCCGAGCACCAGCACGAGCATGGCGGCGACGAACAGGTTGAGGTAGCCGAAGAAGCGGCGCCGGGCGGCGTCGTCGGACATGTAGCCGATCGAGTAGATGTGGATCAGTGATCCGACACCGGTGATCAGCAGGACGAACGTCACCGACAGCGGGTCGACGCGCAGTCCGAAGTCGACCTGCAACGCCTCGACCGGGATCCACGAGTAGACCGTGGTGTCGGTGGCCTCCGACAGCGACTCGCTGAAGAACAGTGCCAAGCCGTAGACGAACGACGCGATGACCGTCGCGCACCCGAGCAGGTGCCCCCACGCGTTGGTGCGGTTCCCACCGACCAACAGGACGAGGGCGCCGAGCGCGGGAAACGCGACCAGCAGCCACGATGATGCGATCAAGGTAGTTCCCTGTGGTTGGTAGCTAGTACTTCAGCAGGTTGGTGTCGTCGACCGAGGCCGACCGGCGGGTCCGGAAGATCGACATGATGATCGCCAACCCGACGACGACCTCCGCCGCGGCCACGACCATGACGAAGAACGCCATCACCTGACCGTCGATGGAGCCGTTGATCCGCGCGAACGTGACCAGTGACAGGTTCACGGCGTTGAGCATCAGCTCGATGCACATGAAGACCACGATGGCGTTGCGGCGCACGAGGACGCCGACGGCGCCGATCGTGAACAGCAACGCCGACAACAGCAGGTAGTACGTCGGGGTCACGACTCGTCCTCCCCCTTGTCGGAACCGCCGCGGCCCTTGCCGTCGGGATCGTCCAGGTCGGCGCCGGCAGCGCCGTCAGCGCCGTCGGAACCGGCCGCTTCGGGAGCGCCGCCGACGAGCGCCCGCGCGTCCGGGCCCGGCTCCGCACCGCTCATCCGCTCGCGGTGCGCCTGCAACTTCGCCGTGGGCGTGGTCTCGATCAGCTCGGACAGCGACTCCGGCGCCACGGACCCGTCGGGCAGCAGTGCCGGTGTGGCCACCGAGTTCGACGTGGCGAACACGCCGGGCCCCGGCTTCGGGGACGGCCGCTCGTACTCACCCCGGAACCTGGCGAGCACGAGTTCCTTCTGCGTGCGCTTGCCGCCCTGGATGTTGCGGGAGGTGAACGACAGCAGCATGCCGGCCATCGCCGCCGTGATCAGCAACGCGGCGGTCAGCTCGAACGGGAACAGGTAGTCGCTGAAGATGACACGGCCGAGGCCGCCCGCACCGCCGCCCTCGGCGCTCCACGGGTCGAGCGGCTGCGCCGGGGTGACCTCCGCGACGGAGCGGGTCAGCGCGGCGGCGAGCAGCACGGCCACCCCCACACCGACGAGGCCCGCGAGCAGGCGTTGCCCGCGCAGCACTTCCACCACGGAGTCGGACGACTCACGACCCACCAGCATGAGCACGAACAGGAACAGCATCATGATCGCGCCGGTGTAGACGATGATCTGCGTGAAGCCGAGGAACTGCGCCTGCTGCGTGAGGTACAGCAACCCGAGCGAGAGCATCGTCAGCACGAGCCACAGTGCCGAGTGGACCGCGTTGCGGGCGAACACCATGCCGAGCGCGCCGGCGAGGGCGATCGGGCCGAGAACCCAGAACGCGATCGCCTCACCGGTGGACACGGTGGCCGCGGCCTCGGCCTGTGCGAGCACCGGCTGCACCGTCGCGAACGCGGCGGACCCCGTGATCTCGAACGGCCCAGTCGGCACAGTCGGCACAGTCATCCCAGTCATCCCATTGCCTTCTCTTCGGACGTCTCGACCGCCTCGCCGGAGGGCACACCACGCGTGCGAGCCAGCTCCGGGCCCCTGACGTAGTAGTCCTGCTCGTCGTCACCGAGCCGCATCGGGTGCGGCGGTTGCTCCATGCCCTCGAGCAGCGGCGCGAGCAGGTCCTCCTTCGTGTAGATCAGCTTCTGGCGGTCGTCGTCGGCCAGCTCGTAGAAGTTGATCATCGTGAGGGACCGGGTGGGGCACGCCTCGACGCACAACCCGCAGCCGATGCACCGCAGGTAGTTGATCTGATAGTCCTTGCCGTACCGCTCACCGGGCGAGTACCGGGCCTCCTCGGTGTTGTCGCCGCCCTCGACGAAGATCGCGTCGGCGGGGCACGCCCAGGCGCACAGCTCGCAACCCACGCACTTCTCCAGCCCGTCGGGATGACGGTTGAGCTGGTGACGGCCGTGGTAGCGCGGCGCGGCGGGGGCCCCGATCTCCGGGTACTCCTCGGTGGCCACCTTCTTGAACATCGTCGAGAAGGTGACACCGAATCCCTTGATGGGATCAAACATCCCCATCGGCGTTCTCCTTACCTGAGGTGACCGACGCCGGTTCGGCCCGCTCGGACCGCACGGCCTGCTGTTCGGACCGTTGCCTGGCGCGCAGGGCCTTCTGTCGCGGTGTCGTCTTCGGCACGGCGAGGTCGAGCGGCGGCAGCGGGTAGTCGCTGCCGGTGACCGGCACCGAGTCCTCGTACGGCACCTCCTTCTCCGGCAGCAGGAGGGTGAGCAGCACGAGCACCGCGATGACGACGGCACCGACAATGATGATCTGCGTGGTGGAGACGTTGCCGTCGGTGCGGATGGCCCGGATCGCCGAGATCACCACGACCCAGATCAGCCCGACGGGAATGAGCACCTTCCAGCCGAGCTTCATGAACTGGTCGTAGCGGAACCGAGGCAACGTCCCGCGCAGCCAGATGAAGCCGAAGAGGACGACCGCCATCTTGGCGAAGAACCAGAGGACGGGCCACCAGCCCTGGTTGAGCGGCGAGTCGAGGCCGACGAACGGGAACATCCACCCGCCGAGGAACAGCGTGGTCGCGAACGCCGAGACGATCACCATGTTGGTGTACTCGGCGAGGAAGAACATCGCGAACTTCATCGAGCTGTACTCGGTGTGGAAGCCACCGACCAGCTCCGACTCGGCCTCGGGGAGGTCGAACGGCGCGCGGTTGGTCTCCCCGACCATCGAGACCACGTAGATCAGGAAGCTGGGCAACAGCAGGTAGAAGTACCACCCACTCGCCTGTGCCTCGACGATGTCGCCGGTGGACAGCGACTGCGCGTACAGCGCCACCCCGATGATCGAGAGCCCCATCGCGATCTCGTAGGAGATCACCTGGGCCGCGGACCGCAGGCCGCCGAGCAGCGGGTACGGCGAGCCGGACGACCAGCCCGCCAGCACGATGCCGTACACCCCGATGGACGCGCCGGCGAGGATCAGCAGCACGCTGACCGGCAGCTCGATCAGCTGCAGCACCGTGCGTTCCCCGAAGATGGACACCTCGGGACCGAACGGGATCGCGGCGAGCCCGATCAGGGCTGGCACCACCACGATGATCGGCGCCAGGAAGTACACCTTCCGGTCGGCCGTGTCCGGGATGATCTGTTCCTTGAACGGCAGTTTGATCGCGTCGGCCAGCGACTGGAACCAGCCGCCGGGGCCAACGCGGTTCGGGCCGGGCCGGTTCTGCATCCGGCCGATGATCTTGCGCTCCCCCACGATGAGAAGCACGGTCAGCAGCGGCCCGATCAGCAGGACGACGACGGCCTTGAGCAGGATCAGCCACAGCGGGTCGTCCGCCAGCAGCTCCGCCCGCGTCATCGGCTCCTGCGCCTGCGCGAGGAAGGGCACCATCGCGGGGCTCACCGTTCACCTCCGGCAGCGATCGAGACCACGGCGCCGTGCCCCACGCCGAGCGTGTTGCGCACCGTCGAGTCCGGTGAGTTGCCCGGCAGCCACACCACGCCGTCGGGAAGGTCGGTGATCTCCACGGGCAGCGTCACCGCACCGCGCCCGGTCGAGACGGTCACGGTCCCCGGCGTGCCGAGCGCGGTGGCCGTGGCCCGCGAGATCCGGGCCACGACGCGCCGCGCCGTGCCGGCGAGATGCGGCTCGTCGGCCTGCAACGCGCCCACGTCGAGCAACTGCCGCCAGGTGGCGAGCAATGCCTCGCCCGGCCCGGGTTTCACCACAGCGGCGGCGGGGACGTCGGGACCGGGAGATTTCACCGGAGTGAGCTGGCCGCTGACCCGCACCAGCTCGCCGGCCGCGGCGGCCGGAGTCTGGGTGAACAGGTCGGCGTCCATCTCGACGCCCAGCGTGTCCAGCACCCGGCAGTCGGGCAGCGCCCCGGTGCCGTCGAGCGTCACCGAGAACTCGCGGCGGCGGCCCTCCCAGTTGAGGAACGTGCCCGACTTCTCGTCGACCGGCGCGATCGGCAACACGACGTCGGCGTACTCGGTGACCTCGCTGTGCAGCAGTTCGAGACTCACCACGAAACCGCAACGCCGCAGCGCCTCGCGCGCCAGCTCCGGATCGGGCAGATCGGCGAGTTCCACACCGCCGACGAGCAGGCCGTCCAGGTCGCCGTTGCGCACGGCCGTGAGGATCGCGCCCGTGTCGCGGCCCGGTCGCGGGGGCAGCGTCCCGGCGTCGAGCCCCCACGTCCGCTCCAGCGCGGCCCGCGACTCGGCGTCGGCCACGGGCACCCCGCCGGGCAGCAGGTTCGGGACCGCGCCAGCTTCGAGCGCACCCCGCTCGCCGGCCCTGCGCGGCACCCAGGCCACCGGCGCGCCCGTGCGCTCCGAGAGCCGGTGCAGCGCGGAGAAAAGCCCGGGGATCTCGGCCGCGCGCTCGCCGACGAGCACCACGGACCCCTCGGCCCGCAGCAGCTCGTCCACGTCCGGCGCGCCGTCGGCGAGCCCGTCCACGGCCGAGGGCTCGGCACCCGGCTCGCACGCCAGCAGTTCGCCGAAGGTCCTGCGCACCGCGGGCGTGCTCCACTGCCCGATGTGGACGACCTTGGTGTCGCTGTCCCGGGCGCCCTTGCGCAGCCGCAGGTAGACGACCGGAGCTTCCTCCTCCGGCTCGAAGGCCACACACAGCACCAGCGGCGCGGCCTCCAACTGGCGGAACGTGACCCCGTCGGCCGGCGTCGTGCCCACCACGTGGGAGGCGAGGAAGTCGAGTTCCTCCGCCGAGTGCGCCCGCGCGCGGAAGTCGACGTCGTGGGTGCGAAGCGCCACCCTGGCGAACTTGCTGTAGGCGTAGGCGTCCTCGACCGTGAGCCTGCCGCCCGGCAGAACCCCGGCACCCCGGCCGTCGCGGGCCTTCGCGAGCCCGTCGGCCGCGGCCCGCAGCGCCTCGGTCCACGACGCCTGCTCCAGCTCGCCGGTGTCGGCGTTGCGGACGAGCGGGGTGCGCAGACGGTCGGCCGAGCCCGGGTACCGGAAGGCGAACCGGCCCTTGTCGCAGAGCCACTCCTCGTTGACCTCGGGATCGTCGCCCGCGAGCCTGCGCATCACCTTGCCGCGCCGGAAGTCGGTGCGCATCGAGCACCCCACCGAGCAGTGCTCGCACACGCTCGGCGAGGACACGAGGTCGAAGGGCCGCGACCGGAACCGGTACTGGGCGCTGGTCAGCGCTCCCACGGGACAGATCTGGATGGTGTTGCCCGAGAAGTACGACTGGAACGGCGTGCCGCCCGTGGTCCGCGAGGCGAGGTCCAGCACGTCGGCGGTCTCCGAGGTGCCGATCTGCTGGTGCGCGCCCCGCTCCAGCAACTCGATGAACGGGTCGCCCGCGATCTGGTCCGAGAACCGGGTGCAGCGCTGGCACAGCACGCAGCGTTCGCGGTCCAGCAGCACCTGCGTCGAGATCGGCAACGGCTTCGGGAACGTCCGCTTCCGGTCGTGGAACCGCGACTCCGCCCTGCCGTGTGCCATCGCCTGGTTCTGCAGCGGGCACTCGCCGCCCTTGTCGCAGATCGGGCAGTCCAGCGGGTGGTTGATGAGCAGCAGCTCCATCACGCCCTGCTGTGCCTTGTCGGCGACCGGCGACGTGCGCTGCGTCTTCACGACCATGCCGTCGGCGACCGTCATCGTGCACGACGCCTGCGGCTTCGGCATCGGACGGCCGTTCATCTCCACCTCGACCAGGCACTGGCGGCACGCGCCAGCCGGGTCCAGCAGCGGATGGTCGCAGAAGCGCGGGATCACGGTGCCGAGCCGCTCCGCCGTCCGGATCAGCAGCTCGCCCTTGGGGGCGATGACCTCTTCACCGTCGATGGTGAGCTTGACGTGGCCCTCCGGAACCGGGGTCTCGTCCTTCGAGGCCGCCTCGGGTGCGATGGTCATGATGCTCCCACCAGTTCGGGCGAGCTCGCCCGGTTCTTCTCACACAGGTCCACGAACTCGTCGCGGAAGTACTTGATGGCGCTGGTGATGGGGCTCGTGGCACCGTCGCCGAGCGCGCAGAACGACCGGCCGAGGATGTTGTCGCAGACGTCGAGCAGCGTGTCGATGTCGGCCTCGGTGCCGTGCCCGTCGACCATCCGCTCCAGGATCTGCGCCAGCCAGAAGGTGCCCTCCCGGCACGGCGTGCACTTGCCGCACGACTCGTGCTCGTAGAACTGCGTCCACTTCATCACGGCCCACGGCACCGACACGGTCTCGTTGAACACCTGCACGGCCGTGGTGCCGAGCATGGAACCCGCCTCGGCCGCGCCCTCGAAGTCCAGCGGCACGTCCAGGTGCTCGGCGGTGAACAGCGGTGTCGACGACCCGCCCGGTGTCCAGAACTTCAGCGGCACACCGCCCTTCATGCCGCCGGCCAGCTCCAGCAACTCGCGCAGCGTGGTGCCGAGCGGCGCCTCGTACTGGCCGGGACGCTCGACGTGCCCGGAGATCGAGAAGATCTTCGGGCCCGGCGACTTCTCCGTGCCCATCTCGCGGAACCAGTCGGCACCGCCGTTGACGATGTAGGGCACGCTGGCGATGGTCTCGACGTTGTTCACCGTGGTGGGCGCGGCGTACAGCCCGGCGGCGGCGGGGAACGGCGGCTTGAGCCTGGGCTGACCGCGGCGCCCCTCCAGCGAGTCGAGCAGCGCGGTCTCCTCGCCGCAGATGTAGGCACCCGCTCCCGCGTGGACGGTGATGTCGATGTCGAACCCCGAGCCCAGCACGTCCCGACCGAGATAGCCCGCGTCGTAGGCCTCCCGCACGGCAGCGGTCAGCCTGCGGATCGGGTGCAGCGCCTCACCCCGCACGTAGATGAAGCACCGGTGCGCCCGCATCGCGTAGGAGGCGATGATGCAGCCCTCGATCAGCGAGTGCGGGTCCGCCATCATCAGCGGGATGTCCTTGCAGGTGCCCGGCTCGCCCTCGTCGGCGTTGATCACGAGGTAGTGGGGCTTGTCCTCGTTGGGTGGCATGAAGGACCACTTCACGCCCGCCGGGAAGCCCGCACCGCCGCGACCGCGCAGTCCCGCCGCCTTGACGAGCTGCACGAGCTGCTCGGGGGTTCCGGCGAGCGCCTTGCGCACCGCCGTGTAGCCCTCCAGCTTCTCGTAGGTCGCCAGCCGCCACGACTGCGGCGAGAGCCACCGCTTCGTCAGCACCGGGGTCAGGGAATCGGCCGTCATTTCGCCTCCAGATCCGGCAGTGGTGCGTTCTCCGGCATCACCGGCGCCGTCCACCCTCGGTCCGCGGCCACCTGAGCGCCGCGCAGCGTCTCCACCGCCTGGGACGGGGAGTCCACATCGGACCGGAACACGTCGTCCGCCTCCGGGAAGAAGCCCGCGAGCTGACGCTCCACCGACTTGAAGTCGGTCAGCGGCGCGCCCCTGGTGGGCTGCGGCTTCTCACCGCGCCGCAGCGCGTCCACGAGTTCCACCGCCTGCTCCGGCGTCTGGTTGTCGAAGTACTCGTAGTTCACCTGCAACACGGGCCCGAGGTCGCAGGCGGCGAGGCACTCGGCGTGTTCCAGCGTGATCGAGCCGGGATCGCCCGGTTCGCCGGCAGTCTGCTCGTGCCCGAGCTTCTCGCCGTCGGAACCCAGGTGCTCGGACAGTCGCGCATAGATCGCGTCGCCGCCCAGCACGGCGCACAGCGTGTTGGTACACACACTCACCAGGTGCTGCCCGCACGGCCTGCGCTTGTACATCGTGTAGAAGGTCGCGACCGCGCTGACCTCGGCCTCGGAGAGGTCGAGCTGCCGGGCGCAGAACGCGATGCCCTCCTGGCTGACGAAACCCTGCACCGACTGCACCAGGTGCAGCATCGGCAGCAGCGCCGAGCGCGCTTGCGGGTAGCGCGCCGCCAGCTCGGCGGCCTTCGCCTCGATGTCGGCGTCGAACACGTCGGCGGTCCGCGACTCCACCAGCATCTCGTCGTCGGACTCCGGCGCGATGGCCTTCACGTCGACGTCCGGCGACGCGGCGGCGTAGGTCCGCTCCGCGGGCCGCGCCCCGTGTTCCGGCGTGTCCGACGGGTGCTGCGACGGCGTGGTCATCGGTCCACTCCCCCCATCACAGGGTCGATCGAGGCGACGGCCGCGATGACGTCGGCGACGAGACCGCCCTCGGACATCGCGGGCATCGATTGCAGGTTCACGAAACTCGGTTCCCTGGCGTGGACCCGCAGCGGCCTCGTGCCTCCGTCGGACACGAGGTGGAAACCCAGCTCGCCACGCGGTGACTCGACCGGCGAGTACGCCTGGCCGGGCGGAACGGAGAAGCCCTCGGTCACGAGCTTGAAGTGGTGGATCAGCGACTCCATCGACTGACCCATGATCTTGCGGACGTGGTCGAGCGAGTTGCCCATCCCGTCGCTGGAGATCGAGAGCTGCGCGGGCCAGGCGACCTTCTTGTCCTCGACCATGACGGGACCGGGTTCCAGCATCGTCAGCACCTGCCGCACGATCCGCAGCGACTGGTGCATCTCCTCGACGCGCAGGAGGTAGCGGGCCCAGCAGTCGGCGTCGGTGGCGGTCGGCACCTCGAAGTCGATCTCGTCGTAACCGGAGTACGGCTCCTGCTTGCGCAGGTCCCACGCCAGCCCGGCGGACCGCAGGACGGGGCCGGTGATCCCGAGCGCGAGGCACGCGTCCACGGGCAGGAACCCGACGCCCTTGAGGCGGTTGCGCCAGATCGGCTGCCCGGTGAACAGCTTGTCGTAGAGCGGCAGCCGCTTGTCCATCACCTTGCAGAACTCGGTGACCTTGGCGTGGAAGTCCTCCGGCATGTCCTGCGCGAGCCCGCCGGGCCGGATGAACGCGTGGTTCATGCGCAGGCCCGTGAGGTGTTCGAGCAGGTGGAGGACCTCCTCACGCTCCCGGAAGCCGATCGTCATCGCGGTGGTGGCGCCGAGCTCCATGCCGCCGGTGGCGATGTAGACCAGGTGGGAGGCGATGCGGTTGATCTCCATGAGCATGACGCGCAGCAGCTGCGCGCGGCGGGGCACCTCGATCCCGAGGAGCTTCTCCACCGCCATGCAGTAGCCCATCTCGTTGAACAGCGGCGAGAGGTAGTCCATGCGCGTCACGAACGTGACGCCCTGGGTCCACGTCCGGTACTCGCAGTTCTTTTCGATCCCGGTGTGCAGGTACCCGATGACCGAGCGGAGCTGGGTGACGGTCTCGCCCTCCATCTCCAGCACGAGCCGCAGCACGCCGTGCGTGGACGGGTGCTGCGGGCCCATGTTGATGACCATGCGCTCGGACTGGGTGGCGTCGGAGAGCACGTCGTCCCAGTCGCCGCCGCTGACCGTGTAGACCCGGCCCTCGGTGGTCTCGCGGTGGTCGGCGTAGCGGGCGCTCTCGGCGCCCTCGGCCGTGGTGTCGGTGCCGGTGCTCGCGTCGGCGATGCGGTCGCTCGTGGTCATGAGTAGGACCTCCGCGTGTCGGGCGGCGGGATCTCCGCGCCCTTGTACTCCACCGGGATTCCGCCCAGCGGGTAGTCCTTGCGCTGCGGGTGGCCGTCCCAGTCGTCCGGCATGAGGATGCGGGTGAGGGCGGGATGGCCGTCGTAGACGATGCCGAACATGTCGTAGGCCTCGCGCTCGTGCCAGTCGGCGGTCGGGTACACCTCCACGACCGACGGCAGGTGCGGGTCGTCGACGTCGACGGCGACCTCGAGCCGGATGCGGCGGCGGTAGGTCATCGACAGCAGGTGGTACACGGAGTGCAGCCGCTGCGGGACGTCCTCGCCGTAGTCCACACCGGACACCGAGACGCACATCTCGAACCGCAGGCCAGCGTCGTCGCGCAGGGTGCGGCAGACCTCCACCAGGTGCTCGCGCCGCACGTAGAAGGTGATCTCGCCGCGGTCGACCGTGACCTGCTGGATCGACTCGGCGGGAATCCCGTTGTCTGACAGGGCCGCGAAGAACTCGTCGGCGAAGTCGTCGAACCAGCCGCCGTAGGGGCGCTCGGCGGGCGGCGGGGAGTAGGCGGGCAGCCGCAGGCCACCGTATCCCGAGGTGTCCCCGGTACCGGAGACGCCGAACATGCCGCGGCGCTCGCGGCCCGCGACCACGGGTTCGGCGGGCGCGGCGGGCCGCGAGCCCTCGGGGCGCAGCCCGTTCTCGCGCTCGGCGCTCGACATCTCGGCGCCGGTCTGTGGCTTCTCGTCAGACATGCCCATCACTTCTTCGCGAACTTGATCGACGACGGGACGATCTCCGTCTGCTGGCCGCTCTCCGCGCGCAGTGCGGCACGGCGCGGCCCCATGGGCTCGTCCTGGATCTTCGCGTGCAGCTTGAGGATCGCGTCGAGCAGCATCTCCGGCCTCGGCGGGCAGCCCGGCAGGTACATGTCCACGGGAACGATGTGGTCGACGCCCTGCACGACCGCGTAGTTGTTGAACATGCCGCCCGAGGACGCGCACACGCCCATCGCGATGACCCAGCGCGGCTCGGCCATCTGGTCGTAGATCTGGCGCAGGACGGGCGCCATCTTCTGCGTGACCCTTCCCGCGACGATCATGAGGTCGGCCTGCCGTGGCGTGGCGCTGAAGCGCTCCATGCCGAACCGCGAGATGTCGTAGCGGGAGCCGCCGGTGGTCATCATCTCGATCGCGCAGCAGGCGAGGCCGAACGTCGCGGGCCACAGCGAGTTCTTACGAGCCCAGTTGACCACGCCCTCCAGCGTCGTCAGCAGGATTCCGTTCGGGAGTTTCTCTTCGAGACCCATGGTTCGTCAGTTCCAATCCAGCCCGCCGCGCCGCCACACGTAGATGTCGGCGATGAAGAACGTCGCGATGAACAGCGTGATGGCCGCGACTCCCCACAACCCCAGGAAGTCCGCCGACACGGCGTAGGGGAAGAGGAACACCATCTCGATGTCGAAGAGGATGAACAGCATCGCCGTGACGTAGTAGGCGATGGGCATGCGGCCACCGCCGACCAGCGGCTGGGGCGACGGTTCGATGCCGCACTCGTAGGCGGAGAGCTTGGCCTTGTTGTAGCGGCTGGGGCCGAGTAGCGGACCCAGCAGCACCGAGAAGAGCGCGAACGCGAGCGCGAGCCCGAACAGCAACACCAGCGGGAGGAAGACACCGAGGCCGGAGTCCGCGCCATCCTGCGCGAGAACCTCCACCGCGGCCATCGGCGTACTCACCGCGTTCACAGCGTTCACTGCGGCACCATCCTTTCACGCGCCGCTGCGTAACGGACATGGTCGAGACTGCTGACTACTGCCTGAACACTCACCGTGGCGAGACCCTAAGGGACCTACCTGGGACCCCTGTGGATAAGGACCGCCTTACCTTGTGTCCTCGACCACCTCTGTCACACCCGACGCAACCGACCCTGCTTGTGAAAGAGTTCACAAACGATGCTGCGCGGTTGTGAAGCCCTTCACAAAACATGGGTGCAGTGTAAGACGCACCTCACACGTTGTCGCTAGCCCCCCGAAGGAACCCGCGCGCGCTCACGAACGTTGGGCACTGCCCGCGTATCGCGAGGGCACCGGGCAGAGCTGGGCAAAGCCGACTCCGGACCGGCGGCGGGCGCCTTTCAGTACGGACGTACTGTGATGTTTCCCACTGGCTGGCCGGCCGGTCAGCGCGGGGTCGGTGTCACCTTCGACAGCGTCGCCACGAGCCGGTCCACGGCGTCGCCGCCCTTCGGGTCGTAGCAACCGGACAGGCCCTTGAACACCAGCGGGATCAACGGCTTCACCCTGAGCCCGTACTTCGTGGCCACCCGCATCACCTTCGGGTGTCCGATGGCCTTCGCGAACAGGTTGCCGAGCCGGTAGTAGCCGCCCATCGCCTCGGCGACCGCGCGCGGGTACCCGTGCAACGCGCGCTCCCGCGAGGCCCCCTCGGGCCGGGCCAGTGCCTGCACCACGTGTTCCGACGCGGCACGCGCCGACTCCATCGCCGCCGCGATGCCCTCGCCGTTGAAGGGGCTCACCATGCCGCCCGCGTCGCCGAGCAACAGCAGCCCGTCGCGGTAGTGCGGGGTGCGGTTGAAGCCCATCGGAATCCCGGCCCCACCGATGCGGCCCACGGCGTTGTCCTCGCGGTATCCCCACTCCTGCGGAGTCGAGTCGAGCCACGAACGCAGCAGCGACCGGTAGTCGATGCTGCGGAACGACTTCGACGTGGACAGCATGCCGAGCCCGACGTTCACGGTGCCGTCGCCCAGCGGGAAGGCCCAGCCGTAGCCGGGCAGCAGCTTCGGTTCGCGGGGATCGCTGCGATCCCACAGCTCCAGGTGCCCCTCGATGTAGGCGTCGTCGTGCCGGGGGCTGCGGTAGTACCGGCGGACCGCGACGCCCATGGGGCGCTTGTCGTGCTTGGCGATCCCGACGGACAGCGCCAGCCGCGCCGAGACCCCGTCACACGCCAGCACCAGCGGCGCGCGGTAGCGGACCGGCCTGCGGTCGGGGCCCTCCTTCGCCTCGACGCCGACGACCCTGCCGGTGCGCTCGTCCGTGATCGCGCCGGTCACCGTGGTGCGTTCGCGCAGCCGCGCCCCCGCCTTCACCGCCGTTCTGGCGAGCAGGTCGTCGAAGTCCTGGCGCGTGCGCGCCACGCCGTAGGGCGGGTAGGCGGTCAGCTCCGGCCAGTCGAGTTCCAGCGTCAGGTCCCCGGTGAGGATGCGCAGTCCCCTGCTGTGGACCCAGCCCGCCTCCGGGCTCGTGTCGATACCGAGGTCGATGAGCTGCTTCACCCCCCGGGGCGTCAGCCCGTCACCGCACACCTTCTCGCGCGGGAAGCTCGTCTTCTCCAGCAGGAGTACGTCGACGCCCGCGCGGGCGAGATAGGTGGCCGCCGTGGAGCCCGCCGGGCCCGCGCCGACGACGATGACCTCGGCGTCGTGAGTCATGCCGCGAGTCTACGAGTCGGCGTGTGGCTTCCATGCGCGGTGGATGGCCACCACGCCGAATGTGACGTTCATCCACTCGACGCTCTTCCAGCCGGAGTCGGCGATGATCTCGGCGAGCCGCCGCTGGGCCGGCCAGGTGAGCATCGATTCGAACAGGTACGAGTAGGCGTCCGGATTGGACGACACCCTGCGGCCGAACCACGTCATCAGCCGCAGCGCGAACCGCCGGTAGACGTAGCGGATCGGCCCGAAGGTGGGCGTCGACACCTCGCAGACCACGAGCCTGCCGCCGGGTCGCACCACCCTGGCGATCTCGGCGAGCGCCGCACGGGTGTCGACGAAGTTGCGGAGCCCGAAGGTGATCGTGACCGCGTCGAAGACCCCGTCGGCGAACGGCAGCCGCAGCGCGTCGGCGGCCACCATCGGCACGTTCCGGTGCCTGCCGCCGCGCAGCATCCCGAGCGAGAAGTCGGCGGCCACGCACCACGCCCCGCCCCTGGCGTACTCCTCCGTGGACACGCCCGTGCCCGCCGCCAGGTCGAGCACCTTCTCCCCGGGCCGGGCGTCGAGCGCCCTGCCGGTGGTGACGCGCCAGCGGCGGTCGAAGCCGAACGTCATCACGGAGTTCGCGCGGTCGTAGCGGTGGGCGACGCCGTCGAACATCGCCGCGACGTCGGCTGGGTCCTTGTCGAGGCTCGCTCGGGCCATGCCGGGAGTGTAGTCGGCCCGTCCGGCGTCTCCGGTGAGACTGCCACGCCGTCGCTCGACGGTGGCGAGCACGGCGTTCACCCGTGCGGGCGAACGCGGGCCGCAACGTTCACGCCGGTCGCGCCGGGGTGTCACCTCGGTGTCGCACGGCGGACACCCGTGCGGGCCACGCTGGACCGGCATGGCCCCTCCCTCGCCGTCACCGGCCCGGCCCCTCGATGACGGCCTCGTGTCCCGTGCCCTGGAGGTCGCCGTCCGGCTCGCGGGAGACGCGGGCGACGTCCTCGCCGCGACGGCGGGCCGCGCGGCCGGGGCCGACGGCGGGGACTCGCCGTTCGCGTGGGTGCGCGACACCGGCGCCACCCTCGAACGCCACACCCGGCGGGTGCTGTCCGCCGAGTTCCCCGGCATCCCGGTCACCGGCGACCCCGCACCGTCCACGCCGTATCGCTGGCTGGTCGCCGCCCTCGACGGCAGGGCCAACTACTTCGCGGGGCTGCCCGGCTACGCCTACAGTCTCGCGCTCGTGGACCGCACGGGGCCTGTCGTGGGAGTGGTGGCCGACCCGGCTGCCGGGCGGAGCTACGCCGCCGCGCGGGGCCGGGGAGTGCGCACCGAGGACGGTCCGGTGCGGGTGTCCCGCCACCACGGCGGCGCGGCCGGTGGCACCGCGCTCGCGGGGGCGCTCGTGTGTACCGAGTTCGCGGACGGCGGGGTTCCTCCGGTGCCGGGTCCTGCCGAGTTCGTCCGGCGTGCGACCGGGGCCGGTGCCGCGGTGCGGGTGCTGGGCTCGGCGGCGACGGCGGTGACGCAGGTGGCATTGGGGCGCGCCGCCGCGGCGGTGCTGCCCCGCTACCGCGAACCCGTGGTGGCGGGTGCGCTCGCGCTGGCCGTCGAGACCGGAGCGGTGGTGGCCACGCCGGGCGACGGACTGCTGGTCGCGGCGCCGGGCGTGGCTGGGGAGGTGGCGGCCTGGCTGGCCACGTGAGGCGTCAGGGGCCGGGTTCGTCCTGCCGGGGTCGCAGAGCGCGCAGCCGGGACCGCTGCCACCACACCAGCGGAGCGGCGATCAGCCAGGTCGCCAACACGGTGGTCGACACGGGCAGCAACGTCAGCAGCCACGTGCGCCCGGCGATCTTCGCGAGCTCCGGGTCCGTGGTGTCGTACTCGATGCGCACCAGCTGGCCCGCCACGAGGCCGTCGGGATAGAGCACCCCGTTCTCGGGACTGTGCATCACGCCGTCCGGGGTCTCGTAGCGGATCAGGGTGCGGTTGAACATGACCTGCTCCACCTGCGCCGTGGCCATGCCCCGATTGTCGGCGATCAGCTGGTCGTTGCGCAGTGCTCCCAGCACGAGCACCACACCCAGCAACGTGATGACCGACGCCACCCCGAGCGCGGTCCACACACCGATCCGCAGCGCGTGGACGCGCCGGGCGGTGAACGTGGCGGCCGTGGTGGCCGTGCCTCGCTCGGGGTGGTCGCCGCTCGTCACAGGGCGAGCATATCGACCTGCTCGTCAGTGGCGTGCCAGCTGCCGGTGAGTGAAGGCGATCTCGCGGTAGGACTCCGGTTCGGCGACACCCGCCGTCGCGCGCGACGCGGCGCCGTTCGGTCCGGACCCGGGCTTTTCCGGGGTGAACAGCCAGGTGTCGAACACCGGGTCGAGCCGCTCACCGGAAAGCCGTTCGGCCAGCGCGGCGAACTCCTCGATACTGCCGTGGCCGCCCTGGCGCTCGTCCAGCCACGTGCGCAGCAGCTCGAAGAACACGTCGTCGCCGACGGCGGTGCGCAGCGCGTGGGCCGCCAGCGCTCCCCGGTCGTACACAGCGGGATGGAACTGGTGCTCCGCGCCGGGGTCACCGGGCGTCACCCGCCAGAACGGGTCGTCGGCCGGGATCGAGTCGTAGACGTACTGCGCCAGCTCGGCCGCGGTGCCCTCGCCCGCGTGCTCCGACCACAGGTACTCCGCGTAGGTGGCGAAGCCCTCGTTGAGCCAGATGTCGTCCCAGCCCGCCACCGCCACCGAGTCGCCGAACCACTGGTGGGCGTTCTCGTGGACCACGACCGACAGGTTGGAGCCGTAGCGGAAGAAGCCCGCGTCGTAGACCGAGCGGGTCTGGTTCTCCAGCGCGAAGCCCAGCCCGTTCGTCACGACCCCGCCCAGCGCCTCGAACGGGTAGGGGCCGAACGACTCCTCCAGGAACTCGACGACCTCGGGGGTGCGTTCGACACTCGCCTCGGCCGCCGCGCGGTCGGCGGCGGCGAGCCCGGTGTCGTAGGCGTTGGTCATCGGCAGCCCGCTCGGGGTGGTGGCGTGGCGTACGTCGTAGTCGCCGACGGCGAGGAACGCGAGGTAAGTGGCCTGGGGCTGGGTGCTGCGCCAGTTCCACCGCGTCCATCCGGCCCGCTGCGGGGTCCGGCTCGCGAGCACCCCGTTCGACAGCGCCGAGACGTCGTCGGGCACCGCCACCGACACGTCGAAGGTCGCCTTGTCGGTGGGGTGGTCGTTGGACGGGAACCACCACTCGGCGATGTGGGGCTGGTCGACCGCCAGCGCACCCGTCTCGGTGCGCTTCCACGCCGTGCGGCCGTCCACCTCGACCTCCGACGGGGTGTCGGCGTACCGCACGACGACCGGCACCGGCGTGCCCTCCCGCAGCGGGCGGCGGGGCGTCACCACGACCTCGGTGGGGTCGTCCTCGGCCCGGGTCACCTCGGCGGGGCGGTGGGCCACCCGCACCGACTCCACGTCGAGGGCGAAGTCGAGGTTGAAGCTGGTGAGGTCGGTGGTGGGGGTGGCGAGCAGCGTGGTGGTTCCGGACAGCCGGTCGGTGTCCGGCTCGTAGGTCAGCCGGATGTCGTAGTGGGTGACGTCGTAGCCACCGTTGCCGTCACCGGGGTAGTAAGGGTCGCCGACGCCGGGTGCTCCGGGATTGGAGGGGTTTGCGGGCGCCGCGCTCGCCGTGCCGGCGAGCAACACGGTGGCCAGCCCGGCCGCGGCACCGCGCAGGCATGCTCGGGTTCGAATACGCATGCTCACGAAAGGTAGCGCCGTCGGCACTTTCCGAACACGGACGTTGGTCGGCGAGGCGGGCGGAGCACCCTATCGGGCGCCCACCGACCTGGCGACGGCCGCGCGCAGCCGCGCGTGCAGGTCCCGGTGGCCCGAGCGGTCGGCCCGGACCTCCACCACCCGCAGGCCCGGCTCCGGGCGCAGCGCCTCCCGCAGCGCCACGCGCGACGACGCGAGCGTGTGCGGCACGCCGTAGCCCGCGCACAACGCCGACAGATCCGCCCCGTGCGGGGTGCCGAAGATCCGTTCGAAACTGCCGCTGTGCTGCTGCTCGCCCTGTTCCAGCAGCGAGAAGATGCCGCCACCGTCGTCGTTGAGCACCACGATCGTCAGGTCCGGCCTGGTCTCGGCCTGCCCGGTGAGCAGGCCGTTGAGGTCGTGCAGGAAGGTCAGGTCGCCGACGAACGCGTACGACGGCCCCGGATGCACCGTGGCGGCCCCGATCGCGGTGGACAGCGTCCCGTCGATGCCCGCGACCCCGCGGTTGCGGTGTACCAGGACGTCGGGCCTGCGCACCCCGGCCAGCGCGACGTCCCGGGTCGGGTTGGAGGAGCCGACCACCAGCAGCGAGTCGGCGGGCAGGCACGCGGCCAGCTCGCTCGCGACGCTCAGTCCGCTGGGCCACGGCTGCGCGGCCAGCGTGTCGCGCACCGCCGCGGTGGCGGCGGCGTCGGCGCGGCGCCACTTCAGCAGCCACTCCGGATCGGCGGGTTTGGTGGGTTCGTCGAACCACTGCCCCACCTGCCGGACGTTGTGCGCCGGGGCTGGCCAGTCCGAGTCGGGCCGCACGAGCAGGACCTCGACGTCGGTGTTGGACAGCAACCGTTGCACCTGACGGAACACGGTCGGCCGTCCGATGCACAGCACCTGCTCCGGTGTGTGTTCGGTGAGGAACTCCTCCAACCCCAGCAGCCACACGCCGCCCGCGATGGCCGTCGTGCCGCCGATCCCCAGCCCACCGGTCTCCGACACCACGGGCCAGCCGTGCAGCTCCGCCCACTCCCCCGCGGCCCGCACACCCGCGTCGCAGGCGATGACGAGGCCGTGCCGGGCCGACGGCACGACGAACGAGGGCAGCGCCCCGAAGTCCGGCAGCTCCGTCCAGCGGGCGCCCCGCGGCCTGCCGTCCAGCGACTCGGGCCACGTGGTGTCCTCGCCGTCACCGTCGTCACCGGCACTGCCGTCGGGGACCAGCGGTTCGCGGAACGGGATGTTGAGATGCACGGGACCGCTGCGCCACTCGCCGTAGGCCGCGTTCCACACCCGGCAGATCTGGCTGCGCCAGTAGGCGTTCTGACCGGACCTGCGTTCCGCGACGGCGAGTTCGTCGAAATACCGCACGGCGGAGCCGTACAGCTCACGCTGGTCGATCACCTGGTTCGCCCCGGACGCCCGCAGCTCGGGTGGCCGGTCGGCGGTCAGCACGACCAGCGGCACTCCGGCCCGGTCGGCCTCCAGCACCGCGGGGTGGAAGTTCGCCGCCGCCGTGCCCGACGTACACACCACCGGGACGGGACGGCCGGTGCGGGCGGCGATCCCGAGCGCGAGGAACGCCGCGCTGCGCTCGTCGATGCGCACGTGCAGCGTCAACCTGCCCGCCGTCGCGGCCTCGTGCAGCGCGAACGACAGCGGCGCGTTGCGGGAGCCGGGGCTCAGCACCACGTGGGAGACGGTGTTGCGCACCAGCTCGTCCACGAGGACCCTGGCCTGCGCTGTGGACGGGTTCACCCGGCGACCTCCTCGGCCTCGCTGCCGGTGTGTGACGGCCCTCGCCGCCACAGGCGCGCCACGGTGTCGAAGGGTGAGAGCACACGGCCTATTCTCCCAGGCGTGCGAGAAGCCCAGGTTTCGGAGCTGTTCGACCCCGCGGAATGGGACGAGGTCGAAGGCTTCGACTTCACCGACATCACCTACCACCGCTCGACGAGGACCCGGTCCGGCAAGCGCGTCGTCCGCGTGGCCTTCGACCGGCCGGAGGTGCGCAACGCGTTCCGGCCGCACACGGTCGACGAGCTGTACCGCGCACTGGACCACGCCCGGATGAGCTCCGACGTGGGTTGCGTCCTGCTCACCGGCAACGGCCCCTCCCCCAAGGACGGCGGCTGGGCGTTCTGCTCCGGTGGTGACCAGCGTATTCGCGGCCGGTCCGGCTATCAGTACGCCGACGGCGAGACCTCCGACACGATCGACCCGGCGCGGGCGGGCAGGTTGCACATCCTTGAGGTGCAGCGGCTCATCCGGTTCCTGCCGAAGGTCGTGATCGCGGTGGTGCCCGGCTGGGCCGCGGGCGGCGGCCACTCGCTGCACGTCGTGTGCGACCTCACGCTGGCCTCGGCCGAGCACGCGCGGTTCAAGCAGACCGACGCCGACGTCGGTTCCTTCGACGGCGGGTTCGGCTCGGCCTACCTGGCACGGCAGACCGGGCAGAAGTTCGCGCGGGAGATTTTCTTCCTCGGGCGCGCCTACACCGCCGAGGAGGCTCACGCCATGGGCGCGGTGAACCGCGCGGTACCGCACGAGCGGCTGGAGAGCGAGGCGCTGGAGTGGGCGTGGGAGGTGCTGGGCAAGTCCCCCACCGCGCAGCGCATGCTCAAGTACTCGTTCAACCTGATCGACGACGGCCTGGTCGGGCAGCAGGTGTTCGCGGGCGAGACGACCCGGCTGGCGTATCTCCAGGACGAGGCGGTGGAGGGCCGGGACGCGTTCCTGCAGAAGCGCGACCCGGACTGGACGCCCTACCCGTACTACTACTGACCCACCGACCAGTGAGGTGACGGCAATGCGGGTGGTCTGGGTAGGCGGTGACCCGGCCTCCGTCGCCGAGCTGCGCCGCGCACTCCTGGCCGCGCTCGACGGTGGCCCCGCCGTGCTTCCGCTCGACCCCCGCAGCCCCACGGCGGGCGAGGTTCGCGACGCCCTCCGGCCCGGCGAGCCCGTCGAGGCGGACACCGCCGTGGTCGTTCCCACGTCGGGTTCCACCGGGCGGCCCAAGGGCACGCTGCTGTCGGCACGGGCACTGCTGGCCTCCGCCCGCGCCACGCACGCCCGCCTCGGCGGCGACGGCCGGTGGCTGCTGGCCACCCCGGCCTGCTACGTCGGGGGGCTCCAGGTGCTGGTGCGCTCACGGGTCGCGGGGACCGAGCCCGTGGTGCTCGACACCTCGCGTGGCTTCCGGGCGGACGCCTTCGCCGCCGCCGTGCGGGACCTGCTGACGACGCCGGGCCCGCACTACACCGCGCTGGTACCCACCCAGCTGGCCCGGCTGCTGGACGCGGGCGGGGAGGCGGCGGCCGCAGCGGCGGCACTCGACGCCATCGTGATCGGAGGCGCCGCGCTGCCGGGTGCGTTGCGGCTCCGGGCCGAGCGCGCCGGGATCGCCGTGGTGGCCTCCTACGGCATGAGCGAGACCGCGGGCGGTTGCGTGTACGACGGCGTGCCGCTCGACGGTGTGCGGGTGCGGCTCGGCCCGCGGGACCGGATCGAGATCGCCGGACCGGTGCTGGCCCACGGCTACCGGCTCGCCCCCGAGCCCACGGCGGCGGCGTTCCGGGACGGCTGGTTCGCCACCGGCGATGTCGGCAGGGTGTCCGCGGACGGCATGCTGGACGTCCTGGGCCGGCTGGACGACGTCGTCAACACCGGTGGGGTGAAGGTGGCGGCCCAGCGCGTTGAGGACGTGCTCACCGGCCAGGACGGCGTGCGTGCCGCCTGCGTGGTCGGACTGCCGGACCCCGAGTGGGGCCAGCGCGTGGCCGCCGCCGTGGTCACCACCGGTGCGGTGAGCCCCGAGCGGCTCCGCGACGCGGTCAGGGCCGAACTCGGCGGGGCCGCCGTGCCCAGGCTGCTGCGCCCCGTGGACACGCTGCCGGAGCTCGGCCCTGGCAAGGTGGACCGGGCGGCCGTACGCCGCCTGCTCGCCGACCTCGACACGCCCCGCGCTCGCGATGCCGAAGAATGACCGCATGGCGACAGTCGCGGAGTGGATCGAGGGGGCACGGCCACGCACGTTGCCCAACGCCGTCGCACCCGTGTTGGCGGGCATGGGCGCCGCCGCACAGCTGGACGCGCTGTCGTGGTGGCGCTCGCTGCTGGCGCTGCTGGTCGCGCTGTCGCTGATCGTGGGGGTCAACTACGCCAACGACTACTCCGACGGCGTCCGGGGCACCGACGATCAGCGGGTGGGTCCGCTGCGCCTCGTCGGCTCCGGCGCCGCACCGGCCAGGACCGTGCTCGCTGCGGCGCTGACGGCGCTGGCGGCGGCGGGTGTGCTGGGGCTGGTGCTGGTGGCGGTGTCCGGGCAGTGGTGGCTGCTGGCCCTCGGTGCGGCGTGCGTGGCGGGAGCCTGGTTCTACACCGGCGGCACGCGACCCTACGGCTACGCGGGCCTCGGCGAGGTCTCGGTGTTCGTCTTCTTTGGGCTCGCCGCCGTACTCGGCACCGTGTACGTGCAGGCGGGGCGGGTGAGCTGGGAGGCGCTGGGCTGCGCGGTGGCCGTCGGCTGCCTGTCGATGGCGGTGCTGGTGGCCAACAACCTGCGCGACATCCCCACCGACCGCGAGGTCGGCAAAGTCACGTTGGCGGTACGGCTGGGCGAGCGGGGCACCCGGCGGTTCTATCTCGTGCTCGCGGCCGTTCCGTTCGCGATCACGCTGGCACTGGCGGTGGCGCATCCCGCTGCCGTGGCGGGACTGCTCGCGGCCGCGCTGCTGGTGACGCCGGTGCGGACCGTCGCGGGCGGGGCGCGGGGAAGGCGACTGATCCCGGTGCTGCGCGACACGGGGTTCGCGATGCTGGCCTGGGCGGTGCTCACCGGCGCGGCGCTGGCGTTCGCGGCCTGACCGGGTACCCGCTCAGCCGGGGAAGACCCCGGTGTCGAGGAAGCGCTCGAACGCCTTCAGATACGGCTCGATGTCGAGATCGCGCTCGGCCAGCCAGGCGTCGTCGTAGTACGTCCCGGCGTAGCGCTCGCCGCCGTCGCACAACAACGTCACCACGCTGCCCCGCTGCCCGGTGGCCAGCATCCGTGCCAGCAGCGTGAACGCGCCGTAGAGGTTGGTTCCCGTGGAACCGCCTGCCCAGTGGCCGGTGTGCCCGCGCAGGAACCGGATCGCCGCCATCGACGCCGCGTCCGGAACCCGGATCATCTCGTCGATCACCTCGGGCACGAACGACGGTTCCACCCTGGGCCGCCCGATGCCCTCGATCCGGGACGGCATCCCGGTCTGGTAGTCCCGCTCACCGGTCTCCCACGCGCCGTAGAACGCGGAGTTCTCCGGGTCCACCACGGCGACCTTCGTCTCGTGCCTGCGGTAGCGCACATACCGGCCGAACGTGGCGCTGGTGCCGCCGGTACCCGCGCCGACCACGATCCAGGACGGCACGGGGTGCCGCTCGGAGCGCAGTTGGGAGAACACCGACTCGGCGATGTTGTTGTTGCCGCGCCAGTCGGTCGCCCGCTCCGCGTAGGTGAACTGGTCGAGGTAGTGCCCGCCGCACTCGGCCGCGAGGCGCTCCGCCTCGGGGTACATGTCGGGCGCCCGGTCGACGAAGTGGCAGCGCCCGCCGTAGAACTCGATGAGGTCGATCTTCTCCCGGCTGGTCCGGCGCGGCACCACCGTGACGAAGTCCAGCCCCAGCATCCGGGCGAAGTACGCCTCCGACACCGCCGTGGACCCGCTGGACGCCTCCACCAGCACGGTCTTGGGGCCGATCTGGCCGTTGACCAGGCCATACAGCAGCAGCGACCGCGCGAGCCGGTGTTTGAGCGACCCCGTGGGATGCACGGACTCGTCCTTGAGATACAGGTCGATGCCCCACTCGACGGGCAGCGGGAAGACGTGCAGGTGCGTGTCGGCGCTGCGGTTGGCATCGGCCTCGATGATGCGGACGGCCTCCCGCACCCACGTGTCGTTCACTCGTCCCCCGAGGTGGTGTCGGTGCTCTTGCCGGACGCCCCAGTCTCACGGGAGTCGTCACCGCTGTCGAGTTCCTCACCGCGCAACCGGGCGCGCAGCCGGGCGCGTTCGGTGGCCCTGCGCTCGTTCCGAGCCGCGAGGCCCGCCGTGACCCTGGAGTTGAGCGAACGGAACAGCAGCAGCCCGAGCGGCAGACCCAGCACGAGCGCGATGACCAGCGCGACGAGCAGCGGAACCCCGGCCAGCACCAGTGCGGCGGCGACCACCGCGACGAGCGCGAACCGGGCGAGTACGTAGAGCGCGAGGTCGCGGGGCAGCGTGTCGGTGGGGCGTTCGCTCACGACTCCCGAGCCTACGCCGTGCCACGGGTCACGCCCGTCCCGCCCGAATCGACGCCGTTTGTCCCTTACTACCTCTTTACTCACGCACAACCGTTCGAGTACCCGGCAGGTGAAGTGACACGATTGTGACCTCCGAGTTGCAAGGGAGGGCGAAGAGTGACCACGAGCACTGGAGGACGGCTCCTGACGCCGGGCGAGGTCGCCGCACTGTTCCGTGTCGACCCGAAGACGGTGACGCGCTGGGCGACGGCGGGGCGAATCGGCTCCATCAGGACCCCTGGAGGCCACCGGAGATTCCGCGAGGCGGAAGTCAACCAGCTCCTGTCCGAACTGACCACCGACGCGAGCGCGCACCCTCGGAACTGAGCCGCGCCGCCTACGAGGAGCGGGCATGCCGGGGGCGGCCGACCGCGTGGCCGCCCCCGCCCCGCACGACGCAACGGACAAAAGGGTTAACCTCTGGTGCGGTAGTGTGGTCGGCAAACCCGGGAAGGAGCGAGCATGATCTACCTGCTCGCCGCGATCGGCGCCATCACTGTCGCGGTCGTGCTCTGGCGGACGCTGGGCGCCGACCGAGTCGGGGCGTCCACTCGCCAGCCGACGACCACCGTCGCACCCGACGACGACCCGGACTTCCTGCGGCGGCTCAGCGAGGAACAGCGCAAGCAACGGGATTCCGACGACGACACCAGCGGCTGAGCGCCGTCGCGGGGCGGCTCAGCGCAGCGGCGGTGTCGCGAACCCGTCGGCGATCGTCGCGGCGAGTTCCCGCAGCGCCTGCCGTGTCGGTTCGGCCAGCCGGTCCAGGTCGATCTCCGCGCCTTCCTCGAGGTGAGGGTCGAACGGGATTCGCACCACCGCACGCACCCGCGCGGCGAAATGAGCGGCGAGCTTGTCCAGATCCACGGACCCCGCCCTGGGCCGCACCGAGTTGATCACAGCCACCGACCGCGCCACGACGTCGCCGTAACCGTGCGCGTCGAGCCAGTCCAGCGTCGCCGACGCGCTCCGCGCCCCGTCGAGCGAGCCCGACGAGACCAGCACGAGCGTGTCGGCCGAATCGAGCACCCCCTTCATCGCGGAGTGCATCAGACCGGTCCCGCAGTCGGTCAGCACGATGTTGTAGAAGCGCTCCAGCACCGACACCACGCGCAGGTAGTCGTACTCCGAGAACGCCTCCGACACGGCCGGATCGGTGTCGGAGGCCAGGATCTCCAGCCTGCTCGGGCCCTGTGACGTGTAGGCGCGCACGTCGCTGTACCGCGTGATGCGGTCGGCGTCGCGCAGGAGGTGGCGCACCGTCGCGGCGGTCTCGATGGGGATCTTCTGCGACAACGTGCCCGCGTCGGGGTTCGCGTCGACGGCGATCACCCGGTCGCCGCGCAGGGACGCGAAGGTGGACCCCAGCGTGGTCGTGGTCGTGGTCTTGCCGACGCCGCCCTTGAGGCTCAGCATCGCGATGCGGTAGCAGCCGCGCAACGGCTGGTTGACCCGCTGCACCAGATCCCGCCGCTGCCGGTCCGCCGGGCTCTCGCCGGGATTGACGAGCTTGCCGGTCGCCAGGTAGACGGCCTTGCGCCACCCCGACTTGGGCTCGCGCTTCGGCGTCCGCACGTAGTTCCCGCTGTCGAGCCCCGGATACGGGTGGCCGGGGTGCTGCGGTTGCGGCAGGGGCGGCCCGCCGTACTGCCCGCCGTAGCTGGGGGAGCCGGGGGGCGGTGCCGGGTGCGGTTGCGAGGGTGGCACGGCCGCGCCCGGCCAGCCCTGCGGCGGCGCGGGCCGCGCCGGTTGCCGACCCTGCCACCCGGGCTCGCCCTGGGCGGGGTAGGGCGTCGAGTCCGTACTCGCCTCGGAATAGAGCGGATGATCCTGCCCGCCGCGTTCGTTGGGTCCGGTCACCGCGTCAAGCCTCCGATGGGTTGCCGAGTGTCCCCCTCACGCATCACAGGTGCGACGGTAGCCGCAGCGAGCGAAGAACGTCAGCCCACTCCGGCATACGAGTGAAGGCCCACCGACACGAGGTTGACGAAGAACAGGTTGAACACCGTGAGCACGAAGCCGACCACGTTGATGGCGGCGGCGCGGGTACCGCGCCAGCCCGCCGTCGCGCGCGAGTGCAGGTAGGCGGCGTAGACAACCCACGAGACGAACGCGACGGTCTCCTTGGGGTCCCAGCCCCAGAAGCGACCCCACGCGGCCTCGGCCCACACCGCGCCGCAGAGGACGCCGAAGGTGAACACGGGAAACGCGAACACGGTCGTCCGGTACGCGATGCGGTCGAGGATGTCGGCGCTCGGCAGCTTCGGGGCGAGCCGGGTGAACCGCCCGGAGTCGCGGTCGTGGGCCGCGCGGACGAGGTAGAGCACGCTGGCCACGCCGGGGATCAGGAAGACCCCCGAGGCCACCGCGGCGGCGACGACGTGGATGACGAGCCAGTACGACTGCAACGCGGGCTGCACCGGGGCGGCCACCGCGTAGAGCATGGTGCCGCCGACGAACATGAGGATGACCACGGGCAGCAGCACGAACGCCGAGAGATGGCGCACGGGGTACTTGCGGGCCATGACGATCCAGGTGACCACGGCGAACAACGTGATCGCCATGATGTACTCGTACATGTTGCCCCAGGGCACGCGGCTGGTGGCCAGCCCGCGCAGCACCAGCGCCGCGAGGTGCAACGCCGCCGCGAGCACGGTCAGCGCCAGTCCCGTGCGGCCCATGCGTTCGGCCCGGGAACGGGCGGGCCTGACGGCTGCGGGCGGCTCGGCCCCGTCCCCCACCACGGTCGAGCCCGCCTGCGCACCGGCCCCGACGAGTTGCCGCGTGCGGGTGCGCTCGGCCGCTACGGTTCCGTGCCTGCCGAACGACTGCTCCACGAGGAAGAAGATCATCGCCAGCACGTACACCGCCACGGCCGTGGTGTACGACCAGTCGCTGTACTGCGACAGCGTCTCGTTCACCGGCATCAGGGCGCCTTCCTTTCCCGGGGCGTGCGGTCGAGGACGTCCCGCGCGAGGGCGGAGAACTCCTCGCCGTAACCGGCCTGGTCCGTGCGGGCCAGGCCGCCCAACTCTACTACAGAGCGTCGCAGATCATTTCCGGCGTCACCGGCCGGCGTCACCCGCACCCAGAAGCGGCGGCGTTTCACCGCGAGCGAGGCCCCCAGGCCGACGAACATCGCGATGGCGAAGCCCAGCATCCACCCCTGTGTCGGATCGTGCGACACCTGCAACGACACCCATCGCCGCACGCCGTCGAAGCTGACCCGCGTGCCGTCGTCGAGCGTGACGCTCTCGCCGACGCGCAGGTTCTCCCGGGCCACGCGCTCCAGCCTGCCGCTGTCGACCATCGACTGATCGATCTCGAAGATCGACTGAGGCTGGCCACTGTCGATCCCGAGATCGCCGCGCATGACGTCCACCGCGGCGGCGGGGTCGGTCAGGTTCGGAAACGCCGACGTCAGGATGTTGCCGTGCAGCGCGGCGGTCGGCGCGAACAGTCCCGTCACGGCGAGCTGGTTGTCCCGGCGCACCTCGGAGTCGGTGATCCCGGGCGGGTCGAACTTCGTCGCCCCCTGCGACAGCAGGGTGGTCTGGTCGGTCGGCCGCCACTGGATCGTCTGGGTTCGCGACTCGCCGTCGGGCCAGGTCACCGTGAACGTCGGCGCGTAGCCGTGCCCCAGCAGGTACACGCGGTCGCCCTCGGTGCGCAGCGGCTCGTTGACCTCGAGGTGGTGCTCCCGCCAGGTACCCGACTCCAGGTCGGCGCCGGACTGGTACCGGATGTCGGCGTCGTAGCTGATCGGCTGGCCCGCGTCGGTGTACGTGGGCTCGAAGTCGTCGACCCGCACGCAGAACGGCGTCAGGCCCGTGCCGTCCACCCGCAGGCCGGGATTGAACGAGTCGTAGGCGAAGATCCCGGAGTTGCAGAACTCCTGCCCGTCGGCATGGACGATGACCTGGCCCTCGTACGAGTACAGCGCCCCACCCGCGAAGGCGATGACGATGCCCAGCATGCCGAAGTGGAAGACGAGGTTGCCGGTCTCGCGCAGGTAGCCGCGTTCGGCGCTGAGCGTGCGCGCGCCGTCGGCCTCCGTGCGCTCGGCCACCCGCCAGCCGCGCAGCCTGCGCCGCGCCGTCGCGACGACGTCGTCGGGGGCGGCGGCCACCTCGGTGCGCACGTGGTGTGGCAGGCGCGAGAGGTTCCGGGGCGTGCGCACCGGCCCCGCGCGCATGGCGCGCACGTAGTCGCCCGTCCTCGGCACGAGGCAGCCGATCAGCGACACCATCAGCAGCAGGTAGACCGCCGAGAACCACACACTGCTGTAGACGTCGAACAGCTGCAACCGGTCGAGCAACTGCCCCCACCAGCCGTTTTCGGTGATGTAGGACCGGGTCTTCTCGGCGTTGAGGTCCCACTGCGGCAGCAGCGCGCCGGGCAGCGCGGCCAGCGCGAGCAGGAACAGCAGCACCAGCGCGGTCCGCATCGACGTGAGACCACGCCAGGTGTTGCGCACGAAGGCGAGGGCGCGCCGCAGCGGCGTCCGGTGCGGGTTGGGCCGTGGCGGGGTGGGCCGACTGGCGGTCTCGGTGTGGGTCACAGCGGCAGCTTCCAGTCGGAGATGAAGGCGTCACGCATCCAGCCCACCAACTCGGCCCACAGGCCCGTCACCAGCAGCACACCGACGACGAGCAGCAACACCCCGCCGAAGATCTGCACCTGGCGACCGTGGCGGCGCAACCACGCCGTCGCCCCGACGGCCCAGCGGGCCCCGGCGGCGAGCAGCAGGAACGGGATACCGAGCCCGAGGCAGTACAGCAGCACCAGGAGAAAGCCCCGCGCGCCCGCACCGCCGCTCGCGGTGGCGATCATGAGCACGCCGGACAGCGTGGGCCCGATGCAGGGCGTCCAGCCGAGCCCGAACACGGCCCCCAGCACGGGCGCGCCCCAGATGCCCGCCCTCGGCGCGGGGTGCAGCCGGGCATCGCGCTGCAACAGCGGGACGAACCCGAGAAAGACGAAGGCCATCGCGATGATGACCACCCCGCCGATGCGCTGCAGCAACTCCTGGTTGACCCACAGCGCGTCCGCCAGCCACACCAGGCTGCCGACCGTGCCCGTGAACACGACGGTGAATCCCAGCACGAACAGCCCCGCCGCACCCACGACGGCGAACCGGCCGCGCTTGCGGTCCTCGTCCGCACTCACGGCGGGCGCGTCGGCCCCGACCAGGGCGGCCAGGTACGCGAGGTAGCCGGGCACCAGCGGCACCACACACGGCGAGGCGAACGAGATCAGGCCCGCGAGCATCGACAGGCCCGCGGCGAGCAGCAACGGCCCGGAGACCGCCAGCTCTTGTACCGCATCCACGGCGTTCAGAGTAGGGAATGGGGTTTCTGTGAAGGCCACGGGCCGGGACGACGAGTGAGCCAGGCGACCACAAGCCAAGATGAGAAAACCCCGGGTGTGTGCCGCAGCAGAGGCTTACCCGGGGAGTACAAGCTCAAGGTATCTCATCCGTGCCGTGCCATGAAGCAGTGCGGGCCGGACAAACATCCCTGAACGCACCCGTGGTCACGACGCGGCGGGAGGTTCCTCCGCCGCGAGGCGGTCCACCAGCGGGCGCAGGTCCGCGGCCAGCAGCTCGCGCAGGAACACCGCCGCCACCCGGCCCTGGCGGTCCACGACGAGAGTGGACGGCACGATGTTGCGCGGGTAACCGGACAGATGCACCAGCGACCGTCCCGACGGGTCGTAGATCGACGGGTAGGTGAGGCCGCGGTCGCGCATGAAGTCCCGGGGCGCGGCGCGGTTGTAGTCGCGCACGTCGATGCCGAGCACCGTCACCCCGGCGTCCCGGGTCTGCTCGTAGAGCTTCTGCAACTCGGGCGCTTCGCTGCGGCACGGGTTGCACCACTGGCCCCAGATGTTGAGCACCAGAACCCGGCCCTCGTAGTCGGAGGCCGCGATGCGCTCGTCCGGGTCGAACAGGTCCTCGCCCGCCACCTCGGGCAGGTCCTGACGCTGCTCATCCTCGTAGTAGATGTCGGTCTGGCCGCCGGGCGAGACGAAACTGAAGTCGCCGCCCTGGGACACGGCGTCGTCGCCGGTCGCGCAGCCCGTCACGGCGACGGCGGCGACGGCGACGGCCGCCAGCAGGGCACCCAGCCGCGCCCGCGTGCTCATGCGCCGGTCACCCGGGGATCGGTGGAGCCGGCGGGCTCGGTGTACACGACGTCGACGAGTTGCTCGTCGGCGAACACCAGGCTGGTCAGCGACGCCAGTGAGCACTGCCGCCTCCTCGGGTCATGCCACAGCCGCCTGCCCTCCAGGTACCGGCGCAGCGTCCAGACGGGAAGCTGGTGCGACACGCACAGCGCCTCGTGGCCCTCGGCGGCGGCGCGGGCGGCGTGGACGGCGCCCAGCATGCGGTGGGCGATCTCCAGATAGGGCTCGCCCCACGACGGCAGCGCGGGGTTGTGCAGCTTGGACCAGTGCCTCGGCTGCCGCAGCGCCCCGTCACCGACGCTGACCTTCAGTCCCTCGAACTGGTTGTCGGCCTCGATCAGCCGCTCGTCGGTGGCCACGTCGAGCCGGTGGGCCGCGGCGATGGGCGCCGCGGTCTCCTGCGCCCGTTCCAGCGGCGAGGACACGACGTGGGTCAGCGCATGCGACGACAGTTCCTGCGCGACCAGCAGGGCCTGCTGCCGCCCGCGTTCGGACAGCCGGTAGCCCGGCATCCTGCCGTAGAGAACGCCCTCCGGGTTGTGTACCTCGCCGTGCCGCAACAGGTGGACGACGGTCCGGGTACCTCTGCGTACGGAACTCACGGCCGCTCCGCCGCCGCCGCGGCCCGCGCCGCCGCGGGCAGTGCCGCCTCGATGGCCTCGAACGCGGCGTCGTCCATCGCCGCGTTGACGAACCACGCCTCGAACGCGCTCGGCGGCGGGTAGATGCCCGCGGCCAGCAGGGCGTGGAAGAACGGCGCGAACCGCCAGGTCTGTGCCGCCGCCGCACCGGCGTAGTCGGTCACCGGGTTCTCGGTGAAGAACACGCTGACGAGGTTGCCCGCGTACGCGACGGTGTGCGCGACGCCCTCGGCGGACAGCGCCCGCCCCAGCAGGTCGCCGAGCCGCCGCGCGTGGGTGTCCAGCGCGCGGTAGGTGGCGTCGTCGGCCAGGCGCAACGTGGTCAGCCCCGCGGCCACGGCGACGGGGTTTCCCGACAGCGTGCCGGCCTGGTACACGGGTCCGGTCGGGGCGAGCCGCTCCATGACGTCCGCCCTGCCCCCGAACGCGGCGGCGGGCAGCCCGCCGGACATGACCTTGCCGAAGGTGTAGAGGTCGCCTGCCACTCCCTCGCGGCCGTACCAGCCCGCGGCCGAGACCCGGAAGCCGGTCATCACCTCGTCCATGATCAGCAGCGCGCCGTTCTCGTGCGCGAGGTCGCGCAGTGCGGCGTTGAAGCCGTCGTGGGGAGCGACGGCACCCATGTTGCCCGCCGCCGCCTCGGTGATCACCGCGGCGATCGAGCCGGGGTTGTCGGCGAACGCCGCCCGCACGGCCTCGATGTCGTTGTACGGCAGCACCAGCGTGTCGGCCGCCGAGGCTCCGGTGACCCCCGGAGTCGTCGGCAGGCCCAGCGTGGCCACCCCCGAGCCCGCCTGCGCCAGCAGGGCGTCGACGTGGCCGTGGTAGCACCCGGCGAACTTGATGATCTTGCTGCGGCCGGTGAATCCGCGGGCCAGCCGGATGGCGCTCATCGTGGCCTCGGTGCCGGAGTTCACCAGGCGCACCTGCTCCACCGGCTCCACCCGCCGGATGATCTCCTCGGCGAGTTCGACCTCACCGGTGGTCGGGGTGCCGAAGGACAGCCCCGACGACGCCGCGTCCCGCGCCGCCCGCACCACCTCGGGATGCGCGTGACCCAGGATCATCGGCCCCCACGACGACACCAGGTCGACGTAGCGGCTGCCATCGGCGTCCCACAGGTACGCTCCCTCACCGCGCACCATGAACCGCGGGGTACCGCCGACCGCCGCGAAGGCCCGCACCGGAGAGTTCACGCCGCCCGGCGTGGCCGCCGTGGCGCGCTCGAACCAGGACTTGGACTGCTCGACTGCTCCTGTCACATCCGCCAGTCTCGCAAAGACACGTCACCGCGCGTCGGCTGCCCGCGTCCCGCGAGACGCACGTCGCCTTCGCCGCCGCCGTGTGCGCACTCCGAGCACGCTCTGTCGCGCAGCGTCCACCAGCAGCACCCCGGCGACGGCCGCGAGCAGGAACGCCAACCCCACCCAGTTGCCCTCGTACACCCGGGACACCAGCGTGGCGCCATCGTCGCTGCGCACCGTGAGAGGGGCGACAGCGAGGTCCCAGCACCGGGTGGCGGCCCAGCCCGCCACGGCGGCCAGCAGCAGTTCCACCACGGCCACGACCAGTCGCAGCGGCTGGTGCAGCCGGTCCTGGCCGCGGGTGGTCGCGGGCGGGGCGGGCGGGACGTCGGTCACGGCGGGCAGTTTCTCATGCCCGATCTCGCAGGACGGCACGCAGCGCCTCCCGCAGGGCCCGCCCGTCCTTGGCCCACGCCACGACGACCGAGTCGTCGTCCAGCCGCAGCGCGACCTCGGCGTAGCGGCGGGGCGCGCTCAGGCCGCCGCCCAGCACGCGCGTCCCGAACGGCGCCTCGGTCTCGTCCAGCCCGGCCACCCGGTCCAGCGGCAGGCACTCGGTGCCCTGCCACAACTCGGCCGGAGTGAGGCGGACGCGGAGGAAGCGGCGTCGCGCGTACACCCACAGCGCCGACAGCGCCCCCAGCCCGGCCCCGGTCAGCAGCCACAGCAGCGGAGTCGTGGGGCCACCCGCCAGCAGTTCGCCCCCGTAGCCGAGCAACGCGAACAGCGGGCCCCAGGTGAGGGCCCAGCCGCTCGCACCGGGCTCGTGGTAGCGGACGTCGGTCGACTCGCTCAGCGCCGCGATCCTCCGCCCGTCGCCCTGGGGAAGTAGTGGGCCACACTCGGCAGATACAGCAGCGCGGTCGCCACCACCGCCAGGAACGAGGCGGCCAGCATCGGCAGGCTCGTCGGGAACAGCAGCACCTGGAGCAGCAGGGTGATCGCCGCCAGCACGGTCAGCGTCGTGCGCGCCGACCGCGTGCCCTCCCTGGCCTTCCACCCGAACAGCGCGAACATCACCGCGAACGCCACGGCGCCGACGAACAGGGTCCACAGCAACGTGGTGACACCCGAACGGATCTGCTCCTCGTCGAGACCGTCGGTGGTGTTGAGGTCGATCAACGCCTCGGAGACGTCCTCCTGCTGGGTGAGCGTGAAGCCGAACGCGGCCACCAGCACCAACCCGGCGAGCACGTACAGCCAGAACGACACCGACACCGGTGTCGGTGGCCTGCCACGGTCCCGCGCCGCCCCCGGCATGCTGGGCTCGGGGGGCAGCCCCTTCGCACGACGTTGCTCGTCCGACTCGCGACGCTCGGGCGTGCCGTCCGGTTCGCCTGACTCAGTCACGGTGCCGACTCTAGTCCAGCCAGGCCGCCGCCTCAGCGGCCCAGTAGGTCAGCACCAGGTCGGCCCCCGCCCTGCGGATCGAGGTCAGCACCTCAAGAATCGTGCGCTCCCGCTCGACCCACCCCTGGGCCGCCGCGCCCTCGACCATCGCGTACTCGCCGGAGATGTTGTAGGCCGCCACCGGCACCGGTGAGGTCTCGGCCGCCGCCCGCACGACGTCGAGATAGGCGAGCGCGGGTTTGACCATCACCGCGTCGGCACCCTCGGCGACGTCCAGTTCGATCTCGCGCAACGCCTCCCTGGCGTTGCCCGGGTCCTGCTGGTAGCTGTTGCGGTCGCCGGTGAGCTGCGAGTCCACGGCCTCGCGGAAGGGCCCGTAGAAGGCGCTCGCGTACTTCGCGGAGTAGGCCAGGATCCCGGTATCGGTGTGTCCCGCGCCGTCCAGCGCGCGCCGGATGACCCCGACCTGGCCGTCCATCATGCCGCTCGGGCCGAGCACGTGGGCGCCCGCCTCGGCCTGCGCCAGTGCCATGTCGGCGTACCGGTCGAGGGTGGCGTCGTTGTCGACCACTCCCGCCGAGTCGAGCACCCCGCAGTGGCCGTGGTCGGTGAACTCGTCGAGGCACGTGTCGGCCATCAGCACCGTGTCGTCGCCGAGGTCCTTGCGCAGGTCCCGCAGCGCCACGTTGAGCACACCGTTCTCGTCGGTGGCGCCGCTGCCGACGGCGTCGCGGGTCTCGGGCACGCCGAACAGCATCAGGCCGCCGACCCCCGCCGCGACGGCGTCGGCCGCCGCCTGGCGCAACGAGTCGCGCGTGTGCTGCACCACCCCGGGCATGCTGGAGATCGGGCGGGGCCGCTCGGCCCCCTCGGCGACGAACAGGGGCAGGATCAGCTGTCGCGGGCGCAGCGTGGTCTCACTCACCAGCCTGCGCATGGCGGGCGTGGTGCGTAACCGACGGGGCCGATACTCGGGAAACACCCCGCCAGCCTAGCCGCGTGAGACGCAGCGAAGGCCACCCTCGCCGCGTCTCACGCAGTGAGGGTGGCCTTCGCGGCACCGGCGACCCGCTCAGGAACGGCGGGTGCGCTTGGCCTTGCGGGGCGGGGGAAGCGCGCCCTCGGCGCGCAGCTTGGCCGCGTGCTCGGCCAGCGCGTCCACCAGCGTCACGGCGTTGGGCTTGTCCGGCTGCACGTCAACGCGCAGCCCGAACTCGGTGGCCGTCTCGGCCGTCTTCGGCCCGATGCACGCCACGAGCGTGCGGGCGTGCGGCTTGCCCGCGATGCCGACGAGGTTGCGCACCGTGGACGACGACGTGAAGCACACCGCGTCGAACCCGCCCGTCTTGATCATCTCGCGGGTCTCGGCGGGCGGAGGCGCGGCCCGCACCGTGCGGTAGGCGGTGACGTCGTCGACCTCCCAGCCACGGTCCTGCAACCCGGCCGACAGCGTCTCCGTGGCGATGTCCGCCCTCGGCAGCAGCACCCGGTTCACCGGGTCGAGGATGTCGTCGAACGGCGGGAACTCCTCCAGCAGCCCCTCGCTCGACTGCTCGTCCTTCGGCACCAGCTCCGGGATGATCCCGAACGAGCGCACCTTGTCCGCCGTGGACTCGCCGACGCAGGCGATCTTCACACCGGAGAACGCCCTGGCGTCGAGCCCGAACTCGCCGAACTTCTCCCACACCGCGCGCACGGCGTTGGCCGAGGTGAACACGATCCACTGGTAACGACCGTCGACGAGGCCCTTCACCGCGCGCTCCATCTGCGCGGGGCTCCGGGGCGGCTCGACCGAGATCGTGGGCACCTCGTGCGAGGTCGCACCGTGGCTGCGGAGCCGGTCGGCCATGTCACCCGCCTGCTCCTTCGTGCGCGGGACGAGCACCTTCCACCCGTACAGCGCGCGCGACTCCCACCACGAGAGCTTCTGCCGATTGCTCACGGCGTCGCCGATGCTCACCACCAGCGGACCGACCAGCTCACCGGCGTCGGCCGCGAGCGAGGCCAGGGTGGAGTCCAGCGTGCGCTGGGTGTTGATGGTGCCGTTCGAGGTCACCGCCACCGGGGTCTGCGCGGAGATTCCGTGCTCGACCAGGGCCGACGCGGCCTCGGCGAGGTGGCTCGACGTGGCGTGCAGCACGATGGGGCCCGGCGTGGCCGCCAGGCCCGCCCAGTCCACCTCACCGGAGCGCAGGTCGACCTCGGCATGCACGGCTCCGAGCGCCACACCCGCGTAGGCGGGCACCGCCGTCCCCGCCGAAACGCCGGGGATCACGTCGAACACCGCGCTCGTGCGCGACACGGCGTTGACCTCGGCGACCACGGCCTGCTGCGTGAGTGGATCACCTGCGGTCAGCCGCAGCACGAGCCTGCCTGCCTTGGCCTCGGTGGACAGGTCCCTGGCCACGTCACCTGGCTCGCCGACCGCGGGCCGGACCTCGGCGTTGGCCCCGGCGAAGGCGAGCACACCGGCGGGCACATCGGGGTCGGTGACCACCAGGTCGGCCTTCGCGAGCAGCTCCTGGGCGCGGACCGTCACCAGTCCGGCGTCCCCCGGGCCCGAGCCCACGAAAGCGACACGGCCCGTGGTTTTGCGTGCGCGGGTCATGACGTCGTCTCTCCTCGTCGTCGACCGTGATCGCCACGGTCGGCCATTCGTTCTTGCGCGGTTCTTCCGGATGTCAGCGCGACAGGGCGCCTGCGCCGAGGTCGAGCAGCTCGGCGGCCAGTCTGCGGCCCAGCCCTTCGGCCTCGTGCTTGTCGGCGATCGCCGAGGCCCGCAGGATCTGCACGGCGTCGCCCTCCGTCCCGGTGGCGGCGACCCCCCTCAGCGAGAGGCGCTCGATCACGGCGCCTTCACCGGTCAGATCCTCGACGACCTCGGCGAGTGCGCCCACGGGTGCGCTGCAGCCCGCTTCGAGCGCCGCAAGCAGCGCCCGCTCGGCCGTCACGGCGACCCGTGTCGCCTCGTCGTCCACGATGGACTGCAGCAGGTGTTCGGTGTCCACGTCGTCGACGCGGGTCTCGACGGCGAGTGCTCCCTGAGCCGGTGCGGGCAGCACCTGGATCGGGTCGAGCGTTTCGGTGATCTCACCGAGCCTGCCCACCCTGGACAGTCCCGCCCTGGCCAGCACGACCGCATCGAGCTCGCCCGACGTGACCTTGCCGATCCGGGTGTCGATGTTGCCACGGATCGGCACGACGTTCAGCCCGAGCCCGAGCGCCCGCAACTGCGTCATGCGGCGCGGGGAGCCGGTGCCCACCGTCGAGCCGGGTGGCAGCTCGCCGAGCGCGAGGCCGTCGCGCGCCACGAGCGCGTCCCTCGGGTCCTCCCGCACCGGCACGGCGGCGAGCACGATGCCGGGCTCGGCGGCGGTGGGCAGGTCCTTGTGCGAGTGCACAGCGACGTCGACCCTGCCGTCGAGCAGCGCGTCCCGCACCGCCGAGGTGAACACGCCGACCCCGATCTCGGCGATCGGCGCGGACGACCGGTCGCCAGGGGTCGACACGGGCACCAGTTCGACCGGCTGCCCCGCGGCCTCCAGCATCGCCGCGATCGTGCCGCTCTGCGCCATCGCGAGCTTGCTGGCCCGCGTGCCGATACGGATGGTCCTGCCGGACGTGGTTCCGGGCCGGGAGTCAGTCACTGTGGTCACCGTCGATCTGGTCAGGGCGGAGCACGGCCGAAGGACTCGACACCGCCGTGGGCGCCTGCGGGTCGAGTTCGAACAACTCGCGCAGCGCGTTCGCGTAGTCGGTGCCCGCCTTCTCCGCGGCGAGTTGCTTGACGCGCACGGTCGGGGAGTGCAGCAACTTGTCCACCACCCTCCGTACCGTGCGGCCCAGCTCGTCACGCACCTCGGCGTCGATCCCGGGCAGCCTGCGGTCGAGCCGCAGCAGCTCGGCGTCGACGACCTCGGCGGCCCGCTTGCGCAGCGCCGTCACCGTCGGCGTGACGGCCGCGCTGCGCTGGCCCGCCAGGTACGCGCGCACCTCGTCAAGCACAATGCCCGACGCCCTGGCGATCTGCTTCTCCGTGGTGGCGGTTCCGGATTCCTTCATGCGCCTGCGCACGGTCTCCAGGTCCACCAGCGAGACGCCGGGCACCTCCCCGACCGCGTGTTCCACGTCCCTCGGCAGGCCGAGGTCGCAGATCACCACGGGCCGGTCGGGCCGGGCGGCCACGTGCTCGGTACCGAGCACCGCCACCTTGGCACCGGTGCAGGCCACGACGACGTCGGCCAGCGCCAGCTCGTCCGCCAGCTCGGCCATCGGCACGGCCCGCGCCGCCACTCCCTGCTCGCTGATCGACTCCGCCAGGCGGGCCGCCCGCTCGGCGGTGCGGTTCACCACGGCGATCTCGGCGACACCGCTCTTGCGCAGCTGGGACGCCGACAGGGCGCCCATCGAACCCGCACCGACGACGAGCGCGCGGCGCCCCGTGAGGTCCCCCGCGGCGGCCAGTGCCTCCGAGACCACCGACGCGCCCAGCCGGTCGAGGCCCGTCTCGCTGTGGACGCGCTTGCCCACCCGCAGGGTGGTCTGGACCAGCTCGTGCAGGGTGCGGCCGACGGTGCCCGCCTCGCGCGCCACCGCGTAGGACGACCGGACCTGGCCGAGGATCTGCGTCTCGCCCACGACCATGGAGTCGAGTCCCGACGCCACGGAGTACACGTGCTCCACCGCCGCGCCCGCGTAGTGGACGTAGACGTGGTCGTAGAGCTGCGCCGGTTCCATGCCGGCCTGCCGGGCCAGCACGTCGGCGATCCCGGCGAGCCCGCCGTGGAAGGTCTCCACGACGGCGTAGACCTCGATGCGGTTGCAGGTCGACAGCAGCATGACCTCGGAGACGTCGTCGGCCTGCTGGAGTTCGTACAGCACCTTGCCGACCTCGGCGGCGGGCACGGCGGCCCGCTCCAGCGTCGTCAGGTCGGCGGTGCGGTGGGACAGGCCGATCGCCAGGATGCTCATGAGGACACCACCGCTCCCTCGGCGGGACCGGCGTTCGGCGCGGCGGCCTGACCGTCACCCTCGCCGTCCGCCCTCCGCGCCACGTGGAAGGACAAGATCTGCAACTCCACAGCCAGGTCGACCTTTCGCACCTCGACATGTTCGGGCACCTGCAGCACCGCGGGGGCGAAGTTGAGGATGCACTGCACTCCACCCGCCACCAGCCGGTCGCAGACCAACTGCGCCGCGGTCGGCGGCGTCGCGACGACCCCGATGGAGATGCCCCGCTGCGCGCACACCGAGGGGATGTCGTCCAGGTGTGACACCGGCACCCCGCCCACCGGCACGCCGACCAGGTCGGGGTCGATGTCGAACAGGGCCTCGACGGGAAAACCGCGACCGGGAAAGCCGCCGTAGTTGGCCAACGCATGACCGAGGTTGCCGATTCCGACGACGGCGACCTTGTGCTGGCGCGTCAGGCCCAGAGTCCGTTCGATCTGGCCCACCAGGACCGCGACGTCGTAGCCCACTCCCCTGGTGCCGTAGGAACCGATGTAGGAGAGGTCCTTGCGCAGTTTCGCCGAGTTGACCCCCGCGACAGCCGACAGTTCCTCGCTGGACACCGTCGTGGAGCCCTGCTCCGCCATGGCCGACAGCACCCGCAGGTAGACGGCCAGCCGGGCGACGGCGGCCTCAGGGATCGCCCTGGCCGCGCCGGACGCCGCGGGCGGTGCCACGACGGGCAACTCGTCGGTCGGCGCGGTGTCCAGCTCCGAGGCACGCCGTGGCACGGGTGCGCCTCGCCGGGGGTTCGCGGACGCCGGGGCTCCTGGAGTTCCTCGGGTTCCTGGAGTTGTTGGAGCCCCCGGAGACCCGTTGCGCCGGCCCCGCTGTGCCACCACGCTGGACTCCTGTCACCGGTCGGGGAAAATCGATGCTTGACCGAGCGGGCACGGTAGTGTTCGATAGCCGGGCTCGCGCGGCGATGGCACTACGGTAGCCACTTGTGAACGTAGGCACAAAACCCCTGGTGAAGGGGTTGACGCAGGCCACACCAGGCCCCCTGGAGACCACCCGGTGCCTGCGCCGCCCTACCGCCTACCCGTCGCGCAGCGCCGCCGTCAGCCGAGCCTCGTCCACGGACCAGTAGCCGTGCTCGGCGTCGTCGACGAGGATCACCGGCACCCGGTCGCCGTACTCCGCGCGCCACTCCGGGTCGGTGTCGACGTCCGCCGCCGACCACGGCACCCCGAGTACGCCGCAGATGCGTTCCACATCGCGCTCCGCGCGCTCGCACGCGGGACAGCCCGCGCGCGTCATCACCACGACCGTGTGTGCCGGTGCCGAACCGTCAGCCATGACCGCCATCCTCACCCGGTGCGGGCGCGTCGCGCAGCCCGGCCCTGCTCACCTTCCCGGTCGCCGAATGCGGCAGCGCGTCGGCGAAGCGCACCACGGTGGGCACCTTGTACCCGGCGAGCCTGCTCGCGCAGTGGTCCACGACCTGCTGCTCGGACAGGGCGGCGCCGGGCGAGGGCACCACGACGGCCTTGACCGCCTCCCCGGTGCGCTCGTCGAGCGTGCCCACCACGGCCACCTCCGCGACGTTAGGCAGCTCCGCGATCACGTCCTCGACCTCGTGCGGGTAGACGTTGAACCCGTTGACGATCACCAGGTCGCCCGCGCGGTCCACCAGGTGCAGGTCGCCGTCGACGTCGACGTAGCCGACGTCTCCGGTGCGGAACCAGCCGTCGTCGCCGGGCCCGTGCGCGCCGTCGGGCCAGTAGCCGGAGAACAGGTTCGCGCCGCGCACCGCCACCAGCCCGGTGCCGTCGGTGTCGTCGAACGTGTCGTCCGGGTCGTCGGGGTCCTGCGGCGCCGGGTCCGCGCTGCCGTCGCTGTCCACGAGCCGCACCTCGACGCCGGGCAGCGGCCTGCCCACCGAGCCCGGCTTCGCGTAGCCCGTGACCAGCGTGGACGTCACGACGGGTGCGGCCTCGGTGAGCCCGTAGCCCTCGAACACCGCCAGCCCGGTGGCGCCGCGCACGGCGGCCAGCACCTTCGGCCGCAGCGGGGCCGCGCCGGAGACCAGCAACCGGGCCGTCGCCAGGCACTCGCCGAGTTCGTCGACCGGCCGCGCGGCGAACTCCGCGTACATCGCCGGGACGCCGAGCACGACCGTCACGCGGTGGGTGAGGCAGTCCGACAACGCGGTGCGGACCTCGAACCGCGGCGAGAGCACAGCGGTGGCGCCCGCCGCCGCGACGGCGAGCAGCCCGGGCCCGAGCCCGTAGACGTGGTGCAGCGGCACCGCGAGGTAGGCGCGATCGCCCGGTTCCACCGGAGCGGGCTTCAGCGCGCGCAACTGCCCGACGTTGGCCAGCAACGCCCGGTGCGACAGCATCGCGCCGCGAGCGGGCCCCGTGGTGCCGGACGTGTACAGCAGCGCGGCGACGTCCTCGCCTCCTCGCGTGACCTGCGGGAACGGGTCCGCCTCGGCGGTGGCGCTCAGCACCGGTTCGACGAGCGCGGGGGCTTGTCGGGTCGCCTCGAACGGCCGGTCCGTCAGCAGCACGCGGGCCCCGCTGTGCGCCAGCAGGGCCTCGGAAGCCGAGTCGGGCTCCTGCGGATTCAGCGGGACCGCGATCCCCCCGGCACGCAGCACGGCGAGAAACGACACCGCGAACGCCGCCGAGGTGGGATAGCGCAGCGCCACCCTGTCGCCGGGTTCGACTCCGGCGGCGCGCAGCACGTGTGCCGTGGCGGTGACGGCCCTGTCCGTTTCGTCCCAGGTGAGTGTGGTTCCCGTCGCTGTATCGATCAATGCGTCGCGGCCCGGCCTGTGTTCCCCCGCGGCGGTGGCGAGCTCCGCCACGTTGCCACTCTCACCCGTCACAACCTGCCCCTTTCGCCGTCCCCACAGTGTCTCAGCGACCCGGTGGCGGCCAGATCGTCACCGGTGATGTCGCCGATTCGCAACCAGGACACCACTACCTACTTCGCGGTAACAACACGTATGCTCCGTCGGGCGACGTAGTGGCGATGATCACGCGGAGGCCGGGAACGGGCCCGGAGGAGGTGCGACACGTGAGCATGCCGATCGCTGTTGCGGCTGGTCCCGCACCCGCGACGCTGGGACTGCTTGGCGCGCGGCCCGCGACCTCCGACGCGGAGACAACGGGCGGCACGACCGAGTCCCCGGTACCCGCCGACGGGGTCGTGGCCGAGAACTGGGAGCTCGTGCGGGCCGCCCAGCGCGGCGACTCCGCCGCGTTCGCCACGCTCTACGACCGGCACGTCGAGGGCGTCTACCGCTACGTGCTGCTGCGCCTCGGCGACCGGCACCTCGCCGAGGACGTCACGAGCGAGACCTTCCTCAGAGCACTCCGCCGGATCACGTCGATCTCCTACCAGGGCCGCGACGTCGGGGCCTGGTTCACCACCATCGCCCGCAACCTCGTGCTCGACCACGTCAAGTCCAGCCGCTTCCGGCTGGAGGTCGTCACCGACGAGGTGACCGAGGGCGGCGTGAGCCGCGGCGCGGCACCCGGCCCGGAACAACAAGTGATCAGCCGATCCACCAGTGACGAACTGCTGCGCTGTGTCGCCGACCTCGGCGACGACCAGCGCGAGTGCATCATCCTCCGCTTCATCCAGGGCTACTCCGTGTCGGAGACCGCCGCGATCATGCAGCGCAACGAGGGTGCGGTGAAGGCGTTGCAGCACCGCGCCGTGCGCCGCCTCGCCACCCTGCTGCCCCACGGGCTCCGGTGAGCCACCGCACGTAACCGCCGCACCCCCGCGCTCGTTGCTCCGGCGGGAAGGCCCGGAGCACGGCGAGCGGTGGAGGGAACGCGGTGGGCAGGACTGCGTGGTCCCGGCGGTCGCGGCAGGCCCGTGCGCGGGACGAGCGTTTCGCGCGAGCCGTGGACTCCGGCACCGACGCCGACCAGTTCGGCGCCGAGCTGGCCGTGGTGGCCGCACTGCGCAGGCTCGGCGACACCGTCGCCCACGACGTCACGGTCGACGCGGCCACGCGGCAACGCATGGCCCGGCGCTCGGTGAGCTCGCCTCGGCGCCGCCCGCTGCCGGTGCTCACCGCGCTGGCCGCACTGGCGACCCTGCTCGCGTTCACCGGCCTGCTGCTGTCGCGCGACGCCCTGCCCGGGGGGCCGCTCTACCAGCTCAAGCGTGCGCAGGAGAGCGCCGCGCTCGGGCTGACCTTCGACGACGAGGACGCCGCCGTCCGGCGGCTGAACTACGCATCCCGGCGGCTCGACGAACTCGCCACGCTCGGCGAGACGGGCTCCGCCGAACCGGGCCGGGTCCGCGCGGCCCTGCGCGGCTTCGCCGACCACGCCACCGAGGGCACGGTGCGGCTCACCGCGCTCGCCACCCGTTCCGACGGCAGCCAGCTCGGCGTACTGCGCGACTGGGCGGGACGCGAGACGGCCCGCCTCGACACGCTGGCCCCCGGACTGCCCACCGCGCTGCCGGACGCGGTGGCGGACGAAGTGACGGACGAGGTGGCGGGGTTGCTCGACCGCATCGACCGGCGAGCCTCGGCGCTGGCCGAACGGATGGAGTGCTACGAGATCACCTCGGCGCACTCCGACGACCTCGGCGCGCTCCCCGCCACCGGCCGCTGCGCGCCCCCGTCGCCGCTCGGGCCGGGGCCGCCGCCGACCGGGCAGCCACCGGCGGCCGATCCCGCTCTCGAAGTGGATCTCCCCGTCGAGCCGACTGCCGCGCCCGCCCCGCCCGCGCCGAGCTCGCCGACCTCGCCGGTGGCGCCGCCGACCTCGGACCGGCCCGGCCCACCGTTCGGGTCGCTGGATCCGGCCGACGTCGCCCCACCGGCCACGGTGCCCGCACCCGTGTCCGCACCGGAGCGGCCCCGGTTGCCGTCCGAAGCGCCCGTCCCGGCACCCGTGGTGAGTGTCACAGGCGTGCTCTCCGGATTGCCCGCCGTGACCGTCGGATAGCTCTCCGGTGTTCGCGTCACGCTCGTTACTCTGTGGGCAAGCGCCGGAGGCGAACCCATACGTATGGAGGCGGTGTGCGTGTCTCGGTGGCGGGGCCGCGGTAAGGGACGGGAACGCGAGCGGCTCGCGGCGCTGGCCGGTGAGGCCTCGGCCGACGCCGCGGTCGCGATGGAGGCCGCGGCGGTCGCGACGGTCGAACCGGAGGCCGAACCGCGTCCACCCGAGACCCAGCCTCCCGTCCAGCAGGACCTGACCGCGGCGGCGTTCTTCGACGTCGACAACACGATGATGATGGGCGCGTCGATCTTCCACTTCGCCAGGGGGCTCGCGGCGCGCAAGTACTTCAGCAGCTCCGACCTGGCCGGATTCGCGTGGCAGCAGGTCAAGTTCCGCGTCGGGGGCCGGGAGAGCCACCAGGGCGTGCAGTCCAGCCGGGAGCAGGCCCTGTCGTTCGTGGCGGGACGAACCGTCGACGAGATGGTCGCCATCGGCGAGGAGATCTACGACGAGCTGATGGCCGACCGCATCTGGGCCGGGACCAGGGCACTCGCCCAGATGCACCTGGACGCGGGGCAGCGCGTGTGGCTGGTCACCGCCACGCCCGTCGAACTCGCGGCCATCATCGCCCGGCGGCTCGGACTCACCGGAGCACTCGGCACCGTGGCCGAGAGCGTCGACGGCGTGTACACGGGACGGCTGGTCGGCGACATGCTCCACGGCAGGGCGAAGGCGCACGCCGTGCGTGCGCTCGCCGCGCGGGAGGGCCTGAACCTGCGCCGCTGCACGGCCTACTCGGACTCACAGAACGACGTGCCGATGCTGTCGGTCGTGGGCGCCGCCGTGGCCGTGAATCCGGACGCGGGCCTGCGGGAGACCGCCAGAAACCGGGGCTGGGAGATCCGCGACTTCCGCACCGGCCGCAAGGCCGCGCGGATCGGTGTGCCGTCGGTGTTGGGCGCCGGAGCCCTGGCCGGAGCCGTCGCCGCGGGCCTGGCCTACCGCAGAAGAGCCGCCTGAAACCACCCCGAGTAGCCGTGTCCGCAGCCTGCGTAGCCGTGTCCGCAAGTTGCGTAGTCGTGTCCGCAGGTTGCGTAGTCGTGTCCGCAGCGGACGATGCGAGCCCGGCTAACCCTGCGACGAACCGGGCCCGCCGTCGGTGAAGATGCCGCGACGGAGGGCGAGCCTGCGGTACAGCAGCTGCTGGATGCTCTCGCGCACCTGGTCGGTCAGGGTGAGCACGAGCATCTGGTCGTCGGCGGACTCCGCGTCGAAGGTGTCGGTCCGGACCGGTTCGCCGAACTCGATGTGCCACTTCGTCGGCAACGGGATCGTCCCGAGCGGCCCCAGCCACGGAAAGAACGGGGTGACGGGGAAGTAGGGCAACCGCAGCAGCCGCGCCAGCGGGCGGATGTCCGCGATCTTCGGGTAGATCTCCTCCGCGCCCACGACGGCGCAGGGCACGATGGGCACTCCGGTGCGCAGCGCGGCCGACACGAACCCACCGCGCCCGAACCGCTGGAGCTTGTAGCGCGCCGAGAACGGCTTGCCGACGCCCTTGTAGCCCTCCGGCCACACCCCGACCAGCTCGCCGTCCCGCAGCAGGCGCTCGGCGTCGGGGTGACACGCCAAGGTCTGACCGGTCTTGCGCGCCAGCTCGCCGAGCACGGGGGTGTCGAAGACCAGCTCCGCGCCGAGCATCCGCAGGAACCGGTGTGCCGGGTGCTCGTCGTGGACGGCGAACGCGGTCATCACGGCGTCCAGTGGCAGCACGCCCGAGTGGTTCGAGACCAGCAGCGCGCCGCCCTCGGAGGGGATGTTGCCGAGGCCGTGGGTGCTGACCCGGAACCACCGCTCGTACAGCGGGCGCAGCAGGGGGAACAGCACCGACTCGGTGAGCTCGGGGTCGAACCCGAACTCGTCGACCTCGTAGTCGCCGGCGAGCCTGCGGCGGGCGAATCCGGTGAGCGCGCCGGCCCACGACTCCGGCCCGCCAAGCCCGGTCACGTAACACCCCGGCTGACCACGGCGTCGTCGAACGTCTGCGGTGTCGTCCACCGGGGTGAGTAGCCGAAGTCCCGCCTCAGCAGGGTGGTGTCGACCACGCGGCCGAAGCTGAGCAGGCGCAGCAGGTCGGGCGAGGTGTTCACCCTGCGCGCACCCCGCAGCGCCCTGCCGAGCGAGGGCATCGCGGCACGCGGGACGCTCACCGGCACGCGGTGCGCCCTGCGGATCGCCTGCGACAGCGCGAGCACGCCCTGGCCTGCGACGTTGAACACCTCGGACACGCCGGGCCGCGCGCGGACCGTGGCCCGTTCGAGCACGGCGAGTGCGTCCTCGGAGTGCAGGAACTGCAGGCGCGCGTCGAACCCGAGCACGGTCGGGACCAGCGGCAGCGAGAAGTACCGGGAGAAGACGGTGTCGAAGTCCGGCGCGAGCACGTCCGCGAGGCGCAACGTCGTCACGCCGACCTCGGGACGGCGCCGCGCGAACCCGCGCACGTAGCCCTCCAGCTCGACGGCGTCCTTCGAGTAGCCGGACACGGTGGTCGGAATGAGTTCCGCGTCCTCGGTGAACACGGCCCTGGACCGCGGTGACGCGCCGTACACCGCCGTCGTCGAGGTGACGACGAGCGTGCGGACGTACGGCGAGTTCTGGCACGCGGCGAGCAGCCGCATGGTGCCGATGACGGTGGCCTCTTTCCCGGCCCACCGCCTGCCCGAGCCCGCGGGATGGCAGGTCGGACCGGCATGGACCACCGTGTCCACTCTCGCGGACGTCATGATCTTCGCGATCAGCGGGTTGCCGATGTCGACCCGCACGAACTCCGCGCGGCCGAGTCGACGGAGGATCTTCGCCGCCGGGGGCGACGTGTCCACGCCGACAACCCGTTCGAGGTCACTGCGGGCGCCCAACCGCGACAGCAGGCGCCCGCCCAGTTCACCGGAAACCCCGGTGACCAGGACGACCTTCGGCCTCATCAGACCCCCGGCCTCACTTGCGCCCGCGGGCCTGCGACGTCACTTACCCTGCTTGCGACGCTGCACGCGGGTGCGGCGAAGCAGCTTCCGGTGCTTCTTCTTGGACATACGCTTACGTCGCTTCTTGATTACCGAGCCCACACCACGCTCCTAACGGTCGGTCGCGAACGGCCTTCCAGGTTACCTGGGCACATCAGCGCGGCGTGCGTGGCCCTCGGTGGCCCTAACCCACGTCGAAGTAGGCGTTGTCGAGATAGTCGTGGACGGCCTGCTCGGGCACCCGGAACGACTTGCCCACCCGCACGGCGGGCAACTCACCGGAATGCACCAGTCGGTAGACCGTCATCTTGGAGACCCGCATCAGCGTGGCCACCTCGGCGACGGTCAGGAACTGGACATGTCGGGGGCCCGGCACGTCCTCGTTTCCGTTCGGCGGCATAACAGTTCACCGTGTCCCTCTGCCACGCGCCGTGCCGCTCGACTTCCCCATCGAGCGGTACCGACACGCGCGTGCTGCTCTCGAGGGTAGCGGGACATGTGGGGCTGGTGCGACGCCTGTCGAGGGGAAACAGGCACCCGGACGGAGTCAACGCGGTGTCAACACGCCGGAACCCGACCCGACCGGGCACCCACCGTCATGCCCGTTCGGAGTCCTCGTGCGCTCGGCCCAGCTCGACCGACCGGTCGCGGGCGGCCTCGATGGCGGCCAGCAGCGCCGCCCGCACGCCGTGCTTCTCCAGTTCCCGGATGGCGTTGATGGTCGTGCCGGCGGGCGAGGTCACGGCTTCCCGGAGCAGCACCGGATGGCCCGCGCCCTCCGCGAGCATCGTGGCGGCGCCGACGGCGGACTGCACGATGAGCTGTTCGGCCACCGCGCGCGGAAGCCCCAGCAGGATGCCCGCATCGATCATCGCTTCCACGAGGTAGAAGAAGTACGCCGGACCGGAACCCGACAGCGCGGTCACCGCGTCCTGCTGCGACTCGGGCACCTCGACGACCTTGCCGACGCAGCTCAGCAGATCCGTGACCTGCCTGACGTGCTCGGCGTCGGCGTGGCTGCCCGGCGACACGGCGCTCATCGCCTCGCCGACGAGCATCGGCGTGTTCGGCATCACCCGCACCACGGGGGTGCCCTCGGGCAGCGTGCGTTCGAACAGTGCCGTGGGCAGTCCCGCGCACAGCGACACCACGAGCGACGACGGCCGCAGTGCCTGGGCGAGTTCCGCCAGCACCGGGTCGATGTCCTGCGGCTTGACGGCCACCACCAGCAGATCGGCTCGCCGCGCCGCCTCGGCCACGGTGACACCCGTGACGCCGTAGGCCGACTCCAGCTCCGCCGCCCGCTCGGGATGGCGCTCGGTGAACAGCAGATCGCCGGGACTACGGCCACCGTGCAGCAGCCCCGACAGCAGCGCCTCGCCGATCTTGCCCGCACCCAGTACCGCGATGGTTGCCATGCCCGCAACACTAGGCCGGGCACCCGGTGCCGCCCGGTGGCGGGTCAGGGCAGCGGGGACAGCGCCAACTGCCGCGCCTGGCACACGATGCGGCCCTGGCTGTCGACCACGACGGCGTCGGAGTCGAACCAGCCCTCCTGCACGGCACGGCACTCCACGGCCACCCGCAGCCACCCGGTGTGCGGCCTGGTCCGTACCAGTGCGGTGAGCGCGGCGGTCGGGGCCCAGCCGGTGCGACCGAGGTTGAAGACGACGGGCGGGTTGATGTCGCCCGCGAGCAACGCGAAGTAGGGGTCGGGCTCGCCCCGCCTCGGCCGCACCCACAACCGCAGGCGCGGCGGGTCGTCGCGGCGCCCGGTGAGGTAGCCCGCGGTGGCCGCGTCCACGCGGACGTCACAACCCTTGGCGAGGTGGAACAGTCCCTCGGCGGTGCGCCCGCTCAGCGGCAACGCACTCGCGGGCGGTTCGGCGGGCAACGCGGGCGCGTCGCTCCACACCGGCGGGCGCAGCGGCAGCCTGCCCGCCGTGACCCTGGCCTCCACGCAACTGCGGCCACGTTGTTCCAGCACCACGGCCACCACCGTGGTCCGCCTGCCGATCTTGCGGACGTCGGTGCGCACCAGTACCGGCCCCAGCGCGGGGGCGTGCAGGAACTCGGCGTTCACCACCAGCGGTTCCGCGGGAGGCTCGCCCGCCTCGAACAGGGTACGGATCGCGGCCTTCGCCAGCAGGGCCAGCAGGAACCCGCCGTGGGGATGCTTGCCGATCGCCCATTCCTGCCGCAGATCCGCGGTGAAGGTGCCGTCGCCGAGCGAGCGGACGTCACAGGCCGTGGAGAACGGCACCGGCTCCGAGTCGACCGTACTCACGAACGACTGGCCAGGGCTCGCAGGAACAGGGCCAGGTTCGCGGGTCGCTCGGCGAGCCTCCGCATGAGGTAGCCGTACCACTGCTCCCCGAACGGTACGTACACGCGCACGGTCTCCCCTTCCGTGGCCAGCCGGCGCTGTTCGTCCGGCCGGATCCCGTACAGCATCTGGTACTCGTAGCTGCCGCGTTCCCTGCCGTACCAGCGGGCCCGCTGGCGCAGCACGCTCACCAGCCGGGGGTCGTGGGTGGCGAACATCGCGTACGCGCCGCCGTCCAGCAGCGCGTTCGCACAGCGCACGTAGCTCACGTCGACCGCGTGGGTGTCCGTGAACGCGACGTCACCGGGCTCGGCGTAGGCACCCTTGCACAGCCGCACCCGCGACCCCTTGTGTGCCAACGACGCAAGGTCCGACTCGGTGCGGTGCAGGTACGACTGCACCACGGCGCCGACCCACGGCCACCGCTGGCGCGCCCGCTCCACCACGCGCAGAGTGGCGTCGGTGGCGGTGTGGTCCTCCATGTCGACGGTGACCGTGGTGCCGCACGCCTCGGCGGCCTCGCAGATCCGGCTGAGCGCGCGACCGGCGAGGACCTCGTCGCCCCCGACCGCCAGCGCCGAGAGCTTGACGCTCACCTCGGCGTGCCGCGCGAGCCCGTGCGCACCGAGTTCCTCCAACAGATGCACGTAGGTGCGGACCGTCTTCTCCGCCAGTTCGGGGTCGCTCGTGTACTCCCCCAGGTAGTCGAGCGTCGCCGTTCTGCCGTCGGCGGCGAGCCCCCGCACGGCGTCCAGCGCGTCCGCCACGGTCTCGCCCGCGACGAACCGGGCGACGATCTGACGGCTCCCCGGTGCGGTGGCGACCACCCGCCGGATCACGTCGTTGTCGGCGGCGGCGAGGATCAACGTACGCAGCGGCTCCACGACGCAAACTCTACGGGGCGAACGGCGGTGGACGATGACGACCCGGTCACTGTCCGAGATGCAGACGGGTGAACAGCAACGCCTCCGCGAGATCGGCGACCCGGCGAGCCGGGTAGCGCGCGGCCCGCGTGTTGACCTCCAGCACCACGGCGCCGTCGTAGTCCCGCTCCACCAGCCATTCCAGCAGCTCACCGCACGGTTGGCTGCCGCGGCCCGGCACCAGGTGCTCGTCCTTGGGCGCCCCCGTGCCGTCCGCCAGATGCACGTGCGCCAGCCCCGGCCCCATGCGCTCGGCCAGCGCCAGCGAGTCCATTCCGGCGGCGGACGTGTGGGACAGGTCGAGGGTGTAGTGCGCGTACCCCACGTCGGTCGGATCGATCGACGGCCGGAACGCCGACACGCGGGCGTTGCGCCCGCCGCCGGGCGGACGCACCTTGAACATGTTCTCGACCGCGACAGCGACCCCGCTGTCGCGCTCCAGCTCGGCCACCAGATCGGCGAACGCGTCGCCGTAGCGGCGCTGCCAGCGGAAGGGCGGGTGGACGACCACGGTGTTCGCCCCCAGCTCGTGCGCCGCGTCCACCGACCGCCGCAGTCGTTCCACGGGATCGGGCGACCACACGCGCTGGGTGATGAGCAGCGACGGCGAGTGCAGCGACAGCACCGGGACGCCGGTGGCCTTGCTGTGCCGCCGGAGCGCCTTGACGTCCTGGCTGTCCGGGTCGGCCCACACCATCACCTCGACACCATCGTACCCGAGGTCGGAGGCCAGCTCGAAGGCGTTCTGCGCACGCAACGGCCACACCGACGCCGTGGACAGTGTCACCGGGATCGCCGGGGCGGCCACGCTAACGGGAGACCAGCAACAACGCCGCGGGCGAGACCGTGACGACCAGCCCCACCAGCAGCGCGAGCACCGTGGTCTGGGTGTCCTCGGCCCGCCGGACCTTGCGCACCACCCACACGAGGCCGACCGTGACCACCAGTGCCGCGATCAGCGCGGCGGCGGGCAGCTGACCCCACAACCAGTTGAAGCCGAGCCACACGCCCGCGCCGCCGGCCACACCGAGCGCGAGCTGGCCTGCCAGCACCAACCACTGTTTGGCCGGTGAACCGTCGGCGTCCTCGGCTTCGTCGGCACGGCCCGCACCGTCGTCGTCCTCGGCCGTCCGGGTCCGCACCGACCGGGCACCGTCCGCGTCATGGCGGTCTTCGGGGTCGTCGGGGTCTCCGTCGTAGTCGTCGTAGTCGTCGTACCGGTCATAGTCGCCGTAGTCGCCGTCGTCGCCGTCGTAGTCGGCGTAGTCGCTGGCGGCGAGCGGATCGTCGCCGAGGATGCCGACCCGGGTCGGCGCGTCGTCGAAGCCGTCGAAGTCGTCGAAGTCACCGCGCTCGCGCGGACCGTCCGGCTCGTCGCCGAAGTCGGGCACGTAGTAACCGGTGGCCGGTCCGTCTCCGCCCTCGGCAGGGCCGCCGGGCACGGGCGCGACTCCGACCCTGGTGGGCTCGTCGGCCTGGCCCGGAGCACCGGCCAGGCCGGCAGGAGGCTCGTCCGGCCGGACCGGCTCGGCCAGCGCGGTCTGCTCGGGATCACCGTCCGACACGGCGGGCAACTGCTGCGTGCTCGGTTCGGCGGGAGGCGCGGGCGCGCCCCTGGGCGGCCTGCGCCTGCGCGGCGGCATCGGGAACCGGCCGGAGCGCTGCGGCGGCCCGGCGGGTGGCTGCGCCTGCGGCGCGTCGACGTCGTCCGTGTCTTTCGCGCGGTCGAGGCCGTCGAGGCGCGCCGACAGCGAGCCCTCCTGCGCGCCGTCGTTCGGTGGCTGCTGCGACTGCGGTGCGGCGGGTGGCGGCGGGCCCGGTGCGGCCACTCGCCGGGTGGCGTTCATCCGGTTCGCCGCGTCCCGGCCGCCGCCCGGCGGCGGCCCGGGTGGGGTGGGCAACGCTCCGGACGACTGCTGCTTCGGCGGCCCGGCCTGCGGCGCCGGGCCCTGCGGTGCCTGCGGTCCCGCGCCGTTGGGCGGCGGTGGAACCGGGTTGCCCCCGGTGGACTGCGGTTTCGCCCGCGGTGGCCGGAAGCCGTTGGCTGGCTTGCCGTACCCGGTGCTGTGGGAACTGCTCGGCGGCAGGTTCGACTGGGTGGGCGCGGGCCCGGCGTTCGCGCCACGCGGCGGCAGGGGGTTACGGCCCGGCTCCTCCGGCGCGGGATAGGGGCCGGAGTTCTGCGGCGGTCGCGGCGGAGGCTGTCCCGCCCCGGAGGGTGGCCTGCCCGGCCGCCCACCGCGCCGGGGCTGCTCGCCCTCGCCCGCGCGTCCGTTCACGGCTCCGCCAGCTCCGTTGGCCCCGTTGGGCGGCGCCTGTCCCGGCGCGGCCTGCCCCGGCTGTGGCGCCTGCCCGGGTGGCGGCCCCTCGGCACGAATGCGCTCGATGATCGCCTGTGGCGCCGTGTCGGTGATGCCGGGTTGCCGACCGTCGCCCGCGTCGTCGTCCTCGGCAGCGCGACGACGCCGACGGCGCGGCGCGCCACCGACCTGTCCGCCGTGTTCGGCGAGAAGCTCGGCCACCGTCTTCTGTGGCCGCTCGCCGTCGCTGTCTCGAGTCATCCCTTCCACCGTGCCCGTCGCCCGCTCGTTCCGTCCAGTCTGAACCCTGGCATCATCCGTCGCGCCTCCGGCCGGTCAACAGTGCGGTCTGGTCCGTGCCGTCGGAGTGGTCCAACCGTTGCAGAATGACACCCTCCCGAAGCGCCCAGGGGCAGATTTCCAGGGATTCGAGCGACAGGGCCCGCATCGTGCTCTCCGCCACAAGGGCTCCCGCGACGAGCTGGTGGGCTCTGCTGGTGCTCACGCCCTCCAGTTGCGCCAGGTCATCGGACGACATCCGCGAGATGAACGAGATCAGTTGCCGCAGCCCCGCGTGGGTGAGCACCCGGCTCACCCTCGGACCCGCCGACGACGGTGCCGCTCCAGTCAACCGGGCCAGCGACCGGAACGTCTTCGACGTCGCCACCACCCGGTCCGGCGTCCCCAGCGCCGCCACGTGGTCGGCCAGCTCGCCCAGCTGATCGCCCAGCCAGACCGTGGTCGACACCACCTCCAAGCGCGTCGGTGGATCGTGGTCGAAGCGGGTGCGGGTCAGCCGCCCCGCTCCGAGCGGCAGCGACTCGGCCAGGTCGGGTTCCTCGTCGACACCCATCGCGACCTCCAGCGAGCCGCCGCCGATGTCCAGCACCAGCAGCCTGCCCGCCGACCACCCGAACCAGCGCCGCACGGCGAGGAACGTGAGGCGGGCCTCCTGCTCGCCGGTGAGCACGCGCAGCTCGATCCCCGTTTCCTCCGCCACCCTGGCCAGGACTTCGCCCGCGTTGACGGCATCCCGGATCGCCGAGGTCGCGAAGGCCATGATCTCCTCGCACCCGAGCCGCCGGGCAGCGTCGCGGGCCTCGGCGACCGCGAGGACCAGTTCGTCGGCCGCCTTCTTGTCCAGCTCGTCACCGGCGTCGATCCGCTCGACGAGCCGCATGACCGTCTTCTCGGAATGCATGGGCGTCGGGTGCGCACCACGATGGGCGTCCACCACGAGCAGGTGAACGGTGTTGGAGCCGACGTCGAGTACCCCTAGGCGCACAAAATCCTACGGTACCGCCCTGGTGCGTGATCCCGCTGTGACATGAGACGGGAACCGCTCGGCGGTCGTCGTTCTGCGCCGAGCGACGACCGTCATCCCTCGAACTTATAACCCAGCCCACGGACGGTGACGAGGTGCCGTGGCGCGCCCGGATCGGGCTCGATCTTGGACCGCAACCGCTTGACGTGCACGTCGAGCGTCTTGGTGTCGCCCACGTAGTCCGCACCCCACACCCGGTCGATGAGCTGGTTGCGCGTGAGCACTCGGCCGACGTTACGAAGCAGGTACTCCAGAAGGTCGAACTCCTTGAGCGGTAGCGACACGTCCTCGCCACCCACCGTGACGACGTGCCGCTCGACGTCCATCCGCACCGGGCCGCCGCTGAGCACGGGCTGCTCCTGCTGGGCCTCGCCCGTGGGCTCCACCCCGCGCCGCAGCACGGCGCGCACCCTCGCGATGAGTTCCCGCGCCGAGTACGGCTTCGTCACGTAGTCGTCGGCCCCGAGTTCCAGCCCGACGACCTTGTCGATCTCGCTGTCCCTGGCCGTCACCATGATCACCGGCACGGCGGAGCGCTGCCGCAACTGCTTGCACACGTCGGTGCCGCTCATACCCGGCAGCATGAGGTCGAGCAGGACGATGTCGGCGCCGTTGCGGTCGAACTCCTCGATGGCCTGCCTGCCGTCGGTCGCGACAGCGGCCGAGAACCCCTCCTTCCGCAGCAGGAAGGCGAGCGGGTCGGCGAACGACTCCTCGTCCTCGACGATCAGCACCCTCGTCACGACGTTCCTCCTCCTGTGCTGTCCTGCGCGGTCGCAGGCACGACGTGCTCGTCACGCTGGCCGGGCGGCCGCGCGCCCTGGTGGGCGGGAATCCGCAGCGTGAAGGTGGAGCCGACGCCGGGGCTGCTCCACAGGCGCACCTCGCCGCCGTGGTTGGCGGCGACGTGCTTGACGATGGCCAGTCCGAGCCCGGTACCGCCCGTGGCCCGGGAGCGGGCCTTGTCGGCGCGGTAGAAGCGCTCGAACACCCGTTGCTGGTCGGCCTCCGCGATGCCGATGCCCCGATCGGTCACCGCGACCTCGACATGCCCGTCCACCAGTTTGCGGCTGATCGACACGGGGCTGCCCCGCTGGGAGTAGGCGAGCGCGTTGTCCAGCAGGTTCGACAGCGCGGTGACCAGCAGCGTCCGGTCGCCCTCGACGGTCAGATCCACCGCGCTGTCGGTGGTGATGTCGATGTCGGCGGCCTCGGCGGCGAGCCGGGTACGGCCGAGTGCCTCGGCGACGACCGTGTCGACGTCCACCACGGTGAGATCCGGCGGCTTCTCGGCGCCCTGGAGCCGGGACAACGCGATCAGCTCGGTCACGAGCTTGCCGAGCCGGGTGGACTCGCCGAGGATCTTCTCCCCGAACCGGCGTACCTCGTCGGCGTCGTCGGCCGCGTCGAGCACCGCCTCCGCCAGCAGAGCGATGGCGCCGACCGGGGTCTTCAGCTCGTGGCTGACGTTGGCGACGAAGTCGCGCCGGGTCGCCTCCAGCCGCACGGCCTCGGAGTGGTCCACCGCCTCGATGACGGTGAAGCCGTCGCCGAGGGGGCGCACCTCGCCCAGCACCGCGGCGGGGCCCCTGCCCCGTACCGCGAGAGGCGAGAGGTCGATCTCCGAGGGCTCGTCGCCGTCGGCGGCTCGCTCGGCCGCCTTGCGTGCCCTGGCGTCGGCCTGGTTGAGCCGCACGAGCCCCAGTGCCTCGGCCCTGCGGTTGTACAACACGAGGTCGCCGAAGCGGTTGAGCACCAGCACGCCGTTGTTGGACGAGCGGACGATGCGGTCGAGCAACTCGGCCGCCGTCGGGCCCTGCCCAGCGGCCCGGGGACGGCGGGCCCTGGCGAGAGCCAAACCGACCAGCAGGCCGATCGCCGCTGCGGCGAGGGCCAGCGCGAACGTAGCGGGCGCCGTCACGGGAGCATCGTAGGCACGAAAGTGGCCTCCGGTCCTAGTCCCGGAAGCCCTCCCGTGACGGTCCTGACACCTGCCCGGCACGAGTTCGCCGCCGGGTCACCACTCGTTCACCCGGCGGACGAACGCCGCTCGGCCCGTGCTCACGTGGCGGGTGCCGCGGCACCACCCGCGCCGACGCCGTCAGCGGCCCTGGCTCGCCACCGCCGCGGCGGCCTTGGCGGCCTCGTCCGGGTCCAGGTAGGTGCCGCCCGGGTTGGTGGGCCGGAGGTCGCCGTCGCTGTCGGCCAGGTCGTAGCGCAGCGGGATGCCGGTCGGGATGTTGAGCCCCGCGATGTCGGCGTCCGAGATCCCGTCGAGGTGCTTCACGAGCGCGCGCAGCGAGTTGCCGTGGGCGGCGACCAGCACGGTGCGTCCCGCCCGCAGGTCGGGCACGATGCTCGACTCCCAGTACGGCAGCAGCCTGGCCACGACGTCCTTGAGGCACTCGGTGGCGGGGAGTTCGGCCCTGAGGCCGGCGTAGCGCGGGTCGGCGTCCTGGCCGTACTCGGCGCCCGGTTCGATCGGCGGGGGCGGCGTGTCGTAGGAGCGCCGCCACAGCATGAACTGCTCCTCGCCGAACTCCGCGAGCGTCTGCTTCTTGTCCTTGCCCTGGAGCGCGCCGTAGTGGCGCTCGTTGAGGCGCCAGTCGCGGCGCACGTCGATCCAGTGCCGGTCGGCGACGTCCAGCGCGAGGTTGGCGGTGGAGATCGCGCGGCGCAGCAGCGAGGTGTGGACGACATCGGGGAGCAGGCCCGCGTCGACGAGGAGTTCGCCGCCGCGTCGCGCCTCCTGCTCGCCCAGCTCGGACAGCGGGACGTCGACCCAGCCCGTGAAGAGGTTCTCGGCGTTCCACGTGCTCTGCCCGTGCCGCAGCAGCACCAGTGTTCCCAGTTCGGCCATGCCCCCAGCCTGCCATGCGACCGTTCGGGTGGCCGGTCGCCTGGGCAGGCACCGGCAGCGATCTACTGACTGTGGCGTAACCGAGAGCTGATCTTCACTCGATCCCTGGGCGTGCCGCCAACAACGTGTCCTTTCCGTGAAGAGGGTCGCGATGCGTTAACGATAGGGGCGAATTTCACCCTATTGGGGTAGTGCGTAGTCTTGTGATTACAGTCCCGAGTCTGACAAGTTGGCTACAACCCGCTCGGTCGGTCACCACGCACTCCCCGGCCGAATGCGGGCGCAGGCGCAGCTCGTCTCCCCCCTGCCGAGCTGCGACCCGCCGGCCCCGTTGGCATCCCCCTCGCCACCGGGTCCATGCGGCGGGAACGTCAGCGGGGCGGCTCGAGTTCGCGACTCCCCCCTCCCTCGAGCCGCCCCGCGACACCCGCTACTCCGAGGTCAGCGAACCCGGGGTGTGATCGGCAGGGCCACCATCGGGGCGCACCAGGTGCTCGAACGCCCGCAGGTTGGCCAGTGACTCCCCGCGCGAGACCCGCCAGTCCCACTCCCGCCGGATCGACGTGGCGAAACCCAGTTCCAGCAGCGTGTTGAAGTCACCGTCGGCGGCTTCCAGCACCTGCCCCAGCACGGTGTCCAGCTCGGACTCCGTCACCGTCGCCAGCCCCAGCCGTCCGACGAGGTAGATGTCGCCGACCTCGTCGATCGTGTAGTGGACGCCGTAGAGCTTGGCGTTGCGCCGCAGCAGGAACCGGTAGACGGCCTCGTGTGCCTCGTCCGGTCGGCGGCACACGAACGCCTCCACCGACAGGCTGTGCTCGCGGGCGATCAGCCAGCAGTTGGTCTGGAGCTTCTTCGCGCCCGGGAGTGTGACGAAGTAGACACCCTCCCGCCGCCGGTCGTAGTCCAGCTCCGCCGCGTCCAACGTCGCGGCGATCACCGCGTCGACGTCGGTGCTCACACCGCCACCTCCAGTCCCACACCCGGAAAGGCCCTCGTCGCCTCCGCGTACGTCTCCAGCAGCGCGTCCGTGGTGCGTGCCCACGAGAAGCGCCGCGCGTGCTCCACGGCACCACGGGCCAGGGCCTCCCGCACACCGGGGCGCAGTGCGACGCGAGCCAGCGCGTCGGCCCAGTCGTCGGCGGCGTGGGTGGGAACCAGCAGGCCGGAGCGCTCGTGGTCCACGGCCACGGGCAGCCCGCCCACACCGGCCGCGACCACGGGCGTGCCGCAGGCCTGGGCCTCAAGCGCGACCAGCCCGAAGGACTCGTTGTGGCTGGGTACCGCGACCACGTCGGCCGCGCGGTAGACGCCGACGAGGTCGTCACCGCCCTGCGGCGGCAGGAAGCGGGTGACGTCGGACACGCCTAGGCGCTCGGCCAGTTCCCGTAGCGACGACGGCTGTTCGAGCCCCGTACCGGACGGACCGCCCGCGATGAGCACCACGAGCCGCCTCCGCAGCGCGGGCTCGCGCTCCAGCAGCCGGGCGGCGGCGTGCAACAGGACGTCGGGCGCCTTCAACGGCTGGATGCGGCCCGCGAACGCCAGCACCACCGCGTCACCGGGCAGCCCGAGGGCGGCCCGCGCCCGCGCTCGCGAACCCGGCCGGAACCGCGCGAGATCCACTCCGGGTGACACCGTGCGCACCGCGCGGGGAGCGGCCCCGTAGAGCCGCACGAGCTGGTCGGCCTCCACCTCCGTGTTGACCACGAGCCGGTCGGCCTCGGCCACGACCTGCTCCTCGCCGATCACCCGCGTGCGCGGTTCCGGGGTGTCGCCGTCGGCGAGCGCGGCGTTCTTCACCTTGGCCAGCGTGTGCGCGGTGTGGACCAGCGGCACACCCCAGCGTTCGCGCGCGAGCCAGCCGACCTGTCCCGACAGCCAGTAGTGCGAGTGGACGAGGTCGTAGTAGCCCGGTTCCTGGAACGCCTCCGTGCGCAGCACGCCCGACGTGAACGCACACAGCTGCGAGGGCAGCTCGCCGCGTTGCAGCGGCTCGAACGGGCCCGCCGGGATGTGGCGGACCGTCACCCCCGGCGCGAGTTCGACCACCGGTGGCTGGTCGGAGGACGTGGCGCGGGTGAACACCTCGACGGCCACGCCGCGGCGGGCCATCTCGACGGCGGTCTGGGAGACGTAGACGTTCATCCCACCCGCGTCGTTGGTTCCCGGCTGTTCCAGCGGGGAGGTGTGTACGGACAGCACGGCGATCCGGCGCGGCCGTGTGGCCGCCCGGTACCAGGAGATCGTCACCCCATCACCTTTCTGCTCACCCGGTGGCCTGTCCGGCGAACCGCCCGAGGGCGGTGCCGAACTCCCGGGCGGACTCGACGAACGGCACGTGGCCTACCCCTGGCAACCAACGCGCGAGGGCCCCCGGAATCTTCCCGGCCGCGTATTCGCCCGCCGTGACGTCGACAACGGCGTCGTCGGTGCCGTGGACGACGAGCGTGGGCACGTCGAGGGCCGCGAGCACGTCGGCGCTGTCGACATCGCGCCGGAACAGGGCCGCGCGCACGCTGGGCGGCACGCTGAGACTCGCGCCAAGCAGGCCCTGGGCCACCGCACCGGGTACGGGCTTCGCGGTCATGCCCTTGGCCAGCGTGGTGAGCGCGGGCAGGGCCACGTCGAGGTCGTCGGACAGCGCGCCGGGCAGCGCCCGCGCCATCGCGGGCCCGACCCGGCCGCCGGGGCGGCCCCGACCGATCTCGGTGATGGCGCCCACGAACGCGAGGCCAGCCAGGCCGTGAGTGCCGTGGGTGCGCAGGTAGTCGGTGATGACCAGACCGCCGTAGGACCAGCCCACCAGCACGGCGCCGGGGCCGGCCAGGTCGAGCACGGCGGCCAGGTCGGCAGCCCACACGGCGGGGTCGTCGAATCCGCCGCGCACGCCGTCGGGAATCCGGGAGGTGCCGTGCCCGCGCAGATCCACGGCGATGAGGCGGAAGTGCTCGCACAACGCGGGATCGTCGAACTGGGCCTGCCACGCCCGCGCGGACTGCGCCCAGCCGTGGACGAACACCAGGGCGGGCGCGTCCTCCCTGCCGCCGAGGCGAACTCCGAGCCGGACCCCCGACGCACCGACGACCTCGACCCTCATCCGCTCGTCCCTCTCGTTTCGGCCCCGGGTGGTTGCGGCGAAGGCCACCTTGACCGCGTGAGACGCAGCGAGGGTGGCCTTCGCGGCACCTCGCACAGGCGCGCGGCCTGCCGCTGAGCACGCCCACATTACCTGGCAGCATCGAGGGCCATGAGCACCCGAACGGCAGTCATCACAGGAGCGAGCGCCGGGATCGGCGCGGCGAGCGCGCGGGCCCTCGCGGCGGCGGGATTCCACGTCGTCCTGGGAGCGCGGCGCGAGGATCGGCTGCGCCCGCTCGCCGAGGAGCTGTCCGGCACCGCCCAGCCGCTCGACGTCACCGACGCCGAGTCGGTGGCGGCGTTCGCGGCGCGGGTGGCCGAATGCCACGTCCTCGTCAACAACGCGGGCGGGGCGCTGGGCCTCGACCGCGTGGAGCGCGCCGACGAGGAGCACTGGCGGTGGATGTGGGAGACCAACGTGCTGGGCACACTGCGCGTCACCAAGGCGCTGCTGCCCGCACTGCTGGCCTCCGGCGACGGGCACGTCATCACCGTGACCTCCATCGCGGGCCACGAGGTGTACGACGGTGGCGCGGGCTACACCTCCGCCAAACACGCCCAGTCCGCGCTGCACCGCACGCTGCGGTCCGAGCACCTGGGCGATCCGCTACGGCTCACCGAGGTGATCCCCGGGATGGTCGAGACCGAGTTCTCGGTGAACCGGTTCGAGGGCGACACCGAGCGCGCTGCCGCGGTGTACCGGGGCCTCACGCCGCTGAGCGCCGAGGACGTGGCGGACGTGGTCGCCTTCGCCGCGACCCGGCCCCCGCACGTCAACCTGGACCAGATCGTGGTCAAGCCGAGGGCGCAGTACAACGGCAGCCGCGTCCACCGGGAGTGATCCCGGCGCGCATCGCCACTACAGCACGCAGTTCACCAGCAGGGGCTCCGGCCGCAGTTCGACGCCGAAACGCTCGCGCACGCCGTCCCGTACCTCCCCGGCGAGCGCGAGCAGGTCGGCGGTCGTGGCCGCGCCCCGGTTGGTGAGCGCGAGCGTGTGCTTGGTGGACAGCGCCACCCGGCCTCCCGGCCCGGGATGCCCCTTGCCGAAGCCCGCGCGCTCGATGAGCCACGCGGCCGAGAGCTTCACGCCGCCGTCCGCGGGGTAGCGGGGCACGGCCGTGTCGGCGCCCACGACGTCGGCGATCGTGGCGAGGACCCGGTCGGCGTCGGCGTCGGCGACGACCGGGTTGGTGAAGAACGAGCCCGCGCTCCACGTGTCGTGGTCGTCGGGGTCGAGCACCATGCCCTTGCCACGCCGCAGCTCCAGCACCGCCCGCCGCGCGTCGGCGGCGGGGACCCTGGCTCCGATGTCGACACCGAGCGTGCGGGCCAGCTCGGCGTAGCGGATGGGAGCCGAGAGCCCGTCGTCGGTCAGGCGGAACCGCGCCGACAGCACCACGCCGCCGTCGGTGCCCTTGAGCACGCTCGTGCGGTAGGCGAAGCCGAGCTCGCCCGCCGGGACGACCCGCACCTCGCGGCGGCGACGGTCGTACAGCTCGATCGATTCCAGGACCTGACTGATCTCACACCCGTACGCGCCGACGTTCTGGATGGGCGTCGCGCCGGCGGAGCCGGGGATGCCCGACAGGCACTCCACCCCGCCGAGTCCCGCCGCCACCGTGGCCGCCACGTAGGCGTCCCAGTCCTGCCCCGCCGCGACCGTGCGGCACCCGTCGCCCGTCCCGGTGGTGGCGACGCGCACGACGGTCCCGTCGAAACCGTCGTCACCGACCACGAGGTTCGACCCACCGGCGACGAGCAGCACGGGCTCGCCCGCGTCGTCGAGGTCGCGCACGGTCGCCACCAGCTCGTCGGTGGTCCTCGCCACGACGTAGCGCCGCGCCGGGCCACCGAGCCGCAGGGTGGTGTGCTCGCGCAGAGGCTCGCCGGACGTCCGGCCGACCGTTTCGACAGTGCTCACGACGTCAAACGGTACTGTCCCGGCATGGCCACCCGTATCGAGCATCGCGCCACGTTCGCGCACAGCCTCGACGACGTGTTCACCGCACAGACCGACGAGCGGGCCCTGCGCGCGCGGCTGGACCGGGTCGGAGGCGAGCGCGCCGAGCTGCGCGACCACGAGGTCACGGACCGGGGTGTCCGGTACACACTGGTGCAGGGCATCGCGGCCGACAAACTCCCGTCGATCGTGCGGAGCCTGCGCTCCGGCGACATCACGGTGGTCCGTACCCACGTCTGGACCCGGTCGGGCGATCGCTGCACCGGCAGGGTGACCGCCGACGTCGCCGACCTTCCCGGCCGGATCACCGCCGACACCGACCTGCGACCGGAGGGCGACGGGTGCGCCGAGACCACGCGCGGCGAGGTCGTCGTGCGGGTGCCGCTCGTCGGAGGCAAGATCGAGAAGTTCGTCGCCGAGCAGGTCACGGACCTGCTCGAAGCCGAGACGCGCGCCGCCCGGCAGTGGCTCGCGCAGTGATCCCGGTCGGCTCGCCGACCCGGGGCACCACCAACCCCAACCGGCTGCGCAGGATCGACCGCTGGCTGGTGTCCGAACCATTGGTGCGGCGCGCGCTGCGGGCGGCGGACGACCCGCTCGTGGTCGATCTCGGCTACGGCGCCTCACCGGTGACGACCGTGGAGCTGGCGCGCAGGCTGGCGCCCGTGCGACCCGGCGTCCGGGTGCTGGGCCTGGAACTCGACGCCGACCGGGTGGCGGCGGGCCGCGCGGTCGCGGAGCCACCGCGGCTGGACTTTCGCCGGGGCGGATTCGAACTCGCGGGAACACGGCCGGTGCTCGTGCGGGCGTTCAACGTGCTGCGCCAGTACGACGAGGCGGACGTGGCCCCGTCGTGGGCGGCGATGCTGTCCGGGCTCGCGCCGGGCGGCGTGCTCGTCGAGGGCACCTGCGACGAGATCGGCAGGCTCTGCGCGTGGGTCACGCTCACGGCGGCGGGCCCGCGCACGCTCACGCTCTCGTGCCGCACCGCCACGCTCGACCGGCCCTCCGCGCTGGCCGCCCGGCTGCCGAAGGCGCTCATTCACCGCAACGTCGACGGCGAACCGGTCCACGCGCTGCTGTCCGCGCTGGACGCGTGCTGGGACACGGCCGCGCCCTACGCGGTGTTCGGTCCGCGAGCGCGGTGGACGGAGGCCGTCCGGTTGCTGGCCGCCCGGGGTTGGCCGGTGCTGGGCGGGCGCCGCCGCTGGCGGCTCGGGGAGCTGACGGTGCCCTGGCACACGGTGATCGGGGATTCCCACCGATCGTGTTAGGGGTCGCCGGTAAGGGTCGGCCCCGCACGCCCTGAGTTCCCCCGGATATGCGGCATCAGCCCTTCTCAACGGGCTGTGACCCGCGCGAATCTCGATCCGACACCCGCGGTGGCACCGCTGATCGAGACGGGGGAACACTCATGGCACACACCACGGCACCCGCCCGGACCTACACCACCTCCATCGCGCACACCCCCGAACAGGTCGAGGCCGCGAGGCGGCTGCGGCATCGCGTGTTCGCGGGCGAACTGGGCGCCCGCCTGCCCGCGACGGCCGAGCCCGGACTCGACGCCGACCCCTTCGACCGCCACTGCGACCACCTGCTCGCCACCGACGACTCCACCGGCGAGGTGGTCGGTACCTATCGCCTGCTGCCGCCCGGGCGCACCGCCGAGCTGTACTCGGCGACGGAGTTCGACCTCTCCCCGCTCGCACCCCTGCGCAGGTCGCTCATCGAGATGGGCCGCTCGTGCGTCCACCCCGACCACCGCGACGGCGGGGTGATCACGGCGATGTGGTCGGCGCTCGCGCGCTACGCGCTGCTGTCCGGCCACCGCTACCTCGCGGGCAGCGCGTCGGTGCCGCTGGCCGACGGCGGGTACGCGGCGGAACAGACCTGGCGGCTCGTGCGCGAGCGGAACCTCTCGCCGCGCCGGTGGCGCGTGCGTCCCCACCTGCCGTGGCCGGTGAGCGAAGCCCCCGAGAACGGCCGAGCCTGCCGAGCCATCGGGTCCGGCGCGGCACCCGACCGCAGGGCCGTGCCGCCGTTGCTCCGGGGATACCTGCGCCTCGGCGCGTGGGTGTGCGGGCCGCCCGCCCACGACCCGGAGTTCGGAGTGGCCGACTTCTTCGTGCTGTTGCCCTTCGACCGGATCGACAACCACTACCTGCGGCATTTCCTGTGCGGGGCGAGCCGGTGAGCCCGTACCAGGCCGGCGACTCGGCGAGCTGACGGTGCCCTGGCACGTGGCTTCCGGCTGGCCCCACCCCGGGAGTAGGGGCAGCGGGTAAGGGGCGGCCATGCGCTCCCTGAGTTCCCCCGGAGATGCGCCGTCAGCCCTTCTCGGGCGGGCGTGACCCGCGCGAATCTCGATCCGCCACCCGCCGTGGCACCACTGATCAAGACGGGACACACACTCATGGCACGCACCACGGCACCTACCCGCACCTACACCACGTCCATCGCCCACACCACCGAGCAGATCGAGGCCGCCGGGCGGTTGCGCCACCGCGTGTTCGCCGACGAACTCGGCGCACAACTGTCCTCGGCCGAGCCGGGAATCGACGTCGACGCCTTCGACCGGCACTGCCGGCACCTCCTCGCCACCGACGACACCACCGGCGAGGTGGTCGGCACCTACAGGATGCTGCCCGGCGGCGGTGACGCGCTGTACTCGGCGGCGGAGTTCGACGTCACCGAGCTCGACCCGCTGCGAGATTCGCTGCTGGAGGTGGGGCGCTCGTGCGTCGATCCCGCCCACCGCGGCGGCGCGGTGATCACGGCGATGTGGGCGGCGGTGGTCCGCTACGCGCTGCTGTCCGGGCACCGTTACCTCGCGGGCTGCGCGTCGGTCCCCCTGGCCGACGGCGGGTATGCGGCCGAGCAGACCTGGCAGCACGTGCGCGACGGGCACCTCGCGCCGGAAGGGTCGCGGGTACGTCCCTACCGGCCGTGGCCGGTGACCGGCATGGCCGGGTCCGGCGCGGTCGCCGACCACAGGGCCGTGCCGCCGTTACTCCGGGGATACCTGCGCCTCGGCGCGTGGGTGTGCGGGCCGCCCGCCCACGACCCGGAGTTCGGAGTGGCGGACTTTCTCGTGCTGTTGCCCTTTGACCGGTTCGACGACCGCTACCTGCGTCGCTTCCTGGGCGAGGAGGGCCGGTGAACCCGTACCGGGCGTTCTCGCCCTGCACACCGGACTGCGCGCGGCACGCCGAGGCTCCGGTGTCGCCCGGCACGGCGGCGCGCCGGGCCGCCGAGTTGGCAGCGGCGCTGGCCAGGGGCGGTCCGCTGCCACAGCGGGCGCGCTCCGCCCTCGCCGCGCTCGGCGTGGCCCTCGACGTGCGGGCCGAGGCGGGTGGGCGGGCGACGCTGAGCGTGCCCGGAAGCGTCGGAACGCTGGTCGTGGCGAATCACCAGTCGTGGCTCGACGTCGTGGGGCTCACCGCGGTCGAGGGTGTGGGATTCCTCGCCAAGCGCGAGATCGCGCGCTGGCCGTGGGTGTCCTCGGTCGCGCGGCGGCACGGCACCGTGTTCGTCGACCGGTGGGCGCTGCGCACGCTGCCCGATGCCGTGGCGGCACTGCGCGAGCGGCTGCGCTCCGGGCACAGCGTGGTGGTCTTTCCCGAGGCCACCACCCACTGTGCCGCGCCGGGCGGGCGGTTCCGCCACGCGGCGTTCCAGGCCGCGCTGGACGCCGGAGCACCCGTGCGGCCCGTGTCGCTGTCCTACCACCAGCGCGGGCGGCCGAGCAGGATCGCCGCCTTCGTCGGTGACGACACGCTGGCGCACTCGCTCGGCAGAGTGCTGCGGGCACGCGAGCTGACACTCCGGCTCACCAGCCACCCCGCGCTCGCCCCCGACGGCGACCGCGCACGGCTGGCCCGGCAGGCCCGCGAGGCCGTGCTGGGCAGGGAGCCCGCGCGTGCTTGAGTGGCTCGACCTCCTCGTGGCCACAATGCGGGGCCTGCTCGACTCACCGTGGTTGTGGCTGGTGGTGTTCGTCGTCGCGGGCCTCGACGCGCTGCTGCCGTTCATGCCGAGCGAGGGCGCGGTGGTGACCGTGGCCGTGCTGCTGGGGCCCGACCCGGCGGGACTCGCGCTGCTGGTGCTCGTCGCGGCGGGAGGCGCGCTGGCCGGCGACGTCGGCGGGCACGGGCTGGGCAGGCTCGCGGGGTCGCGCACCCTCGACCGCGTGCTGCGCGGCGAGCGCAGCAGACGAAGCTACGAGTGGGCGAAGACCACGGTGCATCGGCACGGCACCGCACTGGTCGTCGCGGGGCGCTACGTCCCCGGCGGGCGGGTGGCCGTCGGGCTCGCCACGGGAAGCCTGCGGTTCCCGCTGCGCCGCTTCGTGGCGTTCGACGCGCTCGGCACGACGATCTGGGCAATCTACGCCGTCGCCCTGGGCTACCTCGGCGGCGCCGGGTTCTCCGACGACCCCGCCCTGGGGCTGCTCGTCTCCCTCGGCGCGGGCATCGCGGCGCTCGGGGTGGCCGAGCTCGTGCGCCGGGTGCTGGCCCGCCGTCGCGCCCCGGCGGGCCCCACCGGGCCGACCGCCACGGTGACCAGCGATAATGGTGAGCCGTGCACGAACGTCAGTACGTCATCACCTTCGGCTGCCCCGACCGCAGGGGGATCGTCTCCCGCATCTCCTCCTTCCTCGCCGAGATCGGTGGGTGGATCGTCGAGGCCGCCTACCACACCGACCCGGACACGGGATGGTTCTTCACCCGCCAGGCGGTGAGGGCGGATTCGGTGCCCTTCGACGTCGACGAGCTGCGGGCCCGGTTCGCGGGCGTCGCCCGGTCGCTGGGCTCGGAGACCGACTGGGACGTGGCCGACACCGGCGAGCGACCCCGCGTGGTGATCCTCGTGTCGAAGGAGGGGCACTGCCTCTACGACCTGCTGGGCCGGGTCGCCTCGGGTGAGCTGGACGCCGACGTCCGCGCCGTGATCGGCAACCACGACGTGCTCGCGGACATCACCAGGGCCCACGGCATCCCGTTCCACCACGTGCCGTTCACCGGGGACGGCACCGCCGCCTTCGCCGAGATCGCCAAGCTGGTGGACGAACACGACCCGCACGCGGTGGTGCTGGCCCGGTTCATGCGCATCCTGCCGCCGGAGCTGTGCGCGGCGTGGGCGGGCAGGGCCGTCAACATCCACCACAGCTTCCTGCCGTCGTTCGTGGGTGCCCGTCCGTACCACCAGGCGTACACGCGGGGGGTGAAGCTGGTGGGCGCGACCTGCCACTACGTCACCGCCGACCTGGACGCGGGGCCGATCATCGAGCAGGACGTCATCCGCGTCGATCACCGCGACGCGGTGTCCGACATGGTCCGCAAGGGCCGCGACATCGAGAAGGTCACACTCGCCCGCGGCCTGCGCTGGCACCTAGAGAACCGCGTGCTCGTGCACGGCGACCGCACCGTCGTCTTCTGACTTCCCGCGCCGCCGCGCGGCCGGGACGACCATCGGCGTGCCCGTCTCGGGATCGGCCACGATGCGGCAGCGCAGCCCGAACACGTCGGCGATCAGCTCCGCCGTGACGATCTCGCCGGGATCGCCCTGCGCCGCGATCCGGCCGCCGGGAGCGAGCACCACCAGGTTCGTGGCGTAGCGGCACGCCTGGTTGAGGTCGTGCAGCACGGCGACCAGGGTGTGCCCCTCGTCGGCGTTGAGATCGGCGCACAGCTCCATGACCTCGATCTGGTGTGCGATGTCGAGGAACGTGGTCGGTTCGTCGAGCAACAGGATCGGGGTCTGCTGCGCCAGCACCATCGCCAGCCAGACACGCTGGCGCTGGCCCCCGGAGAGTTCGTCGACCAGGCGCGGTGACAGGTCCTCCACCCCGGTGCGGCGCATGGCCTCCACCACCACGGCCTCGTCCTGCGACGACCACTGCCGCAGCAGCTTCTGGTGTGGATACCGGCCGCGGGCCACCAGGTCGCCGACGGTGATCCCACCGGGGGCCAGCGAACTCTGTGGCAACAGCCCGAGCCGCCGCGCCACCTCGCGCGAGCGGTAGTGCGTGATCGCCTTCCCGTCCAGGTACACCGCCCCCGCGCTCGGTTTCAGCATCCTCGCGAGTGCCTTGAGCAGCGTCGACTTGCCGCAGGCGTTCGGGCCGATGATCACGGTGAACGACCCGTCGGGCACGTCGACACCGAGGTCGCGCGCCACCACGCTGTCGTCGTAGCCGAGCGTCAGCCCCTCGGCGCGCAGCCTGCCGCCCTCGCCACCGTGGCGGTCGTCCGCCGGAGTCGCACCCCTCACGCGTACCTAGCCTTCCCGCGCCACTCGGACGCCAACAACCACATGAGGTACAGCCCACCGAGGCAGCCCGTGGCGGTACCCACGGGAAGCTGTGCGGTGGGGAACAGTCGTTGCATCGCGAGGTCTCCCACGAGCAGCAACAGCCCGCCCATCAGGGCCGAGGTGACCAACCCGGGCGACGGCGAGCGGGTCAGCCGCCGCGCGAGCTGCGGCGCCGCCAGCGCGACGAACCAGATCGGCCCCGCCGCGGCCGTGGCGAACCCCGCCAGCAGCACGCTCACCACGATGAGGATCGCCCTGCTGCGCTGAACCCCGACCCCGAGTGCGGCGGCGGAGTCGTCGCCCAGTTCGAGCATCGACAACGCCCGCGACCGGCTCATCGCCAGCGGGAGCAACACCGCCAGCGCCAGCCCGGCCGCGGCCACGTGCTCCCAGCCCCGGCTGTTCACGCTGCCGACCAGCCACGCCTGCGCGCTGACCGCGTCGTAGATGTCCGCCCTGGTGATGAGGTAGGAGTTCACCGCGAGCGCGAGGGCGTTGATTCCGACACCGACGAGCACGAACCGGTACCCCTGCACGCCACGCCGGTACGACACGGCGTAGATCAGCACCGAGGCCACGATGCCGCCGGCCAGCGCGCCCGCCGCGACCTGCGTCATGCTGCCGCCGACCACGATGATCACCAGCAGTGCCCCGGTCGACGCGCCGTTGGTGAAGCCGATGAAGTCCGGGCTGCCCAGCGGGTTGCGGGTGAGGCTTTGCAGGATGGCTCCGCTGACGGCCAGCGCGGCACCGACGAACAGCGCGGTGAGCAGCCGGGGCAGGCGCAGCGTCAGGACGATGAACTCCGCGCCGCCGTCGCCCTGGCCCGTCATCGCGGCCAGCACCTCCGCCACCGACAGCGGGTACTCGCCGGTGGTGAGTGTGATCGCCGCCGTCACCAGCGACGCCAGCGCCAGCAGCGCACCCACCAGCAGCGCCCGCGAGTCCAGCCGCAGCGCGACGCGCTCGCCGCGCGTCCGCAGCACCCGGCCGGTCACCGGCCGGGCGGGGACCGACTCGGTCATGGTCTCGCTCCTCACAGGCTCGCCAGCCTCCGCCGACGGCAGAGCGCGCAGAACACGGGCACGCCGATCACCGCCGTGACGATGCCGACCTGCACCTCACCGGGCGCGGCGATCACCCTGCCGAGCACGTCCGCGCCCACGAGCAGCAACGGGGCCAGCACCAGCGAGTACGGCAGCACCCAGCGCTGGTCGGGGCCGACCAGCAGCCGTGCCGCGTGGGGAACGGCCAGCCCGACGAACGCCACCGGCCCGATCGCCGCGGTGGCGCCACCGCACAGCAACGTCACGGCCACCGCCCCGAACACCCGGGTGCGGGCCGGATGCGCACCCAGCGAGGCGCCCAGCTCGTCCCCCATCGACAGCGCGTTGAGCGGGCGCATCAGCAGCAGGGCCACCACCGTGCCCACGACGAGAAACGGCAAGACGGGCACGAGCACGTCGTAGTAGCGGCCCGCGAGCGAGCCGACGTTCCAGAACCGGTAGGCGTCGTAGGCATCCGGGTCGGACAGCAGCACGGCCGTGTTGAACGCGAAGACCACGGCTGTCAGTGCCGCGCCCGCGAGCACGAGCCGCTCCGGTGAGGCGGCCCCGCGCCCCGTGGCGCCGAGGACGTAGACCAGCAACGAGGCCATCGCCGCCCCCGCCAGCGCGAACCACACGTACCCCACGACCGACGAGATCCCGAGGAACGCGACCGCCACCACCATGCCGGTGGAGGCCCCCATGTTGACGCCGAGCAACCCGGGCTCGGCCAGCGGGTTGCGCGTCAGCGCCTGCATCAGCGCACCGGCGAGGCCGAGCGCGGCCCCGCAGGCGATTCCCAGCAACGTCCGGGGAATGCGGTAGTCGTGGATGATGACGGCGGCGTCGCTGGCGTCGGGCGCGAAGAGCACGGTCCAGGTCTCCGAGAACGGGATACCCTTGGCTCCGAACCACACGCTGAGCAGGGCCACGAATCCGAGTGCGGTCGCGGCCACCAGCAGCCCCAGTGCCCGCGCCAGGTGTGCCGACCGCCGTGCGGTACGGCTCCGGCCCGGCCGGGATTCCGGTTCGGACCCCGCGTCGGGCTCGGCGGTGGCGGCAACGGACATAAGGTGAGGCTAACCGAACCAGTGACGAGCGGTCCAGACTAGGTTAGCCTCGCCTTCTGTGTTGGACAGCGCGCTACGCCGGGCGATCCACGGCCAGGGCAGGCGGCTGTCGTCCGCCTCGGTACTGGCCTCGCTGCACCAGGGCTGCGAGGCCGCCGTGCCCGTTCTCGTGGGTGTCGTCATCGACGAAGCCGTGAGCACCGGGTCTCAGACCGCGCTCGCCGTCCTGCTCGCCGCGCTCGCCGCCGTGTTCACCGCACTGTCACTCAGCTACCGCTTCGCCGCCCGCATCGCCGAGCGGGCCGCCGAACACGCCGCACACGAGTTGCGGGTGGCGATCACCAACCGCGTCGTCGATCCCTGTGGCGGCGCCGAGACCGGCCGCCTGCCGGGGGCACTGGTGAGCATCGCCACCACCGACGCCAGGAAGGTCGGCACGCTGAACGGGGCACTGCCGTTCGGCATCGCCGCACTCGCGGGAATCGCCGTCAGCGCGGTCGCCCTGCTGCGGATCTCCGTGCCACTGGGGCTGCTCGTCCTGCTGGGCACTCCACCGCTGCTGTGGCTGTCGCACCTCGTCGGCCGCCCGCTGGAACGCCGCAGCGGCGCCGAGGCCGAACGCGCCGCACACGCCTCGGGCGTGGCCGCCGACCTCGTGGCGGGACTGCGCGTGCTCAAGGGCATCGGAGCCGAGGCCGCCGCCGTCGCCCGGTACCGGCGTACCAGCCGCGACGCGCTCGCGGCGACCCTGCGCGCGGCCAGGGCACACGCGGGTCACGACGGCGCCATCCTGGCACTGACGGGAGTGTTCATCGCGGTCGTGGCGCTGGTGGGAGCGCACCTCGCGGCGGCGGGCTCCCTCACGGTCGGCGGACTCGTCGCGGCCGTCGGGCTCGCGCAGTACCTGCTCGGGCCGTTCCAGATCATCGCCTGGGTCGGTGGCCAGCTCGCGCGGGCGAGAGCCTCCGCCCGCCGCATCGACGCCGTGCTGTCGGCGCGGCCCGCCGTCGTCGGCGGCACCCGGCAGCTCCCACCCGGCACACCGGCCGAGCTGGGTCTGCGGGGCCTGACCCACGGGACGCTGCGCGGCCTCGACCTCAGGGTCGCACCCGGCACCCTGCTCGGCGTCGTCACCGCGGAACAGGCCGTGGCCGACGACCTCGTCCGCTGCCTCGGCGGGGAGGCCGAACCGGAGGGCGGGGCCGTCACGGTCGGCGGGGTGCCCGTGACCGAGTTCGACCCCGGACTCCTGCGGCGGTGCGTCCTCACGGCCGCCCACGACGCCGACCTGTTCGAAGGCACTGTGACGGACAACGTGGGCGGCGATCCCGCGACCGTCCACACCGCACTGACCGCCTCGGCGGCCGACGAGGTCGTGGCGGCGCTGCCCGACGGCGCGCACACCAGAGTGGCGGAACGCGGACGCTCGCTGTCGGGCGGCCAGCGGCAGCGCGTGGCGCTCGCCCGCGCCCTCGCCCGGGACAGTCCGGTGCTGGTGCTGCACGACCCCACCACCGCCGTCGACGCCGTCACCGAGGCACGCATCGCCACCGCACTGCGCGACGCCCGAGCGGGCAGAACGACCGTGCTGGTGACGACGAGCCCCGCCCTGCTCGCCGTCACCGACCGCGTCGTGTACCTGCGGGACGGCAGGGTCCACGCCGACGGCACCCACGCCGCGCTCCTCGCCGGCGACCCGGCCTACCGGGCGGCGGTGCTGTCATGAGCGAAAGGGACAGCGGGACCCCGGGCGAGGCGCAGCCCACGCAGCCCACGCAGCCGACCACACTGCCCACCGCGTCCGGCAGGCGTACCGCCGCCGCCGTGGCGGAGCTGCTGCGCCCCCGGCGCGGGCTGGCCGCCGCGGCGTTCGCCGTACTGGTCGTGGCCACCGCCGTCGGGTTGCTCACCGCGCCGCTGCTGGGCCACCTCGTCGATCTGGTCGTCACCGGCAGCACCGCGTTCACCGTCCCCGTACTGGCACTGGTCGGGGTCGGCCTCACCCACGCGGCGATGACCGCCTGGGGCCTGGCCCTGGTCTCGCGGCTCGGGGAGAACATGCTCGCCGACGCGAGGGAACGGTTCGTCGCGAAGGCACTCGCCCTGCCACTCGCCCAGCTCGAACGCGCGGGCTCCGGCGACCTCACCTCCCGGGTCACCAACGACGTGACCATGATCGCCAGATCGGTGCGGGAGGCGCTGCCGGAGCTGGGCCGCTCGGCGCTCACCATCGTGCTCACCTTCGGCGGACTCGCCCTGCTCGACTGGCGGTTCCTCCTCGCGGCCCTGCTGGCCGCACCCATCCAGCTGCTCGTCGCGCGCTGGTATCTGCGCCGGTCCGGACCGGTGTACGCGCGGCAACGCCGAGCCGACGGCGCCATGCAGCACCAGCTGCTCGACACCGTCGGCGGTGCCCGCACCGTGCGCGCGTTCCGGCTGGCCGACGACCACGTCCGGCGCGTCCGGCAGCGCTCCGGCGAGGTCGTCACCGTCACGCTCACCGCCACCCGGCTGGTCACCCGCTTCTTCTCGCGGCTCAACGGCGCCGAGTTCGTGGGGCTCGCCGCCGTGCTCGTGACCGGGTTCGTTCTCGTCGCCGACGGCGGCACGACACTGGGCACGGCCACGGCGGCCGCACTGTACTTCCAGAACCTGTTCAACCCGATCAACGCGACGCTGGCGCTGATGGACGACGCACAGTCGGCGGCGGCGGGCATGGCCCGGCTCGTCGGCGTCGCCGACCTGCCCGACGCGCCCCGCCCCACCCGCCCGCATCCCGCCGTGGACGCCACGGTGAAGCTCGCCGACGTCGGGCACGCCTACCTCCCCGAGCATCCCGTGCTCTCCGATGTGGACCTGGAGATCCGGTCGGGTGAGCGCGTGGCGCTCGTGGGCGCCAGCGGGGCCGGCAAGACCACGCTCGCCGGCCTCGTCGCGGGCATCCACGTCCCCGCGCGCGGCTCGATCGTGGTGGGCGGCGTCGACCTCCGCGAGCTGGCGCCCGCCGAGTTGCGCCGCACCGTCGCCCTCGTCAGCCAGGAGGTCCACGTCTTCGCGGGACCGCTGGCCGACGACCTGCGACTGGCCCGTCCCGACGCGAGCGACGACGACCTGCTGGCCGCACTCGAGTCCGTCGACGCACTCGGCTGGGTCCGCGCCCTGCCGGACGGCCTGGCGACCGTGGTCGGCGAGGGCGGGCACCGGCTCACCGTCACGCAGGCCCAGCAGCTCGCCCTCGCCAGGCTGGTGCTGGCAGACCCGGCCGTCGCCATCCTGGACGAGGCCACCGCCGACGCGGGCAGCGCCGGCGCGCGCACCCTCGAACAGGCCGCGCAGCGCGCCCTCGACGGACGCACCGCGATCGTGGTGGCCCACCGGCTCACCCAGGCACAGACCGCCGACCGGGTCGTGGTCCTCGCCGAGGGCAGGGTGGTCGAGACCGGCACCCACGCCGACCTCGTGGCCCAGGGCGGCCGTTACGCGGAACTCTGGCGAACCTGGTACTCACCCCATCCCGACTGACACCGTGTCCGCAGCCCACGTAGCCGTGTCCGCAGGCTGCGATGACGACGGACCCGTCAGTTCGCCGCAAGTCTCGGCACCAGCCGCTCGATGGCGTGGGGAATCGACAGCACGGTGGGCGTCGAGAACGCGGCGCCGAAGTCCGGGTCGTCGGCGGGCGCGAACACCGCGCGCCCTTCGCGATGAACCGCCAGCCGCCGGTACCGGGGGTCCGCCTCGATCCGGGCACGGTCCCTCGCACCCGAGGTGAGCCACACGAGGCGGTCCTGGTCGAGCAGTCTCAGCTCGTCCCCGCTCAGCTCGACGGCGGTGGCGCCACGCTCGGCGAGGTCGTCGACGCGGGGATCGAGCCGGAAACCCAGTTCGGCGAGGAAGGCCGCCCTCGGATCGTCGCTGGTGAACGCCGCGAACCGCCCCGGCGCGATCCGGCGGGCCACGACGACGGTCCGGCTCCCGAACTCGGGGTGCGCCAGCCGCACGCGGGCGAACTCGCTCTCCGTCTCGCGCAGCAGAAACCGCGTGAGACGCGGGAAACCGAGCGCTTTTCCGACGGGCTTGACCAGCTCCGGCCAGGCAGCCGCACCGACGGGCCGGCCCGTGGGCGGGGCGATGACGTCGGCGATACGCGAAAGCCGCTCGTAGCGCTGGCGGGTCAGGCCGGAGCGCTGCGCGATGATCAAGTCGGGACGCAATGCTGCGATCCGCTCGATGTCGCCACCGTGGCCGTCGCCGACGACGGCGGGCTCCCGGTCGGCCCACCGCGAGTCGGTCCAGGGCGGCATCCCCCCGGTACCGGTGTCGTCGACGACGCCGACCGGCCTGGCCCCCAGCGCGAGCACGGCGTCACGACCGGGCGAGCCGAGCGCGACGACCCGCTCCGGCTGCTCGGTCAGTTCGGTCGTGCCGTAGCGGTGGTCGATCGTGACGGGGAAGGTGCCGGGTTCGGCCGACGGCACCAGCGCGGTGCCGCCGACCTCGTCGACCGGCGGTGCGCAACCGGCCACGATCGCCGAGAGCGCCAGTGCCGACAGCCACACCCCCCACCAGGGGCGGTGGGGCGCGTATCTCACAACCGGACGAGCATCTTGCCGGTGTTGCCGCCGGCGAGCAGGTCGAGAAATGCCTGCGGTGCCTGCCTGATGCCGTCCACCACGGTCTCGGAGTAGACGAGCCTGCCGTCGCGCACCAGCGGCGCCACCTCGTCGAGGAACGCCGGGCGCAGGTGCTCGTGGTCGGCGACGAGGAATCCGCGCATCGTGAACCGTTTGGCGATGATCTGCGCGAGATTACGGGGAGCTGGTGTCGGCTCGGTGCCGTTGTACTGCGAGATCATGCCGCACACCGCGATCCGGCCGTGCAGGTTCAACGCCGCGATCGCGGCTTCGAGATGCTCGCCGCCGACGTTGTCGAAGTACACGTCCACACCGTCGGGCGCGGCCTCGCGCAGCTGGTCGCGCACGGGTTCGTCCTTGTAGTTGAACGCGGCGTCGAAGCCGAGGTCGTCGCGCAGCCAGCGCACCTTCTCGGCGGACCCGGCACTGCCGATGACCCGCTTGGCGCCGCGCAGCTTCGCGAGCTGCCCGACGAGCGAGCCGACGGCCCCCGCCGCGCCCGAGACGAACACCGTGTCGCCTTCCCTCATCCCGGCGACGTCGAACAGCCCGGCGTAGGCGGTGAGCCCCGGCATCCCGAGGACACTGAGGTGGGCCTGCACCGGCGCCGCCTCGGGATCGAGCTTCACCGCGTGCGCCGGGTTCAGCACCGCGTGGGTGCGCCAGCCGAGCCCGTGCAGCAGCACGTCACCGACCTCGACGCCGTCGGCGTGTGACTCGATCACCTCGCCGATCGCGCCACCGTCCATCACCGCACCGACCTCGAACGGAGCCACGTAGGACTTGGCGGTGCTCATCCGGCCCCGCATGTACGGGTCGACCGACAGCCACGTGTTGCGCACCAGCACCCTTCCCGGTCCCGGGCTGGGCACCTCGACGTCCACGATGTCGAAGTTGTCCGCACTGGGCGCGCCCTCGGGACGCGACGCCAGCCGTACCTCGGTCGCCGTCATCACTGACCTCGTACTTCCTCGGCGAGCTTGGCCAGCACGCCGTCGTAGATGCGTTGCAACCCACGCGGGGCGAAGGTGCGCTCGAAGAATCCGCCGATACCGCCCGCGCCGTCCCAGCTCGTCACGACCCGGACCACGCTGCCCTCTCCCCGCGGCGACACCGTCCAGGTGGTGACCATGCTGGAGTTGGCGTCGGTCTCGGTGAGGACGCCGTGCTCGGGCTCACCGACCGTCGCCCGGACGTCGCGCACGCGCTTCGACGTCGCCTGGAGCTTCCAGCGCGCCACCGTGCCCGCGCCCGTGCCGCCCTCCACGACGGCGTAGTCGCGGTAGTGCTCGGTGAGGATGCGCGGTCGCACGTCGCGGTAGTCCGCGAGCCGCTCACGCACCGTGTCCGCCGGCGCGTCGATGGTCCGCTCGGCCGTGGCCGTGACCTTACCCATGTGCGGAGTCCCTCCCTGTGTCGTCGACCGTTCTCACCGGGCGAGCCCGTCGATCACCTCGGCGCCGGGCAGCGCCGCCAGCGTCGCGCCGGTCACCAGGAGCTTGCTACCCCGGATGCCGCTGCCCACAACCAGTTCGGCGGCCTCGGCCACCGCCCGGTCGACGAACACGGGCCAGTCGCCGGGCAGCCCGAGCGGCGTGATGCCGCCGTACGCCATGCCCGTGAGCCGCACCGCCTCGTCCATCGGGGCGAACGACGCCTTGCGCACGTCGAGTTCGCGGCGGAGCACGTTGTTCACGTCCGCGCGGGTGGTGGCGAGCACCAGTGCGGCGGCGTGGCGCACCGACCCGCCGCGCTTGCCCGCCACGACGACACAGTTGGCCGAGGCCGACAGCGGCGACGAGTACGCCTCGCAGAACTCCGCGGTGTCGGCCAGCTCGGGATCGATCTCCACGACGCCGACGGGGCCGTCCAGCGAGGCCAGTGCCTCGACCACCGGCGGGGCCAGCAACTCGGGATGCTCGGCGGCCGGAACGGGAGTCAGGGTTCCGGCGATCGTCCAGTCAGTCACGCCTCGACCGTATCCCCGCCGTTCACCAGCTCGATCCGCCGCGCTGGACTTCGATCAGCTTCGGCCGGACGTCCACGACGTAGACCAGGGTGGCCACGAGCGCGGCGAGCCAGAAGATCATGCCGGCACCGTAGAACTGGAACAGCAGCATGGCCGCCGTCGAACCACCGGTGATGGCCAGCCACGCGGGCTTGGTCAGCCGGTCGGCGGCGGTGTAGGCGTCCGAGCGTTGTGTGACGGCGTGCGCGAACGCGACCAGCCCGACGAGCACTCCGGCCCAGTCGATGACCATGACGATGTAGTAGGCGAAAGGCGGCACGCAGCCCAGCCTACGTCAGGACGCCCACCGGGCCGAGTGATCGACGGCCGCGTCACCGCGCGTCGGCGGAGGGGTTCGAGCTTCCGTTCGACGTGCTTCGCTGGGCGGTGCGAGCCTGCGTTCCCGCCTCGGGCTTCATGGCCTTCTTGCGCGCCGACTCGGTCTTCTTCGCGGGTTTGGCAGCCTTCGGCTTGGACTCGGCGGGCTTCGCGGTCTTGGGTGCGGGCTTGGCTCCGGCTGCTTCGGCCGGTTCGGCCTTCGGCGTCTGGGACTTCGCCTCGGTGGCGGACTTGGCCTTCGCCTCGGTCTTCGGCGTCTCGACCTTCTGTTCGACCTCGTGCGCCCGCCGCGTCAGCAGTGCCACTACCTCGTCCACGCGCTCCCTGGTGTCGGTGGCGAGGCCGTCGACCCGCTCCTGCGCGGTGTTCAGCGCCTCCTCGAACTGCTCGATGCTTCGCTTGACCTGGGGCTCCACCGAGTGCTCCCAGGTCTGCTCCCCCGACTCGGCGAGCCGGCGGTACAGCTTGAGCGCGGCGTCGGTGTACTCGTCCAGCAGTGTGCGCAGTTCGGCCGGGTCGAGCCGCTCGCGCAGGCCCTCCAGCTCCGACGGCAGGTCCTCGATGTTCTTCTTCGCCGTCTCACTGCTGGAGCTGACCCGTGTCCGCGCCTTCGACACGGCGTCGGACACGGCCTGGCCTGCCATGCTGCCCGCGCCGAGCGCGGCCAGCAACGACGTCCTGACCTGCTCCATCGCCGTGTTCATCACCTTGCGGACGTCGTCTGTGGTGGTCGCCATCGTGCCTCACTCCTCGTGGTCGGGACTCCGGTTCTCCCGGCGGAACGACTCGTACACGTCGAGCAGCACCTGTTTCTGCCGCTCGGTCAGCGAGGTGTCGGCACGGACGGCATCGACGACGGGACCACCGACGGGGTGGTCGAGAATCCCCGCCTGCACGTACAACGCCTCGGCGGAGATTCGCAGCCCCTTGGCGATCTGTTGCAGGATCTCGGCGCTCGGCCTGCGCAATCCGCGCTCGATCTGGCTGAGGTACGGATTGGACACTCCGGCGAGCTTCGACAGCTGCCGCAGCGAGATCTCGGCGTTGTTCCGCTGCTGGCGGATGTAGGAGCCGATGTCCTTTCCGAGGTCCTTGCCGAGGTCGGCGACCCGGTCGATCGGGCCCCCGGTGTTGTCGTGGGATTCCGACGTCGACGTCATGACGCCCCGACACCTCCTTCACCGTCGACGGTACGCGCGAGCGCTAACTCCTGCAAGCGCTCAGTTCGCACCCGTTCGGGTGAGCACCCGGCGCACCCAGCGCTCGGCGTGGTCGGCCGCGTGCTCCCGGGACGCCGTGGTCGTGTCGAACAGCTCGACGGGCGGCGACAGCGTCCCGGCCTCCCGGCGCAACCAGGCGTTGAACTCCAGCATCTCCGCGATCCGCGCCTCGTCCCAGCCCCGCCACGCGGGCCGCACCCGCAGCCGCGCCGCCAGCGCGTCCGGCTCCGCCACCAGCGCGAGGTAGTGGACGGCCGAGAAGAACACGCGCTCCGGCAGGTCTTCGAACTCGGGCGGCACGACCGTCCCGCAGAGCACGACGGGACGCCCGCTCTGGTGGATCATCGCGGCCATCCGCAGCCACGTGGAACGGAACGCGGGGTGGCCGTCGACGTCGTCGCGCAGCCCCGCCGTCCACAGCACGTCCTGTTCGAGCACCACAGCCTCGCCCGCGAGCCTGCGGGCGAGTTCGGGGCCCACCGTGGACTTGCCGGCGCCGCTGGGCCCCGTCAGGGCCAGCAGCGGCAACCGGCGGAAGGGCGCGCGGTGCTCACACACCGCGCACACCAGCAGTCCCGCCTCGACGACCGGACGGCGCGCCCGATCACCGCAACCGGGGCAGATCTTGAGATCCAGCACCGTGCGCGTCAGTCGAACAGGCCCTCGAGGAAACTGCGCTTGCGCTTGCGACCGTGCCCGTACGGCCCCGGCGAATCGCGGTACCCACCGTGGTATGGCCTCGGCGAGTCGTCGTAGCGACCGCTGTGCTGGGCGCCGTAACCACCGTGACCGCCCCGGTACGGCTTCGGGGAGTCGTCGTAACCGCGGCCGTAGTGCTGGGTGGGCGGCGGACCGGGTGCCGCGGGCGGGGGCGGCGGGTGCGAGCCGGGGCTGTAGGGCGGCGGGGGCGCGGACGCGTAGAAGGAGTTCTCCGCGTTCACGATCTGTTCGAGCTCGCCGCGATCCAGGAAGATGCCCCGGCACCCACCACACTGTTCGAGGTGGACGCCGTTCTTGTCCACGGTCGTCATCACGTTCTGGCACTTGGGACAGATCACGATCACAGCCTACGCAGATTCGCTTCCTCCGTGTGACACCCCGCTCGACTCAACCGCCTCGCGGCAAGCCGTCGCGGACGGCGGCGCGCAACGTCACCAGTGACGCACCCGTGACGGCCAGCACCAGCAGCACGGATGCGGCCGAGTATCCCCCCACCACGAGCCAGGAGGGCTGGACGGACACTCCCAGCAGCCTGCCGACCAGTGCGGCCGTGCCGAGCCCCACCGCCGAGGCGACGACCACGCCGAGACACACCGGCACCCCGTTCTGCCAGAGCAGCGAGCGGGCGAGCACTCCCTCCGGTACTCCGGTGGCCCGCAGTGCCGCGAAGGCGGCCCGCCGCTGCATCACCTGAGCACTGGTCAGGACCAGCAGGTTGGCTCCCGCGAGCAGCAGCGTGAAGGTCGAGGCGGTGCCGAGGAGCGCGGCGAGCGTGCCCGCCGTGTTCGCCGCCCCGTCCCGATCGGCATCGCGGTAGACGCTCACCCGCCAGCCGAGCGGTGCGAGGCCGTTGCGCAGGTGCTCCGCCGCCTCGGGCACGGCCGGGTCGAGCCTGAACTCCCACGGCCCCGTCGGCGTCACCCCGGGCGCCCCGGCGACCAGCTCCCGCACCTGCTGCTCGGACTCCGTCGACGTCACGTACGCGAGATCCGATCCCCGCTCGTCGCGGTCGGCGAGGCCGCCGAAGAGTGCCTGCAACGCCACCGCGCCCGCGAGCACCACGGTGACGCCCGCCGCCACCCGCGCGGGCGTGCCGATGTCGAGCTGGAGCCTGCGGATGCCGAGCTGCCAGGACGGCCGCCCGCCGCGCAGTCGCCGCACACCGCGTTCCACGAGCCACGGCACCAGCACCGGGACTCCCACGAGCAGCACCATCGACCCGGCACCCGCGAACACCGCGCTCGCTCCACTCCGCTCGTCGACGCCGAACCACACATCGGGGAAGAACAGGGCCACGCCCACCACCACGAGCGCCACCCGCCAGCCGCCGCGCCGGTGCTGGGTCGTCGCGGACTCCCGCACCACGCCGAGCGGCTCGACGATGACGTGGCGCAGCCCGGCGAGCGCGCTACCGACCGTGACAACGGGAGCCAGGGCCGACACGAGCACAGTCACGGGCCAGGGCGGCACCATCGCCTCGGGAAACAGGCTCAGCCCGCCGAGGTCGGCCGCGGCCACCAGCGGGCGACCCGCCAGGAACAGTCCTCCCGCCAGCACCAGCCCGATCAGGGCCCCGACGAGCGACTCCGCCGCCGCGATCCGCCGGATCTGGCCCACATCGGCGCCCACGAGCCGCAGCGCGGACAACCGCCGCTCGGCATCCGCCACGGCGAGCCTGCCGCTGGAGGCCAGGAACACCAGCAGCGGGCTCACCAGCACCGCACCCGCGATCGCCAGCACGAAGGTCAAGAACGGCCCCAGGCTCAGCGCCCCGGACGGCACGCCGAACCCGCCGACCGATTCCACACTGCCCGCCTCGCGCAGGTCGGGACCCGCGCCCACGTAGTAGCGGAGTTCGCCGGGCTCGGCCACCCCCTCGTCGCCGATCGTGCCCGCGATGTGCGTCTCGGCGAACCGCGGCCGCAGCAGTGCGCCCCCGTCCGAGTCCAGCAAGGCGGACAGCGCGGGCGAGACCACGACCTCGCCCGGCGCGGGCAGTGTGTCCAGCCCCGGGGGAACGGGCGCGTCCCCGTGCTCCGGGTGCAGGTAGACCGCCGTGAGCTCGCTGCCCCGGTAGCTCGACGGCACCTCCAGGTACGCCAGCGACGGCTCCCCCGCCGAGGCGGTCACCGCCGTCCGCCCTGCGACGCGGTCGAGGCGTTCCTGCAGCCCGTTGCCCGACGCGAACACCAGAAGCAGCCCGGCCACGGCCAGTCCGATGCCGAGCGCCGTCAACGCCGTGCGCACCAGCCCCGTTCCCCGGCTGCGACCCGCCCGGAACGCGAGTCGCGCCCCGAGTACGAGCTCCCTCAGCGCGTGCATGCGGGCACCCCGCTGTCGTAGGTGTGCCCGTCGTGGGCGCGCAGGAGGCCGGGTTCCTGGCGGGCCGCCGTGTCAGGCGGGCGGCCCGGCAATGCTCGTCCGATCGACATGCGCCCGGACTATACACCCGACGTATACACTCGGGGTACTCTGCCTCACGCGGGATGGTCACACAGGCAGAACGGGTGGCCGGCCGGGTCGGCGTACACGGTGAAGCTCGCCCCTGGCGAGTCCCGCAGCAGGGTCGCACCGAGTTCGAGCGCCCGCCGCCCCTGTGAATCCCGGTCGGTCACGAGGAAGTCCAGGTGCGACATCTGCGCCCGCTCGGGCGACGGCCAGGTCGGCGCCAGGAAGTCCGGGTCACGCTGGAACGCCAGCGCGATCGGAGCCCCCGTGGCGCCACTCCGGGCGGGGTCGCGCAGTGTCACCCAGTTGCCGTCGTCCTCGGGCTCGTCCGCGACCCAGCCCAGCAGTGCGCCGTAGAACCGCGCCAGCCGCTCGGGGTCGGGACAGTCCAGCACCACGCAGTCCAACCTGATCGACGTACTCATCGAACCTCCAAAGTCGGCGAATGCCCTGTGGATAACTCGGTGGATAACTCTCGGGGCTGTGGATAACTTCACCCTCCGGAGTGAAAGCGCCGTGTGTGCCGGAGCGCGAGACAGCCGTGCCACTCCCGCGAACAGCGACCGATCTTGACCGGGTGGTTACCGGTCATCGTCGGCAAAACGCCCCGGCAGGGTGAAACAGCAGAGTAGAGTGCTGAGCCTGTTTTGCCGGGAGGTGTGTACCACCGTGGCGACGATCGATCACCGGGTCTACGGGCTGAAGGGCGTCATAGATCTGGTCAAGGTCCTGATGACGCGAGAGGAGCGCAACGGCGCACTGCGGAGCAGACACGTGCCGGTGCTGGTGGTGGAGGGATTTCGCGGGTCGGGCAAGAGCGCGCTCGTGACCGCGCTCGCGGACCTGCTCGACCAGTCCATCCCGCACGCCAGGCTGGACCTCGACACCAACCGGCACGCCACCGTGCCGCAACTGCTCTCCGCCATCGCGTTCGACCTGAGCCGCAAACGGCCCCGGTACGACTCCCTCGGCTTTCCCCGGTTCATCGTGGGACAGCTCGCGATGTCGCTCGAACTGGACCTGCGTGACCACGAGAAGGCCCGGCACCAGGTCGTCGACGCGCTCAAGCGGCACCGCGGCTTCGACACCGTGCGCGGCGTGCTCGCCGAAACGGCGGGCGAGGTGCTGGCGACCGTCGGCCCCTCGGGAGTGCCCGTGCCACCGACCCGGTTGCTGGACTCCGTGATCGAATGGCTGGCGGACCGGTCCGTGAGCAGGCGGCTCGTGCTGGGCGCGTTCCAGGACTGGTACGGCCACCGCGACCTGGGACTGCTCCACGATCCCATCGACGTGCTGGTCGATCTTAACCGCTGGGCCAGCGACTACGGCGACGACGACACCCGGCAGCGGATCGACGACCTGCTCTGGTCCGCCTTCCTCGCGGACCTGCGCGCCGAGTTCGGCAAGGGCAGGCAGGCCGACGAACGGTCGGTGAACTGCGTCGTGCTGCTCGACAACGTCGACACCGAACTCGGCCGCCGCTTCCTGCACCAGCTCGTGCGCGCGCGGCGGCAACGGGTCGCGGGCGATGAGGAGGACGCCGACCCGCTCACCGTGGTGGCCACCAGCAGGGGAGCGCTGCTGTCGGACGTCGCCGACGGCGTGGAGACCGTGGCCCGCGAAGAGCTGCCCCGGTTCGGCGCGGGCGGCTCGATCGCCGAGTCACCGCAGCGCTGGTGGCTGCGCTACCGGCTGCCCGACCTCACCGAGGACGAGGTGGCCCGCACCGTCACCGACATGGCGATGGACTGGGGAGACAACCAGTGCCTGAGCCGGGTGGTTCACCAGCTCACCGGCGGGCACTCCGCCGCGACCCGGCTGCTGGTCGACGCGGCGGCCACGGCGGCGCCGAGCCGGTGGTTCGCCCCGGAGTCGATGCTCGAGAGGGACGAACCCGGCCACTTCGCGGAATCGGTGCCGACGGTCGAGCAACGGCTGCTGGAACGGCTGCTCGGCGAGGTCTCCGACGTGGCGCTGCGGGACCTGGTGACCTGCTCGGCGGCGCGGCAGCGGCAACACGCCCTCGCGCTGGCCGGCCAGCAGGACCTGCTCGTCAGCGGGCTCACCGGCTACGAGGAGGTGCTCGACCCGATCCTGTGGCCCGCCGAGGAGTCCGCGGGCCGTACCCTGCTGCACCGGCTGCTCCGCCGTCGCCTCGCCGCGCGCGGCGGAGAGTCCGACCTGCCGAGCTGGTCGGGTGTCCACGCCAGGCTGCGAGTGCTGTGCCGGGCCGAGGGCGACGAGACCGGCGACCTCTACTACGCACTCGCCGACGACGAACTCGGCTACGTGACGCGCCAGCTCTACGACCGGCTGCTCGAACTCCACAGCGAGGTGTGGTTCGAGCTGCTCGAAGCCGTCACTCTCGCCCCGTCCCAGCACCGGCACACCGAGGCCCCGATCGACGAGGTCCGCGCCGGACTCGACGAGGCGGAACCGGACGAACCGCTGGTGTGCGTGGCCAGGCTGGTGGCGGCGCTGCGGATCGCGGCCGACCCGTTCACCGACAGCCGCCGACGCGATCTGCACCTCCAGATCGCCGACGACTTCTCCGCCGTGTCGCGGCTGTGTCCCGGCGGCCCGCACACCGTGTTCCTCGAGGCGACGCGGCGGCACCGCAGGGAGGCCGAGTGGTGGGACTGACGGGCTCAACGGCGAGGGGAGGCCAGGATGAGTGAGTCGTTCGACGAGATCGTGCCGCCGCTGACCGGCACGGCACGCAAGCGGCGGCGGCGCAGGCGCACCGCGCTGGTGGCGGTGGTCGTGCTGGTGCTGGCCGGTGCGGTGTGGGGCGGCACGACGATCATGCGCTCGTGCGGCACCCCGTGGTCCGGGGTGTCGGTCGTGGACGACGACTGCATCGGTGTCACCGACGGCTCGTACGAGTTCCACCCGGAACTGGCCCACGTGCAGGAGAAGATCGCGGCCGAGAACGCCAGGGTGCGGGAGGCCACCTCCGACTACGTCACTCTCGTGCTGGTGGACCCGCTGACCGCCACCGCGCGCGGCGGTCTGCCTGCCGAGCAGGTCCGCAACCGGCTCGAAGGCGCGTACACGGCGCTGCGCAGGGTGAACACCACGGCGGTCGCGGGCGACGCCAGTCCGCAGATCCAGCTGCTGCTCGCCAACCAGGGCACCTCCGAGCAACAGTGGCGGGAGGTCACCGAAGAGATCATCGACCTGAGCACGCGGGACAACCCGGTGGTCGGCGTCATCGGGCTGGGCATCAGCGCGAAGCACACGCAGCAGCAGGCCGCGATGCTCTCGCGGCACGGGATCCCGATGGTCGGCGCCTATCTCACCGCCGACGGATTCGACTACGAACGCATCCCCGGTCTCGTGAAGACCTCACCGAGCAACCGCCACTACGTCGAGGCACTCCGGCAGTACCTCACCGCCGAGACCGACATCGACTCGGCCATCCTCGTGCGCGACTCCAACTCCGACGCCGGGCTCGACCTCTACACCCAGACGCTGGAGCGGCAGTTCCAGCGTCAGATGGCCGACATGCTGCACTTTCCCACCCAGCAGTTCGCGGGCTCGTCGCTGGCACGCACGGCCGAACCGAACCTGTTCGCCGGTGTCCGCGCCAGTATCTGCGCGGCGGCGGCCGAGGGACTGCGTGCGGTGCTGTACGCGGGCCGGGAGGTCGATCTCGCGGCGTTCCTCGACTCGCTGGAGCAGCGCACCTGCTACCGCCTGCCGCTCACCATCCTCACGGCCGGACTGGAACTCGGCGACGTGCTCCGCGGCTCGGAGGACGAGCTGGCGGACGCCAACCTGACCATCATCTCGGCCGCCACGGTGGACGCCGAAGGATGGCGGGCGAACCAGGACGACCCCGACACACCCGAGTACTACGGCGACTTCCGTACGGCCTTCGAGAAGCACTTCCACGGCGACCATCTCGACGACGGCGGGGCGATCATGATGCACGACGCCCTGCTCACGGCGGCGAGTGCCATCCGGCTGGCGGCTCCCGAGGGCGCGGCGTCGGCCCCAACGGCACGCGATGTCCGGGCGCAGCTGCTCAACCTGAACGTGCTGCACGAGGTGCAGGGTGGGAGCGGGACGCTGACGTTCAGCAAGCAGGAGCGGGGAACCGGCGTGCCCGTCGGCAAGCCGGTTCCCGTGCTCCGCTACCCGCACCCGGACGAGAGCGCGACCCGCCAGGTGGGCTCGCTCTACCTCGTCACGAACTAAGAGCCCCTAACACATTGGTCTGTTCGGCTCGCGACGCCCAGCCGGCGCCTCGCCGCGTTGGAGTAGCGCCCACGTACTTCCAGTACGCGGACGCTCCTCCGCCTTGCGACGCGTCCGCCTGGCCGCCGCTCCCTAATCGAACGCCAATGTGTCAGGGGCTCTACGGGACGAACGAGCTAGAACAGCAGCTGCGCCACCGTGTAGATGACCACGCCTGCGAGCGCGCCGACCACCGTGCCGTTGATACGGATGAACTGGAGGTCCCGACCCACCTGCAACTCGATCTTGCGGGAGGTCTGCTCGGCGTCCCAGCGCTCCACGGTGTCGGTGATGATCGTGGTGACCTCGCCGGAGTAGTGGTTCGCCACGTACGCCGCCACGCCCTCGACCCAGCCGTCGACCTTCCGCGACAGCGCCGGGTCGTCCTGCAGCCGGTGCCCGAGCGTGGCGAGCCCGGTCGCGACCCGCCGCCGCAGCTCGCTTGACGGGTCCTCGGCGGCGGTGAGCAGCATGTCCTTGGCCGTCGACCAAGCCGAGTCGATCACCTTCCGGACCTCGGGGTGCTCGGCCAACTGCTGCTTGACCGCCTCGGCGCGCGCCATCGTCTCCGGGTCGGACTGCAGGTCCCGGGCGAACTCCACGAGGAACCGGTCGACGGCGAGCCGCATCGGGTGGTTGACGTCGGTCTTGACCGCCCACGCGAACGACAGGACCTCCCCGTACACGCGGTCGGCGAGCATCGAGTCGACGAACCGGGGCGACCACGACGGCGCCCGGTCGGACACGACCCGCAGCACCGTCTCGTGGTTCTCCCGCACCCACTCGTAGGCGCGGTCCACCACGAGGTCGACCAGGCGGTGATGGGCGCCGTCCGTGAGGATCTGCTGGAGCAGCTTGCCCAGCGGCGGTCCCCACTGCCGGTCGACGATGCGCCGGACGACCACCTGTTCCATCACGGCCTGCACGTCCTCGTCACGCAACACCGTGACGGCGCCGCGCACGACGGTGGCCATCTCGGCCGTGACCCGCTCGGCGTTGTCGGGGCGGGCCAGCCACTCCCCCGCCCGCCGCGACGTCTCCACGCGCCGCAGCTTGGCCCGGACGACGGGCTCGGACAGGAAGTTCGTGCCCACGAAGTCGCCGAGGCTGTCGCCGAGCACGTCCTTCTTCCTCGGGATGATCGCGGTGTGCGGGATCTTCAACCCGAGCGGGTGGCGGAACAGCGCGGTGACCGCGAACCAGTCGGCGAGCGCGCCGATCATCCCGGCCTCCGCCGCCGCGCGGACGTAGCCGACCCAGGCGGGCCAGCCCCGCGCCTGCGCCCAGCTGGTCAACAGAAAGATCACCGTCGCGCCGACGAGGAAGGACAGCGCGACCAGCTTCATCCGCCGCAGGCCGCGTCGCTTGGCTTCCTCGCGCTCACTCGCCCCCGGCCGCCCCACCGGCAGTTCGGCCGGCGTCGTTTGCTCCATACCGTGATTGTCCGTGAGGATGAATCCTCGTGCGCGAACCTGTACTCGTCGAACGCCTCCGACCGTTCACTTCCACGATCTTCGCCGAGATGACCGCCCTGGCGAGCCGCACGTCGGCCGTCAACCTCGGGCAGGGTTTCCCGGACACCGACGGCCCGGCCGGGATGCTCGAATCGGCGCGAGACGCCCTGTTCGGGGGCGCCAACCAGTATCCGCCGGGGCCGGGCAGGCCCGAACTCCGGGAGGCCATCGCGGCACACCGCGCGCGGTACGGCACCGAGTACGACCCCGACCGCGAGATCCTCGTCACGGCCGGTGCCACCGAGGCCATCGCGGCGAGCCTGCTCGCCCTCGCGGGCCCCGGTGACGAGGTGATCGTCGTCGAGCCCTACTACGACTCGTACGCCGCGGCGGTCGCGATGGCGGGGGCGAGGCGCCGCGTGGTGTCGCTCGTGCCGGACGGTGACCGGTTCGCCCTCGACCTCGACGCCGTGCGCCACGCCATCACGCCGAACACGAAAGCGATTCTGCTCAACTCACCTCACAATCCCACCGGAACCGTCTTCACCGATTCCGAACTGGCTACGCTCGCGGAGTTGTGCGTCGAACACGAACTGATCGCGATCACCGACGAGGTGTACGAGCATCTGGTTTTCGACGACACGCGGCATCGGCCGCTGGCCACATTCCCCGGCATGGCCCCCCGCACGGTCTCGATCTCCAGCGCGGGCAAGACGTTCAACTGCACCGGCTGGAAGATCGGCTGGGTCTGCGCCACCCCGGAACTCACGGCCGCCGTCCGCGCGGCGAAACAGTTCCTCACGTTCGTGTCAGGGGGGCCGCTCCAGCCCGCGGTCGCGCACGCGCTCCGGCACGAGCTCCCCTGGGTCGACTCGCTGCGCACGTCGCTGCAGGCCAAGCGCGACCGGCTGTGCGCGGGCCTGGCGGAGGCGGGCTTCGGTATCCGCCGCAGCGAGGGGACCTATTTCGTCTGCGCGGACATCCGCCCGCTCGGATTCACCGATGCGGAGGAACTCGCATGGCGACTTCCGGAGTCGGTCGGTGTCGCCGCAGTCCCCGTCAGCGTGTTCACCGACCACCCGAACGAGTGGAAGCATCTGCTGCGGTTTGCTTTCTGTAAACGTCACGAGGTGCTCGACGAAGCGATTGAGCGGTTGCGTACCTTGGGTTCGGTTCCGCCGTCCGGGGTGGATCGCACACCGACGGGGTGAAACACTCGCGCGGGGTGCTAGAAATAGCAGTCCCGGGGTAAGCCGGGGGTCGTTCGCGATCACGAACGAACGCGGGCCGCGAACGCGACGCACGGAGCACGACAGGTGGTGATGGCGGTGAGGGCTGTGTGGGCGGTGCGCCGCCGCGCTCCCCTGCCACTGTCTCTCCGCCGGTTCCTGGCCGTGGTCGCGCTCGCCGTGGGCGGCTGGCTCGTCTCCGCCGTCCTCGCCGGAACCGCCACCGCCCAGGAACCGACCACCGCCCCGGCAGACGAGGCGGCCCCCTGCCCGTCGGTCGCCACGACCCCACCTGAGGACACCCGCTCAGAGCCCGCGTCACCCGGCCCACTCGACTGCGCCGACGACCCCGATACCGACGAGCCGGTCGAGCCGACGGCCCCGGAGAGCAACGGCGACGACGCCGACGACACGACACCTGCGGAGCCGGGCACACCGACCGCGCCCGCCGGCGACGCCGACGAGCCGCACGGCAGCAACGGCAGCGACGGCAGTGACAGCACCGACAGCACCGACAGCACCGACTCGCCGGACTCGCAGAAGCCGGAGCAGCCGGAGTCCGAGGACGGCTCGGAGCCCGCCTCGGTGCCACTGCCCTGCGGTGAGAGCGCGCTGCTGCCCGCCGACGGCCCCCGGGTCGCGCCGAGTGAGGACGACGAGCACCCCACACTGCTCGGCGCGACCACCGGGACGCTGCTGGGCACCACCTCGAAGCTGACCGCCACCGCGACGGAACTCACCGGGATGCTCGGCGAGGCACTGCCGGCGGTCACCGACACCGTCGGCGGCGCTGTGGAGGAGGTCGTGGACGTCCCGGCCGAGCTGCCCGGTTCCGGGCTCACCGACACGCTGCCCGGCATCGAACTCCCCCGGTTGCCGATCGGGTCCGGCGACCCGGCCCCCGGCCCACCGGGTGCGACGGCCCCCACCGAACCCGCCGAGCCGCGCGCGGAGCCTTCGGTGCCCGCGGCGCCCTTGACGGACGCCGAGCAGCCGACGGTGACGTCGCCGTCGGGCCCCGACCGGACCGGTGAGCGGGACACGACCACTTCACCGTGGATCTCGCCCGTACCGACCGACGACGCCCACGACACCCGGCACTCCGAGGCCGAGGGGCCCGAGCGCCCACTCGGGCCCCTGGTGCCCTCACCGCCCGCGCCCGCGTCCGTCGCGGGTCCCTCGACCACCGTGGCGCACCATCAGGACGGCACCCACGCCGCTCGCGGCGAGGTCGGCGTCCTGGGTGACCTCCCGACGGTCACCCAGTTGCGCCTGCTCGGCGTCAGCCGCGACCAGGACGTCGTCGGCGCGGGCAGGGCGGCTGCCCTGCCGACGACCTCGCCCGACTGACCCGTACTCGGTTGGTCGGCGGCTCGCGGAACCTCCCGCGCTGTCACCGATGACGGTCCTGTCCCTCGACTGTCGTTTACCGAGAGGTTGTCCCGTGTATTCCCCCCTTCCCGCTCGGCCGACCGCGCCTGGCCGAGTCGGGTCATGGTCTCGGCTCCGCGTTGCCCCCGCGGCTCCGAGGCCCGCGGGTGCGTGTCGGCGGTGTCCACCCACCGCGCCGGGTGGACACCCCGTCCCGACACGCACCTGAGCCGAGGGGCTTTCCGGCATGGCGAGGGGCAATGCCGGAGGGCCCACGGCGCCCGTGCCCTCCCCCGGGCACGGCGACAAGCCGGTGCGCCGGATGCCACACCGTCCTTTTCCCTGGAGTGACGGCCTGACCTCGCATCCGGCGCACCGGCTTTTCCCTGCGGTGTGTCGCACGACACGGCGGCCACGGCCATTGCCGGTCCGATTGGCTCTGTCACCGGGCACGGTCGCTGGCCATAGTGAGCGGGTGGCTTCGGTGCAGACCTCCGTCGAGCTCAGTCCCGTCCCCGTCACCACGGCCCCGGCTTTCCGGCTGACCCAGCTGCTGCTCGGACTCGCGTGCTACGGCACGAGCATGGCGATGATGACCCGTTCCGGGCTGGGCCTGAATCCCTGGGACGTCCTGCACGAGGGTGTCGCCGGGCGGACCTCGCTGACGTTCGGCATGGTCACCGCGCTGACGGGCGTGGTGGTGCTCGTCCTGTGGATCCCGCTGCGACAGCGCGTCGGCATCGGCACCGTCGCCAACGTCGCCGTGATCGCGGTAGTGGTCGATCTGGTGCGGCTGGTGCTGCCCGACACACACCACCTCGCCTGGCAGTCCGCCCTGTTACTGGGCGGGATCGTGCTGAACGGCCTCGCGACGGCGGTCTACGTCGGCGCGCGTCTCGGGCCGGGCCCTCGGGACGGGCTCATGACCGGGTTGGCGGCCAGCACGGGCCGGTCGGTGCGGCTGGTCCGCACGGCCATCGAGGTCACCGTGCTCGCGATCGGCTGGCTACTGGGCGGCACGGTCGGTGTGGGGACCGTGCTGTACGCGCTGGCGATCGGCCCGCTCACCCAGCTCTTCCTTCCCCACGTCGCCTGGGCGCCCAAGCGAAGGCACGGGTGAGAATGCCTCGCATCGACATCGCCGAGCGCGCGGGCGTCGGTGTCGACGGCCGCCCCCGCCCGACCGAGGACCGGGTCGTGGTCACCGCCGACACCGCCGTGGTGCTCGACGGCGCGACGGAACTGCGGGACGGGCTACCCAGCGGCGGCTGGTACTCGCACCGGCTGGCCCGAAGGCTCGACGCACTGCTGCGGGCCGAACCCGAGCGGGACCTCACCGACACACTGGCCGCGGCGATCGCCTCGACGGCGGCCGAGTACGGGCTCACCCCGCGCCACTCACCGTCGAGCACGGTGGCGATGCTGCGGTGGAGCGCACGCCACGTCGACGCTCTCGTACTGGCCGACAGTCCCGTGGTGGCGTTCACGGCGACCGGACCCGAGGTGCTGGTGGACGACCGGCTCGACCGGCTCCGCGTGGCCGGTGCGCTGCGCGACCGGGCCGCCGTGGACCGGCTGCGCAACAGCGACGGCGGGTTCTGGGTGGCCGAAGCCGTGCCGGACGCGGCTCGCCACGCACTGCGCCGCCGCTGGCCCCGTGCCGAGGTCGGGGCCGCGGTGCTGGCCAGCGACGGCGTGTCGATCGGCGTCGACACCTACCGCCTGCTCGACTGGGACGCCGTGCTGCGCCTCGCCCGCCAGCGCGGCGCCGACGCCGTGCTCGACGTGGTGCGCGAGGCCGAGGCCGCCGACGCCGACGCGCGGCGCTGGCCGCGCTCGAAACAGCACGACGACCAGGCCCTCGTCCTGATCGATTTCGAGGCTGACGAGCCATAATCCGGGCAAAACCCTGAGGACACCGGGTGCCCGGGCCGGAACAATGGGTGGCATGGGGCAACTGGGGACCAAAGCGGCGACCACCGAGGTCGCTTCCGCCCGGGTTCACACCTGGACGCTCGCGGCCACCGCCGCACTGGGGTGGGCACTGTTCACGTTGACGATCCTGCACGCCATCAGCTCGTTCGACCCGATCGCCGATCCGATCAGCCGTTACGCGTTCACCGACACCGGACAGGGCATGCTGGAGGCCAGCCTGCTGTCGTTCGCCGTGGGGCTCGTCGCGGTCCGGGGTGCGCTGCTCGCCGCCGGGCTGGCCGTGAGCCGCACCGCCACCATCCTCATCGTCGTGGCGACGACCGGGCTGGTGGCGGCCGCGCTGTTCCCGGCGACCTTCACGGAGGACATCGACCCGGTCAGCGGGCTGATTCACCAGTACGCGAGCCTGCTGACCTTCCTGTCCCTGCCCGGCATCGCGGTGTGCCTGCTCGACTCCACCAGGGGCGTCGAGGAGTTGCGGCGGACCCGTCGGATGCTCGCCCGCCTGGTGTGGGCCGCGCTCGGCGGCCTCGTGTTGTTCGGCCTCAGCTACCTCGCCGACAACCTCGCGCTCGGGTTCGCGCCGTTGACCGCGGCGCTGTCGCTGCTGGACGCGGTCCCGGTCGGACTGCTCCAGCGGGTCGTCTTCGTGCTCGACTTCCTGTTGCTCGCGGGCCTGCTCGTGCTGGCCCACCGCGCGGCGCGGTCCACCGCCCGCGCGTGACCCGATCGGGGGAGCCATGTCACCCGTTCGCCGGTATCCGGATAGCGATGCGGTGCTCACCGTGTGCAACATGGTCCTGTGAGCCTGACCGACCTCGTGACCCGTGCCCGCTCGGCTGCCCTGGGGGGACCGCGGCGGCAGCCGAGTAGCCGGGGACGCCTGCCGCGATCAGTTCATCTGGTCCTCGATCGACGGGCTCAGGCGCGGGTCACGTCCGTGCTGACCGGGAACGGGAGCCACCACCGGACCACGTTGCAGTTGGATGTTCGTGCTGGCGGTGGAGCGGGTGCTCGGCCGCGTGTACCGCTCGTCGGTGGCGCGAGCGTCGTGCATCTGGGACATCACCGCCATCGTCACGGCGTGGACGAGGGCGAGCAGCAACAGCAGGATGCCGAGGTTGCCGACCACCGCGCGGATCGTGTTGCCGCCGAAGTCGAAGTTCAGCACCGACAGCAGTGCCAGGAAGCCGAACATGACGAGGTGGAACAGCACGGTGACGAGTTTGGCCATTGAACCGACCGAGTCACCCTCCGAGTCCACACCGGACAGATAGCGTTTCCCGCTGTGGTAGAGGAGTTGACCATCTGCCACGATCATGATCAGGCCCAGGGCGATGAACGCGAGATATGCGTCGATACCCACGTCAGCCTCCTTTCCGTGACCAGGGCGGTCACGTCACGGCTCGTACCCAGTCACCTGCTGCGGGAAACCGGACGTGTAGCGCCGCCACCCAGCGGGTACGTCATCCTGGCGGGTCGCCGATCCGCCGGAAGAAGACACAGCCCACCCCCACGACCAGCCGACGAGGAGCTGCCGTGAACGCACACAGCCCGACCGCTCCGAGCCAGAACCCGAGACCGGTACTGCCCTACACCGAGGAGCCCGACCCCGAGCAACGGCGCAGAGCGGTGCGCGCGGTCGCATCGGCCGCCGTGGACGCCGAGGACTGCGCCGAATTGCTGGAGGCGCTGGGACTGTCGCCGGAGGAGGGCAGGCAGGTCCCCTCCCAGCGCACGCGGTGAGGCGGCGCGGCACCGGCCGCGCTCGCCGCATCACGTCATGACGCGTGGGCGAGCCTTTCGGCCGTGACCTCGCACGCGCACCCGCCCTCGATGCTGTCGCAGTCCACCACGAGCGCGTGGCGCGCGAGGACGGCGTCGGCACAGTCCGGCTTCGTGCATTCCGCACCGCCGTCGACGTGCAGCAACACCGTGCCGTGGCAGTGGTCGAGACCCGTACGGCAACTCACACACGTCATGGCCTCTTGGTACCACTCCGGCCCGGCGCCGCCGGAGCCGACACGCCCGCGACGAGAGGCGGCCAACACCTCGTCGCATCCTTGACCCCGCCCGTGGGCGCGGTACCGTTTTCCTGAGAGCGGCATTGGCGTTCCGGGAAGCGGAAAGCGGGTGGGTGTAGATGCTCGACGCGAGGGCGCGTTCCGCGCTGGCCTCCGCCGTCGGCGAGGCCAACGTCATCACCGACCCCGTGGGCCTGCGCAGCTACGAGTGCGACGGGCTCACCGGCTTTCGCGTCGTGCCCGACCTGGTCGTGCTCCCCACCGACACCGACGGCGTCGCCGCCGCCGTGCGCGCCTGCCACGCGCACGGCGTCCCCTTCGTGGCACGCGGCGCGGGCACGGGCCTGTCGGGCGGTGCCCTGCCGGTGGCCGACGGCGTGGTCATCTCCCTGCAACGCCTGCGCCGGGTGCTCGACGTCGATCCACTCGACCGGCGAGCCACGCTGCAACCCGGCGTCACGAACCTCGACATCACCCGCGCCGCCGCGCCGCACGGGCTGTACTACGCTCCCGATCCCTCCAGCCAGCAGGTCTGCACCATCGGTGGCAACGTGGCCGAGAACTCCGGCGGTGCGCACTGTCTCAAGTACGGCTTCACCACCAACCACGTGCTGTCGATGACGGTGGTGCTGCCCGACGGCGAGGTCGTGACGCTCGGCGGCGACACGAGCGAGCAACTCGGGCCCGACCTGCGTGGCGTGTTCATCGGCTCCGAGGGCACGCTCGGCATCGCCTGCGAGATCACGGTGCGGCTGCTGCCCGTACCCGAGACCGTGCGGACGCTGCTCGCCGACTTCGACTCGGTCGGCGCGGCTGGCGAGGTGGTCAGTGACATCGTGGCCGCGGGCATCGTGCCCGCCGCCGTGGAGATGATGGACAACCTCGCCATCCAGGCCGCCGAGAAGGCCGTCCACGCCGGTTACACGCTCAGCACCGCCGCGGCTCTGGTCGTCGAACTCGACGGACCGGCCACCGAGTGCGCCGAGCAGTTCGAGCGGCTGAGAACGATCTGCGAGCGGCACCACTGCACCCGGCTGCACATCGCCGGCAACGCCGCCGAGCGAGCTCGTATCTGGAAGGGCCGCAAGGCGGCGTTCGCCGCCGTCGGCCGCATCAGCCCCGACTACTTCGTGCAGGACGGGGTCGTGCCGCGCACCCGGCTGGCCGAGGTCCTGAGCCGGATCGAGGACATGGGCAGGGCCGCGGGGCTGCGGGTGGCCAACGTCTTCCACGCCGGTGACGGCAACCTGCACCCACTGGTGCTCTACAGCGAGGCGGCAGGCGAGGCCGACCGCGCCGAGGACCTGTCCCGGCGCATCGCGGAACTGTGCGTGGAGCTCGGCGGCTCGCTGTCTGGGGAACACGGCATCGGCACCGACAAGGCATGTTCGATGCCCCGCATGTTCGGCACCGACGACCTCGCCACGATGGACCGCGTCCGTGCCGCGTTCGACCCGGACCGGCTGTGCAATCCCGGCAAGCTTCTGCCCACGCCGAGGCTGTGCGGCGAGGCGCCCGGCCCCTACCGTCCCCACCCGCTCGAGGAGGCAGGGGTGATCGAGCGGCTATGACACCAACGACATCGACCCTGCTGGCCCCCACCGGCCTCCGCGAGGCGAGCGAGGCGCTGTCCGAGCAGGGCGGCACCGTCGAGATCCGTGGCGCGGGCACGGCCGCGGGCTGGGCCGATCCGCCCCGCCCGGCCACGACCGTGCTCGACACCCGGGGACTGACCGGGATCGTGGCCTACAACCCCGCGGACATGACGGTGGCGGTCAGAGCGGGCACGCCACTGCGGGACCTCGCGGCCGAACTCGCCGCGCACGGGCAGCGGGTGGCGTTCGACCCGGCGCGGGCAGCGCGAGGCGCGACGGTCGGCGGACTCGTCGCCACCGCCGACGCGGGACCGCTGTCACTGACCTACGGCTCCCTGCGCGATCTGGTGATCGGCGCGACGGTCGTGCTCGCCGACGGCACGATCGCCCGCACCGGCGGCCACGTGATCAAGAACGTGGCCGGCTACGACCTCGCCAAGCTCCTGCACGGCTCCTACGGCGTGTTCGGGCTGCTGGCCGAGGTGGTGTTACGGCTGCATCCGCTGCCGTCCGCCACGCGCACGGTCGGCGTGGAGTGCCCCGCCTCGCGGGCCGGTGAGCTGGCGGCACCGGTGCTGTGCGGCCCGGTGGAGCCCGTGGCGCTCGAATGGTGCGACGGGATGTTGCTGATCCGGCTCGAGGGCACCGCCGAGGGCACCACCACCCGCGCCCGGCACCTGGAGGCCGAGCTGGGCGGCAGCGTGCTCGACGACGACGCCGCCGACGCCGCGTGGGCACGGCACGCGGCGCTGGTGACCGGGGCGAGCGTGCGACTCGGGGTGCGGCCGAGCAGGCTTGCCGGCGTGGTGAACGAGTGCGGGGCCGGCGAGACCGCGGCTCTCGGACTCGGTACCGGCGTCGCGACCGTCGACATCGACGGCGGCGCCGAGGCCGTCGATCGACTCCACGACGTCGTGACCGCCGCGGGCGGCACGTCGGTGGTGCGACGCCCGGTGCCCGGCGCCCGGGTCTGGAACCGGCCGCCCTCGGCGGTGCGGACGCTACGGGCGCTGAAGGACGAACTCGATCCCCTGCGGCGGCTGTGCCCCGGCAGGCTCGGGACCTGGCTGGACGACGTGGAGGAGGCGCCGTGACCGATCCGACGTCGAGTTTCGACTCGCACCATCCGCCGTCGCGGGAACTGCTCGACGACTGCGTCCACTGCGGGTTCTGCCTGCCGACGTGCCCGACCTACCAGCTGTGGGGCGAGGAGATGGACTCACCGCGCGGCCGCATCTACCTGATGGATTTGGCCGAACGCGGCGAGATCGAGCTGGCGGGGGCGTTCACCGAGCACATCGACGCGTGCCTCGGCTGCATGGCCTGCGTGACCTCGTGTCCCTCGGGCGTGCAGTACGACCGGCTGCTGGAGGCCACCCGCCCGCAGATCGAGCGCCACGTCGAGCGCAAGACCTCCGACCGGCTGTTCCGCGACGCGATCTTCGCGCTGTTCCCCTACCGGCGCAGGTTGCGGGCGGCGGCGGTACTCGGGCTCGCCTACCAGAAATCCGGGCTGCCCCGGTTGCTGGAACGCGTCCTGCCCGCTCGGCTGCGGGCCACCCAGGCGCTGCTGCCACCGGTGCGGCTGCGGGAGGCGTTCGCGGCACTGCCCCGGCGGGTGCGGCCGTCCGGGCCCGTGCGGCGCCGGGTCGCGCTGCTCTCGGGCTGCGTGCAGGACGTGTTCTTCCACGAGGTCAACGCCGCCACGCAGCGGGTGCTCGCCGCCGAGGGGTGCGAGGTGCTGACACCGAGGCGGCAGGGCTGTTGCGGCGCGCTGGGCCTGCACGCGGGACGCGAGGACCACGCCGTCGAGCGCGCCAGGGAGACGATCGCGACGTTCGAGGCGCTGCCCGTGGACGCGATCGTCGTCAACGTCGCCGGGTGCGGGTCGTCGATGAAGGAGTACGCGACCCTGCTGGCCGACGACCCCGAGTGGGCCGAGCGCGCGCGGCGGGTGAGCGCCAAGGTGCGCGACGTCACCGAACTGCTCGCCGAGCTCGAACCCCGCGCGCCGAGACGGCGGATGGACACCAGGGTCGCCTACCACGACGCCTGCCATCTCGGCCACGCCCAGGGCGTGCGCGACCAGCCGCGCGCGGTGCTGCGCACCATCCCCGGCCTGGAGCTGGTCGACCTGCCCGAGGCCGAGCTGTGTTGCGGCTCGGCCGGCATCTACAACATGGTGCAGCCCGAACCCGCCGCCGAACTCGGCGCGCGCAAGGCCGACAACGTGCGCGCCGTCGCGCCCGAGCTTCTGGTCACGGCCAACCCGGGGTGCCTGCTCCAGATCCGCCGCTACCTGGGCGACGACATCCCGCTGCGGCACCCGGTGCAGGTGCTCGACGCCGCGATCCACGGGCCCAACGGCCCATAGCCGCGCCTGCGGTGCCGAACTAGGCTCGGTCGGTGTGCGAGCACACCGACTCTTCGCCGCGTGCTACGACCGCATGAACGACGCCGCCGAGCGCCGGTTCCTGGGCCGACGTCGTCACGACCTGCTGCACGGGCTGACCGGTACCGTCCTCGACGTCGGCGCGGGTACCGGCGCGAACTTCCAGCACCTGCGTGCGGCCGAGCGGATCGTGGCGACCGAACCGGACCCGGCCATGCGCAAACGACTCGAACGGCGCACCGGCGAGGCCGCCGCCCCGGTGGAGATCCGGGACGCGCCCGCGGAGTCGTTGCCGTTTCCCGACGGGTCGTTCGACGCGGTGGTCTTCACGCTCGTGCTCTGCACCGTGGCCGACCCCGACGCCGCGCTGGCCGAGGCACGGCGCGTGCTGCGGCGGGATGGCACGCTCGTGCTGCTGGAGCACGTGCGCGGCGACGAGCGCCTCGCCCGTGTGCAGGACCGCATCACCCCGCTGTGGAAGCGGGTCGGGGCGGGCTGCCACCCCAACCGAGACTCGCTGGCCACGCTGCGCCGCCGCGACGAGTTCACCCTCGACTCCGTCGAGGAGTTCGCCGAGCTGCCCCGCTGGGTCCCGGCCAGCCCGATGATCCAGGTGACGGCCCACGCCCGCTGAGGTGTGTCCGCAGGTTACGTAGCCGAGTTCGCACCGCGCGATGCGGACACGGCTACGCAGACTGCGGACACGGTGTCAGTGGCGGGCGGGCATCATGTTCGCCGTCGACATCACGTACTGGATCAGCATGATGAGGACCTGCTTGGTGGACTCGCGGTCGCGGGCGTCGCACAGCAGCACCGGGACCTCGGGGCCCACATCGAGTGCCGCCCGCACCTCTTCCGTGCCGTAGCGGTGCGCCCGGTCGAAGCAGTTCACGCCAACCACGAACGGCAGGCCCCTGCGCTCGAAGAAGTCGACGGCGGGAAAGCACGAGTCGAGCCTGCGGGTGTCCGCCAGGACCACGGCGCCGAGCGCACCCTGCGCGAGTTCGTCCCACATGAACCAGAACCGGTCCTGCCCCGGCGTCCCGAACAGGTAGAGGATCAGCTCGGGACTGATCGTGATGCGGCCGAAGTCCAGCGCGACCGTGGTCGTGCTCTTCGCCTCCACCCCGGAGAGGTCGTCGACGCCTTCGGACGCCGAGGTCAGCATCTCCTCGGTGCGCAACGGCGGCACCTCGCTGACCGAGCCCACCATCGTGGTCTTGCCGACGCCGAACCCACCGGCGACCAACAGCTTCACCGCCGTCGCCGTGAGGCGCCGACCGTCAGAGTTTCCGGATGCCATCGAGAACCGCCTGCAATACGTGCTGGTTGGGGGCTTCGCTCGGGGGCGCGGCCTTACGGAAGATCACGTAGTTCTGTTCGATCAAATCACTGAGCAGTACCTTCACCACCGGCAGGGGTAGATCGATGTGAGCTCCGACCTCCGCCACCGACATCGGTTGCTGGCAGCGGCGCACGATCTTCGCGTACTCCACGGGAAGGTGCTCGGCCTCCGCGGGCGAGCACAGCGCCACCACCAGGGTCATCATGTCGAGGCCGTAGCTGTCCGAGCGGGTCCGCCCGCCCGTCACCACGTACGAGCGGACGAGGCCACCGCCCTCGTCGAACACCTCGTCGCCCTCACTCATGGCGTGCTGTGGTGCTCGGCACGCGGGGCGGCGCTGAGCACGGCGCCGACCCGCTTCACCAACATGTTCATCGAGTACGCCACCATGCCCATGTCGGCGTCCTCGGTGGTGAGCAGCGCGAGGCACGCGCCGCGGCCCGCCGCCGTCACGAAGAGGAAGGCGTGGTCCATCTCCACGACCGTCTGCCGTACCTGGCCCCCTCCGAAGTGGCGCCCCGTCCCCCTCGCGAGGCTCTGGAACGCCGACGCGACAGCGGAGAGGTGTTCACCGTCGTCCTCGGAGAGGTTGCTGGACCGGCCGATGAGCAGGCCGTCGGACGACAGGACGACGGCGCGGTCGGCTCCCGCGACCTGGCGGATCAGGTCGTCGAGCAGCCAGTCGAGTTCGTTGACTACCGAGTTCGCCATGATGTACCTCAGTCTCCCGAATCGTCTCGGCCGGTGGGGTGCTGTCGAGCTCGGCGGGTTCCCTGCTGGAACGCCGAAAGCCTGCTGCGTGCCTGTTCGGGTGTGGTGTCGGGCTCGCCACCGTCCTGGCCCGAGACCGTCAGGTCGGTGGAGGTGGTCTCCTCCTTGAGTTGCGGCGCGAGGTTCTGCTGCCGTCGCCGTCGGGGAAGGGGCGGCCGGTCCGCGTCCATCGAGCCCGCCGCGGGCGGGGCCTGGCCGTCACCGGCCTGCGGCTCGGGCGCGGACCGTGCCTGATGCCGGGGCCGCGTGTCGGGCCCTGGGCGCGCGGCCCTCGGCAGCTCCCTCGGCAACTTGGGCACGTACTGCGTCGGTTCGGCCGATTCCGGCGGCAAACCCTGCTCCAATCCGGACAGTTCCGCCGAGGCGGACCTGCCGCCCGGGTCGGCGTGCCTGCCCTGCCGCTCACGCCCTTGGGGCGGTGGTGGGTCGTCCCGGGTGACGTCGGCCGGGAGCTGGCCCTGCACTCCTCCGACGCTCTCACTCCGGCCGCTCTCCTCGGCCCCGTCACCGCGCTGGTGCCGCCGGGGCAGCTCCGGCCTGCCGGGTTCGGCCTGCGGGAACTGTGGTGCCTGCGGTGCCTGCGGGGTCACGGGAGCGCGCCGCACCGTCGGAGCGCCGGGCTCCGGCGTGGCGGGCGGGGCGGTCGCCGACGCCGTGGGCGATGCCTCGGTGGGAGACGTGCCGTTGACCCGCTCGCTGCCGTTGCGCCGGGGCAGCGCCCTCGGCCTGCGGCTGATCGCCGCGGGCGCCTGCTCCACGCCCGGGGCCGCGGACGGCGCGGCGGCGTCTCCCGCCGGGGTGTCTTCGCCGTCGTCGAGCTCGCTGAGCAGATCGGCCCGCACCAGCACGATCGCCCGGGTGCCCCCGTAGGCGGACTCGCGCAGCGTCACCGTGAACCCGTGCTTGGCCGCCAGCCGCGCCACCACGAACAGGCCCAGCCGCGGTTCCTCGGACAACGCCATGAAGCTGAAGTCCGGCGGGTTGCGCAGCATCTCGGAGAGGCGTTCGAGTTCCTCGGGCTCCATGCCGATGCCCTGGTCCTCGATCTCGATCACCACGCCACGGCCGACCAGCTCGCCCCTGACCTCCACACGCGACTGCGGCGGGGAGAACGACGTCGCGTTGTCGATCAGCTCGGCGAGCAGGTGGACGAGGTCGCCGACGGCGGGGCCCGCGACGGCGGAGCTCGGCAGCCTGCCCATGCTGACGCGCGTGTAGTCCTCGGTCTCCGCGATGGCACCGCGCACGATGTCGGTCACCGGCACGGGATTGCGGAACTGCCTTCCGGGCTGCTCACCGCCCAGAATGATCAGATTCTCGGCGTTGCGGCGGGCCCGGGTGGACAGGTGGTCGAGCCGGAAGAGCAGGTCGAGCTGGTCCGGGTCCTCCTGCTTGCGCTCGGCGGCGTCCAGTGCGGACAGCTGCCGGTGCACGATGACCTGGCTACGGTGGGCGATGTTGAGGAAGACCCGCTGCGTTCCCTCCCGCGTCTTCGCCTCGTCGACGGCCGCCGCGATGGCCGTGCGCTGCGCCTGGTTGAACGCCTCCGCGACCTGGCCGATCTCGTCGTCACCGTGGTCCAGGTACGAGACCTCGGTGGCGAGGTCGACCTGTTCACCACCGCGCAACCGCTGGACGATGCGCGGCATCCGTTCCTCGGCGACCTCCAGCGTGGCCTCCCGCAGGGACACCAGGCGCTTGACCAGCCGGTCGGAGAGCCGCCAGGCGAGCAGCAGCACCGCCAGCGCCACCGCGATCACGGCCACGCCGGCCACGATGGAGGTCAGCAGGGTGGAGTCGGCCTCGTCGAGCGCGAGTTCGGTGGCCACCGTGCTCTGTTCGACGTAGAGGTTCCACAGCACACCGCTGACCTCGGTGGCGGCGGCACGCCACTCGGTCTCGGCCACGGGCAGATCGGTGGTGTTGCCGCGCAGGAACGCGTTCTCGGCGGCGGTGAGCGTCTGCCACGCCTCGCTCGCGACCAGGTCCTCGTACTGCGCGCGGACCGACGGGATCATGTCGGGCACCGCCTGCTCCAGCGTGGCGTGGTACGCGCCGACCTGACCGATGTAGGTGCGGAACTCCTGCTCGGTGAGGCCACCTCCGGCCAGGCCCGCGGCGGCCAGCGCGTCGCCGCGCGACATGCCGTCGGCGCTGACGAACAGCGGCATCGCGACCATGCGCTGGTAGGCGGTCTCGGCGCTGGGCGTCTCCTGCGCGACGCCGTTCAGCCCGACCGTGTAGGAGTCGATGATCCCGTTGTAGAAGTCGTACGCCTGCTGCAACGACGCGTCACCGGCGTCGACCTGGCCCCGGAACTCACCGAGCCGCGACACCTGCCGCATCGACGCCGTGATGCTCTCGCGCACGTTCTCGGGCGCGTCCTCGGAGATGCTCTCCAGATCGCCGGCCATGCGCTGCGCTGCCTCGTCGGTGCGCTGGCGCTGCTGGTCCAGCTCGGCCCGCAGGGACCGCGTGTTGGACAGCTCCTGCAGCGTGAGCCTGCGTTCCTCGCGCACGTTGGCGAACAGCACCCCGGCGGGCTGGGCGGCGTCGTGCACCTTCGTGGCGAAGGTCCGGACCTGCACCGCGTCGTACACGAGGTAGCCCGCCAGCGCGACACCGGTCAGCAGGAAGACGACACTCGGGATGAAGGCGATGGCGAGCACACGGGTGCGGATGGTCGAACGCCCACGTTCCGTGGCTGCACTCTTGTTCAACAACGCGCTCAAGGCCCTTCCAGCGACACGTGATCCTCTTGGGCCCCCAAACCCGTGCTTCGGCCGTCGCGCAGCGTCGACCGCGCTAAGCCATTGCTTAGCACGGAGGTTATGCAGTGGTTCTCTCGTCAGTCAATATGACGTGCATCCGCCACGTCGCGCACGTTGCGACTGGTCAGGGGGTCACAAGCCCCGCCTCGTAGGCGAAAATTGTCAGCTGGACTCTATTTGCGACGTCGAGTTTGGCAAAGGTGCGTGTGATGTGCGTCTTCACGGTGGCCTCGCTGAGGTAGAACTCACCGGCGATCACCGCGTTGGATTTGCCCTGGGCAACCGCACTGACGATCTCCCGCTCGCGCTCCGTCAGTGTGCTCAGGCTCACCGCGGCCCGCCGCCGCCGCGGACTGGACCGCTGCTCGACGAAGTGGGAGATCAGCCGGGTCGTGGTGCGCGGTGAGAGCATCGACTCACCACGGGCGACCACCCGCACGGCGTCGATGATCTCCTGCGGTGAACTCTCCTTGAGCAGGAACCCGTTCGCTCCGCCCGCGAGGGCGTCGAAGACGTACTCGTCGAGATCGAAGGTGGTCAGAACCAGCACGGCGGGTGGGCGTGGCAGTGCTCGCACCGCCGCCGTGGCCGCGAGCCCGTTCACCCGGCTCATCCGGATGTCCATGACGACCACGTCGGGAGCGTGCCGGTTCACCAGCGGCACGGCCTCGTCCCCGTCGCCGGCCTGGCCCACGACCTCGAGGTCGGGCGTGCTGTCGAGGATCATGGCAAGCCCGGTCCGGACCAGTGGATCGTCGTCGACCAGCACTACGCGCAGCGGCACGCGATCATGCTAGGAGGTCGGCTGTCCCTCACGCGGCCAGGGCAGCCAGGCGTGGACCACGAAACGCCCCCGCTCGGTGGGGCCGGTGCTGATGGTTCCCTCCACCGAACTCACGCGGTCGGCCAGCCCCGCGAGCCCGCTGCCCGAGCCGGCCGGTGGCCCGGCGGGCGGCGCGGCGGGCAGGGGGTTGTCGATCTCCACCGTGATCCCGGCGCCGGGGCCGCCGCGCACGGTGACGTCGGCGGTCTCGGACGGGGCGTGCCGGAGGACGTTGGTCAACGACTCCTGCACGACCCGGTAGGCGGTCTCGGCCAGCCGTGGCGGCGCGTCGCCCGCGTTGTCGACCAGGATGGTGACGTTGAGGCTCACCCCCGCCTCGCGGGTGGTGCCGACCAGCGCGGGCAGGTCGGCCAGCGTGGGCGGACCGCTGCGCTCGGGTCGGGTGCCGTCGCCGGTGAAGTCCCTGCCGTCCCGCAGCACGCCGATCACCTGCCGCAGATCGTGCAGCGACGCCTGCGCCGTGGAGCGGACCGTGCGAGCGACCTCGGCCGCCTGGCCCGACTCCTGCGGTGCCGTGACCTCCAGCGCACCGGCGTGCAGCGACAGCAGGGACAGGCGATGGCCGAGCACGTCGTGCATTTCCCGCGCGATGCGGGAGCGTTCGTCCTTACGCGCGAGATCGGCCTGGAGGCCGCGCTGTACGGCCGTGTTCCGGGCGAGGTCCCGGCGCGTCGCCCGGTGGGCCCCCAGAGCGGCGGGAACGGCCGTGAGCAGGGCCGCGACGAGCAGCAGCACCGGCACCGGCAACCCGGCGGGGCCGAAGACGATGCGGATCACCGACATGTCCGCGTGCCGGTGGCCGTCGTACACCACCGCCACGGCGGTCGCGGCGAACACCACCGCCACGGCCGCCCACGCCGCCCGGTCGCGCCGGTGTGCGGTCAGCGCGGCCAGCGCGATCAGCGCGGCCAGGGCATCGGTCACGAACAGCAGCGGCGGCAGTGCGGCGACGCCGGTCACCACGAGCGGGTGCGTGTGCCGCCAGCACAACGCCACGGCCGCGCCCAGTGCTCCGAGGAACCCGAGCGCGGGCCGCCAGGTGATGTCCACGTCGTCGCCACCGGGAACCGCGGTGGCCGCGCCGAACACGAACAGACTGCTCAGCAGGCTCGCGCCCACGGCGAGCACCGTGGTGAGGACTCCGAGCACGGTGTGGACCCGGGAGGACGGCATCGCCCCAGCGTACGGCGCCACCGGGGCGCCGGTGATCAGCGCATCGGCCGGTCGCGCCGCGCGGATCGACGACTTTCGTCGTACGCGGTCATCACCCCGCGACCGACGCGGCGCTGTGGGTGGAAACGGTTGTCTGTCGGTGTTTGCCGACAACCACTGGGAGGGACTCGACATGACCGAACTGGACACCGACCGCACGCCGAGCGAGGCACGCAACGGGCTGGGCACCGCCGGCTTCGTGCTCGGGCTCGTGGGTCTGGTCCTCTCGCCGATCCCCTTCATCGGCGTCATCGCCTGGCCGCTGGTGGTGCTGGGCCTCGTCTTTTCCGGCGTGGGCCTCGCGCGGGTGCGGTCGAAGAAGGCCACCAACCGGGGGCTGGCCATCGCCGGGCTCGTGCTGTCGGTGCTGGGGACCGTGATCTGTGTGGTCATGGCCGTCGCCTTCACCACGGCGGTTGAGGAGATCGACGAGGAGGCCAACCGCACCGTCGAGATCACTTACCGGGTGACCGGCGACGCGCCCGAGGCCACCGTCTCCTACACCACCTACGGCGACAGCGTCAGCATGGCGACCGAGGACGTCACCGAACTGCCGTGGGAGCAGACCGCCGAGACCAGCGGCCTGCTCAAGGGCGGCTCGCTCAGCGTCACGCTCGGCGCCGACGGCGGAAGTGTGGAATGCGTGGTGCTCGTCGACGGCGAGCAGCAGCGGACCGCGACCGCGGTAGGCGCGTTCAACACCGCGTCCTGCTCGGACTTCTGAGGCGGGACCTGGCCGATGTGGTCGGTACCACCCCGGCCGGGACGTAACTCCCGCGGCGTGGCGAGCGATACCGTGCATATCCCCGAGCGAGGAGGCGGTGTCGATGCCACGCCGCGTGGCGAGTCCGTGGGCGAGCACACGCCGGATGCTGTGCGTGCTCGCGGTCGCGTTCCTGGCCACAGCCACAGCTCAGGCCTTCCTGGCCGCCTCCACGACGGAGTGGTGGCCGGGAGTGCTGGCCGTGACGTTCACCGCCGCCGCCGGGTGGTGCCTGGCCACGGCACTCACCAGCGCTGACTCACGCTGATCCGCGCCGCTACCGGCGCAGCGAGTGGGGAAGCACGCTGTGGGCCACGAGTGCCTCGGCGTCGAGCGTCGCGGGCCGGTACGGCAGCGCGGGCAACCGTTCGATCATGCGGGCCGTCGCGTCGGGCACCGTGTCCGGTCTGCCGGCCAGGAACGCCCAGTCGAACTCGTCCGAGCCGTGGTAGGCGACCGTGCCGAACACCTCGCGGAAACGGGCGAGGGCGCGGCGCAGCATCGTGTTCAGCCACAGTGTCGGACAGCCCACCTGGGACGTCACGACCCCGCCCCGGCGCAGCGCCCGCGCACACAGCTGGAGGAACTCGGTGCCGAAGAGGCGGTTGTGCTGGGCCCCGTCCTCCCGCTCCCCCGGGAGGTCGGCGACGATCACGTCGTAGCGGCCCGGCTCACCGGACTCGGCGGCGCGGCGCACGAACTCCCAGCCGTCCGCGTAGTGCATGGTGACAGGCCCGTCCCCACGCACGGCGCGGTCGAGTTCGGCCGGTGTGTACCCGTAGGGCAGGTGTTCGGCACACAACTCCACCACTTCGCGGTCGATGTCCACGTGGTCGACGTGCGTGGCTCCCGCCGCGACCGCGAGTTGGCTGATCACTCCCTCGCTGGAACCGACGGCGAGTACCCGCTCAACCCGATCGGCCAGCAGCGCGGCCGGCACGAACAGCGCCTCGTGGTAGTGGCGCTGCGCCAGCTCGGTGCTCTGCGGGTCGTTGTCGCAGAACAGCGACACTCCCTGCGCGGTCTCGGCGATCACGACGTGCTGGAAGGCGGTGTCCCCCTCCCAGATCACGCGGTCCAGCTCCCACAGCTGGGACAGGCCCCGGGTCAGCGGTTCTCTCAGCTCGGGCACCGACTCGTCTCCTCTCCGGCTGCCACGGCGGTTCCGGTGGTCGACCGCACGATAGGGTGCCCCGGCTCGCCCGTGCCTGCCCCGGTCCGAACCTGATCGGGTGTGCTCCGCCGCCACCAGGCCCACACCACGAGGCACAGCACGGACACCGACGTCCCACCCGCGACGGCGAACCCGGTGGTGGTGGACGTGGCCTCGATGAGCGGCCCGAACAACAGCGGCGACGCGAACTGGCCCGCGAAGATGACCGTCCCGCTCAGCGCCGCCGCCCTGCCCCGCAGTTCCGGGCCCGCCACCTCGTCCACCAGAACCGTGACCACGGGAAACAGCACACCGTTGCCGACCCCGAACAGCACGGGTGCGGCCAGCAGCACTACCGGCTGGCTCACCGTCGCGTAGAGACCGAACCCGGCCGCAGTACAGGACAGCGCGGTGGCCAGCAGCACCCGGTGGGTGGCCCACCGCCGGATGCGCGCGTACAGCAGGCCGACGACGCTGGTGGCCAGCGCGCCACCGGCGACGGCATAGATCGACACCACGAGCGGGTCGTCGATCCCGAGTTCGGCGAGCCGGGCGGGCAGGAAGATCGCCAGCACGTAGCCCTGCACAGCGAACACCAGCCACAGGGCGTAGTAGCCAAGCAGTGCGGGCCGCTCGCGCAGCAGCCGCCCGACGCCGGCGCGCTCCCTCCGAGCCGGGGCGCCCCCGGTTCCGGCGGGCAGCGCCAGGGCCGCCGCCACCGCCAGCGGCAACCCCACGAGGTAGATCGCGAAGGTCGCGTGCCACGACAGTCCTCCGAGCAGGCCACCGAGCAGCGGCCACACCACACCGCCCGCGCTGGTGGCGGTGGAACGCCAGCCCATCACCTGGTCGCGCATCGCGCCGTCGTAGAAGGCGAGCAGCCCGACGGTCGTGCAGGTGAACACGGCGGCGGCGCCGACACCGAACACGAGCCGGGCGGCGATCAGCGCGGGATAGCTCTCCACGACCAACCCGGCACCGCCGCCCAGGCCGTACACGACGAGCCCGGCGACCATCGGCGCACGTACGCCGAACCGGTCCACCACCCTGCCCACGACGGGGCTCACCACCGCGATCGCCAGGCCGTGCGCGGTGAGGATGAAGCCCCCGGCGGTCCCGCTCACGCCGAGGTCCCCGCGAATGACCTCCAGTACGGGCACCACGATCGCGCCACCCATCACCCCGAGCGTGGACGCGAGCAACAGCACGACCGTCCTGCCCATGATGAATACCCCCTCCGGTAATTGCCACTCAGGGGCACAATATACTGAGGCGCAAATGTCGGCCAGGAGCGAATGCGCCCGAGCAGTTCGGTCGCCTAGACTCGCCCGGCATGACCGCACCCGAAGGGCAGCAGGCCCGGCCACTGCCGCTGCGTGAGCGCAAGAAGCTCCGCACCCGCACGGCTTTGGAGGACACCGCGCTGCGCCTGTTCCACGAGCGCGGCTTCGACGCCACCACCCTCGACGACCTCGTGGAGGCCGTCGAGGTCTCCAAGCGAACGTTCTTCCGCAACTACGCCTCGAAGGAGGACGTGGCGCTGGCGGCGGAGATCCGGCTCTGGGACACCTACATCGAGACGCTGCGGACCCACCCGATGCGGGGGCGGCTGCTCGACATGGTGCGCGACTGCCTGACCTCGGCCGTGCGGGAACTCGGCCCGGACTGGGACCGCCGCTTCATCGCCACCCGCAGGCTCATCGCGGGAACCCCGGCCCTGCGCGACCGGAGCCTGCTGCTCTCCGTCACCGTGCCGGACCGCGTGGTGGAGGTGCTGGAAGACCGCACCGGTATCGACGGCAGGCAGGACGTGCGGCTGCGATTGGTCGGCGAGTTGGCGCTCAGCGCATGGCGGTGTGGCGCCAAGAACTGGGTCGCCGGACGCGGCTTCGAGGGACGGCGGGGCCACGGCGGCACCGAGATGTTGATCCGCCGCGTCGAGGAGGCGTTCGCGGCGGTCCCCGGCGCCGTCGCGCTGCCGGTGCGGTAGGAGCGGTGTGGGTGTGGGTGTGGGTCAGTCGCCCGCGGCGACGAGGGGTTCGAGGGCGAGTTCGGGGTGGCGACGTTGCAGGACGCGCATGCTGATGTCGTCCTCGAACAGGGCGAGGTCGGTGCCGTCGGCGCGGGTGAGGACCTCGCTGGAGCGGCCCGCGTCGACCAGGGCGCGCTGGGCGGGGTCGCCCAGTCGGCGCACGGTGGAGTAGGGCAGCCGGTCGAGCTTGACTGGCGAGTGGAACTCGTGCCGCATGCGGTGGGCGGCGACCTCGAACTGCATCGGCCCCACCGCGGCGAACACGGGTGCGGCGTCACCGCGCAGATCCGAGGTCAGCACCTGCACCACGCCCTCCGAGGACAGCTGCTCGACACCCTTGCGGAACTGCTTGGCCTTGCTGAGATCCGCGGGACGGGCCACCGCGAAGTGCGCGGGCGCGAAACTGGGCAGGCCGGGGAACCGCACGGCGGGCTTGCCCGCGTACAACGTGTCGCCCACGCGCAGCGCGGTCGCGTTGACCAGGCCCACGACGTCGCCGGGATAGGCGGTGTCGACCGTGGAGCGTTCCTGCCCGAACACCTGGTGGGCGTACTTCGTGGCGAACGGGCGCTTGGTGGTGGCGTTGGTGACCACCATCCCCCGCTCGAACACCCCCGAACACACCCGCGCGAACGCCACCTGGTCCCGGTGCGCCGGGTCCATGCCCGTCTGCACCTTGAACACGAACGCCGAGAACTCCGCCTCCAACGGCCGAGGCGCCCCCGCCACGTCCGGCCGGGGCAACGGGCGCGGCGCCAGCTCCACCAGCAGATCCAGCAGGTGCCGCACCCCGAAGTTGCTCACCGCCGCCCCGAACAACACCGGCGTGGCCGAACCCGCCAGGTAACGGTCGGCGTCGAACTCGCCGCCCGAGGCCGTCACCAGCTCCAGCTCCTCCACCGCGGCCGTGTAGTCCGCACCCACCTCGGCCTCGGCCCGCTGCGCGGGCAGCCGGTCCTCGGCGGCCACCGTCGCCCCACCCGCCGTACGCGCATAGCGGGTGAACGACCCGTCACCGGCCTCCACCACACCCTGGAAATGACCGGCCACCCCCACAGGCCACGTCAGCGGCATCGGCGTCAACCCGATCCGCTCGCTCACCTCGTCACACAACGCCAGAGCGTCGCGGCCGGGCCGGTCCCACTTGTTGATGAACGTGATCACCGGAATACCGCGGTGCCGGCACACGTCGAACAACTTCAACGTCTGCGGCTCCAGGCCCTTGGCCGCGTCCAGCAGCATCACCGCGGAGTCCACCGCCGACAGCACCCGGTAGGTGTCCTCCGAGAAGTCCGCGTGTCCCGGGGTGTCCAGCAGATTGACCACCGCGTCGCGGTAGGAGAACTGCAACGCCGCCGACGTGATGGAAATGCCGCGTGCCCGCTCCATCTCCATCCAGTCCGACACCACACCCTGCCGACCGGCCTTGCCGTGCACAGCCCCCGCCTCGGAGATCACCCGCGCGTGCAACGCCAACGCCTCCGTCAACGTCGACTTACCCGCATCCGGATGACTGATCACAGCGAACGAACGCCGACGAGCCGCCTGCGCGGCGGCGTCGACACCGGAAGAAGTGGCTGCGTCCGCACGCGCGCTCATGCGAAGCTGTCCAGGCTGGAAGAGCACATACCCGGACCAGGGTACAGGGGGCCTGGTACGAGCGGCAGGAAAGGGCCAGGTGTCCGCCATGAGTGAGCGATGACCGACCCGACGCGCGTCGATCGGGCCCGCGGGCTGCTGTTCGGGCTCGCGCTCGGGGACTGCCTCGGCGCGTCGTTCGAGGGCAAGGACGGTGTCACCGAAGCCGACATCGTCCGCGCGGAACACGCCACGGGGCCGCTGTCGCACACGGACGACACGGCGCTGACGCTCGTGCTCGCCCGGCATCTGGCCCACCGCCGGGGCGCGTCGAACCGGGGGCGGGACGGCGTCGACACCGACGTGCTCGCCCGCGAGCTGGCCGAGGCATGGAAGGCCGAGCCGTGGCGCGGCTACGGCGGCGGCGTCACGACGTCGTTCCGGCTCATCACGGAAGGCACGCCGTGGCGCGAGGCGATCCGCGCCGTCTTCCCCGACGGCTCCTACGGCAACGGCGGCGCGATGCGCGTGGCGCCCGTCGCGCTCGCGGGAGGCGACGTGCGGGAGGTCGCGGAACTGGCCCGCCGGAGCGCGGAGGTCACCCACGCCCACGCCGACGCCCTGCACGGGGCCGTGTGTCAGGCCGTGGCGACCCATCTCGCGCTAGGACTCGACGCCACCGAGCCCGTGCGGGTGGCAAGGTTCGTGCCGCCGCTGCGGGAGTGCGTGCGCTCCGCGCTGTGGCACGACAAGTTCGCCCTGGTCGCGGAGTTGGCCGACAGCGACGTCGACCCCGGGCAGGCCGCCGCGGCGCTCGGCAACGACGTCTCCGCACCGGGGTCGGTTCCGCTGGCGCTGCTGTCGTTCCTGCGTCACCCGGGCAGGCCGGACGCCGCGATCAGGTTCGCCATCCGCGCCGGGGGCGACACCGACACGGTCGCGGCGATGGCGGGTGCCCTCGCGGGCGCCCACAGCGGATACGCGGCGCTGCCCGCACATGCCGTGAGCCGCCTTGAGGCGTCCCGCCACCTCCACCTCTACGCCGAACACCTGGCGTAACGCCGTGTCCGCAGCCTAGGTAGCCGTGTCCGCAGCCTGCGTAGTCGTGTCCGCAGCCTGTGTAGCCGAGTCCGCATCGCACGGTGCGGACACGACTACGGGAACTGCGGACACGGCTACGTAACTTGCGGACACGGTGTCAGGGGTCCGTTCGGCGGGCACGTTCGGTGTGGTGGGCCAGACTTTCGCGGAGCAGTGCGGCGAAGTCCTCCGCCGTTCCGACCGTGGCGCGCAGTGCCGCACAACGCCGCTCCGCGCGCTCGGTGAACTCCCGCAATCGGCGCAGGCGCGACTCGTCCAGTACCGACGACTCGGCGCCGGGGCTCGACGGCGGGGAGAGCAGTTCCAGCAGTTCCCGCATCTCGTCGAGCTGGAAGCCCAGCGGTTTCATGCGGCGGACGAGGGCGAGCCTGGCGAGGTCGGGTTCGGTGTAGAGCCGGAACCCGCCCTGACTGCGAGCACTGGGCGCCACCAGCCCGACTTCCTCGTAGTAGCGGATGGTGCGCAGGGAGAGTCCGGTCCTCGCCGACACCTCACCGATGCGCATGTGCTCACCCACGGGATGAACCTCACTTCCTCGGCCGGCGACATGATCACCGTACTCCTTTTCGATCTTGAACGCAGATCGTCCACAGTAGAATGCCGAGCTGCGGGAACGCCGGGAAGGTCACACGAACTTGCCCTAACGTCAGGGTAGGATTCACCGCCGTGACACCACAGCTGTTCGACTCCGTGGACGCCTACAACGCCGGCCACCCCGCCAGTCCCTTCCCCGCCGACCGGCACACGCGCCACGTGCTGCGCGGCTACCGCGCCGCGTTGCAGGGTGTCACCGACGACCTCACGGGAACCGGCTCCGGCGCCTCGCTGACCGTGGACTTCCTCCCCGGCGGAGCACCCCTGCCCCACGAGGCCGACCGCGTCGGCACGGTCGTCGCCAGTCGCTGGGGCGAGGGCCCGGTACTGGTCCTCGCCGAGAACGTCTCGCTACGCGCCGCCTGGCGCGCGGTCACCGACGCCTGGCCGACACACCTCTCCGGCGTACACACCGCGCTGGACGCGCTGGTCGGCGCGGAAGCCTAAAGCCCGAACAGCGGCAGGGACGGCGCGAGCCCGTCGATGGTGACGTCCACTGTGCGGTGACGTTCCCAGTCCGCGCGGGTGAGGCGAAGCCGCTGCTCGACGACGGCCTCGCCGCGTACGACGTCGCGCTGTTTGCCGTCCGGGGCGTAGCCGAGCTTGCGGGAGACGGCCAGCGACGCGGCGTTGCCCTCGGTCGCGGCGGTGACCGCCTCCCGCGCGCCGAGCCCGGCGAAGGCGAGATGCAGCACCGCCGCGCGCATCTCGGTACCGATGCCCTGTCCCTGGTGTGCCTGGCCGAGCCACGACGCGCTGCTGACCTCCCGGGTCACCGCGAAGGCACGGGACTGCAACGCTTGGCTGCCCACCACGACACCGTCGTGGACGACACACAGCAGCAGGCACCAGCTGTCGGGACTCCACTGCGCCCACATGCGCCAGTGGTGCTGGGCGAGACCCCGTGCCAGCTCGGCTGGCTCGCGGTCCGTCCAGGGAATGCGGAACGGCATGACCTCGGGCGGATGCACCCCCCGGAGCGCCACCTCAATCAACGCCGACAGGTCGTCGTGGTCGGGCACCCGCAGCTCCAGTCTCGACGTTCGCAGCCGCAGCCCCAGCACGGGAAAGTGGTCGGCCAGCATGGGCATATGGTCGCCGACGGCGCGGGGTGTGGCACCCCGTTTTATCCGCCACCCTCGTTGAGGGCGTCGCGCACGAGGGCGAGCGCCGCCAGCAACTCCGCGCGCCGGTCCGCGGTGAGGTGGGCGGTGGTGCGCCGTTCGAGTTCACGCCAGGCCGCGTGTGCCCGCGGCACGGTGTCGCGGCCCTGCGCCGTGAGCTGGACGATCATGGCGCGCCGGTCCTCCCGTGACGGCGTTCGCGTGACGAGCCCGGCGCGTTCCATCGCCTGGAGTGTCGCGGTGACGGTCGAGCGGTCGCGTCCCAGGTAGTGCACGAGTTCGGTCTGCGGCAGCGGCCCGTGCGAGTGGAGGTACAGCAGCACGATCTCCTGCGGTGGTGCGACGCCCACGTCGCTCAGCAGCTCGGTTCCGACGCGCGCGTGGGCGCGGATGACCTGCAGGAGCAACGACCCGACCGGCGCATCGGGCACATTGACACCGACGTGCGGGGGTCGCGCCCTGCCCTGGTGGTCGTCCGGCGGGTTCGGCACCGCCCCAGGATAACGAGTCTGTTGGCATGCCAGCAAACTTCCCCTAGACTGTTGGCATGCCAGCAAACTCGGCCGGCCCGGAACCGCTCGGCCGCGATCTGCTGCGCCTGATGGGGGTGCTGCTCGCGGGCGCCTCGGTCGCGCTGCTGGACACGACGATCGTGGCTGTCGCGATGGAGGAGCTGACACGGGCGTTCGGCACGACCGTCCGCACGGCGCAGTGGGCCACGACCGGCTACCTGCTCGCGATGGCCGCGGCGATCCCGCTGCTGGGCTGGCTGACCGATCGCTGGGGCGCCCGCAGGGTCTGGCTCGGGACCCTGTGGGTGTTCCTCGCGGGTTCGGCGCTGTGCGGACTCGCCTGGTCGATCGAGAGCTTGATCGTCTTCCGGGTCGTGCAGGGCCTCGGCGCGGGTCTGATTCTTCCGCTGGTGCAGGCGATTTTGGCCGGTGCCGCGGGCCCGCAGCGGATCGGCCGGGTCATGGGGCTGATCGGCATCCCCGGGCAGCTCGCCCCGATCCTGGGGCCCGTCGTGGGCGGGCTCGTCCTCGGCTCACTGGGCTGGCGCTGGATCTTTCTGGTCAACATCCCGCTGTCCCTGCTCGCCCTCGCGCTGGCTCACCGCCACCTGCACCCGCCTCCACCGCGGGGCCGGGCACGGCTGGATCTCACCGGGGCACTGCTGCTGGTCCCGGGCACGGTCGCGATCCTGGCCGGGCTCACACTCGCCGACGACCTGTCGAACTCCCCCACCACGGCGGTCGGACTGCTGGCAGGCGGCGCGGCGCTGCTCGCCGGATTCGTGCTGCACGCCCGGCGCCGTGGTGAGGCCGCGCTCGTCGACCTGCGGCTGTTCCGGTACCGATCGTTCTCGACCGCGACCGTGATGATGTTCCTCTCGGGGGCCAGCCTGTACGGGCCGATGCTGCTCCTGCCGCTGTACTACCAGCAGGCGCGCGGGGTTCCGGTGGGCGAGGTCGGCTGGCTCGTGGCCCCGCAGGGCCTCGGGCTGATGGCCGGGCTGTGGGTCGCGGGCCGCTGGGCCGACCGCAGCGGCCCCCGGATCGTCGCGCTCACCGGCGCCGCGCTCGCCTGCGCGGGGCTCGGTGTGTTCGTCCTCGCGGGTGGCGCGCCGCTGCCGGTTCTCTCGGCCGGGCTCGTGGCTCTCGGCGCCGGGCTCGGCGGCATCGGGGTGGCCGTCTCGGCCACCGCCTACCGCGATCTCCCCGCAGCCGTGATCCCCAGGGCAACGAGCCTGCTCAACGTCGTCCAGCGCATCGGCGCCTCCGTCGGCACGGTCGTCGTCGCGTTCGTCCTCCACCGCCTGCTCGCGGGGCTCGACACCGCCACCGCGTTCGCGCACACCTTCGCCTGGGCGCTCGGCTTCGCCGCCGTCGCCGCGCTGGTCGTGCCGTTCCTGCCCGCGACAGCCCCCGCGCCTTTACCACCGGCCGACACCCACGACACGGAAGCGAGGACCACGACATGCGAGCCGTGATCACCGATCACCCCGGCGCCCCCAGCGTGCTGCGACCGGTCACCCTGCCCGATCCCGCACCCGGCAGCGGCCAGGTCCGCGTGTCCGTGGAGGTCGCCGCCATCACCTTCGTCGAGACCCTGGCCCGCGCCGGAAGCACCGTCGTGCCGCCCGCCACCTTCCCGGCGGTGCTCGGCAACGGTGTCGGCGGCACCGTCGACCGGATCGGCCCCGGCGTGGACCGCGACTGGCTCGGTGCCCGGGTCGTCACCACCACCGGTGGCACGGGCGGATACGCCGAACTCGCGCTCGCCCGCGCCACCGACCTGCACCGGGTGCCCGGCCGGCTCGGGTTGCCCGACGCGACCGCGCTGCTCGCCGACGGGCGCACCGCCGTCGGCTTGCACGAAGCAGCACGAGTCCGGGAATCCGAGACGGTGATCGTGACCGCTGCCGCGGGCGGCGTGGGCGGTGTCCTCGTGCAACTCGCCACGGCCGCCGGGGCGCGCGTCGTCGCCCTCGCGGGCAGTGACCCGAAACTGGCCCACGCCCGCGACCTCGGCGCCGAGGTCACCGTGAACTACCGCGATCCCGCGTGGGCTCGCGGCATCCGGGAGGCGGCGCCGCGCGGCGTGGACGTGGCCTTCGACGGCATCGGCGGCGACACCACCACCGGCCTCGCCGAACTGCTCCGGCCGGGCGGGCGCCTGGTGCGCCACGGCGCGGCCGGGGGACGGTGGGGCACGCTCGACGAGGCCGCCATCGCCGACCGTGGCATCACGGTGATCGGGCTGCAGGCGCTCGGCGCGGCGGACCTGTTCGCCCTCACCGAGCGTGCTCTCGAACTCGCTGCCGAGGGCGCTCTCCAAGCCACGATCGGGCAGACCTTCCCGCTGGCCGAGGCCGCCAGTGCGCACGCCGCCATCGAGTCCCGCACCACGATCGGCAAAACCCTCCTGCTGCCCTGACCAGCAGCCGATCGCGCCCCGTGGCACTTCCCGGTATCCCTGGTGCCATGACATCGCTTCCCGACACCGTGCGGGCCGACGCGGTACTCCTCTGGGACTACCACGTGCTGCGGCACCCGCCGCGCCGCGCCGACGTCGGTATCGGCCTCGGCAGCCACGACCTCGGCGTGGCCGACCACGCCGCCGCGCTGTTCCACGAGGGCCGGTTCCCGCTGCTGGTGTTCACGGGAGCCACCGCCCCGACCACGGCCACCGCCTTCCCGCGCGGGGAGGCGGTGGCCTACCGCGAGCGGGCGGTCGCGCTGGGAGTCCCGGACGAGGCCGTGCTGGTGGAGCCCCACGCTCGCAACACCGGGGAGAACATCGCGCTCACGAGGCGGCTGCTCGCCGAGCACGGCGTGCCGGTGCGCGCGGCGACGCTGATCTGCAAGCCGTACCAGCAGCGCAGGGCGCTGGCGACGTGCCGGAAGCACTGGCCCGAGCTGACCGCGTCCTGTTCGGCGGCACCGGAGTCGTTCGACGACTACCTGGCCGTCCTCGGCGCGGAGCGGGTGGTGAACATGCTGGTCGGCGAGACCCAGCGCATGACGGTCTACGCCGAGCGCGGCTTCACGACCACCCAGGAGGTGCCGTCTGAGGTCGAGGCCGCGTTCGGGCGGCTGGTCCGTGCGGGCTTCACCGCACGGCTGGTGTGACGCGGGCGCGCACGGTCAGTACACGATGTCGAACCGCAGCATCAGGGTCTCGATGGCGTGGCGGGTCTGCTCCACGGTCTGCGCGGAGAGCTCCAGCTGGGTCAGCACGCTCTCGCTGTACCCGCCGACCTCGTCGTAGGCACCCGTGCCGCCGAGGCTGTTGCGCAGCACGTCCGAGAGGTTCGCCGCCATCGAGTGCGCGTGCTGGATGGCGTTGTGGATGTTCGTGCAGCTTTCCACGCCCTGGTACAGCTGGGCCAACGTGTCCTCGTGTGTCGGCATGTCCTCACCCTGTTCCTCGCGTCGTCCGCTCACCTGAACGCCCCCTCCCGCGCGGCCACGATGAGCCCCCCGCCGCACCCCAGCACACCGGCGGGCCCGGTGGGCGGTATGAGCGGAGTCCGTTACCGGATCACGACGTGAGACCCGCGATGGCGGCGAGAAGTTCCACGGAGTGCAGCCGGCCCTTGACCGAGGGCGCCTGGTGCGCTGTGATCAGTTCGTCCGCGTCGGCGTGGACGGCGAAGTCGTCGAGGTAGTCCCTGACCCGGTCCGGCGTCCCCACGGCGGTGTAGCGGACCATGTTGAGCAGCTGCGCGCCGTGCGGCGAGTCGAGCACCTGGTCGGCCTCCTCGTCGGTGAAGGTCCGGCCCCGGCCCAGCAGGATGCTCACCCGCTGGCGCTTCATCGTCAGGAACTGCTCCTGAGCCTCGTCCTCGGTGTCGGCGGCGAGCACGTTGACGCCCGCGATGACGTACGGCTCCGCCAGCTGCTCCGAGGGCCGGAACTGCTCGCGGTACACGGCGACGGCCTGCCGCAGGGCGTCGGGCGAGAAGTGCGACGCGAACGCGTACGGCAGTCCCAGCGCGGCGGCGAGCTGCGCCCCGAACAGCGACGAGCCCAGCACGTACAGCGGCACGTCGGTGCCCTGACCCGGAATGGCGTCCACGCCGGGGATGAGGCTCTCCCCGCGCAGGTAGCCCTGGAGTTCGCGCACGTCCTGGGGAAAGCTATCCGCCGAGGTCGGGTCACGCCGCAGGGCACGCAGGGTCTTCTGGTCGGTTCCGGGCGCGCGGCCCAGGCCCAGGTCGATTCGCCCGGGATGCAGGGTCTCCAGCGTGCCGAACTGCTCGGCGATGGTCAGCGGCGCGTGGTTGGGCAGCATGATGCCGCCCGCGCCGAGGCGGATCCGCTCCGTGTGGGCCGCGACGTGGGCGATCACCACGCTGGTGGCCGACGACGCGATCGAGGGGAAGTTGTGGTGCTCGGCGTACCAGACGCGCCGGTATCCGGTCTCCTCCGCACGCCGGGCCAGCGCCACGCTGTTGTCCAGGGCCTGCCGGGGCGTCTCGCCGCTGCCGATCGTGGCCAGGTCGAGGATGGAGTAGTTCACGGTCACGGGTCACCCTTTCGACACGAGCAGGCGGAGCACACGCTCCGCTCTCCACTACCGACACCGCGGCAGCCGCATCCCTTCCCGGAACGGACCGAGATGAGACTCATCACTCAGTGACCTTGCGGCTGCGCCCGGTGGGGTGAACGACGCGGGGCGGGCCCGCCCTCGTGCTCCTAGACTCGGCACCACCCCGGCAGGGAGGCAGGTGAGCGCCCATGTCCGGCATCGTCGCCGCGCACGGCCCCTTCGAGCCCCGCGAAGGGTTGCGCATGCTCGACCGGCTCACCCATCGCGGCCCCGACGGCCAGGGCACCCGTGCGTTCGACCACGCCTGGCTCGGCCACCGCAGACTCGCCGTCGTGGACCTGGCAGGCGGGGCGCAACCGCTGCGCGACTCCCGGGGCAGGCACTGGCTCGTCGGCGACGGCGAAATCTACAACGACGAGCGACTGCGCCGCGAACTCCAGGAACGCGGGCACGTGTTCGCCAGCCGCGCCGACCAGGAGAGCGCCCTGCACCTGATCGAGGCCGACGGCCTCGCCGCGCTGTCCCGACTGTGGGGGATGTTCGCCTTCGCCGGAGCCACGATCGACGGCGGCTTCTTCGCCGCCCGCGACACCATGGGCATCGCACCGCTGTACTGGGCTCGCCAGAACGGCACGGCGGTGTTCGCGAGCGAGTTGAAGGCGTTCGACCCGCACCGGCGGCCCGACGTCGAGCCGTTCCCACCGGGACACGTGTGGACTCCCACCGACGGGCTGGTGCCGTTCCGCGTCCTCGCCGACGTCGCACCGGCCGGCGTGCCCGGCGGGCAGGACCCCGAACCGTCCGAGGCAGCCCTCGCGGCCATCCGCGACGCCTTGATCGGCGCCGTGGAGCGGTGCCTCGTCGCCGACGTGCCCGTGGGCGCGCTGCTCTCGGGCGGTCTGGACTCCAGCCTCGTCACCGCCATCGCGGCCCGCCACGCACACCGCGCGGGCCGCCGCTTTCCCACGTTCGCGGTCGGGCTCGCGGGCAGCGACGACCTCGTGGCAGCCCGCCAGGTCGCCGAGGCGCTCGGCACCGACCACCACGAGCGCGTCTACACGCACGACGAGCTCATCGACTGGGTCCCCGAGGTCATCCGGGTCATCGAGTCGTTCGACCCGTCGCTGGTCCACAGCTCGGTGCCGAACCTGCTGGTCGCCAAGCGCGCGGCCCGCGACGTCAAGGTGGTGCTCATCGGCGAGGGCGCCGACGAGCTGTTCGCGGGCTACGGCTACTACAGCGAGTTCGACAGCGACACCGCGCTGCACGAGGAACTGCTCGCCACCATCCACGGCCTGCACATCGGCGGGCTGCAACGCGTGGACCGGGTCGCCGGAGCGGCCGGACTCGAAGCGCGCACGCCGTTTCTCGACCTGAACGTGGTCGAGCTGGGTCTCCAGCTGCCCGCCCGGTGGAAACTGAGCAGTGGCCGCGCGGAGAAATGGCTGCTGCGCAGGGCCTTCGAGGGCTGGCTGCCCGAGCGGCTGCTGTGGCGGCCCAAGGCCCAGTTCGGGCAGGGCACCGGCGCGCGCGACGTGCTCGGCGAGTACTACGGCTCCACCGTCACGTCGGAGCGGTTCGACGCCGCCCGCGACGAACTCGACCCACCGCCCCGCTCCCGCGAGGAACTGGCGTACTACCGCCTGTTCCAGCGGGAACTCACGGGCGTGGACCCGCAGCACCTGATCGGGCGCTTCACGGGCTGGTGACCCTGGCTACTTGGCTCCGGTGAACACGACGTCGCTGCACAGGTAGTACGACTGGTCCATGTGGCTCGCCTGCCAGATCGTGTACACGATGTGCCTGCCGCTGCGCTCGCCCGCGTCCACGGTGAAGCGCGTGTTCTCGGCAGGCGGCTTGCTGCCCACTTTCTTCACCAGTTCCAGATCGTCCCATCCGAGTGATTCGGAGAGCGGATCGAAACCCTGCTCGGTGATGTAGACGTGGTAATAGTCGGCGCCGTGCCGGGCGGAATCGTAGGCGTTCATGGTGAACAGGTTGTTGCGATACGCGGCACGCCATTCCCCGACGAGGTCGAGCGCCGCGTAACGCCCGTCGTGTGTCCTGCCGCCACTGCACAACTGCCCGTCCGGAATCGCTTCGCGGTGCTTTCCGCCGACGTCCTCACGGTAGAGACCGTTCCAGTCCCACATGGCATTGGCGTTCTCCCGGTACGCCTGCCAGCACATCGGGTCCTCGGACTTCATGGCCGGTGAAAGGTGCTTGTCTCCCCAGCGATCCCAGCAGCCGTAATTGCGGGTCGGCGGGTCGACGACCGACCCGTGCGGGACGGCGACGGCCGCGGGCGCTCCGGTGGCGGCCACGACGGCGGACACGAACACGAGCAACGCTTTTCTCAGCACCGTTGGCTTCCTTCTCTGTGGCGTACAGGGCCACCAGGAAGGAAAACACCGTAAACAACAACCAGCCACCCGGTTTGTCCCATCGGGTGACCCCCGACAACGGCGACAGCGCCCCACCCGAGCAATTCGGGCGGGGCGCTGTGGAATCGCGCGCACGAGGTACGCGGGATTGAGCAGGCAGGCTCGGCGCCGCCGCGCGGCGCCGGAGGAATCAGAAGCCCAGCGGGGCCTCCCCGAAGTCCACGGTGCCCTCCAGGCTGCCCGACGAGAACAGCATCTCGAAGAAGTCGGCCGGCGTCATGTTCGCCGTCATCGAGAACTGCGGCTCCTGCTGCTGCGGCTGCTCGGCCTGAGGCCGCTCGGCCTCCTGCTGCTGAGCCTCGGGCTGCTCGGCCTCCTGCTGGGGGGCCTCCTCAGCGGGCTTCTGCTGCTGCGGGGCCTCCTCCTGCTGCACGGCCCCGGGCTGCGCGGCCTCGTCCTGCTGCACGGCCTCTTCCTGCTGCGGAACCTGCTGCGGGGCCTGCTCGGTCTGCACAGCCTCGTTCGGAGCGGTCGTGGTTTCCGGCGGGGCCGCCTGGGCGACCCCCGCACTCACGGACAGCGCAGCGGCGGCGAGGAATGCACTCGCCAGCACACGCCGAGTACGGATCATGGTGCCTCCTTGGTCGTCGAAAGCAGCGCGACGAAGCGCTGCGTTTCGGACGCTAATGAAGGGCGCGACTGATCGCCGTCCGAGTGCTCACATCAGGCGACACGGGAGTTTTTGTCTGTCCACAGCAGACCGTGCAGTGTTCACACGCGACGGTGTGACGGCGTATCACCGGACTCGGCGACGTCTCGGTAGGCCGCGCGTACTCAACCACCAGCCGGGATACCGAGCCGTCAGAGCGGGTTGAGGCGGGCCTTGAGCAGGCAGAACGCGTTGCCTTCGGGGTCGGCGAGCACGTGCCACTGCTCCTCGCCGGTCTGACCGATGTCGGCAGGGCGTGCCCCGAGCTTCAGGAGACGTTCGAGTTCGGCGTCCTGATCGCGGTCGGTGGGGTTGACGTCGATGTGCAGCAGGGACTTCCCCTGCTCGGGCTCGCCCCCGGTTCGGAGAATGATCGTCGGCTGCGGCCCGCCGAACCCCTCGCGCGGCCCGATCTCGATGGCGTAACCACCCTGGCCCTCTTCGCGACCGAGCTCCACGAAGTCCAGCACCTCGCACCAGAACCGCGCCAGAGACTCGGGATCGCGGCAATCAAGCACGAGCTCACCGATACGACATGCCATCGACGAAACCTACTTTCAGCGTGGGAACGGCTCGACACCGTACCGGGCGAGGCGAGCAGGCGCGACAAGTTTTCGGGTCCTATCCCGCGACGAGACGTTCGACCTTCCAGCGGCTAGCGGCGACGCAGGCCGTCCACGACAAGCCGCAGCAAGTGCCGCGCGCGGGCGTCCCACTCGGCCTCGTCGAGCCGCGAAAGGTAGCCGATGAGCAGGATGACGTCGCGCGCGTCGACGTCCGGACGGATCGTGCCATCGGCCTTTCCGGCAACGAGCAGCGCGGTCAGTGCGTCGCCGATCGGACCGTGGCTGTTGGCTGCGAGGTCACGCTGAACGCCCGCCTCGACCGCGGCGAACACACCCCGCTTGACTCGCGCGTAATCGGCCACCCGGTCGAACCACAGGCGCAACGCGGCGAGCGGTTCGTACTCAGTCAGCAGTGCGGGCGCCGCCGCGACGAGCTCGTCGACGTCGTAGGCGTACACCTCGGCGAGAAGCGCCTCCCGCGTCGGGAAGTGGCGGTACAAGGTGCCCTGCCCGACGCCCGCCTCCTTGGCGATCGCATTCAGCTTCACCTCACCGGAGCGCGCGATCACGGCACGCGCGGTTCCGATGATGCGCGTGCGGTTCTCCGCCGCGTCGGCGCGCCGCCGAGCTGCGTTCATCAACCCTCCATTGCCTAAGCGGACACGTGTCCGGTACTGTTCGCTCCCTAAGCGGACACGTGTCCACTCTATCGCGGAGGCTTCCCATGTCGATCGACGGCAAAGTCGTCGCCATCACCGGAGCGAGAAGCGGCATCGGCGAGGCCACTGCACGCCTACTCGCCGAGCGCGGGGCCGCCGTCGTCCTCGGCGCACGCCGCACCGAACGACTCGAGCGCCTCACCGCCGACATCCGCGAGCAGGGCGGCCGCGCGGTCGCCTGTCAGATCGACGTCACCCGGCAAGCCGACCTGACTCGGCTCGTCGAACGCGCTGTCGCCGACTTCGGCAGGATCGACGTACTGGTCGGCAACGCGGGCATCAGCAAGATCAGCCCTGTGGCCGACCTCGACGTCGACGGCTGGTCCGCCATGATCGACGTGAACCTGCGCGGCGTGCTCCACGGGATCGCCGCGGCCCTTCCGGTGTTCCGAGAGCAAGGCGAGGGGCATCTCGTGACCACACTGTCGACCGCCAGCCTCAAGATCGTTCCGACGATGGCTGTCTACGCCGGAACCAAGAACGCGGTGGGCACACTGCTCGAAGGGCTACGCCGGGAATCGACCGACGGGACACTGCGCACCACGTCGATCTCACCCGGCTTCGTCGGCACCGAGCTCGCGTCCTCCATCGCCGATCCTCATGCGCGCGAAAGGATCCAGCACGCGATGGACGCGTTCGCCATCCCTCCCACGGCAGTCGCCAGTGCCATCGCGTTCGCCATCGAGCAGCCGCGTGAGGTCGAAGTCGGCGACATCACGATCCGCCCTACCGTGCAGGACTAGTCACCGGGTGGCGAGAGCGAAGCCGGTCGTCAGCCGGGCGCGCAGGTCGGAGAGTTCGGCCTCGGACAGGCCGTTCTCCAGGAGGAAGTCGGGCATCCTCAGTGACGCGATGGTCGAGGTCAGCGAGTCCTCGATGGTGGTGCCATGCCCGGCGACGATCTCGCGCACAGCGGCCAGCTGATCGCGAACCCCGAGTTCGTCATACCGTTGCTTCATCCGGTCATAACTCAGCAGATAGTCGGCGACGATCTCTTCGGGCTCGGCTTCGGCCACCACGAGCAACACGAGTGCGAGGAGCCCGGTCCGGTCCTTGCCGCCGGCGCAGTGAAACACCACGCATCCCGGGGTGGCATCGGCGATGGCGCGCACGGCGGCGATCACACGTTCGGGATGTGCTGTCAGCAGGGCCGGGAAGTACAGCGGCGAGGCCAGATTGTCGATGTGTCGCCACTGCTCGTAGAACGGCGTACCGGCCGGGTCCAGCGGTACCCGCACGGTCGTCATCCCCGCCGGTCGTGGCGCGCGGTCCAGCCCGCACTCCGTAGGATGGCGTAGATCGACGATCGTGCGCACCCCGTACGCCCACGCCGCCGCCCATCCGGCCGCGCCCAGGTAGGTGGGCGCTTCCATGCGGACCACCGCGCCCGGTGCGAGCCACCCCAACCCACCCAGATCACGAGCGTTGACACAGCCCTGCCACGCCAGCTCCCTGTCACCAGTCATGTGGACAAGACGCCCTGCGTCCATGCCCGGTTGGCATCGCTGCGGGCTTTCGCGGCGTGCTCGCCTCGGCGCTGCCGAACGGCTACCCGTCGGTGCGTGCGGAGTACTTGGCGGCGTACCGCTGGGCGATCTCCAACTGTTCGCGCTCCATCCAGGGTGCGGCCACGAGTACGTCTGCCAGCATCGCCCGATCGGTGGTCACCGCGCGGAACAGGCGGGACACGGTCACGACGTGGTCCGGGCGGTGCACGACCGCGATGCGATCGCCCGCGCTGATGTCGCCAGCCTCGATGACGCGAAGCATTGCCCCAGGGGACGCGGCGCGGGCGAAGCGGCGTACCCAGCCCTTCTCGTCGAGCCAGTCGGCGAAGGTGCGGCAGGGAATACGGCCACCAGTCACCTCTAAGACGACGTCGGGGCCGACCCGCCAGCGTTCTCCGACCAGCGCGTGGCGGAGGTCCATACCGACCACGGTCAGGTTCTCGCCGAAGGAACCGTTGCTCAGAACCCGGTTCAGCTCCCGCTGCCAGTCGTCCAGGTCTTCCCGGGCGAAGGCGTACACGGCGCGGTCGTCGCCGCCGTGGAAGCGCAGGTCGCACACCGCGTCACCGCTGACTCCGCTGCCCCCGACGCCTGGTGGCCCCGCCGGAGTTACCCGGACCGGCCTGTCCACCGGCCGCTTGTCGATGCCCGTCACGTCGCTCGGGTGGTCCGTGTAGGGCACCGCACGGGCCCGGCCGACGTTGACGCTGAGCACGCAGCCGTGCGAACTGTTCACGCCCTGCTCTCTTTCCCGCGGAAGGGTTCGGCGCCTGCCCGACCCCGTCGGACATCACGATCCGACATTCTGGCAGCTGCGGGTTCCACCATCGCCGGACGCCGACAGCGAGTGAAGACCGGCGCTTATCCGATCACGCCGGGTGCAGCCCTCGGTGGGCCTGGACGATCTGGTGGATTTCGCCCGTCACCGGGAGTTGTTCGTCGAGCGAGGCCCACAGGTACGAGTCGTGCTCGGTCAACCGAACCGGCTCGGACTTGGCCACGCTGACGGCGAAGTTGAACTGGCGGCTCTTCTTGCCGCTGCCCGAGGTGTAGTCGAAGCTGCCCAGGTAGGCGACGGTGTCGGTCACCGTCAAACCGGTCTCCTCGGCGACCTCCCGGATCAAGGCGGCGTCGAGCGTCTCGTCACCTTCGACCTTGCCGCTCGGCAACTCGTAGACCCCGCCCATGAAGTCGTCCGCCGGACGCTTGAGCAACAGGACCTTGTCATCCACCCGCACGACAGCCCCGACAACGAGCTGCCGCACCCCGTCGCTGGCGGCTTGGGCAGTGAGTTCTGCGAGCTCGGAAGCATCGATCATGCCGGCGTCACTTCCGAAACGGAACCACACACGCAAAAACCCCAAGCCGTGAGACTTGGGGTTGAAGCGCGCCCGTAGGGATTCGAACCCCAAACCTTCTGATCCGTAGTCGCGAAGGAAACTTCCTGCGACGTCCATCGAGGGCGTTTCCGCAGGTCAGCATCCTGTAGGTAGTCCAGGTCAAGGCCTCCCATCCAGCCCCGTCCCGCCAGTCCGTGAGACAGGTGTGAGACGGGACGTCTGAACGGAGACGCCGATGACCACGCCCATCCACAGCCCGCACGACCTCCCCCACCAGCCGCTGCACGCCCTCTCCGAGGCGGTGGCGTGGTGAGCATCGAAGCCATCAACTGGGCGCTCAACATCGCTCCGATCCCCACCAACCGCCGAGACGCGTCCAGTCTGGCGATAGTCCTGGTCGGGCTCGCCAACCACGCGGACCCGGATGGCCGCAACGCCTTCCCCTCGCTGAATCGGCTGATGCGCTACACCCGGCTCTCCGAGCGCTCGGTGCGCTACGCCCTGCGCGCCTTGGAAGAACTCGGCCTTATCCGGCGCTCAGCCGACCAGGAGATCGTCGCCGTATACCTCAAGCGAGCGGACCGACGTCCCAACAACTACGACCTGGTCATTCGGCAGCCTGTGGACAACCCTTCCGACGAGGGGCAGAACTTGCCCCCTGGTGACCAGCACGAGGGGCAAACACAGCAGGCACGAGGGGCAAAGAGCCGCACGGCGAGGGGCAGAGATTGCCCCCGAACCGTCCTTAACCGTGACAAGAGCCGTCCTGCGGGCAAGCGCGCCGCGCCGGGCACCGTCGGACCCGTCTGCGGGCAGTGCGACGGCCGCGACTCCGACCCGGTGAGCGCCCGTGTCGTCTGGCTGGATGTCGACCGAACCAGGTCGGTCCGCTGTCCTCGATGCCACCCAGCCAAGAGCGTCGGCACGGACGGCCCCACCACCGGTAGCGAGGATTTCGCTAGCAGAGGCGAGAAGACCGCTGATCCACGACACGATTCGCCGGTAGGCAAGTCACAGGGAGGCCGCCGGTGACCACGACAGAGGATGCGGTGGTCGTTCAGGTGCGCCAAGCGCTCGAAACAGCTCGCCAAGCTGGTCGGCCACGGCCGGGACGCCCTGCGTTGGTGCGGTTGACCGGCGCCACCGATTACGCCGTCCGGAAGGCGCTGGCGACGCTGGCAGCCAGCGAGAACAACACCGCCGCCAGCCTGTCGCCAACCGAACCAACCGCTGACGGACACCCGGACAACACCGGTCGACAGGCCTCACTGCGCGAGGCTGCACCCGCTGTCCGGGGCGATCGCCTCCCCCGTCCCTGGCCGCTGGCTGTCATCGGCTTGGCCGCGGCTGTCGCCATCTGGGGTGGCTGGGTCCGGCTCGGCGAACTGACCGGCTTCGGCCCGATCAACCTCCTACCGGGCATCGAGTCCGGGCTCACCGTGAACACCGCCGTCGTGCTACCGCTGTCCGTGGAGTTCTACTCCGCCTACGCACTCAGGGTGCTACTCGCCTCCGACCGACTCACCACACGTACCCGCACATTCGCTCGTCGCACCTTCACAGCGAGCCTGGTCGTCGGGGGTGGCGCACAAGTCGCCAGCCACGTCATGGAGGCTGCGGGCACCGCCACCGCACCGTGGCCGGTCACCACGGTCGTGGCGTGCGTACCCCTGCTCGTACTCGGATTGGCGAGCGGTCTGGCGTCACTGGTGAAACGAGACGCCACGTCTGGCGAAGCGGTCCAGGTTGAGACGTTGGAGCGAGAGGACCATCCGGAATCTCCACGCTCCTGTCCAGCTGATGAACACCCGTGACCAGGTACTCACCCGTCACATCTGGTGCAGCCCCCGGTAGGTTTGGACGATCTCTTTAACTGCGTCCGTCACCGGGGGCTGCTCGTCGAGCGAGGCCCACAGATACGAGTCGTGTTCGGTCAGGCGAACCGGCTCGGACCTTTCCACGCTGACGGCGAAGTTGAACTGGCGGCTCTTCTTCCCACTGCCCGAGGTGTAGTCGAAACTGCCCAGGTAGGCGACGAGGTCGGTCACCGTCAGGCCGGTCTCCTCGGCGACCTCCCGGACCAGGGCGGCGTCGAGTGTCTCGTCACCTTCGACCTTGCCGCTCGGCAGTTCGTAGATCCCGCCCATGAAGTCGTCCGCCGGACGCTTGAGCAGCAGGATTTTCTCACCCACCTGCACGATGGCCCCCACAACGAGTTGCTGGACCTCGTCGTTCGCAGCCTGTGTCGTGAGTTCTTCGAGCACGGAAACATCTATCATGCTGGCCTACCCTAGTAGCTCTTCGTGGTTGTCGATTACTTTGCGGATTCCCTCGAGGTAGCGGTCGACGAGGGGAAGGTCCTCCTCCCGGTGCCAGACCGGAAGTTTCAGCGTGTGCCGCCAGACCTGCTCCGCCACCGGGAACTGGCCCGGGCGGTAGGCGACACGGTTGGCGTGCCGGTAACCAGGCAACATGGGATCCGGGTCCTGGAACAACGGCAGCAGGTTCAACGGACACGTCGAGCCAGGCCGGTCGATCTCCCCGAGGCCCTCGGCGAGCAGCGCCTGGTGGAAGCGCTCGATTGAGAGACCGCCGAGCTCGTCGGGTACATAGGTCAGCGGTAGTCCGTACCAAGCCGGCCCCACTTGCGCGGGTACAGCTGGCACGGCGAGGCCGGGGAGCTGAGCCAGTGCACGGCAGAGGTAGTCGGCGATGCGTTGCCGGCCGGTCAAGTATTCGTCGAGGTTGGCGAGCTGGTCGAGAGCTATGCTCGCGGCGAGCGGATGGATACGGAACTTAAGCCCCGTACCGGTGACCGCATAGCGGTGGGCCAGATGCTGAGTGGGGATCTCGTTGCGGCATCGCTTGTTGTAGTGGCCGTGTAGGAGCAGGCGGTAGAACAGCTCGTCGTCATCCGTCAGTGCGAAGCCGCCCTCACCGGCGGAGAGGGGTTTCGGCCCGTTCATCGAGAAGGCGGCGATGTGACCGAACGTGCCGACCTTCCGGTCCGCCACGGTCGCGCCGTGAGCGTGGGAGGCATCCTCAAGAAGGAGCAGGTCGTGTTCGTCCGCCAACTGGCGCAGCTGGTCGACCACTGCGGGAAGGCCCCAGAGGTGGGTTGCCATGATCGCTGTCGTTATGTCGGTGATGCGCTCCTCGACATCCGCCACCGAGACGTTGCCCGTCTCGTCGCTGTCGGCGAGTACGGGGATCGCACCCAGGTGCAGCAGCGGCGTCGCAGTGGCGAGGAACGTGTAGGCGGGGACGATCACCTCGTCACCGGGCTCGACGTAAGCGGCCGCGTAGGCAGAGTGGATCGCCGCGGTCCCGGAGCTGGTCAGTACCGCATGACGCACGCCGAAGTAGTCCTTGAGCGCGTCCTCCAGCTCCGCGATGACACCTGAGCGGTCGTAGATAGAGACGGAGGTCTCGAGCTGGTCGAGTACTGCCTTGGTGGTGTTCGAGGTGATCGGCGGCCAGGTGAAATGGGGTCCCGGCTCCGTGATCACCGGTGTGCCACCGTTGACGGCGAGCGCCTTCACTCACAGCTCCTTCGGGTTCACGTGGGTTCGGGTGCGGGCGGACTCGTAACAGCCCTGGATGAAGCTCAGGTGGGCGAGGTTTTCGCGAGGGCCGCTGACGTTCGGTCGCAGCCCTTCCACGACACGGCAGAAGTGGTTGACCTGGGACACGGCCGCCGATGGCCACGCTTGCTCGCGTGCCAGTGACTCCACGACCTCGCCGTCGTTGGTGAGGCGCTGGATACGTCCTCGTTCGAGGCGCACGATCCCTTTCGAACCGACGAGCCTGATCTGTTCGGTCTTCGGCCCGATGAACCGGGACAGCAGGAGCGACCCGTAGAGGCCGCTGTCGTAAGAGAAATGGATGAGAGCGGTGTCCTCGGCGTCGTAGTCGCGGTCCGGACGCGCGTTGATCGACATATCCGCGAGGATTCGGTCGGGGAGGCCGAAGTACCACAGCAGCATGTCGACCAGGTGGTAGCCCATGTCGATCACGCACCCGCCACCCGCTCGGTTGACATGGCCGCGCCAGCCTTCGGACGGGTCGGCGATGTGCAGTGTGTACGCCGCGTCGACCACGAACGGGGTGCCGATCTGGTCCGCGAGTTGGTGGAAGCTCGTATAGACGGGATTGAACCGCCGCTGAAGCGTCACCATGAGATGAATTCCGGCGCGCTCACATTCCTTCGCGAGCTCCTTGGCCTCGGACAAGGTCGTTGCGAAGGGCTTTTCCTTCAGCACATGAATTCCTCGACTGGCCGCGACCTCGATGATTTGCCGTCCCGCATCGTGCGGGACACACACGACGACGAAGTCGAGCTGTTCAGCATCGAACATCGCCTCCACGTTGGCGTAGCCGTTGACCTGGAGCCTGTACTGCTGCTCGCGCAGGACCGCGTCGTTCTCGTCGCAGATCGCGACCAGCTCCGCCGCGTCCGAGCCCAGCAGGCCCGGTACATGGTCCTCAAGCGCTTGCTTGCCGAGCCCCACCACCGCTGCTCGAAGTTTCGTAGCACTTCTCGACCGGCCTCCCTTGGCGGCGAGCGGAAGTCGCAACAAGTCACTCATGTATAATCTTCCCTCTCGCGAACACTTTCTCTCAGAGAACGCGAACCATGGTCGACGGTCGAACAACGGTTGCCTTTCCAAAGTTATCCCGCCCTTCTGAGGTGGTGAGCATTCGTTTCCTTCTCAGCGCTTCGGTCGAGTGAGCGAAGTCCGTCGAGAACGCGTTGCAGCAACCTGATGTCACGTAGTGGATTGATCAGAACGCGCGGTTCCGGATACCTCTTCCGTTCACGGCGCGGTAGCACCGGAGACAGCCGCACCGTGTCGTCGATGGCCCTGTTCTGCCTGGTGATGGCGCACCAGAGAACGCGTCGACCAGGACGGGGCAGGTCGTAGCCCCAGTCCTCGATGTCAGCTCGGAAGGGACTTTCGGAGAGCGACGTCGGCGCCGATTCGTGGTTGTCCCAGACCTGGACGACCAGCGACCGTGCCATGAGAAGCAACCGAACGGCTATCAGTCCGGACCGTGCGGGCTCGCCGACGTGGGCTGAACCTGAGTCGGCGGTACCCGTCGCTGCGATGGAGTGCGCAACGAACTCCCGCACGACACCGCTGGCGGTGTTCGCGCAACGCTGGCCGAGCCGCCAGTCCCGAGCGTGTGCCTGCACGAGAAGCTGTGCGCACGAGATCGCGCTCGGGCCAGCAACGAGGAGGAGCCCGTCCTCCGAGACCGACGCCTCTGCGCTCAACGTTCTGCCTCTGGGCGGGCCAAGCGAGCCTCCAAGGGACCCGGCCTTGGGCTGCATGTCCAATTTGTCTGGAAGGCAGGACCGGCGACGAGCGTCGGGGTACTGGCGTCGCCGGTCCTGCCGGCTGGAGGGAGTCACGGATGAGCCATCTCGAGGTTGTGATCGGCCAACGCGGCACGAGAGCACGGCCACGTCAGCCCACATGCCGCGCAGTGGTTTCCGGCATCGATGTGCTCACTGAGAACGACGGCAGCGCGTGCGGCGAGGTCGTCGAGGAACACGCGGAGCGAATCACGAACCACCTCGGAGCGGTAAGAGTTATGGCTGGTCACGGGGCCTCCTGTCACCGTTGTCGAGCGACCGTCGACGGCCGTAGGCTCTGATACAACCGGCCGTGATCAGGCCAGCACAGGGCGTACTTCGGACAATTTCCGGACAAGAACCGGACATTGGGTGTGCTGACCGGGGACGACACACCAACATCGGCAGGGGGAGGTGGACGGTGACGACCAGACGGCGTCGACTCGCGAAGCGACGCAAATCGCAAGGGTTCAGCCAAGAATCTCTCGCCGAACGATTGGGAGTGGACCCCAAGACGATTCGGCGGTGGGAAAGCGGCGAGACCGAAGAGGGGCCACAACCTTGGTTACGGCCGAAACTGGCGCAGTGCCTGCAGGTGTCACCGGAACAGCTCGAAGAGCTGCTGGCAGGTGACGACGAGCCGACGACCAATGATCGCGTCGACTACTCGCTGCGGAACCCAGCAGCCGCGGACCTTCGGACCGTAGCCGACCTCAGAGACGAGGTACACGACCTCGACGAGCGTTACGACAGCGCGCCGTCAACGTCGCTTCTCGCACGCACAGGACACTGTCTCGGCCAGGTCGCGTTTCTGCGCGCCAACGCGTCGAACTACCGGGTTCGACACGAACTCCTCGCCGTCGAGACCGAGGCCGCCACGCTCATGGGACAACTCGTCTGGGACGGCTCCCAGCGCCGGGACCACGCGACCGCACACAACTACTTCGACCAGGCGATCACGGCCGCGCAGCGGCTTCGGGACCCGACAGCGGAAGGCCGCGCGCTCCTACGGAAGAGCTTCGTGGCGCTCTACGGCGCAAGAACTCCTGAGACCGGGCTCCAGCTCACCATGCGAACAACCGAAGTGGTAGCGGGGAGCAGCCACGTGCTTGAGGGACTCGCCCTGCTGCACACAGCCGAGGCCTACGCCATGCTCGGACGCCAAAGCGACTGTGAACGGGCGCTCAGGGACGCTGACTCCCGGATCGAGCGGATCGGCGAGGCCGACGCGGCGCTCAACATGTTCTCCCCAACACAGCCGGGGAGACTCGCCGGATCTTGCTACCTCTTCCTCGGCAAGCCGAACCTCGCTCAGCCGATCCTGGAAACGACCGCTCACCAGCTCCGCGACCGCTCGAAGTCGCAGGCCATCGTCCTCGGCAACCTTGCTCTCGCGTACCTCCGGCAACGCAGACTCGATGAGGCGGTGGGTGCGTTGCATCTGGCTGTGGATGTCGTCGAGGCAACGCGGGGCGGGGGCGGGCTGAACATTGTCTTCAGTGCTTGCCGGGAACTCCGACCATGGCGGAACGTGGACCTGGTCCAGGACGTGTACGACCGGGTGATGACCCTGATGACGGCGTGAGGAGCAGCGGCGATGACCGTTGATGAGAAGAAGCGAGCGGTCCGCGAGCACGTGTGGGCGCTGCTGGAGGAACACCGTGCCGCGCCGGCTGGTGTGCACGGCCGGATTCCCACCTTCTTCGGCGCGGACGAAGCGGCCGACAGGCTCGCGGAGCTGCCGGAATGGCAGGCAGCCAAGATCGTCAAAGCGGTGCCTGACACAGCTCAACAGCCGGTGCGCGCCCGCGCTCTCAACGAAGGCAAGCTGGTCTACATGGCGGTGCCGAAGCTCGCCGAGCCGAAGCCCTTCTACCTGCTCGATCCGGACACCTTGCCCGTCTCGCCCGCCGAGGCCGCCGACAAGGGAGCCGCGGCCAAGATCGGTCAGGCCGTCGACGTGGAAAGCATGCGTCCGGTAGACCTCATCGTGTGCGGAAGCGTCGCCGTGAACCGCCGCGGCGTGCGCCTCGGCAAAGGCGCCGGATACTCCGACATCGAGGTCGCTTTCCTTCAGGAAGCCGGGCTGATCGGACCCGAGACGACGATCGTCACCACCGTGCACGACCTTCAGGTCATCGACGACGACCTACCCGAAACCAGGCACGACTTCAGCGTGGACATCATCGTGACCCCCACCACCGTGATCAGGTGTGGTGAACCGCGGCGGCCAAGCGGGCTGCTCAGGGACGATCTCCCGGAGGAGAAGATCGCCGCGATTCCCGCGCTGGCAGCACGCCTGCGCCGACAGAGCAACGCCTGAGCGCGATACCGCGTTGCCCCAGCACCGAGCCGGTGGCGTGTGGTCATCTCCGGTGAGAGGCCCGATGGGCGGGTTGGGGCTTGGTTGAGTGGCTGCCGGGTGTCATGCGGCGGAGGTGCGGTGTCCGTGCCAGCGCAGCCGTCTGAGAGGCGCTCTCCGGTCTGGCGGCCGTAGGGGCAGGCTGGCGTCGGTACTGCTCGGCGAGTTGGGCTGTGTAACCGGCTAACGCCTGAGCTGCGCGATCGGCGGCGGCCGAGGCCGCCAGCTGGTGACGCTGGGCACGCCAGACCGCCAGTTCAGCCACCAGGGCCCCTAACACCAACGCCAACCCCAGCACTGCGGCCGCGTGGGTACCCCGGTCGGTGCGTACGCGCGCCAGCTGCCAAGCCGTGGTCCGCAGGTCAGCCGCCGTACGGCTCCAGCGAGCAGGCTGGCCTCGGCCAGGATGGCGGGCTGCGCGTTCAAAGGCGATGGCTGCGTCCGCCGGAGCCGGATAGCGGCGCGGGTCGACCACGTGCCCCAAGACCAGCAGCATGTCTCCAGTTGCGTGTGCGATGCCGGCTGGGTCTTCCCCCTCGGCCATCGCGGTACGAGCTCGCTCAACGGCTGCGGCCGCCGCGTTCCAGGCGGTATGCCGATCGGTCACGGCTTGCGGGTACGGCGCACTCGCCCACCGCTCGACCAACCGGACTGCCGAGAGGTCGGCGGCCAACTGGCGGCCACCGAACCACACCAGCCCGTCCTCTCCCGGAGGAGAGTCCGGTCGGGCACGGTCACCGCGCACGGCGACCGCGTAACCGAGCAGGCCACCGACAGCGGATCGGCGGGCCCGCACCTTCACCCCGGCATCGGCGGCCAACAGTTGCAGGAATTCCTCTGATCCGTTCGCCCGGGCCGCCGCCAGCCGGACGATACGGCGTAGCTGCTCCCGGCTCGGCTCCCGACCTTGGCGCGCAGCCTTCTCCTGTTCCCCGCGTGTTGCGTTCCGTGGCGCGGTGCGGTCGGCGGGGCTCGTCGGCCGCAGCCCATACGCGGCCTCGGCGGCCATGCACGCCTCCCGGACCCGGTGGTAGTCCCGGCGGGGATGCACGCGGCGGAGGGTGTCCTGGCGGACCAGCACCGCAGCCAAATGCACGTGATCAGCCGCGTGCCGCACGGCCACCCACCGGCAACCACCCGGGTCGTCACGGGACGCGATGCCTGTCCGGTGCAGCACGTCGGCGACGATTTCCGCCCACTCAACGTCTGACAGCTCCCGGTCCTCCGGTGCTGCGCGCACCGAGCAATGCCACACCGGTCCCTGAGGTCGGTCCTGGCCGTCATACACAGCTGGCGGCTGCTGCGGCACACCAGCGGCCACGGCTGGCGCGGTGAGCGCAGCCGCCAAGGTCCGGACATCGAATCGCCCCGACGCAAGCTCGTGCGGCTGATGCAACTGCGGACAGCCGTCCCAGGCGGCCACCACGTGCGGGTTCTCGTGTTCGTGATGGCTGCCGGGCCCGAACAGGTAGGCCAGTAGGCCGTGAGCGCGCCAGCCACGAACCACCCGGCCGATCACAGCTGGCTCCGCGCGCGCTCGGTAAGGGCATCCAGCTCGACCAGGCCATCTTCGGCTGCGGCCAGGACGGCGGCCACTCGCTCGCCGAGCCGTGCCAACGTCTCGGGCGCCGGGGCGTGACCGCCGGCGTTGAGGGCACGGGCAACCTGGTTGAGCAGTCGGCCGACTGCAGCGATGTCCGCGCGAAGCCCGGCAAGCGCAGAACGGTGCGCCACCAACTGCGCCATGACATCGCGCCAGTCCGCCGGAACAGTGTCGAACTCGCCAGCCAGCCCACGACGGACCAGTTGCGAGGCGTACGCGCCATCCGCCTTCTCCGCTCGCACGGCGGCCACCGTGAGGCGTACCCAATCGCTCTCGGTCAGTCGGATCTCCAGCGGATACGGGTACCCGCCGGGCACGCGAGGCTGACGACCACGATGACGACGTGGTGATTCGGACATCTGCTCTCCCCCTTCGTTCGCGTCCAACCCGGCTGCGTCTCATGACAGCCAGGGCGACGATGCGAGCCGAGGGGCAACAGCACGCTCCGTACGCCACCGATCATGCCAGCATCCGCACAGCGGTCGCGCTATCCAGGGGATAGCGCCTAACTTGCTCCGCGAATCCGCTCATGTTCCTCCGCGAATCTGCTCATGTTCACCGGTGCTGAAGCTTTGTCAGTGGGAACCCGAGGTGTTTTTGGTCGCCACGTCGTGAAACACGGTGGGTTCCGCTCGAATCGAGTTGTCGGACGCGGGCAGGAGAGGACAGAGCTCCGGTTGTGGTCAGTTGTCGGACTCAGAGGCTTGGTCTTCGACGGGCCGGGCGAGGAGGTGGCGGGCGATCTCGGAGTAGTCGATTGCGGCCCGGGTGCTCAGCCCGAATGTGGTGGCGAGGTGCAACGGGTCGGCGTCGACGGCAACCGCTTCGTGCAGGACACGGTCGGCGCGCAGGTGTTCAAGGGGGATGTCTTGCAGGGTCAGGTGCCAGGTCAGGTAGTAGTCGTTGATCGGTTCGGTATTGGTTGCCGTGACTTGGGAAATTAGGAGGTGCTGCTTACTGCGTGTCTCACGTGGTGAGTTTTTTCCAGCTGGTGAGGGTGGCGGCGAGGGTGAGGAATGCGGCGAAGTGGTTGGCGGCGCGCTCGTAGCGGATGGTGAGGCGGCGGTAGCCGGTGAGCCAGGCGATGGTGCGTTCGATCTTCCAGCGGTGTCGGCCGAGGCGTTGACTGAGCCTTTTCCAACCTGAGTGGACGGTGATTGGCGGTTAGCTGGCTCGGGGTGTGTCGGTGATCAACAAAGAGTGAAGCTCCTGGTAGGAGCGGTGTCGACCAAGATCACCCACACCAGGACCAGGAGCTTCACTGTGCTGTCCTACCCGTCCGCGATCAATCTGTCCAGCCAGACACTGCACTTCTTGACGACTCGGCTGCGTCGGCATCGCGTCGTGATCGGGTCGCGGTGGCGCAAGCTACCGCCCCAGCGGCAAGCGCTGCTGGTGCTGGCGCACCTGCGCAACGGTGACACCTACGCGCGTCTGGCTGCCGGGTTCGGCGTGGGTGTGGCCACGGTGTACCGCTATGTCACCGAAGCGGTGGAGGTCCTCGCCGCGCACGGCCCGGAGTTGAGCGATGCCGTCCGCGCAGCCAGGGACAAGGCGTTCGTGATTCTCGATGGCACGCTGATCGCGATCGACCCAGTCCACCACCAGCGGCCGTACTATTCCGGCAAGCACAAATGCCATGGCGTCAACGTGCAGTTGCTAGCCGACCCCGCTGGACGTCTGAGTTGGGCATCACCCGCGCTGCCTGGTTCGACACACGATCTGACCGCCGCCCGCCGTCACGGCCTCATCGCGACGCTGACCAGCGCGGCGATCGTGACCTTCGCCGACAAGGGGTATCTCGGCGCCGGTGGAGCAGTCGGTACTCCCTACCGGGGCCGTGGCCTCGTCGGCTACCGCAAGAGGTTCAACCGTCACCACGCGAAGATTCGCGGTGTTGGCGAGCGCGCCGTCGCCACACTCAAAGACTGGCGCATCCTGGCCAAGGTCCGCTGCAGCCCACACCGCATCACCCACCTACTCGCCGCGATCCTTACCCTCCACCACACACCAGCATGATCAAGATGAAAAAGGCTCACTGGTGTTGATACCGCGGCGGGCGATGCGGGGCTGGATGCCGTGTTGGCGCAGCCAGCGGCGGTGGATATCGAAGTCGTATCCCTTGTCGGCGCGCAGCTTCGCGGGACGGCGACGTCGTGGGCCGCGCCGGGAGCGAACGGAGGGGATGGCCGCCACGAGCGGCCGCAGGGCCTGGCTGTCGTGGGTGTTGGCCGTCGAGACTCCGACCACCAGCGGGATGCCCGTCGCATCGGAGAGCACATGCAGTTTGGAGCCTCGTTTGCCGCGGTCGACGGGGTTCGGGCCAGTCAGAGATCCCCCCTTTTCGCCCGAACGCTTGCCGCGTCCAGGATCGCCGCCGACCAGTCCAGTTCGCCGGCCGCGCCAAGTCGATCCAGTACCTCTCGATGCAGCCGGGGCCAAAGCCCGGCCCTGGTCCAGGTGGTGAAGCGGCGATGCACGGTCTGATAGCTGACCCCGAAGCTGGGCGGCAGATGCCGCCACGCGCACCCGCTGGTCAGTACGAACACGATCGCCGTGAACACCGCCCGGGCGTCCGCTACAGCGGTACCACCACCCTGCGGCCGTGGCTCGAACTGCGGAATCAACGGTGCCACGATCTCCCACAGTTCATCCGCACGAGCCGCTGCGACAACTGATCGATCACATCGAGCACACTGTCCCAGCAGCCACACCAGTCACAGCAGACACGCCGACCCAAGCTGCAACTTCACACAACCACGTGAGACACGCTCTTACTGCCCCACAGGGACGTGTCGATGAAAGCGCGATGCCTGTGGCGAGCATCGAACCGCAAGTAAGCTGCTGCTCACTGCTTCCGGAAGTCGAACAGACAGGGGGGACGCGTGAGCGCTGCCATGAGCCAGTTGCCCGCACTCATCTGGTCAGTATCAGATCGGTTACGAGGGAACTTCAAAACCACCGAATACAGCAAGGTCCTTCTACCGTTCACTGCCCTACGCCGACTTGACTGCCTGCTTGCCAACACCCGATCTGAGGTGGCTGAAGCTGCGGACAAGTTCGCCGACCAGCCACCAAAGGTTCTCGACACTCTGTTGAAACGCGCTGCCAAGTACCCGTTCTACAACACCACCTCACTCAGGTTGGAGCACATTGTCGCAGACCCGGATGCAGCCGAACAGTCGTTGCGCGCATACGTATCAGGGTTCTCCGTGAACGTGCGTACGATAATTGAACGATTCGATTTTGGGCACACCGTTCGTCGCCTCGCCGGCACCGCCCTGCTACACCACATCGTCACCGATTTCCTGCGCGTAGACCTTGGGCCGACCCTCACTGCCCCTGCAATGGGGGACATCTTCGAGGAGCTGATCCGGCGTCTCGCCGAAACCAGCGACGAGGCAAGCGGCGATCACTTCACTCCTCGCGACGTGGGGCGCCTCATGGTCGCGCTCCTCACCGAGCCCGATCGCGAGAGGCTCGCCCCATCCGGGCTCATTCGCACGGCATACGACCCAACTTGCGGAACAGGGGGCCTCCTCGCCGAAGCAGCCGATCAACTCAATGAGATCAACCCGCACGCGCGCACCTACCTGTACGGACAGGAGATCAGTTCGGAGAGCTGGGCAATCGCAGGTGGCAACCTACTGGTGCGCGGCCACACACCAGAGCGCATAGCGTTCGGGAATGTACTTCTTAGCGACGAATTCCCGGACAAAAAATTTGATTACATACTTGCAAGCCCGCCGTTTGGTATCGATTGGCGAAGAGCAGAAGACACCATTCGTGACGAGCATGATCGAATGGGGCACTCAGGGCGGTTCGCCGCTGGCCTACCGCGCAACAGCGACGGCTCGCTCTTGTTCCTTCAGCACATGCTAGCCAAGATGAAGCCGGTCGAGGAGTCCGGCCGAGGCGGAAGCCGGGTTGCGATCCTATTCAATGGCGCGCCTCTTTCCAGAGGCATTGCCGGCTCGGGCGAGTCGGAGATCCGTCGGTGGATCGTGGAAAACGACTGGCTGGAAGCCATCGTCGCGCTTCCTGACCAGCTTTTCCCACACACGGCCATTCCAACGTACCTATGCGTTCTAAGCAATCGAAAGCCTCCTGACCTACGTGATCGGGTGATCCTAATAAAAGCACAGGATCAATGGGAGAAAATGCGGAGAAACCTAGGAAAGAAGCGCAAGTACCTGAGTCCCGGTCAGCTCACCGAGATCATCCGGATATACCAAGAAGCGCTCTCCCATACCGCCGAGCACTCCTCGTCCGGCCACATCAGCGTGGTACACACCGACAAACTCCTGTACCGCCAAATCACCGTCGAACGGCCTCTTCGGCTGCGCTTCGAACTGACCGAGGCAGCCCTCGACCGACTCGCTGCGCTCACGCCCGTCCGGCGCACCGATGATCCCAAGTCGCTATTGCAGGCATTTCGCACGCAGATCGGCATGAAATTGAAGACCGGCGCGGCGGCGATCGCAGCGCTGCGTCGCGCAGCGAAATCAGCAGGCCAACATTTTCCGAGCGGTGCCGCATTCGAGAAGGCTGTACGCACAGCCATCGGGGTCCGGGATGAGCGCGGAGAACTCCAGCAGCGCAGCAACAAGCCTGAACCAGATTCCGAGCTCCGTAAGACCTACTCGCTACCACTGTGCGAGGACTCAGACCGATACTTTGAAACGAATGTACTGCCCCACAACCCGGACGCCTGGATCGACCACTCCCGCACGCGGGTTGGGTGCGCGATTCCGGTTTCGCTCTTCTATCGGGAAGAACTCGACGGCCCGTTCGAACCACTGCGAAACTTCGCTAGGCTGAAATCGGATCGAACTATTCTCAAGGAACCGGATCCCGGCGCGGAAGCGTCAGACCCACCGAAGCTCCTCGCCAGTCCGAATCTGCACAGTGCCAACAATGCTGTCGAGCTACCGGACGCCGAGCTGAACGGCTCCGCACTGACACCGTGCTCGGGTGGGGATCTCGTAGGGCGGACTGGAAACTGGCGCTTGCTCCCACTAAATTTCGGCGAAGCTGTCACGTCACTGTTCGTGCTCAGGCCCGTACGGGGCAACGGCCGGGCGCTAGGCGAGTGGCTCAACTCACGTAGGGAAACCGGCGTGTTTCGACACGCGCAGGATCTCCTCGAAACCCCGGTTCCTATCGACCTGGTCACCGACCCTAATGTCGACGATCTATTGGAAGAGGTCCAGGAGAGTCGGCGCGCACTGCAGATCGCAACCGAGGGAATGCTTCCTAACGTTTTCACGGGAAACGATATCACCAGCAACCAAATCCGGACATCCCTGCATTTCACTGCACATGAAGCGCGACTGGCCCAGCAAATGATCCGTCCGTTTGAAGATCCGGTGTGGCAAGCGGAATCGAGCTACCCATTCCACGTGGCGGCGCTCGCCCGTCGCTACCGGGTCTGCACACACCCGGCAGAGCGGAAGGACGGACTGCTCAAGCTGGCCGAGGGGACGGCTCGAACTCTGGGCATTCTGGCTCTCAGCGATATGATCTCGCGACATGGTTTCACCAGGCAGTTGCGCAAGGACTTCCGTACCGGAGCAACTTTCGGCACTTGGATCACCCTGATCGAACGTTTCATGTCCGATGTCGAAACCCCGCAGTTGCAGGAGCTGGCCGCGCTACTGAAAAACGGAGTTACCCGCAAACTTCTCAGCGAGGTCAAAGATTTCCGCAACGACACGCATCACGCGCATGGGATCCGGGTGAGCCACGAGGTCAATGAGGCTGTGGCGGCACTCGAACCATTGGTTGTCTCGGCTCTCAGCTCAGTAAACTGGCTTTCGGGAATTCCATGGAATTGGGTTGAGCGCTGCGAGTATCTCGACGACTCCTCATTCCGCACGATCGGGTTTCAACTACACGGAAGCCATCCGAGCTGGGAGCCGTTCGAACACTTGGCTACCTATCCGCTACGTCCGGACAGGATCTATGTCGAAAATCTTTCGGCTGGGGACCCGGTGGATCTCTGGCCGTTGGCCATTGTCAGCGTGTGCTCTGAATGCCGAACGCGGGAACTCTTTCTGATCAACCAGATCCGCGACCGGCGGGTAATTCTACGCAGTTTAGAGGAGCATTCTATCGAGATCCCCTACCCGCCGCACGAGGACTGAACCTTTCCCGCCAACCCACGGGCCACGAACTTGTAATGACGACGTCGACGGGGCAGGTTGTGGGCCACGGACGCCAGTTGGATAGCAGTCCTGACCGGTTCGCCCGGCTGGACGGGCTGCTCACTCCATCACACCGCGGATGCTGCAATACCATCCGACGGTAACTCAACCCGCCGCGTCGACGATTAACAGGTACAACCAGCACAACTTGTGACCAGGCATACTCTGCTCAAGGGGCCTGCACAGACCCTGTGGAACGACCAACGACAGGTAGGCAATGAGTTCGGCACATACAGGCACAGCTTCGATCACCCGGCAACGCAACTCTGGAGTCGTGAACTGATGGCCAGGCTCACACTGCCCCAGCTCGAGCGTCACCTGTTCGCCGCCGCCGACATCCTGCGCGGGTCGATGGAGGCCTCGGCGTACAAGGAGTACATCTTCGGGATGTTGTTCCTGAAGTACGCCTCAGATCAGTTCGACGCGGAGCGGGAACGCATCATCGCCGAGCAGCTCGCCCGTGGCCGCTCGCAGGCCGAGGCGGAACAGCGCGCCGAAGCACCAGCCTTCTACAAGGACACCTTCTACGTGCCGCAGCGGGCCCGCTGGGACGAGATCCGTGACCACCTGCACAAGGACATCGGTAACGGGCTGAACAAGGCGCTGCAGGACCTGGAGCATCACAACCGGTCACTGGATGGGGTGCTGCAGCACATCGACTTCAACCGCAAGATCGGCCAGTCCAGCATGTCGGACAAGCGGCTGCGTGAGCTGATCGTGCACTTCAACAAGGTCCGGCTGAGTAAGGGTGACTTCGAGTTTCCCGACCTGTTGGGCGCGGCGTATGAGTACCTGATCCGCGACTTCGCCGACTCTGCGGGCAAGAAGGGCGGCGAGTTCTACACCCCGCGTAGCGTCGTCCGGCTGATGGTGCAGATCGCTGATCCGCAGACCGGCATGAGCATCTACGACCCGTGCTCGGGATCGGGCGGTATGCTCATCCTCTCCCGGGAGCACGTCGAGGCGGCCGGTGGGAACCCGCGCGACCTGCGGCTCGCGGGGCAGGAACTCGACGGCGGTGTGTGGGCGATCTCGAAGATGAACATGCTGCTGCACGGCGTCGCCGACGCCGACCTGCGCAACAACGAGAGCGGCACGCTGGAGGACCCGGCCCACGTCGTCGACGGGGAGCTGGAGCGGTTCGACCGGGTCATCACGAACCCGCCGTTCTCCATGAACTACTCCAAGGACGGCATCCCCTTCCGAGAGCGGTTCCACTACGGCTACACGCCCGAGAAGGGCAAGAAGGCCGACCTCATGTTCGTCCAACACATGCTCGCGGTGACCCGCCCCGGCGGGCTGGTCACCACAGTTATGCCCCACGGCGTACTGTTCCGTGGCGGCGACGAGGGCCGCATCCGCACCGGCATGCTCAACAACGATGTGATCGACGCGGTGATCGGTCTCGGCCCGCATCTGTTTTATGGCACCGGCATCCCCGCGTGCATCCTGGTGCTACGCCCACTCGGCTCGAAGCCGGAGTGGCGGCGCGACAAAGTGCTGTTCATCAACGCCGACCGCGACTACCGCGAAGGCCGCGCACAGAACTACCTCGAACCGGAACACATCGAAAAGATCGTCTCCGCATACCGAGAATACGAGGACATCCCCAAGTTCGCGCGGATCATCACCCGTACGGAACTAGCTGAGAACGACGACAACCTCAACATCCGCCGCTACGTCGACACCACCCCCGAACCAGAGCCGCAGGACGTGCGGGCACACCTACACGGCGGCATCCCGAAGCGAGAGGCGGAGGCCAAGGCCAAGCTGTTCGAAGCGCACGGCTTGGATGTACAGCGGCTGCTGCAGGACCGGGACGAGGACTACTACGACTTCCGCGATTTTATCGGCGAGAAGCGGGCGCTGAAAAACCTGATCGGAACCGATGATGGTGTTAAGGCCGCGGAAGCAGCTGTCAACGACGCCATCGAGAAATGGTGGACCGCTGAACAGACTGGCTTCGACAAACTTGAGTCGACTGCCGATCTGATCGGGCTCCGACGGCACCTGCTCGACACGTTCGCCATGGCACTGCATCGCACGAAGCTGCTGGACCGGTTCGCAGTCATCGGCATCATCGCCTCCTGGTGGAGCGAAGCACTGCCCGACCTCAAGACTCTTGCCACGCTCGGATATTCCGGGCTCACCGAGACGTGGGTGACCACGGTACTAGACGCGCTAGAAGACAGCGGTGCCAAAGTGGACCCGCTCGACCACAAGGTCGCCCGCGCGCTCGTGCCCGACTACCTCGACCGCCTTGAGTCACTCGAATCCGAGGTAGCCGCACTGGACGCCACCATCAAAAGCGCCACGACCGACCACGATGAAGACCACGAAACAGATGAAAACGCGATCAGCGAGGCGGAACTGAAGCGCCTGAAGTCCAAGCGAGGTGCTGTTAGGAAACAGCTCAGAACGGAGAAAGCAGCATTCGGACAGGAGTTGGAGCAGGCCCGGGCGCGGTTGGACGATACGGCGGCACGCGATCTGGTGCTGCAACTCTTCCGTGCTGATCTGTTGGATGATGCTAAACGGCGTGTCGTCCGTCACCGCCAAGCGGTCATCGACGCTTTTGCGACCTGGTGGGACAAGTACAAGGTGACCCTCGACGACCTTGAGCGCCAGCGGCACAATGTGGCCACGAAGCTGGCCGGATTCCTGAGGGAGCTGGGATATGAATAACGCAGGAACCACGAAGCCGCTAAGCGCCTTCATTGAGACTGCAATTGGAGGCGGCACTCCCCCTCGGAACGTTCCTTCATATTGGTCCGGCTCAATACCATGGGCATCAGTCAAAGACCTTAACGATTCTTTGACGATTTTTTCACAAACAGAAGAGCATATCTCTGAGTCAGGCCTTAATAATAGTGCTGCTAACCTGGTTCCCGCAGGCACTCCGATCGTATGTACACGCATGGCGGTTGGACGAACTGCCATACCAACGGTTGACGTAACCATCAATCAAGATCTAAAAGCTTTAGTACCGAATCCTGGAACTGACCCTAAATATTTAGCGCATAGCCTGAACTACTTGCAGCCCGACATCGAAGCCATCGCTTCTGGGTCAACGGTCCGCGGTATCTCGCTTAACCAACTACTGAAGTTCAACTTGTATTCTCCAGGACTTCAAGAGCAGCGGCGGATCGCGGAGATCCTGGACACCCTGGACGACCAGATCAGCACCACCGAGCAGATCATCACAAAGCTGCACCAGGTGAAGAATGGAACTTTGGTCACACTTCTTCGCCATGGCATAGGGGATGGGACGACATCTGCTCTTGGACAGTTCAAAGATACTGCGATTGGCCACTTTCCTACCGACTGGGAGGTGGCGCCCCTAAGCCGGCTGCTGGGGGACGATGAACCCGCTATGCGAAGCGGTCCATTTGGGAGCGCACTACTTAAGCACGAACTCACCCCATCTGGAATCCCACTGCTAGGCATCGATAACGTGCATGTCGATAAATTCGTTGCAAACTACACTCGTTTCGTTTCGCCCAAAAAAGCACGCGAGCTCTCGCGATACCGCGTGCACCCCAAAGATGTAATGATTACGATCATGGGGACAGTGGGCCGATCATGCGTGGTTCCGGACGACGTCGGTAAAGCCTTGTCTTCCAAGCACGTGTGGACCATCACCATTAACCCGAATCTATACGATTCATATTTATTAAGCCTTCAGTTAAATCATGCACCTTGGGCGCGTGCTCGCCTCAGAAGGGATGAGCAAGGGGGAATAATGAGTGCGGTCAGATCTGAGACCCTAAAGTCAATTCTCCTTCCCGTGCCACCTATTGGCGAGCAGCGGCGGATCGTAGAAATCATGGATCAATTCGATGCTTGCATCGCCAACGAATCGGCAAAGCTAAAGAAGCTGCTACCACTTAAGCAAGGCCTCATGTCCGATCTTTTGGCCGGCCGTGTCCGCGTCCCTGCAGAGACTGTGTAGTGAGTATGGGTGCCGAGTTTTCCGAGGTCGAGAAGCCGCTTATCGATCAGTTGACAGGACTTGGTTGGACGCACAGGCAAGGGTCCGTCGCTGATCCTGCGGCAGCATTCCGGGAATCGTTCCGCGAGACAATCCTCGAGCCCCGTCTCCGTGAGATGCTTCGTCGGATCAATCCGGGGGTAGATGGCCAGCCGTGGCTGGATGATGCCCGCATCTCCGAGGCGGTGTCGGAGTTGACCCGCACGGACGCAGGCAAGCTGCTGGAGATCAACGAGCGGCTAAGCGAGCGACTGCTGGAGGGCGTCTCCGTCTCCGGCCTCCCCAACTGGGATCAGGATCGGTCGCAGCGGATCAAGTTCATCGACTTCGACCGTCCGGAGCGCAACGAGTTCCTGGTGATCAGCCAGTTCCGCGTGGACGAGCCGGGCGGGCAGGCGAAGAAGTACGTCACCCCGGATGTGGTGTTGTTCGTCAACGGCATCCCGCTGGTGGTGATCGAGTGCAAAAGCCCGTACGTCACCGACCCGATGGCGGAGGGCATCCTCCAGTTGCGCCGTTATGCCAACCAGCGCGGCGACCAGGAGGGCAACGAGCAGCTCTTCTGGACCAACCAGTTCGTCATCTCCACGTACGGCGATAAAGCTCGGGTCGCCACGTTCACCGCAGGTCCGGAGCACTTCCTGGAGTGGAAGGACCCGGCACCGCTCACCCGAGAAGAACTCGCCGCGCAGCTCGGAAAGTCGCCCGCGGAGCTGACAGGGCAGGAGTTGCTAGTCGCCGGGATGCTGGCTCCGGCGAATCTGCTCGATTTCGTCCGCCACTTCACTCTATTCACCGAGGCAGATGGCCGTCGAATAAAGATCGTTGCTCGCTATCAGCAGTATCGGGCGGTGCTCAAGGCACTGCGACGGCTGCGCAGCGGCAAGACTCGCGCCGAGGACGGTGAGAACGATCGGCGCGGCGGGATCATCTGGCACACCCAGGGCTCCGGCAAGAGCCTGACCATGGTGTTCTTGGTGCGGGCGATGCGCTCCGACCCCGTGTTGCGTGCGTTCAAGGTTGTGGTCGTGACTGACCGCACCGACCTAGAAGACCAGCTTTCGAAGACGGCGAAGCTGTCCGGGGAGGTCGTGGAGCGCGCCCAGACCTCGAAGAAGCTACGGGCCACGCTGCGGGAGAAAGGTCCGGCGCTGGTGTTCGCGATGATCCAGAAGTATCGCGACACCGACACCTCCCCGCACGTCGACGTCCGGCTGGCGGGCGACGAGTCCGCCGAGACGTTCGAGGAGCTGAACACCGACACCTCGGTCGTGGTGATGGTCGATGAGGCACACCGCTCGCAGGCCGCGACGTTGCACGCGAACCTGATGGCGGCGCTGCCGAACGCGGCCCGGATCGGGTTCACCGGCACGCCGATCATGCGGGAGGGCAAGAAGCGCACCGAGCGGATCTTTGGCGACTTCATCGACAAGTACACGATCCGGCAGGCCGAGAACGACGGCTCGGTGGTGCCGATCCTGTACGAGGGCCGCACTGCCAAGGGTGCCGTGGCGGGCGCCAGTGACCTGGACGAGCTGTTCGAGGACATGTTCGTCGACCACAGCCCGGACGAGCTGGAGAAACTCAAGCAGCGCTATGCCACCACCGGTGCCGTGCTGGAGGCTCCCGCGCTCATCTCGGCTAAAGCCCGGTCCATGCTCTGGCACTACGTCACCACCGTGCTGCCCGGCGGGTTCAAAGCCCAGGTCGCGGCCACGAGCCGGTTGGCGGCGGTGCGTTACGGCGACGCCCTGATCGCTGCCCGCGACGAGCTGGTCCGGCAGATCGAGGCTTTGCCCGGTCATCTGCTGAGCGAAGGGTTCGACGTGGACGGCCTGGACCGTCGCACCCAGGGACTGGTCCGCGCACACCCGCACCTGGAGCAGCTCAAGGCGCTGGAGTTCGTGCCAGTCATCTCCGAAGGCAACAACGACCCCGCCGACTGGGCGCGGTGGACCGACAAGACCCGCCAGGACGCCGCGATCGAGGCGTTCAAGAAGCCCCTCGGGCTCGACGACGAGAACAGCAGCCCGGTGGCGTTCCTGATTGTGCGAACCATGTTGCTGACCGGATTCGACGCTCCCGTAGAGCAGGTGCTGTACCTGGACCGGTTGATGCAGGACGCCGAACTGCTGCAGGCCATCGCCCGGGTCAACCGCACCAGTAAGGGCAAATCCGCCGGGCTGCTGGTCGACTACTTCGGGGTCGGCGCACATCTGCGGTCCGCACTGCAGGCCTACGCCCCTGAGGACGCCGAGGACGCCGTCGGCGCACTCGCGTCGATCAAAGACGAGTTGCCCAAACTGAGCGACCAGCACGCCCGAGTGGTGGCGGTGTTCGCGCAAGCGGGGATCGACACCTTCGACACCGATCAGGACGTCGAAGCTTGTGTCCAGGTCCTGGCCGACGAGGCACTGCGGGCCCGGTTCGGGGTGCTGCTCAAGCAGTTCCTCACTACGCTCGACACCGTGTTACCCCGTCCGGAGGCGGTGCCGTTCGTTAAGGATGCCAAGCGGCTCGGTGTGATCCAGAAGGTCGCGCGGCGACGCTATCGAAACGACGGGCTAGGCGACTTCGACCCATCGCTGTACGGGCAGAAGGTACGCGCACTCATCGACGAGCACGTCACCGCACTCGACATCGCGACCAAGATCCCGCCGGTGTCGATCACCGATCCCGAGTTCCTGCTGAAGGTGCGGGGCCTGACCTCGAACAAGGCGAAGGCCTCGGAGATGGAACACGCCCTGCGGTTCCACATCCGCAAGAACTTCGACGAGGACCCCGCCCGCTACACCAAGCTCTCCGAGCGCCTCGACGACATCCTCAACAACCTCGCCGGACAGTGGGACCAGCTGGCGTTCGCGTTGGAAGAGCTAATGAAGGAAGCGCAAGACACCCAGCACGCCGACGCTCCGCATGCGGATCCGCTGGTCGCCCGGTTCTACGGCGTGCTCGAAGCAGAGGTCGCTACCAGCGACACGCTGCCCGACGACCTCAGAATCGATGTCGTCCACATGGCCGAGAAGATCGTCTATCAGGTCACGTCCCACGCCGGCATCGTCAAGTTCTGGCACAACCCGCACGCTCAGGATGAGCTGCGCAAGGAGCTTGTCCTCGCCCTCGACGAACGCGACGACTTGTTCCCCTTCGGCGAGCAGCCCGCGGTCGCGGACAAGCTCATGGAGCTGGCCAAGGCCAACCAGACGTTGATCTCTCAGCGTGGGAAGTCACAGCCGTGACCGCGCCGACGCTTGAGCTGGACGGCATGTCCGTCCCGGTAGAGATCGGCGGCACCGCACGCCGCGCTACCTTGACGGTCGAACGCGACGGCAGCCTGCGCCTCCGGGCGGCACCGGACGTAGAACAAACGGAGCTGAGGGAATTCCTCATCTCCAAGCGCGAATGGATCTACCGCAAGCTCGCCGAGAAGGAAGCTCTGCTTCAGGAACCGGCCACCAAGGAGCTCGTCGACGGCGAGGGCTTCCTCTACCTGGGCCGCAGCTACCGTCTCCGGATCGCTGATACCTCCGGCGACGTCCGCTTACACCGTGGTCGGCTCGAACTCCCGCGTTCAAGTCTCCATGCCGGCGACCGCGCGATTATCAACTGGTACGCGCGTTGCGGCACAGCTTGGCTCCAGTCGCACGTCCGGCAGTGGTCCACCCGGCTCCGCGTCAACGTAAAACGGCTTGAAGTCACCGATCTTGGACACAAATGGGGCTCCGCTACGAACCCTGGACGCATCCGTATCCACTGGGCCACCATGCAGCTACGACCGCTCTTGGTCGACTACGTTCTCGCACACGAGCTCGCACACCTCCGAGAACCGCACCACGGCCCGAGCTTCTGGCAGCTCCTGGCGCGCGTCATGCCGGACTACGACGAGCGCAAAGTCGATCTGGCCAAGGAGGGTATCGGGTTGTGGTTCGGTCATACGACTGAGCGCTACTGACCCGTAGCCGATGAAGTTACGCTCGCGGGCGATGCCCTCCACTATGCACCGGTTTGACCAAGCCGGTGTGCACCCTCGTGCCGGTGGATGACCACGAGCGATTCGCTGAGATCATCAAGTAGCGGATCGACCGCAGTGAGCTCTGCTGGGCCTGCGGATTTCCGAGGCCACGGTAGCGGCGGTGTGCGAGCGAGTCTCTTGATCTGCCAGCCATTGCGGTCCTCGGTCCGCAACTGCTCGCGACATGTGGCTAACACGATGGTCGGCTAACACGACAGTATTACCCGGACCACGTCGTTGATGTCCACTCATGTGGCGCAGGAAGGAACATCTAGATGGAGCTGTTGTACGTCGTAGAACTTGGCGTTCGCGCATCGGACGCAGGTGGGATCAGGCCGACCGAGGTACGTGGGCGGGTTCTGGAGCATGTCGTCGATTGGCTGAGTTACGGGCGTACGACTAGACTCCTGAGTGAGTCCTTCGAGAGCAGTGGGAAAGCCACGCTGCTTAGCGATTCTGACGGCCGTGCGGATCTCCGGGCGTCATGGTCGATCGAAGGCACCAACGAAGTCACCGCGTTGGTTGTCACCACCAGAACCGAGATCACCCAGAGCGGCAGAGCAGACTTCGTCTGTATCGTCACGATATTCACCGAAGAGGAACGGACCTCCGTACGGATTGAGCTCGCGAGGGAATCCCTAGATGGTGTTCTGGCGCCTGCAGGGATCGACTTCTTCCGGCGCCCCCACCTCCTAGTCCTGCTGCTCCGCGATCGTGACCTTCAGTGCTGGGCTGGGCCGAGCCGGGTGGACGGTCGCTTCAACTGGGTCAATCCGAAACACGTCGACTTCATATGGGAGGCGATCTCAGTCGAAAAACGCCTCCTACCCATCCTTCTCGTCGATGGGAGCGATGAGGAGGGTGAGAAGCTGGCTCGGCGGGCCGCGGGTGAGCTTGCCGGCCTTGCCCCTGTACTTGCAGTTGACGTTCGTTCACAGCACCTTCTCGAAGATCGACTCGCGGAGATTAATGCCTCCATTCCACGAGGCGGCGCACGACTTGTGTGGCCGGACCTTGTCCTGCGACATCCTGTGTTCACATCGGACCAGGCGCCATTCGCGGCTGGGCGACTGCTCCGAATGCTGAGTTCGGTGTCTGTCACGGTGCGGGGCGTCAATCACCTCCTCCGGAAGGCGGCCGCCGCTCAACGATCAGCTCGGAACGAGCAGATCGCCGCCGACCTCGCCGCTGCGAAGGCGCAGGGCGACTTGTCACGCGAGGTGGACGCTCAAGCGCGCGCGATCGCGGAGCTCAAGAGCGAAGTCGAACAGTACGAATCCTGGTTCAGACAGGTCGAAGAGGAGCGCGACAGTTACAAGGCACAAGCAGCTCAAGCGGCGTACTGGCGGCAGGAAGCTGAACGCGCCCGACAGGCCGCCGGAGTGCGGGACACGGACTGGGCCGAGGCCCCGGCGCTCGATCCTGCTGACCTGACCGAACTGGCATCCTTCCTTGAGAAGCAATCTCAGGGTGCGATCGTCTTCACGCGCGAAGCACGCCAGGCATGGAAGCGCGACGCCTATCCACGGATCGACGCCATGCGAGATGCCTTGATCACGTTGACAAGAGCCGCCATCGACTATAGCCGCCTCGGATGCCAACTGGGCATGCATCCGGATGACTGGTTCAAACAGGAGTGGGAGTTGACGCTCGCGTCAACGGACAAGTACATGAGCAAGAACGGGCTGGACACCTTCACCTTGGATGGGAAGGAGTACAGCCGCCTGCCACACCTCAAGCTTGGAGACCACACGTCGCCGAATGAGGTCGGCCGCGTGTACTTTGCCATGGATTCCGATGGCGAGCGCTTCATCGTCGACCATGTTGGTCTGAAGCTCTATGGTCTTTGACCGCATGCACTGGTAGTCCACGAGTTGTCCGCCCCGTGTACCGGCTGAACGCTGCCGGTGATAGTCGGTGAGCGTGTGGGACCCTTTGAAAGCCAAGCGCCATCTTGCGTGACCAGGCACGCTGGCCGCCAACGTGCCCCGCGCCTGCTCCGCTTCATCGCTATGCCGAGAGAACACCGATCACCGATGCGGTGATCACTCGATATCGGCCACCGACCTTGATGACCCTTGCGGGAAACTCGCCCCTCGCCACCAGCTCGTAAGCGTGGCTTCGGGAGATCCCGAACGCGGTCGCCGCCTTGGCCACGTCCACGCTGGCCGGCCAGTTTTCTTTGATCTCCGCCAGTGTTGGCGCGCTGGATGCTCCCTGAATTCTGGTCTCCACGGTTCCCCCTGTACTCGCCTCGTCCCCCAACAGGCATCCAACTACGATACAGTCAATGACATTGCCGTGTCATCCATGCACGAGGGGAGGTGTCCAGGGTGTCTCGCGCTTTGGTCCGAGAAAGTCACCGGCCGTATCGTCCCGGCATGCCGCGCCAGCCGAAGAACTTCAGCATCGCCTGGGTCTCCATAGAGCCACTGAGTCCGACCGGCTATCTGCCCACTGGTCCAGACACTGCCGTACCGACGCGCTTCATCGCTTCGTTCGCGTTGGAGCAGCCACAGGCGAGTGTCACGATCGAGGTGTTCGTCGGCGCTGACCTACGGCCGGTCGTCGTCGATCTGGCCATTCGCGCGAACGTCAAAGAACCGATCACCACATCTGTGTTGCGGCGCGTACTCGTGGACCAGTTACTGAGCAGAGCGCTCGCGGAAGCCGCCGTGCCAAGGGAACCGACCGACCAACCCCGGCACCGCCGGAAGGTCGATCAGGAGGCCGAACTGGCGGCGCGCATCTACCTCGAGGCGGTAGCGACAGGCAGCAGAGCGCCGACGATGGCCGTCGCCCACACCATGAATCGCTCCCGCGCACAGGCGTCCCGGTACGTGCGCCGTGCACGCGAACTGGGACTACTGCCCGCACCGGACCCGCAGCAGGAAGGATAAGGAGCAGCAACGAATGGCAGACCCGATCAAGAAGATCACACTCAAGGACGGGACCGTCCGCTATCGGTTCGTCGTCGACATCGGTCGCGACCCGGAAACCGGACGCCGCCAGCAGAAGACGTTCACCTTCGGCACCAAACGCGAGGCACGCGCCGAGTACGACAAGATCCGGCACCAGCTGAACGAGGGCACCTACATCCGCCCCACGAACATCACGGTGTCCGAGTACCTGGACGGCTGGCTGGAAGGGGCGGCACGGGACCTGCGGGACTCCAGCAAGCGGAGCTACCAGGACGCACTACAGCCAGTCCACGAGCGGCTCGGCTCTATGCCGATCCAGAAGGTCGGCAAGGCCGACATCGAGCGGATGGTCACGTGGATGGAGACGTCCGGCCGCCGTCGCGGAGGCAAGCCCGGTACCGGACTCGGTCCCCGAAGCGTGCGGCTGACCCTCGGGCGGCTGACGGCGGCGTTCGAGATGGCGGCCCTGGAAGGGCTACTCCCCCGTAACGTGGCCAAGCTCGTCAAGCCGCCGAAGTACGCTCCGACTCCTCGGAGCACGTGGTCGGCCGAAGAGGTACGGAAGTTCCTCGACAAAGCCAAGACCGACCGGCTCCACGCCGGATGGCGCCTGTCCCTCTACGGGCTGCGGAGAGGCGAAGTCCTCGGACTCCGCTGGCAGGAGGACATCGACTTCGGTTCCTTCGCAGAGCCATGCCGGGGACACAAGAAGCCATGGTGCGGTGACTGCTACGGGGCGGGGTCGACATACAAGCCCGCGACGATCCGCGTGCAGCAGGCCCGAGTGCTTGTCGAGGGCACGACCCAGGTCGTGCCGCCCAAGTCACGCAATGGCTTCCGGACGCTGCCTCTCGATGCCACGGCCGCATCGGCGCTGCACCAGCTTAAGGTCACTCAGAACGCCGAAAAGCTCGCGGCGGGAAAGGCGTACATCGACAGCGGCTACGTCGTGGTCGACGAACTGGGTGAGCCAGTTCACCCCGAGTGGTACTCCGACGAGTTCGGTCGGCTCGCCAACCGAGCGGGAGTCAAGCGGATCGTGCTGCACGAGGGCCGCCACACGGCGCTGAGCCTGATGGAGAAGGCCGGGGTGCCGATCTCCATCGTCAGCAGGTGGGCCGGGCACTACGACACCGCGTTTACGTACTCGACTTACGTACACGCCACCGAGGAGGATCTCCAGACCGGAACCGACGCACTCGGCAAGATCTACAAGAACACCTGAACAAGCAGTACGAACGTACGTGAGAAGCTGTGAGACGATCGGCCGCCGAAAAGCAGTCAAGGCCTCGTCTCATTGCTGAGAACAAGGCCTTGACCTGGTCTTACTATGCGCGCCCGTAGGGATTCGAACCCCAAACCTTCTGATCCGTAGTCAGATGCTCTATCCGTTGAGCTACGGGCGCAACGTGTTCAATTGTATCCGACCGGAGTCGGGTGGTGCTCGGCTGGGCCGAGCCCCGGCGGAGGCTCCGGGATTTGAACCCGGGAGGGGGGTTACCCCCAACCGCATTAGCAGTGCGGCGCCATAGACCAGACTAGGCGAAGCCTCCCAGGTCGCGACCACTGCCTACAAAGGTTACACACCCCCGCCGGGGCCGGTTCACCCACCCCCCATCAGTCGGGTGACCTGCTCATTCGCCGCCCACGTAGGCCACGAAGGGGCGCAGCGACTCCGGGTTGGCGAGCGCGTCGCGGCTGACCGCCCGGTCGGGGTCGGCGCCCTTGAGGATCTTCTTTACCGGCACCTCGCACTTTTTGCCGTTGAGGGTCCTGGGCACGGCGTCGACGGGCACGAACCGGTCGGGCACGTGCCGGGGTGAGAGCGCCTTGCGCAGTTCGCCGCGCAGGGCGGGCTCCAGCTCCGTCAGCGACGCGCCCTCGGCCAGCACGAGGAAGCACAGCAGTTCCCCCTCCTCGCCGGCCGAGGTGTCGATCACCAGGGAGTCGTTGACCTCGTCGAAGCCCTCCACCACGCGGTAGAACTCGGCCGTGCCCATGCGCACGCCGCCCCGGTTCAACGTCGAGTCGCTGCGACCGTAGATGATCGCCGAGCCCCGCCCAGTGATCTTGATCCAGTCGCCGTGCCGCCACACGCCGGGGAAGTCCTCGAAGTACGCCTCCCGCAGCCGGGTGCCGTCCGGGTCGTTCCAGAAGAACACCGGCATCGACGGCATCGGCTTGGTGATCACCAGCTCACCGACCTGGTCGGTCACCTCCCGGCCCTCGTCGTCGTAGGCCGCGACGGCGGCCCCCAGCGAGCGGCACGACAGCTCCCCCAGCCACACCGGGACGTCGGCGGCGGCGCCGATGAAGGCCGTGCACAGGTCGGTGCCGCCCGACACGGAACAGATCTGCACGTCGCTACCCACGGCGTCGGCGATCCAACGGAACCCTTCGACGCTGAGCGGCGCACCCGTCGAGCCCAGTGCGCGCAGCGCGGACAGGTCGAACTCGTCCGCCGGTCGCAGGCGCTCCTTGAGGCAGCTCTGCACGTAGGGCGCCGACGTGCCGAAGTACGTCACCCGGTGCCGCTCGGCCAACCGCCACAGCGTCCGCAGGTCCGGGTGGCCCGGGCTGCCGTCGTAGAGCACCACGGTGCTGCCCACGAGCAGGCCGGAGACGAGGAAGTTCCACATCATCCAGCCCGTGGTGGTGAACCAGAAGAACCGCTCGCCCGGCCCGAGGTCGCAGTGCAGCGCCAGCACCTTCAGGTGTTCCACGGTGATCCCGCCGTGGCCCTGCACGATGCCCTTCGGCAGTCCCGTGGTGCCCGACGAGTACAGCACCCACAGCGGGTGGTCGAACTCCACCGGCTCGAACTCCGGTTCGGCCCCCTCGTGCTGGGCCAGCAGGGTGTCCCAGTCGAGGGTGCCCGGCACCCGGCCACCACCCTCGTAGTCCACCACGACGGTGGCCGCGAGACTCGGCAACTGCGAACGCAGCTGCTCGATCGTCGGGCGCACGTCGAACGAGCGCCCGTTGTAGACGTAGCCGTTGACCGCGAGGAACACGGTCGGCTCGATCTGGGTGAACCGGTCCGCCACCGCGCGAACCCCGAAGTCCGGCGAGCACGACGACCACACCGCGCCCAGGCTGGCCGCGGCGAGGAACGCGACGAGGGTCTGCGGGCAGTTCGGCGCGAGCGCCACCACCCGGTCGCCCTTGCCCACGCCCAGCTCGCGCAGCGCCGCCCTGGCCGCGCCCACCTCGGCACGCAACCGGCCGTAGGTCATCGTGCGCCCCGCGCCGTCCTCGCGTTCGAAGACCACCGCCGGATCGTCGTCGCCCTTCGCCGCTGCCGCCGTGGGGCGCAGGGCGTGCTCGGCGTAGTTCAGTGTCCCGCCGGGAAACCAGCGCGCGCCCGGCATCGCGTCGTCGGCCAGCACCTCGGCGGGCGGCGTGTGCCACCGCACCGGGAAGTAGTCGGCCACCGCGCCCCAGAACTCGGGCATCGACTCCACCGAGAACGACCACAGCTCGTCGTAGTCGGCGACCGCCACGCCGCGCTCGTCGCGAAGCCAGCGCCGGAAGTCGGCGATGCGGCTGCGCTCCACCTGCTCGGCGGTCGGACGCCACAGCGTCTCCGGACCGTCGGTATCAGCACCGTCAGCACTGTCAGCACTCATGGCCGCAGCCTAGGCCACCCCAACACCCCGATTCGCCGGTTGCGGGCCACACACTTCGTCCTTCGCCGCTGTGGTCGAAGGCGGGTCAGGCCACCGCTGCCGCGAAGTCCTCCGCGATCGCCACGAGCCTCGCCGCGTCGGCGGGAGTGACGGTGACCCAGCCGCCTCGCTGTCGCAGCACGTAGCGGCCGTCCGCGGTGTCCACCCAGGTGAGTACGCCGGGGACGCGGCGCTGTCCCGCGCCGTCCGTGCCGTCTTCGGCGGTGCCGCCCAGCCTGCCCACGGCGTGGGCGCGGCCGACCGCGCGCAGGAACGAGTTCGCCTCCGGCGGGCGCGCACCGGCCTCGCGCATCACCTGGAGGAAGGCGTCGGCTCCGCCGTACTGCCCCGCCCGGCACGCGCGCCGGTAGTCCTCGACGGGCACGTTGCCCGACGCGCCCACCCCGGCCCGCACGTCGCCGGCCGGGGCGAGCAGGGTGGCCACGAGCGAGGACTCCGACACCGGCCCGAGCTTGATCTCAAGTTCGCCCTCGCCCGCGCCCGCCGTCACGTGTCCGTCGGGCCCCGACGTGCCCAGCGCCCGGAAGACCTCCCCGCCCGCCGCGACCTCCAGTTCGAGCCGGAGCCTGCCGGAGGCCAGCGCCCTCAGCAGTGCCACCACGTCCGGATCGGGATCGTCGACCGAGCCGAGGTCCCGTTCCCGCAGGGACAGCTCGGCCGAGTCCCGCAACGCCGCCCGCGCCGCGGACGTCCGGCCACCACGGGCGAGGCCGAGGGCGTCGGGAAGCTCGCCCAGCCCCAGCCGGTCCCACAACACGCAGAACTCGCCGGGGTGCAGGGACAGCCACCCGCTGTCGCCGTGTCTCACGGCCTTGCGCCCGGGTGCGGGTTCTCACCGATGACCGGCGGCGTCACCGGAGCACCGTCGGTCCAGAGGTCCTCGGTGTCCTCCTGCAGGTAGGCGGGGCGGTGGTGCTCCGCGTCGTCCTCGCCACGCCGGGCGGCACCGGCGCCTCCGCCCATCGGTACGGGGCCCGCCGCCCCGCCCGGCCTGCTCACGGGGGCGGCCTGCGCGGCGGACGACGTGGTCGGGCCCACGGCGGTGGTGCTTCCGGGAGGCAACGCGCCGGGCGCGCCCGCGGCCGGGACGGCGCCGGTCGCAGGCCCGCCCGCCGCCGAACCGGGCACGGCCCCCACCGGTGGTGTCGCCGCGCCGCCGCCCGGGACACCGCTGGTCGTGGTCGAGTCGTCCGAGCCACCACCGCCACCACCACCGCCGTCCGGGTCGCTGTCGATGCGGACCTCGTCGGGGTCGGGATCGGGGAACGCGGGCACGCGTGGGTAGATGGCCCGCGACTGCTCCTGGTAGCGGGTCATGACCTCCGCCGCCCTGCGGTGCGCGAGCGTGACGTCCTGCCTGCCGGGCCCGGGGTCCTCGACGAGCACCGCCGCACCGGCGAACGGCTCCCGCTCGGGTTCGAGCGGCCGCATCGGCGGTACCGGCTGCGGCATCTGGCCCGCGGCGGTGGCCGCCAGCTCCGCCTGCTCGGTGACGCACCCGCACACCTCGGTGCTCGCGTCGGCCGTGTCGCGGGTCCAGGTCACCAGCCGCGACATCGTCTCCCGCGTCTCCTGCGCCGCCTCGCCCTGCCAGGCATCGGCGGACCACTCCAGCGCGCGGTTCAGCTCGGTGCCGATCTCGTCGAGTTCGGCACCCAACCTCGACCACCGCGCGGCGATCTCGGTGGCCCCCTCCAGGTCGATTCCGTCGGTGGCCATCCGGTACAGCTCCTCGTGCGAGAAGGTGGCCCAGTCGATGTCGTCGTGGAAGTCCGCCTCAACGAGCGGGGGTTCCGGCACCGGCCACGGAAGGCAGGACAACGGCGGCAGGGGATGCCCGTGCGGCACGGTCATGTCGATTCCACCTCGTCGGCGCGCCCGGCGGCACCGAGCTGTTCGGCGGCGGCCTCGTCCTGGTCGCGCACGAGTCCCGAGGCCGTGGCCACGATGCCGCGTACCTTCTCCAACTGCGCGGCGAACCGGCGCAGCACCGGAATCGCCGCGTCCGGCCCGCCCGAGGCGGCGCCGCGCAGGCGGGTTCCCATCGCGTGGGCCACCACGTTGTCGCCCAGCCGCAGCGGCCGATCGATCCCGTCGCCCTCGCGCTCGGCCAACGCCCGCACCCGTGCGCACAGGCCGTCGAGTTCGGCCAGCAACGTGCGCGCCGACTCCGGATCGAGCCGCAACTGACCCGAGCTGACGCGGCGGCCCACGGTGTCGAGTTCGCGCGCCACCGGCGCCAGCGACGCGGCGGCGGCACCCGCGAACCCGAGGCCCGGCGCGTTCGCCCCGGCACCGACCTCCGTCACGTCCACCCCCAGTACCCGTGCCGTACCGCATTGTGTCCGGGAACACTGTACTGCGCGTGGCTCTGCGCGAGGCCGTTTTCGGCATACCAGCTCGGCGCTGGTGCCGCACGGTAGTTTGGGTTCGACCCGTTCTCGACGCCGAGGAGCCGCCATGTCCGTGATCCCGACACGTGCCGACCTCGCCGCACTGCCCGCCTACGTCCCGGGACGGACCGTTCCGGGGGCGATCAAGCTCGCCAGCAACGAGGTCCCCGGCGGCCCGTTGCCGAGCGTGGCCGACGCCATCGCCAGGGCCAGCGCGGACATCAACCGCTATCCCGACATGGGCGCGTGGGAACTCGTGCGGCGGCTGGCCACGCAGTTCGGTGTGTCGGAGTCCGAGGTGGCGGTCGGGTGCGGGTCCGTGTCGTTGTGCCAGCAGTTCGTGCAGGCGCTGTGCGCGCCCGGCGACGAGGTCGTGTTCGCGTGGCGTTCGTTCGAGGCGTACCCGATCGTCACGCAGGTCGGCAACGCCACACCGGTGCGCGTGCCGCTGACCGACTCGCACCGCCACGACCTCGACGCGATGCTGGCGGCCATCACGCCGAGGACCCGGGTGGTGTTCGTGTGCAACCCGAACAACCCCACGGGCACGGCCGTGCGCCGCGACGAGCTGACGGCGTTTCTGGACCGCGTCCCGGAGGACGTGCTGGTGGTGCTCGACGAGGCCTACCGCGAGTTCGTGACCGACCCCGACGTGCCCGACGGTATGGAGTTCGCGCCCGCGCGCCGCAACGTGGCCGTGCTGCGCACGTTCTCCAAGGCGTACGGGCTGGCCGGGCTGCGCGTCGGCTACGCGGTGGCGGCCGAGGAGGTGATCGAGGCCGTGCGCAAGGTGTACGTGGCGTTCAGCGTCAACGCACTGGCCCAGACCGCCGCGCTGGCCTCGCTCGACGCCAGGGACGAACTGCTCGCCCGGTGCGACGACCTGGTGCGCGAGCGCACGCGGGTGTACGACGCACTGCGGGAGCAGAACTACGCCGTGCCGGAGACGCTGGCGAACTTCGTGTGGCTGCCGCTGGGTGAGCGCGCGGTCGCGTTCGCCGAGCACGCGATGGAGCACAAGGTGGTCGTGCGCCCGTTCGCGGGTGACGGGGTGCGCGTCACCATCGGCACGCCCGAGGAGAACACGATCTTCCTGGAGGCGGCCCGCACGTTCGCCGGGTGAGCGTCGCCGGTGTGCCCGCGCGGCGCACCGGCACTCCCGCGGTCACAGCTGCCGCAGGATGAGCTGCACCACGGCCGCCACGCCCACCACGACGATCACGGCACGCAGCGCGGTCGGCGACAGCCTGCGCCCGACCCTGGCGCCGAGCAGACCGCCGATGACCGACCCCACCGCGAGCAGTCCGACGGCGGCCCAGTTCACCGGCGCCACGAACGCGTAGACCGTGCCCGCGACGACGTTCACCACGGCCGAGAGCACGTTCTTGACGCCGTTGAGCCGTTGGATGGGCTCGTCGAGCAGCATGCCCATCACCGCCATGAGCATCACGCCCTGCGCGGCCGTGAAGTAGCCGCCGTAGATCCCGATCAGGAAGATCGAGCCGATCACGAGCACCGAGGTGGCCAGGCCCGACGACGGCGGCCCTCCGGTGAGCGCGCGCTCCTCACGGCGGCGCAGCACCCAGCTCGACACGCGAGGCTGGACGATCACCAGCACCACGGCGAGTCCCACGAGCGCGGGCACGATGGTCTCGAAGGCGTCGGCGGGCAGCGACAGCAACAGGATCGAGCCGCCGATCGCGCCCAGCAGGGACGCGGGCACGAAGGTCAGCAACCGCCTGCCCTGCCCGCGCAGCTCGTGGCGGTATCCGATCGCGCCGCTGATACTGCCCGGCGCCAGACCGATCGCGTTCGAGGTCGTCGCCGTCACGGGCGGGTAGCCGAGCGCCACCAGTACCGGGAACGTCACGAGCGTCCCCGAACCGACGACCGTATTGATCATTCCAGCCCAGACGCCGGCCACGGCGATCAGCACGGCGTGCCACCAGATCATGCTGCACTCACGCGAGCCGACGATAAGCAAGCTCGCGCCCGGGGGCGCTCGCAGTGCCCGCAAGGGTGTGCGGAGTCACCACCGCGACCGGGCATCGATGATCTCCGCGGACGTTTCGGAGCACCCCGACCGGGTAGTCATGCGCCACACGTCGTCGCACAAAGGGAGGTACGAGTGGACACCACGAGGTTGCGCGAGTTGGTCACGGGAGACGGCCCGTTCGCCTCGGTCTACTTCGACGATACCCACAACACCGAGGACGCCGCGAAGCAGCGTGAACTGACGTGGCGCGACCTCCGTGCCCGCTTGGCCGAGCAGGACGCCTCCGAGGTGACGCTCGACGCGCTGGAGGCCGCGGTCCTCGGTGGCGAGCCGCCCGTCGGCCGCAGTGGGCGTGCGCTGGTCGCCACCGCCGACGGCGAATGGCTGGACCGCCACCTCTCCGAACCTCCGGCCCGGTCGGAGGCTCGGCTGTCCCGCCTCCCCTACCTCGTCCCGCTCGTCGAGTACGGGGAACTGCCGCCACCCCACGTAGTCGCCGTGGCCGACCGCATCGGCGCGGACATCACGGCCGTCGACGAGCACGGCACGGTCGTGGAGGCGCTGACCGTCGAGGGAACCGACTCCCACGTCCACAAGGTGCGCCGGGGCGGCTGGGGTCACCGCGATCTGCAGCAGCACACCGAGGAACTCGTCAAGCAGAACATCGAGCGGGCCGCGGAGCGGGTCGCCGCGTCCGCCAGGAGCACCGGCGCATCGCTCGTCGTCGTCGCCGGCGAGTCGCAGGCCCGCAAGGCGCTGCTCGACGCGCTGCCCGAGCCGGTGCGCGGGCACGCCGTCGAGGTGCAGCCGGGCGGCAGGAAGCCCGGCTCCGGCGAGGACGAGCTGGACCGCAGCATCGACGAGCTGCTGGCCGACGCGGTCCGCGCGCGCCGGGACGACGTCGTGGAGCGCTTCACCGCCGAGCTGGGCAAGCCCACCGGGCTCGCCGTGCAGGGCCTCGAAGCCGTCACCACCGCACTGCGCGAGCACAACGTGGCGACGCTGCTGCTCGGGGGACTCGGCAGTGGCGGCAGTGGCGGCAGTGGCGGCAGTGGCGACAACGGCGACACTGGCGGCGAGGTCGCGGAAGTGCTGACCGGCCCCGAACCCGCGCTGCTGGCCCTGCGCGAGAACGAACTCACCGCGCAGGGGATCGAAGCCGGTGACACCCGCCGCGCCCGGGCCGACGAGGCGCTGCTCGTGGCCGCTGTCGCGGTCGGAGCCGATGTCATCAGTGTGGGTGAGCGAGTCGACCTCACCGACGGGTTCGGCGCGCTGCTCCGCCACGACTGAGATAAAGAATGGTCCACGATGGCTAGTGTTAGCGGGGAACGTTGAACGGTCGGCAGAACACCGAGGTGACAGTGACCGAAACCAAGCCGCCGACGAGTGATGTCGGCGCGCAGGACGACATCGAACTCCGGCTCGGTGCGAGCCTGGTACACCTACCCATCATCCGCTCGGTCGCGGCGAGCATCGCGATGCGGGCCGATTTCGACCTGGACTCCATCGCCGATCTGCGCCTCGCGGTGGACGAGGCGTGCTCAACGCTCATCACCAGGGCCGTGCCCGGCAGCACGATGGTGTGCCGCTTCACCGTCAGCGAGGAGCAACTGCTGTTCCGGGGGGCCGTGACGTCGAGCGAGCCCGACGCGCCCAGCACCGCGTCGTTCGGCTGGCGCGTGCTCACGACGCTCGCGGACTCGGCCGCTGCGTGGGCGGACGAGAACGCGCAGAACGGGCAGCGCAACTGGATTCACATCGAGCTTGCGAAACGGAAGCCGGCTTTTACGTGACCGAATCGACGACACGAGGATCGCGCGCCCCGTCGGACGACTACCAGCACCTGACCCCGCTCTTCGAGCAGTTCGTGGCCCTCGGCGAGGACGACCCCCGGCGCGCCGAGTTGCGCGACGAGCTGGTCACCGGCCACCTGCCGCTGGCCGAGCACATCGCCCAGCGCTTCTCGGGGCGAGGGGTGGCCAAGGAGGATCTGGTGCAGGTCGCCCGGGTGGGCCTGATCAACGCGGTGGACCGGTTCGATCCCGCGCGGGGGTCGGACTTCCTGTCGTTCGCCGTGCCCACCGTCATGGGCGAGGTCCGCAGGCACTTCCGGGACACCGGTTGGGTCATCCGTGTTCCCCGGCGGCTGAAGGAACTGCACCTCTCGATCAACAACGCCAGCACCCAGCTCTCGCAGCGGCTCGGCCGGGCCCCCACCCCGAGTGAGATCGCCCAGCACCTCGGCCTGACGCCCGAGGAGGTCTTCGAGGGGCTGGAGGCCGGCAACGCCTATCACTCGATGTCGCTGGACGAGGTGCTCTCCGCCGACACCGAGAACCTGGCGCTCGGGGACACGCTGGGCGAGGAGGACGCAGCGCTGACGGGCGTGGAGAACCACGAGACGCTGCAACCACTGGTCAGGCAGCTGCCCGAGCGGGAGCGCACGATCCTCGCGCTGCGATTCGTCCACAACATGACGCAGACGCAGATCGCCGAGCGCGTCGGGATCTCCCAGATGCACGTGTCGCGCCTGCTCGCGAGGACACTCAAGAAGCTGCGCGAGGGCCTCGTCGACGACGACCTCTCATAGCTGGGCGGACCACTCGAAAAAATGATTACGTTCGGTGATGATGCTCGAGTGCAAGGCACTGAACGGCGCATTTCTGTGACCGGCCGGTGTCCCTCGTTGGGCGGTATCGCTGTCCCCTGACGGTACGAGTGGGGCCGCACTCCGGAACACCCCGGCCCACCCGGGTGTTTTCGCAGTTCACGACAGGGTATCTTCCCGTACATGGCCGATGGTGACGCACCGGGCGGCACGCCCGGGCCACCACACCCACGGCGCTCCGATGAGCAGCGTGGGTGCGATGACGCAGCGCCATCATCATCACTCTACGTAGTCGAACAGCCTGATCCCGCCGGTCCGCACTACGATTTCCGCCTCACGCTCGGCGCCGTGTCGGCGTCCTGGGCCATCCCCGAACATCCGTCCCTGATCCCCGGCGACAAGCGGCTGGCCATCCGCACGCCTGCCCAGGACCGGTCGGGTGCGGCCGTGTGGGACCACGGCACCGTCGACAACCTCGGGGACCTGCCCTGGGACCGCGCGCTCGCGGAGGGGCGACTGTCACTACGGCTCACCGGACATCGGCTACGCGGGGTGTTCGTCCTGGTGCGTGCCCACCGCAGTCCCGACCAGGAGCAGTGGCTGCTCATCACGCGAGAGGTGAGCGACGGCTCCCCAGCCCGTGGCGAGGCCGTGGTGACCGCGTACCCCCGTCCGAGTGGCCCACCCCGGTGAGCTGCGGGATGCTCGGATGACACGACGGACGCCAGTCCAGGAGGAGCCGTGGCACGAGCGATCTGGAGCGGAGCTCTCAACTTCGGCCTGGTGACGGTGCCCGTCGAGCTCTACAGCGCCACCCAGGACCACACCGTCCACTTCAGGCAGTTCCAGCGTGGCACCTCGGACCGCATCCGGTACCGGCGGGTCAACGAGCGCACCGGCGAGGAAGTGCCCTACGACGAGATCGTCAAGGGCTACGACCTCGGAGGCGACGAGTACGTCCTCATCGAGCCCGGCGAGCTGGACGAGGTGGCGCCGGGGCGGTCGCGCACGATCGACATCGACGCGTTCGTGGATCTGGAGGAGATCGACCCGATCTACTTCCAGAAGACCTACTGGCTCGCGCCGAGCAAGGAGGAGTTCGGTCGCGCGTACACGCTGCTCATCGAGGCGATGGCGAAGACGAACCGGGCTGGTCTCGCGCGGTTCGTGATGCGTGGCAAGGAGTACATCGCCGCCGTGCGCGCCGGGGACGGGGTGCTGGTGCTCAACACGCTGCTGTTCCCCGAGGACATCCGCGTGCCGGAGCAGGAGATCAGCAAGCTGCCCACCGGAGTCGAACCCCGTGGCAAGGAGGTCGACATGGCGGTCAGCCTGATCGAGTCGATGGCGGAGGAGTGGCAGCCCGAGGACTACCACGACACCTACACCGAGCGCGTCATGCAGCTCATCGAGGACAAGCGCGAGGGCCGCACCATCACTCCCGCCGAGGAACCGCGCGAGGCCACCAAGGTGGTCGACCTGTTCGAGGCGCTCTCGCGCAGCGTCGAGGGCCGCAAGCAGGGCGGTGAGCAGGAGGCCGAGGCCCGCCCGAAGCGTGCGGCCCGCAGTGGTGGGACCAGCGGCGGCGAGGCGAAGTCGCGGAGCAAGCAAGCCGAGCCCGACCTGTCCGAGGCCACCAAGGCCGACCTCGACCGTATGGCCCGCGAACTCGACGTCAAGGGCCGGTCCCGGATGAACCGCGACGAACTGGAGAAGGCGGTCCGCGCCGCGAGCAAGCGGCAGGATCGCCGACGCGCCTCCTGACCCGGGGGTGGCGTGCCGCGGGGTTCTGTTCCGGGTCGGGCATGTCCTTCCCGTCTCCGGGCCCATACCATCTCGGAGTGGCCAGAGGGCGAGTGTCCGCGCGAGTTCGCACCGTGCTCCGTACCAGCCTCGGTTTCGCCACGATCGGATTCGGCACCAGTTTCTGCGGCGCGGCCCTGGTCATGTTGCTGCTGTGGCTGCAGGGCCTTCCCGACGACCTCGGGCCCGCGAGCTGGGTCGTCCTCGTCAGCGCGCTGGGCTACGTGTTGCTGGCGTTCGTCATCGGCACGGTGTGGGCCGGCTACCTCCAGAGCCGGACGGTGCTCTGGTTCGTGGCCGGTCGCCGACCCACGCCGAAGGAGGCGGCGAAGGCGCTGCGCATCCCGCGAGACCTCGCCGTGGTGACCGGAACGCTGTGGGCGGGAGGTGCCACGGTGTTCGGCGTGCTGGCCGCGGTGTTCGGCTCCTGGTTCGACGCGGTCGGCGTGGTCCTGATGATCGCACTGGGCGGGCTGGCCACCACGGGCCTGACCTATCTCGCCGCCGAGTGGGTGGCCAGGCCGGTGCAGTCGCTGTCGCTGAAGGTGGCCGGGCCACACGGGGTCTCGTCCTCCACCACCGTGCTGACCAGGCTGGTGGTGACCTGGGGGCTGTCAAGCGGAGTGCCCCTGGTGGGTGTCCTGCTGCTGGTGCTGCCACCCGACCTGGGTGACACGGACCCGTCGTCGAGCCTGCTCGTGCTCTCCCTCATCGGGCTGGTGCTCGGCGCGCTGGCCACGGGCCTGTTCGCCCGCGCGGTGGCCGCTCCCCTGCGCGGGCTGCGGCTCGTGCTGGACCGCATCGGCAGCGGGCACCGGGACGTCGCCGTCGGCATCGACGACGCCGGGGAGATCGGCATGCTGCAGGCGTCCGTCAACGACCTCGCGGCAGGCCTGCGCGAGCAGGAACGGCTGCGCGACCTGTTCGGCCGCCACGTCGGCGACGACGTCGTGCGGCACGCGCTGGAACACGGCATCTCGCTGTCCGGGGACGTGCGCGAGGTGACGGCACTGTTCGTCGACGTCGCCGACTCGACCACCCTCGCTACCCGGCTACCGCCGGACGAGGTCGTGCGCAGGCTGAACCGGCTTTTCGCGGCGGTGGTGGAGGCGACGAACACCCACGGCGGGCTGGTGAACAAGTTCCAGGGCGACGCCGCGCTCTGCGTGTTCGGGGCGCCGGCCCGGCACGCCGACGCCGCGACGTCCGCCCTGCGCACCGCCCGCGCCATCCGGGATGCCGTCCACGGCCACGGCGAACTCGATCTCGGTATCGGGGTGGCGACGGGCCGGGTGTTCGCCGGGCAGCTGGGCGCCCGCAGCAGGCTGGAGTACACGGTGATCGGCGATGCGGTGAACGAGGCGGCCCGGCTCACCGAGCACGCCAAGCAGCTGCCCGGGCGGGTCCTGGCCAGCGGCGCGGCGGTCGAATCGGCCGCCGAGTCCGAGCGCGCCCACTGGCAACGGCACGCGGCGTTGCACCTGCGGGGCCGCGAGAGTCCGACACTCACCTGGACCGGTGGCGTTTGAGCCGGTCTCCTGCCCTCACAGCGGCACGCAGCGCAGCTCCGGCCAGCGCAACACGGTGGAACCCCAGGTCAACCCCGCTCCGAACGCGGTGACCAGTACGCGGTCGCCGTCCTTGAGCGTGCCGTCGAGCACTCCGTCCACCATCGCGAGCGGGATGGACGCGGCACTCGTGTTGCCCGTGTGCCCGATGTTCACCACCAGGGCGTCGGCGGACAGGCCGAGGTTCTTCGCGGTCGCCGTCAGGATGCGGATGTTGGCCTGGTGGCCGACGCAGCGGTCGACGTCCGCCGCCGTCCAGCCCGCCTCGGCCAGCACGGCGCGGGACGACTCGGCCATACGTGCGGTGGCGTGGCGGAAGACGGCGGGCCCGCGCATGGTGAGGTAGTGATCCGACGGCTGGTCCGACACCTTCTGCCGGGACCCGCCCGCGGGCACGATGAGCAGATCCGCGAGCTCGCCGTCGCTGTGCAGGTCGAAGGGGCCGAGGGCGCCCGGCTCGTCGGGCCGCCCCGACCGCAGCACCACCGCGCCCGCGCCGTCGCCGAAGATCGGCACCGTGGAGCGGTCGCCCGGGTCGAGCAGCGTGGTGAAGGCGTCGGCACCCACCACCAGCACCCGCCGCGCGGCTCCGCACGCGAGGAGCCCGGCAGCCGTGGCGAGCGCGTAGACGAATCCGCTGCACACGGCATTGACGTCGAACGCCGCCGCCCCGGCGAGCCCGAGGCGCGAAGCCACCTGCGGGGCGCTGGCGGGACAGACGTGGTCGGGAGTGCTGGTGGCCAGCACCACCGCGTCAACGCGCTCACCGTCCGCACCCGCCGAGTCCAGCGCCCTGCGCCCAGCCTCGACCGCCATGTCCACCGTGGACATTCCGGGGGCCACGACGTGCCGGGCCGTGATACCCGTCCTGGTGCGGATCCACTCGTCCGACGTGTCGAGTCGTCGGCTCAGCTCGTGGTTGTCGACCACGCGGGGCGGCAGCCAGCCACCGAGGCCGGCCAGCACTGCCCCACCCCGCGTGTTGTGCGTGGGCACCTGCATTCCTCCACGGACCGACGTCGGGGACAACGAGAGGCGAAACCGGCCCGCACCAACTTTTCCGGCTACCACAGGGTAAGAGATTTACATGTGTGCTCAATCACAGTAACCAGATACTCCTGGGTGATTGCGGATCTTTTCCGACCTGTTCACGCGGCAGATCAGCGGCCCTCGCCGATTCTCCGTTTGAGCACTCACCACCGCGGCAGGTGCCACTCCCGGTCGCCGCCGCGCTCACGCTCCTCGTCACGGTCACGCTCGCGCTCGCGCTCACGCTCGCGCTCCTCGTCATTGTCACCGTCGCGGTCCCGCCGGTCGTCGGGCTGCCGTCCGTGATCGTCGTCCGTCGTCCCACGCTGCCCGGGTAGCACCGACAGTGCTTCTCGTGCCTCTCGTGCCGCGCGCATCGCCAGGCTCGCCGCGTCAGAGTCTTCAAGCAGCACTTCGACGGGGACCCGGTCCTGGCCTCGCACGGGCGGCCCCGAAGTCGGCGCCGGGTCCGCGGGCGGTGCGGGCCGCTGTTCCGGGGCAGGTACGGGGCTTGGCTCGCCAGTCGGCTCGGCAGCCGGCTCCGTAGTCGGTTCGGCAGTCGTCGCCAGCGTGGACGACGGCCGCGTACCCGGGCGATGCTCAGGGTCGAGCACTACCTCACCGGACGGTGGGGGACGGGACGCGACGGGGGTCCGGCCGAGCTCCGGGGTGGCATCGCCCGTGGTCTCACGCGCCACCTCCACGTCGTGCCGGTTCGGATCGCCCGACGTCCCGGTGAGCGCCACGGCCACCATGAGGGCCACAGCCGCCAGCCCGGCGACCCGCGACCGGTGTCCCCGGCGCTGGAAGGCGTCCTCCTCCGCGACATCCGCAAACGATTTCCCGGGCGGCGCGCTGGCGCCCAGGATTCCCGTGCGGTCGAGCATGCCGCCGTCGTGCGGGGTACGACGCAGGATGCCGGGCGCCATCACGGTCGTCCCTCCATCACCGCGGTCCCCCAGCCCGAACGTCGCACGACAAGATCTGTTGGCTGTCTACCGCGCCGGACGCCGCTCTGTCACCCGCGATCGCCGATCTCAAACCAAGAGAACTCGATCGTGTGACTCCGGGTACGGCCCGCCGCCCCCGACCGGCCCAGTGACACCACCCTCCCCCGCGACACGCCACGACGCCTGCTCTACTGTCCGTCTCGATCACGAAGATTCGCCCGAATGGCGCATCACTTCGGTGGCAGATGGACGTCTTCTATAGAGGGAAGGACCGCACGCGCCAGGCGGGCGCCACGGAGGAACGGGAGCGTGCCGTGGACAACAACGCCGTACAACAGAGCCAGTTCGTCTACCTCAGCGGGTGCGAGACGCCTGTACTGGCCAGGTTGAGCTACGCGCCCAGCGCGCCGTTCACGGTTTCTCTCGCCTTCCGGGTCGACTCCGAGGAGTGGGTGGAGTGGGAGTTCTCCCGTGATCTGCTGATCACGGGGCTGCACGCCCCGGCGGGCATCGGGGACATCCGCATCCGCCCCGACCTCCCCGCCCCGGACGACGCCCTGCTCGTGATCGAGCTGGAATCCCCGGACGGCTACGCCGCCGTGGAGATCGACAGAGGCGATGTGCAGGAGTTCGTGGAGGCCACGCTGTCCCGCGTGCCGCTGGGCTACGAGTCGGAGCGGCTCGACCTCGACGCGGTGATCACCAGTCTGACCACCGCGCGTCCCTGAGGGCGGCCTCGCGGGCTCAGCCGCAGGCGCCCTTGGCCGTCAGCACCCTCGTCAGCGCCTCGTTGAGGCGGTCCTGAGGCAGCTCGCCCTCGGCCACCGCAGTCTCCAGCCGGTCGATCACGGGAGCGACGTCGCCCCCCGCCGACCAGAGCGGCTGGTCCGCGCCCGCCTGGACCGCCAGCAGCACGGCCTCGTCGAGCGTGTAGGTGTCGGAGATCGCGCGCATGGCGCCCAGGTCGTCGGTGAGCACCACGCCGTCGTAGCCGTAGTCCTCGCGCAGCAGCTGGTACGCGGCGGGCGAGAGCGAGGCCGGCTCGCCCTCGGTGAGCCCCGGCACGTCGAGGTGGCCCACCATCACCTCGGTGTCGTCGGGATAGACACCCAGGTCCTCGTACGGCACGAGATCGCTCTCGCGCAGGTCGTCGAGCGGCGGCGTCTGCACCAGTCCCTGGTGGGAGTCACCGCTGGCCCTGCCGTGGCCGGGGAAGTGCTTGATGACGGGCCGCACGCCCGACTCCGACAGCCCCTCGGCGAACGCGGCGGCGTACTCTGTGGCGGTCTGCGGGTCGGCACTGAACGACCGGTCACCGATCACGCCGTTCGCGGGCCCGTCGGTGAGGTCGACCGTCGGGGCGTAGTCGACGGTCACGCCACGGGCGCTGAGCTGCTCGCCGCGTTCGACCGCGAGTTGCCGCACCTCCTCGGGTGTCATCGTCGCCGCCATCTCCCTGGCGCTCGGGATCGATCCGACGAGCTCGTCGATGCGCTGGACCCGACCGCCCTCGTCGTCGACGGCGACCGAGACCGGAACCTCGCCCGCCGCCTGCTGCACCTGCTCCAGCGCGTCGCCGGTGAGCAGGTCGGTGGCGTTGCCGCCGATGAAGATGCCGCCGACCCTGTGATCGCTGACAAGTCGCACGGCGGCGGCCGGGTCGCTCGGTTCCACGCCGACGACCAGCAGCTGGGCCACGCGCTCACGCGGCGAGAGCGACTCGATGACGCTCGCGCACTCCCCGCCGGGCGCCGGGCTGGTCGGCTCCGGCGAGCCCTGCGTGCCGGTTGGGCTCTGCGGTGGCGAGGCGGTGTCGGGCGTCCCGCCGTCGCCGGACTGGTCGTCGCCGCCGCAGGCGGCCGTTCCGAGCAGGGCGACGCAGGTCGCCGCGAGCATCCATCGCTTCATCACCCCACACGCTAGCGCCGCCCGTGTCGCCGCGCGCGCCCGTACCGGTGACGGCACTGAACGGTGCCGTCCATGCGCTCCACTCGCACGACAGCGTCGCGGTGCGCCCGCGCCCGTCCGGCGGCCTCCCGCACGGCGTCGTGCTTGCGGCAGTGCCGAGACAGGACCACGTCGCCGCGGCCGACCAGCCACGTCAGCGAGTCGGGCGAGAACTCGAAAACCACCGTGATCTCCGGAAACACCGTGCTCATCCCACACCTCCGGTCCATTGCGTTACTGGAACACTAGACCGGAACTGCAACGGGTGGCGGGAGTGACACACGCCTGTGATAGTGAAAGGTGGACGGCGGGCCGGTGACGCGGAAACGCGGAAACGCGGAACACACAGGAAGGCGCGGGCACAACGTGACAGGCCGGATGGACGCGCGGCGGCTCTACGACGCGCTCGACGCCCAGCGCGGGGCGCGCGCGATGTCGTGGCGGCAGGTCGCCGAGCAGGCCGGTGTGAGCCCGTCGCTGCTCAGCCGGATGGGCAACGGCCAACGTCCCGACCTCGACGGCTTCATCGCACTCGTGCAGTGGCTGGGCGCACCCGCCGAGGAGTTCATGCGCCGCTCGGCCGAAGCGCGACCACCGTCACGACCCAGTCTGGAAACCGAACTCGCGCTCCTGCTGCGGGCGCGCGACGACCTCAGTGACGCCGACCGCGACTACCTGCTCGACATCGTGGGCGCCACCCTGCGACGAATCAAGGCGGACCGACGGGAGCGGTGACGTGACGCTGCGGCGCGGCTTCAAGGCGGCGGCCAGACGGCTCGCGGCCGACGTGCGCGACGAACTCGGGGTGCGCACGTTCCAGCCCTTCGACCCGTACGCGCTCGCCCGGCTCTACGGGATCGACGTCCTGACACTCGACGAGCCGTGGTTGCCGCCGGAGGCCGTCGCCCACTTCACCGGGCCCGCCGCCGACGCGTTCTCGGGTGCGCTGATCCCGGTCGGCACCGGCTGTGTGATCATCGAGAACCACGCGCACGACCGCAACCGCCGCCGCTCCACCGTGGCGCACGAGATGGCCCACGTGCTGCTCGAACACCACGTCGGCGTGCTGGTCACCCGCGGCTCGGCCTGCCGGGCGACCACCGCCGTCGTGGAGCAGGAGGCCGCCGAGCTGTCCGGGGAACTGCTGCTGCCCACCGACGCCGCCAGGACGGCCGCCTTCCGGGGCTGGACCGACTCCAGGACGGCCCGGTACTTCCGGGTGAGCGAACGGCTGGCCCGGTGGCGCATGAACGTCACCGGCGCCCGCCGTATCGCCTCCCGGTCCCGGCGCTGCGGCCGGGTCGGCAGCAGCGCCTGAGGTGGCTCCCGAAGGTCACGCCGTGGTGCGTTCCCTGCCCCCGTGCACGGCGATCGCGTAGATCACCACGATGTCGAGCGCGATGACCACCAGCGACCACAACGGGTAGGCCGGGATGAACGCGAGGCTCACGATCGCGCTGATGGAGGCCATCGCGATGCCGGCGACCCTCGCCCACTGCTGTCCGGCCAGCAATCCCATACCGGCCGCCAACGCCACCACACCGAGACCGAAGTGCACCCAGCCCCAGGCGTTGTAGTCGACGTTGATGACCAGGCCGCTCTCGGTGACCGTGTAGAACCCGCTGTTGAAGATCGCGGTGAGCCCCACGATGATGTTGAAAGCCCCGGCCACCATCAGCAATGTCGAGGCGAAGGCGATGCCTCCCCAGTCCCAGCCGGACTCCCGCCGGTACGCGCCCGTCTGCCGGTAGTCCTCCTCGACCCGGCCGCGCGTCTGGGGTGGCACGTGCTCCGTGCCGGTCTCCTGGGCCTGCTCGGCCCTGGACCGGGCCTGTGACGTCTCGCTCATGACGTTCCTCCCGCCAAACGACCACGGACTGTCCTCATCCACCGTGGGCTGTCGCGCGCGGCAGCACATCATGCGCGGTGGATGAAGTTCGGGCCGACGACCTCGCGCGGGCGGGTCTTTGGTCCGTGGTGGGCACCGCGCGGCACTCGTAGCGTCACGGGGGTCCAGCACCCACCGGAGGCATTCGCGGTGAAGGAGAATCCCACGCGACAACCCGGCGACGACACGACCAGAGGCGTGCGCGCGGCGGCGTCCCGGTTCGGAACTCCCGAGCTTCCCCGCCATCACGTCCCTCGGCCCCGGGGTCTCGACCTGCTCACGCGAGCCGACGCCGTCCCTCTCGTGGTGGTGGTCGCTCCCGCGGGAACCGGCAAGACGTCACTGGTCGCGGAGTGGGTGAAGTCGGGAGGCCGGTCGGGCGACACGGCGTGGGTGACCTTCGACGGCGGGGACGGCGCGCTGGGCGCGCGGCTCGGCCCCGGCGTGTTCTGGAACGCCGTTCTGCGGTGTCTCGACGACCTCGGTGTGGCGGTGGGTCACGACCCCGGCCCGGCGGGTTCGTGGCTGCCGTCACTGGCGGCGGCGGTGGTCGCGGGGGGACGGCGGCTCACCCTCGTGCTGGACGACCATCACCTCGCGAGCGACGAGGTGATGGTCGACGTCGAACTCCTGCTCAGGCTGACGGCGGGCAGGCTGCGGCTGGTGCTGGTGGGTCGCCACCCGCCCGCGCTGCCGCTGTATCGCTACCGCATGACCGACGCCGTGCTGGAGCTCGGCTTCGCCGAGCTGGCCTTCGACGATGCCGAGGCTGCGGCCCTGCTGGCGGCCGTGGGCACGGCGCCGGGACGGCCCGAGATCCACGCCCTGAACGCGCACCACCACGGCTGGGCGGCCGGGCTGGTGCTCGCGGGCCGAGGAGCGCGCACCAGATCGGCCACCGCGCCCGCCGCACCCGACCTCGACGTGGCCGACTACCTGCGCCGCGAGGTGATCGACGCGCTGCCCGGCGCGCTGCGCCGGTTCGTCCTCGGTACCTGCCTGCCGGACGAGTTCGACGACGCGCTGGCCGAGGAGGTCGCGGGGCCCGGAGCCGACGACCTGCTGCGGGCGGCACGGGCCGTCGCGTTCGCGCTGCCGTCGTCGCGGGAGGGCCACCACACCTATCCCCCGGTTGTTCGCGCGGTGTTGCGCAGCCTGCTCGTCCATGGCGATCCGCACCGGCTGCGCGAGATCCGCGCGGCCACCGCACGCTGGTCGCGCCGCCGGGGGGCGGCGGACGACGCCGTGCGCGAGTTCGCCGCGGCCGGTGCCTGGGACGAGCTCGCGGAGACGCTGGCGAACGAGCGGCTGCTGGTGCGCCTGGTCCTGGAGGGCGCGGGCGGCTCACTGGCTCCGTCGGCCCTCCGGCTGCGAACCGCCCGCACCACCGTTTCCGCGGCGGCGGTGGTGCGGGCGGCAGGCCACCTGGCGGTGTCGGACCCGGTCGGCTGCGCCGATGAACTCGCCCGTGTGCCCGCTCACGGGGCGGAACGTGGCCGTGCGGCGGTGGCGGCCGCCCGGTCACGGCTGGTGGGTGACGCGGCCACGGCACTGCGCTCGGCCGACGCCGCGGCGCGCGTGCTGGGCGGCGAGCTGAGTGCGCACCCCGCCGGGGCCCTGCCCATGCTGGTGCGGCAGTGCCGTGGTGTCGCGCTCCTGCGCCACGGTGCGTTCGAGCTGGCCCGTGCCGCGTTCGAGGACGCCGCGGACCACGGCGAGGTCCGGGCACTGCGCGCCGACGGCCTGGCCCACCTCGCACTGACCGGTGCCGTGGAGGGAACGCTCGCCGACGCCGAAGCCGCCGCGGCCGACGCACTGGAACTCGCGGGCGAGTTCGACTCGGCGCTCGGCGGCCACGCCACCGCACACGTCGCGCTCGCCCTCGTCGCACTCGACCGGGAGGAATTCATCGCGGTCCGGCGCCATCTGAACGCGGCACAACCCGTCGTCGAGCCACTGCCCCGGTACCTCGCGCACCACGTCACGGCTGCCCTCGACGCCGCCGAAGGCAACTCGACCTCAGCGGCGAATCGCCTGCACGCGGCAGCCGCCGAAGCCCGCGGCACCGATCCGTGGATCGCCGACCGGCTGCGGATCGAGGCGGCTCGGGGTGCCCTTCTCGACGGGCATCCCGGCCTCGCGCTGCACGAACTCGACGTCCTCACCCGGCCGAGCGGAGCCGCCGCCGTCCTCGCCGCGGCCGCGCATGCCAGGCGGGGCCGCGCCGAGGACGACACGGCGGCCGGACGGGCGCTGGCGGCGGTGGCCGACGGGTTCCCCTCGGTGCGGGACCGGGTCGAGGCGCTGCTGGTGGAGGCGGACCTGCGCCTGAACCACCACACGTCCGGCCGCGCGGAGGCCGCCGTCGACGCCGCGCTCCGGCTCGCCGCCCCGCACCACCTGCGGTTGCCGTTCCGGCACGCGAGCCCCGCCGTGCGGGCACTGCTGGCCGGCCGGACCCGCCCGCGCCAGAGGCCGGCCGGGGAGAGCCCCGGCGACGAGCACGTCCCGGTCGAGGCGCTGACCGCGCGGGAACGCGAGGTCCTCGGCCACCTCACCGAGTTGCTCACCACCGAGGAGATCGCGGCGGCGATGTTCGTGTCGGTGAACACCGTGCGCACTCACGTGCGCGGCATCCTGCGCAAGCTCGGCGTCCACCGCCGCTACGCCGCCGTGCGCCGCGCGCGGGAACTCGGCCTCCTCGACAGGTGAGAGCGGCGCTGGCCCCGGGCCGCGGGAAGCCCCGGTGCGGTGTCGCGCTCAGCGATCGACCGCCGCCGCGACGCCAAGACCCACCAGCGACACGCCCAGCGTCCGGTCGAGCCACCGGGACACGGCGGGACGCCGGAGCCAGTCCATCGCCCGGTGGGCGAGCCACGCCAGCAGCACCAGCCACACCACCGCCACGGTGATCTCGATGGCGGTCAGCAGCAGCGAGTACCGCACCACCGATGCCCCCGGCGGGATGAACTGCGGCACGACGGCGATGTAGAAGAGTCCGACCTTGGGATTGAGCAGGTCGCTGAGCAATCCGGTGGCGAAGGCCCTGCCCATCCCGGCCGGCGTGCCCGTCGGCGCGGCGTCGCCGGTCGTCGCCGTGTCGAACGTCGTGCGCCTGCGCACGTGCGCGACCAGCGTGCTGGCCCCCAGATAGATCAGGTAGGCCGCGCCCGCGAGCCGCACCACCTGGTAGAGCGTGCCCGCCTGCGCGATCAGGGCGGCCAGCCCCACGACCGCCAGCAGTCCCCAGAACAGGGAACCCGTCGCCGCGCCGAGCGCGGTGGCCGCGCCCAGCCTGCGGCCACCGCGTGCGCTGCTGCGCAGCACCAGCACGGCATCGGGGCCCGGCGTCACCGACAGCAGGATCGCGAGCAGGAGGAAGGACAGGATCTCGCTCATCCGGCCATCCTCGCCGCGCCCGAGGGATGGCGGTAGCACGTATCCCACCCTGCGGGACCAGTTGATTGGACGATAGTACTACTTGTACGTTCTTCCAAGAACTTTGCTGCTCCACCGCCACCGGAGGTCCCCGTGAACGCGGCACCCGCCACCCGAGCCCGCCCCCGGGACTGGGCAGGACTCGCCGTCCTGGCCCTGCCCACCATGCTGCTCGGCCTCGACGTCACCGTGCTCTACCAGGCACTTCCGGTGCTCTCGGTCGAGCTGCGCCCCACCACGACCGAAACGCTGTGGATCATGGACGTCTACGGCTTCCTGATCGCCGGGCTGCTCATCACCATGGGCTCGCTCGGCGACCGCTACGGACACCGCCGCCTGCTGGTCATCGGTTCACTCGCGTTCGGCGTCACGTCCGTGCTCGCCGCCTTCGCTCCCAGCGCCGGGCTGCTCATCGCCGCGCGAGCCGCTTTGGGCGTCGCGGGCGCCACACTCATGCCGGCGACTCTCGCGCTGATCCGCGTCCTGTTCCCCGACGGACGGCAGCGCGCGGTGGCCATCGGCGTCTGGGCGACGATGTTCGCCCTCGGCATGGCCGCGGGTCCCGTGGTGGGTGGCATGGTGCTGGCGCACTTCTGGTGGGGCGCGGCCTTCCTCCTCGCCGTCCCGATCACCGTTCTCGTGGTGGCACTCGCACCGCTGATGCTGCCGGACCACCGCGACGACCACGGCGGCCCGCTCGACCTGCCGAGCGTCGTCCTCTCTCTCGCGGCGATCCTTCCGGTGGTCTACACGGTCAAGCACGTCGCCGACACGGGCGTCGACGGCGTCGCCGTGGTGGCGCTGGTGGCGGGGGCCGTCGCGGCCGTCCTGTTCGTGCGCAGGCAACGGCGGCTGCCCCGGCCGCTGCTCGACGTGTCGCTCTTCGCCAACCGCACCCTGGGCGCGGCACTCACCGTGCTGCTGCTCGGCCTGGTCAGCGTCGGCGGAGTGATGTTCCTGGTCACGCAGTACCTGCAACTCGTCGACGACCTGACCCCGCTCGTGGCCGGGGCCTGGCTCGGACCGCCCGCACTGCTGATGTTCGTGGCCGCGATCGCCGCGCCACTGCTGGCCCGCCGCGTCAGGCCGGGCTGGGTCGTGGCGGGCACCCTCGCGGCCTCCGCCGTCGGCCAGTTCCTGCTCAGCCAGGTCGAAGGCCCGGGCGAGGCACCGCTGGTGGTCACGGGCTTCGGACTGGTCTACCTCGGACTCGGCGCGATCGCCGCCCTCGGCACCGACCTCGTGGTGAGCGCGGCCCCGCCCGAGAAGGCGGGCTCGGCGGCCGCGCTGTCCGAAACCGTGCAGGAACTCGGCGTGGCGGCCGGTGTGGCCCTGCTCGGCAGCCTCGCCACCGCCGTCTACCGCGACCGGATCTCCGCCGAACTGCCCGGACACCTCCCCGCGCCCGTCGAGGCGGCACTGCGGGAGAACCTGGCCGACGCATTGTCCGCCTCGCCCGGCCCGGAACTGCTGGCACAGGCGAAACTCGCCTTCACCTCGGGACTGAGCGTCACCGCGACCGTCGCCTGCGTGCTCACGATCGGACTCGCCGCGCTGGCCGCGACGGTACTGCGGCACAGCGCACCCACGGGAGCCGAGCAGGAGGCCGCCCCGGCACAGCGGTAACGGCGCCGCGGCGGCGGGCTAGGGTGTGTGACCTGCTCACCAGCCCGAGCACGACAGGGAGGACCCGACGTGGAGCGGCGCGCGGCCAAGCCGACGAAGTCGGCGAAGTCACCGGCCACCGACGGCAGGCGCGCGCGGGGCGAGCGGCGCAGGGCGGAACTCATCGACGCCACGCTCAAAGTCATCGAGCGGGACGGCGCCGACGGCGTCACCCACCGCACCGTGGCACGCGAGGCGGACGTGCCACCGGGGCTGCTCACGTACTACTTCGCGACGCTGGACGAACTGCTCGTGGCGGCGCTGTCGGCCATCGCCGACGAGTACGTCGCCCAGCTCAGAGAGATCGACGAGCACGACGACCCGCTGGCCGGGCTCGCCGCCCTCATCGCCACCACCGCCGGCACCGGGCGCCGCCGCGCCGTGGCCGAACGGGAACTCTCGACACTCGCCGCGCGGCGACCCGCCCTGCGCCCCACGGCGAAGGACTGGCGCGAGGCGGTCGCCGACATCGCCCGCCGCTACACGACCGACCCGCTGTCGGTCGAGACCATGGTCGCCGCCGCCGACGGCCTCTGCGCGGCCCTCCTGCTCGACTGCGCCGACGCCGACCCCGGCCATATCCGCGACGTCCTCGCCCGCGCCCTGGGCCAGGGGTGATCCGTTCCGGATTGCTTCTTTCGAGTGACGTCGGCGATGATGACTCGTCGATGTGATGCGTTTGTCGTCCCTGGCCGGAAGATGGAGCTACGAGACCACGGCGAGGAGGCGTCATGACACACGCGGTGGAACTGACACGCGACCAGCTCCTCCAACGACGAGAACACATTCTCGAGCGTTTCGACACCACTCTCAGCGAATTCACCGAGCGCGCTCACGCTTTCTGCCTCGTGGGGGAAGAGTGGGACGCTTGGGACGAACTGCAGAACATCTCGTTCCTTCTCGGCGATGACTAGACTCGACCTGCACGCCGAAGTGGACAGGTTCACCGCAGAGACACGAGCACTGCTCGCGGCGTGCTTCTCCGAAATCAGCGAACCAGACATCGAGTCGCGCGGCGACCGTGTCGTCACCAAGGTGCAGGGACATCTGCTCGGCGCCAGAGGTGACCGCCTGGCGGAACTGCACGTATTCCAGCGGTTCTGCCTCGACAGCGCGGAGAAGTACCTGGCCGTCGAGCAATCGGTGTTCAAGGTGAGCGCCGCCGTGGACCGGACACCGATCGTGCGCTACGACTACGACCGGCATGCACGGTCGAAACCGTCCTCCCACATACAAATTCACGCCCATCGCGGCGCGGTCTCGCATGTCCTGTCCCAATCAGGCCACCCGAAACCTCATGCGCTGGAGTCACTTCACTTCCCCACAGGCGGTGCCCGCTTCCGTCCCGCGCTGGAGGATCTACTCGAGTTCCTTATCCGCGATTGCCGGTTCCAGGCGAAGCAAGGCTGGGAGGCAGCGATCCGCGACGGTCGCGAACGCTGGCGCCGACGGCAGGTCCGAGCCGTCGTTCGCGACGTACCAAGCGAGGCCGTCGACGTCCTCACCGACCTCGGCTACAAGATCGAGCCACCGGAGAAGGGGCCGCAGAGGGACAACGCCAAGGCCCTCGACACGTGGTGAGAAGGAATCCGGTCGGGCGAGGTCGAGGTGATGTCCGCTGAGGATGTGGCCAGGGAACTCGGCCTGTGAGAGGTAGTCGAACCGGCCCGCCGCAACGGAAACTGCCACGCGACCGCGACAACGCCGAGTGAGCACGGTCGGCAGTCCCGGCGTTGTCGCTGGTCACAGACGCGGAAGCGGAGGGATTTGAACCCCCGGACGGTTGCCCGTCGCTCGCTTTCAAGGCGAGTGCATTCGGCCGCTCTGCCACGCTTCCCTGCGGCCCCTAGCCTAACGTCTCACTCACCGGCCTCCGACAGGTGTGCGAGAACCCGCGTGAACGCGCGGCCCATGATCTCCTGTTCCTGGTCGGTCAGCAGATCGACGAAGTGCTCGCGCACGCTGTCGACGTGGGTGGGAGCGGATCGGCGGAGCAACTCGGCGCCCTTGTCGGTCAGCTCGGCCGTGACTCCCCTGCGATCGCCGGGGTGCCGCACGCGCCGCACGAACCCCGCCGCCTCCATGCGACCGATCTGGTGCGACAGCCTGCTCTTGGTCGAGCCGAGCAGGGTGGCGAGGTCCGACATGCGCATGGCGTCACCCTCGGCGTCGGACAGGCACACCAGGACCTCGTAGTCGATGAGTGAGACCTGCTGGCCGTCGACGAGCTCCCGGTGAAGCCGCTGCCGGAGCATGAGCGTGGACACGATGTAGGAGCGCCACACCAGCATCTCCCTGTCGGTCAACCAGCGCACCTCGTGGGATTCCCGGTCCATGACCACGCAGAGTAGACACCCACTACCGCCCGGTCGTCAGCGCGTCCACCATGCGATCCGTGGTCACGAAAGGGTGTGAAACCGTGATGGCGGGGCATCCTGGGCGTAACGGGCGGGTCGCACCGGACGACGGAGTTCCGCCCCGGACCCGGTTCGATGCGCCCACCGGGAAGGGTCAGGTGATGTGGTGACGAATGGTGATCCCACGCGGTTGACCGTCCCGCTGCACGGCAGCGGGGACTGCAGCCCCACGATCGAGGTGGCTCAAACCGGCCGGTCGTGACGAAGGGCAGTTCGGGGTGGGACGTGCTTGTCTGCGCGCACGACACCCGGCCCGGCTTCCGCCGCGGAGTAACCGGGCGGGTGCTCGCCCCGGTGAACCGGTCAGCCGCGTTTCGCACAAACCTCGGTAAGCAGGCCCGGGTGCGGGCGGTCTCGCCGTCCGCACCCGGGTCGCGTCGTGCTCTCGTCAGGCCCGGTCGGCCTCGCCCTGCGCGGAGAGTGTCGCGAGGCGCATCTGGCTCGCCCGCTGCTCGGCGAGTTCGGCCTCGTCCTTCTCGCTCGTGGACGTGATGCCGTTGACGTCCTCGGTGCTCAGCGCGTACGAGCCGGTCACGTAGGCCATCGCGTCGGCGTTGCGGTCCAGCGCCCGCCGGTCCACGTTGCCCAGGTCGTCACACGCCTGGTGGTAGCACGGGTCGAAGGACGCACCGGCCTCACCGCCCCACTTGGCCACCTGCTCCTCGGTCTTCTCGACCTCGGCACCGGTGAACAGGCCACCCGCCGGGATACCGACCGCGATGAACTGGCCGTAGTCGGAGCGACCGTCGAAGTCCTTGCCCTCCGTCGGCACCTCCTTGGCGCCCTCGAGGTAGTCGACGAACGCCTGCTCGATCTGTGCCGAGCCGTACGGGCCGGGACCGGCGCCGACGCCGTCGGAGTCGTCACCGTCGTAGACGAAGTAGCCCGCGTTCGGCGAACCGATCATGTCGAAGTTCAGGTACAGCGCGATGTCGAGCTGCTGCTCGAAGCTCAGCGAGTCGACGTAGTGGGTCGAGCCAACCAGCCCGAACTCCTCCGCGCCCCACCAGGCGAACCGCACGGCGTTGTTGGTCTCGGGCTCGGCCCCCATCGCCAGCGCGGTCTCGAGCAGCGCCACCGAGCCGGTGCCGTTGTCGTTGATGCCCGGGCCCTCCGTGGCGCTGTCGAGGTGCGCGCCCGCCATGACGACGTTGTCCTTGCGGCCGGTCTGCGTCTCGGCGACCACGTTGTAGGTGCTGCGCTCCTCCATCAGCGCGCGCAGCTCCAGGGTGATCTCCGTGCCGTCGAGTTCGGCCAGCGCCTCGCCGTCGGCCTGGGTGATGCCGCCCGTGGGCACGTAGCCGTCGTTGGTCTCGCCGAGGGTGCCGTTCACGGGGCCCTCGGTGTTGTTGTAGACGAGGGTGGCCACGGCACCCGCCTCGGCCGCGGCGAGGCTCTTCTCCGCGAACGCGCAGCTACCGCGCTGCACGAGGGCGATCTGACCGGTCACGTCACCGTAGTCCGACGCCTCGCATCCGGGGGTGTCGTCGACCGGGATCGCGGCGACCGGAGCGGTGATGCCGCCTTCCTCGGTGGAGGGGCTGTAGGTCATGATGGTGACGGGCAGCTCGGAGCCGTCCGCGACGAGCTTCTCGGCAAGCGTCTCCGAGTAGGTGAACGGGAACTCCTGGCGGGTCACATCGAACCCGGCGCGCTCCAGCTTCTCGGCGATGTACTCGGCGGAGGCGTCGTAGCCCTCGGTGCTCGCCGCACGGTTGCCGTCGTGCATGTGGGCGATCCGTTGCAGGGCAACGAGATGCCGGTTCATCTTGCCGAGGTTCACCTGCTGGGCGAGCTGGTCGGGCAGCGTGGGGTCGGCCTTCGGCGCGGCGGCGGCCGTGCCGGCGGCGGCGCCGGTCAGCAGCAGACTCGCGGCCGCCGCGACCGCGACGGCCGGTCTCAACCTCGCTCGATGAGATGACATAGAACAATCCCCTTCGTCACGATTGACGGGTCACTCTGGTTCGTCGGACGCCGCAAAGCAAGCGCCATTCGTAGGAACGTGGTCGTCTCGAACTTCGACAGTGACATAGAGTCGTGACATGCGCGCGATCATGCTCCACGAACCGGGTGACCCTGCCAATCTGGAGTGGACGGAGGTCGGCGACCCGGTCGCCGGTCCGGGTGAGGTGCTCGTCGAGGTCGCCGCGACCGCCGTCAACCGGGCCGATCTGCTTCAGCGCAGGGGCAAGTACGCGCCGCCGCCCGGAGCCAGCGACATCCTCGGCCTGGAGTGCTCGGGCACGATCGCCGAGCTGGGCGAGGGCGTCACGGGCTGGCAGGTGGGCGACGAGGTGTGCGCGCTGCTGTCCGGCGGCGGGTACGCGCAGCGGGTCGCCGTGCCCGCCGGGCAACTTCTCCCCGTGCCCGGCGAGGTGGAGCTCGTCGCGGCGGCGGCACTGCCCGAGGTGGCCTGCACCGTGTGGTCGAACGTCGTGTCGCTGGCCCACCTCGCCGAGGGCGAGACGCTGCTGGTCCACGGCGGCGCGGGCGGCATCGGCACGCACGCCGTTCAGGTGGGCAAGGCACTGGGCGCGACGGTGGCCGTGACGGCGGGCTCCGACGAGCGTGCCGAAGCCTGCCGCCAGCTCGGCGCCGACCTCGCGATCAACTACCGCACCCAGGACTTTGCCGAGGTGGTGCGGACCGAACTCGGCGGGGCCGACGTCATCCTCGACAACATGGGCGCCGCCTACCTGGAACGCAACCTCTCGGCGCTGGCCACCGGGGGCAGGCTGGTCGTGATCGGGATGCAGGGCGGCACCACGACGGAGCTGAACCTCGGTGCGCTGATCGCCAAGCGCGCCAGCATCGCGGCGACGACCCTGCGCGCCCGGCCCGCCGAGGAGAAGGCCGCCATCGTGGCGGAGGTCCGCGACCAGCTCTGGCCGCTGGTCGAGCAGAACCGCGTGCGGCCCGTGATCGACCAGGTGCTGCCGCTGTCGCGGGCCTCGGACGCCCACCGCATGCTGGAGCAGGGCGGGGTCTTCGGCAAGCTGCTGCTGACCGCCCGCTGAGCTAGCTCGACGGCAGGTCCTGCAGCAGGTTCACGAGCTGGTTGATCTCGAAGACGTTGGTGTAGTGCGCGAGTCCGATGCGGACGGCCCCGCCGACCTCACCGACCCCCAGCGACGCGAAGACACCGGTGGCGCCCTCGTCGGCGAACGCGCAGACGTTGTGCGACGCCAGGTGGCGGGCCACGCCGGCGGCCTTGGTGTCGGCGACGGTGAACGCGAGCGCGGGAATGCGGCGGGTGGCGTCGCCGATCACCATGACGTTCAGCAGCGACCGCAGGTCCGTGGACAGCTGGGCCAGCAGGCCGGCCTGGTAGGACTTCGCCGAGCCCAGTGACGTGAGCAGCCGCTCCCGTCGCGAGCCGGACGCGGCGTCGTCGAGATCGGCGAGGTAGTCGATCGAGGCGACCAGCCCGGCCAGCAGCGGGTAGGCGTGCGGCCCCAGCTCCAGGCGTTCGGGCCCGACCGCGTGTGGATCGAGCGCCACCGCGGGGATGCGGTCCAGCAGGCGGCGGTCCCGGAACACCAGCGCGCCCACGGCGGGCCCGCCCCACGCCTGCGCCGAGAGCACGAGCACGTCGGCGCCCAGCGCGGCGAGGTCGAGCGGCACGAACGGTGCGGCGTAGGTCGCGTCGACCACCACGAGCGCGCCCGCTCGCTTCGCGATCTCCACCACCGTCGCGACGTCGGGCCTGGTGCCCACCGAGCCGGAGGCGCACGTCACCGACACGGCCTTGGTGCGGGCACCGACGAGTTGCTCGTACTGCCACGCCGGCAACTCACACGTCTCGATGTCGATCTCGCCCCAGCGCACGGTGCCCCCGACCCGTTTCGCCGCCCGCAGCCATGGCGCGACGTTGGCCTGCTCGTCGAGCCGGGAGACCACGACCTCGTCCCCGAGGGTCCAGGTGTCGGACAGCGTGTCGACCAGCCGGTTCAGCAACACGGTGGCGCTGGGGCCGAGCACCACGGCGTCCGGGTCGGCACCGGCGAGATCGGCGACGGCGCGACGTGCGGCCGTGACGATGCTCTCGGCCCGCTGCGAAGCGGGGAACACGCCTCCGGGCCCCGACACGGGAGCCCGCATCGCCGTGGAGACGGCGGACGCGACCTGTTCCGGGACGAGCATCCCCGCCGAACCGTCGAGATGGATCCAGCCGTCACCCAAAGCGGGGAACAACCCACGTATCCGAGCGACGTCGAACGCCATGCGGACACCGTACGGACCAGTAATTTCGCAGCGCGTCCGGGGTTGTCGAACCCGTGCCCTGGGCGAGCCACGGCAGCCATCCCGCCGACTACCCTGGGCGAGGACCGGATCGTCGCCCACACCCAGGATGGAGCCCTATGACGGAGCCGAACTTCCCGGACCCGAGTGCGGTCACGGGTCAGCCGGACGGGTCACAACACGTCGTCGTCGTGGGCCCGGACGGGTCACCGGTCGGCGCCGCGCGCCTCAACCCCGACGAGCACGAGAAGTCCGAGTCGGTGGGCGACATGGTCGAGGAGCCCGCCAAGGTCATGCGCATCGGCACCATGATCAAGCAACTGCTGGAGGAGGTCAGGGCGGCTCCGCTCGACGAGGCCAGCCGGAACCGGCTCCGCGAGATCCACGAGACGTCGATCGCCGAGCTGGAACAGGCACTGGCACCCGAACTGCGGGACGAGCTGGAACGGCTCGTCGCGCCGTTCACCGCCGAGCGCACGCCCTCCGACGCCGAACTCCGGGTGGCCCAGGCGCAGCTGGTGGGTTGGCTGGAGGGACTCTTCCACGGCATCCAGACCGCGCTGTTCGCGCAGCAGATGGCCGCCCGCGTGCAGTTGGAGCAGATGCGCAAGGGGCTGCCGGCTGGCGGGCAGCAGGGCGGCGACCAGCAGGCGCCCGGACTGGGCAGCACCGGCCAGTACCTGTGAGCCCGTCGGGCCGGTTCCGGCTCTGTCAGAACCGGCCCGCGAGGCGGTCGAACCAGCGTTGCAGCGAGCTCTCGTAGCGCCCGGGGTCCTCGGCGGCCTCCTCGGCCGCCCGCCGCTCCACGGCTTCGGCGACCTCGCCCGCCCACTCCGGCAGCACGAACAGGTGCTGCCAGTACCCCTCCCGCATCCGCACCCTGCCGATGTACTCGTAGCCCGCGGTCGCCTCGGTGACCCGCAGCCCGTAGGCGGCGCGGGGCATGCCCGGGTGGTACGCGGTGACCACGACCACCGTCGGGCGCTGCTCGCTCACCACCCGCGTCGGGTCCGCGCCGCGGGCGATGGCTTCGTTGTTCAGGCCGAGGTAGTCGACCGTCTCCCAGTCGCTGAAGTACGGGATCGCGCCCGCGTCGCTGACCGCGAGGGTGCGCTGCGGCGGTGGCACGGCGGTCTCGGCGAGTGCCGTGCCGATGGCCTCGTGGGAGCGCCGCAGGTCGACGCCGTAGTTCGCGACCAGCGGTAGCTGCTCCGACAGCACTCCCCACAGGCCGACCCAGGCCACGGCCAGCGCGCCGGTGGCGGCGCCGACCATCCGCCGGTGTCGCGTCCGCCCCGCCGTCGCGGTCGTCGGCGTCACCGCCGTCACGGCCGCCACCGCCAGACCGGCGCCGAGGCAGAGCACCGGGTAGGCGTGGAAAGCGTACCGGTGCAGGTAGTCCATCGACGGCCCCGACACGGCGTAGGCGATGTAGGTGGCCGCGACCACGCCCAGCACCAGCGCCCCCTGTGCCCGCGTGGTGCGCCGCAGGAGCAGCAGCCCGACGAGCAGGACGAGCGGGCCGACGACCGTCGCCGTGTCCTCGACCCAGGCCCACCCCGCGTCGAGGTCACCGAACTTCACGGCGAACGTGTTGGGCAGCGGGTAGCCGTAGAACCACCAGCGCCATCCCGTGTAGCCGAGCCCGACCACGCCCGCCAGCGCGGTCCAGAACCACGCGATCCGGTCGTGGCGCTGCCGCCACAGCCACACCGCGAACGGAACCGCCGCGACGAGCACGCCCTCGGGCCGCAGCAGCCCTGCCAGCACCACCAGCGCGGGCGGCTCCCACACCCGCACCGGCTCGGAGCGCAGGGCGGTGAGGCCCACCACCGTCGCGCGCAGCACCACCGCCGCGAACGCCACGGTCTCCAGCCCGCCGTTGACGTGGAAGTACGTCGGCAGGAACACCACGAAAGCCAGGCTCGCGACGACCGCGGCGAGCCTGCCACCGAGCCGGTGACCCTGCCGGAGAAGCATGCCGACGACGAGAACGCCGAGCGCCGCCGACACCACCGCGGCCGTCAGAGCCAGATCCCAGCCGAGTGCGGCGGCAGGCGCGAGCAGGACCATCCAGCCGAAGTTGGTGAACCCCTCGACCGGGTCGCCGTCGACGTTCCATACCGGCCCGTGGCCCTCGGCGAGGTGCTCGCTGTAGCGGAAGGTGATGTAGGCGTCGTCCACCGTGAAATCCCAGGCCGCCCACGTGCCCAGCGCGAAGAGCGCGAGCAGCCCCGTCACCAGGGCCGACACGCCCACCACGGTCCGCCACGAGCGACCGGGCGCCACCGATGTCATGGCCCCACTGTGTCAGCGCGGGCGAGTGCCGCGTCCAGCACCCGGTCGGCGCCGAGGCCGTCGACCTCCGCCGCCGCGGGCGCCGACAGCCGGTCCCGCTCCCCGGCACCGCTGCCCGGGTCGAGCAGTCTCGCCAGCGGGCGCGCGGCACCGTGAAGCTCGTCCGGTCTGCCGAGTCCGACCGACAATCCCCGTTCCACCGCCGCCGTGTACCCGGCGCGCTGGTTGTCCACCAGCAGGACGAGTGCCGTGGGAACCCCGATGCACCACGCCTCCAGCAGCGTGACCCCGGCCGCGCTCACCGCGAGGTCGGCGTCGGCGAGCCACTCGGCAAGCCGCAGGTCGGGCGGCGACACCGTGAACCGCTGGCCGGGGCCAGGCGAGGGCACGGCGGGCTCGCCGTGAGCGATCACCTCGGCGTCGAACGGCATGGCGGTGTCGCGCAGTTCCCGCAGCAGGCGCGTCACCGTGTCACCCCACATCGCGCCCCCACCGAGCACGACCACGACCCGGGGCACGGTGCCGGCACGGGCGGCGGTGCGGGCCGCCCGCCGCTCACGCGCGCCGCGCACCTGGGCCCGCAGCGGCGCGTAGCGCGGGCCGCGCAGCACCATGGGCGATCCGTCGTCGGGCCGGGGCAGGTCGTGCGGCTCCGGCTCCACCACCACATCGGCCTGCCTGCGCCCGAACGTCCGGCTCTCCAGCGAGGCCAGCACGGCGCCCTCGGCGTTGATCGCCGCGCGCTGCTGCCCGATGCCGTAGTGGTCGACCACCACCACGTCGGCGCCGAGTGTGCCGGTCAGCTCGGGTAACGCGGCGGGGTCGCCGGGATCGGTGGGCTCCACCAGCGCGACACCCAGCCCGGCGAGCCGCTCGGCGAACCAGTCCGCGCCCGTCAGGCTGCCGGAGAACGCGACCTCCCAGCCGCGCCGCCGCGCCGCCTCCGCGAACGCCACCATGCGCGAAACGTGCCCGACCCCGATCGTCGGCGAGGCGTCGGCCCGCAACAGCACGCACGTCATCCGGTGACCTTCTTCTGCTCGACGTGTGCGTTCAGCGCGACCAGGTCGGGCCTGCCCCGCAGCAGCGCCACGACGTCCCGCCAGGCGAACGGGCCGTCGCCGTGCCGCCGGGTCAGCTCCGCCACCAGCGCGTCGAGCAGGGCCCAGTCGTCGGCGGTGTCCAGGGTGACGCGCAGGTCGTCGGCACGCGGCGCCACCACCACCCCGGCACAGGCGTACCGGCCGGGAGCCCCGACCACGCCCGAGGTCACGTGCTCGCGGTGCGGCCCCCGGGGCTTTCCGGCCTGCTGGGCCAGCACCGGCACCCGCACCAGTTCCGCATCGAACCCGCGAGGCAGGGTGCGCCTCAGCGTCGTGCTCACGTAGTCCAGCTCGGGGCTCGCCCGCCACAGGGCCACCACCTGCTCCAGCAACGCCGGATCGTGCAGCGGGCAGTCGGCCGTCAACCGCACGACCGCGTCAGCCGGGTGAGCCTCGCACGCCAGCAGGAAGCGCGCGAGCACATCGTCCAGTGGCCCCCGCACCACGGCCGCACCGCAGGCACGGGCCTCGTCGGCCACGGCGTCGTCGTCCGGCGCGTCCGAGGTGGCGACCACGACTCCGTCCACCCCGCGCGCCGCGCGGGCGGCGCGCACCACCCAGCCCAGCACGGAGCGGCCCGCGAGCGGGCGCAGCACCTTGCCCGGAAGCCGGGTCGACGAAGCCCGCGCCTGGATGACGACGTTCACGGTCGCGGGTGAGGGCATGGGTGACATCATGGCGTCCGGCAACAACGCACCATCGCGGAGGTTACGAATGGCCGAGCTCGACGGGTCCAGCATTCTGCTCACCGGGGGAACGGGCTCGTTCGGCAAGGCGTTCATCAGCCACGCGCTCGCCGAACTGAACCCGCGCAGGCTGGTCGTGCTCTCGCGCGACGAGCTGAAGCAGTACGAGGTCAAGCAGATGTTCGGCGACGACCCCCGCCTGCGGTGGTTCATCGGCGACGTGCGGGACCGGCGCAGGCTCGAACGCGCCATGCACGACGTCGACCACGTGGTCCACGCCGCCGCGCTGAAGCAGGTCGACACCGGCGAGTACAACCCGTTCGAGTTCGTCCAGACCAACGTGGTCGGATCGCAGAACGTCATCGAGGCGGCCATCGACGCGGGCGTGCGCCGGGTCGTGGCCCTGTCCACCGACAAGGCGTCCAGCCCGATCAACCTCTACGGCGCCACCAAGCTGTGTGCCGACCGCATGTTCATCAGCGCCAACCACTACGCCGCGCCGCACCCCACGAGGTTCGCGGTGGTGCGCTACGGCAACGTGATGGCCTCGCGGGGCAGCGTGATCCCGTTCTTCCGCTCGCTGGCCGAGCGGGGCGAGTCGCTGCCGATCACGCACAAGGAGATGACCCGGTTCTGGATCACCCTGCCGCAGGCCGTGCGCTTTGTGGTGGACTCCTTCGACCTCATGCGCGGCGGCGAGCTGTACGTGCCGCTAATCCCGAGCATGCGGCTCGTGGACCTGGCACAGACCATCGCCCCCGGCAACCCCATGCACGAGGTCGGCGTGCGGCCCGGCGAGAAGCTGCACGAGGAGATGATCGCCCCCGACGACTCGCGGCGGACCGTGCGCCTCGGTGATCGCTACGTCGTGCAGCCCCACATCGCGGGCTGGGGCTACGAGCCGCCCGAGGGCGGCGAGCCCGTGCCCGACGGGTTCTCCTACCGCTCCGACACCAACGACCTGTGGCTGTCCACCGACGACATCAGGAAGCTGATCGCCGAGCATGACTGACTTCCTGCCGTACGGGCGCCAGTCGGTCGCCGACGAGGACCTCGACGCCGTCGCCGCCGTGCTGCGGGGTGACTGGCTGACCACCGGTCCCGCCGTCACCCGCTTCGAGGCCGACCTCGCCGGGCACACCGGCGGCACCCCCACCGTGGCGGTGACGTCGGGAACCGCCGCGCTGCACGTCGCCTACGCCGCCGCGGGTGTCGGCGCGGGCGACGAGGTCGTCACCAGTCCGTTGACGTTCGTCGCCACCGCCGCCACCGCCGCACTGCACGGCGCCACCGTGGTGTTCGCCGACGTCGAACTCGACACGGGCAACCTCGACCCCGCCGCCGCGCGGACGGCCGTCACCGACCGCACCCGGGTGCTCGCCGCCGTCGACTACGCGGGCCACCCGGCCGAGCTGGACGCGCTGCGCGAGGTCGCGGACACGGCGGGCTCGCTGCTGCTGGAGGACGCCGCGCACTCGATCGGGAGCCGGTGGCACGAACGGCCCGTCGGCTCGCTGGCCGACCTCACCACGTTCTCGTTCTTCGCCACCAAGAACCTCACCACCGCCGAGGGCGGCGCGGTCGCCAGCCCCTCGCCCGAGCTGCTGGACCGCGCGCGGGCCTTCCGCAACCACGGGCTCGTGCGCGACCGCGACCGCCAGCGCCACCCCGACGAGGGAGCCTGGCACCAGGAGGTCCACGAGTTCGGCCTGAACTACCGGCTGCCCGACGTGCTGTGCGCGCTGGGCAGCAGCCAGCTCGGCAGGCTCGCCGCGTTCCGGCGGCGGCGAGCCGAGATCCACGCCCGTTACGACGCGGCACTGGCCGACGTGCCGGGTGTGCTCACCCCCGCGCGCCGCGACGGGGCCGATCCGATGTGGCACCTCTACGCGCTGCGCGTACTGGACGGCAGGCGCAGGGCCCTGTTCGAGCACCTCCGCGCCCATGGCATCGGGGTGCAGGTCAACTACATCCCCGCGTACTGGCATCCCGTGTTCGCCGACCTCGGCTACCGGCGCGGCCTGTGCCCGAACGCGGAGGCTTTCTACGCCCAGCAGCTGTCGCTGCCGCTGTTCGCCGACCTCACCGACAGCGACGTCGACCGGGTCATCGACGCGGTGCGCGGCTTCTTCGGCGAGTGAGGGACTACACCAGGTCCCAGGTCAGGGGCGTGCCCTTCGCGACGTCGGTGCGGAAGGTGCGACCCAGCAGAGTGGTCAGCTCGGCGGGCGGCAGTCCTCCGGCCGGCCGGATCGAGCGCACCGTGTGCTCGGTCACCTCGTCGCCCGCCTGCACGTCCGCGACGACGTAGAGCGAGCGGCGCAGCCGCAGCCCCTCCCGCTCACTGGCCTTCGGGCCGATCCTGGCCTCCCCCAGCGCCTCCCACGCCCGCCGGGTCTCGGTGACCAGCGCGGCCAGCTCGGCGGGCTCCAGCGAGAACGCCGAATCCACGCCGCCGTCGTCGCGGGCGAGTGTGACGTGCTTCTCGATCGCGCACGCCCCCAGCGCCACCGCCGCGACGGGAGCGCCGATGCCCGGAGTGTGGTCCGACAGCCCGACCGGCGTGCCGAACGCGGTGGCCAGCACGGGCAGCGACCGCAGGTTGCTGTCCGACGCGGGAGCCGGGTACGACGCCGTGCAGCCCAGCACCAGGACCTGCTCGTTGCCGACCGCCCTCGCCGTGCGCACGGCCGCGTCGATCTCGGCGACGGTCGCCATGCCCGTCGAGATCACCAGTGGCTTGCCCGTGCGCGCGCACAGCTCGATCAGCGGCAGGTCCACGATCTCCGACGAGGCGATCTTGTAGGCGGGCGCGTCCAGCGACTCGAGCAGCTCCACGGCGGTCGGGTCGAAGGGGCTGGAGAAGACCTCCATGCCGTGCGAGCGCGCGCGCTCGAACAGCGCCTCGTGCCACTCCCACGGCGTGTGCGCCCGCTCGTACAGCGAGTACAGGTTCTGCCCGCTCCACAGCTCGTGGTCGTCGCCGATCCGGAACGCGGGCGTGTCCACGTCGATCGTGATCGTGTCCGGCCGGTAGGTCTGGAGCTTCACCGCCTGGGCACCCGTTCCGGCGACCGCGTCGATGATGTCGAGCGCGCGATCCAGGCTGCCGTTGTGGTTGCCGGACACCTCCGCGATCACGAACGGCGGCTGGTCCGGTCCGATCTCGTGGCCGCCGATGCGGATCGACGTCATCGCTCACTCCCGTCGATGGATTGCGCCCTGACGAAGCGGAGGAAGTCCCCTGCCGCGTCGGCCACACCGTCCGGGCGGTAACCGGCCGCCTCGAACAGGGCCACCGACGCCGCGTTGTCCCGGTGGACGACCGCCAGCACAGCGACCACCGTACCCGGGCGGTGCCGGTGCCGGAGCTGCCGCTCACCCTCCGCCAGCAACGGGGCCGCCAGGCCACGACCGCGGTGTTCCGGCGCGACGGCGATGCTGACCTCCCAGCAGCCCTCGCCCGCGTCGTCGAACCGCACCATCCCGACCGGCTCCTCCACCAGCTCCGCACCGGCGGTCCCGGCCGACTCCGCCACCAGCAGCAACCGATCCGGCGAGGCCAGCACCCGCGACAGCCACGCCCGGTGCTCCGGCAGCGCCACCGGGTCGGTGGTCCGGGACCAGCGCCGCGTGTCCGGGTCGTTGCGCCAGCGCAGCAACGCCGGGGCGTCGGTGTCCGCCGCCTCCCGCAGCCGCAGCGCGGGGCCGCCGGAGACACCGGAGACACCGGAGCGCTCAGCCATTGGCGGTCTCGCCCGCCCGTTCCTCCAGCTGCCGCAGCCGGTGCTCGTATCGCGCGACGCCGGACAGCCGCGCCCGGAGCTGGGCATGCTGGCGCTGGATCTCCTCGATGAGCGTGCGGGCCTGAACGACCTGCCCGCCGTCGCCGGCCGGCACCAGCGCGATGCTCTCCCGCAGGTCCTCGAGCCTGGCTTCCTGCGCGGCGACGTGCGGGACGAGCCGCTGCACCTCACCGGTGGTCCACAGCAGGTCACCGCGCACCCGCTCCAGTCCCGCCTCCAGCTCGTCGAGGCGACGCCGGTGGTCTACCGTGCAGTGCTCCTGTTCGGTGACGCGCGCCTCCGCCTCACGCAGGCGCACATCGTGGTGCTCCAGCCTGCCCTGGGTGCGCTCGTCGACGCGGAAGTCCACAAAGCGCGCGATTCTGCGGCCCAGTCCGGCACGCAACGTTGCAAGCGGGTTCGAGGTCATGTTCGACGTTTCCTTCGGTGCGAGAGGGGAGTGCTTCCACGGGCGTCAGCGGAGGAACCGGGCGGTACCGGAGTCGACCCAGGAGCGCAGCAGCGCGCCTTCCAGCGCGATGCGGTGCTCCGGACCGACGATGCACGAGTCGCCGGCCGCGTGCTCCCACGCGGTCTGGTCCGGGTCGTCCAGGAACGAGAACCCGGACAACACCAGCTCCGCGCCGGGAAACGACGTGCGGGCCAGCCAGGCCGCCATCGTGCCGGTGGTCGCCCACGCCGCCTCCTGCTGGCTGGACAACCCCATCGCCCGCGACAACGGCAGCGTCACCTCGGTGTTCGGTACCGGCACGAACCCCAGATCGGCAGGCCACCACCCGGGGATGTCCTCGGGCTCCCAGTGCAGCCTGCCCGGCTCCACCATCAGGTAGAGCTTCGACCGGTACCCCGAGAACACCCACTTCGTCGCGCGCAGTGCGCGGTTGAACACGACGGCGTGGGTGCGCGATCCCACGGCGGGCGGCGCGCCCGGTTCGTCACAGACGAAGCCGTTGACCCGGACCACCAGATCGCAGGCATCGATCGTCTTCGCACGCTCCGGGTCGGGCTCCAGCGGCTGGTTCCCCACCACCGCCACGGACCGGGGGTCCGGCCGATCGGCGTAGGCCCGGAGGAGCTCGACCACCAGGCTCGGAGCGAGGACGCCAGAACTCATGCGGCGGAAGTTATCAGCACCCGTGCCCGTGCGCGCCGGGTATGCCCGACTTCGACACAGCGTGGTCGCGGGAGCCGGACCGGCCGGGAGCTCACGGCGATCTCACGCGGTCACGACAGGCCGCTCACCTGCGACGTCGGGCGATCGGGCGCGCCTCGACGGCGTTCGGGCGGACCGCGCGATCGGCCCGCACCGGCGCCAGTACCCTCATATCCCGTGCATGCCACAAGCACCGTCGACCCCGCAGAGACGACAACGATGACGTCGGCAGCCCCTGCCTCGGACAGCCGCTCCTTCGGCCGCGCCTTCGCGGACCTCCGAAGTGGGTTCAAGCAGACCGAGCTCTGGGGACATCTCGCCTGGCAGGACATCAAGCAGCGCTACCGCCGCTCGGTACTCGGGCCGCTGTGGATCACCATCAGTATGGGGATCACCGCGCTCGGCCTCGGGCTGCTGTACTCGCAACTCTTCGGCGCGTCCGTCGGAACCTTCCTGCCCTACATCACCACGGGCTTCATCGTCTGGCACTTCCTGCTCGGCTGCCTGACCGAGGGGACGGACACGTTCATCTCGAACGAGGGCCTGATCAAACACCTACCGGCACCGTTGTCGGTCTACGTGCTCCGAACCGTGTGGCGGCAGAGCATCATGTTCGCCCACAACATGATCATCTACTTCGTCGTGATCGCCATCTTCTGGGGCGACATCACCACGCCGAACTACACGATGACCGACGGCGGCATGCCGCACCCCGGCCTGAACTGGGAAGCCCTGCTCGCCATCCCCGGCTTCGCGCTGCTCGCGCTCAACGCGGGCTGGGTGGTGCTGCTGTTCGGCATCGCCTCCACCCGCTTCCGCGACATCCCGCAGGTGGTGTCGAGCCTCATCAACCTGCTGTTCTTCATGACGCCGATCGTGTGGACCACCGACATCCTGAAGGACCGCTTCGGGGACACCGCCGACTGGCGCGACTGGATCGCCGAGCTGAACCCGCTCTACCACTTCATCCAGATCGTGCGGGCACCACTGATCGGCAACACCACGAGCTGGCACCACTACGCGATCGTCGGTGGTATCACCGTGGTCGGCTGGGCACTCGCTCTGGTGGTCATGCGCAACTACCGTGCCCGCGTCTCGTATTGGGTGTGACAAATTCATGATCAGCATTGACGTGTGGAACGCCTCCGTCGACTTCCCGATCTTCGACGCCAAGACGCGGTCGTTGAAGAAGAAGGTCCTCGGCAAGGTCGGCGGCAAGATCGGCACCGAGAGCAGAGTTCCGATCATCGAGGCGCTGCAGGACATCGACCTGTCGCTGAACAGTGGCGACCGGGTCGCGCTCGTCGGCCACAACGGCGCTGGCAAGTCCACGCTGCTGCGGCTGCTGTCGGGGATCTACGAGCCCACCCGGGGCGCGGCGCGCGTCCGGGGCAGGGTGGCGCCGGTGTTCGACCTCGGGGTCGGCATGGACGCGGAGATCTCCGGCTACGAGAACATCATGATCCGTGGCCTGTACCTCGGCATGACCCGCAAGGAGATGGAGAAGCGCATCGACGACATCGCCGAGTTCACCGAACTGGGCGACTACCTGTCGATGCCGCTGCGCACCTACTCCACCGGGATGCGCGTGCGTCTCGCCCTCGGCGTCGTCACCTCCATCGACCCCGAGATCCTGCTGCTCGACGAAGGCATCGGCGCGGTCGACGCGGCGTTCCTCAACAAGGCGCGGGACCGGCTCGTCGACCTGGTGCGCCGCTCGGGCCTGCTCGTGTTCGCCTCCCACCAGGACGACCTGCTGCTGGAGCTGTGTACCTCCGCCATCTGGATGGACGAGGGCCGGATGAAGATGCAGGGCTCGCTGCGCGAGGTCCTCACCGCGTACAAGGGCAGGGACCCGTTCGAGAACGTTAGCCAGGAGACCCTGGACCGGCTGGAGCAGACCTCGGCCACGAGCGGGACCTGACGTGACGGCCGAAGCCCTGCCCGACGGCGCCGTCGTGACGGTGGTGGTGACCCGCCACCGCCGCGACCTGCTCGCGGAGTCGCTCAAGGTCATCGCGGCGCAGACCCGGCCGGTGGACCACCTGATCGTGGTGGACAACGGACCGGACCAGCCGGCACACGACGTGGTGGCCGAGTGCGGTCTGCCGTGGACCTACCTGCCCTCCCACCGCAACCTCGGCGGTGCTGGCGGCTTCGCGCTGGGCATGCTGCACGCCCTCGCGCTGGGCGCGGAGTGGGTGTGGCTCGCCGACGACGACGGCAGGCCCGCCGACGAGAACGTGCTGCAGATCCTGCTGGAGGAAGCCCAGCGCCGGAACCTCGCCGAGGTGTCACCCGTGGTGACCAACATCGACGCGCCGGACGCGCTCGCGTTCCCGCTGCGTCGTGGCCTGACCTGGAAGCGGCAGGCCGCCGAGCTGGGCACCGACTTCCTGCCCGGTATCGCGTCGTTGATGAACGGCGCGCTGTTCCGGGCCTCCACCCTCGACGTCACCGGCGTGCCCGACCTGCGGCTGTTCGTGCGTGGCGACGAGGTGGAGCTGCACCGGCGCCTGGTGCGGTCGGGTCTGCCGTTCGGCACCTCCCTGCGCACCGCGTACCTTCACCCGAACGGCTCCGACGAGTTCAAGCCGATGCTGGGCGGCCGGTTCCACGCGCAGGACCCGGAGAACGAGGTCAAGCGCTACTACACGTACCGCAACCGCGGGTACCTGCTGTCGCAGCCGGGGATGCGCAAGATCGGTGCGCTGGAGTTGCTTCGGTTCGGGCTGTACTTCGTGGGCGTGAAGCGCGACCCGAAGGCGTTCGCCCAGTGGCTCAGGCTGGTGCGCCAGGGCCGCCGGGAACGCTTCTTCCGCTACTGAGCACGCGGGGCGTGGTGACCCGGCCGAACACCGGGTGCCACGCCCCGCGTCGCGCTCACGCGCCGATCACCGGTGGCGCGGTGCGCTCGCTCGTGCCGAACACCTCGTCCGGATCCGCCTCCACGAGGAACGTCGGACGCTGGTGATCGCTGTCCTCGCCACCCTGGCCGCCCTTGCCGCCCGCGCCGCCCATCGGGGCACCGCCCATGCCACCACGCGCGCCCGAGCCCGCACCAGGAGCCGCCGCACCAGGACCCGCCGCGGCCGCGGGCCCACCCATCGCCTTCGCACCGGTGCCCGCACCAGCACCCGGCCCCGCAGCACCACCGGCACCCGCACCACCGCCCGGGCCGAACCCACCGGACATCCGCCCCGCAGTGCCGGGACCACCACCGGGCCCGAACTGACCGCCACCAGGAGGCATCCCGCCGACGGGCATCGGACCGCCCCCGGGACCGAACTGGTTCGGTCCCGAACCCGGCCGATTACCGGGTCGAGTCGCGGGCGGACGCTGCCCGGGCTGAAACCCCGACGGCGCGGTCCCCACCGGAGGCGCAGCACCCGCACCCGTGGACGGACCGCCCGCCAACGGCGGCGACGACGACGAGCCGGCACCACCACCCGGGGACGTACTGATCGCACCTCCCCCAGCAGGGCCAGTGGGCGATCCCCCCACGCCACCCGCGAACCCGGACGCGCTCGTACCCGCATCACCACCGGGAATGCTGATCACGTTGGCCGACGGCATGTCCGGCCCACCAGCGCCACCGGAACTACTGAACTTGGGCGGCTCCGCGAACACCGGCTGCTTGTTCCCGGCATCCTGCAGATCAGCGTCGTACTGCGCCATCACCTGCACAGCCTCGTCATGCGCCTGCCGGCTCTGCGCCTGCTTCTCGATCGTCTTCGTGATCTCCTCATGGATCGAGAACGGGTTACTCCCCCAGTTCTTCATCTCCTGATCCATCGAAAACGGAATCGGCTCCGGCATACTGTTCTTCGCCCGAGTGGCGGCCTCAGCCTCCGAACTGATCACGTCCGAGGCCATGCGCGCGTTCTCCGAGTTGCCGTTGGCCCATTCCGAAAGGCTGGTGAAATAGCCGTGGGCACTGTCGGCCGCGCCGCCCTCCCAATCATGCTGCGACTTCCCGACGGAGTCGCGAAGCACGTCGGACATGCGCTGAAACGTGTTGTAGAGGTCGTGATAAGTATCCGAGTAGATCGTGATGTTTTCGGCGGTGATCGGCTCGACGAATTTCTTGAGGTCCTCGTGTCGGTGCGCGCTGTAGTTGGAGTCTGATCCCGGCACGCCGTCGCGGTACTCGACATCGTACGTCGCCAACTGACTGCGGCGGTCTTGCTGAGCTTCCTCAGCCGCAGCAGCACTCGTCGCCATCGACTGGAAGTACTGCAGCCAGCTGTCGTCTCCCCCCTTCGCGCGTGCCTGCGCATAGGAAAACTCGGTTCCGGGCGGCAGTTGCGCCATCTGCTGCTCGGTCAGCTGCGGGGGCACCTTGTCGCCCTGTAAGTAGGACCGCATCTCCCCAGCGGGCATGCTGAGGAACTCCTCCGCGCTCACCTGTCCATCGTTCGCCAACGTCATCATCCCCGAGGAAGCCGTGTATCGACTATTTCAACCATCTTTCCAGCAAGATCACAGGCGTCGTCACCGGATACTTCAGCGACATCGACATCGAGCCGGGACCCGCTGGTGATCTTCATTGCGATGAGGCAACCGTCGGGGCTCATCGTCCGCACCAAGGCTCGACCAGTGTTCTCGGTCGCTCCCGGCGTCAACCCGTCTCCCATGTCGACAACTCCCGACAGCCCGACGTTGTCGCGTACTACTAAGTTGACGAGAGGCGCTTGGTCACCCACAGTCTCCTTGGCGCCCTGCCAAGTGCATACCTGCCCACTGCCCACCACCCGCTTCGAGGGCCCGTCGAACTCGCCGAATTGACCGATTTCCTCATCGGAGAGCAGCGAACACGGGTCGATGTCGGCGTCCGCCTGTTCACTCGCTTCGGAGCTAGTAATTGTGGGCCGCGGAGACTCCAAATCCGGATAATCGGAAGATGGAGACCCAGAACCGGGATTCGTGTCAGCGCATCCGGTTGCAGTGAGCGCAGTCAGCGCAAGAGTGGCCAAAATAGTGCGCCACCGAGGTAGTCCGGAAAACATGGTCAGACCTGGCCAGAACTAAAACGATCAGATGCCGATTCTTCCGTTTCTTTATATTTCATTATCGCCACTTCCAACGCCTTATCGGCGTCCGCGATGACTTTCCGCAACTCATCCAGGACCATTGCAGGGGAGCCTGGAGCCTCCACAGTCCCATATCGCTGATGTTCAGCAACGCGTTGGCCGTATGGATGGCCTCCCAGAGAAGGCTCTTGCCTGCCCAGGCGATTCAAGTCGACTACGATCCTGTCAATGTCGCGCTGAACTTCCAGCAGCGCTTCCCGGATCGGTTTCGCTGACTCTTCGCTCACCCGGAAGCCGCCGCTTCTGGCTGACTTCAACATCTCCTTGGCTTCGCTCGCCATCTTGTTCATGGACGCCCCGTCCATGTTTGCCAGCGCCGCCCCCACCGCCCCACCGGTGGCAACTTCCTTTGCGCGCGCACCAGTACTTGTCTGCCCCTCGTCCCAGATCGGCATCTGTCACCCCCGCGTCATTCGTCACAGACCAGGCCGGAGTCTACCGGTCACCCCCCGTTGGACCAGCCACTTCGGCCACGACGGTACCGGTCGTTCACTTCGACGCTCACCGTGACCTGCGCGTTCCTCATCCCCGCAGGTACGGCTGCACCTGGCTGTGGAGGTGCTGGACGATACGCGCGTTGTCGGCGGGCGCGAAGGTCAGCCACGCCTGGCCGTCCTCGGTGACACGGCGGGTGGTGAACACCCGGCCGTCGTCGGTGTCGAACCACGCCACCGGGTCCAGGTACTCGGCCGGGCCCCTGCCGTCATGGGCGAAGGCGGTGAACTGCCCGAATCGCCGCTGCGGCTTGTCGAACATGCGCTCCACCGCGCGTTCCTGAACCGAAGCCCTGGCAGCGGGCGCGGACACGTCGGCGAACGGGTCGTAGCCGTCGGGCGCCGCGTGCCTGCCCGGCTTCGTGTCCGGTTTCGCCAGTGTGACCGACTGGCCCGGCGCGGGGCGGGTCGCGGGAATGAGATTCACGATTTCCGGCACCAGGCCCACGGGCCTGATTTCAGTGAACACCAGGAAGTTGCCGTCGCGCTTTCCGACCACCGCGAGTCTGCCGTCGGTGGCGGAACGCGCGAACAGTTTCTTCCCGTCGTCCAGGGTCGCCGCTGCCGTGACGGCCACCCTGCCACCGACGAAGGTCCGTAGCGCCGCTTCCGCATCGGGATTGAACCGCCCGCCCCGGACGAGCCCACGGCCTTCGAGGTCGCGGAACACCGCCTGCCGGATCTGTGCCCGTTCGGTGAACGTCTCCCCGAGGGTCGGCACCTCGAACGGAAAGGGCGCGCGGCCCAGTTCGAGATGGTCGAAGACGATGTCGACGGCGGCCAACGACAACGAGAACGAGCGCACCATTCCCCGGCTCCCCCACTGTGCAACGGTGTGTCCGAATCGCACGGTAGCAGTAGAGCCGGTGACCTCCGGACGATAACCCTAACGGGTGATCAGCGCGGCATCGTCACACGCCCAGAGCAAACTTCGTTGCGACCGCCGGGTCTGGCTGCTGATGTGAGTGCATGGCCGAACAGAAACCCGCGCTCGTGCTCCACCTCGTCAGCGGTGGAGAACCTCTGATCTTCACACTGCGGCTCGACGACGTCGCCGAGCTGCGCAAGCAACTGCACCTGCACCTCGAACACGGCTCCGTGGAGACGGTGTACACCTCGGAGGACCGCGCCGTGCAGATCAACTTCGCGCACGTGGCCGTCGCGTACATCGACGACCTCCAGCGCCAGGGCAAGGTCTTCGGCCTGCGCTGACGTGCGTCTCACGCCGCGAAGGCCACCTTCGCGGCGTGAGACGCAGTGAAGGTGGCCTTCGCGGCACCACATCCGGGGACGGTCAGAGCCGGTACAGGCGCTGCCAGTTCTCGCGGCTCGTGAGTTGCGGCATGGCGTGCTGGTACTGCGCCTGCACGGCCTTGCCCTCCTTGCGCAGCCGGTTGACCACCTGCACACCCTGCCTGGCCAGTTCGAACATGCGCTGCCGGTCGTAGCGGCGCACCCGCACGCCCTCCTGCGAGGCGTCCGTGACCACGGCCGTGTCGAACTGCGACACGTGCCACCAGTGCGCCTCGTCGCTGGGGATGGCGCCGAGGTCGAAGCGGTGCTTGCCCAGCAGGCGGTACATGATGCGCTTGAGCAGCACCAGCCGCTGCATGCTCGGCCTCGGCGCGGTGTTGATGATGCCGATGTCGTTCGACGCGATGCCCGGCACCTCGGTGGGTGCGTAGCGCTTGGTCTCGGGGTACTGCGCGCGGATCTCGCGGATCCGCTTCATCGCCGCGACCCCGCCGTCGTGCAGGACGTCGGGGCCCTTGAGGAAGTCCTCCACCGCGGTGATCAGCGTGGCCGACAGGCCGTACTGCATGCCGAGCAGGTACCGCACGAGCTGCGCCAGCAGCACCCGCGACAGCAGGTTCAGGTCGAACGGGCTGTGCAGCGCCGCCGTGATGATCGAGTTACGCAGGTTGAAGTAGCGGTGCCACTCGTCCCAGTCCTTCCAGTGGAAGTCGGCGTGCCACACGCCCGCCCCGGGCAGGGTCACCGTCGGGAATCCGTGCGCGCGAGCCCGGTAGCTGTACTCGGCGTCGTCCCACTGGAAGAAGAACGGCATCGGGTAGCCGATCTCCTTGACGATCTCGTACGGGATGAGGCACGACCACCAGCCGTTGTAGCCCGCGTCGAGCCTGCGCTCCTGCCGGTTCGGCCTGCCCGTCTTCGGGTCGACGTCGAGCAGGTCGGCGGTGGTCAGGCTGTGCGGCACCGGCTGCCCCGGCTCCAGCGTGTTGAGGCGCGCGTACTCGGCGCCCACATGCAGCTGGTTGGGGTGCAGCAGGTTCAGCATCTGCCCGCCCACGATCATCGGGTCGGCGGCGCGGTTGGAGAACGCGGTCAACCGGATGACGAGGTCCGGCTCCAGCAGTACGTCGTCGTCCATGAACAGCACGTTGGCGTGCTCGGTCTCGGTGTGCCCCGCCACCTCGAACAGTCCGCGGGTGAAGCCGCCCGCGCCACCGAGGTTCGGCTGCTTGATGTAGTGCAGCTTCGCGCCGAGGCGCTCGGCGACGTCGGCGAAGCCCTCGCGCGAGTCGACGGTGTCGGTGCCCTGGTCGGCGACGTAGATCGCGTCGAGCGTGTCGAGCGCGGGCAGCGAGTCGGCCAGCGCCGTGAGGTTGGCCAGGCAGTCGTCGGCGCGGTTCATCGTGCAGATGGTGACCGCGGTGGGCCGGACCTTCTCGGGCGAGTCGACGGTCCAGCGCACGTTCGACACGGTGAGCGTGCCGCTCTCGGTCTCCAGATCGAGCCAGAGCGCGCCGCCGTCGAGGAACTTGTCGAGCGTGGCGTCGAGCACGACGTGCTCGCCTTCGGCGCCACTGACGGTCCGCACGGCGACCGTCCGGGGCTCACCCTCCGTGTCGGAGGCACGCACGGCGAGTTGCCCCGAACCGGTGACGTCGGCTTCGACGGTGACGGCTTTGGCCGTGGACCACCGCTGCCAGTAGCTGGCGGGGAAGCGTCCGAAGTAGGTGTTGCCGGAGACCCTGGCCGACGGCTCCAGAGCCACCGAGTCGCGCTGCCGGGCGGCCACGCCTTCCGAGATCTCCGAGTAGAGGTCCTTGCTCACCACGTCGGACGGGCCCGCGAACAGGCCGCGCTGCGCGAGCAGCCTGCCCGCGCCCGCGTGCTCGGAGAACAGGGGCGCCTCCGCGCTCGCGGGTGTGCCGTCGGTGGTGCCGCCGGTCTTGGCCTGCTGTGGTGCGGTGGCCGGTGCCGCTTTACCGGGCATGAGACCTCAGTCCTCCAAATGAAAAGCCTTCACGCGGGAGTCGCCCAGTAAGGTACAGGCCGACCGGAGCACTCGGCTCCCTACCCGTCATCCCCTCGGTTCCCTGAACACAACCCACTTGAGCATGATGAAATTGATGGTGGTCGCCGTGCCCTGCGCGACCACCCACGCGAGCGCCACGCGCCACCGCAGGTCGGGCAGCAGATGTAGGGCCAGCGCATTCGTACCCACATTGACGAAGAACGTCACCGTGTAGAGCAGCATGAATCCGCCGACCTGGCCTGCCCCACCCGTTTGTGCCGCAGTGAAAGTAAAACGACGGTTAAGGAAATACGCCGTGGTGGTGCCCGCGATGAAACTGAGGGCCTTCGCCAGGTGGACCCAGGTGCCCGCCTGCAGCAGGAGCCAGTAGAGCCCGGAGTCCACGAGGGCGCAGAAGCCGCCGATGAGGACGAACCGCCCGATCTGGGCGAGCAGTCCGGGGCTGCTCGCCTCGCTCGCCTGCGAATCCGTAGCCACCACGCATAACCTCATCGCCGCCGGGTCGTCCCGTCCGAGTCTAGGCAGGCGGGCGCCGCTACTCTGGTCCGGGTGAGCACCGAACGGCGAACACTGACCGGATGGGGCCGCACGGCGCCGACCACGGCCGACGTGCTCAGCACGCCCGATGTGGACGTCATCGCGCGCGCCGTCGCCGAGGCCGGGTCACGCGGCGTCATCGCACGAGGTCTGGGCCGTTCCTACGGTGATCCGGCGCAGAACGCCGGTGGCCTGGTGGTCGACATGACCCCGCTCGACCATATTCACTCGATCGACGCCGGCAGCGCCGAGGTGGACGTGGACGCGGGGGTGAGCCTCGACGCGCTGATGCGCGCGGCGCTGCCGCACGGCCTGTGGGTGCCGGTGCTGCCGGGCACGCGGCAGGTCACCATCGGCGGCGCCATCGCCAACGACATCCACGGCAAGAACCACCACAGCGCCGGAAGCTTCGGCAACCACGTCAGCTCGATGGACCTGCTCACGGCCGACGGGCGCGTGCGCACGCTGACGCCGGAAGGGCCCGACCGGGAACTGTTCTGGGCCACCGTGGGCGGCATCGGGCTCACCGGAATCGTGCTCAGGGCCACCGTCCGGATGAAACGGACCGAGACCGCCTACTTCGTGGTGGACGCGGACCGCACGGCCGATCTCGACGAGACGCTGGCGCTGTTCACCGACGGTTCGGACCTGCACTACGACTACTCGATGGCCGTGCCGGATCTGATCTCACCGAACCACCGGCTGGGCAGGGCGACGTTCTCGCGCGGCGGCCTGGCCACGGTGGACCAATTGCCGGACAAGCTGAGGGCCGAGCCGCTGAAGTTCGACGCGCCCGTGCTGGCGACCATTCCGGACGTCTTCCCCAGCGGGATGGTCAACAAGATCACCGCGTCGATGTTGGGCGAGTTGTGGCAGCGCACCGTGCCGAAGCGGGGCGCCCGAGGCAAGATCCAGAACCTGACGCAGTTCTATCACCCGCTCGACATGCTGCGGGAGTGGAACCGGGGCTACGGCTCGGCAGGGTTCCTCCAGTACCAGTTCTCCGTGCCGTTCGGTCGCGAGGACGAGTTGAAGGCCCTGTGCCGCCGGATCGCCACCTCGGAGCACTACTCGTTCCTCAACGTCCTCAAGCGCATGGGCGAGGCCAACCCCGCGCCGTTGTCGTGGCCGTCGCCGGGGTGGATGCTCAGTGTGGACTTCCCGGTGAAGCGGGGGCTGGACACGTTCTGCGACGAGCTGGACGCCGCGGTGCTCGCCGCCGGTGGCCGCCTCTACACGGCGAAGGACTCCCGCACGTCGCCGGAGACGTTCCACCGCATGTATCCGAGGCTGGACGAGTGGCGCAAGGTCAGGGACTCCGTGGACCCCGACCGCATCTTCATCTCCGACATGGCCAGGAGGCTCGCACTGTGATCGACGCCGTGGGCAATCCCCAATCGCTGCTGCTGCTCGGCGGCACGTCGGACATCGCGCTCGCGATCGCCGAGAAGTACTGCGCGACCAGGCCGCTGCGGGTGGTGCTGGCGGCACGGCCGTCGCCGCGCCGGGACGAGGCCGCCGCGCGGCTCAAGGCCGTGGGAGCCGAGGTCACGAGCGTCGACTTCGACGCGGCCGACACCGCCTCCCACCCCTCGGTGCTGGACGCGGCGTTCGCCGACGGCGACATCGACGTCACCGTCGTGGCGTTCGGCCTGCTCGGGGACGCGGAGCGGGCGTGGCAGGACCACGAGACGGCGGTGCGGCTGGCGACGGTGAACTACACGGCCGCCGTCTCGGTCGGCGTGCCGCTGGCCGACCGGCTCCGCAGGCAGGGGCACGGCAAGGTCATCGCGCTGTCCTCCGTGGCCGGCGAGCGCGTACGGCGGTCCAACTTCGTCTACGGCTCCACCAAGGCGGGTTTCGACGGCTTCTACCTCGGCCTCGGCGAGGCACTGCGACCGCACGGGGTGACGGTGACGGTGGTCCGTCCCGGCCAGGTCCGCACCAAGATGACCGAGGGCATGGGCAAGGCTCCGCTGGAGCAGACCGCGCCGCAGGTGGCCGACATCGCCGTGAAGGCGGCCCGCGACGGCAAGGACCTGGTGTGGGCGCCGGGCGCGTTCCGGTACGTGATGTCGGCGCTGCGGCACGTGCCGAGGCCGATCTTTCGCAAACTGCCGATCTGAGCCCCGCGCTACTGCACGAACCAGTACCCGAAGGACGTGTACTCGGGGTGCGGCGACAGCAGCGGCCGGGTGGGTTCCAGCTCGACCGTCGCCTCCGGCGAGGTCACCAGTTCGCCCGGCACGGTGAACTCGGCCGTCGTCCAGGCGTCCGGTGAGTCCGGCAGCCGCCAGACCCCCGCGTCCCGGCCGTCGATCCGGACGCGGACCTCGCGGTTCTCCGCCCCGCTGAGCACGCGCGTCGCCACGGTGAGCGGACGGCCCGGGATGAGCCCGCGCGCGGTGAGGCGCTCCCCGCCCACGATCGTGCGCCCGCTGTCGACGACGTCGCCCTGCCTGCGCAGCACCGTGTTCGGCTGAAAGCCTGGTACCGCCGACCGGACCTCGTAGTCGTGGTGGTCCTCGCTGCCCAGCGAACCGACGTTGACCTGGTCGCGCACCCTGCCGGGGATCGGGGCACGGTCCCCGCTGCCCGCGAGGGTCCAGTCGGCGGCGTACACGTGCATCTCGGTGAACGGCACGATTCGGCGGTTGTTCAGGTCCGGCGGTGTGCGAACGGAGAACGTGACGAGCGGGGGCGAGGCGAAGACTCCGGCGTCGACGAAGGGCCGCATGGCCGCTCCGGGCCACGGCTCGTACACGGCGAAGTGCGTGGGGCGCTCGCCCTCGGGCAGGCTCCGCAGCGCCTCGTACAGGCTGCCGGTCCCGTTGTTGCTGGCCTCGGCCATCCCGTTGGTGGCGAGCCCGATGGTGTCGACCACCCGCCGGTCGCCGAAGTAGGCGATGGCACCGACGTCCTTCACCCCCACGATCGCGTCCTCGGGCAGGTTGCCGCTCACCCACGCGCCCACCGACACGTCGGTGTCGCGGATGGTGGCGGCCTGCCTGCCGAGCCGCACGGCCCACGTCGGCGTGGCCACCACGGTGAACAGCAGCATGACGAGCAGCACGGCATGCAGCGCGTAGCGCCGTGGTCCCTCCCGGGGCACCAGCCTGGTGAGCGCGTATCCGCCCGCCGCGGCGAAGACCAGGAACAACGGCAGAAACGGCTGGAAGTAGCGCAGCTCGTGCAGGAGTGCCGTGCTCAGCGTGGCGGCGGAGACGACCACGGCGGCGAAGCCCGCCGCGACGGCCAAACACAGCGCCCGCCACTCGGGCCGGGTCACCAGGAGGTAGGCGATCCCGCCGAGGAAGAACACCAGCGCGAGCGGGAAGGTGAAGTCGGTGTTGTTGAGTCCGGTGAAGTGGTCGACGACGATGCGGATGTTGGCGAAGGTCCGGTCGACGAACTCACCGGGATAGAAGATCGGCCGGTCGTAGAGGTGGGACTTCGACTGGACGCCGTTGGCACGCAGTGTGCCGGTCGCGAGCAGGAAGAACACGTACTGCGCCACGCCGACGAGCAGCGGGACGACGCTCGCGAGAATCCTGCCGGGCGTGAGCGCCCTGGCCCGCCACAATGTCCACAGCATCGCCACGCAGAGCATCGCCGCGAAGAACAGTCCCTCGGGACGCACCAGCGCCAGCAGCCCGGCGACCACGGGAGTCCAGGTGAACCGGGCCCGGGGGCGTTCGCGCACGAACGCCAGCACGGAGGCGGTCACCAGCAGCGCGGTGAGCCCGACCTCCATCCCGCTGGCCGCGCCCCAGAGCAGCGGTCCGCTCACGGCGGTGAGCACGCCGGACCAGACACCCACGGCCCTGCCGAGCAACGCGGTACCGAGCCGGCACGTCAGCAACGCCGTGGCGGCGAAACACACGAGCCCGAGCGCCACCGCGAACGCCAGCAGCGCGGTGCCCGAGAACCCGAGCGCGTGGGCCGCGCCGAGTGCGAACACGTACAGCAGGCTGCTCGCGCCCGTGGACACCGGATCGCCGGTGTTGTACTCGAAGAAGTGGCCCGAGCCGAGCTGGCTCGCGTACTGGAGATGGATGTAGGCGTCGTCGATGGGCGCGATGAGGTTGCCCTGGTTGTAGGCGAGGTCGACCGCCACGAACGCGCTCCCGAGCAGCAGCGCCAGTGCGCCGACCAGCCAGGCGGCCCGGTCGCGGGTCGCGGAACGCGCGGGAGGCGGCGTGCGCGTCCCCGAGGCCGCAGGGGACTCGGACGGTTCCGGCGCCTCCGCGGGGGTGGGCTCGCCGGGCTGGTCAGCCTGCCTGTCCGTCTCCGCCGTCATCTCCGCCTGTCCTGTCGGGCCGTGTTCGTAAGCTACCTACCGCCTCGCCCGCCCGCCTGGGTGGGGCGCGCCCGGATACCCCGCGAGGGGAACCGGACACGCACTGCTCACGTCCGAACAGGCACAGTCGGCGCGGACGACAGAGGTGGATCGCCGTGAGCAGCGCACAACGTCATTCCCGGCCCCATCGGTCGGCCCGGAGCGAGGGCTGATGGCGTTCGCCGACGCCCCCGGTGCCGCCACGCTCGCCCGGCAGGTCACCACCGAGGGTGAGGTGCTGCTGTGGGCGGCACACGGGCGGGAGTTCGCCTTCGACGTGGCCGGGCACGATGCCGCGGGCCAGCCGCACGGCCACGCCGTGCCGCGCGGGTTCGGCGCGTTCGGCATGGGTGCCGCCACGATGGCGGTCGGGATGGCGATGGGGACCGACCTCCCCGGCGAGGGTGCCGTCCCGCCCGCCGTCGTGGTCTTCGGTGCCGACGGCGACTGCCGGGCCAGGACACTGCTCACCGGGGTGGAGCCACGGGGCGGTACGCCGTGGCGAACGTGGGCCCTGACCTCGGCGCGGCTGCTGGTGCTCGACGTGCGGCCACCGTCGACCGGCGAGCCTCGCACTCCGTTGCTGCGCAGAACCCTCGAACGGGGACGCGACCTCGTCCATGTCCTCACCGACCGCACGCGACGCTACGGCCCGAACACGGAGGGGGTCGCGGTGGCGCGCAAGCCGATGACGGTGGTGGCGGCGACCGGGCGGGAGCACCTGCACGACGTCGCCGTCGCCCGCAGGCGGCTGCGGATGCGGACGCGACCGTGCCTGCGGCTGTCCTTCGTGGACGGCTCGGGTCTCGACCTGCTGCTGGGTGTGGAGGACGAGAGCGTGTTCGAGTGGATGGCCGAGCTGAGCGGGGAGGGCCGGTGATGGAGGAGAACCCGAGGGCGGCCACCCAGGTCGACGAACTGGTCGAGACCGAACTGGCCCGGCTCTGGTTGCGGCGGGGCGAGCGGCTGCTGCTGGCCTGCCCTCCCATTCGGGCCCATGTGGGAGCGCGCATCGGCGGTCGCAGGCTCGTCCCCCACCGCCCGGCCCGGGAGCTGCCGTCCGCGCGCGCCACGCCGCCGAGGTGGCCGCTTCCCGTCGCGGAGCTGCCTGCCGAGGACTGGACGGACGACCCCACGCTCGGGCACTGGGCCGAGGCCGAGGCCGAGGACCGGGACGCGGTGCGGCTGGCCGATCACCTCGCCGCGAGCCACGGCGAGGCGCGGGTGGTCGTCACGGACCGCCGTGTCGCGGTCGTGTGCCCGGCCGAGCACCTCGCCGGTCCGGAAGTCCCCCCGGACGGCGGCTTCGGCACGGTCGAACAACTGTCACCACAGCGGCTCACGAGTCTCGACGCGCCCTTCCTCGGTCGCAGCGTGCCACCACGGCGGGTCATCGCGTTCGGCTTCGCGGACGGCTCGACGCTGTTCGCGTGTGACGTCCACGCGGCGATGAAGGTCCGCCGGGCGCAGGACCGCGCGCACCGGCAGCGCTGAGCTCTCCGGGCACGCCGGGCACCCGGGGGACTCAAGCCCGGTCGTTTTCAGCCCTCAGCCCTCAGCCCTCCGGGTGGGGACGGGTGTCCGGTTGCCGCGCGGCGACGAGGGTGAAGTGCCCGACGCCGAGCGCCTCGGAGTACACCTGCCAGGTGTCGTCACCCCCGCCGGGACCGCGTTCGTACCGCAACCGGTACTCCACCGGCGTTCGCGTGGCGTCGTGGTCGAAGAACAGGTAGTTCAACTCCAGCAGCGCGGAGGACACGGGGCCCGACTCGGCGACGCGGTCCTTCACCAGTTCGGCCACCCTGCCCCGGTCGGAGAACACGTCGAGGATCCGGCACTCGCAGTGGTAGGCCAGGGTTCCGATCTCACCGGGCGAGGCCACGGTGCCCTGTCCCACGCGCTCGCCGAGTTGGCGCCCCACGTGCGCGTAGTCCGTCGCACCGGCCCAGTTGCCGAAGATCACCGGCGACCGCCACGGCACTCCCTGTGCCGCGCCGACCCCGACGGCACCGGCCACGAGCGCGGCGACGACGCCGAGTGCCGTGACGGGAGCCCGCACCATCAGCGTGGCGTGCTCCCGGGCCACCGCCAGCCACACTCCGAGCGCGGCGACGGCGAACATCGCCAGCGCGGTCGCGGGCGCGACATAGTACCAGTGGTAGGGACCGACGCCCAGCGCCGTGTACACCAGGTAGTAGGCGATGGCACCACCACCGAGCCCCACGAGTGCGGAGACGCCGGGAAAGCGGTCCCACGTCCGCGCGAGCCGTACCGCCAGCAACCCGCACCAGGCGATCAGCCCCAGCAGGGCGGGCCCGAACGCCAGCAGCACCGCGGCCTCCTGGCCGAAGTAGTACATCACCGGGCCGGTGGCGTAGGTCCAGCGGCCGAACAGGCCGTCCTGTTCCTGCTTGATGACGAGCGTGTCCGGCACGGCCGAGCCGAGCGCGATCCAGCTGAAGACGTACCACGGAGCCGCCACCACCACCGCCGCGAGTACGGCGTGGCCGATCCGCCGCCGGATGGCGACCGCGCACAGCGCGATGGCGAGCACGAACACCACGAGATCCAGCCTGGTGAGCACGGCGAGGGCCGCGGCGACGCCGAACGCCACGGGCCTGCCCTCGACGGCGAAGACCGTGAGCAGCATGAGCACGGCCGGGATGAGCAGCACTTCCAGGCCGATCGCCGACAGCACGAACGGATTGCTCAGCACCACCAGGACACCGAGCGCGGCCACGGGCCACGGGAACCGGTAGGCCCGCGCGAGCCGGGTCCAGCCCCAGGCGAGCACGGCGGTCGCCAGCACCGTCAGCGCGCCGAGCGCCACGACCGGGTGGGCGTCACCGGTGACCCGCGTCAGCGCCGTCAACGCGCCGAGCAGCAGCACGTTCAGCGGTGAGGTCGCCGAGTTGGCCGTCATGCCCGGCACGAGGCCCCACTCGCCGTGTACCGCGAGGTTCTTGGCGTACGACAGCGTGATGTAGGCGTCGTCGATGAGGCTGTCCTTGACGACGGCGAAGATCGCGGCCGCGAGCACCGCGGCGGCGCCCACGACGACGAGGGTGGCCCGCCGCGTCCCGAAGGGGGACGGTTCTCTACGCTCCAACGGTGACCTTCCGTGTCTGGTTGATCACGATGTGCGCCCTGCTGTCCTCGGTGACCGCAGGGCTGTTCGTGCTCGCTCCGGTCGACCAGCAGTCCACTCGCTACAGCTGGCCGGACGGGGAAGTGGAAAACCGGACCCTGCCGCTGTTTCCCTACGAACCCCACCGGCTCGACGTGACGTTCGGTTGCGCCGACGTCCGCGGCGCGGACGAAGATCTGCTGCTGTCTACCACGGCACCCCGTAACGCGCCTGTTGAGAACGTCGCGGACGGCGGGCTCGACATCCGGGCTTCCCCGAGCACGGTTACGGTGAGTGTCGGCGACCGCGAGGTCATCACCTCCTCGGTGGAATCGGCGTGCGCGTGGTCGGTCACCTCGCAGGAGACCGGGACCACGGTGCGTCGCGATGGCGAGGTAGTGGCTCACACCATCGAGATCCCCGTCGTCACGGGGATGTTCACGGAGGCACCGGCTCAAACCGGGTTGCGGGCGACGGTGGTGCCCGACACGCGGTACGAGAGCACACCGGGTGCCGCGCGGATCGCGCTGGCCGCGGTGACCGTGGCCGCGCTGGCGGCGATGTTCGTCCTGCTCGCCCGCACCACGCTGCCCGGTCAGCGCCGCGTCCGCGTCCTGCCACCACGCTGGTGGCGCCCCCGCCCCGCCGACGCCGCCGTGGCCTGCGTCCTCGCGGGCTGGCTCGTGGTCGGGGCACCGACGGTCGACGACGGCTACATCGTCACCATGCTCAAGGCCGCCGGTGACGGTGACGTCGTCGGCAACTACTTCCGCTGGTTCAACGCACCCGAGGCGCCGTTCAGCTGGTTCTACGAGCTGTACCGCGGCGTGGCCGAGGTCAGCGGCGCGGCGTGGTGGCTGCGCCTGCCCTCCGTGCTGCTCGGCCTGCTGCTCTGGGTGCTGATCGACCGGCTGCTGCTCCCCCGGCTCGTTCCCCGGGCGACACCGTTCACGCGGTTCGCCGCCGCCGCGGCCTTCGCGCTCTGGTACGTCCAGTTCGGCGTCGGGCTCCGCCCCGAACCGTGGGTGATGCTCGGCGTGGTGGCGGTCTTCCTGCTGGTCGAACGCACTGTGGTGACGCGGAGTCTCGGCGCCCTCGGCGCGTCGGTGGCCGTGGCGGGCGCGACGGTGGCCGTCACGCCGACCGGGGTCGTCGCGCTGGCACCGTTCGTGGCCGCCGCACCGGGACTGGCTCGGGTGGTGCGGCTGCACGGCGTCCGGGTGTTGCCGGTGGTCCTCGGTTCGGGTGCGGCGGCACTGCTGCTGATGTTCGCCGACCAGTCCCTGGCCTCGGTGCTGCACTCGACCGAGGTGCGGACCACGATCGGACCGAGCTTCGGTGTCCTCGACGAGCCGATGCGCTACGACGCCCTGCTGGACCCGATCCAGGGTGGGCTGAACCGCCGGATGCCGCTGGTGCTGCTGTGGTTCTGCCTCGCCGTGCTGATCGCCCTGCTGGTGGCGCGCCGGGTGCCGGGACTCGCCGCCCGGCCCACCCGCCGTGCGGTGCTGGTGTCGCTGCTGTTCTTCGTGGCGCTCGCGTTCACTCCGACCAAGTACACGCACCACTTCGGCGCGCTCGGCGGCCTCGCCGCCGTGTTGCTCGCCGCCGTGGTCCACACCGTTCGCACGGGTGCGCTGCGGCCGGGATGGGCGCGGTCGCTGTTCGTCCTCGCTGCGGGCGCCGTGTCGGCCTACGGTCTGGCCGCGCCGCTGCGCTGGTGGTTCCTGGCGGGCACCGGGACGCCGTGGTCGCTGGAACCGCCGGATATCGGCATCGCGCTGGGCGAGGCAGTGTTCGCGGGTGGTGTGCTGCTGGCCGTGCTCGGGCTGGTCGTCGGCTGGCGGCGGCTGCCGTCACCGGCGTGGGTGCTGCCCTGCGTGGTGACGGGGGTGGTGGCGCTGGAAGTCCTGTCGGTGACCTATCCCGCGCTCGCCCGCCCCGGGGCCTACAGCGTCGCGAGGGCCACCCTGGACCCTGGCGGGTGTGGCGTCGAGCGGTGGTTGACCGTGGAACCGGAGCCGGGCACCGGCTTGCTGCGACCTGTCACCGGATCGAGTGAGATTCGCGCGGACGGGTTCCGTCGCGGCGCCTACCCACCGCAGGTACCGCCGCCACCGGGCTACGGAGAGGGCGGCGCGCCGGTGTGGGGCAGCGACGGCGCGCGGGGCACCCTCACCACGCCGTGGTCCACGGTGCCCGAAGGCGCCGCGTCACCCGACTCGCCGCCACTGGTGGTGCCGATCGCCGGCACGGGAGCGGTGGCGGCCACCGCGCAGTTCGCCGACCGCGACGGCACCGTGATTCGGGAGGTCCGGTTGCGGCTGGGAGGCGGCACCTGGCGCGAAGCCCGGCTCGATCCCGGCTCGGCCGACCGGGTGCGGCTCGTCGTCAGCGACGCCCGCGACGGGCAGGGCTGGGTGGCCGTCGGCGCTGCCCGCCTGCCCCGCGTCGTGCCGCTACCGGAGTACCTGCCCGTGTCCCGACCGGTGGCGCTCGACTGGGTGAGCGCGTTCTCCCTGCCGTGCCGCAGTCCCGCGGCCCTCGCCCACGGCGTCACCGAACCCGTCGGGCATCTGGTGGGTGCGGGGCCGGACAGCCGCTGGCTCGCGGGCATGTCCACCGCGAGAGCCGCGGGTGGGCCGTACGCGCCACTGCTGGCGGTGGCCCGCCAGGTACCCGTACCGACCTACCTGCGGGGGGACAAACTCAGCGAACCGATCAGCGTGTTCCGCTTCGACTACGTCGCGCCGCCGCTGCCGGGCGTGCCGGGGTGAGTCATCAGAGGTAGTACGAGAACACGAGGGCCACGACCCAGCTCGCGCCCAGGACCTGCAACACGCGGTCGCGCAGCGCGATCTCCTCGGGCTCGCCCGCGTTGCCGCCGTCCACGTCGACCGCGTAACGCAGCACGGCGATCACGAACGGCACGATCGAGATGACACTCCACATCGTGCCGGGCACCCGCTGCTGCTGTTCGAACGCCCACAGGCAGTACGACATGATCAGTATGGCCGCCGACGTCGCCCACACGAACCGCAGGTAACTCGCGGAGTACTTCTTCAGCGAGGACCGGATCTTCGCACCGGTCCGTTCGAAGAGCATCACCTCGGCGTAGCGCTTGCCCGCCACCATGAACAGCGAACCGAACGCCGTGACCAGCAGGAACCACTGCGAGAGTGCTATTCCCGTCGCCACACCACCGGCGATCAGCCGCATCAGGAATCCCGAGCCGACGATCGCCAGATCGATCACCGGCTGGTGCTTGAGCCCGAAGCAGTACCCCAGCTGGATCGCCTCGTACACGACCAGCACGATGAGCAATCGCCAGTCGGCGAGCAGGCTGACCCCGACCCCGGCGGCGAAGAACCCCACCGCCGAGGCATAGGCCAGCGGGATCGGCACCACACCGGCGGCGATCGGCCGGTTCCGTTTGGTCGGGTGCGCACGGTCGGCCTCGACGTCGACCGCGTCGTTGATGAGATAGACCGAGCTCGCCACCAGCGAGAACGCCACGAAGGCGATCGCCGCGTCGACCAGCACGTCGAGGTTCGCGATCTGGCCCGCGGTGAACGGAGCGGCGAAGACGAGAACGTTCTTCACCCACTGCCGTGGTCGCGCGGTGCGTCCCACGCCGAGCAGCGTGGAGATCGCGCCCTTACCGGCGACAGCACCGTCGCCGACGTCGGCGCGCTCGGTCGTCTCACTCATTCGTCAGGTCCGCTTCCGTGAGGTCAGCCTGCGGCGCAGGATGCCGCCGACGGCACCACCGAGGGCGGCGCCGGCGAGCACGTCGGTCGGGTAGTGCACACCGAGCACGAGGCGGGACACCAGCATCGGAGGCACCAGGGCGGGCACGAGGTTACGCCCGAGAAGCCCCGAATACAGCACGGCAGCGGCCGTGGTCGACGTGGCGTGTGACGAGGGAAAGCTCAACTGGGCGGGGGTGTGGACCCCCACCGTCACCTCGGGGTGCTTCGGCCTCGGCCTGCGCACCACCCGCTTCACCGCGATGGACGCGGCGTGCGCGCCCACGGCCCCCGCTGCCGCGGTCAGCCACTCGACGCGCCTGCCCCGGTCGAGCGCGGCCCCGGCCACGCCGAGCGCGAACCAGCCCGCGCTGTGCTCGCCGAAGTGCGACAGCCCGCGCGCCGCCCGCACGACGGCGGGCTTCGCGAGGGCTCGCTGCGCGCCGACGAGCAACGCCAGCTCCCCCGAGGGCCGTGAGCTCGCGTCGCTCACGGCCTCGTCAGCGGGACGCTGCTCAAGCATCGATCGACCCGTCGAGCGGAGCGCCGTCGGTGAGATGCGGCGCGATCTTGTTGTCGAACATCGACAGCGCCGACCCGATGGCCATGTGCATGTCCAGGTACTTGTACGTCCCGAGCCTGCCGCCGAACAGGATGCTGCGCTCCTGCGCCTCCTTGCGTGCCCGCTCGCGGTAGCGCTCCAGCTTCTCGCGGTCGGCGGAGGTGTTGATCGGGTAGTACGGCTCGTCGGAGTCCTCGGCGAACCGCGAGTACTCGCGCACGATCACCGTCTTGTCGGACGGGTACTCCCGCTCGGGGTGGAAGTGCCGGAACTCGTGGATGCGGGTGTAGGGGACGTCGCCGTCGTTGTAGTTCATGACGGCCGTGCCCTGGTAGTCGCCGGTGGGCACGACCTCCTGCTCGAAGTCCAGCGTGCGCCAGCCGAGCCGTCCCTCCGCATAGTCGAAGTACCGGTCGAGCGGGCCGGTGTAGACCGTGGGGATGCCTTCCGGGATGGCGTCGCGCACGTCGAAGTAGTCGACGCCGAGACGCACCTCGATGTTCGGGTGGTCGGCCATCCGCTCCAGCCACGCCGTGTAGCCGTCGACGGGAAGGCCCTCGTAGGTGTCGTTGAAGTACCGGTTGTTGAAGGTGTAGCGCACCGGCAGCCTGGTGATGATCGAAGGGGACAGCTCCTTCGGGTCGGTCTGCCACTGCTTGGCCGTGTAGCCCTTCACGAACGCCTCGTACAGCGGGCGCCCGATGAGCGAGACGGCCTTCTCCTCCAGGTTCTTGGCGTCCTTGGTGTCGATCTCGCTGGACTGCTCGGAGATCAGCTCGCGGGCCTCGTCCGGCGAGTGGGACTTGCCGAAGAACTGGTTGATCAGGTGCAGGTTCATGGGGAACGTGTAGACCTGCCCCTGGTACTTCGCGAACACCCGGTGCTGGTAGCCGGTGAAGTCGGTGAACTGGTTGACGTAGTCCCAGACCCGCTTGTTGGAGGTGTGGAACAGGTGGGCCCCGTAGCGGTGGACCTCGATGCCGGTCTCGGGTTCGGCCTCCGAGTAGGCGTTGCCGCCGATGTGTTCACGCCGTTCCAGCACCAGCACGCGCTTGCCGAGCTGGCTGGCGGCGCGTTCGGCCACCGTGAGGCCGAAGAAGCCGGAGCCGACGACCACGAGGTCGAAGCCGGTGTACGCGCCGTTCGGGTTGTCTGTGGGGTTCGTGTCCGCGCTCACGGGCGAAAGGCTACCGACGCGCACCGGCCCTCGTGCGGTGAGGCCGTCGTTATGAAAACCCCGTGAAGTGGGCTTGCCCCTGGCCGCACTTCACCCGTCGCACGAGGGCCGGGCAGCCCCTGCGTCCCCCGGGTGCCCGTGACGCCGGTCGCATCCGGTTCGACGAATCCGCCCCGGCGCGGGTTCCGACATCCCCATGTTTCACTCGTCCGAGTCATCGGAGACGGGTTCCCGTCCCTGGATACCGGGGAGTACGTCGGCGGCGACTTCCTCCAACACCGATTCCTGACCCTGGTACGGCTCCCCGCTGCGCGGCCAGTGCACCACCACGTCGGTGAAGCCCAGCTCCTGCGCCCTGCCCACGGCGTCGACGAACGCCTCGCGGCTCGACAGCGAGAACACCGGTGCCGCGTCCAGGCTCAGACAGCGCACGACCTCTCCCCGGCCCGTCTCGGCGAGGGTCTCGTCGAACCGGGCGGACAGCGTGGCGACACCCTGCCACCACTGCTCCTGCGTCGAGACCGCTCCGGGCTGCCCGGTGGTGATCCAGCCCTCGCCCTGGCGGGCGGCGTAGGCCATGGCGCGGGGGCCGTTCGCGGCGATCAGCAACGGCGAGCGGGGACGCTGCACGCACCCGGGCAGGTTGCGCGCGCCCTTGGCCGAGTAGTACTCGCCCGAGTAGTCGAACCCGTCGGTGCGCAACAACCCGTCGAGCGCGTCCACGAACTCGACGAACCGGTCGACCCGTCTGCCCGGTGACAGCTCGGGGGTGCCGAGCACCTCGGCGTCGTAGCCCTGGCCACCGGCCCCCACACCCAGCACCAGCCTGCCGTCGGCCAGGTCGTCGAGGGTGATGACCTCCCTGGCGAACGGAACGGGGTGCCGGAAGTTGGGTGAGGCCACGAACGTGCCGAGCCGGATGGTGGACGTCACCATCGCGGCCGCCGCGAGCGTGGGCCCCGCACTGAACCACGGACCATCCACCAGGGAACGCCAACCGAGATGGTCGTACGTCCACGCGTGGTCGAAGCCGTACTCCTCGGCGACCCGCCACTTCGGCTCGGCTGCCCACCACCTGTCCTCGGGGAGAATCACAATGCCTACGCGCACGGGTCCAGACGCTAGCGGTGAAGGACGACACCCCGCAGCATGGACGTGATCTGGGAAACTGGTCCTGTGGAAAAACCCAGCCTGATCGCCTCCGACGTGGACGGCACCCTGTTGACCCCCCTGGAGACGGTGGCGCCGCGCACCGCCGACGTGGTAACGCGCGCCTCGGGCGGCGGTGTCCCCGTGGTGCTCGTCACCGGACGACCGCCTCGCTGGATCCCGCCCGTGGCCGAGGCCACCGGCCTGTCGGGCTACGCGGTGTGCGCCAACGGCGCCGTGCTGTACGACATCGGCGCCGACCGGGTGGTCGACGTACACGGCCTGCTGGACCCGGTCCACCTCATGGACGTCGCCGATGCGCTGAACCACGCGCTGCCGGGATGCCGGCTGGCCGCGGAGCGTGTCGGGGCGAAGGCCGAGGACCCGGACGTGCGCCACTTCGTGATCGAGTCCGAGTACCACAACCCCTGGGGCGACGGCGAGGGCTCCGTGGTGCCCCGCGCGGAGGTGCTCGGCCACGCAGCCGTGAAGCTGCTGGTCAGCCACCGGAAGATGACCTCGGACGAGATGGCGGCGGCGGCACACAGCGTGCTGGGCGACAGCGTCCACATCACGTTCTCCTCCGGCGGCGGGCTGATCGAGATCGCCTCGCCCGGCATCACCAAGGCCACCGGCCTCGCCGAGGTGGCCGCCCGGCTGGGCGCCACGTCGGGTGACGTCATCTCCTTCGGCGACATGCCCAACGACCTGCCGATGCTGGAGTGGGCCGGCCACGGTGTCGCCGTCGCCAACGCCCACCCCGTCGTGCTGGACGCCGCCGACGAGGTCACCGCCTCCAACGCCGAACACGGGGTGGCGCAGGTGCTGGAACGCTGGTTCTGACGCGGCGCGCGCGCTACACGCAGGACACGTACGTGAAGTCCGGATGGCTGTCGAGCCGTTCGATCAGATCGTCGGCGGGGACTCGCCGGACGTACACCGAGACCCAGTAGGGCGTTCCGGTGCGGCGGAAGCTCGCCACCTCGTACAACCCGGCGTAGGCGGGGTTGATGCCGCACTGCTGCTCGGTGGTGTAGCCGGACTCCTCCACCGCCACCGACGGTGACCGCTCGTTGACCACGTAGTCGAAGTCCCTCGCCACGTACACGCCCCGGGCCGTGACCGGCAGCGGCTCGCCCTGGCGGGCGATGTGCTCGTCGGTGCGGCCGAACACGTCGACCACCACCACCGACGTACCGGCCTCGTACGCCAGCGCACCGGTGTTGTGCGTGCTGACCACCGTGCCGGGAGGCAGGCTGTCGTCGAGCCACCGCCCGATCTCGGCCAGCTGGGTCGCGGACCGGTCCAGCTCCCGCATGGCGGGCAGCGCGCTCGGGTGGGCGAGTGAGACCGCCAGGGACAGCCCTGCCAGCGCCACCACCACGATCGGAACCGTGCGCCCCCGCACCAGCGGGGTAGCTCCGACCACACCGCCCCCGGCTCGTCCGGCCGACGACGGGCTGGTCGCGACGAACAACCCGTACGCGGCCACGCCCGCGACGGCGAGCAACACCGGTACCGGCGCGAGCAGCCGCCACACCGGCATCCAGCCGCCTCCGGCCGCCACGACGCCCACCACCTGGCTCGCGGCGAGCGCGAGCAGCAGCCAGACGGCGGCACGGGCACGCGCCACGGGCCCCGGCACACGACGCCGGGTGAGCAGCAGCGCCAGCGCCGCCACGGCGAGCGCGACGAACGCCTGGTAGGCGAGGGCGAACTCGGCGACGTAGTCCCATCCGCCCGCGAGCCGCTGCGACCACGGGCCGCTCCAGCGCGAGACCACGACGTTGGGCAGCAGGTACTCGTACACCGTGAGCCGCCAGACCGTCCACGGCCCGAGCAGGACCGCGGCTCCGGCGAGGTACGCCACGACGGCGTGGACGTCCCGGCGGCCGCGCAGGGTGTCCAGAGCGAACCAGACGAGTCCGGCCAGCGCGAGCACGATGCCCTCGGGTCTCGTCATGATCGCCAGCGCCACCACGACACCGGCCACCACGGCACGGCCCGCGACCAGCGCCAGGCACGCCGTGAGCACGAGAAGCACGAACAGCGGCGTCTCGACCCCCGCCATACCGAAGGCGGCCAGCGAGCTGACCGCGGCGGTGAGCACGGCGGCGAGCACACCGAGGCCGGGCAGCGCGGGATCGTCGGACCGGGCGAGTGCGACGATGCGGTTGGTCAGCCGGTAAGCCAGCACGACACTGCCGAGGGTGGCGGCCACGCCGAGGACCACCGCCGCTGCCACGATGACGTCGGGGTCGTCGGCGACGAGGCCGGGCAGCGCGACGAGCAGCATCCACAGGAAGTTCGCGTAGCCCTCGACGTACTCACCGGGGTTGTAGACCGCGCCGAAGCCCTCGGCGAGATGGCGGGAGTAGCGAAAGGTCACGTACGACTCGCCCGCGATGGTCGAGTACAGCACCTGGTGCAGCACGGACAGCAGCAGGGTGAGCCCGAGCGCGCCCAGCCGCCACGACCGGTCGGTGTTGATCCGCTGCCAGTACCCCGCCACGAACGCGGCGAGCACGAGCCACACCCCCACCGTGACCGTTGCCAGCACCCTGCACCCCGCACGCGTCGACCGATCCGCACCCTCCGACGTGAAAGCTACTCGCTCTCGTGGCCGGTGGTCCGATACGACCGCAGCGTTTCGCGTTCCGGGCGAGACTCCGTTCCCCCGCCGCCGCAGGGCGTAGGGTCCACCCCGTGCGTCGTGTGCTCGTCGTCGGTGGCGGCATCCTCGGGCTGGCGGTGGCGAGCGAACTCACCGCGCGGGGTCGGCACGTCACCGTCCTGGAGAAGGAGCACCGCTGGGCGGCCCACCAGACGGGGCACAATTCCAACGTCGTCCACGCCGGGCTCTACTACCGCCCCGGCTCGGCCAAGGCGCGGCTGTCGGTGGCCGGGAACCACTCGATCGTGGCATTCGCCCGCGAGCACGGCGTGCCCGTGGACGTGTGCGGCAAGCTCGTCGTGGCCGCGACCGAGCGGGAACGCCCCGCCCTGCACCAGCTGGCCCGGCGTGCGGAGGACAACGGGGTGCCCGCCACGGTGGTCAGCGCCGCCGAGGCCCGCGAGTACGAACCCGAGGTCGCCTGCGTGGCGGCGCTGCGCGTCCACTCCACGGCCGTCATCGACTTCCCGGCGGTGTGCCGGGCGCTGGTGGACTCACTGTCGGACGCGGGAGCCGACCTGCGGCTCGGCACGCCGGCGCTCGGCATCCGCGCCGGGCGACACGGCGGTGTCGAGGTCGCGACGCCGCAGGGCGTCCTGCGGGCCGACGCGCTGGTCAACTGCGCCGGACTGCACGCGGACCGGGTGGCCCGGCTCGCCGGGATCACCCCGTCCGCGCGGATCGTGCCCTTCCGTGGCGAGTACCACACGCTGCGGCCCGACCGGCGCCATCTCGTGCGCGGGCTCATCTATCCGGTGCCGGACCCCGCGCTGCCGTTTCTCGGAGTCCACCTGACCCGCCTGCTCGACGGCAGCGTCCACGCCGGACCCAACGCCGTGCTCGCGCTGAAACGGGAGGGCTACCGGTGGCGCGACGTCTCGGTCACCGACCTGGCCGAGACCCTGACCTTCCCGGGGACCTGGCGACTCGCCCGCCGCCACGCGGTACCGGCCGGATACTCGGAGGTGGCGCGGTCGCTGTCGGCCCACCGGTTCGCCGCGAGCCTCGCGCGGCTGGTGCCCGCGATCGGCCGAGCCGACCTCGTGCGGGGTCCCGCGGGAGTACGGGCCCAGGCGGTGTGGCCGGACGGCACGCTCGTCGACGACTTCCTCGTCGAGACCGCCCGCGACCAGGTCCACGTTCTCAACGCGCCGTCCCCCGCGGCCACGAGCGCGTTGGAGATCGCCGCCGACGTCGCCGACCGCCTCGGCATCACGCGCTGAACGCCCTCACTCGCCGGGCAGGTTCGCGGTCACGAACGGGATCGCGTCCTCGACCCTGCCGCACACCTCGTCCGGGTCCACGTCGGACTGGGTGACGGTGATGCTCACGTACGAGGTCTCGGTGACGGCGAGGTCCGCTCGGCACAGAGTCGGCAGGTCGGTGCGGTACAACCGCCACTGCCGACCGCCTTCCGACACGGTGGTCGGCTCCGACTGCGGTTCGGGCACGGCCCGCTCGGCCGCCACCCCGACGATCGTGGTGTCGCGCTCGTCGCCGTCGGCGCCGACCCACACGCAACGCGGCGGCAGCGTGGTGTCGCCCTCGCTGAACTCACCCCTGGCACGCCGGTCCAGTTCCTCAGCCTGCTCGGCCTCCAGCAACGAACAGGGGTCGACCGACTCCAGCGGGCTCGGCGGCTCCGGCCTGATCTCGGGTGCGGGCTCGCCGCCGGGCAGGTGGGAGGCCACGAACGGGGCCGCCGCCTCCGCCTGCTCGCACGCGCCCTCGTCCTCGACGAAGTCGCCGCTCACGATGGTCACGAACGACGAGGGGGACAGTTCGGTGGCGAGGTTGCACAGGCCCTCGCCACCGACCGGGTCGAGGTAACGCGCCCACCGCAGACCGCCGATCTCCTTCTCCCACTCGGGCTCGGCACCGGCGAAGTACTCGGCCAGCGCGATGTCCACCGAGAAGTTGACGGTGAGCGGGTCCAGTCCGAGGTCGGGGTTCGCGGGCGTCCAGACGCACAGCGCCGGCATCAGCCGCCCGGGATCGCCCGCGGTGAACTCGCCCTCCGGTGCGAGTTTCAGCGCGCTCGCCTGCTCCGCGGTGAGCAGCGCACACGGCTCGCCCGTGGGACCGGCGGGAGCGCTCGGCCGGGGCTGGGCCGTCGGGACGCCCGCCACCGTCGTGGCGCACCCTGCCGCGAGCAGGGCAGTGGCGAGTACGGCGAGCACCCTGCCGCGCATGGATCTCCCTCCCGCTCAGGCCGACGGCGACAGGACGGAGAGCCCACCGAGGAACGGCCGCAGGGCCTCCGGAACCCGCACGGAGCCGTCGGCCAGCTGGTGGTTCTCCAGGATCGCGACGAGCCAGCGCGTCGTCGCGAGCGTGCCGTTGAGGGTCGCCGTCACCTGCGGCTTGCCGTCGTCGTCGCGGTAACGCACCGCGAGCCTGCGCGCCTGGAAGGTCGTGCAGTTGGAGGTCGAGGTCAGCTCGCGGTAGGCCTGCTGGGTGGGCACCCACGCCTCGCAGTCGTACTTGCGCGCCGCGCTTGTGCCGAGGTCCCCCGCCGCCGTATCGATCACGCGGTACGGCACCTCGATCTTGGCGAGCATCTCCTCCTCCCACGCGAGCAGGTTCGCGTGCTCGGCCTCGGCGTCCTCCGGCCTGCAGAAGACGAACATCTCGACCTTGTCGAACTGGTGGACGCGGATGATGCCGCGCGTGTCCTTGCCGTACGAACCCGCCTCCCGGCGGAAGCAGGACGACCAGCCCGCGTAGCGCCTCGGCCCGCGCGAGAGATCCAGGATCTCGTCGGAGTGGTAGCCAGCGAGCGGCACCTCCGACGTGCCCACCAGGTACAGGTCGTCGTCCGGCAGGTGGTACACCTCCGACGAGTGGGCCCCGAGGAATCCGGTGCCCGCCATGACCTCCGGCCGCACGAGCACGGGCGGCACCATCAACTGGAAGCCCTTGGCCGTGGCCTGCGCCGCCGCCATGTTCAGCAGTGCGAGCTGGAGCTGCGCGCCGATCCCGGTGAGGAAGTAGAACCGGGCGCCCGACACCTTGGCTCCGCGTTCCATGTCGACGGCGCCGAGTGCCTCCCCGAGTTCGAGGTGGTCGCGGGGCGTGAAGTCGAACTCGCGGGGAGTGCCGACGTGTTTGAGCACCGCGAAGTCGTCCTCGCCGCCGGCGGGGACGTCCGGGTGGATCACGTTCGGCACCACGCGGTGCAACTGCTCGAACTCGTCACCGGCGCGGTTCTGCTCGGCCTCGGCGGTCTTGACCTCGGCCGCGAGTTCCTTGCCCCGCGTGAGCAGGGACTCGCGCTCCTCGCCGGATGCCCTGCCGATGCGCTTGCCGAGCTGCTTCTGCTCGGCGCGGAGCCGGTCGGCCGTGGCGATGGCGGACCTGCGTGCGGCATCGAGGGACAGCAACCTGTCCACCACACCGACGTCCTCGCCACGCGCGCGCAGCGAGGCGCGCACGACGTCCGGTTCCTCGCGCAGAGTCCTCAGGTCAATCACGGTTAGCAGGGTAGACCGGCCCACGTCCGGTGGCGCGCACGCGGTCGGCCGACCCCTTGAAGCAACTCATGGGTTGCACTTCGTGGCCACTTGTGCAACTCTATGGTTGCACTCAATCAAGGGAGGCACCATGAATCCGGACCGCATCGAACGTGACGTGCTGATCGACGCCCCCGCCGACCGCGTGTGGGCCACACTCGTCGAGTTCTCCTGGGTCGACGACGGCGGCCGCCGCGGGCTCACTCCGCGGACGGGGGAACGCTTCGTCGCCCACAACGCACAGGAGGGCGACTACCCGATCGTGATCGAGAAGTCCGAACCGCCGCGCTACCTGGCCTACCGGTGGGCCAGCGCCTTCGAGGGCACGGAACCGGCGGAGGGAAACTCCACGCTGGTCGAGTTCACCCTGGCCGAGGAACAGGGCGGCACCCGCCTCACGGTGGTGGAGAGCGGCTTCGCGACCCTGCCGCAGCAGCACCGTGCGCAGGCGCTCGACGAGAACACGGGCGGCTGGGAAGCCCAGCTCGACGCGCTGCGGAAGTCCGTCGCGGCATGAGCCCGGCCGAGGTGGGCAAGGTGGACGCGGTGATCGGCGCGCTGGCCGACCCGACCCGGCGCGCGGTACTGGACGTGCTGTCGGAGCGGGGCTCGGCCAGCGCCTCGACACTGGCCGAGCGGCTTCCCGTCTCGCGGCAGGCCGTGGCCAAGCACCTCGCCGTGCTGGAGGAGGCCGAACTGGTGGCACCGCAGCGCGCGGGCCGTGAGGTGCGCTACACGGTGCGTGCCGAGGCCCTCGACGCGACGGCGCGCTGGATGGCGGGCCTGGCCGCCGACTGGGACCGGCGCCTCGCCGCCGTCAAACGCGCCGCCGAGGACCAGTCCTGACACCGGTCGCTGGGGTGGTCCCGTTCCCGGGCGCGGATCAGCCCAGCGACCGCACGAACCCGGCGACCACGCGCGCGAGTTCCTCGCCACCGTCCTCCTGGAGGAAGTGGCCCGCGTTCTCGATGGTCGGGTGCTCGCGCCCCGCCGCACCCGGCATGGCGCGGCGCAGGATCGGCCCCATCGCCTCCGTGATGGGGTCACCGTCCGAGAACGCGCACAGAAAGGGCAGGTCCGACTCGGTGAGCGTGCGCCACGCCGAGCGGTTGGCCTCGGTCGCCTCGTCGTCCGGGCTGGTCGGGACCAGCGCGGGCATGGCCCTCGGACCCGCCTTGTACATCTCGTTGGGAAACGGCGCGTCGTAGGCCGCGCGCTCCGGTTCGGTCAGGCTGCGGCGGCAGCCCGACTGCACGAACCGGGCGATGTCGAGGACCTGGGCGTTCTCCACGGCGTCGTGGAACGACCACCACGCCTCGGGCATCGACTGGTCACCCGTCGGCAGGCCGGTGTTGGCGGCCACCACCCCGGCGAACCGGTCGAGGTTCTCGGCCGCGAGCCGCAGGCCGAGCAGGCCACCCCAGTCCTGGCCCACGAGCACGACGTCGCGCAGGTCGAGAGCGTCGAAGGCGAAGGTACGCAGCCACTCGACGTGGCGCTCGTAGCTGTGGTCGGCGATCTCGGCCGGCTTGTCGGAACGGCCGAAACCCACGAGGTCGGGCGCGACCGCCCTGATACCAGCGTCGGCCAGTACCGGCAGCATCCTGCGGTAGAGGTACGACCAGGTCGGCTCACCGTGGAGCAGCAGGACCGTGGGCCCGTCCGGTGGACCCGCCTCGACGTAGCCCACTCTGATGATGCCGTCCAGCGGGTGGTCGACATCCGCGTACAACGCGGGGTAGTCGAAGTCGGGTAGGTCGGTGAATCGGTCCTCAGGAGTCCGCAGTAGCCGCACCCGCCTCACGGTAGTCGACATCCGCCGCCCGTTGGACGGCCAGAAACCAAGGCTTTATGTGCGGACGGTGGCGTTTCGCTGACGCAGTGAAGGCCACCCCCGCTGCGCCAGGCGCAGTGAAGGTGGCCTTCGCGGCAGCCTTCGCGGCACGGACGGGACGACTACGAGATCGCCACGGCCACCACGAGACCCAGCGCGACGTGGGCCGCCGCCACGATGAAGCTCGCCGGGGTGTACCGCTCCTGCTCGATGGTGGAGCGCACGTCGATGCGGGTCGCGAACTCCAGCAGCCGCACCGCCAGCACCTGCGCGATGATGCCGATCAGGCCGTACACGAGCGATGTGATGAGCCCCTCGGTCAGGTCGCTGGCCGACGACCAGATGGCCACCACCACGATGAACGCCATCGACACGAGCCCCGACGCCGTGATCACCACCGCGTTGGGCAGACCACGGCGCACCAGCTCGGACAGCCTGCCCGGCGTGGTGAAGTCGATGGCGTAGAAACCCAGCAACATGAGTACCAGGCCGACGATCGCGTAGAGCAAGATCGCCCCGATACCCCGGGCGAGGTCGGTACCGAAGGTGTCGGACAGTGCTACGAGCACGGAGTTCTCCCAGTTCGAGTCAGCAAATCTCGGGCGTGTCCTATCACGACTGCGGGATGCGGTGGGGGACGAACGCGGCACCGTCGTCGGTGACGAGCCCTGACGTCTCCCTGATCCCGAGTCCCGCCGCGTTGTCCCCCACGATCCAGGCACCCAGCGCGGGACGGTAACCGCCGAACTCCGGCAGTGGGTCGAAGGCCTGGTAGACGAACCCCTCCTCGCCGTAGACGCCGCCGGTCTCGGTCTCGTAGCCGGGCGCCACGATGCGCACGTTCGCGCCCTCTCTGCCGAGCTTGGGCTTGCGCACGTACTCCGTCAGCAGACCGGGCTGGTCGTTGAAGGCGGGAAGCAGGTTGGGGTGGCCGGGGTAGTTCTCCCACAGGACGCCGAGAATCGCCTTGTTGGACAGCAGCATCTTCCACAGCGGTTCGACCCACTGGGTCTGCGGCAGCGACGTCACGGCGTGGCGGCCGAACTCCTCGTCGATGACCCACTCCCACGGATACAGCTTCACCACCGTGTTCATGGGTGCCTCTTCGAGGTCGACGAACCGTTCGAGCAGCGGGTCCCAGCCGATCTCCTCGATGGCCAGCCCCACGGTGTCGAGCCCGGCTTCGGCCGCCGTCTCCTGCAGGTAGGTGACCGTCAGGTGGTCCTCGCCGGTCGGATCGGCGCCGGACCAGCTGAAATGGACCTCCTTGGACGGCAGCGACGCGCCCACGGCACGCCAGCGGTCCACGAGCTGTTCGTGCAGCGAGTTCCACTGGTCGTCGTCGGGATGGACGTCGGTCTTCCAGTACCACTGGATGAGAGCCGCCTCCAGCAGCGAGGTCGGCGTGTCGGCGTTGTACTCCAGCAGCTTGGCGGGGCTGCCGCCGTCGTAGCGGAGGTCGAACCGGCCGTAGAGATGCGGGTCACCGCGCCGCCACGACTCCGCGATGTGCGGCCACACCCACTCGGGCAGGCCGAACTCGGCGTAGCGCTCGGTGGTGACCACGTGGTCGACCGCGTCGAGGCACATCGAGTGCAGCAACTCGACGTCGGCCTCGACCGACAGCACCTCGTCCATCTCCAGCACGTAGTGCACCGACTCGTCCCAGTACGGCCGTGCCTGACCCGTCGCGTACCGCGCGGGGGTGCCGAACACCAGCCCCTGCTCGGCGACGATCTTCTCCCAGCCGGGGCGGGGTGTTCCCGTCTCCCTGCGCACCTACGACCCTCCACCCTTGCCGAAGCTGCCGCCGCTGATGCCGAAGCCGCCGCGCTGGACGGTGGAACCGGACTTGGTGTTGATGGTCGCGTTCGAGGGCCTTGAGAAGCTGCCGCCCTGCACACGCTGGCCCTCGGTGCCGCTGCCGCCGTAGTTGTAGCGGTACTGCTGCGGGCTTCCGCCGCCCGGCGAGGGCAGGAAGATCCAGCCGCCGCTGTGGTAGCCGTGGTGCGAGCTGACGTAGTCGTCGTCGCAGTAGTCGTCGTCGACGATGGTGCCGTCGGCGGTGGTGCAGACGGCGGTGACCTCCTCGGGCGCGGCCACGACGTACCAGGCCGCGACCAGTCCCACGAGCCCGACCGTCACACCGCCGCCCGCCAGCAGCTTGCGCCGCGAGCGCGCCTTGCTCTCGGCCTCCTCGCGCGCCTGCCGTTTCTCCTCGGCAGTGCGCCTGCGCTCGTCGACGGCTTTCGCGCGCGCCCGTTTCTCCGCCAGGGTCGGCTCCCGAGGCGTCGCCGTCTCGGGATCCTGGAAGCGCATCGAGCCGCGCGCAGGCCGATCCTCGTCGTTTTCCTCGTTACCCGTCATCGACACTCCCAGACCGCGAGTCTTGCGGTACGTCACCTTAGCCACTCGTTCCCGGCCGCATGGCGAAACAGGCATGATGGAGCCGATGTCCGACCAGCCCGCCCGCAAGCCGACCGACCCGGCGCTGCGTACCCGTGTGTTGATGGGTGGCGCCTTTCTCGGTGCTCTCGTCGCGATGACACTGAGCTGGCTGCTTGCGTGGGTGCCGGAAAGTCCGCAGGTGGTGGCGCAGCGCGAGGCCGAGCAGAAAGAGGAACAGATCGCGCAGGCGAGGCAGGAGGCGTTCCGCTCGCCTCCCGGAAGTTGCCTGAACTGGACGAATCCGGACGCCAGCGACGTGAAACGGGTCTCCTGTGACGACGAACACCTCTTCGAGGTCGTCGGGCTGGCCGACCTGTCGTCGGAGTACGGCCCCAAGGCACGCCTTCCCGACGAGCAGACGTGGCGGGAGCTGACGGAACAGCGCTGCGGTGAGCTGGTCGAGGACTACCTCGACGGCCCGCTGGACCCGGAGGGCAAGTTGTCGATCGGGGTGCTGCGCCCGGACGAGGCACAGTGGTCCGGCGGCGACCGCACGCTGCACTGCGGGCTCCAGTGGGCGGGCCCCGGGGGCGGCCTGCAGGTGCTGTCGGAGCCCGCCGAGGACGTGGACCAGTCCGCCGTGTGGGAGCCAGGCACCTGCCTCGCACTCGTCGACAAGAGCGTCGGCGATCCCACCACCTGTGACTCGGAGCACTCGTACGAGATCGTCGCCCTCGTGGACCTCGCCGACGAGTTCGACGCCCATCCCTCCGAGGACGACCAGATGGCGTGGCTCGACCCGACGTGCGCGGAAGAGGTGGAGGAGTACACGGGCGGCAGGGACGTCAAGGATCTGGCCGGTGACGGCCTGATCGTGAGCTGGGACATCCGCTCGGAGGAGAGCTGGGAGGCCGGTTCCACGCTGGTGAACTGCAAGGTCGGTGCCGTACTGGAGGACGACAGCGGGCTGGCACCGGTGCGGGGCAGCGTGCAGGAGGGCGCCGACGACGCCGACGGCGAGCAGCAGGACGGCGACGGCGGCGACAGCGGCGGTGACCAGGACGGCGGCGACCAGGGCACCGACGGCAGTGGCGACAGTGGCGACAGCGGCGACAGCGGCGACGGCGGCGACGGTGGCGACGCCGACGGCGGTGACCAGGGCGGCGACGACAGCGACGATTCCGGAGAGGCCGCCGACCCCGGGACGGACGGGTGATCACATGGGCGTGACCATGCCGCGCCAGCGGTTCGAGGAGCTGGTGGCCGACGCGCTCGACCAGCTACCGGAGCAGTTCGCCGGCGCGATGGACAACGTGGTGATCATGGTCGAGGACCGCAACGAGGAGGAGCCCGACCTGCTTGGTCTCTACCACGGTGTGGCCCTGACCGAACGCGGCCACGACTACGGTGGCGTCCTGCCCGACCGGATCTCGATCTACCAGGAGGCCATCCTGGCGATCTGCGACACCGATGACGACGTCGTCGAGGAAGTGCTGATCACCGTGGTACACGAGGTGGCGCACCACTTCGGTATCGACGACGACCGCCTGCACGAACTCGGCTGGGGGTAGCCATGCGCCAGGGTCTCACCGCGACGACGACCGTCGTCGTGTTCCGCCGCGTGCCGGGTTCCGATGGCCGCTGACCGCGACAGACGGCTGACATGGCTGCTCGGCGCCAGCGCTTTCGCCAACCTCGGTGACGGCATCGCGAAGGTGGCCTTTCCGCTCATCGCGGCGAGGCTGACCCAGGACCCCCTGCTCATCGCGGGGCTCTCCGCGGCGCAGTTCGTGCCGTGGTTGTTGTTCGGCCTGCTCGCGGGCGCCATGCTCGACCGGGTCGACCGGCGCAGGGCGATGGTGCTCGCCAACAGCGCGAGAGCCGCCGCCGTGGGTGCGACCGCGCTACTGATCCACTTCGACGCGGCCACCATCTGGGTCGTGTACGTCGCGGCGCTGGTGGTGGGCATCGCCGAGACGGTCGCCGACAGCGCCGCGAACGTGCTGATCCCCTCGGTGGTCGACCGGGGCGGGTTGTCGAGTGCCAACAGCAAGTTGCAGGCCACCGAGATCGTGGGGCAGACGTTCCTCGGTGGCCCGGTCGGCAGCCTGACGTTCGCGCTGTTCGCCGCCTTCCCGTTCCTGCTGAACTCGGCGGCGTTCGCGCTCGGCGCCGCGCTGCTGGCCGCGATGGCGGGTAGCTACCACCCCCGGCGGGGAGGCGGTGCCGAGGAACCAGCGCCGACGAGGACCGCCGTGCGCGCCGACATCGCGGAGGGTCTGCGCTGGCTGCGGGGCAACCGGCTGCTGCTCCGGCTGCTGATCGTCGCGGGGCTGATCAACCTCGTCAGCGAGATGGCCCAGGCACAGCTCGTGCTCTACGCCCTGGACGATCTGCTGCTGAGCGAGGCCGCGTTCGGTCTCTTCGCACTCGTGGGCGGTGCGGGCGGGCTGGCGGGTGCCGCCGTCGCACCCCGGTTGACCGACCGGGTGGGCAGCGCGCCGACCCTCGTGGGCGGTGTGGTGGCAGGCGGGGCGGCCTTCCTCGCGATGGGCATGAGCGACCAGCCCGTGGTGTCCGGACTGCTGTTCGGGGTCTTCGCGGCGGCGATCGTGGCCGTCAACGTCGTCGTCGCGACGGCACGGCACACCCTGGTTCCGGAGGAGTTGCTCGGCAGGGTGCTGGGCGTGTGGCGGACCGTGGTGTGGGGTGCGCTACCGGTCGGCGCGCTGCTCGGCGGCGTGACGACGCGGTGGCTGGGGACCCCGAGCGCGACGTTCGTGCTGTCCGGGGTGGCACTACTGGGCGTCGCGGTACTGGCGGCGGTGACGGTGCGGGGTCACGACCTCACGCCAGCTCACCACTCCTGACCGCGTCCACCCACCGCGAAGCGGCGGCGAAGTCCTCGTCGGTCGCCGCCGCGGCCACCGTGGCGCGGACACCGTCGGCACGCGGGTGGGAACCGAGAAAGCGCACCTCGCAGCGACGCCGCAGCGCGGCGAGCGCGTCGCCCACCCTGGCCTCGGAGAGGTGCCCCTCGAAGTCGAGGAAGAACCGGTAGTAGCCGTAGTTGCCCTTGAGGGGCCGCGCGTCGAGCCGGGTGAGGTTGATGCCACGACTCGCGAGCTCGCCGAGCAGTTCGGCCAGCGCGCCCGTGCGGTTGGCCGCGGCGGCCACGATCGAGGTGCGGTCGGCACCGGTCGGTTCCGGCAGCGGTCCAGGCGGCCCCAGCAGCAGGAAGCGGGTCCGGGCATCGGGTACGTCGGCGACACCGTCGGCGAACACGTGCAGCGGGTAGGTCTCGACGGCCACGGGTGCGGTGACGGCGGCGTCGTAGCGGCCGTCCCGGACCCCCACCGCCGCGGCGGCCGTGGACGACGCCACCACGGGCTCCGCGTCGGGCAGGTTGTGCTCCAGCCAGTGCCGCACCTGCGCGAGCGCATGCGGGTGGCTCGCCACCGTGCGAACGGGGTCGGTGCCCCCTCGGGTGAGCACCGTGAAGTGAACCGGCAGCAACGCCTCCGCCACCGCCACCAGCGGCGTGTCCTCAGCCAGCCCGTCGAGGGTCGCGGTGACCGGACCCTCCACCGAGTTCTCCACGGGCACGCACGCGAGATCCGTCTCACCCTTGCGCACCGCGGTCAGCGCCGCCGGAATGGTCTCGACGGCGACCAGCTCGCGCCCGCGCGCGAGCACGCGGGCGGCCTGCTCCGTGAACGTGCCGGACGGACCGAAGTAGGCGATGCGGGACATGCGTTCCAGGCTACGCCGGGGGCCGGTGAGACGATCCTCACCCGTGGATCGAGCGCGGGCGCCGAAAACCACGGTTACCACGATCGGGGTTTTTTGCCATGCTGGTGTTGTGACCGCCGAATCAGGCACGCACACCGGAAAGGGTTCGCACGGCCCCGGCACAGCGACCTCGCCCGTCGCCCCGGAACTGGTGCTGTGCGCGCTCGACGACTCGCTGGCGCACGCATGGCGGACCGTCTCCGCCGCCGTCGAGGGGACGGTGCGCGTCCACCTCGGCTCGGTACTGGACGTCGGAGCGCAGGCGGTGGTGAGCCCCGCCAACGGGCTCGGCTGGATGCGCGGCGGGATCGACGCCGTCTACGCACAGGCGTTCCCCGACGTGGAGCAGCAGGTCCGCAGCACCATCCTCGCCTACCACGGTGGGGAACTGCCGATCGGTGAGGCCGTCGTCGTCCCCACCGGGGAACTCGCGCCGGAATGGCTGATCAGCGCACCCACCATGCGGCGGCCGGGCGAGCGGCTGCCCGCCGATTCCGTGCATCCCTACCTCGCGGCGAAGGCCGTGTTCCTGCTCTGGCGCGACGGCCAGTTCGAGTACGGCACGCGGTTCCGCGACGTGGTCGAGACCATCGCCATGCCAGGACTCGGCACCGGGACGGGCGGGGTGTCCCCCGCGACCTGCGCGCGGCAGGTCACGGCGGCGTGGGAGGAGATCTTCTTCCCTCGGTGAGGTGACGCGGGAGGTGGAGAACGTCACAGCCCGTTCGGGTCCGCGACCACCTACCGTTGAGTGCGCGTCAAGTGATGTCCGCGCCGGCCCATCGACGGGCGAGGAGTGAGCGAATGCCACGGGTCCGTGAGCGCAGCCCCTATGTCGAATTGCAACGCGATCAGTGGCGGGAGCTGCGCCGGTCGACGCCGTTGCCGCTGACCGCCGCCGAACTGGCCCGCCTGCGCGGCCTCGGGGAGCAGCTCGACCTCACCGAGGTCGCCGAGGTCTACCTGCCGCTGTCCCGGCTGATCAACCTCCAGGTCGCGGCGCGGCAACGGCTGTACGAGGCCACCACCACGTTCCTCGGCGAGGACACGCACGGCACGAAGGTCCCGTTCATCATCGGCATCGCGGGCAGTGTGGCGGTGGGCAAGTCCACCACGGCGCGCATCCTGCGCACACTGCTGGCCCGCTGGCCCGACCACCCCAGGGTGGACCTCGTGACCACCGACGGCTTCCTCCACCCGCGTGCCGAGCTGGTCCGCCGGGGGCTGATGCACCGCAAGGGTTTCCCGGAGAGCTACGACCGCAGGGCGTTGTTGCGGTTCGTCACCGAGGTCAAGTCCGGCGCCGAGGAGGTCAGGGCACCGGTCTACTCCCACCTCGCCTACGACATCCTGCCCGGCGAGGAACAGGTGGTACGCAGGCCCGACATCCTCATCGTGGAGGGGCTCAACGTCCTGCAGCCCGGGCCGAGGCTCACCGTGTCGGACCTGTTCGACTTCTCGCTCTACGTCGACGCGCACACCGCCGACATCGAACGGTGGTACGTCGAGCGGTTCCTGAAACTGCGGCACACCGCCTTCGCCGACCCGGCCTCGCACTTCCACCACTTCGCGAGCCTGCCCGACGACGAGGCCAGGGCCGAGGCACAACACCTGTGGCGGACGATCAACGGGCCGAACCTGGAGGAGAACATCCGCCCCACCCGGCCCCGTGCCACGCTCGTGCTGCGCAAGGACTGCGACCACTCGATCAACCGGGTTCGCCTGCGCAAGCTCTGAGAGCCCCCAACAATCACCCGGTCGGGTCCACGAGTGGAGAACCCCCGAGTAGGCCCCGACCATGACGCCTGTGAGCAAGGGCCCTGTCCACCCGCTTGTCCGCGTCCTCGGTCCACTCAGCCTGACCAGGCGCGGTGCCGACCAGCCGGTCACCGACCGGGCGCTGCGCGCGATCTGTTCGATGCTGGTCGCCCACGCCAACCGCGCCGTGCCGGCGGAGTCCCTGCTCGACGCGGCGTGGGAGCCGCACGACCGGCCCCGGAGCCCGCTCGACGCCCTCGACACCCGCGTCACCCGGCTGCGCACCCTGCTGGCGCCGGAGGCGGACATCAGCTGGTCGACGACCGGGTGCGTACTCGTGATCGACGCCGCGCGCGTGGACGCGGTGTGTTTCGAGCGGATGGTGGAGGCCGCCCGCTGGTGTCCCGCGCGGGAGGCGATCGCGACACTCCGCCGTGCGCTGGCACTGTGGCGCGGCGAGGCACTGCCGGACCTGCGCCGCGACGGAAGGGAACACCCGGAGGCCCTGCGCCTGCGCCAGCTCAGGGCGCGCGCGGTGGAGGACCTCGCCGCGCGGGAGCTGGAGGTGGGCGCGGTCGAGGACGCCGCGGGCCGGTTGCTCGCCCTGCTGTCGGCCGAGCCGCTCCGCGAGCGCGCCTGCGGGTACGCGATGTGGGCACTGCACCGGCTCGACATGACCTCGGACGCGGTGACCTGCTACGACCAGCTCGTCGAACGGCTGGCCGACGATCTCGGCGAGGGGCCGAGCACCGAGCTGCGCGAGACCTACCGGGCCGTCACCGGCACCGAACCCGCGCAGCCGCCGGGCGAGCGTGGCGCCGACGACCTCTTCGTGGGGCGCGGGCACGAGCTGGCGCGACTGTCCACGATGCTCGACCGCGACCGGCTCGTCACCGTGACCGGTCCCCCGGGTAGCGGCAAGAGCCGCCTGGTCGCCGAGGCACTGGCCACAACGGATGTTCCGGCGACGTGGGTGCGGCTGTCCACCTGCGACACGGGGCGGCTGTGCCCTGAGGTGGCCGCCGCGCTGGGAGTCCATCCCTGGCCGGGCATGGGCGAGGGTGGTGGGGACGGCGACGACGGGGCCGCCGCGCTCGCCGAGTACCTGTGCGGACGGCGGCTGCTGCTGGTACTCGACGGAGGCGAGCACCTGCTGTCCCACGTGCGCGCGCTCGTGCGGCGGCTGCGGGGACGGTGCCGCGACGTGACGATCGTCGTCACCGGCCGGGTCCGGCTCGGACTCGCGGGTGAGCGGGTCCTCCCGCTGGGGCCGCTCGCGCGCGACGGCACGCGCGACCCGCTGGTGTCCAGGGCGGGGCGGCTGTTCCTCGACCGCGCCCGCCGGGTCAGCGCGGCGTTCCCGCGCGACGAGGGCGAGGCCGACACCGCCCGTGCCGTGCTGGGTGCTGTGCCGTGCCTGCCGCTGTCGGTGGAACTGCTCGCCGCCCGCGTCGCCGGTGCCGGAGGGGTCACGCCGTCGCCGGCGCGGGCGTGTGCGTCCGATGTGGTCGAATGGGCGTACGACGAACTGCCCGAGGCGGGGCGGGACCTGCTGGGCAGGCTCACGGTGTTCGGCGGCGAGATCGACGTGAGCTCCGCCGCCGCTGTGGCCGACCCCGGCGGCGACGCGGGTGACGCGCTCGCCGAACTGCACCGCGCCGGGCTGCTGACGGCGGTCACCGCGGAGTGCGGAGCGCGGTACCGGCTTCCCGACGCGGTTCACCGGCTCGCCCACCGGCGGCGGGGCCGAACCGAGTCCACGCACAAGGCCCGGCAGCGGCACGCGCTGTGGCTCGTCGAGCAGGTCACCGAGGCCGCGTCGCTGGCGGCCCGAGGCGACGGCCTCGCGGGATTCGCACGGCTGTGCCGGATGGAGGACGACCTTTGTGCGGTGTTGCGCTGGGCCGTGCCCGAGGAACCCGCGCTGGCGGCCGAACTGACCGGGCAGCTCGGCATGCTGACGACCTACCGTCCGAGAGCACGTCTGCTGCCCTGGCAGCTCGACATCGCCAGGGAGGCCGACCCTCGGCTGTCCCGGCACGCGCTGGCCGCCGCCTCGGGAGCGGACGCCGCCGTGTACTGCGGGCTTCCCGAGGAGGGCCTGCGGCTCGCGGCCAGGGCGGCCGAGCTGGCCACCACCCCGCCGCACCGCGCGGCGGCGGTGCGCACCCTGGTCGGCGCCTACTACGACCTCGGTGACGACGACCGCGCCACCGCGGCCTGCCACGAACTGCTCGGGCTGGCCGACGTGCCCGACCTCGGGGTGGCCGACGCCCACGCGTTTCTGTCCCTGCTCGCGACGCGCGGCGGGCGGGCCGGTGACGCACTGGCCTCGGCCGAGGTGGCGGCGCGCCACGCCCGCGCCGCCAGCTCCGCCTGCCGCCTCGCGCTGGCGTCCTACGCCGAAGGGATGGCCAGGGTGCCCGGCGAGCCGGCCGACGCGGCAATCACCCTCGTCCGGGCCCGGCGCGAGGCCAGGGCCGCTCGCGCGGTCTGGATCGCGGCCTCGGCCGGGACCGCGCTGGCCGAGGTGCTGCTGACCCTCGGCCGAGTGCCGGAGGCGGCGAAGCTGCTGCAACTCACGCTGGACGACTGGCATCGCATGCACGCGCCACGACAGCTTCGCGCGTGCGTGGACATCGCACTGCGCTGCCTCGCCTCGGCCGGCGACAGGGCGGGCGCCGACGAACTCGTGCGAACACAGCGTGAGCGCAGCCCCAGCGAGGCCGTCGCCCTCACGCGCACGGCCCGAGCGGTGGCGGCGGCGCTGGCCACCCACTACGGCGCGGCGCGGGAGTAGACGTCGGCCGCCAGGCTCTCCGCCGATCGGCCGATCCGCCTCCTCGGCGGTAACCGGTTGGCCGATACCCCGATTCCGGCCCGTTCGTGACTCTGGAGGCAGGAACAACGCCACCGTCGCGAGAGAAGGGCACACCATGCTTGAGGACATTCTGACCTGGATCGGCGCGGCACTCGGCGTGACGGTGCTGCTCGTGATGGCGTTCGGCGCCGTGGCCCTCGACCTCGTCGACGTCAGGGGCCCGCGCCGGGCCGAAGGCAACGACTCGCCTGCCCGCTGACGCCCCTTGCTCAGGTCGCCGCCGTCCTGGGCAACGCGATCCTGGCCCTGCGCAGCTCGTCGAGCAGTCTCGTCTTGCGCCGGTGCCTGCCCACCAGCTCCGAAAGGTAGGGGGTGAACTCGCGCGGCACTCCGGCGCGCCGGTACAGCATCCGCAGCCTGCGCAACTGACCGGCCGCCCGGTCGTAGAGCTGCGGGTTGCGCGAGTCGATCAGGCGTTCCACGTGCTCGCGGTACAGGGGGATCATGTCGGAGGGCTCGTGCCGGGCCGCGGCCTTCCACGCGTCGTCGCAGCGGTTGTCCCGCAGCAGGGCCTCGACGTCCGAGGTGTCGACGGGCGGCTGTTCGGTGCGTACCCGTTCCAGCGCCTCGACCAGTGGGCCACGCCCGGCACCCGAGCCCGCCTTGCCGTGTCCCAGCGCGTTGGCCGCATGGGCGATGGCCTCCGAATGCCGTCCCGCCGCCCGCAGCACCCGCACGATCCGCAGGCTGACGTCGAGTCGCGGCAACCGTTCGGACAGCAGGGCCACGACGGTGTCGACGTCGCCGGTGGTCTCGGCCAGTTCCAGCCGCAGGCGGCGCGCGGCGTCGGCCCGGTGGCCGCCCTCGTCGACGGGAATCACGGCCACGGCGTCCCGGACGTGCGCGAGGCCCTCCTCCCCCAGCGCGTCGGCGAAATCGGCGAGGCGCACCCCGGGGCCGGAAGGCCCGTCGAGGACGAGCGCGGTGAGCCACTCCGCGAGTTCGCGCGGCGGTGGTGGATGCGCCACACACGCCCGCGCGTACAGCGACACGGCCCGGCCGAACTGCTCGGCCAGCGCGGGCGGCAGCCCACCACCCGATCCGGTGGCCGCCAAGACCCGGTCCACGGCCCGGCGAGCCAGCGGCGCGACGTCGGCGGCGGTGTTCGCGTCGAGCAGCCGTCGCACCGTGTCCAGCACCGAGGAGAGCTGCACGGGGTCGGTCTGGGTCGCCCCGGACCACTCGGCCTCGCCCCGCGGCTCGCTCGGGTCACCGGCCAGTTCCTCCAGCCGCGACCGCAGTCCGGCGTCGTGTTCGGCGTGCTCGGCCAGGAGGTCGGCCAGCGTGTCCGTGTCCAACGTCCGGAGGAACGTCCGCAGGTCCGATCGGGGGGTCACCCCGGTATCGTGCCATCCGCGGGCTCGCGGTTGATCACGGTCACGGTCCAGTCGGTAGCGGATTGTTGCCGTTGCCGGGGAATGAGCACCTCGCCGAGGCGCCGCACCTGGAGCCCGCCCTGAAGTTCCAGCGCCCGCACCGCGCCGAGCGGGGTACCGGTGGGTGCCGACCGCACCGCCCCCAGATCGGCCAGCAGGTACAGGCGGTCGCGAGCCCTGGCGATGCCGGAGATGAAGGAGCGCACCCGGTCGTACCAGCCGTCGCCGGTCAGGTCGAGCACGACCGTCGGCAACTCGTGGCCGGTGACGGTGCCGACCGTGCCGACGTCGACCCCGAGCGTGTCCCGCAGCACGTCGCGCCACCCGGCGATCTGCTCCTCCGACGGCACGAGCACCGCGCCCCCGTCCTCGGCGATCAATCCCACCAGCGCCGCCCGTTCCACGGGTTCGCCGGCCGTGTCCAGCAGCACCACGTCGGTGTGCCTGCCCTCGGCGGCCAGCAGCGCGGTGTAGCCGATGTCGCTCGCGATGGCCTGGATCGCGGGCCCCACCCGGTACTGGCCGGTGAGCACCGCGCAGCCGGGGTGCGCGTGCGCGTCGGAGGGCGTCAGGATGCCGCAGTGGCTGAACGGTGTCGACAGAATCCACTGCCGCACGTCCGCCCGCTGTTCCAGCCACTCCGGCACCACCTGTGGCCACGGCTGCGCGAGGTCACCGAACACGACGGCCGTCTCGCGAGCCCGGCCCACGGCGAACAGCACGTCACACAGGCGGGCCGACCCGGCGTCGTCCACCAGCACCACGTCGAAGTCGCCCTCGGCCGCCGCGAGCCCGTCCATGGTGGTGACCACGACCGCCTCGGAGCGCCACCACCAGGACTCGTCACCGCAGCGCAGCTCGTGCCCACGCTCGCCGATCCACCACAGCCGCTCCTCGAACCGGCCGCGCAGCGCCGCGCGGTGCCTGCCGCGTTCGCGCACCGCCTCCCGGTCGGCGTGCAGGTTCGGCAGGTTCCGGTGCAGGCAGTCGGCGTAGTAGCGGTGGTCCGCGTCGTCGCCGATGCCGGAGGCGTGCAGCCTGCCCAGTTCGCCGCGCACGAGGTCGAGCTGCGCGCGTACCTCCGACTCGGCCCGCTCGGCCTCGTCGGCGCGGGTGCCGGCCTCGTCGACCGCGGCGCGCAGCGCCTTCACGTCGTCGGACACCGTGGTGACCCGGCGACGGCAGTCCTCGATGCGGGCGACGAGCGCGCGCCGCTGCTCCTCGGCCGCGCGCAGCTCCTCCCGGTCGGCCCGGCGGCCCCGGGAAAGCAGGCCGCGGTGCCGCGACCGCTCCCTGATTCCGGCCAGATTCTCCTCCACCGCGGTGAGCTGCTGGGTGAGGACCTTGGCCTCCGCACGGCGGGCGTGCTCCCCCGCCACCCGGTCGTGGGTGCGGGTGGCCAGGCCCAGCGCCTCCCGTGCCTCCGACAGCTCCCGCGCCCGCTGCCAGTGCCGCTCACGCAACCGCGCGAAGTCCGTCTCCAGTGCGGCGGCACGCTGCGCGTTCTCGATGCGGCGGCCCGCCGCCAGAAACGCCTCGTGGTCGTAGTCGCGCAGCTCGTCGTCCATGTCCCGCAGGTGCCGCTCCACCTCGGACAGTTCGGCGAGGTCGGTCTGGAGTGCGAACCGTTCGGGATCGGACACGGCGGTCAGCGAGGCGCGCGTGGCCGCGGCCTCCGAGGTCACGAGCAGGACCCGGCTGCCCCGCCGCGCGAGTTCGGCCGCCGCCTCGGCGGCCACGTGCGACTTGCCGCTGCCCGGCGGTCCCCACACGAGGTGGACCCCCGGCACGAAGCACGTCGCGTACGCGTCCTGCCCCGCCGGGTCGAGCATCCCGTGGGCGAGGCGGTCGGCCAGCGGCGCGGCACCGAGGTCGCGCAGGCCACGCGCGAGCCGCGCGAGCAAATCGGCGTGCGTGCTCTCCCGCGCCCAGACGTGGTCGCATCCGGACGGCACCGGCCCCACGTCGTCCAGCCACAACAGCCCGTGGTGGTACTCCGCGCTCACCGGGACGGCCGCGCTCTGCCGGGGTCCGTCGGGGCCGGAGCACCGCACGTCGAGCAGTGGACGCACCCGGCGCCCGCGCAGGTCGACGAGATGTTCGCCGTCGACGGTCCGCCGCAGCGGACCCAGCATGCTCCACTCACCGCCCTGCCGCGCGTGCTCGAACTCGGCCTCGACCGCGCCGGCGGCCCGCTGACGCCACTCGGACATGCCACCCCTTTCGGTCCAGTCCGAGTAAACCAAGGGTGCGCCTGACCAGCGCTTCGAGTAATCCCTGCGGGTTAACGGCGGCATCCTGGCGCGTGACGGCTCAGCGCGCGGTGCCCCCGTCGTCCACCTCACCGTCCACCAGCACCCGCACCCGTTCCTGGTGGAACGCGACGTGCCCGGCGATGCGCTCGCTCTCCGGCAGGGGTTCGCGGTAACACCACGCGACGTCCGGCACGCGCGTGTCGCCGACCCGCGCCGAGTAGTACTCCGCCTCGCCCTTGTACGGGCAGCGGGTCACGGTGTCGCTCGGTTCCAGCAACTCGTCGCGCACGTCGTCGGCAGGCAGGTAGTAGCGGGGCGGCAGATTGGTCTCGAACAGCAGGCGCGCCCGCCGCGACTCGGCGACGGTCACCCCGTCCACCACCACCTCGACATGGCGGGAGCTGGGCAGGACGTCAAGCCGCACGTAGGGGTCGCGCGGGTGGACGAAGACCTCCTCGTCCTCCTCGAACCAGGCGTCCATCGCGCTCCAGGACAGGCGGACGTGCCCGCGCAGCACCTCGATCGGCGAATCGGGGTACTCGGTGACGGCGTCGGTGGCCTGCCGGTCACCGAGCACGAGGTGGGCGATCCGGCCCTCGCCGCGACTCGGAGAGTGGCGGGAACGACCGGTGGCGACGATCAGCTCCGTGCGCACGTCGTCGGCTGGCAGGTAGTACGTCGGGTAGTACGGCACCTCCCACACCAGCAGCGGCCGGGTCGTGTCGGCCACGACCTCGCCCGCGAAGACGGCACGCACCCGCTTCGAGCCCCGCTCGACGCGGTTCCGGTTCCGGCTCTCGACATCCCCGCGTGTGTCCATGGTCACAGCAACGCCGTCCGGCGGTGCCCCTATTCCCGTCGTCCCCGGCTCGTGGGGCCACGCCTAAGCTCGACCACATGGCCATCGCCGTGCTGCTCGTCGACGACCACGAGGTCGTGCGGCGGGGACTTCGTGACCTGCTGAGCGACGAGCCGGACATCGAGGTCGTGGCCGAGGCGGGCAGCGCGGACGAGGCGCTGGCCGTGGCCCTGCACCTCGAACCCGATGTCGCGGTGGTGGACGTGCGGCTCGGAGAGAACGAGACCGACGGCATCGCGCTCTGCCGCGAGCTGCGCTCCCGCCCCGCCGCCGTCCGCTGCCTGGTGCTCACCGCGTTCGACGACGAGGAGGCCATGCTCGGCGCGATCATGGCGGGAGCCTCCGGTTACCTGCTCAAGCAGGTGCGAGGCCAGGACGTCGTCCACGCCGTGCGCGAGGTGGCGGCGGGTCGCTCCCTGCTGGACCCGTTGACGACCTCGCGCCTGCTCGACCGGATGCGCGGCCCGTCGGCCCCTGACCCGCTGGCCGTCCTCAGCGACCGGGAGCGCAGCGTGCTCGACCTCATCGGGCAGGGTCTGTCCAACCGCGAGATCGCCGAACGGCTGTTCCTGGCCGAGAAGACGGTGAAGAACTACGTCACGTCGCTGCTGGCCAAACTCGGGATGCGGCGCCGGACCCAGGCGGCGGCGTGGGTGGCCAGGCACGGCGAGCACCACGGTGACCGCCGCGGCTGACCGGCACCGCACGCTCGCTACGCGGCGTCGAGGGGCAGGTCGAAGGCCACCATCGTGCCCATGCTCGGCGAGGAGTTGACCGCGAACGTCCCGCCCGCCCCCTCCGCGCGTTCGGCGAGATGCCGCAGGCCACGCCTGGCGACGTCGCGGGGCACACCGCAGCCGTTGTCGCGCACCCGCAGTCGCAGCCTCTCGCCGTCGCGGTGCATCGTGACGCGCACCTCGCTCGCACCGGAGTGACGGACCACATTGGACAGCGCTTCGCGCAGGGCCGCCCTGACGTGGTCGGCGCGTTCGGCCGGAATGTCGGCCAGCTCGCCGGACAGCTCCAGGGTCGGCGGGTAGCCGAGCAGCTCGCCCGCGATGCGCACCTCACCGCGCGCCGACTCCGCCAGGTCGGTCCTGGTGGCAGCGGGCTCGGCGCCGTGCGGTTCGATCTCCGTGGTGCGCAGTTCGCGCACCGTGCCCCTGATCTCCTGAATGGTCGCGTCGAGCTGGTCGATCGCCTCCCCGAGCCGCGCGCCGTCGGCCTGCGCGAAGCGCCACCGCATCCGGCGCCGCACCCGGTCGAGCTGCATCCCCGCCGCGTAGAGGCGTTGCACGATCACGTCGTGCAGCTCGCGCGCGATCCGTTCGCGCTCCTCGTAGAGCGTGACGCGATGCCGGGCGTTGGCGCCCTCCGCGAGCGCCAGGACGACGCCGGCCTGCCCGGCGAACGCGGTGAGCACCTCCACGATCTCCGGTGAGAACGGCTCGGCTCCCCGGTCCCGGTAGACGGTGAGCGCGCCGAGCAGCCGCCCGCCCTGGCCGAAGGACGCGGCGGCGAACGGGCCGTACGCCCGCAGCACGGCGGGCACGAACCGCGACGTGCGGGGGTCGCTGGTGACGTCGTCGGTCACCACCGTCTCGCCCCCGGCCGCCACGCGGCCCGCGGCGGACTCGGCGGGCAGCACCAGCCCGAGCAGGTCGGCCCCGGCGGCACCGGTGGCACCGTGCCCGGCCTCGACGGTGACGCCGCCGTCGTCGGCACCGACCATGACGAGGCCGAGGTCGGCGTCGGCGAGTTCGACGGCGTGGCGCACGACGGTGGCCAGCACGGCGTCCGGATCGACGTCGGACAACGCCGACGCCGTGATCTCCGTGGCCGCGGCGAGCGCCCGCGCGGCGAGGGTGGGTTCCATGAGCAGAGTCCAGTTTATGCCCGCTCACCCGCTCCCACCGGTGCCTGTGGTGCCGCGAGTGCGCGCACCCGGCCGTCCCGCACCTCCACCACCAGGTCCGCGTCGGCCGCCTCCTCGCGCCGGTGGGTCACGTGGATCACCGTGCGGCCCGCGAGCGCGACCCTCAGGTTGGCCAGCACCGTACGGGCCGTGGCCGCGTCGAGGTGGGCCGTCGGCTCGTCGAGCAGCACCACGTCGGCGGTCCGCGCCGCGAGCACCGCCCTCGCCAGTGCGACCCGGTGCGCCTGCCCGCCCGACAGTCCCCGGCCCGCGTCTCCCAGCACCACGTCGAGACCGAGCTCTCCCGCCGCCGCGATCTCCAGTGCTGCGGCGAGCTCCCGATCGTCCGCGTGCGGGTCGGCCAGGCGCAGGTTCTCGGCCACCGTGGTGGACACCAGCTGCGGCTCCTGCGGCGCCCACGCCACCCGTTCGGGCACCACCGCCCTGCCCCGCTCCGGGCGCAGGAATCCGAGCACCGTGGCGAGCAACGTCGACTTGCCCGCCCCGGAAGGGCCGACCACGGCGACGCGGGTTCCGGGCGCGATCGTCAGGTCGACGTCGCGCAGCGCGGGCCCGGTCCCGGCGGGCCAGCGCACGGTGACCCCGTGCAGCCCGATCGCCCCGCCCTCGGCGATCTCCGCACGGCCGCCGTCGTCGGCGGGCGGGAGCGTGTCGCCGTCGAGCGTGGCGGCGAGCCGTGTGCGCGCGCGGCGCAGGGTGTCGTGCTGCTGCGCGGCGGGTGGCAGCTGCTGCAACGCCTCGGCCAGCGCCAGCGCCACCAGCGCGGGCACCGGGGCCAGCACGGGGTCGAGCGTGCCCGCGCCGACGGCGTCGCCCGCGAGCACGACCCCCGCGACGGCGGCGAGCCCGGTCGCCACGGTCACGACGGCCTCGGCCGCGCCAGCGCCCCACGCCTGTCCACGCGCCAGCCGCGCCAGCCCGGCATCGCGTTCGGCGAGCGTGGCGCGGTGGCGGCGGTGCGCGCCGAACGCCACCAGTTCGGCCGCGCCGTCGAACAGCGCCAGCACCCGCCCCGCGACGTCCCGGCGCCCCTCGGCCAGCGTGGCCGTCGCTCTGCGGTCGAGCAGGACCGCCAGCGAGGGCGCCACCAGCGCCGCCACCGCCGACGCCCCGGCCAGCACCCAGCCTGCCGGGGGCAGCACCACCCACAGCACCGCGCAGGCACCGAGCACCACCGCGGCCGTGACCCACGGTGGTGTCACGGCGCGCGGCACCAGGTCGCGCACCGTGTCGACGTCGTCGACGAGCCGGCGTAGTTCCTCGTCGTGCCGCAGCGCGCGAGCGGGCCCCTGCCGCACCAGCGCGCGCCACAGCCGCTCCCGCAGCCGCGCCGCCACGCGGAACGCGCCGTCGTGGGTCACCAGCCGCTCGACGTACCGCAACCCGGCGCGCGCGAGACCGAACGCGCGCACGCCGACCACGGCCACGGTGAGCGTCAGGATCGGCGGCTGCTGCGCTGCCCTGGCGATGAGCCACCCCGAGGTGGCCGTGAGCGCGATCCCGGCCAGCAGGGCCGCCGCGCCGAGTACCACGCCGCGCACCAGCCTGCGGTCGGCGAGGTCGCGCAGTGGGAGCGGCCGTGTCGACGCCGGGGTGCCGGGCTCCGGATCGGCCTGCGGCGGTCCGGAGCCCGGGCTCGCCGGTTCCGGGTCCTGCCCGCCCGCCACGGGCGGCGTGCCGGTGCGGCGATGTGCCGCGACGACGACCGCCGCACCGGCGTCCTGAGCCCGCGCCACGGCCGCCCACACCCGCTCGGCGGCGGCGGGGTCGAGATGGGCGGTGGGCTCGTCGAGCAGCAGCAGCCACGCGCCGCACCGGACCCGCAGCAACGCCCTCGCCACGGCGACCCGTTGCCGCTGCCCGACGGAGAGCCGGTGGACGGGCCGCTCGGCGAACTCCGCCAGGTCGAGCTGCCGTAACGCGGCGAGGACGTCCTCCGCCGACGCCCCGGTCAGCGCCAGTTCGTCGTGAACGGTGCCGCCGGAGAACCGGGGCGACTGCGGTACCCAGGCGACGACATCTCGCCATGCCGCCATGTCGACATCGGCCAGCGGCACACCGTCCACCGTCACCGAGCCCGAATCCGGTGTCGCGAACCCGAGCAGCACCGACAGCGTGGTCGTCTTGCCCGCGCCGCTGCGCCCGGTGAGCCGCACGCGCTGCCCCGGCCGGAGCGTGAACGACTCCCCGTCGGGCGCGAACCCGTCGCGGCGGCGCACCCGCAGGTCCCGCACCCGCACCACGCCGCGCCCCGGCGACCGCGTGCCCTCCGCGCGCACCGGCACGGCCAGCACATCGGAGACCCGGCGCACCGCCTCCACCCCGTCCTGGCTCGCGTGGAACGCCGAGCCAAGGGTGCGCAGCGGCTGGTAGCACTCGGGCACGAGGATCAGCACGCCCAGGCCCACCGCCAGCGCGAGATCACCGGACACGAGCCGTACGCCGATCACGACGGCGACCAGCGCCACCGACAGCGTGGCCGCGAGTTCGAGGGCGAACGCCGACGCGAACGCGAGGCGCAGCGTGGACAGCGTGGTGGTGCGGTGGCGGTCACCGACCCGGCGCACGGCCTCGGCCTGCGCCTCGGCACGCCGGAACGCGGTCAGCACGGGCAGAGCCCGCACCAGCTCCCGCAGGTGCCCGGACAGCCGGTGTACGGCGTCGGTGGCCTCGCCCACCCTCTCGGCCGTGTGCTTGCCGATGAGGATCGCGAACATCGGCAGCAGCGGCAGCGTCACGGCGACCAGCACCGCCGACGGCCAGTCGACGGACAGCACGGCGACACCGGCCGCCAGCGGCACCACCGCCGCGGTGACCAGCGCGGGCAGGTACTCGGTGAAGTACGCGTCGAGCGCGTCGAGCCCGCGGGTGGTCAGTGCGCTCAGCTCCGCCGCTCCCCTGCGGTCGATCCACTCGGGACCCAGGCGCAGCGCGTGGTCGACCACCCTGGCGCGCAGTTCCTCCTTCGCGCCCGCCGCCGCCCGCACGGCGACGACCCGGGTGGCCCAGCCGAGCAGTGCGCGGGCGACCACCGCACCGGCGAGGGCGGCCACCCGGGGCGCGTGGCCGGTCACCTCGCCCGCGACGAGATCGGCGAGCACGGCCGCGAGCAGGAACGCCTGCGCCACCAGCGCGGCCGCGTTGAGCAGCGACAGCACTCCGGTCAGGGCCAGCGCCCGGCGCGCCGACACCGACAGTGCGGGCAGCGCGCCGAGCGGGCCCCTGCCCACCCACGCGGTGTCTCCTTCGGACGGTCCGGAGGGCACCGTGGCGGAAAGGGGTTCGTGGGTGGGTGGTCTCGTGTGCTTCGCGGTGTTCGGGTCGCTCATGTCGGAGTGTGGACCTTCGGGATGTGGTGGGTGCCGATGCGTTTGCGGAAGACCCAGTACGTCCAGCCCTGGTAGACGAGCACGGCGGGTGCCCCGAACAGACTGACCCAGCTCATGACCCGCAGCGTGTACGGGCTGGACGCCGCGTCCGCCACGGTGAGCGAGTTCGCCGCGTCCAGTGTGGACGGCAGGACCTCGGGATACAGCGCGCCGAACAGCGCCACCACGGCCGCGGCGATCACCGTTCCCAGTGCGGCGAACGCCTGCCCCTCGCGACCCGCCAGCAGGCGCGCGACGGCCACCGCGCCCGCGATCGGCACGACGAGCAGCGGCACCAGCGTCCAGGTGAGTCCGTCGCGCCACTGGACGAGCAGCAGCAGCCCCACCAGGGGCGCGAGCGCCAGCGGCGTGAACCGCAGCGCGAACGCCCGCGCGCGGTGGCGCACGTCACCGTCGGTCTTGAGCGCGAGGAACGCGGCGCCGTGGACGAGCGAGAACGCCGCGATCGCGACACCCCCGAGCACCGTCTCCCAGCGCACCGCCGCCAGGGCCGAGCCGACCCGGTCGCCGTCGGCGTCGATCGGAAGCCCGAACACCGTGGTGGCCAGCATGAGCCCCACCGCCAGCGGGGGCAGCCACGATCCGAGCACGATGACGCGGTCCCAGTTCGCCCGCCAGCGCGCCGAGTCCACCTTGCCCCGGTACTCGAACGCCACTCCACGGCCGATGAGGGCGAGCAGCAGCACCAGCACCGGCAGGTAGGCGGCGGAGAACAGGCCCGCGTACCAGGCGGGAAACGCCGCGAAGGTCGCGCCGACCGCGACGATCAGCCAGACCTCGTTGCCGTCCCACACCGGACCGATCGTGTTGATCATGACCCGCCGTTCGGTGTCGTCCCGGCCGAGCACGGGCAGCAGCATGCCGACGCCGAAGTCGAAGCCCTCCAGAAAGAGGTACCCCAGCCAGAACAGCGTGATGACGCAGAACCAGAGCGTGGGCAGATCCACCGACGTCAGCCTTCCCTCGACAGTGTGGTCATTTCACGTGAAACAATTGATCCACAAGCTGTGGACAACCGGGTGAGTTGTCCACAAACCGCAGGTGGAGGCCCGTGGAGAACCTGATCTTGACCGTGCTTGCCTGTCGCATCTGTCGTCCTTTCGGTCAGTACGCGAACGCCAGCGCGTCGCCGGACCCTCGGTCCCGGTCCGATCCGTCACCGCCGGAGGCGGGCAGGACGCCCTCGACCCCACCCCGCACGTAGCGCGTCAGCAGGAACACCTCCACGACGGCGAGCACCGCGTACACCGTCGTCAGCGCGATCAGCGACGTCCACACCTCGCCGGTGGTCAGGTCCGACACCGCCGTGGCGGTGAACATCCACACGCCGTCCACTCCGGTCGGATTCGGGACCACGACGAACGGCTGCCTGCCCATCTCGGTGAAGATCCAGCCCGCGCTGTTGGCCACGAACGGCAGCACGATCGCGCCCAGGGTGAGACGGGGAAACCACCGGGACTCCGGTATCCGGCCGCCCCGGGTCAGCCACAGCGCCGCCATCCCGACCGCCGCGCTGAGCGCACCGAAGCCGACCATGACCCGAAATCCCCAGTAGGTGACGGGCAGGTTCGGCACGTAGTCGATCGGCTGCCCCGCGAGTTCGCCGAGCCGGTCGTCGTCCGGGTAGTGCGTGCCGTAGCGGTCCTGGTACTCGCCGACGAGGTCGTCGATCCCGCGCACCTCGGTCTCCAGATCACCGTGCGCGAGGAACGACAGCAGGGCGGGAACGTTGAAGGTCTTCACGCTGTCGCAGTCCGCGTCCGCCACGTCGCCGACGGCGAGAATCGAGAAGCTGGCGGGCTGTTCGGTGTGACACAGCGCCTCGGCCGCCGCCATCTTCATGGGCTGCTGCTCGAACATGAGCTTGCCCTGCAGGTCGCCACTCACGCCCAGGACGGCGAACGACACGGCCCCCACCCACGCGCCGAGCTTCAGGGACGACCGCCAGACCGGGCGGTGCTCGTCCGTGCCGTTCCGCCTGCGCCACAGGTGCCAGCTCGCGACCCCCACCAGGAAGGCCGCCGCCACCGCGAACGAGCCCGCGATGGTGTGCGGCACGGCCACCAGGGCCGTCGAGTTGGTCAGTACGGCCCAGATCGAAGTCATCGTCGGCCTGCCGTCGACGAACTCCGCGCCGACGGGGTGCTGCATCCACGAGTTCGCGGCGAGGATGAAGTACGCCGACGCGATGGTGGCCAGCGAGAACGCCCAGGCACAGGCCAGGTGAACCCGCTTCGGCAGCCGGTCCCATCCGAAGATCCACAACCCGAGGAAGGTCGACTCGACGAAGAAGGCCACCAGCCCCTCCATCGCCAGTGGCGCACCGAAGACGTCGCCGACGAACCGCGAGTACGCGCTCCAGTTCATGCCGAACTGGAATTCCTGGACTATGCCCGTCACCACACCCATGGCGAAGTTGACGAGCAGCAACTTCCCCCAGAACTTCGTCATCCGGTAGTAACGTGCGTCACCGGTTCGCACCCAGGCCGTCTGCATACCGGCCACGAGCACGGAAAGGCCGATGGTGAGCGGCACCATGAGGAAGTGGTAGACGGTCGTGATGCCGAACTGCCACCGCGCGAGATCCAGGACTTCCACGAGATCGACTCTGCCCTCGTCCTGCGGTTTCGCGTCAGGTCCCGTGGTCCCGCAGTGGTCAGGACCAAGGTCCTGCCCCCAGCGTGGCCGCCGCCCCGAAATCCACGTTTCGGCGTGGCGAAATTGCCCGTTCGGCATTCCGGCACGCTTTTCTGAGCGCACCTGAAAAACCGATTCGAGACGTCGATCAACTGGGCTTCTCGCAATTCCCCCTTTATCGTTGCAGGCGAAAGGGGTGAGTGAGTGCCGTGTCCGCCGCACTGATCGCGTTCGCCACGACGTTCGCCCTGGTGACCGCCGTCGAACTCCCCGACAAAACATTCGTGGCGACGCTCGTTCTCACCACGCGGTTTCGCCCCAAAGCGGTCTTCGCCGGAGTGTCCGCCGCCTTCGCGGTGCAGGCGCTGATCGCGGTCGGCTTCGGCAGCGTCCTCACGTTCCTGCCCGAGACGCTGGTGTCCGTCGCCGTGGGCGTGATGTTCGGCCTGGGTGCTGCGATGCTGCTGCGGGAGGGATTCCGCGCGGTGCCCTCGGAGGAGGAGGCCACGCACGATGCCGCACGCGGCGGCACGCCCGTCTCGTTCGTCCGGGCCGCCCTCACCTCGTTCGGCGTGCTGTTCGCCGCCGAGTGGGGTGACGCCTCGCAACTCGCCACAGCGGGCCTGGTCGCGCGCTCCGCGCAGCCACTGGCGGTCGGCCTGGGGTCCTTCGCCGCGCTCGTCACGGTGGCCGGGATCGCGGTGCTGCTCGGCCGCAAGATCCGCTCGCGCCTGCGGCCCCGGCTGCTCCAGCGCATCGCCGGGTTCGTCTTCGCCGGGTTCTCGCTCGTCGCGCTCGGCAGCGCCGTGCTCGGCTGAGTTCCGCCGTCAGCCGCGCAGCGAGGCCGCCAGCGCGCCGGCCGCCTCCTGCACCTGCGCTCCGACCAGCGCGTTGTCCAGCGGGGTCAGGGACACCACTCCCAGCGCCGCTCTGATCCCGACGACGCCCCGCACCGGGGTCGCGACACCGTGGATGCCGGGCTGGGGGTCACCGGAGGCCGCGGCCCACCCCCGGCCCTTGGGCCGCAGCGCCAGCGCCTTGCCCACCGCCCCGCGCGAGGCGGGATGCCTGCTGCCCAGCCGGTAGGCGACGTGGAAGGTCGTCCACGAGGGCTCCGCCACCGCGACGACGTGGACCTGATCGCCCTCGGCCATCGAGAGGTGCGCTGTCGCACCGGTCGCGTCGGCGAGTCCGCGCAGCACGGGGCGGGCCGCCGCGCGAACCCTCGGCAGCATCTGCTCGGCCAGCCGGAGCACTCCCGCGCCGAGACGCACGTGACTGCCGTCGCGCCACACCAGGCCACGCTCGACGAGTGGCACCAGCAGCCGGTAGACGGCCGCGCGGCTCGTGCCGACGACGTCGGCCAGTTCGGTCACCGTCGTCGACGACCCCGCCGCGTCCGCCACGGCCTGTAACAGGGCGAGCCCGCGATCGAGCGTCAGCGAGCCCTCCCCGCTCACAGCAGGCCCAGGCCGGACAGGTCCGTGATCGACTCGTCGAACGTCGCCGACGCATAGCAGGCGAACAGCGACCGGACGGCCTTGGCGGCCTCGTCGCTCAACTGCCCTGCCTCGGCGGCGAGCGCCTCGCCGTCGGTGCTGGCCAGTGCCTCGCGCACGTCGCCGCCCGACAGACTCCGCCCCGCGGCGACCAGCATGTTGAGGAACCCGTGGTGCTCGAAGCCGGTGTGCTCCTCGGCATGGCGCACCGCCCGGTGGAGGCTGTTGGTGGCCTTGAACGACGCGCCGGGCGTCCCGCTGACCACCGCGAGGAAGTCGGCCACCTCGGCGACACCGGGGAAGTTCTCGCTGGACAGCCCGCCGCACCGGATCTTGGGCCAGCTGCCGTGCTCGATGACGTTGCGCACCCCGTCCAGCCAGCCGACACCGCGCCGGGGCTCGACGACGCGGACGACGTCCTCGGGCACGAACTCCGACACCCGTTCCAGCCAGACCTCGTCGACGTCCGAGGGCGCGGGCATCTCCACCATCCGCAGCGACAGGAGTTCGTCGCGGGACTCGACGATGGAAATGGCCTTCGGCACCCCGCCGAGTCCGGTGTCGATGATCAGCGAGAGCGGCAGCGGCTCCTTCGGCCGGATCTTGATCAGCTCAGTGATCATTTCCGGGAGCCGGGACGCCGGGCACAGGAAAACTCCCTGCACTCCGGCGTACTCGCCGGACCTGTGTTCCAGGTAGCCGGTGAGCGCGTCGGGCATCGCCGCGTCGCCGGGCGGGAACAGTGCCGAGTCGTCGACAAGCCGGGCGAGCAGGGGTGGGATTCCACGGGGGCCGGGGGGCGGGAGTTCCACAGCGCTTGTCACGTCCCCCACGCTAGTAGCGAACGGAATGCGGACAAAACTGTCCGCCATTCGGACGCCAGCACTGGCGCGTGCGCCACACCACGTTCCCCCGCCAAGATCTAAAGGTTAGGCTTACCTAAGAGGAGGTGAGCCGTGAGCGAACCCGTCCCCCACCGGCCCCCGACGCCCCGGCCCGCCGAGCGAGCCAAGACCATCGCGGTGCGCGGCGGCCCCACGAGCCTGCTGCCCGCGCTCGGCCACGAGGCGCACGCCGACCGCACCGCCCCGGTGTGCTGGCACCTGCACGCCGGTGACGACCTCAGCATCGTGCTGCCCACGGACGACCCGCTCGCGGCGGGAATCCACGGTGACGCGGCGGCCGAGCTGGCCGTGACACTGGAGATCACCGACCAGGCGCCCGTCGCCCTCCGGCAGCCCGTGCGGGGGTTGCTGTGGCTCACCGGATGGCTGCGCGGCCTCGACGACCAGGCGGCACGCGCGCGTGCCGTCACGCTGGCAGAGGCAGCGGAGGAACCCGATCCCCGCCTGCTCGACGTCGGGCACGGCCTCTCGTTGCTGCGGTTCACCCCCGCATCGGTGGTCCTCGCCGACAGCGAGGGAACCCACTCGCTGTCGACCGTCACCTTCGACGCGGCCGTCGCCGACCCCTTCCTGGGCTACGAGGCACGCTGGCTGCGGCATCTCGAACACGACCACACCGACGTCCTCGGCGGGCTCACCCGGCGGCTGCCACCGGAACTCCAGGAGGGCAGGCTGCGCCCGCTCGGCGTCGACCGGCACGGCATTCGGCTGCGCGTCGAGACCGACGAGGACGACCACGACGTGCGCCTCGCGTTCTCGCGCCCCGTGGAACACCCGCCGGAACTCGCCGTGGAGCTGCGCAAGCTCGTCGGCTGCCCGTTCCTGAACCGCCGCGAACGGCCCTGAACACGACTGCGGCGCCCCGGCTGGATGCCGGGGCGCCGCAGTCCGTGTCATGGAAGGGTCAGGACTTGGTCTTGGCCGCTTCCGCCTGACCGTCGTCGCTGGGCTCCACGAGCCCCTCGTCGATCAGGCTGTTGGTGACGTGCTCGGTGAGCTCCTGCCGTTGCATCCTCCGCTGGATTCGCAGCATCGAGTTGCGCTCACCCCGGAAGTCGCGCCAGATCGACACGCACATCCCGATCATCACGATGCTGAACGGGAGCGCGATGAGGATCGCCACGGTCTGCAGCACGCTCAGGCCACCGGCGAGCAGCAGCGCGATGGCCACGCCACCCTCCGCGAGACCCCAGAACACCCGGCTCCACACCGGCGGGTTCGGGTCGCCGCCCGAGGCCAGCATGTCGACCACCAGCGAGCCGGAGTCCGACGAGGTGACGAAGAACAGCACGATGAGGACCACCGCGCCGATCGCGAGCAGGGTGCCACCCGGCAGCGCCTCCAGCACGTTGAACAGCGATGCCTCGGTGTCCACCGTGCTCGCACCGTCCTCGTCGGTGCCAACCAGGCCGCCCTGGCCGAACAGCTCCCGGTACAGGGCGGTGCCGCCGAAGACCGTGAACCACAACATCGTGACCGCCGTGGGCACCAGCAGGACACCCGCGACGAACTCGCGCACCGTGCGACCCCGCGAGATGCGCGCGATGAAGACACCGACGAAGGGTGCCCACGAGATCCACCAGCCCCAATAGAACGCCGTCCACCAGCCCTGCCAGGCGTTGCCGTCCTCGCCCTCGTAGGCCGTGGTGTTGAAGCTCATCTGCAGGATGTTCTGCAGATAGTCACCGATCGACTGGACGAGATCCTTGAAGATGAACAGCGTCGGGCCGAGGACCAGCACCGACACCAGCAGCACGGCGGCGAGCACCATGTTGAAGTTGGACAGGTACTTGATGCCCTTCTTCACCCCGGTGACCACCGAGACGATGGCCATCAGCGTGATCGCGCCGATGAGCACCACGTAGGTCAGGTTGCTCGGCTCGGAGACCACGTCGAGGAAGTTCAGGCCCGCACCGATCTGGATGACACCCAGACCGAGCGACGTCGCCACACCGAACAGCGTGCCCACGATGGCGGCGACGTCGATGACGTCACCGAGCCAGCCGTGTACGCGCTTGCCGATGAGCTTCTCCAGCGCGTACCGGATGGACACCGGGCGGTTCTTGCGGTGGATGGCGTACGCGATGGCGAGACCAACGACCACGTAGATGGCCCACGGGTGCAGTCCCCAGTGCAGGAACGTCTGCACGAGCGCGTCCTGCGCCCCGGCCTCGTCGTCGCCGATGCCGGTGGCGCGGTTGGGGATGCCGGCGAAGTGGTTCAGCGGCTCGGCCACGCCCCAGAACACCAGGCCGATGCCCATACCCGCCGCGAACAGCATCGCGAACCACGACTTGAGGGCGAACTCGGGTTCCTCCTCGTCGGGGCCGAGCTTGATGTCACCGTAGTGACTGAGCCCCACCCACAGCGAGAACACCACGAAGCCGGACACGATCAGCATGTAGTACCAGCTGAACGTACCGATGACCGTTTCCTGGATCGCGCTGATCGCGTCGCCCATCGCGTCCGGCGCGATCACGGTGGCCAGCACGAACGCGAGAATGATCGCCGCAGACGGCCAGAACACCCGCGGCGCGACCGTCTTGTACCACGGTCGTCGCGTACCAGGTGGCGCGACGGCCTCAGGATCGGACGTTGCCGTCACGAGGCTTGCCTCCTTCTTCGGGATTTTTCGGACCGTAAGACCCTAGTACCCGAGCTATTCGTTTCGGCGGAAAGTTATGAAGCCGGGTCCTAACAACCTGTCCGCCACGTTCGTGACCTGGAAAAACCAGTTCTCATGTAACGTGCCACAGTGTCCACTCGAGCGCGCGACTGGGTCCGGCCCCGTGTTCCCGACTACCCAGGGCGAACGACCGATCCCCGTGAGCGACGCATTCTCGTCGTCGAAGTCGTCCTTGTTTTCTCCATTACTTTGGGTCTGTCCGGTGTGCGCAGTGCGTTGTCCCTCCTGGACGCGATGCTGCGGCCGGAACCGCTCGCGCAACAACAGGTGGCCATCAACGTCACCCGGGCGACACTCGGCGTCATCGATCTGCTGAAACAACTGCTCGGTGTCGTGCAGCTCGTGGGCTGGGGCGCACTCGGGTTGTACCTGCTGTGGCGGGCCGGTGTCCGGCTGTCGCGCATCGGGCTCGACCGGCGGCGGCCGGGCCGCGATCTGCTGTGGGCGGTGGCGCTGGCGGCGGGGATCGGCATTCCCGGTCTCGCGTTCTACTTCACCGCATGGCACCTCGGCTTCAACCTCGCCGTGCAGCCCTCCACAGTGGACGAGGCGTGGTGGCGGCCTGTCGCGTTGACACTGGCGGCGTTCGGCAACGCCTTCGCCGAGGAGGTGCTCGTGGTGGGGTACCTGCTCACCCGGCTGCGGCAGCTCGGGTGGTCCGAGAACGCCTCGCTGCTCGTGTCGTCGGTGCTGCGGGGGACGTACCACCTCTACCAGGGACTCGGCGGGTTCGTGGGCAACGTGGTGATGGGGCTGGTCTACGGCAGGGTGTGGCAGCGCACGAACCGGTTGTGGCCACTCGTCGTGGCCCACACCCTGCTCGACGTGGTGGCGTTCGTGGGTTATGCGGCGCTGCGCGAGCACGTGTCGTGGCTGCCCTGACCGCCCTGATATTGCCACTCATTCGAACACGTGTTCTAATGAAGCCAGCGACACGATCACGGCACGGTCAGGAGGGGACCATGGCTTGCAAGATCACTCACCGCGTGAACGACCAGCAGATCCGGTTCGCGAACCGGGACGCCGCCGAGCGCTACGCCGACATCATGGGCGGCGGGGTGCAGAACTGGGTGTTCACCACGGTGCCGAACGCGGAACGCCTCGCGGGCCCCGCCACGGCCACCGATCTCCTCGCGCCGAAACAGGCACAGCAGGCACAGCGGGCGCACCGCGGCCGTCCCTGACGCCCGGGTTCGCGAGCTCATCGGCTCGGATGCAACGAACCGCGCGCACGGCATCCGCTTCGTTGCGACGGCACGCCGTCCCCGGTCGAACGCATACCTCGCCGCGCCGCGTCGTTTCGCGTCCTCCCCCGGGCCGACCACGGTCATTACGCTCGCCGGTGTGACCGAAACGACCACCCCCCGTACCCACCGGAACTCCCCCCGATCCACTCCTCGTGTGGACAGCGAAGTGGCACCGCTGCGGACCGTCCTGCTGCACCGGCCTGGCAACGAGCTCCGGCGGCTCACCCCCCGCAACAACGACCAGCTCCTGTTCGACTCGATCCCGTGGCTGGATCGGGCCCAGGAGGAGCACGACGCCTTCGCCGAGGTGTTGCGGGCACGCGACGTCGAGGTCCTGCTGCTCACCGACGTCCTGCGCTCGGCGCTGGAGGACCCCCGAGCGCATGCCGCCGGGGTTCACGCCGCGGTGGACGGCAGGCGGCTCGGAGCCGAGCTGGCGGACGTCCTGCGCTCGCACCTGTCGGGCTCCGACCCCACCGCGCTGGCTGAGGTGCTCACGTCGGGGATGACGTTCGAGGAGTTGCCGACCTCGGAGGGTGGCTCGCTCGTACGGCGCATGCACCACCCGCACGACTTCGCGGTGGACCCGCTGCCAAACCTGCTGTTCACCCGCGACTCGTCGGTGTGGATCGGCGACCGGGTCGCCGTCTCGTCGCTCGCGATGCCCGCGCGGCGGCGGGAGACCGCCCTGCTCGATCTGGTGTACGCCTACCACCCGCGGTTCACGGGCGCGGTCCGCGCGTACGGCGCGCACTCGGCGCCGGTGGAGGGCGGCGACGTGCTGTTGCTCGCACCCGGTGTCCTCGCGGTCGGGGTCGGGGAACGCACCACGCCCGCCGGTGCCGAATCGCTGGCGCGTTCGGTGTTCGCCGACGACATCGCCCACACCGTCCTCGCGGTACCCATCGCGCAGGACCGCGCGACCATGCACCTCGACACCGTGTGCACCATGGTGGGCCCCGACGCCGTGGTCATGTACCCGCTGGCCCAGGACTCCCTCATCGCCTACACGCTCACCCCGGACGACGAGAAGGGCGTGCGCGTGGCGGGCCCCACCCCGTTCCTGGACGCGGCGGCCGACGCGATGGGCATCGACCGGCTGCACGTCATCGACACGGGCCTCGACCCGGTCACGGCGGAGCGCGAACAGTGGGACGACGGGAACAACACGCTGGCGCTCGCTCCGGGTGTGGTCATCGGCTACGAGCGCAACGTGGAGACGAACACACGGCTGGAGGAGTCCGGCATCGAGGTGGTGCGCATCGCGGGGTCGGAACTCGGATCGGGGCGGGGTGGTCCTCGCTGCATGTCGTGCCCGGTCATCAGGGAGTCCACCGACAACGGTTGAAGCGCCGGCCGTGCCGTCACGCACCGGTAGAGTGCCGCCATGCGGCAGCCCTCCGACCTCGACACGGTGCGCGAGTCCTACGACCGGGTCGCCGACGCCTACGTGGACCTCGCCGTGGGGCGACTGGAAGCGACGCCGTGGCTACGGGCTGTGCTCGCCGCGTTCGCCGAGTCCGTTCGCGGGCTCGGTCCGGTCCTGGACGTCGGCTGCGGCCCCGGCACCGTCACCGCGCACCTCACCGAGCTCGGCCTGGAGGTCTCGGGCGTCGACCTGTCGCCGCGCATGGTCGACCACGCCCGTCGGCAGTACCCCGGCCTGCGGTTCTCCGTCGCCTCGGCGACCGAGCTCACTCTCGCGCCCGCCTCGCTCGGCGGTGTGCTCGGCTGGTGGTCGCTGTTCAACCTCCCGAGGGCGGCACTGCCCGGCGTGCTGCGGACCTTCGCCGAGGCGCTCGTCCCCGGCGGTCAGGCGCTGGTCGGCACGCACGTCGGGGACGGCGACGTCCTGCGGACCGAGGGGTACGGCGGTCTGCCGGTGTCCTGGACGACCCACCTGTACCGTCCCGAGCAGTTGGCCGGGATGCTGGCCGACGCCGGGCTTGAGGTGGTCGCGGAGTTGCGGTTGCCCGCGGAACCGTCGATGCGCCCGCAGGTGTTGCTTGCCGCGCGGCGCCCGGCCCCACCCGGGTGAGATATTAGGCAAGCCTGCTCTCATTGAGGCTAGCCTTTATTAATTGAGCGAAACCTTTCCTCATGAATAGCGCGAATGGGATTGACATCACCGCTTTCGGGTGGATAATCGCCGATCTCGCCTCTATAGTGGGGGCATGGTCACCTTGAAGAAGAATCCACGGTCGAAGTTGTACGAATTGCTCCAGGCGCAGATCCGCAACGAGTTCCACGCCTCGCAGCAGTACGTCGCGCTGGCGGTGTTCTACGACGGTAAGGACCTGCCGCAACTCGCCAAATTCTTCTACCGGCAGTCGCTGGAGGAGCGCAATCACGCGATGGCGCTGGTGCAGTACCTGCTGGACACCGACCACCACGTCGAGATTCCCGATGTACCGGAGGTCCGCAACGATTTCGCCGACATCCGGGAGCCCGTCGCGCTCGCCCTGGAGCAGGAGAAGGAGGTCGAATCCGACTTCCGGCAGATCGCGAAAGCGGCCAGGGAGGACGAGAACTACACGGGCGAGCAGTTCGTCCAGTGGTTCCTCAGGGAGCAGGTCGAGGAAATCGCCGCGATGAACCGGTTGCTCAACGTGGTGGACATGGCGAAGGGTGACGTGTTCGCCGTCGAGCAGTTCCTCTACCGCGAAGAGGTCACCGACGAGAACGACCCGGCGATGCCTCCGGTGGCGGGCGGAGCGCTGTGAGTTCACCCCTGCGGTCGCGTCGCAGGGGCTGCCCTCACGGGGTTCGCCCCTCGCGGCGCGGGCGCACGCGGTCGAGATAGGCCGCGATCGCGTCACGGTTCTTCGACAGGCAGGCGATACGGCGCGTCATGCGGTCGCGCTCCCGCTCCAGCGTGTCGAGCATCTCCGGCGTCGCGTCGGGGAAGTAGAGGTCGGTCGGCCCGTCCAGGCAGGGCAGGATTCGCCGGATGATCCGGGTGGGCAGTCCGGCGTCGAGGAGCCCTCTGATCTGTCCCACCCGGTCCACGGTGTCACCGTCGTAGTCGCGGTAGCCGTTGGCGCCCCGCCGCGCCGTGATCAGCCCCTGCTCCTCGTAGTAGCGCAGCAGTCTGCGTGAAGTACCCGTGCGATCTGCCAACTCTCCGATCCGCATGTGTCCGCCCTCACAAAGCTTCGCGTTGACCCTCACACCGATGTGAGGGTTCGAGCATACGGTCCATGCGAGACCACACCACCACTGACCGGCTGCCTGTAGGCGCCCTGCTGGCCCTCACCACGGCCGCGTTCCTCACCGTTCTCACCGAGGCGCTACCCGCCGGCGTCCTGCCGGGCCTGAGCCGCGACCTCGGTGTCAGCCAGGCCACGGCGGGCCAGACGGTCACCGTCTACGCGATCGGCACCGCCCTCTCGGCGATACCGCTCACCGCCGCGACGGCGCGATGGCGGCGCAAGCACGTGCTGCTCACCGGGGTGGCCGGGTTCGCCGCAGCCAACACGGTGACCGCGGTCGGCTCCGGGGTAGAGCTCGTGATGGGTGCCCGTTTCGTGGCCGGCATCGCGGCGGGGCTGGTCTGGGCGCTGCTGGCGGGCTACGCCCGCCGCCTTGCTCCGGCCGGACGAGAAGGCCGGGCCATCGCGGTGGTCATGGCGGGCATCCCACTCGCGCTCTCGCTTGGTGTCCCGGCCGGGACGTTCCTCGGCACCGCCGTCGGCTGGCGCTGGACGTTCGCACTGGTCACCGGGCTTGCCCTGGTGCTGCTCGTCTGGGTGGTGGCAGTGGTGCCCGACCGGCCGGGCGCCGAGGCGCGGGAGCGGCTCCCGCTGGCCCGCGCACTCGCGCGGCCCGGCGTGGTGCCGGTACTGGTCGTGACCGCGTTGTTCGTCCTCGCGCACACCATCGGTTACACCTACATCGCCGCCCTGCTCGGCAGCGTCGGACTCGCCTCACGGGTCGACGTGATGCTGCTCGTGTTCGGGATCGCCTCGATGGTGAGCATCTGGCTGGTGGGCATCCACATCGACCGCCGCCTCCGCCTGCTGTCGCTGTGCAGCGTGCTGCTGGTCGGTGCGGCGTCGGCGGCACTGGCCGGGCTCACCGGCGGTGCGGTGTTCGTGGCCGTCGCGATCGCCGCGTGGGGCCTGGGCTGGGGCGGCGCGCCGACACTCCTGCAGACCGCTGTGGCTCGCGCGGGCGGTGAGGTCGCCGACACGGCCCAGGCCGTGCTCGTGACGATATGGAACGCCGCCATGGCGGCGGGCGGTGCCGTGGGCGGAATCGCCATCGGCCTCACGAGTGCGGCCGTGCTCCCGCTGTGGGTGCTCGCCCTGCTGCTTCCGGTACTGGTCGTGGTCCTGCGCGGCTCCGGCTTCCCCCGGATTCCCGGTCAGCAGTCAGAGGGTGCGACCAGTCGGAGGTCGCTGACCATTCCCTCGGAGAGGGCGAACTCGTAACGCCCCGGCCCGGTGGAGGCACTGAACCGTGTCTCACCTCCGGAGCCGTGCGGATACACGCTGGGAAGCCGGTCCGCGGCGGTGCCGACGCCGACCCCCTCGGGTGTCACGGCGCTCGCGGCGCGCACTCCCACCAGTCCGCGCTCCCGGGAGATCGTCACGTACCGCACGGCCTCGGAACCCTCCACCAGCGAGTAGTCCGCACAGACCTCCGGTGGCGGCGTCTCGCCGGTCACCATGAGCAGGTCGGTGGCCACGGCCTCCTCGAACGGCATGCCGAGCCTCAGCGGGCCGTAGCCGTCGGGGCCGAGGACGCTGCGTCCCAGAGCCACGCTGCCGGAGTGCGTGGTCTCCGGCGACGACGCCTGCGGCGACGTGGTGGCCGCCTCGGGCACCTCGTCCTGAGCCGGCGGCGGCAGGGGTTCGCCTCGCTCGGGGCTGCGCGTGGGCGGCTCGCTGCTGTCCAGGGGCGCGGTGAACGCCGTCATCGCCGCGGTCCGTTCGTCCGGCGGCGAGGCCGCCGCCGGTGCCTCCGCGCGTTCCTCCTGCGGCCGGGTGCCGGGGACCACCAGCATGCCCACCACGGCGACGGCCACGACGGCGAGGCCGGTGCCGCCACCGGCCAGGGTGGCGCGGCGCCTGCGCAGCCGCCGCGCTCCCGCGGTGATCTCGGCTTCCGCGCTCGGCCGGACGGCCACGTCGAGCCGGGAATCGGCGAACAGCGCGCGCAGCCGGGCGTCGACCTCGTCGCCGTCGGAGTCGGGAACGTTCACACCACTTCCCTCCCTTCACTGCCCTCGCCCTGGCGCAGCTTGCCCCGCAGAGACGTGAGCGCCTTACTGGCCTGGCTCTTGACGGTGCCGGGACTGACACCCAGTGAGTCGGCGATCTCCGCCTCGCTGAGGCCCTCGTAGTACCGGAGCACGATCACGGCACGCTGCCGGGGAGGCAACTCCCGCAACGCCTGCCACAGGGGCTCGTGCTCGAACGGGTCCGTCGATGCCGGGGCGTCCGACTCGGGAACCTCGGCGACGAGATTCTCCCTCCGGAACCGCCGCCACCGGCTGATGTGCGCGTTCGCCATCGAGCGCCGCACGTACGCCAGCGGGTCACCCGTCTTGCGCTGGACGGAACCCCACCTCGACCCGATCTTCTCCAACACCGACTGCACGAGGTCGGCAGCGTCGTGGGGGTTGCCCGTCAGGGCGTGGCCGTAACGCAACAAGCCGGGCAGGCTGGCCCGCACGAACTCGGTGAAGTCCGTGAGGTCGCCAGACACGACCGCTTCCTTCCTGTGGCCGATGGAGCCCGCCCAGCCACCGTCCGGGCAGACGGGGGACACGGTGGGTACGAACGCGGTCACCGTAGTCCCTCCCTCACGCGGCCTCGTGCCTGGCTCGACCTTTCGGCTGCCGTGCTCACGCGCGAGGACGCCGCGAGGTTGCCCCGCGACTCAGGCCGTCCCCGAAAGCGGCGGAGGCGTGGTGGGCGGCACGAACCGGCCGTCGGGGCCGGGGCGGTACGGCAGCACCGCCCGCACGGCCGCCGACGGCACCGGCCCGTAGACGTGCGGAAACCAGGGGCTCTCCCCCGGCTCGCCCGGTTCCCAGCGCACCGGGACACCGAGCAGGGCGGGGTCGATCCACAGCACCACGAGATCGGTGCGCCCCGCGTACAACCGGTTCGCCGGCAGATGCACCGTGCCCGGGTCGGAGCAGTGGATGAATCCGGCGTCGTCCAGCGATGCCGCGCGGTACGACCCGCCCGGGGGCACGGCCTCCCAGTCGGCGGCCGGGCAGAGGTGCAGGATCATGCGCCGAACGTATCAGCGCAGCGTGAGCTGCCTGCCCACCAGACCGTCGCGCGCCCGCCGTTCCGCCGCGTCGAGCGGGGTGTCGTCCAGCGAGGTCAGCGCCTTGTCCAGCCGGGCGGCGAGCTGCTCGGCCGGCTCGCTCCACTCGCGCGCGTGCGCCTCGGCGTCCAGGTCCCACACCGGCACCAGCAGCCCGTGTGCCCGGAACGACCCGGCGTAGCGCGAGCCCTCGCCCAGTGACAGTTCCCCCGCGGCCGACAGGCGCGCGAGCGCCTGCAGCAGCCTGTTCTCGTCGGCGGGCCACACCCAGCGCAGATGCGCCTTCTCGCCCGCGAGCGTCCAGTACGCGCCGGGGCGGAGCCGCTCGGTGGGCATGATCGCGGCGTTGGCCCGTTCGAGCGACATCGCCACCTCGCCCGTGGGCTGGGCGTCGTCCTGCAGCCACCAGCCGAAGTCGGAGTGCAGCTCCACGTCCAGCTCGGCGTCGGGAACGAGCAGGTCCTGCAACCGCTCACCCGCCTGCGGCTCGCTCGTCGTGTCGGGCACCGAGAGCACCTGGCCGGGTTGCGCGTCGAGCGCCCACCGCAGCGCGCGGCCGAGGTCGCGACTGACGTCCGACGACCGCGTCTGCACCTGCATGCCCAGCAGGATCTCGCCGTTCTCGGCGCGCACCATCGCCGCCGCGGCCACCGGAAGCACCGAGGCCAGGGTGACCGTCCGATCGCCCGCGTCCCGGACCGCCAGTGCGGCCGTGGCCGACGGCACGAACTCGCGCAGGGCGATCAGCTCCGGCTCCGCGGCGAGTCCCTCGAAGGGGCGCGCCACGAAGACGTCGCGGACCTTCCGCCTGCCGTCCTTCTGCGGATTCTTCCTGCGTGCGCCCTTGCCCACGGTGTCGCCTCCTGCGTGTCTGCCGAATCGGCCCGACGCTTCCCGGACCCGCGTTCAGACTAGGGCGTGTGCTCCACGGAGGCTCGCCGCCCGGCTGGCACGGCGGACCTCACTCCGGCCGCGTCTGTTCGACCACCCACGCCAGGTAGTCGGCGCTGCCGCCCACGATCGGCGTCGTGATGACCTCCGGCACGTCGTAGGTGTGACGCTGCCGCAGATGCGCGACCAGCGCGTCCGCCCGATCGGCCGCCGTCTTGACCTCCACGCGCCACTCCGGGTCGGTGTGGACCCGCCCCTCCCAGCGGTACACGCTCGTGATCGGGCCGACCACCTGCGCGCATGCACCGAGCCGCGCCTCGACCGCGTCAGCCGCGAGCTGCCGCGCGGCGGCGTCCGAATCCGTCGTCGTGGACACGAGAACCTGTTCCGGGATCATGCCCGTCAGGCTAACCTGGGGAAGATGACGACTCGGCACGACGAAGGCCCGGTCGTGCTCCACGGCCGAATTGTCCGGCTGCGCGAGTTCACCCTCGCCGACCTGGACGGCGTGCGTGGCGTCATCGGCGACAACCGCGTCGCCCACCACCTCTCGTTCAACACGCGCAACGCCGAGCAGGCGCGGGAACTCCTGCACACGATCGTCGAGCAGGCCCGGGCCCGGCCGCGCAGCGAGTTCTACCTCGCCATCACGCCGCGCGACGCCGACCGCGCGGCCGACAACGACCGGGTCGTGGGCTTCACGCGGTTGCAGCGGACGCACCCGTACTCCGGCAGGCTCGTCTACGCCGTCGCCCACGCCCACCAGGGCCGGGGCTACGCGGGCGACGCGGTGCGCACCCTGCTCGACTTCGCGTTCGGCACGCTGCGGCTGCACCGGATCACCGCCGCCGTCGGCCCCGACAACCGCGCGGGGCTCGCGCTCGTCGAGAACATCGGCTTCACGCGCGAGGGCGTGCTCCGCGACCACGTCCACGCCAACGGCGCCTGGCGCGACTCGGTGCTGTTCTCCCTCCTCGCCCCCGAATGGCGGCGGAGCAGGGAGGACTGAGGCCGGGCCGCCCTTGTCGGCGTCGAAGGCGGGCGAGCCGCGGCCGAGCTGTCCGAACACCTCCACACGTTCACCAGCGAACGTTTAGCCTTGCCGTCGTGACCAGCCAGCAAGCCGCCGAGCGGGTGGAGCTCGTCGGCTTCGCCAGGCTGGCATTCGCCGGTGTTCAAAGCGCGCAACTCGGCTACGCCATCGCTCACGACCAACAGCGGCGCGGCTACGCGACCGACGCCGTGCGAACCATGCTCGACTTCGCGTTCGGTCCCCTCGGGCGGCACCGGGTGTCCGCCGCGATCGGCCCGGAGAACGTCGCGAGCCTCGCCGTCATCAAGCGGGTCGGGTTCACCCGCGAGGGAGTACTCCGCGATCACGTGTTCACCAACGGAGCGTGGCGCGACTCGGTGTTGTTCTCGATTCTCGTCGACGAGTGGGCGCCCCACGTCGGCTAGTTCGCCAACGTCCTCGCCGGGCGGAGCCGTGCCGGGTCGCCGGGGAACTACGCTCAGGGCGTGTTCGACCCTCGCGATCCCGCGTTCCTCGCCGACCCGTATCCCGCGTTCGCCGAGTTGCGGGCACGTGGTCCCGTCCACCGGCACGACGGGCTCGGCCTCTCGGTCGCCGTGTCCCACGAGGCGGCCTCCGCCGTGCTGCGGCACCGCGGTCTCGGCCGGATCTGGGTCGATGCCACGCCGCTGGAGCAGTTCGCCTCGTTCAACCTGCTGCACCGCCACTCCCTGCTGGAGAACGAGCCTCCCGCGCACACCCGCCTGCGGCGGCTGGTGTCGTCGGCGTTCGCGCGCGGGCACGTGGAGCGGCTGCGACCGGCTGTCGACGCACTGGCCGACCGGCTGGTGGCAGACCTGGCCGAGCGGATCGCCGCCGACGGCGAGGCGGATCTGCTCGAACACCTCGCCCAGCCGCTGCCGGTCGCGGTGATCGCCGAGTTGCTGGGCATCCCGGCCGCCGACGGGCCGAGGCTGGTGGAGTGGAGCAACGCCATCGTCAAGATGTACGAGTACGGCCTGCCACAGCCCCGGCGCGAGGCCGCCGAGCAGGCCGCCGCCGCGTTCGCCGGTTACCTGCGCGCGAAGGCCGACGACCGCGCCATCAGCCCCGGCGACGACCTGCTCAGCCACCTCGTCGCCGCCGACCTCACCGGTGACGAGGTGGTGGCCACCGCCGTGCTGCTGCTGATGGCGGGCCACGAGGCCACCGTCAACGTCGTCGGCAACGGCGTCCACGCACTGCTGTCCCACCGGGAGCAGTGGGAGCGGCTCGTGGCGGACCCGGATCTCGCGCCGACGGCCACCGAGGAGCTGATCCGCTACGACTCGCCGCTCCAGCTGTTCGAGCGCACGGCCACCACGGACGTCGAGATCGCGGGGCACCGCGTGGCGGCGGGTGACAGGATCGCGGCGCTGCTGGGTGCCGCCGCCCGGGACCCGGAGGTGTTCGCGCGACCCGATGTCCTCGACATCGGGCGCACACCCAACCCGCATCTCGGCTTCGGCGGAGGTGTGCACTACTGCCTTGGCGCTCCGCTGGCCCGCATCGAGATCGCGGCGGCGCTCACCGCGCTGGCCCGGCGGCTGCCCGGGCTGCGGCTCGCGGACACCGCCCGGCGGCGACCGGAGTTCGTCATCCGGGGCTTCGCCCACCTGCCCGTGACCGCCTGAGTTCCGGCTCAGCGCGCCGCGGTCCTCGGGCGCGCGCGGCGCGGTAACTCGGGCGCGTTCGCCACCCGAAGCACCCTCGGGGGCCGCACCCACTGCTCCTCCACCGGCGCGAGCAGGCGAGTGAACCGGCGGACGACCCGCACCGTCAGCACGGCCAGCGCCAGGGCCGTCAGGTCGGTCAGGGCGGTGAGGAACACGGCGTCCACCTGGGCCTGGACACCCTCGCGCGCCCGCCACACCACGGTGAGTACGAGCAGCACGGCGTTGCCGACCCACGCCGCCCACCAACCGAGCACCAGGCGCGACGGCCGGGGCCGCCGGTTCGCGGGCCTGCGGGTGGCGGCGTGTTCCAGCTCGGCGAGGATCGGGCCGGCCAGCACCAGGTTCACCCCCGGCACCAGCACGCCAACCAGCACCTGCCCGGTGCTGCGCGGAGGTCGCTGGCCCGCTTCCTCCGCCGCCGCCGTGCGCGCGACCAGCAGCCACCACACCGTGACGGCGACGGCGAACACCGTCATGACGAACGTCAACAACGCGAACGTCAGCACGAGCACGTCCGAGGCGCCCACCACGGCGGGGTCCAGCGCGGTGTCCCGGCTGAGCACCAGCAGCGCGTAACGCCAGATCTCGGCACCGGCGGCCACGGCGGCCAGCCCCGCCAGCGCCCACAGCACGGCGACGGCGTTGCGCGCGATCAGCAGCAGCCGCTGCGACGGCACCAGTACCGCCGAGTTCGTGCCCGGCACCGCCGTGGGCCACCGCCACACCACGTGCGGGAACCCCCAGCGCGGGGGGATGTCGTAGGACGGGGGCCCCGAGTACCGGCCGCCTCGCCCGCGGGGGCGGGAAGCAGGCGGCCTGCTTCCCGCGCCGGGCACCGTCGCCACCCAGCGCACGGCGGGCCAGTAACGCCCGTCGCGATGTCCCGGGGAGGGAGGCCGTCCCGGTGCCGTCCCGTTCACGTGTCGGCCTCCGGCGTCACAGCACCTCGGGCGCGGCGTCGCCGTGCTCGCCGACCATCGGCCGCCCCGCCGCCTGCCACGTCTTCATGCCGCCCGCCACGTTCACGGCGTCCACGATCCCGGCCGCGTTCAGCCACGCCGCCGCGCGTGCCGACCGGCCACCGGTGCGGCAGATGACGTGGACGGGGCGGTCGTCGGCCAGTTCGGGCAGCTCCCCGGCCCGCGACGGCAGGTCCCCCAGCGGGATGTGGATCGCGTCGGGCGCATGGCCCGCCGCCCACTCGTCGGGCTCCCGCACATCGAGCAGCACGTACTCCTCCGTGGGGAGTTCGTCGATCGAGACCGTGGGTATATCGGCGGAGTGGTTCACGGCCCCATCGTCGCATGCCGGTCCGTGCGATGCCCGTGAGCCGTCAGCCCCTGCGGTGCCTGCCCGCTGTGTCGCGCCGCGTGTCGGCCGAACCGGGTCCGCGCCGGTCACGCAGGAATCCGAGCCGGTCGGGAGCGTGCAGCTCCAACATCACGACGTCCACGTCACCGCGGATCCGGTGGGAGGTCGCGAGGCTGACGATCACGGCGGTGAGCAGTGCGGCCGGTACCGTCAGCAGCGCGGGCTGCGTCACGAACCACGGCATCGGCTCGCCGAGGACGAGGCCCGCGACGGAGAACCCGACGGCTGTCAGCACCCCGGCCCCGCCGACGAGCATGCCCAGCATGGCGCCGAGGTCGGTGAGTTTGCGCCACCAGATCCCCAGCAGCAGCACCGGGCAGAACGTGGAGGCGGCCAGCGCGAACGCGAGGCCCACGGTGTGGGCGATGTCGTCGAGCGGCAGCGTCGCCGCCGCGGCGGCGGCCAGACTCGCCACGACGATCACCGCGATGCGGAAGTCGCGGGCCTGGTTCGTCAGCAGGTCCGCCGACACCAGCCCGGCGACGCTTTCGATCAGCCCCGACGACGTGGACACGAACGCCGAGAACGCCCCCGCCGCCACCACGGCGACGATGATCTGGCCTGCCATGCCGGAGACCATGGCCGAGGGAACCTGGAGTACCGCGGCGTCGGTCTCCCCCGTCACCAGCAGTCGTGGCGCGTAGAGGCGCGCCAGCGAGCCCAGCAGGATCGGGAACAGGTAGAACAGGCCGAGCAGCAACAGCACCTGCACGGTCGTGCGGCGCGCGGCCCTGCCGTCGGGGTTGGTGTAGAAGCGGGCCAGCACGTGCGGCAAGCCCATCGTCCCCAGGAAGGTCGCCACCATCACCGAGTACGTCCACCACAACTCGTCGGCGTCCTCGGTGGGCCGCAGCCAACTCGCGTTGTCGAGTGCCGCATCGGTGACCACGGGCACCGCCGAGCCGGGCGGGAACAGCAGCCGTTGCCCCTCACTCACCGAGTGGTCGACGCCCGGCAACCACATCGTCGGGCCGGGCCGGTCGCCGTCGAGTTCGTGGACCACGGTCGGCTCGCCCACCCGCAGTGTGACGTCCGTGCCCACCGTCACGGTGGTCTCGCCGGAGAACTCCGGCGGTGCCTGCGCGCCCAGCTCACCCGAGGACCCCGCGCCTCCGCTGCCGAGGAACACCGCGCACAGCACGAAGGTCGGGATCGCCAGCGCGAACAGCTTGATCCAGTGCTGGAACGCCTGGACCAGCGTGGCGGCCCGCATCCCGCCCCACAGCACGTGGGCGACGATGAGCACCACCACGACGACCGGGCCCCACCACGGCTGCGCCCCCGGCAGGATGGTGCGCAGTGCCAGCCCGACGCCCTGCAACTGCGGCACCAGATACACGATCCCGAGCGCCAGCACGAAGAAGCTGGAGACCCGGCGCAACGACGGGGAGTTGAGCCGGGCCTCCAGGAAGTCGGGGATCGTGTACGCGCCCGAGCGCCGCAGCGGAGCCGCCACGAAGATCACCAGCGCGAGGAAACCCGCGGTGAAGCCGATGGGGAACCACAGCGCGTCGGCACCGTCCTTGAGGACCAGCCCCGCGACCCCCAGGAAGGACGCCGCGCACAGGTACTCGCCGGAGATCGCCGACGCGTTACGCCGCGACCGCACCATGCGGCGCGCGAGCCGGAAGTCGCCCGTGGCGGTCGCCGACAGCGCAGCGCGCACCGCGAGATAGGCGGTCGCGAGCATCACCAGCGCGACACTGGCGAGGGCCCACGGGTTCAGCTGCACGGACTGTTCCCTCGCTCCGTTGCCGCCGGCGTCAGTTCTCGATCATCGCGACGAAGTCACGCTCGTGTCGCTCCGCCTGGCGGTTGTACCACAGGCCGACGCCGAACAGCAGCGGAAACGGCGCGATACCCAGCAGCATCCACGACACGGGAATGCCGATCACCCGCCACGTCGCGACCTCGGGCAGGTGGTGGAACAGCAGTGGCAACAGGCCCAGCAGCACGACGACGAGGCCGAACAGTGAGACCCCGAGCCGCAGCTGCACCTTGACCAGGTCGTGAACGAGGAGCTTGCCCCAGCTGGTCTGCTCGGCCAGCTCCACCCGCGCCCGCATGGACGCGCTCGACGTCCGCCTCGGCTGTGCGAGCACCACCCGCTTGCGGCGCGGCCTGACGGGGGCGTCCCCGCCCTGGTCCGGGGGCGACAGCGCGACGGCGGGACGTTCCACCTCCGAGGGCTTCGGCCGCTTGCCGAGTGTGGGGTCAGGTTCGCGGATGCCGTCGACGGCGCGGTAGATGTCCTCGTCGCTCATGGGCCACTACCCGAGGCGGGAGGACCCGACCAGCTTGTCCTTGAGCTCCCGGGTGTGCCTGCGGCTCACCGGCAACACCTTCTCGTCGTTGCCGATCACGACCTGGTATCCGCCCTGCCCCATGCGCAGCTCGGTGATGAGCTGGATGGCCACCAGATACGAGCGGTGGATACGCACGAACCCGGCCTTGGACCAGCGGTCCTCCAGCTGCGCGAGCGGGATGCGCACCAGGTGGCTGCCCTCGGTGGTGAAGAGCCTGGCGTAGTCGCCCTGCGCCTCCACCCACCGCACCGACGAGCGGGGAATGAGCTTGGTGGTGCCGGCCAGCTCGACCGGGATGACCTCCTCGTCCCGGCTGCCTGCCGCGGGCTCGGGCGGCAACCGCTGCCCGGTCGCGGCCTGGAGCTTCTCCAGTACCCGCGCCACCGCCTTGTCGATGCGCTCCTGCCGGGCCGGTTTGAGCACGTAGTCCACCGCACCGAGGTCGAACGCGTCCACGGCCTCGTTCGCGTGCCCGGTGACGAACACCAGCACCGGAGCGGGGTTGAGCGAGGCGAAGACCCGCGACATCTCCATGCCCGAGAGCCCGGGCATGTTGATGTCGGCGAACACGGCGTCCACGGGCGGCAGTCCGCGCTGCTGCCGCGCGCGGATGTGGGGGTTGTCCGAACCGAGGATGCGCAGGGCCTCCGACGCGTCCACGGCGCAGATCACGTCGCCGACGTGCGGGCTGGCCTCAAGGCAGTGCTTCAGTTGGTCAAGCCCGGGCGGCTCGTCATCCACAGCCAGGACGAGCAGCGCCGAGGTGTCATGGGGAGCACTCACAGTGAAACGCATCCTGCCGCTTGCGGGGGTCGATGTCCACTACGCTGCCGGGCGAATCGGGCGCCACCCGGGTACCCCAGAGTAGCGTCGACCGATCACAGTCCGAAGCGGGACCACAACGAGCGGTGGTTCACGGCGTCGAGCACCGCCGCCGCGGGCGCCCCGACCCCGAGTCGTGCCAGGAGCGCCTTCTTGGGCTCCGCCACGACGATCTCCGCGTCGGGATACCGCTGTTCCAGCACGTCACGCAGGTTGCCGACGCCGTCGACGAGCCCCAGCTCGGTCGCCTTGGTTCCCAGCCACACGTCACCGTTGAACAGGTCCTGGGTGTCGGCGAGCCGGTCGCCGCGGCGCTGTGTGACCCAGTCGACGAACAGCTCGTGCAGCTGTGTGTGCAGCGTGTGCAGCCACTCCACGTCCTCCGGCTTCTCCGGGCTGAACGGGTCGAGCCGCGACTTGTTCTCACCTGCCGTGTAGAGCCTGCGCTCCACGCCGAACCGTTCGAGCAGGCCCGCGAAGCCGAACGTCCCGGTGATGACGCCGATCGAGCCGACCAGCGACGTGCGGTGTGCGTAGATCTCGTCGGCCGCGCACGCCAGCCAGTACCCGCCGGAGGCCGCGACGTCTTCGGCGAACGCGATGACCGGGACACCCTTCTCGTCGGCGAGCTGGCGGATGCGCTCGGCCACGAGCCCGGACTGCGTCGGGGCGCCACCGGGTGAGTTGATCTGCAACGCGACGGCCTTGAGCCGCTCGTGCCCGAAGGCACGCTTCAACGCCGACTCCAGCGACGCGAGGTTGATGACCCCGCGCGCGGCCAGCGGCGAGGCCTGCGGCGTGATCACACCGTGCAGCTTGACGACGGCGACGACGTCCTTGCGCTCGACCCGCTCACCGAGCTTGGGGATACGCGAGACCAGGGTGTCCTTGCGACTCATGGCCCCAGCGTAGGGGAATTCGCGCCGGTGCCGGTGGTGCGGCGAAGGCACCTTCACGCCTCACGAGCCGAGCGCGGCGCCCGCACGGGGCTGGGAGGGGCCACGACGTTGCGGCACCACCTCGTCGACGTAACCCGGCATGTCGGGCCGGACCGCGCGTACGAACTTCGGCACCCGCATGGTGACCTTCATGCCCGCCCCGACTGCCGTCTCCACCATCAGCGAGTACCGGTCGCGATAGACCTGGAACATCCGTCGGTTGATGCCCGCGAGCCCGATGTGGGCGCTGCCGTGTGAGTTGCGCATGCCCTCCAACAGCGCGGGATCCATGCCCACGCCGTCGTCCTCGATGCTGATCTCGGCCTCGTTGCCGATGTCCTGTGCGACCACGGTGACCGTGCCCCCACCGGGCTTGTTCGCGATCCCGTGTTTCACGGCGTTCTCGACGAGCGGCTGGATGAGCAGGAACGGCACCACGACCGACTGCACCTCCGGCGCGATCTTGAGGCGCACGTTGAGCCGGTTGCCGTATCGGGCACCCTCGATGGTCAGGTAACGGTCGATGTTGCGCAGTTCCTCGGACAACGTCGTGTAGGTTCCCTCGGCGCGGAAACAGTAGCGCGTGAAGTCCGCGAAGTCCTGGAGCAGTTCGCGCGCCTCCTCCGGATCGGTCCGGATCAGCGCCGAGATCGTGTTGAGTGCGTTGTAGACGAAGTGGGGAGAGATCTGTGCCCGCAGCGCCTTGATCTCCGCCTGGTGCAGGTCCTGCCGGGCGTCCTGGAGCCGGGCGGCCTCCAGCTGGGTCCGGATGAACGTGGCGACCGCCTCGGACATCTTCACGATGCGCCGCCCACGCGAGCGACCCACGACGATCAGTACCGCCTCGGGCTCGTCCTCGATCAGCAACGGAACGATCACCGCGGTGCGCATGCGGCAGGTGCCGCGATGGTTGCACGGCACCTTGTTGTGGGAGACCACCTCGTGCCGTTTCTTGCGGATGGCAGCGCCGACCGGATCGACGAGGTCCACATAGTGATCGTTCGCCTCACCGTCCCACGACAGCAGCGTGCCCTCGCGGTCGGTGAGTCCCACGGCGACACAGCGCAGCAGCGCGAGCTTCCGTGACGTGATCTTGTCGGCGGCGTTCTGGTTGAGGCCGTGCTCGAGTTCCATCGGCGAGCCGGACAGCAGGACCACCGCCCGGAGCACGGCGTCCTCGACCGCGCCGCCTGGGTTACGGCGGCGGATGACGACGGCGAGGAGTGCGGCCAGCCCGGCGAGGCAGGCGCCCGCGCCGAAGGCCACCAGGGTCTGCGTGGTCAACACACTTGACACAGCGTCCATGCTCGGTGTTCACCCCGTCACGTGCAAGATCTGGCCCGACACGGTCCGTATGCTTCATGACACAGCGTTCCGATATGGACACGTGGAGTCACGAACTCTTGGTGTGGCGCTCATTTCAGCAGCCGGGACAGCCGCCGGTCGGCCAGCGGCCTACCGCCCGTCTGGCACGTGGGGCAGTACTGGAGTGCGCGGTCCGCGAAGGACACCTCGCGCACCGTGTCACCGCAGACCGGGCACGGCAGGCCGGTCCGGCCGTGCACACGCATCCCGGAACGCTTCTCGCTCTTGAGCCGGGCGGCCTGCTGTCCGACCGATCGCTCCACCGCACCCGTGAGGACCTCCCGCACGGCATGGGCGAGGCCGTCGAGCGACTCGCTCGACAGCTTGCCCGCCGTGGCGTAGGGCGACAGGCGCGCCGTGTGCAGGATCTCGTCGGAATAGGCGTTGCCGATCCCGGCCACGAGCGACTGGTCGACGAGTGCCGTCTTCAACCGGGCCGTGCTGCCGTGCAGCAGCCGCGCCCAACCCTCGCGGTCCACCTCCAGCGCGTCGGGCCCCAGCCGCGCGATTCCCGGCACCTCGGCGGGATCGCCCACGATCCACACGGCGAGGTCCTTCTTCGTTCCGGCCTCCGTGAGATCGAAGCCGGGCCCCGCGCCCGGTTTGCCCCCGGCGGGCGGCTCACCGGACAACCGGACGCGCAGCGCGACCGGCCCACGCCCCGGCTTCGGCGGCGCGGGCGCCAGCGCGTCGGACCAACGCACCCACCCCGCCCTGGCGAGGTGGACGACGAGATGCAGCCCGGCGCAGTCCACGTCGAGATACTTGCCGTGCCGGGCCGCTCCCGTGACCTGCCTGCCGTGGAGTTCGGTCCAGGCGGGGCTCACGGTCTTGAGCACCGTGAGCGACGCGACGTCGAGGCGCGTGACCTCGCGCCCCACCGCGTGCTCCCGCAGGAAGTACGCGAGCGCCTCGACCTCGGGGAGTTCAGGCACGGCTACTCACTCGACCGGGTGTAGCGGACCGTCGAAGTCGGGCAGGTCGTGGCGCTGGATGGACTTGGCGATGCGCTGCACCTCGCCCCGGACGTTGACGATTCCGATGACCGTACCGACCCACCGCTCCGACGGCCGCTCGCCCGTCTCGTCGCCCTCCGTCTCGGCCACCACGGTCCACGGCCTGCGCAGCACCCAGCGCAGCGGGAAGAACAGGGCCAGCAGCAGCAACGCCAGCGGGACCCAGCTCGGCACCACGACGTCCTCCGGCATCCACACGAGTACGACGACGCCGAGGGCGATGGCCACCCCCATCATCGCCAGACCCGGGGTGTAGTTGGCCGCGACGTCGTGATCGAAGTCGTCGGCCGTGGCGGGCCGGCGCCATTCCATCTGCGCGCGGATCACCCAGTCCCGGCCGTCGGAGCCCTGGACAAGCCGGTTCATCCGCTTCCTCCGCTACCGCGTTCGTGCAGATCGTCACCGCAACGTTACCGTGATCGTCACGGTCCCGGGAAGTCCACGCCACCTGGTGACTCGGCCGAGTCACCCACGGCCTCGGTCACGGTGTCGGGTGCCACCCGTTCGTGCGGCGATCCGGCCCACGGCGGCCTGCCGGGGTCGATCGGCGGCCCGCCGCCCGGGCGATCGTCCGGCCCGCGCACGGGGTCGGCCTCGTCGGCGCCGTCCTGATCGTCACCGCCGACACCGAGATCGTCCCGGATCTCGTCGCCTACGCCGGGACCGCCGGGAACATCGGGCGGCACGGTGTCCGACACCTCCGACACCTCCGACTTGACGACCGACGTGACGGCTCCGGTGGTACTCCACGCGGGCAGCGTGTACTCCGTGTCCTTCAGCGCTCCCGAGACCGACCCCGCCGACCCCGCTGGCCCCTCTCCCGTCAGCGAGGACAGCAGGGAGGTCGGCAGCGAAGTCGACGGAGCTCCCGACGACGACAGCTCCGATCCCGACGAGCCCGGCAACGCGCCCTCGCCCGCGATGTCCCTGCCCGAGCCGAACCCGGTGCCGGACGAGTCCGCCTGCTCACCGCTCGACCGCTCGATGACCACCCCGCCCTGCGGTGGAGCGCCCGACCAACCGGGCGCGGTGTCGTCGAGAATCGGCGTGCCGACCATGCCGACCACCGCCGCCGCGGACACGAACGTGAGCCCGACCTTGCCGCCGCCGGACACGGCGACGGCGGTCGCCGTCGAGACGCTCACTCCACCCGCCCCGGCACCGCCGACCGCCGCCGAGCCGCCCGCCGCCACGGCGGCGCCCGTCGTGGCGGCGCCACCGGAGGCGGTCGACGCCAGCCCCGACAACGGCACGACCACGGCGAGAGCGCCCGCGTAGGCCCGCAGTGACGAGCACACCTGACGCAACTCGGCGTGTGTCGACCGGCACGACGAACAGCGGCGCAGATGGTGACTGATCTTGGTCGCCTCGGTACCGGTGACGCTGCCCGCCGTGTAACCGCCGAGCTTGCGCACCACGCCACGGCAGTGACCCGAGCTGTGTTCGGCCGCCAGGTGCGCCTGGAGATACGCCGCGCGCAGACCGATGCGGGCGCGCCGCGCGAGTGCGGCGGTGGCGTTGGCGCTGAGCCCGAAGTGGGGCGCCAGCACGGCGGGCTGCTCGCCCTCGACCTCGGTGCGCCACAGCACCGTCCGCCAGCGTTCGGGCAGGCTGGTGAAGGCACGGGTGACCAGCGACGCGTCCGCGTTGCTGACCTGCCAGTCGGCGCCGACACCCGCGTGTTCGGTGAGCTCCTCGTCGCTGACCGGCACGTCGCGGCGCGCGGCCTGCCACTCCCACGCGACCCGCCTCGCCACGGTCAGCAGGTAGGCACGCACGTTCTCGCGCGGGCCGTTGCCCCGGCGCAGCGCCTGCAGCACCCGGAAGAAGGTTTCGGCGGTGACGTCCTCGGCCTCGGCGGCGTCGGCGACCAGGCCCCGGGCCAGCCTGCGCACGGCGGCCTGGTGGGCCTGGAAGAGTTCGCCGAACGCGGCGTCGTCGCCGCCACGGATGCGCTCGATCAACCCGAGTTGGTCGGATGCGGAGACCGAGTCCTTCAACATTCAGCCAGGCACCCCCTCCGGGCCGTAGCCCTTTCGGTTGAACTTTGAACACCATACGGAGCCATCCCGGCACCCGCACGCTTCGTGTCGAGGGTGTAACCAAACCACCCGCTATCGGGTGTCGGAAGGGACGGTATAGACTGGGTGCCGCACTGGACGACAGACCGGTGCATGCGGACGTAGCGCAGCTGGTAGCGCATCACCTTGCCAAGGTGAGGGTCGCGGGTTCGAATCCCGTCGTCCGCTCTCAACACGAAGGGGCGGTGGCCACGGGCCGCCGCCCCTTTCTCGTGAGCGACGCAGGACAGGACGCCGCAGTGGGCGTACAATAATCTGTACAAGCAGCGAATGCCGGAGGTGTCACGTGAGGACCATGAGCTACTCCGAATCCCGGGCACACTACGCCGAGACCCTCGACTCCGTGGTCAATGACCGGGAAGAAGTGGTGATCACCCGCGCGGGGCACGAACCGGTGGTCCTGGTGTCGCTGGACGACTACGAATCGCTCAAGGAAACCGCCTACCTCCTGCGCAGCCCCGAGAATGCCCGCCGCCTCGTCACCGCCATCGAGCGCCTGGAAGCAGGCGGTGGGAGCCAGCAGGATCTCGTCCAGTGAAGCTGGTTTGGGACGAGTTCGCCTGGGAGGACTACCTCTGGTGGCAACAGGAGAACAGGAAGATTCTCAAACGCATCAATCAGTTGCTCACCGACATCCAGCGCAACGGCAATGAGGGCCTGGGCAAACCGGAGCCGCTGAAGCACGGGTTCCAGGGCTACTGGTCTCGGCGCATCACCGATGAGCACCGCCTCATCTACAAGATCGCCGGCGACGAGATCCGGATCGCCGCCTGCCGCTATCACTACGGCCGGTGACGAACCGGAGAACTTCCGCGTCGACACCGTGCCCCCGGGCCTCGAACCGGGCGACCACAGGCTCAGCCCGTACCTCACAGGTTCCGATAGACCTCACGGCGATGCGCCACGCGCACGACAGTGACGACGACATGGTCATCCTCGATCCGGTACACGACGCGATAGTCGCCCACCCGGATGCACATCACCCCGGACGGCTGCCCCACCAGGCTCCTCGCACCGGCCGGTCGCGGTTCGGATCCGAGTGCGGTCACCGCACGTGCGACTCGCCGCGCGGCACCGCGATCCAGCTTGCGAAGCTCACGGACGGCCGGAGCCGTCCACTCAATGCGATAGTCCACCGACGCGAGAACCCAGCAAATCAGACCTGACCGAGTTCGGCGAGGACCTCGGTATGAGGAACGCGCGACTCCTCCGACGCCAGCGAGTCACGAGCCGCCGCAAGATCGGCCTCGTCTTCCGCCGCCTCGAGCGCACGAAGATCTTCGATCGACACAACCGCGGCCACCGCCCGACCGTGGCGAGTCAACACCGCCCGGTCATGTGCGTGCTCGACCTTCGCGACCACTTCACCGAGACGATCGCGGGCAGCACTGATCGAAAGCTCGGACATACCCAAATTGTACAAAACGTAGAAAGTGATCGTCAGCGTCCTTCGAGTGCACGCTTCGCTACTCGCCGACGCCCAGCCCCACCGGACAGCTCACTCCCGTCCCGCCGATACCGCAGTAGCCGTTCGGGACCTTGTACAGATACTGCTGGTGGTAGTCCTCGGCGTAGTAGAAGTCGCGCAGCGGGGCGATCTCGGTGGTGATCCCACCGTGTCCCGCCGCGCCGAGCGCCCGCTCGTACGACACCCGCGACGCCTCGGCGGCCTCGCGCTGCTCGTCGTCGACGTAGTAGATCGCCGACCGGTACTGGGTGCCGACGTCGTTGCCCTGCCGCATGCCCTGGGTGGGGTCGTGTCCCTCCCAGAAGACCTTCAGCAGCGTCTCGTACGACACCTGCTTCGGGTCGAACACCACGAGCACCGCCTCGGTGTGCCCGGTGCGGGCCGTGCAGACCTCCTCGTACGTCGGGTTCGGGGTGTGCCCGCCCGCGTAACCCACGGCCGTCGAGTAGACGCCGGACGTCTGCCAGAAGATCCGCTCCGCGCCCCAGAAGCAGCCGAGGCCGAACACCGCCGTCCGCAGGCCCTCGGGAAACGGCGGCTTGATCCTGCGGTCACCGAAGACGGCGTGGAACTCGGGCGTCACCAGCGGTTCGGGGCGTCCCGGCAGCGCCTCGTCGGCGGACACGAGCTGCGTCTTGTTTCGGCCGAACAACACCATGCGCTCGATTCTACCGCCAGAATGTCACTCCTACGGGTGGCGAACTAAGGTGTACTCGCTGCACAGGCCCAGGGGGTTGGCGATGTCTTGGCAGGAAAAGCTGCGCCGTCTCGACTCGGAGTTCGCCGCAGGCAGGATCAGCGGGAGCGAGCACCGGCGGCGCAGGGAGGACATCCTCGCCGAGGTGTCCGGTTCGCCGCTCGCGTCGGCAACGCCCACACGCGCCGAGTCGCCGCCGCTCGCGCCGCAGCCGGGCTGGCAGGCCACCAACCCGGCGAAAGCCGCTGACCGGCCTCCGGCGCCGCAGCAGCAGCAACAACCCGAACCAGACCCGCCCGCGCCGGAGGCACCCGCGCAGCCACCGGCCCCCGCCGACGACCGTTCGGGCACGCCCGCCTCCGCGCTGCTGTCGACCACCCGGCGCACCACCGCGCCGAGCCCGGCCGACGAGCGCCCCACCGTCATGCTGCGCCTCCCCGACTACTCCGCCGCGCCACCGGCCTCGGGCGTGGACAGCGGGCATCCGGGGCCCACCGAGCCCGGCAGGGACGGCCCCCGCCGCACCGGACTGACGTGGGTGGCGATCTCCGGCGCGGTGCTCGTCGCACTCGGCGCCGTCGTCGGCGGGGCGTGGTGGCTCGGGCAGGACCGCACCGAACCGCCGCCCGCCGCCGCTGCCTCACCCCCCGGACAGAGTGCCGAAGCGGGTGGGGACGACGAGCAGCCCGCGCTGGCGGACCGCATCCCCGCGCTGCCGGGCACACCCGGCGCCAACGACTCGACGGTCGCCGTCGACAAGGGCGTCGAGCTGAACCTCTACCCCGAGCACTCCGCGACGATTCTCGCCGAGCACGGCGTGACCGAGGTCGTCCACCGCTCCTCCACCGACGGCGCCACCAGCTACTTCCTGCTGGTCGTGCCCACCCCGGACGAGCGGCAGGCCGCCTCGCTCGCCGACGAGCTGGGCTCGCTCATGGTCGGCGCCGGGTTCGCCGAACTCGACGGCGTGCGAGGGGGTCTCACCGGAACTCTCGACGACCGCGAGGTGCGCGGCGCCTGGTATGCCTCCGGCGCCGCGGCCGTGAACCTGTGGGTCTCGCACGGCGGCGCCGGTGACGGCGAGCGGCTCGCCACCCTCACGGAGCGGGCTGTCGGGACGTTGCAGGAGGCACTGCCGCCCGCGTGACGGGACCGGACGAGCCCGAGCGTGCGGGTTTGTTCAGGTACCGGCGCCAGCGCTGCGTCGGCACCTCCACGAACATCCAGGACGCGACGCCGCACAGGTACGCGGCGGGCACCGCCAGCGCGACCAGCACCCACGGGTTCGACACCCCGGCCGCGATGATCATCTGCTGGACCGGGAAACCCCAGATGTACATACCGTAGCTGCCGAAGATCCACCGGCCGTCGATGTCGAGCCGCTTCGGCCAGTGATGCGCCCACACGATGGCGCCGTAGCACGCCATAATCGCCATCGCGTACCGGTCGAGCGGTGTCCAGTGCAGGGCGAGCCACAGCGGCACCAGCGCCATCGCCACCCACGGGTTCAGTGGTATCCGGTCGCGGAACGCGAACACCAGCATCCCCATCGCGAAGGGCACCAGGAACGCCACCGTCGAGCCGATCGGAATTTCGAGCAGCGACCCGGCGTCGCCGTGGTACCCCATCACCGCGAGGATCCGGCTGTCCGCCACGACGAGCACCACCAGTAGCGGCACCACGACCCACCGCGTCAGGCCCAGCACCATCAGCAGCCCGGCGACCAGAACGAGACCGTAACCCAGCAGCTCCATCGGCAGTGTCCACAGTGACCCGTTGACCGACCACGGGTACGGGTTGTCGGCGAACACGCCGGGCAGATCGTGCTGAAGCAGGAACAGCAGCGAGGTTCCGACCAGGTAGCGCCAGGTCTGCTTGTCGCCCCAGTACTCCGCCGCCGGCAGCGTGGTGAACAGCGGACCGATCACGAACACGGTGACGGCCACCACCACGACGACGGGTGGGAAGATGCGCAGCAGCCGTTTCACGCAGAACCGCCGCCACGACGGGTCGCTCGCCCAGCTCTGGCTGATCTGGTAGCCGCTCATGGCGAAGAACGCCAGCAGTGCGAGGTAGCCGGGCGAGGCGTTCCAGCTCTCCGGGAACACCGTCAGCTGCGCGGGAAACAGCGCGGGCCACGAGTGGTCCACCACGACGGCGGTGGCACCGAACAGGCGCAACCACCCGAAACCGGTGTTCGGGTCGGCGTATGCGGTGTCCTCGCGCTTGCCGGTCCTGCGCACCACGGTCTACCCCCGGTCGTCGGGCTCCTGGTCGGTCACGTCGGGCCGCGCGAGCAGCGCGGCGAGCGTGCGTCTGGCGACCTCGGGGCCGAATCCGGCGTCCACGGCGGCTCGGCCCGCCCTGGCCAGCCGGGTCCACTGCTCGTCGTCGCCGAGCAGCGACGCGATGCCGTCGGCCAGCCGCTCGGCGGTCTCGCCGAGCAGTGCGCTCTCGCCGTCGACGAGATCCATGCCCTCGACCGCGAGTCCGGTTCCCACCACGGGAACACCGTGGGCCAGTGCCTCGCCGACCTTGCCCTTCACCCCCGCGCCGAACCGCAGGGGCGCGACGACCACGCGCGCGGCGCGGTACAGCGCGGCCAGGTCCTCGACCCAGCCGTGTACGACCACCCCGTCGCAGGCCAGGGCGAGCACCTCCGGGGTCGGTCTGCTGCCGACGATGTGCGCGACGGCTCCGGGAACCCGTTCGCGCACCAGCGGCATGATGTCCTCGGCGAGCCAGCGTGCGGCGTCCCGGTTGGGGACGTGGTCGAATCCGCCGACGAACAGCACGTCGGCCCGCTCCTGCGGGTACGTGGGCGCGGCTGCGGCGGTGTGGACGTTGGACAGCACCCGCACGCACGCGCCCGGTACCAGCTCGGTGAGCAGCTCGCGCTCGTCCTGCGACACGGTCAGCGTCACGTCCGTGGCGCGCGTGAGCCCGAGTTCGAGTTCGCGCAGCGTCTCCGAACGCCGCGACAACGACGTGTACTCCGCCTCGTCACCCAGTTCCTTCGCCAGCCGTGCCTGGCGTTCCAGCCGGACGAAGTGCAGATCCACCGTGTCGTAGGCGACCACGCAATGCGGCGCGTGCTCTCGGAGCTGTTCGAGCAGCTGCCACGCCACCTGCGGTCGCGAGAGCACGGCGAGGCGCAGCTCGGCACCCGCCTCGCGCAGGAACTCCTGTCGCTGCCCCTCGTCGGCGACCACGGTCACTCCCGCGCGGTACAGCTCGCGGGTGTAGCGCTCGGGAAGCGCCCCGTTCATGGGGAAGAAGACGACACGCTGGTCCAGTCCGGTCAGCAACTCCAGCACGCGGGACATCCGCACCGAACCGGAGTCCTCGTCCGGGCGCGGCACCTGGTAGTCGGCGACGAGCACGATGCCGCCGTCGTGGCCGAGACGGGTGCGGTGGCGGCCGAGCCAGAGAGCGCGCGGGCCGGCCTCCGGCCGGTGGTGCGCCAGCGCATCGGCCCACTTCTCGACGAAGGCGTCGCGGTTGAGCTCCTGGTGCCGCTTCACGCCCGACGACGTGTCGGTGCCGTTGGAGACTCCCTCGTGGTGGGTGACGACCGACTCGGGCTGCACCACGGTGCGAAACCCCGCCGCCCTGACGGCGAAGGCGAGATCGGTGTCCTCGTAGTAGGCGGGGGCGAAACGAGTGTCGAAACCGCCGATCGACTCGAACAGGCCGCCTCGCACCATGACGGCCGCACCCGAGCAGTAGTCCACGTCGCGCAGCACCGAGAACCTCGGCTCGTGCGGATTGCCGCCCCTGCCGTAGTTCCAGCCGCTGCCGTCGGCCCACACGATGCCGCCGCACTCCTGCAGGCTGCCGTCCGGGTAGACCAGTTTCGAGCCCACGAGGCCCACGTCGCGATGGGTCTCGAACACCGCGACCAGCGAGTCGAGCCAGCCCGCGTGAACCTCGGTGTCGTTGTTGAGGAACAGCAGGAACTCACCGCCCGCGTGTGCCGCGCCCAGGTTGCAGGAGTGGACGAAGCCCTGGTTGCGCTCGGCCCGCACCAACCGGACCCCGGGGCAGCGCGCGACGAGGTCGGCGGAGCCGTCGGGTGAGGCGTCGTCCACGACGATCACCTCGAACGGCGTGTCCGGCAGGTGCGCCGCCAGCGAGGCGAGGCAGCGGCGCGTGTACGCCCACTGGCCGTACACGGGGATCACGACGCTGACGATGGGGTGCTCGCTCGTGGTCACGCCCACCGGGGAGGTGTCCTGGGTGTCCTCGGGCGAGGGCGGCACGCCCGTGGGCCTGCCGAGCGCGGCCTCGTAGGCGTCCCGGCGGCGGGTGCCGCGCGGGGCGATGCGCTCGACGGTGCCCCGGTAGCGGCTGAGCAGGCGCTGTGCCAGGGCCGAGTGCTCGGAGCGCAGCGTCGCGTTCTCCGCCGCGAGCTCGCCGATGCCACGGCGCAGCGAGGCGGTCTGCTCCGACAGCCAGGTCAGCCGCTTGGCACTGCGATCGAGCCGTTCGCGCAGCCCGGTGTTCTCGTCGACGGCCTCGATGTGCCTGCGCTCGGCCTCGATGTGCCTGCGCTCGCTCTCGGTGTGCCTGCGCTCGGCCTCGGTGGCCCGTGCCAGCGCCGCGTCCCGCTCCTCGGCGAAGAGCTGCGCGGCCCGCTGTTCCCGGACCAGCGTGTCCTCGGTGAGGTCGAGCTGCCCGCGCAGGGCCGTCGCCGCCGTACGCAGTTCGGCCAGCTCACCGTCGTGGCTGCGCGCGACCAGCGTCAGGTCCGGGTCGGCGAGCACCGAGGCGGCGGGAACGTCGAGTGGCTCGTCGGAGGCGAGGCCGAGCAGGTAGGTGTGCGGCGCACCCGGCGTGACGGTCCAGCTCTCGCCGGACGTCCCGGTGAGGGTGTGGGTCTGTACCCCGCCGCCCTCCGGTCCGCCGTGCACGAGCGACCCGGCGACCACGTTCTGCTCCAGCAGCGCCACGTGCTCGAACGAGCCGCGCAGCAGCGCCCGGAAGTCCTCCCGCGTCAGCTCCCTGACGTGGTACGGGTTCTCGTTGCCGTGGTCGTGGGTGTAGACCTCGACGTCGGGCGTGCTGCACAGCAGGACTCCGCCCGGAGCGAGCCGCGACCGCACCAGGCGCATCAGCTCGTCCTGTTCCGCGACGTGCTCCACCGCCTCGAAACACGTGATGACGTCGAAGGGCTCCTCGTCGGCCAGCGCAGAGGGGTCGGTGATCGAGCCGACGGCGAACCGCAGGTTGCCGAGCGGGTAGGCGGCGCTCGCGTGCGCGACCGTCGGCTCGTCGAGGTCCATGCCGACGACCTGGGCCGCCGTCGTGGCCAGCATGGCGCTGCCGTAGCCCTCACCACTGGCCAGGTCCAGCACCCGCTTGCCCGCGACGAACCCCAGTGCGAGCGCGTACCGGTGGTAGTGCTCGTAGATCACCTGGTAGTCGTCGGCCCAGGGGACGCACCGCTCCCCGGTCCACTCGATCAGTCGGCCGTCGCCCGCCGCACCCGTCGAACCCGTAGCCCTGCCAGCCATGACGGGCACAGTAGCGGCTGCCCGTCCACTCGCGGTGCCAGGTGGTGGCATTTCGCCACGTAACGCGGCAGTCGTTCACACCGCTGCCAGCCGATCACACCGACCGGCCCTCACGCGCGGGCAACCGCGGCTACGATACGGCCCGTGCTCCCCGGCATATCGCCACACCCGCCACGCGGGCCCGTGCTCCCGCCCACCCCCGAGTCGTGGTTGCCGCACGAACACAACCTCTACCGGCCCCGCCACAGCGCCAGGCAGCGGACCGCGCTGGTCTGCGCCATAGTCTTCTTCCTCGCACCCGCCCTGTCCTTCGTGGTGGGAGTGCGGGCCCAGCCGTTCGAGAACCGCGAACTGCACGAGTTTCCCAGCCTCGCCGACGGCTGGGGGTTCTTCACGGGGTTCGCGGGATGGGCCACCGACCATCTGCCGTTGCGCGAGGCCGGTGTGAGCGCCGCCGACGCGGTCAGCACGGGACTCTTCGGTGACCCGCCCGGCACGCAGTCCGGTGCCCGCTCCGGCACGGTCGGCGTCGAACCGGACGGGCAGACCGAGCAGCCGGACACGCCGTACGACCTCTACCCCGAGGTGATCCCCGGCGACGACGGCTGGCTGTTCTACGGCGAGGACGTCATCGCCAAGTGCTTCCCGGTCATGAACGTCGACCGGATCGTGGCGGCGCTGAACGACCTGCGCCGAGCCGTCGAGGCGTCCGGCCGCCAGTTCGTCCTGGTGATCGCCCCGGACAAGACGACGATGCGGCCGCAACACCTCCCCGACGACTACCTCGGCAAGGACTGTGCCACCGAGCGGGGCCGCGAGTTCTGGCGACGGGTCCCCGCCGAGACCGGCGCGATCGACCTCCGGCCGTTGCTGCCGCAGACGGGGCAACGGCTCGGCGACGAGATGTACGACACCGGCGACAGCCACTGGACCTTCGGCGGCGGATTCGCGATGACTCACGCCGTGGCCGAGCAGATCAGCCCCGGGAGCACCGAGACCTGGGAGATCGAGAAGACCGGGCGGCGCGGCTGGCCCGCCGACCTGCACCGGATGCTCGGTCAGGACGAACAACGCGACCTGCAGGAGTACGCACTCGCTCCCGACGGCGGGCAGGACACGACTCGCTACCTCGCGAGCGACTTCAGGACCCCGCTGCGGACGCAGCAGTTCGGCGACCCCGTCCCCGGCGTCCACCAGGGCACGGTGGGGGTGGTGGCCGACTCGTTCACGCAGTTCGCCTCTCCGTTCCTGGTCGCGACCAACCGCGACCTCGTGATCACCCACTCCGACACCATCGCTCAGGGGACGCCGCAACGGATCGCCGAACTGCTCGGCGACCGGGACGTGGTGGTCTTCGAGTTCGTGGAGCGGATCCTGTCGGGCGGCGGCAGCTCACTGCTGCGCGACGACGTCATCGACTCGGTGGGGCGGGCACTGGCCGACAACCCCAGATAACAACCCGGTCTCGGCCCGGTGTGAGTCCTGATCTGCCTGCATACCACCGGGCGTCACCCAGTAAGTTACTGCTGGCGCGCTGCGCTGACGAAGCGAGCGCACGACGTTCGTTGCCACACATGTCCCGAAGGGGGGCCGGGGGTGACCTGGCAGGAAGAGCTACGCAAGCTGGACGAGAGTCTCGCGTCCGGCAACCTTTCGGCGGACGAGTACCGCACCCGTCGGGACCAGATCCTGTCGTCGGCGGTGAGCTCGCCGGACCAGGTCGAGGGGAGCGCGGGCGGCGACGGCAACGCCGACTCGACCCAGATCATCGCTCCGCTCTCCGACCAGCAGCAACAGCACCCGCAGCAGGGCCAGCCACCACAGCAGGGCGGTGACGCCACCCAGGTGGTCTCGTCCACCGACGCGGGGCCCGAGCGCACCCAGGCGGTGCAACCCTGGCAGGCGCAGCACCCGCAGGCTCACCCACCCCAGCAGGGCGGGCAGTATCCCGGTTCCCCCTCGGGAGGATTCCCCCAGCCGCACCAGGCACAGCAGTCGCCCGCCGGGGGCTTCCCGCAGCCACAGTCGTCACCACCCGGTGGTTTCGCCGCTCAGCAGAACCAGCAGCAGCAACAGCAGCCCTGGAACGCGCCGCAACACGACTCGTCGCCGCCGTGGGGCGGCGGGGAGTTCCCGCCACTGACCCCGCAGGGCAGTCCCGAGTGGGGAGTCAGCCAGGGCCCCGAGTCCTTCGACGAGCCCGAGCCGTCCGGGAAGGGCCGCAAGGCGCTGTTCTCCGCGCTGGCCGTCGTGCTCGTGGCCGGCATCGGCACCGCCGTGTACTTCCTGTTCATCGCGGGCGGCGACTCCCAGACGGCGCAGCCTCCCGCCCCCTCAACGTCGCAGCAGCAACCGCCGCCGCAGACACCCACGAGTACGCCGCTGCCGAAGCCTCCGCCCCCCAAGGAGGAGCCCGCGGACAACAAAGCCGCGCTGATCGATCCTCCCGGCGAGGAGCGTCCCGGTGCTGGATCGTTCGACTACGAGGTCCTGGAGAGCAACAGCGACATGCTGCCCCCCACGGTCATCGATGCGCTGGGCGACACCGACATGGGCGACGGCCTGCTGAAGACCACCGTCGACGACGACATCACCTACGGCCTCTACTCGATCGAGGTCGGCAGCGAGGACGACGCCGTTGCCGTCGCCAACGAGTACGGCGTGGCCCAGCAGGAGGGCGGCATCCCCGCGCAGCGGAAGCTGTCCATGCAGGGCGTGCAGGTCTTCGGCGCCGGGGCGAGCGAGTACACCGTGCTCCGTGCGGTGTACACCCTCTACGACCGCGTCGTCATCGTCGAGGCCTTCTCGGAGGACGAGGACGTCGAGCCGGTCTTCACGGACCTGCTCGACGAGCAGGTGAACCACGCTCCGCCGAGCCACACGGAATCCTGACGGCGGTCGGGCCGGCGGGTGAATCCGGGGCGACGCGCCCCGCGCCTGCACCGCCCGCCGGCGCCGGACCCGCAGCATCGGGGGCTCACCGATGCTGCGGGAGGTTCTCGTGTGGTTCCAGGTACTGCTCGTCGCGCTGTTCGCGATGATCTTCATGGTGCGTGCGGTGCGAGTGATCCACGCACGGCTCGACCGGCCCGAGTCGTAGCGCCGAGGTGAGCCAGCAGCGCCACCGCGAGCAGCAGCCCGCCACAGCCCCCCGCCGCGACCAGGAACCAGCCCATCCGGTCCAGCGGCACACCCAACACCGCCGAGACACCGGCCCAGAACGCCTGCGCGGCGAGCACGGCGGAGCCCGCCCACAGCAGCAGCACCGGCCCGCGCAGCCGGCGCCCCGGCCGCCGCAGCGCCACGATGCCCGCCACCGCCCCCAGCGCCAGCACGACTTCGACGGCCTCGATCCCGAGCGTTCCCACGCGCGGTGCCTCACCGTCGGCCAGGCGCGCGACCGTACCCACCGCGACCAGCACCGCCAGCACGGCCCCGGCGCCCCCGGCCACGCCCACACCGCCGGTCCCGGTCCCGGCGAAGACCACCGTCCACCGCGCCCGCGCGTAGAGCACGAAGGCGGTCAGCAGCGCCACGCCCTGCCACACGAAGCTCGTGTAGACCAGCGGGGTGACCCACGCGGCGAGCCCCATGCCACCCGCTCCCGAGCCTGCGAACTGCGCGGCGATGGCGGGCGCTCCGAGCGCGATGGGCAGCAGCAGGCCGGTCCCGACCCACAGCGGCACCAGCATCGGCCACGCCGGCAGCCGCAGTCCCCAGCGATGGGTCAGTGCCAGCGCCAGCACCACCGCGACGAGGTCCAGTACCGCGGTGAACCCGTTGGCGGCACGCATCTCGGCGGAGTGCAGCAGGCCGGGCGTGGTCACCCCCACCTCGCTGCCCGCGGTCCAGGCGAGTTTCAACGACAGGTACGGCAGGATGCCGAGCACGGTGACGTAGCCGAGTACGGGCCGCAGCCGCGGCGATGCGATCGAGTTCATGCCGTCGAGCCTGCCGCCACGGCACCCGCTACGGTTCCCGCCAGAGTGGCGCCGCGCTCCCTCGTGCGGGGGAAACCGGCAACATCGAGAGGAGCGAACGGATGATGGCAGCGGAGCTGTACCGGCGGTGGCTGGACGAGCTGTGGAACGGCGATCTCGACCGGCTGGCCGAGGCGGCGCGCACCCTCGTCACCGAGGACTTCGTGGGCCACTGGCCCGGCAACCCGGGACTCGCCCAGGGCCCCGACCAGCTCGCCGACATCGTCCGCCAGGGCCGCGGCATGATCGAGGGCAGCACCTTCGAGCCCGCCGTCGGCCCCGTGGTGCAAGACGGTCTCGTGGCCGCCCGCTGGGTGGGGCGCGGCCACTATCAGGGCAGGCCGGTCACCTTCCACGGCCACGACCTGATGCGGCTCGACGGCGACCGGTTCGCCGAGTACTGGGTCATCGCGGAGGACCCCACCGCCTGACCACGCCGCACGGGCGCGACCTGCCGGCGACCCGGAACGGATCAGCGCCCGACGGCGTAGCCCTGCATCCCGCGTGGGTTGGCCGCGGCCCGCAGCATGCCGCTTCCGGGGTCGCGCGAGACCGCCGACAGCCTGCCCAGCGCCCACGGACCCGCGTCGACCACGGCATGACCGCGCTCCGCCAGTTCCCGCATCGTGGGTTGGCCGAGCCGCGACTCCACGACCAGCTCCCTCGGCTGCCACGTGCGTGGGAAGAACGAGCTCGGGAACGCGGTCGTGTGCCACGCGGGCGAGTCGATGGCCTCCTGGAGGTTCAGCCCGCCCAGCGTGTGCGCGAGCCAGAAGCACAGCTGCCACTGGTCCTGCTGGTCGCCGCCCGGAGTGCCGAACGCGAGCGTCGGCTCGCCCCCACGCAGTGCCATCGACGGCGACAGCGTGATGCGGGGCCGCTTGCGCGGGGCCAGCGAGTTCGGCAGGCCCTCCTCCAGCCAGAACATCTGCGCCCGCGAGTCGAGGCAGAAGCCGAGTTCGGGGATGGTGGGCGAGGACTGCAACCACCCGCCCGACGGCGTCGCCGAGATCATGTTGCCCTCGGCGTCGACGATGTCGAGCTGCACGGTGTCGCCGCGCGTGCGGCCGGCGGGGTCCACGGTCGGCTCCCCGACCGCGCCGGTCCCGGCGGCCTCGCCCCGGGTGCGTGCGAGCACGGCGGGCAACCGTGGATCGGGCCCGCCCGGCCGGAGTTCGCCGCTGGCCTCGTCCCCCACGAGCGCGCGCCGTTGCTGCGCGTACTCCCACGACAGCAGGGTCGCGAGATCGACGTCGGTGTCGCCGTACCACGCCTCCCGGTCGGCGAACGCGAGCTTCGCGCACTCCGTGGCCAGGTGCACGGTCTCCGCGTCGGGACGCCCGTTGTCGTAGCGCAACCGGTCACGGAAGCCCTCCAGCAGCCGCAACTGCTGGGCCAGCACCGGGCCCTGCGTCCAGGCACCGCACTTGACGAGGCTCCACTCGCCGAAGTCGGTGACCACCGCGTCCTCGTAGGTGGCCTCCCACGAAGCCAGGTCGTCCGCGGTGAGCAGTCCCGCGTGGTCACGGCCGGAGTCGTCGCGGAACGCGGTGCGGCTGAACTCGTCGACGGCCTCCGCCACGAAGCCGTGGGACCACGCCCTGCGCGCCGCGTCGATCTGGGCCTCGCGGTCCGTCTGTGTCTCGGCCTGCCCCAGCAGCCGCTGCCAGGTGCGAGCGAGCGTGCGGTTGCGGTGCAGCGACCCCGGCGACGGTGCCTCGCCTCCCGGCAGCCACAGCTGAGCCGAACTGGGCCAGTGGTGGACGAACAGGTCGGAGACCGCGTCGATCGTCGCGGTGATGCGCCCGACCACGGGCACACCCTTCCAGGCGTACGAGATGGCGTACTTGAGCACGTCCCGCAGACTTTTCGTGCCGTGGTCGCGCAGGAGCAGCAGCCAGGCGTCCCACGCTCCCGGCACGGTCGCGGACAGCAGCCCGCTTCCCGGGACGAGGTCCAGCCCGAGGTCGGCGAAGCGGGCCGGCGTGGCCGCGGCGGGTGAGGTCCCCTGCCCGCACAGCACGCGCGGGGTGGGATCGGCCGCGGTCACGAAGAGCGCGGGTACCTGCCCGGCAGGCCCGTTGAGGTGCGGTTCGGCCACCTGGAGGACGAACCCTGCCGCCACGGCCGCGTCGAAGGCGTTCCCGCCGTCCTCCAACACCGCCATCCCCGTGGCGGAGGCGAGCCAGTGGGTCGTGGCCACCATGCCGTGCGTCCCGGCGAGTTCCGGTCTGGACGTGAACACGACATCGACCATAAGGGTGATCACTTCGTACGCACAACTAACAGCCGGTCGCGATCCGCACAGCATCCCGAGTGACGCGAACGCCCGTTAACCTAGGTCCGGGATGCCCCGCCGACAACCCCGGCGGGCCGACGACAGCAGGAGGATCACGCGCATGCAGATCGCCAACACCACCGCACTCGTCACCGGGGGCGCGTCCGGCCTCGGCGCAGCGACGGCGGCGGCACTGGCCGCCAGGGGAGCGCGGGTGTTCGCGGCCGACCTGGCCCCGTCCATCGCCAAGGCCGACACCCGCGAGGGCATCACCTACGTCGAGGCCGACGTCACCGACGCCGAGCAGGTCCGGGGTGCCGTCGAGGCCGCCACCGCGTCCGAGGCACCGCTGCGCATCGTCGTGAACTGCGCAGGGGTCGGGCACTCCTCGCGCATCCTGTCCAAGAAGGGACCCCACGACCTCGACCTGTTCCGCAGGGTCGTCGAGATCAACCTGATCGGCACCTTCAACGTCATGACCCTGGCCGCGCAGGCCGTGGCCGACACCGAACCCCTCGACGACGGTCAGCGTGGCGTGGTCGTCAACACCGCCTCGGTCGCCGCGTTCGAGGGGCAGATCGGGCAGATCGCCTACTCCGCGTCCAAGAGCGGGGTGGCCGGGATGACCGTCCCGGCGGCGCGCGACCTCGCCTCCCACGGCATCCGCGTGATGACCATCGCCCCCGGCATCATCGACACCCCGATGATGGCCGGCGTGACCGACGAGTTCCGGGAGGGACTCGCCGCCTCCGTGCCCTTCCCCAAGCGGTTCGGCCGCCCCGACGAGTACGCCCAGCTCGCCGTGGACATCGTCGAGCACGACTACCTCAACGGCGAGGTCATCCGCCTCGACGGCGGGCTGCGCATGTCGCCACGCTGAGCGGGCGCTACAGCTGGCCCATGAACGGGACGGCGTGCCCGGCCTCGTCGCTCATCCAGGTCCGGAGCGCGTACGTGGCCCGCACGTCGTCCTCGTTGTAGCGCAGCAGCCGCTCCCGCTGAGCCGGGTCCGGCACGCCGCCGTCCATCCCCACCGCGTCGCGGTACCAGCGCATCGACGCCTCACCACCCGCCTCCGGGTCACGCCACGAGAACCCGGCCACCGGCGCCACCACCTTCAGGCCCTTGCCCCGCGCGCACAGGAACTGCTCCGAGACACTGCGGAAGAGGTCGACCCACTCCGGCGACTCCGTGAAGCGCCGCAGCTCCTCGCGCTCCGGGATGCCGTCCCGGCCCGCGAAGCGCTCCACGGACCCGTACAGCCAGCGGTTCTCCGCCAGCGCGTTGTAGCAGTAGGCGCGAAACGACAGTCCTGCCGCGGTCGCGCGTTCGCGCACGTCGGTCAGCCACGCCCAGAACCGCGCGAACGAGCGCGCCTCGTCGTCGGTCGGCAGCGGCTCCCACGTCGCGAACGCGCGGTAGCCGCGCTCGACGCCGATGTCCGCCCCGCTGAGCAGGCATCCCCACAGGTAGGCGCCCGCGTCACCGAAGCTCTCCATGTCGATGTCGACCTCGACGTCGGCCCTCGGCACGTGGACCGTCTCCACCCGCCGCACCACCGTGAGGTCGGCGAGCCAGGCCCGCGCCAGCGCCACCGCGTCGGCGAACGGCGCTCCGGTCCACTGGATCGGCGACTCCTCGGCCGGGTCGAGCGCGGCCAGCTTGTCCACAGTGGAGATACCGGCGTTGCGCAGCTCCACCGCGTCCTCGCCCCGCACGACGAGGCTCACGTCCCTGGCCTGCCGCAGCTCCGCCTCGCAGACCGGCCACCAGGGGCAGCGCTTGCACTCCAGAATTCGCGAGGGCACCGCCAGCGCCTCGGCGCGCGTGGCCGCCGCGCGCGCGACCGCGAGCCGGTCGGCGAACCGGTCGTCGTACTCGCGCAGCGCGCTGCGGTGACCCGGCCACGTCGGCGCCGTGAGGTCGTGCCACACCACGACGTCGGCGTCCAGCCCGACGACCCCGCCCACCGCGCGGTGCGGCTCCGCGTACCCCGCAGCCTGCAACAACCGGCGCGCGTGCGCGAGCCGCAACTGGTCCCGAGGTTGCGAACGCGGTCGCCGGGTGGTGTCCACGACGGCGGCGTCCGGGTCGACCGTGGGCAACACGGTGGTGCGGGCACCCTGCCCCGGGTCCGTGACGCGGTGTCGCACCACCAGCACCGGCGCGTAGCCGGAGGAGGCCCGCACCAGCAGCTCGACACCGCCACGCCTGCCCGCCTCGTCGTCCGACGGCAGCAGCGCGCCCCAGACGTAGGACACGCCGTCGTCGAGCGCCTCCCGCGTCAGCCGCCGTCGCTCCGCGGCGGGCAACTCCCCCGGGATGACGGCCCAGCTACCCTCCGTGTCGGCTCGCAGCCACTCGGAGATCCGCGCGCGGTGCGTTCTCGCGTCGGCGATGCGCTGCTCGGCCGCCGGATCAGGCGGTGTGAGCGGCACGTCCCGGGGTATGGGTTCGTGGTCGAGGTGGACACGACGGCGACACCGCGTGACGACCCCCGCGTCCAACAACACCTCGACTGCCATGCCTTCACTGTATGAGAGGCCACTGACACGGAGCCGACGTGCCCGCGCCGGAGGCGGCCAGTAAGTTCACGATCGAACACCGCAGGCACCAGCACGACGAAGGGACCCGGTGATGGGCCGCAGGGCGAAGCGAGCACACGGCGGAACCGGCGACGACACCGGGATCACGCCGAAACGCGCCAAGAACGCCGTGAAGGTGGCGAAGGTCGTCGTTCCCGCCGCCGTGCCCGCGCTCGCGCCGCTGCTAGTGCGCGCGGCCGGAGCGCTTCGGGAGGCCTACGACCGGCAGCACGCGCGGCGGCTGGGCATCGACGTGGCGCAGCTACCCGAGTACAGCGGCAGAGGCGGCATGCTGCTCGCCCGCATCGCGGGGGCCGCCGACGGACTCACCCAGCTCGCGAACGCTTCCCGGGCCACCGCGGACGACCGGGAGTTCGTCACCCGCTCGCGCGGCACGCTCGAACAGCTCACCGCCTCGGTGCGCGCGGCCGAGCGCATGCCGGCCGCGCGCCGCAAGGCGGCTCACCGCGCGGTCGGGGCCGAACTGGACACCGTGGAGACCGAGGTGCTGCGCAGGCTGGGGATTCACGCTCCCGGCGAGGCTCCCTGAACCGCGAACACGGCTACGCGGGCTGAGGACACGGCTACGTAATCTGCGGACACGGAGTTACTGGCCGTCCGGCACCGTGATGAAGCCCTGCTCCACCATCCAGTCCCTCGCGACCGTGGCCGCGTCGCGGCCGTCCACGTCCACCTGCTTGTTCAGCTCGATGATCTCCTCGTTGTCCAGCGCCTCCGTGACGGGCGCCATGACGTCGGCGAGCTGCGGGTGCTCGGACGCGAAGTCCTCCCGCAACGTCACCGAGGCGTTGTACTGCGGGAAGAACTGCTTGTCGTCCTCGATGACCCGCAGGTCCAGCCCCGCGATGCGACCGTCGGTGGTGAACACCTCGCCGAAGTTGCAGGTCCCGTTGTCCACCGCGGCGTAGATGGCGCCGGTCCCGAACGTCTTCGTGGTGGTCGTCGGGAACCCGTAGGTCTCCTGCACGCCCGGCATCCCGTCCGGCCGGTTCGCGAACTCGGTCTCGATGCAGAACACGGCCTCCTGCGGGTTCTCCTTCAGAAAGTCCGTGACGTCGCTCATCGTGCGCAGGTCGTGTTCCTGGGCGTACGCCTCCGTGGTCGCGAAGGCGTAGGTGTTGTTGACCTGCGAGTACGGCAGCCACACGACACCGTTCTCGGCCAGGTCCGCCTCCCGCACGACCTCGTACTGCTCCTGCTCGGTGGGCAGCGGCTCGTCGTTGCCGAGGTAGGACAGCCACGCCGTGCCGGTGTACTCCCACTGGAGGTCGACCTGCCCGTTCAGCAGTGCGTACCGCGAGCTGTTCGACCCGCTGATGTTGGTGAGGTCGATCGTCTCGGCGCCCGCGGCCTCCAGGGCCAGCTCGGCGATGTAGCCGAGAATGATCTGTTCGGTGAAGTCCTTCGACCCCACCGTGACCTCGACGCCGTCGAGCTCCGGCACCGCACGGATCGACCCGGGCTGCACGTCGAACGGCAGCGCGGCGTTCAGGTTCAGCCCGCACGCGCCCACTGCCATGAGCGGCACGACGGCGAGCAGGGCCCGCACCCGCCTGGCCACGCCTGAGGTGCTCATGTCAGTCCCTTCGGTCCGAGGTAGTTCTCCAGCAGCGCACCGAGCCAGTCCACGATCAGGGCGAGGCCCACGGATAGCACGGCACCGACCACCAGCACCGACGTGCGGTTGAGCTTGTAGCCCGCGTCTACCAGCTCACCGAGCCCGCCGCCGTTGACGAAGAACGCCAGCGTGGCCGTGCCCACGGCCAGCACGAGCGAGGTGCGCAGCCCCGCGAGGATCAACGGCACGGCGAGCGGCAGCTCGATGCGCAGGAGCACCGCCGACGACGACATGCCGATGCCCCTGCCCGCGTCGACCAGCGCCGGGTCCACCGAGTCGATCCCGACGATGGTGTTGCGCAGCACGGGCAGCAGTGAGTAGAAGGCGATGGGCAGCGCCGCCGCCCACAGGCCCTCCCACTCGCTCCACAGGAAGAACAGCACCAGCACACCGAGCGCCGGGGCGGCCTGGCCGATGTTGGCGATGCCGATGAACACCGGCGACACCGGTCGTGCCCACGAGCGCGTGAGCACCACGCCGAGCGGCACCGCGATCCCCACCACGATCGCCGTCACGACCGCGGTGATCAGCAGGTGCTCCCACGTCTTGGTCAGCAGCTCGCCGCCGGTCAGCAGCTCGGCCTCGATGGCGTCGCTTTCACGGGTCAGCGCCCACGTCACCACGGCACCGACCAGCACGACCACCACGGCGGGCTGGGCCAGCAGGCGGACGCGCTCGGCTCTGGTCGAGCCCGATTCCGTGGAGAACCCCGAGAGCTCCGTGGTGGTCATGCCTCACCCCGTCCCGCCTCGACGTGCTCGGTGCGCAGCTGCTGGATGGTGTCGGTGACGGTGGCGATGTCGATGGTGCCGACGTACTCGCCGCGCGAGCCGGTGACCACCGCGTTTCCGCCCTCGGCGAGGATCGCCTCCAGGGCGTCCTGCAGCGTCGACTGGGTGCTCACCGCGTCGCCGACCGGCCTGCCCGCCGTCACCAGCGAGGTCGCCGCGCCAAGGTCGCGGACGTGGACCCACCGGACGGGCCTGCGCCGCCGGTCGAGCACCAGCGCGTAGGTCCGGCCCTGCTCGGTCATCCGCGTGCGCAGGGCCGCCGGGGTGGTGTCGGCGGCCGACGCGGTGAGCGTGTTGTCGCTGTAGCTGACGTCGCGCACGCGCAGCAGGGTCAGCTGCTTGAGCGACGCGCCCGCGCCGACGAACCCGGCCACCATGTCGTTGGCCGGGTTGGCCAGGATTGCCTCCGGCGTGTCGTACTGCTGGATGGACGACTGGTCACCGAGCACCGCGATCTTGTCGCCCAGCTTCACGGCCTCGTCGAAGTCGTGGGTGACGAACACGATCGTCTTGCGCAGGTCCGACTGGAGCCGCAGCAACTCGTCCTGGAGATTGCCCCTGGTAATGGGGTCCACCGCTCCGAACGGCTCGTCCATGAGCAGAGCGGGCGGGTCGGCGGCGAGCGCCCTGGCCACGCCGACGCGCTGCTGCTGCCCGCCCGAGAGCTGGCGGGGATAGCGGTCCCGGAACTCGCCCGCGTCGAGCCCCACCAGGTCCATCAGCTCGTCGACCCGGTCGCTGATGCGCTTGCGGTCCCACTTGAGCAGGCCCGGCACCACCGCGATGTTCTGCGCCACGGTGAAGTGCGGGAACAGCCCGGCCTGCTGGATGGCATAGCCGATCTTGCGGCGCAGCCGGTCGCCGTCGATCGCCTGGACGTCCTCGCCGCCGATGGTGATGCGGCCCGACGTCGGCTCGATCAACCGGTTGATCATCCGCATCGTGGTGGTCTTGCCGCACCCCGAAGGGCCGACGAGAATCACGATCTTGCCGGCCGGGATCGTCATGCTGACGTCGGCCACAGCGGGTTCCGCGCTGCCCGGATAGCGCTTGGTGACGTTCTCCAACTGGATTTCGGCGCCAGTGGGCTGGTCAGCCTGGTCAGACACTGTGTCAACCACGAATACCCCTCGAAACGGTGAGGCGAGCGATCAGGAAGTAGACGCCCTCCAGCAGCAGGGCGAGGATCACGACGCCGAGCGTCCCGGCCAGCGCCTGGTTGGTCGCGTTGGCGCTGCCCGCCCTGGTCAGGCCCGAGAACACCTCGCTGCCGAGGCCAGGGCCCTTGGCGTAGGCCGCGATCACCGCGATGCCCATCAACATCTGCGTGGCGACCCGCATCCCGGCGAGGATGGCCGGCCAGGCGAGTCGGAGTTCCACCCTGCTGAGGACCGACACGCGGTTCATCCCGATGCCCTTGGCCGCGTCGCTGATCGCGGGGTCGACCCCGGCGAGCCCGACGATCGTGTTGCGGGTGATCGGCAGCAGCGCGTACAGCACCAGCGCGATCATCGTGGGGGTCGCCCCCAGCCCGACCACCGGAATCAGCAGCCCCAGCAGCGCGAACGACGGGATCGTGAGGATCGCGCTGGCCAGCGCGGTGGCGACCGCGGACCCGGCGGGGCTGCGGTAGACCGCGATGCCGATCAGGACCCCGAGCACCGCCGCGATGATCGTCGCCTGCACGACCTCACTCACGTGGAGGAACGCCTGGAGCGACAACCGCTCCCATCGATCGGCTACGTACTCGAATAGACTCATGGACCACCCGCTCGGTCGCTTGGCAGATGTCAGTGGCGCAATTACAATTCACGATCCTCGCGCAAGTAGCAAGCAATGGACGGGATTCGTCTCGACCGGTCCATCCCATAGGCTGGTCTTCGTGAGCCGCAGCCGAGCCCCCGACCGCGCACTGCGCGGAATCCGGGGCGTTCTGCTCGCGAGCTGCTCGGCCATTCTCAGTGTGACGGCACACACACTCGGGGGCGGGCACCTGCCCCACCTGGTTCCCACCGTCGCGATGACCGTGCTGATCGGCTGGGTGTCCACCGCGCTCGCATCGCAGACCCGGGGCCGGGGCGGCATCCTGCTGGTCCTCGGCGGTGCGCAGCTCGTCACCCACCTCGTTCTCGGGGAGCTGTCCGGGCACGCGGTGGAGGGCCCGGCCATGTTGGCGTGCCATGTCGTCGCCACGGTGGTCACGGCACTGGTCCTGGCCCACGCCGAGGCGATGCTCGCCGTAGCGATCAGCGCGCTGTGGGCACTGCGAGTGCTGTTCGTGGTGGTGTGCGGCTCACCGGCGCCCGAGGGAACCGCGCCCCTCGGCGGCACGCCCCAGGGCGCCTTCCGCGCCGTCGAGGTCCTGCTCCGCAGGGCCCACCCGTTGCGCGGACCACCACCCACCTCCTGATCGATCGACGCAGTCACCATTCCCCGGATCAGGAGGATCCTTTGTTGTCGACAAATCGACGTTTTGTGCGCGGCGCGGTCGTCACCGCCGCCGCCACCACGAGCCTGCTGCTGGCGGGCGGCCTCGCCTCGGCCCACGTCACCGCCAACGTCTACGGCGACCCGCCGGAGCAGGGCGGCTACGGGGCCGTCGCGCTCCGGGTGCCCAACGAGGAGCAGGAGGTGGGCACCACGAAGGTGGAGGTCACGCTGCCCGCCGAGTACGGCATCACCACCGCGCGGACCAAGCCCGTCGCGGGGTGGACCGCCGAGGTGAGCAAGGACGACAACGTCGTCACCGCCGTCACCTGGACGGCCGAGGACGGGCACGAGATCGCGGCGGGCACCGCGTCGTACGAGGAGTTCGAACTCGTGCTCGGCTCCCTGCCCGAGGACGTGGACACGATGGTGCTGCCCGCCGCGCAGACCTACTCCGACGGCACCGTGGTGAACTGGGACGAGGACCCCACGACCGGCGACGAGCCCGAGCGGCCCGCCCCCGTCGTGGAACTCGCCGCATCCTCGGGAGACGGCCACGGCCACGGCGGAGCAGGTGCGGCCGAGGAGGACACCGGCAGCGCCGACAGCGCCAGCGACGCCGACGGCGGCGACTCGACCGACGAGACCGCCCGCTGGCTCGGCGGCGTGGGCCTGGCACTCGGCGCGCTGGGATTCGGCCTCGGCGTGGGCGCCACGCTGCGCGCCAGGAAGGCAGGCCGGTCGTGAGGCGGCTCGCGGCGCTGGTCACCGCCCTCGCGGTCGCGCTCGTGGGCCTGGCCGTGACGGCACTGCCCGCCTCCGCCCACAACGTGCTCATCTCGTCCGCGCCGGCCGAGGGCGACGAGCTGGACACCGCGCCGACCGAGGTCGTGCTGACGTTCGACCAGCCGGTGCAGGAAGCCGACGTCAACGAGGTCGCCCTCACCGGCCCGCAGGGCGACCAGTGGGCCGAGGGCACCGTGACGGTGGACGGCGACACGGTCACCGCCCCGCTGCGCCCGCTCGGCCCAGCCGGGGAGTACGTCGTCGGCTACCGCATCCTCTCCGCCGACGGGCACCCGGTGTCCGACGAGATCCGGTTCACGCTGACGGCGCCGGGGCCCGGCGAGGCCAGCGGTGCGCCCGACACCGAGGTGCCGGGTGCCGGGCAGGGCGATTCCGGTGACTCCGGGGCCGAGCAACAGCAGCAGGACGGTGCCGCTCCCGGTGAGGACGGCGCCGAGCAGGATCGGACCGCGAGCGAGGACGGCTCCGGCGGCGTGCCGGTGTGGGTCTGGCTCGCGGGTGCGGCCGTGCTGCTGGTGGCGGGCCTCGTGGTGGCCCTGCGCATGGGCCGCTCGGAGGACTGACGGGCTCCGGCCCTCCCGAAGGCGGTGGGGCCCGGCCGGGAAAGCCGAGCCGGACCCTACCGCCTGCGCCCGCGCAGCGGATGCCGCAGCGTCGCGGCCCGCCCGGCCTCGCGGTCGTGGTGCTGGCGCCGCAACGAGCGCATGATCTCGTCCTCACTGGTCACCAGCGGATCGCGACGCAGGTCCCGGTACAGCGAGACGCACAACGCGATCATGACGAGCACGAACGGCACCGCGACGAGGATGGTGAGGTTCTGCAGCCCCGTGAGCGCGTCGTCGCCGCCGACCAGCAGCATCACGGCCGCGACGGCACCCATCACCACACCCCAGAAGATGACGATCCTGCGGTGCGGGCCGACGGACCCGCGCTGCGACAGCGTTCCCATCACGACCGAGGCCGCGTCGGCACCGGACACGAAGAAGATCGACACGAGCAGCATCACCAGCACGGCGAGCGGGACGAACCACGGCAGGGTCTCCAACAGGGCGAACGTCGCCGCCTCCTCACCGCCCGCGCCCGCGATGTCCACGCCGGAACGCTGCGCCTCGATCGCCGCGCCACCGAAGATCGCGAACCAGACCAGGCTCACGACGCTGGGTACGGCGATCACGCCGATCACGAACTGCCGGATCGTGCGACCACGGGAGATCCGGGCGATGAACATGCCCACGAACGGGGTCCAGGAGATCCACCACGCCCAGTAGAAGACGGTCCAGCTCCCCAGCCACGCCTGCATGTCGGCACCGCCGGTGACCCCCGTGCGCCCGGACATCGCGGGCAGTTCCCGCAGGTAGTCGCCGATGGCCCCCGGGACCAGGTTGAGGATCAGCACCGTCGGACCGACAACCAGCACGAACACGGCCAGCAGGGCGGCGAGCACCATGTTGATGTTCGAAAGCCACTGGATTCCTTTGGCGATCCCGGAGACGGCCGAGGCCACGAACGCCACGGTCAGCACCGCGATGATGACCACCAGCAGCCCGGTGCCCGGATCGTCGATCCACCCCACCGAGGCGAGTCCGCCGCCGACCTGCAACGCGCCGAGCCCCAGCGAGGCAGCCGAACCGAACAGCGTCGCGAAGATCGCCATGACGTCGATCGCCTTGCCCAGCGGCCCCTCGCTGCGCCGCCTGCCGATCAGCGGCTCGAACACGGCCGAGATCAACTGGCTGCGCCGCCTGCGGAACGCGCTGTAGGCGATGGCCAGGCCGACGACCGAGTAGATCGCCCAGGGGTGGACGGTCCAGTGGAACAGCGTCGTGGCCATCGCGAGATGCACGGCGTCGTCGGAGTTGGCGGGCACCGTGCCGGGCGGCGGGCTGGTGAGGTGTGCCACGGGCTCGAACACCCCGAAGAACATGAGCCCGATGCCCATTCCGGCGCTGAACATCATGGCGATCCACGAGACCGTCCGAAACTCCGGCAGCTCGTCGTCCCTGCCCAGCGGAATCCGGCCGTAGCGGCTGACGGCGATCCACAGGGCGAACACCACGAACCCGCCCGCCGTGAGGACGAACGCCCACCCGCCGTACGGAATGACCGCGCCGTTCAGCGCCGTGTCCGCCACGGCGGCCAGGCTGCTGGGCGAGGAGACTCCCCAGGCCACGATGGCGAGGGCGATCACCGCGGCCACGCTGAAGACGACGCGGTCGGTCCTGGCGGGCCGGTCGGCCCGCCCGGGCTCCGGCTCCACGTCGGCCCGCATCCGCTGGTCCGGCTTCGCGGGATGCTCGGGGTGCTCGGGGTGCTCGGGGTCTTCGGAGTACCCGGTCATCAGCCGCCTTCCTGGGCTCGTACGGCCGAGAGGGTGCCCGCTCGCCGCCCGGCTAATCGCTCTCGACAGGAGGCGCGATGCGTAATCTCGACAGGGTGAGCAGACCCGCCGCCGCACCGGCCTCGTGGTTGTCCCGGCTCGGCCCCGTGGTCGCGGTGGTCACGGCCGCGCTGGCCGGAGTACTCGCCGGGCTCGGGCTCACCGCGGCGGCACCGGTCAGCGGTATCGCCCAGGTGGACACCGCCGTGCGCGTGGGGCTGCCACTCGCACGGGCCACGCTCGACCTCGCCGCCGTCGCCGCCGTGGGCTTCGCCCTGTTTCCCCTGCTGGCCGGGCAACGGGCGCCCGCTTCGGCCGCGGCGGCGTTCGGCCGCGCCCGCACCGGCGTCGCGGTGGCGGCAGTGGTGTGGGCGGTGGCCGCACTCGTGAGCCTGGTGCTCCAGGCGGCCGAGTACCGCCCCTCGGCCCCGGCCGTCTCGTTCGCCGACCTCCGTTCCTACGTCGCCACGGTGGCGGCGGGCAAGGCCCTGCTGGTGGTGGCGGGCTTCGCCCTGGTCCAGGCCGCACTCGCCGTGGCGGCACAGCGCCTCGGACGGCGGGTTCCGCCCGAACTCGTGGTGGGCTGCGGCCTGTTCGCGCTGCTCCCGCTGCCGGTCACCGGGCACGCCGCCACGTCCCACCTCGCCGAGTACACGATGGTGCTGCTCGAACTGCACATCGTGAGCGCCGTGGCCTGGACCGGCGGGCTCGCGGCCGTCGTCGTGCTCGCCGGGCGGCACCGCGGCCTGCTGGCCGTCGCGCTGCCCCGGTTCTCGCGCCTGGCCACGGCGTGCCTCGCGGTGACGGTGGCGACCGGCGCCCTCAGCGGGCTGGTCGAGTTCGTCCAGCACCCCACCGTCGAGCCGTGGCCGGGAATCGTCACCACCACCTACGGGCACCTGCTGCTCGCGAAGATCGTGGCGCTGGGCGCGATCGCCGCGCTCGGTGGCTACACGCGGTGGAAGCTGCTGCCCGGCGTCGTCCGGCACCGGCGCACGGCCCTCACCTCGTTCGCACTCGTCGAACTGGCCGTGCTCGGCCTGGCGTTGGGAATCGCGGCCGTTCTCACGAGGACACCCTTGACGACCACCACGTGACGTGGATTACAGTCGGGTTCGGCCCGGCCGAATTTCACCGGCTTCCCGCCCTCGCTCACCCCGTTCCGGGCAAGCGACGAACGGCGGGTAGCCGTCGCCGAATGCGTGCTTTCGGCGTCAGCGATAACGGCGCCATCGGGTGTCGGTCCTGCCCGCGCGAAGGTCACCGAGCCTGCGCGCCAACTCGTGGCGCACCCTCGGATGGCTGCGCGCGATCGGCAGCACGCTCGTCGTCAGCTTGAGTTCCCGCGCGGCACGCAGGGCCTCGAAGCCCTCCCACGCCGTCACGTCGAAGCCGTAGTGGCGCACCAGCTCGCCGTAGCGCTGCGGCGGGTCGTGAAATCGCTCGTGCCCGACCGCGAGGGGCACGAGATCCCACTCCGGCGGGCCCACGCAACTGGAGTCGAAATCGCACAGCACGGGACCGGACTCACCGACGATGACGTTGCCCGGATGCGCGTCCCCGTGGACCAGCGACGGCCGCAGCGGGAACGTCAGCCCGCGCAGCGCCTCCTCCACCTCGGCGCACCGGTCCAGCAGGAACCGCCGGTCGGACGCCGCGAGCTGTTCGGCGTCGGAGACCCTGGCCCGGACGTCGGCCAGCGGCGCCCAGCGCACCAGCTCAGCCGGAGGCGGCAGTGCGTGGACCCGGCGCAGGAGTCCGGCCAGCTCCGCCGGCCTGGCCTGCTGTCCCGCGCCGGGCACGCGGTGCCACACGGTCACCACGTGCTCGCCGACATAGAGCGGTTGCCGTACGCCGTCGAGCAGCCGCACGGCGGGTACCTCGTGTTCGGCGAGATAGCGGGCCACCCGCACGACCTTCGCCACCCGGTGCCGCAGTGCCCGTGACCCCACGATGCGCACCACGACGGGCTCGCGGGCCAGGGAGTACACGGCGTTGTTGGTGAACCGCAGGAGTGCGGCGCCGCGGTGGTCCAGGCCGAGCCGGGCACACGTCCGGCGCAGCACCTCGTCCAGTTCGGCCCTGGTGAACCGCCCGTCCAAGCCGCGCGCCCCGCCCGGTCAGCTCCGCGCCCCTCAGGCGAAGAAGTCGGTCATCCGCTCGGCGAGGTCGCGGGCGTCGCCGTTGTTGCTGCGGCGCACCGCCTCCTGACGCAGCGGCTCCATCCGCTTCTTCACCCGCGCCGACTTCAGTCCCTCGGCGCATTCCAGCGCCTTGCCCCCGACCTTCGCGCCGTGGTCGATGTCGCCTTCCAGCATGTGGTTGGTCGCCAGCATGCTGAGGCTGAACGTCTTGCTGCGGGCCATGTCGTCGCCGTAGGCGTCGGTGGCCCTGCGCAGTGCCGGGATCGCGTACCGCGTGTGGGCGGGGTCGGCCTGCTGGGCGAGTGTCGTGTGGACGGTGCCGACCATCGCGTGGACGTCGGTCTCGTCGAAGAAACGCACCCACGACTCCGCGTTGGCGATGTCGGCCCGCTGGAACTCGTCCCTCGTCCTGCCCAGCAGCTTCATGGCCTGCTCGGCGTTGCCCATCATGGCGTACGCCCACGCCTCGTTGGCGCACAGGACCGCCACCGCGAGCTCGGAGCCGGAGTCCTGCGCGGCCAACTGTCCCAACTGGAACAGCTTGAGCGCGTCGTTGGGCGCGTCCTGGTGCAGGTACACCCTGCCCATGCGATACAGGATGTTGGCGACGAGCGGGTGGTTCTCGCCCTGCTTCGCCAGTTCGAGCGCCTGCGCGAAGTGGTTGCGCGCGGAGTCGACGAGATCGATGTCGAACGACGTCCAGCCCGCGAGACTGTGCAGGTCGGCCAGCGCGACGTACAGCCGGGACCTGACGTTCTCCGACCCGCTCGCCTGAAGCATCTGCTGGCCCCACGAGAGCTGCGCCACCACCGCGTCGCGGCAGAACCCGCCGCCGTACTGGTAGTCGAGCGCTCTCAGGGCCCGGGTGGCCGCCTCGACCTGGCGAACGTCGGTGATTCCGATGCGCCCCGGCGCCGGTGTCCTCCCGGGGCTCGACGCCCAGGCCGCCGAGGCGGGCCCGAACACGGCGGCCCCCATCGTGACCTGGGCGGCGTGCGCGAGGAACTTCCGTCGTTTCACGGACTCGTCCTCCTCAGCTTGCTGCTCGTCGGCGTGGCCGACGACGTCGGTCCTCGTGGCCTCGTCGTAGGCGAGACCCATGTAGCCCCTCGGGATGCGCAGGCCTTTGGCGATGCGGGACAGCACGTCGTAGGCCATCACCTGGCGACCCTTGAGGATCTCCGACACCTCGGACTGTGACTGGCCGGTCATCGCGGCGATCTGCCGCTGCGAGATCCCGTGCATCCGCAGTTGGCGGTAGACCTCACTGACGTTGCGAGCCGCCAGCGCGTCCCGCATGTCACCGGTCTCCCACACGTCGGGGTCGATGCGGTTCTGCCTCGCGTCCTCGTTGGCGTCCATGTCCGCCCCTCCACAGTCCCGTCGGGCGTCGTGTGCAGCGTAAGCAACGCCTATTGAACCGTGCGAAGGCTCGTTGTGGGGCTCTGATCGGTCGGGCCGAACTCCCGCGACCGTTCGGCGTGCGGGCCGGGCCGGTCGCCGCTGCACGGCCCACCGAGGCTTCTCAGGGCGTCCGGTTCGCCGCAATGTAGGAGCAGGAGGTGCGTGGCCGGGCGAACACGTTGCGCGATCGCGAACCTCCCGCCGATGACAGTGACGTGGCGACGTGGCGACGTAGTGACGTAGTGACGGGACGAAGGACGTGGTGGGCGTGTACTCGATCGCAGCAGCCGCTGGCGGGACGGGCCTCGCGCCCACCCGCTTCGGCAGCGGGTCACCCCACTCCGTCCTCGACTCGGGCCGCCGGCACGAGGGCGCCCGGGTGGTCTGGCGCGTCCAGTGCGGCGACCTGATCAGCCGTGATCGCTGTGTTGCGGTGTATGTGGACGACGGCGAGGTGGTCCTCGTCGGACCTCCCGGAGAGGCGGCGCGCCTTTCGGCCGACCAACTCTGGCAACTCCGGGCCGCGCTCAACGAAGCCGCCGAACTGGCGGAAAGGTGACGGTGAGGACCAGGTGGACCAAATTCTCGGGCAGGTGCTCCGCAACGCGGTGTGGGAACGCCTCGACATGCTCGCCGACCTCGCGCACGAAGCGGACAGCCCGGCTCTGATCTCGGTGGCCCGGTCCGAGCTTCCCCGGCTCACCGAGGGCTGGCGGACCATTCTGCGAGCGCACGAACCCGACGAGCGCGGCGACTGTCCGACGTGCTCGACGCGGTGGCACCGCTGCAAGGCTCCCTGCTCGGTGTGGCAGGTGGCGCACGACCATCTCGTCGCGGGCGGGCTGGCCCACGTGCCGGAGTCGCGCCGGGCGACGGGACGGCACGCGCTGGCCGGAGGGCACAGCCGATGACCGCCCACACCGCCGAACTCCCGGCCAGCTCCCCAGTTTCCGCCCGGCGGCGGTCCCAGTCGCCGGCGGCCGGACCGTCCGTACCCCCGAGCGTGACGATCCGGCCGCCGGTTCCTCGGCGATTAATCGGAAAGATTTGCCTCTGTTAATGGCTCTGTCCGGGTGGCGGCGCTAGGTTGGCCACCACGATCGTCGAACAACTCCACATCGCACACCGCGAGAACCCGCCCCGTGGTTGGGCCCCGATACCCCGCGGGCCGGTGCCGTTGCACTCCCCCTCCCCCCGACCGGCACCGGTCCGCGGCCTCACCTCTACTCCGCGACGTCAGGCGTTCACTCGACGGTGAACCCGATACCGGACACGATAAAGTCGCTGACCTGCACAGCAAGGAGCACTTCGTGTCCGAGAACAACACCGCGACGCAGGCGGCGACCACCACTCCGCTTCGCAGGCAGCCGGTCCAGCAGCGCAGCGCCAAACGAGTCGAACGGATGCTCGACGCGAGCGCCGAACTGCTCGACGAAGTGGGCTACGAAGGGCTCACGACCACGCTCATCGCCAAACGGGCCGGCGTGGCCGTGGGCTCGCTGTACCAGTTCTTTCCCGACAAGCGGGCCGTGGTGCAGGCGCTGACCCAGCGGAACCTGGAACGCTTCATCACCGCCGTCAACGACCGCCTCGGCACGCTGGACCCGCATCACTGGTGGGACATCGTCGACTCGCTGCTGGACATCTACCTCGCCATGCACCGCGACGTCCCCGGTTTCTCCACCGTCCACTTCGGCGACGTCGTGGACCTGCGCCTGCTCGACGACCGCCGCACCAACAACCGCGTGGTCGTGGACGCGCTCGCGGGGCTGGTGACCACCCACCTCGCGCTCTCGCAGGAGGAGGTCGCGCTGCCGATCTCCATCGCCGTCGAGGCGGCCGACGGACTGCTCAACTACGCCTTCCGCCTCGATCCGCGAGGCAACCAGGACGTCATCGACGAGACCAAGACTCTGATCAAGGGCTACCTGGCGAGCAAGTTCGGCGACTGACGAAGCGAGTGAGTCGCCCGGAGTCAGCCGAAGCAGCGGCCCTCGCCGCGATAGGTGGGTGCGCTGCCGACCAGCGTCCCACCGGACACCAGGTGGTAGTCGCGGAAGTGCTCGGCCAGCTCACCGGATTTCGCGTGCCGGAACCACACGCGGTCGCCGAGCCGCAGTGCGCGCGCAGCGCGCCCCCGGACCGGGGTCTGTACCTCGCCCGCGCCCTCAATCCCGAGCAGGCTCAGCCCGGCTGGCAGGTGCGGCGACGGCAGCCGCGAGCGGCCCGCCGCGCCCGACGCGACGTAACCACCCGCGGCGAGAGTGACCACCCGGCGCCCCGGCCTGCGCACCACGGGCAGTGCGAACAGCGCGGCGGGTGCGGGGGTGAACCGGCGGTACCGCGAGAACAGCGCGGGGCCCAGCAGCCCGGAGCCCGCGGTGACCTCGGTGACCGCCCGTTCGGCGCAGGTGGACTCCAGGCTGCCCGTGCCGCCGCCGTTGACGAACTCCAGCGGGGCGACCCGCCGCACCGCTGCCACCACGGCCGCCCGCCGCGCGGCCAGTTCGGCGGCCGAACGCCGCTGCATCCACCGCGTCACGGCGCCGGAGACGCCGGGGCCGCCGTCGGGTACGCCCGCGATCTGGCCCTCGTAGCCCATCACCCCGACCAGCCGGAAGCCGCGCCGCGCCGCGATCCGCTCCGCGAGCCTGCCGACCTGCTTCGGTGTGTGGACCGGCGAGCGGCGGGTGCCGACGTGGACGCCGGGGAAGGGCCGCCACGAGGCGTCGAACTCCAGGCAGACCCGGATCTCCGGGTGCGCGGCTCCGAGCACGGTGTCGACGAGGTCGAGGTGCTCGCGGGAATCCACCATCAGGGTGATGGCCTGCCGCGCGGCGTCGTCGGCGGCGAGGGCACGCAACGCGCCCGTGTCGGCGGTCGGGTAGGCGACGACGAGGTCGTCGGCGGTGCCCTGTTCGTGCAGCCACAGGGCCTCGGCGAGGGTGTAGCACAGCAGCCCGGAGAAGCCGGGCCTGGCGAGTACCCGGTCGAGCAGTGCCCGGCAGCGCACCGATTTCGTGGCGATCCTGATGGGAGTACCTGCCGCTCGGCGGACGAGGTCGTCGGCGTTGGCGTCGACGGCATCAAGGTCGATCACGGCCAGCGGCGGGTCGAGATGCCGGGTCGCCGAGTCGTACCGGGCTCGGTCATCCACGGTCACGGAGGTCACGTCGAGAACGGTACGACAAGCCGCGTTGAAATGCGAATCACATTCACCTATGGTGGCTCACACGGCGAGGGAGGTCCGGGTGCGACCGTGGACGAACTGGGCGGGAACCGCCGTGGCACTGCCGCGGCGGACTCACCGCCCCGCTGACGCCCCGGGAATCGCCGACGCGGTCGCCGAGGCGGCCCGGCACGGCAGGCGACTGCGCCCGCTGGGTAGCGGCCACTCGTTCAGCCCCGTCGCCGCCACCGATCCCGGCGCCGACGCCCTCGACCTGAGCGCGTTCACCGGACTCGTCTCCGCGGACGTCGAAGCCGGGCTCGTGACGGTGCGGGCAGGCACGACACTGCGCCGCCTCAACACCCTGCTGGCTGCGCTGGGCCTGGCCATGACCAACCTCGGCGACATCGACGCCCAGACCGTCGCCGGGGCCATCTCCACGGGAACCCACGGCACCGGGGCGCGTTTCGGCGGCCTCGCCACCCAGGTGCGCGCACTGGAACTCGTCACGGCCGACGGCTCCACCGTCCGCTGCTCCCCCACCGACCACAGCGACCTGTTCGACGCCGCCAGGGTGGGTCTCGGCGCGCTCGGCGTCATCACCAGCGTGACGCTCCAGTGCGAACCCGCCTTCGTGCTCGACGCACACGAGGGCCCGCATCCGCTCGACACCGTGCTCGCCGAGTTCGACGACCTCGCCGAGACCACCGACCACGTCGAGTTCTACTGGTTCCCGTACGGCCGCAACGCCCTGCTCAAGCGCAACACGCGCCGCACCGACGGCACGCCGCCACGCCCGCTGCCCGCCGCGCGGCGGTTCCTCGACTACACCGTCATGGAGAACGTCGCCTTCGGCAGCCTCTGCAGGCTCGGCAGGGCGGTGCCGCGCCTGGTGCCCGCACTCGGTTCGCTCGCGTCCTCGGCCCTGTCCACCCGCCGCTACAGCGACGCTTCCCACCGGGTGTTCGCGACCCACCGCGCGGTGCGGTTCGTCGAGTCCGAGTACGCGGTGCCCCGCGAGGCGCTGGGCGACGTGCTCCGCGACCTGCGTGCGCTGGTGTCCCGGCTGCGGCACCCTGTGGCGTTCCCCGTGGAGGTCCGCGTGGCCGCCTCGGACGACATCTGGCTGTCCACGGCGTACGGCCGCGACACCGCCTACGTGGCCGTCCACCAGTACGTCGGCATGCCCTACGAGGAGTACTTCGCCGGCTTCGCCCGCATCGCGGCCGGGGTGGACGGCCGCCCGCACTGGGGCAAGCTGCACGATCTGGACGCCGGGCGGCTGCGCGAGCTCTACCCGCGATTCGACGACTTCCGGCGCGTGCGGTCGCGACTCGACCCCGGCGGTGTGTTCGCCAACGCCTACCTGGACCGGGTCCTCGGCCCCGGTTCCTAGAGTCGTTCGAGCGCCTCCGCCACCGGAGTGTTGCCCCCGGTCAGCTCCAGCGCGCGGCCGTAGGTGGTGCTGTCGGCGACCAGCAGTCGCAGCACCTCCGCCACGTCGTCGCGCGGTATGTCGCCCCTCGGCACCTCGTCGGCCAGGTGGACCAGGCCCGTTCCGGGGTCGTCGGTGAGCCTGCCGGGTCGCAGGATGGTCCAGTCGAGGTCGCGCGAGCGCAGATCGTCCTCCGCCGCCGCCTTGGCCCGCAGGTAGGCGGCGAACACCTCACCGACCCTGGCCTCGACCTCCGCGTCGACCGGCGCGCCCGCGCCCATCGAACTCACCTGGACGAACCGCCGCACCCCGGCCGCTTCGGCGGCCTCGGCGAACAGCACGGCAGCCGCCCGGTCCACGGTGTCCTTGCGGGCGAGCCCGCTACCCGGGCCCGCACCCGCCGCGAACACGGCGGCGTCGGCCCCCGAGAGCACGCCGACGGCCTCGTCCAGGGTGGCGGTCTCCAGATCCAGGACCGCGGGCTCGGCACTGCGTTCGCGCAGATCCCCCGCCTGCTCGGCCGTGCGGATGATCCCCACGGCGGTGTCACCCGCGGCGGCGAGCAACGACTCCAGGCGCAGCGCGATCTTGCCGTGTCCTCCGGCGATGACGACTCGCATACCGTCGAGGCTAGCCGTCCCGCCGTTCACAGGCAGTGGAGCCCGCCGCCTCGCAGGCCAGCAACCGCTCGTAGGCGACCTCGTGAACCCAGCGCCACACCTCGTCGTCCCCGAGCATGATGCGGTCCTCGCCGCACGTCACGTCGAGGTCCACCGTGGCGTTCTCGTCGGCGGCGACCGTGCCGATGCCGTACATCCTGGCCCGGGGCAGGCAGTGGTCCACGTAGTCGTGGCTCATGGTGATCGACGTCGGCAGCACCATCGCGGCCTCGCCGTAGCGGGCGAACGGCACCGCCGCCGCCATGCCCGTGCGCCAGTGCCGGGCCACGGCGAGCACCCCGGCGATGTGGACCGCGGGCGGAGGCGCGACCCGCGCCAGCTCCGGCCACGTCCAGGTCGCCACCGTGGCCCTGTCGGTGACCGGCCGCAGCCCCGTGGCGATGCGCTCCGCGTGGGCGTCGGGCCGGAGCCGCGCCACCACGAACACGCGCCGGCCGAACAGCGTCAGCTGCGGCAGCACCGTTCCCTGCCAGCCGAGCAGCGGCGCCGCCCGGGAGGCCAGCTCCGCGGGATCGGACGGGAGCTCGATGGTGGGGCTGACTCGGCCGGGAATCGACCGGACGCCGTTCGACTCACTCGTTGTCGCGGTTTGCCCAGGTGGTACCGCCACGAAGTCCGCCTCCCTGAAGTTCGCCTGCCGGATCACCGCGCCGAAAACGGCACGTGACCTGAGTACCAGCGCAAACGGGCGTCGTCTGCGCTCCACGGGCGCGGTTGCGATCGGCGGCGTCCCACGGTCGGTGATCGGTCGGTGGGCGGCTGAGTGACTTCGGTCGGGCGGTGCGGCCGTATGGGTGATGCCCCGGGCGAGCGGCCCCCGGTACCGGTGACCGGCACCGCAGCGCCGGAGCCGCCGCCCGCACTACGGTGGCGGCGAGCCGCCCACCGTGGGCGCCGTGACGAGGAGGCCACCATGCGACCGCGCCGCTCCGTGCTCTACCTGCCCGGCGCGAACGAGCGCGCGCTGGAGAAGGCGCGGACCCTGCCCGCCGACGCCCTGGTGCTCGACCTGGAGGACGCCGTGGCGCCCGATGCCAAGGCGACCGCCCGCGACCGGGTGTGCGAGGCCGTCGCCTCGGGCGCCTACGGCGAGCGAGAGACGGCCGTACGGATCAACGGACTCGGGTCGGCCTGGCACGACGCCGACGTGCGCGCGGTGGCCCCGGTGGGGCCGGACGCCGTCGTGGTGCCCAAGGTGGGCTCGGCCGCCGACGTCCACGCCGTCGACCGGGCACTCACCGACGCCGGTGCTCCCGCCCGCACCGCGGTGTGGGCGATGGTGGAGACCCCGGCGGCGGTGCTGCGAGCCGAGGAGATCGCGACGGCGTCCGAGCGGCTCACCGTGCTCGTGCTGGGCACCAACGACCTCGCCAAGGAACTGCGCGCCGAGTTCGTGCCCGGCCGGGCACCGCTGCTGCCGAGCCTGTCACTCTGCCTGCTGGCCGCCCGCGCGGCGGGAAAGTCCATCGTGGACGGTGTCTACAACGACGTACGCGACGCTGAGGGTTTCGAGGCCGAGTGCGTCCAGGCCCGGCAGTTCGGGTTCGATGGCAAGACACTCGTCCACCCGAACCAACTCGACGTCTGCAACCGCGTCTTCGCACCGTCCGAAGCCGACGTGGAGCACGCCCGCCGCGTCATCGAGGCCCTGGAACGGGCCGTGGCGGACGGCAGGGGCGTGGTCACAGTGGACGGCCGCATGGTGGAGAACCTGCACGTGGAACAGGCGCGGCGGGTCCTCGCCCTGCACGAGGCCGTGACCGCTCGCGAGTCAGGCGAGACCGGCCGGTAGCCACCACAGCGCGGCCAGTCCCGAGGCCAGCAGCAGCGTCGAGCCCATCGCCACGCCGATCGGGAAGCTCGGTGTCAGCGACCACCGCCGTGCGAACCGCGCCGCAGCCACCACGAGCGCGAACTGGAGCACACCGAGGATCGCCAACGCCCAGTCCTGCAGCAACACGGCCAGCGGAACGAAGTGTGCCGCCACCACGAGCGCCACCGCGAAGGAGAACCAGCGCGCCCTTCCCTGGCGCCACAACACCAGGCAGGCCACCGCCGCCGCCACCACCTCGGCGCCGACGAGCACACCGAACCACGCGAACCGGCCTTCGAGTGCGGACGCGCCGTCCCAGTGCGCCCAGACGGCGTATCCACCGGCCGCCGCGGCAGCGGTCCCGAGAACGCTGCCGAGCCCGAGCCAGCCCACCGCGCGCTTCGGCGGCGCCTCTTGCGCCCAGCCGAGCCAGACGCACGTCATCAACCCGAACCAGGCGACGAGGAACAGTCCGTCGCGCAGGAAGTCCGTGGCCATGGCCTACCCGGCTCCGGGATCGAACACGCTCGCGGCCATCGGGCGCTCCTCGCGGCGGGGTGGCGGGACTCGGTCGCGGCCATCGTATGCCAGGCCCGGACGGGTGGGTGTGGTGCCGTGAAGGCCACCTTCACTGCATGAGACGCAGCGAGGGTGGCCTTCACGGCGCCAGACGCAGCGAGGGTGGCCTTCGCGGCACCGGGCACGCAGTGCGCAGCCTGCGCACGTACGAGCGCCCGGTGCTGTGCGCGCCCGCTCCGGGCTCGTCCCAGAGCTGTGAGACCAGTTCCGGCACCGATACCACGCGGTTTGCCCGGCAGGCCAGCACCGCCAGTAACGCCCGGATTCTGCCGGCCGGGACAGCGATGTCCCGTTCACCGTCGACCACCTGCAACGGGCCCAAAATGCGGATTTCCACGGCACCCCCACAAAACCATGTCCGGCCGCTGACGATAACAACACCACAACGGCGGGATAGTGCTTTTGGAGGAATGGCGTGCCGACGATCGGTGCAACCAAAAAAACGGCCACCTCCACACCCGGGGTGAGAGGTGGCCGTTTCAGCCGTGAAGAGCTGCTTCGGGCGTCAGGCGCTCTTGCGGCGACGCTGCAGGAAGATCGCACCAGCACCGGCGCCGACCAGGCCGACACCGATCAGCAGCGGCGTCAGCGCCGAGAACCCGGTCTGAGCCAGGTCGTCGGAGTTCGCCTGGGGCGTCACGCTGGGCTGCGAGGTCTCCACCGGCGCGGGCTGCGACTCGGTGGTGCCGGGCGCGGTGGGCGTCGTCTCGGTCGGCTCCTCCGGCGTCGTCGGCGCGGGCGCCGCGGTCCACTCGGCACCGGCCATCGCGGAAAGCTTGGTGTCCTCAGAGGACGCGAGGATGAGCGACTGCGCGGGCTTGCGGTCGTAGCCCTCGCTCACGAACAGCCTGCCGGTGGGCAGCTGGGCGGTCGCGGACAGCGCGAACTCGCCCGAGCCCTCGGCCAGCTCGGCGGGCACGTCGAGGTAGAGCTCGGTGCCGTCGGTGATGTCGCCGGCGGTCAGCTCGTTGCCCTCGGCGTCGGTGACGGTGACGCCCTCGGGAACGTTCGTGGCCAGCTCGTCGATCTGGCCACCGGTGGTCACCGTGAACGGGCCGATGCGCTCACCCGCCTCGCCGGTGGCGTGCTCGGGGCCGATCTCCAGCGAGGCGTTCGGCTCGGAGACGCCCACATTGGACTCACCGGTCAGGTAGTCGTAGAGCGCCAGCACGTCGGCGTCGGCGCCCGGGTCGTCCGATCGGACCGGGTCCTCGCGGTCGATGTCCTTGCCGTCGCTGTAGTGCCAGACGGCCGCCTGCGTGGCGGCGACGGCCTCGCGCTTGTTCAATCCGTCGTGGAGTTCCGCGCCCTGCTCGGTCAGCGTCTGCTCCAGCGCACCCAGGTCCTGGACGGGGAAGCCGTGGTGCAGCACCCAGTTGATGTGGTCGCGGTTGGCGTGGAACGGCGAGTCCGGGTTCGGGAACTCGTCCCACGGCGTCTCGAACAGCGACCGGTTCTTGTCGACGCGGACACTGATCTCCACGCAGTACGCGCCCAGCGAGCTGCCGTTGTGGTCGAGCGCGAACAGTGTGGTGTTCTGGAAGCCACCGTCCACATTGACCCGGTAGCCCGTGGTGGCGCCGTCGGTAAAGTCGGCCTTGCCCTCGTCGGCGGCGGCGGGAACGGAACCGATGGAGAGGGCGAGCGCGGTGGCTCCGGCGAACGCACCGAGTCTGGCGAACGTTCTTCTGCTGTTCATGAGTCTCCTAAGAGCACAACGGTGGAAGGGGAAAACCCAGTCAGGTGAAGATCAGACACCCAGCGATGCGGAGCATACACAGGGTGTCAATTTCCCGTGAAACCACCGTCCGAACAAGCGAAGCCACTGTTCGTCAGTTCAGTGAACACAACGCACGGTTTAAATCGGCCCACAAATCCTCGGGGTCCTCGAGCCCGACACTGAACCGGATCAGGCCGGGTGCGACGTGCTCGTCGCCGGCCAGCGACGCGCGCCGTTCCACCGTGCTCTCCACGCCGCCGAGGCTGGTGGCGTGCTGCACGAGTTCCAGCGTGCGGCACACCGCGTCGGCGCGGCCCGCGTCCGGCAGCTCGAACGCGATCATCGCACCCGACCCCGGGTACCGGACCGCGCTCACGGCGGGATGACCGGACAACCGCTCGGCGAGCAGCGCGGCCGAGCGGGAGGCCTCCGCGAATCGCACCGGCAACGTACGCAACCCCCGCAGTGCGAGAAACGTCTCCAGGGCACCTGGAGTCGCACCGATCCGGGTACGCGCGTCCCGCAGCGCATTCGCCAGCTTGTCGTCCGTGGCGATCGCCACACCGAGCAGGAGGTCACTGTGCCCGCCGATGAACTTGGTCACGCTGTGCACCACGACATCCGCGCCGAGCGCCAGCGGCTGCTGCCCGAGTGGCGTGGCGAACGTGTTGTCCACCACGACCAGCGGTGCGTGCTCCCGGCCGGCCAACTCCGCCGTGATGCGCGGGATGTCGATGACGTGCAGGCTCGGATTCGTGGGTGACTCCAGCCACAGCAGGTCGGCCTCGCCCGCGGCGGCGAGCCACGCGGCGGTGTCCCCCGGCTCCACCGGCACGACGGTGATGCGGCCCGCCCGCTGCTCGTGGGCGAGGTGGCTGCGGGTCCCGGCGTAGCTGTCGCTCGGCACGGCCACCGTCGCACCCGCGCGGAGACCGTCCAGGACGGCGGAGACGGTGGCCACACCGGAGGCGAACGCCGTCGCCCTGCCGCCCTCCAGCTCGCCGATCGCCGCCTCGAACGCGGCCCAGGTCGGGGTTCCGTCCTGCCGGGCGTAGTCCAGCCCGAGCATGCTGGCGGGGACGATGGGGGTGTTCATCGGCTGCCCCTGCCCCGAGGGCCGTCCGGCCACGATCGCCCTGGTACGCGCCGACCACTGTTCGCTCATGCGGGACACCGTAACCAGGCCGACAACGAAAAACGCCGCCAGGGAGACTTCCCCGACGGCGTTCTCGCTGTGGTGGGCGAGGAGGGAGTTGAACCCTCACGTCCTTCCGGACACACGGACCTGAACCGTGCGCGTCTGCCATTCCGCCACTCGCCCGAGCAACTGCGACAGTGAGGACAGCGTAGCAAGCCTGTCGAGACGCCTTTCACGGGGCCCGGTGTGACACCGGCAAAACCCGATACGATCGCCTCGAAGGCACACGTGGAAGGAGGTGGTCACCGGTGGGACGCGTGCAGCGCTTCGATCGGCGCCTCGAGAACCTCGTGGGTGATGCCTTCGCCCGGATATTCGGTGGCAACGTCGTCACTCAGGAAGTGGCGTTGGAACTGGAGCGGGAGTGTGAGGACAACGTCAGGGACCTCGCGGGCGGGCGCAAGCTCGCTCCCAACCACTACGTCGTGTCGTTGGGCGCCGGGGACTACGACCGCATGGCGGCGGAGGAACAGCGGGTCACCCGCATGCTCGCCGAAGCCGTCTCCGAGCACCTCGCTGAGCACGGCTGGGACACCTATGGTGACGTCGTAGTTTCGCTAGAGCGCAACGAGGCGCTGCATACTGGAAAGTTCAGAACCCGCTCGACCGTCGACCCGGACGTCAAGGCAAGCGACACCGGGCCCCCCGCGCGGTCGGCACGAATGAGCGACGCAGGAGACCGACCAATGAGCCAGCCCGGCGGCTACGGCCAATACGACCAGGGTGACCCGTACGGCCAGCAGGGCCAGTACGGCTACGGACAGGGACAGCCCGGTTACGACCAGGGCTACGGCCAGCCGGGTTACGACCAGGGTTACGGCCAGCCCGGCGGTTACGACCAGGGCTACGGCCAGCCGGGTTACGAC
>NZ_VCEK01000002.1:0-582435 GCF_005862235.1 Saccharomonospora piscinae | reverse complement strand
CCCAGGGTTACGGCCAGCCCGGTGGATACGACCAGGGCTACGGCCAGCCGGGTTACGACCAGGGTTACGGCCAGCCCGGTGGATACGACCAGGGCTACGGCCAGCCGGGTTACGACCAGGGTTACGGCCAGCCCGGCGGATACGACCAGGGCTACGGCCAGGGCCAGCCGCCGCCCCCTCCTCCCGGCTACGACCAGGGCTACGCGGCTCCGCCGAGCCCTCCCGGCGGCTACCCCGCGCAGGCACCGCCGCCTCCGCCGCCCCCGCCCGGCGGTGACCCCTACGCGCAGCAGGGCTACCCGGGCGGTATGCCTCCGGGCGGTAACCGGCAGCTCTCCGCGATCCTCCAGCTCGACGACGGGTCCAACCGGACCTATTCGCTCAAGCAGGGCGGGAACGTCATAGGGCGTGGTCAGGACGCCGACTTCCGCCTGCCCGACACGGGCGTCTCGCGCCGGCACCTCGAGGTGACCTGGGACGGGCAGAGCGCCACGCTGGCCGACATCGGGTCGACCAACGGCACCACGGTCAACGGCACCCCGGTGCAGACCTGGCAGCTGGCCGACGGCGACGTGATCAGGGTCGGCCACTCCTCGCTGGTGTTCCGCACGCAGGGCTGAACACGCGACTGCGGCGTCCCGCACGGTGATCACACACGTGTCCCGCATAATGGCGGCGATGCGGGGACCCAGCGGGGCCGATGACGGTCGAACGACGGTGGGCGCCGCAGGTCGGGCGCGAGAAGGCGGGAGCTGACACAACCGGTGCCAGAGCTGGTCGTACAACTCACCAGAGTGGGATTCCTCGTCCTGCTCTGGCTGTTCGTGTTCGCCGCGCTCCGCGTGGTGCGCTCGGACCTCTACGCGGCGTCGGGGCTGAGGGTCAACCTGCCCAGCCTCCGCCGCGGCGGCAGTAAGCAGAAGAAGTCGACGCCGCTCCGAAACAGGAACAAGCTGCCCCGGCAACTCGTGGTGACCCACGGGGCGCTCGCCGGAACGCGGATCGCTCTGGACGGCAGGCCCATCCTGCTGGGGCGGGCCGACGACTCGACTCTGGTGCTGGACGACGACTACGCCTCCACGCGACACGCTCGCCTGTCGCTGCGAGGTGACGAGTGGTACGTGGAAGACCTGGGCTCGACCAACGGCACCTACCTGGAGCGGGCTAAGGTCACTGCACCCCTCCGAGTCCCGCTCGGAAGTCCCATCCGGATTGGCAAGACGGTGATCGAGCTTCGCCCATGACTCTCGTCCTACGCTACGCGGCCCGCAGTGACCGGGGCCTGGTTCGGTCGAACAACCAGGACTCCGTCTACGCCGGCCCACGACTACTCGCACTCGCCGACGGCATGGGTGGCCACGCCGCCGGCGAGGTCGCCAGCAAGGTCGTCATCGCCTCGCTCGCACACCTCGACGACGACGAACCGGGCGACGACCTGGTGACCCAGCTGCGCGACGCCGTCAGCCAGGGAAACCAGGCCATCTCCGAGCTCGTCGCCAACGACCCCGACCTCGACGGGATGGGCACGACGCTCACCGCCGTGCTGTTCTCGGGTTCCCGGCTCGGACTCGTACACGTGGGTGACTCGCGTGCCTACCTGCTCCGAAACGGACAGTTCTCCCAGATCACGCGGGACGACAGCTTCGTCAACGAACTGCTGGAACAGGGACGGATCACCGAGGAGGAGGCCGCGACGCACCCGCAGCGGTCTCTGTTGTTGAAGGCGCTCACCGGTCACGAGGTCGAGCCCAGTGTCACGGTGCGGGAGGCCAGGTCCGGCGACCGCTACCTGCTCTGCTCCGACGGGCTCTCGGGCATGGTGAGCAACGAGACACTGGCCGAGGCGCTGCGCATCCCCGATCCGCAGGAGTGCGCCGATCGCATGATCGAGCTGGCACTCAAGGGCGGCGGCACCGACAACGTCACGGTGATCGTGGCCGACGTCGTGGACGTGGAGTTCGGCGAGGACGCGCCCATCGTGGGCGGCGCTGCCGGTGACGGCACGGACGAGGCCCCGCAGGGCGACTCGCCCGCCGCGCGGGCGAGGGCGCTCACCGCGCCTCCACCACCACAGCAACCCCAGCGGACCGAGCAGCTGGAGACCACGCCGAACCCAAAAGCCAAACGCCGTAAGCGCGTGCGGCTGCTGCTGGCGTTCGGGCTCGCGCTCGTCCTGCTGGCCGCGGCGGCCTTCGCCACCCGGTACTTCGTGCTGCGGCAGTACTACGTCGGCGTGGCGGCCGACGACGAGGTCGTGATCTTCCAGGGAGTCCCCGGCAGCATCCTGGGCTTCGACCTCCAGGAGCAGGCCGAGGGTTCCTGCCCTCCCGAGGCGTCGCTGTGCGAGCCGCTGCGACTCCAGGATCTGCAGCAGGACGCGCGGGCGGCGTTGAACAACGGCGTCAAGCGCGAAGGTCTCACCGAGTCGCGCGAGTACATCAACACGCTGCGGCGCAACAATATGCTCGAACTCTGCGACGACGAGTCGGACCAGGCCCAGGGCGGCGGACTCGGCGGCGTCGAGCAGGGCGGCGATCCCGACGACACCACGCCGGAGTCGTCGGAGCGCGCAGCGGAACCGACCGACACGAACGCGGGCCGAAACGAGGGTGGACAGCGACCGGGGGTGGACTGCCGCCCGGCGCCCGACTCGGGCGGTAATTGATGTCCCAGCCCCCAGCGACACCTGGTGCGGCAGCTCAGTACACGACGAACCCACCTCGTGAGCTGCCGAAACGACGCGGCACCGAGCTGGTCATGCTCGCGCTCTCCGCGCTGATCGTGACCTCGGCGTTCGTGCTCGTGCAGGCCAACCAGGAGCAGGAGCTGTCCTGGTCCGTGGTGTGGTACGGGCTGGCGTACCTTTCGATCTTCGGGGTGGCGCACCTCGCGGTGCGGCGGTGGGCGCCGTACGCCGACCCGCTGATCCTGCCGTGTGTGGCCCTGCTCAACGGGCTGGGCCTTGTGATGATCCACCGGATCGACCTGGCCGAGGCCGCGGGCGGGGAGGACGTCACGGCCAGCGCGCCCCGGCAGGTGCTGTTCACGGTCGTCGCGCTGGCGTTCTTCCTCGGCGTGCTGATCGTCATCTCGGATCACCGCACCCTGACGCGGTACGCCTACATCCTCGGCCTGGTCGGCATCGTGGCGCTGGCCCTGCCCGCGGTCCTGCCGAGCTCGATCTCCGAGGTCAACGGCGCGAAGGTGTGGCTGAAGCTGCCGGGCTTCTCCATCCAGCCCGGCGAGTTCGCCAAGATCGCGCTGATGATCTTCTTCGCGTCGTTCCTGGTGGCCAAGCGCGACCTGTTCATGAGCGCGGGCAAGCGCGTGCTCGGTGTCGAGCTGCCCAGGGCACGCGACCTCGGCCCGATCATCATCGCGGCGCTCGCCTGCCTCGGCATCCTGGTCTTCGAGAAGGATCTGGGCACCGCGCTGCTGTTCTTCGGCATCGTGCTGGTGATGCTGTACGTCGCCACCGAACGCATCATCTGGGTCGTGCTCGGGCTGAGCATGTTCTCGGTGGGCGGCATCATCGCCTACACGCTGTTCACCCACGTCCAGCAGCGGGTCGCGAACTGGATCGACCCGCTGGCGACCTACGACGACGCGGGCGGCGGCTACCAGATCGCGCAGGGCCTGTTCGGGCTCGGGACCGGCGGCTTCCTCGGCACCGGACTCGGACTCGGCAGACCGGACACCGTCCCCGAGGCCCACACCGACTTCATCAGCGCCGCGCTCGGCGAAGAGCTCGGGTTCGCCGGGCTGGCCGCGATCCTGCTCCTGTACATGCTGCTGGCCCTGCGCGGCATGCGCAGCGCGCTCGCGGTGCGCGACACGTTCGGCAAGCTGCTCGGTGGCGGCCTGTCGTTCGCGATCATCATGCAGGTCTTCGTCATCGTCGGTGGTGTGACGAAGCTGATCCCGATGACGGGGGTGACCACGCCCTTCCTCTCGGCGGGGGGATCATCGCTGCTGGCCAACTACATCCTCGTCGCGTTGCTGCTGCGCATCTCCGACGCCGCTCGGCGACCCCAGCAGCCCGCGAAGCCGAAGCCGGGGCCGAAGGCTCCGCTCGCCGAGGCCCACACGGTGATGGTGCAGCGTTCCCAGGCCGAGGCGGGGCTGGCGGCGCACCAGCCCGAAGGGGGGAACCCACCGTGAACACACCGCTGCGCAAGGTCGGCGTCGCCATGCTCGTGATGGTGACGATGCTGCTGGCCAACGCCACCTACGTCCAGGTCGTGAAGGCCGACGACTACCGCACCGACGGCCGCAACACCCGCGTGCTGTACGACGAGTACTCCCGCGAGCGCGGCAAGATCACCTCCGAGGACGCGGGCCAGGTCCTCGCGGGTGTCGAGCCGACGGACAACACGCTGAAGTACCGCCGTACCTACCGCAACGGCCCCCTCTACGCGCCGGTCACCGGCTACTACTCGGTGAACTACGGCGCGGGCGGTCTCGAACGCGCCTACGACGAGTTCCTCAACGGCTCGGACTCCCGGTTGCTGGTGCGCAGGCTCTCCGACATGATCACGGGTCGCGACGCCCGCGGTGGCAACGTGCGACTCACCGTCAAGCCCGCCGTGCAGAAGACCGCCTACGACATGATGGTCGACAACGGGTACAAGGGCGCCGTCGTGGCGCTCGACCCGAAGACCGGCGACATCCTGAGCATGGTGTCCACGCCCTCGTACGACCCGGGTGACCTCGCCTCCCACGATCCGGACGAGCAGCAGGAGGCGTGGAAGACCTACACCGAGGACGAGGACAACCCGATGCTCAACCGGGCTGTCCGGGAGACCTACCCACCCGGCTCCACGTTCAAGATCGTGACGACGGCGGCGGCGCTGGAGAACGGCGCCTCGGCCGACACCGAGGTCATCACCGACTCGCAGGTCGAGCTGCCGGGCACCTCGACGACGCTGGAGAACTTCAACGGCGCCACCTGCCCCGGCAACACGCTCAAGGACGCGCTGGCGCACTCGTGCAACACCGCCTTCTCCAAGATCGCCGCCGATCTCGGGGGCGAAACGCTGCGCGAGACGGCGGCCAACTTCGGCATCGGGATGACCGACCTCGAGGTCCCGATGAGCGTCGTGCCCTCCGACCTCGGGGAGCTGGAGAGCGACGCGGCCCTCTACCAGAGCGGGATCGGGCAGCGCGACGTCCGGCTGACCCCGTTGCAGGACGCGCTGCTGGCCTCCACGGTGGCCAACGACGGCGTGGCGATGAAGCCGCGGCTGGTGAACCAACTGCTCGCGCCCGACCTCTCGGAGATCGAGGAGTTCACGCCGGAGGAGCTGACGGGCGACGCTGCGCTCTCCGCGTCCAACGCCGAGGTGCTCACCGACATGATGATCGCCTCGGAGGAGAACACCGGCGGCGGAGGCAAGGACCCGGGGCTGCGGATCGCGTCCAAGACGGGCACCGCCGAACACGGCGCCGACCCGAAGGCCACCCCGCCCCACGCCTGGTACGCGGCGTTCGCGCCGCACGACGACCCGCAGGTCGCCGTGGCCGTCATCGTGGAGTCCGGCGGTAACCGCGGCCTCGCGGCGACCGGTGGCAGCGTCGCCGCCGAGATCGGACGTGCCACCGTGGCCGCCGCCCTCGGAGGTGGCTGACCGATGCTGTCGTCCGGGCAACTGCTCGCACAGCGCTACCGTCTCGCGGGCCGCATCGCGGTCGGCGGGATGGGCGAGGTGTGGGAGGCCAGCGACACCCGGCTCGACCGCACCGTGGCCGTGAAGATCCTCAAGGCCGAGCTGTCGGGGGACGCCGAGTTCCTGCACCGGTTCCGCACCGAGGCACGGACCACGGCGTCGCTGAACCACCACGGCATCGCGGCCGTCCACGACTACGGCGAGACCGAGGCGACCGAGGGGTCCGGCGAGTCGATCGCCTACCTGGTCATGGAGCTCGTCGAGGGCGAGCCGCTGGCGGCGATCCTCGCCAGGCAGCGTCGCCTCTCCCCCGAACGCACCCTCGACATCCTCGAACAGGCCGGTCGTGCTCTCCAGGCCGCGCACGGGCGCGGGCTGGTTCACCGCGACGTGAAGCCGGGCAACATCCTGGTCTCGCCGGAAGGCGTGGTGAAGCTCACCGACTTCGGCATCGCCAAGGCCGCCGACGCCGCGCCGGTCACCCGCTCCGGAATGGTGATGGGCACGGCCCACTACATCGCTCCGGAACAGGCGCTCGGCCACGACGCGGAACCGGCCAGCGACGTGTACTCGCTCGCGGTGTGCGGCTACGAGTGCCTCGCGGGGCACCGGCCGTTCCTCTCGGAGCACGCGGTGAGCGTGGCGATGATGCACATCCGGGACTTCGCGCCGCCGCTGCCGCCGGACGTGCCCCCGGGCGCGCGGGCGGTCATCGAAGCTACTCTCGTCAAGGATCCGCGACAGCGTTACGCCAACGGAGGCGAGTTCGCCGGTGCTGTCGCCGCCGTCCGGGCGGGCCACCCCCTTCCCCCACCGTCGGGTCTGGCCGCCGCCGGATACCTGACACATCCGGTCCACCCGAACGCGCACCCACCCCAGGCGGCATCGATGGCGATGTCGCCGCATCCGGTTCCCGGCGGCCCCGTCGGCCCGGGCTCCCAGCCGTCGTTGTCGCCGGTCGCACCACCAGGCGGGGTGCGGCCCTCCCGGCGCCGCACCCCGGCGTGGACGCTGTTGGCGGTGGCGCTCGTGCTCCTGCTGACGGTCGCCGCCATCGTGCTGGTGCTCACGCTGTGGGGCGACGACGGCGGGGCGGGCGGCCCGGCCGATCGAGGCCCCGCCGGGGGCAGCTGGCCCAACACCGGGATGCATACCTCCGGCGGAGGCGGCGGGCAAGGCATGATGAGCACACTGCCGATGGAGAACCCCCAGTGAGCCCCGACGATCGCGACAGGGCGCTGGCGACACGGCCCGGTCCAGGACCGGACGTGAGAAGAAGACCGAGTGAATGGGACGGCACCGAGCAATGAGCGCACCCCGACTGCTCTCAAACCGCTACGAACTGGGTGACACACTCGGCTACGGCGGCATGTCCGAGGTCCACCACGGTCACGACATCCGGCTCGGCCGCGAGGTGGCCGTGAAGATCCTGCGCGCCGACCTCGCCCGCGATCCCATGTTCCAGGAACGCTTCCGGCGCGAGGCGCAGAACGCCGCCGCTCTGAACCACCCGGCCATCGTCGCCGTCTACGACACCGGCGAGGCCGACACGGACTACGGCCCGCTGCCCTACATCGTGATGGAGTTCGTCGAGGGACGGACGCTGCGCGACATCGTCAAGACCGAGGGTCCGATGCCGCAGAAGCGGGCGATGGAGGTCATGGCCGACGTCAGCGCGGCGCTCGACTTCTCGCACCGGCACGGCATCGTGCACCGCGACGTCAAGCCGGCCAACATCATGATCACCCGCAGCGGCGCGGTGAAGGTGATGGACTTCGGCATCGCCAGGGCCCTGCACGACGGCCAGGCCGCCATGACGCAGACGGCCGCCGTGATCGGCACCGCGCAGTACCTCTCGCCCGAACAGGCGCGGGGCGAGACGGTGGACGCGCGGTCGGACGTCTACTCCGCCGGGTGCGTGCTCTACGAGCTGGTCACGGGCGACCCGCCGTTCACGGGTGACTCGCCCGTGGCGGTGGCGTACCAGCACGTCAGGGAGGCACCGCAGCCGCCGTCGGAGTCGAACCCGTCGGTGACCCCGGAGCTGGACGCGGTCGTGTTGAAGGCGTTGGCCAAGAGTACGAGCGAGCGGTACCAGTCGGCGGCCGAGATGCGGTCGGACCTGGTGCGGACGCTGTCGGGCCAGCGCCCCTCCGCCCCGCTCGGCGGCGCGGCGGTCCCCGTGGAGGACGAGCGCACCCAGGTGATGGGGTCGCCTCGCGAGCCGGACCCTGTTCCCTACGACGACACCGACTACGACGACATCGAGGACGCTCGCAAGCGACGGCGCAACCGCTGGATCGCCGGGGTGGCACTCACGCTGTTGGTACTCGGCGCCGTGGCGTTCATCACGTGGATCCAGAGTGCCGGCTCCAACTCGGAAGGCGAGACCAAGGCCATTCCCGACGTCACCGGGGTCAAGGTGGAGCAGGCCCAGCAGCAGCTCAGGAACGCGGGTTTCGAGGAGTACCGCCAGGAACCCGTCATCTGCCTCGACAACCCGCCGTCGGGCGAGCCGCAGTGCACGTCCGACCAGATCGGCAACGTCATCGGAACCAATCCCGACCCGGGCCGCGAGGTCGCGCTCGACACCGAGATCGTGCTGTCGGTGGGTACGGCGCCGGAGAAGGTCGAGGTTCCCCCGCTCGCCGACATGAGCCGCGAGGCGGCCGAGGCCGCGCTGGAGGAGGCCAACCTGACGCTCGACCCGAATGTCACGGAGGTCGAGGTCGACGACGAGAACCTCTACGGCAAGGTCATCGGCCAGGACCCGGCGGAGGGCACCGAGGTCGAGCAGGGGCACGCGGTGAGCATCGAGATCGGCACGGAGCCCGATCTGGTCGAGGTGCCCAACATGACCAGCAAGTCGTTCGAGGAGGCCAAGGCGACCCTGGAGGACGCCGGGCTCACCGTGGTGCGCAACGACGTCGACGGCGAGGCGGACCCGGGCACCGTGGTGAACCAGACCCCCAACGGCGGCAGCGTGCCCAAGGGCTCGCAGGTGCAGCTCGACGTGTCGAACGGCTCCCAGCAGCAGATCGAGGTCCCCGACCTCACCGGGATGACCGAGGACGAGGCACTCGCCGCGTTGCGGAACGCGGGCTGGGAGGGGTCGCACACCACGCAGACGGAGGAGGTCTCCGACTCCGAGGACGTCGGCAGGGTGACCAACAGCAATCCGGCGGCGGGCGCGTCGATGGCGAAGGACCAGCAGATCGTGCTCTACATCGGAGCCGACGACGACGGGTCCACGGAACCGTCGGACGACGAGGACGGCCCGGGCTGGCCCATCGGGGGCTGAGCCCCGCCGCCCCGCCGTGCCGGTGGACTCGACCTACGAGTTCACGGGCACGGCGGGGCGCTGCAACGCCAGCGTGGCCCGCTCCAGGTCCCGCACCAGGACGTCGCGCACCGGGTGGCCCGCCGAGGACATCCAGTTGGCCAGCATGCGGTGGCCGCCCTGGGTCAGAACGGACTCGGGGTGGAACTGCACGCCCTCGACCGGCAGCGTCCGGTGCCGCATTCCCATGACGACGCCGGAGGCGGTGCGGCCGGTGACCTCGAACTCGGCCGGGACGGTCTCGGGCAGCACGGTCAGCGAGTGGTACCGCGTCGCGGTGAACGGGTTCGGCAGCCCCGCCAGCACCCCACCGCCGCTGTGCTCGACCTCGCTGGTCTTGCCGTGCAACAGTTCGGGAGCGCGGTCCACGGTCGCGCCCCACGCCACGCCGATCGCCTGGTGACCGAGGCACACCCCGAGCATCGGGACGGACTCCGCGGCGCACCGCCGCACCACCTCGATACTCCGGCCTGCCCGCTCGGGAGTACCCGGCCCCGGCGACACCAGCACGCCGTCGAAGCCGGGCACCGCGTCGACATCCACCACGTCGTTGCGCCACACGGTGCAGTCGGCCCCGAGCTGGGCCAGGTACTGCACCAGGTTGTAGACGAAGCTGTCGTAGTTGTCGACGACCAGTACGCGCATGCGCCAAGCCTACGCGGCGCGCCTCACGCCTGTCCCCGACGCCGGAACAGCACGGCGGTCAGCGGGACGGCGATGGCGCACCCGCCCGCCAGCCAGGCCGCCGCGAGCCAGGCGGCGTCACCGACCGGCTGGCCGAGCAGCAGCCCGCGCAGGGTCTCGACCAGCGGTGTCATCGGCTGGTACTCGGCCACCGTCCGCAACACCCCGGGCAGGGCCTCGACGGGCACGAAGGAGTCCGACACGTACGGCACGAACAGCACCACGAAGGAGAACGCGCCCGCCGCCTGCACGCTGTTCACCAGCAGGCCCCACACGATCGACCACCAGGCCACGGTGAGCACGTAGCCCGCGACGACGGCGAGCACCAGCAGCCAGTCCAGCACACCGGCGTCGGGCCGGAAGCCCAGCAACAGCGCGGCGGCCGTGGCGACGGCGGTGGACAGGACGTTGCGCAGGACGGAGGCCACCACCTGCCCCGCGGGCAGTCCCCACCCCGCGATGGGCAGCGTCCGGAACCGCTGGGTGAGCCCCAGCTTGCGGTCCTCCGCCACGCCGACGCCGGTCGTGGCGGCGCCGTACCCCGCGCACAGCAGCATGACGGCGGGGGTCACGAAGTCGACGTAGGCCAGCCCGGTGCCGGTGTCGATGGCCCGGCCGAACACCCCGACCATCGCGCACATGAGGACGACGGGCAGCGCAACTCCCACGATGAGGCCGTCCACCTGCCGGAACTCGCGGCGCAGCGCGCGCTGGGTGAGCAGCACCACCTCGTTCAGGCGGCGCGGGCCGGTCACGGGGCCGGGGTGGCCCACCACTGCGTGCTCGGTCATGCCACCGGCTCCTTCGCGGTCAGTTGGAAGAACACGTCGTCGAGCGTGGGCGCCGACAGCGCCACCGAGGCGATGTCGATCCCGGCTCGGTGCAGGTCGTCGAGGATTCGCCGCAGGTGGTCCGGGTCGTGCAGCCCGACCACGACCTCGCCGGTGTCCGGTTCGGGGTAGGCACCGGGCAGCAGCGCCAGCGCCGGGGCGGTGAACTCGGGCCGGGCCGGGGTCAGGCGCAGACGCTCGGTGCCGATGCGGCGCTTGAGGCCGGCCGGCGTGTCCTCCTCCACGATGCGCCCGCCACCGAGGATGGCCACCCGGTCCGCGAGCTGGTCGGCCTCGTCGAGGTACTGCGTCGTCAACAGGATGGTGGTGCCCGCGCTGACCAGGTCGCGCACGACCTCCCACAGTCCGGACCGGCTGCGCGGGTCGAGGCCCGTCGTCGGTTCGTCGAGGAAGAGGATCCGGGGACGCGCCACCATACTGACCGCGAGGTCGAGCCTGCGCCGCATGCCACCCGAATAGGCACCCGCGCGGCGACCGGCCGCGTCGGTGAGGTCGAACCGTTCCAGCAGTTCGTCCGCCCGCTGGCGTGCCGCCCTGCGGCCCAGGTGGTTCAGTCCCGCGAACAGTTCGAGGTTCTCGCGCCCGGTCAGCAGCTCGTCCACGCTCGCCTGCTGCGCGGTGAGGCCGATGGCGCGGCGTACGGCCGCGGCGCCGGTCGTGATGTCGTGCCCGGCGACGCGCGCCACGCCGCTGTCGGCGGCCAGCAACGTGGTGAGGATGCGCACGGTCGTCGTCTTGCCCGACCCGTTCGCGCCGAGCAGGGCCAGCAGCGATCCGGCCGGGACCGTGAGGTCGAGCCCGTCGAGCACGGCGCCGTCGCCGAAGTGCTTGCGCAGCCCGCGCGCCTCGATGGCGGGTGGAGACATGGGAACCCCCGGAAAAACTGAGTATGGTTTACGGTGTATTGCATACACTATATAGACCATACGCAGATTAGGGACGAAGGGTCAACACGTCATCCGGCGCCGGGGACTTAAGGTGAACTCCGGTGCGTGGGCGAAGGAGGCACATGGCGGACGAACCGGCGCGACGGCCCGAGTTGCCCGTGGTCGTCGGCCGCATGTGGGGCCGCGAACCGACCTCCCGGCGCGGCCCCAAACCGAGCCTGGACCTCGCCCGCATCACCGCCGCGGCCACGGAGATCGCCGACGCGGAGGGCCTCGGCGCGGTGTCCATGAACAACGTCGCCACCCGCCTCGGCGTGGCGCCCATGTCGCTGTACCGCTACGTCGGCAGCAAGGACGACCTGCTGCTCGCCATGCTGGACGCCGCAACCGGCGAACCGCCCGACCCCGGCGGCCCGTACCGCGACTACCTCCACCGCTGGACCAGAGCCAACGCGGAGGTGATGCTGGCGCGCCCGTGGCTGCTGCAGATCGCCCCGTCCGGGCCTCCGATGGGACCCCGGGGCCTGCGCTGGCTCGACCGGCTGCTGCGCGCGCTGGCGGACACTCCGCTCGACCACGGTGAGAAGATCGGCATCGCCACGACGCTCAGCGGTTATGCACTCAACCAGGCCTCACTGATGCTGTCGCTGGCGCCGCAGGCACCGCACGGCGCGCTTCCGGAAAGCTCTCACCAGTACGGCGAGATACTCGGCCTGCTCGTCGACGACGAGACCTACCCGGAACTGAGCGCGGCCGTCCGGGCAGGAGCCTTCGACAGCGACGACCAGGCGTGGTACGAGGACTCGGACTTCCGCTTCGGCCTCGACCTGCTGCTCGACGGCATCGACGCGCTGATCGCACGCCGCTCACGCGCCGGGTGAGTCAGCCCTACCGGCACGTGATCATCCCGGTTGGCCGAGATGCTCGGTGAGAGCGGAAAGGGCGGGTGAAGGGGTTCGGTCGCCGGTGAGGAGCAGGATGTCGCGATGCATCTCCGGCGTCAGGAGGCGGTAGACGGCTCCGTTGTCTCCGGTGTCTCCGGTGTCTGCGCTGTCGTCGGCGGCGGGAACGCAGGCGAGGGCGAGGCCGCCCGCGACGAGAGCGAGCTGGGTGGCATGGTCCGCGACGAAGTGACGTATGTCGAGTTCGACCCCGCGCTCCCGTGCGGCCTGAACGAGGGCCACGTGTCCGTGCGAGTCACGGCCACACGTCGCCCACGGTTCCGCGGCGAGGTCAGCGAAGTCGAGGGTGTTCCTGTGCCGCAGCGGGTGGTCCCCGGGTAACGCCACGCGGACCCTTTCGCGGACCAGGCGCTGCGCGCGCACGCCTGCGGGCAGGCGCAGCGGGGCGGTACTCCACGACTCGGCGAGCACCAGGTCCAAGCGGCCGACGGTCAAGCGATCAAGGTGGTCGACGGTCTCCCCGTCCTCGATGCCCACCTTCACACGAGGGTGGCTGCACCAAAACGTCGGCAGCCTACGCGCCAACCGACCGCGGATGAGCGACGCGAGCGCGCCGACTCGGACACTACCCGCCGGTCCGTCGGCACGGTGCAGGTCGTTGTCGGCCTGGCGCATGAGCTCCGAGACGCGGCGAGCGTAGTCGGCGAGCAGGCGGCCCTGGTCGGTCAGCCGCACTCCGCGCCCCTCGGCGGTGACGATCTCGGCACCGGCCTCGGCCGCGATCCGGCGCAACTGCTGCGACACCGCAGGGCCCGTCATCCGCAGCATCGCCGCCGCCCGCGTCACGGACCCCGAACGCGCCACGGCATCCAGCACCCGCAATCGTCCCCACTCGACACTCATACGCCGTGCTTAGCATTATTGGGTAGAAATGTGAAGTAGTGCTAATCAGTGTCTGGCGTTAGCGTCGAGCCGTGACTGCCTCGGACGCTCCGTGAGCGAAACGGGACCGGCCCTCGCGGTTCTCGCCGGGGCGCTCTGCCTGTCGGCCTCGGCGATCCTGGTCGCACTCGCGGACGTGGACGCGGCGACGACGGCGGTACTGCGCTGCGTGATCGCCGTAGCCGCGTTGATCCCGCTGGCGATGCACGAGCGGGCACGCCACGGCCCGCTCTCGGGCCGGGGCGCAGGGTGGGCGATCGTCGCCGGGGTCGCCCTGGGGATCGACTACGCGGCGTGGACGGCCTCGATCTACCACGTCGGCGCGGGGATCAGCACCGTGCTCATCAACGTGCAGGTCATCGTGCTTCCGCTCCTCGCGTTCGTCGTCGACCGCGAGCGCATCGACCGGCGTTTCGTGGTGACACTGCCGGTGATGCTGCTCGGGATCAGCCTCGTCGGCGGTCTCTGGGACTCTGCCGAGCTCGGAGAGCAGGCCGCGACCGGAACCCTGCTCGGCCTGGTCGCCGGGATCGGCTACGGCGCCTATCTGTTCCTCACCCGCAGAGCGACCAGCCGCGAACCGGCCCGGATGACCCAGCCGCTGGCCTGGGCAACCGCCTCAGCCGCCGGCACGGCCGCCGCCATCGCCGGCTACTCCGGCGGCATCCACCTCTCCGGCATCACACCGCGTTCCTGGGGGTTCCTCGTCGCACTGGCCCTGCTCGGCCAGGTGGCGGCATGGCTGCTGATCCACCACGGCAGCGTCCGCCTCGAACCGGCCACGACCGGGGCACTCCTGCTGATCCAGCCCGTCCTCGCCCTCGCACTGGCCGCGACGATCCTCGCCGAGCATCCCACCGGGTCGCAATTGCTCGGTGCCCTCGCGGTGCTCGTCGCGGTCGCCGCGTCGAACAGACCGGGACACGCACGCCGCTCGCGCGCCGGGTGCGTCAGCCGTCCTCCACCGCGACGTCGTTGAACGGCAGCATCGGCTCCGCCCACGGGAACACGACGAACATCAGCAGCGCGACCGCGCCCAGCACCAGACCCGTGGCCAGCCCGATCCGCACCGGGAGCGGCCCAGGAAGATGCCGCCAGATCCAGCCGTACATCACGCCTCCCCGATCTCGCGCAGCAGTTCCTCGTAGCCCGCGCCCCGCTCCTTGTCGTACACGTCGGTGAGCACGCCGTGGATGATCATGCGCTCGCGGTCGGAGAACCGGGGATGGCAGGTGGTCAGCGTCAGCAGTTCGGCCTCCCGCTGCCCGGCCACCGTCGCGCCCGGCTCGTACGGCACGGGTGCCACGGCGTCGCCCCGGTCGGGCGTGACGATGCGCCGCCCGACGGTCTCGCCGTAGACGGGGTCGCGCTCGGACAGCGGCGCCACCCCGGCACAGCGCGGGTCGGCGCCCTTACCGTCGGCCCAGCCGTTCACCTCGTCGGCCATCGGGACGACGCGGTACACGAAGAAGCTCTCCACCGTCTCCACCACCACGGCATCACACGAGGCGAGCAGGTCGAGGTCGTTGAACGGCGCGCCCTTGCCCACCCGGTGCCCGGCGACGGCGAAGTTTCCCGCCTCGCCGGGCATGGCGGACGTCGTGTAGTGGCCGGGGCCGACCTCCAGCGTGTCGGCGTCCACACCCTGCTGGATCGTGAAGTTCCAGTCGACTCCGAAGGACGGGATGTACAGCCGGGCGAACGCCTCACCGCTCAACGGCTCGGCGTGGACTTCGCGCTCCTGCGACCACCGCTCGTCCAGGCTGGCACTCGCCTCACGCTGCTTCTGCTGTGACATGAGGTTGGTGACGTAGAGCTCGTACACCACGAACAGCAGCATGACGACACCGAGCGTAATGAGTATCTCGCCGAACGTCCGCACGGCGACGCGCGCCTTGCCGCCGCCACCACCGGACGGCGGCGGCGCGGTGTCCTGTGGGGGGTCCTCCGGCGGGTCGCTCGGTGGGTCTTCGGGCGGCCCGGCTGGTGACTCGGACGGTTCCTCCGGCGCCTCGGGCGCTCGCACGGCGCCGGTGTACACCGTCGGTTCGTCGTCGTAGTCGTCCGCAAGCGGCCCCGAGGTCCGCGCGGGCGGCAGCACGGGCCGTGTCGGCGCGTCCGCCCAGGGCTCGGGTGGGCGCCGCGCCTGCCTCGGTCTGGGTGGCCTGCCCGCCGGCGCGTGTCCGGGAGGCGGCGGGCGGCGTGGTGGCCGCCCCGGCGCCGGGCCCGGCGGCGAGGGGGGATAGAGCTGCCCACGGCGCGAGCCCTCGGGTGGCGGCCCCTCGGGCGCCCCGGGTAGCCGTCCCCGGGAGGGTGCGGTGAACTCGCGGGTCTCGGGGTCCTCGTACCTCGACAAGCGAGCTCCTCTCGCATGAGCGGTGGCCGCGCGTGATCACGATCTGCTGACCGGCGCTCGCTCCCCGGTTCTGGCGCCTGCCCGATTACGTTAACGTGTGAAGAAAGTGGCAGTCGCGCACTGCCCGGTCATTCTGCCCGACGCACGCGAGGACTCCGATGCCCAAGTCCAAGGTCCGCAAGAAGACGGCGTACACCCCGCCCACGAACAGCCGCACGCCGGTCAAGGTCCGCGCGGCGGGTCCGTCGCATCCGCTCTACAAGGGCGTCATGTTCGGGTTGATGTTGCTCGGCCTCGCCTGGCTGGTCGTCAACTACCTGGCCGGCGACAAGATCAGCTTCATGACCGAACTCGGCGCGTGGAACTTCGCGATCGGCTTCGCCCTGATGATCACCGGGCTGCTCATGACCATGCGCTGGCGTTGACGAATCCGGTACCAGCGACGACTACGCTGAATTACAGCGTTGTCACTCATCCCCACTGTGGATAACCCTGTGGACAACTCCGGCATGACCTGGGCTCCGAAACCCGGGCTCGTCGCCGTGGGCTGGGCGCTCACGGCGGCTGCGGGCGGGTCGCTGATCTGGTTCGTGAGCTCCGGTGACCGGCCGGGCACCGTCCTGCTCGCCGTGACGACCGTGGCGTTGCTGGCCGCGTCCCTGCACGGGACCGCGCTGCGCCCGCGCCTTCGCGCCGACGCGGGCGGGGTCCGGCTGCGGGGGCTCGGCGGCACCCGCTCCTACACCTGGTCGCAGCTCGACGTGCGCCTGGGTCGCACCCGCCGCTACGGCCGCGACGTCGAAGCGCTGGAACTCGACGCCGACGACGACCGGCTGCACGTCCTCGGCTGGACGGAGCTGGGCACCGACCCGCACGAGGTCCACGAGGCCCTGCTGCGGCTGCGTCAACGCCCGCCCGCGAGCTGACCGGCGAAGATCGCGCTGGTCAGCTCGGCATCGCGGTAGAACACCAGACCGATCAGGGCGAGCGCGACGATCGCGATGGCCCCGGCCTGGTAGGCGCCGCGGTGACGCTCCGGCGCGTACACCATCGCGACCATCGCCACGGCTCCCGCCACCAGCCCGCCCAGGTGGCCGAGCAACGAGATATTGGGCAGCGAGACGCTGAGGACCACGTTGAGCACGATGATCCCGATCGCCGTCGTGGCGTTCAGCCGCAGTTTCAGCACCGCGACCAGGATCGCGCCCATGAGGCCGTAGATGGCGCCGGAGGCACCCGCCGTGCCCGTGTCCACCGCCCCGAACGCGAACACGGCCACCGCGCCCGCGAACATCGACAGGAAGTACACGGCCAGGAACCGGACCCGGCCCAGCAACAGCTCCAGGTCACGGCCCAGCACGAACAGCGCCAGCATGTTCATGCCGAGGTGGAGCAGGCCGTAGTGCAGGAACCCCGACGTGAACAGCCGCCACCACTCGTCGAAGGCGACGATGCCGGCGGGCCACAGCACGCCGTCCTCGAAGGCGGACGAGCCGATGTGGTTGGCCATCGGATCGCCCGACTGGAAGGCCGTGAGCGCGTAGACGAGGACGTTGACCGCGATCAGCAGCGGCACCACGACGATCCGCTGCGGAACCCGTGCCCCCGCCACCGTACGGGCGCCGTAGCCCGCCTTCCGGTATCCGGCCGCCTGGGAACGCTGCTGCTGCCGCGCCGTGCTCACGCAGTCGATGCACTGGTACCCGACCGACGCCTCGCGCAGGCAGTCGGGGCAGGCGGGCCGCTCGCAGCGCACGCAGCGCAACCCGGTCTGCCTGCCGGGGTGCCACCAGCATCCCGGCAGTGCCTCCTGTTGCGGCGGCTGCCCGTACGGCGGGGGCGTGGGTGGCTGGGTCACAGTGCTGCCGACACTCCTGCGCTCACGGCCGATGTCCGTCACGACGCTCGCCACACGCCCACGGCCGAGTTGCGCGTGTGGCCCGACTCCAACCTACCTGGTGCCGAAGGGGACTCAGCCCTGCGCGACGGTGACGCGCTCGATGACGACGTCCTCGAGCGGCTTGTCGGCGGGGCCGGTGGCCGTGCGCGCGATCGCGTCGACGACGTCGCGCGACTCCTGGTCGGCGACCTCACCGAAGATCGTGTGCTTGAAGTTCAGGTGCGGCGTCGGCGCGACGGTGATGAAGAACTGCGAGCCGTTGGTCCCCGGCCCCGCGTTGGCCATGGCCAGCAGGTAGGGCTTGCCGAACTGGAGCTCAGGGTGGAACTCGTCACCGAACTTGTATCCGGGGCCACCACGGCCGGTACCGGTCGGGTCACCGCCCTGGACCATGAAGCCGTCGATGACCCGGTGGAAGATCGATCCGTCGAAGAACGGGCCGGACTTCTCGCCGCGGGCGTTCGGCTGCGTGTACTCCTTCGTGCCTTCCGCCAGACCGGTGAAGTTCGCGACCGTCTTCGGCGCGTGGTCCGGGAAGAGCACGACGTTGATGTCGCCTCGGTTGGTGTGCAGGGTGGCTGTCGTCTTCCCGCCACCGGGGGTCGCATTGCTGTCAGTCACACGATTCATCGTGCCATCCACGGCGAGATCGGCAGGAAAGGGGCAGGATGGGCAGCAGGCGGACGAGGCATGTCGACCAAGGAATGACGAGGTGACCAAGCGATGGGTTCGATGGCCCGAACCACGCAGACTGTAGGTGATGCCGCCAAGAACGGCTCCCGCACGCTGCGGGACCGCGCCCTTGATGCGGGCAGGATGAGCGCCGACGTGGCCGCGCAGGCCGCTCAGGTGGCCGAGCACCGGCTGACCGAAGGTACGGAGGTCGCGCGCAAGGAACTGAGCCGCAGGGCTGCCCGCACCCGCAAGGAGGCACTGCGCAGCGCCAAGGAGGCGCGCGTCATGGCCGAGAAGCGCGCGGATGAGCTGCGGGCACCCGGCCGCAAGGCCAAGAAGGCGGCGCTCAAGGCGGCCAAGGCGACCGGCCAGTCCCGGCGCAAGGCCAAGCGCGAGTTCCGGCACGCGAAGAAGGACTTCAAGGCCGCGCTGGCCGAGGCGAAGGCCGTCTCGCGGCAGGAAACCAAGCGCAGGCGCAAGTGGCCGTGGTTGGTGGGCTTCGCCGCGCTGGCCGCCGCTGCGGGCTACGCGATGTCGTCGCGCAGGGAGGAGCCGCAGATCGCGCCGGTTCCGCCCCGCAGCACCGACACGCCGTCCGGCCCCTCGGCCGAGACACCCGCCACGGCCCGCAACGGCGGGAGCGCGTCGTCGCAAAGCGACACCACCGCGCCGACCGGCGAGTCGCGCAGGAGCTGAGGCGGCACGCGCCCGTGCCGCCTCGACGCGGAAAGGCCCCGGGAACCGAAGGGCTCCCGGGGCCTTTCCGTCGCTCTCACCCTCAGGCGGAGTGCTTGTCGATCAGCTTGCCGAGGCGGGGCAGAGCCTCCTCGACGTTCTCCTTACCCTTCGGGCGCAGCTTGGTGTAGACCTTCTTGATGCTGTCGCGGTCGCTCTTCTCCGCGCGGGCATCGGTCACCGACAGCAGCGCGTCGGCGGCGTCCGGCCGGGTGGGCAGGTAGGAGCCGAAGTCGCTCGCGCCGCTGGCCTTGAAGTCGGCGAAGATCGGCTCCAGCGCGGCGACGAACTCGTCGAGCAGGCTGTCGACGGCCGAGCCGATGATGCCCGGCTTGATCTTCTTGACGGCGGCGTAGCCGGTCTTGATGACCGTGCCCGACACACCGCTCTTGTCCGCGACCTCCTCGTCGATCAGCGTCTGGAGGTCGGTCACCACAGCGGGGCGACGGCTGGAGTCGAGCAGGATTTCCTTGAGGGTGTCAGCCATGACTTCCCATCCTTCACAGTCTTATTCCACGATTCATCCCGCAGGGCCGCCTCACACCGTCGGCGCAGCCCCGGTTCTCGCCGGTCACCCGGCAGGGGCATGCCTGGCGCGGTGTGCCTGCGTGTGGGCGTAACCCTAATACAAGATCAAATTGGGCTGCACGCAGCGGTGTTTTGCGGTCACTCTCAGAACCCGAGCGCGCTGATGACCTCCGTCGCCACCGTGCGCGCCTTCACACTCTGGGGTTGATTCGTGGTGATGACGACGGCGTCGCCGTCCTGTGCCACCGCGTACACCGCTCCGTCGTCGTCCGACTCGTAGCCGCCCTCCCAGCCGGTGGGCTGTGACGTGGGATTCGACGTCGCCACCGGCGCCGCCGCGTCCACCAGTCCCCTGGCCACGTCGGGCTCCCCCGTGTAGACGCGCACCGTCAGCTGGGTCTCCCCGTCGGGTCGCAGGAAGAAGCAGGCCGGAGGGTCGTCCGACGAGGTGCTGACACTCCCGACGCGCTGCCCGTTGACCTGCGCCACCCGTTCGGAGTCCAGGTAGGGGCACGGGGCCTCGTTCTCGGGCCGGGGTTCCGGAGGCAGCGCCGGGGACGGTGAGGACGGTGAGGACGGAGCCGACTCGCCGGCCGCGGCGTCGTCCGCCTGGCCGCCCGAGCATCCCGCCACGAACGCGGCGACCGCGAAACTGATCACGACTTGGCTTGTGCGCATAGCTCGGACAGTGAACCAGAACCGCGAGGCGCGACGGCGCCGGACGGTGGGGTTTTCCGCCGTGGCCCCCGGGTAGTCGCGAGCCATGCGGGTCGGCGACACGGAGCTCACCGTCCTCGGCGGACGGTCCGGCTGCCTGTCCCTGGTGCTGCTGTCCGTGGCGCTCTCGCTGGTGCTGACGGTGCTGATCACGGTCTTGTGACCCCGTTCACCCGTGCCGCTCGGTCCGGACCACGAGGCCGTCGCCCACGCGGTGATCCACCCGGCGAAGCGGGAGTGCCCGGGGCATGCTGCTCCGCATGTCCGCCGCGCCGCCGGTCAGCCCCGTGAGCCGCCGCTGGACGGTGGGTCTGCTGTTGCTGCTCACGTTCGTGACCGGACTGGTGGACGCCGTGAGCTTTCTCAAACTGGGGCAGGTCTTCGTCGCCAACATGACCGGCAACATCACCTTCCTGGGGCTCAGCGTCCATCCCGACGCCGAGGTGTCACCGGCAAGCCCGCTCGCCGCGTTGTGCGGGTTCGGCGCGGGCGCGTTCGTGGCGGGCCGGGCGGCGTCGCTGGCCGCGCACCGGCCGCGCCGGTGGCTGAGCACGGCGTTCGGTGTCGAGGCGGGAGTCCTCGCGCTGGTGGCCTGGTTGACGGCGGGCGGAATACTCCCGGTCAGCGGCGACGACACGCTTGCCACCGTCGTCGTCCTCGCGACGGCTCTGGGGGTGCAGAACGGAACCGTGCACCACCTCGCCGTCCACGACCTGACGACCACCGTGCTCACGCTCGCGCTCGCCGGGGTCGTCACGGACAGCCAGCTGGCGCGCGGCGCGCAGCCGCACCGCAGGCTGGGCTCCATCGCGGTCATGCTCGTGGGCGCCGGCACCGGGGCTGCGCTGCTGTCGGTGTCGGTCAGCCTGGTTCTGGCACTCGCGGGCACCGCGGTCGCGGTCGTGGCCGTGGGCTTCGCGCTCACCGGCGTACGGCGGACGTGACGAACTCCCCTCGTGTCCTCCTTTGGAGTGAAGCGCCGGGCATGTCAGGCTGCTTGCCATGAAAATTGCGCTCGCCGCGAACCCTCGATCGGGCTCCGGCGACGGCGACGGTGTGGCGGACGTCCTGCGACGCTCCGGTGCCCTCGTCGACGAAATCCCGCTGGACCGCCTCGGCGAGCGGCGATTGGAGGGCTGCCGGCGGCTCGTCGTGGCCGGTGGGGACGGCTCCCTCGGCGTCGCGGCGGCGACCGCGCGCGCTGCCGGGATCCCGCTGGCCGTGGTGCCCACCGGCACCGCCAACGACTTCGCCCGCGCGATGCGGCTCCCGCTCGACCTTGACGAAGCCTGCGCGCTGGCCGTGAATCCGGACGCCGGGACGCGCCGGATCGACATCGCCACCATCAACGGCCACCCGTACCTGAACACCGCCGCCGCCGGTCTCACCGTGCACGCCAGCCGCGAGGCGAACCCGTTGAAGCCGCGCCTCGGCGCCCTCGCCTACCAGGTGGGCGCGGTGCGTGCCGCGCTGAGCGCGCGGCCATTGCGGTGTTCGGTCCGCCGTGACGGCACGGAGTACTACAGCGGTGCCGTATGGCAGGTCGCGGTGGCCTCCACCGGCGCGTTCGGCGGCGGCTCGCAACTCGGCGGCACCCGCGCGGGCGACGGGAACCTCGACATCGCGGTGGTGCCGTCGGGCTCCCGCCTTTCGCTCGCTCGCCGCGCGTGGGGCATGCGCCGTGGCCGTCTCACCGAACAGGCGGACGTCGCGCACGACCGGGGCCGGACGATCGAGATCGACACGCCCGAAGGCACGAACTTCAACGTCGACGGCGAGCTGCGATCGACCCGGGGCACGACACGGTTCGGCCTGCTCACGGGCGGGGTGGAGGTGGTCGTGCCATGAGGAAGGCGGCCTCCCGATTCCCCACGCTGTCCCGGCACTGGCCGACACTCGCCGTGCTCGGTGTTCTCGCCGCGCGCTACGCGGGCGACTCCCTGCGGCACCGCCGCGAACAGGGCCACGGTTACAGCCTGCGCGGCGAGGAACTCGACGTGCGCTCACCCGGATTTCTCCACGCGTCCGAATCGCTCACCAGCGCGCCGATATCTCGGGGCAACGAGCTGGAACTCCTGGTCAACGGCGACGAGATCTTTCCAGCCTTCCTGGAGTCCATCGCGAACGCCCAGCGCTCGGTGAACCTGCTGACCTTCGTCTACTGGCGGGGCGACATCGCCGAGGAGGTCGCCGCGGCCCTCGTGGAACGTGCCAGGGCCGGTGTCGCCGTGAACGTACTGCTCGACGCTTTCGGCACCGCCAAAATGGACTCGCGGCTCATCGACGACATGCGAGCCGCAGGCGTGACCGTCGCCCGGTTCCGCCCCCTCAAACGCATTCCGATCGGTGGTCTCAACAACCGCACCCACCGCAAGGTTCTCGTGGTCGACGGCAGCGTCGGCCTGATCGGCGGGGTCGGCATCGCCAAGGAATGGACCGGCAACGCCCAGGACCCGGACCACTGGCGCGACACCCACGTCCGCGTCCGCGGCCCGATCGTGCGCGGCATCCAGGGTGCCTTCGCGGACAACTGGCTCGAAGCCACCGGTGACGTACTCGTGGGCCCGGACTACCTCCCGGATCTCCCCGCCGCCGACGGCGCGGGGCCGATGCAGGTGGTGCGCTCCTCGGCCGGGGTCGGCGACACCAACATGGAGGCGCTCTACTTTCTCGCCATCGCCTCCGCCCGCGAGAGCATCGACCTCACCGCCGCGTACTTCGCGCCCCGGCCCGCGTTCGTCGAGGCGCTGACGCAGGCCGCCGAACGGGGTGTCCGCATCCGCGTCCTCGTGCCGGGCCCGCACATCGACAAGGACCTGGTCCGGCAGGCCGGCCGTGCCGTCTACGACCGGCTGCTCGCCGCAGGCGTGCGGATCTGGGAGTACGCGCCCACGATGCTGCACGCCAAGACCATGACCATCGACGGCGCGTGGTCCACGGTCGGCTCGGCGAACTTCGACAACCGGTCGTTCCAGCTCAACGACGAGGCGAACCTGTGCGTGCAGTCGACGGCGTTCGCCGAGGACCTCACCGCCCAGTTCGAACGGGATCTGGCGGTGTCGCGCGAGATCCGGCCCGGCCGGTGGCGCTCCCGCGCACTGCACCAGCGCGTGCGCGAGCAGCTTCTCGTGCGACTGCGCCGGGAACTGTGACCCGCGCCTACGGCACCTCGGCGGCGGGCGGTGTGTCGTCGCGGCCCCGCGACGAGGTGTAGACCGGCGAGCGCGTGTCGGCCGCGCCGTCGCTGTCGCTGTCGGCTCGCGTGCCGGTGAGTTCCTCGATGCGCCGCAACGCCGCCTCCGCCCGCTCGGCGGCGGACTCGGCCTGCTCGGCGTGCCGCCGTGCCTGCGAACGCCACTTCTTCAGCTTCTCCGGCTTCGGCACGATGTTCGCCTCCTCACTACTCGATCAGGTGACCGGGTACCCATCCCGTGGGAAGATCGAAACCGGATACACGCTCGATCGGAGCCACGATGGAACTGCCGCCGGGACAGGTCGCCACCACCCCGCGCCGCTTCGGGCTGCCGCAGTTCGCGCGCTCGCGGCCCGCGCCACCGGCCCGGCCGGTGGTCACCGTGAGCGGAGCCGTGCGACGACCCACGCAACTCGCACTCGACGAACTGCTCACCGACGAGCTGCGGCGGAGTCAGCGAAGCGACCTGCACTGCGTGACCACCTGGAGCGCACTGGGCCTGCGCTGGGAGGGCGTGCCGTTCCACGCCGTCCACAACGCCCTGAGCGAGCACGTGGGAATCTCCACAAGGGCGCGCTGGGTGAGCGTCACCGGTCTGGACGGGTACCGCGCCTGCCTGCGGCTGGACGACGCGCTCGCCGAGGACGTGCTTCTCGCCGATCGGCTGGACGGCGCGGCGCTGCCCCTCGATCACGGAGCACCGTTGCGCCTGGTCGCGCCCGCCCAGTACGGCTACAAGAGTGTCAAGCACGTGTGCGCCCTCGACTATCGCCGGGACTACGACCCGGGATCGGCGCGGTGGGCCACGCACCCGCGCGGACGGGTCCGGCACGAGGAACGCAGCCGGTATCTGCCCGGTCCACTGTGGCGCGTCATCTGGCGTGCGGCACTACCGGCGGTGCGCCGCCGCTACGACGGCGAATAGGGAGCCGCTCAGGCCGGGACCGCGGCCAGGTGCGCGGTCAGCATCTCCCGATCGAGGCTGCGGGGAACGGGGCTGAGTTGTCCCCGGCACTGCTTGTGAACGACATCGGAGACGAACTGCGCGACGGCGGCGGGCGACGGTGCGACGTGACCGCCGAGGTGGCAGATCACCGGAGGACGGTCGTTGCCACGAGGCTCGATCGCGATCGACCAGCCGAGCCGCTCGTCCCAGATGAGCATCAGGTCACGCTGCGGAAGGTCGGCGGCGCGGACGGCGAGCCCGAGATAGGCCGTCGCCGTGTCGGTCACCTCGTGGGTCACGGACACCGCGGGCACATCCACCTGCTCGGCGACCAGCTCGATGTAGGCCGCGAGCGCGGACTCCAGGCCACACGGTTGCGCCTCCACCGCGGAACTCAAGTCGAGGATCGACAGCAGCCGGGCCTCGTCCTGGGGGTCCTGGGCCATCCGGGCAACGGCACGAGCGGCCAGGGCGCGGTGTTCCTGCGCCTGGCGCTGGTGGCGGGCACGGGAGTCGGCGAGATGAGCCACCGGCCCCTCGGTTGGTGCCGAAGGTGTTGACGTCATCGGTGGCTCCTCGCCGGAACGTGGGTGGCGGTGCGCGTGGGCCGGACGTCCACTGCGGCGCGGCCGCCCGGCCGACGCGATGGCGTCAGAGCGCCGACACCGCCGTGGCCTGCGGGCCGCGGTTGCTCTGCCCGATGTCGAACTGGACCCGGGCGTTGTCCTCCAGGCTGCGGAAACCGCTGCCGGTGATCTCGGAGTAGTGGACGAACACGTCAGCGCCACCCTCGTCGGGGGCGATGAAGCCGAAGCCCTTCTCCGAGTTGAACCACTTCACAGTGCCCTGAGACATATCGATCTCCCTGTCGCGTCGAACGTGCGGCACGACCTCACACGAGGCGGCCGGGCTGCGAGCGTGAAACCAAGGAACCGAAAAGGCACCGAGATGACGCTCGCTAAAAACTCCTGCGAGCGTCTGAAAACCAGCGAACACAAAAATCTTCAACCACAGTCAGTGGAACACAGCCCCAGGTAGCCGTCAAGCAGCGGGGTGCGCGCCCGGCCCCAGGCTGGCCATCGCTTGCCGGTGGGCGTAGCGTGCGGAAGAGCAGGTTCGCGCCGCGCTTCCACCACGGTTACGAGGAGCCTTGACGCCGTTCGACCTGCCATCGAGGCTGACGCCCCAGCGATGAGCCACACGCCGTCGCGACAGAGGCAAGCCACCCACTTTCTCAGGCCAGCCATGATCTTCCGCTGGCCGTGTACTCAGGAGTTTCCCCTGTTCCCTCATCAGACACACCCCCGCAGCGGCACCGAACCGGTCTCCCCGGTGGTGTTCAGCCACCCTGCCGCTCAACCTGCCGCCGGCGACATGGTCGAAGCCGACTTGAACGGCACCAGGCAGGTCAGCTTCTCCGCCGCGCCGACCTCTACCTCGGTCGCGCGTCGTCGTCCTTGACCAGTTCCCGCAGCCGACGCCGAACGTGGGCGCGTTCGGGTTCGGTACCGGCCAGTTCCAGCGCCTCCCGGTAGGCCGCCGCGGCCTCGCTGCCTCGGCCGAGCCGCCGCAGCAGGTCCGCCCGTGCCAGCGGGTAAGGGTGGTAGCCGCGTAGCCGCGGCTCGTCGGCCAACTCGTCGAGCAGGACCAGACCGGCTTCCGGGCCGTCCCGCAGTGCCACGGCCGCCGCCCGGTTCAACGCGACGATCGGCGAGGGCACGAGCGCGAGAAGCACGTCGTAGAGCGCGACGATCTGCGGCCAGTCGGTCGTGGCGACGTTCGCGGCCTCGACGTGCAGGGCGGCGATCGCGGCCTGCACCGCGTACCGACCGGGCGCGCCACCGGTCAACGCCACGGGCACCAGACTGCGGCCCTCCTCGATCATCACGCGATCCCAGCGGCCCCGGTCCTGCTCGTCGAGCAACACCAGCTCGCCGTCCGGTCCGGTCCGGGCGTCCCGCCGGGCGTGGATCAGCAGCAGCAACGCGAGCAGGCCGGCGACCTCCCGCTCGGCGGGCAGCAACCGGCGCAGGATCCGGGCCAGCCGGACCGCCTCCTCGGCGAGATCGAGGCGCTGCAACCGCGGGCCCGCGCTGGCGGCGTAGCCCTCGGTGAACAGCGAGTACACCACCTGGAGCACGCCCGGCAGCCGCTCCGGCAGCTCATCGGCAGCGGGCACCCGAAACGGTATCCGGGCCTCGCGGATCTTCTTCTTCGCGCGCACGATCCGCTTGGCCATCGTCGCCTCGGGAACGAGGAAAGCCCGCGCGACCTCCGCTGTCGTCAGCCCCGCGAGGCACCGCAGTGTCAGCGCCGACCGGTCCTCGGCGGCCAGCGCCGGATGGGCGCAGGTGAAGAACAACTGCAACCGCTCGTCGGGCAGCTCACCGGCCAGGTCCGGCGCGGCGACGGGTTCCGCCCGGTCCGCGTCCACCTGCAGGATGGCGAGCCGCGCGGCGAACGCCTGATCCCGCCGCAGCCGATCCACCGCTCTGCGCCGCGCGGTCGTCATCAACCACGCGCCAGGCTTGGGTGGAACGCCGTACACCGACCAGTTCGCCAGCGCCGTCTCGATGGCCTCCGACGTGACCTCCTCGGCCAGGTCGAGATCGCCGAAGCGACGGACGAGGGCCGCCAGCAGCCGACCGCGTTCCTCACGGAACACCGCCTCCACCACCGGCCCCACGCCCCCCGCGGCCCGTTCGTCCCGCATGTCAGACACCGACGTCGGCGACCGGCCGCACCACGACCGCCCCGTCACCCCGCGCACCCGGGCAACGCGCGGCCCAGTCCAGCGCGGCGTCGAGGTTCGGCACGTCGATGACGTAGAAACCACCGAGGACCTCACGGCTCTCGGCGAACGGCCCGTCGGTCACGGTCCGCCTGCCGTCCTCGTCGACCCGCACAGCGGTGGCGGTGACCAGGTCGGCCAGCGATTCGCTGGAGACCAGAACCCCGGCCTCCTGGACCTCCTTGTGGTAGGCCAGCCAGTCCTCGACCTCACATCCCGGCGCCTTGCCGTTGGCGCCAACCGCACCGGCGTTGATCAGCAGCATGTACTTCATGGTCCGACTCCCTCGATGTGCGTTGTCCCAGCACGGCAGCGTCGCCGCACAAGACAACCACGAACGGGAGATGCCGGGATGGACAGCGCGGGAGGGATTTCCCCGGTGAGACCCTCGCCTCACGCGATGTGTGGCATTCGGCGTCACTGGCCGTGGACAGAGAAAATCCCCCAAGTACGCATCACGGGGAGGCGTGGGGGATGTAATAGCAGCAGTGTCGCGCGACCTGCATGTGGTCGCCACCGGCGCAGACCTGGCGGAAAGGCGGACTAGGCGCATCTTCCCAGGTCAAACTGTGGAGCTGAGGGGAATCGAACCCCTGACCTCCGCCTTGCAAAAGCGGCGCTCTACCAATTGAGCTACAGCCCCGGACCGCGAGCCATGGGACCCGCGGTGTGCGTCAGTTCTTGGCGGCGTCCGAACCGGCCTTGGCCGGGGCGCTGCCGTTCGGGGACACACCGTTCGTGGGTCGCTCGGTCGGGGCAGTGGCTTCGCGCCACAGGTCCGCCTCGGCCTTCGCGTCCTTGTTGCGCTTGATCACGAAGAACACGCCGCCCGCGACAACCGCGAGTGCCAACAGCTTCTTCACGGTGAAGCCCTCCTCGACAACCTGCTGACCGTGCACCAGCGATGTTACTGCACGCCGCCGGGGCGGCGTTTACGCGGTCCACCCCTCGGGTAGCTGGCGACGGACGATGTACGAAAAGGGAGGAAATGCGATGACCGGTGGCGACGAGCGGCAAGAAGGCATCAAGGGCGCGGTCGAGGACATGAAAGGTCGCGTCAAGGAGGCCGCGGGGACTTTCCTCGGCAACGACGAGATGGAACGCGAGGGCAGCGCGCAGCAGGACAAGGCACGCGCCCAGCAGGAGGCCGCCGAGAAGCAGGAGCAGGCCAAACAGGCACAGCAGGACGCCTCCGAGGCCGAGGCCCGCGAGCGTTCCCAGCAGTAACCTCAGGTCAGCGGGTTGGTCGTCTCGGTCGTTCCACGTGGAACACGTCGTGGCGGGCCGTCAGTAGCGCAACACGGGTATCGGGAGCCGCCCGAGCGCCCACCCGGACACCTCCGTCAGCAGGCCCCGCCAGTGCACGCCCGGTTCCGGGCCAAGATGACCTTCCCGCATCAGCCACTGCGAATTCCGCAGATGTATGTAGGTGACCTCGCCGTGGACTTCACCACGATTCTGCGAGGCTCTTTTCTTGTACAGCCCGGCCTGCTCCCGATACACGTTCCCGACGTGGTACGCCGCCTCCGAGCCCTCCATTTCGACCAGCGTGGCCACCTCGTCCATCCACCGGGTCGCGGTCACCAGGTCGCCGGAGATGATCCCGCCCGACACGCTCAGCGTGACGCCCATCGCGAAGTCCTCCATCTGGTTCGCGGCGTCCACGAACGCCTGCAGGAGGAAGTCGGCCCGCGCTGCACCCATCACTCCACCTCCTCGGTCACGGAGTGTCGTGATTAGGTGCCTACCCGCGGCACAGCCAACTGAACTGGGGACACCGCAGCATCACGCCTGTGACTGACAGCGAAACTCCTGCTCGCGATACCGAGACGGAGTGACCTCGTAGCGATCCCGGAAGGCCTGCCGCAGGGTCTCGGTCGAGCGGAAACCGCAACGCCGGGCGATCGCGTCGAGCGGCAGCGCCGTGGTGCTCAGCAGGTACGCCACCGCCTCGGTCCGCGCCGACCTGACGAACGCGCTGGGCGCGGTGTCCAGATGGCGCGCGAACAGCCTGCGCAGGTGGCGCACGCTCACTCCCGCCCTGGCGGCCAGCCGTTCCGTGGACAGGTCGTCGGCCAGGTGGCTGCTGATGTGGTTCGCGAGGTCCCGGACCACCGCGTCGTCCGGGAGCCCCGAGGCGAGGAACATGCTGATCTGCGCCTGGTCACCGGGCCGGTGCAGGTAGGTCACCAGCGTGCGCGCCACCTCCCGTGCGAGCGCGGGGCCGTGGTCGTCGCTGATCAGGCTGAGACTGAGGTCGAGACCGCTGGTGACGCCCGCGGAGGTGTAGAGGCGTCCGTCCCGCAGATACAGCGGCGTGGGATCCACCGTCACCGCCGGATACGCGGCCGCGACCTGCGCGGCGTGCCGCCAGTGGGTCGCGACCCGCCTGCCGTCGAGCAGGCCCGCCGCCGCGAGCAGCGACACTCCGGTGCAGATCGACACGACCCGCCTGCTGTCCCTGGCGATCCGGCGCACCTGCTTGACCGTCGTCGGGTCACCGCTCGCCGCGACATGGCCGTGCCCACCCGCGACGACCAGCGTGTCCACTCCCGGCGGCACCCGCTCCAGCGCTCGCTCCGGGGTCAGCGTGATCCCGCAGGAGCTCCGCACCGCCCGCCCGCCTGCCGTCACGAGCTCCACCCGGTAGCCCGGAAGTGCGCCGCAGCGCGTCGCGGAGGCGAACGCGTCACCCGGGCACGCCACGTCGAGCAGTTCGACATCCGGGTACGCCACCACCACGACCCGCCGGGCACGAGAAGGCCCGGGTCCGTCCACCGTCATCGCTCGATGCCCTCCCCGGGGGACACGCCACCCAGGATCGCGGACATTCCCGGCGTCGACACCGGGTGGCGCCGGGAGTCTAGCCGCATGTCCGTCCGCGACACTGTGGCCTCACCACCGGCTCGATACGGCCTGCTCGCCTCGCTGTACACCGCCCAGTTCCTCGGCACGGCGTTCTTCGCCACCGCGCTCACATCGATCCTGCGCGAGCGGGGCGTACCGCTGGCGGAGCTGGGACTGCTCCAGGTGGCGCTCATGGTGTCGGCGCTGCGTGTGCTGTGGGCGCCGGTGATAGACCGGTTCGGCTCACGGCGGCGCGGTCGCTACCGGTCGTGGCTGCTGGTGCTCCAGCCCGCGATGGTCGTGGCGCTGCTGTGCCTGACCGTGCTCGACCCGGTCGCCGACCTCGACCTGCTGCTGGTCGCGGGACTGGTCACCGCGGCACTGTCCGCGAGCCAGGACGTCGCCGTCGACGCCATCGCCGTTCGCCTGCTGCGCCCCCACCAACAGGGCGTGGCCAACGGAATCCAGGTCGCGGGCGGCTACGTCGGCAGCATCGCCGGAGGTGGCGTGTCGCTGCTGCTGTACGACAGCGTCGGCTGGGCACCCACGATCCTGGTGCTCGCCGCGCTGACCGCGGTGCCGTGGTGGCAGACGCTGCGCTTCACCGAGCCGGCCGGGCAACGCGCCGACTCGACACTCGCGACACGATACGGCGCGCTGCTCGGACTGTTCCGGCAGCGGAGACTGCTGCCGTGGCTGCTCGTCGTCCAGCCCTGTTGCTGGGCCGGGATCTTCGCCGCCTACGCCCTGGTCGGGCCGATGCTGGTCGACGCGGGATGGTCGCTGTCGAGCGTCGGCTGGGTGACGAGCATCGCGGGTGACGGAGTGGCCGTCGCCGGAGCGGTGGTCGCCGGCGCTCTCGTCGCCCGCCACGGCACCAGGACCTGCCTCGTCGTGTTCGGGCTGTGTCAGGTGGCGGCCGTGCTCGCGCTGCTACCGCTGGCGTTCGGCACCGCTCCCACCGTGCCCACCGGCGCGGCGATCCTGCTGTTCAAGCTCGCCTACGCCGCGTCGGCCACGGTGATCGGCACGGTGTCGATGCGACTGTCCCGCCCCGCACTCGCGGGCACGGACTACAGCGCCATGGCCACCGTAGGTTCGGTCGTCGCGTTCGGCGCCGGTGCCGTCGCTCTCGCACTCGCCGACTCCGCGGGTTACCCGGCGACCCTCACTGCCGCCGCGGTGCTCGCCTTCACCGGCGTGCTGGCCGTGCGGTGGGTGCCGTAGGCACCTTCAGCCATGACCAGCACATCACCCACAAAAAAAATGACCCGCCTCCCCTTCAGGGAAGCGGGTCATTCTGCTGTGGGCCCAGGAGGACTTGAACCTCCGACCTCTTCGTTATCAGCGAAGCGCTCTAACCGCCTGAGCTATGGGCCCGTAACGCTGACAAGCCTAACGCAAGCCGATCAGCGTTGGCGCAGTGGGGTCACTCGCGTTCCGACAGGGTGAGTTCCAGGCCGCCCGCGAGCCCGGCACAGACGTTGTAGACGAACGCCCCCACCGTGGTCAGCGCCGAGATCAGCACGATGTTCACCGCACCGACGATGGCCGCGGCGCCGAACACCGTGCCCGCCGTGATCAGCACTTCGCCGCCCGCGCCGTCGTCGGCCACCAGCGAGTTGTACGTGCCGTTGATGTTGTCCCAGACGCCCATGCCGTCGAGCACCGTGTAGAGCACCCCGACGGCGACGAGCCAGATGAAGAACAACGCCACACCGAGCACCAGCGAGAGCTTCAGCACCGACCACGGGTCGACCCGCTTCACCTGGAGGTTCGCCCGCCGAGGCCCGCGCCCGGGCCTGCGGAAGGCACTCACCGACTGCGCCGAGCCCGCACCCTGCGCGGCAGTCCCGCGCGGCTGCTGGACGGGCCGGGTGGTGTCCTGCTCCCCCTGCCCGCCGAACAACCGGTTCGCGGCGCCGCCCTGCTCCGGCGGGACAGACCCGGCCGCGTTCTGGTCACCGCCAGCCGGTGGTCCGGTCAGCCACTGCGTCGCGCTGCCGTCCCCGTCCGGGGAATCCGCCGAGTCTTCCTTTGCCACCCGCTGCCACGGCGGTACCTCGCCGGTGGTGGTGTCCGTCCCCCCGGAACCGTGGTGTTCGGTGTTGTCAGGTGGTGTCACAAGCGGTCAGTCCCTTGTTCGTCGCGAACCACTACTGTTGTTCCGCCTCGCCCCCGGCGTCGGCTTCCCCGGCCTCGTTTCCGGAGTCGACCGCTTCGGTCTCCTCCTCCTCGGCGTCCCCTTCCGGGACGTCCGACGGCCGGTCCGCGTTGCGCGCCACGGCCAGCAGAGTGTTCCCCTCACCCAGGTTGATCAACCGGACGCCCTTGGTCTGCCTGCTCGCCCTGCGTACGTCGTCCGCAGGCGTCCTGATCACCCCACCGCTGGCGGTGATGGCGTACAACTCGTCGTCGGCGTCGACGATGAGCGCGCTCACCAGCGTGCCACGTTTCCGGTCGTGCTGGATGGTGAGCACACCCTTGCCACCCCTGCCCTGCCGCGGGTAGTCCTCGATGGCCGTGCGCTTCGCGTAGCCGCCGTCGGTGGCCACCAGCAGGAACGTGTCTGGTTTGACCACGTTGATGCTGAGCAGCTCTCCCCCGTCGTTGAACCGCATGCCCAGAACGCCGGAGGTCGCCCTGCCCATGGGGCGCAGCGCCTCGTCGGTGGCGTGGAAGCGGATGGACTGGCCGTCCGACGACACGAGCAGCAGGTCGTCCTCCGGAGACGCGAGGACCGCACCGACCACCTCGTCCCCGTCCCGGAGGTTGATGCCGATGAGTCCACCGGAGCGGGGCGAGTCGAAGTCGGCGAGCCGCGACTTCTTCACCAGCCCGCCCTTGGTGGCCAGTACGAGGTACGGCGCGACCTCGTAGTCCGGGATCTGGATGACGCCGGCGATCTGTTCCTCCGGCTGGAACGCCAGCAGGTTCGCCACGTGCTGGCCACGCGCGTTGCGGTTGGCCTCGGGCAGCTCGTACGCCTTGGCGCGGTACACGCGGCCCTTGTTCGTGAAGAACAGCATCCAGTCGTGCGTGGAGCACACGAAGAAGTGCTGCACGATGTCGTCCTGCTTCAGGGTGGCGCCCTGCACGCCCTTCCCACCGCGCTTCTGCGAGCGGTAGAGGTCGGTCTTCGTGCGCTTGGCGTAGCCGGTTCGCGTGATCGTGACGACGACGTCCTCGACGGCGATGAGGTCCTCCACGGACACCTCGCCGTCGTAGGGCACGATCCGGGTGCGCCGGTCGTCGCCGTACTTCTCGACGATCTCCAGCAGCTCGGAGCGAACGATCGCCCGCTGCCGCTCCGGCCGCGCCAGGATGTCCTGCAGGTCGGCGATCTTCGCCTCGATGTCGGCGAGTTCGTCGATGATCTTCTGCCGTTCCAGCGCGGCGAGCCTGCGCAGCTGCATGTCCAGGATCGCGGTCGCCTGGATCTCGTCGACCCCGAGCAGCTCCATCAGGCCCGTGCGGGCCTCGTCGACGCTCGGCGACCGCCGGATGAGGGCGATCACCGCGTCGAGCTGGTCGAGCGCCCTGACCAGACCCCGCAGGATGTGGGCGCGTTCCTCGGCCTTGCGTAGCCGGAAGCGCGTCCTGCGGACGATGACCTCGATCTGGTGATTGACGTAGTGCCGCACCATCTGGTCGAGCCGCAACGTGCGCGGCACGCCGTCCACCAGCGCCAGCATGTTGACGCCGAAGTTGTACTGCAGCTGGGTGTGCTTGTAGAGGTTGTTCAGCACCACCTTCGCCACCGCGTCCCGCTTCAGCGTGACCACGATGCGCATCCCGCTGCGGCTGTTGCTCTCGTCGGCGATGTCGGCGATGCCGGTGAGCTTGCCGTCCCGCGCCAGCGTCGCGATGTTCTCGACGAGGTTGTCCGGGTTCACCTGGTACGGCAGCTCGGTGACGACCAGCGTGGTGCGGCCCTTGGTGTCCTCCTCGACCTCCACCACGGCGCGCATGCGGATCGACCCGCGCCCGGTGCGGTAGGCGTCGGCGATGCCCTGCGTGCCGAGCACGAGCCCACTGGTCGGGAAGTCGGGGCCCTTGATCCGTTGCAGCAGGGCCGCCAGCAGCTCCTCGTCGGTCGCCTCGAAGTTGTCGAGCGCCCACACCACGCCGTCGGCGACCTCGCGCAGGTTGTGCGGCGGGATGTTCGTCGCCATGCCGACCGCGATGCCCGAGCCGCCGTTGACCAGCAGGTTCGGGATCCGGCTGGGGAGGACGTCCGGTTCCTGGGTCCGCCCGTCGTAGTTGTCGGAGAAGTCGACGGTGTCTTCCTCGATGTCCCGCAGCATCTCCATCGCCAGCGGGGCGAGGCGCGACTCGGTGTACCGCATCGCCGCGGCCGGGTCGTTGCCCGGCGAACCGAAGTTGCCCTGCCCGTCGATGAGCGGATACCGCATCGACCAGCGCTGCGCCAGCCGCACGAGCGCGTCGTAGATCGCCGAGTCACCGTGTGGGTGATAGTTGCCCATCACGTCGCCGACCACGCGGGAGCACTTGTTGTACCCGCGATCGGGCCGGAAGTTGGAGTCGTACATCGAGTACAGCACGCGGCGATGCACCGGCTTGAGCCCGTCGCGCACATCCGGCAGCGCCCGGGACACGATGACGCTCATCGCGTAGTTGATGTAGGAGTTCTGCATCTCCTGCTGGATGTCAACAGGTTCGACGCGACCCTGGTTGCTCGGCGGGAGGGTTTCGGTCACGGCTGGATGTTTCCTTTCACCTGGTCGGACGGCTGACGCGGAGTGGGCGCGAGACCCCGCCTCAGACGTCCAGGAAGCGCACGCCCTTGGCGTTGCGGGTGATGAACGAGCGGCGCGCCTCGACGTCCTCGCCCATCAACACGGAGAACAGCTCGTCGGCGGTCGCGGCGTCGTCGAGACTGACCTGCAACAGGACGCGGTGCTCCGGGTCCATGGTGGTCTCCCACAGCTCCTCGGCGTTCATCTCGCCGAGGCCCTTGTACCGCTGGATGCCGTCCTCCTTGGGCAGCTTCTTGCCCGCCTCGGCACCCGCCTGGAGCAGGCCGTCGCGCTCGCGGTCGCTGTAGGCGAACTGCGCCTCCGCCCTCGGCCACTTGATCTTGTAGAGCGGCGGCTGGGCGAGGTAGACGAAACCCTGCTCGACCAGCGGACGCATGAACCGGAACAGCAGCGTCAGCAGCAGGGTCCGGATGTGCTGGCCGTCGACGTCGGCGTCGGCCATCAGCACGATCTTGTGGTACCGGAGCTTGGAGATGTCGAAGTCGTCGTGAATGCCCGTGCCCAGCGCGGTGATCAGGGACTGGACCTCGTTGTTCTTGAGGACCTTGTCGATGCGCGCCTTCTCGACGTTGATGATCTTCCCGCGAATCGGCAGGATCGCCTGGAAGTGCGAGTCGCGCCCCTCCTTGGCTGAGCCACCGGCCGAGTCGCCCTCCACGATGTAGAGCTCGCACTCCTCCGGGTTCCGTGAGCGGCAGTCCTTGAGCTTGCCCGGCAGGCCGCCGATGTCCATCGCGCCCTTGCGCCGCACCAGGTCCCTGGCCTTGCGCGCGGCGAGCCGGGCCTGCGAGCTCGACACGGCCTTGTTGATGATGATCTTCGCCTCGGCCGGGTTGCGCTCGAACCAGTCCGCCAGCCACTCGTTGCACGTGGTCTGTACGAACGACCGCGCCTCGCTGTTGCCGAGCTTGGTCTTCGTCTGCCCCTCGAACTGCGGCTCCGCCAGCTTGATCGAGACGATCGCGGCGAGCCCCTCACGGACGTCGTCCCCGGTGAGGTTGGCGTCCTTCTCCTTGAGCAGCTTCTTGTCGCGCGCGTAGGCGTTGACGACGCGGGTCAGCGCGGCGCGGAAGCCCTCCTCGTGGGTACCGCCCTCGTGCGTGTTGATCGTGTTGGCGAAGGTGTAGACCGAGGGCGTGAAGCCGGTGTTCCACTGCATCGCCACCTCGACCTCGAGGCCCTCACCCTGCTGCTCGAACGAGACGACGGTCGGGTGGATGGCCTCCTTGGAGGCGTTGATGTGCGTGACGAAGTCCTGGAGCCCGCCGGGGTAGTAGTAGGTGCGCTCCTTGATCGCGGCGCGCGCACCGGTGGCGTCCTCGGTCTCGTCCTCGGGCACTCGCTCGTCGCGCAGGACGATGGTGAGCCCCTTGTTGAGGAACGCCATCTCCTGCAGCCGCCGTGCCACCGTCTCGGCGCTGTAGGTCGTGGTCTCGAAGATCTCCGGATCGGCCCAGAACGTGACGCTGGTTCCCGTGCGGTCGGTGGGGCCCTTGTCCAGCAGGTCGCCGGGCACCGAGCGGTCGTAGTGCTGCACCCACACCTTGCCGTCGACGTGGATCTCGACGTCGAGTGCGGTGGACAGCGCGTTCACCACGGAGACACCGACACCGTGCAGACCGCCCGACACGGCGTAGGACTCGCTGTCGAACTTGCCGCCCGCGTGCAGCTGGGTCAGCACGATCTCCACGGTCGGCTTGCCGTGGACGGGGTGCATGCCGACCGGGATGCCGCGGCCGTCGTCGACGACCCTGACCCCGCCGTCGGCCAGCAGCGTGACCTCGACGCGCGTGGCGTACCCGGCCATCGCCTCGTCGACCGAGTTGTCCACAACCTCCTGGATCAGGTGGTGCAGGCCACGCTCACCGGTAGAGCCGATGTACATACCGGGGCGCTTGCGGACCGCCTCCAAGCCCTCGAGCACTGTGATGGAGGACGCACTGTATTCGCTGTTAGTTGCCACCGGCCTGACTTCTCCTCGTCTCGCCCAACGGACACTCGTGACGTTTCGGTCCTCGCGTCGGGCCCGAAGCTGATACTGGTTCCGGCACCGATCCGGCTTGCCTCGACAAGTTTACTTGGCCAGTCGCGCTCACAGGCATCAAGGACATGCCCAGCAGCGTCACAGAGCCACGAATTCGGACACGGACGGGTCGGGGCTCGCGCACTACCCGCCTCCACCCGCGTCACGCGGTTTCAGGCTGTGCGCCCACCGCGCTCAACCGTAGGTGTCGCGTGGACCCCTCCCTGGCACGTGCCGCGGCCCCTTGCGCCAGCTCGGAGCCGTCGGTCCCTGGATTCGCATTCTCGTGACCACACCGTGGCCGACCCCCGCTGCGATTCTTGCCAGTAGCTGCCGTTGCAGCAAGCGCAACTGGGTGGCCCATGCGGTGGAACTGGCGCGAACGGTCAGCTCGCCGTCGTTCAGCGCCACCGGTTGCGCGTGCTCGGCGACCTCGGAGCCGACCAGGCGGGTCCACTGGCCGAACACCCGGCCGTTCGCCAGCCGCGCACTCCAGCCGAGCTGAGTGGCCATGCTCGACATCAGACGGGAGAACGGTTGCGGATCACGCTCGTCGAAGCCGGGCCCCGACCAGCGACGCCGCCGGGGGTGCTGGGCCGTGCCCCGCGCCGCCGTGCTCCTCGGCACGCCGGGCCTGCGCACACCCGGTTCGGTCCCCCGGGCCGCGGCCCGGTCCTTCGCGGCCTGGAGCGCGGCCTTGGCGAGGTCACGACCCTGTGGATGGTTGTCCCCAGGGGCACTCAGCGCACTCTGCGACGGGTGACCCCCCGTCTCGTTCGGCGCAGTTCCGCTGTTACGCTCCGTTCCACGCCTGGGGGTTCCCCCGCCAAAATCGCCTGCCTGTGGATGATTCTTGCCCTCTTTCGGGGCGCCGATCACCCCGGGTTGTAACGCGCTAGCTGAGTTATCCACACTATCCACAGACTTATCCCCAGATCGGTGCACAACTCGCCCGTCAGCGGTTACGTTTCGTTGCGTGAACCGCGCTGTGTGTTCTGTTTCAGACACGCGTCACCTCGCCGTCGGAGACCGCATACCGCACGCCCGCGAGTTCGGCCGGTACGTCGTCGTCGACCGCGGCCGTCACCAGCACCTGTTCCGCCTTCGCCGCCACGTCGGCGAGGCGTGCGCGACGCCTGCTGTCGAGTTCGGCGAACACGTCGTCGAGCAGCAGGACCGGCTCACCACCCGACTCGCCGCTGAGCAGGTGGTAGGACGCGAGCCGTAGCGCGAGCGCGAACGACCACGACTCGCCGTGGCTCGCGTAGCCCTTGGCCGGCGCCGGGCCCAGCGTGAGGTCGAGGTCGTCGCGGTGCGGCCCCACGAGACTCACCCCTCGCTCCAGCTCCGCGTCCCGTGACGCCTCCAGCACGTGGAGCAGCACCCGCGCCACCTCCTCCGGTGTCGCCCTCGCCCCGTCGGCGGTGCCGAACCCCTCTGGCAACGCCTCCCCCAGGCTCGACCGGTAGCCGATCAACGCGGCGCGCGAATCGGGGGCCACCTCGCCGTACGCCGACGCCACGAACGGCGCTAGGTCGGCCACCAGGTTGAGCCGCGCGGCCAGCAGTTCGCTCCCGGCCGAGGCCAGGTGGTTGTCCCACACCTGCAACGTCGACAGCGCGTAGGGGTCCTCGTCCGCCGCGCGGCCCCGGCGGCCTGCCGGCCTGCGCAGGCTCTTGAGCAGCGCGTTGCGCTGCCGCAGCACGCGGTCGTACTCCGACCGCACCCCGGCGTAGCGGGGGGCGCGCTGCACCAGCAGCTCGTCGAGGAACCGCCGCCGCTCGGACGGGTCGCCCCGCACCAGGGCCAGATCCTCGGGCGAGAAGAGCACCGTGCGCAGGATGCCGAGGACGTCCCGCGGTTTGGCCACGGCCCCGCGGTTGACCCGCGCCCGGTTGGCCCGGCCCGGCGCGATCTCCAGCTCGACCGTCAGCTCGCGCCCCTCGTTGACTACGGCGACCCGCACCAGAGCACGCTCACAACCGTGCCGCACCAGCGGTGCGTCGGTGGCCACGCGGTGGGAACCGAGCGTGGACACGTAACCGATCGCTTCCAGGAGGTTCGTCTTACCGCGGCCGTTGGGGCCCACCAGCACGGTGGGCCCCTGGCCCAGCGGTAGATCGACGTGCTCCCAGGACCGGAAGTCGGTGACCTGGAGGTGGCGCAGAAACACCTAGCCGGTGACCTTCTTCGTCTTCACGGCATGCCCGCCGAACTGCTCACGCAGCGCCGCCACAGCACGCATCGACGCCGAATCCCGCTGCCGCGAGGCGAACCGCGCGAACAGCGCCGCGGAGATCACGGGAGCGGGCACGGCGTTGTTGATGGCTTCCTCCAGCGTCCAGCGACCCTCGCCGGAGTCCTCGACGTAGCCCTCCAGCTCCTCGAGTTCCGGATCCTCATCGAGGGCGCGGACCAGCAGCTCCAGCAGCCACGACCGCACGACCGTGCCCCGCTGCCACGCCTTGATGACCTCGGGCACGTTGCTGACCACGTCCGAGGCGTCGAGCAGTTCGAACCCCTCGGCGTAGGCCTGCATCAGGCCGTACTCGATGCCGTTGTGCACCATCTTCGCGTAGTGGCCGGCGCCGACACCGCCCGCGTGGGCGAACGCCTCCTCGCGCGGGCCCTCGGGACGGAGGGCATCGAAGAACGGCATGGCCCGCTCGACGTCGGCCTCGGCACCGCCGACCATCAGACCGTAGCCGTTCTCCTTGCCCCAGACACCGCCGGAGACGCCGACGTCGAGATACCCGACGCCGTGCGTACCGAGCAGTTCGGCGTTGGCCGTGTCGTCGGTGTAGCGCGAGTTGCCCCCGTCGATCACGATATCGCCCTCGGTCAGCAGCTCGGCGAGTTCGGCGACGGTGTTCCGCGTCGGAGCGCCGGCCGGGACCATCACCCACACCACGCGCGGCGCCGTCAGCGCGCCGACCAGCTCCGGCAACGACGCGGTGTCACTGACGTCGGGGTTGCGGTCGTAGCCGACCACGTCGTGCCCCGACGCGCGCAGCCGCTCGCGCATGTTGAAGCCCATCTTGCCCAGGCCGACGAGTCCCAGCTGTGCCATTCGCATGTTCCCCTTCTCGCGGTGCGCCGCTGCTCAGCCCGGAAGCCGAACCGGCATCAACAAGTAGAGATAGCCGGGCACGACGTCGCCGTTGTCGTCGGCAGGCTTGATCAACGCGGGCCGGTTGGGCGTGGTGAACGTCAACTCGGCCCGTTCGGCGTGCAGAGCGGCGAGCCCGTCGACGAAGTAACTCGGGTTGAACGCGATGGTCACCGGTTCCCCCTCGTAGTCGACGGGAAGCTCCTCCTCCGCGCTTCCCTCGTCGTCGCCGCCTGCCGACAACCGGAGTGTGCCGTCCCCGAACTCCAGCCTGACCTGGGTGCCCCGCTCGGCGACGAGCGACACACGCTTGATCGCCTCGGTGAGCGCGGGCACGTGCAGCACGGCACGCGAGGAGTGGTCCGACGGCAGCAACTGGCGGTACGGCGGGAACTCGGCGTCGAGCAGCCGGGTGGTCGTGTACTTGCCGGACCCGGCCAGGCCGAGGAGGCCGTCGCCACCCGCGAGCCCGATCTGCACCGTGGCGCCCGCGGAACCGAGTGCCTTGGCCGCGTCGGCGAGGGTGCGGGCGGGCACGAGCACCGCCGAGTCGGCCATGCCGTCGGCGGGCTGCCAGGTGAACTCGCGCATCGCGAGACGGAAGCGGTCGGTCGCGACGAGCGTCAACGTGTCGCCGGTGATCTCCACTCGCATGCCCGTGAGCATGGGCAGCGTGTCGTCCTTGCCCGCGGCCACCGCGACCTGGGCGACGGCCTGCGCGAACGCGTCGCCGGAGACCTCGCCAGCGAGGTCGGGCTGGGCCGGGAGCTGTGGGTAGTCCTCGACCGGCATGGTGGGCAGGCTGAACCGAGCGTTTCCGCAGGTGATGGACACCCGAGCGCCGTCGACCGCGATGTCGACCGGCTGGGCGGGCAGCGCCTTCGTGATGTCGGCGAGAAGCCGTCCCGAGACGAGCGTGCGCCCGCCGTCCGCGATCGTGGCCGGCACCCCGACGGTGGCGGAGACCTCGTAGTCGAACCCGGACACGGTCAGTGCGTCCCCGGCCGTGGAGCCACCCTCACCGCCCGCGTCGAGCAGCACTCCACCCAGCACGGGAACGGGCGGCCTCGACGGGAGGCTCCTGGCCACCCAGGCGACGGCGTCGGCAAGCCCGTCGCGTTCGACGCGGATCTTCATGCGCCCATCCTTTCGACAGCCGAGCCGGTTGGTGCTCGAGAGATCGACACACCGCCGGTGGGAGAACTCCCGGCGAAGTGTGTGGGGTTCGCAGGGCGGCGGCGCGTTGCCGGGGTGGGCAACCGCTCACCGGCCACCGAGCTGACCGGCCTGTGGACTTCCACGGTAGAGCGTGCCGTCCACCGCCGTCATGTCGGGCCACGGGTTGCGCGAGGGGTCGTCGAGCGGACTTGTCCCCAACTTCGCGCCGAGCTGTTTTTCTTCTTTTCTTCTCTGAAGAGAACTTAGTTCAGCCGTAGTAGTAGGGGCTGTGGATTGTGTGGATAACCCGGATCGCCGCAGGTCACTCAGCGTGGCGGGCTGTGGACACACCTGGTGACAACACGTGGACAACTTGGCTGGCCTGTGAATGGATGAGCGCCAACAACAACCTGTCCACATTCAGGCCAAGTTGTCCACAGCGGCATCCACAGATTTGGGGCGAGTTGTACCCAGGTTGTCCACGGCCTTCCCACAGGGTCGAGGCGCCGGGCGCCGGTCGGGGGCTAGTTGTGGACACAACTGTGGGCAACCTGTGGAAGACCTGTGGATGGGTTGTGGACTACTGTGGACAACTCGCTCTTTGTCCACGTCAAGGCATTCACTCGTCTGTGTATGGAGTATTCGGGTCCCTTGTGGATAGAGGCCGAAACCAGCAGGGGTGACTTTTTTCGCCGGTCGGCACGGCGGTCCGGCGTCGGCGGGAGTGGAGACAAAAAAACCGTGCCCGGCCGGGCACGGTCAGGGCGACGAACGCCGGTTCACTGGCGAGCGCGCTGCTTGATCCGCGAGGTGAGTTCCTGCACCTGGTCGTAGATGCGGCGGCGCTCCGCCATCTCCTTGCGGATCTTCTTGTCCGCGTGCATGACCGTGGTGTGGTCCCGGCCGCCGAACGTCTGCCCGATTCTGGGCAGCGACATGTCGGTCAGCTCGCGGCAGAGATACATCGCGATCTGCCGGGCCGTCGCGAGCGCCTTGGTCTTTCCCGGCCCGCACAGGTCGTCCATCGTGACGTCGAAGAACTCGGCCGTCACACCCATGATGGTGGGCGCGCTGATCTCGGGGGCCTGGGAGTCCGGGATGAGGTCGCGGAGCACGATCTCGGCAAGCCCGACGTCCACCGGCTGCTGGTTGAGAGAGGCGAACGCGGTGACGCGGATCAGCGCGCCCTCTAGCTCGCGGATGTTCGCCTCGATGCGGGCGGCGATGAACTCCAGCACCTCGCCGGGCACGGCCAGGCGGTCCTGCGCCGCCTTCTTCCGCAGAATCGCGATGCGGGTCTCCAGCTCGGGCGGCTGGATGTCGGTGATCAGTCCCCACTCGAACCGCGTGCGGAGCCGTTCCTCCAGCGTCTCCAGCCGCTTCGGCGGACGGTCCGACGACACCACGATCTGCTTGTTCGCGTTGTGCAGCGTGTTGAAGGTGTGGAAGAACTCCTCCTGGGTGCCTTCCTTACCTTCGAGGAACTGGATGTCGTCGACGAGGAGGATGTCGATGTCGCGGTAGCGCCGCTGGAACGCGACCTTGCGGTCGTCGCGCAGGGAGTTGATGAAGTCGTTGGTGAACTCCTCGGTCGACACGTAGCGCACCCGCATGCCAGGGAACAGCCGCTGCGCGTAGTGACCGACCGCGTGCAGCAGGTGGGTCTTGCCGAGCCCGGACTCCCCCCACACGAACAGCGGGTTGTAGGCGCGCGACGGCGCCTCGGCGACCGCGACGGCCGCGGCGTGGGCGAACCGGTTGGAGGCCCCGATGACGAACGTGTCGAACGTGTACTTCTCGTTCAGCCGGGTCTTCGACGTCTGGGGCTGCGCCGGCGCCGTGTAGGGCTGGCCCGCGATCGGCTGGCCGGAGAAGGTCGGCCAGATCTCGTGGACGGCGGCCAGGGCCTCGCCCTCCTCGTCGACCTCCTCGTCGGCGTCGTCCCCGTCGGTGGCGTGGGAGGAGGTCGACGAGGAGGAACCCGCCGACGCTCCGGGACGCGCTGGGTGCCCGGGGTGCCCTGGATGGCTCGGGTGTTGTGGGTGCTGCGGGTGTCCTGACGGCGGGGCCGTCGACTGGCCGGGGCGGGAGGGCATCGCGGGTGGGTGCGGCCTCGGCGTCGCCCCGCGTCGTGGCTCGACGTGTTCCTGCAGCGGCGGCCGGATCGCGGGGATGATGATGGTGTCCTCGCCCGACGACCTCGGGTGGCGCTCCGGTGGCGTGGCCGGCCCGGTGCTGCCGTATCGGCCCGGGGGTACCGGCGAGGTCGACGGGGGCGCCTCGGAACCGGGGCCGGCACCGTTTCCCTGCGGCCCGAGGGGTGGCGCGCTCTCCGCGGAGTCGACCTTGACCGCGAGGGAGACGTCCCGGCCGATGTGCCGCGACAGCGCCGAGGTGATGGGCCCGCGCAGCGCGCGTTCGATGGCCTCCTTGGCGAAGTCGCTCGGGGCCGCCAGCAGCGCGGTACCGTCGAGCAGACCGATCGGGCGGGTGACCCGCATCCACGCACGTTGCTGGGGAGACAGTGTTCCGTCGGAGAGTTCGGCGACGACCTGCTCCCACACCACAGCCAGGTTCAGCTGGTGCTCAGACACGCGGCTCCGCTCCCCTCCCCTCGACCTTTCCCTCCTCGACGGCTCGGCGGAGCGTCATGGCAGGTCGGCGTGGCCACCCGCGCAGCAGGTATCCACAAGTTATCCACAACTGTGCACCAATGTACGCCCGAGCCGACGGCCCTCCGTCTGTCGGGATCATGGTGACGCCCGGGTCGAGTCTCCCACCTTCTTGAGCAGTCCCCCCGTGCCCCGTGGGTGGTCCGAGAAGGGGCACGCTAACAAGCGGCGCGTGTTGCCACAAGCCGTACGCGGCGGCAAGGATTTCACGGCCCCCGGCGTGTCGCCAGCCGTGTTCAGCGATCGGGTGACGGCGCGCGACAGCGCGCGCGCCCGCGGTGTACGCAGGGGGCGGTGTCGCAGGCCAGCATGCCGATGCGTACCCTCGTAAGGTCTACCGCTGACAGCGGCGCCGTTCGGCCTGCCCGCCTCCGAGCCGGGTGTGAGCCCCCGGCCGCCCCGTGGCGGTGACACCGACGACCGACCGCCGCAAGACCAGGAGAACGACTGCCGTGAGCAAGGGCAAGCGCACTTTCCAGCCGAACAACCGTCGACGCGCGCGGACCCATGGGTTCCGGCTGCGGATGCGGACGCGTGCGGGCCGCGCCATCCTGGCGGGCCGGCGTCGCAAGGGCCGCGCCCGGCTCTCCGCCTGACACGTCGCGGCCTGCGACGACGGGGCGCGGCGTGCTTCCGGGTGACGCTCGCCTCCGGCGTGGCGAGGAGTTCCGTGCCGTCATGCGAGGCGGCGTCCGTGCCGGGCGCCGCCGCTTGGTGCTGCACGTCCTCACCGACCACGGCGAGGCGACCACGGCGGGGTTCGTCGTGAGCAAGGCCGTGGGCAACTCCGTCGTCCGGCACCGGGTCACGCGACGGCTGCGACATCTCGTCGCGGACAGACTAGGAACCTTTCCCGAGGGCAGTGCGTTGGTCGTTCGGGCACTACCCGCGGCTGCCACCGCGACGAGCGCGGAACTCGGCGCGGACCTCGACGCGGCGCTGCGACGGCTGGGACTGTCGCCGCGGGGTCGCGACAACACTGGATCAACGGCGTGAACGAAGACCACGCGGCCTCCACACAGGCGGCCGAGCAGGCACACGACGCCGCGCGCACCAGGCCGACGCCGGTGGCGTGGGTCCTCCTGCTGCCGATCCGCTTCTATCGCAAGGCGATCTCCCCGTACCTCCCCCCGATGTGCCGGTTCTATCCGAGCTGTAGCGCCTATGCCGCCGAGGCACTGACCCGCTTCGGCGCCGCCCGCGGCACGTATCTCGCCGCCCGCAGGCTGCTGCGCTGTGGACCGTGGACCCCACCGGGACGAGACCCGGTACCCGAGAAGTTCAGCTTCCGGTACCAAGGCCCTGGTATGTCTACCGAGGAGTAGCTCTAGTGCTCGACTTCATCTACTACCCTGTGTCATTCATCCTCTGGGTGTGGCACAAGGTGTTCGGTTTCGTCTTCGGGGACGACAACGCCATCGCCTGGATTCTGGGGATCGTCTTCCTCACCTTCACGGTGCGCGGGCTGCTGTTCAAGCCGTTCGTGAACCAGACGCGGTCGATGAAGAAGATGCAGGACTTCGCGCCTGAGATCAAGAAGGTCCAGAAGAAGTACGCGAACGACCGCCAGCGCCAGGCCGCGGAGATGCAGAAGCTCCAGAAGGAGCACGGCGTCAACCCCCTGGGCAGCTGCCTCCCGATGCTGCTGCAGATCCCGGTCTTCATCGGTCTGAACTGGGTGCTTCGGAACTTCCAACCCGGCGCCGAGTCGAACTACTTCTTCGACGCGAACGACGTGGCGTCCTACGTCGACGCGCAGATCTTCGGCGTCAACCTCGGTGACGCGATCAACCACCTCGGCCTGGCTGGCGGCAGTGGGGCGGCAGGGTGGCACTGGGACGTCGCCCCGGTCGCCGTGCCGCTGATGATCGTCGCGAGCGTCGCCACCCACTTCACGGCCCGCCACTCGGTGGCACGCCAGAACCCCGCGTCGGCGACGCAGCAGACCGCGGTGATGAACAAGCTGACGCTGTGGATCTTCCCGGTGGGTGTGCTGGTGTTCGGTGCCTTCTTCCCCATCGGCCTGCTGATCTACTGGCTGGCCAACAATATGTGGACCCTCGGTCAGCAGCGGTTCGTGTACGGGCGTATCGACAAGGAAGAGGAAGCCAAGAAGGCCGCCGCGAAGGAGAAGCGCGACACCCTGGCGCCCAAGCCGGGCCAGAAGCCGAAGCCCGGCCAGAAGCCGCAGGTTGGCCAGAAGCCCACGCAGAAGCCGGCCGCGAAGCCGACCCAACCGAAGCAGGACCGGAGCGACAACCAGAACGGCAAGTCCCCGAAGGGCAGCGGCGACGGCGTCCGGGGTGGCGCCTGGGCGAAGAACGGCGGCGCGAAACAGCGGCCCGCGAACCAGGGCAAGAAGACACAGGGACGCAAGCGGCGCTGACGCGGGGCTGGAAGGAGAGACGACATGTCCGATACGGCCGAGGTGATCGGTGCGGAACGGGACGACACCGCGCCCGCGGTGACCGACGAGGCGGAGGACGGCGACGACCTGTTGGTCCGCGAGGGCGACGTCGCGGGTGACTACCTGGAGCGGTTGCTGGACATCCTCGACTACGACGGCGACATCGATCTCGACGTCGAGGCCGACCGCGCGATCGTGAGCATCGACGGCGGTGAGGATCTCGACAAGTTGGTCGGGCCTCGGGGAACGGTGCTGGAGGCGCTGCAGGAGCTGACGCGGCTCGCCGTGCAGCAGGACACGGGTGCGCGCAGCAGGCTGATGCTCGACGTGGCGGGCTGGCGGGCCGCCCGCCGCGAGGAACTGCGGGAGCTGGGTCGCACGACGGCCGAGTCGGTGCGGGACTCCGGAGACAAGGCCCGCTTGCAGCCGATGAGCCCGTTCGAGCGCAAGATCGTTCACGACGCGGTCGCGACGGTGGACGGCGTGACGAGCGAGAGCGAAGGCGAGGAGCCCAAGCGCCGGGTGGTCGTGCGACCGGAGTAGCCGTACGATCCGTCAGCACACAACGGCCCGCCGGGATGCGTCCCGGCGGGCCGTTGTCGTGTTCCACGTGAAACACGCGCAGTCGGGCACGGGCGTTCGGCGGTGATCGGGGACAATCGACCGCAGTCTGTTTCACGTGGAACAGTCGTCCGGGAGGAGTGTCATTGGAGGCGAACGGCGAGGCGTCTGTGGTGCCCGCGGAAGCTCACCTCGTGTTCGGAGACCGCGCGGAGGTGGCGGCGACGTTCGTCGCGACGCTGGCTTCGCACGGCGTGGAGCGCGGACTCATCGGCCCTCGCGAGGTCGACCGACTCTGGGATCGGCACGTGCTCAACTCGGCCGTGCTCCAGGAACGTGTGCCCACCGGTGCGCGCGTGATCGATGTAGGCTCCGGTGCGGGGTTCCCGGGATTACCTCTCGCCATCGCGCGCCCGGATCTCGATATTGTTCTTCTCGAACCCATGGCCCGCCGGGTCGACTGGCTGGCGGAAGTGGCGGACCTGCTCGATGTCTCCGTGACGGTGGAGCGAGGCCGCGCCGAGGAAAAGGGGGTGCGACGCCGGATCGAGGCCGCCGACGTCGTGACCGCCCGGGCGGTCGCTCCCCTGGCACGGCTGGCCGAGTGGTGCCTGCCGCTGGTGCGTCCCTCAGGGACGCTACTCGCGTTGAAGGGACAGACGGCGGCGGACGAGATCGAACGGGACCGGGCGGCCGTGCGGAGGCTGGGGGGCGGCGAGCCGAAGATCGAACGGTGCGGCGTGGGGGTTCTCGCGACGCCGACCACCGTGGTGGCCATCGAACGGGTGGAGTCGGGGGCGCCCGGAGTTGCGCGGCGACGCGCACGGAAGAAGCACTGAGAGGATTGGCTCAGCGAATGACGACCAGTACGGAGCGGCGGATGTTCCACGTGAAACAGCGCAGCGCGACGGTTCGGGGTGGTGCTCGATGAGCCACGCCCCGGGAACCGGAATCGGTGGCACTCCCATCGCCGAGGAGGCACTGCGTGCCGCCCGCGTCCTCCACCCCGACGCGAACTCCATGCCACGTCCTGCGCGCAGGCGCGTCATCACGGTGGCGAACCAGAAGGGCGGCGTCGGCAAGACGACGAGCACGGTCAACCTCGCCGCCGGGCTGGCCCTGCACGGTGTCCGCACGCTCGTCATCGACCTCGACCCGCAGGGCAACGCCAGCACCGCTCTGGACGTGGACCACCGGTCCGGCACCCCGTCGGTCTACGAGCTGCTGCTCGGGGAGACGACCCTGGCGGACGCCGCGCAGGCGAGTACGCAGTCGGAGAACCTGCTCTGCATTCCCGCGACCATCGATCTGGCCGGCGCCGAAATCGAGCTGGTGTCGATGGCGCAGCGGGAGGCGCGCCTGAAAGAGGGGCTCACCCGGGAGGCGCTCGAAGCGATCGACGTCGACTACGTCTTCATCGACTGCCCACCCTCACTCGGACTGCTCACGGTGAACGCGCTCGTGGCCGCGGACGAGGTGCTGATCCCCATCCAGTGCGAGTACTACGCCCTGGAGGGGCTCGGTCAGTTGCTGAACAACATCGAGCTGGTGCAGCGTCATCTGAATCAGACGCTCACCGTCTCGACCATCCTGCTCACCATGTACGACGGACGCACCAAGCTGGCGGACCAGGTGACGCAGGAAGTGCGGCGGCACTTCGGCGACGTCGTACTCAAGACGATTATCCCGAGGAGCGTGAAGGTGTCGGAGGCACCCGGATACGGGCAGACCGTGCTGGGCTACGACCCGGGTTCCCGTGGAGCGATGAGTTATGTGGACGCGGCCCGTGAGGTCGCCGAGCGTGGGACGAACAGGGAGCTACGACCATGAACGAGCGCAGAGGGGGGCTCGGCCGCGGGCTCGCGGCGTTGATTCCGACGGGACCGGTCGAATCCGAGATCCCCGAGACCCCCAGCGTGCCCAACCCGGCCGGGACCGTGGGGACCAAGGACGACACGGGTTGGTTCGCGGCGAACGGGGCCATCCGTGAGAGCGGTGGCGAGGTGGCGGGCGCCGTCTATCGCGAGGTCCCGGTCGGGTCGGTCAAGCCGAACCCGAAGCAGCCGCGGCAGGTCTTCGACCAGGAGGCGCTGGCGGAGCTGGAGCACTCCATCCGCGAGTTCGGCCTCATGCAACCCATCGTGGTGCGTCGGCTTCCGGGTGACGAGTACGAACTCGTCATGGGTGAGCGCCGGTTGCGCGCGGCGCAGCAGGCCGATCTGGAGGTCATCCCCGCCATCGTCCGCAGTACCGCCGACGAGGCGATGCTGCGGGACGCACTGCTGGAGAACATCCACCGGGTGCAGCTCAACCCGCTGGAGGAGGCCGCCGCGTACCAGCAGTTGCTGGACGAGTTCGGTGTGACCCACGAGGACCTCGCGTCCCGGATCGGACGCAGCCGCCCGGTGATCACCAATACGATCCGGCTGCTGCGGCTCCCGCTGCCCGTGCAGCGCCGCGTCGCGGCGGGAGTGCTGTCGGCCGGGCACGCACGCGCACTGCTGTCGCTCGACGACGCGGATCGGCAGGAGGAGCTGGCGGCGCGCATCGTGGCCGAGGGGCTATCGGTGCGGGCGACCGAGGAGGCCGTGACGCTCTCCCGCAGCGAGTCGAAGTCGAAGCCGAAGAAGCAGGCTCGCACGCCGACGGAGATGCCCGGCGTGGACGGACTGGCCGAGCGGCTGTCGGATGCCTTCGACACGCGGGTGAAGGTGGATGTCGGCCGTCGCAAGGGCCGGATCGTCGTCGAGTTCGGCTCGGCGGACGACCTGGAGCGCATCATCGGCCTGATGGCGCCAAACCGGGCAAATCGGGCATCGCAAATAGACGACCTATGACACCAGGTCGTTTCGTCACGGTGAGGTTTTACTGATCGGCCGTGGTGGGCTTCCCACCCGGCCGATCAACTCGCTCGGGCGACCGCGCGCTGTACGAGATCGGCGAAGACCCCACCGAGCGAGGTTCCCGCCGCTTCCAGTGCCATCGGCACCGTCGATGTCTCGGTGAGTCCGGGTGACGAGTTCACCTCGAGGAAGTGGACGGTCCCGTCGGCGGTGATCATCGCGTCGGTGCGGGAGATGTCGCGCAGCCCCAGCAGGGTGTGCGCGCCGACGGCCAACTCCCCCACCGCCGCGGCCGTGTCCTCGGTCAGTCGCGCGGGAGCGAAGAAGTCGGTCAGCCCGGCGGTGTAGCGCGCGGTGTAGTCGTACACACCGCCCTCGGGCACGATCTCCACGGCGGGCAGTGCCTCCGGTCCCCCGTCGCGTTCGACGACGGTGACGGACACCTCGACGCCGTCGACGAGTCGCTCGGCGAGCACCGTGTCGCCGTAGGCGAAGCACCCGACCATCGCGGCCGGAAGATCGGCCGCGTCCCGCACCACCTGGGCGCCGAGCGCCGATCCACCCTGGTCGGGCTTGAGGATGAGCGGCAGCCCCAGCCGCTCGACCATCGCGTCGAGTACCTGCCTCGCGCCCAGCTCGCGGAACGTGCTGTGCGGCAGCGACACCCACTCGGGGGTGGTGAATCCGGCCTCGGCGGCGAGCGCCTTGGCGATCGGTTTGTCCCAAGCCCGGCGGCAGCCGTCCGAGCTGGTGCCGACGAACGGTACGCCCAGCATCTCCAGCACTGTCTGCACCGAGCCGTTCTCGCCCTCACCCCCGTGCAGCGCCACGACCGCGGCGTCCGGCTTCTCCGCCTTCAACCGGTCGAGCAGGCCGGAGTCGGTGTCCCACTCGCGTACCGTGAGGCCCTCCTCGCGCAGCGCCACGGACAGCCTGCGCCCGGATCGCAGCGAGACCTCCCGCTCGTGCGACAGACCGCCTGCGAGAACGGCGACAGTAGGTTCGGCCAACTCGGGTGCTCCTTGGCTGGTGCGGATCGGGACGGGAACGCGGGCTCGGCTAGGCCGTGTCGGGTCCGGGGAACTGCGGTCCCGACACCGAGCGGGTGCTGACGTGACCGAAGGTGCGCACGAGTTCCTGCTCGGACTCCAGCACCCCCGCGAGCCGCCGCACGCCCTCCCGGATGCGTTCCGGAGTGGGATAGCAGAACGACAGGCGCATCTGCCTGCTGCCGAAGCCGTCGGCGTAGAAGCCGGTGCCGGAAGCGTACGCCACCCGTGCCGTGACGGCCCTCGGCAGCATGGCCTTGGTGTCGATGCCCTCGGGGACCGTCACCCACACGTAGAAACCGCCGTCGGGGCGTGTCCAGGTGCAGCCCGAGGGCAGATGCTGTTCCAGCGCCGACAGCATGGCGTCACGTCGCTCGCGGTAGTTCTCGCGGAACGTCTTGATCTGGCCCTTCCAGTCGTGGGTGCTCAGGTACTTGGACACCACGAGCTGGTTCAGCGTCGGCGGGCACAGGGTGGCGGACTCGGCGGCCAGCACGAGCTTCTCGCGCACCGCGTGCGGCGCCAGGACCCAGCCCACCCGCAGTCCGGACGCGAACGTCTTGGAGAACGAACCGAGATAGACGACGTTCTCGGGGTCGAGCGAGCGCAGTGACGGGTAGGTCTGCCCGTCGAAGCCGAGAAGCCCGTACGGGTTGTCCTCGATCACCAGCACGTCGTGCTCGGCGCAGATCGCCACGATCTCGGCTCTTCGCGGGCCGGACAGCGTCACACCGGCGGGGTTGTGGAAGTTCGGGATCGTGTACAGGCACTTGACCCGCTGACCCGCGTTCTTCGCCTGGGCGAGCGCTGCGCGCAGCGCGTCGGGCACCAACCCGTCGTCGTCCATCGTGACGTGGACGACGTTCGCCTGGTAGGCGGCGAAGGAACCGAGCGCGCCCACGTACGACGGGCCCTCCGCGATGATGACGTCGCCGGGATCGCAGAACAGCCTGGTCACCATGTCCAGACCCATCTGCGAGCCGACCGTCACCACCACGTCGTCGGGATGGGCGGTGATTCCCTCCATCGCCATCACGTCGCAGATCTGCTCCCGCAGCGTGGGCACGCCCTGCGCCGAGCCGTACTGCAGCGCCACCAGTCCCTCGTCGGCCACGACCTCGGCCATCTGTGTCGACAGCGAGTCGAGCGGAAGGGCGGTCAGGTTCGGCATGCCTCCCGCCAGGGAGACGACCTCGGGGCGGCTCGCGACCGCGAACAGCGCTCGGATCTCCGACGCCGTCATGCCCGCGGTACGCGCGGCGTAACGGTCGAGATGGGGGTCGAGGTTCTGTCGACCCGGCTCGGAGCCCTGCCGGTGCTGCGGCAGGTGAGGCGGCTGGGAGGAAGTCATCGCACACTTCGCTTCCGCTTCACGAAGGAAGCTTGTCTGGTCGTCGCGGGCTGTCCCCTGCTGGTCGGGCGTGACTCGAGTGTAACTTCGATCCCGGGGCGTGCCTCGGGCTTGGCGGGGCTTCTCACAGACCCATATGCTCGGGCGGGATTTCGGCGGTCGATGCTTGCGGGGCGAGCCGGCGACCACGTGTGGAACGACTTGGGAGGTTCGGTGTCGCGACGGGTCGTCGGCGTCACGCTGGACAACCTCGAACAGCTCCCGTTGAGCTGTCGTCGCTGCGTGTTCTGGGAGGTCGCTCCGCACCTGAAGGAGCAGGCCGAGGAGTACGGCGAGACCGAGGTGGAGAAGGAAGCCTGGGTGTCGTCCGTGCTGCTGGAGTGGGGCTCGTGCGGGCGGGTCGTGTATAGCGACGAGCTTCCGGTGGGTTTCGTGCTGTACGCGCCGCCGAACGCGGTGCCGAGGTCGGGGGCCTTCCCCACGTCACCGCCGAGTGCCGACGCGGTGCTGCTGACGGCGTTTCACGTGCTCCCGGAGTTCCGTGGCGGCGGGATGGGGCGGGCGCTGATTCAGGCCGTCGTCGCCGACCTCACCCGGCGCGGGGTCCGCGCGGTGGAGGCGTTCGGTGACGCGGCTCCCGAGTCCGGGGATGAGGAGCACGTCTGCGTGGTGCCCGCCGCCTTCCTGCGCAGCGTGGGGTTCAAGACGGTGCGACCGCATCCCCGCTGGCCGCGGTTGCGCCTGGAGTTGCGCTCCGGGCTGTCGTGGAAGGCCGATGTCGAGGCGGCGCTGGAGAAGCTGCTCGGGCAGGTGAGCGTGAGTACGGCCGAACCTACCGTGGTGCGGGCCTGATGACCCACAGCCCTGTGGATAAGTAGTGAAGTTATCCACAGGGCTGTGGACAAGTAGTCGAACCATCCACAGTTGTCCCCCGGTGGGGGTGGACAACTGTGGAGTTACTCGGCTCGCAGCAGTTCGTGGGCCAGCACGTCGGCGAAGGTGAAGGTGCCCGTCGGCTGGTCGTTCTCCCCGAGCAGGTACAGCCGCTTGACGGCGATGAGTACACCCTCGGCCACCACGTCGCGGAACGCGGGGTCGGACAGCCGGGCGCGGTCCTGACCGTTGGTGAGGTAACCGATCTCCACCCGCACAGCGGGGCACCGCGTACGCGTGAAGATGTCCCAGGTCTTCGGATGGGTGCGGCAGTCCAGCAGGCTGGTCCTCGCGGCGAGTTCCCGCTGGATGTAGCCGGCCAGCAGCTCCCCCACCGTGGAGGTGGTGCCGTTGCCGGTGCCGAAGTGGAAGCTCGCCACGCCCTGCGCCTGCGGTGAGCGGTTGCCGTCCGAATGCAGGGAGAGGAACAGGTCCGCACCCGCGTCGTTGGCGAACTGCGCCCGCTGCAACTCCGACGGGCTGTGGTCCGGTCCGCGCGAGACCAGCGCCTCCATGCCGGTGGCCTTCATCCGGCCTTCCAGCCTGCGTGCGAGGTCCCACGCGATGTCGGACTCGTTGACGCCGTTCACGGACACCCCGAGGTCGGGACCACCGTGGCCGGGGTCGATCACGATGCGCTTGCCTCGCAGCCTGGGGCCGGCCCTGCGCAGATGCTCCTGCTCCCGAAGGAACACCGGCCGGCCACCACGCGCGCGCGGCGACAGCTGCCGCAACGCCCGCACGGTCCCCGGCCCGCAGATGCCGTCGACGACCAGCCCGTAGTCGCGCTGGAAGTTCTTCAGCGCGCGTTCGGTCTGCGGGCCGAACCCGCCGTCCGGTCTGCCCGCGTCGTAACCGAGCTCGGTGAGTCGCTCCTGCAGCGCGAAGACGTCGTCACCGTGCACGGGTGTCGACACCGAGTACCCCAGCGGCCTGCTGCCGAGGTGGTAGGTCGAACCGCGCAGTGCCCGATAGGTGGCAGGGCCGACCACACCGTCGGTGATCAGCCCGCGTTGTTGTTGGAAGGCGCGGACGGCGTGCTCGACCGCCAGGTCGAAGAACGATCCGTGTCCGTTGGCCTCGGCTGGGAGGAGGTCCAGAGCCGAGAGCATGGACCTGATCTCGGCGACTTCCGGTCCGGTGTCGCCGCGGCGGAGTACCCGCATGCACTCCTCGCTATTCCTTGGGCACTGGGTGCGCTCGTGGTGTGCAGAACTCTTGGTGGGCCGGGGGCCTGTTGCGGCCTCCATTGTGCCGTGCCGACGGAGCGTGAGGACGGAGGGCTCTGCCCCGCTGTCACCCACACGGATGGCCCAACGCGAAGAAACCCGGAAGCGCACCCAAACAGGCGCTTTCCGGGTTCCTTCGCGAGGCTCGGACCACCGAACTCGTTACTGCAGCACGTCCGAGAGGTCGGACAGCAGTGCCGCCTTCGGCTTGGCACCCACGATCTGCTTCACGGGCTTGCCGCCCTGGAACAGGATGAGGGTCGGGATGGACATGACCTGGTAGTCCCTGGCCGTGTTGGGGTTGGCGTCGGTGTCGAGCTTGGCGATCCGCAGCTTGTCGCCGTGCTCGGCGGCGATCTCCTCCAGCACGGGCGCGACCATCTTGCACGGGCCGCACCAGGTGGCCCAGAAGTCCACCAGCACGGGCTTGTCGTGCGTGAGCACCTCGTCGGTGAACGTGGAGTCGGTCACCTTCACGGTGTTCGTCATCTTTGCTCCTGTCGTGTTCGACCGGTGGGTCAGTTGCCGCGAGCGGCGGCGTATCCGCCGCCCACGAGTTCAGGGCTCTCGTGTGCCTCGGCCACGTCGTGCTCGGCGAGCCAGCGTTCCGCGTCGATGGCGGCCGAGCAACCCGAGCCCGCCGCCGTGATGGCCTGCCGGTAGGTGCGGTCCACCAGGTCACCGGCGGCGAACACGCCGTCGACGCCGGTGTACGAGCCGCGGCCCTCGGCCAGGACGTAACCCTCGTCGTCCAGGTCCACCTGGCCGCGCACGAGTTCGCTGCGGGGGTCGTGCCCGATGGCGAGGAAGAAGCCGCTGACGTCGAGTGTGGACTCCTCGCCCGTCACGGTGTCGCGGAGGCGGACTCCGCTGACCTTGCCGTCGCTGCCCTGCACCTCCGTGACCTCGCTGTTGAGCTGCCACCGGATCTTCTCGTTCGCGCGAGCGCGTTCGAGCATGATCCTGGAGGCGCGGAACTCCTCCCTGCGGTGGATGATGGTCACGCTGCGGGCGAACTTCGTCAGGAAGGTCGCCTCCTCCATCGCCGAGTCGCCCCCGCCGACCACCGCGATGTCCTGGTCGCGGAAGAAGAACCCGTCGCAGGTCGCGCACGAGGACACTCCCCGCCCGAGGAGTTCCTGCTCACCGGGCACGTGCAGGTACCGCGCGGCGGCGCCCATCGCGAGCACGACCGCGCGGGCCGCGTAGCGCGTGCCGTGGGCGGTGACGTACTTGACCGGACCGGTGAGGTCCAGTTCCTCGACGTCCTCCTGCCGCAGGTCGGCGCCGAAGGTCTTGGCCTGCTCCCGCATCTCCTCCATGAGGTCCGGCCCCTGGATGCCGCTCCGGAAGCCGGGGTAGTTCTCGACCTCGGTCGTGGTCATCAGCGCGCCGCCGAACTGGGTGCCCTCGAACACCAGTGGTTCGAGCTGCGCCCGCGCGGCGTACACCGCCGCCGTGTATCCCGCGGGCCCCGAGCCCACGATGATGAGGTTCCGGATGTCTTCGCTCACCTGCACCCTCCGCTTCGACAACGCTGCTCACCCAGGTCAACAGCATCGTAGGCGGGACTGTTCCCGGCGAGCGGAAAGGTGACTTTCAGCCCTGGCGGCCCACGGTCTCGTCGAGCAGCACACCGGGGTTGTCCGGGCCGCAGTCCGGCGCGAGCGCCAGCATCCGCAGCTGCCCCAGCTCGCCCGTGGTGAGCAGCACCACCAGCGCTTCGCGGCCGTCGACCGTGACCGGCCGGAAGCCCACCGGTCGCACGGCCGGATCGACCCCGTTGGCGGCCAGGCAGGCGTCGAGTCGCTGCTCGCCGCCGAGCGGACCGAAGTCGCGGACCGTGCTGATGTCGCCGACCGCGGCGGCGGGATCGCTACTGCTCAGAGCGAGTGGGGGTGCTCCCGCCGACGGGGGCGTGGTGCCCGGCTCGTCCGCGAGATCGGAACCCGACCCACCGCCGTCGCCCAGGGTGGGGAGCACGACCACGGCCGCCACGGCAGCGGCCGCCGCCGTCAGCAGCCCCGCGCCCCAGCCGAGTCGCTTGGCGCGCTTCCTGCGCGCCGTGTCCAAGCTCACGACGGTGGAGTCGGCGGCACGTGCGCCCTGCCGCTGGAGCTCCAGCGCCGCGTCGATGCGGGCTGCCACGTCGGCGGGCATGGGCCCGAGGTCGAGGTCGGAGTATCCGGAGAGGTCGGTGGTCGTCGACTCCAACGCGTCGAGGATGGCGCGGGCCTCCGGGTCGGCGTTCACCCGGGGCCACAGCTCGGCGGACTCCTGCTCGCCCAGTACGCCCGCGTGCAGGTCGGCGAGCACGTCGACAGACCACGGGGGGCCGAGGACCCCGCCGTGCCCCCTGCTCTCGTCCGTCATCGTCCCTCCCCGTATTTGCTTTCGTGAGTTGGGACGTCACCCTCGTTGCCCGGGTTCCGCAGATGACCGAGAAGTTTGGCGAGTTTGCCCCGCCCTCGGGCGCACCGGCTCTTCACCGTTCCCTCCGCGATGTCCAGCAGTCGTGCCGTCTCGGCGACGGAGTACCCCTCCACATCCACCAATACGATCGGCACCCGCTGCTCCTCCGGCAACTGGTCGAGAGCCTCTTTGATGACCAGGCGGGTCTCCCGCTCGGACATCGAGTCGCGGGGTACCGCCGGTTCCTGGTGCGGTGTCTCCGGCAGCGGAACGGTCGGCCGGGCCTGCTTGCGGCGCACCCGATCGAGGCAGGCGTTGACCACGATCCGGTGCAACCACGTGGTCACCTGCGATTCGGCGCGGAAGTTGGCGGCGGCACGAAAGGCGGAGATGAACGCGTCCTGCAGCGCGTCGGCCGCTTCCTCGGGGTCGCGGACCGTGCGCAGGGCCACGGCCCACATCCGGTCCCGATGCCGCCGTACGAGTTCGTTGAAGGCGTGTGGGTCCCCCGCCGCGTGCGCGGCTATGAGATCGGCGTCCGTGGGCGCTGCTGCGGTCACCCGGCAGAGGGTACTAAGTCGATGACGGGCTGTTGGCCGCGCCCGCGCTCATGCCGAGGGTAGGAACATCACGTCGGTCAGCTCGGACTGGAACTCGCCTTCCTCACCCGAAAGGCTGGTGAGCCACACGATGACGTACTCGGCGGACGCGGGCTCGTCGAGCGTCAGTTCGGTGCGGGGCCCGTCCAGGGCTCCCGCCGCCACCGTGCGGGTCTCTGAGAGCGCGGGATCGGCGGAGTCGGCGACGCGCACCTCGACCTCCGTGCCGGGACTGTCGGCGAGGATGCGCACACGCGCCAGGTCGATCGGGTCGTCGAACGCGGCGATCAGACCGACCCCGGACTTGAACGCGGGGAACTGCTGCTGGTACTGGTCGGTCGCCCAGGAGGTCGACTCGTCACCGTCGACGGCCAGCGGCGCCTCCGAGACGCTGTCGCCCTCGCCCTCCGGGTTGTAGACGGTGACGTCCGCCGGGGTGATCGCCTCACCCGGCGTGGTGCGGCCCCCGTCGCCGGACCCGTCCCCGTCCCCGTCGCCACCACCTTCGCCGTTGTCCTGGGGCTGCTGCTCGCTGGTCTCGTCGGCGAGGTTCACGGGGGGACCGGAGGGCGCGTCGTCCTGGAAGAAGCTGATGGCCATCATGCCGGCCCACGCCAGCGCCGCGACGGCCGCGATCACCAGCGCGCTCACCCCGAGCGCGAGCTTGCGCCGTCGTTCCGCGTCCTTGACCGGCTTCTTCGTGGTCCACACCGTGCCGTCGGGGTCGACCTCCTCGGGCTGCTTGCGGGTCCGCTCCTCCTCGGCGGCCACTCGGTCGAGCACGCGCAGGATGGCGGCGCTGGTGCGGATGCCGCCCTGCCCGCCGTCGGAGACGGTGCGCACGGCGAGCGCCGACATCTCCTGCGGGACGCGGGGTTCGATCACGTGCGGCGGAACGAGCTGCCCGGTCTGGTTCCGGGGCGCCGCCGGGATCGCCGGTGGGCCGCCCGGCAGGGCCCAGCGGCCGGTGAGCAGCAGGTAGAGCACCGCACCCAGTGCCTTCACGTCGTCCCGCAGCGTGGTGTCCGGCAGCGGGCCGGGGAACGCGAGGCGCAGGTGACCGTCGGGTGTCACGCGAAGCCGTTGGGGATGGTCGATGCCGAGTACGAGGCCGGACTGGTGTGCCCGCTCGACGGGCTCGGCCAGCGCCTGCACCATCCGTGCGGCGGTGCTGGGTGCGATCCGCTTCTCGTTGACCAGGTCGATCAGGTCGGTGCCCTTGGTCCACTCCGACACCACGATGCCGAGCAGGCCCTCGCTGGAGCTGATGCCGTTGCCGAGAGTGAGGACGTCCAGGACGCGAGCGACGCTCGTGTGGGTGAACTTGGCCGCGTGTGCCGCCCGTTCGAGTGTGCGTCTGCCCTGCCGCGCGGCATCCACGTCGGCCGGGTCGCCGACCAGTATGGTCAGGGCGACGTCGCGGCGGAGCTGGCCGTCCCGGGCCCGCCACAGGTGCGCGCCGCCGCGTTCGTCGATGCCGAACTGCGCGAGCAGCCGGTAACGGCCGTCGCCGACGACCCCGCCGGGTGCCAGCGATCCACCGTGTGTACGGATGCCCACTCGGTCGCCCTCCCCTGCCGATCGGCCCTCACCAGTGTGCTGGAGACGAGGGTACGTGAACGGCGTGGTTCGCCGTGTGGCATCCGCGTCGACCGGGTTACCCGCGACGGAGCAAACCGGATATCCGGCGCGTGACGGGCGCGAGTTCGTCCACCTTCAGTGCGATCAGCACGCCGAACGACACACCGATGCCGACGATGCCCTGGCAGAACAGGGACACCCACGCCTTGCCGATCGGGCCGAGCGCGTCGGGGACGAGCATCGCCACGAGCGTGGCTGCCAGCGCGCCGAGGCCGCTCGCCACCACCGTGAACAGGATCACGCCGAGCACCCGCCTGCTGCGCAGGTTGCCGAGCTTCACCCACAGCCACACCTGGCCCATGACGGCCCCGACGACGAACACCAGCGAGTTCACCATCATCACGCCGAGCACCACGTTCTCGGGGCTGAGCTGGGCGGACGCGAGGTACAGCAGCGGGATCTTCACCGCCGTCATCACGCACATGATGAGCGTGGGGGTGCGGGAGTCCTTCATGGCGTAGAACACGCGCATCTGGAGCATCACCAGCGCGTACGGCACCAGGCCGAACGCCGACACCGCGAGTGCCTGGCCCAGCCGTTGCGCGTCCTCCACCGAGCCCTTGCCCAGCGCGAACAGCGCGACCCCGATCGCCGGACCCGCGACAGCCATGACGGCGGAGACGGGCAGCAGCATGAGCGTGGTGACGCGGGAGCCATACGACAGGTCGCCGACGAGCTTGCGGTGGTCGTTGTCGGCGGCGGCCCGGCTCATCTTCGGCATCAGTGCCGTGAGCAGCGAGACGCCGATCACGCCGTAGGGCAGCTGGAACAACAACCACGCGTTCGAGTAGATCGAGGGGCCGCCCGCCGCGCCGCTGGTCAGCACCCGGGTGTTCACGATCATCCCGATCTGGCTGACGGCGACGTAACCGAGAATCCACGCGGCCAGCCCGCCGAACTCCTTGAGCCGGTCGTCCAGACCGAACCGCCAGCGGAACCGGAAGCCGGAGCGGCGCAGCGCGGGGACCAGGAACAGGGCCTGCGCCACCATCGCGGTCAGCACGCCGATACCCAGCACGAGCACCTGCGGGTCGCTCATCTGGGTCGGCACGATGGTCGGGTCGCCCGGGACGAGGGCGAAGGTGCCGATCGTGGCGAAGATGACCAGGTTGTTGATCACGGGCGCCCACTGGGCTGGTCCGAAGATCTGCTTGGCGTTGAGCACGGCCGACAGCACCGCGAACAACCCGTAGAACAGCAGGCCGGGTAGCAGCAGGTAGGCGAACCAGGTTGCGAGCTGCGGGTTCGCCTCGCCGCTGTCGTCCATCAGCAGGCCGGTCAGCCACGGAGCGCACGCGGTGGAGACCACGGTGCCCACACCGAGGACCGTGATCGCGAGCGTCAGCAACCGTTGCGTGTACGACTCGCCCCCGTCTTCGTCGTCCTGCGACCGCACGAGCAGTGGCACGACCACACTGGTGAGCACACCGCCCAGCAACAGTTCGTTGATGATCAGCGGCAGGGTGTTCGCGACGGTGAAGGAGTCATAGAGCACCCCGAGGGTCGCGACCCACGCCAGCATGACCTTCCACGCGAAGCCGGTGATGCGGCTGGTCAGCGTGGCGATCGCCATGCGGCCACTGGCCCGGGCCACCGAGGGAGCCTTCTGCTCCTCCTGGGGCGAGTCGAGCTGGACCTCCGGCAGCCGCTCGCCGATCGGCTCCGAGGTGATGCGCGGCATCATCCGGGTGGCCAGCTCGTCGTACGGCCGCAGCACGTCGGGGTCGGCCGCGGGCCAGCGCACGCCCGGAGGGCTCCTGTGCTCCCTCTGGATGAAGACGGTGCGTTCGCTTTCCGTCGGCGGTGGCCCGCCGCGCCGTTGGGCCTCCTGCCGCCACGGCCTCACCGGCTGGCGGCGGGGCTGCGGGGGACGTCCCCTGCGTGGCGTGTTCGGCCCGGGGCCACCGGGCGGCGGGCCCGGATGTCCCGGTGGGGCCGGTGCGGGGCCCTGCGGGCCGTGTCCGGCGTGGCCCGGCCCCGGCGGTGGTGCCGGAGGTCGCTTCGGCGGGGCACCGTGAGGGGGGCGGCCCGCCGGAACGCCCTGGGGTGGGGATGCGGGTGGCGGCCCCGGCGGCGCGGGGGCCGGGCCGCCCGGACCGGACTGCGGCGGCCGGGGCCGCGGCCCCGGTGGCGGTCCCGGCGGTGGACCCTGCGGCCTGCCGGGCTGACCGTCCTGTCTCGGAGGTGCCGGCTGGGGTGGTGGTGCCTGCGGTGGAGGCGCGGGGCGCTGCCCTTGCGGTGGCTGCTGCCGGGGCGCCTGGTCGGGAGGTCCCTGGTACGGCGGTGGCGGGGGTCCGGGCCCGGGTCGTCGGGGAGGTACCCGCTCCGAACGCCCGGGACCGCCCCCGCGTTCGGGCGGGTTGCCCGCCTGCTCGTCCACCACGTGCCCTATCCGTCGAAGCTGCGCTTGGTCGATTCAGGGTAATCGGAATCGCGGCACAGGCTCAGCCGCGTTCCTCCCCCCGGGTCCTCACGCGACGGTATATCCGCCGTCCCGCGAGGAGCACCAGGGCGACACCGGCCGTGGCGGTCAACACCACCATGACCTCGCCGAACTCGCTGGACGTGAGTTCCATGCGCGAGGTGTGACCGAGCGTGGTTCCACCCGGAGTGGCCAGCGACACGTTCACCATGAAGCGTCCGGACCGCAGGGTCTCGGCAGGCAGCAGCCTGCTGACCCGGCTGTGGGCGGCGAGCGGGGTGTCGTCGATCTGGGCGGGGCGCAGGCCGGGACTGTTGTCGAGCGTGATCCGTACGGTCACCGAGACCGGAAGGTCGTTGCTGAGCGTCACGGGAAGTGGGCTGGACTCCGACGCCAGCGACACGGGCTGGGACGGGGTGCTGACGGAGACCTTGCCGCTGAGCTGGCGGACCTGCCCGGCCGCCGCGGCGGCGGCGTCGCGGTAGTCACCCGCGCCGCGCCACGCGGTCGAGGTGGCGCGGATCACGGCGTTGTGCAACGGCTGGATGAGGCTGACGGGCTCCACCTGGCGGGTGGGGTCGACCGACATCGCGTTGCGCAGGTCGGCCGCGGTGGACTCGACCTCCGACAGCGTGTCGATCACGTCGTCTGGCAGCGCACTCGTCGCCCGGTTCCCGCCGGGAGCGGGCGCCTCGGCGCCTCCCTGGGCCCCCGCCCCGGTGTTCAGTGCGTCCTCCAGCGTCACGGGCCGGGTGAGGCCCGCACCGTGCAGCCGGCCCAGCGAGTCGAGCATGGCGCTCAGCTCGTCCTGCGTGAGGGTCCAGTCGTGCGGAGGGGCCAGCAGGACGCTCTGCCCCGGCTCCGCCGCGGCCCCGGCGCCGAGCCCGCCCCGCAACGCCACGGCGCCCACGGCGTTCTGTGCCCCCACGGCGGGCTGTGCGGACCCGCCACCCGGGTACCGGGCCGAGGCGAGGGCGAACCCGTCGGCCACGAGGGGGTCGTACGGCACCAGTCGCTGGTCCTGCGCCGGGGTGTCGGACTGGTCGCCGGTACCCGCGTTGTCCGGGCTGGTGATCACGGTGGTGGCGCCTGCCCCGGCCGCGGCCTCCAGCGCCGCGTCGCTCAGCTCCCCCCGCGCCCACAGCGTGCCGCGCCGCGGTTCGAGGTTCAGCACGTTGAGGATGGTGGCGCTGCTCGCCACCGCCTCCCGCACCAGATCGATGTCCGAGTCGACCTCAGCGAGGGCCCCGAGGTCGGCGTCGGCGTACGGCAGCGCCACGACGCAGTGGTTCGCCACCAGCGCACGCAGGTCGTCGAGCCAGCGCCGCGCGCTCTCCGTCCCGCGCCCCGTGACCGTGCCGGAGTCGGTGCGAACGGCGTATCCCCTGCTCATCGCGTCCACGGTGTCGAGCAGGTCCGGGTCCACCGCGAAGCACAGCGAACCGAACAACTCCGTGTCGCCGCGCCTGCTCTCGGCCGCGGCCACCAGTGCGTGCAGCCGACCGCCGGGTGCCAGCGACGTCGCGAGTGCGTCGTCGGAGAGCACGGTCCTGCCGCCGTGCGGTGTGCCGACCACCTTGGGTTCGCGAGGGGCGATCGGCCAGAGCACCGACACCCCGGCGGGGCCGCCGTTGCTCTGGCCCTGCGCGTCGCCGAGCACGGGCAGCAGGAGGTTCACGGCACCGAGCCGCGCGGCGCTGCCGCTGGCGGGGGTGCCGTTGACATTGATCAGTAGCGGATAGACGCCTGGCTCGGTGAGCCCCAGTTGCGCCAGCGGTGCCGTGATCGTGAGGCGGGCCGATTCGCCCTGGCCGAGTCGTTCCGGCACGCCCACCCAGGGCGAGGCACCCGATTCCGACGGTGGTGGTTCGGCCAGCGTCTGCGCCAGCTGGGCCGGCGTGCTCTGCGGCTGTCCCACCTGCGCCCGCGCCACGATGTCGGACACCGGTCGGTCGCCGACATTGGTCACCACCGCGTCGACGGTCAGCTCGGTGTCGTCGGGACCGGCCAGGCGCGGCGACATGCTCTCGACCCGCACGCGGAGCACGGGGTCCGTCCCCGCGGTCTGGGCCTGCGCCCGGGGCGCACCGGGCGCGGCGAACAACGACTGCACGGCGAGGAACAGCAGCGCCAGCACGAACGCGCTTCGCTTCGTCACGGCGTGCTCTCCCCGTCGCCCGTGAGGTTCTTCCCGAACATCTCCCTCGCCTTGCGCACCAGCTTGCGCTCGTCCGCGTAGGCGAGTCTGCCGTCGAGTTCGCGCAGCGGGACCCAGGCCACCTCGGTCACCTCGACGTCCTCGTCCGACAGCTCGCCGCCGTCGGCCTCGAGGAGGAAATGGTGGACCGTCTTGTGGACGCGACGTCGTTCGGCCACGAACCAGTAGTCGATCGTGCCGAGCTCTCGCAGCACGTGCGCGGAAATGCCGGTCTCCTCCTTCACCTCACGCACCGCGGTCTGCTCCGTGGTCTCGCCGTCCTCGATGTGTCCCTTCGGCAGGGACCACAACAGTCTGCCGTGCCGGTCGAGCCTGCCGATCAGCACCGCGTGGCGGCGCTGCGGGTCCACGACCAGGCCACCGGCGGACGTCTCGTTCACCGTGGTCAGCCGCGTGCGGCGACGACGCCGGGACCGGCGCCCCGGTTTCGGGCCGCCGGAGCGACCGGCCGATCCAGGCATGCTGCGATGCTAGAGCAAACGGCGCGTCGCCTACCCTGGCTTGTCGTGTCCGAGCCGATCCGGCCGTGTAGTAAGGGGAACCCTTGGGCAGTCAGACCCCGGTGAACGAGCGAGGCAGCGAGGCATCCGCCGAGCGCAGGGCGACGGAGGCGAAGCGCAACGCCGTCGCCGAACTGCTGCGTGTGTCGCCGCTCGCGGACGAACTCGCGCGGCGGTTCTCCGCTGCGGGCCACCGGCTCTACCTCGTGGGCGGCAGCGTGCGGGACGCGCTGCTCGGCAGGTTGTCGCAGGATCTCGACTTCACCACCGACGCACGTCCAGAGCAGATCCTGCGCCTGGTCTCGGGCTGGGCCGAGGCCGTGTGGGAGACGGGGATCGAGTTCGGCACCGTTGGGGCCGCGAAGGGCGGGACGACGCTGGAGATCACCACGTTCCGGGCCGACAGCTACGACCGGGTGGGGCGTCATCCGGACGTCGCGTTCGGTGACTCGATCGACGGCGATCTCGTGCGCCGCGACTTCACGGTGAACGCCATGGCCGTCGACGTGGTGACCAAGACGTTCGTCGATCCGCACGGCGGACTCGACGCGCTGGCCCGGCGCTCGCTCGACACACCCGCGACGCCGGAGGAGTCCTTCGCCGACGATCCGTTGCGGATGCTGCGGGCCGCGCGCTTCTCGGCCCAGCTCGGGTTCGACCCCGCGCCGAGGGTGGTGCGGGCCATGACCGACATGGCAGGCGAGATCACCCGGATCACGGCCGAGCGCGTGCAGGCCGAGCTGTCCAAACTCGTCGTCGGCGCGCAGCCACGCCGGGGCGTGGAACTGATGGTGGACACGGGCCTCGCCGAGCACGTGGTCCCCGAAGTGCCGGGAATGCGGCTGGCGATCGACGAGCATCACCAGCACAAGGACGTCTACCAGCATTCCCTGACCGTGCTCGACCAGGCGGTCGAGCTGGAGACGCGGCACGACCCCACGCTGGAGCCCGACCTGGTGCTGCGCCTGGCCGCGCTGCTGCACGACATCGGCAAACCGGCTACCCGGCGGTTCGAGCCGGGTGGCGGGGTCAGCTTCCACCACCACGAGGTCGTGGGGGCCAAGTTGGTGCGCAAACGTTTGCGCGCTCTGCGCTACTCCAAGGACGTCGTCAACGACGTGTCCCAGCTCGTGTTCCTCCACCTGCGCTTCCACGGCTACGGCAAGGGTGAGTGGACCGACTCGGCGGTGCGGCGCTATGTCACCGACGCCGGCCCGCTGCTGCCGAGGCTCCACAAGCTCGTCCGTGCCGACTGCACCACGCGCAACCGGCGCAAGGCGGCGGCCCTGCAACGCTCCTACGACGACCTCGAAGCGCGGATCGCCCGCATCGCCGAGGAGGAGGATCTGGCCAAGGTCCGGCCCGACCTCGACGGCAACGAGATCATGCGGCTGCTCGGCGTCGAACCGGGTCCGATCGTCGGGCGGGCGTGGAAGCACCTGAAGGAGATCCGCCTGGACCGGGGCCCGCTCGACCACGACGAGGCGGTCGCCGAGCTGCGCCGCTGGGCGGCCGAGCAGGGGATCGGACCGGCCGAGTAGGGGCGCCTCAGCTCGCGCCCCCGTCGAGCAGCCAGTGGTAGCGCAGCCGCAGGGCGCGTTCGGTGCTGGCCAGTGCGGCCCCGGCTCCGAGTGTGATGTTGAGCCAGAGCGGCAGGTGGATCGGCGACTCGAAGACGCCGATGTGTTCCGCCACCGGCGGGATCCGCGAGAGCGGCTCCAGGAGTTGCACGAGGTTCAGTCCCAGGCCCACAACCAGCAGTACGACCGCGACGATGCCGACGACCCGGCTCTGAGACGGGTGCTCGGCCGCGAACCTGGCGCGCCGTCCCTCGCCCGAGGCGGGGTCGGGGGTCAGCAGGCGCTCCGTGCCGTCGTGGTCGACGTAGTGGCAGCGCTTGACGCCGAAACTGCTCGTCGCGACCTCGATGGTGCCGCCCTCGACCGAGAAGGCGGCGGGGACCTTCGCCTGCGCGTGCAGGGCGCCGTCGCGGTACAGCCGGGCGCGTACCTCCCCGTCCTGCTTGTCCCCCATGGTCCGCACGTCCACGGCGTAGTCCACCGGACGTGCGTCGGCGCCGGTCAGCCGCAGGTGCAGCAGGGACCGCCCGAGGAGCATCTGCCACCAGCGGTAACGCTTGAGCGGGCGCCCGTCACCGGGCTTCACCCGGCGGGCGGCCCGATGTCGCTTCCAGTCGTTCAACATGGTGTCTCCCCCGACTTCGACGGCTCGACCAACACACTGTGCTGGTCGCTCTGTCGCGACGCTAGCACGGTGTACTAGTCTGCTGTGAGAGGAGGCGGAGCATGGCGACAGCGCGGGACGAGAGCGGCGAGCTCGGCAGCCGGGACAAGGTGCTCGTGGCCGCCACCACGATGTTCGCCGAGAACCCCGGCCGCAGGCTGAGCGTGCGGGCGGTCGCGGCTCGGGCCGGGGTGAGCACGGGCTCGCTGCGCCACCACTTCCCCACCCAGCGCGCACTGCTGGACGCGGTGCTCGGCCTGATCTACGACCGCGTGATCCCGACCGACCGAATCCACGACACCTCGGTGCCTGCCCGGGACCGGCTCGTCGACTGCCTACGGCAGGTGCTCTCCATGGCCGGCGTGGGCGAGCAGGCCCGGCAGAGCATGCGCACGGCCTACGAGCGGTTCATCCTTCCCGAGCCGACCGAGGACCTCCGCGCCGCGTACCTGAGCATGGAGCATGAGGTGCTGCGCCGGATCGAATACTGGCTGACGACCCTCGCGAAGGAGGGCGCGCTGCACGAGGGCGACAACGCCCGACGGGCACGGTTCCTGATGACCGTCGTCGACGGGCTCGGTCTGGAGCGGGCGCTGCCCGCCGACGACGCGATCCTGCGGCACGAGACCGACACGCTGTACCTCGCCGTCGACAGCGTCCTGCGGCCGATCGACCGGTCGTGAGCGTGGGCGAACCTCAGGACAGCCGCTCCAGCGCGCCCGTCTCGACGTGGTGGGCGAGTGAGCGCGGCAGGAGATAGGCCACCCCGCCGCCCGGCAGCGAACCCCAGGGGCGCGTGACGCCGCCGAGGACGTGCAGCGCGCGCTGCACCCGGTAGCCGTGCCGATCGAACTCGCGTTCGAATGTCAGGGACGTCTCGGGGAACGGGGTGCCCTCGGGATGCACGAGGTTGCCGCCCTCGCCGCCGTAGCGTTCGACGACGGTGCCCTCCGCCAGGGTGAGCAGCCGCTTGTGCCGGTAGAACGACAGGGGTGGCTCGCCGCGCAGCGGCAACACCGGCCAGTCGCTCGCGTGGTCGGCGGGCTCGTGCTCGACGCTGTCGGCCGTGGCGGGTAGCGCGCGGCCGGGAACGAGGAGCAGCGCCCCGAGCAGCGCCTCGGCCGCCGCGTGGACCCGGCGGAAGTAGCGCGGTTCGACCGGCGTGCCGCCGGCGTGTTCGGCGACCTCCCAGCCGTGGGACGTGCGGCGCAGGCACCACACGCCGTCGGTGGCCTCCCCGATTCGGTACGCGGCGTCGGGCACTCCCAGCTCGGCCAGCCGGGTGCGCAGCGTGCGCAGCACTTCCGACGCACGCAGCGGGCGGTCCGGAACCTGCCCCCGCTCCACTCGCGTCACCGGGTCGGGCGCGCCGAGGTCCTCCGGGTGCTGCGGCGGTCGTGGCGCGCCGAGGATCTCCGCCTCCGCCGTCGCGCGCACACCGGGCTCGACGTACGGCAGGCGGAACTCCTGTGCCTGGACGTGGTCGAGCAGGTCGCGCTCCGGGGGAACCCCGTATTTGCGCAGGTAGTGCGGTACGGCCGCGGGCCAGATCCAGGTGCCGTCGGTGTGGAAGGCGTCGGGCACGGTGGGCGGGCCGGGAACGAACAGGTCGGGCAGCGCGCCCGGCTTGGTGTGGACCACCGGTGCCCGGTAGAGGTAGTGGAGCAGGTCACGAACCTGTTCCTGCGGCACGGGCTGGCGGTTGACCACGGGTTTCTCGCCCGGTACGTGGCCGTCGACCACCTGCGCGTGGCGGAAGCGCACGTCCAGCGGCAGGCCCGCCTTCGCCGCGAGCCAACGCGGCACCCGCTCCCGGGGGAAGTACGTCAGCTCGACCTCGTAGCTCGCCGCGGTCCTGCGGCCGTCGGGCCCCAACCGCCACGCGGGCTCGCTCTCGGCGTCGTAGTCGAAGTCGTACTCGGCGTCCGCGTCGAGGGTGTAGGTGCCCTGGAACCAGGTGCCCTCCCCTCGGACGTACATGGCGCTGCGCAGCTGGGCGAACAACTGGCCCAGCTGCGGTGGCGCCGACAGCGCCACGATGACGTCGTCGGCGACGGCCCGCACCTCCAGCTCGGAGTAGTCACCGACCTGGCGGAACTGGGCGGCGACGCGCTGCCACCCCGGCGGGAGGAACCCGCGCAGCGTGCGGCCGACGGCCCGCAGCAGCAGGCCCGCGTCGCCCGTACCGGGTTCGCTGCGGGAGGCGCCCTCGTCGGCGAAGTCGTGCCGTTCCTGCCAGAGCGCGGTGAGCGAGTCGGCGTCGTCGGTGGTGGTGCTGAGGTCGGTGAGCCCGAGTTCCCTCGCGAGCCGCTCGTCGGTGCCCGACCAGCGCAGTGTCAGCTCGCCGTCGATCGAGCGGGGTTCGACGCGGTAGGGCTCGTCGTCGTACAGGCAGTAGGTGTGGACCGCGAACGTGTCGGAGGCGTCCCTGGCGGCCACCACCTTCGCGGGCCTGCCCTCGGCGGTGCCGTCGAACCCCTCGGGTGCCTCGTCGCCCTCGAGCACCACGAGCTGCACCGTGGAGTCGGTGGTCGAACGTCGCGCCCGGAAGATCCGGCCGTCCCACAGGGCGTACAGCGCGTCGGGCCGGTCGGCCACCTCGACTCTGTAGCGCACGGCTTCCCCCTCGGTCAGTGTGTCCCCCGTGACTTCACCCGTGTTTTACCGTGCCTGGGGGTTGTGCTGCAGCAGGGTGCCTCGGATGTGAGCAACCCCCGTTCCAAACTATCGGGCCCGCCCGGCCTGCCGGGCGGAGGTGGGATCATGGTGTGCGTGAGCGCGGACGCCGAGGTGGAACCGGGAACGCTGCTGGTCGCTGCCCCCACGATGTTCGACCCCAACTTCCGGCGCACGGTCGTGTTCGTCATCGACCACCGGGCGGAGGGCACGCTCGGTGTCGTCCTGAACCGGCCGAGTGAGGTGGCGGTGGACGAGGTGCTGCCGCACTGGGGCGACCACGTGGCCGAGCCGCGGTCGGTGTTCGTGGGTGGGCCGGTGGAGAAGAAGACGGCACTGTGCCTGGCGGCCCTCCGTGCCGGGGAGTCGGCCGCGACGGTCCCCGGTGTGATCGCGGTGCGGGGGCCGGTGGCACTGGTGGACCTGGACTCCGATCCGGACGATCTCGGGGCGAAGGTGCGCGGCCTGCGGGTCTTCGCCGGGTACGCGGGCTGGGACGAGGGCCAGCTCGCGGGCGAGATCGAGCGCGGTGACTGGTTGATCGTGCCCGCGCTGCCGGGCGACGTCCTCGCTGCGCCCGCCCGCGACCTGTGGGGTCACGTGCTGCGCAGGCAGGGGCTGCCCACGGCGCTTCTGGCCACGCATCCGGGCGACCTCCAGCGCAACTGAGCTGCCCCGCCGCCGGTGCGGGGCGTGCCTTCACCGCACAGGTGCGCGCAGAAACACAAGCGCTGTTACAGTGCTGTCATGAATTGGGACACTCCCCCCGGGCCCGACCCCACCGACGTGGGGTACTGGCGCCCGCTCCGGCGGCTGCAGGAAGCGATGGACGCCGAGATCGCGCGGCTCTACGCCGAACGCGGGATCTCCGTACGCCCCCGCCACACGATGCCGCTGATCCGGCTCGGGCGGCGGGGCCCGATGACGATCCGCGACCTCGCCCGCTCGGTGGAGGTCACCCACTCGGCCATGAGCCAGACCGTGAGTGCGCTGAAACGCGACGGCCTGGTCACGACCCGGCAGGGCGCCGACGCCCGCACCCGGCTGGTGGAACTCACCGACGCCGCCCGCGAACTGTTGCCGTTCCTGGAAGCCGAGTGGCGCGCCACCGAGGAGGCGATCGCGGAGCTCGACGCCGAACTCCCCTACTCGCTGCACGACGTCGTACGGGACATGGAGCGGGCACTGCGCGCACGATCCTTCCGTGACCGCATCGCCGACCACATCGCCGAGCGCGAACGATGAGCGTGCTCGACGTCCGGCCGCTGCGCACCAGCCCCGCGTTCCGCAGGCTGTGGCTTGCCACGTCGTGCTCCACGCTGGGCCAGCAGTTCGCCCTGGTGGCCGTACTTGCGCAGGTGTGGGACCTGACGGAGAGCCCGGTGGCCGCGGGCGCGCTCGGCCTGGCACAGGCGCTCCCGTTGGTGCTGTTCGGCCTGGTCGGTGGGACACTCGCCGACGCCGTCGACCGCCGCAGGCTGGTCCTCGTGACCACGGCGGGACAGCTGGTGGCCGCGGCCGGCCTGGCGGCGCAGGCGCTGCTGGGCGCGGGCTCGGTGGCGCTCGTGTTCGGGCTCGTGGCGGTGCAGTTCGCCTTCGCGGGGCTGGGCGCCGCCGCGCGCAAGACCTTCGTGGTCGGCCTGCTGCCCACCGAGCAGGTGAGCGCGGGCCTGGCGCTGTCGGGGCTCAGCTTCCAGGCGGCCATGCTCGCCGGACCCGCCGTCGGCGGAATCGTGACCGCCGCGTGGGGGCCGGGCGCCTGCTACGCGATCGACGCGGTGAGCCTGCTCGTGGCGGCCTACGGCGTCTCCCGGCTGCCGTCGCTGCGGCCGAAGGGCACCGGTGAGCGGCCGGGGCCGAGAGCGCTGGCCGAGGGGCTGGCTTTCGTCGGCCGGAAGCCCGTGGTGGCGGGAACCCTGCTCACCGATGTGTTCGCCACCCTGCTCGCCATGCCGATCGCACTGTTTCCCGCGCTGAACGCGCAACGCTTCGGCGACGATCCCCGCGTGCTGGGCCTGTTCCTGTCGGCGATCGCCGTCGGCGGTGTCGTGATGGGCAGCCTGTCGGGCCTGTTCACGCGCAGGCGCAGGCTCGGCGTCGTGCAGCTCGTGGCCGCGGCGGTGTGGGGACTGGCCCTGGCGGGCTTCGGCCTGGCGCAACCGCTGTGGCTGGCGTTCGCCCTGCTGGCGGTGGCCGGTGCCGCCGACACGGTCGGCGCGGTGACGCGCAGCGCGCTGGTGCAGCTCGCGACACCGGACTCGCACCGGGGCAGGGTCAGTGGCCTGGAGTTCGTGGTGGGCGCGGCGGGACCCGACCTCGGCAACGCCCGCGCGGGCGCGGTCGCCGGGCTCACGTCACCCGCTGTCGCGGCCGTCTCGGGCGGGTTGCTGTGCGTCGTGGGCGTGGCCGGACTCGCGATCGGCAACCGGTCGCTTCGCCGCTACCGGACACCCGAACCCGAACCCACGCGGGTCCCGGCCGGACAGGTCTAGCTTCGCGCCCCGAGCACGCCGCAACCGCCGCCACCGGCGCAGGCGCAGCCGCCGCAGCCCGCGGGCTCCGGGGGTGGTGGTACGGCGGAGGCCGCGCGGTGGCCGAGTACGCCACCACCGGCCACGAGGGCCAGCACGGCGAGCACGCCGAACAGCACGGTCGTCACCGTGGCGAGGGTGCCGGGCATGGCCAGCGCCGCCGCCGCGGCGAGCACGCCGACCCCGCCCGCGACCATGGTGGGAAGTCCGGCCACGCGGTTCGCCACCCGGAACGCCTCGTCGCTGCGCAACGTCGCCGGGGTGCGGACCCCCGCGCCCCGGGACCGGGGGAGTTTCTCCCGCCAGCCGAGGAAGCCGCCCCAGGCGACCAGGACGCCGACGAGCGCGGGAAGCAGCGCGAGCACGATCACGGACCCGAGGATACTGCCCCTCGGCTCCCGACAACGGGGCGCGCCCCCGCGCTGTGGCGTGCCGCTCATGGCCGTGTGCTGGGGTTCTCCGGACGGGCCGTGGCGAACGGCGTTGTGTCCGGCGGTTACGATGAGGGCGATGACGACGGCGCGCCTGCTGCTTAGCGAGCCGCGCTGACCGAGATCTCCGGTCGGCGCGGCGAACCCCTCATGCCTCTGGCTGGGGGGTTGCGTTGTCTCTGGAGCAGGTTCACGGGAGGATCGGCGATGACGGACGGTACCGAGGCGGCACCCGCGCACCGCTATACGGCGGAGGTGGCGGGGCAGATCGAGCAGCGCTGGCAGCAGTACTGGGCCGAGCACGGCACGTACCACGCGCCCAACCCGGTCGGCTCGCTCGACCAGACGACCGTGCCGTCCGACAAGCTGTTCGTGCAGGACATGTTCCCGTACCCGTCGGGCTCGGGGCTGCACGTCGGCCACCCGCTCGGGTTCATCGGCACCGACGTCTTCGCGCGCTACCACCGCATGGTGGGTCACAACGTGCTGCACACGATGGGCTTCGACGCGTTCGGGCTGCCCGCCGAGCAGTACGCGGTCCAGACCGGCACGCACCCGCGCACCACCACCGAGGCGAACATCGAGCGCTACCTGGGCCAGATCCGCAGGCTCGGCCTCGGCCACGACGAGCGGCGCCGCATCGCGACCACCGACGTGGAGTACTACCGGTGGACGCAGTGGATCTTCCTGCAGATCTTCAACTCGTACTACGACACCGAGCAGGACCGGGCGCGGCCGATCTCCGAGCTGGAGGACGCGTTCGCGACGGGCCGTCGTGAGACCCCGGACGGGCGGCCGTGGAGCGAGCTGAGCGAAACCGAGCGGCGGCGGATCATCGACTCGCACCGGCTGGTCTACCTGTCCGAGGCGCCGGTCAACTGGGCGCCCGGCCTGGGCACGGTGGTGGCGAACGAGGAGGTCACCGCCGACGGGCGCACCGAGCGCGGCAACTTCCCCGTGTTCCGCCGCGATCTGAGCCAGTGGATGATGCGCATCACCGCCTACGCCGACCGCCTCGTCGACGACCTGGACCGGCTGGACTGGCCGGAAAAGATCAAGTCGATGCAGCGCAACTGGATCGGCCGCTCGCGCGGGGCGAACGTCCGGTTCCGTTCGGGCGAGCACACCATCGAGGTGTTCACCACGCGGCCGGACACGCTGTTCGGCGCGACGTACATGGTGCTGGCGCCGGAACACCCGCTGGTGGACGCGCTGGTGCCCGGTGCATGGCCCGAGGACGTGGACGCGCGGTGGACCGGCGGCGCGGATGACCCGCGCTCGGCCGTGGCCGCCTACCGGGCGCAGGCGTCGCGCAAGTCCGAGCTGGACCGGCAGGAGAGCCGCGACAAGACCGGGGTCTTCACCGGTGCGTATGCGACCAACCCCGTCAACGGCAGGCAGATCCCGGTGTTCGTGGCCGACTACGTGCTGATGGGCTACGGCACCGGCGCGATCATGGCCGTCCCCGCGCAGGACCAGCGGGACTGGGACTTCGCCACCGCGTTCGGCCTCGACATCGTGCGGACGGTGCGGCCGGACGACGGATTCGACGGCGAGGCGTTCACCGGCGACGGCCCGGCGATCAACTCGGCCAACGACGACGTCAGCCTCAACGGCATGGGCGTGGCCGACGCCAAGAAGACGATCACCGCGTGGCTGGAGGAACACGGCCATGGCGAGGGCACCGTGCAGTACAAGCTGCGCGACTGGCTGTTCGCGCGCCAGCGTTACTGGGGCGAGCCCTTCCCGATCGTGTACGACGAGGACGGTCACCCGATTCCGCTGCCGGACGACCAGCTGCCCGTCGTGCTGCCCGAGGTCGAGGACTACTCGCCGCGCACGTTCGACCCCGAGGACGCCGAAGCCGAACCGGAGCCGCCGCTGGCCAGGGCTACCGACTGGGTCGAGGTGACGCTCGACCTGGGCGACGGCCCGAAGACCTACCGCAGGGACACCAACGTGATGCCCCAGTGGGCGGGGTCGTGCTGGTACCAGCTGCGCTACATCGACCCGGACAACGACCAGCGGTTCGTGGATCCGGAGAACGAGCGTTACTGGCTGGGCCCCCGCCCCGAGGAGCACGGCCCCACCGACCCGGGTGGTCTCGACCTGTACGTGGGCGGGGTCGAGCACGCCGTGCTGCACCTGCTGTACGCGCGGTTCTGGCACAAGGTGCTGTACGACCTGGGCCACGTGTCGTCGGAGGAGCCGTACCGCAGGCTCTACAACCAGGGCTACATCCAGGCGTACGCCTACACGGACTCGCGAGGCGTGTACGTGCCGGCCGACGAGGTGACCGAGTCCGACGGCCGCTTCTTCCACAACGGGGAGGAGGTCACGCAGGAGTACGGCAAGATGGGCAAGAGCCTGCGCAACGTCGTCACTCCCGACGAGATCGCCGACAACTACGGCGCGGACACCTTCCGGTTCTACGAGATGGCGATGGGCCCGCTGGACGTGTCGCGCCCGTGGGCGACGAAGGACGTCGTGGGTGCCCAGCGGTTCCTGCAGCGGCTGTGGCGACTGGTGGTGGACGAGGCCACCGGGGCGCCGAGGGTCGACGACGCCGAGCTGTCCGACGCGGACCTGCGGCAGCTGCACCGCGCCATCGCCGGGGTGCGCGAGGACTACGCGGGACTGCGGTTCAACACGGCTGGCGCGAAGCTGATCGAGCTGAACAACTACGTCACCAAGACCTATGGATCGGCCGCGGCGACGCCGAGGGGGCTCGCCGAGCCGCTGGTGCTGATGCTGGCGCCGATGTGCCCCCACCTCGCGGAGGAGCTGTGGCGGCGGCTGGGGCACGAGGAGTCGCTGGTCCACGGGCCGTTCCCCACCGCCGACGAGCGCTACCTGGTGGACGAGACGGTCGAGTACCCGATCCAGGTCAACGGCAAGGTGCGCTCGCGGATCACGGTGGCGGCGGACGCCGACCAGGAGGCGGTGCGGAAGGCGGCGCTGGCGGACGAGAAGATCGCCGCGCTGCTGGACGGCGCGGAGCCGCGCAAGGTCATCGTCGTGCCGTCGCGCCTGGTGAACGTGGTGCGTTAGGAGGTCCGGGCGCCGCCGGCACCGATCACTCGGGGGGCTACGTGACCGATGCCGGCGACCCGATGCCCGACCGTCCCGGGTGGGACGGCGGGCACACCCCGCACAGTGGCGGTGGTGCCAGTGAAGAACTCCCCGTGGCGGCTGTGTGACGCACCGGCACGAACTTCACCCTATCGGGTTAGCTTCGAGAGCTCTCGTCACCCTGTCGTTCGGGCGGGTGTGAAAGTTACAAAGCAGTTCATGTCGTCACAACCCGAGTCGCCTCCCCGCCGGCCGATCGGGTTCGTGGCACCCTGGCTGATGTGACTGCGCAGCTGCTCGTCGTCGGTTCGGCCAACGCGGATCTCGTCGTCCCCGCCGAACGCCGTCCCTCGGGGGGCGAGACCGTGCTCGGCGGGGACACGGAGACCTGGCCCGGTGGCAAGGGCGCCAACACGGCGGTCGCCGCAGCAAGGCTGGGCGCCGACGTCGCGCTGCTGGGCGCGGTCGGCGACGATGCCCACGGCAGGTTGCTGCTCGACTCCCTGCACGGCTCCGGTGTCCACACCGGCCTGGTCCGGGTGGTGCCGCGACCCACCGGCCTCGCCTTCATCACCGTGACCCCGGACGGCGAGAACTCGATTCTCGTCTCGCCGGGGGCGAACCACGCCCTGCGCCCCGACGACGTCGCTTCCGTCGTGTCCGAAGCGAAGGTCGCCGTCGTGTCGATGGAGATTCCCCTCGACACGGTGGAGCGCGCCATCAACGCCGCGGCCGCCTCGGGAACCCGCACGGTCCTCAACCTCTCCCCCGTGGCCGCCGTGCCCGCACCGACCCTCGCCGGGGTGGACGTCCTGCTCGTCAACGAGCACGAGGCGGCCTGGCTGCTGGGCTCGGGCGCGGCCGACGGCATGGTGGGGACACGCGAGCTCGCCGGACTGCTGGATCTGGGACCGCGCGCCGCCGTCGTCACGTCCGGCGCGCGCGGGGCGGTCGTCGTCGAGCAGGAGGGCCTCACCGAGGTGCCGACCCCGGCCGTCGAGGTGGTCGACACCACCGGAGCGGGCGACGCCTTCGCGGGCGCGCTCGCGACCGCGCTCACCCGCGATGCCGGGCTCGCCGACGCCGCCGCGTCGGCCGTCCGCGTCGCGGCACTCTCGGTCACTCGCCGGGGTGCCCAGCCGTCCTATCCCACCGCCGTCGAACTAGAGTGAGCCAGCATGCGCCCACCGCAGCTCTCCGGGGTCGGAGTGAGCCCCGGCCGCGCGAGCGGTCCCGTCGTCAAGGTCACCGAGTCGATCGAGGAGCCCGCGAGCACCCCCGCTCCGGATGATCCCCACGCGGAGGCGGCGCTCGTCGCGCCCGCCGCACAGACGGTGGCCGCGCGGTTGGAAGCGACGGCCGCCTCGGCCGGCGGGGACGCCGCGACGATCCTGACGACCACGGCCGCGATGGCCGCCGACCCCGCGCTGGTGAGCCAGGCCGAGCAGCTGGTCACCGCCCAGCGCATTCCGGCCGCGCGGGCGGTCTACGAGGCGGCGAACAACTTCGCGCACGCGCTGTCGTCGGCAGGCGGATACATGGCCGAGCGGGTCAGGGACGTCCAGGACGTGCGCGACCGCATCATCGCCGAGCTGCTCGGCGTCGAGCCCCCCGGTGTGCCGAGCCTGACGCGCCCGAGCGTGCTCGTCGCCCGTGACCTCGCGCCCGCCGACACCGCGGCACTCGATCCGGCCACGGTGCTCGCCCTCGTGACCGAGGAGGGCGGCCCGACCAGCCACACCGCGATTCTCGCGCGGTCGCTGCGTATCCCGGCCGTGGTCGCCGTCAAGGGCGCGCTGACGTTCGAGGCCGAAGCCGTGGCCGTGGACGGTGACACCGGTGTGGTCGTCGGCGCCGATCCCGACGCTCCGGTGGTGACCGCCTCGGAGGCCACGGGAGCCGAGTGGGACGGCACGGGCGCCACCGAGGACGGGCGTCGCGTCGGGGTGCTGGCCAACGTCGGTGCCCCCGCCGACGCGCAGGCCGCCGCGGAGGCCGGCGCCGAGGGCGTGGGACTGTTCCGCACCGAGTTCTGTTACCTCGACGTCGACACCGAGCCTGCGGTGGCCGACCAGCGTGCCGCCTATGCGGCCGTGCTCGGACCGTTCGCGGGAAAACCGGTCATCGTGCGCACCCTCGACGCGGGAGCGGACAAGCCGCTGGAATTTCTCGCGCAGGAGCCGGAGCCGAACCCGGCGCTGGGAGTGCGCGGCGTGCGGGTGGCGTTCGATCGCACGGGAGTGCTGGACCGCCAGCTCGACGCCATCGCGGGGGCCACGGAGCAGACCGGCGCCGACGTGTCGGTGATGGCCCCGATGGTCGCCACGGCGGAGGAGGCGGCCTGGTTCACCGACCGGGTCCGGGCCGCCGGACTCTCCCGCGCGGGCGTGATGATCGAGGTTCCGTCGGCGGCGCTGACCGCGCGGGAGGTGTTCGACGCGGTCGACTTCGTCTCGCTCGGCACCAACGATCTCGCGCAGTACACGTTCGCGGCCGACCGCCAGCTCGGGGCCGTCGCGGCGCTGAACGACCCGTGGCAGCCCGCGCTGCTGCGGCTGATCGCGCTCGTCGGGGAGGCCGCGCGCGAGAAGGGCAAGCCCGCCGGGGTGTGCGGCGAGGCCGCCGCCGACCCGTTGCTGGCCAGGGTGCTGGTCGGCCTGGGAATCACGAGCCTGTCGATGAACGCGGGATCGGTGCGCGCCGTGGGAGCCGGGCTCGCCTCGGCGACGGTGGCCGACTGCGAGCGCGCCGCGAGTGCGGCGCTGGCCGCGGCGAGCCCGGCCGACGCGCGCGCGGCGGCCAGGGCCGCGGCCGAACTCGCCTGAGCCCGAATCCCCGGATCAGAACGAGAACCGGGTGTCGCGGATGCTCGGGGATCGGGTGTTCAGGGCGTCCAGCTCCGCCGTCTGTGCCAGCAGTTTCTCACGGATGCGGTCCGCTGCCTCGGGACCGAGAGGTAGGCGCAGTGGTGGTGCCGGGTCGTCAACGGCGGAGAGAATGTGCCGGGCCGCTTGTGCCGGGTCGTTCGGTTGACGACCGTCCTGCTCGGCGAAGCGCTGCCGGAGCTGACCGGCGGGTGTGTCGGCGTACACGTCGAGCGGCGTGGAGTAGCGCATCGACCTTCCCGCGAACTGGGTCCGGAACGGGCCGGGCTCGACCAGCGTCACGCGGATACCCCAGGGTGCGACCTCTGCCGCCAGGGCTTCCGACATCCCCTCCAGCGCGAACTTCGAGGTGGCATAGGCGGCGTGTCCGGGGTTGGCCACCACCCCGCCGACCGACGACATCTGCACGATGTGACCCGACCGAGCCGCACGGAGGTGCGGCAGGACCGCTCGCGTTGTGCGCAGAACTCCGAACACGTTGGTCTCGAGCACGGTACGGAGATCATCGTCGCTGAGCTCTTCGACCGCGCCGACGAGTCCGTGTCCGGCGTTGTTCACGAGTACGTCGATCCGTTCGTGTCGGTGAATCGTCTCGGCCACGGCGGCGTCCACCGATCTCGGGTTGTGGACATCGAGCGTCAGCGCGTCGTCGAAGTCGGCCAGCACGCTGGTGTCGCGCGCGGTGGCCACCACCCGGTCGCCCTGCGCCCGCGCTGCTTCGGCCACCGCGCGGCCCAGCCCCGACCCTGCTCCGGTCACCAGCCATACCTTCGGCACAGTCCGTCACCCCCTGTGGTTATCTTGTTGGTCAAGGTAAATGGCAATATATCTTGAGCGTCAAGGGAGATGGGTTGTGGACCATCCGAGGACCGCTGACTCCGTGGACCGCGATCTTTCGACTTGGCTGGAGCAGATGGCCGACGTCCACCCCGAGGTGGAAGCGGCACGTCAGCGCATCGGCAGGTTGGCCCGGCTTTTCCACCGGACACTCGAACAAGTGGCGGCGGCCGAGCGGCTGAGCGTTTCGGACTGGGAGGCGTTGTCGGTGGTGGTCCGGGCCCGCGGTCGCTGCACGCCGACCGAGCTGGCCAGCGCGCTACAGCTCACTTCGGGCACCGTCAGCACGCGGCTCAACCGGCTGGTCGCCGCGGGACTCGTCGAAGTCGTCGAGGATGCCGACGGACGGTCCAGGCCGGTGACGGTCACCGAGGAGGGACACCGCCGCTGGCAGGCCGCGACCGCCGCGCGGACGCGGGCCGAGCGGGAACTCTTCGCGGTGCTCTCCCCAGCACGCACGGACGACCTCAACCGGCTGCTGCGTACGCTGCTGCACCACTACGAGACGACACTGGGAGAAGCCCCCCGCCACGACGTGACGGATCGGTCGTCAGCACAGTCGCCCTGACCCGGCGCGGATCAGAACGAGAACCAGCTCTTGCGCGGGTGGCGCAGCGTCAGCGTGCTGCCGACCAGCTTGCCGGTGAGCACGAAGCGCGGACGGCCGGCGCCACCATGAGTCCGGTCCTCCACCTTCGTCCACTTGATGTCGTCCAGGCCGTTGAGATCGACGGAGGCGTCCTCGGGCACGATGATGGTGACAGCGCCCCACTTCACGTCGAGTCTGACGTTCACGACCGGACTGCGGAATTCGGCTTCGTTGAATTCGAGCCGGGTCTCCGCGTAGCGGTTACGCACCGACAGCGAGCCGGGTACCACCCACTGGCCCTTGCGCACCAGGTTCGAGCCCTGCGCGCGCAGGGCCAGGTGGTCGTCGGGATCGTGGGGCGCAGCGGCTTCGGTCACCGCCGAGTCGGTGGCCCCTGCTGTGGGGGCGGCCGTCGGGTGGGACAGGCCGGGAAGATCGACCAGGACCCGGTTCAACTCGCCCCGGGTCCGCGACGCGTAGGCGATGTCGGCGCGCTCGGTGAACTCGTTGAGATCGAGCAGTCCCTTCCCCGTGGCGTTCTTCAGCAACTCCACCACGTGTTCGCGCTCCGCGTCCGAGACCCGCAGGTCGCGCAACCTGCGCTGCTCGGCGGTGAGCTGTTCGTCGTCGCCGTCGTCGCCCATCGGTGCCACCCTCTCGTTCACCTCGACCATGCTAGGGATCGGAGGTGCGTCCCGTGATCCGGGACATCCCTGAGACCGTCCCCGAACCGTCTCACCCGTCCTGGTCGAGGCCGTGTTCGATCGCGTAGCGGGCCAGCTCGACCCGGTTGTGGAGCTGGAGTTTGCGCAGTGTCGACTGCACGTGGTTCTCGACGGTGCGGTGGGAGATGACGAGCCGGTCGGCGATCTGTTTCGCCGTGAGTCCCTTGGCCACCAGGCGCAGCACGTCGGTCTCCCGTTCGGTCAGCCGGGGCGGGACATGGCCGGCCGAGGGTGCGTCGGCCATGCGGCGGTACTCGCCGAGCACCATGCCGGCGAGCCCGGCCGTGAACACGACCTCGCCCTCGGCGGTGCGGCGCACCGCGTCGACCAGCTCGGCCACCGACGCCGACTTCACGAGATACCCGGAGGCCCCGGCCTTGACCGCCTGCAGGACGTCGTCGTGCTCCCCGCTGGCCGAGAGCACCAGCACCCGCGTGTCCGGCAGATCCCCGGTGATGACCCGGGTGGCGTCGACGCCGGAGGTGCTGCCCAGGTTGAGGTCCATCAACACGACGTCGGGACGGACCGCCCGCGCGATGCGCGCCGCCGAGTCGCCGTCGGACGCGGTCGCCCGCACGTCGAACCCGTGCTCGGCCAGATCACGGGCCACCCCGTCACGCCAGATCGGATGGTCGTCGACGATCATCACCGACAGCATCAACGCGCCTTCCTTCCCGCCTTCGGTCTGGACACGCGGAACTCCCACTCGGTGCCCTCTCCGGGGGTGGTGTCGAGCAGGGACGTTCCCCCCAGCTCGGCGACCCTGCCCCGGATGGACGTGGCCACCCCGAGGTGGCCTTCGGCCGCAGCCTGGTCGAGCCTTCCCGCCGGGATACCCGGCCCGTCGTCGCGCACGGTCAGCACGACCTCCTCCCCGAGATCCTCCAACAGCACCCACGCCCTCGCCGAGGGGCCCGCGTGCTTGTCGACGTTGGACAGCGTCTCCTTCACCACCGCCACCAGTTCGGAGACCGCGTGCGCAGGCATCGGCACCTCGCTCGCGGGCGCGGCGACCTGCACGCGCGAGGTGGCGAGCAGCCGCAGCGCCGAACGCAGGTCGGCGGTGTCGTCGGCGTGGCAGCTCGGTTCCGTGCTGACGAGCGCGCGCAGGGCGATCTCCTGCTCCCCCGCGAGCCGCGCCAGCTCGGCGGCCTCGCCACCCAGGTCCGAACCGCGCCTGCGCACTCGGGCCAGTACCTGGAGCACGCTGTCGTGAATGGACCGCGCGAGCCGTTCGCGCTCGGCGGTCGCGGCTTCCGTGCGCATCGCCCTGGCCAGCGCGGCCTGCGACCGGCGGGCGGTGGTGGCGGTGATGCCCAGCAGCAGGCCGCTGGCGGTCAGCAGCACGCCGTCGCGTGCCACGTCGAGGTTCACGTCCAGGCGGGCGATGCCCGTACACAACGCCATGACGAGTCCGGCGCTCACCCCGCCCACCGCACCGCACCGCACCCCGGCGACCAGCGGTGGCACCGCCGCCCACACCGTCGTCACCAGGGGTGCGATCTGGTCGTACTGGGCCTGCGACAGCGTCGCGGGCGAGGTCAGCATGATCGCGCAGGTGAGGGCCACGTCCAGCACCACGAACCACGTCGTTCGGCCGAGGGGCCTCAGGTAGGCGACGGTGGTCGCACAGGTCCAGACCGCCATCGCGCCGAACGCGGACCACGCCAGCCACGGGCGCACGTACTCGCCGTGATGCACAACCACGGCCGTGAGGGCGAAGGCGAGCGTGACCCACCGCAACACGATCGTTCCCCACCACAGCGGTGTCGCGGGATCACGCAGCGACGGTGCCGCGATTGCGGCGGTCATGCCGGGTCGGGTTCCTTGCGCGGCTCCGGCCCGTTCCTTGGCCGCTCGTCGTCGTCGCTCCGGCCGTCGCGGTCCGGCTCCGGCGTGTCGGGTGCCGCCTTGTCCAGCACGTCCACCGCGTCCGGGTCGGGGTCGGGTTCGTGCAGCAGCGACTTGATACCGGCGTTCAGCACGGCCAGCAGCGGCACCGACAGCAACGCACCCGGGATGCCCGCGATCGTGAGTCCCGCCGTGATGGCGAGGATGACGGCCAGCGGATGCAACCGCACGGCGCGGCCGAGCAGCAACGGCTGCAGCACGTGACTTTCGAGCTGCATCACGCCGACCACGATGGCGAGGACGACGAGCGCCGTGATGAACCCGTTGGTCACCAGCGCCACGAGGACGGCGACCGCGCCGGTGACCACCGCGCCCACGATGGGCACGAACGCGCCGAGGAACACCAGCGTGGCCAGCGGAATGACCAGTGGCACGCCGACGATCCACAGGCCGATCCCGATGCCCAGACCGTCCACCACCGCGACCGCCGCCGTGGCACGCACGTAACTGACCAGCGACGCGAACCCCCGGCGCCCCGCCGTGTCGACGCGGTCGCGCACCGGGCCGGGAACGGCGCGAGTCGTGAAGCGCCAGATCTCGTCGCCGTTGATCAGGAAGAAGATCAGGACGAACAGCATCAGCAGGAAGCCGGTGAGCACCTCGCCCACCGCGCCCGCCGTGGTAATGGCACCCGCCGTGATCGACGCCTGGTTCTCCTGCAGGAACTCGATGGAGTTGTTGACGAAGTCCACGATCTGCGTCTCGCGCAGGTGGAGCGGCCCGTTGATGAGCCAGTCCTCGACCTGGTCGAGACTGCTGTTGAGCTTGTCCTGGAGCTCGGGAAGACCGGTCGTGAACTCGGTGATCACGAAAGTGAGCAGGCCGCCGAGCGCGCCGAGTCCCGCGATCATCACCACCGCGGCCGCCAGCGAGCGTGGAACACGCCAGGCCACGAGCCGCCGCACCGCCGGAGCCAGCAACGCGGCGAGCAGCAACGCGATCGCCACCGGCACCACGACGAACGACAGGTACCCGACACACCAGGCCACGACGTACACCGCGGCCACCACGACCAGAAACCGCCACGAGAGCGCGGCGGTGACGCGCAGCCCCTTCGGTACCCAGCCGATGACGTCCGGTTCCTCGGACAGTAACCCCACCCTGCGCCGGCTCCGGCCTTCGTGGCCCCCAGAACCGTTACCCGACTCGCTCACGGCGCCACAGTATCGGGTTCGGGGCGTTGACCTCAGTCGAGTTGCAGCGATCGTTTGGCGAGGCCGAACCAGTAGCCGTCGATCACCGTGCGCGGTGCCGCCGAGGTGTCGTGGGCACCGAGCGCCACGAACAGCGGCGCGAAGTGCTCGGTGCGCGGGTGCGCCAGTGCGGCGGCCGGTGCCTTGCGCTGGAAGTCCAGGACGGCGTCGAACTCCCCCGCGGCGAGAGTCTCCGCGCCCCAGCGGTCGAACTCCGCCGACCACGACGGCGGCGGGCCGTCGACCCCGGTGCGCATCGCGCTCAGGTTGTGGGTGAAAAAGCCACTTCCGATGATCAGGACGCCCTCGTCGCGAAGGGGGGCGAGCACGCGACCGAGTTCGAACAGGACGGTGGGGTCGAGTGACGGCATCGACACCTGGAGCACCGGGATGTCGGCGGCGGGGAACAGCTCCACCAGCGGCACGTAGGCGCCGTGGTCAAGCCCCCGGGCCGGATCGCGGCGAACCGGGGTCGTGCCGGAGCGCAGCAGTGCCGAGACCCGGTCCGCCAGATCGGGCGCCCCGGGGGCCGGATAGGTGACGCGGTAGTAGCGCTCGGGAAAGCCCCAGAAGTCGTACACCAGTGGCACGGTCGTGGTCGCGCCGAGCGTGACGGGTGCCTCCTCCCAGTGCGCGGACACGACGAGGATCGCCCTGGGGCGTGGTAGGTCCGTTGCCCAGTCGGCGAGTTGCCGGGTCCAGGTCGCGTCGTCCGCCAGGGGCGGCGCCCCGTGGCTGAGATAGAGAACCGGCATCCGGTCGGCGGCCATCGTCGCTCCCTAATGTTGAATGTTCAACAACGAAGATACCGCCGACCGGCCTGGACGTCACCCACCCGCTCGCGCCTACGATGAGGCATGGTCGGGAACGTCCTGATCTATCTCGGCGTCGTGGCGGCCCCCACGCTGGTGTTCGCCGCCCTGCTCGCCCTGCCGCGCTGGACCGCGTCGCTGCGGCGGCTGCGCGCGCCCGCACCCACGCCCTCGCATCCCCCGGTCGAACGGCTGGTGGCGGACCTACGCCGGGTCCGCAAGGCGCTCACCGGCTTCGGGGAGGGCACACCCGTGGTCCGGCGCAGGGCCGCCACCGCCGCCTACGACGCCCTGCTCGTGCAGACCTGTGACTCCGTTGGCGTGGTGCAGCACCTCGACGAGTACGGCGAGGGCTTCGAACGCGACGTCGAGCGGCTGCGTGCCGAGCAGGCCCTGCGCGACGAGGGGCTGCTGCTCTGAGCGGCCGCTACCCGGACGCCCTCGCGGCCCGGTTCTCGTGCCTGCGCACGGCGAACCCGTGTGCCTCCACCAGCAGGTCGTGGACCCGTCGCAGCGTCGCCTCGCTCGGCTCCACCACGCACACCCAGTACTGCGAGGCGTAGAACGGGTGCGGCAGCAGCACGTCCCGTGCCGCGTAGTCGACGCCCGTGTCGAGCACGCCCCGGTCGTCGCGACGGGTGGGGGCGGGTCCGAGCAGCGAGACGTACGTGGCCTTGGTCAGGCCGATGTTGAGCCGGAACGCGCCCGGCGAGTCCAGCCGGGACACCGTGTCGGTGTCGTCGCCGGTGATGATCGTGGCGAACGGCATCGTGCGCGCGATGTCCGGCCGCCCGTCCGGTGCGTAATAGAAGAACGTGTCGCCCTCGTGCTCGACGGTCGTCGTCGCGTCGAACGTGTCGACGAGGTGGCGCACGACGGTGTTGAGGTTCATGGAGGTCCTCTCAGTTGCGATCAGCTACCTCAACGCTGTCATTGAACAACCCGGTGAGACTTCACCTCGACAATGCCCGTTCGTGCGCGAAAACCCTCAATCCGGCGTCAATGGCGACCAGACGCCGGCCGCTGTCCCGTCGCGCACGTGGCGCTCGTAGGCGAGAACCTTCCCGTGGATGATGTCGAGACACCCGGCCAGCTCGGCGATGCGCGAGCGCACGGCCACCTCATGCTCGCGCAGCAGTTCCAACCGCTCCCGCTCGTTGCCCTCGCCGGCCCGCACCAGCTCGGCGAACCTCCGGACGGTCGCCAGCGCCATGCCCGACTCCCGCAGCCGGTTGCACAGCAACAGCCACTCCACGTCTTCCCGCTCGTAGCGACGCCGCCCGCCCGCCGAGCGCCGGATGCCACGCAGGAGCAGCCCCTCCCGTTCGAAGAACCGCAACGCATGCACGCTCAGCCCGGTCTCGGCCGCCACCTCACCGATGGACAGGTCCGCCACACCACACCCCCACGAAGACGTGAGCTGACTTGAGCTAGAGCGCACTCTAGTTCGTAGCGTCGCCGGCATGACACGACACGATCCGACGCCCCGGCCCCTCGGCAGCGGCTTCACCGCGAGCAACACCGCCGACGACGTTCTGCGGGACGTGGACCTCACCGGAGCCAACGCCCTCGTCACCGGCGGCTACTCGGGACTGGGGCTGGAAACCACCCTCGCTCTCGTCCGGGCGGGCGCGCGGGTGTTCGTGCCCGCGCGCCGACCCGCCGTCGCCGCGCGCGCGTTGCGCGACGTCCCGGCGGCACGGGTGCTTCCGCTCGACCTCGCCGACCTCGGTACCGTGCCCACGTTCGCCGACGAGGTTCTGCGTTCGGTGCCCGTACTCGACATCGTGATCGCGGGAGCAGGCGTCATGGCCTGCCCCGAGACCAGGGTGGGCCCCGGGTGGGAAGCCCACTTCGCGATCAATCACCTCGGCCACTTCGCGCTGGTCAACCACCTCGCGTCGGGGCTGACCAGCCGCAGCCGGGTCGTGTCGGTGTCCTCGTCGGGGCACTTCCTCTCCGACCTGCGCTGGGACGACCCGCACTTCCGCGGTGACTACGACGGCTGGCTCGCGTACGCACAGTCCAAGACCGCCAACGCCCTGTTCGCCCTGCACCTCGACGCGCTGGGAGCAGAGACGGGGCCACGGGCCTACGCAGTGCATCCGGGAAGCATCCTCACCCCGCTCCAGCGCCACGTCCCGCGCGAGGAGTGGGCCGACCTGGGATGGGTGCGACCGGACGGCAGCCCCTCCGAGGGGTTCAAGTCGCCCGCGCAGGGTGCGGCCACAGCCGTCTGGGCGGCCACCTCACCCCTGCTCGCCGATCGCGGCGGTGCCTACTGCCAGGACTGCGACGTGGCCGAGTGGGCGACCACCGACGACATGCTGGTCGGCGGAGTGAAACCGTGGGCGAGGGACGTGGTGTCGGCCGCCCGGCTCTGGGAACTGTCCGCTGAGCTGACCGGCCTCGACGAGTTCTCGTCCGTCGAGTCCCGCGGTACCGCTACTCGTGGGCCAGGTCGCTGAAGCGGCTGTAGTGCAACTGGTGCGCGAGCGTGATCGTGCTCGTCGGCCCCGCGCGGTGCTTGGCCAGGATCAGGTCGGCCTCGCCCGCGCGCGGGTCGTCGCGCTCCCACGCGTCGGGGCGGTGGATCAGCAGCACCATGTCGGCGTCCTGCTCCAGCGACCCCGACTCCCGCAGGTCCGAAAGCATCGGGCGCTTGTCGGTGCGCTGCTCGGGACCACGGTTCAGCTGGCTGATCGCCACCACCGGAACCTCGATCTCCTTGGCCAGCAGCTTCAACTGCCGGGAGAACTCCGAGACCTCCTGCTGCCGCGACTCGACCCGCTTGCCCGAGGTCATCAGCTGCATGTAGTCGACCACGACCAGCTGCAGATCGTTGCGCTGCTTGAGCCGCCTTGCCTTCGCGCGGATCTCCATCATCGTGAGGTTCGGGGAGTCGTCGATGAACAGCGGCGCCTCGCTGATCTCGCTCATCCGCCGGGCCAGCCGCGTCCAGTCGTCGTCGGACATCCGCCCGCCGCGCATGTCCGCGAGGCGGATCTTCGCCTCGGCCGAGAGCATGCGCATCACGATCTCGGTGCGGCTCATCTCCAGGGAGAAGATCACGCTGCTCATCCCGTGGCGAATGGAGCAGGACCGGGAAAAATCCAAACCCAGCGTGGACTTCCCCACCCCGGGACGCGCCGCCACGATGATCATCTGTCCGGGGTGGAGGCCGTTGGTGACCTCGTCCAGGTCGGAGAATCCCGACGGGACTCCCTGCGCCGTGCCGCCGCGCGAGGCGATGGCGTCGATCTCGTCCATCGTCGGCTGGAGCAGTTCCTCCAGCGCGACGTAGTCCTCACTGGTGCGCCGCTCGGTGACCTCGTAGATGGCGGCCTGTGCCCGGTCGACGACCTCGTTGACGTCGCCACTGTCGCTGTTGTCGGCGCCGTAGCCGTACTGCACGATGCGGGTGCCGGCCTCGACGAGCCTGCGCAGGATCGCCTTCTCGGCCACGATCCTGGCGTAGTAGCCCGCGTTGGCCGCGGTGGGCACCGTGGCGATGAGTGTGTGCAGATAGGGCGCGCCACCGACCCTGGCGAGTTCGCCCCGGCGTTCGAGCTCGGCCGAGACCGTGATCGGGTCGGCGGGTTCGCCGCGTCCGTACAGATCGAGAATGCAGTCGTAGACGGCCTGGTGCGCCGGCCGGTAGAAGTCACCGGGCCGCAGCACCTCGACCACGTCGGCGATCGCGTCCTTGGACAGCAACATGCCGCCGAGCACGGACTGTTCCGCCGTCGTGTCCTGGGGCGGCTGTCGCTCGAACCCGCCGTGCTCGCCGGTGTACGCGGGGCTGCGGTCGTCGGTGATCGCCACCGGTGCAGGCACCTCCTCCAGGATCGACGGAAGTCGAACACCTGTTCGACAGTCTACGCGGGTGCGGGCCGGACGCCTCGGTCGGCGCGCCCGCGTGTCACACGTCCGTCCGCGCACGCTAGATCGCTCGGAAGGACCACCGCAATCCAGCCTGTGGATGCCGCTGTGGATAACTTGTTGATGACTGGCCCCAACTGCCCACAGGTGCGCTCGAACCTGTGGACAAACTGGGGAGAACTTGTGTCCGTTTCAGGAAAAAGCCAGGTCAAACCCTGTGGATAACCTGTGGAAAACTTTGTGGGCGCGTTGTCGGCGTGTCGTGGAAAACACGTTCGTCGGCGTGTCGCGGTGCCGGGCGGGAGCTCGCCCCGCACCGCGCCTGTGGACAACGTGACTCAGCGTTCCGTAACGACGCGATGGGCTGAACGGGTGGTGACAGGTCAGGTGACCGGCAGCCTGCCCTGTGCGGTCCGTAGCCGATCCACGAGCAGGTTCGGGGACGCGGGGTGGAACGCGATGACCGGTTCGCCGCTGCCCGGCACCTCCTCGGTGAGCCAGCGGCCCTCCGCGGTGTCGATGTAGTTCACCGGGTGCTCGGCGCGCTCCCGCCTGCCACCCCGACCTCGGGACGCCACGTAGAGACTGCCGCCGCCGAGCCGGGGAAGGCCGAGAATGCGGCGCATCTCCGCGACCTCGGTGCCCGCCGGGTCACGGCGGCCGTTGCTCATCACCGCGAAGTTCTCCCCGTCGAACTCGCGCCGTTTCGCGCCGCCCGCGAGCGCGCTCTTCGGCACGCGCAGGGCACGCCCTCGGCCGGGGCCGAGCCGGGGCAGCTGAGCCACGAAGTTGTCCAGCAGCTCGGCCGGGTGTACCGAACCGAGCGCGACCACTTGCGAGTCGGAGTTGCGCACGAGTACGAACGCCTCCCCGGCCCCCGCACCGGCCAGCACCGTGTAGTTCACGGGCTGGTTCTCGATACCCCCGTTGATCCACGCGTAGTACTCCACGGCGGGACGGGCGATGACGGCCACTGTGGCGAGCAGGCCCGGATGCACGGCGCCGTGGCCGTACAGCCCGAGCCGGGCCAGCTCACCGTCGGCCCGCTCCTCGGCCGCCCTCCTCGCACGCTCGTCCTCCCACACCGCCGTGCTCGACAGCACGGTGTGGGGTTCGGCGCCGTGGCGTCGGATGAGGGTGAGCAGCGTGGCCGTCGATACGCTCACCTGCTGTTCCAGCACGGTCTCAGTTCCTTCTGTCGTGGCTCACGGTGCTCACTCGCCGATGACCGGAGGCGTGGTCAACTCGTCGCTGCCGAACAGCGAGTCGCCGTCCTCATCGACGAGGAACTTGGTCTGGTGCTCCTCGTCCTCGGCGCCCTGGCCCCGGCCTCCGCCGCCGCCCATGGCCCCCATCGGCATCCCGCCGGTGCCCCGGGCTCCCATGCCCGCGGCGGCCGGACCGCCCATCGCGCGGCCCGCGCCTGCGCCGGAGGCCGAGCCGGGCGCCGCCGCTCCCGTGGCGGCACCCGCCGAGCCTGCTCCGCCCGGCGCGCCGGGGCCGAACCCGCCCACGGCACCGCCGCTGCCTCCCGTGCCGACGCTGCCACCACCGGGACCACCACCGGGACCACCGCCACTGCCCAGGCCGGGTGCGGTACCGACCGGCGTGTTGCCGCCGCCTGTGCCGAAGTCGGAGCCCACGGACGTCGGCGGGGTGAACCTCGACGCGCTCGTGCTGTCATCCCACTCGGCCGGGTCGTACTCGTAACCGGGACCACCCGGGTAGGAACCGCCGATCCCACCGCCGGAGCCGCTCCCGCCCGGGTAGCCGCCGCCGGGGTAGGGACCGCCGCCGATGCCGCCCGGGTCGTAGGACCCTCCGCCCGCTCCACCGGCTCCGCCACCCGCACCGCCGCCGGATCCCCCACCGCCGGGGACACCGCCACCCGGGTAGGGGCCGCCGCCGATGCCGCCGGAGTCGTAGGCGCCGCCTCCACCGGCGCCGCCACCCGCACCACCGCCGGACCCGCCACCGCCGGGGAAGGAACCGGGATACGGCCCGCCGACGATGTTGTCGGTGTCGACTCCGCCGCTGCCGTCCATCTCGACGTCACCGAACTCGCCGTCGACGGTGGTGTACTTGGGCATGGACTGCCCGTTGGCGCTGCTGAGCTGGTAGTAGGCGTTGTACGCCTCGACGTTGGCCTGCGCCTTGGCGTTGTACTCGCTGATCTCCCGGTCGGTGTCGGTCTGCCACGGCGTGATGTCGTTGAGGAAGTCGCTCTCCGGCGGCTTGGCCGGCACCGGCTGCACGCGGTTGATGGTCGTGTTGAACGCGTCCAGCTGGGAGCCCATGCTGTGACTGCTCTCGTGGAGCTTGCCCTCCGAGTCCTGCAACCACTGCTTGAGCGGATTGGCTCCCGCCTTGGCGGCCTGCGAGGCGTCCCCCTGCCAGGCGGCGTCCATCCGCTGGGCCAGCGAGTCCATCTGCGCGACGCGCTCGCCGAAGTGGTCCTTCAGCGTGTTCGCCGAGCTCTGCCCCTCGACCAGCGAGCCAGTCCCTGGCCCGGCGTGGAGTCGCTCGTAGATCTGGTGCGCGTCGAGTTCGCGCCCACCGGAACCGGCCGCGTAGTCGCCGGACTCCTCCTGCGTCGCCGCGCCGTACGCGGCGGCGCCACCGGCGACGGCCGCGCCGCCCGCGATGATCGGAACGAGGAACAACGGCATGTCGCTCAACCCCCCAGGGTGCTGATGGCGGCGTCGGCCACGTCCGCGGCCAGGCCGCACGACGCCTCGGCAGTGTCCGCCGAGGCGAGGTTGGTCAGGATGTACAGGACCTCGCTGTCGTTCACGCCGACCCACAGGTCGCACATGCCGGAGTCCCTGTTGTCGATCAGTCCGGTGTAGACGGCCGGGTAACCGGCGACCTCGGTCGGTTCGAAGTAGTCGTTTCGGTCCTCGAACCCGTAAATGTCGCTCAACCCGTTGGCGTTCTCCGTCACGAGCGCGAGGTCCGCCAGATCCAGGCTGTCCTCGGTGCGTTCCCAGCGGCAGGCGTCGCCCGCCGTCTCGGCGCTCTCCCTGACGCTTCCGGCCGCCAGTCCGAGTTCGCTCCGCTGCTCCTCCGTGAGTGCCGCGCAGGGATCGCCGGTCAGCGACGCGGAGTCCAGCGGGTTCGGCACCGACGGCGCCTCGCCACCGGCGTCGGGCGAGCCGGACGACGGGGACGGCGAAGGCGGCGGCAACGGTGGCGACGTGCGGCCCCCGTCGTCGCACGCCGTGAGCAGCGCCGCCACGACAGCGGCCGTCAGTGCCACCCCGGTGCGGGCGGTGCCGGTGCGCCGCGTCATACGTCGATCACTCCCGAGCCCAGCTTGCTGACGTCCTCCTGGGACTGTTCCTCGCGGGTCGAGATGCCGTCGCGGGCGTTCCGCAGCGCCTCGATGTACTGCTCGACATAGTCGAGCATCTTGGCGGTCGCCTGCATGAACGCCTTGCCCGAGGGGTTGGCGTACCGGGCGAAGTCGTCGCTCGCGAACTCGGCTCCCGGTGCCTGCACGTGGGCCATCACCTGGGCCCGGCCGTAGTCGTCGGTGAGGGACTGCCGCAGGTCCTCCCACTCCGCGATGACCTGGTCGATCTCCTCCCGGGAGAACGTGTATCCCCCGCCGCTGGGTCGCGGCGCCCCCGCCACCGCGGGCGCCGCCAGCGACACCATGCCCCCCATGGCCTTGCCGATGAATCCACCGTCGTCCACTGCCACGTTCGCCATCCCCTGTCCCCTTCAACGCCTCGTGGTGAGAAGCAGTGTGCTCAGGGCCGTTGAAGCGCGTCAAGCGCCGGATGAGCCCGATACGTCCGACGTCACAGGGGTGCGCGGGGTTCCCTTCGTGCATATCGAAACGGCAACGGCGGAACCCCCGAGAAGGGATCCCGCCGTTGCCGTTTCGCGGTGGTGCCGGTGTGCCTTACTGGGGCACGACCTCCAGCCGCACGTCCGCCGTCACGTCAGGGTGCAGGCGGGCACGGACCTGGTGCTTGCCCAGCGTCTTGATGTGCTGGCCGGTGTCGAGCACCCGCTTGTCGAGCTGCGGACCGCCCGCGGCCTTGATCGCCGCCACGATGTCGGTGGCCGTGATGGAACCGAACAGCTTCTTCGAGCCCTCGGCCGCCTTGCCCTTGACCTGGATGGCGCCGAGGCCCTCCAGCGTCGAGCGGATCTCCTTGGCGTGGTCGAGGTCACGGATGCGCCGCGACTCCTGGGCACGCCGGATGGTGCGGATGTTCTTCTCCGCGCCCTTCGTGGCCGCCATCGCGAACCCCCGCGGCAGCAGGTAGTTGCGGGCGTAGCCGTCCTTGACCTCGACGACGTCGCCGGGGCCGCCGAGGTGCGCCACGTCGGTGGTGAGGATGATCTTCGCCATGTCCGATCTCCCCCTCAGCGCGCCGTCGACGTGTAGGGCAGCAGCGCCATCTCACGCGAGTTCTTGACCGCGATGGCGATGTCACGCTGGTGCTGGCTGCAGTTGCCGGTGACCCGGCGGGCACGGATCTTGCCGCGGTCGGAGATGTACTTCCGCAGCATGGTGGTGTCCTTGTAGTCGATCAGCTCGGGGTGTCCCTGCTTCTCGGCCTTGCAGAACACGCAGACCTTCTTCTTCGGCTTGCGAATGGGTGGCTTCGCCACGATGTACTCCTGGGGAACGTCGGTGTGGTTGCTACGAAGGCGAGGCGACTAGAACGGCGGCTCGTCGGAGAATCCGCCGCCCCCGCCGCCCGCGGGAGGCGCCGAACCCCACGGGTCGTCGGCAGGCGCACCGCCGCCGCCGCCGAATCCACCCCCGCTGCCGCCGCCGCTGCCTCGACTGACCTTGTTGACCTTCGCCGTGGCGTAGCGCAGGGACGGGCCGATCTCATCGACCTCGAGTTCGACGACCGTGCGCTTCTCGCCTTCCTTGGTCTCGAAAGACCGCTGCTTGAGCCTGCCCTGCACGATGACCCTGGCACCCCTGGTGAGGGTCTCGGCGACGTTCTCGGCCGCCTGCCGCCAGATGTTGCAGCGCAGGAACAGCGCCTCGCCGTCCTTCCACTCGCCGGTCTGGCGGTCGAACATGCGGGGCGTGGACGCGACCGTGAAGTTCGCGACCGCCGCACCGGACGGCGTGAATCGCAGTTCGGGGTCGGCCGTCAGGTTGCCGACCACGGTGATGATGGTGTCTCCGGCCATCGGTTATCAGCCTCAGGCCTTCGCGCCGGACTTCGCGGCCTTCTTCGCGCCACGCGGCGGTCGCTTGCGCACGACCTTGGTGCGCAGGATCGTCTCCTGGAGCGAGAGCTGCCGGTCGAGTTCCTTCACGGCGTCGGAGTCGGAGAAGAGGTCCAGCACGGCGTAGATGCCTTCGGCGTGCTTGGCGATCTCGTAGGACAGCCTGCGGCGGCCCCACACGTCGACCTTCTCCACGTTGCCCCCGGAATTCCGGATGACCTGGAGGTAGTTCTCCAGGGTCGGGGCCACGGTGCGCTCGTCGAGCGACGGGTCGAGGATCACCATTACCTCGTAATGGCGTGACACAACCACTCACCTCCTGTGGGCTCGTGCGGTCACGGACGTTCCGTGACAGGAGGGTTGTCAGTCAGTCAGTGTAACCAGGGAGGCTACTTCGGCCGCTCGCGGGTCTGACCTGGTCAGGACGCGCGGCGCAGGGCCCACGTTCGCACCAGGCCCGCCGTCACGGCGGCCAGTGCCACCACGGCCAGCAGCATGGGCAGCCGCACGGTCTGGCTCTGCTCGTGCGCCGCGAGGGTCTCGGCGTCGCCCGCGTCGCGCACGTCGCCGGAGCCCGTGCTGTTGCCGTGCTCCCCGGTCTCCCCGGTCTCCCCGTCGAGGGTTCCGTAACGCGGGGTGAGGATGTCGCCCGGAACGCCGTTGGCCGGTGCGTAACGCAGGTCCTCCGGCACGGCGATGCCCGCTCCGGGAGCGTCGGCCGCGGGGATGCCGCTGTAGTCGTCCCGCGCCACCCTGGCGTCGCCGCTGCCCTGGAGCCCGCCCGCGGCGACCTCGCCGTCCCCGCCGTCCCCGGCCGCGCCGGAGTCCGAGTCGGAGTCGGAGCCGGAGTCCGCGGAGTTGGAGTCCCGATCACCCCGGCCGTCTCGGTCCTCGCTCGTTCCGGTGCCCTCGGCCGAGCCGGGGGCGGGCGAGTTCGTGCCGGGCTCGGTGGATCGCGCGTTCTCGACCGTGATCTCGCACGCGGCCGACACGGTCGCGGCGATCTGGTCGAGGGTGGTGCGCTGGGTGGAGGGCAGCGCACCCAGCCCGGCCGAGCCGTCGAGCGCGTCGGTGACGGCGGTGGCGATCGTGTCACCGTCGATGGTGCTGGTGCGTTTCTCGGGCACGGTGCCGATCTCGACCGGCTCGTCGGAGATCTTTCGCGCGAGGTGGTTCGGCCAGATGGTGAGGTGGTGGATGACGACGATGGTCTGGGCTTCCTTCGCGCCCTGCTTGACCAGACCCGCCAGCGCCTCGCCGTCGATCGACACGGTGTCGGCGGTCCTGCCCGCCACGACGCCCGCACAGGTGTCCGCCGTCACGACGGCGGCGGCGCCTGCCGCGCCCGCCGTCAGCACGGCCGTGCCGCCGATCACCGCCGTCGCCACCGTTGTGCCCAACGCCCGGCGAACCACCCGGTTGAGTGCGGCGGTGCTGATGCGCACGGGGTTGCCTCCCTCGTCGGCGACGTGTCGACAGGCATAACGACGGCGACCGTCGTGGGTGACGGTCGCCGTCGATCCGTTTCGCGGGGCGCGGTTCGTCAACGCAGCAGGGTGCGCCGGGCCCACGTGTGGGCCAGCGCCGCCGCCACGAGTACCAGTGCGATGACGGCCAGCAGCAGGGGAAGGCGTTCGAGTGCCTCGCGGTCGTGTGCCGGGCCGGCGTCGTGGCGCTCGGCGGTGAACGCGCTGCCGCGCCGGTCGTCGTCTGCGGCGGGGGGCGCCGAGGGCGTGCTCGTGCGCCGGAGGGCGGCACCGTCGAGGCTCACCCTGCCGGGCCCGCCGCCGTCACCGGCCGACGCGGGGCCGGGTGTGGCCGCCGAATCGTGAGCCGTGGGAGTCGGCGGTGCTGTCGGTGTGGTGGGGCTGTCGTGCTCGCCGGTGTCCGGTGCGGGGGGCGGCGCCGGAATCGGAGCGGAATCGCCGCCCGCGGAATCGTCGTCGATTTCACTCTCTGGTGTGTCACTCGATTCGGGTGTTGCGGGTTCTTTTCCGGGCAGCACCTTCTGCACCGGTTCCGCCAGGCCATTCACGGTGCCCTTGCCGACCTCGCAGACATCGCCCACCAGCCCGGTCACGGGGCCGTTCTCCCGGAGCAGTCCCGTGTCGCTCTCCCCCAGTTCGACCCGCAGCCCCAGCGCCGACGAGTCCAGGGCCAGCGGCTCGCCCTGCGTGCTGTGACCAGGGCAGTCGCCCGAGATGACAGGGTCGGTTTCCTGCGCGGCCGCGCTGCCGGGCAGGGCCAGCAGCGCGAGCAGCGCCACCGACGTCGTCGCAGCCACCGCCGACGCGCCTGCCGCCGGAGGTGTCGAACGGAATCTCCCGTTGTGCCGATACCCGGTTTCCATGAGCCGTGTGCCCTCGCTCTCCGGTGCGGTCCCCGTCCCGCTTTCTCCCGTTGTCATGTGATCGTTCTCAACCGTGTGGGACCGGCCCACGGTACTCGATTTGGCCGTCCCGGAATCGCTACCCTCGTCCCATGCTGATCGGTGCGCACGTTCGTGACGACGACCCCGCCTCGGCCGCCCGCGAGCGCGCGGCGGACATCGTCCAGTTCTTCCTCGCCGACCCCCAGGGCTGGAAGAAGCCCCAACCGCACCCGCAGGCGGCCGAACTGGCCGACGCGGGCATCGGGGTCTACATCCACGCGCCCTATGTGCTCAATGTGGCGTCGTTGAACAACCGCATCCGCATCCCGTCCCGCAAGACCGTGGCGCTGCACGCCACGGCGGCGGCGGAGACGGGCGCGCGAGGGCTCATCGTGCACGGTGGGCACGTCCGTCAGGGCGAGGATGTCGACGAGGGTCTGTCGAACTGGCGCAAGCTCTTCGAGCGGCAGGCCGAGCAGGGCGGGTTCGGCGTGCCGTTGCTGATCGAGAACACGGCGGGCGGCGAGGGGGCGATGGCGCGCGAGATCGACATGCTGGCGCGGTTGTGGGACCGGGTCGCGGACTTCGGCGCCGGGTTCTGTCTCGACACGTGCCACGCGCACGCAGCGGGGTGGGATCTGGCGGACGCGGTCGAGAAGGTCAGGGCCGTCACCGGCCGCATCGATCTGGTGCACCTCAACAACTCGCGCGACGAGCGCGGTTCCCAGCGCGATCGGCACGCCAACGTGACCGGCGGCGACGGCACGATCGATCCCGAGTTGCTCGTGTCGGTGGCACGGGAGGCCGGTGCCCCGGTGATCGTCGAGACCCCGCGGGAGGGTCAGGCCGCCGACATCGCCTTCCTGCGGGAACGGCTGTGAGAGTCCCGCTGAGAGTCGCGCCTGCCACCGCGTGCCCCTCGGCGTGGCAGGCGGAGCACGACGCGGTCGTCGGCGCCGTCGAGCACGCCGCCTGCCGGGTCGTCCACTCCGCCCGCGCGCACCGCGTCACGTGACGGGCGGTAGATCTCCCGCAGGATCAGCACGCAGAGCAGGACGACCACGAGGTCGCGCACCACGACCGTGCCGAGGAACCAGCCCTCGGGCAGTCCCTTGTCGTCGACGCCAAGGTAGTAGAACATCCGCGGTGCCCACACGAGCGCGTCCACGATCATCCAGCCGAGCAGCAGCCGCCACCGTGGCAGCGCCAGCACGGCCAGGGGGACCAGCCACAGCGAGTACTGCGGGCTCCACACCTTGTTGGTGAGCAGGAACGCCGCGACCACCAGGAAACACAGCTGGGCCACGCGCGGTCGCCGGGGTGCCGACAACGCCACCCACGCCACGCCCGCGCACAGCGCGAGGAACGCGGCGCCGCTGATCGTGTTGAGCAGTTCTGGGGCCTCGCCGGGGGCGAGCGGGCCGTCGAAGCCCTCCCACCCGGTGAAGTAGGAGACGACGTTGTAGAGCGAGTCGGGATCCATGTCCCGCTCGGTGTTGAGCCGGAAGAACTCCGACCAGCCGTCGCGCAGGAAGACCATGAAGGGCAGGTTCACGACACCCCAGGTGAGCGCGGCGGCGCCCGCCGCTCGCACCCACGCGCCGACCTTGCCCGCGCGCAGGCACAGCACCAGCAGCGGGCCGAGGAAGAAAAGCGGGTACAGCTTCGCCGCCGCCCCCACACCGAGCAGCACCCCGGCGAGCACGGGTCTCCGGCGTGCCCACGCGAGCAGACCCACGGCGGCGGCAGCCGTGGCCAGCGTGTCGAAGTTGGTGAAGGCGTGGACCACCACCAGCGGTGACACGGCCACTATCGCCGCGTCCCACACGCGGCGTCGCGCGGTTCTCGCCACCGCCCACACCGTGACCAACCAGGCCGCCGCGAGGAAGAACGCCGTGATGTTGAAGTACACCGCCACGGGCAACGCCGTGGGCAGCCACCCCGCCTCGGCCCCGGCGATCCAGCCGTGGGTGAGTTCCGCGTTGACCCACTGGAACAGCCCGCTCAGCACGGGGTATTCCATGTAGCGGACCTGCTCGTGTTCGGTGCCCTCGTTCTCCACCCAGCTCGTGGCGTAGGGGAAGGTGTCGTCCTCGTCGAGGCGCTCGGCCCCGTACAGCGGCACGATGTCCGAATAGCACATCGCGACGTACTGCCTGCCCGAACGCCAGTCCAGTTCCGCGTCGCCCTGGTCGGTGACGTACTGCTGGATGCAGGCGGCCTTGCCGAACCAGCCCGCGGTGAGAGCCAGCACAGCCAGCAGCAGGCACACGCGCAACGGAGTCCAGAACCAGTGCCTGCCCACGGCCGCGTGCCGGCCGAGCGGTCCTCCGACGGGGCGGGAGGCCGCCTCGGCCAGTGGCTCGGACCAGCTCGGGATCACCCGCTGCGACGCGTCCAGCGACGCCGTGTCGGGCGTCGGTTCCGGCCGCGAGGAAGGACTATCGCTGGACACCTCGCGAATGTTACGGGTCGCCGGTCAGCGCGCGCCGTCTGAGCCTGCGGTCAGAACTCCTCGGTACTTTCGGTGTCGCCGTCGCCCCGCCCGCTGTTCCACGGCGGCCAGCCGTCGTCGTCCTCGTCCTCACCGTCCGACGGATCCGGCGGCCCGCCCGGGTTGCCCGGGTCGTCCGACTCGCCCGGCGGGAAGGACGGCTCCGTGGGCAGCTCCGGTGTGCTGGTCTCTGGGGTGGTGGTCTCCGGTGTCGTCGTCGTGGACTCCGAGCTTTCGGAACTGGACGCGTCGTCCTGCGGCACCGTGGGCGGGGGCGCGGGCGGCTTGCCGATCAGCTCGACCTCGTCGAACTCCAGCATCGGCTTGCCCTCCAGGTAGGTGTCCATGAAGAGCTTCCAGATCTCGCCGGGCAGGCCGCTGCCGTAGATCGCTCCGCCTGCCGCGTTGTTGATGGGCCGGTTCTCACCACTGCCCACCCACACCGCGGCCGAGACCTGCGGTGTGTACCCCACCATCCAGGCCTCGGAGTTCTCGTTGACCCGCATGCCGCTACCGTCGTCGAACTGGTGGGTGCCGGTCTTGCCCGCGCACTCGCGTCCCCCCGCGCACAGCAGTTGCGACTGCTCCAGCACGGGTTCCAGCGACTCCGTGACGTTGCCCGCGATCTGCTTGTTGCGCTCCGGGTCCTCGGCGAACGCGGGCTCGCCCTCGGTGGCGACCTCGGAGGTCTCGTCGAAGACGACCTCGCCGTCCGAGGTCGTGAGCTTGGCGACGAAGTGCACGTCGTGCCGGATACCGCCGGAGGCGAAGGTGGCGTAGGCGTTGGCCATGTGCAGTGTGGACACCATCGTGTGCCCACCGCCGATGGAGATGTTGCCGTCCATGGTCGGCATCGTCTCCTTGGCGTCGACACCGCTGCCCTTCTCCGGGATTCCGGCGGCGCGTGCGGCCTCGGCCACCGCCTGCGGGCCCACCTCGTTCACCACGATGTCGAAGAACACGGTGTTGATCGACAGCTTCATGGCCTCCGCGACCGTGCACTGCGGACACTGCGTGTCCTCGGAGTTGCGCACCTCGCGGTCGCCGAACGTCCGGGGGGAGCTGCCGTCGTAGATCTCGCCGAGTCCCTTGCCCTGCTCCAGCAGGGCCACGAGGTCGAACGGTTTGTACGACGATCCGGGGTTGCGCTGCGCCGACGCCCAGTCGTACTGGTTGCCGTCGGCCTCGTAGGGCCCGCCGTAGTAGGCGAGCACGCCTCCCGTTTCGGGATCGACCGCCGTGAGCGCCTCCTTCAGCAGCTCCGGCTCGCCCTCCATCACGTTGTTGACCGCCTGCTCGGCGGCCGACTGCGCTTCCTGATCGATCGTGAGGTACACCCGGTAGCCGCCGGCACGCAGCTTCTCCTCGGGATAGCCCTTCTCGGCCAGTTCCGCGTTGACCTTCGCCTGGATGAACCGCTCGGTCCCGGTGATGGTGTCGGGTGTGGCCTCATCGTCGGGAATCAGCTCCGGCACCGTCGCCTGGTCGCGTTCGGCCTTGGGCAGCCAGTTGTTGGCCACCATCTGGTCCATCACGTAGTTCCAGCGTTCCTCGCGCACCTCGGGTTTGTTGACCCGGCTCGGCTGCTGGATCATCCCGGCGATCAGCGCCGACTCGGACGCGGTGAGATCCGTGGCGTCCTTGCCGTAGTAGGCCTGCGCGGCGGTCTGGATGCCGTACGCCCCACGACCGAAGTAGATCGTGTTCAGGTAGGCGGTGATGATCTCGTCCTTGGACTGCTCGTTGCTCATCTTGAAGGCCTTGACGATCTCGGTCCACTTCCGCGTGATCGAGTACTCGTCGTTCTCGGTGGCGACCTTCACGTACTGCTGGGTGATGGTGGAACCACCGCCGACCCCGCCGGTGGCCTGGTTGTACACCGCGCGCAGGATGCCGGTGACGTCGAAGCCGGGGTTGGTCTCGAAGGTGGCGTCCTCGGCCGCGTACACGGCGTGCTTGACGTCGTCGGGTATCTCGTGGGGCTTGAGCAGAATCCGGTTCCCGCCGTCGGGCGGGATGTCACGGCCCATCTCCGTCTCGCCGTCGGCGTAGAGGTAGGTCACGACCTTGGCCTGGTCCTGGGCCACGTCCTCGGGGTCGGGCACGTCCACGAGGAAGTAGGTGATGGCGAAGGCGATGGCCGGGAGGACGAAGAAGAGCCCGACGATGGCGTAGGCGCTGCGCCGGACGATCTTCCAGCGCCGCTTCTTGCGCTGTGCCGGGGTGAGTGCGGCCTTGCCCTTCTTGGGCCGGGGTTCGCCGTCGTCGAAGCCGTCACCGCCGTCGCCGCCGTGGCCGTTGTCGAGGCCGGGCTCATGGTGCCGGTTCTCGCCGTCGTCGTAGTCGTCGTAGCCGTCCTGGTCACGGCCGTCGGCCGTGCCGTTGTAGGCACGATGGGTGATCAGTTCCGGTTCGCGGTCGGCGCCGTCCCCCGGGTCGCCGGGGCGGCCCGCTGCCGCGGCACCACCCGCTGCCGCACCAGCCGCCGCGGCGCCTCCTGGCCGCTCCCCCGGCCTGCGGGGAGGCCCGGACGGGCGCGCTCCGTCGGGAGAGCCACCGGGCCTGCGCCCGCCCTGGGGTGGTGCGCCGCTCGCCGAGCGCGCCGGGCCCTGGGGAGTGCCGGGAGGCTGCTGGCTCCGGCGGGCACCGGGTGGCAGCGGTCGCTCACCTGGCGCTCCGGCGGGCCGCTGCCGCGCGGGCCGATCGCCGCCCGGAGTGCCGTGTCCGCCGCCGGGGCGCTGTGGCTGTGGCTGGCCGGGCTGGCCGGGTTGCTGACCCCGGCCCGGTGGGGGCTGTGGGGGCTGCGGGGGTTGTGGGTGCTGTGGAGGTCGCTGGCCGCCACGGGATGCGGGCGGAGGTGGGAGCGGCCTGCCACGCTCGGGCGCGCGCCCACCGGGCGGCTGCGCCGGAGGCGGACCCGGCCGGGGTGGCTGGCCCGGCTGGCCCTGCTGGGGCGGGCGCGGCGGGCGGCGTTCCTGAGAGCGCGGCGGGCGCGGCCGGTCGTCACCCGAAGGCCACGGGGGATTGGCGGACTGGCCGCCCTGACCCTGCTCGGGCCAGCGCCGGTCGCCTGGCTCCTCTTCGGGCCACTGGTGGCTTCCCTGGTCGTTCACTCAAGACCCTCCCAGATCGGCGCTCGCTGGCACGCCGTTCTGCGAACCGAACCTACGTGCGATACGGCGACGAGTGTGGCAACAAGTGTGCAGCCGGTGTCGTGTGTCACTGCCCGGCGGTCCTCCGGGACGGCGGGTGCGGGGCTCCGGTACCCAGGACGTACGAGCGGACGAGGTGGTTCCATCCGCATTGGCGGCACACTTCCACCACGTAGACGGTGAACTCACGGAAGAGGTTCGCCATGCGATCCAGTTCCTCCGGCGCCCTCGCCGAGCCCGCGGCGTGTTTGAGTTCGTCCCCGTACACCCAGCAGACGTCCGTGAGTACGTCCTTGCGGCAGACGGGGCACGCGGCCGGACTGGGTGTTCCGTGGAACTGCGCGGCCTTGAGCAGGTAGGGCGTGGCATCGCAGACGTCGAGCGTGCTGACGCGGCCTGAGTAGAACTCGGCCAGCACCGCACGCCGCTGAAGCGCGTAGTCGACGACCTGCCGCTGGTTTCGCACGCTCACAGGGTACGGGTTTTCGGCCGTTCGAGGACTCGGAGCCACCGTTGTGCCCCGGCCGGGACGCTCCGTGATCGCTCAGACACGCCGGATCGGCGGGTAACGATTTGATGAACAAGGCCCGGTGTGCAGGTGGGCGCGAGGTTAGCTCCGCCACTTCGATGTATCGAGTCGATATAATCGAGCTGTAGGTTGGGTAGTCGAACAGCGTCGTTCCACCGGTGGTCCGAGAGGACCAACGCCGGATGGTGTGGAGAACGTTCCCGTGAGGAGGTGCGCTGTGTTGGAGCTCGCGGTACTCGGGCTGCTGCACGAGGCGCCCATGCACGGTTACGTCCTGCGCAAGCGTTTGCACGAAACGCTCGGCATGGTGCGCACCTTCTCGTACGGTTCGCTCTACCCGACGCTGCGGAGGCTGCTGAGGGCGGGATTGATCGTCGAGGAGCCGGCCGAGGTGGCCGGCGGCTGGAACCGCCGCGCCAAGCGGGTCTACAAGCTGACGGCCGACGGCAAGGAGCGCTTCTCCGAACTGCTGGCGGACGCCGGTCCGCAGACCTGGGACGACGAGGGGTTCGGGGTGCACCTGACCTTCTTCTCCCGGACTCCGGCCGACGTGCGGATGCGAATCCTGGAGGGTCGGCGCCGCCGGGTCGAGGAACGTCGCGAAGGTCTGCGGGCGGCGCTGGCCAGAGCCGAGGAAAAGATCGACCGCTACACCCGTGAGCTGCACCAGCTGGGGCTGGAGGCGAGCGAGCGGGAAGTGCGCTGGCTCAACGAGCTGATCGCGCACGAACAGGCCGAGCAGCGGGGGCACCAGCAGAGCTGAGCCACACCGCCGCTTGACATCACCTACCAGCAGCACACACGAGTAAGGAGAAACCGGCATGGGCGAGAACCGCCGCGTGAGGGTGGCCATCGTGGGCGTCGGCAACTGCGCGGCGTCGCTTGTTCAGGGGGTCCACTACTACCGCGACACCGATCCGGCCTCGCGCGTGCCCGGGCTGATGCACGTGCAGTTCGGCGGCTACCACGTGCGGGACGTGGATTTTGTCGCGGCCTTCGACGTGGACGCGAAGAAGGTCGGGCAGGACCTGTCCGAGGCAATCCTCGCCAGCGAGAACAACACCATCAAGATCTGCGACGTCCCGCCGCTCGGCGTCGCCGTGCAGCGTGGGCACACGCTCGACGGGCTGGGTCGGTTCTACCAGGAGACGATCCACGAGTCGGACGAGCAGCCGGTGGACGTCGTCGAGGCACTGCGCGCGGCCGAGGTGGACGTGCTCGTGTCCTACCTGCCCGTCGGGTCCACGGAGGCGTCGAAGTTCTACGCGCAGGCCGCGATCGACGCCGGTGTGGCCTTCGTCAACGCGATCCCGGTGTTCATCGCCTCCGACCCGGAGTGGGCCGCGAAGTTCGAGCGGGCCGGTGTGCCGATCGTCGGCGACGACATCAAGTCGCAGGTCGGCGCCACGATCACCCACCGGGTGATGGCGAAGCTGTTCGAGGACCGTGGCGTGCAGCTCGACCGCACCATGCAGCTCAACGTGGGCGGCAACATGGACTTCAAGAACATGAAGGAGCTGGAGCGCCTGGAGTCGAAGAAGATCTCCAAGACGCAGGCCGTCACGTCGCAGATCGAGCGGGACATGGGCAAGGCCAACGTGCATGTCGGCCCGTCCGACTACGTGCAGTGGCTCGACGACCGCAAGTGGGCCTACGTGCGGCTGGAGGGGCGCGCGTTCGGTGACGTGCCGCTGAACATGGAGTACAAGCTGGAGGTCTGGGACTCCCCGAACTCGGCGGGCATCATCATCGACGCGGTGCGCGCCGCCAAGATCGCCAAGGACCGTGGCGTCGGTGGCCCGCTGCTGTCGGCGTCCTCGTACTTCATGAAGTCGCCGCCGGAACAGTACGACGACTCCACCGCCCGCGACGCGGTGGGCAAGTTCATCGACGGCGAAGTGGAGCGCTGACCCGGCCCGTACCCACCCGCCCACCCGTCGCGAAGGCCACCTTCACTGCACGAGACGCAGCGAGGGTGGCCTTCACTGCATGCGCCGCAGCGTCTCCGGCAGCCTGGTGATGTCGGTGACGACGGCGTGGGCGCGGGCGAGGACCCGGTCGTCGGGCGGGTAGTGGGGATTCGGCGTCGCGACCACGGTCATGCCCGCGGCCAGGGCGGAGGCGAGTCCGTTGGTGGAGTCCTCGACGGCCACGCAGGTCTGCGGCGCCACGCCGAGCAGGGTGGCCGCCTCCAGGTAGACGTCGGGGGCGGGTTTGCCCGCGCCCACCTGCTCGCTCGACACGGCGGTCCGGACGAGATCGTGGAGGTCGGCCGCGGTCAGGAAGGCGTCGATGAGCGCGGGCGGCGACGAGCTGGCGATCGCCGTGGGGTAGGCCGTGGCGACGGCGCGGGCGGTCTCGCGGGCGCCGGGCAGGATGGGCGGCCCGGCCTCGTAGCGGCGGGCCATCTCGCCGACCACGACGTCGGCGGCCTCGGCGGCGGTGAGCCGGGTGCCGAGTTCCTCGACGAGGTAGCGGGCCCACTCCGGTGTGCTCATCCCCTGGAGTGCCCGGGTGGCTTCCTCCCGCCACCGTCCGCCGTGCTCGGCGACGACGGAGCGCCGCACCTCGTCCCACAGCCGTTCGGAGTCGACGAGAACGCCGTCGAGGTCGAACACCACCGCCGTCACCGTCGGTACCGAGGCCATGGGCCAACACTACGCGACCCGGCATGGGGGCCACGATCGTGCGACCCGCGGTTTACGCCGTTCGTCTGAAGTTCACTGTCAGGCATACCGTGGCTTGCTTTGCGCACCTAACGTCCCCGGAGCTTGCCCTGATCGAGTGATGGAGGCCGTGTGTCCACTGAGCCGAGACGTCTGCTGCCCCTGCTGACTTCCCACCGCACTGGCCGTTCGGCCACCACGTGTGAGTACCGCTGCGGCAACGCGTGCGCACACCCCGCGCCGAACACATCGGACAACAGTTACTTCGGTGACATCGCGAAGAACGTGCTCTCGCGCCGGGGCGCGCTCAAGGCGACGGCGGTGATGTCCGCGACCGCCGCCGGGTTCGCCGCGCTGTCCGGCACCGCCGCCGCCGAGGGCGCCGTGCCGGCGGCACTCGCCGGTCGGCGCGGGAACGGCAAGCCGTCGCGCCCGGCCGAGGGCACCGACTTCGAGCCGGTGGAGCCGAACACGGCCGACGCGGTGCACATCCCGGACGGCTACGACCAGGAAATCGTCATCCGCTGGGGTGACGCCGTCCTGCCGGGCGCCCCGGACTTCGACTTCCACAACCAGACCGCGCAGGCGCAGTCCCGGCAGTTCGGCTACAACAACGACTTCGTCGGCCTGATCCCGCAGGACGGTTCGGGATGGCGGCATCTCATGGTGGTCAACCACGAGTACACCACCGAGCCGCACATGTTCCCCGCGGGCAGCTACGACGCCGACAACCCGACCGAGGAGCAGGTGCGCATCGCGTGGGCGGCGCACGGGCTGTCGGTGGTCCAGACACTGCGCGATCCCCGTGGCGGGCTGCGCGTGCTGCCGAGCCGCTACAACCGCCGCATCACCGCCGACACGGAGTTCGAGGTGCGGGGCCCGGTCGCGGGCTCGGACCTGCTGAAGACCTCGGCCGATCCGTCGGGGCGCAGCGTGCTGGGGACGCTGAACAACTGCGCGGGCAGCGTGACGCCCTGGGGCACGGTGCTGTCGGGTGAGGAGAACTTCAACCAGTACTTCGCGAACGCCGAGTCGGTCACCGACCCCGAAGAGGCGGAGCGGCTGCGGCGCTACGGCCTCACCGGCGGTGAGACCTCGCGCAAGTGGGAGCGCTTCGACCCGCGGTGGGACATCGCCCAGGAGCCGCACGAGCCGCACCGGTTCGGCTGGGTCGTCGAGATCGATCCGCACGACCCGCACGCGAAGCCGATCAAGCACACCGCGCTGGGACGGTTCAAGCACGAGGGCGCCGCCGTCACGATCTCCAAGGACCGCAGGGTCGTCGCCTACTCCGGTGACGACGAGCGGTTCGACTACCTCTACAAGTTCGTGTCGAACGGTCGCTACAAGCCCGGTCGCAGCGCGCACGCGCGCAGGCACAACTCGCGGCTGCTCGACGACGGCACCCTGTACGTCGCGAAGTTCACCGGCGACAGTCCCGCCAGTGAGATCGACGGCAGTGGCAGGCTGCCCTCGGACGGCGAGTTCGACGGCCGGGGCGAGTGGATCCCGCTGGCCAGCGGCACGACCTCGCACGTGCCGGGGATGACGGCCGAGGAGGTCTACGTCTTCACCCGGCTGGCCGCCGACCGGGTGGGCGCCACCAAGATGGACCGTCCCGAGGACGTCGAGCCCAACCCGGTCACCGGCAGGGTGTACGCCGCGCTGACCAACAACACCGATCGCGGCGCCGCGGGCAAGGCCGCCGCCGACGAGATCAACCCGCGCGACGGCAATCGCAACGGGCACGTCCTGGAGTGGGAGGAGGACCGGGGCGACGCCGTGTCGACCACCTTCGCGTGGCGGCTGCTGCTGGTGTGCGGCGATCCCGCCGCCGCCGACACGTACTTCGGCGGGTTCGACAAGAGCCAGGTCAGTCCCATCTCGTGTCCCGACAACCTGGCATTCGACAGCCACGGCAACCTCTGGGTGTCCACGGACGGCAACGCGCTGGGCTCGAACGACGGGCTGTTCGCGGTGCCGGTCCAGGGACGCGAGCGCGGCCACGTGAAGCAGTTCCTGACCGTGCCGATCGGGGCTGAGACGTGCGGTCCGGTCGTCACCGACGACGTCGTGCTCGTCGCCGTGCAGCACCCGGGTGAGGGCGGGACGCCCGAGAACCCGCAGTCGCACTGGCCGGACGGCGGCAACTCGCCGGCGCGGCCGTCGATCGTGGCCGTCTGGAAGCGGGGCCGCTTCGGACGTCCGGGCCACATCGGGCGCTGACGGTCCCGACCGCGCGAGGGGTCGGCCGGTCCCGCGTCTACCGTGGACTTATGGCTGACCGACCCCTCGCTCTCGTCACCGGGGCCACGCGCGGCATCGGCGCGGCCGTGGCCGAGGCGCTCGCCCCCACCCATCGGCTGCTGCTCGGCGGCCGGGACGTCGACGCGCTGCACGAGCGGGCGCGGGCCCTGCCGCACGCGCGGCCGTGGGCGGTGGACCTCACCGACCCGGACGCGCTGCGGGAGGCGTGTTCCGCGCTCGGCTCCCTCGATGTGCTCGTCCACTCGGCGGGCCTTGCCCGGCTCGGCTCGGTCGCCGAGTCGCAGGCGGCGGTGTGGCGCGCGAATCTGGAGGTCAACCTCGTGGCCGTGGCGGAGCTGACGCGGTTGACACTGCCGCTGTTGCGGGCCGCGCGGGGGCACGTGGTGTTTCTCAACTCCGGTCAGGGACTGGCCGCCCGTGCGGGGTGGGGCCCGTACGCGGCGAGCAAGTTCGCGGTCCGCGCCTACGCCGACGCGCTGCGGGCCGAGGAGGAAAGCGGCGGACTTCGCGTCACCAGCGTGTACCCGGGCCGTACCGACACGGAGATGCAGCAGGCCGTGGTGAGCCACGAGGGCGGGGAGTACGCGCCCGAGAAGTACCTGCGTCCCGAGTCGGTGGCCGCGGCCGTGGCCACCGCCGTCAACGCGGGCCCGGACGCGCACCTGACCGAACTGACGATCCGCCCCCGGCCGGTGCGGTAGGTCCACCGGCTCGACCAGGCAGAAAAGGCAGACAAGGCACCGTCCCGTGGGGCGGTGCCTTTCTCGTGCGCGCTTGACACGCTCAGTGCTCTGGTGTCATGGTTACCCACATGACTAATGAACCAACGCACTGGTTCGCCCGGCGGAGGCCCTGATGGACGACGGCCGCCCGCTGTTCCAGCAGATCGCGGAGCTGATCGAGGACTCGATCATCGACGGCTCGCTGGGCGAGGAGACCAGGGCGCCGTCGACCAACGAGCTGGCCGCGTTTCACCGGATCAACCCGGCCACCGCGGCGAACGGCATCAACAAGCTCGTGGCGGACGGGCTGCTCTACAAGAAGAGGGGGGTTGGCATGTTCGTGGCGGCCGGAGCGCGCGACGCGCTGCTCGAACGGCGGCGTACCACGTTCGCCGAGGCCTACATCGCGCCGTTGCTGGTGGAGGCCCGCAGGCTCGGGATGGACGCCGAGGACCTCAAAAAGATGATCGACACCTGGAGGGACGACGCATGACCGTGGCACGCCTGCGAGGGGTGACGAAGCGCTACGGCTCCACCGAGGCGGTGAAGGACGTGTCCTTCGACCTGCACGAGGGCCGCATTCACGGCCTGCTGGGCCGCAACGGCGCCGGCAAGAGCACCGTGATGCGCATGCTCACGGGACAGGACTTCCAGACCGACGGCACGATCGAGGTCTTCGGTGAGTCACCCTACGAGAACGCCGGGGTGCTGCGGCAGGTCTGCTTCATCAAGGAGTCGCAGAAGTACCCGGACATGTTCCGGGTGCGCCACGCCTTCGACGCGGCGAGCCTGATCTTCCCGAACTGGGACACCGACTTCGCCGCCGAGCTCGCCGACGAGTTCCGCCTGCGCACCGGCCAGCAGATCAAGAAGCTGTCCCGGGGTCAGCTCTCGGCCGTCGGTGTCATCATCGGCCTGGCTGCGCGCGCGCCGCTGACGCTGTTCGACGAGCCCTACCTCGGCCTGGACGCGGTGGCCCGCCAGATGTTCTACGACCGCCTGCTGGCCGACTACGCGGAGCACCCGCGCACGATCGTGTTGTCGACCCACCTCATCGACGAGGTGGCCGACATGATCGAACACGTCGTCGTGATCGACTCGGGACGCATCCTCATGGACGACAGCTCCGAGTCGCTGCGCTCGCAGGCCGTCACCGTCACCGGCCCCGCGCGCGCCGTCGAGCGGTTCGCCGAGGGACACGTTGAGCTGCACCGGGAGCAGCTGGGAGGCGTGCTACGCCTGACGCTGCGGGGCCGGTTCCCCGACGGCGAGGAGCGCCCCGACCTGCGTGTCGAGCCGGTCTCGCTGCAGCAGCTCGTCATCCGTGCAACCCAGTCCGCCCAGGGTGAGCCCGCGCTCGCCGGTGCTCGCAACGGTCAGGAGGCCCGCTGATGGGACAACTCGTGCGCGTCGCCAGGATCCAGCTCGTCAACGCGTTCGCGGTGCTGGCCCTGCCGGTGCTGATTCTGCTCATGGTGCTGCTGTTCAACATCGGCATCGCCTACCTGGTCACCGACCTCGGCGGCGACGACCAAATGTCCACCGGCGCACTGGCCGCGCTGTACATCACGATGCTCATCTCCCACATCCAGACGATGACGCAGATGTTCCCGTTCGCGGTCGGGCTCTCCGTGACCCGCCGGGCGTTCTTCGGGGCGACCGCGCTCGTGGTCGTGGGTCAGGCGCTGGCCTACGGCATCCTGCTCACGCTGTTGAAGTACGTCGAGTCGGCCACGAACGGCTGGGGCTTCGATCTCACGTTCTTCGCGTTGCCGTTCCTGTCGCAGGACAACGCGGTGCTCCAGACGCTCGTCTACGCGGCGCCGCTGATGCTGCTGTCGTTCTTCGGCGTGTGGCTCGGCATCGTGTTCAAGCGCTGGGGCCAGTACGGCGTCTGGGCGTTGGGCATCGGACTCAGCGCGATCCTGGTGGGGCTGCTCTTCCTCATCCATTCGCAGAACTGGTGGGGCGCGGTCGGCCGGTTCTTCACCGAACACTCCGCGCTCGCGCTGCTGGCGGGCTACCCGGCACTGCTCGCGTTGCTGTTCGCGGGCGCCGGGTACCTCACGACGCGACGCGCGGTGCCCTGACCCGGGGGTGGGATCAGCGCAGGCGGGCGGCGGCCTCGGCCACGTCCGCCTGCGCCTTGCCCCGGTCCACGCGGGTCGGTTCGCCGTCGGCGACCACGGTCTGGCCCGCCACCCACACGTCGGTGACCCTGCGGGAGCCCGCGGCCCAGACGAGGTTCGCGAGCAGTTGCCCGTCGGGCACGTCGAGCCCGGTGGCGAACGCGGGATCGTCGACGTCGACGTGGACGAGGTCGGCCCAGCGGCCGGGTTCGAGCGCGCCGATGTCGCTTCTGCCCAGCGCGTCGGCCCCGCCCCTGGTGGCCAGCAGCAGGGCGTCGGCGGCCGTCATCGCGGTCGCGTCGCCGGTGGCGAGCCGCGCGAGCATCGCCGAGAGCTGCACCTCTTCCCAGAGATCGAGGTCGTCGTTGCTGGCGGGCCCGTCGGTGCCGAGGCCCACGGCGACGGAGGCGGCGCGCAGGTCGACCAGCCGGGCGATCCCGGAGGCGAGCTTGGCGTTGGAGCCGGGGCAGTGCGCCACGGCCGCACCGCCTGCCGCCAGTACGGCGATGTCCTCGTCGGACAGGTGGACCGCGTGGGCGGCCAGCAGCCTGCCGTCGAGCAGCCCGGACTTGCGCAGCAGCGCGGGAACCGACCCGTGCTCGGCGCGCTGGGCGGCGTCCTCGTCGGCGGCCTCGGCGACGTGGATCTGCACCAGCGCGTCCCGCGCGGCGGCGGACTCGGCGATGGCCGACAGTGCCTCGGCGGGCAGCATGTAGGCCGAGTGCGGGGCGTAGGACACCTCGATCCGGTCGCCCGCGCCGAAGCGCAGCCCGTCGGCGTCGATCCAGCGGTCGGTCTCGGTGAGCATCGCCCGCCAGTCGTGTCCCGGGAGGTCGATGATCGGGCTGCCGAGCACCGTCCGGGCACCGGTGGCGAGCACGCTCTCGGCGATGCGATCGGCGTGGAAGTACATCTCGGCGCTGGTGGTGACACCCCGGCGCAGCATCTCCACCGAGCCGAGCGTCATCCCGGCGCCGACGTCGTCGCCGCGCAGCTTGGCCTCCGCGGGCCACACCACCTCGCGCAGCCACCGCAGCAGGGGCAGATCACCGCCCAGGCCCCGCAGCAGCACCATCGGGCTGTGTGCGTGGGCGTTGATCAGACCCGGCAGCAGGATGCCGCCCAGCGTGCGGGTCTCGGCCGGCGCGTCGGCTCCGGTGGGCGCGCCCTCGGCGGGGCCGCAGTAGGCGATCCGGCCGTGCGCGTCGATGTCGACGACCCCGTCACGCACCACCGAGCAGGCGATGTCGGCGGGCAGGACCACGGCGGAGCGCAGGCGCAGCGTCATAGTCCCATCCTAGGCCGACGACTCGGGGTCCATGATCCCGTTGCGCCAGGCCCAGGCCGCGATGCCCACGCGGTTGCGCACGCCCAGCTTGGCCTGCACCGAGGCCAGGTGGGTCTTCACGGTGGACAGCGAGAGGAACAGCTCGGCGCCGATCTCGCTGTTGGTCAGCCCGTCCGCGGCGGCGCGCACGACGTCGAGTTCGCGCTCCGTCAGACCGGTGTCCGGCGCGCTGCGCGTCGCGGGGCGCCGGCCGCCGAAGTGCTGGAGCAGCCGCACGGTGACCTGCGGGGACACCAGCGCGTCACCCCGGGCCGCCGCGCGCACCGCCTCGATCAGCAGCGCGGGGCCCGCGTCCTTGAGCAGGAATCCCGACGCTCCCCCCTGCAGGGCCGCGTGAACGTACTCGTCGAGGTCGAACGTGGTGACGACCACGACCTTCAACGGGTCGGCCACGTCACTTCCCGCGAGCTGCCGCGTCACCTCCAGCCCGTCGAGGCCCGGCATGCGGATGTCGAGCAGGCACACGTCCGGCCGCAGCTCCCGGGCCCGGCGCACGGCCTCGATGCCGTCGGGAACGTCGGCCACGACCTCCATGTCCTCCTGCGCGCCGAGGATCATGCGAAACCCCGCCCGCACCATGCTCTGGTCGTCGGCGATCAACACCCGGATCACTCGCTGTCCCTCCTGCCCGTGTCCCCCGCCAGCGGGAGCCACGCCTCCACCTGCCAGCCACCTTTGTCCAGGGGCCCCGCGACCAACCGGCCCCGCAGGAGGTCGACCCGTTCGCGCATGCCGACCAGACCGTATCCGGACGTGTCGTCGCCGTCGCCGCGCGGTGCGGCGCCGGAGTTCCGTCCGTCGTCGCTCACCCGCAGGTGCAGCCACTCGCCGGTGCTGCGCAGAGCGACGGCAGCGCCGGTGACGCCTTCGGCGTGCTTGCCCACGTTGGTCAGCGACTCCTGCACCAGCCGCAGCGCCGAACGCGCCACCTCGGGCGGCAGGGCACCGACCCCGTCGAGGTCCAGCTCCAGTTCGGTGGGCACGCCGTGGTTCCCGTTCGTCACCAGCCTGCGTAGATCGGCGGCGAGATCGGTGGTGGCCTGCTCGCTGAACTCGCTGGCACCGGCGGGTGCCTCGCCGCGCATGCTCCGGACGAGCCTGCGCATGGCGGTCATCGCGTCGGTACCGGCCTGCTCGATCTGCCCGAGTGCGTCGACGACCACGGCGGGATTCTGGGCGGCGAGCATCCGTGCCGCCTGTGCCTGCACCACGATGCCCGTGACGTGGTGCGCCACGACATCGTGCAGTTCCCTGGCCAGCGCCATCCGCTCGGCGGTCTGGGCATCCCCGACCGCGGTCGCCACGGCGCGCGCGCGTTCGGAGTCCCTCGCCCTCAGGAACATGCCGAGGGCGACGCAGATGCCCAGCACCAGTGCTGCGGCCACGAACAGGATCCGGAACGACTCGGCCCTGCCGTAGGGGCCCAGATGGGCCACCACGACCACGGCGACGGCGGCCGACTGGAGAGCGATCAGCCACGGTGTGCGGCGGGGTGGCCCGTAGCGGACCACGAACACCACCACGGCCATGCCGCTCACGATCTGGCTGATCGGCAGTCCCTCGAACTCGGCGTAGCGCGAGCCCGCGTCGGTGACCCGCAGGATGCCGCCCGAGGTCACGACGAGCGCGCTGTAGAAGCCGCTCGACCACAACGGCGAGTGCGGCGCGAGCAACGCCGTGCCCGCCGCCCCGAACGAGCACAGCAGAACGACGAGACTGAAGATCCCCGAGGAGCCGGCGTAGAACAGTTCGAGGAACAGCAACGCCGCGAGCACGACCACCAGCGGCCACTGCTTGCGCAGCAGGGTGGCCGTCGCGCTGCGCTCGGCGCCGCGCTGTCGTGGCTGGCGATGGAGCACGGCGACGAGCACGGCGAGCAGTAACAGCACCGTGCCCGCGAACAGCGTCGCGCCCATGAGCTGGGGGTAGCGGAAGAGATCGGTCCGTACCACCACGGCGATGACGGTGGAAACGACCAGCACGCTGGTCACGCATGCCGCCAGCAGTGGCGGCAACGCCAGCACGACGTGGTAGACCAGCAGCAACCCGGCGACCGTTTCGGCGAAGGTGATCTCGTCCAGTAGTGCCGTGTACGACACGATCCCGCCGTACCAGTACCCCAGACTGCTCAGCAGCAGCACCGCGGCCCCGGTCAACGCCGCGGCGGCGGGCCGCGTGGCGGCCCACAGCGCGCACGCGGTGAGCGCCGCGATGCCCGGCAGCAACCACAGCTCCTGCAGGATCGGACCGGTGTCGTCGAGGGCGGCGGGCGCGATGATGGCCACATCGCACAGCACCGCCGCGAACAGCACGACGCCGGGCAGGCCGAATCGTCGCAGGACGGCAGCGGGAACATCACGAACAGGCAGGCGGGGCACGCTTCGACGGTAGAGCAGTGGCAGGCGGCCCGGGGGCGGCCGTCCGGCCGGTGCCGCCTCGGTCGATCGGCCGAGGCGCGGCGGCGGTTCGCAGCCGTCCGTCCGAGGTGGAGCAGGGGCGGCGACCGGGACGCTGTGGTGCATGGCGCAGACAGAATTTCCCGCCCCCGGCGTCCCGGCCGGGGGACTCGCTCCGCCGGTACTCGCGGGGCGGGACCTGAGCAAGACCTACGACACCCAGCGTGCGCTCGACGGCGTCACCATCGAGATCGGACAGGGCGAGGCCGTCGCGATCGTGGGGCCCTCGGGGTCCGGCAAGAGCACGCTGCTGCACGTCCTCGCCGGAATCCTGCCCGCCGACGCGGGCGAGGTGTCGCTCGCCGGCAGGCGCATCGATCAGCTCGGCGAGGCGGGTCGCAGCGAGCTGCGGCGCGACGAGTTCGGGTTCGTCTTCCAGTCCGGCATGCTGGTCGCTGAGCTGACGGCCCAGGAGAACGCGGCGCTGCCCATGCTGCTGAGTGGGGTGTCGCGGCCGTCGGCGATGGCGACCGCGCTGGAGTGGCTGGGCAGGCTCGGCTTGTCGGGCAAGGAGAAGCGGCTGCCGGGCGAGCTGTCCGGCGGTGAGGCACAGCGCGTGGCCATCGCCAGGGCGCTCGGCCACCGGCCCAGCGTGATCTTCGCCGACGAACCCACCGGGGCACTCGACACCCGTACCGGCCGGGAGACCATGGCCGCCCTGCTCGACGCGGCTCGTGAGTCGGGTGCCGCCGTCGTCGTGGTCACCCACGACCGCGAACTCGCCGACTCGCTGCCCAGGACCGTGGTGATGCGCGACGGGAAGGTGCAGCGGTGATCGCGCTTCGCCTCGCGTGGCGCGTGCTGCGCACCGACCGGCGGACCCGCACGTCGGCGATCCTCATGGGGGTGGGGGTCGCCGTCGCGACGGGGCTGATGTTGCTGCTCGTGTCGTTACCCGGTGCCGCACAGTCACGAATGGACCGTGGCGGCTGGCAGGTGGCGTTCGAGATTCCCGATAACCCCGACGACCAGTCGATGCTGATCGCCGCCAGCGAGGGCTTCGTGGACGGCGAGCTGGTCAACCGGGTGGACGTCGCCGCACTCGGTGACGGGTCCGCGATCGCGCTGCCGCCCGGTGTGGAGCGGTTCCCGGCGCCCGGTGAGGTGTTGCTCTCGCCCGCGCTGCGGGACCTCGTGGCCGAACGGCCCGGCTCGTCACTCGGAGAGCGGTACCCGGGCACCGTCGTCGGAACGCTGGGCGAGGACGCGCTGACGCATCCCGGCCAGCTCGTGGCGCTCGTCGGCCACCCGGCCGAGGAGTTACCAGGTGCCTCGCCTGTGGCCGGGTTCGCTCCCCCCGGCTCGGTCGAGGACCCGATGCTGGACCTGCTCGCCGGGGTCGGTGTGGTGGTGCTGCTGGTGCCGAGCCTGGTGCTGGTCTCGTCGGCGGCCCGGCTCACCGCCGCGCGTCGCGAGCGGCGGCTCGCCGCGCTCCGGCTCGCGGGGGCGACCCCCGGCCAGGTGGTCGCGATGGTCGCCGGGGAGAACACCGTCGCCGCCGTGGCCGGTGCGTTGCTCGGCTGGGCCGCCAGCCCGGCGCTGCACCTGGCCGCGTCGACCGTGTCGTGGCAGGGCGGAACCTGGCACGTCGGTGACTTCGCGACCCCGCTGCCGCTCGCGCTGACGGTGGTGGTCGCGATTCCGCTGCTCGTGCTGCTGGCCGCCGTGTTCGGGGTCTGGCGCGTGGTGCGGACGCCGCTCGGAGCGGCGAACGCGCACCGCCCCCGGCGACCGCACTGGGCGCGCCTGCTGTCGCTGCCCGCGGCGCTCGGGCTGTTCGTCGTCGCACTGGAGGAGCCGGGTCTGCTGGGCGGGCTGGGCCTGGTGCTCGCGCTGGCACTGGTCATCGGCTCGTCGGTCCTGCTCGGACCGTGGGTCACCGCCGCCGTCGGCTCGCTGTTCTCCCGGATCTGGCGCGGCCCGGCCGTGCTGCTCGCCGGCCGCAGGCTGCGGCACGACCCGAAGGGGGCGTACCGGTCGTCGGCGGGTGTGGTGCTGGCCGTGTTCACCGGCTCGATGGCGCTGACGCTGCTGCCGTCGCTGGCCTCCACCGCGGGATCGGCGTCGCCGTTCCGGGATCCGGTGCTGTACGTACAGGCGGGGCAGGACGCGCCCGAGGTGGCCGAGCGCACCAACGCGGCACTGGAACGCTACGGGCTCGACGTGGAGGCGGAAGTGCTGCCCGAGGTCAGCATCGAGACGTCGGGCTGGCAGGGGTCCGCGCTCGTCGCGGACTGCGAGACGGCGGGTCGCCTGCTGTCGGTCACGATGGCCGGTTCCTGCGCCGATGCGCCGGGGCTGTCCAGCGAGGACAGGGTCGACCTCGATGGTGCCACCGTGGCGCCGATGTCGGGCGAGGACGGTGGACCCAAGGAGCCACTGCCCTCGGACCTGCCGGTCCACCAGCTCACGACCGAGGACTCCGGCCTGCGGGTGCCCACGGTCCTGCATCCCGACGTGCTGCCCGAGGCGGTGGTGCCCGAGTACGGGACCGTGGCGGTGCCGACGACGCCGCAGAACGCCGAGCAGGTGCGCACGGCGCTGGCCGCCAGCGCCAACGGACTGTCGATCGAGAGCGTCGCCACCCGGCTCGCCGACCAGCAGAGCCAGTTGGACGACCTCCGGCGCGTGACGGTGATCGGGCTGGTCGTCGCAACCCTGCTCAGCGGGTGCAGTGCGGCCATCACGGCCGCGGGCTCGGTGATGGACCGGCGCCGCACGTTCGGTTCGCTCATGGCGGCGGGCACCCCCGTCCGGGTGCTGGGCCGGGCATTGCGGACCGAAGCGGCCATGCCCGCACTGGTGGCGACCGTGGGCGCCGGAGCGGTGGGCGTGTTCATCGGGACCGCGCTGTTCCAGGCGGTCACCGGTGCGGAAACGATCATCATCTCGCCGTGGGCGCTGGCCCCGGTGGTGCTGGGCATCGGCACGGCCGTCATCGCCGCGTCGGTGTGCACCCCCGCCCTACGCCGAGTCGCTGCGGAGCCGCTTTCGGACGAGTAGGGCGCCGCGAAGGCCACCCTCGCCGCGTCAGACGCGGTGAAGGTGGCCTTCGCGGCACCTCACCCGCGCTTCTCGAAGATCAGGTCGCGGCTGCGGCGGCCCTCCGTGCGGGCCCGCTGCTCGAACTTCGTCACCGGGCGGAAGTCCGGGCGCGGCGCCCAGCCGTCGAACCGGTTGCGCAGGGAGGGCTCCGCCGAGCACACGTCCAGCATCTGCTCGGCGTAGTCCTCCCAGTCGGTCGCCAGGTGCAGCGTCGCGCCGGGCGCCAGGCGCGAGGCCAGCAGGGACACGAACTCGGGCTGGATCAGCCTCCGCTTGTGGTGGCGCTTCTTCGGCCACGGGTCGGGGAAGAACACCCGCACCGCCGACAACGACTCGGGTGCGATGTGCTGGGTCAGCAACACCACGGCGTCGCCGTGCAACAGCCGGAGGTTCTGCGCTCCCAGCTGTTCGGCCCGCAGCATGAGCTGGCCGAGGCCCGCCTCGTAGACCTCGACGGCGACGTAGTTCACCTCGGGCGCGGCGGCGGCCAGCTGGGAGGTGGCCTCCCCCATGCCGGAGCCGATCTCCAGCACCACGGGTGCCGTCCTGCCGAACCACGCGGCGAAGTCGATCGGGCCCTCCGGCAGTTCGCCCACCGCGCGACCCCACGACGGCCACCGGCGTTCCCACGCCCGTTGCTGTCCCGGCGTCATCCGCCCGCCGCGCTTGACGTAACTGACGACGCTGCGCAGCCTCGGCTGCTGCTCGCTACCCACGAGCCGCACGATAACCGGGCGCGGCCGGCGTCAGCGCAGCGCCTCGAACTGCCCTGCCCTCGCACGCAGGCCCGCGAGCCCGGCGACCGCCACGGGTTCCGGTGGTGCCGCGCTGTGCGCGGCCAGCACGTCGATCCACCCGGTGTGGCGGTCGGTGAGCAGGATGCTCGTGGGAATGCGGTGGCCGGTCTCGCCGCGTTCGGACGGCAGGAATTCCCAGAAGCCGGATTCGCCGTCGACCGCCCACGGAACGTATTCCCAACCCGGCCGTTTCGACAACAGCGCGTGAATACGGTCCTCGACACGGAAACCGTCATCGCGGCAGCGCAGCCGTCCCGTGGCCACGGCCCGCAACCACCACGGCGACGGGACGAACCCGGAACAGGCACACGTGGCGCGGTAGCGGGCGAGTACCTCGTGCTCCGGCGCACGGTGTATCCAGGCATGACGGGCATCCGCTGGGGACGCCGCGGTCGCCAGGTGCAGGCCCTGTTCGACCGCCTCGGCCCAGTCCAGCTGGGCCATCGGTTCGAGTTGCGGGAATCGGGTCGCCGTCAAGGGGCACCTCCGGGCTTGTCCTGACGCCGAGGTACCCACTATCGCGTATCTCCACCGGTTGAAACCGCATCGAGTGGGCGCGCTCACAACCAATTTACCAGCAGTTAACCCGGTTGGGCGCACAAAATACGCCGGGGGCTTTCCGAATCGATCGGGAAAGCCCCCGGTGTGACATTGTGGTTTCAGGCGTCGCGCTTGTTCGTCGTGGTGATCGCCACCACCAGCAGCACGACCGCGATCCCGGCGAAGTAGGCCAGCGCCCAACCCGGGCTCAGCGGCGACGTGGACAGCGGCGGGCCCGCGAACTCGGCCCGGTCCCCGCTGGAGGCGCCGTCACCGGTGAGGAACTTGTAGGCCACGTTGAACGGCATCCACTCGTAGATGTCGGCGCCGAACTGCGGGATGAGCTGCACCAGGCTCTCCACCGCCAGCGAGTAGATCAACAGCAGCGAGACCGCACCCGCGCTGTGGCGGACCAGCAGGCCCACCGCGACCGCCATCACGGCGGCCAGCGCGTACACGACCCCCACCCCGGCGACGTTGACGATGTCGGCCGTGCTGTTCAGGGCCAGGTCGTAGTCGGGTGCCAGCACCAGCGACAGGCCCCAGGACCCGAAGGCCGTCAGCTCCCCGATGACCAGTGCGAGCAGCGCCACGACCGTCGCCTTGGCCACGAGCGCCGCCGTGCGGTTGGGCACGGCCTGGAAGGTGGTCCGGATTGTGCCGAAGCGGTATTCGGTCGTCACCGCCAGCGCGCCGAGCACCATGATGACGGCGAGGCCGAAGTTGTAGCCGTACTGCGTGGTCGCGACGGTGGCGGGGAACTGGTCGGTGGCGTTGCCGACCACCAGCGCCGTGAACCCGCCCGCCAGCAGGATGCTGGCCACGGCGCACCACCACGGCGACCGGGTGGAGAGCAGCTTGATGCGTTCGACCGCGAGCAGAGTCATCTTTCTTGCCTCGTCACTTGGCCGCTGTGGTGAGCGGGTCGGGAATGTCGGATGCGGACTCGGCCATCACCGGGCCCGAGCCGGCGTGGTACTCCACGGAATCGCCGGTGATGTGCATGAACGCCTGTTCCAGCGACCCGCGCTCCGGGCTGAGCTCGGACAGCGCCACGCTGTTCGCGAGCGCGACCTCGCCGATCCTGGCGCTGTCCATACCGGACACCAGCAGGGCGTCCTCGCTCTCAGTCAGCTCGGCGCCCTCGGCGCGCAGCGCCTTGGCGAGCACGTCGGGCGCCGCGCTGCGCACCCGGACCGTCTCGCCGGAGGCGCGGGCGACGAACTCGTCGGTGCTGCTCTGCGCGATGAGCTTGCCCCTGCCGATGACCACCAGCTCCGTGGCGGTCAGCGCCATCTCGGAGAGCAGGTGGCTCGACACGAACACCGTGCGGCCCTCGTCGGCCAGCCGGTGCATGAAGCGGCGGATCCAGAGGATGCCTTCCGGGTCGAGCCCGTTGACCGGTTCGTCGAACAGCAGCACCTCCGGATCGCCGAGCAGTGCCGCGGCGAGCCCGAGCCGCTGGGACATGCCCAGCGAGAAGCCACCCGCGCGCCGGTTGGCCACGCCGGAGAGCCCCACCGCCTCCAGTACCTCGTCCACCCTGCGTGCCGGGATCTGGTTCGACCGCGCCATCCAGGTCAGGTGAGCGCGGGCCGAGCGGTTGGGATGGACCCACTTGGCGTCGAGCAGCGCTCCCACCGTCCGCAGTGGATGGCGTAACTCCCCGTAGCGTTTGCCTCCGATCCGCACGTCGCCCGAGGTGGGGTTGTCGAGCCCCAGGATCATGCGCATCGTCGTGGACTTCCCGGCGCCGTTGGGTCCGAGGAAGCCCGTCACCGTGCCCGGTGTGACGCTGAACGAGAGATCCTCGACCGCGAGGGTCTTCCCGTAGCGTTTCGTGAGGCTCGCTGCCTCGATCATCAGTCCTCCCTGGTCGCGCCCGTCTCCCCAGCAGCATGCCGCATCCCGCGCCCGTTGCCGTCCGTGATGCCCCTGAGAACGACCCTGAACTGTGGTTTCCGAACCCTGGCCGCGACCGCTTGACACAGTTTCTGAATGGCGGTTCACTAACGGCATGGCGCGACCTCGCACAGTGGATCGGCGACAGCTGATCGAGGCGACCGCCGAGGTGATCGCGCGAGTGGGGCCGCGGTTCACGCTGGCGCAGGTGGCCGAGGCCGCTGGGGTGTCCGTGGGCAGCGTGGCCGGTGCCTTCGGGTCCAAGCACGGCCTGCTGGTGGCGCTGTCGCGGCACGGCAGCGACCGCGCCGTCACCGTCGTGCGCGAGGCCGCCGCGCGGGCCGGGAATCCCCGCGACGCGGTCCGGGACGCGGTGGTGGCGTTGTTCGCGGCGTTGGGTGACGCCGACTCGGCGGCCCACCACCTGGCCCAGCTCGGCGTCGACCTCGCGGACCCGGCGCTGCGCGAGTTGCTCGGGCAGCACTACGCCGTCGTGGAACGCGAGCTAGGCGATCTGGTGCGCGCGGCGGCCGGTGAGAGTGACGCGGGCCCGGAACCACGGCGAGCGGCACGGGTGCTGCTCGCGGTCGCGAACGGCGCGGCGCTCGACTGGTCGATCCGGCCGCGCGGGCCGCTCGCGCGGCGGCTGGCCGAGGACATCGAGACGACGACGAGGAGCTGGTGGACGTGACGGAGCCCCAGCCGCGCTACCTGCGCGGCAGGATCGCGGTGGTGACGGGTGCGACGCGCGGATGCGGCAGGGCGATCGCGGTCGAGCTCGGCAGGGCGGGCGCGACGGTCTTCGCGACCGGTCGCAGTACCCGGGGCAGGCGCTCGGAGCTGGACCGGCCGGAGACGATCGAGGGCACGGCCGAGCTGGTGTCGCAGGCCGGTGGGCGGGGCGTACCCGTGCGCTGCGACTTCACGTCCGTGGCCGACGTCGACGCGCTCGCGGAGCGGGTGGCGAGCGAGGGCGGGATCGACATCCTGGTCGACGACGTGTGGGGCGGCGACCGCTACGCCGACCACAGCTCACCGTTCTGGGAAGCCGACCTCGACGACGCGCTGACGCTGGTCCGCAACGGCCTCGACACCCACCTGATCGCGCTGCACCGCCTGCTGCCGCTGCTGCTGCGCCGCCCCGGCGGGCTGCTGGTCGAGGTGACCGACAACGACGACGACACCAACGTGGGCGCCGCCCTGCCGTACTACCTCGTCAAGTGCGGTGTGCGCGCCATCGCCCGGTCGATGGCCGACGCACTGGCGCCGCACGGTGGTACGGCGCTGGCCGTGACGCCGGGGTTCCTGCGCTCGGAGGCGATGCTGGCGAGCTTCGGCGTCACCGAGGCCACCTGGAGCGAGGCCGTCACCGACGAGCGACCCGAGTTCGCGGTGTCCGAGACGCCGACCTACCTGGGCCGCGGTGTGGCCGCGCTGGCGGCGGATCCGGAGGTCGGCCGGTTCGCGGGGCGGACGCTGGCGTCGTGGACGCTCATGCACACCTACGGAGTCACCGACGTGGACGGCAGCAGGCCGGACTGGGGCCGCTACTTCACCGAGGTGTTCCTGGCCGGGCGCGATCCCCGCACGCTGGACGCCGCGCCCTACCGTTGAGGACGCGGGCCGCGTGGCAGTATGCCCCCGTGACGCAGGGGGCAGTGGGCATGACGACGGAGCACGCCGGCAGGCTGGCCGGGCCGCTGTCGGCGTCGGTGGCCAACCTGTGCCGCCGATTGCAGCCGCAGGTGTCGCCACGCACGGCGGCCGGGTTCGCGCAGGTGCTGCGCCGCCTCGGCGCTCCGTTGCAGGTGGCCGTGGCCGGGCGGATCAAGTCGGGCAAGTCGACGCTGGTCAACGCGCTGATCGGCAGGCGGGTGGCGCCGACCGACATCGGCGAATGCACCCGGCTGGTCACCCGCTTCCAGTACGGCACGGTGGACCGCATCGAGGTCGTGTTCCACGACGGCCGCAAGCAGGTGCTGCCGTTCGCGGCCGACGGCGTGATTCCCGCCGAGCTCGGGGTGGACATCGACACCGTCTCGCACATCGAGGCCTACCTGACCCACGCGGCGCTCCAGCACATGACCGTGATCGACACACCGGGGCTGGGATCGCTCGACGCCGCGTCGGTGGCCAGGACGGAACACCTGCTCAGCGCGGCGGCGGGCCATGCCGAGCCGGAGCCCTGGGACAGCGGCGAGAGCGGTGACGGGACCGACGAGACCGGAGACGAGCGCGGGGACGCCGAGGCGCGGGCCGACGAGCTCGACGAGACGTCGCGCAACGCGGTGGCCGGGGCCGAGGCCGTGCTCTACGTCGTCACCCAGGGGCTGCGCGCGGACGACGAGCAAGCTCTCGCGGCGTTCACCGCGGCCACCGCGAGCCGGGAGGCGGGGCCGGTCAACGCGATCGCGGTCCTGAACAAGGCCGACACGATCGTGCCGGAGTCCGTGGAGGGCGCCGAGGGTGATCTGTGGACGGCCGCGACCCTGCTGGCGCGCAAGCAGGCCGAGGTGCTGAAGCCGAGAGTGGCCGACGTACTGCCGGTCATCGGCCTGATCGCGGAGTCCGCGGAGTCGGGACAGTTCACGTCGGGCGACGCGGAGGCCCTGCGGCAGGTGGCCGGCCTGGGCGACGACGTGCTCGACGTGATGCTGCTGTCCGCCGACATGTTCACGAGCTGGGAGTGCGACGTGCCCGCCGGGGTTCGGGTGCGGTTGCTGGAGAAGCTGGATCTCTACGGCATCCGGCAGGCCGTCGACGCGGTGCGGGCCGACCCGGACCTCACCGCGGGTGCGCTGCGGCGGTTGTTGCTCGACGCCTCGGGCCTCGCGGCCGTGCGCGCGAGGCTGAACACCGTGTTCGCGGCGCGGGCGGACGGGATCAAGGCGGCGGCCGCGCTCGCCTCGGTGACCGCCCTCGCGCAGGCCTCGGGCAACGCGGCGGAACGGCAGCGCGTCCACGACGCCATCGAGGTGCTGCTCGCCAAGCCCGAGGCGCACCAGCTCCGCGTGCTCGAGGCGCTGACGCTGGTGGCCTCCGGCGCGGTGGAGATGCCCGACGACCTCACCGAGGAGGTGCTGCGGGTGGGCAGCAACGCCGACATCGGGACCCAACTGGGCAGGCCGGGTGGGTCACCGCCGGAGCTGGCGACCTACGCACTGGAGCGGGCAGGCTGGTGGCGCTCGTTCGCGTCGTTCGGTGCCACTCCCGCACAGAGCCGGGTCGCCCACGTGGTACACCGGGCGTATTTCCTGATCTGGCAGCAGTTGAAGGCACAGGGAGGCAGCCGGTGAGCGTGCTCGACGAGGACACCCCGACGGGCCGCATCCTGCCCTCTCGCGGCGGCGGCGACGAGGCGGTGACACCGGGAACCGGCGTGCCCGCGGCTGCGTCGAAGTCCGGCGTGGAACCCGTGGGAGTAGCCGCAGCGCCGATCGACCACGAGCGGGCGCTCGCAGACCGACACACGCTCGTCCAGCTGTGCCTCTACGCGATGGACCGCGCCCGCAGCGGAGGCGTCGCCGAGCGGATCGAGCAGGGCCTCGCCGGGATCGGCGTGCACGCCCTGCGGCCGGACGGTCAGCGGTTCGACCCCTCGCTGCACGAGGCGGGCGGTGCCGTGCCGACCGAGGACGGGACGCTGGAGGGCACGGTGGCCGAGACCGAGGTGGTCGGTTTCGTCGATCACGAGCGGTTGCTGCGCGCGCCGATCGTCACCGTCTACACCCGGCGCTGACCGCGCACACCGCGAGCCCCCGGGGCGGGACGGCGCCACGATAGGGTTCCGCCCCGTGAGCACGGCACCCTCGATCGGCAAACCCGGCCTGCCCGCGCAGGTGCGCAAGGCACGCGAGTCGCTGTCCGCCCTGCTGCGCGATCTGGACTCCTCGGCGGCGGCCTGGGTCGAGCGGCAACGTGGGGCGACGACGGGCACCCCCTCCGTCGTCGTGGTGGGCGAGACGAACCGGGGTAAGAGCTCGCTGGTGAACGCGCTGCTGGCGACGCCGGGCCTGTCCCCGGTCGAGGCCGAGGTCGCGACCTCGACCTACGTCGTGTTCGAGCACGCGGAAGAGTGGCAGGCCCAGGCGTGCTATCCGGGGCAGCTCGCTCCGGTGGGGTTCGAGCCTGCCGAGCTGGAGCGCTGGGCCAGCGCCCGCCACGACCTGCCCGAGGGACAGCTGCCCCCGCGTTACGTGCAGGTCGCCGGCCCGGTGCCGCTGCTGGAGCGGCTGAGCGTCGTGGACACGCCCGGTGTGGGCGGGCTCGACTCGGCGCACGGTGAGCTGGCGATGGAGGCCGCCGCGACGGCCACCGCGTTGCTCTTCGTGGTCGACGCCTCGGCCCCGTTCACCGCGCCCGAACTGCGGTTTCTGACGACCATGGCCGACCGGGTCGAGACGGTGGTGTTCGCGCTGTCCAAGACCGACCAGTACCGGGGCTGGCGGCAGATCCTCGACGCGAACCGGGCGCTGCTCGCCGAGCACGCTCCGCGGTTCGCGGACTCCCCCATCCACCCGGTCTCGGCGCGCATGTTCGAGCTGGCTGCCACGGCGCCGAACGAGCAGGCCGCCGCGATGCTGCGGGAGAAGTCCGGGGTGGCCGAGTTGCAGGCCGCGCTGCAGGAGTTGCTGGTGGGGCGCTCGGCGATGCTGGGCGAGGCCAACACGCTCCGCGCGTTGTCGAGCGCGCTGGGCGAGCAGCGGGCCGCGCTGGCGGCGCGGGAGCGCGCGCTGAGCTCGGGTGAGTCGGAGGCGCAACGGCTCAGGGAACGGCGGGACCAGCTGGTCACCGATCGGCGCTCGTCCACGAAGGGCTGGCAGCTGCGCCTGCGTGGTGAGGTGCAGCGTGCGCGGGTCGAACTCGGGCACGAGGTCAGCAGGCAGATGCGGGAGGGGCAGGCCCACTTCCGGCAGCGCATCGACGCGGCGGCCAAGGACGAGCTGGCGGGCCTTCCGGGCCAGGTCGACGCCGCGTTGCAGGCCGTCTCGCAGCGGGTGTCGGGCCTGCTCGCGCAGCGGGTCAACCAGGTGACGGACTCGGTACTCGCCGACCTGTTCTCCGACGAGGAACTCGCGGTGATCCGCTCGCAGTTCGCGAGGGCGGGCGGACCGCCCGTGGTGCTGCGCCCGCCGGACCGGAGGCCGCCCACCGCCGAGGACAAGCTGCTCGTGTTCATGGGTGTCTCCGGCGGCGCCGGGGCCGCGAAGCTGGTGGCCGCGCCCTTCGTGAGCGCGGCGCTGTTCACTCCGGTGGTGCTTCCGGCCACCATCGTGATCGGCCTCGGCGCGGGGTGGTGGATGGCACGGACCCGCCGCCACGCCGCCGACAAGCAACACGCGAAACAGTGGCTCATCGAGTCGATCGCCGACGCGCGGTCGACACTCGACCAGTTGGTCGCCGAGCAGCTGATCGAGGCGGAGCAGCAGTTGTCACTGGCGCTCGACGACGCGCTCAGCAGGCGGATCGAGGCGATCGAGGCGGAGCTCAAGGAACTCGACACCACGATCAGGATGGGTGAGAAGGAGCGCACCACCAAGCTCGCCCAGGTGTCGCGGCGGGTGAAGGAGGTGGAGGAGGGCCAGGGCCAGGCCGAGCGCTTCCTCGACCGCATCAGAGCGCTGCGGGACCGCCCCCGGCAGGGCTGAGTCGAAGGTCGTCGGCATGGGCGCCTTGGTTCGGGAACCGAATATGCCTACGGTGAGTCCTAACACCGGAACAGCCATGCCCTGACCGGAGGGGGATTCGCCAGTGTGGGTCGAGGAGAGTGGCGGGACCGAGGCCACCGGTCCCGAGGGGACGTCGGAGGATCTGCTGATCACCGTCGAGGGTGAGGACTACTCGGCTGAGATCAACTTCGACATGGACGAGGACGGCGTCGCCGACACCGCGTTGATCGAGCGCGAGGACGGCAGCGTTCAGGCGTTCGTCGACACGGACGGTGACGGGGACGCCGACGGCTATCTCGCGATGAACGCGCAGGGCGAGACCGTGGCCTACGCCGAGTACGACGACGCGAGCGGCGACTGGGTCGGTGAGGAGTCCGGCGGCACCGGCCCCGACGACACCGAGACGCAGACCAGCGCGGGCACGATCACGGCGGACCTGCCGGGCGGGGAGACCGAGGTGGGGCCCGCCACCGTGGACACCGACCACGACGGGGTCAACGACACGGCCGTGGTCACCACGGACGACGGCACCACGCTCGCCTTCACCGACGCCGACGGCGACGGCGAGGCCGACGTGGCTGTCGAGATCGACGAAACCGGAGCCGCCACGACCTACGAGCACACCGGGGACGGTGAGTGGACCGAGGTGGACAGCGTCACGCCCTCGGGCGCGGACGGTGCCTCGGGCGAGGACAGCGCATGGGGCGCCCCGGCGCCACTGGAGGGTGTCGCGCGGATCGACTCGGCCACCGGCCAGTGGATCAGTCAGAACTGACGCGAGGCGAGCACGACGCACATCGGAAATGGCCCGGCGGGGGAAGCGCCGGGCCATTGTCGTCTGTGCTGAAAGTTCTTTCACACTTGTCCGATTCAGCGAGTTCTGAATCGATTCCCTTATCGTTCTTGTGAGAGAGCCGACTCCGCGAAATCCCTGCGCTGCTGTGTCAGGCCGTTACTCTCGGGGAATCCCAAACGCCAGCACACCGCTTCGACGGTGCGCTTTGAGCCATTCGGTCGCCGGCAACGGAGCCCGCATCAGGACTCGCGTCCGATGTGGGCTTCTGTCGTCGAAGACAGGAGTAAGAGATGACTGCAGTAGCCATCCCCGGTCTTGAGAAGGCACCAACGACGCACAGCGGCGTGCTCTCCTGGGTGCGGGAAGTCGCCGAGCTGACCACGCCCGAGCGGGTCGTGTGGGTGGACGGCTCCGACGAAGAGGCCGAGCGCATCAACGCCGAACTGGTCGAGGCGGGCACGTTCGTGCCGCTGCGGGCGAGGCCCAATTCGTACTGGGCGGCCTCCGACCCGAGCGATGTCGCCCGGGTCGAGGAGCGGACGTTCATCTGCTCGGAGCGCGAGCGCGACGCGGGCCCCACCAACAACTGGATGGACCCGGACAGCATGCGGGCCACGATGACCGAGCTGTACCGCGGTTGCATGCGGGGCCGCACCATGTACGTGATCCCGTTCTGCATGGGGCCGCTCGGCGCCGACGAGCCGAAGCTGGGCATCGAGATCACCGACTTCGCCTACGTCGTCGCCTCGATGCGGGTGATGACGCGCATGGGACAGGCGGCACTGGACCGGTTCGTGACCGAGGACGGCGCCGAGCGCGAGTTCGTGCCCGCCCTGCACTCGGTCGGCAGGCCGCTCGAACCGGGTGAGCGCGACGTCGCCTGGCCGTGCAACGACACCAAGTACATCAGCCACTTCCCCGAGAGCCGCACGATCTGGAGCTACGGCTCCGGATACGGCGGCAACTCGCTGCTCGGCAAGAAGTGCTACTCCCTGCGCATCGCCTCGGTGATGGCCCGCGACGAGGGCTGGCTGGCCGAGCACATGCTGATCCTCAAGCTGATCTCCCCGGAGAACAAGGCGTACTACGTCGCGGCGGCGTTCCCCAGCGCCTGCGGCAAGACCAACCTGGCGATGCTGCAACCCACCATCCCGGGCTGGCGTGCCGAGACGCTCGGCGACGACATCGCGTGGATGCGCTTCGGCGAGGACGGCAGGCTCTACGCCACCAATCCCGAGTTCGGGTTCTTCGGCGTGGCGCCGGGCACCGACAACCACACCAACCCGAACGCGATGCGCACCATCGATCAGGGGAACACGGTGTTCACCAACACCGCGCTGACCGACGACGGTGACGTGTGGTGGGAGGGCATGGCGGACAAGCCCGCCCACCTGACGTCGTGGAAGCGGCAGGACTGGACGCCCGCGGACGGTGCGGCCGGCGAGCCCGCGGCGCACCCCAACTCGCGGTACTGCACGCCGATGTCGCAGTGCCCCATCCTCGCGCCGGAGTGGGACGACCCGCGGGGCGTGCCGATCTCGGCGATCCTGTTCGGTGGTCGCCGTGCCACCACGGTGCCGCTGGTGAACGAGGCGCGCGACTGGCAGCACGGCGTGTTCATGGGCGCGACGATGTCGTCGGAGAAGACGGCCGCCGCCGCGGGCAAGGTCGGTGAGGTGCGCCGCGACCCGATGGCGATGCTGCCGTTCCTCGGCTATCACGCGGGCGACTACTTCCAGCACTGGCTGGACGTCGGCACACAGGCCGACGACTCGAAGCTTCCCCGGATCTTCTACGTGAACTGGTTCCGGCGCGGTGACGACAAGCGGTTCCTGTGGCCCGGCTTCAGCGAGAACTCGCGGGTGCTGAAGTGGATCATCGAGCGGATCGAGGGCAACGCGACGGCCACCGAGACGCCCGTCGGTTTCGTGCCCGACGCCGACGACCTCGACCTCGACGGGTTGTCGGAGCCGCTGTCCGACATCCAGGCCGCACTGCGCGTCGACCGCGACGAGTGGCGGCAGGAGATCCCGCTCATCGAGGAGTGGTTCGACAAGATCGGCCGGGACGCGGTGCCCCCCGCCCTGCTCGACGAACTGGCGACCCTCAAGCGCAACCTGGCCTGAGCCGGTCGTGGGTCTGTTCATCCTCAGGTGAACAGGCCCACGATCTGGTCCACAGCCAGGTAGGCGAACAGCGCGAGGCACACCGTCAGCAGGGTGTTCGACACCCAACGGGAGCGGCCCTGAGCCGACACCCGGCGGGAGTTGAGCAACACCAGCAACGTGCCCGCGAGGAACGGCATGAACAACGCGCCCAGCACGCCGTAGGTCACGGTGAGCTGGAAGGGCCGGTCCAAGAAGAGCAGCGCCATCGGCGGGAACGTCAGCCACACCAGGTAGCCACGGAAGACGGGGCTACCCACACCCGCGTTGCGTTCGTAGTCGGCCCGGTCCAGCGTCGGCTCGGCGACGTCCGCGCCGTGGGCGCCCACACCGCTCGCGCGGTACGCGGGCAGCCGCCACGTGCGCCACCAGTCGGCGAACAGCAGGCTCACGCCGTTCCACACGCCGATCAGCGAGGTGAACGAGACGGCGAAGAACCCGACCAGGAACGGAATGCGCGCCCAGTGGCCGTAGTCCTGCGCGAGGCGGTCGCCGAGCAGCAGCAGACCCTCGTCGCCCGACACGATCTCCTGGTGCAGCAGCAGCTCCGACCCGACGACCAGCATGGCGATCACGAAGATGCCGGTCGTAACGTAGCCGACGGCGTTGTCGAGCCGCATCATCGGCAACCACCGTGGCGAGTTCCAGCCCTTGGCGAGGGTCCAGTAGCCGTAGGCGGCCATGGTGATCGTGCCGCCGACGCCGCCGATGAGGCCGAGGGCGTAGACCAGTGAGCCGTCGGGCAGGCTCGGGACAAGGCCGCTGCCCGCGTCCAGCAGGTTCGGCGCGACCAGCACCGCCGTGCCCACCACGGTGACGAACATGACGCCCACGAGCACCGTCATGATCTTCTCGATGACGGCGTAGCGTCCGAACCACACCAGCGCGAATCCGAGCAGGCCGCACAGGATGGCCCAGTACCGCACGGAAAGCCAGGGCATCAGCGCGTTCAGCGGTAACCCCGACGCCGACATCGCCGTGGCGCCGTAGACGAAACCCCAGATGAGGGCATACGCGCCGAAGTACACCAGCACCCATCGCCCGAGGGTTCGCCAGCCGGACAGCAGCGTCTGCCCCGACGTCAGGTGCCAGCGGCCGACGGCCTCGCCGAGCGCGAGCTTGAAGACGGTACCGAGCAGCACCGCCCACAGCAGCGCGTAGCCGTAACGGGAGCCCGCCACCATCGTGGCGACAAGGTCGCCCGCCCCGACTCCGGTCGCCGCGGCCATGATGCCGGGGCCGATCTGGCGCAGCCGTGCCCGCCAGTCGGAGGGAACGTTCTCGGCCACGTCCTCGTGGCGCGTGTCCTTCGGCATGCGAGCACGCTAGACCGGGCGTGGCCCGGTGAAAAGGGGGTGGAGATGATCTCGCGTTGGCTCAGTTGGGCAGGGGGCTGGTCCGGACCCCGCGCAGCGAATCGCTGACCGGTGACTCGGTCTCCAGGTAGCAGGTGAAGTTGTTGAAGCCGCGTTGCCACGCGACCTCGTCGGGCCACCGCCACGCCACGGACACGTCGTCGCGCTGCGCTCCCAGGTACTCGATCACGGCTTTGTCGCAGGTCTCGCGGGCCGCGGCGGCGAACTCGTCCTCGGTGGGCAGCGGGTCGGAGTGCTCGCCCATCGGCACGAGCGACACCGCCTCGCCGCGGTGCGGCCGGTCGCAGGGCGTGGGAGCGGGAGGTTCCTGCGACGGGCGCGTCAGCGAGCAGAGCCGATAGGTGTGGACCCCGTCGCCGCGCAGGGTGTTGCGGATCGAGCCGCTGCGCTCCGTGGCCTGGTTCTCGTCGTCGAGTTCGGCGACGCCGCAGCGGTACCAGCGCTCCCCGCGTTCCCAGGCGTCCTCTCCCGCCCACAACAGCCAGGCGGAGAGCGTGGTGAGATCGAACTGGTCGCTGCCGAGGTAGTCGGCGGCCTCGTCGCGACAGGACGGGAACACCGCCTCGAAGACCTCGTCCCGGTCGAGCGGCTCGTCGGCCATGGCACCACCGAAGGTGCCCGCCGCCGTGACCTCGACCGTGTGCGGCTGCTCGCAGTCCACCGGTTCGGGATCGCCGCCGCGGACGCACTCGCCCGGATCGGCGATCGAGCCGCTGCCCTCGCTGTCCTCGTTGTGCTCGGCGTCGTCGGACGAGTCCGGCCGCGATGGCTGACGCTCGTCCGAACCGCCCGGCTCCGCGGCGGGCTGTGTCGTCGCCGGTGGCGCTGCCGTCCCGTCGACCTGGGTGACGCAGGACGTCACGGAGACTGCGGCCAGCAGTACGGCCCCGGTGAGCGCTAACCCGTGTCTCGACATCGGTGCAGACCTTATCGAGCGAGGCAGGACACCTCGCCGGTGGCGGCGGAGAAAGTGGAAACCCCGTGATGCTGCCAGGTCGGGGGTCCGCCAGCATCACGGGGTCATTCGGCTTATCGGGTGCCACGCCGTTCGCGTTACACCTAAACGTGTATGTAGCGTGGATCACACCTCTGGGCCGGTTCGGACCAGCTCTCCCTGCGGCCGGTGTGAGGCGCCGCTGGCACAGTGGCCGCATGGTCTCCGAATCGCCGGACTCCCCGGTCGCCCGCGCCCAGACGTTTCTGCTGACCCACGCGCGCCCGCTGGAGCGGCGGCTCGCCGAGGTCGTGCTCACCGACGAAGCCCGTGCCGACGCGGCCCTCGCGGTGCTGGACATCCTGCGCGGACACCGCAACGCCGACGGCGGGCTCGGTCACGCACTCGAACCCGACGCCCGTACCCCCACGAGTCAGCCGCTGGCCGTCGACTTCGCCCTCGACGTGGTGGTTCAGGTGCTGGACTCGCCCACCGGGCGCCTCGACGAGGTACGCGCGGCCTGCCGGTCGTTCGCGGACAGCCTCGTCCACTACCTGACGAGCGTCACCGGTGAGGAGGGCGGCGTGCCCATCGTGCTGCCCTCGGTGGCCGAACACCCGCGTGCGGCGCACTGGGGTGACGGTCGCTTCGCGCCGGGGCTCAACCCCACGGCCAACCTCGTCACCCGCCTGCGCCGTGCGGGGGTGTCGGCCGGATGGCTGACCGCCGCGGACGCGTTCTGCCGCGACCGGATCGAATCGCTGCCCGCGCTCGACGGTCATTCGGCACTCAACGTCCTCACCTACCTCGCCGGTGCGCCGGACCGCGCCTGGGCGCGGCGGCACACCGAGGCGGTGGCGCGGCAGTGGGAGCGCATGCCGTACTTCGCGCTGTACCCGTCCCGGGAGTACGGCGTCACGCCGTTGGAGATCGCGCCGCGCCCCGACGACCCGGCCCGGGCGCTGTTTCCCGCGGCGGCCGTCGAAGCGCACCTCGATGCGCTGGTGGCCGCCCAGCAGCCCGACGGCGGGTGGCCGCTGACCTGGGAGCCGCCGGGTCCCGCCGCCGAGCTGGAGTGGCGGGGCGTGCTGGCCCTGCGCAACGCCGCCGTGCTCGCCGCCAACGGCAGAACCTGAGGCGGAGCCGCACGTTCGCGTGGATGTCGCTTTCCCGACACCGTGACCTGTCATGGTGCGCCGGGAGGTTGATGCCATGACACGCAGACACGGCAGGCTCGCGCTGGTCACCACGCTGGTGGCGCTGCTGACGGCCGGGCTCGCGGCCCCCGCCGCGGCCGGGCCCCCTCGGGGGCCGAAGCACTTCGACATCCAGGCACATCGCGGGGGGCTCGGGCTCACCGTGGAGGGCACGCTCGCCGCGTTCTCCCGCGCGCTGGAACTCGGAGTCACCACACTGGAACTCGACATCCAGATCACCCGCGACGGACGCGACGTCATCACCCACGACCGGCAGATCAGCGCGGCGAAGTGCCGGGACACGAAACCGGCCTCGCCCGGTGACCCGCAGTTTCCCTACGTCGGCTCCTACGTCAAGGATCTGACGTTCGCCCAGGTGCGCACTCTTGACTGCGGATCGCTGCGCCAACCCGGCCATCCGGACCAGGAACTCGCGCCGGGTGCCACGATGCCGACGCTGGCCGAGCTGTTCGACCTCGTGCGGGAGCACCGGGCCCACCGCGTCCGGTTCAACATCGAGACCAAGGTGGAGGCGGCGGCGCCCGAGGAGACCGCGCCCCGCGAACAGTTCGTCGACCGGGTGATCCGCGAGGTGAGCCGGTCCGGGTTCGCGCGCAACGTCACCGTCCAGAGCTTCGACTGGGGTGCCCTGATGCAGGTGCGCCGCAAGGCGCCGTGGCTTCCGGTGGTGGCGCTGACCCAGCCCGAGTTCCTCCAGGTCGGCGCGCCGGGCCGTTCGCCCTGGCTGGGCGGGCTCGACATCGACGACTTCGGTGGCGATCCGGTGGCGGCGGTGTCGTCGTTCGGGGCGTCGGCGCTGTCCCCGGTCCACGGCAACCCGCAGGGCGGCACTGTGGGCGACGACGACTACGTGCCCTTCACCACCCGGGAACTCGTCGACGACGCGCACGCGGCCGGGCTGCGGGTCGTGCCGTGGACGGTCAACGACAGGGCCACGATGCACAAGCTCATCGACGACGGGGTGGACGGCCTGATCACCGACTATCCCGACCGCTTGCGGGAGGTCGCCGCCGAGCGTGGGTTCCGGCCGCCGAAGCCGTCCCCGCTCCGGGGGCGCGACGGGTGAAGACGGCGCGGAGTGGGTAGCTCCCTGGCGGTGAACGTTGCTCGTGCTCGCACGAGTCCATCGACTAGGGAGGTCGCATGATTCTCCGTCGGGTGGCACGCCCGCTTCTCGCCTCGATCTTCATCATGGGCGGTGTCAACGCGCTACGGCAGAAGGAGGGCCACGCCGAGGTCGCCAAGCCGTTCCTCCACAAGGCCGCCGACAAGACCGTGGCCCGCAAGACCGGCGAGTCGCCGGAGACGCTACCCGGCGACCCGGTGACCTTCGTCCAGGTGGACGCGGCGGTGAAGATCGCGGCGGGCACCATGCTGTCGCTGGGGGTGCTGCCCCGGGTCGCGTCGGCGGCGCTGCTGAGCAGTCTCGTGCCCACCACGCTCGCGGCACACGCCTTCTGGGAGGAGAAGGACCCGGAACAGCGCCAGCAACAGCTCATCGAGTTCCTGAAGAACGCGGGCCTCGCGGGTGGTCTGCTGCTGGCGGTGGCCGACACCGGCGGCAAGCCGTCACTGGGCTGGCGCGCGCGGCATGCCGCCGAGGAGGCCGGTCACCACGTGCAGGGCGCGGCGGGCACGGTGCAGCGCAGGGCCGGCGTGGCCGCGGCCAAGACGGGCGTCGCCGCCGATCGGGCCGCGCTCAAGGCAGCCAAGGCCGGCGCCAAGGCGGGCAAGTCGACCGGCATGACGCTGGGCACGGCGAAGGGCAAGCGCAAGGCCGCCAAGGCGGTCACGTCGACGATGGGTGGCGCCGCCAAGGCGGTGAAGGGCGGTGGCCGCAAGCACGCCCACAAGCACGGCCACAAGCATGCCCACAAGCATGCCCACAAGCACCGCCACCACCACCGGGCGATGGCACAGCACCACTGAGTACCGGCCGGGCGGTGCGCTCAGGTGGCCACCCGGCGGTACCGGGCGGTGGCGAGCGGCGCGAAGATCGCGACGATGGCGATGCAGCTGAGGATCGCGTAGAGCGCCGCGTTCTCGGCGGGCCAGCCGGACGGTTCCGGCCAGCCCGCCGGACTGCTGTTGCCGAACAGGTCGCGGGTGGCGTTCACGGCCGCAGTGAACGGGTTCCAGTCGGCGATCGAGCCGAGCACGCCCGGCAGGCTCTCCTGCGGCACGAACGCCGACGAGATGAATGTCAGCGGGAACATCCAGATCAGTCCCGCGCTGTTGGCGACCTCGACGCTGCGGGCCACGAGCCCGATGTAGGCGCCGATCCACGACATCGCGAAGGCGAACAGCAGGATCATCAGGTAGCCGAGCACGGCGTCGAGCACGCTGCCCCGGATGCGCCACCCGATGAGCAGTCCGCACACCGTCATCACGACCAGCACCACGATGCTGAGCACCTGGTCGGCCGTCGTGCGCCCCACCAGCACGGCCAGCCGGGACATCGGCAGGGAGCGGAACCGGTCGATGATGCCCTTCTGCAGGTCGTTGGCGAACCCGATCACCGTGTAGGACGAGTTGAACGCCACCGTCTGCGCGAAGATGCCCGCGATGAGGAACTCGCGGTACTCCGCGCCGCCACCGCCGGGCCCGCCGATGGCGTCGCCGAAGACGTAGGCGAACAGCAGCACGAACATGATGGGAAACGCGGTGGCGCCGAGTAACCAGTCGGGATTGCGCCGCACGTTCATCACGTTGCGCCAGGTGATGGTGGCGCTGTCGGAGACCACCTTGGTGGCGTTCATCTGGCCCCGTCCTCCTCGGTGGTCTCGGCGGAGTGGCCGGTCATGGAGAGGAACACGTCGTCGAGCGTGGGCCGGTGCAGAGCGACGTCCTGAATGGTGACGTCCTGGGTGTCGAGCCGCCGCAGCGCGTCCACCAGCGCCGCCGCCCCGGTTTCGACGTAGACCGACACGCTGCGCGTGCTCTCGTCGACGACGGGTTCGCTGACGCCGACCTCCTTCAGCACCCGCACCGCAGGCGTGACCTCGACCTCCTCGCCGACGACCAGTTCGAGCCGCTCGCCGCCGATGTGGTCCTTCAGTTCGTCGGCGGTGCCGCGAGCGATGACCACGCCCTTGTCGATGACCACGATGGAGTCCGCGAGCCGATCGGCCTCCTCCAGATACTGGGTCGTGAGCAGCACGGTGGCACCGGTGGCGACGAGGTGCTCGATGACCTCCCACATGCCGAGCCTGCCCCGCGGATCGAGGCCGGTGGTGGGCTCGTCGAGGACCACGACCTTCGGCTCGGCCACCAGCGCACCAGCGAGGTCGAGCCGCCTGCGCATCCCACCCGAGTAGCCCTTGGCCGGCCGGTCGGCGGCGTCGGAGAGCTGGAACCGGTCGAGCAGTTCTCGCGCGCGCAGCCGGGCCTGGCGCTTCCCGATGCCGTACAGCCTGCCGATCATGTAGAGGTTCTCGAACCCCGTCAGGTTCTCGTCGACGGCGGCGTACTGGCCGGACAGCCCGATGGACTGCCGGACCGCGTCCGGCTCGGCGACCACGTCGTGGCCCGCGACCATCGCCTGACCGGCGTCCGGCTTCAGCAGCGTCGTCAGGATGCGCACCACGGTGGTCTTGCCCGCGCCGTTGGGCCCGAGCAGGCCGAGCACCTGGCCGGTGGGGATGTCGAGATCGACCCCGGCAAGCGCGCGCGTGGAACCGTAGGTCTTGACGAGGCCGCGAGCACGCACCGCGACCCTGTCCTCGGTGAGGGGCATAAACCCAATGTAGGAGCGCCCCCCGACAGTCGCTGGGTCAACCGAGGCACGGGGGTGGGGTGTGCGGCTGCGCGGTTACCGCTCCAGGATCGCCGTGATGCCCTGGCCGCCCGCCGCGCAGATCGAGATGAGGCCGCGGCCGGAGCCCTTCTCCGCCAGCAGCTTCGCCAGCGTGCCCACGATCCGCCCGCCGGTCGCGGCGAACGGGTGGCCCGCCGCCAGCGACGAGCCGTTGACGTTGAGCCGGTCGCGGTCGATGGTGCCCACCGGCTCGTCGCGCCCGAGCCGTTCCTTGGCGAACGCCGGGTCCTGCCATGCCTTGAGGGTGGCGAGCACCTGCGAGGCGAACGCCTCGTGGATCTCGTAGTAGTCGAAGTCGCCCAGCCCGAGGCCGGCGCGGTCGAGCAGGCGCGGCACCGCGTAGGCGGGTGCCATGAGCAGGCCCTCGTCGCCGTGTACGTAGTCGACGGCGGCCGTCTGCGAGAACGTGAGGTAGGCCAGCACCGGCAGGTTGCGTTCGCGCGCCCATTCCTCGGTCGCCAGCAGCACGACGGACGCGCCGTCGGACAGCGGCGTCGAGTTGCCCGCCGTCATGGTGCCCTCGGTACCGCCGAACACCGGCTTGAGCTTGGCGAGCTTCTCCGTGCTGGAGTCGGGGCGGAGGTTCTGGTCGCGGGTCAGTCCGAGGTAGGGCGTCAGCAGGTCGTCGAAGAAGCCTCGCTCGTAGGCCGCCGCGAGCCGGTGGTGGCTCGCGGTGGTCAGCGCGTCCTGCTCGGGGCGACCGATGTCCCACGCCTTCGCCGTCAGTGCGGCGTGCTCGCCCATCGACAGTCCCGTCCTCGGTTCCGCGTTGCGCGGGATCTCGGGCAGGAGGTGGCCGGGACGGATCTTGGCGAGCAGTTTCAGCCGCTCGCCCACCGACTTCGCCGCGTTGAGGCGCACGAGCAGCTTTCGCAGCCGGTCGTCGACGGCCAGCGGCGCGTCACTGGTGGTGTCCACGCCGCCCGCGATGGCGGACTCGACCTGGCCGAGCGCGATCTTGTTGGCGACGTTGACGATCGCCTGGAGGCCGGTGCCGCACGCCATCTGCACGTCGGAGGCCGGTGTGGTGGGGGCGAGCGCGCTGCCCAGCACCACCTCGCGGGCCAGGTTGAAGTCGCGGGAGTGTTTGAGCACCGCTCCCGCCGCGAGTTCGCCGATCCGCTCCCCCTGCAAAGCGAAGCGGCTGACCAGGCCGTCGACCGCTGCGGTGAGCATGTCCTGGTTGGCCGCGTCGGCGTAGGGCCCGTTGGAACGCGCGAACGGGATGCGGTTGGCGCCGACGACGGCGACCCTGCGCACTCCCGCCGTCTTGGTGCGGCTCGACCGAGCCCTGCCGCCACCGGACTTCTGTGCTTGGCTCATGGGACCCTCCGATCAGCGTTCTCCGACCCGCCCGCAGTGTAGCCGGATAACCTACTCGCGGGTAGGTTAGGCTGGCGTTGCACACAGGGCACGGGAGGCAACCGATGGCTGACAAGTACCAGCAGTTCACCACCACGTCCGTCGGCGCGTTCGTGACGTCGAAGCTCGGTCTGCCCAAGCCGCCCGTGCTGCGGCGCTACCGACCGGGCCAGCCTCCGCTCGATGGTCCCGCACTCCTGGGCGGCGCGCCCGGCGGCAGGCTGGACAAGACGCTGACCAGCCAGCTCGCTTCGGCGGGTCTCGACGTCGTCCGCACCCCCGCCGAGGGAACCCGCCACGGCGCGCTGGTGTTCGACGCCACCGGCATCACCGAGCCCGCGCAGCTGCGCGAGTTGCACGCCTTCTTCCACCCTGTCGTCCGTGACATCGCGCCCTCCGGGCGGGTGGTGGTGCTCGGGTCGCCACCCGAGTCCCGCCAGGGCCGCGAGCGCGTCGCGCAGCGGGCACTCGAGGGTTTCACCCGCACGGTCGGCAAGGAACTCAAGCGTGGCGCCACGGCCCAGCTCGTGTACGTCGCCGACGGCGCCGAGGAGGCCGCGGAGTCCACGCTGCGGTTCCTGCTGTCGGCGAAGTCCGCGTTCGTCGACGGACAGGTGATCCGCGTCGGTGCGGCCGGCACCACCACCGCGCAGCCACCGAGCAGCTGGGACAAGCCGCTCGACGGCAAGGTCGCGCTGGTCACCGGCGCCTCCCGGGGCATAGGGGCCGCCATCGCGGAGGTGCTGGCCCGCGACGGCGCGCACGTCGTCGCGCTCGACATCCCCGCCCAGGGGGGCGAGCTGTCGGCGGTGGCCAACCGCGTCGGCGGCTCGGCGCTCCAGCTCGACATCACCGGCTCCGACGCCCCGCGCGCGCTCGCCGAGCATCTCACCCAGCGCCACGGCGGTGTCGACGTCGTCGTCCACAACGCGGGCATCACCCGCGACCGCACGCTGGCGAAGCTGTCCGAGGCGGCCTGGGACTCCGTGCTCTCCGTCAACCTCGCCGCCCAGCTGGCCGTGAACGACACCCTGCTGGCCGAGGACGTGCTGCGCGACAACGGCCGGATCATCGGCGTGTCCTCCATCGCGGGCATCGCGGGCAACGTGGGACAGTCCAACTACGCCACCAGCAAGGCCGGCGTCATCGGGATGGTGAACGAGGCCGCGCCCCGGCTGGCCGAGCGCGGCGGCACCGTCAACGCCGTGGCACCGGGGTTCATCGAGACGCAGATGACGGCCGCGGTGCCGCTGTTCATCCGCGAGTTCGGCCGCCGCCTGTCCAGCCTCTCGCAGGGCGGGCTGCCCGTCGACGTCGCCGAGACCATCGCCTGGTACGCCAACCCCGCGTCCTCCGCCGTCAACGGCAACGTGGTGCGCGTGTGCGGCCAGGGCTTTCTGGGAGCGTGAGATGACCGTCAAGGAACTGTCCGCAGCGCCGAACCTCACGACGCTGTACCCGAAGGCCGTGGCGGGTGGCCTGCGCCGGAGCGGCGGCGACTCACTCCCGGACACCGAGTACGTCCGCAGGGGCGTCACCGTCGACCCACGGCACCTCGCCGACTACGGCAGGGTCTGCGGGTTCCGGCTCTCCGACGAACTGCCGGCCACCTACCCGCACGTGCTGGCGTTCGGCATGCAGATCGCGCTCATGACCGAGCCGGACTTTCCGTTCCCGCTGCTCGGCATGGTTCACGTCGCCAACCGCATCACCCAGCGCCGCCCGCTGCGGCTCGGCGAGCCGATGACGCTGCGCGTGCGCACGGACGAGGCGCGGCCCCACGACAAGGGGACCCAGTTCGACGTGATCAGCGAGGTGCTGCCCGGCGACGAGGACGAGCCGGTGTGGACCGATGTGAGCACCTACCTGCACCGCGGCGGGACTTCCGGGAGCGCGGGCGCGCCGCGCGCGCGGCCGACCGAGCTGGCACCGCCCGCGCCGACCGCGCGGTGGCGGGTCCCGGCGGACATCGGCCGCCGCTATGCGGAGGTCTCCGGCGACCGCAACCCCATCCACCTGCACCGGCTGACCGCTCGGCTGTTCGGGTTCCGCTCCGCCATCGCGCACGGCATGTGGACGAAGGCACGCTGCCTCGCCGCGTTCGAGGGCAGGCTGCCCGGCGCCTACACCCTCGACGTCGGTTTCAAGCGGCCGGTGCTGCTGCCCGCCACGGTCGGGTTCACGTCCTGGCACTCCGGCGCGGCGGGCTGGGCCTTCGAGCTGTGGCACGCCCGCAAGCCGACGCCGCACCTCACGGGCACGATCACCCCGGAGTGAGCGTCACTCCGTGGGCCGCCAGACGTCGCCCTCCACGAGGTCGTTGAAGCCCAGCCACGTCAGGTTCATCAGCCACGACGCGAGCACGCCGTCGGAGACGTCGGGATGGTCGAGCCACCAGTCCGCGAGCGACTCGGCGGCGCCCACCAGCGCGGCGGCCATGCCTTCGCCGGAGAACTCCGCCTGCGGCGCGAGCCCGCGCTCGGTGCCCGCCGAGACGACCAGGCCCTTCACCAGCTCGATCGCACGTCCGCGCAGCGCGGTGACCTCGTCCGAGAAGGGAGAACCCGCGGTCAGCGCGTGCCGGTGCAGCACGATCCAGGACTCGCGGTATCCGGCGACGAAACCGTAGAACGAGCGCAGGCCGTGCCACAGCTGCATGTCCGGCGGCACGTCGAGCCGGATGCCGTCGCGCACGGCGGTGAGCAGCCGGGTGGACTCGCGGCGTACGCAGTGAGCGAAGAGTTGTTCCTTCGCGCCGAGGTAGCTGTAGATCATCGGCTTCGACACACCCGCGACGTCGGAGATCTCGTCCATCGCCGCGAGGTGGTAGCCGTGCTGGGAGAACACCGCCACGGCCGCGTCGAGGATCTGCTTCTCGCGGACCGCTCGGGGCAGTCGCTTCGCCCGTTCGGGGGAGCGCTGTACGTCCTGCGCCACCAGTACCTCCTGTTGTCCGGCCAAACGCTACCTGACCTGGAGGTTCCTGATGCCGACGCGGGGTGGCCGACCGGTCACTCGGACTCGATGATCGGGCGCTGGGGTGGGTCTGGTGGTCCGCGCCGGTCGTCACCGCGAGTCTCCCGACCCTGATCGGACACGACCTCGCTGTCCACCACGATGACGCGGTTGCGGCTCGCGAATCCCCGCGCCTGCGCGGGCCCACGCCGTTCCAGCCGCCGCAGCCACGAACGCCGCACCAGGGCCCGGGTGGGCGGCAGGAGCAGCAGCAGGCCCGCGACGTCGCTGACGAATCCGGGCACGAAGATCAGTACTCCGCCGAGCCCGATGAGCATGCCGTCGGTGACCTCGTTGTGAGGTGAGCGTCCCGCGCGCGCCGTGTCCATCACCGCGCGTGCGGCCTTGCCGCCCTCGCGCCGGGCCAGCCACGAGCCGACCAGGGCACCGGCGAGCAGCAGGCCGAGCGTGGCGAGGAAGCCGACGAGCGACGCGACGGCCCAGATCGCGGCGATCTCGGCGATCACCCAGAGCAGGAAGATGGCGGCCATATGATGTTCAACGCGCGGGCCCGGCGATTTGCTCCCGCTGCCCGGTGCGGATGCGTAGCCTGCCCGCGTGGTGTTCATCGACAAGGTGGCCTGGTTGCTGCTGCGGGACGGGTGCGTCCTGGGTGCCCGCTCGCGCGGGGAGGACGTCTACTTTCTGCCCGGCGGAAAGCGGGAACCCGGCGAGTCCGATCTCGACACGCTCGTGCGGGAGGTCGCCGAGGAACTGGCCGTCGACATCGTGACCGGCACCGCGCGGCACAGCGGAACCGTCGAGGCTCCCGCGCACGGCCGCGCCGACGGCGTGGTGCGCATGAGCTGCTACACCGCCGACTACGAGGGCGAACTCACCGCCAGCAGTGAGGTGGCTGAGCTGCGCTGGCTCACCCACGCCGATCGCCACCTGGTTTCGACGGCGGGCGGGCTGGTCCTGGACGAGCTGCGGGAACGCGGACTGCTTCGCTGAGGGGACGGCTCTCGCGGCCCGCCGAGTCCGATCTCTCGGCGGGCCGCGAGCGTGCCGTCAGTAGGTGATCGCCACAGCCGGATCGGCCAGCAGCGCGCCCACGTCGGCGAGGAACTGCGAGCCCTGCTGTCCGTCGATCACCCGGTGGTCGAAGCTCAGCGACAGCTGCATCACCTTGCGCACGGCGAGTTCGCCGTCCACGACCCACGGCATGTCGCGGATCGCGCCGAGCGCGAGGATCGCCGACTCACCGGGGTTGATGATCGGCGTCCCGGTGTCGACACCGAACACGCCGACGTTGGTGATGGTGAACGTGCCGTTCAGCATCGCCTCAGGTGGTGTCTTGCCGTCGCGGGCGACGGCGGTGAGTTCCCCGATGTCGCCCGCCAGTTCGGCCAGCGACTTGCGGTCGGCGTCGCGGACCTTGGGCACCACGAGACCGCGCGGGGTGGCCGCCGCGATACCGAGGTGTACGTAGTCCTTGTAGACGATCTCGCCGGAACTCTCGTCCCACACCGCGTTCACGTCGGGAGTGCGGCGCGCCGCCAGGCACACCGCCTTCGCCGCGATGACCAGCGGGGTCAGCTTGACTCCGGAGAACTGCGGGGCGCCCTTCAACTTCTGCCGAAGTTCCATCATGGGCGTCACGTCGATCGTCAGGAACTCCGTGACGTGCGGAGCCGTGAAGGCGCTGCCCACCATCGCGTTGGCGGTGGCCTTGCGGACACCTCGGATGGGCACGCGGCGCTCCCGCGTCGCGGGGTCGTACTCGGCCGTGACCGGCTGCGGTGCGGCTGAGGCGGTCTCGGCGGTGCCGTCCGCCGCCCGCCGCACGTCTTCCCGGGTGATCACTCCGCCCTCGGCCGATCCCGCCACCGTGCGCAGGTCGATGCCCAGCTCCTTCGCCAGCTTGCGCACGGGCGGCTTGGCCAGCGGCACGTATCCCGCCGGGGCGGCCTGCTCGGATGCCGGGCGGGGTGCCACGACCGTCACCGCTTGCACCGGCTCCGGGGCGGGTGCCGCTGGCGTGGCCTGCGACTTCCGCGCCCTGCGCTTGGCCACCGTGGTCTTGGACCCGTAGCCCACCAGCGGCTTCATCTCGTCGGCATCGGCCTCGGCGGCCTCGGTGGTCTCGGTGGTCTCGGTGGTCTCGGTGGTCTCGGCCGAAACAGCGGAAGCAGCGGAGCCGGAGCCGTTCACGGCCGCCGCGCCCTGCGGATCGACGTCCACGGTGAGGATCGGCGTCCCCACCTCCACCGTCTGCCCCGGCTCCACCAGCAGTTCGGTCACCACGCCTGCCCAGGGGATGGGCAACTCGACGGCGGCCTTGGCGGTCTCGACCTCCACGACGATCTGGTTGACCGTCACCTCGTCGCCGGGCTTGACCTTCCAGTCGATGATCTCGGCCTCGGTGAGCCCCTCGGCGGTGTCGGCGAGGGGAAAGTGCTTGTAGTCAGGCATCGCTTCCCCTCACCATTCCAGCGCGCGGTCGACGGCGTGCAGCACCCGGTCCAGATCCGGCAGGTAGTGCTCCTCCAGCTTGGCCGGCGGGTAGGGCGTGTCGAACCCCGTCACGCGCAACACCGGAGCCTCCAGCGAGTAGAAGCACTCCTGCTGCACGCGCGCGGCGATCTCGGAGGTGATCGACGACTCCGACTGCGCCTCGCTCACCGCGATGAGCCTGCCGGTGCGGCGCACCGACTCGAACACGGGCTCCAGGTCGAGGGGCGACAGTGTCCGCAGGTCGATGACCTCCAGCGACCGGCCCTCCTCCGCCGCGGCACTGGCCGCGTCGAGGCACACCGGTACCGAGGGGCCGTAGGCCACGACCGTCGCCGCCGTGCCCTGCCGCACGGTGCGGGAGGCGAACAGCGGGTCGGGTGTGGCCGTGGTGTCCACCGGAGCCTTGAGCGCACCGGAGTGGTAGAGCCGCTTGGGTTCGAAGAACAGCACGGGGTCGTCGCACCGGATGGCCTGCTGAATCATCCAGTAGGCGTCGACCGGGTTCGAGCACGACACGACCCGCAGGCCCGCGATGTGCGAGAACAGCGACTCGGGCGACTCGGAGTGGTGCTCGACCGCGCCGATGCCGCCGCCGAACGGCACGCGGATCACCACGGGCACCTTCACCTCGCCCTGCGTGCGGTAGTGCAGTTTGGCGAGCTGGCTGGAGATCTGGTCGAAGCCGGGGAAGATGAACCCCTCGAACTGGATCTCGCACACGGGCCGGAAGCCCCGCACGGCCAGGCCGACGGCGGTGCCGATGATGCCGGACTCGGCCAGCGGGGTGTCGAGCACCCGGTGCTCGCCGAAGTCCTTCTGCAGTCCGTCGGTGATCCGGAAGACGCCGCCGAGCTTGCCGACGTCCTCCCCCATCATGATGACCTTGTCGTCGGCCTCCATCGCGGCCCGCAGGCCCGCGTTGAGCGCCTTGCCGATGGTGAGCTTCTGCACGGTCGCCTGCGTCTCGGTGTGGGTCTCGGTCACGGGCTTCGCTGAGGTCACGGGGGCCGCCATCACCGGTGCCCCCCGTCCGCGAACCCGGCGTGGTAGGCCAGGTACTCCTCGCGCTGAGCGTCGAGCTGCGGCGAGGGCTCCGAGTAGACGGAGGAGAAGAGGCGCTCGGGCGGCGGGTCGGGCATGGCGAAGCAGAAGTCGCGCAGTTCCGCCGCGAACCGGTCGGCCTCGGCCTGCACCTCGTCGAAGTAGTCCTGGTCGGCGCCACCGGAGCGGGACAGGTGGACGCGCACGCGCTCGATCGGGTCCTTGAGCTTCCACGCCTCCAGCTCGTCCGAGAGGCGGTAGCGGGTGGGGTCGTCGGTGGTGGTGTGCGCGTCCATGCGGTACGTGTACGCCTCGATGAGCACCGGGCCGTTGCCCCGGCGGCACTCCTCGAGCGCCCAGCGCGTGACCGCGAGGCAGGCCAGCACGTCGTTGCCGTCGACACGGATCCCGGGGAATCCGTAGCCGCGGGCGCGCTGGTACAGCGGAAGCCGGGACTGGCGCTCGGTGGGCTCGGAGATGGCCCACTGGTTGTTCTGGCAGAAGAACACCAGCGGCGCGTCGTAGACTGCGGCCCAGACGAAGCCCTCGTGGACGTCGCCCTGGCTGGTGGCGCCGTCACCGAAGTAGCAGATGGTGGCCTCGGCGTCGGGTTCCTCGCCGACCTTGCCCTCGAACTTCTGGCCCATCGCGTAACCGGCGGCGTTGAGCACCTGGTTGCCGATCACGATGGTGTACGGGTGGAAGCGGTGGCCCGCGAAGTCCCACTGGCTGTGGTCGGTACACCGGAAGATGCCGAGCAGCTCGGTGAAGTCGACACCGCGCGTGTAGGCGACGCCGTGCTCGCGGTAGCTGGGAAACGCCATGTCCTGCGGTTGCAGTGCGCGGCCCGAGCCGACCTGCGCGGCCTCCTGGCCGAGCAGCGGTACCCAGATGCCGAGCTGGCCCTGCCGCTGCATGGCGTTGCACTCGCGGTCGGCCCGCCGGACCAGGACCATGTCGCGGTACAGCCCGCGCAGTGTCTCGGCGTCGACGTCGGTGAGGTAGGGGTCGAACTGGGGTGAGGGCAGCCGCTCACCCTCGGGGGTGAGGAGCTGGGTCAGCTCGGCTCCGCCTTCGGTTGTTGCTCGCAAGCCCGCAATCACCTGCTCTGGGGACGGTTGCGCCGCTGTCGCGGCCGAGCCGGCGCCAGATTGCGGGCGCGTCCACTGTTCGGGGGACGACATCGCATCTCCTTGGTGTCGTGCCGCACGGCCGCTTGTGGCGACCGGTGCGGCGCGCCGCCGGTCACCGTGTGCGCGGTTGGGGTCCACAGCGCTGATGCCCGTCGGCGGTGACGGTTCACGCGCTCATCCTGGCATGGAAACCCGCCCTGTGGAGAGGCCCCGATCCCGATTCGTTGCGGCCACACTGTCGATGAGCTGCGTAAACGCTTGGACTACCAACCGTGTCACCGCCGATGGTCGCAACGGCGAGCAACGGCCGGACCTGTGTTGTCACGGCTCGCGCGGGCCCCCCTTCGACGCGCCGTGGCCGGGCCGCGGGTGGCCCCCTTCCACGTGGTGTGACGACCGACACAGTGGTGTGCGGGTGGCACGATGGTGTCCGTGGAACTGGAGAGTGTGAAGAACTCAGTCCGGCGGCGGTGGGCCGATGACGTGCTGCCGAGCCTGTCGGACCTCGTCGCGATCCCGGCGCTGTCGCCCGTCTTCGACCCGGAGTGGGCGGAACACGGCCACCTCGACGAGGCCGTGCGGCACGTGCGGTCCTGGCTCGACGCCGCCGACCTGCCCGGGGCGACGACCGACGTGGTGCGACTGCCCGGCCGCAGCCCCGTGTTGCTGCTGGACGTGCCGGCCACGGAGGAATCCCAGGGCGCCGAGGACCGGGGCACGGTCCTCATGTACGGCCACCTGGACAAGCAGCCGCCCGTCGGCGGCTGGGCCGACGGACTCGGCCCGTGGACGCCGGTGATCCGCGACGGCAGGCTGTACGGGCGCGGCTCCGCCGACGACGGTTACGCGGGCTACGCCGCCACCGTCGCGCTGGCGGCGGTGCGGGAGGCGGGCGGTTCGCACGCGCGCACCGTCGTGCTGCTGGAGACCGGCGAGGAGTCCGGCAGCCCCGACCTGCCCGCCTACCTCGACCACCTGACCGACCGTCTGGGCCGGGTGTCGCTGGTCGTGTGCCTCGACTCCGGCGGCAACGACTACGAGCGGCTGTGGCTCACGACCAGCCTGCGCGGGATGGCCCAGGTCGACGTCACCGTGCGGGTGCTGGAGACGGCGCAGCACTCCGGCCTGGCCAGCGGCGTGGTGCCCAGCTCGTTCCGGGTGCTGCGGGCCCTGCTCGACCGGGTGGAGGACTCCGCCACCGGCCAGCTCAAGCTCGGCGCGTGCCATGTGGAGATCCCGGCGAACCGGATCGCCGAGACCAGGGCCACGGCCGAGTCCGCGCCGGGTTCGGTCGTCGGCGCATGGCCGTGGCACGGCACCACCGGCCCCGTCGTGGCCGACGAGGTGGAGCTGCTGCTGAACAACAGCTGGCGGCCGACGTTGTCCGTGATCGGCGCGTCGGGGCTGCCCGAACCCGCTGACGCGGGCAACGTGCTGCGCGCGGGCACCACGCTGGCTCTGAGCTTCCGGCTGCCGCCCACCGCCGACTCGGAGGCCGCGCTCGCCGCGATCTCGCGGGCCCTGACCACGGACGTGCCGTACGGCGCGACCGTGGAGCTGTCGGGGCTGGAGGCCGCCGACGGCTGGAACGCCCCCGCGCTGTCGCCGTGGTTGGCGACGGCGCTGGAACGGGTCAGCGACGACGTGTTCGGCGCGCCGTGGCGCAGCGTCGGCCTCGGTGGGTCGATCCCCTTCATGGGCCTGCTCGGCGAGAAGTACCCCGAGGCCCAGTTCCTCGTCACGGGCGCGCTCGGCCCGGACTCGAACGCGCACGTGCCCGACGAGTGGCTGCACCTCGACCAGGCCCAGCGGGTGACGGAGGCGGTCGCCACCGTGCTCGACGCTCACTCCCGGAGTTGAGTAACGGGCAACGCAACGTTGCTGTAACGGAGCCGATGCTGCGCATTAGCGCATCCAGGTGGCAGGATGCATTAACTGGCCGGTATGGATTACTAGGAGTGACACCGTGGCGCGTCGTCTCACCAGGGCGCTTACCCTGCTGCCCGCCTTCGCCCTCGCCGTCACCGCGGCAAGCTGCGCGGAGGAAGTGAACACCGGTGGCGAGAGCGAGGCCGGTGACGAGGTCTCGTTGGTCAACGACGGCTCGTTGACCACCTGCACCCACCTGCCCTACAAGCCCTTCCAGTTCACCGAGGGTGGCGAGACGGTGGGCTTCGACGTCGAGCTCGTGGATCTCGTGGCCGAGGAGCTGGAGGTCGAGCAGGAAATCTTCGACACCTCGTTCGAGAGCATCGAGTCCGGTGCCGCACTGGACACCGGGCAGTGCGACGTCGCGGCCGCCGCGATGACCATCACCGACGTGCGCTCGAAGGTGATGGACTTCTCCGACGGCTACTACGACGCGAACCAGGCCCTGCTCGTGAAGCAGAACTCGGACATCGCCGAGCTGGGTGACCTCGAGGGCAAGGTGCTCGGCGTGCAGCTCGGCACCACCGGTGAGGAGTACGCCGAACAGAACCAGGAGGAGTTCGGCTACGAGATGCGCCAGTTCGAGGACCTCGCGCTGCTGCAGACGGCGGTGAAGACGGACCAGGTCGCCGCGGGCATCAACGACAACTCCGTGCTCTACGACTTCGCCAAGAGCAACGACGACGTCGAGGTCACCACGGAGTTCGAGACCGGCGAGGAGTACGGCATCGCGGTCCGCAAGGGCAACGGCGCGCTGCTGTCGAAGGTGAACGAGGTCCTGGCCGCAGCCAAGGAGGACGGCCGCTACGACGAGATCTACGAGAAGTGGTTCGGGCAGAAGCCGGAGAGCAAGTAGTCACCCGACCACGTCGACACCACTCGCGAGAGTCGGTGGAGCCGGTGGCGGCCCACGGGCGGCGCGCACGCGCCGGGGCCGCCACCGGCCGGTCCTGAGGAGTTCTCGTCATGGCGATGTCGCGACGTAAGCGCGCGCAGCTGATCCGCGGCGTGCAGTACGCCGTGCTGGTGTTGTTCTTCGTCCTGCTCGGCGTGTTCGCCGACTGGGGGACGATCAAGGACGCGTTCTTCAACGTCGACGCGGCGGCGACCCAGTTCCCCGCGATCCTGTCCACCGCGCTGGTCAACACGGTCATCTACACCGGCCTCGGCTTCGCGCTGGGACTGGGCATCGGCATGGTCCTGGCGTTGATGAAGCTGTCGTCGGTCGGCCCCTACCGGTGGCTGGCGACGCTCTACATCGAGTTCTTCCGCGGTATCCCCGCGCTGCTCGTGTTCATCGCACTCGGCTACGGCGTGCCGCTGGCGTTCGACATCCGGTTCGACATCTACTCCACCGCGGCGATCGCGCTCGGTCTCGTGGGCTCGGCCTACATCGCCGAGACCCTGCGCGCGGGCATCCAGGCGGTGCCGCACGGGCAGATCGAGGCGGCCCGGTCGCTGGGGATGTCGCAGGCGAGGACCACGGTGACGGTGGTGATCCCGCAGGCGTTCCGGATCATCCTGCCGCCGTTGACCAACGAGCTGATCCTGCTCACCAAGGACTCGTCGTTGATCTACCTGCTGGGGCTGGCCCGGGACGAGTACGAACTCGCCAAGTTCGGCAGGGAGGGGTTGAACGCGACCGGCTCGCTGACACCGATCCTGCTGGCCGGGCTGTGCTACCTCATCATCACCGTGCCGCTGGGCTATCTCTCGCGGTACCTGGAGCGCCGCAGTGGCCGCAAGGAGGAGCAAGGGTTGAAGGTGACGGCCTGATGAGTGACGTGATCGTCCAGGTCTCGGACCTGCACAAGTCCTTCGGCCACCTCGAGGTGCTCAAGGGCATCGACATGGAGGTCCGGCGCGGCGAGGTGGTGTGCGTCATCGGGCCGTCCGGCTCGGGCAAGTCGACGCTGCTGCGGTGCGTCAACGTCCTGGAGGCGCCGAACTCGGGCACCGTGGTCGTCAACGGCTTCGAGCTGACTGACCCCGACGTCGACATCGACAAGGCGCGGCGCGCGATCGGCATGGTGTTCCAGGGGTTCAACCTGTTCGGGCACCTGTCCGTGCTGGACAACCTCACCGTGGCGCAGCGCAAGGTGCTCAAGCGGGACAAGGCCGAGGCCGAGCGGATCGCGCTCGACAACCTCACCAGGGTCGGGCTGGCCGAGAAGGCCGGGTCGATGCCGGCCCAGCTCTCCGGCGGGCAGCAGCAGCGCGTCGCCATCGCGCGGGCACTGTCGATGGACCCCGCCGTGATGTTGTTCGACGAGCCGACCTCGGCGCTCGACCCGGAACTGGTCGGGGACGTGCTCGCGGTGATGCGCACCCTTGCCGACGAGGGCATGACGATGCTGGTCGTCACCCACGAGATGCAGTTCGCCAGGGAGGTCGCCGACACGGTGCTCTTCATGGACGGCGGTGTGGTGGTCGAGCAGGGCCCGCCGAACCAGGTGATCGGCGATCCCCGGGAGGAGCGGACGCAGACGTTCCTCGCCCGGGTGCTCAACCCCGTCCACGTCAACGAGTAGCGTCGCGCCCTCGCGCGGGAACTGATCGCGCACGGCGACCGTCCCAGTACTGACGGCGGTGACCGCCGCCGTCGGCTGGGGCGAGCGAGGGGGCACGGTGCCGACGATCCGCTGGCGACCGTCCGCGGGGAGCCCGGACGACGGGCCGGACGGGGAAATCCCGGGCCCGGAGACCTTCGACCCGTTCGCCGCCGCCCCGCCGCCGCCCGAGGCCGTGATCGACGCCGAGGAGCTGCTGCGGCCGCTGTTCGAACCGGACGGGGGCGGGCTGCTGCGGTGGCGGCGACAGGCCAGCAACGCGCCGATCCTGCAGATCGAGAACCGCTACATCACCGGCAGGCTCGACCTGCGTGCCGCGGATCTGCGGGTGCTGTTCCGGTTCGATAACTGCCGGTTCCAATACCCGCCCGACGTGCGGGAGGCGAATCTACTCGGGCTGGCGTTTCGGCGCTGTCGGTTGCCGGGGCTCAAGGCCAGGAACGTGCGCAGCCGCAACGACGTCCGGCTCATCCGCTGCGAGGTGGAGGTGAACGGTATCGCGCCGGGGTCCGACCTGGGCGCCGAGCGCGGGGTTCCGGACGCGGCGGTGAACTTCACCGACGCCGTGATCGAGGGGTCGATGATCCTCACCGGGACCACCATCCGGCACTCCACGGGCAAGGCGCTGCAGGCGGACCGGCTCGTCGTCACCGGGGCGTTTCTCGCGTACCGGCTGGTGACCGAGGGCGAGGTTCGCATCCCGGGGCTGCGGGCGGGCGGCAACGTGAACTTCTCGGGCGCGTCGCTTCGCAACCCCAGAGGTTTCGCGCTCAACGGCAACGGCGTTTCCGTGTCGGGCAGCCTGCTGTGCGAGGTGGACAACTTCGGGCACTCGGGCTCGCAGCGGCCGTTCACGGCCGACGGCCTGGTGTTCATGCCCAGCATGCGGGTGGCGGGCGATCTGGTGTTCCGGTCGGCGCGCCTGCGGGTCGACCCGGCAGGCGAGATCGTGGTGGACGCCTGGAAGACCGGCGACTGGTACGTCGACCCGCACCCCGCGTTCATCGCCGATCGCATGCACGTGGACGGCAACGTCGAACTGAGCGACGGGCTGACCGCCACGGGGACGTTGCGCATGGTGAACACCTACATCGGGGGATCGCTGCGGCTCGCGGGTGCCACCGTCACGGTGGGCAACTCGGAGCCGCCGTACCGAGACAGGGCGATCCACCTGGACGGCAGCCAGATCCACGGCGACCTCGAAGGCGGCAGGTTGCGCACCGAGGGCCAGTTCCGGTTGGCCGATGTCATCGTTCGCGGCAGCGTGCGCTTCCATGGCGGCACACTCACCCACGCGGGCAGCGACGCCTTCTCGGCCCGGCGCACCCGCGTGTCGGGCAGTCTGATGCTGGCCGGGTGCGTCTCCAAGGGAACCGTGCGTCTCCAGGGTGTGACCGTCGGCGGCAGTATCAACCTTTCCAACCTTGATGTGTCCGAGCCGGAGCGGGACGAGGACGCGGGCGACTGGGCGGTGGACCTGCGCTCGGTCCAGGCGGCGCGGGACGTACTCATGCACAGCAGGGGCGACGGCGGGGGGTTCCGCGCCGACGGCGGCGTGACCCTCGACGGCGCCGTGGTCAAGCGCCGGATCGCCCTCGACGGTGCGGTGCTCACCGCACCGGGGGGACACTTCGCGCTCGACGCCGGAGACTGCGTGGCCGAAGAGTTCGAGTTCACTCCGTTCTCGGCGCCCCAGGGCCGGATCTCGCTCCGCGGCGCCCAGTGCGGGACGCTCCACGACAACGAGCAGCTGTGGTACGCCAGCGAGGGTGTCGAGCTGGAGGACTTCCGCTATGGCGCGCTGGACACGCCCATCGCCCTGAAGAACGACGTGGCGGTCGAGCAGCGGCTGACCTGGTTACGGCACGCGGCCCGCGGCTACCGGCCGGGGCCCTACGATCAGCTCGCCACCATGCTGCGAGCCTCCGGGAACGAGGAACACGCCGACTCGGTGCTCATGCGCAAGCAGCAGTACCGCTACGAGGCGCTGGCCAGCGGTTATCGCTGGGTGTTCGGCGTGGGTGTGCGCGTGTGGAGCTGGTTGCAGCGCTGGATGATGGGCTACGGCTACCGCCCGGTGCGCGCGCTGGCGTGGCTGCTGGGGATGCTCGTCCTCGGCAGCCTCTGGTTCGGCCTGGGCAGCGACGACTGCGTCGCCGACGCGGGGCGCTTCGTCGTCATCGGCGAACGCTGTGCGGTGAACATGGACGACACCGGGCTGGAATGGAACCCCGTGCTGTACACGGTGGATCTGCTGGTGCCCATCGCCGACTTCGGCAACAAGAACCGCTGGCACATGTCCGGTGCGGACAAGTGGGTCTCGACCGGGTTCACCGCGATGGGCTGGATTCTGGCGACCACGGTCGCGGCCGGTGTCACGCGGACCCTGCGCCGGAACAACGGCTCGTAACGTCGCGGGCCGTGGCCGCGATGACCCCGGGTGTCCGCCACCCTGCCGAGGGAAGTGCCTGTCCCCATGCGTCTCGCCACTCCCGCGGCCCTCAGCGCCGCCGCGGTCCTGCTCGCCGTCACCCTGTCCGGATGCTCCGGGCGGCAGGCGGTGCCGTCCAGCTCACCCCAGTCACCGTCGACGAGTCCGACGGTGACCCTCACCGAACCCGCGGGAGGCCCGACGCGAGCCCGCTGAGGTGGGACGGCCTGCTACCAGCGTTCCCCGCCCCGATCAGCGGCGAGAGCGTCGGCGACAATCCAAACCCCTGCGACGTCATCGTGACGATCGACTCCGGCGGGCCACCCCGCGGAAGACCCGGCCACCCCGTGTTGTTCACTTCGATCGTGAGTGTTGAGCAGTCGAAACCCCGCGCCCGCGTGCGCGCACCCGAGCTGACCGGCGACGCCTGGTGGAACACCGGGGGCGCGCCGCTGACGCTGGCCGGTCTGCGCGGCAAGATCGTGCTGCTGGACTTCTGGACGTCCGGCTGCGTCAACTGCCTGCACGTCCTCGACGAGCTGCGTCCGCTGGAGGACGAGTTCCACGACGTGCTCGTGACCGTGGGGGTGCATTCGCCGAAGTTCGCCCACGAGGGCGGCCGCGACTCGGTGACCGCCGCCGTGGCCCGCTACGACGTACGGCATCCCGTGGTGAGTGACCCGGAGATGGCCCTGTGGCAGCAGTACGCCGTGAAGGCGTGGCCGACGCTGGTGCTCGTGGACCCCGAGGGCTACGTCGTCCACGTCGCCGCCGGTGAGGGCCACGGCGAGGCTCTGCGCCGGGTCATCGCGGAGCTGGTGGCGACGCACGAGAGCGCGGGAACGCTGCGGCGGGGTGCGCTGGACCGCACCGCGGCGGACCCCGCCGACGGCGACAAGACCGCCGAGACCGCCGAGACCGCCGAGACCGCCGAGACCGCCGAGGACGCGCCGTTGCACTTTCCCTCCAAGGCCGTGGTCACGGCCGAGGGGCGGGTGCTGGTGGCCGACACCGCCCGGCACTCCGTCGCGGAGTTCGCCTCCGACGCCGAGACGCTGCTGCGCCGCTTCGGCGACGGCACGCGCGGCGCCGCCGACGGTGCCTTCGACGTGGCGAGCTTCGCCGAGCCTTCCGGGCTGACGCTGCTGCCCACCCACGTCGCCGAGCGGGTGGGTTACCACCTGCTCGTCGCCGACACCGCCAACCACCTGCTCAGGGGCATCGACCTCCGCACCGGCGCCGTGCGCACCGTGGCCGGGACCGGGCGGCAGTGGCGGGACGGCGAGCATTCGGGCCCCGCGCTGGACGTGGACCTCACCAGTCCGTGGGACGCGCGGTGGTGGGATGCGGCGGGTGGCGTGATCGTCGCGATGGCGGGCAACCACACGTTGAGCGTGTTCGACCCCGTGGCCGGCACGATCTCGCGGTTCGCGGGCACCACCGTGGAGGGACTGCGCGACGGGCAGGCCGGTGAGGCGTTCTTCGCCCAGACCTCCGGCCTCGCCGTGGCGGGCGAGCGGTTGTGGCTCGTCGACGCGGAGACCTCGGCCCTGCGTTACCTCGAACCCGACGGCGATTCGGGCGGGTTCCAGGTCCGCACGGCGGTGGGCCACGACCTGTTCACCTTCGGCCACCGCGACGGGCCAGCCGACCGGGCGCTGTTCCAGCATCCGGTGGACGTCACGGTCCTGCCGGACGGTGCCGTGGCCGTGGCCGACACCTACAACGGCGCCGTCCGCCGCTTCGACCCGGCCGAGGGCACGGTGACGACGCTGCGGCAGGGACTGGCCGAGCCCACCGGTCTCGTCGTGACCGACGGTGGAGTGCTGGTCGTGGAGTCGGCGGCCCACCGGTTGCGTGCGCTGCACGACGGCGGCGTGGCCGAAGCCGACCGCGCGGAGGCGGCCGGTGGTGACGTCGGTGCCGTCGTCGACGGCGACGAGCTCGCGGTCAGCAGGCCCGCCACCGTGCTCGCGCCGGGGCAGGTGCGGCTGACGGTGACGTTCGTGCCGCCGCCGGGCGAGAAGCTCGACGACCGGTACGGCCCCTCCACGCGGCTCGAGGTCAGTGCCTCGCCGCCCGAACTGCTGGTGGACGGCGGCGGGGTGGGCACCGACCTGGAGCGCACCCTGACCCTCGCCGAGGGTGTCGAGGGTGGCGTGGTGCAGGTCGTCGCGCAGGCCGCGAGCTGTGCCTCCGACGCCGAGCACCCGGTCTGCCGCGTCACCCGCCAGGACTGGGGTGTGCCCGTATCGCTCGAATCCGAGGGTGACCGAGGATTGCCGCTCGTCATGGCGGGAACTCCGGCCGAGTAGGCACGCGGCCGAGATCCGGTCCGTTCCCGCGACGTAGCATGAATCCCGTGTCAGAACCCAACAGTCCACTCACGTCGGACGCGAAGCTCGAGATCCAGATGCTGCACGATCGGGTGCTCGTGCGCATGCCGTCGTCCGACGGCGAGCGGCGTAGCACCGGGGGCATCGTGATCCCGGCGACCGCCCAGGTCGCCCGGCGCCTGTCCTGGGGCAACGTGCTCGGAGTGGGCAACAACGTGCGCAACGTCAAGGTCGGCGACCGCGTGTTGTTCAACGCGGAGGAACCACTCGAGGTCGAGATCCAGGGCGATGCGTACCTCGTGATGCGGGAACGCGACGTGCACGCGGTGGCCAGCGAGCGGACGGAGCACGGCACGGGCCTGTACCTGTAGGCACGCGGGAGGGCGCCGGTGGGTGGTTCCGACAACGTGGACGACACCGCCGAGCGCCGCTTCGCCGAGGAACTCCTCCGGCCGGGGGCGCCGCGGAGCACACAGGACACTCTGCCCGCAGTCCCCCAGGACCGGCGCACCCAGCGCACGAAACGGCGGGTGGGCAACCTGCTGCTCGTGCTCGGAGCGCTGACCGCGCTGCTGACGGTGGCATATGTGGTGGATCTGTTCACCAGCATCGGTGACGTCCCGCGTGGCGTCACGGTGTCCGGGGTCGACATCGGCGGCCTCGACGCGGCCGAGGCCGAGCGGGTGTTGCGGCGGGAGCTGGGGCCGCGCGTGTCCCGGCCACTGGAGCTGCGGGCGGGCGAGGTGGTGACACCGCTCGATCCCACGACCGCGGGGCTGCACATCGACTGGGCGGCCACCGTCGAACATGCCGGGGGCCAGCCCTGGAAGCCGTGGGCCCGCCTCGGCGCGCTGTTCGGTCGGCGCGAGGTCGAACCGGTGCCGGTCATCGACGGATATGCCCTGCGCACGGCGGTGCGGGAGGTGGCCCAGCGGCACGTGAACCGGCCCGCTGTCGAGGGCGGTATCGGGCTGCGCCCCGTGGAGTCCGGGGAAAGCGGTGACGCGGGGGCGGTGGAAGCACACCTGATCGAGCCGAGGGCGGGCGCGCGGGTGAGTGACGTGGAGGCCGCCGTGTCGGCGATCGTGGCGCGCTGGCCGCAGCCGGGGCGGGTCGAGATTCCGGTCGAGGTGCTGCGGCCTCGGCTGACGGCGCAAGCCGTGCATTCGACGCTGGACTCCACCGTCCGGCCCCTGCTCGCGGGCCCGGTGCTGCTGCGCGGTGACGGCCGGGACGCCGTGCTGCTGCCGGACGACCTCGGCAGGGCCATGGAGTTCCACATCGTCGGGGACGCCGAGCGGCCCGAGGGCGCCCGGCTCGACGTGACTCTGAACCACGCGGTGCTGCGCACGGCGGCGAGCACCGAACTGCTGCGCACGAGACGTCCCGCCCGGGACGCCGACCTGGTGTTCCGGGGCGGTGTCCCGGTGGTCGTGCCCTCGGTGCGCGGTACGACCATCGCGTGGGAGCGCACGTTCGCCGGGTTCACCGAGGCCGTGGTCACCGCCCCGGAGGGCAGGCGAGAGGTGCCGGTGCGCTACGACCCCGTGGAGCCGTCCGTGACCACCGACGAGGTGCGGGCGCTGGGTGTCCGCGAGGTGGTCGCGACCGCCACCACCCTCGGGCACTCGCCGGACGTCCTGTCGAACCTGCGTGGCATGGCCGCCGCGGTACACGGCACCGTGGTGCGTCCGGGCGAGACGTTCCGGCTGGACCGGCACACCGGCCCCCGCACCGCCTCACGCGGCTACGGCCGCGCCCCGCTGTACGAGGACGGGACGGGTCCCCGCGTGCTCGGCGGTGGGGTCTCTCAGCTCACCTCAACGCTGTACGCCGCGGTGTACAGCGCCGGTCTGCCTGTCGTGGAACGCACCCCGCATCAGCGCTACCTCGGGCGTTACCCGCCGGGACTCGACGCGGTCTCGGCGGGCGTCAACGGCTCACCCGCCGAGTTCGCGTTCACCAACGACACCGCGACGGCGCTGGCCGTGCGGGCGGCGGTGACGGCCTCGGAGGTGACCGTCACGCTGTGGGGCACCCGCTCCTACGACGTGGACATCGACACCCGTTGTGAACGGGACGGCGATTCCGCCGCCGTCACCACCACGCGGGTGCGGCACCCCCGGCACGGTGGCGGTGCCCCGCGCACGGACACCACCACGACGACCTACGCCCTGGCCGAAGCCACCCCGTGCTGACGCCGTGTCCGCAGCCCACGTAGCCGTGTCCGCAGGCTGCGTAGTCGTGTCCGCAGCCCACGTAGCTGTGTCCGCACCTCACGTAGGCCCACGCACGACATCGCCCACGGCACCACCGTCACGACGGCACCGTGGGCGAGTCTGCCGCGAACTCGCTACGCCTTGAGGCGCTTGCGCGGGTAGATCCCCGCGGCGAGCGAGACCCCGATCGCGGCCACGACGAGCTGGGTGATGAACTCCAGCCAGTCCCAGCCGTCGGTGTCGGCGTAGCCGAGCCCCCTGGCGATCGCCGTGCCGACGAACGCTGCCGCGATGCCGACGAGGATGGTGAGCCAGATCGGGATTCCCTGCTTGCCCGGCAAGACCAGCCGTGCCAGCGCGCCGAGTACCAAGCCCACGAGGATCGCGGAGATAATGCCCGAAATCGCCATGCTGTGCGCTCCTTCAGCGCCGGGGTCGTTGACCCGATCGGGGTACCCAGTTCGCCGATCGTCAACCGTATGAACACCGGGGGCCACCTCCCGCGCGACGCGCGCGGACGGTGGCCCCCGATGAGTGGCGACGCGATCAGAACGCCGCCTCGTCGACCTCCATCAGGTCGTTGTCGGCCGCCTCGACGATGGCGCGCCGCGCGGAGAGCTCCGGCAGCACGGTCTTGGCGAAGAAGGACGCGACAGCGAGTTTGCCCTGGTAGAACGGCACGTCCTTGGCGGAGGCGCCGCCGTCGAGCTTGGCCAGCGCGATCTCGGCCTGCTTGAGCAGCTGCCAGCCGACGAGGAGGTCGCCGGTCGACATGAGCAGCCGCACCGTGTGCTGGCCGACCTTGTAGACGTTGGTGACGTCCTCCTGCGCCGAGGTGAGCTGGCCGATGAGTGCGCCGACCATGCCCTGCACGTCGTCGAGCGCCTGCTTGAGCAGCGCACGCTCGTTCTTGAGCCTGCCGTTGCCCGCCTCGGACTCGATGAAGGACACGATCTCGCCTGCCACGTGCGCCAGCGCCGTGCCCTTGTCGCGGACGATCTTGCGGAAGAAGAAGTCCATCGACTGGATGGCGGTGGTGCCCTCGTACAGCGAGTCGATCTTCGCGTCACGGATGTACTGCTCGATCGGGTAGTCCTGGAGGAACCCGGACCCGCCGAGCGTCTGCAACGACTGCACGAGCTGCTCGGTGGCCCGCTCGGACCCGACACCCTTGACGATCGGCAGGAGCAGGTCGTTGACGCGCTCGGCAAGTTTGATCGACTCGGCGTCGCCCTCCTGCGTCCACACCTGGTCCTGGAACGACGCCGTGTAGAGGTAGACGGCGCGCAGGCCCTCGGCGTACGCCTTCTGGAGCATCAGCGACCGGCGCACGTCCGGGTGGTGGGTGATGGTCACGCGCGGCGCGGTCTTGTCGGTCTGCTTGGTGAGGTCCGGGCCCTGCACGCGCTCCTTGGCGTACTCCAGCGCGTTGAGGTAGCCGGTGGACAGCGTCGCGATGGCCTTCGTGCCCACCATCATGCGGGCGTACTCGATGACCTGGAACATCTGCGCGATGCCGTCGTGCACCTCGCCGAGCAGCCAGCCCTTGGCCGGGGTGCCGTGCTGGCCGAACGTGAGCTCGCAGGTGGTGGACGCCTTCAGGCCCATCTTGTGCTCGACGTTCGTCACGAAGGCGCCGTTGCGCTCGCCCGGCTCACCGGTGTTGGTGTCGAAGTGGAACTTCGGCACCAGGAACAGGGACAGGCCCTTGGTGCCGGGCTTGGCCTCGATGCCGGCTCCCTCGGGACGGGCGAGCACCAGGTGCATGATGTTCTCGGTCATGTCCTGGTCACCCGAGGTGATGAACCGCTTGACGCCCTCGATGTGCCACGAGCCGTCGTCCTGCTGAACGGCCTTGGCGCGGCCCGCGCCGACGTCGGAGCCCGCGTCGGGCTCGGTGAGGACCATGGTGGCGCCCCACGCGCGGTCGATCATGAGCTGAGCCCAGCGCTGCTGCTCCTCGGTGCCGTTGCGGTCGAGGATCATGGCGAAGCTCGGTCCCGCCAGGTACATGTACAGCGCGGGGTTGGCGCCGAGCATCAGCTCGGCGGCCGCCCACTGCACCGTGGGGGGCAGGCCGAAGCCGCCGAGGTTGTTGGTGAGGCCGACCCTCCACCACTCGCCGTCCCACAGCGCCTGGTAGCTCTTCTTGAACGACTCCGGCAGGGTCGCGGAGAACGTCTTCGGGTCGTAGACGGGCGGGTTGCGGTCGGCGTCGACGAACGACTCGGCGAGCGGGCCGACGGCGAGGTTGTTCAGCTCGGTCAGCACTCCCCGCGCGGTCTGCTCGTCGGATTCCGCGAGCACCCCGCTGCCGAGGCGTTCCTGCACGCCGAGTACCTCGAAGAGGTTGAACTCCAGGTCTCGGACGTTGCTCTTGTAGTGGCCCATGTCGTCACTCCGTACACGCGTTGTTCGGCACTCCGGCTGGGCACTCCTGTCGCCGACAGGACGCGCGGTCGGCATCGCCACACCCTGCCCTACTGACCGGTAACATCAGGATACTACCAATGGGTAACCGCAGGCGAGTGTCGTGGCGGGACTGTGACGCGAGATTCGCTGGGCCGGCCCAGTCAGGGCCGCGGCGTGGGGCGCGGCGTGGGACTCGGCGTGGCCTGGGCGTGGTTCACCGGCGTGACGACGAGCAGTCCCGAGCGGAAGGCCTTCGTCACCGCGTGGGTGCGGTCCCGGGCGGAGAGCTTGCGCAGGATGCTCTTGACGTGCGTGCGCACCGTCTCCACCGACAGGAACAGGGTGTCGGCCACCGCGGAGTTCTCCAGGCCCTCGGCGATCAGCTGCAACACCTGGTACTCGCGCCGGGACAACGGCATCTGCGGCCGGTACTCGCCCGCCGCCGCGTCACCGGCTCGCGGCGCGGGCACCAGTGCGGCGAGTGCGGGATCGGTGAAGCGGCGTTCCACGAACGCGCGACGCAGACCGTCGGTGAGCTGGCGAGCCTCCGCCGAGCGGGGAAGCGCGCCGTGCGCCCCCGCCGCCAGCACCGTGGCCAGGTAGTTCGGGGTGCGCTGCCCCTCGCCGACCAGCACCACGATCACCAGCATCGGGTGGTTCTCCGCGAGCACGCGGGTCAGGTGGCCGTGCGGATCGAGTGCCGAATCGAGGATCACGACATCGGGCCGCAGCTGCTCGCACATCTGAATGCCGGCGTGGTGGCTGGAGGCGTGTCCGCCCCAGCGCAGCCCCGGAGTGCGGTTGACCACCATGCTGAGCCCCTCGCGGAAGACCGGCACCGAGTCCAGCGCGGCCACGGTCACCGTGTGGGTCGACCTGTCGATGCCTGGTGTGCTCTGTGCCATCCCGTCCTCCCTCCGCGCGGCCCGGCTGATGCCAGCCCGTCACTCCCCTGGACGGGGTATTCCCGCTGAGCTGAACTGGTTACACCGAACCACACGAGTTACACCGAGTAGAGCTAAGTGGTGCTCAGGAGTGGGCGCGGTCTCCTCCGGGTATTTTCGCGGGTATGCCTGCCCGTGTTCTCGCCGTCACTGTCGATTGCGCCGACGCCGAGTCGCTCGCCGACTTCTGGCGGCGCGTGCTGGGCACGGCGCCGCCCCGGCGGTGGCCGGAGGCCGACGATCTCACCTACGTCGAGCTGCCCGGCGATCCGACGCTGGTGTTCCAGCCCGTGCCCGAACCCAAGTCGGGTAAGAACCGGCTGCACCTGGACATCGCCCCCGCCGAGGGTGGCCGGGATGTCGAGGTCGAGCGGCTCGTCGGCCTGGGCGCACGGATACTTGCGAACGACGAGCGTCATCCCTGGGTCGTCTTGGCCGACCCAGAGGGCAACGAGTTCTGCGTGCTTCCCGCGCCGTGAGACCCGTGGCGGACTCGTGTTCCACGCCACGAACCCCTAGGCTGTGACGGGCCACACACAACGGCATCAAGGGGGATGGCGTGCAACTGGCTCTGGTCTTCGGCGGAGTGGTGATCCTGCTCATCGCCGCGGCGGCGACGGTGGTGTACGAGGACCAGCGTGCCGGGCGCAGGCGGGAACGGCAGCGCCGGGAACGCCTGGTGCGGTTGGGTGAGGCAGAGGCCGTGTCCGCCGCTCCGGTGCTGCGGCGTTCGTCGCCCTGAGCCGCCGCAGAACGACGAACAGGCGGGCGGCCAGCCAGCCCAACGCGGCCCCGGCTGTGTTGGCCATGAGGTCGTCGACGTCGAAGATGCGGTAGGCGTAGGGCGCGGTGCCGAAGTTGGCGGTGAGCTGCGTGATCTCCACCAGCAGCGACAGGCCCAGGCCGGACAGCGTCGCGAACCGAGCGCCCCGCCGCCACAGCGCCAGCACGATCACGCCGAGCGGCACGAACAGCAGCACGTTCATCGAGAACTGCTGGAACGTCTGCGTCAACGGCGCGAACAGTGTCGGTGAGGCGTACCGGTCCAGTTCCGTGCCCACGTCGGCGACCCACTGGAACGGCACCGGCTGCACGAGCTGTGTCAGCCGGGCCTCGCCCGGCGTGGGCAGCGGCAGCAACACCACCGCCACCGCGAGGCAGGCGTACAGCGTGACAGCGGCGGTCGTCGCCACCCGCCGGGCCTCCACCCGGCCGAAGCGGGCGAGGTGGTCGAGCACCTGCGGGACCAGCACCACCGCCCACACCACGGCGAACACGAGCATCCCGGACGTCAAGGCAGTTACCTGGGCCGTCGTCATGATCCTGACGCTAGAACCCGGCGGGGTTTCGCCACCTCGGTCGAGCGGACACCGTGTGGAGGCCGAGTCGGCCGTCCGGCCGATGGCCGGCGCGCACCACCGGCGCGAGCTTGCGACGATCGGAGCATGCCGAGTTGGGATGACGTGGTGCGGCTCGCGACACGACGCCCCGGCGTCCGCGTGTCGACCTCCTACCGGACCCCCGCGCTGAAAGTCGCGGACAAGACGTTCGCCCGGTTGCGCACCGAGGCCGAGGGCTGGTTGGTGCTGATGTGTGGGCTGGACGAGAAGGAGGCGCTACTCGCCTCAGGCGGTCCCGCCTTTCACACCACGCCCCACTACGACGGGTACGGCGCGATCCTCGTCGATCTCGACGTGGTCGAGCCGGACGAGTTGGCCGAACTCGTCGACGCGGCGTGGCGGCGCAGGGCGCCCGCGCGGGTCCTGCGCGAGGCAGGCGAGTGACGGCCGTCGCGTCCAGCCGTGTCCGCAGCCTGCGTAGCCGTGTTCGCACCGTGCGAGGCAGACACGACTACGGGAACTGAGGACACGATGCTTCGGAAAATGCCCTTCCGGCTCGACCCGTGTCGCTCGGCCGAGCAGGATGGGGGGATGCTCACTGGGGAACACGTGGTGTTGCGTCCGCTGGAGCCGGGAGACGCTGATACATTTCATCGGTGGCACAACGACCGTGACGTGGTGCGTTGGCTGGCTTTCGACTATGACGAATCATTAGCACAGATTCGTGCGCGATTCGCCGAGCGTCAGGTGAACACGTACTCGAAGGTCGTCCTCGGGGTGGAGACGCGCGTAACGCGGCAGCTTATCGGTGCCGCGACCCTACGAGATGCGACGCCGGAAACCGCGCGAGCGGAGGTCGATTTCTATCTCGGGGAAAAGGACCAGTGGGGCCGCGGCTATGGCACTGATGCAATGCGCACCTTGTGTCGTTACGGCTTCGACGCCATGCGCCTGCACTCCATCGCCTTGTGGGTGGTGGCGGACAACGACGCGGCGGTGCGCGTGTACGAGAAGGTGGGGTTCCGTCACGACGGCAGGCATCGCGACGCGTTCCGAGGTCAGGGTCGCTGGCACGACATGATTCTCATGAGCCTGCTGGAGGGCGAGCTTCGGTGATCAGTCCCTCGGGGCCCAGGTGTAGGAGATCTCGTTACCGTCCGGTTCTTGTAGATCACCTTGCGAGCATCGTCGTTCCTGCGTGAGACGGGCGAGTGACGGCCGTCGCCTCAGGTGCTCGCGGTATGGCGGGCGAACCACGAGACGTAACGACGTTGCCACGGAACCTCCACCGCGCTGCGGTGGTAGTTCTCGCGGGTCCACCGCACCGCCGCGCGCGGGGACAGACCGCTCAGCGTGGCCAGGCACGCGATGGCCGTGCCGGTGCGGCCGAGCCCGCCGTGGCAGGCGAACTCCACGGCCTGGCCCGCGCGAGCGCGGGCGTGTGCCTCCAGCAGCCGGTCCGCCGTCGCCGGCCAGTCCGCCGGCAGTAGCCCGTCGCGCCAGAACACCCAGTCGTGTGGCCAGGTCAGCGACGACTCGTGCCGGGCCCGCAGTCCGTGTCCTCCGAGGTACAGGCCGTAGTCGGGGGCGGCGCCGTCAGCCAGCGGGTGGCGTAGGCCGCGCCCCCGCACCCACACACCGTCGGGAAGCCGCGTCGCTCCAGCCAACCGGACGTCGGACACGCTGCCGATTATCCAGTGAACCCCCGTGTCCGCACCGTGCGAGGCAAACACGGCTACGGGAACTGCGGACACGACGTGGAGCGTCAACGAAGCGTGACGGACACGCCCTCACTCAGCGGGGAGTCGTGCAGCTCGACCCGATCTAGCACCGTACCGTCCGGCACGTCGTACACAAGCTGCCTACGAGAACTGCAAACACGACTACGTGGGCTGCGGACACGACTACTCAACCTGCGGACACGGCTACGGGAAATGCGGACACGGCGGTTTCCGGGATCAGTCCCTCGGGGCCCAGGCGTACGAGATCTCGTTACCGTCCGGGTCCTGGTAAAGCACCTTGCGAGCACCGTTGTCGTAGCTTTCGCGGCGTTCCGGCTTGATGCCACGGTCACCGACATCCGCCACCGTGGCGTCGAGGTCGTCGACCATGATCGTGAGCAGAGCGTGTCCCGCGTCCGCCGGGCGTTCGACGACGTACACCCAGCCGTGCTCCGCGAGGCCCCATACCGATTCTGTTTCGGTGGCCTCGAACGACGCCGGACGGCCGAAGAACTTCTCGTACCAGGGCACCGCAGCAGCGTGGTCACGGACGGCGATTCCGGCGAACAGCATCGGAGCCATGAGCCGACCGTAGCAGCGCCGCGAAATGGCTTACGGGCGCGAGTCGTCAGTGCGGCCCTTGCTACAGCGAAACCCCCAGTTCGACGAGATCGAGCCGTCTGACCTGGGGGTTTCTTCTTGGAGCGGATGACGGGAATCGAACCCGCGTTCTCAGCTTGGGAAGCTGATGTTCTACCATTGAACTACATCCGCAGCGGCACACAGCCTACACCGGGGCGATCTCGCCTCCGCAAGCGGGTGCCCGACTCCTCGCCCGCGCCGCGCGCCCCTTGACGGTCGCACCGCAAAGTGACAACACTCATTGTCATGACGGCCGACGAGCGGTTGCCGGATCCCGAGCTGCTGCGGGAGGGCGGATTCCGGGTCGCCACGCGCCTTTTCGCACCCGGCGACATCCGGGGTACCGAGCGGCAGCGGCGACGCCTGCGCGAGTTCGCGCAGGCGGAGGACCCGCTCGCCGACGCGGTGGTCGCGATGGAGCGCCGGTTGCCGCGCGGCGAGGGGCGCGCGTTGTTCGACCGCGCCACCGAGCACGGCATCGACAGCCTCGACGATCCGCCCGTCGAGCTGGTCGACTTCTTCCGCTCTGTCGAGGCGACGCCGTACTGGGTCGATCCGCAGCGGCTCGACCGCGGTGCGCGCGCCATCGTGCGGACGGGCGTGCTCAGCCTGTTCCCGCTCGGCGACATGGCCCTGATGGGCGGCTACCTGGCGTCGCGTGCCACGAAACCGCTGGTCGGAACCGGGGCGATCGAGCACGCGGCGGCGCGCAGGCTGGTGGAGACGACGCAGTGGTGGCTCGACGTCACCACGCCCGGGTCGCTGCGGGTCGGCGCCACCGGGTACGCCTCAGCGCTGCGGGTGCGGCTCGTTCACGCGCACGTCCGGGCCGCGATGAACAGCCGCGACGACTGGGATTACGAGTCGTGGGACCGCCCGATCAACCAGGTGCAGACGGCGGGCACGCTGCTGTTGTTCTCGCTGGTCTACGTCATGGGCATGCGGGTGCTCGGCGTGCGCTACTCGGAGACCGAGCGCGCCGACATCATGCACCTGTGGCGTTATGTGGGCTGGCTGGTCGGCGTGGACGACGAGCTGCTGCCCGCCACCGAGGACGATGCGTGGCGGCTGCTGTGGTTGCTGGCCGTCACCGAGTTCGTGCCGGACGCCGACTCGCAACGACTCGCGGCGGCACTGCTGCGCTCCCACGCCGAGGTCGGCGGCGACGGCCCGCTGGGTGGCCTGCTCGGCGAACTCTCGGCGCGGGTCCACGGCTCCATCAGCAGGCTGGTGCTCGGCCGGACGAACTCCGACTTCCTCGGCATCCCGAACGACCCGGTGGCGCAGGCTGCCGTGCTCACGGCCGCGGCGGGCAACTTCGCCGCCGAGACCGTGCGCAGGAGGTTGCCGGGGGCCACCTGGGCGCAGGAGCGGCTCGGTGCCGTGGCGCGCAGGCGCTACGCCGAGCAGTTGGGCAGGCTCGTGCCGCCCGACCCGACCTACGCCCGCCACCGGGCGGCGCCGAGCCCGCCGCGTCAGGAGGCGGGTGCTGGCCGGTTAGGGTGAAGCGGTGCTGTTGAGTGACCGTGACCTTCGCAAAGCGCTCGAATCGGGCCAGCTCGGGGTGGACCCGTTCGACCCTGCGATGGTGCAGCCGTCGAGTATCGACGTGCGGCTCGACCGCTTCTTCCGCGTGTTCGACAACAGCAAGTACACGCACATCGACCCGCAGCTCCGCCAGGACGAGCTGACGTCGCTCGTGGAGAAGGAGGGCGACGGCGACCCGTTCGTGCTGCATCCGGGGGAGTTCGTGCTCGCCGCGACGTTCGAGGTGTTCACGTTGCCCGACGACCTCGCGGGGCGGCTGGAGGGCAAGTCGTCGCTGGGGCGGCTCGGGTTGCTGACGCACTCGACGGCGGGGTTCATCGACCCGGGCTTCTCGGGACACATCACGCTGGAGCTGTCGAACGTCGCGAACCTGCCGATCACCCTGTGGCCCGGGATGAAGATCGGCCAGCTGTGCCTGTTCCAGCTCACCAGCGCGGCCGAGTTCCCGTACGGGTCGCCGGAGGCCGGATCGCGGTACCAGGGACAACGCGGGCCGACGCCGAGCCGCGCCTACCAGAACTTCGACCGCGTCGACACCCGTCGCTGACGAGCGCCACCACTCACTCGCGAGCCTCGCAAGCACTGACAGAAAAGTCACGGTTCAATAACTCACGCTTTGGTGGTAACTTCCCGGCTTGTGTCCACCCCGACTTCGCGAGTCCGATCACTGCTGGTGATGGTCAGTCTGCTCGTCGGTGTGGTCGCGGCTGCCGGAGGTCACCTGCTGTGGCTCGATTCGTCACGGGACGACACGACGCTGGCACACTCGTCCGACCTCGACGTACGCCCTCCGCTGGGTAGTGAGGGCGTGGCGGGTGCGGAGCACACCACCTCGACCACCCCCGGCAGCAGCGAGGAAACGCCACCGGCCACTCCGAGCACCACGACGAGCGCCACCCCCGACACGGCCTCCTCGCCGGAGCCGCCGACGGACTCCTCGACCTCCCCGCCCTCCGAGCCCGACGACACCACGCCGGGCGAGTCCGAGCCCGCCGAGCACGTCGAGCCCGCCGAACCCGAGCCGGAGGAACCAGCCGGGCCCGTGGGCGCCGAACCCGGTGCCGCGGTGGTGGAGCTGGTCAACGCCGAGCGCGCCGACGCTGGTTGCGGCCCGGTGCGCGCGGATCACCGGCTGCGCGATTCGGCCCAGGCCCACAGCGACGACATGGCCGAACACGGTTACCTCTCGCACACCTCGCAGGACGGCACGACGTTCGACGAACGGATCTCCGACGCCGGGTACCCGAGCCCGGCCGCCGAGAACATCGCGATGGGCATGGCCAGTGCCGACGCCGTGATGGAGGCGTGGATGAACTCCGACGGCCACCGCCGCAACATCCTCAACTGCGACATCTCGACCATCGGGGTCGGGGTCAACTCCGACGGCTGGTACTGGACACAGAACTTCGGTTACTGAGCAGGCCGGGCGCGGTCCACCACGGCCTCGGCCGCCACCGAGGGCGGCAGCGTGCCGAACGCGACGCCCCAGTCGCCGCCGAGCCGTGACGCGCAGAAGGCGTCCGCCACGTCCTTGTCGCCGTGGCGCACCAGCAGCGAGCCCTGCAACACCAGCGCCAGCCGCTCCACGAGCCTGCGGGCTCGGAACTCCGCGTCGGCGGGGTCGGCCAGGTCGCGGAGCACGTCGGCCACGGCGTCGTCGAGCCGCCGGTCCGCTCCGGAGGCGAGGCGCAGTTCAGCCGCGAACGCCTCGACCGATTCCGGCGATTTGGCCATCGCCCGCAGCGTGTCGAGGGCGGCCACGTTGCCCGAGCCCTCCCAGATGGACGACAGCGGGGACTCGCGGAACAGGCGGGGCATCCCCGACTCCTCGACGTAGCCGTTGCCGCCGAGGCATTCGAGGGCTTCGGCGGCGTGGGCGGGAGCGCGCTTGCACACCCAGTACTTCGACACCGCGAGCGCCAGCCTGCGAAACGCCGCCTCCTGCTCGTCGCCCCGCTCGGCGCGGTCGCCCGCGGCGGCGAGGCGCAGGGCGACGGTGGTGGCGGCCTCGGCCTCCACCGTCAGGTCGGCGAGCACGTTGGTCATGAGCGGCTGGCGCACCAGCGGGGCGCCGAAAGCGAGGCGGTGTGTGGCGTGGTGCGTGGCGCGCACGGCGCCGTGGCGCATCCCGGCCGCGCCACCGATGACGCAGTCCAGCCGCGTGTTGTTGACCATCTCGATGATGGTGCGCACGCCCCGGCCCTCCTCGCCGACGAGCCAGCCGATCGCACCGTCGTACTCGATCTCGGCCGAGGCGTTGGAGCGGTTGCCGAGCTTGTCCTTCAACCGCTGGAGGTGCAGCGCGTTGCGGGTGCCGTCGGGCAGCACGCGCGGCAGCAGGAAACACGACAGCCCGCCGGGTGCCTGCGCGAGCGTGAGGAACACGTCGGACATGGGAGCGGAGGTGAACCACTTGTGCCCGGTGAGGACGTAGGTGCCGTCGGTGCCGTTAGCGCCGCCGGGGACCGCGCGCGTGGTGTTGGCGCGGACGTCGGAGCCGCCCTGCTTCTCGGTCATCGACATGCCCGCGATCAGGCCGCGCTTGGCCGTGGGCACCCGCAGACCGAAGTCGTAGTCCCGCGCGGCGAGCAGGGGCTCGTACTCCGCGGCAAGGCCGGGGCTGTGGCGCAGGGCGGGAACGGCCGAGTAGGTCATCGAGATCGGACAGGTGTGGCCCGCCTCGACCTGGCTCCAGACGTAGAACTTGGCGGCACGGGCCACGTGCGCGCCGGGCCGGTCCTGCCGCCACGGCGCCGCGTGCAGGCCGTGCGAGACGGCCACGGCCATGAGGTCGTGCCAGTGCGGGTGGAACTCCACCTCGTCGATCCGCTGTCCCACGCGGTCGTGCGTTCGCAACACGGGCGGGTGTTCGTTGGCGAGCCTGCCCCACTCCTGGGCCCGCTCACCTCCGGCGAGGACGCCGAGTTCGCGCAGCTCGGTCTCGGCCCAGTCGGCACCCTCCCGGCGCAGCCCTTCGAGCAGGGCGGGGTCGTCGGCGACATCGTGACCGACGAGCGGCGGGACCTGGTTGGTGACTTCGTGGGTCGGGGGCATCGAAGCTCCTCACGTGCGGGAACGGGCTCCTCAGAGCCTGCGCAGGCCCTCGAGGACGCGGTGCATCAGCCCCTCGTCCGGCCGTCCGCCCACGGTGACGGGCGCCGAGTGGACGTGGACGAAACCGGTGTCGGCCAGGTCGCTGATCAGCACGCGGGCGACACCCAGCGGGACCGCCAGGTTGGCGGCGATCTCGGCCACCGAGACCGGATGGGAACACAGCGTGCCCAGCTTGCGGTACTCCGAACCGGACTTGTGCAGCTGCCACTGGGCCTGCGGGTCCGCGGAGACGAGCGTCTCGACGGCCAGATCGGAGCGGGCACGGGTACGGCCCTTGGTCAGCACGTACGGGCGCGCCCGGAGGCGGTCGACGGCGGGACCGTCCGCGTCGCCTTCCGCGAACGCGTCACGCGGTGACATCACGACCCGCTCGGGCCGGGGCCGCCGCGACGACCGTGCGAACGGGAAGCCGTCGGCCTCGTCGCGTACCTGGTCGCCGTCGCCGTCGTCCGGGGTACCACCGCGATCTCCGCCCTGCATGTTGCGCCTTGACCTCGCCCTGTCCGTCGTCCGCGAGGTTGTCATGCTAGCGCGGAAGGGTGGGTCTCAGGCGAGATCGCGAGGGCGAAAAAACCCCGAATCGGGCCCTTTTTTCCCGCGATCCCGCCTGGTCGTCACCGCTTGTCCTCGTCCGATTGCACAGTGCCAGTTCCGACCTCGTCGGTGGGAACGTCGGCGCGGCCGTCCGCCTCGGCCTCGCCACCGGAGGCGGCGCCGGCTGCCACGGGCTGTCCCCGCTTGACCGCGGAGAGCAACAGCTGGGCGACGTCGACGACCTCGACGTCCTCGCTCGCCTGACCGTCGTTCTGGCGGGCGGTGACCCCGTCGGTGAGCATCACGCGGCAGAACGGGCATCCGGTGGCGATCTTCGAGGGCGCGGTGCCGAGCGCCTCGTCCACCCGCTCGACGTTGATCCGCTTGCCGATGCGCTCCTCCATCCACATGCGGGCGCCACCGGCGCCGCAGCACATCGACCGCTCGGCGTGCCTCGGCATCTCGCGCAGCGATCCACCGGAGGCACCCACCAGCTCACGCGGCGGCTCGTACACCTTGTTGTGCCTGCCCAGGTAGCACGGGTCGTGGTACGTGACGTCCTCGGCGATCGGCGCCATCGGGGTGAGCCGCTTCTCGCGGACGAGCCGGTTGAGCAGCTGGGTGTGGTGTACCACCTCGTAGGTGCCGCCCAGGTCGGGGTACTCGTTCGCCAGCGTGTTGAAGCAGTGCGCGCACGTGACCACGATCTTGCGCTTGCCGGTCTCGACGCCCTCGAACACCGAGTTCAGCACCTCGACGTTCTGCTGGGCGAGCATCTGGAAGACGAACTCGTTGCCCGCGCGCCGTGCCGGGTCGCCGGTGCAGGTCTCCTCGGGGCCGAGCACCGTGTACTTGACGTCCGCGAGGTGCAGCAGCTCGGCCACCGCGCGCGTGGTCTTCTTGGCGCGGTCCTCGAACGCTCCGGCGCAGCCCACCCAGAACAGGTACTCGGCGTCGCCGAGCTCGCCGTCGAAGACGGGCACCTCGAAGTCGAGGTCGTCGGCCCAGGCGAGGCGGTCCCGCGCGTTCTGGCCCCACGGATTGCCCTTGTTCTCCAGGTTCTTGAACATCCCGTTCAGCTCGCTCGGGAAGTTCGACTCGATCATGACCTGGTAGCGGCGCATGTCGACGATGTGGTCGACGTGCTCGATGTCCACCGGGCACTGCTCGACGCAGGCACCGCAGGAGGTGCAGGACCACAGCACCTCGGGGTCGATCACGCCCGCGGCGGCGCCGTCGTCGCCCGTGCCGACGAGGGGGCGCTCGGCCTCGGCCAGCGCGAGCACGTCGATCCCGGCGTACGGGTTGTCGCCCTCGGTGAGCCCGACCTCCTCGCCGGTGACGTCCTTCTTTCCGCCCGCGAGCAGGTACGGCGCCTTGGCGTAGGCGTGGTCGCGCAGCTGGGTGATGAGGAGCTTCGGCGAGAGCGGCTTGCCCGTGTTCCACGCCGGGCACTGCGACTGGCAGCGACCGCACTCGGTGCAGGTGGAGAAGTCGAGCCAGCCCTTCCACGAGAAGTCCTCGACCTGGCCCGCGCCGAACACGTCCTTTTCGGGGTCGGCCTCCTCGAAGTCGAGCGGCTTGCCGCCGCTCATCATGGGCTTGAGCTTGCCCAGCGCGACGTCGCCGTCGTCCTCGCGCTTGAAGTAGATGTTGAAGAACGCGCTGAACCGGTGCCAGGCCACGCCCATCGTCAGCGTGCGGCCGACGACCAGCAGCCAGATCATCGCCGACAGGAGCTTGATCAGCGCCATGACCGAGACGGCGGCGGTGCTGGTGGGCAGCAGCGCGGCGAGCGGCTGGGTCACGAAGCTGGACCACAGGGGCGGGTCCTCGATGCCGCTGGAGATCTTGAACGCCTTGACGCCGAGGATGCCGAGGCCCTCGATGACCACCACGGCTTCGACGAAGTACGCCTGCCCGAAGTTCGACCCGGCGAAGCGGGACTGCCGGTCGGCGCGGCGCGGGTGGTTGAGCTGACGGATGACCGCCAGCGCGACGCCGCCGATGACGGTGCCGAGGCCGAGGAGTTCGAGCAGGAGCTGCCACAGGCTCCAGTGGCCGATGATCGGCCAGGTGAAGTGCGGGACGAAGACCTCACCGTAGGCCTCGAACACGGACAGCGAGCCGAGCAGGAAGCCCCACATCACCAGCCAGTGCCAGGGGCCCACGGAGCGGAACTTGTTCATCCGGGTGTGGGCCGCGAACTCCTTGACCAGGGTGCGCAGGCGGGGGCCGACCGGGCCGTTGCGGGTGGCGTCGGGCTGGCCGAGCCGGATGATGCGGACCTGGCGGGCCACTCCGGCGGCGAACACGTACCAGGCGACGACGCTGACGGCGACGCCGATCACACCCATCGTGATCTGCAGTGCACCCATGTTCGGGGCCTTTCGGTTCGGGAACTTCGCGGTGGGGTCGGGAAAGGCTCTAGCTCAATACTGATGAGTAACCTACTGCCCTCCCGCTCGTCCCGCTGATGTGGCACACGACTCGCTGGGTATTGGGACAATCGTTCAGGTATTTTAACAGTCATGAACGTGTATGTCCTGTTGGCAGCGGCCATCGCCGCCGAGGTGACGGGCACGGTGTCGTTGAAGTACACCGAGGGCTTCACCAAACCCCTTCCCACCGCCGTCGTCGCCGTGGCCTACGGGGCGGCGTTCTACCTGCTCGCCCGCGTGCTCACGCTGGGCATGCCGGTCGGCGTGGTCTACGCCATCTGGTCGGCGGCCGGCGTCGCGCTGGTGGCCGTCATCGGGGCCCTGTTCCTCGGCGAGCGGATGAACCTGACGATGGTGGCCGGACTGGCGCTGGTCATCGGCGGGGTGCTGCTGCTCGAACTGGGCGGTGACCGGTGAGACAACGCGTGGACGGGCGCAAGGCCCGAGGGGACAAGCGCCGCGCGGAGATCGTCGAGGCCACGCTGCGCGTCATCGAGCGCGACGGCGTCGCCGGGGTCACGCACCGGACCGTGGCCAGGGAGGCCGGAATCCCGACGACGTCGACCACCTACCACTTCGCCTCGCTCGACGACCTGCTCATCGCCACGCTCATCAGTTGCGCGCGCGACATGGCCACCGAGGTGTACTGGATGATCGACCGGGCGCGCTCGCGCGGCAGCGGGGGCGCCGAGGAGGTCGCCGGACTGCTCGCCGAGGCGCTCGGTCCCCGGCGCGGGCGCACGATGGCCGAGTACGAGCTGTACCTGCTGGCCGCGCGACGGCCCGAGCTGCGGCCTGCCGCGCGGCGCTGGCTCGACGTGCTCACGTCGATGGTGCGGCACGACGACGAGGTGGCGTTCCGGGTGTTCCTCGCGGGGATCGACGGCCTGCTCGTCCAGGGCCTGATCGACGACGAGCCGCCCACGGCGGAGGAACTGCGTCCGGTGGTCGACTACCTGCTCAAACCGCGCTGATCCGGGACGGCCCCGCCGCGGTGCCACCGGTAAGAACCCGCCCCAGCCGCGCCGCGCCCTCGCAGATGTGGCGCTCCAGCTCCGTCCTCCGTGCGGCGAACTCGGCCGCGGGCACCGAGAACGCCACCGCGCCGGTGACGCGGTCGTCGGAGTCACGCACGGGGGCCGACACGCACGCCAGCTCGGGCTGGAACTCCTCGACGTCCCTGGCGAGGCCCACCCGCCGGACCTGCTCCAGCTCGCGGCTCAGGTCGGTCAGGCGCACCCGCGTGTGCTCGGTCAGCTTCGGCATGCCCGCGCCGGACAGGTAGTCCCTGCGCTGTTTCGCGCTCAGCGCCGACAGCAGCACCTTGCCGTACGCGGTGGCGTGCGCGGCCTCGTGGAAGCCGAACTCCAGCGGCCGGGCGCGTGGGTAGCGGTCCGAGTCGGCGATCGCGGCCACGACCACGTCGGTGTCGCGCAGCACCGTGTAGTAGGCGGCGGCCCTGGCCCGGCGGTGCAGCGACCCCAGCTCCTGCCGCACCCGCTCGTCGACGTCGAGTTCGTCGCTCAGCGCCCGGTGCAGTGTGCCGATCTTGTAGCCGAGTCCGAAACCCCGGCCGTGGCCGAGCCGCACGAGGTAGCCCTCGTGGACCAGCGTGTTCAGCAGGTGATACGTGGTCGACAGCGTCAGCGCGGCCCGGCGCGCCACCGCCTTGGCGCTGACCCCGTCGCCTTCCTGGGCGACGATCTCCAGCACCCGCAGGGCGCGTCGCACCGAGCCGATCAGCCCTCGGGGCTGCGTGCTGCTCACCGACCTAACCTCCCGCTGCCGAGGCCGCTCGCCTGGGCGGTCCAGCATACGGACTTCGCGGACGGAGCCGGGGGTGTTACGCCGATCGCCGGCTCCGACCGCCGGTCGGCCGTTCAGCCTTCGTTCTCGTACACCGCGGTGAGGGTGGCGCGGGCGAGGGTGTGGCCGAACATGGAGAAGCCGAGCAACGCGGGCGAGGCGTCCTTGCCCACGTCGAGCGACTCCAGGTCGAGTGCGTGGACCGCGAAGAGGTAGCGGTGGGGGCCGTGTGCCGGGGGCGGCGCGGCGCCGAGGTACTGCCGCACGCCGCCGTCGGTCGTGAGCGTGCGCGCCCCTTCGGGAAGCCCGGAGCCCTCGGCGTCGCCCGCGCCGGAGGGCAGCTCCGTGACCGAAGCCGGGATGTTGAACACCGCCCAGTGCCAGAATCCACTGCCGGTGGGGGCGTCCGGGTCGAAGCACGTCACGGCGAAGCTCTTCGTCTCAGCCGGAAAGCCCTCCCACGCCAGGTGCGGGGATCGATCCTCGCCGCCCGCGCCCATGAGGCCGCTGCGGTGCGGCCGGGGCAGCGTCGCGCCGTCCGCCACGTCGTCGCTGCGCAGCGCGAACGCCGGGACGGGCGGGAGCGAGTCGTACGGGTTGGGTGCCTGGCCCGCGCGGGTCATGGGTCCTCCAGTCGGGTTCCGGGGTCACTGGTCCCACCAGGCTAGTGATCCTCGGTAGGGCTCGCCTCAGGGTCGAATCCGGGGGTTGTCCTGATTCGCGGCCCGGCCTCGTGCCCATAGCCTTGTCGGCGCAGGCGTCGTGAGCGGAGGGGACTGAACCAGCATGAGCCGTGTGGGGCTGGGGGTGACAGGTGCCGCGCTCGTCGTGGTCGGGCTGTGGGTGGCCTTCGACTGGGAACTGCCCTGGGCCGGGACGACCGTGGAGCGCACGAACACGGTGGAGCGTGCGGTCGAGCGAGTCGACCTCGACAACGGGTCCGGCGACGTGGTGGTGCGCGCGGTGGCCGGAACCGAGGGTGTCGTGGTCGAGCAGCGGCTGAACTACCACGGTGACGAGCCCGGCGCCGCCTACACACTGTCCGGGACGACGCTGGAGCTGCACGGTTGCGGAGCCGACTGCGCGGTGGAGTACCAGGTCACGGTGCCGCTCGGCACCCGGGTCGAGGGCGAGGTGTCCTCGGGTGACGTGGTGGTCGAGAACGCGGGGGACGTGTCGGTGCGCGCGTCGTCGGGGGACGTGCGCGTGCTCACCACGGCGGAGGACGGCGCCAGTGTGGTGTCGGCGGAGGCCAGTTCCGGCGATCTCTCGCTCGACGTGGACGGGGTCGAGACGGTGAACGCCAGCGTGAAGTCGGGCGACATCGGGCTCGACCTCGGCAGGGTGGGCAGTGTTCACGCGCAGACGAGCAGCGGGGACATCGAGGCCGCGGTGCCGCCCGGCACCTACCGCGTCGGCGGAACCACGTCGAGCGGCGATCGGGAGATTCACGAGCAGGCGCGGGGCGCGGACCGGGTGCTCGACCTCACGACGTCGAGCGGTGACGTCCTGGTGCAGCGCGGTTGACCAGCTATTTCGCCGGCCCGGGAACACCGGCGGCCCCTCGCTCGTTGACCCAGGCAGGAACCTTGAGTGCAGTTCGCTCAAGTCCGGATTGACGGCCGGTGACCCGGCCCGCTAAAACTTGAGTGGGACACACTCAACTGTCGCGCTCGGCGCGGCAACCACGACAGCCGCATCGCTGGTGGGAAGCGTTCCCACGCAGTCACAGGCACAGGCGAAGCACAGGAGGGACAAGCACCATGGCGCGTACGGTCGGCATCGACCTTGGTACGACCAACTCGGTCGTCGCGGTTCTCGAGGGAGGCGAGCCGACGGTCATCGCCAACTCGGAGGGCGCACGGACCACCCCGTCGGTGGTCGCCTTCGCCAAGAACGGCGAGGTTCTCACGGGCCAGCCGGCGAAGAACCAGGCCGTCACCAACGTGGACCGGACGATCCGGTCGGTGAAGCGGCACATGGGCACCGACTGGAAGACCGAGATCGACGACAAGCAGTACACGGCGCAGGAGATCAGCGCGCGCGTGCTGATGAAGCTCAAGCGCGACGCCGAGTCCTACCTCGGCGACGACGTCACCGACGCGGTGATCACCGTCCCGGCCTACTTCGAGGACGCCCAGCGGCAGGCCACGAAGGAAGCGGGCCAGATCGCGGGACTCAACGTGCTGCGCATCGTCAACGAGCCCACGGCCGCCGCGCTGGCCTACGGGCTCGACAAGGGCGAGAAGGAACAGACCATCCTGGTCTTCGACCTCGGTGGCGGCACCTTCGACGTCTCGCTGCTGGAGATCGGCGAGGGCGTCGTCGAGGTGCGGGCCACGAGCGGTGACAACCACCTCGGTGGCGACGACTGGGACCAGCGCATCGTCGACTGGCTGGTCGAGAAGTTCAAGGCGTCCAACGGCATCGACCTGACCAAGGACCGGATGGCGTTGCAGCGCATCAAGGAGGCCGCCGAGAAGGCCAAGATCGAGCTCTCCAGCTCCAGCACGGCCAACATCAACCTCCCGTACATCACGGTCGACGCGGACAAGAACCCGCTGTTCCTCGACGAGACGCTGTCGCGTGCCGAGTTCCAGCGCATCACCTCCGACCTGCTGGAGCGCACGAAGGCGCCGTTCAACAACGTGGTGCGGGACGCGAGCATCTCCGTCTCCGAGATCGACCACGTGGTGCTCGTCGGCGGCTCCACCCGCATGCCCGCCGTCACCGAACTGGTGAAGGAGCTGACGGGTGGCAAGGAGCCCAACAAGGGCGTCAACCCCGACGAGGTCGTCGCTGTCGGCGCCGCGTTGCAGGCCGGCGTGCTCAAGGGCGAGGTGAAGGACGTCCTGCTGCTCGACGTCACGCCGCTGTCGCTGGGCATCGAGACCAAGGGCGGGGTGTTCACCAAGCTCATCGAGCGCAACACCACGATCCCCACCAAGCGGTCGGAGATCTTCTCCACGGCGGACGACAACCAGCCGTCGGTGCAGATCCAGGTGTTCCAGGGCGAGCGTGAGATCGCGGCCCACAACAAGAAGCTCGGCATGTTCGAGCTGACCGGTATCCCGCCGGCACCGCGCGGTGTGCCGCAGATCGAGGTCGCCTTCGACATCGACGCCAACGGCATCGTCCACGTCACCGCGAAGGACCTCGGCACCAACAAGGAACAGTCGATGACCATCACCGGCGGCTCGGCGCTGCCGCAGGAGGACATCGACCGCATGGTCAAGGACGCCGAGGCGCACGCCGACGAGGACCGGCACCGCCGCGAGGAGGCCGAGACCCGCAACCAGGCCGAGACGCTCGTCTACCAGACCGAGAAGTTCGTCAAGGACAACGACGAGAAGCTGCCCGACGAGCTGAAGGGCAAGGTCAAGTCCGCGATCGACGAGGCGAACGAGGCCCTGAAGGGCACCGACACCGCCAAGATCCGCGAGGCCGTCGAGAAGCTCAACTCGGCGTCGCAGGAGCTGGCCACCGCGCTCTACGCCAACACCGGCGCCCAGGGCGGCGGCCCGGCCGACGGTGCCGAGGGCGCCACGGGTGCCGCGGGCGCGGCCGGAGCCGCGTCGGACGGCGGCGGTTCGGGCAAGGCTGAGGACGTCGTCGACGCCGAGATCGTGGACGAGGACGACAAGGACAAGAAGTGACGGAGCGCCAGCCCGAGCAAGACGACGAGCAGCGACAGGAGCCAGTGGTCGTGCGAGACCGGCGCAAGATCGATCCGCTGACCGGCGAGCTGCGGCAGTCCGAGGACGTCGCCGAGGGTGAGGCCGCCGAGCCCGCGGAGTCCGCCGAATCCTCCGAGCTGCCCGCGGTGGAGTTTCCGGACGTCCCGGAGACTCCGCTCGCGGACACCCCCGGCCCGTCGGCCGGTGAGGGCATCGTCGACGAGGCGGTGATCCCGCCGTCCTCGGTGGCCGAGGTCGAGAAGCAGTTGGAGGAGCGCACCGCCGACCTGCAGCGCGTGCAGGCCGAGTACGCGAACTACCGCAGGCGGGTGGATCGCGAGCGGGAGGCGATGGCCTCGGGAGGCAAGGCGTCGGTCGTGACCGATCTGCTTCCCCTGCTCGACGACCTCGAACGTGCCCAGGCACACGGTGACCTCACCGGCGCGTTCAAGGCCGTGGCCGACAAGCTGACCGGCGTGCTGGAGAAGGCGGGGCTGGAGTCCTTCGGGGACACGGGCGAGCCCTTCGACCCGAGCGTTCACGAGGCCGTGCAGCACGACACCTCGCCGGAGGTGGACGGTCCCACCGTGACCACGGTGCTGCGCCGGGGCTACCGCTTCGGTGACCGTGTGCTGCGGGCGGCTCTGGTGGCCGTCACCGACCACGAACCTTCGGCCGAGGCTCCGGCCGAAGGGCAGCGGCAGCCGGTCGACCCGCCCGTCAACGGGGAACTGCCGATCGACGCCGATGAGAACGCTCGCTGACGAGACGAGGAGAGGAGGGGACGCCCGATGAGCGCGAGGGAGTGGCTCGGTAAGGACTTCTACCGTGAGTTGGGCGTCTCCTCCGACGCCTCGACCGACGAGATCAAAAAGGCGTACCGCAAGCTCGCCAGGGAGAACCATCCGGACGCGAATCCCGGCAACGAGGAGGCCGAACGCACGTTCAAGGCGGTCTCCGAGGCGTACGGGGTGCTGTCGGACCCGGACAAGCGCCGCGAGTACGACGAGGCGCGCAGGCTGTTCGGCTCCGGCGGGCCGGGTGGGTTCCACTTCCCGGGCGGCGGCGGAACCGGCGGGCCCGGCGGTTCCGGTGGCCCCGGCGGCTTCGACCTTGGCGACATCTTCGGCCAGCAGCCTGCGGGCGGTGCAGGCGGCGGCTTCGGCGGGCTCGGCGACATGCTGGGCAACCTGTTCGGCCGCCGGGGCGGGGCCACCACCTCGGCGACGCGTGGCCAACGCGGGTCCGATGTGGAGACCGACGTCCGGATCGACTTCGCCGAGGCGGTGCGGGGCGCGACCCTGCCGTTGCGGCTGTCGAGTCCAGCCACGTGCGGGACGTGCGCCGGTAACGGGGCCCGGCCGGGCACCAGCCCGCGTACGTGTCCCACCTGCCAGGGCGCGGGACTGGTCAACCGCAGTCAGGGTGCCTTCGCGTTCTCGGAGCCGTGCCGCGACTGCCGCGGTCGCGGCACCGTGATCGACGACCCGTGCCCGGAGTGCGCCGGCGAGGGTGTGAGCACCCGTACCCGGACGCTGACCGTGCGCATCCCGCCCGGGGTGAACGACAACCAGCGCATCCGGCTGGCCGGGCAGGGTGAGCCCGGCCGGGGCGGCGCGACGGCGGGCGATCTGTACGTGCGCGTCCACGTCAACCCGCACCCGGTGTTCGGACGATCCGGCGACGACATCACGGTGACGCTGCCGGTGGACTTCTCCGAGCTGGCGCTGGGGACGACGGTCGTGGTGCCGACCCTGGACGACCGGGTGTCGGTGCGGATTCCGCCCGGTACCTCCAGTGGCCGGGTGCTGCGGGTGCGGGGCAAGGGCATCGGCAAGCGCGACGGCACGCAGGGCGATTTGCTGGTCACGCTCCGGGTTGTGGTGCCTCCTACACTGGACGAGCAGGCCGGTGAGGCACTGCGGAGCTACGCCGACGCGGTCGCGACGCACGATCCGCGACCGGAGATCACCGCACTGTTGCGAGACAGGGAGTGAGGCGGGATGTTCGGTTCCGGACCACCCGGTGCGCTGCCCCACGGAGCTGACGAGGACACCCCCGTCTTCGTCATCTCGGTGGCGGCACAGCTGTCGGGGCTGCACGCCCAGACCCTGCGGTCGTACGACCGGCTGGGGCTGGTGAGTCCGGGCCGGACCTCCGGCGGAGGGCGCCGCTACTCGATGCGTGACATCGCCCAGCTCCGCGAGGTGCAGCGGCTCTCGCAGGAGGAAGGCGTCAACCTCGCGGGCATCAAGCGGATCATCGAGCTGGAGAACGACGTCGGGGCCCTGCGGCAACGAGTCGTGGAGCTGAGCGAGGAACTCGCCGCGGCATATGCGGCGGCGGAGCAGGCCGCCGCCGCCGTACACGCCTCGTACCGCAAGGACCTGGTACCCGCCCGGCGGCAGAACGCGCTCGTCGTCTGGCGGCCCGGCCGCCGCTGAAGCTCAGGCCGAGAGGAACGGATCGTAGTTGATGCGGCTCGGGTGGACGCCGGTGCCCAGCAGCGCCGCCACCGTCTCCTCGATCATTTCGGGCGGTCCGGACACCAACACGTCGTGGTCGTGCCACGGCCCCCAGCGGGCGAGAGCCTCGGCAGGCGTGCCCTGCTCGACCCCGGGAATCGGGCCGGTCTCGTCGAACCGCTCGACCACCGGCCACACGGTCAGCCAGGGGTTCACGGCCGCGAGCCCGCTGAGCTGGTCGAGCGCGTAGAGATCGTCCCAGTGCCTGCCGCCGTAGCAGAAGGTGACCTCGGGGTTGTCGACCCACCGCCCCAGGTCGTCGACCACGGCCTGCAACGGGGCCACCCCGGTGCCGCCCCCGACCATCAGTACCGGGCGGCCGGACTCCCGGTCGGCACCGAGCGTGCCCAGCGGCGCGCCGAACGTCCAGACGTCTCCGGGCCGGGTGTGGCCGACCACGGCCGGCGACACCCAGCCGCCCTCCACCGCCCGCACGTGGAACTCCAGCGAGCCGTCGGGCCGGGGAGCGTTGGCGGGAGAGAGGTAGCGCCACAGCCGCGGGCGCTGCGGCACCTCGACGCTGAGGTACTGGCCCGCCCGGTACGGGACGGCCCACTCGTCCGGCTCGACCCGCACCAGCGCGAGGTCCCAGCTGAGACGGTGGTGCTCGGCCACCGTGCCCGTCCAGTACGCCGGGGTGGTGCCCTCGGCCTCGGCCTGGGCGGTCGCGTCCTGCATCACCCGGGCCACCAGCGTGTACGCCTCGGCCCACGCCCGTTCGACCTCGGGGGTCCAGGCGGGGCCGAGGCAGTGCTTGAGCGAGCCCAGCAGTGCGGTGCCCGCCGCCTCGTAGTGGGCGGGCCGCAGCCCGAACTTGCGGTGGTCCCGGCCCAGTTGCTTCAACAGCGGCACCAGGTCGTCGGGCCGGTGTACCAGGCGCAGTGCGCGCAGCAGCGCGCGGACCACGCGGCCGTTGTCGGCCTGCATGCTCACCGGGAACAGCTCGCGCGCCGAGGGCGCCAGTGTGAACAGCAGCCGGTAGAAGTGCTGCGCGAGGTCGTCAGCGTAGGGCCGGGCGAGCTGCCAGCTGGTCTCGATGTGCTCCAGCATCGCGGTGACGGCCTGGGGCGCGTCGCGGGGCGGGGCGAGCCGGGGGACGGGACTGATCCGGTCGTCTGTCATCAAAGAGCCTCACCGCCGCGCCACACCCTGGCTCCCTCGTCGCGATTGGGTCGTGCGACAACAGTAGGTCCCCCGCCGGGGCGCCGGTAGCGCCCGGGTGTGGCACGGCCCCCGGACCGCCGAGGCGGTGACCGGGGGCCGCGATGCCTGTGCGGTAGGTCAGCTCCGCACCTTGTCGTCGTTGCGTTTCACCTCGCCGGAGCGCAGCTTGTCGCGGAAGCTGTTCACCTCCCGCTTCACCACCGGCACGAGGAGGTAGAGGCCGATGATGTTGAACAGCGCCAGCAGGAACAGCACCGCGTCCGCGAACGCCAGCACGCTGCCGAGCGACAGCACCGAGCCCGCGATCACGAACAGGCAGAAGATCACCTGGTAGGAACGCTCACTGATCCGGGACTTGCCGAACAGGAACAGCCACGCCTTCTGTCCGTAGTAGCCCCAGGTGATGAGCGTGGACAGCGCGAACAGCGCCACCGCGACCGTCAGCACGTAGGGGAACCACGGCAGCACCGTGCCGAACGCCTCGGAGGTGATCGTGACGCCCTGCTCGTTGCTCGGGGCCTCACCGCCCGCGAAGACGGTGGCCTGGGTGTCGAGCCACATCTGGGGCGAGGCGATGACGATGGTCAGCGCCGTCATCGTGCAGACCACGACGGTGTCGATGAACGGCTCCAGCAGCGCGACGTAGCCTTCGGTGGCCGGGTTCTTGGTCTTCACCGCCGAGTGCGCGATCGGGGCGGAACCCAGACCGGCCTCGTTGGAGAACGCGGAGCGCTGGAAGCCGACGATCAGGGCGCCGATCGCGCCACCGACCACGCCCTCGGGAGCGAACGCCCCACCGACGATCTCACCGACGGCGCCCGGAACCTGGTCGAGGTTGACCAGGATGACGATGAGGCAGGCGGCGATGTAGATGACCGCCATCGTGGGGACGAGCCTGCCGGTCACGGCACCCACCGACTTGATTCCGCCGATGATCACGATGCCGACGACGATCGCGAGGATGATCCCGAAGATCAGTGCCGCACCGGGGCCGCCGAGGAACCCGTCCTCACCACCGGTGACGTTGCGCAGCTGCGAGAAGGTCTGGTTGGCCTGGAACATGTTGCCGCCCGACAGGGCGAAGAACAGCAGCGCGATCGCGGTCAGCACGGCCAGCACCTTGCCGAGTCCGACGCCGAACGCGTTGGGGAACCGCTCGGCGAGGCCCTTGCGCAGGTAGTGCATCGGGCCGCCGGAGACCGTGCCGTCCTCGTGGATCTCGCGGTACTTCACGCCCAGCGTGCATTCGACGAACTTGGTGCACATGCCGAGCAGACCGGCCACGACCATCCAGAAGGTGGCTCCCGCGCCACCGATCGTGACCGCCACACCGACACCGGCGATGTTGCCGAGGCCGACCGTGCCGGAGACCGCGGAGGCGAGTGCCTGGAAGTGGCTGATCTCGCCAGGCTCAGTCTTGTCGGTGTACTTGCCGCGGACGATGTTCACCGCGAGCTTGAACTTTCGGAACTGGATGAAGCCGAAGTAGATCGTGAAGATCGTCGCCGCGAGGATGAGCCAGCCGACGATCCAGGGGAAACTGATGGAACCCAGCGAGATCTCGGCGAAGACGAACGCCGAGAGCCCTTCGGTCAACGGATCGAAAACGTCGTTGATCGCTTCCTCGATCGAGCCGAGGGTCCCCCCCTCGGCCGCGAGGACTTGAGAGGCTGCGCCGGTTGCGTCGGCCGGTGGGCCCGACGAGGCAGCCGCGCTGGTGATGACAGACATGGTCCGGTAGTTGACCCCAAAGGGTGGGAGATGACAAGAGGCAGCGGCTATCTGTTACCCGTTGTTACTTCGAAACTGCACGATTGAGCCTAGTTGAGCGGAACACGCTCAACTTTTCTGTCGTTATGTCTGTCGAGACGTATCTCAGCGACGTCGGCACGGCACGGACATCAGAGGTGAGGGATGGACGCTTTCAACCCGACCACGAAGACCCAGCAGGCGATCTCCTCGGCCGCCCAGGCGGCCACGATGGCGGGCAACCCGGAGATCTCGGCGGCTCACCTGCTGGGCGCGCTGCTGTCCCAGGGCGACGGCCTGGCAGCGCCCCTGCTCGCCGCCGTCGGTGCGGACGCCGCCGTCGTCCGCACCGAACTGGAGCCCGTCGTCGCGGGGCTCCCGTCCGCCACCGGCGCCACGGTGTCGTCGCCGCAGTTCGACACCCACGCGGTGAAGTCGCTGACCCACGCCCAGAAGCTCGCGACCGAACTGGGTGACGAGTACGTGTCCACCGAGCACCTGCTCGTCGGCCTCGCCGCCGAGGGCGGTCCGGTCGCGGCACTGCTGACGCGGCACGGCGCGACCCCCGACGCGCTGCGGGACGCCTTCACCAAGGTGCGCGGCTCGGCGCGGGTCACCACGCCGGACCCGGAGGGCACGTACCAGGCGCTGGAGAAGTACGGCGTCGATCTCACCGAGCGTGCGAGGTCGGGTGAGCTGGACCCGGTCATCGGCCGGGACGCCGAGATCCGGCGGGTGGTCCAGGTGCTGTCGCGACGCACCAAGAACAACCCGGTGCTGATCGGTGAGCCCGGGGTCGGCAAGACCGCCATCGTCGAGGGCCTCGCGCAGCGGATCGTGGCTGGTGACGTGCCGGAGTCGTTGCGCGGCAAGCGGGTGGTCGCGCTGGACCTCGGCTCGATGGTCGCCGGCGCGAAGTACCGGGGGGAGTTCGAGGAGCGGCTCAAGGCCGTACTCAAGGAGATCAAGGACTCCGAGGGCCAGGTCGTGACCTTCATCGACGAGCTGCACACGCTCGTGGGCGCGGGCGCGGGCGCGGCGGGCGGCGGGGACTCGTCGCTCGACGCAGGCAACATGATCAAGCCGATGCTGGCCCGTGGCGAGCTGCGCATGGTCGGTGCGACCACGCTGGACGAGTACCGGCAGCACATCGAGAAGGACGCCGCGCTGGAACGGCGGTTCCAGCAGGTCCTCGTCGGTGAGCCGTCGGTGGAGGACGCCGTCGGCATCCTGCGCGGGCTCAAGGAGCGCTACGAGGTACACCACGGGGTGCGCATCACCGATGCCGCGCTGGTGGCCGCGGCCACGCTGTCCGACCGCTACATCACGGCCCGGTTCCTCCCCGACAAGGCCATCGACCTCGTGGACGAGGCCGCGTCCCGGCTGCGCATGGAGATCGACTCCCGCCCCGTCGAGATCGACGAGGTGGAACGCGCCGTGCGCCGCAGGGAGATCGAGGAGATGGCGCTGTCCAAGGAGGACGACCCGGCGTCCCGTGACCGGCTGGTGTCGCTGCGCGCCGAGCTGGCCTCCCAGCGGGAGGAACTGAACGCGCTCACGGCGCGGTGGCAGAACGAGAAGGGCTCGATCGAGCGGGTCCGTGAGCTGAAGGAACAGCTCGAGCAGTTGCGTGGCGAGGCGGACCGGGCCGAGCGTGACACCGACCTGGGGCGAGCGGCGGAGCTGCGCTACGGCCGCATTCCCGCGCTGGAGAAGGACCTGGCCGAGGCGACCCGCGCCAGTGAGAACACGGCCGACGTGATGTTGAAGGAGGAGGTCGGCGCCGACGACGTGGCCGACGTCGTGAGCGCGTGGACCGGAATCCCGGCCGGACGGCTGCTGGAGGGCGAGACCGGCAAGCTGCTGCGCATGGAGGACGAACTCGGCCGCAGGGTCGTCGGCCAGTCCGACGCCGTGCGGGTGGTGTCGGACGCGGTGCGGCGGGCCCGCGCCGGGGTGGCCGACCCCGACCGCCCGACCGGCTCGTTCCTGTTCCTCGGCCCGACCGGTGTGGGCAAGACGGAGCTGGCGAAGGCGCTGGCCGAGTTCCTGTTCGACGACGAGCGGGCCATCCTGCGCATCGACATGAGCGAGTACAGCGAGAAGCACTCCGTCGCGCGGCTGGTCGGGGCGCCTCCCGGCTACGTCGGCTACGACCAGGGCGGGCAGCTCACCGAGTCGGTGCGCAGGCGGCCGTACTCGGTCGTCCTGCTCGACGAGGTGGAGAAGGCGCACCCCGACGTGTTCGACGTGCTGTTGCAGGTGCTCGACGACGGCAGGCTCACCGACGGCCAGGGCCGCACCGTCGACTTCCGCAACACCATCCTGGTGCTGACGTCGAACCTGGGTTCGCAGGCCATCGCGGACCCGACGCTGTCGGAGGACCAGCGCACGGACGCCGTGCTGAGCGTGGTGCGGCAGCACTTCAAGCCGGAGTTCCTCAACCGGCTCGACGACGTCGTGGTCTTCCACGCGCTCGGCACCGAGCAGCTCGGCGAGATCGTGGACATTCAGATCGACCGGCTGGGAGCGCGACTCGCGCAGCGGCGGCTCAGCCTGGACGTCACCCCGGCGGCCCGCGAGTGGCTGGCGCTCACCGGCTACGACCCGATCTACGGTGCGCGGCCCCTGCGGCGGCTGGTGCAGTCCGCGATCGGCGACGAGCTGGCACGCGAGCTGCTGTCCGGTGAGATCAAGGACGGCGACACCGTGCGGGTCGACACGCCCGAGTTCGACACGGGAGCGGACGTGCTCCGGGTCGGTCGCGGGGACCGCGCGGAGAATGCTCCGAACGAGTAGGCCCGACACGGCCCGCTGATCTTGGTCGGCGGGCCGTGGCGGCTACCCTGTATCGCCGTGGGTATTCCAGCGTGGATCTGGTTCGTCATCGCCGCCGTCGCCGCGGTCGCGGGGCTCGCCCTGCTCACCGCGGACCGGGCCAGGGAGAGTTCGCGCCATCGTGAGCGCGCACGCTGGGCCGAGCTTCGCGGCTGGCAGTACGTCGAGGAGGACGAACGGCTGCCCCGGCAGTGGACGGGGGGCGCGATCGGCTACTTCGGCGCGCAGGGTGCCGTCAACGTCGTCGCGGGTTCGACCTTCACCTCCGACGGGCGACGGCCGGTGTTCGTGTTCGACATCGAGGCGGACAACGTCATCCCGGCGGTCATCGTGGCCGTGCGGTGCAACCGCAAGCACCCGGTGCTGCTGGAGCTGTGGCTGGCGAGCGTGCCGTTCCAGCGAGCCGAGATGCCGGAGCTGCTGGGGCCGGTCGGGCAGCGTTACGCCTTCGCCGACGACGTCACGAAGGCCCGCGCGATGGTGAGCCAGGACCTCGTGGACTCGGCCGACGCGCTGGGCGGCGACGTGGGTGTCGCGTGGCTGGAGGGCGAGTGGGTGCTCGCCAGCGTGGCGCCCAACGTGGGTCCGTCGCGGCTGGAGCGCCTGCTGCGCGACCTCGGCGAGATCGCCGACATCGTCGATCCGTTCGACGAGGAGCCCGAGGCCGGCGGGACCGTGGTCAGCCTGTCCAGTGTCGAGACCGGTGGCGATCGTGCCGCGGACAGCGGCGCCGAGAGCTGAACCGGACGTTTCAGTTGAGTTCGAGCGTGCCCGACAGGTACGCGGGCTCGTCCGGCGGCTCCAGCGGAGGTGGCTCGGTGCGGGACTGGCCGAGGGGTTCGTGCCACGGCCCCGGGTCGGCGGGCGGGTCGTCCTCCAGATCCAGCGCACCGGTGAACCGGCCGCTGTCCTGGATGGACAGCTCGCGGTAGGTCAGCGTGTGCTCCACGGGTTCCGAGCCCGCCGCGAAACCCTCGGCGTAGGAATCGGCGTCGAGACCGCCGGTGTTCGCGGGCGGGCCCGCCGCGCCGGTCAGGGCTGCCGTGAAGCCGCGCACGAACGACAGGTAGTCGGTGGCACCGGTTGGCATGTGGCTTCATTCCTCGGTCGATGCGGGCCGCGGTCGAAACATACTGCCTGCTGCGGGTGAGCTGATCGCGAGGGCGGTACTTTGGGATCATGCCAGTCGCATTGATCACAGGAGCGACCGCCGGTATCGGCGCCGCGTTCGCCGACCGGCTCGCCGCCCAGCGCTACGACCTCGTGCTGGTCGCGCGGGACGAGGCCCGGCTGGCCGAGCAGGCCCGCCGCCTCGGCGAGACCCACGGGGTGCGGGTGGACACGCTGCCAGCCGACCTGTCGTCCCGGGACGGGATGGCCGTCGTGGAGCGGCGGCTGGCGGAGCCGGACGTGTCCCTGCTGGTGAACAACGCCGGCCTCGGGCTCGCGGGCGAGTTCTGGACCGCCTCGATGGACGAGGTGCAGCACCAGCTCGACGTCAACGTGACGGCCGTGCTGCGGCTGACGAGGGCGGCACTGCCCGCCATGCGGGCCCGCGGTGCGGGAGCGATCATCAACGTCTCCAGCGTGGCCGGGTTCGTCTCCGGACGCGGCTCCACGTACACGGCCAGCAAGGCGTGGGTCACCTCGTTCTCCGACGGGCTCGCCTCGGCGTTGCACGGCTCCGGCGTGCGCGTGCTCGCCCTGTGCCCCGGTTTCACACGCACCGAGTTCCACGACAGGGCCGGCCTGGAGAAGTCCGGTCCGTCGATGTTCTGGCTGTCGCCGCGGAGGGTCGTGGACGAGGCGCTGGCCGATCTGCGGCGGGGCAAGGTCGTGTCCGTGCCCAGCAAGCGGTACAAGGTCGTCGTCGCGGTGGGGCGGCTGCTGCCGAGGGAACTCGTGCGCAGGCTCGGCGGCCGGTTCGCGGGTCGCGACCGAACCTGAGCCTGTCCGTGGGGGCGGGCCGCGTCGTGCCAGACTAGGTGTCCGTGGCGAAACGTTCTCCCTCCCTCGACCCCGCAGCGAAGATCGAACTGGCTCGGCTGGTCACCGAACTCTGCGTGGTCCACGGCAAGGTCACCCTGGCGTCCGGGGTGGAAGCCGACTACTACGTGGACCTGCGCAGGGCGACCCTGCACCACGCGGCAGCCCCGCTGATCGGCACGCTGCTGCGCCAGCTCACCGCCGACTGGGACTTCGTGGCGGTCGGCGGCCTCACCCTCGGAGCCGATCCGGTGGCGACGGCCATGCTGCACTCCGCGGCGGCCGACGACGTGGTGCTCGATGCCTTCGTGGTGCGCAAGTCGCTCAAGGAGCACGGTATGCAGCGCCGTATCGAGGGCATGGCGGTGGCGGGTCAGCGCGTGCTCGCCGTGGAGGACACCTCGACCACCGGAGGCAGCGTGCTCACGGCCGTCGACGCGCTACACGAGGCCGGGGCGACCGTGGTGGGCGTGGCCACGGTTGTCGACCGGGGTACCGGTGCCGCCGAGGCCATCGAGGCCAGGGGGCTGCCCTACCGCTCCCTGCTCGATCTCGACGACCTCGGGCTCACCTGAAAAACCGGAACTCGATCGACTCGGCCCGAGTACCGTGAGCCCGGGGAGCCGACACGGGCAGGTGGGGCGATGCTGGGGTGGCCGGAGACGCTGGAACGGCTGACGGCGCTGACGACGGGACTGCACGTCCTGGCTCTGCTCTACATCGGCCTCGGCGGGTTTCTGGCCTGGTGGGTGCCCCGCTCGATCGTCGTGCATGTCGGGTTCGCGGCGTGGGGCGTCGCGGTCACGCTGTTGCCCCTGACGTGTCCGCTGACCGCCGTGGAGGACTTCCTGCGCGAGTTGCGCGGACTGGGTCCGTTGCCGGGCGGGTTCAACGAGCACTACCTCTACGACACCGTGGTCCCGCGTGAGCTGCTGCCCGCGGTGGGCGTTGCCGCGCTGGTGCTCGTCGCCACGTCCTACGCGGGCTGTCACGCCCGTGCCCGCGCCCGGCGGGACACGGCCGTGTCCCGGCCGAGCACAATGGCGGAGTGAACCAGCAGGCGGAACCGGTGGGGCCGAGTGAATGGACGCACCGCGACGAGGTGGGCGTCGGTCCGTGGCGGGGACCGTGGCCGACCGGCGAGCACTACGACCCGGACCTGCTGGAGCACGGCGACCGGCGCAACGTCGTCGACGCCTACCGCTACTGGCGCCGGGAGGCGATCGTGGCGGACGTCGACACGCGCAGGCATCCGTTCCACGTCGCCATCGAGAACTTCCAGCACGACCACAACATCGGCACCGTGGTGCGCACGGCGAACGCGTTCGCGGCGGCCGCCGTGCACATCGTGGGCAGGCGGCGATGGAACCGCCGTGGCGCGATGGTGACCGATCGCTACCAGCACCTGTACCACCACGCCGAGGTCGCGGGCCTTGCCGAGTACGCGGCCACGCACCGGCTGACGATCGTCGCCGTGGACAACACACCCGGGGCTCTGCCGATCGAGACGGCGGAACTGCCCAGGGACTGTGTGCTGCTGTTCGGGCAGGAGGGGCCGGGCCTCTCGGAGGACGCGCAGCGGGCGGCGGCACTGCGCGTGTCGATCGCGCAGTTCGGCACCACGCGCTCGCTGAACGCCGGAGTCGCGGCCGGCATCGTGATGCACGGCTGGATACGCGCGCATGCCGACCTCTCGATGGCGTGGTGAGACCACTCGGCGAATCCACCGAGTAGCTTCGAGGAACTCGCGTGGGCGAACCGGCACTTCCTGGTGCGTGCGGTGCGGTTCCTCGCCGTCAACGCTGGTCTCACGCAGTTCCTCGACTGCGGGTTGCCTGGCCACTGCGGAGAACACGCACCAGATCGTGCAGCGCTACCACCGCGCGTGCACGGTGGTCTACGCGGATGGTCGAGGCCGACATCTTCGGCCCCGGTGGCGTGCTGGGGCACAGCACCGTGACCGAACGCCTCGACCTCACCCGCCCGCTCGCGCTGTTGCAGGTCAGCACCCTGCACCACTACACGGCGGATGTGGCGGCGATGATGCGCGGCTACTTTGACGCGCTGCCGTCGGGGTCGTACGTGGTGCTCTCGCACCTGCTCGACCCGGAGGACCCGGAGCTCACGCCGACGGCCCGCAAACTGGAGCGAGTCGCGCTGGGTAGCGCGATGGGCTCGGGCACCTTCCGTACCCGTGTGGAGATCGAGCGGATCGTCGAAGGCTGGGAGATCGTGCCACCGGGGCCGGACCGCGAGCCGGGACTGTCCCTGTGCGCGCAGTGGTGGCCCGACGGTCCGCTGCTGCGGCCCCTGACCACGACGGAACACTTCTTCGGCTGCGTGGTGGCCCGCAAACCCTGAGCCCCTACCGCGCGGCCGGATGGCGGCACGTATGCCCGGGACGGCCCGCCGCTATCGGCAGCCGCACGAGCGCCGGTGTCGGAAGGCCGGGCGCAGGCGCACGGTCTCCGGGGCGCGGTCGGGGTCGTGCAGGCGGGCCAGCAACAGCCGGACGGCCCGGCGGCCGATCTCGGCCACCGGTTGCGCCATCGCCGTGATGGGTGGGTCGACGAGGTCGGCCCACTCGGGATCGTCGTACCCGGCCAGCGCGAGGTCGTCGCCGACGCGCCGCCCGCGTCGTCGTGCCTCGTGGAGCACGCCGACCAGCATGGCGTCGTTGGCCACGACCACGGCCGTCGCGGGTTCGGGCCGGTCGAGCAGGCGAGAAAGCGCCTCGGCGGCGCGGTCGCGGTCGGAGTACCCGCAGGCCACCAGCGCCGGGTCCCACGGCAGCCCGGCACGGCCGAGCCCGAGCCGGTAACCGAGGGTGCGTTCGTCGCTGGTCGCGAGGCCCTCGGCGCCGCTGACGAGGCCGATCCTGCGGTGGCCGTGCGCGGCGAGGTGCTCGGTGAGCGCCGAGGTCGCCTGGATGTTCTCCGCGCCCACCTGGTCGAGTTCGCCCTTCGGGCTGAGGCGGTCGACGAGCACCGTGGGTACGCCGACGGAGCGGAGTTCGCCCACCACGGTCCCGTCTCCCGGCACCGGCGTGAGCAGCAGCCCCTCCACCCGCCGGGCCCGTAGCGCCCTGACGATGTCCTGTTCGGTGGCGACCGTGTCGTGGGTGTCGGACAGCAGCACGCTGTAGCCCGCGGCGGCTGCTTCGCGTTCGATGGCCTGGATGAGGGTGGCGAAGTACGGGTTCGCCAGCAGCGAGATCGCGACGCCGATCGAGCGGGTTCCGCCGGTCACGAGCGAGCGCGCGATCACGTCCCCGGTGTAGCCGGTGCGCTCGACGGCGCCGAGGACGGCCGCGCGGGTGTCCGGTGCCACGGGCCGGGTTCCGTTGACCACGTGCGAGACCGTGGTGATGGACACTCCGGCGAGCTCGGCGATGTCGCGTTGCGTCGGCCTTCTCGCTCGGGACGGCGGCATGCCCTGTCCTTTCGCGCTACTCACGTCGGCGGGTGGCCAAGCGTTTGCGCAAACGCTTGCCGCAGAGGATAGCCGTTGCCTACCGTGCCAGGCAGGATTCGAGACGGGAGGGCGACGACGGTGAGGGTGCTGCTCGCTGGCCTGTGCACCGTCGACCTCGTGCAGCGGGTCGAGCACCTGCCGCGACCCGGGCAGAAGGTGCAGTCGGAGGGGATGGCGCTCGCCGCGGGCGGGCCCGCCACGAACGCCGCCGTCACGGTCGCCGCGCTCGGCGGGCAGGCTCTCCTGCTGACCGCGCTCGGCCGCCATCCGCTCGCCGAACTCGCCAGGACCGACCTGGCCGGGTGCGGGGTCACCGTGCTCGACTGCCTGCCGGAGTCCGACGATCCACCGGCGCTCAGTGCGGTCACCGTCCGTGACGGCGACGGGGAGCGGACCGTCGTCTCCCCCAACGCGGCGGCACGGCCCGCCGCACAGGTTGCACCGGACTTCGACGCCGCGACGCTGGCCGCGTGGCTGCCGGAACCGGCCCCGGACGCCGTGCTCGTGGACGGACACCACCCGGCCCTCGCCCTGGCCGCCGCCGAATGGGCGCGGGCGCACGACCGGCCGGTGGTCGTGGATGCCGGCAGCTGGCGACCGGTGTTCGCCGACCTCTTCCCGCTGGCCGACGTCGTGGCGTGCTCGGCGCAGTTCACGGCTCCGGCCGGTGCGCTCGACGCGGTCCCCACGGTGATCACCACGGCGGGGCCGGACCCCGTGCGGTGGCACGGTCCCGGCGGCGCGGGCGAGGTCGCCGTGCCGACCGTGGCCGCACGCGACACGCTGGGGGCGGGTGACGTCTGGCACGGGGCACTCGTGTCCCGTGCGGGCGAACCCGACACCGCAGCGGTGATCGAGTTCGCCAACGCCGTGGCCGCCGAGCGGGTGCGGCACGTGGGTCCCCGAAGCTGGCTCGGCCCCGTCGGTGCGCTGGCGGGGCGATGATGGGAGTGAGATGACGTCGTTCGACGAACTGCTCGACCGCGCGCACGGGCTCGCGGACCGGGACGGCCGCACCGTGCTCGGCATCGCGGGGGCCCCCGCCGCGGGCAAGACCTCCTTGGCGTGGCGGCTGGCCGACGCGCTCGGCGCGCAGGCCACGGTGATCGGCATGGACGGGTTCCATCTCGCCCAGGTGGAGCTGCACCGGCTCGGCAGGACGGACCGCAAGGGCGCGCCCGACACCTTCGACGCGCACGGCTACGTCCACCTGGTCCGGCGGCTCGCCGAGGGTGACGAGCTGGTCTACGCGCCCGAGTTCCGCCGGGAGATCGAGGAGCCCATCGCCGGAGCCGTTCCCGTGCCGCCCGGTGTCCGCCTGGTCATCACCGAGGGCAACTACCTGCTGCTCGACACCGAGCCGTGGAACGAACTGCGTTCCCTGCTCGACGAGGTGTGGTTCCTGCAGCCGGACGAGGACGAGCGGCTGGAACGGCTGGTCACCCGGCACCGCAAGTTCGGGCGGTCGCTGGTGGAGGCGCAGCAGCGGGCGCGGGGTTCCGACCAGCGCAACGCCGATCTGATCGCGCACACGGCCCGCCGCGCCGACGTGGTGATCAACGACATGGAGCTGCCGCGCTTCGCGGTGTGACCGGACGGCGTCAGGCGCGGGTCGGCTCGGTGGGGTCGTCGTCGTCCACCGGCCTGCCCATCTCCTGCCGGTAGCGCCACACGCCGTAGGCGGTCCCGGCGACGAACAGTGCGACGCCGCCCCACACGAGCGCGTGGTTGAGCCACGGGATCGTCGCGAGCTGTTCCGCGGCGTAGAAGCCGACGAGCACCAGCGAGGGCACCCACAGCAGCGCACCCGCGGTGGTGGCCAGCAGGAACCGGCGCGCGTTCATCCCGGCAGCCCCCGCCACGAGCGGAGCCAGCGTGCGCACCCACGGGAGCCAGCGCGCCGCCACGATCGCCAGGAAGCCTCGGCGGTCGAGGAACGCGCGCGCCCGGTCGAGATTCTGCCGGTTCAGCACCCGGCCGCCCCTGCGGGCGAGGAACCGGGTCCCGGTCCGGCTGCCCACCGCGTAGCCGACCTGGTTGCCCGCGACGGCGGTGAGCAGGGCCACCAGCGACAACGCCCACGCCTGTGCCTCGGCGCCATGCTGGGCCAGCACCACGCCCGCCGCGAACAGCAGCGAGTCCCCCGGCAGGAACAGCCCGATGATCAACGCGCACTCGACGAAGACGAAGCCGAGGACGATGACCCACACCAGCAGCGGGCCCGCCGTCGCCAGCCGGTCGAGGCCGACCGTCGCCGCCTCGGCGTTCACCGCGTACACGTCCGGAAGGGTACGGGGACCGGGCGGGTCGCGGCCGTGACGCGGCACACGAGCCGCCGTGTCACCCGAGCGCGGCGGCGGCGCTGTCGGGGTCCGAACCCGGCTCTCCCGGCTTGTCGCGTTCCGCGCCGGAGCCGCCCTCCAGGGGGATCTCCCGCATGAACAGCAGCACCACGAACGCCAGCGCGGCGACCCCGGCACCGAGGTAGAACACCGAGCTGATCGACTCGGTGAACCCGACGAGGAACGGCCGGGCCTGCTCGACGGGGAGCTGCTGGAGGAACGAGGAGTCGGCCATGATGTCGCCGCCCGCGTTCATGGCCTCCGAGGGCAGTCCGGACTCGGCGAAGGCCCGCGAGATGTTGCCGGTCAGCGTGCTGAAGACGATGGAGAGGAACACCGCGACGCCGAGCGTGCCGCCGATCTGCCGGAAGAACGTCGCCGAGGCGGTGGACACGCCCATGTCCCGGCGCGGCCCGGCGTTCTGCACGGCGATGATGAGGGTTTGCATGCAGTTGCCGAGTCCGAACCCGATGACGGCCATCACCACCATCACCTGCCACACCGGCGTGTCCCACTCGACCTGGGCGAACAGCAGCATGCCCACGGTCATCAGCGCGGTCCCGAACACCGGGAAGATCTTGTAGCGGCCGGTCCGGGAGGTCAGCTGGCCCGACAGCACGGAGCCCGACATGGTGCCCGCCATCAGCGGCAGCATCAGCATTCCCGCCGCTGTCGGGGAGTAGCCCTGAACGATCTGCAGGTACTGCGGGATCAGGGTGATCGAGCCGAACATCGCGACACCCACGATCACACCCCCGGCGATGGCGACGCTGAACGTCGAGTTGCGGAACAGCCGCAGCGGGATCAGTGCCGCGTCGCGCATGTGCCGCTCGATCAGCAGGAAGGCCACGAGCCCCGCGCCACCGATGGCGTAACAGGTCAGCGCGGCGCCGGAACTCCAGCCCCATTCGCGCCCCTGCTCGGCCACCAGCAGCAGCGGGACGAGGCAGACCACCAGCGCGAGCCCACCCCACCAGTCGATGCGGTGGTCGTGCCGGTTGTGCGGCACGTTGAGCACCTTGGCCACGACGAACAGCGCCACCGCGCCCAGCGGGACGTTGACGAGGAACACCCAGCGCCAGCCCTCGAACCCGAGGACCGGGTCGAGCCCGGCGAAGAAGCCACCCAGCACCGGTCCGAGCACGGTGGAGGTGCCGAACACGGCGAGGAAGAACCCCTGGTAGCGCGCCCGCTCCCGCGGTGGCACGAGATCACCGAGGATCGTCAGCGCCAGCGACATCAGTCCGCCGGCCCCGATGCCCTGCACGGCCCGGAACGCGGCGAGCTGGTACATGCTCTGCGCGAACGCCGACGCGAGGGAGCCCGCCACGAAGATGGTGATGGCGGCGAGGTAAAAGGGTTTGCGCCCGTAGATGTCCGAAAGCTTGCCGTAGATGGGCGTGGCGATCGTCGCGGTGATCAGGTAGGCGGTGGTGATCCACGCCTGCATGCTCAGGCCGTGCAGGTCGTCGGCGATCGTGCGGATCGCCGTGCCGACGATGGTCTGGTCCAGCGCGGCCAGGAACATGCCGGTCATCAGTCCGACGAGGATGACGACGATCTGCCGGTGGCTCAGCGCCGGAGCGGCGTCGGTGGTGTCGGTGGTGTCGGCGGTGTCGGCTGTGTCGGATGACGGAGTGGTCACGAACTTTCCCCCCTGTCGGCGCGGTGCGGCGGGTCCTCACCCAGCGGTCCGCGCGTCTCGATGTCGTCGCCCAGCCGTGCGAGCAGGACGTTCAGCGTGCGGCGGTCTTCCTCGGGCCAGTCGGCCAGGACGCCCGCGATCCAGCGGTTGCGGTGGCGCCGGTTCTCCTCGAAGACCCGCAGTCCCTCCGCGGTGGCGGCGAGCAGTGACGCGCGGCGGTCCTCGGGGTCCGCCTGCCGCTCGACGAGACCGTGGTCCACGAGCGCGCTGCTCTGCCTGCTGATCGTGGAGATGTCGGCGTGCAGCGTCTCGGCGAGCCTGCTGGCGCGCTGGGGTCCGCCCTCGACGAGGTGGAACAGGATGGCGTAGGCAGCGCTCTCCAGCCCCTCGGGACCGGCCTTGGTGATCTTGGCCTTGGCGCGGTGGGCCAGCCGCACCAGCCTGATGAGCTGGGCGGCGAGCTGGTCGGGGCTGCCGTCGGGAACTCCGCGTCGCGGATCGGAAGTGGTCACGTCGTCGCCAGATGGTTGAGCGGTACAAGCAGTCTCGGAGAAGTCAACGTTGCTCCGATCAGGTTTCATCCGGCAACTCGTTCGGTTGTGACGGCCGACACCATTTCGGCGGATCACGCCGTGGCCGTCCCCGGTTAGCGTGACCGGATGGGTGACGCGAGACTGGTGGACCGGCTCCGCGACGCGCTCGGCCCGGAGGCCGTGCTCACGGACACCGATGTGACGGCGGGCTATGCGCGGGACCGGATGCCGCTGGCGCCGGCGGGCACACCGCTGGCCGTGGTCCTGCCCTCCGACACCGACGGGGTCCGCGCCGTGGTGCGCGCGTGCGCGGCGGCGGGCGTCCCCGTGGTTCCGCGTGGAGCGGGCAGCGGGCTCACTGGGGCAGCCAACGCCGTCGACGGCTGCGTCGTGCTGGTGACCACGAAACTCGACCGGATCGTCGACGTCGATCCGGCCAACCGGCTCGCGGTCGTCCAGCCCGGGGTCGTCACCCGGCGCCTGCGGGACGCGGTCGCCGAACACGGACTGTTCTACCCGCCCGATCCGTCCAGCTACGAGTGGTGCACCGTCGGCGGCAACCTCGCCACCAACGCGGGCGGCCTCTGCTGTGTGAAGTACGGCGTCACCGCCGACTTCGTGCTGGGGCTGGAGGTCGTGCTCGCCGACGGCTCGGTGCTGCGCACGGGCCGCCGCACGGTGAAGGGCGTGGCGGGCTACGACCTGACGCGGCTGTTCGTGGGCAGCGAGGGCACGCTGGGTGTCATCACCGAGGCCACGCTGGCGCTGCGACCGCTGCCGCACGCCCCCGCCACGCTGGTGGCGGCCTTCCCCTCGGCGGTCGGCGCGGGCGACGCCGTGAGCCGGATCGTGCGGGCCGGTCTCGTCCCGTCCCTCATGGAGATCATGGACGCCACGACTGTCGGCGCCGTGCAGCGGCACCTGCGCACCGACCTGGGTACCGGGTCGGACGACGGCACGCTGCTGCTGTGCCGGTCCGACGCGGGCACGGCGGCGAACGCGGAGCTGGCGGGGATCGAACGCCACTGCGCGGCCGCGGGCGCGACGCTGGTACACCACACCGACGACCCGGCCGAGGGCGAGCTGCTGATGCGGGCCCGCCGCGTCGTCCACGGGGCACTCGAGGAACTCGGCACCTGCCTGACCGACGACGTCTGCGTGCCGAGGACCCGGATCGCGGAGCTGATCACCGGGTGCGAACGGATCGCCGCCGAGGTCGGTCTCACGGTGGCCGTCGTCGGGCACGCCGGCGACGGCAACATGCATCCCACCGTCATCTTCGACGCCGCCGACGACGGCGAGTTCGACCGGGCCCGACGTGCCTTCGACGCCGTCCTCGAACTGGGACTGGCCCTGGGCGGGACCGTGACCGGCGAGCACGGCATCGGCAAATTCAAGCAGGAGTGGCTGCATGCCGAACTCGGCCCCGTGGGGCTCGACGTCCACCGGCGGATCAGGCGGGCGCTCGACCCGGCCGACCTGTTCAATCCCGGTTCGATGTTCGCGCCGAAGGCCGCGTCACAGCAGGGTGAGGAAGCCGAGTACGGACCCGGCCGCCATACCCAGTGAGGCGGCGAGGATCAGCGCCCAGCGGGTCGGCAGCGGCTCGGACCTCCGGCGATGGTGCCCCCGCGCCGGAGGGCGGGGATCGGTTTCCAGAGCCGCCCGCCGGAGGTTCGCCGCCTCGTCCCCCGCACCGGACAGCAGGCCGTAGCCGCCGGAGAGATCCACCATCGGCGCCGGGCGTGCCGCGGGTGGTACCTGCGGCGCCGGCTGGGCCGGTGGCGCCGGGTGCGCGGCCTGTGTGGGCGGTGTGGGATGCGGTGTATGTGGAGGATGCGCCGGGGGTGCGTACCGCGCCTGCGCACGCAACGCCTCGGACAGCAGGCGCTCCGGGTCGTCGCTCATCGACGCCCAGCGTAGCCCGGTTGCGCCGAGCCGACCGGGCGCCCGCCCACAGCGTCCGGATCGCGCGACCGCGCGGCCGTGTCGTCAGGCGCGCCTGGACCCATCGGCCGGCGGTGCGTGGCCGCCGACCCACGTGCCCCGCCGGAGCACGCCGACCGGGCGCAGGTCGTCATCCAGCACCACGGCGTCGGCCAGCAGGCCGGTTCGCAGCGCGCCCGTCTCGCCGCCGAGACCCAGCAGCCGAGCGGGCGTGGTGGCGGTCGCGGCGACGGCGTCGGCGATGTCGAGTCCCGCGCCGTGGACCAAATTGCGGAACGCGTTGTCCATGGTCAGCGTGCTCCCGGCGAGCGAACCACTGCCCGGCAGCGTCGCGACGCCGTCGGTGACCTCGACGTCGAGCCTGCCCAGCCGGTACGAGCCGTCGGCGGCGCCGGTGGCCGACATGGCGTCGGTGACGAGCACGGTGCGCTCGCGGCCCGCGTGCCGGGCGGCGAGCCGCACCACGTCCGGGTGTACGTGGACGAGATCGCAGATCAGCTCGATGGTGACCCGGTCGTCGTCGAGCAGCGCTCCCACCGGGCCGGGTTCGCGGTGGTGCAGCGGCCGCATGCCGTTGAACAGGTGTGTGGCCACCGTGGCTCCCGCGTCGATCGCGGCCGTGACCTGTGTGGCGATCGCGTCGGTGTGCCCGACGGCGACGATCACTCCGGCGTCGGCGAGCTGGCGCACCGCCTTGATCCCGCCGGGGAGCTCGGGCGCGAGCGTCACCATGCGCAGGTGCCCGCCGCCCGCCTCCAGCAGGGTGTCGATCGTCTCCGGGTCCGGATCACGCAGCGCACCGGGATCGTGCGCGCCGCACCGCGCGTGGGACAGGAACGGGCCCTCCAGGTGGACACCAGCGAGGTCACCGTCGGTGACCAGCTCGGAAAGCGCGGCCAGCTGGGACACCAGTTCGCCGGGCGGTGCGGACACGAGGCTCGCCACCAGGGTGGTGGTGCCGTGGGCGCGGTGGGTCGCGATGGCGGTGTAGGCCTCGGCGGCCTTCGCGCTGGTGAAGGAGCCGCCACCACCGCCGTGGCAGTGCGTGTCGACGAAACCGGGCACGACGTGGGCGCCGTGCAGGTCGACGTGCCTGCCCGGGGGCGGTGTTCCGTTGCCCGTGCCGCTGATCCGCTCACCCGAGACGGCGAGCCAGCCGTTGTCGAGGGTTCCCTCGGGACCGTGGACGCGGGCGCCGGTGAGGACGAGTTCGTCGGTGCCGTTCACGATCACATCTTATTGGTCCAGACCAAGAAGTGGGTAACGTCTGTGACGTCTTCGCCAGTGACGCTGCTTGCGTCCCGCCTAGCCCCGCGCCGAGTGCCCGTCGTGCATGGCCCGTTGCAGCGCCTCCAGCGCGCGACTCGCCGTCGACTTCACCGTGCCCCGCGAGATGCCGGCGGCCTCCGAGATCTCCGCCTCGGACATTCCTCCGTAGTAGCGCAGCACCAGTACCTCGCGCTGCCTCGGCGGCAGCTTCGACAGCGCGTTGACTACGGCCTGATGCTCGGTGGACAACATGGCCAGGCTCTCGGCCGACCGCGCGTTGACGGCGTGCGGCGGCACGTAGTCGCGAGCCGTCTTGCGGCGGCGCAGCACGCTGCGTGACCCGTTGACCACCGCCGTGCGCAGGTACGCCACGGCGGCGGTGGCGTCACGCAGCCTGCCCCAGTTGCGGTGCAGTCCGGTGAACGCCTCCTGCACCACGTCCTCGGCCGTGGCCGGTTCGTCCACCAGCAGGATCGCCAGGCGCACCAGCCGCATCCGATGCTGCCGGTAGAGGTCTTCCAGGGTCAGCGGCCCGGGCTGCTGTACGCGCTGCACCGGGGCGTCCAGCGTGCGGAGGTGGGTCAGCGTCTGTTCGACGTCGCGCTCCACTCCTCGCGCGGCGTTGCGGTGGCGCAGCGGCTCTGCGCTGCCGTGCATCCGAAACCTGCCCATCCTCGACGACTGCTGATCCGATCCTCCAGCAAGAGCGTATCCGCTGCGAAGGTCCGCACCCAACGGATGGGCACCACCACCTCCGGCGGGGGGCCACCCGCGCGGGGTTCGCCGGGGTAGCGTTGTCGGCATGGCGTGGTTCGTGGTGCAGCAACGGTATGTGCCGGAGGGGTTCGCCGCCGTGCGGCCGAGGCACCGGGAGTACCTGTCGTCGCTGGTGGAGGACGGCACGGTCGCCGTGGCCGGTCCCGTGGACGGCGACACCGGCGGCATGGTGGTCTACCGGGCGCAGGACCGTGAGCACCTGCAGCGGTTGCTCGACGCCGACCCCTACTCGGTGGAGGGCGTCATCGCCGAGCGCACCGTCCAGGAGTTCACGCCCGTACTGGGAGCGTGGCTGGGCACCGGGCCGCAGTAGGTCCGAGTGGGCCTGTGTCTAGTACGTGGCCCTAGTACGTACCGCCGAGTTTCGTGTGGTCCCAGCTCGCGATCCTCGTGGGAGTGCAGATCAGCCCCACGCGCTTGGGTGCCTGTTCGGCGACGACGGAGCGCAGCAGCTCGACCTCGGCCCCCGGCGTGTAGCGGTGGGCGAGCGCGAGCCCGATGTCAGCGACGGCCTCGGTGTCGGTGACCAGTTCGATGTCGCATTCCAGCGAGACTCCCCTGAGCTGGTCGTACGAGTCGCCCGACTCGATCAGCAGCGTCGCGCGCGGGTCACGCCCCAGGTTGACGGCCTTCTGCGACCGCGCGTAGGTCCAGCTCGCCAGCCGCAGTGGTGGTACTGGTGGCGTGGCGGCTGGGTCGGTGTCCTGCGGCACGTACCACAGCGCGGAGAGGTGCGGCCTGCCGTGCGGGCCCATCGTGGCGACGGTGACCACCGTGCGGTCGGCGACGTAGCGCACGAGTTCGTCTGCGGTCATGCGGATCGCGGCGCGGCGGGCCACGCTCATCGCCCTCCCGTCGCGGCCCGGCCGCCGTGCCCGGTGACGGCCGCCTCCCGCGCACCGCGCCGCTCGATGTCGGCCAGTGCGGCCCGGTCCGCGGCGGGAACGCGGGACCGCGAACCGAGTTCCACGATCGGGGGCAGGAACGCGCGCACGAGCTTGAGCGCCCCCACCCAGCGCGGCACGTGAATGGTCCTCGCCCGGCGCCGGACACCGGCCTGGAGGCAGTCGAGCGCGACACCGAGCGGATAGGTGCGGCCGAGCGGGCCGGGCATGGAGCCGCGCAGCCTGCCGAACACGGGGTGCGCGTCCGCGCTCTCCACCAGGTCGGTTCTGATCCAGGTCGGGTGTGCGACGCCGACCCGGACGCCGAGGTGGGCGACCTCGGCGCGCAGGCTGTTGCAGAACGCCTCGACCCCGGCCTTCGCCGCGGCGTAGTTCGCCATGCCGGGCGCGTGGGTGATCGCGGCCAGCGACGAGATCGCCAGCAGGTACCCCTTGCGGGCGACGACGTGCGGGAGCGTGACGCGGAACGTGCGCCACACGCCGAGCAGGTCGACCTCGAGGACGCGTTCGAACGCCTCCGGGTCCACCGACCGTACGAAGCCGGTGGTGGCGATGCCCGCGTTGGCGATCACGATGTCGATGCCGCCGAAGTGGTCCACCACGCCGTCCACCGCGCGTTCCAGTGCGGCCCAGTCGGTGACGTCGGCCTCCCATGCCCGCGCCGCGGTGCCGATGCGGTCGGCGACGCGCTGTTGCTCGTCGCGTTCGAGGCCCACGAGGGCGACCTTCGCGCCGTCGGCGGCGAGACGCTCGGCGAGACCGGCGCCGATGCCGCGGGCGGCTCCGGTGATGAGCACGACCTTGCCGCGCACGGTCCGGCCGGTCGGCAACGCGGGCAGCAGCGACATCGGAGTGCCTCCTCGGTGGCGGGGTGTCGGGACGCTACCGCAACTTACTCGAAGTAGGCTACTTCTCGGTAGGGTTGGTGGGGGAATGCGAGCCCACCGTGCTCGCGTTGTCACCCCACATGACAGTGAACCTGGGCACCCTCGGCCTCTGGCGCGCCGCGGGCGACCTCGACGCCGCACTCGCCGCCGACGTGGAACGGCTCGGCTACGGCACCATCTGGGTGGGTGGCTCGCCGCCCGAGGACCTGCGGATCGTCGAGACCCTGCTCGACGCCACGGAGCGCATCACCGTGGCCACCGGCATCGTCAACATGTGGCAGGCCGATCCCGTGGCGCTGGCCCGCTCGTTCCACCGCATTGACGCCAAACACCCGGGCAGGCTCCTGCTCGGCGTCGGCATCGGGCACCGCGAGGCCACCCGCGAGTACGCCAAGCCCTTCGACACGATGGTGTCCTACCTCGATGTGCTCGACGCCGAGGGCGTTCCCCGGTCCGCCACCGCGCTCGCCGCGCTCGGGCCGAAGGCGCTCCGGCTGTCGGCCGAGCGCACGGCTGGGGCGCACCCGTACCTCACCACACCGGAACACACCCGCTTCGCGCGCGAGACCGTGGGCGACGGCGTACTGCTCGCGCCCGAGCAGAAGGTCGTCCTGGACCCGGTGCCGGAGTCCGCCCGGCGCACCGCGAGGCCCGTGATCTCCCTCTACCTGGGGCTGACGAACTACGCGGCGAACCTGCGCAGGCTCGGCTGGACGGACGAGGACATGGCCGAGGGCGGCAGCGACGCGCTCGTCGACGCGTTGGCGATCCACGGCGACGCCGCCACCGTGGCACGGGGCCTGCGAGCTCACCTCGACGCGGGCGCCGACCACGTGTGTGCGCAGGTCCTGCCCTCCGACCTGGATCCGCGCCCCGCCTACCAGGCGATCGCCGAGGCAATGGAGGTCTAGGGAAAGGGGTCGTGCTCGTCATCCGCGCGCGGGGACCGCTGCTCGTAGGATGCGGTTGAAGGGAGGTGTCCCGGCTTCGGCAGGCCGCGCCGGAACCGGGGCCCGTCCGCCACGCGCCCGTTTCGAGGAGGACAACGATGCCCATCGCCACACCCGAGGTCTACGCCGAGATGCTGGACCGGGCCAAGGCGAACGAGTTCGCGTACCCGGCCATCAACGTGACCTCGTCCGAGACCCTCAACGCCGCGCTGCGCGGGTTCGCCGAGGCGGAGAGCGACGGGATCATCCAGTTCTCCACCGGCGGCGCCGAGTTCGCCTCGGGCCAGAAGGTGAAGGACATGGTGACCGGCGCGCGGGCCCTCGCCGAGTTCGCCCACGTGGTCGCCGACAGGTACCCGGTGAACGTCGCGCTGCACACCGACCACTGCCCCAAGGACAAGCTCGACGGGTTCGTCAACCCGCTCGTCGAGGTGTCGCGGGAGCGCGTGGCGCGCGGCGAGAACCCGCTGTTCCAGTCCCACATGTGGGACGGCTCGGCGATCGACCTCGACGAGAACCTGAAGATCGCCTCCGAGCTGCTGGAGCGCGCCGCCGAGGCGAAGATCATCCTGGAGGTCGAGATCGGTGTCGTCGGCGGCGAGGAGGACGGCGTCTCCAACGAGATCAACGAGAAGCTCTACACCGCCGAGGGCGACTTCCTGAAGACCGTCGACGCGCTGGGCTCTGGGGAGAAGGGTCGCTACCTGCTCGCCGCGACGTTCGGCAACGTCCACGGCGCGTACAAGCCGGGTGCGGTGAAGCTGCGTCCGGACGTGCTCAAGCGCGGCCAGCAGGTCGCCGCCGAGAAGCTCGGCCTCGCCGAGGGCTCGAAGCCGTTCGAGCTCGTGTTCCACGGCGGGTCGGGATCACTGCTGGAGGAGATCCACGAGGCGCTGTCCTACGGCGTGGTGAAGATGAACGTCGACACCGACACGCAGTACGCGTTCACCCGCCCCATCGCCGCGCACATGTTCTCGAACTACGACGGCGTGCTGAAGGTGGACGGCGAGGTCGGCAACAAGAAGGTCTACGACCCGCGCAGCTACCTGAAGAAGGCCGAGGAGTCGATGGCGACCCGGGTGGCCGAGGCCGCCGAGAACCTCAAGTCCGCGGGCCGCAAGCTCTGAGTGCCGGGTGAGGTGATGCCGCGAAGGCCACCCTCGCTGCACAGGACGCAGTGAGGGTGGCCTTCGCGGCACAGGATGCAGTGAGGGTGGCCTTCGCTGCACCCGCCGACCGGCGACCCGGGCATGGCGCACAATGACGGCATGACGCACGGCAACCTTCTCGAGCCCGAGCCCACCCGACTCCCGGACCGTCCCGGGCCGCAGGCGGCCCTCGACGCGGACACCGATCCGGCCGAGGTCGCGGCCGAACACCCCGACTTCAGCGAGGCGTGGGCCGCGCTGGCCGAGCGCGCGCTCGACGCCGGTGAGGCCGTCGCCGCCTACGCCTACGCGCGCACGGGCTATCACCGTGGTCTGGACCAGCTGCGCCGGTCGGGCTGGAAGGGGTTCGGCCCGGTGCCGTGGTCCCACCGGCCGAACCAGGGATTCCTGCGCTCGGTGGCCGCGCTGGCCCGCGCGGCGCAGCGAGTCGGCGAGGTCGACGAGTACGAGCGCTGCACCACGTTGCTCGCCGACTCCGATCCCGAGGCCGCGAAGGCCACGGGGCTCGCCGGGTAGGCGCGACGCCTCAGCAGCGCTGAAGCATGCTCTCCAGCTCGGTGCGCTCGTCCCGCTCCACGGTCAGTTCCCAGGTGTGCTTCACGTCGATCCACTGGATCGCGTACGTGCACCAGTAGTCCTCCGACGGCGGCTTCCAGTCCTCGGGCGCCTGGTCGCTCTTGGACTGGTTGACGTTGTCGGTGACCGCGAGCAGGTTGACGCCGTCGAGGTCGTTGGCGAACTCCTCGCGGCGCTCGTCGGTCCACTCGTCCGCCCCGGAGCGCCACGCTTCGGCCAGCGGCACCATGTGGTCGATGTCGACGTCCGAGGGGTCGGTCCACGTTTCCCCGTCGTACGGGCTGGTCCAGGTACCGGAGGTGGGGTAGCAGTCCGAGTCGACCTCGACGTCCTCCCCGTCGCGCCGGAGCACGACCTCGCGGGTGTCGCAGCCCTCGCCCTGCGAGCTCCAGTGCGGGAAGTGGTCGCGGTCGTAGCCGTCGATGCTGCCGTCGTCGGCCACGGTGAGCTCGGCCAGTTGCGCGCGGGCGGTGCCCTCGTCGCCGGTGCCCGCGGAGCCGTCCGTGGAGGAGGAAGTAGTACTCGCGGACGAGGCCGACGTCGTCGACCGATCCGAGTCGGCGTCGGCGCCCGCGTCGATCTGAAGCGAACACGCCGCCAGCAGGGCGGCACCCGCCGTAGCGGAGACGATACGAAGCGTACGCGAAAGTGTCACGCCTCGACTGTGTCCGAATCGGGTGAACAGATCAATACTTTCGGGTCGCTCGCCACCGTGCGGGGCCGTCCCCACGCGGACCCGGCCCCGCACGGTGTCGATGTCAGGCGCCCAGCACGCGGCCGCAGTTGCTCGCCGCGGGGTCGCCGTCGAAGCGCGCGGCCAGCCACGCCACCGCCTCGGGGTAGGCGCGCAGCATGCCGCCGATGTGGGAGGGCACGTACGAGGTCCGGAACGTCAGCGTGGCGCCCTGTTCGCACCAGTCCACCGCAAGCTGCCTGCCCTGGGCGTAGGGCACGATGTCGTCGAGCCTGCTGTGCAGGATGAACACCGGCACGTCGGGGGTGCGCTCGCCGATGAGCTGCTCGGCGACCACGGAGGCGTAGGGCTCCTCGTTCAGGTACTCCGCGAGCGGCCTGCCGTCCAGGGTGAGCTCGTCGGTGCGCTGGAAGGCGTGGTGCAGGATCGCGTCGGCCGTGCAGTCGTCGGACGCCTCGTCGAGAACCTGACGGCCCTCGTCGTTCAGCACATCGTCGAGGTCGACCTGCGGGTAGGCGGCCTCGATGCTCAGCAGGGAGAAGGCGAGAAAGCCCGCCGCGTAGTGCCCGTCGAGGGCCGGCGCCACCTCGGCGAGGTCGGCGGGCGGCGCACCGGCGTAGGCGCCCTTGACGTCGAGTTCGGGGGCGTACTCGCCGCGCAGCTCGGCCGCCGCCGCGGACGCTCCGCCGCCCTGGGAGTATCCCGCGAGCCCGACGGGCGTCTCCGGTGACAGCCCGGCCTCGGGCAGGCGCAGCGCGGCGCGGGCCGCGTCGAGGACGGCGTGGCCCTCGGAGGCACGGTTCACGTAGGTGTGCATCCCCGGGGTGCCGAGGCCCTCATAGTCGGTGATCACCACCGCGTAGCCGAGGGCCAGCAGCCCGGAGAGGAACGGTCCCTCGTACTCCAGGCCGAGGCGCAGCAGCTTCGACGGGGCGCAGTGGTCGCCGACGCCCTGGGTGCCCGGCGCGTAGCTGACGAGCGGCCGGTCGCCGTCGCCGCGCCACTCGGCGTGGGGCACCAGCACCGTGCCCGTCACGGCCATCGGCTCACCGTGGGTGTCGGTGCTGCGATACATCACGCGGTACACGTCGGCGGCCGGCCTGATGAGCTTCACCGGATCGAGGAAGAACTCGCTCGGTTCCGACCGGATCACATCGCCCGGCCTGCCCTCGGGCAACGGCGACGGCGGGGTGTAGAAGTCGGCGGTGCCGGTCGCGGCGGTGTCGGCGGGCTCGGTGTCGGCGTGCGCGGTGGCGCCCGCGGTCAGCACGGCGAGTCCGGTGGTGGCGGCGGCGAGTAGGGCGAGGCAACGGCGAGTCCGGCCAGGGGGAGGCATGGGCGCTCCTTGTGAATGAGTGACAGCGCTGTCCTGGCCGGATTCTGTTGCGACAACGGTCATTGTCAATGCGCTGGCGAGGTATTCCTGCGCAGGTCACGAACGGCGTGGTCGTTTTTGCTCCCGCCGTGACAGAAAACCACCGCGCTCAGACGGGGCGGATCAGCCGCAGATCCTCGGTGTGCCGGTACCACGTCCAGCGCTGCATCGACCGCGGGTACGCCACGCCGTCCAGCACCGGTGTGGTCGGCTCGCACCCGAGCTGGAAGGCGCGTCCCTCGTGAATGGTGCGGCGGCGCCGCCACCGGCCACGGGTGACCGTGACGACGAGTCCGGCCACGCCCGCGTGAACCTCGATCGAACTGGCGTCACCGCGCAGCGCGACGGTGTCGTCGCAGTAGCCGATGCCCCGTACCGGGGCGAGCAGGCCGCTGCCCGCGAGCACTCCGCCCGCGTCGTCGCGCACCAGCGCGACGGGCCGCGCCTCGCCCGTCAGCGCCAGGTCGAGGGCCTCGGCCGGGTCGGTCGGCAGCGCCCACAGGCGAGCGACGGCCGAGTCCCGGTCCGAGGGCACGTAGCCCACCGTCGTGGTGGCCAGCCGGTCCTTGCGCAGCAGCCGGAGCAGTACGGCGGCGAGGTCGGCGTCGGTGCCTGCCACCACGACCGACGGCCCGAGCAGCGGGTCGACCTCCCGCCTGCCCGGCCGGGCGGGCACGGGCTCCACCGGCACGCCGTCCAGCGCCCGGGAATCCGTGCTCGCTACCAACTCGGCCGCGTCTCCGCAAGCCAGCACCAGTCCACTCACGCCCGCTCCTCGGTTAGGCTCATGCACCGGCATCTTGATGCGCGTCGACCGTCCTGTCCGACGGTGCGAACTTCGATTACCAGGAGTGTTACATGCCGGCCATCGTGCTCGTCGGGGCCCAGTGGGGCGACGAAGGCAAGGGCAAGGCCACCGACCTGCTCGGCGACCGAGTCCAGTGGGTCGTCCGCTACCAGGGCGGCAACAACGCGGGTCACACGGTCGTGCTGCCCGACGGCCAGGACTTCGCGCTGCACCTCATCCCGTCCGGCATCCTCACGCCCGGCGTCACCAACGTGATCGGCAACGGGGTGGTGGTGGACCCGGGAGTCTTGCTGGACGAGCTGGCGGGCCTCGAGGAACGTGGCGTCGACACCGGCAGGCTGCTGCTCTCCGCCGACGCGCACCTGATCATGCCGTACCACGTGGCCATCGACAAGGTGACCGAGCGCTACCTCGGCGCGAAGAAGATCGGCACCACCGGGCGCGGCATCGGGCCCTGCTATCAGGACAAGATCGCCAGGGTGGGCGTGCGCGTGCAGGACCTGCTCGACGAGAAGATCCTGCGGCAGAAGGTCGAGGCGGCGCTGGAGTTCAAGAACCAGGTGCTGGTCAAGGTCTACAACCGCAAGGCGCTCGACGCCGACGAGGTCGCCGACACCGTGCTGGCCCAGGGCGAGCGGTTCGCCCACCGCATCGCCGACACGCGGCTTGAGCTGAACCGGGCGCTGGAGCGCGACGAGACGGTGCTGCTGGAGGGCTCGCAGGGCACCCTGCTGGACGTCGATCACGGCACCTACCCGTTCGTCACCTCGTCGAACCCGACGTCCGGCGGCGCGACGGCCGGTTCCGGCATCGGGCCGGGCCGCATCACCACGGTGCTCGGCATCCTCAAGGCGTACACGACCAGGGTGGGGTCGGGGCCGTTCCCGACCGAACTGCACGACGAGGCGGGTGAGGCCCTGCGCAAGTCGGGTGGCGAGTTCGGTGTCACCACCGGCCGGTCGCGGCGCACGGGCTGGTTCGACGCGGTGATCGGCCGTTACGCGGTGCGCGTCAACGGCATCACGGACTACTTCCTCACCAAGCTCGACGTGCTGTCGGGCCTGGAGACGGTGCCGGTGTGCGTCGCCTACGAGGTGGACGGCCGCCGGACCGACGACATGCCCATGACCCAGACCGACGTCCACCACGCCGTGCCGATCTACGAGGAGCTGCCCGGCTGGCACGAGGACATCAGCGGGTGCCGCTCGTTCGAGGAACTCCCGGCCAACGCCAGGGCCTACGTCGAGCGGCTTGAGGAGCTGATGGGCGCCCGGATCTCCGCGATCGGCGTCGGCCCCGGCCGCGAGGAGACGATCGTGCGTCACCGGTTCGCGTGAGCCGGATTCCGTCCCCGGGGAGTGCCGGGGACGGAATCCGCCGCGTCGCGGGCGGCGTCAGTTGCGGTCAGTTGCGGTCAGTCGCGGTCAGTCGCGGTCAGTCGCGGTCAGTCGCGCAGGGCGCGCGTGGCCTCCACCGCGATGTCGGGATGATCGGCGAACACGCCGTCGATGCCGGTCGCCAGGAACGCCTCGTACTCCGCGAAGATGTCGCCCCACGCGGCGGGATCGCCGGACGAGCGCAGGTCGGTGGGCAGGAACTCGTTCTCCGCACGGAACGTCCACGGATGCACGACGAGCCCGGCCCGGTGCGCGTCGGTGACGAGCGAGCTCGGCTCGCCGAGAGTGCCGTCGGCCTCGCGGGGGATGACGCGATCCTTGGCAGGGCCGAGTCCGTCGGCGTAGGTCGCCACCTCGGCCAGCCCCTCGCGGGTCAGCAGGTCGTCGTAGGTGCGCGGGTCGCCGGAGTGGACGAAGTCGTACGGCGCGCCGGAGCCACCGATGAGCTGCACGAGCGGCACCCGCAGCCACCGGTCGAGCTGCCGGAGGTTGCCCACCTCGAACGACTGGACGTAGACGTCGGCGTTCGGCCGGTTGAGGCCGTTGCGCCGCAGGGTCTGCACCAGCGCGGGTTCCAGGGCCAGGTCCTGCTCGGCGAAGTAGGTGGGGTGCTTGGTCTCGATGTAGAGGCCGATCGAGCGGCCCAGCTCGCGGGACAGCCGCCGCGAGAGGTCGACGACCTCCTGCAGCGTGGGAACCTCGAACCGGCCGTTGTAGATCGTGTTGTTCGGGCGGAGGCCGGGAATGCGCTCGACGGCACGCAGGGTCTTCAGCTCGGCGAGTGTGAAGTCCTCGGCGAACCAGCCGGTCACCGGCTGACCGTCGACGATCTTGGTGGTTTCGCGGTCGGCGAACTCGGGGCGGCGCGCCACGTCGGTGGTCCCGCCGATCTCGGGTTCGTGCCGGGCGACCAGCACCCCGTCCTTCGTGGTCACGAGATCGGGCTCGATGTAGTCGGCGCCCATCCTCGCGGCGAGTTCGTAGGAGGCGAGGGTGTGTTCGGGCCGGTATCCCGAGGCGCCCCGGTGGCCGATGACCACGAAGTCGTCCCGCGCCTCGCTCGGCCCGTGCCGGGTGTCACCCGTCCGGGGGTTCTCGCCGGGCTCGGCGTGCGCGGTGGCCGCGGTGACGCCGAGCACCGCCAGACCACAGAGGGCCAGCAGTGCCAGTCTGTTTCGCATGGTGCGCCCTTTCTCGTGTTGTCCGGTGCCGTCCGACCTTCGTCGGTCGTCGCGACGCCCCGGCGACCCGGCGGGGGCCGGGAGGAGACATGCCGGTGAACGCCGACCGACCGGCGGAGCTTACGCTGTGGCACGTGCGCGTCCTGGTTATCGGCTCCGGAGCCCGTGAGCACGCCCTTCTCCTCGCCGCGTCCCACGATCCGGCGGTGACGGCACTCGCCTGCGCGCCCGGCAACGCCGGGACGGCCGCCGTGTCGGAGACACTCGGAGTGGACCTCACCGAGCCCGCCGCCATCGCGGAACTGGCGGTGTCGTGGAAGGCCGACCTCGTGGTGATCGGGCCCGAGGTGCCGCTGGTCGCGGGTGCGGCCGACGCGGTGCGGGCCGCGGGGGTGGCGTGTTTCGGTCCCGGCGCCGACGCGGCCCGGATCGAGGGCTCGAAGTCGTTCGCCAAGGAGATCATGGTCGCGGCCGGGGTGCCGACGGCCCGCAGCGAGGTGGTGGACAACCCCGCTCACCTCGACGCCGCACTCGCGCGGTTCGGACCGACGTGGGTGGTCAAGGACGACGGGCTCGCCGCGGGCAAGGGTGTGGTCGTGACCGAGGACCCCGCGCGTGCCCGGAAACACGCGCTGATGCTGCTGGACGGCGGCCATCCCGTGGTACTGGAGTCGTTCCTCGACGGCCCCGAGGCCTCGCTGTTCTGCCTCGTCGACGGGCGCACCGTGGTGCCCCTGCTTCCGGCGCAGGACTTCAAGCGGGTCGGCGACGACGACGCGGGACCGAACACGGGGGGAATGGGCGCGTACGCGCCGCTGCCGTGGGCTCCCGACGGGCTGGTGGACAGCGTCGTGTCGTCGATCGTGGCGCCCGTCGTGGCCGAGCTGGCCGACCGGGGCACGCCGTTCTCGGGACTGCTGTACGCGGGGCTGGCGTTGACCTCGTCCGGTCCGCAGGTGATCGAGTTCAACTGCCGGTTCGGCGACCCGGAGACCCAGGCCGTGCTGGCTCTGCTGCACACCCCGGTGGTGCGGCTGCTGCACGCGACCGCCACGGGGACGCTGGCCGAGCAGCCGCCGCTGGAATGGGACGACGGTGCCGCGGTGACGGTGGTCGTCGCGGCGGACGGCTACCCGGGCCGCCCCCGCACCGGAGACGTCATCACGGGCAGTGAGGCCGAGGGTGTGCTGCACGCGGGCACGCGCCGGAGGGACGACGGTGCGATCGTGTCCAGCGGCGGTCGGGTGCTCTCGGTGGTGGGGGTCGGCTCCGACCTCGCCGAGGCCAGGGACCAGGCGTACGCGCGTGTCGCGAAGGTGCATCTGCCCGGCGCGCACCACCGTTCCGACATCGCGGTCAGGGCGGCGCGGGGAGAACTGTCCGTTCCGGCGCACTGACGGAACCGTTCGGTTCGGGCGCGCGGTTTTCCTTCGCGAATTGACCTGGGAATGTGCACCGAATGCCGCCTTTCGCTGCGAGAATTTCAGGCCACGGTCACGTGGGGCTTGATAGCCTGCGCAGAGAAGTCGACTGGCTACTGTCGGTAGCAGGGGGTGTGCAGTGTCAGGAGAAGCCGCGTCGCCGTGGGCGGCGTTTCCGGAACAGGGCAGTGACAGCGTTGACAGCCTTGGTGACATCGGTGATTCCGCAGTTCCGGACGTTCCGGGTGTGCCGGTCGTGCGCGACATCGCCGTGTCCCCCGACCGGATCGTCGCCGTGGCCGACGTTATCGAGGAACAGGCCAAGGCACTCGAACGCAAGGTGACCGAGCAGGTGGGAGCGCTGAACATCAAGGCCCCCGCCGACGACATCGTCTCCCAGGAGGCCGCCGAGGCGTGGAACGCCGTCGTCAGCCACGGTGAGAACTCCTACGCCAGCCGGGTCATGGCCTATGTCCACGGACTGCAGGGGTTGGCCGACCAGCTGCGCGCCGCGGGTCGCCGCTACCTCTCCGAGGACGACGGCAACGCCGCCGCCCTCGGCGACGCCGCCGGAGGCTGACACCCGCTAGCAGCACGACCCAGCAGGACCGCCGTTCGCCCAGAGAAGGACACGAGATGAACGACGTCGACATCTCGGCCCACGCCGAGAGGATTCGGGAGCACCGGTTCACCGGCTACACCAACGGCATGCTCGCCGACGAGATCGAACTGTTCCGCGCGGGGCGGGGCATCGCGGGGATCTCGGAGGCGGTGGCCGCGTTGCAGACCGTGTCCCGGGCGCTCGCGGAAACCGACGCGACGTTGCGCCGGAAACTCACGGAGCTGGGTGTGGAGTGGGGCGGCGCCGCGGGCGAGCGGGCGTCCTCGGCCGTGCGTCGCGAGGCGGACTTCTCGGAGGACGCGGGTGAGAAGGTCGCCGACTCCGCCGAGCGCGTCTTCGCGCAGGGAGAGGCGTTCAACCGGGCGTTGCACTCACTGCCCGATCCCGGGGCGCTGCGGGCGCGTACCGGCGAGCCCGGAATCCTCGACTTCGCCGCCAGCCTGCTGGGGTTCGAGGTCGATCAGGTCAGGACGTTGGAGCGCGCGATGGAAGCGCGTGAGCAGGCGATTCAGGCACTGAACGCCTACGCGCACGACAGCGGGGCGAATCTGGCCGCCGCGCCGGAACTGGGAGCTCCGGCGCGGCTCGTGGCCGAGCTGGCCGAGCCGGTGCCGGAGTCGATCAACGCGGGTGGCGGACCCGGTGACGTCACCACGGCCGCGAGTGCGCCGGGTGCGAGTGCGCCGGGTGCGAGCGCGCCACCGGTGTCCGGGCCGTCCGCGACCCCGGTGCCACAGCACACGCCCTCGGGCAGCGGTGTCGTGCCGTCCTCGGTCGTGCCGCCGGTCGCGGGCGCGCCCACTCCCGGTCCGGCTGGTCCCGCGACCGGCTCGGGCCGCGGCACCATCGGCGTGCCGCAACCCGCACCCGCACCGAGCGCCACCGCACCGTCGGCGGCGGGTTCCTCGGCGGGCCCGTCGGGAGCTGCCGCCGGTGCCTCGGCCGGGGCTGTGGGAGCCGCCGCCGGTGCGGCCGCATCGGAACGCGCCCAGCGAGGCGGCCCGGTGAAGCAGGGCACCTCCGCTCCGGTCCCGCCCCCGGCGACCGGTGCCGGTGTTCCGGGCTCCCCCGGTGCTCCGGGAACATCGGCGGGGCCGGGTGGTGCGGATGCCGCCTCGGATCCCGCGAACCGGTCGGTCCGGCCGGGGGTGGGCGCGGTCGGCGGTTCCCCGTCCCCGGTGGTACCTGTGCCTCCCGGCGGAGGTGGCGCCCGCACGCCGGACACTCCTGATGCCGCGCCACTGGGCCGGGGCACGACCACGGGCGCGGTCACGCCGGGTCCGGCAGCGCCGGGTGCGAGCAGCGGCTCGGGTACTCCGGGCGTGCGAGGCGGGCTGTCGGCCAACGACCTCGGTGGCGGCATCGCGGCGCTGGGGGCCGGCGGGGTCGCGGGTGCGCTGAGCGGCGGAGAACGCGGGGGGCGCGGTGTCGGGCGTAGCGCGCCGCAGGCAGCGCGGTCACCGCACCCGCTGGCGGTCGGCGACCTCCCGGAGGAGGAGGCGCGCGTGCAGCGCAGCTCCGAACGGCTGGGCCAGTCCGGCTCCTCGCGCCGGGACGCGTACCTGGAGCGGGCAGCCCCCGGTGAGGAGGACGACGGCGAGCACGTGCGCCGCTTCGGTGTCGACGACAGTGACCTGTTCACCGATCAGCGCATGGTGGCTCCCGACGTGATCGGGGACGACGGGGCGGACGGCAGGCTGTGAGCACGCTGGCGGGCGGCGGGGTGGTGCTGTCCACTCTGGAGTTCGACGTGCTCTGGGAGCACCTCGGACTGCCCCGGCGTCACGTCGCACTGGACGTCCCCAGCCCGGGACGCACCCACCGGGAGCGCGCGGGATTCGCGGAGCAGGCGTGGGAGTCGCTGTCCGGAAGGGGCCTCGTCCGGGGTCGAGACGTCCCCCCTGAACTGGCCGATCTGTTGCATCTGCTCGTTCGACCGCGCGTGAGCGTGGACGTGTGGGCGTGGACGGACCGGCGGATCTCCGGGCTCGCCGCGAGTTCGGGGCGGGAGGCGGTGCTCGGCGTGGTCGACGGCGACGAGCTGTGGCTCCTCCCCGCGCGCGACTCCGCGCTGGTGGAGTCGGCCGTGTCGGTGGCCGGGGAGCTGGCGCCGGGGGTCGGCTGCTCCGTGAGCGTGCCGCACGACGTGCTCACCGACGCCGACGCCGACGCGCGCGGGGATGCCAAGGCGCTGGTGACGGCGCTGGAGGATCGCGGTGTCGACTTGTGGCAGGCGCAGGAACTCGCCGGGATGCTGTTCGGCATGACCGCGCGCGGGCAGTTCGGCGCACAGCGGCTCGACCGGGACGGAAGGGCACGCAGAGCGGGTCGTGTCGTGGCGTTTCACGACACGGACGCGGGCCGCTACCTGGTGCAGGTCGTGCCCGGTGGCGACGGTCGCGACTGGGCGACGGTGACACCGGCCGACAACGCACTGCTGGCGCAACGAGTGTGGGAACTGCTCGACGAGGTGTGAGGGAACCGGGCAGCGCGGCCCGGCGTCCCAGGAACGCGTGCCCGGCCGAGGGCGGGTTGTTGTGCTGGGGTTGTGCTCAGGGGAGGACTGAGAACCGTGCCGGTGTACGACGCCGAGTCCATGACGATCACGGCGCAGCGCGTGGATCGTGTCGCCGAGGACTTCCGTGCCGCCAGGCAACGGCTGAACGGCGTTTCGGGGGAGAGTCCGTTCGGCGACGTCGAGGACCCCGACGAGCCCGATCGGATGGCAGGCACCGTGGAGGCGTTCACCGAGGGCATGCGTGCCGAGTTCGACACGGCCGCGCGCCGGGTCGGCGCGGCGAGTGCGGCGCTGCGCAACGCCGTGGCGGCCACGTCGGAAGCCGACGCGGTGGCGGCGGACAACCTGACGGCGAGGGACCTCTGATGACCGGGGCCGGTATCCCGGCGGAGTGGGCGGAACTCGAGCGGAAGGCCGCCAGGGTCGAGAAGGTGCGTCCCTCGGAGATCCAGGAGGTCGCGCGCCAGTTCGACGCCGCGTCACGCGACGCGAGCGACCAGACGAGCGAGCTGTCGAACGCGGCGGCTCCGCTACGGGACGGCGGGGTGTGGTCCGGTCCCGCGGCGGACGCGTTCTTCGACTACGTCAGCAAGATCGCCGAGGCGGGGGCCAGGGTCCGCGACAAGCTCGACGAGGTCGCGGTCGAACTGACGGCGTTGCAGGACACACTCGCCACGGTCAAGCGGGAGATCGAGGACGTCAGGCAGGAAGCGAGGCGGACGATCGACGACCGCAACAGCGAGGCGCAGCGGCAGGCGGACGCGGCGGCCGCGGCGATGCGGGAGTACGAGAACGGCGACCGGCCCTCACCGCCGTCACCGACGGCCGAGGCGCTCATCACGGCGGCGGGCCGGGAGAACAGCCGCACCGCCACGGACGCCGCACAGCGGATCGACGATCTGCTGCGTCAGTCCCACGACGCGATCAGACGGGCGCAGGAGCTCATGAAAACAGAGATCGGTGACGGATTCGCCGGTGTGCCGGAACCGTCCTCGGCACAGTCGCAGCAGACCGCGACCGGAGGCATCACCGGCGGTGGAGCAGGTGGCGGTGCCGGTGCCGGAGGGGGCGACGCCGGAGGCGGTGGTGGGTCCGGGGGCGGTCTGGCCGGATACGGCGCCAGCGGGCCGCCACCCAGCAGCGGTCCCCCGCCGGGCAACGTCGAGCAGTGGATCCGCGAGGCCATCGAGATTCTGCGGGCCAACGGAATCCCGGTCACCGAGGACAACATCGACGAGATCTGGACGATCATCGAGAAGGAGTCGGGCGGCAACCCGCACGCGCTCAACGACTGGGACTCGAACGCGGCGAAGGGCACGCCGTCGAAGGGGTTGATGCAGTGCATCGACCCGACGTTCGACGCGCACAAGCTGCCCGGCCACGGAGACATCTGGGACCCGGTTGACAACATCATCGCCGGGGTCCGGTACACGTTCGACCGCTACGGCGGGTTCGAGGGACATCCCGGCCTCAAGTCGATGGCGCAGGGCGGTGGCTACCAGGGCTACTGAGGTGGGCACCCGCGTGCCTAGAGTGGCGGCATGCTCGATCCCGCAGTGTTCCCTGGCCCGTCCCGGCGCAGTGCCGTGGCGCCGTTCCACGTCATGGAGGTGCTGTCGGCGGCGCAGGACCGCAGTCGTACGCACGGGGACGTGATCGCGTTGTGCGCGGGCCAGCCGACGGCCCCCGCCCCGCGCCCGGTACTGGCCGCTGCCGAGCGGGCACTGCACGGCGCCGACCTCGGGTACACGGTTCAGCTGGGAATCCCCGAGTTGCGGGAGGCGATCGCCGGGCACTACGCGCGGCAGTACGGGCTTTCGGTCTCGCCGGACGACGTCGTCGTCACCACGGGCTCCTCGGGCGGGTTCCTGCTGTCCTTCCTGGCCGCGTTCGACGCGGGCGCGCGGGTGGCGATGGCGCGGCCCGGCTACCCCGCGTACCGCAACCTGCTGGCTTCGCTCGGCTGCGAGGTCGTGGAGTTCGACACCGACGAGCGCACGCGGTTCCAGCCGACGACCGAGCTGCTCGACGGGCTGGGCCCGCTCGACGGCGTGATCGTCGCGAGTCCCAGCAACCCCACCGGCACGGTGTTGCCCGCCTCCGAGCTGGCGGCGATCGCGCGCTGGTGTGCCGAACGCGGGGTGCAGCTCGTCAGCGACGAGATCTACCACGGTGTCTCCTACGGTGCCGAGGTCGGCTGTGCGTGGCAGACCTCGGACGAGGCCGTGGTGCTCGGCTCGTTCTCGAAGTACTTCGCGATGACGGGCTGGCGGCTCGGGTGGTTGCTCGCGCCGCGGCGGCTGCGTCGCGCCGTGGACGTGCTGACGGGCAACTTCACGATCTGTCCGCCCGCGCTGGCGCAACGCGCGGCGGTCGCGGCCTTCACCGAGGAGTCCTACGCCGAACTGGACGCGCACGTGCGGCGTTACCGGGGCAACCGGGACCTGCTGCTTCCCGCGCTGGCGGACATCGGCTTCGGCAGGGTGGCGCCGGTGGACGGTGCCTTCTACGCCTACGCCGACGTGTCCGCCCACACGACCGACAGCCTCGCGTGGTGCCGCGGGCTGCTGGACGACACGGGCGTGGCCATCACGCCGGGCGTGGATTTCGACCCGGTCCACGGCGGGAGCTTCGTGCGCCTGTCGTTCGCGGGCGCCGAGTCGGATCTGGCCGAGGCGGTGCGCCGGATCGGTGCCTGGCTGTGAGGTGCCGTGAAGGCCACCTTCGCTGCACCCACCCCGGCATCCGGGCGACCCGGAGATGTCCCTGATTGTCCGCTCCGCCTGCGGCGGTGGGGCGTGGTTTCGTGACACGCTGGGATGAGACCTACGAAAGCGGAGGGATCATGTTCTGGAAGATCGTCGGCGGCCTGCTTCTCGCGTGGCTGGCGTTCGTCGTCATCGGAGCCGTGGTCGGCTTCCTCGTGGAAGCCGTGTTCTGGATCGCGGTGATCGGCGGCGGCGTCTTCCTCGGTGCCGCTGCCTACGGTGCGATGAAGAGCGACAAGGGCAAGAAGCAGCTGCGCTCCTGACCGGTCCTCACCGGTTCTGGCCGCTCAGCCGCCCGCCAGTCGCTGCCGGGCGGCCTGCGCCCCCTGCCACAGGTGGGCGCGGAGCCCGGCCGCTCGCGCGCCCGCCACGTTCGACCGGCGGTCGTCGAAGAAGACACAGTCGGAGGGCGCGGCGCCCAGCCTGTCGGTGAGCAGCGCGAAGATATCCGGGTCGGGCTTGGCGCACCCGACGTCGGCGGAGAACACCCGGGTGTGGAAGTGCCGCGCCCACGGCTGCCGCTCGGCGAACCGCGCGAAGGACGCGGGTGCGTTCGACAGCAGCGCGAGCGACGCCCCGTCCCTGGCGAGGTCGTCGAGCAGCGCGGTCGACGCGGGGTCCAGGCGTGACCAGCCCTCGATGTCGAGCCGGGTCAGGTCCTCGACCGCGCCGAGGTCCACGGTGTCGAGGTCGGCGCCCGCCCCGGCCGCCACCGCCTTCCAGTACGTCTCGTCGGCCGCTCCCCGGTCGTAGATGTCGCGGTTGCCCCAGTAGGCGGGTTCGAAGTCCGCGAGTGGGACGCCGAGCCGGGTCGCGAGCCGCGGCAACGCCTCGGTGCGAGCGCAGAGCACCTCGCCGTAGTCGAAGACGATCCAGGTCATGCCGGGCTCGGCGTTCCGTCGCCGGTGCCCGCGTCGATGCGCCGCAGGGCCTCGGTCACGTCGTCGTCGGTGAGGTCGCGGTGGAGCACGAACCGGACCTTGCCGGCCATGGGCAGGACGAGGATGCCCAGCGCGCGCAGCGTGTCGAGCGCGGCGTTCACGTCGGGGACACCGGCGAGCACGATGTTGGTCTGTGGTGGCACGACGTCCCAGCCGCGGTCGGCGAGGCCCTCCGCCAGCGCCGTGGCCCTGGCGTGGTCGGCGGCGAGGTCGTCGACGCGGTCGAGCGCGAGCAGGCAGGCCGCCGCCAGCACACCGCCCTGCCGCACGCCGCCCCCGAGCATCTGCCGCATCCGGCGGGCCTGCTCGACGAACTCCTCGCTGCCCGCCACGACCGAGCCGACGGGTGCCCCGAGTCCCTTGCTGAAGCACGCCGCCACGCTGTCGACGCCGACCGTGAGCGCCGCAGGCGGGACCGCGAGTGCCGTGGCGGCGTGCCAGAGCCGGGCGCCGTCGAGGTGAACCCGCAGGCCCGCCTCCCGCGCGGCGGCCACGAGCCGGGCGTGCTCGTCGGGAGGGGTCACCGCGCCACCGGCCGCGTTGTGGGTGTTCTCCAGCGACAACAACGTCGTGCGCAGCGTGTAGTACGGGCCGGTGCCCCCCGCGGCGGCGCGGACCGCCTCCGGGCTGGGGCGGCCGGGGCCCGCGTCGTGGTCGAGGGGGTCCGGCATGCCCCCGGCCAGCCACGCCGCGGAGCCGAGTTCGTTCACCAGCACGTGCGCCCCGCGTGGTGCGAGGAACCGGTCACCACGCCGCAGGTGCGTGGACAGTGCCACCAGGTTGGCCATCGTGCCGCTCGGCGTCCAGAGCGCGGACGGCATCCCCAGCGTCTGCGCCGCCCGTTCCTCCAGCGCGCGGATCGTGGGATCGGTGTCGATGACGTTGTCGCCGACCTCGGCGTCCGCCATCACCGTGCGCATGTGCTGGTCCGGCCGCGTCACGGTGTCCGAGCGGAAGTCCAGGGGCGGGGTGTCGGTCGAGTCGGTCACGGCATCGATGACACCACATTCCGGTGCGGACTCGCCGTGACCCCTCGAATGGGTGAGACTGCTTCCACGTGCAACCGTGGAGCGGGGGTGTTCCGTCTCCACCGTCGACAACACGACCGACCGGAGACATCCGCGTGGCTCACCATGACGACCAGGAGTTCGCGGAGTACTTCGCCGCGAAGCGGGACTCCGTGCGCCGGACGGCGTACTTGCTGTGCGGGGACTGGCACCGCGCCGACGACCTCGCGCAGACGGCGTTCGTGTCGCTGCACCGCCGGTGGCGCAAGATCCGCGACCGGAGAGCGGTGGACGCGTACGTGCGCAAGACGCTGGTGCGTGCGGCCATCGACGAGTCGCGTCGTCCGTGGCGCCGGGAGCGGCACACGGACGAGGTGCCGGAACCGGTGGCGGCACAGGCGGGCCGTCGCGACGCGCTGGCCGAGACCGTGAGCACACGGGCCGACCTGCGTGCCGCGCTGGCGCACGTGCCGTCGAAACAGCGTGCGGTCCTGGTGCTGCGGTACTTCGAGGGACTCGACGTGAGCGGTGTGGCGCGCACGCTCGGGTGCAGCGAAGGCAACGTCAAGAGCCAGACCTCGCGAGGCCTGGCGAAGCTGCGGGCGGTGTTGGGCGAGGAGGTGGACACACGTGGATGAGCGCCGGTTCGAACAGCTGATGCACGACGCGGTGGGCGAACCGCCCGAGGCGTCCTTCGACGTCGAGGACGTCACCGCGGCGTCGCGCCGTGCCACCGCGCGGCGCCGCTCGCTCGGGGCAGGGGTGGCGGCCGTCGTGGTGCTGGCGGGAGCGCTCGTGGGGGTCGCCGTGGGCGGTCCCGGTCCCTCCGAACCCACGACGGCGCTCGGGCCTGGGGAAACGACGGACTCGGGACAGGTGCTGGGAAAAACTCCTGAGTCGGGGCAACCCGGCGGCGGGGACGAGCGTGAGCACAGTACGCCGGGGCGACCCGGCGCCCAGAACTTCCCCGACGGCTCGACGAAGCAGGGCGGCGAGCCGACGGGGGAGGACGGCCCTCGGGCCGGAAGCACCTCCGGGTGCGAGACGGTTGATCGGGGGCTCGCCACCGCCCTCGCTGGCGAGCTCCCGATCGACCCGGCCGGCGAGGCCGTGCCGAGCCCCTACTGCGTGGCTGGCGGCTCCGCCGCGGCGTTTCCGCTGTCCGAGGGTGCCGTGTCGGTGCTGTTGGTGCCGCGAGACCAGGTGGCGCGTCCCGACCTGCCGACCGGTAGCGCGGTGAGCGCCCCCGATGCGGGGACACTGCCCGACGGCAGGACGGTCACGGTGATCACCACACCGGGCGAGACGGGCGGGACGGCGTCCCTGGCCGGTGCGGTGGACGGGCTCGCCAGGTCCGTGGCCGAGACGGTCGCCCGGTAGCTGGCAGACTTGTCCGGTATGACGTCCGGAGGCAGTGCCGCCAGTGCCGCGAATACAGCAAGTACGCCGAAGGGCGAGCGCCGCCGTTCCGCACTTGCCGCGGCCGCGGCCGAGTTGCTGGTGGAGGGCGGGTTCGGCGCGGTACGGCACCGCGCGGTCGCCGAACGCGCCGGGCTGCCGCTGGCGTCGACGACCTACTACTTCGACTCGCTCGACGACCTGGTCTGTGCGGCGGTGGAGCGCTACGGGCGGGCGGAGCTGGCCGCCGGACGTGAGCGGCTCGCGGAGCTGGCCACGGAGAACCGCGGCGTGGACGCCGTCGTGGAGCTGGTGCTCGATCTGCTGCTCGGCCCCGATCCGCACGAGGAGGCCGTGATCCTGCGGTACGAGCGGCTCGTGGGTACGGGGCGGCGCCCGCACCTGCGCCCGCTCATGCGGGTGCTGTCGGCCGAGCTGCGGGAGCTGCTGAGCGAGATCTTCGTGCGGTCGGGTTTCGACGTGGACGCGGCGCGGCTCGAACGGCTCATCGCGCTGGTGGACGGGGCGGTGGTGAACGCGCTCGTCGCGGTCGAGCCGGATCCCCGGTCCGTCGCTGCGCGTATGCTCCGCGATGCGCTAAGTTAACCGCTGTCGCACGGAGTGGGACGAATGCCGCAAGGACTCACCCTGAGCTGGGTCCAGGCGGCTACTCGTGGCTAGCCTGACCGTGTGACCGACAAGCCCCGCATCCCGAACGTGCTCGCCGGCCGCTATGCCTCACCCGAACTGGTGAGGTTGTGGTCACCGGAGCACAAGGTGAGACTCGAACGAGACCTGTGGCTGTCGGTCCTCCGGGCCCAGCGCGAACTCGGAGTCGACGTGCCCGACGGCGTGCTCTCCGACTACGAGCGCGTGCTCGACACGGTGGACCTCGACTCGATCGCGCGGCGGGAGCGGGTCACCCGCCACGACGTCAAGGCTCGGATCGAGGAGTTCAACGCACTCGCGGGCCACGAGCACGTACACAAGGGCATGACCTCGCGTGATCTGACCGAGAACGTCGAGCAGTTGCAGGTGCGCCGGTCGCTGGAACACCTCAGGGTGCGGGTGGCCGCCGTGCTGGCCCGCCTCGCCGAGCTGGCCACCCAGCACGGCGAGGTCGTCATGGCGGGTCGTTCCCACAATGTCGCCGCGCAGGCCACGACGCTCGGCAAGCGGTTCGCGACGGCGGCCGACGAGTTGCTGGTCGCCTTCGACCGGCTCGACGAGCTGATCGCGCGCTACCCGCTACGCGGGATCAAGGGCCCGGTGGGCACGGCGCAGGACATGCTCGACCTGCTCGGCGACGCGGCGCGGCTGTCGGAGCTGGAACGGCGGGTCGCGGGTCACCTCGGCTTCGAGCGCGTGCTGACGAGCGTCGGGCAGGTGTACCCGAGGTCGCTGGACTTCGACGTCGTGTCGACGCTGGTGCAGGTCGCCGCCGCGCCCGCGAACCTGGCCACCACGATCCGGCTGATGGCGGGCCACGAACTCGTGACCGAGGGGTTCCAGCCGGGGCAGGTCGGTTCCTCGGCGATGCCGCACAAGATGAACACCCGTTCGTGTGAGCGCGTCACCGGGCTCGCCGTGGTGCTGCGCGGCCATCTCGCCATGATCGGAGAGCTGGCCGGCGACCAGTGGAACGAGGGCGACGTCTCCGACTCGGTGGTGCGCCGGGTCGCGCTGCCGGACGCCTTCTTCGCGCTGGACGGCCTACTGGAGACCTTCGCGACGGTGCTCGCCGAGTTCGGCGCGTTCCCCGCCGTGGTCGACCGGGAGCTGGCGCGCTACCTGCCGTTTCTCGCCACCACCAAGGTGCTCATGGCCGCGGTGCGCGAGGGAGTGGGGCGGGAGACCGCACACGAGGCCATCAAGGAGCACGCCGTCGCGGTGGCGCTCGCCATGCGCGAGCAGGCGCAGCAGGACAACGACCTGGTCGAGCGGCTCGCCGCCGACGAACGCCTGCCGCTGGACGCGGATCGGCTGACGGCGCTGCTCGCCGACCGGCTGGCCTTCACCGGGATGGCGGGCGCGCAGGTTGCGGACGTGGTCGCCAGGGTCAAGGACGTCGTGCGGCGCTTCCCCGAGGCGGCGTCGTACGAGCCCGGCCCGATTCTCTAGGGAGCCCGCGTCATGATGACGCTACTGCTGGTCGGGCTGGCCGGGTTCCTCGCGCAGTTCGTCGCGGGGACACTCGGCATGGGCTACGGCATGACGTCCACGACGGCGCTGGTCGCGTTCGGCACGGCGCCGGCGATCGCCTCGGCCTCGGCACACTTCGCCCAGGTCGGGACCTCGCTGGCCTCGGGGGTGTCGCACTGGAAGTTCCGCAACGTCGACTGGCGGACCGTGGGAATCCTCGCCGGTCCCGGTGTGGTGGGCGCGGTGCTGGGCGCGCTGCTGCTCGTGTCGTTCTCCGGCGACTTCGCCATCGCCTGGATGAGCGTGATCCTCTTCGCGCTGGGGCTGTACGTGCTGGTGCGCTTCGCGTTCCTGCGGCTGGGCAAGCTGATCACGGACAAGCGGCCTGGCGCGCGGTTCCTCGCGCCGCTGGGGTTCGTGGCGGGGTTCGTCGACGCGGCGGGTGGCGGCGGGTGGGGCCCGGTCGCCACCACGACGCTGCTGTCGAGCGGGCGGCTCGAACCGCGCAAGGTCGTGGGCTCGGTGCAGGCGGCGGAGTTCGTGGTCACCCTGGCCGCGAGCCTGGCGTTTCTGGCCGCGCTGTCGTTGCACGGCATGAACTTCGCCGTGGTGGCCGGGCTGCTGATCGGGGGTGTCCTGGCCGCGCCGATCGGTGCCGTGCTCGTACGCCGGGTGCCACCGCGCCTGCTGGGTGCCGCCGCGGGCGGGCTGATCGTGCTCACCAACGGCTGGCTGCTGCTGAGTGCGCTCGGCGCGCCCGTCGCCGTGGTGGTCGTGGCCTACGCCGGGCTGAGTGCGCTGATCGTGGCGGCGCTGCTGGCCGCGGTGCGGTCGATGCGCGAGGAGCGGCGCATCAACGCGCTGGTTGGTGAGGACGACGATGATTCCGTGGCGACGGAGGAACGTGCCCGTGGTTGAGGTACCGATCAGAGGGTGATCGGCTCGCCGCGAGGTGCGGTGCGGACCTCCGTGCCGTCGGGGGCCAGATTGGTGTAGAGCCCGATGTGCATGGCGGGGCGGGACAGCGCCGCCTCGTGGACGGGAATCGCCAGCCGCGGTGCGACGGCGCGCAGGTAGTCCACGGCCTCCGCCGCTTTGAGCCAGGGTCCTGCCGTCGGCAGGGCGAGAACGTCGATGCGCTGCTGGGGAACGAACAGCGCGTCGCCGGGGTGGTAGAAGGCGCCGTCGTCGACGACGTAGCCCACGTTCGGGATGACGGGGATGTCGGCGTGGATCGTGGCGTGTTGCCCGCCGACGACGGAGATCCTGGTGCCGTGGATGTCGAGCGTGTCGCCGGGCCTCGCCGTGGTGGCGTCGAGGTCCAGCTTCTCGACCGTCTCGGCGGTGCCGGGGTCCACGATGAGCCGGGCCTGCGGGTTGGCGGCCAGGAGTGCGGGCAGTTTCTCGGTGTCGATGTGGTCGTAGTGCTGGTGGGTGATCAGCACGGCGTCGAGGTCGCGCGCGGCGTCGAAGCCGCTGGAGAACGCACCCGGATCGAACAGCAGCCGGGCGTGCGCCGTTTCCAGGAGCACGCAGGAGTGGCCGAAATGAACGAGCTTCACGTCAGCTCCCACTGTTGGCGAATTGTCAGCTCCACTGTCCCGTCTCTACGCTTCCAGCATGACGAGCACCGCGCAGGCCGTCGAGACCTTCCCCTCGCTCGATCCGGCCACCGACGAGGTCGTGGGAACCCACCCCGTCCATTCCGCCGAGGACGTCGCCGCCGCCGTCGGGCGCGCGAGGCGGGCCGCCGCGTGGTGGGGTGGCCTGGGCTTTGCCGGGCGCGCCGAGCGCCTGCGCCGGTGGAAGGGCATCCTCGCGCGGCGCATGCCCGAACTGTGCGACCTGGTCAAGGCCGAGACCGGCAAGCCGACCGGTGACGCGCAGCTGGAGATCGTGCTGGCGATCGAGCACATCGAGTGGGCCGCACGCAACGCACGCAAGGTGCTCGGCTCCGCCCGCCGCTCTCCCGGTCTCCTCCTGGCCAACCAGGCGGCCACGGTGGAGTACCAGCCGCTCGGCGTCGTCGGCGTCATCGGGCCGTGGAACTACCCGGTGTTCACCCCGCTCGGCTCGATCGGCTACGCGCTGGCCGCCGGAAACGCGGTGGTCTTCAAACCCAGCGAGTACACCCCCGGCGTGGGCGCCTGGCTGGCAGGCACCTTCGCCGAGGCGGTCCCGGAGCACCCGGTTCTCCAGGTGGTCACGGGATTCGGCGACACGGGGGCCGCGCTCACGCGCGCGGACGTCGACAAGATCGCTTTCACCGGCTCGGCCGCCACCGGAAAGAAAATCATGGCTGCCGCCGCCGAGCGGCTCACCCCGGTGGTCATCGAGGCCGGGGGCAAGGACCCGCTGCTCGTGGACGCGGACGCCGACCTCGACGCCGCCGCCGACGCCGCCGTGTGGGGCGCCTTCTCGAACGCGGGCCAGACCTGTGTGGGGGTGGAGCGGGTCTACGCGCACGCGGCCGTGTACGACGACTTCGTCGCCAAGGTCACCGAGCGAGCGCGGGGCGTCAGAGCCGGCGAGCACTACGGTCCCATGACCATGCGTTCGCAGCTCGACGTCGTGCGACGGCACCTCACCGACGCCCTCGCCAGGGGCGGCAGGGCACTGGTCGGCGGGGCGGACTCCGTCGGTGACCGGTATGCCGGCCCGACCGTCCTGGTCGACGTGCCCGAGGACTCGGCCGCGGTGCGCGAGGAGACCTTCGGCCCCACGGTCACGATCACCCGGGTGGCCGACATGGACGAGGCCGTGGCGAAGGCCAACGACTCCGCCTACGGCCTCGGCTCGACGGTGTTCTCCCGCCGCAGGGGAATGGAGCTGGCCCGGCGGCTGCGCACCGGCATGACGGCCGTGAACGCGCCGCTGTCGTTCGCGGGCATCGCCACGCTGCCGTTCGGCGGTGTCGGTGACTCGGGATTCGGACGCATCCACGGCCCGGAGGGGCTGCGGGAGTTCGCCCGGTCGAAGGCGATCGCGCGGCAGCGGTTCGCGATGCCGCTGGCGCTGACCACCTTCGCGCGCTCGGAGAAGACCGACCGGATCGTGAGCAGGCTGATCGCGACACTGCATGGGCGACATTCCCGCTGAGGTGCCCTCCCCGGCCGGGGCCGCGTGCTAGAAACGCCACGGCACACGGCACGTGTCGGCAGGCAGGGGACGAGATGGGGCAGCCGCAGCAGTGGTATCCGCGGTATCCGCACGGACACCACGGTCCCCCGAATCCCGCGCCGGGATACCCGTACGGTGCGCAGCCGCCCTACCCGCCGGGCCTGTCGCCGGGCGTCGCGCCCACCGGCCACCCGGCCTATCCCGGTTTCCCGGGACATCCACGCCAGGGCGTCGCGAGCCCGGCGACGGCGTACGTCGCGGCCGCGTTGTTCGTGCCCGCGGTGCTGATGGCCTTCGCCGGCGCCGCGGTGGGGTGGATCGGCGGCGGCACCGCCGACAGCGAGGGCGAGTACGGCCTGTTGCTCTCCCTGGTCGGAGCCGCCGTGACCCACCGGGTCACCGGCGACATCTCCTTCGCCGTCGCCACGACGACGACGGTCGCCTGCCTCGCAGGCGTGCTGGTGCTCGCGCTGTTCGCGCGGCTCAACGCGGTGCGCCGGGCGCTCGGCGGACTCGGCTGCGTCGTGGTGGCGTACTACGTGTACGCGCTGGTCTACCTGCTGACCGAGGACGCGGGTTCGCTGACGCTGATCCCGCTCGTGACCTTCCTGCTGTGGACGGTACCGACCGTGGTGGTGCTGCTGCCTCCGGTCGGCAGGGCCATGCGCGGGCGGACGCGACCCGGCCGCTGACTCCGGGGGCCGGCCGGACCTACCGCGAGGTAGTGTGTCGCCTCGGGTGCACAGGGATCTCGTCCGGCAGGGAGTCGTCGGTGGCCAACTGGTTCCAGCCTCAGGAGCAGCACTCCGCGCCGGAGGACAGCGGTCCGGCTCCGGCGGAGGAGACCGCGGTGGTCGCTCCCGAGCGGGGCAGCCGCCTGGTGTCGCTGGCGGCGGTGCTGTTCGTGCCCGCGGTCATCTACTCGTGTCTCGGCAGCGCCGTCGTCTGGACCGGCTGGACCACCGGTGACGAACTCGGGATCGCTCTGGTGCTGTCGCTGCTCGGGCTGGTCTTCCCCGAGGACCCGAACGCGGCGGCGGGAGTCTGCGCTGTGGTGACGATCGTGGTCGCCCTCGTCGTGGCGACTCTGGCGGTGCTGCTGCCGCTGCGGATCGCGCTGGTGCGCCCGGCGTTGACGGCGTTGTCGTGGCTGGTGGTGGCCTACCAGGGCTACGCGGTGGCTGTCCTGCTGTCCGAGGGCGTTGCCGAGCAGGGGATGATCTACGTGGTGCTGCCGGTGGTGGCGCTGCTGCTGTGGCTGCTGCCGAGCGTGGTCGTGTCTCTGCCCGGTGTCGGCCGGGCGCTGCGGCGAGCCGCCTGACCCCGGCGAGGGGATGCCGCGAAGGCCACCCTGACTGCGTGAGACGTAGTGAGGGCCACCCTCACTGCCTGTGGTGCAGCGAGGGTGGCCTTAGCGGCACCCCACCGGCACCGCCGTCGGTCCTGGCGCCCGGTGGGGTCGGCTACCGTGGACGGATGGTCCGACTGGTGCCCGCTGTGTCGCGGGCCGCCGACGTGCTCGAACTCTTCCTCGGTGAGGACGTGACGCTGTCGGCGAGCGAGATCGGGCGCCGGGCCGGGATGCCGCGCTCCACCGCGCACGAACTGCTCACCACACTGGTGCAGCGCCACTACCTGGTTCGCCACACCGGGGAGGAGACCACGTACGCGCTCGGGCCCAAGCTGCTGGAGCTGGGGTCTCGCTATCAGCAGCGCCTTGAGTTCGCGGCCGAGGCCGACGCCGTCGCCAGGCAGGTCGCCGCGGAGTGCCGGGAGACGGTCCACGTCGCGGTCCTCGACGGACTCGACGTCGTTTACGTATCCAAAGTGGACTCTACTCACTCGGTGCGCCTGATCTCGGAGGTCGGCAGGCGCCTGCCCGCGCACTGCACGGCGGTGGGCAAGGTCCTGCTCGCGGGACTGACCGACGACGAGCTGTCGGCTCGGCTGGGGGGCAGGCGCCTGGTCGCGCTCACGCAGCACAGCATCACCTCGCGTGCCGTGCTGCGCGAGCAGCTCGCGGCGATCCGCCGCACCGGTGTGGCCCACGAACGCAGCGAGTCCAATCCCGACGCCGGGTGTGTGGCGGCGCCGGTCGTGGCCGCGGACGGTGCGTGGGTCGCAGGCATGAGCATCTCGATTCCCACCTCGCGCCACACCGACGCCGCGTGGCGGGTCTGGGAGGAGTTGGTGCGCCGGGGCGCCGCCGAACTCACGCGGCGACTCGGCGGCAGCCCGCTCGCGTGAGCCGCCGGGGCCCGCGCCACGCTCAGAGACCGGTGCCCGCCCTGGCGCCCCGGAACTGCCAGTTCTCGGCGAACAGGTCGAACCGCGCGGCCTGGAACGGATGCTCGGCCACGAAGTCGGTGTCCAGCTCCACGCCGAGCCCGGGAGCCGTGGGCAGCGTGAAGTAGCCGTCCTCCACGGGCGGCAGGCCGGGTGCGGCCTGTTTGACGTGCTCGTCGGCGAAGTCGTTGAAGTGCTCCTGGATCGTGAAGTTCGGGGTGCAGGCCGCCAGGTGCAGGTTCGCCGCCGTCAGCACCGGACCACCCACGTTGTGCGGCGCGACCAGCACGAAGTGGGTCTCGGCCGTGGCGGCCAGCTTGCGGGTTTCCAGGATGCCGCCGAGGTGGCCGATGTCCGGCTGGACGACGTCGGCCGCCTGGAGTTCGAACAGTTCGCGGAACTCGGCGCGCTCGTGGACACGTTCCCCGGTCGCGACGGGGGCGCTCACCTGCCCGGCGACCTTGGCCAGCGCCTTGAGGTTCTCCGGCGGCACCGGTTCCTCCAGCCAGCCGGGATCGAACTCGGCGAGTCCGCGGGCGATCCGCACGGCCTCGCCGGGGGCGAACCGGCCGTGCATTTCCACCAGGATCTCCACGTCGGGGCCCACGGCGTCGCGCACGGCCTCCACCAGCGCGATCGACCGGGTGCGCTCGGCAGGCTCCAGCTCCCACATCCCCGGCCCGAACGGGTCGAACTTGAGGGCGCGGTAGCCGCGCTCGACGACCCGGCGGGCGGCGGCGTGGAACTCCTCCGGGGTCCGCTCGACGGTGTACCAGCCGTTGGCGTACGCCTTGACCCGATCCCGCACTTTCCCGCCGAGTAGCCGCCACACCGGCTGGCCCAGCGCCTTGCCGACGATGTCCCAGCAGGCCATCTCGACGCAGGCGATGCCGGACATCACGATCTCGCCGGGCCTGCCGTAGTCGCCGCGTTTCATGCGCTGCACGAGCGACTCGATGTCGAAGGGGTCGGCGCCGACGACGTGCCGGGGAACGGCTTCCGCGAGATACCCGCGCAGTGCCTCGGTGTGGCCGAGCATCCTCGTCTCGCCGACGCCGCTGAGCCCGTCGTCGGTGGTGACCCGCACGAAGGTGAGGTCGCGCCAGGGCGTTCCCATGACGGCGGTCTCGATCCCGGTGATCTTCACGTGGCGCTCCTCGGCTCGTCGGGCACGGTGGTCGGGACGGTGGGCACGGCCAGGCCCGCCGCGGCGAGCGGGGACGTCACGGCGTCCGGCGCGTAGCGCGCGAGGATCTCCGCACCGAGCTCCGCACGCCGGACCCGCTCGCGGCCGAGACGGACGGCGGTGCTCGTGAGGTGGCTGCCGCTCGGGTAGATGTTCGGTGCGTTGCACAGCCCGAACTTGAGATGGACCGGCGCGGCGACGCGCACGATCTCGGCGATTTCGAAGTGCCGGACGAAGCCGCCGAGTTCGTCGGGCGCCTCCACGTAGAGGTCGAGCGGGATGTCCACCGCCGCGCGGATCGCCGCGAGCTGGGCCAGGGTGAGGTCGGTGGGCACGTTGTAGGTGTCGGCGCCGTAGTGCTGCGCGATGCGGATCGACGCCGGGTTGGCGAGCCCCATCTGCACGCTGATCTTGAATTGGAGGTCGGCGGGCAGCTCACCCGCCGCACGCATGGCCGAGGCGACGGACAACACGCCGAGGTCGGTCACGAGCACGCTGCGGATTCCGGACTCGGCGGTGCGGCGGATGTCCTCCAGCACGTACACGAGCTGGTCGGTGCCGCGCGCCTGCGCGGCGACCGGGCCGCCACCGGGCGAGCGCGACGCCGCGCCGATGTCCCACGCCGCGAGCGGGCGCGCGAACAGGCTCAGCTCCACGCCGCGAGCTTCGGCCAGCGCGGCCATCGCGGTCAGTTCCGTGCGGGTGAGCAGCATGCCGCCACTGCCCTGGGAGAGCCGGTGGACGACGACACCGCGTGCGTTGGCCTCGTCGAGGACGGCCTCCGTGGCCTCGACGCCCTCGACGCTGGGGATCTCGATGCGGTACTGGGCGCCGTCCGGGAACCGTTTCGTGCTGCTCGGCAGCTCGCCGGGGTCCCGGGACGGCAGCCCCAGTGAGTGCAGGAAAGTACGTGACCGTTCCACCGCGCCACCCCAATGTGTCCGAAATACCGGATCAGGTCCGTGGTCCCGAACGAGAGTAGAGCGAGGTGCGCTGCGGCGGCAAGGGTCGGCCGAGCTTGGGGCGGCAGCGTGGGGCGGCACTGCGCGGCCCGGTGATTACGCAGGGTGCCCAGAGGTGTCCGTCGTTGCGCCGATCCGGCGAATCGCTGGTGATTGCCGCCGCGGGGGCAACGGGGTCCGGGACCCATACGTCTCACTGTTGTCGGTCGGGTGATGGACACGACTCAGGGGCCGAGGGGTGTCGGGGGCTTCTCGGCCCCTGAGTTACGCTCTACGCGCACTGACCTGCGCAGAGTCTAGGAGCACCCTGTCGTGGCCCGAGTAGTCGTCGACGTCATGCCCAAGCCCGAGATCCTCGACCCCCAAGGCCAGGCTGTGGCCGGCGCGCTCGGTCGGCTCGGCTTCTCCGGTGTCGCCGCCGTGCGGCAGGGCAAGCACTTCGAGCTGGAGGTCGACGACGACGTCGACGACGAGGTCCTCGCCGAGATCGCCGAGGGCTTCCTCGCGAATCCCGTGATCGAGCAGTGGACGGTCCGGAGGCTCGACTCGTGAGCGCCCGGGTCGGAGTCATCACGTTCCCCGGCACGCTCGACGACGTCGACGCGGCCAGGGCGGTGACGCGCTCGGAGGCCGACGCCGTGCCGCTGTGGCACGGGGACCAGGACCTCAAGGGAGTCGACGCGGTCGTCGTCCCCGGCGGATTCTCGTACGGCGACTACCTGCGCTGCGGTGCCATCGCGCGGTTCGCGCCCGTCATGACCTCGGTCGTCGCGGCGGCGCGGCGCGGCATGCCGGTGCTCGGAATCTGCAACGGCTTCCAGATCCTCTGCGAGGCCGGGTTGCTGCCGGGAGCGCTCGTGCGCAACGACCGGCTCCACTTCGTCTGCCGCGACCAGTGGCTGCGGGTCGAGAACAACACCACGAGCTGGACCACCCGCTACGACGAGGGCGCGGACGTGCTGATCCCGCTCAAGTCGGGCGAGGGGGGTTACGTCGCCGACGACCCGACGCTCGACCGGCTGGAGGGCGAAGGGCGCGTCGTGTTCCGCTACGTCGACGGCAACCCCAACGGCTCCCGCCGGGACATCGCGGGCGTGTGCAGCGAGAACGGCAGGGTCGTCGGCCTGATGCCGCATCCGGAGCACGCGATCGACGCCCTCACGGGGCCGTCCGACGACGGGCTCGGTGTGTTCTTCTCCGCACTGGACGCGGTGAAGACGCTGGTCACGTCGGCCTGACGAGAGGCGGCGGTTAGTCTGGTGCCGTGGCAGCACCTCACGTGGACACCCCCGCCGTCGATACGACCGCCGACGCCGCGCAGAACCCGGACCTCGCCCAGCCGTACGCCGAGCTGGGGCTGGCCGACGACGAGTACGCGCGCATCCGCGAGATCCTGGGCCGCAGGCCCACGGACGCGGAACTCGCCATGTACTCGGTGATGTGGAGCGAGCACTGTTCGTACAAGTCGTCCAAGAAGCACCTGGGTTACTTCGGTGAGACCACCACCGACCAGATGCGGCAGAAGATGCTCGCCGGGATCGGCGAGAACGCGGGCGTGGTGGACATCGGCGACGGCTGGGCCGTCACGTTCAAGGTCGAAAGCCACAATCACCCGTCCTATGTAGAGCCGTATCAGGGCGCGGCCACGGGTGTCGGCGGCATCGTGCGCGACATCCTGGCGATGGGGGCCCGGCCGCTGGCGGTGGCCGACCCGCTGCGCTTCGGGCCCGCCGACGCCGCCGACACGCGCCGGGTGCTGCCCGGGGTCGTGGCGGGCATCGCCGGCTACGGCAACTGCCTCGGGCTGCCGAACATCGGCGGCGAGGTGGTCTTCGACGCGAGCTACGCGGGCAACCCGCTGGTCAACGCGCTGTGCGTCGGCGCGATGCGGGTCGACGACCTGCATCTCGCCCATGCCTCCGGCGCGGGCAACAAGATCATTCTGTTCGGTGCCCGCACCGGACTCGACGGCATCGGCGGCGTCTCGGTCCTCGCGAGCGAGGAGTTCTCGGGCGACGAGAACTCCGGAGGTCGCAAGAAGCTGCCCAGCGTGCAGGTCGGTGACCCGTTCACCGAGAAGGTGCTCATCGAGTGCTGCCTCGAACTGTTCGCGGGCAGGCTCGTGGTCGGCATCCAGGACCTCGGCGGTGCGGGGCTGGCGTGCGCGACCTCCGAGCTGGCCGCCGCGGGCGACGGCGGGATGCACGTCGACCTCGACCGGGTTCCGTTGCGGGCCGAGGGCATGACACCGGCCGAGATCCTGTCGAGTGAGTCGCAGGAGCGGATGTGTGCCGTGGTCCGTCCCTCCGATGTGGACGCCTTCATGGAGGTGTGCCGCAAGTGGGACGTCACCGCCACCGAGATCGGTGAGGTCACCGACGGCGAGCGGCTGGTCATCGACTGGCACGGCAGGACGGTGGTGGACGTGCCGCCGCGCACCGTGGCCCATCAGGGACCGGTCTACGACCGGCCGTACGCGAGGCCGAAGGAGCAGGACGACGTCCAGGCCGCGACGCCCGGCTCGCTGCCCCGGCCGTCCACACCGGACAAGCTGCGCGACACGCTGCTGCGCATGATCTCCTCGCCCGAGCTGGCCTCGCGGGAGTGGGTCACGCAGCAGTACGACCGCTACGTGCGGGGCAACACCGTGCTGTCGCAGCCCTCTGACTCCGGCATGGTGCGTGTCGACGAGTCCACCGGCCGCGGGGTGGCGGTGTCCACCGACTGCAACAGCCGCTACGTCCATCTCGACCCGTATCGCGGTACGCAGCTCGCGCTCGCCGAGGCGTACCGCAACGTGGCCACCGGCGGCGCGATGCCGATGGCCGTGACCAACTGCCTCAACTTCGGCTCCCCGCGCGATCCCGGTGTGATGTGGCAGTTCGAGCGCGCCGTTCACGGTCTCGCCGACGGGTGCGCCCAGCTCGGGGTGCCCGTCACCGGTGGCAACGTGAGTTTCTACAACCAGACCGGACAGCAGGCCATCCTGCCCACTCCGGTGGTGGGCGTGCTCGGGGTCATCGACGACGTCCGCCGCCGCATCCCCACCGGGATCGGTGCCGAGGCGGGCGAGAGCCTGCTGCTGCTCGGCGAGACGCGCGACGAGTTCGGCGGGTCGGCCTGGGCGCACGTGCTGCACGGCCACCTCGGTGGGCTGCCGCCTGAGGTGGACCTGGAACGCGAGCGGTTGCTGGCCGAGATCCTCGTGGCGGGCTCCCGCGACGGCATGATCTCCGCGGCCCACGACCTGTCCGACGGCGGGCTGGCCCAGACCGTGGTCGAAATGGCTCTGATCGGCCAGAGCGGGGCGCGGATCGTCCTCGACCCCGACGCCGACCCGTTCGTGCAGCTGTTCTCCGAGTCGGCGGGCCGGGTGCTCGTCGCCGTGCCCCGCACCGAGGAACTGCGGTTCACGGAGATGTGCTCCGCGCGCGGCCTGCCGTGGCGCAGGACCGGGATCGTCGATCCCGAGTCGGACACCGTGCAGATCCAGGACGTCGCCGACTTCCCGCTGGCGGAGCTGCGGGCGGCCTGGGAGAGCACGCTGCCCGCACTGTTCGCCTGAGCCGGGTGTCGTTCCTCTCGCGCGGCCGGTGCGCGGGAGGAACGACACCCGCCGCCACCCCGTTTCGGTGGTGGCTCAGTAGTAGATCGCGCCGTATGCGCAGAAGTGCCCGTCGAAGTTGTCGGCGAGGACGATCAGCTCTCCCTTTGACCCGACGAACGTGGCTTCGGCGAGGCTGTCGGAGGCGGTGACGTCCTCGGCGGTGTAGGAGTCGTCCGCGGCCAACGCCTGCTCCACAGACTCTTTCGCGTCCTCGCTGGCGCCCTCGCACAGCATTCCGGTGAGCGCCCCTTCGTCACCGGCCTCCAGGGCGGCGCCGAACTCGTCGAGGAACGTCTGGGCGTCTCCGCCGCCGTCGCCGGTGGTGCCCTCGTCTCCGGTGCCCGTCGGCGCTCCGGACTCGTTCGGGACACCCGGCAGGTCACTCGTGCCGCCCGCGCCGGGGGTCTGGGCTCCGAGCTGGACGTCCTGCCAGCACCAGTTGCCGTTCTCCTGCGCGAACGTGGCGGTGACCGCGTACTCCGAGCCGTCGACGGTGGCGGTGCCCTCGGTGGTGGCCTGCTGGCCCGACACCTGCGGCTGGCCCGTCATCGCCACCTGGCCCAACGTGCCGGCCTGCTGGACGGCGCCCGCCACCATCTCGGTGGCGCCCGCGCAGGTCAGCCCCTGCAATGTCGCCGTGTCGCCGGAGGTCAACGCGGCGCTGATCTGCTGGGCCAGCGCGCTCGGGTCGTTGCCCTGGCCTCCCGTCTGCTGCCCGGTCGTGTCGTCGCCACCCGAGGCGGAGCCGTCGGAGTCCTCGTCGTCACCGAGCAGGAATCCCGGTGCGAGCAGGCCGGTCACGAGAAACGCCACGACGGCCACGGCACCGGCGCCGAGCCCGATCCAGAGGCCGGTCCGGTTCTTCTTCGGCGGTTGCGGCGGTTGCCCGTAGCCACCCTGCTGCGCGTTGTACGGGTACTGCTGCGGGTAACCGGGTGCGCCCGCGTACGGCCCACCCTGGGGATACTGCGCATACTGTCCGCTCTGGGGATACTGCCCGCCCTGCTGAGGGAAGCCACCCGACGGTGGGGCGCCGTACGGTCCACCCGGCTGCTGCCCGTACGGAGGCTGTCCGGGTTGCTGTGGGTACGTCATAGAACTGCTGCCTTCCGTAGCGTCGCGCCCCAGTGGTGCGCCTGTCTGTGCTCAGACGTCACTTCGGGGGGCCGCGGTTCCCCCACAAGGGTGGATGTCCGGCGCATTCTGCCTGCTCGGCGGCGCACGACGACGGAGGGCACCCATCCACGCGGGATGAGTGCCCTCCGTCGGCAGGGAAACCGGAAGTCAGCCGGTGGCGAGCACCTGCAGGCGGCTGTAGGAGCCGTTGAAGGTGTTCTGGTCGATCGGAGTGGACGTGTACTGCCAGAAGGTGTGGTAGCCCCAGTTGTAGGGCAGTTCACCGACGGACGAGGCGTAGCGGGCCACCCACAGCGGCGAGGTGCTGGAGAAGTCACCCGCGGTGCCGACGCACTGGTTCCACCAGCTCGTCGACGTGTAGATCACGGGGTGGCGCCCCGTGCGGGAGTAGTAGGTGTCGTGGAAGTCGCGGACCCAGGCGGCCATCTGGGACTGCGACTTGCCGTAGCAGGTGGAGCCGTACGGGTTGTACTCCATGTCGATGACGCCGGGCAGCGTCTTGCCGTCAGCCGACCACCCGCCGCCGTTGTCGACGAAGAAGTTGGCCTGGGCAGCGCCGGAGGAGTTGTTTGGCAGCGCGAAATGGTACGCGCCGCGGATCATCCCCACGTTGTAGGAACCGTTGTACTGCTGCGCGAAGTAGGGATTCTCGTAGGTCGTTCCCTCGGTCGCCTTGACGTACGCGAACCGTTTGCCCTGTCCCCACCAGTAATTCCAGTCGACATTCCCTTGCCAGCTGCTGACGTCGATGCCCGGAACGGTCGCGTAGGCGTCGGCGCCGTCCGAGTTGAGGCCCTGCGGTTGCAGTGCCCGTTGCTTGGTCCGCGCGGTCGAACCGTCGCCCTCGACCTTCCTGATCTGTGAACCCAGTGCGTGGTTGTGCGTGCCGTGCCCCGGGCGCTCCGTGTCGGGAGCCACCTCGGCCGCCGCGGGAGCCAGCGCGCCGAGCAGGAGCGCGCTGAGGGACCCGGCGACGGCGGCAGCGGCTGCTGCCCGCCACCTTCTCCGTCCGATACCCATCGGGAGTCGTCCTTTCATCCGCTGTGCCCTCGCTACGAACCGTTCACCCAAAGTGGCGGTTCGGGCGTTGATTGTGGGCACAGCACGCCGAGGTTGTCACTAGTTGGCGTGAAACTTTTAGTCCGAGTGGGTAATTTTCAAGCCAATTTTCCGACGAACGGAGGGTGCGGTTCGGCTATCGAGACGTGCGGAGCGCGCGCTCGAGTTCCTCGGCGGTCACCACGGCGGAGATGACCTCCTGGGCGTTCAACGCGAGAGAACTGCCTCCGAGTAGGTCCACGACGTCCCTGCCTCGCACCGCGCGAGCGCAGGGCCAGTCGCGCGGCGCGAGCGAGCGCGCGGTGTAGGCGGGCACCACCACGTCGCCGTCGAGGTCGAACGTCCCGACCAGGGTGCGCTGCGACGGCGTGTAGGCGAAGACGAACAGCTCCGCGTCGAGCACCGCCCGCGCGAGGTCCTCCTCCGGCCGGTGCCGGGCGTGGACGAGTTGCAGCAGGTACTCCAGATCAGTGCTCGGCGCGGGAAAGCCGAGCGCCTGCGGCGACGGCAGGTACCGGTCGTTGAAGTGGAAGTCGTCGATGATCTCGCCCCCGGCGTTGACCGGGTAGGCGCCGATGACCGCCCACGACGGCACGTTGCCGTGTGGATCGAACGCCTCGTCGATGACGTACAGCCAGCTGTTCGGATTGGCGCGGGCGTTGGCCCGCATCTCCGGCGTGATCTCGGGTTTGCGGACCGCGGCCGGCTGTTCCGGCACGAGGCGGTGTGAGTCGTCGCGCTCGGCCATGTGCTGCCCCCACGTCGCGTCCCGTGCCTGCTGGCGCCTGCTGACGTGCAGCCTACTGTGGGAACATGCCCTCTTCACGCGCGGTGGATCCCGGCGAGTTGCGTGCCGCCTGCGAGGCGGTGCGGCCCTGGCTCGCGGGTGAGGCGCCGGAGCCCGCGCGCGCCGACCTGGCCCGCGCGGTGCGGCTGAGCCTGCGCACGCTCGCGACGGTCGCGCCGGGGCGCAGCGTCGAGGTGCGGGTGCCCCCGCACGCCGCGGTGCAGTGTGTGGCAGGGCCCCGGCACACGCGGGGCACGCCGCCCAACGTCGTGGAGACCGATCCGGCCACCTGGCTGGCACTCGCCCTCGGGTATCGCGAATGGACGGACGCGGTCACGTCGGGCAGAGTCAGCGCCTCCGGCACCCGGGCCGACCTCGGGCCGTTACTGCCGATCGTGCGGTTGTTGTAGTAGTCGCATCCTGTGCGAAACCGTTCGGAAGACGTGTAAGAACGTTCACCGAACCAGCGCGTTGCCGCGCTGGCGTTGACCCGCGTGGGCCTTCCCGTGGCGATACCCATTGCCACCACGGGTGGGCTTACGCGGGTTTCCAGCGGGCTCGTTTAGCCTCACGACGCAACTCGCCGAAGAGGTGTCGCGCTCAACAAGAGCAGCGAGGTTACGTGCGGCGTTGAGGTCTCGATCGAGAACCGTGCCGCAGTGTTCGCACTGGTAGACACGCTCGGACAGGCGCAGTTTGGCTTTCACCGCGCCGCAGTCGGAGCATGTTTTCGAGCTGGGGTACCACCTGGACGCGACGTGGGTGTGTACGCCGGACCAGGCTGCCTTGTACTCGATCTGACGTCGGAACTCGCCCATGCCGACCCCGGCAACGTGCCGTGCCAAGCGCCGGTTGGACATCATGCCCTCGACGTTGAGGTCTTCCAGCACGATCGAACCGTGTTCGCGCACGAGTCGGCTGGAGAGCTTGTGCAGACCGTCTCGGCGGGCGTTCGCGATGAACGCGTGCAGCCGGTTGATTCGGGCTTGAGTCTTGCGCCACCGGTTCGACGGCTTCTGCTTCGTTCGCTTGTCCGGTCCGACCCGACGGGACGCTTGGCGCTGCAACCGGCGGAGCTCGTGTTGCGCGACTTCGAGGTGGCGCGGGTTCGGCACAACCTCGCCCGTGGAGAGCACGGCGAGAGACTTGATACCCAGGTCAACACCCACGGCGCTGTCCGGGTCGGCGGGTGGCGGGTCGTTGCGCTGAATCTTCACCGAGAACGACACGAACCACCGGCCGGAACGGAAACTCACCGTTGCGGACCGGATCGTCGCGGTCCCGCGCTCCACGTGCCGGGCGAGTGTGCGGGTGGACTCGTGGGTGCGCACCGTGCCGATGCGCGGCAGTTTCACATGACGACGGTCCGTCTCGGCGAGGCCGAACGAGCCGGTGGTGAACCGGCACGACCAGGTGTGACGCTTGCCCTTGAACCGGGGAAACTCGACCTTCGGTCCCTTGCGTTTGCCCTTGGTCGAGCCGCTCCAGTTCTTCAGCGCGGTCGCGAGGTTCGCCAGGCCAGAGGCATACGCCTCCTTGGAGTTATCGCCCCACCACGGCGCGACGCGACCCTTGGCTTCGTTCCAGTCTTTGCGCAGCGAGTACGCCGACCACGAGATCGACGGTGTTAGCTCCTCGGCCGGGATGTCGTAGGACGCTTCGGCCTTACGCTGGTCCATGACCGCCTTCACACGTGCGAGTCCCCAGTTGTAGGCGAATCGCTGGGCGCCGCAGTGCGACCGCAGTTGGTCTTCCTGCTGCGAATCCGGCTCGAGCGCAAACCGGTACGCCTGGATCACCTCGGTCACGATCACGGCTCCGCAGCGCACGCGGCAACGCCGTTCTGGGCGCGTTTCTTCGCCGACCGGCGCCCGTAGAGGCGTGCGCACATGCTGGTCAGCACCTCCGTGATGTCGCGAACCAAGTCGTCAGCAACCTCATCGTTGTTGAGCACGATGATGGTGCGCCCGGTCGCGGACAGTGCGGCTTCCAGGTGCTCGACGCCGAATCGGGCCAGCCGGTCGCGGTGCTCAACCACGATGCAGGAGACCTCGGGGTCGGCGAGGAGTTTCGCGAGCTTGGCGCGATTTCCGTTCATCCCGGACCCGACTTCGGTGATGGTCGCGTTCAGGGTGATGCCGCGCTTGCTGCACTCTTCGGCGACACGACCGGCCTGCCGGTGCAGGTCGTCTTTCTGGTCGGCGCTGGACACGCGGCAGTACGCGACGGTGCGGCCGGTCGATTCCTTCGGTTGTTCGACCAGGATTGTGCCGGTCGGAAGCTGACGAGCGGGTACGGGCAGCGTGTCCGCGTGAAACCAGTTCAGCGCGGTTCGATACGAGACACCCTGCTCACGCGCCCACTCCTTCAGCTTCATGCGTACAGTTTAGCACACGTTAACACGTATTTACCCATAACCACGAACAATAGAGAACCCTCTTCTTGACGCGGGGGACTCACGGAGTAGTTTCGATGATCAGGTGTTTTCCTCGGGTACCATGCACCAGCCGCGACCGGCGTTCGACGGACGACGAGGAAGGAACGGACAGGCTCACATGGCTGCGCGAGACGGTTCCGGGGGCGGCTCCGCCGACCACAGCACCCCCACCGCTCGTCGAATGATCGTCGGTGGCCAGCTCCGGCGCCTTCGCGAGGACGCCGGCATCAGCCGTAGCGACGCCGGATACCAGATCCGCGCGTCGGATTCGAAGATCAGCAGGCTGGAGCTGGGGCGCGTCGGCTTCAAGGAGCGCGACGTCGCGGACCTCCTCACGATGTACGGCCTCAGCGAGACCGACGAGCGGCGCGCGGTGCTGCTGCACATGGTCAAGGAGGCCAACCAGCCCGGCTGGTGGCAGAAGTACAACGACTTCATGCCCCGGTGGTTCGAACCGTTCCTGGGGCTGGAGGAAGCGGCCTCCCGGATCCAGACGTACGAACTCCAGTTCGTGCCCGGGCTGCTGCAGACGGAGGACTACGCCCGCGCGGTGATCACGCACGGGTTGCCCGACGCGGCCAGTTCGGATGCCGAGGGCAGGGTCGCGCTGCGCATGCGGCGGCAGCGGATGCTGCACCGGCCACAGCCACCGAGGCTCTGGGCGGTGCTCGACGAGTCCGTGATCCACCGCCCCATCGGGGGGTCGCGCGGTCTACCGGGCTCAGTTGGCGAGCCTGCTCGACCACACGGCGATGCCCCACGTGACGGTGCAGGTGGTGCCGTACGACCGCAGCGGGTACGCGGCCGAGGGTGCCTTCACACTGCTGCGGTTCGTCGAGGCGGAACTGCCGAGCATCGGCTATGTCGACCACATCGCCGGTGGATTCTCCCTGGAGAAGCCGGAGGAGATCGAGTTGGTCGGGCGGGCGCTCGACCGGCTCGCGGTGGACGCTGAGACGCCGGAGCGGTCCCGTCAGATGATCGCGAAGTTGCTCGCGGAGAGCTGAGCGTCACCACGGGACCCGGCTCGGGTTGCGCATAGTGCCCTGGATCACTCTGTGATTAATCTTGCTTGCGCGTGTGGATGCACGTGCATCCACATCTGCAGAAGGCGGTGATACAGTCCGTGCACAATTGAATGCACGTGCAGATGCATCCTCCAACAGGGAAGTCGGGAAGGTGAGGATCATGGAGAACACGATGCGCAACGGGGTTTCCGCCGACACGCTGGCGGACGTGACCTGGCGCAGGAGTTCCTACAGTGGCGCGATGGGCAACTGCGTCGAGGTCGCACGGCTGACCTCGGGCGAGATCGCCTTCCGCAACTCCCGTGATCCGCACGGACCCGCGCTGGTCTACACGAAGGCCGAGATCGCCGCGTTCCTGGCTGGAGCGAAGGCCGGTGAGTTCGATGACGTCGCGGGCTGACGGCTCGGACATCGCGGAGGCCCGGCGAACCGAAGACTGTGACGACTGGGGCGACCGCGGCGAACCGGACACCGCCGTCGCGGACGCGGCGGCGGTCGACGAGGTGCTCGGCAGGCTCATCGCCGGTGGCTACAAGTTCATCCACCCCCGCGACCCGCAGGGTGAGATCATCACGATCGTCGGCATCAGGGTTCACGGAACCGTGATCGACGTCGTCCGGCTCGACGCCGAGGACGAGGTTACCGCCATGCGCCTGCCCGAGGGCGAGGCCGACGTGCTCTCCCCCGGCACGGTGCTGTGGCGCCGCGACGGTGCCATGCGCGAGGTGGTCGACGCACTGCTCGACCTGCCGGACAGCGCGCACCGGCCCGCGTCCCGCTCGTCGGGGAAGGGCTGCTGGGTGAGCGGCAACCGAGGACAGGCGCGCTGGTTGCGCGCGCCGGCCTGAACATCACATCACCGGAACGGGTCGCCCCTGGGCCGACGGGCCTAGACTGTGGGCGGCCCGTTCTCGGATGTAGGGAGCCGTTCGGTGGATCAGGTCGAGGCGGAGCAGGTCGAGCCGGAGCCTCGGGAGGAATGCGGTGTCTTCGGCGTGTGGGCGCCGGGTGAGGACGTCGCCAAGCTGACGTACTACGGCCTGTACGCCCTGCAACACAGGGGACAGGAGGCCGCGGGCATCTCGGTGTCCGACGGCAGGCAGATCGTCGTGTTCAAGGATCTCGGTCTGGTCAGCCAGGTCTTCGACGAGCAGGTGCTGTCGTCGTTGCAGGGGCATGTGGCCGTCGGCCACTGCCGTTACTCCACCACCGGGGGCGGCTCCTGGGAGAACGCCCAGCCCGTGTTCCGCAGCACCAGGGCCGACACCGGGCTGGCACTGGGGCACAACGGCAACCTCGTCAACACGCACGAGCTGCACGAGCGCGCGCGCGAGGTGGGTGCCGTCGCGGGTGGCGGTGCCACCACCGATTCGGACCTGCTGTGCGGGCTGCTCGCCCACGCCGCCACCGATCGGGGCATCGAGGCCGCGGCGGCGGAACTGCTGCCGAGCGTGCGCGGCGCGTTCTGCCTGGTCTTCGCCGACGAGGACACGCTGTACGCGGCTCGCGATCCGCACGGGGTCCGCCCGCTCGTGCTCGGCAGGTTGGAGCGCGGCTGGGTCGTGTCGAGTGAGACCGCGGGGCTCGACATCGTCGGGGCGTCCTTCGTACGCGAGGTCGAGCCGGGTGAGTTGATCGCCATCGACTCGGACGGGCTGCGGTCGACCCGGTTCGGGAACCCCGAGCCCAAGGGCTGTGTGTTCGAGTACGTCTATCTCGCGCGCCCCGACACCACCATCGCGGGTCGCAGCGTGCATGCCACCCGCGTCGACATCGGCCGCAGGCTCGCGGAGGAGCACCCGGCCGACGCGGACCTGGTGATCCCGGTGCCCGAGTCGGGAACCCCCGCCGCCATCGGCTACGCACAGGGCTCCGGTATCGCGTACGGCTCCGGGCTCGTGAAGAACAACTACGTGGGACGCACGTTCATCCAGCCGTCACAGACCATCCGGCAGCTGGGCATCCGTCTCAAGCTGAACCCGCTGCGCGAGGTCATCCGCGGCAAGCGGCTGGTGGTGGTCGACGACTCCATCGTGCGCGGCAACACGCAGCGCGCGCTCGTGCGGATGCTGCGCGAGTCCGGCGCGCTGGAGGTCCACGTCAGGATCGCGTCGCCGCCCGTGCGCTGGCCCTGCTTCTACGGCATCGACTTCGCGTCCCGCGCGGAACTGGTCGCGAACGGCGCCGACCTGGACGGCATCCGCCGTTCCATCGGCGCGGACTCGCTGGGTTACGTGTCGCTGGACGGCCTCGTCGCCGCCTCGGAGCAGCCGGCCTCCCGGCTGTGCGCGGCGTGCTTCGACGGCAGCTACCCCATCCCGCTGCCCGACGAGGAACTCATCGGCAAGCACGTGCTGGAGAATCTCGGCGCGGGTGACGCGACCGAGTCGCGGCACGAGCCGTCCCGCTTGTCCGGCGCGTCACCGGGGTACGGTGCCGAGGATGCCGTCCGGCGTCCCTAGCCGAGAACGTTCTTGAGGATGGAGCCTCTTTCGTGAGCGAGTCCGCGCGCGCCACGTACGCCGCAGCCGGTGTCGACATCGACGCAGGCGACCGAGCGGTCGAACTGCTCAAGCCGCACGCAGCCAGGGCGGCCCGGCCCGAGGTGGTGGGCGGTGTCGGCGGGTTCGCCGGGCTGTTCGCGTTGAAGGCGGGCCGGTGGACCGAGCCACTGCTCGCGTCCTCCACCGACGGCGTCGGCACCAAGATCGCGGTCGCGCAGGCGATGGACAAGCACGACACCGTGGGTATCGACCTGGTCGCGATGGTGGTGGACGACCTGGTGGTGACCGGGGCCGAGCCGCTGTTCCTCCAGGACTACATCGTGGTGGGCAGGGTGGTGCCGGAGCGGATCGAGGCGATCGTCGCCGGTATCGCCGAAGGCTGTGTGCAGGCGGGCTGCGCCCTGCTCGGCGGTGAGACCGCCGAGCATCCGGGCATGATGGGCGAGCACGACTACGACCTCTCCGCCACCGGGGTCGGTGTCGTCGAGGCGTCGGCGGTGCTCGGCCCGGAGCTGGTGCGCCCCGGCGACGTGGTGATCGGGCTTTCAGCCACGGGCCTGCACTCCAACGGCTACTCGCTCGCGCGGCACGTGCTGCTGGACATCGCGCGGATGCCGCTGGAGGGCCATGTCGAGGAGTTCGGCCGGACCCTCGGTGAGCAACTGCTCGAACCGACCCGCATCTACGCGAAGGACTGCCTCGCCCTCGTGGCGGAGGCCAACGTGCGCACCTTCGCGCACGTCACCGGGGGCGGGCTGCGCGCCAACCTGGAGCGGGTGATGCCGCACGGGCTGGTGGCCCAGCTCGAACGCCACACGTGGACCCCCGATCCGCTGTTCGCGATGATCGCCCAGCGCGGTCGCGTCGAGCGCGCCGAGATGGAGCGCACCTTCAACATGGGTGTCGGCATGGTGGTCGTCGTGTCGCCCGAGGACGTGGACCGCGCGCTCGCGGTGCTCACGGCGCGGCACGTGCCCGCGTGGGTACTCGGCGAGGTCCGGCCGTCGGAGGACCCCGAGGGCCCGCGCGTCACCCTGACCGGCGACCACCCGCGCTTCTAGTCCCGTGTCCGAGCCGCTGCGTGTGACGTCCCGCCTGGTGATCGCCGAGGCGGAGTTGTCGGAGCGGTTCTCGCGGGCCTCCGGCCCCGGTGGGCAGGGCGTCAACACCACGTCCTCGCGGGTGGAGCTCTCCTTCGACGTGCGGCGCTCGCCCTCGGTGCCCGAGGATCTGCGCGCGCGGCTGCTGGCCCGGCTCGCGGGCCGGCTCACCGGTGGCGTGCTCACCGTGGTGGCCGGTGAGCACCGCGAGCAGCGGGCCAACCGGCGCGCCGCCCGGGAACGGCTGGCCGCCCAGCTCAGGCAGGCCGCCGCGCCGCCGCCGAAGAAGCGCAGGCCGACCCGCCCCACCCGGGGTTCGCAGGAACGCCGCCTCGCGAGCAAGAAGCACCGGGCACAGGTGAAGCGCCACCGCCGTTCGCGCGACGACTGAGTGCGGTGAAGGTGGCCTTCACCGCACCCCCGCGGCGGTCTCGCAGGCGGCCAGCACCCGTTGCAGGTGGACTCCCCGGCGTACGTCGCAGGGGTGCTCGCGCACGCCACTGTCGATCATCGCGGCGAAGTCGTCGAGCAGCGCGGTGAACGACGCCGACTCGCCGTCGGGTTCGCGGCCGAGGGTGCGCAACCCGGACTCGCCGTACACGGCGAACTCGATGGCCGTCGGCCGGATCGGCAGCCGGGACGCCAGGGTCACCGCACTGGTGGCACCGCCCGCGTGCTCCACCAGCACCTGCCAGGTACCCGCCGCGTCCCGGCGCGCCGCGACCACCGAGTCGATCTCTCCGAGTGCGGCGTCGAGCAGGTCGAACACGTGCGGCCCGATGTCGCCGAGCGCGCCAAGCTCGTGTCGCCACGCGGCGTTGCCGTACTTCTCCCCCAGCAAGGCCCCCGACAGCCACCGTGCGGTCCCGCCGGTCCAGCCGCCCGCCGCGGCGAGCCCGGCCAGCCAGTCGCGGGTTCGCACGGCGTAGCGCAGGGTCAGCATGAGCAGCGCCACGACGTCCGCCTCGGACACCGCGTGCGCGAGCCGTTCCGCCTGCTCGACGTCGGTCGCGAGCGGCTTCTCCAGGATCAGGTGCCTACCCGCCTGCGCTGCGCGCACGGCCAGCTCGCCCTGCACCGACGGCGGCACGGCGAAGGCCACCGCGTCCACGGTGTCGAGCAGGGCGTCGAACGAGTCGCAGGCCGTGGCGCCGTGTTCGTCCGCCAGCGCGAGCGCGGCCTCGGGTCTGCGCGTCCACACGGCACTGAGCACGGTGGCGGGATGATCGGCGATGCCGGGTGCGTGGACCCGGCGAGCCCAGGAACCCGCGCCCACGAGCCCGACCCTCAGTTGCTCGTCCACGCGGGCAGCTTAGGTGGTGCCGTGACGGCGCGCTCCGGGAGCCGGTCAGGCCGGACACGCGAACGCGAGGGGGAACTCGAGTCGGCCCCGGGTTCCCCCTCGCGTCCGCGTCGGCTCAACGGCGGTAGTCGTCGTACCCGTCGTCGTACGGGTCGTTCTCGTACCGGTCCTCGTCCTCGTGGCTGTCGGACGACGTGCCCGACAGCTCGCGCTGCAGTGCATCGAAGTCCGTGGTGGGAACGCTGTACTTGAGCTCCCGGGCCACTTTTGTCTGCTTGGCCTTAGCTCGGCCGCGCCCCATGGCTCGACCCCCTTGCACAGGGGCGGGGCGGCCGGGGGAAATCGGCGGCCCCGCGTCGTCTCGACTACTTTTCCTAGACACACCGTACCGTGCCGAAGGGTGCGGATGCGACGTGGCACGGTGTGCGAACGCTGACAGTATCCCGCGAGGGCCCGCGACGGACAGCCGGTGCCGGGCGGGCGCGCGGGGCGTGTCACGATTCTCGGGTGCTTCGTCCGTTCGCGGCCTATCTCAGGGTGTACGAACCGCTGTCGTCCTTCGGCGATCCGCCCGACGACGCGCTGGTCGCGGCCGTCGAGCGGTCGGAGATGACGCCGAACGAGGCCATCGAACGCGAGCAGTGGCTATGGCTGAAATCACAGGTGTCGGCCGCCCACTCACTGCCCGCGGAGATGCCCGACGGCAGGGCGGGGCCGAGCCTGCGCACGGACGTGCTCGTGCTCGATCCCGGCGAGGTGCCGTTGAGTGACGAGTCGATCGACCTCGGCAGCGAACCGCTCGTGTGCCCGCTGGAAATCCGGGTGCGCTCGGCCGCCGCGCTGTCCAGCTTCCTCGACGACGCTCATCCCGCGCTGCGTGCCGCCGTCCTCGACGCGGGCGGGTTCACCCCGGAGGCCGTGAAGTCTCGCGCCAACGTGGCGCTGCGGGACCTGTACGGGTCCACCATGCACGTCCTGTCCACCAACTGGATGGTGCCGCTGCCGTGGTTCACGATCGTCGAGCCCGACGAACGGCGCATCGTCCTGGGCACGGGACCGTCCGACCCGATCCGCGAGGTCTCGTGGCGGGCCGCGATGGCGGAGGCGCGCCCCCGGATCGCGGAGGCCGAGGAGCTGGTGCGTGACGCGCTGGGCGACGCGGGCCCGACGCGCGTTCTCGCCGAGACGAACCGCTGGCTGAACAGCTTCCACCCGGACTCGGCGGTGGAACTGGACTACGGAGGGCTCGTGCAGCTCATCGAGGACCCCGTGCTCGCCACCGACACCACCGCCGACGAGGTCCACGCGATCCTGGACGGGCTGCGTCGCGATGCGGTGGAGGACGTTGCGGAGGCGTTCGAGAACCTGCGCGACTACTGGGGCGATCTCGCTTCCCGGGAGCGGTTCAACTAGCGAGTGCCCGCCCGGCCGCCGCGCTGACGCGCAGCTCGCCGACCTCACGGCCGCCGCCTCGCACCAGCCCCACACCCCTGCCGAGACCGTCGATCACCGACCGCGCGGCGGGGTTGGCGGGCACCGCGCCTCCCGCGTGCAGTGCGGCCGCGAGCAGCGGGCCCCGCGCGCGGGAGGCGCCGTCGTCGACCTTGAGGGCCACCGTCGTGCCGTCGGCCAGCGTCATCGCGTGGACCCCCTCCGCGCCCGCCTTCACGAGCAGGCCCGGCACCGCCAGCATCAGCAGCGTGTCCTCGCGGCCCGTTCCGGCGACGAGCCACGGGTGTTCGCGCATCACCGTGCCGACCCTGGTGCGAGCCGCCGCCGAGAACGCCCTGGCCAGGCCCGTCAGCGAGAACGTGAACAGCGGAGCGCCACAGCCGTCCACACCGACCGCGGCGATCTTCTCGCCGGTCAGCTCCACGACGGTGTCGGCGATGGTGCGCTGCAACGGGTGATCGGGATCGGTGTAGGTCCCGGTGGGCCAGCCCCGCTGCACGCACGTCGTCAGCATCCCGGCGTGCTTGCCCGAGCAGTTCATGGCGGCGCGCGTCGGGTCGGGCGGGCAGTGCAGGTGGCCCTCGTCGAGCCCGGCCGCCGCGAGCATCGCCCGCGTGCGCTCGACGTGACCCCGCTCACCGGTGTGCGACGCGGCGGCCAGCGCGAGATCGGCATCGCCGAGCTCCAGCCCCGCGTTCAGCATGCCGAGGGCCTGGAACGGCTTGTTCGCCGACCGGGGAAACACCGGGGTGTCGACGTCCCCGATCGCGGTGCGCACGGTCCCGTCGGGCGCCGTCACCACGATCGAGCCCCGGTGCACGCTCTCCACGAAACCCGAACGGACCACCTCGACCAGCACGGGATTGCTCGTCGCGTCACTCATCAGCTCTTCGTCTCAGTCCTGTCCCGCGCCGGGCTCGGCCTGGCCGCGTTCGCTGTTCAACAACTCGTCGACCGACGCCGCGCCCTGCGCGTAGCGGCGTGCGATCTCCCCGTTGAACGAATCTACGACGGCCTGCACCTCGCGTCGCCGTTTCGAGACGGAACTCTCCTGCTCGCGGTAGCTGTCCAGCGTCTCGGCCAGTGTGGCCTCGGACAGCGACGTCACGTCGGACAGGTCGGCGTTGCCGACGAGTGCCTCGGCGCTGCGGCGGTACTCGCCGGCCCGGGACGGCTCCATGCCCTGGTAACGGCCCGAGCCGGTGGCCGGGCCCAGGGCGTTGTCCGCGAGGATCGCCGTGAGCTGGTCCACCACGCTCGTGTGGTTGCCGGAGGAGCGGCGCTGCTGTTCGGCCCGCACGATGTCGATCCGGGCGTGGAGCAGCCGCCGCAGATACGACAGGTCCGTCTCCTCCTGCGCCGCCTCGTTACGCCGTTCGCGCAGCGTCGACATGGGCAACTGGTCGAGGTGGCGCACGTAGCCGGGCGCCAGCACTCGGTCGATCCGGCGGCGGCCGCCGGGCCGGACTTCGATCACGGGGTCATCCTGCTCTACGACGACGGAATCCACCAGTGGGGCGGGTGTGGTTCAGCCTCGAAGACGCTGGGCCGCCTCCCTGCCGAGCGCGATGTGTTCCCTCGGCAGCGAGTCCGGGTCGATGGCGGCCTGGACGGCCCCGTCGTCGGTACCCGCGACGAGGTCGGCGTCCGGCGCGGTGGACCGCTTGACGAGTGCCAGCGCGATGGGACCCAGTTCGTGGTGCTGCGCCACGCTGCCCACCCGGCCCACGGTGCGCTCGCCCAGCAGCACGGGATCGCCGGTCTCCGGGTAGATCTCCTGGGAGCCGTCCAGGTGCAGTAACACCATCGAGCGAGGTGGCTTGCCCACGTTGTGTACCTTCGCGACGGTCTCCTGCCCCCGGTAGCAGCCCTTCGCCACGTGCGCGGCCGAGCCGATCCAGTTCACCTCGTGCGGGATGGCGCGCTCGTCGGTGTCCACGCCGAGCCTCGGCCGCAGGGATTCCACGCGCAGGGCGTCGTAGGTCCAGCTTCCAGCGGGTCGCGCGCCCGCGTCGGTGATCCGGGTCCACCACTCGCCGAGCTCGGTTCTCGGCACCAGCAGGTCCACGCTGGCAGGGCCGGGCCACGGCATTCGCCGGGCGATCACCCCCGAGAAGTGCCCCGCCGCGTACGGTCCCTGGCCCAGTTCGATGCCGAGCCGGGTCAGCAACGCGGGCACCTCGGGGCCGAGCAGGCTCAACAGGGCCCAGTCGTCCGTCGCCTCGCGAATGTCCACCTTCGACCAGAACTTCATCGCCTCGAAGTACTCGAGCAGCGACTGCTTGTCGGCGCCACGGGGCAGGGCACTGGTGGCGGTGGCTCCGCGGTCGGTGTCGCAGTACACGGTGTCGCCGACGTGCGCCAGCACCAGGTGTGCGTCGATGCGGCCGTGGCTGTCCAGTACCAGCGCCTCGGTGCCCTCGCCCTCCGGCAGGCCCGTGACGTGCTGGGAGATGACCAGGTGCAGCCAGGACAACCGCTCCTCGCCCGCCACCGTGATGATCTCCCGGTGCGACCGGTCGACGACCGCGGCGCCACGGCTGGCCGTGCGCTGTTCGGCGAAGGGGTCGCCCCAGTGCCACGGCACGCCGGCCTCGGGGTGGTCCTCGGGGGGTGCGACGGCGCCGGGACGCCTCAGCAGTGGAGACTCATACGCCATGACCCGATCGTAGGCTGAACCCGCCGAGGACGGGTGAGTACGGTGTAGCCATGCGCGTACTGGCCTTCCTCGACGGCACTCTCGGTGACCCCAGCCAGCCCTACGTCCGGGTGGACAACACCGGTGTGCTCCGGGGCGACGGGATCTTCGAGACGATCCTCGTCGTGGACGGCAAGCCGAGGGAGCTGGGCCCGCACCTCGACCGGCTCGCGAAGTCCGCCGCGATGCTGGACCTGCCCGAACCCGATCTGGAGCTGTGGGAGCAGGCGGCCCAGCAGGTGATCGACAACTGGGAGGGTTCGTCGGAGATCGCGGTGAAACTCGTCGCCACGCGGGGCTCGGAGGGCGACCCCGACGCCGGGCCGTTCGGCTACGCGCTGGGCATGGAGATCGACGAGAAGGTCAAGCGAGCCCGGACCGAAGGCATCGGCGTGGTCACGCTCGACCGCGGGTTCGGGCCCGACGTCGCCGAGCGCGCGCCGTGGTTGCTGCTAGGCGCCAAGACCCTGTCGTACGCGGTGAACCTGGCCGCGCTGCGCGAGGCGGACCGTCGCGGCGCCGACGACGTGATCTTCACGGCCACCGACGGGTCCGTGCTGGAGGGGCCGACCTCCACGGTGCTCGTCGCGAAGGGGCGCACGCTCTACACGCCGCCGCCCACGGTCGGCATCCTGCCGGGCACCACCCAGCGCAGCGTCTTCCGGGCCGCCGAGGCCGCGGGCTGGACCGTGAAGATGGAGCCCGTCCCCGGCGACGAACTCGCGACGGCCGACGGCGTGTTCCTGGCCTCGTCCGTGCGGAAGGTCACGCGCGTCCACACCCTCGACGGCGTGGCGCTGGCGGACTCCACGGCGATCCACACCGAACTGTGTGAGGCCTACGAGGCGCAGTACGCCTGAGGGGGCGCGGGCGGGGCGGGTAAGCCCGACCGTCAGCCGACCACGCGCCGCAGCATCGCCGAGCAGTGCGGCGTCATCGGCTGCCCCATCATGGCCCGCTCCTCGACGTAGCCGAGATCGCCGTTGACGAGGCCGTAGAGGCGCTTGGCCGCGGTGACCTCCTTGGCGCTGACCGACCGCACCACGGCGTCGGTGGCCAGCTCCCAGGCGGTCTGGCCGCGTGGGCTGCCGTAGTAGAGCTCCAGCACGCCCGTGTGGTGGGTGAGCAGGAGTTCGATGGTGTCGTCCGGCCGGGGACGCCACCAGCCCGTCTCCCGCGCGGCGGGGCGCAACACCTCGCCGTCGTCGTCGAGCAGCCACGCCCGCGCCTCGTGGTGGAGGAACGGCCTGCCGTCGTGGGAGATCGTGAGTTGCTGCGCGAACCGGTAGGTGCGATCGAGCGTGGGGTAGCTGACCTCGCCCTCACCGCGCCAGACGCCCACGAGCGGCAGCAGCGCGAGGCAGGCGTCGTCGAGGCTCGGGCCCTCGCGCAGATTGGCCGTGTCGCTGGGAATCGGCAGATCGTCGAACTGCGGAAGGTTTCGGTGCGCTGTGTTCTCGGCCCGCTCGGCGGCAGCCCGGATCGCGTCGTCGCCGCTGGTCATCTCGTGTCGTGACTCGCCGCTCTAGTTGTCGGTGTACAGGCGGTAGAGGACGTAGACGCCGAACCACAGGGACGCGACCACGACCAAGATCATCAACGCTGTAAAGAAAAACTCCACGGCCGAAGGATAACGCTCGGCCGCCACGCCGACCGCCCCCGGTGCGTGAGAGCCGGCCCACACAGGTGTGCCGCGAAGGCCACCTTCACTGCATCAGACGCAGCGAGGGTGGCCTTCGCGGCAACGCCGTCAGCCGACCGCGACCTCGACCCGGTGGACTCCGGGGCCCTGAGCCCGCACTCCGGCCTCACCGTTGCCCGACCGGTGCAGCGCCCGCACCGTCCATGCGCCGGGTGCCGCGTAGAAGCGGAAGTCGCCCTGCGGCGACGCCTGCACCTCGCCGGTGAACTCGCCCGACTCGTCGAGCAGCCGCACGAACGCGCCGCCGAGCGGGCCGTCCGCGCCGGTGACCGTGCCCGCCACCACGACCTGGCCGCCGGTGTCCTCGTCGGCGGCCGTCGCCGTCTGCGCCGGTGCGCCACATCCGTCCGTCATCACTGCGCTCCCGTCTCGACCGGCACGCCCACCAGCGAGCCGTACTCCGTCCACGATCCGTCGTAGTTCTTCACGTCCGACAGCCCGATCAGTTCGTGCAGCGCGAACCAGGTGTGGCTGGAGCGCTCGCCGATCCGGCAGTAGGCGATGGTCGACTTGGAGGTGTCGAGCCCCGCCTCCTGGTACAGCCGCTCCAGCTCCTCGGCCGACTTGAACGTGCCGTCCTCGTTGGCCGCCTTCGACCACGGCACGTTGATCGCGCTGGGGATGTGACCGCCGCGCTGGGCCGTCTCCTGGGGCAGGTGCGCCGGGGCCAGCAGCTTGCCGGAGAACTCGTCGGGCGAGCGCACGTCCACCAGGTTCTTCGTGTTGATCGCGTCGACGACCTCGTCGCGGAACGCGCGCAGGGAGTGGTCCTGCTCGCGCGCCGAGTAGTCCGTGCGCTCCCGCGTCACCTGGTCGGTGGAAAGGGCGCGGCCGTCGAGCTCCCACTTCTTGCGCCCGCCGTCGAGCAGCTTCACCTTGTCGTGGCCGTACAGCTTGAAGTACCAGTACGCGTAGGCCGCGAACCAGTTGTTGTTTCCGCCGTAGAGGACCACCAGGTCGTCGTTGCCGATGCCCTTCTCGGACATCAGTTTCTCGAACCCCGCCCTGTCGACGAAGTCGCGGCGGACCGGGTCCTGCAGCTCGTTCTTCCAGTCGATCTTGACGGCGCCGGGGATGTGGCCGCCGTCGTAGGCGGTGGTGTCCTCGTCGACCTCGGCGAAAACCACACCCTGGGTGTCGAGGTTCTCCTCGGCCCAGTCGGTGGTGACCAGCACGTCGTCACGGCTCATGGCGGCACTCACTTTCTTCGTGTCGGAAACTGGGACGGCCCGGGTTGCCGGCCGCGCGTCACGCGCGTCCGGTTCGTGGTGTGACCCGCCGGAGCAGCGGATACACCTCGCAACCCAGACAGAAGTCGAACGCCGCGTTGAGGAACGCGGCGAACAGGGCGAACGCCGTCGCGGCGAGGCCGAGCACGGGAACACCGAGGGCATAGCCCACGGTGCCGACCAGACCGAACGCGAACCCGACGGCCTGGGCGAAGCGCAGCGGCGCGGCGTCCTCCCGCTCGGTCGTCGCCGGCAGCCTCGGGGCGAGCAGCACCCGGTAGAGCACGGCGTAGGGCGCCACCCGCAGGCCCGCGAAGGCTCCGAGCGCGAACACGGCGGTCTGTGCGGCGAGCAGCGGCCACCAGCCGGTGAGCAGCACGACCGCGAGGACGACGGTGGTGATCACGGCCGCGAACCGCGGGCCACGGGGGTCCACCGGTGCTCCTGCGGGCATGTCACCTCCGAGTGGTCGAACTCCGGAATCACCTCGGGACGCTCGACGGACACAGGCTGCTCCGCACCCGGCACAGGTCGATCGCGCGACGCCGTGTCAGCAGGTGAGTCGGTAGCCGGTCCACACGCCCAGCGTACTCAGTCGATCTCCCAGCGGGAACGAAGTTCATTCTGTGGGACGGGCGTGGGGGGCCAGCGCGTCCCGGAGGGCGGCGGTCTTCGGCACACCGCCGATGCGCAGCAACTCGGCACCGCCGGCGTCGTACACGATCGTGGTGGGGGTACGCAGCACGCGCAGTGCCTCCGCGACCTCGGGCCGCTCGGCGACGTCGATCTCGACGTGCGCGAGACCGTCGGTGGTCTCGGCGACCCTCGCGAGCACGGCCCTGGCCTGCCGGCAGGGCGCGCAGAACGTGGTGGACAGCTGCACGAGCGTGACCGTTCCGGGCACCAGCGCGTCCGCCACGGACTCCGGTGGAGCGGTGCCCTGGGGCTGGTTCATACCGCGGCGAATCCTCCCGTCCCGAGTGGTGAGCACGATTCCAGCGAGCACGCCCAGCACGAGCGTGCCCCCCAGCACCCAGACTCCGGCCATCGCCGCGCCTCAGCCGCCGAAGGCACCCGCGACACCGGCGAAGGTCACGTCACGGGCCTCGCCGTGCAACGTGAGCGAACCCGACTCGACGCGGATCGCGGTGGGGGTGACGGTGAACGGCATCTCGCCCGCGTTGATGTCGGCCTCGAAGTTGGGCAGCAGAGCCTGCTGGACCTCGTCGGGCACCACGGTCGTCTCCTGGTCGTTGCCGAACTGCAGGCGGTGCGGCGTGATGCGGATCGTCGTGCCCTCGAGTTCGATCATGGCGAAAGCGAAGATCTCGATGCGCTCCCCGGCGACGTCGACCTTGCCCGACAGGCGCACGCCCTCGCTGGAGTCGTCGCCGTCGTCGTCGATCTGGGCGGCCCGCTCGTCGTCGACGCCCTCGCCGTGCAGCACGTACGCCTTGGACGACGGTTCGATGCTGAGGTCGTCGATGTTCGTCAGCGGTGCGACCCCGGCGATGTCGCTGGCCTTCAGTGTGATCTCGCCGGTGAGTCTGCCGATGGCGATGTCGGAGACGTTGCCCGAGGTCAGATCCGACAGCGGGGCGTCGACGTCGTGCAGGTCCGCCCGTACGGAGAGGTCGCGGAGCTGCTGCACAGCGACGCCGTCGGCGGACAGCGCGATATGGCCGTACTCGCCCGCGAGGGCCTGGGTGGTGAACGGGAACCCGTGAATGGTGACGGCCGGATCCTGGCTGAGGCCGAGTTGCTCCCGCGCCTTCTGTGACACCGTGTGTTCGGCGTAGGTCGCCGCCGCGAAGTCGGCGCCCACCAGCAGTCCGACGAGCACGACCAGCACGATCACGATGCGCTTGCCGCGGCGCCGGCTCTTCGTCCCGCCCGCCTGCGCCGTTCCGGTTACCGCGGTGTTCACAATCACATCCGTTCTGTTAAAGCCATGTTGCGCCGAGCCCGAAATGGTGTGACGCCGGTTCCAGAACTGCTGCGGCAGCGGGAGCCGGGGCTATTCTCGATTGAACCGGAACGCCGTTTCGGTGGTCGAAGAGACACGTCTCGGACGAGGTGGTGGCGATGAGCCTGGAGTTGTTGGTACTGACAACGGAACCGCACGCCACCTCCGTCCTGCCCGCGCTCGACCTGCTCCCGCATACGGTACGGGTGCGCGCGCCGGAGGTCACCGCCCTCCTCGACGCCGGACATCGGGACGTCATCGTCCTCGACGCGCGCAGCGACCTGGCGTCGGCCAAGAGCCTGTGCCGCCTGCTCAAGGGCGCCGGCGAGGCCGAGGCGTCCGTCCCGGTGATCGCGGTGGTCGGCGAGGGCGGGCTGGTGGCGCTCAGTTCCGAATGGCGCACCGACGACATTGTGCTCCCCTCGGCGGGTCCGGCGGAGGTTGACGCCCGATTGAGGCTGGCCACCACCCGGGAGGGTGCCTCGGCGGCCGCGGACGCGGAGCTGCGCGTCGGCGACCTGGTGATCGACGAGGCCACTTACACAGCCCGGCTGCGCAAGCGCACGCTGGAGTTGACCTACAAGGAGTTCGAGCTGCTCAAGTACCTCGCTCAGCACGCGGGGCGGGTCTTCACCCGGGCGCAGCTGCTCCAGGAGGTGTGGGGTTACGACTTCTTCGGCGGTACGCGCACCGTGGACGTCCACGTGCGGCGCCTGCGGGCGAAGCTGGGGCCCGAGCACGAGCAGATGATCGGCACCGTGCGCAACGTGGGCTACAAGTTCGAGCGTCCCGGGAAGGCGAAGGCCGTCACACCGGGGGTACCGGCCAGCGAGTCCGCGGCGATCTCACGCCGCTGATCGGTCCGGCCGGGCCCCCCATCCCGGCTAGGGTTGGCTCATGCGTGACTTCGTGTGGGTCGATGAACTGGACGGTGGCCGCGCCGACGAGGTGAGGAACCTGTTGCTCGCGGCCCGCGACACGGACGGCCGTCCCGAGGTGGCCGAAGACGCGGGGGACACGGCGGGCTCGGCGGAATCCGCGTTGCCGGGCGAGTTCTCCGGCCCGCGTCACCTGCTCTGCTCCGACGGTCCGACGGGCGCGCTCGTCGCGTACGCGCATCTCGACATCCACGGCGACGCCTTCGGGCGTCAGGTCGCGGAGCTGGTGGTGCATCCGGCGAATCGGCGCCAGGGCCACGGGGCGGCGGTGCTCGGGGAGGTGCTGCGGCAGGCGCGACCGGACGTCCGCGTCTGGGCCCACGGCGACCACCCCGGCGCGGCTCGCCTGGCCGAGCGGTTCGGCCTCACGCGGGCGCGGGAACTGCTGGTCATGGGAGTGTCCACGGCAGGGCGGGACTGGGGGGAGTCGCGCCTGCCCGAGGGGGTCCGGCTGCGCACCTTCGTGCCGGGAGCCGACGAGCAGGCGATGATCGACGTCAATGCGCGGGCCTTCGACTGGCACCCCGAGCAGGGTGCGTTCGACGTGGGCGCCCTGGAGGCCGCCGAGCGCGAGCGCTGGTTCGACCCCGAGGGGTTCTTCCTCGCCGAGAACGCCGACGGCACGGTGATCGGCTTTCACTGGACCAAGGTGCATCCACCGAACCCGCACCGGTTCGACGGGCTGCCGGTGGGTGAGGTCTACGTCGTCGGCGTGGACCCCGACGCGCAGGGTGGAGGGCTCGGCAGGGCGCTGACCCTCGCCGGCCTGCGCTACCTCCGCGACCGGGGCCTTCGCCAGGTCGTGCTCTACGTCGAGGGCGACAACGCCCCCGCCGTCGCCGTCTACCGCAAGCTGGGCTTCGAGGTCGTCGAGACCGACGTGCAGTACGCGGCGTAGGTGGGGTGCCGCGAAGGCCACCCTCGCTGCACGAGACGCAGTGAAGGTGGCCTTCACGGCACCTACGCCGCGCGCTCAGCCGAAGCGGCCCGAGATGTAGTCTTCGGTGGCCTTGTTCTGCGGCGTCGAGAAGATCTTCGTGGTCTCGTCGATCTCCACCAGCTCGCCGGGCTCGCCCACGCCCTTGAGGTTGAAGAACCCGGTCTCGTCGCTCACCCGGGCGGCCTGCTGCATGTTGTGCGTGACGATCACGATCGTGTAGTTGGCCTTGAGGTCCAGCATCAGGTCCTCGATGGCCTGCGTGGAGATCGGGTCGAGCGCCGAGCACGGCTCGTCCATCAGCAACACGTCGGGCTGCACCGCGATCGCCCGCGCGATGCAGAGGCGCTGCTGCTGCCCGCCGGAGAGGCCGGACCCCGGCTTGTTCAGCCGGTCCTTGACCTCGTTCCAGAGGTTCGCCGACCGCAGCGAGTGCTCGACGAGGTCGTCCATCTCCGAGCGCTTCATCTTGGCACTGTTGAGCTTGAGCCCGGCCGCCACGTTGTCGTAGATCGACATCGTGGGGAACGGGTTGGGCCGCTGGAAGACCATGCCGATCTGCGTGCGGACCCGCACGGGGTCGACGTTCGGCGCGTAGAGGTCCTGGTCGTCCATGACGATCTGACCCTCGACCCGCGCGTTGGGTACCAGCTCGTGCATGCGGTTCAGCGTGCGCAGGAACGTCGACTTGCCGCAGCCGGAGGGCCCGATCAGCGCGGTGACCGACCGTGGCTGGATCGTCATCGACACGCCCTGCACGGCGAGGAACTTGTCGTAGTAGATGTCGAGGTCCTTGACCTCGATGCGCTTTGCCACTGTGCTTCCAATCCTTGCCGCGTCAGCCGCGGGTCTTCGGTGCGAACAGCCGGGAGATGAGCCGGGCCACGAGGTTGAGCGCCATCACGATGATGATGAGCAGCAGCGCGGCTGCCCAGGCCCGTTCGAGCGCGGGTTCGGGCGGGGTTCCCGGCGCGACGTACTGGTAGTACGCGAAGACCGGGAGCGTGGCCATCCGCCCGTCGAAGGGGTCGAAGTTGTCGCTCGTCGTGATGCCCACCGTGACCAGCAGCGGTGCCGTCTCACCGATCACCCTCGCGATGGCGAGTGTGACACCGGTGGCGATCCCGGCCAGGGCCGTGGGCAGCACGACCTTGAGGATAGTGCGCCACTTCGGCACGCCCAGCGCGTACGAGGCCTCGCGCAGTTCGTTGGGGACGAGCTTGAGCATCTCCTCCGTCGACCGCACCACCACGGGGATCATCAACACGCTCAGCGCGATGGCTCCCATGATGCCCATGCGCACGCCCGGTCCGAAGATCAGCGCGAACAGTGCGTAGGCGAACAAACCGGCCACGATCGACGGGATGCCGGTCATGACGTCGACGAAGAAGGTGATCGCCTTGGCGAGCCTGCCGCGCCCGTACTCCACCAGGTAGATCGCTGTCAGCATGCCGACGGGCACCGAGATCAGTGCCGCGAGCCCGGTGATGATCAGCGTGCCCATGATGGCGTGGTAGACGCCGCCGCCCTCGCCGAGGATGCCGCGCATCGAGAACGTGAAGAACTCCGCGTCGAAGCGGGCCAGGCCCTTCGACAGGACCGTCACGACCACGGAGATCAGCGGCAGCAGCGCGAGGAGGAACGAGCCGGTGACGACGGCGGTGACGAGCCGGTCCTTGGCCTTGCGCGCGCCCTCGACCGCGCGCGACCACCCGTACACGACGACGGTGTAGGCGACGGCGGCCGCGAGCGCGGCGGCCACGACGTTCCAGCCCGCGAGCCAGAGTCCGAGTCCGGCGAGCACCGCCGCGGCGAGCACAAGCCACGGCGTGTACTTCGGTAGCTGCCCGTGCGTGAGTGGCACGCCCGAGAGCGGCGTGTGGAGGTCGGTGTTGTCCATGTCGGGAGAGCTTGTCGGTGTCGACATCAGTTGGCCCCCGAGAATTCCTTGCGCCGCTCGATGACCGCACGGGCGATCATGTTCACGACCAGCGTCAGAGCGAAGAGCACCAGGCCGGACGCGATGAGCGTGTTGACGGCGATACCGGTGGACTCGGGGAACTGCAACGCGATGTTGGCCGCGATGGTGCCCGGGTTACCGGTGCCGATGAGGTTGAAGGTGACGCCGCCGGAGACCGAGAGCACGATCGCCACCGCCATGGTCTCGCCGAGCGCGCGACCCAGGCCGAGCATGGAGGCGCCGATGATGCTCGACCGGCCGAACGGCAGCACCGCCATTCTGATCATTTCCCAGCGGGTGGCGCCGAGCGCGAGCGACGCCTCCTCGTGCAGCCTCGGCGTCTGGCGGAACGCCTCCCGCACGACCGCCGTGATGATCGGCAGGATCATGACGGCCAGCACCATGATCGCGACCAGCATCGTGCGGCCCGTCGCCGAGGGCGGGCCCTCGAAGAACGGCAGGAAGCCGAGGTTGTCGGCCAGCCAGCCCGTCGGCTCCACGGTGAGAGGTGCGAGCTGGTTGAACCCCCACAGGCCGTACACGATGCTCGGCACGGCCGCGAGGAGGTCGATGACGTAGCCGAGGATCTGAGCGATGCGGCGCGGCGCGTAGTAGGTGACGAACAGCGCGATCGCCACCGCGAGCGGGGCGGCGATGAGCAGTGCGAACACCGCCGACAGCACGGTGCCGAACAGCAGTGGCCAGATGTAGAGGGCCAGTCCCTCGCCGTCCGGGATGTCCTCGGCGGGGGCGACGAGTGCGGGCCACGCCTCCACCACGAGGAACGCCGCGACTCCCGCGAGGACGACGAGGATCAGTACGCCCGCGCCGGTGGAGGCGCCAGCGAAGAGGCGGTCCCCTGGCCGCTGCGGCACCCTCCGCGCGCGCGACCTATCCGCTGTGGTGGGCAATTGCCATCCCTTCTGGTGCTGGCCTGAACACGGCGTCCGGGTGGTCACCTCACTGGGTGACCACCCGGACAGGCTGCGGTTGTCAGCGTCAGCTGCCGGAGCCGATCGCGTCGACCGCGGGCTGGAGCTCCTGACGCAGGGCGTCGGAGATCGGCGCGGAGCCGGCGTTCTCCGCCGACGCCTGCTGGCCCTCGGAGCTGATCATGTAGTCGAAGTACGCCTTCACGACCTCGGCCGTGTCGGCGTCATCGTAGTTCGCGCAGGCCAGAGCATACGAGACGAGCACGATGGGGTAGGTGCCCTCCTCGGTGGTGTCCCGAGCCAGCTCGTAGGCGAAGCTGTAGTCGCCGCGACCCTCGATGCGCTCGGACACCTCCAGCACCTTCGCGGCGGCCTCGGGCGAGTACGAGACGAACTCCTCGCCGACGCCCACCTTCACGGTGCCGAGGTCGCCGGCCATGCTGGCGTCGGCGTAGCCGATCGCGCCGTTGCCGTTGGCGACGGCCTGCACGACACCCGAGGTGCCCTGTGCGGCCTCGCCGCCCTGCACCGGCCAGTCACCGCTGACCTCGTGCGGCCAGTCCTCCGGCGCCGCGGCCGTCAGGTACTCGACGAAGTTCTCGGTGGTGCCGGACTCGTCGGAGCGGTTGACCGGCGTGATCGCCTGGTCCGGCAGGTCGGCGTCCGGGTTGTCGGCGGCGATCTCCGGGTCGTTCCAGTTGGTGATCTCCTGGTTGAAGATCTTGGCGATCGTGGCGGGCTTGAGGTTCAGCTCCTCGACACCCTCCAGGTTGAAGACCACCGCGACGGGCGAGACGTAGGTGGGGATCTCCACGACCTCGCCGCACCGCTCCTGGGCACCGGCCAGCTCCTCGTCGTCGAGGAACGCGTCGGTGCCACCGAAGTCGGAGCCACCGCTGACGAACTGCTCCCGGCCACCGCCGGAGCCGATCGGGTCATAGTTCACCGTGACGTCGGGGTTGGCGTCGAGGAAGCTGGCCTGCCACGCCTTCTGCGCGGCTTCCTGCGAGCTGGCGCCTGCGCCGGAGATGGTGCCCGACAGGCCCGAACCGTCGCCGCCTTGCCCGCTGCTCTCCTCGTTGGCCGACCCGCAGGCCGCGATGCCGAAGGTGAGCGCGGCGGCCGCCGGGAGAGCGATCACACGGCCCAGGGGGTAACGCTTCACAGTTGACCTCTTCCGAAAGGGGGCGGTCGGCTGCGGCCGACCACGGGGAATGCTCACGATGCTGGACGCTATGGGCGGGACGTGACACCGCAGAACAGTGTTGGTGAACGGAAGCTGAACGACACCGGACATCCGGCGAACATCACGGCGACATCACACGGACGTGACGCTCCGTTAGCGCCCATTCGGCCGGAAGCGGGACACAACATGGACGTCCGGTGTGCGGCAAGCATCCTTTCGGGCCAACTCAGACAGCGTCGGACTCGGCGCTGGAGTAGCCCGGCATACGGCCCGTGACCACGAACACCATCCGGCGAGCCACCGACACGGCGTGATCGGCGTAGCGCTCGTAGAACCTGCCGAGCAGCGTGATGTCCACCGCGGTGGGCACCCCGTGCTCCCAGTCCTTCGCCATGATCACGCTGAACAGGTGGCGGTGGATGTCGTCGACCTGGTCGTCGTCTTCCTCCATGCTGCGGGCCGCCTCGACGTCGCGGGTCCGGATCACCTGCTCGGTCCTGCGCGCCAGGCGCACCGCGATGGCGCCCATGTCGGAGAAGTACTTCCGCACGTCCTGCGGCAGAACGGGGTCGGGGTGCCTGCGACGTGCCGCCTTGGCGACGTGCAGGGCGAGATCGCCCATCCGTTCCAGGCTCTCGGCGGCGTGGATGGCGGCGAGCACGACCCGCAGGTCTGTCGCGACCGGCGCCTGCAGCGCGAGCAGCGCGTACGCCTGCTCCTCGCAGTCGGCGCGCGCGTCGTCGACCAGGGTGTCGTCGCTGATGACCTGTTCCGCCAGCTCCAGGTCGGAGTCGAGCATGGCCGTCGTGGCCCGCTCCATGGCGTCCGCCACCTGGACGGACATGTCGGCCAGCTTCGTGGCCAGGTTCTCGAGTTCGACGTGGTAAGCCTCGCGCATGGGGCTCACTCTACGTCCGGGGTTGACGCCCGCGCCGCACCGCGAGATGAACCCGGGGTGAACCGGACCTGGCCTTTTCGCTACGCCGGGGCGGCGGCCTGCTGCGACGTCCCGACGCCCGCACCCGTCCCCTGCCCCGGTTCCGGCTCCTCGCCCGGCAGCGGGGTGTTCTCGATGAGGGTCTCGAACAGCTGGTCGGTGTCGGCCTCCAGCAGTACCTCGTTACCGCGTTCGTTCGGCTCCCCCACCGTCGGGACGGTGAGGAAGGTGACCTTGCCCGCGTCCATCCCGCGCATCGACTGCGCGAGCGTCAGCATCTGGTCGACGCCGATGTTCTGGCCGAACGTCGAGTTCGCGAACGCCCGCACGAAGCCGGTCAGCCTGCCCATGTCGAGCAGCACGTCGCCGGACAGCACCTTGCCGAGCAGGGCGGAGAGGAACTGCTGCTGCCGTTGCATGCGCCCGTAGTCGGAGAACGTCGGGTCGCTGTAGACCTTGCGGGCGCGCACGAAGTTCAGCGCCTGGTCGCCCTTGAGCAGCACATCGCCCGTCTCGGCCACGATGAGGCCCAGCTCGGCGTCCTCCATGGGCTCGTCGAGATGCACGGTGACGCCGCCGACGGCGTCGACCATGCCCTTGAATCCCTGGAAGTCGATGCCCACGAAGTGGTTGATCTTCATGCCGGACAGTTGCTGGATCACCTTGGTCACGCACCGGGGACCACCCGCGTTGAACGCGGAGTTGAGCTTCACGGCCTCCTCGGGGGGCAGCGGCTCGCCGTACGAACCCGTGGTGGAGTCCCACCGCTGGCACTCCGGCCGCGTGATCTCCAGGTCACGGGGGAAGGAGACGACGACGGCCCTGGTGCGGTCCTCCGGGATGTGCGCCAGCATCAGGGTGTCGGACCGCGCTCCCTTGACGTTCTCGGTGGTCCCCACGTTGTCCTGTGGCCGGGCACCGGCCCGGGTGTCCGACCCGACGATCAGGAAGTTCTCGTCGCCGAGCTGTGCGGTGGCCTTGCGAATGTCGTCGGAGTTCTCGTCGAGCGCGACGATCTCGTTGAACTGGCCCTCGAACCAGGTCTTCGCGCCCCAGCCGACCCCGCTGGTGAGCAGTACCAACGCGGCGATCACCACCGCGCCCGCACGGGACGCGAGTACCTTGCGTTCGCTCCGCCGTGCCGTGTTCGAGTTGTTCGCGGTGTCCGCTGTGTTCGCTGTGTTCGCCGTGTCCGGGGTGTCGTCGTTCTCGGGTGGGGAAGCGGCCGGTGCGGGTTCCCCATCGTCGTCGGGGTCGGTGTGGTTGCGCCGGGAGGTGTTGCGCTTGTGGGACTTGGCCGGAACCACCCGCTGCAACGCGGTCATGGTCTGGTCGAACAGCTTCTGGCGCTTCTGCCGCTTCTTGCGTTCCTGTGCCTCGAGCTCGTCGTGCGCGGCGGAGAACCGGGCCAGCGACTCGTCGATCTTGCGGCGGCCCCGCGTGGCGTCGTCGACCGGCTCCAGCTGGTCGGTCATGGTGAGCCGGTCCTCGAGCGAGCGCTCGGCACGCTCCTGGCCGGGACGGCGGCGCGGGCGGGGCGGTACGGGTGCCTGCTGCGTCGGCGGTTGTTCCGGCGCGACCTCGGAGTCCTCCGGCGCGGGCTGCGCGGCGGGCGCCTGAGGCGTCGGCGGGGCGGACACCGAGGGTGGCGCGGGTGGCGCTGGTGGCGCTATCGGAGGACGCCGCCGGGTGCGGTTGTCACCCTGCGGCCGGGGCTCGCGGGGTGGCGCGGGTGTGCGCGAGGGCGGGGGCGGGGTAGCGCCAGGCCGTTCCGGCGCGTCGAGCGCGGCGACATCGGGGCCACCCAGCGGCGGTGGCGGCGGCGGTAGTGGCGGCGGCGCGCCGCGGGCGGGGCGTGGGTTGCGCGGCGGCGGCTGTGGGCCCCGGCTCGGGGGGCGACCGGGTGGTGGTGGCTCGGCCACGGCGCCGCGCCCCCTGGCGGGCACATGCCGGGGCGGTTCCTCGGAGGGGGGATCGGGCAGGGCGAAGTGACCGGAGCGCCCGGGCTCGAAGCCGCGCGGCGGCGATCCGTTCGGACGCGGGTGCCCGTTGTCGGGGCGCGGAGGTTCCGGCGGCCCCTGGCGACGTCGCGAAGGCGGTTCGGGCCGGCTCGGCTCGGGTCTCGGAACCTCCCGGCGCGCGAGCGGGGGCGGCGGCTGAGCCGGTGGGTTCGGCGGGGTCGGCGGGGTGGTCGCCGGGGGCGGGGTCGTTGCCGGGGGCGCCGGTGCGGGAGGCGGCGCAACGGGTCGGCCCGCGTGCGGGGCGCTCGGGGTGCCGTGCGGCCGCGCGAGGGACTGCGGTGGCTCCGGTGCGGTGCGTTGCGGGAGCCCGGCAGGACCCGGACCGCCGTTACGGCGGCCGTTCTTCTCCGGCGGGGCGGGGGTGCCGACGTGCTCGTCGGCGGCGCGCCGCGATCGGCGGGACGGCGGCGCGGCGGCACTCGCGGCGCTCGAACTGCCGGGGACGGCGGACTCGACCTGCTGTGTGGCACGCCGCTGCTGCCGGGCGGAACCGGCATGACCGTTGGTGCCGGACGGCTGCTGCTCGGCGGCGTGGCGGGCGAGCATCTCGGCGACGCTGATCCCGCCCTGCGTGTCGAGCGCGCGGCGGCGCTTGCGCTCGGCTTCCTCACGGTTGCGCCGGGCCTGCGCTCGCCATTCCTCCGCCTGCGAGGTAAGTCCGGGAGTGCCGCGGTCGTCGGACACGCACGCTCCCTTCGCTCAGGTTCCCTTACCGGGCTCTGTCTGCTTGTTGATCGCCGCGAGGACGGTTTTCGTTATCGTACGGATATCCGCCGTTCGTGACGACACCACGGTGTGAACTTTTTACGCAGCGTTGCTGTACTGGGCGGTCACTATCGACGGAGGGTGCTGGTTCGTGGCCCCCGTCACGTGATCGGCCCACCGGGGGTTCACTTTTGGTGCCGACTGACAACGCTCGTTGTCAGTGAGTCGCAGTGGCCGCCGTCACCGCTCGGGTCGAGCCGGTCAGCCGCCGGAGTGCATGAGGTCGGCGCCCTCGGGAACGCACGGGTCGTCGGGGTCGTCCAGCCAGCCGTGCGGCAGGGTGACCTTCCCGGGGGAACCCTGCCGGCCCCTCGGTCCCAGCGCGTCGGCGGGGAACGGGGCGTCGTGGTCGAGCTGCCCGATCAACTCGTCCAGTTCGTCCGGTGCCGACACCATCGCGAACCGGCGGCGCAGCGAGGAGCCCACGGGAAAGCCCATGAAGTACCAGGCCATGTGCTTGCGGAGGTCGCGCATCGCCTTGTCCACACCGTCGTGCCGCACCAGCAGGTCGGCGTGGCGGCGCAGCACCCGTGCCACCTCGCCCAGGTTCGGCCCCTCGGGCACCGGCCTGCCCGCGAAGGCCGCCTCCAGCTCCCCGAACAGCCACGGCCTGCCCAGGCAGCCGCGCCCCACCACGACGCCGTCGCAGCCCGTCTGCGCCATCATGCGCAGCGCGTCCGACGCGGTGAAGATGTCGCCGTTGCCGAGCACCGGAATGCCGGTGACCGCCTCCTTCAATCGCGCGATCCGCGACCAGTCCGCCTGGCCCGAGTAGCGCTGCGCCGCCGTGCGGGCGTGCAGGGCCACGGCCGAGGCCCCCTCCGCCTCGGCGATCCGGCCCGCGTCGAGGTACGTGTGGTGCTCGTCGTCGATGCCCACGCGGAACTTGACCGTGAACGGCACCCCTGCGGGCTCAGCGGCCTCCACCGAGGCACGGACGATGTCGGCGAACAGCCTGCGCTTGAACGGCAGAGCGGCCCCGCCGCCCTTGCGGGTCACCTTCGCCACGGGGCAGCCGAAGTTCGCGTCGACGTGATCCGCCAGCCCCTCGCCGACGACGATCTTTACTGCCTCGCGCATCGTCTTCGGGTCGACGCCGTAGAGCTGCATGGATCGCGGACGCTCACCCTCGGCGAAGGTCATCATGTGCATCGTGCCCGGGTGGCGCTCCACCACGGCACGCGCTGTGATCATCTCGCAGACGTAGAGCCCGGCGCCGTACTCCTGGCAGAGCTGCCGGAACGCGACGTTGGTGATGCCCGCCATCGGGGCGAGCACAACGGGCGGGTCGACGGCGTAGGGGCCGATCCGCAGCGCGGGCGTGGTCAGGGTCGCGGTCACGCCCTCCATTGTCACCGCAGGCGTGGGCGCGCGACGTGCGGGTCGGTGGGCATGACCCGTCAGCCCACGGTGCTGTATCGCCGGTTTGTAGGTCACTTCTCCCACACGACGCCCTCCGCCTTGAAGTCACTGCCGGCGGCGATGACTTCGAGCCGGAAGACGCGGCCCTCGTAGGTCCGGCCGCAGACTTGGTTGCCCTCCTCCAGTGTCGAGATGTGGTCGGTGCCTTCCGTGTCGACGGCCTCGGCACAGTCCGCCCTGCCGGGAAACGAGCCGGACTTCCACACCGCGATCTGCGCCGCGTCACCGTAGGACTCCAGCCCGGTCAGCGTCCCGCTGAGGTACCGGCCGTCGGTGTACGTCGGGGGAACCAGGTCGAGGTTGTAGCCGGTCCCGTAGCCGTTCCAGTTGAGCTTTCCCTCCCAGCGGAGGTCGGAGTCGGTGTCCACCGGAGCGGTGGAAGCCTCGGTGCCGGGGTCGTTTCCCGCCGGCACCGTGACGGTCACCGTGACCGGCGCGGCCGCGTTCGCGTCGGGCGACGAGGGTGTCTCCGGTGCGGTGGAGCGGCCGAGGAAGAATCCTGCTCCCGCGAGCGCGGTGATCAGCCCGGCGATCGCGGTGATCCACTTGTGTCCCAGTTCGCCCCAGCCGGTCTTCTGCGGTGCGTCCTCGGCCTGGCTCATCGAATCCCCCATACTCGTGACCGAGCCCCGAGCCTAAGGTAACGACGGGTGGCGCCACCACCGCCGGATGCGGTTACCGCAACCGGCAGCTAGCTCGATTTCGCCAACTGGCTCACGCGCTGGAACGACACGCCGAGCACGTCCCCCGCTTGGCGCTGCGACAACCCCATGGACAGCAATTCCTGCACGGCCGCACGACTTTCGGCGGCCGCTTCCGCCTGCTTGCGCTGAGCGGCCCGGCGCAGAACGTCGGCGCGATCCTGGTGATCTTTCACGGATCTCGGCAGTTGCACGTCGATCTCAAGCTCGTACTCGTCACTGCCGAGATCTTCCATGATCTCGTTGAGTTCGCTCGCCATCGCCCGTACATCCTTGTAGCGGAGAGCCTGGGTCGATCGTTCGATCTCGCGAACCGTGATGAGCCAGAACCTACCGTCACGGCTGACTTCCGCGTGGTAAGTCCTCATCTTTTCCACCACCCCGTCCCTGGAGTCGTGCAGCGACCAGCCAACGGTACTGCTGGGCACCGTCCCGATCCCGGACGACGATGCCCCGCTCGCGGGCACTGTCGGCCAGTTCGGTGGCGCGCGTGGTGTCCTTGCTCAGCACCGCGTCCGCCCGCGACCGCAGCAGGCCGTGGAGCTCGTCCGTCAGTGCCGGGTCACCGTCGGCCCAGCGCCGGAACTCGCTCTCGTGCGGGTCCTCGGTCCCGCACCACGGGTAGGCGAAGCGCGCGAACGCGGCGCCCACGGCCTCGGGGTTCAGTTCCCTCGCGTCGTGGCGGGCGAGTTGCCGGGCGCGCGCGTCGAGCAGGACGAGGTCGCGCCGGTCGAGGAACACCTCGGCTACGGCGGCCCTGGACACGCACCGCTGCGCGCCGTTCTGGGTGAGCCGCACCTCGTCGGGTCCGACGGTCAGGGTCAGCGCCTCCGCCCGGGCGCGGTGCGCGAGCCACACGCCCGCGCCGGTGCCGACCGCCGCGAGGGCCGCCGCAGCCCAGGCAGGCGGCAGCTCGGCGGCCAGTCGTAGCGGTGCCGGTGCGCTGTCCACCCTGTCGATCAACCAGTTGACGAGGGGGTCTACCACGAGACCGAGCGCGGCGCCCAGCACGAGCGGGACGAGCACGAGCAGGAACGAGACCGCCGTGTGCTGGCGCACGGTCACGGCGGCCGGAGTGTCGGTCATCAAGTGGCCTTTCCGGTGGTCGGCGCGGCGAGGAACCGGCCGACGATCAGGCGCAGCATGGGGCGCGGGTCGGTATCGTTCTCCGCGTTGAGGAACGCGGCGTCGATCACGGCCTGGATCCAGGCCGCGGCTTCGTCGGGGTCGAGCCCGCCATCGACGGTCCCGGACTCGATGGCGCGCCGGAGCAGCGTGGCGAAACCGTGGTGGAGCACGGAGGCGTTCTCGCTCACGATGCGCGCCAGTTCGGGGTCCCTGTCCACCTGGCGCAGCAGCTCCACCATGATGCCCGGCGCCGTGGGGTCGAGTGCTTCGGCTCCCAGCGCGTCGACCATGCCCAGGATCGATTCCAGCGGGTCGTCGGTGTCCAGGCTCCGCTCGACGAGTTCCCGGCACTGGGGAAGGTCGCGCTCGAACAGCGAACGGAAGACCGCGCGTTTGTCCGGGAAGTGGTAGAAGACGCTGCCCGAGGACAGTCCCGCCGCGCGGGCGAGGTCGGTCACCGAGGTGTTCTCGTAGCCGCGCTCGGCGAACAGCCGTGCCGCTGCCGCGGTGACGGCTTCCCTGCGTGCTGCGGCCCTGGCGGGATCAGGAGGGCGGGGCACCGGCCCAGCCTATCAATTAACTGACTGCTCAGTTAACTCACCCGAGTATCGAGCCCGCGGTGCTGGAGTTCCCTGGCACCGCGGGTCGATCGTGGTCAGAAGTCGACGTCGACGCACGCCAGCCTGGCGCCCGCGGCTCCTGCCTCGCCCTCGCCCGTGGCGGTGTGACGTTCGTGGATCACCACGGACGCGGGCTTGCGCTCACCGAAGGTCCAGGCGACCTCGGACCGGGACTTGCCCGCGCCCTCCGAGTCGGTGGTGAGGTCGAGCCAGATCTCGTTCTCCGGGTTGGCGTAGGCCGGGTCGGTGGAGGGCTGCTCCGGGTCGGGCACGTGCTGGTAGTGCGGTCCCGCCGCCTCGCCGGTGGCACCGCACGGGTTGACGTGTACGTGGGCGCCGTACTGCCGGTCGGGCAGCAGCCCGCGCACCGTCAACTCGGTGACGGTGCCTCGTGCCGGAGAGGTCAGCGACGAGACACCCGCGACGCCGCCGCGCGGGACGAGCGCGGTGTCGTAGGTGACGGCCGTGCCGCCCTGGAGGTCGGACTCGAACGTTCCGAGGACGGCCGTGAACGTCACGGGTTCGGGTGCGGCGGCGGCGCCAGGGGCCGTCACGGCCGTGATCGTGGCTGCCGTCGCGAGTGTCGTGAGAACGGTGCTGATTCGGGTGCGCATATGTCGTGCTAACCAGACGCCACACCGGGCCGCAACGCGGTGTCGCCCGTCCGTGGCGTCCACTCCGTGGTCAACCGGGCGATGGCTCGTAGCCTGGGAGCGTGATGACGACGGCGGGAATGGGTCGGACCACGGGTACCGACCGGACGTGGCTCGTGGCGATCGCGGCGGGGTTGTGGGGCACCGACGGGTTGCTCCGCCTGCCGCTGGCCGAGGAACTGCCCGCGGCGACGGTGGTGTTCTGGGAGCACCTGATCGTCGCGGTGGTCCTCCTGCCGTTCCTGCCCTCGGCGCTACGAGCGCTGGCTCGCTGCGGGCCGAGGGAGTGGGGCGCCGTGCTGCTGATCGGTGGCGGCGCCTCCGCGCTGGCGACCGCCCTGTTCACCGCCGCCTTCCAGACGGGCGATCCGGTGACGCCGCTGGTGCTGCAGAAGTTCCAGCCGTTGTTCGCGATGGTCGCCGCGTTCGCGCTCCTCGGCGAACGACTCCGTGCGGGATACCTGGTGTTCGCCATGCCCGCGCTGGTGGGCGCCTGGCTGCTTTCGTTCTCGGACCCGCTCGACGTCGAGGTGTCGGCGCTGCGCACCGCACTGCTCGCGCTGGGCGCGGCGGCGCTGTGGGCAGGTGGCACCGTGCTCGGCCGGTTCGTGTCGGCGTCGCTGCGGCCCCGGGACGTCACCGCGTTGCGGTTCACGATCGGGCTTCCGGTGGCGGCGGTGATCGTGGCCGCGCAGGGCAGCCCGTTCGCCGTGGGCTGGGACAACGCCACGGGCCTGGTGCTCCTGGCGCTGGTTCCCGGACTATTGGCCCTGAGCCTGTACTACGTGGGGATGCAGGCCACGCCCGCCGCACGGGCCACGCTGGCCGAGCTCGCGTTCCCCGTCACGGCGGCGATCATCAGTGTCACGGTGCTCGACGCCGATCTCACGGTGACGCAGTGGCTGGGGCTGGTCGTGGTGGTCTGCTCGATCACGGCGCTGGGCTGGCACGAGCGCTCCCGCCCCACGAAGGTGGTGCTGGATCCCGAACCGGTGGGTGCGGGCCGGTGACCGACGAGGGCGAAGCCCGGCACCAGCAGCTCACGCGCAACGTCAACGAGCTGCTCGGTGAGCTGCGGGTCGCCCAGGCCGAAGGCAGATCCTCTTCGGGTTCCTGCTCGCCGTGGCGTTCACGTCGCCGTTCCGCGAGGCGAGTGGGTTCGAGAAGTCGCTGTACCTGGTGACCGTGTTGTTCACGGCGGCGGCGACCGCACTGCTCACGGCGCCGGCGGCGTGGCATCGGGTGCTGTTTCGCGAGGGTCGCCGCACGGCGATCCTGCGGGTCGGCAACCGGCTGGTGGTGGCTGGTCTCGCCTGCCTGGCGGTGGCGATCACGCTGACCGTGGCGCTGATCGGCAAGGTCGTCTTCGGGATCGCCGCCATGGTGGCACTGGCGGCCGTGCTCGGTGGCCTGTTCACCGTCCTGTGGTTCGTGGTGCCGAGGTGGCTGCGCGACGACCGTGAGGACCGCGAGGACCGCGAGGATTGGCAATGACCGGGAGGGGCGCGGGATGTCACCGCGCCCCTCCCGGAGTCGTGCCGGTCAGGCCGAGGCGGCCGTGGTGTAGGCCGACTGGGCCACCGAACCGAAGTACGGCCCGTACATGGTGTTCGGGTCGAAGGTGTACTTGAAGCTGTTCACCGAGTTGAGCTGACCGTCGGTGATCCAGCCGCCGCCCGAGGAGCCGCCCGTCATGTCGCAGGTCAGGCCCTGGTCGTTGGAACCGAGCCAGTCGTCCCGCGCGGTTCCGGTGCAGGAGTACAGTTCCTCGCCGTCGAACGGGGACGCCGCGGGGTAGCCGTAGGCGGTGTAGGACAGTCCGCGCGGCAGGTCGAACGCGATGGGATACGACCCGACGACGTCCGTGAGGCTGTCGCCCGAACCGTTCTCGTTCATCACGGCGAAGCCCACGTCGTAGTTGAAGTCACCGGACTGGGCCCACTGGGTCGGCGCGTAGAGGTGCTCGGCCGTCCACGTCCCGTAGGGAGTGTCGCCGTTGTCGTAGGCCGGCACGAACGCGAAGTTGGTCGCGAAGTCACCCGGGCCCTCGTTGAGGCAGTGGCCCGCGGTGGTGACGACGTCGCCGTTTCCGCTCTCCGTGGCCGTGCCGGAGCACACGTAATCGGTGCCGCCCAGGGTGAAGAACACCTTGCCGAGCCGAGGCTGCGGGGTCTCCGGCTCGGCCGCCGCCCTCACGCCGCCCGCCGCCGCCGCCTCGGCCCGCGCGGTCACCGCACCGGCCTTGCCGGAGCCGAGGAATCGCTCTTCGGCGGGCTTCGCCGCCTCCATGCGTTCCGCGCTCCAGTACTGTTCGATCCTGTCCTGCTCGCCTGCCACGACGGCCGCCGCCTGCCCGGTGACGTCGTCGAGTGCCGACGCGACCGGGTCGGTGGCCGCTCCCGCGGGTGCGGCGAGCGCCGCCGAGCCGCCCGCGAGGGCGATCCCGGCGACGAGGGATCGAATGAGAGGTCGTTTCATAGCTGATCTCTCCCGATGGTGTGAATATCACCGAGCAGGGTTGACGGTGATAGCGCCGAACGCTAAAGGGGAGAGATCATGCTGTGCAGTCTTGTAATCGAAAGCTGTTTCGGTTATTGCGGGCGTCGATCACCGGAGTCATTCACCCGGGGAGCCCAAGCCGAAAGAAGGTGAATTGTCCGAAGTGAAAAGGACAATTCACGTCATAGCGGTGCGACTCAGTCCTGGTCGGCGAGGTACGGATGGGGCGGCGGGGTGCCGTCGGGCCGTGCCCTGGGCTGGAACCAGCGGTCGAACGCCAGGTCATCGGGCAGATCCGCCTCGGCGACGTCGAACAGCGGCTCGTCGTCGAGCCCGGCCAGCGCGACCTCGGCGAACCGGGCGAAGACCACCTCGACGTCGTCGGGATCGAGTACGTCGGCGAGGTCGAGTTCCACTTCCGCGCGCGCCGCCGCAATGCGCAACGCCAGTGCCTCAGCCACGCACAGCGGACCGTCCCAGCCGTCCCGCGTCAGCCGGTGCCCGAGAATCGTCGTCGTGACCAGGAACTGCTTGGCGAACAGGGCGGTGTAGCGGTCGGCGTACTCCGGCGGCAGTTCGTCCAGCGCCCACAGCGCGTCGACCTCGTCGACGGTGGCGTCCTCGTCATCCAGCAGCTGGACATCGCCGAACACCTCGTCGACGAGCAACTCGACGCCGTGCAGCAGCGCTCCCGCCGCGTACCGGGCCTGCTCGTCGTCGAGCTCGCCGAACACGTCCGGGTCAAAGGCTCGCAGGTGGGGCCCCGACCGCAGCAACCGCTGCCTGCGCTCGGCCAGCTCGGCCTCCGACACGGCGATGTTGACATCGGCGGCCCACCCGGTGCCGTCACCGGCGGTCGCGTGGGCACCGTCCGGGGCGGCCGAGGCGGCCAGCGCCGTCTCCAACTGGTCGTCGGTCGCCGTCACGGCGCAGTGCTTGACCTCCCAGCCGTGCAGGAGGTCGATCTCCTCGACGAGCTGCTCCAGCACGGCGCGCGTGGCGTCCTCGGCGAACACCAGCGCGGGCGCGTCGAGCAGCCAGCTCACCACCGCGCCACCGGCGTGTGCCTCGACGGAGTGCTCCACCGGGACGATCTCGACGCCGTCCGGCCCCTCGATTCCCGCCAGCGCGCTCAACCGCTCGTCCAGCAGCGCGACGACGCCGACCCGCTGGAGCGGGTCGAGGTCCGGTGTCGCGAGCGGGGACGCGAGTTCGGCGGTGAGTTGGTACTCCACGGTGCGCAGTGTGACACGACCCGCCGCTGCTCAGCCCGCCAGGCCGAGCCCGGCCAGCTCTCCCCGCGACGACACCCCCAGCTTCGGATACGCCTTGTACAGGTGGTAACCGACGGTGCGCGGACTGAGGAACAGCCGGGTGCCGATGTCCCGGTTGCTCAGGCCGGTGGCCGCGAGGCCGACGATGCGCCGCTCCTGCGGGGTGAGCCGGGCCTCGACGTCGGCAGCGCGTGTGGGAGCGCTGACGAGGCTCTCCCCACTCGCGCGCAGTTCCGTGCGCGCTCGTGCGGACCACGGCCGCGCGCCCAGGCTCTCGAACCCCGTTACGGCGGCGCGCAGGTGAGTCCGTGCCTCCGTCGCCCTCCGCCTGCGCCGCAACCACTCGCCGTACGCCAGGTCGGTGCGGGCGCGCTCGAAGACCTGCCGTGGCTCGGCGTCATGGGCGTCGAGAGCGCGGGTGAACAGGGCGTCGGCTTCCTCCGCCGAGCGCGCTTCGGCCAGCAGGGCCAGGCCGCGCAGCGCCACGGCCCCGGCCGGGTCGAGTCCGGCGACCGCGCGCTCCGCCCGCTCGCGGACGTCGTGCCACCAGCTCGCGTCGGCCCCGGTGTGGTGTGCGCGCGCCACCGCTTCGGCCAGATCCGCCGCGTCGCGTGGCGTGTCGGCGGACACGGTGACCAGTCGCTGCACCGCGGCGTCGTGCCTGCCGTGGCCCAGATCGAGTGAGGCGAGTGCGTGGGTGGCGTCGCCGACGTCGGCGCGCGGCGCGTGCGCCGAGAGCGCCTCGGTGTCTCCGGCCAGCGCCGCCAGGCGCGCCAGCACTCCCGACAACGCCGACACCGCGCGGGCCTGGCTGCTCTCCTCGGCGAGGCGCAGCCCCTCGGTGGCCGTGGCGCGGGCCTGCGCGTGCAGGCCCAGCCTCAGTTCCGCGTCCGCGAGCACCGCCAGTGCCGGGGCGAGCACGCCCGCCGCGCACTCGGCCCTGGCGGCACGCACGACGTCGTCGGCGACCGTTCGAGCCTGAAGGTGGTCGCCTGCGAGGAGGTGCCACTCGGCGACCGTCGTCCGGCCCCGCAGGGCCAGCGGCCGGTCGCAGCACCCGCCGAACAGCGTGCCGGCGTCGGTGAGTAGCTCCCGTAACGCGGACCTGCGCGCCGTCGCCGTGCCCCTGCCCGCCCGCACCAGGCGCCACGCCGACGAGGCCGTGGGCAGCTCCCACCGTCGCGCGAGCTGCGCGGCCTGCTCCATCAACGCCGGCTCGTTCGCCGTCCACGCCGAGTGCGCGGCCCAGAACACCAGGCCGCCGGCCAGTTCGGGATCGTCGGCCGCGACGGCATGGGCTGCGTCCGTCAACACCCGGTAGGACTCGCCGGATCGGTCCTGGTCGTCGGCGATCACGGCGTGGATCATCGCGGTCCACGCTCCCGCGGCCGGGGTGGGACAGTACCGCTCGGCCTGCCGCACGAGATCGAGCGCGCGGTCGGGCTGGCCCGCGTCCGCCGCCGCCCGGGCTGCCGCCACCAGTCTGCGCGTCCTCTCGCACGCGGTGGTGCTCAGCGCGGCGGCCCGCTCGTAGGCGGAGGCGACCGCGACGGAGCCGCCCCTGGCCCGTGCGTGTTCGGCGGTGCTTTCCAGCGCGGCGGCGACGTCGGCGTCCCGCCCTGTGGTGGCGGACGCGAGGTGCCACGCCCTGCGGTCGGCGTCCTCCGGTGCCGTGAGTGCGGCGGCCAGCGCCCGGTGCACGGTGAGCCGTTCGGTCACCGACGCCGCCCCGCACGCGGCGGCGCGCACGAGGGGATGGCGGAACTCGAGGCGGGTCTCCCGGAACTCCAGCAGCTCGGCCCGCTCGGCCGCGGTCAGGTCGGCGGGTCCCGCACCCAGGGTGGTGGCGGCCGCGAGCACGGTCGCGGCATCGCCGGTGCCGTCGGCCGCGGCGACGGTCACGAGCAGGCGCGTGGCGTGGGGGAGCGCTGCGACGCGATCCGCGAACGAGAGCCGCAACGTGCTCTGCACCGGTCCGGTGGCGGCCGGGTGACCCTGCCTGCGCGCCGCCGGCAGCTCGTGCAGCGCCAGCGGATTGCCCTGTGCCTCCGCGACGACCTGGCGCCGCACGTGCCCCGGGAGATCACCGGCATGCGCGGCCAGCACGGCGTGGGCGTCGTCGTCACCCAGCGTGGGCAGGCGGTGGTCGGCGACACCCGGCAGGGACAGGGCGGGCGCGTGGCCGTCGCGGGCCGTCAGCAGCAACGCCGCTCGCACGGTGCCGAGGCGACGTGCGACGAACCCGAGCACGTCCAGCGACGCGCGGTCCAGCCAGTGCGCGTCGTCCACGGCCACGAGCAGGGGCCGCTCGGCGGCGAGCGCGGTGACCAGCGCGAGCGTCGCCAGGGTGACCCGGTGGCGGTCGGCCGGCGGATCGTCCGGCCGCCCCAGCCCGAGTGCCTGCCGCAGCGTGGCGGCGTGCTCGCCCGCCAGCTCGTCGAGCCGGTGCTCCACCCGCCGCAACAGCAGGTGCAGACCGGAGAACGGCAGCGCCGACTCCGGCTCGACTCCGGTGCCCGACAGGACCGTCAGGTCGCTCTCCCACGCTGTGACGTGACGCAAGAGCGCGGTCTTGCCGATCCCGGCCTCGCCGCGCAGGACGAGAGCTCCGCCCTCGCCCCGCCGAGCCGAGGCCAGCAGCTCCGCCACGGTCGCCAGGTCTCCGGCCCGTCCCCACAGTTGTTCCGACTGCATGTGCCACAGCCTGCAACCTCGAGTATGGTCGAGGTCAACTCGGCGTCGCCGCAGCTCATGCCCCGTACGGATGAGCGTGTCGAGCGTCGCGCAGTGCCACAGCCCACCAGCGCAGCTGGTCGAGCAGCTGCTTCGCGGCCGTCGCGGTCGACTCGTCCTTCGGCGCACCGGTGTCGTCGAACAGGCCCCAGACGTTGTGGAAGCTGAGCGAGTTGCGCATCGTCACGGCGTGCAGCTCGGCGAAGACCAGGCGGAGGTGTTCCACGGCGCGCAGCCCACCCGACGTGCCGCCGTAGGACAGCAGCGCGACGGGCTTGGCCTGCCACTCCGCGTGGAAGTGGTCGATGGCGTTCTTCAATCCCGCCGGGAAGCTGTGGTTGTACTCCGGTGTGGCGACCACGAACGCGTCGGCCTCCGCCAGTCGTGCGCCGAGCGCGGCGACGTCGTCGTTCTCGTCCATGGACACCGGCAGGTCGTAGTCGGCGAGATCGATGACGTCGACGTCGTAGTCGCCGTGGGCGGAGGCCCGCCCGGCGAACCATCCGGCCGGCACGGTGCCGAACCGATCGGTGCGGACACTGCCGATGATGACGGCGAGCCGCAGCCGCGTGGTGGAAGCGGTGGTCTGCTGCGTGCTGGCTGTCGTGCTGGTTGTCGTTGTCATGGCAGCGACGCTATGGGCCGCGACCGGGGGTGGGCATCTGTCAACCGACTGGCCGTGCTGAGGGGGCTGCCTCGCCGCGGGGGCCGGGTTACGCAGGGGCACCGGCGGGTTCACCCTGGCAGTGGTGTCGCGAGCGGGGCGCGGTCCATAGCGTGGTCCAGTGGCAGGAACACGTCCCGAAGAGGGTGGTGATGGCCATGAGTGGGTGTAGCTGTTGTGGTGCTTGCAGCGGGCCGAGTTGCGGCTGCTGCAGCAAGTGCTGAATTCTCCGATGTTCGCCGCGTGCCCCGCACCGCACGACGAGGTGCGGCCGGGGCACGCGTCGTCACGTTGACGCGGTCTGCTCCGGTGCGCCGCTGTCCTCGCTGTCGTCGCCGCCCGCGAGCCGGTTGCTGATCCGGCCGCCACCGGCGCTGCCCGCCTGGCCGCCGCCCGCGGCGATGTCCACGTTGGCGTCCCGGACGTTCCGTTCGATGTCGCCCGGCAGGGTGTCGGTGCGGAAGTCGTCGGGATCGAAGGCGGGCCCGGGGCTCACGTCCGGTGGTGGCGGAATCGGGTGCTCCGAGATCTTGCCGATGCGGTCGTCGATTTTCCGTGCGAGCTCCTCGGCGGTCTCCGTCGTCTTGTCCAGCAGTGCGTCGGCCTGTTCGAGGTACGACGTGACCACCTCGTCCGCACTGTCACCGGCGACCGAACCGGCGTCGGCCTTCGCGACCTCGCCCGCGATCAGTGAACCCGCGATACCGCCGACGGCCCCCACCACGCCCGCCACACCACCGGTGAGCAGACCCACGGCGACGCCGACCGTCGCCCACGCGGCCATGCGCCCCCATGCGGGGCTGTTGCTCTTCTTGCTCTCGGCGTACTGCTCGGCCGCCGCGTAGAAGGTGTCGGCGAGCTCCGTCAGATCCTCCCGCGCGGTGGCGATGATCTCGCGCGCGGCGATCGCGCCACCGGCCACCTCGCTGATCAGCAGAGCGCTGCCCTGGTAGGCCTGGGACAGATTCGCGACGTACAGCGTGGCGGCCTCGGCGCCGTCGCCGTACCAGTTCTCGCTCAGCAGGTCGTAGGCCCGGCGCAGCTCCGGCAGTTCCTCCGGATCGTCGGCCCGCATGTTGGGCGTGAACTGCCGCAGGGTCGACTCGTAGCCCTCGATGAGGTCGGTCATGCCGTCGATGTCGTGGCCCGACATGACGCGGAACGGCCGGACCACGCGGGGCTTGGACTCCTCCAGTGGCCGCGTGACCCATTCGGCGGGAAAACCGCACATCTTCAACAGGTCCACCGCGTCGAGGGCCTTGTTCGCCGCGTCGCGCAGCTCGTCGTCGACGCCGTCGAGCAGCGTGGCGCGGTCGATCTCGTCGCTCACCGCCGCCCCCTCACAGCTTCCCGGACTCGTCGGCGCGCTCGTAGAGCCCCGCCACCGCATCCAGCGCCTTGCTGCCGGCCTCGGCGCTCTCCCGTAACTCGGACAGGTGCCCGCGCACCGCATCGACGTGGCGCGAGTACGCGAACGCGATAGCGTCGAACCCGAGCGAGTCACCGAACACGTGCGCGGCGCTGCCACCGCCGCCGCCGAAGCCGAACGGAAATTCCGGGATCGGCAAGGGCCGTGGGGCGTCGACCTGGTTGTCGCTCACCCCCGTGCCCGCCGAGCCCGCGAGTTCCGCCGCGTCCGCCACGTATCCCGCGGCGCTGCGAAGTCTGTCCAGATCCGCGCCGAAGCCTGCCATGTCACGACCCTTCCCTCGTGGGGAGCGATGACCACTGCTGTCGATGGTCGTCCGCTTGGATGCGCGGGGGTGGGGGCCGGTTTCGGCCAGGACTGTGAGGCGAGGCACAGCGACGTGCGACGAGGCGCTGCCGCGACCCAGCCGCGCGAGAGCGAGGCGGCCTCCCGCTAGACTGTCGGGCGAGGGCCGTTAGCTCAATTGGCAGAGCTGTGGACTTTTAATCCATAGGTTCTGGGTTCGAGTCCCAGGCGGCCCACCGAAGTGGCAGGTGAATTCGTTCTGTGTCGCCCCCCCCCAAGGTCAAGTCCTCACTTCATCCCCACCGTTGCCGGTGGACGGGTCAGCGAACAGCCCTTCCAGGGCACCAGCGGTGGCCGGGTTCCCACACCCCAGCAACGACCAAGTCGTGTGAAGGCGCCGAACCTTCGATTGACAACCACCGCTGTCGGGGGCGTCTACCCTGAACCTGTCTACTCCGTCTGGTATGGACAGCGCATGATCGTAAACAGTTTGATATCCAGGAAATCCGCTTCTGCGCCTTGGTAAGGACAGGCGAACGAGGACGCGCGGCATCGCCGCACGCGCCCCGCCCGCACGTTCGTGAGTTCTTCTCGATTTTCGGCCTACTTGATCTTGACCGTCCGTCCCGGGCCGTCATGGACACCCGTGCGCTCGATCAACTCGGCCATGCGGCGTTCCCGGTCGGCCCAGTACATGGCCTCGTGGTGGTGTCCACGATCGATCTCCGCGACCTCGGCGTACACGCGCGTGCTCCGTAGGTAGTACCGCCGCCACTCCGTTGCTGAAGCCTCCGAGGCCGGGCGGATCGCTCCCAGTGCAAGGTGCGCCTGGTACAGCGTCCGCACTTCCTCTACCGCTTCGGCCGTCATCAGACCTCCCTGTCCGCCACTGTCACCCTCGATGCAGCGCCCTGCGATGAATTCGGGCGACCGAACCATTCGGCCAGCTCCGCAGCGGCTCTACCGAGGTCTCCCAGGAAGCGCCCGAACCCCGGCCATTCCGCTGGGTCCGAGGGCGCCACGATCGACAGGCAATCCGGGCCCGAATACACGACCAACGTGGCCTCCTCGTCCACGAAGCAGAACGTCCGGTGCCCCGGCGCCGAACTCGGATACAGCGTCACATCGAACGACACGTTCACTCCTCTCCCGTTAGTCAGGACCGCGCCACCGACGCCCCGACACACGATCGGGAGGCCGCACAGAACCGGCTGCACAACCGCCATCTGTGTTCGTGACCCTTTCCGTGCTTCACTCGCTATGGGCCGCCTTCGCGGCTTTGCTCCAGCACTGTCGGTCAAGTGAGGGTCACGTCGCGACACCGTGCGTGTCGCATCCAGAACTTTCTGTACTCATTGAGTCTCGTCTGTGTCTCGTCTCGGTGGTAGCGTCGTTTCGCGACCGACGACGGGCGGGAAGAGACGGCATGGCTGACCGGCCGATCGTGCTCAAGGTGCTGCTGCGGCAGCGACACCTGCAAGGGCACCGCGCGTTCTGCAAGGAGTACGACAAGCTCGCCAAGCAGTTGGACGCCGAGCTGGTCGGGAGCTGGCCCAGCAAGGCGCAGTTCTACCGGTGGTTGTCGCGCGATCTGCGTGGCTTGCCCTACGCCGACCACTGCCGCGTGCTCGAAGCGATGTTCCCCGGCTGGACCGCCGAGCAGTTGTTCCAGGAACACACGGGCGGCATCGAGTTCGTTCCCGAGCCACCCACGGCCACCGCCGCACGAGCGCCGAACTCCTCGGCTACGATCGAGCGCGGCATAGCCGATGTGACGGCCGTGTTCCCCAGCCGACCCGCCTTCACCCACGAGTTGCCCCCGCACAAGCTGTTCGACAACGCCGAGCGGATCAGCATGGTCGGGCTGTCACTCAACCTGCTGTGCCAGAGCTACCCGGACAAGTCGCTACTCAACCTGCTCGAAACCGGCACCGTCGTCGAGTGCCTGTTCCTCGACCCCAACGGCCACCACATCAGGGAGCGCGAACGCGAAGAGGGCCATCCGGAAGGTGTCTTGTCCACGTTGACCGCGCTAAACATCCAGACCTTGCACCGTCTCCACGGCAAGCTCTCGCCGGATGCGCAGCTCAACCTGCGCATCCGCACCTACGACGAGGTCGTACGGTTCAACATCACCGTGATCGACGACGCCACTTGCGTCGTCCAGCCATACTTGCCCGATGCACGCGGGGTGGAGTCGCCGACGATCGTGGCCGAGAAGCAGACGGGCACTCCGGGCCTGTTCGAGACATTCACGCAGGTGTTCGAGGCCCAATGGGCGCGCGGCGAGGAGATCACCGCATGACCAGCCTTGACGAGCTGCTGAGTATCGCCCGAGACGCAGCCGAGATCGGCGCGCGAATGATGACCAGCGAAGCGCCCGGCACGGTCAGCGCCAAAGGAGACCGCGACTACGTCACCGAACTCGACGTCCGTATTCAACGCGCCATCCAGGACTACCTGCACCATGCCGCGCCAGGCATCGACTTTCTCGGCGAAGAAGACGGCGGCGGAACACTTGACGACACCACCGACTACGTGTGGGTGCTCGACCCCATCGACGGCACCTCGAATTTCGCCCACGGCATCCCCCTCTGCGCCACCTCACTCGCCCTGGTCCACCGCGGGCAACCCCTCATCGGCGTCATCACCGCACCGTTCCTCGACCTGCGCTACCACGTCGTCCACGGCGGCGGCGCCTACTGCAACGACAAGCCGATCCAATGCAGCAGCACTACCGACCTGCGGCGCGCGATCGTGTCCATCGGCGACTACGCCACCGGCGAAGGCGCAGCAGAGAAGAACGAACGCCGATTCGCCGTCACCCGTGCCCTTGCCGAGAACGTCGAACGAGTCCGTATGTTCGGCGCAGCCTCCCTTGACCTTGCGTGGGTAGCGGAAGGCCGCACGGATGCGTGCGTGATTCTCAGTAACAAGCCGTGGGATATGGCAGCGGGAGTAGTGACCGCGCTCGAAGCTGGGGCACTCCTGGTTGATCTTAACGGTTCCCATTATGACCTTCGTTCAGTGGAAACAATCGCAGTTGCCAAGCATCTTGGTTCATTGCCGCTTCCCGGTGTAACTAGACAGGGGGATTAAATGGAAATGCGATCAGATCGCATCGATCTCAACAAAGTCTATAAGAGGCGAGATCGATATGATATTCCGGATTGGCAACGAGAAAAGGTATGGAATAAAGATCAGCAGAGAAGGCTGATCGACTCAATTCTCCGCGGATGGAAACTTCCGAAGTTCTATTTTCAGCGAACGAGTACGAATCCTGATACGTTTGATGTGGTGGATGGGCAGCAACGCCTGAACGCCATATGGGGCTTCATGTCGAATGAGATCGAACTTTCGAGTGAAGCGGCGGCGGAGTTTGGCGCAAGGACTTACAAAGATCTATCCGATGCACAGTCGGACGCGTTCGACGACTACGAGATCGAATACGATGTAATCATCACGGCGTCAGATGACGAAGTCAAAGAATTCTTCCAGCGGTTACAGGCAGGCTTGCCGCTGACGACGAGTGAGAAGCTGAACTCAATCCATAGTAAGCTGCGTGACTTTTGTTCGCGCCAGTCCAAGCATCCATTCTTTACAGAGTGTACGACGGTTGCCAATCGGCGTTTCGAGCACTTTGATATCTGCGCGAAAGTGCTAACCCTAGAGATAGAAGGGATCGATTCAGGAACCCGCTTCGATGACATCGCTAAGATGTTCAACGACAATGCGTCCTTTTCATCGTCTTCGGGCGTAGCGCGCCGCGTGAGATCCGTCCTGAATTTGCTTCGGGAGTCTTTTCCGGCTGAGTCTAAAGCGCTCCGTCAGCGCTCGATGGTGCAATCGGTGATGACGTTGGCCTGCCATTTGAAGCGGGCAGGATTCAGTGATGCAGAGTTGAAAAAGTTAGGCCCATTCATTGAAAGATTCTCTTCGGAGCGTCTCAGGCAAGTTGAGTTGGGGAACTCTGCAGACGACCCGGACTACATCGCTTTCCAGAAAACAGTTAACGCAAATGTCAAAAGTGGAGCTTCACGGCGACATGAAATCCTATTGAAAAAACTATTCATTGACTATCCCGAGTTTTACTCCAACGATCTTGTTACCAAAGAAATCGGAAACTCGATTCATCGCGCGGTAGAATCTACAGCTTTTAGTGTTCGAAAGTTGATTACGGCCATCAATGAACTACATGCAGCGTCTAGCGGTGGAGACTTGTTTAAGCCTACCAACAAGACGGTGTCCGCATTGGGGTCGATAGGAAAAATCTTGAATTCGCCCGAAAGTTATCAATCGTGGATTGACGACCTCTACTTCATATTCCGAGAGAGTGTGGGGCAAAGGCTAGATGGGGAGATTCCAAGCTCGTTCAGTGACGTTAACAATCTAAGGACGTTGTTGCATCACGATCTCGATCATGGAAAGAGTGCAAGCTCTAGGCGAAAGAAGCTAGCGGGTAGCTTAATTAAGTATGCTGGTGTTCCTAGTTTTGATGCGATTGCCCCTGGCGCGCTTCCCCTGGTGCAAGTCAACCTACTAAAGGGGCTTGAAAAGGACCTGAAGGAGATTCTGGCAGATTTGTCCTCCTGACATGTCGATCTCCGGCATTGTTTGCCGAAATTCCCTCTATGGGATCAAGGGCGCCGCCAGTGGCGGCGCGCTGTTGGCCTCTTGGTCTGCCGCTCCGCTCACGCCCGGCGGGCCGCGTGGCGCGGCTTGGGCAAGGGGTCACCGGGCGCACCGCCACTGACGGCATACCCTCCCGTTCGAGCCTGTTAGATCGTCTTACACCGTGCCGACCGCATCAAGGCGCCTGCGGCGTCGCTCACGCGATGAGCTGCGCTCACCCTTGACCCGGACAGCACGGCGCGAAGGAGCGGCACGGGCGAACGGGACGGAGACAGAGTGGTCGGCTTGTCGGTGCGTCGACTTACGGTGAGCGTCGTGACTGATACCAGCAGCCCGCTGCGGCCGACCCATGAAGGACTTCCGGTGTACCAATCCGGTGCGGCGCCGAGGTACATGCGCACGTCGCGGCAGCATCGTGATGACTTCGACCTGTTGCCTGGTGCCCCTGCGCGGGCGTTCGTTCGATCATCCGACCACGGATTGATTCCGCTGTATCAGATCAACGAAGCAGAGATCATTCAGCGGCGATCTTGACGACCAAGATCATCTCCCCGCTCTTGCCCCACCTAACGACGGCAGACGGTGGCAATGACCCGCCGACGACGAGGAGTCGGGGGCCTGTTCGACGAGGTGGCGTGGGGTGCCGGAAGCTGCCGACAGATGGCGATCAACCCGGACACCTAATCCATAGGTTCTGGGTTCGAGTCCCAGGCGGCCCACCGAAGGTGACCAGAACCCCAGCCGGATTCATTACCGACGCCCTCACGCGCCGCTGCCACCGCACGGCCGAGCAGCTGATCGCGACCACGAGAGTGATCGCCCGAGGTGGCACGCGGGTGGCTGTTCATGAGCTAGGTTGTGCGAAGAACACGCCCGCGAGTGCATGGGGAAAGACGGCATCGCTATGGTCTGGTCGTTGGTTGCCCTGGAGACGGCGCTGCGCGATTGTTGGGACGAGCAGACCTGCGACCCCGCCGTCACCTGGAACCCGGACAATCCCGCTGCCGGCCACTGCGGAGTCACCTCCATGGCGCTAACGGAGCTCCTGGGCGGCGTTCTCCTGTGTGCTGGTGTCACCTTGCGAGATGGGACGCCCAACGGGATGCACTACTGGAACCGCCTCGACAACGGCCTCGAAATCGACATCACCCGTGACCAGTTTCGCGACGGCGAGAAACTGGGACACCCGTCGACGGAGACGCCACGGCGGCTGCCCACGGCCCGGATGGCCACGCGCTACGACCTCTACGCCGCTCGTGTCCGCGACCGTCTTGGGTGTTACGTTCCTCGTGGGATCTCCGGCCACGACACCCAGAGCGGAACGTCACGGCCTCGAACGCCGCTCGATGGTTCGCTGAGCTGCTTGACACCGGGCGGAGACACGACGTTCACACCGTGAACAGCGCTCGCAGTATGCGGTCCCGATTGCGTTCGTATGCGGCTTCGCCGTTGCGATCGGGCGCGTCGACGCGAATCACCGGGGGTTTGCCCATGGTTGGTGTGGCGATATCGCGCAGTGCGTCGTGATAGGCGCGTTGCCGTTGTCGTCCACCGTCGCCGAACCCGACGGCCGGCTTGGACGCGCGGTACTTGTCCGAGATGGGCGCCCACCTGCGGCACAGATCGCGATAGTGGTCGATATAGAACCCGAGTGGAACGGCTCCGGGATAGTGGTCGAGCGTGAGGAGGCGGAAACTGGTGAAGTGCTGAGACTCGTCGATTTCGATGAACGTGCCGCTCGCTGGGTGCACGAAGTCGCCGGGGAGCGGCGTGAGCCGTTTGGCTTCTTGCTCGCCCAGCCGCCCGTCGAGTGCCTCGAAAATCGTCCTGAGGGCAGGTCTCGCAGCGTCGGCTTCCGGCGGCAAGCCAAGGTGGCCTCGCTGGTTCAACCAGGGTTCGCGGGCGCGAGTCAACTCGATTCCGTCGGCCGCAGCAGCAGCCACAAACGCTCGCTCGCAGTCACCTACTGGCATAGATCGCCACTAGCTCCTGCTGGAGGTGCGAGAAGGTCTGGGCACGTAGCCAGCATCGTACGCTGCGGACACGGCTACGCGGGCTGCGGACACGCCTACGCGGGCTGCGGACACGGCTACGCAGGCTGCGGACACGGCGTGTGGACCAGGGCTCAGTCCGCCTCCGCCTCGTGTTCCATCTTGGCGTAGTCGGCTGCACCCAGGAGTTCCTCTGTAGTTGTGGTCAGGCGCCGCGCCTTCGCGGTGTCGAGTGTCGGCAGCGCGAGATCGACCGGTGTGGCGCGGTCGAGGGCGGTCAGCGGCTGTCGCGGTGGGGAGTCGACGAAGTCGTGGATCGGGCGGACGGCGGTCGTCACGGGTTGTGCCGCGATCCGGCCGAGCGCCCTGATCAGTACCCTCGCCAGCGGGTTGAGCGGTGAGAGGTCGCCACTGCGGGTGAAACCCGGGTGGTAGAGCACGAACGGTGCGCGGGCCTGCTCGGCGAAGGCCACGCCGAGTAGGTCGTTGGCTCGCCCGGCCTGGAGTTGCGCACGCACCATGCTGTAGCGGCGGGTGAGTTGAAGATCGTCCCAGTGGATCTCGCCCGCGGTCTTGCCGACCCCGGCGACACTCACGACGACCGGGTCGGGACTTGCCGCGAGTGGTGTGCTCAGCCCCCGGCACAGCAGGTACCGACTCAGATAGTAGAGCGCGAACGTGTACTCCAGTCCGTCGACGGTCTCCCGTCGGCCGGGGCTCTGCCGGTTCGCGAAGAGCAAAAGGGCGTCGACCGCCGTATTGGTGCGCCTGATCTCCGCGATCACCCGTGCGTTCTCCGCGAGGGAGCTGAGGTCCGCCTCGATGATTCGCAGTCGTGGCTCCGATCCCGCCGCGTCGGCCTCGGCACGCAGTCGCGCCGCCTTGTCCGCACTGCTGCCGAGTGCGATGACCCGGTCGCCTGCCGCCAGCCGCTCCAGGGTGATTGCCTTTCCCATGCCGTCGGTGGCTCCACTGACCACCACGGTTCGGGCCTGCTGTTGCCGGGACTGCTTCGCTATGCTCGTGCCCACGAACTCATCCTCGGTGACCCTCGAACGGCGCGGAAGAAGGCACTTTCATGTCAGGTGCGCACACGAATGTGCCTTCGGTGCTCGCGGCCGACTTGCCGACACCGGTGGTGGCGGACGAGCACGAGACGTGCCCCGTGACGGACACGCTGCGGCGCATCGGTGACAAGTGGTCGGTGCTCGTGCTTGTGCTGCTGGGACGCCGCCGGTACCGGTTCAACGACCTGCATCGCTCGATCGACGGCATCAGCCAGCGGATGCTCACCAGGACACTGCGTGTGCTGGAGGAGGACGGCTTGGTTGTTCGGGAGGTGTTTCCCACGGTGCCGCCCGGGGTGGAGTACGGGCTGACTCCCCTGGGGCGAGGACTGCTCGACCCGCTCTCGGCGCTGGCGGACTGGGCGGTGGAGCACCACGGCGCGGTCAGCTCCGCGCGCCGCCGTTATCGGCAGTCCACCGTGGACGGCACGGGCCCTGGAGACTGACGGGCCCGTGCCGGACCTCAGTTGGTCCAGACGACTGGCTCGTCCATGTAGTCGTCGCCCTCGTCGAACTCGGCGCCCGCGATCTCGACGCCCTCCTGCGCGGCCTGCAGCGTGCAGGACTCGTAGGTCGCGCCCGCGCTGGTGAAGTCGCCGTCCGCGCTCTCGCTCTCGCACTTGCCCTCGACGTCGCCGGAGATGACGACACCGGTGCCGCGGCCGTCGGCGGTGACGGCGCCCAGGCTCACCGAGCTGTACGAGAGGTCGGTGCCCTCGACGTTCTCGACCGTGAACTTCACGAAGTAAGGCACGAGTCCGTTGGCGCGGTCGCCGAACTCGGCGAGATCGGCGGATTCGCCCTGCTCGATGGCGGTGACGGTGATCGCGACCGTGCCTTCCTGGTCGGTGCCGTAGGTGTACGGCACAGTGGCCGTGTCGCCGACCTGCAGTTCGGTGCCGGGCGCCGTGACCTCATCGGACGATCCACCGTCGGCGGCGTCTCCGGCGGAGTCCTCGGAGGAGGGCGGGGGCGCGCTGTCGCTCGGCGCGGCGGCGCCGGAGGACTCGGTGGTGGACGCCTGGGAGCCGTCGTCGCCGCCACAGGCCGTCAGTCCGAAGCCGAGGGCGGCGATCGAGGCCGCCAGTGCGATACGTCGCGTCTGCATGGTTGTTCACTTCCTGCTCGAAATGGCTCGGGGTGTCCACTTCGACGCAGCGGCGAGCCCCGCGGACCCATGTCGGGTCCACTGTGTGATTCATGTCAAGTCAGCACTTCGGAGGGTGACTGGTCGAGTGCGGAAAATCACTCAGAAAGGGGTATCTCGCCGTCTGGAACGTCCGTAGGTTGATCGTGTTTTGGCCTCAGAAGCCAGTGGGAGTGAAGCTGTTGTCCGCGAGCCCTCTCGGAGCGAGCGTGAAGAACGAGACCACGACGCTGTTCGATCACACCAGCAGGCAACTCCGCGCACTGTGCGCCGAGGCGGGCTTCCCGCCGAACGACGACACCCCGGTCGACATGCTTTCGGAGTTGCTGGACGCTGCCGGGCACCGGCGTCTCGGCGACGGCCCCGCATGGCCGTCCGACGTCGCGGACGACGCCACCCCGGTCGAGTTCTCGGTGGCGCTCGACGACACCGGTGATCGCGCCGTGCGTGTACTGGGTGAGACGCTGGCCGAACGGCCCGGACTCAGCTCCAATGTGGAGCAGGCCCAACGTTTCCTCCGCAGGATGTCCGAACGGTTCGGGATTCCCACGGACCGGTTCGACGCCGTGAGTGATCTGTTCCTGCCCGAGCAGCCGCGCGGGCACTTCGCCTTCTGGTATTCGATGATCTTCCGGCCCGGCGCGACACCGAAGCTCAAGATTTACTTCAATCCCGCCGTGCGGGGCGAGGGTCGTGCCGCCGAACTCGTCGCGGAAGGGTTCCGCAGGCTCGGTATGGAGGACGCCTACGCCGCGGCCACCGAGCACTCGGTGCTGCGTGGCGACGCCGACCGCTTCACCTTCTTCGCGGTGGACCTCGACGACAGTCCGTTGTCTCGCGTCAAGCTCTACATCTCGCATCACGACGCCACGGCCGACACGGTGGTCCGGGCGTCGGAGGCGGTCGACGGGCTCGACCGCGACGGCATCCGCGAGTTCTGCGGCCTGCTGGGCGGCGACACCACGGTCTTCGCCGGGCGTCCGCTGGTCTCCAGCTACTCGTTCGTCGAGGGTGACCCGAAGCGGCCCGGCAACTACAGCATCTACCTGCCCATCCGGGACTACGTCTCGGACGACGCGCGGGCACGGGCGCGGGTCGCCGAGTTCCTGCACCGGCGGGGGATCGACGCCTCGGGACTCGACCGCGCGATTCGCGCGATCAGCGATCGGCCGCTCGACGCGGGCCGTGGCCTGCTGGCGCACGTGTCGCTGCGGCTCGGACAGTTCGGTACCGGAACGACGATCTACCTGTCGTCCGAGGGCTACGACGTGCTCCCGCCGCGCGTCGATGCCGTCGCGGGCTGCGCCTCCGTGGGAAGCTGATCATCCGACGGAGCAACCGACAGGTGTGAAAGAAGGAACCGTTGAAATCGTTCCCCCCGTACCGGATCCAGGTCGTGAAGGAAATCCCGATCACGACCCGGCAGCAGCGTGAGGACGCTCTCGCCAGGGCGTCGTACAACATGTTCGACCTGCCGTCCAACATGGTCACGATCGACCTGCTGACCGACTCGGGCACCGGTGCGGTCTCGGCCGCGCAGGAGGCGGCGGCGGCGCAGGCCGACCGCTCGTACGCGGGTTCGGACTCCTACTACCGGTTCCGGGCCGTGCTGGACGAGGTGACGTCGTACCCGCACGTGTTCCCCGTACACCAGGGCAGGGCGGCCGAGCGGGTGTTGTTCTCGTCGGTGCTCAAGGCGGGCCAGCTTTCGCTGTCGAACACGCACTTCGACACCACGAGGGCGAACGTCGAACTGCTCGGCGCCGAGGCCAGGGACCTGCCGTGCGCGGAGTTCTGGAACCTGGACAGCACCGAGCCGTTCAAGGGCAACGTCGACCTCGCGGCGCTGGAGGACACGCTGCGTTCGGAGGGTGAGCGGGTCGGCCAGGTGCTGATCACCATCACCAACAACGGCGGTGGCGGGCAGCCGGTGTCGATGGCGAACCTGCGGGCCGTCCGCGCGCTCTGCGACCGCTACGGCGTGCCGTTCTTCCTCGACGCGGCACGGTTCGCCGAGAACGCGTGGATGGTGGTGCAGCGCGAGGCCGGCTACGGGCACCTCACGCCGAGGGAGGTCGCGCGCCAGGCGTTCGCGCTCGCCGACGGGTGTGTGGCGAGCCTGAAGAAGGACGGGATCGCCCCGATGGGCGCCGTCATCGGCCTGCGCGACCCGGAGGTGGCCAAGCGCTGCGAGGTCAATCTCATCGCCACCGAGGGTTTCCGCACCTACGGCGGGCTGGCGGCCCACGACCTCGAGCGCGTGGCTCGCGGCGTCGAGGAGGTCCTGGACCCGAACTACCTGCGATCCAGGGAGGCCGACGCCGCGTATTTCGCCGAGCTGGTCAACCGCGCCGGTGTGGACATCGTGCGGCCCGCGGGCATGCACGCGCTGTACCTCAACGCGGGCAGGCTGCTGCAGCACATCCCACCGCACGGGTTCCCCGGGCACGCCCTGGCCAGCGAGCTGTACCTCGCGGGTGGTGTGCGCTGTGTGGAGCTGGGTTCGCTGTATCTGGGGACCTTCGACGAGGACCACAACCTGGTGACACCGGCGCCCTTCGAGCTGGTCCGGGTCGCGATCCCGCGCCGCACCTACACGCAGGCGCACCTGGAGTACGTGGCCGACGTGCTCGCCGACGTCGCGAAGAATCCCACTCGGGTGGCGTCGTACCGCGTCGTCGACGCCCCACCGGTGCTGCGGCACTTCAACCTGACCCTGGAGCGCATCCCGCCCCGTCCGTGAGCTGTGTGTCGGGTGCCGTTCTCGCGGCACCCGACACACAGGGCTCAGGCGTTCGAGGACGCCATCTCCGGTTCGGGCAGCCTGCTGAGGGCGTAGCGCACCAGCCGGATGAGCGCCAGCTTGCTCGACTCCTTCTGCCGGGCGTCGGCGAACACCATCGGCACGCCCTGCGGGATCGCCAGCGCGCCGCGGATCTCCTCCTCGGTGTAGTCGTCGGAGCCCGAGAAACAGTTCACCGCCACGATGAACGGGATGTTGCGGCGTTCGAAGAAGTCAATCGCCGAGAAGCTGCTGTCGAGCCTGCGCGTGTCCACGATGACCACCGTGCCGATGGCACCGCGCGCCAGCTCGTCCCACATGTACCAGAAGCGCTCCTGCCCGGGGGTCCCGAACAGGTACAGCACCGTGTGGGGCGAGATGGTGATCCGCCCGAAGTCGAGTGCGACCGTGGTCGTCTTCTTCTGTTCCACACCGGTGATGTCGTCGATACCGTCACTCGCGGCCGTCATCAGCTCCTCGGTGGACAGCGGGGGGATCTCGCTGACCGACGCCACCATCGTCGTCTTGCCCGCGCCGAAGCCGCCGGCCACGATGATCTTGACCGGCGTGGGCACCACGGCTGCCGCCGTCTTGTCGTCAGAGCTTGGAGAGACCATCGAGCACCGCCTGAAGTAGTTGACGATCCGGGGCTTTCAGCGACTGTGAGGGGGACCGGACAATGACCTCGCCCCGTTCGATGAGGTCGCTGCACAACACCTTCACCACCGCGATCGGCACCTTCACGTGGGCCGCGATCTCGGCGACGGAGAGAGGCCGCTCGCACAGATCGAGAATGGCGACGTGCTCCGGAGTCAGCCCGACGGCGTCCCGCTTCGTCCCGGACAGCGCCATCACCTGCGTGGCGACGTCGAGGGTCACGTCCGAGGCCGGTATTCGTCCCCGCGTGATGGCGTAGGGGCGGACCAGAGGGCCGGCCGCCTCGTCGTACCACTGGTCGTTCATGTCACATCCCCGATGCTGCCGGGTTTCGCGGCGCGGCCGTCATGTAGTCGCCGACGCGCTTGACCAGGCGGTTCATCTCGTAGGCGATCATTTCGACGTCCACGGCCTCCTCGGCGAGCACGGCGAGGCAGGCGCCGGTTCCCGCGGCGGAGACGAACAGGTAACCCTCCGTCATCTCGATGAGTGTCTGGAGTACGGGGCCTCGGCTGAAGTGCCTGCTGACGCCCTTCGCGAGGCTCTGGAGGCTGGAGCTCATGGCGGCGAGCTGGTCGGAGTCGTCCTTGGCCAGCGATTCGGACTTCCCCATCAGCAGGCCGTCAGCCGACAGCACGACCGCGTGCTGGGCCCCGACCACGCGGTCCACCATGTCGTCCAGCAGCCAGTTCAGATCCAACGTGGATGAGCCGTTGTCGTTCATCGATGAGATCCGCTTCCCCTATCAGTTGGCTTCTGTCGGTGTGTCGGGACCGTCGGCGTTGCGTCCCCTGCGCGTGCCCTTGTGGAACGCCGACAGGGTGCTACGCGTCCTGCCTTCGAACCGTTCGATGTCGCGCTGCTCCGAATCCGGGTCGTCCCGGAGTTGGTCGACCAGGTTCTCCTGTGGTCGCCGCTGTGGCAGCGGCGCGCGGCGCCGCTTGCGCTGGGGCAGTCCCCCTGCTGGGTCCGCCTGCCCTTCGCCGGTGTGCTCCGGCGTATCAGTCGGGGCGGGATGGATGGCGCCGCCGGTCGCCGGGGTTGCCGTGGTGTCCGTGTCGCGCGTCATCACCGTGTCCGAGCCGTTCGGCTCCGCGTTCGGTCGCCGGGCCGGGGCGTATCCGTTGGAGTCGTGGGACTTCTTCTCGTCACGGAGCTGGTGCTCCGAGGGCCCCGGGGTCAGTGTGCCGGTGGTGCGTTCCGTGGTCGGCTTCGAGGGCGCGGGGACCACGGGCATCGAGGGTGTCGTGGCAGCGGCCTGCTGCTTCACGCCGCCCGGGCTGTGGGCCTCGATCTCCGGCTCCTCCGCCAGGCTCGCGTGGAACCCGGAGTCCACGTCGGCGGCCTGCTCGTCGGTGGCCAGCACCGCCGTGGGCAGCAGCACCGTGGCGCGCGTGCCGCCGTAGCGGGAGGCGTCGAACGTGACCTGCGCGCCGAGGCGGTGGGCCAGCCGGGCGACCACGAAGAGGCCGAGACTGGCGTCGGCCTTCATCGCCATGGCGTCGAACTCGGGCGGGTTGGCCATCATGGTGTTGGCCCACTCGCGGACGTCGTCCTTCATGCCGAGCCCCTGGTCGGCGATGTCGACCACGACTCCGCGCGCGACCTTGGTGCCGGTCATGTACACCGGCGAGCCGGGGGGCGAGAACGACGTGGCGTTGTCGACCAGCTCGGCGACGAGGTGAATGGTGTCCGCGACGGCGGAGCCGGACAGCGCCAGCGTCGGGATGGGCTCGACCTCGACCCGCGAGAAGTGCTCGGTCTCCGAGATCGCGGCCCGCAGCACGTCCATCAGCATGACGGGCTTGCGCCAGCGGCGGCCGGGCTGCTTGCCGCCGAGAATGATCAGGTTTTCGGTGGTGCGCCGGGCGCGGGTGGCGAGGTTGTCGAGCTGGAACAGGCTCTTGAGCTGGGACGGGTTCTCCTCCCGGCTCTCCATGCGGTCGAGAATCTGGAGCTGGCGGTGCACCAGGCCCTGGTTGCGGTGGGCGATGCCGAGGAACACGTTGTTCACACCACTGCGGGCCTTGGCCTCGCTGGCCGCGGCGTTGACGGCGGTGAGCTGGGCGAGGTTGAACGCCTCCGCCACCTGCCCGAGTTCGTCGCGGCCGTGGTCGAGCTTGGGCATCTCGGCGGTCACGTCGACCGACTCGCCCTCCTTGAGTCGCTGCACCATGCTGGGCAGCCGGGTGCTGGCCATCTCGAGGGAGTCGTTGCGCAGTCGTTCGAGGCGGGTCATCAGGGTGCGGTCGACCAGCGTCCGCGACACTCGCACCGCGACGATGATCGATGCGACGGCGGCGATGAGGGTGGCGGCGCTGCCGAGCAGCACGTTGGTGAGGTTCTGCCCGCTGTCGTCCAGGGCCTTCGTCGAGGTCTGGTCCGCCTGCTTGGTGGTGAGCCCGGACAGCGACGCCGAGACCTCACCGGAGAGGTTGCGCAGCTCGCTGCCGGTCATGGAGAAGCTGTTCGGGTCGAGCGGTCCGGGTCCCTGGCTGATCAGCTCGTTCTCGATCGCCCTCAGCCGTTGCCAGTTCTCGCCCGACACCAGCCCGTCGTAGTCGGAGCGCACGTCGGCCAGCAGGTTCGGTGAGGCGTCGTCGAGCGAGGAGCGGTAGGAACCGACGAGCTCGGAGAACACGCGGTGGTCCTCGGGGGAGAAGCTGCTGTTCGCGAACGCGCTCGACGCGAGCGAGGCGGCCCGCGACATCTCGTCGGCCGCGCGGAACAGGTCGGTGGCGACGATGCCGTTCTGGGTGGCCTCGACGTCCGGCACCAGGCGCGCCTGCGCGTCGAACAGGCCGGTCGCGGAATCGATCAGCGCGTTGTAGTACTCGTTGACCTCGTCGGCGGAGACGTCCCGCAGGTTGATCTGCGTCCGCATCTCGGGCAGCTCGTCGAGCCGGGACTCCAGGTCGCTCATGCGGCCCCCGATCTCCTCGGGGACGTCGGCGCGGATGTCGTCGATCGCGGTGCGGAGGCTGCCGAGCGAGGTGTCGATCCGCTGCTGCTGGGACTGGAGGTCGGCCAGCCCGGCCGCGGGCCGGTCGAGGTAGACGAGCGAGAGCTGCCGTTCCTGTTGCAGCGAGGTCAGTGACGTGACGGCGGGAATCGACACCTGCTGCACACTCGACGCCACGGCACGGACGTAGAACGCGTCGATAACGAAGTAGGCCGACATCGCGACCCACAACACCAGCAAAGCGATACTGGGGATCAGGACCGTGCCGGTCAGCCGTTGCCGGATCGACTTGTGCTGTCCTTGGCCTGACTTGTCTAGTGCTGGCTTGTCTTCGTTGTTCACGACGCTCCACGACGACTTGTCGAACCGCTGCTGGACACCCGCGCAGGCGGAAATTCACCGAGACCGGGCACAGTGCCACACTTGAGCCTCAGTCACCAGTCACCCGTTAGTGTCTTGTCGAGGGGTGATCTTGGCGCATCCGGTCCGTCGCCGCTACTCTGCCCCCCGCTTCGCGGAGATAGCGCTGTTCAGCGTGGGTCCTCCAGCGGCTCCCGTGCGGCGGAGGGCAGCCGGGTGTCGTCGGCGACCGGCCACGCGAGCGGATCGGGCCCGAGCGTGCGCAATTGGTCCACCTGGAGGGCGCACCACGGCGACACGCTGGTGCGGTCGGCGTCCACTTCGGCCACGAACGAAGCCCAGTCGACCCAGGCCGTGTCGTCGACCTCGTCGGGATTCGGGTTGGCCTGGGGTCTGCTCGTCACGGTGGCGCGGTAGACCGGGCAGACCTCGTTCTCCCGGACACCGTCGGACATCGTGGCCTCATAGGAGAATTCGGGCAGTACCAGATCGACGCGCTCGGCGGTCACGCCCAGTTCGTCGGTCAGCCGCCGGGCGATCGCGTCGGGAAGCCGTTCGCCGGGGCCGGGATGGCCGCAGCAGGAGTTGGTACGCACGCCGGGCCAGGTGCGTTTGCTCCGCGCCCGCCACGTGATCAGCAGGTGTCCCCGCTCGTCGAAGAGGTAGCAGGAGAAGGCGAGGTGCAGCGGGGTGCGGCTGTGGTGGACCTCGGCCTTCGGTACGTAACCGACGCGCTCGTGGCGCTCTCCGCACAGCACGACGTACTCCACGTCGGGGTCGAGCGTTGAGGTCATCGCGGTCCTCCCACCCTTCATCGTCGTCACGGGACGATCGCTTGCTCCGGCCGTGGGTACGGCCGGTCACGAGTTGATCATGCTCGGTGATGCCGGAGCAAGCAACCGGGATTCGGCCATTCGCGTGTTCCCTGCGAGTACCGGAAGTATGCCTCCGGTGATGTTTCGGTTGGTGGCACCACTATGCCACCAACCGGAACGCCGCAAGGTCAGCGTGGCGCATCGAGCGCGCGATCGACCCACCGGCCCAGCGGCAGGGCGAGTACCGTCGCCGCGAGTGCGAGGTGTACCAGCAGGAAGACGACCGCGGTGGCCACGCTCGGCGGGCCTCCCACGAACACCACGATGTGCGAGGCCCACGCCAGTTCGTCGGGCCTGCTCCCGGCCGACCACACCTCGTTCAGCGCCCAGAACGTGAGATCGTTCAGCCCGGCGATCACCAGCAGGACACTCGCCACGCCTGTCTTGAGCACCGACGTCGTGCGTGCCCCGCCGAGCCGGTAGGCCAGCAGCGCGAACAGCACGATGAACGTCACGATGAACAACTCGAACTGGTACACCGGCTCGAACGCGCCGGGATCGGTTTCGACGGTCCTGCCGTACTCCTGGATGCGCAATACCATCTCGGTGTCGATCCAGCTCATGTAGGCGATCACCGCCAGCGCCAGTACCGCGGGCGCCATGCGGATACGCGGGAACAACGCGACCGCGGGCACGGCCAGCAGGAACGGGCTCAGCTTGAACACCCAGTCGCCCACGTTCCGCAGCGTCTGCTCCGGCGGAAGCACCACCATGATGAGCAGCGCCAGTACGGCAGCGGGCACGGCGAACACCAGCCAGAGCCAGCGCCGGTGCGCGTACAGCGTGCGAATCCAGTTGTCCCGCGCGCTGGTCCGCCGCGCGGGGGGTGCCGTGGCGGTCATGCCTGCTCGTCCTCCATGCGCGGCTTCTCGGTCCAGAACGGGCCGAGGGCCAGCGCGTCGACATCGGTCTTGAGGTAACACCGGACGGCGTCCTCGGGGGTGGCCACGATGGGTTCGTCGTTGTCGTTGAACGACGTGTTCACCACCATCGGCACGCCGGTGAGCCGGTCGAAGTGGGTGATCAGCCGGTGGTACAGCGCGTTGTCGTCCTCGCTGACGGTCTGCACGCGCGCCGTTCCGTCCACGTGCGTGATGGCGGGGACGACGCCACGCTGGTGTTCGAGGACGTCGAAGACCAGCAGCATCACCGGGGACGGGTAGCCGCTCGCGAAGAACTCGCCCGCCCGCTCGGCCAGGCACGACGGCGCGAAGGGCCGGAACGCCTCGCGGTGCTTCACCTTCTCGTTCATGCGGGTCTTCGACTGGGGATCGCGCGGGTCGGCCAGCAGCGAACGGTTTCCCAGCGCGCGGGGACCGCATTCCATCTTGCCCTGCACCCAGCCGACGATGAGACCGTCGGCGAGTTTGGCCGCCGTGTGCGCGGCGATGTCGTCGACCCGCTCGTAGGCCACCCCCGCGTCCCGCAACGCCTGTTCCAACTCGGCTTCGGTGAACTCGGGACCGGTGTAGGTGAAGCCGGTGCGCGGGCGGGGCAGGTTGTGCTTGCCGACCGTGACTTCCAACGCCGAGCCGAGCGCGCAACCGTCGTCGGCGGCGGCGGGCTGGGCGAAGAACTCCTCGAACGGCGTTTCCAGCAGGATTCGGCCGTTCATCACGCTGTTGAGCGCCACGCCGCCCGCGACGGCCAGCCGCGTGGAACCGGTGCGGCGCTGCAACCAGCGCGCGAGGTGCAGACCCGCCTCCTCCAGCGTGACCTGCAGCGCGTAGGCGATGTCCTGGTAGTGCTGCGGCACCGGGTTCTCCGCGGTGACGCGGGTGCGGGGCCGCGCGGGGCCGAAGGTGTCGAGGAACTTCTTCGAGAGCTGGTGCTTGCCGGTGGTGTGGTGGCGGAACCAGCTGAGGTTCAGTTCGAACCCGCCGTCCGGGTCGAGGTGGACGAGGTCGCGGAACGCCTCCACATAGGTGTCGTTGCCGAACGGCGCGAGCCCCATGACCTTGCCTTCGTCGCGCGTCGGGTAGAAGCCGAGGTAGCCGGTGACCGCCGCGTACATCGCGCCGAGCGAGTGCGGGAACTTGATCCGGCGCAGGTCGTGGATGCGGTTGCCCCTGCCGTGGGCGAGCAGGGTGCTGGTGCCGTCGCTGCCGATGCCGTCCAGGGTGAGCACGGCGGCCTCGTCCCAGGGGCAGATGTAGTAGGCGCTGCCCGCGTGGGCACGGTGGTGGTCGATGAGGTGAACCCGGAACTTCGTCGGTCCGGTGTGGCCGAGCGCCTCCTTGATGTCGCGTTCCAGCGTGAACGAGCGCCGCACGTGGGCCAGCAGCGCGCCGCCGACGTGGTAGTCGTCCACGCCCTTGCCGCCGCCGGTGCGGGCGGTGTTGAGCAGCCCGGCCGCCCTGCCGCCGTCGTCGCCGTTCTCGTTGCGGAAGACCTCCAGCGTGGACGGGAAGTAGCGGGCGAACACCTTGGCGGCGTGCAGTGGTTCCGACCACCGGGTCCAGTAGTAGGCGACGTGGTCGACGTCGCCGAGCGTGATGCCGCCCTGCCGCAGGCAGAACTCGATGGCCTTGGCGGGCAGGCGGCCGTCGTGCTTGACGCGGGTGAAGCGTTCCTCCTCGGCGAAGGCGATGATCTCGCCGTCCCGAACGAGGGCCGCCGCCGAGTCGTGCACTCTGCTGATGCCGAGGACGTACATGGGCTGCTCCAACTTGTCTCGCTACTTACCGGTGGTGGGGTCCTTCGGGGCCTGGACTGGGGACGGGACGTTGCGGTGTGGCCGGTCGCCGGGGTGGGCACGGCGCAGGAGGCGGCGCAGGACGGCGGCCTCCGCGCCGAGGCCGAGCACGATCGCGCAGAAGCCGCCCGCCGCACCGAGGGAGGGGGTCAGGGCGAACGCGCAGACCACCGTGGCGGCCAGCCGCACCGCCGCCGCGCCTGCGGTGAGCGACAGCACCCGGCTGTCGGTGTTCTCCACCAGGTAGCCCGCGTAGATGAGCGCGATCGCCATCGCGATCTCCACCACGACCAGCACGGTCAGCACCACGTAACCCGACAGCTCTGGCGGCACGTCGCCGCCGCTCGCCAGTGCGGCGCGGGTCGCGGGAACGAGCAGGGCGAGCGCCAGCGCGAGGCCGAACGCGATTCCGGCGCGTTCGGCGCCGCGCAGCAGCCGCGCCGCCCTGGCGCGTCCGGCCGCGCCCCCGGTGCCGCGCAGGCTCAGCGAGGTGGCCGGTTGCGTGAGTTTGAGGTGGTAGAGCGCGAAGGAGCACAGCAGACTCGACGCGAGCAGCGCGAGGTGGAACGGGCCGCTGTCCACCATCCGGCCCGTGAGCGCCAGCACCAGGAAGATCGCCGACATCGTGACGGCGTCGAGCAGTTCCGTGAGGCCCAGCAGCACCGTGCTGCGCACGAAGGCGTGCCGCAGCCGCCGCCGGGACGGCCGGGACCGCACCCAGCGGCCCGGCAGGGCGACCAGCGTGCTGATCAGCACCACGGTGACGGCGGCGACGAGCACGAGCAGGTGGGTGTGCGGGGACCAGTCCGCGAGCCACGTCGTGGCGGTCACCACGGCGACGACGGTGGCGGCGACGAGGAACGCCGTCGCGTCGAGGGCGGGCCTGCCACGGAGCCGGTGCAGGCCCGAGACGGTCATCAGCAGCCCCGTACACCCCGCCCAGGTCGCCGAGGCCAGGTACAGCGCCGCCGTGGACGCGGGAGCGAGCAGGACGGTGACCACCAGCAGGGCGGCGAGGACCACGACCGGCGCGGCAGCGATCCGCAACGCGAGTGCCGCCAGTTCCGCCGTGGTGAGCCGGGTGCGGGGCAGGATCTTCAGCGCCGCCTTCTCGGCGGCGGTGGGCACGAACACGAGCCACGTGCAGGCGCCCCAGGCGTTGGCGAAGTCGCCGTAGGTCGCGGTGCCCCACGCCGCGAGCAGCGCCACGGCCATGAGCTGCACGGTGATCCGGAAGGCCCCTCGGCCCGCAAGCAGCCGCACGAGCATCACCGGGCGCAGCGGCACCCCCATCGAGGTACTCAAGGCAGGGGTACCGCCAGGTCCCGTTCGCCGGTTCCCTGGGGTTCGAGCCGGAACCTCAACGTGGTCCGCACCGCGTTCTCCACGGTCCACAGTCGACCGGCCGACTCGGCCGTGAGGACGACGTAGCCGAGTTTGTAGCCAGCCTGCTCGTACGGGCGCACCGGCGATCCCTCCTCGACGAACAGGTGCAGCTCGGCCACCTCGGGCATCGCGCGCACCTCGTCGATACCGTCGATGCCCGCGAGCACGCCCGTCCGGTCGGAGGCGAGGATGTGGACCAGCGTCGGCATGGGCGGTTTGGCCGCCAGCGCGGGCCGGTCACCGACGGCCAGCGACATCGTCGCGGCCATGAGGTCGATGCCGTAGCAGTGCTCCACCACCTCCGCGATGCCGTTGCCGCCCATGCGGGCGCCCATCTCGATGAGGTACAGCTCGCCGTCCCGCCCGAGTACCGCGTCGAACGTCAGCGGCCCGGTGCGGTAGCCCAGCTCCGCGCAGACGGCCGTGAGCATGCCGGGCAGCGCCTCGGCGGTGTGCTCCGGCAACTCGGCGGGCGTGACGTGGGCCGTGGTCACGAACAGCGGCGGCGGGGTGATGGTGCGTTCGGTGACGGCGTGGAAGGCGATCTCGCCGTCCACGATGAGCGCCTCGATCGTCAGGTGCCTGCCGTCGAGGTGCTCCTCGACGACGACCCTGCCGCGCTGCGAGAACGTCAGCGACTCCGCGACCGCGGTGCGCAGCTTGCCGGGATCGGCGCACGACACGACACCCCGGCTTCCGGACGAGTCGACGGGCTTGACCAGGGTGGGAAAGCGCATGTGCCGTGCGGCCTTCACCAGTTCGGCGCCGGACACACCCGCGACGCTGCGGTAGGTGGGAACGCCAACGCGCTCGCACACTGCCCGGAAGACCGGTTTGTCCACCGACGCCTCCACGGCAGCGGTGGGCAGCGGCGACGGCAGCTTCCACGCCTGAGCCAGCCACGCCTGCGTGGGCAGGCCCACGTCGCTGGCCGGGCAGATCACCCCGGCGATGTCGGTGCGGGACCGCAACGCCGCATCGATGCGCTCGGGGGCGCGGACGCTGAGCTGGAGGTACTCGTCGGCCATGGCCACTCCGGGCGCGTTGGCTCTGACGTCGACGCAGAGGGTGCGGTACCCCAGTTCGCGGGCACGGCGGTAGACGCCGACGGAGCCGTCGGCGCCGCCGAGCACGACCAGTGTTCGTCGTCTCATACGGCTTCCCGGTTCGGTGACGTGCACAGCAGAAGGTCGGCCTCGTCGACGGCCACGCTGGCTTCGCGGACGTAGTACTGCCGGGGGCGGGGCTGCCCCGCGCCCACGACGACCAGCGAGCGCACCGTGAGCGAGAGCGCCGTGAGGGCCACCGCCAGCAGGACGAGCAGCGTGGCGGTCAACGCGGTGCCGCCGAGCAGCCCGGTGGCACCCGCCACCCCGAGCAGCACGGCGATGCCGCTCGCCAGCAGGCACGCCACCGACGCGGCCGTCGACAGGCGGCGGCTGAATCCCACGAACAACTCGATCGCGTGCGACGAGAGGAAACTCATGCCCACTTTGGACTCACCACGCTCGCGTGCACGATGCGCCACGGGCACGGTGGTGTACCGGTTGGTCAACCGGGGCACCGTCGCGAGGAAGTACGGCGTGCCGAGCCGAAGGTCCACGATGCGGCGCGCGAGTTCGCTGCGCACCAGCCGGAACGCGGTCGCACCGCGCGGGATCTCGATGCGCAGCACCCGGCGGCCGAGGAAGTGGAACGCCGCCGTGCCCCAGCGCCGCAGCATCGGGTCCTGGCGGTTGGTGCGAACACCGAACACGGCGTCGTAGCCCGCCTTCGCGGCGGCGATCAACTTGTGGGCCTCGGCGGCGGGAAACTGCTGGTCGGCGTCGATGTGCAGCACCCACGCCTTGCTCGCGTAGCGGTACCCGGCCGAGAAGGCGGCCTCGAACCCGAAATTGCGGGTGAAGGAGAGATACCGCACCCGGTGATCGGAGGTGGCCAGCTCGCGGATGACGTCGAGACTGCCGTCGGTGCTGCCGTCGTCCACGTAGATCAGTTCAAGGTCGAACTCGCCGAGTTCGGCCACGATCTCCGCGTAGGAGTGCGCGAGGTTGTCGACCTCGTTGTAGCAGGGAATGACGACGGTCAGTCCGGTCTGGTCGGGATACGGGACGGCTGCCGCGCTCATGAACGAGAGCGCGTGCCGTCGGGGACGGGTGACGGGTGCGCTCGTGCTGCCGTGGCGCGCATCGATTTTCCCCTGTTCTTGTTCGACAACCGCGGATCACGCGGCCCCTGGCCAACGAGGTTGGCTGTTTATAAGCCCCACCCCCCGCACGGTGACTAGAGGTTCCCGGTGAAGTTGCGCCGTTCGGCCGAGACACCGTTTCGTCGGGCGTGGACTGTTCGGACGATTCCGGTCGGTAAGCACGATTCCGGCGTCCTCGGATGGCAGACTCCGTCGCCATGTTGGCTGGCAGTGTGGCCGCGCTGTGGCGTCGCGCGTACCGCAGGGTGGTGCGTACGGCGTTCGACACCGTGCCCTTCTACCGCGAACGATGGGCCCTCGACGGGCGCACGGACCCCACCGTGGTGCCGGGCCGGACCGGCTCCGACGACGGTGCCACCGAACCGCGCGACCTGCGGCGCGCGGTGGTCGACCTGGTTCCGCTGGCGGGCGGTGACACCCGCGTCGACGCGGCGCGCGGGCTGGGACACGTGCTGGGCTCGGCCAGGCGCCCGCTGCCGGGCACCCTGGTGGTCGTGGTGGACGCGGCGGTGTCCCCGCCGTCCCCGCCGCCCTCCGACCTGCCACGGGGCCTGCGGGGATGCACGGTGGACCCCGAGCGGCTCGGGGCCGATCCCGACACGGGTGTGGGTGCCGAGCTGGCGGCCGCGCTGCACGGCGGCCGTCCCGTGCTGGCCGTGGGCGGTGACAAGGACCTCGCGCGGCTCTGCGCCGCGTTGCCCGGTTCGCCGGTCCACGGGATCGCCCGACTACCCCGCCGTGCCTTGTCCGAAGTGGACGCCGGCCCGTACGGGGTTCTGCACGATCCGCTGCTGGGCTACGTCGGCGCGTTCCGCGAGTGCGGGCGCTGGCATCTGGACTGGCGGCGTGTCTACGCCCGGCGCACCCGGCGCGGTCTGGCGCTGACACTGCTCACCCAGCGCTCGCCCATGCTCGTCGACGTGCTCGTGGAGGGCGGGGTGCGCGGAGCGGTCGAATCCTGCCCCCGGCACGGCACCCCGGTCGTGTCGCTGTGACGGTGTCGGTCGAGATCGCCGATCCGCGCACCGAACCGGAGCCCCACGGGTGGAGCGGGTTCCGGGCGGCGGGTGGCCTGCCCGCGGTGTGGGACTACGACCTGCTCGCGCTGGAGTCGTGGGCGGCGCGCAATCCGCCCCTGTTGCTGGTGGTGCGCGAGGGCGCGCGGATCGTGGCCGGAGCGACGGTGCTCGTGTGCCGTCCCCGGCTGCGCCCGGCGTACGCCGCCCCGCCACGGCGTCGCGGGGCGCCGGTGCCGCTGTGGGCCGAGGTGTACCAGCCGTGGCTGTCCGGGTTCGCGGGCGTGGCCTTCGCCGAGGACGTCGACGAGCCGGGTACCGCGGAGCTGCTCCGCCGCGTGGAGCGCGCGCTGGCGGCGCGGCTGGGACCCCGGTTGCTCGGGGTGCTCTACCGGGCGGTCGACACCACCCTCGCGGCGGCGCTCGCCGGGCGCGGCAGGCTGGTGCGGCAGGTCGACACCGTGTCGGTGCTGGCCAACACCTTCGGCGGCGAGGACGACTGGCTGGGCTCGCTGTCGAAGTCGCGGCGTAGCAGTGTCCGGCGGTCGCTGCGGGAGGTCGAGCGGCGGGTGGCGAGCGCGCGGCTCGTCATCCGGGGCGGGCCCGCGCGGGACGACCTGCACGGTCGTGAGATCGCCGCACTCGTGAACCGGCACCGGGCCGAGCGCGGCGTGCCGAGACTGGAGACCCGGAGCCCGCTGCTGGGCTCGTACTTCCACCGCTTCGTGAAAAGGCCCGATGTGCATACGCTGACCTACCACGACGACGAGGGCAGACTGCTGGCGCTCAACACCATGCTCGAGAACTCCCGATGTCTGGTGAAACAGCACTGGGCGGCGCTGCCGCCCGCCGACGGCGGAGTGCGGCACCTGCTGTTCGACAGCTACGCGCGGGCCGTGCGCCACATGGTCTCCGCCGGCGTGGCCGAGCTGTCGGCGGGCCGCCGTCCCCACGACGTCAAGCGTTCGCTCGGGTTCGCGCCGAGGCCCGTCTACGGCGTCGCCGTGCCGAGGCCGGTGATGGGCCGATGACGCGGGTGCCGACGCCGGTCGGGCCGCGGCGGTCCGGTCCGGCGGAACAGGACGTGGCGGTGGAGATCGTCGATCCCCGTGTCGATCCCGAACCGTCCGGCTGGGCGAAGTTCCGCAAGCGTGCGGCCACGGCCCCGATGTGGGACTACTCCCTGCTGCGGGTGGAGGCGTGGCTGTCGCGCAACCCACCGGTGCTGGCCGTCGTGCGGGAGGGCGGCCGGGTGCTCGGCGCGTGCCTGGCGATGCTGTGCGGGCCCGCGCGCGGTCAGGCGTTCGCGCCACGCCCGCCACGGCGGTGGCGACCGCCCGCTCCGTGCTGGGCCGAGGTGTACCTGCCGTGGTTCTCCGGCCATCCGGCCGTGGTGTTCCGCGGCCACGTGCCCGAGGCGCAGCAGCGCGCGCTGTTGCGGCTGTTCGAACGGCGGCTCGCCGAGCACGTCGGGGTGGGCCTGCTGGGAGTCGTGTACCGCGCCCTGCCGACCGGGCTCGCCGGAGCCGCGTCGGGCCCGCGACGGCCGCGCCGCGAGATCGACCCGACCACCGTGCTGGCCAACCGGTTCGACTCGGTCGAGGACTGGATCGCGGCACTGCGGCCTCCGGTGCGGCAGGCGGTGCGCGAGAGCCGGGCCGTCGCCGCGGAGCTCGACGTTACGGCGGGGGCAGGCCGCACCGACCTCGACGCGGCGGAGCTCGCCGCGTTGCTCAACGAGCACAGGGCACGCCAGGACGCGCGTGCCTGGCGCTCGGGTCAGCGGGCGAGGGTCGCGGGCCTGCACCTCGACACCCGAAGCCCCGTGCCCACCGCCTACCTGGACGCCCTCGTGCGCCGGCCGGAGGTGACCACCCGGACGTACCGGAACGGCACCGGGACACTGCTCGGCTTCCACACGCTGATCGACGGCGAGGGCGGCATGGCGATGCCCCACTGGGCCGCCCTGCCGGCGGGGCGCGGCGGTGTCGCGCGCCTGTCCGTGGACGCGTACGCCCGGTGCGTGGGGAATCTCGTCGAGCGGGGCCGCCCGGAACTGACGGCCGGTCGCACCCTGCTGGACCTCAAGGCCGCACTCGGGTTCGACACGCGAACGCTGGTGTCGGTCGCGGTGCCGAGGCCGGTGCTGGGCCGGTGAGCGCGGTGAGCACGGCCGTCTCGGTCCACGACCCCCGGCACGACGCCGAGCCCGCGGGCTGGGCGGAGTTCCGGCGGGCGGCCCGGCTGCACGCGCCGTGGGAGTACGCCCTGCTCGGCGTGGAGTCGCGGCACGCGCAGCACTCCGCCGCGCTCGCCGTGGCGCGGGTGGACGGCCGGATCGTGGGCGCGATGCTCGCCACCGTGGTACGGGGGCCGCTCGGAGTGCGGCTGCTGGAGATCCACAATCCGTGGCTGTCCGGCTTCCCCGGTTGGGCATTCCTCGACCACGTCGAGCACCAGACGCGGGCGCGACTGGTGCGGCGGCTGGAACGGCGACTGTGCCGCTTCGCCGGGCCGCGCTGTGCGGGCCTGCTCTACCGCTACCTGCCCGCCGACGCCGTGACGCTGGTGTCGGGCCTCGGGCGCGTGGTGCGGGAGGCCACCGGCACGTCAGTGCTGGAGAACCGGTTCGCGAGCGTGGACGACTGGATCACCTCGCTGGCCCGAAGTCGAAGGCACAGCGTGCGGGGGCAGGTTCGCAAGATCGACCGCGACCCCGGTGTGGTCGTCCGGCTGGCGGCGGCCCGCGACGACCTCGACGGCGTGGTGCTGGCCGAGCTGGTCAACCGGCATCGGGCGCGGCTGGGCAGGCCGAAGTTCGACAGCAGGGGGCCGGTGTCGGCGCGGTACCTGCACGAGCTCGTGCGGCGCGACGACGTGTACACGCTGACCTACCACGACGACCAGGGCAGGCTGCTGGCCTTCGCCGACCTGCTCGACCACGCCGAGCTGCCGCTCTACCAGCACTGGGCCGCGCGGAGCAGACAGGAGGGAGGCAGGCAGCACCTCTACTTCGACTCCTACGCCCGGCTCATGGAGCACGTCGTCGCCGCCCAGCGCAAGGGCCTCTCGGCAGGCCGGGGCCGCCTGGACCTCAAGCGCTCGCTCGGGCTGGAGACCCGGCCGTTGTGGGCGGCGGCGGTGCCGAGGCCGGTGGCGCGATGACGAGCGAGGTACTGGATCCGCGCGTGGACCCCGAACCGCCGTACTGGCGTGAGCTGCGCGCGCTGGCCGGGCTGCGCGGCGACTGGGCGTGGGACGTGCTGCGGCAGCAGGCGTGGTGCGCGCGAACGCCGTGGTCCGTGGCGGTGACGCTGGAGGGCTCCCGGCCACGGTGGTTCGTCGCCGCCGCGTGGATCGGCACCCGCAGCAGGCGCCACCGGTTCGCCACTTCCCGCCGCGGTGGGCTGCTCGGCGGCCTCGACGTCCGCGCGCCCGGCAGCGGTGCGTTTCCCGCCTGGTGGTTCGCCGACACCGACGGCGACGGCGGGTGCGGCCGGTTGCTGACGGAGTACCTGCCCTCGATGCGGCGGCTGCTCGGAGCCGGTATGAAGGCCACGCTGATCCGGCAGGTGCCCGGCGAGGGGGTCGCCACGCTGGCCGGGCGGTTTCACCTTGTCCGCGAGACGGAGCCGATCGCGCGGGTCCCCACCGCTGGCTTCACCAGCGGGGACGACTGGCTCGCGTCGCTGCCCCGGCGACGAAAAGCCCAGCTTCGCAAGGTGTTCGACGCGATCGAGGCCGATGTGGACCTCACCGTGGAGGTGCTCCCGGGCTCGGCGGTGGACGCCGTCGAGCTTGCGGAGTTGTTGCGCCTCAACGAGGTCAAGCATCGCGATGTGCCGATCGTGCCGCTGCCGCAGTTCGTCGGATACCTGCGACGGCTGCTGCTCCAGCCCGACGTGTTCGTGCTGTGCTACCGGGACGGGAACTCGCGGCGGCTGGTGGCCGCCGCCACCGTCTACGACCATCCACAGTGGCCGCTCGCGCGCGCGTGGTCGTCGCTGCCGGTGGAGGACGGCGGACGGGCCGACGCCTACTTCCACATGTACGGCGAGCTGGTGCGGTGGTCGATCGAGCGCGGGCGCCGGGGCGTGGTGCTGGGCAAGAAGATGGCCAAGCTCAAGACCTCGCTCGGAGCGGAGTTGGTGCCGCAGTACGCCGCCGTCGTGCCCGTGCGGTGACACCCGGCCTACCCCGCCCCCGGGGCGATATCGGCTGGGTCGTTGACGTCGGATATGTCGGCTGTGCCGGCGATGTCGGCCGGGCTCACCCGGCAGCAGCCGCCCACCACGGTGGCACCCTCGGCGAACCAGCGCCGCGCGCGTTCCGGGGTGAACAGGGACGGGCCCCACCACCGGCGCCGGGCGGCGTCCCAGTTCTCGCCGCTGTTCGGGTAGACGATCAGCGGCTTGTCCGTCACGGCCCCCGCGTGTGCCAGTGCGCCGCTCACGTCGTCGGGTGCGCAGCAGTTGACCCCGATCGCCACCACGTCGGGTGAGTCGGCCGCCACGGCGAACGCCTCGGTCAGTGGCTGCCCCGCGCGCGTGTGCTCGCCCGCGATCGAGTAGGTCAGCCACGCCGGAACCCCGAGCCCGGCCACCGCTTCGACCAGCGCCTCGGCCTCGTCGACGTCGGGCACCGTCTCCAGCGCGAGCACGTCCGGCGCGGCCTCGGCGAGGATGTCGAGGCGTGGCCGGTGCCAGTCCCGCAGTTGCCGCGTGGTCAGGCCGTACCGTCCCCGGTACTCCGCGCCGTCGGCCAGCGCGGCGCCGTACGGCCCGACCGAGGCGGCCACGAACCGGTGCCGTCCTTCGCCGGGCGCCTCGGCCGCGGCCTGGCGTGCGAGAGTGACACTCCGGTGCAGCAGGGCGGCGAACTGGGCTCGGCCGAGCCCGCGCCGGGCGAAGCCGTCGAGCGAGGCCTGGTAGCTCGCCGTCGTCGCGACGGCCGCGCCCGCCTCGAAGAACGCGCGGTGCGCCGCCACGATCTCGCCGGGCGCGTCCAACAGCAGCCGCGCCGACCACAGCGCGTCGGTGAGGTCGTGCCCGCGCGCCTCGAGTTCGGTGGCGAGGCCGCCGTCGCACACCAACGGAGTGCTCGCGTCGAACGGTGTCACCCCACCGACTCTACGAGCCGTCCCGTTCGAGCAGCTCGGTGCGTGTGCGCACGGTGGCCTCGATGGTGGCCGAGAGGAAGCGCAGGATCGTGTCGCGCTGGGCGCTGTCGAACTCCCGCCACGCGGCGGCGTAGGCCTCGCCGAGCGGGGTGAACAGGTCGCGGCCGAGTTCCAGCGCCGAGTCCCGCACGTGCAGGACCACCCGCCTGCGGTCACCGGTGTCCCTGCGCCGTTCGAGGTGGCCCGCGTGCTGCAGCCGGTCGAGCACGGACGTCGTGGCCGACGGGCTGAGGTTGAGCGACTCGGCGAGTTCGCCCTGGCTCACCGGGTGGCCCCGCACCGCCGCGTCCATGATCACCACGAGTGCGGTGAGGTCGGTGCGGTGCAGGTCGTGCAGATCGCCGAAGAGGTGGGTGAACCGGTCCGCCTCCACGGTGAGCCTGCGCACCTGCCGGATCAGCTCCCGGTCGTCCACCGGCGGCTCCTTCCGCGCCGAATTGCTGCCGTGTCACCCCGACCCTAGTATCGGGAGAAATACTTCGATAGTCGAACGATTGGACACCGTTGCGCACGGTTCGCTGGCTGGTCCCCGCCCTGCTCATCGTCGCCTGGCTCGCCGTCGGTTCCCTCGGTGGACCGTACGCGGGCCAGCTGAGCAGCGTCGCCGAGAACGACAACTCCTCCTTCCTGCCCGCGTCGGCCGAGTCCACCGAGGTGGCCGAACTCGAACGCCGCTTCGCCACCTCGGACGAGGTCCCCGCGATCGTCGTCGCCGAGCGGGCGGGAGGCGTGACCGAGGCCGACTCCGCCTACCTGGCCGGAAAGGGCGACCAGATCGCGGAATGGGAGGCGACGAGCCAGGGATCGCCGCCGTTGCCCTCCGAGGACGGCCGCGCGCTGCGGCTGATCGTGCCGGTCGCCGGTGACCCGGGCGACGTCGTCGAACGGATGCGTGCGGCACTGGCGCAGGACCGCCCTGACGGCCTCGACGTCTACGTCACCGGGCCCGCGGGGCAGATCTCGGACCTCTCGGAGGCGTTCAGCGGGATCGACGGCCTCCTGCTGCTCGTGGCGGGCGCCGTGGTGGCCCTCATCCTCGTGGTCGTCTACCGCAGCCCGCTGCTGCCGCTGCTCGTGCTGCTGTCGTCGGTGTTCGCGCTGTCGCTGGCGAGCCTGCTCGTCTACTTCCTCGCCGACGCCGGTGCCATCAGCCTCAACGGGCAGAGCCAGGGCATCCTGTTCATCCTGGTCTTCGGAGCCGCCACCGACTACGCGCTGCTGCTGGTGTCGCGCTATCGCGAGGAACTGCGGACGACGCCCGACCGGGTCACCGCCGTGCGTGCCGCCTGGCGCGCCACCATCGAACCGATCGCCGCGTCGGCGGGCACGGTGATCCTCGGTGTGCTGTGCCTGCTGTTCAGCGATCTCGAATCGAACAAGGGGCTCGGCCCGGTCGCCGCCATCGGGATCGCGGCCTCACTGCTGGCGTCCGTGACCTTCCTGCCCGCCGTGCTCGCCGTCTTCGGCAGGACCGCGTACTGGCCGTTCCGGCCGCGTGAGGGTTCGACCCCACCGGAGTCGGGCGGCATCTGGGGCCGGGTCGCGACGCGGGTGGACCGCGCACCGCGCGCCGTCTGGGTGGTGACCTCGCTGGTGCTGCTGGCCGGGGTGGCCTTCGTGCCGCAGCTCAAGGCCAGCGGAACATCGGAGTCCGACGTCTTCCTCAACCCCGTGGAGTCCGTCGCAGGGCAGGAGGTGCTGTCGCGCCACTTCCCCGGCGGTGCGGGCTCGCCAGCCGTGGTGATCGCCGACGCGGGCCGGGCCGACGCCGTTCGTGCCGCGAGCGAGGTGGACGGCGTGTCCGGTGCGGAGATCACCGGCCGGGCCGACGGGCTGGCGCGCGTCGAGGCGGTGCTGACCGACCCGCCCGATTCGGACGCGGCGATCGCGACCGTGGAACGTCTGCGTGGCGCCGTCCACGACGTGCCGGGCGCGGACGCCAGGGTCGGCGGCGCGACCGCCGAGCAACTCGACACCCGCACGACCTCGCAGCGCGACCGCGCGGTGATCATCCCGATCGTGCTGGTGGTGGTGTTCCTGGTGCTGGCGCTGCTGCTACGGGCGATCGTGGCGCCACTGGTCCTGATCGGCACCGTGGTGCTGTCCTTCGCCGCCACGATGGGTGTCGCAGCGCTGGTGTTCAACCACGTCTTCGGCTTCCCGGGCGCCGACCCCGCCGTGCCGCTGTTCGCGTTCGTGTTCCTGGTGGCGCTGGGCATCGACTACAACATCTTCCTCATGACCCGGGTCAGGGAGGAGGCGCTGACCCACGGCACCCGCCAGGGCACCCTGCGCGGGCTGACCGTGACCGGCGGTGTGATCACCTCGGCAGGTGTGGTGCTCGCGGCGACGTTCTCCGCGCTCGCGGTGCTGCCGATCCTGTTCCTCGCGCAGCTCGCGTTCATCGTGGCCTTCGGCGTGCTGCTCGACACCCTGGTGGTGCGCTCGCTGCTCGTGCCGGCGCTGACCATCGACATCGGCAAGCGAAGCTGGTGGCCCTCCCGACTGGGGAGGTGACGTTTTCGGCCCCCACATTCGGGAATGCCTATCTCCGCATGACCCAGACGACGGAGGTGGGAAGCGATGGCCCAGTGTGAGGTGTGCGGCAACGACTACGCGATGACGTTCGAGATCCGCACGGTGGGTGGCGGGGTACACACGTTCGACTCGTTCGAGTGCGCCATCCACCGGCTCGCGCCCATCTGCGAGCACTGCGGATGCCGAGTCGTCGGCCACGGCATCGAGGTGGAGGGCCGCTTCTTCTGCTGCGCCCACTGCGCCCGCCAGATGAGCGAACAGGGCGCGAAGGCGAGGGACGCGGTGACGGCGTCGAGCTGACGCCGTGTCCGCAGCCTGTGTAGCCGTGTCCGCAGGTTGAGAGCCTCACGGCGGCGCGTCGAAGTTCACTGGCTTTCCGAACGGGCGGTACTCGACGCGAACGGTCGAGCCGACTTCTGTCTTGAGCCGACGGGTCAACTCGATGCCTTCGTCGATCCAGTCTTGTCTTTCGCGTGGGTCGGTTAACCCCGATGAAGCCGGATCGTCGTCGTTGTACGTGCCCTGCATTTTCTCATTCCATCGCAAGAAATGTGTGACCAGTTCCTCGCTGACCGGGAACAGGTCGCTCAGTTCGTCGACCCCGTAGGCATCGGGCAGTGGGTCATCTTGCGTTGAAATCCAGAACGGGCCGGTGCCCCAGTCGAACATGACCGATATTTCGGTCGCCCCTTCAGGTTCGTCCACTGGTCATCCCTTCAGCTTCCGGTTCAGTTTGACCGGGTTCGCGCCCACAATGTAACCGTTGCGGCCTACAGTCACGGCGATCCGCGTGGTTCGACCTCTGTATGAGACCTCGTAAACAGGTCGGTCGGTGCCGCTCAAGCCGCAGTAACGCCCCCGAAGCAGCGCAGCGAACACAAGGTCGACGATGTCGTGTTTCGCCACGCCGTGACGTTCGAAGTGGAGCGAGTGTTCGGATTCGATGTGCGCCAGTCCACTGCCTTCGTTGCCCTCCTCCAGCCACACGATCCGGTCGTCGGGAAGTCGGGCGATCCGCACGATCCGCTCCGGGGTGATCTTGTGGCCCCGCCGCCGGACCTCGGCGACCAGGGTGGCATCAGGCGAAGCCGTCGGCTGCGGGGTCGGTGACGGCGACGGTTGTGGCCCCGCTGCCGTGGGCGGGCCCGGCGACGCCGCTCCGAGCGCGGCCAGATACCGGCCGAGTGCCTCATCGGTCGCGTCACACAGCAGGTGGATCTCGGCCACCGCCTCGCGGGCGGCCAGCAGCCCGGCCACCGCCTCCGCGAGTTCGCGAGCCGCGCTGCCTGCGGCGATGGCGCCGAGCATCTCCGTGGCCTCGGCAAGGTAGCCGTCCGCTTCACGCAGCGCGGGCAGTGGCCGTAATGCCAGCACCCGATCGACCGCAACGGCCAGGCGTTCGACCGACATCCGTCCCCCAGGATTCGACACGCACGGTGATCGTCGCAGGACGCTGCCGACGCCGTTCGCTCTTGGCCCACGTTCCCTCGAACGGGTGCGTCGATGGCTCGCCTTCGCGGCGCTGGTCGCGACCGCCGTACACCGGTTCGTGGTTCAATCACTGGCGAACCGGGAAGTGAAGGGGTGGCTGTGGCTAGGCTCGGAGAACTGGAGCGCGCGGTGATGGAGGTGCTCTGGGCACGCGACGAACCCGTCAGTGTGCGCGCCGTGCATGCCGCTCTGGGGGATCGCGGGCTCGCCTACACCACCGTGATGACGGTGCTCACCCGGTTGGCCGCCAAGGGGGTCGTCCGCCGCAGGCGGGACGGCCGCGCCTGGCTGTACGAGCCCGAGGCGGGCCGCGAGGCGTACGTCGCGGAGCTGATGCTGGAGGCGCTGGAGCTGAGTGGCGACCGCGGGTCGGCGCTGGTGCACTTCGCGCAGTCGGTGACGAGCGACGAGGCCGACGCGTTGCGGCAGGCGCTGCGACACGATGAGCAGGGCGAGCAGACGTGATCCTGCTCGGGCACCAGGTGGTGGCGGCGGTCGTCGCCGTGGTGGTCATGGTGTGGCTGCTGCGGAGCCGGTGGACGTACGCGCATCCCCGGCCCGCGCTGGTGCTGTGGCAGATCAGTGGACTGACGTTCGTGGTGGCCGCGGTCGGGGTTCTGCTCGGCTTCGGCCTCGCGCCGTTTCACCGGGGATTCCTGCCCGCGTTGCTGGACCTGCCGAGCCGCTGGTCGGAGCTCGACGTGTGGCACCTCGCCGCGGTGGCGGCGGGGCTGCTGCTGGCGGGGTGGCTGGTGGTGAACCAGTTCCTGTCGTTTCGGAGCACGGCGCGGGCGCGGGCCCGGCACCGGCTGTTGTTGCAGCTCGTGGCGCAGCCGAACTCGGACGCCTTCGTGGTGGATCATCCGATGGCGGTGGCGTACTGCGTGCCGGGCCGTCATCCGCACATCGTGGTGAGCGCCGGGGCGCGCCGCCTGCTCAGCGAGGTGGAGCTGGCCGCCGTGCTGGCACACGAGCGGGCTCACGCGCGCGAGCGGCACGATCTGGTGATCGCGCCGTTCCAGGCGTTGCGGCGGTTGCTGCCGCGCAGTCAGGTGCTGACGCGGGTGAGCTCGACCATCGAGCTGCTGGTGGAGATGTGTGCCGACGACCGGGCCGCGCGCCAGCACGGCAGGGAACCGCTGGCGCGTGCGCTGGAGCGCTTCCACGCGAGCGGGCCGGCGGGGGCGCCTGCCGGTGCGCTGGCCGTGGCGGCGGCCGACACGCCGGTGCAGGCGCGGATCCGGCGGCTGCGGCACCCGGAGCGGCTGGCGTTTCCCCTGGTGTGGCCGCTGGCGTGCGGGCTGTTGCTGACTGCGCTGGCGACCTCGGCGAGCATTTTCGCCGTACCACTGCACTGATTACTACGACTTGTAGTATCTTGCCGCGATGGACATCGTCTACGACCTCCTTGTCGTTCTCCACCTGCTCGGTATGGCCTTGCTCGTCAGCGGCGTCGTGCTGCGGCTGACCGCTCCGAACTCCCCCAGCGCGATGGTGCTGATGACCGGCGCCGGAACCCAGGTGATCACCGGCGTGGCACTGACCGGCATCGCCTCGGCGGGACTTGTCGACACCGACGTCGACAACACCAAGATCGCCGTGAAACTCGTCGTCGCCGTGGCGGTGCTGGTGCTCGCGCACATCCTCTGGCGCAAGCCTCAGGCCGGGAAGGGTCTGCTCTACACGATCGCCGCGCTGACACTGGTCAACGTCGGCATCGCGGTCTTCTGGTGAGCTACCGGCGCGGCGCCGTCCGGCGCAGCCACCACAGCCCGAACACCGGCAGCACGAGCGGGATGAACAGGTAGCCCATCCCGTAGTTCGACCAGACCGTCGCGTCGGGGAACGCCCCGGGCAGCACCACGCTGACCGTTCCCACGACGAGCACGCCGGTCATCTCGAAGGCGCATGCCAGTACGGCCACCCGCCACCAGCGCACCCCCCGCCGGGCCAGCGCCAGTGTGGCCAGGACGTACACGAGGGCGGCCAGCGCCGACAGCGCGTAGGGCACGGGTGCCTCGCCGAACCGCGTCGCGATCTGTGCCGCCGCCCGGGAGGTGGCACCGACCGCGAAGATCGCGTAGACGGCGACCAGCACCCGTCCCGGCCCGCTGGCCGTGGCGGGTGGCTCGGTCGCCGACCCCTCCGGGCTCGCGTCGCGGTCACGCACTCGCGCCCTCCCACACCTGGTACATCCGCAGCATCAGTACGGGCACGGTCACGCAGGCCACGCCCAGCACGGCCGTGCTCGACCGGGTCCGCTCGGCCAGGGCCCACACCGTCCCGATCGGCAGGACGAGCAGCGTGCCCACCAGATAGAGCAGGAAGGTCAGCAGGTTGCCGGGGCGCTCGCCCGAGAGCAGCAGCACGACGGCGATCACGAGTTGGACGAGCAGGAGCGCCTCGACTCCGGCCAGTCCGAGCAGCAGCGGCCGCGCGGGCGGCCGGTTGAGCGCCACCTGCACGAAGCTCCACACAGCGACCGCGAGCGCGCAGCCCACGACCACGACGGCGAACCCACTGATCACTGGCCCTCCCTATCTCTACGACCAGTCGTAGGATATCGGGCGGGCTCGACGGCGCCTCAGCTGACCAGCAACGCCGTCAGGGCCTCCCGCAACTGCCCGGTGATCTCCACGGGCCTGCGGGTGGCACGGTCGACGAACACGTGAACGAAGTGTCCCTGCGCCACGAGCTCCGAGCGGTCCTGCCGGTGCAGGCCGAGTTCGTAGCGGACGCTGGTGCGGCCCAGGTGGCCGACCCGCAGCCCCACCGCCAGTGCTTCCGGATACGAGACCGCCGCGTGGTAGTTGCAGTGCGACTCGACACACAGGCCGATGACCTGGCCGTCGGCGATGTCCAGGCCGCCCTTGGTGATCAACCAGTTGTTGATCACCGTGTCCATGAACGCGTAGTGGACGACGTTGTTGACGTGTCCGTAGACGTCGTTGTCCTTCCACCGGGTCGGCACGATCTCCCAATGCGCGTAGCTCACCGCCGAACACTCTCATGATTGGCCATGTCCGGGCGAGACCGCGCGGACTCCTTCGCCGCCGTGCCGCGCCGAATCGTCGAATCGTCAAATCGTCAAATCACAGCCCCGGCACGATCCGCGTGCTCTTCGCGGACTCCGCACTCGTGGCCCGGTCGTCTCGGATACGGTCATGCGCGTGCCGAGACTGGGTGGAGGATCGCGATGACGAGCACTGTGCCGCGCCCCGGGCCCCCGGCGCCCGCGGCGCCCGCCGGCTCGGAACCGCCAGAGCAGCCCAAGGGGTCGCGGTCGGGCCTGGCCGGGTTGCTCGACCTGCCGACCGAGCTGGTGCGCAGCCTGGCGCGCTCGGCGGCCACCACCCCGGGCCGCCTGTCGTTCATCGGCGCGGGCCTGGTGGTGCTGTCCCTGCTCACGGGCCTCGTGGGAACGTTGTCGACGCAGGACCGCGGCGACGGCACCGACACGCTCGTCGAGCATCGCGAACCGCTCGCCGCCGCCGCGCAGGAGGTCTACCGTTCGCTGTCGGACGCCGACGCGACGGCCGCCACGGTGTTTCTCATCCCGGGTACCGAGCCCGCCGCGTTGCGCGACCGCTACGCGAGCGACATCGCCAAGGCGGGTGCGGCGCTGGGGAAGGCGGCCTCGGACTCGTCGGGCAGCCCGGAGGCAGCCGAGCAGATCGACGTCATCAGCCGCCAGTTGCCCGTCTACACCGGGCTGATCGCCACGGCACAGGCCAACGACCGGCAGGGTTTCCCCGTGGGAGCGGCCTACCTGCGGGAGGCGTCGGAGCTGCTGCGCAGCAGCATCCTTCCCGCTGCCGAACAGCTCTACGAGGTCAACGCGGGCGCACTGGCCGACGACCAGGACGACGTCACCGGCTTCCCGTGGTTCGTCGCGATCCTGTTGGCCGGGCTCATCGCCGCCCTGGTCTGGACCCAGCTCCACCTGCGACGCATGACGAACCGCGTCTTCAACGTCGGCCTGCTGGTGTCGTCGGCGGCGGTGGGCTTGCTCGTGCTGTGGACCGCGGTCGCGCTCGTCGTTCAGGGCGTGCTCGTCGGCAGCGGTCGTGAGCACGGGACGGAGCAGGCGGACCGGCTGGTCGAGGCCCGCATCGCCGCGTTGCAGGCCAGGGCCGACGAGACACTCACCCTCGTGGCGAGGGGAGGCGGCGGCCGGGACTACGACCAGGGCTTCACCGAGCAGCACAGCCGCTTCGCCGGCCAGGACGGTCGAGGCGGGCTCCTCGGCGATGCGGTGGCTTCGGCGGAAGGGACCACGGCTTCCGCGCTGCGGTCCGCCACCGAGCACGCCGTGGCCTGGGGGCAGGCCCACGACCGGGTCAGGCAACTGGACACCGGGGGCAACCACCGGCAGGCCGTGTTGCTCGCGATCGACGACAAGGACGAGCAGAGCCCGGCCACCGCGTTCGCGCGGCTCGACGGCGAGCTGGCCGCGGTGATCGGCGCGTCGCGGCAGCACTTCGTGGACGACACCACCGCCGCGTCCGGCGCGCTGACCCTGCTGGCGCCCGGTTTCGCGCTGCTGTCGGTGATCGCCGCACTCGGCGCCACACTGGGTATTCGCGAGCGTCTGCGGGAGTATCGCTGATGAAGACCCGAACGAGGACCGGAACGCGCGGGCTGGCACTGGTCTGCGTGCTGACACTGAGCGTCGCGGGGTGTGCGGCGGGGACACGTCCCGTCGACCCGGCGCCCGTGGACTCGGCCCAGCGGCCGCTGCCCGCGGGAACCGAGATCGACCCTCGGCTGGACGCCGGTGGCAGCACGGACGACAGCTGTGATCCCACCGCCAGCCTCGCGCCGGACTCCTCGATCCCGTCGGGCTCGACGATGGCCGAGATCCAGGAGCGCGGTCACCTCGTGGCCGGGGTCGACCAGAACACGTTCCTGTTCGGATTCTCCGACCCGGAGACCGGCAGGCTGAACGGCTTCGACATCGACATGGTCCGGGAGATCGCCAGGGCGTTGTTCGGTGATCCGGAGGCCGTCCGGTTCCGGGCCATCTCCTCGGCGCAACGGATCGAGGCGCTGCGCAACGGCGAGGTCGACGTGGTCGCGCGGACGTTCTCGGTCACCTGTGAGCGGCTGGGGGACATCAACTTCTCGTCGGTCTACTACGTGGCGGGGCAGCGCGTCCTGGTGGGAGCCGACTCCACGGTCCGCGAACTGTCCGACCTCGGCGGCAAGCGCGTGTGCGCCGCGAAGGACTCGACCTCGCTTCGCAACATCGCCGCCGCCGAGCCCCGGCCCGTGCCGGTGGCCGTGAACGACTGGTCGGACTGCCTCGTCCTGCTCCAGCAGGGCCAGGTCGCCGCGGTGTCCACCGACGACACGATCCTGGCGGGGCTGCGGGCGCAGGACCGCACCGGAACGAAGATCGTCGGTGACCGGTTCACCGACGAGTACTACGGGATCGGTATCCCGAAGGACAACGAGGACATGGTGCGGTTCGTGAACTCCGTGCTCGCCGACGTCCGGGGCGGGGCGTGGCAGGACAGTTACGACCGCTGGTTGCGCGAGGACCTCGGTCCCGCCTCCCCACCCGAGCCCGAGTACCGGTGAGACCCTTCGGAGGTAGCAGTGTCGGATGAGCCTCGCCGTCCCGACGAGGGTGCTCCCGCGCCGCCGCAGCAGCCACCCGCGCAGCAGCCACAGCACTCACAGCACCCGGTGGCTCCCAGTACCCAGGTGGTGCGCCCGGCATGGCAGGCGGGAGCGGCCGGGCCGCCGGGGCCGGCGGAACCACAGCCCACCAGCGTGCTGGCAGGCAAGGCCCCGGCCACGACGTTCATCGCCCCACCCGCTCCACCGCCCGAGTCGAGCGCGCCCGGAACGCTGCCGGACCCGGGCACCGAGAGCGTGCTGCCACAGAGCACCAGCGGCCCCATCTCCGGCACCGGCAGGGGAAGCGGGACCGGGACGGGAACCGGCAGTGGCACGGGCACGGGCACCGGCACCGGCACCGGCAGCTATCCCGGCAGGCCCCGGCGCACGTCCTCGCGCCGCTCCCGGCGGGGACGGCTCGGCGCGGGTCTGGTCGACGTGCCGCAGGTGCCCTACCGCGATCCGGCCGAGGCCGTGCTCACCGATCCCGTCGTCTCCGAGGACAAGCGGTACTGCTCGAACTGCAAGGCGAAGGTCGGACGGGGTCGCGACGGCACGCCGGGCACGCCGGAGGGCCGGTGCGGCGAGTGCGGAACGCCCTACTCGTTCGTGCCGAAGCTGCGGGCACACGAGGTTGTTGGCGGGCAGTACGAGGTCCTGGGCGCGCTGGCCTACGGCGGGCTCGGCTGGATCTACCTCGCCAAGGACCACAACGTCAGCGGACGCTGGGTCGTCCTCAAGGGACTGATCAACACCGGTGACGCCACCGCCGTCGCGGCGGCGGTGAACGAGACGAAGTTCCTCGCCGAGGTCGAGCACCCGAACATCGTCAAGATCTACAACTTCGTGCAGCACCCCGACCCCGACACCGGCAACGCCGTCGGCTACATCGTCATGGAGTACGTGGGCGGGCAGTCGCTGCGCCAGCTCGCGCTGGAACACCACCGGGCCAGCGGGCGGGCCGAACCACTGCCGATCGGGCAGGTCATCGCCTACGGCCTCGAAATCCTGCCCGCGCTGGGTTACCTGCACAACCAGAACCTGCTGTACTGCGATCTCAAGCCCGACAACGTCATCCAGACGCACGAGCAGCTCAAGCTCATCGACCTCGGCGCGGTGCGGCGGCTCGACGACTACGAGAGCCCGCTGTTCTTCACCAGCGGGTACAGCGCCCCCGAACTGCCCACCCAGGGTGCCTCGGTGGCGTCGGACCTGTTCACCGTCGGACGCACCCTTGCGGTGCTGAGCTTCGAGTTCAGCGGTTACACCAGCAAGTACAAGACGACCCTGCCCGGCAGGGACGAGGTTCCGCTGTTCCAGCTGTTCGACAGCTACTACCGGTTCCTGCGCCGCTCCACCCACGCCGACCCCGACCGCAGGTTCGTGTCCGCCGAGGACATGGCCGACCAGCTCACCGGGGTACTGCGCGAGATCATGGCGCTCGGTACGGGCAAGGCGAGGCCGGGCGCGTCCACGGTGTTCGGGCCGGAGACCAACACGTTCGGCGTCGACCTCGTGGTGCCCGAACGCGGTGGGCGGGTGCCGCTGCCCGAGCCCCACGACGTCGTGGCCGGGTTGCCGATCCCGCAGGTCGACACCGACGACCCCGGTGCGGGCGTGCTCGCCACGTTGCTGTCGGCGGGACCGCAGACCGCGATCACCGCGCTGGTCAACGCGCCGCGCGAGTCGATCGAGGTCCGCCTGCGCATCGTCAGGGCCAGAATCGAGCTGGGCGAGCTGGCCGAGGCCCACCGGCAGCTCCAGGCCGCGCAGTACCTGGCCATCAAGTCGGGTTTCCCGCACGACTGGCGAGTGGACTGGTACAAGGGGCTCATCGAGCTCGCGGGTGGGCGCGCCAGGGTCGCGCACGTGGCGTTCGACGCCGTGTACGACGAGCTGCCGGGGGAGATCGCTCCCAAGCTCGCGCTCGCGGTGAGCGCGGAGGCGGTCGGCGACTACTTCAAGGCCGCTCGCCTGTACGAGCTGGTGTGGCGTACCGATCGCTCGTACGTCAGTGCCGCGTTCGGACTCGCCCGCGTCTATCTCGCTCAGGGTGGCAGGCAGAGCGCGATCGAGGTGCTGGAGTCGGTGCCGCAGGCGTCCACCCACCATGTCGCCGCGCAGGTCGCCGCCATCAAGATCAAGACGAGGTTCGTCGAGGGGCAGCTCAGCGAGGCGGATCTCGTGCGGGCGGCGCAGCAGCTCGACCGCCTGTCACTCGACGTCGAGCGCAGGACGCGCCTGACGGCGGAGGTGCTCGAAGCGGGCTTCGACTGGATTCGCGAGGGCGGGCAGGCAGGCCCCGGCGCGACGATCCTCGGCTGTGCGCTCACCGAACGGGACCTGCGCTTCGGGCTGGAACGCTGCTACCGCACCCTCGCGCGGTTGGCCGGCGACGCGACGGCCCGGATCGCGCTGGTGGACCGGGCCAACGCGGTCCGGCCCCGCACCCTGACGTGACCGGCGCCCTCAACCACGGCGCAGCTCGACGATCGTGATGTCCGGGGGCGCGCCCACCCGAACGGGCGGGCCCCAGAACCCGGCACCGCGCGTCACGTACATCGTGGTGTCGCCGCGCTCGTACCGTCCCGCCACCGCACCCTGCTGGAGCGTGACAGCCAGCTCGAACGGCGAGAGTTGCCCACCGTGCGTGTGCCCGGCCAGCAGCAGGTCGACGTCGTGGTCCACCGCGTCGTCGAAGTCCACGGGCTGGTGGGCGAGCAGGACCACGGCCCGCGCGGGGTCGCGGCCCGCGAGCGCCCTGCCGACGTCGCCAGGGTCCTGCCACTGGTAACCCGTGGCGTCGTTGATGCCGGCGAGGTCGAACACACCACCGTTGTGGGTGATCTCCACGCGCTCGTTGCGCAGCGGCCGGATCCCCAGCGTCGGCACGTACTCGATCCACTGCTCGTAGCCCACGTAGTACTCGTGGTTCCCCGTCACGAAGAAGGTGCCGTGCGTGCTGCGCAGCTGTGCGAGCGGCGCCGCCGCGTCGGCGAGGTCGGCCACGTCACCGTCCACGAGGTCACCCGCGATGGCGACGACGTCGACGTCCTCCGCGTTGACGAGATCGACGATGCGCTGGGTGAACGACCGGCCGACGATCGGGCCGAGGTGGAGGTCGCTCAGCAGGGCGATCCGGCAGCCCTCGACGCGCGGGTCCAGGCGACGCAGCGCCAGCGGCACCCGCGTCACCGTGGGCGGGCCCAGCGCCACGCTGACCCCGTACCCCACCAGCCCCGCCGAGACGACCCCGGCGAACAGTGCCGAACCGCGCGCCAGCGCGAACCGGCGGGACACCTCGGTGGGTGAACGCTGGGCGTCCTCGCCGTTGGCGTTGGCGGGGCCACCCCGCACCCAGCGCCGCAGCGCCAGTCGGGGCAGCTCCAGCACCAGCAGGATCAGCAGCAGGTAGAAGAAGACGGCCAGCCACACGTATCCGGGCCACGCGAACCAGCGCGCGAGGTCGGGATGCACGCTGGTGCCCAACGACAGCGCCGCCATCATCAGCGCCACGCACAGCACGAGCGCGACGGTGCCCAGCCTGCGGGCGGTGGTCCCCGGTCGCGTCGTGTCCGCGATCAGCCGCTTCCAGAGGTAGAGGTGAACGATCGCGATGAGGACGCTGAGGACGGTGAAGAACATCAGGGATTGATGTCCCAGTCCGCGTGGCGCTCACCGAGCTCACGCAGCTGCTGGGCGTCTCCGTGCTCCAGGAAGTGTTCGACCCCGACGGTGACGAACAGCGCGCGGGCCTGCACGGCGACCGGCCCGTCCTCGGCGTCGAGCCTGCCGTCGGCGCTGACGTAGATCTTGCGCCCCGCGACGCCGTCGAGCTTCGCGACGATGTAGAGGGTGGAGCCCACCGGCACCGGGCTGCGGAAGTCGGTCTCGAGTCTGCCCGTCACCGCCGGGACCCGGAGCAGGTTGCCCACGGTCGAGCCCAGTGCCTCGTCGAACGCGGCCGACAGCAGTCCGCCGTGCGCGAGCCCGGGGGCACCCTGGTGTTCCGGGGACACGGTGAACGTCGAGACCACGACCGTGTCGTCGTCGACCGTCGACCGGATGCGCAGGCCGGCGTCCACCTCGTCACCGCAGCCGAAACAGTGGCTGTAGTGCACGCCCAGCGTGGTTCCCTTGGCCGGGGCGTCGGGATGCGGTTTCGGGTCCTGCACCTCGACCGGAGGCCAGTTCTGTGCGGTGTCGCTCACGAGGGCCACGCTAGCCGCCGCTTCGGTGCCACGACGGTGTGGCGGCGGCGAAAGCGGTGCCCGCCACACCGTCGCGTGAGCTGTTCAGCCGTCGAGTGCCGACATGGACCGCCACTCCTCCCAGGAGTAGATCCAGTCGTGGTAGAGGCCGTCCCGGGGCTGCAACGGCTCGGAGCTGCCGGTGATCTCCACGGGATCGCCCTGCAACGCGCTGTCGAAGTACGCCTTGGCATCCGCGGGGGCTAGGTTGATGCACCCGTGCGAGACGTTGCGGTTGCCCTGATCGGCCACCGACCACGGCGCGGAGTGCGTGAACTCGCCGTTGTTCGAGATGCGGACCGCCCACTGCACCTCGAAGTCCTCGTAGCCGTAGCCGGGATTGTTCATGAAGTAGGTCGGGTGCTTGCTCATCACCACGTGAATGCCGCTGCGGGTGACGCGGCCCGGGTCGGACTCCAGCCCGAAGCTGGCGGGGTAGTCGCCGACCTGCTCGCCGTCGCGGTACACCGCCATCCGGTGCTCCTGCGTGTCGGCCCGCACGATCTGCTCCCGGCCGATGGAGAAGGCCACAGTGAGGTCGTTGTCGCCGTAGACGCCGCCGCCGAGGTGAACGCCGTAGAGCTCGGCCCGCACGCTGACCTCGGTGTGGGGCCGCCAGTACTCCTTGGGCCGCCAATGCACGGCCCGGCCCTGGTCCAGCCAGGCCCACGAGCCCTCGATCTCCGGGTCGGTCTCGACGTGCAGCGCCTTCTCGACGGCGGCCCGGTCCTCCACGGGCGCGTCGAAGGTCAGCGCGATGGGCATCGCGACGCCGTAGGTGTTGTCGTCACCGACGTTCGACTTCACCCCGCTGGTGGCCGAGGGCGTCACCGTGGTGAACGTGCCCTCGATGGGCACCGTCGTGCCGTCCGTGCCTTCGGCGCTGCCGGACCACGTGTAGGTCTTGCCGTATCCCAGCGGTTCGCCGATCGTCCACGAGCTACGGTCCTCGGACAGTTCGCCCTCGACCTGCTCACCTTCCGGGTTGGTCAGTGCGATCTCGGCGATGGTGCCGTCCGAGACCGTCACCGACACCGGGTCGCGTGGAGCGATGTCTCCGGCACCCTCGGCCGGTTCGAGGGCGACCTTCGCGGACTGTCCGGGCGGGGCTGTCTCGCCCTGGGCGGTCTGCCCGCCGCCTCCCGAGCCGGTACAGGCGGTCAGGCCCAGCAGAGCCGCCAGGACGGCGGCCACAAGGACGGCCGGTCTTCTGCCGGCGGCCGGTGTCGAAACCCTCAAGATCATGCCCCTTCTCCCCGCGTATCTGACTGACGTCGTGGGATGAGTGTTCGTTGCCCCCCATAAAAGGTGATCACACTCACACCTTCGAGTCAGTTCACCCGTTGTAGTGACGTTGGTGAATCCGCTCCGTGTTCCCTCCTGGAGACGGATGTGAGCTGACAGTCCAGGAGTCACCGAGGGTGTGATCGTGATGACCGCGCCGTGCGCAACCCTTTCGAGCATGATCCGCCCGGATGGGCCAAACCGGCGCTCAGGGGGTTCGCAAACCGCCGAATGCCGGTAGGCTTCGGGGTGGCCGTCGTTTTGCGTGTTCGTGGCTTCACACTCGCGGAACTTCTGACGCGAGCCCGTGGGCCACGTGCTGACGTGCTCGTTGTGTTGGAACCGCCCGGGACGGCCGGGGCGTCGCTCCGGCGGCGTCCATGCGGAACAGCAACGAGGAGTACAACGGTGGCGCAAGGCACTGTGAAGTGGTTCAACGCCGAGAAGGGCTTCGGGTTCATCGCCCAGGACGGTGGCGAGGGCGACGTGTTCGTCCACTACTCGGAGATCGAAGGCCGCGGTTTCCGCACGCTGGAGGAGAACCAGCGGGTGGAGTTCGAGGTCGGACAGGGCCAGAAGGGTCCTCAGGCACAGAGGGTGCGCGCTCTCTGACAACGCCTCTCTGACACGAACGAGCCCCGGTGCGGTCGATCCGCACCGGGGCTCGTTGTGTCTGGGGTCTGGGTCGTCAGCGGTAGCGGCCGGGTTCGGGCTCCCCCGGCCACTGGTGCTGGTCGAGATACAGCTCGTCGGTGGCGGGCTCGTCGGCGCTCCGGTCGCCGGAGGGGGCACGCGCGCCCATTGGGGTGCCGTACTCGCCCGCGAGCCGGTCGAGAATCCACTCCTGCGCGAGCGCCTGCGGCGACGTCCCGAGTTCGGAAGCCAGCTCCTTGAGCTGCTGCCCGGCCGCGAGGCTCAGCCGCAACTGGTAGACCTGCGCCTCGCCGAACCGCCGCCCCGAGCCGGTGCTCTCGACGTCGCGCTCGGGAGCGAGTGCCGCGAGGTAGCTGGACAGCTCCGGATCGTCGCCGCCCGTCTCGGCGGAGGGCGGAGCGGAGCGCCCACCACGGCGTGGCGGGCTCTCGGTCTTTCCGCCGGTGTTTCGGCTGCGTCCGAATGAGGGAAGAGGCACGCCCACACGATAACGGTTCTGTCTCGGCGGTCAGTCACCTGTGCTCCGCGCCATAGCCCGTGGCGGAGTGCGGACATGGAGAGGCCCCCGCGCCAGGGGGAGGAACGCGGGGGCCGGAGGGGATCTCCACAGGCGCTGACCGGGGGTGTGTCAGCACGTCGATTCTTACACGACAGGCAGCACGATCGCGAGTGCTGGAACGAAAAAGGCCCCCCGTGTCGTTACCCGGTTGTCGTGCAACGTTCATCGTCGCAGCCGCTCGGCCGGGTGGAGCGCGCACGCTCCGTGATGTCGAGTTCACTCTCCGGGGGGCTGCGGGTGTTTCGGCGTGGTCGCTAGCCTCGCGGCCACACAAGTCGAGCCCTTGGAGGAGTCATGAGCGGATCGGTCGAGGTGCGGCAGTTTCTCCTTCGTTACGAGGGAGAGGGCCACGGAGCCGGGTACGCGGGTGTGCCCGCGCAGCGAGCCGGTCATGACGCTCCGCGCGTGTCCGACGACCAGGTGCGCCGGGCGCGCCTCGCCGTCGCCCACGGCGCGACCGGGGCGGAGGACTGCGCTCAACTGCTGGACATGCTCGGGTTGACGCCCGACGACAGTGGGCACAGCCCGGTGCAGCAGTGATCCGAGAGACGAGGTGCCCAGATGCACACCCCCTGGTCGTGCACCTGGGCAACCCGCCGTCAAAATACTGCTCGCTCCGGGTGTCGAGCAATCGATTGCCGTCTACGGCACCGCATCACCGGAAGGTCTTTCGCTTTCGTGAACAACGCAGGAGGACTTTCATAACGCCGTCGCGGTTGTGGTCGCGGTCCGCCGCGGGTGTGCGAACGGTGCCGCTGTGCCCACCCCGCCGGTTTCGTGGGGCCCGGTGAGATCGTGCCTGGTCGGTGACGGTCCGCGGGGCTAAGTGACCCCCCGTGGAAGGGGGGTTCCGGGGTGTCGTAGACTAGGTCTCGCTCCCAGGGGGACCTGAGAGCACGGTCGATCGGACTACTCCGAAACCGACTGGGCTCCCATCGTCCAGCGGCCTAGGACTCCGCCCTTTCAAGGCGGCAACGCGGGTTCGAATCCCGTTGGGAGTACTACAACTGAAGAAATCAAGGCCCTGTGGCGCAGTTGGTTAGCGCGTCGCCCTGTCACGGCGAAGGTCGCGGGTTCGAGTCCCGTCAGGGTCGCCACGGCGTTCCGGTGCTACACCGGCGTTCTGGCCAGGTAGCTCAGTTGGTACGAGCGTCCGCCTGAAAAGCGGAAGGTCGCCGGTTCGATCCCGGCCCTGGCCACGCTCGTGAGCTGCACAAACAGCCCGTCTCGTTCGCGAGGCGGGCTGTTTTGCTGTGTGTGGGCGTCCAGTTCGGGTCTCGGTTGATGGGCAAGTGCCTGCTTGCCTATGCTGGGAACGTGGCGGACGACGTCTTCAAAGCCCTGGCCGACTCCACCCGTCGTCGCATCCTCGACGAACTGGTGGACCGCGACGGCCAGTCCCTGTTCGAGCTCTGCACCCGGCTGGTCACCAAGCACGAACTGAACCTGACCCGGCAGGCGATCAGCCAGCACCTCGCCGTGTTGGAGGCGGCGGATCTCGTCCGGCCAAGGCGGCAGGGCCGCTACAAGTTCCACGACCTGAACACCGAACCGCTTGAGCGCGCCCTCACACGCTGGCTCAGGCCGGACCACCCCGAGGAATCGCCATGAGAATCCATCTGTCCAGTGTCTTCGTCGACGACCAGGACAAGGCCCAGCGCTTCTACACCGAGGTACTCGGCTTCGTGACGAAGAACGACATCCCGATGGGCACGGACCGCTGGCTCACCGTGGTCTCGCCCGACGACCCGGACGGCACCGAACTGCTGTTGGAGCCCGACGGCCACCCCGCCGTGCGGCCGTACAAGGAGGCGCTGGTCGCCGACGGCATCCCGGCCACGTCGTTCGCCGTGGACGACCTGCACGCCGAGTACCGCAGGCTGCGCGACCTCGGCGTGACCTTCACCCAGGAGCCGCTGGAGATGGGCCCCGTCGTCACCGCGGTGCTCGACGACACCTGCGGCAACCTGATCCAGCTCGCGCAGCACGCCTGAGGCGGCTCGACCGCGTGCCGGGCTACCGACGACTGAGCACGATTCCCGCGATCACGAGCGCGGCGCCGACCGGCTGGTTCCAGGTCACGATCTCGCCCAGCACCACGGCGCCGAGGGCGACTCCGACCACCGGGGTCAGGTAGGTGACGCCCGATGCCGCCGTGGCGCCCCAGCCCGCGACGAGATTGGTGTTCCAGATGTAGGCGGCCCCCGTTCCGAAGGCGCCGAGCCCGACCATGCTCGCGATGACCGTCGGGGTCAGGGACACCGGTTGAGCGTCGAGGAACGGCACCGTCACCAGCAGTGCCGCCGCGCCGAGACCGACCTGAACCGTGGCGACCGCCGCAGCGGGGAGGCCGAGTGGCGACACGTGGCGGCGGAGGTAGACGAACGCGGCCCCGTAACTCGCGGTGGCGGCCAGGCACGCGAGCTGGCCCGCGACACTGCCCACTGTCGGCTTCTCCGTGAGCTGCCACGGGGCGAGCACGATCAGCACCCCGAGCAGGCCGAGTGCCAGCCCCGCGAGCTGGCCCCGATGCGGGCGCTCCGTGCGCAGCGCCGCGGCCGTGACGAGCAGCGTCATCAACGGCGTGGTCGCGTTGTAGATGCTCGACAGCCCGGAGCTGATGTGCTGCCCCGCCCAGGCGAAAAGCGAGAACGGCAGCACACACAGCAGCAGCGAGACAACGCCGATGTGCCCCCACGCGCGTGCCGATCGGGGCAACGACACCCGCAGCACGGCGGTAATCGTGACCAGCGTGAACGCGCCCAGAACCATCCGCGCCGTCACGATCTGAAGTGGGGAGAGGCCGTCGAGGCCGACCTTCATGAACAGGAAACTCGATCCCCACGCCAGTGACAGCGCGGCGAACTGGAGCGGCAACAGTCGGGAACCGGCTGTTTCGGACATGGGGGAGGCTCCTCGGAGACCGTGGCAGTGCGCGCACTCGGGCGGGTGCGATCGGAACACGAAGCGCTGCGCGGCTTCCGGCGGAAAACGGACGTGGCGCTCAACGCGCTCGCGTAGGTTCACGTCATGGATCTGGGCACGAGACTCGTTGCCGCGGCCGCGGACCTCGTCGACTCCCGTTTCCCCGGACGAGACTGGGCCGGCGCCGCGGCCATGGCGCTCGACGATGGCACTCTCCTCACGAGCACCGCCCCGGAGGTCGTCAATCCGGCGGTCGAGCTCTGCCACGAGGTCGGTGCGCTGTGCGAGGCATATCGGATCGGCAGGCCGGTCGTGGCTTCGGTGTGCGTGGTGCGCGCTGACCAGGGGCGCGGTTTCTGGGTGCTGAGCCCGTGTGGAGTGTGTCAGGAACGCCTTCGCTTCTACGGTCCCGGCGTGGAGGTCGCCGTTCCCGAGGCGAACGACCCGGCGTTGTGGCGGATGGTCACCCTGGGTGAACTCCAGTCGCACTGGTGGGCGACGGTGTTCGATGGGGAGCCGATCTAGCGGTTACGCAGGCTGCGGACACGGCGGGTCGGGGCGGGACGTTCGCCACTGGCGGCGGCGAGGCTCGGCCGGGGACCGTGGTGGTCATGAGCGGGCCACTGCCGAGGAGTGTCGCTTGGCGGGCCACCGCACGATGCATGGCACGCAGCCTGGTGTTGCTCGCCCGCCGCCAAGTGGTGTGGCCGCGCGGAACTGTCGGGTGGTACCTGACGTTCGCCGACGGCACCGTCGGGCGCGTGTACCGCGAGACGGCCGTGGCGTTGGAACCGAAGGAACCCTGCGTGCTTGTGGTGACGTTCCGGCTGCGCTGGGTCCGGGGGCGGGGACATGCCGTGTTCGAACGGGAGAGCGTGCTCAACACGCCCCTGTTCGTCGGCTACGACGGGTTCGTGTCCAAACTGTGGCTAGCCCACGACGACCGGGGCCGCTACCGGGGCCTGTACGAGTGGGACGGCGCGGAGCAGGCGGAGTACTACGCGCGGTCGCTGTGGCGGGTCCTGGAACTGGTGAGCGAGCCTGGGTCGATCGACTACCACGTGGTGCCCGACGTGCGGCGGGACACGCTGCTCGCCGACCCGGACCGCGACACTGCGGCAGGAACACATCCCTGGTGGCGGGTGGTCGAAGCGCCATGACCGACCGTCCGGACGTGCTCGTGGTCGGCGCCGGGCCGGCTGGGTTGACCACTGCGTTGCAGGCGTGCGCGCACGGCGCCAGCGTCCGGATCGTGGAGCGTCGGCGCGAACCGTTCCGCCCGTCGCGCGCGATGATCGTGCATCCGCGCACGCTGGAGAGCCTGCGCCCGCTCGGCGTGGTGGAGCGGCTGCTCCGGCGGGGCGATCCCTCCCCATCGGCGCGACTGCATCTCGGCCGCCGCGTCGTGTCGACCACGCTGGCCGACGTGGCCCTGCGCGACACCGCGTTTCCCCACCTGACCCTCCTGCGGCAGGCCGATGTCGAACAGGTGCTCGCCGAGGCATTGGAGGAACGCGGCGTGCCGGTGGAGCGCGGCGTGGCGGCCGTCGGACTCGCGCAGGACCGCGCCGAGGCCACCGTCACCCTGCGCCGGGACGACGGCGGTGCCGAGCCGGTCTCGTGTGGTGCCGTCGCCGGTTGCGACGGTCAGGACAGCACCGTGCGCCGGGCCACGGGCATCGACTGGCGCGGTCGTGCCTACCGCGAGGAAGTGGTGCTCGCGGACCTCGATCTGGACAGCGATCTCGATGCCGGCGTCCTGCATGTCGCGGCGGGCCGGGACGGGTTGGTGTTCCTGTTCGCCCTGGGGGAAGGCGCGCCTTGGCGGCTGCTCGCCACGCGCCCGAGCCGGGGCGGCGACGCGCCGTTCGGACAGCCGGGGCAGCCGGTGCCGCGGCCGGAGTTGCGTGAGCTCCTCGACGTCGCCGGATTCGATGTCGCCGTCGGCCGGGTGGCGTGGTCGGCACGGGTCCGGCTGCAACACCGCCTGGCTGCGGCGTTCCGGCACGGTCGCGTGTTCCTCGTGGGCGACGCGGCGCACACGCACTCGCCGGCCGCCGCCCAGGGCATGAACACCGGCATTCTCGACGCGGTGAACCTCGGCTGGAAACTGCCGTTCGCCGCACACGCCGACGAGCCTGACACGATGCTCGACTCCTACGAGCGGGAGCGGCGCCCGGTCGCCCGGCAGGTGCTGGCGCTGACCCACCTGGTGTTCTTCGCCGAGGCCGCGGGGCACCCGGCGCCGGCGTTCCTGCGCGGCACCGTGGCGCCGTTGCTCGCGCCGGTCGTTCCGTCGCTCACTCGCCCGACGCTGCTGGCTCCCGTGGTCCGGCTGCTGTCGCAGGGGTGGGTGCGCTATCGCGGCAGTGCGTTGTCGAGTGAACGGTGGGCCGGCGGGCCGGGACCACGGGCGGGTGATCGTTTGCCCGACGAGACCGTGACCTGCGACGGGATGCGAACCCGGCTGCACCGGCTGACCGCACGGCCGGGGGTTCACGTGCTGCTCGCCCGCGACGCCGAGGAGGTCGGCGCTTCCGTGGTCGAGGACTGTCCCGTGTCGGTCCACCGGCTCACGAGCCGACCGGGACGGCGGATGGTGGCCGTCCGGCCGGACGGCCACGTGGGTTTCCGGGGCACGGCGGTCGCCGACCTGACCGCGTGGTTGCGCCTCGTCGGGGCTCGTGCGAGAAGTGCGGACACGGCTACACAACCTGCGGACACGGCTACACAACCTGCGGACACGGCTACACAGGCTGCGGACACGGCGGAGACTTGATTGGTCGGATGACTCTTCGGCGGGGCGGGGTTCAGATTGAGTCTGGCGCGTCCGGAGTCGGACAACTAACCTAGGCCGCGTGCTGTATCACGAGTGGACCGGGACACCTTCCATGTCAATCCTCGCGCTCAGTGATCCGATCTTTGGCGCTGTGGAGGGGCTGCCGGTATGAGCGCGCCCCGGGTGGCGCTGTTCGCCACCTGCCTCACCGACACGCTGTACCCCGACACCGCGAAGGCCGTCGTGGGACTGCTCGAACGGCTCGGCTGCGAGGTCGACTTCCCGCTCGACCAGACCTGCTGCGGGCAGATGCACTACAACACCGGCTACCAGGCCGAGACCGCGCCGCTGGCCCAGCGCTACGCCGAAGTGTTCGACGGCTACGACCACGTGGTCGCGCCCTCGGGGTCGTGCGCGGGGATGGTGCGCGAGATCCACCCTGGCGTGTGCGGCACCAGCCCCGCCGTGGAACGGACCTACGAACTCAGCGAGTTCCTGGTGGACGTCCTCGGCGTCACCGACGTCGGGGCGTACTTCCCGCACCGGGTGACCTACCACCCCACCTGCCACTCGCTGCGGATGCTGGGCGTCGGTGAGAAACCGCTGCGCCTGCTGCGCGCGGTGCGGGGACTGACGCTGGTCGAGCTGCCGCAGGCGGAGCAGTGTTGCGGTTTCGGCGGCACGTTCGCGTTGAAGAACGCCGAGACGTCCACGGCCATGCTCGCCGACAAGATGCGCTGCGTGCAGGACACCGGCGCGCAGGTGGTCACGGCGGGCGACAACTCGTGCCTCATGCATCTCGGCGGCGGCCTGTCCCGGCTGCGTACCGGGGTGCGGGCGGTACACCTGGCGGAGATTCTCGCGAGTACGGAGGAGCAGCCGTGGGTCGCAACCCCGTGACGTGGCTCGGTAGCCCGACGTTTCCCCGCGCCGCGCGCGAGGCGCTCGGGAACACGCAGCTCCGGACGAACCTGCGCAAGGCGACGACCACGATCCGGGGCAAGCGTGAGCAGGCCGTCGCCGAGCTCCCCGACTGGGAGGAGCTGCGCAGGGCGGGCGAGGCCGTCAAGGACGACGTGCTCGCCCGCCTCGACACCTACCTGTTGCGTCTGGAGGAGGCTGTGACGGCCCGGGGCGGCGTCGTGCACTGGGCCCGCGACGCCGACGAGGCCAACCGCATCGTGCTCGACCTCGCGCGTGCCAAGGGCGCCGAGGAGGTCGTGAAGGTCAAGTCGATGGCCACCGCCGAGATCGGGTTGAACTCCGCGCTGGAGGCCGGTGGGGTACGCGCGGTCGAGACCGACCTCGCTGAACTGATCGTGCAGCTCGGCGACGACCTGCCCTCGCACATCCTGGTTCCGGCCATCCATCGCAACCGCGCCGAGATCAAAGAAATCTTCGCGCGCCGGATGCCGGAGGCGCCGGACTCCGACGATCCGGGGGAGCTGGCCGAGGCGGCCCGGAGGCACCTGCGCCGCAAGTTCCTCTCGGCCAAGGTCGCGGTGTCGGGCGCGAACTTCGCCGTGGCCGACACCGGTTCGATCGCCGTCGTGGAGTCGGAGGGCAACGGGCGCATGTGCCTGACGCTGCCCGAGACCCTGATCACGGTGATGGGCATCGAGAAGCTCGTGCCGACCTGGCGGGACCTGGAGGTTTTTCTCCAGCTGCTGCCACGGTCGTCCACGGCGGAGCGCATGAATCCGTACACGTCGGTCTGGTCCGGCGTGACACCGGGCGACGGGCCGAGCGAGTTCCATCTCGTGCTGCTGGACAACGGCCGCACCGCCACGCTGGCCGACGAGGTGGGCAGCCAGGCTTTGCGGTGCATCCGCTGCTCGGCGTGCCTGAACGTGTGCCCCGTCTACGAGCGTACCGGGGGGCAGGCGTACGGGTCGGTGTATCCGGGGCCGATCGGGGCGATCCTCGCGCCGCAGCTCGCGGGGGACATGAGCGACAAGCAGGCCGCGTCGCTGCCGTTCGCGTCGTCCCTGTGCGGCGCGTGTTACGAGGTGTGCCCCGTGCGGATCAACATTCCCGAGGTGCTGACCCACCTGCGAGCCGAGGCCGTGGCGGCGAAACCGAAGCGGAATCCGGAGGCGCTGGCCATGTCCGGCGCCGCGTGGGTGTTCCGCGATCCCCGGCGCTACGAGGCCGCGCAGCGGGCCGGGTCGCTGTCCCGGTTTCTCGCCGGAGACGACGGGACGATCCGGCGCCTGCCGTGGCCGGGTTCGAAGTGGACGGCCACACGCGACTTTCCGGCCTTGCCGAAGGAGTCCTTCCGGACGTGGTGGAGGCGCCGTCGTGGCTGACGCGCGAGACGAGATCCTGGCCCGCATCGGGCGCGCGGTGCGGCGGCGGTCCGTGCCGGTGCCCCGCGACTACGACACCGACCGCACGGCCGCCGACCCGGTGGGGTTGCTGAGGGAGCGTGTCGAGGACTACCGGGCCGTCGTGCATCGGGTCGCCGACGACGACCTCCCGGGTGCGATCACAGCGTGTCTCAACGCGCGGGACGCGACGACGATGGTGGTACCGGCCGACCTGCCGGAACGCCTGCGGGTGCCCGGAGTGCGGTGGCTGCGGGACGATCCGCCGCTGCCGCTGTCCGAGGTGGACTCCGTGGACGGCGTGCTCACCGGATGCGCCGTCGCGATCGCCGAGACCGGCACGATCGTGCTCGACGCCGGCGCGGCGCAGGGCAGGCGTCTGCTCACGCTGGTTCCGGACTACCACCTGTGTGTCGTGCGCGCCGACCAGATCGAGGTGAGCGTGCCACAGGCGCTCCGGCGGCTCGATCCCGTCCGGCCGCTGACCTTCGTGAGTGGCCCGTCGGCCACCAGCGACATCGAACTCGACCGCGTGGAGGGCGTACACGGCCCGCGCACACTCGAAGTGCTGCTGGTGGAGCCATGACGCTACGAGAAGGGGACCGGCTGGCCGAACGCGACGTCGAGCTGTTGCGGTTGCTCGCGACGGGCCTGCCGCTCGACGCGGTGGCGCGGCGCGTCGGCCTGTCCGAGCGCACCGTGCGCAGGCGCGTTCGCGGTGCCTGTGACCGCATCGGCGTGTCCACGCGCATCGAGGCCGTGGTGTGGGCCGTGCGGCAGGGGCTGCTGTGACGTTCTAGGCCGCCGGACTGCTCAGCACGTCCTCAGGGGTGAGCAGGGTCAGCGTGTCGTCGGCCGCCGCAACGGACCGAAGCCGCTCGGTGAACCCGGAACGCGAGCACAGCACGCGGTGGGGTCGCGCTGTCTTCGCGGCGTACGGGGTCAGGCGGTCGAGCAGGTTCAGCTCGTCGAAGTCGACGGCCGACCGCGTCCACTTGCACATTCCGACGACGGAGACCTGGTGCTGGGGATCGAGCCCGACGATGTCGAGTTCCCGTTCCTCGGTCCGCCTGTCCTGGCCGGTGGGGACGGGGCCCCACCAGCGGCCGATCCGCGCGACGTCCGGGAACGACAGCAGCACATGCTCGCGGCAGACGTCCTCCCAGGCGAGGGAGGTGTGCTCGTCGAAGCGCGGCAGCACGGTCTGCTCCAGATACGCCTCCGCCAGCGCTCGGGTGCGCAACTGTGAGCGCGCGGGCTCGACGAAGCGGTAGTGGAACCGGAGGAACTGGTCGGCGATGCGGTAACTCGTCTTCTTGGCCCGCTGCGAGGTGGTCACCGGCCGCTCCTGCTGGACAAGGCCAAGGCGTTCGAGCACGCGGAGCACCTTGGTCACCTGTGCGGGTTCCAGTCCGGTGCGTGCGGCGATCGTGCTGTTGCGGTTGTGCCCGTGCGCGATGGCTCGCAGCACTGCCACGTGACCAGCCGGATCGCGAATCGACTGCCGTAGCAGCAGCTCGGCCTCGTCGTGAAGCAGACCTCCTCGGTCGAACACCTCGTCGAGCAGGTGTGCGGCCAGCGGGCGGTCGTCGGTGAACCGTTCGAGATAGTACGGAACGCCGCCGCACACCGAGTACGTCCGGATCGCGTCCTCGGCGGAGTAGCCGGGATGGAAAAGGCCGGTGTCCCTCGCGAGAAACGGTTCGACGCGGAGCTGGCCGGTCCTGCGGCCGTAGAGACGTCCGGCCAGTACGTCGTCCTCGAAGAAGGACACCTCGCTGCCCGCCAGCACGAGGACCAGTGGCAACGTGCGCCCCGTCGTTCGCCACCAGCGGCTGAGCACGCTCTCCAGTTCGGGTGCCTGCTGCGCGAGCAGCTGGAACTCGTCGAGCACCACGACGGTGCGCTGGTCACCGACGAAACGGGCCACCGCGGCGAGCGCGGCGTCCCAGCTGGTGAGTGGTTGCGCCGCCAGGAGCGGGTCGTCGGATACCCGGGCCAGCTCGGTGGTGAAGTCCAGTAGCTGTTCGTGGTTGACCGTTTCGGTGGCCTCGAACACGAGTGAGCGGGTCTCGGCCGCGAGGTGCGTGAGCAACTCCGTCTTGCCCACCCTGCGGCGCCCGTAGACCACCAGCAGCTCAGCGGAGTCTCCCGCGACCCGACGGCGCAGGTAGGCCAGCTCGTCGACCCGATTGAGGAACACCATGCGTCAATAGTACGCAGCGGATTTGCTCGCGCAGGATCATCCTGCGCAGGATTATCCGCTGCGAGCAAATCTTCTGCTACTCCCCGAACACCTGCTCGGCCGGGGCGGGCCTGCCGAAGTGGAAGCCCTGTGCCTGGTCGCAACCGAGCCCGCGCAGGATGGCCACCTGGCGCTCGTTCTCGGTGCCCTCGGCGATGACGGTGAGTCCCATGGAGTGCGCCATCGTGACGATTCCCTTGATGATCGCCTCGGCGTCGGGGTTACCGGGGCCGTCGAGCCCCGCGACGAACGAGCGGTCGATCTTCAGCGTGTCCAGCGGCAGCTTCCACAGCTGCGCCAGTGACGAGTAGCCGGTACCGAAGTCGTCGATCGCCAGCCGGACACCGAGGTTGCGCAGCGCCGTCAGTATCTCGGCCGCCTTCTCCGGCTCGCGCATGAGCGCGCTCTCGGTGATCTCCAGACACAACTCGCTCGGGGGTAGCCCGGTGGTGCGCAGCGCGTCGTCCACGGCGTCGACGAGTGACTCGTCGTCCAGTTGGCGTGCCGACAGGTTGGCGGTGAGCCGGGTACGGGTACCGCCGCGGAGCCGTCGCAGCGACAGTTCGCGGGTGCTGGTGCGCAGCATGTATCCGCCGATGAGGTTGATGAGGTCGCTCTCCTCGGCCAGCGGGATGAACTCGCCGGGCGAGATGCTGCCGTGGACGGGGTGCTGCCAGCGCAGCAGGGCCTCCACCGCCACCCGCTGGTAGGTGCGCAGGTCCACCACCGGCTGGTAGGCCACCCAGAGCTGGCCCCCGCGCACCGAGTCGCGCAGGTCCTGCTCCAGTCGCAGCTGCCGCTGCACCCGTTCGCGCAGCTCGACGTCGAACAGCTCGTGCCTACCGCGCCCTCGCGTCTTCGCCTGGTACATCGCCACGTCGGCGTCGCGCAGCAGGTCCTCGGCCGAGCGTTCGTCGTGTTCGTGGGCCGTCACGACCCCGATGCTCGCGTCGACCCGGAGCCTGCGGCCCTCCACGATGATCGGTTCGGTGAGCGACTGCCTGATGTGGTCGACGAGGGCCCTGACCTGCTGGCCGTGTTCGAGCGCGAAGGTGACCACCGCGAACTCGTCGCCGCCGAGCCTGCCCACGAGGTCGTGGCGGCGCACGCAGTTCTTGAGCCGCTGGCCCGCGATGCGCAACACCTTGTCGCCGATGCCGTGGCCCAGCGAGTCGTTGATGACCTTGAACTTGTCGAGGTCGATGAACAGCACGCAGGCCGTGCCCTTGCGGCGCGGCCTGCACAGCGCCTCCTCCAGTCGTTGCAGGATGAGTGTGCGGTTGGCGAGGTTGGTGAGCGGATCGTGGGTGGCGTCGTGTTCGAGCTGCTCGCCGATGGCTCGACGTTCGGTGATGTCGGTGAACGACGTCACCACCTGGTGTGGCGGCGTCGCGTTGGTGTCGAGCGGCCTGCAGCTCATCGACAGCCACACCCAGCGCCCGTCGGGACGCCGCACCCGCACCACGCGACCGTTGGTGGCGCGGCCGGTGGTGCGCGTCAGCGCGGAGGGGTACTCGCTGGGCGGGATGCGCGCGCCCGACTCGTCGTACAGCGGGAACAACGTCGTCGCGCACCCGATGATGGCGTCGACGGGCAGCCCCAGGATGCGTCCCGCCGCCGGGTTCGCCGATCCGACGAGACCGTGACCGTCGATCACCACGACACCCTCGTCCAGCGCGGCCACGACCGTGCGATAACGGCGTTCCGCCGCCCGCCGGGCGGTCTCGTCCGCGCAGACGAGCACGAAACCCCCGTCCATGGGCGACGCGGAGACCCGGACCGTGAGCGGGGTGCCGTCGGCCTTGCGGTGCTCGGCCTCGACGACGCCGCCTTGGGCGAGGACCTCCGCCGGGTCGAGCGTGGCCCCGACCAGCTCACCCACGGGCCTGCCCAGTGCCGCGTCCTCGCCGTAGCCGTAGACGGTCTCGGCGGCGGGGTTCCAGCTGCTCACCATGCCGTCCGAGGTGGTGGCGATGATCGCGTCGCTGACGTGGGCCACCAGCGCGGCCTGGTAACGCAGCGCGGCCTCCGCGGCCTTCTGCGCGGTGATGTCGCGCATGATCACCTGATAGGCGGGCTCGCCCTTCCACGTGGTCCGCACCGACACCGACTCGATGAGCATCGAGTTGCCGTCGAGTGTGCGCAGACGAACCTCGGTGGGCTCGGTGGCCGCTCCCGGGGCTTCCAGCTCGGAGATGCGCCGCAGCATCTCCGGGACGGCGGCGGGGCGCACGAAGTCGATGATCGGGCGGCCGAGCAGCTCGGCGGGCTCCTCGGCGGCCACGAAACGCGCCACGGCCGGGTTGACGTACACCAGCCTGCCGTCCTGGTGCACGCAGATCCCGTCCGGGCTGAACTCGACCAACAGGCGGTAGCGGTCCGCGAGGTCGGCGAGTGTCTGCGCGTTGCCGTGCCGTTCAGTCACGTCCGACGCGATCCCCACCAGTCGCTCGACGGTGCTCGCGGCTCCGTTGGTCGGGTCGGAGCCAACGGAGCCAACGGAGCCATTGCCCTGGGTGCGGGCGAGAAATCGGGTCCATCTGGTTTCACCGCCGGGCGTCGTATGACACTGTTCAAGATCGAAATTGTGCCATATCGGGCAATTCCGCGCCGCGACGGTCAGCGGCTCGATCAATTCGAGCAGGCGCGTCCTGACCAGCTCCGGGTGGTGACCTTCGACGCCGAGCACCTCGGGCAGCTCGGGACTCCACGTAACGTCGTGACCGGAAAGGTCGACCGAAAAGGTACCCGCGGCGCTCGCGGCGAGCGCGAGGTCGACGACGTCCTCGTGGTCCCGGGAGAACCAGGTGGACAGCCCGTCGTGGGTAGAAGCCTCCATGCTCCGTCCATCCGCCGATCGTTTGCCGGAGTCGATTACAGCATGAAATCACCGTTGGGCGAATAGGAGGAAATGAACCCCCATCCGCTTCAGTCCGCAACGCGAGTGTTTCAACCCGCCGTCACCAGACTAGGCGGTCATTTCGGTCGGTGCCGGTCGGTGCCCTGGAGTCATTGTCAGGAGTGCGAACAACTGTGAGGAGATCATCGTGAGTGTGCGAGGTGGAATCGATATCTGCGGGGTCGGCGCCGTCACCGGTTACGGCTGGGGCCTGCCGTCCCTGTGGGACGGCCTGCGGTCCATGAAGCCCGCGGCGGCGCTGACGCAAGGGTACGGCGGCAGCACTTCCGGCGACACCGCCGACGCGGCGGAACACTGCGGATGGGTGGCCAGGGTCCCCGACGGGGGTGACCCGGTGGACGGCCGGGGCAGGTTCTCCAGGGCCATGCGGGCCGCGGCCCGCGAAGCCGTCGACGACGCGCTGCGCCGCGGCTGGCAGCGTGGCCGCCGGGTCGGCCTGCTGCACGCTGTCGTGCTCGGTGAGGTCGACCTGTGGAAGGACTTCTACCTCGTCGAGCGCGGCGACATCCGGGCGAGGGACTATCTGGCGCTGATGCCGTCGACCCCGATGTCCACGCTCATGCAGGAATACGGTTTCCACGGCCCGGCCATGAACGTCTCGGCGATGTGCGCATCCGGCAACGCGGGGCTGCTCACCGCGAAACTGTGGCTGGACGCGGGGCTGGTCGACGACGTCGTGTTCGTGGCAACCGACCTGTCGCTCACGCCCGAGAACGTGCGCCACTTCGTGCGCCTCGGGGTGACGGTCGTGGACGCCGATCCGCTGGACGCGTGCCGGCCGTTCCAGGAGGGCAGCCGTGGGTTCGTGATGGGGGAGGCCGCGGTGTCGTTCGTGCTCTCACGGAAGGCGCGCGTCCCTTACGCCACGGTGCTGGGGGGCGCGATGAGCCACGACGCCTACCACGCCACCTCGATCGACCCGGAGTACTCGCAGGTACGGCGCTGTGTCTCCGAGGCTCTCGACGACGCGGGCGCGGGGGCGGACGCCGTGGGCTACGTCAACGCGCACGGGCCGGGCACGCGGCAGTGCGATGCCACCGAGTCGGCGCTGACCGAGGAGTTCTTCACCGAGGACACCGGCCTCTACTCGGTCAAGCCGCTGGTGGGGCACTGCCAGGCCGCCGCGGCGGCCGTGGAGGTCGCGGTGGCGGCGCTGGGCTACGACCGAGGATTCGTGCCGGCCCCGCCCAGGGTGGCGCAGGCGCATCCCCGCCTGCGCACCGGCGTGGTGGACATCGGCGACCGGCTGACGCTCAAGTCGTCCCTCGGAATGGGCGGGCACAACTCGGCCGTCGTCCTCGCGCCGCCCGCGTGACACCCTCGGTCTAGGCGAGCGCCGCGTCCAGGGTGATCGTGGTCCCGGCCAGTGCCCTGCTGACGGGGCACGTGTCCTTCGCCTGCTGGGCGAGCTCGGCGAACCGGTCCTCGTCGACGCCGCCCACCTCCGCCCGCAGTGTGACGGCCACCGTGTCGATACTGAGCCCCCCGTCGCCCGGGTTCACCGTGACGGCGGCGCTCACATCGATGGTGTCCGGTGTCAGCCCGGCCTTCTCCAGCGTGCCCGCGAGGTTCATCGCCAGGCAGGACGCCTGGGCCGCCGCGATCAGCTCCTCCGGGCTCGTGGTGCCCTCCGGCTCACCGACGCGGCGCGGGAAGGTCACCGAGAAGCGCGCCGAGTTCGACGTGTCGAGCGTCAGCGCGCCCGTCCCGGTGTTGAGCCCGCCCGTCCAGTGCGTGGTCGCCTCGCGTGTGGCCATGTCGTTCCCTCCGACCGCTGTGTCCGGCTGTGTTCGCTGTGTCCGAGGCGATCGTCCCGCCGTGCCACCTCAGCCGCCACCGGTGTCGTCCGCCCGGAGGCCCACGAAGTCCGCCATCCGCTCGATCGTGTGGGCGAAGAACGGGTCGGCGGGTTCGAGTGTGTTCGCGAACTGCCCGGTCAGTTCGAACCCGACCATGCCGAACAGCTGGGTCCACGCGGCGAGACCCCGTGCCAGCAGGGGGGCGGGTACCTCCTCGTCGACAATCTCGGCCACGAGGGCGAGCTGGGCCCGTAACGTCCCTGTCGGCTCCGGTTCGTCGGCGGGCACGACGGTTCCCCGCCGCACGGCGTCGGCCAGCACGGTGACGAGCACCTGGGGCACGCGCGCGGCGGGGGAGACGGTGTCGCGGGGGGCGTGGTAACCGGGGACCGGCGTGCCGTAGACGAGGGTGTACTCGTGCGGATTGCGCCGTGCCCAGTCGCGTACGGCGTGGCAGACCGCGATCCAGCGGCGTCGGGGGCTCGTCCCGGTGCTGTCCGCGGCTTCGGCGGCCTCGCCGAGACCGTCGTACGCGTCGATGATCAGCGCTGTGAGCAGGTCGTCGCGACTCGGGAAGTAGCGGTACAACGCCGAGGAGACCATGCCGAGCTCGCGGGCGACGGCGCGCAGTGAGAGCCCCTGCGGGCCCACCTTTCCCAGCTGGCGGCGAGCCTCGTCCGTGATCGACGAGGTGATCTCGGCGCGGGCGCGTTCCCTGGCGGTGCGGTGGGCACGTGTTGTGGACATGCGCACAGTGTGACACACGCGAGAACGGCGATTCGAAAAGAGAGCGGTGCTCTTGCGAAGTGAGTCCGGAGAGAGTTCACTGGTTTACGACGAGCGCACCGCTCTGACGCCAACGAAGGGAACGGCCCGATGCCCACAGCACCGCACTACCGCGAGCCAGGGAGACCCACGAAGGTTCTCAACCGCGTCGTCAGCGCACTCACCAGGCGGGGACTGAGCGTGTGGGGCAGCCGAGTGCTGTCGGTTCGCGGGCGCACGTCCGGTGAATGGCGCTCGACACCGGTGAACGTGCTGACCCTCGACGGTGAGCGCTACCTCGTGTCCGCACGGGGGAACACCCAGTGGGCCCGCAACCTGCGCGCGGCCGGTGAGGGCACCCTCGCCGTGGGTGGCAGGGTCGAACGGTTCGAGGCAGTCGAACTGCACGGCGACGCCAAGCTGCCCGTGCTCAGGGCCTACCTGCGGCGGTGGGGCTGGGAGGTCGGCGCGTTCTTCGAGGGCGTCAAGGCGGACGCCCCCGACGACACGCTCCGCGAGGCGGCGCCACGACACCCGGTGTTCCGGATCGCGCCCGCGACCGGGCAGTGACCCGGAACCAGCCTCAGTGCCGCGAACCGTGCCCCTGAGTGGCGGGCTGTGCCAGGTCGAACAACCCGGGCGCCTCCTCCCGCACCACGTCGGTCAGCTCGGCCATGCTCGGGTTCACCAGCGCGCGTTCGCCGAGGAAGACGGTCGGGACGATCTCGTCGCCACCGGTGGCCGCCCGCACCCGTGCGGCGGCGTCGGAGTCCTCCCAAATGTTGACCTCTCGCACCGGCAGGCCGCTCTCGCGGAGCCGACCCCGCAGGATCGCGCAGAACGGGCACCCCGGGCGCCAGTAGAACTCGATCTCGTCAATACCCACTGTGTGTCCTCCCTCCCCCGACACCGTAACCGTGGCGAAGCCTGGCCTGGCCGCCCGCCCTGCGGGACGCTGGTCTCATGGGTGCGACCACGCGGTTCGACGCCGTGTCCCGCGAACTTTACGGTGCGGCCCCCGGCGAGTTCGTCGCCCTCCGGGAGTGGCACGTCGGCGAGGCGAGACGGCGGGGCGAGCCCGAGCTGGCCGACCGGATCCACCGCCTGCGCAAGCCGACCACGGCGGCGGCGCTGGTGAACGCGCTGTCCCGCCACCAGGAGGCCGAGGTGGCCGCGCTGGTCGAGCTGGGTGAGCGGTTGCGCGGGGCGCACCGTGACCTCGCGGGCGGGCGGCTGCGGGACCTGACCCACGAGCGCAACGAGCGGGTCGGCGCCCTGGTCGAGCACGCCCTGCGGCTCGCGGACGGGCGCGTGGGTGAGCCGGTGCGCAGGGAGATCGCGGCCACACTGGAGGCCGCCGTCGGGGACGAGGAAGCGGCCCGCGCGGTGATCGAGGGCAATCTCACCACCGCCCTGCGACCGCCGGACCTGTTCGACGCCGCGTGGCTGCCCTCGCGATCGGCGCCCGCCCGGCGCAAGAGCGGGCAGGCGGCGCGCAGGGAGGCCGAACGCCGGGCTCGTGCCGCGCGGGACGAGGCCCGCGACGCGGTGCGCCGCGCCGAGCGCGAGGAGGCCGAGGCACGGCGCCGTACCGAGGCCGCCAGAGCCGCCCTCGACGAGGCGGAGCGCGACCTGTCCCGCCTGTCCCGCTGAGCCCGGGTGCGGTTCGCGGCACCAACCCGGGACGGGACGCAACCGACGGCGGGCTCGTCTCCGTCCTACCGGTATGCGTTTTGTGCCGGTTCTGGCCGTGTTGCTGGTCGCGGGGTGTGGTGCCCTCCCCGCCGGGGAGGGCGTGCAGTGCACCGCCATCGGAGCCCCCGCGGGGGTGAACGTGGACGTCGCGCCCGGGCTCGCCGCCGACGCGGCGGAGCTGGAGCTGTGCTGGGGCGGTTCGTGCCGCTCCCACGACGTCACGCTGCGCCCGGCCACCACGGCCGTGCCGGAGGAGTGCCCCACCGGTGCGCCCGACCAGGTGTGCTCGGCGCAGGTGCGTCCCACCGGAGGCGCCTACGGCTTCGCGCAGGTCGCCGACCTGCCGGAGCGGAACCTGAGCGCGACGCTGACCGTCACCGGCCCCGACGGTGCCCGGCTCGCGCAGGACACCGTCGAGGCCACGCCGCACCCGGTGTTTCCCAACGGTCCCGAGTGCGGCGCGGCGGGCCCGCAGTTGAAGCTCCACGTCGCCGCCGACGGGTCCGTGACCGTGCCCCGGTGAGTCCCACCGCCCTCACCCGCACTCACCCGATGTCGCGGCGGCGGAACCCGGCGATCCCCGCCGTGGTCAGCGCGGCCGCCACCAGGCTCAGCCACAGCATCGGCGTGGCCGTGAACTCCACGCTCGGCAGCTTGGGCACGTGCTGGAACGGCGACACGTCGAGCACCGCCTGCGGCAGGTCGAGCACGGCACCGAACATGCTCAGCAACAGAGACGCGGCGGCCACCGCCCACGCGAAAGTCGCCTGGGCAGGCAGGAAGCCGACCAGGGCGACCGCCACACCCGCCACGACGAACACGGCGGGAAGCTGCACCAGGCAGGCCAGCAGCACCTCACCGGTCTGGCCCGCCACGTCGCCCGAGCGGATGCCGTGCGCCAGTCCCATGCCGAGCCCGGTGGCGAGTGACATCGCCGCGGCGCCGCCGAACACGAACACCAGATGCCCCGCCAGCCAGCGCAGCCGCGACACCCCGACCGTCAGCAGCGGCTCCGCTCGCACCGCGATCTCCTCCGCGCGCATCCGCAGGGCCGCCTGAACAGCGAACAGGGCCACCACCATGCCGAGCATGTTCGCGACCGACGCCAGGTAGGCGTCGATGACGCCCTGGCTGCCGCCCATCCGCGCCAGGATCTCGCGCATCTGCTGGTTGTCACCGACGATGTCGCCGAAGTCCGAGGCCAGGGCTCCGAACAACACACTCAGCATCGCCAGACCGACGAGCCAGCCCGTGAGCGAGCCCCGGTGCAGGCGTGCGGCGAGTGCTAGCGGGCTGCGCAGCAGCGGGCTCGCCTCCGCGGGCCCGAGCGAGGTCGGCAGCAGGCCCAGCCCCACGTCCCGGCGGCGTTCGAGCCCGTAGGCGAGAGCGATCAACACGGCGGTGGCGACCAGGGGCAGGGCCAGCAGTTCGAGGTGGTCGCCCGCGAAGGGCCGCACCCGGGTGGCCCAGCCGATCGGCGAGGTCCACGACAGCCAGCTCAGCTCCGACGACGAGTCCCCCACCGCCCGCAGGGCGAACGCCGTCCCCAGCACCGCTCCCGCGAGTCCGTTGGCCGTTCTGGCGTACTCGGCCAGTTGCGCCGTGACGGCCGCGACGCCGGTGAACACCCAGGCCACCGACGCGAGTCCCAGGCCGAACGCGATCGCGCCCGTGGCCGCCATCCCGGTGCTGATCATCGCGAGTGCCGAGAGGGCGCCGGTGACCAGCGAGAACCCGGTACACACCAACAGTGAGGCCGTCAGCGAGGCGTGCCTGCCGAGCACGGCGGCCGCCAGGAGCTCCTGGCGGCCGGTGTCCTCCTCCTGCCGGGTGTGCCGGGTCATCGTGAACACGCACACCAGCGCCAGCAGCAGCGACAGCAGGGTGCCGAACCGCCACGCCGTGAAACCGCCTGCCGTGGACAGGTCGAAGGCGGGGCCGTAGAGCAGCGTGATGGACGGGTTGTCGCCCATGCTCGTGGTGAGCGCGGCCCGCTGTGCCGCCGACGGGTAGAGCTGTTCGTAGGCACCCGCGCTGGTGGCGGGAAGTACGGCCAGCACGAGACCCCACAGTGGCAGCGCCAGGCGGTCGCGGCGCACCCCGAGCCGCACGAGGTGCCCGGTTCCCGTCAGGACGCCGGACGTCCCGGTGCGCGTCGGCGTGGCGGTGGCGGCGGTCATGCCGACCTCGCCTCAGCGGTGCCGTCGGTGCCGTCGGTGTCGTCGGTGTAGTGCCGCAGGAACAGTTCCTCCAGCGTCGGAGGCTGGCTGGTGAGGCTGCGTACCCCGATGCCGGTCAGCGTGCGCAACGCCTGGTCCAGCCCCTCGGCCTCCACGGCGAAGCGCACGCGGTCGCCTTCGACCCGCAGGTCGTGGACGGTGCCGAGGCGCGTGAGACCGTCGGGCGGCCCTGCCAGCTCGGCCGAGATGGTGGTGCGGGTCAGATGGCGTAGCTGGGCCAGCGTGCCCGACTCCACCGTCCTGCCAGCCCTGATGATGCTGACGCGGTCGCAGAGGTCCTCGACCTCGGCGAGGATGTGACTCGACAGCAGCACCGTGCGACCCCGCTCCCGTTCCTCCCTGATCACGGCGCGGAACTCGGCCTCCATGAGCGGGTCGAGCCCCGAGGTGGGTTCGTCGAGGATCAGTAGTTCCACGTCGGAGGCCAGCGCCGCGATGAGCGCGACCTTCTGCCGGTTGCCCTTCGAGTAGGCGCGGCCCTTCTTGGTGGTGTCGAGGTCGAACCGGTCGACCAGCTCGGCCCTGCGCCGCCCTTCGAGCCCGCCCCTGAGACGTCCGAGCAGGTCGATCACCTCACCGCCGCTGAGCGTGGGCCACAGGTTCACGTCGCCGGGCACGTAGGCGAGGCGGCGGTGCAGCCGGGTGGCGTCGCGCCAGGGATGTCCCCCGAGCAGCGAGGCGGTGCCACCGTCGGCGCGCAGCAGGCCCAGCAGCACCCGGATCGTCGTGGACTTGCCCGAGCCGTTCGGGCCGAGGAAACCGTGGACCTCGCCGGTGGCCACGGTGAGATCGAGGCCGTCGAGGGCGACGGTGGGGCCGAACGTCTTGCGAAGCCCGGAGACGGAGATGCAGTTGCCCATGCAGCACAACGTACACTTGTTTCATAATGTTGTGAATACTCATGAACTGGTGAACGTAGGGCGTGGGTACCGTCACGCCGGGCGAAAGGTGAGAAGCGATGTCCCGCAGGCCGCAGTCCCAGCGCGACCCGAACGGCGACGCCGAGGTCGACCCCAGGAAAGCGTTCGTCGAGCAACTCGCGCTGACGTTGACCGAGATCGGGCTCCAGCGCACGGCGGCGCGGGTCTTCGCCGCGCTGACGGTGGCCGACAGCGGCGCACTGACCGCGGCCGAGCTCGCTCACACGCTGTCGATCAGTCCCGCCGCCGTCTCCGGGGCCGTCCGGTATCTGGAGCAGGTCGGCATGGTGGCCAAGGAACGCAGGCCGGGTGAGCGCCGCGACCACTACCGCCTCTACGACGACCTCTGGTTCGCGTCGTTCCTCAAACGCGACCGCCTGCTCCGGATGTGGCACGAGACGACGGTGGCCGGCATCGACGCGGTCGGGGCCGACACACCGGCGGGCAGGCGCCTCGCCGACATGGCCGACTTCCTCGCCTTCCTCACCGAGGAGATCCCCGTCCTCTTCGATCGGTGGCACGAGCAACGCGCCCGACGTGCGCAAACGTGACGATCGAAAAATTCCCGTCCTCCGATGTATCTGAGCGCGGCCCCTGCCCTCCTGTGGAGTGAAAGAAGGTCCGATCACTGCTGGAGGACGGATGAGCCCCGACGACGGCTGCGCCTCGGAGATCGCGGCACTCCGCGACTCCCTGGCCGCGCTGGGCGATCCGTGGCGATGCGGCCGCACGCGGGTGAGTGCTCTCGACCGGCCACGTCGGCGCCGCCGCCTCGGCGTTCCCGCTCCCCGGGCGGAGGAGGTCGAGAGCAGGGCCGATCTTCCGGCCCGGATGGCGGCCTCGGCGCTCGAACTCGATGGCGCGCCGGTGTCGGCGCCGCACGCGCCGACCCCTCACCTGCCCCGCGCGTTCGATCTGCGGGACGTCGGGGGAAGGTCCTACGTCACGCCGGTGAAGGACCAGGGCGACTGCGGGTCGTGCAGCGCGTTCGGGGTGCTCGCGACGCTGGAGTCCACCGCCGCCTACTCGCGGAGCGCGCCCGGCCTGGCGCTCGATCTGTCCGAGGCGCACCTGTTCTTCGGGCACGCGGCCGCGAGAGAGGCCATCCTGCCCGACGGGACGTGGCCGGACGAGCTGCTCGTCGACTGCCGCGACCTGGGTGTCACGTTCGAGGACTACTACCCGTACCGCGACGACGGCACGGGTGCGCTCAACCCCGGCTGGCGCGACCGGCTCGCCAGGGCACACGACGTGGTCGACCTCAGCCGCGACCCGGCCGCCATCAAGCGACACCTCTACGCCCACGGGCCCGTCACGGCGTGCCTCGTGGTGTACGACGACCTGTACCACTACACCGGGGGTGTCTACCGGCACACCACGGAGGAGACCAGCGGCGGTCACTGTGTCGCGCTGGTCGGGTGGGACGACGACGCGGGCTGCTGGATCGCGAAGAACTCCTGGGGCCGGGACTGGGGAGAGGACGGCTACCTGCGCATCGCGTACGGCGAGGCCTACATCGAGGACTATCCGGACCCGCGGCCGACCACCTTCGGCTGCACCGGTGTGGAGTTGCGCGCGTGGCTACCCGCCCAGCGCGCGCTCGGGCTGTTCACCTCGACCCACGAGGGCAACGCCTGGGCCTATCTGGAGCAACTGGGCTGGACCAGGGTGACGCGCGAGCGGAACCTGGCCACCGTCTCGCTCGCCGTACTGGGGGCGGCCAGAGCGAGAGGGCTGGCGTGCGCGCCGTTCGTCGTGGGCGACGAACTCGGCGCTGTCGAACTTGCCGGGTGAGAGAGAAGAGAAGTCACATGTCACAGGACACGGTTACCGAACACCAGAACGGTGAGGAGCCCGCCGAGCGCACGGCGGCGCCCGAGACGGAGAAGCAGCCGCCGCTGCCGCCGACCGGGTGGGACCCGTACGCACCGCCGGCTCCGTCAACACCATCAACACCGTCAGCGCCGACAGCGCCGCCGTCACCGGTCGCGCCCGCGGGGTGGGATCCGTACGCGCCGCCGGTGCGGTCGGCCCCGGTGGCACCGGCGGGCTGGGACCCGTACACGCCGCCGGTGCGTTCCGCGCCGCCCGCGCCGCCGCACACGGCCACCGCCCAGGGCATGCCGGTACCGCCAGCGCCGGTGCCCGGCCCGGCAGGCGACCAGGCCGCACCGGCCGGGGGCTGGGTGCGAGGGGCCGCGATCACGCACCTGTGGTCGGCGGCCGACGCGCCCGGCGTGTGGGTCGCGGTGGCCGGTCTCGGCTGGAAGCCGCTGGCGGCGTCGGACTCCGGGTCGAGCCAGCTGACTCTGCTGGCTGTGCTGGCGCGGAACTACCGGCTTGCCGTGGCCTATCACGAGGACGCACGTGGGCACATCGATCAGCTGCTGGTCTGATCGCGTGACCCGCGTGGCAGGCAGGTGGCCGGCAGTCGAGGGGGCCGCCGGCCACCGCTCAACCGCAGGGGCGGGGGTGGCCGCCGGGCGATGGGGGCGTTCGGCGGTACAGCGAGGGGAGGTGTGGTGACACCGGTCGGCCTCACGGAGGACGACGCGGGCCGCGTGGTGCGGTTGCGTGTCGGCGACTCCGTGGAGCTCCGGCTCCGGGAACGCCGGACGTCGGGTTACCGGTGGTCACCGCATGTCCCCGAGGGGGTCCGGCTGGTCGCCGACGAGTACGTCGGTGGGGGTGGCGGCCAACCGGAAGCGGGTCCCGTTGGGGGCGGGGTCCCGGGGGGAGGTGGGTGCGCAGGCTGGTGTTCGACGTCGTCGGCACCGGCCGGCACCTCATCGACACCGAGCTGGCGCGGCCGTGGGAGGCGACGCCGCGCCGCTCGGTTCGTTTCGTCCTGTCCGCTAGTCCGACCGAGTGAGTATGGGATTGGTTTCGACCAGAACGCTGTGTGACAGCGACGAGCTAGAGATACTTCTTCCGCGAATATCAACTTCGAGATTCGGGAAGGCGGACGCGGTGACCGACGCCAGAACGGCCGAGGCCGATCCGTCGTGGGACGGTCTGCGCGGTCACGAGCTGTACGCGGCCTGCATGCACGCCGCGAAGCTCGGCGACCGCGGTGCCCTGAACCGGCTGGTCCGGGAGCTGACACCGCTGGTGTGGCAGGTCGCGCGCGGCAACGGCCTCGACCGGCACACGGCCGAGGACGTGGTGCAGACGGTCTGGCTGGCCCTGTTCCGCAACCTCGACCGCATCGAGGACCCGAAGGCGCTGGCGAAGTGGCTGATCACCACGACGCGGCGGGAGTCCCGCGACGTCGCCGAACGGGCCCGCCGCCCCGTGCCGTTGACCGAGGAACTCGCCGAGACGATGCCGAGCACGCAACCCCCGCCGGACGCGGTGGCGCTGCGTGCCGATCGGGACCGGCGCATCTGGGAGGCGTTCAACCGGTTGCCGGAGCGCTGCCGGGAGCTACTGCGGCTGACGGTGCTGGCCGGCAGGGCCGAGTACGGTCTGGTCGCCGATGTCCTGCGCATTCCGCGCGGCAGTATCGGGCCGACGAGGGGACGTTGCCTCGCTCGCCTGCGGGAGACGTTGGATGCTCAGGAGGGGGCAGCGGATGAATGACGGGGCTTATCCGGACGACGACACGCTGCTGCTGGATCTCGACCGGCTGATCGACGAGTTCGACCCGCCGCCCTCCGACCTGGTCGAGCGCGTCCAGTTCGCGCTGGCGCTGGAGGATCTCGACGTCGAGGTGGCGCAGTGGGAACGCGCCGACGCCACGGCCGGGGTGCGCAGCGTGGCGCAGGGCACGATCACCTTCACGGTCAGCGACCTCACCGTCATGATCAACCTGACGAAGACGGGCCAGCGCCACCGCATCGACGGCTGGCTGGTGCCCGAGGGCGAGCACGCCGTGGAGGTGCGGGTGGCAGGGCACGACACGTGTTGCACCGTGGCTGACGACGGCGGCCGGTTCGTGCTGCACGACGTGCCGAGTGGCACCACGCAGATCGTGGTCTACGTCGGTGGCGAGCCGGGGCGGCGAACCGTGGTGACCCCGGCGGTCGTCCTCTGACGGCTGGTGGCGGCGTCGCGCAGCGCTCGCCTGCCCGCTGTGCTGGCCCTGCATCGCAGAGCCAACGAGGCGGCGGCGAGCGCACACAATGTCGAGGCGATCAGGTTGTTGCGGCGCGCGCTGCGCCTGATCGAGAACTCGGGTGACCACACCGCCGATTGGGTGGCCGCCCGCATCCGGGTCCGCATCAGTCTCGCGCTCGCGACCTCCGAGGTCGGGTCCACGGCGGACGGCTTCCGCGGTCTCAAGCGCGCGGGGGCCGAGCTCGACGAGCTGCCGGACGGGGTGCTGCGGCGTGAGCTGAACGCGGTCATCACCGGGCAGCGGGCTCTGCTGCTGTTCCGGGTCGGTCGGGCGTCGGAGTCGGTCGCCCTGTTCGACTCGATCATCCCGGAACTGGCGGAGCTGAACACCGGTGGTGGGTTGTTGCTCGCGCGCACCCTGACCAACCGGGCGCAGATCCACGCCGAGACGGGGCGGCTCGACGCGGCCGCCGCCGACTTCGACTCGGCGATCCGCCTCGCGTCCGAATACCGGCTGACCCGTATCGAGGGCAAGGCCCGGCACGGACTCGGCGACCTCGCGCAGCTCACCGGCGACATCCCGGGCGCCCTGCGGCACTACGACGAGGCGGCGCGCATCCTGGAGGACGCCGCGCCGGGGTGGGTCGCCAGGGTCCGGCTCGACCAGGCGCGAGCCCTGCTGGTGGCGGGGCTGGCCACGGAGGCCGCTCGCCATCTCGACGAGGCGCTACCCGACCTGCGGCGCAACCGCGTGATCCAGGACCTGGCCGAGGCCGAGGTCGCGCGCGCGGCGGCGGCGCTGCTCGACGGCGAGTACGTGGCGGCCCGCCGCCTCGCGGTGGCGGCCCGGCGGCGGTTCCTGCGCCGAGGCAACCTGCCCTGGGCGGAGGTCGCCGCGCTGGCCCGGCTGCGGGCGGACGCCACGGAGGTGCTGGAACGCGGGAACCGGCCGCCGGCACGGCTCCCGCTGGCGCTCGGTGCCGTCTCGGACCGGCTGGCCGAACTCGGCCTGCGCGACGAGACCGCCGCCGCGCGCCTGCTCGCCGTGCGGTTGCGGTTGCGGCGTGGCGAGCGGCAGGTGGCGGCGGACCTGCTCGGCACCGTGCCCACCCCGCGCCGGACCAGCCCGGTCGACCACCGGATGCTGCTGCGCCTGTGCCGCGCCGAGCTGGCCGTGGCGACCGGGAACCGGAGGTCGGCGCTCGCGCAGGCCCGTGCCGGACTGGAGGAACTCGGCTGGGCGCGGGATCGCATGGGCGGCCTCGATCTGCTGTGCGGCACGGCGGTACACGGCCAGGAACTCGGCAGGCTCGCCGTGGGGCTGGTGCTGTGCGGCGTGCGCGGCCAGGACGGTGCGCGCAGGCTGTTCGCGTGGCAGGAACGCACCCGCGCGCAGGTCTACCGGTACGAGCCACTGCCCGCGATCGACGACCCGGTGCTGGCCAAGTACCTGGCCGAGATGCGGCACATCCAGCGCACGGTCCAGCAGAACCGGCTGGCCGGCAAGCCGGTCAGCGCGCTGGAGAACCGCTACGCCTGGCTGCAGCGGGAGGCGAGCCGGTTGGGCTGGTACACGAGCCAGTGGGGCAGGCCCCGGCCCGTGGCCACTCCCGACCAGGTGGCGGCGGAGCTGGGCGAGCGCGTGATGGTGACGTTCGTGGGCCACGGTGACGCCCTCGCCGCGGTGGTGGTGCGCGACGGCCGGTTCCACCTCGTGCGGCTGGGACCGCTGGACGACACGGTGGAGACCACCCGCCAGCTGCGCGCGGATCTCGACGCGCTCGCGCCCGACCACCTTCCGGCGCCGCTGGCCTCGGCCGTGCTGTCGTCGGCGTGGCGGCGCGCTGAGCGACTCGACGAGGTGCTGCTGCGGCCGTTGCGCCGTCACCTCGGTGACCGCGAGCTGGTGATCATCCCGACCGGGTCGCTGCACGCCCTGCCGTGGGGCGCACTGCCGAGCCTGCGGGGCAGGCCGCTGTCGGTGGCCCCGTCGGCGACGGCGTGGCTCGGCGCCGCCAGCGCCGCCAGCCCGGACCCGGTGGTGCTCGTCGGCGGCCCCGGCGTGCCGGGGTCGGTGGGCGAGGTGCGCAGCCTGACGTCGGTGTACCCGGCGGCGACCCTCGTGGACGGCGACACGGCGACCAGCGACGCGGTGTTGTCGGCCCTGGACGGCTCCGGGCTCGCGCACCTGGTGGCACACGGGGCGCACGAGCCCGCGAACGCGCTGTTCTCGCGGCTCGAACTCGTGGACGGCCCCCTGTTCGCGCACGAGGCCGCCCGGCTGGCAAACCCGCCCGAGCGGGTGGTTCTGGCCGCGTGCGAGCTGGCACTGAGCCACATCCGGCCGGGCGAGGAGGCGCTCGGCTTCGCGGGTGCGCTGCTGGCCAGCGGCTGCCACACGGTCGTGGGTGCGGTGGCCAGAGTGGGCGATCACGCCTCGGCGGAGGCCATGGCCGATCTGCACAAGCGCCTCGCCGCCGGGATGTCGCCCGCGGTGTCTCTGGCCGAGGCGACGGCGGTGGACCCGTTCCGCCGGCCGTTCCTCTGCCTCGGGGCGGGCTGAGCGACCCGTGACGACGCCGCGGGCCCGATGTGTGCGTCAGGATGGGCCACGTGGGTGTGGACAGCGAAGGGCCCGGCGGCGCGCAACGCGCGCGCGGCGCGGCTCCGCGCTGGCTGGTGCGCCTGTTGCGCAGCACGCCCGCCCCGATCGGCTGGTCACAGCTCGCCCGCGCGGCCGTCGCCCTCTCGATCCCCGTGGCCGTCGGAGCCCTGCTGGGCGAGATCGAGTGGGGCGCGCTGGCCTCCACGGGTGCGTTGCCGTCGGTCACGGGCGACGTGGTGGGCGCCTACCGTTCGCGGGCGCAGCGGCTGGCCGGAGCACTGGGCGCGGCGGTGCTCGGGTTCGGGCTGGGGCTGGCCACCGGAGGGCAGGCTCCGCTGTCGGTCGGGCTCGTCATCCTCGTGGCCGCGGCGTCGGCGTTGATCAGCGACGCGGGCAGCAACGCCTCGATCGCGGCGCTCCAGCTGTTCGTGTTCACGGTCCTCGGCACCGGCCTCGCGGCGGAGGGCACCCCGATCGGTCTTGGGCTCGCCTGCTTCGCCGTCGGTTCGGTGTGGGGCTGGTTCGTCGCGCTCGTGGGCTGGCCCGTGCGACCGACCACTCCCGAGCGGCGTGCCGTCGCCCAGGTGTATCTGGAGCTGGCGGCGATGTTGTCGGCCGTGTCGGCGGGGGACGAGGAGACCACGCTCGCCGCGCGGCAGCAGCTCACCCGTGCCCTGAACGTCGCCTACGACCGCCTGCTGGTGGCGCGCTCGTGGCTCTCGGGCCGCGACAGCACCTATCGCAGGCTGCTCAACCTGCTCGCGGCGGGCACTCCGGCCGTTGAGGCCAGCGTGGCTGCCGTCGACCAGGGGGTGCGGCCACCGGACGCGGTGATCGCGTACTTCACCGACCTCGCGGCGGCGGTGCTGTCGGACACGCCGCTGCCGGAGGTGCCGGCACTGCCCGAGCCCGGCCGTGCCGGCGTGGAGACCTCGCCCGCCGTCACGGCGCTGGTCACCGCACTGGGCGGCATCAGCCCCGAACGCGAGCGGTTGCCACGCGACCGCGTCCCGGTCCGGCGGCGCGTGCGCGACTGGGCCGGAACGCTCGCCTCGGGTCCGCTGACCTGGCTGGCCGCCGCTCGCCTCACGGTGTGTGTCGCGCTGGCCGAGCTGACGCGCGTGCTCATCCCCACCGACCGCTCGTACTGGATCACGCTGACGGTCGGGCTCGTGCTGAAACCCGACTTCGGATCGGTCTTCGGCCGGGCGATCCTGCGCGGGCTCGGCACGGTGGCCGGCGTCGGTATCGGGGTGCTCGCACTGGCGGTGGTGCCCCACGGCCTGCCGCTGGCCCTGCTCGTGGCCGTGTTCGGGGCGGGAGTCGCGTACGGCAAGGGCAGGCACTTCGGGGTAATGAGCGCGTTCGTCACGCCGCTGATCCTCGTGCAGATGGTGCTCTCGGCCGGTGACGACGAGGTCGCGCTGGTGCGGCTGGAGGACACCGTGATCGGCTGCGCACTGGTGCTCGTCTTCGGCTACCTCCTGTGGCCCGGCAGCCGCACGCCGGTGCTGGGCGGCAGGCTGGCCGACGTCGCCGAGTCGATCTCCCGCTACGCCGAGTACGCACTGCGTCCCGCCGAGGACCCTGCGGCCCGCACCGAGCGTTCCCGGGCCCGGCGCAGGGCCTACCGGGGCTTGTCGGACGTCAGGACGGCGTTCCAGCAACTGGTGGTCGAACCGTCGGCGGCGGGACGGCAGGCCGTGGCGTGGTGGCCCGCCATCGTGGCGCTCGAACAGCTGACCGACGCGATCACGGCCGTGGCCGTCGCGCTCGACCAGCACGCGGCCGAGGCACCCGAGGACGCCGGGGTCCGGCGCGTCAGGGCGGGGCTGGCCGAGTTCTCGTTGTGCGTGCGGACCGGGTCCGAGCCGCACACCGTCGACCTGCCCGGCGAAGAGCTGCTGTCGAGCGTGCGCGCGCAGCTCGCGAGCGCACTGGAGGCCGTCGACGGGCCCGATCTGCGGACGTTTCGGCACGTTCGGTGAGAGCGCCGCGGGCCCGGTGCGGTGTTCACGTTGCGGGATCGCGCCGATGCTGGTGCATTGGACACATGGGTATCAACTTCAACGAGCTCAGGCACAAGGCGCAGGACGCACTGAGCAAGAACAGCGGCAAGATCGAGCAGGGCCTCGACAAGGCGAGCGGCATGGCCAAATCGCGGTTCGGCAAGCAGTCGGGCAAGATCGACACAGCGACGGAGAAGGCCAGGAAGTTCCTGCACAAGAACTCGGGAGGCGGCGACTCGGGCGGCCAGCCGGGGCAGCGACCCCCGCAGCCACCGCCCGGCCCCTGACACCGCGCCGCCTCAGGGCACGACGGCGACAGCGACGTCGCCGTCGAACGCCGTGATCCGGCCACCCCGCGCGCCCACCCCGAGTAGCGCCTCGCGTGCCTGCGGGGCGGACAGGGTCACGGACACGGTCGTTCCCTCCGTGGCCCGCCGCCGCGCGATGCGCCGGGTCGCGTCGTGGCCGGCCTCGATCGTGGCCGCCAGCCCACCGGTCGACGCGAGCGAGCCCCGGGCCGCCCCGAGCGCGCCCAGCGCCTCGTCCAGCACGGGCAGCAGCGCGGCCCGGTTGCCCTCGGTCATCGCGCGCACCAGCCCGGGCGGCGAGCCCGCCACCCGCGTGCCGTCGGCGAACGATCCGGCCATCAATGCCGAGGCCACGGGACCGCCCGTGTCGCCCACCGACGCCAGCACGGCCGCCAGCAGATGCGGAAGGTGCGAGATCCGGGCCACCGACTCGTCGTGCTCCCCCGGTCCGAGCGGGACGACCCGCGCGCCCACGTCGAGCGCCAGCATCGCGACCTCCCGCCAGGCGCCGAGGTCGGTGCCGGGCTCGACCGCCACCACCCAGGCCGCGTCCTCGAAAAGGCCCGCCTCGGCGGCGGGCCAGCCGGAGACACTGCGTCCCGCCATCGGGTGTCCCCCGACGTAGGTGGCGTCCGGCGTCACGTCACGCACCGCGTCCCGCACGGGCACCTTGACACTGGTGACGTCGGTGAGCAGGCAATGCGGTGCGTGCTCCGCAACGTCGTGCAGCACGGTCCGCACCGCGGGCAGCGGCACGGCCAGCACCACCATCGCGTCGGCGGCCGCGGCCCTGCGCAGGGCCGCGGCGACATCCGTCGTCACGTCGTAGCCGTCGCCGACCGCCGACGCCGCGTCCGACGTGGACTTCGTAGCGCCCCACACCGTCCTGCCCGCCGCGTCGGCGGCCCGCAACACCGAACCGCCGATCAGCCCGAGTCCGATCACACACACGTCGCGCACGGCGTTCATCCTGCCGTACTCCACCACCGTGTCAGGAGTGCTGACGCAGCGTGTCGAGCGCGTAGGCCGCGTACAGGGCCACGCCGTACGCGAGCGCGTCCTCGTCGTAGCGGACCCGGTTGGAGTGGTTGGGCGCCGCGTCGGCGGGGTCCTCACCCGGCGGGCAGGCACCGAGGAACGCGAACGCGCCCGGCACCCGCTGCAGCACGTACGAGAAGTCCTCAGCACCCATCAGCGGGTGGGCCATCGGCTGCACGTACTGCCCGCCCAGCACCTCGGCGGCGAGGTCGAGCACCCGGATGGACTCGGTCTCGTCGGTGGCGGTGACGGGAAAGCCCGGAGTCACGTCGGCCACGACCCGGCAGCCGTGGGCCTCGCCGATCTTCTCGCAGACGGCCGCCACCTCCGTGCGCAGCAGGGCACGGGTCGATTCCGACAGCGTCCGGATGGTCCCCTCCAGCTCGGCGGACTCCGGAATGACGTTGTCGGTGGTTCCGCCCGCGATGCGGGTCACCGTCACGACGGCGGGGTCGAACACGTCCACAATGCGGGTGAGCCTGCTCTGCAACGCGGTCACCATCTCGGCCGCCGCCGGGATCGGGTCGATCGCCGTGTGCGGCATGGAGCCGTGCCCGCCCTTGCCGATCACCCGCACCGTGAAGCTGTCCGCCGAGGCGAGCACCGGACCGGGCTTCGTCGCGATCGTGCCGGTGGGCAGGTTGGCGAACGTGTGAAGGGCGAACGCGTTGCGCACCCGCGTGCCCGCCGCGTCCAGCACGCCTTCGTGGATCATGTGGCGCGCGCCGTGGTAGCCCTCCTCGCCGGGCTGGAACATCAGCACGACCGACCCGGCGAGTTCGTCGGCGTGCTGGGCCAGCAGGCGGGCCGCACCCGCGAGCATCGCCACGTGGGTGTCGTGGCCGCAGGCGTGCATGACGCCGTCGGTCTCGGAGGCGAACTCCAGCCCGGAGTCCTCGGGCATCGGCAGCGCGTCCATGTCGGCCCGCAGCAGGACGGCGGGGCCGGGCTCCGCACCCCGCAGCACCGCCGTCACCGAGGTGGTGCCGGTGCCGAGTGTGGTCTCGACGGGAAGGCCGTCGAGGGCGTCGAGCACGGCCCGCTGGGTGGCCGGAAGCTGGAGCCCCACCTCGGGGTGGCGGTGGAGGGCGCGCCGCAGTGCCACGGTGGTCGGTTGCAGCCCCTTCGCCTCGTCGAGAAGTCCGGCGAACCGGGCGTCGGGCAGGGAGGGCAGGTCGGTCGGTCCGGTCATGGCTCGATGGTGGCACGAGCGGGCACCGCATTTGGTCGGTCCAGGGGGCCCGCTCGGTATACGGTGGACGCATGGCGGTGCAGGAGACGGTCACGGGGTTCGCGGTGGCCGTCGTGCGTGAGGACGGCCGGTGGCGTTGCGGGCGCCTCGACGACACGACGTTGACGGAACTGGACACCGCCATCACCGAGCTGCGCAAGCTGCGCTCCACGGGGGCCGTCTTCGGGCTGCTGGCGGTGGACGACGAGTTCTTCGTCATCATCCGGCCGTCGCCGGGCGGCGCGGCGCTGTTCCTCTCCGACGCGGCGGCGGCCCTGGACTACGACATCGCCGCCGACGTGCTCGATCTGCTCAGGGCCGAGGCTCCGGATGACGACGACGACGTCGTCTGGCCGGTCGGCGACCTGGAGATCCTGGCCGACGTCGGTATGCCGGAGCCCGAGCTGGAGGTCATCGTCAACGAGATCGAGCTCTACCCCGACGAGCAGTTGCAGATGATCGCCCAGCGGTGCGGCTTCGCCGACGAGTACGCGGCGGTACTCGACGAGTTGTGAAGGCCAGGGTCGGTGACGAGGGTGCCGTTCGCGCCGCCCTCGGCTACGCGCGGCGGGCGATCGGCACCGCCGACGTCCCCATTGGCGCAGTGGTGCTGGCTCCGGACGGCACGCGGCTGGCCGGGGCCCACAACGCCAGGGAGGCGCTGGGCGACCCCACCGCGCACGCCGAGGTTCTCGCGCTGCGGCAGGCCGCGCGGGTCCACGGCGACGGCTGGCGGCTGGCGGGATGCACCCTCGCGGTGACGGTCGAGCCCTGCACGATGTGCGCGGGTGCGCTCGTGCTGGCGCGGGTGTCGCGGGTGGTGTTCGGTGCGTGGGAGCCGCGTACCGGTGCGGTCGGTTCGCTGTGGGACGTCGTGCGCGACCGGAGGTTGAACCATCGGCCGGAGGTCGTCGGCGGTGTGCTCGCCGCCGAGTGCGCGGCGCTGCTCGACGACTTCTTCGCCGGTCAGCGCGGTTGACCGTGCCACAGGGTGACCCGCCGTCGAGCCGGTTCGCCAATGCAGTATCGTATCCGTCGGTAGCGTGTCCGAGCGGCCGAAGGAGCACGACTCGAAATCGTGTGACGGGCAACCGTCCGTGGGTTCAAATCCCACCGCTACCGCAACGGCAACGCCGGGTGGCCCACAGGGTCGCCCGGCGTTTTGCCGTTCCGGCGTCGGTCTGTCACGGACTTCCACTCGGTCGAGTGGCCGCCTTCACTCGAACAGGGCCGGAAGTAACACGATCGGCGTGTCACCTGAAACGTCGCCGCCGCCGACGCCGAAAGTGACGGTATGTGGTCCCAGGGGAACCGTCTGTTCGCACGTCTGGCCGCCGGCATCGCCACCGTCACCGCTACGGTGCTCGCGGCCGGCCTTCTCACCGTCGCGGGCCCGGTCGGCGGCGGTGTCGGCGCCGCATCGGCCTCGCCCGCGCCAACGCTGCCCAAGGGCTTCGCGCTGCGCGAGCTGCCGAGCGGCCAGTCACCGGGCACGCTGACCGACTTCGCCTACCTGCCCGACGGCAGTGTGCTGAGCACCGGCAAGGCGGGAACGGTGGCCTGGGTGTCCACCGGGGGCGAGCGCCGTACCCTCCGCAGCCTGGCGGTCGAGGCGCAGCAGGACATGGGACTCGTGGGGCTCGCCGTCGCGCCGGACTTCGAGACCTCGCGCCACATCTACCTCGCCCGCTCGGTTCCTACGGGCGGTGGCGACTACGACCTGACACTCGCGCGCTGGGAGGTGACCGGCTCGCCAGAACCGACGGGGCTCGCGGGCGAGACGGAGCTGCTGCGGCTGCCCGGCGACGCCAACGTCCACGGCATCACCGGCATCGTCGCCGCCGACGACGGCACGCTCTGGGTGTCGGTCGGCGACGTCGCGAGCTACACCGAGGTCGATCCGCTCGCGTTGCGAGCCCAGAAGCCGCACGCCCTCCAGGGCAAGGTGCTGCACCTCACGGCCGAGGGGCGCGGCGTGCCCGGCAACCCGTTCTACGATTCCGCCGCTCCGGACTCCGTGCGCAGCAAGATCTTCGCGAGCGGGTTCCGCAGCCCCTTCCGGCTCTCGCTCGACCCGCGAACCGGCCTGCCGATCCTCGGCGAGGTCGGCTGGAACCGCTGGGAGGAGATCAACCTCGTGCAGCCGGGCCGCGACTACGGCTGGCCCTGCTGGGAGGGCACCGACCGCACGCCGGGATACCGGGAGATGCCGGAGTGCGAGGACGCGCCCAACACCGCGCCGCTGGTGCAGTTGCGGCACGGCAAGCAGACCGACAGCGCCAACAGCCTGACGGGCGGCGTGGTCTACACCGGCACGAGCTATCCCGAGCAGTACCGGGGCGCGTACTTCTTCGGCGACTACACCCACCAGAAGCTCTGGTCGCTGCGCTACGACCACCAGGGCAGGCTGACCCAGGCTCCGCAGAGCCCGCCGCTGGGCACCCACGTCGGCAGGCCGGTCAAGTTCGACACCGCGGCCAACGGCGACATCGTGTTCGCCGACATCGCGTCCGGCACGCTCAAGCGGCTGACGTACGCGGACGGCAACCAGACGCCCGTCGCGCGGATCTCGATGGAGACCGATCCCGACACCCGGACGGTGGCGTTCGACGCGGGCGAATCCTTCGACTTCGACGGCGACCGCCTCACCTACCACTGGGATTTTGGCGACGGGAGTTCCGGCACGGGCGAGCGGATCGAGCACACCTACGGTGACCGGAGAACGGACTCCTACACCGCCACGCTGACGGTCACCGACCCGGCGGGGGCGCAGGGCTCCGAGCAGGTCACCGTCGTCCCCGGCAACCACACGCCCGAACTGCGGGTGGAGGCACGGGAAGGGCACACGTACGCCGTCGGCGAAACGGTGTCGGCGAGCGCGATGGCCACCGACCGCGAGGACGGCCTGCTCGACGTTCACTGGCAGGCCACGGTGATGCACTGTCCCGAGGACGCCACCTGCCACGCGCACCCGACCGAGTCGGGTGAGGGCATGGTGTTCTCCATCCCGTTCACCGACCACCCCGACTCCCACATGGAGCTGACGGCCACGGCGACCGACAGCCAGGGCGTCAGCACCACCCACACCTACGAGGCACTGCCGAGGGAGCACCGGCTGACGTTGTCGAGCACGGTACCCGCCGCCGTGGAGATCGCGAGCGAGGGCGACGGCGACACCTCGCCGTCCGGCGCGGGCAGCGCGATGGTCACGGCGGGCGCGACCGTGGGGATCGCCGCCGCGGACACGGCCACCGACGGCGAGTCGCGGTTCTCCGGCTGGGACGACGGGGTCTCGCAGCGGACCCGGTCACTGTCCATGCCGGACGAAGACTTCACCCTGACCGCGGTCTACGCGACCCCTGTGGAGCAACGGTACGAGCAGGACCCCGAGCTGAGGGAGACACTGGGTGAGCCGGCGGGACCGGTGCGCATCGACGGCGAGGTCTACTACCGCGAACACGACAACGGCCGCCTGTACTGGTCGGCCGGAACGGGGACGCGGGAGGTCCACGGTCCGCTCGCGGAGAAGTACGTGGAGCTGGGTGGGCACGAACGGTTCGGGCCGCCCACCACCGACCAGCGGGTGACACCGGACGGGCAGGGCCGGTACAACCACTTCCAGGGCACCTCTTACTCGCGGACGGCCTCGGTCTACTGGACGCCGGACACCGGCGCCCACGCCGTCTGGGGCGAGGTGCGCAAGCGCTGGGCCTCGATGGGCTGGGAACGCGGGCCTCTCGGCTATCCGGCCACCGACGAGAGCCGTACGCCCGACGGAGTGGGCCGGTACAACCACTTCTCGAAGGGCGGTTCGGTGTACTGGACGCCGCGCACCGGGGCGCACGCCGTCTACGGCGCCATCCGGGGCCGCTGGCGGGAACTCGGCTGGGAGCGTTCGTACCTCGGCTATCCGGTGACCAGCGAGTACTCGGTGCGGGGTGGCAGGCGGAACGACTTCCAGGGTGGGTACCTGGAATGGCGGGCCGCGGGTGACACGGTGGTCGACGGCCGCCTCAGCGCGTCGTGACCAGCCCGCGCAGCTGAGCCAGCAGGTCGGCCCGGCTGGTGGCCCCGAGGCGTTGCCGCATCCGGGCCATGTGGTGCTCGACCGTCTTCGCCGAGATGAACAGCCGGTCGCCCACCTGGCGGTAGGTCATGCCGGACACGACCAGTTCGGCCACCTGACGTTCGCGCTCGCTGAGGGCGGGCACGTCGGGTGGGGTCGTGGCCGGTGCCCCGCCCTGCGCCGCGCCACCCAGCGAGCGTGCGCACTCCAGCAGGCTCACCATGGCCTTCCGGTCGGTGGTCCGGATCGCCGCCTGCCCGGCCAGCCGCGCCGCGTCCCAGCACAGGCCGGTGGCGTGCAGGGCCCTGGCCGCCGACTCCACCCTGGCGGCCTCCACGGTGCCGCTCAGGGTGTCGAGCCAGCACGCGGCGGCTTCGGCGAGTGCCTTGTGGTGGTGACTGTGCCCAGCGATGTGGGCGAGCGCGCCCGCGTGGTCGGCGGCCTCGGCGGTCCGGTCGGCGGTGATCGCGGCGTGCAGGCCGCTCCAGTGCAGTGCCGCCGACCAGAGCGGTGGGTCTCCCAGCGCGGCCAGCAGGCGGCGGGCTCGGGCGAGGTGGTGGACTAGCCGGTCGCGTTCCCCCAGCCGGGCAGCGGCCACGGCGAGTTCGCCGAACGGCAGGATCGTGAAGACGTCCACGCGGACCCGGATGACGCTCTCGCGCACGTCGGCCCAGAGCGCGCGGAGTGTGGTGAGGTCGCTGGACCGGCGGGCCACTCCCGCCCGCAGGCCGACCGCGAACAGCCAGTCTCTCGGTGACTCCACGGTTCCGGCCGTGCGGAGGGTGCGCGCCGCGGAGTCGAGGTCACCGCGCAACAGGGCGATCCACCCGGTCAGCAGCAGGTGGCGGGTCCGCGCGGGTCTGCCCCCCGACTCGGCGGCCACGGCACGTTCCAGCAGCGTGCTCGCCACCGCGAACTCGCCGCAGTGCATCCCGACCAGCGCGCCGAGCGCGGCCGGGGTGTCGGGCAGGAAGGTCGTACGCCCCACCGGTTCCAGCGTCTCGGCCGCATCGACCAGAGTGGACAGTGCGAGGGTGGGCCCCTCGGTGACCGACTCGATCGCCCCGCGCGCGAGCGCCGACAGGGCACCGGCGAGCAGAGTGGGTGGTTCGCCCGGTGCGGGCGCGGCCAGCAGGCGTTCCGCCTCCCCGGCGTTGCCCTGCTGGACGGCCACGAGTGCGGCCTGGACCCGGGCGAGCCGGGTGTCCGACCAGGCGTACAGCTCGCGCGCGCGATCCAGCTGTCCCTTGTGGACGCACGCGGTGGCGGCGGTGCGGGCGGCGTCGGCGCGACCCGCCGCGTCCGGTTCCGCGATCACCTGGTCGGCCAGCCGAAGCGTGGTGTCGACGTCGCCCGCACGTGCGGCGGCGTCGGCCCAGCGGCAGCCCAGGACGCTGACAGGGCGCCCGGCTTCCGCCGCCGCCGCGTACAGCCGGGCGGCCAGAACGGGATCGTCGGCGGCGGCCTCGTCGGCGGCGGCTTCGAAGGCCTCGGCGGGCTCTGCGCCGCTCAGTCCGCTGCCGAGCAGCGGCCGGACCAGCTCAAGCACGGGCCCTTCGCGATCGAGTTGCAGGCGGACGAGCCGCTGCGACACGGCGAGCCGCCGCTCCTCCGGTACCAGCGCCGTGACCGCGGCGGCCACCAGGGGCAGCGGCGTGCCGTCGTGGGTGAGCAGCCCGCAGGCCCGTGCCGCATCGAGCGCGCGGGTGACTCCGTCGTGGTCGGTGTCCAGCAGCCCCGCCAGGAGGTCGACGTCGATTCCCGCCCCCGAGGTGGCCGCGAGCAGCAGCGACAGCGTCTCGGGCGGGAGGCGGTCGAGATCGGGACGGAACTCGTCCAGCACGGCGGCGCCGAGCTCGCCTCGCGCGGCCTCCGCATCGGCCTTCTGCCCTCGCAGGGCCGCCGCGAGACGGGTGACGAATCCCGGCACACCGAGGGTCTGGGTGCACACCGTCTCCACGAGGCCTGCCCGGTCGCGCCCCAGCAGCGCGGCGACCCGGCTCGCGTCGAGCGGACGCAGTGCCACCTGGCCGCGAAGCCGTGCCAGCACGGCGCCCAGCGCGGCCGGTCGAGGCCACGGTCGTGCGGCGATCACCAGGCCCGCGCCGTCGCGCTCGGCGAGCTGCCGCAGCGTGTCCAGTGCGGTGTCGGACAGTTCGTGCGCGTCGTCGACGAGCACGAGCTCCGCCGTCCGTGGGTCGACTGGGTCAACTCCGCCGGGCGCGCCGAACCACGCCACGGTGACGCCGTGGGCCTCGCACCGGCGCGCGAGATGCCCGAGCACGGCGGTCTTGCCGTGGCCGCCGGGCGCCACCACAGCGAGCCGGGCGGGAGCCAGCGACCCCTGTGCCACCGACGTACACAGTGCGCGGGTCGGCTCGTCGAGCAACGGCTCGTCGACCGGCGGCGCCGTGGCGTCGGCTCCCGTGCTCGGCATCAGCGTTCCTCGTTCCGGTCGTCGGTCGTGCCGCCGCGGCGCGGCAGGGAGAACCGGCGACGGGGCGGCTCCAGCGGAGTGATCTCCACCGGCGGCCGTCCCGGCGGTGGTTCCACGTCCCCGGCCGTGTTCGACGTGGCCAGCGCGGCGCCGGCGCCGACATCCGGCACGAGCGCGGTGTCCACACTGCCCACCCTGTCCACCCCGTCCACACCGCGTGCGCTGCCCGAGCCCGTGTCCGTGGCCGAGCCGCCGGCGCGGTCGGTCGCCGGTGCCTCGATCGCCTGCCCCGCCTCGGCCCGCGCGTCGGCGCCCGGCCCGGGGCGGGGCCGGGGCCGGGCCGCGAGCGCGGCACCCCGGCTGGTCGCCGTCCCCGGATCGTCGTCGACCACGACCGGGCACGACAGCATAGTGCGGGCGAGACTCGCCGCCAGCGGGACACGCGCGGTGCCCCCGACCAGCAGCGCGGCCCCGAGCTGGTCGGGCGGTACGCGGGAGGCCAGCCGCCGCAGCTTCTCCAACGCGCCGGTGAGCACGGGTCGCGCCAGTCCCTCGAACTCCTGCCGCGTCAGCGAGACGCTGTCGGTGACCTGCGCGTCCGTGGTCGTGGCCAGCCGCTCCTTGGCGGCGATGCAGGCCATGCGCAGCCTGCTCATCGCGAACGGATCACCGGGGTCGATCCCCGTGCGGTCGAGGACGTGCCGGACCACCAGGTCGTCGAGCCTGCACCCCGCCCCGTGCTCGCCGGACTCGCTGTGAGCCAGCAGTTCGACTCCGACCGGCGTCCGGCGCAGCAGGGCGGTCTCCACGTGGACGCCCCCGACAGCGCACACGGCCAGCAGCTGTCCCGGTGGGATCTCCGGCACGTCCTCGCGCGCGAGGTGACACTCGGCCGCCGCGACCGGGCTGGGAAGCGCGAGCACCCCGGGCAGCTCGGCGGCGTCGAGTGCCTCGTGCAGCAGCCCCCTGCGGTACGCCGACCAGCCCGGCGGGTGCGTGACGACGATGCGCTCGGCGTGCGCGGCCTCGGCCTCGGCGACGCGGTCGGCCACCCACCCGATCATCCCGGCCGCGAGCGTCTCGGCGGGGTAGGACAGTTCGCCGAGCACGAACGGCACCGGGTCACCGGTCCGGTGCAGCGGCGCGCGGGCCACCCGATCGGGTTCCGCGGCGGCCCGCTGGAGCGCGGCCTGGCCGACCAGCAGGTCCCCCTGCTCGGAGACGTGGAGGATGGACTCCGCCCACGCGGTGCTCGCCCCGACGGGGCTCACCTCCGCGGGCCACCACCGCCCGCCCCGGTGGCGGCAGACCGCCGCGCTCACGCGGGTCGCGCCGAGGTGTATCCCCAGGACATAGCGCATACGCTGCGGTTCCTTCACGGCTGGTGGGCTGTGTGGCTGTGACTGTGGGGGGGACCGGCTCGACGACGACGGCCCGGAAACGGTGCTCCTTTCGTACCAAAGCCGGGCCGCCGATCGGCATCCCCGGTGCGCCCACTCCGCCGATCCCCTAATGCCCCTAACGGGGCGGGGTGCGGGCGGCGGTGAGGACCCGGTGCCTTCCCCGATGCCCGGCCGGCCGGGTGGGCCATAACGTCGGCCGGGCCGTCGCGCGGCGGCAACAGACGTATGTCCGACCCGAAGGAGAATCCCTTGATCCACGCACAGGGGGAGACCGAGACCGAGCACGCGGCCACCGTGGAAAACCCGGTGAACCCCGTGACCGCCGTCCCGCAGGAGCAGACGCTGCACGACTTCGTCACGAACCTGCTGAACGACGCGGCGGCGCGCGACGCCTTCGCGCACGACCCCGCCAAGGCGCTGGGGATGGCCGGTCTGGACGACATCACGGCCGAGGACGTGCAGGACGTCGTCCCGCTGGTCATGGACTACACCGAGCTGCCGGGCACGGACGCGATCACGGAGCCGGCGGGTGCCGTGAGCGGCCTGGACGGTGCCATCGAGCAGCTGCGTAGCGTGGCGGACGCCGCGGTGGGCGAGCGTGACGAGCTGGCAGGCACCGCGGACCTGACCTCCGACGCCGGTGGTGTGCTCGCGGGCGGCGCGGCCGGCCTCGACGGAGTGACCGGTGCCGCGCGCTGGGCCACCGACGTGGCGTCGGGTGAGGCGACGGGACGGCTCAGCGAGGAGGGCCTGAGCCTCGGCGCCGTCACCGACACCGTCGCGGGCCGGGCGGCCGGCATGGGCGGAGTCGGCCTCGAGAGCTCCGGCGGCATGGTCAACGCCGACACCCTCGCGGGCAGCGGCAGCGGCATGGTGGACGCGGGCCTCGACGGCGTCACCGGCAACGGCGGGGTGGACACCGACCACCTCGACGCCGCCGTGTTCGGCCAGGCCGACACGCAGGGCGCGGAGGGCGGTGCCGGACTGCGGACCGACGCGGTCACCGCCGAGGGCGTCGCGGACGTCTCCGCCGAGCGCCTCGACGTGAACGGGTCGCTGGAGACCCCGTTCGGCTCCTACGGGGTCGACCTGACGGGTGAGCCGACGCTGAGCGTGCCCGAGCTCGACACCACCGGGGACCTCGCCGACACCCTCGACACGGACACGATCACCCGGGGCAGCGAGGCCGCCGCCAGCACGGTCGTCACCTACGTGGCCTCCGGCGGTGCCGCTCTGCACGGGGTGGCGCGCTCGGCCACGGACGAGCTGCCGGTGGACGTTCCCGCCGGTGTGCCCGCCGCCGACCTGCCCGTCGACGTGCCCGTCGACGTGCCCGCCGTTCCGGTGGACGCGGCGTCCGCGCCCGGTGTGGACGACGCCGTACTGTCCGAGCCGCGCGACGTGGTGCCGGACATCAACGAGCCGCTGCAGGTGGCCGACATCGACTCGAACCTGCCGAACGTGGGCGGCTCGGTGTACGACCTGGCGTCCGAAGTGCACTCCAGCCTGACCTCGGTGCCCGGCGACCTCGGCTTCGCGGTGCCGAACGAGACGCCGGAGATGCCGGAGCTGCCGGTGGTCAACCCGCTGCCGGAGTCGGCGGGCGAGGCCAAGAGCGACATCACGGAGGCGACGGAGCAGGTTCCGGGCGTCTCGAACGTCACCGACACGGTCAGTGACAGCCCGCTGGGCACCGTCACTGAAAAGGGTGAAGACGTGCTGTCTGACGCGCCCGTCGTCGGCGATCTGGGCCTCGGTAGCTGACTCTCAGTCATATCAGGCGCATAACAGGCCGGGCTCGGTGATATCACGAGCCCGGCCTGTACTGCGTTGCGTGAACGAGGCACACTGTCCGATCGTATGAAGGCAACTCCGTGGCTCGACGTGCTCGACGAGGCCATCCGGTCGTGCGCCGCGCACGACCGAGCCGACCTCGCCGGGCGGTTGCGTGCCCGCCGTGCGGAACTGGCGCAGCCCGCCGTCCGGGTCGTGGTACTCGGCGCGGCGGGGCAGGGCAAGAGTCAACTGCTCAACGGCCTGCTGGGCTCCGCCGTCTGCGCGGTGGGGGACGACCTCACCACCACCGTGCCCGCCGTCGTGAAGTACTCGGCATCCCCTTCCGCGATGCTGGTGCCCGGCGACCCGGCACCGATGATCGGATCAGAGCCCGCGGACAGCCTGGTCCTCGAAGGCCCCGCCCCCGCGGTTCCCGCACTCACCAGCGGTGACCAGATCCCGGTCCCGGTCGAGCACGCGACCGCCGACGCGAACCGCAGGAGCGGGGTGGCGCGGGTCGAGGTGGGCCTGCCCCGCAAACTGCTCGAAACCGGGCTGCGGCTGATCGACACCCCGCCCTGTGGCGGCGACGGCGGTGAGCACGCCCGTGCCGCGCTGGCCACGCTGCCGCAGGCGGACGCGGTGTTGCTGGCCAGCGACGTGACTCGCGACCTCTCGCCGGACGAGCTGGCCGTCATGGAGCGTGTGCTGACCGTCTGCCCCACCGCGGCGGTGGTTCTGACCAAGACCGACCTCGTCCCCGGCTGGCAGCGGGTGGCCGAGCGCAACCGCGCGCGGCTGGAGCACCACGGGCTGCCGGTGGCGCTGTTCCCCGTCTCGTCGACGCTGCGCATGCTGGCGGCGAAGACCAACGACACCGCGCTGAACGACGAGTCCGGCTACCCCGCGCTGATCTCGTACCTGCACCACGAGCTGATGGGCAATGTGGACGTGCTGCGCAGGCGCAGCGCCGGAGCTTTGACCCGGCTCGCCGTGGAACGGGTGGTGCCGCCGCTGCGGGAGCGGCTGGCCGAGTTGCAGCAGGGTGGGGACGGTGAGCTGACCGCCCGCTACCGCGCCGCCAGCCGCAAGCTCGATCGCCTGCAGCGGGAGTCCGCGCGCTGGCAGACCATCCTGTCCGACGAGGTCGCCGACCTCACCGCCGATCTCGACTACGACCTGCGCGATCGCACGCGCCGCATCCTGCGTGAGGCCGACGAGTACTTCGAGACCGCCGATCCGGTGAAGGACTGGCCGGAGTTCGAGGAGTGGTTGCGGGACAACCTGCGCAGCGCGGCCGAGGCGAACTCGGGCTGGCTGCTCGACCGGTTCGAGTGGATCACCCGCAAGCTCGCCGCCGTCATCGAGCCGCCGCGTTCCGAGCTGTTCGAGCCGGATTCGGTCCTGCACGGTCTCACCAGGGACGAGCTCGACGAGCTGCGGATGCCGAACGTGGAGAAGTTCACCCTCGGCCAGAAGCTGTTCGTCGGGATGCGCGGGTCCTACAGCGGCCTGCTGATGTTCGGGCTCGCCACGACGCTGGCCGGCATGGATCTGATCAACCCGATCTCCCTCGGCGCCGGTGTGGCGTTCGGGGCGAAGAGCGTGTTCGAGGAACGCGGCACCCGCCTCAAACGCCGCCAGGCCACGGCGAGGACGGCAGCACACCGCTATGTGGACGACTTCTTCCTCGCCTACGGCAAGGAGAGCAAGGACACCGTGCGCCTCATCCACCGGGAGCTGCGGGACCGCTGCACGGCGGTGGCGCACGAGTTGCGCACCGAGATCAGCGACGGTGCGCAACGGGTGAAGCAGGTCATCGACGCCGAGACGGCCGAACGCGGCACGGCGATGCGCGAGGTGGCCCGGCGCATCGACGAGCTGGACCTGCTGCGGCGGAGGGCGGAGGCGCTGGCACCCCGCACCGTCGTGCGAGGACTCACCGCATGAACCTGGCGGAGCGCGCCTGGTCGCTGCTCACCCGCGCCCAGGAGGTCTACGCGGACAGCCCGGCCGCCACCCACTGGCTGCGCCGCCACGCCGCGCGGTTCGGGGAGCCACCGAGGGTGGCCGTGGCGGGGCCGCAGGGCGCGGGCAGCTCCACGCTCGTCGCCGCGCTGCTGGGCGAGGCGGCCGACGGCAGGCGGCAGGCCGCGCCGATGTCGTGGCAGCACCTGCCCGCCGACGCGGGGTGGCCTGAGCTGCTGGTGCTCGACGCCTCGGCCTCGGCCCAGGAGGCCGGTCCCCGCGTCGCCGACGCACTGCGCATGGAGGCGGACGCGGTGCTCTACCTGGCACCCCATCCGCATGAGGCCGACCTGGCCCTGCTCCGGGCGGCACACGACCATCCCGCGATCCGGCTCGCGCCCGTGAACGTCCTCGCCGTGCTGGCCCGCGCCGACGAGCTGGGTGGCGGTCGCGTGGACGCGCTGATCTCGGCGAGGCGGGTCGCCCGGAGATGGGCCGCCGAGGCTCCGCTGGCGGAACTGTGTCAGGACGTGGTGGCCGTCGCGGGTCTGGCAGCCCTGGCGGCGCGGACGATGCGCCCCGGTGAGTTCGAGCTGCTGGCCGCGCTCGCCGCCGCGCCGAAGTCCGAACTGGACCCGCTGCTGCTGTCGGCCGACCGGTTCGGCGCCGACCCCGACCGCGCGGAGCTGCTCGGCCGGTTCGGGCTGTACGGCATCCGGCTCGCGACCACGCTGATCCGCGGTGGCCGCGACACCCCGCGGGCGCTGTCCGCCGAACTGGGCAGGCGCAGCGGGCTCGACGCGCTGGGGGAGGCGGTGTCGACCTACGTCGCCCGCCGCGCGCCGGTGCTGAAGGCACGTTCGGCGCTGCTGGGGCTGGACGTGGTGCTGCGCAGGGAACCACGGCCCTCGGCGGCACCACTGGTGACCGAGCTGGAACGCACGCTGACCGGAGCACACGAGCTGGCGGAGTTGCGGTTGTTCTCCACCCTGCGGACCGGCAGGGTGAGCCTGCCCGAGGAACTGGGCGAGGAGGCCGCGCGGCTCGTCGGCGGCTACGGTGAGGCACCGCAGGCCAGACTCGCCGTCGACGCCCCGGAGCCCGCCCTGCGGCAGGCCGCCGCGGGCACGCTGCGGCGGTGGCGCGGGTACGCCGAGAACCCCGTGTTCAGCTCGGCGGAGCGCCTCGCCGCCTCCACGGTGGTCCGCACCTGCGAAGCGCTGGTGACCGAGCCGCTGTGACCCGCGCGTGGTGCCGTGAAGGCCACCTTCACTGCGTGTGGCGCAGCGAAGGCCACTTTCACTGCACCAGACGCAGCGAGGGTGGCCTTCACTGCACAGGAAGTGCCCCGCACCGGTGAGCGCCGGAGGCCGGGAACTCGGTCGGGACTACACCAAGCTCTGGCTCGGCAACGCGACCTCGAACCTCGGCGACGGGGTCATGTTCGTCGCGGCTCCCCTGCTCGCCTCGATGCTGACCGAGAACCCGCTGCTGGTGGCCGGTGTTTCGGTCGCCTACACGCTGCCGAGGATCTTCACCTCGATGGTGACCGGCGTCCTCGTCGACCGGGCCGATCGCAGGATGCTCATGGTCTCGGTGAACGCCGCCAGAGCCGTGCTCACCGCCCTGCTCGGGTGCGGCGTGCTGTTCGGCTTCGCGAGTCTCTGGTTCCTGTACGCGGTGTTCGTGGGGCTGGGTGTCCTGGAGACGGCCGCCGACAACTCGGCGTTCGCGCTGCTGCCCTCGGTGGTCGCCGACGAGCAGCTCGACCGGGCCAACGCCCGGATCGTCTCCGCCCAGCTGGTCGCCGACGAGTTCGTCGGACCGCCATTGGGGGGATTCCTGTTTGGGGTGGCGGCGGCACTGCCGATCCTGTTCGACGCGGCCACGTTCGCCGGGGCCGCGATCTGTGTCCTTCTGCTGCGAGGACGCTTTCGCGAGCACACCGAGCGCAGGACGTCGAGGACGACAGTCTGGCGGGACATGGCTTCTGGCGTGCGGTTGTTGCGCCGCCATCCGCTGCTGAAGTGGCTGACCGTGATGTTCGGCCTGGTCAGCATCGCCTACATGATTCCGTTCTCCGTGCTGGTGCTGTTCGCGCAGGACCGGCTGGGGCTGCGCGAAGTCGGCTACGGCTTCCTGCTGGCGGCCTCGGCCCTCGGCGGACTGCTCGGCACGGCTGTGGCCGAGCGGGCGCGGCGACGCCTGGGGCGCGGCACGACCACGCTGGCCGCGGTCGCACTCGGCGGTCTCGCGTATCTCGTGATCGCCACGACGACCAACGTGGTGCTGGTCGGAGCCATGCTGGCGCTGTACATCTTCCATGCCGTCGTGTGGAGCGTCTCGGTCACGTCGTTGCGCCAGGAGCTGATTCCCGACGACTTGCGCGGGCGGGTCAACGGGGCACACAAGACGATCGGCCTGATCGGCCTGACGTGCGGGGCGCCCATCGGGGGCCTGCTGGCCCCCGAGTTCGGCCTGACCGCCCCGTTCTGGGTCGCCGGGGCGCTGTTGCTCGTGGTCGCGCTCGCTTTCGTGCGAGTGCTCGACAACGCGGCGATCGAGCGCGCCCGGTCAGCGAAGAGGGCCCACAGCAGGTGAACGCGACCGTGCTTCCTGTCGCTGTTCGGGCTCCACACCGGCAAGCACAGCTACGTCCAGCGTCCGCGCGCAGGTACCCACCAGCCTGGCGGTCGCATCCCGAGTAACGGTGTCACGAATTCGTGCATCAACGGCTCGCATCCGTCGAGGGTGTGGAAAGCTGTGGTCAGTGCCGGGGTAATGCGTGCAACTGTCCGGTAACCGCGGGACCAGCTTGTACGTTCGGGAATCTCGAACTGCTGCGGCAGCGTGATTTCAACGCCTGCAGCACTGCGCCGCTCGACCTCCGTGTGCAGAGCCGCATGTGTGCCGGTGCCGTCCAGTTCGGCGCGCGAGGCCATCAGTACGAGATCGACGAGGTCTTTGTAGCGACTGGATGGCCTACCGGAATGACGTTCGTACATCGCCGCGATCTTGTCGGCGACATGATCTTCTAGCGGCCACATTCGGACTTCTGGAACCATGCCTTCACCGAGATCGATGTCGAAAGGCTGGTCGAGCGGTCCCCTGTACGGGCAGCCCTGCGGTCGAAGATTGGCCACCACGTCGACGGCGACCACGCCGCAGTTCTTGCTGCCGAAGTAGGTTTCGAATCGGACCCGGCAGGTGACGCCCTCCTCCCACTGCTGCTCTACATCGCGGAACTCGTAACGAAAGAAGTCACCGAGATCGATGACGGCGGCGTCGCGGAGGGCGCCCACGGCTTCTCCGAGTGCGCTGGTGTGTTCTCGGTAGAGATCGACGTCTCGTGAGTACCGAGCGTCGGGCCAGCGAGCCAGTAGTGCCTGGCCGCCCTTGAGTATCCAGCCCGTCGGGTCGTGGACGAATACCCGAGCCATGAGACGGCTGAGGTAGAACCTGTTCATCAACTGTTCCGGCGGAGTTCCGCGCTCGCGCGCGGCGACGCGCGAGCGGGCGTTCAGCGCATTCTGCAGGGCCTTGGGGCTGGAATAGGGCATTCAGGCACTCCAAACCGGGCGCGATCCCGCGTGCGTGTCGGCGAGAAGGTGGTCGAGTAGTCGATTGCCGTCCCTGGTCTTCAGGCCGTACGCACGGGCGTGAGGGCCCATGCGCGATGTCAGCGCCGGTAGGTCAAGACGGTGTTCGTCGATGCTGTCGCGCACGACCTGTGCGACGTGACTGGCGTCCGTGCGGCGGTCGAGCAGGTCGAGGATCGTGCGTTCAAGGCTCGTCACGGGAAGCCCGTCAAGGAGTACGACTTCGTCTTCCGTCAACTGCCCGACGCGCAGTCTCACAGCCGGATCACGGGAGGTGCGACGCCGAGGTGTGGTCAACTCGACGGCGTCCGCGACCAGATCGCCGACGCCGTGCGCGATCGTCGCTGAGGTATGTGAGACGACCCCGCCTCCCGGGTCCAGCTTCGGGCGTTCCCAGGAGGGGACGGTTGGGTTGAGAGACAGCCATACGGCTTGTTGCTCGCGAAGACGGGGCTCTGGCGCGGCGTCCAGTGCGTATACGCCGCGGCGGACCGGTTGGAGATGACCGGCGTCCGCCAATCGAGCGAGAGTAACCCGGTCCACGCCCGCTCGCACGGCCTGAGCGGCGGTGACCAAGCCCCATTGCTGCGAGGTGTACTCGCCCAGTGCGCTCAATGCCACCCCTTGCTCCATGCGGCAAATACTACACCGTGGCGCAGCGTTTGTTACACCTAGGCGTAACAAACGCTGCAGAGCGATGTAATATCCGCTGCTCGACCGTCGTCAGACGATCGGTGGCTTCTCTTCGTTCGCCTGGGTGGGCCAGTATGCCCCGGTGATGTCTTCCCAACGCAGAGCGACGATGGCCGGTGGCGCGGCACTGGTGGCGGCACTCGGTGTGGTCGTGACTCCGGGGGCGGTCGCCGAAGGGGCTCCGGCGCCGACCGCGACCCGCATCCACGACGTCCAGGGCACCACGCGGCTGTCGCCGCTGGAGGGCGACCGCGTGACGGTTCCCGGCGTGGTCACCGCCACGCGCACGTTCGGGGCGAGCCGGGGGTTCTGGATCCAGGACGCGCACGGCGACGGGGACCCGCGCACCAGCGAGGGGTTGTTCGTGTTCACCGGCGACCGGACTCCGAGCGTCGCACCGGGCGACGTGTTCGCGGCGACCGGGACCGTCGCCGAGTACTACCCGGGTGATCCCGCCACGACCGCCGCGCAGTCCACGACGGAACTCGTCGACGCCGAGTGGACGGTCACCGCACGGGGCGCGGACGTTCCAGAGGCACTTCCCGTCGGCCCGGACACGGTGCCCGAGCGGCTCAGCGCGCGGCCCGGCGGCAGCATCGAGGGGCTCACGCTGCGCCCGGACACCTACGCGCTCGACTTCTGGGAGGCGCACGAGGGTGAGCTGGTCTCCGTGGTCGACTCCAGGCTCGTCAGTCGCAGCACCGACTACAACGAGCTGTACGTGACGACGAAGCCCGAACAGAATCCCAGCGAGCGTGGCGGCACGGTCTACTCGGGCTACGACCGGCCGAACACGGGCGTTCTCAAGATCGAGTCATTGATCCCGTTCTCCGAGCGCCCGTTCCCCGAGGCCGACACGGGCGACACGCTCGCGGGTGTCACGTCGGGGCCGGTGGCCTACGACTCCTACGGCGGGTACACGCTCATGGCGAACACGCTCGGCGAGGTCAAGCGAGGCGGCCTGGAACGCGAGGTCACGCGGCCCCAGCGCCCCGGTGAGCTGTCCGTGGCGACCTACAACGTCGAGAACCTGTCCGCCGTGGACGGCGGGGAGAAGTTCGCCGAGCTGGCCGAGGGCGTGGTAACGAACCTGCGGTCCCCGGACATCCTCACGCTGGAGGAGATCCAGGACGACAACGGGCCCGAGGGCATCGGTGACGGTGTCGTGTCGGCCGACGAGACGCTGCGGCGCTTCACCGACGCGATCGTGGAGGCCGACGGCCCGCGTTACGAGTGGCGGCAGATCGATCCGGTGGAGGGCGCCGACGGCGGGCAGCCCGGCGGCAACATCCGGGTCGGGTTCCTGTTCGACCCGGAGCGCGTGTCGTTCGTCGACCGCGAGGGCGGCGACGCCACGACGCCGGTGCGGGCGCGGCGCGCGCCGGGCGGCGCGCGGCTGTCGGTCTCGCCCGGCCGCATCGAGCCCGCCGACCCGGCGTGGCACGAGAGCCGCAAGCCCCTGGCAGGCGAGTTCGTGTTCCGGGGCAGGACGGTGTTCGTGGTGGCCAACCACTTCGCCTCGAAGGGCGGTGACCAGCCCACGCACGGCCGCTTCCAGCCGCCCGAGCGCACGACCGAGCCGCAGCGCGTGCGTCAGGCCGAGGTGGTGCGGGACTTCGTTGGCGAGCTGCTGGCGGTGGACCGGCGCGCGAACGTCGTCGTGGCGGGCGATCTCAACGACTTCCCGTTCTCGCCGACGCTGGCGACGCTGACCGAGGGCGGCGCGCTGGGGTCCCTGGTGGACACACTGCCTCCGGACGAGCGCTACAGCTACGTGTTCGAGGGCAACTCGCAGGTGCTCGACCACATTCTCGTGTCGGCGGCGCCGCATCGCGTGGACTACGACGTCGTCCACGTCAACGCCGAGTTCGCCGACCAGGCCAGCGACCACGATCCGCAGATCGTGCGGTTTTTGCCCCGGTAGCGACACCCCGGCGGGCGCGCCCTCAGAGCCCCTAACACATTGGTCTGTTCGGCTCGCTGCGGCCAGGCGGCGCCTCGCTGCGTTGGAGGATCGCCCACGTACTTCCAGTACGCGGACGCCCCTCCGCCTTGCGAGCCTGGGCCCCCGCCGGGGACGCTCGCGACCCCGGTAGGGGACCGCCTGGCCGCCGCTCCCTGATCGAACGCCAATGTGTTAGAGGCTCTCAGCGGCGTGCCCGCCAGCCCAGGTCGTTGATGGCGTTGGTCAGTTCCCGGTAGGTGATCCGGATGTCCTCGGCGTAGCGGTCGGCCCACTCTCCCCGTGCGGAGGTGACGACGGCGGGCTGCTGCCCCGGTTCCAGCCACGGCAGGCGGTCGACGTTGTCGCACGCCATCCGCCACCAGCGATGCGCCCGTTCCTGTGCGGCCGTCTCCTGCTCGGCCAGCGCGTCGAGCCGCGCCTGTGCTTCGGCGATGCGGGACTCCAGCTCGGCGGCCCGCCTGCGTTCCCACTCGCGGAGCTCGTCGGCGGCCCTGCGGGCCAGTCCCATGATCTCCTTGTACCGCACGGCCGCGGTGGGCTCGTCAGGCATCGGCGGCCTCCGGTGGGTGGAACGGGATGGTGACCTCGGGGCTCGCGTGCGTGCTCCGGTCGAAGAACAGCGCGCGCCCCGGCCGGGGCGACCAGTGGACCACCTGGCCCGCGCAGAACGGGGCGAGTTCGTTGCCCTGCACGTCCAACGCCACCCAGGCGCCGATGTCCTCGGTGCCGCCGAAGCCCAGCGTGTCCTTGAGCCGCGCGACACCGCGCCACCAGCCCAGCACGTGGAGACCGCGTACCGGGCCCTGTTTGAGCACGGCCCGCAGGTGGTCGAGCCCGCTGGCGCGGGCGGGTTCCTTCTTCTCGAGCGCGGGCAGGGCCGCGTCCACCCCGTAGAGCAGCACGAACGTCGCCGTGGTCGAGCCAGGCAGGCGGTCGGCCAAGTCGGCCACCAGCGCGGGGATCTCGTCGCCGGTCGCGGTCGTCACCTTGTGCCCTGCCGTGGCCAGCCGCTCCGACAGCGCGCGGACCTCGGGCAGGCACGACTCCACGGCGCAGCCGAGGACGAACTCCACGGCACCGGCCTCACACTGCAGGGCCAGCGAGCGCGCCGCCGCGTCGAGTACGGACAGCGCCTCCGGCCGGTTGGTCCCCAGCACCGCGAGGTTGCGGCCCGGGGCGGCCGACAGCTCCACGCTGTGCGCGTTGTCGGCGACCTCGATCGCCTGGCCGACCAGCGCCCGCGGCCGGTCGGGCTCGGGGCCGAGGGAGGCGAACGCGGTGGAGCGGTCGAGTCGGGGCGCGACGGCGCCGTCGAACAGCCGGGGGTGACCGTGGTTGGCGTAGCGCTGCCACAGCTCGCGCTGCAACGAGGGGAACGTGTCTCTGCCGCTGGCGTCCGGGATGTGCGCGAGCTGGTTGCCGTGCGCTACCCCGGACTCGTGGTTCACGACGGCGTGCCAGCGGGGCGCCGCGACGGCGGCCTGGTTGGCCTCGGCCAGCACCCGCCTCGCCTTCGGCATCGCCACGCGCAACGTGCACTGCTCGAACACGGCCGGTTTGCCCCAGAACGCCTCGATGCCCGCGATGTCCTGGCTGGCGAGGACGAGATGGATGCCCTGCGAACGGCCCCGGCGGGCCAGATCCTCCAGCAGCGCGGTCGCCATGGCCGTCACCGAGTCGCGCTCGGCGAACAGGTACTGGAACTCGTCGATCACGGCGACGATGCGGGGCCAGTGCCCGTGCGGGTCCTGCTCGCGCAGCTCCGCGATGTTGGTGACCTCGAACTCCTTGGCCACGGCCGAGCGGCGCCGCATCTCGTCGGAGAGGAACCGCAGCAGCGCCAGTCCGAACTCGCGGTCGGTGTTGACGTTGACGCCCACGAGCCGGGCGTGCGGCAGCCAGCTCTCGTCCTTCTTGCCGGGCGCGAGCCCCGCGAACGACACCCCTTCCTTGAAGTCCAGCAGGTACAGCGCGAGCTCGTCGGGGGTGTAACGGGCCGCGAGGCTGCCGAGCAGCGCGTAGAGCAGGTTCGTCTTGCCCGAACCACTCGGCCCGCCGATGAGGGCGTGCGGCGTGGCGTCGCCGATCACGATCTCCACCGGCTCGCCCTCGTGGAAGCCGATCGGGGCGCGCAGCTCCCGCGCCGAGTGTTCTCGCCCGAACTCCGTCGGCAGCAGGTCGTGGAACGAGCGGGGTCCGCCCTGCCGGGTCACGATGGCCTCGGCCAGGCGGGCCGCCGCTCCGGCGACCTGGCCCGCGGGCAGTGGCGGGTCGAGGTCCACCACGACCTCCGACCCGGTCATCGACGTGACCGCGCGGCGGTCGTCGAGCAGGCTGATGGTCTCCACCGAGCCGCCGAGCACGGTGGGGACGTCGACGAGGATCAGCGAGATCCCCGCCGCGAGCGCGCCGCTGGCGACCCGGCGCAGGTCGCGCAGGTGTTCGGGGGCCAGGTCCTCGCCGTTGCCGTACAGCACGGCCACGCGCCACGGCTCGCCGCGCTTGCCGGTGGCCGCCCGCATGGCGCGCAGCGAGGGGTGACCGGACTGCAGCGTGTGCGAGTGGATGCGGCGGATGTGCCCGGCGAGTTCGTCGAGCAGGTCCACCAGGCGCGTCGGGTCGTGGACGGTCACGGCGCTGGTGCGGCTCAGGGCGTAGAAGTTGGGCAGTACCGCCGTGAGCTGGCCGACGTCCCACAGGTGCACCTTCACCGCGCCGGGGGCGAACGTGCTGAGCACCCGCATGAGCAGGGCCTCCACCAGCGCGTCCACCGTCGGCCTGCTCCGGGGCACCGACGTGATCGACAGGTGCGACTCCTCCAGCAGCGGCACCGCCACGTCGAAGGTCAGTGTGGTGCCCGCCGGTTTGCCGACGCTGGTGCCGTCCACCGTGGCCGAGCCGATCCGCCACAGCTCCGGAGGATCGCCGGCGTCGAGCGCGCCGAGCCGGCCCAGCCACTCCCCGGCGGGACGCCCCGCCGGACCGGGCGCTGCCGACGCCACGAGTTGCCGCAACCGCTGCGGGCCGTCGGCCCAGTCGGCGTAGAAGCGGCTGCGCACGCTGTCCAGCCACGCCAGCACGGCCTGCATACCGGGATCGGCGCGGTACTCGGCCACGCGGGAATCGTCGGCGGCGCGCTCCAGCCCCACCGACACCACGAGCTGTTCCAGCCGCAGCCGCAGCAGCTCGTCCTCGGCGGCCTGGTGGGCGTTGCGTGCGGCGCCGAGGGTGAGCCCGATCTGCTGGCGCAGCGCGTCCAGCGCGTTCGTCACGCGGGTGCGCTGCTGCGCGGCCTTGCGTCCCATCGGCACGCTGTCACAACCTCGACTGGTAGCTGGTGAGCAGGTCGCGCACGGTGTCGAGGCGCGCCTGGTTGGCGTCGAGCTGCTCTACGGCCCTGCCCAGTTCGGCAGGTAGCCACGGCTGCGCCTGCGCCTGCGCGTCGACGACCACCCTGCGGTAATCGTCGAGCAGCCGCCGTGCCTCGGCGTTGTGCGCGCCCGTGTCCGCGACGGCGTCGAGCACGCCGCTCAGCAGGTGTCGCAACTGCTCCAGTGACATCGTCGCGGTCGCGCCGTCACAGCCGGGCCGAGTAGCTCTCGGCGGAGGAGATGCACGCCATGATGGTGCTCTGGGTGCCGGTCACCGCCTGGAGGGCCTCGGCGAGCAGGCCGTGGGCCTGGTTGACCTCCTCCTGCGTGCTCCCGGTCGTGGCCTGGGCGAGCGACTGCTGCGCTTCCTCGAGTGACTGGGCGGCCTGCTGGAGGGCGGCGATGCTCGCGGAAGCCTTCTCGTTCGCGAGGGCGATCCCCGCGCGAATCTCTTCCACACCGGGCATGGGGCGAGCTCCTTGCAGACGTCGGGTGCTGTCGCGCGCTACCAACTTAGCGTGACTGATCGACGTCGCACAGCAGGTAGGTGGGGTAACGGCCCTGCGCTGTCCGTCGCAGTCCGCGCCCTCCGGGAGAGATACACGTAGGGGGTATGGGTCCGTGAGTCACGGTTCCGGTGCGGAGGGCTGCTCAACTCGGGTTACTCGATCGTGCGCACCAGCTTGACAATGCTCTACCCCCCTAGGGTATAAAAGCCGGGTCGGGCGTCACCGACGCTGCTTCGGGGATACGGGTACGGGGTAGCGTGGGAGGCACCGACGAGAAGAGGAGCGGACATGCGGGGATACACGGGTGACAAGGAGGCGTACCTCAAGCGGTTGCGCCGGGTCGAGGGACAGATCCGAGGGCTTCAGCGGATGGTCGAGAACGACGAGTACTGCATCGACGTGCTCACGCAGATCTCGGCGGCCACGAAGGCCCTGCAGGCGGTGTCCCTCGGGCTGATGGACGAACACCTGCGGCACTGCGTCGCCGAGGCGATCGCCGAGGGCGGCGCCGCGGCCGACGAGAAGGTTCGGGAAGCCAGCGACGCCATCGCCCGCCTGGTGCGCTCCTGATCACGAGCACCATCCCTGCCGAGAAACACCCGACGAGAGGACGAGCGAGATGGCCGAGCAGACCTACACCGTGACCGGCATGACCTGCGAGCACTGCGTGCGTTCGGTGACCGAGGAGGTCGGCGAGCTGGCCGGAGTCACGAGTGTGGCCGTCGACCTCCCCACGGGCGCGGTCACCGTCACCAGTGAGCGGGCGCTCACCGACGACGAGGTCCGTGGCGCCGTCACCGAGGCCGGCTACACCCTGACCGCCTGACCAGGGGACGCGATGACATCCGAGGCAACTCTCGCCCAGCGCGACATCGAGCTCTCGATCGGCGGGATGACCTGCGCCTCCTGCGCCAACCGCGTCGAGCGCAAGCTCAACAAGCTCGACGGCGTCACGGCCACCGTCAACTACGCGACGGAGAAGGCCCGGGTCAGCTTCCCCGGTGAGCTGGACCCCGCGCGGCTGGTCACCACCGTGGAGGACGCGGGCTACTCGGCGGAGCTGCCCCGCGAGGACGACGAGGCGGAACCCGAATCCGAGCCCGACGACGAGGCCACGCGGTCGCTGCGGCAACGGCTGGTCGGCGCGGCCGTGCTGTCCGTGCCGGTGATCCTGCTGGCGATGGTTCCGGCACTCCAGTTCGACTACTGGCAGTGGATTTCGCTCACCCTGGCCGCGCCGGTCGTGACCTGGGCGGCGTGGCCGTTCCACCGCGCGGCGTGGACCAATCTGCGGCACGGGGCGGCCACGATGGACACGCTGGTGTCGATGGGCACGCTGGCGGCCTTCGCGTGGTCGCTCTACGCGCTGCTGTTCGGCAGCGCGGGGATGCCGGGAATGACCCACCCGTTCGAGCTGACCATCGAGCGGGTGAGCGGCGACGCCAACATCTACCTGGAGGTCGCGGCGGGGGTGACGACGTTCATCCTCGCGGGCCGCTACTTCGAGGCGCGGTCGAAGCGGCGTGCGGGTGCCGCCCTGCGCGCGCTGCTTGAGCTCGGGGTGAAGGACGTCGCCGTGCTGCGGGACGGCCGGGAACGGCGCATCGCCCTGGCCGAGCTGGCGGTCGGTGACCGCTTCGTCGTCCGGCCCGGCGAGAAGGTCGCCACGGACGGCGTGGTGGAGGAGGGCAGCTCGGCGGTCGACGCCAGCATGCTCACCGGCGAATCCGTGCCGGTCGAGGTGCGGCCCGGCGACACCGTGGTGGGCGCCACGGTCAACTCCGGCGGGCGCCTGCTGGTGCGGGCGACGCGGGTGGGGGCGGACACCCAGCTCGCGCAGATGGCGAAGCTCGTCGAGGACGCCCAGTCGGGTAAGGCGGCCGTGCAGCGGCTCGCCGACCGCGTCTCCGGTGTCTTCGTGCCGATCGTCATCGCGCTCGCGCTGGGCACGCTCGTGTTCTGGCTCGGCACGGGCGCGGCGACCTCGGCCGCGTTCACCGCCGCCGTCGCGGTGCTGATCATTGCGTGCCCGTGCGCGCTGGGGCTGGCCACGCCGACCGCACTGCTGGTCGGCACGGGACGCGGAGCGCAGCTCGGCATCCTCATCAAGGGGCCCGAGGTCCTGGAGTCCACACGCCGGGTCGACACGGTCGTGCTCGACAAGACGGGCACCGTGACCACCGGCCGGATGGCTCTGTCGGGTATCCACGTCGCCGAGGGCGAGGACGCCGACGAGGTGCTGCGCCTGGCCGGTGCGGTGGAGAACGCCTCGGAGCACCCCATCGCGCAGGCGATCGCCGCCGGCGCCGCCGAGCGGGTCGGGGACCTCGACACCCCGGAGAGCTTCGACAACGTCGAGGGACTCGGGGTGCAGGGTGTCGTGGCGGGGCGGGCCGTGCTGGTCGGCCGCACGGCGTTGCTGGCGGACTGGGGTCAGCACCTGCCGCCCGAGCTGGCCGAGGCCAAGGCCGAGGCCGAACGGCACGGCGGGACCGCGGTCGCGGTCGGCTGGGACGGCAGGGCCAGGGGCGTGCTCGTGGTGGCCGACACCGTGAAGCCGACCTCGCCCGAGGCGGTCACCCGGCTGCGGGAACTCGGCCTGACGCCCGTGCTGCTGACCGGCGACAACGAGGCCGTCGCAAAATCGGTCGCGGCCGAGGTCGGTATCGAGCGGGTCATCGCCGAGGTGCTGCCGCAGGACAAGGTCGACGTCGTGCAGCGGCTGCAGAACGACGGCGCCGTCGTCGCGATGGTCGGGGACGGCGTCAACGACGCCGCCGCGCTGGCACAGGCCGACCTCGGGCTGGCGATGGGCACGGGCACCGACGTGGCGATCGAGGCGGGCGATCTGACCCTGGTGCGGGGTGACCTGCGGGTCGCCGCCGACGCCATCCGGTTGTCCCGGCGCACGCTCGCCACCATCAAGGGCAACCTGTTCTGGGCCTTCGCCTACAACGTGGCGGCGCTGCCGCTGGCGGCAGCCGGGCTGCTCAACCCGATGATCGCGGGAGCGGCGATGGCGTTCAGCTCCGTGTTCGTGGTGAGCAACAGCCTGCGGCTCAAGCGCTTCCGTGGCGCGGTGACGGAAGAGGCGCGGTGAGGAGAAGGCGTGGTGGTCAGCCGAGCCTGCGCCGGAGGATCTCCGCGCCGGGGCCGGTCAGTTCCCGCGCGACTCCCGCACGGCCGGTCAGCGCCATCAGGACCGCCTCGCCGGGGCCCCGGGCTTCGGGGCCCCGGCCGTAGGACCAGCCGAGGTCGGTCGCGACCAGCCGCACTCCCCGCGCGTGCCAGAAGCCGCGCAGCGGCGGGCCGACGACCGCGAACGGCAGCGCGTACCGCAGCCGCTGCACCGGGACGGTGCGGGGCAGGTTGAGTGGCCTGCGGATGTCCTGGTGGTGGATCAGGGCGTCCACGAGGGCGATCCGGCCGCCGAACCCGCGGGTGCCGCCCCGCGGATCGAGGTGGGCGCGCAGGAACGCGACGAGTTCGGCCGGGCCGAGGTGGGCGTACTCGGCCAGCCCGACCTGGTTGATCTCACCGAACCGGAAGCGCGCCTTCGCCAGGCGGTTGAGAAGGTCGCGGGATGTGTGTTCCTCGTAGCTGATCATGTGGGCCACGACCTCGCGGACCGTCCACCGTGAACACAGCGTCGGCGCCTCCCACTGGTGTGGCTCCAACTGCTCAAGGAAGTCCGCCAGCTCGCGGCGTTCCCGCCGTGCCTCGGCCAGCACGCTCATCCGCGCCTCCTCGCGTCGGGTCCACGAAAGATACGCCGCGCCCCTGACAGCGAAACGCCGGACACCCGTGTTGCGGGTGCCCGGCGTCGCGTGAGCGGAGGATACGGGATTCGAACCCGTGAGGGCTGTTAACCCAACACGATTTCCAATCGTGCGCCTTAGGCCGCTCGGCCAATCCTCCGCCGAGAAGGCTACCAGGCGCACCGCCGCTCCCCGCGCCCGGTTAGGGCCTCTCCGAAGGCGGGTATTCAGGGGCATGCCGCACTCGCCGGTCACCGCGTCGGACCACGATCTGCTCACCGCTCTGGGCAGGCAGCTTCGGGTGGACGCGATCCTCGCCGCCGACGCCGCGTCCTCCGGACACCCGACGTCGTCGCTGTCTGCGGCGGATCTGATGGCGGTGCTGCTGGCCCGGCACCTGCGTTACGACTTCGAGGCGTCCCAGAACCCCGCGAACGATCACCTGATCTTCTCGAAGGGGCACGCGTCCCCGCTGCTGTACGCGATGTACGTCGCGGCAGGCGCGATCTCGCCGGAGGAACTGCGGTGGTACCGCTCGTCGGGCAGCCGCCTCCAGGGCCATCCGACGCCCGCGCTGCCGTGGGTGGACGTGGCCACCGGCTCGCTCGGGCAGGGGCTGGGTATCGGTGCGGGCATCGCCTGGTCGGGGCTGCGGCTGGACAAGCGCGACTTCCGGGTGTGGGTGCTGTGCGGCGACGGCGAGCTGGCCGAGGGCTCGGTGTGGGAGGCGGTCGAGTTCGCCGCGCACGAACGGTTGCGCAACCTCACCGCCGTGATCGACGTGAACCGCCTCGGGCAGCGCGGTCCCACGCGCCACGGCTGGGACACCGGCGCCTACGCGCGCAGGCTGGGCGCGTTCGGCTGGCACACGATCGAGGTGGACGGCCACGACACCGACGCGATCGACGCCGCGTACACCGAGGCCGCCGCCCACACCGGCGGGCCCACCGCCGTGCTCGCCCGCACCCGCAAGGGCAGCGGGGTGCGCGCGGTGGAGGACGCCGAGGGCGCCCACGGCAAGCCGCTTCCCGACGCCGCCGAGGCGGTGGCCGAACTGGGTGGCCGCCGCGCCATCCGGGTCCAGGTGGAGGCACCCGAGTACGAGCAGCCCTCCCGGCCCGATCTGCGGTCGCTGGCCATCCCGGTCTACGAGCGTGGCGATCAGGTCGCCCCGCGCACCGCGTTCGGGCAGGCGCTGGCGGCACTGGGACACGCGCGCTCCGATCTCGTGGTGCTCGACGCCGAGGTCGCCGACTCCACCCGCACCGGCTACTTCGAGGCCGAGCATCCCGAGCGCTTCGTCGAGTGCCACATCGCGGAGCAGCAGCTCACGGCCACTGCAGTCGGCCTGGCGGTGCGGGGTTGGCTGCCGTTCGCGGCGACGTTCGCGGCGTTCTGGAGTCGTGCGTACGACTTCGTCCGGATGGCCTCCATCAGTGGCGTCGACCTGTGTCTCGCGGGTTCGCACGCCGGGGTCTCCATCGGCGAGGACGGGCCGTCGCAGATGGGCCTGGAAGACCTGGCCCTGTTCCGCGCGCTGTGGCGCAGCACCGTGCTCTACCCGTGTGACGCGAACCAGACGGCGCACCTGGTCGCCGCCATGACGGAGCACTCCGGCATCCGGTACCTGCGCACGACCCGTGGGGAGATGCCGGTGCTGTACGGGCCGGAGGAGACGTTCCCCGTGGGCGGCAGCAAGGTGCTGCGCTCGTCCGCGACGGACGAGGTCACGATCGTGGCAGCCGGTATCACGGTGCCCGAGGCGTTGCGCGCGGCCGACGTGCTCGCCGACTCCGGTGTCAACGCCAGGGTGATCGACCTGTACTCGGTCAAGCCGTGTGACGCGGCCACGCTGCGGCGGGCGGCGGCCGACACCGGGCGGGTCGTCACTGTGGAGGACCACTGGCCTCAGGGCGGGCTGGGCGACGCCGTGCTGGACGCGCTCACGGGCGCGCTCGCGATGCCGTCGGTGCTCAAGCTCGGCGTGCTCGCACTGCCGGGTTCCGCCACGCCGGCCGAGCAGCTCCGGCACGCCGGTATCGACGCCGACTCGGTGGTGGAGGCGGCCCGGGAACTGCTGTCCGGCTGAGCCCGTGCGGGCCTGGCCAGGGTGCCGCGAAGGCCACCCTCACTGCACCAGACGCAGCAAAGGTGGCCTTCGCTGCGTCCTGCGACGGCACCGGCGCGAGGACCGGCCGTGCTCGGTCAGACGGTAGGTGGCCGCCGTGACGAGGCCGTAGGCAGCGTGCGGTAGCACGTCGCTGACCCAGTCGGACGCGCTCCACGTGCGCGGGTCGGTCACTCCCAGGACCGTCATGGGCGCACTGGACCCGACCATCGCGGCCACCGTCGCCACCGCGGCGCCCACCAGCATCGGAGGCCGCCAGCCGAGGCCGTGCAGCGCGCCGTATCCCACGCCCACCGTGGTCCCGGTGACCATGCCGAGCAGCGCACCGAGCCCGGACTTGCGGCTCTCCTGCTTCTCGGCGTCTCCGGGGATGTGCGTGCCCGCGGCCTCGCTGAGCTTGTCGATCGTCTGCTGCGGCGTGCTGCTCGACGGGCGGCCCCGCAGTGTCATGTCGAGATAGGTGGCGGCGTGCAGGGCGGTGGTCCCCGCGGCTCCCGCGGCGGCGCCGCGCGCGATGGAAGTCAGCATGCCCCCGGATACCCGCGTGCGGGGCGGTCACTCGGGCAGCGCGTTCAGCACCTGGGTGACGACGTCGGTGACGTCGGCGGAGGCGGTCTCCCACCCGACCGTGCTCGGGCTCCTCGTCAGCACCACCACGACGTAGCGGTCGTGGGCGCCGACCACGCCGGTGCTGTGCAGGACGCGGTCGGGCAGGCAGCAGGCCCAGCCCTGCTTCACCGCCCCTGCCTCGCCCGTCGCGTCCGGGATGCCGAAGGACTGGTCGAACCCGTCGGCGCCCAGTGGAGTGACGGCGCGCAGGCCGCCGAGGACGACCTCGCGCACGTCGGCTGGCGCGTCGGTGAGCAGGTACCGGTACACGGCGACGACGTCGTCGGCGGTGGTGAGCGTGTCGCCCCAGCGGTTCGCCTGCGCCGGTGGTGCGGTGCCCGGCAGGTCCAGTCGCTGCGCCCAGGTCGTCACGATCTCGGGGCCGCCGTGGCGCACCCACAGCAGTCCGGCGATGTCGTCGTCGCTGCGCGCGAGCATCGTGTGGATGTCGACGGTCCGCGCGTGGTGTTCGAGCGCTTCGAAGGCGACGAGCAGCTTCACCAGCGACGCCGAGGTGAACTGCCGGTCGGCTCCGTCCCGCAGCACCGTCTCGCCCGCGTGCCGGTCGTGGACCGCCACACCGAGTGCGGTGAAGTCGTGCTCGAGGCCGGCGTCCGGGAATCTCGGCGCGTCGGCGGGTGTGCTTCCCGCGGAACGCGGCGCGGGTGCCGGAGCCGCGGACTCGGATGGGGCGGAGATGGGCGGTGGTCTCTCGGCTTCCGCGTACGCGGTCACGCCGCGGTGCTCCGTAACGCTGTCCGCCGCGGTCACGGCGACCGCGACGACGAGCGCCGACAGCACTGCCGCCAGTCCGGTGAACCACCACCGCAGTGCGCGTGGTTTCGTGCGTGCCATGCCGGGAGTTGGTCGCTTCGGGCTCCGGCGCTGCGACGCCGAGCCGTTGCTGTGACATGAACCACAATACCCGTTCGTGGTGGGGACGCGGGAGGACCGCGCGGTCAAGAACCGGCGTGCATGCTTCGGTGCGGCAACGAATCGAGCGCCTGCGTGCGCGCGACACCGAGGCCGGGGACGACGATCGTCCCGACCTCGCGGGTGGTGATCCGGAAGTGGTCTTCGCCCGGCTGTTCGACGCGCATGCCGGTGCCCTGCGGTCGTATCTCGCGGGGCGGGTGGGGGCGCAGGTCGCCGACGATCTCGTGGCCGAGACATTCCTGCTCGCCCTGCGCAGGCGTGCGGCGTACGACCCCGGGCGGGGGCCGGTACGCGCGTGGCTGTTCGGCATCGCCACCAACCTGGTGCGCTCCCATGTCCGGCAGGAGGTCAGGGCTCTGCGCGCCACGGTGCGGGCCGCGCGGGAGGACCCGGGCGCGGTCCCCGAACGCCCCGATGTCCGCGTGGCCGAACGCATCGACGCCCAGCGCCGCACGCGCAGGCTCGCCACGGCCCTCGCCGGGCTGGCCCGCGCCGACCGCGACATCCTGCTGCTGTCCTCGTGGGCGGACCTCACGCCCACCGAGATCGGCCAGGCACTCGACATGCCCGCGAGCACCGTGCGGTCCCGCCTGCACCGGCTACGCAGCCGATTGCGCGCGGCCGTGCTCGACGCGGAGGCGACTCAGGAAGGTGTGGCATGACCGGCGACGACGAGCTCGGCGGGGTCCGGGGGGACGACCGGAACCCGGACGACCTGCTGCTGGACCGGGCGCTGCGGGAGCTACACCGGGACGCGCGGGACGCGCCCGCCGCACTCGACGAGGTGCGCGTCCGGGTGCTGACCGCCGCCAGGGCCGAGCGCGAGCGCGCGACGACGGCGACCGGCCCCGCCCGGGGGCGCGCCGCGCAGCGATGGCTGCGGCAACGCTGGCTGCCGACGCTGACCGCCGCCGCGGCGGCGGTGGCGGCCGTGGCGGTCCCGCTCGCGGTGACGTCCGGCGGCTCCGGCGTGGCGAATCCGGCCGCGGAGTCGTCGCGGCTCAACGGGGTCACCCGGGCCGATGCCCGTGAGGTCCTGCACCGCGCGGCGAAAGCCGCCGACGGCACCGCCGCGCCCGCGTTCGAGGACCGGCGCTTCCGGATCGTCCAGCGCGACTTCGTCTCGGGACTGATCTCGAACGGTGCGGACGAACTCGTGCGGGGGCAGTGGCGGAGGACCGAGATCGACACGGAGACGGCCGAGCCCGGGCGGTGGCAGGTCTCTCGCCAGCAGGAGAATCCGGTGCCGCTGGGTGCGGAGCATGTGCCGGGGCCGCACAGTGCCCCGGCCGTCGACGATCACCTCTGCTCGGATTCGGACACCGACCGGTGCCTGGACGAGAGCATCGACCCCGCGCGCTACGCCGGGCTGGCCGACGAGCGCGCCGTGCTGGAGAACCTGGCTTCGACGAGCGAGCCGCTGCCCAGCGGACTCGCGTGGCCGAGCGACGTTCCCGAGGCCAGGGCTACGTCGACGACCCGGACGCCCGAGTCCCACGGCCCGGTGGAATCCTCGCCGGACGCGGTGCCGGACCCGCTGTCGACGGCCGTGTCGGTGCTGCGCACCGGCGTGATCTCCGGTGACCTGCGTGCTGCCGTGTACCGGGAGCTGGCCGGGCTTCCGGGCCTGCGGGTCACCGAGCGCGAGGTGACCATGGACGGCCGGACGGGCGTGGCCGTGGGCCTCGACGACGGCCACACGCTGCGGGAGGTCGTCGTCGACCCGGCCACCGGCGATTTCGTGGGAGCCCGCGTAATCGCCACCACCGAGACCGGCCTGCCCGGAGTGGAACCGGGAACGCTGCTGTCGGCCACCAGCGTGTCGGTGACGGCCGCGCCCCCGCAGCGGAGCGGCCCGTGACCGCGCGCGCTCGACATGTTGAAGGCCGTAGCGCGGACGTGTGAAGATCAGGCGATGAGTCAGCGCCCGATGCCACCGTTTCGCGCCGACCACGTCGGCAGCCTGCTGCGCCCGGCCGGACTGCACGAGGCCCGAGCGAGGGCTGCTCGGGGCGAACTCGGCGCGGCCGAACTGAAAGCGGCCGAGGACGAGGCGATCCGCGAGGTCGTCGCGCGTCAGCGCCGCGCAGGACTGCGCAGCGCCACCGACGGCGAGTTCCGGCGCGCGTCCTGGCACATGGACTTCATCTACCAGCTCGACGGCATCTCGCAGAGTGACGAGCGCCTGCACGTCAAGTTCCACAACGCCGCGGGTGATCTGGAGTTCAGCCCGCCCGGGCTCCAGGTGGACGGCAGGGTCGGGCTCGGCACTCCCATCTTCGCCGAGCACTTCGCGTTCCTCGCCTCCGTCGCGGGGGAGGGCGTCACGCCGAAGCTGACCATCCCGTCACCCAGCATGGTGTACTACCGGGGCGGCAGGACGGCGGTGGACGAGCGCGTCTACCCGGATCTGGAGGACTTCTTCACCGACCTGGCCGCCGCCTACGCCGACCAGATCACGGCCATGGGCGAGCTGGGCTGCACGTACCTGCAACTCGACGACACCAGCCTCGCCTACCTCAACGATCCCGCGCAGCGCGAACTGGTGTCCCGCATGGGCGTCGACGCCGACACGCTGCACCTGCGCAACATCCGCACCATGAACGCGGCGCTCGCGGGCAGGCCGGAGGGCATGGCCGTGACCACGCACCTGTGCCGGGGAAACTTCCGGTCGTCCTGGGCCGCGGAGGGCGGGTACGACTTCGTGGCCGAGGCGCTGTTCAACGAACTCGACGTGGACGGGTACTTCCTGGAGTTCGACGACGAGCGTTCCGGCGGGTTCGCTCCGTTGCGGTTCGTGCCGAAGGGCAAGCGGGTCGTGCTGGGACTCGTGACCACCAAGCGGGGCGAGCTGGAGTCGGTGGAGTCGCTGCAACGCCGCATCGAGCAGGCAGCGTCCTACGTGGACATCGACCAGCTGTGCCTCTCGCCGCAGTGCGGTTTCTCCTCGACGGAGGAGGGCAACGACCTCACCCACGACGAACAGTGGCGCAAACTCGAACGCATCGTCGAGACGGCCGAAAAGGTGTGGGGCTGACCCCGCAGCCATCGTGTCCGCAGTTCCCGTAGCCGTGTCCGCAGGCTGCGTAGCCGTGTCCGCGGTTCCCGTTGCGGCCTGGCGCGGTCACACGACGTCGGAGAACCGCTCCACGTCGTCCCGCCGTCCCGCCACCACCAGGACGTCCTCGGCGTGGATGACGCTGTCCGGTGTGGCGTAGGTGAAGCCGAGGCCGGGGCGTTTGATCCCCACCACGGTGACCCCGTAACGCACCCGCAGCCGGGTCTCGCCGAGCGGCTTGCCCAGGGCCTCCGACGGAGGGGTGGTCTTCACGATCGCGTAGTCGTCCTCGAACTCGATGTAGTCGAGCATGCGGCCCGTCACCAGGTGTGCGACCCGTTCGCCCATCTCGTACTCGGGCAGGACGACACGCTGCGCGCCGACGCGTTCCAGAATGCGCCCGTGCTGTCTGCTCACGGCCTTCGCCCAGATCTGGCGCACCCCGAATTCCGACAGCAGCGATGTGGTGAGGATGCTCGCCTCGATGTCGCTGCCGATGCCCACCACGGCGCGGTCGAAGGCGGGCACGTCGAGCTGGGCCAGCGCATCGGCGTCCGTGCTGTCCACCACCGCGCTGTGGGTGAGTTCGTCGGCGAAACGCTGCACCCGCTTCGCGCTCCGGTCGAGCCCGAGTACCTCGCTGCCCAGTCTGATGAGTTCGGTCGCGAGTGATCCGCCGAACCGGCCGAGTCCCACGACCACCACGCGCTGTGCCAGCTTTTTGCTACCCAATGATCGGCCTTTCCTCCGGGAGTTCGTATCGCCTGGTCCGCTCGCGGAGGGCGAGCGCCGAGGCGAGCGTGATGGGCCCGATGCGGCCGAGGAACATCAGTACCGTCAGAAGCAGCTCCCCCGACACCGGCAGCGCGGTGGTGATCCCGGTCGATAGGCCCACCGTGGCGAACGCCGACACCGACTCGAACAGCACTTCGTCGAGTGAGAACGGCGTGAGCGCGAGAAGCGCCAGTGTCGCGGTGACCACCGCGCCGACGCTGAGCAGCACCACGGCGAGTGCCTGCCGTTGCGCGGTGGAGGGGACCTTGCGACCCAGTACGTGCACGGTCGGCTGTGCCTTCACCTCAGCGATGATCACGAAGGCCAGCAGGGCGAAGGTGGTGACCTTGATGCCGCCCGCGGTGCCCGCGCTCCCGCCTCCCACGAACATCAGGATGTCGTTGACCAGCAGTGTGCCCGACTCGAACTCACCGACATCAACGGAGTTGAAACCGGCGGTCCTCGGCATGACGGCGTGGAAGAACCCGGTGAGCAGGCGGCCCGCCACTCCGAACTGGCCGAGCGTCGCGGGGTTGTTCCACTCCGCCGTTGTGATCGCCACCGTGCCCACCACAAACAGCGCGGCCGTGGTCAACAGGGTCAGCTTCACGTGCAGTGACTAGCGGCGCAGGACATGGCGGGCGTGGCGCCACAACTCGATCCACACCGGAAAGCCGAGCCCGCCAGCGATGACCGCGACGACGATCGGGAGGCAGATCCACCCGTCGGTGGCGAACCGCGTCAGGCTGTCCGGATACAGCGCGAAGCCCGCGTTGTTGAAGGCGGAGATCGCGTGGAAGACGCCGTGGTACAGCGCCGTACCGAAGGCGTAGTCGTACCCCGTCAGGAAGCGGACGGTGAGCGCTGCGGCGATCACGGTCTCGAACGACACGCTGACGAGCGCGACGCCTTTGACGACTCTGCGTACGTCTCCCAGTTCGAGTGCCTTGGTCTCCGCCTGTGCGGTCAGCCGCATCCGCAGACCGATACGCCGCGTGATCAGAAGTCCCAGCAGTGAGGCGAGTGTCATGATCCCGAGCCCGCCGACCTGAATGAGTCCCGCGATCACGATCTCGCCGAACGTGGACCAGTGACCCGGCGTGTCCACGACCACGAGGCCGGTGACACAGACCGCGGAGGTCGAGGTGAACAGCGCGGTCACCAGATCGGTCGGCTCACCCGACTCGGCGGACAGCGGGAGCATCAACAGCACCGTGCCCACCGCCACGGCCGAAGCGAAGGCGGCGACCACGACCCGGGCCGGGTGCCGCAGTCCACTGAAGGTGGAAGTCACATCGTGTCCGCAGTTCCCGTAGCCGTGTCCGCACCGCACGATGCGGGCACGGCTACGCAGGCTGCGGACACGGCTACGCAGGCTGCGGACACGGTGGGTCAGGCTTCGTGTTCGGCACGCGGGTCGGCCGCCCACGTCGTGTGGAAGCTGCCGTCGCGGTCCACCCTGCGGTAGGTGTGCGCACCGAAGTAGTCGCGCTGTCCCTGGACGAGCGCGGCGGGCAGCCGCTCGGCGCGCAGAGCGTCGTAGTACGCCAGCGCGGTCGAGAACCCGGGCGTCGGGATGCCCAGCCGCACGGCGGTGGACACCACCGAGCGCCACGCGTCCTGGGCGTCCTCCACGGCGGAGCGGAACTCGCCGCTGGCCAGCAGCGTCGGCAGCCCGGCCTCGGCGCGGTAGGCGCCGCGGATGTCGTCGAGGAACTTGGCCCGGATGATGCAGCCGCCGCGCCAGACGGCGGCCACCGCGCCGAGGTCGACATTCCAGCCGTACTCGGCGCTGCCTGCCTGGATCTGGTTGAACCCCTGCGCGTAGGCCACGACCTTCGAGGCGTACAGCGCCTGCTCCACGTCGTCGGCGAAGCGTTCGGACACGCCGCCGCGCGCGGCGGAGCGCGTGGGCCCGGCCAGCCCCCGCGCGGCACGGCGCAGTTCCGTGTGCCCGGACAGGGAGCGGGCGAAGGTCGCCTCGGCGATGCCCGTGATGGGCACACCCAGTTCCAGGCCGTTCTGCACGGTCCAGCGGCCCGTGCCCTTCTGCTCGGCCTCGTCGGCGACCACGTCGACGAACGGTGCGCCGGTGGCGGGGTCGGTGTGGGCGAGCACCTCGGCCGTGATCTCGATGAGGTACGAGTCGAGACGGCCGGTGTTCCACGTGCGGAACACGTCGGCGATCTGCGCGGGTTCGTAGCCGAGCGCGCCGCGCAGCAGGTCGAAGGACTCCGCGATGAGCTGCATGTCGGAGTACTCGATGCCGTTGTGCACCATCTTCACGAAGTGGCCCGCGCCGTCGGGGCCGATGTGGGTGCAGCAGGGTGCGCCGTCCACCTTCGCCGCGATGTCCTCGAACAGCGGGCCGAGGGAGTCGTAGGAGGACGCGGAGCCGCCCGGCATGATGCTGGGCCCGTGCAGGGCACCCTCCTCACCGCCGGACACGCCCGTGCCCACGAAGTGCAGCCCGCGTTCGCGCAGGGCCGCCTCCCTGCGGCGGGTGTCGGCGAAGTGGGCGTTGCCCGCGTCGATGATGATGTCGCCCGGCTCCAGCAGCGGCGCGAACTCGTCGATGACCGCGTCGGTGGGGGCACCCGCCTTCACCATGACGACCAGCTTGCGGGGTCGTTCGAGGGCCCGGACGAACTCCTCGGCGGTGTGGGTGGGTACGAAGTCGCCCTCGGAGCCGAACTGGTCGACGAGGTCGCGGGTGCGCTGCGGCGACCGGTTGTGCAGGGCCACGGTGTGCCCATGCCGGGCGAGGTTGCGGGCGAGGTTGCGGCCCATGACCGCGAGTCCGGTGACGCCGATGCTCGCTCGTGAGGCGGGGGATTTCGCCGCGTGAGTGGTCATAGTCGAACCCTACGCGGTCCGAACGGCCGCCGGCCGTCGCGCTGCGTGGCCGAAATCGTCCTCGTGTCCAGCCGGAGAGGTGATTTCACCTGATGGGTCGAACACGGTAACGTCATCCCGCCATGGCCAGCACCGTGACCTCTCGCCGGAAGCAGCTCGGCAACGAGCTGCGGCACGCGCGCATGTCCTCCGGGTACACCCAGCAACAGGTCGCCGAGATCCTCGGCTGCACCCAGGGCAAGGTCAACAAGATCGAGTCGGGGTCGGTCGGCGCGAAGCTCGGAGACGTCCGCCGCATGCTGGAGGCGTACGGCGTCACCGGCGAGGAGTCCGAGACCCTGATCGGGATGGCCAGGGCCGCCGCGGGGCAGCGCGGACACTGGTCCGGCTACCGGTCGGTCGTGCCGCACTGGTTCCGCACGTTCACCGACCTCGAACCCGCGGCCGCCGAGATCATGACGTGGCACGGCGAACGGGTGCCGGGCCCGTTGCAGTCCGAGCACTACATGCTCAAGCAGTTCACGGAGTTCGGCGCCAGCGACGTCACGGCGATGGTCCGCAACCGGCTCGACCGCAAGGCGGTGTTCGATCAGCCGCAACCGCCGTACTACCGGTTCATCGTCAGCGAGGCGTCGCTGCGCAGAGCGCCCGGTGGCAACGCTCCGGCGGTGATGCTCGACCAGTTGGAGCACATGCTGGAACTCGACCGCCGGGAGCGGGTGTACGTCCACGTGCTGCCGTTCTCGGCCCGGCTGGCCGCCGTACCCAACGACTTCACCATCATGCGGTTTCCCGACCGCACCAGGGATTTCGTGTACATCGAGCATTCGGCCGGTGGTATCTACCTCGACGATGTCAAGGACTTCCAGATCTTCGTCGACTCCTGGGACCGGCTGCGCGGGGCCGCGCTCGAACGGCAGGAGACCCGGCAGTTTCTGAAGCAGCTCGCGCAGGAGTACCGCGAGGAGCTGGACTGATCTCGGTGGTCCGCGTCCGGTCAGGCGCGGGAGAGGTAGCGCAGCGTCAGCGGGTCGTCGAGGTGGAGGAGCGACGTGGCCCGGGTGCGGTGTGAGAGTTTGACGAAGTTCAGGTTCAGCCTCGCGCGGCGAGGTGGTGCCGGGGTGTCGAATTCGGCCTCCGGCTCTGGTTGTTGATTCTTCAACGGCTCGACGTCGAGTCGTACTGCCATGTCGTGCTCCGTCCCCCGTGGTTGTTGTCGATCTCTCAACAAGACCGGCCCCGCTCGTGTGTGTTGATCCCTACCAACTAGTAATAATCTTAGTTGGTGAATAATCGCGTTGTCGACCCTCGTGCTCGAATGTCGCACGGATGGACGCATCCTTAAGAGGGGGCCGGGCTCCACGGCAGGATGATCACGAGGACGAGAACGAGTGCGGGTTGCCCGCACGACAGGCGCGGAGGTCAGCGATGGGCGATTATGCCGGGAACGCGGAGTATGACCCGGCCACGGCGGTGGGGTTGTTCGACCCCGGCAACTGGCGCAAGTCCTATGCGAGTGAGCCCAATGGGGGCAACTGCGTGGAGGTCAACGTCGCCGGGGACAGGATCGGGGTCAGGGACACGAAGCTGAGCGACAGCCCGGTCTTCGTGTTCCGCGCTTCGGAGTGGGACGCGTTCGTCAGGGCGGTGAAGGCCGGACAGTTCGACCTACCGCGATGACCGGGCCGGCGGTGCGACGCGGGCGGAACACCGAGCGAGGTGACCCGTGTCGATGCCCCGGCACGGTCTGCCCTAGACTGTGCGGCGGACCCCCGCGGCGTCCATCCTGTGAACCTCCCCAGGGCCGGAAGGCAGCAAGGATAAGCAGGCTCTGACGGGTGCGGGGGTCCCCTTCATGTCGAGGGTCGTGCCCGGCGCGGGCAGCGGGCGGATCGTCGGGACCAGCCGGTACGCTCGCTCGCGTGGCTCTCGCGCTGTACCGCAAGTACCGGCCTGCGACCTTCGCCGAGGTCGTGGGACAGGAGCACGTCACCGAGCCGCTGCGCACCACGCTCGCCTCCGGCCGCATCAACCACGCCTACCTGTTCTCGGGCCCCCGAGGCTGTGGCAAGACGTCGAGTGCGCGGATCATGGCGCGCTCCCTCAACTGCGTCCAGGGGCCGACCCCGGACCCGTGCGGCGAGTGCGGGCCGTGCCGGGCGCTGGCGCCGGAGGGGCCGGGCAGCGTCGACGTCACCGAACTCGACGCGGCGAGCCACGGCGGCGTCGATGACGCGAGAGAGCTGCGCGACCGCGCGTTCTACGCCCCGGCGGAGTCGCGCTACCGGGTGTTCATCATCGACGAGGCCCACATGGTCACGCCGCAGGGTTTCAACGCCCTGCTCAAGATCGTGGAGGAGCCCCCGGACCATCTCATCTTCATCTTCGCGACCACCGAGCCGGACAAGGTGCTCACCACCATCCGCTCGCGCACGCATCACTACCCGTTCCGGCTCATCCCGCCGAGCGCCATGCGTGAGCTGCTGGAGCGCAACGTGGCGGCCGAGGGAATCGCCGTCGAGCAGGCGGTCTACCCGCTGGTGATCCGGGCGGGCGGCGGTTCGGCCAGGGACACCCAGTCGGTGCTGGACCAGCTGCTCGCGGGCGCCGGGCCCGACGGCGTGACCTACGACCGGGCGGCGGCGCTGCTCGGGGTCACCGACGTGGCGCTGCTCGACGCGATGGTCGACGCGCTCGCCACCGACGACTCCGCCACGGTGTACGGCACGGTCGACCACCTGGCCGAGGCCGGGCACGACCCGCGCCGGTTCGCCACGGACCTGCTCGACCGGCTGCGCGATCTGATCCTGCTGCGGGCGGTACCCGACGCGGCGGACCGGGGCATGGTGGCCGCGCCGGAGGAGCAGGTCGAGCGCATGGTGGGGCAGGCGCAACGCCTGGCCCCCGGCACGCTGACGCGCTACGCCGAAATCCTGCACAACGGGCTGCTGGAGATGCGGGGAACGACCTCGCCCCGGCTGGTCCTGGAGTTGCTGTGCTCGCGGATGCTGCTGCCGGAGGTCGCCGACGACGAGGGCGCGACGCTGCAACGGCTCGAACGACTCGAACGCCGGGTGACCGCGGGCGCGCCGTCGGCGCCGTCGGCACCGTCGACACAGGAGAGCTCACCGCAGGCCGCGCCGGCCGCGCAGGCTCCGGCACCGGAGCGGGTGTACGAACGGCCGTCCCAGCGAGCGGCGCCGCAACGCCCGGTTCCGGAGTCCGAGCCGCAGCGGGCAGCGCCTCGCGAGACCCGGGCCGAGACGCCCGCGACTCCGCCCACCGCGCCCGCCACGCCCGCGCCGTCGAGCGCCGAACCCGCCGAGCCCACCGAGCAGGCCGCGCCACCGCAGGCGGGAGCCGAGCCCTCGCAGGTGGACGCGGCGGGCCTGCGGCAGTACTGGCCGCAGGTCCTCGCGGCGGTGCGTACCAGGAGCCGCAGCACCGAGGCGTTGCTGACGGGCGCCACGGTACACAGCGTCAGCGGTGCCACGGTGGTGTTGACGCATCCTGCTGAACCACTGGTGCGGCGGCTGTCGGAGAAGCGCAACGTCGAGTGCATCGCGGCGGCGCTGGGCGAGGTCGTCTCGGGCGAGTGGACCGTCCGGTGCGTGCATCCCAGCGCGGTGCAGGCGGCGGAAAACGCCGGAAACACTGGGAACACCGGGAACTCCCCGGGTTCGGGGCCGCCGTCCGCGCCGCAGCAGAACGGGCGGGGACGCCAGGAGCCCCCCGCGCGGACTTTCCAGCGCCCGACCCGGCAGGGCGGCGACGCGCCGAGCCGCGCCGTGGCCACGGGTGAGCCCGACATCCCGCTGCCGCCCGAGCCGGACCCCGACGAGCCCGACGTGCGGGCCGATCCGGGAGCCGTGATGTCCGACGCGCCGCCCGGCACGGGGCCGGTGGACGCCGAGAGCCGGGCACAGCAACTGTTGTCCGAACACCTCGGTGCGCGCCGCCTGGGTTGAGGCGGCGCGCACCGAGCGTCACTGCCAGCGGAACAGCCGTGCGCTGAGCACCCCGCACACCAGCACGGTCACGACCAGCGACAGCAGGTGCGCTGATTCGGGGCCCGCGCCGGCCCAGGCGCCACCCATGGCCTGCACGGCCGCGCCGAAGGGCAGCACCTCGCCGACCTGCGCCACCGGCTCGGGCAGGGTCGACGTGCCGCCGAACAGGCCACCCGTGGCGCCCAGTGCGAAGAACGTCACGAGCCCGATCGCCACCGAAGAGTTGGGTGTCGGGGAGAGGGCGGCGATCAGCATCCCCACCGCGTACATCGCCGCGGCGGTCAGGGCGAGCACGCCCAGCGCGCCCAGCACGTCGCGCGGGAGGCTGAGGTCGAACCACAGCATCCCGGCGAGCAGGCACAGGGTGATGCCCAGGGCGGTCTGCGCGACGCTGATGACGAGCTGGGCCACGAGCACCATCACCGGGTGCGCCGGGGTGACCGACAACCTGCGCAGGATGCCCGACTTGCGGTAGTAGGCGAGAAAGCTCGGCATGTTGATGACCCCGATCGTCGACATGACGATCGTGAGCACGAGCGGCAGAACGTAGACGTCGAGCGGGGTCAGACCGGACAGTTCCGGCATCGCTTCTCCGGCCGCGCCCATGCCGTTCATCACCAGGATCAGCAGGGGCAGCCCGAGCGGGATGAGCAGGCCCGCCGTGTCCCGCACCACCATGCGGCTCTCGGCGCGGACCAGTTCCAGCCAGGCACGTGGACCGGGGCCCCGGGCGCTGAGGTTCCCAGCTTCGGCCGCCGTGCTGTCGTGGTGGGTGCCGGTCATGGTCGAGGCTCGCTTCCGGTGTGTGAGTCGTCGAGGGGGCGGCCGGTCAGCGCGAGGAAGGCGTCGTCGAGCGTGGCCTGTTCCAGCCGGGTCTCCGTCGCGGCGATCCCGGCTGCAGCCAGCGCGGTGCTGACGCTCTCCAGCAGCTCGCCGCGTCCGGTCACGGTGACCTGCGTTCCCGCGACCTCGATGTCGTCGACGTCGGTGAGTGGCGTGAGCACCGCGTCCAGCGCGGCGCTACGGGCCGGGTCGGTGACGCGGAACCGGACCCGTTGTCCCAGCCCGGCCTGGCGGATGAGGCCCTCCGGGGTGTCCTCCGCCACGACCCGGCCCCGGTCGAGCAGCACCACCCGGTCGCAGAGCCGCCGCACCTCGTCCATGTGGTGACTGACCAGCAACACGGCGACCCCGTCGGCACGCAACGTGGCCACGTGTTCCCACAGGTGGCGACGTGCCTCGGGATCGAGGCCCGTGGTCAGTTCGTCGAGCAGGGCCACTCGCGGCTTGCCGACGAGGGCGAGCGCGATGGACAGGCGTTGCTGCTGTCCGCCGGAGAGCTGTTCGAAGCGGGTCCCGCGTTGCTCGCTGAGCCCGACCGCCTCGATGATCCGGTCTGGTTCGATGCCGTCGCGGTAGAACGAGCGGTAGAGCCGGACGAGTTCGCGCACGGTGAGTGCGTGGTGCAGGTAGCTTTCCTGCAACTGCACGCCGAGTACCTGCCGGATTCTGGTCCTGTCGCGCCGTGGGTCGAGCCCGAGTACCCGCACGGTGCCGCGGTCGGGCCGCCGCAGCCCGGCGAGACACGCGACGGTGGTGCTCTTGCCCGCCCCGTTGCGCCCGAGCAGGCCGACGATCTCGCCGCGCCCCACCGACAGCGTGACGTCATCGACGGCGACCGTGTCGCGGTAGCGTTTGTGCAGGCCCACCACGTCGATTGCGCTCATGCGCGCCCCCCTTTCTCTTGGTGGCGCCGACGCTAGGGCCGCGATCGGTTCGGGCGGCAGTGCCGACGGTCATGGTCGTGACCCATGACTTCCGGCACTGCCCGTGCGGTGCCGCCCGCTCTAGGCTGGCCGGATGAGGCGCTTCGATCCCGAGCTGTGGTCGGGCGTGCTCGTGATCGTCATCTGCGCCGCCCTTGGCGTGCCGGTGCTGGTACTCGAACTGTCGGGCCGGGACGTCGCCTTCGGTCCGTGGTGGCTGTGGTGGTGCGCCTACGCCGGTTTCCTGGTCGCGTTGTTCGTCAGCACCTGGTTGCAGGACGTGCTCGCGCGCCGGGTGGTGGTGACCGCGTTCGCCGCGCAGGTCGTGCTCGGCGCGGCAGTGGTGTTGCTGGCGCCGGGGGCGGGCTGGACGTCGATCCTGCTGGTGTTCACGGCGGCGCTGAGCGGCTACGTGGTTCCGCGCCGGGCCACGGCGGCGATCATCGTGGGGAACACGGCCGTGGTGCTGGTGGCCGCCGCGCTCAGCACCGCCGATGTGGTGGAGACGCTGCTGAGCGGGCTGCTGTACCTGCTGCTGCAGGGCGCGAGTGTCTTCGCGGTCATGAGTCAGCAGCGTGACTCCAGGGCGCAGCGGGAACTCGCCGAGGCCCACACCGAGTTGGGGGCCACGAGCGCGCTGCTGGCCGAGTCGAGTCGCAGCGACGAGCGACTGCGGATCTCGCGGGAGCTGCACGACCTCATCGGTCACCAGCTCACCGCGCTCACGCTGGAGTTGGAGGTGGCCGCCCACCACAGCACCGAGCCCGGGCGCCACCACGTGCTGCGGGCACGCCACATCGCCAGGGAGCTGCTGGGCGACGTCCGCACCACGGTGGGCGAGTTGCGGGAGCGGGCTCCCGATCTGCGCACGACGCTCGAACGCATCACGGGCGAGTTGCCGCGTCCCGCCGTTCACCTCGTCGTCCACGACGACGTGCGTGCCGACGAGGAGGGCACGACGGTGCTCGTGCGCTGCGTACAGGAGATCGTCACCAACACCATCCGGCACACGACCGCGCGCAACCTGTGGATCGACGTCGCGATGACCGAGCAGGGCGGGCTGACGCTCTCGGCCGTCGACGACGGGCCCGGTGCGGACCCCGTGCGGCCCGGCCACGGCCTGCGGGGCATCCAGGAGCGCGTCACGGCGCTCGGCGGGCGGGTGGCGTTCGCGGGGGAGCGTGGTTTCCGGGTGACCGCCGAGGTGCCGCTCCGATGATCAGGGTGTGCGTCGTCGACGACCAGACGCTCGTGCGGCAGGGCATCCGCGGCCTGCTCGGACTCGCCGACGACATCGAGGTAGTGGGCGAGGCCGACGACGGCGCGGCGGCGTTGCGGGTGATCGAGGCGAGCGAGCCCGACGTGGTCCTGCTGGACCTGCGGATGCCGCACCGGGACGGGATCTGGACGCTGCACGCCCTGCGCGAGCGCGGCAGCACGGTGCCGGCGCTCGTGCTCACCACGTTCGACGACGACGAGTTGGTGTTGCGTGCGCTGCGGGGTGGTGCGCGGGGCTACCTGCTCAAGGACGTGACGCTCGACCAGCTCGTCGGCGCGGTGCGTCGCCTGGCTGCGGGCGGCACCCTCCTGCAACCGGCGGTGACCGAACGGCTGCTCAGGGCCGTGCGGGAGGGGCGGGTGCCGGACCCGGTGGAGGACGACGCAGGGCCGATCCAGCCGCTCACCGAGCGGGAGCGGGAGGTGCTGGGGCTGCTGGCGGGCGGTTGGGCGAACCGGGAGATCGCGGAGGTGCTCTCCCTGGCGGAGGGCACCGTCAAGAACCACGTGTCGAGCGTGCTGCTCAAGCTGGGCACCCGGGATCGCACCCGCGCGGTGCTGCGTGCGTTGCACGCGGGCCTGCTCGAACCCGGGCAGGCGTGAGCGCGGACGGCTCGCGTGGTGGCGCGCGCGGCAAAGGCTAGGCTGGAGCCGGGTACCGCAACCCTTCCTGCAAGCGACGCGAAGATCGGATGGCCATGGTGCAACCCGGCGGTGGAATGCCCGACATGCAGCAGATCCTGCAGCAGGCGCAGGCGATGCAGGAACAACTCGTCACGGCGCAGCAGGAGCTGGCTGAGGCCGAGGTGACCGGAACGTCCGGTGGTGGCCTGGTGACGGCCACCGTGAGCGGGGGCCTCGAACTCAAGTCGCTGGCGATCGACCCCAAGATCGTCGACCCCGAGGACACCGAGACGCTGTCCGACCTCGTGGTCGCGGCCGTGCGCGACGCGATGCACAACGCACAGCAGCTCACCGAGGAGAAGCTGGGCCCCCTCGCGGGCGGGCTCGGCGGTGGCATGCCCGACCTCGGCGGGTTCGGACTTCCGGGATAGCGGTGTACGAGGGCGTTGTTCAGGACCTGATCGACGAGCTGGGGCGGTTGCCGGGCATCGGTCCCAAAAGCGCGCAGCGCATCGCGTTCCACCTGCTGGCGACGGACCCGGCCGACCTGGCGCGGCTGCAGGACGTGCTCGGCACGGTGCGCGAGGGCGTGCGCTTCTGCGAGGTGTGCGGCAACGTCTCCGAGAAGCAGCGCTGCCGCATCTGCTCCGACCCGCGCCGCGACGCGACCGTGCTCTGCGTGGTGGAGGAACCCAAGGACGTGCTGGCGGTCGAGCGCACCCGCGAGTTCCGGGGGCGTTATCACGTGCTCGGTGGTGCGCTCGACCCGCTGTCGGGCGTCGGGCCCGACCAGCTGCGGATCAAGGAACTGCTGTCGCGGATCGGGACCGACGAGGTGTCCGAAGTGATCATCGCGACCGATCCGAACACCGAGGGCGAGGCCACGGCGACGTATCTGGTGCGGCTGCTCAAGGACTTCCCCGGGCTCACCGTGACTCGCCTCGCCTCGGGCCTGCCGATGGGTGGCGATCTGGAGTTCGCCGACGAACTCACGCTCGGGCGGGCGCTGTCCGGCCGGCGTGCTCTCTGACGCCGCGCCGGGGATCGCCGGGGCGGTGCTCGCGGCACCGGCGCGCCTCGGTGCCGTGCGGCTGGTCGCCGTGGACGGCCCCTCGGGGGCGGGCAAGTCCACGTTCGCGCGCTCGCTGATCGCGGCGCTGCGGGAGCGTGGCGCCGAGGCCGGACTGATCGGTACCGACGACTTCGCGACCTGGGATGACCCCGTGGCCTGGTGGCCGAGGCTCGCTGACGTCCTCGACCGGCTCGCGCGGGGCGAGGCCGGTGGTTACCGCGCCTGGGACTGGTCGGACGGCGAACCGAGGCCGGGCGCGTGGGTGGCTGTGCCGGTGCCGGACGTGCTCCTGGTGGAGGGCGTGTCGGCCGGTCGAGCCTCGATCCGGCCGCGGCTGTCGCGACTGGTCTGGCTGGAGTTGCCGGACCCCGCGCTGCGCTTGGCCCGCGCCGTGGCGCGCGACGGCGAGAGTTGCGCGCGGCAGCTGGCCGCGTGGCAGCGGTTCGAGCGCGGATGGTTCGCGGTGGACCGCACCAGGCAACACGCCGACGACGTCGTCGCGGTCGGGAGCCGGTGACCGCCGAGAGCGCGGCGCCTGGTGGGGCTCGCCCTGCTCAGGGCTTGCGCGCGACGCCGCCCGTCATGAAGCGCACTCCGATGGTGGTCGCGTCGGTGACGAGCTCGTCGGGCCGCCACAGCGGCAGCGGCACGACACCGGGCGAGAGCAGTTCGAGGCCGTCGAAGTAGCGCTCCAGCTCCTGCGGGGTCCGCACGCGGCCGGTGCCGAGCTGGGAGAGCAGAACGTGCTCCAGCTCCTCGCTCTCCCGGCTGTCGCTGAGCCTCGTGAAGTTCGTCATGAAGAAGTACGAGCCGGATGGCACCGCGTCGCGCAGCGTGGCGACGATGCCGTTGGGGTCCTCTTCGTCGAGGATGTGGTGCAGGATGCCGACGAGCATGACGCACACCGGCCGCTCGAAGTCGATCAGCGACCGCACGTCGGGGTTGTCCAGGATCGCGCGCGGCTCGCGGATGTCGGCCGTGACGACCTTGGTGTTGTCGTTGTCCTCGAGCAGCGCGCGGCCGTGGGCCAGCACGATGGGATCGATGTCGACGTACACGACCTTCGCGTCGGGGTTGGCCGCCTGCGCGACCTCGTGCGTGTTGCCGACGGTGGGCAGCCCGGAGCCGAGGTCGAGGAACTGGGTGATGCCCTCCTCGGCGGCGAGCTTGCGCACGACGCGGGCGAGCATCGCCCGGTTGTGCAGCGCGATCTCCTTGAGTTCGGGCATGACCGCCAGGCTGGCCTCGCCGACCTTGCGGTCGATGGCGTAGTTGTCCTTGCCGTCCAGCATCACGTCGTACACGCGGGCTGCGGTGGGCACCCCGTCGTCCAGCGGCACGATGTCTGGTTTGTCCTGTTCAGAGGTGTGGGGTGTGGGTGGCATCGGCGATCGGCTCCCTTCGGCGGTCCACGGACGCGCCATCGTAGTGAATTCACCACTGTGGGTCACACACGGGAGTGTGGTTGGGGCCACGTCGACCGAGATCGCTTCGGGTTATGCAACTGTGACGAAGTTTGCCGGCCACTCGGTCGCCGGGCCGGGGCGGCTGTGGCCGGTGATCTCGGCGATCCGCGCGCGCACTGCGCGCAGCAGGAGAAACGCCGACCAGAACTCGTTCGCCCGTAGCCGGAGTCGCCGAACGGGAGAGGGTGGTTCGCACCTCCGGCATGGCGAATTTCCGCGCTTGTGGCCGCGTCGGGCGCATGATCTTAACGGCGAGGTCTTAAGTAAGCGAGCGATAACCGCTATGGTCTGCCACCATCCGCGTACACACTCGGTGGACGCGACCCGAACCGATGCTCTGCTCCAAGGGGGCCAACATGCTCCAGTCACGGGTGGCACGACCACGCCGCCTAGCCCTGATCGGGCTGACGGGTGCGCTCGCGCTGTCACTGTCGGCGTGCGCGGAATCCGAGCGGGATTCCGGCGGCGGTGGCGGTGAGGGCGGCACGATGGTCTTCGGCGCCGCGGGCGCTCCGTCCAACTTCGACCCGTTCTACGCCTCCGACGGCGAGACCTTCCGGGTGACCCGGCAGATGTTCGAGAACCTGGTCGGCCTCAAGCCGGGCACGGCCGAACTCGAACCGGAACTCGCCAAGAGCTGGGAGTCGAACGAGGACGGCACGACGTGGACGTTCGAACTCCAGGAGGGCGTCACGTTCCACGACGGCACGCCGTTCGACGGTGAGGCGGTCTGCGCCAACTTCGAGCGCATGTACACCCAGACCGGTGCGGGCGCGTCCCCGGCTCTGGCGTACTACTGGGTCGAGAACTTCGGCGGGTTCGCCGACACCGACGCCCCGTCGCTGTACGAGAGCTGCGAGGCCACCGGCGAGACCACCGTCGAGCTGACGTTGTCACGCTTCACCGCCGACTTCCCGACGATGCTGTCGCAGGACTCCTTCGCCATGCAGAGCCCTGGCGCGATGGACGAGCACAAGGCCAACGACGTGAAGTCGCAGGGCGACAGCTTCGTCTTCTCGGACTACGCGCGGGAGCACCCGACGGGCACGGGGCCGTTCACCTTCGGCGGCTACGACGAGGCCAACGGCACGATCACCCTGAACCGCAACGACGACTACTGGGGCGAGAAGGCCAAGCTCAACGAGCTGATCTTCCGGATCATCCCGAATGAGACGGCCCGCAAGCAGGCGCTGGAAGCCGGTGACATCGACGGCTACGACTTCCCGTCGCCGTCCGACTGGGCCGCGCTGGAGGAAGCCGGGTACACGGTCGAGATCCGCGACCCGTTCAACATCCTCTACCTGGGCATCACGCAGAAGAACAACCCGGCGCTGAAGGAGCTGAAGGTTCGCCAGGCGCTGGCGCACGCGCTCGACCGCGAGACGCTGGTGTCGTCGGTCATGCCCGCGGACTCCGAGGTGGCGAAGCAGTTCTACCCGCCGACGGTGGACGGCTACGCCGACGACGTGCAGGAGTACCCGCACGACCCGGACAAGGCCAGGGACCTGCTGGCCGAGGCCGGTTACGAGGACCTGACGGTGGAGCTGTGGTACCCGACCCAGGTCACGCGGCCCTACCTGCCGAACCCGGAGGCCGTCTTCGGCGCGCTGCGCGAGGACCTCGAGGCCGCGGGGATCACCGTGGAGCCGGTCAGCAAGCCGTGGGCCGGTGGCTACATCGACGACATCGAGGCGACTCGGGCCCAGCTGTTCCTGCTGGGCTGGACCGGTGACTACAACTCGCCGAACAACTTCATCGGCACGTTCTTCGGTACGCCGGAGAACCAGTTCTACACCGCCGGTTCGCCGTGGGGCGACGACCTGGCCGGGGCTCTCGACGACGCCGACACCATCGTGGACGACGCCGAGCGTGAGGCCGCCTACCAGGACATCAACCGCGACCTGATGTCGGAGTACCTGCCCGCCATCCCGCTGTCGCACTCGCCGCCCGCGGTGGTCGTGAGTCCTGAGGTCGAGGGTCTCGTTCCGAGCCCGCTGACCAAGGAAGAGTTCTCGACGGTCACGATCTCGGAGTAGAAGCTTCCCCGTGCTCCGTTTCGCTCTTCGACGGGTACTGCAACTCGTACTCGTCCTGTTCGTTCTCTCGGTGCTGCTCTTCGCCTGGCTGCGGTCACTGCCGGGAGGGCCGGTCTCGGCCCTCCTCGGCAACCGCGGCTCGGCGGAGAGCCGCGCGCAGTTGCGCGAAGACCTCGGGTTGGACGAGCCGATCTTCGTCCAGTACTTCTCGTTCCTGGGCCGGGCGCTGACCGGCAACTTCGGTTCCTCGACCGGGGTCTCGCCGGGCAAGCCCGCGATGGAGCTGTTCCTGGAACGGTTCCCCGCCACTCTCGAACTGAGTTTCGCGGCCATCGTCATCGCGCTGGCCACGGCGATCCCGCTGGGCTATCTGGCCGCACGCCGCCGTGGCGGCTGGCTGGACAACGCCGGCATCGTGGGTTCGCTCGTCGGCATCTCGGTCCCGATCTTCTTCCTCGCATTCCTGCTGAAGTACCTGTTCGCGATCGAACTCGGCTGGCTGCCGACCGGCGGCAGGCAGACCGTCGGCATCGACGCCACGAGAGTCACCGGGTTCTTCGTGCTCGACGGCATCCTGACCCAGGAATGGGACGCCGCGATCGACTCGCTGGTGCACCTGATCCTGCCCGCGATCGCGCTGTCGTCGATCCCGTTCGCGGTCATCTTCCGCATCACGCGGGCCTCGGTGCTCGACGTGATGGACGAGGACTACGTGCGTACGGCAAGGTCGAAGGGCCTGGCCAAGCGCGTGATCCGCGACCGGCACATCCTGCGCAACGCGATGCTTCCCGTGGTCACGACCATCGGCCTGCAAACCGGTGCCCTGCTGTCGGGGGCGGTACTCACCGAGACCGTCTTCGCCTGGCACGGCATCGGAGAGGCGCTCGCGCTCGGTTTCGAACGCAAGGACTTCCCCGTGCTCCAAGTGGTCATCATCGCGGGGGCGGCGTCGTACGTGCTGGTCAACCTCATCGTGGACCTGTCCTACGCGCTCATCGACCCGCGTATCCGCACGGCACAGAAAGCGGGGTCGTGATCGATGGCCTCACGTGCTACGAAGATCGACGACCTCGCCGCGACGGCGGGTGGTTCGGTGGCGGGCGGGCTGGAACCCGACGACACCGGCTCCTCCGGTGCCGAAGGGCAGAGTCTCGCCAGGTCGGCTCTGCGCCGGTTGCGGCGCAACCCGCTGTTCCTCGTCGGTATCACGATCATCGGGCTGTTCGTGCTGCTCGCGGTGCTCGCTCCGTGGCTGGCGCCGCACGACCCGGCCATCCGGCTGCTCGACGACCAGGTCTCCAACGCCAACAACGAAATCCCACCGTCGCAGCCGGGTCATCCGCTCGGCGGTGACCAGTACGGGCGTGACCTGCTGTCGCGAATGCTGCTCGGTTCGCAGCAAACGCTGCTGGTGGCGCTGCTGGCCACGATCATCGGGCTGGGCGGCGGCACGATCCTCGGCACGCTCGCCGGTGCGTTCGGCGGCTGGGTCGACACCGTGGTGATGCGTGTCGTGGACGTCATGTTGTCGATCCCGTCGCTGCTGCTGGCCGTGTCGATCGGCGCGTTGTTCGCCCAGCAGACCCAGTTCTCGGTGATCCTCGCGGTGGCGATCGTGCAGATTCCGATCTTCGCGCGGTTGTTGCGGGGGACGATGCTGTCGGTGCGGCAGAGCGATCACGTGCTTGCCGCGAGAGCGCTGGGCGTCAAGCGCGGCGCCATCGTGTTCCGGCACATCCTGCCCAACTCCCTGGGTCCGGTGATCGTGCAGTCCACGCTGGTACTGGCCATCGCGATCCTCGACGCGGCGGCGCTGTCGTTCCTCGGGCTCGGCGCGGCGGACGACTCGATCCCGGAATGGGGCCAGATGCTCGGTAACGCTCAGGACTACTTCGACACGCAGCCGCACCTGGCCTTCTGGCCCGCGGCGTGCATCGTCGTGGTGGCCCTCGGGTTCACCCTCGTCGGCGAGTCGATGCGGGAAGCCCTCGATCCACGGCAACGGCGGTGAGTGGCATGGCTCTGCTGGAAGTACGCGATCTGTCGGTGGCGTTCCACCGCAAGGGCGAGCCGTCGACCACCGCCGTCGACTCGATCAGTTTCGACGTGGAGCCCGGCCAGACCGTGGGCCTCGTGGGCGAGTCGGGCTGCGGTAAGTCGGTCACGTCACTGGCGATCATGGGATTGCTCGGCCGGTCGGCGGAGGTCACCGGCTCCGCGAGGTTCCAGGACGAGGAACTGCTGACGCTGAGCCAGCGGCAGCTCGACGAGCGGCGCGGGCGCGACCTCGGCATGGTGTTCCAGGACCCGCTGTCGTCGCTGAACCCCGTGGTGACGATCGGGGTGCAGCTCACGGAGGTGTTGCTGCGCCACCGCGACCTCAACCGCAAGCAGGCCAAGGGCGAGGCCGTCGAACTGCTGGCCCGGGTCGGCATCCCCGACCCGAAACGCCGGGTGGACGAGTACCCGCACCAGCTCTCCGGTGGGATGCGGCAGCGGGTGCTCATCGCCATCGCGCTGGCGTGTGAGCCGAAGCTGCTCATCGCGGACGAGCCGACCACGGCACTGGACGTCACCATCCAGGCGCAGATCCTCACCCTGCTGCGCGAGCTGGTGACCGAGACCGGCACGGCACTGATCATGATCACGCACGATCTCGGCGTGGTGGCCGGGCTGTGTGACCGGGTGAACGTCATGTACGGCGGGCGGATCGTGGAGCGCGCGCAGCGCCACGAGCTGTTCGCGACACCCCGGCACCCGTACACCCACGGGCTGCTGGCCTCGATCCCGAGGCTGGACGCGCCGCGGGGCGAGAAGCTGGTGCCCGTCAAGGGATCGGTCGCCGACAACATCCCGTGGTCGGCGGGATGCGCGTTCGCGCCGCGATGCCCGAGTGCCGTCGACGTCTGCCGGTCCGACCCACCCGCCCTGGTCGCGGACGAGACCAGGACGGACAGCATGCTGCGGTGCCACAACCCGGTGGGAGTCACGGTGGCGGAGGGAGCACGATGACCGACGAGACCGGACCGGCCGGGGACACCGCCGGCGAGGGCGAACTCCTCGTTCTCGACGACCTCAAGGTCCACTTCCCCATCAAACGCGGGCTGCTGCTCGACCGCACGGTCGGCCACGTCTACGCCGTGGACGGCGTCAGCCTGCGCGTCGGCCGCGGTGAGACGTACGGCCTCGTCGGGGAGTCCGGGTGCGGCAAGACCACGCTCGGCAGGGCGCTGCTGCGGCTGGTGGAGCCCACCGGCGGCACCATCACCTTCGACGACACCGACCTGTCGTCGCTGAAGGGCGAGGCGCTGCGCACCATGCGCAAGCGCATGCAGATGGTGTTCCAGGACCCACTGTCGAGCCTCGACCCCCGGCAGTCGGTGGAGTCGCTGCTCGTGGAGGGTATGCGGGCCCACGGCCTCGACACCGATCCCGAGAAGACCCGGAAGCGGCTCACCGAGCTGCTCTCGGCGGTGGGGCTGCCGCGGAACTCGCTGCGGAAGTACCCGCACGAGTTCTCGGGCGGCCAGCGGCAGCGCATCGGTATCGCGCGAGCACTCGCGCTGGAACCGGACCTGATCGTGGCGGACGAGCCGGTGTCGGCCCTGGACGTGTCGGTGCAGGCCCAGGTGATCAACCTGCTGGAGGAGTTGCAGCAGGAGTTCGGGCTCACCTACGTGGTGATCGCCCACGACCTCGCGGTGGTGCGGCACATCTCCGACCGCATCGGCGTGATGTACCTGGGCGCGCTCGTGGAGGAGTCGGACGCGGACTCGCTGTACGACGAACCGCTGCACCCGTACACGAAGGCGCTGCTGTCGGCGATCCCCGTGCCCGATCCGGTGGTGGAGGACAGCCGGGAGCAGATCCTGCTCACCGGCGACCTGCCCTCGCCCTCCGACCCGCCGAGTGGGTGCCGGTTCCATACGCGCTGCCCGTGGCGGCAGGAGACGCTGTGCGACACCGACCGGCCCGAGCTGCGCGACATGGGTGGGGGCCGCAGGGTGGCCTGCCACTACGCCGAGGACATCCTCGCCGGGCGGCTGGCCCCGCGCACGCAGTCCCCGGTGAGCCCGGCCCCGGCCTGAGCTGCGGGTGTTGCCGCGAAGGCCACCTTCACTGCGCCAGACGCAGCGAGGGTGGCCTTCACTGCGTGAGACGCAGCGAGGGCGGCCTTCACGGCGCCCCAGCCGCCCACGGAAACCCGCCTCGACACGTCCGGCGTAACCCTGTCGGCAGGTGGCAGGGTTCGGCGCGACGCTGGGGACATGAACGTTGATCTCACTGGAAAGGTCGCCCTCGTCGCGGGCGGCACGCGCGGTGCGAGCCGGGCCATCGCCGTCGAACTCGGCCGCGCCGGAGCGCACGTCTACGTCACCGGCCGCACCAGCGGCGAGCACCGCTCGGAAGTCGGGCGGAGCGAGACCATCGAGGGCACCGTGGAGCTGGTCGAGCGGGCCGGTGGTTCGGCCGTCGCGGTGCGGGTGGACCATCTCGACCCCGACCAGGTACGGAGCCTCGCCGAACGCGTCGACGCCGAACACGGCAGGCTCGATGTCCTCGTCGACGGGATCTGGGGTGGTGACACCCACCTCGGCTGGGAGCAGCCGGTGTGGGAGCACTCGCTGGACGCGAGCCTGCGGATGGTCCGGCTTGGCATCGACGCGCACCTCATCACCTCGCACTTCCTCCTGCCGCTGGTACTGCGCGAGCCCGGCGGACTCGTCGTGGAGCTGACCGACGGCACCGAGGAGTACAACGCGAAGTACCGCGAGGGCACGACGCTCGCCTTCTACGTCGTCAAGTCCGCCGCCCACGCCTTCGCTCGCGGGGAGGCGGCGGAGACGGCCGAGCACGGATGCACCGCGGTGGCGTTCACCCCGGGCTGGATCCGGTCGGAGGCGATGCTCGACGAGTTCGGGGTCACCGAACAGAACTGGCGGGACGCGCTGACGGCGCAGCCGCACTTCTGCATCTCCGAGACGCCGGCGTTCGTCGGCAGGACGGTGGCGGCGCTGGCCGCCGACCCGGAGAAGAAGCGGTTCTCCGGGCAGACGCTCAACAGCGGGCAGCTCGCGAAGATCTACGAGGTCGACGACGTGGACGGCAGCAGGCCCGACGGCTGGCGCTACATGCGCGAGGTGGCGGACCAGGGCAAACCGGCCGACCCCACCGGTTACCGCTGACGGCTGGATACCGGGATGAACGTCGTGGTGTCGACAGCCGGTGGGGTCCGACGCCGGGGTAGCGATCCCAGCAGAACGCCGCCGACCACGACCACGGCCGCGGTGATCTCCACCGGGGTCGGTCGCTCGTCGAGCAGTGCGAACGCCAGCGTCATGCCGACCACGGGCACCAGCAACGAGAACGGGGCCACGGTGCTGGCCGGATGCCTGCTGAGCAGCATGGTCCAGATACCCGAGCCCACGACGGTGCCGAACACCACGACGTAGGCGAGCCCGGCCAGCGACAACCACGCGTCACCGGCGAGCACAGTGGACAGTGCTGTCCACTGTGCTCCCGGACCCTCGAACACCAGTGACAGGACGAACATCGGGATCGGCGGCACGATCGATCCCCACAGCATGAAGTGCAGGGCGTTGGCCGGCCGCGCTTGCCGCGAGCAGAGGTTGCCCACCGCCCAGCTCAACGCGCCGAGCAGGGTGAGGATGACGGGCAGCAGTGCGGCGTACTCGGCGCGTTGCCAGGCGATCGCGGCCATGCCCACGACGGCCAGCCCGATGCCGCACACCTGCCGGACGGTGAGCCGCTCGGCCAGCAGCACCGCGCCGAGCAGCACGGTGAACGGCGCGGACGCCTGGAGCACCAGCGAGGCGAGGCCGGTGGGCATACCGAGGTCGAGGCCGACGAACAGGAACGCGAACTGCAGAGTGCCGAACCCGAGGCCGTATCCGACGAGCCAGCGCACCTTCACCCCGGGCCAGGGCACGAACAACACCGTCGGAATCGCGATGATCAGGAACCGGACCGAGCCGGCCAGCAGCGGCGGGATGCCGGTGAGCATGGCGTGGATGGCGAGGAAGTTGCAGCCCCAGAGCGTGGCGGTGAGGACGGCGAGCAGGCGGTCGCGGAGTGGCACGGTGTCCAGCATGGCCGCGATGACCGTGAAGCACTAGCGAGATTATTTTACTCATATGTCAAGTTCGTCTTAAAGATCGTCGGGTGGTGCGCTCGCGTCGTAGGCTGCCGTCGTGCTGGGGACAACTGACGATCGTCCGCTGCTGCTCGCCGGAGATCCCACGCGGCCGGACCGGGGGCTGCGGGCACGACTGCGCGCCGAGCACGCTGGCGACCTGGGCGCGGCGAGTGGTGAGGACGGCGGGAACGACCGCGCGTTCGAGCGCGGTGCGGCCCGCGCCTTTCTGGTGGTGCCGTTGGTGCGCGTACTCGCGTCCGCCGCGGGGCGGCGCGTGGTCGTCGGCACGATGCGGGTGGCCGTGGCGGACGACGGCGACACCACGCTCACCGCCGTGGTCGACGGTGTGTGGTCCGGCACCGCAAGGTGGCGGCGGGAGCCCGGCGAGCCGGAGTTGCCGCCCGACGCGCTGGTCCCCGCGCTCGCCGAGCCCGCCCATGCGATCCCGGACGAGCCCGAGGCCAGGGCCGTCGTGGTGGCCAAGGCGCTCGCCGAAGGCTCCCGCAACGACGTGGCACGCCTGCGCGGGCTGCGTTACGAGGTGGAGCGGCGCATCGCCGACCTGCTCGCCCGGCGGCGGGCCGTCGTGCTGCGGGACCTGCTCGCCGACGTGGTCGAACTGTCGCTGGCTTTCGGACGCGCGCGCGACCTCGCCCGGTGGCAGACCCGCCACCAGCTGGAGCTGTGGCGGTGGCACACCGGCGGCTCCGTCGAGCCCGAACCGTCCTGGGCGCGAACCCATCGTGCGGCCCTGCGCCACTGCGAGGCGATGGATCGGGAGCTGGGCGAGGAGGTGGACCAGTTGCAGAGCCTGCTCGCGAGCATGTCCACCTTCGCCGTCGCCCAGGACAGTGAGGCGCAGCAACGGTTCAACCTGGTCGCGGCCACGGCGGCGGCCGGCCTCGGCCTGCCCGCGCTGATCCTGTCGCTGTACGGCGCGGAAGCCGTGCTGCCACTGGACAGTGTGGGCCGGGCGGTGGCGGCGCTCGGCCCGATCGCGATCACCACGCTGGTGGCCGTGCTCGTGGCTCTGCGGCGGATGCCCGGCCCGGTCCGGGCGCGGCACTACCTGAGCACGGTCGCGCTGGTCCTGGCGCTGGTGTCGGTGCTGCTCGTGGCGGGCGCGCTCGTGCCGACCGGTTAGGGTGCTTCACTGGTCGGCGTGGACATCGCGAAGTTGCGCACCCTACGGGAGTTCGCCGACCGGGGCAGCGTGAGCGCGGCGGCGAGGGCCCTGCACTGCACGCCGTCGGCGGTCTCCCAGCAGTTGCGCGCACTGCAGGCCGAGGTGGGCCTGCCGCTCACGGAGCCCTCCGGCCGGGGGCTGCGCCTGACCGACGCGGGTCGTGCCCTGGTGGCGCGCGCCGACGACGTGCTCGCCGCCGTGGCACACGCCGAGGCCGAACTCGACGCCTACCGCAGCGCTCCCCGCGGCCGGGTCCGGCTCGCGCTGTTCCCCTCGGCGGCCCTGCTCCTGCTGCCCGGGCTGCTGAGCCGGTTCGCCGAGCGGCCGGGGCTCGACGTCGAGGTGCGCGACGTCGACATGACGCCGAAGGACGTGCCCGGGCTCGTGGCCGACTTCGACATCGTGGTCGCCCACCGCGACGAGCTCGCCGAGCCGTTCGGCACCGAGCGACTCGACGTCGTACACCTGTTGCGGGAGCCGCTCGACGTGGCGCTTCCCTTCGGTCACCCGCTCGCGGACCACGACCGGGTGGAGCCCGCCGAACTCGCGGGGGAGCCGTGGCTCGGTGTCGACGTCGGCTACCCCGTCGACGACGTGCTGCGTTCGCTCGCCGTGCGCACCGGTGTCCAGCCCGCGGTGGTGCATCGCATCAACGACTTCCGCGTCACCGAGGCGCTCGTGGCGGCAGGCCACGGCATCGCGCTGTTGCCACGCTTCACTTTGGACACCCGGCGGGTGCTGCGTAAGGAACTCGCCGGTATCCGAGCTGCCCGGCACGTCGAGGCGGTGCTGCGCCCCGGGGCGCGGACCCGCCCCGCCGTCGCCGCCGTGCTCGCCGACCTGCGTGCCGAGACGACAGCCGTGACCGCGTCCTGAGGCGCGCTCAGGCGCCGTGCCGCCGCGCCATCGCCCGTGCGGCCTCGGCGAAGGCGGTCCGGGCGGCCTGCGGTTCCAGCACCTCGACCTCGGTGCCGAGCCCGAGCAACTGACCCGCCGCGATGTGCGGTTCCTCCAGCCGGAGTTCGAGTTCGGTCCAGCCGTCCGGCCCCGGTGGCGGCGCCTCGCGCAGGGCGGCCACGACGAGGTCGGCCTCGACCACGGCGGGCAGTGCCCGCATCCCGGCCGGGCTGAGCCGGATCCGCACCGGCACCCGTTGCAGTGATCGCTCGAAACTCGCCGACGAGCGTTCCCACCAGCCCGCGAGGTCGAAGTCCGCGGGACGGTCGAACGACTCGTCGAGCACGGTCACGGCGGCGACCCTGGCGACCCGGTAGGTGCGAAGGTCGGTGCCGACCCTGGCCACGAGGTACCACACACCCGCCTTGAGCACGAGGCCGAGCGGGTCGGCTATCCGCTCGACGGTGCCCTGCGCACGCCGGTACCGCAGGCGCACGCGGTGCTGGTGCCAGACCGCTGCCGCGAGTTCGCTGAGGTGTTCGGTGTCGTCGTCGCCCCGGAACCAGCCCGGCGCGTCGAGGTGGAACCGCTGCGCGAGATGCTGGGCCTGGTCGCGCAGCGCGGTGGGCAGTGTCGCGGTGACCTTGGCGTGGGCACCGGCGACGGCGGAGCCCAGCCCCAGCTCCGCGAGTGCTCTCGGCACGCCCATCGCGAAGATCGCCACGGCTTCCCGTGACGTCAGGCCGTCGAGGCGCGTGCGCCAGCCGTCGACGAGCCGCACACCGCCGTAGCGGCCCGTCTCGGTCCACAGTGGAACCCCTGCGGCCTGCAGAGCCGCGAGGTCGCGATGCATGGTCCTCGACGACACTCCCAGTGCGGTGGCCAGTTCCGCGACAGTCGCGCTGCGCCTGCTCTGCAACGTGAACAGCAGGGCCACCAACCGCTCCGCTCGCATGCACTCATCATGCCCGCATCGCCAGCACGCGGCGGAAGACCACCACCCCCGCCACACAGGCGAGAGCCGCGAGCAGCACGACGAGTGTGCTGGCGGGGTCCGACCGGCGCAGCGCCGTGCCTCCCGCGTAACCGAGCAACCCCGCGTAGGTACACCAGAGGGTGACACCGATCGCCGAGGCGGCGACGAACCGGCCACGGGGCCAGCGCAGCGTCCCGGCCAGCAGTGAGCCCACCGTGCCACCCGCGGGCAGCCAGCGCGCGGCCACCAGCGCGGGCAGGCCGTGCCGCTCCAGGTGCCGGGTGATCCACTGCGCTGTCTGCTCGGCCGCGGCCCTGCTGCGCAGCCGGTCGAGCAACCGCGCGCCGCCCCGGCGGCCGAGCGTGTAGAGCAGGTAGTCCGAGATCAGGCAACCCGCCGCCGCGACCGCCACCACCGGAACGAGCGAACGTCCCCCGTCGGCGGCGGCCACGCCCATCCCGATCAACACGACCTCGGTCGGGACGAGCGGCACCACTGCCACCGCGAAGAGCAACAGCAGCGAGAGGACGTCCACGAGGACCATCCAACGTCGCCGTCGCTGAGAGACCTTCAGCCCCCCACCGCGGGTGTTGTCACCGTCGCACTTTACGTAGCCGTGTCCGCAGGTTAGGTAGCCGTGTCCGCAGCCTGCGTAGCCGTGTCCGCACCGTGCGGTGCGAACACGGCTACGCAGGCTGCGGACACGGTGTCCGGATCACCGGTGCGCGCGGTTCACCGCCGACACGACGGCGCGCAGGGACGCGGTGACGATCGACGGGTCGATACCCACACCCCAGTACACGGTGTCGTCGATGGCGCACTCGATGTAGGACGCGGCCTTGGCGTCGTCTCCCGGGGTCAGGGTGTGCTCGCTGTAGTCGAGCAGCCGCAGGTCGTAACCCACCGTCGCCAGCGCGTCGAAGAACGCCGCGATCGGGCCGTTGCCGCGCCCCACGACGTCCTGCTCCTCGCCGTCGAGCCGGATGGTCGCGGTCAGTTCGTAGTCGCCGTTCGCGGTGACGTGCTGGCGCAGCAGTTCCAGCGGCGCGGCCGGTTCCAGGTACTCGGCGGCGAACGCCCGCCACATCGTGTCCGGGGCCACCTCGCCGCCCGCGGTGTCGGTGTGCCGCTGGATCGTCCTCGCGAACTCGATCTGCAACCGGCGCGGCAGGTCGAGCTGGTGTTCGGTCTTCATGACGTAGGCGATGCCGCCCTTGCCCGACTGCGAGTTCACCCGGATCACGGCCTCGTAGCTGCGGCCGACGTCCTTCGGGTCGATCGGCAGGTACGGCACCTCCCACGGGTACTCGTCCACCGGTGTGTTCGCCTTGGCCGCCTGGTCACGCAGTGCGTCGAAGCCCTTGTTGATCGCGTCCTGGTGGCTGCCCGAGAACGCGGTGAACACGAGATCGCCCGCCCACGGGCTGCGCTCGGGTACGGGCAGCTGGTTGCAGTACTCGACGGTGCGCTTGATCTCGTCGAGGTCGGAGAAGTCGAGCTGCGGGTCGATGCCCTGGCTGAACAGGTTCATGCCCAGCGCGACCAGGTCCACGTTGCCGGTGCGCTCGCCGTTGCCGAACAGGCAGCCCTCGATGCGGTCGGCGCCGGCCTGGTAGCCGAGTTCGGCGGCGGCGATGCCGGTGCCACGGTCGTTGTGCGGGTGCAGCGACAGGATCACCCCGTCCCGCCGGTCGAGGTTGCGGTGCATCCATTCGATCGAGTCGGCGTAGACGTTCGGGGTGGCCATCTCCACGGTCGCGGGCAGATTGAGGATCACCGGCTCGTCGGCGGTGGGCTGCCAGATGCCGGTCACGGCGTTGCACACCTCGGCGGCGTAGCTCAGCTCGGTGCCGGTGTAGGACTCGGGGGAGTACTGGAACCGGAAGTCGGTGTCGGAGTACTTCTCCGCGTACTCCACCACCAGTTCGGCCGCCTGGGTGGCGATCTTCTTGATGCCCTCCCGTTCCTCCCGGAACACCACGCGCCGCTGGAGGACGGAGGTCGAGTTGTAGACGTGCACGATGGCGCGTGGCGCGCCCTCCAGTGACTGGAAGGTGCGCTCGATCAGCTCGGGGCGGCACTGGGTGAGCACCTGGATGCGCACGTCGTCGGGGATCGCGCCGTCAGTGATGATCTCGCGCACGAAGTCGAAGTCGGCCTGGCTGGCGGCGGGGAAGCCGACCTCGATCTCCTTGAACCCCATGCGGACCAGCAGGTCGAAGAACTTGCGCTTGCGCGCGGGTGACATGGGGTCGATCAGGGCCTGGTTTCCGTCGCGCAGGTCGACGGCACACCACAGCGGTGCGCGTTCGATGCGCTGGTCGGGCCAGGTGCGGTCGGGCAGCCGGATGTCCTCCACCAGGCGGTGCCACGGACGGTACCGGTGGTACGGCATCGCACTGCCGCGCTGCGGGTTCCAGGACGGTTGTCCCTCGGCGGCGGCCCGGGACGGGGTGCGGATTCGGCTCGCGGGCTTGGCGGGGGGCTCGGACATGCTCATGTCGGTGAACGCTCCTTCGGTGTCGGCCGGAGGACCGGCGAGTGGTGCCCGTGGACACCAGAAGCCCCGCGACGGGGAGCCGGTCGGATCAGGCCCCGTCGCGGCAGCGAAGGAGAAGGAGCGCGAACGCCACGGGGCCAGCCTAACGACGGCCCGCGGCAACGCAAGGGCCGGGGCGTGGCCGGAGTGTGACCTCCGGCTCGGCCACGCCGAGTTACCGGCGCGTAGCTTTCGCGCTCGGTCCGTGCGAAACTGCTGCCCATGGGTGCACATCACGCCGAAGGGCAACCACGCGACGTCACCCCGGAGCCGGAGCCGCCCACCGAGGTCCACGAGCCGGTGGCGGCCCGGGAGACCGAGCGCCGGTCCGTGGACTGGCGGCGCACGCGCGGCAGGATCTCGGACGTGCTGGCCGGCGTCGTGCGCTGGGTCGGACTGGTGCTCGCGCTGGTGCTCGTGCTGGACGTGCTGTTCGTCGTGGGGGAGGCCAACGCCGACAACGGCATCGTGGTGTTCGTCTCGGACGCCGCGAGTGCGGCCTCGATCGGGTTCGAGGACCTGTTCCTGCCCGACGACCCCAAGTTGGAGGTCTTGCTCAACCACGGCATCGCCGCGATCTTCTGGCTGGTGGCCTCGTCGATCGCGGTCCGCGTCGTCCGGCTCGCGTTCGGTGGCGGAGGCGTGCGGTGAGGCGGCGCCGGTTCAGCCCGAGAACGTCGGGTCGCCCCAGGTGCCGCTGAACGCCAGCTCGGACAGCGCGATGCGGTCGCGGGGCGCGCGTTCCCGCTCGGCGTCCCTCGGTTCGGTGAAGATCGAGGGATCGGCCGCCACACCGACGGCGACCGTCACCAGCGGTTCCACCTCGTCGGGCAGCTCGAAGGACCGGCGCACCGCGTCGCGGTCGAACCCGGCCATCTGCCGCGCCACCAAGCCCTCGGCCACCGCCTGCAACACGAGGTTCTCCGTGGCGAGCCCGGTGCCGTACTCGGCGTAGGGCACGTCGCCCTTGGCGTTGCGGGTGACGGCGCAGCCGACCAGCAGGGCCCCGGCGCGGTGTGCCCAGGACTGATTGCTGTCCGTCAGAGCGCCGAGGATGCGCTTGTACGTGTCGTCGCCGCGCAGACCCGCCACGTAACGGGCGGGCTGGGTGTTGCCGAACGACGGCGCCCAGCGAGCGGCTTCGAGCAGGGCCCGCAGCTGCTCGGCGCTCACCTCGGCCTCGCTGTCGAGGGCGCGCGGGCTCCACCGGTTGGCGATGAGGTCGTGAATCCTGACGCTGGTCAGCGCTTGCTTGTCACTCACGCGTGTCGAGTATGCCAGCGGGCGAAATCGCAGGTCGAAGAGTGGTCGGCGCCACAGAGCTGGGTAATCGGACAGCGAGCCCCCGGTACCCTTGACGTCCAAGCGATCCGCACGCGCCGACGTCGAGACCGGATCGGCGACAGGCGCGGCATGCGAGGAGGAACGAGCCGTGGCGCTCGTAGTCCAGAAGTACGGTGGTTCGTCACTGGAGAGCGCTGATCGCATCAAGCGCGTGGCCGAACGGATCGTCGCGACCAGGAAAGCCGGAAACGACGTCGTGGTCGTGTGCTCCGCCATGGGCGACACCACCGACGAGCTGCTCGACCTCGCCGAGGAGGTCAACCCCGTTCCTCCCGAACGCGAGATGGACATGCTCCTCACGGCGGGGGAGCGCATCTCCAACGCACTCGTGGCGATGGCGATCTCCGCGCAGGGCGCGGAGGCGTGGTCCTTCACCGGGTCGCAGGCAGGGGTGGTGACCACGTCGGTCCACGGAAACGCCCGGATCATCGACGTGACGCCGTCCCGGGTCACCGAGGCGCTAGAGCAGGGCTACATCGCCCTGGTGGCCGGTTTCCAGGGTGTCGCGCAGGACACCAAGGACATCACCACGCTCGGCCGGGGCGGGTCCGACACGACGGCGGTGGCGCTGGCCGCCGCGCTGAACGCGGACGTGTGCGAGATCTACTCCGATGTGGACGGTGTCTACACGGCGGACCCGCGCATCGTGCCGGACGCCCGCAAGCTCGACACGGTGCCGTACGAGGAGATGCTGGAACTGGCCGCGAGCGGTTCCAAGATCCTCCACCTGCGGTCGGTGGAGTACGCCCGCCGCTACGGTGTGCCGATCCGTGTCCGCTCTTCCTACAGTGACAAGCCGGGTACGACCGTGACCGGTTCGATTGAGGAGATCCCCGTGGAACAAGCGTTGATCACCGGCGTCGCCCACGACAGGTCGGAGGCGAAGATCACCATCACCGGTGTGCCCGACCATGCCGGAGCGGCGGGCCGCATCTTCCGCGCCGTGGCCGACGCGGAGATCGACATCGACATGGTGCTGCAGAACATCTCCAACACGGCGGGGCGCACCGACATCACGTTCACCCTCTCCAAGGCCAACGGGCCCAAGGCCGTCAGCGAGCTGGAGCGGCTCAAGGACGACCTCGACTTCTCGGCGGTGCTCTACGACGACCACGTGGGCAAGGTGTCGCTGGTCGGTGCGGGAATGCGGTCGCACCCCGGCGTGACGGCGTCGTTCTGTGAGGCACTGTCCAAGGCCGGAGTGAACATCGAGATCATCAACACGTCCGAGATCCGCATCTCGGTGCTGATCCGCGACGCGCAGCTCGACGACGCCGTGCGCGCGATCCACGACGCCTTCGAACTCGGTGGCGACGAAGAGGCCGTCGTCTACGCGGGGAGTGGTCGCTGATGGCGAAGGACGGTGTGCGGGTCGGCGTGATCGGTGCCACCGGCCAGGTCGGTGCGGTGATGCGCAGGTTGCTGGCCGAGCGGGACTTCCCGGTGTCGCGGATGCGGTACTTCGCCTCGGCGCGCTCGGCGGGGTCGACCCTGCCGTGGCGTGGCGAGGACGTCGTGGTGGAGGACACCGCCACGGCCGACGTGTCCGAACTGGACATCGCGCTGTTCTCCGCGGGCGGGGCGACCTCGAAGGCGCAGGCGCCCCGGTTCGCCGAGGGCGGAGCCACGGTGATCGACAACTCGTCGGCGTGGCGGCTCGACCCGGACGTCCCGCTGGTGGTGAGCGAGGTCAACCCGCAGGCGGTGAAGGACGCCCGCAAAGGCATCATCGCCAACCCCAACTGCACCACGATGGCGGCGATGCCGGTGCTGAAGCCGCTGCACGAGGCGGCCGGTCTGGTCCGGCTCGTCGCGAGCACCTACCAGGCCGTGTCCGGCAGCGGGCTCGCCGGTGTCGAGGAGCTGGCGAGTCAGGTGCGGGCCGTGGCCGGGCGCGCCGACGAACTGACGCACGACGGTGCGGCGGTCGAGTTCCCCGAGCCGGCCAAGTACGCGCGGCCGATCGCGTTCAACGCGCTGCCGATGGCCGGCTCCGTGGTCGACGACGGCTCGCTGGAGACCGACGAGGAGCAGAAGCTCCGCAACGAGAGCCGCAAGATTCTCGACATCCCGGAGCTGCGTGTCTCGGGAACCTGTGTGCGCGTCCCGGTGTTCACGGGACACGCTCTGTCGATCAACGCCGAGTTCGCCCGGCCGCTGTCGGTCGAGCAGGCCACGCGACTGCTGGCGGAGGCCCCCGGCGTCGCGCTGTCCGAGATCCCCACTCCGTTGCAGGCGGCGGGCACCGACCCGAGCTACGTGGGCCGGATCCGCGTCGACCCCGGGGTGGCCGACGGTCGCGGGCTGGCGCTGTTCGTCGCGGGTGACAACCTGCGCAAGGGTGCCGCGCTCAACGCGGTGCAGATCGCGGAACTGGTGGCCCGGGCCGTCTGACGCGAGACCAGCAATGCCGTGAAGGCCACCTTCACTGCGTCAGACGCAGCGAAGGTGGCCTTCACGGCACCCCGGCGGCGGTGCCGAAACCGGTACTCTCGTCGCCATGCGTACATCGGCTGTTCGGGCGGTCTGTACCGCCGTGGTGCTCTCGGGATTCGTGCTGGCGGGCTGCGACGAAGTGAATTCAGCGGTCGAGGGGGTCGAAAGCGCCGGTGACAAGGCCGCGGTCTGCACCGAGGCGTTGCAGATCATCGACATCAACCCGAACGTGAGTCCGGAGGACGTGGCGGCGAGGGCCGAGGAGAAGGCCAACGAACTGCGCGAGCTCGGAAACCAGGTGGCGGACCAGACCGTGCAGGACACGCTGTTCGACATGGCCAACGGCTACCTGGAGCTGGAGGAGCGAAAGCTCGACCACATGAACAACTTCTCCGGGTGGCTGGAGCGCAACCTCCAGAACCTCGACGAGCTCCGGCAGGCCTGCTTCTAGTTCAACGCGGCGGCCGTGCTCGCCCTGCTCCGGTCCCGCCTGCGGTCCCGCAGGGACAGCACGGCTCCGACCGCGCCGAAGGCGAGCCCGCCCGCCGCCGCGGTGACGAACCCCCAGCCCGGTTCGGCCCGGTCGAGCACGAAGCCGACCAGTGGGCTGCCCAGGCCGAGCCCGAGCCGGGTGGCGGAGTCCTGAAGCCCCATCGCCATGCCCCGCACCGTGTGGGGCACGGCCTCGCTGATCGTCTCGGCGGTGGCCGCGAGCGTCGGCGCACACACGACGTTGAGCGGTAGCACCGCGAGCGCCAGCAGCCACCAGGGTTCGGTGGCGAGACCGACGGGCACCGTCAGGGCCGCGAGCAGCAGCATGAGGGTGAGCTGCGACAGCGAGCGCCGCGCGGTGCCGTACACGAGCCCGCCGACGAGTGACGCGGCTCCCATCCCGGCGAGCACCACTCCGGTCCAGGCCACGTCGCCCGACGCGCGCAGCGAGGCGACGACGGCCAGTTCCACACCGATGAGCACCACCGCCGCGCCCGTCGCCACGAACAGTGCGGCGACGAACCGGCCGGTGACCCAGGTCCGGAGTGCGGGCCGGATGGTCGCCGCGGTGGTGCTCTCCTCGGCCGTGCGCACGGGCGGGTTGAGCGACCACAGGGCCAAGGCGAGCACGCCGTTCGCGGCGCCGATGCCGGTCAGCGCGAGCGAGGTCGAGTACTGCGTGCTCACCAGCATCGCGAGCACCGGGCCGCTCATGTACGCGACCTCGATGCCCACCTGATCGAGCGAGAACGCCGCGCGCCTGCGGGCCACGGGGACGAGGGCGGCGATGACCTGTCGCGAGATCGAACCGGCAGGCACCACCAGTGCGCCCGCCGGCAGTGCCGCCGCGAGCAGCACCTCGAACGGCAGGTGCGGGGTGCTGAGCCAGTACCCACAGGAGACGGTGCCGCACACGGCGACGACGGGGCGCAGGCCGTATCGGTCGATCATGCGGCCCACCGTGGGCGCTCCCAGAGCCGAGCCCAGCATCGTCGCGGTGCCTGCGAGTCCCGCGGCGGCGTAGCCGCGCTCCAGCTCGCTCACCACGTGCAGGGTGAGGGTGATGCCGGACGCGATGATGGGCACCCGGCTGAAGAGCAGCAGCAGCATCGAGGCGCCGAGCGTGGGAATGCGGAACAGTTGCCGGTAGGGCTGGAGGGGCACGACTCCGACGGAACCGCAGTGTGGCACGTACGTGCAACTCTGTTTTCGGGTGACGGGTGATCGACTCACTGTGAAAACTTGACTGGTTCCAGAAAAGTCGGCACGATGGTCTGGTCATGCCTCACCAGCAAAGCCCCGTCCGGGAACGTCTCAAGGCGGCAGGTCTGAGGGTCACCGCACCGCGGGTGGCCGTTCTCGACTGGCTCGCCCACCATCCCCACGCCACGGCCGAACAGGTCACGGCGGGGGTGCGTGACGTCCTCGGGTCGGTGTCCACACAGGCCGTCTACGACGTACTCGGAGCCTGTACTCACGCCGAGTTGGTGAGGCGTATCGAACCGGCCGGACATCCGGCGCGGTACGAGACCCGAACGGGAGACAACCACCACCACCTCGTGTGCCGCCGGTGTGGGCTCACTGTGGACGTCGACTGCGTCCGCGGTGCCGCACCGTGCCTCGAACCGTCCCACGGGGGCGGTTTCGAGATCGAGGAGGCCGAGGTCGTCTTCTGGGGACTGTGCCCTGCCTGTAAGCACCACGACGAGGAGGCATCGGCGTGACCAAGCCGACCACGAACAACGTCGGTATCCCGGTGGGCAGCGACAACGACTCGCTGACCGTCGGCACCAACGGTCCGATCCTGCTGCAGGATCACTACCTGATCGAGAAGAACGCGCAGTTCAACCGTGAGCGTGTGCCCGAGCGCGTGGTCCACGCCAAGGGTGGTGGCGCGTTCGGTTATCTCGAGGTGACCGAGGACGTCAGCCAGTACACCAAGGCCGCCGTGTTCCAGCCGGGCACTCGCACCGACAGTGTCATCCGCTTCTCCACCGTCGCCGGTGAGAACGGCTCGCCCGACACGTGGCGCGACCCGCGCGGCTTCGCGGTGAAGTTCTACACCAGCCAGGGCAACTACGACATCGTCGGCAACAACACGCCGGTGTTCTTCATCCGCGACCCGATCAAGTTCCCGGACTTCATCCACTCGCAGAAGCGGCGCGCCGACAACCACCTGCGCGACCACGACATGCAGTGGGACTTCTGGACGCTGCGCCCGGAGTCGGCGCACCAGGTGACCTGGCTGATGGGTGACCGGGGCATCCCGAAGAGCTGGCGGCACATGAACGGCTACGGCTCCCACACCTACCTGTGGGAGAACGCGGCCGGCGAGAAGTTCTGGGTCAAATACCACTTCAAGACCGACCAGGGCATCGAGTACCTCACGCAGGACGAGGCCGACCAGCTCGCCGGTGCCGACGCCGACCACCACATCCGTGACCTGTGGACGGCCATCGAGCAGGGCGACCACCCGAGCTGGACGCTGTACGTGCAGGTCATGCCCTACGCGGACGCGGCCGAGTACCGGTTCAACCCGTTCGACCTCACGAAGGTGTGGCCGAAGGGCGACTACCCGCTGATCAAGGTCGGCCGGTACGTGCTGGACCGCAACCCGAGCAACTACTTCGCCGAGATCGAGCAGGCGTCGTTCGAGCCGTCGAACCTGGTGCCCGGCATCGGTCCCTCGCCCGACAAGATGCTGCAGGGCCGGCTGTTTGCCTACGCGGACGCGCACCGCTACCGCATCGGCACGAACTACACCCAGCTGCCGGTGAACGCCGCGCAGTCCGAGGTGAACAGCTACTCGCGCGACGGGCAGATGCGCTACAGCAACCCGGCTGACCCGGTGTACGCGCCGAACACCGCGGGCGGCCCGCACGCCGACCCGGCCGTGGCGTCCGAGACGCACGCGACGTTCGGCATCGAGGACGAGGTCGTCCGCTCGGCGTACCGGCTGCACTCGGAGGACGACGACTTCGGTCAGGCCGGCACGCTGGTGCGTGAGGTGATGAACGACGAGGAGCGCGAGCGCCTCGCGAACAACATCATCGGCCACGCCAAGAAGGGTGTGTCCGAGCCGGTGCTGGAGCGTGTCTTCGAGTACTGGCGCAACGTCGACAAGGACCTCGGCGACAAGGTCGCGCAAGCCTTCGGCAAGTGATCCGGGCCTGACCCGCCGTGTCCGCAGCCTGCGTAGCTGTCTTTGCAGTCTGCGTAGCCGTGTTCGCACCGCGCGATGCGAACACGGCTACCGGGGCTGCGGACACGGCTACCGGGGCTGCGGACACTCGGACACGGCGTTCGGCTCACCCCGGCAGGCCCATGCGGAGGGCTCCGGCCGCTTCGGCCAGGGCCTCGCGGAAGCGCCGCCCGAGGCCGAGGAAGTTCGCGTAGCCGTGGATGAGGTCCGCCTGCCTGCTCAGCGCCACGGGCACGCCCGCGTCGGCGAGCTTGGCCGCGTAGGCCTCGCCCTCGTCGCGCAGCGGGTCGAACCCGGCGGTGGCGAGGTAGGCGGGCGGCAGCCCGGAGAGGTCGTCGGCCAGCAGCGGGGACAGCAGCGGGTCGGACCGGTCCACGCCACCGGGGGCGTAGTGGTCGATGAACCACGTCATCTCCTCGTCGGTGAGGAAGAACCCGTCCGCGAACAGTTCGCGCGACCGCCGCCGCACGGTGGCGTCCACGGCGGGGTACAGCAAGAGCTGGAACGCGGGCGCCGGTCCGCCCCGGCGTGTCGTGGCGAGGGCGGTCACCGCCGCGAGGTTGCCGCCCGCACTGTCGCCACCCACCGCCACGCGCCGTGGGTCGGCCCCGAAATCGCCCGCCTTGTCGACGGCGAAGTCGAACGCCGTCAGCGCGTCCTCCTGCGCCGCGGGGAAGGGGTTCTCGGGAGCGAGGCGGTACTCGACCGACAGCACCCTCACTCCCGCGTACTTGGCGAGGAACCGCGCGGTGTTGTCGTGGCTCGCCCTGGTCCCGACCACCCAGCCGCCGCCGTGGTAGAAGACGAGCATCCCGGAGCCCGTCGGCAGTTTCTCTGGGGTGTAGAGCGTGGCGGGCAGGGTGCCGTGCGGCGCGGGGACGGGCACCTCTCTGGTGAGCACGGGTTCGACCGGCCGCCCGCTGACCAGGTGCCGTGAGGCGTCGAGCGCCGCCCGGGAGCGTGCGACCGAGCCGTCGGCGAGGCTCGCCCCGGACAGCTGCTGGAGCCGCAGCAGCAACTGCGCGTCGAGCGCGAGCTCCTGGCCATCGAGCCGGATGGGGGTGCCCGCGACGAGGCGGCGCAGCGGGCGTGGCAGCGCGTAGAGCAGTTGCGCGCCCGCGGACTGAACGCGGATGTGGGCGGGTATCGCCATGTCCTTCTCCCGTCGCCGGTGACCCGATTAAGGCTACTCGTCGGTAGTTTCGGCTGACCAGATGTGACACACCTCCTCCGGACGGTACTGGCTCTCCACCTAGGTCGAGCGTCTAGCCTCGGGAGGGTGACAGCGACACGGGCGATCAGAGTTCTCGGTCTCGGCGGCTCACTGCGCAACGGTTCGCAGTCGGAGCGGGCGCTGCGCCTCGCGCTGGACGGCGCGGCCGAGGCGGGGGCCGCCACCGGCGCCGTCACCGGTGAGCGGCTGGTGCTGCCGTTCTACGATGCGGGCACCGACGAACGAGCGCATGCCGCACAGGACCTCGTCGAGGCCGTCCGCCGGGCCGACGGCGTGATCGTCGTGTCGCCCGGTTACCACGGTTCCGTGTCCGGTCTGGTGAAGAACGCCCTGGACTACGTCGAGGATCTGCGCGACGACGTGCGTCCCTACCTGCACGGCCGCGCGGTCGGAGTGATCGCGGTGGCTCACGGATGGCAGGCGGCGGTCACGACGCTCAACCAGATGCGCACCATCGCGCACGCGCTGCGCGGGTGGCCGACCCCGCTGGGTGGTGCCGTGAACACCGCCGAGGTGAAGTTCGACGACGCCGGTGCGGCCTCGGAGGAGAAGGTCGGCACCACGCTGCGCCTCATCGGCAGGCAGGTGGCCGAGTTCGCCCTCGCCCAGGCCGCGGCCGGTTTCACCGGAAGAACGTAGCGCGGTTGCCTCGCCCTTCAGGGCGGGGAGGAAGCGCATCTGATCCGCGTACGACGTGCTCAGCGGTGACCTACACGACCGGCCGGGTCTGCTGCTCGATGTACTGACGCACCGCCGAGATCGGCGCGCCACCGACCGACCCGGCGAAGTATGACCCGGACCAGAGGCGCACGCCTTTCCAGTAGGCGAACCGCAGGTCCTCGAACTCCTTGCGCAGCAGCCGCGATGACACGCCCTTGAGGCTGTTGACCAGTTTCGACACGGCAACCTTCGGGGGGAAATTGACCAGTAGGTGCACGTGGTTTCTCTCGCCGTTGAACTCCTCAAGCTCGACCTCGAAGTCCTCGCACACTCGCCGCATGACCTCTTCCATGCGCTGTAGGTGCGTGTCGGTGAACACCGGGTGCCGGTACTTCGTAACAAAAACCAAGTGAGCGTGCATCTTGAAAACCACGTGTCGACCAGCACGGAAGTCCTCGTATGTGCCCATAACCCAAATGCTACAATGGTCAACATGACCACGGCAGGCGACACGGACACCGGCACCGCCCGGTACACGTATCGCCTGCGCGTGTCGAAAACCGCTGAGGTCGCACTCCGCGAGGAGTGGGGGCGTTGCCGGTGGGTGTGGAACGAATGCGTCGCCATGTCCCGCAAGGTCCATCAGCGCAACCGCGCGACCGGCTCCGACGACACCTGCGGCCCCGCGCATCTGGACAAGCTCCTGACCGACGCGCGCCAGCGCAACCAGTGGTTACGCGACGGTTCGTCGGTCCCGCAGCAGCAGATCATCCGGGACTTCGCGAAGTCCCGCGCCAAGGCGTTGAAGGACATCAAAGCGCGGCTGCCGATCAAGCAGCGCGCCGGGATGCCCAAGCGGAAGCGACTCAAGGACGACCGTTCGAGCCTGAGCTACACCAAGCGCGGGTTCCGCATCAAGAACGGCCGCCTGCACCTCGCGGGCGGCATCGTGTTGACAGTGGTGTGGTCGCGCGAGTTGCCGTCTGAACCCTCGTCGGTGCGGGTGTATCAGGACAACCTGGGGCACTGGTACTGCTCGTTCGTCGTCGCGACCGAGGTGGAGTCGCTGCCGGAAACCGGCCGCGTGCTCGGTATCGACTGGGGCGTGCGCGAGACCGCCACCACCAGCGACGAAGCCTACGACCTGCCACACCAGCAGCACGGGAAGTCCGCCGCAGCCACACTCGCGCGCTACCAGCGGCAGATGGCCCGCCGGGCACGCCCGAAGAACAAGCCGCAGAGCAAGGGCTACCGACGAGCGCAGCGGCACGCCGCGAAGCTGGCGAAGAAGGTCGCGCGGCAGCGGCAGGACACTGGGCGCAAGTGGGCCAAGCGTGTCGTTCGCGACCACGACGCGGTGGCCGTCGAGGACTTCCGGCCGAAGTTCCTCGCGAAGACCACGATGGCCCGCAAGGCAGCCGACGCAGCTATCGGCGCGACCAAGACAGCACTGATCGAGCAGGCCCGTAAGCACGACCGTGCGCTGAGGCTGGTCGATCCGAAACACACGACGACGGACTGCGGACAGTGCGGCGCGAGAACCAAGCACCGCCTGCCCCTGTCAGAACGCACCTACACCTGCACCACGTGCGGCGCGGTGTCCCCGAGGGACAAGAACTCCGCACGCGTGATGCTCGTCCGGGCTGGTTTCAACCCGGCTGGCGTTGAGGGCGTGAGTCCTGTCCGCGTGCAACGCGGTCAGGCTGCCTGAGTCAGCAATCTCCCGCCCTCAGGCGAGAGAGGATTCAAGCCTCCCACGAACGGGTAGCCCTCCGGCAACGGACGTCGACGCGACGTATCCGAACGGAGGAGGACAGCGCGATGGCGAACTCGCCTATCAAGAGCCCGCTCAAGGAGAGTGACAAGGAGCTGACGGCGAGCGTTCTGCAGTCGACCCTCGTCGACCTCGTCGACCTCAGCCTGATCGCCAAGCAGGCCCACTGGAACGTCGTCGGCAAGAACTTCCGCAGCGTGCATCTCCAGCTCGACGAGCTGACGTCGGCGGCGCGCGGCTATGTCGACGAGGTTGCCGAGCGGGCCAACGCGATCGGTGTGTCGCCCAACGGCAAGGCGAAGACCGTCTCCGAGAGTTCGGGCCTGCCGGACTACCCGGAGAACTGGCAGAGCACCGACATCACCGTGGACCGCATTGTCGAGATCCTGGACCGGCTGATCCAGCGGTTGCGGGTCCGCATCGACGAGACCGACAAGAGCGACCTCGTCACGCAGGACCTGCTGATCGAGATCGCCCAGGAGATCGAGAAGCAACACTGGATGTGGCAGGCGCAGAAGGCCTGACATCTCCCCCTGTTCCCGCCCCTCGCCCGGTGGTGGTGCGGCGAAGGCCACCTTCACTGCGTGTCGCGCAGCGAAGGTGGCCTTCGCGGCGTCTCAGGCCAGGCCGACGGCCCGCGCCGCGAACGACACCTCGATGGCCACCTGCGTGATGGTCTCGGCGACCACCAGCGAGCCGTGGCCCGCGTCGTAGCGGTAGAAGGCGTACTCCGCGCCGCGAGCGGCCAGCCGGTCGAGGTAGTTCTCGATCTGCCGGATCGGGCAGCGCGGGTCGTTGTCCCCGGCCAGTACGAGCACCGGTGCCGACACGGTGTCCACGTAGGTGATCGGCGAGCAGGTCTCGTACACCTCGGGCACGTCGGACGGCGACCCGCCGAACAGCGCGCGGTCGAACGCGCGAAGCTGTTCCATCTCGTCGTCGTAGGCCGCCACGTAGTCGGCCACCGGCACCCCGGCGACCCCGGCCGACCAGCGCCCCGGCTGGGTGCCCAGCGCGAGCAGCGTCAGATACCCGCCCCAGGACGCCCCCGCGACCACACACCGGTCCGCGTCGGTGAGTCCCGACGTGAGCGCCCAGTCGTGGACGGCGGCCACGTCCTCCAGCTCGGTGAGGCCAGGGCGTCCCTCGATCGCGTCCCGCCAGGACGAACCGTAGCCGGTGGACCCTCGGTAGTTGACCTCCACGACGGCGAAACCCGCGTCGAGCCACACCGCCCGGTACGCCGAGAACCGGTCCTCGTCGGCCGCGTGCGGTCCTCCGTGCAGCAGGAACACCGTGGGTAGCGGCTCGCCGCCCGCCGCCTCCGGCGTGGACACCAACGCGTGGACGCGGCCCCCTGGGCCGTCGACGTACACGTCGGTCACCGGCCGCGAACCGGGAGCGCGTTCGCCGGGCGGCGTGATCAGCACCCGGTCGTCGCCGCCCGGCTCCCGGCTGCGCACCAGCGGAGGCTCGGCCGCGTTCGACCACGAGTACTCCACGGTGCCGTCGGGGCGCACCCCCGCGCTGCCGATCCAGCCGGGTGCGGTGTCCAGTGCCGTCAGGGTGGCCGTGGCCGGCTCGTAGCGGTGCAGCCTGCTGCGGCCCTGGTCGAACTGGGCGATCAGCAGCGCCTCGCCGTCGGGGTACCAGTCGCCGGCCAGCTCGCCCGGCAGGTCGATGTGCAGCTCGGTCTCGGTGTCGGCCTCGACGTCCCAGATCAGGAGTTCCTCCCGGTCCCGCCGCTCGTGCTGGACCAGCAGCCTGGGATCGCCCTTGCGCGGGGAGAACGACAGGGCGGCGAGTCCCCTGCCCTCGCCGTCCCACTTCTCCGCCACCACCGCGTCGTCGGCGGTCGCGAGAATCCGCAGCGCGGGGTGACGGGAGTCGCCGTGCTCGGCGTGCCCGATCGCGAGCAGCCGCTCGTCGCGGGACAGCGCGGACACGTCCGCGTCGTGTTCACTCGCGTAGAAGCGCCGGGTGCGCCCGTCGCGGTGCGCGTACAGCGCGCTGCCGTCGTCGGTGGACACACCCACCGCGCACAGCTCGTGGCCGATCTCCAGCCCTGCCGGGTAGCCCGCTGGCACGTCCGGGATCGCGGGCGCGGCCGCCGCGCCGCCCGCGAACGGCTCACGCACCCAGGTGCCGAACTCGTCGCCGTCCGTGTCGTCGAACCACCAGATCCACTCACCGTCCGGAGAGAGGGTGCCGTGGACGGTGCCGTTGGGCCGGTCGGTGACCTGGCGATGACTGTCTCGGGCCCGGTCCCAGGCGTAGAGCTCCCAGACGCCGCCCGCGTTCGACACGTACAGGCTGGCGTGCGGTGCGTCGAGTGCCCAGTCCGGCAGCGACACCCTGGCCGCGCTGAACCGGGCACGCCAGCGGCTTTCCCGCTCGGGATCGGCGAACAGCGCCTCGGGGACTTCGGGGCTCGGATGTGGTGTGCTCACCCCGGTGATCCTGCCAAATCCGTAGGGTTGGGCGCGTGAGTGAGGGGCACGCGGTTCACACGGGATTCGTGGTGCCGCTGTTGCGACCAGGGATGCGGGTGCTCGACGTCGGTTGTCGCGGCGCGGTGACCACGGCGAGTCTCGGTACCGCCACGCACCCGGTACACGTACTCGGGCTCGGGGGTGATCCCGAGCAACTGCGGCGTGCCAGGCGGGCGAACGAGCGGGCGGCCGTGAGCACCACCAGCTTCGCCTCGTCCCGGGCGCGGGCACTGGCGGTGCGGTCCGAGTCGGTCGACGTGGTCTACGCCCATGGCGTGCTCGACCGGGAACCCGAGCCGATGGTCGTGCTGGCCGAGTTCCTGCGAGTGCTGCGCCCCGGCGGACTGCTGGCCCTGTCGACACCCGACTGGAGCCGCACCAGGGTGAAGCCCAAGACCGCGAACGTCGACGCCGCACTGCGCGGCTGGAACCTGGTGCGGCGTCGCGAAGGCGGTGACCCCGCGGCAGGCAGGCACGTCGAGGACTGGGTGCGCCGCGCCGGATTCCGCGACATCCGCTCACGCCCCCGCTTCCATTCCGGCAACGACTACCGGGGCCTCGCGTTGACCATCGAGAACGAGCTCGCCGGAGCCCTGCGGGACGCGGAGAACGGTATGGACCCCCAGCTCGCCAGCGCCGCGCGATCGGCGTGGATGTGGGTGCGCGGCGGTCAGGGCGAGGTCAGCGAGTGCTGGGTGGAAACGATCGCCGCGCGCTGACACGATGCGGGAGCGGATATGACAGAACCCCGCCCGGTGTTACCGGACGGGGTCCGTCTCGTCGGGGTGGCGGGATTTGAACCCACGACCTCCTCGACCCGAACGAGGCACGCTACCAAGCTGCGCCACACCCCGATACTTCCCAGCGGGTCGTCACACAGTCTAGCGGACGTGGCTCGCCGCCCGACGGCGGGCCACGTTTCGCGTACTCGCGGGGCGTGATCCGCGCGGGACCAGCGTCAACAGGCTGGCCTCCGGCGGACACGCGAAGCGCGCGGGGGCGTACGGCGAGGTGCCCAGCCCTGCCGACACGTGCAGCCACATGTGCGCACCCCAGCGCGACGCGCCGCGAGCGCGCGACCGGTCCAGTTCGCAGTTGGTGACGAGCGCGCCGACGCCCGGCACCCGAAGCTGGCCCCCGTGGGTGTGGCCCGCGAGCACCAGGTCGTACCCGTCGGCGGCGAAGGGGTCCAGGACGCGCGGTTCGGGTGAGTGCGTGACACCGAGCCGCAGCGCGGCCTGCCGATCGGGGACGCCGGTGATGTCGGTGTAGCGGTCCCGCCGCAGGTGCGGATCGTCGACGCCCGCCGCGAACACGCGTTGTCCCGACACGGTGAGCGTCCTGCGCACGTGGGTCAGGTCGTGCCAGCCGTGCTCCACGAACGCCGCCCGCAGGTCACGCCACGGCAGGTGGGTGCCGTGGATGCGCTTCTTGCGGCCCTTCGGCATCAGGTAGCGCGCGGGGTTCTTCGGCTTCGGCGCGTAGTAGTCGTTACTGCCGAACACGAACAGCCCCGGTCGCTGCAACAGCGGCCCGAGCGCCCGCAGGACCGCGGGCACGGCCTGCGGGTGCGCGAGGTTGTCGCCGGTGTTGACCACGAGGTCGGGGTCGAGACGATCGAGTTCGGCCACCCAGCGCTGCTTGGACTCCTGGCCGGGCAGCATGTGCAGGTCGGAGAGGTGCAGGATCCGGATGGGGCGCGAGTCGGCCGCGAGCACCGGCAACTCCGCCGTGCGCAGCGTCCAGTGCCGCCGTTCGACGCCGACGGCGTAGCCGAGCATCGCGACGGCTGTCGCCGCCGTCCCCGTCATCAGGTGTTTCATCATCATCCTCGGGGTGACGTGTGTCACCGACACTACGTTCGGCTCGGACGGCGGGTTGCTGTGCCGGAGCAGATTACCCGGAACGGCCCCGTCGATTTCACTCGATCCAGCGACGCACGTCACGCTCCCGTGCCGGTTACGAGTACTCCGGACTGGGCTCCGGCAGTGGTTCGACCGGCAGCCCTTCCATGATCGGGTTCATGGCCCGGAACCAGGTTCGTGCCGGGGTCTTCCCGCCGAACATGTTGCCGGTGGAGCCGGCCGAGGCGCGCACGTTGCCCGGGCCGCCGTCGATGAGGCCGCCGTAGGGCCGGTCGGGCCGGAACACCATCGCCGAGCCCGCGAGTTGCGGCGTCGCCCCGATGAAGGCAGCCGAGCCCTGGAACTGCGTGGTTCCGGTCTTGCCGATCATCGGCCGTTCCCAGCCCGCTCCCGACGCCGCCGCGGCCGCCGTGCCACCCGGGTCGACATCCTTGCTCAGGCCCACCGCGAGCGTGTCGGCGAGCTTCTCGGGCACGACCTGCTCGCAGGACTTCTCCTCCACGGGAAACTCGTTGCCGCCCCGGTTGATGACCTCCAGGATCGGAGTCGGTGGGCACCACACCCCGCCGCTCATGATCGTGGCGGCCACGTTGGCCATCTCCAGATTGCTGACCGGGCTCGCGCCCAGGGTGAAGAAGCCCGCTCCCGCCTCGAAGACGCCGCCCGGTCCGTGGAACTCCGTCTGGGTCATGGAATAGCGCGGGTCCTCGTGGTCCGGGACGGGCTCCTCGCCGTTGGCGAAGTTCGACGCCATCGTCTTGCGCAGCCCGAGCCTGCTGGCCATCTCGACCACCGGGCCCATCCCGGTCTTTTCCTCGAGGATCACGAACGTCGTGTTGGGCGACTGGGCCAGCGCGTCCTGGAGTGACATGGACCCGCCGTACTCGCCCGCGTTCTGCACGCAGTAGGCCTTGATGCCCGACGGCCTGGTCGGGCAGTGGTCGCCACCACCGTTGAAAACCTGCGAGGTGTGGAAGCCCGGCACGGGCACCGTGTCGAAAATGCCGTACTTGCGCTGCTCCATCGCGGTGGCCGCGGTGAAGATCTTGTAGCTCGACCCGGCTCCGGTCACGTTGAAGACCTCGTGCGGCAGCCCGTAGGTGGTCTGCCCCGCGTCCTTGTCGGTGCCGTAGTCCCGGTTGGCGGCCAGTGCGACGACCTCGTGGCGGTCCTTGCCCGGTTTCACCAGCGACAGCGTGTTGGCCACGTTCGGTTCTTCCTTGGCGACCTCGGCCTCCGCGGCGGCCTTGGCGGCGTGGGTCGCCTCCGGGTCCATCGTGGTGCGGATGGTGTAGCCGCCGGTGTAGAGGTCGTCCTTGTCCATCCCCAGATCGAGCAGGTAGTCCTCGACGTACTGGCAGAAGAAGCCGTACTCGGGGCCGGCGCCGATGCAGTTGGCGGGTGGCTTGTTCGGACCACCCGGCACCACGCCCAGCGGCTCCTCCTTCAGGCGCTCGGCGTCCTCGGCGGAGAGCTTGCGGTTCTCGACCATCTTGTCGAACACGAAGTTGCGACGCTCCGTGGCTTCCTCCGGGTTGTTCCACGGGTCGAGCACGGCCGGGTTGTTGACCATCGCGGCGAGCAGGGCCGACTGGCTCACCGTCAGCTCGGCCGCCGTGGTGTCGAAATACGCGTTCGCCGCCGCGCCGACACCGGAGATCTGCCGGGAGAACTCGACGACGTTGAGGTAGCCGGTGAGGATTTCCTCTTTCGGCATCTTGGTTTCGAGCTGAATGGCGATCCGCGCTTCTTTGAGCTTGCGGGCGATGGACACTTCCTGTGCCTTCTGCTGCCCGAGCGGGTCCTCGCGGTAGATGACGTTGATCAAATAGTTCTTCACGTACTGCTGCGTCAGTGTGGACGCGCCCTGGGTGTCACCGCCGGAGGTGTTGCTGATGGCCGCACGCAGCGTGCCCTTCCAGTCGACACCGGGGTGATCGTAGAATCGGCGGTCCTCGACGGAGATGATCGCCCACTTCATGGCGTCGGAGATCTCGTTCGAGGCCGTCGGGATGCGGTACTGCTTGTAGAGGGTCGAGATCGGGTTGCCGTCCCGGTCGGTGATGGTCGTGACCAACGGCGGGGGCTCGTCGGCGAGGTCCGACGACATCGACTCGACCGTCTCACTGGCCTGATTGGAGATCACGCCGGCGGCGCCCGCGACCGGAAAGATAATTCCGGCGACGAGGACTCCGGCGAGCAGGCACAGCCCCAGTAACTTGAACAGACCGCTCCGGATACTCACGTCCACAGACTACGCGGTACCCGGTGTGATCGCGGTGACCCGTTCCCTTGATCAAGAAGCCATCTGATAACAAATGACCACGCGGGGTTGGCGGGTGGAACCGCCAACCTCTACAGTTCGTCAACAACTCACGGGAACGGTGCCAGGGGAGGCGCCGTCGGAGGGACGTGAGTTACAGGATGACCTGCTCGTGGGGGGCGCGGTCGCACGCTTCGCCTACCCGCCTGCCGGTCGAGACAGGGTAGGAGCTGGGGGTATGGAGTACGGCCACTCGGACTGGCGCGTGCAGGCCGCCTGCCGGGACACGGACCCGGACGGCCTGTTCGTGAGGGGAGCCGAGCAGAACAGGGCCAAGCTGGTGTGCATGGGATGTCCGGTGCGCACGGAATGCCTGGCCGAAGCACTGGACAGCCGCATCGACTTCGGCGTCTGGGGAGGCATGACCGAACGCGAGCGGAGAGCTTTGCTGCGCCGGAGGCCGGAGGTGCCGAGCTGGCGAGACCTGCTCGAATCGGCCAAGCGGGAGTTCCAGCCCGCCCAGCGCGTGTCCTGACCACCACCGCGGCCTGCGAGGAGACTCAGTCGGCCGCGATGCGGTTGCCGACGTCGCGCAGGCCGGGGAGGTCGTGGACGTCGCTGGGCAGCGCGGGCACCCCGGCGACCGCGACGGTCGGGTGCGCCTTGGTGAACCGCGCGATCAGCCGTTGCTCGCGGCGCGACATCTCGACCCGGTCGGCGTGCAGCCGCAGCACCGCGGCTGCCAGCGGCGCGCTGCCCGCCTCGCGCTCCAGCGCCTCGGCGGCGGCGAGCGCGTCGACGGCCGAGAGGTCGGCGAGCACGGGGTGGGTCCGGTTGGCGACGAGCCCTGCCAGCGGCATGGCCTCCGTCGACAGCCGGTCCACGAAGTAGCTGGCCTCCCGCAGCGCGTCGGGCTCGGGTGCGGCGACGACGAGGAACGCCGTGCCCTCCGAGCGCAGCAGTTCGGCGGTCTTGCTCGCCCGTTCGCGGAACCCGCCGAACGTCGAGTCGAAGGCCTGCATGAACGCCGAGGCGTCGGCGAGCAGCTGGCCGCCGAGGATGGTGGACACGGCCTTGGCGAACATGGAGAACCCGGCGCTGACGACCTTGCGCAGGCCCCAGCTACCCGCACGGGCCGGGGTCGTCAGCAGCCGGATCATGCGACCGTCGAGCGCGGCGGAAAGCCGGTTGGGGGCGTCGAGGAAGTCGAGCGCGGAGCGGCTCGGCGGGGTGTCGACGATGATCAGGTCCCACTCGCCGGTGGCGGCGAGCTGCCCGAGCTTCTCCATCGCCATGTACTCCTGCGTTCCGGAGAACGACGTGGAGATGGTCTGGTAGAAGGGGTTCGAGAGCAGTTGCTCCGCGCGCTCGGGGCCCGCGTGCCTGCGCACCATGTCGTCGAAGGTGCGCCGCATGTCGAGCATCATCGCCCACAGCTCGCCCTTCGGCTCGAACCCGGCGACGGTGACCTTGCGGGGATGGTTGCCCAGTTCCCTGAGGCCGAGGGCCTGCGCGAGCCTGCGCGCGGGGTCGATGGTGAGCACGACCGTCTGCCGTCCCCGCTCCGCCGCGCGCAGGGCGAGTGCCGCGGCGGTGGTGGTCTTGCCGACGCCGCCGGAGCCGCAGCACACCACCACCCGGGTGCCGGGGTCGTCGAGCAGCGCGTCGATGTCGAGCCGGTCGGTCACAGGCGTACTCCCTGCTCCACCAGTGCGTCGGCCAGTTCGTAGAGCCCCGCCACGTCGACGCCGCCGGTGACGTCTCCCAGGCGAAGCGTCGGCAGGTCCGCCTCGTCGAGTTGCTCGGCGGAGCGCCGCTCGGACTCGATGCCGATGGCGTGTTCGACGGTCTCGGCCACCAGGGCGTCGATCGTGGTGTCGGGCAGGTCGAGCCCCGCGGAGGTCAGTCCGGCCCGCACCCGGGCGGCGTCGACGCGGCCGTCGGCGGCGGGGGTCAGCGATCGGGCGGGCAGCCGGGGTGGGCGCACCCGGTTCACCAGCACGGCGCCGGGACGCAGGTCGGCGCCGTCGAGCTCCGCCACGGCATCCAGCGTCTCGCGCACCGGCATCTCCTCCAGCAGGGTCACCAGGTGGACGGCCGTGTCGCCCGAGTGCAGCAGCCGCACCACGCCCTCGGCCTGACCCCGGATGGGGCCGGTCTTGGCGACGTCGGTGAGCGCCTTGGTGACGTCGAGGAACTTCACGACCCGGCCGGTGGGCGGCGCGTCGACCACCACGGCGTCGTAGAAGTGCCTGCCGTCGGTGTCGGTGCGGCCGACGCACTCCTTGATCTTGCCGGTCAGCAGCACGTCCCGCAGGCCGGGGGCGAGGGTGGTGGCGAACTCGATGGCGCCCATCCGGCGCAGCGTGCGGCCGGCGAACCCGAGGTTGTAGAACATCTCGAAGTACTCCAGCAGCGCGGCCTCGACGTCGACGTGCAGGGCACGCACCTCGCCGCCGCCCGGAGCGGACGCGATGCGCTGCTCGGCGTACGGCAGCGGCTCGGTGTCGAAGACCTGCGCGAAGCCCTGCCGTCCCTCGACCTCGACGAGCAGGACCCGGCGCCCGCCACGGGCGAGCGCGAGGCCGAGGGACGCCGCGAGCGTCGTCTTCCCTGTTCCGCCTTTCCCGGTGACGAAGTGCAGCCGGGTCCGCGCGAGCGGGTCGGTCCAGCCAGACGGGGTGGTCACACGATGAAGCGTATCCGCAAAGCGGTGGGGTCAGCTCAGCTCGCCATTGCGAGGACGCTCACGATGACCGTGACGGACCCCGCCAGCACCCACGCGGCCACGGGCGGCAACGCCACGAGAGTGAGCACACCGGCCACGAGCAGGGCGGTCACGCCCACCAGCCCGGTCACCGCGACGCTACTCGCGCGGCCGGTCCGCTCCCGTGCCTTGGCCATGACGAGCAGCACTCCGATCAGCCCCGGCACGGCCATCAGGCCCGTCGCGAGGATGCGCCATGTCTCCACGTCACCAGACCGTAGTGGTTAGGGTGTCTCACCATGAGTGCCTCGAAGTGGGAATACGCCACGGTGCCCCTGCTGATCCACGCCACCAAGCAGATTCTCGACCAATGGGGCGAGGACGGCTGGGAGCTGGTGACGGTGTTGCCGAACCCCAGCGGTGAACAGCACGTCGCCTACCTCAAGCGGCCGAAGGACTGAGGGGGACGGCCATGCGCTGGAGCGAGAGGCTCACCGAACTCGGCATCGCACTGCCCGCCGTCGCGGCCCCGGTCGCGGCCTACGTCCCCGCGGTGCGCACCGGATCGCACGTCTACACGTCGGGACAGCTGCCGTTCGTCGCCGGTGAGCTGGCCGCGACGGGCAAGGTCGGGGCCGAGGTCAGCCCCGAGGAGGCCCAGCAGCACGCCCGCACCGCCACGCTGAACGGGTTGGCCGCGATCCACGACCTCGTGGGGATCGACTCGGTCGTGCGGGTGGTGAAGGTCGTCGGTTATGTCGCGTCGAGCGAGGGGTTCGGCGGGCAGCCCGCCGTGATCAACGGTGCCTCGGAGCTGCTGGGCGAGGTGTTCGGCGACGCGGGTGCGCACGCGAGGGCGGCGGTGGGAGTCGCCGAGTTGCCGCTGGGCGCGCCGGTGGAGGTCGAGTTGATCGTGGAGGTCGCGTGATGGATCCGGACATCGAGGATTCCGGTCACGAACTGCTGCTGCGGCTGGCAGGCCGGTTGCCCGACCGGTTGCTGTGGCGGTTCCGCGACTGGCTCGGTGAGGGCTCGATGGGCACGCTGGCCCGGACGCTGCCCAAGACTTTGCTCAAGCACAGGATCGATTTGGACCAATCGGAGTATCGCCTGCTGGTCGCGGGTCTCATCCCGCACGGCGCTGACTGGCACGAAGTCAGTTCCACACTGGGGGTAGACGCTTCGGCGGAGAACCGGTACACATTCACGACGGGAGCACCCGATTGGGTGAACACCGTCGATTCGGTGTCCGTGGTGGTTCACGCAACGTTGCGGGGACGCCCGGACGTGGGAGAGGTCCGGGAGAGCTGGCGGCATGACCGGGGGACCGCTGAGGAGGAGGCCAAGCGGGTTCTGCTGGTCACCGCCACGTCGGGCCTGCCTCGGCTCACCGGGGAACTGCAGCGGGTCCTCCGCGTCCTCGGCGACGAGGCACCCAGTGTCGAGGTCCTGCCGACGCAGGTCGAACTCCCCGCCTACCATCAGGCAGCGCTCGCGAACTCCCGGTTCGTGTGCGTGGGTGCCGTGGATGCCGGTCACCACAGGCTTGTACCCGCATAACGCCCGCCGGCCGGTGGGCTGGAGGGAGATCGGGGATGGTGGACGTTCACGAGGGCCTGCCCAAGGACGGCTTCGCTGTGCCGCTGCGGCTGCACAACGTCCTGCTGGCGCTGGCGGGCCGGCTCGACGACAGCGCTCTGTCTGAGGCCCGTGAGCTGGTCGCCCGGTCACACCTGGACGACGCCGCCGAGCTGGCCGCCGGTGCGCTGATCGCGGGCCGCATCATGGTCCGGCCCAGCGAGCAGCGCGAACTCGCGCTGGTGCTGGAGATGAGCCGGTCGGACGCGGCACTGGCCGAGTCGCTCACCGTCGGGGACTCGGTTCCCGGGTACACCCACCGGTTCAGCAGGGACAACGAGCCCGAGGCCGGCGTGGCCGAGGCGCTGGACCGCACGCTCCAGGTGCTGCCCGACGTCCGGTCGGTCCACGCGGTGTGGCGCAACACCCCGGCCGGCAGCGTGCCCGGCCCGCTGCCGCAGCGGGTGGTGCTGATCGAGATCGGGCCGGAGGCGCACCCGCCCGCCGTCGCGTTCCGGGTGGACGACGCGCTGCGCCGTGGTGGCATCCGCGCGGTCGTCGAGGTCACCGGGCCGAGCGCCGAGCGTTCCGACTACCACGAGGCCGCGCTGGCCACGGCGGCCCCGGTGTGGCTCGCGTCGGGAACCTCCGGCGGCGACCAGGGTGGCAAGCCCCGGCCGAGGCAACGCAAGATCACGGCGGGGGCCGCCCGCGCGCGGGCCGATTCGTTGGACGCGCGGGAGAGCGGGTCCGTGGAGATCCCCCCGGCGCGGGAGGAGAGCCCTGGGTCGTTCGCCCCTGCGGAGTCCGGCACGGTGGCCGAGGCGGTGGCCGAGGCGGTGCCCGAGCCGCCCGCGCCCGCCGAGCCGCCCGCGCCCGTCGAGACCGGGAACAACGGCCACGGGGCAGGCGGGGTCGACGCGCAGTCGTTCTCCGCCGACGAGCTGGCCGAGCTGGAGAACCGGGTGGCCGAGACCACCGAGATGAGCGCGGCGGAGGTCGCCCAGCTTCGTGCGGCCATCGCCGAGGACCCCGAGCGGGGCAGGGCGATGGCCGGGCTCAGCGCGAACATGGCCGACCTGCCCGCACTCGATCTCGACGACCCCCAGCTGTCCGAGCGCGACCGCCAGCTGCTGCGGGAACTGCACGCCGAACTGGCCGAGCGGGAACGGGCGGAGGCGGCCAGGACGAACGGTGCGGAGCGGCGCTGGGGCGACGGTACCTCCGGCGAGTAGCCGGTATCGTGCGATCGTGAGCGACCCTTCGAAACCTCCCGGCCAGGGCCCGGCGACCTTCGTCGTCCCCGGGCGCTCGGTGTCCCGGCCGTCCTCGCCGTCCTCGCCGTCCGGATCGCCGCCGAGCGAGCCCGCGGTGGCGCGGGACTCGGCGACCGTGGTGCTGGTGCGGGACACCCACGACGACCACCGGCCAGCCGGTGTCGAGGTGTTCCTCCAGCGGCGGGTGCGGAGCATGGCGTTCGCGGCGGGGATGACCGTCTTCCCCGGTGGCGGCGTGGACCGCAGGGACGCCGACGCCTCCGTCGGCTGGGCGGGGCCGCCGCCGTCGCGGTGGGCTGAATGGTTCTCGTGCTCCGAACCGCTGGCCAGAGCGCTGGTGTGCGCGGTGGTGCGGGAGGCGTTCGAGGAGTCCGGCGTGCTGCTCGCCGGGACGAAGACGCGAGTGGTCGCCGACACCGGCGAGTACGCCGATGCCAGGGCCGCGCTGGTGTCCGGGGAGCTGTCGCTGGCGCGGTTCCTCACCGAGGCCGGGCTGTGTGTCCGCGCCGACCTGCTGCGGCCGTGGGCGAACTGGATCACCCCCGAACAGGAACCCCGCCGCTACGACGCGCGGTTCTTCGTGGCGGCGTTGCCGGAGGGCCAGCAGGCCGACGGCGCGACGACCGAGGCCGAGTCGGCGCGCTGGCAGCGTCCCGGGGACGCGATCGCCGACGCCGAGGCGGGTCGTGCCACGCTCATGCCGCCGACCTGGCACACCCTCGCCGAGATCGGCCGGTTTCCGTCCTCGGCGGAGGTCCTGGCGTGCGAGCGCACGATCCGGCCGATCACGCCGAGGCTGGTCCAAGACGGTGATCGGATCGTGGTGGAGCTGTCGTGAGCCATCCCGCCTACGGAACGCTGCGCCCCGTGTCCCCCGTGGCGTCGGTGCTGCTGCAACGCAATCCCTCGACGATGACGCTGGAGGGCACCAACACGTGGGTGCTGTCGGCACCCGGCGCGCGGGGGCGGATCGTGGTGGACCCCGGCCACGCGCTCGACGACCACCTGAGCCTGCTGGCGGAGTTCGGCGACGTGGAGCTCGTCGTGCTCACCCACCACCACCCGGACCACGCGGAGGCCGCACCGCTGCTCGCTGAGCGCGCCGGGGTTCCGGTCCGCGCGCTCGACCCCGCGCTGTGTCAGGGAGCCGATCCGATCGAGGACGGCGAGGAGTTGCGCGCGGCGGGCCTGGGCCTGCACGTCACCCACACGCCGGGGCACACCGCCGATTCGGTGGTGCTGCGCCTGTCCCACGGCGACCGGGACTACGTCCTGACCGGCGACACGGTGCTCGGCAGGGGAACGACCGTGGTCTCGGACCTCGGGAGCTATCTCGACTCGCTGCGGGTGCTGAGCGCGCTGCCGCCCGCCGTTCTGGGGTTGCCGGGGCACGGTCCCGAACTGCCCGACGTGGCGCGCGCGGCCCAGGACTACCTTCGCCACCGGGAAGGCAGGCTCGACCAGGTGCGCGAGGCGCTGCGCAGGCTGGGCGACGACGCCACGGCACGGCAGGTGGTGGAGCTGGTCTACGCCGACGTCGACCGAGCCCTGTGGGTGCCTGCCGAACAGAGCGTGCGGGCCCAGCTGGAGTACCTGCGCGCGCGGGGCTGACGGCCTCACACCGGGGCGTGGGCGCTCGGGGCAGGGGCCGGGGCGCGGACCGTTGCCCGGCGCAGCCACACGAGGCAGGCCACCCCCAGCGCGCAGGCCGCCGCCGCGAGGAAGGCCACCGGTGGTCCCCCGCGCTCGACCAGGTAACCACTGACCGACTGCCCGAACGCGATACCGAGGGTGATGGCGGTGAGGACCCACCCGAACGCCTCCGCCGCCGTTCCCTTCGGCGCCACGACCTCGATGGTCACGGAGTGCGCAGTGGACTGCGGCGTGATGAGCGCCCCGGCGGCGAGCATGGCCACGGCGAGCCCCCACAGCGTCGACGGCCAGGCCAGCAACGCGGCCGAGGCGCCGAACAGGGCGAGCAGCACCGGCAGGCGCAGACCGAGGGGCCGGGGCCAGGGCCGCAGGCTGTAGGCGATGCCGAACGCCACGGAGCTGACCGACCACACCGAGAGCAGCACACCGCCCAGCGCCGTGTTGCCCGCGAGGGTGGCGGCCGCGGGGACGGCGACCTCGACGAAGCCGATGACCGTACCGAAGCCCAGCGCGGCGAGGGCGAGCGTGCGCATGCCGGGACTCGCGAACGCGCCGAGCAGGCGGACTCGCCCACCCGGTGACGGCGGCCAGGCCCGGACCGCGGGGCTCAGCGCGAACAGCACCGCGCCCGTCACCATGCAGAGGGCGCCGAGCACCATGCCGGTGCCGGGCCACGGCGCCGCGATGAGCGCACCCGCGAGCCCGGGACCGAGAATGAAGAACACCTCCATGCTGATCGCCTCGTACGAGTACGCGGCGGTCAGTGCGGGTCCTGGCGGGAGCAGCCTGCCCCACAGCGCACGCGAGGCCGACCCGCACATGGGCTCGAACACGCCGATACCGAAGGCGAGGGCCACGAGCGCGGGCACCGGGGCATCCGCCTCGATGGCGGTGATCAGCGCCGCCATGGTCGTGGCGAACAGGCCCACGGCGATGAGCAGGGGGCGGGTGGGGCCGAAGCGGTCGATGAGCCTGCCCTGCACGACCGAGCCCATCGCCACACCGACGAGCGTGGCGGCCGACACGAATCCGGCGACGGTGTAGCTGCCCGTGCGGTGCTGCACGTACAGCAGACCGGAAATGCCGATCATGGCGATGGGGAGTCTCGCCAGCAACGAGGCGATCAGCGGTCGCCGGGCCTCCCGGGTGGCGAGCGCGATCCGGTAATCGCCGAGGGTGGTCCAGCCGGAGTCAGAGTGGGACACGCGTACCAGTATGCCGATGACCCTGGGGTGGTACGCAAGTACCAGTTTTGAACCGGTCAGAGCGAGCGGATTGACTCGAAAGAGGTGTAAAGCCCGGCTGAATGGGTACTCGGTATCAGATCGGTAACGGTCACTCGAGTGGCGGCATCATTCCGGGGCCTGAGGCGTCTTTGAGGGTGAACGGACTTGAACTGCGCGGGTGGGGCCATGCGACCCTAGTGCGACGGACGCCACGCGCGGAGTATGAAAGTCAGACGTTCCGGACGCAACGGGTGACGTTGCTCCACAACTCCAAACTCCCTCCGGGTTTCGGGTCGGGGCCTACAACCGGAGGGCGGGGAGCGCGGCCTGTCGGGGGACGGTCCGCGCAACAACGGACAAGGGGCCGGATCAGTGCCACGTCGGGGGTGGCGCCCGGCCCCTTGTTCGTGTCTTCCGTCGATATCGACGCTTCGGTGCGGGGGCTGAAGACCCGTCGTCCGGGTGTACCCCGACGAGTCACCGTGCCCGGCGGGCCAGCCGCTCGGGGTCCAGGATCAACACGCTCTTGCCCTCGAGGCGCAGCCAGCCCCGGTGTGCGAAGTCGGCCAGTGCCTTGTTGACGGTCTCGCGGGACGCGCCGACGTACTGGGCGATCTCCTCCTGGGTCAGGTCGTGGGTGACCCGCAGCAGGCCGGCCTCCTGGCTCCCGAAGCGCTGTGCGAGCTGCAGCAACGCCCTCGCGACGCGGCCGGGAACGTCGGTGAAGATCAGTTCGGCGACCATGTTGTTGGTCCGGCGCAGCCTGCGCGCGACCACGCGCAGTAGTTGCTCCGCGATCTCCGGGCGCGTCGAGATCCACTGCCGCAACGCGGGCCGGTCCATGGTGACCGAGCTCACCTCGGTGACCGTGGTGGCCGTCGACGTGCGAGGACCGGGATCGAAGATCGACAGCTCACCGAACATGTCCGACGGGCCCATGATCTGGAACAGGTTCTCGCGGCCGTCGGCCGACTTGCGGCCGATCTTCACCTTGCCCGACTTGATGATGTAGAGCTTGTCCCCCGGCTCGCCCTCGTTGAAGATCACGTGGCCACGGGGAAATTCCACAGTCTCCAGGGTCTGCGCGAGCGCCTCGGCCGCCGCTGGTTCCACACCCTGGAAGATGCCCGCGCGGGCCAGGGTCTCGTCCACCTCGTGCCTCCTTTGGGTAGCGGCAGCGGGCTCCGCGCGCGGAGCAGCGTGCCGCCGATCACTACATGCAGTGTAGGGCTTGCCCTCGAGATCGCTCCCCGCTCGGGCCGCGCAGGCAACCTACTACTGGCGAGTACGAACCCGGTGAACTCACCGCGTTCGTCCGAATACACCCTGTTGAGAGGCTCGGCGGAGGATCTCGTCCGACCGAACAGCCTAACCCCGGAGGCCGCGTTGCCTACCCTTGGCCGCCCTTCCGGCGAGCCGCCGCAGACGGAACAGTTCCAGCGCGCGGCCGATGCCGTGCCCGTAGAGGGCCCTGACCTCGTCCGGCCGGGCCTGCTCCAGGAACTCCTCGACGTCCTCGCCGCGCACGGACACGTGACGCAGCCGGTGCTCGACCCGCTCCATGCCGAGCGCGAACAGCATCACCACGACCGGAACCGCGATCACGAACCAGACGGTCATATCACTCCTGATCTAGGCCTTCGCTACGGCTCGATCGCCACGCCGTGGACGGCGGCGACCCGATGCCGGCGACGGAGGTGGCTTTCCCATCCGACGGCGCACGTAGGCTAGCGGGGTGTCCTCCACCGCCCGGCACACCCCCCGCAAGGGGCGTGCAGTCGCCGAACAGAGCCGGTTGTCGTTGGTCAGACGCGCGCGGCGTATGAAGCGTTGCCTGGACGAGGCGTATCCAAACGCTCACTGCGAACTCGACTTCACGACCCCGCTGGAGTTGCTGGTCGCGGTGATCCTGTCCGCGCAGTGCACGGACGAGCGCGTCAACGAGGTCACGCCCGCGTTGTTCGCGCGCTACCCGCGCGCCGAGGACTACGCCGGTGCCGACCGCACCGAGCTGGAGGCCCACATCCGGCCGACCGGCTTTTTTCGCAACAAGGCGTCGTCGCTGCTCAACCTCGGGGCCGCGCTCGTCGAACGCCACGACGGCGAGGTACCGGGCACGCTCGACGCCCTCGTCCGGCTGCCCGGCGTGGGGCGCAAGACCGCGAACGTCGTGCTCGGCGAGGCGTTCGCGGTACCCGGCATCACCGTGGACACCCACTTCGGCAGGTTGGTGCGGCGCTGGGGCTGGACCGAGTCCGACGACCCGGTGAAGGTCGAGCAGGAGGTCGGGTCGCTGTTCCCGCGCAGGGACTGGACCATGCTGTCGCACCGGGTGATCTTCCACGGTCGCCGCGTGTGCCACTCGCGCAAGCCCGCGTGCGGCGCGTGCCCGCTGGCCAGGGACTGTCCCTCCTACGGGGCGGGGCCCACCGAGTTCGACGCGGCGGCCAAGCTGGTCAAGGGACCCGAGCGAGAACATCTGTTGGAGCTGGTGGCGACGTCGTGACCAGGGCGACGAAGTGGGCACTCGCCGCGGGCGCGCTCGCGCTCGCACTGCTCGTCGCACTGCTGCCCCGCACGCAGGACACCCCGCAGGACTCCGGTGCCGATCTGGCGCAGGCCAGGGAGCGCGCGGGGCTGGCGGCCTGCCGTCCCGGCGGCGGGGCACCGACATCCGCCCCGTCTGCCGTGGCCGGCGCGGATATCGCGGACGGGGTGGAGACCTACTGCCTCGGTGACGGTACGACGCCCGAGCTGGGCGCCGTCCTCGGCGAGGGGCCGACGCTGGTCAACGTCTGGGCCACCTGGTGCGAGCCGTGCCGGGACGAGCTGCCGTTGCTGGACCGGTACGCGGCGGAGCCCGGGGCGGTCAGGGTCGTGACCGTGCAGGTGCAGAGCTCGCCCGCCGACGGGTTGCGGCTGCTGGCCGACCTCGGTGTGGGCCTGCCCACCGTGCATGACGGCGAGGGCGGGCGTGGCCCGGTGCGGGAGGCGCTGCGCGTGCCCTCGGCGCTGCCCGCCTCCTACCTCGTGAGCGGAGGACAGGCGCGGCTGGTCACCGAGCCCCGGTTGTTCACGTCGCTCGACGAGGTCCGGACCGCGGTGGAGGACGGGCGATGACGGGGCCGCTCGTGCCGGTCGAGGCCGTGCCGGACTGGCTGCGACCGCTGGTGGACGCCAGCCGCGTCGCCGCACCGGAGCGGTTCAGCCGCGTCACTGCCCCGCCGTTCGACGGCGCGCGTAAGGCCGCGGTGCTGATGCTGTTCGGCGACGGCTCCGGCGAAGGCGACGGCTCCGGGGACCGCGTGGGCCCTGACGTCCTGCTGCTGCGGCGGGCCGACACCCTCGGTTCCCACGCCGGGCAGGTCGGCTTTCCCGGCGGCGGTGCCGAAGACGGCGAGGCGGCCGTGGAGACGGCCCTGCGCGAGGCGGAGGAGGAGACCGGCGTCGCGCCGGAGGGTGTGCGTCCCGTCGCCATCTTTCCCGAGCTGTACGTGCCCGTGTCCCGGTTCGCCGTCACACCCGTGCTCGCCCACTGGCACCGGCCCTCACCCGTGCGGCCGGTGGACCCCGCCGAGACCGCCGCTGTCGCCAGAGTGCCGATCGCCGAACTCGCCGACCCGGCGAACCGGTTCCAGGTCGCGCTGCCCGGCGCGGGCTGGCGCGGCCCCGCCTTCACCGTGCGGGGACTGTTCGTGTGGGGCTTCACGGCGGGGCTCGTGTCGGCGCTGCTCGAACTGGGTGGCTGGGACGCGGAGTGGGACCGCACGGACGTGCGAGCGCTTGACGTAGCGTTGGCCGAGCACGAGGCGCGCACGGCAGCTCGGCGGACGTGACGAGGGAGAGACGGTGAACTGGGTCGATCTGCTGGTCATCCTGCTGGCCCTGCTCGCGGCCGTGTCCGGCGCGCGGCAGGGTCTCGTCGTCGCGTTACCCGCCTTCCTCGGCGTGATCGGCGGCGCGGTGCTCGGGATCCAGCTCGCGCCGCTCGTGGTCGACGCGTTCGACCAGCCCGCGGCCAGGGTGGCTCTCGCCGTCGGCACGGTGATCCTGCTCGTCGCGCTCGGCGAGATGCTCGGGGTGTTCCTCGGCCACCGGCTCAAACGCCGCATCTCCTCGCCGAAACTGTCCGGTGTGGACAACGCGCTCGGCGCGGTCGTGCAGGGTGCCGTGGTCTTCGTCGTGGCGTGGCTCATCGCGCTCCCGCTGACCAGCGTGGCCGCACTGCCCGGCCTCACGCGGGCGATCAACGACTCCACCGTGCTCGGCGGGGTCAACGACGTCATGCCCGACGCCGCGCAGGGACTGCCCGGTGATCTGCGCACGCTGCTCGACGAGTCCGGTTTCCCGGCCATCCTCGCCCCGTTCCAGGACGCACCCGTCCGCGAGATCAACGCGCCCGATCCCGCGCTGCAGAACAGCGCGGTGGTGCAGGGAGTGCGCCCCAGCGTGCTCAAGGTGCGGGGCACCGCGCCGAGTTGCTCGCGGTCGCTGGAGGGCACCGGATTCGTCGTCGACAGCGAGCGCGTCATGACCAACGCGCACGTCGTGGCGGGCACCGATCGGGTGCTGGTGGAGACCACCGAGGGCAGGCTGGCCGCCGACGTGGTGCACTACGACCCCGCCACGGACCTGGCCGTGCTCGCCGTGCCGGGGCTCGACGCGCCACCACTCCCGCTGGCCGAGGACCCCGCCGAGGCGGGTGACGACACCATCGCGCTCGGCTACCCGCTCGACGGGCCCTACACCGCCACCCCCACGCGGATCCGGGAGCGGATCGAGCTGCGTGGTCCGGACATCTACGACGCCGCCACCGTGCAGCGCGACGTCTACACCGTCCGGGGGCAGGTCCGCAGCGGAAACTCGGGCGGCCCGCTGGTGGACCCTGAGGGCCGCGTGGTCGGTGTGGTGTTCGGCGCCTCGGTGGAGGACGAGGACACGGGCTTCGTGCTGACCGGCGACGAGGTGCGCGACGAGATCGAGCGAGCCCGGTCCTTCACCGGTGAGACCGCGACCGGCCAATGTACGGCGTGACGGCGCGCCTCACTCGCCGCGCAGGAACCGCGTGAGCAACTCGTTGGTCCGGGCGGGCGCCTCCAGCTGAGGGAAGTGACCCACTGCGGGCAGCAGCGCGAACCGTGAGCCGGGACCGCGCCACGGTGCCGACTCGAGCGCCGTGTCCGGCAGCACACACGGGTCGTCCGCGCCGTGGATCTGCAGTACCGGCGCCGCGACCCGGTCGGCGACGGACTGGGCGAAGCGGCGACCGTCTCCTCTGAACTGCGAGCGAAACGCCCACCGGTAGTACTCCAGCGAGCTGTGCGCCACACCCGGCACTCGCATGGCGTGCCGGAACCGCCGCATCGACTCGGGAAAGCCGTCCCGCCTCGGCCAGTCCGCGCCCGACCAGCTCCGTGTCAGCCGCTCGACCTCCGAGGCATCGGCGGCCACCAGCCTGCGTTCGGGCACCATCGGTACCTGGAACCGCAGCAGGTGCCGCATCGCGCGCGCCTGGCCGTGCCGTCGCCACCAGCTGTGCCCGATGGCCGACCGCAACGCCAGCGGATGCGCCCCGCCGAGCACGCTCACCGACTCGACCACGCGCGGGTGCAGCGCCGCGACCGACCAGGCGAGCAGGCCGCCCCAGGCATGCCCCACCAGGTGAGCCCTGCGCTCCCCGAGCGCCCTGACGAGCCCCGCGACATCCCCGGCGAGCGTCCATCCGTCGTAGCCGCGCGGTGGCTTGTCGGAGTCGCCGTAGCCGCGCAGGTCGGCGGCGACCACCCGGAACCCGGCCTCGGCCAGCGCCCGCAGCTGGCCGTGCCAGCTCCACCAAAACCCGGCGAATCCGTGCAGCAGCAGCACGGCGGGACCGGAACCGAGTTCGGCGACATGCAGTCGGATGCCGTTCGCCGACACGTCGCGGTGTGTCCAGGGCCCTTCCAGGCGCACGGTGGACGGGTCGGGAGCGGACACGAGTGGCGGACGTGTCCTTCTCAGCGCGTGGGCGCGGAACCGGGAGCCGGTTCCGCCTCGGGCGACTTGCGGTGCCGCAGCGTGTCGGCGGTGTCCTTGAGACTGTCGATCGACCGTTGCGGCTTGCGCACGCGCTTCCACTTGCGCAGGCCCGCGTACCCCGCCACGGCGGCCGTCACCAGCATCAGCAGAAAGACGATGCCGAACGCGGCCCACCGGGGCAGCCACTCGGACAGCAGCTCACCGAGGAAGAAAAAGAAGAAGAACGAGCTGTACAGCGCGACGACACCGGCGACGACGAAGAAGAGACTGCCCTTGAACGCCTTCTTCGCCTCGCCGACCGCCTCGGACTTGATCAGCTCGACCTCGGCCCTCACCAGCGTGGACACGTGCTGCGTCGCGTCCTTCACCAGCGAGCCGATGGACTGGTCCTGCGTTGCTGTTCCGTCGTCCTCGGACAGCGGGAGGTAGGGCACCGCGGGGCCACCCACGCCGTCCGTCGGGGGGTTTCTGGGGCTGCTCACGCGCCTCATCGTGCCACGTGATCAATCTCGTGGCTCGCCGGGCGCGCCGCGAGCGGCCTCAACCGAACGTCGTTTTCGACGCGAGGCCCACCACGTAGGTCACGAGCATCGTCAGCGTTCCCACGCCGACGTTGCGGGCAGCCGCCCGCAGTGGAGGGGCCCCGCCCAGCCGCGCGCTGACCCAGCCGGTGACCGCCAGCGCCGCGGCCACGGCCGCCGCCGTGGCAGGCACTCGCGCGGCCGGCGGGAACAGCAGGATCGCGAGCAGGGGCAGCAGCGCGCCCGCCGTGAACGACACCATCGACGCCCACGCCGCCTGCCACGGGCTCGTGAGCCGGTCGGGGTCGAGGCCCAGCTCCGCCTCGGCGTGCGCGCGGAGGGCGTCGCGTTCGGTCAGCTCGCGCGCCACGTCCGCGGCCAGCCGGGGAGACAGGCCCTTCGCCTCGTACAGCTGCGCGAGCTCGCGTTCCTCCTCCTCCGGCATGGTGGACAGTTCCTGCCGCTCCAACCGCAGCAACGCTCGCTCGGTGTCGCGTTGTGTGGACACCGAGACGTACTCGCCGCCTGCCATGGACAGTGCGCCCGCGACCAGTCCAGCCAGCCCGGCGAACAGGATGGTCGTGTGCTCGGTCGTCGCTCCCGCGACGCCCACGACCAGGCCCGCGGTCGACACGATGCCGTCGTTGGCGCCCAGCACCCCGGCCCGCAACCAGTTGAGCCTGCCGCTCACGTCGTCGCGGTGCGGCTCGTCGTCGTGGAAATCCTGCGGAACTTCGGCCACCGCGCCATCACAACGCAGCGGCGGCTTCGCGGCAACACGCGGCAACACGCGGGAGCGCCGGCGGGCACGGCCACCGGCGCTCCCGCGTGCCGAACCGGGCACTCTGTGCCCGGAGTTCTCAGTCCTCCAGCTCGGCGAGCGCCTGCTTGGCCCGCTCCAGCTCGGCCTCCAACTGGGCGACCTTGGCCTGCTGCTGCTCCCGAGCCTCGTTGATCACCTCGTCGATGGGCACGGACAGCTCCTCGTGCAGTTCCTTCGCCGCGCGCGACACGGCGGCTGCCGGAATGTCCAGGCCCTTGGCGACCCACTTGCTGCCGTGCTTCAGCTCGGCCTGCCACTCACCGTCGGCCGTGCCGGTGACGGTCAGGGTGAGCACGACGGTCCTGGTCTTGCGGGCGCTGCTCTTGGGCTTGCCCCGTTGCGGCGTCGGCTGCCCCGACTGCCCCGTCTGCGGGGTCTGCCCGGACTGCTCCTGCCGCTCAGGCTGTTCCTGCTGTCCGGCGTCCTGCGGCACCGGGGTCTCGTCCCGTTCCTGCGTCGCGGAACCAGCGTCAACGGTCATCGTCAGTGTCGTCTCCTAGCGAGAGCGGGTGTACCTGCGAGGTCGTGCAGGCGGCAAGGATAGAACGTGCGTTCGACTCGTGTTCCGCTGGGTATGGCACGGAGGCGCGCCGGAAATAGGAGTCGTGGGCGTGCTTCGGGTTGCCTCCGTCATCGTATTGAGACCGGCGTGGAATGTGGTTCTGCGCCGATCTCGCGACGCCCGCGTTACACCCATGTACACGAAAGAGTGAAATGCGGGAACTGTTGGTAGCTCTCGGGTAGATCGTGCCTGGTCACGTCGATTTGATGGGTGTCCTCGCGTTGGCGAATGCGGCTTCCGGGAGCCCTCGGACAACTCTCCGTAGTGGTTACTGTGATCAACACCGCGACGGGGAACCGTTGTGCGCCAGTGCATCCGGCCCGAAGCGGCCGTGCATGTGGACGGTCGGGGCGGCGTTTTCGCAGCATTCCGGCCATGCGGCGCCGGTTCGCCGGTGTTTCGGAGGGAATAGTCGGGCCTGCCGTGCCCCGGGTGAAAGTCGTTTGCTTGAATAGCTTTCACCTCGCCCAGTTGATCTATGCCTCAGGGACTCTGATTAATGGAAAGAACCGAGATTTCCCGCGCCCGGCCCCTCCGGCGCGTGGCGTCGCTCGCCGCGGTCACGACTCTCGCGCTGCTCGTCTCCGCCTGCGGTGGAGACGGCGGCGACCAGCAGGCCGAAGCCGAGGGCGGGCAGCAGCAGGCCGCGGCCCTTCCGGAGGCCACCACCTACGGAAAGGTCGCCAACGCGCCCAAGGACCCGGAACCGAACGCGGCCACCGAGGGGGAGGTCCTCCACCCGACGCGGGAACTGCCGGTACACGACGGGGTCGACGGCACCGAGATCGCCCGGTTGCCCGTCAAGCAGATCTCCTCACCGACCTGGGTGCCGGTCATCCAGCGGGACGGTGACTGGGCGCAGATCCTGCTGCCCACCCGGCCCAACGGTGCGACCGGCTGGATCGACACGTCCGGCGACGCCGTCGAGTCCGCCCAGAACGACTACGCGGTCAACGTGGATCTCGACGAGTTCCACCTGGAGATCCTCGACGGCGGTGAGCGGATCGGCGAGTGGACCGTCGGGATCGGCGAACCCGACTCCCCGACACCGACGGGGCGCGCCTACATCATCGCCTCGATCGAGGAGACGGTGAACGACTACAGCCCCATCGTTCTCCCGCTGAGCTACCACTCCGACTCACACGAGACCTACGGCGGCGGTCCCGGGACCGTCGGCATCCACACGTGGCCGGACGACAGCTTTGTCGGCAAGGCCAACAGCGACGGGTGCATCAGGGTGACCTCGGACGCCCTCGACGCCCTCGTCCAACTACCGCTCGGAACGATCGTCAACATCGTCTGATCCGGGCGGGACTCCCGAACAGCAGCTCGACCCGAACGAAAGGCACTGCATTGCTCAAGAAGAAGACAGCCGCTCTCGGCGCCGGTGTGCTCTCCGCCCTCGTCGCCGGCGGTGTAGCGTTCGCCCCGGCCGCCGTCGCCGCGCCGGAGGACTCCGCGTACGCCCTCGGCGCCAGCGGACTGGTGAACATCATGAAGGTGCCGCACGTGACCGGTGCGGGCACTGACCACCTGGTCCACACCGAGCTCCCCGGCGGGGCCAACAGCCTCGTGCGTGCCGGAGTGTTCAACTCCGCCGTCGAGGAGGGCTACGCCAAAGCCAGCGCCGCCGATGTGGGGCTGGGCCTGCCCGGGCTGCCCGCCATCGGCGTCGGCATGGTGACCGCCGAGTGCGACGACCTCAGCATGGGCACCTCCGTCGCCGACCTCAAGGTCGGTGGCAAGGAGGTCAACCTCGACCAGATCGCTCCCAACACGGAGATCGTTCCCGACGCGCTGCAGGGCGTCGCCCGCATCACGCTGAACAAGCAGGTCGACAACGGCGACGGTTCGCGCAGCGTCACCGCCCTCTCCGTCGACCTGCTCGACGGCACGCAGACCGTGGACCTCGCCCGGGCCACCTGCACCGAGAAGCCCGCCGAGGAGCCCGAGCCCACGACTCCGAAGCCGGAGGAGCCGACCGAGGAGCCGACCACCCCGCCGTCCGAGGACGACAACAACGGTGGCGAGGCGCCGGGTTCCGAGCCGGACGAGGACGGCCAGGCCCCGCGGCCCGTTCCGCAGCCCGGTCACCTGGACGTGACCGGCTGATCGTCTGACGACAGGCTGATCACACAAGACGGCGGCCTCCACTCGCACAGGGTGGAGGCCGCCGTCGCGTGTCAGGCCGGAATCACTCGTCGCCGGAGCCGGACTTCATGCCCTTCGAGATGAGGTCCATCACGGAGCTGTCCGCCAGGGTGGTGACGTCGCCGACCTCGCGGTTCTCGGCGACGTCGCGCAGCAGCCGCCGCATGATCTTGCCGGAGCGGGTCTTCGGCAACTCCGGTACGACCATGATCTGCCTCGGCTTCGCGATGGGGCCGATCTCCTTGGCCACATGGGCACGCAGGGCCTGGATGGCCTCCTCGCCGCCCGCGCTTCCCTCACCGCCCTCGGCCGCGCCGCCACGCAGGATCACGAACGCGACGATGCCCTGGCCCGTGGTCGCGTCGGTGGCGCCGACCACGGCGGCCTCGGCGACCGTCGGATGCGACACCAGCGCCGACTCCACCTCGGTCGTCGAGATGCGGTGACCCGACACGTTCATCACGTCGTCGACCCGGCCGAGCAGCCAGATGTCGCCGTCGGCGTCGTACTTCGCGCCGTCGCCCGCGAAGTAGAAGCCCTGCTCGGCGAACCGCGACCAGTAGGTGTCGCGGTAGCGCTCGTCGTCGCCCCAGATGCCGCGCAGCATCGACGGCCACGGCTTGTCGAGCACGAGGTAACCGCCGCCCTTGGCGGGAACCTCGGTGCCGTCGTTGTCCACCACCTTCGCCGAGATGCCCGGCAGCGGCCGCTGCGCCGAGCCGGGCTTGGCGTGGGTGACTCCCGGCAGCGGCGAGATCATGATCGCGCCGGTCTCGGTCTGCCACCAGGTGTCCACCACCGGGCAGCGGTCACCACCGATGTGCTCCCGGTACCACATCCACGCCTCGGGGTTGATCGGCTCACCGACCGAACCGAGCACCCGCAGCGACGACAGGTCGTACTTGCCCGGGATGTCCGCGCCCCACTTCATGAACGTGCGGATCAACGTGGGAGCGGTGTAGTAGATCGACACCCCGTAGTTCTGCACGATCTCCCAGTGCCTGCCCTCGTGGGGCGTGTTGGGCGTGCCCTCGTACACGACCTGCGTGGCCCGGTTGGCCAACGGTCCGTACACGATGTACGAGTGGCCGGTCACCCAGCCGATGTCGGCCGTGCACCAGTACACGTCCTCCCCCGGCTTGTGGTCGAACACGACCCGGTGGGTGTAGGCGGCCTGGGTCAGGTAGCCACCCGAGGTGTGCAGGATGCCCTTGGGCTTCCCGGTGGTGCCGGACGTGTACAGGATGTAGAGCGGGTGCTCGGAGTCGAACGCCTCCGCGGTGTGGTCGTCCGGCTGGGCGTCCACCAGGTCGTGCCACCACACGTCGCGACCGTCGGTCCACGCCACCTCGCCGTCGAGGTCGTCGCCCGCGCGCCGCACGACCACGACCTTCTCCACGCTCTCGGCCCCGGCCAGCGCGTCGTCCACGCCCGCCTTCATCGGCACGGCCTTGCCCCTGCGGTACTGGCCGTCCGACGTGATCACGACCTTGGCCTCCGCATCGTCCACGCGGGAGCGCAGCGCGGCGGGGGAGAACCCGCCGAACACCACGCTGTGCAGCGCGCCGATGCGCGCGCAGGCCAGCATCGCCACGATGGCCTCGGGGATCATGGGAAGCTGGATCGCCACGCGGTCGTGAGCGCCCACTCCCAACGAGGCCAGGGCGTTGGCGGCACGGCAGACCTCGCCGCGCAGCTCGGCGTAGGTGATGTCGCGGGTGTCGCCGGGCTCGCCGACCCAGTGCATGGCCACCTGGTCGCCGTGGCCCTCCTCGACGTGGCGGTCGACGCAGTTGTAGGCCACGTTCAGCTTGCCGCCGACGAACCACTTCGCGAACGGCGCGTCCGACCAGTCGAGCACGGACGTCCACGGCGTGTCCCAATGCAGCCGCTCGGCCTGCTTCGCCCAGAACGCCTCCCGGTCGGTGTCGGCGTCGGCGTACAGCTCGGCGGTCGCGTTGGCCTTCGCGGCGAACTCGTCGCTCGGGGGGAAGGTGCGGCTCTCGGTCAGCAGGTTGTCGAGTGCCGGTGACTGCTCTGTCATGGTTCCTCCTGAAATCCGAACTCTGGCTCTGCGCGCCCGCGTTGCCGGTAGCGACGTTAGTACCCCATGTCACACGGTTGCAGCCAGCCCGCGACGGCCGACAAGCGCTGGGGGACGAGTGGCTGACGAGCGGTGGACGAGCGCTGCCTATGCTCGCGGGCATGAGCGACCCACTCGCACCGCTGCTGGAACTCGGCGGTGTCGCCGAGGCCGCGAAGACCGCGCAGGACGCCGTCTTCGCCGTTCACCGCCTGCCCGCCAACCTGCGCGGCGGCTCGGCCACCGCCGCGGAGGCGTCGGTGCGTGCCGCCAGGGCCTCCGCCGCCCTCGACGGCGCGGACCCGGAGCTGCCGGACGACGGGGTGGTGGCCGATCCGGTGCTGGCGGGCTCGCTGCGGGTCGCCGAGGCCACGGAGTCGCTGCTGCCGACGTGGCGCCGCGCCCCACTCCAGGTGTTCGCGAAGCTGCACGTCCTGGCGGCGAAGGACCTGGCGGTGGACAGCGACGCACTCGGCAGGCCGCGCGACGACGACGGCGTGGCGGGGCGGCTGGAGCTGCTGGGGCAGCTCGTCACCGGAGCCACGACCGTTCCCGGCCCGGTGCTCACCGCCGTCGTCCACGGGGAACTGCTGACACTGCGACCGTTCGGCTCCGCCGACGGCGTGCTCGCTCGTGCCGCCGCACGACTGGCGATGATCGCCACGGGGCTCGACCCCAAGGCGCTGACCGTGCCGGAGGTCGCGTGCTACCGCAGGCAGCGCCGCTACGACGAGGCCGCGGCGGCGTTCGCCTCCGGCGAGGCCGACGGCGTGCGGCAGTGGCTGCTGTTCTGCTGCGAGACGTTCGAGGCCGGCGCGGGCGAAGCCAAGAGCATCGCCGACGCCGCCACCCCCTGAAGCCGTGTCCGCAGCCTGCGTAGCCGTGTCCGCAGCCTGCGTAGCTGTGTCCGCAAGCTGTGTAGCCGTGTCCGCAGGCTGTGTAGCCGTGTCCGCAGTTCTCGTCGTCGCCGGCGTTACGACGCCCTCGCTCGCGCACTGTCCAGCGCCGCCCGCACGTGGCCATCCGCGGCTTCCAGCGCGAGCGTGGCCCGGGTGACGTCGACTCCGGCGAGCAGCTGCACCAGCGCCACCTTCAGGTCACCGTCGGCCCTGGTCAGCGCCTCGCTGCAGTCCTGAGCGCTCAGCCCGGTGGCTTCGCGCAGGATCCGGACGGTCCGGCCCCGCAGCTTGGCGTTGGTGGCCCGCATACTGACCATGAGATTGGAGTAGGTCCGGCCGAGCTTGACCATGGTCGCGGTGGAGAACGCGGTCAGCACGAGTTTCTGCGCCGTGCCTGCCTTCATGCGGGTCGAGCCCGCGATGGCCTCGGGCCCGGTGTCCACGGTGATCAGCACGTCCACACCGTCGGGCACGGGTGCTTCGGGGTTGCACGACACGAGTGCGGTGCTCGCGCCGAGCCGCCGGGCGGCCTGGAGCGCCCCGATGACGTACGGCGTGCGTCCCGAAGCGGTCAGCCCGAGCACGAAGTCGCCCTCGTCGACGCTGCCGCGCAGCTCGTCGGCTCCGGCCTCGGCGTTGTCCTCGGCGTTCTCGACCGCACTCCGCAACGCGCGCTGCCCGCCCGCGTGGTGGGCGACGAACCAGTCGGACGGCACGTTGTAGGTGGGAACGAGTTCGGCCGCGTCGAGCACGGCGAGCCTGCCGGAGGTCCCGGCACCCACGTAGTGGACCCGGTGCCCGCCGCGCAGGGACTCGGCGGCGGCGTCCACGGCCGTGCCCAGCTCGGGCAGCACTCGTCGTACCGCGGCCGGGACGGTGTGATCCTCGGTGTTGATGGCGGCGAGGATGTCGGCGGTCGGCATCCGGTCGATGTCGGTCGTGTTCGGGTTCCGCCGCTCCGTGGGCGACTCGACGTGTACGACCTGCGGTGAAACGGTCATCCCTGCCTCACTGTTCTCCACTGGCGCACGTCCTGCGAGCGCCCCTTCCCTTACCGGCCTTGTCGCTCGGTTTTGCGCCGCCCGTCCGGGCGGATGCCGAGCCGGTGACCGTCGACGGCGTCCCGCGTGGAGTCCAGCGCGGGCACGGCCTCGTCGAGGTGTCGCTGCGCGACGCCGATGAACAGGCAGTCGATCACCGTGAGCTGTGCGATCCGGCTCGCCGTGGCACCCGAGCGGAACGTCGTCTCCCGCGCCGCCGTCGTGAGCACGTGATCGGCGACGGCGGTGATGGGGGAGCGGGGGAAGTTGGTGACGGCGACGGTGGTCGCGCCGTGCTCTCCCGCCACGCGCAACGCTTCCACGGTGTCGGTGGTGGCGCCGGAATGCGAGATCGCCACCGCCACGTCGCCCTCGGACAGTACGGCCGCCGAGGTGAGCATGATGTGGGTGTCGGACCACGCGAAGGACACGCGACCGATGCGGTGCATCTTCTGTTGCAGGTCCGCGGCCACGAACGCGCTGGCTCCCACGCCGTACACGTCCACGCGCCCCGCGTTCGCGACGAGGTCGGTGACGCGGGTGAGCTCGGCGATGTCGAGCTGCTCGGTTGTTTCCTCGACGGCGCGCGCGTCGGCGAAACCGACCTTGCTCACGACCGAGTCCAGGTCGTCGTCGGCCGTGATGTCACCGCCGAGGTCACGTGACGAACGAGCCTGGGTCCGCGCCGTGTCCGCGGCCAGCGCGATGCGGAGCTGCGGATATCCGCCGACGCCGATGGCCTTGCAGAACCGGGTGACGGTGGTTTCGCTGGTCTTGGCCGCCAGGGCTACCTCGGTGATACTGCGGCGGGCGACCGAGGACGGTTCGTCGAGCACGACCTTGGCGACCCGCTGTTCGGCGCGGGCGAGTCCGGGCAGCAGTGATCGGATGCGGACCAGGGGGCTGGCGTCCGGCTCCGCATCCGTACCGTTTCCGTTGACGGGTGTCGGCATGCCCGAATCGTCCGACGTGGGAAACTTACTAACACCAGGCATATATGACAAGGTTACCCGCACCTTCCCGAGTGATCGCAACCCGAGCCGACGGACTCCGGGTTGTGGCGAGTGGTTGCCCGGAAAGTCGCTGTTCAGGGTCGTGGTGTTAGCCCGAAAAGGTTAACGAGTTGGCAACTATCAGCGATCTGTCGCGGTGAATCCCCGCGCGTCGAGCCGATCGGGGTGGCGTTCACCGTCGAACAGCACGCCGCGCGCACCCATCACCCGGATTCCGTCCACGAGCACCCCGCGTGCGGTGTAGTTCCCATCGGTGGTGAATCGCCAACGAAGAGTGAGATCCTCGGCTCGCGGGGTCCGGGCGCGCACGGACCACCAGTGCCGGTGATCAGTGCCCGACAGGCTGGTCACGGTGCCCTTCGGCGCGCCCGAGCCACGGGCACGGACGGGCACGGTGGTCCACGTCGCGCCCCGGTCGGTACTGGCCTCCAGAACGAGCCGGTCGCTTTCCTCGCTGCTGATGAAGGCGTCGAACGACACCGTCGCCTCTCGCCCCCGGGGATCGAGGCGCGGGGTGGTCAGGGTGGCCGTGTTGTCGTCGCCGATCGCGCTGAACCAGGCCCGCGGTCCCGTCGTGGGTTTCACGGCGAGTGCACGGGCGAGCCCACCCGCCCACGCCTGCCGCGCCGGGTTGACCGATCCCCAGGAGCGGGACGGGTGGACACGGTTGGTCAGCAGCACGGCCACCGACCGCGACTGGCGGTCGATCACCAGCGACGTGCCCGTGTAGCCGGTGTGTCCCGCGGTGGACGGCGAGGTCAGCCCGCCCATATACCAGATCTGGTCGAGTTCGAACCCGAGTCCGTGCGAGTCGCCGGGAAACTCGGAGTTGTAGTCGGTGAACAGCTGCAACACGGTGCTCGGGCGCAGAACGCGTTCGCCGTCGTAGGTCCCGCCGTTGAGCAGGGCCTGCGCGAGCACTCCAAGGTCGCGCGCCGTCGAGAACAACCCGGCGTGCCCGGCGACGCCGCCCAGTGACCAGGCGTTCTCGTCGTGGACCTCGCCACGGACCATGCCGCGTGCGGGAGTGGCCTGGAACTCCGTGGCCGCGATGCGGTCGAGCTTGCGTTCGGGCGGATTGAACTCGGTGTCGGTCATGCCGAGCGGATCGGTGATTCCGTCGGCGACCACCTCGTCCAGCGGATCGCCGGTGACACGCTCGGCGAGCAGACCGAGCGTGATGAGGTTGAGGTCCGAGTAGGTGTAGGTGGTGCCTGGTTCGTCCTGTGGTGCGACGCGCAGCACGGCGTCGATCCGCGCCTGCCGGTCCGGCCAGTCCCGCCACAGAAAGAGTGACGGCTCCAGCCCCGAGGTGTGGGTGAGCAGCTGCTCGACCGTGATGTCGCGCTTGCCGTTCACACCGAACTCGGGCAGGTAGGACGCCACGGGGGAGGTCAGCTCCACCTCGCCGCGTTCGACCAGCTGCATCACCGCGATCGAGGTGAACAACTTGGTCACCGACGCGATGTCGAAGATCGTGTCGTCGCGCATCGGCACCTGCTCGTCCGCGGGGAGTTCGGTGCCCTCACCGTCGGCGTAGCGCAGCGCACTGCCCGTGGCGTAGGTGTCGACGACCTTGCCGTCGTGGGCGAGCAGCCCGACCGCTCCCGCGAACAGCGGGTGGCCGTCGACGTAGTCGGACTCGGCCATGCCCGCGATCGTGCGCTCGGCCTCCCTGATCGGAGCGGGATCCAGCCCGGCCCGTTCCGGCGAGGCGGCCTCGAGCACGGTGTCCGACGGCGCGAAGCCGCGCTGCGGCCGGTCGAACCGGCCGGAGTCCGCCCGTACCGCGGCCATCGCGGTCGCTCCTGTCACGGTCAGGATCGCGACCAGGGCCGCGATCCGCAACACTGTGGCCTTCGCGCGCATCGCGTCGCTTCACCTCACCTTGTCACGGCGCGCACGCCGCTGTCCGTGGACCGGTGGTAGCCGGCCCGGGAGGTCACCGATAGAGCAGATACGGCTGCCGCTTCCGCGTGAAGCCGTCGAGCTCGGCACGCCAGGACCCCACGACCTCGTCCGTCGTGGCGCCCGCGTCCACCATCGTCCGGAACCGGTCCGAACCCGTGAGCAGGTCGATGAAGTTGTCCTCGCGCCAGGCGAACAGGCCGGGGTAGAGCCGACGTGCCGTCACGATCAGGTCCACGGCCGTGCGGATGGCGTCGAACCTGCCCGGGTCGGTCACCGTGAGCTGGAGCCCGCCGCACGTCTCGCCGGAGAACTTGCCGAACGTCGGCACGTAGTAGCACTCGCGGAAGGCGACGCCGGGCAGGTCCAGCGACGTCATCTCCTCGCGCCAGCGCCAGTCGACCTCCGGCGCACCGAGGATCTCGAACGGCCGGGTGGTGCCCCTGCCCTCGGAGAACACCGTGCCCTCGAACAGGCACGTGCCCGGGTAGACGAGCGCGGTGTCCGGCGTCGGCATGTTGGGCGACGGCGGGGTCCAGGCCAGTCCCGTCTCGGCGAAGACCTGGTCGCGCCGCCAGCCGCGCGCGGTGACGACGTCGAGTTCGTCCAGCCGGACGCCCTCGCCGGGCAGGAACTCGGCGGCGAAGTACCGTGCCAGCTCGCCCACCGTCATGCCGTGTTGCTGCACGATCGGCTTGAGACCGACACCGGAGCTGTACGCCGGGTCCAGCATCGGCCCCGCGGCGGCGCCGCCGACCGGGTTCGGCCGGTCGAGCACCACGAACGAGGCCCCGACCCTGGCCGCCGCCACCATCGCCCGGTACATCGACCAGATGTAGGTGTAGAAGCGGGATCCGACATCGGCGATGTCGAACACCATCGTGTCGATCTCGGCCTTGCGCAGCAGTTCGGTGAACTTGTCGATGCCGACGCCGTACACGTCGTACACGGGCACGCCCGTGCGCGGGTCGGTGTAGTCGCCCTCGGAGCCGCCCGCCTGTGCGCTGCCCCGGAAGCCGTGCTCGGGTCCGAACACGGCGACCGGTGGTGACCCCGCTTGCACCAGGGAGTCCACGACGTGTACCTGATCGGCGAGCACGCCGGTGGGGTTGGACAGCACCCCGACCCTGCGCCCGGCGAGCCGTCGCCAGCCCTCGGCGGCGAGACGGTCGGCGCCGGGCCGTACCCGTGGGCGGTTACGGCCGGGAACGTCGGGCGGCGAGGCCGCGGCGGCGGTGGCCGAGGTGGCGAGCAGGGAGCCGGCCAGCGCACTCGTGGACAGGAAGCTGCGCCTATTCACGGTCATGGTGTCGTCGTTTCCTGACGTCGGGTCGCCGTCACCACGTCAGCCCGTGGCCGAACGGGTACAGCGTCTGGTCGGGGTCGGATCCACTCGGGACGGAGACCGGCAGTGTCCCCTCGGGGGCCTGTCGGCCGAGCAACACCGTCGCCAGCGAGGTCATGGTGACGTCGCGCCAGTCGTACGTCGCGAGCCAGGTGGGCACATCGGCGTGACCGGGGTCGTACGGCTCTTGGACGGCGACCGCCGCGATCGGGGTATCGGTACTGGTCAGCCGCTCTACAAGCTGACGCTGCCCTTCGCTGGTCCGCAAGCCGTTGGTGAGGACTATCACGAGATCGACCTCACCGGCCGCGGCTTCGACTCGGTCCACCGTCTCGGCGTCCGGGGCCGCTCCGGTGGAGATCGCCCGGGTGTCGACGCCCTGTTCCGCCAGTGCCTCGGCGAGAGCGGCGACCGGCTCGGCGGCGTAGCCCGGGTACGCCGGGTTGTTCCAGCCCGTCACCAGCACGTCGTCGACGTCGGAGGCCAGGGGGAGCAGGTTCGCGTCGTCGCTGAGCACCGTGGTGCTCCGGTCGGTGATCTGCTGCACGGTCTCGCGGTGCTCGTCGGTGCCGACGACCCGGTCGACCCTGTCCTCCGGCACGAACGGAGTGGGGACGAGGCCGCGTTGCTGCTTGAGCTTCAGGATGCGCAGCACACTCTGGTCGATGCGTTCCTCGGTGATCCTGCCCTCGGCCACCGCGTCCAGCACGCCGCCCATCGCCGCGTCGAGGTCAGGGGGCATGAGCATCTGGTCGACGCCCGCTTCGAGCGCCCGCACCGGAATCTCGGCGTCGGAGTACATCTCCCGCACGCCCGCCATGCCCAGCGAGTCGGTGACCACCACGCCGTCGTAGGCGAGTTCCTCGCGCAGGAGCCCGGTCATGATGGGCTTCGACAGCGTGGCGGGGTCGCCGGAGTCGTCCAGGCTCGGTACGGAGATGTGGGCGGTCATGATGGCGTCGATGCCCGCGTCCACGGCCCGCTGGAACGGGGGGAGGTCGTTGGCGCGCCAGTCCGCTTCGCTGCGGTCGATCACCGGCAGGCCGATGTGACTGTCGGTGGCGGCGTCACCATGGCCGGGGAAGTGCTTGGCGGCGGCGGAGACCGTGCGCGCCGCCCTGCCCGACTCCTGGTAGCCCTCTACCTGCGCGGCCACCAGCTCGCCCGCGAGTTCGGGATCCGAGGAGAACGAACGGGAGCCGATGATCGGGTTGAGCGGGTTGGAGTTCACGTCGGCCACCGGCGCGAAGTCCTGGGTGATCCCCATGGCGCGAAGCTCGGCAGCGCTGATGGCCGCCGTGGTGCGGGCTCCCCCGACGTCCCGGGTCGCACCGAGCGCCATCGCGCTCGGGTACTCGGTGACGTGGTCGGCGATGCGGGTGACCCTGCCGCCCTCCTGATCGACGGCTACCACGAGCGGCACCCTCGGGTTCGACGACCGCAGGGCAGCGCGCTGCAGCCCGTTCGACAGCCGGGCCACCTGGCGCGGCGTCTCGATGTTGTCGGTACCGCCGTGGTTGAAGTAGATGACGCCGCCGACCTGGTACTTCGAGACCACCTCGGCGGCCGTGTCGACGCCGTACTTCTCCTGGTTGCCGGGATGGGTCTCGTCGGCGTGCAGGCCCCACACGTCGGCGACGAAGAGCTGGCCGACCTTCTGCTCGAGGGACATGCCGCGCAGGGTGCGCTCGGCCCAGTGGCTCCCGCCGGGGGACCTGGCCTCGTCCCCTGGTGAGGACGATGGTGGTTGGGCTGAGGCCGCGCCTGGAGTCACGGAGAGCAAGCCTACGAGCAGTGCGGCGGCTCCGGCCTTCCACGGCCGGGCTGAAACGGTGGTCACGGGGCCTCCCGGTCTGCGTCGCGCGGATGTGGAAAGTCCACCCGGACGAATCGGCATCCGGAAAGCTACTCACCGAGCCGTAGCGGGTCAACGACCGAACGTCGCAACCAGGCACTCGTGACGCGAAAGGCGCCCGCCGGTTCGCGGAGAACCAGCGGGCGCCACATCGTTCGCGTGAGACGGCCGGGCGACCAAGCGTGCATATGAGTCGTCACTGGTGGGGACTCGGCGTCCGGCGTCCCGATCCGCAGTCCCTCGACGACAAGCCTCCCGCGGCGCGCTCCGCGTGGGTACCCGTCGCTCACGCACGGACGTCCGGTCGGGGTGGACCAGGCTTCTCCTCTGCCTGGCCCCTGGCCGAGAGAACCTCCGCACTTCCCTTTGTAGTCAGTGACCGCGATCACTTCAAGGGCTCCGGCTGGTGCACCGGTCCAGAGTCCGTCCGGGTGACGGCGACCGTCACCGACCGTCTCACACCGTCGCGGGCGGGTCCTTGCGCCTGCGCCGGGAGAGGCCGAACAGCGTCGCCCCGGCGGCGACGGCACTCACCCCCAGTCCCACCGCCACGGCCGTCGAGGCGGACGGGATGCGGGCGCGCGGTGAGACCGGCTTCGCGTACGCGTGGACGGGCCAGCCACGCTCCAGCGCGATCCGGCGAAGTGCCCGATCCGGGTTGACCACGTGGGGATGGCCCACGGCCTCCAGCAACGGCAGGTCGGTGCTCGAGTCGGTGTAGGCGTGGCAGTCGGCGAGGTCGTATCCGCGCTCGGCCGCGATGTCGCGTGCCGCGATCGCCTTGTACTCGCCGTAGCAGTAGAAGTCCACCTTGCCTGAGTAACGGCCGTCGACTATCTCCATGCGGCTTCCCATGCTGTGACCGATCCCCAGCATCTCGGCGATGGGCCGGACCACCTCCTCGCCCGTGGCCGACAGCACGATGACGTCCCTGCCCTCGGCCTTGTGCCGCTCGATCGCCTCGGCCGCCTCCGCGTAGACGAGTGGCGCGACTACGTCGTGCAGTGTTTCGCCGACGATCGCCTTCACCTGGCTGACGTCCCAGCCCGCGCACATCCGCGAGATCTCCGCGCGCAGGCGTTCGGTCCGGTCGGCGTCCGCGCCCGACAGCGCGAACAGCAGTTGCGCGTAGGCACTCTTGAGCGCCGCCCGCCGGTTGATCAGTCCCTGCTGGAGAAACGGTCTGCTGAACGCCAGCGCGCTGGACGACGCGATGATCGTCTTGTCGAGGTCGAAGAAGGCGGCCGTGGGGGCGTCGTCACGTGCTGGCACGGCACCACGATATTGCAAGCTCGGCACGCCACCGCCGTGACGGCCGGGCGCGCCGTGATCGAACTGTGGCGTGTCACTCGTTGTTGGTTCGCTCTCCCCTTTCCGTTCACCGGGTTACAGTGTTCGCGCTCGGTTACACCGGGCACGTCCGGTCCGACCCCCCGGGACCGGATACCGGCGGCCCTCGCTCCTCCCCCTGGCGAGGGCCGCCACCCCGGGGCTGTTCGCCCGAGTTGTCCACAGGCTTGTGCGCAGTCGGTGAGATGTCCACAGGCGGTGCGGACCGGTCTTGTCACGGCACGCCGGTCCGCGTGACCGTGGTTCGGACAGCGCGAACGTCATCGGGGGAGCCAGTGACCGACAATCGTCCACTCGTGGTGGTCGCCGACCACGGCGTCCGCGACCACGTCGCCCGGCTGGCCGCGGCCGTCGGCTGCGCGCCACGCTATGTCGACGACCTCACCGCGGCGAGGCCTCACTGGGGCGACGCGCCGCTCGTGCTGCTCGACGAGCTCCCCACCGACGGTGGCCTGCCCCGGCGCGCCGGACTGCTCCTGGTGCGGGCGGAGGCTCCGGACGACGCGCTCTGGCGAGCCGCGGTGGCGTCGGGTGTGGACGGCGTGGCGGTCCTGCCTGCCGACGAGGACACCGTGATCACCGCGCTCGCCGACGTCGTCGAACGCCCGAGCACCCGCGAGGGTCGGGTGCTCGCCGTGATCGGAGGACGGGGCGGTGCGGGAACCTCCGTGCTCGCCGCGGCGGCCGGTGTGCGGGCCGCGCGGACGGGCGGGGCGGCGTTGCTGGTGGACTGCGACCCCCTGGGTGGAGGGATCGACCTCGTGCTGGGCGCCGAAGCAGATGACGGGCTGCGCTGGCCCGATCTCCGGGTCACCTCGGGCCGGGTGTCGATGACCGAGCTGGACGCCGCGTTGCCGTCGCGCCGCCGGGGCCGGGGCCGCATCGCCGTCCTCTCCTGCGACCGTGCGGGACCAGGCCCTACGCCGGCCGCGGTGGCCGCGGTCGTCGACGCGGGACGCCGCGCGGGGCGCACCGTCGTGTGCGACCTTCCTCGACATCCCGGACCGGCCGCGGACGAGGTGCTGAACCGCGCCGACCTCGTCGTCCTGGTCGTTCCCGCGGACGTGCGCGGCTGTGTGGCCGCGGGCCGCGTCCGGGAACGGCTCGCGAGCCACGGCACGCGCACCGGAGCGGTCGTGCGCGCCCGGACCGACTCCGGGCTGACCGAGGCCGACGTGGCCGACGCGGTGGGCGTCCCCGTCCTGGCGTGGTTGCGGGACGAGCGCGCGGTACGGCGCGCACTGGACGGTGGAGGGCTCGGCTCGCAACGCCGACTGGCCAGGGCCGCCGAAGCAGTGCTGGCGTCCCTGGCCGGGCACACGGCGGCGACCAGGCGTTGAGCCAGTGTCCACATCGACCGCGGTCCCGGGAACCTGGGCGCGGTCGGTGCAACGGCCGACGGCTGTCAGCGCGTTGGTCGTGCGCCGTGTCGGCCGTCGTGCTCGCCGACCGGACGACTGATTGGGAAAGACCGCGCGGTCCGCCAGGCCACCGCCGATTCCGATGCGCGTCGAGTCCGGTGAGGACGGTCGTGGTTAGCGCGCCGTCGCCACTGCGACCGCACTGGCGCACCGGGCGCACCGCTGTCCGCGCTCACCGTCAGAGTCCTTCGTCCTGGCGCGTGGCGTGCGATTCTGCCCCGAAAGTGCCCGTTCGAGTCGCGGTTGTCCACAGGCCGCTGAGGTTGGCGTTGTGGGGGTGGCCGGTGCCGGGGGAGTCTGGCGATGTGGCTAGGGAGTCACGCCGAACAGGACAAGGAGGGGGAGACATGAGCACTGAGCTGGTCGACCGGGTCAAGGCGCGACTCGCGGGCTCCGACGAGGCGACCGATCCCCGCGTCGTGGCCGAGGCGGTGCGCGCCGAGGCCGGTGGCGTCGCGGGGCACCTCGACGTGCTGGCCGCGCTGAAGCTGCTGGACGACGAACTGGTGGGCGTGGGGCCACTGGAGCAGTTGCTCGCCACGCCGGACGTCACCGACATTCTCGTCACCGCACCGGATCAGGTGTGGATCGACGGCCCCGAGGGGTTGCGCAGGACCGGCGTACGGTTCCCCGGAGAGGAGGCCGTGCGTGCGCTCGCGCAGCGACTGGCGCTCGCGGCGGGCCGCCGCCTCGACGATGCCCAGCCGTTCGTCGACGGGTGGTTGCCGGGTAGCGGGTCTGCGGGCCGGGTCCGGTTGCATGCCGTGCTTCCGCCGATCGCGGCCGACGGGACATGCCTGTCGTTGCGGGTCCTGCGTCCCGCCAGCCATGATCTCCGCTCCCTACGGCGCCTCGGGACCGTCGACGACGCCGGGCTGGCACTGCTGGACGCGCTCGTGAGGGCGAGGCTCGCGTTCCTGGTCTCGGGGGCCACGGGCTCGGGCAAGAGCACGCTGCTCGCCGCCCTGCTCGGAGCGGTGGACCCGGCGGAGCGTGTGGTGTGTGTGGAGGACGTCGGCGAGCTCCAACCCCGGCACGCACAGTTCGTCCGGCTCGTCGCACGACCATCCAATGTGGAAGGCGCGGGGGAGGTGACGTTACGGGAACTCGTGCGCCAGGCCCTGCGGATGCGGCCGGACCGGTTGGTGGTGGGCGAGGTGCGGGGACGTGAGGTGGTGGAACTCCTCACCGCACTGAACACCGGACACGACGGGGGTGCCGGGACCGTACACGCCAACTCTCCCGCCGAGGTACCGGCACGACTCGAGGCGCTCGCCGCGCTGGGCGGTCTGTCCCGGGAGGCACTGCACAGCCAACTCGCCGCGGCGGTGCAGGTGGTGCTGCACATGCGTCGTGAACCGTCGGGTCGGCGGGTACTGGCCGAGATCGGGATGGTGCGCCGGGAGGGTCACGTGGTCCGCGTCGAGCCCATGTGGCGGCCCGGGGAACGGCTCCGCAGGGACTCGCCGCTGACAGCCGCCCTGGTCTCCGGTCGTGATGCGTGCCGGGGCCGCCGGGCCGATGCCGGGAGAGCAGCGGCGTGCTGACCCCGGCTCTGCTGGCCACCGGGCTGACGCTGTGGCCCGCACAGCCGGGCGTTCGCCGGTTGGCGGGCCTGCGTGACGGGGCATCGTCGGGCCGCGAGAAAGTGCGGTACACCCCCCGTCTCGGGCGGATGGCGGCAGTGGTCGCCGCGCTGGCTTGCGTACTCGTCGCCGGGATCGCCGTCACGATCGGGGGCGGATTTCTCGTGGCCGCCGTGCTGCTGCACCGGCGTAGCCGAATGCGGGCGCGGGAGACGGTGCTGGCCTGCGACGAACTGGCCGCGTCGGTCCGTGGTGTGGTGACGGAGATTCGGGCCGGAGCGCACCCCGTGGCGGCCGTCGAGGCCGTGGCGCGGGAGGCGCCAGCCTGGCTGGGGCGACGATGGCGAACGCTCGCGGTTTCGGCGCGTCAGCGCGGCAGCCCGACCGGCCTCCGCCGCAGTGACGAGAAGGCGCCCGGTCCCGGAGCGGTGCAGGCCGACCTGGTGTTCGCGCGGGTCTCGGCGGCGTGGTCACTGTCCACCCGGCACGGTATCCCGCTGGCGGAGGTGCTCGACGCGGTCTACCGGGATGTCGAAGCGACGGCCCGGTCGGCCCGCGGGCTCGATGCTCGACTGGCGGGAGCGCGGGCGGGTGCCGCGGTACTCGCCTGCCTTCCGGTGGCCGGGCTCGCACTCGGGGAGGCCATGGGCGCCGGACCGGTCGGCGTCTTGCTGGGGATGCCCACGGGCTCGGTCCTGTTCGTGGCCGGGGCACTGTTGCAGCTGGCCGGTGTCGCGTGGACCTCGAAACTGACCGGGCGGGTTCTCCCGTGACGCACGCGAGCGTGCCGCTGCTGGTGATCGCGGCGGTGGTGTTCGCAGCGCCGATGCTCGGCGTGCCCCGGTCGCGGGCGCGGCTGAGGAGGATCAGGAGCCTCACCGTGAGCCCGGTGTGCCCCGCGGCCGTGACCGGCGTACGACCGGCCGAGACCGATCCAGCGCTCGTCGTGGACCTGCTCGGCGCATGTCTGCGCGGAGGGCTGCCCGTGGCCACGGCGGTGGACGCGGTCGCGGCGGGCACGGGCGGACCGGTCGCCGACGTGTTGCGCCGCACCGCCAACGCGCTGGCGGTCGGGGCGGATGCCGAGACCGCGTGGAGCCACGCCGACGGGCACCCGGACACCGCGGACCTCGCCCGTGCGGCACGCCGTACCGCGTCGTCCGGCAGTGCGCTCGCCACGCAGGCCTTCGCACTCGCCGACCGCGTTCGGCGTGCGGAAGCCGACCGCGTCGAGGCCAGGGCGCAGCGGGCTGGCGTGCTCGTCGCGGGCCCGCTGGGGCTCTGCTTCCTGCCCGCGTTCCTGTGTCTAGGGGTGATCCCGGTCGTCCTCGGTCTTGCTGACCGTCTCGCCGTCACGCCCTGACACGCCACCTCCACTCGCACGAAAGGACAACCCATGTTGCTTCAGTTCCGCCCGCGCACACTTCGCCGCCGGGAAGCCGGGTGTGTACCGGACGGCGGAATGTCGACGGCGGAGTACGCCGTCGGCACCATCGCCGCAGCCGCGTTCGCCGCGCTGCTCTACGCGGTCGTCACGGGCGACTCGGTGTACGACGGGCTCACCACCCTGGTCGAGCAGGCGATCGCCGTGGACTTCTGAGTGCCCGCGCGGGTCGTCGTACGGCGTCGGGTGCCCGGCGACCGGGGCAGCGTGACGGTGGAAGCGGCCATCGCGTTGTGCGCGCTGGTCACGGTCGTCGCTCTGGTCATCGCCGCCTTGGGTGCCGTGGGCACACAGCTGCGCTGTACCGATGCCGCCACGCAGGCGGCGCGTGTCCTGGCACGGGGTGCGCCGACGGCGGAGGCCGAGCGTCTGGTCGGTGCGCTGGCACCCGGCGGAGCGACGATGACCGTGCGGCGCGGCGGGAACGCCGTCGTCGTCCGGGTCAGCGTCGATGCGGCGGGTGGGTTGCTGCCCGGCGTCACCCTCCGAGCCGAAGCGCACGCCCAGTGGGAACCCGGTGTTACCCGCGGTGATGCACATGCCGCCGCCAGGAGGTGAGCGGGGCGGCGGCGCGGACCGCGACACCGGGCTCGCGACGGTGTGGGCCGCCGGTGCCGTGGCAGCGCTGTTGGTGGTCGCTGGGATCGTCTGGACGCTGGGAGTCGTCGTGGTGACAAGGCACCGACTCGCCGGGGTGGCCGATCTGGCGGCGCTCGCGGCGGCGGGGCGTGCCGAGGCCGGCGTGGAGGTGGCCTGCGCGCGGGCCGAGGAACTCGCCGAGGGGATGGCGGCCCGGCTCACCGACTGCGCCCTCGACGGCTGGGATGCCCGCGTGGTCGTCGTCGCGCCCGTGCGGGGAGTCGCCGGGCTGGGCGGCACCGTCACGGCCAGGGCGCGAGCAGGGCCGGTTCTCCCTCATCGGTGAGCGGACACCGGCCCGCTGGCCCTCGCCGCGAGCAGCGGTCGTTCGGCTGCGACGAGCGGTAGGGCGGACGGAGCCGAGCCGGTCGCCGGGGGGTGTCGGCAGGGTGTGGCGGTCTTGGGTGCCCTCCGGCGCGCTGGCCTCGCACCCGGTCCGCGAGCCCCGAGTTCGACGACCGGTGCCGTCAGCGGGTCGGCCGGTTCGGCGCGCATGGTGCGGCGGTGCTCGCTCGTCGTGCATCGGATGCCGGTTGCCGAGCCGGTGGTTCCCGCAGTGTGCAAGTTGCCGTTGAGTGAGATGCAACACCACGACCCCTGGCGGTCAATCCCGAGGAGGCTCGAGTACAGATGTTGGACACCGAATGGCCGGACAGCTGGCGTGCTGCCTTTCGTATCGAGCTGCGTGCCGAGGCCATCGGGCTCGCGTGGCGCGGTTGGCCCGTGATCCCGGGCACGTATCCGGACAGTGAGACTTCAGCGGCGGCGGGCGCCCCCGGCGAACCCCCGAACGGTCCGTGGGTGAAGCCCGCTCCGGCGCACGGGGACTGGCAACGTCGGCTCGGTGCTCATCCGCAACAGGTCGCCGCATGGTGGACGGGAAGGCCGTACAGCCTCCTGGTCGCTACCGGGGTGACGGTGGACGCGGTGGAGGTCGACGATCACGTGGGTCGGCGTGCCGCCGTGTTGCTGCGAGCCACGGGGCAGCCCGCGCCCATCGTCGCGATGCCGAACGGCCGTTGGCTGTTCCTGACCGGTGTCGCCGACCGACTGCCCACGGCGCTGGCCGAGACCGAGGGCATCGAGTGGCACGGCGAGGGCAGCTGGATTCCCCTGCCACCCACCCCGTTCCAGCACGGCGTCGTTCACTGGCGGGTCAAGCCCGACGTCTGGGGATGGCGCCTGCCGAGAGCCGAGGTGGTCCACGACGTGCTCGTGCGCGCCTGTGCCGGATCGCCGACCGCGCCGGTGGGCGCCGACACTCACCCGGCGCTGTCGGCCGGTACCTCCGCGGCCTGAGCGTCATCGTGGCCGTGCCCGGCCGCCGTCCCGACGGTGGCCAGAACGATGTCCAGCACGGCCACCGCCCCAGCCTTGTCCAGCGGTTCGTTGCCGTTCCCGCACTTGGGCGACTGAACGCAGGACGGGCACCCCGCCGGGCACTCGCAGGCGGTCACGGCCTCCCGCGTGGCGGTGAGCCAGGGGACGAAGGCGTGAAAACCGCGGTCGGCGAATCCCGCGCCTCCGGGATGTCCGTCATGCACGAACACCGTTGCCTCCCCGGTGTCAGCGTGCGCCGCGGTGGACACGCCACCGATGTCCCACCGGTCACACGTCGCGAACAGCGGGAGCAGCCCGATCGCCGCGTGCTCGGCGGCATGCAGGGCGCCGGGGACGCGCGCCGGTTCTACGCCGGCGCCCCCCGGCCCCCTGCGCCGGCCGCACAACAACTCCTCGTCGACCGTGTACCACACCGCCCGGGTGTGCAGGACCTGCTCCGGAAGGTCGAGTGGCACGTGGTCCAGCACCTCGCCCGACGGCAGTCGTCGCAGGTAGCCCACCACCTGTGACGTGACCGCCACCTGACCCAGGTTCACCGTCACACCGCCGAAGGCCCGGCGTTCCACGGTCTCCAGGACCTCGATGTCGACCACGTCCCGTGCCGAGGTGCTCCACTCCGGGTCCTCGCGGTGTACGTACGCGATGCCGTGTTCCAGATCCAGCTCGTCGACCACAAAGGAGTCGCCCCGGTGTAGATACACCGCACCGGGATGGACGGTCCCGCAGGCGGACCCGCCGTCCACCGTGCCGAGCAGTCGCGAGGTGTCGGCTTCCACCACGGCGATCTGCTCGGCGCCGGACCCGCGCAGGTCCACGTCGTGATGCGGGCGGTCGCGGGTCGTCCAGTACCAGCCGCTCGGCCTGCGGCGCAGCAGGCGGTCGGCCACGAGGTCGTCCAGCACCCGGCGGGCGGCGTCGCCGCCGAACTGCTCCAACTCGCCCGCCTTGAGCGCCGACTCGGCCGCCGCGCACGCGAGATGCGGAGCGAGGACGTACGGGTTGGCCGGGTCCAGCACGGCGGCCTCGACGGGACGCTCCAGCAACGCCTTCGGGTGGTGCGCGAGGTAGGTGTCGAGTGGATCGTCGCGCGCCACGAACACGACCAGCGCGTCGTCACCCGAGCGGCCCGCGCGGCCGGACTGTTGCCAGAACGACGCCAGCGTTCCGGGATAGCCCGCGAGCACCACCGAGTCCAGGCCCGAGATGTCCACGCCCAGTTCCAGTGCGTTCGTCGTCGCCACGCCCAGTAGCCGACCGTCCATGAGCGCCGACTCCAGCTCGCGCCGCTCCTCCGGCAGGTAGCCGGCCCGGTAGGCGGCGACCTTCTCGGCCAGCTCGGGTGCCACGTCGGCGAGAATGCGTTTCGCTCCCAGCGCGGTCAGCTCGGCACCGCGACGGGACCGGACGAACGCCAGCGTGCGGGCACCCTCGATGACGAGTTCGGCGAGGATGCGCGCCGCCTCGGCCCCGGCCGAACGTCGTACCGGAGCGTCGTTCTCGCCGGCCAGCTCGTGCAGCAGCGGCGGTTCCCAGAGCGCCATCGTGCGCGCACCGCGCGGTGAGGCGTCGTCGGTGACGGCCACGCAGTCGTCGCCGAGCAGTCGCGTCGCGAACCGCTCGGGCTCGGCCGTGGTCGCCGAGGCGAGCACGAACACCGGATCGGCGCCGTAGTGCCGGGCGATGCGCCGCAGCCTGCGCAACAGCAGGGCCACATGGGAGCCGAAGACACCCCGGTAGCCGTGGCACTCGTCGACGACCACGTACTCAAGGCCCCGGAAGAAGCGAGCCCAGCGGGAGTGCGACGGCAGGATCCCGCGATGCAGCATGTCGGGGTTGGAGAACACCCAGCGCGCGTGGTCGCGTACCCAGCCACGTTCACTCTGCGGGGTGTCGCCGTCGTAGGCCGCGGGCCGGACACCGTCGACGTCCATATCGGACACCGAGCGTAGCTGGTCGGCGGCCAACGCCTTGGTGGGTGACAGGTACAGCGCGGTGGCCCTGTCGTCCGTCGCGAGTCTGGAGAGCACGGGAAGCTGGTACGCGAGCGACTTCCCCGAGGCCGTTCCGGTGGCGACGACGACGTTGCGACCCGACCAGGCGAGGGATGCGGCGTCGATCTGGTGAGTCCACGGGCGGTCGGCGCCGGAGGCAGCGAGCGCGTCCCGGATCGTGGCCGGGACCCAGTCCGGCCAGGTGGCGTGGCGCGGTTCCCGCGCGGGAAGGTCGGCGACATGCGTGACGGGGTAGCGGTCCTGCGGCACGCCCGCGGTCGCGCGGTCCAGCAGCTGCCGCGCCCGGGTGGCCTGTCCCGCCGGGGTGGTGGTCACGGCCGCCCGCCCCGGAGGTGAATTTGTCGACTTGTCACTACATGCGTCACCTTCTGAGCTTCGCACATTCCGGTGATGTGACTGTGGACACACGGCGTGAGTGATCGGTTTCACACCGCGTTAACCCGTCTGCGGCCGGGGTCACTGTTGCCCGCCGGGGCCGCACTACCAATAGACTCCGCCGAACCACACCATTAGTGGTGTAGATCCCACTGTCAGCGTCGGCACACTCGGTCGGCATCCCCGGCAGGGAATCGGCGCAGGCAACAGGCGACGTCTCAGGAGGACAACGAATGTCCCGGCAACTCCTCGCGGAGAGCTCGCTGGAGCTCTCCGGAGGTGACTACGGCATCGTCGCCGTGGTCGCCGCGGTCGCCCTTGCAGCACTGGTCATCGGTTATCTCCTACTCAAAGAGGTGCTGGCCGCAGGCCAGGGCACCGAGAAGATGCAGGAGATCGCCAAGGCGGTGCAGGAAGGCGCGGCTGCCTATCTCAACCGACAGCGGAACACACTCGCCATCTTCGGTGTGGCGGTGTTCCTTCTCTTGCTCGTCCTACCGGCGGAGAACCTCGGCGAGCGCATAGGGCGGTCGGTGTTCTTCCTCGTCGGCGCGGCGTTCTCGTTCTTCATCGGCTATCTCGGGATGTGGTTGTCCACGAGAGCCAACCTGCGCGTCGCCGCCGCGGCGAGGGAACCCGAGGGCCGGGAGAAGGCCATGCGGATCGCCTTCCGCACCGGTGGCGTCGTCGGCATGTTCACGGTGGGGCTCGGGCTGTTCGGCGCCTCGGTGGTCGTGCTCGTCTACACCGGACAGGCCCCGAAGGTGCTGGAGGGCTTCGGATTTGGTGCCGCGCTCATCGCGATGTTCATGCGGGTCGGCGGCGGCATCTTCACGAAGGCGGCGGACGTCGGCGCCGACCTGGTCGGCAAGGTCGAGCAGAACATCCCGGAGGACGACCCGCGCAACGCGGCGACGATCGCCGACAACGTCGGGGACAACGTGGGCGACTGCGCCGGGATGGCGGCCGACCTGTTCGAGTCGTACGCGGTGACGCTGGTCGCCGCGTTGATCCTCGGCAGCGCGGCCTTCGCGACCACCGGCCACGGTCTGGTGTTCCCGCTGATCATCCCGGCGATCGGCGTCATCACGGCGGTCATCGGCATCTACATCACGCGGGCCAGGGCGGGCGAGAGCGGACTGACGACGATCAACCGCTCGTTCTACATCTCGGCAGCGATCTCGGCGGTGCTGTCGGCGGTCGCGTCCTTCGTGTTCCTGCCCGACTCGTTCGAGGGCGCCGACGGCAATCCCGCGGTGATCGCCACGCTCTCGGTGCTGATCGGAATCGTGCTGGCCGGGGTCATCCTGTGGCTCACCGGCTACTACACCGGCACCGAGCACAAGCCGGTGAAGGACGTCGGCAAGACCTCGGAGACGGGCCCGGCGACGGTGATCCTCTCCGGTCTGGCTCTCGGGTTCGAGTCGGCCGTGTTCACGGCGCTCGTCGTCGGTGCGGCGGTGTTCGGTGCCTACCTGCTGGGTGGCTCCGTGGCGCTGTTCGCGGTGGCGCTGGCCGGTACCGGGCTGCTGACCACGGTGGGTGTCATCGTCGCGATGGACACCTTCGGCCCGGTGTCCGACAACGCGCAGGGCATCGCGGAGATGTCGGGTGATCTCACCGAGGGTGAGGGCGTGCAGATCCTGACCGAGCTGGACGCGGTCGGCAACACCACCAAGGCGATCACCAAGGGCATCGCCATCTCGACGGCGGTGCTCGCGGCCACGGCGCTGTTCGGGTCGTACTCCGACGCGATCGGGCGGGCTCTGACGGACGCGCGGGCCACCATCGACGACGTGGGCGACGCGTTCGTCAGCAACATCATCGCGCCGAACACGCTGGTCGGTGTCGTGATCGGTGCCGCGGTGGTGTTCCTGTTCTCGGGGCTGGCCATCAACGCGGTGTCGCGCGCGGCCGGCGCCGTGGTGTACGAGGTACGGCGCCAGTTCAGGACGATCCCGGGGATCATGGAAGGCACCACGCGGCCGGAGTACGGCAAGGTGGTCGACATCGTGACCCGCGACTCGCTGCGGGAGCTGGCCACTCCGGGTCTGCTGGCGGTGTTCGCGCCGATCGCGGTGGGCTTCGGTCTCGGGACCGGGGCGCTGGCCGGCTACCTGGGTGGTGCCATCGCGACGGGCATGTTGATGGCGGTGTTCCTGGCGAACTCCGGCGGTGCGTGGGACAACGCCAAGAAGCTGGTCGAGGACGGTCACCACGGTGGCAAGAACTCCGAGGCCCACTCGGCCACGGTGATCGGTGACACCGTGGGTGACCCGTTCAAGGACACGGCAGGTCCGGCGATCAACCCGCTGCTCAAGGTTATGAACCTCGTGTCGCTGTTGATCGCGCCCGCCGTCGTGACGCTGTCGGTCGGGGAGAGCGCCTCGACCCCGATCCGGCTGGGTATCGCGCTCGCCTCGGTGCTGGTCATCGTGGTGTCGATCGTGGTGTCGAAGCGCCGGGGCTCGGCGATGACCGATACGCCGACGACCGAGAGCAACACCGCCAACGCCTGACCGGGCAGGCCACCGGGCCGGGCCGGGGTGATCACGGGCCATCGGGCCCGAGCCCCGGCCCGGCCCGGTCGTGTCCGGCTCTACAGTGCGGTTGGTTCGTTTCCGTGTTGCTCGTTCTCGTGGTGCGGAGGTCGGTGTGCGCCGGTTGGGCAGTGGCGTCGGTGTGGCGACGGTGGCGGCTGTCGCGGTGGTGGTCGTCGCGGGGTGCGCAGCGTCCTCACCCGCGCCGCGCTCCGACGTCGTCCCGTCACCCCCGGCCTCGGCGGCCCCTCCCGAGTCCGGCGACGCCGTGGCCTGGGCGGACGACTACTGCGGCGCGATGTCGGAGCTGGTGCGCTCGGTGTCGTCGATGCCGAGCGTGGACGCGAGCAGTCCCCGGCGGGCGTCGGAGACGTCGGGGGAGCTGCTGGACGTCATGGTCACCGGGTTGGAGCGCACACTCGACCGGCTGGGCGGCCTCGGCGCACCACCGGTGGCGGAGGCCGAGCGGCTCCGCCGGGACGCGGTCGAGCGCTACTCCGACATTCGCGACCGTGCGCAGAATGTGCTCGACGAACTCGCGGCGGCCGAGGGACCCGAGGCGAGACTGGACGCCGTGAGCGCGGTGAGCGCGCCGCTGGACGACATCGGCGGGCTCAACCTGCTGGAGGGGTTCGACACGGTTCCCGCGCTCGACCGCGCGAGCGGCGAGGCGCCCTCCTGCCTGCGGCTCACCGGGCCGGAGACAGGAGGGACACCGCGGTTCGCGACCCCGGGGTCGTGAATCCGGTCGTTTCCCCGGACCCGCCCGGGGAACCCGTCTCGATGCGCGGCGTCCGGTGAGTTCCGCTCGGGCCTACCGATGGTGTTCGACCGGTCACGCAGTGCCCCGGCCGACGGGGTGGCGGCGCACCGTGCTAGGTGTGGAGGGGAGGTTCTGACGACCTCTGCCCGTGTCGGGGAAATGCGCGCGTGCGCCGGTGTGTTGCAGCACCTGAGCGGACAGCGAGACCGCACGGCGTGCACACTGGCTGGTCGAACGAGTGAATTCATGAGCGAAAGAGCGGGACAGCGTGGCTGGATCGACACGGACGAAGAAAGCGGGCACGAACGGTGACGGTCGCCGGAGACTGGTGATCGTCGAGTCACCGACCAAGGCCCGTAAGATCGCTCCGTACCTCGGCGGCGACTACGTCGTCGAGTCCTCTCGCGGTCACATTCGTGACCTGCCGAGGGGGGCCGCCGACGTGCCCGCGAAGTACAAGGGCCAGCCGTGGGCGCGGCTCGGCGTGGACGTGGACAACGACTTCGAGCCGCTCTACGTCGTCTCCGCCGACAAGAAGTCGACGGTCACCGAGTTGAAGAGCCTGCTCAAGGACGTCGACGAGCTGTACCTCGCCACCGACCCCGACCGCGAGGGCGAGGCGATCGCGTGGCACCTGCTGGAGGCGCTCAAGCCGAAGGTCCCGGTGCGGCGCATGGTGTTCCACGAGGTGACCGAGCAGGCCATCCGCGCGGCGGCCGACGCCACCAGGGACCTCGATCCCGATCTGGTGGACGCGCAGGAGACCCGGCGAATCCTCGACCGTCTCTACGGCTACGAGGTCTCCCCCGTGCTGTGGAAGAAGGTCATGCCGAAGCTGTCGGCAGGGCGGGTGCAGTCGGTCGCGACCAGGGTCATCGTCCAGCGGGAACGTGAGCGGATGCGGTTCACCTCCGCGTCGTACTGGGACATCTCCGCGACGATGGACACGGGTGGTTCCGGTGACGCGGCGGCGCCCCGGTCGTTCCCGGCGCGGCTGACCGCCGTGGACGGGGCACGGCTCGCCACGGGCCGTGACTTCGGGCCCGACGGCAGGCTCAAGGAGCAGTCGCGGGACGTGCGGGTGCTGGGCGAGGTGGACGCGAACCGCCTGGCCGAGGCGCTGGCCGACCGTGAGTTCCGCGTGAGCAGCGTCGAGGAGAAGCCCTACACACGCAGGCCCTACGCGCCGTTCATGACCTCGACTCTGCAACAGGAGGCGGGTCGCAAGCTGCGGTTCTCGTCGGAGCGCACGATGCGCATCGCGCAGCGGCTCTACGAGAACGGCTACATCACCTACATGCGGACGGACTCCACGACGCTGTCGGAGTCCGCGCTGTCGGCGTCGCGGAGCCAGGCCACGGAGCTGTACGGCTCGGAGTACGTGGCCGACAAGCCGCGCCAGTACACCCGCAAGGTCAAGAACGCGCAGGAGGCCCACGAGGCGATCCGCCCCGCGGGCGAGGTGTTCCGGACTCCCGGCGCGGTGGCGGGGGAGCTGGAGACCGACGAGTTCCGGCTCTACGAGCTGATCTGGCAGCGCACCATCGCCTCGCAGATGGCCGACGCCAAGGGCACCACGATGTCGGTCAAGATCACCGGCACGGCCGGCAGCGGCGAGGAGTGCGTGTTCTCGGCGTCCGGGCGCACGATCACGTTCCCCGGGTTCCTCAAGGCGTACGTCGAGTCGGTGGACGCCGAGGCGGGCGGTGAGGCCGACGACAAGCAGAGCAGGCTGCCGAGGCTGGAGCGCGACCAGGCACTGACGGCGACCGAACTCTCCCCGGACTCCCACGCGACGTCTCCGCCCGCGCGCTACAGCGAGCCGAGCCTCGTGAGCAAGCTGGAGGAGCTGGGCATCGGCAGGCCCTCCACCTACGCCTCGATCATCAACACCATCCAGGACCGCGGTTACGTCTGGAAGAAGGGCTCGGCCCTCGTGCCCTCGTGGGTGGCGTTCTCGGTGGTCGGGCTCATGGAGCAGCACTTCGAGCGGCTGGTGGACTACGACTTCACCGCCGCGATGGAGGACGAACTCGACCGCATCGCCGCGGGTGACGAGCAGCGCACCGCGTGGCTGTCGCGGTTCTACTTCGGCGGCGAGATGGGCGTGGACGGGTCGGTCGGCAGGCAGGGCGGGCTGAAGAAGCTGGTCGGCTCGGGTGTGGAGGACATCGACGCCCGTGAGATCAACTCGATCCCGATGTTCACCGACGGCGAGGGCCGCCAGGTGTACGTGCGGGTGGGCCGCTACGGGCCGTACCTGGAACGCGAGGTCGACGGCCAGTCGCAACGCGCCAACCTGCCGGAGGACCTGCCGCCCGACGAGCTGACCGTGGAGATCGCGGAGAAGCTCTTCGCGACCCCGCAGGAAGGCAGGGTGCTCGGCACCGACCCGGCCACCGGCCACGAGATAGTGGCCAAGGAGGGGCGGTTCGGGCCGTACGTCACGGAGGTGCTGCCCGAGCCGGAGGAGCCCGCGGACGGCAAGAAGAGCAAGGCCAAGAAGGGCAAGCCCCGCACGGCGTCGCTGTTCAAGTCGATGTCGGTGCAGGACGTCACCCTCGACGACGCGCTGCGGTTGCTGTCACTGCCCCGCGTGGTGGGCACCGACCCCGACAGCGGTGAGGAGATCACGGCGCAGAACGGCCGTTACGGGCCCTACCTCAAGCGGGGCAAGGACTCGCGGTCGTTGTCCACCGAGGAGCAGATCTTCGAGATCACCGTCGAGGAGGCGCTCAAGATCTACGCCGAGCCGAAGCGGAGGGGTAGGCAGGCGGCGGCCAAGCCCCCGCTCAAGGAGCTGGGGGACGACCCGGTGTCGGGCAAGCCGATCGTGGTGAAGGACGGCCGGTTCGGGCCCTATGTCACCGATGGGGAGTACAACGCCTCGCTGCGCAGGTCGGACAGCGTGGATGACCTCACTCAGGAGCGGGCGGCCGAACTGCTCGCCGAGAAGCGCGCCAAGGGACCGGCGAAGAAGAAGAGCGCACCCCGGAAGAAGGCCGCGTCGGGCACGAAGTCCAAGAGCTGATTCTTCTCCCCTCGGACGGGTGCTCGATCACGTCCGTGACCGCTACCCTGGAAACGCACGGCGTGCGGAACGGCACGCAGGGTGAGGTCTCTCGCCCGCGCCGGGTGCGGACAGGGAGGACGTGGTGGTGGACTCGGACGGTACCCAGGCTCCCGAACCGCCGAAGCCGTTCAGCGATCCGCTGGGCGGCAACACGGCGGACGGTCGCTCGTCGCCCACGCCCTCGGGGACGGCGGGCTCCGGCCACCTCGGTGTCGCGCGGCCCGTGGAGGTGAACCGCGAGGCTGTCCGGCAACTCCTCGAAGCCGAGCAGGCCGAGCAGGCCGAGGCCGCCGCGAGCGGGGAGCCCGCACCGGTGGACACCGACGACGACGAACCGACGGCCGAGATCCCACCGCAGCAGCCCGCGACCGTGCGGGCCTCCCGCCCGTCGGCGTTGTCGCCGATCCTGCGCCTGCGCAAGCAGTCGGGTGCCCGGTCGAGGCCGGGGCCGCACGTGCGCAAACCGTCGTCGGGATCGACGGGGCTGGCCGTGGCGCTCGTCCTCCTCGTGATCTTCATTCTGGTCGCGATCCAGTTCGTGGTCAGTTTCGTGGAAAGCGTCACCGGCCTTTTCGGCTGACGTTTCGACACATTTCGTGTCGAAAGACACACGCTGGGTGATGCAATCGCCTGACCGGCGAAGGGGAACCGGTCGGCGCTACCCTGAGCGCACGGCGGTGCCGAGTGTTATGGGGTGGGGTCCATCAGCGAGTCACAGCAGGGGGGACGGGACGCCGACGCGACGTCGCACGCGTTCCAGGAGGCGTCGACGCTCGCGCGGGTGCGCCGTGTGCTGGCGATCCGGCCGTTCCGGCGGCTGTGGGGCGTCACGTACCTGTGCAGCGTCGCCGACTGGCTGTCGCTGCTCGCGTTGACCGGTCTCGTCACGAAGTTCACCGACAACTACACCGCGCAGAACTTCGCCTTCGCCGGAATTGTCCTGACGCAGCTGCTTCCCGGTCTGCTGTTCGCCCCGCTGGGGGGAATGCTCGCCGACCGTTTCGACCGCCGCAAGATCATGATGGTCGCCGATCTGGCGCGTTTCGGGTTGCTCATTTCGATCGCGATCGTCGGTAGTCCGCTGTGGCTGTTCATCGGCAACTTCCTGGTCGGTTCGGCGGCCATGATGTGGATTCCGTCGAAGGACGCCGCGGTGCCGAACCTGCTTCGCAGACGCGACCAGGTGGAAACGGCCAACCAGCTGGGCATGGTGATGACCTACGGCGTCGCGGTGGTCACCGGCGCCGGACTCTACGCGATCCTCACCGGTATCCACACGACGTTCAACCTGCCACCGGATCTGCTCGGCGAGTTCGGCATCGCCAAGGTCGTCGTCATCCTGAACGGGCTGCTCTACCTGGTCAGCGCACTGCTGATCATGCGGATCCCGGAGCTGTCGCTGCGGGGCGTTCACCCGGTGCCCGCCGAGCGCAAGCCCGAGCCGCAGCCCGACCAGGGTGGGGTGCGCGGTCTCGTGAGCGACGGCATCAAGTTCGTCAAGAGCACGCCGCTGATCCGAGGGCTGCTCATCGGCATGGCGGGGGCGTTCGCCGCCGGTGGCGCGGTGATCGGGTCGGCGAAGCCGTACTCGTCGAGCCTCGGCGGTGGTGACGCGGCATTCGGGCTGCTGTTCGTCGCCGTGTTCGTGGGCGCGGCCGTGGGCCTGACGGGTGCACCCAAACTGGCGCGCAGACTGCCACACGAGCGACTGTTCGGCGTCGGCATCGTGTCGGCGGGGCTCGCGCTCGTCGTGGTGGCGCTGTCGCCGCATCTCGCGATCTCGCTCGTGGCCGTCGCGCTGGTCGGAGCCTGTGCCGGCGCGGCCTTCCTCACTGGCGTGACGATCATCGGAACGCAGGTCGACGACAGCATCCGGGGCCGTATCAACGCCATCTACCAGTCGCTGCTGAAGCTCATCGTCTTCGGTACGACCTCGGCGGTGCCCGGCCTGATCGGCCTGCTGCGGCCACGCAAGGTCACCGTGTGGGGCAACCCGCTGATCATCGACGGGACCCGGCCGGTCCTGCTCGCGGGTGGTGTGCTGGCGACGCTGGTCGGGTTGATCGCGTACCGGCAGATGGACTCGCGGCGCACCGAACCGCTGTTCGCCGACCTCCGCAAGGTCATCCGCCGTCCGCGCCGGTCGAGTGGGTTGCTGATCGCGTTGGAGGGCACCACGGCCGCCGACACCGCGGCTCACGCGGCCCGGCTCGCGGAATGGCTGGGTAGTGGTCCGCGCCCCGTCGTTCTCGCCGCCGACCCCGCGCTCGACGACGACCGGCTGACCTCGCTGCTGTCCGGTGCCTCGCTCACGGGCACCCGGGCGAGGGCGCTGGCCGCGGCGGCTGTCCGGGCCGACATCGTGGAACGGAACGTGCGCCCCGCGCTCGACGCGGGCGCGATCGTGGTGATGGAGCGCTACGTCGACAGCCCGCTGGCTCACCTGTCGGCCACAGCCGGACTCGATGCCGCCGAACTGGAGGGACTCACCGACTGGGCCACGGCGAAACTGCGGCCCGATCTGACGGTGTTGCTGGACACCGACCCCGGTGACCAGGCCGACGGCACCGGCACCAACGCGGCCGAGCACCATTGGCGGGTGCAGGAGATGCTGGCCGAGATGGCGGCCTCGGCACCCGACCGCTACGTCGTCGTGGACGCCGACGGAGCCGAGGACGAGGTGGCGGATCGGGTCCGGGCTTCGGTGCGGGGCGCGCTGGGCGGCCGTGCCGCGCTGCCGTCGGTGAGTGAGGAGGTGACCCGGTCGTGACGACCGCGTCCGAGGTGAGCGCACCGGCAGGCCGGGTCTGGTCGGAGCTGGTGGGGCAGGAAGCCGCCATCGAGGTCCTCGCGGCGGCGGCCGAGGCAGCGGACGCGCTCGTGGAGGGGCGCACCACCGACGTGGGGTCGATGACCCATGCCTGGTTGTTCACGGGCCCGCCCGGTTCGGGCCGGTCGGTGGCGGCCCGCACGTTCGCGGCGGCGTTGGAGTGCACCGTGGGCAGCGGGTGCGGTGGGTGCCCCGGCTGCCGCACGGCGCTGGCCGGTACCCACGCCGACGTGAAACTCGTGGTGCCGGAAGGGTTGTCGATCTCGGTCGCGGAAATGCGGTCGCTGGTGCAGGCCGCCGCGCGCAGGCCCACCACGGGGCAGTGGCAGGTCGTGATCATCGAGGACGCCGACCGGCTCACCGAAGGAGCGGCGAACGCGCTGCTGAAGGCGGTGGAGGAGCCGCCCGAGCGGACGGTCTTCCTGCTCTGCGCGCCGTCGGACCACCCCGAGGACGTGAGCGTGACCATCCGCTCGCGATGCCGCCTCGTCACGCTGCGCACCCCGGCGCCGCAGGCGATCGCCACGGTGCTCGCCGAGCGGGACGGCATCGACCCCGAGCGCGCGCGCTGGGCGGCGGCGGTGTGCGGCGGTCACGTGGGCCGCGCCCGCAGGCTCGCCACCGACGAGAACGCTCGGGCCCGGCGTGCGGCGGTGCTGCGGATTCCGCTGGGCCTGCGCCGGGCCGAGGACGTGTTCCGCTGCGCCGACGACCTCATCGCGACGGCGGAGGCCGACGCGAGCGACGAGAGCAAGTCCCGCGACGAGGCCGAGCAGGACGCGCTGCGCACCGCGATGGGCTCCGGCGGCACCGGTAAGGGGGTCGCGTCGGCGCGCCGGGCGGCCGACGCCGCCGTCCGCGCGCTGGAGAAGCGGCAGAAGTCCCGCGCCACGAGGACCCAGCGGGACACGTTGGACCTCGCGCTCGTGGACCTCGCCGGGTTCTACCGCGACGTGCTGGTGTGTCACAGCGGTGCGGGCGCGGCGCTGGTCCACCCCGATGTCGCCGAGCGCGCCGCCGAGGCCGCCCGGCACTGGACGCCGGCGTCGACGCTGCGGCGGCTCGAAGCCGTCCTGGCGTGCCGGGACGCGATCGGCTGGAACGTCAAGCCGCGCATCGCGGTCGAGGCGATGCTCACCACCCTGCGCGAGGGCTGAGCGCCCTCACCGCGCTCGCCCCGGCCTGCGGTGCGGCAGGCTCGCCACCAGAACGACTCCCACCAGCAACAGCGCCGTTCCGGTCCAGAAGATCGGAACGGTCGAGTACGCGGCATTGGTGTGGGCGAGCCGATCCGGGACACCGGGCTGTTCCCCTCCGGCCGGCGGGACGGCGGGGTCCTCCGGCGCGGCGGGTGGCGCCGGCTCGGTGCAGTCCACGCCGCCTTCGGGCGCGTACGCGTTCGCGCTCTGCTCGCCGAGCGACACCTGCGCCAGAGCCGAGGGCAGGGTGTCCGCGACGTCCTCACCAAGCAGGTCCCGCAGGCGATCGGTGGGCAGCACCCGCACGTCGAGCATCCGCGCCACCGCCGACACCTGGTGACCGGCGAACGGCTCGGTGACCGTCCTGGCGGCCTCGTCGAGTTCGGCGATGCTCAGGCGCAGGACGCCGATGTCCAGCACGCGGGAGGCCGCCGCGTCCGACAGCGTGGTCAGGCTGCCGTCCAGTTGCTCGGCCACGTCGCCGACCACGGGCGCGTCCCTGACGTCCTCGTAACCCGGCAGGGCCCGCAGCCCAGGCAGGGGCACGCCGACCGGGATGTCGGCGGTGGGGTTGGCCGCGTCGAGCTGGAACAGCGTCTCGCCGTCGCGCCGCACGGTGAGGACCGGAGCCGTGTAGTCGATCGAGGAGGTCTCGGCCTCGCCCGTGGAGACCACCCGCAACGTGGGCTGGCTCGCCACCCCGACGCTGAGCGCGAGCGGCGTGCCCTCCAGCAGTGTGATGCGCCCGGCCTGGAGCGTGGAGACGGCTTCGACGGCCCGGCGCGAGTCGTCGGAGCCGCCGTCGGAGCCGGGCAGATCCACGAGCCGCACCACCGAACGGGTCGACAGTGCCTTGTCGACGCCGACGAGTGCTCCGCCGGAGTCGCCGCCCGAGAGCAGCCCGCCGAGGTCGGCCAGCGCCCCGGGCAGCTCCGCCAGCGCGGCGCCCAGCTCTCCGCCGACCGCGTCCGGGTCGGCCTCCGGCATCGTCGGAAGCGCGTCCCGGCCGGAGACCAGCGACACGTCCGCCGCCGTGGTTCCGGCGTCGGCGATGGTGCCGACGCACGGGCCCCGGTCCTCGCTCCACCGCGCGTGGACCCGCCCCTGGAGCGCACCGAGGCGCACGAGGGGGTTGTCCGGAGCTTCCAACCCGGTGGACAGTGCCTTCTCGTTGTCGGGCAGCGCGGCCTGGAGCGCCGAGCCGGGGACCTGCGGGGTGTGGCCCGCGACGGACGCTCCGAACGGGGCCGCCTCGGCAAGAGACCGCTCGTAGGACAGGTAGGACTCGGAGTCGGCCCGCGCGTACGACAGGCCGAAGCCGCCCTCCAGTGCGGACTGCTTCGGCAGCTGTTCGTCCATGCCGGGCAGGATCGCCTCGGCGGGCATGGCCTCCGGCAGCAGTCGCAGCACGCCGAGCGCGGTGCCCGCCTCGGCCATCACCCGGCCCGCCGGGCGCTGCTCGTCCGAGATCGGAGGCTGACCCTCCTCGGCGGGGTCGGGCTCCGGCGTCGTCGGCACCGTCTGCCCCGCCGCTGGAGCGCCACACAGCACGAGCAGCGCGGCGGACAACGGAAGGGCGAGCAGCCGGGGCAGTGTTTCCCGTGTCCGGATTGTCGTGCGTGTCCGGCGCGATCGGCGCATGCGAGAAGTCCTCCCAGTGGACGGGCCCCGGCGACGGCGCCGGTGTCGTGCCCGGTCCAACGACGTCGGCCCCCGTGGGTGACGCCGCGAACGGGATCGCTATACTTGTGGGCAGCCGGGTACGCCCGCGCGCCGCCTTAGCTCAGACGGCCAGAGCGGCTCACTCGTAATGAGCAGGTCAGGGGTTCGATTCCCCTAGGCGGCTCCGCCGAGAACGGCCCCCTCCCAGTCGAGGGGGCCGTTTTTCGTGGCGGGGACGACAGCCGCGTCGGCTTGTCCCGGTCGTAGGGTGGCCCCATGCCGATGTTCGCCTTCGAGGGCGTGAGCCCCACCGTCCACCCGGAAGCCTGGATCGCCCCCACCGCCACGCTGGTCGGCGATGTGGTCGTCGAGAAGCACGCGTCGATCTGGTACGGCACCGTGCTCAGAGGCGACTTCGGACGCATCGTCGTGCGCGAGGGCGCCAACGTGCAGGACAACACGGTGGTGCATGTGAACGACGGTGTGTGCGAGATCGGCCGCAACGCCACGATCGGCCACTCCTGCCTGGTCCACGACTGCACCATCGGAGAGCAGGCGCTGGTCGGCAACGGCGCCATCGTGCTCGACAGGGCGGTGGTCGGCACCCGATGCCTGATCGCCGCCGGAGCCACCGTCACCCCGAACACTCGGGTTCCCGACGAGACCGTCGCCAAGGGCAGCCCGGCCAAGAGCTTCACTCCGCTCACCGACAGCACCCGGGCGTGGGTGGACCACAACGCGGAGATCTACCGTTCGCTCGCGCGCAGGCACGCCGAGGGAATCAAGGAGATCATCCCCGGTACGTGACACGGGTGGCCCCGCCGGAGAACGTCGGCGGGGCCGGTCCCCGGCGTTCGGTCATGTCGCTCCGTTTCGGTTGTGGGGGTCGATTCGATGGCACAGACGAGCCGGTTCAAAGGTTGGGCGAAGATTGATAGGTACTAAGCTGGTATCGCCTGCAACTTTGGCGGCTACGTTCCTGATTCTGATTACGATTTCTGGTTGTTCAAACGGGGAGTGTGGTTACGCAGAGCCACATGCGTCGGCAGGCACGTCGCTGAGTGAGCTCCCTGCAACGGTTCCGTCTTCTGTTTTAGAGAGCGCGTCGATCGATCCTTGTGAGCTTATTTCGGTAGTAGACCTAGCCGATGTAGGCGAGTTCGACTCAGAGTACAAAGAAGGAGGAGGCGCGCGATCGTGCTTCTGGCAGGCGGACTTTGAGTCAGGTTCGGGTGGATTTACCTTTACTGTCGGTGTCCGCGATTCGCAAGGCATTGACACAGTAAATGATATCGGTAATGGTGTGAAGCAAAGGGAAGTCAATCAACGCGCTGCTGTATCGACACAGGACCCGGCGTCTGGGGACTGTGTGATGGCGTTGAGGTTGGACGATTCCTCTCGAGTTGATGTGACGGTACTCGGTGGAAGTGAAGTGAATAATTCGTGCGAGATCGCCGAGATAATCTCGGGTATCTTGGAGCCGCGATTGCCTGAAGTCCCGTGATGTGAATATCGGCCCGTAGGTCGCCTTCGTGGGTACTCGGCCGCCACCGGCTGCTCAGGTGGCGGTGCTCTTTGTGAGTCAGTACGACCAGTTGGTTCCTGTGCCTCGGTACTGCTCGACAGGAATGGGTGCGACGCCTTCCCTCATGCGGTCGGTGTAAAGGTGACCGTGGAGGTGGTCGACCTCGTGCGCCACCAGACGGGCGATACCGCGCTCGAACATCGTGATCTTCTTCCGTCCGTCGAGGGTGGTGTGCTCGACGTGAATCACCTGAGTTCTCGGAACCTGTCCGCGAACGTCGAAGAAGCTCAGGCAACCCTCATACTGCTCGTCGACGTCGCCAGCCTCTTCGATGACGACCGGGTTGAATAGGCTGATGAACTCGCCGTCCGGGGTATGGACTATCGCGGCGGCGCGGTCGATACCGATTTGCGGTGCGGCAATACCCATGCCCTTCCCGAAGGTATGGACCTGGCTGACACGTTCGGCTGCCGAGTTGAGAGCGGTCAGGACGCGGTGAGCGTCCTCGGCTTCGACTGGGAGTTCGAAGGACCGGGCGACGCGGCGCAGTGCAGGGTTGCTGTCCTGCACTATGCCCAGAGCGGCCATGACCTCGCTCGGGCGGGGCCCAGCCCCGCCCGACGTGGCTGCGCAGCCACGGAAATGCCATTCGAGGCGATACCGCGCATGCAACGGCGGGTCTTCGCATGACCAGGAGAAGACGTGCCTGTCTCCGGTGTCATCCCGGCCGATCGCGGTGGCGAACGGCATCGCTTGCGCGGTCATCGAAGTGTGGAGGCCCCAGACTTGTGCGGCGAGTTCGGCCGGGAAATCGAGGCACACTGACAGCGTGCGGGTCGGCAGCCGGACGGCACGCTGGAACCAGTTCCCCCAATGCTTCTCACTCACGGTGTACTCATACTCGATCCAGCAGCTTTCCCCTGGATACAGGGGGAAGTGCCCGTGTTCGCCAGCGAAGAGTAGCCAGACCTCCTTGAACGCGTCTCGGTCGTGGTGGGCGGTCCAGTTCATCGGGTTGGATCGGTTGCGGCCATGCCAGGCGCGTAGACCGATCTCATCCCAGGTGAGCGGATTCTCGCTGTACAGCTGGTTCGACCGTTCCGGGTCCCCTGGATACCGGTCCACGGAGATGCGGACCAGGTATCGGGTGATCGGCTCGTTGCTCTGGTTTACCAGATGACGGCGTTGGGTGAGCCGGTAGCCGCCGTTCTCGTAACGCAGGGTCGCGTCGTCGTGGTTCACAATGAGGTTTGCGTTTCCCGCGTGCGGTTCGGGCAGTGGAGCCGCGGGGGGACGCAACTTCGTCGGGCGCGAGGTTTCGAAGTCCCGAAACGCAGTGCGCAGCGCCCCGCCAGCACGCAGCGCCTTCTCCGCGTGTGCGGCGAAAGCTTCGGACGGCCTTTCGGCTCCGGACTCGACCTTGGACACATACGAGCGGTCGTATCCCATGGCCTTGGCGAGGGTGGCGCGGGAGTGGCCGCGAACATCGCGCCAGCGTTTGAGTTCGACGGCGAACACGTTCACCTCGGCGTCTGCCGGGCCGGTCGTGCCCGTGGGCATCGTCTACATCTCCGATTCGGTATAAATCCGTGAGTGTGCGTGAACTTACCGTGAGTGGTCTTTCATCCTAGCGGCACACCCGGGCACCACGATGGTCTTGATCTCCAACGCCCCCAGGCCGGGGGCAGACGAGCACAGGGAGACGAGTAACCGTGGTGTATCGTTCGAACTTCCCCAGCAGCCCTCGCCGTGAAGCATATCTGCGCGATGGTCAGATGATCTCTAGGCATGAGACCGCACCGGATATGGTGACTCGTATTGTCGCCGCGCTTGAAACCGCTGACGCCCGCTTCGACGCGACGGGTGCAGCTGTGTTCGGCGAGCGTCTCGGCCATGCTCTGGATAGCGAACGTATTGTTTTCTCCACGCCGATCATGACCAACGCCGGCCGGTACAACGAGCGGCCGCTAGCGGCGTGCGCGGTTCCGCCCGTGGACCTGCGCGGCGACCTTGCGCAGGTCAAAACGATCGTCGATGGCTACCACCGGGCGGGGATGGGTACGGGTTTTGCGCTCGACGAGTTAAACGACCCGGTCGGCGTACTGCGCTATCTCAACGAGATCGCCGTTGAGGGAGCGGCTTCTGGACTGGAGAATAGGCCGGTCGGGAACATGGCCGTCCTGTCCCTGGAACACCCGCGCGCTCAAGAATTCATTACCTGCAAGGTGGGTGCCGACTCTCGGGACGAAGTTTGGAAGTTCAACATTTCCCTGAACGTGACCGACAAGCAGATGAGTGCTGCACTTTCCTACCCCGGACGGGAGCGAAACCTGCTGCTCGCCGCAGCAGAGGCTGCCCACCTCTGCGCCGATCCGGGGTTGCTGTTCGCCGATCGGATGAACGAGGGCAATCCGACTCCCGAAGTCGGCACATACGTCTCCACCGCTCCCTGCGCCGAAGTGGGGCTGGCGGCCGGTGAAACCTGCCAGTTCGGATACTTGAACCTCGGTCGGTTCTTCAGCGGCACGGGAGCGTTTCCTGTCGACGCCGACGCGCTCTCCGACACCACGCGGACGCTGGTGCGAGCGCTGGACGATGCCGTCGAGGCGAGTCTCGCCCATTACCCCTCGCCAGTGTCGGCACGAGTTATGGGCGCCAAACGCAAAATCGGCATTGGCTTCTGCGGTCTGGCCGATCTACTGCTTGCGGCCGGGCTCCCCTACGACAGCACCGAGGGGCGGCGGCTGACCCAAGAAGTCTTGGCGCTCGTCAATTACACCTCCAAGCTTGCGTCGGTCGAACTCGCGCACACCCGGGGTGGCGCCCCGGCAGTGCTGAGCGGCCGGTCGCGATATGCCGATCCGCGGTTTCTAGGGCGATTCGCGGCATTAGAGGTGGACAGCGTCAACCGTAGCGACTGGGCTGTACTCGCTGACAAGATCGCCGCGACCGGGCAGCTACGCAACTCCTCCACGATCGCCGTGCCGCCGACCGGGCGCTCGGCGCCGGTAGTGGATGCCTCGACCGGAATCGAGCCACTGTTTCGGTTGTCCGAACAGCCAGGACACCAGCATCCTGGGGTTTTCGCCGCGCTGAAAGACGCGGGTCGTACCGACGTGCTTGAGTTCGTTCGTACTCACGGTCGCCTGCCAGCCGACCCGACACTGCCAGAACGGTTGCGTGGGGTGCTGGCGACCGCGACCCAAATCAGCCCGTCTGGACACCTGGCGATGGCCGCAGCGGTCCAAGCTTGCGTCGATGAAGCTGTGTCGAAAACGGTGAACTTGCCCGGCACGGCACAATCAATCGACGTCTACGACACCTACGTCAGCGCGTTCCAGCAGGGCTGCAAAGGAATCACCGCGTACGTGGACGGATCCCGCACGGTCCAGCCGAAAGCGCTGGCTGTGGCGCCCACCAACGGATAGGTTGACGAAGCGTAAGCACCTACCCCGCGTCCGGTGCTCTTGTCGTACGAGCCCGCCCACGATCGGACAGCGAAGGAGTCGCATGTCGACGTACGTGTTCGACACCAAGCACGACCGCTACCCGCTCGCCGTCCACATCTTCCTCGTCCGGCGAGAGAGAACGCTTCTCATGCGGCGTGCCGGGTCCGGGTACGCGGACGGTCAGCTCGGTCTGCCGGCAGGGCACGTCGATCTTGGAGAGACCCCGACGGCGTGCGCCGTCCGCGAAGCCGAGGAGGAGCTCGGCATTTCACTACAGCACGCCGATCTGATGCCAGGTACCACCTGGTTCCGGATGAGCCAAGAACCTCGCGTGGACATCTTTTTCACCGCCGCCACCTGGCACGGAACACCGAAGATCCATGAGCCGCGGAAATGCACCGAACTCGTCTGGGCGGATCCGGCCCAGTTACCCTCCGACGCCCTCGAGTTCCTCGGCGTAGCGTGGAACGATATTCACAACGGCAGGATTCTGCGTGAGTACGGATTCGCGACCACGTCGGCATGAGCACTGACACGCTCGGCTGGGACGGTCGCCCCAGCCGAGCGTGTCAGTGCTTGTTCAGCTCAGTGCTCGGCGCCCTGCTCCTCGTGGGCGGCCTGGCGCTCGTACGAGCGCTGGATCTCCGCCTCCGCCTCGGCGCGGCTCGCCCAGGTCGAGCCCTCCACGCTCTTGGCGGGTTCGAGGTCCTTGTAGACCTGGAAGAAGTGCTCGATTTCCAGCTTGTGGAACTCGTTGAGGTGGTGGATGTCGCGCAGGTGCTCCATGCGCGGGTCGTCCGACGGGACGGCCAGCACCTTGTCGTCGGGGCCCTTCTCGTCGGTCATGCGGAACATGCCGATGGCCCGGCAGCGGATCAGGCAGCCGGGGAACGTGGGCTCCTGCACGAGCACGAGCACGTCGAGCGGGTCGCCGTCCTGCCCCAGCGTGTCGTCGATGAAGCCGTAGTCGGCCGGGTACTGCGTGGCCGTGAACAGGGTGCGGTCGAGTTTGATGCGCCCCGTCTTGTGGTCCACCTCGTACTTGTTGCGCTCCCCCTTGGGGATCTCGATGGTGACGTCGAACTCCACGCCGTCCTCGCTGCTTCGTCTCGCGCCGCTGCTCAACCGGGCGGCTCACACGTGATCACTTCGGGCATGACTAGTGTGGACCACGCACAGGGCAGGCGGACCACTGATGGTGTGCAAATGTGATGTCTGCCCCCTTGACCGCGAGGAGGGGTTTTGTCTGGCACGGGAGACGGTCAGGGGCCGAGATGGCCGTCCAGCGACCATGATCCGGACCGTGCGCCTGACAAGACCGAGCCTCCGGAACAGCAGAAGACCGACAGGATGAGCATTCCCGCCAATCCGGCGGACAACCCTGACGATCATTCCACACTGCGGGTGCCACGACCGGCGCCCCGGCCAGGCCCGCGTGAACGCGACGAGTCAGGGCAGGCCCACCCACCGCGGTCGGCCCCGCCTTCCTCGCGGCCCGAGCCGTTCCAGGCGTTCCGGCCCGCCCAGCAGGCGCCCCCACTGTCACCTCCGCCCGTGCCCCCGGACGCCGCCGCCCCACCGGCGGGCCGCCAGGCATGGCCGACCCGCATCGAGCCGCGCGCGGGCGGGACGGAACAGCAACGCGCGGTCGCGCCGGAACCCGCCGAACTCGCCGAACCAGCACAGCCCGCGCGCCCCGCCACCCGCCCGGCCGGGACGCCTGCCGGGGAACGTGCCGCGCCCGGCGACCCGGATCGGGCGGGCGAGGAGCAGGCACCGTCCGAGCCGCCGCCCGGTGACACCCCGCAGGGCGAGTCCACGGGCAGGCCACGCCGCCGCCGGACGATCGTGCTCGCGGTGGTGCTCGCCGTGGTGCTGCTGGCGACAGGAGGGGTGCTGGCCCTGCCGGACGTGTCCAACCGGCTCGGCCTTCCCTGGGCGCCCAACCTGCCCCAGTCGGACCCGCCCGCGCCTCGCGAGGTGGCGCTCGCGCTCCGCGCCGCGTCGGGAGCGGGCTCACAGCCGACGGCGGACGGAGTGGCCGCCGCGCTGGACCCGCTGGTGTCGGACCCCGCGTTCACCGTGCTGACCGGCAGCGTGGTGGACCCGGCCTCGGGTACCGCCCTCTGGGAACGGGATCCGGGCCAGGCCCGGGTTCCCGGTTCCACCACGAAACTCTTCACGGCCGCGGCGGCGTTGCTCGCGCTGGATCACGACATGCGCATCCCGACGACGGTGGTCGAGGGCGCGGAACCGGGCACGGTGGTGCTCGTCGCCGGGGGCGACGTCACGCTGTCGTCCCTGCCGCCGGGTCAGGAGTCGATCTTTCCGGGTGCGGCGCACCTCGACGACCTCGTCGAGCAGGTTCGCGACGCCACCGGGGGCGACGTCTCCCGTGTGGAGCTGGACACCTCGGCCTTCACGGGCCCCACGGAGGGGCCGGGCTGGGCGCCCGAGGACGTGCCCTCGACCTACATGGTGGCCGTCGAGCCCGCCATGCTCGACGGTGGCCGCACCGATCCGCTGAACGGGCATTCCCCGGGGCGCCCGGATCCCGCGGAGCACCTCGCCGGGGTCCTCGCGAGCGAACTCGGGGCGCAGGCGGGCGGGGCTACCACGGCCCCGGAGGGCGCGGCGGTGCTGGGCGAGGTGCGTTCCGCGCCGGTGTCGCAACTCGTGCGCACGTCGCTCGTGGAGTCGGACAACCTGCTCGCCGAGGCACTGGGGCGGCAGGTGGCCATCGCCGAGGGGAAGGAACCCTCGTTCGAGGGCGCGGCCGAGGCGACCCTGGACGTGCTGTCGCGCAACGGACTGGACGTCGGCGACGTCGACCTGCGCGACAACAGCGGGCTCTCGCCGCAGAGCGCGGTGTCCGCGGTGGCACTCACCCGGTTGCTGACCATGGCCGCGTCCGGCGACGGTGAGCCGAGGCTGCGCCCGATGCTGGGCGGGATGCCGGTGGCGGGCGGCAGCGGCACCCTCGCCGGCCGTTACGGCGAGGGACCGACCCACGACGGGCGCGGCTGGGTGCGGGCCAAAACGGGCTCGCTGCCGGGCGAGAACGGCGTCCACACCCTGGCGGGGCAGGTGCAGACGGCCGACGGCAGGCTCCTGGTGTTCGCGCTCATGGGGGTCGGCTCCGACACCGACGCCGTGCGCGCGGCGCTCGACCGGTTCCCGGCCGCTCTGCACGCCTGTGGTTGCCGCTGAGGACGGGTAGCGTCGAGAGCGGGCCGGTGATGCGACCGGCGCAGGCGGCGAAAGGATGACTGGTGACGACTCGCAGCCCCGGCACGGTGACCCCCGCCGCTCCGGAGCGGCGGGCATGAGCGCGGCAGTGCGCGAACGCGACGGGCGTGGCGCGCTGGTCGACTGGTCGGTCGCGGCGTCCACCGGCGCCTACCTCGCCCGGGGTGGCCCCGCGATGGAGCGCTCCGACGCCGACCGTGTGGTGACGGACCTCCGGGAACTGACGGCGGAGGCCGAGCGGCACGTCAGAGACCTGACGGGACTGGGCGCGGGCCTGCCGCTGCGGCCGGGCGAGGTCGTGGACCGGCCCGGCTGGGTGCGGGCCGCTGCCGCCGGACTCGACCGGCTGACCAGCAGGGCGATGCCGTCGGCGGAGCGGCCCGGTGGTCCCGGGAGGGCACTGGCGCCGGTGCTGGCCGGAAGCGCCGGGGTGCAGACCGGGGCGGTGCTGGCCTTCCTCGGGAGCCGGGTGCTGGGGCAGTACGACCCCTTCGGCGGCGACGACCACGAGGGCACTCTGCTGCTGGTGGCGCCGAACGTGGTGACCGCCCAGCGGGCCATGCGCGTGCCGGGCAGGGACTTCCGCATGTGGGTGTGCCTGCACGAATGCACCCACCGCCTGCAGTTCACCGCCGTCGAGTGGCTGCGCGAGTACTTCGCCGACGAGGTGGGGCGCCTGATCACCGGCTTCGCCGAGTCCGACGGGCTCACCACCGTGCTCTCCCAACTGCCGGACAACCTGCGCCGAGCGCGCCGGGACGGGGCTCTGGGCGTGGCCGAACTGGTGCAGTCGCCGTCCCAGCGCGCGGTGTTCGATCGGCTGATCGCGTTGTCCACGCTGCTGGAGGGCCACGCCGACTACGTGATGGACGCGGTCGGGCCCGCCGTCGTGCCCAGCGTGGCGACCATCCGGCGGCGGGTCACCGCGCGGCGCTCCGGAGGCAGCCTGCTCGACCGCGTGTTGCGGTCGGTGCTGGGTGTCGATGCCAAGGTGCGCCAGTACGCCCTCGGCTCGGCCTTCACCCGCGAGGTCATCGACACCGTCGGCATGGCGGGCTTCAACGCGGTGTGGACCTCGCCGAACACGCTGCCGAGCCGGTCGGAGATCAAGGACCCGAAGGCATGGCTGCGCCGGGTGCAGTAGAGCGGCTCTCCCGCAGGCCGCTCGACGCGGTCCTCGAAGTGCGCAGGGCGGTACGGACATTGCTCGCCGACAGCGCGTGTGCGGCGCCGCTGCGGTCGGGTCGCGTGTACGTCGCGGTGTCGGGCGGAGCCGACTCGCTGGCGCTCGCCGAGGCGGCGGCCCACGTCGGGCGGCGGCGTGACCTCACGGTGGGCGCGCTCGTGGTGGACCACGGTCTGCAACCCGGCTCGGCCGAGGTGGCCGCACGGGCCGCGGAGCGGGCGCGGAACCTGGGCGTGGCCACCGCGACGGTGCTGCCGGTGGCCGTGGCCGGGCCCGGTGGGCCCGAGGCGGCGGCGCGCCGGGCTCGCTACGCCGCGTTGCGCGACCACGCGGGTCCTGGCTCACTCGTGCTGCTCGGCCACACCCGGGACGACCAGGCCGAGACCGTGCTGCTGGGGCTCGGACGTGGCTCGGGTTCGCGCTCGCTGGCGGGGATGCGGCCGCTGGATCCGCCCTGGGCGCGCCCGCTGCTGGACGTGCCAAGGTCGGTCACCAGTGCGGCCTGCGTGGAGCTGGGCGTGTCGCCCTGGGACGACCCGCACAACGCCGACCCCCGGTTCCGGCGGGTGCGGGTACGGCACGAGGTGCTTCCGCTGCTGGAGGACGTGCTGGCCGGTGGGGTGTCCGCCGCGCTGGCACGCACGGCGCGGCAGCTGCGGGAGGACTGCGACGCGCTCGACGCCGTGGCCGCCGACGTCGCGCGGCGCGCCGAGGCGGGGCGTGACCTGAGCGTCGCGGCGCTCGCCGGGGTGCCCCCCGCCGTGCGCAGGCGAGTGCTGCGGACGTGGCTGCTCGGGGCGGGCGTCGGCGACCTGTCCGACGCGCATCTGCGGTCGGTGGACGCGCTCGTGGGCCGGTGGCGCGGCCAGGGCGGAGTTTTCCTACCCGGCGGTGCCGAGGTGTCGCGGGCGCATGACAAGCTCACGTTGAACCGACGCCAACCCACCACCCGAGGGAGCTGACCCGTGTACGACGGCGACATCGCCTCCGAGCTGATCAGCGAGGAGCAGATCAAGGACAAGGTCGCCGAGCTGGCCGAGAAGGTCGCCGCCGACTACCCCGCAGAGCGGGTGTCGTCCGATCTCGTCCTCGTCTGCGTCCTCAAGGGCGCGATCATGTTCGTGACGGACTTCGCGCGTGCCCTCCCGATTCCGGCACAGCTGGAGTTCATGGCCGTGTCCTCCTACGGCTCGTCCACCTCGTCCTCGGGCGTCGTGCGCATCCTCAAGGACCTCGACCGCGACATCGCGGGCCGTGACGTGCTCATCGTCGAGGACATCGTGGACTCCGGCCTGACGCTGTCCTGGCTGCTGAAGAATCTCGCCAGCCGCAACCCGGCGTCGCTCAACGTGGTGTCGTTGTTGCGCAAGCGCGAGGCCGTGAAGGTGGAGGTCCCGGTCCGCTACGTCGGCTTCGACATCCCGAACGAGTTCGTCGTGGGCTACGGCCTCGACTACGCGGAGCGTTACCGCGACCTGCCGTTCATCGGAACGCTGGACCCCCGGGTCTACTCCTCGTAACGGTCCGGCGTCGCCCGCGAAGACTTTCCGCGAAAACGGAACCCGAACCGGCGAGAAGCCGTCGTAGCGGTACCTCGGGTGCGTTAACCTTAGCGAAGATCGCAGGGCGCTGAGCCGAATCGGGTTGTGCTGGGGACAGGAGAGCGAACACATGCCGAACAGCAGCTATGCGGACGCCGCCGCCTTCCGCGCCGCAGCGGCGCAGGGACAGGTCGGAATCGAGCCGGACGCCGCGCAGGCCGTGCTGGCCAAGATCCGTACCGGTAAGGACGCGGTCGCGGCTCTGCTGGACAACACCGGTTTCCTCGCGGTCTCACCGAAGCTGGGGGCCAATCCGGTCGGGGAGGCCATCGCGACCAAGTTCGCGGATCGCGCCGCCGGGATGGGCGACTCGTACGCGCAGGCACTGCGCAACCTGTACACGCAGTACGACCAGGCCGAGCACGCGATCCTCACGGCGATGAGCCGCTACGAGGACTTCGACGCGTCGAGCGCCGAGTCGTTCACCGGGCAGCTCTGAGCCAGGAGGGGGATACGGAATGTACTCGGACAGAAGCGGCGACAGCGGAACCACCGAGTCGACGGCGACCACCGGTGCCACCGGCGCCGCGGGACCCGGCGGTGGCTACGACATGGGGTCGGCGCCGGTGAACACCGACGCGGTCATGCGGCGGGAGGGCGCCGAGGTCGCCGACATCGTGGCGCGCGCAAGGGGCCGCGCGGACGGCTTCGACTACGGCGTCGACCGGGCGATCGGGTCGCGCCCGAACTGGGCGGCCAACGAGAGCGAACGGCTCTACGCCTTCGGCACGGTCAACAACGAGCCCGGCACCGCCGAGGAGCTCGGGCAGACCTGGGGACGCCACGGTGGCGAGCTGACGCGCCTCGCCGACGACCTCTACAACGCGATCTCCGAACTCGGTTCGGCGTGGATCGGTGAGGGCGCGGGCGCGGCGCAGGGATCGCTCGTGGGAATCGCCAACTCCAGCGCGCAGGCGTCGGAGGCGGCGCGCACGATGCAGGACCGGCTCGCGCAGCAGGCCGCCGCCGCGTCGAAGCTCAAGTCGATGCCGGAGCCGAAGGAGTTCGACCCCGGCGCCGAGACCGCGGCGATGCTGTCGGGCGGACCCGCCGCCATGATCAAGGACCTCAAGGAGCAGCACGACGCCTCCCAGGAGGTGAAGGCCCAGCAGATCGCGTTCCTTGAGGCCTACACCGAGGAGCTGTCGCAGATCGACGGCACGACCCCGAGCTTCGGTCCCGAGTCGCTGGGGCTCAAGCCGCTGGACGGGGGCGCCTCCGTGGAGGCGGGCAGGCTCGGGGCCATGGGCACCTTCGGCGTCTCCGGCACCGGCATGGGCAGTGTCGCTCCCGGAGCCGGGGCGCCCGCCGTCGTGGCGGGCGGCACCGACGCCGTCGCGGGAGGCACCGACGGTGCTCAGGGTGCCCGTCCGCACAGTGTGTCCGCCGCTGCGGGAACCGCCGCGGGTGCCGGTTCGGGGTCCGCGCCTGCCCCCGCCGCCGGCGGCGGGGGTGGCCTCAACGTGGGCCAGTCGCTCGGCGCCGCCGCGGCAGGCGGTGCGCTCGGCTACGCGGGCGCCCGGTCGCTGTCGTCGGGTAAGCGCAGTGGCTCGAAGAAGTCCACCGAGGGCGCCGAGACCGTGGCCTCGGCCAACGAGACCGGCAGTGCCGCGGCAGCGCCCACCAACGCGGCTCCCGTGCAGAACCAGGCGCCGGTCTCGTCCCCCGGCGGTGTCGTCGGCGGAGGCCAGCCCGCTCCGGCCGGCGGGCCCATGGGAATGGGTGCCGGGGCCGCCGCGGGCAGGCAGCAGGAGGAGGAGAAGGAGCACACGCACGCGTCCTTCCTGATCGAGCCCGACCCCGACGCCACCTTCGGAGCCACCGAGTCCGCCGCGCCGCCGGTGCTGGGCGCGTGGGGCCCCGACGACGAAGGGCGTTAACAGGTGCGCGAACGGCTCACCGAGGTGGAGCTCGACTTCCTCTGGGAGTCGGGCAACCTCGGTGAGCTGCCGTACCCGATCACGGTGCGCTCTCACGGCGACACGCTGGAGGAACGTGCGGCGCTCCGGGCCCGGGTGCTCACCGAACTGGCCTCGCGCGGACTCGTGGACGGTGACGGCAGGCCGCAACCCCACGTCGAGGACACGCTCGGGGTGCTCGCCGCCGCAGAGCTGAGCCTGGATTCCGTGTTCATCGGGGCGCCGGGTGCCCAGCCGAGGATGGCGGTGGCCGCGGCCGTGGGCGAGCACGGGGTGCTGTTGGTGCAGGAGGCCGGCACGGTGTGGCTGGAACGGGTCCCCGCGGACGGCCTGGTGAGCGCCATCGTGGGCCAGCTCCCTCCTGCGGAGCGAGGCCGCGAGCAGTCCATCACCGTGCCCCTGGAGCAGTTGCTGGCCGGGCCAGGGGCCGACTTCATGCAGCGGCGGCCCGCCACGTCCGACGGCAGCACGGCGCGGGCCGACTCCGACCGCAAGGCACTGGCCCGCCTGCACGCGCAGAACCGCGAACGCGGTGGGCAGCTCGGCGCCAACGCGCGGAATCGCTCGGGGGCCAAGGGCCGGTCGCCGGTGCTGAGCTGGTTCGACACCGAGACCGGTCGCTACCTCACGCAGGCCAGCCGGGGCTCCGACGGCCGCGACTGGATCGTGATCGCCCCGGCCGACGCGCCCACCCTGCGACACCGGCTCTCGGAGATGGTGTCCTCGGCCGCCGAGGCCACGACCGCACGGCTGTGACGTTGTGACGGCTATCCTGCGGTGGCCCACCGCCTGGAACCACCGCGACAGCAACCTGGGGGAGATCGTGTCCGCGCAGGAGTTCTTCACACCCGTCGCCTTCGACCTCCTGTGGGAGGAAGCGGGCGTCGGTGAGCTGCCGTACCCGTTGTCCGTCCCGTCGCACGGGGCGTCCGAGGACGAGCGGGCCGCGTTGCGCCGCAGGGTTCACACCGAACTGGCCGCGCGGAACATCGACGCCTCGCCCGTGGGGGACTGGCTGCGGGTGCTGGCCCGGCCCTCGGTCAGCATCGATGCGCTCCACATACCTGAGTTCCGGCAGCAGCCGGTGTCGGCGCTGGCCGCCGCCGACGGCGCGCAGGCCGTGCTCGCGGTGCAGAACGCGGACGGGATCTGGCTGCGCTCCGCGTACGCGGACGGGCTCGCCTCGGCGATCGTCGATCTGCTGCCGTCGGCCGCGCGCGGTACCGAGGCGTCCATCACGTTGCCGCTGGACTCGGCTCTGCGCATCGCGCCCGCGCGCAGCGGGGCGGCGGAGTCGCCGCGCAAGCGTGGTGGCCTGGCCGACCGTGCGCACGACCCGGCCGAGGCGTACGCGCAGTTGATCGCCCAGCCCCGGCTGCGGGGTGGTCAGCTGGCCGCGAACAGCCGCGACGAGCTGGGAAGCAAGCGCCGTTCCGCGGTGCTGGCCTGGTTCGACACCGCCTCGGGCCGCTATCTCAGCCTGTCCCGCACGGGACCCGACGGCCGCGAGTGGGTGACGGTCGCCCCGGCGGACGCGAAGACGCTCCGGAACCGGCTCGGGGAGTTACTCTCCGAGGTCACGCGCTGAGCGGTCACCGCAGGTGGGGAACACGGTGACGACCTCGGCCGTTGACAGTGACAGCATGTCAGGATCGCCGGGCAGCTCACGGAAGCCGGGCGGTACGCTGGTGGGACGGTGAACTTTGGGAACGCCGGGAACTCCGTAGCACCTGTGCACGTGTCGACACCGCGACGGCGGACGTCACCACCCACCGCCTAGCCAGGGAGGGTCGAGGCCACCACGGCCGGATCGCATGGACCGCAAGCGCCTGCTCAAGAACCCACTGCTGTGGATACTCGTGGCTCTGCTGCTCTACTTCGGTATCAGCACCCTCGCCGACAGCGACCGCGGTTTCACCGAGATACCCACGTCGCAGGCCATCGAGCAGATCCGCTCCGGCAACGTCTCCGAGGCGACCCTCGAGGACCGGGAACAACAGCTCAAGCTGCAGCTGGGCGACTCCATCGGCGTCGAGGGGCAGCAGGTCGAGCAGGTCATCACCAAGTTCCCCGCCGGTGCCTCCGACCAGCTGTACAACCAGCTACTCAACGCGGGTACGGAGCAGCAGGACGTCCGGTTCAACACCACGGTCACGCAGGAGAGCTTCTTCAGCCAGCTGCTGATCTACATGATCCCGCTGGGGCTGCTGGTCCTGCTCCTGATGTGGATGATGAACAGCGCGCAGGGCGGCGGCAACCGCGTCCTGAACTTCGGCAAGTCCAAGGCCAAGCAGCTCAACAAGGACATGCCGACCACGACCTTCACCGACGTCGCCGGCGCCAACGAGGCCGTCGAGGAACTGCACGAGATCAAGGACTTCCTGCAGAGCCCGGCGCGGTACCAGGCGCTGGGCGCGAAGATCCCCAAGGGCGTCCTGCTCTACGGCCCGCCCGGTACCGGTAAGACGCTGCTGGCGCGCGCCGTCGCCGGTGAGGCCGGGGTGCCGTTCTACACGATCTCCGGGTCCGACTTCGTGGAGATGTTCGTCGGTGTCGGCGCGTCGCGTGTGCGCGACCTGTTCGAGCAGGCGAAGCAGAACGCGCCGTGCATCATCTTCGTCGACGAGATCGACGCGGTGGGGCGGCAGCGCGGCGCGGGACTCGGTGGCGGGCACGACGAGCGCGAGCAGACGCTGAACCAGCTGCTCGTCGAGATGGACGGCTTCGACTCGCGCGGCGGCATCATCCTGATCGCGGCCACCAACCGGCCCGACATCCTGGACCCGGCGCTGCTGCGGCCCGGCCGGTTCGACCGCCAGATCCCGGTGTCCGCGCCGGACCTGCGTGGCCGCAAGGCGATCCTGGAGGTGCACTCCAAGGGCAAGCCGCTGGCCGAGAACAGCGACCTGGACGCGCTGGCCAAGCGCACGGTGGGGATGTCGGGTGCCGACCTCGCCAACGTGATCAACGAGGCCGCGCTGTTGACGGCGCGGCAGCACGGGTCGGTCATCACCGACGCGGCGCTGGAGGAGTCGGTCGACCGCGTGATCGGCGGTCCCGCCCGCAAGAGCCGGATCATCTCCGAGCACGAACGCAAGATCACCGCGTACCACGAGGGCGGGCACGCGCTCGCCGCGTGGGCGATGCCCGACATCGAGCCCGTCTACAAGCTCACGATCCTGCCGCGCGGCAGGACGGGCGGTCACGCGCTGGTCGTTCCCGAGGACGACAAGCAGCTCATGACGCGCTCCGAGATGATCGGCAGGCTCGTGTTCGCGATGGGTGGCCGCGCGGCGGAGGAACTCGTCTTCCACGAGCCCACCACGGGCGCGTCGTCCGACATCGAGCAGGCCACCAAGATCGCCAAGGCGATGGTGACCGAGTACGGCATGTCCCCGCGCCTGGGTGCGGTCAAGTACGGCCAGGAGCACGGCGACCCGTTCCTGGGCCGCTCGGCGGGCAGGCAGCCGGACTACTCGCTCGAGGTCGCGCACGAGATCGACGAAGAGGTGCGCAAGCTCATCGAGACCGCGCACACCGAGGCGTGGGAGGTACTCACCGCCTACCGCGACGTGCTCGACGACCTCGTGATGGAGGTGCTGGAGAAGGAGACCCTCCAGCGCCGGGACCTGGAACGGGTCTTCGAGTCCGTCGAGAAGCGCCCGCGCATCACCACGTTCAACGAGTTCGGGGAACGGTTGCCGTCGAGCAAGCCGCCCATCAAGACGCCGCGGGAGCTGGCGTTAGAGCGTGGCGAGCCGTGGCCCCCGGACGCCGAGGACGAGGACGAGGCGACCACGTCGCCGGAGTCGCCGGAGTCCCCGGAATCCCCGGAGCCGTCGGACGCGCCCGAGCCGGAGCCGACCCCGGTCGGCACGGCGCCGGGTGGCAACGATCTGCCCGGCGGCCCACCGCACACGTCACCGGAGCCCCCGGCCACCTCCTCGACGTACAACCCGTACGCCCCGCCTTCCGGGCCCTCCGGCGACCGGCCGTCCAACGGCAGTCCCCGGACCAACGGCGGCGCGAAGTCCTGGACACCGGACCGTGGCGGGCCGGACTCAGGCGGCACCAGCAACGGCCCGCCCCACTACGGTGCCCCTCCGGGGTGGACGCCGGCGACGCAGCCGAGCGGCAACCGCGGCTATCCCTGGCGCGACCAGCCCGCGGGGCAGCCGGACCGGCAGGCAGGTGGCGAGCGGACACGACCGCGGGACGACGAGAACGATCAGGACAACGGCCGCGAGCCGTCGTGATCGGCAAGGGGTCAGTGAGGTGACGGGCGACGTGACGGGCAACGGCCACTCCCCGCTCGAGGTCGACGCGGAACTCCCGAGAACCGGTCACGCCGTGTTCGACCAGGCGAGGGCCGAGCACGCGATCCGCGAGTTGCTGCTCGCCTGTGGCGAGGACCCGGAGCGGGACGGGCTGCGGGAGACGCCGGGGCGGGTCGCCCGCGCGTACCGGGAGATGTTCGCCGGGCTCTACAGCGACCCGGACCACGTGCTGGACCGGACGTTCGACGAGAGCCACGAGGAACTGGTCCTCGTGACCGACATCCCGATGTACAGCCTGTGCGAACACCACCTCACCCCGTTCCACGGCGTCGCCCACGTCGGCTACATCCCGAACGGGCAGGGCAAGGTCACCGGCCTGTCGAAACTGGCGCGGCTCGTCGACCTGTACGCCAAGCGCCCGCAGGTCCAGGAGCGGCTCACCTCGCAGGTCGCGGACGCACTCAACCGCAAGCTGCGGCCGAGGGGTGTGATCGTCGTGGTCGAGGCTGAGCATCTCTGCATGGCCATGCGTGGGGTGCGCAAGCCCGGTGCCCGCACCACGACCTCGGCGGTGCGCGGGCTGCTCCAGACGTCGGCGTCGTCGCGGGCCGAGGCACTGGACCTCATCAAGGGGCGTCGATGAGCGCCGGTACCGGCGCGCCGCTGCTGCCCGCTCCGGGACGGTGTGCGGTGATGGGGGTTCTCAACGTCACGCCCGACTCGTTCTCCGACGGCGGACGGTACCTGAGCAGGGAGGACGCGCTCGCCCACGCGCACGCGATCTGGCGCAGGGGCGCCGATGTGATCGACGTCGGTGGCGAGTCGACGCGGCCGGGGTCGGAGCGCGTGGACGCCGAGACCGAACTCGCCAGGGTGCTCCCGGTGATCAGGACGCTGGCCGCCGAGGGCATCGTGCTGTCGGTCGACACCACCCGTGCCGCCGTCGCCGCCGCTGCGGTGGAGGCCGGTGCGCGCGTCATCAACGACGTCTCCGGCGGACTCGCCGATCCCGACATGGCGAAGGTGGCCGCCGACGCGGGCGTGCCGTGGATTCTGATGCACTGGCGCGGTCACAGCCGCGACATGACCGCACTGGCGACCTACGACGACGTGGTGACCGAGGTCCGGGACGAGTTGAGCGCGCGGGTGGACGCGGCGCTGGCGGCGGGTGTGCGCGAGGACGCCGTGGTGCTCGATCCCGGGCTGGGCTTCGCCAAGCTGGCCGAGCACGACTGGGCGCTGCTGCACGGCCTCGACGCGGTGCGCTCGCTCGGGTTCCCGGTCCTGGTGGGAGCGTCCCGCAAACGTTTCCTCGGGCGGCTGCTGGCCGACGCCGAGGGCGAGCCGAGGCCGCCGTCGGGCCGCGAGGTGGCGACGGCGGCCGTGTCGGCCCTGGCGGCGTCCGCGGGAGCGTGGGGAGTGCGCGTCCACGACGTCGGCGCGTCGCTGGACGCGGTACTGGTCGCCGAGGCGTGGCGGAGTGGCCGTGCCCGGGGGTGACCGCATCACGCTGACCGGCCTGCGGGTGACGGGCAGGCACGGAGTGTTCGACCACGAGAAGCGTGACGGCCAGGAGTTCGTGGTCGACCTCGTGGTGTGGCTCGACACGTCGGCAGCGGCGGCATCCGACGACCTCGCCGAGACCGTCGACTACGGCGAACTCGCCCGGGTGGCCGCCGACATCGTCGCGGGCCCGCCGTACGACCTGATCGAGACGGTCGCGGGCCGGATCGCCGACGAGGTGATGCGCGATCGCCGGCTCGCCGCCACCGAGGTCACCGTCCACAAGCCCGCAGCGCCGATCCCGCTGACGTTCGCGGACGTGGCGGTGACCGTGCGCCGCGACCGGTGACGGGAGGGACGCGGTGAGCCGTGCGGTGCTGTCGCTGGGATCGAACCTGGGCGACCGGCTGGAGTACCTGCGACTCGCCGTGACCGGGCTGCGCGACGCGCTGGTGGCCGTGTCGTCGGTGTACGAGACCGCGCCGTGGGGCGTGACCGACCAGCCGGACTTCCTCAACGCCGTGTGTGTCGTCGACGATCCGGGCCGGGACGCCTGGGCGTGGCTGCGCACCGCGCAGGAGCTGGAGCGCGAGGCGGAGCGGGTGCGCGAGCGGCGGTGGGGACCGCGCACGCTGGACGTCGACGTGGTGACCGTCGACGGCGTCCGATCCGACGACCCCGAGTTGCTGTTGCCGCATCCCGGTACTCCCGAACGGGCGACCGTGCTGATCCCCTGGCTGGAGATCGATCCGGCGGCCGAGGTACCGGGGCGCGGCAGCGCGGCCGACCTACTGGCCGCGCTGCCCGCCGCCGACCGTGCCGCCGTGCGCCGCCGCGACGATCTGGTGCTCGCACGGCGCCGGTGATCAGTCCGCCGAGGCTCGCAGGGCCTCGACGATCCACAGCGCCGCGGGAACCCGCGCCGGGATCGGCGGCCACCCGTTGATCGTCGCGAGCAACTGCCAGTAACGCTCGGCCCTGGCGTCGGCTCCCCTCCCGATGCGGTCGGCCAGCGAGTGGCGCAGCGCCGGGCCGTCGGACTCGCCGGGCTCACTGCCCTCCCGCGCGATCTCGTCGGCCAGTGCCCGGCCCTCGCCGGAGCCGGGCGGGGTGCCCGCGTCGAGCGCGGCCTGGGCCCGCCCGCTCCACTCGCCCCACCGCTGGGCCTGCGCCCGCGATAGGGCGTCGGCCCACCCGTCACCGCCGGTGTCGGCGTCGCGCTCGCGTCCCGCCGCCTGCTGCTCGCTCATCCCGCGGATCAGCGCCCGGAAGTCCGGGTCCCGCACCAGCTCCGCGAACTCGATCCACGCCTCCAGCTGTTCCGGCGTCGGATCGTCGGGCAGTTCCGGCTTCGCCTGCCGCATCCGGTCGTAGAACTCCGGGTTCACGTCGAGCCCGTCGGTGACCTCGTGCCAGAAATCGTCGACGAGTCGCTTGCGCTGTTCGTCGGACATCGCCGCCAGTTTGTTCATCAGCCTCACCTCGTCCGGTTCCGATTGCCGCTTCATCACCGCGCGCAGCACCGCCCGCCGCGTCCGCAGGACGTGGATCTGCTCGTCGAGCACCTCGACGTGCTTGGCGGCCAGCTCGGGCAGCCGCCGCGCCCTCCCGAGCACGGCGCGGATCTCCGCGAGCCCGATCCCCAGTTCCCGCAGGGTGCGGACCAGTTCGAGCCTGGCCAGCGCCCGCGTGTCATAGAGCCGGTACCCTGCGCGGGTGCGGTCGGTGGGCGGCAGCAGACCCTCGTCGGAGTAGAACCGGATGGTCTTGACCGGCAGACCGGTCCTCCGGGACAACTCCCCGATGGTGAACATGCTCGCCCCCGTCACCGGACCGATGGTGGTGTCTCCAGTCGGTGGAGAGTCAAACACGGATTCGCGACCCTCGGTACGGTGGTGGCCATGCATTTCACGCGGGCACGGGATCTGCTCGTCGCCGGAGTGATCGGGTTCGGTGTCACGTTCCCCCTGTTCCGCGTCGCCTTCGGTTCCCTGCCAACCCTTCCCACGCTCGCGGGCGCGACGTTGCTGGTGCTCGCGGCGGGGGAACTGGCGCTGGCGTTCGCGATCCGGTCGCGGATCGCGTCGCGGCGGGTGGTGACCGGCGTCGGGATCGCGCGGGCGGTGGCGCTGGCGAAGGCGTCGTCGTTGCTGGGGTCGCTCATGCTGGGCGCATGGCTGGGCGCGCTCGCCTACCTCGGCCCACAATCGGGGGAAATCGTCGCCGCCGCCAATGATCTTCCGGCCGCGGTGATCGGCGCCTGTTGCGCCGCCGCGTTGATCGGCGCTGCGCTGTGGCTGGAGCACTCCTGCCGCGCACCGGACAACAGTGATCGGGACAACGGGCGAGCACCGACCGATTAGCGCACGAGGGCCACCGCTCGAAGTACCGGAAAGGTCTCGGTCAGATCACCGGAAGGTACGGTGTGGGGCATGACTGGCGTGGGTGACGACTCGCGGGCCCGTTCGGCGTCCAAACCGTGGCTGGCTGTCGGCTTCCTGCTCGCCCTCGGCGCCACCGTCGCCCTGGTACTGACCGACGATCTGCGGTGGATCAGGCTGGCGGTCGTCGCCGCGCTGTGGGCCGCGTTGATCGGCGCGCTGATGGCGGCCCAGTACCGCAGGCAGGCGGCGACGAGCGAGAAATCCGCCTCGAAGGCCCAGCAGATCTACGAACTCGAACTGCAGAAGGAGATCTCCGCGCGGCGTGAGCACGAGCTGGAGATCGAGTCGGAGACGCGCAGGCGGGTCGAGTCGGAGAGCCGCGACGAGTTGGAGGCGTTGCGAGAGGAGATGCGCACCCTGCGCGAGAACCTCCAGAACCTCTTCGGCGGTGAGGTGCTGTGGGAGCGGGTGGCGCTGACGGCGCAGTCGACCCGCATGCGCAAGCTCGGCGAGGAACCCAAGCTCGTCGCGGCGGGGGAACCGGGCAACGGGCGGCCCGCCCAGCTCACGGTCGGAGCGGACGCGGAGGTCGTGGACCAGCCGACCGAGTTGATCGGCCGCGTCCGCGACCGGGACGCGGAACCCGCGCCCGAGCCCGCCGAGCCCGACGAGCCGATGGTCGCGAGGGCGGAGCAGCCCCGCCGTCGGGAGCCGGGCCCGCCGCGCACGCGCTTCGTGCCGAGGCCGTCGCGTCCCGCCGAGGACAGCAGGCCCAACCAGCAGCCGGTCGATCCCCCGACGCGGCGGGTGCAGCCGAAGCCGGGCGCGGCGATGGCGCGTGCCAGCGAGGCCGCGAACCGTGCCAGGTCCGAACGGTCGCGCTCCAACCAGCGGCCCGTCGCCGGTCCTCCCGGCACGCCACCGCCCGCGCAGTACGCGCCGCGCCGCGCGCCGGAACCGGCCGCCGAGCGTCCCGTCGAGCGTTCCCGGCCCGCGGTCGCCCCGGTGGACGCTGCTGCCGCGGGCGGCTCGGCCCCTTCGGGGCCCGCGGCTGTTCGTCGACCGCAGCCCGCCGTCGAGGAGGCCCCGACCCGAACACAGTCGCCGGTGGAGGGCAGGACCGCCGTGACGCCGCCCATCCCGCCGCGCCGTGGCGGCCCGCCCGCCCGTCCCGTGCCGCCGAGGACGGCGGATGCGCAACCTCCCACCGAGGTGCGCGCGCCGGTCACCCGGCGGCCTCCACCGGCCGAGGCCCCGAAACCGGCCCAGCAGGCCCAGCCCCAGCCGGCCGAGCCCTCGGCGGCGGCAGGGGCCACCGAATCCACGGGGTCCGGTTCGGAGGCCACGGTGGCCGGTGCTCCGGTGGTGTCGCGTGCCCAACCGGCCGAGCCGGTCGCACCGGAACCCAACCCGACTCTGCCACCGGAGATCCGGGACGCCCGGCCCTCCGGTGGCCGCAGGCGGCGTGCCGAGCCCGCCGACGAGCCCGCGTCGAGGGCGAACGGCTCGACCACGGCGCCGGAGACCACACCGCAGTCCGGCCGGGGCAGGCGCTACCGGGCCGACGACGAGCAGCCCTCCTGGCTGGGCACCTCGTCGGAGGGCGATGCCGAACCGGGGGCGGGCAGGCGCAGGGCACCGGAGCCGGAGTTCGACGACGCGGAGCCCGCCGGGTCGCACGCGGAGGGTCGGTCCGTCAGCGACCTGCTCGCCGCGTACGGCGCGAGCGGTGCCTCGCCGCGCCGTCGCCGCCGCGCCGCGGACTGACTGCCACGACCAGCTCCCCGCGCGGGTCGCTAGAGTGCCCGCGTGAGGGGAGCCACCGCAGACCAGCCCGGATCGCCCGGTGATTCCGGGTCGGCCCGCACCGACGAGCCCACGCCGTCACCCGCCCACCTTCGCCGTCACCCGCCGCGCCGGGTCTCCGTGCTGCTTCCGGTGGCGGGGATCGTCGGTCTCGCCGTGTGCGGCCTGCTGGTGCTGGGCCTGGCCACCGTGCGCGTCGGCGTGCTCGCCGTGCTCATCGGGGTGGTCGCCGCGGTACTGCCGGTGCTGGTCGTGGTGGCGGCGTTTCTGTGGATCGACCGCTGGGAGCCCGAGCCCGCGAGGCTGCTGCTGTTCACCTTCGGGTGGGGCGCCTGTGTCGCCACGCTGACGGCGTTGCTGGTGAACGACACCGCCGAGGCCGTGGGTGACCTGCTGCTGGGCACCGGTAGCGGTGGCACGGTGAGCGCGATCGTGTCGGCGCCCTTGGTGGAGGAGGCGGCCAAGGCCGTTCCCGTGGTGGCGCTCATGTGGCGGCGCTCGCACGAGTTCGACGGGGTCGTCGACGGCATCGTGTACGCCGGGTTCAGCGCGGCGGGGTTCGCCTTCACGGAGAACATCTACTACTTCGGCCGCGCCTTCGTCGAACACGGACTGGGCGATGGACTGTCGTCCGCGGGGGTCCTTGCGGCGTTCCTCCTCCGTGGTGTCCTGTCCCCGTTCGCGCATCCGCTCTTCTCTGTCGTGATCGGACTCGGTGTCGGGCTGGTGGTGCGGTCGCGTCGCCGGTCGGCGAAGATCGCGATCCCGCTGGCGGCCTACGTGGGTGCCGTCCTGCTGCACGCGCTGTGGAACGCGTCGGCCACGCTGGGCGGCGCCGACGTGTTCCTCGACGTCTACTTCCTCATCATGATGCCGATCTTCGTGTCGGTGGTGCTGGTGATGCTGTGGCAGCGCCGCAGGGAGCAGCGCATCATCGCCGCCGCGTTGCCCGGCATGGCCGAGGCGGGCTGGATCGCGCCGTCCGAGGTGCCCCTGCTGAGCGAGCTGCGGGAACGGGCGCGCTGGCGCAGGCAGGCACGTGCGGAGTCGGGCCGGGCCGCGGGCCGAGCCGTGGCCGCCTACCAGGCCGCCGTCACGGAGCTGGCGTTCGCGCGCCGCTGGGCGGGCGACGCCGCGCCCGAGGGCAGGCAGGCCGAGTTGCTGGCCGTGTTGCGGCACACCCGGCGCGAGGCGGTTCGGCTGGCCACGCGCCGCACCGACGGGTGAAGCTCATCACCTCGCGGGCGCGCGGTGGTTCGCGCCGGACTAGTCTCGCGCCGTCGTCCGGTACCCGCGCCGACCGAGCGGGACTGGAACGAGTCCGGGAGTGTCGTGCGATGAACGTCCAGTGGGGCAGGCGGTGAACCGCCCCGCAAGACTCGCCGTCGGTGTGGTGTCGGCGGGCCGCGTCGGCAGTGTGCTGGGTGCGGCGCTGGCGCGCGCCGGGCACACCGTCGTGGCCGCGTCCGGGGTGTCCGACGCATCGGTACGCCGCGCGGAGCGGCTGCTGCCCGGGGTGCCGCTGCGACCGCCCGACGAGGTGGTGTCCAGCGCCGATCTGGTGCTGCTCGCGTTGCCGGACGACGTCCTCGCTCCGATGGTGGCTGGCCTCGCCCGAGCCGGTGCCTTCCGCCAGGGCCAGATCGTGGTGCACACGTGCGGCGCGCACGGCATCGACGTGTTGCGTCCCGCTGTCGACGCGGGCGCTTTGCCCCTGGCGCTGCATCCGGTGATGACGTTCACGGGAGCGCCCGAGGACCTCCAGCGCCTCGACTCGTGCACCGTCGGCGTGACCGCCGCCGACGGCGACGACGCCGCGTGGAACGTGGGCGAGGCGCTGACCGTGGAGATGGGGGCGGAGCCGGTGCGGCTGCCCGCCGCCGCCCGCCCGCTCTACCACGCCGCGCTGTCGCACGGTGCGAACCACCTCGCGACGTTGGTCGCCGACTGTGTGGAATTGTTGCGCCGTGGTGGCGTCGGCGAACCGGAACGGTTGCTCGCCCCGCTGCTGTCCGCCGCGCTGGACAACGCGCTGCGGCACGGCGACCGGGCGCTCACCGGTCCGGTCGCGCGCGGCGACACGGGCACCGTCGACACGCATCTGCGGGTGCTCGCCGAGCGCGCGCCCGAGCTCTTGCCCGCCTACACCGCGCTGGCTGGCCGCACGGCCACGCGGGCGCACCGGGCCGGGCTGCTCGGGCAGGACGACGCCGCCGCGATCACCGAACTGCTCGACGACGGACGTGAGGGCCAGTGACACCGAAGACCACACCGAAGTTCAGCCGGGGGCAGCTGAACACCTACCGGGCGCCGTCCGACCTCCGTCAGGTCTGCGCCGCCCTGCGGGCCGTGGGCCGCAACGTGGCGCTCGTGCCGACGATGGGCGCGCTGCACGCCGGTCACCGCGAACTGTTGCGCCGGGCCAAGCGCCTGCCCAACACGGTGGTGGTGGCCTCCGTCTTCGTGAACCCGCTCCAGTTCGGGCGCGACGAGGACTTCGACGCCTATCCCCGTCCGCTCGACGACGATCTCGCGGTGCTGGAGGAGATGGGTGTCGACATCGCGTTCACCCCGTCCGCCGAGGCGCTCTACGCGCCCGGCGCGGCCGTGACCGTGCATCCCGGGCCACTCGGGGACGAGCTGGAGGGCGCCGCCCGCCCCGGCCACTTCGCGGGCGTGCTGACCGTCGTCGCGAAGCTGTTCAACTTGGTCCGTCCGCACCACGCGCTGTTCGGGGAGAAGGACTACCAGCAGCTCGTCCTGCTGCGGCGCATGGTGCGGGACCTCGATCTGGACGTGCGGGTGCTCGGCGTTCCCACGCTCAGGGAACCGGACGGCCTCGCGCTGTCGTCCCGCAACGCCTACCTGACGGCCGAGCAGCGTGAGCAGGCGGTGGTGCTGTCGGCGGCTCTGACCGCGGGTGCCCATGCGGGCGGCCACGGTGCGGCGGCGGTGCTCGACGCCGCGCGCGCCACGCTGGCCGCCAGGCCGGAGGTGGCCGTGGAGTACCTCGAACTGCGTGATCCCGAGTTCGGACCGCCCCCCACCGACGGCGAGGCCCGGTTGCTCGTCGCGGCGAAACTCGGAACCACCCGGCTCATCGACAACGTCGGAGTGCTGGTGGGCGCGGCGGCCCAACACGGCATCGAGCAGTGAGGACCCAGGGGTAGGAGAGGGAGTCCCGCGATGTACCGAACCATGCTGAAGTCGAAGATCCACCGGGCGACGGTGACACAGGCCGACCTGCACTACGTCGGCTCGGTGACCGTGGACCGCACGCTGCTGGACGCGGCCGACCTGCTGCCCGGCGAGCTGGTGACGATCGTCGACGTCACCAACGGAGCCCGGTTGGAGACCTACGTGATCGAGGGCGAGCGCGACAGCGGCGTCATCGGTATCAACGGGGCAGCCGCCCATCTCGTCCATCCCGGCGACATCGTCATCCTCATCGCCTACGGGCAGATGGACTCCGCGGAGGCGGCGTCCTACGTGCCGAGCATCGTGTTCGTGGACAGCGACAACCGCATCGTCACCCGGGGTGGCGATCCCGCCGAGGTGCCCGAGGGCCACGGGCTCGCCAGCGGTGCCACCGCCGTCGGCGTCGAGGTCCCCCGGCGCACCACGCTGCCCGCGCGGGCGGAGACCGTCGACGCGGCCCGCCTCGACGCGCTGTTGCAGGCGGAGAACTAGGTGCTGCTCACCGTCGACGTCGGGAACTCGAACATCGTTCTCGGCCTGCACGCCGGTCGCGGTGACGAGGCCAGGCTGGTGCGCGACTGGCGGATGCGGACGGACCCGCACATGACGGCCGACGAGCTCGCGCTGACCATGCGCGGGTTGCTCGGTGAGCACGCGGACGAGGTCACCGGAATCAGCGCGCTGTCCACGGTGCCCGCGGTGCTGCGGGAACTGCGGGTGATGCTCGACCGCTACTATCCCGACACCCCGAAAGTCATCGTGGAGCCGGGAGTGCGTACCGGGGTTCCACTGCTGGTGGACAACCCGAAGGAAGTGGGCGGCGACCGGCTCGTGAACACCCTCGCGGCCCACCACCTGCACAACACGGCCTGCGTCGTGGTCGACTTCGGCACCTCCACCAACGTGGACGCCATTTCGGCCAGGGGCGAGTTCCTGGGTGGTGCGTTCGCGCCGGGAATCGACATTTCGGTGGATGCCCTCGCCGCGCGAGCCGCCGCACTCCGGACGGTGGAACTCGTCCCGCCCAGGTCGGTGATCGGCAAGAACACCGTCGAGTGCCTGCAATCGGGGATTCTGTACGGTTTCGCCGGGCAGGTCGACGGGCTGGTCAGACGCATCTCACGGGAGTTGACGGCGGCGTCGGGAGCGCCGGTCCATGTGATCGCCACCGGGGGTCTCGCTCCGCTGGTGCTGGAGGAGTCGGAAACCATCGGTGAGCACGTGCCCCATCTCACCTTGCTGGGGTTGCGGCTGGTTTTCGAGAGGAACACCGGGCCGGGTCGACACGCGCGAGCCTGAGATTGTGTTGCCTCGCATAAGGCCCATAAGACGGAGTCAACGACGAGTCGGGTGCCCGAGACAATCGACGAAGTTGATTTGCGTTATTGTGCGCGAGCGGGTAACAATAAGCTCGGTCAAGACTTCTGGCTCGGGCGTGGACACCACGTGATCTCGGCATGGCTTCAGCAGGAGGAATAAGATGGCGCAGAAGGTCCTCGTCTCACTCGTGGACGATCTGGACGGGTCGGAGGCGGAAGAGACGGTCGAGTTCGGTCTTGACGGAGTGAGCTACGAGATCGATCTCTCCTCCGAAAATGCGGAAGAATTGCGTGACGCCCTCGCCCAGTACGTCGAGCACGCTCGCAGGGCCGGTGGCCGTAAGCGGCCGTCCAGCAAGGGCGCCGCGAAAGCGAACGCACGCTCCGCCAGCGTGGACAGGGAGCAGAACCAGGCAATTCGCGCCTGGGCGCGCAAGAACGGTTACGAGGTCTCGGATCGTGGACGCATCCCGTCCGAGGTCGTCGATGCTTACCACAGGCGGAACTGAACGACATCATGAACTACGGCCTCTCGGGTGACACACCCGGGAGGCCGTATTCAGTTCCGCACCTGTTCGGTTACTTTCTGTTGCCGTGCGTACGACGCCGGTGGCGTGCCGACCACCGTGGTGAAATCCCGGACGAAATGCGCCTGGTCGCTGTAGCCGAGTTCGGCGGCGAGTCCGGCCTGGCTGGGTACGAAATCGGAGGCCAGTCGCGCGGCGGCGTCGTGCAACCGATGGATGCGGACGGCCCACTTCGGGCTCGTTCCGACGTGGGCGGCGAACAACCGCTGCAGTGTTCGCACCGTCATTCCCGTTCCGGCTGCGAGCTGGCCGACACGGGTGATGCTCGGATCGTGCGCGAGAAGACGCACGGCGTCGCGCGCGTTCCGCTCGGCGGCGGACAGCGGTCGGGCACCGGCGGCGAGCACGTCGTTGACCAGCCCCACCAGTTCCGCGTCGGGCACCGACCCGTTCGCGGCGGTGGTCGCGGGTGTTGCCGAAGGGCCGAGTGCGTCGACCAGCGGGACGGAGTGTCCGGCGAATGCCGTGGCGGGCTTGCCGAGCAGCGCGGCGCAACAGCCTGGCCGCACGCGCGCACCGAGTGCCATCCCGCTCCCGCGCAGGGTGATGGAGAACAGCGAGCGGGCCGGCCCCCAGACCCCTGCCGCCTCGGTCCCGAACACGACGTGCGTGGACAGGTTCGGTAGGACGCGCTGCTCGTGGACGGTGGCACCGGGCAGGCCCCAGCGCACGATCCAGTGGTACTCCAGCTGCTCTCGCAGTGCGGGCGCGGGTGCGTGCTGGGTGAGAGTGAACTTCGACGCGGCGGCGTTTCGGTGGAGAACCCCCTGCAGCGCGCGTGCCATGGTGGCGAGCCTACGGCCGGGCTGTCGCGTTTCTGCAAGACAGCAGCCTGCCGCGGGCAGTGGAATAGACCCATGATCGACCTTCCGGAGTCCAGCGCCGCCGTCCGTCCGGCCGTGGCGGCGTTCTCGGACGTCGTCGTCGCTCTGCCCGCTGATGCGCTCCGGGCGCCGACCCCGTGTGAAGACTTCGACGTGGCCGCGTTGCTGGGGCACCTCTGCCACTGGTTGCCGCGCCTGCGCGCCGCCGCGAGCGGGTCGGAACTCGCCGAATCGTGGGCTGTCCCGACGGGCGCCGACCCGCGGGAGCGGGTGCTCACGGAGGCGAGCAGGCTGGCGGCGGTCCTGGCCGAGCCCGGAGCGTGGGTGGGCACGCGCATGTTCGAGCAGCAGGAACTTCCCGCGCGCATGATCGGCGCGATGGCGCTGTGCGAGTTCGTCCTCCACGGGTGGGACCTGGCCGTCGCCGCCGGGCTCGACTACCGCGGTGAACCGGTCGCGGTCGACGCCGTTGCGGGTGCGCTGCGCGTACTCGGCCCACAGGGCAGGGCGAATCGAGTGTTCGGTCCCGAGGTTGCTGTGGAGGTCGGCGCGCCGCCGCTCGCGCGGGTACTGGGGCTCGCCGGCCGTGACCCGGCCGTGGCAGACGTGTGACGCGGTGGCTCTCGTATCCAGGGCCCCACGGCCAGTTGTGCTGCTGTGGTGAGTATCACGCTGAACGCCGTCCGTGATGACGTGTTCGGCGCCGCTACTCCGATGGGGGGAGCCCGCGTGGTTTCCGGAAGACGCGAGACACCTGCCGTCGACCCTGCGGCCCCTGCGGCCCCTGCGGACCCCGCGGTCCCAGCGGTACCGTCCGGACGGGCGAGCCCTGGCAGTCGCCTGTTCGCGGTGAGCGGACAGGGCGGCTCACCGGAATTCCGCCACGGGTCCGTTCGTTGTTCCGTACGTCAGCAGCCAGCAATGAGTCGACTGTGAGCGCGTCTCTCGCGTGTGCCAGCGGGTCCGTGGAGCTCCACCCCACGGCATCGATCCGCACCAGTGGTACGCCGACACACGCGCTCGGCTACTACAGTGGTCACACGGTGCCGAGCTCACCGGCCAGCGAGCCGGACCGAGATCGGGCCGCCGGCGCAGCAGTCGAGGGAGTGGGAATGTTCGAAAGGTTCACCGACCGCGCGAGGCGGGTGGTTGTCCTGGCCCAAGAAGAGGCCCGGATGCTCAACCACAACTACATCGGCACCGAGCACATCCTCCTGGGTTTGATCCACGAGGGTGAGGGTGTCGCCGCCAAGGCGCTCGAGTCGTTGGGTATCGCGCTGGAGGGTGTCCGCCAGCAGGTCGAGGAGATCATCGGCCAGGGCCAGCAGGCCCCCAGCGGGCACATCCCCTTCACGCCGCGTGCCAAAAAGGTGTTGGAGCTGTCGCTGCGCGAGGCGCTGCAGCTCGGGCACAACTACATCGGTACCGAGCACATCCTGCTGGGCCTGATCCGCGAGGGCGAGGGCGTGGCCGCGCAGGTGCTGGTCAAGCTGGGCGCCGACCTGAACCGGGTGCGGCAGCAGGTGCTGCAGTTGCTGTCCGGTTACCAGGGCAAGGAGCCTGCGGAGGCCGGTGCGGGCCGTGGCGAGGGCACCCCGTCGTCGTCGCTCGTGCTCGACCAGTTCGGGCGCAACCTCACCGCCTCGGCGCGTGAGGGCAAGCTCGACCCGGTCATCGGGCGCAGCAAGGAGATCGAGCGGGTCATGCAGGTGCTGTCCCGCCGCACCAAGAACAACCCTGTCCTGATCGGTGAGCCCGGCGTCGGCAAGACCGCCGTCGTCGAGGGGCTGGCCCAGAACATCGTCAAGGGCGAGGTGCCCGAGACGTTGAAGGACAAGCAGCTCTACACCCTCGACCTCGGGTCGCTGGTGGCCGGGTCCCGCTATCGCGGTGACTTCGAGGAGCGGCTGAAGAAGGTCCTCAAGGAGATCAAGACTCGCGGCGACATCATCCTGTTCATCGACGAGCTGCACACGCTCGTCGGCGCGGGTGCCGCCGAGGGTGCGATCGACGCGGCGAGCATCCTCAAGCCGATGCTGGCCCGGGGTGAGCTGCAGACCATCGGCGCGACCACGCTCGAGGAGTACCGCAAGTACATCGAGAAGGACGCCGCGCTGGAGCGCCGGTTCCAGCCGATCCAGGTCGGCGAGCCGTCGCTGGAGCACACCATCGAGATCCTCAAGGGTCTGCGCGACCGCTACGAGGCCCACCACCGCGTGTCGATCACCGACTCGGCACTGGTGGCCGCCGCGACGCTGGCCGACCGCTACATCAACGACCGGTACCTGCCGGACAAGGCGATCGACCTCATCGACGAGGCCGGTGCGCGCATGCGCATCCGCCGGATGACCGCGCCGCCGGACCTGCGTGAGTTCGACGAGAAGATCGCCGACGTGCGCCGGGAGAAGGAGTCGGCCATCGACGCCCAGGACTTCGAGCGGGCCGCACGGCTGCGCGACGAGGAGAAGACCCTCCTCGGCCAGAAGTCCGAGCGCGAGAAGCAGTGGAAGGACGGTGACCTGGACGTCGTCGCGGAGGTCGACGACGAGCAGATCGCCGAGGTCCTCGCCAACTGGACCGGTATCCCGGTGTTCAAGCTCACCGAGGAGGAGACCACCCGGCTGCTCCGCATGGAGGACGAGCTGCACAAGCGGATCATCGGCCAGGAGGACGCGGTCAAGGCCGTGTCGCAGGCCATCCGCCGTACGCGGGCGGGCCTGAAGGACCCGAAGCGCCCGTCGGGCTCGTTCATCTTCGCCGGTCCGTCCGGTGTCGGGAAGACGGAGCTGTCGAAGGCGCTGGCGAACTTCCTGTTCGGTGAGGACGACGCGCTCATCCAGATCGACATGGGTGAGTTCCACGACCGCTACACCGCCTCGCGGCTGTTCGGTGCCCCTCCGGGCTACGTCGGCTACGAGGAGGGCGGTCAGCTCACCGAGAAGGTGCGCCGCAAGCCGTTCTCCGTGGTGCTCTTCGACGAGATCGAGAAGGCCCACCAGGAGATCTACAACACGCTGTTGCAGGTCCTTGAGGACGGTCGGCTCACCGACGGTCAGGGTCGCACGGTCGACTTCAAGAACACGGTGCTGATCTTCACCTCGAACCTGGGCACGCAGGACATCTCCAAGTCCGTGAGCCTCGGCTTCTCTTCGGGTTCCGACGAGGAAACCCGCTACGACAAGATGAAGCAAAAGGTCAACGAGGAGATGAAGAAGCACTTCCGGCCCGAGTTCCTCAACCGGATCGACGACATCATCGTCTTCCACCAGCTCACGCAGAATCAGATCATCGAGATGGTGGACCTGATGTCCTCGCGGGTCGAGGAGGCGCTCAGGGGCAAGGACATGGCCCTGGAGCTCACCGACAGGGCCAAGGCTCTGCTGGCCAAGCGCGGCTTCGACCCGGTGCTCGGTGCCCGGCCGCTGCGTCGCACCATCCAGCGGGAGATCGAGGACCAGCTGTCCGAGAAGATCCTGTTCGGCGAGGTTCAGCCCGGCCAGATCATCATCGTGGACGTGGAGAACTGGGAGGTCGGCGACGTGAACGACGACCAGGCCCGGTTCACCTTCCGCGGCGAGGCCAAGCCGCTGGACGTCCCCGACGCGCCGCCGGTGAGCATCGCCGCGGCGGGCAGCGAGGAGTCCGGCGAGCCGGAGCAGGAGTAACCACAACAGAAGAACCGTGACGGCGGGCCCTCGTGCGATCAGCGCGGGGGGGCCCGCCGTCGTCGCGCCGTGTCCGCAGCCTGCGTAGCCGTGTCCGCAGGCTGCGTAGCCGTGTCCGCAGTCCCCGTCGTGTCGCGCGGTTGCGCGGTGGGCGAGGGAGTACCGATCCGGGCGCCGTCCGGCCGTCTGGCAGGCTGCTCGTGTGGTGGCGGTGGAGAGTGCCCCGGGCGGTGGGCCCCGACGCGCGCGTCGCGGGTGGTGGTTCGCGGGCTCGGTCGTGGTGTGGGGCGTACTCGGTGTCTTCGCCGCGCTTCGCCTGGTCGTGTCGGAGGTGTTCGGCCACGACGGCGGTCGCGTCACGGCCGCCGCGTTGGCTCTGACGCCCTACGTGGCGCTCGCGGCGGCGTTGTGGGCGTTGGCGTTGCTGGTGCGCAGGCGGTGGTGGCGGGGTGGCGTCTCGGTGGTACTGGCGCTGCTGCTCGCGGCGCCGCTGGTGCCTCGTGTCGTCCCGGACACCCAGCCGGCCGTGACCGGCCCCGAGGTGCGCGTGGCGGCGCTGAACCTGTACTTCGGGAAGGCGAATCCGCAGGCGGTCGTCGACCTGGTGCGGACACACCGCGTCGACGTCCTCTCGCTGCTCGAACTCGACGGCCCGGCACGGACCGCACTCCGGGAGGCCGGCCTGCGGAGCCTGTTGCCGTACGAGATCGCCTATCCCGCCGGTGCCGGGGTGGGCTCGGCGATCCTGTCCCGGTATCCGATGGAGGAACTGGAGGCCACGGGGCCGTCGACGTTCTCCCAGCCCAGTGCCCGCGTCATGCTGCCCGACAGCACGCCGGTGGACGTGGTCGCCGTCCATCCGGTGCCCCCGGTCACCGATGCCGACGGGTGGCGCTCGGACCTCGCGGCCCTGCCCGCACCCGGCTCCGGTGACGTCGTGCGGGTGCTGGCGGGTGACTTCAACGCGACTCTCGACCACGCGGCGTTGCGGGCGTTGCTGGAGACCGGCTACGTCGACGCCGCGGAACAGCGCGGTGCCGCGCTGACGCCGACGTGGCCCCGGCGCAGGATCGGCCCGCCGGTGCCGATCGATCACGTGCTCGTGGCGGACGAGGCGGCCGTGTTGCACTTCGACGCGCCCGTGGTCGAGGGAAGCGATCACCGTGCGGTGGTCGCGCACCTGCGTCTGCCGGAGTGACTCAGGAGTTCAGCAGGGCGTCGAGCGCCGTGAGCGCCTCCAGCGCGCCGACGGGAAGCGACACGCCCCGGCCGTGGCGCACCTGCGGTTCTCGCGGGTTGATCCGCACGAGCGTGCCCCCGGCCGCGCTGGCCAGCTCGGCCTGCCTGCGGACGGTGGGAACGGCGAGCCCGGCCCCGAGTTCCACGACGGCCAGTGACCGCGCCGCGCGCCGCCAGGCGGTGTAGGCGTCGAGCTGGGCCTGTGAGCGGTCGCCGAGCCAGTCACCGTCGCCGAACATCAGAATGTTCGGTCGGGCGAGGCCGCCGCAGTGCGGGCACGACGGCAGCGGCGGGCGTGCCCGCATGGTGGTGGTGTCCACGTCCACGACGACGTCGTCGGCAGGCCAGACCCCCGCGCCGCAGTGGGCGAGACACTGGAGGTGGTGGATCGAGCCGTGGACCTCTGCCACGTCAGCGAACCCGGCGCGCTGAAACTGGCCGTCGACGTTCGACGTGAACACGGCGACGCCGCCCGGCTTGGTCTCGCCCCACGCGCGGAGGATGTCGAATCCGGCGTGCGGGCGCGTGGTCCGGTACAGCGCGAGCCGGTGGCCGTAGAAACCCCAGGCCAGCTCCGGGTCGTCCGCGAAGTGGTCCGGGTCGGCCAGCTCGACGAATCGCAACCCCAGCCGGGCGTACGGCGGGTAGGCACGCCAGAAGCCCTCGTCGCCGCGGAAGTCGGGCAGCCCGGAGTCCACGCCCATGCCCGCACCCGCACACACCAGCAGCGCGTCGGCCGAGTGGAGTACCTCGGCCGCGCGCCGGTACTCGTCCCGCACTACGAGCGGGGTTCGGTGCTCTGGACGACCTCGAACTCCAGCAGGCTCGCGCCGCTGGCCACCGGCTTGGCGCGCTCACCCGAGTGCGCCTGCCTCGCCGGGCCGTCGGCCCATGCCTGGTAGTGCTCCTCGGACTCCCACTTCGTGTACACGAAGTAGCGGTCGTCGCCGGAGACCGGGCGCAGCAGTTCGAAGCCGAGGAAACCCGGCTGGTCGTCGACGGCGTGCAGCCGGGCGGCGAAACGCTTCTCGAGTTCCGGACCCGCGCCCTCGGGCACGGAGATCGCGTTGATCTTCACAACAGCCATACCGCCACGGTAGCGGTGCTGTGGCCGCCGGTGCCGCCTCAACCCCCGGGCGGCCTCGGATGGAGGTGCTCGTCGGCGGGCAGGCCGGACTCGCGGAACCAGGCCGAGAAGAAGTCGTCGAGGTCCTCGCCCGCGATCTTCTCGGTGAAGCGTTCGAACTCCTCCCAGGCCGCGTTGCCGCCCGCGTGTTCGGCGGGCCACTCGCGCAGGACCCGGGCGAACGCCTCGTCGCCGATCCGCAACCGCAGCGCGTGCAGCGCCAGGGGACCCTTGCTGTAGACGGCTCCGAACTCGTTGCCCGCGCCCATGTCGTAGAGCTCGGCCTGCCAGAAGGCCGAGTTGTCGCGGCTCGACTCGATGCTGTCCCGGTAGAAGGCGTCGAGGTCGGCGCCCTGCCGCTCGGCCCACAGCCACGTGGCGTAGCTGGCGAAGCACTCGTTGAGGCAGATGTCGGCCCACGAATGCACCGACACCGAATTGCCGTACCACTGGTGGGCGAGTTCGTGGACGACCAGGTCGGTCGTGGGCCCCGCCGGGTAGGTGGGCGTGCCCTGGGTCTCCAGGGCGAAACCGGTCGCGTGGTCGAGGTAGATGCCGCCCGCCGTGCTCGCGGGATAGTCCCCGAAGTGCTCGCTCAGGAAGTCGACGATCTCCGGCACCCTGGCGGCGTCGTCGCGCGCGTCGTCGGCTCCGGGGGCGAAGGCGTTGCGGACGGGGGTGCCGTCGGGCAGCTCGCCGGTCTCGACGGTGAACCGGTCCACGGCGAACACCGTGAGGTAGCTGGCGACGGGGTCGGGTTCGGTCCAGGTGCTCGTGGTCCAGCCGTCGCGGGTGGTCGGCTCGCCGCCGGTGCCGATGCTGACGGCCGTCCAGCCTTCGGGTACTGAGGCGGTGAGGTTGAACGTGGCCTTGTCCCTGGGGTGTTCGTTCACGGGGAACCAGTACGACGCCGATTCCGGTTCGCCGAGGACGAAGGCGCCGCCGGAGTCCGTGCGGTACCAGCCGTTTCCGCCCAGTTGCCCCGCGTCCGCCGCGATCGGTTCGCCGTCGTAGCGCACGCGCGTCTCGATCGTCTCGCCCTCCGCGAGCGGGTCGGCCGGTGTGATGACCAGCTCCGCGTCGCCCTCCCGCGTGAAATCGGCCGGTTCACCGCCGACCTCCACCGACGACACGGCGAAGCCGCGCAGGTCCAGGTTGAACCGGGTCAGCTCACGCGTGGCGGTCGCGGTGACGGTGGTGTCCCCGGTGAGCCGGTCCCGCTCCGGGTCGTAGCGCACGGTGACCGCGTAGTCTTCGACGTCGTAGCCGCCGTTGCCAGCACGGGGGTAATACGGATCGCCGATTCCCTCGGACCCGTGGCGGTCTCCCGTACGGACGGGGCCGGTGTCGTCGGGGGGCTCCGGGGCGGTGCAGGCGGTCGCGATGCAGGCGAGTCCGCACAGCGAGACCGCCCACCGGTGGCGGTCGATCATGGAGGAAAGCCTAATGCCCGATTCGGGTCCGCCGGGCGCCGGTGTGGTCGACTTCGGCGGGACCGGGCGTCCGGTCGTGCTGCTGCACGGGCTGATGGGACGCGCGACGACGTGGTGGCGGACGGCGCGGTGGCTCACCGCGTACGGTCACGTCGTGGGGCTCGACGCGCGGGGCCACGGCCGGGCGCCGCGCCGTGGCCCGGCGACCACCGAGGAGTTCGCCGACGACGTCGCCGCGCTCGTCCGCACGCTGGACGAGGGGCCCGCCGTGCTGATCGGGCACTCGATGGGCGGACTGCACGCCTGGGTGACGGCCGCGCGCTCGCCCGAGCTGGTGACCGCGGTGGTGGTCGAGGACATGGCACCCGACCAGCGCGGCAGGACCGTGCGGCCGTGGCGGGGCCACTTCGCGTCGTGGCCCGTGCCGTTCCGCTCGCTGGCGCACGTCCGGGATTTCTTCGGTGACGTCGGCGACTACTTCGTCGAGTGCGTCGAGGAGCGCGACGACGGCTACCACCTCATCGCCGATCTCGACGATCTGTACGCGATCGCGGGCGAGTGGGGTGAGCGCTCCTACTGGGACCACGCCGAGCGGGTGCGCTGCCCGCTGCTGGTGGTGGAGGCCGAGCACACGGCGATGCCCGAGGGGCAGCAGGCGGAGCTGGCCCGGCGTGTCCCGCAGGGGCGGCACGTGGTGGTGCGGGGCGCCGGCCACGTCGTCCACGACGACCGGCCCGAGACCTACCGGGGCGCGGTGGAGGCGTTTCTGTCCGATGTGCTCGGACGCTGAGCACGCCCGAGCACATCGGCGCGGCTTCACTGCGGCGCGAGCAGGTTCCATACGTCGGGCCCGATGAACCCGCGTTCGTCGGCCATGGCGCTTGCCAGGCACGTGGGCTTGTCGAGCCCGTGGCTCGCCGCGAACTCCGCCACGGCGTCGCGCGTCCGCTCGTCGAACTCGCCGTCGGTGGGCACCGCGTAACCGTGTGCCCGCAGCCGGGTCTGCGCGATCCGCACGTTCTCGCCCCGGTCGCCGGGGCGCAGCAGCAGCGACGGCTCGGTCCGGCGGGCGGTCGCGACGCCGAGCCTGGCCGCCACCGCATCCCGCAGCTCGGGCAGCCTCGCGTACAGCACGTCGCCGGGGCAGGCGGTGGCGTTGAAGTCGCGGTGGCCCCTGATCAGGTCAGGGCTGATGCCGTACTGCGACGCGATGAAGGCGACGAGTTCGACGAGCGAGTCCCACAGCGCCGGGGTGACGTCGACGTCCGTGTAGAGGCCCTCGTTCTCGATGCCGATGACCTCGCTGTTGTGGTTGCCGACGTTGGCTCCCATGACGTGCTGGGTGCCACCGGCGACCGCCTCGTAACTGCGGTGCCTGCCTTCGGTCATGTGGCCACCGCGGCTGATGGTGAACTGCTGGCCGCTGTCGATCCAGCCGTTGGAGTCCATGTGGAAGTTCTGGATGCTGCGGGAGATGGCGAAGGCACGTTCGAGTGAGTAGTCGGTGGTGTTGCCCGGGTTGACCGTGTGGTGCACGACGATGTAGGTCGGCGCGTGGTTCAGCATCGTGATGGGCGCGCTCGGCGGCCTGGCGCCCCAGTAGCCGGTGCCGTAGACCAGCGGAGGAGCCTGTGGGCGGGGTGCTGCCGTGGCCTGGGCGGGCAGGGTGAGCGCGGCCCCGACGGCACTGACGGCGAGTCCGCCGCCGAGCAACAGCGTGCGGCGGTTGATGGCGGGTGTGTCGGCCATGATGATCTCTCCCTCGCAACGACGTGGTGAAGATCTTGCCAACTAACCCACCTTTTGTGTCAATGCTCACCCGGCAGCGCGAAACGCCCGTCTCCCGTCTGTTCCACCAGCCCGTCGGTCAGCAGCGAGTCCAGACAGGCGTCGCGTTGACCCGCTTTCGGCCACGCCACATCGAGCTGTTCCTTCGTCACCGGCTCGGTCGTCGCGCGCAGCACGTCGAGCAGCAGACCGCGCACGTGCCGATCGGTGCCGCCGTAGCGCTGTGTGGGTTTGGCCGGCCCCGAATACGCAGGTCGGCCCGCCTTCTGCCATGCGCAGGAAGCGGAGAAAGGGCAGTCGGCGCACCGCGGCGAGCGCGCCGTGCAGATCAACGCACCGAGCTCCATCAGCGCCGCCGAGAACCGTGCCGCGCGGGCCTCGTCGGGGCCCTCCGGAAGCAGTGCGTCGACGTCGTCGAGATCGCGCCGGGTGGACGGCGGACCGGCGTCACCGGCGCCGTGAACCGCCCTCGCGACCACCCTACGAACGTTGGTGTCCACCACCGGTGTGCGCCTGCCGTACGCGAAGGCGGCGACCGCGCGCGCCGTGTAGGCGCCGATACCCGGCAGCGCCAGCAGGGTCTCGACGTCCGACGGCACCTCGCCGCCGTGGTGCTCCGTGATCGCGCGGGCCGCGGCGTGCAGCCGCAGCGCACGCCGGGGGTAGCCCAGCTTGCCCCAGGCGCGCACGATCTCGCCCTGGCTCTCGGCCGCGAGGTCCTGCGGCGTGGGCCAGCGGTCGAGCCACTCCCGCCACACCGGCAGCACCCTGGCCACCGGGGTCTGCTGCAACATGATCTCGCTGACCAGCACCCCCCACGGGGTGCGTTCGGGATCGCGCCACGGCAGGTCCCGGGCATGGCGGTCGAACCAGCCGAGCAGCGTGGTGGCGTCGAGAGCTGTCGCGACTTCCGGGGACATCGAAGCGTTCTGGGGCATCGCCGGAGAGGCTAACCCGTCCCGATCAGGAAACCTCCCGAAGCTCCCCGGTGTGGACGTCGTACACGAATCCGCGCACGGCGTCGGTGTGCAGCAGGTAGGGGTTGGTCCGCACCCGCTTGACCGACTGCCGGACGTTGGCGTCGATGTCGCGGAACGCCTCCACCGCCCACGGGGGCCGCATCCCGCTGGCCTCCTCCAGCTCGTCCTTGAACCCGTCCTCGGTGACCGCGTTCAGCCCGCAGTCGGTGTGCTGCACGACCAGCACCTCACGGGTGCCGAGCTTGCGCTGGCTCAGCGCCAGCGAGCGGATCATGTCGTCGGTCACGACGCCGCCCGCGTTGCGCAGCACGTGCGACTCGCCCTGGCGCAGCCCGAAGACCTCGAACACCCGGATCCGCGCGTCCATGCAGGTCAGGATGGCCACCTGGAGGGAGGGCCTCGGGGAGGACCGGTCCCCGGGTGTGACGGCACCGAGCTGGTCGTTGCGCTGGAGCAGTTCGTCGATCGCGGTCATGGCTGCCTTTCGTTCCTGCCGGGTGGGAAGGCCGTCGGGACGGTCACGGGCCGAACCAGCGCTCCTCCGCGGTGCGCGGCGGAGCCGACGTCGTGCCGACCCGGAGCTCGGTGGGCAACGTGATCACCTTCGGGGCGACCCGGTCCGCGGCACCGAGTAACAGTTTGCCCGCGGCCTTGCCCTTCTCCAGGACGGGCTGGTGGACGGTCGTCAGCCCGGCGCGGGACGCCTCGGCGATACCGTCGAAACCGGTGATCGTCAGGTCGGCCGGCACGCGCAGCCCCCGCCGCCCCGCTTCGGCGAGAGCGCCGAGGGCGAGGATGTCGGAGGTGCAGATGAGGGCCGTGACGCGCGGGTGGGCGTCGAGCAGCTGCCGGGCGGCCGTCGCGCCGTCGTCCACGGTGTGATCGAAGCGCTCGACGACGGGAATCGTGTTCCAGGCGACACCCGCGGCCTCGAAGGTCCTCGCGAGCGCGGCGAGCCGGGTGCGCTGGACGTGGTAGTGCGCCTCCTGCTGCCGGTCGAGGGGAACGAAGCCGTCGTTGCGGTCGCGTCCCAGCCGCATGCACAGCACACCGACCTGCCGGTGGCCGAGGCCCACGACGTGGTTGGCGACCTGCACGATGGCGGTCTCGTCGTCGGGGCCGACCCGATCGACACCGTCGAGTTGTGGCTGGTCGACGACCACGGTGGGAACGGGGCGGGACAGCACGGCCGCGAGGTGCGGGTCGTCGTCGGGCACCGAGTAGACGACGAAGCCGTCGACACCGGCGCGGTGGACGGCGGCGACCTCCTCGCTGCCCGGGCTGGCGGGCACGAGATGGAGTCCGACTCCCTCGTCTTCGCAGGCGAGCGCGAGCCCTTCGAGTACGCCCACGGCCGCGGGGTCGCGGAAGGCGTAGGAGAGGTTCTCGGTGAGCAGCAGCCCGACCGCGCCCGCCTTGCGGGTCCGCAGGGACCGGGCGACGGGGTCGGGCCCGGGGTAGCCGAGCCTGCGCGCGGTGTCGAGGACGCGCTGCCGCAGTTCGGGGGAGAGCTGGTCCGGCCGGTTGTACGCATTGGACACCGTCGTCCTGGACACGCCCAGTTCGGCGGCGAGCGACGCGAGTGTCGCTCCCCGCCTGGTTCGCATCGGCCGGTTCATGAACAAACCGTAACGGTTCAGAAGCCGCAGCAGAAGCAGCCTCCAGCGTGCGTCACATGGTTGCGGTCCGTAGCTGCACTGATCACCCGACCGGTGGGTTAACAGTCGCTCGATGAGGTACAGTGATATCGACAATCATTTCCAAATGCTGAGGTGGCTCGGAGTGCGATCGTCGATCACAACCTCCCGTCGGGGCCGTGTGCTGGCCGGTGTCTCGGTCTCGGCCGCGCTGGCCGTGACCGCGTCCGCCTGCGGTGGTGACTCCGCCGGTTCGGGCGACTCGTCGGACGCGGACGGCCGCGTGCAGGTGGTCGCTTCCACGAACGTGTGGGCTGGCGTCGTGTCCGCGGTCGGGGGAGACCAGGTGGAGGCGACCGCGCTCATCGACGACCCGTCGGCCGACCCGCACTCTTACCAGGCCGGAGCCGTCGACGCCGCCGAGGTGCGCTCGGCCGACCTGCTCGTCTACAACGGGGGCGGTTACGACGACTTCTTCGTCCAGCTCGCCGAGAACGCCGAGGCTCCGGCCGTCGTGGCGGTGGACAGCGCGGACGGGGCCGACGGTGCCGACAGCGGCTCTGCCGGGGACCACGCGGAGGAGTCCGCGGACGAGCACGGGGAGCACGGTCACGGCGACGAGGGCGACGGTCACGGCGAGGGCCACGAGGGTGATGGCCACGGTGGCCACGAGGGCCACGGGCATGCCCACGACCACGCCCACGGCAACGAGCACGTCTGGTACGACCTGCCCGTGGTCGCCGCCGTCGCGGACCAGGTGGCGGCCGATCTCGGCGAACTGCGTCCGGAACAGCGCGCGACGTTCGAGGACAACGCGGCCGCGTTCACCGAGCGCGTCGACGAGTTGCACCACCGGGTCGAGAGCCTCGCGGCGGACCACGAGGGAACGCGGGTCGCCGCGACCGAGCCCATCGCGCACTACCTGCTGCTGGCCGCAGGAGTCGACGACGCGACACCCCGCGAGTTCGCCGCCGCCGTTGAGAACGAGACCGACGTGCCGGTGGCCGCGCAGCAGCGGATGCTGGAGCTGGTGGGCGGTGAGGTCGACGCGGTGGTCCGCAACACGCAGACGGCCACACCGGCCACCGAGAAGGTGATCGCCGCGGCACGGGAGGCAGGCACTCCGATCGTCGACGTCACCGAGACACTGCCCGACGAACAGACCGACTACATTGCCTGGATGAGCCGTCAGGTCGACGCGCTGGAGAAGGCCCTGGACGAGTGAGCGAATGACCCGAGTGGACATGACGGACCCGCGCGGTGCGGCCGTCGAGGTCAGGGGCGGGGCCCTGCGGTTCGGCGAGCGCACCCTGTGGTCGGGGCTCGATCTCGACGTCGCGCCCGGTGAGTTTCTGGCCGTGCTCGGCCCCAACGGGTCGGGCAAGACCAGCCTGCTGCGGGTGCTGCTGGGACTCCAGCCGCTGAGCGCGGGCACGGTCACCGTGGCGGGCCGCCCGCCGGGGCGTGGCAATGACCGGGTCGGATACGTGCCGCAGCAGCGCGCGATGGACGACGGGCTGACCCTGCGCGGCCGGGATCTCGTGGGCCTCGGGCTCGACGGGCACAGCTGGGGGTTCGGCCTGCGGGGCCTGCGGCGTCGCGGGCGGTTGATCGACTCGGCGATCGAGGCCGTCGGCGCCACCGACTACGCCGATTCGCCCGTCGGCAGGCTCTCCGGGGGCGAGCAGCAGCGGCTGCGGGTGGCGCAGGCCCTCATCGGTGAGCCCGCTGTACTGCTCTGCGACGAACCGCTCGCCTCGCTCGACCTCACCCACCAGCGGATCGTGGCGGGGCTCATCGACGAGCGCAGGCGGGCGACGAACACGGCCGTCCTGTTCGTCACCCACGAGATCAACCCGATCCTGTCGGCCGTGGACCGGGTGCTCTATCTCGTGGATGGCCAGTTCCGGATTGGCCCGCCCGACGAGGTGATGACGTCGGAGACGTTGTCCGAGCTGTACCGGTCGAGGGTGGAGGTCCTGCGGGTGGGAGGCCAGATCCACGTCGCGGGCGCACAGAGTGCGTTGTGCGAGGACGAGGTTCACCACTGAGCTTGCGCGGCCCCGAACGCTTCCACCACCGATTCCGAAGGCTTGCCCATGGACCAGTTGTTCGACTTCGACCTCACGATGGAGCTGCTCGGCTTCGACTTCGTGCAGACGGCCCTGCTGGCGGCCGCCGTGCTGGGCCTCGTGGCGGGAACGCTGGGGCCGCTGATCGTCATGCGGCGCATGTCGTTCGCCGTCCACGGCACCGCCGAGCTGGCCTTCACCGGTGCCGCCGCCGCGCTGCTGCTCGGGATCGGTGTGAGCTACGGGGCGCTGGTGGGCGCCGTGGTGGCCGCGTTGCTGCTCGGCCTGCTCGGTGGCCGCGAGTCGGACCGCGACTCGGTGATCGGCGTGATCCTCGCGTTCGGACTGGGCCTCGGGGTGTTGCTGCTCTGGTACTACCCGGGCCGCACCTCCAACAAGTTCGGCATCCTGGTCGGCCAGATCGTGGCGATCGAGCCGACGGATCTGACCGCACTGCTGGTGGCCGCGGGCGTGGTGCTGCTGGTGCTCGCGTTGATCTACCGGCCGTTGCTGTTCGCCAGCGTCGATCCCGCCGTGGCCGCCGCGCGGGGGGTTCCGGTCCGCCTGCTGGCGCCGCTGTTCGCGGTGCTGATCGGCGTGGCCACCGCGCTGGGTGTGCAGATCGTGGGCGCCCTGCTCGTCGTGGCGTTGATGGTCACCCCGGCCGCCGCCGCCGCGCGCGTGACGGCGAGCCCCCTGCGGGCCACCGTGCTCGCCGTCATGTTCGCCGAAACCGCCGCGCTGGGCGGCATCGTGCTGTCGCTGGCGCCCGGTGCGCCGGTCAGTTTCTTCGTCACCGCCATCTCGTTCACCATCTATCTCGGTTGCAGGCTCGTGGAGCTGGTCCGGGGCAGGGCGAGCGGAGTGACCGACAGCGGCGCGGTGGAGCCCGAGCCGGTCAGTGCAGCATCAGCAGGACCTGGAGCTCGCCCACCACGAACCCGATGACGCCGCCGACGGCGACGAGTTTCCACTCGTCCTGCCGGAACGCGGGCCGCAGCAGTCCCTCGTACTCCACGGAGGTCATGCGCATCATCCGCTGCTCCACGACCGTCGCGACGTCCATCGCCCGAGCCAGGTAGCCCCGCGCCGGGGCGAGGGTGCCAGGGAGCCGGTCGAGCGCCCTGCGCGCAGCCGCGTCCTTGATCGCGTCGAGCCGGGGCTGCCCGATGGTGGCGCGTACCAGCGGACGCGCGGAACTCACCTGCTCGTCGACGGTGTCGGCCACCAGCCTGCGCACCATCGCCACGAGGCGGTCGGACTTCGGGCCGCGCAGGATCGCGTCCAGCAGGTTGTCGACGGTGAGCAGTTCGTTGGCGATCATCTCGCCGTACTCGCGGGCGACCTCCGCCCTTCTGCGCTGGAACTTGCCCTGCCACAGGAATCCGCCCGGCAGCCGGATCGGGTCGCGGGGAACGAAGATCAGTTTTATGGCGAGCCAGTCGGTGAACAGCCCGATGCAGGCGCCGAAGATCGGCATGACGAGAGGATTCTTCGTCAAGGCCCACACGATCGACTGAACGATCCCGAGGAAAAACCCGAAATAGATACCCGATCGAGCGATGAACGCCAATTCCGGGCGGGACGTCTCGCGGATCAGCTTCACGAGCAGGGCCTTGTCCCGGGTCAGACGCTGCACGCTCAGTTGTCGGACGTCGAGGAGATCGTCGATGTTGTCCCGCAGTTCGGCCATCACCTGGCCGACCAGCCGGGGCGAACCGGCCTGCACGTGCTTGACCAGCAGGTCCTGCGCCATCGGTGGCAGCCGCTCCCACAACCGGGGATGCTGCTCGGCGAGCACCTCCCTGGCGATCTCGTCGACCGCCCGCAGTAACGGCTGTTCGATTTCGCGGGTGAGCCGTGCCGGATCGATCCGGGCGATCACGTCGGACACGTCGAGGACGTTGCGAGTCAGCAGGTCGGCCGCCGTCGCGGCCATCCGGCCACCGTGCCGGGGCACGACACCCTGCCAGCCGAGGACCGTTCCGCGCACGCCGACGAACTCCAGCGGCCGGAACATCATCTCGATCGCGACCCGCTTGGTCACGTAGCCGATCAGTGCCGCGACGACCGGGATCGCGGCGTAGAGCGGCCAGTTCCCGGCGAGGTCGTCGAGAACGGCCTCCACTGCGACCTCCTTGCCGGCGCCCGTCTTCCGGGTTCGTGCGGAACCTTTCATCGCACTCGGCACGCAGTTCGCCGGAATCCGCGTGCGAAAGGTATGGGATCGGCAACCCGGACTCATTATGGTGGCCCGATGGCTGAAGCGCAGGCATCCCCCACACAGGCGACAAACACGCAGTTCGCGACGGCTTTCCGTGGCTACGACCAGGCGCAGGTGGACGAGCACATCTCGACCCTGCGGGAGGAGCTGGCCAGCGCGGCACGCCACCGCGACGACGCCACGGCGTCGGTCGCGGAGCTGACCAAGGCGCTGAGCTACGCGCAGAAGGAGCTGGCCGACTCCAAGACCGCACTGGCGCGGATGGTCGACGATCCCGCGGGCCCCGCAGCCATGACCGAGCGGGTCAAGACCATGATGCAGCTCGCGGAGGAGGAGATCGCCGAGCTGCGCGCGAAGGCGGAGCAGGACGCCGCCGACACCCGCGAGGCGGCCGATGCCTACGCGGAGAAGACCCGGAACAAGGCACAGGCCGACGCCGAACAGCTCGCGGAGCAGGCCGCCGCCGAGCGAACGCGCCTCGACGAGGAGGCGCAGCGGCAGCGGGACGAGCAGCGGAAGTCGACCGAGGACCAGCTCGCCGCGGACCGGGAACGCGCCGAGAACGAGGCAGCGGAGCTGCGTCGGGTCACCGAGGAGAAGGCCGACGCGATGATCGCCGAAGCCGAGAGCCGCCTCGCCGAGGCCCGCTCGCTGCGCAGGGAGGCCTACGAGCTGCGGTCCACGGTGCTGGACCGCCTGACTGCCAGCCAGTCCGCGCTGCGGCAGGCCGTCGACCGGCTCGGCAACGATCCGGCCCCGGAGGACGAGTCCACCGAAAGCGAGCCGAAGGGCACCGCCGAGTCCGGGGACCGTTCCGGTGAGGAGAAACAGCCCGCCTGAGCGGGACCGAAAACCGGTTGCCGCGTCGCCGGGTCGCGGTGAGACTGGCGCGCCATGCGAACAGCGTTGGTCACGGGTGTGAGCAGGGCCGAGGGCATCGGCTTCGCGGTCGCGCGGCGGCTGCTGGCCGACGGGCACCGGGTGTTCGCCCAGTCGTGGTCCCCGTACGACGCCACCGAGCCGTGGGGCGCCGACCCACGGGGGATCGACGGGGTCGTCGCCGAACTCGGCGGCGGTGACTCCCTCGGGCACCTCGAAGCGGACTTCGCGGACCCCGGCGCGCCCGAACGGGTCATCCGCGCGGCCGTCGCCCGTTTCGGTGAACTCGACACGTTGATCGTCAACCACGCGCGCAGCTCCGCCCACGACCTCGCGGCGTCGACGGCCGAGGAACTCGACCTCACCTGGGCGGTCAACGTGCGGGCCACGCTGCTGCTCGTGCGCGCCTTCGCCGAGCGGTACCGCGCACACGGGTCGGCACACGGGGGGCGCGTCGTGTTGTTCACCTCGGGCCAGCACCGGGCGCCGATGGCGTCGGAGATCCCGTACGCGGCCACCAAGGGCGCGTTGCACCAGCTCACGCTCACTCTGTCGGACGCACTCGTGGCCGACGGGATCACGGTCAACTGCGTCAATCCAGGCCCCACCGACACCGGATGGGCCACCGACGAACTGACCCGTGCCGTGGCCAGCCAGCTGCCCAGCGGCGGCTGGAACACGCCCGCTGACGCGGCCTCGGTGGTGGCCCTGCTGTTGAGCGAGGACGCGGCCACCATCGTCGGCAACGTCGTGGACGCCGAGGCCGGATTCCGCCGGTGGCAGCTGTGAACGTGGGTGAAGCCGGGCTGCCGAAACGCCGTCGGCGGTGCACCATCGTCAGGTGGACTCGGACGCCGTAGAGCAGACATCGTCGGTCGTCGACTTCCAGGCGTACGGACTCGACGACACCTTCACCGGTGCGCGCTGGGTGGATTTCTTCGAAGGGCTGCCCGGCAGGCCGCCGTGGGCGTTGTGGCTCGGCCACCGGGAACCGGACGCCGACAGCGGGGTCAGGGTGGGAACGCTGCCGAAACGCCGCTACGAGGCGGTGATGTGCCCGAACGGCAAGGACCCGCTGGTGGAGGTCGCGTTCAGCGGCGCCTTCGGGGTCGTGAACGTCACGCTTCCCGACAGCTCCGTGCCGAGGCCCGACGGCCTCATTCCCGCGCTGGTCGAACACGCCGAACACGAGGCCCAGCGCTACGCCGACTGGCCGATCGTGTGGTGGCGCCTCGAAGGTGCGCAGGTGCGCGCCAGAGTGTGGCACTTCGCGGGCGGCTGGGCGGCGTTCTGCACGGCGCTGGACGACGTGTACCTCGTCGTGGTGGGTATCGGGATGGACCCGGCCGACCTGGCGTTCGCGCCGGTGACCGACGGAGCGGAGTACGGAGCCGATCTGGCGGCTCCGCTCGACTTCGCGGAGCTGGGCAGGCGCAAGAGTGTCCGGCCCGAGGCGTGGTTGCCGCCCCCGCGCCGGGACTCGTTCCATCCCGACCAGCTGGCGTTCGTGCCGGACGAACCCGAGCAGTGAGCGCGGACCCTTGGTCGGCACGGGGGACTGCACTAGCCTGAGGCGCGCTGGTGGTTCACCTGCCCGGCTCGGGTGGGTGAGGCAAGAGGGAACCCGGTGTGATTCCGGGACTGCCCCGCAGCGGTGAGTGGGAACGAAAGCCGTGGCCGGTCACACGATCGGGAACCGGCACTGGGCCAACCGGCCTGGGAAGCCGACGGCGAGTAGGAGCCGGAGCGTGTCCGGCGCGCCCGCGAGTCCGAAGACCTGCCACCGGTGCGCGCACCGCCGGTGCGCGCGACGCCGGGATTCCGAGGGGAAGTCTCGCGGACGCCACGAACGCCACGGACGGCAACACGCCGCCCCGCGGCCGCCTGTGTGCTCGCGCTCGGTTCCCGGCGACGCCGTCGAGCTCGCGAGGAGAGAGCGTTGACCAGCACAATCGGATCGACCGTACTCGGCTACCCCAGGATCGGACCGGACCGGGAACTCAAGCGCGCCCTGGAGCGCTACTGGGCCTCGACGATCGACGAGGCGCACCTGCGCGACGTCGCCCGCGCGGTGCGGGCCGACACCGTGCGAACCCTGCACGAGGCCGGGCTGGGCTCGGTGCCGGGCAATACGGGCTCGTTCTACGACCACGTGCTGGACACGGCGGTGACGTTCGGTGCGATCCCATCCCGCTACACCCGGCTCGGCCTCGGGTCGCTCGACACCTACTTCGCGATGGCCAGGGGAGTCGGCCCGGTGCCGCCGCTGGAGATGACGAAGTGGTTCGATACCAACTACCACTACCTCGTTCCGGAGATCGGTCCGGAAACCCGGTTCTCGCTCACCGACCGCACCGCCGTCGAGCACTTCCGGGAGGCGCTGGAGCAAGGTGTGCGCACCAGGCCGGTGCTGGTCGGGCCGGTTACGTTCCTGCTGCTGTCCAAACCAGACTCCGAGGCGCCGACGGGGTTCACCCCACTGGACACTGTGGACGATCTGGTCGCGGTGTACGCGGAGCTGTTGGGCGAGCTGCATCGCGCCGGAGCGGAGTGGGTTCAGCTCGACGAACCCGCGTTCGTCGCCGATCGCGGCCCGGCCGAGTTGGCCGCGCTGGAGGAGACGTACCGGGTGCTGGGCTCGCTCACCGACCGGCCCAACATCTTCGTGCCCGGCTATTTCGGCGATCTCGGCGAGGCGCTGCCGGTACTGGCGAGCGCGCCGATCGAGGCGATCGGTCTCGACCTCCGGGCCGGTGACCCGCGGGTCGAGGACCTCGCGGCGCTACCGGGCCTGCGGAACAAGACCCTGGTCGCGGGTCTCGTCGACGGGCGCAACGTGTGGCGCACCGACCTCGATCGCGCCCTGAGCACGGCCGCCACCCTGCTCGGGATGGCGGGGGAGGTCGCCGTCGGGACGTCCTGCTCGCTGCTCCACGTGCCCTACGACGTGGCCGCCGAGACCCGCCTCGACCCGCAGGTCGCGTCGTGGCTGGCGTTCGCGCGGCAGAAGGTGGACGAGGTCGTCGTGCTCGGGCGTGCCCTGAGCGAGGGCCGTGACCCGGTGGCCGACGAACTCACGGCGGCACGGGAGACCGTGGCCGACCGGGCACGGGCCGAGCGGGTGCGCGACGAGCGGGTGCGGCGGCGGCTGGCCGCGCTGCGCCCGGAGGACACACGCCGGGAGGACTACGAGACCCGCCGTGTGGCCCAGGACGACTCGCTGCGCCTGCCGCCGCTGCCGACGACCACCATCGGATCGTTCCCGCAGACCACGGACGTCCGCAGGGCGAGGGCGGCGCTGCGGCGGGGTGATCTCGACAAGGCCGGCTACACCGCCCGGATGCGCACCGAGATCGAGCGCGTGGTGCGGCTGCAGGAGGAACTCGGGCTCGACGTCGTCGTCCACGGCGAACCCGAACGCAACGACATGGTGCAGTACTTCGCCGAGCACCTCGCCGGGTTCGCCGAGACCGACCACGGCTGGGTGCAGTCGTACGGGTCGCGGTGTGTGCGGCCCCCGATCCTGTTCGGCGACGTGTCGCGCCCGGCACCCATCACCGTCGAGTGGGCCACCTACGCGCAGAGCCTCACGGACAAGCCGGTCAAGGGCATGCTCACCGGCCCCGTGACCATCCTCGCGTGGTCGTTCGTGCGCGACGACCAACCGCTGGGCGACACGGCGAAGCAGGTGGCACTGGCCATCCGGGACGAGGTCGCGGACCTGGAGTCCGCCGGACTACGGGTGATCCAGGTCGACGAGCCCGCTCTGCGCGAGCTGCTGCCGTTGCGCGCCGGCCGGCAGCGGGACTACCTGGACTGGGCGGTGGCCGCGTTCCGGCTCGCGACCTCGGGCGTGCGTGCGGACACCCAGATCCACACACACCTGTGCTACTCGGAGTTCGGTGACGTCATCGACGCCATCGTGGCGCTCGACGCCGACGTCACCAGCATCGAGGCGGCCCGCTCCCGCATGGAGGTGCTCGGCGACCTGGGCGCCGTCGGCTTCGCGCGGGGCGTCGGGCCGGGGGTGTACGACATCCACTCGCCGCGCGTACCGGAGCGGGCCGAGATGACCGACCTGCTCCGCGCGGCGCTGGAGGCGGTCCCGGCACACCGGCTGTGGGTCAACCCCGACTGCGGCCTGAAGACCCGCGGCTACGCCGAGGTCGAACCGGCGCTGCGCCACCTGGTGGCCGCAGCGACCGAAGTCCGCGGCAGCCTCGCCTGAGGGGTGTCGCGAAGGCCACCTTCACTGCGTGTGGTGCAGCGAGGGTGGCCTTCGCGGCGGTGGGGCTCAGACGTTTCGACGGCGAGCTGCGACGACGGTTGCGGTAGCCGCAGTACCGAGTCCCAGCAAGCCGATGACGGCGGGCACGGCCACCGAATCGCCGTCGGCTAGTGAGCCGTCTCCGGTGGCAACACCACCGTCGGGAGTCCGGCGCACCTGGCCGTTGCTGTCCGTCGCATCGGGGGTGGTTGTGGCGGGCGGCGGTGGCGCTGTCGTGCCGTTCAGCACCTCGCACGCGATGCCGTCGTCATCGGCGTCGAGCCGGTGCGGATCGCTCGGATCACGGTCGAACTCCGCCTGCGCCTCTGCCTGTGTGGAGAAGTTCGCGCAGTCGAGATCCTGAGCGTTCGCGAGCCCGGCCGCCGGAAGCATCGTTGCGGCGGCGAACAGGAACGTGAGTGTGGCTTGGCGAAGCAGCATGATGAGGACTCCCATCAGCATCTCCCGATAGCGGACGACAGGTCGCCGCCCGCTATCGGGGCGTTAGCACCGGAGGCCGGTCCGAACCACGATCGCGGGAGGGTTTCGGTGAAACCACGCTGACGGGTGATTTCTCTCCGGAACGCCCCGGGTATGCCCGAGGCACTGCGCCTACCGCAGGCGCCGGAGTCCGTCCAGCACGTCGCGCAGGACGCTCACCGACGGCCGCGTGGTCTCCCGCAGCGCGGCGCGCTTGGGCGGCCCGGAGTTCGTCGACGGTGGGCCAGGCCGGGGGGATGGGGTCGAGGCGGTAGAGCTGCATGGTTGGGCGGTCATCCACCACGGGTGCGAGGACGGTCGTGGCGAGTCATGCACTCGGCGCCTCCGCGATAGTGCGGCCGTCGAGCTGGTTGGCCTGGCCGAGTGTGTCGACGGCGCACCAGTGCCGGTGGTGGGTGTCGTCGAGGCATCGGGCGATTCAGCCGCCGCAGAACCGGCCGTCGACGGTGGTGCGTGGCTGGTCGGGCCGCGTGACCGGCTCAGCGCAACACAGCGCACATAGCACGGAACATTGTACTGCCGGGAATGTGTGGCCGTCCAGCTCGTTCGCACGGGCGAGCATGTCGCCTCCGAGGACGCTCAGCGCTTCACCGACCTCGCGCAGCCCACCGGCAGGCAGTTCGCCGCCGTCCTGCGCGGCCATCAGCCGCAGCGCGACCTGCCCGAGGTCGCGGTTCACTCGCGCCAGGCGGGCCAGCAACTCGCGGTCCCGCGCGATCACCGCTGACCGTCCTCGTCATATGCGTACAGCTCGGGCGCATCGGCGGACGCCTGATCGTGGCAGTCGTTCTCGCTCGCGCGCGGCGCCGTGTGCCGACCGGCCAGGCATGCTCGGCTGTTCCTCATGGCCGGGAAGCTACGAGCCGACGCATCGGTCAGGGGGTACGGTTCGTACCCTCACCTGTTCGGTCTAGGCGGGTACCCCTACGCGCTCGCAGAGGGCCTGAACATCGTCGCTGAGGCCGGTAGGTGGGTGCTGGCGGAGGTCGACCAGCATTTCCCGGGCGAACCCGTTGTAGCGGATCGTCTCCACGGCGGTCCGTTCCGCGGCCGCGAGCAACGCCCACACCGCGTGCCGCTCACCGCGCTGCTGGTAGGCACGTGAGACTTCGATCAGGTGGCGGCTCCGCCTCGGCACCGACGCGATCGACGTTGGATCCAGTTGGTCTGCCGCGCGCAGCGCCTCAGCTGGTCGCCGCAGCTCGACGCCGAGTGTGACCGCGTGAGCGCCCATCACCGACGGGGAGAAACTGGATTGGACGTGCCGGTATCCGGGGCCGAGCGTGTGCGCGATCCGGTCGGCGGTTTCCCAGTGCGCCCACGCCTCGCCGTGCCGTCCTCGGCGAGCGTGGACGTAGGAGATCTCGGCCTCGAGGGCGCCGACCATGCCTCGCCAGTCGACGGGTGCGGAGTCAAGGTGCGGTTGTAGCTGCCGTATCGCGTCGTTCGCGACGGCGAGCGCTTCGTCCCACCTACCCGCGTCGCGCAACGCCTGCACCATCGCCCATGCGCCACCCGCGGCGATGTAGGGGTCGTCGGCCTCCTGGCCCTCGGTCACGGCCCGGTCGGCGACCATCCACACCAGTTCGGGTGCGGGCTGGTACGCGACGTAGAAGTCGGCGAGCTGGTACACCCCGCTGAGCACGCGCCGCGCGTCCCGGCGCTCGTCACCACGCAGCAGACGCACGGCGGTCTGTGCATCACGGATCAGGTCGGGCAGCAGGACACCGAGTTGTGTGCGGTGATCCGGTGAGCTGTGCCGTACCCCCCATGCCTGGTCGAGCCGGTGTGCGAGGTGCGGCACGGACGGCGGAGCACCGGCAGGCGTCACGCGGTACTCCGTCAGCGCCTTCTGCACCGCCGACAACGCGACATGCCGTGAGCCTCCGAACCGCTCGACCGACACGGCGTGACCGTTCCCAGTGAGATCCGCGAGGTCCTCGAGGCCGAGGGCCTGCGCGAGCTTGAGCAGCATCGGCAGCTTCGGCACCTGCAAACGGCCGGTCTCGACGGCCTTGACCCACTCGGCCGAGCGGCCGACAAGCCCGGCCAGCACCGGGCGAGACATGCCCGCGCGTTCGCGATAGCGCTGGATACGTCGACCGATGAGCAGGTCGGCATCTGGCTGCGGCGTCATCGCACCCACACCCTCCGCAGAGATCGACCCTTTCGCATGCCCCGGTTGTCATACCGGGGCCCTCACTGCGAAAAGGTACAGACAGGGTAGCGGGAAGAACGCGTCTAGAGACCCGGAACGGCCCCCGGTTGCCGTCCGAGGTCGCTGGACGGACACGTACTCGGTGCAGCCGAAGTCATTCGCCGCGATCAGAACTGGTAGTACAAGAACGGGCTGAACGTGCCGGTGGCCACGAGGATGGCGGCGTAGATCGCGCCGACTGTCATGACGCCGATGCGCAGCACCGTGGCTGGCGTGGTGCGCGCCGATTCGAGCATCGGCCCTGTCACCGGGCGGGCGGGCAGGAAGAACACCGCGAGCGCGGCCAGCAGCAGCACGAGACGCTGGTTGGTGAGCGCGGTCGCCACGACGTCGCTCAGCCCGCTGAAGTCGGGGACCAGCATGGTGCCGACCACGGTGAACGCGTAGCCGAGGTCGGGGGAGCGGAAGAACACCCAGCCGAACACGACGAGCACCAGCGTGAGGGCGCGCCTGCCGACCCGCGCGCCCGTGGTCGCGGGCGAGGTGTCCCTGCCGGTGGCACGCTCGACGACCAGCAGAACTCCGTGGTAGAGCCCCCACACCACGTAGGTCCACGCCGCCCCGTGCCAGAAACCGGTCAGCAGGAAGACGATCCACAGGTTGCGGTACGTCTTCGCCGCACTGCCACGGTTGCCGCCGAGCGGGATGTACACGTAGTCGCGGAACCAGCGGGACAGCGACATGTGCCAGCGCCGCCAGAACTCCGTCACCGTCACCGACGAGTACGGCCGCGCGAAGTTCTCCGGCAGCCGGAAGCCGAGCATCCGGCCGAGGCCGATGGCCATGTCCGAGTAGCCGGAGAAGTCGAAGTACAGCTGCAACGTGTACCCGATCGCGCCGAGCCACGCGATCGCGAAGGTCATCTCGTCGGCGGGGGTGGAGAAGCAGGCGTCCACCATCGGCGCGAGCGAGTCGGCGATCACCGCCTTCTTGCACAGTCCGAGCGCGAAACGCGGGAAGCCCGCGGCGATGTCGTCGAGGCGGTGCGAGCGGTGTTGCGGGAGCTGGTCGGCGATCTCGTGATAGCGCACGATCGGCCCTGCCGCGAGCTGCGGGAACATCGAGATGTAGGTGCCGAACGCCACCGGATTACGCAGCGCCGGGCGCTCACCACGATAGATGTCGACCACGTAGGAGATGTGGTGGAACGTGAAGAACGAGATGCCGATGGGCAGTGCCAGCTCCGCGATCGGAACGTCGCCGCCGAACAGCTGGGCGAACCACGCGATCTGTTCCGTGGCGAACCCCGCGTACTTCCACACCAGCAGGATCGACAGGTCGAATGCCACCACGCCGATCAACAGCCACCGCCGTTGGGCTTGCGAGCGCATCCCCCACGGGTCGGGCTCCAGGTGCGGTCCCGCCGCGAAGTTCACCACCATGCAAGCCAGCAGCAGCAGCGTGAACGCGCCCGCGCCGGTGGCGTAGAACAGGAGGCTGCCGACCGCGACGATGCCGTTGCGCCAGCTCCGGGGCAGCACGAGCACCGCGATGAGGATCGCGGGCAGGAAATACCACAGGAACAGTGGCGAAACGAACGACATCGAGCGGCCCCCTGGTCACGATTGCGCACCGTGACCTTAGCCGAGGCCGTCCCCCGATGAGGCGAACATGGTGACCGAGTGGCCCGCGCCATGACATGCGAGAGGTGCGGACACGGCTACGGGAGCTGCGGACACGGCTACCTAGCCTGCGGACACGGCTTCAGACCCGGCCCGCGGCTCGGCGGCGGCGGGCGACCTCCGCCAGCAGTACCGCGCCCGCGACGGACGCGTTGAGCGACTCGACACCCGCGGCCATCGGGATGGACACCGTGAAGTCGCACGTCTCCCGCACCAGCCGGGACAGGCCACGGCCCTCCGAGCCCACGACGACCACCAGCGGGTCCACGTCGAGGTTCATCGTGTCGATGTCCGTGGCGCCGTCGGCGTCGAGCCCGGCGATCATCAGCCCGTCGGCGGCCCACTCCCGCAGCTGGCGGGTGAGGTTGGTGGCCACACCGATGGGCAGGCGGGCGGCCGCGCCCGCGCTCGTGCGCCAGGCCACGGCCGTCATGCCGGCGCTGCGCCTGCTCGGCAGCAGCACGCCGTGGGCGCCGAAGGCGGCGGCCGAGCGGATCACCGCCCCGAGGTTGCGCGGGTCGGTGACGCCGTCGAGCGCCACGAGCAGCGGCGGCTCACCGGACTCCCGCGCGGCCCGCAGCAGGTCGTCGGGGTGCGCGTAGTCGAAGGGCGGCACCTGGAGGCCGAGGCCCTGGTGTACCGCGCCGCCGGTCTTGCGGTCGAGTTCCTCGCGCGGCACCTCCAGCAGCGAGATGCCCTTGTCGGAGGCGACGCGCACGGCCTCGGTGACGCGGTCGTCGGCGTCGATGTTCAGCGCCACGTACAGGGCCGTGGCGGGCACTCCGGCCCGCAGCGCCTCCACGACGGGGTTGCGGCCCGCGATGATCTCGGGGGTGTCGGCCGCCTTCTTGGACGCCGTGCGCTTGCGCTCGGTCCGTGCCGCCGCGGCGGCGGCCTTGCGCTGGGCCGGGTGCCCGGGGCGGTGCTCCGCCTTGGGTGTCGGCCCCTTGCCTTCGAGGCCCTTGCGGCGCTGGCCGCCGGAACCGACGACGGACCCCTTCTTCGTGCCCTGCTTACGTATCGCGCCGCGGCGACGGGAATTGCCAGCCATTCGTCAGTCTCTCACTGTCCACATCGGACCATCGGGGGTGTCTTCCACGGCGATGCCGGCCTCGGTGAGCCGGTCCCTGATCGCATCGGCTGCGGCGAAGTCGCGGTCGGCACGGGCTTTCCTGCGCTCGGCGAGCAGGGCATCCACCAGTGCGGTCAACGCCTCGGTCCCGCCTCCCGCGTGCTCGGCCCACTGCGCCGAGAGCGGGTCGATGCCCAGCACCGCCACCATCGCGCGGACCGCCTCGGCCAGCTCCCGCGCCTTGTCCCGGTCCGCGGCGTCCAGTGCGGCGTTGCCGTCGCGCACCGTGTTGTGCAGTACCGCGAACGCCTGCGGCGTGCCGAGGTCGTCGTCGAGGGCCGCGCCGAACTCGGCCGGGACGGTGCCGATGCCGATCTCGCCGACGGTGCCCCGCATGCGACGCAGGAACTGCTCGATGCGCCGGTAGCCCTGCGCCGACTCCGACAACGCCTCGTCGGAGTACTCGATGGTGGACCGGTAGTGCGGCTGGATGAGGTAGGCGCGCAACTCGACGGGCCGGTAGCGGCGCAGCATCTGCGGGATCGAGACGACGTTGCCGAGCGACTTCGACATCTTCTCGCCCGACATGGTCACCCAGGCGTTGTGCAGCCAGTACCGCGCGAACCCGTCACCGGCGGCCAGCGACTGGGCGCGCTCGTTCTCGTGGTGGGGAAACACCAGGTCGACGCCGCCGCCGTGGATGTCGAACTCCGAGCCGAGGTAGGCCGTCGCCATCGCGGAGCACTCCAGGTGCCAGCCCGGCCTGCCGGGGCCCCACGGAGTCGGCCACGAGGGCTCGCCGGCCTTGCTCGCCTTCCACAACGTGAAGTCGCGGTGGTCGCGCTTGCCCTCGGCCTGGGTCTCGCCCTGCTGCACGTCCTCGGTCCGCTGGCCCGACAACGCGCCGTAGTCGCCGAACGTCGCCACCGAGAAGTACACGTCTCCGCCCGCCGCGTAGGCGTGCCCCGAGTCGATCAGCCGCTGGATCAGCTCGATCATCTGCGTGATGTGCCCGGTGGCCCTCGGCGCCGCCGACGGCGGCAGGCAGCCGAGTGCGGTGTAGGCGTCCTCGAACGCGCGCTCGTGGGTGGCCGCCCACTCCCACCACGGCCTGCCCGCGTCGGCGGCCTTGGTGAGGATCTTGTCGTCGATGTCGGTGACGTTGCGGACGAAGAGCACGTCGAGTCCGGAGTGGACCAGCCACCGCCGCAGCACGTCGTAGTTGAGCGCGCCCCGCACGTGCCCGATGTGCGGGATTCCCTGCACGGTGGCGCCACAGACGTACAGCGACGCCGTTCCACCGCGCGCGGGTCGGAACTCGCGCACCTGCCGGGTCGCCGTGTCGAACAGGTGAAGGGCCACGTCGCAAATGGTACGGGTCAGAGCACGGAATGCTCGCGCAGGGCGGTCAGCAGCCCGTCCGTGCGCGTCGCCGTCGGTGACGGCTCCACCAGCGCGAACGCGCACCCCAGCGCGCGGGCCCCACCGTCGGCCTCCTCGCTGTCGCCGACCATGAGTGCGTTGCCGGGGGCCACACCGAGGCGGTCGAGCGCGAGCCGGAACATCGCCGGGTCGGGCTTGATGGCGCCGACCTCGTAGGAGAGGACGAAGTCGTCCACGTGCCGGTCGAGGCCGAGCCTGGTGAAGGCGGGCCGGATGTCGAACGCGATGTTGCTCAGCACGCCCACAGCGAGTCCCGCGCCCGAGACCCGTCGCAGTACCTCGGCGGTGTCGGGATACGGCGTCCACGACGCCGGATCGACGAGCCTGCCATACAGGGACTCCGCCTGCTGTCGGTGCGGGATGCCCGACTGCCGCAACACCTCCAGGTACACGGTGCGGTGCAGGGCGGGATCGAGGTCGCGGTGGTGCCATGCGTGGAGGTGCTCGTCGTCCAGATCCACGCTCAGCGTCACCGGCGCCGTCATGCGCCGCATCAACTCGGCCCTGGCCTCGACGTCGAAGGTCTCGCCCCGGTGATCGGTGAGATCGGCCAGCCAGCTCGGATCGTGTTCGAGCCGGAACAGTGTGCCGGAGAAGTCGAAGAGCACCGCCTTGATCGTCACGGGGCCACGCTACCGGTCACCGGGGCAGGAGCAGTGCCGTCGCGATGGCCGCCACACCCTCACCACGCCCGGTCAGACCGAGTCCGTCGGTGGTGGTCGCCGAGACCGAAACGGGGCCGCCCGCCGCCTCGGAGAGCACGCGCTGTGCCTCGTCGCGCCGTGTGCCGATCTTGGGCCGGTTGCCGACGACCTGGACCACCGCGTTGTTCACGCGGTACCCGGCCGCGGTGATGCGGCGGCGGACCTCGGTGAGCAGTTCGGCGCCGTGGGCGCCCGCCCATCGGCTGTCTCCCGTGCCGAAGACGGCGCCGAGGTCGCCGAGCCCGGCGGCCGACAGCAGGGCGTCACACAGGGCGTGTGCCGCGACGTCACCGTCCGAGTGTCCGGAGCAGCCATCGGCGCCGGGCCATTCCAAGCCGGCGAGCCAGCACTCACGCCCCGGCTCGATGGGGTGAACGTCGACTCCCTGACCGATTCTCATCGCCGTCCCTCTCCCCGGCTTGCGCGAACACGGCCTCGGCGACCGTGCGTTCGTAGGGGGTGCTCACGCGCATCCCGTGCGGATGTCCCGGTACCGGGCACGCGCTCGCCGCGGCGCCGGTGAGTAAGAACACCTCGCTCAGGTCCGCGTGGTCCAGCAGCGCGGCGGAGAACCCGCGCGGCGACTGCGCCCGGCGCAGCCGGTCGCGGTCCAGCGTGTGGAGTACGTCACCGCTGGCGTCGAGCACCTTGACGGTGTCGGTGACGGGCTCCACCGGCACGGCCACGGGCGCGCCGTCACGCACAGCAGCGACGACCGCACGGATCGTCTCCGGCGGAGTGAACGGGCGTACCGGATCGTGTATCAGGACGACGTCGGACGGGCGAGGGTCGGCGCGACGCAGTGCGCAGCGCGCCGACTCGATCCGGTCCGCATTGCCTGACGTGACGAGTACGGACACGGCGGAATCCGGGTCGAGCCCGAGGTCGGGCCCGGACGGTGTCGCGTGTGGACCGGCTATCACGATCCGGTCGACGCAACCCGAGTCCACCAGTCGACGCACGGCGTGAGCGAGCAGTGTCACACCGTTGACGCGCGCCAGCGCGCCCGCCGTGTCCGGAACGTCGTCGTCCCCGAGGGGGACCAGTGCTATGACCTGGCGCAGCGACTAAACCACCGCGGTTTCCAGCACCTCGTCGAGCAGGACCTCGGCCTTGCCCTCGTCGGTGCCCTCGGCGAGTGCGAGTTCGCTGACCAGAATCTGCCGCGCCTTGGCCAGCATCCGCTTCTCACCAGCGGAAAGGCCACGGTCTTTCTCCCGTCGCCACAGATCGCGCACCACTTCGGCCACCTTGTTGACGTCGCCGGAGGCGAGCTTTTCCAGGTTGGCCTTGTACCGGCGAGACCAGTTGGTCGGCTCGTCGGTGTGGGGTGCGCGCAGCACGTCGAAAACGCGGTTCAAGCCGTCCTGGCCGACGACGTCGCGCACGCCGACGACCTCGGCGTTGTCAGCGGGGACGCGAACCGTGAGGTCACCCTGCGCGACTTTCAGGACGAGGTACTGCTTCTCCTCGCCCTTGATCACGCGGGTTTCGATCGCTTCGATGAGTGCGGCACCGTGGTGCGGGTAGACGACGGTCTCTCCGACCTTGAAAACCATGTGTCCTCTGCCCCTTTCGCTGCGTCCAGCTTAGCACGCGCGCTCGGTGCCGAACCAGGCACCCGGACTCGTCTTCGCAGGTCAGTGGCCTGATTCGGGGAGTCGAGGGGGTTGACAAATGTGTAATTCGCATACTCACGCAGGTGACGGCGGGGTCTTTCCCGCCGTTTCCGGTAATCCATTGTGGACACGATTCCGCTAGTTGATCTCGGTGGTCCGGTGCCGCCTGCGCCACACTCGTGGGGCACCGGGTGAATTCCCAGCGTGCGGGTCGGGATAGTGTCGATGCCCAGGGCAGCCCTGAGTAGGAGGGACCGGAAGTGAAACGTCGCATGGTGGGCTCGATGGTCGGCTCGGCCGGTCCGGCCGTGGTCGCTGTCGGCGCCGCGTTGCTCGTCGCGGGCTGCGGGGCTGGCCAGATCACGCAGACGGACACCCAGGTGGCGACCATCAACGGCACTTCGGTCGGTGTCGGGACGATCGCGATCCGCAATGCCGAGATCGACTATCCGGAAGCTTCGCAGGGCCAGTCACAGCAGGCTCAGCAGGAGCACGAGGCCGAGGAGGCGGAGGGACTGGCCCCCGCCGTGTACCCCGTCAACAGTGACGCCGAGATCAGCATGTGGATCGTCAACGAAGGCTACGAGGGCGACGAACTCGTTTCCGCCCGCTCCGATCTCGCCTCCAACGTGGCGATCGAGGGGTCCCGTTCGGTGCCCGCGCAGCGCACCCTCGTGCTCAACCCCGCCTCCGGAGAGCTGAGCACCGACGACCCCACGCGGGGCCAGCTCACCCTGGAGGGCCTCAAGCGGCAGCTCCGTCCCGGGCAGATGGTGCAGCTCACTCTCACGTTCCGCGACGCCGGTTCCGTGACGTTCGATGTGCCGGTGACCGCACCCGACGACCCGAGGTCGAACCCGAACGAGCCCGAGGGGCACGGCGGCGGTCACTGACGCCGCCGGGCGGCGCGCGGACTGTCGGTGGCCGGCGTTAGCGTCGGCGGGTGGCCAAAGGTTCGACCTATCGCTGTGCCGAGTGCGGCTGTGAAGTCGCGAAGTGGCGCGGCCGCTGCCCCGAGTGCCAGGCGTGGGGAACGATGGAGGAGCGCGCCGACTCGCGCGCTCCGATCGCGAAGGTCGCCGCGGGGGCGCCCAGCTCGCCGGCCCGTCCCATCGCCGACGTCGACATCGAGACCTCCCGCGCCCGCGCCACGGGCGTTTCCGAGCTCGACCGGGTGCTCGGTGGCGGCCTCGTTCCCGGGGTCGTGGTGTTGCTCGCGGGCGAACCCGGGGTCGGCAAGTCCACGCTGTTGCTGGAGGTCGCCTACCAGTGGGCGGAGGGCCGTGGTGCCTCGGGGGCGGCGCTGTACGTGACCGGCGAGGAGTCCGCGGGGCAGGTGCGGCTGCGGGCCGAACGGACCGGCAACGTCCACGAGGCGATGTACCTCGCCGCCGAGAGCGACCTGTCCGCCGTGTTCGGGCATGTCGACGACGTCAAACCCGGCCTGCTGATCGTGGACTCCGTGCAGACGATGTCGTCGCCCCAGGCCGAGGGAGCGCCGGGGGGCGTGACGCAGGTGCGAGCGGTGGCGGCGGCGCTGGTCGCGCTCGCCAAGGACCGGGGGCTGCCCGTGGTACTGGTCGGGCACGTCACCAAGGAGGGCTCGGTCGCGGGCCCGAGGGTGCTGGAACACCTCGTGGACGTCGTCCTGCACTTCGAGGGCGACAAGCACTCCACGCTGCGCATGGTGCGGGGTGTCAAGAACCGGTTCGGCGCGGCCGACGAGATCGGCTGCTTCGAACTGCGCGACGACGGGATCGAGGGTGTGCCCGACCCGTCGGGGCTGTTTCTGAACCGGCATGCCGAGGCCGTGCCGGGCACGGCGGTCGCGGTGACCGTGGAGGGCAAGCGGCCGCTGCTGTGTGAGGTCCAGGCGCTGGTGGCCGACTCGGCGCTGCCGCAGCCGCGACGGGCGGTGAGCGGCCTCGACTCGGCGCGGGTGAGCATGGTGCTGGCGGTGCTGGAGAAACGCACCCGCAACCCGCTCGGCGGCAAGGACGTGTACACCGCCACGGTCGGGGGAATGAAGGTCACCGAACCGGCCGTGGACCTGGCCGTCGCGCTGGCGGTGTGGTCGGCCGCGTACGAGACGGCGCTGTCGCCGAGGCTGGTGGCGATCGGCGAGGTGGGCCTGGCCGGTGAGGTACGCCGGGTGACCGGGGTCGGCAGGCGGCTGGCCGAGGCGGCGAGGCTGGGTTTCACGCACGCGTTCGTGCCGCCCGATGCCGGGCCGCTGCCCGACGGCATCAAGACGATGGAGGTCGCCAGCCTCGCCGAAGCCTTGGAAGTCCTGGCGGCGAAGTACCGCTGAGCCGCGGGCGGTGCCGCGAAGGCCACCTTCGCTGCGCGAGACGCAGTGAAGGCCACCCTGATTGCGCCAGACGCAGCGAGGGTGGCCTTCACTGCATCCCAGTTGTCCACAGGGGCAGAGTTGTCCACAGGCTGCGCAGTTCGGGATTCCCTCGTCCTGCGACCACGGCGAAGCTTGCCGCATGACCAGAGGACGGTGGGACGATCACTCGGAGCTTCTTCGGCAGCGGAGCCGCCGCGGCGTCGTGAGGGTGGCGACGCTCGTGGCCGGGGGAATGGACAGCGCGACGGTGTACCGCCGTTGCCAACCGGGAGGGCCGTGGCGACGTCTCCTGCCCGGCATCGTCGTGCTGCAGAACGCTCCACCCGATCAGCTGCAGAAGGTGACGGCCGCGCTGTTGCACGCGGGGCCGAACGCTGTGGTGACGGGGGTCGAGGCGTGCCGGCGACTGGGTATGCGGCTTGAGGTGGACGACCACTCGGTGCATGTGTTGGTCCCGCACGCACGCGAGATGACCAGCTGCGGGTTCGTCGTGGTCGAGCGGACGCATCGTCTGCCACGGCCACTGTCACGGCAGGGGCTCCCGCTGGCGCCGCCGCAGCGCGCGGTGCTCGACGCGGTGCGGCGCCTTCGCGAACGGGACGTCGTCGCCGCATGCCTGGTCGAGGCGATGCAGCGGGGCAAATGCTCGGTCGCGGAACTTCGAGACGAACTGGCGAAGGGTTCCCAGCGCGGGAGTGCCCTGCCGCGTCGGGTGCTCGCCCAGGTCGACGGCCTCCGGTCGGTCGCCGAAGTGCATGGTCGCCGGTTGTCGCGACACCTCGGGGTCGCGCCGAGCCACTGGAACGCCCGGCTGCTCGGCAGCGACTCCCAGTACGTCGGACGCCCGGATGCGTGGTGGGACGACGTCGGCCTCGCTTGGGAGATCGATTCCGTGGAGTTCCACTTCGACCGCGCAGACTATGCGAAGACGCTCGCCAGGAACAGCCGCTACGCGCGGAACGGCGTGGTCGTGGTCCAGACGCTGCCGTCACGGCTACTGGCGGACCGGGCGGCGGTGATCGACGAACTCGATGCGGCGTATCGCATGGCGGCGACCCGGCCCCGGCCGCCGGTGACCATCGCCGCCGAGCCGTGACCGCGCGTGGGATTGGTGCCGCGAAGGCCACCTTCACTGCGTCAGACGCAGCGAGGGTGGCCTTCACTGCGCCCTGTGCAGCGAGGGTGGCCTTCGCGGCACCCCGGCACAGGGCGCGGTGACCCTCAGGCTTCCGAGAGCAGGCGTGCGCAGCGGATGAGACCGATGTGCGAGTACGCCTGCGGGTGGTTGCCCAGCGAGCGCTCGGCAACCGGGTCGTACTGTTCCGGCAGCAGGCCGGTCGGTCCCGCGGCGTCCACGAGCTGTTCGAACAGTTCCTCCGCCTCGGTGCGCCTGCCGGTCAGCAGGTACGCCTCGATCATCCAGGCCGCGCACAGGTGGAAGCCGCCCTCGTTGCCGGGCAGGCCGTCCTCCCTGTGGTAGCGGTAGACCGTGGAGCCGCTGCGCAGCTCGGCCTCGATGGCGGTCACCGTCGACTGGAACCGCTCGTCGTTGGGGTCGAGCAGGCCGGACAGCCCCACGAACAGCGACGCCGCGTCGAGGTCCGTGCCGTCGTAGGCGGTGGTGTAGGCGCGCACCTCGTCGTTCCAGCCCTGGTCGAGCACGTCCGTGGCGATCGTGTCGCGCAGTTCGTGCCAGCCGGTCGGCACCGGACGCTGGTAGATCTCGGCGAGCTTGATGGCGCGGTCGATCGTCAGCCAGCACATGACGCGCGAGTACACGCGGTGCCGCGGGACGTGCCGTTCCTCCCAGATGCCGTGGTCGGGCTCCGACCAGCGCCGGGTCACGGCCTCGGCCATGGCGCGCACCATCTGCCAGTCCTCGTCCCGCAGCTCGCCCCGCGCCTCGGCGAGCGTCATGACGAGCTCCACCACGGGACCGAAGACGTCGAGCTGCACCTGGTGGTTGGCGAGGTTGCCGACGCGCACCGGCCGCGAACCCTTGTAGCCGGGCAGCGAGTCGATCACGGCTTCGGCGCCGAGCTGGGTTCCGGCCAGCGTGTACAGCGGGTGCAGCCGTTCCGGGCCCGCGAGCGTGGACAGCACGCCGTGCAGCCAGCGCAGGAAGCCTTCGGCCTCGTCGAGTGATCCGAGCGAGACCAGTTCGCGCACCGTCATGGCGCCGTCGCGGATCCAGCAGTAGCGGTAGTCCCAGTTGCGGACCCCGCCGATCTCCTCGGGCAGGGAGGTGGTGGCGGCGGCCATCACGCCCCCGGTGTCGGAGTCGGCGAGCCCGCGCAGGGTCAGCGCCGACCGGGCGACCAGTTCGGGCTCCACCTGCGGCAGTTTCAGCGTGGTGGCCCAGTCGCTCCAGTACCGTCCTGCCCTGGACCGCCGGTCGAGTTCGCTCAGCTCGTGGCTGCCGAGGTCGGTGGTGCCGCACCGCAGTTCGAGCACCACCGGCCTGCCCTGGTCGGGCTCCACCAGCGCGCTGGCGGTGTCGTGCAGCCCGTCGCTCGTGATCTCCCACTGCACGCCGGGGGAGCGCAGCACGAACGGCTCGGAGGTCCCCAGCACCCGGAGGCCGTCCTCCTCCCGCAGCAGCCGCACGGGGACGCCGCCGAACTCGGGCCGGGGCGCGAACACGATCGACGCGGTGGCCTCGCCGCTGATGACCCGCACGAGGTCGGTGCGATGGGGCGCGCTCTCCGGTTCCAAGTAGTCGGTGACGAGCAGCCGCGACCAGCGGGTCTCCACCGTCATCGTGTTGGGCAGGTAGCGCTGCCCGAGCGGAAGCCCGTTGCGGTGCGGCTTGATCGAGAAGTGGCCCGCGCCCTCACCGCCGAGCAGGTCGGCGAACACGGCGGGCGCGTCGGGGCCGGGGTGGCACAGCCACGTGAGCTTGGCGTCCGGGGTGAGCAGGGCGACCGACCGCTCGCTGGCGAGCATCGACAGCCGCTCGATGGGCGGCGACTGCTCCCCGTAGAGCCAGGCGCGGCGCTCCTCCAGCAGGAACGCGAGCACCGTCGCGACGTCCTCGGTGTCGTCGATGCGGTACTGGGCGAGTGAGTCGCCGTCGCCGACCTTCACGCCCAGGTCGGGGCCGTGCAGGCGGGCGAACGCCTTCTCGTCGGTGACGTCGTCGCCGACGAACACGGCTGCGGTGGCGCCGGCCTGGTGGCGCAGCGTGTCCAGCGCGCTGCCCTTGTCGGTCTTCACGACCGCGAGTTCGACGACCTCCTTGCCGTCCGTGGTCGAGACGCCGTCCCACGTGGCGGGGCCGTCGTGTACGGCGCTCACCACGCGCTGTGCGGCGTCCCGGTCGGCTCGCCGCACGTGTACCGCCACGCTGGCCGGCTTCACCTCCAGCGTGGCGCCGTCGACACCGTCGATGAGGCGGGTCAGCTCGCTCTCCAGCTTTCGGTGCAGGTCGCGGGCGTCCGATTCGAGCGCGTGAACGAATCCGATGTCGAACTCGGAGCCGTGGCTGCCGACGAGATGCACCTCGGCGGGCAGGCGGGACAGAATGGCCAGGTCACGCAGTGCGCGGCCGGAGATCACCGCGGACGTGGTCTCGTGCAGGGACGCCAGGGACCGCAGCGCGCCGACCGACTCCGGCCTGGCTCTGGCCTCGTCGGGATTCGTCGTGATGGGCGCCAGCGTTCCGTCGTAGTCGCAGGCGACCAGCAGACGCGGCGTCCTGGCGATCTGCACGATCGCGCGCCGCAGCTCGGCGGGCAGGGCCTCGGCGGTCAACACTCCTCCTTCAGGAGTTCAGCAGCATATGGAGAAGCAGTCAGGCGGTGGCCGCTTCGGTCCCGAGGGCTTCGAGGAACGAGCGCGCCCACCTGTCGACGTCGTGTGTCAGCACCTGACGACGCAAGGCGCGCATCCTACGCCGACCTTCCGCGGGGTCGAGCGTAATGGCCTGTTCGAGTGCGTTCTTCACCCCGTCCAGGTCGTGCGGATTGACGAGAAAAGCGCTGCTCAGCTCGGCCGCCGCTCCCGCGAACTCCGACAGCAGGAGTGCGCCACCAAGATCGTGTCTGCACGCGACGTACTCCTTGCAGACGAGGTTCATGCCGTCCCGCAGCGGCGTGACGACCATGACGTCGGCGGCGGAGAAGAACGCGGCCAGCTCGGAGCGGTTCACGGACTGGTGCAGGTAGTGCACGGCGGGGTGCCCGACGCGGGCGAACTCGCCGTTGATGCGCCCCACCATCTGCTCGATCTCACTGCGCATCTGCTGGTAGTGCTCGACCCGCTCCCTGCTGGGAGTGGCCAGCTGGATGAACGTGACGTCGTCGGGCTTGACCCTGCCCTCCTGGAGCAGTTCGTGGAACGCCTGCAACCGCAGGTCGATGCCCTTCGTGTAGTCGAGCCGGTCGACCCCGAGCAACACCGTCTTCGGGTCGCCCAGCTCGTGCCGCACCTGCGCGGCACGCTCCTGGACCTCCTTGCTGCGCGACAGGGTGTCGAGCCCCGCCGCGTCGATGGAGATGGGGAACGCGCCGACCCGGACGGTGCGGTCGCCGACCTGCACCATGCCCGGACGGGATCGCACACCCACCGAGCCCCGGCTGGGTTCCAGCCCGATGAGCTGCCGGGCCAGCCAGAGGAAGTTCTGCGCCCCACCGGGCCGGTGGAAGCCCACCAGGTCGGCTCCGATCAGCCCGCGGACGATCTCGGCCCGCCACGGCAGCTGCATGAACAGCTCCACGGGCGGGAAGGGGATGTGCAGGAAGAACCCGATACGCAGGTCGGGGCGCAGGTCGCGCAGCATCGTGGGCACGAGTTGCAGCTGGTAGTCCTGCACCCACACGGTGGCGCCCTCACCCGCCACGGCGGCGCTGGCCTCGGCGAAGCGGCGGTTGACCCGCACGTAGCTTTCCCACCAGCCGCGGTCGAACACCGGCCGGGCCACCACGTCGTGGTAGAGCGGCCACAGCGTCGCGTTCGAGAAGCCTTCGTAGTAGTCGGCCACCTCCGCGGAGGTCAGCGACACCGGGTGCAGCACCAGGCCGTCGTCGCTGAACTCCTCGACGTCCACGTCCGGAACACCGGGCCAGCCCACCCATGCGCCCTTGCGGGAGCGCAGGAACGGCTCCAGCGCGGACACGAGCCCGCCGGGGCTCTGTGTCCAGCGCTGGGTGCCGTCCGAGGAGCGTTCGAGGTCCACCGGCAACCGGTTGGCGACGACCACGAACTCGGCTCTCGCGTTCGACCGGGGAATCTCCGACGGTTCGGCAAGCTCCGGGAAAGGCATGCTCAAACAGTATCGCGGTGGAGCTATTCGAGGGGGCGGCCAGCGTTCAGGGGCCCGGCCATCCGGGGCCCTGACAGCTTGCGTTCGAGCCTGCCGAGACCCGTCCTGACCGGCTGCGCCAGGAACTCACCGAGCACTACGCCCGCGGCCAGTGCCAGGCCGATGGCCACGGCGGACATGAGCGTGGTGATGTTGCCGCCGTCGACGAGTTCGGACATTCCCCGGTAGGTGGAGAACCCCGGAAGGAGCGGGGTGATGCCGGACACGGCCACCACCAGCGGGGTGACCTTGAGCCTGCGGGCGAGCACGCCCCCGCCGAGCCCCACGAGCGTCGCCGCGATGGACGCGGCGAAGATCTGGTTGTAGCCGGCGAGACCGAGTGCGCCGTACGCGCTCGCGCCCACGGCACCCGCGACGGCCGCCACGGCCAGCGGTCGCACCTTCGAGTACGACGCCAGTGCGAAGCACGCCGCCGCGCCCGTCCCGGCCACCATCATCACCGGCAGCGACAGCGGGGTGTACGCGGGCGTGGTGGGCAGGGGCGTGTGCGTGGCACCCAGCTCGGTCGCGAGGCTGAGCGCGGCACCCACGCCCGTGATGAGTCCCGCACTCATGATCGCCACTTCGAGGGTCCGGCCCGACGCCGTGACGTAGTAACCGGTGATGGCGTCCTGCACCGCGGACACCGTGGACAGTCCCGACAGCAACACGGTCAGGGCCGCGGCGACCACCAGGGTGGGTCTTTCGAGATCGAGGGATTCGATGTTGACGATGGCGGTCGCGGCGAGCGTCGCGATGAACCCGCCGACCACCTGTTGAAAGAAAAAGGGCAGGGCGCCCTTGTTGAGCAGCCGGCCCACCCGGTCGACCACGGCACTGATCACGAACGAGATCACCGGCAGCCAGCCGGTCCCGCCGAGCAGGAGGGTGATGAAACCCGCCATGCCGCCCCAGGCCAGGGTCGAGACCCAGCGCGGGTAGGGGTGCTTGGCGTTGGTGATGCTGACCAGTTCCGTGTACGCGTCGGCCGCGCTGATCCGGTTGCGGAGCAGCCGCTGCACGAGGCGTTCGGTTTCGGACAACCGGGTGTAGTCGAGGCTGCGCGAGCGGACGACGCGAAGCGCCGTGACCGGGGGAAGGTCACTGCCCCGGAGGCAACTCACGGTGATGGACGTGAAGATCACGTCCACCTCGCAGCGCGGCACACCCAGCGCGCGGGTCAGCGCGAGGATGGTCGCGGTGACGTCCGACGCGCCAGCGCCGTTGGCCATCTGGACCTCGCCGATCCGCGTCACCAGGTCCAGGACCAGGTGAACGGTGGTCTCGTCGGGCAGCTCGGGCCCGATGGCGTGGTCCTGGAACGGTTCCACCGCGGGCAACTCACCCGTCGGCGGCTCCAGGACGTGCCACGCGCGCTGCCGGGTGCGGTGGCTGCGCTGCTGCCGCTGTGCGCGCTTGTCTGCCTGATCGTCGGCTGGTGCTTCCAGGATCTGCCACGCGTGACGGCGCTTGGGTGCGGCCGCACGAGCGCGCGGCTTCAGTTTCATCTCCACCTCCTCGACAAGCGAGGGAGTTCCAGCGAATCCCCCGCCAGACCATCGGCCGGGTGACGCTGGTCGTTGCACCCCAAGGGCCGTGGCGTATACCACATTGTTGTTCGACTGTGACCTCGGTCCACGGTAATCGCTGCTGGCCCGCTCAACAGGCACGACGAGGCTTCCCGGGCGGTCGCTGTGGCGCACATCGCGCTGGATATAGTGAGGGTGGAGCCGCGCGCCCCCCGGCGCACGGAAATCCGGCCGGTATAGCTCAGTTGGTAGAGCATCTGTCTTGTAAACAGAAGGTCAGGGGTTCGAGTCCCCTTGCCGGCTCCGTGAGGCGATCGACGCCTCAGGCGAGGTAGGCCAGCACCGCGGGCTCGTCCCGGTCGCCCCAGGTTCCGGTGAGGGCCGGGCCGGCAGGCCGGGCCGGTGCTCGGCGGGGATCACGGACCACGACGATTCCCTCGGCGGGATTCCGGCTCGCGCCGCTGCCGCGGACCCACATCGTCGGCTCGCGGGTCACCGGGCCTTCCGGTGTGTGGACGATCTGCTCGACCTGGGTGTCCGCGTCGAGGATGACGCGGGTCAGCTCGGTTCGGAAGACCGGGTCGCCGGGGCCGTCGTAGACCCAGCGGGTGCCGAGCACCGAGTGTTCCATGGTGCCGACGAGCCACTCCTCGGCGCCGTCCAGTGGCGCGGCGCGGTAGGTCAGTGGGACGTGGACGAGCCGCTGTCCTGCCGCGAACAGATGCGCTTCCATGCCGACCTCGCCGACCGGGTCGTCGAAGCGGTAGGAGCCGATCGGGTTGAGCTGGGTTGCCTGCCCGTCGAACCAGGGCTGCTTCGGCAGCCACGCCGCGACGAGTTCTGCCTTCGTGGGAACGATGTTCGCCTGGTAGATGATCGCCATCCGACCAAACTAGCCGGGCTCGCGCGCGATGCCCGGTGCTCAGTCGCCGGGCAGGGTCACCGCCCGCACCCGGCCGTGCGTGAGCCACCGCTGTGTGATGCTCACGCCCGTGTGGTGAGTCAGCAGCGCCAGCACCTTCGCCTCGTCCGGTGAGGAGTGCTCCGGGTCGCCGAAGTGGTGGAGCCGTTCCTCGGGGCGCTCGTGCGGTGGGGGCGTGCCGGGCTCTGTCCGGTACAGCAGCGTCGCGTCCCGCCAGCACGAGGCGTAGAGGCTGCCCTTGGGGTTGAAGAACACGCTCGCCAGCCGCGTGCCGCTGGACAGGTTCCGGCAGGCCCGCCCCTCGGAGGCGGTGGGGCCGAGCACGGCCACACCGCCGTCGCACGCACCCAGGTAGGCGTCGGCGCGCTCCGGCCCGAGCACCCACTCGTCGTGCTCGTAGAGGGGATCCTCGTCGCCGAGGGCGTATCGCACCGCCGCGTACGGGCTGCGAACGCGGGGGCACGCGGCCGGCTCGGCTCCCAGCCGCCTGATCGCGTCGTCCTCACCGATCCCGGCGACGACGGCGACCTCCAGCTGGAAGTCGCTCCACCCGGACGCCCATCGGTAGGACGCGATGAGCGAGTCGGCGCGCTGCTGCTCGGTGCCGTCCACGGGCTCGATCACCATTTCACCGTCCCGGACTCGTCTGCGTCGTGCCGTGGGCGACCATACGGTGACCCTCCGACGATCTCGTGCCACGGTGGGGCCACGAGAAGGTCGCGACGGGGCTCGGAGCCGTCTCCGTCCCGTAAGGTCGGATACCGACGCCATGTTCGCCGAGGAGTCCCGTTGTGAGTACGTCAGCCGACCATCGGCCCGGTCCGGCCGCGGTCGGCGGTGACCGGGAGCAGATGCGCTTTCTGCAACAGGTCTCGCGGCAGCTCGCCGGTTCGCTCAACGTCCGGCGCACGGCGCTGCGCGCACTCGGCTTCGCCGTCCCCGCTCTGGGGCACTGGGCCATGCTGGCCTTCTTCGACTCCGATCAGGTCTCGGTGTACTCCCACGACAGCAGCGGGCGGGCGACCGGCCCCACTCCGCTCGGCAGGCTGGCACCCGACCACGAGCTGTCCCGCCTCCGGCGGCGCGGAACCACGGCCCGGTACGCACTCCCAGCAGGTGACCGTCCGGAGATCCTGGACGCGCTGGTTCCCTCGGAAGCGCTGAGGGCCGTGGTGGCGAGTCGCCGCCCCGCCGAGATGCTCGCCGTACCGCTGAACATCGGCGGTGCCACCAACGGGGTGCTCCTGCTCGCGCGCGCCGACGACCAGGAGACCTCCGGTGACGTACTGGTGGCCGAGGAGTTCGTCTACCGGGTCGCCGCCACCCTGGAGTCGGCGCGGCTCTACGAGGAGCGCGGGCAGATGGCGGAGGCGTTGCAGGCGTCGCTGCGCCCGCCGGAACTGCCGGAACTGGGCGGGGTGCGGCTGGCCGCGCGGTACCGGCCCGGCGCCCAGCGGCTCAGCATCGGCGGCGACTTCTACGACGTCCACGGCACGCCCGAGGACTTCACCGTCGTGGTCGGCGACGTGTGCGGCAAGGGCATCGACGCGGCCGTCTACACCGGCCTCGCGCGGCAGACGATCAGAGCGGCGGCGTTCTTCGACCGCTCGCCCGCGCGCGTGCTCGGTGCGTTGAACGAGGTCCTGCGCGGCCAGCTCGCCGACCGGTTCGTCACCGCTGCGTGCGTGCGGTTCCAGCGGGAGCCGGAGTCGGCGGAACTGGCGGCGACCGTGGGGGTGGCCGGGCACCCTCCACCGCTGGTGTTGCGGGCCGACGGCACCGTCGACGAGGTCACGATCGCGGGCACCGTCGCCGGCATGATCCCCGGCCTGACCTTCGCCGAGGCCGGGGTGCGGCTCGGTGAGGGCGACACCATGCTGCTCTACACCGACGGGGTGGACGAGGCGCGCGGGCCCGACGACTTCTACGGCCACGAACGGCTGCGCCTGCTGCTGCCCGAGTACGCGGGAGCGGGACCGGCCACCCTGTGCGAGGCTGTCGAGCAGCGCGTCCTCGAACATCTCGACGGGGGCGGCCACGACGACATCGCCCTGCTCGCCGTGCGAAACGGAGCGTGATCCATGAGCACCGGCCCTCCCCGTTCCGACAATGTGGCCGTCCTCGACGACTTCGAGTACGCGCTGTTGTCGGGAAACACGTCGGCCGCGGTGGGCGTCGTGGACAGCGCGCTCGACGACGGCCACGCGCCACTGTCGGTGCTGTGCGAGGTGATCACCCCGGCACAGCGCGCGATCGGGCAGCGGTGGCAGGACGGGCAGTGGTCGGTCGCGCAGGAACACATCGCCACCGGTATCTCGCTGGCCGCGACCGAGGCCGTGGCCAGGCGGGTCCGCGAGGTTCCCGCCACCAAGGGCCGCGTCGTCGTCGGGTGCGCCGAACGGGAGTGGCACGCGCTGGCGGCGATGGTCGTCGGCACCAGCCTGCGAACCCGTGGCTGGCAGGTCACGTTTCTCGGGGCCGCCACTCCGGCCGAGCGGCTCTACTCCTACCTGCAGCAGATGGCGCCCGACGCCGTGGCGGTGAGTACGTCGGTGGCCGGTGGGCTGCCCAGCACCCGCCGGGCCATCGAGGCGGCCACGACCGCAGGCATCCCGGTACTGGCGGGCGGTGCGGCGTTCGGTCCCGATGCGCTGCGTGCCCGCGCGCTCGGGGCGACGGCGTGGGCGCCGACCCTGCCCGAGGGGCTCGATCTCGTCGAGGAGCTGCCCGCCACCGTCGAACCGGTGGAGCCGCTGCCCGTGGCCGTGGTGTCGGAGCAGCGCGGTCTCGACGCCGATCATCACCGTCTGGTGGAGCTGGTGGCGCGGCACTGGAAACCGGCCGGGCTCGCGCCCGCCGACGACATCGTGGCCGACACCGACCTCACGCTGGTGGCGCGCGACTGTATCGAGCAGCCGCTGCGTTGCCTGCAGGGCGCGCTGCTGACGGGCGACGGCAGGCTCGTGAGTGAGGTCGCCGACTGGACGGCCGCCGTGTTGCGGGCGCGCTCGGTGCCGCCGTCGGCGGTCGTCGACCTGCGCGGGGAGCTCGTGGCCGCGCTGGGGGAGTACCCGTTGGCGCGGAGGCTGGTGGAGGACCGCTGGCCCGGCACCGCGCCCGCGTGACCCGTGCCATGATCGACTCGACAACCCGAGCCGTGAAGGAGGAGTCGTGACCGCCGCACCCCGTGATGTGGAGCAGTTCTACTCGACCGCGGAGGTGGTCGCCAAGCTGCGCCGTCTCGCCGACGCACTGGAGACCGACCAGCCGTTCCGCATCCAGATCGCCGGTGAGCGCGTCCGCGTTCCCGCTCGCGCCCAGTTCTCCATCGAGCACGAGCGGGGCGACGGCGAGGAGGAGATCGAGTTCCAGCTGAAGTGGACGCTGGCCGATGCGGGCGAGGACGCCGACGAGGCGACCGAAGCCGACGACAAGCCGGTGGTCTGACCGGCCTGTCCCGGAGACCGTGGCGGGCCACCGCCGTCCGCCACGGCCTCACTTCCAGACTGTGCGCACCTCCGCGACGTCCAGCTCGTCCTCCCCCTCGGCACGGTGGTGAATGGTCCAGACGGTTCCTGCCTCGTCCAGCATCCCGTAGAGCTGGCCCTCGTCGCAGCGGTAGCTGAGGTGGTGGCCCTCGACCGTCTCGCGCACCCCGAAGATCTTGGCGCAGCGCGTGCCGTCGGCGAGTTCGAGGAACCAGTGCGGGTCGAACGCCGCCGAATCGCGCGGCTGCTCACCGTTGTCGTGCAGCACGTACACCCTGGTGAGCTCGGACTGTGCCGGGTCGGCGAGGCAGAGTGCCACGGTGTCGACGCTGGTGAGTTGCGCGTCCCCGTCCCCGGGAGCGCGGACGAGTACCGGCCCCGCCGGCACGAAACACGGGTCCAGGGCCACTGTCGTCTCGTTGGTGAAGCAACGCCGGGCGAGCGGATTCTCCGGGCTGAGCAGGGAGTTCTCGCACCGCGCCGACACCTCGTCGGTGACCCGGAGGCCCGCGGCGGGATCGCCGTGCTCGCCGTAGGGGTCGAACACGACCGTGTGGGTGCGTTGCACCGGTTCCGCCGTGGCCGCGGGCGAGGTCGTGCAGCCGGTGGCCAGTGCCGCGGCCACGGCAAGGCACGCCATCACCGCGATCGCCGGCCGCCTGAGTTTCTGGCGCACAGACCGCTGCCCCTTTCTCCCGCGTCCGGGTACCGTCGAGCGTGCTCCGAGGGTAATCGGCCGACTTCGTGACCCGAATTCTAGGGAGGAAACCGCGGTGCTGGACCTGCTTCTGCGAAACGTGCGTGCCCTGACCATGCGGGACGAGGCGCCCCGGGCCCATACCGTGGGCGTGCTCGGCGGTCGCATCGTCGGCGTCGACGACGAGGTCGCCGGCCTCTCCGCGCGCACGGTCGTGGACGGCGGCGGTGCCGTGCTCACGCCCGGATTCACCGACGCGCACAACCACATGGTCTGGTACGGGCTGTCGCTCGCGGAGCTGGACCTGTCCGGATGCCGCACGCTCGACGAGCTGTACGACACGGTGGCCGCCCGCGCCGCGCAGCTCCCGTCGGATGCCTGGGTCGTCGGGTCGCAGTACGACGACTTCGTGCTGGGCCGCCACCCCGAGCGGGCGGCGCTGGACCGCGCCGGTGGTGGCCGTCCCGTGTGGCTCAAGCACCGCTCCGCGCACATGTGCGTGGCCAGCAGCGCGATCCTCGACAAGGCGGGGATTCTCGACGGCAGCGCGCCGGTGCCGGAGGGCGGCGTCGTCGAGCGCGACGCGGCGGGCGAGGCCACGGGCCTGCTCGCCGAGCAGGCCCAGCAGCTCGTGGACGCGCTCGTCAAGCCGTACCCGGTCGACGAGCTGGCCGAGGCCATCGCCAGGGCGGCGAAGGTGTACGCCGCGGAGGGCCTCACCCACGTCACGGAGGCGGGCATCGGGGGCGGCTGGATCGGCCACAGCCCGGCCGAGGCGGCGGCCTACCAGCTCGCCCGGCAGCGTGGTGAGTTGACGGCGCGGGTCGAGCTGATGCCCGCCGCGGACGTACTGCACCCGCTCGCCGAGGAACTCGTGGGGCTCGATCTCGGCCTGCGCAGCGGGTTCGGCGACGACAGGCTGCGCATCGGCCCGATGAAGATCTTCACCGACGGCGCGTTGAGCAGTCGCACGGCGGCGGTGACGGAGCCGTTCGAGGGCGGTGGGGGACTCGGCGTGCTGGGCGACGACCCTGAGGTGCTGCGGGCACGCATCCTCGCCGCGCACCGCAGCGGCTGGCGGGTGGCCGCGCACGCGATCGGCGACCGGGCCATCGACCTCACGCTCGACGCGTTCGAGCAGGCGCAGCGGGAGTTCCCCCGGCCCGGTGTGCGGCACCGGATCGAGCACGCGGCCATGGTGCGGCCCGACCAGTTGCCGCGACTGGCGGCACTCGACGTCGTCCCGGTGCCGCAGGCGCGCTTCCTGTACGAGATCGGCGACACCATCCGCGCCGCGCTCGGCGACGCCCGCGTGCCGTGGGTGTACCGGCACCGGTCGTTCCTCGACGCGGGACTGCGGGTCCCGGCCAGCTCCGACCGGCCCTGCGTGGGCACGGGCGCGCCGCTGGCGGGCATGCGGAACATGGTCGAGCGCACCACGAGCGGTGGTGTGGTGCTGGCGCAGGACGAGCGCGTGGACGCCACCGAGGCGTTGCGGGCGTTCACCACGCACGCGGCGTACGCGGGCGGGTTGGAGCACCGGCGAGGCCACATCGAGGCCGGGATGGACGCCGACCTCGTGCTGCTCGACGACGACCCCACGACCGTGCCGTCGTCGGCCATCGACGGGATCGGCGTGCTGGCGACGTTCGTCGGCGGTGAGGCGGTGTACGGCGGCGAGAAGCTGACCTATGCCCGGGGCGGGGCGGGCTGAGTCCCTACGGGAACCGCGGACACGGCTACGCAGCCTGCGGACACGGCTACGTGGGCTGCGGACACGGCGACACAGGGTTGGAGTGCGACGATGCGGGACGAGGTTCGGAGCCTGCTCGACAGCCTCGACACCGGGCGGGCGGCGCTGCGCGAGGCCGCCGGTCTGCTGCTCGACGTCCTCGACGGCGATGGTGTGATTCACGCCGCCGGTGCGGGCCATTCGCTGGCGATGGTGTGCGAGACCTTCTACCGCGCGGGCGGGCTCGCGGCGGTACGCCCGCTGTGGGACGGCGAGGTGCTGCCCCTGTCCGGCGCGTTGCGCAGCTCCGCGGCCGAACGCGCGCCCGGGCGGGGCCGTGCTCTCGTTGAGCGGGCCGATCTCCGACCCGGCGACGTCGTTGTGGTGTTCTCCACCAGCGGGCGCAATCCCTACCCCGTCGAGATCGCGCGGACCGCGCTGGAACGCGGCGTCGACGTGATCGCGGTGACGTCGGTGGCCGCCTCGGCGGCGGCCACCGACCGCAGCGGCACCCGCCTGGCCGAGCACGCCACGCTGGTGCTCGACACGGCGGTGCCGCCGGGCGACGTCGTGCATCCCGCCGGCGAACCGCGAACGTCGGCGGTGTCCACGATCGCTGGTGCCTACCTGTGGTCCGCGCTGCTCGCGGAACTCCACGACCTCGCGGAGGAGCGGGGAGAGACACTGCCGGTGTGGACCAGTGCCAACGTGCCGGGCGGCGACGAGCGCAACGCGGAACTCGTCGCCCGCTACAGCGACCGGATTCCCGAGCTGTCGAACTGAGAGCTCAGGGGTCGAGCCGCACGACGGCGGCCATGCCCGACATCTCCAGGACGCGCCGCGTCGCGGAACCCTCGGGAGCGACCACCCGGCAGTCCGTCTGCAACAGCCGCAGCCGTTCGGCCAGTGCGAAGATGATGCGCAGACCGGCGCTGTCGATGTAGCGGAGCCCGCCGAGGTCGATCGTCACCCCGACGAGGTGGTTGTCGATCGAGGCGAAGACCCGGTCCTTCACGTCGTCGCTGTTGGACAGATCGATCTCGCCGGTGAGCACGATCTCGATGGTGCTGCCGTGGGGGCGGACGTCGACATCGGCCGCCGTCACGCGGTCTCGCTCTTCGAAAGGAGCTTGCGCAGCCACACCCGGGTGCCCTGCTCCCCGTGGTCGACCGTGAGCTCATCGCAGAGCTGCCGCATGAGCTGTGTTCCCCTTCCTCGGTGCTTTCCCCTGGCTTCCCGCCAGGTACCCGTGTCGCGGACGGTGACCTCCACGGCGCCGTCGCCCGCCTCCAGCCGCAGCGTGACCGTGCCACCCTGCGGCCCGTAGGCGTGCTCCACCGAGTTCGCCACCGCCTCGCCCACGGCGATCAGCAGATCGGCCACATCATCCTCGGACGCCCCGACGCTCGGCAACCAGCGACGCAGCTCGGAGCGCACCTCGGCCAGCGACTCGGGAACGGCGTCGATCTCCAGCTCCAACGACGAGTTGGATTCCGGTTCCTGTCGGCACACGGCGAGCACGGCGATATCGTCGCGTGCCGCCTCCGACCCGACCAGGGCGCTCATGACCTCGGCGCAGACCACCTCCGCCGGTCCGGGCCGCACGGTCTCGCGCAGCAGGCGAAGCCCGTCCTCGATCGGTCGTCCTCGACGTTCCACCAGGCCGTCGGTGTAGAAGAACAACGCGGTGCCGTGGCCGATGTCGAGTGTGGCCGTCCGCCGGGGCCGCGTCGACGAGCTGACCCCGATGGGTGCGTCGACGGGGAGGTCGGTGAGCAGGCGGCTGTCGCCGTGCCCGGTGGCGAGCACCGGAGCCAGATGCCCGGCCAGCGAGAGGTGGACCTGGTCCAGTGACGGTTCCCACATCGCGAAGGCGATGGTGGCCATGGACTCGGGTTCGAAGTGCCGGAGGTGGCGGTCGATCTTGGTGAGGACCTCGGCGGGGCCGTCGCAGTCGAGCGCGTAGGCCCGGACCGCCGTCCGGATCCGGCTCATGATCATCGCGGCGGGCAGTCCCCGGCCCACGACGTCGCCGATCGCCATGCACAACCGCCCCGAGGGCAGTGTGAACACGTCGTACCAGTCCCCACTGATGTCGAGTCGTTCCCCGGGAACGTAGCGCGACCCGAAGTCGAGCCCGGGCACGCGCGGCAACTCCGTCGGCAGCAGCGAACGCTGCAACGTGGTCGCGGCGTTGCGCTCGGTGGTGGTCAGCTGGCTGCGTACACTCACCGAGATCCGGTCGGCCGCGAGGCGAAGCCAGTCGATCTCGGCGTCGTTGAACTCGCGTTCGCGGAACGTGCCGACGTGCAGGATGCCGAGCAGCTCACCCTCCGCGAGCAGGGGAACACCGACGAGCGTGCGGAGACCCTTGCGCCACAACAGCGGGTTGACGACCGTGCTGGAGCTGACCTCGTTGATGACGTACGGTTCGCACTCCGCCGCGATGCGGCCCGCGAATCCCTCGCCCACGCGCACCCGCACGCCCTGGTGGACCTCTTCCTCGATACCGGAGGAGGCGGTGGCGACCAGGTGTTGTTTGGCGCTGTCCAGCAGCAGTGCCGTTGCGGTGTCCACCTCGAGGTTGTCGCGGATCCGGTCCAGCAGCTCCTGAAGCGCGTCCTCCACGCCCAGGTGCGCCAGAGTCGAATCGGTGATCGCTTCGATCCGACGCAGGCGGTCCTCGGCGCTGTCCGTCGTGTCGACCGCCCGTGGCATAGCCGCGAGCATAGTCTCCACCTACCGCCCCGGCAGTCCATGTCGACGTGATACTCGGCTCGTCCGGCCGCCGACATCGTGTCCGAATCCTACGCAGACTGCGTAGCCGTGTCCGCAGTTTGCGTCGCCGTGTCCGCATCGTGCGGTGCGAACTCCGCTGCGTGGGCTGCGGACACGGCTACCTGATCTGCGGACACGGTTACAGGGGTGGGCGGTTCGCCGCGAGGAGTGGTTCGAACAGGTCTCCGGACTCCGCGATCCGGTCGAGGACCTCGGCGGCGACGAAGGTGAGGTCCTCCGGTGTCTCACACGTCTCGACCTCGCTCCAGGTCACCGGAGTGGACACGGTGGGCGACGGCCGGGCGCGCAGGGAGTACGGCGCCACGGTCGTCTTCTTCGGGTTGTTCTGGCTCCAGTCGATGAGCACCTTGCCGCCGCGCAGGTTCTTGGCCATCCGGGACACGACGAGCTCGGGGTGCGCCTGTTCGAGCCGCTCGGCGAGCCGTTTGGCGTAGGCGCTGGTGCGCTCGCCCGAGCGCGCGCGCACGGGCGCGTAGAGTTGCAGTCCCTTGGAGCCGCTCGTCTTCGGGTGTGCGCTCAGCCCGTCGGCGTCGAGTTCGTCGCGCAGCCACCGGGCCACTGTGCAGCACTCCACGATCGTCGCCGGTTCGCCGGGGTCGAGGTCGAAGACGAGCAGGTCCGGGTCGCGGAGCCCGCCCCTCGGCCCGACAGTCCACTGTGGAATATGCAGTTCGATGCTCGCGAGGTGGGCCGCCCACACGAGGGTGGGCAGGTCCTGGACCAGTGCGAAGTCGGCGCTCTCCGAACCCCGGGTGCTGCCGGGGGTGTCGATGCGCACGGTGCGGACCCAGTCCGGTGCGTGGCGGGAGACGTTCTTCTCGAAGAACGACGAGGCCGCGACCCCGTCGGGATACCGCTTCAGCGTGAGTGGCCGGTCGCGGACGTGCGGCAGCAGCACCGGAGCCACGCGCACGTAGTAATCGATCACGTCGCCCTTCGTGAACCCGCTGTCCGGGTAGAAGACCTTGTCCAGATTGGACAGCCGAAACCGGCGTCCCTCGATGTCGACGACTTGTCCGGCGGTCATCGCAGCTCCTCCGGGTCGCGGTCCGTTCGCAGCCCACGCCAGACGGGTGCGCGCAGTCTGCCGTCGTCGGTCCAGCTCTTGAATGCCACCTCGCCGACGAGTGCCGGGCGCACCCAGTGGGCGCCCTCGGCCCGGTCGCGGGGCAGTGTCTCGGCGAACGGCGAGGTGCGGCGTTCCAGCCGGCGTAACCGGGCCGAGAGCGCGCGCAGCGCCGCGTCGTCGAAACCGGTGCCGACCTGGCCGAGGTAGCGCAGGCCGTGCTCGCCGGGCAGCCCCAGCATCAGCGATCCGAACGTCTCCGCTCGCCTTCCCTCGCCCCGCCGCCAGCCGCCGATCACCACCTCGGCCGTGCGCACGTCGGTGAGTTTGAGCCAGGCACCGCTGCGGTCACCGGGCCGGTACGGCGAGTCGAGCCGTTTCGCGATCACGCCTTCCAGTTGCTGTTCGGCGGCAGCGGCCACCACGGCGGGGCCACCGCCCTCGAAGGCGGGCGGGACCTGCCAGTGCTCCCCGGCGAGGTCGAGCTCGGTCAGCAGCCACCTGCGCTGCCGATACGGCAGGTCCAGGCAGGAACGGCCGTCGAGGTGCAGCAGGTCGAACACGAGGTAGGTCACGGGGTGCCGCCGGGCCAGGCTGCGCGCTCGCTGCTCACCGGCGTTGATCCGGCGCTGGAGTGCGGCGAAGCTCGGCCTGCCGTCGCGCAGGGCCACGATCTCCCCGTCGAGCCACACCCGCGTGCTGCCGAGCCGCTCGCCGAGTGCCCGTAGTTCCGGGTAGGTGCCGCTGATGTCGTCGCCGTTGCGGGAGAACAGTGTGGCTCGGCCCCCGTCCACCCTGGCGAGGGCGCGCACCCCGTCCCACTTGAACTCGTAGCCCCAGCGCGCGTCCTCGGCAGGCTCGGGCAGCGTCCCCGCCACGGCGAGCATCGGCCGCAGCAGTGGTGGCGGCGGGCTCCAGCCGGGGTCGTCGGGGGGATCGGAGCGGATGACGTTCCAGCCGCGATCGCCGGAACGGAAGAACACGTAGGTGCCCTCCAGCCGCTGCCCGTGCAGCAGCACCGCCACCTCGCGCTCGGTCCACTTGAGGGTTTCGTAGTGGCCGTGGTCCCAGATCGACATGCGCCCCGCGCCGTACTCGCCCGGTGGGATCTCGCCCGAGAAGGTGGCGTAGTCGAGCGGGTGGTCCTCGGTGTGCACGGCGAGGCGCACGGTGCCCGGCTCGTCGGGCAGCCCCTTCGGCACGGCGAACGACACGAGGACGCCGTCGCGTTCGAGCCGCACGTCCCAGTGCAGCCTGCGGGCGTGGTGCTCGTGGACGACGAACCGGTCACCCTCGCCGGTCGTGGCCACCTCACCGGGCAGCGGCTCGGGCGTGCGGCCCTCCCGCCGCCTGCCCCGGTACGGGTCGAGTCGCGATGCCATACGGCGGGGGTACCCGGAGGTGCGGTGGTGAACGCCGCGACGAGAACGGCCGGGCGCGGTGAGATCGCGCCCGGCCGTTCCAGAGTGTCGCCGGGCTCAGCCGGTGACGGACTCGACGATGACCTCGGCGCTGGCGACGCGCAGGTCGTCCTCCGTGCGCACGGTGAGCACGCCGCGCAGCACCCGGCCCTCACCGGGCTCGCCCGAGGCGGTCACGGTGGCCGGCACGGTCCAGGTGTCGCCGGTGGCGCGTTCGGTGGCCGGGTCGTCGACCTCGATCGCGCCAAGGCCGTCGACCGAGTACACGTCGAGGTAGTCGTACTCGGTCGCGCCGGACGGCACCGCGTAGGCGTCGACCTCGACTCGCCAGGTGCCCGCCGCCGGGTCGGCCACGGTCACCGACTCCTCGGAGTCGCCGTCGGCGGTGTAGTCGGCCAGCACGCACGACCCAGAGGTGCAGTCGTAGACGAACAGGTCGAGGTCCGCTCCGCCGTCGGAGGTGGAACCGATGGTCGCGGTCAGCGACGAGGCACCGTCGGGCACGGTGAGGTCGTAGGTCTGCGCCTCGCCGTCACCGATGGTGGGCCGCTCCTGCCGCGCGCTGTCGAGCGCGGCGCCCGTCAGCCCGCCCGTGAAGGTGCCGAGGGCGTTGGAGACGGTGTACTCCCGCGCCACCGGCTCGTTCAGCGTCGCTTCGGTCAGCACGTCGGGGTCGGGTTCCACGGTCGCGCCCTGCACCGACATCGACAGTGACCACGGCGCGGTCTCGACGTCGGAGGTTCGCCGCGACTCCACCACGATCTCCCACACGCCCGGCATGGGATCCACGCTCGTCCGGCTCGCCGCGGTGCCGCCGGGGCAGCCGCCGCCCGCGTCCGGGTTGAAGCAGTGGATCGACGACGTGGAGTCGACGGGAATGCCGGTCGGGTCGTAGCGGACGAAGCGCACCTGGCCCGCGCCGTCGTCGCCGCCCGCCGCCATGTCGACCTTCAGCGAGCTGGTGTTCTCGGGAACCCTGACGAACACCTTCGACACCTGGTTACGCCCGACCTCGCCGGACGCCTCCGCCGTGAAGCCGTCGCTCTCGGCGAACTCCAGCGGTGCGAACACGACGTTCATGGTCTGCACGTCGTAGCCGACGGTCCTGCGGTCGTCCAGACGCAGGAGCGCGGAGTGGGCGCCCGCCGTCTCGGGCTCGATCCGCACGTCGAACTCCACCGGCCGGTCGAGCGGCAGCCTGACGGTGCGCTTCGAGGAGAAGGTGCCGTCGTTGCCGACCCAGCTGGCCTTGTAGTTCACCGGCCGGTCCGGTCCGGTCGTCCTGGTCAGCGTGTAGGTCCGCGTGTAGCTCTCGCCGACCGTCACGCCCTCGCGGTCGTGGATGCCGACGCCGGTGTCCGGGGTGGCCAGCTGGTGCGACAGCACCGTGTCGACCTCCACGGAGGTGCTGACGTCCGCGTGCTCGGTACCGCGCAGCACGCGCAGCGCCTTCACGGTGTCGATCAGGCCGGCGCCCTGCGCGTAGGCGGGGATGCCGTCGACGAAGCGGGCGGTCGAGCTCATCGCCGAGCGCAGCACGGCGACGTCGGGGCCCTCGCCCCGGTGCAGCGACTTGTACGCCCCTACCAGCAGCGCGGCCGAGCCGGTCGCCTGCGGTGCGGCCATTGACGTGCCGTTGAACATGCCGTAGCCCGGCGGCAGCTCGTAGGTGCCCGGCACCGGGCTGCCCTCCTGCCAACGGGGGATCGGCGACACGGCGGAGCCTGGGGCGATCAGGTTGGGCTTGAAGCCGCCGTCCTCGGCCGGACCCCGCGACGAGAACGGGTGCAGGCTCTCGTCGGTAGCGGACTCGGAGCCGTAGTTGGCGAGCCAGGTGTCGTCGGTGATGTACGAGCCGACGCTGACCGCGTCGGTGGCCACGGACGGGTCACCCACGGAGTTGGCGCCCGCGCCGCTGTTGCCCGCGGAGATGAACAACTGCACGTTGTAGGTGTCGATGATGCGGTTGTACAGCTCGGCGCGGGCGTTGTTGCCGTCGTTCAGCGCGGGCAGGCCGCCGATGGAGATGTTGACGACGTCGGCGCCGTGGGTCGCCGCGTAGACAACGCCGTCCACGAGCCCGCTCGACGTACACGACGGCGTGGACAGGCACGCCTTGATCGACATGAGCTTGGCTCCGGGCGCCGCGCCGTCCATCTCGCCGCCGAACAGGTCGTTGCCCGCCGCGATGCCCGCGACGTGGGAGCCGTGCGCGCCGCCGGAGAGCCCGATGTTGACGTAGCCGGGCTGGTCGGTCTGGACGACGAAGGACATGCGTTCGACCACCCCGGTGTCGGGGTCGTCTTTGCCGAAGTGGGCGACGTCGTGGTCGATCGCGTAGTCGCGCATCGGTTCCTCGTCGGTGAAGTCGCCGTCGCCGTCGAGGTCCACGCGGACCTGCTTGGTGTCCGCGTCCAGGAGCACGCCCCAGCTGTCCTGCCGGTCTCCGTCGCGGTTGACGTCACCGCCGAGTTCGCTCGACCCGGAACCCAGGTCGTCCGCGGTCTCGGAGAACACGCCGAACGTGTGCTCGCCCTCCGGGGCACTCCACTCGCGGCCCTCGGCGGTGAAGGTGCCGGAGTGGACCTGCTCCGACATCGTCACCCAGGTGCCGTCGCCCGAGGTGGGCGAGTTGGCCGTGTACCAGTCGACGATCTTGCGCTCGCCGGTGCTCGTCTTCGCGAGCGCGGGATGGTCGAGGTCGACGCCGGTGTCGAGCACGGCGATCGTGGTGCCGCGCCCGTCCCACCAGGGGAACCAGTCGGTGAACTGCGCGGCCTTGGTGTCCTGCGTGGGCAGGTACGGGTTGCGCTTCGGCGTGTCGGCGTCGGGAGCGGGCTGCGGGATCGGGTCGGTCGAGCCCACGGGTTCCGGCTCGTCCCTGGCGATGAGCCCGTCGACGTCGACGGCCTTGACCGAGCGCAGCTTCTGCGCCTGCTCGGCCGACTCGAGCGGCACGCTGACCTTGAGGTAGTCCAGTTCCTCGTCGGTGTCGCGCACCGTGCCCCCGAGCGCGGACAGCTCGCCGGCGGCGGCGCCCGCGCGACCGCGTTCCGCGGCGACCAGGAGCGTCACCGACGACTTGCCCGCCTTCGCGGCCTGGTCGAGCAAAACGCGGTCCTCGCGGTCGAGTTGTTCGTCACCGGGTTCTGACGGGGGCGGTTGGTGCTGCTGGCCGGATGCCTGCGGTACGCCGACACCGAGGAACGCGACGGCACCGACGGTCGCCGCGACCCCCATTCGTCTGAACCAGGGTTGTGCTGTCACTGGGTGACCTCCCACGCGCGGAATTTTGCTCGATCATCTCCAGTTGACTCACAGACGTTTCACACGCGGACGCTTCGGCGGTGAAGTCCCGACTTTCGTAGGGGTCCACGAGGGTGCACGGCGGCGCGGGGCGGGGGTCTTGATCACTGCGCGTGGTCGGTCGGGGAGACTGTTCGCACCCGTGTTCGACGAAGGAGAAGCTGGAGGTCCCTGACACCCATGATGGGTCGCACCCACGCACTGACCGGTTGGTGTGCGGGCCTCGCCGTCGCACCCGCGGTGGGCGTCACCACGCTGTCCCAGGCTGTGGTCTTCGCCGCCACGACGGCGGGCTACGCCCTGCTGCCCGACCTCGACCATCCGGGTGCGCGCGCGTCGCGGCTGCTGGGACCGGTCACCGGGGGGCTCTCCTGGCTGCTGCGGAAGGCGTCGGCCGGGTTGTACTCCGTCACGAAGGGGCCGAGGGACGAGCGGAAGAAGGGCACGCACCGACATCTCACTCACACGCTGCTGTTCGCGCTGCTGCTCGGCGGCGCGACCGCGTGGGGTACCGCGGAGGGTGGGCCGTGGGTCGTCGTCGGGGTGGTGGTCTTCGGCCTGCTGCTGGCCGAGGACGGGCTGGGCGACTGGCTGTTGCCGGTGGCGGGTGGTGCGGTCGTCTGGTGGGTCGCCGAGAACAGTCCGAACGCGCTGGCCGAGCTCGACTCGGTGGCGGGTCAGCTCGGCGTCGCGGTGGCGCTGGGGTGTTTCACCCACTGTCTCGGTGATGCTCTCACCGAATCCGGTTGCCCGTTCCTGTTCCCTGTTCCCATCGCGGGGGAGACGTGGTATGAGTTGCGGCCCCCGAAGGCCCTGCGGTTCCGCACGGGAAAAAAGGTCGAGACAACCTTCCTCTTCCCGGTTTTCGCCGTTCTTGGCGTGTTGCTCATTCCGGGGGTGTGGCCCGCGCTGGTCGGTTTCGTGAACGACGTATTTAGCAGTTCGACAACATGAAGCCGCCCCGGGGAAACGACCCCGGGGCGGCTGAATGAAGAACAGGCGAGAACGTCAGCCCTTCTCGGCGTAGAACGCCTCGGACTCCACGTCCCACGCGGCGGCACCCTTGACACCGGCCGCGGCGCCCGACTCCTCGTACTCCGAGTAGCCGAACTTCTTGTCCTTGTCCTTCTTCTTGTCCTTGTCCTTGCCCTTGTCGCCGTGGCGGGCGTCGCCGTTGTCGGAGCGCTTGTCGCCGTCCTCCTTGGCGTCCTTCTTCTTGCCGTGCTTGCCCTCGATCGAGGCCTGAACGGCCTCCGTGGACACGTCGCCGGCGACGGCGCCTTCCGGACCCGCGAGGGCGTAGTTTGCCTCGTAGGAAGCCCAGTTCAGCTGAGCCTCGTCCTTCTCGGCCGCGCCCGCGACACCGGCGAAGCCGAACGCAAGCGGGAAGGCCAGGGCGGCCGCCACCATACCGCGACGAACACTGCGCATGAGCTGATCCTTTCTCGTGTTACACAGGGTGTGTAGCCGAGGCAGAAAGCCTCGCCGTTTTTGCTACCCGCGCCACACGAGAACTAAGCGGGAATCGAAGAGTGTGGCAGATCACTTCACCGGTTGGTGGTATCGCGAATGCCGTGAAAAGCGACGCTGGCCACGGCATCGATAATGTGGGTGTCATCCCCGCGGGGGCGATACCACTCCACCAGGGAATTGACCATTCCGAACAACAGGCGTGCGGTGAGGGCCGGATCGACGTCGGGGCGCACGTCGCCGTCGCGTTCGGCCTGTGCCACGAGATCGGCGACGGTCCGGTCGAACCGGCGCCGCCGGGCCAGAGCGTCGCGCTCGACGTCGGTGTTGCCCCGCACCCGCAGCAGCAGGGTGACGAACGGAAGCCGATCGACGAGCACGGCCACGCTGCCCCGCACGAGGTGGTCGAGCCGGTCGATGGCGCGCCCCTGGAGCGCCGCGGCCTCGTCCGCGACACCGAGCAGGCCGTCCAGTGCCCGATCGACACCGAGCCGCAGCAGTTCCTGCTTACCGCTCACGTGGTGGTAGATCGCGGACTTGGTGATGCCGAGCCTGCGCGCGAGGTCCTCCATGCTGGTCCCGTCGTAACCGCGTTCGTTGAACAGGTCGACGGCGATGCGCAGCAGCGACTCCAGGTCGTACCCGGGCCGTCCCCGGCGCCCGGACCCCGTGCGCTGCGTTGTGGTCATGGGTGTCAGTATCCCCGATCATCCTCGCTGGTCGATCACCCGGCGCAGCTTGCCGACCGAGCGCTCCAGCGTCTCGGGCTCCACCACGTCGACGGCCACGGTGACTCCGATCTCCGAACGGACCCGCTCGGCGACCAGCGCGGGCACCGGGTCGAGCCCCGAGGCGCCCGGTGCGGCCTCCACCCGCACGGTGAGCTGGTCCAGCCGGTCGCGCGAGGACAGCACGAGCTGGAAGTGCGGGGACAGCCCCTCGGTGCCGAGGATGATCCGCTCGAACTGGGTGGGGAACATGTTCACGCCCCGCAGGATGATCATGTCGTCCGAGCGGCCCGTGATGCGGTCCATCCTGCGGTGCGCGGGACGGGCCGTGCCGGGCCGCAGGGTCGTCAGGTCCCGCGTGCGGTAGCGCAGCAGCGGCATCGCCTGCCTGGTGAGCGTGGTGATGACCAGCTCGCCGTGCTCACCGTCGCCGAGCACCTCGCCGGTGACCGGATCGACGATCTCGGGGTAGAAGTGGTCCTCCCAGATGTGCAGGCCGTCCTTCGTGTCCGCGCACTCCTGTGCCACACCGGGGCCCATGATCTCCGACAAGCCGTAGATGTCCAGTGCCCGCAACCCGGCGCGCTGCTCGATCTCCTCCCGCATTCCCTCGGTCCACGGCTCGGCGCCCAGGATGCCGACCCGCAGTGACGACTCCGCGGGGTCGAGGCCCTGCCGTGCGAACTCGTCGAGCAGGGTCAGCAGGTACGTCGGGGTGACCATGATGACCTCGGGCCGGAGGTCGGCGATGAGGCGCACCTGGCGGGCCGTCATGCCGCCGGAGGCCGGGATCACGGTGCAGCCGAGCGCCTCGGCGCCGTAGTGCGCGCCCAGCCCGCCGGTGAACAGGCCGTAGCCGTAGGCCACGTGGACGGTGTCGCCCGGCCCGCCACCGGCGGCCCTGATCGAGCGCGCCATGAGCGCCGACCAGGTGCGGATGTCCTCGGCGGTGTAGCCGACGACGGTCGGTGAGCCGGTGGTGCCGCTGGAGGCGTGGATGCGGGCAAGCCGTTCGCGCGGGACCGCGAACAGGCCGGTCGGGTAGTGCTCGCGCAGGTCCTGCTTCGTGGTGAACGGCAGTCGCGCGAGGTCGGCCGGCTCGGCCCGGTCGGGGTCCAGCCCCGCCTCGTCGATCCTGCGGCGGTACAGCCTGACGTTGTCGTAGGCGTGGCGCAGCGTCTGCCGCAGGCGGCGAAGCCGCAGGTCACGCAGGCCGTCGGGATCGAGGTGTTCCTCGGGGTCGAGGGCTGGTTTCGGCACGGTGTCGAACACTCCTTCTTCCCGGCGCGAGATCGGGTCCGTGCGGGCGTTGTCCGGCGTGACTTGTGCCCCCTAAAATTACTGGCCGAACGTTTGGTAAATCAATGAGGAGGTTCGTGGTGACAGGGGTACCGACGGTGTTGCCCAGCTACGTCTCCGGGGGATGGCGCAGGCCCTCGGACGACGGCACACCCGTCCGCGACGCGGTGACCGGCCATGACGTCGCCCGGATCTCCGCCAGCGGCCTCGATCTGGGTGCCGCGCTGGAGCACGGCCGCCGGACCGGCGGGCCCGCGCTGCGGGAGCTGACGTTCCACCAGCGGGGTGCCCTGCTCAAGGCACTCGCCTCCCACCTGCGCGAGCACCGCGACGAGCTGTACGCCCTCTCGGCGCACACCGGTGCCACACGTGGTGACGCGAAGTTCGACGTCGACGGCGGGATCGGCACGCTGTTCGCCTACTCCAGCCTCGCGCGGCGTGAGCTGCCCGACGACACCGTGTGCGCCGACGGCCCGGTGCTCCCGCTCGGTAAGGGCGGCACGTTCCTCGGCAGGCACCTGCTCACCCCGCTGCACGGCGTGGCCGTCCAGATCAACGCGTTCAACTTCCCCGTGTGGGGGCCGCTGGAGAAGTTCGCGCCCGCGTTCGTGGCCGGGGTGCCGACCCTGGTCAAGCCCGCGAGCCAGACCGCCTACCTCACCCACCGGCTGGTGGAGCTGATCGTCGAGTCGGGGCTGCTGCCCGAGGGCGCGCTCCAGCTGGTGTGCGGTGGTGCCGGCGATCTGCTCGACCACCTCACGCCGCAGGACCTCGTGTCGTTCACCGGCTCGGCCGACACCGCGCGGCGCCTGCGCGCCCACCCCACCGTGGTGCGGCACAGCGTGCGGTTCAACGCCGAGGCGGACTCGCTCAACCTCTCGGCGCTCGGGCCGGACGCCACCCCGGGCACCGTCGAGTTCGACCTCTACGTCGACTCGCTCGTCACCGAGATGACCGTGAAGGCCGGGCAGAAGTGCACCGCGATCCGCAGGGCCTTCGTGCCGGCGGAGCTGATCGACGACGTGGAACAGGCCGTGGCCGAACGACTGGCCGCCGTCCCGGTCGGCAACCCGGCGCACCCCGACGTGCGCATGGGTGCGCTGGCCAGCCTCGAACAGCGCGAGGAGTTGCGCCGCAGCCTCAAGGCGCTGCGCGACGCGGGCCGCGTCGTGTTCGGCGACCCGGACCACGTCGACGTGGTGGACGCCGACCCCGAACGCGGCGCGTTCTGTTCCCCGGTCCTGCTGCGCGCCGACGACCCCGACCGGGCCGAACCCCACGAGGTCGAGGCGTTCGGTCCGGTGAGCACCCTGATGCCGTACCGGTCGGTGGAGCAGCTCGTCGACCTCGCCGCGCGCGGGCAGGGCAGCCTCGCGGGCTCGGTGGTGACCGCCGACGCCGACTTCGCCCGCGCCGTCGTGCTCGGGGCGGCACCCTGGCACGGGCGCCTGCTGGTGCTCGACGCGGACGACGCCGGGGAGTCCACCGGGCACGGCTCGCCGCTGCCGCAGCTCGTCCACGGTGGTCCCGGCCGGGCAGGCGGTGGTCAGGAGCTCGCCGGGCTGCACGGCGTGGCCCACCACATGCAGCGGACCTCGGTGCAGGCGAGCCCGGCCGTGCTCAGCGCCGTCACCGGCGAGTGGGTGGCGGGCGCGCCGCGCCGCGAGGGGGAGCACCCGTTCCGCAAGCCGCTGTCGCGGCTGCGGGTCGGCGACGCGGTCGTCGCTGGGCCGAGGACCGTGACGAGCGAGGACATCGCGCACTTCGCCGAGTTCACCGGCGACACCTTCTACGCCCACACCGACGAGCAGGCGGCGGTCGAGAACCCGCTCTTCGGCGGCATCGTCGCCCACGGCTACCTGGTGGTGTCGCTCGCGGCCGGGCTGTTCGTCTCGCCGGAGCCCGGTCCGGTGCTCGCCAACTACGGACTGGAGAACCTGCGGTTCCTCACTCCGGTGAAGCCCGGCGACTCGCTGACCGTGACTCTCACCGCCAAGCGCATCACCCCACGCACGGGCGCCGACTACGGCGAGGTCCGCTGGGACGCCGACGTCACCAACGCCGAGGGCGAGTCGGTGGCCAAGTACGACGTGCTGACCCTCGTCGCCAAGGAGGGCTGACCATGACCGCGACCGCGGAGCCCGCTGAGCTGGAACGCCGGTTCGAGGAAGTGATCGCGCGCGAGGAGCGCGTCGAGCCGAGGGACTGGGTACCGGACGACTACCGCGCCACGATGATCCGGATGATCGCGCAGCACGCGCACTCCGAGATCATCGGCATGCAGCCGGAAGGCAACTGGATCACCAGGGCTCCGTCGCTGCGGCGCAAGGCCATCCTGCTCGCGAAGGTGCAGGACGAGGCGGGGCACGGGCTGTATCTGTACTCGGCGGCCGAAACCCTGGGCGCCGACCGGGACGAGCTGACCCGCAAGCTGATCGAGGGCAGGCAGAAGTACTCGTCGATCTTCAACTACCCGACGCTGAGCTTCGCCGACGTCGGCGTGATCGGCTGGTTGGTCGACGGCGCGGCGATTTGCAACCAGGTCCCGCTGTGCCGCAGCTCGTACGGTCCCTACGCCCGCGCCATGATCCGCATCTGCAAGGAGGAGTCCTTCCACCAGCGGCAGGGCTACGAGCTGCTGATGACGATGATGCGCGGAAGCGACTCGCAGCGCCGCATGGTGCAGGACGCCACCGATCGCTGGTGGTGGCCGTCGCTGATGATGTTCGGCCCGCCCGACGCCGACTCGCCGCACACCGAACGCTCGATGGCGTGGAAGATCAAGCGCCACACCAACGACGAGCTCCGGCAGCGGTTCGTGGACATGACGGTGCCGCAGGCCGATGCGCTGGGCGTGACACTGCCCGATCCCGACCTGAGGTGGAACGCCGAACGCGAGCACTACGACTTCGGGGCCATCGACTGGGCGGAGTTCAAGCGCGTCGTGGCGGGCAACGGGCCGTGCAACGCCGAGCGCGTGGCGCACCGGCGTGCCGCCCACGACGACGGCGCGTGGGTCAGGGAGGCCGCCGCGGCGCACGCGGCAAGGCGGGCGGAACGGGACGGTGCGGCATGAGTGGTCAGTGGCCTCTCTACGAGGTGTTCGTGCGCGGCAAGCGCGGGCTCAACCACGTTCACGTCGGGTCGCTGCGCGCGCCCGACGACGAGGTGGCGCTGCACAACGCCCGCGATCTCTACACGCGGCGCAACGAGGGCGTGAGCATCTGGGTCGTGCGGTCGCGCGACATCACCGCGTCGAGCCCGGACGAGAAGGACCCGTTCTTCGAGCCCAGTGGCGACAAGGTGTACCGCCACCCGACGTTCTACGACATTCCCGACGACGTCCCGCACATGTGAGGCGGACCATCATGGCATTCGACAACGTCTACGAGGCCATCACCGATGCCGAGGACTCCGCTCACTGGGCCTTCGGCACCGGGTTCGCCGATCCGCTGACCGGCGTGGACACCACCGTCCCGCCGGGTGTGGATCGTGACGCCCTCACCGCGTACTGCCTGATGCTCGGTGACGACGCGCTCGTGACGTCGCACCGGTTGCAGCAGTGGTGTACGCGCGCCCCCGAACTGGAGGAGGAGGTGGCGCTGGCCAACATCGGGCTCGACCTGCTGGGCCAGGCCAGGCTGCTGCTGTCCCGCCCGGGTGAGCGGAGCGAGGACGACTACGCCTTCCTGCGCGACGAGCACGAGTTCCGCAACGTCCGGCTGGCGGAGTTGCCCTGCGGCGACTTCGGCGAGCTCGTCGCCAGGCTGCTCGTGCTGTCCACCTGGCGGCTGGCCGTGCTGCGGCGGCTGGTGGACTCCCGTGACCCGGTGCTCGCGGCCGTCGCGGCCAAGGCCGTGAAGGAACTCACCTATCATCGCGACCACGCAGCACAGTGGACCGTCCGGCTCGGTGACGGCACCGACTTCTCCCGCGAGCGGATGCGGGCGGGACTCACCACGGTATGGCCCTACGTGGCCGAACTGTTCGAGCCCCACCCGGTCGAGCGGACGCTGGCCGAGCAGGGCGTTGCGGTGGACCCTTCGCTCGTGCGGCCCGAGTTCGACGACGTCGTCGAGCGCGTGCTCTCCGCCGCGACGCTGACCGTGCCCGACGTCGCCCCGGCACCCGGCGTGTCCGGCCGGGCGGGCCGCGACGGCGTCCACACCGAGGCGATGGGGTACCTGCTGGCCGAGTTGCAGAGCGTCGCACGCGCACACCCGGAGGCGACATGGTGACCGCGCGCTCCGTGGCGGAACAGGTCCGCGATCCCGAGCTGCCGATGCTGACGCTGGCCGATCTCGGCGTGCTCCGCGATGTGTCCGAATCGGACGGCCGGGTCGTGGTGTCGCTGACCCCGACCTACAGCGGCTGCCCCGCGATGGACGAGATGCGGGCGGACGTGGTGCGGGCCCTGCACCGTGCCGGGTTCGCCGAGGTCGAGGTCCGCACGGTGCTGCATCCGCCGTGGACCAGCGACTGGATCAGCGAGCGGGGCCGGAACAGGCTCACCGAGGCGGGAATCGCGCCGCCGCAGCACGTGGTGTCCGGCGGAGCGGGGACCGCGGTGCCGCTGACGCTGGAACCACCGCGCCGCGTGGTCCCGTGCCCGCGTTGCGGCTCGCGCGACACCGTGTCGCTGTCCGCCTTCGGCTCGACGGCCTGCCGCTCGCTGCGGCGCTGCCGTGCCTGCGAGGAACCGTTCGAGCACGTGAAGGAGTTCTGAGTGCCCCTGACACCGTGTCCGCAGCCCATGCAGCCGTGTCCGCAGCCCATGCAGCCGTGTCCGCACTTTGTGCAGTCGTGTCCGCACTTCACGCGCCGGCCGTCGGAGTCCGGCCTCAGGGAGGACCAGTGACCGCCTCCGCTCCGTCCCGGCTTCGGACGGTCTTCCACCCACTCACCGTCGCCGACGTCACGCGGTTGTGTGACGACGCGGTCGCGGTGACCTTCGAGGTGCCCGACGCACTCGCGCGCGACTACGACTTCCGGCCCGGCCAGTCTCTGACGCTGCGGCGCACGGTGGACGGTCGGGAGGAACGACGCTCATACTCCGTGTGCGCCGCCGAGGGCGAGCGGCCGAGGATCGGGGTGCGCGAGATCCCCGGCGGCATGTTCTCGTCTTGGCTGGTCCACGACGTGCGGCCCGGCGACCGCCTCGACGTCGGAACCCCCACCGGCACCTTCGTCCCCGAGCCCGGCCCGGCTCAGCACGTCTTCGTCGCGGCGGGTTCGGGCATCACGCCGGTGTTGTCGATCCTCGCCTCGGTGCTGCGCGATCCCGAGGTGGACGCGATGCTGCTCTACGGCAACCGCCGTTCGGACACCGTGATGTTCGCCGACGAGCTGGCGGAGCTCAAGGACCGCTGTCCCGACCGGCTGCAGCTGGTACACGTGCTGTCCCGGGAGCCGAGAGAGGCGGAGCTGTTCACCGGCAGGCTCGACAGGGCCAAGCTCGCCGAGTTGCTCCGCCTGGTACCGGACGTCGCCTCGGTTGAGTGCTGGTGGCTGTGCGGGCCGTACGGCATGGTGACCGGCGCGCGGGAACTGCTGCGCGCCCACGGCGTCGACGACTCCCGCATCCGCCAGGAACTGTTCTTTGTGGACGATGTGCCGCCCGAACCGGTACGCCACCCCGACGAGGAGATCACCGGCGAGGCCAGCGAGGTCACCGTGACCCTCGACGGCCGCGCCAGCACGGTCGCGGTGGAGCGGACGTCGGCGATCCTGGACGGAGTGCAGCGCGTGCGACCCGATCTGCCGTTCGCCTGCAAGGGCGGTGTGTGCGGGACCTGCCGGGCCAGGGTGGTCGACGGCGAGGTGCGGATGCGGCGCAACTTCGCGCTGGAGGACGCCGAGGTGGCGCAGGGGTTCGTGCTGACCTGCCAGGCTCGGCCGGTCTCGGACGTCGTGCGGCTGGACTACGACGCCTGAGCGCGCCCGGGGTCACCCTCGGGCGCGCTCGCGGGGTCGCAGCCGTCTCAGCCGAAGAAGCCGATCAGCTCGTCGGCGACCATGTCCGGCTTCTCCTCGATGAAGTAGTGCCCGGCCCCGGTGACCTCCTTGAGCGTCACGTCCTTCGCGACCTGGGGCAGGGTCTGGCTCATGCTCGTGTAGAAGAACCCGTCGGCCATCCCCAGGATGGGGGTCGACACGGGAGCGTAGGTCGCCATGTCGGCGATGTCCTGGCCGAACGCCTGGTACCAGCCGTTGGTGCCGCGGATGGTGTCGCGCGAGTCGTAAGCCTGCGCGTAGACCCGCCGGTCGAAATCGGTCACCGCGGCCGGGTTCTGCATGGCGTTGTCGAGCATCCAGTCGATCAGGAACCGGGAGCGCCCCTCGACGAGCTGCTCGGGCAGCTCGCGTACCTGGGTGAAAGCGAACCACCACAGGTGGAACGGGTCCTCGGGCTTCGGCAACATGCGGAACTCGTAGTAGCTCTCGTCCGGATGGGTCACCGCCAGCATCGCCAGCTTGCGCAACCGCTCGGGGTGGTTGGCGGCGAGGCTGTAGCCGACGATCGAACCGATGTCGTGGCCCGCGACGTGGGCGCTGTCGTAGCCCAGGGCACGGATCAGCTCGGCGATGTCGCGCGCCATGGTCTTCTTGTCGTAGCCGCCCTCGGGCTTGTCCGACGCACCGCCGCCGCGCAGGTCGACCGCGATGACCCGGTAGTGCCGCGCGAGTGCGGGCATGACCTTGCTGAACTCCCACCACGTCTGGGGCCACCCGTGCAGCAGGATCAGCGGCTCGCCGTGGCCTCCGGCGACGTAGTGCAACCTGACGCCGTTGACCGTGGCGTAGTGGCTGCTGAAGCCGCCGTGCAGGGACCGAGCCAGGTGGTGATTCGATATGGTTCCGGGACCGGTGCCGGCGGCCGCTGCGGTGGTTCCGGCAGCGGCGGCCACGGCCGTCCCCGCTCCCATCACGAGAAGCCCTCGTCGTGTCACGTTCACTTGGCGGTGCCTCCTTGAGTCGCACTCGTCACAGTGGGCAACACAGTGAAGCAGGCCGACCCGGTGAAGGTCGAGATCGACAAGAGAACTTCTTGGCACCGTTTTCGCCCGTCTCCGCCACGACTCGCGGACCGGCCGGTCCGCGGCGAGCCGCCGGCCCGGCGCGTTCGGGTCTGATTCGGACGGTGGGAAGACCGTTGCATCCGCAGTGGTCGCTCCCGCGAATGTACGGGAAATCCGTGACCGAGCGTGTACCCTCCGTGCGGATGCCTGCGCAGTCGAGAACGGAGTGAGTGGCCGGTGAAGTACCTACTGTCGATCTACTCGAACCGCGAGGTCTGGGACTCCCTGCCCGAGCAGGTGCGCACGGAGATCCAGCAGGGCCATGGCGAATTCATCGCGGCCATCAGTCAGACGGGCGAGTTCGTCAGTACCGACGCGCTGGACGCCCCGTCGTCCAGTGCCGTCGTGGCGGTTCGGGACGGGGTCACGACTGTGACGGACGGGCCCTTCGCCGAGTCGAAGGAGTTTCTCGCGGGCTTCTACGTGGTGGAGTGCGAGAGCGCCGAGCGTGCGCGCGCGGTGGCCGCGCTGATCCCGGACGCCGGTGTCGAGGGGCTCGCCATCGAGGTGCGCCCGATCGTCTTCTCGGACAGCCGCACCGGCTGAGCGTCTCGTGCCGGACATCGACGGCCTGCTCCGCGAGATGGCTCCGCAGATCCTGGGGATGCTGGTCCGCAGGGAGGGCCGCTTCGACGCCTGTGAGGACGCCGTCCAGGAGGCGCTGCTGAGCGCCTCGCTCCGGTGGCGCGAGGACGGCGTCCCGGCGAGTCCCCGTGGCTGGCTGCTCACGGTCGCGTCGCGCCGGTTGACCGACGAGTACCGCAGTGACCTGGCGCGCCGGCGCAGGGAGGACGCCGTCGCGGCCCTGGTGCCGCCCGCCGACCGGGTGGCCCCCGGGCCGGGGGAGGCCGACACCGTGCGGCCGAGCCGGGACGACACGCTGCTCCTGTTGTTCCTGTGCTGCCACCCGGTGCTGCCCGACAACGCTCGCCTCGCGCTGACGTTGCGTGCCGTGTGCGGCCTGACCACCGCGCAGATCGCCGGAGCGTTTCTGGTTTCCGAGTCGACGATGGCACAGCGCATCAGCAGGGCGAAGGCCCGCATCCGGTCGAGTGGCGCGGTGTTCGGCATGCCCGGCGAATCGGAACTCGCCGACCGGCTGGGTGCGGTGCTGCACGTGCTGTACCTGCTGTTCAACGAGGGCTACACGGCGACGTCGGGCCCGGACCTGCACCGCGAGGAGCTGACCGACGAGGCCGTGCGGTTGACGCGCCTGGTCCACGCGCTGGCGCCGGACGACGGCGAGGTGACCGGACTGCTCGCGCTCATGCTGCTCACCGACGCGCGCCGTCCCGCGCGGACGACCGCCGAGGGGGACCTCGTCCCGCTGGCCGAGCAGGACCGTCGACTGTGGGACGCGGCGGCCGTCAAGGAGGGCGTCGAGCTGCTGACCGGGGTCCTCGGCCGCGGCAGGCCGGGTCCTTACCAGCTACAGGCCGCGATCGCGGCGATCCACGACGAGGCGGCGGACGCGCAGGAGACCGACTGGCCGCAGATCCTGCACCTGTACACGCTGCTCGACGCCATCGCACCCGGCCCGGTGGTCACGCTGAATCACGCGGTGGCGCTCGCGATGGTGCGAGGTCCCCGCGCCGGCCTGGAATTGCTGGCCGAGCTCGACCGGGATGAGCGCGTGGCGGGCGGCCACCGGCTCGCGGCCGTCCGAGCGCACCTGCTGGAGATGGCGGGCGAGGTCGACGCGGCGCTGCGGTGGTACCGCACCGCCCGTGACCGCGCGAGCAGCTCGCCGGAGCGGCGCTACCTCGAAGCCCGGTGCGGTCGGCTCACGCGAGCCGGGTGACAGAAGTGTCGAGATCGGCGGTCCCGCTCCGACTCCCTGTGAGAGGCACCGTCCGGGTGCCGGGACAGGAAGGGACAGTTGTGCCGCACTACATGCTCATCATGCGGGGGATCTCGGAGCTGGTCGAGGCCCTGTCGACGCAGCAGCGCGACGACATCGTCGCGGGACACGGCCGCTTCACCGAGGCGATGAAACGCACGGGCGAGTTCGTGTCGACCCACGCGCTGGCCGACACCGACGACAGCACAGTGGTGAGCGTCAGCGACGGCGACACGGCCGTGCGGCGTGGCCCGTTCCACCCGTCCGAGGTGTCGATGGGTGGGTACTACATCGTCGACTGTGCGGACAGGGATCGGGCGCACGCCGTCGCCGCGATGATTCCGGACGCCCGGCTCGACGGTGTCGGGATCGAGGTCCGGCCGATCGTCTACTCGGACGCCGCGAACTGAAGACCGGCCGGGACTGTCACACCCGCGGGCAAGACTCAAGGGCACACCACTGGTGCTCGGCAGCGCCCGCATCCGGAGAAAGGAAACGACTCATGTCCATTGTCACCGCCGACCTGGCGATCTCCCTCGACGGATTCATCGCGGGGCCCAACATCACCGCGGACAATCCGGTGGGAGATCGGGGGATCGAACTGCACGAGTGGTTCGCCGGTCTCGCCAGCTGGCGCGAGCGGCAGAACCTCTCCGGCGGCGTCGACAACACCGATTCGCGCATTCTCGGTGCGTGGTTCGACGGCACCGGTGCGGTCGTGATGGGCCGGACCATGTTCGACACCGGTGAACTGCCGTGGGGCGAGAATCCGCCGTTCCGGGCGCCGGTGTTCGTGCTCACCAACCGGCCGCGCCCGGTACTCGAGAAGGCAGGCGGCACGAGCTTCACCTTCGTCTCCGACGGCATCGAGAGCGCGCTCAAACAGGCCCGGGAGGCCGCGGGCGACCGGAACGTCGACATCGCGGGCGGGGCACAGACGGTGCGGCAGTACCTGCGAGCCGGCCTGATCGACGAACTCCAGCTGCACGTGGTGCCGATCCTGCTGGGCGACGGGGTGCCGCTGTTCGACGGCATCGGCTCCGACATGCCGTCGTTGGAGCAAGTCCGTGTCGTCGAAGGCGAGAGCGCGGCACATCTCACGTACCGTGTGATCCGCTGACGGCGACGGCGGTCCGGGCGGCGACGTCCGGACCGCCCGCTGCTAGACCCGGCCGTTTCTGGCGCTCACCGGGCCCGGCGCGGGCTCGCCGCTGTGGGTGTCGCGCAGCAGCCGCATGGATCGCGCCAGTTCCTCCGACGCCTCGGGCCCGAGAGGGCCGAGCACGGTGCGGCGGAGGATCTCCGCGCACGCGGTACGCGCCTGCCGGGCGACGTCCAGTCCGTGCTCGGTCAGGCAGGCGTAGGTGACCCGGCGGTCGTGAGTGCTGGCGACCCGGCGCATCAGGCCCGCGCCGCAGAGCCGGTCGGCCACCTTGGTGAACCCGCCGCTGGACAGCGCGGCCTCGCGGGCGAGCCGGGTCATCGGCATTCGGTGATCAGGGGAACGGACCAGGCGCAGCAGAACGTCGAAGGACGCGGGAGCGAGTCCGAAACGTTCGGCGATCTCGCCCATCAGGCGGTCCTGGGTGGCGAGGTAGCCCTCGATCACGAGGCCCCACCAGGTCACGATCTCATCGTCGTCGGGTTGGATCGGCACCACGACAGGATACCGGACTCTCTTCTGGGAATATATCTTGCCCGCAAGAGTTTATGCTCTAACGTAGGAGGTACTCACTCGCCAAGGAGGAGCCATGCCGTTTCGGACGAGCGGACTGCACCACGTCACCGCCATCGGGGGTGACCCCAGGCGCAACGCCGACTTCTATCTCCGCACGCTGGGGCTTCGCCTGGTGAAGACCACGGTGAACTTCGACGACCCGGGCACCTATCACCTGTACTACGGTGACGAGTCCGGTCGGCCCGGCACGCTGCTGACCTTCTTTCCGTGGCGGGACGCGCCCCGAGGCCGAGTCGGCACCGGGCAGGCGACCACCACGTCGTTCTCCGTGCCTGAGCGATCACTGGGCTGGTGGCGGCGGCACCTCGGCGAGGCCGGAGTCGAGAGCGAGCTGGTCCACCGAGACGGCGAGGACGCGCTGAACTTCCGCGACCCGGACGGCCTGACGCTGGCGCTGGTGGCGCACCCGCAGGGCGACCCGCGTGATCCGTGGGACACCCCGGCGGTGCCGGCCGAACACGCCATCCGGGGCCTGCACTCGGTGACGCTGTCGGTGAGCCGGGAGGACGCCACCGCGGGCATGCTGACGGAGGGCCTCGGCCTCTCGTTCGAAGCCGAGGAGCGCGATCGTTTCCGGTTCGCGGCGGGAGAGGGCGGCCCCGGCGCCACGGTCGACGTCCTGGTGACACCCGACGCCCCGCGCGGGCTGGTCGCGGCGGGCACGGTGCACCACGTCGCGTGGCGGGCTCCCGACGAGGACACCCAGTCGGCCTGGCGCGACGAACTGCTCGACCGCGGGGTCGGTGTCACGTCCATCCTGGACCGGCAGTACTTCCGCTCCATCTACTTCCGCGAACCCGGCGGCACCCTGCTGGAGATCGCCACGGACCAGCCCGGCTTCGGCATCGACGAGCCGTTGCTGGAACTCGGCAGAGCACTCAAACTGCCGCCGTGGCTGGAGCCGGACCGCGAGCAGATCGAGGCGGCGTTGCCCGCGCTGGACCTGCCCGCCGAGAACAACCCGGTGCGGACATGAGCGAGCTGACGTTCGACCACGAGTACGTCGAGGGCAGTGCGTCGGCCCCGGTGCTGCTCCTCCTGCACGGGACGGGTGGCAGCCCCGCCGACATCGTGTCGCTCGGCAAGGAGCTGTGCCCGTCCTCGCCGATGCTGGCCCCCGCGGGTCCGGTGACCGAGCGGGGCGCGGCTCGCTGGTTCCGCCGTCATGCCGAGGGCGTGTTCGACACCGAAGACGTCATCTACCGGGCCGGGCAGCTCGCCGACTTCGTGGTCGAGGCCCGGGAGCACTACGGGCTCGGGGGTCGCAGGCTCGTGGCCACCGGGTTCTCGAACGGAGCCAACATCGCGGCCGCCGCGGTACTGCTGCGACCCGACGTGCTGGCCGAGGCGGTGCTGTTCGCGGCCATGCTGCCGGTGCCCGACCCGCCGCACCACGATCTCTCCGCCAGTCGGGTGCTCATGGTGAACGGCAGGCGCGACCCGATGGCGCCGCTCGCGCCAGCCCAGGAACTCGCCGCGGTGCTGCGCGAGCGTGGCGCCGACGTCACCGAGCACTGGCACAGCGGGGGCCACCAGATCACCGTCGACGGCCTCGCGGAGGCCAAGGCGTGGCTGGGGCGCTGACGCCCGGCGGCCCGCGCTGGGGTGGCCTTCACTGCACGAAACCCGGCGAGGCCCGGGCTGCGGCGATCGGGTGATGGCGTCGCGAGTCGCCGATGTGCTCCGATGTCGCGAATATAGTCGTCGTCACTTCCGGAAATCGCGAAGGACGATGCACGATGAGCTTCGGTGACATGGTGAACTGCCCGCGCTGCCTTGGTTCCGGGCTGGCCCCCAACCGGAAGGACGCCTGTGGCAACTGTGGAGGACTCGGCCAGGTCCCCAAGTGACGACTGCCGGCTGTGTGCCGGGTCCGGGGTGCTGTCGTGGCAGCAGCCGCAGTGGGGCGTCCTGCGCACCATCGAGATGCCGTGCCCCGCGGGGTGCGGTGAGTACTGGACCCATCCCGCGCAGGAGGGTGACCGGGTGGTGCAGGAGCCAGACGACGCACCGGCCTGCCCGGAAGGCAACGTGGCCGCGGCCAACCGCATCGGGGCCGACTTCATCCGCAGCGCGCTCGAACACTGGGGCTATTACCCGAATGGGGATCACCCGAAAGGGTCGTGATCGGCAGTAGCATCGGGTCCGTGATGACGCGGAACCTGGTGCGCGGTGTGGGCCGGATGGCCGGGTGGGCGGCGCGTACGGGCTACGAACTGAGCCGCTACCTGCCCGGGGTCGACGACGGGGCACCGGCGGGGGACCCGGCGACGTCCCGCCGCGAACTGCAAGCCACCGGTCCGAGGCCCGAGCCGAGCGCCGACGGCGATCCGCTGCGAGTGCGGGCCGCCGCCCTGCTCGCGGAGTCGGCCGAGCTGGGCCGCGACGACGCGCGACAGCGTCTGTACGAGCAGGTGCTGTCGGATCTGGTGCCCGACGAGGTCCGTATCCTCGCGACGCTGGCCGACGGCGCGCCACATCCCGCCGTCGATGTCGCCGAGCGCACCGCACTCGGTGGCGTGGGCCGGACGGTGCTTCGCAACGCCTCCACCGTCGGCGCCACGGCGGGAGTCGTGCTCACCGAGGGTGTGCCCGTGTACGTGACACGGCTGGTCGGGGCTGGGTTGGCCGACCTCACCAAGGCGGACTCCGCGCTGGACACCCAGTACGAGGTACTCGTCGCTGACGACGCGGTGGTCGAGGCGGCGCGGCTGGCCCGAAGGCCCACGTACGTGCGCCGCACCCTGCGAATCAGCCAGTTCGGAGCGAACTTCTGGCAGGCCGTGGCCCCGTAACCGTGTCCGCAGGTCAGGTAGCCGTGTCCGCAGGTTAGGTAGCCGTGTTTGCACCGCACGATGCGGACACGGCTACGCAGGCTGCGGACACGGCACCGCACGATGCGGACACGGCTACGCAGGCTGCGGACACGGCTACGCAGGCTGCGGACACGGCTACGCAGGCTGCGGACACGG
>NZ_VCEK01000001.1 GCF_005862235.1 Saccharomonospora piscinae | reverse complement strand
AACCCGGAAGCTAAGCCCACCAGCGCCGATGGTACTGCACCCGAAGGGGTGTGGGAGAGTAGGACACCGCCGAACAACAACACACCGAGGCCCGTCAGGGTTGGTCCGCTGGCCAACACTGACGGGCCTTTCGGTGTGTCCAGGTCCATAGTGGTACGTAGAGCTTCCACGGCGGCGGCACGGGATGCGGGTAGGAGAACAGGTGTCCGAGAACGGTCGGCGCGACGCAGGCGACGGCGGTGGGTCCGCGCGGCCGAACCGTCGGGGCCAGGGCGGCCCGCGCAGGGACGACAAGCGCTCCGGCGAGCGGCGGGGCTCGGCCGGTCACGCCGGTGGTCGCGGCGGTCACAGCGGTCATCGGGACAAAAGCGGCACGGACCGGCGGTCGCGTGACGACACGCGGGGCCGCGGCGCGAGGCCGGGCTCCGAGCGCGATGATCGTCGACGGGACGATCGGCGCGACGGCCGCGGGCGCGACGACCGCCGGGGCGAGCGCCGTGGCGACCGGCGGCAGGACGACCGGCGCCGTGAGGGCCGGGACAGGGACGAGCGGCGCACGGGCGCGGGCGGCCGGAGCGGCGACCGCAACCGGGACGACCGGCGCGGTGACCGCACGCAGCGGCGCCCCGACCGGGACCGCCGCGACAACCGGGGCAGGCAGTCGGACCGCGGCCGTCCCCGGCCCGAGCGAGACGACCGTGCTCCCCGCCGCGAGGACGCTCCCAGCACTCGCAGGGTGCCGGCTCCGGACCTGCCCGCGTCCGCCGAGATCTCGAATCTCGACGCGGAGGCGCGCCGGGAACTGCGGAGCCTGCCGAAGGACCTGGCGGATCGCGTGGGCAAGCACCTCGCCGCCGCCGGTCTGCTCGTGGACCACGACCCGCAGTTCGCGCTGGCGCACGCGCGTTACGCGAAGTCGCAGGCGTCGCGCATTCCCGTCGTGCGGGAGGCGGTCGGGCTGGCCGCCTACCACGCGGGTGAGTGGGCGGAGGCGCTGTCGGAGCTGCGCGCGGTCCGGCGGATGACCCGTGTCGACACCCACGTGGCCGTCATCGCCGACGCCGAGCGCGCGATGGGACGACCTGAGCGCGCCCTCGACCTGGCCAAGGAGGTCAGGCCGGGCACGCTCGCGAAGGACGTCGAGATCGAACTGAAAATCGTCGAAGCCGGCGCTCGCCGTGACCTCGGCCAGCTCGATGCGGCCGTGGTGACGTTGCAGGGCCCTGACCTGAACCCGAGCCACCGCCAACCGTGGAGTCACCGGCTGTTCTACGCCTACGCCGACAATCTCGTCGCGGCAGGGCGTACACCCGAGGCCGTGCGGTGGTTCCTGCACGCCGCCGAAGCCGATCTGGAAGAGGAGACCGACGCCGCCGAGCGCGCCGCGGAGCTGTCGCAGTGACGGTGGCGACCCTGCTCGACCGGCATGACGCCGTGCTGTTCGACCTGGACGGCACGGTCTATCACGGTCACCGGCCCATCCCGGGTGCGGCGGAGGCGGTCGCGCACGTCCGCGACCGGGGACGAGCGGTGCGGTTCGTGACCAACAACGCCGCGAAGTCGCCGGACGCGGTCGTCGAGCATCTCGCCTCGGTCGGCGTCGCGGCGGGCGCCGACGAGGTGAGCACCAGTGCCCAGGCGGCGGCCGCGCTGCTGGGACAGCGGTTGCCCACGGCGGCCGAGGTGCTCGTGGTGGGCACGGAGTCGCTGGTGGCCGAGGTGCGCGCGGTGGGGCTGCATCCGGTGCGCGAACACGGTCCCGGAATCGCCGCCGTGGTGCAGGGACACTCACCGGACACTTGCTGGGCCGACCTGGCCGAAGCCTGCCTGGCCGTGCGCGCCGGTGCGTGGTGGGTGGCGTGCAACGTCGACGCGACGTTGCCCAGCGAGCGCGGGCAGCTGCCCGGAAACGGGGCGATGGTGGCCGCGCTGCGCGCGGCGACCGGTACGGACCCCGATGTGGCTGGCAAACCGGAGGCACCGTTGTTGCGGACGGCGGCCGACGGTGCCGAGGCCCGCAGCCCGCTCGTCGTCGGTGACCGCCTCGACACCGATATCGCGGGTGCCGTGGCGGCGGGTCACCACTCGCTCGTGGTGCTCACGGGCGTGGCGACGGCCACGCAACTGCTGCGGGCCGCACCGGGGGAGCGGCCCGACTATCTGGCGGCCGATCTGACCGCGCTGACCCGCGACGCCGGTCCCGAGGAACTGGAGATCGGTCCGCATCCCGGCTGGCGGATCACCGTCGCCGGGGGGCACGCGACGGTGACCTCCGACGGCGACGGCGATCCCGTCGACCTGATCCGGCACCTGTGTCACCGGGCGTGGTCGGAGCAGGTCACGTCGGTGCGGCCCGGCGATGCCACCGCGGAGCGTGCGCTCGCCTCCTGGGACCTGACGTGAATGTCCGCGTGGTGCGGCGGCGCACGACGGCGATCGGTTAGCGTTGAGGCGTGCACGCAGAGACTGATCCGGCACCGCGGCCGGTTCCCGGACCGCCGCCGGGACACGCGCCTGCGGGCGCCGACGCCCGCGCCGCCATCGACCAGGCCGTCGCCGGGCTCGACGGCCTCGATGAGCTGACCCCGGCCGAGCACGTGGAACGTTTCGACGCCGTGCATACCGCGCTCGCCGTGGCCCTGTCCAGCATCGACAAGGTGTAGCCGTGCCGAAACGGGCTCGACTCGATGCCGAGCTGGTGCGCCGCGGTCTGGCCCGATCGCGGGAGCACGCCAGCACACTCATCACCGACGGCAGGGTGACCGTACGCGGGCTGGTCGCCGCCAAGGCGGCCACCGGGGTGGAAGCCGACGCCGCGATCGTCGTGCGCACCGGGGACGACCCCGGCTGGGCCTCACGCGGGGCCCGCAAACTGCTGGGAGCGCTGGAGGAGTTCACGCCGCACGGGCTCGTGGTGCGGGGCACCCGGTGCCTCGACGCGGGCGCGTCCACCGGCGGGTTCACCGATGTGCTGCTGCGCGAGGGCGCCGCCTCGGTCGTCGCGGCGGACGTGGGACGCGGGCTGCTGGACTGGCGCCTGCGCACGGACGAGCGGGTCGTGGTGCTCGACCGGACGAACGTCCGATCGCTGACGGCGGAGGCGATCGGGGGCCCCGTGGACCTCGTCGTCGCCGACCTGTCGTTCATCTCGCTGCGGTTGGTGCTGCCCGCTCTGGCGTCCTGCGCCGCCGAGGGAGCCGACCTGCTGCCCATGGTGAAACCCCAGTTCGAGGTCGGCAGGGAACGGCTCGGCAGTGGCGGTGTCGTCCGCGATCCCGGACTGCGGGCCGAGGCGGTGCTCGGCGTCCTCGCCGAGGCGGCGGCGTGCGGCCTGCGGACGGCGGGCGTGGTCGCCAGCCCGCTGCCGGGCCCTTCGGGCAATGTGGAGTACTTCGCGTGGTTGCGCAAGGACTCCGGTCCGGTCGAGCCGGACGAGTCGGCCAGTCAGCGCGACGAGATGGTGCGCAACGCGGTGAGGAAGGGGCCGTCGTGACCGAGCCAGGCCACCGGGAGGTCCTGCTGATCGTGCATCCCGACCGCGACACCACGCGGGAGGCGGCGAGCGAGGTCGCGGTGCGGCTCGCCACCGCCGGGATCGGGCTGCGGGTGCTGGACGACGAGGTGCGCAAGCTGGTCGAGCCGATCGGTGAGGTCCTGCCGTGCGCGGTGATCGCCCCGTCGGACGACCCGGCGCGGGACGCGGAGCTGGTACTCGTGCTCGGCGGCGACGGCACGCTGCTGCGCGCGGCGGAACTGGCGCGCCCCGCCGGGGTACCGGTGCTGGGAGTGAATCTCGGGCGGATGGGCTTTCTGACCGAGGCCGACTACCACGCGCTCGGCGACACGGTGGACCGGGTGGTGTCGCGGCGCTACCGCATCGAGGAACGGATGACGGTGGACGTCACGGTGCTGCTCGGGGACACCGTGGTGGCGCGCACGTGGGCGCTGAACGAGGCGAGCGTCGAGAAGTGCTCCCGCGAGCGGATTCTCGACGCGCTCATCGAGGTCGACGGCAGGCCGGTCTCGTCGTTCGGCTGCGACGGGGTGCTGTGCTCCACCCCCACCGGGTCCACCGCGTACGCGTTCTCGGCCGGCGGTCCGGTGGTGTGGCCCGACGTCGAGGCGCTGTTGGTGGTGCCCAGCAACGCGCACGCCATGTTCTCGCGCCCGCTCGTCGTGTCCCGCTCCTCCGTGATCACGGTGAATGTCGACCCCGACGGTTCCCCCGCGGTGCTGACCTGCGACGGTCTGCGGCACATCGACCTCGAACCGGGCGCTCGCGTGCGAGTGGTCGCCGGTACGGTGCCGGTGCGCCTGGCGCGGCTGTGGGACGGGCCGTTCACGGACCGGCTGGTCCACAAGTTCTCGTTGCCGGTCACTGGCTGGCGGGAACGGCACGCCCGGCAGCCCTAGGCCGCCGCGCTGTCGCGGGTTGCCGCTACGGTGGTTGGCGTGCTGGCCGAGATGCGTATCCAGGGCCTCGGGGTCATCGACGAGGCCGCGCTCGAACTGCACCCCGGATTCACGGTGGTCACCGGGGAGACCGGGGCGGGCAAGACGATGGTCGTCACCGGCCTGCACCTGTTGTCGGGCGGGCGGTCCGACGCCACCAAGGTGCGGGCGGGGGCGGCGAAGGCGATCGTGGAGGGCCGGTTCGCCGGGGTGACCGGGGAGCAGGCGCTGCGAGTCCTGTCCGATGCGGGCGCGGACGCCGACGAGGACGGCAGCGTGATCGCCGCGCGGTCGGTGTCCGCCGACGGGCGTTCCCGGGCACACCTGGGAGGCAGGTCCGTGCCGGTCGGGGTGCTGGGTGAGCTCGCGGAACAGGTGCTGGCGGTCCACGGTCAGAACGACCAGCTACGGCTGTTGCGTCCCGTGGAGCAGCGGGCCGTCCTCGATCGCTTCGCGGGCGAGGACGTCGCGGTGCCGCTCGCCGAATACCGGGCGGCCCGGCAGGAGTGGCTCGCGGTGGCGCGGGAGCTGGACGAGCGGCGCACGCGCTCACGTGAGCTCGCCCAGCAGGCGGACCTGCTGCGGCACGGACTGACCGAGATCGAGGCGGTGAACCCGGTGCCCGGCGAGGACACCGAGCTGACCGAGCAGGTGAAGCGCCTTGCCGCGGCGGACGAGCTGCGCGACACGGTGACGGCAGCGCAGCTCGCGGTCACCGGAGCGGCCGACGGTGATCCCGACGCGCCGGGGGCACTCGGCCTGCTCGCCGAGGCGCGGCGCAGGCTCGGCGGAGCCGACGACGACACCCTGCGGGAGTTCGAACCGCGACTGGCGGAGGCGTCGGTACTGCTCGGGGAGGTGGGCAGCGAGCTGACCAGCTACCTCGACACCCTCGACGCGGACCCGCAGCGGCTGGAGACCCTGCTCGCGCGCCAGGCGGAGTTGAAGCAGCTCACCCGCAAGTACGCGGCCGACGTGGACGGGGTGCTCGCCTGGGCCGAGGACGCCCGCGCCCGGCTGGCCGGAATGGACACCTCGGAGGAGGCACTCGACGAACTGGCGGCGCGGCGCGACGCGCTCGCCGGTGCGGTGGCGGGGCACGCGGCCGACCTTTCGGCCGCGCGCACGACCGCGGCGGCCGAGCTCGGAGAGCGCATCAGCGCGGAGCTGGCGGGGCTCGCGATGGGGCAGGCGTCGATCGAGATCACCGTGCGGGGCAGGGAGGCGGCGCCGGAGGACGCGACCGCGATCACCGTGGCGGGACAGGTCCTGGCCGCGGGGCCGGACGGGGTCGACGACGTGGAACTGCTGTTGCGAGCCCACGCGAAGGCGCAGCCACTGCCGGTACACAAGGCGGCCTCGGGCGGCGAACTGTCTCGGGTGATGCTCGCGGCGGAGGTGGTGCTGGCCCACGCCGACACCGTGGCCACGCTTGTATTCGACGAGGTGGACGCCGGGGTCGGGGGCCGCGCCGCCGTCGAGATCGGTCGCAGGCTCGCCCGGCTCGCCCGCACCCACCAGGTGCTGGTGGTGACCCATCTTCCCCAAGTGGCGGCGTTCGCGGACCGGCATTTGGTGGTCGACAAGGGCACCGACGACGGGGTGACCAGCAGCGGAGTGCGCAGTCTCGACCGGGAGGAGCGGGTCACCGAGCTGGCCCGGATGCTCGCCGGGCTCGACGACACCGAGACCGGCCGGGCCCATGCGGAGGAGTTGCTGGGTGCGGCCGAGCGGTTCATCGCCGAGGCTGCGGGGCGGGGGCGTTCGGAGGGCCGTCGGAGACCGTCCCGTCGGCGCCGGAAAGAGGGCGCCTGAGCGGGGGCGCCGCCCGTCCCGGGTGAACCGGGAGGCCGTCGCGGCGTGGCGGACACCGGTGGCCAGCGAAATTTGTCACCATCCTGCGCATGAAATTCACCGGTCTGCTCTCCCGGTCCACTCCCGCTCCGCCCGGCGTCGTCGGCACCGCGCGGGTCGACCGCCGGATACGGGACGTGGTGAGACGGGTCGGGCCCGGGGACATCGCGGTGATCGACCACGTGGACCTCGACCGCGCGAGCGCCGACGCGCTCGTGAAGGCGGGAGTCGCGGCTGTCGTCAACGCCGCACCCTCCATTTCGGGCCGCTACCCCAATCTCGGTCCCGAGGTGCTGCTCAAGGCGGAGATTCCGCTGATCGACCACGCGGGCGGTGACCTGCTGCATCGTGTCAGGGACGGCAGCAAGGTCCGGGTACACGAGGCAAGCGTGTACTCGGGACGCCGCGAGGTCGCGAAGGGCATCGTGCAGACCGCCGAGAGCGTGGCGGACCAGATCGTGGAGGCGCGGGCCGGGATGTCCGCGCAGCTGGAGGCGTTCTCGGCGAACACCATCGAGTTCCTGCGACGGGAGCGCAGCCTCATCCTCGACGGGGTGGGCGTGCCGAAGCTGCGGGTGCCGCTGGACGACCGGCATGTGGTGGTCGTGGCCTCCGGCGTTGGGCACGCCGAGGACCTGCGGGCCCTGCGCACCTACATCCGGCACCATCGTCCCGTGCTCGTCGGGGTGGAGGGTGCGGCGGACACGATGAAACAACTCGGGTTCGTGCCCGACATCGTGGTCGGCGATCCGAGCGTGGTGGAAGCGGCGACGGTGCGCGCGGCCTCGGAGGTGGTGGTGCCCGCGCAGCCCGACGGGCACGCGCCCGGCGTGGAGCGGGTGCAGGACCTCGGCATCGGTGCCGTGACGTTTCCGGCCTCGGCCAACCCGGAGGACCTCGCGCTGCTGCTCGCGGACACCCATGGGGCGGCCCTGGTGGTGACCGTGGGGTTCCAGGCCACTCTGAGAGAGTTCCTCGACAGCGGCCGGTCCGGCTCCAATCCGTCCACGTTCCTCACCCGGCTGAAGCTGGGGACGAAGGTGGTGGACGGCAGGGCGGTGGCGACCCTGCATCGCCACCGCGTTCCGGTCCTGGCGCTGGTGCTGCTCGTGCTGGGCGCGCTCGCGGTCGTGGTAGTGGCGTTGCTGTTGTCCGGCACCGCGTCGGCCTACGTGGACGAAGCCGCGAAACTGTGGGACTCGGTGGCGGGCTGGGTGACAGGGTGGTTCTCGTGAGGTCGCCCCGGTGGGGACTTGTGCCGGTGGCGGCCGTGGTGCTCGCGTTCGCCGCCGGGCTCGGAATCGGTGCGACGGCCCTGCACGGCAGCGCTTTGTCGTCGCTGGCAGCGGATCGCGACTCACTGGCCGACCGAATCCGGCTAGTATCGGCCGAGCGTGACGCCGTCCGCGAGCGGGTGGCCGAGCTGCGGAGGACCATGACCGAGGTCGCACCGTCCGTCGTGGACGGCACGCTGGCCGGTCGCACCGTCGTCCTCGTCGACACACCGGATGTGGCGGAGCCGGCGCGCACCGCGATGAGAGACCTGTTGGAGGCGGCGGGCTCGACCGTCACCGGTGAGGTGCGGCTGACGTCGGACTTCACCGGGATCGGGCAGACCGACCAGCTTCGCGACCTCGCGACCACGCTGCAACCCGCCGGAGTGCGCCTGCCCGTCGGCGGGGAGCCGGGTTCGCTCGCCGGTGCGCTGCTGGGTTCGGTGCTGTTGCTGGATGCGCCGAGCGGGCAGGAGCAGGCGACCGAGCAGGAGCGTCGGGACGTGCTGGCGGCACTGCGCCACGCAGGTTTCCTCACCGACCGCCCGGGCGGTAGCGCCGATGCGGTCGAACCCGCGGAGTTGGCCGTGGTGCTGGCCGGTGCGGAGCCGGGCGCGGAGCCGACGCGGTGGCTGTCGCGTTTCGCGGAGCAACTGGACCGGGCGGGCGGTGGCGCGGTGCTCGCGGGTCCGGGTTCGCCGGGCTCACCGGGTGACGGGGAACCGGGCGCCGAGCCGCCCAGGGTGGCGAGTGCGGCCACGCCGGAGGGCAGGCTGTCCGCCGTACTCGCGCTGCGGCAGCGGTCGGGCTGAACGGTCCCCGGTTCGGACGCCTCAGCGCGCGGTCAGCACGCCCTCCCAGTCCGGCACGAACCCGGGATAGGTCTTGCCGACCGTGGCCGGGTTCTCGACGGTCACGCCCGGTACGCGCAGAGCCAGGACCGCTCCGGCCATGACGAGCCGGTGGTCGTCGTAGGTGTGGAACACCCCACCGTGCAGCGGTGCCGGGCGAATCCGCAGGCCGTCCTCGGTCTCGGTGACGTCGCCGCCCAGCGCGGACAGTTCCGTGGCCAGCGCGGCGAGCCGGTCGGTCTCGTGGCCCCTGAGGTGCGCGACTCCCCGGATCTCGGACGGGCCGTCGGCGCAGCACAGCAGCGCCGCGACCACCGGAGTGAGCTCACCGACCTCGTGGAGGTCGAGCGTGGCCCCGGTGACGGAGCCGGTACCGGTGACGGTCAGCCCGTCGCCGGAGAGAACCGCGCTGCCGCCGAGCTCGGTGACGAGGCTGCGCAGCCAGTCGCCGGGCTGGGTGGTGGCGGTGGGCCAGCCCTCGACCCGGACGGTGCCGCCGGTGAGCAGTGGCGCGACGACGAACGGGGCGGCGCTGGACAGGTCCGGTTCCACCGTGTACTCGGCCAGCGACAGCGTCGCGGGCGGGACGTGGAACCGGTCGCCGTCGCGCTCGGGGGCCGCACCGAAGCGGCGCAGCATGTCGAGGGTCATGGCGATGTGCGGCTCGCTGGGCGTGCGGCCCCGCAGCCGCACGGTGACGCCGCGTTCGAACGCCGGGGCCGACAGCAGCAACGCCGAGAGGAACTGGCTCGACGCCGACGAGTCGATGTCCACGTCGCCGCCCGCGAGCCCGCCGTGGCCGCGCACGGTGAACGGGACCGTGCCCCTGCCGTCGTCGTCGATGTCCGCGCCGAGCGCGACGAGCGCCCGCAGCAGCGGCCCGACCGGCCTGCGCCGGATCGCGGGATCGCCGTCGAAGTGGACGGACCGCGCGCCCAGCGCGGCCAGCGGCGGCGTGAACCGGGCCACGGTACCCGCGTTGCCCAGCGCGACAGTGACGTCACCGTCACCCCTGGTCAGCGGCCGGAGCCGGACGCCGTGCGGCAGCGTCTCGGAGTCGGCGCCGAGCCGGCCGAGCGCCGAGAGCATCAGCCGTGCGTCCCGGGAGTCCAGCGGATCACGGACCAGCGTGTCGCCCGAGGACAGCGCGGCCAGGACGAACGCGCGGTTCGTGATCGATTTGGATCCGGGCACCCGGACCACGGCGTCGATCGGGCCGTCGGCCGTCGGTGCGGCCCAGGTGTTCTGCTCGCCCACGCACTCACTCTCCCACAACAGCGCCCCGAGCCACGCCGGGCGGCCTTCGGGCACGTTCGTCCGGCGGTGCGATAAGGTGGAAGCCCGTGGGACTTCAGCCGCGGACAACCAAGTACGTCTTTGTCACCGGAGGCGTTGCCTCCTCCCTGGGTAAGGGGCTCACCGCCTCCAGCCTGGGCCAGCTCCTCACGGCCCGCGGGCTCCGGGTCACGATGCAGAAGCTCGACCCCTACCTCAACGTGGACCCCGGAACGATGAACCCGTTCCAGCACGGCGAGGTGTTCGTCACCGAGGACGGCGCGGAGACCGACCTCGACATCGGTCACTACGAGCGCTTCCTCGACCGCAACCTCTCGGGCACCGCCAACGTCACGACCGGCCAGGTGTACTCGTCCGTGATCGCCAAGGAGCGGCGCGGGGAGTACCTGGGTGACACGGTGCAGGTGATCCCGCACATCACCGACGAGATCAAGTCCCGGGTCATGGCGCTGGCCGTCGACGACGGCAGCGGTGCCACCCCCGACGTGGTCATCACCGAGGTCGGCGGCACGGTGGGCGACATCGAGTCGCTGCCGTTCCTGGAGGCGTGCCGCCAGGTCCGCCACGACGTCGGCCGGGACAACTGCTTCTTCCTCCACGTGTCGCTCGTGCCGTACCTGGCCCCGTCCGGCGAGTTGAAGACGAAGCCCACCCAGCACTCCGTCGCCGCGCTGCGCAACATCGGTATCCAGCCCGACGCGCTGGTGTGCCGCGCCGACCGGCCGCTGTCGGACGACGTGAAGCGCAAGATCGGTCTCATGTGCGACGTGGAGAACGAGGCCGTCATCGCGTGCCCCGACGCGCCGTCGATCTACGACATCCCCAAGGTGCTGCACCGGGAGGCGCTCGACGCCTACGTGGTGCGCAGGCTGGGCCTGCCGTTCCGGGACGTGGACTGGACGGTGTGGGGCGACCTGCTCGACCGCGTGCACAACCCGACGGAGACCGTCCGGGTGGCGGTCGTGGGCAAGTACATCGACCTGCCCGACGCCTACCTGTCGGTGACGGAGGCACTGCGGGCGGGCGGGTTCGCCCACCGCGCCAAGGTCGAGATCGTGTGGGTGCCCTCCGACGAGGCCACGACCGAGTCGGGCGCGGCGGCGGCCTTGTCCGATGTGGATGGTGTGCTGGTGCCGGGCGGCTTCGGTGTGCGCGGGATCGAGGGCAAGATCGGCGCCATCCGCTACGCGCGGACGCACGACATTCCGGTGCTCGGGCTCTGCCTCGGCCTGCAGTGCATGGTGATCGAGGCGGCCCGGGGGCTGGCGGGTATCGGCGACGCCAACTCCGCCGAGTTCGACGAGAACACCCCGAACCCGGTCATCTCCACGATGACCGACCAGAAGGACGTCGTCGCGGGGGAACGCGACATGGGCGGCACCATGCGGCTCGGCGCGTACCCGGCCAAGCTCGTCGCGGGCTCGCAGGTCGCGGAGGCGTACGGGACCAAGGAGGTCTCGGAGCGGCACCGGCACCGCTACGAGGTGAACAACGCCTACCGCAAGCGGCTCGCCGACGCGGGACTCGTGTTCTCCGGTGTCTCACCGGACGATCGTCTCGTGGAGTTCGTGGAGCTGCCGAAGGAGGAGCACCCCTTCTTCGTGGGCACGCAGGCGCATCCCGAGCTGAAGTCGCGGCCGACGCGCCCGCACCCGCTGTTCGGCGCGTTCGTGCGTGCGGTGGTCGCCTACCGCACCGCCGAGCGGCTGCCCGTGGAGCTGCCCGAGAAGGCGGCCGCGCGGTGACCGCTCCGGGCGGGCACGAGTTCACCGTCACCGCCTCCCGCGACGTCCACATCGGACGTGTGGTGGGGCTGCGGGTGGACGAGGTGGTGATGCCGGGCGGTGGCACGGCATCCCGGGAGGTCGTGGAGCACCTCGGTGCGGTGGCGGTGTGCGCACTGGACGACGAGGGCGCGGTGACGCTGGTACACCAGTACCGCCACCCGCTCGGTGACCGGTTGTGGGAGCTGCCCGCGGGACTGCTCGACCACGACGGTGAGGACGCGGTGACGGCCGCCCGCCGGGAGCTCGTCGAGGAGGCGGGCATCGAGGCGCGGCGGTGGGACACACTGGTGGACATCGCGGCCTCGCCCGGCTTCACCGACGAGGTGGTGCGGGTGTTCCTCGCCCGCGACCTGGTGCGGGTCGACCGTCAGGTCCACGGCGAGGAGGAGGCAGACCTGGTGGTGGACGCCGTCCCGCTGGAGCGGGCCGTGCGCATGGCTCTGTCCGGCGAGATCGTCAACGGGGCCACGGTGGGCGGGCTGCTCGCGGCACACGCCGTGCTGACCGGTGGGGAGGAGGTCGCACCCAGGTCGCCGGACGCTCCGTGGCGGCACCGGCCGACCCGCTTCGCGGCGCGGGAGCGGTGAGCGGCCCGCTCGGTCAGTTCAGGCGGCGGCCCCGGCCGTCGGTGCCGCCGTGGATCAGCAGCAGGATGCCGTCGACCACCGGCCAGATCGCGCCGAGGCCGAAGGTCAGCACGGTGACGATGAGCTGGAGGAGTGCCAGCCGGGTATGGCCGCTGTAGAAGCGGCCGATGCCGCAGGGCAGCACGATCTGGAGGACCCCCGCGGCGACGGCCGAGCGGTCCGACACCTCCGCGGCTTCCATTCCCGCCGGTGGTGCGGGCGTGGGCGTGGTCGTCGCCGCGGCGGCAGCGGTGCCTGGTTCGCCGTCGGTCAGGTAGGGCGGGTGTGGCGCGGGCAGGTCGCCGAACAGCGGGCGCACGTCCCGGCGCGTGCGCGCGGCCAGCGCCCGGCCCGCCCGATCCTCGTACTCCTCGACGCTCAGCCGTCCCTGCGCGAAATGGTCGGACAGCAGGCGCGTGGCCAGGTCCCGTTCGGCCGTGCCGATGCGGAGGTCGTCCGTGTCCGTCCCACCGTTCATGCCGACAACGGTACCGATCGGACGTTTCGCGCCGGGCGCGTCCGTCAACGCTGTCGGGCATGAACGCGACGATCCCACCCAGGCACGCGCCCCGCCGGCCCGCGGGACAGGACAAGAGCGGCTGGCTCGCGGTGCTGGAGCAGGGTGCCAACGTGCTGCAGTCGAGTGGCCCCCTGCCGGGCTTCGACGTGTACGTGGTGGGGCTGCACTGTGCGAAGAACGACCCCGCGATGCAGATGGAGGCGCATCACTACTGCCGGGTCGTGAACGAGGACTTCCTGCAGTGCGTGATCTTCGACGGCAACACGGCCGACGCGAACCTGATCGGGGTCGAGTACATCGTCTCGGGCGGGTTGTTCGAGACGCTGGACGAGGCGGAAAGCGGGTACTGGCATCCGCACAACTACGAGGTCCTGTCGGGCCAGCTCGCGGCCCCCGGGCTGCCCGCCGTGGCGGAGAAGGCCCTGATGAAGCAGCTGATGAACAGCTACGGCAAGACGTGGCACACCTGGCACACCGGCCGCCACGACGGGGAGCCCGGCGACGCCCTGCCGCGGGGCGAGGCGACGCTGATGTGGTCGTTCAACCGCGACGGCGAGGCCGACGAGAGCCTGTCGCTGAACCGGGACGAGGCCATGCGGCTGGACACGGCGGGCAAGCGTGACCACCGGCACGACCTGGTGGGGCTCGCCCGCCCGCAACACGGTGTCGACACGCTGCGGGACGCGTTCCGGGGCACGACGCCCGTGGAGGGAGTCCTCAACGCCTGAACCGTGTTGATCACCGGGCGCGCCGCTTCGCTGCCCTACAGTGGGCGTGTGGCAGAGGCCGGTGATCGTGAGCTTCGCGAGGTCGTGGCGGCGTACGTGGATCACCTGGTGGTGGAGCGGGGCACGGCGCGAAACACGGTCGACGGCTATGCCCGGGACCTGCGGCGTTACCTGGCCCACCTCGCGGACGCCGGGGTGAGCGGGGTGCGCCAGATCGGTCCCGACCACGTCGTCGGCTTCGCGGTGGCCCTGCGGCGCGGGGGCGCCGACCGGCCGCCGCTGGCCCCGTCGTCGGCCGCGCGGGCGCTGTCGGCCGTGCGGGGGTTGCACCGGTTCGCGCACGCCGAGGGCTGGACCGAGACCGACCCCGCACGCGAGGTGCGACCGCCGTCCCCGGCCCGGCGGCTGCCCAAGGCGCTGCCCGTGCCCGACGTCGTGCGCCTGCTCGACGTCCCGGCCGGTGAGGACGCGCGAGCGCTGCGGGACCGTGCCCTCCTGGAACTGCTGTACTCCACCGGCGCCCGGATCTCCGAGGCGACCGGACTGGACGTCGACGACGTCGACCACGCGGAGCGCACCGTGGTCCTCGACGGCAAGGGCGGTCGCCAGCGACTGGTGCCGGTAGGCCGTCCCGCGCTGGCCGCGCTCGACGCCTACCTGGTGCGCGCGCGGCCCGCGCTCGCGGCGAAGGGACGGGGCACGGGCGCGGTCTTCCTCAACGCGCGGGGCGGGCGGCTGTCGCGCCAGGGCGCCTGGCAGGTGCTGAAAGCGGCGGCGGAACGGGCCGGGATCTCCGCGGCGGTGTCGCCGCACACCCTGCGCCACTCGTTCGCCACGCACCTGCTGGAAGGCGGCGCCGACGTCCGGGTGGTGCAGGAGCTGCTGGGCCATGCGTCGGTCACCACGACGCAGGTGTACACACTGGTCACCGTGAACACGCTGCGTGAGGTGTACGCGACGTCGCACCCCCGCGCTCTGGGCTGAGCGAGGCGAAAGTACTCCGGTCGTGACCGGCGAGCCGCTTTGGCGGTGCTGTCCGTGCGGCCTACGCTGGCGCCGGTCCATGCGAACAAGGAGCTTTCGCCCCATGTCGACTTTCTCCCAGCCGGCGCGGCGGCTGCCGGACCGCCCGGACCCTGCCACCGAGTCCGAACCGGGCGGCGCGGACCCGCGTGACCGGACCACCGTGCGGATCGCGAAGGGCGCCAGGGACGCCAAGTCGGGCAAGGCCGCGAAGGACACCGGCGACGACGGACCGAAGCTGGGGCCCACGGGCCGCCCGGTGCGCCACCTGCCCGAGCCGCCGCCGATCGACCGCCACGGACCGGCCCAGATCGTCGCCATGTGCAACCAGAAGGGCGGCGTGGGCAAGACGACCTCGACGATCAACCTGGGCGCGGCTCTGGCCGAGTACGGGCGGCGGGTGCTGCTCGTGGACTTCGACCCGCAGGGCGCGCTGTCCGTGGGGCTCGGAATCCAGCCGCACGAGCTGGACCAGACCGTCTACAACGTGATCATGGAGCGGTCGGTCGACGTCGAGGACGTCATCCGCGAGACCCGCGTCGAGCGGGTCGACCTGCTACCCAGCAACATCGACCTGTCCGCGGCCGAGGTGCAGCTCGTCGCGGAGGTCGGGCGCGAGCACACACTGCTGCGGGTGTTGCGCCCCGTGATCGACCGCTACGACTACGTGCTGGTCGACTGCCAGCCGTCGCTGGGGCTGCTGACGGTGAACGCGCTGACGGCGGCCGACGGTGTCGTCATCCCACTGGAGTGCGAGTTCTTCAGCCTGCGCGGTGTGGCATTGTTGATCGACACGATCGAGAAGGTGCGCGAGCGGCTGAACCCGAAGCTGGACATCACCGGCATCCTCGCCACCATGTTCGACCCCAGGACACTGCACTCGAAGGAGGTCATCGCGCGCGTGGTGGAGGCATTCGGCGACACCGTGTTCGACACGGTGATCAACCGCACCGTGCGGTTCCCGGAGACGACGGTCGCCGGGGAGCCGATCACCAGGTGGGCGCCGCGGTCGGCGGGAGCGACCGCCTACCGCGCGCTGGCCCGCGAGGTGATCGCCCGGTGAGCAGGAGAGCGTCCCTGCCCGGTGCCTCGGAGCTGTTCCGCCGCACGGGCGAGCGCGGCACGGGCGAACCCGCCGCCGCTGCCGCCCGGCGTCCCGCCACCACCGAAGGCCCCGGCAGGCAACTCGACGGCGGCACCGGCCCCCGGCGCGGTACCGGACGGCAGAAACACGACGCGAAGATCACGGTCTACGTGTCGGGCGACGAACTGCTCGCCCTGGAACACGCCCGGCTTCAGTTGCGCGGTTCCCACGACCTCGTGGTGGACCGGGGCCGCATCGTGCGGGAGGCGGTCGCGGTGCTGCTCGCGGACTTCGACCAGCATGGTGAGGAGTCGGTGCTCGTCCGCCGGTTGCGGGGCGAGGGCGGCGGTGGGACCGAGGGCGCCGGGAGCCGATGACCGACCAGGCTTCCCCGTCGCAGCCTCCTCCCGGCGACGAGCAGGCCGACGCCGAGCGGCCGGCCAGGGGCTTCCAGGTGCGGCTGGCCAACTTCGAAGGGCCGTTCGACCTGCTGTTGCAGCTCATCTCGCAGCACCAGCTCGACGTCACCGAAGTCGCTCTGCACCAGGTCACCGACGACTTCATCGCCTACACCCGCACGCTGGGCCCGGAGTGGAACCTCGACGAGACCACCGAGTTCCTGGTCGTCGCGGCCACGCTGCTCGATCTCAAGGCGGCTCGGCTGCTGCCGTCGGCGGACGTGGAGAGCGAGGACGACCTCGCGCTGCTGGAGGCGCGCGATCTCCTGTTCGCCCGGGTACTCCAGTACCGCGCGTACAAGCAGGTGGCGGCTCTGTTCGCCGAGCTGGAGGCCGGGGCGCTGCGGCGATACCCGCGCTCGGTGTCGATCGAGGAACGGTTCGTGGGGCTGCTGCCCGAGGTCATGCTCGGCGTCACCCCGGAGAAGTTCGCCGAGGTGGCGGTGGGCGTCTTCCGGCCGAAGCCACCCCCTACGGTGTCACTGGACCACCTGCACATGGGACGGGTGTCGGTGCGGGAGCACGCCGCGATCCTGCGGGTGCGTCTCGCGGCCGAGGGCAGTGCCACGTTCGGGGAACTGGTCGAGGACTGTGAGCACACCATCGAGGTCGTGGCGCGGTTTCTGGCGCTGCTGGAGCTCTACCGCGAGTCGGCGGTGCGCTTCGATCAGGACGAGGCGCTGGCCGAGCTGCATGTGCGGTGGGCAGGTGGGTCCGCGCAGCAGGCCGCCGACGACGCCGAACGCGACCGCGCGGCCGGGCAGGACGACGAGGAGTACGGGTGAGCAGCGACGCGGAGGCAACCGCCGATACCCGGCAGGCGGACGGGCCGGTGCCGGCACCACTGCCGGAGCCGGATCGCCCTGCCGAGGAGGTCGACAGCGACGTCGACAGCGACGTCGACGTCGGCGCTGCGGCGAACGTGGCGGAGCCGGACGCGCCGGAGCCGGACTCGACGGAGTCGCAGGCGGTGCGGGAGCTGCCCGACCTGACGGGCGAGGCGGCGTTGCGGTCGGCCCTGGAGGCGTTGCTGCTGGTGGTGGACTCGCCCGCGAACGAGGAGTCGCTGGCCGGCGCCCTCGAACAGCCGGTGGAGCGGGTCACCGAGACGTTGCGCACGATGGCGCTGGACCTGACCGACCGGGGCAGCGGCATGGAGCTGCGGCGGGTCGGCGAGGGCTGGCGGCTCTACACGCGCGATACGTACGCGCCGTTCGTGGAGAAGCTTCTGCTCGACGGGCAGCGGTCGAAGCTGACCAGGGCGGCCCTCGAAACCCTGGCCGTCATAGCCTATCGGCAGCCGGTCACCCGGTCGCGGGTCGCGGCCGTGCGCGGCGTCAACGTCGACGGCGTGGTGCGGACACTGCTCGCACGCGGTCTCATCGAGGAGAACGGTGCGGACCCGGAGACCGGTGGCACGCTGTACGTGACGACGGAACTGTTTTTGGAACGGCTGGGGCTGTCGTCGCTGACCGACCTGCCCCCGATCGCTCCGTTGCTACCCGAGGTGGATTCGATTGACGACAGCTGACCCCTCCACCGAGGGAGTTCGCCTGCAGAAGGTGCTGGCCAAGGCCGGGGTCGCGTCCCGGCGTGCGGCGGAGGACCTCATCGTCGCCGGCCGCGTGAGCGTGGACGGCACCGTGGTGCGCGAGCTGGGCCGCCGGGTCGATCCGGACACGGCGGTGATCCACGTGGACGGCACGCGCGTCCAGGTACGCGACGACCTCGTGTACCTCGCGCTGAACAAGCCGCGCGGCGTCCACAGCACCATGAGCGACGAGCAGGGCAGGCCCTGTGTGGGCGACCTCGTGGCGGACCGGCGCGAACGCCTGTTCCACGTGGGCCGCCTCGACGCGGACACCGAGGGACTGCTGCTGCTGACCAACGACGGCGACCTGGCACACCGGCTGATGCATCCGTCGTTCCATGTCACCAAGACCTACCTCGCCGAGGTCGACGGCACGGTGGCGCGCGGACTCGGCAAGCGGCTCCGGGCCGGTGTCTCGCTGGAGGACGGGCCGGTGCGGGCCGACGAGTTCCGCATCAAGGACGCGCGGCCGGGACGCACCCTGGTCGAGATCGTGCTGCACGAGGGCCGCAAGCACATCGTCCGCAGGCTGCTGGCCGAGGTGGGGCACCCGGTGCGAAAGCTCGTGCGCACGGCCATCGGTGACGTCGTGCTCGGCGGTGCCCGGCCCGGCTCGCTGCGGCCCCTGACGCGGCAGGAGATCGGCTCGCTCTACCGCGAGGTCGACGGCTGAGCCGAGGGAGTTCAGTCGGTGGCGGGCTCGGCCGCAGGGTCGGCCACGCGGAGGTCCAGCGAGCCGGTGAGCCGGAGCTCGCGGACGGTGCGCTGTCCGGTGTCGAGCGTGCGCACGGTGCCGTCGGGGTTCCAGCCGACGCCCCGGAAGAAGGACAGGGACGCCGAGTCGGACTGCACCACCCAGGCGATACCCCGGTCGGCGCCGCGCTCGCGCAGCCCGGCCGCCGCGGCGGCGAGCAGCCTGCCACCGTGGCCGCGCCGACCCCACCGGGGTTCCACCACCAGCGACGCGATCAGCCCCGTGCGGGCCGCGTCGTCGGGCAGACTGCCGTCGGCGGCGGCGACCTCGGACTCGGGTGCCGTACCGGCGACGCAGAAGCCGACCGTGAACCGGCCCTCGGTGGCCACCAGCACGTCGGTGTCCGGGTGCGCGACGGCGTCGGCCCAGCGTGCCGCGACGTCGTCGGCGTCCAGCCCGTCGACGACGTCCCCGCCGAGCGCGTCACCGTAGGCCGTGCGCCAGGTGGTGAGCTGTAGACGCGCGATCTCGGACGCGTCGCCGGTGGTGGCGGGACGGACGGCGGCGGTCGACATGGCCGCCACAGTAGTGGGCCGGTGACGCGCGCCGGTTTGTCGGGGCCGACTGGCATCATCGCGAACGTGAGAACGGTCAGCCTCGACGTCGCCCGGCGAACGGCCCTCGCAGCGCAGGGTTTCGCCGATCCCCGCCCCACCGGCAGCCCCACCCGCAGGCACCTGCGCCGGGTCATGTCGCGGCTGCACGTACTGCAGCTCGACTCGGTCAACGTGGCGGTGCGCGCCCACTACGCGCCGCTGTTCGCGCGGCTCGGCGCCTACGACAGGGAACTGGTGGACGCCGCCGCGTGGGAGCACACCAGCAAACGCCCGCGACTGCTGGTGGAGAGCTGGGCGCACGAGGCGAGCCTGGTCCCCGTGCGGGACTGGCCGCTGCTGCACTCGGGAGCCAAACCGAGGGGCTGGTGGCGGCACTACGGCAGGCTCGCCGAGTCGGCTCCCGCGCTCGTGGACGACGTGCTCGCCGTGGTGAAGGAACGCGGGCCCGTCGGCGCGGGCGCCATCGAGCGCGCACTGACCGGACCCGCGGCCCGCACACCGGGCTCGTGGTGGGAACGCTCGGAGGTGAAGAAGATCTGCGAGTGGCTGTTCGGCATCGGGGAGCTGACCACCGGCACCCGGCGCGGCTTCGAGCGGTTGTACGACCTGACCGAGCGCGTGCTGCCGCCCGAGGTGCTCGCCACGAGGGTCGATTCGGATACCGCGGCTCGGGAGTTGATAGCGCGCGCCGCGAGCGCACTCGGGATCGCCACCGAGCCCGACCTGAGGGACTACTACCGGCTCGCGCCCGCCGTGAGCCGGGGTGCCGTGGCCGAACTGGTCGAGGACGGCGTGCTCGAGCCGGTGCGGGTGGCGTCGTGGCAGGCTCCCGCCTACCGGCACGTCGAGGCCCGCACCCCGCGCCGGGTGACGGGCCGCGCGCTGCTGTGCCCGTTCGATCCGCTCGTGTGGGCGCGCGACCGGGCCGAGCGGTTGTTCGGGTTCCGCTACCGCATCGAGATCTACGTACCCGAGGGCGAGCGCGTCCACGGCTACTACGTGTTCCCGTTCCTGCTCGACGGTCACCTGGTGGCGCGCGTCGACCTCAAGGCTGACCGTGCGGCGGGGGTGCTGCGCGTGCCGGGAGCCTTCGCCGAACCCGGCGTGGACCGGGCCAGGGTGGCGGTCGAGCTGGCCGCCGAACTGGACCACATGGCGTCGTGGCTCGACCTCGCGGGGGTGGCCGTCGGCGACCGGGGTGACCTGGCGGCCGACCTGCGAAGGACGCCGTGTCCGCAAGTTAGGTAGCCGTGTCCGCAGTTCCCGTAGCCGTGTCCGCACCGTGCGATGCGGACACGGCTACCCAGGTTGCGGACACGGCTACCCAGGCTGAGGACACGGCTACCCAGGTTGCGGACACGGCTACCCAGGTTGCGGACACGGCTACCCAGGCTGAGGACACGGCTACCCAGGCTGAGGACACGGCTACCCAGGTTGCGGACACGGCTACCCAGGCTGCGGACACGGCTACACGGGCTGAGGACACGGCGTCCTCAGGTCGCGCGCGTCACCAGGACGTCGCCTGCGCCGCTGCGGGCTCGCACCGTCAGTCCCACGGTGTCCTCGGGCGGGGAGTCGGCGACGTCCAGGTCGCTGTCCACGCTCCCACCGCCGCTCGACAGATCGATCTCGGCGGCGGTGCCGGAGCGGACACCCACCCTGATGTCACCCGAGCCCGACACGGCCTCGACGGAACCGTCGACGGCCTCGCCCACCCGGACCTCGCCGCTGGTGGTGCGGACGAGGACCGAGTCGCTGACCACGCCGATGCGCACTCCCGCGCTGCCACCGGACACGGTGGCCGGACCACCGAGCGAGGCGACGTCGATCTCGCCGCTGCTGGTGCGCAGCGTGGCGGTCGAGCCGCTTCCCGACACGGTGTCGAGAGTGATGGCACCGGAGGCGGTCACGATGTCGACCCGGCCGCACTTGCCCCGCGTGGTGACCGACGCGAGCCGCGTGCGGGCCCGTACGGCAGAGCCGCTGGGAGCGCGCACCGTCACCTCCAGCGCGGTGGCCACGGGTGGTGGCGCTTTCGGGCCTCGCACCACGACGCGGTCACCGACCTGCTCGATGCGTACCTCGTGTACCGCGTCGCCGCCCGCGCCCGGACCACCTCCCGGTCCGCCGCCGAACACCTCGCCGACCCAGTTCAGCACTCCCGCCGCGCCCTCGGCCCACGACGGGGTCGCGGAATGCCTGCGCCGGACCTCCACCGACACGCTGTCGGTCTCGGTCAGGCGCACGTCCACCGCGCCAGCGGTGAGGTCGACGTCCAATTCCACGGGACCGTGCGCGTCGAAGGTCTGGCTGCGCACCACATCGTCCTGTTCGGGCACGTCGTCACCCCCTGACCCAACCGTGGAGGTGCGCTCCACCCCCGTGGCCGCCGTGGCCACCATGCCCACCATGCCCCCCGTGACCCCCGCGCCTGCCGTGCCGGTGAGGCTGCTGGCGTGAGCCGCCCTGCAGCGCCCCCTGCACCGCCTGGGAGACGAACGTGTTGAGGGACACGCCCTGCGCCGCCGCGGCCTGCTCGGCCTGGCCCTTCAGTTGCTCGAACAGGCGCAAGGTCATGCGGCTGATGTCGCCTGAGTCGCCGGGGGGCGGCGGAGGCGGCGGGGGAGGAGTACCCGGTGCCTCGGGGGCCTCGGGGGGTTCCGGCGCCCCGCCTCCCGACACGACGACGCGGACGTCTCGACCGTCGAGGCGGACCTCGACGACGTGCTCGGGCAGGTTGGCGGTGACCTCGGCGGCGAGGTCGGACAGCGCGCTCATCAGGGTCAGCCGAGCGGCAGGTTCCAGGGCCGCCGACAGGACGGCGGCGGCGCGCTGCAACTGCTCGTCACCGGCCGAGGCTGTGGTGGCCAGGCTTTCTCGCAGTGTCGCGAGATAGGGGTTCAGGTCCATGACACCACTGTGACGTCATGAGCGACATCATTCAAGGGGCCGAATGGCGTCATCGCGGCAGCGCAGCACTCGCAGCACTCACACAGCAGTCGCGCGGCGTATCGCACAGTGCGGGTCGGTACCCCGCGTGGACCCGGTCCGACGGAAGTACGCTGCCCCTGTCGAACGAGTGGAGGGAGTCGGACGTGGCCGAAACGGTGGAACCGAAGGTCCGGTTGATCGCGAAGACGGAGTTCTTCCCGCCGGAGGACGTGCCGTGGACCACCGACGCGGACGGGGGGCAGGCGCTCGCGGAGTTCGCTGGCCGGGCGTGCTACCAATCGTGGTCCAAGCCGAATCCGCGGACGGCGACCAACGCGGGCTACCTCGACCACATCATCGAGGTCGGCCACCTGTCGGTGCTCGAACACGCGAGCGCCACCTTCTACATCACCGGCATCTCGCGGTCGCTGACCCACGAGCTGATCCGGCACCGCCATTTCTCCTACTCGCAGCTCTCCCAGCGCTACGTGCCCGAGCGGGACGCCGCGTTCGTGGAACCGGACGTCATCGCGCAGGACCCGGAGCTGCACGAGAAGTTCCTCGCCGCGACGCAGGCGAGTGTCGACGCCTACACCGATCTGCTCGCCGGGCTGGAGGAGAAGTTCGCCGACGCGCCGAGCGCGACGCTGCGTCGCAAGCAGGCTCGCCAGGCCGCGCGGGCCGTGCTGCCCAACGCGACCGAGACCCGCATCGTCGTCTCGGGCAACTACCGCGCGTGGCGTCACTTCATCGCGATGCGGGCCACCGAGCACGCTGACGTGGAGATCCGCGCGCTGGCGGTGGAGTGCCTGCGGCAGTTGCAGAAGGCGGCCGAGAACGCGTTCGCCGACTTCACGATCTCGACGTTGCCCGACGGCACCGAGGTGGCGTCGAGCCCGAAGGTCGCCGAGGGCTGACGGGAGTGCCGTGCGCAAGCTCGTGATCGACACCAGGCCGGGCGAGTACGCCGTCGTCCGCCTGGGTCCGGGTGCGTCCGTGCCGCCACGACTGTTCGAACCCGGCGACTCACTCGTGTCCGTGACCCGGACCCCCGGCGAGTTGTCCGTGGTGTGCGCGGCCGACCGGGTGCCGGAGGACGCGGTGGTGGAGACCGGGTGGCGGGTGCTCACCGTGCGCGGGCCGCTCGACTTCACGCTGACCGGCATCATGGCCGCGCTGTCGAGCGAACTCGCCGCCGCCGGGGTGTCGCTGTTCGCGTTGTCCACCTACGACACCGACCACCTGCTGGTGAAGGACGCGGACCTGGAGCGGGCGGTGGCGGCGTTGCGGGGTGGCGGGCACGAGGTTCACGGAACCTGAGCGCGGGAGCATCGGTCTCAGCGCAGATCCACCCAGGTGAGTGCCCGGCCGCTCGGGTGGTGTCGTTACGATCGCTGCGCACGAGACGAGGGGACCGAGGGTGACCGACGAGCAGACCGCCACGACTCCCGCGCTGTCCGGCCCGAGGATGGTGGCCAACCGCTACCGCCTCAGCGGCGAACTCGGCCGGGGCGGGATGGGCGTGGTCTGGCGCGCCGAGGACACGGTGATCGGCAGGCCGGTCGCCATCAAGGAGCTTCGCCTGCCCGAGGGAGCCGAGGACGGTGTCTTCCAGGAGCGAGTGCTCCGGGAGGTGCGCACAGGGGGCAGGATCAACGACCCCGCCGTGGTGACGGTGTTCGACGTGGTCGCCGACGGCGACACCACGTACATCGTCATGGAGCTGGTTGACGCGCCCACCCTGTCGTCCCTGGTGCGTGGAGCGGGGCCGCTGCCCGAGCCGCAGGTGGCGTCGGTCGGGCTCCAGGTGCTGTCCGCGCTGCGTGCCGCGCACGACTCCGGCATCGTCCACCGCGACGTCAAGCCCGCCAACATCATGGTCGGTGCGAACGGGCGCGTGAAGCTCACCGACTTCGGGATCGCCCAGGCCATCGATGACCCGCGGATCACGACGAGCGGGATGCTGGTCGGCTCGCCCGCGTTCATGGCCCCGGAGCGCGTCGGCGGCCAGGAGGCGATGCCCGCATCGGACCTGTGGTCGCTGGGGGCGGCGCTGTACTTCGCCGCCGAGGGATCGGTCCCGTTCGAGCGGGCGAGTACGGCCGCCACCCTGCACGCGATCATGAACGAGGTCCCGTATCTCACCCGGGTCCAGGGGCCGCTCGCCTCGGCGATCATGGGGCTGATGGCCTCGAACCCCGAGGGCCGGATCACCAGCGAGCAGGCGCACCAGCTGCTGTCGCTGGCTGCGCAGCAGCCCGCGCACCTCACGCCGCCGGGTGGCCAGCCGACGTCGCAGCACGCGGGCGGCGTGCCCACGATGCTGGCCAACCAGCCGGCCTCCCGGACGACGGGAACCGGCACGCCGCGCCCGCGCAGGACGAAGGCGCTGCTCGCCGGTGGGGCGGCCGTGGCCGTGGGGGCGCTGGTGGGCGGCTTCTTCCTCGGCGAGCCGTTCTGGTCGCCCGCCGTGGACGAGCAGATGCTGCCGACACTGACCTACGGCGACGGCGGCGACGTCGAGCGGGTGGAGTTCAACACCTCCTACCGCTGCCTCAACACGACCCTCGACCGGGGGCGCTCGCTCGCCGAGAGCAACTGGGTGGACTGCGACCAGTCGCACGACCTGGAGCTCTACGCCTGGCCTACGCCGATCGGCAACGAGGACGACCAGGGCATCCCCGCGGCTCGCTACCCGAGCGTCGAGGAGCTGGCAGCCTACGCCGAGACGGCCTGCGGGCTGGTGTTCCACTCCAACGTCGTGCAGGACCAGCACCGGCCCGCGATGACGTACCGGGCGCTCGTTCCGAGCCAGCAGCAGTGGAACATCGAACCCGACTCCTACCTCGACGACGCAAGCCGCACCGTCTACTGCTTTCTGGGGACACGGGACGGGAGCCAGCGCACCGAGGCGGTCTCCCAGCCGGTGAAATGACGGCGCAGGCAGGAAAGGTTCCGGTGCTCACGGGTCCACGCCGGTAATCCTTTCGGCCGCGCCGGTCGGCGCGTCGGCACCGGACCGAAGAGGTACCGTCAGGTTCATGTCGATCGCACCGCCCACTCCACCGACGGCCGCGCCGGGACGTCCCTTCGGCCGCGTGCTCACCGCCATGGTCACGCCGTTCACCGCCGAGGGCGCGGTGGATCTGGAGCGTGCGCAGGAACTGGCCACTCACCTGGTCGAGCTGGGCAACGACGGCCTGGTCGTCAACGGCACGACCGGGGAGAGCCCCACGACGAGCGATGCCGAGAAGGCCGACGTCGTGCGCGCGGTCGTCGAGGCCGTGGGCGAACGTGCCACCGTCGTGGCGGGAGCGGGTACCTACGACACCGCGCACAGCGTGGAACTCGCGCGCCAGGCGGAGAAGGCGGGGGCACACGGGCTGCTCGTCGTGACCCCGTACTACTCGCGGCCGACGCAGGCGGGTCTGCACGCCCACTTCACCACGGTCGCCGACGCCACCGGGCTGCCGGTGATGCTCTACGACATCCCGCCCCGCTCGATCGTGCCCATCGAGGTCGACACGCTGCGCAGGCTGGCCGAGCATCCCCGCATCCTCGCGGTGAAGGACGCCAAGGGTGATCTGCTGGCCGGAAGCGAGGTCATCGCGAACACGCAGCTGGCCTACTACTCGGGCGACGACGGGCTGAACCTGCCGTGGCTGTCGGTCGGGGCGACCGGTGTCGTGAGCGTCATCGGGCACGTCGTCGCGGGCCGCATCCGCGCGATGATCGAGGCGTACGAGGACGGCGACACGTCCACCGCGCGCACCAACCACCGCGGCATGATCCCGGTCTACCGCGCGTTCTCGCGCGTCGGCGGGGTGGTGTTCGCGAAGACGGCGCTGCGCCTGCGGGGGCTCCCCGTGGGTGATCCCCGGCTGCCGATGGTGCCCGCCTTCGACGACCAGGTACGGGCCATCGCCGACGACCTCAGCCAGGCAGGCGTCCCGCTGGAGAACGCGCCCGCGAGCGACTGGGCCGGCTCGCGGGTGGCCCAGGCCGACTCGGCCGCTGCCTACGTGGCGCCGACCACTCACACGAGTGTTGGGACCATTCACCGGTGAACCAACAACTGATCGGACCCGGACCCGCCCACCCGCCACCGCCGCTGCCCGACGGCGGCCTTCGCGTCGTCGCTCTCGGCGGCATCGGCGAGGTCGGGCGCAACATGACCGTCTTCGAGTTCGACGGCCGCCTGCTCGTGGTCGACTGCGGTGTCCTGTTCCCCGAGGACGCCCAACCCGGCGTCGATCTGATCCTGCCCGACTTCAGGGCGATCGAGGACCGCATCGACGACATCGAGGCCATCGTGCTCACGCACGGGCACGAGGACCACATCGGCGCCGTGCCGTTCCTGCTGCGCATGCGGCCCGACCTGCCGGTGTACGGGTCGCGTTTCACGCTGGCCCTGCTCGCCGCGAAGTGCAAGGAGCACCGGCAGCGCCCCGTGCTGGAGGAGGTGGCCGCCGGTCAGCGCCGGAGTGTGGGCCGCTTCGACCTGGAGTTCTTCGCGGTCAACCACTCGATTCCCGACGCGCTCGCCGTCGCGCTGCGTACTCCGGCCGGGGTGGTGCTGCACACCGGGGACATCAAGCTCGACCAGCTTCCCCTCGACGGCAGGCTCACCGACCTGGCCGGGTTCTCCCGGCTCGGCGACGAGGGGGTGGACCTGTTCTGCGTCGACTCGACGAACGCCGAGGTGCCGGGCTTCGTCACCCCGGAGCGTGACATCGGTCCGGTGCTGGACGACGTCATCGCGCGTGTGCGGCAGCGGGTCATCGTGGCGTGCTTCGCCAGCCACGTGCACCGCGTCCAGCAGGTGCTCGACGCCGCGCACCGGCACGGTCGCCGGGTCGCGTTCGTGGGGCGCTCGATGGTGCGCAACATGACCATCGCCGCCGATCTCGGTCTGCTGACCATCCCGCAGGGGCTGCTGATCGACCTCGACGAGGCGGTGAACCTGCCCGAGAGCAAGGTGCTGTTCGTCTCCACCGGCTCGCAGGGCGAGCCGCTGTCGGCGCTGTCGCGGATGGCGCGGGGCGAGCACAAGCAGATCGCCATCCGCTCCGGTGACACGGTGGTGCTGGCCAGCTCGATGATCCCCGGCAACGAGACCGCCGTGTTCGGCGTGATCAACGGACTGGTGCGGCTCGGCGCGGAGGTCGTCCACCAGGAGAACGCGAAGGTCCACGTCTCGGGCCACGCCTCGGCGGGGGAGCTGCTGTTCCTGTACAACGCCGTGCGGCCGAGCAACGTGATGCCCGTCCACGGCGAGTGGCGGCACCTGCGGGCCAACGCCGCGCTGGCGGTGCGCACCGGCGTCGCCGAGGAGAACGTGGTGCTCGCCGAGGACGGCGTGGTGGTCGACCTGGTCGACGGCAAGGCGGCCGTCACCGGCCGGGTCGAGGTCGGCATGGTCTACGTCGACGGCCTCTCGGTGGGCGACGTGGGCGAGTCCACGCTGTCCGACCGGCTCGTGCTGGGCGAGGGCGGCTTCATCGCGATCACGGTCGCGGTCGACTCCACCACGGGACGCGCGATGAGCGGCCCCACGCTGTCCGGCCGCGGGTTCTCCGACGACCCGAAGGCACTCGACGCGGTGACCCGGCTCGTCGAGATGGAGCTCTCGCGCACCGAGTCCGAGGGCATCGTCGATCCCCACCAGATCGCGCAGGCGGTGCGGCGGGTCGTCGGCCGGTGGGTCGCGGAGACCTACCGGCGCAGGCCCATGATCGTTCCGACGGTCATCCCCGTCTGATCGACGCTCCCGTGGCGGGCTCCACCGGCCCGGCCACGGGACGGCGGCGGGTGGCCGCACTGACCACCACCAGGGCCAGCACCACGGTGGCGGCCTGGGCGAACAGTGCCCGGCGGGCGCGGCGTTGTTCGATGCGGGACGGACGGCTCATCCTGGTTTCCCCCTGCGGACTGGGTTCGGTCGGCACGCCCTTGGAAGCGCGGGAGCCGCCGCCGGTTCCCGTGACTCGCCGTTCATTCCTTCGCCGTCGGGGACTCCACGGGCGCGGGCAGCGGTTCCGCGGGTCCCGGCGGCCCGCTCTGTGAGGCAGGGGCCGTCAACTGCACCAGCAGCGCCCCGCCGAGCAACACCGCCGCGCCGACGAGCTGCACCCACACCAACTGCTCGCCGAGCAACACCCAGGCCATGCCGGTGGCGACGACGGGCTCCAGCAGCGCCAGCACGCTGGCCGTGGACGCGGGCAGGTGACGCAACGCGCTGATCCCCGCGAAGTAGGCCAGTGCGGTGGAGAACACGGCGACGGCCACCAGCAGCAGCCACACCGGTGGTCGCCACGGACCGAGTTCGGCGGGCGCCAGCAGGATTGATGCCGGCATGGTCCACGGCGGCGCGACGACGGCCACGGCCACCGCGCCGACCACCATGCCCCACGTCACCATCCCGAGCGGGTGGTGGCTGGCGACGCCGTGCTCGCCGATCAGGAAGTACGCCGCGGAGCACACGGCGGCGGCGACACCGGCCAGCAGCCCCAGCGTGTCGAGCGTCAGACCCTCGTGGACCCGGGCCACCATGCCGAGGCCGACGAGCGCCAGTCCGATCCCGCTCCACATCGGCCAGGGCAGCCGGACCCCCCGGACGAACCGGACCCAGAGCGCGACGAGCACGGGCGACGTGAACTCCAGCAGGATCGCGATGCCCACCGGCACCCGCGCGGCGGAGAGGAAGTAGAACAGCTGCACGCCCGCGACGCCGAGCAGCCCGTAGCCCAGCAGCACCCGCCACTGGCCGCGCCGCACCCGCAGCAGGTGCGGGCGCGTGAGTCCGACCGCGGTCAGCAGGACGAGCGCGGCGAGCCCGATGCGGGCGGTGGCGACCTGCTCGGGGTCGAGCCCGGCCGTCATCGCGGGTTTGCCCAGCGCTCCCGAACTGCCGAAGCACACCGACGCGAGCGCCAGCAGGAGCACACCGCGCGCCCGGCTGCGGGGCGGCGCGCCGGACGCCGCCGAGCTTTCCCCCGACGTGTCGTGGCGCGTCATCGACCGGCACCGGGCCGCCACGGGCTGTTGCCGTCGGTGGGGCGCGTCGGGTCGTGGAAGCGTGGCACGTCCGGTTCGGCGGCCCGCAGCGGCACGAGCCCGTCGGTGATCGCACGCATGATTCGGGCATGGGCCTTGACGGCGTCGCCGGGCCGGGAGGGCTCGAAGGCCGAGAGGTCGACCGGCTCGCCGAAGTGGACGCGGAAGAGGGGGCGTCGCCACGGTGCCGTGAAGCCCGAGCGGGCCAGCGGCACGAGGTCGGCCGGTCCGGTGACCGTCTCGGTGCCCCAGTACACGGCCTCGTGGGCGCCCCACTGGCTGATCGGCACCACGGGCACGCCCGACGACAGCGCCAGCCGCGCCGCGCCGGTCTTGCCGCGTTCGGGCCAGAGCCCGGGATCGTGGCTGATCCGGCCCTCCGGGTAGACGATGATCGGCACGCCGCTCGTGCGCAGTGCCTCGGCGGCCTGGGTGAACTGTCCCACCGCGGAGGCGGAGCCGCGATCCACCCGCAGGTGACCGCTGGCGCGCAGGGCCGGCCCCAGCACCGGGGCGTCCAGCAGCCCGCCTGCCAGCATGAACCGGGGGGCGAGGCCGATCCTGCGGCACGCGGCCATCAGCACGAACGCGTCGAACACGCCGATGTGGTTCGCGGCCATCAGCAGCGGTCGCCCGCGCAGGCTCGCGGGGACGTGACCGCTCACCCGGAGCCTGCCCGCGAGGTTGACCAGACCCTGGTCGACCGCGAGCATGGTCCGCCACACCAGCGGTACGCGGCCGTTCCCCTGCTCGGATGACCCCCGGTCGTGTCGAAGCCCCACCATGGGGCGAAGCATGTCACGCGCCACCGACTCGGTGGCAGGGGGAGCGCCTCCGCCGAGCAAAGTCACGTGTGGCCAGTGTGGCGTGCGGGACGCGGGGTGCGGAGCGGTTACCGTAGGGACATGGCGAGCGGTTCGACGACCAGGGGGCGAAGCACCGCGCGGAAGGGCGCGAGCACGGGATCGTCGCGCTCCGCGAAGGCGGGACAGAAACCCAGGAGCACGAAGACGGCGAAGCCGGGCGGCTCCGCGCGCCCTCCGGCGAAGAAGGCCCCGAGTCGTTCCCCTGCCGCCCGCAGGCCCCCGGCCAAGCGGGCCAAGCGCTCGTCGGGCGGCGCCGCCGTCAAGGCGTTGCGCGGCACCTGGGGGCTGCTCGCCCGTGGCGTCGGCGGGGTGGCGAGAACGATGGGCCGCACGCGGGAACTCGACCCGGAACACCGCAGGGACGGGCTCGCGCTGGGACTGCTCGCGCTGGCGCTCATCGCCGCGGTCGGGGTGGGCTGGAAGGCGGCGGGACCGGTCGGCGAGGTCGTCGCCGTCGGTACCCGCAGCGTGATCGGCGCCGCGGCCGTCGGGCTGCCCGTGGCGCTGCTCGTGGCCGCCGTCGTGATCATGCGGTCGGAGCCGAGGCCGCAGACCCGCCCGCGCATGGTCGTGGGCACGGTCCTCTGCGGACTCGCGGCGCTCGGCCTGCTGCACCTGCTCAGCGGAAGGCCGCAGACCCACGACGGCCAGATGTATGCGGGCGGCTGGGTCGGCTGGGTGTCCGGGGACCTGCTCGCGCGGGGCGTCACGGGATGGGTCGCGGCACCGCTGCTGATCCTCGTGCTCGCCTACGGCGTCCTGGTCTTCGCGGGCACGCCCATCCGGCGCATCCCGCAACGGGTGCGCGAGTGGGCGGGTGAGTCCGATGCGGACACCGACGACGGCCTGGGCGAGCTCCTCTCCGGCGGTGATCCGAGCGATCCGGCCGACCCGGTGACCCAGGCCGACCCCGCGGGCGCCCGGCTGCGCAGGCCGTCCCGGCGCAGGAGCGGCGCCTCGGCCGAGGACCGTCCCGACGAGACACAGGCCACGCTCGACTTCGGCACGCCGCCGGAGCCGGACTCCGCGCCCGCCGCGCCCACCGCGTCTGCCGCGTCTGCCACACCCACCGCACCCGCCGCCTCGCGTGGCGGGCGGAAGAAGGCCACCACACCGCCCGCCGAGGCGCCCGCGCTGGCGGTGACGCGGACGGTGGAGGGCGACTACGCCCTGCCCGGGCTCGACCTGCTCACGCCGGGGGACGCTCCGGTGGCCCGGAGCAGGGCCAACGACACGATGATCGACGCGATCACCGGAGTGCTCGAACAGTTCAAGATCGACGCACAGGTCACCGGTTTCACGCGCGGTCCCACCGTCACCCGCTACGAGGTGGAGCTCGGCCCCGGAGTCAAGGTCGAGAAGATCACCGCGCTGACCAAGAACATCGCGTACGCGGTCGCCACCGAGAACGTGCGCCTGCTGGCTCCGATCCCGGGCAAGTCCGCGGTCGGCATCGAGGTGCCCAACACCGACCGCGAGATGGTGCGCCTGGGTGACGTCCTGCGCTCGCCGCTCGCGGCCTCCGACGAGCACCCGATGGTGATCGGGCTGGGCAAGGACATCGAGGGCCACTTCGTCACCGCGAACCTGACGAAGATGCCGCACCTGCTGGTGGCGGGCTCGACCGGCTCCGGTAAGTCGAGTTTCGTCAACTCCATGCTCGTGTCGCTGCTCGCCCGCGCCACCCCGGACGAGTGCCGCATGATCCTGATCGACCCGAAGATGGTGGAGCTGACGCCCTACGAGGGCGTCCCGCACCTCATCACGCCCATCATCACGCAGCCGAAGAAGGCCGCCGCCGCGCTCGCCTGGCTCGTCGAGGAGATGGAACAGCGCTACCAGGACATGCAGGCCAACCGGGTGCGCCACATCGACGACTTCAACCGCAAGGTGCGGGCCGGTGAGATCACCGCACCGCCCGGCAGCGAACGCGAGTACCGGCCCTACCCGTACATCATGGCCATCGTCGACGAGCTCGCCGACCTCATGATGACCGCGCCGCGTGACGTGGAGGACGCGGTCGTGCGGATCACCCAGAAGGCCAGGGCGGCCGGTATCCACCTGGTGCTCGCCACCCAGCGGCCCTCCGTCGACGTCGTCACGGGACTCATCAAGACCAACGTCCCGTCGCGGCTGGCGTTCGCCACGTCGTCGCTGACCGACTCGCGCGTGATCCTCGACCAGCAGGGTGCCGAGAAGCTGATCGGCATGGGCGACGCGCTGTACCTGCCGATGGGCGCGGGCAAACCGACCCGCATCCAGGGCGCGTTCGTCAGCGACGAGGAGATCGCCGCCGTCGTCAACGCCACCAAGGACCAGGCCGAACCCGACTACACCGAGGGCGTCACGGCGGCCAAGGCGGGGGAGAAGAAGGAGATCGATCCCGACATCGGCGACGATCTCGAAGTGCTGCTCCAGGCCGCCGAGCTGGTGGTCAGCTCCCAGTTCGGGTCGACGTCGATGCTGCAGCGCAAACTGCGCGTCGGGTTCGCCAAGGCGGGCAGGCTCATGGATCTGCTGGAGACCCGTGGGGTGGTGGGGCCCTCGGAGGGCTCGAAGGCACGGGACGTCATGGCCAAGCCCGACGACCTGCCCGGCGTGCTCGCGATGATCCGAGGCGACGGTCCCCCGCCCGAGGAAGAATGAGCGCCGTGGCCGCTTCCGCCGTCGCCGACCAGCTCGCCGCCGTCGAGGCGGTGAGCGTGTACTCGATCGGGATGCGCACGCGGTTTCGCGGCATCACGGTGCGGGAGGGCATGGTGCTGCGTGGCCCGTCGGGCTGGGGCGAGTTCTGCCCGTTCGACGACTACGGCGACGCCGTCGCCGTGCCGTGGCTGGCCGCGGCTCTGGAGCAGGCCACCCATGCTCCTCCGGCTCCCGTCCGCGACCGGATTCCGGTGAACTGCACCGTGCCCGCCGTCGGCCCGGACGCCGCGTACGAACTGGTCGCCCGGTCGGGCTGCCGCACCGCCAAGGTGAAGGTCGCCGACCATCGCGCGTCACTGGCCGAGGACCAGGCCCGCGTGGAGGCCGTGCGTGCGGCACTGGGGGCGGACGGCGCGGTGCGGGTGGACGCCAACGCGGCCTGGGACGTCGACACCGCCGTGCGGCACATCCGGGTCCTCGACCGCGCGGCGGGCGGCCTCGAGTACGTCGAGCAGCCGTGCCCGACGTTGCCCGAGCTGGCACGGGTGCGCCGCGCCGTGGACGTGCGTATCGCGGCCGACGAGTCCATCCGCAGGGCGGAGGACCCGCTGCGGGTGGCCGTAGCCGGAGCCGCCGACGTCGCCGTGCTCAAGTGTGCCCCGCTGGGCGGCCCGCGCCGCGCGCTGAGTGTGGCGGAGGCGTGCGGGCTGCCCTGCGTGGTGTCGTCCGCGCTGGAGACGAGCGTGGGGCTCGCCGCCGAGGTGGCGCTCGCGGCGGCGTTGCCCGAGCTGCCGTTCGCCTGCGGGCTCGGCACGCTGTCCCTGCTGGAGGGCGACGTGGTGGGGCCGGAGCAGGCCCTGGTTGCGGCCGAGGGCGTCGTGCGGGTGCCCACGGCGACGCCACGCCCCGATCCCGCGATGCTGGCCGCGTACGCGCCGGCCGATCCCGTCGCGGTCGCGCGGTGGCTCGCCCGCTACCGCAGGGTGAGCGTGCTGCTCACCCGCCGCGAGCGTCGGTGAGGCGCACCCGTTCGTCGAGGTGCAGCAGCATGCGCGTGTTGCCCAGCGTGTTCGGCTTGGCGAAGGGCAGGTCGAGGAACTCGGCGACACCCGTGTCGGCCGACCGGCGCATCTCCTCGTAGACCTCCCTCGGCACGGGCGTGCCCGTGATCTCGGCGAAACCGTGCCGGGCGAAGAACCCCGTCTCGAAGGTCAGCACGAACAGCCTGCGCAGCCCCAGCTCCTCAGCGAGGTCGATGAGCCGCCCGACGAGCGCGTGCCCGACACCGTACCCACGTACGCCCGACTCGACGGCCACCGTGCGCAGTTCGGCGAGGTCCTCCCACATCACGTGCAGTGCCCCGCACCCGACGACCTGGCCGTCCAGCTCGGCGACCCAGAACTCCTGCACGTCCTCGTACAGTGTGATGAGGTTCTTCTCCAGCAACACCCGGCCGGAGTTCGAGTCGACCAGCGCCTTGATTCTGCGCACGTCGGCGATACGCGCGCGGCGGATGAGCGGTGACTGCACAGCCCTAGACGCTAGCGCCCTCGGTGACCGGCCCCGTCCAGGGTGTGCCGTGACGCGCGGTGGGCCCGGTTACCCTGAACAGGTGGCTGACGTCGAATCCCCGCAGGACCCCCGCCGGGTCTCTCTGCTCACGCTCGGTTGTGCCCGCAACGAGGTCGACTCGGAGGAACTCGCGGGACGCCTGTCGGAGGGCGGCTGGCATCTCAGCGACGACCCGGCCGCCAGCGACGTCGTCGTGGTGAACACCTGCGGGTTCGTCGAGCAGGCGAAGAAGGACTCGGTCGACACCCTGCTCGCCGCCGCCGACACGGGCGCCAAGGTGGTGGCCGTCGGCTGCATGGCGGAGCGGTACGGCAGGGAACTGGCCGACAACCTCCCCGAAGCCGACGCGGTGCTGGGCTTCGATCACTACCCACGGCTCGCGGAACGGCTCACCGACGTCGCCGAGGGGCGGTCGGTCGAGTCGCACACACCGGCCGACCGGCGCACCCTCCTGCCGATCACCCCGGTCGAGCGGCAGGCCGCCGCCGACGGGGTGACCGTGCCGGGGCACAGCGGGTGGGGCCCGAGGGTGCTGCGGGCGAGGCTCGACGACTCCCCGGTCGCGCCGCTCAAGATCGCATCGGGGTGCGACCGGAAGTGCTCGTTCTGCGCGATCCCCTCGTTCCGGGGATCGTTTGTCTCCCGCCATCCCGACGAGCTGGTGGCGGAGGCGGAATGGCTCGCGGGCCAGGGCGCGCGCGAACTGTTCCTGGTGAGCGAGAACTCGACGTCCTACGGCAAGGACCTCGGGCGCGAGCTGGGCGGCACCCGCGCGATGGAGGCGTTGCTGCCCAGGCTGGCCGCCGTGTCCGGTGTCGGCCGGGTCCGCGTGTCGTACCTGCAGCCCGCCGAGACCCGGCCCGACCTGGTCCGGGTCATCGCGACCACGCCGGGGGTCGCCGACTACTTCGACCTGTCGTTCCAGCACTCCAGCGAGGCGGTGCTGCGCCGGATGCGCCGGTTCGGCTCCACCGACTCGTTCCTCGCGCTGGTCGAGCAGATCCGGTCCTACGCGCCCGAGGCGGGCATCCGCACCAACGTGATCGTCGGTTTCCCCGGAGAGACCGAGGACGACATCGCCGAGCTGGAGCGCTTCCTCACCGGGGCGCGGCTCGACGCGGTCGGGGTCTTCGGCTACTCGGACGAGGACGGCACCGAGGCCGAGACCTTCGACGGCAAACTCGACCAGAGCGTGATCGCCGAGCGGGTCGCCCGGATCTCGGCGCTGGTCGAGGAGCTGACGGCGCAGCGCGCCGAGGACCGTATCGGCACGGTCGTCGAGGTGCTGGTGGAGTCGGTCGACGACGAGATCGTCGGCAGGGCGGCCCACCAGGCGCCCGAGGTGGACGGCGAGTGCGTCGTGCTCGGTGACCTCGACTGCGAGGTGGGTGAGCTGCTGCGGTGCGAGGTCGTGGACAGCGCGGGCGTCGATCTGGTGGTACGTCCGGTCGGCGGGGCCGCGGGCACGACGTGAGCGGGGACAGAGCCGACGGTGCCGGCCCCCCGGGCGGGCACGTGAGCCCGGCCGTGCCGACGCTGAACGTCGCCAACGTGCTCACCGTGCTGCGGCTCGTGCTGGTCCCGGTGTTCGTGCTGGCGCTGTTCGCCGCCGCGCCGGACGGCGCGGGCGAGGACGTGGACCTGCTGTGGCGGTACGTCGCGGTGGCGGTGTTCGCGCTCGCGGCGATGACCGACCGCGTGGACGGGTGGGTGGCGCGGCGCTACGGCCTGGTCACCGACTTCGGCAAGGTCGCCGACCCGATCGCGGACAAGGCACTGATCGGCGCCGCGCTGGTGGGCCTGAGCGTGCTCGGGGAACTGGCGTGGTGGGTCACGGGAGTGATCCTGGGCCGGGAGCTGGCCGTGACACTGTTGCGGTTCTGGGTCATCCGGCACGGGGTGATACCCGCCAGCAAGGGCGGCAAGGCCAAGACGCTGGCCCAGGTGCTGGCCATCGGGGCGGTCCTGCTCCCACTGCCGTCCGCGACCGATCCCGCGGAGTGGGCGTTGATCGGCCTCGCGCTCGTGCTCACGGTGGTGACGGGCGCGGACTACGTCGTGCGGGCGCTGCGCCTGAGGGCCGGGGCCACCGGCGCCCCTGCGGCCCCGGGTGGGCCCGGGGACACGGCGTGAGCACGCCGGTGGACGGCCACGCGGGCAGCGATCCCGCACTGCGGCTCGCGCAGGACCTCGTGGCCGAGCTGACGCGACGCGGCCGGACGGTCGCCGCGGCCGAGTCCCTGACCGCGGGGCTGGTGTGCGCCACGCTCGCGCGAGTGCCGGGGGCCAGTGCGGTGCTCCGGGGCGGGCTCGTCGTGTACGCCACGGATCTCAAACGCGACCTGGCGGGCGTCGACGGCGCGTTGCTCACCGAGCGCGGGGCGGTGAACCCCGAGGTCGCCGCGCAGCTGGCGGAGGGCGCCCGCGTCCGGTGCGGCGCGGACTGGGGACTCGGCCTGACCGGCGCGGCGGGTCCCGACGCGCAGGACGGCGCCGCCCCCGGCACCGTCCACGTCGCGCTCGCCGGTGCGGGGCTCGCGCGGGGGCGAACCCACCACATCGCGGGTGACCGCGCGGCGGTGCGGCGGGGTGCGGTGGAGGCCGCGTTGCGGCTGCTCCGGGAACATCTGCGCTGATACTGTCGTTCGCTGTGGGCGGACGGTGGACTGCGCACCTGCGTTCCGTCCCCCGGTGTCGGTACCGTGGAGTCAGTCGAAGGGAGGCGCGTGATGACCGTGCTGTTGCGTGAGGCGATCGGTGATCGGCTCCGTCATGCCCGCACCACCAAGCGCCGGACGCTGCGCGACATCTCCCGCGCCGCCAAGGTGAGCCTCGGGTACCTGTCCGAGGTCGAGCGAGGACAGAAGGAGGCGTCGAGCGAGCTGCTCGCCTCGATCTGCGAGGCACTCGACCTGCCACTCGGCGAGTTGCTGCACCACGTGGCCGCCGATGTGTCCGCGCTGGACCGGGTCGAGGTCGGCGTCGACGCCGGGCACGCGACGCCCGCGCCAGCCGCTGCCGCCTCGCCTGCCTCGGAGGGTGACGGCGCCCCGGTGGCCGCCGAGCAGGGGTTCGAGGGCGGCCGTCTCGTGGCGGGAACGCAGGGCAACGACCTCGCCGACCTCCGGCTGGCTCCGGCGCTGCGCACCACGATCCGTGCGCCGAAGTCCAAGGCCGTCCTCGCGGCCTGACAGCCGCTGTGATCCGGTGACAACGGCCGTCGCGTCCCGGGTCGGCAGGGACGCGCGACGGTCAGCGTCCCGGTATCGCTGAATTGCCGGGGTCGCCTGGAACGGCGGCGCCCGACCTGACACGATGGAACCCGAACCCGGGGGTCACGTGTTCGGGTACCGCGCACGGCGCGACGGGCCAGTGTCACCCGGTCGACAACTGTGGGACGTGAGAAAGCAGGCGGAGGAGATGGCCAACCCTTTCGTGAAGTTCTGGAAGTACCTCATGGCGGCGTTCTCGTCGAAGGTTGACGAGCACGCCGATCCGAAGGTGCAGATCCAGCAGGCCATCGAGGAGGCGCAGCGCAACCATCAGACGCTGTCTCAGCAGGCCGCCTCGGTCATCGGCAACCAGCGCCAGCTGGAGATGAAGCTGAACCGGCAGCTGGGCGAGGTCGAGAAGCTGCAGTCCTCCACCCGGCAGGCCCTCACGCTCGCCGAAGAGGCCAGGAGCAAGGGCGACGAGAAGAAGGCTCAGGAGTTCGAGACCGCGGCCGAGGGCTTCGCCGCGCAGCTCGTCACGGCCGAGCAGTCGATCGAGGACCTGAAGACGCTGCACGACCAGGCGTTGCAGGCCGCCGAGCAGGCCAAGCAGGCCGTGGAACGCAACGCGAGCATGCTGCAGCAGAAGCTGGCCGAGCGGACCAAGCTGCTCTCGCAGCTGGAGCAGGCGAAGATGCAGGAACAGGTGTCCAACTCGCTGACCCAGATGTCGGAGCTGGCGGCACCGGGCAACACGCCGTCGCTCGACGAGGTCCGCGACAAGATCGAGCAGCGGTACAGCACCGCACTCGGCTCCGCCGAGCTGGCGCAGAACTCGGTCCAGGGCCGCATGATGGAGGTGCAGCACTCCACCACGCAGCTCGCCGGGCACAGCAGGCTGGAGCAGATCAGGGCCTCGATGAAGGGCGATTCGGTCGCGCAGGTCACCAGCGGCGAGTCCGCGGGCAGCGGCGCTGCGTCGTCCTCGGCGGCATCGGCGGCGTCGTCTTCGGACGTGCAGAGCGAGATCCAGGCCAGGGTGGAAGCCGAGCGCCAGAAGAACGAGGCCTGAGCGCCTCGGATCACGTAGCGGACTCGCGGGGGTGGCTGTGACGGGCGGACCGTACGAGCGTTTCTCCAAGCTCGAGAAGCACATGCGGCGGCTGCCCGACTATGCCCAGCGTGCGCAGCGCACGGCGCGCGCCGTGCGCTCCTACACCGACAGTGCCCGCTCGCGGACGTCGTCGGCCGAGCCCGGCGCCACGGACGGGCAACCGTCGTCGCGCTCGGCGATGGCCGCCGTCAACCCGGTCGTCGCCGACGTGCGCGACAAGTGGAGCCGGTGGAACGAACCCGCCGCCAAACACGAGCGGCGCAAACGCCGGACGTCGCGCGCGCTGACGCTGTGGATCGTGCTGACGCTGCTGTCGGTGCTCTACGCCGTCGCGGGATACACGGGCATCACCGGGGGGATCGACGGCTGGCAGGGTGCCTTCGGTGGTGTCGTGGCCGCGGTGCTCTTCGGGGTGCTGGGCGTGCGCTCCGGGGTGCGGTTGTACCAGCTCAGCCGCACGCCCGTGCCCGAGTCGCCACCCCGGCCACCGTCGCTGCCTCGGGCGGGGTCGGCCGCGAGAGCGCCGATGGAGCGCCTCGGCCGGTGTGAGGCGACCATGCGTGACCTGCTGGCGCAGCTGGCCCTGCCCCACGGGACGAGCGGGAGCGCCTCCGTGCCGACGATGTCGGTCGAACAGACCCGGACCACCGCGGCCGAGGCGGCGTCGGCGTTGCGTGCGCTGGCCGCCAGGGTCGAGTCGGTCGAACGAGCCAGGACTTCCGCACCGGAGGCGGAGCGGCCCGCGCTGGACACCGCGGTCGCGGGGCTGCGGGGGCAGCTCGACGACGGTGTCGAGGAGTACGCCTCGCTGGTCGCCGCAGCGGGCCAGGCCGTCGCGGCCACCAGCGACGGCACCACCGCCAAGGAAGCGTTGACGGACGCGACCGACCGGCTCGCCGGACTCGCGTCCGCGTTGCGCGACTTGTCGTCGCGCTGAGCGGGAGCCGCCGCGACGCCGGTTGACGTCCTGCCGGGTGGGGTAGGTACTACGCGCCACACCCGGTCAGAAAGGACGCGGCGTGAACCTGTTCCTCTTCGACGACGACACGGTCCCGCTTCCTCCGATCACCACCAGCCAGGCCGTCCAGCGGGTGCTGTCCGTGTTCGACGCCCTGCACCGCGGAACGGGCCCCGCTCCGGTGGTGCGGCTGCGGGTTCGCGAAGAGGTCCTGGTGGAGGCCAAGGCGGTCGACGAACGTGTCCGTGCGGGGGAGCGGTTGCCGCTGGTGGGAACGCTGGTGGCGATCCCGGACCGCTCGGTGCTCTCCGCGCGGCTGGCCGCGGCGGGTGCGGTGGTCGCCGGATACACCGTCCCGGGCGTCGTGGCCACCGGGGCGCCGGCCCGGCTGGAAACGCTCAGCAAGCTCGACGCGCTGGTGCTGACCGAACCGCCGCTGGCCTGCCGTGACGTCGTCGGGTTCGTGCCCACCAGGGGACTGCTGCCCCTCGCGTCGGCCGGAGCGGGCACCGTGCTGGCCCGTGACGCGGCGGTGGCACAGGAGGTGGCGAGCGCCCTCACGGGAGCCGATCCGAACGGGGCCGGCAGCCGGAGCTGGCCGGACTCGGTGCGCCTGAGCGCGGGTACCGCGCCGCGCGTCGGAGTCCCGGGGGCGGCGTTTCGGTCCCGGCTCGATCCGGCGGCCCGAGAGCGGTTGCTGACGACGGCGGACACCCTGCGGGTCGCGGGCGCGGTCACCGAGGATGTCGACCTCGGCGTTGGCGAGGACTGGTGTGCGCGGCGGGCCGCCTTCGCGTTGCGCGACCACGACGCGCTGGTGGTGCCCGCGGAGCGCGGCACGAACCCGTTCGCGACGCTGATCGAAGGGCTGGACACCGCGGCCGTGGTGCTCCCGGCCGGCGATGGCGGCGCGGTCGCCGTGGTGACGACGGCGTTCGACGACCAGGTGGCGCTCGACCTGGCCGGCCTGCTGACCGGTGCGCAGGCCGCGTCGCCCTACCCGGACGTGGGAGTGGAACTGGTGGCCTTCGGGGCCTACCTGCGAGGTCAGCCGAGGGCGGGCGAGCTGGAGCGCCTGGGAGCCCGGTTCGTACGCTTCGTCACCACGACCCGGCACTACCGGATGGTGCTGATCGGCGACGAGCCCCCGGAGGCGGGCGTGCTGCGGGCAGGCGAGCCCTGGCAGGGCGGGCCGCTGGTGGGGGAGCGCTGGTTGCTGTCGCCGTCGGCGCTCGGGGAGTTCGTGGCCCACCTTCCGGCGACGATGCGGCTCGGCACCGTCGAACTCGCCGACGGATCGAACTCGCCCGCCGTCCTGTGCGACCCGGTGACCGCGGAGCGCGGCGACGACATCACCGGCTGGGAGTGCTGGCGCGCGTACCTGCGGCACCTCAGCGCGTTGCGGCCGAGTACCGCGCGAGCCGGGCGTTGACGCGCCGCACGACGCCGGGGCCGTGCAGGGCGAACGCCGTGTAGAGCTGGAGCAGGCTCGCGCCCGCGTCGAGCATGCGCAGCGCGTCGTCGGGGTGGCCGATGCCCCCGACGCCGATCACGGGCAGCGCACCGGCGGTCTGCTGATGCACGAACCGGACGACCTCGCGGGAACGCTCGGCCAGCGGGCGCCCGGACAGCCCGCCCGGCTCGTCGGCATAGCGGGCGTCGGCCGGGGCGAGCCCATCCCGCGTCAGCGTCGTGTTGGTGGCGATGACACCCGCGACGCCGTGGTCGAGGCAGACGCCGAGCAGTTCGCCGATCGCCTCGAACGACAGGTCGGGCGCCATCTTCACCAGCAGCGGAACGGGGTGACGCGCACTGCGCGCGGCGAGATCACGTGCGGTGCCGGTCAGCTCCGTCAGCAACTCGGTGAGGGCACCGCGGTCCTGCAGCGTCCGCAGTCCCGGCGTGTTGGGGGAACTGACGTTCACCGCGACGTAGTCTGCGTAGGGGTGTACGGCGGTGAGGGATTCCCGGTAGTCGGCGATGGCGTCCTCGACGGGCGTGATCTTCGACTTGCCGATGCTGATACCCAGGGGAAGGTCGGGGGTGCCCGTGTCGGCGAGCCGCCGGGCGAGTGCGTGCGCGCCCGCGTTGTTGAAGCCCATCCGGTTCAGGACCGCGTCGCTGTCACTCAGGGCGAACAGGCGCGGCCGGGGATTGCCGGGCTGGGCGTAGCGCGTGACGGTGCCGACCTCGACGAACCCGAACCCGAGTGCCGACCACGCCGCGAGGGCGCGGCCGTCCTTGTCCATGCCCGCGGCCAGGCCGAGCCGGTTCGGGAAGCGAACGCCGAACACGGTGCAGGGGTCGTCGATCCGGAGGCGTCGTCGCACCGCGGCGGTGAGCGCGGGCGCCCTGCCCGCTCGTTCCAGCAGCCGGACGGTGCGTTCGTGTACCGCTTCGGCGTCGTCGCGGTGCAGGCGATAGAGGGTGGGGCGGACGATCCTGTCGAAGAACACGTCGGCCAGTATCCGTCACGGTGGCCCGCGACCGGCGGGGGAGGAGGAGTAAGGGAAGCCCCCAGTGCGGCTCCCGAACGTCGTCAGCCGTTCGGGCCCGGGTCGGACCGGGTCCCGGGAGCACTGGAGGCCGGTGACTGCCTGGTATTCACCGGCAGGCACACAAGGCTTCTGGTCGGCCCGTGTGCGCTGTCAGTGGACAGCCACCTCACGAGTCCTGTGGATATTCACCGTCGGACCACCTCCTTTCTCGTGTACCGCCACGCTAGGCGTTCTCGCCGCCGCGCGGCAACGCGTTTTTCGCGCGGCGAACACGGCTCACTCGGGCGCGGGACCCGACTGGCAGCGTGGGCAATACCAGGTCGGCCTTGCCCATGTGCCCTCGCCCTGCGGGGCCACCCGCACGGGGCCACCGCAGCGCAGGCACCCCTGCCGCGTGCGCTCGTACACCCACGCCCGCCGCCCCGGCACGTCGTAGCCGGTGGTGCTGCGACGGGACCGCCGGGCGTTGGCCACGAGCAGCCGACGTGCCAGGTCGACGGCGCGCTCGGCGTCGATCCCGGCGACCGCCGTCCACGGCGTGACCCGCAGCAGGAAGCAGATCTCCGTCTTGTAGACGTTGCCGATGCCCGCCATCACCCGCTGGTCGAGCAGGGCTTCGCCGAGCTCGGCACCGGGCCGCGCTCGCAGGGCGTCGGCCGCCTTGGCGGCGTCGAGAGCGGTCCAGTCTGGCGAGCACAGGTCCGGACCGAGGTGCCCGACGAACCGGGACTCCTCGGCGGTCGGCAGCAGCGCGAGGTCGTGAACGCGGAAGCCGACGGCCTCGGCCGTGGAGTGGGTGAGCACCACCCTGGCGTGGTGGCCCGGCATGGACCAGCGCTGTCCCCGCCGGAACGTGCGCCACGAGCCGTCCATCATCAGGTGGCTGTGCAGGCTGAGCGAGCCCGAGAAGCGCAGGAACAGATGCTTGCCCACCGTACGCACCGCCGTGACCTCGTGCCCACGGAGATCGCGGGTGGCGAGGGCCGGGTGCCGAAAGTCGGTCCGGGTGAGGGTGTGCCCGGCGAGCGCCCGGCGCAGCCGCTCGCCGGTGAGGAAGACGGTGTCGCCCTCGGGCACGACCGCTCAGCCCGTCTCGTTCCGGGCGTACGGTCGCTCCGGGGGACGACGCGGCGCGGGACCGCGCGGCGGAACCGGGTCGGGGGACGCGGGTTCCTCCGTGCCGAGGCGGTGCCTGCCCGCCCTCCCGGAGCGCAGGATCTTCGCCAGCACCATGTTGAACGTCAGGGCGATCTCCTGGGCCGCCGGTGAGGTCCACTCGTGGATCGGGGTGCAGGCGCCCTGTGCCTGCTGGATGACGAGCCGGTCGGGGATCGCCGTCGGCATGACGAGCCGCCCGAAGGACTCGCGCAGCTCCTGGATGCGGTACTCGTGCTCGGCCGACCGGCCCCGCAGCCGGTTGACCACCACTCCCGCGGGCCGCAGCCGGGGGTTGTGGTCGGCGCGCACCTGGTCGATGGCCTCCAGCGCCCGTTGCGCCCCGGCCACCGCGTACATGGTGGGTTCGGTGACCAGCAGCGCGGTGTCGGCGGCGATGAGGGCCGAACGGGTGAGCCGTCCCAGCGACGGCGGGCAGTCGAGGATCGCCAGCTCGTACGGCCTGGCCTGGGGCTGGGCCTCCAGGGCGTCGAGTGCCGTCGCGAGGTGGTCGGTGCGGTGCTCGTGGGGCCCCGGCTCGTTGAGCGGTTCCAGCTCCTCGGACCCCACGAGGACGTCGACATCGTCGCTCCAGCCGCTCGCGGCGATCGCCCTGTCGAGCACGCCGAGCCGTGGCGTCTCCAGCACGTCGGCGAGCGTCGACTCGGTGAGCGGGGGGTCGAGTGTGGCGGTGGCGTTGCCCTGGGGGTCGAGGTCGGCCACCAGGGTCCGGATCCGCCTGCGGAGCGCGGCCGAGGCGACACCCAGAGCGACCGTCGTCTTCCCGACGCCACCCTTGAGGCTCAGTACGGCGACCGTGTGCACGACTGCGAGCGTAGTCGTGCATGGTCGCCGTGAGAACGCGCGAGGTGTCCCAACTACCCTTGGGAGCCATGCGAGCGGAGACTTCGGCCGGTCACGGGTCGGCGGCGGTGCGAAAGGTGCTGGAGGCCGAACTCGGCGCCGCGCGGGCCAGGGGGGCCGAGGAGCCTGTTGTGGTGGACGTGGGCGGCGGCAGCGGGGTGTGGGCGGTGCCGTTCGCCGCGGCGGGCTGTCGCGTGACGGTGGTGGAACCCAACCTCAACGCGCTGGCCACCCTGCGGTTGCGCGCGGAGGAGGACGGCGTCGCCGACCGGATCACGGTCGTGGCCGACGACTCCGACGCGCTGGCCGAGCACGTCCGGCCCGGATCGGCCGATCTGGTGCTCGCCCACTCGCTGCTGGAGGTGGTGGACGATCCCGAGGCCGCACTGGCCGCGATCGTGGCGGCCACCGCGCCGGGCGGTGCGGTCTCGGTCCTGACGGCGAACCGCCACGCCGCGGTGCTGCACCGCGCGCTGACCGGCAGGCTCGGTGAGGCTCACCGGCTGCTCGTCGAGCCCGCCGGTGTCCTGAGCAGCGACTCGGAGACGCTGTCGCGCAGGCTCGACACGGCGGGGCTGACCGCACTGCTGTCCGGGGCGGGGCTGTCCGTGGAGTACGTGCGGGGCGACGGTGTGGTGTCCGAGATCCTCTCCGCCGAACCCGCACCCGGCACGGCCGCGTCGTGGGAGCAGGACCTCGCCGAGTTCGAGGCGCTGGCCGCGGTCACCACGCCGTTGCGCGATATCGCGACCCGCCTGCACGCGCTGGCGCGTCAGCCGTCCTGACCGCGTCGCGTCGTCTCGGAACGTCGGTGGGGCGCCGTAGGCTGGGCCCACAATGGGACGGAACACGGCGCTGCCCGGTGAGTTCGAACGGTTCCGGGCCACTGCGAAGCGGTGGCCCGACGACACCGGCTGCTCGCTGCTGCACATCGACATGGACGCGTTCTTCGCGGCGGTGGAGTTGCGGACCCGTCCCGAACTGGCCGACCGGCCGGTGATGGTCGCCGGAGCGGGGCCCCGCTCGGTGGTGCTGTCGGCCAACTACCCGGCGCGGCGGTTCGGTGTCGGCTCGGCGATGCCGGTGGCGGCGGCCCGGAAGCTGTGCCCCGGCATCGTGACCCTGCCACCCACGCGCGGCTCGTACGGCGAGGTGTCGCGGGCCGTGCTGGCCCTCTTCCACGAGATCACTCCCCTGGTGGAGCCGCTGAGTCTCGACGAGGCGTTTCTCGACGTGTCCGGTGCGCTGCGCAGGCTGGGCGCGAGCCCCGCCGAGATCGGAGCCGAGCTGCGCGCCCGCGTGGAGGCCGACCACGGCCTCACGTGTTCCGTGGGGGTCGCGGGGGTGAAGTTCGTGGCCAAGCTCGCGTCGGGCATGGCCAAACCCGACGGGATGGTCGTGGTCCCCCGGGACGAGACGGTGTCGTTCCTGCGGCCGTTGCCGGTCTCGGCGCTGTGGGGAGTCGGCCCCAGGACCGCGGAGACGCTGCGGGGCCACGGGCTGCGGACGATCGCCGACCTCGCCGCCACCCCGGCCGAACGGCTCCGCGCCTGGGTGGGCAGGGCCGCGGCCGAGCACCTGGGCGCGCTCGCGCGCGGCCACGACGACCGCGCGGTGGTGCCCGCGACGGCGGAGAAGTCGCTCGGCGCCGAGCGGACGTTCGACACCGACCTCGCCGACCGGCACGAACAGCGCAGGCAGCTGCTCGATCTGAGTGAGCGGGTCGCGGCCACCCTGCGTTCGCGGCACCTGCGCGGCCGGACGGTATCGATCAAGGTGCGCTTCGCCGACTTCCGCACCGTCACCCGGGCCCGCACCCTGCCCGGCGCCACCGACGTGGCCCGCCTCCTGCACGGCACGGCCGTGGCGTTGCTGGACGAGCTGGGCAGCACGGCGCCGGTGCGGCTGCTCGGAGTGCGCGTCGAGGGCATCGCGGGTGCGGCCGAGGCCGAACAGCTGAGCCTGGAGGACGTGCGACCCGGCTCGCGCTGGCGGGACGCGGAGGTCGCCGCGGACGGCGCACGATCGAAGTACGGCGCGGCGGCGGTGCGTCCGGCGTCCCTGCTGCGTCGTGACCAGGACTGATGCGGGGCTCACTCGCCTGCCGACCGGGCCGGACGCTGGGGTTCGCGGGCGCGCTGGGCCGTTCGAGGCAAAACGGTCGGCGCTTGGGGGGAGATCGGGTAGTCCTTCGAGCGCGGGCCTCGTATCCTGGTAACGACACCCCGATCGGGGGGTTGTCCGGGTCGACGTCCACGTGCGGTTCCGGCGCCCACCAGGGGTCGCCAAACAGCTGTGCCGGAGGAGGAAAAATGCCACTCTCCGAGCATGAGCAGCGGCTGCTCGATCAGATCGAGCGCGAGCTCTATGCCGAGGACCCCAAGTTCGCATCCAACGTGCGCGGAAGCAAGATGCGCCGTCCCACACCCAAACGCCGCCTGCAAGGTGTCGCCCTCTTCGTCGTGGGCGTCGCCATGCTGGTGGTCGGGGTCGCGGGACAGGCGCCGTTCCTCCGCATCGCCGAGATCCCGTGGCTCAGTGTGCTCGGGTTCCTGGTGATGTTCGGCGGAGTGCTGCTCGCCGTGACCTCCCTGGGTGCGTCGTCAGGTGAGGAACAGGCCGAGACGCGACGAGGCGGCAGTGGCCGCAGCGCGCCCGCGGCCAAGAGTTCCTTCACCCAGCGCATGGAGGAGAGGTTCCGCAGGCGCTTCGAGGATCGTTAGCCACACCGCGTCCGGTACAGCCTGTCCGCTGCCCGGGTTCACGCGCGCCGCTGCGTGAACCCGGGCAGCGGACTTTTCGTGCCCACCGTCGTCCGTGGTTGCGCGGGGCCGCGACGGCCAGGCGGCTTCAGCGCCGACGCCGCAGTACCGAGCGCGGCAGCAGCCGTCCCCGCCAGGACAACGGCGCCGCTCGGTCGAGTGCCGCCAGAACGCCGCGCACGGCGGCGGCGAACGTCGTGGTGTCACCGTGCGTCGCCGTCCCGCCGGAGCCATACCACGAGCGTTCCACGGTGGTGACGATCGTGCGCAGGTCGTTCTTGCCGCGCTCGTCGAGCCGCTGTCCCTGGGCCAGCCGCTGCGCGGCCAGTCGCACGGTGTCGCTGACGGGAACCTCGACACCCCGATCGGCACACTCGCGCACCAGTTCGCTCCACGCCGCGTCGGCGGCCTGCGGCACGGTGCCGTGTTCGATCTGGCGCAGGTGACGGCGGCGCTGCGCCCGCCGCACCGCCCACGGGGTCGCCGCCAGCGCGGTCAGCACCACGACCGCGACCGCCGCGATCCAGTGAACCCACCACGCCACCATGACGAGGGCGAGCCCCCACAGCCCGGCCGTCAACGCGGCGAGCGAGGACGCCCGCCGATTCTCCGCGCGTCGCGGGGCCGATCGCCCGCGCCGCCCGGCGAGCCAGGCCGCGACGGTGGCCACCAGCGCGATCCCCGCGACCACCAGCGCCAGCAGGCCGGGCCACGACCCCGAGTCGCCGAACGGCCGCTGCTGGCCCGGTTGCGCCGCCGCGTCCTGCTCCGCCTGCTCCTCGGACGGCGACGTGGGCTCGGACGAGTCCTCCGCATCGTTGCCGGGCACCTCGTCACCGGCCGAGTCCCCGTCGGTGCCGTCCTCGCCCGAGAGATACGGCGGGACGTAGCCCCGGCCGTCGGAGAGCGGGGTCGGGTCGAAACTCACCCAGCCGAGATCGCCGAAGTACACCTCGACCCACGCGTGCGCGTCCCGGGAGGTGATGGTGCGGACGTCGCCGTCGCGGTAGCCGCTGGTGAAGCCGACGGCCACGCGGGCGGGGATGTCGAGCGAGCGCAGCATCACGGCCATGGCCGAGGCGTACTGCTCGCAGTAGCCCCGCTTACCGTTCAACAGGAAGTCGGACAGCGCGTCGCCGTCGGTGGCCGGAGCCGTCTCGGTGTCGTAGACGAAGCCGTTCTCGGGGCCGAAGTACTCCCACACCGCCTGCGCCTGGTCGAACCGCGTGTCCGCGTCCGCCGTGAGGTCCTCCGCGAGCGCCACCACCCGAGGATCGACGGCGGCCAGGTCGGTGTAGCCGCCCATGTCCTCGTCCGTGCCGGATTCGACTTCCCGCAACTCCGCCCGCGACGGTTCGTCCAGCGACGCCACCTCGACGTACGGTTGCGGGGTCTGCCTGCGCTCCCGGAACACCGAGCCGCTCGTGCGGTCGTAGTACCAGCCACCGGACAGTTCGCGCAGGGCTCTGGGCGCACCGAAGACGGGCAGCCACACGTCGTTCCAGTGCACCGGCTCGATCCGGATCTCGCGGCCCTCTCCGCTGCCGTCGTCGCCGGGCGCGGACGGCAGCGTGCCGTTCGCGGGCACCCCGGCGGGCATCGGCCCGTCCGCCAGCCCCCAGCCCTCGTTGGGCCGGTAGGTGTCGAGGGTGAAGGCCCGCATCGGCCGGGGCGAGTCGCCCAGCCCGGACACGCGGAACAGCGGCACGTCGTCACCCTGGTCCAGCATGCCGCGCAGCGACGTGAACGGGTTGACGCCGAGGCCACCGAGCACGGGGCGGTTGTCCGAGTCGCTGCCGGGCAGGCTCCCCTCGGTGCCGATGGCCGTGATGCCCGCACCCGCCACCAGACCGGCCGACAGTGCGCCCACCACCACGGTCACCGGCGCCGACACGGCAGCCGCGGACACCCCGGCGCCGGGGGAGGGCCGGTTGCGCCAGCGATGGTGGCGGTGGCTGCCGTCCACCGCCAGCAGGGCCGCGAACGCCGCCGCGCCGAGCACGAAGGTCCACCACGGCAGCAGGTCGTCGGCCAGCGCCGACGGCACGGCGTAGACACACAGCAGGATGAGACCGGTGGCCGCGGGTGCCGCCGCCGCGACCACGAGCGTGTCCACCACGATCGCCACGAGACCGATCGCGATCGTGGCGAGGCACAGGATCGCAGCCGTGGCCTCGACCGGAGGGACACCGTTGCGGATCGTGCTAAACGCCTCGGTGAGTACCTCGTTCAGCTCGGTGAACGCGGCCGGACCCGGGAGGACGCCCAAGACGCCGCTTCCGGTGAACACGCCCGTGACGAGCAACAGCAGCGCGACCAGTTGCCCGAGGCCCACCAGCGGAGTCGGCACGCGCAGCGACCGCAACGCGAGCCCGGTGCAGGCCACCAGCAGTGCCGCGACGGCGACGTAGGCGAGCCACGCGCCGCCCTGGAGCACCCCGGTCAGCGAGGTGGCCGCACCGACGGTGGCGAACAGCGCCGCGGCGGGGGACAGCAGGGTCGCCGCCGGGGACGGACCTCGGCGAGGCGCGCGCTCGGGTTCGTCCCGGCGTGCGTGCCTCGGGCCCGCGGTCGTGGTCATGCCGTGCCCCCGATCAGTGAGGCGCCCGAGGCGGTGGTCCGGCACAACTCCGCCCACACGTCCGCCACGGACCGCTCCGGAGTGACCACGACGACGCCCCACCCCGCCGCGCGCAGCAGCGCCGCGGTCTCGGCCACGGCCACGTCTGTCTCCTGAGGACCGCCTGCCCACGCGGCGGTGTCGAGCAGCACGGCCAGGTTGCGGGAGCCACGGGCACGGTGCCGGGTGAGTTCGTGGACCGACTCGGTGCCCAGCGTCGCGAGCACGGCGATGAGCTCCTGCCCCTGCGCCGGATCGGCTCCGACGACGACGTCGCGCTCGTGGCCGGGTTGCAGCGCGGCGAACGAGTCCAGCACGATTCCGGCGTGTCCCGGCCCGGATTCCTCGGGCGCGTCGGACAGCAGCCTGCCGTGTTCGTCCACCAGCCGGACCCGCTGGCCCGAGCGGTTCAGATGCAGGCACATGCTCGCGGCGAGTTCGATGGCCCATTCGAGGCTCGACTGGGTCCCGGTGCCGTGATGCGCCGAGGCCCGGCGGTCGAGCAGCACCGTCGTCCCCCCATGCCAGGGGCGCTCCTCGACGCGCACCATCAGTTCGTCGCGTCGCGCCGTCGAGCGCCAGTGGACTTTGCGCAGATCGTCGCCCTGGCGGTACTGCCGGACCACGACGTCGGTCTGGCCCTGCCCCGCGTGCAGGCGGATGCTGCTGTCGTCGCCCGAGCCGATGCCCGCACCACGGGGCAGACCCCACAACGTCGTCACGCGCGGCACCACCACCAGCCGGGAGTGCGGAACCAGCTCACGCTCGAACTCACACAGGCCGAACGGGTCGGTCACCGTCGCGCGCAGCGGGCCGATCCGGTGTATCCCGCGCAACGTGGGCTGCACCGGATAACGCAGGGGGACCGGCCGCCGGTGCGGCAGTCGCTCCACGACGAACCGGGGGCGGGAACCCAGGGTGTAGGGCAGCTCGTCCTCCAGCAGTACCTCACCGGCGGGCATGTGACCCGTACGCCAGAGGTCGAGCTGGATCTCTCCCTGCCCGCCGACGGGAACGCGCTCGGGCAGCAGCGAACGCGAGGCGGACAGCGCGGTACGGGACGCGGAGGCAAGTAGGGCGACGCACAGCGGCAGCGCGAACACGAACGCCGCGACCCGCAACAGGTCGCGCTCGTTGAGCACGGCCGCGCAGAGTCCCGCGGCGATCCCGGCGGCGAGCAGGCACCGGCCCCGTGTGGTGAGACCGGACAGCGAGCGGAACACGGTGCGGACTACCGGAGCCGGTTGCCCTGCGGCACGGGCACGCGCGACAGCACCGCGCGCACCACGTCCGTGGCGGAGCGGCGGGCGGCGTGGGCCTCGGTGGTCAGCACCAGCCGGTGGGCGAGCACGGGGACCGCCACCGCATGCAGGTCGTCGGGCACCACGAACTCACGGCCGGACAGCGCCGCCTGCGCCCGCGCGGCACGGACGAGCTGCAGCGTAGCCCGGGGCGACGCACCGAGCCGGACCTCGGGCAGTGCCCTTGTCGCCGAGGTGAGCTCGACCGCGTACTGCTTGACCTCCGGTGACACGTGCAGCCTGCGCACGACCTCCGCGAGCCGCTGCACCGTGGCGCCGTCGGAGACGGGCTGCAGCTCGTCGAGCGGGTCGGAGCCCGCGTGCTCGTCCACCATCGCCAGCTCGGCGGAGGCGTCCGGGTAGCCGATGGACAGCCGGGCCGTGAACCGGTCGCGCTGGGCCTCCGGCAGGGCGTAGGTCCCCTCCATCTCGATCGGGTTCTGGGTCGCGATCACCATGAACGGGCTGCCGAGCCGGTAGGTGGCCGCGTCGACGGTGACCTGCCGCTCCTCCATGCACTCCAGCAGTGCCGACTGGGTCTTCGGCGACGCCCGGTTGATCTCGTCGCCGACCACGATGTTGGCGAAGACCGGCCCGGGCCGGAACTCGAAATCCGCGTGCTGCCGGTTGTAGATCGAGACGCCCGTGACGTCGCTGGGCAGCAGGTCGGGGGTGAACTGGACGCGGCTCACCGTGCAGTCGATGGAGCGGGCGAGCGCCTTGGCCAGCGACGTCTTCCCGACGCCGGGGACGTCCTCCAACAGCAGGTGGCCCTCCGCCAACAGGGTGACCAGGGCGACCCGGACCACGTCCGGCTTGCCGACCAGGACGCGCTCGACGTTGGCGGCGATGCGCCGCGCGGTCTCGTGGAGCTGGTCGAGTCCGACCGGCCCGCCATGGCCGTCCCCCGGCTCGGTCGGGTACCGCAGCTCACCGGTGGGCTGGCCGTCGCCGAGCGAAGCGGTAGCGGTGGACTGTCCTCTCGACGTCACACGACCTCCTGGTACGAAGAACCTCCGCGGCCGCCTCGGACGCCACCGGGGTCGAGACGACTGGTGGCTCGGTGCGAGCCAGCCTGTCACGAAGTGTGTCAAACACCCGCGAAACCGGTGAGCCAGCCCTGTGGATCAACTCGCTCCGCGGTCCCGGGTGACCTCCTGGGAAGAGGTTGCCCCTTTCAGGTGAGTTCAGATCGTAGCTCTTGGAGACGGGCCGAACTCGCCTATGCTCCGGCAGCGTAGTCGGTCGACTACCGAACGAGGAGCGCCGATGACCGATGTCGACGTGCGGGCCGCGCCGGTGGAGGTGCCCGGGATCGGGGATCGGGCCGACGGTTTCGCCGTCGCGCCGGAACTGGCCGGGGATGTCTTCGCGAAGCTGAGCGAGGTGCAGGACGCGGTGGGCCGCATGGTCCGGCGCGCCCAGGTCCTCGGGCGCACGGTGCCGCTCGGTGACGGGCACGCCAGGGAGATCGGCGAGTTCATGGCCCGATACGGAGTCGACGACTCGGGTTCGGCCGTGGAGTCGCTGACCCGTTTCGGCCAGGAGATCGCCGAGCTGAAACGGCGCATCGAGGTCGCGTTACGGCGCTACGACGACCAGGACGCGGCTGCCGCGGAGGGCGTCGACTGCGTGGGTGGCGGCTGAGTGGGCGAGGCGGTCCGGGGTCGGCCCGTGGCGGCGTTGCTGGCCGGGGCGGTGCTCGCCGGGGCGGTGCTCGCCGGGGCCGGTGCGTGCGGAACCGGCGAACGGGTTGCCGGGCTCGCGAGCGTGGGTGACTCCGGCGCGGGGGCGGTGGCGTCGGCACCAGCCACCGCGCGGTCGGGCACGGCGGCACAGGGCGAGTTCGATCCGTGTTCGCTGCTCGGCCCGGCGGATCGCTCCAGCGCCGGGCTCGCCGAGGCCGGCGAGCGGGCCACGGTGGGTGGCTCACCCGCCTGTGACTACGTCCAGCCCGGGGACTTCGGACTGCTGGTGACGCTGGACCACCACACCGATCTCGACCTGCTGCGGGAGCGGAGCCCGGAGGCCGAGGAGGTGCGCGTCGGTGCCGTCACCGCTCTGCGGGTCGCCGACCTCGCCGCCGACGACGGGACCTGTGCGGTGCTGTTGCCTGCCGGTGGCGCGGCCGGGCGCTCCGGCGCGCGGAGCGTCCACGTCGACGTCACCCTCACCGACTTCCAGGACACCCGTCGTGCCTGTACCCGGGCACTGGCCGTGGCCGAACTGATCGAGCCGGAGCTGACATGACCACGAGACCCACCGGTGAGCGCAGGTACGAGTCCTACAGCCACGAGCGGTTGCACGCCGAGGCGACGGGTGGCAACGATCCCGCCGCCGCGGGCGAGATCGGTCAGGAGTGGGCGGGACTGGGCGCCGAGTTGCGCGCGGTGGCGCAGGTGCTGACCACACTCTCCGAGGACAGTGGTCACGGGTGGCGCGGCGGGGCGGCCGACGCGGTGCGCTCGGCACTCGGCGAGGTCTCCGCGTGGTCGCACCAGGCCGCCGACGTCTCCGACGCGGTGGGCCGGGCCGTGGGGATCCAGGCCGACGCCGCGGCACGGGCACGCGCGGAGATGCCGGAACCGGTGCCCTACGACGCGGGCGCGATCATTCGCGACGCCGCGGCCGCCGGAGACGTGTGGCAGCTCGTCGGCCTGTCCGACGCGATGACCGCGCGGCGGGAGGAGGCGGAGCGGGCTCGGCAGCAGGCGATCGACGTGATGTACGCCCGGGACAGCGCACTCGACACCGCCGTTCCGGGCACGTCGTTTCCGCCGCCACCGGCCCTGCAGGCCGGGACCGGCGAAGGCGGAGCGGCCGGTGCGAGGCCGTCGGCGACCGGAAGGTCGGTCCCGGTGTGATCCGGGTGTCGGCGTCCGCGCTCGACGTCCTGTGGTCCGACCTCGGCCTTCCCGGTGGACCGGGGCCGCTGGACGTCCGCAGTGTGGGGCAGGACGACGGCGAGCGCGCCACCATCCGTGCGGCCGTGTACGACAACCTCACGGAACGCGGGCTGTACCGGGGCGGTGAGCTCGACCCGGCGCTGCGCGAACGGCTGGACGTGCTCGCCCGTGCCGTCGTGACCGTGGAGTGCGAAGCGGTCGTCGACGTCGACGAGCCGAGTCCACTGTGTGCGGTCGCGGCCGCCACGCGCGGTCGGGGTGTGCTCGCGGTGCAGCCGCGCCGAACCGTGGCGTTGTCCGCGATCCGTCCCGGCGAGGTCGTTTCCGCTGCGGTCGGGGTACTGCCAGAGTTCGCCGCGGGGCCCGGGGTCGGGGTCAGCCTGCCTGCCTCGGCACTGGACTCCGTGAGGGAGACGGCCGACCCGGACTCGCCTGGGCGGCGCGCCCGGGTCGCCGGGCAGCAGGCGCGGGAAGTGCTGGCCGTGCAGGCCCGGCCCGTGCTTGCGGCGGGGCAGTTCTCGCTCCGGGTCCGTGAGGGCGCCGCGCTGCGGCGGGTCGGCGGCGTGAGCTGGTTCGTCACCGACGCCGGTGGCTATCTGGGCACGGTCACCGACGGCAGAGGGGGCGAGCCGTGGTGGAATCTGGTGCCAGCGGACCCCGCACGGATCGCGGAGCGGCTGACCGAGCTGCACGACGACGCGCTGTCCGCGCGGGCCTGAACTCGGCGCTCCCCACTGTGCCCCCACCGCGCTCCCCACGCGCCCCCCACCGGGCTCCGGGCCGGGCTCCGGGCCGGGCCTGATCGGGGCCGCGCGCCCGTGCCGCAGACCCGGATGACACCGATCTGGTGTCACTCTGCGCGGCGACGGTAACCGAGCGCACCACCACGCCCCCACCGTGCTGACCTGCGAAAACCCGCGCCACGTCCCACTGAAGTGCAGGTTTCGGCGTTGACTGTGGTGGAAAGTGGGGTACGGTGGTGGCCAGTGGGGCGGAAGGGACGCTCCGTGGCCGATCTCGACGGACTTCCGGGTCGTGGCGCTGGTCGGTAGGGGAGGTGGAGGCCGGTGTTCCTCGGCACCCACACCCCCAAGCTGGACGACAAGGGGCGGCTCACGCTGCCTGCGAAGTTCCGCGACGCGCTGGCAGGTGGGCTCATGATCACCAAGGGACAGGATCACTGCCTGTACGCCTTCCCGCGCGCCGAGTTCGAGCGGTTGGCCCGCAAAGTCGCGGACGCGCCGTTCACCAACGAGTCGGTGCGGGCCTACCAGCGGTACCTGTTCGCGGGCACCGACGAGCAGCGCCCGGACGGGCAGGGCCGCATCGCGATCACTCCCGAACTCCGCCGGTACGCCGGGCTCACCAAGGAGTGCGTGGTGATCGGGGCGATCACCCGGTTGGAGATCTGGGACTCGCGGGCCTGGGAGACCTACCTGGAGGAGCACGAGGACGGTTACGCGAAGGCGCAGGAGGAGATCCTGCCGGGCATGTTCTGACCGGATGGCGTGAGGCTGCGGCCCTGATGCAACTTCCCCGGTATCAGGTCCGCAACCTGACGGCATCCGGTTGACGCCTATTTCGGAAGTGGGGGCGAGCGAGAACGACGGGAGAGGGGGTGCCGTGACCGATCGTGCCGATGGTTCGGCCGGCGAGAACGCCACGCACCTGCCCGTGTTGCTCGACCGAGTGCTCGACCTGTTCGCACCGGCGCTCGCCGACCGCGACGCGACCCTGGTGGACGCCACCCTCGGGCTGGGCGGTCACACCGATGCGCTGCTGCACGCGCACCCCCGGCTCACGGTGATCGGTCTCGACCGCGACCCCGAGGCGCTGGAGCGGGCGCGGGCCCGGCTGGCCGGTCACGGTGACCGGATCCGGTTCGTTCGGGCCGAGTACCACCGGCTTCCCGACGTCCTCGCCGAGGAGGGGCTCACCGCCGTCGAGGGCGTGCTGATGGATCTCGGGGTCTCGTCGTTGCAGCTCGACCGCGACGAACGCGGGTTCGCCTACGCGCGCGACGCGCCGCTGGACATGCGGATGGACCCCACCCGGGGCACCACGGCGGCGGACGTGCTCAACACGTACTCCGTCGACGAGCTGACGAGAATTCTGCGCGAGTACGGTGAGGAACGCTTCGCCCGCCGCATCGCGAAAGCGGTGGTGGCCGAACGCGAGCGCAGGCCCTTCGACACCAGCGAGCGGCTGGTACGGCTGCTGTACGACGCGGTGCCCGCGCCGAGCCGCCGTACCGGAGGGCACCCCGCCAAGCGCACGTTCCAGGCGTTGCGCATCGAGGTGAACAGCGAGCTGGACATCCTCCGCGCCGCCGTTCCGGCCGCGGTCGACGCCCTCGCCGAGGGAGGCAGGCTCGTCGTCGAGTCGTATCACTCGCTGGAGGACCGGATCGTCAAGCGTGTGCTGGCACGCGGTGCGGCTTCCCGGACGCCGGAGGGGCTGCCGGTGGAGTTGCCGGGACACGGCCCCGAACTCACGCTGCTGACCCGCGGCGCGGAGAAGGCGGACGAGGAGGAGGTCCGGCGTAATCCCCGCGCGGCGTCCGTCCGGCTCAGGGCGGCGGAGAAGAGGGGAGCTGACGGCTCGTGACCGCACCCGCCCGGAACCGGACCGCCCCCGCGTCGGCGCGCACGGCGACCCGCACCACCGCTCCCGCGACCGACGAGCCGTCGAAGCCCGGCCGCCGTACGTCCGGAGGAACCGGCAGCACGCGGCGCACGGCGGCGCAGCGTGCCTACGCGCGTCGCGCGCATCGCACCGGAACCCTCGTCGAGGGCGAGACCCCGGGAGCCGGCCGGCTGGCGCTGCAACACTGGCCGCGCTCACGGGCGACGTTCGTGCTCGTCCTCATGGGACTGATGCTGTGCGGGGTGGTGGCCTCGCTGTGGCTGTCCACCCAGGCCATCGCCGACTCCTACCGGCTGGAACAGCTGCGGGAGCAGAACGACCAGCTCGCCGAACGCGCTGAGCAGTTGCGCCGCGAGGTCGGCCGGCTGAACTCGCCGTCGTCGCTCGCGGAGCGGGCCGAGGCACTCGGCATGGTGCCGGGCGGAAACCCGGCGAGGCTGGTGGTGTCGGAGGACGGCTCGGTGTCGGTGGTGGGCGACCCCGTGGCGGCGACCGCGCCGCCACCCCCGCCTGAGGCCGACGAGGACCGGGACGCTGACGGCGACGAGAGCGAGATCGGCTCCGGCGACACCACTGACACCGGCGACACCGGCTCGGAGTCCGACGCGGAGTCCGACGCCGACCCCGAGTCAGGAACCGACGGTGACGGCGCGGAGGGCGCGGCGCGGCGCTGAACCGCGCCGACGGACGTGGTGAGGGGAGTCCCGGGATGCCGGAACAGCGCGGCACGCGGCGCGGTCAGGCGAGACCCGGTGGTGCCGGAGACGGCGCGCACCGGACGTATTCGGTGCGCGCGCGCCGCAGCCGCTCCGCGACGACGGCCAGGAACAACCGCAACCGCTTCGCGGTGGGCCGTATCGCGCTGACGATGCTCCTGGTGGCCGCCGGGCTGAAACTGGGGCACATCCAGGCGTTCGAGGCATCCGCGCTGTCGGAGCGGGCTGAGCGGCAGCGCACGACCATCATCGACATCCCGGCCGAACGCGGGTCCATCGTGGACCGCAACGGCGCCGAACTCGCGTTCAGCGTGGAGACCCGCAAGCTGTGGGTGAGTCTGCGGCAGATGCGCCAGACCTGGGCGGAACAGGCGAGGGAGAACCCCGGTTCGGGGGAGAACTTCGACACCAGGGCCGCGGAGATCGCCGACCACATCGCGGCCCAGGTGCCGGATCTGGTCACCGAGGAGGAGCTGCTCGACGCCTTCCACAAGGACGCGGCGTTCACCTACCTCGTCGACGACGTCGAGCCGACCGTCGCCGACGAGATCAGCGAACGCTATCCCGAGATCGGTTTCGAGAAGCGGGCCAAACGGGTGTACCCGGGCGGGGAACTGGCCGCCAACGTCGTCGGCTACGCCAACTGGCGCACCGAGAGTGAGCAGGTCTCGGAGCACAACATCCACGGGTTGTCCGGGCTGGAGTTCTTCCGCGACGAGGACCTGGTCGGCACTCCCGGCAGGCAGATCGTCGACACGGCCCAGGGCACCGACGTCGTGATTCCCGGCACCGAGCGCGACGTGCAGGCCGCCACGGCGGGGTCGGACCTCGAACTGACTCTGGATTCGGACGTGCAGTACGAGTTGCAGCGCAGTCTCGGCGCCTACGTCGACAAGGCCGACGCCGAGGCAGGCAGCGCGGTCATCCTCGACGCGAGGACGGGTGAGGTGTACGGGCTGGCCAACGATCACTCGTTCGACCCGAACCAGCCGCCCGACTCCAGCGACGCCCTGGCCAATCCGGCGGTGTCGACCCCGTTCGAACCGGGATCGGTGGCCAAGGTGGTCACCGCGACGGCCGCGATCGAGGCGGGTCTCGTCGGCCCGGACAGTACGCTCGCCGTGCCGGGGTCCATCAAGGTGGCCGATCACACCGTGCACGACGCATGGCCGCACGGCACCCAGGACTTCACGGCCACCGGCGTTTTCGCCAAGTCGTCCAACGTGGGCACGCTCCAGCTCGCACAGCGGCTCGGGCCCGACCGGTTCCTGGCGGCGCTGACCAAGTTCGGGATCGGTCAGCGCACCGGCGTCGGGCTGCCGGGCGAGAGCGCGGGCTACGTGCCGCCGCGTGAGCAGTGGTCGGGCACCACGTTCGGCAACCTTCCCATCGGTCAGGGCCTCTCGATGACGGTGGTCCAGATGACCAGTATGTTCCAGGCCATCGCCAACGGGGGTGAACGGGTGGAGCCCCGCATCGTGAGCGCCAAGCTGGCGCCCGACGGCAGCAGGATCCCGGAACCCGCGCCGCGGACCACGCGGGTGACGGACCCGAAGACGGCCGACGTGGTGAAGGACATGCTCCGGGCGACCACACAGGACGGTGACTACAACTACAGCGGGACAGCGCCCGAAGCCGCGCTGGAGGGGTACCAGATCTCCGGGAAGACGGGGACCGGACAGCAGGTGGACCCCGACACCGGCGGGTACAGCGACCGCCTGCACAACATCACCTTCGCGGGCATCCTGCCCGCCGACGAGCCCCGGTTCGTGGTGGGAATCTGGCTCGACGCGCCCGACACCACGATCCCGGAGGGCAACTCGGCCGCTCCGCTGTTCCGGGAGATCGCCTCCTACCTGGCCCAGCGGTACAACATTCCGGTGTCCGAGGAGTCGGCACCGACGAAGCGACTGGTGCGCTGACGCGCCGGTGGTGGTGCCCGACCACGAGGGCACCACCACCGTTCGCGTCACAGTCCCGCGTCGCGGAACCGGCGGATCGAGAGCGGCACGAACACCACCAGCAGCAGGACACACCAGCCGACCACGGCCACGACCGGATGCTGCAACGGCCACGCGGCGTCGGGGCCCACCGGTGGACCGGGGTTGCCGAACAACTGCCTGCAGGCCGCGGTGGCCGCACTGATGGGATTCCAGTCGGCGATGACCTGGAGCACGGTGGGCATGCCGTTGGTGGGCACGAAGATGTTCGAGATCATCGTGATCGGCATGATGAGCGGGCCGATGCGCGCGGCGGTCTCCTCGTTCTTCGCCAGTGCGCCGAGGTAGACGCCGACCCACGAGACGGCGTACTGCAACAGCAGCACGATGCCGAAGCCCGCGAGGGTCGCGCCGAGGCCGTTGTGGGTACGCCAGCCGAACAGCAGTCCCACCAGTGCCATGATCACCAGGCCGCCGAGCGCGATGACCAGGTCCGCCGCCGTCTGGCCGAACGGCACCGCCGAGCGAGCCATCGGCATCGAGCGGTAGCGGTCCATCACGCCGAGACCGTTGTCCTTCGCGATGACCGTGAGCGAGCCCATGACTCCGAACACGGAGCTCATGACGAACAGCCCGGGCATCAGGTACTCGCGGTAGTCACCGCCGCCGGGGATGGGGATGGCGCTGCCGAAGACGTAGCCGAACAGGATGACCGACACCAGCGGAAAGGTGAAGGTCATGACGATCTGGGACGGCTGGTGCTTCAGCTTCAGCAGGTTGCGCTGGAAGATGGTCAGCCCGTCGGAGATCCCGGCGCGCAGCGAGCCGGTGTCCGTGGCCGGTGCGGTGCTCGCGGTGGTCGGTGTCGTCACCGGCTCGCCTCCTTGTTCTGCGGCGTGTCCTGGGGTGCGGGCCTGCCGGTGAGCGTGAGGAAGACCTCGTCGAGCGTCGGCTGCCGGATACCGACGTCGACCGCCTTGATCCCGACCTGGTCGAGCTGGCGGACGACGTCGGGCAACGTGACGCCCTCGCTGCCCACCGGCAGGGACAGCATGCCGCGCTCGGTGTCGAGGTCGGGTTCGGCGGAGCTGCCCGCCAGCGCGGTGAGCACCGTGGCCGCCTGTGGCAGCTGGTCGGACTCGGCCAGCGCCACGTCGAGCCGTCCCCCGATCCGCGCCTTGAGTTCGTGTGGGGTGCCGGACGCGATGACTCTGCCGTGGTCGATGACGGCGATGTGCTTGGCGAGCTGGTCGGCCTCGTCGAGGTACTGCGTGGTGAGCAGCACGGTCGTGCCCTCGGCCACGAGGTCCCGCACGGTGTCCCAGATCTCGGTGCGGCTGCGGGGATCGAGCCCCGTGGTCGGCTCGTCGAGGAACAGCACGGTGGGGGACACGATCAGGCTGGAGATGAGGTCGAGCCTGCGCCGCATCCCGCCGGAGTAGGTGCGGACCTGCCGGTTTCCCGCGTGAGCCAGGTCGAACCGTTCCAGTAGTTCGTCGGCACGGGCCTTGGCGCGGGCCGAGCCGAGCCGGAAGAGCTTGCCGAAGATGCGCAGGTTCTCGCGGCCGGTGAGTTCCTCGTCGAGTGCGGCGTGCTGACCCGCGAGACCGATCTTTGTCCGGACGAGGGCGGCCTCGCGTACGACGTCGTGTCCCGCGACCGTGACCCTGCCCTCGTCGGGGCGGGTCAGTGTGGACAGGACGCGCACGGCGGTGCTCTTACCCGCCCCGTTGGGGCCGAGCAGTCCGTAGACCATGCCGGGACGCACGGTCAGGTCCAGCCCGGCGAGTGCGTGGGTGGCGCCGAATCTCTTGTGAACGCCCTCGGCGACGACGACGGCGTCACCGTTGGGTGATGACATGGGAGTCCCCCTGAACGAAGTACGGTGTACGCTGTCCACGATAGCCAACCGAGTACGTCGTACGCAACCAAGTGATTCCGAGGAGACCATGGCGCCGAAGGATGAGTCGCCTCTGCTCGCCCGGCTTCGCGTGTGGAGTCCGCGTCCCCGCTCCGGACGGGGGCCCGCGCCCGCGTACAGCCGGGAGCAGATCGCCGACGCCGCGATCGCCGTCGCGGAGGCCGACGGACTCGACGCCGTCACCATGCGCCGGGTCGCCACCGAACTCGGCACCGGCGCGATGAGCCTCTACCGCTACGTGGAGAACAAGGAGGTACTCGTCGAACTCGTCAGCGACCGGATGTACGCCCGCCACGACTGGCCGGAACTCACCGGACGATGGCGCGAGGACCTGCGGAACTTCGCCTGGGCGCACCGCAGGGCGCTGCGGGCCCACCCGTGGCTGCTGCGGGTCTGGAACTCCGGTCCGACGCTGGGCCCCAACATGCTCCGGCACTTCGAGTCGACCGTGTCGATCGTGGACGGTCTCGGTCTCGACATCGACGACATGGTCGAGACGGTGTTGCTGGTGCTGACCTGGGTCGGCGGCTACACGCGCCAGGAACTCGACACCCTGACCTACCTACGGGCCCACAGCGAGGACGAACTCGAACGCGAGCTGGGCGGGCACGTGCGCACGGTGATCGACAGCGGCGACTATCCGTACTTCACCCGGTTCGTCAGCGAGGCGCGCACTCCGCACATCGACGAGGACGCCCGCTTCGCCCGCGCGCTCGACCGCATCCTCGCCGGCATCGAGGCGACGTTGCCATCGGCGGGCGGGGGATGAGCCGCGAAGGCCACCTTCACTGCGTCGGACGCAGCTAAGGTGGCCTTCGCGGTACGGATTAGCGGCGGCGCCTACTTCGCGTAGAGCTGGTCGATGGCGTTCGCGTAGTTCTTGCTCACCACGTTGCGCTTGAGCTTCAGGCTGGGCGTGATCTCGCCACCCGCCTCGGTGAAGTCCTGCGGCAGGATCACGAACTTCTTGATCGCCTCGGCCTGGGAGACCAGCTCGTTGGCCTGGTCCACGGCGGCCTGCACGGACGCGCGGAGGTCGGCGTCGTCGGCGAGGTCGGACACCGTGGCGCCCTCGGGCTTGCCGTGCTGCGACTTCCAGGTCGGGAAGAACTCCTCGTCGATCGTCACCAGCGCGCCGATGAACGGGCGCTGGTCACCCACCACCATCGCCTGGCTGATCAGCGGGTTCGCCTTGAGCGTGTCCTCCAGGCCCGACGGCGCGACGTTCTTGCCGCCCGCCGTCACGATGATCTCCTTCTTCCGCCCGGTGATCTTCAGGAAGCCGTCGTCGTCGAGCTGCCCGAGGTCGCCGGTGTGGAACCAGCCCTCCTCGAGCGACTCGCCGGTCGCCTGCTCGTTGTTCCAGTACGCGCCGAAGACCACGTCGCCCTTGAGCAGCACCTCGCCGTCGTCCGCGATGCGGACCGAGGTCCCGGCGACGGGCCTGCCGACCGTGCCGACCTTCAGGGCGTCCTCGGTGTTGACGTGGGCCGCCGCGGAGGTCTCGGTGAGGCCGTAGCCCTCGTACACCGGAACGCCAACGCCGCGGAAGAAGTGCGCGAGCCGGTCGCCGAGCGGGGCCCCGCCGGAGACCGCGCCGAGGCAGCGGCCACCGAGCGCCGCACGCAGCTTCGCGTACACCAGCTTGTCGAAGACGGCGTGCTTGAGCCGCAGCCCCAGACCGGGCCCGCCCGTGTCCTGGGCGCGGCTGTACTCGACGGCCGTGGCCTCCGCCGCGTCGAAGATCTTGCCCTTGCCGCCGGCGTGTGCCTTGAGCTTGGCGCCGTTGTAGACCTTCTCGAACACCCGGGGCACCGCGACCACGGACGTGGGACGGAACGTACCGAGGTCGGCGACGAGGTCCTTGATGTCGGCGGTGTGGCCGAGGGTGACCCGCGCGGTGAACGCCGTCACCGCGATGGCACGGGCGAGGATGTGGGCCAGCGGCAGGAACAGCAGCAGCGAGTTGCCCGACGACATGATCCGGGGGAACGCCTTGATGTCGGCGCGCACCTCGGCCAGCAGGTTGCGGTGGGTGAGCACGACGCCCTTGGGGCGGCCCGTGGTTCCGGAGGTGTAGACGATGGTGGCGGTGTCGTCGGCCGTGACGGCCCTGCGGCGAGCGTGGACGTCGTCGTCGGCCACGTCGGCACCCAGCGCCGCGAGCGCGTCCACCGCGGCGTCGTTGCCCGCACCGCCCTCGATCTGCCACACGTGGGCGAGCTCGGGCATGCGGCCCCGCACCGACTCCACGGTCGCCGCGTGCTCGGCGGTCTCCACGACGAGGGCCTTGGCGCCCGAGTCGGTGAGGATCCAGTGGGCCTGCTCCGCCGAGGAGGTCTCGTAGATGGGCACCGACACCGCGCCCGCGGCCCAGATCGCGAAGTCGAACAGCGTCCACTCGTAGCGGGTCTTCGACATGAGCGCCACGCGGTCACCCTGCCCGACCCCGGCCTTGACGAGCCCCTTCGCGGTGGCCAGCACCTGCGCGGCGAACTCCTTCGCGGTGACGTCACGCCACGAACCGTCGAGCTGCCGCCGGAAGCTCACCGTGTCGCCGAATCGCTCGGCGTTGACCCACACGACGTCCGACATGTTCTCGTCGTCGGCGACCGCGGCGATCGCGGGAGCGCTGTATTCGCGCACGTGAACCTCCGTGTTCGGCAGATGTTACTCGCCGGTTAAACTAACTCCTGCCGCGCTGTTTGGCTATGCCCGGGGGCGATGGTGTCGCCGCTTCGTGCGATTCTCACAGCCGTGTCAGCCACCGACAACGCACCCGCACTCGACGTCGTCGACGAGACGTTTCTCGCGGTGCCGCCGGGCACGGTCGCGGCGGCCTTCGCGGACCCCCGTTCGTGGAGCCGGTACTGGCCCGATCTCGTGCTCGAAGTCTACACCGACCGGGGTGCGGAGGGGCTCCGCTGGACGGTGCGGGGCGCCCTGGTCGGGACGATGGAGATCTGGCTGGAAGCGGTGCTCGACGGCACGGTGCTCCACTACTTCCTGCGCGCCGATCCGGCAGGCGCGCTCACCCCTCGCCTGCTCCGGCGGGAGGCCGATCGCCGGGCGCGCGCGGCCAAGGCGATCGCCCTGGAACTCAAGGACATCCTGGAGGACGGCAGGGAACCGGGGGTGGGGCCGGCCGGGACCGTGCCCGGCTAGGGTGACGCCTGTGCGGGTACATGTCGTCTCCGACGTGCACGGCAACGCCGAGGCGCTGGCGCGCGCGGGCGACGGTGCCGACGCGCTGATCGTGCTCGGCGATCTGCTCGACTTCATCGACTACCACGACCACGCGAGCGGCATCTTCGGCGCGCTCTTCGGCGAGGAGAACGTGCGGACCTTCGCCGCGTTGCGGCGCGAGGGCACCCGGGAAGAGATCGGTGTCTTCGTGCGGTCCCTGTGGGGCGGGCTCGCCGATCCCGAGGCCGCCGTCGACGAGGCCGTCCGGGAGCAGTACGCGCGGCTGTTCCCCGCGATGACCGCGCCGACCTACGCCATCCCCGGCAACGTCGACGCGCCCGCGCTGTGGCCCGAGTTCGCGCCGGAGGGCGTGCGCCTGGTGGACGGCGAGGTGGCCGAGATCGGCGGCCTGCGCTTCGGCTTCGTCGGAGGGGCGCTGCTGCCGGACGGCGTCACCCCGCGCCCCGGTGCCGCGTGGCGGCCCCACCTCCTGCCGAGGGAGGAGTTCGATGCGCGCGTGGCGGGCCTGCGTGACGTCGACGTCCTGTGCAGCCACATCCCGCCGTCGGTTCCCGACCTGACCTACGACGTGGTCTCCCGGCGCCTCGAGGTGGGAGCGCGGTCCCTGCTCGACGCGATCACCACGGAGCAGCCGAGGTGGTCGCTGTTCGGTCACGTACACCAGCCGCTGTCGGCGAGGACCCGGCTCGGGCGCACCGAGTGCCGCAACGTGGGTCACTTCCAGCGGGGCGCCACGCCCTACGTGCTGCGCTGGTGACGCGACGGGCAGCTACGCTCTAGCCTCATGGCGGAGCAGTCCACGCAGTCCATCGAGATCGAGGCCGCCCCGGGCGACATCATGGCGGTCATCGCCGATTTGCCTGCCTACCCGGAGTGGGCGAAGGGGGTGCGCGAGACCGAGGTGCTCGCCACCGATGACGCCGGAAGGGCCGCCGAGGTGCGGTTCACCCTCGACTCGGGGCCGGTGAAGGACGTCTACACCCTCGCCTACGACTGGGCCGACGACGGCCTGTCGGTGAGCTGGAACCTCGTGAAGGGCCAGATGCAGAAGTCACAGCGGGGCCGGTACCTGCTGGAGCCGAGCGGCCCGCACCACACGACCGTGACCTACACCCTCTCGGTGGAGCTGGCGTTGCCCATGATCGGGCTGCTGCGCCGCAAGGCCGAACGAATGATCATGGATACGGCGCTGCGGGAGCTGAAGCGCCGCGTCGAGGACCGGTCGTAGCGTGCGCGTACTGCTGTTCACCGGGAAGGGCGGCGTCGGCAAGACGACCCTGGCCGCCGCCACCGCCGCGTGCCTGGCGCGCCGGGGGCGCAAGACGCTGGTGGTCTCCACCGATCCCGCCCACTCGCTCGGCGACGCGATGGGCAGGTCGCTGACCGCCGATCCCTCCGAAATGGACAGCGACTTGTTCGGCGCGCAGATCGACGCGCGTGCCCTCGTCGACAGTTCCTGGGACGCGCTGCGCGGCCAGCTGCGCACGGCGCTGGCGGGGCTCGGCCTCGACGCGCTCGACGCGGAGGAACTCACCGTGCTTCCCGGGGTGGACGAGCTGCTGTCCCTGCAGGAGGTCCGCAGGCTCGCCGACGAGGGCCCGTGGGAGAACGTCGTCGTCGACTGTGGCCCGACAGCCGAGACGCTGCGGTTGCTCGCCCTGCCCGAGGCCGTCGCGGGATACCTGGCCCGGCTGTCGGCGTGGCGGGCGCACACCGCCGTGGCACGGTCGGTGGACCGCTTCGCCGCCCAGGTCGAGTCGTTACGCACGATGCTGACCGACGCCGACACGACGACCGTGCGGCTGGTGCTCACCCCGGAACGTGTGGTGGCGGCCGAGACCCGGCGCACGCTCACGTCGCTGGCGCTGCGAGGGATCAGCGTCGACGGGGTGGTGGTCAACCGCATGGTGCCGTCGGCCGGGTTGTGGCGAGGGGCCGCCGCGTCGTGGCTGCGCACCCGGCGTGCCCAGCAGGAACAGGTGATCGCGGACCTGCGGGAGAGCGGACTCGGGCCGACGGCGATGCGCACCGTGGAGCACCGCGCCGAGGAGCCCGTCGGGCTCCCGGCGCTGCTGGAGATCGCCGACGAGCTGTACGGGCAGACCAGCCCACTCGTGGGCGAGCCCGGTCCCGCTCCTTTGGTGGAGACCTCGGAAGTCGCGGGCGGCGTCGGGCTGCGCCTGGTCCTGCCGCTGGCGAAGGACTCCAGCGTGCAGCTTGCCAGGGTGGACGACGACCTCGCGGTGACCGTGGACGGGTTCCGCAGGCTCGTCGCGTTGCCGGAGTCGCTGCGCCGGTACACACTGACCGGCGCCGAATCCGACGCCCGCGGGCTGTTGCTGCATCTGGAGAAACCCTCATGACGAGCCACGACCAGGCGGAGCCGGGCGCGGACGGCGCACGGCTCGCCGAGGAGATCCGGCTGCTGGTGGACCTCGTGGTGGAGCAGGCGAGGCCCTGGCTGGACGGGGTGATCCAGGCAGGGCACGGCCGCGCGCACGGCTCGGAGCAGTCCAGCGAACAGGCGGCCGGGACCGACGACGGCGGGTGCGAGTGGTGCCCGCTGTGCGCGGTGGTGTCGTTGTGTCGTGGTGAGCGGGTCGACGTGGCCGCGCGCGTGCTCGACCACGTCACCCAGCTGCTGGCCCTGTTGCGGGCCGTGCTCGCCGACCGGTGGGCCCCCGAGGACGGTGTCCACATGCCCGGCTTCCGGCCGCCGCCCACCCGGTCGCCGGAGGACGAACGCCGGGAGAGCCGGGTGCAACACGTGGTGGTCACGCCCGCGAGCGAGTGGGAGCCCGATGCCCGCGATCGGCGTTGACGTCGGCGGCACCAGCGTGCGCGCGGGCGTCGTCGACGAGCAGGGCTGCGTGCTCGACTCGGCCCGGGTCGCCACGCCGGGCTCGACGGACGCGCTGGAGGACGCCGTCACCACCGTGGTCGACGAGCTGCGCTCCCGGCACCCGGTCGATGCCGTGGGCCTGGCCGTGGCGGGGTTCGTCCACCCCGACCGCCGTTCGGTGCGCTTCGCGCCGCACCTGCCGTGGCGGTCCGCCCCGGTGGCCGACCGGATGTCCGGCAGGCTCGGGGTGCCGGTGACGCTGGAGCACGACGCGAACGCCGCAGCCGTCGGCGAGCACCGCTTCGGCGCGGCGCGCGGCGCGGGCATCGCGTTGTTGCTGGCCGTCGGGACCGGAATCGGTGCGGGACTGCTGCTCGACGGCCGGATCTTCCGGGGTGCGCACGGCGTCGCGCCCGAACTGGGGCACCTGCGCGTGGTTCCGGACGGCCGCCCGTGCCCGTGTGGCGGACACGGCTGCTGGGAGCGCTACTGCAGCGGTACCGCGCTCGCGGCCACCGCGGTCGAGTTGCTCGCGCGCCGCCGTCCCCGCTCGTCGGCGCTGACCAGGGACTCCGCCGACCAGGCCGAGATCACGGGGCGGCGGGTCGCCCACGCGGCCAAGGAGGGTGACGGCGTGGCGCTCGCCGCCTTCGCCGACCTCGCGCACTGGCTCGGTGAGGGGCTCGCGCTCATCGCGGACGTCTACGACCCCGACGTCGTGGTGATCGCGGGCGGGGTGGCCGAGTCGGCGCCGCTGTTCGTGGACGAGGCCCGGGAACGCTATGCCGCGATCGTGACCGGAGCCGGGCACCGGCCGCTCGCCCGCGTACGAACCTCGCAGCTCGGTGACTCCACCGCGATCGTGGGCGCGGCCACTCTCGCCCGCGAGCGCACCCGGTGACGGCGGACGAACCCGGCGCAGTCGTCGCTAGGCTGGGTGAATGCTGCTCGGTGAGGGTGAAGGGTTCGTCAGTTGTGACTGCGGACGGCGGCACTGGGGACCGCACGGAGCGGCGGGTCTGCTGCTGACCGATCCGCGGCGCGGCGTGTTGCTCCAGCACCGCGCCGGGTGGACGCACCACGGGCGGACCTGGGCGCTGCCCGGCGGCGCCGTGTTGCCCGGCGAGACTCCCGCCGAGGCCGCGACCAGGGAGACCGAGGAGGAGACCGCCGTGCCGCCGTCGTCGGTGCGGTTGACCTCCTCCCGCGTCGAGGACCATGGCACGTGGTGCTACACCACGGTGCTGGGCACGGCCCGCGGCGCCGTGGAGGCCACTGTGGCCAACGAGGAGAGCGCGGAGCTGCGCTGGGTGCCACCCGGGGAGGTGGAGCGATACCCGCTGCACGGGGACTTCGCACAGGCGTGGCCGACACTGCGTGCGGAACTCGACCGCGCGCTCGTGCTGGTGGTCGACGCGGCGAACGTGGTGGGAGCCCGGCCCGACGGCTGGTGGCACGACCGCGCCGGCGCCGCCGTCCGGCTGCGCGACCGGCTCGCCCGCCTGTCGGTGGCCGGGGCCGCCGCGCATCGCCTCGGCCTCGGGGCGCAGGGCCGCTGGCACTGGTGGCCGAGGGTGCTGCTGGTGACCGAGGGGCGCGCCCGCGACGTGGGCAGCGTGCCCGGAGCGGAGGTCGTCGCGGCGCGCGGCGAGGGCGACGACACGATCGTCGACACCGTCGCCGGGCTGCGGGCGGAGCGCCCCAGGGACCACCTCGTCGCCGTTACCGCCGACCAGGAGCTGCGCCGCAGGGTGGGCGCGCACGACAGCGGCCTGCTGGGCCCGGGCGAGCTGTGGCGCCTGCTGGACTCGGTGGCTCCCTCCCGGCCGTGAGAGCCGGGGTCATACCTGGGCGCCGTTGGCGGGGTCGGCTCCGTCCGGCGGCCCCTGCCTGACCCGCAGCAACGCGAGCGCGATACCCGTCGCCAGTGCGAGCAGCCCCAGCGGCAGCGAGAGCGTGCGGCCCAGCCCCAGCAGCCCGGGGGCGAGCAGCAGCAACAGCCCCACCACGAAGAACAGCAGGACGACGACCGCGCCCTTGCGGGGCCGCGGCAGGGGCGGCGGTTCCGGTGGCACGAAATGCTCGTCGTCGTCGCTGTCGAGTGCGTCGAAGGCCGCCTCGGCGTCCTTGCCGAGCAGACTGTCGTCCCAGTCGGTGCCCGAATCCCGCCAGCCGGACCGGGTCGCGGTGTCCTGCTCCCTCGGCGAGCCGGACGAGCGCCGTCGCGATCCGTCCGCGCTCGCCGGGCCGTCGTCGTCCTCCGCGCCGGACTCGCCGTCGGTGTCGGCGTCCCGGTCCAGTTCGCGGCCCGTGTCCGTACCGAAACCCTCGGCCTGAAGGTCCGCGACGATCTTCGCGAACGTGGCGTCCACGTCCTCGGGCCCGTCGGGGCCTGACGTCCTGTTCATCGGGCACTCACCTGTCTGACGGACTCGACGAACTCCACGCTGCGCTGAAACAGCAGCGGCGCGTCGTTGTCGAGCGTGGCGACGTGGTAGCTGTTGTGGAGCACTACCTCGCGCAGGTCCTCGCTACGCACGTTGGCGGCCACCACGGCCGCGTTGACGGGCTCCACCACGTGATCGACGGCCGAGCGGGCCAGCAACACCGGCTGGGTCACCCTCGGCAGGTCCCGGCGCACGAGCGGCCACAACCGCGACAGACTGGCCAGCGCGCGCAGCGGGGTGCGGTCGTAGGCCTGTTCCAGGACGCCGGGCCGGGCGATGTCGCCGGCCAGCGCCGCCGCGGACGGCACCACCGGGGCGAGCAGCGTGGCGATCCTGGCGTCGAGCCTGCGGGTCAGCACCGACGGGTTGACCAGCACCAGCCCGCCGACGGCGGGGCCGAGATCCTGCGCCAGGCGCAGCGCGAGCGTGCCTCCCATCGAGAGGCCGAACACGAACACCATGTCGCACCGGTCGCTCAGGGCGGCGAACTCGCCGCGCAGCCACCCGTACCAGTCGGGCCACCGGGTGCGGTTGCACTCCTGCCAGGTGGTGCCGTGACCCGGCAACCGGGGACCGCGCACGGTGAACCCCGCCTCCGCGAGGTACTCACCCCAGGGGCGCATGGCCGCCGGAGTACCGGTGAAGCCGTGGCACAACAGCACACCCACCTCGGGAGAGCCGTCGAAGTAGAAGGGTTCAGCGCCGGCGAGCACAGGCATGCCCGGTCGTCCTCCCGTCAAGCCGCATCGTCCCATGGTCGCACGACTCGCGGCCGGGCAGCGCGGCTGTGTGGAACCTGTGACGTCGGCGCGTGTGACGACGGTCTCGTCCCGCCCTCGGTGTGACCTCGGTCGCGGCCTGGGTATCCCTGACGAGGGCGTGTTGTGCGGTGGCGGCGGACGTTCGTAGTCTGGATCGTCGGCAGGAAAACCGCAGGAGGAGGAACGAGACCCAGTGCTGTATTGGCTGATGAAGTACGTGCTGCTGGGTCCGTTGCTGCGCCTGCTCTGGCCGACGCGGGTCACGGGGACGGAGAACCTGCCTGCCGAGGGGGGAGCCATCCTCGCCAGCAACCACCTCGCGGTGGCCGACTCGTTCTTCATGCCGCTCTACGTGTCGCGCCGGGTCACCTTTCCCGCCAAGCAGGAGTACTTCACCGAGCGCGGCGTCAAGGGCAAGTTCAAGAAGTGGTTCTTCACCGGCGTCGGCCAGTTCCCGATCGACCGGTCCGGGGGCACGGCGGCGCAGGCCGCCATCGACACCGCCGTCCGGCTGCTGAGGGAGGATCACCTGCTCGGCATCTACCCCGAGGGCACCCGCTCGCCCGACGCGCGGCTCTACAAGGGCAAGACGGGTGTCGCCAGGATCGCGCTGGAGGCCAGGGTGCCGGTGGTGCCCGTGGCCATGGTCGGCACCGACCGCGTCAACCCGATCGGCTCGAAGATGTGGTGGCCCCGCAAGCTGGAGATCCGCTTCGGTGCGCCGCTGGACTTCTCCCGGTACGAGGGCCTCGCGGGCGACCGGTTCGTCGAGCGCTCCATCACCGACGAGATCATGTACTCGCTGATGGAACTGTCCGGGCAGGAGTACGTGGACATCTACGCGGCGAAGGCGAAGGAGCTGCTCGCCGCCGACGAGGCCGGGTTGCGCCCTGCCGTCCCCGCGCAGCCGGACGCCCGTGAGGTGACCAGGCTGCCGGAGTCGCAGGCGGGCTGAGCGGGGCGCGGGTGGGCCTGCCGCCGAGCGGGTCGAGTACGGTGCCCGGCGTGCGATTCTTCTACGACACCGAGTTCATCGAGGACGGCGTGACCATCGATCTGGTCTCGATCGGTGTCGTGGACGAGTCGGGGCGGGAGTTCTACGCCGTCTCCACCGAGTTCGACCCGGCCAAGGCAGGTCCCTGGGTCCGCGAGCACGTGCTGACGAAGCTGCCGCCGCCCGCCGACGCGGCCTGGCGCAGCAGGCGGCAGTTGCGGGCCGATCTGCTCGACTTCTTCGGCAAACCCCGCGACGGCATCGAACTGTGGGCCTGGTACGCCGCCTACGATCACGTGGCGCTGGCCCAGCTCTGGGGTGCGATGCCGTCGCTGCCCCGCCAGCTGCCCCGCTTCACGCGCGACCTGCGGCAGCGCTGGGACGACGTGGGGCGGCCACGGCTGCCGTCGGCCCCCGACGACGCGCACGACGCGCTCGCCGACGCCCGGCACAACCACCGCCGCTGGCAGGTCATCGAGCAGGCCCGCCAGGACCAGACCCGCAAGGGGGCCTACCCGGCGCGGTGAGCGTGGTGCCGCGAAGGCCACCTTCACTGCGTCAGACGCAACGTGGGTGGCCTTCGCGGCACTCACCGGGCGACCGTCACGCCCCCCGGCGCGCACGCACGGCAGCCGCCAGCTCGTCGAGGAGGGTCGCGGTCGTGGGCCAGTCGAGGCAGGCGTCGGTGATGCTGCGGCCGTAGTCGAGGTCTTCGCGGCGTCCGAGGGTGAGGTCCTGGCGGCCCGCCTCCAGGAAGCTCTCCAGCATCAGCCCCGTGACACCGCGTTCGCCGTCCGCTACGCGGGCGGCGAGTTCGCGGACCACGGCGGCCTGCCGCACGTGGTCCTTGCGGCTGTTGCCGTGGCTGGCGTCGACGACGACTCGCTCGGGCAGGCCCGCTTCGCGCAACCGCGCCAGCGTGCTCGCCACCGTCCCCGCGTCGTGGTTCGGGCCCGAGGCGCTGCCCCGGAGAATGACGTGGCAGTCCGGGTTGCCGGAGGTCGTCACCAGCGCCGCGAGACCGTCGGGGTTGATCCCGGGGAACACGTGGCTCGCGCCCGCCGCCCGGACGGCGTCCACGGCCACCTGCACGTCGCCCTCGGTCGAGTTCTTGACTCCCACCGGCATCGACAGCGCGCTGCACAGTTGCCGGTGCACCTGGCTCGCCGCCGTGCGCGCACCGATGGAGCCCCACGTGACGGTGTCGGCGAGGTACTGCGGCGTGATCGGGTCGAGGAACTCGGAGCCCACCGGCAGCCCGAGCGCCGAGATGTCCAGCAGCAGCCGCCGGGCCAGCCGGAGCCCGTCGTTCACGGCGTAGGTCCCGTCGAGCCCAGGGTCGTTGATGAGGCCCTTCCACCCGAGCGTGGTGCGCGGCTTCTCGAAGTACACCCGCATGACGATGTGGAGATCGTCGCGCACCCGCTCGGCGTGCTCGGCCAGCAGCCGGGCGTAGTGCCGTGCCGCGTCGGTGTCGTGGACCGAGCACGGGCCGACCAGCACGAGCAGGCGGTCGTCCCGGCCGTCCAGGATGTCCACGGTGTCGCGCCTGCCGAGCGTGACCGTCTCGGCGACGGCGCGGTCGACGGGGTGCTCTGCCCGCAGAAGCGCGGGCGAGAGCAGTGGGCTCATGCGGGTGGTGCGCCGGTCGTCCAGCGCGGTGATCGGGTCGGCCGCGGCCAGTGTGCTCGCGGGGTCGTGCGGCATGGGATGTCCTTTCCGCAAGCCGCCTCGCCGCCCGTGCAACCCGGTGCGCCGCCGTCGAGCCGGCTCGTCGTCCGGCTCGAGGTGTCAGGTCGGTCAGCGCAGGGTCTCGCCGACCGGCCCACCCCGGGCCGGCCCGCTAAACCAGAACGAGCGTTCGCGCTGCACGGCGGACACTCTAGCAGGCGGCGTCGCTGCACCGATCAAGAGTGTTGGGTACTACGCTGGCGACGAAAGTGTGACGCAGGACAACTGAAAGGCGCTGATGATGCGAGTCGGTGTGCTGACCGGCGGTGGCGACTGCCCCGGCCTCAACGCGGTGATCCGTGCCGTCGTCCTCAAGGGCATCGCGACGCACGGCTGGGAGATCTTCGGTTTCCGCAACGGCTGGCGCGGCCCCCTGACCGGTGAGGGCTCGTGGCTCACCCGCGACGACGTCGAGGGCATCCTCACCCGGGGCGGCACGATCCTCGGTTCCTCCCGTACCAACCCGTACAAGGAGGACGGCGGGGTCGACGCGATCAAGCGTGTCCTGGCCGAGAAGGGCATCGACGCCCTCGTGGCCATCGGCGGGGAGGACACGCTGGGAGTGGCGAAGCGGCTCACCGACGACGGCGTGAAGGTCGTCGGGGTGCCGAAGACGATCGACAACGACCTGGGTGCCACCGATTACACCTTCGGGTTCGACACCGCCGTCCACATCGCCACCGAGGCGATCGACCGGCTGCACACCACGGCCGAGTCGCACCACAGGGCGCTCGTCGTCGAGGTGATGGGCCGCCACGCGGGCTGGATCGCGCTGCACTCGGGCATGGCCGGCGGTGCGAGCGTCGTGCTCGTGCCCGAGCGCCCGTTCTCGGTGGACCAGGTCATCGAGTGGGTCGAACGGCGGTTCGAGCGCGAGTACGCGCCGATCATCGTGGTCGCGGAGGGCGCCGTGCCCGAAGGCGGCGCCGAGGTGCTCCAGGCAGGGGAGAAGGACGCGTTCGGGCACGTCCGGCTGGGCGGGGTCGGTACGTGGCTGGCCGACGAGATCGCCACGCGGACCGGCAAGGAGTCCCGCGCGGTGGTGCTCGGGCACACGCAGCGCGGCGGCACCCCGACCGCGTACGACCGGGTGCTCGCCACGCGGTTCGGCCTGCACGCCGTCGACGCCGTGGCCGAGGGGGACGCCGGGGTGATGGTGGCCCTGCGGGGGACCGACATCGTGCGCGTGAAGCTGGCGGAGGCCACCGCGGAGCTGAAGACGGTGCCGCCGGAGCGGTACGCCGAGGCCGAGGTGTTCTTCGGCTGATCGGGGCTCGCGGACTGAGGCCGCCGGGTGATGGCCCGGCGGCCTCGTCGCGTTCCGCGGTCGCCGCCGACAACGAGCGCGTCTCCTCATCGCTCGTCCGGGTGATCAATCCGCGTGGACGCGGTACATTCCGGACACTCAGCGATGGAGGTGAGTGATGGTTCAATCCGTGAGCGGTGAATCCGGGACCTCGAACCCCGGCACGGCGGCGGGGCGCAGGCAGTGGATCGGGATGGCACTCGGGCCCGTTCTCGCCGTGGTCGCGTTCCTCGTGCTGCCGGACAGCCTGTCCACCAACGGCAAGATCACGGCCGCGGTCGCCGTGCTGATGGCGGTGTGGTGGGTGACCGAGGCGTTGCCGCTGGCCGTGACGGCGTTGCTGCCGCTGGTGCTGTTCCCGTTCTTCGGGGTGAGCGAGATCGGGGACGCGGCGGCGCCGTACGCCGACGACGTGATCTTCCTGTTCATGGGCGGGTTCATGATCGCGCTGGCCATGCAAAGGTGGAACCTGCACAAGCGCGTCGCGCTGCGCACGGTCCTCGCGGTCGGCACCAAGCCCGTCATGCTGATCGCGGGCTTCATGATCGCAACCGCGTTCATCAGTATGTGGGTGAGCAACACCGCGACCGCGGTGATGATGATGCCGATCGGCCTGTCCGTTCTGGGACTGGTCTCCCAGCTCGGTGACGGCAAGGGTGACGTCAACTTCGCCACGGCGCTGATGCTGGGCATCGCCTACGCGGCCTCGATCGGCTCGCTGGCGACGATCATCGGAACGCCGCCGAACACCCTGCTCGTCGGGTATCTCGAGGAGAACTTCGACATCACGATCTCCTTCGGGCAGTGGATGCTGTTCGGGTTGCCGATCTCGATCGTGCTGCTGGTACTGGCGTGGTTCGTGCTGACGCGGGTGGTGTTCAAGCCGAGACTGGCGTCGCTGCCCGGCGGTCGCGAGCTGATCCGAGGCCAGCTGGACGAGATGGGCCCGATGAGCCGGGGCGAGTGGAACGCGCTGGCGGTGTTCGTGGCGGCGGCGCTGTCGTGGATCGTGATCCCCACCCTCGCCGACATCGACGCCGTGGCCGGGGCGTTGCCGTGGCTGGCCAACATCTCCGACGCGGGGATCGCCATCGCCGCCGCGACGGTGCTGTTCGCCCTGCCGGTAAACCGGGCGGAGGGTGTCCGCACCCTCGACTGGGAGACGGCGACGCGGTTGCCGTGGGGCATCCTGCTGCTGTTCGGTGGCGGGCTGAGCCTGTCGAGCCACTTCACCGACACCGGGCTCAGCGAGTGGATCGGCGAGCAGGTCACCGGACTCTCGGCGTTGCCGGTGATCATCCTGGTGGCCGCGGTGGTGGCGCTCGTGCTGGTGTTGACCGAATTGACCAGTAACACCGCGACGGCGGCGGCGTTCCTGCCGATTCTCGGCGGCGTGGCCGTGGGGCTCGGCTACGGGCCGATGGTGCTGGTCGTCCCGGCCGCGCTCGCCGCGACCTGTGCGTTCATGCTGCCGGTCGCGACGCCGCCGAACGCGATCGTGTTCGGCACGGGGCACGTCACCATCGGGCAGATGGTGCGCGGCGGCGTGTGGCTCAACGTCATCTCGGTGATCCTGGTGACGCTGGCCGCCTACACGCTCGGTGCCTGGGTCTTCGACCTGGCGTACTGACGCTTACCGCCCGGTCGCGCCGCGACGGACACTCGTCCGGCGCGGCCCGGCGGCGGGTTTCGGGATCGGTACAGACGTACGCGCGTGGAGCGGCTACGCTGTTCGGGTGTGACTAGACGAGCGAAAATCGTATGCACACTCGGCCCGGCGACGGCGACGGCGGACAAGGTCCGAGCGCTCGTTGACTCGGGGATGAACGTGGCGAGGATGAACTTCAGCCACGGCAGCCACAGTGATCACAAGCAGGTGTACGACCTGCTGCGCACCGCGTCGAAGGAGTCGGGCCGCGCGGTCGGGATTCTCGCCGACCTGCAGGGCCCGAAGATCAGGCTCGGCACGTTCGCGGGCGGCCCCGTCGAGTGGCGCACCGGCGACACCGTCCGGATCACGGTCGAGGACGTCGCCGGGACCCACGACCGGGTCTCCACGACGTACAAGGGCCTGGCCAGGGACGCCAAGCCGGGCGACCGGCTGCTGGTCGACGACGGCAAGGTCGGTCTCGTGGTGCGCGGCGTCGAGGGCTCCGACGTCGTCTGCGAGGTCACCGAGGGCGGCCCCGTCAGCAACAACAAGGGCGTGTCGCTTCCCGGCATGGACGTCTCCGTTCCCGCGATGTCGGACAAGGACGTCGAGGACCTGGAGTTCGCCCTGGAACTGGGCGTGGACTTCGTCGCGCTGTCGTTCGTCCGCTCGCCCGCCGACATCGACGCCGTGCACCAGGTGATGGACCGCGTCGGCCGGGGCAGGGTGCCGGTCATCGCGAAGCTGGAGAAGCCGGAGGCCGCCGCCAACCTGGAGGCGATCGTGCTCGCCTTCGACGGGCTGATGGTCGCGCGCGGCGACCTGGGCGTCGAGCTCCCGCTGGAGCAGGTGCCGCTGGTGCAGAAGCGCGCGATCCAGATCGCGCGCGAGAACGCCAAACCGGTCATCGTGGCCACGCAGATGCTCGACTCCATGATCAACAACTCGCGGCCGACGCGGGCGGAGGCCTCCGACGTCGCCAACGCGGTGCTCGACGGCACCGACGCGGTGATGCTCTCCGGCGAGACCAGTGTGGGGCGCTATCCCATCGAGACCGTGGCGACCATGAGCCGGATCGTGGAGGCCGTCGAGGCGGACATGCCGACGGTGCCGCCACTGAGCCACGTGCCGCGCACCAAGCGCGGAGTCATCTCCTACGCGGCGCGCGACATCGGCGAACGGCTCAACGCGAAGGCCCTCGTCGCGTTCACCCAGTCGGGCGACACGGTCCGCAGGCTCGCGCGCCTGCACACCCGGCTGCCCCTGCTCGCGTTCACCCCGCTGGAGAGCGTGCGCAGGCAGCTCGCGATGACCTGGGGCACCACCGCGAGGCTGGTCGACCAGGTCGACTCCACCGACCGCATGATCCAGCAGGTGGACCACGCCATGCTGGAGACGGGGCGGTACCGGCGCGGCGACGTGGTGGTCATCGTGGCCGGCTCACCCCCCGGCACGGTGGGCTCCACGAACCTGATCCGGGTGCACCGGCTGGGTGAGGACGATCTCTCGTAGCGCCGGCCGGAGTGGCGCGGCCTGCGACACGGTGTTCAATCGCGGGTATGACTGAGCTGGCGAGGCAGGCCGCGTCGGGGCTGGACGCCGACGGTGGTCACGGCGGGCAGCACGTGCTGGACAGGCTGGTCGGCCTGCTCGATCTGGAACGGATCGAGGAGAACATCTACCGGGGGGTCAGCCCGCCGCACTCGCCGACCCGGGTGTTCGGCGGCCAGGTCGCGGGCCAGGCGCTCGTCGCGGCGGGGCGCACGGTCCCGGCGGAGCGCGGGGTGCATTCGTTGCACGCCTACTTCATCCGGCCGGGCGATCCGCAGGTGCCGATCATCTACGAGGTCGACCGCATCCGGGACGGCCGGTCGTTCACCACCCGGCGAGTGGTGGCCGTCCAGCACGGCAAGGCGATCTTCTCGCTGTCGGCGTCGTTCCAGGTGGCCGAGCCCGGCGTGGAACACGCCCAGCCGATGCCCGACGTGCCAGGGCCCGAGTCGCTTCCCACGCTCGCCGAACGCGCCGCGGGCTACGAGCGGAAACTGAACGTCGCCAACCAGCCGAGGCCGCTGGACGTCCGCTACGTCAACGACCCGCCGTGGGTGACCAGGTCCTCCGGCGACCGTCCGAGCCGCAACCAGGTGTGGATGCGCGCCGACGGCAGGCTGCCCGACGACGAACTGCTGCACGTGTGCGTGCTGACCTACGCCTCGGATCTGACGTTGCTGGACGCCACGCTGGCGCGGCACGGGGTGTACTGGGGGCTCGACCAGGTCCTCGGCGCGAGCCTCGACCACGCGCTGTGGTTCCACCGCCCGTTCCGCGCCGACGAGTGGTTTCTGTACGACAGTGCCGCGCCCACGGCGTCGAACGCCCGCGCGCTGGCGACGGGCGAGTTGTACTCCCGCGACGGCACCCACATCGCGACGGTGGTGCAGGAGGGCCTGATCCGGGTCCTGTGAGCCGCCGAGCCGACTGAGTGGCCCAGGCCGGGCTCAGGACAGAAAGTACGGCGTGCGTTCGCGCACCCGGTGGGCCGGTGCGGGCCGACGCGGTCCGGGCGCTGGCGGCTCGTCCGGTACCAGCGCGACCTGGGCCGCGAGGTAGGCCCGGCAGGGCAGTGGGCCCCGCCGCCGGGCGAACGGCCTGCGCCTGCCGTGACACAGCGTGCAGTGTCCGCTGGGTTCGGGGCGGTGTTCGGCCAGCACGGTACGGAGTGCGCCCGCGAGCAGCGCGACGCTGAGACCGTCGAGTTCGTCCCGGATGCCGGGCGACGTCGTGTGCCTCGAGTGCGTGATTTCGTCGAGTCTACGATGCACGCTCTCCTGTAGCGGAGTGACGAAGAGATCGCGCCCGGCCACGTGTTCTCCCGATTACTCGTGTTCCGCGGAAACGGTCGTTGGTCCGCGAGCACGAGCGAGCATACAACCCCCTCGTGCAAATTGCAGTCCGTCGTTCGGGGAATCCGGTGTCTACCGTCCGTTGTCAGATGTTCGATGCGGCGGCGCTCCTGGTTAGATATGCGCGAACAGGACGCGGAGGTGGAGTCATGACGCGAGGCCACGGCCCGACCGTGCGGCGGCGCAGGCTCGCGGGGGAGCTGCGGCGGCTCCGCGAGCGCGCCGCCCTCACCATCGACGAGGTGGGCGAGAAACTGGAGTGCTCGGCTTCCAAGATCAGTCGCATTGAGACGGGGCACGTCGGGGTCACTCCGCGCGACGCTCGCGACATGCTGGAGCTGTACGGAGTCCACGGCGACGAGCAGGAGGCGCTGGTCCAGCTCGCCAGGGAAGCCCGCAAGCGCGGCTGGTGGCATGCCTACAACGAGGTCTTCACGGGCGCGTTCGTGGGGCTGGAGGCCGACGCGAGTTCGCTGCGTGCCTTCCAGGCCCTGCTGGTGCCCGGTCTGTTGCAGACCGAGCGGTACGCGCACGCGGTCATCCGCGCGATGCGTCCCGGTGCGGAGGACGCGGATATCGAACGCAGGGTCGCGGCGCGGATGGCGCGGCAGCGGCTGCTGCACGACCCCCACCCGCCGGAGTACTGGTGTGTCATCGACGAGGCCGTCTTGCACCGGGTGGTGGGGGACCGGGCGGTGATGGCAGAGCAATTCACTCAATTGTGTGAATTCGCGCGGTTGCCGCACATCACGATCCAGGTGGTGCCTTTCGGCGCGGGAGCCCATGCGGGGATGGAGGGCCCCTTTCTCATCCTCGGCTTTCCCGAGCTCGCCGATCCCGACGTGGTTTATGTGGACAGCACCAGCAGCGGGGTCTACCTCGAAATGGACACCGACGTGCGCCGGTACTCCCTGATGTTCGATCATTTGCGGGCTGCCGCGCTCAAACCCGACGACTCCGCGGAGGCGCTCGCCGGTGCGGCGCGACGGTTCGCGAAGTGACAACGACTCCAACCGGAGCTGACGAAGGAGCAGGGATGGTGACCGACACCGATCTGGCCAGGCTCGAGTGGCGCAAGAGCAGCTACAGCGGCGGCGGCAACGACTGCGTCGAGGTGGCGTTCACCGGCGACGGCGCCGCCGTGCGGGACTCCAAGAACCCCGGCGGTGGCGCGCTGCGGTTGTCGCGGCGTGAGTGGGACGGGCTGCTGGCCGCCGCACGGGCGGGGCGACTCGACCCGCGCTGAGCCGGGACCGTCCCACACTCGGCCCCTTACCCTCCGGTCCTCCGCGACCGCTCGGGTAAGGGGCCGAGCCGCGCCGGTCGGCGTGAACGACCGATGCCGTGAGCCCGGCCTTCGCGGCACTGTTCGAGACGTAGCAGATCGCAGACGTGTCGAGGAGTGAGTCGCGATGGTGGGAGCGAGCTGGACGGTCGATTCGGCGTGGGGTGAGGCGGCCTACCGGGAAGCCGAACTCCGGCGCGCCGCGCGTGGCGGCGTGGTGCCGTGGCCGGGCACGCGGGAGACGAGACCCCGGGGTGGCAGGGGGCGGGCCAGGCGCCGGTCGCGGGCAGAACGGAGCCCCGACGAGATGCGGCTGGCCGGCTGAACCCGGCGGCAGGGTGCTGTGAGAATGGACGCCGTGCCCCGACTTGGTCTCACCCTGCCGCTGGTCGGCCGGGTCGCGGAACTGCGCGCGCTGTCCTCGGCACTCGACGACGCCGAACGGCAGCACGCGCGCGGCGTCCTGCTCTCCGGTGACGCCGGGGTGGGCAAGACGCGGTTGCTGGCCGAGTTCACCGCCGACGCGACGCGCCGGGGCTGCGTCGTGCTCCAGGGACGTTGTCTGGACCTCAGGGAGGGCGGGCTGCCCTACCTGCCGTTCACGGAGGCCCTGAGCGCGCTCGACGGGCTCGACGGGACCGGCGGACCCGGCGGAGCCGGTGACGAGGTGGCGGCGCGGGCGCTGGCGGAGCGGCCCGCGCTGGCGACCCTGCTCACTCAGCACGCCGGGAGCGCCGTCGGGCCCGCCGACGGGGCCACTTCCGGGCCGAGCGTGGCCTCCGAACAGGAGGCGCGCCGGGTGCGGACCGAGATCGATCTGGGCCAGCTCCGCCTGTACGACGCGGTGCTGGGCGTGATCAGCGACCTCGCTCGCCACCGTCCGGTCGTGCTGATCGTCGAGGACCTGCACTGGGCCGACGGTTCGACCCGCGACCTCGTGTCGTTCCTGCTGGGGCGGCTGGGCAGGCAGCGCGTGGTGATCGTCGCGAGCTACCGGGGTGAGGACGTGCATCGCGGGCATCCGCTGCGGCCACTGCTCGCGCAGCTCGTGCGCCTGCCCGCGGTCGAGCGGGTCGAGGTGCCGCCGCTGACGGCCGACGAGGCTCGCGCGTTCCTGGCCGCCCTCGCGGAGCAGCCGCTGCCCGCCGACCGGCTCGACGCGCTCGTGCGGCGGTGCGAGGGCAATCCGTTCTTCGCCGAGGAACTGCTGGCGGCCGGAGTCACGGGCGACGGCATGTCGGACGGGCTCGCCGACGTCCTGCTGTCCCGGCTGGAGCAGCTCTCGCCGGACGCGCGCCGGGTGCTGGGCGCGGCGGCGGTGGCCAGCGCCGCCGTGTCGGACACCGCGATCACCGAGGTCACGGGAAGTGCTCCGCTCGACGTCGAGGAGGCCCTGCGCGAGGCGGTGCACCAGCACGTGCTCGTGGTGGAGCAGGGATGCTACGTGTTCCGGCACGCGCTGATGCGCGACGCCGTGTACGGCGACCTGCTCCCGGGGGAGCGTTCGCGCGCGCACGCGGCGTACGCGGCGCGCCTGCGTGAGCGCGAGCGCCACCGGGGCCAGGACGCCATGCTGGCCTATCACAGCCTGCGAAGCCGGGACCTGCCGACCGCGCTCGCGGCCCTGGTGTGCGCCGCCGACGAGGCCGAGGGGCTCGGAGCGCCCGGCTCGGCGCTGCGGCACCTCGAACAGGCGCTGGAGATCTGGGATGCCGTGCCCGCCGAGGCCCGCCCTCCGGGCCGCGGCGAACTCGACCTGTTGCTGCTGGCTTCCAAGCTGGCGGCGACGTCGGGGGAGCCCGAACGCGCCATCTCCTACGCCCGCGCCGCGACCCGGCGGATGGGCGAGGCTCCCGCCGTCCGGCGGGCGGCGACCTGGCGCAGGCTCGCCGAGGGCCTCATGACTCTGGAGGGCACCTTCGACGAGGCCGTCGACGCGATCGAGCAGGCCTGGGACCTCGTGGCCGACGAGGGACCATCGGCCGAGAAGGCGTGGGTGCTGGGCGTGCGCGCCCAGGCGCTGCGGGGAGTGGGTCGCCTCGACGACGCGGCCCAAAGCGCGCGGCTGGCGGTCGAGGCCGCACGGGCCGCCGGTGCCGAGGCTCCGCACGCCGCGGCGCTGGCGACGCTGGGCATTCTCGCCGACGTCGGCGGGGACGCGGTGGAAGCCAGAAGGCTGTTCGCGCAAGCCGAGCGGGAGGCGCTGGCGGTCGGTGCGTCCGATGTGGAACTGCGCGCGAGCTACTACCACGCGCTGAGCTACGACGACCGGGGCGAGCTGGCCGAGGCGCTGCGGGGCTATCGTCACACCGCGGAGCGCGCGATGCGGACCGGGCTCACGTGGTCGCCGCTGGGCGTGTCGGCCCGGACCAGGCTGCTGGCGGTGCGCTACCTCGCCGGGGACTGGCCGGACGACATCGCGACGGATCATCCGGAGGCCGGGGTCTCCGACCTGGTCAACGCGATTCTCCAGTCCAGCTGGGTGCATCTGGCCGTCGCCAGGGGCCGGTTCGACGAGGCCGAACGTCTGCTGGTCGAGCTGCTGTCCCCGAGGGACGGCGACCGGCGTGGGGTGGATCTCTGGGTGGTGGCCGCCGCGGCGGCGGGCGCGGCCGAGCTGGCCACGTGGCGCGGTGACCATCGCGAGGCGGTGCGCGTGGTCGACGAGGGCCTGGACCGCGCCGAGCGGGTGATGCCCACCGGACTCGTCGGACTGCGCATCGGGGCGCTGGGCGTCGAGGCGTGCGCCGCGTGGGCCTCGGCGGTCCGCCGCCACGGCGATGTCGAAACAGCGCGCGAGGCCGCCGCCACCGGCCGACGCCTGCTCGACCGGGTGGAGCGGACGGCGGAGCGCGGCAGTCCCCGCTCTGGCGAACTCGGCCCTGAGGGCAGAGCGTGGCTGTGGCGGGCGAGGGCGGCGGCGACCGGCCTCGACGGGCCGGCCGATCCGGCGGCGTGGGAACGCGCGGTGTGCGAGTTCGGCTTCGGTGCCGTCTACGAGCAGGCCCTGTGCCGGTGGCGCCACGGTGCGGCCCTGCTGGAGGCGGGTGACCGTGCCGGCTCCAGCAGAGCCACGGACATGCTGGCCGAGGCGTACGCGGTGGCGGTGCGCCTGCACGCCGAGCCCCTGCGCGCGGCCGTGGCCGAGTTGGCGGGGCGAGCGCGGCTCGATCTGCCGGGCCTGCCGCAGCGCCGGTCGCGGGTCGAGCTGCTGACCGAGCGGGAACGCGCGGTGCTGGAGCGGGTCGCCGAGGGCCTGACCAACCGGCAGGTCGGCGAGCAGCTCTACATCAGTGAGAAGACCGTCAGCGTCCACCTGTCCCGGGCGATGGCCAAGCTCGGCGCGAGCAGGCGCGCCGAGGCGGTGGCCCTGGCCTACGACCGGGGCCTGCTGAGCGGCGAGGCCGGGCGGGTACCGGAGCCCTGAGCGGGCTCAGCGACCGGGCAGGCGCCGCAGCAGGCGCAGCCCCGCGGTGAGTGCCGCCGTCCACAGCGCGGGTGGCACGCCGCGCCCGGGACGCAGCCGCAGGCCGTGCTGCACCGCGACCGACTGCGACTCCGTGTACCGCAGCAATCCCTCCGCGCCGTTGCGCCTGCCCACTCCCGAGTCCTTCATCCCGCCCATCGGCACTCCCACGGTGCCGAACGTGGCCGCGTAGCCCTCGTTCACGTTCACGGTCCCCGCGTTGAGCCGCAGCGCCACCTCGCGCGCCAGCCGGGTGTCCCGGGACCACACGCTGGCGTTGAGCCCGAAGGCCGTGTCGTTGGCGCGGGAAACGGCGTCGGCGACGTCGGTGTAGCCGTACACCGACACGACCGGGCCGAACGTCTCGTCGGCGAAGACGGCGCAGCGGTCGGTGACCCCGGTGAGGATCGTGGGCTCGTAGAACAGCGGTCCCACGTCGGGGCGGGCCCGGCCGCCCGTCACCACGGTCGCCCCGTTCGCCCTGGCGTCCGCCACATGCTCGGAGACCGCCCGCAACTGGTCCTCGTTGGTGAGCGAACCCATGCCGGCCCGGTGGTCCAGAGCCGCGCCGAGGCGCAGCGCCCGGGTGCGCTCCGCGAACGCGGCGAGGAACCGCTCGCGGACGCTGTCGTGGGCGTAGATGCGCTCGACCGAGACGCAGAGCTGACCCGCCGACGAGAAACACGCGCTGACCGCTCCCGCCGCCGCCGCCTTCACGTCGGCGCCGGGCAGCACGATCATGGGGTTCTTGCCGCCGAGTTCCAGCGAGTAGCCCGTGAGCCTGCCCGCGATGGCCGACGCGAGGCGCTTGCCCGTGGGTGTGGACCCGGTGAAGCACACGTAGTCGGATTCCTCCACGATCGCGTCACCGATCGCCGAACCCCGGCCCAGCACGATCTGCCACGCGTCGCGAGGCAGCCCCGCGCGCTCCGCCATTTCGTGCAGCCACAGTGCCGACAGGGCGGTCTGGTTGTCGGGCTTCTGCACGACCGTGTTGCCCGCCGCGAGCGCGGGGAGCACGTCCATCGCGGTCAGCGCGAGCGGGTAGTTCCACGGTGAGATGACGCCGACGACACCCCTGGGCCTGCGCACGTGCGTCGCCCGGGTGAGCAGCGGCAGTGCCCCGGGGGCCCGCCGGGTGGCGAGCAGCCGGGCGGAGTGCCTGCCGTAGTAGGCGGCGACGAGCGCGGTGGCGCTGATCTCGTCGAACGCGTCGAGGCGCGCCTTGCCCGACTCCACCTGAACGAGGTCCAGCCCTTCGTCGCGGTGGGCGAGCACGAGATCGTGCAGTCGCAGCAGAACGCGCTCGCGTTCCGAGGGTGAGGTGGCCGCCCAGGACGGTTGTCCGGTGCGCGCGTGGGCGAAGGCCGCGCGCGCCAGCGCGTCGTCGGCCTGCGGCAGGACGGCGGTGGGCAGGCCGGTGAAGGGCGCCGACATCGTGACCGACTCCAGGCCCGGCCCGGTCACGGCCCGTTCGACGAGGCCGGTGCCGCGCGATGCCGGGGGAGCGCCGGCGACTCCGCCGATCGGGTCAGGGCCGCTGTCGTGCCGTGCCGCCGTGGTGGTCCTGGTCATGACTCCTCCGAGCACCGCGTTGTTACTCCCGGGTAGTTTCCCGAGTGAAGCATACCGTCGGTACGGAGGGGAAGGGGCGGCCCGATTCAGGCGCAGAGCGCCGTGGCGATGCGCTTCCACTCGGCCAGCAGGTGCTCGCGTCGCTGCGGATCTCCACCCAGTTCCGCGTCGAGCGCGAGTCCCCTGGTCAGATTGACAGTGAGCCAGTACAGCGTGTCCAGGCGCTCGCGCGGGATGTCGTCGAGCAGCGTCGCGAGCCGGTCCAGCGTGGACCTGCCCAGCTCGCGGTCCACCGGTCGCATCGCCGCGCGCAGATCGGGGTCGGTCCGCGCCGCGACCCACAACTCCATCGCGGCGCTGGCCAGCGTGCCCGAGAACGAGTGCCACAGCAGGTCGATCACGGCGGGCACGCGGTCGGGTCCGGGTGGCAGCCGGTCGAGTGCCGGGCCGCCGCGCACGGTCAGTTCGGTGGTCAGGTGCCGGACCGCCGCCGCCATCAGCTCGGCCTTGTCCGTGAAGTGGTGCTGGGCCGCGCCCTTCGACACGCCGGCCCTGACGCAGATCTCGGACATGGACGTGCGTGCGTGACCCAGCTCCGTCAGGCACGCGATGGTGGCGTCCAGCAGCGCGGCCCTGGTTCGCGCGCTGCGTTCGGCCTGGGTGCGGGGATGACCTTGCGGCATGGTCGCACTGCGCTCCTTTACCGCGCGGGGAACCTGGCGTACATTCCGGTCAGAACTTACCTGCCGGTCGTAATGTTTTCTACCCGAGGAGCGCCATGCCGTTGCAGACCCCACGCAGCTCGTGGATGACGGCGGAACTGGACGACGTCCGCGATCTCGCGAAAGCGTTCTGCCGCAACGAACTCACGCCACACCAGCAGCGGTGGGCCGAGCAGAAGCACATTGACCGAGAGGTCTGGACCAAAGCGGGCGAGGTGGGGCTGCTCGCCCTGTCCGTGCCCGAGGAGTACGGCGGCGGCGGAGGGACCTTCGCCCACGAGGCCGTGCTCTACGAGGAGCAGGCCCGCAGCGGCGACAGCGCGTGGGGCGTGTCGGTACACAACGGCATCGTCGCGCACTACCTGCTGGCCTACGCTTCCGAGGAGCGCAAGCGGGAGTGGCTGCCCAAGCTCGCCAGCGGCGAGTACGTCGGCGCGATCGCGATGACCGAACCGGGCACGGGCTCCGATCTGCAGGGCATCAAGACCAGGGCCGTGCGCGACGGCGACCACTACGTCGTCAACGGCGCGAAGACGTTCATCACCAACGGGGGCATGGCCGATCTCGTCGTGGTGGCCGTCAAGACCGATCCCGACCCCGAGGCGGGTGCCAAGGGCGTGTCGTTGCTCGTCGTGGAGACGACGGCACCCGGATTCCGGCGCGGGCGCGTGCTGGACAAGGTCGGGCTGCGAGGGCAGGACACGGCGGAGTTGTTCTTCGACGACGTCCGCGTCCCCGCCGCGAACCTGCTCGGCGACGCGGATGGGCAGGGCTTCGTCCAGCTCATGCAGCAGTTGCCGCAGGAACGGCTGCTGATCGCGGTCACCGCCGTCGCGGGCATGGAGAGCGCCATCGACCAGACGCTGGAGTACACGAAGGAGCGAACCGCCTTCGGCCGCCCGGTCTTCGGCTTCCAGAACACGAAGTACACCCTCGCCGAGGCCGCCACCGAGGCCGCCGTCGCCCGCGCGTTCCTCGACCAGTGCATCGAGCGGCACCTGCGCGGCGAGCTCGACGTTCAGGGGGCCGCGATGGCCAAGCTGTGGACCACCGAGCGGGTCAACAAGGTGGTGGACGACTGCGTGCAGTTGTTCGGCGGGTACGGCTACATGACCGAGTACCCGATCGCCCGCGCCTGGGCCGACGCGCGCGTCTCGCGCATCTTCGGCGGTACGAACGAGATCATGAAGGACATCATCTCCCGCACGCTGTGAGCGGTGGAGCCGACAGGAAGGCGATGCCTGTGACCGCGACGAAAGCCGGACCGCTGCGCGGGTTGACGGTCGTCGAACTCGCCGGCCTCGCGCCGGCGCCGTTCGCCTGCACGATACTGGCCGATCTCGGCGCCGACGTCGTGCGCGTCGATCGCGTCGGCGCGGGCGAGGACGTGCTCGCGATGCCGAAGGACCCGTTGCTGCGGGGCCGCAGAACGGTCGGTGTGGACCTGAAGTCGAGCGAGGGAGCCGAGGTCGTGTTGCGGCTGGCCGAACGCTGCGACGTGTTCGTGGAGGGCTTCCGGCCCGGGGTGGCCGAGCGGCTCGGGGTCGGTCCCGCGGACGTACACGCCCGCAACCCGGGCGCCGTCTACGGCCGGATCACCGGCTGGGGGCAGGACGGCCCGCTGGCGCACACGGCGGGGCACGACATCAACTACATCGGCCTCTCCGGCGCACTACACCCGATCGGCAGGCGGGGGGAGGGGCCGGTGCCGCCGGTGAACTTCCTCGCCGACTTCGGGGGCGGCGGGCTGTTCCTCGCGATGGGGGTGCTCGCCGCGCTGTACGAGCGGACGTCGTCCGGGCGCGGGCAGGTGGTGGACGCCTCGATGGTCGACGGCTCGGCGCTGCTCACCACGCACCTGTTCGGGCTGCGGGCCAGTGGCCTGTGGCAGGGGGAGCGGGGTGAGAACATGCTCGACGGCGGGGCGCCCTTCTACGACACCTACCGCACCGCCGACGGTGGCTGGGTCGCGGTCGGCGCGATCGAGCCGCAGTTCTTCGCCGCGCTGCTGGAGGTACTGGACCTGGACCCGTCGGAGGTTCCCTCGCATCTGGACAGTCGGGAATGGCCGAGGCTGCGGGAGATCCTCACGGAGGCCGTCGGCAGGCACACCCGTGCCGAACTCGCGGCGAGGGCGGAGGGCACCGACGCCTGCCTCACCCCGGTCCTGTCGCCCTGGGAGGCGGCCGAGCATCCGCACAACGCCGCGCGGGGCACGTTCGTCGAACTCGACGGTGTGCCGCAGCCCGCGCCCGGCCCGAAGTTCGACCGCACCCCGCCCGCAACGCCCTCGGGCCCACACGCGCGCGGCGCGGACACCAGCGAGGTGCTGGCGGAGCTGGGATACGCGGCCGGGGACATCGCGGCGCTCAGGGAGGCGGGCACGATCAGCTGAGATCCCCGCGTCATCGGGTCACCGGCGGCGGCGTGTTGCCCGCCCCGGAGGGCGGGCCGATCGCCTACAGTCGGCGTACTCGCCGGGCCGACCCCCCTTCGCGTGACTGGCGCTCGCGCGGCGCCGGGATCGGGCATGATGGAGGAACTGGCGGGAGCGGAGCCGTCGCCGGAAGCAGCGGTGACGCCGGGACGAGACGGAATCGGGTGGAGCTATGTCGCCGGGACTCAAGAAGATACTCATCTTTGGTGTCGTCGCGCTCGTACTGTTCCTGCTGATCTCGCGGCCGAACGAGTCGGCGGACGCGGTGCGTTCGGCGCTGGGCTGGGTACAGGACGGCGCCGAGGCCATCATCCTGTTCTTCCAGAGCCTGTTCGCCTGACCTCATAACACGACCGAGGCCCGGTACCCGCGATCCGGCGGGTGCCGGGCCTCGTGCTGCGCGCGTCCGGCCGGTACGCACAGTGATCAACAGGCGGGGCGGAGCCGTTTCGCTGCGGCAAACGGGTGGATTACGGCCCCGAAGGCACAGGTCGGCGGATTCTTGCACGCATGACCTCTTCCGGTTTGTCGGTCGGCTCTCCTACGGTGCTCACATTGCGTGACCCGCGGTAGGTAAAAACTCACGCTTCGAAATCTGCAGACGGTGCTCGACCAGTCCTTGAGAACCACGGCAGTGGGTTGCGAAGGAGGCAGTCATGGGAGATCCCGGTGTTGACGCGGTGATCCGGCAGTGGGCGGCGGAACGGGAGCAGAGCGCGGAGGACCAGGAGGTCAACCGCCTCGCGTCCGCCTGGTTGGCGGAGATCCCGCGGGGGGAGGCGCAGGCGGCGGCCCGCACCCCCGGAATCCCCGCACAGCGCGGCGGAGCGGGCACGGCGGGCTGGGCGCCGGTCGATCTGGCCGACCCCGCGTTCGTGGAGGCCATGCGCGAGCGGTTGCCGGAGGCGCCACTCGACCTGCTGGTGGCCGCGGCGGGCTGGTGGCAGATGGTGGGCGACGTCGAGGAGGCCAAGGCCTGGTGGGACGCGGGACTGAGCCCGCTCGACCAGCGCGCGCTGGATTACCGGGCGGCCGGGCTCGCGCCGTCGGACCTGTCCCGCAGGCTCGGTCCACTGACCGTGCTGGAGCATCTGCGCCGGGGTAGCGCGCCCGCGTGGTGTGTGGCCCGGCTGTCGCGGCAGCGCCGCGACGCCGCGAGCTGAGACGGCCGGGACGTGCCACGACACGTCCCGGCCGAGCACGTTGTCTTGTTGTCAACGACCGGATACAGTCCGGTCCCGTGCCCCCGACCCCGCCCGACCCGGTGCCGTGGCCCCCCACGCCGGGACGCTCCGTGCTCGGGCGGCTGCTCGTCATCGTGGTGGTGCTCGCGCTCGGCGCGGGCGGTGTGTGGCTGGTGGCCAGGGCCGCCGTCCCGTCGGCGGGCCCGACGACCACCGACATCCCAGCCCTGCGGCTCGAACCGGCTGACGTGGAGCCCGGTTCGGCGGCACCCGTGCGGGGCGAGGAGACCGGTCCCGGCGACGACGCCGGCACCGAGACGGGCTCCGGCACCCTCGCCGAGTGGGCCGAAGCTCTCTCCCCGGCCGTGGGAGTACCGGCCAGGGCGCTCACCGCGTACGGCAACGCCGAACTCGTGCTGCGCAAGCAGGCACCCGGATGCGGGCTCTCCTGGGCCACGCTCGCCGGAATCGGCAGGGTCGAGTCCGACCACGGCCGCCACGGCGGCGCGGAACTCGGGGCGGACGGGAGACCCTCGCCACCCATCATCGGGGTCGCGCTCGACGGCGCACCGGGTGTGCAGGCCATCCCCGACACCGACGACGGTGTGCTCGACGGCGACCGCGAGTACGACCGCGCGGTCGGCCCGATGCAGTTCATCCCCAGCACGTGGCGGGTCCAGGGTGTCGACGCCTCGGGAGACGGGCGGGCCGATCCCCAGCAGATCGACGACGCGGCGCTGTCCGCGGGGCGCTACCTGTGCGGACCGGGCCGCGACCTGACCGGCGGGCAGGGCTGGTGGGAGGGCGTGCTGTCCTACAACCAGTCCGTCGACTACGGCCGCACGGTGTACGGGCTGGCTGAGCAGTACGCCGACCTCGCCGGGACCGCGGCGGCGGAGGCTGCAGAGGACTCGAAGAACTCGAAGGACTCGGAGGCCCCGGAGGACTCGGAAGCCCCGTAGGCCACAGCAGCCGCAGGGTAACGCGCCGGTCCGAGCGGCGGGGGTGCTAGCGTCGAAGGCGTGTCCGATCGCTCCACGATGTCGCGTGTGCTGCTCATCGTGTGCGTGTGCGTGCTGAGCCTTCTCGCGTGTTCCGCGCTCGCGTGGTGGCAGTGGGACCGTTTCACGTCCGTGGGCGGCAGCTACCAGAACCTCGGTTACGTGCTGCAGTGGCCGTTGTTCGGCCTGTTCCCGGCCTTCATGTTCTGGCGGATGCGCACCCTGCGCGCCAGGGCGCGGGCGGAGGAAGGCCGGACGGAGGCCACCGACGCCACCCGTGAGCCCCCGGCCCGTACGGCGGTGCCCGCTCCGCGACGGGCTGCGGCCCGGGTGCCCGCGCGCACCGCGAGGGACCCCGAGGACGCGGCGCTCGCCGAGTACAACGCCTACCTCGCCGAACTGAACGCCCGTGAGCAGGAGGAGAACCGACATGGTGACGACCGCGCGTGACGAGCAGGCGGCGACCGCGGCACTGCGGAAGCCGTTGCAGCGATTCCGGGTCGCCGCCTTCGTCACGGGTGTGGGCCTGCTCGGGCTCGTCGTCGTGATGGTGATCCGCTACGGTTTCGACAACCCCGGGCCCTCGGCCGTGTACTCACCCGTCCACGGTGTGATCTACATGGTCTACCTCGTGGTCGCCGTGGACCTGGCGCTGAAGGCGCGGTGGTCGGTGAAGGGCACGGTCGGCGTGCTGCTCGCCGGGTGCGTGCCCTTCTTCTCCTTCGCCGCCGAGCGCGCCGTCACCCGTCGCGTCACCGAGGGCCGGAAGCTCTGAGCCGCACCGAGCGCGGCGGGACGGTGCAGCCCCGCAGCGTGTCGGCGTCGATCGAGTCCGGCCGGTGGCTCGCCCCCGCCAAGCGGCTGATCATGGAATCCACGGGTGCGTCGAGCACGTCGGGCCTGCCCGACAGAAACGCCCACTCGTGCTCGTCGGAGCCGAAGTAGACCACCGTGCCGAAGGCCGCTCCGAACCGCTCCCACGCCGCCAGCAGCGTGTCGTTGCGCCACACCGTCGGGCAACCGGCCTGGGCGCACACCACGCCGCCCTGAGTCAGCACCTCCGAACACCGCCGGAGGAACTCCCCGCCGTAGAGGCGGTTGTGCTGGGCCTCGGGGTCGAAGTTCTCGTCCGGCAGGTCGATCACCACGACGTCGTAGCGAGTGCCCGTGGTGGCCAGGAACTCCCAGCCGTCCGTGTAGTGCATCCGGACCGGGCCCCGGCCCGCTTCGGCGTCGGCCAGTTCCTCCGGCGTGTATCCGTACGGCAGGTACCGCGCGCACAGTCGTACGGTCTCGGCGTCGATGTCCACGTGGTCGACCAGCTCGGCGCCGAACGCCACGGCGAGCTGACTGGCGACGCCCTCGCTCGATCCGATGACGAGGACCCGCCGCACCGCGTCGGCGAGCAGCATCGGCGGCACCATGAGGGCCTCGTGGTAGACGAGCTGGCTGGCCTCGGTGCTCTGCCGTTCGTCGTCGCAGAACAGTGACAGGCCCTGTGCCGTGTGCCCGATCACCACGTGCTGGAAGTCGGTGCGGGTGTCCAGCACGACCTCGGACAGGTCCCAGACCCGGGTCAGCCCCTCACCCATCGGTTCGACGATTCGCGCTGTCATTCACTTCCCCGTCTTCGCGGGCGCCTTGCCGCGGCTGATGGTGGACACGGACATCGGCTCGGTGCCGAGCGCCTTCGCGAGCAGTCGCACGGCGTGCTCCGGATCAGCGCGGTCGCCGCAGGTGAAGACGTCGACGAACATCGCGCCGATCTCCGGATAGGTGTGGACGGACGCGTGCGACTCGGCCAGCATGGCCAGCACCGTCACGCCCTGTGGTTCGAAGCGGTGCGCGATCACTTCGCACACCGTCGCACCCGCGTCGGCCAGCGTGGTCGCCAGCGTGCTCCGCAGGAACTCGTCGTCGTCGAGCAGGTGGGCGTCGATACCGTCCAGCTCGGCGAGGACGTGCTTACCGGCGAATACGCCAACCGGCACGAACTCACTCGGCACTGATCAGCCTCCCTTCGGAAATGCAGTACGTACGCAGGGGCTCTATCCCGTTGAACGCGACCGACGAGTAACTCGCCGTGTACGCACCGGAAGCGAGGATGTCGATCCGGTCGCCCGCTCGCAAGGACAGCGGGAGCCGGTACGGCGTCCGCTGGTAGAGCACGTCGTCACCATCGCACGTCGGCCCCGCGATGATCACAGGACCGTCCTCGGACGAGTGATCCCGTTCGGGGACCAGCCGGTAGGCGATGGCTTCGTTCTCCGTCTCCGCGAGCCCGTTGTAGCGGCCGATGTCCAGGAAGACCCACCGGTGCGGATCGTCGGGCCGTTTTCGGGACACGACGACGACCTCGCTGCGGATCAGCCCGGCCTCCGCGACCACCGCACGCCCCGGCTCGCACACCAGCTCCGGTGCCTCGCCGAAGTGGTCGCGCACCGCCGAGTTCACGGCGCGGGCGTACGCGGGCGGGTCAGGCGCGTGCTCGGTGTAGGCGATCCCGAACCCTCCGCCGACGTTGAGGCGCCGCAGTGGCACACCGTGCTCGGCGGCGCGGGTGAACACCGCCGCCGCCGCGCCGACGGCGACGTGCCACGCCCGGGGGTCGAGTTGCTGTGACCCCACGTGGAAGCTGACCCCGACCGGGGCGAGTCCGGAGCGCGCCGCACGGCGCAGCAGCGCCACGGCGTCGTCGGCGGCGCACCCGAACTTCTGCCCGAACGGGGTGGCGGAGTCGGGCCCTCCCTCCACGAGCAGCCGCACCGACACCTCGGCCCCGGGCGCGTGCCGCGCGAGGTGGTCGAGATCGCTGGCCGAGTCCGTCGTGTACTCGCGGACCCCCGAGGCCGCGGCATGGGCGATGTCGGCCGGTTTCTTGATCGGGTTGCCGTAGGACAGGGTTTCCGGCCGCGCGCCCGACTTGAGGCACAGGTCGATCTCGCCGGGACTGGCCACGTCGAACGCGGCTCCGGCTTCGACCAGCGCCTCGATCACGGCGGGCTGCGGGTTGGCCTTGACGGCGTACTGCACCCGTGCGTCCGCGAAGGCGGTGGCGAGAGCGGTGTACCGGTCGACCACGGTGTCGACGTCCACCACGAGGCAGGGGGTGGGCGGTTGGTAGCTGTCGAGGAACGTCCGAATCCGGTCAACCGTCGTACTCACTCCTTCGAGGGTAAGGGCTGCGAACAGCGTGGGCGCGGGACCGTGCGCGGCGGTCGGAGGGATGTGAACCGGCCTGCCCGTCGCGTTACGGTGCGCGTGTGCCGACACAAGATCGTGCGCATTTCGTCGTGCGCGGTCCACCGAGAATTCACACGGCTGAGCTGATCGGGTGACGCCTCGGGCAGGCTCTGGGCTGTGTGGGTGAGCCTTGATGCTCTCGAACAGATGAAACCCGTATTCACAGGGCGAGCTCGCGGTGGCCCAGCGGAGTCGCACGCCGCTGAAGAACGCCTTCGATGCCGTGTTTGCGCAGGTCAAGGGGCCGTTCCCGACCAAGATCAACGACGTGGCCGGTGGTGTAGGCTCGTCCCACCCCGACCGATCGCCACCCGGCGCGGCCGACGGGCGTCACGGAGGGTGCGGTGATCCGCACCGCCCGTGCCACGGCGCGATCGGTGGTGCCGGCGAGCCGGCACGGGCGAGCGACGACCGGGCGGCGCCCAGGACGCGGCAATGACGATCCGGTGATCCGGCGATCCGGCTCCCGGGTCGCACGTCGCGGCGGGCGGTCACACCACATCGTGAGGACAGCGGGCAAGCCGGAGGAGGAGTCACCTTCGTGAAGGTTGCGTCGGATGGCCAGGTGCCGGTGGGTGAACTCCTCGGCGAGGAGGATCGCCCCCGTTCACGCTGGCGTGCGGCCCTGCGGTGGCGTGACTGGAACCTCCCGCTCAAGCTCGGCGCCGTCACGCTGGTTCCGATCGTCATCGCCGTGGCGCTGGGCGGCATCATGCTCACCGGCCAGATCGACCGCGCCGACCGGTACGAGACGCAGCAGCAGCTCACCGACGTCGGCGAGGCGGGCCGGGCTCTACTCGACGCGTTGCAGCGCGAACGGACCCTCACGGCTTCGGCCCTGACGGCCGGGACCGGCCTCGACGACCCGGAACTCCGGGACGTCAGGGGCGAGGTCGACCGCGCCCGCGCTCCGCTGACCGACGCCGTGTCCCGGGCCGACGGCAGGCTGACCGGCCTGCGCGGCAGGCTCGGCGAGGAGCTCGACGGGCTGGCCGGGATCAGGGAGCAGGTGTCGTCGGGCAGGCTCGACACCGTCGAGGCCGTCGAGTCGTACAGCGAGATCACCACGACCCTGCTGGAACTCGACACGGCCGTGGTGGCCGGCATCGGCGCCGAGGGGCTCGGCGCCACGGCCGACGCCGTCCACAATCTTCTGGTGGCGCGGGACGAGGTGTCCGTACACCAAGCGCTGCTCTCCTACGGCATCGCGTACGGGCTCACACCGAGCGAGTTCAACGCGGTCCGCACCGCCGACGTGCGGCGCAGCGACCGGGTGGTGGAGTTCGCCGCCGTGGCCACCGAGCGGCAGCGGACGCTGTTCGACAGCACCGTGCGCGGTTCGGCGTTCGACGAGTACCAGCGCATCGTCGACGCGCTGCTGTCCAGCCAGGACGCGGACAGTGAGCTGTTCTCGTCGACCTCGGCCGAGGACTGGTCCACCACCGGCCAAGCGGTGTTCGCGGCACTGGGCGAGGTCATCGACCGGCTCGGCGGCGAGCTGACCGGCGGTACCGGCGCACTGGCCGACGACGCCGACGGGGCCGTCGGGCTGCTCGCCGTGGCCCTGTTCGTCGCGCTCGTACTCGCCGCACTCGTGGTGTTCTGCATCACGCGCCAGCTCCTGCGGTCGCTGAAGGTGCTGCGCCACAGCGCACTGGAGGTCGCCCAGCACGAGCTGCCCGAAGCGGTGCAGGCCATCCAGGAAGGACACACCGACGACACCGAGATCAACCAGGTGCCGGTGCGGACCCGCGACGAGATCGGCGAGGTCGCCAGAGCGTTCGACGTCGTCCACAGCGAGGCGCTGCGCCTGGCCGCCGAGCAGGCCGGGATGCGCGCGGGTTACGCGGGCATGTTCGTGAACCTGTCGCGGCGCAGCCAGAGTCTCGTGCAGCGGCAGCTCCAGCTCATCGAGCGGCTGGAACGCGACGAGGAGGACGCCGACCAGCTGGCCACGCTGTTCCAGCTCGACCACCTCGCGACGCGGATGCGCCGGAACAACGAGAACCTGATGGTCCTGTCCGGTGCGGAGCCGGCGCGCCGGTCGGGGCAGCCGGTGAGCGCCACCGACGTGCTGCGCGCGGCGGTGTCGGAGATCGAGCAGTACCAGCGCGTGGCCGTGCGCACCCCGCCGCCGGTGAGCGTGGTCGGCTACGCGGCAGGCGACCTCATCCGGCTCGTGGCCGAGCTGCTGGACAACGCCACCGCCTTCTCCGCCCCGGAGACACAGGTGACGGTGGCGACCCGGCAACTGGACGACGGGTCGCTGTCGGTCGACATCCTCGACAAGGGCATCGGCATGAACGAGGCCGAGGTCGCCGAGGCCAACGAGCGGCTGTCGGAAGCGACCTCGATCGACCTCACGACGTCGCGGCGTATGGGCCTGTTCGTGGTGGGCAGGCTGGCGAGCAGGCACGGTTTCGGTGTCGAACTGCACGGCGGCAAGGACATCGTCGGGGTCAGGGCCACGGTGACGGTGCCCGCCGAGCTGGCGACCGACCAGTCGGCACCGTACGCGCCGCCCGAACCCGCGTCCGCTCCGTCCGTCGGGCAGACTCCCCGCGACCCCGTGCCTGCGGCTGATCCGGCTCGCGACGCCGGGCCGGTGCAGACCGCGGCGGGCCCGCTGCCGCGCCGGACACCGGGCGCGGGCAGCCGCAACGGCGGTCCGCGCGGTGGCGACGGCGGCAGCAGCGCCGACGGTGCCGGTGGAGTGCCGCGGCCGACCGAGAACGAGATGACCGGAACGGCGCTGTTCACGCCGATCGGCTGGGACGACGCGGAGGTCCGGCAGCCGCCACCGGCCGGTCCCGCTGGCGTGCCTCCGCGTGGCGGGCACCCTGCCCCGGCCGCCGCGCGCGAACAGCCGGACCCCGCGTCCGGCACGGCGGCTGCCGAGGACAGCGGCCCCGCGTGGCCGTCGGAAGCGCAGGCCGCCGAGCACGCCGACGAACCGCTGTCGGGCAGTGACCTGTTCGCGGCCAACAGCGCGGCCGTCAGCGACTGGTGGAGTACCGCGGTCACCGAGAGCAATGCCGGAACCACCACCGAGGCGCAGCGGGAGGCACGCCGGGCGGCGGTGGAGAACGCCGAGACCACGCCGATCTTCGACGAGATGGTCTCCGCCTGGTTCCGCAAGGTCACCGACGCGGCGGGCAGCGGGACGACACCAGGCGACGACTGGGAGTTCGCGGCCGACGAGCCGTGGAAGGCCGTCCAGGCGATGTCGCAGCGCCAGGCGCCGTCGGAGTACACCGAGGCGGGACTACCGCGCCGACGTCGCGGTGAGCGCCTGCTGCCGGGCAGTGCGTCGCCGGGGGAGCAGCCACAGCCCGAACCGCCCGCCGAGCGTCCGCGCAGGCAGCGGGACCCGGCCGACGTGCTCGGCAGGCTCAGCAGCTTCCAGCAGGGCGTCACCCGAGGGCGCAGGCACCGGCGGGCCGAGGCGGACGCACCGGACACAACTGACGCACCGGACACGGTGGCCCCGTCATCGCGGGCGGAGCCGGTCTCCGACGCGGGACAGACCGACGCGGGACAGACCGCCGCGGGTCTGCCCCGCAGACCCCGGCGAGTGCGCCCGGGGGCCGCGCCGAGCGGGCCGGACCCGACCGAGACCACGGACATCGTCTCCGGTGGAGCCGCGCTGTTCACCGACGGTTCCGCACCGGCCGCCGATTCACCGGGCGGTACGGAAGCGGACGAGCCGGGCGGCCCCCCGTCGGCGGCGGCGGCCGGAACCGGGCCGGAGGACGGGTCCCGCGGCTTCGGGAGCTGGGATTTCTCGGCGGACGAGCGTTGGCGTGCGGTCGAGGAGGTCTCCCGAGCCGTGCCGTCGAGCTACACGGCGGCCGGTTTGCCTCGCAGGCAACGCGGGGAGAGGCTGCTACCCGGCAGTGCGACCACCGACGACCGGAGCGAGCCGCGTCGCCGGTTGCCGAGGGATCCCGCCGATGTGCGCGGGAGGCTGGCGAGCTTCCAACAGGGAGTCCGCCGAGGTCGGCACCGCACCGCGGGTGAGGCCGACAACGCAGACGAAGGACTGGAGGGTGAATGACCGTGTCGGATCGCGCTGCGCCACAGCAGAACCAGTTCGGGTGGCTGGTGAACGACTTCGCCGAGCGGGTTCCCGGGGTGGCGCATGCCGTCGTGGTGTCGGCCGACGGTCTGTTGCTCACGTCGTCGAACCGGCTGCCCCTTGACCGGGCCGACCAGCTGGCGGCGGTGGCGTCGGGGCTGGTGAGCCTCACGCAGGGAGCCGCGCGCTGCTTCGAGGCGGGCGCGGTGACCGAGACCGTGGTGGAGATGGAGCTCGGCATCATGGTCCTGATGTCGATCAGCGACGGGTCCTGCCTCGCCGTGCTGGCGGCGCCGAACTGCGACATCGGCCAGGTGGCCTACGAGATGACGTTACTGGTCGACCGGGTGGGGCAGATCCTCACGCCGGAACTGCGGGCCCAGCTCCAGGGCTCGGGCGGACCTCGGGTCGGCGAACCGGTGGGATGACCCCGAGATGAGTACGGGGCCCGGGACTCCCCGCGACGATCCGGGCGCGCCCGCCGTGACGCGCCGGGTTCCGCGACGCCCCGGGCATGGACGAGGCACCGAGGACGACGGCGAAGACGGAACGAGGAGCAAGGAGCAGCCAGTGGCAGTCGAAGCTTTCCCGTTGCAGCCGACGGAGGAGACCGGATTCGTCCGCCCCTACGCCCTCACCGGCGGACGGACGAGGGCGAACCATCACCTGGAACTGGAAACCTTGGTCTCCACGCGCGCGGTCGCGCTCCTCGCGGTGCCCGAGCAGATCGAGCTTCAGGTGATCATGGAAGAATGTCGTACCCCGCAGTCGGTGGCGGAGATCGCCTCGAAACTTCGGGTGCCGCTGGGCGTGGCCCGGGTGTTGATCAGCGATGCGGCCGACGCGGGCCTGGTCACCGTGCACAGGACCGTCTCGGGTGACGAGGGCGCCGAGGCGCATCTGACGTTGATGGAAAGGGTGTTGAGTGGACTCCGCCGGCTTTAAGGCACCGCGCGAGGCCGCGCCGAAGACGATGACGTCCGCCAAGATCGTCGTGGCTGGCGGGTTCGGCGCGGGCAAAACGACGTTCGTCGGTTCGGTGTCCGAGATCGTCCCGCTGACCACCGAGGCGATGATGACCGATGCGAGCACCGGCATCGACGACCTGGAGGCGACGCCGAACAAGGCCACGACGACGGTGGCGATGGACTTCGGCCGCGTGTCGCTGGACGAGGATCTGATCCTCTACCTGTTCGGGACTCCGGGCCAGCAGCGGTTCTGGTTCATGTGGGACGACCTCGTGCGCGGCGCGATCGGGGCGGTCGTGCTGGCCGACACCCGCAGACTGGCCGACTCGTTCGCTCCGGTGGACTTCTTCGAGGACCGGGGTCTGCCCTACATCGTGGGCGTCAACACGTTCGACGGCGTGCTGCAGCACGACCTCAACGACGTGCGGGAGGCGCTGTCGATCGATCCCGGCGTGCCGATCGTGCGCTGTGACGCGCGGGACCGCGAGTCGACCAAGCAGACGCTCATCACGCTCGTGGAGTACGCGATGCGGCAGTGGATCGCGCTGCGCGCGGCGCACTCCGCGTCCTGAAACCCGACCGGGCTTCTGGACCGATTCGGCCGGGGTGAGGTCCGCGTCACGACCTCGCTCCGTTCTCAAACAGTAGGAAGTCCAAGTATTTTGGAGGTATGACCTCCGAACTTCACCGCCCCGCGCACCCGGTCCGGTTCGTGACCGCGGCGAGCCTGTTCGACGGCCACGACGCCTCGATCAACATTATGCGCCGCATTCTGCAGTCGCAGGGTGCGGAGGTCGTCCATCTCGGGCACAACCGGTCGGTCGACGAGGTGGTCACCGCAGCCATCTCCGAGGACGTCCAGGGCGTCGCCATCAGCGCCTACCAGGGCGGGCACGTCGAGTACTTCTCCTATCTCGTCGACCTGCTGCGGGAGCGCGGCGCGGGCCACGTGCGGGTGTACGGCGGTGGCGGCGGGGTGATCGTGCGCGACGAGATCGAGCTGCTGCACTCCCGGGGCGTCGCGCGCGTGTTCTCGCCCGACGACGGGCTGGAGCTCGGTCTGCCCGGCATGATCAATCTGATGATCCGGGAGTGCGACACGGACCTCGCCCCGCAGGAGGTCGGTTCTCCCGACGCGCTGGTCGCGGGGGACATGCCGACGCTGTCGCGTGCCCTGACCCGGCTGCAGCAGGGCACGCTGCCCGGGTCGTGGCACGAGGTCATCGCCGAGGCCGCCGCCGCCCGCACCGTGCCCGTCCTCGGGATCACGGGCACGGGTGGCTCGGGCAAGTCGTCACTGACCGACGAGCTGATCCGCCGGTTCCGTCTCGACCAGGAGGACAAGCTCCGCATCGCCGTGCTCGCCGTCGACCCCACCCGGCGTCGCGGTGGTGGGGCCCTGCTCGGGGACCGGATCCGGATGAACAGCCTGGACCGCGACCGCGTGTTCTTCCGGTCGATGGCGACCCGGGGGGCGAACTCCGAGATCCCCACCGGGCTCGACGAGGCCGTGCTGGCCTGCAAGGCCGCCGGATACGACCTCGTGATCGTCGAGACGCCCGGGATCGGGCAGGGCGACGCGGGAGTCGTCGACCACGTCGACCACACGCTGTACGTGATGACGCCCGAGTTCGGCGCCGCGTCTCAGCTGGAGAAGATCGACATGCTCGACTTCGCCGACGCGGTGGCCATCAACAAGTTCGAGCGGCGCGGTGCCGAGGACGCGCGGCGAGACGTGGCACGGCAGCTGATCCGCAACCGCGAGGAGTTCGGCGTCTCGCCCGAGGCCATGCCGGTGTTCGGCACGAGCGCGGCGAAGTTCAACGACGACGGCGTCACGGCGCTGTACCAGCACCTGCGCGACCTGCTCGCCGACCACGGGCTGTCCGTCTCGTCCGGCGTGCTGCCGCCCGTGGCGGGCAAGGTGTCCACCGACACCAGCGTGGTGATCCCGGGTCACCGCACGCGCTACCTCGCCGACATCGCCGACACCGTGCGCCGCTACCACGAGCACACGCGCCAGCAGGTGGCCGCGGTCCGCAAGCGCGAGCAGCTGGCCGCGGCCCGGGAGGCACTGGCGGCCGAGGGCAGCGACACCGGCGACCTCGACCGTCTGGCCGCGAAGGCCGAGACGGCCGTGGACGCCGACACCACCGGACTGCTGGAGCGCTGGGCCGAGCTGGCCGAGTCGTACCGCGGTGAGGAACTCGTCTTCACCGTGCGCGACCGCGAGATCCGCACGCAGCTCTGGCGCGACACGCTGTCGGGCAGCCGCGTGCCGAGGGTGGCGCTGCCGCGCTACACCGAGTCCGGCGAGCTGCTGTCGTTCCTGCGCCGGGAGCACCTGCCCGGCTACTTCCCGTTCACGGCCGGCGTGTTCCCGTTCAAGCGCGACGGGGAGGACCCGGCGCGGATGTTCGCGGGCGAGGGAGACGCGTTCCGCACCAACCGGCGCTTCAAGTACCTCTCGTCCGACTCGGAGGCCAAGCGGCTGTCCACGGCGTTCGACTCGGTCACGCTGTACGGCTGGGACCCCGGCACCCGGCCCGACATCTACGGCAAGGTCGGCACCTCCGGCGTGTCCATCGCGACACTCGACGACATGAAGGCGCTCTACGACGGGTTCGACCTGACCGCGCCCACCACCTCGGTGTCGATGACGATCAACGGCCCGGCGCCGACGATCCTGGCGTTCTTCCTCAACACCGCCATCGACCAGCGGCTCACGGCGTTCCGGGACGAGCACGGTCGCGAGCCGGACGAGCAGGAGGCCGCCGACATCAGGGCGTGGACGCTGCGTCAGGTGCGGGGCACCGTGCAGGCGGACATCCTCAAGGAGGACCAGGGGCAGAACACCTGCATCTTCTCCACCGAGTTCTCGCTGCGGATGATGTCGGACATCCAGGAGTGGTTCATCGCGAACGGGGTCCGCAACTTCTACTCGGTCTCGATCTCCGGCTACCACATCGCCGAGGCCGGGGCCAACCCCATCACCCAGCTCGCGTTCACGCTCGCCAACGGGTTCACCTACGTCGAGTCCTATCTCGCGCGGGGGATGGACATCGACGACTTCGCCCCGAACCTGTCGTTCTTCTTCTCCAACGGGATGGACGCCGAGTACTCGGTGCTGGGCCGGGTCGCCCGCCGCATCTGGGCCGTGGCCATGCGGGACCGCTACGGCGCGGGGGAGCGTTCGCAGAAGCTCAAGTACCACATCCAGACGTCCGGTCGTTCGCTGCACGCGCAGGAGATGAGCTTCAACGACATCCGCACCACCCTGCAGGCACTCTGCGCGCTGTACGACAACGCCAACTCGCTGCACACCAACGCCTACGACGAGGCGATCACGACCCCCACCGAGAGTTCGGTGCGCCGCGCGCTCGCCATCCAGATGATCATCAACAAGGAGTGGGGAGTGTCGAAGAACGAGAACCCGCTCCAGGGTTCGTTCGTGATCGACGAGCTCACCGACCTGGTGGAGGAGGCCGTGCTCACCGAGTTCGAGCGGATCACCGAGCGGGGTGGCGTGCTCGGCGCGATGGAGACCGGCTACCAGCGCGGCAAGATCCAGGACGAGTCGATGACCTACGAGCGGCTCAAGCACGACGGGTCGCTACCGGTCGTCGGGGTCAACACCTTCCGCAACCCCCACCCGGAGGACGACGAGGTGGAGGTCGAACTCGCCAGGGCGACCGAGGACGAGAAGCAGTCGCAGCTGCGGCGGCTGGGGGAGTTCCACGACCGGCACCACGACGACGCGCAGCGGGCACTGGCCCGGCTGCGGGAGGTCGCCGCGAGCGGCGAGAACGTGTTCGCCGTGCTCATGGACGCGGCCCGGGTGTGCTCGCTTGGCCAGATCACGCACGCGTTCTTCGAGGTCGGCGGGCAGTATCGCCGGAACGTGTGAGCGGGGAACAAATCGCGACCGCGCGTGGTTGCCCGGGAACATGAAGTTCGGCATCTCGACCTTCGTCACCGACGAGGGGATCCGGCCCACCAGCCTGGCCAGTGCTCTCGAGGAACGGGGCTTCGACGCGCTGTTCCTCGCCGAGCACTCCCACATTCCGGTCAGCCGGGAGTCGCCGTACCCGGGCGGTGGCGACCTGCCGCGGCACTACTACCGCACGCTGGACCCGTTCGTGGCGCTGAGCGCGGCGGCGGCGGTGACCGAGCGGCTGCTGCTGGCCACCGGGGTCGCGTTGCTCGTCCAGCGTGACGTGATCCACACCGCCAACGAGGCGGCCAGCCTCGACGTGGTGTCGGACGGCCGGTTCGCCCTCGGTGTCGGTGTGGGCTGGAACCGGGAGGAGATGCGCAACCACGGCACGGACCCGCGCACGCGCGGCGCGCTGCTCGACGAGCAACTGCAGGCGCTGCGCGCGCTGTGGACGGAGGAACAGGCCGAGTTCCACGGCAGGCTGGTGGACTTCGACCCGGTCTACGCGTGGCCCAAGCCGGTCAGCTCACCGCATCCGCCGATCTACGTCGGCGGCGAGAGCCCCGCGGCGCTGGCCAGGCTGGCGGCGTACGGCGACGCCTGGCTGCCCAGGGGTGACACGGAGCCCGCCGAGATCGGTGCCGTGCTGCGGTCGCTCGCCGAGCAGGGCCGCGCCGACGTCCCCGTGACGATCTTCGGCGCCGGGCGTGCCGAGGACCGGCTCGCGGGCTGGGCCGAGGCCGGGGTCGAGCGGGTCGCGTTCGACCTTCCCACGGTGCCGGAGAGCGAGACGCTGACCGTGCTCGACGAACTGGCCGCGTTGGCGGCGCGGCACTCCGGGTAGTTTCCCGGTGGCAGGCACATCGCGGACTGCGACGAGATGGGGATGGACACGTGAGTGACGTGCAGATCGGTATCGCGGCGGCGCTGGAACAGTTCTCGCCGAGGGAGTCCATCGAGGTGGCGCGCCTCGCCGAGCGGAACGGTTTCTCCGGCCAGATGGCCGCCGACCACATGCAACCGTGGGTGCCGGCCCAGGGCGAGGCGTCGTTCGTGTGGAGCGTGCTCGCCTCGCTCGCCGAGAACACCACCGGCGATCTGGGGCCCGGAGTGACGTGCCCGTCGTTCCGGCAGCACCCGGCGGTGGTGGCGCAGGCCGCGGCGACCCTGGAGGCGACCTATCCGGGCCGCACCTGGCTCGGGCTCGGGTCGGGCGAGGCGCTCAACGAGCACGTGGTCGGTGGTTACTGGCCGGAGGCGCCGGAGCGCGTGCGCCGCATGTTCGAGGCGCTCGAGGTCATCCGCAAGCTGTTCAGCGGCAAGGACGTCAAACACGGCGGGGAGTTCTTCAAGCTGCACAACACCCGGCTGTGGACGATGCCGGAGGCGCCGCCGCCGGTCTACATCGCCGCCGCGGGCCCGTACACGTCCCGTAAGACCGGCGAGCTGGCCGACGGAATCATCACGCCGGGGGCGTCGCTGTCGAAGCTGGGCGGCATCCTCGACAACTTCGGCAACGGGGCACGCAAGGCGGGCAAGGACCCCGACACCATGCCCAAGCTGCTCCAGGTACACCTGTCCTGGGCGGAAACCGACGAGCAGGCGTGGGCCAACGCGCTGGAGCAGTGGCCCAACGGCGGCATGAAGTTCCCGAAGGCCGATATCCGCTCGCCGTTCGACTTCGAGCAGATGGCCAAGCTCGTGCGCCGCGAGGACTTCGAGGGCCGCATGGTGGTCTCGTCCGACCCGGACGAGCACCGCGCCTCGCTGCAACGCTACGTCGACGCGGGCTTCAACCGCATCTACGTGCACAACGTGGGCCGCAACCAGCGCGAGTGGCTTGAGGTGTTCGGCCGCGAGGTGCTGCCGAAGCTGACGGCCTGATCGGGCGGCTGCGGAGCAACATCACCTGGGTGACCGCTGGTCGAGCACGGCGCGGGGTGTCATCGTGACCCCGGTGGGCGGTGGCGACGGTTCCCGCTCGCGTCTCGGAAGTGAGGCGGCACATGGGGATCCCGGTGGTGGCGGCCTGGCCTGCGACGATCTGTTTTCTCGCGCTCGCCTACCCGTGCCTGGCGCGGCTGGGCACCCTGAACTACCGCCAGCTGGGGCCGGGCGTACGGCAGGCCGACCTCGCGAGCCTGCTCATGACCGTCGCGATGGCGGCGATGGTGTCACCGGTCGGCTTCCCGGTTCCCGTGGCGGGGTGGCAGGCGGTGTTCGTGGTCACCGCCTGCTGGTTCACCGTGTCGCTGCTGCGGGCGCGGCCCGTGCGGGGCGGAAGCCGCCGCTGCGACCTGCACCACGGTGTCAGCGCGGTGGCCATGGTGTACATGCTGGCGGCGATGCCGCACGGCGACGTGGGCCACCGCGTGTGGCCCACGATGGTGGACCCGGCCACGACGGCGGGGTTCGCGGTGCCCGTTCTCGCCGCGCTGGGGCTCGCGTACTTCGCCGCCGACGGCGCCGTCACGGCACGCGGCGCGCTCCGGGCTCGCCGCGACGGTGCGGCCGCCGCATCCGGCACGCTCTCCCGCGCCGGATGCCGGGTCGTGATGAGCGCGGGGATGGCCGGGATGTTCGCGGCCGGGCTCGCGGTGTGAGTCAGCCGAGCTGGTGGACTCGCACCCCGTCGAAGCGGCCGAAGTCGCTGTCGAAGGTCACGACGGTCGCACGATGCTCCAGCGCGAGCGCCGCGAGGTGTGCGTCGTCGACCAGGTTGCCGCCCGTCCCCGAGGTCTCCAGCAGACCGCGCAACACGACCAGGTGGCGTGGTGTCGGGTGGAGCACGACAGCGGTGGGCGCGGCCAGCCAGTTCGCGACGATCTCGCTCGCGGTGTCCGGGGTCAACGGCTGCGCGAAGATACTCGCGTGGGTGCTGATGCGCAGGAACGCGGTGAGTGCGGGCCACGCGAAACCCGTGGTGTCCGAGCCGGCGAGGCTCGTGTCGAGCCACTCGCGGGCGGTCCGGTGCCGCACGGTGTCCTCGTTCACCGCATAGAGCAGGACGTTCGCGTCGACGAGGTTCACCGGCCCACGCCGAGTTCTCGCCGGATCTCGGCGTTCTCGAGCTCCGCCGCGACCTCGAGCGCCCGGTCCAGCGGCACTCTCGGAGGCCCCATGGCGTAGCTGGGCGTGCGGAACTCGGCAGGTGGCGGGGCCAGGGCCGACCGGATCGCCTTGTTCACCGCTTCCTTGAAGGACAGGCTCTGCTCGGCCATCAACCGTTTCACCAGTTCGGCCACGTCCGGGTCCAGTGTCACGGTGGTACGCATGGCTAGCATCATAGCATCAGGAAGTGTGATGGTGTGATGCGACACAGGAGGGTGCGCGATGGACGACGGGCGAGTGGCCGTGGTGACCGGTGCCGGATCGGGCATCGGGCGGGCCGTGGCGAGGGCGCTGCTGGACGACGGCTACCGGGTGGCACTGGCGGGCAGGCGGGAGGCGGCGCTTCGGGAGACCGCGGCCGACGCGCGGCACGCCCTGGTGGTGCCCACCGACGTCACCGAACCCGCCGCCGTCGCCGCCCTGTTCGACCGGGTCGTCGCCGACTGGGACCGGGTGGACCTGCTGTTCAACAACGCGGGCACGTTCGGGCCCGCGGCGCCGATCGACGCGGTGAGTGTCGAGGACTGGCGCGCCACCGTCGACGTGAACCTCACGGGCATGTTCCTCTGCGCCAGGGAGGCCGTGCGGCGGATGAAAGCGCAGCGTCCCCGGGGCGGGCGGATCATCAACAACGGTTCCATCGCCGCGCGCACGCCCCGTCCCGACAGCGTGGCCTATGCCGCCACCAAGCACGCCGTCACGGGTCTGACCAAGTCGATCCTGCTCGACTGCCGGGAGTTCGACATCGGCTGCGGGCAACTCGACATCGGCAACGCCGCCACGGAGATGACGGCCGGGTTCGCCGACGGCGCGAAGCAGGCCGACGGCAGCGTGCGCCCCGAACCGGGGTTCGAGGTCGAGCACGTCGCCGACGCCGTGCGCTACATGGCCGCCCTGCCGCTGCACGCCAACGTGCTCTCGCTCACCGTCACCGCGACCGGCATGCCGTTCGTGGGGCGCGGCTGAGCGGGGACGGCCGCGTCCGGCTTCACGTCGGGGCGAGTGCGCGCGGGTCGTACCGGCAGCCCGCGTTCCACAACAGGAACGAGTCGATGCCGAGATCCTCGGCCGCCTCGATCTGGGCCCGGACCTCGTCGGGGCCGTAGGGGACCCGGAGGCTGAACGCCTGGAGCCACGGGATCACCTTCGAGTGCCCGTTCTGCCGGGCGAGGTCCTGGAACTCGGCGAGCGAGCGGGCCGTGATGTCGTACGGCTGGCTCTCCGGGTCCTCGACCCCGTACTCGCCGGGCCCCCAGTGCGACGGGTAGACCATCGGTGCCACGTAGTCGACGTGCTCCGACATCGCGGGGATGTCCTGCGCGATCTGGGTGGGCCGGCTGGCCGCGATCCCGAACACCGAGGCGCCCTGGAACGCGCCGTGACGGTGGATCGCGGCTCTGGACTCGGCGAGGAAGGTCGCGATCGACTCCTCGGGGCTCGTGTCGAGTCCCGGAAACACCATTTGCGACACGTCACCGTCCGGCCTGCGGATGTAGTCCCAGAGGATGTCGTCGAATCCCAGCTCGGCGGCCTCCTCGGCCAGCGCGATGTTGTACTCGCGCACCTCGGGGTCGGCGAAGTTGGTGAAGGAGTAGTCGCCGTAACCACCGGACCAGGCGCTGCCGCCGGAGGTCTGGACGACCTGGTCGTGCTCGCCGGCCTCCCAGGCCGCCCTGCCGTGTACCGGGTCGCGGAACGCGACGATCCGGCCCACCACGTGAATTCCCTCGGAGTGCAGGAGCTCCAGCGCGGCCCTGGCGTCGTAGAGCCCGGTGTTCGCGCCGATCCGCTGTGCCATCGGAACCTGCGAGGCGTATCCGATCTGGCCGCTCTCGTCCTTGATGTCGAGCTGGATCGTGTCGATGCGGCCCTCGCGCACCAGGTCCAGCACCGGTTCCCGGAGCGTGGGGCTGGCCCACGCACTCGCCGTCAGATGCACGGCCCGCATCCCGGGATGGCGCAGTGCGACGGGCACCTCCTGGATGGCGGTGTTGCCCGCCGCGTCGCGCGCGGTGACGGTGACGCTGCGCAGGCCCGCTCGGATGGGCAACGCGAACTCGCCGTCCTCGTTCGGCCGCACCTGTTCGTCACCCGCCGACACCGTGACCGCGCCGTGCGCTGTTCCCCTGATCTCGCCGGCCGTGCCCCGTTTCACCGGTTCGGGCGGGTACACGTCCAGCTCCGGAGGGGTGGCGTCGACGCGGAAGAGGACGCGCGCGGGCTCGCCCTCACCGAACAGGCCGGGTGGCGGGGTGACCACGAGCGTGTGACCACCTTCGGGCAGTTCGCCGATGTCGGGCCGCACCAGGTCGCCGTCCCGGCGCAACGGCAGCGGCTCGCCGTTCAGGGCCGCCGACAGCCCGTCGTAGCCGCGTGGCGAGGCGATGACGACGTCGCGCAGCGCGGTCGGTGACACCTCCGCTCCCGGAAGACCGAGCACGGCGACGTCGGCGCGATCCGGCATGCTCAGCGGGATCGCCACCGCGGCGGTGACCGCGGTCGCCGACACGATGCCGACTATCCAATACGGATTCATGCGCGCACTCGGCATCGCCGGTATCCCTCCCGTGGCCGTGGTGTGGACAGCGCTGGGCTACCCACGGTGTGTCCGTTGCGGACGCGCGTCCCGCCAGGAATCACCGGTCGAGTGAGACGCGACGCGGCCGGGTGCGCGCTGGTCTACCTTCCCGCTCATGGCCTTTCGACGCTTTCTCGTCCTGGCTGCGGCGGCGGCCGTCGCGGCGGGCTGCACCCACACCGTCACCCCGGAAGCCAGTCCACAGCAGACGGACGCGCCCGGTGAGCCGACGTCCGCCGTGCCCCCGGACCCGGCTGAGATCGGCGCCAACGAGCTGGGCGTGGTGCCGGTGCTGATGTATCACCGGCTGGTGCCCGAGCCCACGTCGGTCTACGACCGGACACCGGAGGGGTTCCGGGCCGAGCTGCAACGCCTCGCCGACGAGAACTACGTGCCCGTCACCACCGCCGAGCTGGCGGCGGGGCGGCTGGACATCCCGGCCGGGACTCATCCGGTGGTACTGACGTTCGACGACGGGGATCCGAGCACGATCCGCATGACCGAGGGTGGTGTCGCTGCCGACACGGCCATCGGCATCCTGCGCGACGTCGCACGGGACAACCCCGGTTTCCGGGCCACGGCGAGCGTCTACGTCAACGAGGCACCCTTCGGCGGCGGGGAGGACGGGCGGCGGGCGCTGCGCTGGCTGGCCGGCAACGGGTTCGAGGTCGGCAACCACACCCGGGGCCACGTCAACCTCGGCACCGCGGCGCCCGGGACCGCGCAGGAGGCCATCGCGGAGGGCGACCGCCTGATCCGCGACGCGGCGCCGGGCTACGAGCCGACGACGCTCGCGCTGCCGTTCGGGGCGCGCCCCGAACCGGGTGAGCTGGCGTTGCGGGGCGACGGCTACGACTACACCGCGGTCCTGCTCGTGGGGGCCAACCCGGCGCCCTCGCCGTTCACCACGGACTTCGACGCCGCCGCCGTCCCGCGCATCCGCTCGCAGGGGCCCGACGGGCAGGAGGCCGAGTTCGGCTCGGCCCGGTGGCTCGACACGCTCGCCGCCGAGCCTGGCCTGCGGTACACCTCCGACGGCGACCCACGCCGCATCTCGTATCCGGCCGGTGACGACTCCCTGGCTCCGGAGTTCGCCGAGGCGGCCGTCGCCTACTGAGCACCACAGCCCGCTCGGGTGACGTCGGGTCCCGAACGGGTGGTCCTGTTGCTGAAGGCCGCCGTGGGTGGGTAGGAATCTCGTGACCCGATGTGGAGGGAAGCTATGCCCAGAGTGACCGGCGGCCGGATGGCGGCGGCGGTGTGTGTCCTGGCCCCGCTGCTGACGGCCGCGCAGAGCGCGGGCGGCGACAGCCCGGCCCCGTGGGGACTGCTGGGCCTGCTGGGCCTGGTGGGGCTGGCCGGACAGCTCCGCGTGCGTCGCCGCAGGCGGGTCGTGGCCGACCCGTTCGACGCCTATCCGGTGATGCGTGGCACCTCGGCCCAGGACGCCGTCACCCCACCGCACGGCATCAGTGGCGTCGCCAACCCGGTCCGGCCCGCGCACTCGGCCGCCGTGGCCCCGGTGATCCCGGCGCAGAGCCGGAGTGAACAGCAGCACTCCGGGCCGTGGCCCGCGCCGGCCGGGCCCCGGCCGGAGGTGGCGCCGGGGCCGGTGCCCACGGTCGCGGGGCCGTCGACCAACCCGGACGGCAGCATTCGCCTGGCGCCCGCGCCACCCCTGCACGCGCGGCGGCTGACCGAGCCGAACCTCGACATCTCCGGCACGCCGGGCGGGCCCGGCGCCGCCGAACCTCGGTGGCCGCAGCGCGACTACTACTGAGCAGGCCCGCGCCCGGCGCGGCGTGACCACGCGGCCCGGCCGCCGTAGAGCAGCGCGCCCGTGGCCAGGACCACGAGACCGGCCACGACCGAGGTCGCCGGCAGCGTCGCCGCCAGCACCAGGCAGCTTAGGACCCCGGCGGCGGGCACGAGGCGTCCGGCGCGCAACGTCCACGCGCTCGCACCCGCCACGGCGTAGTAGCCCAGCACCGCGAACGACGAGAACCCGATCACCTCGCGCAGGTCGGCGGTGGCCGCCGCCACGGCCACGACCGCGCCCACGGCCAGCTCCGCGTGGTGGGGCACGCGGTGCCTCGGGTGGACGGCGGCCAGCGTCCGCGGCAGATGCCCGTCGCGCGCCATCGCGAGCACCGTCCGGGACACCCCGAGCAGCAGCGCGAGCAGCGCCCCGAGGGCCGCCACCACCGCACCGGCCCGCACCACGGGAGCGAGCCCGGCCCACGACGTCGTGGAGACGGCATACGCCAGCGGGTCGGGGTTCGCCGCCAGCCCCGCGGGGCCGAGCTGCGTCAGGGCCGCCGCCGCCACGACGACGTACACGGCGAGCACGAGCGCGAGCGCGACGCCGATCGCTCGCGGGATCGTGCGGACGGGATCGCGGACCTCCTCGCCGAGGGTCGCGACCCGCGCGTATCCGGCGAAGGCGAAGAACAGCAGCCCGGCCGCCTCGGCGACACCGAGGACGTCGGCGTCCCCACCGGGCAGCAGCCGGTCCCTCTCCGGCGTTCCACCCACCGCCACCGCGGCCACCACGAGTGCCAGCACCACGAGGCTCAGCGCCACGAGCACCCGGGTGGCCAGCGCCGAGCGGCGCACACCGACGTAGTTGAGCCCCGTCAGCGTCACCACGACGGCCGCCGCCACCACGCCGCGCCAGGGCGAGGAGAGCCCGGGCACCGCGTAGGTCACCACGGTGAGCGCCATCGCCGCGCAGCTCGCCGTCTTGCCGACGACGAAGCCCCAGCCCGCGAGGTAGCCCCAGAACGGGCCGAGTCGCCGCGTACCGTACACGTACGTCCCGCCCGAGTCGGGATAGCGGGCCGCGAGCCGGGCCGAGGACGTCGCGTTGCAGTAGGCCACGAAGGCGGCCAGCGCGAGCGCGAGCAGGAGCGCCGAGCCCGCCGCCTCGGCCGCCGGGGAGAACGCGGTGAACACGCCCGCGCCGATCATCGCGCCCATACCGATCACCACGGCGTCGCGGGTGCCGAGAGTGCGGGCCAGCGGGGATCGAGGTGCCGTCACGAGATGCAACCTAACCCGGGGCGGGTTACGTCCACCCGGACATGAGGTGGATACGAGGGATCATCGCCGCGACCGCCCTGCTGGCGGCGACGGCGTGTGGAGAGCAGACGACCGCGCAGAACCAGCCGGGGGCGGGGGCGGAACCGCCACCCGCGTCCCAGGAGCTGTCCCGTGCTCCCGAGGACGTCCCCCACGACGGCCCCGTGCCGATGGGCCAGATCGACTCCGCCGCGCTGCCGGAGGGATATCCGCTCGACGTGGCGGTGTCCGAACAGGGGCGCACGCTCACCATCGTCGCGCAGGAGGGTGGCTGCACGAAGGCCAGCGCGACAGTGGAGGAGCAGACCGAGAGGAAGGTCGCGATCACTCTGGTGGAGTCCAAGCCGGCCGACAAGAACGTGGCCTGCACGATGGACATGCGCTACCCGCCGCTCACCGTGGAGCTGGAGGAGCCGCTGTCCGACCGCAAGGTGGTGCTCGACCACGAGACGAGCACGCACTGACCGCGCCACGGGTGTCCGGTGGGAACGCGCCCACCGGACACCCGCGTGCGTCATCGAACACCGACTGTGCTTCACGGCCTGGCGCAGACGGCAAGGACCCAGCTGTTGACGCGCGCAGGCACCAGGCTGCTCAGCATCACAGCGCACGACTTTCTTGATCTCCGCCCGCGCACGCGAGAACATCGGCACACTGTGCCCCTATGGAGACGCAGGGTGTCACCTACCGGTCACTATTCGCGGTCGCGGAATTTCGCTGGTTGTGGCTGGCGCACGCGCTTTCCGTGGCCGGAAACCAGCTGGCCCGCGTCGCCTTGACCGTTCTGGTCTTCGACCGCACTGCCTCAGCAGGACTGAGCGCGCTGACCTACGCCGTCAGCTACGTACCTGACCTGATCGGCGGGGCCTTCCTGTCCGGGCTCGCTGACCGGTACTCCCGACGCACGGTCATGGTCGTCACCGACCTACTCCGCGCGGGCCTCGTTGCCGCCATGTCTATCCCGGGTATGCCGTTGGGCGTACAGATCACTTTGCTCGTCGGCGTGCAGTTGGTGGCTGTGCCATTCTCAGCCGCGCGGCAGGCCGCGATGCCCAGCGTTCTGCACAGCGACGCACTCGCACTGGGCCTGGGGGTCATGTCGATGACCTACCAAACCGCCCTGGTCATCGGATTCGGAGTCGGCGCCAGCGTCGTGGCCGCTCTCGGCTACCACGACGCACTCTTGATCAACGCAGCGACGTTCGCCGTCTCAGCGTTGGTCATCAGGTGTGGCATGGCCCCACACCAACCCGCACGCCGCGCGACCGCACACCGCGACGGCCGGTGGCACACCATCACTGCAGGGTGGCGCATTGTCGCGAGCGACCCCAAGCTGCGGATACTCCTGCTGATCGCCTGCCTCTCCGGGTTCTATGTGGTCCCCGAAGGTCTCGCCGTGCCGATGTCAGAGGAGATCGGCGCCGGAACGACCGGAGCCGGATGGCTGCTGGCGGCCAACCCCATCGGCACCGTGCTGGGCATGTTGGCGCTCAAGCGAATACGCCCCGAGCGCCAACTCGCCCTCCTGGGGCCGATGGCGCTTGCCACCAGCCTCATGCTCATACCGACCGTGTGGCAACCACATCTCATCGTGCTGGTCTTGCTGTGGGCTGCCAGCGGCGCCTTCAGCGCACACGACATGATCACCCAGGCGACCTATGTCAAGACCGTGCCCGACAGCCACCGCGGTCAAGCTGTCGGACTCGCGATCGCATCCCTGCGCGCAGCCCAAGGGCTGGGCATCATCGCCGCCGGTCTGGCCGCACAGGTCCTGCCACCGACCTGGGTGATTGGCATCGCCGCGGCACTTGGCGTCGCGATCGCCGCAGCCGCATGGGCCGCGTGGTCACGTGTGGCAGCACCGTCTGCCAACTCCACCCAATGAGTACGCACTCAGAGAGTCCAGTTGTTGTCGCGCATGGCGGGATTCACCTCCGCATCGCTGTGTGGCTCGTCCCGGGAGGGACATCGTCTTGTTTTACGCTATGACGTTCGCCCGCTCGGGTGTAGTGGCCGTTACTGAGACCAGCGAAGCCACGGGTGTCCGGTGGGAACGCGCCCACCGGACACCCGCGTGCGTCTACTGCCGGAACGAGATCTGCAGCACCGGTTCCGAGGTGTCGGCGAAGAAGTCGTTGCCCTTGTCGTCGATCACGACGAACGCGGGGAAGTTCTCGACCTCGATGCGCCACACCGCTTCCATCCCCAGCTCGGGGTACTCCAGGACCTCGACCTTCCTGATGCAGTCCTGGGCGAGCCTCGCGGCGGGGCCGCCGATGGATCCGAGATAGAACCCGCCGTGGGCACGGCACGACTCGGTGACCTTCGCCGAGCGGTTGCCCTTGGCGAGCATCACCATCGACCCGCCCTCGGCCTGGAACTGGGCCACGTAGGAGTCCATGCGCCCCGCCGTGGTCGGGCCGAACGAACCGGAGGCGTAGCCGTCGGGGGTCTTGGCGGGTCCCGCGTAGTAGACGGGGTGATCCCGCAGGTACCGCGGCATCTCCTCGCCGGCCTCCAGCCGTTCCGCGATCTTGGCGTGGGCGATGTCGCGAGCCACGACCAGCGGTCCTGTCAGGCTCAGCCGCGTCTTCACCGGCAGGCTCGACAGCTGTTCGCGGATCTGCGACATCGGCCTGGTGAGGTCGACCTCGACGACCTCCTCCGACAGCTCGTCGGCGGTGACCTCGGGCAGGAACCGCGCGGGGTCGCGCTCCAACTGCTCCAGGAACACGCCCTCCGGGGTGATTTTGGCTTTGGCCTGCCGGTCGGCCGAGCACGACACCGCGATGCCGACCGGGCACGACGCTCCGTGGCGGGGCAGGCGGATCACCCGCACGTCGTGGCAGAAGTACTTGCCACCGAACTGCGCGCCGATGCCGAACTGCCGGGTCATCTCCAGCACCTGCTGCTCCAGCTCGACGTCACGGAAGCCGTGGCCGAGTTCCGAGCCCTCGCGGGGCAGCTCGTCCAGGTACCGGGCGGACGCCAGCTTGGCCACCTTGAGGTTGTACTCGGCCGACATGCCGCCGACGACGATCGCCAGGTGGTACGGCGGGCAGGCCGCCGTGCCGAGGCCGCGCAGCTTCTCGTCGAGGAAGCGCGCGAGCCGCTTCGGATTCAGCACGGCCTTCGTTTCCTGGTACAGGAACGTCTTGTTGGCGCTGCCGCCGCCCTTGGCCATGAACAGGAACTCGTAGCTCGGGTCGCCCTCGGTGCCGGAGTCCTTGTGGTACAGCTCGACCTGCGCGGGCAGGTTGGTGCCCGTGTTGCGTTCCTCCCAGAACGACACCGGGGCGAGCTGCGAGTACCGCAGGTTCAGCTCCTGGTAGGCGTCGAACACGCCCTTCGACAGGGCCCGCTCGTCGTCGCCCCCGGTGAGCACGCCCTCGGTGCGCTTGCCGATGACGATGGCCGTGCCGGTGTCCTGGCACATCGGCAGCACACCGCCTGCCGAGATCGCGGCGTTGCGCAGGAGGTCCATGGCCACGAAGCGGTCGTTACCGCTGGCCTCGGGGTCGTCGACGATGGACCGCAGTTGCTCCAGGTGTGACGAGCGCAGCAGGTGCTGGATGTCGGTGACGGCGGTGCGCGCCAGCAGCGTCAGCGCCTCGGGATCGACCTGGAGGAACGTCCTGCCCGCGGCCTCGACGACCCGCACGCCGTCGGCTGTCACGAGGCGGTACTCGGTACTGGTGTCCTGCCTCAGGGGCAGCACGTCGGTGTGGTGGAAGTCGCGGGTGGTGCGGGCGGGGGACGACCCCGGCCCTGGAGAGGTCACAGTCACAGCTCGGGCTCCGTTGCGCGTCATCAGGGCTGATCACAGGGACTGGCGAAACAACGCCCCGGACCGTATCGCGCATGCTCGTCACGCAGGGCGAGCCCACGCCGCCGCGCGACGCAGATCACCACGGGCGGAAGGTCGGACCCACCGTGGCGGGCCCGACCTTCCGGGCAGGCGACCGGTCGAACCGGTCGCGAGGACCGCACCCCCGCGGGGCCCGCTCGTTCTCCCTGGGACCGGGCGGCGGAGACCACGGAGCCCGGAGACGGAAAACGGTCGAGACCGCGTGAGCGATCTCGACCGTCTCGTGTTCCGCGCCGCACGTCAACGCGACGTCCGGGTGATGTGTGGCCCCCGCCCCGCTACCGCGAGCAGAAGCGGTGGCCCTGCTCAGCTGGCATAGGCGCGCAGGCGATCCGCGCGCTCGCCGTGCCGCAGTTTCGACATGACTTCCCGCTCGATCTGCCGCACCCGCTCGCGCGACAGGCTGAAGTGCTTGCCGATCTGGTCGAGCGTCCTCGGCTGCCCGTCGTCGAGGCCGTAGCGGAGCCGGATCACCTGCTGCTCGCGGTCGTCGAGCGTGGCGAGCACCCGGCGCAGATCGTCCTGCAGGAGGGTGGAGATCACCGTGGATTCGGCGTCGGTCGCCTCCGAGTCCTCGATGAAGTCGCCCAGCGGGGCGTCCTCCTCGGTGCCCACCGGCATGTCCAGGCTCACCGGGTCGCGAGCGTGGTCGAGCAGGTTCGAGACCTTGTGCGCGGCGATACCGGACTCTGCGGCCAGTTCCTCGTTGGTGGCCTCGCGGCCGAGCCGCTGGTGCAGGTCGCGCTTGATACGCGCGAGCTTGTTGACCTGCTCGACGAGGTGGACGGGCAGGCGGATGGTGCGCCCCTGATCGGCCATCCCCCGGGTGATGGCCTGGCGGATCCACCAGGTGGCGTAGGTGGAGAACTTGAAGCCCTTGGTGTAGTCGAACTTCTCCACCGCGCGGATGAGCCCCAGGTTGCCCTCCTGGATCAGGTCCAGCAGCGGCATTCCCCGCCCCGTGTAGCGCTTGGCCAGCGACACGACGAGACGCAGGTTCGCCTGGAGCAGGTGGGTCTTGGCGCGGTCCCCGTCGCGCACGACCGCCGCCAGCTCCGCCCTGCGCTGGCGGGACAACTCGCCCGCCGAGTCGAGCATGTGCTGGGCGAACACGCCGGCCTCGATGCGCTTGGCGAGGTCGACCTCCTCCCCGGCGGTCAGCAACGCCGTCTTGCCGATCCCGTTGAGGTACACACGCACCAGGTCCGCGGCGGGGCCCTGGGCGTCGAGGTCGGGCTCCTCGACGGCCACCGGCATCACCACGTCATCGGCTGGCGCGGGAATGCTCCGTTCGCGAATCCCGCGAGCCTCACGTTCCAGTGTCTGGACGGACATCTTGCCTCCCCGGTCAACGGGCTGACGTGTCGTGCTTCGCTCACGCCTGCTTCTGCCACGCACGACGAGCCTGTGGAACCCGCCCCGCGTGCCCAGCGCCACGGCTGGACATTGGGGTCAACGTCGGGGTAAGGCGAATCGTTCCCGGAGATGACTCCGTGTTGACTGACTCACGCAGGGCATCCACGGAGCGTGCTCGTGCGTGTCACCGAGTTGGCCGCCGGCGTGCTACACCTCGACGAGCACGGTGAACGGTCCGTCGTTGACGCTGTGCACCGACATCATGGCGCCGAATCGGCCGGTCGCCACGGTGGCGCCCCGCTCCCGCAGCGCGCTCACCACGGCGTCGACGAGCGGTTCGGCGTGCTCGGGCCGGGCCGCGGACGTCCAGGAGGGGCGCCGTCCCTTGCGCGTGTCCCCGTAGAGGGTGAACTGGCTGACGACCAGCAGGGGCGCTTCCGTGCTCGCGCACGACTCCTCGTCGCGCAGCACGCGCAGCTCGTGCAGTTTGCGAGCCATCGTCGCGCACTGCTGTTCGGAGTCGTCGGCGTGGACCCCGAGCAACACGAGTAGTCCGGGCCGTTCCAGCGCCCCGACGAGGTCGCCGTCCACCGTGACGGCGGCCTCGGTGACCCGCGAGACCACCGCCCTCATCGGCACACCTCCAGCATCCCGTGCCGCACCAGTTCGGCGACCAGTGGCCGCGCCGCATCGCGCAGCGTCGCGGCGTCCTCGCCGTGCGCCGCGGCCAGCAGCTCCAGCAGGTCGGCCATCGGCAGCGCGCCCCGGCAGCCCGCGAGCAGCGTGGCGGTGAGCTCGTCCAGTTCGTGCGTCCAGCCTGGCCCGTCGCCGCGGTGCAGCCGGCGCACCGTCGTGGTCCAGCCGTCGTCGCCCGGCGCGTCGACCCGCTCCAGCGCGACGGTGTCCGGCACCCGGTAGGTCGCGTCGAGCAGGTCGTCGGCGTGGTGGCGCAGCCAGGCCACGCGATCCAGCCAGGCCGCCGCCTCCTCGCCGAGCGGATCGTCGTAGGCGTGCCGCAGGTCCTCGCACACCACGGTGGGCGCCTCGTCCGTGCGGCGCAGCGTGACGAAGCCGAACCCGACGCCCTCCACGTCGTGTTCGGCGAACCAGTCCAGCCACGCGCCGGACTTGGCCCTGCCCTCGGCGGAGCGGGGATCGATCCCGGCGTCGCGAAGCCACGTCCCCACGTACAGCGCGGGGTCGGCGATGTCGCGCTGCACGAACCAGGCATCGGTGCCCGCGGGCAGCCACCGGCCCACCCGGTCGGCCCAGTCCTCGCCGCGGACGTGCAGCCACGAGGCGAGCAGGTGCCCGGTGCCACCGTCGGTGAGAAAGCCCGGAAGCTGGCGCACGAGCAGGGCGCTGGCGTCGTCCCCCGCGAGACCCGAGTCGCGGTACACGTAGTCCACCCTCGGCGGGCCGACCACGAACGGCGGGTTGCAGACGATCCGGTCGAATCGGCGCCGCGCCACGGGCGCGAACCACTCGCCCCGCAGCAGCTCCACGTCCAGCTCGTTCAGCGCGAACGTCGCCTCGGCCAGTCGCAGCGCCCGCGCGGACGTGTCGGTCGCGGTGATCTTCCCGGCGTGCCTGCCCGCGTGCAGCGCCTGGACGCCGTTGCCGGTGCCGAGATCGAGCACGCTGCCGACCGGACGGCGGCTGGTGGCGCGCACCAGGCTCAGCGAGGCGTGCCCGACCCCGAGCACGTGGTCCGGCGAAACCGGCCCGCCCGCCTGGTCGGGGTCGAGGTCCGAGACCACCCACCAGCTCGTGTCCTCGTCACCGTGCGGGCGCACGTCGAAACCGGCGCGCAGTCCGTCGCCGTCACCCGGCCGAACGAGCCCGGTGCCGAGCGCGTCGTCGAGCGCCAGCGGATCCAGCGCCGTGCGCACCGCGTCGGTGGGCTCGGTGTCGCCCAGCAGGAAGAGCCGGATCAGCACGCCCAGCGCACCGGCGTCGCGACTGGCCCGGCGTGCGGGCTCCGGCTCGCCGCGACCCAGCGCGGCGTGGGCCTGCGCGCCCAGGACGCCGACCACGCCGTCGGCGTCGTAGCGGGCGGCCCGGAAGGCGTCCCGCAACCGGGCGCAGACCTCGGACGAGAACTGGGGGAGGGTATCGCTCACGGTCGTTATCGTCGCACGGCCCGCATCGGCGTGTTCTCGGCGCGACGCCCGGCTGTCAGCATCGGCCGCCCGGTGGGAGCATGGAGCGTGGAGGTGAAGCGGTGAACGAGCACGACAGGCACGCTGCTCCGGTGCTGATCACCGAGGCTGCGCCCTCCTACGAGGACGAGCAGGCCGCGCGGCGGCGCAAGTACATCCTCATGATGGGCATGCGGTTCCCCTGCCTGGTGCTGGCGGGGGTCTTCCACCAGATCTGGTGGCTGGCGCTGGCGTTGCTGGTGCTGTCGATCCCGTTGCCGTGGGTCGCGGTGCTCATCGCGAACGACCGCCCGCCCCGCAAGTCCGAGTCCGTGAGCCGGTACCGGCGGCGGGCCCCGTCGCTGGAGGACGGGCAGCACCGCGTGATCGACTCGTCCGACCCGGAGCCCGGCTCCGGCTCCGGCTCCGGCCGGAACTGAACGCGCCGTGCGGGCGCCCGGTCTCACGGCTGGGCGCCCACCTTCCCGACGGCGTGCGCGCCCAGCACGGCGCCGTGCCGCAATGTCTCCCGCGGCGACTCGCCCGCGAGCCACGCGGTGAGCACTCCGGCGTCGAAGGCGTCCCCGGCTCCCGTGCTGTCCACGCACGGAGCGTCCTCGGCCTTCGCGGTCACGATGCCGTGGCCGTCCACCCACGCGGCGCCGTCGAGGCCGAACGTGACCGCCACCGCGCCGACCGTGCCGAGCAGTGAGCGGGCGGCCCCGGGCTCAGCGGACCCGGTGAGCGCGCGCAGCTCGTCCGCGTTCGGCAGCAGCAGGTCGACACCCCGCACGTCCGCCAGGAAAGCCCGGGGATCGTGCAGGAGCGCGGCGGCCTGCGGGTCGACCGACGTCGTCATACCCCGCTGCCGGGCCAGGGCCAGCGCCGCGAGACCCCCCTCGCGCGACGACGGGTCCAGCAGGACGTAGCCGGACAGGTGCAGGTGCCGCGCGTCCGCGAGTGCCTCGTCGGTCACGTCGGCCGGCCGGAACCGCTTGTTCGCGCCCCGGTCGGGCAACATGGTGCGCTGCCCGTCGCCGTCGACGAGCACCACGACACAGCAGGTCGCCGTGTCCTCGTCGAGGGCGAAGGCGCAGCGCACTCCCGCGGTCTCCAGTTCGCCGCGCAGCAGGCGCCCGCCCGCGTCGTCGCCGACCCGCGCCACCAGCGTCGTCTCGGTTCCCCTCTCACGCAGCCACAGCGCCGTGTTCGCCCCGGCACCGCCACCGGTGACGGTGACCGCCGCGCGCGCGTCGCCGCCGTAGACGATCGGCTCGTCGTGCCGGGCCACGATGTCGAGGCCCACGTCACCCACGACCGCGACCCTCATCGGGTGCGTTCCGCGAGCGTCGTGAGTTCGCCTGCCACCTGTCCCGCGAGGGCCGCGTTGGCCACCACCAGCGCCTCGTTGGCGTCGAGGCTCGCGCCGCCGCTCGCGGTGTGGAAGTGCTCCAGCAGGACCGGGGTCACGTCCGACCCGCTGACGCCGCGTTCCCGCAGCAGTTCGAGTCCCTCGGCCAGCAGGCGGTCGTGTACGGCGCGGTCGAGTTCGTGCTCACCCGGCACGGGGTTGGCCAGCAGCACCCCGGAATCCGAGAACCGCCGGTGGGCGGCGACCACGGCCGCCGCCCGCGCGGGGTCGTCGACGCGGTGCGGCACGCGATGGCCCGACGAGCGCAGGTAGAACGCCGGGAAGTCGTCGGTGCGGTAGCCGAGCACAGGGACCGACTGCGTCTCCAGCACCTCCAGGGTCGCGGCGATGTCGAGGATCGACTTCATCCCCGAGCACACCACCAGCACGCCCGTGCGCGCCAGCGTGGCGAGGTCGGCGGAGACGTCCCACGTCACCGACTCGCCCGGGACCGGGTGGTGAACGCCGCCCAGCCCGCCGGTCGCGAACACCGCGACACCGGCCGCGGCGGCCAGCGCGGCCGTGCTCGCCACGGTGGTGGCTCCGGAGCGGCCCAGCGCGACGGCAGCGCCGACGTCGCGCAGCGAGAGCTTGTCGAGCCCGGCGTCCGGGGCGCAGACCCGCTCCAGCTCGGCGTCGGTGAGGCCCACCCGTGCGGTTCCGTCGAGCACGGCGATCGTGGCGGGGACCGCCCCGGCGTCGCGGACCGTGCGTTCGAGGCGGCGTGCCACCGCCAGGTTGCGACCCGGCGGTAGCCCGTGGGACAGCAGGGTGCTCTCCAGCGCGACGACCGGCCGCCCGCCGGCGATCGCGTCGGCCACGTCGGCGGACAGCGTCAGGATGGGGCCGTGCTGTGTGTTCACGAGGGTGCATCCTCGCCCATCGAACTCGCGGCGCCGCATGGGGCATCATGGAGGGCGTGAGTACCACGACGCTGCCAGAAGTCGAGACCCGTCCGGAGAGCACCGAGACCACGGACGACGACGCGCCCAAGATGTTTCACTACGTGCAGAAGAACAAGATCGCCGAGAGCGCGGTCACGGGTTCGCACGTGGTGGCACTCTGCGGCGAGGTCTTCCCGGTCACGAAGTCACCGAAGCCGGGCTCGCCCGTGTGCCCCGACTGCAAGCGCATCTTCGAGGGCATGCCCCCCGGCGGCGGGGACTGAGCCAACCGCGTAGCGGCCCCGCGCTGCCGTGGTGGCCTTCGCGGCATACGCGCCGCGGCACCGGCTCAGTGCTGCTCGTGCCGGTGCGGTGTCTCCACCGGCCGCTCCGGGGGCGGCTCCGCCCCGGAGCCGGTGTGAGAGCCGGTGTCGGGCTCGGTGCTCGTGCTTGGCTCGGTGTCGGGCTCGGTGTCGGGCCCGGTGTCGGTGTCCGCGCCGGGCCCGGAACCGTCTCGGGGTGCGGCGGCGGGACCGTCGTCGGCAGTGCTCTCGGATCGCTTCGGCCTGCGCAGCGGCTGGGTGGTGCGCTGCCACAGCGTCGCGCGCTCTCCCGCCGCGGCCTCCTCCCGCATGCGCTCGGTGACCCGCTCCATCTCCAGCCGCCGCCACTTCCGGCGTTGCCTGCGCGTCATCTTCGCGGGCCACAGTTCCTGGATCGCGCTGTTGAAGTAGGCGCCCGCGACGATGGCCAGCCCGATGAAGAACGTGAACAGCAGGAACGCGATCGGGGTGGCCAGTGCGCCGTAGGTGTAGCCGGTGGTGGTGATCCAGCTGATGTAGAAGCGCAGCCCCACGCTGGACAGCAGGAAGATCACCATCGCGAGCACGGCGCCGGGAAGGCCCCGGTGCCAGGGCAGCTTGCGTGGCAGCGCCAGCTTGTACAGCGTGGCGAGCGCGACGACCAGCAGCACCGCGGCGGTGGGGAAGTAGAACACCCCGAGCCAGTGCGCGATCGTGGGCTGCCATTCGACGGGGAAGAACTCCGGCAGCAGGTCGGGCCCGATCGCGATGATCGGCAGCCCGATCACCAGCAGGACCAGGCTGGCCAGGTACAGCAACAGCGCGAAGATCCGCTGCCACACCTCGTTGCGCACGCCGTACTGGTCGTGCGCCACCGTGATGGCGTCCACGAACGACGACATCGCCGACGATCCCGCCCACAGCGAGATCAGGAATCCGACGGACACGATCTCGCCCTTGCCCGTGGTGAGGATGTCGTTGACCGTCGGCTCGATGATCTGGCCGACCACGCTGCGGCTGAAGATCGTCTCTGAAAACGAGATGATTTTGTCCTGCACCTGGCGGACGATGTTCTCGCCGAACCAGTCGCCGATGAATCCCAGACTGCCGAGCAGCCCCAGCAGCAGTGGCGGCAGCGACAGCGTCTGCCAGAACGCGGCCTCGGCCGATTCGGAGAAGATGTTGCCCGCCCACGCCTTGTTCAACGTGCGGCGCACCAGGAGCAAGGGACCTTTGCGCCTGGCCGGGGGCGAGGGCCGGCCTTCCCCCTCGCCGTCGCTGGTGCCGCCGTTTCGCGTGTGCATCGCGGGTTCAAGCATGGTCCATCCCGCGGTGATCGGCGCGGCCACCCCTGCGGCGTGTCCTTTCGGCGCCCAGCGGCGGGCTGCCAGGTAGGCTTGCCGGGGCACCCTCACCGACCCCGGCGCGGCAGCCGGCCACCCGTGGTGGGGGTTTTCGCATGTGCGTGTGTCGAGGAGCAGGAGCGTCGGTGTCGGAGACCGCCAGGGCCCGGGAAGGCGCGGACGGCCACGTCACAGCCGCACCCGAGTCCGCGCACGACGCGACGGCTCGGCCGCTGCGCGCGTGGCAGCGCCGCGCGCTGACGAAGTACCTCACCCGCAAGCCACGCGACTTCCTCGCCGTGGCGACGCCGGGTGCGGGCAAGACGGTGTTCGGCCTGCGGGTGGCGGCCGAGCTGCTGTCCGACCGGACCATCGAGGCCATCACGATCGTCACGCCGACCGAGCACCTCAAACACCAGTGGGCGGCCTCGGCCGAGCACGCCGGCATCGCGATCGACTCGAACTTCCGCAACACCACCGGCGTCACCTCGTCGGATTACCAGGGTGTCGCGCTGACCTACGCTCAGGTCGCGGCTCACCCGAACCTGCACCGGGTGCGTACCGAGAACCGCAGGACGCTGGTGATCCTCGACGAGATCCACCACGCCGGTGACGCGAAGTCGTGGGGTGACGCGGTCTCGGAGGCGTTCACCCCGGCCGTGCGGCGGCTGGCGCTGACCGGGACGCCGTTTCGCAGCGACGACACGCCGATCCCGTTCGTGACGTACGAGCCCGACACCGACGGGGCGCTGCGCAGCCGGGCCGACCACGCGTACAACTACGCGGACGCGCTGGCCGACGGCGTCGTGCGGCCCGTGGTCTTCCTCGCGTACTCGGGGGAGGCGTCGTGGCGCACCAGCGCGGGGGACGAGTTCTCGGCGCGGCTCGGTGAGCCGCTCACGGCCGAGCAGACGGCGAGGGCGTGGCGGACCGCGCTCGACCCCGGCGGTGAGTGGATTCCCGCCGTCTTCCAGGCGGCCGACACCCGGCTGACCCAGCTGCGCGCGGGCGGCATCCCCGACGCGGGCGGGCTGGTCATCGCCACCGACCAGGAGCAGGCCCGTGCCTACGCCAAGCTGCTGGCCGGCATCTCCGGGGAGGCGCCGGTCGTGGTGCTCTCGGACGACCCGAAGGCCACCCGGCGCATCGCCGAGTTCGGTGAGTCGCGCGACCGCTGGCTCGTGGCCGTGCGCATGGTGTCCGAGGGTGTCGACGTGCCGAGGCTCGCCGTCGGCGTGTACGCCACGAGCGCCTCGACCCCGCTGTTCTTCGCCCAGGCGATCGGCCGGTTCGTGCGGTCGCGGCGGCAGGGGGAGACGGCGAGCATCTTCCTGCCGAGCGTGCCGGTGCTGCTGGAGCTGGCGAGCGAGCTGGAGGCCGAGCGCGACCACGTCCTGGGCAAGCCGCACCGCGAGAAGGACGGCTGGGACGACGAGCTGATCGTCGCGGCCAACCGCACCGACGACGAGCGCGGCGAGGAGGAGAAGGCGTTCACCTCGCTGGGCGCCTCGGCCGAGCTCGACCAGGTGATCTACGACGGCAACTCGTTCGGCACGGCCGTGTTCTCGGGCAGCGAGGAGGAACAGGAGTACCTCGGCCTGCCCGGTCTGCTGGACGCCGAGCAGATGCGGGCACTGCTGCGCAAACGGCAGTCCGAGCAGCTCGCCGACGCCGAGCGGCGCAAACCGGCGAAGGCCGAGCGTGAACCCGAGGCCGCACCGAGGCCCGCGTCGGTCAACGAGCGCATCAAGTCGCTGCGCAAGGAACTGAACACCCTGGTGGGGCTGTACCACCACCGGACCCGCAAGCCGCACGGCGCGATCCACAACGACCTGCGGCGAATCTGTGGCGGGCCCCCGACCGCGATGGCGACGGTGGAACAGCTCGAGGAGCGTATCGCCACGCTGCGGTCCTGGTAGCTCGCGACTTCCGGTTCCGCGCCCCGCGCACCACATCACGGTTACGTCTCGAGGCAGGGTCCTGTATCGATACAGGTTTCCCTTCGCTGTGATCGGGCGCATATGTTGTCGCGCACAACATTTCCCCGTTCCCCGCCCGAAGAAGGTGTGACGATGCGACGACGCTTCCCACTCCGCGCCAGCGCAGCCGCGCTCGGTGCTCTGCTCATCCTGTCGGCCTGCGGTGCCAACGCCGGAGGGGGTTCCGGCGACTCCGACGACTCCGCCTCGGGGGCCGAGGGGGGCGACGGCGAGCTCGGCACGGTGGGCGTGATCCTGCCCGAGACGGCATCCTCCGCCCGCTGGGAGGGCTTCGACAAGCCGATGCTCGAGGAGGCGCTGCGGGCCGAGGGCTTCGAGCCCGACGTCCAGAACGCGCAGGGCGACGTGCAGAAGTTCTCGACCCTGGCCGACGGCATGATCGCCCAGGGCGTGTCGGTGCTCGTCATCGCCTCGATCAACAGCGAGGTCGGAGGCGCCGTCGCGAGCAAGGCGCAGGCCGCGGGCATCCCGACGATCGACTACGACCGGCTCAACCTCGGCGGCAGCTCCGAGTACTACGTGTCGTTCGACAACGTCCGCGTCGGCGAGTTGCAGGGCGAGGGCATGGCGCAGGCGCTCGAGGACGAGCCCGGCGCCCAGGTCATCGAGATCGAGGGCGCTCCCACCGACAACAACGCCACGCTGTTCCACGAGGGCCAGCGCAACGTCCTGCAGCCGCTCTACGACTCCGGGGACCTGGAACTCGTGCAGAGCCAGCCCATCGACGACTGGAACAACCAGGAGGGCGGTCAGGTGTTCGAGCAGATCCTGACCTCCAACGGTGGCGAGGTGGACGGCGTGGTCGCCGCCAACGACGGGCTCGCCCTCGCGGTCATCACGGTGCTGCGCAAGTACGGCCTCAACGGCACGGTGCCCGTCACCGGTCAGGACGCCACGGCCGAGGGGCTGCGCGCCATCCTGCGTGGCGACCAGTACATGACCGTGTTCAAGCCGGTCAAGGAGGAGGCCGAGGCCACGGCCAAGCTCGCCGCCGCGCTGGCCGAGGGTGACACGGCCGCCGCCGACGAGATCGCCGGAGACGTCAGCGAGGACCCGGAGGGCGACCGCGAGGTCGCGTCGGTCCTGCTGGAGCCGTACCTGATCACGAAGGACTCGGTGAAGCGGGTCGTGGACGAGGGCTACGTCTCCGCCGAGGACGTCTGCATCAAGGACGTCGCCGACGTCTGCTCCGAACTCGGGATCGGGTGAGGTCGGCCGTGACCGAACTCGTGAACGACGAGGGAACCGGCGCCGGTGACGCCGTGCTCGAACTGCGGAGCCTGAACAAGAGCTTCGGGCCCGTTCACGTCCTGCACGACGTGGACTTCCTCGTCAGGCCGGGCGAGGTCACGGCCCTCGTCGGCGACAACGGCGCGGGAAAGTCCACGCTGGTCAAGTGCATCGCCGGCATCCACGCCGCCGACTCGGGCAGCGTGCGCTACAAGGGCCGGGACGTCACCATCCGGACCCCCAAGGACGCGGCGGACCTCGGTATCGAGGTCGTGTACCAGGACCTGGCCCTCGCGGACAACCTCGACATCGTGCAGAACATGTTCCTCGGCAGGGAACGCGGCAGCGCCTGGCTGCTCGACGAGGCCGGGATGGAGGAGGCGGCGCGGCAGACCCTCGCCTCGCTGTCGGTGCGCACGGTGAAGTCCGTGCGCACCCCGGTCGCGGCGCTGTCCGGTGGGCAGCGCCAGACCGTCGCCATCGCCAAGTCGGTGCTGTGGGACAGCTCCGTGGTCCTGCTCGACGAACCGACCGCCGCGCTCGGCGTGGCCCAGACCCGGCAGGTCCTCGATCTCGTGCGCAGGCTCGCCGAACAGGGACTGGGCGTGGTGCTCATCAGCCACAACATGGCCGACGTGTTCGAGGTCGCCGACCGGATCGCCGTGCTCTACCTCGGTCGTCTCGTGTCCGAGGTCCGCACCAAGGACGTCACCCACGGGCAGGTGGTGGAGCTGATCACCGCGGGTCGCTCGGGCGACCTCGGTCTCGCCCGACCCGAGAACGCGGCCCTGTGACCGGAACCCAGCAAGAGGACCCGTGATGACTCAGACCTCCACCGCGCGACAGAGCGCGGCGATCTCCGACTTCGGCATCGACACCACCGCGATGTCCACCTCCGAGGCCGTGCGCGACTACGTCGCGCGGCTGCGAGCGGGCCAGCTCGGCTCCCTGCCCGCGCTGCTCGGACTCGTGGCGCTCGCGGTGATGTTCGCGGCGCTGTCGGACGTGTTCCTGTCGCTGAACAACCTCGCCAACCTGCTCGCTCAGGGCGCCGGCCAGACCATCATCGCGATGGGCATCGTGTTCGTCCTGCTGGTCGGCGAGATCGACCTGTCGGCGGGGACGGCCTCCGGCGCGGCCGCCGCCGTGCTCGCGATGCACTTCGTCGAGAACGGCAACCTGCTCGGCGGCATGGGCTCGACCGTGTTCGTGATCTTCAACGCCGTGCTGGCGCTCGCCGCGGTGCTGGCCGTCCTGCTGCGGATCTGGGCGGGCGCCGTCATCTCGGTGGTCGGCATCGTCATCGCGGTGTCGGGGCTGACGGCGAACCCGTGGATCGAGATCCTGCTCGCGCTGTGTGTGGGCACGGCCATCGGCTGTATCACCGGATTCCTCGTCGCGAGGGTCGGTATGCCCGCGTTCGTGGTGACACTCGCGCTGTTCCTCACCTGGCAGGGTGTGATCCTCCAGCTCATCGGCGAGGGCGGCGTGCTGGGCATCTCCACCTCGCCGGTGCTCAACGCGGTGGCCAACGGCAACCTGTCGGTGGTGGGCAGCTGGGCGCTGTTCGTCGTCGCGGTCGGCGGCTTCGCGGCCGTCACGCTGGGCAGGCACGTGCGGCGGCTGCGGCGCGGCCTCGTCACGCAGCCGACTCCCATCGTCGCGCTGAAGGTGGGCAGCCTCGCCGTGATCGGCCTGGTGACCACCATCCTCCTGACGGTCGACCGCTCGCCCAACCCGATCGTCGAAATCCGAGGGGTGCCGTACGTGGTGCCCATCGTGCTCGCGCTGCTGGCCGCCGGAATGTTCGTGCTCAACCGCACGCGCTACGGCAGGCACATCTACGCCGTCGGCGGCAACCGTGAGGCGGCGCGCCGCGCGGGGGTCGACGTGACCCGTATCCGTGCGAGCGTGTTCGTCGTCTGCTCCTCCGTCGCCGCGCTCGGCGGGATCGTGTACTCCTCGAAGGTCGGCTCGGTCGACCCGCAGGCAGGCGGCCTGAACACGCTGCTGTTCGCCGTGGGCGCGGCCGTCATCGGCGGCACGTCGCTGTTCGGTGGCCGCGGCCGGGTCTCGGACGCCGTCATCGGTGGCACGGTGCTCGCCGTGGTGTCGAACGGACTCGGCCTGCTCAAGCAGCCCGCCGCCGTGGTGTCGATCGTGACCGGCCTGGTGCTGCTGCTCGCCGCGACGGTCGACGCGGTGTCGCGCCGCCGCGCGGCCGCGGGGTCACGGTGAGGAGCGTGATGCGACGATTACAGCTGTGACCAGCACGCCCGTGGCCCGGCCCGACGAGGTGCGCCGGTACAACAGAGCCAGTCTGTTACGCCGGTTGCATCTCGGCGGGCCGAGCACGCGAGCCGAGCTGGCTGGCGAGCTCGGCCTCAACCGGAGCACGATCAAGGCTCTGGTGGACGGGCTCGCCGGCTCGGGAGTCGTCGTCGAGCGGGTGCCCCGGCCGGGCAGGCAGGCGGGCAGGCCGTCGCTGCTCGTGCTGCCGCAGCCCGAGGCCGCCGTCGTCCTGGCCGTCGATATCCAGGTCGAACACGTCGCGCTGGCGCTCGTCGGGCTCGGGGGCGAGATCCTCGGGCGCAACAGCTGGAATCTGCACCGGCGCACCAGGACGCCGACCGAGGTGCTGACCCGGATCACCGAGTCGACCGCGCTGCTCGCGGCCGACCTGGGCGTGCGTCCGGCGGGGTGCGGCGTCTCGGTGCCGGGTGTGGTGCGCAGGCTCGACGGGCACGTCCACGAGGCACCGAACCTGCGGTGGAGTGACGTGCCGCTGGGCGAGCGGCTCGCCGCCGTCCTGGACACCCGTGTCGTGGTCGGCAACGACGCCGAGCTCGGTGCGCTGGCCGAGTACCTGCGCGGCACGGCCCAGGGCTCCGGCGACGTCGTGTTCGTGTCGGCCGACATCGGAGTCGGGGGCGGCGTCATCGCCGAGGGAGCGTCGCTGCGCGGCACCACGGGCTACGTCGGCGAACTCGGGCACATGGTGGTCAATCCCCGGGGCCGGGACTGCTACTGCGGCAGCAGGGGCTGCTGGGAGACCGAGGTGGGGGAGGCCGCCTTCTGCCGCGCCCTGGGACTGCCTGAGGGCAGCTCCCGGGGGGCCGTGCGGGTCGAGCTCCGGGAGCTGGACGCCACCCCGGAGCTGGCCCGCTCACGCCTCGCGGAGCTGGCCGAGTGGCTCACGCTCGGGCTCGTGAACGTCGTGAACCTGCTGGGGCCCGAACTGGTCGTCCTCGGAGATCTGTTCACGGACCTGCCCGACGCGGTGCTCGACGACGTGGCCGGTGCGGTGCGGCAGCGCAGCATGGTCAGCCGCGCGCTCGGCGGGGTCAGGGTCGAGCGCTCGTCACTCGCGCGGGACGCCAAACTGCTGGGCGCGGCCGAGGTCGCGTTCGAGGAGATCATCGACACGGTGTAGGCCGGGTGCCTACTCCGTGCCCCGGCCCCGGACATGCCGCGGGGGCGGGGACCCCTCACCGGGAATCCCCGCCCCCGAACGCTTCTCGAAGCGGCTGTTGACGGCGTCAGCGCTGGATGTCGGCGTCCAGCTCCTTCAGTTTGGCCTCGTACTCACGGCCGTGGTGGCCGCAGAACAGCAGCTCTCCGCCCGTGGGGAGAACGGCACGCATCTGCGCGGCTGCTCCGCAACGGTCGCAACGATCCGCAGCGGTCAGTTCGGGGCGGGTGAGCGTCGTCGTGGTCATTGGAGTCTCCCTCCGTCCCGGCATCGCCAGCCGATGCCATCGTTCAGCCGCGACCACCGTGCTCCGCGTCACCGCCGAGAAGCGGTGGCTCGCTGCCTCCACTCTTGCAGACGTTCGGGCTCGTGCAAGTGTTCCCGTGCGGCGTGGGAGCCGTGTCACGTCGGATTAGCCCGAACGTCGCAGCGGTGCCGGGAGGGCGCCACCCACCCTGCCTGGCTGCCCGTTTCCGGTGGTCAGGCACCATCGGGGCGTGACGATCTCCCGCCCCACCCGAGCACTGGACGCGGTGCCCGCACCCGCCGTGTTCGTTCTCAGCGGAATTTCCCTGTACGTCGGTGCGGCCTTCGCCGTATGGCTGTTCGACGTCGCGAGCCCCGCCGGAGTGGCCTGGCTGCGCTGCCTCGGGGCGGCGTTGATCCTGCTCGCCTGGCGACGGCCGGGCCGCGCCGCCTGGCGCGGGAGGCCGCTGCTGCTGGCCGCCACGTTCGGCGTGGTCACGGCCGGGATGAACGTGCTGTTCTACGAGGCCATCGCCCGGCTTCCGCTCGGCACGGCGGTGGCGATCGAGTTCGTGGGCCCCATCCTCGTGGCGGCGTTGGGCTCCCGGGGAGTGCGCGACCTGGCAGCCCTCGCCTGCGTCGTCACCGGCGTGCTGCTCATCGCGGACGTGCAGTGGGAGGGCAGCCCCGCCGGGCTCGCGTTCGCGCTGGGCGCGGCACTCGCGTGGGCGGGCTACATCGTGCTGGGAACGCGCGTGGCCCGCGCGGGAAACGGAATCGACAGTCTCGCCGTCGGATTCGCCGTCGCCACGGTGGTGCTGTCGCCGCTCGCGCTCGGCACCACCGCCGTCTGGGGCGATGCCGGACTGCTCGCCTTCGCCGTCGGGGTGGGCCTGCTGTCCACCGTGGTGCCCTACGCGCTCGACCAGGTCGTGCTGCGGCGCGTGCGGCGGTCGCGCTTCGCCCTGTTGCTGGCGCTGCTGCCCGTCACCGCGGCCGTCGTCGGGTTCGTGGTCCTGCGGCAGGTGCCGACCCTCGGCGAGGCACTGGGCATCCTCGCCGTGGTCGTGGGTGTGGCGCTGCGCTCGGGCACCCGGTCCGGCTGAACCGCTACCGCGGACCGGCCGCCGTTCAGCCGGACCAGCGCGCACACGCGCCGGGGCCGGGAGAAGCGGCGAGGCAGCGCGTGCACCGGCAACCTCTCCCGGCCCCGGCGTGGTGTCGGTCCGTCCGGCTCAGTCCAGGTAGTCGCGCAGCACCTGGGACCGCGACGGGTGCCGCAGCTTCGACATCGTCTTCGACTCGATCTGGCGGATCCGCTCGCGCGTCACGCCGTAGACCTGGCCGATCTCGTCGAGGGTGCGGGGCTGGCCGTCGGTGAGGCCGAAGCGCAGCCGCACCACACCGGCCTCGCGCTCCGACAGCGTCTGCAGCACCGACTGCAACTGGTCCTGCAGCAGGGTGAACGACACGGCGTCCACCGCCACCACGGCCTCGCTGTCCTCGATGAAGTCGCCGAGCTGCGAGTCGCCCTCGTCGCCGATCGTCTGGTCGAGCGAGATCGGCTCCCGCGCGTACTGCTGGATCTCCAGGACCTTCTCCGGCGAGATGTCCATCTCCTTGGCGAGCTCCTCCGGAGTGGGCTCGCGACCGAGGTCCTGCAGCAGCTCACGCTGTATACGGCCGAGCTTGTTGATGACCTCGACCATGTGGACCGGTATACGGATGGTCCGCGCCTGGTCGGCCATGGCCCGGGTGATGGCCTGGCGGATCCACCAGGTGGCGTAGGTGGAGAACTTGAAGCCCTTGGTGTAGTCGAACTTCTCCACCGCGCGGATGAGACCCAGGTTGCCCTCCTGGATCAGATCCAGAAACGCCATGCCTCGCCCGGTGTAGCGCTTGGCCAGCGACACCACCAGCCGGAGGTTCGCCTCCAGCAGGTGACTCTTGGCGCGCTCGCCGTCCCGCACGATCCACTTGAGGTCGCGGCGCATCTGGGTGGTGAGCTTCTCGCCCTCCTCCTCGATGACGCGCATCCGCTCGGCGGCGTAGAGGCCCGCCTCGATCCGCTTGGCGAGCTCCACCTCCTCCTCGGCGTTGAGCAGCGCGACCTTGCCGATCTGCTTGAGATAGGCGCGCACGGAGTCGGCGGAGGCGGTGAGTTCGGCGTCCTTGCGCGCCTGCCGCAGTGCCTCCGACTCCTCCTCGTCCCAGACGAAGTCGGGGTCGTTGCGGGTCGTGCCCGCGTTCGGGGACGCTCCGGCGCCCTCGGCGCTCTCGGCCCCGTCGGACTCCTCCGTCTCCTCGGTGACGGTGGCGTCGACGACGTCCACCTCCACGGCCTCGACGTCGAGGTCGGACAGGTCGACGTCCTCGAGTTCGGCGCCGTCGACGTCCTCGCCCGGCTCGGCGGAGTTTTTGGCCTTGGCCGCCTTCGCGCCGGTCGCCTTGGCCTTGTCCGACTTCGCGGTGGTCTTGCGCGTCCGCGTGCCCTTGGCCGACTTCTCGGCCTTCGCGGGAGCCTTCTTCGCGGTGGTCTGACGACCCGGCGCCGTCGCGTCCGGCGCGGCTCCACCGTCGGCCGCCACACCCTCGTCGGCGGTCGTCGGTTCGGCGGCGCTCGTTGTTTTCGTCCCGCTTCGGGTTGCGGTCTTTGCGGCTGCCACGTACGCCCTTTCGCAGCGGTCGGTCACGACGAACCGAGACGCACGGTCCCGGCTGCCTCAAGTTCGGGGAACATGCCCCGGCCTGCGGTTCTGTCTCCCGCAGCCGAGAGCCGTGTTCCATTGTAACGACGTCCGCCGACGCGGTCGCGAGGCCGATCATCTTTCGGGGCGCCGGTTCCGTGCCGCGCACTCGGGCAAGGCGTGGCACGGAACCGGGTCGCGCTCAGTGCACGATGCCCTCCGTGCCCGCGGCCGCCGCGCCGACGATCCCCGCGTTGTTCAGCAACGATGCGGTCACGACGGGGGTGCGGATGTCGAGCAGCGGCACCCACTTGCCCGCCTTCTTGCTCACTCCGCCACCCACGATGAACAGATCCGGCCAGATCAGGTTCTCCAACACGGTCAGGTAACGATCGACCCGCTTCGCCCAGTCGGGGTAGGACAGGCCCTCGTTGTCCTTCACCGAGGCCGCCGCCTTCTTCTCGGCGTCGTGCCCGTCGATCTCGATGTGACCGAACTCGGTGTTGGGCATCAGCTCGCCGTCCTGGAACAGGGCGCTGCCGATTCCGGTCCCGAACGTCAGCAGCGCGACGACGCCCCTGCGTGCCCGTGGGTCGCCGAACCGCATTTCGGCCATGCCCGCCGCGTCGGCGTCGTTGAGCATGGCGACGTCCGCGGCGTCGCGGCCGAGGCGGTCGGCGAACAGCGCGTCGGCATCGAGCCCGATCCAGCTCGGGTCGATGTTCGCCGCGGTCTGGGCGACGCCCTTCTTGATCACCGAGGGCAGCGTGACACCGACCGGGCCGTCCCAGCGGAAGTGGCGCACGATCTCGGCGACGACGTCGGCCACCGCGTCGGGCGTCGAGGGCCGTGGCGTGTCGATGCGCAGCCGGTCGCCGATCAACTCGCCCCGGTCCAGGTCGACGAGCGCGCCCTTGATGCCGCTTCCACCGATGTCGATGCCGAACCCACGGTTCGCCGTCATGGGCGAAGCCCCTTCCTTCTCGATTCAGAAGTCGTTGTGCGCGAGACTGTAGCCAAATGTGGTCCCATACTCGGCGTGGGAGCTGACGAACTCGACTACGAGGCCCTGACCGCGACGGCGGAGCAGGTGGCCGCCGAGGCCGCGGAGCTGGTCCGCGACGCCTACGACTCCATGCTGGCCGGTCACGAGGTCGCCGTCGACACCAAGTCCAGCGAGACCGACGTGGTGACGGCGACCGACACCGCGTCCGAGCGGCTCATCCGCTCGCACCTGGCGCGGGTGCGGCCCGGTGACGCGGTGCTGGGTGAGGAGGAGGGCGGCCTCGCCGCGACCGCTCAGGCGGGCGACGCGCGGGTGACGTGGGTGGTCGACCCCATCGACGGCACCGTGAACTTTCTTTACGGCCTGCCGTGGTTCGCCGTGTCGGTGGCCGCGCAGGTCGACGGGGTGTCCGTGGCGGGAGCGGTGGTGGAGCCGGTCAGCGGGCGGCGCTGGACCGCGACCCTGGGTGGCGGTGCCCGGCTGGACGGGCACCCGCTGCGGGTGTCGCGCCCCGAGCGGCTGGACGTCGCGCTGCTGGCGACCGGGTTCGCCTACACGGCGCAGCGCCGTGCCCGGCAGGCGGCGGTCGCCGCGCGCCTGCTGAGCGGTGTGCGCGACATCCGGCGGCACGGCTCGGCCGCGCTCGATCTGTGCGCGGTGGGAGCGGGGTGGGTGGACGCCTACGTCGAGCACGGCCTGCAACGCTGGGACTGGGCCGCGGGCGCGCTGGTGGCCGCCGAGGCGGGCGCGGTGGTCCGCCTGCCGGGCGAGGACGCCGCGCTCGGCGAGGACGCGACCCTGGCCTCGGCCCCGTCGGTCGCCGAGCCGCTGCGGGCGCTGTTGCTGGAGTCCGGGATCGCCGACGTGTGACGGCCGTGCCCTGGCGCTCAGCAGCGCTCGGGCACGGTCTCCTCGAGCAGGTCGTCGTCGAGCACGGGCCCGTCGGCCGCGCCCTCTCCGGGGGACTGCTCGCCACCGCCCTCGGCCCGGTCCTTGGCCCACGACTTCAACCGGTCCAGGATCTCGATGGCGGCGTCGGACGGGCGGACGTCGTTGAAGTTCGTCCCGACGGCGAGGTCGATCGACGGGTCCTCGCGGTTGTCGCGGACGAGTTCCAGGCATGGATCGACGAGCTGGACGGTGCGGGCGGCGCGCTCGCCGCCCGGGCCGAACCGGATCTGCCCGTGGCAGTCGGCCACCGCGCCATTGGTGTAGACCTCGTCGTTCGCGGGGTCGGTGATGCGGTCGAAGCCCAGCTGCCGCAGCGCCATCGTCGTCATGGACGCCTCACCCCGCGTGCCGTTGGCGTTGAGCACCGTGAGGTCCACGCGCGAGGGCGGTACCGGGGACGTGCCCACCAGCGCGTCGTACGGCAGCGGGGTGAACGTGGTCCCGGCTGGCGGATGCGGCCTCGGGTCGCACGTGATCGCCTCGGACACGTCCGTGGCGGTGCGGACCGCGTTGATCCACACGATCACCGCGGCCACGCCCAGCACCCCGATGAAGAGCAGAGCGGGCAACGGTTTCCGCTTCCGGTACGGCCGGCCCGCGCGCTGCCTGCCGCGCCCGGTCGTTCCCCCTGTCCCCGACGCCACCGTGCCCGTCCCTTCCACGTTCGTCCCCTGGGCCGCCTGTGCGGGTCGTGCGCCGTCGCCGAACCCCAGGTCTGACGACACGGCGTGCCCGACCGCCTTTGGATAGCATCACGGCGGCGCCCCTCCGGCAAGCGAGTGGTGATGGCGACAGCCACCGGAGCCACGTCACAACCCGAACGGTGTAAGCCCTGCTCTGCCGGGCATTAACCCTGTCGGGTGACGTATCTTAGGGCTTGGGTGACCAGCTTCGAGTAGGGGTAGGCGGTGGGCTACCCTTCCCGGGCTCCGTCGGTGGAAGCGGGGTCGCGAAAGAGACCTCACTCACGCCGGAATCCGGGCACAAACACGGGCGCTGGAACGTTGACCAGCGGCACGAGGGACTCCACGGGCACTGCCCTGACGAGTCCGCACACTGGTATCGAAGCTGATCGCAGGGGTGAAGGAACAATGGCGACCGACTACGACGCTCCGCGCCGCAGCGAAGCCGACGAGCTGGCCGAGGACTCGTTGGAGGAGCTGAAGGCGAGGCGCAACGAGACCCAGTCCGGCGTCGTGGACGTCGACGAGGACGCGACGGCGGAGAACTTCGAGCTGCCCGGCGCCGACCTCTCCGGACTGTCGAGCGAGGACGTGACGGTGAAGGTCGTGCCGAAGCAGGCCGACGAGTTCACCTGTTCCGTGTGCTTTCTGGTACACCACCGCAGCAGGCTCGCCGAAGAGGCCGGCGGGCGGCTCATCTGCCGCGACTGCGCCTGACTCGGGCGTGGCCGCTTCGGACGGCTTGGCGGGTCCCGAGGGAGGGGGTTCCGTCCGGCTCGGGTGGCTGGGTGGCTCGGGTGGGTCCGGGTGGCTCCGGGTGCTGAACACCCGGAGCCACCCGTTCTCTGTGGGCTCGCGGGCATGACCGCCGCGCTCACTCCGCCGCGCCGGTCCCGTCCGGGTGGCCGAGCGCGGCCCCCTCGCGCAGCAGCGCGGCCAGGCGAGCGGGGTGTCGCGTGCTGATCAGCCAGTACGGCGTCGGGTCACGGGGATCGTCGAGGTGGACCCGGACCATCGTGCGCACCCACGGCCGGTGTACGCAGAAGGCGGCCGGGTCGAGCTCCGGCCCCAGCGCGCGGCGCTTGTCCTCCTTCGGCACCTCGTCGACCGCGGCGACGTAGCGCAGCGGCAGGTGCGCGTCGCCCACCCACAGCTGTGATTCGTCGGCGTCGGCGGTGAGCGCGACCCGCACGCGGCCCAGCGCGAGCAGGAGCGCCGCGGCCAGCGGCAGGAGCAGGGCGTAGGGCAACCACAGCGGCACGGCGGGAAAGGCCAGCTGGACCTGCGCCGCGAGCAGGCCCGCCCCGATCAGCGGTACCGGCCAGTCCCACCACGGCACGAACAGTCGCTCGCCGTGTGCAAGATCAGAATTTGTCCGCGTGTGCGCGCCGTCCGTCACGCGGCTCAGGGTAGTCTCGCGAGTCGTGTCCAGCGTGCAGGTGCTGATTTCCCGAGTCGACCCCGACGTGACGGTGCCGTCGTACGCGCATCCCGGTGACGCGGGGGCCGATCTGGTGACGACGTCCGACGTGCGTCTCGAACCCGGTGAGCGGGCTGTCGTGGGTACCGGGGTGGCGGTCGCGCTGCCCGACGGGTACGCCGGGTTCGTGCATCCCCGCTCCGGTCTGGCGGCCAGAACGGGGTTGTCGATCGTCAACGCGCCGGGAACGGTCGACTCCGGGTACCGGGGAGAGATCCGGGTGTGTCTCGTGAACCTGGACCCCAGGGAGCCGATCGCGCTGCGGCGTGGTGACCGCATCGCGCAGCTCGTGGTACAGCGGGTGGAGCGCGCCGAGTTCGTCGAGGTCGAACAGTTGGACGAGACGGTACGGGGAGCGGGTGGCTACGGCTCGACCGGCGGCCATGCCACGCTCGGAACGGAGAGCTAGGTGGGCATTTTCGGACGACGCAAGCGCGGCACGGCGGCCGGATCGGAGCCGGAATCCGACGTCGCCGTGCCCACGACCGACGACGATAACGACAACGGCGGCGGCTATGGCGGTGGTCGCGGCGACAGTGGCGGTGAGCCGCACGGCGAGGCCGGTCCCTACGACGTCGACGAGGCACCCGACGACGGTGTCGCGCGCATGGACCTCGGTTCGATCAGGGTGCCGGTGCCGAACGGGGCACAGGTACAGGTCGAGATGGACCAGGCGAACGGGACCGTGCGCGCGGTGCACATCGTGACCTCCCACGGGCAGGTGACGGTGAGTGCCTATGCGGCGCCGAGGTCCGGCGGGCTGTGGCGCGAGGTCAGCGGTGAGCTGGCCGACCAGCTGCGCGCGGACGGTGCCAGGGTCAGTCTCGGCCGGGGCGAGTGGGGCATGGAGCTGTCGGCCATCGTCGGTGAGGTGGCGCTGCGTTTCGTGGGCGTGGACGGTCCACGATGGATGCTGCGAGGAGTGATCGCGGGTCCGCAGTCCGAGGCCGCGCGGGCGCCCGAGGTGCTGCGCGACATCGTGCGGGGCACGGTCGTCGACCGCGGGGAGGCCCCCATGCCCGTGCGGACCCCGTTGCAGATCACGCTTCCCGAGGCCATCGCCGCGCACCTGAAGAACCGGCAGGAGCAGGCCGCGAACCAGCAGTCGTCGCCAAGCCAGGCTCCGTCGCCGCCGCAGCGGTCGCCCCGGCCGTAGCGGGCCGCGGTGTCGGCAAACCCCGGGACCACGGCCACACCGGCGAGTGACGGCCGGACAGCGGGCTCACCGCCGGTGCCACGCGCGCAGCCACGCGAGTGCGGCGGCCCTGCCCAGGCTCTCCCGGTCCGCGCCCAGCGCGGTGAGTGTGGTCTCGACCACGTCGGCGCGGGGGAGTGCCGTGGCCCACGTCCGTGCCACGGCGGCCGGATGCACGGGATCGTCGGTACACGCGGCCACGCCCACCGCGACGGGCAGCGCGCCCAGCTCGGCCAGTGCGGGCGCGGGATGGTGCGCGGCGGCGCGCAGGCCCGGCGCGAGTCCGCTTCCGTGCCGCCGCCACGCGCGGGTGAGTTCGTCGGCCAGCCACGGCGCCACCCCGGCGGTGGCGGCGTCCAGTGCCGCGTCGATGCCCTGCCGTTCCACCAGCTCCGCGGTGGCGGTCGCGGCCAGGGCGGCCGGGGCCCGCGCCGCCGGACCGTGCCACGCGGGAAGCGCCGCGAGCACCCCGGCGCAGCGGTCGGTGTTGCGCAGCGCCCACTCGGTCGCGAGCTGCGCGCCGAGCGAGATGCCGCCCACGAGCAGCGGCTGCCGCTCCGCGTCCGCGAGCCGGTCGAGCAGGGCGAGACTGCCACGCACCACCGATTCGCCCGGTGGGGGCGGCGGCGCGACCGCCGCGATCCCGAACGCCGCCAGCGGGCGGGTGAACACCGAACGGACGAAGACCTCGTCCGACCCCGTTCCGGGCAGCAGCACGGCCCGCTGGACGGGCATTACCGACGTCACGTTGCGATCCTGTCGCAAGTCGTATTCGCTACCCCGGACAGGGTTACGCTGGACACGTGAGGGCCGCAGTCGGGGGCCCCTGATGAGCACAGGAGCAGGCGCCTATGTCCGCCAAGGATGGCGGCTACTTCAGCCGGTTGGTGCGCAAGCTGACGAGTGACATCGACGAACTGGACGCCGACGATCTGTCGGAGCGGTCCGAGGCAGGCGGCGCCCGGCGGGCGTGTGACTGCCGTTCGGGCGAGGAAGTGACGGTGCTGGGACGGCTGCGCAGCGTGGATCTGTGCCCGTCGAGCGCCGCGGCGACACTGGAGGCGGAGCTGTTCGACGGCACCGACGATGTGACGCTGGTATGGCTGGGCAGGCGCAGAATCCCGGGTATCGAGCCGGGCCGGGCGATCAAGGCGCGGGGCCGCCTCGCCGAGCGTGACGGTCACAAGGTGCTGTACAACCCGTACTACGAACTGTTGCAGCCGACCAGATGAGAGTATGCGCGCGTGACTGAGCACCCCGGGCGATCCCGTACCGACGGCGACACCGAGCCCGACGCCACCGAGGACGAGCACCGGAAGCCCGACGACGGTACCGACACCGACGGTGACGACACCGACAGCGTTGACGACGGGGACGCGCGCAAGCCGGAACCCACTCTGCTGGAGCAGATGGGCGGCGTCTCGGGGCTGTTCTACTCGTCCGTCCCGGTGATCGTGTTCGTGCTGGCCAACGCGGCCTTCGGGCTCACGGTGGCCATCTGGAGCGCGCTCGGCAGCGCGGTCGCGATCACGGTGCTGCGGGTGGTGCGCAAGGAGCCCGTGCAGCCCGCGATCTCCGGGTTCTTCGGCGTGGCCATCGCCGCCTTCATCGCCTACAACACGGGCTCGGCGAAGGGCTTCTTCCTCTTCGGTATCTGGACGAGCCTCGTGTACTTCGGGGTGCTCGTGCTGTCGGTGCTGGTGCGGTGGCCGCTGGCCGGGGTGGTGTGGAGCTACCTCAACGGCAGTGGCATGGCCTGGCGCGGCGACAAGCCGTCGCGCCTCGGCTACGACGTCGCGACGCTGGCACTGGCCGCGGTGTTCGCGGCCCGGTTCGTGGTGCAGCGCTGGCTCTACGACGAGGACCTCACCGGCTGGCTGGCCTTCGCCAAGATCGCGATGGGCTACCCGCTCTACGGGCTGGCGCTGCTGGTGGTGGTGTGGGCGGTACGCCGTTCCGACCGGCGGCTGAAGGACGTCCTCGAACAGCGGGCTGAGACCGACGAGGAGATCGAGGCGCGGTTGCGCCTCAAGTACGATCAGCCGCCCGCGCAGGGGGCCTGACCACCGGATCAGCCGACGCGCAGCGCCTGGCGGATGTCGGGTTCCACGTCGCTGGACGACACGAACAGCAGTTCGTCGCCCGGCTCGAGCGGGTCGTCCGGCTGCGGCACGATGACGCGCTCGCCGCGCAGGATGGTGACCAGTGCGGCATCCCTCGGCAGGGCGAGTTCCCGTACCGGCTTGCCCGCCAGCGGGGTGTCCGGGGGAAGCGTCATCTCGACGAGGTTCGCCTGACTCTGCCGGAAGGTCATGAGCCGTACCAAATCGCCGACGCTGACGGCCTCCTCGACCATCGCGGCGAGCATGCGCGGCGTGGACACGGCGACGTCGACGCCCCAGTTCTCCGTGAACAACCACTCGTTGGCCGGGTTGTTCACCCTCGCGACCACCCGCCGTACCGCGAACTCGGTCTTGGCGAGCAGCGCGACCACGAGGTTCACCTTGTCGTCGCCGGTCGCGGCGATGACGACGTCACACAGCTGCAGGCCCGAGTCCTCCAGGGTGGAGACCTCGCAGGCGTCGCCGAGCACCCAGTCGGCCTGTTCCACGGTCTCCGGCACGAACTGGTGCGACTGCCGCTCGATCAGCATGACGGTGTGGCCGGCCTCGATGAGCTCCGAGGCGATGGAGCGGCCGACCGCTCCCGCGCCCGCGATCGCGACCCGCATCAGCTCTCCTCCTGGGGCGGCCGGGCGGCCACGCTGGTGACATCGGTGATCGTGCCCGACAGCACGGCGGCGTACACCTCGTCGTCGGCCTGCAGCACGGTCCTGGCGTCGGGCAGGACTCCGGTGCCGAAGCGCATGACGAACGCCACGCGGCAGCCGGTCTCGGTCTCCAGCGTCCGGACGCTGTGGCCGATCCAGTCCTCGTGCAGGGGCAGGCGCAACAGCGCGACCGTGCCGGTCGGTTCCCGCCACGACGTGGCTGTGCCGTCGGGCAGCAGGGTGCGCAGGAACCGGTCGGTCGTCCACGGGACGGTGGCGACGGTGGGGATGCCCAGCCGCTCGTACACCGCCGCCCGTTTCGAGTCGTAGATGCGGGCCACGACGTGGTCCACTCCGAACGTCTCGCGGGCCACCCTGGCCGAGATGATGTTGGAGTTGTCGCCGCTCGACACCGCGGCGAACGCGCCCGCCCGCTCGATTCCCGCCTCGACCAGGACTTCGCGGTCGAACCCCATGCCGAGCACCTGCAGACCGTGGAAGTGGCTTCCCAGCCTGCGGAACGACTCGCGTTCCTTGTCGATCACGGCCACGTCGTGCCCCAGCCGTTCCAGGGCCGCGGCCAGGGAAGCGCCGACCCGGCCGCATCCCATGATCACCACGTGCACGCTGCCGCTCCTTCTCGCCGCCCGCCGGTGTGACACGGTGTCGTGAACTCGGTGCCCACCGGCCAACCTACCCCCTGGTGCGGTCGGCGGCGGCGCGGTGGGTGCGCACGCGCGTGACGGTCTCCGTCCCCGGGTGACGGCGGTGGCGCGGCCGGGGTCACGGAGGTTTACGCTCCTGCCGTGTCCAAGTTCGCCACGGCGACGAAGCGTGTCCTGCTGGGCCGCCCGTTCCGCAGCGACCGCCTGCCCCGCACCCTGTTGCCCAAGCGGATCGCCCTGCCCGTCTTCGCCTCCGACCCGATGTCCTCCGTGGCGTACGCGCCGGAGGAGATCCTGCTGATGCTCTCGGCGGCGGGCGCCTCGGCCTACGTCTTCAGTCCCTGGGTCGGGCTGCTGGTCGCCCTCGTCATGGTGACGGTGATCGCCTCCTACCGCCAGACCGTGCGGGTCTACACGGCGGGTGGCGGCGCGTACACGGTGGCGACCGTCAACCACGGCACCCGGGTGGGGCTCGCGGCGGGCGCTGCACTGCTCGTCGACTACGTGCTGACCGTGGCGGTGTCGATCGCCTCGGCGGCGGCCAACATCGGCTCCATCGTTCCGTTCGTCGCGAATCACCGGGTGGAGTTCGCGGTCGCGGCGATCGTGGTCCTGGCGGCGGTGAACCTGCGTGGGGTCCGCGAGTCGGGCACGCTGTTCGCGATTCCGGTCTACCTGTTCGTGCTCGGCATCCTGGGGATGATCGTGTGGGGCGCGATCAGGACCTTCGGCTTCGGTGACGAACTGCGGGCCGAGAGCGCGGGGCTGGAGCTCGCGGCCGACCCCGACCAGCTGGCCGGACTCGGTTTCGCGTTCCTGCTGCTGCGGGCGTTCTCGTCCGGCAGCGCCGCGCTCACCGGTGTGGAGGCCATCGCCAACGGCGTGCCTGCGTTCCGCAAGCCACGGGGCCGCAACGCCGCCACCACCCTGCTGCTGATGGGCGCGCTGGCCGTGCCCATGTTCCTCGGGCTGCTGTATCTGGCCGACGCCGCCGGCGTGGTGATGGCCGAGGACCCGGCGAGCCAGCTGGTCAACGCCCCGGAGGGCTACGAGCAGAAGACCCTTGTCGCGCAGCTCGCCGGTGCGGTGTTCGAGCCCGGCTCGGGCGCCGTGTGGTACGTCATCTTCGTCACCGGTCTGGTGCTGGTTCTGGCCGCGAACACCGCGTTCAACGGCTTCCCGGTGCTCGGATCGATTCTCGCGCAGGACCGCTTCCTGCCGCGCCAGCTGCACACGCGCGGCGACCGGCTGGCGTACTCCAACGGCATCCTCGTGCTGGCCGGGCTGGCGATCGTGCTCGTGCTGGTCTTCGACGCGCAGGTGACCGCGCTGATCCAGCTCTACATCGTGGGTGTGTTCGTCGGGTTCGTGCTCAGCCAGAGCGGCATGATCCGGCACTGGCGGCGGGAGCTGCGGCACGAGACCGATCCGGCCACCCGGGCGCGGATGCGCCGGGCACAGGCGGTCAACGTGGTCGGGCTGGCGATGACGTCGTGTGTGCTCGCCGTCATCCTCGTCACCAAGTTCCTCGCGGGTGCGTGGATCTCCATCGTGGCGATGGCGGGGTTCTACTTCCTCATGCGCGCCATCCGGGCGCATTACGAACGGGTGGCCACCGAGCTGTCGGAGACCTCCGACGAGGTCACGCTGCCCGCCCGTAACCACGCCGTCGTCCTCGTGTCGCAGCTGCACAAACCCGCGCTGCGCGCGCTGGCGTACGCGAAGGCGACCCGCCCCGACATGCTGGAGGCGGTAACCGTCAATGTGGACGACGCGGAGACCCGCGCGCTGCAACGGGCGTGGGAGAAGCGCCGGATCTCGATCCCGTTGAAGGTGGTGGAGTCGCCGTACCGGGAGATCACCAAGCCGGTGCTCGACTACATCCGCCGGGTCCGCGGCAACCAGCCGCGTGACGTCGTCACGGTGTTCATCCCGGAGTACGTGGTGGGCCACTGGTGGGAGCAGTTGCTCCACAACCAGAGCGCGCTGCGGTTGAAGACCCGGCTGCGGTTCCAGTCGCGCGTGATGGTGACGAGCGTGCCCTGGCAGCTGGCGTCGTCGAAGCGCGTGTCCTCGCGGGCGGCGCGACGTCGCCGCCGCCCCGTGGCCGGGGACGTCCGGCGCGGCCTGCACGACACTCCGCCGGAGGGTTCCGGCACCCGGCGGGGGAACGGAGGAACCGGAGCATGACCGAGAACTGGACCGGGCGCACCGTGGAGCTCACCGTCGGTGCCGTCGCCCACGGCGGGCACTGCGTGGCGCGAGTGGACGGCAGGGTGGTGTTCGTCCGGCACGCGCTGCCCGGCGAGCGGGTGCTCGCCGAGGTGACAGAGGACGGTGGGAAGTCGTTCTGCCGCGCGGACGCCGTGCGGGTGCTCGCGCCCTCGCCCGACCGGGTGGAGCCGCCGTGCCCGGTCGCGGGGCCGGGGTTGTGCGGCGGCTGCGACTGGCAGCACGCGAGTGGCGCGGCGCAGCGCGCGCTCAAGGCGAGCGTGGTGGAGGAGCAGTTGCGGCGCCTGGCCGGGCTGGAGTGGCCGGTCAGTGTGGAGGAGCTGCCCGGCGGTCTGGTGCGGTGGCGGACCCGGACCCGGTTCGTGGCCGGGGCCGACGGGCACGCGGGACTGCGGGCCCACCGTTCGCACCGCGTGGTGCCGTTGACCGACTGTCCCATCACCACGCGCGGTGCCGTGGAGGCGGTACTGCCGCTTCCGTGGTCGCCGGGCGACGAGATCGAGACGACCGAGGACGCCGACGGCGCGGTCCACGTGCGGCGGCTGCCCGAGGGCGGTGGGCCCGGCGAGCAGCGGCGCGGCGGGGTGGCACGTGAGCGCGCCGCGGGACGGGACTGGCGCCTCGGCGCGCACGGGTTCTGGCAGGTCCACCCCGAGGCCGCCGCCACGCTCGCACGGGTGGTGGGGGAGTGGGCCCGCGCGGAGCCGGGCACGCGGGCCTGGGACCTCTACGCCGGTGCCGGGTTGTTCGCCGCGGTGCTCGGTGAGCAGGTCGGCGCACGGGGGACGGTGCTGGCGGTGGAGTCGGCCCGCCGAGCGGTGGCGGACGGCAAGGCCAACCTCGCCGCGCTGCGGCAGGTGCGGTGGCACTGCGCACCCGTCGAGCGGGTCCTGCGCGACCGGCGCGACCGGCCGGGCGTCGTGGTGCTGGACCCGCCGCGCAAGGGAGCGGGCCGGGCCGTGGTCGAGCGGATCGCCGGTGCGGGCCCGCAGCGGGTCGTCTACGTGGCCTGCGACCCGGCCGCGCTGGCGCGCGACGTCGCGACCTTCGCCGGCCTGGGCTACCGCCTGACCCGGCTGCGGGCCTTCGACGCCTTTCCCATGACCCACCACGTCGAGTGCGTGGCGCTGTTCGAACCGGCGGCCTCCGGGCACTGACACCGGTGCCGGACAGGTGAGGGCCCGGTCGCCCTCCCCCCGAGGAAGGCGACCGGGCCCTCGGTCACACCGTCGTCGCCCCGGGGACCACGGTGTGGCGGGGCGGGCACGAGGGTTTCCCGTGCCCGCCCGGGTGTGCGTCAGGAGCGGCTCGACACCGGCTCCCGCTCCGGCTCGGCGTCGCCGAGTTCGCGCTGGAGCTTCTCGCCCTCGACGTCGACGTTGGGCAGGACCCGGCCGAGGCCGCGCGGGAGCCACCACGCCGTCCTGCCGAGCAGGGCGAGCACGGCGGGCACGATCGCCATGCGGACCACGAAGGCGTCGAACAACACGGCGATGGCGAGGCCGAAGCCGATCATCTTGATCATCGACTCGGAGGAACCGATGAAGCCCGCGAAGACGCTGATCATGATCAGTGCCGCGGCGGTCACCACACGGGCGCCGTGCGTGAATCCGGTGACCACCGCCGTGTCCGGGCTCTCGCCGTGGACGTGGGCCTCCCGCATCCGGGTCACGAGGAAGACCTCGTAGTCCATGGCCAGGCCGAACACCAGCCCCACGAGGAAGATCGGCATCAGGCTCATCACCGGACCGGTCTGTTCCACGCCGACGAGTTCGGACAGCCAGCCCCACTGGAAGACCGCCACCACGGCGCCGAGTGCGGCCACGACCGAGAGCAGGAAGCCGAGCGCGGCCTTGAGCGGCACCAGGATCGAACGGAACACCACCATGAGCAGCAGGAAGGCCAGTCCGACCACGAGCACCAGGTAGGGCACCAGCGCGGCGTCGAGCTTCTCGGACACGTCGATGCCCATGGCGGTCTGCCCGGTGACGAGCAGGTCCGCGCCCGTGCGCTCGGCGATGGTTCCCGCCTCGCCGCGGATGTCGTGGACGAGGTCCTCCGTGTCGACGCTGCTCGGCGCGGACATCGGGATAACCGTGAGCATCGCGCTGTCCCCGCTCTGGTTGAACGTGGCGGGGGTCACCGCGGCGACGTTGTCGAGTCCCCGCAGTGCGTTGCCGGTCTCCTCGGCGGCGGCCGCGGGGTCGTCGCTGCCGGTGGCGTCCAGGGCCACGACCAGCGGGCCGTTCGTGCCGGGACCGAATCCCTGGGCGATCAGGTCGTACGCCTGCCGCTGGGTGGTGTCGGCGGGCTTGGCGCTGTCGTCGGGCAGGCCGAGTTGCAGGTCGGCGGCGGGCACCGCGATCACGCCCAGCCCGGCGACACCGGCGATCAGCACGGCGACCGGGTGGCGCAGCACGAACCGGGCCCAGCGGGTGCCCGCGCCGGGCTTGCCCTCGGAGGTGGGAGCGGCGGCGGAACGCTGCTTGCGCGGCAGGACGCGACGGCCCGCGAATCCGATCAGCGCGGGGATGAGGGTCAGCGCCACGAGCACCGCGAGCACCACCGCACCGGCCGCCGCGAGACCCATCTTCGTCAGGATGGGGATGTTGACGACCGCGAGGCCCGCCAGCGCGATGATGACGGTCAGCCCGGCGAACACGACGGCGGACCCCGCGGTGCCGGCGGCACGGCCGACGGCGTCGAGCGGGGCTCGGCCCTCGCTCAGCTCGGCCCGGTAGCGGGACAGGATGAACAGCGCGTAATCGATGCCGACGGCGAGCCCGATCATCGTCGCGAGGATCGGGGTGGTGCTGTCGAGTTCGAGGACGCCCGTGAGCGCGGTGATCACGGAGACGCTGATGCCCACGCCGATCAGTGCGGTCAGCAGCGGGAGCCCGGCCGCGATCAGGGAGCCGAACGTGATGAGCAGGACCACGGCGGCCACGATCACACCGATCACCTCGGTGGCCCCTGTCTCGGGAATGGTCGTCAGCGCGTCCCCGCCGACCTCCACGCGGAGCCCGGCGTCCTCGCCGGTCTCGACGGCGGCGTCCAGCGCGTCCCTCGCCTCGTCGGTCAGTTCGAACGCGGTCGTGGAATAGCTGACCTGCGCGTAGGCGATGCTGCCGTCCTGGCTCACCGCACGGGCCTGGAACGGGTCGACGGCCTGCTGCACCTGCGGGCTGCCGTTGAGGTCGGCGACGATCCCGGAGACCGCCCGCTGGTGGGCGGGATCGGTGAGCTGCTGGCCCTCGGGGGCTTCGAAGACCACGCGCGCCGTCGCGCCGTCGGGGCTGCTGCCGGGGAAGCGCTCCTCCAGCAGTTCGAACGCCTGCTGTGCCTCGGTGCCCGGGATGGAGATCGAGGTCGAGGCTGTGGATGACGCGGAGGCGGCGGCACCGCCCGCGGCGGCGAGCACCACCACCCAGAACACGGCGACGAGGCCGCGACGCCGGAAGGCGAAGCGGCCGAGCCGGTACAGCCACGTGGCCATGGGCAAGACTCCTGTTATCTGTGTGGGTGGAAACGGGCAGGCGGCGGCCGGGGTCACTCCGTCGGGGGGCCGAACCTCCGCCGGTCAGTCGATGCCGAGTACGGGAAACACCACGCCCTTGAGGTAGCTGTCCATGTAGTCGCCGTCGGCGTCGCGGTTCTCGAGCAGCCTGCGGGTGCCGAACGCGCCGAGGATGAGCTGCGGGACGAACGGCCGTGCGGGATTGTCGGGCGCCAGCTCGCCCCGCTCCACGGCGCGTCGCAGTACGGTGTCGACCAGTTCGAGCCCCGGCCGGATGTGGAGGTCGTAGAGCGCGCGCCACAGGTCGGCGTCCTTCGACACCGCGTGGGCCAGGCCGTTGAGCAGCGCGGTGTCCTCGGTCGCGTGATGCAACAGGTGCCCCACGAGGCTCCGCAGGTCCTCGGCGAGGGAGCCGGTGTCGACGTCCTCGGACGGCCCGGCGAGGTGGCGCAGCGCGGTGGCGATCAGGGTCGGCTTGCTCTCCCACTGCCGGTAGAGAGTGGCCTTGCTGGCGCGGGTGCGCGCGGCGATGGCGTCCATGGTGACGGCCTCGTAGCCCTGTTCGCGCACCAGTTCGATGACGGAGGTGAACAGCTCCCGCTCGCGCTCCGGCGTCAACCGGGTGCGGCGGGATGCCGACTCCACCATGCCTGCCCCTCAGCGAACGAAACTGTTTCGTACACCTTCGAGAGTAGGGACGGCGGCGGTGAGGTCGCAAACTTCTCGATCACTTCGCGGCCGTGAGCTGCGACACGGCCGCGCGGGGCGGCCGTGTCGCGAGCGAACGGAGTTCAGGCCACGAGGTAGAGCACGCTCGACAGGCCGAAGCCGACGAGCCCGATGGTGGTCTGCATGACCGTCCACGTCTTGAGCGTGGTCTTGACGTCCATCTGGAAGAACCGGCCCACGAGCCAGAAGCCCGAGTCGTTGACGTGGCCCGCCGTGACCGAGCCCGCGGCCAGTGCCAGCACGATCGCCACGACCTCGACGGAGTTGAACGCCCCGTCCGCCACCAGCGGTTGCACCAGCACCGCCGCCGTGGTGAGCGCGACCGTGGCCGAGCCCTGCGCGATCCGCAGCGCGGTGGCGATGACGTACGCGGCCACGATCACCGGCAGCCCGAGGTCGGACAGCGACTCCGCCAGGGCGTCGCCGATGCCGCTGGCCTGGAGGACCCCACCGAACATGCCGCCGGCACCGGTGATCAGGATGATCGCGCACACCGGGCCGAGCGCCGAGTCGAGCACCCGCTCGACCACGGCCATGCCCTTGCCGCGCCGGGTGCCCAGCACGTAGCTGGCGACGAACACCGTGATCAGCAGGGCGATCGGCGTGGAGCCGAGCGTGAGCACGACGTCGTACCAGCCCGCGTCGGTGGAGATCCAGCCCGCGTCACCCGCCGTGCTGAGGCCCGTGTTGGCGAAGATGAGCACCAGCGGAAGCAGCAGCAGTCCGATGACGGTGCTGGGAGCGGGCGGCTGCTCGTCCTGGTCGGCCTCGGTGTCGCCCAGGATGTCGGGCACCGGCAGCACGATGCGCTTGCCGATCCACATGCCGTACAGGTAGCTGGTGAGGTACCAGGTCGGCACGGCGATGAGCACGGCGAAGGCGATGACCAGGCCGATGTCGGCGCCCAGCAGTGTGCTCGCCGCGACGGGTCCGGGATGCGGCGGCACGTAGATGTGCATGACCGAGAAGGCGCCCGCCGCGGGCAGGCCGTAGAGCAGCACGCTGCCACCGAGCCTGCGCGCCACCGAGAACACGATCGGCAGCATGACGACGAGCCCGGCGTCGAAGAAGATGGGGAAGCCGAACAGCAGGGACGCGATACCCAGTGCCAGGGGTGCCCGCCGTTCGCCGAATCGCCGGATCATGGCGTCGGTGAGCGACTGCGCCCCGCCGCTGACCTCCAGCAGTCTGCCCAGCATGGCGCCGAAGCCGACCAGCAGCGCCACGCTCGCGAGTGTCGAGCCGAATCCCTCGGTGAGCGTGTCGAGGATCTGGCCTGCCGGGATACCGGTCGCGAAGGCGGTCGCGATGCTCACCACGACGAGTGCCAGGAACGCGTGCACCCGCAGTGTGATGATGAGCACCAGCAGGACGGCGATCGCACCCGCGGCGATGCCCAGAAGTGGGCCGACGCCGAGGGTCTGCGTCCACTCGTCGGTGTTCATACGAAGCTCCGTTGCTGTCGCGGTGGGTGGGGAGTGCGGACTTACCGTCCCGGGGGTGCGCCGGGGTGGAGGTCGAGCCGCAGCAGGGCGGACTCCACGATCTCCTCCGGCGACCGGGCGAGGTCGACGGTGACGCCGTCCTCGTCGGCGGCCAGTTCTTCGAGGTCGCCGAACTGTGAGTCCAGCAGCGAGGGCGGCATGAAGTGACCGGACCGGGTGCTCAGCCGATCGGTGACGAGATCCTGCCCGCCGGCCAGGTGGACGAACCGCACCCGGGCGCGGGCCTCACGCAGCACGTCGCGGTAGCCGTGCTTGAGCGCGGAACAGGTGACGACGGTGTCGATCCCGTTCCGGGACTGCTCGGTGATCCAGTCCCGCAGTGCCGCCAGCCACGGAGCCCGGTCGGCGTCGGTGAGCGGCACCCCCGCGGTCATCTTGTCGATGTTGGCAGGGGGATGGAACTCGTCGGCTTCGGCCATGGGCCAGCCGAGGGAGTCCGCGAGCCGGCGGGCGATGGTGCTCTTGCCCGCTCCGGACACCCCCATCACCACCAGGCAGGTGGCAGTCATGTCGCTCCTCGATCAAAAGGTGTTACTTTTGACGGCGAAAGATAACACCAATGAGTCCTCCCTGTGAAGACACGGTGCCGGGATAGGGTCGGTGCGTGAGCGTTGAGCCCGAGGCGGGCGTGGAGGTCCTGCACAACACCGTGCTGGACACCATGGGGTCCGAGATCACCAGTGGCGAGCTGGCCAGCGGCGACGTGCTCACCCTGGACCGCATTCAGGAGCGGTTCGGGGTGTCGCGCACCGTCGCCCGTGAGACCATGCGGGTCCTGGAGTCGATGGGCCTCGTCCGCTCCCGCAGACGCATCGGCATCACCGTGCAGGCGCGGTCGAGCTGGAACGTCTTCGACCCGCGCGTCATCTGGTGGCGCCTTGCCGGTCCCGGTCGCGACGACCAGCTCCGCTCGCTCACCGAGCTGCGGATCGCGGTGGAGCCGCTGGCGGCGGCCGCGGCCGCCCGCAGTGCCTCGGCCGAGCAGCGGGCCGAGGCCGTGGACATCGCCGCCCGCATGCGTGGTCCGGGTGAGGCGGGACGGCTCGACGAGTTCATGGAGGACGACGTCGCGTTCCACACCCTGCTCCTGCGCGCGAGCGGCAACGAGATGTTCGGCGCGCTCGCCGACGTGGTGGCCGTGGTGTTGCGCGGGCGCACCCAGCTCGGGCTCATGCCACACCAGCCCGTGCCCGAAGCGCTCGACCTGCACGAGGAAGTCGCGCAGGCGGTCGCGCGCGGAGTGCCCGCCGACGCCGAGGCCGCCATGACGGAGCTGCTGGCGGAGGTGCGCGACGCCATGCTGCCCCTGTGGCGGCGCTGAGAGCGCGAGCACGGTCAGCCGCGGCCCGCGTCCTCGGCGAGCAGGTCGGCGGCCTTCTCCCCGATCGCCATGGTGGTGATCCCCGGGTTGACCGCGACGAGGAACGTCATGACGGAGCCGTCCGCCACGCGCAGCCCGGAGACCCCGCGAACCCGCAACCGCTCGTCCAGCGGCGCCATGGGGTCGCTGGCCGGGCCCATCTTCACCGTGCACGCGGGGTGGTACACGGTGTTGTGGGTCTTGGTGATGTAGTCGGCGATCTCCTCGTCGGTGACCGTGGCGGGGCCGGGTGCCAGTTCCTCGCCCGCCCACTCCCGCATCGCGGGTTGCGCGACGATCGAGCGGGCGAGGCGGATGCCGTACGTCATCACGCGCATGTCGTGGGGATCGGTGAAGTAGCGGGGGTCCACTCTGGGCTTGTCGCGGAAGTCCGGCGTCCGCAGACGGACGGTGCCGGTGGAGCGCGCCCGGGTGACGTTCGGGGTGAGGCAGAACCCGTTCTCCGTGGTGGGGTAGCCGTGGCGCAGCGTGTTGAGGTCGAACGGCACCGAGCCGTAGTGGAACATCAGATCCGGCCGGTCGAGGCTCGGTTCGGTGGTGGTGAAGATCCCGATCTCCCACCACTGGGTGGATTCGGCCATCATCGGTCTGCGGGCCTCCCACTGGACCAGCCCTTCCGGGTGGTCCTGAAGGTTGCGGCCGACGCCGGGGGAGTCCACCAGGACGTCGATGTCGAAGCCCGCGAGTTCCTCGGCCGGGCCGATACCGGAGAGCATGAGCAGCTTCGGGCTGTCGATGGCGCCGCAGCTCACCACCACCTCATGGCGGGCGCGAATCTGTTCACTGTGGACCAGGTCCTCGCCGAGGATCTCCACGCCCGTACAGCGCAGCCCGTCGAAGGTCAGCCGCTTGGCTCGCACCCCGGTCCGGACCGCGAGGTTCGGCCGCCTGCCCAGGACGGGATGCAGGTAGGACACCGACGCCGACGCCCTGGTGCCGTCCTCTCTCGCGTTGATCTGGAACCAGTTCGCGCCGTGGGTGACGGTGGTGCCCGAGTTGAACCCGGTGGTCGGGATTCCCGCCTGCTCGCAGGCGCGCAGCAGCGCGGAACCCGCCGGGTCGTGCGGCGGCACCGAGCGGATGCGAACCGGGCCGGCCCGGCCGTGGTGCTCCCCGGGCCCGTCGTTGTTCTCCAGCTCGCGGTACAGCGGGAACATGTCGGCGGCCGACCAGCCCGGCAGCCCGAGCGAGGCCCACTCGTCGAGGTCCTCGGCCGGCGCCCAGAAGGCGATGCACGAGTTGTGGGACGAGCAGCCGCCCAGCACCTTCGCCCGTGCGTGGCGCAGGAACGAGTTGCCGTTCACCTGAGGCTCCACCGGATAGTCCCAGTCGTAGCCCGACTCCAGCAACGCCATCCACCGGTCGAGCCGCAGCGCCGCCTGGTCGTCCACATCGGAGGGACCGGCCTCGACCAGGCAGACGGAGGTGTTCGCGTCCTCCGACAGCCGCGCCGCCACCACCGCGCCCGCGGTGCCGCCACCGACCACGACGTAGTCGAACTCGCGCGCCATGGGCCTCCCCTCTCGTCCCGCTCGCCGCCGCGCGGGCGTGTCGAAGCCGTACGCGGCCCACGGACCAGTATCCGGCCGGATGCGCTCCGAAGCAGCGCTTCGCCCGACGGTGGGCGGTGTCCCTAGACTGAGCAGGACGAGGCAGCGACAACAACGGTAGCGAGGTGGAGCGTGACGTTGCTGGAGTCCGTGCACGGGCCGGCCGACCTCAGGCGGATGGACCACGAGGAACTGGCCGAGCTGGCCGGGGAGATCAGGGAATTCCTCGTGGAGAAGGTGCGCAGGGTGGGCGGTCATCTCGGGCCGAACCTCGGTGTCGTGGAGGTCACGCTCGCCGCGCACCGGGTTTTCGATTCCCCGAACGACGCGCTGCTCTTCGACGTCGGGCATCAGTCCTACGTCCACAAGATCGTCACTGGCCGTCACGGCGAGTTCGACACGTTGCGCCAACTCGGGGGCATCGCGGGCTATCCGGCGCGTGCGGAGAGTGAGCACGACGTCATCGAGAACAGCCACGCCTCCACCGCCCTGTCGTACGCCGACGGGCTCGCGAAGGCGTACCAGCTGGCGGGCGAGGGCCGGCACGCCGTCGCCGTCGTGGGCGACGGCGCCCTGACCGGCGGCATGTGCTGGGAGGCCCTCAACAACATCGCCGCCGATCCCGAGCGTCCGGTCGTGATCGTCGTCAACGACAACGGCCGGTCCTACTCGCCGACCATCGGGGGCTTCGCCGAGCACCTCGCCTCGCTGCGGCTGCGCAGGGGCTACGAGCGCCTGCTCGACGGCGGGAAGGAACTCCTGCAGAACACCCCGGTCGTCGGCAGGCCGATCTACACCGCGCTGCACGCGGCCAAGGCCGGCATCAAGGACGCCCTGAGCCCGCAGGTCATGTTCTCCGACCTGGGCATGAAGTACATCGGCCCGGTCGACGGGCACGACCTGGAGGCGCTGGAAAAGGCCCTGCTCAACGCCAGGGCCTTCGGCGGCCCGGTCATCGTGCACGCCGTCACCGAGAAGGGGCACGGGTACCCGCCTGCGGTGAACCACGAGGCCGACCAGATGCACCAGACCGACCCGATCGACCCGGAGACCGGCAGGCCACCGGCCAAGGGCACCAGCTGGACCTCGGTCTTCGGCGAGGAGCTGACCAAGATCGGTGCCGAGCGCGAGGACGTCGTCGCCGTCACGGCGGCGATGCTGCGCTCGACCGGCCTGCACACCTTCGCCGAGGCGTATCCCGACCGGTGGTTCGACGTCGGCATCGCCGAGCAGCACGCGGTGACCTCGGCCGCCGGGCTCGCGATGGGCGGCCTGCACCCGGTGGTGGCGGTCTACTCCACGTTCCTCAACCGCGCGTTCGACCAGTTGCTCATGGACGTGGCGCTGCATCGCCAGCCCGTCACGCTCGTGCTGGACCGCGCTGGCATCACGGGCCCGGACGGGCCGAGTCACCACGGCATGTGGGACCTCTCCCTGCTCGGCATGGTGCCCGGGATGCGCGTGGCCGCGCCCCGCGACGCGGCCACCCTGCGCGAGGAACTGCGGGAGGCCGTGGCCGTCTCCGACGGGCCCACCGCGTTGCGCTTCTCCAAGGGCGGCGTCGTGGAGTCGGTCCCGGCCGTGGAACGTCTCGGCTGTGTGGACGTCCTTCGCCGCGACGAGCAGAAGGACGTGCTGCTCGTCGCCGTCGGCGCCTTCGCCAAGCTCGGGCTCGCCGCCGCGAGCCGGCTCGCCGACCAGGGCATCGGCGTCACCGTGGTCGATCCGCGCTGGGTGCTGCCCGTTCCGGAGGAACTGGTCGCGCTCGCCGCGTCGCACCGGCTGGTCGTCACGCTGGAGGACAGCGGGCGGCACGGTGGCGTCGGGTCGGCGACGGCGGCGGCGCTGCGCGACGCCGACTGTGACGTCCCGTTGCGCGCTCTCGGGGTGCCCCAGCGATTCCTTCAGCACGGCAGCAGGGACGAGGTGCTCGCGGGCATCGGGCTCACCGCGCAGGACGTGGCGCGCCGGGTGACGGAGTGGGCCGCGGGCAGGCTCGGTGGCGCGACGAGCGGGGCGGAGGAGCGCGCCGATGAGGCGGTCGACACACCGCGGGACTGACGCGGTGTCCATCAGGTCTCTCTCAGGTAGCTGTGACACGGTGTTGACGTGCGCGTATTGGTGGTAGAGGACGAGGCGCCGCTGGCGGAGGCCGTCGCGCGGGGCCTGCGGCGCGAGGGCATGGCCGTCGATGTCGCGTTCACCGGGGACGACGGTCACGAGAAGGCGACCGTGACGCGCTACGACGTCGTGGTGCTGGATCGGGACCTGCCGGGAATGCCCGGTGACGAGCTGTGCCGGGAGATCGTCCACTCGGGAGAGCTGACGCGGGTGCTGATGCTGACCGCGAGCGGCACGGTGTCCGACCGGGTCGAGGGCCTCTCGCTCGGCGCTGACGACTACCTCGCCAAGCCGTTCGCGTTCCCCGAGCTGGTGGCCCGGGTGCGGGCGCTGGGCCGCAGGGCGACTCCGGCGACCCCGCCGGTGCTCGTCGCGGGCGACGTCGAACTGGACCCGGCCAAGCGGATCGTGACCCGCGCCGGGGCACCGGTCGAGCTGACCCGCAAGGAGTTCGGCGTGCTGGAGGTGCTGCTCGCGGCGAAGGGCGCCGTGGTGAGCAGTGAGGAACTGCTCGAACGGGTGTGGGACGAGAACGCCGACCCGTTCACCACCACGGTGCGCGTGACGGTCATGACGCTGCGCAAGAAGCTCGGCGAACCGGGGCTGATCGAGACGGTGGTGGGTTCGGGATACCGGGTGCCCGGCGCGGGGCCTGCCGGGGACTCTGGTTCGCTGGAGCGGTGATCCGCCGCAGCGGCCTGCCCGCGCGAAGCCTGCGTGCCCGCGTCACCGTGCTGGCGACGACGCTCGTCGCCGCGGTGAGCGTGCTCCTGCTGTGGCTTGCGTGGCAGCTCGTCGGCGACTCGGTCGCCGCCGTGCCGCAGCTGCCGCCCGGAACCCTGGTGCGGGTCGACGGCGTCGACGTGGAGGCGTCGGTACTGGCCGACCACCTGCGGGAACAGGCACGGGAACGCATGGTCGCCGCGGGCGTGATCTCGTTCGTGTTCGTGGTGGTCGCCGCGGGCATCCTGGCGTGGACGCTCACGGCCCGGGTGCTGCGGCCACTGCGGGAGATCACCGGCACGGCGCGCAGGTTGTCGGTGGAGTCGATGGGCGAGCGCATCGGCGCGGTGCGGACCCGCGACGAGCTGGCCGAGCTCGCGCACACGTTCGACGCGATGCTCGACCGCCTCCAGGGCGCGTTCGACGCCCAGCGGCACTTCGTCGCCAACGCCAGTCACGAACTGCGGACGCCGCTGTCGGTGATTCGGACCGAGCTGGAGGTCACGCTCGCCGACGAGCACGCCGACGAGGCCGAGCTGCGTCGCATGGCCGGCGTGGTGCGCGACGCCACAGACCGCGCCGAGCGACTCGTGAACTCACTGCTGTTGCTCGCCCGCACCGACGGTGCCGAACTCGCCGTGCGCGAGCCGGTCGACCTCGCCGCGGTGGTGGAGACCGCGTGGCGCGCGGCCCGGGCAGGTGCGCAGCGCAGGGGCCTGCACGTGGAGTTCGACCTCGCCCCCGCCCTGACCCGGGGCGATCCCGCGCTGCTCGAACGTGTCGCAGGCAACCTGCTGGAGAACGCCGTCAACCACAACGTCGAGGGCGGGTGGATCGCCGTCTCCACCCGGCAGTGGAGCGGGCCGTGGGTGGGCCTGTCGGTCCGCTCGTCCGGAGACGTCATCGACCCGGAGGCGGTGGCCGGGCTGTTCCAGCCGTTCCGGCGGGCGGGAGTGGCCCGCACCGCCCGGACCGGCGCGGGCCTGGGTCTGTCGATCGTGCAGGCCGCGGTGCGCGCGCACGGCGGAACCGTGGGAGCCGAACCGGTGGGCGACGGTGGGCTCGCGGTGTCGGTGGTGCTGCCGGTCGCCGCCCAGGGCTGAGGTGATCAGCCCCGCGCGTGCAACGCGCGTGCGAGGGCGGGCACCGTCAGCTCGATCTGCCACGGCCGGGCCCCGCCCAGGGCGAGCGCGTCGGCCACCCGCTCCGGAACCGGGTCGGCGGGCGGGCTCCAGCAGAGGCGGCGCACGAGTTCCGGCAGCAGCAGGTTCTCCACCGGAAGCTGATGGTGCTCAGCGACCTCGGCCAGCGACGCCTTGGCCGCGCCGAGCCGGGCCGCCGCGTCGGGGTCCTTGTCCGCCCAGCGGTTCGGTGGCGGTGGGCCGTCGTTCGTGACGGCGGTGCTGGGCAGCTCGGCATCGGCAAGGCTGCGCGCGAGTTGCAACTGGCGCAGCCAGCGCGTCGTGTGCCTGCGCTGCATCTTGCCGCCGAAGACGGGAAGCTGTTGCAGCTCGGCCGCGGTGCGGGGATCGGTCAGGACCGCGTTGACGATGGCGCTGTCGGGCAGGACCCTGCCGGGTGCGCGATCGCGCCTGCGGGCCAGTTCGTCGCGGGCCTCCCACAACGCCCGCACGGCGGCGAGTCCCCGTGCGGTTCGGATCTTGTGGATTCCCGAGGTACGCCGCCATGGCTCGGTCCTCGGTGCGGGCGCCGGTGCGGTTCGCACGGCCTCGAACTCCTGCCGGGCCCACTCCAGCTTGCCCGACTCCGCCAGCTGCGCCTCCAGGCGCTCCCGCAGCGGGAGCAGCAACTCGACGTCGAGAGCGGCGTAGTTGAGCCAGTCGACCGGCAGCGGGCGCCGGGACCAGTCTGCCGCGCTGTGCCCCTTCTCCAGCCGGTAGCCGAGCAGCGACTCCACCAGCGTGCCCAGGGCCACGCGCTGGTAGCCGGCCAGCCGTCCCGCCAGTTCCGTGTCGAACAGCGACGGTGGGTGCAGCCCCAGCTCGGCCAGGCACGGCAGGTCCTGCGACGCCGCGTGCAGAATCCACTCGTCGGAGTTGAGCACCTCCGCGAGCGGCGCGAGATGGTCGCGCACGGGAATGGGGTCGATGAGGAACGTTCCGGCGCCCTCGCGCTTGATCTGCACCAGGTAGGCCCTCGGCCAGTACCGGTAACCCGACGCGCGCTCGGTGTCCACGGCGAGCGCACCATGGCCGCCCGCCAGCCGCTCACAGGCGTCGCGCAGCGCGTCCGGGTCGTCGACGACGTCCGGGGTGCCGTCCGCGGGCTCGGTCAGCGGGAGCGGCGCAGCGTCGCCCGCCGCCTCGGAGCCGTGAGCTGCGTTGTCCACGACAGTGAACCCTACGGGACGGGTATACCGCGCCTGGTCCGCCCGCCCCGTAGGGTCCTGTTCGTGCTCTAGCGGATGACGCCAGCACGCATCGCCAGCGCCACCATCTGCGCCCGGTCACCGGTGCCGAGCTTGCGGCCGATCCGCGACAGGTGCGATTTCACCGTGAGCGCGGAGAGGCTGAGCTCCTCACCGATCTCCTTGTTGGACTGGCCGTCGGCCACGAGTTGCAGCACCTCGACCTCGCGGGCCGACAGCTCCCTCGGAGTGTTGTCGGTGCCGGCCACGCGGGTGCCGGTGGCCAGGACGGGCGCCACGCTCGGGTCGGCGTACACGCCGCCCTCCAGTACCCGCCGGACGCCGTCGGTGACGACCACCGGCGACGCGGACTTCAACAGGTACGCCTGCGCCCCGGCCTGGAAGGCCGAGCGGACGGCGTACGGATCGTCGGAGGACGCCAGGACCACGACGCGGAGCCAGCCGCTGCTGCGCAGCTCCGTGACGAGCTCGATCCCGCTTCCGTCCGGCAGTCCGAGGTCGAGTATCGCGAGGTCACACGGGCCGGTCGCGGCCGCTCTCGCTCTCGCCTCCGCGACGGTCGCGGCCTCGTGGACCGTGCCCGCGCCCATTTGCGCAAGTCGTGCGGCGATCGCCTCCCTCAACAGTGGGTGGTCGTCGACCACCAGCACAGAGAACAGTTCCTCCCGCGGGTGCGGGACCATGCTCGCCGGCAAGGTGCCGGCTGGCGTGGATCGGACGGCCTGAGTAAAGCCGACGGCAGCCACGTCACTACCTCCCTGGAGTCGGTCGTGCCCCCCGACCGGCACCGGGACTTTCGGCCAATCAGCCGCGCCAGCTTTAGACCGAAAGTGGTGTCGTCGAAAGCACTCTAGCCGCCCAAGTGGGTCAGTGGGGGCAATCACCGTGGATCTATCCCTATCGGGTAACTCCTCACCACCTTGTGGATAGCGCATTCGGGTTCTTGTACGCAAAGTGGTTAACGGCTCGCGCTGTGTCGACGATGTACACAAGTTCCCGGGGGCCACGCGCGCGTGCATCTGCGCTGTGCACCGGCCCGAGACGACGGTTTCCGGCGCCACGGCGGGAGGTTCGGCAATACACCGGATCGGCCGGATCGGCGAGGAATCTTCCCTGACGTGAGGGAAGAGTACGGGGTGTGCGGAATCGGGGGCGCGCCGGTCAGCCCCGGCGTTGCCCGAACGCCGTGACCCCGACCGGAGGGAGACCCGCGTAGTGCGCGAGGGTCTGGGAGAACGCCTCCCCGTGGGGCTCCAGCTCGGGGCTCGTCGGGGTCCACGACGCACGAAGTTCGACGTCGTCCGTGCGCGAGGGCCCCGAGATGTCGCCGAAGCGCGCCGACGACGTTCCGGTGACCGTGCCGCCGAGCGCGGTCCACGAGGCACCCGACGCGTCGAGCGCGTCGGTGAGCCACGACCAGCCGACGGCGGGAAGGAACGGATCGGTGGCCAGCTCGGGGTCGAGCTCGGCGCGCAGGTAGACGACGAGGCGGAAGACCCCGTCCCAGCCGTCGTGGCCGTCGGGATCGTGCAGCAGGACGAGCCTGCCCGTGGCGGGAACGTCGTCGGGTCCCGTGGTCTCCGCGGCGAGCGCGAACGCCCAGGGCGCCAGGCGCTGGGGCGCCTTGATCGGCTCCAGCGTCACCTCGGGCCGCGTCCTCACGGAACGCAACGCGGCAACGGCGGCACGAAACTCTTCGGGCGCCTGGGTCATCGCGGTCACCGTCCGACTGTAGGACGCCGGGCGTACCGGCTGGGAACAGGCGCGCCGGGGGTGGCCCGACCAGGGCGGCATGGCACGATTGTCGGTGATGACAACTACTCCGGTGCCGGCCCGCCGTGATCTCTCAGAAGCCCCGCTGCTCGTCGCCGCGCGGGGCGGCGCGCCCGCTCACGTGCCCGTGTGGTTCATGCGCCAGGCAGGTCGGTCCCTGCCCGAGTACCGGCGACTGCGGGAGGGAGTACCGATGCTGTCGGCGTGCTTCGATCCCGAACTGCTCGCGGAGATCACGATGCAGCCCGTCCGCAGGCACGGGGTCGACGCCGCCATCCTCTTCAGCGACATCGTGGTCCCGTTGCGCGCCGCGGGCGTGAACATCGACATCGTCGCGGGCACCGGGCCGGTCGTGGCCGAACCGGTGCGCTCCCGCGACGACGTGGCCCGGTTGCCCGAGCTGGAGCCCGAGCAGCTGCGCCCGGTCGCCGAGGGCGTGCGCCTGCTGGTGGAACGGCTCGGCCGGACCCCGCTGATCGGGTTCGCGGGAGCACCGTTCACGCTCGCCTCTTATCTGATCGAGGGCGGCCCGAGCAAGCACCACGCACGGACGAAGGCGCTGATGCGCAGCGAACCCGAGCTGTGGCACGCGCTGGCCGCGACACTCGCCCGGACCACGTCGACGTTCCTGCGCGCCCAGCTCGACGCGGGTGTCGACGCCGTGCAGCTGTTCGACTCGTGGGCCGGAGCGTTGTCGGAGAAGGACTACCGCGAGTTCGTGCTGCCGCACTCGGCCGCCGTGCTGGCCGACGTCGCCGAGTACGGCGTGCCGCGCATCCACTTCGGTGTGGGTACCGGCGAGCTGTTGCCCGCCATGCGCGAGGCCGGTGCGGACGTGGTCGGCGTGGACTGGCGGCTGCCGCTCGACGAGGCCGCCCGCAGGCTGTCCGTGCCGGGGCTGCCCGCGCCGGTGGTGCAAGGCAATCTCGACCCGGCGCTGCTGGCCGCCTCGTGGCCGGTCGTCGAGGACGAGGTGCGGCGCATCGTCGCCGAGGGCCGCGCCGCGGGCGGGCACATCCTCAACCTGGGCCACGGCGTGCTGCCCGAGACCGATCCCGAGGTCCTGACCCGCGTCGTGGAACTGGCGCACAGCCTGTGATCTCCCGCGACGCCTCCACCCCCTCGCGCGTCGTCGTGGTCGGCGCGGGCATCGCGGGGCTCGCCGCCGCGTGGCGGCTGCGCGCGGAGCTCGGCGCGTCGGCTCGCATCGTCGTGTGCGACTCCGCGTCCCGGCCCGGAGGGAAGATCCACACCGCCGAGCTGGCCGGAAGGCCGTTCGACATGGGAGCCGAGGCCGTGCTCGCCCGCCGCCCCGAAGGTATCGCGCTGCTGCGCGAGGTCGGGCTCGGCGACCGGATCGTGCACCCCACCGCCGCCTCGGCCACGCTGCGCGCGCGGGGAGAGACGGTCGCGCTGCCCAAGGGCACCCTGATGGGGCTTCCCGCCTCGCCCGACCCGATGGCGGGTGTGCTGTCCGCCGACGGGGTGCGGGCCGTGGCGGCGGAGGCGGAGAAACCCGCCGTGCGGCTGCCGGACGACGACGTGTCCCTGGGCGGCCTGGTACGCGAGCGGTTCGGCGACGAGGTGGTGGACCGCCTCGTCGACCCGCTGCTCGGTGGCGTGTACGCCGGGGGAGCGGACGGGCTGGGGCTGCGGGCTGTGCTGCCCCCGGTGGCCGCGGCGTTCGACGCGGGCGCCGCCACCCTCACCGAGGCCGTGGCCCGGTCGTTGCCCGCCCGGTCGAGCGCGGCCCCGGTGTTCGCCACGCTGCCGGGCGGGCTCGGCGAGCTGGTGGACCGGCTGGTGGCCGGCAGCGGGGCCGAGCTGCGGCTCGGCGAACCGGTGCGCGAGGTGCTGCGACACCCGGACGGCGGCTGGCGGGTGCGCCTCGGCGCCGCGGCTGCCGCACACGCCCCGGCAGAGCCTGAGCTGGCGGCCGACGCCGTGGTGCTGGCCGTGCCGCCACCCGCCGCTAGCAGACTGCTCGCCCCGCTCGCTCCCGAGGCCGCCGCCGCGTACGCCGAGGTGGAGCTGGCGTCGATGGCCGTGGTCGCGCTCGCCCTGCCGCCCGGAACGGAGCTGCCGCCGTCGTCCGGGGTGCTCATCGGGGAAGGTGAGCGGCGCCGGGACTCCAGCCACTTCACGGCGAAGGCGTTCACGTTCTCGGCGCGGAAGTGGGAGCACCACGCCCGGGCGGGCGAGCCCGTGCTGATGCGGGGTTCGGTCGGCCGCTTCGGGCAGGCGGACGTGCTGCGGGTCTCCGACGACGAGCTGGTCGAGCGCGTGCGCTCCGACCTCGCGGAACTCACGGGTGTCACCGCGTCGCCGGTGGACTCCGTGGTCACGCGCTGGGGCGGTGGGCTGCCCCAGTACGGCGTGGGCCACACCGCCCGCGTCGCCCGGATCGAACGGGCCGTCGAGCGGCTCGACGGCCTCGCGGTCGCCGGGGCGGCGCTGCAGGGTGTGGGGATCCCGGCATGTGTCGCGACCGGAGAAGCCGCCGCCCTGCGGCTGGTGGGACGATAGCGTCATGGCGCGGTTGAACTATCAGGAACTGAACGACACCATCCGCTACACGGCCTGGTCCGTCTTCCGGGTCGAGCCGGGCAGGCTCGGCGAGGACCGGCAGCGGGCGGCCGCCGACACGACCGCCTACCTCGACGGCCTGGAGAACAAGGGCGTCGTCGTCCGTGGGGTGTACGACGTGGCGGGGCTGCGCGCGGACGCGGACTACCTGATCTGGTGGCACGCCGAGGAGATCGAGCAGGTGCAGGCCGCCTACACCGGCTTCCGCCGCACGCCGCTGGGGCAGGCGTCCACGCCGGTGTGGAGCCAGGTCGCGCTGCACCGGCCCGCCGAGTTCAACAAGAGCCACATCCCCGCGTTCCTGGCAGGCGAGGAGCCGCGCAAGTACGTCTGCGTGTATCCGTTCGTGCGCTCCTACGAGTGGTACCTGCTGCCGGACGCCGAGCGTCGCACCATGCTCGCCGATCACGGCAAGGAGGCGCGCGACTACCCGGACGTGCGCGCCAACACCGTGGCGTCGTTCGCGCTCGGCGACTACGAGTGGATTCTCGCGTTCGAGGCCGACGAGCTGCACCGGATCGTCGATCTGATGCGGCACCTGCGCGCCACCGAGGCCCGCAGGCACGTCCGCGAGGAGACGCCGTTCTACACCGGCACCCGCGTGGAGCCCGGCGAGCTGGTTCTCGCCCTGCCGTGAATTAGCGCTAGAATAGCGCTATGGCCACCATTCAGATCAGAAACATTCGCGAGGACGATTACGAATCGTTGCGCCGGGCTGCGGAGTCCGAAGGCAAGTCGTTACAGGCCTACATGCGGGAGCAAGCCGGAACTCTCGCCCGCCGAGCCAGGAGGAAAGCCTTGTTCGACAGTGCTCGCGAGTCCGCGGCCGCGAGCGGTCAGGGTGAGATTAGCCGTGAGAGCATCCTCGCCGATCTAGATGCCATCCGCGGTCCGTGGCCCGAAGGAAGCGACGAATGAACGCGGAGTACGTGCTGGATGCGTCGGCCGCGCTGCAACTGCTGCTCGGACCGGCGGGCACTACGTCACCGCTTGAACTGGTACCGAACGCCGATTTGCACGCGCCACACCTGTTCGACGCTGAAGTTGGTGACGTCCTCCGCCGCAAAGTAACGTCGGGTGAGCTTGACGCTGACTGGGCGGCCTCGGTCGTGTGGGCACTGGACGCGCTGGTCGACCAGCGGTATCCACACGCCGGGGTGATCGGGCGACAGGCATGGGAACTGAGGCATCGCGTTCGTTTCTACGACGCGCTCTACGTTGCGCTAGCGGCTCGGCTTGATCTTCCACTGCTGACGGCGGACCTGCGCCTCAGCCGCGCGCACGGGTTGCCCTGCAAAGTCGAGACGGTATGAAGCTCAGTCCTCGGCCGGGACCAGGCGCAGGGCGAGCGAGTTGATGCAGTAGCGCTGGTCGGTGGGCGTGGGGTAGCCCTCACCCTCGAAGACGTGGCCGAGGTGGCTGTGGCAGGTCGCGCACAGCACCTCGGTGCGTACCGCGCCCAGCGAGCGATCCTCGCGCAGCAGGACGGCGTCGGAGTCGGCGGGGTCGAAGAACGACGGCCAGCCGCAGTGGCTCGCGAACTTCGTGTCGCTGCGGAACAGCTCGGCGCCGCAGGCGCGGCAGTCGTAGACGCCCGTGGTGGTGGTGTCGGTGTACTCGCCGGTGAACGGGCGTTCCGTGCCGGACTGTCGCAGGACCGCGTACTCCTCGGGCCGCAACTCGGCCCGCCACTGCTCGTCGGACTTGACGACCTTCGGGTTCGGTTCGGTACGGGAGTCCATGGTCTCCAGGTTAACCCGCGAGCCAGGCGAACAGATCGCCCAGGATGTCCCATGCGCTGAACAGGACACCGACGAGGATGAGGCAGATGATGAGCAGGGCCACCCACCAGCGCAGACCGCCTGCTCGCGTGCTGCCCTCGGCGAAGTCGGCGACGCCCCGCAGCGATCCCTCCACGGTGAAGTTCGGGTCACAGCGCTGCATCCGGTCCAGGTGTTCGGCGAACTCCCGAGCTTCGGGATCCTGCGGATCCAACCCGACGAGGTCGTCGTCGAAGCGAGGGTGCCGCTCGGCGCCCGGGTTCTCGGCCATATCTCCACGGTAAGCCACGTGGCGGGCTCCTCCCACGTGACGAGCGTCAGAGCTGCTGATTGTTCTCCAGCCGGGGGTCGCTGGCGATCAGCAGGTCGTCGCCGGACCGGATGACACGCACGAACATCGGCTGTTCGGTGCCCCCGAGCACGACGGTGACCCGGATGTCCACCGAGCCGTCGTCGTTGTTGGCGCGCTTGTACGCTTCGGCGCCCCGCGCGTACTGCACGTCCTTCGGCTCCCAGTACTGCTCGTAGGCGTCCTCACCGGCCCACTGCGCCTGGATCTGGGGCGCGAGCATGTCCCACTCGTCACCGGGATCGGTGTAGTAGTCGATCAGCAGCTGGCCAGCCTCGCCCCAGCCGACGGGGCCACCGCTGTTGACCGCGGTCGTGGGTGCCGGGTTCTCGGAACTGGGCGGGGGCGCGCTGGGCGACGGGCTCGGGCCCCCTCCGGCGTTCGGGTTCTCGTCTCCGCCACTGGACAAAGAGATGACCAGCGCCGCCGCCGCGAGGAGCACGACCGCGGCCAGGGCGCCGAACAGCAGGTTCTTGCGTCCGTCGGGCCCGGCGGTCCCACCCGTGGTCGTGGCGTTCGAGGTCGGTGGGTAGGGATTCGCGGCCCGGGGCGCGGCGGCCTGCTCGGGCGCGGCGTCGCGCCGCCACGGCGGCGGTGCGGCCGGGCTCGCGGCGGAGGCGCCGAGTTCGCGCGTCTGCTCCTTGGGCGCGGGTGGGGCGGCGCCCACCGCACCGACGGCCGCCGCGGGTTTGGCCTTCCCGAGCGCCAGAGCGGCGAGCGTGTCGCGGGCCTCCGTCATGCTGGGCCGGTCGTCGGGCTCGGCACTGAGCAGGCGCATCAGCAACGCCGTGGCCTGGCCCGCCTGGGCAGGCGGGTTGATCTTGCCGCTGGCCGCCGCGTAGAGCAGGGCCAGCTGGTTGGTGTTGTCGCCGTAGGGCGGCAGGCCCTCGATGGCGTGGTAGAGCGTCGCGCCCAGCGCGAACACGTCGGAGCTGGGCTTCGGGTCGGCGCCCCGCGCCAGCTCGGGAGCGAGGTAGGCGGGAGTGCCCCCGATCAGTCCCGTCTGCGTGAGCGTGAGGTCGCCCGTGGCCCGCGAGATACCGAAGTCAGTGATCTTGCAGACACCGCTGTCGTCGATGAGGATATTGCCCGGTTTGATGTCGCGGTGCACGATTCCGGCGCGGTGGGCGGCGATGAGCGCCGAGGCCACCTGCTCCCCGATACGGGCGACTTCGGGCACGGGCATCGTCTCGTGCTCGGTGAGGATCGCGGACAGACTGCGCGACGGGACGTACTCCATCACCAGGCACGGATCGCCGTCGTGCTCGGCGATGTCGAAGACCACGACCGCGTTGGGATGCTGGAACCGGGCCGCGTTGCGTGCCTCCCGCATCGCCCGCTGCCGCATCGTGTCGCGCTCGGCGTCGGAAAGCCCGGGCTGCGCGATGATCTGTTTGACGGCGACGGAGCGTTCGAGGCGCTCGTCGACCGCACGCCACACGATGCCCATGGCACCGCTTCCGATGTGCTCGACGAGGCGATAGTGACCTGCGATCAATTGACCGGTGTTGATGGCACTACTCCTCGGTTACGTTCCGCGATCGTGAACTCGGCTCCGGGTGCGGCGACCCCGTCCGCACACTCGGTCGAGTGTAGCGGCCCTGCCCCCGGACCCGACGTCAACCGCCGGGCGGGGCGCGTCATCGCGTCCGCGAATCCTCCACGACCACAAGGGTTTCCGGTGCCGCCGACCGCACGGCACGCCACAGTCCCAGTGCACCGAGCAACGCGAACGTGGCGTAGCAGGCGATCAGCGCGGGTGGTGTGGTCCCGGTGAGCGCGTCGCCGAGCACCACGACGGCCACCGTACCCGGAAGGCTGCCGAGCGCCGTGCCCACGAGGTAGGGCCGCAACGTGAGCCACGAGACCCCGCACAGGTAGCTCAGCGGAGCGAACGGGATGACCGGGATGAGGCGCAGGGAGGCGACGGCGAGCGTGCCGCCACGCCGGAGCCGGTCGTTGACCACCCGTACCGGCGCGCGGTGCAGGTGCCGCAGCACCACGTCGCGGCCCAGCGCGCGGGCGAGGAGGAAACCGAGCAGGCCCGACAGCGCGGTGGCGAGCACCGCGACCGCGATCCCGACGAACTCGCCGAACAGCAGGCCAGCGGCGAGGTTGAACACGGTGCGGGGAAACGGTGCGGCGGTGAGCAGGACGTAGGCGGCGACGAACGCCGCGACCCCCGCCATGCCCAGACCGTCCGCCCACGCGCGCAACTCGGCGGGTCCGGGGACCGGCAGCAGCGCGGCGGCGACGGCGGCCACGACGACGAGGACGGCGAGCCCCACGACGATCCTGGCCCGCGTTCGCACGGTGTCCACCGTAGCCGACGGCGGGCGGGCCGGGCGACGGGCGCGACGCGCCACCGACCGCACCGGAGAACGCTTGGGTGCGTGGCGGTGTCAGTCCCGTGTGGTGGCGGTGACGCGGCCCGTGCGGCGCAGGACGCCACCGCTGTCGAGCGTGCCCGCGTCTCCCGTTCCGAACCAGCCGTCGCTCGTGCGGCCCGGTACCGGATCGCCCGGAGCGTCGAGCACGGAGCACGCCGCCATCGAACCCCGCAGCTGGATTTCGCCCGATTCGCCGTGTTCGCGCGGGATGCCGGTGGCGGGATCGACGATCCGCACTTCGGCGCCGTGCCCGAGGGGTTCGCCGCCCGGTCGCACCCGGTCGGCGAGCGGTGCGCCGGTGGGCCAGAGCGCGGCGGGGCACAGCAACCCCGGTGCGGTGTAGACCGTGGTGAGGACGGCGCCCAGAGCCTGCTCCGCCTGCCGCGCCGTCCCCTCCGGGAGGGTGTCGCCGAGGACGCCGAGCCAGCGCACGGTCGTCGCCGGTGTACGGCCGGGTCCGGTCAGCGGCGGCACGAGCCGCTCGGGGAGCGCGAGGTGGGAGACACCGAATCGGGTCACGTCGTCGAGGACCGCGTGGGGAGACGGCGCCGGTTCGAGCAGGCAGGTGCCTCCGCCCGCGACGGCCGCGAGCGCGAGCCCGAGCCATGCCGGATGGTCCGGTCCGGTCGCGCAGAGCAGGACGTCGTCGCCGAGGCCGAGCGCGGCCGCGACCGCTTCCGCGTGCCGCGTGAGGGCCGACTCGCGGTGCGCCGCCAGGGAGGGCGGGAACGCCACGGCGAGTTCGTCGTCGCCCCGCACGTCCGGCATCGGCATCCCCGCCGTCGCGGCGCTGGGAAGCCACGCCCCTGCGCCGACGTCGTACGGCGAGGGGTCGACCGGAGGCCGCCCGCCCGGGGCCGTCACCACGGCCACGGTCGGCGGCGGCGCACCCTGCGCGAGCGACACCGCGTCGCGCAGGGCGGGGCGGGCGTCGTCGCGTCCGAGGGGAGCGAGGTGGGGCAGCGCGACGACTTTCGGCCGGACGCGCAGCAGCAGGTCGGCGAGCCCGGCGGCCGCCGCGCCGGAACCGGCCGGGACGACGCGAGCGCCGAGCGAGGCGGACGCGATGTGCCACTCGAGTACCGAGGACCACGCGGGCAGCGCGACGAGCACGCCGTCACCGCGTCCGACACCGGCCGTCGCGAGATCGGCGCGCAGCTGCAGCGTGCGGCGCCACAGTTCGGCGCGGCTGACATGCTGCGGCTGGTCGGGATCGGCGTCGATCGCGATGATGGCGTGCGGGTCGTGCTTGGTCTGGCCTGCGAGCAACGACAGAAGGTTCACCGACGGTCAGCGAAACATCTGCCCCGGGTTCAGTCAAGACCGGGCATACCGCACTAGTGTCCCGGCATGACGACTCACCGTACGCACTCCGCCGCGCCTCGTCGCCGGCCGCCGCGGCGGGCGCTGACCGCCCTGTCCGCCGCCCTCGTCACCGCGCTGCTGGCCACCATGCTCGCCGCACCGGCCACGGCCTCCGTGCCCCGTGCGCTGCGCGTGATGAGCTACAACATCCACACCGGCATCGGCACCGACGGGCGGGCCGATCTCGGCCGCGTGGCCGCCGCCGTCCGCGCCGCCGACGTGGACGTCGTCGCACTCCAGGAGGTCGACGTCCACTGGTCCGACCGCAGCGGCTACGCCGACCAGGCCAGGGAACTGGCCCGGCTCACCGGGATGTCGGTGTACTTCGCGCCGATCTACGACCTCGATCCGGCGCCGGGCCGCGACGAGCGCCGCCGCTACGGGGTGGCGGTGCTGAGCCGCCACCCGATCCTGTCGGCCACCAACCACGACATCACGCGCTGGTCCACGCTCGATCCCGACGCCGTTCCCGAGCCCGCGCCGGGCTTCGCCGAGGTCGTCGTGTCGGTTCGCGGCACCCCGGTCCACGTCTACGACACCCACCTCGACTTCCGGGGCGATCCCTCGGTCCGCGCGGCCCAGGTGGACGACATGCTCGGCATCCTCGCCGAGGATCCCCCCGGCGCGCGGCAGCTGCTGCTGGGTGACTTCAACGCCGAGCCCGCCGCGCCCGAGCTGGCACCGCTGTTCGAGCACGTCCGCGACGTGTGGGGCTCACGCGCGGGTGGCCACACCTATCCGGCAGGCGACCCGGCTTCGCGCATCGACTACGTGACCGTGGCCGGTCCCGTGCGGGCGCTCAACGCGACCGTGCCCGGCACCCTGGCCTCCGACCACCGGCCCGTCGTCGCGACCCTGCTGCTGCGCTGACGGGCGTAGCAGGTCACGCCGGGCAGAGCGTGCCGTCGCGGGGCACGGTGCCCTCGACCAGGAAGTCGCTGACCTCCTCGGCGACACAGGCGGACCCGAGCGCTCCGTGGCCCACGCCCTGCCAGGCGACCCGCACCGCGCTCGGGATCTGCTCCACCGCTCGCACGGTGCCCGGTTCGGGGGTGAGCGGGTCGGTCGCGGTGCTGAGCACGAGGATCGGCGGCGCGCCGGACGAGCCGAGTTCCGGGACGCTTTCCTGGCGGCTGGGCCACGGACCGCACCACGCGAGGTGCTGGGCGACGACGGCGCCGAACACGGGGTGCTCGGACCCCAGCTCGCGCGAGACCTCGCGAAGCTGATCGCCCGGAAGCCGGGTGGCGGTGTCGTTGCAGCGGGTGGCGAGTGCGCCGTCCGTCCTGGCGGGCCACGCACCGCTGTCGGTGAGCCACGGCTGGACGAAGGCGAACAGGGACTCGCCGTCGCCGTCGCGCGCCGCCGCGATCGCCTCAGCCAGCTCCGGCCAGCGATCGGGCTCGGCCAGGCCGGCCACCACGGCGCGCCGGACGAGCGCCGACCCCATCCGGTGCTCGTCCACCCGCAGCGGCGTCGCACCGGCCTCGTCCGCGAGCGCGGTCACGGCGGCGCGGGCGTCGTCGCCCAGCGGGCAGTCCCGCCGGGCGCAGTCCTCGGCGAACGCGTCGAGTGTGGCCTCCGCCCCCTCGGCGACATCGGCGAGCACGCCGGGCACGTCGGAGGACGGGTCGGGAACGCCGTCGAGCACGATCCGTCCGGCCTGCTGCGGGAACCGGCTCGCGTAGTAGGCGGCGGGGGTGGAGCCGTCGCCACGGGCGAGGATGTTGAGCCGCGCGACGCCGAGCTGCGCGCGCAGTTCCTCCAGATCACCCGCGGTGCGCCAGCTGTCGTACGCGGTCTGCACGTCCTCCAGGTTGATCGCGCACTGCTGTCCCGCCGTCCGCGCCGCGTCGAGGATCGGTTCGACCGTGGTGGTGGGGTCGTGGCCGAGCAGCACCTCCCGTTCCTCGGCCGGCACGCAGCGCACCGCGTCCGACGCTCCGGTGCCCCTGCGGTCGACGCCGATCAGGGAGAACCGCTCGCGCAGCTCCGCGGGCAGCGTCCGCGCCAGCTCGACCGCGTGGCGGGTTCCCGGCACACCACCGACGTCGTTGAGCACCACCAGCGGGATCGGGCCGTCGCCGACCTTGCTCAGCGCCAGCCGGGTGAGGCCGAGGCCCGGCAGTCCGGGGGCGTCCAGCGACATCGTCAGGCGGGCACACGACACCGCCGGGGCGTCCGGCCCACGGTCGAGGCCGGTCAGCAGATCCGGAGCGCACGCCTCCCAGCCGATCGACGACCCGCGAGGCTCCGCCAGCTCCGGCAGCGGCACCTCGCGCGGGGACTCGGTGGTGGAGGGAGCCGGGGGCCCGCCGTCGTTCTGCACCACGGCGGGCCGAGTCGACGGTCCCGCCGTGCAGCTCGCGGCCAGCAGCCCCGTCAGCGCGGCGACGAGGACGATCTGGCGGCGAGCACGACCACGGCGCGGCACGGAACGAGCCCTCACTTCCTGCTGAGCTTCCCTCGACACTCCACTGTGGCACGAGCGCGGTGAGACGCACGTGAGCGGGCCCTCACCCGGGGCTCTCACCCGCTCTGCGGTAGCGGAGCAGCAGGAAACCGTCCTCGTGCAGCACGGAGGCCAACCGCAGCGAGCGGGGTGCCGGGCTCGGCGCGCCCGCGACGACCCGCCCGGCCCCCGCCCCGGCCAGCAGCGGTGCGACGGTGAGACACAGCTGGTCGACCAGGTCGGCCGCGGCGAGCGCCCCGAACAGCTGCGGGCCGCCCTCGCAGTCCACGCGCAGCAGCTCACGATCGGCGAGCGCGGCCAGCGCCGTGGCGGGGTCCACGGTGTGCGTACCCGCCTCGATGACGTCCACGCCCGCGCCGGTGAGCGCGGCCTTGCGCTGCTGGGGCGCCTCGCGGGTGGTGATGACCAGCGGCGGCACCGCCGTGTCGGCGACGAAGGGGTCGTCCGGGGTCACGCCGCAGCGGCCGGTCACGACGGCGATCGGGGGCAGCGGGCTCAGACCGAGCCTGCGGCGCCGTTCGGTGCGCACCTCGCGCGCCCGCACCCCGCGGTACCCCTCGGCTCGCGCGGTTCCCGCGCCCACCAGAACGACGTCCGCCAGATCGCGGCCGAGCGCGAACACGCGCTTGTCCGCCGGGTGCGACAGGCCCTCCGACCGTTCCGCCACCGACACCGCGCCGTCGGCCGAGGACACGAAGTTCACCTGCACGAACGGGCGCGTGAGACCGGCGGGGTAGTCGTAGAGCCGCTCCAGCCGGGCGTCGGTCAACGGTCCGGCCGGGTCGGGCAGCAGGCGGTCCACGACCGCCATCACAACACGGCCCGACCGGCGATGCCATGCCGGGGGCGGCACATACGCTGAGCCGTATGCCGACCGAGCAGTTGACCGCACGCCACCCCGAGATCGCCCCCGACGAGCTCGTCTCCACGCTGGTGCCGCCGCCCCGGTTCGACGGCGTGCGGTTCTCCACCTACGTGCCCAACCCGGCCGAACCGAGCCAGGCCGAGGCCGTGAGCGCGTGCGCGCGCTTCGCCGAGCGGGTGGGTGAACCGGCCGGGCGCGGGGGATGGCGTGCCCTGCTGGGCCTCGGCGGCCGGTCCCGGTCCGCGCAGCGGCAGGGGCTCTACCTCGACGGCGGGTTCGGGGTCGGCAAGACACACCTGCTGGCCTCCGTCTGGCACGCCGTGCCCGGCCCGAAGGCCTACGGCACGTTCGTCGAACTCACCCATGTGGTGGGTGCCCTCGGGTTCGGTGAGGCCGTGCGGCGACTGTCCGGGCACCGGCTGCTGGCGATCGACGAGTTCGAGCTGGACGACCCGGGCGACACCATGCTCGTCAACCGGTTGCTGCGTGAGCTGACCGACGCGGGCGTGTTCGTGGCGGCGACGTCGAACACCCTGCCCGGAAAGCTCGGCGAGGGCCGGTTCGCGGCCGAGGACTTCCTGCGCGAGATCCAGTCCCTGTCGGCGCGCTTCGACGTCGTGCGCGTGGACGGCCCCGACTACCGCCACCGGGGGCTTCCCGACCCACCCCCGCCGGTGAGCGATAAGGAACTCACCGCGTCGGCACGGCGATGGCCGGGCGCGACGCTCGACGACTTCGACGCGCTCTGCGAGCACCTGGCCCGGCTGCACCCGTCGCGGTACGGCAGGCTCGTGGACGGGGCCGCGGCGGTACACCTGCGAGGCGTGCGTCCCGCGGGCGATCAGGCCATCGCGCTGCGGCTGGTGGCGCTGGCCGACCGGCTCTACGACCGTGCGGTGCCCGTGCTGGTGTCGGGCGGCTCGCTGGACGAGCTGTTCGACGCCGAGATGCTGGCGGGTGGCTACCGCAAGAAGTACCTGCGGGCGGTGAGCAGGCTGACCTCGCTGGCCCGTGAGGCCGTCGGGTCACCGGGCTGAGCCAGCCGGCCGGCCGGGTGCTCCGTCGCACGTCGGTGCGTCCACCGCCGCAGCGCCACGGCGACACCGAGGGTCAGCGCCACGGCGGTGGCGGCGCCGCCCACCACGTCGGTGACGTAGTGGTAGCCGAGCCCGGCCATGCCGACCGCCGCGCCACCCGTCAGCAGTACGCCGGTGACCGCCGTGGCGACCGCGCCGCGCGGTCCGCACACCAGGACCACCACGGTCACCGTCGCGACGAGACTCACCGTGTGCCCGCTGGGGTAGGCGAGGTGGTCGTCGTAGTACCGGTCGAACGCCGGTTTCAACGCGAGGGTCGTGAGTGAGACGGCCAGCGCCGGCGCGGCCACGGCGAGCGCGGCCACGGCGGGGCGGCGCCGGACCACGGCGACGCCGACGACCACGGCGAGCACCGTCAGCACCGCCCACGGTTCCGTCGGTGCCACCAGCACGGACCACAGCTCGGGCCCGCCCGCGACCTCGTGGACCCAGCTTTCGAACACCCGGTCCACCTCCGAGGGCCCGCGCTGTCCCGCCACGACCATGCCGAGCACCAGAGCGAGCGCGCCGCAGGCCGTGGCGGCACCCCTCACGCCGGGCGACCGGCGACCTCGGCGAGTGCGTCGATACCCCGGTCGAGGTCGGACTCCTCGATCACCAGCGGGGGAGCGAGTCGCAGCGTGTGGCCGTGGGTCTCCTTGCAGAGGACGCCCCGCGCCCGCAGCGCCTCCGACGCCTCCCGCCCGGTCGGACCACCGGATGCCAGGTCGACCCCGGCCCACAGCCCCCTGCCCCGGACGGCGGACACGCCGTGACCGACCAGTTCGGACAGCCGCGTGTGCAGGTGCGCGCCCAGCGACGTGGACCGCTGCTGGAACTCGCCCGTGGACAGCAGGCGGACCACCGCGCGCCCCACCGCACAGGCGAGCGGGTTACCGCCGAACGTCGAACCGTGCTCTCCCGGCTTGAGGACGCCGAGCACGTCCGCGCGCCCCACCACCGCCGACACCGGCACGATGCCACCGCCGAGTGCCTTGCCCAGCGTGTAGAGGTCCGCGGTCACTCGTTCGTGGTCCAGCGCGAAGACAGTGCCCGTGCGGGCGAGACCGGACTGGATCTCGTCGGCGATGAGCAGCGCACCCGCCTCGTCACACAGCCTGCGTGCCTCGGCGAGGTAGCCGTCCGGGGGTACGACGACCCCGGCCTCGCCCTGGATCGGCTCCAGCAACACCGCCGCGGTGCGGTCGGTCACCGCCTCGGCCAGCGCTGCGGCGTCGCCGTAGGGCACCACGACGAATCCCGGGGTGAACGGGCCGAAGTCGGCACGCGCGGTGTCGTCGGTGGAGAACGAGACGATCGTCGTGGTGCGACCGTGGAAGTTGGAGTCCGCGACCACGATCTGCGCCTGCCCCTCGGGCACGCCCTTCACCCGGTAGGCCCACTTGCGCGCGACCTTGAGCGCGGACTCGACCGCCTCGGCACCCGAGTTCATCGGCAGCACCAGTTCGGTCCCCGTCAGCTCGGCCAGTTCGCGGCAGAACAGTCCGAGCTGGTCGTGGTGGAACGCCCGCGAGGTCAATGTGACCCTGCCGAGCTGTTCGACGGCGGCCGAGACCAGTTCGTGGTGCCGGTGCCCGAAGTTGAGGGCGGAGTAGCCCGACAGGAAGTCGAGGTAGCGTTCGCCCTGCACGTCCGTTACCCACGCGCCCTCACCCTCGGCGATCACGACGGGCAGTGGGTGGTAGTTGTGTGTGCTCCACCGCTCGTCCAGGGCGATGAAATCGGCGCTGCTGGCGGTCCGGGCAGGCTTGTCGGCGAACGTCGTCATGCGTTCAGATTAGGGCGAACGCATGACGAAATCATCCGGCGAACATTGCTGGACGCCGTTGTTCGTTGCGCATTCGAGGCTGAGTGGCTACGGATCGTTGCGCGCCGAGGATCTTCGACGGCACGGGTGTGGTGGCCGCCACCTGGCCCCTGTCTGCGACAGTGGTACACCGTGACGGACGATCTCAGTTTCCTGCGTCGCCAGGCCCGCACCCAGCGCTTCACCCTGGGCACTCCCAAGAGCTTCCGGGTCTCGCCGGACGGCACCCGGGTGCTGTTCCTGCGCTCCCGCACGGCCACCGACCGGCGCCACGACCTGTGCTCGCTCGACCTGCGCACCGGTGCGGAGTCGGTGCTGGTGGACGCCGTCGCGCTGGTGCCCGGCGAGGAGGACCTGCCGCCCGAGGAGCGGGCGCGCCGCGAACGCGCGCGGGTGACCTCCGGCGGGGTCGTCGGCTACGCCACTGACGAGGCGTTCGGGCTGGCCGTCTTCTCCCTGTCCGGGACGTTGTACGCCGTGGACGTCGACGGCGGGGGCGAGCCGGAGCCGCTCGTGGACGCCGCCGTGATCGATCCCCGGCCCGACCCGGCCGGCACGCACGTCGCCTATGTCAGTGACGGTCGGCTGCGGGTCGTCGAGCGGGCCACCGGCGTCTCCCGCGCGCTCACTCCCGACGAGGGTCCCGACGTGAGCTGGGGGCTGGCCGAGTTCGTCGCGGCGGAGGAACTGAGCCGCACACGCGGCTACTGGTGGGCACCCGACGGCAGCGCACTGCTCGTCCAGCGCACCGACCGCTCGGACGTGCCGGTGTGGACCATCGCGGACCCCGCGAACCCGCAGTCACCGGCCACGACCGTGGCCTACCCCGCCGCGGGCACGCACAACGCCGCGGTGTCGCTGTCCTTCGTCGACCTCGACGGCGGCAGAGTCGACGTCGAGCGTGGTGACTGGGAGTACCTCGTCGCGGCCCACTGGTCCGCGGCGGGTCCACCGTTGATCGCGGTCGCGCCCCGGGACCAGCGGCGGCTCGACATCTACGCGCTCGACCCGCAGGACGGCTCCGCGCGACTGCTCCACAGCGAGGACGACGAGCGCTGGGTCGAGATCGTCACCGGCGTCCCGGCGTGGACGGCGGACGGGCGGCTCGTGCATGTCGGCGTCCGCGACGACACCTACCGGCTGTGCGTGGCGGGCCGGCCCGTCACCCCACCCGGGCTCCAGGTGCGGTCGGTGCTGGACGTGGGGGAGGAGGTGCTGTTCTCGGCCTCCGAGAGCGATCCGACCCAGATCCACGTCTACCGCACCGAATCCGGCGGCGTCCGGAGGCTGTCCGGAACGGAGGGCGTCCACATCGGATCGGGGACCGCTGTCACGACCGTGCTCTCGTCGTGGAACCTGGACCACAGTGGACCGGCGGTGTCGGTACTGCGCGACGGCGAGCCGGTCGCCACCGTCGGCTCCCATCCGATGGAGCCCGGCCTGGCGCCGGAGCCGATCTGGCTCACCGTGGGCGAGCGTGAGTTGCGGGCCGCGCTGGTGCTGCCCTCGGGGCGCCGTGCCGACGACGGCGGTGACCCGCTGCCGGTGCTGCTCGACCCGTACGGCGGACCGCACGCGCAGCGGGTGCTGCACAGCCGCAACGCCTTTCTGACCGCGCAGTGGCTGGCCGACCAGGGCTTCGCCGTGCTCGTCGCCGACGGGCGCGGCACCCCGGGCCGGGGACCGGCGTGGGAGAAGGAGATCCACCACGCCTTCGCCGACGTCACGCTGGCCGATCAGGTCGACGCGCTGCACGCGGTCGCGCGGCGGTGGCCCGAGCTGCTCGACCTCGACCGCGTGGCCATGCGCGGCTGGTCCTACGGCGGCTACCTCTCCGCGCTGGCGGTGCTGCGCAGGCCCGACGTCTTCCACGCCGCCGTCGCCGGAGCCCCGGTCACCGACTGGAGCCTCTACGACACCGCCTACACCGAGCGCTACCTCGGCCATCCCGATGACCAGCCCGAGGTCTACGAGCGCAACTCCCTGCTCGCCGACGCGCCGTCGTTGCGCAGGCCGCTGCTGCTCGTCCACGGTCTCGCCGACGACAACGTCTTCGTCGCGCACGCGCTGCGGCTCTCGGCGGAACTGCTCGCGGCGGGCCGGGACCACACGTTCCTGCCGCTCGCGGGCGCCACGCACATGACGCCCCAGGCCGAGGAGGTGGCCGAGAACCTCATGGTCACGCAGGTGCGCTGGCTGAAACGGCAATTGGGCGTGTCCACGGACTGACGCCGTGTCCGCAGCCTGCGTAGCCGTGTCCGCAGCCTGCGTAGCCGTGTCCGCATTCTGCGTAGCCGTGTCCGCATTCTGCGGTGCGAACTCGGCTACCCAACGTGCGGACACGGCGTCGCGGGGTCGTGTTCAGTCCTCGGAACGTCTGCCGAACTCCTCGATCAGCACGGGATACTGCTCCCCGCCGTGTCCTGCGGCGATCGCGCGGTCGGCCATCGCTTTGATCAGCTTCGGCAGCTCGGCGTTGACGCCAGGTCGCTCTCTCGACACCAAACCGTCGGCCTTCGACGTCGTAGGTTTCAGACTGTCCTCTGAGGACATCATGTACCTGCTTCCCTGCGCGGTCGGGGAGGCGCCGGAACTGCTCGGGTGTCCCGAGTTGCTCGCCGCCATGCGCTCGCGGCTGCGGCTGCTGGATGAGCAGTTGAGCCGGCTCGCGCAGTCCCGCGACGCTCTCAGCGACTACATCGACGCGGCCGAGCGGGTGGGCCGGGAGAGCTATCCGCCGTTCGACCACGCTGACCTGGAACCCGTGTCCGGTTAACGCAGGCTGCGGATTCGGCTACGCAGGCTGCGGACACGGCTACACAAGCTGCGGACACGGCTACGTAGGCTGCGGACACGGCGTCAGGGCCACAGGGTGTTCGCGAGCACCGTGCCCAGCACGACAGCGCCCAGGCCCGCCACCACGCTGAGGGCCACGTTGGCCGCGGCGAGCAGCCGCGCACCGGTCTCGGCGAGGCGCAGCGTCTCGAACGAGAATGTCGAGTAGGTCGTCAACGCGCCGCAGAGCCCAGTGCCGAGGAGTAGCCGCACCGGCTCCGGGGCCCCGCCCGCCGTCACCGCGCCGGTGACGACGCCGAGCAGCAGACATCCCGCCACGTTCACGGTGACGGTGCCCCACGGGAACACGCTGCCGTGGCGGGACTGCACGGCACGGTCGGTGAGGTAGCGCAGCGGGGCACCCACCATGGCGCCCGCGACGACGAGAACCCAGCTCATGCTCCGGCCTCCCCCTGCCGCCGGGAACCGCGCACCCGCCGCGACACCGCGCGGGTCGCCGTCACAGCCAGCCAGACCGACGCGAGCGCGGCCACCAGTGTCGCGGCGGCCGACGTCAGGGCCAGGCCCGGGCGTCCCGCCTGCACCAGCGCCTGCGCGTCGACGGCGTAGGTGGAGAACGTGGTGAAGCCACCCAGCACGCCCGTGCCCAGGAACGGGCGCAGCAACCGGTGGGCGTCTCGCACCTCGGTGACCAGCACGAGCACCACGCCGAGCAGCGCGCACCCGGCGACGTTGACGCTCCAGATCGCCCAGGGAAAGCTGCCCGCGGTGGTCGGCCAGGCCAGCGTCACGCCGTAGCGAGCCGCCGCGCCCAGGCCCCCGCCCAGCGACACGGCGACGACGATCGGAAGCTGCCCCGCCGCCCGGGGACGCGGCGGGGCGGTGGTGACGTCAGTGACGTCGAGATCGGGGTCGACGGACTCCTGAATGCGATCACCCGTCATGACGGGACCTCCTACTCACACGGCGTGGCTGGTGGTGAGCAGGGACCGTTGGCGGCCGACGAGCCGCGGTTGTCCTCCGGCGGGCCCCACCGCCGTGCGGCGCCGGTGCGCCGCCACGGCCACCGTACCCCCGCCCCGGCCGGTCGGGCCGCCGGTGCGGCGTGGTTGGTGATCCGCTCCACAGGGTAGCCGAGCGGCATGGGCAGGACGGTGGCGCAGAAACTCATCGCCGATCACCTGGTCGAGGGCGGCCTCGAACCCGGCTCCGAGGTCGGCTTGCGGATCGACCAGACACTCACCCAGGACGCTACGGGCACACTCGTGATGCAGGAACTCGAGTCGATGGGACTGGACCGTGCCCGCACCGAGGTCAGCGTCCAGTACGTCGATCACAACCTACTGCAGACCGACGAGAAGAACGCCGAGGACCACGCCTACCTGCGCTCCGCGTGCCGCCGCTTCGGGATCTGGTTCTCCAAGGCGGGAAACGGGGTGTCACACCCCACCCACATGCAGCGGTTCGGCGTGCCGGGCAAGAGCATGGTGGGGTCCGACTCGCACACCCCCGCCTCCGGTGCGCTGGGCATGCTGGCGATGGGGGTCGGCGGGCTGGAGGCGGCGCTGGCGATCGCCGGTCGGCCGGTCTACGTGCGGATGCCGGAGATCTGGGGAGTGCGCCTGATCGGGCGGCTGCCGCCGTGGACCTCCGCCAAGGACGTCATCCTGGAGATGCTGCGCCGCCACACCGTGAAGGGCGGCCTCGGCCGCATCGTCGAGTACCACGGTCCCGGCGTGGCGACGCTGTCGGCGATGGACCGGCACGTGATCGCCAACATGGGTGCCGAGCTGGGTGCCACGACCACCGTGTTCCCCTCCGACGACGCGGTGCGCGCGTTCCTGCGGGCCGAGGGACGCGAGGCCGACTTCCGGGAGATCGTCGCCGACTCCGACGCCACCTACGACGTGACCGACGAAATCGATCTGTCCACAATCGAGCCACTGATCGCGATGCCGTCGTCGCCGGACAACGTGGTCCCGGTGCGCAAGGTCGCGGGAACGCCGGTGAGTCAGATCGTCATCGGCTCGTCGGCCAACCCGGGGCTGCGCGACTTCGCCATCGCGGCACGGATGGTGCGGGGCAGGCAGGCCAGTGACGCCGTCAGCTTCGACGTCAATCCGAGCTCGCGCGAGGTCCTGGCCGACCTGACGAAGCTGGGCGGCACGACCGACCTCGTCGCCGCGGGGGCGCGCATCCACCAGGCGGGGTGCATGGGCTGCATCGGCATGGGCCAGGCGCCCGCCGTCGGACACAACTCGCTGCGCACCTTTCCCCGCAACTTCCCGGGTCGCAGCGGCACGCGCGAGGACTCGGTGTGGTTGTGCTCGCCGGAGACCGCGGCGGCGTCAGCGCTCACGGGCCGGATCACCGACCCACGAGATGCCGCGGACGAACTCGGGCTCGACTACCCGGACCTGGGCCTGCCCGAGCGCGCCTCGGTCAACACCGCCATGCTGATGCCTCCGCTGCCACCGGAGGTGGCGCGCCGCGAGGAACTGGTGAAGGGACCGAACATCTCCGCCCTGCCCGACCTTCCGCCGCTGCCGGACGGGATCGAGGCTCCGGTGCTGTTGAAGGTCGGCGACAACCTCTCCACCGACGAGATCTCACCGGCCGGGGCACGCGCCCTGCCGTATCGGTCGAACGTGCCCGAACTGGCGCGGTTCACCTTCGACCAGGTCGATCCCACCTACCCGGACCGGGCGGCCGAGTGTTCGGGCACCGGGCACGTGGTGGTGGGCGGCGACAACTACGGGCAGGGCTCGTCCCGCGAACACGCCGCGATCACCCCGCGCTACCTGGGGCTGCGGGCCGTGGTGGCGAAGTCGTTCGCCCGCATCCACTGGCAGAACCTGGCGAACTTCGGCATCCTCGCGCTGGAGTTCACCGACCCCGCCGACTACGACCGGATCGAGCAGGGCGACGTGCTGGCGCTCGACGCGCTGCGCGACCGGCTCGGCCGGGATCGCGAGCTGACAGTGCGCAACGCCACGCGCCACGAGAACTACCGGCTGTGCCATCGGCTGTCCGCCCGGCAGGTGGAGGCCGTGCTGGCCGGGGGCCGCATCCCGCTGCTCGCGAGGCAGTGAGCCAACCTGGCGGCCGGACTTGCGGCGTTGGCGGACATCGCGGCTCCCCGGGGCAGCGCGCTCCCGGACCGTGGCGGTATGAAGACGATCGCTTTCGTGCTGTACCCGGGCCTCACTCCGCTGGACCTGGTGGGACCGCTGCAAGTGCTGTCGAATCTCGGTTTCCTGCGCCCCGAATTCGAGACCGTGGTGGTGGCGGAGCATCCCGGAGTCGTGCAGTCGGATTCCACGCTGCGAATCGAGCCCGACCGCACGTTCGACGAGGTGCCCGAGCCGTTCGGGATCGTGGTCCCGGGCGGGCTGGTGCCCACACTGCGCGCGCTGACCGACGAGACGCTGCTCGGCTGGCTGCGGCGCGCCTCAAGCGGCGCCGACGTCGTCGGGTCGGTGTGTACGGGCGCGCTGATCCTCGGCACGGCGGGCCTGCTTGAGGGTCGCAGGGCCACGACGCACTGGGCGTTTCTCGACCTGCTCGAGGTTTTCGGCGCGGTGCCGGTGTCGCAGCGTTGGGTCGCGGACGGTCCCGTGTTCACGGCGGCGGGCGTCTCGGCCGGCATCGACGCCGCCCTGCACCTGGCCGCGACACTCGCGGGCGAGGATGTGGCCAGGCAGATCCAGTTCGGTATCGAATACGATCCCCACCCGCCGCTGGGGCCGCTGAACTGGGACGACGCTCCCCGGCAGGAGTGGGCGGCGGCACGGGCCCGCGCGGTGGCGGCGGCCACCGACGGTGACTCCGAGCTTGCCCGGCGTCTCGGGGTGTGAGGCGCAGCGCTACGAGGCACCACCCCCCGTGCGCGCCGGGACGGAGGCGCGGTAGGCTCTCTGTCATCGCCACCGAGGTGGTGATGGCCGGGCTGTGGCGCAGTTTGGTAGCGCACTTGACTGGGGGTCAAGGGGTCGCAGGTTCAAATCCTGTCAGCCCGACAGAACAGGGGCCGTCTACGCAGGTGGGCGGCCCCTTCGTCGTGTCGGAGCTGGTGTTGACCGGCCAGCGGCCGACACTCGTTCAACACGGTCGCGGAGAGGCTTGCCAAGTGAGGCAGCCGTATGCCGCAGCTTGTGTGTGTGTCTTCTCTTGTTCGAGGCGGCCCCGACACGGTGTGATCGAGACGCCATCAGGCGACGGATGATCACCAAGCAGGCGGTCATCCGCAGGCTGACTTTCTGGGTCCGGTAATCAGAGAAAGTCTCGCCAGAAGGGCACGGTCGCCCGCGGTTGCCAACGTTCGTCTGTTCTGTCCATGCCCGAACCGCCGAACTCCTGATGAAGGTAGTCGGTCAAGTCCATGCCGTAGTAGATGATGTCGGTCTGCCACATCGAAAGCACCGGATGGCCAAAAGTTCCCCGTCCGGCAGGCAGGTACCGATGCCCGTATACCGGGACCAGTTTCGGCACCTGCGCCAAATGAAGTCGCGCCGTCGCCAGCGCCTCGTCACGGCCAGATGGACGCTCGCCCCAGGCAGGATGCCACATCCCGTTGTGCTCGACATCGAAGATCACTCCATCGACTGGCCAGGCGAGGCGTTTACGCAGTGAATCTGGGTCGCCATCGCGCCAGTTCGGCCAGGGAGCCTTCCGTGTTCGGTCCACGCCGTGCGCCTCGACGACAGGACCGTTCAGCGGCAACCCTTCCGCAAGGAAGGCCCGATGATCGTCGGCGAACTCGAACCCGAACTCGTGCTCGATGCGGGCGAACTCCGCCTCCGTCAGCCCTGGCCCAATCGCACAGCACCCCCTCCGCCGCAGACGATGCGCGGCTTCCGTTCCGATTCGAACCCCTTCACTGCTCAACACCCTGGAACAGTAACCCCTCCTCGCCGAGCCGCCAGTGCCGACGCCTCAGTTCCTCGCGTTCTGATCGTCGGCTGCCGGATGGTCAGCGGCCCCGGAACGGCATTGCTGTGTGTCGATACCTCGTCTCGTATCTGCTGGCCTGGTCCTGCCTGGTCGTTCCCGGAAGTGTCGGTGGCGCGCCGTACGGTGCGGAGCATGAACGTGCGTGTGCCGCTGGACGTGGTGTATTGCGAAGGATGGGACGGAGAAGCCCGTCGTATCGTGGGACGGTTGACCACGGGCACGGCCCGGGGGCGCGACGATCGTGGGGAGCAGTACGCCGTTGCCTTCGTCGCGCCGGGCACGGAGTCGCCGCAGGCGGTACTGGAAGTTGCCTGGGCGCACCGCTTCGCGCGGTACTGGCACTTCGATCAGGCCGCAAGACGGGATCGCGAGATCGAATTCCGTCTCCTCGGCGACGGCCGGTTGTTCTGCCTCCACTCCACCGTCTGGGACTACACGGACCCGGACCAGGCCGAGTTCGACGAAGAGCAGGTCCGGCACGTGGTGACCGCGGCCAGGCCGGACGGCACGGTTCGCACCAGCACCCGTGTCCCCGACGAAGGCACCTCGGAGACCATCGAGCAGAAACGGGTCGACGAACTGCACCTCCCCGCGCCCCGATTCGGTGAGTGGGCGGATCTGCTCGGGTGGCCGACCGAGACACGGCACCACGACACCCCGGACGAAGCGGCCGGCCCGCCGTGGCGGCCTGCCGTTCCGCTGCAACCGCGCAACGTGGAACTCTTCTTCGAGCCGGGCCTGCGCTGGCCGAGCGCGGACGGTGTGGTCGAGACGGAGGTGCGCCGCGCCGGCACCGTCCGGCTGGTCAGCGGCCGGGTGGTGGCAGCCGACCCGGGATGGCTGCAGCCCGACCTGCTCGAGCCGTTCACGGTCACCGCCGCACCGGGCGAGTACCCGGTGGACCTGGCGGTTGTGCGATTCGTCGACGAACCGGACCACGAACGCGTGGCCGCGGCCAGGCTGGTTATCACGCCGGAGCGGGTGGTGTCGTGGGAAATGGCGCTCCGACCGGGACAAGACCCGCTGCTGCTGAGTGATGAACGCTTCTATGGCTTCAGTGTGGACGCGGGCCTTGCCTGCTTCGTGGACGCCGATGCTCTCGGTGCGATGGAGGCGATGCTCGAGGAGACGTTCGAGGAGTTGCTTGCCGGCCTGACCGGTGGCACGGCGGCGCAGGTGGCCGACCCCGCCTCCGGCGCCACACTGGTCGGCTTTCCCAGTGGATGGGGTGACGGCGTCTATCCCACCTGGGTCGGCCGCACCGCTGCGGGTGAGGTCGCCTGCTTCGTCGCGGACTTTCTCGTCCTGTACGAAGCCGAACGCCCACCCGTGAGCGAGCCCGTGGCGTGAGACTCATCCTCTGGCATGGTGATCACCGTGGCGAGATCTAAAGCGGACAGCCGTACAGGCGCAAGCCCGTTGCTGCCGGTGCTGTGGACGTCGATATCGCTGTTCTGGCTTGTGGCGACACTTGCCGGTGACCGGTTCGAGGTGCTGCGGCTGCTGAACACGGTAATGGCGGGCTCACTCGCGATGATTCTGTGGGGCGTTGGGTTAGACGGCGTCGGCGCGGCGTCGAGACCGGGAGTGCGCAGACCGATGGGGGGGGACCCGACCACTCGGAACTGACGCCCACCCGGGGCGAAGGGCGAGCATTCCTGATCGCGGCGGTGTTACTGACGGTGCTCGCCGTCGCGTTGGGAGGAGCCGGAGTCTTCGCCGGTTACGATCGGTGGCAGTACTGGATCGCGGCGCCGTTCGTCGCGATCGGCGCGCTCGGGAACTGGATTCGTTACGAGTCCATTCGGGACGATCGCCGCGCCAGGACCTCGCTACCTAGCAGGCGGGACGCCTCGCGCTAGTCTTTGGAGAAGCCGAGTTACCGGGGGTGTCTACGTGGTCCGTAGGGAGCTTTACGACGAGATCGGCGTGGGGTACTCCGTGGGGCGACGCACAGACCCACGGTGGATGAGACCCATCTGCGCCGCACTCGGCGACGCTCGATCGATCGTGAACGTGGGCGCTGGCACTGGCTCATATGAGCCCGACGGCGATCGGACAGTGATCGCTGTTGAACCGTCGTGGGAGATGATTTCACCAGCGGCCGCGAGGCGCTGGCCCCGCCGTTCGCGCGATCGCCGAAGCGCTACCGTTCCGCGAGCAGGCGGTTGACGCCGTGCTGGCCGTGCTGACCGTCCACCATTGGCCCGACTGGCGACACGGACTCGCCGAATTGCGCCGAGTGGCCCCGGTTCGAGTCGTCCTCGCCTACGACACCTCCTGGCACACGGATTTCTGGTTCGTTCGCGAGTACGTGCCCGAAATCGCCGAACTCGAACTTTCCCGCCCCTCGTCCGACGACATCGCCAGCGAACTCGATGCCCAGACCGTCACATCGCTGCCATTGCCGTGGAACTTCACCGATGGCGTGTTCCCCGCCTACTGGCGACGACCAGCCGCCTACCTGGATCCGCGGATCCGACAGGCTTGCTCCGCTCTGGCGCAGACCGATTCACAGGCTGTCGAGAGGGGAGTGCGCCGGCTACGTCGCGATCTTGAGAGCGGCGACTGGGACGAAGCCCACCAGGACCTGCTCAAGATGAGTGAGTGGGACGCCGGATTCCGGCTCATCGAGTCACATGGCTGACTACCGCGAGGAACGGGAACTTGCGTGGTCCTACTCGGCCCGCAGGCCGTCCAGCGTGGTCACCTGGCGCAACAGCGGCAGGGCGACCGCCGTGGCCGTGAGCACGGCGAGTACCGCCGCGCCACACACCGTCCCGATGAGGCCGGCGTCGACGGTGAAGTCGAGGCCGCCGTAGCGCAGGGTCGGCAGCGTGATTCCCACTCCGGCCCCGACCGCGAGCACCATTCCCACGCCCACCGGAATCGCGTTCTGCCACAACGAGCCACGGGCCAGCACCGACAGCGGAACCCCGGCCGCAGCCTGCGCGGCCAGCGGTCGGCGCCGGCTTCCACGTACTGCCCTGCGGAGCGGACAAGCTGAGGGCGCCGACCAGTGTCTGGATCAGGATCGCGCCGGCCACCACCACGACCAGGCCGGAGACGACGCGGCTGGCGGTGCCGCTTTCCAGTTGCAGTCCCCGCACGGCGAGCTGCCAGGACGGCGACCCGCCTCGCAGCCGGGCGACGGTCTTCTGCACGGCCCCGAGCAGCGGCCACGGCGGCACGAAGGTTTCAGCGAAGAGGCGCACTCCGAACAGGTCCACGTCGGCGATCAGCGGCCGTAGCGCGAGGAAGAGCCCACCGCCCAGCACGAGCCCGGCCGGCGCGCCCGAGTAGCGATTCGGCCGCGGCGATGCGGGACGCCGACGTGATGAAGATCAGCAGAGGGATAGCATGATCACCGCGACGGTCGAGGCGAGTGCGGTCATGGTGACGTCGCGAGTTCCACCGTCCGGCGCGACACCGAACCCGTAGACAACGGCGCGCCCGGCCCACTCGGTGCGACCACGAACGACGCCGAGCGTGGTCATGCACAACCGCAGCAGCGCCTGCCCCGAGATCCGGCACTCCCGACGGCCGGCCGGAGCCCCAGCAGGAGATCGCGGATCATGCGACCAGTTCCCGGTCGGTGGCCTGCCCGTCGCGCACGACGATCTCGCGGTCGGAGTGTGCCGCCACCCGTGCTTCGTGGGTCACCAGTACGACGGCGGCGTTGGCGCCGCGGGCCGCCTCGGTGAGCAGCTCCATCACCTTCTCGCCGTTGAGCGAGTCGAGCGCACCCGTGGGCTCGTCGGCGAACACGACCGTGGGGTCGGCGACCAGTGCCCGGGCCACGGCCACCCGCTGACCCTGTCCGCCGGAGACGTCACCGGGCCTGCGGGATCCGAGTTCACCCACCTCGATGCGGTCCAGCCACTGCTGCGCCCTGGCTTCGGCGACCTTGCGCCGGACGCCGGAGAGCCGCAGCGGCAGTGCCACGTTCTCCAGGCACGTGAGCTCGGGCACCAGCTGACCGAACTGGAACACGAACCCGAACTCGGTGCGGCGCAACGCACTGCGCTCGGCGTCGTTCATCGAGCCCAGGTCCCTGCCCCGGTACTCGATGGAGCCCGAGTCGGGCGCGACGATCCCGGCCATGCAGTGCAGCAGGGTGGACTTGCCCGAGCCGGACGGGCCCATGATCGCGAGTACCTCGCCCGCGCTCACGCTGACGTCGGCGCCGCGCAGTGCCCGCGTGGGACCGAACGCCTTGTGCAGGTGTCGCCCGAACAGCAACGGAGCGGTCATGAGCGCACCACCTCCGCGAGCCCGTCTAGTCTGGCCGCGGTGAGCTCCAGCCAGCGCAGGTCGGCTTCCAGGTGGAACAGGGCGTGATCGCAGATCAACTGGTCGGCGAGGTCGCCGTCCTTCTTGCGCCGGGTGAGCTCGCGCATGATCTTGAGGTGGGCCGAGCGCTGGGTGTCCAGCACCTCGGTGGCGCTGCGCCCGGACAGCAGGGCCAGCACCACCTTGGTGTAGAGCGTGTTCTGCAGGTACGGCTCCGGGCTCTCCGCGGTGCGCAGCCACGACTCGACGTCGGTGACCCCGGCGTCGGTGATCGTGTACCGCTTGCGGTCCGGGCCCGCCCCGTGCTCGACGCCTGCCTCCTCGACCAGGCCGTTGCGCAGCAGGCGCGACAGCGTCGAGTAGACCTGGCCGTACGCGAGCTGCCTGCCCTGGGCGAACTGCTCGTCGTAGGCGCGTTTGAGGTCGTAGCCGTGTCGTGGTCCTGGTTCGAGCAGCGCCAGCAGTGTGCGCGAGACCGACATGACCCCTCCCTTCTCTGGTTCGGCTTCCGGTGCCGACCACTATACACGCGGTGTATTCAACCGGTGTATACTTTGAGAGGATAGCGAGGTGTCCGCAGGTCCGGGTGGCCATTACTGCATCGGCGGGAAACCGACCGCGGGCAGGATGGCCTGGTCCACGATCGCGGCGAGGGTGTGCTCGGTCGGCAGCTCGTCGGAGTCGAACGCGAGCTTGAGCACGAGCGCTTCGCCGATGTCGGCGACCACCGGGGTGAGCAGCGCGGGATCGAGGGCGCCCGCGTCGGCGTAGTGGCGCAACACGGTGCTGGTGAAGCGCCCGCCCTTGGAGTCGAAGACGTGGGCGTAGATCGCGTCCGCGAGTTCCGGGTAGCGGTCCCGCTCGGCGAGGACCGACGCGACGGCCCGCGCCGTGGGCGTGGCCATCCAGCGCACCATCAGCGCGAGCGCCTCGATCAGGTCCTGCCGCAGGTCGTCGCTCGTCGTCCTCGGCCGCTCCTGCGGGAACTCCGCGCGCAACGCGTCGAGCAGTACCGCCTGCGGGCTGTCCCAGCGCCGGTACAGCGACGTCTTCGCGGTGCCCGCGCGATGCGCGATGCCTTCCATGGTGAGCTTGCCGAGGCCGACCTCGGCGAGTTCCTCGACGACGGCGGCGCGGACGGCCGCCACCAGCTCGGCGTCGGTGCGGCGAGCGCGGGTGCCGGCCATTGCCCTCGCCTCCTCAGAGCGCTCTAACGCATCGTGACGACCATGGTCGCGAACGGTCCGAGCGTGATGGTATCCCCGGAGACCGTGTCGGTGACGGCTGGAGCGCCACCGGTCCCGGCGTCGACGTGCGCTGTCGTCGCTGCTCCGGGAAGCTCGACGTCGACGTGCTCGGCGTACTTGTTGACCAGCAGCACCCTGCGCTGCCCGTGTGTGGTGGTGAATGCCTGGGCGTGGAACCGCGACTCGGGTGACCACAGCCCGCCGATGCCGGTGGTGTGCAGGGTGTCGCCGGGGTCGAAGTGCTCCAGCAACAGTTTCACCACCTGGTAGCGGGCGTTCGGTTCCCCGGTGTTCCAGTCCAGCATCGACACACCGGGAACCATGCCGGGGTAGCCGACGAACTCGGCGACCCCGACCAGGTCGACGCCGAGCCGGGTGAGTTCGGAGAACAGGTAGGCGACGACCGCGCCGCCGAGTGCCCAGTACTGCTCCGGGACGTCGGGCTCGGGGTTCATCACGTCGGGGTTGAAAGTCCCGATCTCGTTGATGAAGGTCTTCGTGCCCGGCGAGAGCCTGCGGCGGATCGAGTCGATCAGCCGCACCTGCCGCAGGAAGCCGTCGGCCTGGGAGAAGTACGAGGACCGCCAGTGGTCGAACGGCAGGTTGCCGTCCGGGCCGAGCGGGTTCAACAGCTCCGGGCTCCCGTAGAAGTGGTAGGAGATCGCGTCGAGTGGAACGCCTTCCCTGTGGTTGGCCGGGTCGAGGAAGTGCCAGAAGTACTCGGGGTTCAGCTCCACCAGTGAGAGTGACAGGCCGACGAACTTCATGTCCGGATCGAGGTGGCTCAACCGCCGCACCACCTCGTCGTAGAGGCGGGTGTAGACCTCGGGAGACAGTTCGTGGCCGATGTCGGGCTCGCAGAGCACCTCCCAGTAGTCGAACCGGTGACGGCGGCCGGACTCGTGCCGCACTCCGAACTGGTCGGTGAACCCGCCGTCGAGGTACCAGCGGCCGATCCGTTCGAAGTGGTCGGCCACCTCGGTCAAAGTGGGGTCGCGGAACTCGGTGCCCTGCTCGTAGTTCCAGTGGATCGCCGCGGGATCGTCCGCGAGGCGCGCGGGCTCGGGAGTGTCGAACATCCAGGTGGGGATCGTGGCGAAGTTCGCCACCACCGGCCGCCCCTGTGCCGAGTCGAGGAAGTCGTCGACGAACGGGTCGAGGTTGCCGAAGTCCCACGAGGTGCGGCCGTCGGCAGGCGGGTCGAGTTCGGGCACGGAGAGCCTGGGGGAGGACCACCACGGCAGCAGCCTGACGTGGTTGGCCTTCAGGTCCCGCAGCGCGGCGAAGGCCTTGTCGTGGATCGGCGAGCCGCGACGCAGCGGCGGGGCGGTCCAGACGTGGGTGGTGAGTTCGGTGCGGGAGGTGGCGGCCGGTGTGTCCCAGTCGACGACGACGGGCTGCGCTGACCTCGGTGACGTCATGGTGGTGGACCTTTCGTGAGCGGGGTCGGTGAGGACCCGGGAACGCCAATATAGCTACGCTGACGTAGCTACGCAAACGTATCGAAACCCTCCGTAGGAACGCGGCCCGCTCCGGGCAGGATGGAGCCATGACGACTCGACCCCGGTGGTTCACCGACACCACGCCCGGCCACTCCGAGTGGTACGTCGAACGGTTCCGCACGATGGCGGACGAGGGCGCGGACCTGGCAGGGGAGGCGCGGCTGATCGACGCGATGGTGCCGCCCGCCTCGCGAATCCTGGACGCCGGTTGCGGGCCGGGCCGGGTGGGCGCGGTCCTGCACGAGCGCGGACACACCGTCGTCGGGGTCGACGCCGATCCGGTGCTGATCGAGGCCGCGGAGCGGGACCACCCCGGACCGCGCTGGGTGGTCGGCGATCTGGCGACCGTGGACCTGGCGTCGCTGGGCGAGACGGAGCCGGTCGAGCCGTTCGACCTCGCCGTGGTGCCGGGCAACGTGATGGTGTTCCTCGCTCCGGACTCCGAGCGGGAGGTCCTGCGGCACCTGCGCGACTGCGTGCGCAAGGGCGGGCGGATCGTGCTCGGGTTCCGGCGCGAGCGGACCTATCCGTTCGCGCGGTTCGACGACGACGTCGTGGCCGCCGGGCTGACGCTGGAACACCGGTTCGCCACCTGGGAACTCGATCCGTTCACCGAGGACTCCGACTTCGCGGTGAGCGTGCTGAGGGTCGGTTGAGAGTGGAGGTCGACCGCGACGCCGTGGCGACGCGGCGGGACACGGCCGGTCTGCTGGCCACGCACTACGGCATCGTCGTGCACGACGTCGCGCCCGTCGCCGGTGGCGCGGATCTCGCCGCGTCCCTGCTCCGGGTCACCGACCGGGCCGGCCGCCGCTTCGCCGTCAAACGCACCTCGGGCGGCTCGCCCGGTGGGCTCGTGGTGGCCGCGGCACTGGCCACCGCCTGCCCGGGTGGTACGCCGTGTCCGGTCCGGACCCGCGACGGGCGGCTGTGGGTGGAGGTCGACGGCAGCCGGGTGTCGGTGGCGGAGTGGCTCGACGGCCCATCGAGCCACTCCGCCACCGACGTCACGCCGGACCGGCACGGTTGGGAGTCCTACGGACGGCTGCTCGCGCACCTGCACGCACTGCCCCTGGACGCCGAGTCGCGCCGCCTCGTGCCCCGGGAGCGGTTCGACCCCGGCCACTGGGTCACGGTGTTCGACCGGGTCGACTCCGCTCTCGGCGGGGACCCCAGCGCCGCGACCGCACACCACGCCCGGCTCGCGACGGAGTGGGGCCGGCACCGCAGCGCGCTGCACGCGGTGCGGGAGCGGGTGCTGTCCTCGGCCGACCGGCTGGCACGGCGGGTCGAGGCGGCCCGGTTCGTGCCGTGCCACGGCGATCCGCATCGGGGCAACGTCGTCAGCACGGGCCCCGGTGCCGTGGCACTGCTCGACTTCGACGACGCCGTGCTGGCTCCGCCGGAGCGCGACCTCATGTTCGTGCTCGGCGGCGGCGTGCTCGCCGACCTGCCCGTGACACCCCGGCAGCGGGAACGGTTCCGCCGCGGCTACGGTCGCGCGCAGGACGCCGACGCCGAGTTGCTCACCTACTACCGCTGCGTGCGCGTGCTGGAGGATGTGGCCGAGCCCGCCACCGTCGTGCTGGACGCGGCGGCCACGCCCGCACTGCGGGAGACCCACCTCGGTCACGTCCGCTCCGTGCTCTCGCCCACCGGGCTGCTGGCGCAGGCCCTCGGCCCGGACTTCCTACGAAGATCACCGTGACCCGGACCCTGGCCGCCGTCGTCGTGACGACGCGCGGGCGGTGCCGCTGACCGAGCTCACGCCGATGCGGCAGGGCTCACTCGGCAACGCGGGTAGGGACGTGGTGTGTCTCACGCCGCTCGGCGGGTGGTAACCGGGTCGCTGACCAGGGCGTTCGCGCGGCCGTCCGATCGGGCGACACACGACGGCACCTGGGATGTCCGATTCACCCGGTTGGGTGCCTTACGCTGAGCGCCAGGTGTGCCGGGAAGTCTGGTCGGCGAGAACGGGTACGACTCGGACTTTCTGGAGGTAACAGGGTGCACGCATCTCGCAACGGCACTGTCTTCGGCCGCGGCTCCTGGCGCGAGGCCAGCCGGATCGCGGACATTCTCCGCAAGGAGACGATCGGTGGTGCGTTGCTGCTGGCCGGCGCGGTCATCGCGCTGGTGTGGGCCAACTCCCCGTGGTCGTCGGCCTACGAGGACTTCCGCTCGTTCACGATCGGGCCCGCCGCCCTGCACCTCGACCTCTCGATCGCGACCTGGGCGGCCGACGGCCTGCTGGCCATCTTCTTCTTCGTCGCGGGACTCGAACTGAAACGGGAGTTCGTCGCCGGTGACCTGCGCGATCCGCGCAAGGCGGCGGTACCCGTCGCCGCCGCCGTCGGCGGTGTGGTGCTGCCCGCGTTGCTGTACCTGCTCGTCAACGCGGGCGGCGCGACCGAGGGATGGGCCATCCCCGCCGCCACCGACATCGCCTTCGCGCTGGCCGTGCTCGCGGTGGTGGGCCGGTTCCTGCCCACGGCGCTGCGCACGTTCCTGCTCACCCTGGCCGTCGTGGACGATCTGATCGCGATCACCATCATCGCCGCCTTCTACACCGACGATCTCGCGGTGGGCGCGCTGCTCGGCTCGCTGGTCCCGCTGGCGCTGTTCACCGTGCTCGTGCAGCGCCGGGTCCGCTCGTGGTGGCTGCTACTGCCGCTGGCGGTGCTCACGTGGGTGCTCGTCCACGAGTCGGGCGTCCACGCCACCGTGGCCGGGGTGCTGCTGGGGCTCGCGGTGCCGGTGATCCGCAGCCAGGCCGCCGGTGGCCCGGACGCGGGGCCGGGGCTGGCCGAGCACTTCGAGCACCGGTTCCGGCCGCTGTCGGCGGGGGTCGCGGTGCCGGTGTTCGCGCTGACCGCCGCCGGGGTCCAGGTCGGGGGCTGGAGCGGGCTCACCTCGGCGCTGACCGACCCGATCGCGATGGGCATCATGCTCGGGCTCGTGGTCGGTAAGAGCGTCGGCATTCTCGGCACCACATGGCTCGTCTCCAAGCTCACCCACGCGAAGCTGGCCGAGGGGTTGAAGTGGATCGACGCGGTCGGCATCTCGTTCCTCGCCGGTATCGGGTTCACCGTCTCGCTGCTGATCGGGGAACTCGCGTTCGGTGAGGGCAGCGACGCCGACGACGTCGTGCGTGTCGCGATCCTGACCGGCTCGCTGGCCGCCGCGGTGCTGGGCACGATCGTGCTCCGCATCCGCAACCGCACCTACCGGCGCATCCACGAGGAGGAGACCGTCGACGCGAACAAGGACGGCGTCCCCGACGTCTACGAGCGCACCGACGAGCAGGACCGCTAGGGACGCCCGGCCTCGCGCGCGACGCGTTCGAGTCTGGCGTGGTACTCACGCCACCAGCTGGCGTCGGCGTCGGGCAGGTTGCCCGTGTCGCGGCGGAGTCCGGCTGCGCCGTCGACGAGTTCGCGGACGAGGTCCGCGTGCCCGGCGTGCCGGTGGGTCTCGGCGATCATGTGGACGAGGATGGCGTGCAGCGTGACGTGTCCACGCTCGCCGGGCCAGTGCGGGACCACGCCGGGTGCGCCGAGGTCGAGCGCGCCGATGGTGGCGTCCGAGTGGGCGCTGACCCGCTCGTAGAGGCCGAGGACGTCGGCACGGGACTCGTCGGCGCTCGCCCACATGTCGGCGTTGGGCTCGGCGTCGTCGGCGAGCCAGGGCATCGGTTCGGGGCAGGGCCGGTGGAACGTCGCGCCGAAGTAATCGGCCTCGCATCCCGCGAGGTGCTTGACGAGACCGAGCAGGTTGGTGCCCGTGGGAGTCAGCGGGCGGCGGACGTCGTAGTCCCCGAGCCCTTCCAGCTTCCACAGCAGCGCCGCACGGCCGTCGCGCAGGTAGCGGTGCAGCACGGTCTTCGCCTCGATGCTCATGGCGGGAGATACTGCCACCCGCCACCGACGGGTCTCGCGCGCCTGGTCGGCGAGCGAGCGAGACCCGTCGGTGGGGAAGGGTGCGATGACGGGATCGCTTACCGCGTCACGGTGACCGGCGTGGTGAGTACGCGGTCGTGGCCCACCTCGCGGACGGGGCCGGTCAGCTCGAACGACGTCGTGCAGGGCAGATCCTCCGCCGAGCGGCCCACCTCGACCTCGATGCGTCCCGGCTCCACGATGCGGCGCAGATCGAGGCCGGTGAAGCTCGTGCGGTCGGCGTGCAGCGTGAACGTCACCCGCGCGCTCCGCCCGGGCGCGAGGTCCACCCGGGCGAACCCGGCCAGCTGCCGCACCGGCCGCGTGACCTGTGCCTGCACGTCGTTGAGGTAGAGCTGCACCACCTCCGAACCCGCGCGGTCGCCGGTGTTGCGGACGGTCACGGCGATCTCCACACTGCCGTCGGTCGGGATCTGCTCGGCCGACAGCGCCAGGTCCTCGTAGGCGAACGTCGTGTACGACAGGCCGTGGCCGAACGGGAACAGGGGAGTGGGATCGAGGTTGCTGATCCCCTCGCTGTCGCCGCCCAGCGGGGGACGCAGGTACGTCGTGGGCTGCCCGCCCGGGTCCCGCGGCACCTGCACCGGCAGCCTGCCGGAGGGCATCGTGCGGCCGGACAGGACGGTCGCGAGCGCGCTGCCGCCCTCCTCACCGGGCAGGAACGCCTGCACCAGCGCCGCGGCCCTGCCGGCGTGGGCGCCCAGCGCGTACGGGCGGCCCGACACGACCACCACGACGACGGGCGTCCCGGTCGCGAGCAGCGCCGAGAGCAGCTCGTCCTGCACACCGGGCAGGCGCAGGTCCGGCGCGTCGCAGCCCTCTCCCGAGGTGCCCTCGCCGAACATGCCGGCACGGTCGCCGACCACCGCGACGCACACCTCCGCCTCCGAGGCCGCCGCCACCGCCTCGGCGAACCCGGAGCGGTCGTCGTCGCGCACCTCGCAGCCGGGGACCACGTCCAGTCGCGCTCCCGGCAGCTCGGCCCGCAACGCCTCCGCCAGCGACGGCACGTCGAGCCCCCGGTCGAGATCGGGATACCGGGGAAGGACGTGGTTGGGGTAGGAGTAGCAGCCGAGGAAGGTCAGCGGGTCGTCGGCACACGGCCCGACGAGCGCGATCCGGCGGGTCGCCGGTGGCAGGGGAAGCGCCCCGTCGTTGGCCAGCAGCACCACCGACCGTTCCGCGAGGTCCCTGGCGAGCGCTCGGTGCCGTGGCGCGTCGAGGTCCACGGTGGAATCCACTGTGGATTCCGGTGCCCAGTCCGCGTCCAGCAGCCCCAGCGCCGCTTTCTGCCGCAGCACGCGCAGTACCGAGCGGTCCACCAGCGCCTCGGGCACCTCCCCGCGACGCACTCGCTCGGCCAGACCGTCGCCGTAGCAGAGCGTGTCGGGCAGTTCCACGTCGATGCCGGCGCGCAGGGCGAGCACACCGGCGTCGTCGGCGGTCGCGGCGACGCGATGCTGGGTCGCGAGGAAGGCCACGGCCCAGTAGTCGGACACGACGGTACCCTCGAACCCCCACTCGCCCCGCAGCACGCCGTCGAGCAGGGAGGCGTCGGCCGCGGCCGGCACGCCGTCGAGATCGACGTAGGCGTTCATCACCGAGTCGGCGCCGCCCTCCCGCAGGGCCATCTCGAACGGCGGCAGGATCACGTCGCGCAGCTCGCGCGGACCGATGGCGACCGGTGCGTGGTTGCGGGCGCCGCGGGAAGCGGAGTACCCGGCGAAGTGCTTGAGGGTCGCGATCACGCCCTCGCCCTGTAGCCCCCGGACGTAGGCGGTGCCCAGCGTGCCCGCGAGGTAGGGGTCCTCACCGAGGGTTTCCTCGACGCGGCCCCACCGGGCGTCCCGCACCACGTCCAGCACCGGCGACAGGCCCTGGTGGACGCCCACCGCACGCATGTCGGCCCCGATCGCGGCGGCCATCCGCTCCACGAGGCCGGGATCGAACGCCGATGCCCACGCGAGGGGGGACGGGTAGACCGCCGCGCCGTAGGTGGTGAACCCGGTCAGGCACTCCTCATGCACGATCGCCGGTACGCGCAGTCGCGTGTGGTCGACGATCTCGCGCTGCAGCCGCACCACACGTGCCGTGCCCTCGGCCACCGTGACCGGCGCGGTGCCGAACACCCTGGTGAGATGTCCGAGTCCGTGCGCGCCCCGCCGGTCCGCGGTGGCCGATCCTTGCGCGAAGACGTCCTGCATGGGGGCGACGTTGCCGCCACCCGCGCCGTTGCCCGGCCAGGCGCTGCCGAGCTGCGCGATCTTTTCCTCCAGCGTCATCGCGGACAGCAGCGCCGCGGCGCGCCGTCCCGGTTCCAGCGAGGTGTCGTGCCAGTCCTGTTCGGTCATCGTTCTCCTCGGGGTGGTGCCGTCGAGTCCCGCACCACGAGATGCGTGGCCAGTTCGACGTGGTGTGAATCGAGGGACTCCCCGGCCGCCAGGCGCAGCAGCGTGCGCAGCGCCACCCGGCCCATGTCCGGAAGCGGCTGACGCACCACGGTCAGTGCCGGGGTGGCGAGCGTGGCCAGGATGGTGTCGTCGAAACCGACCACGCTGAGGTCGTCGGGCACGCGCAGACCACGCCTGCGGGCGGCCTCCACCACGCCGAGCGCGGTGGTGTCGCTGGCCGCGAAGATCGCGGTCGGCGGGCGGGGAAGGTCGAGCAGGCGCGTGCCCATCTCCAGGCCGGCCGGGTAGCTGAACGCACCGTGCAGCGCGAGGTCCGGCTCGGGCCGGACACCGGTCTTCTCCAGCGCGGCGCGGTGGCCGTGCAGCCGTGCCTGCCCGCAGGCGGCGCGTTCCGGTCCGCCCGCGAAACCGATCCGCCGGTGCCCGAGCGAGAGCAGGTGCTCGGTGGCGGTCAGGCCACCGGAGAAGTTGGTGGCGCCGACGCTGGTGACCTCGACCCTGGGCAGGTTCAGCGGGTCGATCACCACGAGTGGCAGGCCGGCCCGGTCGAAGCTCTCCACCTGTTCGAGGGTCAGCTCGGAGGTGACGATGATGATCCCCTCCCGTCCCGCGGCCTTGAGCCTGCCCGCCCAGTCGTCGGCGGAGCGGGCCCCGGCGTCGTCGCGGGGCGCGCGGTTGACCACGACGTCCACACCCGCCTCGGTGCCCGCCTCGGTCACGCCGCTGAGTACCTCCAGCGAGTACGGGCTCACGAGGTCGTCGAACACCAGATCCACGGTCCGGCCGGGCAGCCCGCCGCGGCGGTCGGACGGGGAGACGTACCCGAGATCGCGTGCCGCCACCTCGACCCGGGTGCGGGTGGCGGAGGCGACGTCCCCGCGTCCGTTGAGCACTTTGGACGCGGTGGGAAGGGATACGCCCGCGGCGTCGGCCACCATCGCCAGTGTGGTGCGCCGGGTGGCTTCGGTCGGCACCCGTGACCTCCGATCTGTCGAAAACTTTCGAAAAGAAGTATAGCCGCTCTGGCGTGAAAATCACCCCTTGACCTGGCCGATAGCGGCTTCTATGGTCCGTATCCACACCCGAGTGGTTTCCGAAAAATTTCGGTCCCTTCGACGAGGAAGGCGTGCCATGGCACTGGGTACGAGACGCAGGACGCTCTGCGCGGCGGGAGCGGTGACCGTGCTGGCTCTGTCCACCGCGTGCGGGACGAGCGGCCCCGGCGGCGGGTCGGGAGCCGACGCCTGGGCGCTCACGGGCGGCGACGAGCAGACCATCCGAGGGTCCTTCGACAACTGGGCCGAGCGAAGCCCCGACCAGGCCTTCGCCGTCGAGTTCTTCGCCAACGACGCCTACAAGCAGAAGATCCGGACCTCCATCGGTGCGGGCGGCGCGCCTACCCTGATCTTCGGCTGGGGCGGTGGCTCGCTGCGGGAGTGGGTCGACGCGGACAAGGTCCTGCCGATGTCCGAGATCCTCGACGATGACGCGGCGGTCGGCGAACGGTTCCTGCCCTCGGTCCTCGACACCGGGGTGGTCGACGGCGAGACCTACGCCCTGCCGAACAACGGGATGCAGCCGGTCGTGCTGTACTTCAACCGGGCGTTGTTCGACCGGATCGACGCGCAGCCGCCGGAGACCTGGGACGAGCTCATGGCCCTGCTGCCCAGGTTCAACGACGCGGGGATCGCGCCGTTCGCGATGGGCGGGCAGAGCAAGTGGCCGCAGCTGATGTGGCTGCAGTACCTGGTCGACCGCATCGGCGGCCCCGAGGTGTTCGACGCCGTCGTCGCCGGCGAGCCCGGCGCGTGGTCCGATCCCGCGATGGTGCGGGCGGCCGAGATGATCCGCGAACTCGTCGACGCGGGTGGGTTCATCAACGGCTACAACTCCATCGCCGCCGACACCGGTGCCGATTCCGCCCTGCTCTACACCGACAAGGCGGCGATGTATCTGATGGGGTCGTGGGCCTATCCGAGCATCAAGGACGCCGCCCCGGACTTCATCGAGTCCGGTGAGCTCGGCTGGACGACCTTCCCCACGGTGGAGGGCGGTGCGGGCGACCCCGCCAACATCGTCGGCAACCCGGCCAACTACTGGGCGGTCAGCGCGGACGCCACGACCGAGCAGCGCGAGGCCGCGGCGGCGTATCTCGCCGACGGGCTCATGACCGACGACGACGTGACCTCGTTGCTGGAGAACGGCTCGGTGCCTCCCGTGAGCGGGATCGAGGACAAGTTGTCGGCCACGGACGCGCCCGACTACCTGTCGTTCGTGTACGAGCTGGCGAGCGAGGCGCCGCACTTCCAGCTGTCCTGGGACCAGGCGCTGCCGTCGAACCAGGCCGACGAGCTGCTGACCAACCTGGAACAGCTGTTCACCGGGCAGCTCTCGGCGGAGCAGTTCTGCGCCGCCATGGACGCGACGCTCGGGCAGTGAGCACGGTGGGACAGTCACGCGGCGCGAGCCGCACCGGGCCGCACCCGGTCATGGCACTTCCCGCACTGGGGTTCTTCGGGGTGTTCGCGCTCATCCCGCTGGTGGGGGTGGTGGTGCTGAGCCTGGTTCACTGGGACGGCATCTCGGCCATGACCTGGGCGGGGCTCGACAACTGGAGTGACGTGCTCGCCGACCCGGGCACGTGGCGGGCGGTGTGGCTGTCCGTCCAGGTCATGGTGTTCAGCTGGCTGGTGCAGACGCCGATCGCCCTGCTGCTGGGCGTGCTGGTGGCGGCACGGGGCCGCTACCGCGCGCTGCTCGGCGTGCTGTACTTCCTGCCGATGCTGCTGTCCTCGGCGGCCATCGCCATCGCCTTCAAGGCGCTGCTCGATCCCAACTTCGGCCTCAGCCTGGCTTTCGGGGCCCGGTCGCTGGCGCAGGACTGGCTGGGGGACGCGGACCTGGCGCTCTACGTGGTCGTGTTCGTGATCGCCTGGCAGTTCGTGCCGTTCCACACCCTGCTCTACCAGGCGGGGGTGCGGCAGATCCCCGGGTCGCTGTACGAGGCGGCCGAGCTGGACGGTGCGGGGCGCGTTCGGCAGTTCTTCCACATCACGCTTCCGCAGCTCCGCTACACGATCATCACGTCGTCCACGCTGATGATGGTGGGGTCACTGACGTACTTCGACCTCGTTTTCGTCCTGACCGGGGGAGGGCCGGGTGAGGCGACGCGCATGTTGCCGCTCGACATGTACCTGACGGGCTTCTCGGGCAACGAGATGGGCCGGGCCAGCGCCCTCGCGGTGCTGCTCGTGGTCACCGGGCTCGCACTGGCGCTGGGGCTGTCGCGCTGGGCGAACTTCCGCCGCGGCAGTCAGCTGGAGGGAGCGTGATGGTGACGAGACCGCACGGCAGGCCCAACGTCGCGGGCGGGCTGGCCGGGTTCGCGTGGCTGCTCGTGGTGCTGGTGCCCGTGTACTACGTGGTGATCACCAGTCTCCGCGACCAGGAGGGCTTCTTCTCCTCGAACCCGCTGGTGCCGCCCTCGGAACCCACCCTGGACAGCTACCGGCTGGTGCTGGAGAACGACTTCCTGCGCTACCTCGCCAACAGCGTGGTGGTGACGCTGGCGACGGTGGTGATCACCGTGGCGGTGTCGCTGCTCGCGGCCTACTACGTGGTGCGCGCGGACAGCAGGCTCTCCCGCCTGACCTACCGCTCCTTCCTGCTGGGGCTGGCGATCCCGCTCCAGGCGACGATCATCCCGGTCTACTACCTCATCACGCAGGCCAGGCTGTACGACACGTTGCTGGCGATCATCCTGCCGTCGGCGGCGTTCGCGATCCCGCTGACGGTGATCATCCTGGCCAACTTCCTGCGGGACGTGCCCTCGGAGCTGTTCGAGTCGATGCGGCTCGACGGCGCCGGTCACGGGCGCATGGTGTGGAGCCTGGTGCTGCCGCTGGTGCGGCCCGCGGTGGTCACGGTCGCGGTCTACGACGCGCTGCAGGTCTGGAACGGGTTCCTGTTCCCGCTGATCCTCACGCAGAGCCCCGACCAGCGGGTGCTGCCGTTGGCGCTGTGGAGTTTCCAGGGGCAGTTCACCGTCAACATCCCGGCGGTGCTGGCCGCCGTGGTGTTGTCCACGCTGCCCGTGCTGGCCCTCTACGTGCTGGGGAGGCGGCAGCTGGTCAGCGGCCTGACGGCGGGCTTCGGCCGCTGACCAGCACCGGCGGCGTGTATAACGCCCTACACGCCGCCGGCCGAGTGCCGGGGGTCGCGCGCGGGGTTCCGGTCGACGCGCGACAATGGACGCCGGTCGTCACCGGACGGCCGGGACGTCAAGCACGACAACGGAGGACACCAGCACCATGGCGAAGGCCGCCGAACCACCCTCAGGCACCCGGGACTTCCTCGCGGACGACATGCGTCGCCGCAAGGCTGCGTTCGACGCGGTGGCGGGTGTGTTCGAGCATTACGGCTTCGATCCGTTGGAGACGCCCGCGTTCGAGCGGCTGGAGGTGTTCGCGGGCAAGCTGGGTGACGAGGCCAGCGCGCTGATCTTCAAGATCCTCAAGCGCGGGGTTCACGAGGCCACGGGTGAGGCCGATCTCGCGCTGCGCTACGACCACACCGTGCCGCTGGCGCGGGTCGTCGGCACCTACGGCAGCAGGCTGCCCTCGCCCTACAAGCGCTACGCCATCGGGCCGGTGTGGCGGGCCGACCGGCCGGCCAAGGGCCGGTTCCGCGAGTTCACGCAGTGCGACATCGACACGGTGGGCTCATCCTCGCCGATGGCGGACGCCGAGATTCTCTGGGCCGTGCACGACGGGCTGATCGCGCTCGGGGTCGACGACTTCCGCGTGCTGGTCAACAGCCGTCAGGCACTGCACGGACTGCTGGAGGCGTACGGCATCGCCGAGGACCAGGGAACGGCGGTGCTCGGCACGCTGGACAAGCTGGACAAGCTGGCGGCGGAGGACGTCGTGGCCGAACTCGCGGACCGGGGCCTCGATCGGCGCACGGCGCAGGATCTCGTGGGTGACGTGACCGCCGCCGACACCGACCGGGTCCGCAAGCAGCTCGACACGACCGAGCGGGGCCGGGCGGGCCTGGCCGAGATCGACCGCGTGCTGGAGCTGACGTCGGGCCTGCCCGAGGGGCGCGTGGTGTTCACGCCCAGCATGGTGCGGGGTCTCGACTACTACACCGGGCCCATCTTCGAGGTCATCGCCGAGGGCTACCCGGGTTCCATCGCCTCCGGTGGCCGCTACGACGGCCTGGTCGCCAAGCTGGGCGGACCCGACCTGCCCGCGTGTGGCGGGTCCATCGGCATCGAGCGCATCCTCGCCATCCAGGCCGCCGACGCCGAGGCGGGCTCGGGGCTGGACGTGGCCCTGACCGTGCTCGGCGCGGAGGACACCATGATGCGGATGGCGGCCGACCTGCGGGCCAGGGGCCTGCGCACCGGCGTGTACCTCGGAACCTCCGGCAAGCTGGGCAAGCAACTCAAGTGGGCGAACGACAACCGGGCCCGCACGGTGCTCATCCACGGACCCGAGGAGCAGGCCGAGGGTGTCGTCACCGTGCGCGACATGGTCAGCGGGGCGCAGTCCGCCGTGCCGGTGGCCGAGGTCGCCGAGCACGTCCGCTCGTCGTCGGCCTGAGCGGCGAGAGCCCCCGCCCGTCCGTTCGGCGCGGGCCGGGGGCGTCGGGGGCTCTGCCGTCGGTCGCCGTCGAGCGCCGCCGGTCAGCTCGCCTTTGGCTCGTCCAGATCCAGGCTCGTCCGCAGGGGAGCGGGTTTGAGCAGCAGCGCCGCGACGACGCCCACCACGGCGATGGCCGTGGAGATCAGGAAGATGTGTCCGGTGGCGTCACCGTAGGCGGCGCGCACGATGTCGCGGACCGGCTCGGGCAGCGCCGCGAGGTTCAGATTGCTCGCGCCGCCCGCCGCCGACGCGGGGACCCCGGCCTCGCGTAGCCCGGCGGTGACACTGTCGCTGACCCGGTTGGCCAGCACCGCTCCCAGCACCGAGATGCCGATCGTGCCGCCGAGGGAACGGAAGAACGTGATCGACGCGCTCGCCGCGCCCACGTCGCGCAGCGCGACCGTGTTCTGCACCGCGAGCACGAGATTCTGCATCGACATTCCCACGCCGATCCCCACGAACGCCAGCCCGGTGAACACGACGGCCAGTGAGGTCTCGTGGTCCAGTGTGGACAGCACTGCGAATCCCGCGACCAGCACCACCGTGCCCGTGACGATGTGGGCCTTGAGCTTGCCCGACCGGCTCACGAGCTGCCCGGACACGGTGGACGACACGAGCACGCCCAGCATCATGGGAATCATCAGCAGGCCGGCCTCCGTGGGGTCGTAGCCCCGGCTGACCTGGAAGTACTGCCCGAGGAAGACGGCGCCGCCGAACATCGCCATGCCCACCGCGAGGCTCGCCAGGATGGCCAGCGCGGGCCCGGGTTGTCGGATGACGGACAGTGGCAGCACCGGCTCGGGCACGCGCGATTCCCACCACACCGCGAACACCAGGATCGCGAGCGCGGGACCGACCATCGCCGCCGTCTGCCACGAGATCCACGCGAACGAGCCGTCGACGAAGCTGATCCAGATCAACAGTAGGCTCACTCCGGCCGCGATGAGGGCGGCACCGACGTAGTCGACGCGCACGCTGCCGCGTTCCCGGACGGCGGGCAGGTGCAGGGAACGCTGGAGTACCAGCAGCGCCACGGCCGCGAACGGGACGCCCACGAAGAAACACCAGCGCCAGCCGAGCCACGGGGTCTCCGTGATGATGCCGCCCAGCAGCGGCCCGCTCACCGTCGCCAGCGCCATCACGCCGCCCAGCAGGCCGTTGTACCGGCCGCGCTCCTTGGGCGGGATCATCGCCGCGATGATCGTCTGCACGAGCGCCTGGAGTCCGCCCACTCCCAGTCCCTGGAACGCGCGGGCCGCGATGAGCTGATCCGCGCCCTGCGATATCCCGCTGAGCAGGGACCCGGCGAGGAAGATGCCGATGGCCACCTGTACGAGCGCCTTCTTGCTGTACAGGTCGGCGAGCTTGCCCCAGACGGGCGTGGACGCGGTGGCCGCGAGCAGCGTCGCGGTGACCACCCAGGTGTACTGCGTCTGGCTGCCGTTGAGTGAGCCGATGATCCTCGGCAGCGCGGTCGACACCACGGTGGAGCTGAGCATCGCGACGAACAGCACGAGCAGCAGCCCGAGCAACGGGCGCAACACTCCCGTCGTGCGGGTCTCGCCGGACGCGGAAAGAGTCGTGGAGGAAGTCACCAAGTCTCCGGGCTGGTCGAATCGGGGAAGCGTGCGGACGGCGACCGACAATGATTGCCTGCTGCAACTATCCTCGTGAACTTGCCCACTGTGCAAGTTTGCGCGTTGAGAAACGTGTCACGTACCCGCCTACGATCGCGAACGTGGACACTGAGCTCGGCCTGCGGGAACGGAAGAAGATCGCCACGAAGACGGCGCTGCACGAGGCCGCGATGCGGCTCGCCGTCGCCGACGGCTACGACACCGTCACGGTGGAGGCGATCGCGGACGCGGCCGGCGTCTCGCGCCGCACCTTCTCCAACTACTTCACCGGCAAGGAGGAGGCACTGCTGCACGGGGACAGCACTCGTCTGGCCGCCCTGCTCGACAGCGTGGAGGCCCGGCCTGCCGATGAGTCCGCGTGGCCCGCACTGCGCGCGGGTACCGACCTCGTACTCGCGGAGTTGCAGCGCCGCCACCTGCAACGGCGCGACAGCGGAACCGACGCCGGGCCCGGCTGGCTGACCCGGGCGCGGCTCATCCGGTCACACCCGGCGTTGCTGGCCGAGCAGGTCGCCACCTACGCGTCGTTCGAACGCGCTCTCGCCGAGGAGATCGAGCGCAGGCTGCCAGCCCACCGCTCGACCAGCCGTGCGCGCGTGGTGGCCGCGTGCTTTCTCGCCGCCCTGCGGGTCGGCATTCAGACGTGGCTGGACCAGCCCGGTGACCTGACACTGCGCCTGTGCGTCGATCGGGCGCTCGCCGAGGCGGGGGAGAACTTCGGCTGAGGTGGGAGTCGTGGCCGCCCGACGGGGTAGCACGAAAAGACGAGGTCGGGGCAATCGCGAAGGGAGCGAGGTCGATGGCGGAGTTTCGCAAGGGCGACCGCGTGCGCTGGGACGCGGGCAACCAGAGCTCGGTCGGCACCGTCGAGGAGAAGATCACGTCGGACACCGAGGCGGGCGGACGCACGGTGCGGGCGTCGAAGGAACACCCGCAGTACCTGGTGCGCAGCGAGAAGTCCGGAAAGACGGCCGTGCATCACCCGGACAAACTCCACCCGGCGGACTGAGGGCCTTCGCGGCACCGTCAAGTCAGGAAGGTGAACAGCGGGCTGTCCGGTTCCACCCGTTCGATGCGGTGCGGCACCGTGCGCATACGGTCGAGGATGCCGGCCAGGTTCTCGGCGGCTCCGAGTTCGAGCCCCACGAGCGCGGGCCCGGTCTCCCGGTTGTTGCGCTTGACGTACTCGAACAGGGTGATGTCGTCGTCGGGCCCGAGCACGTCGTCGAGGAACCGTCGCAGCGCCCCGGGCTCCTGCGGGAACTCGACCAGGAAGTAGTGCTTCTTGCCCTCGAAGATGAGCGCTCGCTCGACGATCTCGGCGTAGCGGCTGACGTCGTTGTTGCCGCCGGAGAGCACACACACCACCGTGGCACCCCGGGGCAGGTCCGCGAGCCCGAGCGCGGCGGAGGCGAGCGCTCCCGCGGGTTCACTGATGATGCCGTCCGACTGGTAGAGATCCAGCATCTCGACGCAGATCCGGCCCTCCGGCACCGCCAGCAGTCGCGGCGCGTGCCGTGCGGCCAGCGCGTGGGTGTGCTCGCCCACCTGACGCACCGCGGCTCCGTCCACGAACGGGTCCACGGATTCCAGCGGTGCCGGGCGGCCCCGCTCCAGTGCCAGTGCCATGCTCGCCGCGCCGAGCGGTTCGGCTCCGGCCACTCCCACACCGGGGTGCCGTTCGCTCAGCCAGGTCAGCATCCCGCCGAGCAGGCCGCCGCCACCCACCGGGACCACGACGGCGTCCGGCGGTGAGCCCAGCTGCTCCACGATCTCCTTCGCCACCGTGCCCTGCCCCGCGATGGTGCGCGGGTCGTCGAACGCGGGGATCAGGGCGGCGCCCGTCTCCCGCGCGTAGGCGCGGGCCGCCGCGGCGGCGTCGTCGTAGGTGTCGCCCTCGACCACGACCCGGACGTGCTTGCCACCCAGCCACGCGACCCGCTCGCGCTTCTGCCTCGGTGTGGTCCTCGGCAGGTACACCCGGGCCTCGACGCCCAGCGCGGCGCTGGCGGAGGCCACCCCCTGCCCGTGGTTGCCGGCACTGGCGCAGACCACGCCCCGCGATCGCTGGTCCTCCGGCAGCCTGCTCACCAGGTTGTACGCGCCCCGGACCTTGTAGGAACGCACCGAGTTCAAGTCCTCGCGCTTGAGCCACACGTCGAGCTCGTGCTGCCGCGACAGGCGTTCGTTGCGGTGCAGCGGCGTCGGGGGCAGCACATCGGCGAGCCGATCGGCCGCCGCCTCGATGTCGGATGCGGTGACGGTCGGGCTCGTCCCGGTCGGCTGGGCCACGCTCTCTCCCTGCGGCTCGACAACGCCGGTACACCCGGCGTAACCTGCGAGTTTTCACGCTAGCAGGGGCTGAGGGGCCAGCGAACAGGACCGGTGCCCGCCCGGTTTGTGACCGGATGCCCGCTGACAGTGCCCACCCGCGCGTCGGTTCACCCGGTTGGGGCGCTACCGTGCCAGGGCTGCGTGACCTGCGTCAGCTCCGGCCGCACTCGGCGGCCCGAGCCAGGAAAATGGGGAGGAACTTCCGGCGATGACGACGTTGCGGGACCCTCTGCACGAAGAGGTCAAGACTGTGCCGTCGGCACCCCGGCAACGCAAGTTCCGCCCCGAGCTGCAGGGACTGCGTGCGCTGGCGGCTCTGCTGGTGGTCGTCTACCACGTGTGGCTGGACCGGATCTCCGGCGGTGTGGACGTCTTCTTCTTCGTGTCCGGGTTTCTCATCACCGGCCAGCTCTTCCGCGCGAGCCTGCGGGGACGCATCGAGTTCCAGCCGTTCTGGGGCCGGATGTTCAAGCGGCTGTTCCCCGCCGCGCTGACGGTGCTCGTGGCGTCGATGGGCGCGGCGTTGCTGTTCCTTCCCGAGCACCGGTGGGTCCAGACCGCCAAGGAGATTCTCGCCTCCGCGCTGTACTTCGAGAACTGGCAGCTCGCGGCCGACTCCACCGACTACTTCGCCCAGCACAGCAGTGCGAGCGTGGCGCAGCACTTCTGGTCGTTGTCGGTGCAGGGGCAGTTCTACCTGGTCTGGCCGCTGCTCATCGGGCTGCTGTTGCTGGTGGTGCGCCGGTTCCGGTGGAGCATGCGCCCCACGCTGCTGACGATGCTGGCGGTGCTGTTCGCCACGTCGCTGGCCTACTCGGTGTGGCTCACGATCACGAACCAGCCGCTGGCGTACTTCAGCTCGCTGACCCGCGTCTGGGAGTTCGCGCTCGGCGGGTTGTTCGCGCTGACCGTCGACCGCATCTCGCTCCCGCGCTGGCTGGCGCTGCTGCTGGGCTGGATCGGTGTGGCGGGCCTCGTGTCCTGCGGTCTGGTCCTCCAGGTCGGGACCATGTTCCCCGGGTACGCGGCGCTGTGGCCGATGACCTCGGCCGCGCTGGTCCTGCTGGCCGGTGTCACCGAGAGCAAGATCGGCGCCGACCGTTTCCTGTCGTCGCGGCCGTTGATCTACCTGGGCAACATCAGCTACGCCCTGTACCTGTGGCACTGGCCGGTGCTGCTTTTCTACTTGGTCATCCGGGGCCGGACCGAGGTCGGCCTCGTCGGCGGTGCGGGCATCATCGGCTTGTCGATCATCCTGGCGGTACTCACCTACCACCTGATCGAGACGCCTGTCCGCGAGTCGAAGATCGGGGTCGAGAAGCGCTGGGGCGCGTACCGCTTCGCGGTGCTGGTGCTCGTGCCGGTTCTCGCCTCCGCCGTGGTGTGGCAGGTGATCGCGAATCAGCGGTCGCAGTTCGAGTTGCGCGCCGACGACCTCGCACACGCCGGAGCGCAGGCGCTGGCCGCGGGCGAGGAGGCCTACGACGCCGACGGCACTGTCGTGCCGCCTTTCGCCGCACTCCCCAACGAGTGGATCGACTGGAAGCCCGGCGAGTGCGTTGAGGAGGACGTGAGTGGGGTGGAGGTGCGCACCTGCACGGTCGACCCGCTCGACGGTGCCGAGCCAAGGCGACGCGTCGTCGTGGTGGGTGACTCGCATTCCATGCAGCTCATGGGATCACTGCGCCCGATCGCGGAGCAGCTCGACTGGCAGCTCACGGTGCTCGGTAGGCCGGGTTGCCCGCTGACCGCGACGCGGGACCTGCCCAACAACCAGATCTGTGTCGACTGGAACGACCGCATTCTGCCGATGATCATCGAACAGGCGCCGGACGCGGTGATCACGATGGCGACCCGGGACGTCCGCCCCGGTCTGAAGGAGTGGACTCCTGAGGGTTACGTGGCACAGTGGCGCAAGCTTGACGACGCGGGCATTCCGGTCGTCGCCATCCGCGACAACCCGCGCTTCGATTTCGAGCCCTCGGAGTGTGTGCAAATCCACGGGATGACTGCGGACCAGTGTGGTCGCCCGCGTGGCGAGATGTACCATCAACGGCCCCCCTACGAGACCATGCAGAATGTGCCGCCCGGCACCATGTTCATTGATCTCAGTGACTACTATTGCACGGCGATCACCTGCCCGCCCGTGATCGGGAATGTGCTGGTGTACATGGATGACAACCACGTCAGCGACACCTACGGCGCCACCCTTGCGCCGATTCTCGAGGAGAAGCTGCTCGAATCGCTGGGCTGGCAAGACCGGTCCTCCGCCGCGCCGAGGTGACGGGCGTTCGAGTGCGAGCCGCCCGTCCGTAGGGTGTCGGCATGGGTGTACTCGGTTGGATCGTGCTCGGCCTGCTGGCCGGAGGTATAGCCAAGCTGCTGATGCCGGGCCGTGATCCCGGCGGTTGCCTCATCACGGTGCTGCTCGGTATCGGCGGTGCGCTGCTCGGCGGATGGATCGGCCGGACGCTGTTCGAGGTCGATCTCGGCACCTTCTTCGACCTGCGCACCTGGGGCCTGGCGATCCTCGGCGCGCTGGTGATCCTGCTGCTGTATCGGCTGGTCATCGGATCACGCCGACGAAGTTGAGCGACGTGGTGCGGCGAAGGTGGCCTTCGCCGCACCACGCACTCAGCCGGTCGCCGTGGCCAGCGCCAGGAACAGGACTCCCATCCCGAAGCTCATGAGGGCGTGACACGTGCTGTCGGCGACCACGTGGCCAAGCCGGGGCGCGCCCGGGTCCGGCAGCCTGCGGCCCAGGTCGAACGCCCGCGCCAGCCACGGCAGGCACAGCGCGACGAAGACCACGCCGAGCACGATGTGCCCCACCAGCAACGCCGTGGTGGCGGTGTCGGCGGACATCGACGCCGCACCGCCGCCCGAGGCGTGGTGGTGACCACCGGAGCCGCTCCCGGGCGCGCCGAGCGGTCCCGGCATCGAGACGGCCATCCACGCCATGCCCGCCATCAGCACGGCATGGTGTGTTCCGGCCAGGCGTGGCCGAGGCGCGTGTGCTCCGCCGTGCTCGGCCCCGAAGGCCACCCGGCTCGCGAACCACAGGCAGGCCGTCCCGAAAATCACGACCTGCGGTGTGGTGGGCACGGTCATGCCCCACGGCCAGGTCATGGCCACCATGGCGAGTCCCATCAGCACGTGGCAGGCGGCGTCGATCCGGCCCGCCGGGCGGGTCGGCCTGGCGAGAAGCACCCGCGCGCACCACACGGTGATCGCGGCGAACACTCCGGTCAGCACCCAGCGCAGCAACAGCGACTCGATCACGACCCCGCCTCCTGCCTGACCTTCGACCTTCGCGCCCGCCACCCCAGAAGCGCGTCCCACGCCCAGAACGCCAGCAGCGACACACCGAGCAGCGGCACGAAGTAGGCGACGAACGCCAGTAGCACCACCAGTGGTGCGAGCACCGTGCCCGGAACCCGCCGCCACGCGCCGCGCTCGGGTGGCCTGCCGAACGCGCTGGCACCGTCGCGGCGGGGACGGCGGAGCCACCACATGCGGTAGCCCCAGAAGATCACCGAGAGCAGGCCCGTGCCGAGTGCGACCAGCACCAGCTGGTTCACCCACCCAAACAGCAGGCCCATGTGGGCGTCGATGCCCCACCGCGCGAGCTTCGCCATGAGCGGGTAGTCCTCGAAGCGCAGTGTCTCGACCACCTGGGCGGTCGCGGGATCGATCGCCACCGAATCCTGTTGGCTGGGCCACTGCCTGCCAACCTGCTGCACGACGTAGGCCTCGCCCGGCATCGCCGGGCCGACCACCTCGATCTCGCCGACGACGCCGTGGTCGCGCGCAACGGCCACGACGCGATCCAGTCCGACGTCGGGTCCGGGCATGGCCGACTCGGGCAGTGCCGTGGACACGGCGGGCGTTTCCCACGACAACGCCGAGCGGACGTCGGTGATGTTCGCACCGGCGTGCTGCGACCAGGTCAGTCCGGTGGCCGACAGGAAGACCAGCCCGACCGCGACCCACAGGCCCGTCGCACCGTGCCAGGTCAGGACCCGGCGCCGCCCCGTGGCGCCCGGCTCCGGTCGCAGCAGGGTCCGCCTGCGGCGTTTGCTCAGCCACAGGACCACACCGCCGAGAGCCACGACCCAGAGCCAGCTGGCGGCCAGCTCGCTGTAGAGGCGCCCGGCATCGCCGAGGTGAAGACCGCGGTGCAGGTTGTCCACCCACGCCCGGATCGGCAGCGCCTGCCCGCTGCCGTACGTCTCCAGCACCCCGGTCACCTCCGCCGTGTGCGGATCGACGAACGCGGTACGGCGGTAGCTGGCGGGAAGGTCGGGCGCCTCGAAGATGACCTGCGTCGCGTCGGTGCCGGTCGGGGCGGGCCGCACGGCCAGCAGGTCGTCGCCGGGCCGCGCGGCCATACCCGCGTCGACCTGCTCGGCAAGGGGCACCGAGGTGCTCTGGTCGGGGACGTGAACGATGTCGTGGTACACCGCTTCGTCGAGTTGCGGCGTGAAGACGTAGAGCAGCCCGCTGAGCGCGGCGACCACGAGAAACGGCGCGACGAAAACGCCGGCGTAGAAGTGCAGTCGAAGCAGGAGCGGTCGCAGCCCGCTCCAGGTGCCCGGCGGTCCGGACCGTGTGGGTGGGTCCGGTTCCGTTCGGGCGTCGTGCCGCGTGTCGGAGGTGTCGTCGACGCTCATGACATCCACTTTCCTGTCGCCTCGGGCGCGAGAGCGCGATGGTCCACACCACTGGTCGCGTTCTCAGTCGGCCGAGTTCGGCGCGCCGCAAACTTATGAGCTAGATCACATCGCGAGTGGCCCGGGTCGAGTGCGGGTCACGCGGCGCGCCGCCGGGCGAACGGGCGGCGGCGCAGGCGATCGCGAGGCGCGGCCGTCCGCCCGTGCGCGAGCGTGAGCCGCCGTGCAGTGTCGTCGGCGACGCGCTCGGGAAGCGCGCTCGCGCTGGTGGGCGCGGGGTCGCTCGTCCGGCTCTGCCGATGCACGACGAAGAGCAGGCACAGCCCGGCGAGCATGATGCCGTGGGTCAGCACCCGCTCCGTGGTGACGCTGCCACTCGCGAGATCGGCGGCCGACACGCCTGCGAGTACGAGAGCGAATCCGGTCAGCGCGGGGAGTTGTCCTCCCGCCGACGCCGGACGCAGGGACGCCCACAACAGCCCGATTCCCACCGCCAGGTTCCACGCCGCGCTCTCGTTGCCGAGGTGGGCCGCGCCCTGGCCGGAATGTGCGAGGTGCCCCGCTCCCACGCCGAGCAACTGCGCCACACCGAGTCCGGACTGGGCGAGTGCGACCACCGCCAGGGCGACCCGGGCTGCCCACCTCTCCCGTCGTGGCGGTGCGGCGGCGGTGACGATCCGCTCGCTGAGGTCGGGAACCGGGGGTGCCTCCGTCAGCCGCATCGTCCGATGCAGTCGTGTGCTTCGTTCCCACCAGAGGCGACAGGACGCGCAGCCGTCGAGATGCCGGTCCACCCGCTCGGGGGCCAGTCCCTCGTCCTCGCCGTCCAGTCGTGCCGAGAGGGCCTCCCGGAAACTCGAACAGTCCACCCCGTAATGGTCGCCCAAAGGTGCTGTCGAGTTCCCGCACCCTCGGCTACTGTGCGAGATTGTGAGTTCACGTGGGTGCCGCGACGACGCCGCGATCACCGAGCTGGCGCTGGCGGCCGCTCATGGTGACGACGCCGCGTTCGCGGCCTGGGTCAGGCGCACGCAGGCCGATGTGTGGCGATTTCTCGTGCATCTCAACGGCCACGAGGCCGCGGACGACCTGACGCAGGAGACCTACCTCCGTGCGGTCACCGCACTGCCCCGTTTCGCCGGTCGTTCGTCGTCCCGCACGTGGCTGCTCGCCATCGCACGCCGTGTCGCTGCCGACGCCATCCGCCGCGAGTCGGCGCGGCCCAGGCTCTCGGACCGGGGCTGGGACGCTGTGGCGGAACAGGACCGCCGCGGGCAGGCGCCGTCCCCCGGATTCGAGGCCGCCGTGGACACCCGGATGCTGCTCGACCAGCTCGAACCGGAGCGCAGGGAGGCGCTCGTGCTTACCCAGCTCCTCGGCTTCAGCTACGCCGAAGCCGCCGAGATCTGTTCCTGTCCGGTGGGCACCATCCGGTCGCGGGTGGCTCGGGCTCGGGAGGAACTGCTCGTGAGCCTGGAGCGTCAGGGGTATGCGAGCTGAGGCGTGGTGCCCGTCACACCGGCCTCGCTGTAGTGAGCGCTTGCTCAGTATGGTGTGGCTCTGTCGCGCCCCGACGAAGGAGTCACGCATGCGAGCTGCGCAGATCACCACACTCGACGGACCGGCCTCGGTGCGGGTCGCCGACATTCCGGAGCCGGACGCCGGCGACGCCGTGGTGATCGACGTCCATGCGGCCGGGGTGACGTTTCCCGACCTGCTCCAGACCCGGGGTCTCTACCAGTACAAACCCGATCCGCCGTTCGTCCCGGGCACGGAGGTCGCGGGGGTGGTGCGGGCGGCTCCCTCGGACGCGCCGGTGCGCGCGGGCGACCGCGTGGCGGCGTTTCCCGGGCTCGGCGGGTTCGCCGAGACGGTGGCCGTGCCCTCCGACGCCGTCTTCCCGCTTCCCGGCAGGATGTCCTTCACCTCGGCCGCGGCCGTGCCGATGAACTACCTCACCGTGCACTTCGCCCTAACCCGCCGTGCCGCGCTGCGGGCGGGGGAGACGGTGCTGGTGCAGGGCGCGGGCGGCGGGGTGGGTACCGCGGCGGTGCAGCTCGCCGCCGCGCTGGGCGCGCGGGTCATCGCGGTGACGTCCTCGGCGGAGAAGGCCGAACTCGCGCGGCGTGCCGGTGCGCACGCCACCGCCTCGCCAGGGGACTTCCGCGCGGCGGCGAAGGAGTTCACCGGCGGCCGGGGTGTCGACGTGGTCGTCGACCCGGTCGGCGGGGACCGGTTCACCGACTCGCTGCGCAGCCTGGCTCCCGAGGGGCGGTTGCTCGTCATCGGCTTCACGGCGGGGGAGATCCCCACGGTGAAGGTGAACCGGCTGCTGCTGAACAACATCGCCGTCGTGGGGGTCGGCTGGGGAGCGTTCTGGGCGACGCGGCGTGAGTACCTCCGGCAGCAGTGGGACGAGCTGTACCCGCTGCTCGCCGACGGCGTGCTCGACCCGCCGGTCGGCGCGACCTACCCGCTGGCGGACACCGCCACGGCACTGACCGAACTGGACACCCGGTCGGCGAAAGGCAAGATCGTCCTGACTGTTCGCTGAGCCGGGCCGTGCGCTGCTCCCCGCCGTGCGGGAGTGGCTACGCCTGGGGACCCGCCACGAGGCGGTGGTCCCGCGAGCGAAGAAAGGCCCAACCGGGTTCCCACTGGGAGACGATCCGGCTGGGCTTGCGTGGCTGAGTTTGCCAGAGCCCGGTCGCCGGTCGAGGCACGCCCTACCCTCCGCCGTCCGGCGCCGGGCTCGCTACTCCCGCACGGGGTCGGACTGGGCCAGTTCCTCGCCCTGCTCGTCCAGCGCGATCGCGGCGAAGTACGGCCCCTCGCTACCCGCCACCACGGCCGTCTCGAAACCGCTGCGGGGCGCGGTCGCCACGGTTTCCAGCGACGAGCGCGATTCGCCCGCGAGCACGCGCCACTGCGCGACCTCGGTGGAGCCGTTCCAGCTGACGTAGACGGTGCGGCCACCCGCCGTGTTGGAGCCCACGGCGATCGCGGGCTTCTCGGCCGGGGTGCCGACCCAGTCGAGCGTGCGGGCGCGGTAGGACTGGTCGGGTTCCGGGAACCGGCTGTCGAACACCAGCTCGGCGTCGGAGTCGAACTCGGAGGTGTAGGGCTGCGAACCCCAGCCCACGAGGGCGCCACCGTCCTCGCGCAGCTGCATGCTGCCCTGGTTGTCGGCACGCAGCCGGGCGGGGTGGACGAACTCGTTCTCCACGGCCACCGTGCGGCGCTCGTAGTCCACGCGCAGCACGAGCCCGCGGGAGTGCGGCCCCTGCGGTGGCGACGACGAGTTGTCGAACAGTGCCAGCCGGTCATTCGAGTGCAGGCGCGCGTCGTGCTGCCAGGAGAACCGGGCCAGATCCTCCAGCTCGAAGTCGGACTTGCGGCCGTGCATGCGCCAGTCCACCTCGCCGGTGGATCGCGAGATCCGGTAGAGCGCCCACGTGTTGCGCGCGGAGAGGACGAGCCCGCCGTCGCCGGTCGGTTCGATGGAGTTGAGGTGGATGTAGTCGAAGGGCTTCTCCTCGGTACCGGAGTCGCCGAGGTCCTGGTAGGTCTCGTCCACGGCGATGTGGTCAAGGCTGTTCCACTCGAACAGCACGTCGCCACTGGCGATATCGACCTCCTGCACGATCCCGGCGTGGACCCAGCCGTCGGCGGCGCCGCCGATCGAGGTGAGGTCGGTCCGCACCGGGTGGTAGGCCATCAGCAGGGCGGTGTCGTCCTCGGTGATCAGGAACTCGTGGAGGTCGGCCTGCTTGCCGCCACCCATCCTGACCTCGGCGATCTGCTGGTAGGAGCGGTCGTAGACGATCCCGGCTCCGTGGCCGTAGCCGCTGAGCACCTTGCCCTGCCACCAGGTGAGCACGGGCTCGCCCCGATAGGTCTGCACGGTGAAATCCATCGGGACCAGGTCGGGGCCCTCCCGGGGCAGGAACCAGATCGGCCTGCCGCGCCGGTCGATGACGGCGCAGCCCGGCTGGCTGGGGCTGCTGGCCTGGTACGCCTTGGGGGACAGGAACAGGTACTCCGGCTCCGCGGGCGGGGTGCCCGCCTCGGTGATCGTCAGTTTCGGTGGCCGGAGGTCGGGGCGGGACCGGAAGTGGTGGACGCCGTCGGGTTGGGCGGGCGGCTGGGGCTCCGCGGCGCTCGCGTCGTCGCCTCGCGGGAGGCGGTAGCCCACGTACCCGGAGGTCAGCGGTACCGCGATTCCCGCGCCGACCAGGGCGGTGCGGCGCAGAAACCGCCTGCGGGTGAGATCACCGTCAGCCACAGCAGTCCTTCCTCGACAGGATGTCCCTCGTTCGGGTGGGGTTGAGTCTCACATCGTCCCACCGGAACCGCGCAAGTGGTATGAGGATTCACTGCCGGAATTCACAGCTGCGTCACAGGTTGCCGCGCCGCTCCCGCGTGCCGTCACGTCGGGGCCGGAGACACACGAAGGCGCAGGCGGCGCGCTCGGGCCGCCTGCGCCTTCGCCTCACTCAGTCGCAGTCCACGGAGGCCACGTCGACGACCTTGTCGTGACGCACCCACACGGGTTCGGTGTCGTGGCCCGCGTCGTCGGGCCGGGTCGGGTACCACAGGACGGAGGTGTAGGGATCGGAGATGGGGTAGGCGACGACCTCCCCGTTGCTGAACAACTTCTCCATCCCGACCGGTGTTCCCGCGAGGTAGGTGATCCGGTCACCGACGACGATCTGCTCGGCACTCTTGTTCATGGCTGTCCCCTCCGGACACGCATCCGGACCCCAGGCTGTGCTGACGAAGCATCATCCTTGACGGCATGAACACTAGGGGTGCAAACAGCATGGTGAAAGTCGCATCACAAGGAAGAGTGACAACCGGTCGGGCGGAATCGTTGCCAACGCTGTAACACGGGCACGATACCGGCCACACCGGACGGTCAGCGCAACGGGTCGAGCGGGCGCAGCGCCTCGGGACGCTTGCCCGTGACGATCTGCTCCGCGAGCAGCTGTCCCGTGATCGGGCCCTGGGTCAGGCCCCACATGCCGTGTCCTCCCGCGACGTACACGCCGGGTGCGGCGGTGGCGCCGATCAGCGGCTTGCCGTCCGGAGTGACCGGCCTCGGGCCGACCCACTCGTCCCGGCGCTCGTCCCAACGTACGCCGTCGAGCAGGCCGCGGGCCGAGGCGACGATGGCCTCGATCCGCCGGTGGTCGAGTGCGGCGTCGGGCCCCTGGAACTCCATGGTGCCTGCCACCCGCAGCGCGTCCCGGTACGGCGTACACGCGACCCGCACGTCCGGCAGGTAGACGGGGCCGGGCACGGGACGATCGGTGGGCACCGTGAACGAGTAGCCGCGACCCGCGCGGACCGGAACCCGGACCCCGGCCCGCCGGGACAACCTGCTCAGCCACGATCCGTTCGCCAGCACGGCGGCGCTCGCCGAGACCAGCTCGCCCGAACGGGCCTCCAGTGTGACCGCGTGGTCGTGCGGGCGGACGTCGCGGACGTCGAAGCCCGTGCGGATCGTGCCGCCGCGCTCGCGTACGGAGTCGGCGAGCGCCCTGGTGAACGCGCCGGGGTCGACGAAGCGCTGGCCTTCCAGCCGCACCCCCGCGCCGATGCGCGGCGACGCCTGTGGCGCCAGGTCCCGCACCTCGTCTCCGGAGAGGCCACGGTAGGTGATCTCGCCGCCCTCGGCGGTGATGCGCCGCAGTTCCCGCAGCAGCCCGGTGGCCTGTCTCCGCGACGTGAACAGGGCCGTGATCGGGGCGCTGACCGTCGGCGCGCTCACCCCGCCCGCGGCGAGCACGTCGAACGCGGCGAGGCACTCGGCGTTGAGCGGCAGGTTCGCCCTGGCGGCCCGCTGCCACGCGCCCCATGTGCAGTGGGCCGCGAACCGGGTGAGAAACCGCCACAGGCCGACGTCCAGGGTGGCGGGCACGTGCAGGGGCGCGTCCCGGTCGAGCAGCGTGCGCAGCCCGTAGCGCAGCACGCTCGGCTCGTTGAGCGGGATGGCCAGCCCGGGAGAGAGCCAGCCCGCGTTGCCCCACGAGGCACCGGCCGCGACGTCGTCCCGGTCGACGACGGTGACCTCCACCCCGTGGTCCTGGAGGAACCAGGCCGTCGACAGGCCCACGATGCCGGCCCCGACCACCACCGCCGTGCGGGGACCACCGTCGATCCGCGTGTGTTCGTCCATGACCGCCTGCCTCCTCGTGGGCTCGTGCGCCGTTGCGCTCCCAGCGTGACCGACCGGCGCCGGGGCCAGGTTGTCGGAAGCGGACAATCTCGCCGCCGCACTTTGTGTGTGGCGGCCAGCGAGGGAGACTCGCGGGCATGGTGACACTCGATCGGCTCATCAACGTCCTGAGCGGGTACGGTGTGCGCCCGCTGGCCTCGGTGCCGTCGAGGGAGGCTGCCCTGCACAGCGTCGTCGTACACGACCCGGCGGCACCGGAGTCGGCCACGGGTGACGCCGTGCTGGCGGTGGGTGAGCGTGACCTGGTGCGGGCGGTGGAGCTGGCCGTCGCGGCCCAGGCGGTCGCGGTCCTGGTGCATGAGCCCGACGGGCGCTCCACCGCGGAGGGCGAGCCCGGCCGCGCCGCCGAGCTGGCGGCCCGGCACCGCGTGGCCGTGCTCGTGGTGGAGGCCGCCGTGTCGTGGAGCCAGGTCTGCGGTGTGGTCTATGGCCTGGTGCTGGAAGGCGGCGAGACCGAGTCGGGGCGCGGGCCGAGCGACCTTTTCGCGCTGGCCGACGCGATCGCCGCCACCGTGGGCGGGCAGGTCACCGTGGAGGATCGGTTGTCGCGGGTCGTCGCCTATTCGTCGTGGCAGCAGGACGCCGACCCGGCGCGCCTCGACACCATTCTCGGACGGCGGGTGTCGGCGGCGGTGCGGGAGTTGTTCGAGCGGCGCGGGGTGTTCCGCCATCTCGCCGTCAGCGCCGAGCCGCTGTTCGTGGCTCCGTCGCCGGAGCACGGGCTGCGGGGGCGCATGGTGGCGGGTGTGCGCGCGGGCAGGGAACTGCTCGGCTCCGTCTGGGTGACCTGCGACGAGCCGCTGACGGGCCGGGCCCTGCGCCAGCTCAGGGACGGGGCCGAGGCGGTCGCCCTGCACCTGCTGCGGTCCCGGGTCAGCGCCGATCTGGAACGCCAGGTCGAGTCGGAACTCGTCCTGCAACTGCTGGAGGGCACGCCCGACGCGGCGTCGGTGTGCGGCAAGCTCGGACTGCCGCCCGGACCGTGTCGCGTCGTGGCGGTGCAGGCCCACGCCGACGACGAGCGGCACGCCGCCGTGTTGCTGGCCTACGACAGGGCCACGACGGGTTTCGGGTGGTCGCGGCCGGGGCGCAGCACGCTGTTCGGCAACACCGTCTACACGCTGCTGCCGGGTGGCGACGACCCGGAGGCGGCTCGCGCGTGGGTGGCCGAACTCGTCCGTGACCTGCCCGACCAGGTCACGGTGGCGGCCGGGATCGGCGGGCTGTGCGAGCTGAGCGAGATCCCGGCGGGCCGCCACGAGGCCGACGAGTGTCTCGCGTTGCACGTCACCCGCCCCGGCGGCGAGCCCGTGGACCACGACGAGTCCTGGCACGAGATCCTGCTGCAACGACTGCGCACGGCCGCCGAGGCCGGCCGGTACCCGACGCGCGGGCCGGTCGTAGAGCTGGCCCGGCACGACGCCGCCCGCCACACCCGCTACGTGCCGACGTTGCGGGCGTGGCTGGAGGCGCAGGGCGATCTCGGCGCGGCGGCGGCGGCCCTCGACGTCCATCCCAACACCGTGCGGTACCGCCTGCGCAAGATGGGCGACGTGGTCCGGCTGAACCTGGGTGATCCGGCCACCCGGCTGGCGCTCGTGATCGCGTTGGCGGTGAGTGCCTGAACCGCTCGGTCACCGCTCCTGGCGCGGGGTGGGTTCCTCCGGTGGGTGGGCAGCGTGGTCGGGCAGCACCTCGCCCGCCTCGGTCTCGCGGTGCAGGCGCAGGAATTCGAGGTGCCGTTCGTACTGGTCGAGGACGTCGCCGATCAGCTGGTCGCGCGTGTAGCCCATGACGTCGTAGCCCTGGCCGCCCTCGGGAAGGTGGACCTCCATGCGGTAGTAGGTGTCGTGCTCGGCCACCGAGCGCATCGCGAAGGCAGGGGTCCGCCGCCGCACCGGCCGCAACCGGTAGCCGAAGTGCTGCTCGGCGCCCATCGGCACACGCAGGGCGAGGTGCGGCAGCCCGGTGTCCGGGTCGGGCTCCTCGGAGACCGTCGCGGGGACACCGCGAGCGCGCAGCTCCTCGGCCACCTCGTGCAGCGCCGGACGGCAGACCTCGTCGGTGAACCGGGTCGCGGCGCGGGTGCCGGGGTAGCTGAGCGCGCGCCCGAGCCGGTGGCGCCAGGTTCCCGGCGCCTGCCCCGGTGAGGTGGTGGTACGGACCGACAGCGACGACGGCAGGGTGGTCCGCAGCGCCTCCTCCCGGAACCGTTCCACCCGAAGCGCCTTGTGCAGGCCCCAGATGATCAGAAACATCACGAACGAGAACGGCAGGCCCATGATGATCGTCGCGCTGGTGAGGGCGTCCACTCCGCCGACGATGAGCATCGCCATCGTCAGCAGGCCCGTGGCCAGGGCCCAGAACACGCGGACCCACGGCTTGGCGTCGGTGATGGGTGTCGGCAGCCGGGAGCTGAGGTTGGCCATGACCAGGGCGCCCGAGTCCGCCGAGGTCACGTAGAGCAACAACCCGACGAACGTGGCGAGCCCCGCGCTGAACGTGACCCCGGGGTACTGGGCGAGCAGGCCGTAGAAGCCCTGCTCGGGGGCGTTCATGGCGGTCTCGCCGAACGCCGTGTTGCCCTGCCGGACCACGCTGATCGCGCTGTTGCCCAGTACTGACAGGAACGTGAGGGTGAACAGGAACGGCACGATCAGCGTGGCCGCCACGAACTGGCGAATGGTGCGCCCACGGGAGATGCGTGCCAGGAACAGGCCCACGAACGGCGCCCACGCGATCCACCACGCCCAGAAGAACAGCGTCCAGTCGTTGAGCCACTCGACCGGTTGTTCGTAGGCGAAGGTGTTCAGCGTCATCGACGGGAACCGGCTGACGTAGTCGCCGATGTTGAGGATGAGCGCGTTGAACAGTCGCGCGGGGCTTCCCAGCACCAGGACGTAGAGCATCAGCGCCGCGGCGAGGATGACGTTGAGCTGGGACAGCCTGCGGATTCCCTTGTCCACACCCGACACCGCCGACACCGTGGCCATGACGACGGCGAGGGCGACCAGGGCGAGCTGGGCGCCCACGTTCTCCGGGACACCGAACAGGAAGCGCAGGCCGTAGTTGAGCTGGACGACCCCGATGCCCAGCGACACCGAGATGCCGAAGATGGTGCCGATGATCGCCGCGAGGTCCACGGTGTCGCCGACGCGGCCGTGGATGCGCCTGCCGATGATCGGGTACAGCGCGGAGCGGATCGCCAGCGGCAGCCGGTAGCGGAACGCGAAGTAGCCGAGCACCATGCCCATGAGCGCGTACATCGCCCATCCGGTGATGCCGTAGTGGAAGAGGGTCCATACGACCGCCTGGCGCGCGGCCTCCACGGTCTGTCCCGGCCCCTCCGGTGGGGCGAGGTAGTGGCTCACCGGGCCCGCCACGGAGAAGAACATGAGATCGATGCCGATGCCGGCGGCGAACAGCATCGCCGCCCAGGAGAACACGCCGTAGTCGGGTGTGGAGTGTTGCGGCCCGAGCTTCACCCTGCCGTAGCGCGACAGTGCCACGAAGACCACGAAGACGAGGTACAGGGTGGCCGCCAGGAAGTAGTACCAGCCGAAGCTCGACGAGATCCACGCGACCGCGGTGCCGATGGCGTCCGCCGCGCCGGTCGGCGTGACGATGGCCCAGACCGACAGCGCGACGATCAGCGTGGCCGAGCCGACGAACACCAGCCGCTTCAGCTCGCGCCGGCCCTGCCGATCACCGTCCGATGTGTCCGGTACCCGAGAACCGTCCGTGCCGTGGTTCGTGCGCGCCACGCCGCTCCTCCGATCACTCCCGCGCCTCGCTCGCACTGTGGGTGCGCCGAAGGGCCCTTATGGTGTGCCAGGAGGGGTTGCAGCACACGCCCTCCACGGTAGCGAGACCAGTGCCGTCGTGCTGGCCGCGCCCGACACGGTCTGCGCACCCCGGAAGGTGAACCGCCATGCCGACACTGTTCCTCGACGGCCGCTGGACGTCCGCGTCGGCGGGCGGCACCAGGGAGGTCGTGAATCCCTACGACCGGTCGCTGGTCCGCACGGTCGACGAGGGGGAGGAGACCGACGCGCATTCGGCGGTGCGGGCCGCGCGCAGGGCGTTCGACCACGGGCAGTGGCGCGGCTGGACCGCTCGCCGCCGCGCGCGGTTGCTGCGCAGAGTGGCTGAGTTGCTGCAGCGCGACCGCGCGGAGATCGCACGGCTGGAGACGCTGGACACCGGCAAGACCCTCGTGGAGGGCGGCATCGACGTCGACGACGTGACGGGCGTGTTCGAGTACTACGCCGCGCAGGCGGAGTCGGACCCCGGCCGGCTGGTGGACGCGGGAAACCCGGCCGTGCGCAGCCGGGTCCTGTACGAGCCGGTGGGAGTGTGCGCGCTGATCGCGCCGTGGAACTACCCGCTGTTGCAGATGTCGTGGAAGGTGGCACCCGCTCTGGCGGCGGGCAACACGATGGTGCTCAAGCCCAGTGAGCTGACTCCGCTGACGACCGTGAAGCTGGTCGAACTGGTGGCGGAGGCGGGGGCGCCACCCGGGGTGGTGAACCTGGTGCTCGGCTCTGGCACGACGGTGGGGGCGGCCCTCGTCGACAGTCCGGAGGTCGATCTCGTGTCGTTCACGGGCGGTCTCGACACCGGCCGCGCGATCATGAGTGCCGCGGCGCGGACGGTCAAGAAGGTGGCGCTGGAACTCGGCGGCAAGAACCCCAACATCGTGTTCGCGGACGCCGACTTCGAGGCCGCCGTCGACTACGCGCTGCTCGCGGTGTTCTTCCACGCGGGCCAGGTGTGCTCGGCGGGGACCCGGCTGGTGGTCGAGGAGTCGGTACACGAACGGTTCGTGGCCGAGCTGGTGGCCCGCGCGGAGCGCATCCGGCTCGGTAACGGGCTCGATCCCGACACCGAGAGCGGACCGCTGGTGTCGGCGGAGCACCGCGAGAAGGTGGAGTCCTACGTCGACATCGGGGTGGCCGAGGGCGCGCGGCTGCTGACGGGCGGGCGCCGTCCCGACGACCCCGCGCTGGCGCAGGGATTCTTCTACCTGCCCACGGTGTTCGACGGCTGCCGCAGCGACATGCGGGTGGTCCAGGAGGAGACGTTCGGGCCGATCCTGTCGGTGGAGCGGTTCCCGGACGCCGAGTCGGCCGTGCGGATCGGCAACGACACCACCTACGGGCTCGCGGCCGGGGTCTGGACCGGGGACGCCCGCAAGGCCGAGTACGTGGCCAGGGGGTTGCGGCACGGCACCGTGTGGATCAACGACTTCGGCCCGTATCTTCCGCAGGCGGAGTGGGGTGGTTTCAAACGCTCCGGTGTGGGCCGCGAGCTGGGGCGGGCCGGTCTGGCCGAGTACCAGGAGGCCAAACACATCTACGAAAACACCGCCGTCGAGCCGCAGCGGTGGTTCGCGCGCTGACCGAGTTCTCCGGGGTGGGAATCCGGGCGAAAGGTGTGCCACGATAGGGAAGTGGAACGGCCGGAGGCGTCCGGCCCGACGACGCTTCCGGCAGGCCCCGGTCACGGGGCCGCCCTGGTGGACGTGCCCCCGAGCTACCCACCCTGTTCTCGACCGGTGGGAGTTCTCATCCCCTCCTTCCCGGAGGTCATGTCATGCGCGCAACCCACCGCACCCTGTCCTGCCTGATCACCGGCGTCACCCTCGCCACCGCCGTGACGGCGTGCCTGCCCGCGCACCTGGCCGCGGGAACGGACCGGGCCGGCTCGACCGAGTCGCGCGGGCCCGTACCGATGCCCCCGCTGCGCGATGTCGGCCTCGATCCCGCACGCACCGTCCTGCGGGAACTGGACATCGACGAGATCACCACCGTGCCGGTCGACGGTCATCTTTTCGTGCTCAACCGCCGCAACTGGGTGGTGGTGCGGCAGGCACCGCGCCCGGGCGAGGCGGTGGCGGCCGACCGGGAGGTGACGCTGTACGTGCGCAAGACGGCCGAAGCCGAGGCCCGGTTCTGCTTCGACGGCGACTGCTGACGCCCGGGGTGTCTCAGTGCAGTGCCACGGTCAGCAGCATGGTCGCGTCCGTGAGCGCGTGGACCGAGTGCCGTTCCGGCGGCAGCGCCACGATGTCGCCCTCCGTCAGCTCCCACTGGCGGCTCGGCGTGCGCAGCAGCACCTCACCACCGAGCACGTGGACGGTGCCCGCGGCCGGTGAGTCGTGTTCGGCCAGCTCGGCCTCGGCCAGCATCGCGATGAGCGTGGCCCGCAGCGAGTTGCCCGACACGAGGGTGCGGGCGGTGCGGCGGGCGCGGTGGGCGGCGGCCTCGTCCAGCAGCTCGGCGGCGAGGGCGTCGACGGCTGTCACGGTGGGGTGCTCGCTCACGTGTCCTCCTCGCGGCCGGTTCGTGCTGCCATCGTGCTGCCCTCGCCGGTGGCGCGCCACTCGCGCCACCGGCCGGATGCGGTGGTTCGGGACGAAAGCCCCTCCACGACGGCGCCTGCCCGGCACACGATCGGGGCGGAGGCGGAGGACATGGAACACACGACGACGTGGACGATGAACATCGTCATCGACGAGCACGACGGGCAGACCCGGGCGGAGGCCCTGCTCCGTCACGGCGACGGCACCACCCGCACCGGTACCGGGCTGGCGCGGCGCAACCCCCGGGACACGGACGTGCCGGAGATCGGCGACGAACTCGCGGTCGCGAGGGCGCTGGCCGACCTGTCACACCAGCTGCTGGAGTCGACGGCCACCGACATCGAGGCCGTGACGCACCGGCCCGCCCACCTGGCGCGGTGACGGTCCGGGCCCGCACGCCCGGTTGGCGGCGTCGTACCCGGGTACACGCCGCCTATGTCCAGCAGTGCGGACGCGGGAGGCAAGCAGCGCGACGCGAACGAGTCCCGGCCGCTCATCCGGGAGCTCGCGGGGCTGAAACTGGACGAGTTACTGTCCGGTGTGCAGACCCGGCTCGCCGAGATCTCCCGGACCGGCGACCGGTTGCAGTCGCTGCTCGGTGCGGTGCTCGCGGTGAGCGGCGAGCTGGAACTGGACGTCGCGCTGCGCCGGATCGTGCGCGCCGCACTGGATCTGGTGCACGCACGCGCCTGCACGCTCACCGTGTTCGACCCCGACGGTGGCCGCCCGGACACCGTCACGGAGGTCGTCGACGCCGACGGCAATGAACTCGGCGAACTCGGCCAGCTCGGCGCCCCTGGCCACGTCCCCGGCCAGGCCCGGGAGCCCGGCGAGGTGACCGTGCCCGCCGCGCGCGACCCCGAGTCGCGTACGGCGCTGGCGGTGCCCGTCCGGGTCAGGGACGAGGTGTTCGGCACGCTCTACGTCCACAGCAGGCGCACGGGCGGGGAGTTCCGCGCCGACGACGAGATCGTGTTGCGGTCGCTGGCCGCCGCAGCCGGGGTGGCGATCGACAACGCGCGGCTGTTCGAGCAGTCCCGGGTGCGGGAGCGCTGGCTGGGGGCCGTCGCCACCGTGAACTCGGAGCTGCTGACCGGTGCCTCACCGGGTCAGTCGCTGCGCCGCATCGCCGAGGTCGCGCGGGAACTGTCCGGAGCCGACGCCGCGGTGGTCCTGCTCGACGAGGGCGACGGCGTGCTGGGCGTGGGGGCGGTGTCCGGTCCCGTCCGGGACCTGGAGGCGGGAGCGATGCTCGCCGCGGGACCGGTCCTCACCGACGTGCTGCGTACGGTCGAACCGACCCTGCTGGACGACCTCGGCGACGCGGCGACCGCGCTGCCGGCCTCGCTGACCCGCCGGTTCGGTCCCACCGTCGTGAGCCCGCTGCGCAGCGCCGAGGGTGTGCAGGGACTGCTGGTGGCCGTGCGGGGCAAGGACGCCGCGCCGTTCACGCGGCACGACCTTTCGCTGGCGTCCTCGTTCGCCGCCCAGGCCACGCTCGCGCTCCAGTTCGCCGACAAGCAGGACAGCGATCGCACGATCACGTTGCTCGCCGACCGCGACCGCATCGCCCAGGACCTGCACGACCGCGTCATCCAGCGGTTGTTCGCCACCGGTATGGGCCTGCACGGCGTGCTGCGGCAGGTGCATGACCCCTACGCCGCCGAGCGCATCGGGGACGCGGTGAGGCGGCTCGACCAGACCGTGCGCGAGATCCGCACCTCGATCTTCAATCTGCACTCGACTGGTGGCGCGGGCACCGGACTGCGGCGCAGGCTGCTCGACATCGTGTCCACGCTGCCCGAGGGAGCACCGGTGCCGTCCGTGCGGATCGGCGGCGCGGTCGACACGCTCGTCCCGGAACAGGTGGGGCACGACGTGGAGAGGGTGGTGCGGGAGGCGGTCGGCAGGCTGGCGCGGGAGGCGCGCGAGTTCGGCTCGGCGCCGGACATCGTGCTCGACGTGGATGTCGGGACCGTGCTCGCCGTGGATCTCACGGTGGAGCGAACGGAGGGCTCGAAGGCCACGGCCGCTCTCCCGAGCGCCTGGGCCGACGAGCTGAGCGACCTCGCCACCGCCGCCCTCGGCGAGGTCGCCGTGGACAAGCGCGACGACCTCGTGCGTGCCGTCTGGACGGTGCCGCTGCCCGACCCGGAGGGCTCCGCGTCCTGAGTTCGCGGCACGGGCGCCAGGACCTTCGACTCTGCACCGCTGTGCCCCGTGGGGAGGATCCTGTCGTACAACCGTCGGGGGAGGATGTCATGGCGACAACGGATGCCGAGGATCTCGCACAGCGTGTGGCACAGCAGCTCGCGGCGGTGGTGATCGCCGCGTTGCGCCCGGACACGCCGCCCACGGGTGTCGCGCCCACGCCCACGGTGGTCGGGGCCGCGGTGGACCGCCTCGGTGGGGAACTCGTGATGTTGCTGCGCGATCTCGAACCCCGCCCCGCCCGACCCGATGACACCATGCCGGGAGTCCGGCGCACGGACAGTGCGGTGGCCAGGGCGGCGAACCTGGCCGCGCACATCATGCTGTCGGGCAACCCGGACGGCAGCGACGATCCCGCCTGAGTGTCTCCGGGGCCGTGCGATGGCCCGTCGCGTGTGGACGGACAGGACGCCGGCCGGGTCGGTGAGGTTGATCGTCTGGCGGCACGGGCGCGGGGCGGCGACGATGGAGGCATGAGCACTCCGGCCGAGGGCGCAGCGCCCGGCGCGAACGGCGGGCCGACCCGCTCTCCGAAGGTGAACCGCACCCGGATCAGCGGCCTGTGGGTGGGCGTGTCCGTGGCCGCCGTCCTGCTGGCGCTGCTGCTCGTCTTCATCCTGCAGAACACCGATCCTGTCACTGTCCACTTTCTCGGGACCAGGGCGTCGCTGCCGCTGGGGGTCTCGATGCTGCTGTCCGCCGTAGCCGGCGCTCTCGTCGTCGCCGCGCTCGGGGCGGCCCGCATCGTCCAGCTCCGGCGGACGGTCCGCAGAACCGGCGGCCGTCGAGATACTCGGTGAATGAGGGACTTTAGGACCCAGTTTCCCTGCCCGGGAGCTGCCTAGGGTGAGTCCCATGCGCAGGACAAGCACGCTCACCGTGCCGGTGGGGCACGGCTGGCACGACCACGCATGCTGGTTCCACAGCGGAAACCAGCACTGGCGGGAGGTGCTGGTCCCGTACCTCGGTGAGGGTGTCGCCCGCGACGAGCGGCTGCTCTACCTCTCGGACAAGAGCGAGGACGAACTCGCCGAGGATCTCGCCCTGCTGCCCGGACGCGACGAGCTGGTGCGGTCGGGGCGGCTGACGCTGCTGCCGATGGCGCCGGTCCGCGGTGTCGTCGGTGGTTCCGCCGTCGCCACCCAGCTCGCCAGGGTCCGCCAGGCCGCCGAGGACGCGGTGTCGGCCGGATACCGGTGCCTGCGGCTGGCGGCCGACTCGGCACACCCCGTCCAGGGACGGGATGACGCGATCCGGTTCGTGCATTCGGAGCTGTTGATCGACGAACTCGTGTCCCGCGCACCGGTGTTGCTGCTGTGCGGCTACGACGGGCGGTTCGTGGACCGCAGGGCGGCCGCCGCGCTGGCTTTCGTTCACCCGATCCGGCAACGGGCCGCGTTCGGGATCGAGTCGGGCCTCTACGCCGACATGGAAGATCCCCACTGCTGGCGCCTCCAGGGCGAGCTGGACCTCGCCTCCCGCGAGGTGTTCGAGATCGCGCTCGACGCGGTCCCGATCCACGGGGATCTCCACCTCAAGCTGGGCGATCTGACGTTCATCGACGTCGGTGGAGTACACGCGCTGGCCTCGCTCGCCGAGCGGATCGCGCCCCGCAGGCTGATCCTGGACGATCCGCCCACGACGCTGTCGCGGATCGTGGAGCTCTCGCGGGCCGACTTTCCCGCCATGCGCCGCGTTCCCGCCGTCTGCTGAACTCGCGTTGCCGATCCGTTGTCGAGCACTGTCCCTCACTCTCGCGCCACCGCGTCCCGGATGACCTGGATGTCGATCCGGCGCATGGGCAGCAGGGCCCGCTGGGCTCGTTCGGCTCGTTCCGGGTCGGAATCGGTCAGCAGGGCGGGAAGTTCGGCGGGCACGATCTGCCAGGTCAACCCGTAGGCGTCGGTGAGCCAACCACACTGCAACTCGGTGCCGCCGTCACTCAGGGCAGCCCACAAGCGATCCACCTCCGCCTGGTCGGCGCACGGTACGTAGATCGACGCCGCCGGGGTCAGGTGGTACGAGGGTCCGCCGTTGAGCGCCATGTACCGCTGGCCGTCCAGCTCGAACAGGACGACGAGGGCGACACCGTCGGGTCTGCGCGAGGTCTCCAGCACCCGGAGTCCGGAGAACACCGTGGCGTAGTACCGGACCGCCGTCTCGGCGTCGTCGGCGAACCAGAGACAGGTGGCGAGACGGTCCATCGCAGCTCCTCGGTGTCCGGGGCGACGGGGGCTCACGGCCGCCGCGCGCCCGGTTGTCGTCCGGACACGGCCTACCCGCGACGGCTCCGGTCAATCGCGAGTCCGCCGTGCGTGCTTGTGCGTATGGACGCCGCCCGGCGCGAGGCGTGCGCTGGAGGCAGGACGGAAGGAGACCCACCATGACCACCACCAATCCGGCGTCCGGCACTGCTGGGACCGCGCAGGCCCCCGCCGTCGACCCGGAACGCCTGGAGCAACTGTTACACCACGTGGTGGCCGACGTCGGCGCCGCGATGACCGTTCCCCTGGCGCTGCTCGGCGACCGGCTCGGGCTGTTCGAGGCGCTCGCCCGTGGCGGGCCCATGACCGCACGGCAGCTGGCCGAGGACACCGGGCTCGTCGAGCGTTACGTGCGCGAGTGGCTGCTCGCCATGGCGACCACGGACTACGTGACCTACGACGGCAGCGCGGACGGCGGGACCGGCGGCACGACCGACAATGCCCACGCCCGCTACCGCATGACGCCGGAGCAGGCCGAGGCGTTCACGAACCCGGACAGCCCCGCCTATCTGGCTGGCGCGTTCCAGAACCTCACGGCGGCGACCCGCATCCTCGACCGGCTCACCGAGGCGTTCCGCACCGGCGAGGGCGTGGGCTGGCACGAGCATCACGACGACCTGTTCCTCGGCACCGAAAGGTTCTTCCGGCCCAGCTACCTCGCCAACATCACGAGCACGTGGCTGCCGGCGCTGCCCGGGATGGTGGACCGGTTGACGGCGGGCGCCAGGGTGGCCGACGTGGGCTGCGGGCTCGGCGCGTCCACGATCATCATGGCGGACGCGTACCCGAACAGCACGTTCGTCGGCATCGACTACCACGCCCCCTCGATCGTGCTCGCGCAGCATCGCGCGGCGGAGGCGGGCGTGGCGGACCGGATCACGTTCCGTACCGCGGGGGCGGCCGACCTCGACGGTGACTACGACCTCATCACGTTCTTCGACTGCCTGCACGACATGCCCGATCCCGTGGGGGCCCTGCGCGCGGCGCGTTCGGCTCTGGCCGAGGGCGGTTCGGTGATGCTCGTGGAGCCGATGAGCTGGGACAGCGTGGAGGAGGCGCTGAACCCGCTCGGCCGGTTGCTGGCCGGAGCGTCGATGTTCGTGTGCCTGCCGAGCGGGCTGTCCGCCGAACCCGCCTACGGGCTGGGCAACCAGGCCGGGCCGAGCCGCACCTGTGAGCTGGGGCGGGAGGCCGGGTTCACCGTGGCGCGGGAGGCGGTCGCCACCGACTTCAACCGCGTGTACGAACTCAAGGGCTGACGGTGCGGGCGCGGCGGTCAGCCCAGGACCCGCGCGACCGCCGCGGCTCTGCCGTCGACACGCAGCTTGCGATAGACGTGTTCGAGATGTTTGGCGACGGTGCGGGGGCTCAGAGCGAGTTCGTGGGCGATGGCGGCGTTGGTCCTGCCGAGCGCGACGAGCCGGACGATCTCGCGTTCGCGCAGGGTCAGCCCGGTGTCACCCGGGACGGGCGGGTGGCCGTCGTGGAGCCTCCGCAGGGTGGTGGCGATCGGTTCGCCCAGCAGCTCGCACAGCCCGCGTTCCACGTCGGTGAACGGGCGCTGCTGCCGGAGGAACTCGATCGTGGCGCGGAATCCGGCGAACGGGAGCACCGTGACCGTGACGTGGTGCGCGAACCCGTTCACCGGTGGTGGCCGGACCGTCCGGAACTCGACGTGGTGGTTCTTCCCCGTGTGCAGATCGACGTCGTGGTAGACCACCGCATCGCCCGCCACCAGCGCGCACAGGGAGGGCAGGCAGGCACCGGGGAAGGATTCCGGGTCCGCGATCTCGGCGACGGCGTCCACAGCGGACACGACCTGTCGCACCGTCTCCAACGGGAGGTACATGGGTGGTTCATCTCGTGGTGGGCGCGTGTGTCTCGACCGTGCGCCCGAGGGTGCGGAAAGTCAAGAAGCGCCGACACAGGCGGAAACGGAGGCTGACGATGACGAGGAAGTACGTGGACTGCCGGGAGACACCCAGCGTCTCCGGCTGCACGCTCACCATGAGTGGTGAGGAGGACGAGCTGGTGCGGGCGGCCGTGCGGCACATGTCGGACGTGCACGGGCACCCGGAGAGCGACGAGTTGCGTGAGGCCGTGCGGCGGGACCTGCACGACGAGCCCGTGGCCGACACGAAGCGGGGCGCGTTCGTGCAACTGATCGAGTTCCACACCGACCGCATCGAGGAGATCGAGCGGCTCGCGCAGGAGTGGGCGGAGGCCATCGGGGCCGAGCGGACCGCTCGCTGGGCCGTGGTCGGGGCCGATCGCGACCGGCCGGGCACCTACGTCGAGATCGTGGAGTTCCCGAGCCGCGAGGCGGCGATGGCCAACTCCGCTCACCCGGTCACGGCGCGGTTCGCGGAGAACGTGGGCAAGCTGAGCACCGAGGAGCCGCGCTTCGTGAATCTGGAGGTGCGCCACACGACCGACTTCAGCTGAACCGCGTTCCCGCGAGGGTGGTCATCGGGTCTTTGCTCGGATGACGGGAGGAACAGTCGAGGCGGATGCGATCTTGACGGTTGAGACATCCGATCTATAGCCTCCGCTGTGACCCGCACCATACGAGCAACCCCGCATCGCGTTCGTCGCGGCGCGGGGTGACCCGAACGCGAGGGACGTGATGATCGGACGATCAGGACGGGTACGGCGTGCCAGACCACCTCTTCGCAGAACCACCGCGGCCACGGCGGCACTGGCCGTCGTCGCCGGTGTCGTCGCGGCGATGCCCGCCGTGGGCACGGCCCAGCCCGCCGACGAGACCGGCACGGCGACGTCGCCGGACGGCGGGGACGGCAGGGACGGCCTGACCCTGTGGTACGACGAACCGGCCTCCGACTGGGAGTCGGAGATCCTGCCGGTCGGCAACGGCGCGCTGGGTGCCGGTGTGTTCGGCGGCGTGGAGACCGAACGGCTCCAGTTCAACGAGAAGACGCTGTGGACGGGTGGTCCCGGCTCGGCCGACGGCTACGACTTCGGCAACTGGGATGCCCCCCGGCCGGGTGCGCTGGAGGAGGTCCAGCAGCGCATCGACGAGCAGCGGCGCGCTGACCCCGAGTGGGTGGCGGACAAGCTCGGGGAACCGAAGCAGGGCTACGGCGCCTACCAGACCTTCGGCGAGGTGGCGCTGAGCGCGGCCGAACCGCCCGGCGACGTGTCCGGCTACCGGCGGCATCTCGACATCGCCGACGCGACCGCCGGGGTGACGTACGTGGCCGACGGGGTGCGGCACACGCGCGAGTACTTCGCCTCCGCGCCCGGTGAGGTGATCGCCGGACGGCTGACCGCCGACGAACCCGGTGCCGTCGACCTCACCGTGGGTGTCACCGCGCCGGACAACCGCTCGAAGTCCGCGACCGCCGAGGACGGGCGCATCACCTTCGCCGGGGCGCTGGACGACAACGGGCTGCGCTACGAGGCCCAGATCCAGGTGCTGGCCGACGGCGGTGCGGTGACCGACAACGCCGACGGGTCGGTCACCGTCACCGGCGCCGACGCGCTGACCCTCGTCCTGGCCGCGGGTACCGACTACGCCGACACCTACCCGGATTACCGGGGCGAGGACCCGCACGCGGCCGTGACCGAGCGGGTGGACGCGGCCGTGGCCGCGGGCTACGGCGCGCTGCGCTCGGCACACGTGGCCGACCACCGGGAGCTGTTCGACCGCGTGGGGCTCGATCTCGGCCAGCGGATGCCGGGACAGCCGACCGACGAGTTGCTCGCGGGCTACCGCGACGGGGACCTGCCCGCCGACCATCGCCGGGCCCTGGAGGTGCTGTACTTCCAGTACGGCCGGTACCTGCTCATCGCGTCGTCGCGGCCCGGCTCGCTGCCGGCGAACCTGCAGGGTGTGTGGAACGACTCGACCTCACCGCCGTGGAGCGCGGACTACCACGTGAACATCAACCTCCAGATGAACTACTGGCCCGCCGAGGTCACGAACCTGTCGGAGACGACGGAGCCGCTGTTCGACTACGTGGACTCGCTCGTGCCGCCCGGCGAGGTGACGGCGCGGGAGATGTTCGGCAACCGGGGCTGGGTGGTCCACAACGAGACCACCCCGTACGGCTACACCGGAGTCCACGACTGGGCCACGGCGTTCTGGTTCCCCGAGGCGGGCGCGTGGCTCGCCCAGAGCTACTACGAGCACTACCGGTTCACCCGCGACGAGCAGTTCCTGCGCGAGCGTGCCTACCCGATGCTCAAGTCGCTGTCGCGGTTCTGGATCGACGAGCTGGTGACCGACCCCCGGGACGGTGCACTGGTGGTGAATCCGAGTTACTCGCCGGAGCAGGGCGACTTCTCGGCCGGGGCGTCGATGTCGCAGCAGATCGTGCAGGACCTGCTGTCCAACACCGCCGAGGCCGCCGAGCGGGTGGGCGACGACGACGGCGGCTTCCGGGCGGAGCTGGCGGACACGCTCGACCGGCTCGACCCGGGCCTGCGGATCGGCTCGTGGGGCCAGTTGCAGGAGTGGAAGGAGGACTGGGACGACCCGGCCAACGAGCACCGGCACGTCTCGCACCTGTTCTCGCTGCACCCGGGCGACCAGATCGACCCGTACGCGAACCCGGAGTACGTGGCGGCGGCCGAGACGTCGCTGCGGGCGCGGGGTGACGGGGGCACGGGCTGGAGCAAGGCGTGGAAGATCAATTTCTGGGCCCGGCTGCTCGACGGTGACCACGCGCATCGGATGCTGTCCGAACTGCTGAAGCAGAGCACGCTGCCCAATCTCTGGGACACCCACCCGCCGTTCCAGATCGACGGCAACTTCGGTGCCACCGCCGGGATGGCGGAGATGCTGGTGCAGAGCCATCGCGGGGTCGTGGACGTCCTGCCCGCGCTGCCTGGCGACTGGGGCACCGGGTCGGTGACCGGCCTGCGCGCCCGGGGTGACGTCACCGTGGACGTCGACTGGGCCGACGGGACGCCGACCCGGATCGCGCTCCAGGCGGGTCGCTCGGGACCGCTGACGGTGCGCAGCACCCTGGCCGAGGGGCGTTTCCGGGTGGTGGACGAGGCCACGGGACGTCCCGTCGAGGTCCGTTCGGAGGGCGGCGAGCTCACTCTCGACGCGCGGGAGGGGCACACCTACGTCGTCACCACTCTCGCCGAGGTGGCCGTCGCCGCGCCGGACCGGGTGGACGACGGGACGCCGTTCGAGGTCGAGGCCGTGGTGTCGGCCGGTGAGCGCACCGTGCCCGCGGCCACCCTGGGGCTCGACGTGCCCGAGGGCTGGTCGGTGACACCCGAGCGGCACCGGCTGCGGCCGGTGCACCGGGAGCAGAGCCGGGCCGTCACGTTCGAGGTCGTGCCCTCGGCCGGTGCGGAACAGGACCGGCATCGCCTGCGCGCGGTGCTGCGCGGGGACGGATGGCAGGCCGTGGGCAGCACGACCGTCCACATCGACCCGTTGCCGCCATGTACGCCACCGGAGCACGGCGACACGCTCGTCGCCTGGGACCCCGAGGAGGGCGAGACCGTGGCCGACGCCTCGGGCCGGGGACGGGACGCTCGGGTCGCCGGCGCGGGCGGCTACACCGGGGACGGCCCCACGGGCAGCGCGCTGGCGCTGGACGGCGGGACGTACCTGGCCTCCGAGCCGACGACCCTCGGCTTCCTGGAGGAGGCGACGTTCGCGGCGGAGGTCGAGGTGAGCTCCTCGGGGACCTACCGCCGCCTGTTCGACTCGCAGCCCAGCGGCGATCCGGGCACGGACGGCGTCCTCATCGATCTCACGCCGTCGAACCAGGTCCGGTTCATCGGGGCCGGGCGCAACGTCACCACCGATGCGGTGGTGCCCGAGGCCCGCTTCGTCGACCTGGTGGTCACGATGAGTGACAACGGTCAGGTGACCGTGTACGTCGACGGGGAACGCGCGGGTTCGGCACGAGTGCCGGACGGGGGCATCGACGGTTGCGCCACGCGCGAGTTGCGTTTCGCGGCCGACCAGGGCGGCGGGCAGCGGCTGACGGGTGCGGTCGATCGGATGGCCGTGCTCGCCGAGGCGCTGCCCGCGTCGGCGGTCGGGGACTGGCAGGAGCGCGCTTTCGGCCGGGTGTGAAACGGTGGTGAGGCGGGGGGCCGCGGGTCGGGCAGACTCGCGGCCCCGTCGCGTCGTTGACCCGGACGCGGGTGCGCCCTCCGCCGAACGGTCTAACACTTCTGCTTTGCAGCATCAGAAGTTGGACTTTCCTGACCTTAGATATTTACGCGCGAGTCTTAAGTGCTTAACGTCTCCGCAGCAACCGTTCTCGCTGGAGGCGTAGACCATGACTGGCAGGCATACTCGGTCCACCTCGCCCGGGCAACTCTCCCGGCGCTCGATGCTCGCCGGCGCCGCCGCCGGCGTGGTCGCTCCCGTCGCGGCCTCGGCACTGGGCAGTGCCCCCGCTGCCGCGGCGGCCAAGCCCGGCAAGGGCAAGACGGACGGCGGGGAGTACCGGCGCATCAAGATCTACGCCGAGGAACTGCCCAGCGGGCTCTTCGGTTACGGGCTGGAACCGGGCAAGGCCACCGTCCCGGGTCCGGTGCTGGAGATGTGGGAGGGCGACACCCTCGAGATCGAACTGGTCAACAACACCGACCGGCGGCTGTCGATCCACCCGCACGGTGTCGACTACAGCACCGACTCCGACGGCAGTCCCTTCAACGACTCGTTCAACGAGCCCGGCGAGACCCGCTTCTACGAGTGGCGCACGAAGAAGCCCTCGGAGGGGCCCGACGGGTTCTGGATTCCCGGCAGCGCCGGGTACTGGCACTACCACGACCACGCTCTCGGCGGTGAGCACGGCACCGAGGGCATCGCGAAGGGGCTCTACGGCGCGCTGGTCGTGCGCCGCCAGGGCGACATCGTGCCCGACCGCCAGTTCACGGTCGTGTTCAACGACATGACCATCAACAACAAGATGGCCCCCGACGTGCCCATCCTGGAGGCCAACCACGGCGAGCGCGTGGAGTGGATCGCCATCGGGCACGGGAACAACTTCCACACCTTCCACCTGCACGCCCACCGCTGGGCGGAGAACCGGACCGGTTACCTGCACGGCCCGGACGACCCGAGCCGGGTCATCGACACCAGGGACCTCAACCCGGGTGACGCCTTCGGCTTCCAGGTCCTCGCGGGTCAGGGCGTCGGCCCCGGGGCCTGGATGTACCACTGCCACGTGCAGTTCCACTCCGACGACGGCATGGCGGGCGTCTTCCTGGTCCGCAACGAGGACGGCAGCATGCCCGAGGGCGCGCAGGAGGCGATCGACCGCTATCACGGTCACGGCGGCGGTGGGCACGCCGCCACCGGCGGCTGACGCGCCGCCGCGTGCTGGTGCCGCGAAGGCCACCCTTACTGCGTTAGGTGCGGCGAAGGCCACCTTGACTGCGTCAGACGCAGCGAAGGTGGCCTTCGCCGCACTCGCATGAGGTGACCACGCTCGGGTGTCGCCCACCCTTGTGGGTGATTGGCCCGGTGCGCGAGTTTCGCCCTCGGTGTCCCGTGAAGCCTGGAGGGTCAGGGGGTCACGGGACACAGGTCACCAATGCGAGAGGAGGCGGCGATGGCCACCCCACTGCGCCCCGAGGAGCTGGTCGACAACGCGGTGGTCGACGCCAACGGCCGCAAGATCGGCAAGGTCGGCACCGTGTACCTGTCCGACGAGTCGAGGCAGCCCGAATGGGTCACCGTACGCACCGGCCTCTTCGGCATGAAGGAGAGCTTCGTGCCGTTGCAGGGTGCGCACATGGAGGCCGACGGCGTCCACGTCTCGGTGTCCAAGGACCAGGTCTCGGACGCGCCGCGCACCGACACCGACACCGACCTCACCGGGACCGAGAGTGCCGAGTTGTACCGGCACTACGACCTGCCGGCCCCTCGCGCGGCGATGCCGGAGGAGCACGGCGGCACGGCACGCGACACCGGCATGCGCGAGGGCGTCGAGCCGCGTGGCGAGCCCGAGCCCAGGCCGGGGATGGCCGGCGCGGCAGGAGCGGGCACCGCCGGCGCGGCAGGGACAGCGGGCACCGCCGGTGCGACCGGGACAGCGGGGACCCCCGGGACCACCGGACCGGCCGAAGGCGAACCGATGGTGCGCTCTGAGGAACACCTGCACGCGCGCACCGAGGATGTGGAGACCGGCCGGGTGCGGCTACGCAAGTACGTGGTCACCGAGGAGGAGCAGGTCACGGTGCCCGTCTCCCACGAGGAGGTCCGCCTCGAACGGGAGCCGGTGGGCGAGGCCGAGCGGGGCGAAGGCGGCCGGATCGGCGAAGAGGAGCAGGAGGTGACCCTGCACCGCGAGCGGGCGAAGGTCACCAAGGAGACCGAACCCGTGGAGAAGGTCCGGCTCGGTAAGGAGCGGGTCACCGAGCAGGAGACCGTGTCGGGCGAGGTTCGCAAGGAGCGCTTCGACGTGGAGCAGGACACGACGGAGACAGGCGAGGGGCGCCGACGGGAGACCTGAGAGCGCCGGCACCGGACGAGCAGGGCACGGTCGCGATTCGCGGCCGTGCCCTTTTCGCTGTCGGCGGCCTTCCGTGCGCGACTGCCCACGGAAAGTACTAACGCGACTGTCCGTAGTAGATCGTTCTGAAAGATCCGGAGAGCACCGGTTCAAACCTGATTGTTGTCACCGCCACACCGTCGCGGCGAGGACGGGGCCGAGAGCCGGTGGGTAGCGTGAGAGCGCCCGGGGCCGCCGGGTGTCGCGTGGCGACGCTCGGTGGCTCTTCCACGACACCGGCGACGTCGTGTTCCCCGCCGCCCCGACGCGGGTACGGGCCGTGCTCCGTCTCGCGGAAGGACTGAACGATCTTGCGGCGAACTCTGCCGCCGATGCTGCGCGCGTTCTCCAACCGGAACTACCGGCTGTGGGCCGCCGCGGATCTGGTGTCGGTCACCGGTACGTGGATGCAGGTGCTCGGGCTGAACTGGGTCGTCATGGAACGCACCGGTTCGGCCACCTCGGTGGGACTCTCCGTGGCGTTGTCCACGCTGCCGGCCATGGTGTGCGGGCCCTGGGCCGGTGCGCTGGCCGACCGGATGTCCCCGCGCCGGATCATCGTCGTCGCGGAGTCACTGCACGTGCTCATCGCGTTACTGCTGGCCCTCACCGTGTGGGCCGGGCTGCCGCTACCCGTCCTGTTCGGACTCACGGCCTCGGCGGGGCTGGTCGGCACGGTCGAGGGGCCCGCGCTGGGCCGGTTCGCGAGCCAGGTGGTGCCGCGCTCCGATCTGGGCAACGCGTTGGCGTGGAACTCGGTGGTGAACTCCGTGGGCAGGGTGCTCGGCATGAGCCTCGCCGGTGTGCTCGCGGCGCTGCTGGGCGAGGCGCTGCTGTTCTGCCTCAACGCGGTGAGCTTCACGGCCGTGATCGTCACGGTCCTGGTGATGCGGCCCGCCCAGTTCCACCCGCTGGCCGTGAGCACGCCCGAGTTCGCCGGTGTGCGGGCCGGACTGCGCTACCTGCGCACCCAGCACGTGCTGCTGGTGCTGTTCGCGCTCGGGTTCGTGCTGTCCTCGCTCGGCCGCAACTACCAGGTCACGATGGCCGCGATGGCCGAGGGACCGCTGGGCGCGGGACCGGCGGGCTACGGCACGTTGTCCGCCGTGTTCGCCGTGGGCACGGTACTCGGCGGACTGGCCGCGGCGCGGATCTCGGCGTACACGATGCCCGTGTTGCTGGCCACGGCGGCGGCGACGAGCGTCCTGCAGGCCGTCAGCGGCCTTGTGCCCGGCATGGTCGGGTTCGCGCTGATGCTCCTGCCCATCGCGGCGGGTGCCGTGGTGATCGACACCGTCAAGAGCACCCGCCTGCAACTGGACGCCGCCGAGAGCATGCGGGGCCGCGTGCTGGCGGTGCAGGGGACGGTGGCCGGGGGTGCGGGTGCGCTCGGGGCGCCCGCCCTCGGCTGGCTGTCCGAACACCTGGGGCCGCAGGAGGCGCTGCTGCTCGCCGGTGCGGTCACGCTGCTGGTCACCGGTGTGGCGGCGCTCGTGCTGCGGGAACTCGCCCGGAGGAGCGCGACGGCGCCGCAGGCCCCGGCCGCCGAGCCCGCGCTCACCCCCGCGTGAGCCCCCCGGCCCCCGTCACCGCGATCGCGGACGCCGGGTCCTGACGGCCGTACGCTCACCTCCGGTCGCGCCGGTTTTGGTGGAACCCTACAAACTCCCGTGACGGGACGTGGTGAGTCCGATCATTCCCCGCAGTCGCCGCAACGGCGAGAGTGGCAGGGTGGCCACCGCTGGTGGTCGCGCCGTTTCATGTCGCCGCCTGGAGGGTGAGGGATCTCTGGTGTTCCGTCGGGTCGCCATCGTCAACCGCGGAGAGGCCGCCATGCGGCTGATCCACGCCGTCAGGGAGCGCAACGCCGAGGGCGGGCCGCGACTGGAGACCGTGGCGTTCTACACCGACGCCGACGGGGACGCCACGTTCGTCAGGGAGGCCGACCACGCGTACTGCCTCGGTCCCGCCTCCGCGCGGCCGTACCTGGACATGGCGGCGCTGGAACGCGCGCTGCGGGACACGGCCGCCGACGCCGCGTGGGTCGGCTGGGGGTTCGTCGCCGAGGACCCGGCCTTCGCGGAGCTGTGCGACCGGCTGGGCATCACCTTCGTCGGCCCGAGTGCCGACGCGATGCGCAGGCTGGGTGACAAGATCGGCGCGAAACTGCTGGCCGAGGAGGTTGGCGTCCCCGTGGCCCCGTGGAGCCGGGGCCCGGTCGACGACCTCGACGCCGCACACGCGCAGGCCAGGCGCATCGGCTATCCCCTGATGCTCAAGGCGACCGCCGGGGGTGGCGGGCGCGGTATCCGCGTGGTGTCGTCCGAGGCCGAGCTCACCGACGCCTACGAACGCACCCGCAGCGAGGCCGAGCGGGCGTTCGGCAGCGGCGTGGTGTTCCTGGAACGGCTGGTCACCGGCGCGCGGCACGTCGAGGTCCAGGTCATCGCCGACGGGCAGGGCTCGGCCTGGGCGCTGGGCGTGCGCGACTGCTCGGTGCAGCGGCGCAACCAGAAGGTCATCGAGGAGTCGGCGTCACCGCTGCTGTCCGCCGAGCAGACCGCCGAACTGAAGGCGTCGGCCGAGCGGCTCGCGCTCGCGGTGGGCTACCGGGGCGCCGCCACCGTCGAGTTCCTCTACCACCCCGGTGAGCGCCTGTTCGCGTTCCTCGAGGTCAACACCCGCCTTCAGGTGGAGCACCCGATCACCGAGGCCACCACGGGCATGGATCTCGTGAAGGCGCAGCTGCACGTGGCCGCGGGCGGCACGCTGGAGGGCGAGAAACCGCCCGAGCGGGGGCACGCGGTGGAGGCACGGCTCAACGCCGAGGACCCCGACCGGGACTTCGCGCCCGCTCCGGGCCGGATCAGCCTGCTGGCGTTTCCGGCGGGGCCGGGTGTCCGCGTGGATACGGGTGTGAGCGAGGGCGACACGATCCCGGCCGACTTCGACTCCATGATCGCCAAGATCATCGCGTACGGGCGGGACCGCGACGAGGCACTGGCGAGGCTGCGGCGGGCGGTCGCGGGAACGCGCGTGCTCATCGACGGCGGGACCACCAACAAGAGCTTCCTGCTGGACCTGCTCGACGCGCCCGAGGTGATCGATGCCAGCGCGGACACCGGCTGGATCGACCGGGTTCGCGGCGAGGGACGGCTGCGGGCCACCCGGCACTCGGGGGTGGCGCTGGCCGTGGCGGCCCTCGACGCCTACACCGAGGCCGAGCGTGCCGAACAGCAGCATCTGCTCGCCACCGCCTACGGCGGGCGCCCTCAGGTGCGGCACGCGGGAAGCCACACCGTGGAGCTGAAGCTGCGGGGGAACGGCTACCGGGTGACCGTGGCGCGGACGGGACCGCGCCACTTCGGTGTGGCGATCGAGGACGGCGCCACGACACACGGCGTCGACGTCGAGATCGACCGGTACGACGCCGCCACCGGGCAGCTGGTCGTCAACGGGCACCGGTACCGGTTCGTCACGGGCACCCACGGTCCCGTCCACGTCGTCGATGTCGACGGCACCGTCCACCGCATCAGCCGCGACGAGGGCGGCGTGGTCCGCTCACCCGCGCCCGCGCTGGTCGTGGCGGCCCCGGTCGAGGTCGGCGCCGAGGTGGACGAGGGCGCCCCCGTGCTCGTGCTGGAGAGCATGAAGATGGAAACGGTGTTGCGCGCGCCGTTTCGCGCGGTGCTGCGGGAACGCCCGGTGTCGATCGGCAGTCAGGTCGAGGCGGGCGCGCCGCTGCTGCGACTGGAGCCGCTCGACGACGGCGAGGCCGACGCGGGCGCGGCGGCGGTGCAGTGCGGCGAGGACCTCGAACTGCCCGCCCGGACGCCGGAGACCGGCGCACGCGAGCGGGCCGCGCGGGCCCGCGCCGAGTTGCGCAGCCGACTGCTGGGCTACGACCTCGACCCCCACGACGAGAGCCGCGCGCTGGACGGCTACCTCGCCGCGCGGGCGGATCTCGTCGCACTCGGCGACCGCCCGGTGGAGGCCGAGTCCACGCTGCTCGGGATGTTCGCCGATCTCTCGGAGCTGAGCCGTAACCGGCTCGTGGACGGCGAGCGCGCGGCCGACATCCGGGTCCACAGCCCGCGGGAGTACTTCCACACCTACCTGCAGAGCCTCGACGTCGACCGGGCCGGCCTGTCGGAGGTCTTCCAGACCAGGCTCTCGCGGGCGCTCGGCCACTACGGCGTCACGGATCTGGAACCGGGCCCCGAGCTGACGGAGGCGGTCTTCCGGTTGTTCTGCGCGCAGCAGCGGGCCGCCACCGACGTCGGCGTGGTGACCGCGTTGCTGCGGCAGTGGCTCAGCGAGCCCGCGCCCGAGCAGGCCCTGAGCGAACCCGTGGGGCACGTACTGGAACACCTGATCGTCGCCACCCAGGTGCGGTTCCCGTGGGTCGCCGACCTGGCGCGCAGCGTGGTGTTCCGGTGGTTCGCACAGCCGATGCTGCGCCGCAGGCGGGCCGAGATCTATGCCGGGGTGCGCTCGCACCTGCGCCACCTCGACGCCCACCCCGATTCGGCCGACCGCACCGAACGGATCGCCGAGATGGTGGCGTGTGCCGAACCGCTGGTGCGGGTGCTCGGCCAGCGCATCCATCGCCGGGATGCCGACCTGGGCCCGCTGCTGGAGGTCATGGCCCGTCGGTACTACCGCGACCGGTCGCTGGCCAACGTGCGCGTGCACCGCGTCGGCGAGTTCTCGTGCGTCACGGCGGACTACGACTCCGACAGCGAGTCGGTGCGGCTCGTGTCCACCGCCGCGGACCCGGCACGGCTGACCGAGGCGCTGCGCGCGGTCGCCGAGGCCACCGACGGAACACCCGCGGCAACGGGCCTGGTGGTGGATCTGTACCTGTCGTCCTCGGACGAGCTGGCCGACGACGACAACGCCGCCGCGAAGCTGCTCGCCGCGCTCACCGAGGTGCCGCTGCCGGGGCCGGTACGCCGGGTCACCACGACCGTCGCGGGCCGGGGCGGAGCGGTCATGCACCACCACTTCACGTTCCGTCCTTCGGGCGCGGGCCTCGCCGAGGACCGGCTGATCCGGGGTCTGCACCCGCTCATCGCGCAGCGCCTGCGCCTGCGCCGGCTGCGCGAGTTCGACCTCACCCGGTTGCCGTCGGCCGACGAGGAGGTCCACCTCGTGCGGTGCGTGGCCCCGGGCAACCCCGCCGACGAGCGGTTCGTGGCCATGGCGCAGGTTCGTGACCTCACGCCGCTGCGCGACTCGGAGGGCCGCCTGCTGGCGCTGCCCTCCCTGGAGGGAACCCTGGCCGCGTGCCTCGACGCGATCCGGGAACAGCAGGGGCGGCGGCCCGCGACGAAACGGCTCGACACCAACCGGGTCGTGATCTATGTCTGGCCGACCAGCGAGCTGACCACCGACGAGCTACGCGCCGTCGCGCGGCGCGTGGTGCCCACCACGGCGGGAGCGGGCGTCGAGGAGGTCGAGTTCCTCGGCAGGCGCCGCGACCCGGCCACCGGCGAGGCGCGGGAGACGGCCGTGACGATCACCCACTCGCCCGGATCGGGTGTCGGAGTGCGGATGACCAAGCCCTCCACCGAGGTGATCCGGCCCCTCGACGCCTACGGACAGAAGGTCCTGCGTGCCCGGCGCCGCCGCACGGTCTACCCCTACGAGCTGCTGGACCTGCTCACGGGTGCCGAGGGCACGTTCGTCGAGCACGACCTGAGTGCCGATCGCACGCTCGTCCCGGTGGACCGGCCGAGAGGCGGCAACACCGCGGGCCTCGTCGCGGGCGTGGTGACCACACCCACCGAGCGGCATCCGGACGGCGTCACCCGCGTGGTGCTGCTGGGCGATCCGACGAAGGCGCTGGGTGCGCTGGCCGAGCCCGAGTGCGCCCGGGTGATCGCCGCACTCGACCTCGCCGAACGCCTGAACGTGCCGGTGGAGTGGTTCGCGCTGTCGGCGGGGGCCCGCATCGCGATGGACTCCGGCACCGAGAACATGGACTGGGTGGCCGCCGCGCTCAAGCGCATCGTCGAGTTCACCCAGGACGGCGGCGAGATCAACGTCGTGGTGGCCGGCATCAACGTCGGCGCGCAGCCGTACTGGAACGCCGAGGCCACGATGCTCATGCACACCAAGGGCATCCTCGTGATGACCCCGGACTCGGCGATGGTGCTCACCGGCAAGCAGTCGCTCGACTTCTCCGGCGGAGTGTCGGCCGAGGACAACTTCGGGATCGGCGGCTATGACCGCGTGATGGGGCCCAACGGCCAGGCGCAGTACTGGGCGCCGCACCTGGCCGGTGCGCGGGACGTGCTCATGTCCCACTACGACCACACCTACGTCGCGCCGGGCGAGACCGGGCCGCGTCGCGCCGGGACCACCGACCCGCGTGACCGCGATGTCCGCGACCACCCGCACAACGTGGTGGACAGCGACTTCACAACCGTCGGGGAGATCTTCTCCAGCGAGAAGAACCCGGACCGCAAGAAGGCGTTCGACATCCGCACCGTGCTGCGCGCCGTCGCCGACGCCGACCACCCGGTGCTGGAGCGGTGGGCGGGCATGGCCGACGCCGAGACCGCCGTGGTGCAAGACGCTCACCTGGGCGGGTGGCCGGTGTGCCTGGTGGGAATCGAGTCCCGGTCGGTGCCGCGCCGGGGCTTTCCCCCCACGGACGGCCCCGACACCTACACCGCGGGCACGCTGTTCCCCCGGTCGTCGAAGAAGGTCGCGCGTGCGATCAACACCGCCAGCGGCAACCGGCCGCTGGTGGTGCTGGCCAACCTCTCCGGGTTCGACGGCTCGCCGGAGTCGATGCGCGAGCTCCAGCTGGAGTACGGCGCCGAGATCGGTCGTGCCATCGTCAACTTCGAGGGCCCGATCGTGTTCTGCGTGATCTCGCGCTACCACGGCGGAGCGTTCGTGGTGTTCTCCAAGGCGCTCAACCCCAACATGACCGTGCTGGCCGTGGACGGCTCGTACGCCTCGGTGCTCGGCGGCGCGCCCGCGGCGGCGGTGGTGTTCTCCGGTGAGGTCGCCGCGCGTACCGCGTCCGACGAGCGGGTGCGGGATCTGGAGGCGCGCCTCGCGACCGCGGGTGACGACGAGCGTGCGGAGCTGGCGGAACAACTGGCGGAGGTGACCTCGTCGGTGCGGGCGGAGAAACTCGGTGAGGTCGCGGCGGAGTTCGACGGCATCCACTCCATCCGCCGCGCGGTCGAAGTGGGCTCGGTCGACGCGGTGATCGCGCCCGAGGCGTTGCGACCGGAACTGATCAGCGCGGTCGAACGCGGTCTGACCGGCGCCTGAGCCGCGATGGACGGTCCGGCGCGTTCACGTCGTGGGCCGGTCGTCGGCCAGGTCGCGAAACGGCGCGGCGCGCCGCGCGAGCCGCCGGAACAGTTCGATGGGCGTGGTGTCGTCGAGGAACTCCTCGAAGTTCCCGGTGCGCAGGAGGGTGGCGAAACCGTGCGCCATCGACCACGCCGCCAGCGCGTCGGCCTCGACGATGGTGTCGCCGGTGTCGTGGGCGTCGCTCGGCGCACCGGCGACACCGGCGCGCAGCACGCGCCGGGTCCAGTTCTTGGCGGCGAGCAGTTCGGGATCGTCGCGGTGGTAGAGATCCGGCCGGTACATCACCTCGAAGTGCGCGGGATGCTCGGCCGCGAAGCTGACGTAGCGCACGCCCAGCTCCACCACCGGCAGCGGTGTGCTGTTGAGCGCGTCCTGCAGTGAGTCGGCCAGGAACTCGTAACCCTCGACGGCGATCGCGGTGAGCAGCCCGGCCTTGTCCCCGAAGTGGTGCGCGGGCGCGGCGTGGGAGACGCCCGCGCGGCGCGCCAGATCGCGGAGGCTGATGGCCGCCGTGCCGTCGGTACTGATCACGTCGATGGCGACGGTGATGATCGCGCGCCTGAGGTCCCCGTGGTGGTAGGTGTCCCGACCGGGCATAACGTCTCAGTCTACGGCTCATCTTGTCGCCGTACAGTTCGGCGGCGCGGCGATGACCCGGTCGGGTGGTGCTGGCGGCGGGCGTAGTGATCGTACGAGTGGGTACGCCTTCGGCCATGAGGGACTTCGGCGACGACGCCGTGCGGAGTGCGGGACCGGCCGTGGTCTGGCATGGCCCCGAACGGGCCCCGGTGGTGCTGGTGCTCGATCCGGCGGGCGAGGCGAAGCACGACGAACTTCCCGCGACTTGGCGTCCGCTGGCCGAACACCTGCGGATCGGCTGGTGCCGACTGCCCGCCGAGAGTGGTGAGGCGCCGTCGGTGGAGGACCTGCTCGGCTCGATCCGGCAACGGGTGCATCTGGTGGCGGCCGCGACGGCGGCCGAACCGGCGTTGCGGCTGGCCGACGAGTACGCGGACCGGGTGCGCAGCGTGGTGGCCGTGGATCCCGCCCCCGCGTCCGGCGGCGAAAGCCCGCCCTCGGACTGGTGGGACGCCGCCACGGGGCCACGGCGGCAGCGTCTGCTCGCGGAGGGCGTGCGGGTGGCCGCGTTCGTGAGCAGGGAGACCGATCTCGCCGTCCGCGTGGAGCCGCCGGTGCCGCTCGGACATCCCGACGTGGTGGCGCGAGTGGTCCAGCTGCTGCTGTCGTTCCAGGGTGACCGCGCCGACCCCGAGCCCGTCGAGCCCGAGCGGGCCGAGCTGGCCGGGGCCTGGCAGGCCGTGCGGGACCGGGTCGGCCCCGCGCTGGAGCGCGCGCGCCGCCGACGGGGCTGAGCGACCCCGACACAGTGATCTGCGGAGACCGCGCAGCCCGGAAACTGTCGGTGGTGGTGGCTAGCGTGGTCTCCGTCCACACGAGAGGGAGGAAACCACCATGACGAGTCAACCACTGGTGACGGGGGAACGCGCCGAGCTGCTGGAGACGCTCGCGCTGCACCGCGGCTTCCTCCGGCACACCCTGAACGGGCTCAGCGACGAGCAGGCCGCCCTGCGGCCCACCGCGAGCGAGCTCTGTCTCGGTGGGCTCATCAAGCACGTGGCCGCCACCGAGCGGCAGTGGCTGCGGTTCGCGCGGGGTGATACGGCGGCGGTGGCGCTGCCGGACACCGAGGAGAAAGCGGAGGCCGCCCACCGTGAGCGGGCGCGGGAGTTCACCATGCTGCCGGGTGAGACCGTGACCGGGGTGCTCGCGTCCTACGACGACGTCGCGGCCGAGACCGCGCGGATCGTGACCGACGTGCCCAGCCTCGACACCACGTATCCGCTGCCGGAGGCGCCGTGGTTCGCGCCCGGCGCGCGGTGGTCGGTGCGGCGGGTGCTGCTGCACGTGATCGCGGAGACGTCCCAGCACGCCGGTCACGCCGACATCCTGCGCGAGACCATCGACGGCCAGAAGACCATGGGCTGACCCGGCCCGGGCCCGAAGTCCCGGCGTGGACGGGACCAACGGCGGCGGTGCAGCCGTCGCGCGAGTCCCTATCGTCAGCGTTGCGTGTCGGCGAAGGGAGCGGACATGGCGTCGCAGCGCCGGGACACCACGGGGGAGCCCGCGGGGGCGGCGGCACACGACGGCCCGTCGTCCACTGCCGGAGCGATCGTGGTCGGCGCGGACGGGTCCGAGACGTCGAAGCGAGCCGTGCGCTGGGCGGCGGAGCGGGCGGCGGGCCGCGATGTGCCACTGCACGTGGTGTACGCGTACGGGCTGGTGGCGCGGTTCTTCGCGGCGGAGGCGCCCATGCCCCCAAGTGTGATCAACTCACTGCTGGAGGAAGCGCACGCGATCGCCGAGACCGCCGCGAACGAGGCGCGTGCGGTGGCGCCGGGGGTGACGGTGCGGACGCACGTCGTGGACGAGGCGCCGGTCCCCGCGCTGACCCGTCGGTCGCGGCACGCGGCGCAGGTCGTGCTCGGTGCCGCGGGGCAGGGGGGTTTCACCGGCATGCTGGCGGGGTCCACCGCAGTGGCCGTGGCGGCGCACGCCGACGCGCCCGTCGTGGTGGTGCGGTGCGCGCCCGACCGCCAGGCGCCACCCGCGCGGGGCCCCGTGGTGGTCGGCGTGGACGGCAGCCCGCTGTCCGAACGGGCTCTGGCCTGCGCGTTCGACGAGGCCGCCCTGCGTGGGGCACCGCTGGTCGCCGTGCACGCGTGGGCCGACGTCGAGGACGAGAACCTGCTGCGCCGCGCCAAGCTGTATTTCTCGGGCACCCCAGAGGAGGGACAGGTCCGGACCCTGCTGGACGAGCAGGTGGCCGGGTGGTGCGAGCGGTATCCCGACGTCGCGGTGGAGAGTGTCGCGGTGCGCGATCGCCCGCGCAGGCAGTTGCTGGACCGGTCCACCACCGCGCAGCTCGTGGTGGTGGGCAGCCGTGGCAGGGGTGGGTTCACCGGGTTGCTGCTGGGTTCCACCAGTCAGGCGTTGATCCACCACGCTTCGTGCCCTGTGATGGTGGTACGGCCGAGAGGCGACGAGACCTGAGGGAGCGACCCATGCGGGCTTACCGACTGCTCGACTGGCTCACCGATCCGGTGCTGACCGAGCTGGACACTCCCGAACCGGGGCCGGGGCAGGTGCTCGTGCGGATCGGTGGCGCGGGGGTGTGCCACTCGGATCTGCACGTCATCCGCGAGTTCCCGCCGGGTCAGATGCCGTGGTCGGTGCCCTTCACCCTCGGACACGAGAACGCGGGGTGGGTCGAGGCGCTGGGCAGCGGGGTGCGGGGGCTGGAGCCGGGGCAGCCGGTCGCGGTGTACGGGCCGTGGGGCTGCGGTGAGTGCGACTACTGCCTGCGCGGGGTCGAGACCTACTGCGAGCGGCCGGACCGCGCGCCGGTGCCCCGCGGCGGCGGGGGCCTGGGACTCGACGGGGGGATGGCCGACTTCCTGCTCGTGCCCCATGCGCGGCAGGTGGTGCCGCTGCCCGACGGTCTCGATCCGGTGACGGCGGCGCCGCTGACCGACGCCGGGCTCACCCCGTACCACGCGGTACGGCGTTCGTGGCCGAAGCTCACGCCGTCGGCGACCGCCGTGGTGATCGGTATCGGCGGGCTCGGTCACCTGGCCGTGCAGATCGTGAAGGCCACGACGGCGGCCAGGGTGATCGCCGTGGACACCAGGCACGAGGCACTGGAGTTGGCCCGGACGCTGGGCGCCGACACGGTGGTCACGCCAGGGGACAACGCGGCCGAGCTGGTGCGGGACGCCACGCGGGGGAGGGGCGCGGACGTCGTGATCGACTGTGTGGGCACCGACGCCACGCTGGCCTTCGCCGCCGCGACGAGCCGCGTGCTGGGCGATCTCACGATCGTGGGGCTCGGGGGCGGGACGCTGCCGGTCTCGTTCTTCGGACTGCCGTTCGAGATGTCCGTGCAGACCACCTATTGGGGGAGCCGGCCCGAACTGGTGGAGGTGCTGGACCTGGCCGCACGGGGACGGCTGCACACCGAGGTGACCCGATTCGATCTGGCCGACGTCGCCGAGGCGTATCGCAGGCTGGAGGAGGGAACCCTTACCGGACGTGCCGTCGTGACACCGTAGCTGGTGGTCCGATGTGGAACGGCAGGTCGTGTGACGCCGCGGAGCCCGGTCGTGACTGGAGGCCATTGTGGATCTTTCCAGAACCGGTTTCCGGTGTTACTCACCTGATCGGGGGGCCACCGCTTCGGTTGCGGCAGCCGGGGAAGGCCATAGCATCGTCTGCGGTGGATGCGGAAAGCCTGGACGGTCAGGCGGCCGAGTCTCGCGCAGGACCGTCGCGACCCAGCCCGGACGACGTGCTCGTGTACGAAGTTGCCCGAGGACGCGCGCCGGGCCGAGAATGGAACATTCCAGATGCCGACTGTCGGCCCCACGGCTGAGCGGGACGAGGCGAGAGCCATGCACGCCGAAGCGGCGCGGGTGTCACCCACGGTGAGGCGGTGGCGCGCGCGGGCCCGGCACGAGAACTTCCCGGTGGCCCTGCGGGTGCTTCCCCGCCGGTACCGTCGTCACCTCGGCACGCTGTACGCGTTCGCGCGCACCGTCGACGACATCGGGGACGCCGCCCAGGGCGACCGGCTGGCCCTGCTCGATCGGGTCTCGGCCGAACTGGACGCCGTGTACGCGGGCGGTACCGGGTCCGGTCCGCTGTTCCAGCGGCTCGCCGTGACCGTGGCCGACTGCGGGCTTCCGCACTCCGAACTGGAGCGACTGGTCGAGGCCAACCGCCGCGACCAGAAGGTCGACCGCTACCGGACGTTCGACGACCTGCTCGGCTACTGCTCCCTGTCGGCCGAGCCCGTCGGCAGGTTGGTGCTGCGTGTTTTCGACGCCGACACCCCACGGCGGTGCGAGTTGTCCGACCGGATCTGCGCCGCGTTGCAGGTGCTGGAGCACTGCCAGGACGTCACCGAGGACGCCTACGCGGGCCGCGTCTACCTGCCCACGAGCGACCTCGAACGGTACGGAGTCGCCGAGGACGACCTGGTGGCCGCGTCCGCGGGGACGGGACTGCGGGCGGCTGTGGCACTTCAGGTGCAGCGTGCGGTGACGCTGCTGGACGAGGGCGCACCGCTCGTGCGCGAGCTGCGTGGCGCGGCCAGGGTGGCCGTCGCGGGCTACCTCGCCGGTGGTCGCGCCACCGCGCGCGCACTGGCGGACGACGGTTTCGACGTGCTCGCCCGCAGGCCAAGGCCCCGCCGTTCGCACGTCGCGCTCGCCGCGCTGGACTCGCTCCGGCGCGGCCCCGGGGCCGGTGATGCGCGGTGAGAACGGAGCACGCGTACCTCGACTGCGAGCGCATCACCCGCCGCCAGGCCCGCAACTTCTCCTACGGCATCAGACTCCTGCCCGCCCCGAAGCGGCACGCGCTCAGCGCGGTGTACGCCTTCGCGCGCCGGATCGACGACATCGGAGACGGCGACCTGAGCCGGGAGGTGCGGCTGAAGGGCCTCGAAGACGCCCGCACGGATTTGCGTGCGGTGGAGTCGGGGCTCGGTCCCGGTGCGGACGACGCCGTGCTCGTGGCGCTGTCCGACGCCGCCCACCGCTTCGATCTTCCCCTGGGGGCGTTCGACGAACTGATCGACGGGTGCCGCGCCGACGTGCTGGGAGTGGAGTACGCGACGTTCGACGCGCTGCGCCAGTACTGCCGGTGCGTCGCGGGTTCGGTCGGCAGGTTGTCGCTGGCCGTGTTCGGCACGCCCGACCGGGCTCGCGACGAACCCGTCGCCGACGACCTCGGGGTCGCGCTGCAACTGACCAACATCCTGCGCGACGTCGTGGAGGACCGGGCGCGCGGCCGGGTGTACCTGCCCGCCGACGAGCTGGCGCACTTCGGTTGCACGCTGGACCGTCGCGACGACGGCACAGCGGCGGACGATCCCGCCGACCTGGTGGCGCTGCTGGAGTTCCAGGCCGCACGGGCCCTCGAATGGTACGAGCGCGGCCTGCGGCTGCTCGACGTCCTCGACTGCCGCAGCCGCGCGTGCTGCGCGGCGATGGCGGGCATCTACCGGCGCCTGCTGACTCGGATGGCCTTGCGTCCCTCGGAGGTGCTGCGGGGGCGGACCAGCCTGCCGGACTGGGAGAAGGCGCTGGTCGCGGGTGTGGCGCTCGCGGGAGGCGCGCCGTGAGCGCCCCGTGCGCGCAGCCGAGGGCGCAGCGTGCAGGCCCGGCCGACGCCGACGTGGTGGTGGTCGGGTCGGGACTGGCCGGGCTCACGACCGCCTGTGACCTCGCCGATGCCGGTTTCGCCGTGACGGTGCTGGAGGCACGGTCCCGGCTGGGTGGTGCGACCTTCTCCTTCGAGCGGGACGGCCTGACGGTCGACAACGGCCAGCACGTGGTGTTGCGGTGCTGCACCGGCTACCGGGCGCTGCTCGAACGCCTCGGCAGTGGCGAGGGCATGGCGGTGCAGGAGCGCTTCCGCGTTCCGGTGCTCGCGCCGGGCGGGCGGTTCGCCGAACTGCGCCGCACCGACGCGCCCGCGCCGCTGCACCTGGCTCCCGCGATCGCCCGGTACTCGGCGCTGAGCCCGCTGGACCGGGCGCGGGTCCTGCGCGCCGCCCTGGCGCTGCGGTCGCTCGATCCGGATGATCCCGCGCTCGACGACCACAGTTTCGGCGACTGGCTCGCCCGGCACGGGCAGAACGCCGCGACCCGGGAGCGCCTGTGGGATCTGGTGTCGGTCGCCGCGCTCAACGGCGACGTCTCGCAGGTCTCGCTGGCCTCGGCGGTCATGGTGTTCCGTACGGCGCTGCTCGACGCACCCGACGCGGCCGACATCGGCGTGCCCCGGTGGCCGCTGGAGGACCTGCACGTCCGGCCCGCCGAGAAGTACCTGCTCGAACGCGGTGGGGTGGTCCGCACCCGCAGCGCGGTGCGCGGGGTCACCCCGACGCGGGATCGGTTCCTGGTGCGGCTGGACGACGAGGTGATCGACGCGGACGCGGTGGTGCTGGCCGTGCCACCGGAGGCGGCGAGCCGGATCTGCCCCGAGCGCGCCGGGCTGCACCGGCGGCGGCTGGCGCAGCTGGGCTCGGTGCCGATCGTCAACGTGCACGTCGTGTACGACCGGCCGGTGACCGACCTGCCGTTCGCCGCCGCGGTCGGCTCGCCCGTGCAGTGGGTGTTCGACCGCACGGCGGCGGCCGGGCTGGACGAGGGCCAGTATCTGACGGTCTCGCTGTCGGCGGCCGACACGTGGCTTACCGCCCCGGCGTCGGTGCTGCGGGACGTCTTCCTGGCCGAGCTCGGCAGGCTCTTCCCTCCGGCAGCGGCCCCGGCGGCGCGCCACCCGAGGTTCTTCGTCACCCGGCAGCGGCGGGCCACGTTCCGTCAGGCGCCGGGCTCGAACAGGTTGCGCGCGGCCCAGCGAACCGCGATGCCCGGGCTGGTTCTCGCCGGGTCCTGGACCGCGACCGGTTGGCCCGACACGATGGAGGGAGCCGTGCGAAGTGGACACCGAGCCGCGGACCTCGTGGCCGCCCACCTTGCGGGAGGTGTGAGGCGATGACTGCGACCATGCCCACCGAGGTGAGCGCCACCCAGGCACTGGTGCGACCGGCCCTGAGGGACGCGGTGGCCACCCTGGAGCCAGCGATGCGGCGCATCGTCGGCTACCACCTCGGCTGGACCGACGAGCGCGGCGAGGCCGTGGAGGGAGGCGGGGGCAAGGCGCTGCGTCCCGCGCTCGCGCTGCTCGCCGCCCAGGCCGTCGGGGCGCGGCCGGAGCCCGCGCTGCCGGGAGCCGTGGCGGTGGAACTGGTGCACAACTTCTCGTTGCTGCACGACGACGTCATGGACGGCGACACCGAGCGCAGGCACCGGCCCACCGTGTGGCGGCTGTTCGGCACGCCCGCCGCCATCCTGGCGGGTGACGCGCTGCTGACCCTGGCCGTGGAGGTGCTGGACGCGGCGGGCGACCGCACCGCGAGCCGGTGCCTCACCACGGCGGTGCGCAGGCTCATCGAGGGGCAGAGCGCCGACCTGGACTTCGAGCACCGGGCGACGGTGGGGGTCGAGGAGTGCCTGCGCATGGAGGACGGCAAGACCGCCTCGCTCATGGCGTGCGCGGCGGAGCTGGGCGCGTTGCTGGGTGGGGCGGGCGGCCCGGCCGTGTCGGCGCTCGGGGACTTCGGCCGCAACCTCGGTATGGGCTTCCAGCTCGTGGACGACTTGCTCGGCATCCTGGGAGCCCCCGAGGTCACGGGCAAACCGGTGCTCGCGGACCTTCGTGTGCGCAAGAAGTCGGTGCCGGTGGTCGCCGCGCTGAGCTCGGACACCGGCAGCGCGGCGGAGTTGCGCGAGTTCTACCGGCGTGAGCAGGTGCCCAGCGAGACCGACGTGCGGAGGATGGCGGCGCTGGTCGAACAGACCGGTGCGCTGACCTGGACGCGGCGGCGAGCCCGGCGCTATGTCGCCGACGCGGAGGCCGCGCTGGCCGCGGTGGACCCACCTGCCGGCATCCGTGCCGCGCTGGCCGAGTTGACCAGGTTCGTCGTGGAGCGTGACCGATGACCGAGCTGTTGCCGCGAGAGGCCGCCCCGACCCGCGAGGCGGCGCGGGCGTGCGCCGACGCCGCCCGAGCCCACCTGCTGTCGCGCCAGCACGGCGAGGGCTGGTGGAAGGGCGAGCTGGAGACGAACGTGACGATGGAGGCCGAGGACCTGCTGCTGCGGCGGTTCCTCGGCATCGACGACGAGAACGTCGTCGACGAGACGGCCCGCTGGATCCGGTCGCGGCAGCGCGAGGACGGCACGTGGTCGAACTTCCGGGGCGGTCCCGCCGACCTGTCGACGACCGTCGAGGCCTACACCGCGCTGCGGCTGGCCGGTGATCCGCTGGACGCGGCACACCTGCGGCGCGCCCGCGAGTACATTCTCGACAGTGGTGGGCTTGAGGCCACCAGGGTGTTCACCCGCATCTGGCTGGCCCTGTTCGGGCAGTGGTCGTGGCGTGAGCTGCCGGTGCTGCCACCGGAGATGGTGCTGCTTCCCGGCTGGTTCCCGCTCAACGTCTACGACTGGGCGTGCTGGGCGAGGCAGACCGTCGTTCCGCTGACCATCGTCGGGTCCGCGCGACCGAGCAGGCCGCTCGGGTTCGGCGTGCGGGAGCTGCGCACCGGCGTGCGGCGCCGCGAGTCCGAGTCGCTGCTGTCGTGGTCGGGTGTGTTTCACGGCCTCGACGCCGTGTTGCACCGGGTGGAACGGCTTCCCGTGCGGCCGCTGCGCAGGCGCGCGCTGGAGAAGGCGGAGCGCTGGATCCTCGACCGCCAGGAGGCGGACGGCGGGTGGGGCGGCATCCAGCCGCCGTGGGTCTACTCGATCCTCGCGCTGCACCTGCGCGGGTATCCGGTGGACCACCCGGTGATCCGCAAGGCGCTGGACGGCCTCGAGGGCTTCACGGTGCGCGAGCGCACCCCGGACGGCTGGGTCCGCAGACTGGAGGCGTGCCAGTCGCCGGTGTGGGACACCGGCCTGGCGATGACGGCCCTGCTGGACTCGGGTACCCCACCGGACGATCCGGCGCTCGTCCGGGCGACGGACTGGCTGCTGCGCGAGGAGATCCGCTCGGAAGGCGACTGGCAGGTGCGCAGGCCGGGAGTGCCGCCGTCGGGCTGGGCCTTCGAGTTCGCCAACGACCACTACCCGGACACCGACGACACCGCCGAGGTGCTGCTGGCGCTGCGCCGGGTACGGCACCCCGAGCCCGCGCGCCTGGCCGCGACCGTGGACCGCGCCACCGACTGGCTGGTGGCCATGCAGTCGGCCGACGGCGGCTGGGGCGCGTTCGACGCCGACAACACCCGGACGTTGTGCGAGAAGCTGCCGTTCTGCGACTTCGGTGCGGTGATCGACCCGCCGTCGGCCGACGTCACCGCCCACATCGTCGAGCTGCTGGCGGCGCGCGGCCTGGCCGGACAGGCCGCGGCGCGGCGCGGCGTGCGCTGGTTGCTGGAACGGCAGGAGGCGGACGGCTCGTGGTTCGGGCGGTGGGGCGCCAACTACGTCTACGGCACGGGTGCCGTCGTGCCCGCGCTGGTCGCCTGCGGGATCGAGCGCTCGCACCAGGCCGTGCGCGCCGCCGTGAACTGGCTCGCGGCGCACCAGAACGCCGACGGCGGCTGGGGCGAGGATCTGCGTTCCTACACCGACCGGGCGTGGGCGGGCCGGGGCGCCTCCACGCCGTCGCAGACCGCGTGGGCGCTGCTGGCGTTGCTGGCCGCGGGAGAACGGGGCGATCTCGTGCGCCGGGGGGTGGAGTGGCTGGTGGCCACCCAGCGCGCCGACGGCGGCTGGGACGAACCGCAGTTCACCGGAACCGGATTCCCCGGCGACTTCTACATCAACTACCACCTGTACCGCGTCGTGTTTCCGCTGTCCGCACTCGGCCGGTACCTCGACACCGCCGGGAGCGGTGACCGTGCCGGGCCGGGTTGACGACCTGCTGGTGATCTGCCCGCTGGCCGTGGAGGCGGTCAGCGTGCGGGCGGGGTCGCGGGGCCGCGACGTCGTGGCCGTCGTGTGGGCGGGGATGCGCGCGCGCCGGGAGGCGGCCGTCCTCGCGGCGTTGCGCCGCAACCCGGCCGCCGCCGTGGCGGTGGTCGGCGTCGCCGGTGCGCTCACCCGCGACGCGCGACCAGGGGACGTCGTCGTCGGCGAGGTCGTCGACGCGCCGCACGCGACGTGGCGATGCCCCGCGGCGCCGTTGCTCGCCGCCGCGCTGCGCCGGCACCGCGGGTTCACCCGGCGGGTTCACCGTGGCGTGGTATCGCAGTCCGACCGGGTGGTTGCCCGGGTTGGGTCCGTCCCGGCGGGGAACGCCGTGGCACTGGACATGGAATCGGGTTCGCTGCTGGAGCTGGTGGGTGAGGGGCGGCCCGCCGTCGTGCTGCGCGCGGTGGTGGACACCCCGAGCCGTCCGCTGGTGAGCCCGGCGACGGTGCCGGGCGGGGTCGCGGCGCTGACCGCGCTGGCGGCTGCCGGGCCCGCCCTGCGCGCGTGGGCGCGCGCCGTCGCGCCGGGGCGGGCCGGAGACGACAGCGTTGTGGACTACAGCGTTGTGAAGGTTGCGAAGGAGGTGCGGCACCGATGAGCATGCCGTGGCATCAGAGTCTGCGCATCGCGCGCTACCTGCTGGCCCAGAAGCTGCGACGGCGCTCCAAGTTCCCGCTCATCGTGGAGTTGGAGCCGCTGTTCGCCTGCAATCTGGGCTGTCCGGGATGCGGCAAGATCCAGCACCCGGCGAGTGTGCTGAAACAGCGCATGCCGGTGGAGCAGGCGATCAACGCCATCGAGGAGTGCGGGGCGCCGATGGTGTCGATCGCCGGGGGAGAGCCGCTGATGCACCCCGAGATCGACACGATGGTCAATGAGCTGGTGCGGCGGAAGAAGTACGTTTTCCTCTGCACGAACGCCGCCCTGCTCCGCCGCAAGATCGACAAGCTGGACCTGCGGCCGTCGCGTTACTTCGCGTTCGCCGTACACGTGGACGGCCTGCGGGAGCGGCACGACACCGCTGTCGCCAAGGAGGGTGTGTTCGACGAGGTGATGGAGGCGATCGCCGAACTCCAGCGGCGGGGCTTCCGCGTCACCACGAACACGACCGTGTTCAACACTGACACCCCGCAGACCCTGATCGACGTGCTCGACTTCCTCAACGACGACGTCGGGGTGGACGAGATGATGGTCTCCCCGGCCTACGCCTACGAGAAGGCGCCGGACCAGGAACACTTCCTGGGCGTGCAGGAGACGCGGGAGTTGTTCCGCAAGGCGTTCGCGGGCGGCAACCGCAAACGGTGGCGGCTCAACCATTCGCCGCTGTTCCTCGACTTCCTGGAAGGCAAGGTCGACTTCGGCTGCACCGCGTGGGGCGTGCCGTCGTACTCGCTGTTCGGCTGGCAGAAGCCGTGCTACCTGATGAGCGACGGCTACGCGAGCACCTACGCCGAACTCGTCGAGACGACCGACTGGGAGTCCTACGGTCGGGGCCGTGACCCGCGCTGCGCGAACTGCATGGCGCACTGTGGCTACGAGCCGACGGCTGTGCTGGCCACGCTGGGTTCGCTCAAGGAGTCGCTGCGGGCGGCCAAGGGCCTGTGACCGATCCCGGCACCCTGGCCTGGCTCATGGCTCACCGGGACGTCACCCGAAGCGGCGCTGCGCCGCGTCCGTGAGGCCCGGCGCGAGACCGCGTAACCGCGCGGGCAGGCGCAGCCAGCGCGGCACGAACACCTCCGCGCGGCGGTGTTCCACCGCGCGGACGACGGCCGCCGCCACGACCTCCGCCGCGACGGGACGCGGGGTGCGTCGGTGGTACGGCGTGCCACGCCGCGTGAAGAACGCGGTGTCGACCACGCCGGGCACGACGATCGAGACGCCCACACCGTGCCGGCGGGCCTCGTGGCGGAGACTGCCCGCGAGCGTGTTCACCGCGGCCTTCGTCGCGGAGTACACGGCCTCGTCGGCCACGGCCAGATGACCCGCGATGGACGAGACGAACACGAGGTGGCCCCGCCCGCGCCGGGCCATGTCCGGCAACACCGCGCGGGCCAGTCGCGCCGGGGCGAGCACGTTGGTCCGGAGCAGCGTCTCGATGTCCCGGTCGGGCATGTCGGCGAGTCTCCCGGCCCAGCCCACCCCGGCCGCCGCCACCACGACGTCCACCTCGCCCGCCTCGGCCAGCACCGCGTCGACGGCGTCCGGCTCGGTGAGATCGGCACGGCACGGTCTCGCGCCGGTGCGCCGGGCCACCTCGGCGAGGGCGCCGGAGTCGCGTCCTACCACCACGACGGCGCAGCCCCGGGAGGCGAACGTCGCCGCCGTGGCCGCGCCGATGCCCGACGATCCACCGGTGACGAGCACGCGCGTGCCGGGGGCGATCATGACCGTTGTCCGGCGTGCTCCGCCACCAGGGCGGACATCCGGTCGGTGACGGCGTCGGCGACCCCGCCCCATTCCGGAGTGGCCGTGAGGCCCAGCGTGATCCACGGACCCCAGGTGAGCGCGCCCCACGCCAGTCCGGTGCCGGGCGCGAGCGACAGCACGGGGTAGGCCACCGACATCACCGCGCCGTGCCAGCGCACCTCCCGCCGTGGACCCGGCATGACCGTGCCGACGGCGTTGAACCACCCGCCGCGGTACATCAGCCGTGCCGCCGCACGATGCGCCGGGGGCGGCAGCGCGCCGAGAGCCTGGACGACGAGACTGGCGGCCTCGGGAACGCCGCCGCCGGTGCGCGAGCGCAGCTCCGCCGCGACGCGCTCCACCCGGCCGGGTAACGGCATCGGCCCCACGGGAAGGTCCACGGGCACGGCTCCGGTCTGGTTGCCCGCCGTTCGCAGGTCGCCGGTCCCGCGCACCGACCACGGGACCATCAGCCGGAACCGCTCCGCGCGCCCGGCGAGCCCGGTCTCGTGCCATGCCTGGGCGAACACGCCGAGGAGGAACTCCGCCGCGCTCGCCCCGAGCGCGTTCGCGCGGGTGCGCACCGCGCGCCCGGGCAGCAGCGCGAGCGCGTGGTGCCGTCGTGCGGTGGTGACGGGTCCGTCGGTCGGCGCGGCCGGCGCCCGGCCCCCCGCCGCCAGGCGCCGGAGCCCGGCGAGTGCCGTTCCCGCACCGGCCCGCAGGCCGGGCACTCCGGTGCCGCCCACGGCCGGGGCCGGTCTCGACGACCACGACAGGCGTCCCGCGTCGTCGGTGTCCGACAGCAGGGCCTGGAGCACGGTCATGCCGTCGCCGAGCGCGTGGTGCAGCTTCACCAGCAGCGCCCTGCGACCGTCGGGGAGTCCGGTGACCAGCCGCATCGCCCCTGCCGCGCACCCGGCGCGCAGGGGTTCGGAGAAGAACGCGTCGACCTGGGGGCCGAGTTCGGGCGACGAGACGACCTCAACGCCGGAGGCCGCGCCTCGGCCGGGGACCGGGACCCACCTGGCAGCGCGGGTGGCGGTGGCGGCGGTGATCCGGCCCAGGGCACCCGGAATCCCGGCGAGCATCCCGGCAGCGTGCTCGGCGGTCAGGTCGGGTCCCGCGTCGAACAACAGCACCGTGCCCACATGCTGCGGCGCGGCGGGGGTGTCGACGTGCGCGAACAGCGCGTCGGAGGCCGGCAGCCGCCGTGGGCCGGGGCGGGGCGGGGTGTGCGCGAGGCGGCGCAGCACCGTGTCGAGATCGCCGGACGTGGAGGTGGGGTCAGTGGGTTCGTCGGGGTCCCACAGGGCGAACGGCAGCGCCAGCCCCCGGTGCCGGTGCAACAGGCCGAGCGCGTCCGCCAGCACCGGCCCGGTGACGAGCACGAGGTCGGGCCGCACCCGGTCGAGCAGGCGGCCCAGCGTTCTGGCCGTCCTGGCCGTTCTGGTTGCCGCGGCACCCGTCGGCAGCCACGTCGCCGGGACGTCGACCCGCTCGCCGACCACGTCGACCGTCGGCCAGACGTGCTCGGCCGCCTGCCGCACCCGCACCGGCGACGCCGGTGCGTCCGGGCAGGAGACGACGAGTAACCGCGGTGCCGTCGGAGTCCGCATCCGTTCAGCGTGGCAGGTGCGCGGCGTCGCGCACGGCGAGGCGGGCGGGACACGCGCAGAACCTCACCCTCCGGGACGAGGCCGCGCCCGTTTGCCGGGCGTTGCCCCGGCAATTCCCACGCACAGGGCCAACCGAGACGTCGACGCGGGAGCACCATGTTCACTCACACCAAGCACCTCCAGTTCGAAGCGAAGCCCGAGCAGCCCGACCCGGTCTACGCGCGCAAGCTCCAGGAACTGATCGGCGGTGCGTGGGGCGAGATGACGGTCACCATGCAGTACCTGTTCCAGGGCTGGAACTGCCGCATGGAGGGCAAGTACAAGGACCTCATCATGGACATCGCCACCGAGGAGATCGGGCACGTCGAGATGCTCGCGACCATGGTGGCGCGGCTGCTGGAGGGCGCCCCGGCCACGGAGACCACGCGGGCCGTGCAGGACCCGGTGATGGCGGCGGTGCTGGGTGGGATGGACCCGCAGCAGGCGATCGTGGGCGGCGGCGGGGCGATGCCGAACGACAGCCAGGGCGTGCCCTGGAACGGCCGCTACATCATCGCCAGCGGCAACCTGCTCGCCGACTTCCGTGCCAACGTGGCCGCGGAGGCGCAGGGACGCCTGCAGACCGCGCGCCTCTACAACATGACCGACGACCCCGGCGTGAAGGACATGTTGAAGTTCAACCTCGCGCGCGACACCTACCACCAGAACCTGTGGCTCGCGGCGATCGAGGAACTCAAGGCCGACGGCATCGAGGGCACCATCGCACCGAACGCGCTGCTGGACGAGGAACACACCGACCACGCCACGAGCCTGTGGAACCTGTCCGAGGGCGACGAGTCGGCGCGCGGCCGGTGGGCCAACGGCACCGCACCGGACGGTTCCCACTCGATGGGCATCGTCACCGAACCCAGGCCGCTGGGTGGCCCGGGCGAGGCTCCGGCGCCGGACCCGAAGCTGTTCGCCAGCTACGACGGCTCCAAGGGCGCGCCCGCCGATCCGAAGCTGACCGGTGGCAAGGGCATGGTGGGCCGGTTGAAGGAGGAGTTTAGCGACTGAGCGCCGTGCCCGTGCCGTCGCCGGAGCGCCGCAGTGCGAGCAGGCCGAGGTTGAGCAGCAGGCGGTCGCGCGCCTTCGACGGCGAGCGGCCGGTGACCGCCTCGACCCGCTGAAGGCGGTAGATCACGGTGTTGCGATGGCAGTAGAGCCGCTGCGCGGCCCGCGTCGGCGAGCCGCCGCTGTCGATCACCGCCTCCAGCGTCGAGAACAGCGTCTCGCGCTCGTGCGCCGGGAGGTCGAGCAGTCCGCCGAACGCCACCCGCACGAGCCTGCCCGTCAGTTCGGGGCTGCCGACGAGCAGTGCCTCGGGCAGGTGATCGTCGAGGAACGCCACTCCAGCGCCGCACAGCGTCCTCGCCGCCGTCCGCGCCAGCGTGTAGGCGTCCGCCACCTGCGCCAGTGAAGTGATCACCGGCGAGGCTCCCGCCCGGCCCGTGACCGAGGGGCGCAGCGCGGCGAGCGCGTCGGCGGGGGACCGGTCGCCCAGCGCGACGAGACCCACGATGTCGGAGGGCCGCACGTGCCACGAGGACACGATCCCGTGTGTGGCGAGCGCGTCTCGCGGGGAACGCAGCGGCTCGTCGGTGGCGGTGTCGACGGGTGCCACGACGCACAGCATCGGCCCGCACGTGGGAAGCCCCAGCACGGTCGCGGCCTCCTGGGCGAGCGCCGCGTCCGCGCCCTGCCCGTCGAGCAGCGCGTTGAGGAACGCGTGACGCTTGCTCAGTTCCTGGCTGCGCAGCCGCGACTCCTCCAGCCGGTAGTCGTCCACGAGCGCCGCGGAACTGGCGTCGATGGCGCGCCACACGTGGCCCGCGGTGGCGAGCAGCTCGCGGTCGTAGCGGCCCCGGAACCGCTCCCGCGACGCCGACAGCAGCGCCTCCCAGATCACCTGGCCGCCGAGCCGGTAGGCCCGCAGCACCGCCTCCAGCGGAACCCCTTCGCGAGCCCGCAGGCGGCCCGTCTCGCGGGAGGTGTCCTGCGGGTCCACGCCGGCCGGGACCAGCCCGCCGAGCGACTGGATGCCCCGCTGCAGATTCGCCCTGAGGTTCTCGCGCAGCGCGTCGGGCGCCGACACCCCGAGCTCCGCGTACGATGGTTCGGCGCGCAGCACCAGCAGCGTCAGGCGATCGGCGAGGGTGTCCAGTTCCTCCATGAGGGCCAGGCTGAGCAGCCGCAGCGCTGCCCTCGCCGGCGAGGACACCTCCCCGCCGGCCGGATCGCCCGGTGCCGTCGTCATCTCAGTGACCCTGGCATGTCGTGGGCGCTTCGTCCACCGTCACCGGGCGCAGAGCCCATCGGCACCCCGAAATCCTGGGCGCTGCGCCCATGGCTCCCCGCGACGGATGTCGGCGCCCGAAGAGATCACGGTGAGGGCCCGGACAGCCATCCGTTGCGCTGCGCGCATCGTCGGGCGGTGGCGAGGACGCCCGCGACTGCTGGTGACGGATCGTCCGCGGGCCACAGAACGGAGAGTTCCGCCATGATCGGCGGCTCGACGACAGCGCGGCGGACGACGCTGGTACTGGCCTTCGCGGCGTGCTCGGCGAACGCGGTCGGGGCCAGGCCGATCTCACGTCCTCCGGAGAGCCGGGCGAGCATGGCGTTCACCGGAGGGTCCTCGAACGCGCGGATCTCGGGTGAGAAGCCCGCTTCGTGGCACGCGGCGACGATGCCGTCGTAGTACGCCGGGGCGAGCTTGCGGGGAAACAGCAGCAGCGTCGCGTCGCGCAGTGCTCTCACCGGGATGGCCGGTCCGGTGGCGAGGCGATGCCGGGTGCTCAGTAGCGCGGAAACGGGCTCCTGGCGCAGAATCTCGCCACCGATGCCGTCCAGGGGCCGCGGTGAGAGGGCGAGACCGATGTCCAGTTCCCCCGCACGGAGCCGTTCGGGGATCTCGGCGCTGAAAACCTCTCGAGCGTCGACCGTGACACCGGGGTGGTCCTCCTGGAGAGCATTCAGTAGGGCCGTGAGCGTGCCGAAGTTCGCGACCGGGGTGTAGCCCAGCCGGATCGTCGTCGCGATGCCCGATCCGGCCAAGCGGGTCAGCCGCGTGGCTCGCTCCAGCGCGGCCAGTGCTCGCGGCGCCTCGTGGGCGAGCGTCCGGCCCGCGGCGGTGAGCTGTACCCGACGGCTCGACCGTACGAACAGCGGGGTTTCGAGGGTCTGCTCGAGTTTGCGGATCTGATGACTCAGCGACGGCTGGGAGATATAGAGACGCATGGCCGCCCTGCCGAAATGAAGCTCCTCGGCTACGGCCAGGAAATAGCGCAGTACACGGGGGCTGATATCGATAGGCGGATCCTATCGTCTCTCGCCCGGAGAAGTCTTGGACTTCCAGAAGACGGCCGCCGTAGCGTCAGGTCAGGCCACGGGAGACGTTTTCCGATCCGACTCCCGCCATCCACGGTCCAATCCACCACGCAGGAGGCAATATCGTGACGCGCACCGCGAAGGCCGGACTCGACGCGCTGCTCACCCCCGAACAGAGCGTTCTGGTGCTCATCGACCACCAGCCATTCCAGTTCGCCAACGTGCACAGCCACGAACCGACCATGATTGTCAACAACGTCGTCGGCCTGGCCAAGCTGGCGAAGGTCTTCGACGTTCCCACGGTGCTGACCACGGTGATCGAAGATCGGGGCGGCCACCTCATCAAGGGCCTCCAAGACGTGTTCCCGGACCAGAAGCCGATCAACCGCACGTTGATCAACACCTGGGAGGACCGCCGGGTCGTCGACGCCGTGGAGCGGACGGGGCGCACGAAGCTGATCCTTGCCGGGCTCTGGACCGAGATTTGCGTCGCCATGCCCGCCATTCAGGCGGCGGGGGAGGGGTACGACGTCTTCGCCGTCACCGACGCCAGCGGCGGAGTCAGTGCCGAGGCGCACGACATGGCGGTGCGTCGCATGGAGCAGGCAGGCGTGGTCCCCATCACCTGGATGGCCGTTTCCGGTGATTGGCAACGCGACTGGGCCCGCGAGTCGACGGCTGCCGCGCTCGGGCCGGTTCTCCAGGAGCACGCGGGCGGTAGTGGCATCGCGCTCGCCTGGGAGCTGCAACTTCTGGCCACGCCTACGGCTGATGGTGCTGGTGTGTAGCACTGGATCCGCGCGGCGGGAGGGGCGGGGCCGTCGCGGCTCCGCCACCCGCATTTGTTGACGTGTCAACCACGAGCGGGCATGATTGACACGTCAACAAAACGATGGAGAGTCGCGATCGCCCTCCGCCGACGACCGCCCCGGCGCTCCGTGGCACGACCTGGCCTTGAAGGAGTAGCACACGATGGATGTCTCGCGGATCGAGTTCGGTGTCGACAGCTTCGGAGACCGGCCCCGCGACGACAGGGGCGAGATCGTCTCGCACGCGCAGGCGATCCGCGCCGCGGTCACCGAGGCGACCCTGGCGGATCAGGTCGGCATCGACGTGGTCGCGCTGGGCGAACACCACCGGCCGGAGTACGCGATCTCCAGTCCGGAAACGGTGCTGGCAGGAATCGCGACCGCCACGAAGCGTATTCGGCTCGCCTCGGGGGTGACGGTGCTGTCCTCGGACGATCCGGTGCGGGTTTTCCAACGGTTCGCGACTGTCGACGCACTCTCCCACGGCCGCGCCGAGGTGATTCTCGGGCGGGGTTCATTCACGGAGTCGTTCCCGCTGTTCGGGCACGACCTGAAAGACTACGAGGTGCTGTTCGACGAAAAGATCGATCTGTTCCACCGGCTCCTGGACGAAACGCCGGTCACGTGGGAGGGCACCACCCGTGCCGCTCTGCACGAGGCGGACGTGTACCCGAAGACCGATTCGGGGCGCCTCAGTACCTGGGTGGGAGTCGGCGGGTCGCCGCAGTCGGTGGTCCGCACCGCCCGCTACGGGTTCCGGCTCATGCTCGCCATCATCGGCGGAGCCCCTGACCGCTTCGCCCCCTACGTGGACTTGTACCGGCGGGCGAGCCAGAAATTCGGTACCACCGCACGGCCGGTCGGGATGCACTCGCCCGGCTTCGTCGCCACCACCGATGACGAAGCCAGGACGCTGTTCTACCCGGGATACTCAGAGATTCGCGACCGGATCGGGGCGCTGCGCGGCTGGCCACCGATTCGCCGGGACGAGTTCGACGCCGAGGTGGAGCACGGATCGCTCTATGTCGGTTCTGTTGAGACGGTCGCGAACAAGATCGCCCACGCCATCCGGGTGCTGAACGCGGGCCGGTTCGACATGATCTACTCCGCTGCGGGCACCGTCGCCGCCTCGGCCCGGCTGCGTTCGGTCGAACTGTACGGCACTCAGGTCATTCCCCGGGTCCGTGAGCTTCTGGCCGAACAGCCCGCCGGTACCGCGGGAGCGACCCGATGAACGCGCCGATCACCACGATCGGAATCCTGGGTGCGGGGAAAGTCGGTACCGTCCTGGCGCGCCTGGCGGTCGCCGCGGGGTATCGGGTCTTCGTCTCCGGGTCCGGCGACCCCGCCAAGATCGCGCTGACGACCGAGGTGCTCACCCCCGGTGCGACCGCCGTGTGGCCGGCCGAGGCCGCGGGCGCCGCGGACGTGGTGATCCTCGCTCTCCCGCTCAGCAAGCATCGCGCTCTCCCGGTTCCTGAGCTGCGAGACAAGCTGGTCGTCGATGCGATGAACCATTGGTGGGAGATCGACGGTCCCCGCGACACGATCGTGCCGCCCGGTACGTCGTCGAGCGAAATCGTGCAGCGTTTCCTGGCGGGCGCGCGGATCGTGAAGGCCTTCAACCACATGGGCTATCACGACCTCGAAGAGGAGGCTCGTCCCTCAGGCGCCGGCGAGCGTAAGGCGATCGCGATCGCCGGCGACTCGCCCGATGACGTCGCCGTGGTCGCGAAGCTGACCGATGCGCTCGGATTCGATCCGCTCACCGTCGGCGACCTCGCGGCGGGCGCTCGGCTCGAGCCCGGCACCCCCGCGTTCGGAGCCGATGTCGACGTCACGCGGCTTCGCGCGCTCACCAACGTCGCCGCTCCGGCGGCACTTTCCGGAGCGACCATGAACCGGAAGCCCAGTGAAAGGACAGTCGGGTGCCTCGAGAACTGACGGACAACACCGGCGCGCCCGTGACGGTCGGGCTGCAGCCCGCCAGTCCGGTCGGCTCCTACACCGTGCATGTCGCCGAGGGGCCTCCCGTCGGCCGAGCCGACTTCGTCGAGCCTCAGGACGTCGCGGGCGAGCGGATCTTCTTCCACACCGAGGTGGACCAGGAGTTCGGAGGACGTGGTCTGGCGGGGCTGCTGGTGCGTGAGGCCCTCGCGGACAGCATCCGCCAGAATCTCACCGTTGTGCCGGTGTGCCCGCTGTTCGCACGTCATCTCAGAAGGCACGGTGATGAGTTCGTTGCCCGTGGCGGTGTGTTCCGCAAGCCGACACCGGCCGACATCGCCCTGGTCACGCGGGTGATACAGAGCTCGTGACCGGGTAGTCAGCACACGATTCTCCTGGCGCGATGAGTTGCTGCCATCGGGTCGGCCGACAGCGAAAGGGAAGACGATGGGTTACATCACCGTGGGCAACGAGAACAGCACGTCGGTTCAGCTGTACTACGAGGATCAGGGTTCCGGGCAACCGGTCGTCCTGATCCACGGTTACCCGCTGAACGGGCACAGCTGGGAGCGTCAGACGCGGGAGCTCCTCGCGTCCGGGTACCGGGTCATCACCTACGACCGTCGCGGATTCGGGCAGTCCTCCAAAGCCGGTTCCGGCTACGACTACGACACCTTCGCGGCGGATCTGCACACGGTCCTGGAAACCCTCGACCTGCGTGACGTGGTGCTGGTCGGGTTCTCCATGGGCACCGGGGAGCTCGCCCGGTACGTGGCACGGTACGGGCACGAGCGCGTGGCGAAACTCGCCTTCCTCGCCTCGATCGAGCCGTTCCTCGTCGCGCGCGACGACAATCCCGACGGGGTGCCGCGGGAGGTGTTCGACGGCATCATGGCGGCGGCGAAGGGGGATCGGTACGCCTGGTTCACGCAGTTCTTCCACGACTTCTACAACCTCGACGAGAACCTCGGCTCCCGGATCAGCCAGGAGGTCGTCACCGGCAGCTGGAACGTCGCGATCACCAGCGCGCCGGTGGCCGCCTACGCGGTCGTCCCGTCCTGGATCGAGGACTTCCGCGGTGACATCGAGGCGGTGCGTGCCAGCGGCAAACCGGCCCTGATCCTGCACGGCACCAAGGACAACATCCTCCCCATCGACGCCACCGGGCGCCGCTTCCGCACCGCGCTGCCCGAGGCCGAGTACGTCGAGATCGACGGTGCCCCGCACGGCCTGCTCTGGACGCATGCCGACGAGGTCAACACGGCGTTGAGCACCTTCCTCGGAAAGTAGGCTGCCGGACGGCATGGGAGGCCCGCCCGGGCTTCTCACACCGTCGCGAACGGACCGCCGACGCGGAATGCGTGGTCGGCGAAGCGCGTGGCGATCAACTCGTGAGTGGTGGTATCGGGGTGCAGCGCATCGGGAAGGGGGTGATCGCCGGCGTCGGCCCGTCCGTAGAGCGTGGTGCCGTCGAGGTAGTGCAGGTTTCGGTCCTGCCGTTGCTCGACGATGGCGGCGAGCGCGTCGCGGACGACCGTGAGGGTGAGACGCCCCTGCTCCGTGTCGCCCGCTCGTCCGGAGGCCGCGAACCGCACCTGTCCGTTGCCGAAGCTGTCGGGGTCGAACATGCCGGGCCCCGGGGTGTGCTCGTGGATGCCGCAGTGAATGGGCGAGACGACCAGCAGCGGTGTCGTGGGGTGGCCGTCGCGGATGGTGTCGAGGAAACCGTGTACCGCGGGGTCGAACGCCCGACGGCGCATGCTGTCCGCGTTGACGACGTTGATGCCGAGCTTGACGCTGATGAACTCGGCCGGGGTGTCGCGGATGATCCGCGCCATGAACGGGTCGACGAGCGCGCTGCCGCCGAAACCGAGGTTACGCAGTTCGACCCGTCCGATCCGGGCCGCGAGAGCCGGCCAGGTCCGGGCCGGTGTGGTGGCGTTGGAGCCCTGACTGATCGAGCTTCCGTGGTGCAGCCAGCGCCGTGCGCCGAGTGGTGCGGGAGACACGGCCGCGTCGGTGCGGAGCTCGACGAGCTCGATCGACTCGTTGTGCGGCAGCCACAGCTCCACGAGCTTCTCGCCTGCCACGAGTCCCTCGAAGCGCGCGATGTGGAGCGGGCCACCGGCGAGTGCGGTCTCACCGGTGGCAAGATCCGTCTCGAGCACATCACCTCCGGTGAGCGGATCGCTCGCGACGAGCTGGTGGTCCACGATCAGGTCGATGCTGCCTCGGGGACGGTCGAGCCCCCGGTAGGCGAGGTGAGTGGGATGGGTGACGAGTTCGATGTGCCGCGCCTCGGTGCGCATCGCCACCCGCACACCGGAGGGCTGCACCTCCCTGGACAGCAGCTGCGGGTCGGGGAACCGAGCGGTGACCCAGTCGGGAAGCCGATGGGGCCGCAGCCCGCGGGACGTTGTTTCGAGGTGCTCGAATCCACGCAGCAGTGCGGGCGTGAGAGGTGTGCGGATCGTCATTGGTGCTCCCCCTTGGTTCCGGTGTTGTCGTCCGCCCCGGCCGGCCACGCGCACAGCAGCGAGTCGAGGGCGTCGAGTGCCCGCTCCCAGGAGGCGTCCGGTGCTGGATCGCTGTGGTCGAAGCCTCCCGAGGACTCGAGAGTGATGAAGCCGTTGATCGCACTGCCGATCAGCCGGATGGCGTGAACGTGCTCGCGCTCGGGAAGGGCGTAGCCGCGCAGCACCGCGCTCGTCAGCTCGACGACGGCGCGGGCCGCGCCCGAGCCGACCACGGACGCGCCGACTCGCCGCTGGAGCGCCTGCCATCGGCCCGGGGACTCGGTGGCCAGGGCTCGATGCGCGTTCGCGAGGCCGCGCAGTGCGGACGCGCCGGATCGTCCCGCGATCGCGTGGGAGATCCGTTCGCTGAGATCGCGCAGGGCCGACTCGGCGAGCGCGTCCCGAAGCGCCGCGAGATCGCGCACGTGCGAGTACAGGCTCGGTGCTCGCACTCCCAGCGATCGAGCCACGGCCGAGAACGACACGGCGTCGAACCCGACGTCGTCGGCGAGCGCGGCAGCCGCATCGACGACGTCCGCGGCGGAGAGGTGTGATCGGGGCACGCGCCAAGCCTACAGCATGTAGGTAAGTGCCTATAGTTGGTAGGAACAAGCGCCGTCGAGGCGGAAGAGGAGACCCATGAGTCCGTTCTTGGACAAGGTCATGCCCGAGGCATGGCGAGCCGCGAGTGCGTTCTCGGCGGCGATCCGGGAGGCCACGTCGCGGCGGGGGCTGTCGGCGCAGGAGTCCGAGCTCATCAAGGTCCGTGCCTCGCAGCTCAACGGGTGCGCGTTCTGCCTGGACCTGCATTCGCGCGAGGCGAGACAGGCCGGGATCCGGCAACAGAAACTGGACCTGCTGCCGGGCTGGCGGGAGACCGGGGTGTTCGACGAGCGCGAAAGAGCGGTACTGGCGGTGACCGAAGCGTCCACGGTCCTGCCCCTCACCGAGGAGTCCGCCGCCGATCTGTCGGGCGCGCGATCCGTGCTCGGCGACGAGACGTTCGTGGCGGCCGAATGGGTGGCGGTCACGATCAATGCCTTCAACCGGATCTCCATCCTCAGCGGGCACCCGGTGCGTCCCCGCGATTCCGAAGGGAAACTCGTTCGATGAGCAACGCCGAGGCACGCCCCGATCTGGAGGTTCTGGAGTCCGGGCAGCCGTGTACGGCCGTGCAGCGCCTTGAGCCGCGCCTCGTTCCGCTCGGCGGTCCGCGGACGATGACCGTGTACCGCACGCTCCCGCAGCGGCGGCGGTCGTTGGTGGGAGCGTGGTGCTTTCTGGATCACTACGGTCCCGACGACGTCTCGGCAAGCGGCGGGATGCTGGTGCCGCGACACCCGCATACGGGACTCGCCACGGTCTCCTGGCTGTTCACCGGGCGCGTCGAGCATCTCGACTCCGGCGGCAACACGGCCTCGGTCGTGCCGGGAGAGCTCAACCTGATGATCGCGGGCCGTGGCATCTCCCACCAGGAGATCAGCCACAGCGGGACGAGCACCCTGCACGGGGTGCAGCTCTGGTACGCGCTGCCGGACGCGACGCGCTTCGCCGGCAACGCGTTCGCGCACTACGTTCCCGAGCCGGTGACGCTGTCCGGGGTCACGGCTCGCGTGTTCATCGGCGAGCTGCTCGGTTCGGTCTCCCCGGTCGAGACCCTGACTCCCGACCTGCTCGGTGCCGAACTGCTCATCGAGCCCGGCTGCTCAGCACGACTCACCGTCCGAGCCGACTTCGAGCACGCCGTGCTCGCCGAGAGCGGGGAGGTCACCGTGAACTCGGTCGCCGTCGACCACCGTTCACTGGCCTACGTCCCCGCCGGAGCCGAGACGGTGGTCATCACCGCGGGCGACGCGCCGACCCGCGTGCTCCTGCTGGGTGGCGTTCCGCTGGGAGAGCAGATCGTGATGTGGTGGAACTTCGTCGGGCGTGACCACGACGAGATCGTCGAGTACCGGCGCCGGTACCAGGCCGAACTCGGCTTCGACACCGCCGATCCGCGAGACGCGGGCAAGCCCGCCCTGTTCGGCACGTTCCCGCCCGGCCACCCGAGGCCGTTGCCCGCGCCGCCGCTGCCGAAATCCAGGCTGCTCCCGCGCGAGTAGGGTCACCGCGCGGATGTTGCCGCGCCGCGCCCGGTCGGAACGCTCGCAGCGCGCCACAGCGCCGTCGCTGCCGCCGTCGTCGTCGCAGTAACCCTGGCATGTCGTGGGGCGCTTCGTCCACCGGCACCGGGCGCTGAGCCCATCGGCACCCCGAAATCTTGGGCGCTGCGCCTATGGCCGTCGTTGGGCGTCCGGCACGAAGCTTGTCCCACCCCGGCCGAGGTCGGCGGCAGTGGCGACGACGCCAGCGGCGAAAGGGCACGAGCGTGCGGCAACGTAGCGGCGGCTCCGGCGACACCCCGCGGGAGCGACACCCCCTGTTCCAGATCGACGGCGTGACCGTGCGGTTCGGTGGACTCACGGCGCTGGAGGACGTGTCGCTGGCCGCGTGGCCCCACGAGGTTCACGGGGTCATCGGCCCCAACGGCGCGGGCAAGACCACCCTGTTCAACGTGTGCTGCGGGTTCACGGCCGCCGAGTCGCCGTCGGTGCGGTGGCGCGGTGACCCGGTGCCGCCGCCGCGACCGCACGAGCTGGCCGCCAGGGGTATCGCGCGCACTCTGCAGGGACTCGGACTGTTCCGCGGACTGACCGTGCTGGAGAACGTGATGGTGGGCGCGGACCGGTTCCGCCGCAGCGGGTTCGCCTCCGCGCTGTTTGGGCTGCCCCGGTCGGTCGCCGACGAGCGCGCGGTGCGGAACAGAGCACAGCGGGCGTTGCGGGACCTCGACGTGGACGGCTGCGCCGCGGCCTATCCGGACAGCCTGCCCTACCCGATTCGCAAGCGGGTGGCGCTCGCCAGGGCCCTGGTCTCGGAGCCCGAGCTGCTGCTGCTCGACGAGCCGGCCAGCGGGCTCGGCCACGACGACATGGGTGAGCTGGGCGAGCTGGTGCGCGGCCTGTCCGACCGGATGGCCGTGGTCCTGGTCGATCACCACATGGATCTCGTGATGTCGGTGTGCGACCGCATCACCGTCCTCGACTTCGGCCGGGTCATCGCCACGGGCGGCCCCGACGAGATCGCCGCGAACCCCGCCGTGGTGCGGGCCTACCTGGGGGAGGAGGCACACACGTGAACAGCACACTCGACGACCCGCCGACGGAGCGGCCGGAGACCGGGCTCCGGATCCGCGGGCTCACCGCCCGGTACGGGCCGGTGCTCGCACTGGACGAGGTCGACCTCACCGCGCCGCGCGGGCAGATCACCGCCGTGCTCGGCGCGAACGGTGCGGGCAAGACCACGTTGCTGAGAGTGGTGTCCGGGTTGCTGCGGCCGGCCGGGGGCGAGGTCCTGCTCGGCTCACGGAATCTCACCGACTCGGCCGCCGAGGACGTCGCCAGGGCGGGTGTCGCCCAGGTTCCCGAAGGCCGGGGGGTGATCACCGAGCTGACGGTGGAGGAGAACCTCCGGCTGGGCGCGCTGCTCGGAGCCACCCGCTCCCGCGCCGCGGGCGACGGGACTCCGGCGGCTCCGCCGGTTCCGGTCTCCGACCTGCCCGACGTGTTCGCCCTGTTCCCGTCGCTGGAACGCCGCAGGCGGCAGTCCGCCCACTCGCTGTCCGGCGGCGAGCGGCAGATGCTGGTGCTCGGCAGGGCGCTGCTCTCGGCGCCGGAGGTGCTGCTGCTCGACGAACCCTCACTCGGCCTCGCGCCGAAGGTGGTGGCGCGCATCTTCGCGGTGCTGCGCGAGCTGGTCGACGCGGGCGGGCTGGCGGTGCTGCTCGTAGAGCAGAACGCGCGAAGCGCACTGTCCATCGCCGACACCGGTGTGGTGCTCAACCTCGGCAGGGTCGTGGCCTGCTCCGACGCGAGCGCCCTCGCCGCCGACGACGAGCTCCGCCACGCCTACCTCGGTTTCTGACTCCTTCGCCCCATACCTCGATCCACGGGACGTCCTCCATGCAGCGATTCGTCGACCTCACCCTCAACGGCATCAGCCAGGGCGCGATCTACGCGGCGTTCGCGCTGGCGCTGGTCCTGATCTGGCGCTCGACCCGGATCGTGAACTTCGCCCAGGGCGCCATGGCGATGCTGACGACCTACGTCGCGCTCGTACTCATCGAGAGCGGGCAGCCGTACTGGGTCGGCTTCGCCGTCGCGCTCGTCGCGGGCTTCGCGCTCGGCGCGCTGGTGGAACGCCTGGTGATCCGGCCAGTGGAAGGCGGGCCCGAACTGAACGCCGTGATCGTGACGCTCGGTCTGTTCGTCGCGTTGCAGGCGCTGGCCGCGATCCTGTTCGGCTCGTCGTACGAGTCGTTTCCCGCGCCCTTCGCGCTCACCGGGTTCACGATCGGTGGAGCGACCGTGGCGTTCACGCCGTTCAACGCGTTCGTCATCCTCGCGGTCCTGGCGGTGATGCTCGCTCTGGTGGCGCTGTTCCGCCTCACCGATCTCGGGCTGCGCATGCGTGCGTCGGCTCTGCAACAGGAGGTGTCGCGGCTGCTGGGAATCCGGGTCGGGCGCATGCTGACGCTCGGGTGGGCGCTGGCCGCGGTCGTCGGCTCGCTCGCCGGACTGCTGATCGCGGGCGGCAGCCTCATCCATCCCGCCTACATGGAACCGGTGATCGTGTTCGGTTTCGTGGCGGCGGTGCTCGGCGGGCTCGACAGTCCCGGCGGCGCCGTCACCGGCGGCCTGCTCGTCGGGCTCGCCCTGTCCTACGTGTCCGGATACCTGGGCAGCGAACTCGTGGCGCTCGCCGCGCTCGCCATCCTCGTGCTGGTGCTGCTGGCACGCCCCCAGGGACTGTTCGGCCGCACCACCGAGAGGAAGGTCTGAATGAGCCAGGCGACGACCGGCGTGCGCCGGTTCCTGCCCTCCTCGCCGCCCGCGCGGCACCTGCTGTTCACCGGGCTCGGCCTGGTGGCGGTGGTGCTGGTGGCCGAGATCGTCTCGGACTTCCGGCACGCACAGCTCGCGGCGATGGCCTACTACGCCATCGCGGCGGCCGGTCTCACCGTCCTCACCGGACTGAACGGGCAGATCTCGCTGGGGCACGGCGCGCTGATGGCCGTCGGCGCCTACACCACCGCGCTGCTGCTCGACGGCGGGACCCTGCCGTTCGGCGTGGCGATGCTCGCGGCCGCCGCCGTGACCGCGGGTGTCGGAGTGATCGTCGGTGCCGCCGCCGCGCGGCTGCACGGGCCGTACCTGGCCGGTGCCACCCTCGCGCTCGCCGTCGGCCTGCCGGGCCTCGCGGTGCACTTCGACGGCCTGCTCGGCGGTGAGCAGGGGCTGCCGGTCGCCACACCCACGCCCGCACAGTGGTTCGACGACGCGCTGTACTTCCTCACCGGGCAGGAGCTGGGCCAGCAGAAGTTCCTCGCCTACCTGGCGTGGGGCACGGTGCTGCTGGTCTTCTTGCTGCTCGCGAACCTCATGACGAGCCGGTACGGGCGCGTGTGGCGCGCCGTGCGCGACGACGAGGTCGCGGCCACGCTCGCCGGAATCCACCTCGGCAGGGCACGGGTGCTGGCGTTCGTGGTGAGCGCCGCCTGCGCGGGGCTGGCCGGGTCGGTGCTGGCGATGGTCGTGCGGCTGACCGCACCGAGCGGGTTCACGATCGTGCTGTCGCTGTCGTTGCTCACCGCCGTGGTGGTCGGCGGACTCGGCAGCCTGACCGGTGCCGTGCTCGGTGCCGCGCTGCTCGTCTTCCTGCCGCCCGCGGTCACCGACCTGGGGACCGAGCTGGGACTGACCGCGGTGCGCGCCGCGCAGCTGGCGCCGCTGGTGTACGGGATCGTGCTGGTGGCCGCGATGCTCACCGCCCCGTCGGGCGTGGTCGGACTCGGTCGCCGCCTGTGGAACCGGGTACGCAACGAAGGGAGCAAGGCATGAGGACACGGAGAGGACGGGGTGGCACCCCGTGGCCGCGGTCGGCCGCCCGCGTCGGCGTGGCCGCGCTGACGGTGCCGCTGGTGCTGTCGGCCTGCGGTGCCGGTGGCAGACCGGACGGGGACTCGGGCGGTGCGGAGACCGGCGTCACGGACGACACGATCACGATCGGGGCGCACTTCCCGCTCACCGGGGTGGCCGCCCCCGGCTACAGCGAGATCCCCACCGGGGCGAAGGCGTACTACGACTACGTCAACGCGAACGGCGGCGTCCACGGCCGCACGATCGAGTACGTCTACCGGGACGACGCCTACAACCCGACCAACACGAGCCAGGTCACCAACGAGCTGGTGTTGCGTGACGAGATCTTCGCGATGGTCGGGGGACTCGGCACGCCCACCCACGGCGCGGTGCTCGACTTCCTGCACGACAACGAGGTTCCGGACCTGTTCGTGTCCTCGGGATCGCTGCTGTGGGACCAGCCCGACACCTACCCGATGACGTTCGGGTGGCAGTCGGACTACGAGATCGAGGGCAAGATCCTCGGCCAGTACCTCGCCGAGCACCACTCCGACGCCAAGATCGGACTGCTGCTGCAGGACGACGACTTCGGTGAGGACGGCGAGAAGGGGGTGCGCGCCTACGTCGACTCGCAGATCGTGTCCGCACAGCGCTATGCCCCCACCACCAACGACGTCACGCCACAGGTGAGTGCGCTGAAGGACGCGGGCGCGGACGTCGTGGTCGGCTTCACCGTGCCGTCGTTCACGGCGCTGAGCCAGCTGTCGGCGCAACGGCTGGACTACGACCCCCAGTGGGTGTACAGCAACGTGGGTTCCGACTCCGCGCTCGTGGGATCGCTGCTGTCGCGGTTCTCGGAGGGCGCCGTGGAGGACGCCAGCTCGCTGGAGGGGGCGCTCACGACCGAGTACCTCTCCGGGGTCGAGGATTCCGGCGACCCGTGGGTCGAGCTGTGGCAACGGGTGTGGGAGGAGCACGGCGGTGACGAGCCGCTGACCAACTACCGCATCTACGGCATGGCCCAGGCGTACACGTTCGTGCAGACGTTGCAGGCCACCGGACCCGAGCCCACGCGGGAGGGCCTGGTGGAGACCCTGGAAAGCTCCGGCGGCGAGTTCGCCGGGCCGACGCTGTCGCCGTTCCGGTACTCACCGGACTCCCACGCCGGAGTGTCGGGAGTGCGGGTCGCCGAGATCGTGGGGGAGGCCACGGAACCACTGACCCCGGTGCTGCTCACCGACAACGGCGACGCCGAGATCACCGAGCAGGAGAGCGACCAGGCGCCGCCACCGGAGGACGGCATTCCCGACGCCCCGGCAGGGAACTGAGCGGTCAGGACAGTCCCAGCGCCGCCGTCAGCAGGCGAGCCGCCGCGCCGCCGCGCTCGATGGCCACGTCGAGCGCGGCCGGCACGTCGAGATCGCGGCCCAGCAGGTGCCGTAGGTGCTCGATGTCGGAGTCGTCGGTGTGGCCGGTGCGGCGGCCCGCCGCCTGGTGCAGGTCCTCCAGCCGGGCGGCGGCCACGTCGAGCACGCCGGGCGCGTAGTCCCACGTCCGCGCCCACGGCCGGTCGATGATCGCCAGCCGCACCACCGTCGCCGGGTACGCCTCCAGCAGGTCGCGCACGAGCACCAGGTTTCCCGCCGAGGCCGCCATCTTGGTGCCGTCGACGCTCACGGTGCCGACGTGCAGCCAGGACCGCGCGTACGGGATGACGTCGGTGAACGCCTCCGCCATCGCCGCGTGGTAGGCGTGGTGGGGAAAGCGCAAATCCTCGCCGCCCGCGTGGATGTCCAGTGACGGCCCGAACGTGGAGATCGACATGGCGACGCACTCCGCGTGCCAGCCGGGCCTGCCGGAGCCCCACGGCGAGTCCCACGCGGGGTGCTCCGGCTCGGCGGGCTGCCACACAGCGACGTCGAAGGGGTCGTCCTTGGCCGGGTCGTCGGGCCTGCCGCCGTACTCGCGGGCCAGGTCCAAGGCGGCGTCCTCGTGGAGTCCGGACCGCGCCACCACGTGCCTGCCCCGGAAGTAGACACCGCCGTCCCGCACGTACGCGGCGCCGGATGCCGCGAGGGCACCGGCGAGGCGCACCACGGCGTCGACGTAGCGGTGTGCCCTCGGCTCGTGGTCGGGGACGGGCACGCGCAGCGCCGCCATGTCCTCGTCGAAACTGAACTCCTGGAACGCCGCGAAGTGGTCGTACCGGACTCCCGCCCGCTGGGCGGCGTCGTCGAGGACGTCGTCGATGTCGGTGACGTTGCGGCACACGACGGGCTCCACTCCGAGCACCCTGAGCACACGGCGCAGCGTGTCGACCCACACGAACGTCGCGGCGTGCCCGAGGTGGGTCACGTGGTAGGGCGTGATGCCGCAGGCATAGACGCGGGCGCGGTCGAGCAGCGTCGTCGACCGAGTGCCCAGTGTGAGCGTGGTGGCTCCGGTGGCGGGGCGCCACCGGGTCAGCGAGTCGAACGTCATGACCCCATCCTCGCCCCTGTGCGGCGACCCCGCTCAGCCGTCGCGAGCTGCGGACACGGCTACGCGAGCTGCGGACACGACTACGCGAGCTGCGGACACGGCTACACAGGCTGCGGACACGGCTACGCAGGCTGCGGACACGGGTGTGGGGTTACCACTCGCGCTTCTGGAGGCCCACCAGGATGCGGTCGACGACGCTGGGGTCCGGGCCCGCCTTCTCGCCGTTGGCGGGCTCGGGCACGTTCTGCGTCCGGCGCTCGTCTCGCCGGGGCAGCCGCACCTGCGCGGCGGAGACGCCGCCCGGCAGCGGGATCTCGCACCACACGAGCTTGCCCCTGCCGTCGAGCGGAACCGCCCCGGTCGGATAGCCCTCCAGCACGGGCGCGTCGTCGTGGATGTGCGCGAGCTGGTCGTCCTCCACCTCGACGACGAGGCAGTTGCCCGACAGTCGCAGCCGGATGGTCACGAATCCGGGAGCCTTCTCGTCCGTGCGCTGCACCACCGCGTCGACCAGCCCGCGCGCCACGCCAGCCGCCTCGTCGAAGAGGCCGGCCAGCGACCACTCGGTGAGCGAGAAGCGCACGAACAGCTCGGCGCACTTGATGGCACTCGGCAGCGCGACGAGACGGAGGTCGTCTAGCTGCGAGGTCTGGGAACCCACGAGCAATCCTTCCCGGTCGCTTCCCATCAGGTGCCGGCTGGTCGGCGAGTCCAGTATCCTGCCGCATCCGCGCACCCGGCGTCGAGTCCCGAGGCCGTGAGGCGTCACACGCCGTGACCGAGCGAGCGACCAGCCGTGGACACCCTACCGTGCGCGGCGCGAGGAGTTGACCATCGGGCGTGCTCAGGAGCGCGCGGTCCGGCGCCGCACGGCCAGACCGAGCTGGGAGCCCAGTTCCGTGTAGGCGGCGAACTCGCCGTGGTCGAACCACTGGTCGCCGGTGCTGTCGGTCGGGAACTCGGGATGGTGGACGGCGTAGGACTGCAACGAGTACGGCAGGGACGGCCACAACACACCGCGCGCCACGATCAGCTCGCCGGTGACCCCGTCGTCCAGCCCGCTTTCCGGGGGGTAGTACACGGTGCCGGTGAGCACGGGTGAGACGGCCAGTCGGTCGGCGAGGGGATGATCCGGCTGCTCGGAGCGCGCCGAGCCCGCGTCCACGCACCACGGGTCGTGCAGCTCGACCCGCACGCCCAGCTCCTGCCGGGCGAGTTCGAGCGCCTGTGCGAGCGTCCGGGCCGACGGCGGCGAGTCGTTGCTGGCGTCGATGCAGTAGATGCGGGTGCAGCGGCGCCGGAACAGCTCGACGAGCCCGAGATTGTCGTAGTGCCCGCCGTCGCTGACGTGCAGCAGCCGGTCGTGGTGGGGATGGCTGCCGAAGACCTCCCTGACCAGGTAGGGCAGCCTGCGCACGCTCGGCAGCCACGGGTAGGCCCAGTCGCCCTCCCTGGCCGCCTGCCTGGCCTGCCGCACGAAGCCGGGGTTGGGCAGCCACGCGCCGAGCCGGGCCCCCGAGACGGCGAACAGGACCTGGAACCAGCGGCTCATGCGTCCCATCGACGAGGCGAACGCGGCGCCGCTGAGCGCCACGGCGCCCTGGACGGTGAGGTCGCGGCGGAGCCGCTCCGAGGTCGTGCGCTCCAAATCGTCCGTGCGGACCCAGCCCACGTCGGGACCGCCGGTCCACTTCGCGCCCAGGGTGAACGACACGGCTGTCAGTCCCGGCGGCGTGCGGTGCTCGCCGGTGAGGTTCGCGGCGGCGGCGAAGACGACCTCGGGAAAGCGCACTCCCTCGGCCGCGACGCCGTAGGCCGAGAGCGTGGTGGCCTCGGCCGGGTCGTACGGCACCGCCACCACCTGACCGTCGCCGCCGCGGCGCACGGCGCGGACCGCGAAGGCCCTCGCCAGCCGCTCGCGGTAGAACGGATGCAGGCTCAGCGACGTCACGTCGAAGACGCCGCCGAGCAGCACTACCACCGCCAGCGTGAGCAGGGCGCTCACCAGCGCCGTCCCGTTGCCCTCCGTCATGACGGCCGCGCCGAGCAGCAGCAGCCACAGCAGTGCCAGCAGCCCGGTGGTGAGGATGACGAGCAGGCGGCGGAGCAGGCCGTCGGGCACGGCCGGTGCCCGGGACGGACCCGTCGTCCGCCGCCGGCGGAACCGGGAGCGCAGAGTCGTGCGGTGTCGCCACGCCATCGCGGACACCGCGCTGAGGTAGGTGAGCACGACCGCGCCGACGGAGGCGCCCACGTCGACGGCCCGTCCGGTGTGCGCGAGCAGCCAGGACGCCGCCCAGGCCAGCGAGGGTACGACCACCGCGACCCCGGCCACCGTCCACGCCAGCACGGCGAAGTCGGTGGCCAGCCGCGCCGCCGCGCCGCGCCTGCCGCGTTCGTGCTGGGTCAGGATGCCGACGAGGAACGCGGCGGCGGCGAGCACCGCCACGGCGATGGCCGCTCCCAGCCGGGGTGTGGGGTAGGCGAGCGGATCGGAGGTCAGCGTCGTGAGCGGAACCCGCTCGTAGAGCAGGCCCGCGGCCACTCCCAGCACCAGCGCCGGTCCGAACAGGACGATCAGGGACAGCACGAGACCGCGCGCCACGCGGCCCAGCGCGGCGAGGATCTCGCCCGGGGTGTCGGCGAGGTAGCTGGAGTGACGGCGGATGTGGTTCAGCTCGGCGGTGCCGTCGGTGAACACCGACTCCGCGTCGCGCAGCGGCGTGCCCGTGGTGGGCGGAGGTCCGGCTCCGGTGAGCGCCTGCTGGAACGCCCCCGCGGTGTAGCCGCCGCCGGAGACCGACACGAGGTAGCGCGCGTCGAGCAGCTCGGCCCGCAGGGAGCGCAACGCGCCGAGCGCGACACTCGCGGCGCGGATTCCCCCGCCCGACAGGCAGAAGCCAGTCGTGTGCTCCCCGCGCCGCCAGCGTTCGCTGACCACCGAGGGCCGGACGTCCGGGACCGTGTACGCCTGCCGCCAGCGCGGGGCGCGGGAGTCGGCGTCGGTGGGCATGGCCGGGTCGTCCGGCTCGACCGGGCGGGGCGGCACCGTGTCGAGTACCTGATCGGCCCGCCGCTCCAGCACACGGGGCGAATGGGCCGCACACCGCCACACTAAAACGGTCGCACCCGTCACGGCGATCAGTGCGGCGGGAACGAGCGCGGCGTACTTGAGCACGGCGAGCGTGATGACGGTGTGCGACAGCGCACCGCCCGGGGTGACGGCGCCGCCCGCGACCAGCAGGACGACGCATTCGAGCACGTGGGTGGTGACCGCGACGACCGTCGCGGTGAGCCCGAAGCGGACGGCGGCCCGCGCGGGCGCGGTGCGCCACGCCCAGCCCGCCGCGGCCATGCCGAGGTAGAGGCCCACGCCGTAACAGGCGGCCAGTGCGAACCCCCAGGCCGCGGCCGAGCTCACCGCGGCCGTCTCGGCCGCCGCTGTCGCGTCACCGGGAGGGAACTCGACGGCGAGCAGTGCGCTGCCCGTGTGCCACCAGGCGCCGGTCACGGTCAGCGCGATGGCGGCGAGTGCCAGCCCGGCCGCCACCGGCCGCGGTGGAACGTCACGGCGGACCGGTCCCGGCACCGACATCCCTGCCACCCCCAGCTGCCCTCGGCTCGTCGCATCCAGTGTCGATCATGCGGGCGAGCCCCGTGTCACCGGGACCGCCGGCCGATGATCCCACCGGGTTCGGGACGCCGGACACGGCCGAACGAGGGGAACCCGAGGGTTTCGGGCACCGCCGAACGGGAAAAGCGCCGGGGTGGATCACGCCACGGAAACCGGAGGACGCATGGCACGGGACGCGACGAGACCCATCGTGGTGGGCGTGGACACCTCACCCGCCGCTCGGCGGGCGCTGGAGTGGGCCATGGACGAGGCGCTGCTGCGGGGTTGTGCCGTCCGTGCGGTGGTGGTGTGGTCGGTGGACGTGACCAGCGAACCGCCGTGGCTTCCCGCTGAGGAAATCCGGCAGCGGCATGCCCGTGAACTCGCCGGCACGATCGCCGAGGTGAGTCGCGGGCGTGCGCGGGTGCCGGAGATCGTTCCCGTGGTCCTGGAGGGTGCGCCTGCCGCGGGGCTGCTGGAGGAGGCCCGGGGCGCCGCCATGCTGGTCGTGGCACGTCGCGCCGAGTCGTGGGTGCGTCGCGCGCTGCTGGGATCGGTCAGCAGCGCCTGCGTCAAGCACGCCACCGTGCCGGTCGTGGTGGTGCCTCCGCCCTCGGCGGGCCCGGCCGACGCCGAGGAATGGCCCGCCCACGACGCCGGGGCCACCACCGGGTAGCCGCGCGTCGCGGGCCGCCGAAGTTCAGTCGTGCCGGACGGGGATCTGCTTGACGTTCTCCTCCGGTGTGCTCAGCTCGACGGTCACCGTGAGGATGCCGTCGTCGTAGGACGCCTCGATGCCGTCCTCCTTCGCCCCGGTGGGCAGTGCCACCGTGCGCGCGAACGAGCCGTAGCGAAACTCCGACCTGCCACCCTCGGCCCGTTCCTCCGACCGCTGTGCCTCGATGGTCAGCAGGCCGTTGTGGACGGTGATGCTCAGGTCGTTGTCGGCGTCGATGCCGGGTAGTTCCGCCCGCAGCACGTACCGGTTGCCTTCGGTCCGGTCCTCGACCCTGATGCCGTGCAGGTCGAGCGAGGGCCGCAGGCCGCCCATCGTGGGAAACATCTCCAGCAGGTCGCGGAAGTCGGGAATGAGAGACCTCGGGTGGGCCCGCTCGGGCTGGCTCATGGCGGACTCCTTTCGTCGTTGTGCCCTGCCTTCATCGCACTCGGAAAGGTGGTTTCGGGGCGAGAGCCGTCCGCACACGGGCGCGAGGGACCTAAGTCCCTTCGGGCTCGCGCGGGGCCGGAGCACGCTGGACGAAAGGGGTGATCGGAGGTGCCATGCGCGCGTGGCGCGTGACGCGACCGGGGCCGGTGACCGCGGGGCCGCTGACGTCGCACGACGAGCCGGTTCCGGTGCCCGCGCCGGGCGAGCTGCTGGTGCGCGTCCTGGCGTGCGGGGTGTGCCGCACCGATCTGCACGTGGCCGAGGGCGACCTGCCGGTCCACCGGCCCGCGGTGGTGCCGGGTCACGAGGTGGTGGGCGAGGTGGCCGAGGCGCGGGCGGCGGGGTTCGCGCCGGGGGACCGGGCCGGCATCGCCTGGCTGCGGCACACCTGCGGCCGCTGTCGGCACTGCCTGCGCGGTGCGGAGAACCTGTGCCCCGATTCGCGCTACACGGGCTGGGACGCCGACGGCGGCTACGCCGAGTACGCCACCGTTCCCGCCGACTACGCACTCTCGCTGCCGGAGGGCTACTCCGATGCCGAACTCGCGCCGCTGCTGTGCGCCGGGATCATCGGTTACCGGGCCCTGCGCCGCGCGGAGCTGCCCTTCGGCGGGCGGCTCGGGGTGTACGGATTCGGCGGCAGCGCCCACCTGGCCACGCAGGTCGCGCTGGCCGAGGGCGCCACGGTCCACGTCATGACGCGCGGCGTGGGGGCGCGGCGGCTCGCGCGGGAGCTGGGGGCGAGTTCGGCGCAGGGCCCGGCCGACCCGCCGCCGGAGCCGCTGGACGCGGCGGTGCTGTTCGCCCCGGCCGGTGACCTCGTGCCGACCGCGCTCGCCGCGCTCGACCGGGGCGGCACGCTCGCCGTCGCCGGCATCCACCTGACCGACATCCCGCCCCTGCACTACCGGAGGCACCTGTTCCAGGAGCGGCAGCTGCGCAGCGTCACCGCCAACACCCGCGACGATGCCGGGGAGTTCCTGCGGTTCGCCGCACAGCACCGGCTGCGGGTCGCCACCACGTCGTACCCGCTGGCCTCGGCCGACCGCGCGCTGGTGGAACTGGCCGAGGGTTGTGTCGTGGGGGCCGCGGTGCTCGAACCCTCCGCGGGGGAAGGGAGATCCGCGTGACCCAGCGACTCCGGCGGCCGTGGTGGGTGGCACTGGCGGTGGTGCTGGTCGCCGTGCTGGCCCTCACGACGTGGGTGCTCGTGGCCGATCCCGGATCCGATTCCCCCGACGGCGCCGCCGAGCCGTCGCGGCCCGGCACCCAGCAGGCCGCGCCTCCCGCGCCTCCCGCGCAGCCACGACCCGTCCCCGTCACCGTCGTGAAGATCGACAATGTGGCGGTGGCCCGCCCGCAGACCGGGCTCGACGCCGCCGACGTCGTCTACGTCGAGCCCGTGGAGGGCGGGTTCACCCGGCTCGCGGCCGTGTACTCGTCGCGGGTTCCGGACGTCGCCGGACCGGTGCGCAGCGCGCGGGAGACCGACGTCGAACTGCTCGCCCAGTACGGGCGGCCCGCGCTCGTGTTCTCCGGTGCCGCTCCCGAGATCGAACCGGCGCTGGACGGGGCCACGGCCGTGCTCGTCCGGCAGCGCGACCACACCGAAGCGTTCTTCCGTGACCCGGCGCGCCCGGTGCCGCACAACCTCTACGGCAGGCTCCCGCTGCTGCCGGGCGGCAGCGGGCCGGGTCCCGACCGGGTGCTCCCGCGCGGTGCGGCCCCGGAGGGCGGCACCCCGGTCACGGAGTACCCCGTGGACTTCGCCCGCGACGAGTACCTGTTCACGTGGTCGCCGCAGCGGCGGGGCTGGCTGGCCGAACTGGACGGCACGCCGCTGGAATCGGCGGGCTCCGGGCCCGTGGCGCCCGCGACGGTGGTCGTGCAGCGGGTCGATCTGGTCGAGGGCGCCGGGGTGCGGGACGCGGCGGGCACGGTGTCGCCGGTGGTGCGCAGCACCGGCACCGGACCGGTGACCGTGCTGCGTGACGGGAACCGTTTCGAGGGCACGTGGTCCCGCCCGGACGCGGCCGACGGCACGCGGTTCACGACGCGGCAGGGTGACCCGCTGCCGCTGCCCGACGGTCCGGTGTGGGTGCTGCTGGTGCCGCGCTGAGCGGAATCACTCACCACGGCCGTGGGAATGGCCGTGGTGCCGTTCGGGTCGCACGATCATGACGGGGCATCCGGCGTGGTGGATGAGTGCCTGACTCGTGGAGCCCAGCAGCATGCCCCGGAATCCGCCCCTGCCGTGGCTGCCGACCACGACGAGCTGCGCCGACCGGCTGCGTTCCAGCAATTCGTGCCGGGGCCGGTCCTTGACCACCTCGCGTTCCACGACGACGTCGGGGTAGTGCTCCTGCCATCCGGCCAGCCGTTCGGAGAGCAGCCGTGACTCGTAGTCGCGCACCGGTTCCCAGTCGTAGTACAGCCGCTGTTCGTCGAACACGGCGGTGCTCGTATCGCTCCAGGTGTGGACGGCGAGCAGCGGCACCTCGCGAAACGCCGCCTCCTCGAACGCGAACCCCACGGCCCGTACGCTCAGCTCGCTGCCGTCCACGCCGACCACGACCGGGCGCGTGTCCTGGGCCACGGCCTCGGGATAGTCGCCCCGCACCGACACGACGGGGCTGTGGGCGTGGCTCACCAGCGCGAGTGTGGTCGAGCCGACCACCAGTCCGGCCAGGCCGGTGCGGCCGGAGGAGCCGACCACCACCATGCGCGCCGAGTGGGACAGGTTCAGCAGGGTCGGGATCGCCGACTCGATCTCGAAACGCGCCTCGACGTGGGGTGCCGCCAGTTCGGTCGCGATCCGCTCCGCCGTGCGCAGTGCCTGCTGCTGGCGCTGGCGCAGCTCCTCCTTGAACGCCTCGGGCGGCGGGACGGTGAAACCGAAGATGTACGGATCGCTGAAGCCGGAGGCGTGGACCAGGTGCAGCGGTGCCCTGTGCCGCGCCGCCGTGAGTGCGCCCCAGCGCACGGCCCGCATCGCGGACTCGGTGTCGTCCACTCCGACCACGATGGGCGTGTTGCCGCTGTAGGGATCGGTCATCGGCCTGCTCCCGGTGTCGGTCGGCCCCGCCGCGCGGGCTTCTCCCGCGACACTAGGCCGGTCCGGGCCCGCCGACCGCGGCCGAACGTCCCGTGGGAGGGGGACCTCCGGCCGCCACCCGCTCCCGCCCGGGTGCGGGCAGGGTGCGCGTGCCCAGGACGAGCCAACCGAGCACCGACAGCCAGATCCCGACGAACTGTCCGAACAGGATCACCTCCACCGCGCCGCCCGCCAGCAGCAGCACTCCGATGACCCGACCGCAGCGCCGCGCCACGCGCTCGCCCCTGGCCCGGTCGCCGGTGCGGGCCCAGACCAGTGCGCGCACGAGCCGCCCGCCGTCCAGGGGCGAGCCCGGCAGCAACGCGACGAGCGCGAGCAGCAGGTTCGCGGTGCCGAGCCAGAGCAACGACGCCAGCGGCACCGGCGCCAGCATCGGCTGGGCCACGAGGGCCACGGCCCAGAACACCGCGCCCGTCAGGACGCTCGCGGCGGGACCGGCCACGGCGATCACCGCGTCGGCGCGGGGCCCGGGAGCCTCGGAGTCCCGCTCCGCCACTCCGCCGAGCAGCCACAGCGTGATGCGCTCCGTGCCGACCCCGTGCCGCCGCGCGGCGAGCACGTGCGCGACCTCGTGGACCACCACGCACGCGAGGAAGGCGAGCGCGACCGCCAGCCCGCCGAGCCAGTACCACGCCGGTGCCCGGTCGGCGGCGGTCACGGGCAGCAGACCCAGCGCCAGGGTTGAGGTCAGCACCACCACGGTCACGGCCGAGGACGGGTGCAGCCGCAGCCTCGGCCCGCCGGTTCGGCCCTCGCGTGCCCGCATCGTCACCCGCCCGGGTTGACGAGTTCGGCGAGGGCGAGCAGCCGGTGCGCGTAGCCCCATTCGTTGTCGTGCCACCCGAAGACCTTGACGAGTTCCGCGCACGTGGTGCTCAGGCGGGAGTCGAACACGCACGATGCGTCGGAGCCCACGACGTCGCGCGACACCACCGGGGCATCGGTGTAGCGCAGCAGCGGGGCCAGCCCTGCCGCCGCTGCGTCGGCGAAGGCGCGATTGACCTGACCCGGCGTCACCGCCGAGCGCACCAGCACGCTGAGGTCGGCCAGGCACCCGCCCTCCACGGGCACGCGCACGGCGACGGCGTCGACGGCCCCGGCCAGCTCGGGCAGCAGGGCTCCCACCGCACGGGCGGCACCGGTGGCCGTCGGGATGATGTTCACCGCCGCCGAACGCGCCCGCCGGGGGTCGCGGTGTGGCCGGTCCACGAGCGACTGATCGCCGGTGTAGCTGTGGATCGACGTCAGGGCCGCGTGGCGGACGCCGAAGCCGCGGTGCAGGACCAGCAGCATGGGCGCCACGCACAGTGCGGTGCCCGACCCCGCCGAGACGACGTGGTGGCTGCTCGGGTCGTAGTCGTCGTCGTTGATCCCGACCGCGATCGTGGCGTCGGCGCGGGGGTGGTAGGCCGCCACGACGACCTTGCGCGCGCCCGCCGCCAGATGTGCGGCGGCGTCCCGCCGTGCCGACGCCGGGCCGGTCGTCTCCACCACGACGTCCGCGCCCGCGCGACGCCAGTCCACCTCGCCCGGGTTCGCCGCCGAGGTGAGCTGGATGCGCTGGTCACCCACACACAGCGTGCGCCCGCGCACCCGCACCGGCTGCGCCAGCCCGCCGTAGGTGGAGTCGTACTCCAGCAGGTAGGCCAGCGAATCGGCGTCGGCGGGGTCGTTGACGGCCACCACCTCGATCGGGTCGCGGTCCGGGGAACGCGACAGCACGCACCGCAACAGCACCCGGCCGAGGCGGCCGAACCCGTTGATGCCCAGCACGAGCGTCACAGGTCGATGGTCGCCAGGCACCGCCGCCGTCGGCAGGGCCGAAGGACACCGATGCCGGTGTCGGCCGTGGCGGGCACAGTGCCCGCCCGGCAGGGGCTTTCGACTCCTGTCGCCGCCCGGCCGACCCGGCCACGCTGGTCTGAAACACGGGCTGGAGGGAGCGGTCGATGGGCCTGGACGCGGGCGCCGCCGAGGTCGTCGTGGGGGTGGACGGCTCGGCCGACGCCCTTCGCGCGGTGGCCTGGGGCGCCGTGACCGCCGCGCGCAGGCACCGGCCGTTGCGGCTGGTCAGTGCCATCGCGCCGCCGACACCGTACGGTTCGGGCATCGGGTTGTCGCCTGGCCATTTCGTGGAGCTGGAGGAGCGCGGCCGGGCGTGGCTGGCCGAGGCCGGTGCCGTCGCCGAGCGGGTGACGCCGCCGTCGCGGGTTCCGGAGATCGGCACCGAACTGGCCGTCGGAACGGCGGCCCCGGTGCTCACCGAGCGGGCGCGGGCGGCCTTCGTCGTCGCCGTCGGCGCCGCCGAGGGGCAGCGGCGGCGCGGCAGGCTCGGCACGGTGACCGCGGCTCTGCTGGCACACGCCGCCTGTCCCCTTGCGCTCGTGCGCTGGCCGGGTGACTCCGAGACGCCGCCGCGCGACGGGGCCGTCGTGGTCGGGGTCGACGGCTCGCCACCGAGTGCCGACGCGGTGGCGGTCGCGTTCGAGGAGGCCGCCGTGCGGGCCGCCCCGCTGGTCGCCGTCCACGCGGTGGATGCGGGGCCGCGGGGCAAGGGACACCGGAAGGACCGGCACCCGTGGGGTGAGGACGAGACCGCTGACGCGGTGACCCTCGCGGAACGCCTGGCCGGCCTGCGCGAGTGGTACCCCGAGGTGGACGTGGAGCGGGTCGTGGCCCGCGACGGGCCGGAGGCCGCGTTGCTGCGGCACGCCGGGACAGCCCAGCTTCTCGTGGTCGGCACCACCGGGCACGGCGAGCTCGGCGGCAGGATGTCAGGCTCGACGAGCCACGCGCTGGCGCACTCCGCGCCGTGCCCGCTGCTGGTCGTGCCCCAGGGGACCCGCGCGGGTACGGCGGGACACGCCGCCCGCCGCGCGGAGAGGACGGGGCCATGAGCACCGTCGTCGCGGCGGTGGACGGGTCACCGGCGGCCGTGAACGCCGTCCGCTGGGCCGCGACCGACGCGGAACACCGGGGCGCGACGCTGCGACTGGTGCATGCCTATCTGGTCCCGGTACACGGCTATCCCGATTTCGCGGCGACGTTTCCCCAGCTGCGGGAAGGCATGCGCGACCAGGGTGCGCGATGGCTGGAGGAGGCGAGGACGGCGGCGGAGACGGCGGCGCCCGAGGTGGCCGTCGAGACCGAGCTCGCCGAGGGCGAGGCCGTCCCGGTGCTGCTGGCGGAGTCCCACCGGGCCGAGCTGGTGGTGCTGGGATCGCGCGGGCTGGGCGGGTTCACGGGCATGCTCGTGGGTTCGGTCGCGGTGGCGCTGGCCGCGCACGGGCACTCGCCGGTCGTGGTGGTGCGCGGGCGCGACCGGCTGCGCCCCGGCGGCGAGCCGCCGTCGCAGGGTGCCGTCGTGGCCGGGGTGGACGGGTCGGAGCCCAGCACGGCCGCGCTGGCGTTCGCGTTCGCCGAGGCTGAGCTGCGGGGAGCGCCGCTCGTGGTGGTGCGAACGTGGAGCGGGATCGTGCTCGACGCGGTCCCGCGCTACCCGCTCACGGTGGACCCCGAGCGGATCGAGGCCGACGAGCGGGCCGCGCTGGCCGAGCAGGTGGCTCCGTGGCGGGGTGCCTATCCCAGCGTCGCGGTGGAACCGGTGGTGGTACGCGGACGCCCGGTGCGCACGCTGCTGGAGCACGCCGACCGTGCCCGGCTGGTGGTCGTCGGCAGCCGGGGGCGGAGCGGGTTCCGGGGCATGTTGCTGGGTTCGACGAGTCAGGCGCTGATCGCGCACGCGCCGTGTCCGGTGGCGGTCGTGCGACGGTCGGCGGGGCAGGACTGAGGTCTCGATGCGGGCGAAGGACATCATGAGCAGCCCGGTCGTCACGGTGAGCCCCGGCGACCCGGTGAAACGTGCCGCCCGGCTGCTGGCCGAGCACGGGTTCACCGCGTTGCCGGTGGTGGACGACTCGGACCGGGTCATCGGCATCGTGACGGAGGCCGACGTCATGGCGGGCCGCGTGCCCCGCGACCCGCGCTACCGCACGACGGCGACGGAGCCGCCGCCTGGCGAGGTGGGGGAGGTGATGGCCGTCGCGCCCGCCTGCACCGACCAGGGCACCGACGTCGCCGACCTCGTGGCGGCCCTGCTGGACGGCCACCACCGGGTGATGCCGGTGCTGGCCGGGGACCGGCTCGCCGGCATCGTGACCCGGCACGACGTGGTGCGGGCGTTGTCGCGCGAGGACGCCGACATCGCGAGGGACGTGCGGCGGCGGCTGATGATCTACGGAGGCCCGGACCGCTGGAGCGTGAACGTCTCCGGCGGCACGGTCACGATCCTCGACGACCACGACGACGCCACCGACCGGCACGTGGCCACGGTACTGGCCGAGTCGGTCCCCGGGGTGGTGCGCGCGACCGTGCGCCACCGGACCGAGGACTGAGCCGCCGGAGTTGTCAGCGCGCGGGGGCGGCGGGCACCAGCACCAGCGGGCACACCGCACGCCGCACGCATTCGAGGGTGACTCCGCCGAGCGGAACCGCGCTGAGCCCGCGCTGGCCCTGCGTGCCGAGGACCAGCAGATCGGCCCTGGTCGCCGCGGCCAGCAGTTCCTCCGCGGGCTCGCCGGTGACGACCAGTTCCCCCACCGAGGCCGAGGTAGCCACCAGGCTGACGTCCCGGTGCAGTGCCGCGCGCACGGAGCCGTCGTCGCGCCACGCACCGCGCTGCCGCAACGCGAACTCGGAGCCGGGCAGCGGGGCGGGCTCGTCCCGCACCGAGACCGCCAGCACCTGCCCACCCGTCAACTCCGCCTCCGCGCACGCCCAGCGCAGTGCCTGCCGGGCCGCCGGGGAGCCGTCGACACCCACGACGATCGTTCCGGCTTCCGGGTCGGTGCCGTGGTGGGCGGGCATGGGTGCGAGCCTGCCCCTCGGCGGCGTGCCCGGCGAGAGTCGGAGGTCCCGGGGACCAAAGACCCTGCCCGGGCAGGCCCAGCGCCGCTGTGCCGGGCGCGGGCGGCGGACGAGGATCGGCGGCATGACCGAGACCGCCGTGTCCGGTGCCGCCGTGGCCGAGGCACTGCGTGCGGGCACCAGGGCACCGTCCCCGCACAACACCCAGCCCTGGCTGTTCGCCACCCGCGACGGCGAGATCGACGTCCGGCTCGACGAGTCCAGGGTGCTGCGCGTGTGCGATCCGGACGGCAGGGAGGCGGTACTGTCCTGCGGCGCGGCGGTGCTCAACATCCGGCTCGCGCTGGCGGCGGAAGGAACCGCCTGCGCGACCACCCTGCTGCCCGACCGCCGCGAGCCACTCCTGCTGGCCACGCTGCGGCTCGGCGCGGGACGCACCCCGTCGGCGCAGGACCGGCGGCTGGCCGGCGTCATCGCCGCCCGGCACACCCATCGCAGGCCGTTCACCGGCGAGGCCGTGCCGGCCGCGGCCCGGCACGTCCTGGTACGCGCCGCGGCCGACGAGGGTGCCCGGCTGCACCTGCTCGACGGGCCCGGGCAGTTCGACACCTTCGCCGCGCTGCTGCGCCGCGCCGAACACGTGCAGCGGCACGATCCCGCGTTCGTCGCCGAACTGGCGGAGTGGACCGGGCGCGGCGATCGTGGTGACGGGATTCCCGCCGCCGCGGGCGGCCCCCGGCCCTCGTCCGAGCCCGCGCTGTCGCTGCGCGACTTCCGGGGCGCGGACGCCACGGACGCCACGGACGCCACGGTCGCCCGGGAGTACGAGCGCACCCCGCTGGTCGCCGTGCTCACGACCCCCGGCGACACGCGCCGGGACGCGCTGCGGGCCGGGCAGGCGCTGCAACGGGTCCTGCTCACGGCCACGGCGGCCGGGTTGTCGGCGTCGTTTTTGGCGCAGCCCGTCGAGGTTCCGCGCGTGCGCGCCGAGCTCCGGTCGTTGCTGGGCGGACGGGACTTCCCGCAGACCGCGTGGCGGCTCGGCCACGGCCATCCCGGGACACCGACCCCGCGACGCGCGCTGGACGAGGTCGTCACCCGGCCCGGGACGGGGGAGCGACCATGACGGTCGGCCCGCCCGTGCTCTCGCGCGCGGGCCACACGTGGTCCGAGCAGGAGAAAGGTGTGCTGTCCAGGGCCGTGCTGCATGCCCACCGGTGCGGGCTGGCGGAACCGTGGAACGTGCGTGTCCACGGCCACCGCGTCGAGATCGCCGAGAACCTGCCGCCCGCGCTGCGGGGGCACGCCGGTGCCGACCGCAACGGCGTCATCGCCACCGGCTGCGCGCTCGCGGTCGTCACGAGCGCCGTGCGTGTTCTCGGCTGGGCTCCCGAGACGGTGTTGTTCGGTGATCCCGACCGCGCCGAACTGGTCGCGACCGTGGTGGCCAACCGGCGGCACCGGCCCTCGCCCGCCGACGTCGGGCGCTACCGTGCGGTGTTCGAGCAGCGCAGGCACCACCGGACCCTTGACCCCGGCGACCCCGAGGCGCTCCCACCGGCCGTGCGGGACGCCGTCGTGCGCGCCGGCGCGGTCGCCGACGCCCAGGTGGTGCCGGTCCCCGCGGTCGTGGCTGCCCACCGCAAGCGGGGGATGGACCCGGGACTGCTCGTGGTCACCGCGACCGACGGGCGGCGGGGACAGCTCGTGGCCGGGGTCGCGCTCCAACGCGCCTGGCTCTCGGCCACCGCGCTCGGGCTGACCGCCGCCACCGTGATCGAGCCGTTCGAGACCCGGGAGTTCCGGCAGCGGATGGTTCGGCACGCGCGGGTCGACGGCAGCCCGCAGTTGCTGCTCGTGCTCGGCCGATCACCCTCCACAACGGAGGCTTGAGACCCCGCTGTGCAGGGAATACGCTCGCGAAGCACAGCCCCGATCGGAGACGCCGATGGCAGCCGAGCAGCCTGCGAACGGGCGACGTGACGACGCCCGGTTCGGGACCAGCGCCCTCACCGGACTGCGCCTGGACGAGTTGCTGCACGAGGTGCAGGAGCGCATCGGCGAGATCGTGCGGACACGCGACCGGCTCCAGGGGTTGCTGGACGCGGTGCTGGCCGTCGCGTCGGGGTTGGAGGTGGACTCGACACTCCAGCGCATCGTGGAGTCCGCCACGGAACTCGTCGACGCGCGCTACGGCGCGCTCGGCGTGCTCGACGAGGACGAGCACGGACTCGCCGAGTTCGTCTACTCCGGCATCGACGACGAGACCAGGGCCAAGATGGCGCACCTGCCGGAAGGCAGGGGGCTGCTCGGTCTGCTGATCGAGGACCCGCGCCCGGTGCGGCTGGCGGACCTGGCTCAGCATCCCGCCTCGGTCGGCTTTCCCCGCAACCACCCGCCGATGCACAGCTTCCTGGGTGTGCCGGTGCGGGTGCGCGACAAAGTCTTCGGCAACCTCTACCTCACCGAGAAGCGAGGGGGCGCTGAGTTCACCGCCGACGACGAGGTGGTGTTGCAGGCGCTGGCCGCCGCGGCGGGTGTGGCCGTGGACAACGCGCGCCTGTTCGAGGAGTCCCGCAGACGCGAACGCTGGCTGGGCGCGGTCGCCGAGATCAACGGCGAACTCCTGGGCGGCGCCTCCGTGGAGGCCACGCTCGAACTCGTCGTGCGCCGGGTGTGCGAGCTGGCCGACGCCGAGGACGCCTTCATCCTGCTGGCGACCGACGAGACCTCCGACGCCGTCTCGGTCAGCGTGGCCACCGGGCGCCGTACCGCGTCGCTGTCCGAACTCGCCGTGGACACGCGCGGTGACTCCGCCGTGGCGGAAGCCATGCGCGGCGGTCGTCCGCGCCTGTGCGCCGACCTGGTCGCGGCGCTGCCGGAGGAACCCGGGGTCGCTTCGGCGGGGTTCGGGCCCGGCGCGGTGGTGCCGCTGACCGGTGCCGCGGGCGCGGGAGGCGTGCTGATCACCGCGCGCGCCAAGGGTTCAGCGGCGTTCTCCTCCGACCAGCTGCCGATGCTGACCTCGCTGGCCGATCAGGCCGCCGTGGCACTGGAGTTCGCCGACCAGCAGCGCAGCCGCCGGCTGCTCGACCTGCTCGCCGAGCGGGACCGGATCGCCCAGGACCTGCACGATCACGTGATCCAGCGGTTGTTCGCCACCGGGATGAGCCTGCAGGGCACCCTGCGCCGGATCGACGACCCCCACGCGCGGCTGCGGGTGGAGCAGGCCGTGGAACAACTCGACAGCACCGTGCGCGAGATCCGCACCTCGATCTTCGACCTGCACACCTCCGGCGCTCCCGGCCGGGGCAGTCTGCGCAGGCGGCTGCTGGACATCGTGGAGGAGCTGACCTCGGAGACCGCGGTGGCCCCGACCATGCGGCTCTCGGGCGCGGTGGACACGCTGGTGCCGGACCGGGTGGGCGAGCACGCGGAGGCCGTGGTGCGGGAGGCGCTGAGCAACGCGCTGCGCCACTCCGGGGCCGACGCCATCCGCATCGTGGTGGAGGTGGACCAGCAGGGCCTGCTCATCGAAGTGGCCGACAACGGCGTGGGCATCCCCGAACAGGCACGCCGCAGCGGGCTCGACAACCTCAGGCGCCGTGCCCGGCACTGCGGCGGCGACTTCACCGTCGGCGACGAGCCCGGCGGAGGCACCCGCGTGGTGTGGCGTGCCCCGTTGTGAGCCCTGCGATCACGGGCTCGGCGGATCGGGCGGCGTCGGCGGTCCCTGCTTGCGCAGCTCCGTCGCGAGCACGGCCGCCTGGGTCCGCCGCTGCATGCCCAGCTTGCCCAGCAGGCGCGACACGTAGTTCTTCACGGTCTTCTCGGCCAGGTAGAGGCGTGCGGCGATCTCGCGGTTGGTGAGCCCTTCGCCGATGAGTTCGAACACGGCGCGTTCCTGCTCGGACAGTTCCGCGACCGGGTCGGCGTCGGCCCGTTCCCTGCGGATGCGGTTCATGAGCGCCGACGTCGTCTTGCTGTCGAGCAGCGACCCACCGGAACCGACCGTGCGCACCGCCGACACCAGATCCGACCCCAGCACCTGCTTGAGCACGAAACCCGACGCCCCCGCCATGATCGCGTTGAACAGGGCCTCGTCGTCGGCGTACGAGGTCAGCATCAGACACCGCAGGCCCTCGACCGTGGACAGCAGCTCGCGGCACAGTTCCACGCCGTTGCCGTCGGGAAGCCGCACGTCCAGCACCGCCACGTCGGCCTCCGCGCCGGGAATGCGCGTCAGCGCCTCGCCGACCGAGGCGGCCTCACCGACGATCCGCATGTCCGACTCGCCGTCCAGCAGGTCGGCCAGGCCGCGCCGCACGATCTCGTGGTCATCGACGAGGAACACGCGAATCGTCATCGCGGCCAGCATAACTCCGGGAACCGGCGGCCACCGGATACGGAACCCGCCCGGGGCGGGGACTTTCGGCCCTGGTCCACCACACGGGTGACGTGGGTAGCTGTACCAGGCCGTTCGGCCCCGGGCGCCGGGGACTTCGGCACCGAGACACCGGACCCCGACGTCAGGAATCGTGGACACCATGACGCAGCGCGAATGGTCGGTGGGGGAGACCGACGTGCTCGCCAGGGCGGTCGTTCGTGCGCCCTCGGTGCACAACATCCAGCCGTGGCGGCTCGAACTGCCCGACGGCGAGGCACGGATCTTCGAACGCGCCGACTTGGCGCTGCCCTACCACGATCCGCGCGGGCGGGACCGCTCGATCTCCTGCGGTGCGGCCGTGACGAACCTCGAACTGGGCATGCGGGTGCTCGGCAAGCGCCCCGCCGTGCGGCTGCTGCCCGACGGGCCGGGCGGCTCGCTCGTGGCGACGGTGGGCGTCGCGGAGCGTGCGGAACCGACCGAAGCCGAGCTACGGCGCTACTCGGCCATCTCGCGCAGGCACAGCTACCGCCGGCCGTTCGCCGGCCCGGTGCCGCGAGGCGAGGACGTGACCCGGCTGGTGGCCGAGGCTGACCGGACCGACGCCGCCGACGTGCGGGTGCGCGCGCTGCACGGTGCCGGTGAGGTCGGCGCGCTCGCGGAACTGCTGGAGTACGCGGGCATGGTCCTGCGAAACGACCAGGGCTACCAGCGGGAGCTGGCCATCTGGACGATCCGCGACGAGCGCTCCCGCCCCCACGGTGCCGGGGTGGCGGGCAGTGCGACGCCGACCTCCACCCTGCCGTGGGCTGGGCTGGTGCGGGCCGGCACCGCGCTGCCCGACCGCGTGACGCTGACCGAGCGGCTGCACGGGGAGACCGTGTTCGTCTTCGCCAGCGACACCGACGGCAGGGACGCGCACGTGCGCACCGGCATGGCCATGCAGCGGCTGTGGCTCGCGGCGGTCGAACGCGGCCTCGTCGCGGCCGTGCAGACGCACCCGCTGCACCTCACGGAGGCGCGCAGCCGCTTCGGCGAGCGGCTGTCCCTGCCCGGGTATCCGCAGCTGCTCATGCGGGTCGGCAGGCCGGCGGGTGCCGTGCCCCGCAGCCCGCGCCGCCGCGCGGCCGAGCTGCTCATGCCGCGCGACTGACCCGCGTTCAGCGGGGCAGCCGCCGCCAGAGTGGGCGGGGCAGCAGGCGCAGCCCGGCGAAGACCGGGCGCAGCACCGTCGGCACCCACACCGTGTGCCGGCCCGCGCGCAGGCCGCGCACGGTGGCGTCGGCGACCTGCTCCGGTGTGCTGGAGAACGGGGCGGGTGTCATGCCGCGGGTCATCCTTCCGACCACGAATCCGGGACGCACCAGCAGCAGGTGGACACCGCTGCCGTGCAGTGCGTCGGCGAGGCCGGAGGCGAACCCGTCGAGCCCGGCCTTGGCCGAGCCGTAGACGTAGTTGGCGCGGCGGACGCGCACGCCCGCCACCGACGAGAAGACCACGAGCCTCCCGTGTCCCTGCGCCCGCAACCGGTTCGCGACGTGGGTGAGCACGCTGACGTGGGCGGTGTAGTCGGTATGCACGATCGAGACCGCGTGCGCGGCGTCCCGCTCGGCCCTGGCCTGGTCGCCGAGTACCCCGAAGGCCGTCACCACGACGTCCACCGGGCCGTGCCCGTCGACGATGTCACCCAGCACGCGCTCGTGGGAGCCGAGGTCGTCGGCGTCGAACTCCACCCGCGCCACCGACCGCGCGCCCGCGTCGCGCAGCGCGCGTTCCTCGGCGTCGAGGTCGCCGCAGCGCCGCGCGGCGAGCACGAAGGACCGCGCGCCCTGCCGTGCCAGCCGCCGCGCCACGGCCAGCCCGATCTCGCTGCGCCCGCCCAGCACCACCACCGTGTCCACAGTCCCGCTCATGAGCCTCAGTCTGTCACCGTGTCCGCAGCCCACGTAGCCGTGTCCGCAAGCTGCGTAGCCGTGTCCGCAGTTCGCGTCGCCGTGTCAGCGACTCAACGCGGTCTCCTGCTCCACGCGCGAGAGCTTCTCGGGGTTGCGCACGGTGTAGAGCGTCGTGACGAGTCCGTCCTCGATCCGCACCGTGACGACCGCGTCGATCTTTCCTTCGTGCCGCAGGAGGAGGGCCGGGCTGCCGTTGAGCCGCACCGGCTCGGCGGCCATGTGGCCCACGAGTTCGGGCAGCCCCGCGCTCAGCAGGCGAGCCACCTTGTCGGCTCCGACGACGGGTCGCGGCATGGCCTTGGCGACGCCACCGCCGTCGGCCAGGGCGACGACGTTCGGCGCGAGGATGTCGAGCAGGTCCTGCAGGTTACCCGTCTCGACCGCACGTCGGAATGCGGCGAGCGCCGCCGTCGTCTCGGCCTCGGACGTGGTCTCGCGCGGCCTGCGTGCCGCGACGTGCGCCCGCGCCCGGTGGGCGATCTGCCGGACCGCGGCCGGGCTTCTGCCGACGGCGTCCCCGATCTCGTCGTAGGCCAGTGCGAACACCTCCCGTAGAACGAAGACCGCCCGCTCCATCGGTGCGAGAGTTTCGAGTACCAGCAGCATCGCCATCGACACGCTCTCGGCCAGTTCGACGTCCTCGGCGACGTCCGGTGCGGTCAGCAACGGCTCCGGCAGCCAGGGCCCGACGTAGGACTCCCTGCGGCGGCCGAGCGTGCGCATCCTGGTGAGTGCCTGACGGGTGGTGATGCGGACCAGGTACGCCCGCCGGTCACGCACCGTGTCGATGTCGACGCCGGACCATCGCAGCCAGGTCTCCTGCAGGACGTCCTCCGCGTCGGCAGCGGAGCCGAGCATCTCGTAGGCGACCGTGAAAAGCAGATTACGGTGGGCGACGAAGGCCGAGGTCGCGGTGTCCGGGTGGCCGTCCTCGCGCATGTCTGGCTCCTGTCTCGTGTGTTGCTGTGCCTACCACGAGACGCCGGGGCGAACCGGGTTGTGACAGCGCGACGGTGCCTCTGAGCAGACCCAGCCCTCGGAGGGCGCGAGTTCCGCTCGCTGCCCACCGAGGGCCCGTGCCGAGTGACCGTCAGTCCACGCACGATCAGGGCGGAGTCCGAGGAATCACTGGCAGCAGATGTTGTAGCCGCGGTTCATCCAGAAGTTCGTCGGGATCGGGTTGTCCAGGGTGTAGTCCCCGACGCTGACCGCCGCGAGCGGCCTGCGACCGGGGCGCATCTCGACGTGCGTGTGCGCGGAGCTGGCGCCGCGCGCGGCCTCCGTGGCGATCCGCTGACCGCGTTTGATGTGCTGGCCTTCGCTGAGCCCGTTGAGCGGGTTGGTGTGCAGATAGATGATGCTCTTGTTGAGGTTGGCGTTGTAGATCGAGATGGTGGACAGTCCACCGCCGCCCTCGGTCTTGTTGATCAACGTCCCGGCGGTGAGGGAGTACACCGACTCGCCGGAACCTCGCGCGAAGTCGATGCCCTCGTGACGCCCCGACGTCGACAGGTAGCCGTCGAAGTAGGCGGTGATGTGGCCCGCCCTGCTGTGGTAGACGCCGTACTCCAGGCGGTTGTTGGCTCCCTTGCCGACCAGGTGACCCGCGTTGTCGTTCTTGAGCGCGGGCCGGAGGTTGGCCTTCTTGCCCGGGACGTAGGAGTCGATGGCCCCGGACCAGTTGCTCTTGTAGAAGACCGTGATCGGAACCGACTTGCGGTTCCAGACCGAGGCCGCGTTGTTCTTCACGCACTGCCCGCGCCCGTTACCGGAGCTGATGTACTTCACGCAGTTGGAACCCGTGCCGTAGTTTTTGATCGACCCCTTGAAGTCGACCAGTGATCCCGCGTTGTTGCTGTTGTAGTACAGGCAGACCTCCCCGGACTCGCAGACGCCGTTGCGTGCGGTGGCAGCCGCCGCCTGCGGGGTGGCCAGGACGAGCCCGCTGAGCAGTACCGCGCTGAGCGCGGTTACCACAACTCTTCGCAACAAAGTGTAACCTCCTCGATACTGAGCGTCACGAATGTGACGCAGAACACGAGACCATACCGACGCGGCCGACCGCGCTGCACCGACGAAAGTCGGTGATCAAGACGGTGGTCTGCACCAGTTGGATTCGTACGCTCCGGAGATGCCGCGATATCCGCAGGCTCTCACCCGTAACCCGTTCGTCGCGGTAGGATGTGCGATCGATGCCTGACACCAACCTCTACTTCCGGCAGCTGCTGTCCGGCCGCGACTTCGCCGTGGGTGACCCCGTGGCGACGCAGATGCGCAACTTCACCTACCTGATCGGTGACCGCGAGACGCGGGAGGCCGTGGTGGTGGACCCGGCGTACGCGATCGATGATCTGCTGAACGTGCTGGCAGCCGACGACATGCGGCTGGTGGGCGTGCTCGCGACCCATCACCACCCCGACCACGTCGGCGGGGACCTGCTCGGCTTCTCCCTGCCCGGGCTCGCGGAGCTGCTGGCGCGCGATCCGGTGCCGGTCCATGTGGCCGCGGCCGAACTGGAGTGGGTGCGCCGCACCACCGGGGTGTCGGCCACGGACCTGGTGGCGCACGAGCACGACGACCGGCTCGACGTCGGCGACATCCCGATCCGCCTGCTGCACACTCCGGGGCACACGCCGGGCAGCCAGTGCTTCCTGCTGGAGAACGCGCTCGTGGCGGGCGACACGCTGTTCCTCGACGGGTGCGGGCGCACCGACCTGCCCGGTGGGGACGCCGACGCGCTGTACCGCAGCGTGCGGGCGCTGGCGACGCTGCCGGGCGACCCGGTGGTTTACCCCGGGCACTGGTACTCCACGGAGCCGTCGGCGGCGCTGTCGACCGTGCGCCGCGGCAACGTGGCATTCCGGCCCCGGTCGCTGGAAGAGTGGCGCGCCCTCTTCGGCTGACGTGCCGCCGCCTGGCGGAAGTCCCCGGCACACCTCCCGGCACCAGCCCGGCACGTTTCACCCCGGCCCGGACGGGTTATGCCTCGGCGACATGTGCGCCGGGACGTGAGGAGTGCCGATGGCCAACCCGACGGTCGCCGAACAGCTGGTGGACCTCATGGTCCAGGCCGGGGTGCGACGGATCTACGGCGTCGTGGGCGACAGCCTCAACCCGATCACCGACGCGGTGCGGCGGCGGTCGGACATCGAGTGGGTGCAGGTGCGCCACGAGGAGGTGGCCGCGTTCGCGGCCGGCGCGGAGGCGCAGATCACCGGACGCCTCACCGCCTGCGCCGGCAGCTGCGGGCCGGGCAACCTCCACCTCATCAACGGCCTGTTCGACGCCCACCGCAGCATGGCGCCGGTCGTGGCCATCGCCGCCCACATCCCGAGCGAGGACATCGGCACCGCGTATTTCCAGGAGACCCACCCCGACCGCCTGTTCGTCGAGTGCAGCCACTTCTCCGAGCTGGTGTCGAGCCCCGAGCAGATGCCGCAGGTGGCGCAGATCGCCATTCAGACGGCGCTGGGGCGATCCGGTGTCTCGGTGCTCAGCGTGCCCGGCGACGTGGCGGGCATGGACGTGCCGCGAGGACGCGCGCGGCTGGTTCCCTCGTCCGACACGGCGACCATGCGGCCGGGTGACGCGGAAATCGATCGCCTCGCCGAGCTGGTCGACTCCGCCGAGCGGGTGACGTTGTTCTGCGGCCGCGGCACCGCCGAGGCCCACGACGAGGTGATGGCCTTCGCCGACCGGGTGCTCGCACCGGTGGGCCACGCGCTGCGCGGCAAGGAGTGGATCCAGTACGACAACCCGTTCGACGTCGGCATGTCGGGTCTGCTCGGCTACGGTGCCGCCTACGAGGCCATGCACGAGTGCGACCTGCTGATCCTGCTCGGCACCGACTTCCCGTACCGGCCGTTCCTGCCGGACGACGTGCGGATCGTGCAGGTCGACATCCGCCCGGAGAACCTCGGGCGGCGGTCGCGCCTGGATCTCGGGGTCTGCGGCGACGTGGGGGAGACGTTGCGGTGCCTCACCCCGCGGGTGCGCAGCCGCACCGACCGCCGTTTCCTCGACCGCATGCTGCGCAAGCACGCGGACGCGCTGGAGAACGTCGTGTCTGCCTACACCACCGACGTCGAGCGGCACAAGCCGATCCATCCCGAGTATGTGGCGTCCATTATGGACGACGAGGCCGCGGAGGATGCCATCTTCACGGTGGACACGGGGATGTGCAACGTGTGGGCTGCCCGCTACCTCAGCCCCAACGGGCGCCGCCGCATGATCGGCTCGTTCACCCACGGCTCCATGGCCAACGCGATGCCGCAGGCCATCGGGGCGCAGTGGCCCGACCGGTCCCGGCAGGTGGTCGCGATGGCCGGCGACGGCGGGTTCTCGATGCTCATGGGTGACTTCCTCACGCTCGTGCAGTACGGATTGCCGGTGAAGACGTTGCTGTTCAACAACTCGTCACTGGGCATGGTCGATCTGGAGATGCTGGTGGCCGGGCTCCCGCCGCACGCCACCGCGTACCCGGACTCCGACTACGCCGCCATCGCCCGCGCCTCGGGAGCGCACGGCATCCGCGTCGACGATCCCAAGCAGGTGCGGGACGGGGTGCGTGAACTGCTCGACCACGAGGGGCCCGCGCTGCTCGACGTGGTCACTGACCCCAACGCGCTGTCCATCCCGCCCCGGATCACCGGCCAGCAGCTCACCGGGTTCGCGCTGGCGACCAGCAAGATGGTGTTGCAGGGCGGTGTGGGTCGCATGGTGCAGCTGGCGCGGTCGAACCTGCGCAACATCCCGAGGCCGTGATCGCCGGTAGGTTCGGGGCATGACGACATCGCAGAGGTCCGTCCGCATCGAGCGGACCGCGCAGGGCAGGTATGTGGCACACAACGAGCGGGGCGCGACACTGGAGTTCGGCGACGGCGACGACCAGTTCAGCCCCGTGGAGCTGCTACTCGCCGCGATCGGGGGCTGCACGGCCATCGACACCGACGTGGCGACGAGCCGCCGCACGGAGCCGGACGAATTCACGGTGACGGTGACCGGCGACAAGGTGTCGGAGAGGGAGTCCGGAAACCGGATGGAGAACCTCGAGGTGCGGTTCGCGGTGCGGTTTCCCGAGGGCGAGCAGGGTGACGCGGCTCGCTCCATGCTGCCGCGCACCGTGGCGTTGTCGCACGACAAGCTCTGCACGGTCAGCCGCACGGTCGAACTGGGCACCCCGGTGCGCACGGTGATCGAGTAGCCCGGTCCCGGCGTTGCCGGTGTGCCGCGAAGGCCACCCTCACTGCGTCTGCTGCGGTGAAGGTGGCCTTCGCGGCGTCCAGCGCAAGCGGACATCGGCGCAGACCCGCAGCAGGCGCTCGGTGACGGCGTCCACGTCGAGCGCGGCGAAGCGCACCGACGGCAGCGCCACGGTGAGTGCGGCGTGCCGGCCGTCGAGCCAGCCGAGCGAGGCCCCGAGTGCTGTCACACCGGCCTCGCTCTCGTCGTGGTTGAGCCCGTAGTTCCTGCGCCGGACGGCGTCGAGTTCGCCCGTCAGTGCCGCGCGTCCCGCCGCCGGGCCGTGCGGCTCCCACAACGCCTCGACCTCGGCGGCGGTGAGGTCGGCGAGCATGGCCTTCCCGCCGGAGGTGCGGTGCGCGGGCATCCGCGCCCCCGTGCGCAGCCCCACCCGCAGGGGCTGGCGCCCTTCGACTCCGTCGACGAACCGCACCTCCGGCCCCACCCGCACCATGAGGTGCACGGTCTCGCCCACCTCGTCGAACAACCGCTCCAGATACGGCCGCACCCGGTCGGTCAGCGGCGGCGGGTCCTCCACCACGGAAAGCCCGCGCAGAGCGGGCCCCGGCCGGTACCGGCGCCGCTCGCCCCGCACGGCGAAGCCCCGGTGGCTCAACGTCGACAGCAGGCGGTGCGCGCTGGAGGGCGCGATGCCGAGTTCCCGCCCCGCCTCGGTGACGCTGAGTTGCCCGCGTTCGGCCAGCAGGCTCAGCAACGTCAGCGCGCGGTCCACGGCCTCGATGCGATACGGGTCCGAATTCTGCTCCACAGAAAAACAGTACGACGTCTTTGCGCTAAGCGGAAGAGTGTTCGTAGGCTCCGAGGAACTCGCCGGCGCTCGCCCGGTTGTCGCGCCGCGCGGAGTCGAAGAGGGAGGCCAGATGTCCACGGATCAGGTGCTCGTCACCGGAGGCGGTATCGGCGGGCTCAGTGCGGCGGTCCTGCTCGCCCGGCGCGGCGTCCGGGTGCGGGTGCTGGAGCGCTCGCCGGAGTTCGCCGAGGTCGGCGCCGGGCTGCAGCTGGCTCCCAACATCACCCGCATGCTCGACGAGGTCGGCGTGCTCGACCGCATCCTGCCGCTGTCGGTGCAGCCGCGCAGGCTGGTGTTCCGCAATGCCGAGACCGCGGAGGAACTCACCCACCTCGACCTCGCCGACGCGCGGCGCCGCTACGGCGGGCCGTACCTGGTACTGCACCGCAGTGACCTGTTGCGGGCCCTGCTGGAGGCGGCCGAGGCCGAGCCCGGCGTCACCCTGCACACCGGCCACGAGGTCACCGGCGTCACCGACGGGCCCGACCACGCCCTCGTCCACTGCGCCGACGGCACCGAGTTCCGCGCGGAGCTGGTGGTCGGTGCCGACGGCCTGCACTCGGTGGTGCGGGCCCACCTCGTCGACGACGAGCCCCTGTGCTCGGGTTACGTCGCGTATCGCGGCGCGGTGCCGATCGAGCAGGTCGCCCACCGCGCCTCGATGGACGACGTCGTCGTGTGGATGGGGCCCGGCCTGCACCTGGTGCAGTACCCCGTGCGGGCGGGCAGGCTCTACAACCAGGTGGCCGTCTTCCGCAGCGAGCAGTACCGCCGGGGCGAGCGCGACTGGGGCACGCCGGCCGAGCTGGACCGCACGTACGCGGGTATGTGCGACGAGGTGCGCGCCGCCGTGCCCGCCCTCGGCCGCGACCACCGCTGGCCGATGTACGACCGCGAACCGTTGCCGAACTGGACCCGGGGCCGCCTCACCCTGCTCGGCGACGCCGCGCATCCGATGTTGCAGTACCTCGCGCAGGGCGCGGGGCAGGCGCTGCTGGACGGTGCGGCGCTGGCCGGTGCGCTGCCGCCGGGGCGGCCGTGGGCCTCGCACGACCTCGGTGCGGCCCTGCGCGAGTACGAGGCCGCCAGGGTCGGCTTCGCCTCTCGCGTGCAGGCCACCGCGCGCGTCTGGGGCGACATCTGGCACGTGGACTCCCCGGTGTCCACCCTGCTGCGCGACGAGGTCTTCCGCAGCCGGGACGTGCACGACTACCACCTCGTCGACTGGCTCTACGGCCCCGCGGTGTCCGCCTGATCTCCCGCGAAAGGATTCCCATGTCCGCCCACTCGGAAGCCGCGACCGACCACGCCTCGGTCGCCAACCAGATGACCGGAGCCGACAGCCTGGAGCTGCGCGAGCTGTACTCCGACTTCGAGTCCGAACACCTTGTTCCACTGTGGACCCAGCTCGGCGACCTGATGCCGATGCATCCCGCGCCGAGAGCGGTACCGCACGTGTGGCGGTGGTCGGCGCTGCATCCGCTGGCGCGGCGCGCCGGTGACCTGGTCCCGGTGGGGCGCGGGGGAGAGCGGCGCGCGATCGCGCTGGCCAATCCCGGGCTGTCCGGCCACGCCTACGCCACGCCGACACTGTGGGCGGCGATCCAGTATCTCGGTCCGAAGGAGACCGCACCCGAGCACCGGCACGCGCAGAACGCGTTCCGCTTCGTCGTCGAGGGCGAGGGGGTGTGGACCGTCGTGGACGGTGACCCGGTGCGGATGTCGCGGGGTGACTTCCTGCTCACGCCCGGCTGGCACTTCCACGGCCACCACAACGAGACCGACTCGCCGATGGCCTGGCTCGACGGTCTCGACATCCCGTTCGCCCACTACGCCGACAGCGGCTTCTTCGAGTTCGGCGCCGACCGGGTCACCGACGAGTCCACTCCCGACTACAGCCGCAGTGAACGGTTGTGGTGCCACCCCGGGCTCCGCCCGCTGTCGGGTCTGCGCGACACGGTGTCGTCTCCCATCGCGGCCTATCGCTGGGAGCACACCGACGCGGCGCTGAGCCAGCAACTGCTGCTGGAGGACGAGGGCAGGCCCGCCACCGTCGAGCAGGGCCACGCCGCCGTGCGCTACGTCAACCCGACCACCGGCGGCGACGTCATGCCCACGCTGCGGGCGCAGTTCCACCGGCTGCGCGCCGGAACCGCACTGGCCACCCGCCGCGAGGTCGGGTCCAGCGTCTTCCAGGTGTTCGAGGGCCGGGGCCAGGTCGTGCTCGACGGCACGGAACACGAGCTGGCGAAGGGCGACTTGTTCGTCGTGCCCTCGTGGGCCGCGTGGTCGCTGCGCGCCGAGGGTCAGTTCGACCTCTTCCGCTTCTCGGACGCGCCGATCATGGAGCGCCTCCACCTCAACCGGGTCCACGTCGAAGGAGAGCAACGATGAAGCTGGCCACCCTGCGTCTCGGCGACGCCACCGCCGCCGTGCGCGTCGAAGGCACCACGGCCGTCGAAACTGGGTTCGCCGACGTCGGCGCGCTCCTGCGCGACGGCGGACCGAGCGCGGCGGCCACGGCCGACGGCGCGCGGCACGACCTCACCACCGCGGAGTTCGCCCCCGTGGTGACCCGGCCCGGCAAGATCATCTGTGCGGGGCTGAACTACCGCAACCACATCCTGGAGATGGGCCGCGATCTGCCGGAACATCCGACGCTGTTCGCGAAGTACCCGGAGGCGCTCGTCGGTGCGCGCGACGCGATCCAGCTGCCGCCCGAGTCCACGCGGGTCGACTGGGAGGGCGAGCTGGCGGTCGTGGTCGGCACGCGGGTGCGCCGGGCGCCGGTCGAGCGGGCGCGGGCGGCCATCGCGGGCTACGCCGTGCTCAACGACGTCACGATGCGCGACTACCAGTACCGCACGCTGCAGTGGTTGCAGGGCAAGACCTGGGAGGCCAGCACGCCGTTCGGTCCGGTGCTCGCCACCCCCGACGAGTTGCCGTCCGACGCGGAACTCGTCACCGAACTCGACGGCGAAGAAGTGCAGCGCACGCCGATCGACGACCTGGTGTTCGACGCCGCCGCGCTGGTGTCCTACATCTCGACCATCGTCACCCTCCAGCCGGGCGACGTCATCGCCACCGGCACGCCCGGCGGCGTCGGCCACGCCCGCGAACCCGCGCGGTACCTCTCGGCGGGGCAGACGCTCACCACCCGGGTCGACGGTATCGGGGAGCTGGTCAACGTCGCCGTGGCCGAGACCCGATCATGAGTGTCACCACGGACGAGGCCGCCCGTGCGGCGCTGCGAGCACGGCAGGGCCCGGGATATCGCGAGGACTCCCCGCAGGCCCCGGCGCGGGAACTGCTGTGGGCACGCCGGGGCACGGCGTACTTCGCCAGGGTGCTTGGCGGGCTCTCCGACGCCGAACTCGATGCCCCGAGCCTGCTTCCCGGCTGGTCGCGGCGCCACGTCGTCGCCCACGTCGGGTACAACGCGAGGGCCCTGACCCGGCTGCTGGAATGGGCGAGGACCGGGGTCGAGACCCCGATGTACGCCTCGGCCGAGCAGCGGGGCGCCGAGATCGAGTCGGGCGCGACGCTGCCGGCGAGGGCACTGCGCAGCCTCGTCGCGCACGCGGAGCGGCACCTCGACGTCGAGTGGCGCGACCTGCCGGGCCCCGCGTGGGAGGCCAGGGTCCGCACCGCGCAGGGCAGGCTCGTGCCCGTGCGGGAGACGGCGTGGATGCGCACCCGGGAGGTCTGGATTCACGCGCTCGACCTCGACGCGGGTGCGAGCACGCGCGACTTCCCGCCCGAGTTGCTCGGCGCACTGCTCGTGGACGTGCCCCGGATGTGGCGGCGCCGCGAGGAGACCGTGCGGCTGCGGCTGGTGCCCGACGGCGGCGACGACGTCGTACTCGGCGACGGCGGGCCGACCGTGTCGGGCAGCCTGCCCGATCTGGTGCGCTGGCTCGCGGGGCGGGGAGCACGCGGGCTCACCAGCAGCGCGGGCGAGCTGCCGCACCTTCCCCGGTGGTTCTAGTCCCACCGGGGTTATCGGGGTTACTGCCAGGTGGCGGTGTCGGGGTCGATTCCGTGGGCGCGTGCGCTCGCGTCGATGCTGTGCCGTAACCAGGTGGCGAGTCCGGTGCGGATGCCGTCGTAGTGGGCGGCGAAGCCCGGATCGGACTCGTATCTGCGGCCGAGGCAGACCTGCATCTGCCGGGTGAGGGGAAAGTACGCGGTCGTGAACACCGCGCGGTGTCGCTCGACGAGCTGGTTCGCCTCCGGGCTGCCGGGGGTGACACCGGCCGCCATCGCGTCCGCCAGTGCGCGGTCGAGGCCGGTGACGGTGTCGGTGACGGCCTGCCACTGCTCCGGCGTGCGAGCGGCCGAGCGCTCGGCGTACTGCTGCCACTGCGCCGTGTCCCCGTAGCGTTGCCGGGCCTGGGCCGCCCAGCCCGGGTCCCAGCGAGGGCCGAAGATCGCGGCTTGCTGCTCGGCGGTCAGCAGCAGGCCGCGCTCGTGGGCGTCGATCATCCGGTCCAGCCCGGCGCCGAGTTGCCGCAGGCGCTCGATCCGCTCGGCGACCTGGGCGCGCTGAGCGCGCAGCGCGCCGGGAACGTCCGTGGCCGAATCGGCCACGATGGCCCGGATCTCGTCCAGGCCGAGGCCGATCTCCCGGTACACGACGATGCGGTGCAGGCGCTCCAGATCGGCCGCGGTGTAGCGGCGGTATCCGGCGGCCGTGCGCAGCGACGGTCGCGCCAGGCCGATGTCGTCCCAGTGGTGCAGCGCGCGAACGGTCACGCCCAGCCGCGACGAGACCCGACCGACGGTCAGGCCCTCGGCGTCAGTGGCGTCAGTGGAGTCAGCGGCAACACCGGGGTCGGTCGCATCAGGCATGTTGCTCATTGTCACCGTGACCGGTGACCGGCGGGGTGATCCCGATGGCTTCGAGATTGCGTGCCTGCTGACCGGCCGGATCGAAGGGCTTCGCCGCGGTGAGCACGACCCGGGCGTTCTCGGGTGTGCTCACCTCCACGTCGCGGGTGTTCCACGGCGTGTCCCTCGGGCCCTCGACCGAGTCCGGGCTCACCGCACGGCACGCCTCGACCAGCGGATCGATCTGGCTGAGCACGCAGGCGAAACTGACGCTCATCGCCGGTGCCCGCTCCGGAACGCTCTCCGCCGACACGAGGAGTACGTCCTGGAACGCCCACCGGCGCAGATGCACGAGACTGCCGGGGATGCCGAACAGTTCGATGAACCCGAGCCCGCGAACCCAGAAATCCGCCGACGCCGTCAGATCGGTCGTGGGGATCGTGACGAACGCGGGCATCCCGTAGATGCCCCGGAACGGTTCCGGCGCCACCGCGTCCGGACGGGGATCGGGTACGGGACTGATCTCGAATGCGTTGTAGTGCTCACTCATGCGTCCCACTGTCGGGCCTCACGCGACGTGAGGGTCAAGCCGAATTCGCGGGGAATTCCGGTACTAGGACCCGGCCAGCCGCCGGAACGTGTCCAGCAGCACGTGCGCGAGGTTGAACACCACGGCTCCGGGCGGAGCGCTCGCCGCCTGCTCCGGGCCGCCGACGATGCTCAGCATCGGCGTGCCCGCGTCTCGCGCGGCGGCGACCGCCCGGTCCGCGACCTCGCGTACGGCCGCCTCCGCCGCACCGCCGGTCAGGCCCATCGACACCGACAGGTCGGCGGGCCCGACCAGCAGTGCGTCCACACCGTCCACCGCGGCGATCTCGGCTGCGGCGTCGCAGGCCGCCACCGTCTCCAGCATCGGGATCACCAGGGTGGTCTCGGCCGCGGTCGCCAGGTGCTCGGCGGCGCTGACCGCGCCGAACGACCCGGCCCGCGAGTACGTGGCGAACCCGCGCTCGCCGAGCGGCGGGTAGTGCGCGGCCCGGACGGCGCGCCGGGCGTCGGCGACGGTGTCGACATGCGGCACCACGACACCCTGCGCGCCGAGGTCGAGCACGCGCAGCACCAGGGCGGGTTCGTCCTGGCCCACCCGCACCAGGACCGCGACTCCCCGGGCCTGCGCGGCCTGGATGTGCTGCTGCAACGCCACGAGATCGGCGGGCCCGTGCTCGCAGTCGATCAGCACGAAGTCGAGGCCCGCGACCCCGGCCAGCTCGACGAGGAAGTCCGAGGGCAGGCGCAGCAGGCCACCCCGCAGGCGTTCGCCGCCGCGCAGCCGCTGTTTCAGGGTCATCGGGCCACCATCCCGGCGGAGAGGTCGATGTCGGCGGCGCACAGCCCGGGCATCGCCAGCATCGCCACGAGCGCGGTCGCCACCTCGGTCTCGGTGACCATCCGGCCGAGCGCCGAGCGGGACACGAACGCCGCCTCCGCCTCGGCGTAGCTCGCGCCGGTACGTTCGGCCTCCAACCGGAAGTTGCGTTCCATCCGGGGACCCGCCACCGGGCCGGGGGACAGGGAGTTCACGTTCACCCCGAGCGGGCCGACCTCGGCGGCCAGCGTGGTGGTCAGCCCCAGCACGGCCATCTTCGACGCGCAGTAGGGTGTGCGCCGCGCCAGGGGACGTTTGCCGCTCACCGAGGCCACGTTCACGATGTCGCCGCTGCCGCGCTCGATCATCGCGGGCAGCACCGCCCGGCACATCAGGTAGCTTCCGCGCACGTTGACGGCGAAGACGTCGTCCCACTCGGCCGGTTCGATGTCGGTCAGCGCCGCGACCGGCCCTGGTACGCCCGCGTTGTTGACGAGCACGGACACGTCCTCGTCGGCGAGGTCCGAGGCCAGCGCGCTCACCGAGGCCGCGTCGGCGACGTCCACCACCGCCGCGCGCCCGGGGGTGGGGAGACCGGCGACGCAGGCCTCCAGTGCCGAACGGGTGCGCCCGGCCGCGATCACGCGGGCACCGGCCGCCGACAGCGCGTGGCACATGGCTCTGCCCAGCCCGTTGCCGCCGCCCGTGACGAGCGCCGTGCGGCCGGTGAGCGCGCCGCTCACCGCTGCCCCACCGGAGCCCACGGAGTCCTCGAAGCCCAGGACACGGTGGCGTCGCCGTACTTGGCCGCGCGGACGTCACCGGAGCGCGCGTGTCCCTCGAACAACTCGATCCGCGACGCACGGCCGCACACCTCGCCGAGCCGGGCACTCGCGGCGGGGTCGGTGACCTCCTGGTAGGTGACGGTCTTGAGGTACTTGCCGACCCACAGGCCGCCGGTGTAGCGCGCCGCGCCACGGGTCGGCAGCACGTGGTTGGTGCCGATCACCTTGTCGCCGTACGACACGCAGGTGCCCTCGCCCAGAAACAGCGCGCCGTACTGGGTCATCCGGTCCAGCGCCTGCCTCGGGTTCTCCGTGAGGATCTGGACGTGTTCGCTGGCGTAGCCGTCGGCGACGGAGAACGCCTCCGCGAGCGAGTCCACCACGACAATCTCACCGTGGTCGCGCCAGGCCGGGGCGGCGAAGTCCCGGGTGGGCATGTCCGGCAACAGGCGCTCGACGTGCTCCAGCACGCTGCGGCCCAGTTCGGCCGAGGTCGTGACGAGCACGGCGGGGGAGTCGGGTCCGTGCTCGGCCTGGGACAGCAGGTCCACCGCCACGACGAACGGGTCGGCGGAGCCGTCCGCGACGATGAGGATCTCGGTGGGGCCCGCGAACAGGTCGATGCCCACCTCGCCGAAAAGCTGCCGCTTCGCCTCGGCGACGTAGGCGTTGCCGGGTCCGGCGATCAGATCGACCGGGTCCATCGACTCGGTGCCCACCGCCATCGCGGCCATGGCCTGAACGCCGCCCAGCAGGTGGATCTCGTCGGCTCCGGCCAGGTGCATCGCGGCGACCGTGGCCGCCGGGACCTCGCCCCGGATGGGCGGGGTACACGCCACGACCCTGGGTACACCCGCCACCTTCGCGGTGACGATCGTCATGTGCGCCGACGCCGTCAGCGGATACCGGCCGCCGGGGACGTAGGCGCCCGCCGCGGCCACCGGAAGGTGGCGGTGTCCGAGGTGGACTCCCGGCAGCGTCTCCACCTCGATGTCGCGCATCGACTCACGCTGGTGCCGGGCGAAGGTGCGAACCTGGTCCTGGACGAACCGGATGTCGGCGAGGACCTGGTCGTCGACACCGGACACGACGCGCTCGATCTCGGCGGCGGAGAGCCGGAACGACTCCGGCGACCACGAGTCGAAGCGCTGCGAGTGCTCGCGCACCGCCACGTCACCCCGCGCCCGCACGTCCGCGATGATCTCGCCGACGCGGTCGGGCACGGCGGTGGTGTCCTGCCGTGACTGCGCGGTGCGCGCCGGGCTCTTGAGTACCTCAGGCATGAAGCTCCTTCCGGAACGAGAATCGGCGCAGCCAGTCGCCGAGCAGCGCGGCCACCTCAGCGGGACGTTCGAGGGGCAGCAGGTGTCCGGCGCCGGGCAGGGTGTGCCGCTCGGCGCCGGGGATCGCGGTCGCGATCGCGGTGTGGAAGCTTTCCGGGCACAGGGCGTCCGCGCCGCCGCCGAGCACGAGCGCGGGTGCCCGCACCGCCGCCAGCGCCTCGTGCGCGTCGGTGCGTGTGGCCTGCGCGGCGAGTTGCGCCCGGAACACCTCGGGCCCGATGCGGTTCGCCATCGCGAGGAACGTCCGCGCCCGCTCGGCCGGGGGCTCGGGCGCGGCGAACATCGTCGGCAGAATCCGTTCGGTGACGACCTCGGCGAAGCCGCCCTCGGCGGTGAGCCGGTCGAGCGCGGCCCACTGTTCCCGCTGCCGCGCGGTGGGGGCACCGGCGTTGGTGGACATCGCGCAGAACCCGGCGACCCGTTCGGGAGCCAGGCGCAGAACCTCGAAACCCACGATCGCGCCGAGGCTGAGCCCGGCGAGCACGAAGGGCCCCTCGGTGGCGGCCAGCACCTGCCGGGCCATACCGCCGATGCTCGGCGCGCTCAGGTCCACGTCCACCACGGGGTGCCCGAGCGCGCCGCGCACGTCCTCCCACAACCCGGCGTCGCACAGCATGCCGGGCACGAGCACGACCGGGACGGTCCCGGTCATCGGCCGAGGGCCCTGGGCACGAGCGCGTACGGAGCCACGTAGCCGTTGTGGTCGGTGGCCACGCCCGCGTCGGCCGCCGCCTTGACGACCTCGTCGTCCCATTCGAGACGGACGCGGCCGTCCCCACCGTTGATCACGAGCATCGTCGCGGTGTCGTCGCCGGTGTTGCGCAGGGCCCGCCAGGCTCCCCGCGGCACGGACAGCATGTCCCACGGGCCCAGCCGGACGGTCACCTCGTCGTGCAGGTTGAGGGTGACCTCCCACTCGCCGTCCTTGACCAGCAGGACCTGGGTCTCGGCGTGCCGGTGCGGCAGCATGCCTTCACCCGGCTCGGCGCGCAGCCACGCGACGTTGTGCCCGTGCGGGTTGTACACGCGGGGTTCCTGGTGCAGGTCCTCGGTCATGCCGTAACCGATGACCAGCGCGAGCTGCGCACCGCCGCCCGGCAGGGCACTGTCGAGGAACGGGGCGGGCGAGAACTCCAGGTCGGTCGAGGTCGCGACCCGCCTGCGCATCTCGTCGGCGGTGTAACTGCGCAGCCTGGCGATCTGCTCGGGCGGCATCGGCCGCACGAGTTCGGTGTCCTCGCCGACCTCGTCGCCGGCCAGGGTGTCGACGAGCTGGTTCTCCGCCGTCAGGTACAATCCGTGGCCCTCGGCCTCGCGCAGCACCGACGGTCCCCAGATGATGCCGCCGGTGTCGTCGTGGCCCAGCGTGGTGAACAGCCAGCCGTCGTCCGGCCCGATGTTGGTGAAGCCCCGGAAGATCCACGTCGGCATCGAGGCGATGTCGCCCTCGCGCAGGACGAGTTCGCCGTCCTGGCCGTCCGCGCCCCAGCGGAGCAGGAACTCGCCGCGGAAGCAGTAGAACACCTCGGCGGTGAAGTGCAGGTGCAGGTTGTTGGTGATGCCGTTCGGCATCGCGGCGGCACCGATGTTGTAGCCGTGTGGCTCCCGCAGGTTCACCACCTGGTCGGCGCTCTGGGTGACCCCGGGGCCGATCATCGCGTAGTTCTCCTTGCGGTCGGAGCCCGGCGTCCGGCAGTCGATGAACGCCTGGTTGCAGGAGACGAAGTCGCTCCGCCGGATGGTGCGCCGGGCCGCCTCCGCCTCGGTCACCGTGTGGCCGTCACTCGTCACAGTGGAACCCTCCTCATTCATACGTATTCACACTAGTCCCGGCGCCCCGCTCGCTGTCAATCCCGGCCTGGGAGTCGGTGCTGTGATTCGAGTGGGAGCACGTATGCTTCGTCCAGTACGGCGACCGGGAGGGACTGTGGGGATCACCAGCCGCGACGTGGCACGCCTGGCCGGGGTGTCCCAGCCGACGGTCTCGCGGGCGCTGCGCGGCGACCCCCGGGTGTCGGAGGACACCGTGCGCAAGGTCCGGGCGGCGGCCGAGGCGCTGAACTACGTGCCCAGCGAGGCGGGACGCAGCCTGTCGACGCGGGTCAGCCACCGCATCGGCGTGCTCGTCACCGATCTCACGAACCCGTTCTACCCGCACCTCGTCGGCCCGCTGCACGACGAGCTGGAGGAGCGGGGCTACCGGATGATGCTGTTCACCGAGCGCTCCGACGCCCCCGCAGCGGCGGAACGGCTGGTGGACCGCTCGATCGACGGCATGGTGCTGGCCACCTCCACGCTGGATTCGGCGCTGCCCGCCGAGCTGAACCGCCGTGGGCTGCCCTTCGTCTACCTCAACCGGGAGGGCACGGCGCCCGCGGACGCGGTCGTGGTGGACAACCGCGCCGGTGGTGAACTCGCGGCCCGGCAGCTCGTGGAGAGCGGTCACCGGCACATCGGCGCCATCTTCGGCCCGGACAACACCAGCACGGGCCGCGACCGCGAACTCGGGTTCCGGCAGGCGCTCGCCGACGCGGGCATCGCGCTGCGGCCCGCGCACGTGCGGTACGGCCCCTTCGAGTTCGAGACGGGACTCGCCGCGTTACCGGACCTGCTGTCGGCGCGACCAGCGCCGACCGCGCTGTTCTGCGGTAACGACGTCGTCGCGATCGGCGTGCTCGACGCCGCGACGCGGCTCGGGGTCGCGGTGCCCGAGCAGCTGACGGTCATCGGATTCGACGACATCCCGATGGCCTCCTGGGCGAGCTTCCAGCTGAGCACCGTGCGCCACGACCTGCACCGGATGGCGCGGACGGCGGCGCAGCTCGTGGTCGAGCGGGTGTCCGGTACCTACGAGGGTGAGCCGAGGCGGATCGTGCTCACGCCCCGGTTCGTGGCGCGCCGCACCCACGCGGCACCGGCGGGCGACTGAACGACTGACCGCTCGTGTCCGGGCATACGTAATACGTGACCGAGCACGACCCGGCGTGGTGGCCGCGCCGAGGTCCGGTCACGTCTGTGCACGTGACACCGCGAGCGGGGAAGCGGAACCCGGGTTTTTCTCTGCCGCTTACCCATTGCTCCGGGCTTGTGAATACGCATACACTGCGCGGATTCCCAGCCCCGCCGCTCTTCCGGCAGAGGAGGTCGACCCCTGATGGTGGCAACCACCGTCCCGCCGCCGCGCAAGCGGTCCCGGCTGCGCCAGCACGCCACGCCGTACCTGCACTTGGCGCCCGCCCTGCTGGCGATCGTCCTGACGACCGTCTATCCCCTGGTGTCCGCGCTGATCACCAGTTTCCGCCACTGGCGGCTCAACGAGACCAGGGAAGCGGGGGAGTTCGTCGGCCTCCAGCAGTACGAACGGGTGTTCACCGACGGCACGTTCGGCAACAGCGCCTGGGTGACCCTGCAGTTCACGGTCATCTCGGTGGTGCTGTCGGTGGGGCTCGGGCTGGGCATCGCGCTGGTGCTGAACAACCGCACCCGGCTCAGCGCGCTGACGAAGGCCCTGCTGATCCTGCCGTTCGCCGTGGCACCCGCGCTCAAGGGCTTCTCCTGGCGGTTCATGCTCAACCCGGACACCGGTGTCTACGACCAGATGGTCGACACGATCCTGCCCTTCGCCGACGACATCAACTGGCTCGGTGACCCGTTCTGGGCGCTCATGGTGATCGCGCTGACGGAGGTGTGGGGCTGGGCTCCGCTCATCGCGCTGATGCTGCTCGGCGGTCTGGGCTCGATCTCACCCGAGGTGCGCGACGCGGTGCGGGTGGACGGCGCGAACGCCTGGCAGGAGTTCTGGCGCGTCACGCTGCCCCTGCTGCGACCGCTGCTGCTGGTGGTCGTGTTCCTCAAGGCCGTCTTCTCGGTCAAGATCTTCGACCAGGTCGTGACCACCACCGGCGGTGGTCCCGGCCGGGCCACGGAGACGCTCAACTTCTTCGCCTACTCACAGGGCTTCACGTTCCTCGACATCGGCTACGCGTCGGCCGTCTCCTGGGTGATCGTCGTGGTGCTCGGTGTGCTGGCGACCCTGTACCTGTTCGCGATGGCCAAGCAGGAGGCGAAATGACCGACACGGCCGTCACCCCGGCGCCCGCTCCCGCACGGCCCGCCCCCGCGATCCGCCCGCGACGCGGGCGCGGGGGCTGGGCGACGGCACGCGCGTTCCTGCGTGTGCTGACCACGCTGGCGATCCTGTTCTTCGTGCTGTTTCCCATCCTCTGGATGGGGATCACCGCCTTCAAACCCGCGCGGGACGCGTTCTCGACCGACGTCGTGTTCACCCCGTCCCTCGCCAACTTCGCCGCGATCCTCGGCGGCGCGAGCGATCTCACGGGGGCACTCGTCAACAGCGTGCTGATCGCGGTGGCCACGACCCTCGTCTCGATCCCGATGGCGCTGCTCGCGGCGTACGCGTTCTCGCGCTACCGCTTCCCCGGCCACCGCGGGATGCTGCTGGCGATCGTCGCGACCCAGTTCATTCCCGGTGTGGCGATCGCGCTGCCGTTCCTGTCGCTGTTCCGGGGACTCGGGCTCATCGACACCCACCTGGCGCTGGTGATCGTCAATCTCTCGCTGGTCGTTCCCTACATCACGTGGCTGCTCAAGGGCTTCGTCGACGGGCTGCCGATCGAGATCGAGGAGGCCGCCCGGCTGGACGGCTGCGGCCAGCTCACGCTGCTGTGGCGGGTGATCACGCCACTGGCCGCGCCGGGAATCTTCGTGGCCGCCGTCTTCTCCTTCCTGCTGTCTTGGAACGAGTTCCTGTTCCCCACCTTCCTCGCGCGGTCGGAGGCGTCGACGCTGCCGGTCGCGCTGATGACGCTCGTGCTGCCGGAGGGCGTGGCCTGGGGGCAGATGGCGGCGGCAGGACTGCTGGTGATGGCGCCGATGCTGGTGCTGGCGCTGCTCGTCCGTAAGCACTTCGCCGAGGGAATGACGATGGGAGCAGTGAAATGAGGCTCGCGCGCCGCCGCATCGGCAGGGCATCGACCGCGCTGGGCGCCGCACTGGTGATGCTGGTGAGTGGCTGCTCGGCCGGGCCGAGCCCGGACGATCTGCCGGACTCGGTCGCCACGGGACCGACCGGCGAACGCGGCCTGCTGACCGGCAAGCCCTACGACGGAACCCACATCCGGCTGCTCAGCTGCTGCAAGACCACCGCGCAGTTCGCGGCGCTGCAGCGCAGGACCGAACAGGAGTTCACGAAGAAGACCGGCATCACCGTGGAGTGGGCCAACATCCCGTACGAGTCGTACCTGCAGAAGATCGTGGCGGAGACGGCCGTCGGGGGCGGCACCTACGACCTCGTGGTGTGGCCCGACGCCTACGGCGCGTCGGCCAAGATCGGGCTGCAACCGCTGGACGAGGTCATGGCCGACGTGGGCCGGTCGATCGAGGAGTTCCCCCCGCCGTTCCAGCAGGCCGCGCGGGCCGGTGACGAGGACACCGTGTACGGGCTGCCGTTCCGGGGATTCTCCTACAACTACTTCTACCGCGAGAGCGAGTACGAGCGCCTCGGGATGGAGCCCGCGACCACCTGGCCGGAACTCGGTGAACAGCTGGAGCGGCTCGACGGGGCCGACGGCAGGGACGCCTTCGCCGGGCAGTACGGCCGGGGCGGCGGGCAGAACCTCTACACGTGGCTCTCGATGCTGTGGAGCAACGGCGCGGACGTCCTCGACGCCGAGGGCGAGCCCGCGTTCACCACAGCAGAGGGCGTCGCGGCGACGGAGCAGTACCTCTCGCTGCTGCGGGACGGCCACAGCCCGCCCGCGTCGACGAACTGGACGGAGACCGACGCGACGCAGGCGTTCGAGCAGAACCGCAGCAACTCCGTGTTCACGTGGGCGTGGCAGATGGACGACTTCACCGACCCCGGCAAGGTGCAGCCCGAGGTGTCGGAGGACATCGGGGTCGCGCCGCTGCCGGGCTGGGAGGGAAAGCCCGCGGTGACCTACGGCTACACGTGGCTGATGGGCGTGCTGAACACCTCCGGTCAGCAGGGCGCGGCGTGGGAGTACCTGAAGTGGGTGACCCACGCCGACACCGAACGCGACATCGCACTGGACAAGTCCGATCCGGACACCGCGACGAGCGTCGTCGTCCACACGCGCAACATGCTCGATCCCGAGGTCAACGCGGCCAACCACGGGTTGCCGGAGTTGCAGGAGTCGACGCTGCGCCGGGCGCGGACGGTGCCGATGACGATCGACTGGCCGCAGATCCAGGACGTGCTGGAGGTCGCGATCAACGAGATGGCCCACGGCGCTGACGTCCGCACCAAGCTCGACGAGGCCGCCGCCCAGATCCGCCGGCTGGTCCGGCGCTGAGACCCGAGGAGAACAGTGTGACCACGCTCGCCGACGTCGCCTACGCGCCGTACCGCGACCCGGAGGAGTTCATCGTCGAGTGGACCGACCGCATCTGGGTCCGGCGGGGGATCGGGCTGATCCGCGAGAACTACGCGGCCGACGCGATCGTGCACGGCGCCTACGGGACCGGCCGGGGCGTCGAGCCGGTCGTCCGCTCGACCCTGCGCAAGATCGCGGCGTTTCCCGACCGGGTCGGTCAGGCCGAGGACGTCGTGTGGGAGGCGAGGGGGCAGGACGCGTTCCTGAGTTCCCACCGGGTGTTCAGCTCGGGAACCCACACCGGGATGTCCGGTTACGGGCCACCGACGCACCGGCCCTTCGCGTCGCGCACCATCGCGAACTGCCTGTACCGCCGAGGGGTGATGGTGGAGGAATGGGTGGTCCGCGACGAGTACGCCGTCGTGGAGCAGCTCGGTCTCGATCCCGCCGCGGTGGCCAGGGAGCTCGCGTTCACCGGCTGGGACACCCCGCGTGCGCCGCTGGCGGACGTGCTCGTGGAGGGTGACTCCGGCGCGCGCCCCGAGCACGGCCGCGCGGAGTGCGAGCACGTGCTCGGGCTGGTCGACACGGTGTGGAACCAGCGGATGCTGCACGAGGTGACCGAGTTCGTCGCACGGGACGTCACCTGCGACATCTCCCGTGGGCGGGCGCTGACCCGGCCGGACGGCTACCAGCGTGGTCTGCTCGATCTGCTGGCGCCGCTGCCGGACGCGCGGTTCGAGGTGCGTGACGTCGTCGTGCACGACTCGCCCGCGCACGGCGGGGTCCGGGTGGGTCTGGTGTGGTGGCTGGAGGGCACGTACAGCGGGACGCCGGCCTACGGGCCGGTGACGAACTCACCGGTGACGCTGCTCGGGTCGTCGCAGTTCCTTCTCCGGGACGGCCGGATCGTGCGGGAATGGCGGGTCTACGACGAGCTGGCGATCCTGGCGCAGGTCGCCAGGGCGCGCGGCGACGAGCCCGTCAGTCCCGGGTGAGCAGCATCCGCTGGGCGAGTCTGGCCAGCTCCCTGCTCGCGGGGGACAGCACCTCGGCCTCCCGCCGCACGAGCGCGATCGTGTCGTAGAGCGGCTCCGCGAAGCTCACCGTGCGCACGGACGGTGGGCAGGAGCCGCTCTCCGCGACGGCACGCGACACGATGGTGTCTCCGATCCCGCGCGCGACGAGGCTCAGCGCGGACTCCACGTGCTCGACCTCGATCCACGGCTCCAGTCTGACCCCGGCCAGCTGCGCGCGTTCGGCGAGCTGGCGCCGGGTCGGGTCCTTCCACCCGTAGTGGGCGTCGTAGAGGATCAGCCGGGAGTTCGCCAGCCCGCTGATGGTCACCGGCTCGGCCACCCGCTCCGGGTCGGTGCTCGCGTAGACGACCTCGTCGCGGAGCAGCGGCGTGACGCGGAGCCCGGCGTCGTCGATGGGCAGGATCACCAGCCCCGCCTCCACGGTGCCTGCCGCGACGGCGGAGGCGACCTCCACCGAGTTGAGCCCGATCAGCCGGATGCGCACCTCCGGATAGGCGGAGTGGAAGTGCTCCGCCAGGTCGGAGAGCAGGTAGTACGCCGCGTTGCGGAGCAGCCCGAACGTCGCGACGCCACCCCGCAGGGACCGCACCGACCGCAGCGCCTGCTCCGCGTTGTCGGCCGCGGCGACCGCCTGCTCGGCGAAGGGCAGCAGGGCCGAGCCCGCCGCCGTCAGCACGAGCCGGCGCCCGCCACGGGAGAACACCGGTGTGCCGTGCTCGTCCTCCAGCTTGCGGATCAGCTCCGAGACCGACGCCTGCGTGATGCCCATGCGGGCGGCGGCGGCGGTGAACGATCCCGTCCGCACCGCCTCCAGGAACGCGCGCAGTTGCTTGAGGGTCATAGGGAAACCCTATCCTAGCCTCAGGACTTGCTGGCCTTGTCCAATGGCCGATCCGGTTCTAGCGTCGCGGTCATGAGATTCGACCCTTCCCGGCTGGCCGAGCTCGACGGTTCCTACCGCCTGCTCAAGACCGCGGCGGACCGGCCACCCGCGCAACGTGATCCCGAGGTCGCCGACCGGGTGTCGGTGATGCTGAGCGACATCGAGCGCGACGGCATGGCCGCCGTGCTGCGCTACGCCCGCGAACTCGACGGCTGGCAGGGCGGTGACGTCGAGATCAGCGCCGCCGAGCTGGCCCGCTCCGGCGACGAGCTGCCCCGCGACGTCCGGGCGGCGCTGGAACTGGGGGCCGAGCGCACACAGGCGTTCGCGCTGGCACAACGCGCCCACCTCGTCGACTTCGAGACCGAACTCGCCCCCGGTCTGGTCACCGGGCACCGTTACGTCCCCGTCAGGCGGGTCGGCGCGTACCTTCCCGCGGGCCGGTTCCCGCTGCTCGCGAGCGCCTTCATGACCGTCGGCGTGGCCAAGGCAGCCGGCGTTCCGACGGTGCTGGCGTGCAGCCCACCGGGGCCAACAGGGCAGGCGCACCCGGCCGTGCTGTACTCGGCGTACCTCTCCGGCGCCGACCGCGCCTACGCGCTCGGTGGGGTGCAGGCGCTGGCGGCCATGGCGTTCGGCCTGCTGGGGGAGCGGCCCGTGGACATGGTGGTCGGCGCGGGCAACGCCTACGTCGCCGAGGCCAAGCGGCAGTTGTTCGGCAGGGTCGCGATCGACCTGCTCGCGGGGCCCTCCGAGGTCGCCGTGCTCGCCGACGACACCGCCGATCCCGTCCTGGTGGCCGCCGACCTGCTCGGGCAGGCCGAGCACGGCACCGAGTCCCCGGCCGCGCTCGTCACCACGTCCCAGCGGCTCGGGGAGGCGGTGATCGCCGAGATCGACCGGCAGCTCCCGGCGCTTTCCACCCGCGACATCGCGGGCCCTGCCTGGCGCGACTACGGTTCCGTCACCTGGGCCCGTGACGCCGCGACGGCCGTCGAGCTGATGGACGACCTGGCACCCGAGCATCTGGAGGTGTACACCGCCGACGACGCCTACTACCACGACGCGCTGCGCAACTACGGCTCGATCTTCCTCGGCCGGTGGAGCACCGTGGCGTACTCGGACAAGGGCATGGCCGGCACCAACCACGTCCTGCCGACCGCGGGCGGGGCCAAGCACAGTGCGGGCCTCTCGGTGTCCCGGTTCCTCAAACCGCTCACCTACCAGCGCGTGACCGGCGAGGCCACGCCGCTGCTCGCGGAGGCCGTCGACGTGATCTCGGAGTACGAGGGGATGGCCGCGCACCGCGCCACCGCGACCCTGCGGCTGGCTTGCCACCGTTCCGGACAGGAGTAGACCCGATGACAGCCACCGAAGAGGGCCGCGAGCACCAGGGGCCCGCCCCGGCGGACTCACGGCCGTCGAGCCCTCCCGGCACGATGGCGCCGGGGCGGCGCACGATGCCGCGCGATCACCGCATCTCGCTCACCCCCGGCTACGGCGTCGACGCGCCGAACGTGACGCCGGGGGAGCGGCGGCAGTCGCTGCGCGGCTTCGAGGACACCTACACCGACATCGTCGACTACATCGTCCGCATCACCCACCGCATCTGGGAGGACCAGGACGTCGGCTACATCTACGACACCTACAGTCCCGGCTGCAGGCTCTACGACGACAGCGGTGTCCACTACGGGGTGGAGCAGCTGGTCCACGGCACGATGCAGAGCATCAACGCGTTCCCCGACTGCAGGCACTACGCCGACGACGTGATCTGGGCGGGCACCGACGAGGAGGGCTTCGTCACCTCGCACCGGGCCATCAACATCGGCCACCACACCGGCCCGTGGCGCTGGAGCGAGCCCACCGGCCGCAAGCTCGACACGTGGGTCATCGCCAACTGCGTGGTGCGGGAGAACGAGATCTACGAGGAGTGGGTGCTCTACAACACCGCGGCGAAACTCCAGCAGCTCGGCATCGACGTGCTCGCCGCCGCGCGTGACTACGGCAACTCGCTCGCCTTTCCCACGCTGTCCGAGCGGCCGTTCGCCGAGGTCGACCGCATCGAGGGCGGGCGCAAGCCGCTGCCGTACCCGGAGGCGCCCAGCGCGGACTTCGACGTCGAACACGAGGTGCGCAGGCTCTTCCACGACGTCTACAACCGGCGCGACCTCAGCGCCGTCGACCGCCTCTACGCCGAGACCGTGCGCTGGCACGGCACCACGAACCGCACCGGACAAGGCCGCTCGGACGTGCGGGGGATGGCGCGCAACCTGCTGGCCACCTTCCCCGACCTGGGCGTGCGGGTCGACGAGGTCTACTGGATGGGCAACGAGGCCGACGGGTTCAGCGTGTCGGTCCGCTGGTCGGGGGCGGGCACCCACCGCGGCTACGGGCTCTACGGTGAACCCACCGGCAGGCGGGTCCACCTCTGGGGCATCTCGCAGCTCTACTTCGCGCAGGAGCGGATCGTGGAGGAATGGTCCCTGTTCAACGAGTTCGACGTGCTCGCCCAGTTGCTGCGCGACGAGCCGGGGCGTGCGTGAGGCGCGTCGCGTGCGCGCCACTGGCTCCCCGGGTCGGTGACCTCGCCGCCAACCGCGCGCTCACGCTGGCGGCGATCGGCGCCGCGCGGCGGCGGGGTGCCGACCTGCTCGTGCTTCCCGAGCTGGCCACGTCGGGCTACGTCTTCGCCGACGCGGCGGAGGCGCGGTCCGTCGCGGTCGGCGCGGACGACCGGTTGCTCACCGACTGGGCCGAGGCCGCGGGAGAACTCACTCTCGTCGCCGGGTTCTGCGAACTCGGCGACGACGGGGCGCTCTACAACAGCGCCGCGGTGCTCGACGGCGACGGGGTGCGCGCGGTCTACCGGAAAACCCACCTGTGGGACCGCGAACACCTCGTGTTCACCCCGGGCTCGGCGCCACCGCCCGTCGTGGACACGCGAGCGGGGCGTCTGGGCGTGCTGATCTGCTACGACCTGGAGTTTCCCGAACTGACGCGCTCGCTCGCGATGCGCGGCGCCGAGGTGATCGTGGCGCCGGTCAACTGGCCCCTGGTGGCCCGGCCGCCGGGGGAGCGTCCACCCGAAGTCGTGATCGCGATGGCCGCCGCCCGCACCAACCGCGTGTTCGCGGCGATCTGCGATCGCACGGGCACCGAGCGAGGCCTGCGGTGGACGGCGGGCACCACGATCCTCGACGAGTCCGGCTGGGTCCTCGCCGAGTCGGTGGAGGACGCGCTCGTGGTCGCCGACCTCGACCCGGCACGCGCGCGGGACAAGTCGCTGTCCGGGCGCAACGACGCGCTGGCCGACCGCAGGCCCGAGCTCTACGGCACCGGCGAGGCCCAGCCCGGCGCCTCGGCGCGCTGATCCGCGCGCGGGCTTCACACGGCCGACCAGCCGTTGTCGACTGGCAGGACCGGGCCTGGGGACCTCCGGCCCTGCCGGAGGGGGCCGATCAGCGCTGCTGCCGCCGCGCCAGGCCCGGAACGCTGGACGACGTGGTTCGGACCGGATGGCTGCCCCCGTGGGAAGCGAGAGCCCGTCGGCGGGTGGCGCACCACCGGACGGTGGGCCAGGACCCGCCGGAGTGCCCGCTGCCCGCCGAACCGGGGGGCACGGGATGACCACCACCGAACCGGCGCCCGCGCATCCGGTGCGCGTGCGGGCAAGCCTCGATCCGGAGCTGTCCCGCTGGCTGTGGCTGGTGAAGTGGCTGCTCGCGCTCCCGCACTTCCTGGTGCTGGCGGTGCTGTGGCTCGCTGTGGCCGGGGTGACGTTCGTGGCGTTCGTGGCCGTGCTCGTCACCGGCCGCTATCCGCGCGCCCTGTTCGACTTCACCGTCGGTGTGCTGCGCTGGAGCTGGCGGGTTCACTACTACGCCTACGCGGCACTCGGCACCGATCGGTACCCGCCGTTCACGCTCGCCGACGTGCCGGACTACCCGGCCCGGCTGGAGGTGGACTATCCACCGCGCCTCTCGCGGGGTCTCGCGCTGGTCAAGTGGTTGCTGGCCGTCCCGCACTACCTCGTCGTCGGCCTGTTCACCGGCGGTGCCTGGGGCTGGTGGTGGTCCGGCGACGACCGCGTGACCGGGTGGGGGCTCATCGGGATACTCGTGCTCGTCGCGGCGATCGTGCTCCTGTTCACCGGCCGGTACCCGAGATCGGTGTTCGAGTTCGTGGTGGGGCTCGACCGCTGGGTGGTACGGGTGGTGGCCTACGTCGGCCTGCTCACCGACGTCTACCCGCCGTTCCGGTTGGAGCAGGGCGGTGACGAGCCGGGCCCGGCACGCGCGCCCGGCCCCGGCGGGACCGCTCCGCCCGGTGACCGCCGGGGCTGGACGGCCGGGCGGGTCAGCGCCGTCGTCGGCGGGTTCCTGCTCACGCTCGCCGCCCTGGCACTGCTGGCCGGTGGTGGGACCGCGCTGTGGGCGGACACGACGCAGCGCGACACCGACGGCTACGTCACGGCGTCGACCACTCTGCGCACCGGCTCCGGCGCGCTGGCGACCGAGCGGATCGACCTGGGCGAGCCGGGCGATCCCGTCGGTGCGGCGCTCGGTGATCTCCGGGTGCGGGTGACGCCGACGGAACCCGGCCGGGAGGTCTTCCTCGGAGTGGCACCGGCCGCCGATGTCGCACGGTATCTCCGTGGCACCTCCCACGCCGTCGTGCGCGACCTCGCCCCGGGCGGGGTCACCACAACGGCCGTGCCGGGGCCGCCACCCGCCCCGCCCGGCACCGTGGCCGGGTGGACCGCACAGGCGAGCGGCGCGGGGACGCAGGAGGTGCGGGTGCCCTCGGAAGCCTCGGAAGGCGGCGACTGGGCGGTCGTCGTCGTTCCCACCGGCGACGCGAACGGCTCCCGAGGCGTCAGTGTGCGCGCCGAGGTGGGCGCCACCGCGCCCGCGCTGCCCTGGGTCGCGGTCGCGGGCCTCGCGGTGGGCACCGTCGTGCTCGCCGGTGGCTCGGTGCTGATCGCTCTGGCCGCTCGCCGCGCGTCGCCGCCGGGGTCCGCGGCGAGCTCGGCGGCTTGACAGCGGCGGTGGCGGTCGGCATTGTCGGCGGAGAGGAGGGGAGTACCCGCCCTTTCCGGGATCGTCAATACGGCGGCTTCGTCGGCCGCCCGGTCCCGAACCGTGCCGCCGCCGCTCACCCGGCTCACGGTGGGGAGACCTCCGGTACTGAACCGGAGGTGTGTCGTGGTTGTCGACTGGTGGGTGTGGCTTGCCGTGCTCGGCGTCATCCTGCTGATGCTCGCGATCGATCTGTTCGCGCATCGTCGTGCTCACGTGGTGGGCGTCAAGGAGGCGCTGGCGTGGTCGGCCGTGTGGGTCACGCTCGGGCTGAGCTTCGGCGTGATCGTGTGGTGGGTCTGGGGAGCGGAGTTCGCCGCCCAGTACTTCGCGGGCTACGTCATCGAGAAGTCGCTGGCCGTGGACAACGTGTTCGTGTTCGCGATCATCTTCAGCTACTTCGCGGTGCCCCGCGAGTACCAGCACCGCGTGCTCTTCTACGGCGTACTGGGCGCGCTGGTCTTCCGAGCAGGCTTCATCGCGGCCGGGTCCTGGCTCATCGCCTCGTTCGCCTGGGTGCTCTACGTCTTCGGGGCGTTCCTCGTCGTCACCGCCGTCCGGATGGCCCGGCAGAGCGACGAGACCATCGACCCGTCCCGCAGCGTCGTGCTCAACGCCTTCCGCCGGATCATTCCCGTCACGGAGGACTACCACGGCCAGCGCTTCTTCGTGCGCAAGCTCGGCCGCTTGTACGCCACGCCGTTGCTGGCGGTGCTGGTGCTCGTCGAGGTCTCCGACATCGTCTTCGCCGTCGACTCCATCCCGGCGATCTTCGCCGTGACGCAGGAGACGTTCCTCGTGTTCACCTCCAACGCCTTCGCGATCCTCGGCCTCCGGGCGTTGTACTTCCTGCTCGCCGACCTCATTCACCGCTTCGTCTACCTCAAGCTCGGGTTGGCGATCGTGCTCGCCTGGGTCGGCGTGAAGATGCTGCTGCTCGACGTCGTCAAGATTCCGACGGTGCTGTCGCTGGGCGTCGTGGTGGCGATCCTCACCGTCGCCGTGACCGCGAGCCTCCTGCGGACCCGGGGAGGCGGCTCCGGCGGCACCGGGAAGACCGGGCCACCGGAGCGGGCCGGCAGCACCGAGGAGGACACGCACACCGGCTGAGCGGGACCGGGCTCACTCCCGCAGGTGTGCGAGCGCCTGCGTGAGTGAGCCCTCCACGCTGCCCGCCGTGAGCACCCGGTGCGACTCGGGCCAGGGATTGAGCCGGTCGGTGAGCCGCTGCGCGATCTCCGGCGTCGCGTCGGACACCGCACCGGAGCGCTCCCGCAGCCTGCGCGCCATCGTGGCGGGCGGGGCCCAGCACTCCAGCTGCTCCAACCCGCTGTCGGTGCGGGCGGCGAGCGCGGCGGCGGCCTCCCGATGGGCCGTGGAGATCCACGACGCGTCCAGTACCACCGTCTCGCCGCGCGCCAGTCGCCCCTCGGCCCTGCGCAGCAACTCGGCGTAGGTGCGCTCGGTGTTCTCGGGGCTGTAGATGCCGCGTTCGAACTCGGCGGCCCCGCTCTCGGTGGCCTCCAGACCCGCCAGCTCCTTGCGGACGCGATCGCTGGTGAACACGGTGGCGCCGAGCCGGTGGGCGATCGCCTCGCTCAACGTCGACTTGCCGATGCCGGGCAGGCCGCCGACCAGGATCAGCCGCACCACGCCCTCGCGCAGGTGCGCCAGTGCCAGGGACGCGTGCTCGTGCGCGAGATCGGCCGCGCGGGGATCGCCCTGGGCGTGGCGCAGGCACGCGACCTTGGCCCGCACGAAGGCCCGGTAGGCCACGAAGTGGTGGCGCAACGACGCCGGGGCCGGATCGGCCGAGGCCGTGACGTAGGTGTCGAGCAGCAGCGCCGCCAGTTCCGGGGCCCCGAGGCGTTCCAGGTCCATCGCCAGGAACGCCACGTCGTCCAGCCCGTCGACGGCCCGCAACCGGTCGTCGAACTCCAGGCAGTCGAGGATGCGGGGGCCATCGTCGAGGCAGAAGATGTCCTCCGACAGCAGGTCGCCGTGCCCGTCGACGATCCGGCCCTCGGCGATCCGGTCGGCGAACAGGGGTTCGCGCCCGGCGAGGTAGGTGTCGCTGAGTTCCTCCACCCGCTCGGCGACGGTCGTGCCCACCACCCTCCGGTGTGGCGCGATCTCGGCGAAGCTGTCGTGCCAGCGCCGCCGGATCGCGTCGCGGGTGCCCTCGTTCTCGAGTGCCTCGCCACGGGCGGCGTCACGGTGGAACCGGGCCAGGGTCTCGGCGATGCCCCGCACCGTGTCCGCCAGTGGTTCGTCGTGGCGCACCAGCGTCTCCAGGCGGCGCTGCTCCGGCATCCTCCGCATCACCACCAGGTGCTCGCACACCGCACCGTCCGGGCCCACCAGGTCGGCCACGCCGTCGTAGACGTCCGGCGCGAGACGCCGGTTCAGTTCCACCTCTCGGTGGCACGCCACCTCGCGCCGGTGCAGGTCACGGAAGTCCACGAAACCGAAGGCCACGGGCTTTTTCAGCTTGTACGCGCGGTCGCCGACGAAGAACACCACTCCGATGTGGGTCTCGCGCAGCCCCACCCACTCCGGAGGGAGCCGCGCGAACCCGGCCGAGTGCGCCATACCGGTCACTGTGGTCGCCGGCGGGGTGGCCGCGCCAGGGGCGGAGGTCACCGGGCCGCGTCGCGTTCGACCCGCCGAGGCAGGCCAGGATGCGCCGATGGTCCCGGCGCGGAGGGGGACAGCGGCCCTCGCACCGGCACCGGTGTGCGGTGTTGGCTGTGCTCGACGTGAGGAACCGGGACGACACGTCCGGCCGTGGCACCGGGCGTGAGCTGATGCTGCTGGCCGGCACGGTGGTGCTGCTGGTGTCGGGGCTGCTCGTGTGGCCCCTGACACCGGAGGTGGCGCGCGTGCTGTGGGCCTGCGTCACCGGCGCGATGCTCGTCCCGTCGGCGGCCCGGGTCGTGGGCGAGCTACGGCGGCACCGGTACGGCGCTGATCTGCTGGCCGTGCTGTCGCTCGCGGGAACCCTTGCGGTCGGCGAGTACCTGGCGGGCGCCGTGGTGGCGTTGATGGTGGCCACCGGGAGGGTGCTGGAGGCCGCCGCCGAGCGGCGTGCGGCGCGGGACCTGTCGGGCCTGCTCGCCCGCGCGCCCCGCAACGCCCACCTGCGGCACGGAGACGAGATCGAAACGGTTCCGGCCGGGCGGGTCGTGGCGGGCGACGTGGTGGTGGTGCTGCCCGGCGAGGTCGTCCCGGTGGACGGGACGGCCCTGGGCGAGGGGATGTTCGACGAGTCCGCGCTCACCGGAGAGTCTCGGCTGGCCGCCCGGTCCGTGGGGGAGGACGTGCGCAGCGGCGTGGTCAACGCGGGAGCCGCTGTCCCGCTGCGTGCGTCGGCGGCGGCGAGCGACAGCACGTACGCCGGGGTGGTGCGCCTGGCGGAGCAGGCCACGGCCGAGCGCGCGCCGATCGCCCGGCTGGCCGACCGGGTCGCCGTGTGGTTTCTGCCGCTGGCCCTGGTCATCGCCGCGGTGGGCTGGGCGGCGTCCGCCGACGCGGTCACCGCCGTGGCCGTGCTGGTCACCGCCACCCCGTGCCCGCTGCTGCTGGCCGTGCCGATCGCCGTGACGGGCGGGATGTCGCGGGCGTCGCGTGCGGGTGTCGTCGTCCGGGACGGTGCCGCGCTGGAACTGCTCGGCGGGGCGCGGTCGCTGCTGCTGGACAAGACGGGCACGGTCACGGCGGGGCGTCCCGAGGTGACCGACGTGCTGTGCGCGCCGGACACGACCACCGAGCAGGCACTGGGTCTCGCCGCGGCCGTGGAGCGGTACTCGCCGCACGTGCTCGCGGAGGCGGTCGTGCGCGCGGCGCGCCGCGCCGGTGTGGCTCCGCCCTCGGCGGACGACGTGACCGAGGAACCGGGCCGCGGAGTCGAGGGCCGGGTCGGCGACCGGTTGGTCCAGGTCGGCACGCGGCCCACGGGGGAGGAGCTGCCGCACTGGGCGGCGACTGCGCTGCGGCGGGGCAGGCTGGATCTCGCCACGGTCGTCTGGCTCACCGTCGACCGTGTTCCCGCGGCGGCGCTGCTCGTGCGCGACCGCATCCGTGCCGACGCGTCTCGCACCATGCGGCGCCTGCACGCGTCGGGAGTGGCTCGCATCGTGCTGCTCACCGGCGACCGGTCCGGCAGCGCCGACGAGGTCGCGGCGATGCTCGGCCTCGACGAGGTGCAGGCGGGCGCGGACCCCGCCGCCAAGATCGCGCGGGTGGGGCGGGAACGGGAACGCGGAACCGTCGTCATGGTCGGCGACGGCATCAACGACGCTCCGGCGCTTGCTGCGGCGGACGTGGGAATCGCCCTCGGCTCGCGCGGATCGACCGCCGCGGCGCAGGCGGCGGACGCGGTGATCGTCGATGACCGCATTGCGCGGCTGGCCGACGCCATGGACATCGCACGCCGCACGCGCCGGGTCGCGGTGCAGAGCGCGATCGTGGGAACGGCGCTGTCGGTACTGGCGATGATCGCCGCCGCGCTCGGCAGGCTACCCCCGCTCGCCGGGGCACTCGTCCAGGAGGGCATCGACGTCGCGGCGATCGCCAATGCGCTGCGCATGCTCGGTGGCGGGCACCGGCCGCGTTCCGGGACGGAGCCGTTGCTGCGGCGGTTCGCGGCCGAGCACGAGAGCCTGGCTCCGGTGCGCGCGGCCGTCCGGCAGGCGGCCGACGGCCTGACCGACGGGATCACGGCTTCGTCCGACGCCGCCGTCCGCCGCGCGTTCCGGCTGCTCACCGAACGGCTGCTGCCCCACGAGCGCGCCGAGGAGTCGGAGCTGTACCCCTCGCTACGCCCGGCGTTCGGCGGTTCCGACGGGATCGCCACGATGAGCCGGGGCCACGCGGAGATCGAACGGCTGTGCCGCAGGCTCGGCCGCCATCTCGCCGAGGAACCGCGACGGCTCCGGCCCGATCAGGTCGACGACCTGCGAGCCACCCTCTACGGCCTCGACGCCGTGCTCACCCTGCACTTCGCGCAGGAGGACGAGGGGTTCTTCACGCTCGCCGACGGTACCGCCGGCACCGACGGCACTGAGGGCACCGACGGCCGGTGACCGTCGTCGGCGTCAGCGGATCGGCACGCTGTGCTCGGCGGCCGTCCTGATGGTGCGCAGCGTCGCCTTCTGCAGTGACGCCACGAACGGGGCGACGGTTTTCCAGTACCGGCCGAACAGGACCGCCGTGCGCCGGTCCGTGGTGCTCACCCGCAGGTCGTAGCTCACCAGGGAGCGCATCCCGTAGGGCCTCGCCGACAGCGACAGCACGATCGTGCCGAAGCCGGGCTCCGCGAACTCGGTGAACCGGTCCGGTTCCACCTGTCGCCACTGCACCACCGGTTTCCAGAAGCGCCCGGCCACCCCGGCGGCCACCTCGCTGCCGGGTGCCTCGCCCAGCAGTACCCACTCCGACTCGGCCACCATGTCGTCCAGCGTCATCCGCGTGGGGGTCCTCGGCGGCCCCTGCCCGCGGTGGCGCCACCGCTCCGGCAGCGCGCGCACCCACATCGCCGCGCCGACCAGCGGGCCGCGCACGTCGGTCAGATCGAGGTGGCGGGCGGCCTCGTAGGCCCGCACAGTGTCGGCACCCACGACGAGGTGCCGTGCCTGCACCACATCGGGCTCGGGGGCGAAGCGATCCGCCAGTGACGGCGTGTGCCCGCCCGGGATTGACTCGTCGGTCATCGGTCCTCGGCTCCCGTTCCTGTCTCACCAGCGTGTTCACGGGTGTGGGCCAGCCCCGCCGGCACGACCACCACCGGGCACCGCGCCCGGCGAACACAACTCGCGGACACGCTGCCCAGCAGCATTTCGGACAGCGCACCGCGCCGGTGGCTGCCCACCACGAGCAGGTCGGCCCGCTCCGACGCGGTGATCAGCTCGCCGGCCGGATCGCCCGCCCGCACGGTCTCGGTCACCGGCACGTCGCCCGCGTGCGGGACCGCGGCGGCCACGGCCGCGATCGCCGCCCGCAGGTACGCGCGCGTGCCGCTGTCGTCCGTCACGGGCCTGCGCCCGCGCGGCTGGAACGTGTACGACGTTCCCGGCAGCAGCGCGTCGGGTTCCCGCACGGCCACGGCCTCCACCGCGCCACCCCGGTCGGCCGCGTCGGTCACCGCCCAGCGCAGCGCCAGCTCGGCGGTGGCCGAGCCGTCGATACCCACCACGATCCGGCGGGAGGGCAGGTCGGTGCGTGACATGTCGATGCCGGTCCCCTCACCTCGCTCCACCACTCTTCACCGGCCGGGGTGCGAGTAGGTAGGGCCGTCGGGCCCCGCCCGCATCGTGTCCGCAGCCTGCGTAGCCGTGTCCGCACTTCCCGTAGCCGTGTCCGCAGCGACGGCTTGCTTGACGGAGATCACGCCCTGCGCTTCACTGGCGTCGGAGCCCGGCTACCGAGAGGAAGCACACTGTGGCGGACAGCGAGACCGTGGCCGAGTATCCGTTCGTCAATCCCACTGCACTCGAACCGCCCGAGGAATGGGCCCGCCTGCGGACTCGGTGCCCGGTGAGCACGGTCCGCCTCCCCAGCGGCGACGAGGCATCGCTGCTCACCCGCTACGACGACGTGCGGCAGGTGCTCGCCGACTCGCGGTTCACGCGGCAACTCGACGCCGGGGCGGGCGCGGCGCGCATCGCGGCCAACGAGTCGGGGGGCGTGTTCAACAGTTCGATGGCCTCGACCATCCCCCAGGCCGGTCCGGGCCACCAGCGCTGGCGGCGCAGGGTCAGCCGCTGGTTCACCGCGAAGCGGATGACGGCACTGCGCCCCGGCATCGAGGCGATGGCGGACCGGCTGATCGACGGGATGGTGGAACGGGGCGCCCCCGCCGACCTGAAGGCGGACCTCGGATTCCCGCTGCCCGTGTGGGTCATCTGCGACCTGCTGGGTGTTCCGGAAACCGACCGTGACCGCTTCGCCTACTGGTCGGACACCCTGCTGAACCTCACCCGGTACGGGCAGGCCGAGATCGACGCGGCGCAGGCCGAGTTCACCGGGTACATGGCCGAGCACGTCGCCGCGCGGCGCGCCGAGCCCGGTGACGATCTGCTGAGCAGTCTGCTCACCGAGGACGACCCGATGCCGGACGCCGCGCTCGTCGCCACGGGAATGGGACTGCTGGTGGCCGGGCACGAGACCACGGCCAACATGATCGCGAAGATGGTGGGGATGTTGCTGGCCGACCGGGCGCGCTGGGAAAGCCTCCTGGCGGAGCCCGCGCTGGTGCGGACGGCCGTTGAGGAGGCGCTGCGCTTCGACGCCAACCCGGGCTTCGGCATGCCGCGTTACGTCAGCGAGGACGTCGAGTTCGACCACGCGAGGATCGAGGCGGGCACCACGGTGGTCTGCAGCATGGCCGCCGCGAACCGCGACGAGCACGCTTTCGCGCGGGCGGGCGAGATGGACCTGACTCGCAGCCCGAATCCGCACCTGGCCTTCGGCGTGGGCGCCCATTCGTGTCTCGGGCAGTCGCTCGCGCGCACGGAGTTGCAGGCGGTGCTGACCGTTCTGCTGCGCCGCCTGCCGGGTCTGGAACTCGCGGTGGATCCGGCGGAACTCGACCGGGTGGAAGGTCTCGCCGTGGGCGGATTGCGCACCGTACCGGTGCGGTGGTGAGCGACGCCGCAGCGATCGCGCCTGCGCGAGGGCGGAAGGACATCGATCAGTGACAGGGAGGCGACACATGAGAATCAGCGTCGACGAGGACCGGTGTTGCGGGTCGGGTCAGTGCTCGATGCTGGTTCCCGAGGTGTTCGACCAGCGCGAGGACGACGGCATCGTCGCGTTGCTCGACGCGAGCCCGCCCGCTCAGCTGCACGACTCGGTGCGTGAGGCGGCGGACATGTGCCCGACCTCCGCCATCCAGGTGGAGGACGTGGAGGACTGAGTCCGCACATCGTGTCCGCAGCCTGCGTAGCCGTGTCCGCATCGCACGCTGCGGACACGGCTACGCAACTTGCGGACACGGCTACCTAAGCTGCGGACACGGTTCAGCGGGAGCTCGACTCGGCCCAGATGTTGATGCCCGACTCGGTGGCGTAGTCGTCGATCTCGGCGAGCTCGGCGGCGGTGAAGTCGAGGTTGTCCAGAGCCGCGACGTTCGCCTCCAGCTGGCCGACGCTGCTGGCGCCCAGCACGACCGAGGTCATCCGCTGGTCACGCAACGCCCACGCGATCGCGAGCTGGGCCAGCGACTGTCCCCGCCGGGCTGCGATCTCACCCAGCGCGCGCACCTTGGCGAGGTTGTCGTCGGACAGGAACTCGGCGGGCAGCGAGCTGTCCCGGCTCGCGCGGGAGCCCTCGGGCACCCCACGCAGGTAGCGGTCCGTCAGCAGGCCCTGCGCCAGCGGCGAGAATCCGATGCAGCCCACGCCCTCGCGCTCCAGGACGTCGAGCAGATCCTGCTCGATCCAGCGGTTGACCATCGAGTACGACGGCTGGTGGATGCGCAGCGGCGTTCCCAGCTCCCGCAGAATGGCGGCGGCCTCGGCGGTCCGCTCGGCGGAGTAGGACGAGATCCCGACGTAGAGCGCTTTGCCCTGGCGTACCGCCGTGTCGAGCGCACCCATCGTCTCCTCGAGCGGCGTGTCCGGGTCGAGGCGGTGCGAGTAGAAGATGTCGACGTAGTCCAGCCCGAGCCGGGACAGACTCTGGTCCAGGCTGGCGAGCAGGTACTTGCGTGAACCCCGGTCGCCGTAGGGGCCGGGCCACATGTCGTATCCGGCCTTCGTCGAGACGATCATCTCGTCGCGGTACGGCCGGAAGTCGGTGGCGAGCACCCGGCCGAAGTTCTCCTCGGCCGAGCCGTAGGGCGGGCCGTAGTTGTTCGCCAGATCGAAGTGCGTGATGCCCAGGTCGAAGGCCCGGCGCAGGATCGCGCGCTGAGTGTCCAGCGGCCGGTCGTGGCCGAAGTTGTGCCACAGGCCCAGCGAGATCGCGGGCAGCCGGAGCCCGGTGCGGCCCGAACGCCGGTACGGCATGGAGTCGTAGCGCGAGGATGCGGCCTGATACGTCATGGCCGCATCCTCGCACGGGATCATGCTCAGCCGGTGGTCGCCGGGTCGCCGTCCAGGGCGGCCGACAGGCGGGGCACGAGGTCGTCGACGATGTAGGGCACGCTGAGCACTGACGCCTGGGAGAACGCGGTGCCGAAGTCGCTCGAATTGTCGATCATCACTTCGCGCTTCTGCTTCGCCACCGGCAGGGTCGAGTACAGCGTGTCCTTGCGCAGGGCCTCGCCGTCGTCGTCCAGCAGCCACAGCAGGACGTCGGTGTCGAGCACGTCGGCGCGTTCGCGGCTGACGCTGGCCCCGAACTGGTCGCCCACCAGTTCGCCGAGCCGGTCGGGAAGCCGGAGGCCGAGATCGGTCAGCAGCACCGAGCGCGGGTCGTTTCCGCCGTAGAGGAAGTAGCCCTCGTACAGGGTGGCGATGAGCGCGGTGGCGCCCTCGAACTCGGGGTGCTCCGCCCGGACGCTCGCCAGGTGGTCGTCGACCTCGGCGACGACGCGGCGCGCTTCGTCGGGTTTGCCGACCGCCCGGCCGATCGTGGTCGTGAGGTCGCGCCACGGCATCCCGTAGTCGGGCAGATCCGGCGGTGGCGCGACGGTCGGAGCGATCTCGGAGAGCGTGTCGTACTCCTCGCGGGTGAGGTCGGAGTACAGGCCGACGATCAGGTCGGGACGCAGCTCGGCGATGCGCTCGAACTGGATGCCGTTGGTGTCGTCGAGCACCACGGGATCGTCGGCGCCGCCGAGTGCGTCGCGGGCCCACGGCCCGATCGCGCCGGGGTAGTCGCTGAACCAGCGGGTGGTCGCCACCGGCGTCACGCCGAGGGCCAGCAGCGCGTCCTGGTCGGTGTATCCGACGCTGACGACCCGCTCCGGCGCCTCGTCGACGGTCGTGGACCCGAAACGGTGGTCGAGTGTGACCGGCAGCGCGCCGGATTCGGCTCCCACCGGGCCCGCGCCGTCCTGGCCGGCCTGCTCGGTGCCTCCCGAGCAGGCGGCCAGCAGCAGGGCGGTGACGGCGAGAACGGCGGGGGCCACGCGGCGCCCCCGGGACAGGACAGACATGGCCCTAAGGTTTGCCTAACCAAACCCGGTTGGTCAAGAGTGGGTGGGTCACGTCTGTGCCGCGCCGCCCGCCGACAGTGCGTGCGCCCGCTCGATGACGGCGAGGACCGCCACGGCATCGCGGGGGTCCACCGGTGGCGGCGTGCCGTCGCCGGTGAGTGCGTGCGCGAGCTGCCGGTAGAACGCGCCGTAGTCGCCGCGTTCGCCGGGCACGCGGCGGGTGTCGTCGCCTGCGCCCAGCAGGCCGGGTTCCCGGTCGAGGCCGAAGCCGTCGTCGGTGGGCAGTGCCCCGGCCCGCAACGCCGCCTCCTGCGGATCGAGACCCCAGGTGGTGTAGGCGGCCCGGTCGCCGAGCACGTGGAAACGCGGCCCCGGCAGTGCGGCCAACGACGACATCGACAACCGCGAGCGGGTGCCGTCGCGATGCCGCAGGACGACCAGCGTGTCGTCGTCGGCGGCGCCGTCGGGCAGGCCGGGTGTGCGGCGGGTGACGTCGGCCCACACGTCCTCGACCGGACCGAACAGCCGCATCGCCTGGTCGATCAGGTGGCTGCCCAGGTCGAACAGGATGCCGCCGCCGTCGGCGACCGGTGTGGCGGCCTTCCAGCTGCGCGGTCCGCCCGGCTTCCAGGACTCGAACCGCGACTCGAAGGTGTGGACGCGGCCGAGTTCGCCACGCTCCACGAGCCCGCGAAGCGTGCGGAAGTCGCCGTCCCAGCGCCGGTTCTGGAACACGGTGAGCACGCGACCCGCCTCGCGGGCCCGCTCCACGAGCGCCGTGCCCTGGGCGCTGCTGACCGCGAACGGTTTGTCCACCACGACGTGCAGGCCCGCGTCGAGGGCGCGCGAGGCCAGCTCGGCGTGGGTGCGCGGCGGGGTGCCGACGACCACGAGGTCGAAGTCGGCCGCGCGGGCCAGGACGTCCTCGGCGTGGGGCAGCACCTCGACGCCGGGGTGCGCCGACCGGGCCGTCGCGGCGCGTTCAGGGTCGGCCGTGACCACCGCGTCCAGCGAGTACGCCGGGTCGCAGGCCAGGAAGGGTGCGTGGAACACCCTGCCGGAGACGCCGAACCCCACTACCGCGGTCCGAACCGGTCCTGACGAGACCATGGCTCCACCCCCGTTTCCGTCGTGTCCGCAGCCTACGTCGCCGTGTCCGCACTTCCCGTAGCCGTGTCCGCGGTTCCCGAAGGCCCGGAGGTCACCTCGCCGGGCCGGTACGGCGCGCGACGGCCCGCTGCAACACGATGAACACCAGGAGCAGGAGCCCCACGACGATCTTCGTCCACCAGGAACTGAGCGTTCCCTCGAACGAGATGATCGTCTGGATCGTGCCGAGCACCAGCACGCCCACCATCGAACCGACGACGTAGCCGGAGCCGCCCGTGAGCACGGTGCCGCCGATCACCACCGCCGCGATGGCCTCCAGTTCCATGCCCACGGCGTGCAGGCCGTAGCCGGAGAGCATGTACAGCGCGAACAGCAGTCCCGCCAGCGCGGAGCAGAATCCGCTGATCGCGTACACGCCCACCTTCACCCTCGCGGTGGCCAGGCCCATGAGCAGGGCGGACTGCTCACTGCCGCCCACGGCGTAGACGGTGCGGCCGAAGCGGGTCCGGTGCAGCACGTACACCGCCACGGCCACGACGAGCAGCGCCACCACGGCGCCGTAGGTGAGCCGGACGTCGCCCGGCAGTTCGATCACTCCGGTGGCGAGGTCGCGAAAGCCCTCGTCCTTGATGGAGACCGACTCGACGTCGATGACGAAGCACAGCCCCCTGGCCAGGAACATCCCCGCCAGCGTGACGACGAACGGCTGGATATCGAAATGGTGGATCACCATTCCCATGAGGAGCCCGAACCCGGTGCCGAGCACGAGCACCGCCAGCACCACCAGCGGCACCGGCCAGCCGTCCCGCAGGGTCGCGGCGGCGACCATCGTGGACAGCGCGACCACCGAGCCCACCGAGAGGTCGATGCCCCCGGTGAGGATCACGAAGGTCATCCCCACGGCGAGCACGATGAGAAACGCGTTGTCGATGAACAGGTTCGCGAACACCTGGCCGGACGCGAACGCCTCGTACCGCAGCGCACCGACGCCGAAGGTGGCGAGAAACAGCGCCACGGTGGCCAGCAGCGGGACGAACCTGCGCGGCGGGGTGAGGCGCCCACGACCCGGTGCCTTCGAGGACGCGGAGGAGACCGTCAACGCTGCCCCGCCTTCGCCGTCGGAGCCGTCTCGGTGGCGCCCTCTGCGCCCGCTGTGCCCTCCGCGCCTTTGCCGCCCTCGCCGCCCGCGCCTGCCGCGGGGCCGGGCGGCGAGGGGGAACGCCGCCCGCGCCGCAGCAGCGCCCTGGCCTTCGGCGACTGCACGAGACACACGGCGATGACCACCAGCGCCTTGAACACCAGTGTGACCTCGGAGGGGATGCCGATGGTGTAGACCGTGGTGGTCAGCGTCTGGATCAGCAGCGCCCCCACGAGCGTGCCGGTCAGCGAGTACCGGCCTCCGGAGAGGGCCGTGCCGCCGAGGACGACCGCGAGGATGGCGTCCAGCTCGATCCACAGCCCGGCGTTGTTGGCGTCGGCGGCGCTCACGTTCGAGCTGATCATGAGCCCGGCCACCCCCGCGCACAGTGCCGCGAAGACGTAGACGGTCCAGATGATGGTGCGGGAGCGCACGCCGGCCAGCCTGCTCGCCGTGGGGTTGCCGCCGACGGCCTCGATCAGCGTTCCGAGCGCGGTTCGCCGGGTGAGCACGGCGACGAGGGCGAACACGCCGAGACTGATGAGGATGGCCACGGGCAGCACGAGAAACCCGGCGCCGACGCCCGCGTACGTGCCGTTGTTGACGGTGACGATCTGCCCGTCGGTGATCAGCATCGCGACGCCACGGCCCGCCGTCATGAGGACCAGCGTCGCGATGATCGGCTGGATGCCGAGCACCGACACGAGAAAGCCGTTCCACGCGCCGAGCGCCACACACAGTCCCAGCGCCAGCGCCATGCCCCACAGCGCGGTGGAGGCACTGCCCTGGTCGGCGGAGCCGGCGATGGTGGTGCAGGCCACGGCCCCGGCGATGGCGGCGACCGCGCCCACCGACAGGTCGATGCCCCGGGTCGCGATGACCACGGTCATCCCGAGCGCGATCAGCAGCGTCGGCGCGCCGTTCTTCAGGATGTCGACCAGACTGCCGTAGAGGTGGCCGTCCTGGAAGCGGAGGTCCAGAAAGGACGGTGTGACCACGGCGTTGAGGACCAGCAGTGCCAGCAGCGCCAGAACCGGCCAGGTGACGGTGCTGTGGCGGGCTCGCGCCGCGAACCCGGCGGTGCGGCTCATGACGCGAGCCTTTCGACAGCCGGGGAACCGCCGCGCGCGATCAGGTCCATGACCTCGTCCACGGTGATGTCCGGGTGGTCCAGCTCGGCGACCGCGCGGCGGTCCCGCAACACCACGACCCGGTCGCTGATGCGCACGACCTCCTCCAGCTCGGCCGAGATGAACACGATCGCCAGGCCGTCGGCGGCCAGTTCGGTGACGAGTCGCTGGATCTGGGCCTTCGCTCCGACGTCGATGCCGCGGGTCGGCTCGTCGAGGATGAGCAGCTTCGGTTCGGTGACGAGCCAGCGGGCGAGCAGCACCTTCTGCTGGTTCCCGCCGGAGAGGGTGCCGACGAGCGCGTCGGGGTTCGCGGGGCGGATGTCGAGCGTGGTGATCCAGCGCCGCACGAGCGCGTCCTTCACCCGGCGTGGGACCGGTCTGGCCCAGCCCCGTGCCGCCTGCATGGCGAGCACCAGGTTCTCCCGGACACTGAGGTGGGAGACGAGGCCCTCGCCCTTGCGGTCCTCGGAGCAGAACGCGACGCCACGGGCGATGGCGGCGCGCGGCGTGCGCAGTGACACGGCCGTGCCGTCGATCTCGACGTGGCCCGAGTCCGCCCGGTCGGCGCCGAACAACAGCCGCGCGAGCTCGGTGCGGCCGGAGCCGAGCAGCCCCGCCAGCCCCACGACCTCGCCCGCCCGGACCTCCAGGTCGACCGGTTCGATCGCGCCGCGCCGGCCGAGCCCGCTGGCGCGCAGCAGCGGCGCCGTCCCCTCGTCGCGCACCTCGTGCTCGGTGGCCATCCGCTCCACCTGTTCCAGCGTGCCGAGTTCGCGGCCCAGCATCGCCGACACGAGGTCGAGCCTGCCGAGTTCCCGGGTGGCGTACTCGCCGACCAGCACGCCGCCTCGCAGGACGGTCATCCGGTCGGAGATCTCGTACACCTGGTCCAGGAAGTGCGACACGAACAACACGGCCACGCCGTCGTCGCGCAGCACCCGGATGATGCGGAACAGCTCGGCGACCTCGTCGGCGTCGAGGCTGGAGGTCGGTTCGTCGAGCACGAGCACGCGCACGTCGATCGCGACGGCGCGGGCGATGGCGACCAGCTGCTGCACCGCGATCGGATGCGAACCCAGCGCCGAGTCGGGATCGATGCGCAGGCCGATGCGGGCGAGCAGCTCGGCCGCACGCCTGCGCAGCGCGCGGCCGTCGATGCCGCCCAGCCTGCGCGGCTCCCTGCCGAGCAGGATGTTCTCGCCCACCGTCAGGTTCGGGCACAGGTTGACTTCCTGGTACACGGTGCTGATGCCCGCCCGCTGCGCCTGCCCCGGGCCGGAGAACGACACGCGCTCACCCGCGAACCGGATCTCGCCCGCCGTGGCGGAGTGAACGCCCGTGAGTGCCTTGATGAGCGTCGACTTGCCCGCGCCGTTCTCGCCCAGCAGCGCGTGTACCTCGCCGGGGAACAGGCGGAAGTCGACGTCCTGGAGCGCCTTCACGCCGGGAAACTCCACCGTGATGCCCCGCAGAGTGAGGACCGGCTCCGGGGCGGGAGCCGTCGCTGTGTTCCGGTTCTCGGTCATCGTGTGCCTTCGCTTCCCGCCCCGGGGCCTCAGTACTGCCGGTCGGGCAGTGCCTGCCGCGCCTCCTCCTGCGTGAAGGTGGTCTCCTCGACCACGACGCGCTTGGGCACCTCCTCGCCCGCGACGACCCGCTCCGCCAGGTCCATGAGCTGGTCACCCAGCAGGGGATTGCACTCGACGATGAAGTTGATCTTTCCGTCCGCGAGCGCCTGCATGCCGTCCCGCACGGCGTCGACTGTGATGATCCTGATGTCCTCGCCGGGGGTGAGCCCCGCGGCCTCGATGGCCTCGATGGCTCCGAGTCCCATGTCGTCGTTGTGGGCGTAGACCACGTCGATGTCGTCGTGTGCCTTGAGAAACGCCTCCATCACCTGCTTGCCGCCCGAGCGGGTGAAGTCCCCGGTCTGGGAGGCGATGATCTCGACTCCCGAACCCGCGATCGCCTCGGTGAAGCCGGTGTGGCGGTCGATGGCGGGTGCCGCTCCGGTCGTGCCCTCCAGCTCCACGACGGCGACGGAGTCCTCGCCCTCGGTCTCCTGCAGGAGCCATTCGCCCGCCTTGCGGCCCTCCGCCACGAAGTCGGAGCCCAGGAACGTCTCGTAGAGCGAGTCGTCCTCGGAGTCGATGGCGCGGTCGGTGAGGATCACCGGGATATCCGCGCGCTGGGCCTCCAGCAGCACGGTGTCCCAGCCGGTCTCCACCACCGGGCTGAACGCGATGACGTCCACCCGCTGCTGGACGTACGAGCGGATGGCCTTGATCTGGTTCTCCTGCTTCTGCTGGGCGTCGGAGAACTTCAGCTCGACCCCGGCGCGCTGCGCGGCCTCCCGCACCGACTTCGTGTTCGCGGTTCGCCAGCCGCTCTCGGCGCCGACCTGCGCGAATCCCATCGTGAGGCCATCGGGCTCCCCACCGGCGGAGTCGTCCGAGCCGCAGGCGGCGAGAGTGCCGAACAGGGTCACGGCGGCCACCGCAGCCGTCCATCGTCTGAGCACCGATCTTCCTCCTGACTGCCGTCGCGAGCTGCGCGCGGCTCGTACCCGGCGCCCTTCGCGCGGTGATCCGCGTCACTTGATCGGCAAGTGTGAACGCTAACATGGACGGCGTCAAGGGAGCCGATCAGAAAAGTCGCCGCCGGAAGGCGGCGTCGAGCGGCCGTGCATGTTAGCGCTCACTCGGATCAGCGGACGGGACGAACTCGCCGCCTGCGCCCGACGCTGCTCTGGCGCACGACCAGCTCCGGCGCCACGACCGCGACCGGCGCGGGGCCGGGGCCGGGAGGTCCTGAGGCGATCTGGCCGAGCAGCAGCTCGATGCTGCGGCGCCCGACCTCCTCGAAGTCCTGCCGCACGGTGGTCAGGGGCGGGGTGAAGTAGGCGGATTCGGGAATGTCGTCGAAGCCGGCCACGAGGACGTCGTCGGGTACGGACACGCCGCGCTCGTGGAAGGCCCGCAGGACACCGAGTGCCATCTGGTCGTTCGCGACGAACACCGCCCGCACGTCGGAGCGTTCGGCCAGCAGCTGCCCGGCCGAGTAGCCCGAGGCCGGACTCCAGTCGCCGTGCAGCGGTTCCCCGGGCTCGATCCCGGCGTCGGCGAGCTCGGCGCGCCAGCCCGCGACGCGGTTCTCCGCCTCCAGCCAGTCGGAGGGGCCCGCGACGTGCCACACCGTGGGAGCGCCCTGGGCGAGCAGATGCCGCGTGGCCAGCCGGGCTCCTTCGGCCTGGTCCACGCACACCACGGGCCTGCCGTTGCCGTCCCCGCCCTCCACCACGACGAGTGGGAGGTCGGCGGAGGCGCCGGCGAGTGCGTCCACCGTGGCCCGTCGTGGTGCGATCACCACGACGCCCTCCACCGACTGGCTGGTGAGCCGTTGCAGAGCCTGCCGCACCGCTGCTCCGTCGGCCACGCGAACACCGGCCACGCTGACGTAGTAGCCCGCCCGCCGCGCGGCCTGTTCCAGCCCGGACAGGGTGCTGGCCGGACCGTAGAGCGACGTGTCGAACCCGACCACGCCGAGCACTCCGGTCCGCCTGGTCACGAGCGCCCGTGCGGCGGTGTTGGGCCGGTAGCCGAGTTCCTCGATGGCCGCGACGACACGGGTCCGGGTCACCGGTGACACGGACGGGTGTTCGTTGAGTACGCGCGACACCGTCTGCTGGGACACCCCCGCCAGGCGCGCGACGTCGGCCATGACGGCGGGCCGCCTTGGCGCGGGCGCGTTGCTCGCCATGACTACCTCCGGCTGGGTGGGTTCGGCCTCGACCGTACCGGCGCGACCGGCCGCGGCCCGGGTGAGGGGACGGTCCCACCCGGTAGGGTGAGCGATAACATGTGAGCCTTGTTATCTGCGGCCGTGTGCCCGTGAAAAGTCGGTGAAATCCTTGACGAGCCCGATGTGAGCGCTAACACTGAGGCGGTCCTGCTGTGCTCGTCGCCCCAGGGAGGCCGCACCCCATGACCGCGTTCGCGCCGCCGCGCCCCGGCCCGTCCGAGCGTCGCTGATGCCGAGGGCGGAGCAGGTCACCGAAGTCTGCACCCACCACGGCGAGGGGCCCGTCTGGGATACCGGCGCCGGGCTGCTGCGGTTCGTGGACCTGTTGCGGGGGGACGTGCTCGCCCACCGGCCCGGCGGCCCGGTGTCACGCCGTGCCGTCTCGACGGTGGCGGCGGCACTGCGGCCGAGGCGGGGCGGCGGCCTCGTCGTCGCGGTCGAGCGGGGGTTCGCGCTCGTGGAACCGGACACCGGAGCGGTGACGATCCTGCCCGCCGTCTGGGACGACCCCGGGGTGCGCATGAACGACGGTGGCTGCGACCCGCAGGGCCGGTTCTACTGCGGGTCGATGGCCTACGACGCCGCCCCCGGCCGGGGTGCGCTCTACCGGCTGGACGCCGACGGCACCGTCCACCCGGTACTCACCGGGGTGACGATCTCCAACGGCATCGGGTGGAGCGCGGACGGTGCGACCGTGTACTACGTGGACTCGCCCACCCAGCGGGTCGCCGCCTACGACTTCGACGGCGACAGCGGCCGGTTCTCCCGGCCGCGCACCGTGGTGGAGATCCCGCCGGAGCGGGGTATGCCCGACGGCATGACCCTCGACGCGGAGGGCGGGCTGTGGGTGGCGCTGTGGGGAGGCGGTGCCGTCCACCGCTACACGCCCGACGGGCGGCTCGACGAGGTGGTGGAGGTCGCCGCCACGCGGGTGAGCGCGTGTGCCTTCGGGGGTGACGACCTGACCGATCTGTACGTCACCACGTCCCGGCAGGGGCTGTCGGGCACGGCGGCAACGGAGGAGCCCGCCGCCGGTGCGCTGTTCCGTTGCCGCCCCGGTGTCTCGGGCCTGCCCACCACACCGTTCGCGGGCTGAGCGCGCCGCGTCACCGCAGCCGAGGGAGAGCAGATGAGCGCGATGAGCCCGGCCGTCCGGATCGACGAACCGGGACGCCTGACGGTGTTCTCCGCCGCCCGTACCGCGCCGGAGTCCGGCGAGGCGCTGGTGCGCGTGGCCTACAGCGGGATCTGCGGCTCGGACGTGGAACTGTTCGCGGGCACGCGGCCCGCGGCCTTCGCGCGGTATCCGGTGGTGCCGGGGCACGAGTGGGCGGGCACGGTGGAGGCCGTCGGGGTCGGCGTGCCCGTGTCGCTGGTGGGCAGCCCGGTGGTGGGGGAGGGCTTCCGGTCGTGCCAGGTGTGCCCGGCGTGCCGAGGGGGAGAACCCACGGTCTGCCACGGTCCCTACGACGAGACCGGCTTCACCCGGGACGGCGCGTGGGCGGAGTGGTTGCGGGTGCCTGCCCGGCTGCTGCACGTGCTGCCCGAGGGCGCGGACCTGCGTGCCGCCGCGGGACTGGAGCCCGCGGCCTGCGTGGCGGAGGCGTGCCTGCGCGCGGGGGTGTTACCGGGCGAGCGGGTGGCTGTCGTGGGCGGTGGCACGCTCGGCCTGCTCGCCACCCAGTTGCTGCGGGCACACGGCCCGGCCGAACTGGTCGTGGTCCATCCCGCGACGGCCCGGACCGGGCTGGCCGTCGCATGTGGAGCGAGCGCGCTCGTGACCCCGGACGATGCGGAGGCACTGACCCGGCACTTCGACGTCGTCGTCGAGGCGGCGGGCGCGGCGGGCACGGCCGCGAGCGCGGTGCGCCTGGTGCGGCGGGGCGGGCGGGTCGTGCTCACCGGTATCCCCGGCGAGGACGACCACCTCACCACGCGGGAGCTGGTCACCGGCCAGATCGCCGTGTATCCCGTGTTCGGCGCCCCGCCGAGGGCGTGGGTCCACGCGGTGCGGGCCTTCACCGCGGGCACTCTCGACCCGGCGCTGATCGTGACCCACGAGTTCGCGCTGGCCGAGGCGCGGGAGGCCCTGCGCCTGGTCGCCCGGCGCGATCCCGCCGTGGTGAAGGTCCTGCTGCGTGCCTGACACGTCGCGGGCACGAGGAAGGGAAGGGACAGCGCCGATGAGCCCGTCGGGCGAGCAGTTCGTCCTCCGCGCCGCCGGTTACCGCGCGACCGTCACGGAGGTGGGTGCCGCGCTGCGGACGCTGACCCACGACGGCCGTGCCCTGGTCCGGGCTTTCGCCGAGGACGAGGTCAGGCCGGTCTACTCGGGCGCGGTGCTGGCACCGTGGCCCAACCGCATCGCCGACGGGCGGCACCCGCACGGCGAGACGGTGTTGCAGCTTCCCCTCACCGAACCGGAGCGGGCCACCGCGCTGCACGGCCTTGTCTGCTGGGCGGCGTGGCGGCCGGTGGGCCACTCGCGGTCGAGCCTGAAGCTGGAGCACACGCTGTGGCCCACGCCCGGCTACCCGTTCCGGCTGCGGCTGGTGACGACCTACGAGCTGACCGAGGCGGGGTTGACCGTGAGCGTGTCGGCCGAGAACACGCTCACCGGGGTGGCGCCGTACGGCTGCTCGATCCACCCGTACCTGGTCGGGGGCGCGGGCCGGGTGAACGACTGGACGCTGCGCCTGCCCGCCTCGCGCGTGCTGGACGTGGACCCGCACCGGCTGCTGCCCACCGGGCAGCGGGAGGTGGCCGGTTCCCCGTTCGACTTCCGGGACGGCCACCCGATCGGCCCGCTGAAGGTGGACCACGCTTTCGGCGGCGTGGAGTTCGGCGCCGGGACCACGGCCGAAGCCGTGGTGCTCGCCGCCGACGGCCACGGCGTGCGCCTGCGGTGGGATTCGATGTGCCCGTGGGTGCAGGTCCACACCGCCGACCGCCCCGAGCCGGTCCTGGACCGCACCGGGCTGGCGGTGGAACCGATGACGTGTCCGCCGGACGCCTTCAACAGCGGCCGGGACGTGGTCCGGCTCGCACCCGGCGCCACCCACGTCGTGCGGTGGCGGCTGGCCGCCGTGTGATCAGCGCGGCGCGACCGGTTCCGGTGCGGACTGGAGAATGTCGGCGTGGACGCGGCGCAGCAACGGGCCCGGTTCGTCGCCCACGGCCTCCACCAGCGTCCGCCTGCTGCGTAGGTAGGTGTCCAGCGCCTCCGCGCGACGACCGTCGTGGTAGAGCGCGCGCATGAGCAGGGCGGTGATGCGCTCGTCCAGCGGATGATCCCAGGCCAGCTCGCGCAGCGCGGGAATCAGCTGTGCGTGCCTGCCGAGGCGGAGCTCCACCTCGATGCCCGCGACCCGCGCGGCCAGCCACTCCGCGCTCAGCGCCCGGCGCACGCGCTCCGCCCACACACCCTCGACATCCGCCAGCGGGACCGGAGCCCACAGCCGCATCGCCTCGTCATAGTGCCCGGCCGCGGCGCGGTCGGGGGCGGCCCCGGCTCGGGTGACCAGCGCCCGGAACCGATGCACGTCGATGCGCTGCGGGTCGGCGTCGAGCAGGTACCCGCCGCGCTGCCGCACGACCCAGCCGACGGGGGAGTGCGCCCGCAGCACCCGGCGCAACCGCTTCGCCGCCGTGTACAGCGCGTCCCGGGGATCGCCGGGTACCGATCCGCCCCAGATGCGATCGATCAGCAGGTCGTCGGCGACGAACTCGCGCGGTCGCCAAGACAGCGCCGCCAGCAACGCCCGCGCCCGCCCGGACGTCACGACCAGCGTGCGGGCCGGTACCTCCGCGCGCACCGCCCCCAGCAGGCGGAACTCCATGACCACTCCTTGACCTCTCCTTCGGCAGGCTGGCTGCCTGGCGACCGTGTCCCGGCCGCTGTCGCCAGCCTGACGGGCGCGGCCACACGATCCCCACAGTCGCGCCATACGGCGCGGGCGGGGCGCGTCGCCGCGCGCGCGCCGACGCGGCGCCCTACCGTGGTCGCATGCGAGTGTTGATCACCGGTGGGGCCGGGTTCGTCGGCTCCCACGTCGCCGACCAGCTGACCGCCCGAGGCCACGAGGTGCTCCTGCTGGACGCACTGCTGGACACCGCCCACGGCGGTGCCGGGGCGCCGGACTGGGTCAGCGGGCACCAACTCGTGCGCGGGGACGTCCGGGACGCGGGCCTGCTGGGCGAGCTGCTGACCGGGGTCGACGTCGTGTGTCACCAGGCCGCCGTCGTGGGCCACGGGCTCGACCCCTCCGACGCGCCGCTGTACGCGAGCCACAACGACCACGGCACGGCGGTGTTGCTGGCCGCCCTGCACGCGGCCGGGGTGCGGCGGCTCGTGCTCGCGTCGTCGATGGTGGTCTACGGCGAGGGCCGGTACGCGTGCGAGGTCCACGGCGAGGTCCGCCCCGGCGCCCGGACGCGGGCGGAGCTCGACGCGGGCCGCTACGAGCCGCCATGTCCGCTGTGTGGCGCGCCGCTGCGGTGGCGGCATGTCCCCGAGGACGCGCCCGTGGACCCGCGCAGCACCTACGCCGCCACGAAGGTCGCCCAGGAGCACCTGGCCGCCGCGTGGGCCAGGCAGACCGGCGGGCACGTGTGGGCACTGCGTTACCACAACGTGTACGGGCCGAGGATGCCGCGCGACACCCCCTACGCCGGGGTGGCGTCGCTGTTCCGCTCGGCCCTGGAGAACGGCCTGGCCCCCACGGTGCTGGAGGATGGCGCGCAGTGCCGCGACTTCGTTCACGTCCGCGACGTCGCGCTGGCCAACGTGCTGGCCGTGGAGCGGGCCGGTGCCGAGGGCGAGCTGACGCCGGTCAACGTCTGCTCGGGCGAGCCGCACACGGTCGGTGAGCTCGCCACCGAACTCGCGCGGGCGACCGGAGGGCCGTCGCCGAAGGTCGTCGGTGGCGCCCGGCCTGCCGACGTGCGGCACGTGGTGGCCGACCCGGCGCGGGCGCGGGAGCTGCTCGGGTTCTCGGCGGAGGTGCCCTTCGCCGACGGGGTGGCCGCCTTCGCGACCGACCCGCTACGGGCGCCGGTCGCTTCCGCGTAGCGTCACGGGCTCACCAGTTGGTGAGCATGAGGTGGTTCACGGCCAGCGCGGTGGCCGCCTGCGCGAGCAACCACCACCGCCGCGCCCGGACCGGCACCAGGGCGGCCGCCGCGACCAGCCAGATCGCGAACGGGAGCCAGATGCGTTCGACCTCGGCCTTCGACATCCCCGACAGGTCGGCGGCGGCGACCGCGACGGCCGCTCCGGCCACCACCGCGACCAGGCCGGGCACCCGCCGCCACGCGAGCGCGGCCCTGCGCAGCCCGGGTCCCACGACCGGGCCGGTGGCCAGCGCCAAGCACGCGAGGTTGGCCCACACCCAGAACTCGAACGGCCGGTCGGCGGCGATGCCCTGGTAGTACCGGATCACGACGTTGCCGTATCCGTCGAACCACCAGAACCCGGCGGCGGCGAACGCCCCGGTGACGGCCAGCGCCCCCACGACGGCCGAGCCCAGGGCCCGCCAGTTCCTGGTCACGACGATCACGGCGAGCGCGACGGCGCCCATGAGGACCAGCCCGTAGGACAGGAAGATGCCGAACCCCAGCAGGACACCGGCGGCCACACACGGCAGCACCCGCCCGCGCGTGGCACCGACGGCGAGCAGCGCGACGCCGGTGGCGGTCACGCCCATGAACAGCGCGTCGGCCGACACCCCCACCCACACCGCGCCCGGGAAGAGCACCAGAAACGGCAGCGCGGCCCGCGCGGTGTCCCGGTGGCCCAGCGCGGCCAGCGTCACCGGCACCGCCACGACGGCGGCGGCCCCGGCGAGCACGCAGACCACGCTCGCCGCCGTGCCGCCGCCCAGCCCGATCCGGTCCAGCCACACGAACACCAGCGTCGCGCCCGGAGGGTGGCCCGACACGTGGGTGGTCCACGAATCGGGCTGGAAGTCCACGATCCGGTCGGCGAAGGTCCGCAGCATCACGCCGACGTCGGTGATGCCCGGTACCTCGTGCAGGTACTCCGTGCCCCCCGTCAGCCGTTTCGTGAAGCCGAACCGCCAGCCGTCCACGAGCGCCAGCGCCATGGTCCACGCCACCGCGGTTCCGTACGCGGCGGCCAGCGCCGCGCGCCAGGGCAGCCGTTCGGCCAGCCCGGGGCCGAGGACGACGACCGCGACGGCCAGCAGCACGGCGGGCACCGTGCCCGGCCCGATGTGGGGATGGAAGAAGCCGAGCAGCGGCCACTCCCCGAAGTCGGCCGGCGCGCCCCCGAAGGACCCGGGGCCGAGTTGCCTGCCGTCGTTCCACCACAGGGTGCCCGCGATCGCGGCCAGCACCAGTGCCACGACGGCACCGGCGGCCAGCAGGTCGGCCCGGTGCGTGCGCGCCGGGGCATCCTCGTCGGAGTTGTGCACGGTCACCGGCGTCACGCTAGTGCGTCGCGTCGGGTCGAGATTCGTCACCTCCGTCCGGCTGCCGCCCGCCGTTGGCGGCTCTACCGTGGCACTGGTGAACATCGACAGCGTTGACGTGATCCTGCCCTGCCTCGACGAGGCGGCGGCCCTGCCGGGCGTGCTCGAAGCGCTGCCCGAGGGCTACCGGGCCATCGTCGTGGACAACGGCTCGACCGATTCGTCGCCCGAGGTAGCGGCGGCGTGGGGCGCGAAGGTCGTGCGTGAACCGCGCCGCGGCTACGGCGCCGCCGTACACACCGGAGTCGAGCACGCGAGCGCCGACGTCGTGTGTGTGCTCGACGCCGACGGCTCGCTCGACCCGGGTGAGCTCACCGCGCTCGTCGCCAGGGTCGCACCGGGCACACTCGTCGTCGGGGCGCGCCGACCCGAGGGGCGCGGCGTGTGGCCGTGGCACGCCAGGATGGGCAACCGGGTGGTCGCGGCCCTGCTGCGGCGCCGGGGCGTCGCGGTCACCGACATCGGACCGGTGCGCGTGGCCCCGAGGACGGAGCTGCTCGATCTCGGCGTCCGCGACCGGGCGTTCGGCTATCCGCTGGAGGTCCTGTTGCGTGCCGCCGGGGCGGGATGGTCGATCGTGGAGCTGCCCATGACCTACCGCGCGCGCCACGCCGGGACCCGCAGCAAGGTGACCGGTACCGTGCGCGGCACGCTGCGCGCCGTGCGGGACATGTCGCGGGTGCTGCGATGAGCGGGGCGGGACGGCACGCGAGGGTGGTGCTCGTCGTGGCCAAGGCGCCGGTCGCGGGGCTGGCCAAGACCCGGCTCGCCGAGTCCCTTGGCTCGGTGGCCGCCGCGCGGATCGCCGCCGCGGCGCTGCTGGACACGCTGGACGCGGCGCTGGCCACGCCCGGCACTCGCACGCTCGTCGCGCTCGCGGGAGATCTCGCCTCGGCCGAGCAGGGAGAGTCGGTGCGGGCGCTGCTGGCCGGCTGCGACGTGGTGGCGCAGCGCGGTGCCACCTTCGCCGAACGGCTGGCTCACGCGCACGAGGACGTCGCACTGGCGTATCCGGGCGCGAGGGTGGTGCAGATCGGCATGGACACCCCGCAGGTGTCCCCGGATCTGCTCGCCACGGCGCTGTCCCGGCTCGACGACGCCGACGGGGTGGTGGGCCCCGCCGCCGACGGCGGCTGGTGGGCCCTGGCGCTGCGCGATCCCCGTGCCGCGGAGGTGCTGCGGGCGGTGCCGATGTCGCGCCCCGACACCGGAGCCCGCACCGAGGCCGCGCTCCGGACGCGGGGCCTGCGCCTGGCCGCACTGCCCGTCCTCACCGATGTGGACACTCTCGACGACGTCAACGGCGTCGTGGCGCGGACGCCGGGCTCGCGTTTCGCCGCCGCCGTGGCGCGTGCGCTGCCGCGCACGGTGTTGTGATGGGTGCCCGGCCGCGGTTTCGCTCCGAGGCGCACGACGCCCGCGTCACTTCCCGGGTCGGGGTGTGGCTGGGGGTCGCGTTCGGACTGTGTTTCCTGACCGGCCTGCTGAGCCACCTGCTGCAGCACCCGCCGGGCTGGTTCGCGTGGCCAACCCGCCCGGTGTATCTGTACGGGATCACCCAGGGCATCCACGTCGTCTCCGGGGTGATCGCCGTACCGCTGCTGCTGGCGAAGCTGTGGAGTGTCTACCCGAGACTGTTCCAGCGACCCGTCGTGCGCTCGGCCGGACACGCGCTGGAGCGGCTCTCGATTCTCGTGCTCGTGAGCGCGGCGTTCTTCCAGCTCGTCACCGGGCTGTTCAACGTGGCCCAGAACTACGCCTTCGGGTTCTTCTTCCCGCAGGTCCACTACCTCGTGGCCTGGGTGGCGATCGGCTCGGTCCTCGTCCACGTCGCCGTGAAGCTGCCGGTCGTGCGCCGGACGCTGCGCGAGCCCCTGGACAGCGGGCCGCCGGAGCGGGGACTGCTGTCCCGGCGCGGGTTCCTGCGCGTCACGGCCGTGGCGGGCGGAACCGCCGCCGTCGCCACGGCGGGCGCGCCGATCGAGGCGCTGCGCCCGGTGACGCCGCTGACGTGGGCGACCGGGCCGGGCCTGCCGGTGAACCGCACCGCCGCCGCCGCGAACGTCCGCGTCGACGACCCGGACTGGCGGCTCGCCGTGGCGGTGCCCGGCGGTACGCGAACCTTCACCCGGGCCGCGCTCGCGGGACTGCCCCAGACCACGGCCCGCCTGCCCATCACGTGTGTCGAGGGCTGGACCGCCACCGCCACCTGGACCGGAGTCGCCGTGCCGGACCTGCTGCGCGCGGCAGGGGTTCCCGAGGGCCGCGCGGTGCGGCTGGTGTCGCTGGAGCGCGGCTCGCTGTGGAGCGTCAGTGAGCTGTCCGCCCACGCGGCGCGCGACCGGCTGGCCCTGCTCGCGCTGCGGCTCGACGGGGCCGATCTCCCGCCGGACCACGGCTACCCGTGCCGGCTGATCGCCCCGAACCGCCCCGGTGTCCTGCAGACCAAGTGGCTCGACCGGATCGAGGTGCTGTGAGGACATGAGGACCGCACGGGTGCTGCTGTCGCTCGCCGGGCTGGCCGCCCTGGCCTGGGGCGGCGTGCTGGCCTTCGAGTTCGTGACGACCTCGGCGCGCTGGCCCTCGGCACTGTGGTGGTTCGCGGGTGGCACGCTCGCCCACGACTTCCTCGTCGCTCCGCTCGTCGGCGTCGCGGGTGTGTTGCTGGCCCGCGTGCTGCCGGAGCCGTGGCGCGCGCCGGTCGCGGCGGGCGCGGTGCTCAGCGCGGTACTGGTGCTGCTTGCCGTGCCGTTGCTGTACCGGCCGTATCCGGCACCCGCGAACCCCGGCCTGCACGACCGCGACTACCCGGTCGCCCTGGCGCTGACGCTGGTGGTCGTGTGGCTGGTGGTACTGGCGGCGGGTCTGTTCCGGCACACACGCCGGCGTGGGGGCTAGGTCGTCCTCAGGTGGTTGTGTCCTCGGCGCCCGGCTCGTCCAGCACGAACTCCAGACCCACCGCGGGTCCGCCGCGCCGACGCCACCTGCCGAGAAAGGTCACGAGCACGAACCACCGGAACGCCGTGCCGTACTTCGCGAGCATCGCACGCTTCGCGGCGGGCAGCTCCGCCGTGGGCAGAATCCTCGCGTTTCCGGTGAGCCATGCGCCGGTGGGTGTGCCATCGAAGGTCGAAGGGGCGATCTCGATCCGGGGTGTACGGCGGATGCGCACGACCTTCCACGACCGGCTGGGCGTATAGGCGTACCAGCGATCACCGACTGGCGCGAGCCACACCGGCGTGGCCGTAACCCTACCGTCGCGCCGGAAGGTGCGCAGGGCGAAGAACCGGTCGCCGTCGGGATCGTCGCGGAACCGCATGGGAAGACGGTACTGGCGCGAAGCGAAGCTGGGGCACGGTGCCCCGGAGTTGTCGCCGGATCTCCCGCGACCCGCCCGTCATCTCTGCTCGCCGCGCCGTCGTGCCTGCACGCCGTCCAGAATGACGTCGAGACCGTCCTCGAACCAGTTCCGGTCCCCGTCCGGCAGCGGCTCGGCGATCAGCGCCCGCAGGCGCGGGAACGACCGGAGATCGGTGTCGTGGAGCCGGTCCTGCCAGCTGCGGCCGGGGTCCGGCTCGGCGCCTTCACGGGGTTGCCCCAACACGACCCGCGCCGTGCCCTGGACGTAATTGTTGATCGTCATGATCGCGCGAGCGGCTTCGTGCGGGGGGAGCCGGAGTTCCCCCAGCGCCGTCAGCGCCCATTCCATGGCCGCCAGCGACGCTGTCCCGAAGGGCGGGGTGACGGTGGTGGTGGCCGTCAGCAGCCACGGGTGGGTCAGAAAGGCGGTCCAGTCCTGCCGGGCCAGCACGTGCATGCACTCGCGCCAGTCCAATCCGGCGGGGTCCGGATAGTCGAACGCGGCGGTGACGTGCTCGACCATCGCGGTGACCAGTTCGTCCCGGTGAGCGATGTGGCGGTAGAGCGACGCCGGGCCGGTGCGCAGGTACTCGGCCACCCGGCGCATCGAGACCGCGTCCAGGCCGTCGCGGTCAGCGAGTTCGATCGCCGCGGTCACGATCCTGCACATCGCGATCCCGACCATCACGGCCGAGCTGGCACCGAGTCCGAGTCAGACCCTGTGGATCCTCGACGTGTACGGGTTCCTGCTGGCCGGGCTGCTGATCGTCATGGGCAATCTGGGTGACCGGATCGGCAGGCGCAGGCTGCTGCTGCTCGGGTCGGGGCTGTTCGGCGCGGCGTCGGTGCTCGCGGCGTTCGCCGCGACACCGGAGGTCCTCATCGCCGCCCGGGCTCTGATGGGCATCGGTGGCGCCACGCTGATGCCGTCGACACTGTCGCTGATCCGCACGATGTTTCCCGATCCGCGCGAGCGGACCCGCGCCATCGGGATCTGGACGGCGAGCCTGTCCGGTGGCATCGCCCTCGGGCCCATCGTCGGTGGTGTGTTGCTGGAGTCGCTGTGGTGGGGATCGGTGTTTCTGATCAACGTGCCCGCCGTCGTGGCGCTGGTCGCGCTCGCGCCCCGGCTCGTGCCGGAGTACCGCGGTGCCGTTGCGGCACCGCTGGACCTGTGGAGCGTGACGCTGTCGTTCGCCATGATCCTGCCGGTCGTCTGGTCGGTGAAGGCGGTCGCGGAGAAAGGGGCGCTCGGCCCTGCGCCGGTCGGGGCGCTGGCCGTGGGCCTGCTGTTCGGCGCGGTGTTCCTGGCGCGGCAACGTCGTCTGTCCACTCCGCTGGTCGAGCTGCGGCTGTTCACGCATCCCCGGTTCACCGGCGCGATCCTCGGCGCGGGGCTGGCGATGTTCTCGCTGGTGGGCGTGATGCTCTACAACGCCCAGTACCTGCAACTGGTCCACGGGCTCTCTCCGCTGGCCGCCGCCGTGGCGCTGTTGCCCGTCATGGCCGGAGTGGGAGTCATGTCGGTCGTGTCGTCGGTGCTCGTCGGCCGCCTGGGCTACGCCGTGGTCTTCGGCGTGGGCTCGCTCGTGGCGGCCGGGGGAATGCTGGCCCTGAGCCGCGCACCCGTCGGCGACGGCCTTGTCCTCGCCGTCGTGGCCGCGGGTGTCATCGGCGCGGGGATCGCGCCGATGATGACCCTCGCCACTGACGTCGTCGTGGCGTCCGTGCCCGCCTCACGCGCGGGAGCGGCCTCCGCGCTGTCGGAGACGGCCGCCGAGTTCGGGGCGGCGCTGGGTATCGCGGTCCTCGGTTCGATCGGGACCGCGCTCTACCGGTCCCGGGTGCTCGACGGCGTTCCCGGTGATATCCCGGCCGAAGGAGCCGAAACGGTCGGGTCCAGCCTGGGTGCGGCGCTCGGCGTGGCGGAGCGGCTTCCGGTGCAGACCGCCGCCGAACTCAGCGATCTCGCCCGCGCCGCGTTCGTCGACGGCCTGAGTGCCGCTACCGTCACGGCGGCCGTGGTTCTGGTCGTGGCCGCGATCGTCTGCCCACTCCTGTTGCGGCGGTCCTGACCGGGAGCGCTCCCAGTTCTGCTGCGCAGATGTGGGGGCCACGGTTGAGACGCTGAGGTAACAAGCTGGTCATCGCGCATTGACACCCGAACGGGTGAGGGTGCAGTCTTCTCCCTCAACTGGGAGCGCTCCCAGTTTTCGTGTAGCCAACCCAACGAGGGGTGACCGTGCGACACCAACTCAGACGCGCCATCGCCGCGACCTCCGCCGTGGCCGCCGCAGGTCTGGTGACCGTGGCCTGTGGCGGGGACGACTCCGCCGACGGCGGCAAGACCGAGCTCACCATCGCGACCTTCGGCGAGTTCGGATACGAGGAGCTCTACGCCGAGTACGAGCGGCTCAATCCGGACATCGACATCGTGCCCCACACCACGGGGCAGGGCGGCCCGCACCACCAGGCCATGTTCACGAAACTCGGCGCCGGGTCCGGGCTGGAGGACGTGGTCGCCATCGAGGAAGGCCACATGCCCGAGGCGCTGGGCAAGTCGAGCCGCTTCCACGACCTGAGCGAAATCGGGCCGTCCGACGTGGGTCCCGACCGCTGGCTGGACTGGAAGTACGAGAGCGGCCAGGACAAGGACGGCAAGCTGCTCGGTTACGGCACGGACATCGGCCCCCTGGCGATGTGCTACCGCAAGGATCTCTTCGAGCAGGCCGGGCTGCCGTCCGACCCCGAGGACGTCAAGGCGCTGTTCGAGACCTGGGACAGCTACTTCGAGGCCGGTGACGAGTTCATCGCCGAGGTCGACGACGTGGCGTGGTTCGACTCGTCGGCGCAGATCTTCAACGCCATGCAGAACCAGCTCGACGTGGGCTACTTCGACCGGCAGGACAACCTGACCATCGAATCCAACCCCACGATCCGGCAGAACTGGGACGAGGTGACGGACGCGGCCGCGCGCGGCCAGTCCGCGGGGCTCGTGGCGTTCAGCAACGAGTGGAACAGCGGCTTCACCCAGTCGGCGTTCGCGACGAAGACCTGCCCGGCGTGGATGCTCGGGGTGATCGAGGAGCAGGCGGGCGAGGACCTGGCGGGCGAGTGGGCCGTGACCGACGCGTTCCCCGGCGGCGGTGGCAACTGGGGTGGCTCCTACCTCGCGGTGCCCACGCAGAGCGAGCATCCGGAGGAGGCCGCGGCGTTCGCGGCATGGCTGACCGAACCGGAACAGCAGATCACCGCGTTCAAGGCGGCCGGAGCGTTCCCCAGCCAGGTCGAGGCGCTGGAGTCACCGGATCTGCTGGCGGCGACCAACGAGTACTTCGGTGGCGCCGAGATCGGGGAGCTGTTCGCGGCGCAGGCGCAGAAGGTGGGCGAGGCCCAGTACAAGGGCCCCGGTGACGGCAAGATCCAGGAGAACGCGGCCACTCCCGCACTGCAGTCCGTCGAGCAGGGTGCCTCGCCCGACGAGGGCTGGCAGCAGCTCGTCCAGTCCGCCAAGCAGATCGCGTCCTGACGGGAGCGAACGTGAGTCAGACGAGCCCCGCCCCGGCGGCTGCCGAGGACGAGGCGGCGCCCGAGCCCGCGGGCCCTCCGCTCACCCGGTCGCGCCCCAGCTGGCGTGACCGGGTGAGCCGGTGGGACGTGCGCTACTCGCCGTACCTCTACGTGGCGCCGTTCTTCGTCATCTTCGGTGTCGTCGGCCTGTTCCCCCTGCTCTACACGGCGTACGTGTCGCTGTTCGACTGGGAACTGATCGACGACTCCCCGTCGTTTCTCGGCCTGGACAACTACGCGCGGCTGCTCGGTGACGAGCAGTTCTGGAAGACCCTGGTCAACACGCTGAGCATCTTCGTGCTCTCCAGCGGGCCGCAGATCATCATGGCGGTGCTGCTGGCGGCGCTGCTGAACACGCGGGTGCGGTTCCCGACGGGGTGGCGGGTCGGCGTGCTGATGCCGTACGTGGCGTCCCTGGTGGCGCTGGGCATCATCTTCGCCAACCTGTTCGGCCCGCAGTACGGGCTGGTGAACGGCGTACTGGAACTGCTGGGCCTGGACCGGGTCGACTGGCAGGCCGACCGGTTCTCCAGCCACGTCGCCATCGCCGTGATGGTGAACTGGCGCTGGGTGGGCTACAACGCGCTGATCGTGCTGGCCGCCATGCAGGCCATCCCGAAGGAGGTCAACGAGGCCGCCGTGGTCGACGGCGCCGGCGCGGTGCGCCGGTTCGTCAGCGTCACGCTGCCGATGCTGCGGCCGACCCTGATCTTCGTGGTGATCACCTCGACGATCGGTGGCCTGCAGATCTTCACCGAGCCCAAGTTGTTCGACGCGATGCCGGGCTCGAACAACGGTGGTTCCACCAATCAGTTCCAGACCATCACCCTGTACATGTACCAGTCCGCGTTCGAGCGCGAGGACCTCGGCTACGCCTCCGCCGTCGCGTGGGTGCTGTTCGTCCTCATCATCGGCATCGCGCTCGTGAACTTCCTGCTGACGCGGCGTATCGCCTCGACGGGGGACGATCGATGAGCGTGTCTGTCCTGACCCGTGCCCGCACACCGCGGCTGTCCGGCCCCGGCAGGCCCACCTTCTGGGTCTACGGGCTGCTGATCGCCTTCGTCCTCGGCTCGGTCTTCCCGTTCTACTGGTCGTTCCTGGTCGCCAGCCGGGACGGCTCGATGCTGACCGAGCAGATCCCGCCACTGGTACCCGGAGGCAACTTCTTCGCCAACGCGGCGCGGGTGTTCGACACCGTGCCGTTCTGGAAGGCGCTCGGCAACAGCGTCATCGTCTCCGGGTCGGTGACGATCTCGACGGTGCTGTTCTCCAGCCTGGCCGGGTTCGCGTTCGCCAAACTGCGGTTCAAGGGCCGCAACGGGCTGTTCGTGTTCGTCGTCGCGACGCTGGCGGTGCCGACGCAGCTCGGCATCATCCCGCTCTACATGGCGATGGCCGAGCTGGGCTGGGCCAACCAGTTGCAGGCCGTGATCGTGCCGAACCTCGTGACGGCCATCGGTGTGTTCTGGATGCGCCAGTACACCGTGAGTGCCGTCCCGTACGAACTCATCGAGGCCGCACGGGTGGACGGCTGCTCGATGATCCGCGTGTTCTGGCACGTGTGCCTGCCCGCCGTGCGACCCGCGGCGGCGTTTCTCGCCATGTTCACGTTCATGACGTCCTGGAACGACTTCCTGTGGCCGCTGGTGGCGCTGGGACCGGACAACCCGACGGTCCAGGTGGCGCTGGAGAAGCTGCAGAGCGGTTACTACGTGGACTACTCGCTGGTGCTGGCGGGCACCACGCTGGCCACCGTTCCGATCCTCGTCGTGTTCTTCCTGCTCGGCCGCCAGATCGTGGCCGGGATCATGCAAGGTGCTGTGAAGGGATAGCTCGTGTCGACAGTTCATGACGGAACCGGACCGGCCGGAAACCCCGCGACGCCGGCGCCACCCGTGACGTTCCCTGCGGACTTCCGCTGGGGAGTGGCCACGGCGGCGTTCCAGGTCGAGGGCGCGACCACCGCTGACGGCCGGACACCGTCCATCTGGGACGCCTTCTGTGCCAGGGAGGGGGCCGTGGCGGGCGGGGACACCGGTGATCCCGCCGCCGACCACTACCACCGGATGCCCGCCGACGTCGCGCTCATGCGGGACCTCGGCGTGGGCGTGTACCGCTTCTCTCTGGCGTGGCCCCGGGTCCGCCCGGACGGTGGTGAGATCAACGCGGCGGGGCTCGACTTCTACGAGCGGCTGATCGACAACCTGCTGGATGCGGGAGTGACCCCGTGGCCCACGCTGTACCACTGGGATCTCCCGCAGGCGCTGGAGGAGCGGGGCGGGTGGACCGCCCGCGACACGGCGTACCGGTTCGCCGACTACGCCGCCGCCGTCGTCGAGCGCCTCGGCGACCGGGTCGGCACGTGGACGACCCTGAACGAGCCGTGGTGCTCGGCCTTCCTCGGCTACGGATCGGGGCGGCACGCTCCCGGACGCACGGAGCCCCGTGCCGCCGTCGCCGCCGCGCACCACCTGCTGCTCGCGCACGGGCTGGGGGCCGCCGCGATCCGGGACACGGTGCCCGGTGCCGAGGTGGGGGTGACACTCAACCTGTTCCCGGTCGGGGTCGCCGACCCCGGGTCGGCCGCGGACTGGGACGTGGCCCGGCGGGTCGACGGGCTGCAGAACCGCGTGTTCCTCGACCCGGTACTGCGGGGGCGCTACCCGGACGACGTGCTCACCGACCTCGAGCCCTACGGCCTGCGTGACGCGATCCACGACGGTGACGAGCGGATCATCGGCACCCCGGTGGATTTCCTGGGCGTGAACTACTACCGGGACCTGCTGGTGTCGGCCGTGCCGGACGCGCGGTCCGGCCTGCCCTCGGAGTGGGTCGGGGCGGAGCACGTGAGCTTTCCGGAGCGGGACCTGCCGAAGACGGACTCCGGCTGGGACATCAGTCCCGAACCACTCACGGGACTGCTGCTGCGGTTGCACACCGAGTACCCGCGCCTGCCGCTGTACATCACGGAGAACGGGGTGGCGTTTCCCGACGAGATCGGGGCCGACGGCCACATCGCCGACACCGACCGGATCGCGTTCGTCGACGCACACCTGCGCGCGGCGCACGCGGCGATCGAAGCAGGAGTGGACCTGCGGGGCTACTTCTACTGGTCGCTGCTCGACAACTTCGAGTGGGCCGAGGGCTACGCCAAGCGCTTCGGGCTCGTGCACGTCGACTACGCGACCCAGCGCCGCACTCCCAAGGCGAGTGCGTCATGGTATGCCCGGGTGATGGCGGACAACGGTTTGGCAGGACGAGAATGATCGAGCCCGGGAACGCGGCGGTCGAGCATCGGGGCGCCCCCACGCTCGAGGAAGTGGCGCGGGTGGCGGGAGTGTCCCGCTCGACCGTCTCCCGGGTGATCAACAACTCGCCGGGGGTCAGCGGGCGGGCGCGGCGGGCGGTGACGCGCGCGATCGAGACCGTCGGCTACGTCCCCAACGAGGCCGCCCGCAGCCTGGTGACCCGGCGGACCAACTCCGTGGCGCTCGTGGTCTCCGAGCCCGGTGAACGGGTGTTCGGTGACCCGTTCTTCGCGGGCGTCCTGCGCGGGGTTCACGCCGGCTTGTCCGGCAGCCTCCGGCAGCTGGTGCTCATGATGCTCGCCGAGGACGACGACGGTGCGCGGCTGGAGAAGTACCTGTGCAGCGGGCACGTCGACGGCGCGCTGGTCGTGAGCATGCACGGTGACGACCCGCTGCCGCAGCGGCTCGCCGAGGCGGGCCTGCCGGTGGTCGCGGGCGGCCGTCCGCTCAGCGGGAGCGACGTGCCCTACGTGGACGCCGACAACTTCACGGGCGGGCTCACCGCCGCGCGCCACCTCACCTCGACCGGTCGACGTGGGCTCGGCACGCTGGCGGGGCCCGCCGACATGGCGGTCGGCATCGACCGCTTCGCGGGCTGGCGGCTGGGACTGTCGGAGGCAGGCGTCGGCGCGGACGCCGTGGTCCACAGCGACTTCACCGTGGAGGCCGGGGCCAGGGCGATGGCGGAGCTGCTGGAGCGCCACTCCGAGCTGGACGCCGTGTTCGCCGCGGCCGACATCATCGCGGTGGGCGCGTTGCGCGAGCTGGCGGCCCGGGGCCTCGCGGTCCCGGACGACGTCGCCGTGGTGGGGTTCGACGACTCCGTGCTGGCGACGACGGTGACGCCGCGCCTGACCACGGTGCGCCAGCCGGTCGAGGAACTGGGCCGCACGATGACGTGGCGCCTGCTCGCTCAGCTCGCGGGGGAGACACCGCTGCCGCCGTCGATCCTGCTGCCCACGGAGCTGGTGGTGCGGGAGTCCGCGTGAGGTGGGGGCCGACCGGGTGAGATGAAGGACTCGGGGTCGGTGAGGATCGTGCGCAGCGCGGTGGTGGCCGCGCCACGCACGGCGGCGTCGGCGCCGAGCACGGAGGCCCGGACCTCCACGGGGTGCCATCGCGCGCTCAGCACCCGGGTGCCGAGCTCGTCGGTCAGCGGGCCCGCCAGCCACGGGTGCAGCCGGGCATAGGTGCCGCCGAGCACCACGGTGGGCACGTCGAGCAGGTTCACCGCGCTCGACAGCGCCGTGCCCAGCAGGCGGCCCGCCGACCGGACGGCACTGGTGGCGGTGCGGTCGGCGGCGTCGAGCAGCGCGAGCAGGGCGTCGACGTCGCGGGCCCCGGCACGGTCGAGAATGGCGTCCTGCCCGGCCAGCCGTTCCAGGCAGCCCCGCGAGCCGCACGAGCACCGGGGGCCGCGCGGGCGCACGGGGAAGTGCCCCAGCTCCCCGCCGAAGCCGCGGGTGCCGTCGAAGAGTTCGCCGCCGAGCACGAGACCGGCGCCGATGCCGACCTCACCGGAGACGTGGACGAAGCTCTCGGGGATCTCGCCACCCGCCTGCCGCAGTGCCGCGAGTTCGGCCAGGGCGGCGAGGTTGGCCTCGTTGCCGACCACCAGCTCGCCCGGGGCGACGGGGACGCGGCAGGCCAGCTCCTCGGCGAGGTCCACGTCGTGCCAGCCGAGGTTGGGTGCCCGGTGGACCCGCCCGCCGGAGGCCTCCACCAGGCCGGGCACGGCGACCCCGATACCGCCCACCGGAATGCCGTCGTGCTCGGCACGGCGCAGTGCGTCCGCCACCTCGCCCGCCACGCGCTCCAGCGTGCGGGCCGGGCCGTCCCGGTTGTCGGCGCGTCGCACGTGCGCGTGCCGCGTGCCGCCGGTGAGGCCGACGAGGCAGGTGGTGACGTGGTCGACCGCGATCTCGACGCCGAGTCCGTGCGGGCCGTCGGGCGACAGGGACAGGGACGTGCCCCTGCGCCCGGGACCGCTCCGGTGCTGGCGGCCCTCCTCGCGGATCAGCGAGGCGAGCACCAGGCGATCGACCAGGCTCGACACGGTGGCCTTCGTGAGTCCGGTGCGCGTGGCGACCCCGGCCCGGGAGACTCCGGGTTCGTTCGCGACGGCGGCCAGCACGAGGGCGCAGTTGTGGCGCCGCACGGTGTGCTGGCCCGCGGGCCCGGTGGCGGTCATCGCCCGATCCTAATCGTTCAGGCGTTGAACGAAAGCCTTGACCCTCTGCCGGGGCACGGCATAAGTTCAGTGCTCGAACTATTTCGCCGGATCTCCAGCGGGAGGACATCGTGGTCGGCAAGCCCGTGCCCGAAGACAAGTTCAGTTTCGGCCTGTGGACGGTGGGATGGCGTGCGGCCGACCCGTTCGGCGACGCCACCCGTCCCGAGCTGGATGCCGTAGAAGCCGTGCACCGCCTCGCGGAGCTCGGCGCGTGGGGCGTGACCTTCCACGACGACGACCTGATCCCGTTCGGCAGCGACACCACCGAACGGGACCGGCGCATCAACCGGTTCCGGGCCGCGCTCGACGAGACCGGGCTCGTGGTGCCGATGGCCACCACCAACCTGTTCACCCACCCGGTGTTCAAGGACGGCGGCCTCACCAGCAACGACCGGGAGGTCCGCCGGTTCGCGCTGCGCAAGGTCATGCGCAACATGGACCTCGCGGCCGAGCTCGGCGCCTCCACCTACGTGCTGTGGGGCGGGCGCGAGGGCAGCGAGACCGACGCGGCCAAGGACGTGCGCGCCGCGATGGACCGCTACCGCGAGGGCATCGACACCCTCGCGCAGTACGTGCGCGACCAGGGCTACGGCCTGCGGCTGGCGCTGGAGCCCAAGCCCAACGAGCCGAGGGGCGACATCCTGCTGCCCACGATCGGGCACGCGCTGGCGTTCATCTCCACGCTGGAACACCACGACATGGTGGGTGTCAACCCCGAGGTCGGGCACGAGCAGATGGCGGGCCTGAACTTCGTCCACGGCATCGGCCAGGCGCTGTGGCAGGGCAAGCTGTTCCACCTCGACCTCAACGGCCAGCACGGGCCGCGCTACGACCAGGACCTCGTGTTCGGCCACGGTGACGTGCTCTCGGCGTTCTTCCTCGTGGACCTGCTGGAGCACGGTGGCTACGAGGGGCCGCGCCACTTCGACTACAAGCCGCCGCGCACCGAGGACATCGACGGGGTGTGGGCGAGCGCGGAGGCCAACATGCGGTCCTACCTGCTGCTGCGGGAGCGGGCGCTGGCGTTCCGGGCCGACCCGAGGGTCGTCGAGGCGCTGGAGCGCTCGCGGGTGCCCGAGCTGTCGCGGCCCACCCTGGCCGAAGGGGAGAGCCCCGCCGACCTCAAGGCCGACCGGACCGCGTTCGAGGATTTCGACGCCGACGCCGTGGCACAGCGCGGCTACGCCTACGCGCAACTGTCCCAACTGGCCTTCGAGCACCTGCTCGGCGCCGCCTGAAGCGTCGGGCCCCGCAGCCGTGTCCGCAGGCTGCGTAGCCGTGTCCGCAGGCTGCGTAGTGGTGTCCGCAACTCGTGTCGTGCCCGCCGCCGCCCTCCGCGGTGGGCACGCCACGGCTTCACCCGTTCGAGTCGGCCTGGGGCCGGTCAGGAGTGCAGTCCCTCGGCGGCGAGCACCAGCCGGACACAGTGGGCCGTCAGCCGTTCGCGGGTGACGTCGAACGTCCCGCCCAGGTACCCGGCGAACACGTTGGCGAGCCCGCCCACCAGCGCGGTCGCCGTCATGGCGCGGTCACCCTCGTCGAGCCGGTCGGACAGTTGCTCGCGCACCAGGTCGGCGAAGACCGGCAGCCGTTGCGCGCCGATGCGGCGCAGCGGCTCCTCCGCCAGCGGCGCCAGCAGCAACACGCGCCCCTGCCGCGGATCGTCGAGGATCAGCGTGACGAACGCCGACACCGCAGCCTCGGCGCGCCGGGACGGATCGCTGCCCGCGAGCGAGACGGCGTCGACGAGAGTCCGGTGCGCCAGCGTGACGACGTGGTCGTAGGCGGCCACCACGAACTCGTCGCGATCGGTGAAGCTCTCGTAGAAGTAGCGCTCGGTGAGCCCGGCCGAGCGGCACACGGCGCGCACGCTCACCGCAGGCCCCTCCGGGGTGCCGAGGAGGTCGAGCCCGGCGTCGAGGAGCTGCCGCCGCCTTCTCGCCCTGCGGTCGGAGAGCGAGGTTCCGGCCCAGGTGCGATTCGCGTCCGTCATCGTCTGATCCGAGTCCGATCCGTGCCACCGCCGATGTGACCACGTGCGTTGTCATCCTAGACCGTCGCCCGCCGTTCCGGGTTCCGTGGCACGCTGAGCCCATGAACGACCACGCCGCGCGGGAACCGGACCCGGAACTGCTCGACCTGTGGGCCAGGGTGTTCGGCTTCGCCAGGCACGGGCAGGCCGAGACGCTCGCCGCCTACGTCGACGCCGGGATCTCCGCCGATCTCACCAACGACAGCGGCGACACACTCGTGATGCTGGCCGCCTACCACGGCCACGCGGCGACGGTGCGGACGCTGCTGGAACGCGGGGCCGACCCCAACCGTCTCAACGATCGCGGCCAGAGCCCGCTCGCCGGTGCCGTCTTCAAGAGCGAGCCCGACGTCGTTCGTGCCCTGCTCGACGGGGGCGCCGATCCCGAGCTGGGGCAACCGTCGGCTGTGGACACCGCCCGGATGTTCGGCAACAGCGAACTGCTGGCACTGCTGCGTCCCAGTGACTGAGAGCTGCCCGTACCGGATGGTGAGACGCTGACCACTGCGCTCGTTCTCGTGGCGGGCGGGACGGCATGCTGGTCCGCATGCCGGAGGAGGAACAGCACTACCTGACGGGTCTCGATCTCGCGGGCCGCCGGGTCCTCGTCGTGGGCGGGGGCACCGTGGCGCAGCGGCGTCTGCCGCGCCTGCTGGCGGCGGGTGCGGCGGTGGAGGTCGTCGCGCCGCACACCACACCCTCGGTGCAGGCGCTGGCCGACGCCGGGGAATTGGTGTGGCACGCGCGGCCCTACCGCGCGGGCGAGGACGGCGACGTGGCGGATGCCTGGTACGCGCTCGCCTGCACCGACGACCCGGCCGTCAACGCCACGGTCGTGGCGGACGCCGAGAGTGCCAGGGTGTTCTGCGTCCGCGCCGACGACGGCACGGGAGGCAGCGCGGTCACCCCGGCGACCGGACACCACGACGGCCTGCTGGTGGGCGTCCTCTCCGGTGGCACCCCGCTGCGCTCGGCCGCCGTCCGCGACGCGGTGCTCGACGGGCTGAGCTCCGGCGTGGTGGCGGACCCGGGCGAGTCCGGGCCGGACGAAGCCCGGACGGGCGGGGTCGCGCTCGTCGGCGGCGGGCCGGGCGATCCCGAACTCATCACGGTGCGCGGCCGTCGCCTGCTCGGGCGAGCCGACGTGGTGGTGGTCGACCGGCTGGCGCCCCGCGAACTGCTCGACGAACTGCCGCCCCACGTCGAGGTCGTGGACGCGGCGAAGATCCCGTACGGCAGGGCCGCCGCGCAGGACGTCCTCAACCGCACGCTCGTCGAACACGCCCGTGCGGGCCGGTTCGTGGTCCGCCTCAAGGGCGGCGACCCCTACGTCTTCGGCCGCGGCTTCGAGGAGGTGCTCGCGTGCGCCGAGGCCGACGTCCCCGTCACCGTCGTCCCCGGTGTGACCAGTGCCTTCTCCGCGCCGGCCGCCGCCGACGTGCCGGTGACCCACCGCGGCGTCGCGCACGAGGTGGTCGTGGTGTCCGGGCACGTGCCCCCCGGCGACGAGCGCTCGCTCGTGGACTGGGACGCGCTGGGCAGGCTGCGGGGCACGGTCGTTCTGCTCATGGGCGTGGAGCGGCTCGGGCGGTTCACCGACGCGCTCGTCGAGGCGGGGCGCCCGAAGGACACGCCCGTGGCGGTGGTGCAGGAAGGCACCCTGCGTTCGCAGCGGGTGGTGCGCGGCACGCTCGCCGACATCGCCGCGAGTGTGACCGAGGCGGGTATCCGGCCGCCCGCCGTCACGGTGGTGGGGCCCGTGGCGGGGCTGGCCTAGGCCGGAACTCGCGGACGGCCCCGGCGCGCGACGTCGCTCTCACTCTCCGCCCGACCACTGCCCGCATCTGGCGGGGTGGGCGAGGATGGGCGCATGACTGGCAGCGACACGAACGACACACCGGACACCGTCTCCGGGCAGTACACCTCCCTGAGCGTGGAGCGCAGTGGGCACGTCGCCGAGGTGACGTTGCTCGGGCCCGGCAAGGGCAACGCGATGGGGCCCGACTTCTGGCGGGAGCTGCCGATCGCGTTCGGTGAGCTGGACCGGGACCCGGAAGTCAGGGCGATCGTGCTGACCGGCAGCGGCAGGAACTTCTCCTACGGGCTCGACCTCGCCGCGATGCTGCCGTCGTGGAGCGAGTACCTGGGTGGCGACGCGCTGGCCCGGCCCCGGCGCGAGTTCCTCGACGAGGTCCGCCGCATGCAGGACGCGATCACCTCGGTCGCCCGCACCCGCAAGCCGGTCATCGCGGCCGTCGCGGGCTGGTGCATCGGCGGCGGGGTCGACCTCGTGTCGGCGGCCGACGTCCGGATCGCGAGCGCGGACGCCCGGTTCAGCGTCCGCGAGGTTCGGGTCGCGATCGTCGCGGACATGGGCAGCCTGCAGCGACTCGCGTCGATCATCGGGGAGGGGCACCTGCGCGAACTCGCCCTCACGGGACGGGACATCGACGCCGCACGCGCGGAGCGGATCGGCCTGGTCAACGACGTCCACGCCGATCGCGACGCCACGCTCGCCGCGGCACGGACCATGGCGGCCGACATCGCGGCGAATCCTCCGCTGGTCGTGCAGGGTGTGAAGGACGTACTCTCCGTCAACACCGACCAGCGGGTCGAGGCCGGGCTGCGGTACGTGGCGACGTGGAACGCCGCGTTCCTGCCGAGCCACGACCTGACGGAGGCGGTGCAGGCGTTCCTGCAGCGCCGTGAGCCGGAATTCCGGGGTGAGTGAGGAGGCAGCGCCAGTGGGCAACGGCAAGGGCGCCGACGACATCGGGAACACGGACACCGGAGACGCCGTAGACGCCGCAGAGACCGTCTCGCGGGAGGCGTACCGGCGGTTCCGGCAGGCGCGGGACTCGCTACTGGCGCATCGCGAGGACTACGCGGCGGCGCGGGCGGAGTTCGCGTGGCCCGAGTTCGGCGAGTTCAACTGGGCGCTCGACTGGTTCGACCGGATCGCGGCCGAGGAGCACAACGCCGAGCGGGCCGCGCTGTGGATCGTCGAGGAGGACGGCGCGGAGAACCGGTGGACGTATCCCGAACTGTCCCGCCGTTCGAACCAGGTGGCGAACTGGCTGCGCGAGCGGGGAGTGCGACGCGGCGACCGGCTGATCCTCATGCTCGGCAACCAGGTGGAGCTGTGGGAGACGATCCTCGCGGCGGCCAAGCTCGGTGCGGTGATCATCCCGGCGTCGACGCTGCTGGGCCCCGCGGACCTGCGTGACCGCGTGGAACGGGGCCGGGCGGCGCACGTCGTGGTGCGGGCCGCCGACACCGCGAAGTTCGCCGACGTCCCCGGTGACTACACGCGCGTGGCCGTGGGCGGCGGCGACGGCTGGCACTCGTTCGCCGACTCCTCGGACGCCGACCCCGTGTTCACCCCGGACGGGCCGACCCGCGCCGGCGACCCGTTGCTGCTGTACTTCACCTCGGGCACGACGGCGCAGCCGAAGCTCGTGGAGCACACCCACGTCTCCTACCCGGTGGGCCACCTGTCGACGATGTACTGGATCGGCCTCGAACCCGGAGACGTCCATCTCAACATCTCCTCGCCCGGCTGGGCCAAACACGCGTGGAGCAACGTCTTCGCGCCGTGGAACGCCGAGGCCACCGTCTTCCTGTACAACTACACTCGCTTCGACGCGGGCGCGCTCATGGCGCAGCTGGACCGCTGCGGGATCACGAGCTTCTGCGCCCCGCCGACGGTGTGGCGCATGCTGATCCAGGCCGATCTCACCGCGCTGCGCACACCTCCGCGCAAGGTGGTGGGCGCGGGGGAGCCGCTGAACCCCGAGGTCATCGAGCAGGTGCGCCAGGCGTGGGGCGTGACGATCCGCGACGGGTTCGGCCAGACCGAGACCAGTGTGCAGGTCGCCAACACGCCTGGCCAGCCCGTGCGGCCGGGCTCGATGGGGCGGGCGGTGCCCGGATTCACCGTCACGCTGCTCGACCCGGCCACCGGGCAGCCCGCGCGCGAGGGCGAGATCTGCCTCGATCTCACGCGGCGCCCGGTGGGGCTCATGACGGGCTACGCCGGCGACGAGGAGCGCACGGCCGCCGCATTCGCCGGAGGCTACTACCACACCGGGGACGTCGGCAGCCTCGACGACGACGGCTACATCACCTATGTGGGCCGCACCGACGACGTCTTCAAGGCGTCCGACTACCGCATCTCGCCGTTCGAGCTGGAAAGCGTTCTGCTGGAGCACGAGGCGGTCGCCGAGGCCGCCGTCGTGCCCTCACCGGACGAGATCCGGCTGGCGGTGCCCAAGGCGTACGTCGTGCTCGCCCAGGGCCACGAGGCCACCGGGGAGACGGCGGCGAGCATCTTCGCGTTCTGCCGTGAGCACCTCGCGCCGTACAAGCGCATCCGCAGACTGGAGTTCGCCGACCTGCCGAAGACGATCTCCGGCAAGATTCGCCGGGTCGAGTTGCGGAGCCGGGAGCAGGACCGGCCGGACGCCGGGAACGACACCGAGTTCCGGGAGGCGGACTTTCCGCCGCCTGCGAGCTGACTCTGGTGAGAATCACCCGACACGGTGGCGCGTTTCGTCATCGATTCGCTAACGAATCGTGTCACCGTGCCGATGGGTTGTGTGAGCGAGGTCTCGCGAGGACGTGTGAGACGGCGCTCACAGGTCAATCCCGTCAGTGATCCACACAGTCGAACCGAGTGCAGGTGCGATGAGTACCGACCAGCAGAGCGGACCCCGCGTCCGCCCCACCGAACCCACCGACGACCACGGGTCCAGCCGTACCCGGGCGGGGGACCGGGACGCCCAGGCATCCCCGCCCACGACCCCCTGCACCGTGGTGTGGAGCCGGGGACGGCCGTACGTGCTGGAGAGCGGGTCGGGACGGCCCCGGTGGATGGGAACCGATCACCACGGGCGACCGCAGCCGCTCACCGGCGACGAGCTGCGCAGACGAGGCTGGACCTATCGGCGCTCCTGCTGATCACGACGGTGCTGGGTGCCGCTACGGTGAGCGGGTGACCGAAGCTCAGCCCGTCGGGACCGGCAGCCAGCAGTCCGTGGCACGACAGCTCATGACCGTGCCGAACCTGCTGTCGATCGCCCGGCTCGCGGGAGTGCCGGTCTTCCTCTGGCTCCTGCTGGGGCCACAGGCCGACGGGTGGGCCTTCGGGTTGCTGATCGTCAGTGGGATCACCGACTGGCTGGACGGCAAGCTCGCCCGAATCCTCGACCAGTCCACTCCGCTCGGCCAGCTACTCGATCCCGCGGCCGACCGGCTCTACATCGCCGCCGCGCTGCTGGCCTTCCTGCTGCGCGACATCGTGCCGTGGTGGGTCGTGCTCGCCCTCGTGGGCAGGGAGATCGTCGTCGGAATCGCCCTGCTGGCGCTGCGTCGCCGCCGCTTCGCCCCACCCGAGGTGACCTACATCGGCAAGGCGGCGACCTTCACCCTCATGTACGCGCTGCCGCTGCTGCTGGTCTCCCACGCCGAGACCCCGGTCGCGGAGGTGCTGCGCCCGATCGCCTACGCCTTCACGGCGTGGGGTGCGGTCCTGTACCTATGGTCCGGTGCGCTGTACGTGGCACAGATCGCGCGGGCCGTGGGACGCGACGTCGCCGGGAGGGCGTGACGCCACGCCCGTGCGGAGCAGGCGGACACGCGGCATTGTGTCAGGAGCCGCCCGAGGCGGATCATGGTGACGAGCGGAGAGGAGAGTGCCACGTGTCGGTTCCCGAGGAACTGCGCTACACCGAGGAACACGAGTGGGTCGCCGCGGTCGACGGCGGTCGGGCGCGGGTCGGTATCACCGCGTACGCCCAGGACCAGCTCGGTGACGTGGTGTTCGTCGAGTTGCCCGAGGTGGGGATTCACCTGACGGCGGGAGCGACGTTCGGGGAGATCGAGTCGACCAAGAGCGTGTCCGAGCTGTTCGCGCCGGTGGACGGTGAGGTACTGGCCGTCAACGACGCGGTGGTGGCCTCGCCGGAGTTGGTCAACTCCGACCCGTACGGCGAAGGCTGGCTCGTCGAGCTCGCTCTCGACGACGCGGCGGCACCGGACTCGCTGCTGGACGCGCAGGGGTACCGGCGTGTGATCGACAACTGATCCGGGAGCCCCGGCACTGTGTACGGTCCCGGCACGGTACGTTGACCACACCACGTTCACGACGACGACACTTCAGTGCGTAAAGGAGAGCTCAGGTGAGCACGAACGACGGGCCCGGCGTTCCCCCGGAGCAGTCTCCGGAGCGGACCTCCGTTTTCCGGGCCGACTTCCTGTCGGAGGCAGAGGGCCAGGAGGCTCCCGCGGCCGAGCCGCAGGACGCCGGCGTCGACGCTCTGCCCGGCGGCTCCGCACTGCTGGTGGTCAAGCGCGGGCCCAACGCGGGTTCGCGGTTCCTGCTGGACCGCGACACGACGAGCGCGGGCAGGCATCCGGACAGCGACATCTTCCTCGACGACGTCACGGTGTCCCGCAGGCATGCGGAGTTCCGTCGTGAGGGCGGCGAATTCGTGGTGATCGACGTCGGCAGCCTCAACGGCACCTACGTCAACCGCGAGCCGGTCGACCAGGCGGTCCTGTCGGGTGGTGACGAGGTGCAGATCGGCAAGTTCCGCCTCGTCTTCCTGACCGGTCCGGGACACGGGGGTCAGGGGGCACGGTGACGGCTGCCGGGCGGCCACAACGCGAGGGGTCGAGCATCGGGGCCGTGCTGGCCCAGCTGCGTCCCGACTTCCCCGACGTGACGATCTCGAAGATCCGTTTCCTCGAGTCGGAGGGCCTCGTCCGGCCTGCCCGCACCCCGTCCGGATACCGGCAGTTCGGTCCCGCCGACGTCGAGCGGCTGCGCTTCGTGCTCGCCGCCCAGCGGGATCACTACCTCCCGCTCAGAGTGATCAAGGAGCAGCTCGACGCCGCCGACCGGGGCGAGGGCCCGGCCTCCGCCGGCACGCCGAGGCCCCGGCCGCCGCGCAAGCTGGTGGCGGTCGACTCCGGAGACGACTACGGCCAGGCCCCGGGCCTGCCCGGGCCCGAGCGATTCGCGGCGGAGCCCGGGGACGAGGCCGTGTTCACGGCGGAGGACCTGCAGCGCGAGGCGGGGATCGACGCGGCGATGCTGTCGGAGCTGTGCCAGTTCGGCCTGGTCAAGCCCAGTGGTGCCGGATACTACGATGCCGACGCCGTGCGGGTCGCGCACACGGTCAAGGCGATGAGCGACTACGGCATCGAACCTCGGCACCTCCGGGCCTTCCGGGCGTCGGCGGACCGGGAGGTCGGACTGGTGGAGCAGATCGTCGCCCCGGTGCTGCGGCATCGCGACGCCGACGCCCGGGCCAGGGCCGAGGAGACGGTGCGGGAGCTCGCGGCGCTGTCGGTCACGCTGCACACGCTGCTCGTGAAAACCGGGATTCGCGGTGTGACCGGCGGGTAGACTCGAGTGAGTGAACCAGCGACCGGCCAGCCGAGTGACAGTCCGGCGAGGAACGGGATCACGAAGCGTGTCCTGTGTCGTCTTGATGACGCGTCGGGCCGACGGGTCAACGCGGCCCCTCAGATGCCGTACCGTAGATGAACGGTTCGCGGAAATGAGCCGTGGAGGACAACAAGTTTCGCGACGAGCACAGCGCCCAGATGACGGGTAGCGTCGAGTAGAGTCGATGCGGAATCCTCGTGACAGCGCTGCAGCCCGCGCGCAGGACAGGGAGGCGAAGCCCGATGAGCGAGATGCGCGTCGTCGGCGTCCGGGTCGAGTTGCCCGCGAATCAGCCGATCTTGCTGCTGCGGGAAACCGACGGTGAGCGGTACCTGCCGATCTGGATCGGCTCGGTCGAGGCCACGGCCATCGCGTTGGAACAGCAAGGTGTCCGTCCGGCCAGGCCGCTGACCCACGATCTGCTCAAGGACATTATCGGCGCACTGGGCCGGGAACTTCAGCAGGTCGTCATCACCGATCTGAGCGAAGGTACGTTCTTCGCCGAACTCGTGTTCGACGGAGACATCCGGGTGTCGGCCCGGCCCAGCGACTCGGTGGCGCTCGCGTTGCGCGTGGGCGTGCCCATCCATGCCGAGGACACGGTGCTGGAGGAGGCGGGCCTCGTCATCCCCGACGAGCAGGAGGACGAGGTCGAGAAGTTCCGTGAGTTCCTCGACTCCGTGTCTCCCGAGGACTTCCGGGGCGCCGACACCTGAGGCTCAGCCCGGGGAGGTCGCCCGCGCGAACAGCGCGGTGATCTCCGCGGCGTGGTGCCGGAGGTCGAGACCGGGATCGCCGGACAGTCGTTGCGCGATGTCCTCCACCGTGGCGCGGATCGCCCTCGCCATGATCTCGGCGTCGAACGCGCCGAAGACTCCTTCTCGTTGTCCCTGTGTGAGCTGCCGAGCCAGTCGGCCGACCCGCAGGTCGTACACGACGACCTCGAACAGCGGGGAACCGTCCGAGTCCCTGGCGTTTCCGGCGATCTCCGTCAGCGCACGGGCGGCCTTAGGCTCGCTCGCGAGATAGTCGATCTCGGCGGTCAGTACCGAACGGAGCATCGCGGCCCTGTCGTGATCCATGGGGGAACGCTCGGTGACGAACCGGTCGTGATCGTCGATCAGTGCGAGCAGGGTGGCCGTGATCAGCTCGGTCTTGTCCGTGAAGTGGTAGGAGATCATGCGGGTACTGCTGAGCCCGGCCCGCGCGATGATCCGGGCGAACGAGGTCCTGGCATAACCGAACTCGGCGATGACCTCGATCGTGGCGTCGATGATCTGCGCTCGCCGGGCGGCCTCGGTGGGGGTGAGTCCCAGGCCGTCGGCGAACTCGCGCTTTATCTGCATGAGTAAATAGTTACTCGACCGAGTAAGGGTGTCAACCGGCTGACATGGCGGGGTGGCGGCCCGCGCGTCGCGTTGACCGGCCCGGCGGGCGGGCTTACCGTCGGAAAAGACGTGAATCGCGCCGATGTGATTACGCAGGTTAAGCGGTCCGAGGTGGCGGGATTGTCGTAACCGGTCGGTTCCGGCCCGGGATCGGCGGTCTTGTTTCGCTGCCGGCGCTCGCCGGGCGAGAGGAGGCATGGGTGGTCGACGAGAGTCCGATGAGGGCTACCGGTGGTGAGCAGGGGGAGTTGTTCCCCGACGCCTCGCTGCCGGACGAACTGGTTGGCTACCGCGGCCCCGCTGCCTGCCAGATCGCCGGGATCACCTACCGGCAGCTCGACTACTGGGCCCGCACCCGGCTCGTGATGCCGACCATCCGGACCGCCCACGGTTCGGGGTCGCAGCGGCTCTACTCCTTCAAGGACCTGCTGGTTCTCAAGATCGTGAAGCGATTGCTCGACACGGGTGTCTCGTTGCAGAACATCCGGGTCGCGGTGGATCACCTGCGGGCCAGGGGCGTGCGCGATCTGGCGCGCGTGACGCTGTTCTCGGACGGCGCGACGGTGTACGAGTGCACGTCGCCCGAGGAGATCGTCGATCTGCTGCAGGGCGGGCAGGGCGTGTTCGGCATCGCGGTGAGCAACGCGATGCAGGAGATCAGCGGCACGCTGCACGAGTTCACCGCGGAACGGGCCGACGGCGGGCAGGTCGAGCCCGAGGTGCCGGACGAACTCACCGAGCGCCGCAACGCCCGCCGCACCGGCTGACGTCGCGGCGGTGGTCAGTCGTCGGCCGGGCCGAGGCCGGCCTGCCGGAACTCCGCCTGCTGGGCGGGTTCGAGCAGGTACTTCTGGAAGGACTGCGCCGCGTGCTGGCGCAGCAGCTCGCCGTCTCCCGCGATGGCGAGGAAGGGATACTCCCCGTCGGGCCCCGTGGCCACCGGCAGGCCAGAGGAGCCGAGGAGGTCGGGTCGCGCCCGGTTGAGCTCGTCCAGCCAGGTTGTGGAGTCGGGCAGCCAGGCCGCGGGCGCCCCGGTGTCCGAGGTCGTCAGCGAGTCGTAGACCTCGGCCGAGGGGGTCGCGGCCACGGTGACGTGGACGCAATGCTCCTGCACCACGGTCCTGGCCCGGTTCCACCGGTTCGCCGCGGTGGTCACGGGTTGTTCGAGCGCGGGGTCGACGGCGACACGGATGGTGGTGTCGCCCTGCTGGCAGTCGGCGGCCTCGGCCGCGGCGCGGCTCTCCTGGACGCCGTCGGCCCAGTTCCAGCCGAACCAGCCAGCGACGAGCAGACCGAGCAGGACGACACAGGCCACGGGCCAGGCGGCGACGGTGCGCCTGCGGCCCACGGCGCGGTGCGTCCCGGTGGACGTCGTCGACGCCGTGGAGGCTCGGTGTCGTGCTGCGCGGTGCCGGGCTTCGCCCTGTCGCGCCATCGCGTGATCCCCCTCGATGATTACGCTCAGTGCATGAGACCAAAACGGTATCACTCTACCAGGCTGCACTGTGATCGATATGTGATCTCGGTCAATACTCCGAGTCACAACCGTCGAGGAGTGTCCGGCAGTGCCGCAGCAGCCGCTCGCGGAGCGGTACCGCTCGCCGCGCGAACCGTGCCTGCGCTCGCGCGTAGCTCGCCTTGCCTTCCGGCGTCTCGATCGGCACCGCGGTGTAGCCGTACCCGGAGAGGTCGTACGGGCTCGCGCGCATGTCCAGCTCCCTGATGTCGGCCGCGAGCGCGAAGCAATCGCCGAGCAGCTCCGACGGCACGAACGGGTCGAGCTTGTAGGCGTGCTTGTACAGGTCCATGCCCACGTGCAGGCAGCCGGGCTGATCCAGCTCACGCTGGGTGTCGCGGGTGGGGTGGAACCGATTGAGCGGGCGGGCGGACTCGGTGAAGAAGCGGAAGGCGTCCACATGGCTGCACCGCACGTCGTGGGACTCCACCACTGCGTCGGTACCGGCGTGCCCGAGCCGCAACGGAACCTGTGCGTGCCGCACCTCGTCGGCGCTGGTGCGGTAGACCATCGCCCACTCGTGCAGTCCGAAACAGTCGAGCCGCGCTCGCCGTGCCCCGATGGCCTCCAGGCGCGACACCGCATGGCGGGCGGAGCGGGCGATCCGTTCGGGGACCGCCGGGTCGAGCACGACCCCGGCCGGAGTCCTGCGGTATCCGGGCCGGTCGAGGAACCGCTCGGCGCCCGCGCCGGCCAGCGCCACGCCGGGGCCCGGTTGCCAGCGTTCGAGCCGGGACGGCGGGAACGAGTAGTACGTGAACAGAAAGTCCAGCACCGGGTGCCGCTCACCGAGGGAACGGCGCCGCGTGTGCGGCGCCGTCCACTCCCGCATGCGCTCGGCGTGTGCCTTCTCGCGGGCCAGCCACCGCGCCTCGGGCAGCACGACGGGTGTCACGGCCGTCCCGTGATGTGCGTGCCGTCGCGCACGGTGCCGACGTACTCCTCCAGCAGATCCTCCAGGGCCACGATCCCGACCGCGGTGCCCTCGGCGTTGACGGCGACCGCGAGATGGCTGCCCTCCCGGCGCATGGCCGACAGCGCCTCGTCGAGCCTGGCGGGCAGGGCCAGCTGGGTCAGCCTGCGGGTCCGCTCGGCCGGAACCACGACCGTGGGGTCGCCGTCGAGCTGGTCGAGGATGTCCTTGACGTGGACGTAGGCCGTCAGCCTGCCACCGGCGGCGAGCACCGGGAACCGGGAGAACCCCGTCGTGGACACCGCCTTCTCCACCTGCCCCACCGTGGGCTTCTCCGGGAGGGTGGTCAGTTCGTCGAGCGGCACCAGCACGTCGGCGACCGTCTTCTCCACCGACGACAGAGTCTGGCTGAGCCTGCGGTGCTCGGCGTGCTCCAGCAGTCCCTCGCGACGGGACTCCCGCAGCAGCGAGGCCAGTTCGTCGGAGGTGTAGCCCGTCTCGACCTCGTCCTTCGGCTCGACCTTGCCCAGGCGTAGCAGGACGTTGGCCACGCCGTTGAGCAGCCAGAGGAACGGGTGCATGATCCGTACCCACGCGACGTGGACGGGCACGAGCCACAACGCGAGCCGCTCCGGCTCCGCGATCGCCAGGTTCTTCGGCACCATCTCGCCGACGAGCACGTGCAGCAGCGTCATCGCCACCAGCGTCACGGCGAACGCGACCCCGTGCACCACGTAGCCGGGGATGGGCACGCCGAGCGCGGCGACGGCGAGTTCGAGCTGGTGGGCGACCGCGGGTTCGCCGAACTGCAACAGCAACAGCGAGCACACGGTGATGCCGAGTTGCGCTCCGGCCAGCATCAACGACACGTTGCGGCTGGCGTTGATGACGATCTTCGCCCGGGTCTTGCCCTGCGCGAGCAGGGCTTCCAGCCGGTCCCGGCGGGAGGAGATCAGCGAGAACTCGGCCCCGACGAAGAAGGCGTTGGCCAGCAACAGGACGCCGATCAGGGAGATGGCGAGCCAGTCGTTCACGGGGTCACCTCCGCACGGCGCCGCACGGTGACCTCGGCGATGCGGTGGCGGTCCATGCCGGTCACCACGAGCCGCCAGCCGTCGACGTCCACGGACGCTCCGGGGTCGGGAATGTCGCCCAGCTGTTCCAGCAGGAAGCCCGCGATCGTCTCGTAGTCGCCCTCCGGCATCGCGAAACCGGTGGCCTCGCGTACCTCGTCGCCACGCAGCTGACCCGACACGACCCAGCTGTCGGCGGTGAGCTGCTGGGACGTGGGTTCCTCGTGGACGTCGTGCTCGTCGCGCACGTCACCGACGATCTCCTCGACCACGTCCTCCAGCGTCACGAGACCGGCGGTGCCGCCGTACTCGTCGACGACGACGGCCAGCTGGAACCGGGAGTCGCGGAGCCGGTCGAGCACCGCGTCACCGGGTAGCGACTCGGGCACGGTCGGCATCGGTCGCATCAGCGACCCCGCCGGGGTGGCCCCGCGATCCGGCGCGGGCACGGTGAACGCCTGCTTGACATGCACGGTGCCCTGGATGTCGTCGAGATCCTCCCGGTAGACGGGGAAGCGTGACAGCCCTGTGGCGCGGGCCAGCGACACCATGTCGGCTACGGTGTCGTCGACATGCACCGCCTCCAGCTGCACGCGCGGGGTCATCAGCTCGCCCGCCGTCCGGTCGCCGAACCGCAGCGAGCGGTCGAGCAGTTCGGCGGTCGACTCGTCGAGCGTTCCCGTCTCGGCGCTCGCCCGCACGATCGAGCCCAGCTCCTGCGGCGAGCGTGCCGACCGCAGTTCCTCCTGTGGCTCGATGCCGAACTTGCGCACCACCCAGTTGGCGCTGTTGTTCATGAGGTCGATGAGCCAGCGGAACAGCGCCGAGAACCGGGTGTGGTATCCCGCCACGGCGCGTGCCGTGGCCAACGGCCTGGCCACCGCGAGGTTCTTGGGCAGCATCTCGCCGATCACCATGGACAGCGAGGTCGCGAGCACGATGGACAGCACCAGCGATACGCCGCCCGCGGCCGACTCCGGCACGCCGAGCGAGGTCAGTGCCGGCCGGATGAAGCGGCCGAGCATGGGTTCGGCCACGTAGCCGGTGATCAGCGTGGTGAGGGTGATGGCGACCTGCGCGCCGGAGAGCTGGAACGACAGGGTGCGATGGGCCTTGAGAACGGTCTTCGAGCGTTTGTCGCCGACCTGCCGGACGTTGGACTCGACGGTGCTGCGTTCGAGTGTCGTCAGGGAGAACTCGGCCGCGACGGCGAGCCCGGTCCCGACGGTGAGCAGGAGGACGAAACAGAAGCCGAGGATGGTGATGAGGATGTCCATCAGTGGACACCGCCGTCACTGCGGCCGGAAACGAAGGGACAGCCGGGTGGGTCACCCGGCTCGGTACTGTCCCCGGGTGACTGCGCGTCGCGCACGGGTGAGGTCACTCCTCCATATCGTGGGTCGAAGTGGCGCTATCTTAACCACCTCCAACGGGGCCGTGCGGAAACGTGTTCCACGGACCACGGGCGGCGCACCGCCGCCACGCGGATCACAGCTCCGGCGTCGCCAGGCCGCGATGGCGGCGCACGCTCTCCTCGACCACGTCGAGCACCGGTTCGAGGTCGTCGGCGGGAAGGCCCATGGCGAGGTGGGACACCAGCCCTTCCAGGACCAGTTCGAGATACGCGGTGAGGACGTCGACGCTCACGTCGTCGCGCAGGTTGCCCGCTTCGCGCTGCCACAGCAGGCGCTTACGGGTGGCGGTGGTGAGCTGCTCCGATCGTTGCGCCCAGCGCGCGCGGAAGTCGGGGTCCGTGCGCAGGCGGCGCGAGACCTCCAGCCGGGTGCCGAGCCAGTCGGCGGGATGTGCGTCCGCGCCGGACAGCAGTTCGCGCATCACCTGCACGAGGCCCTGCTCGGCCACGACGTCGGCCATGCGCCGCGCGTCGTCCTCGGCCAGTGCCAGAAACAGCGAGTCCTTGTCGCGGAAATGATGGAAGATGGCTCCCCGGGAGAGCCCGGTCGCGTCCTCCAGGCGCCGGACCGTCGCCCCCTCGTAGCCGTGGCGGGTGAAACAGACGCGCGCGCCGTCGAGGATCTGACGACGGCGCGCCGCGAGGTGGTCCTGGCTGACCCGGGGCATCCCACGATCTTGACAGCGGGTCCGGTAGATCGCAATCCGTACGTACGTACTGTGATGCTGCTCCCCGTGGCTCACCCGGCGGAGTGAGCACCGTAGGGCTGTTGCGGTGAAGGCTCACCGTCGCCGCCACACTCGCGGCAACGGTGAGCCCGGCCCGGATCACGGGATGGTGAGTACCTCGTCGACCGGGGCCCCGTTGGCAGCGGCCAGTTCGCGGGTCGCCGCGAACTCCGAGCCGGTCTGCCTCGGCGGCACGCGGTCGGCGTTCCAGGCCGCCAGCAGCAGGGCGACCTTCGCCTGCATCTCGGTGCGCAGCTTGAAGAACGAGTCGGTCGGCTCGGCCCCGACCTGCCCCAGCAGCAGCCACCATGCCCACGCCGCCGCTCCCGCGTTGGCGACGAAGTCCGGGATCACCGGAATGCCGCGTGCGGCGAGCATCGCCTCGGCCTCGGGAGTCGTCGCCGCGTTCGCGGCCTCCACGACGGCGGAGGCTTTGACGTCGTAGGAGTTGTCCGGCGTCAGCGCGTAGGAGATGGCGGCCGGGACGAGGATGTCGGCCTCGGCGGCCACCACGGCGGAGCGGGGCAGGCGCTGCACCCGCTCGGGTACCTGGGTGCGGTCGATCTCGCCGTAGCGGTCCCGGGCCTCCAGCAGTGCCGGGATGTCGAGCCCCTCGGGGTCGTAGAGGGTGCCCGCGGCGTCGGCGACGGCGACGATCCGCAACCCCGCCTCGTGCAGGTACCAGGCGGCGCCACCGCCCATCGTGCCGATTCCCTGGACGGCGACGGTGGTGGACTCGTGCGTCCACTCCCACGCGGAGACCACACCGAGGCAGGCCTGCGCCACGCCGTAGCCGCCGATGACGTCGCCCAGCAGCAACCCTCCCGGCACGGGCGCGCCCAGACCGGCCTGCACGCGGCGCAGCGTGCGCTCGGGATCGGCCGAGCGGCGGATCGCCGCGTGGTACGACTGCCGCAGGCCCAGCCCCGCGAAGACGTCGTCGATGAGGTGCTGCGGCACGCCGAGGTCCTCGGCGGTCACCCAGTGCGCGTCGATCCAGGGCCGCATGGCCTGGCAGAACCGCTCCAGCACGCCCCTGGCGCGCGGGTCCTTGGGGTCGAAGTCGATACCACCCTTGGCGCCGCCCACGGGCAGGTCGAACGTGGCGGTCTTGGCCGCCATGCCGCGGGCGAGGTCCTCGACCTCCGACATCGTGCATCCGGGACGCATCCGCGTCCCACCCGTCGCCAGCCCGGAGACGAGAGTGTGCACGACGAGATAGCCGTGAGCACCCGTCACCCGGTCGGTCCATGTCAGTCGCAGCAACGGTTCGTCGGCATGCTGGAGACCCACTCGACCCCTCCTCCTGTGGCACTGACTGGTGTTTGCCTACTCACAGGCTGGGGCGCGGGAACCGCTCACGTCCAGTTAAGGATGATGCACGGTTCCGTTTAGTGTTGATGCATGGAGCTGTCGGTGCATCGGTTGCGGATGCTGCGGGAGTTGCAACGCAGGGGGACGATCACGGCCGCGGCTGCGGCCCTGCATTATACGGCGTCCGCTGTGTCCCAACAGCTGGCGCAGTTGGAGCGCGACGTCGGCGCGAAGTTGTTCGAGCGGCTCGGCCGCCGGGTGCAGCTGACCGAACTGGGCATGCTGCTCACGGAGCACGCGGAGGAGATCCTGGGCGCCGTCGAACGGGCCACGTTGGCGCTGGAGGAGGCACAGGAGACCCAGACGGTGCGGCTCACGGCCGGGGTATGGGCCTCGGTCGCGTCGGGTCTGCTGCCGACGGCACTGGCCTCGCTGGCCGAGGACCATCCGGGAATCGAAGTGAGAACCCGGGAACTCGCCCCGGAGGAGACGGCCGACGCGGTGCGGGACGGGTCGCTGGACTTCTCGTTCGTCATCGACTACACCGACGCGCCCACGCCGTGGGACAACGGGCTGGAACGCGTGGCCGTGGCGGTGGAGCGGCTCTACGCCGCGGTCCCGGCGGCGACCGCGACGACGAGCACGATCAGCCTGTCCGAACTGGGCGATCAGCCGTGGATTCTCGCCAGTCCCCGGAGCCATTTCGGCAGGGCGGTGCGGGTCGCCTGCCAGCGTTTCGGCTTCGAGCCCACGATCAACCACGAGGTCGAGGAGCAGGCCACGGCCATGGCGATGGTGAGCGCGGGGCTGGGAGTGACCCTGGTGTCGGATCTGGGGCTCACGCTGCGGCCGTCCGGCGTGGACATCCTCACGTTGACGACGCCGGTGCTGCGGACCGTGTCGGTGGCTCACCGCCGGACCACCCAACGCCGACCCGCGCTGCGCCTGGTGATCGACGCCGTGCGGGCCGCGGCGGCGGAGCTGGGACTCGGGGCCTCGGCCACGGTTCCGGGCTGAGACACGGACGGAACGGGCGGTGCGGACGCCGTGAGCGGAGCGGAATCCCGAGGTTTCGGCCACTCGAAAGTGTCGTACCCCCCGTGTAGCGTCCGGTGGTGGTCACCGGCGCAGAGCGTGGGGAGTGTGGCGATGACAGCGATTCGCGACGCCCGTCCGTGTCCGTCCGGCGCGGGCCCCGACGGTCCCGGGCCGGGGGACGTCCCGCCGGTCGCGGCAGCGGAGGAGGCGGCGGCCAGGGAATTGTCCGACCGCGCGGAGGGCGAGGCCTACGTGGCGTCGGTGTGCTTCAAGCACGGCCCGCCGCGGCTGCTCGGAGTGGAGCTCGAATACACCGTCCACGACACCACCGACCCCGCCCTCCCGCTCACGGCGTCCCGCCTCGCCGGGGCACTCGGCCCGCACGCCCCGCGCACTCTCGTCCCCGACAGCCCCGCCCTTCCTCTGCCCGCGGGCTCGGCGCTGACCCTCGAACCCGGCGGCCAGGTGGAGATCTCCACCACTCCCCATTCCTCGTGGCGCTCGCTCTGCGACGCGGCCGACACCGACCTCGCCGCCGTGACCGACCTGCTGGCGCGTGCGGGCCTCACCCTCGGGACGCACGGCATCGACCCGTTCCGCACTCCCCGGCGTCTGCTGCCCACACCGCGGTACGCGGCGATGGAACGCCGGTTCGCCCCGATCGGGCCCGGGGGGATCACGATGATGTGCAGCACGGCGGCGTTGCAGGTGTGTGTGGACGCGGGGGAGCGGGCGCACGTGGCGGGCCGGTGGGCGGCCGTGCACGCGCTGGGCCCGGTGCTGCTCGCGCTGTTCGCCAACTCCCGCCACCACGCGGGCGCCGACACCGGATTCGCCTCGGCGCGCTGGCGGTCCGTGATGGACACCGAGCCGTGCCGCACGCTGGCGCCGGAACCCGCTGACGATCCGGTCGCGGCCTGGGCGGGCCGGGTGATGGACACCCCGTTGCTCGTGCTGCGGGGCGACGGCGACACGTGGGACGCGCCCGCCGGACTCACCTTCGCCGACTGGGTGGCGGGCAGGGGAGCGGCGGCGAAACTTCCCCGCCCCACCGTGGCCGACCTGGACTATCACCTCACCACGCTGTTCACGCCCGTGCGTCCGCACGGCTATCTGGAGGTGCGCTACCTGGACGCGCAGCCCCCGGAGAGCTGGGCGCACGCGGCTGCGCTGCTGGCGGCCCTGCTGTCCGGTCCCGACGTCGTGGACCGGGTGGTGGAGCGGTGCGCGCCGGTGACGGACCGCTGGTCCGCCGCCGCGCGGCACGGGCTGGCCGACCCGGCGATCGCCGCCGCGGCCTCGGCCGTCGCCGGTCTGGGCTGCGCCGCCCTGTCCACATTGGATCTTCCCGATCGCACGATCACCGACATCGCCGACACCGTCGACCGCAGGCTGCGGGCGGCGGGAAGGGAGTGACATCGTGACCAGCGTCCACAGTGAACCCCACGACGTATCCGGCGGCCGTCCCGCGCCGCCCCCGCTGGGGGAGCGCTCGGAGGAGGACCTGCGGGCACACACCGCCGAGGTGCTCCACCGGGCACGGGCGCGCAGCACGGCACTGACCGAGGCCGTGGACGACGACGACCTCGTCCGGCAGCACTCCAAGCTGATGTCGCCGCTGGTGTGGGACCTCGCGCACATCGGCAGCCAGGAGGAGATCTGGCTGGTGCGCGACGTGGGCGGGCGGGAACCGCTGCGCCCGGACATCGACGATCTCTACGACGCCTTCCAGCACCCGAGGGCGACGCGCCCGGAACTGCCGTTGCTCGGGCCGTCGGAGGCGCGCGGCTACGTGGCACAGGTGCGCAGCAAGGCGCTCGACGTCCTCGAGCGCACCACCCTGAGCGGTGACACGCTGACCGGGACCGGCTTCGCCTTCGGCATGATCGCCCAGCACGAACAGCAGCACGACGAGACGATGCTCGCCACCCACCAGTTGCGCCGGGGTGATCCGGTGCTGCGTGCTCCCGAGCCTCCCCGGCCGGCGACGGGCGACCTGCCGGACGAGGTGGTCGTCCCCGCGGGCCCGTTCGCGATGGGAACGTCGGTGGAGCCGTGGGCGCTGGACAACGAGCGCCCGGTACACGAGGTGTTCGTCGCGGGTTTCGCGCTCGACACCACGCCGGTGACCAACGCCGCCTTCGCCGCCTTCGCCGACGACGGCGGCTACCGCGACTCCCGCTGGTGGAGCGCGGAGGGCTGGGCCTACCGCAGCGCCCACGACATCGTCGCGCCACGCTTCTGGCGGCGGGAGGGTGATCGCTGGTGGCGCAGGCGGTTCGGCGTCGACGAACCGGTGCCGGACGACGAGCCGGTGATGCACGTGTCCTACTACGAGGCCGAGGCGTTCGCGCGGTGGACGGGCAGGCGCCTGCCCACCGAGGCGGAGTGGGAGAAGGCCGCCCGGTTCGACCCCGCCACCGGGCGGTCCCGGCGGTACCCGTGGGGGGACGGCGAACCGGAACCGCGCCACGCGAACCTGGGACAGCGGCATTTGCGCCCCGCTCCCGTGGGTGCCTATCCGGACGGCGCGTCGCCGCTCGGGGTGCACCAGCTGATCGGTGACGTGTGGGAGTGGACGAGCAGCGACTTCCGGCCCTATCCGGGTTTCGCCGCGTTCCCGTACCGCGAGTACTCGGAGGTCTTCTTCGGCCCGGAGCACAAGGTGCTGCGCGGCGGGTCGTTCGGCAGCGATCCGGTGGCCGTTCGCGGCACCTTCCGGAACTGGGACTACCCGATCCGCAGGCAGATCTTCGCCGGGTTCCGGTGTGCCCGCGACCTGACCGCCGCCGAGACGGCCGCCGGTGTGTAGGCACCTGGCCTATCTCGGACCGCCCGTGTCGCCAGCCGATGCCGTCCTGCGCGCGCCGCATTCGCTGCTGGTGCAGTCGTACGCACCGCTGGACATGCGTGGCGGTGGCACGGTGAACGTGGACGGTTTCGGGTGCGGCTGGTTCGCGGGCGACGGCTACCCGACGCGGTACCGCCGCGCCGATCCGATCTGGACGGACGGGGCACTGCCCCGGTTGCTGGAGCCGGTGCGCACGGGCAGTTTCCTCGCGGCCGTGCGGTCGGGCACGCCCGGCATGCCGGTCACCGAGACGGCCTGCGCCCCGTTCGCCGACGACGACTGGCTGTTCAGCCACAACGGCGTGGTGCTCGGCTGGCCGGAGTCGATGGCGCGGCTGGCGGCGGAGATCCCGGTGGTGGATCTGCTGCATCTGGACGCGCCCACCGATTCGGCACTGCTGTGGCGCGCGCTGCGCTTCGACCTGCGGCGCGGGCGTGATCCCGTGGCGGCGGTCGCGGACCTGAGCTTCCGGGTGGAGACCGGCGCGCCGGGCTCGCGGCTGAACCTGTTGCTCGCGGGCAGGGACCTGCTCGTCGCCACCGCCTGGTCGCACTCGCTGTCCGTGCGCACGGCGGGCGGCGGTGTGCTCGTCGCGTCGGAACCGTGTGACGGCGACCCGGCCTGGCAGGCCGTCGCCGACGGCGATCTGGTGGTGGCGCGCAGAACCCGGGGCGCGGACGAGAATGTCGAACCGTCGGTCGAGATCAGCACCGTGGAGAAGGAACGGAGTCAGGCGTGAGTGACGTGCGGATCGACGTTCAGCGCGACAGTGCCGAGGTGACCGGGGCCCTGCGGGAGGACGTGCGGGCCGGGCTGTCGGCCCAGGAGAAGTGGTTGCCGTCCAAGTGGTTCTACGACGCCCGTGGCAGTGAGCTGTTCGAGCGCATCACCACGCTGCCCGAGTACTACCCGACCCGGGCCGAGCGGGACGTGCTGCGCGTTCACGCCCCGGACATCGTGGCCGCCAGCGGCGCGAGAACCGTGGTCGAGCTCGGGTCGGGATCGGGTGAGAAGACCCGGTTGCTGCTCGACGCGTTCACCACGAGCGGTCGGCTGGAGGTGTTCGTGCCGCTGGACGTCTCGGAGTCGGCGCTGGCGGAGTCGGCCGGTGCGCTCGCCGCCGACTACCCGGGCCTGGCGGTACACGGGGTCGTCGCCGACTTCACCGGCGCGCTGGACTCCCTTCCCGGCGCCTCGCCGCGGCTCGTGGCCTTCCTCGGTGGAACCATCGGCAACTTCCTGCCCGCCGAGCGGGCGAAGTTCCTGTCCTCGGTGCGCTCCGTGCTCGGGGCGGGGGAGTGGCTGCTGCTCGGGACCGACCTCGTCAAGGACCCGGACACGCTGGTGCTCGCCTACGATGACGCGGCGGGCGTGACCGCCGAGTTCAACCGCAACGTGCTGCTCGTGCTGAACTCCCGGCTCGGCGCGAACTTCGACCCGGAGGCCTTCGACCACGTCGCCCGGTGGGACGCGCGGCACGAGCGGATCGAGATGCGCCTGCGGGCCCGCCACGAACTGCGTGTGGACGTGCCGGGTGCCGAGCTGGCCGTGACGTTCGCGGCGGGCGAGGAGCTGCGCACGGAGGTGTCGGCGAAGTTCCGGCCGGACGGCGTGCGGGCCGAGCTGGCCGACGCGGGGTTCACCCTGCGGCACTGGTGGACCGATCCGCGGCATCGGTTCGGTGTGTCGCTGGCTGTGGCGCACGAGTGAGACCACTCGAAGCGCTGGCGCGGCGGCTGGGTGCGAGTAGGTGGATGATGCGGTGCGCCCCGGCCGTGCTGTGGGCGGACTCGCGGTTGCACCGCCTGTCGCGGGGCCGGTGGAGCCTGCTCGGGATCGCGGGCCTGCCGTCCCTGCGACTGACCACGGTCGGCAGGCGCAGCGGGGTACGGCACACCACCGGGCTGCTCTACTTCCCCGACGGCGACACCTTCGTGGTGGTCGGGTCCAACTGGGGGCGGCCCCGTGACCCGGACTGGGCGTTCAACCTGCGGGCGGAGCCCGACGCGACCGTGACCGTGGGCGGCGTGCCGGCACCGGTGCGGGCGCGGGAGGTGCGGGGCGAGGCCCACGCCGCGCTGTGGCGGCGGCTGCTCGAATTCTGGCCCGGCTACGGTGCCGAGGCGCGCTGGGCGGGGCGCGAGCTGCCGGTCTTCGTCCTCGCGCCCCGGCCGTGAGCCCCGAGCTCAGCCCACGACACTTCGCGTCAGCAGCACCAGCGCGCTGACGGTCGCCACCGACAGCACCGCGACGCGCATCCGCCGCCCGTGCAGGAACCGGCGTGCGGGCCCGGACAGCAGGAACCCGGCGACCAGGAACGGCAGCAGCCAGGCCACCGTGACGAGGTGGCCGGTGTTCACCTGTCCCGCCAGGCCCAGCGCCAGCAGCGAGATCGACGAGCCCAGCGCGAAGCAGGCCCCCAGCGTAGCGCGGATCTCCGGGCCCGCCGAGTGCTGGTACAGCAACGCCAGCGGCGGGCCCCCGATGGACGACGCGGTACCGAACGTGCCGCTGGCCAGCCCCGCCACCAGCAGCGAGCGCGGGGCGGGGCGCGGTGTCCACGACACCACGGACAGCACCACGCAGACGAGCACCGCGACGGCGACCGCGCCGGCGAAAGCACGGGGTGCGAGCAACGCCACCGCCAGCACCCCGAGCGCGGTGCCGGGAAGCCTGCCCGCGGTCACGAAGCCCACGCCGCGCCAGTCGACGTGGCGATGCTCGCGCGCCACCGTCAGCAGCGCGTGCGCCAGCGCGATCACCAGCAGTGGCACGGGAACCAGCCGCGGGTCCACGAGTGTCAGCAGCGGCGCCGCGATGAGGTTCATCCCGTATCCCACGGCGCCCTGCACGAGCGCGCCGCACGCCAGCGCCAGTCCCGCCAGCAGGATCTCCGACATGGGTGCCCTCCCGGGTCATGGCGCGGCGAAGGCCACCCTCACAGCGCCGGACGCGGTGAAGGTGGCCTTCGCGGCGACCCGGATCAGGCCGAGGTCATCTTCCGCAGCACGTACTGCAGGATGCCGCCGTTGCGGTAGTAGTCGGCCTCGCCCGGCGTGTCGATGCGGACGACGGCGTCGAACTCGACGGTCGTGCCGTCCTCCCGTGTGGCCGTGACGCGCACCGTGCGCGGCGTCTCGCCCTCGTTGAGGGCCGTGATGCCGCTGACGTCGTAGGTCTCGGTGCCGTCGAGCCGCAGCGACGACGCCGACTCGCCCTCGGGGAACTGGAGCGGGATCACGCCCATCCCGATCAGGTTCGAGCGGTGGATGCGCTCGAACGACTCGGCGATCACCGCGCGGACTCCGAGCAGCCGCGTGCCCTTGGCCGCCCAGTCACGCGACGAACCGGAGCCGTACTCCTTGCCGCCGAGCACCACCAGCGGCGTGCTGCGCGCCGCGTAGTTCTGCGCCGCGTCGTAGATGAACGCCTGCGGGCCGCCCTCCTGCGTGAAGTCGCGGGTGTAGCCGCCCTGCACGTCGTCGAGCAGCTGGTTGCGCAGCCGGATGTTGGCGAACGTGCCCCGGATCATCACCTCGTGGTTGCCCCGGCGGGAGCCGTAGGAGTTGAAGTCCCTGCGCTCGACGCCGTGCTCGGTGAGGTAGCGGCCCGCGGGGGTGTCCGCCTTGATCGCACCGGCGGGGGAGATGTGGTCGGTGGTCACTGAGTCCCCCAGCTTCGCCAGCACCCGCGCGCCCGCGATGTCGGTGACCGGGTCCGGCGACGCCGCCATGCCCTCGAAGTACGGGGGCTTGCGCACGTAGGTGGACTCGCCGTCCCACGCGAACGTCTTGCCCTCCGGCGTCGGCAGCGACTTCCACCGCGGCCCGCCGTCGAACACGTCGGCGTAGTCGGTGGTGAACATGTCCTGCGTGATCGACGAGTCGATCGTCTGCTGGATCTCCTGCGGCGACGGCCAGATGTCCCGCAGGTAGACGTCGTTGCCGTCGGAGTCCTGGCCCAGCGGCTGGCCTTCGAAGTCGAAGTCCATCGTGCCCGCCAGCGCGTACGCGATGACCAGCGGCGGCGACGCCAGGTAGTTCATCTTCACGTCGGGGTTGATGCGGCCCTCGAAGTTGCGGTTACCCGACAGCACCGACACCGCGGTGAGGTCGTTCTCCTGGATCGCGGCCGAGATCTCCTCGGGCAGCGGGCCGGAGTTGCCGATGCAGGTGGTGCAGCCGTAGCCCACCAGGTGATAGCCCAGCTTCTCCAGGTACGGCCACAGTCCGGCGCGGTCGTAGTAGTCGGTGACGACCTGCGAGCCGGGCGCCATCGACGTCTTCACCCACGGCTTGACCGAGAGGCCCTTCTCCACCGCGTTGCGCGCCAGCAGGGCGGCGCCCAGCATCACCGACGGGTTGGACGTGTTGGTGCACGACGTGATCGAGGCGATCACCACGGCGCCGTGGTCGAGCACGAACTCGCCACGGTCGGCCGACGACACCGTCACCGGCTTGGTCGGGCGGCCGGACGAGCCGTTGGCCGCCGAGTGGACCTCGACGGCGCCGTCGTCGGCGAACTGCAGCGACGCCGGGTCGCTCGCCGGGAACGACTCCTCGGACGCCTCGTCCATCTTGGTGTGGGGAACCGGGTGGTTCTCCTCCACGTAGTCGTGCAGCGACTTGCGGAACGAGGACTTGGCGTCGGTCAGCTCGATCCGGTCCTGCGGGCGCTTCGGGCCCGCGATCGACGGCACCACGGTCGAGAGGTCGAGTTCGAGGTACTCGGAGTACTCGGCTTCACGGCTCGGGTCGTGCCACAGGCCCTGCTCCTTGGCGTACGCCTCGACGAGCGCGAGCTGCTCGGCCGAGCGGCCGGTGAGCCTCAGGTAGCGCAGCGTCTCGTCGTCGATCGGGAAGATCGCCGCCGTGGAGCCGAACTCGGGGCTCATGTTGCCGATCGTGGCCCGGTTGGCCAGCGGCACCGCGCCCACGCCCTCGCCGTAGAACTCGACGAACTTGCCCACCACACCGTGCCTGCGCAGCATCTCGGTGATCGTCAGCACGACGTCGGTGGCGGTGGCCCCCGGCGGGATCTCGCCGGTGAGCTTGAAGCCGACCACGCGAGGGATCAGCATCGACACGGGCTGGCCCAGCATCGCGGCCTCGGCCTCGATGCCGCCGACGCCCCAGCCGAGCACGCCGAGGCCGTTGACCATCGTGGTGTGGGAGTCGGTGCCGACGCAGGTGTCGGGGTAGGCCTGTCCGCCCCGGGCCATCACGGTGCGCGCCAGGTGCTCGATGTTGACCTGGTGGACGATGCCGGTTCCCGGCGGGACGACCTTGAACTCCTCGAAGGCGTTCTGGCCCCAGCGCAGGAACTGGTAGCGCTCACGGTTGCGCTCGTACTCGATCTCGACGTTGCGCTCGAAGGCGTCGGCGCGGCCGAACACGTCGATGATCACCGAGTGGTCGATCACGAGTTCCGCGGGCGCCAGCGGGTTGACCTTGTCGGGATCGCCGCCCAGCTCCGTGACCGCCTCGCGCATGGTGGCGAGGTCCACCACGCAGGGAACCCCGGTGAAGTCCTGCATCACGACGCGCGCGGGCGTGAACTGGATCTCGGTGGCCGGGTCCGCGGTGGGGTCCCAGCCGCTGAGCGCGCGAATGTGCTCGGCGGTGATGTTGGCGCCGTCCTCGGTGCGCAGCAGGTTCTCGAGCAGGATCTTCAGGCTGTACGGCAGACGCTGCGAGCCCTCGACCTTGTCCAGGCGGAACACCTCGTAGGAGGCGTCACCGACCTGGAGCGTGTCGCGGGCGCCGAAGCTGTTCTTGCTGGCGGGTGCAGTCACGTGTCACTCCAGTGGCGGCGGTGGTTCGGGTAGGAGCAGGTCGAGTGTCGCCCACCCCCACCGCGTCCGCAGCGCCCGCGGAGGTGGCCGTCGCGACGGCCTGCCCACTAAACCGTACGCTTGTCCTTTTTCTGGTCAAGGTCAGGATAGCCCACCGGTGTGCTCCGGGGGTGTGATAGCGGCATCCGTGGCGCCCTGGCTTGTGCAGCGAAGGCCACCTTGACTGCGTGTGGTGCAGCGAAGGTGGCCTTCGCTGCACCACCCCTCCGGCGCTGGGTCACCCGGACGAGCGCGGCACCCGTCACCCGGATGCCTGAATTCGCAGGGAGAAACTCGTGTTTCGCCTGGTGCGCGTGGTGTGCCTGTGACACCGGTGGCACAGTCGGGAGCCATCCGACGTGGAGGTGACACCGGTGCCGAGCGAGCGAGTGCGAACGTCCCGGCCGGCCGCCGTCCTCGCGCTGCTGGTGGCGGCGCTCAGCGGCGCCTGCCACGTGGCCTCGGCCCAGCCGCCCGACAACCCGAGTGACTCCGAGATCCGCCAGAGCGAGGAGCGGGCGCAGCGCAGGGCCGACGCCGTGGGGCGGCTGGCCAACGACCTCGCGGAGACCGAAGCCCGGCTGGGCGAGCTCCACGCCGAGGTCGCGGCCCAGCGTGAGGCCGCCAACAAGGCACGGGTCGACCACGACTCCGCCGTGGCCGCCGCGGAGGAGGCCGACCGGGCGGCCACCGCCGCCGAACGGCGGGCCCACGGTGCCCGCGCGACGCTCGGTGACGCCCGGCGTGACTTCGACGACTTCGTGGCGGGCAGCTACCGCCAGGGCGGCGTCATCGGCTCCGTCGGCGCCTACCTGGGCGCCGAGAATCCGCGCGATGTGCTCGCGCGGGAGCAACTGCTGGGCGCCGTCGGTGAGGTCCACCTCGGCACGCTGCGCCGACTCCAGGACGCGCTCGTGGAGGCGGCGAACGCCGACGCCGACGCTCGCGAGGCGCTGCGCACCGCCGAGACGCGGCGGGTGGAGGCCCGGCAGGCCAGCGAGGCGGCCGACGCCGCGATGGCCGACGCGGTGTCCGCCGCGCGGGAGCAGCAGCGCGAACTGCGGGCCGTCGAGGCGGACAAGCGCGACGTCGAACGGCGCCTCGCTCAGGCCAGAAACACCGTGGACGGCCTGCATGCCCAACGTGATCGCTACGAGCGGTGGCGGGACCAGCAGGCCGCCGCCGCGCCCCCGGCGGCGCCCGCCCCCGCCGCCCCCGCCACGCCCCCGGCTGCCTCGGGCCACTCCGGTGACGTCGTCGAGTCCGTCGTCGCGCGAGCGCTGTCCCAGCTGGGTGTGCCCTACGCGTGGGGCGGTGGCAACGCGCACGGGCCCACCTACGGCATCCGCGACGGCGGCGTCGCCGACGCCCACGGTGACTACAACAAGATCGGGTTCGACTGCTCGGGGCTGATGATCTACGCGTTCGCCTCCGTGGCGGCGTTGCCGCACTACAGCGGCTACCAGTACGAGGCGGGCCGCAAGATACCGCTGGCGCAGATGCGGCGCGGCGACATGCTGTTCTGGGGCCCGGGTCGCATACACCACGTCGCGCTGTACCTGGGCGACGGGCAGATGGTGGAGGCCCCGTACTCGGGCGGACACGTGCGCGTCGCGCCGGTACGCTACAGCGGCATCATGCCGTACGTCACCCGCCTGGTGGAGTAGTGACCGCGTGACCGAAGTGCCGTCCCCGCCCGTGCTGCCGGGGCTGGCCGGTGTCGTGCTCGCGGGCGGAGCCGCGCGGCGGCTCGGCGGGATCGACAAGCCGTCGCTGCGCGTCGAAGGCGTTCCGTTGCTGGTCACGGCCACGACGGCGTTGCGCGCGGCCGAGCCGGTGATCGTCGTGGGTCCCCGCAGGCCACTGCCCGCGGACGTGCGCTGGGTGCGCGAGGAGCCGCCGGGCTCCGGTCCGGTGGCGGCGCTGGCCGCCGCGCTGGCCCTGCTGGACCGGCTCGCGCCGCCCTCCGACGATATGACCGATGCGAGCGACACGACCGAGACGACCGATACCACCGGGACGAGCGACGCGACCGGCATGACCGTGGCGGTGCTGGCGGCGGACCTGCCCGGCGTGACCGCGCACACGGTCGCCCGGTTGTGGTCCGCTCTGCGTGGCGACCCGGCGGCCGACGGTGCGCTGCTCGTCGACGAGACGGGCCACCGGCAATGGCTCACGGGCATCTGGCGGCGGGCGGCCCTGACCACGGCCGTGCCCACCGAGCCCCGGGGCGCGTCGATGCGTGGCACCCTGGGTATGTCGTCCATTGTGGAGGTCGCGGCGCTGGCGGACGAGGCCCGTGACATCGACACACCGGAGGACCTGCGCCCCTGACCAGGCTTCACAGCCGTCACACCGGCCGGGGAGTTTCCTGGCGACTGCACGGCCGTGATCAGTCCCACCCCGGGCACCCGGTACGGTCACGGGGCACACCAGTGGTCGCCAGCGAGGAGGTAGGTGTGACCGAGCCCGGCACCCCGGCGCAGGACGCGCAGTTGCTGGAGCGCACCGTGTTCGAGGTGAAGCGCGTCATCGTGGGGCAGGACCGGCTCGTCGAGCGCATGCTGGTCGGGCTGCTGGCGAAGGGCCATCTGCTGCTGGAAGGCGTGCCCGGTGTCGCGAAGACGCTCGCGGTCGAGACGTTCGCCCGGGTGGTGGGCGGATCGTTCTCCCGCGTGCAGTTCACCCCCGACCTCGTGCCAGCCGACATCCTGGGAACCCGGATCTACCGGCAGTCCAGCGAGAAGTTCGACGTCGAGCTGGGGCCGGTGCTGGCCAACTTCGTCCTCGCCGACGAGATCAACCGCGCGCCCGCGAAGGTCCAGTCGGCCATGCTGGAGATCATGGCGGAGCGGCACGTGTCCATCGGCGGCGAGACGTTCCCGATGCCGCACCCGTTCCTGGTGCTCGCGACCCAGAACCCCATCGAGAACGAGGGCGTCTACCCGCTGCCGGAGGCCCAGCGCGACCGCTTCCTTTTCAAGATCGTCGTCGAGTACCCGACGGCGGAGGAGGAGCGCGAGATCGTCTACCGCATGGGCGTGACTCCGCCGGAACCGCAGCAGGTGCTCTCGCCCGACGAGCTGGTGCGGCTGCAGGACGTCGCGTCCCAGGTCTTCGTCCACCACGCGCTGGTGGACTACGTGGTGCGGCTGGTGCTGGCGACCCGCAAACCCGGTGAGCACGGCCTCACCGACGTCGCGGGCTGGGTCTCCTACGGAGCCTCGCCGCGGGCGAGCCTCGGGGTCATCTCCGGTGCCCGCGCGCTCGCGCTGGTGCGGGGCCGGGACTACGTGCTGCCGCAGGACGTGGTGGACATCGTGCCCGACGTGCTGCGCCACCGGCTCGTGCTGTCGTACGACGCGCTGGCCGACGGCGTGCCGCTCGACCACATCGTCAACCGGGTGTTGCAGGCCGTGCCGCTGCCGCAGGTGTCGGCCCGGCCCCAGGGACCCGGCCCCGGCACGGGACCCGCGGTCCCGGCAGGTGTGCCCGGCAGGTAGCGGGCCGACATGACACCGAACAACGACGCCAGGGCGAACCGGCCCACGTGGGCGCCGCCCATTCTGCGGGGCGACCGGATGGAGGCCGGGCTGCGCACCCTGGAACTGGACGTCCGGCGCCGGCTCGACGGGCTTCTGCAGGGCAATCACCTGGGACTGGTGCCCGGCCCCGGTTCCGAACCCGGTGAGGCCCGGCCGTACCAGCCCGGCGACGACGTCCGCCGCATGGACTGGGCGGTCACCGCGCGGACGACCACCCCGCACATTCGCGAGACGGTCGCCGACCGCGAGCTGGAGACCTGGGTGGTGGCCGACCTCTCGCCGAGCCTGGACTTCGGCACCGCGGCCTGCGAGAAGCGTGACCTCGTGGTGTGCGCCGTCGCCGCCGTCGCCCACCTCACCGGCGGCGGTGGCAACCGCATCGGCGCGCTGCTGTCGAACGGCGCCGAGACCGTGCGGGTCCCGCCCCGGGGCGGCCTCGGCCATGCCCGTGACCTGGTCCGCAGGGTCGCGACACTGCCGAGCGCCGAGGAGGGCACACGCGGCGACCTCGCGACGCTGGTGGACAAGCTGCGCAGGCCGCCGCGCCGTCGTGGCCTCGCCGTCGTGATCTCGGACTTCCTCGGCCCCGTGACGTGGGAGCGCCCGCTGCGGGCACTGTCGGCGCGGCACGACCTGATGGCCGTGGAGGTGCTCGACCCGCGCGACGTCGACCTGCCCGAGGTCGGATCGGTCGTGCTGGCCGACCCCGAGTCGGGGCGGCAGCGCGACGTCCACGTCTCGGCTCTGCTGCGCAAGGAGTTCGCCGCCGCCGCGAGCGCCCACCGGGCCGAGGTGGCGCGCGCGATCCGGCAGGCCGGGGCGGGGCACCTCGTGCTGCGCACGGACTCCGACTGGATCGCCGACCTGGTGCGCTTCGCCGTGGCCCGCAAGCGAGGATGGTCGGGAGCTGCCTCATGAGCGTGTCCGGATTCGCGGCGCCGTGGTGGTTCCTGCTGGTCGTCGTGGTGGCGGCGCTGGTGGTGGGCTACGTGCTCGCGCTGCGTTCCCGCCGCAAACGCACCCTGCGGTTCACGAACCTGGAACTGCTGGAGCGGGTCGCGCCTCGGGGACAGGGCCGGGCGCGGCACGTGCCGGCCGCGCTGCTGGTCGTGTCGCTGCTGCTGCTGACGTTCGCGCTGGCCGGTCCGACGGCCGAGCAGAAGGTGCCGCGCAACCGCGCCACGGTCATGCTGGTGGTCGACGTGTCACTGTCGATGAAGTCGACGGACGTCGAGCCCAGCAGGCTGCGTGCCGCGCAGGACGCCGCGCGTTCGTTCGCCGAGGGCCTGACCCCGGGAGTCAACCTCGGGTTGATCTCCTTCGCGGGCACGGCCACGGTGCTGGTGGCGCCCACCACGGAGCGGGGCGGCGTGACCCACGCGATCGAGAACCTCAAGCTCGCGCAGTCCACCGCCACGGGGGAGGGCATCTTCGCCGCCCTCCAGTCCATCGAGAGCTTCTCCGCCGTCGTCGGGGGTGCCGAGGGGCCGCCGCCCTCCCGGATCGTGCTGATGACGGACGGCAAGCAGACCGTGCCGCAGGACGAGTACGCACCGCGTGGAGCGTTCACGGCGGCGGGCATGGCCAAGCAGAAGGACATCCCGGTCAGCACGATCTCCTTCGGCACGTCCTACGGCAGCGTGGAGATCGAGGGTAAGCAGGTACCGGTGGAGGTCGACGACACGTCCATGCGCGAGATCGCGCGGTTGTCGGGCGGCGACTTCTACAAGGCCGCCACCGCCGAGGAACTCAAGCGGGTGTACGACAGCCTCGGCGAGCAGATCGGCTACGAGACCAAGGAAGTGGACAACAGCAGGCCGTGGGTGGCGCTGGGCACCATCGCCCTCGTGGGCGCCGCCGCGAGTTCACTGCTGATCGGCCAGCGGTTGCCCTGATCCCGCACCCGCGAAGTCGTGCTGGCGCCACGCCTCGTACACGGCGACCGACGCCGTGTTGGTGAGGTTCAGCGAGCGGGACGCGGGCACCATCGGCAGCCGCACCCGGCCGGTGATCCGCCGGTCGGCCAGCACCTCGGACGGCAGGCCCACCGACTCGGGGCCGAACAGCAGGACGTCGCCCGCCGCGTAGGACACGTCGGTGTGCCTGAGCCGCGCCCGTGCCGTGAACGCGTGGACCCGTTCCGGGGCGAGTGCCTGCCAGGCCCCCTCCAGATCGCGATGAATCCGCACCTCCGCCAGGTCGTGGTAGTCCAGGCCCGCCCTGCGCAGGTAGCGGTCCTCCAGCGAGAACCCCAGCGGTTCGATCAGGTGCAGTTCGCAGCCGGTGTTGGCGGCGAGCCGGATCGCGTTGCCGGTGTTGCCTGGAATCTCGGGATGGAAGAACACGATCCGGAACACGGCGACGATTCTGCCGGGTCGCCCCGGCACGGCCGCACGGGGCCGGTTCGGGCCCGCTACGAAGGCCCCGGCGCGGGGCCCCGGTGACGCGCGAGGTCCGTGGTGAACTCCGCGCTCGGGTCGGCGACCTCCACTTCGGTGCCGTCGTCGCTGGTGAACGCACCGGCGATCCGCCCGAGACCCGCCCTGCTGAACGGCAGCGCCGAGAGCACCAGCGCGACGAACCCGCCCGCGGCGGCGCCCGCGAGAGCACGGGGAGCGTCGTCGGAGAGCACGCCGACCAGCAGTGAGCCGACGAACGCCGTGAGCCCGCCCACGAACAGCAGCAGTGTCACCGCCAGCCACGAGCGCCGCAGGCGCAGGCAGGACCGGCACAACGGCCAGGCCCGAACGGGTACGACGCGCACCCGTTCGGCGTAGCGGCTCAGCCTGCTCGCCGTGCTGAGCGCGTTGGCGCTCAACGCCCGGTTGCCCTCCACCCGGACCTTCGACTGGAGGGCGAAGTCGGCGCGCCTCGCGGCGGGCCGGCCGTGCCGGGCGCAGCGGTCGGGCAGGCCGGTGCCGTCCGCGGCCAGTTCGGCGGGGATCCGCACTCGCGCCCGGTCGGATGACATCGTTCGCTCCCTGCCCGTCTGCGTCCGTGCTCGCCGTCGCGGTCCTGGCCGGTCCGTGGGCGTTGGTACAGTCCGCGCGAGACAGCGGACCAGGACGCGGCGGTGAGCATCGTATGGGATTCAGGGCGGAGCCCGGAAGCATCCGGAAGTTCGGCGAGGCGATGGACGGCCTGGTGTCCGACGCCAACGCGGCGAAGGACTACGTGTCCGACCACCTGAATGTCACCGCGGGCGACGCCCGCATGTTCGCCACGGTGGCCGGTGCGGCGGCCGACGTGCTGGAGGCGTTGACGGCGAACTACGGCCGTCTCGCGACGATCCAGCGGACCTCGGCGGCGGAAGTGGACAAGGCCGCCGTGATGTACCAGGAGACCGACGACGAGAAGGCCGAGCGGCTCGACCGCACGTACGAGACGGGCGACTGACCATGAGTGATCCCTCCGCCGCGTTGACGGACCCGCAGGCGTCGGACCCGATCCCGGACCTACTCGAGAACGTCATCGGCATCAGTCAGTACATCAGCGTGTCCTACTGGGTGGGGCAGGCGATCGACGCCGTCTTCGACGTCAACCCCTTCGAGTGGGTCGCCCAGGAGATGGCGGGCGACTGGGAGGCGGTCCAGCGCGCGGGCATCGCCTTGAAGAACCTCGGTGAGTTCAGCGCCGAGTACGCCAACAGCATCACGACGGCGTGCGGTGCCGTCGCGCACGACTGGCAGGGCAACGCCGCCGACAGCGCGAACGAGTACTTCACGGGGCTCGCGGGCACGGTCGGGGACCAGCAGCAGAGCCTGGAGGCGATGGGCGGCGACTTCGAGACCACGGCCGTGGGCATGTACGAGGCGGCAGCCGCGATCAAGGCCTCGCTGGAGATGCTCATGGACCTGCTGATCGCGCTCGGGCTCGAACTCGCCGCCGCCGCGGCGAGTAGCTGGACCGTGATCGGCCCGGTGCTGTCGGGCGCCGCCGCGGTGGCCACGGTGTCGAAGGCGCTCGGCGTGTGGGGCGACGTCCTGCAGGCTCACACCATCGCGTGGAACAGCGCGCAGGGGCTGGTCGGGCTCGTCGCGGGCTACCTGGGCACGTTGGACGACCTGGAAAAGCACGCCCTGCCGGAGAGCAACTACGACCACCCGGGAGTCTGACATGGCCGAGGCGAGCCCGGACCCGCTGCTCGACGTCGCCCGAGGCGACGCGGCGCTGTCCCGCCACCTCCGCAATTCGCTGACGCTGTTGCGCGGCAAGACCGAGGACCCGGAGTTCCGCCATCTGGTGGACGACGTGCTGACCGGCAGGCGCGGCCTGCGCGACGTGGCCGGATCCGCGGCGTTCGCCCGGGCGTTGAACCCGCTCGCCGAGCAGGGCGCCGAGCAGTACCGCGCACTGTCCGACGAGGAGCGCGACGAGCTGGCGGCGCTGGGGGAGCGGCAGTTCGCCGAACTGCGGGAACGGGAACGTGCGGAAGCGCAGCGGCGCGGCGCGGACGGTGAGCACGGCCCGGACGACGGGGACGACGACTTCGGCGACCGCACCTACCTGCGGTGACGACGCGCCGGTCCCAGCCGCGACGCCGCCGTCCGAGAAGGATAATGTCGGCGCTGCAGCATGTACCCATCTCGGCGCGAGGAGTATCACGTGGGACGGTCCGTTCTGGTCACCGGCGGTAATCGCGGCATCGGGTTGGCGATCGCGCGCGAACTCGCCGACGCCGGTCACAGCGTCGCGGTGACCCACCGCGGTTCGGGCGCGCCGGAGGGCCTGTTCGGGGTGAAGGCCGACGTCACCGACGCCGAGCAGGTGGACGCGGCGTTCCAGCAGATCGAGCAGCACCAGGGTCCGGTCGAGGTGCTGGTGTCCAACGCCGGGATCACCGACGACACCTTGCTCATGCGCATGAGCGAGGACCAGTTCTCCCGGGTCGTGGACGCCAACCTGACGGGTGCCTACCGCGTCGCCAAGCGGGCCTCGCGGGGAATGCTGCGCGGCAGGTGGGGGCGGTTCGTGTTCATCTCGTCGGTGGTCGGGCTGAGCGGTGGCGCGGGCCAGGTGAACTACGCCGCCAGCAAGGCCGGTCTCGTGGGGCTCGCGCGCTCGCTGACCAGGGAGCTCGGGTCGCGCAACATCACCGCGAACGTCGTGGCTCCCGGCTTCATCGTCACCGACATGACCGACGAGCTCACCGACGAGCAGCGGTCGTCGGCGCTGGAGCGCATCCCGGCGGGCCGCTACGGCGAGGCGGGCGACGTCGCGCGCGCCGTGCGGTTCCTGGCCTCCGACGACGCCTCCTATGTCAACGGCGCGGTGCTGCCCGTCGACGGCGGCCTCGGCATGGGCCACTGAGCCCACCGCCCACCCTTCCGATCTCCCGAATCCCGAACTTGGAGGATGACTGTGCCCGGACTGCTCGAAGGCAAGCGGCTGCTGATCACGGGCGTGATCACCGACGCGTCGATCGCGTTCCACGCGGCCAGGGCCGCGCAGGAACAGGGTGCCCAGGTGGTACTCACCGGGTTCGGGCGGCTGTCGCTGGTGGAACGCATCGCCAAGCGCCTGCCCGAGCCCGCGCCGGTGCTGGAACTGGACGTGCAGAACCCCGAGCATCTCGACACGCTCGCGGACCGGGTGCGCGAGCACGTGGACGGTCTCGACGGTGTGCTGCACTCGATCGCCTACGCGCCGCCGACCTGCCTGGGCGCGCCGTTCATGGACGCGCCCGCCGGCGACGTCGCCACCGCCGTGGAGGTCTCGGCCTACTCGTACAAGTCGCTGGCCGCGGCCGTGCTGCCGTTGCTGAGCCGTGGCTCGTCGCTGGTCGGCATGGACTTCGACGCGCGGGTCGCGTGGCCCGCCTACAACTGGATGGGCGTCGCGAAGGCGGCGCTGGAGTCGGTCAACCGCTACCTCGCCCGTGAGCTCGGACCGCACGGTGTGCGCGTCAACCTCGTGGCGGCGGGGCCGGTGAAGACCATGGCCGCCAAGTCCATTCCCGGCTTCGGTGAGCTGGAGGACGGCTGGGGCGATCGTGCCCCGCTCGGCTGGGACACCACGGACCCGGAGCCGGTGGCCAAGAGCATCTGCGCGCTGCTGTCGGACTGGCTCCCGGCCACCACCGGATCGATGGTCTGGGTCGACGGCGGCGTCCACGCCACCGGGCAGTGATCCGTCGATCCGTCGCTGAGCGGCGGGCGCTCACAGCGCGGTGAGCGCCCGCTCCGCCATGTGCTCCAGTGCCGCGCGACCGAACCCGGTGCGGGAGAGCACCCGCAGGCCACCGACGGTGCCGTGGACGAACTCGGCCACCGCCGTCGGGTCGGCGCCCGGATCGAGTTCGCCGTCCCGCTGCCCGCGACGGACGAGGTCGGCGAACAGCACGACGATGTCCTCGGCGTGCCCGCGCAGGTCCTCGGTGATCACCGGGTCGCGTCCGCCGAGTTCGGCGGCGGTGTTGACGGCGAAGCACCCTCGGGAGCCCGGCCCGGCCTCGTCCTCGATCACCGAGGTGAACACGGTGCGCACGATCTCGCGCACGGGCCGGGGCTCGTCCACCAGGAGCCGGTAGCGCTCCATCGTGTCGTCGAAGTAGCGCCGCAGTGCCCGCCGGAACAGCGCGTGCTTGCTGCCGAAGGCGTTGTAGACGCTGCTGCGGCCCAGGCCGGTGGCCTCGCACAACTCCTGGGTCGAGGTGGCCTCGTATCCGGCGGCCCGGAAGGCGGTCAGCGCCCCCGACACGGCGGTGGCCTCGTCGAACTCCCGTGGACGTGGCATGGGACGACTCTAGTCGTGGGATTGACCGACGTAGCCGAGGCAGCCGTCGGCGTCGCTGTCGATCTGCGCGACGAGATCGGCGAGCTGTGGATCCTGTCGGGCATGGCGCAGTTCGGTGTCCAGCGCTTGGAGGTAGGTGCCGCGGGCACGTTCAAGCAGTCGTCGCCCATGTTCGGTGAGTTGGGTGTACACGCCCCGCCGATCGGTGTCGCAGTGGTAACGCTCGGTGAGACCGGCCCGTTCGAGTCGGCCGACCAAGCGGCTGACCGAACTGTGGTTCAGCGGTATCGCGTCGGCGAGCACCTGCTGCCGCAGGTGTCCCCCGTCGTCCGAGAAGGCCAGCGCGGCCAGGGCGAGGTACTCCGACACGGACAGCCCGTGCTCGCCCTGGAGTGAACGTTCTACGGCGTCGTCGACGCGGGCCTGAAGTCGGCGTAGCGCCTGCCAGCGCCGCTCCAGGAGGGTGGGGAGGGTAACGACGGGTTGGCCGTCTCGCATCGGTCCAGTTTGACAGAGGACTCACGCGCTGAAAGTATCTGCATATACACATAGTGCATGTGCAACTAGTTGAGATCCTTGGGGGCGGGAAAATGCGGGTGTTCATCACGGGCGCAACCGGCTACATCGGTGGTTCCGTCGCGGTGGGGTTGTGTCGTGCGGGCCACGACGTGGCCGGCCTGACCCGGCAGCCGGCGGCCGCCGATCGGCTGGCTCGGCTCGGGATCGATCCCGTCGTCGGCTCACTGGACGACGCGCAGCTGCTGGCCCGCCAGGCGACGAAGGCCGACGCGGTGATCAACGCAGCGGACAGCGACCACCGTGGCGCGGTGGTCGCATTCACCGAGGCACTGGCAGGTTCGGGCAAACCACTGCTGCACACCAGCGGATCCAGCGTCGTGGGCGATGATGCGCGGGGCGAGGCCTCCCACCACGTGTTCACCGAGGCCGATGTCCGTCCCGGCGGGTCTTGGCGGCCGACCGAGGACAAAGCGGCCCGGGTGGAGATCGATCGTCTCGTGCTGGCGGGCTCCGCCGACAACATCCGGTCCGTTGTGCTGTGCAACAGCCTGATCTACGGGCACGGTCGCGGGCTCGCCAGGGACAGTGTGCAGCTCCCGCGCCTGGTCGCCGTGGCCACGGCAACCGGAACCGCCCGGCATATCGGCCGCGGGCACAACATCTGGTCCACCGTGCATATCGATGACGTCGTCGACCTCTACCTACGGGCACTGACCAGCGCTCTGGCGGGTTCGTTCTACTTCGTGGAGAACGGTGAGGACTCGTTCGCCGACATGGCCCAGGCCATCGCCGAGACGCTGGGCCTGCCACCCGCCCAGCCCTGGGACCTGGACTCCGCGATCGAGGCATGGGGCTACGAACCGGCCGTCTATGCCCTTGGTTCCAACAGCCGAGTGCGGGGTGGCGCGGCACGCACGGAGCTGGCCTGGGCGCCTCGGCACGCCTCGGCGATCGAGTGGATTCGTCGCGAACTTCGCGTCACCGGCGACAGCGCGGAGGCGACACCGGCGTCGTAGGGGGCGCGTGAGCAGCGACGCCACGCCCGCCCGCCCGTGACGCGGGGTGAGACGGCGGTCGCGCATGGGCACACCCCCGGTCTGCGCCGCGTGCGGGGCGACGGCAGGATGAGGGCGTGGACTACGACGCGTTGCTGTGGTTGTCGTTCGGCGGACCCGAGGGACCGGACGACGTCATGCCGTTTCTGGAGAGGGTCACCAGCGGCCGGGGAGTGCCACCGGAGCGGCTCGCCGAGGTCGCCGAGCACTACCACCACTTCGGCGGGGTGTCGCCGATCAACCGGCTGAACCGGGAGGCCATCGCCGCCGTGGAGGGCGAGCTGGCCCGGCAGAACCTGTCGCTGCCCGTCTACTTCGGCAACCGCAACTGGCACCCGCTGGTGGAGGACACCGTGGCGAGGATGGCCGCCGACGGGGTGAGCAACGCCCTGGTGTTCGCCACGAGTGCCTACGGCGGGTACTCGGCGTGCCGCCAGTACGACGAGGACATCCTGCGCGCCAGGGCCGCGTTCGGTGAGGGCGCACCGCAGCTGGTGAAGCTGCGCCAGTTCTTCGACCACCCGCTGTTCGTGGAGTCCGTCGCCGACGCCGTCCGCGACGCCTACACCCAGGTCGGCGATCCCGGCGCGCGGCTGGTGTTCACCGCGCACTCGGTGCCGACGGCCGCCGACGCGGCCGCAGGCCCGCCGGAGGAGGGCGGGCATCGCTACTCCCGCCAGGTGGCGGAGGCGGCGAGGCTGGTGGCGGCCGAGGTCGGCGCCGAGACCTACGACGTCGTCTGGCAGTCCCGGTCGGGACCGCCACAGGTGCCGTGGCTGGAACCGGACGTCGTCGACCACATCGACGCGCTGCACGACGAGGGCGTGCGCGCGGTGGTGTGCAGCCCGATCGGGTTCGTGTCCGACCACCTCGAGGTGATCTGGGACCTCGACAACGAGGCCGCGGACAGGGCCACCGAGCTGGAGATGCGCTTCGCGCGCGCCGCGACGCCCAACGACGACCCCCGGTTCGCGCGGCTGGTGGTGGAGCTGGTGCGGGAGCAGACCGAGGGCGTGTCACCGCGCTCGCTGTCCGACCTCGTCAACGGTGGCGACACCGCCAACGGCGCGCCCTGCGCGACCCGCTGCTGCGAACCCGCCCGTCGTCCGGCGGCGCACACGTAGTCCGGCCGCGTGGGTGCGATCGAAGCCGTGCTGGTCCTGCTGCCGGGCACCGTGCGCGCCAGGGCGATCCGGCACCGTGAACTCGTCAAGTTCGCCTGCGTCGGTGCGGTCACGTTCGTGGTGGACAACGCCGTCTGGTACCTGCTCAAGCTGACGATCCTGGTGGAGCATCCCACCACGGCCAAGGGCATCGGCATCCTCGTCGCCACGATCGTGTCGTACGTGCTCAACCGCGAGTGGTCGTTTCGCACCAGGGGCGGGCGGGAGCGCCCGCACGAGGCGGCGCTGTTCTTCGCCGTGAGCGCGGCAGCGCTGATCATCAACGTCGTGCCGTTGTACCTGTCGCGATACGCACTGAACCTCCAGGTGCCGCACGTGGACCGGTTCACGCAGGAGGTGGCCGACTTCGCCAGCGCGTCGGTGCTCGGTGTCGCGCTGGCGATGCTCTGGCGGTTCTGGGCGTTCCGCCGGTGGGTGTTCCCAGCCGAGTTCGGCACGCGGGGCTGAGGGCCGGGTCAGCACAGCGCCGAGGCCCGCGCGGCTTTGGTGGCACACCGCGACAGCACTGCCGCGCGTGAGGCGGCGGCGCGCCGGGTTCTAGACTGAACCGCGATGTCCTCACCACGCACCACACCGGTCCGCGCATGAGGGTCGTGTTCGCGGGCACGCCCGCGCCGGCCGTGCCCTCCCTGCGCGCGCTGCTCGATTCCGGCCGTCACGAGGTCGCCGCCGTCGTCACCAGGCCCGATGCCCCCGCGGGGCGCGGGCGTAAGGTGCTGCGCTCACCCGTGGGCGCGCTGGCCGACGAGCACGGCATCGAGGTACTCACCCCACGCAGGGCGGGCGACGAGGATTTCCTCGCCCGGCTCACGGAGCTCGCGCCCGACGCCTGTCCCGTCGTGGCCTACGGTGCGCTGCTGCCGGAACGCGCACTCGCGATACCGCGCCACGGGTGGATCAACCTGCATTTCTCGTTGCTGCCCGCGTGGCGGGGCGCCGCCCCGGTGCAGGCGGCGATCAGGGCGGGGGACGAGATCACCGGTGCCTCGACCTTCCGTCTCGTGCGCGAGCTGGACGCGGGCCCGGTGTTCGGCACCGTCACCGAGCGCATCGACGCGACCGACACGGCGGGCGCACTGCTGGACCGGCTCGCGGTGTCGGGTGCGGCCCTGCTGGTGTCGACTCTGGACGGTCTGGCCTCCGGTGAGGTCGGTGCCGTGGAGCAACCGGCCGACGGCGTGAGCTACGCGCCCAAACTGTCCGTCGAGGACGCGAGGGCGGACTTCACCCAGCCCGCCCTCGGCGTGGATCGGCACATCCGGTCAGTGACGCCGGAACCCGGCGCGTGGGCGCGGTTCCGGGACCAACGCCTGAAACTCGGGCCCGTGACGGTGGCCGAGGGCGAGGCGAGCCCGGCTCAGGGGGAACTGGTGCTGGAACGCAGGCGGGTGCTGGTGGGCACCGCGACGGCGCCCGTCGTGCTCGGCGAGGTGCAGGCACACGGCAAGAAACGCATGGCCGCCACCGACTGGGCCAGGGGTACCCGCATCGAACAGGGAGAGCGGCTGACATGACCGACGACCGGCGGCGAGGCCGTGCTCAGCGGCCCCAGCGAGGGCCCCGGCCCGCGCCCCGCAAGCAGGGGCCGAAGGCGCCGCCCGTGCGGGACCCCGCCCGGCGCGTGGCGTTCGACACGCTGCGTGCGGTGAGCGAGCGCGACGCCTACGCCAACCTCATCCTGCCGGAGCTGTTGCGGCGGCGGCGTATCACCGGCAGGGACGCCGCACTGGCCACCGAACTCACCTACGGCACCGCCAGGGCCAGCGGCCTGCTCGACGCGATCATCGGGCGCTGCGTGGACCGTGGGCTGGACACTGTGGACGCCGTCGTGCTCGACGCGCTGCGGCTCGGGGCCTACCAGCTGCTGCGTACCCGCATCCCGCCCCACGCTGCCGTGGCTTCCACCGTGGACCTGGTGCGCGAGGACGCGGGATCGCGGGTCGCGGGCTTCGCCAACGCCGTACTGCGCCGGGTGGGGGAGAAGGACGAACAGGAGTGGCTCGCGGAGCTGGAGTCCGAGGCGGCTTCCGATCCGCTGGCGCTGCTCGCGTTGCGGACGTCGCATCCACGCTGGGTGGCGCGGGCGTTCGCCGAGTCACTCGGCGACAAGGGCGACGACCTGCGGGCGGCGCTGGAGGCCGACGACGCCCGGCCCGCGGTGCACCTGCTCGCCAAGCCCGGCCAGGTCAGTGCCGACGAGCTCGCCGCCATCACCGGCGGTGACGTGGCGCCGTACTCGCCGTACGGCGTCCACCTTCCTTCCGGCGCGGGCGACCTCGCCCAGTCGGATGTCCTGAACGAGGGGCTCGCCACCGTGCAGGACGAGGGCAGCCAGCTCGTGGCCGTGGCCGCCACCAAGGCCCCGCTGTCCGGGGAGGGCGACGAGCGGTGGCTCGACCTGTGTGCCGGGCCCGGCGGCAAGACGGTGGTGCTCGGCTGCCTGGCGCAGGTGTCGGGTGCGACGGTCGACGCGGTCGAGGTCGCCGAGCACCGGGCCAAACTGGTGCGGGAGGCCGTCGACGACCTGCCCGTCACCGTGCGCGTGGCGGACGGCCGCGACCCGGGGCTCGACGGCGGGTACGACCGGGTGCTGGTGGACGCCCCGTGCAGCGGGCTCGGGGCACTGCGGCGCAGGCCGGAGGCCCGCTGGCGCAAGCAGCCCGGCGACATCGCCGACCTGACGCGGTTGCAGGCCGAGCTGCTGGCGTCGGCGTACCGGCTGGTGCGGCCCGGCGGGGTGGTGACCTACGTCGTCTGCTCCCCGCACCTCGCCGAGACGGAAGGTGTGATCGCGGAGGCGGCCCGCCGGGGCGAGGCGGACGTGCTCGACGCCCGCGACCTGTTCCCGGGCGTCCCCGACCTCGGGAACGGGCCGTTCGTGCAGCTGTGGCCGCACCGGCACGGCACCGACGCCATGTTCTGCGCGGTGACCCGCAAGCGCTGAACCGGCGGGCGTGAACGCGGCGGGCTCCTGCGGGCAACACCGGGTGTGAACGATCCGATCCCGCGCGCGGAGGTCGGCGGCATACTCGCTGCCGCCGACTCGTCCGCCGACGACCGGCCCGACCTCTCCGGCCGGGACCCAGGGCCGCAGTTCGAACGCATGTTCGACCGTCATGTTCGCCCGCTGCATCGCTACCTGGCGCGCCGGAGCCGGGACGTGGCCGACGACCTCGTCGCGGAGACGTTCCTGGTGGCGTGGCAGCGGCGGCAGCACTACGACCCGAGCCGCGGCTCGGCGCGGTCCTGGCTCTACGGCATCGCGACCAACCTCTTGCGCAGGCACGTGCGCCAGGAGGTGCGCGGGCTGCGGGCCACGGCACGGTCGGGCGACGCGGGCGCGGCGGAGGGGCACGAGGGCCGGGTCGCCGACCGGCTGGACGCCCAGGCGCGGGCGCGCGGGCTGGCGGGTGCGCTCGCCGAACTGGACCCGGGGGACCGGGACGTGCTCCTGCTCACCAGCTGGGCCGGACTCGACTCGGCCGAGGTGGCCGAGGCACTCGACATTCCCGTGGGAACGGTCCGCTCCCGCCTGCACCGTGTTCGCCGTCGCCTGCGTGTCCATGCCGCAGCACAGGAAGGGGACCCCTCATGAGCCGACACGACCCGGGCGGCACCGGCGGCGTGAGCCGTGTGTGGACCGAGGCCGAACTGGACGAGGCACTCGACGCGCTGCATGCCGACGTGCGTGCCGACGAGGCGGTCGTGGAGCGCGCGCGATCCGGGCTGCCGCCCACGTCGGAGTGCGGGCCGTTGCCGCGCCGTCGCGGGCCGTCGCGGTGGTGGGTGGCGGCGGCCGTGGCCGGTCTGGTCGCGGCCGGGGCCACCGTGACCCAGATCCTGCCGTCCGGCGACGGTGTGGGGGTGCCCGCCGCCGCCACGCTCGAACGCGCCTCGGGCAGCGCCGCGGGGCTCGCGACCACTCCGGGGCGGTACCGCTACGTCGAGACCCACGCGTGGTGGATCACCACCACGGAGGTGGGCGGGGCCCGGTTCGCGTGGCGTTCCGAGCACCTGCGCGAGACCTGGGTGCCGCACCGGCAGACCGACGAGTGGTGGCACCGCCGGGACGTGACGGGCGAGCGTGAGTGGGTGCTCGGGTCGGAGGAGCAGGCCCGCGCGGCGGGGGTGGAGTTCACTCCGGGCGAGGTCGACGAGGGCGAGTGGCGGGTACCGTGCGGCGACTGGTTCGCCGAACAGCCGTGTACTCGGCCCGGGGGTTGGCACAATCCGACTCCGGAGTGGCAGGCCGGGCTGCCGCGGGATCCGGGCGCGCTGCTGGACCGGCTGCGGCGGGACGCGCCCGACAACACGCGGGGGGACGTGGAGCTGCTGGTCCTCGCGGCGCAGGCACTGCGCTCGGGATTGCTGACCGAGGAGGTGCGGTCGGCGCTCTACGCGGCGCTGGCGTCGTTGCCCGGCTTGGAGGTCACGGCGGAACGGGCCAACGTGGACGGTCGCGTGGGGACGGCGCTCGGGATGGACGACGGCACCGTGCTCGAAGAGATCATCATCGATCCGGACACCGGGCGGTTCCTGGGTGACCGTCAGGTGGCCTCCGGCGGCTCCGACCTGCCCGAGGGCACGGTGCTGAGCTACACGGCGGTGTCCGTCTCCGTCGTCGACGCGGCGGGGAAGCGGCCGGAGGGCTGAGCGCGCCGGGTGACCCGGGGCCCGTGAACGCCGACGACCCTGGCGGCGCGGGCCCCTCTACACTCGACGTGTGGCTCACGCACCATTGATCGCCCCGAGCATTCTGTCCGCCGACTTCTCCTGTCTGGGTACGGAGATCGACGCCGTCGCGGGGGTGGGCGACGCCAGGGCCGACTGGGTACACGTCGACGTGATGGACGGCCACTTCGTGCCCAACCTGACCATCGGGCTGCCGGTGGTGGAGTCGCTGTTGCCGCGCACCGACCTGCCGCTCGACTGTCACCTGATGATCGACGACCCGGACCGGTGGGCTCCCTCCTACGCCGAGGCCGGCGCCTACAACGTCACCGTGCACGCCGAGGCCGCCCACGATCCGGTGATGCTCGCCAAGAATCTGCGTGCCGCCGGAGCGAAGGCCGGTTTCTCGGTCAAGCCCGGGACGCGGCTCGACGACCACCTCGACACGCTGCGCCACTACGACACGCTGCTGGTGATGTCGGTGGAACCCGGGTTCGGGGGCCAGTCGTTCCTGCCCGAGGTGCTCGACAAGGTGCGGACCGCGCGCAGGCTCGTCGACACCGGGCACCTGCGGCTCGTCGTCGAGATCGACGGCGGGATCAACGCCGACACCATCGAGCAGGCCGCCGAGGCGGGAGTCGACTGCTTCGTCGCGGGCTCGGCGGTGTACGGCGCCGACGACCCCGGCAGGGCGGTCGCCGCGTTGCGTGAGCGCGCGAGGACGGCCGGCGCCCGGTGAGCACACCCGCCGCGCGGCGCGGGGTGCGTGCCGCGATGGAGGACGCGCTCGCGCTCAGCGACGCCGTGCGCGGCACGACGAGTCCGAATCCGCCCGTCGGCGCGGTGATTCTCGACGCCCACGGTCACCGCGTCGGAGCGGGCGCCACGCAGCCGCCGCCCGGCCCGCACGCCGAGGTCGTGGCGCTGCGCGAGGCGGGGCGACGCGCCAGGGGCGGCACGGCGGTGGTCACGCTGGAACCGTGCGCCCACCACGGCCGGACACCGCCGTGTACGCGGGCGCTGCTCGACGCCGGGGTCGCGGCCGTCCGGTTCGCGGTGCCCGATCCGCACCCGGCGGCGTCCGGCGGCGGCGAGGTGCTGCGCGCGGCCGGGGTGGACGTCGAGGCCGGGTCGCTCGCCGACGAGGTGGCCGCGGGGCCGCTGCGGGCGTGGCTGCACCGCGAGCGCACCGGCCGCCCGCACGTGACGTGGAAGTACGCCGCCACGCTCGACGGCAGGGTGGCGGCGGCCGACGGCACCAGCCGCTGGATCTCGGGCCCGGTCTCGCGTGCCGAGGTCCACGCGATCCGGGCGGCGGCGGACGCGGTCGTGGTCGGCACCGGCACGGTGCTCGCCGACGACCCGTGGCTCACCGTGCGCGGGGACGACGGTGCCCTGGCGGCCCGGCAACCGCTGCGTGTGGTGGTGGGCACACGCGGCATACCCGGCGGCGCCCGGGTGTTGGACAGCGCAGCGGAGACGATCGTGCTCGACTCCCACGATCCTGACGAGGTGCTGGCCGTGCTGGGTGACCGCGGTGTGGTGGACGTCTTGTTGGAGGGCGGTCCCACGCTGGCTGGCGCCTTCGTGGCCGGGCGGCGCGTCGACCGGCTGCTGGCCTACGTCGCCCCCGCGCTGCTGGGCGCGGGGGCCGTCGCACTGGGCCCCGCGGGCGTGTCAACCGTCACCGAAGCACACCGGTGGCGCGTCGAAACCGCCACCATGAGTGGTGAGGATGTGCGGATCTCCGCCGTTCCGGTCACTGGCGAGGGAGGCGACTAGGTGTTCACGGGGATCGTGGAGGAACTCGGCGAGGTCACGCGGGTGGAGCCGGGGCCGGGGGTGACTCGGCTGTCGGTGCGGGGCCCGATCGTCACGAGCGACGCGCGGCACGGCGACTCGATCGCCGTCAACGGCGTGTGCCTGACGGTGACCGGGGTGGCGGGCGACGAGTTCACCGTGGACGTCGTGCCCGAGACGCTGAACCGCACCAGCCTCGCCGGTGTGCTGCCCGGCAGGGCGGTCAACCTGGAGCGGGCGCTGGCGGCGGACGGCCGCTTCGGCGGGCACGTGGTGCAGGGCCACGTCGACGGCGTCGGCACGTTCCTCTCGCGCGAGGCCGACGGTCTCACGCACTTCGCCTACCCACCGTCGCTGGCGCGTTACGTCGTGGAGAAGGGCTCCGTCGCCGTCGACGGCGTGTCGCTGACCGTCGCGAACGCCGCACGGGAGGAGTTCGCGATCGCGCTGATCCCGACCACGCTGAACGCCACGACGCTGGGCAGGACCCAGCCGGGCGAGACGGTGAACCTGGAGGTGGACGTGCTGGCCAAGTACGTCGAGCGGCTGACCGCCGTTCACCTGCCCGGAGCACCGGTGGAGAATGGCAGGGGCGAGGAGGACAGGTGACGATGATCGAGTCCGCGCCGTCGTTGGACGTCGAGTCCATCGAACGGGCCATCGAGGACATCGCGAACGGCCGCCCGGTCGTCGTGGTCGACGACGAGGACCGCGAGAACGAGGGCGATCTGATCTTCGCGGCCGAGAAGGCGACGCCGGAGCTGCTGGCCTTCATGGTGCGCTACACCTCCGGCTACGTCTGCGTGTCGCTGACCGGTGAGGACTGCGACCGCCTCGACCTGCCGCCGATGTACCACACGAACCAGGACCGCCGGGGCACCGCGTACACGGTGACGGTGGACGCCACCGACGGGATCGGCACCGGGATCTCGGCCGCCGACCGCAGCCGCACCATCCGGCTGCTCGCCGACCGGGCCGCGCGACCCCAGGACTTCCGCAGGCCGGGCCACGTCGTGCCGCTGCGCGCCAAGGACGGCGGGGTGCTGCGCAGGCCGGGCCACACCGAGGCCGCCGTGGACCTGGCGCGGCTGGCGGGGCTGGCGCCGTCCGGGGTGCTGTGCGAGATCGTGTCCCAGAAGCACGAGGGCGACATGGCGCTGCGGGACGAGCTGGAGGTCTTCGCCGCCGACCACGACCTGCGGCTCATCACCATCGCCGACCTGATCGCCTACCGCAGGCGGTTCGAGAAGCAGGTCGAGCGGGTGGCGGAGGCCCGTATCCCGCTGGCGGCCGGACACTTCCGCGCCATCGGCTACGACAGCCTGCTCGACGGCATCGAGCACATCGCGTTCGTCTACGGCGACATCGGCGACGGCGAGGACATTCTGGTGCGGGTCCACTCGGAGTGCCTGACCGGCGACGTGTTCGGGTCGCTGCGCTGCGACTGCGGTCCACAGCTCCAGGCCGCGCTGGAGACCGTGGCGGCCGAGGGGCGCGGCGTGGTGCTGTACGTGCGCGGGCACGAGGGCCGCGGGATCGGCCTGCTGCACAAGTTGCAGGCGTACCAGCTGCAGGACGCCGGAGCGGACACCGTGGACGCGAACCTGGCGCTGGGAGTGCCCGCGGACGCCCGCGACTACGGCACCGGCGCGCAGATCCTGTCCGATCTCGGCGTGCGGTCGATGCGGCTGCTCACCAACAACCCCGCCAAGCGGGTCGGGCTGGAGGGCTACGGGCTGCGGGTGGTCGGCCGGGAGCCGCTGCCCATCTCACCCAACCCGGAGAACCTGCGTTACCTGCGGACCAAGCGGGACAGGATGGGTCACGAGCTGGCCCAGCTGGAGCACTTCGACGAGGTGGGCGCCGAGGTCTCCGACAGCCGCAACGGCGAGGGACCGGGTGGAGCATGAGTGGAGAAGGGCGCCCCGACGAGGGGCAGGAGCTGAGGGAGTGCGCGAACCTGCGGCTCGCGATCGTCGCGACCCGCTGGCACACGCGAATCACCGACAGCCTGGTGTCGTCCGCGTTGCGCGCCGCGGCCGAGGTGGACCTCGCGGAGGACCCCACGGTGCTGCGGGTCGCGGGTGCGGTCGAGTTGCCCGTGGTGGCCCAGGCACTGGCCCGTGGTCACGACGCCGTCGTGGCGCTGGGTGTGGTGATCCGGGGCGGGACGCCGCACTTCGAGTACGTGTGCGACGCGGTCACCGCGGGCCTGACGCGCGTGGCGCTGGACGAGAGCACCCCCGTGGGCAACGGGGTGCTGACCTGCGACACCGAGGAGCAGGCGCTGGCGAGGGCGGGGCTGCCGTCGTCGTCGGAGGACAAGGGACGTGAGGCGACCGTGGCAGCGCTGACCACCGCGCATGTGCTGCGCGGGCTGCGGCAGCCGTGGACGGAACGAGGGTTCGTGTGAGCGGGGCGGCCGACGTGACGGAGCAGAGCCGGAGCACCGGAGGAAGCGACGCCGTGGTGCTGCGCCCGCGACGGGTGTTCTGGATGTCCTTGCCGCTGGCACTGTTGCTGCTGGGCGTGTTCACGACCGTGGCGGTGCTGCTGCGCTCCGAGGACACCGGGGTGATCTTCCAGGCGAGTGACCAGATCGCGATGATCGGGGTCGGCGTCTTCCTCGCCGCGGGAGCGATGCTGTTCACCACGCCCGTCGTGAAGGCCGACGCCGAGGGAGTCCACGTCCGCAACATCGTCGTGTCCCGGTACTTCCGGTGGGACGAGGTGCTGGCGATCAGCTTCCCCGACGGCGCGTCGTTCGCCCGTCTGGAGCTGCCGGACTACGAGTACCACTCCGTCATGGCCATCCAGGCCGTGGACCGCGACCGTGCCGTGAGCGGGGTGCGGTCGCTGCGGCGCCTGCACGCCGCAGCGACCCGGGACTGAGCACCGCCGGGCCGGCTCAGGGGGCCGGGGTCTCGGCCCGCCGCCGGCGGGGCCGGTAGCGCGACAGCGCGACCCCGGCGAGGCAGACCGCGCCCCCGACGAGGCCGTACGCGGTCGGGATCTCCGACAGCAGCACCCACGACAGCAGCACCGCGATCGCGGGGACGGCGTAGGTGGAGACGCTCAGCTTGCCCGCGTCGGTGCGCTTGAGCGCGTACGCCCACGTGCTGAACCCGATCGCGGTGGGAAACACGCCCAGGTAGACCGCGCCGAGCACTGCCGGGGCGGGCGCCGCCGCGACCTCCGTGACGAGCTGGGGCGTCCACGGCAGCAGGACCACGGTGGCGATGAGGCAGCCCAGCCACGTGATCGTGGTCGCGTCGACGCTGGCCAGCGCCTTTTTCTGCACCAGAACGCCTGTCGCGTACAGCACCGCGGCGAGGACGCACAGCCCGACGCCGATCCAGTCGCCGCGCGTCTCGGTGCCCATGCCGATGATGACGATGCCGCTCATGCCCACCACGGCGCCGATCAGTACCGGACGGGGGAATCCCTCGCCGAGGAACAGGCCGGCACCGCAGGTGACCAGCAGGGGAGCGATGTTGACCAGCAGTGCGGCGGTGCCGGCGTCGAGGTGGTGTTCGGCCGCGTTGAGCGCCACCGTGTAGCAGCACAGCCACAGCACGCCGTACGCCGCGATCAGCGACCACGCTCGCCGGGTGCGGGGCACGCTGGGCAGGCGGCGGGAGCTGACGAGGATGAGGACGGTGAGGGTCGCCGCGGCCACCGCCAGCCGCAGCAGGGCGAGCGGGGCGGGGGAGAGGACGTCGCCGATCGCGCGGATGCCCACGAACGCGGACGCCCACAACAGGATGGTGACGGCAGCCGCCACGGCGGCCTTGACGGTGTCGGTTCTCGGGTGAGCGGGATGTGTCGTGGTCGACGACGGCGCGTGAGTCACGGAGCAATCGTCACCGGCAGGACGCAACAGCGCAAGCGATTAGTTGTGCATCACCGTTCAGTGTTGCTGTATGGTTCACGCATGGTGGACGTGGGCCGGTTGCGAGTGTTGCGGGCCGTGGTGGCGAAGCGGTCGATCCGTGCGGCGGCGGAGGCGCTGGACTACACGCCGTCGGCGGTGAGCCAGCAGCTCGCGGCGTTGCAGCGGGAGACGGGGCTGCGGCTGATCGAGCGGGTGGGGCGCGGCGTGGAGCCCACCGCCGCCGCCCGCACCCTCGCGGCCGAGTCGCAGTCGCTGTTCCGGGAGCTGAGCAGGCTCGACGGCCTGGCGAGCGATCTGAGGGCGGGCCGCACGGGCAGTCTCTCGATCGGCTACTTCGCCTCGGCCGGGGCGGCGTGGCTGCCGTCCGTGGTCACCGTGTTGCGCGAGGAGTTTCCGGAGCTGCGGCTCGACCTGCGGTGGACCGAGGTCCTCGACGAGCCCGCGGACGATCTTGACATCGACGTGTTCGTCGAGTCACCGTGGTCGCGCGAGTACTCCGGCGACGCCGTCGTCCACCGGCTGGTCGACGACCCGTACGAGGTGGTGCTGCGCGAGGACGACCCGCTCGCGGCACGCGAGACGGTGCCGCTCGCCGAGCTGGCGGGGCGGGCGTGGATCGACAACGACCTCAGCCACGGCGCCTGTCGCGAGGTCCTGCTGGCGGCGTGTGCCGAGGTCGGGTTCGTGCCCCGGTTCTCGGTGGAGATGCGCGACTACCGCACCGCCGTGCCGTTCGTGTCCACCGGCATCGGGGTCACGGTGCTGCCCGCGCTGGCGAGGGGGGAGCTGCCGGCTGGGCTCACCTCGCGTCCGGTGGTGTCGCCCGTGCCGATGCGGCGGATCAGTGTGGGCGTCCGGAGGTCCGGCGCGGAAAACGCCGCGGTGCTCCGTGCGGTGGAGCTGCTGCGCGAGGCCGTGACCAGCGGCGCGCGGGCCAGTCTCACAGGGTGAGGTCCACCACGACCGGTGCGTGGTCCGAGGCGCCCTTGCCCTTGCGCGCCTCGCGGTCCACGTAGGAGTCGGTCACCGCGTCGGTGACGGCCTTGTTGGCGTAGACGAGATCGATGCGCATTCCCCGGTTCTTCGGGAACGCGAGCTGGCGGTAGTCCCAGTACGTGTAGGGGCGGTCGTACTTGAGCGCGCGCGGGTACACGTCGGACAGTCCGGCGTCCCGCAGCACCGCGAGCGCGGCCCGTTCCGGGGCGGTGACGTGGGTGGAGTCGGCGAACAGGGCGATGTCCCAGACGTCGTCGTCGGTGGGTGCGATGTTGAAGTCGCCGAGTACCGCGAAGGGCCGCGCGGGGTCGTCCTCGGCGAGCACGGTCGAGTGCAGCGCGTCGAGCCAGCGCAGCTTGTAGTCGTAGTGTGCGTGGCCCGGCTCGCGGCCGTTGGGCACGTACACCGACCACACGCGGACACCGCCGCAGGTCGCCCCCAGCGCGCGGGGCTGGACGGCGTCGTCGTAGGCGGGTTCGTCGACGAGCCCGCGCGTGACGTCGTCGAGCCCGACGCGGGACAGCACGGCCACCCCGTTCCACCGGCCCGCGCCGTAGGAGGCGACGTCGTAGCCGAGTTCCTCGATCGCCTCGCGGGGGAACGCCTCGTCGTCGCACTTCAGCTCCTGGAGGCACAGCACGTCGGGCCGCGCCGCTTCGAGCCATGCGAGCACGCGCGGCAGCCGGGCGGTGATCGAGTTGACGTTCCACGTCGCGAGGCGCATGCCGCGAGGCTCCCACACGGGGCATGTATAACGCCCTATACGCCGGGCCTCGGTCCTGACGCCGTGTCCGCAGCCCAGGTAGCCGTGTCCGCAGTTCCCGTAGCCGTGTCCGCAGGCTGTGGAGCTGTGTCCGCAGTCCGCGTAGGGCAATGCCGGGAGGACCGGGGCGGGTGTCGAACTCCCGCGTGGTGAATCACGGGACGGACTTCGGGGTGTCCGGTTCGCTCGGGGTCTCATGGCTACGCGAAGTGCGAACACGACTACGCAGCCTGCGGACACGGCTACGTGGGCTGCGGTCATGGCTACGCGAAGTGCGAACACGACTACGCAAGCTGCGGACACGGCTTCGCGGGCTGCGGACACGGGGGTGGGGCAGGGGTCGCACCGGTTGTCGGAGCGGCGCCATAGGCTGAACGGGTGGCCGATCCAGCGACCTACCGACCCGCTCCGGGAACCATCCCGGACTCGCCCGGCGTGTACAAGTTCCGCGACGCGGGCGGCCGGGTCATCTACGTCGGCAAGGCCAAGAGTCTGCGCAGCCGCCTGAACTCGTACTTCGCCGACCTGTCCGGCCTGCATCCCCGCACCCGGCAGATGGTCACCACGGCGGCGAGTGTCGAGTGGACCGTGGTCACCACCGAGGTCGAGGCGCTGCAGCTCGAGTACAACTGGATCAAGGAGTTCGACCCTCGGTTCAACGTCCGCTACCGCGACGACAAGTCGTATCCGGTGCTGGCCGTGACGCTGAACGAACAGTTCCCCCGGTTGCACGTCTATCGCGGCCCCAGAAAGAAGGGTGTGCGCTACTTCGGCCCCTACGCCCACGCCTGGGCCATCCGCGAGACGCTGGACCTGCTGTTGCGGGTGTTCCCCGCGCGAACGTGCTCGGCGGGGGTGTTCCGCAGGCACGGTCAGATCGGGCGCCCGTGCCTGCTCGGCTACATCGACAAGTGCTCGGCGCCGTGCGTGGGCACGGTCTCGCCCGAGCGGCACCGCGAGATCGTCGAGGACTTCTGCGACTTCCTCTCCGGCCGCACCGACGTCATGGTGCGCAGGCTGGAGCGGGAGATGAGCGAGGCGTCGGACGAGCTGGAGTTCGAGCGCGCCGCGCGGCTGCGGGACGACCTCGGCGCGCTGCGCAGGGCCATGGAGAAGCAGGCCGTGGTGTTCGGGGACGGCACGGACGCCGACGTCATCGCCTTCGCGCACGACGAGCTGGAGGCGGCGGTCCAGATCTTCCACGTGCGCGGTGGACGGGTGCGGGGCCAGCGCGGCTGGGTGATCGACAAGGTCGACGAGATGGACGTGGCCGCCCTCGTCGAGCAGTTCCTGGCGCAGTTCTACGCCGAGCAGACCGAACTGGCCGCCGAGACGTCCACCGAGGGGTCCGTGGTGCCGCGCGAGGTGCTGGTGCCCGAGCTGCCCGCCGATGCCGGCGCCGTGGAGCAGTGGCTGTCCGAGCTGCGGGGTTCGCGGGTGCGGTTGCGGGTGCCGCAGCGCGGGGACAAGCGCGCGCTGGCCGACACGGTGACCCGCAACGCGGCGGAGGCGTTCGCCCAGCACAAGCTGCGTCGGGCCGGTGATCTCACCGCCCGCTCCGCCGCCCTGTCCGAGCTGCAGGAGTACCTGGCGCTCGACACCGCGCCGTTGCGGATCGAGTGCGTGGACATCAGCCACCTCGCCGGAACCGACGTGGTGGCCTCGTTGGTGGTGTTCGAGGACGGCCTGCCGCGCAAGTCCGAGTACCGCCGCTTCGCGTTGCGCGAGGCCGCCACCGAGGGAGACGTCGCCGCGATCGCGGAGGTCGTGCGGCGCCGGTTCGCGCGCTATCTGAAGGAGACGCGGGAGGACGTCGGCGAGACCGAGGAGACGGCCGGGACCCAGCAGGGCCTCGACCCGGACACCGGCAGGCCGCGCAAGTTCGCCTACCCGCCGAACCTGCTGGTCGTGGACGGGGCGGGCCCGCAGGCCACGGCGGCGGCGGACGTGCTGGCCGAGCTGGGCGTCACCGACGTGGCCGTGGTGGGCCTGGCCAAGCGGCTGGAGGAGGTGTGGCCGCCGGCGGAGGAGGACCCGGTCATCCTGCCGCGCACATCGGACGCGCTGTACCTTCTGCAACGGGTGCGCGACGAGGCTCACCGGTTCGCGATCCGCTACCAGCGCGAGAAGCGCTCGAAGCGGGTCCAGGCTTCGGCGCTGGACGGGATTCCCGGTCTCGGCCAGACCCGGAAGGCGGCACTGGTCAAGCACTTCGGTTCGGTGAAAAAGCTCCGGCAGGCCACCGTGGCCGAGATCGCGGAGGTACCGGGAGTCGGCACCCGCACGGCCGAGGTGGTGCGCGCCGCGCTCGCAGGGGAGCCGATCGACAGCAGAGGGGAGTCGCAGACGTGACGGGTTACGACGCCGACGGCACCGGAAGGGGCCGGGGTTCGGGCATGGAGGTGGCGGTGGTCACCGGCTTGTCCGGTGCGGGCCGCAGCACGGCCGCGAAGTGCCTGGAGGATCTGGGCTGGTTCGTGGTGGACAACCTGCCGCCCGAGCTGATCTCCACGATGGTGGAGCTGGGCGCGCAGGCCCGGGGTGCGATCACCAAGGTCGCCGTCGTGATGGACGTGCGCTCGCGCGCGTTCACCGACGACCTCGCCTCGATCATCAAGGACCTCGACGCGCGGGGCTACAAGCCGAGGGTGCTGTTTCTGGAGGCCACCGACCCGGTGCTGGTGCGCCGCTTCGAGCAGGTGCGCCGCGGTCACCCGATGCAGGGTGACGGCAGGCTGGTGGACGGCATCACCGCCGAGCGTGCGCTGCTCGCGCCGCTGCGGGAGGAGGCCGACCTCATGCTGGACACCTCGGCCCTGTCGGTGCACGACCTGCGCGCCAAGATCGAGGACGCCTTCGGCACCGAGTCCAGCACGCAGACCCGGGTGACGGTGCTGTCGTTCGGCTACAAGTACGGCCTGCCGATGGACTCCGATCTGGTGATGGACGTGCGGTTCCTGCCGAACCCGTTCTGGATCCCGGAGCTGCGCGACCAGAGCGGGCTCGACGGTGACGTGCGCAACTACGTGCTGGGCCAGGAGGGCGCGGAGGACTTCCTGGAGCAGTACCACGAGTTGCTGCGCCTGGTCGGGGCCGGGTACAAGCGGGAGGGCAAGCGCTACCTGACGCTCGCGGTCGGCTGCACCGGTGGCAAGCACCGCAGCGTGGCGATCTCCGAGGAACTGGCCGCGCGGCTGTCCAAGGAGGACGGCATGGCGGTCAAGGTGGTGCACCGGGACCTGGGCAGGGAGTGAGTCCGAGGATGCGTGCCGTCGCGCTCGGTGGTGGTCACGGGCTGCACGCGACGCTGTCGGCGCTGCGGCGGCTCACCGCGGACGTGACCGCGGTGGTGACCGTCGCCGACGACGGTGGGTCGTCGGGACGGCTGCGGCGCGAGCTGGGCCTGTTACCGCCCGGCGATCTCCGGCAGGCGCTGGCGGCCCTGGCCGCGGCGGAGGACGGCGGCACGCTGTGGGCGGAGGTGTTCCAGCACCGGTTCGGCGGCAACGGGGCACTCACCGGGCACGCGGTGGGAAACCTGCTGCTGGCGGGACTGTTCGAGGTGCTGGACGACCCGGTCGCCGGGCTGGACGAGGCGGCCCGGCTGCTCGGGATCACCGGCAGGGTGCTGCCGATGTCCGCGGAGCCGCTGGAGATCGAGGCGGAGGTCACGGGGCTGGAGAACGGGGAGGTCAGCCGGATCAGGGGACAGGTGGCCGTCGCCAGCACCCCCGGCCTGGTACGCCGGGTCAGCCTGCACAATCCGGGTCGCCCCCAGCGGCCGCCGGTGGCCTGCGAGGACGCGGTGCGGGCGGTGCTGGAGGCCGACGCCGTGTTCCTCGGACCGGGGTCGTGGTTCACGAGCGTGCTTCCGCACCTGCTGGTGCCCGACCTGCACGACGCGCTGGTGCGCACGAACGCGACGAAGGTCGTGATTCTCAACCTGGTACCCCAGCCGGGTGAGACGGCGGGGTTCTCGCCGGAACGTCACCTGCACGTACTCTTCGACCACGCTCCCCGGCTCAAGGTGGACGCGGTGATCGCCGACCGTGACTCCGTACCCACTCCCGCGCGGTTGCGCCGCGCGGCCCGGGCTTTGGGCGGGCGTGCGCGTCTGGCGTCGATCGCCACCCGGGACGGGGTGGGCAGGCATGATCCGGATGCCCTGGCGGGCTGTGTGCGAGAGGCTCTCGGTCTGATCGAGAGCGTGGAGGAGGGGCATTAGATGGCGATGACGGCGGCGGTCAAGGACGAGCTGAGCCGCTTGGAGATCACCAAGATCGGTCCGCGCCGGTCGGAGGTGGCGTCGTTGCTGCGGTTCGCGGGCGGGCTGCACATCGTCGGGGGACGGGTCGTCGTCGAGGCCGAGGTGGACACCGGTTCGGTGGCGCGCAAGCTGCGCCGGGAGATCCACGACCTGTACGGGCACCTGTCCGACGTGCACGTCATCACCTCCGGCGGGTTGCGCAAGGGCACGCGGTACGTGGTGCGCGTGGTGAAGGACGGTGAGGGGCTGGCGCGGCAGACGGGGCTCATCGACCAGCGGGGACGGCCGGTGCGGGGGCTGCCCGCCCCGGTGGTCTCCGGTGGTGTCGCCGACGCGGAGGCCGCGTGGCGGGGCGCGTTCCTGGCGCACGGTTCGCTCACCGAGCCGGGGCGCTCGTCGTCGCTGGAGGTCACGTGCCCGGGCCCGGAGGCGGCGCTGGCGCTGGTGGGCGCCGCGCGGCGGATGGGTATCCAGGCCAAGTCGCGCGAGGTGCGGGGTGCCGACCGCGTGCTGGTGCGCGACGGCGACGCCATCGGGGCGCTGCTGACGCGGCTCGGGGCCCACACCAGCGTGCTGGCGTGGGAGGAGCGGCGGATGCGCCGGGAGGTGCGCGCCACGGCGAACCGGCTGGCGAACTTCGACGACGCGAACCTGCGCCGGTCGGCGCGGGCCGCCGTGGCGGCGGCCGCGAGGGTGGAGCGGGCGATGGACCTGCTCGGTGACACGGCTCCCGACCATCTGCTCGCGGCGGGCAAGTTGCGGCTGAGTAACCGGCAGGCATCGCTGGAGGAGCTGGGGCAGCTCTCCGACCCGCCCATGACGAAGGACGCGGTGGCCGGGCGGATCCGGCGGTTGCTGGGCATGGCGGACAAGCGCGCGAAGGAGCTGGGCGTGCCCGACACCGAGTCGGCGGTGACCACGGAGATGCTCGAAGAAACCGGGTGAGCGCCGAGCGGGCGCCCTCACTGCCCGTCGCGAGCGTGACGCGGCGGGGAGTGAGGCAACTTGCTGCCCCGTTCGAGGTGTGAATCGGCGGTGTGACGTCCATTCGGGTGTAGAGGTCAGGTCGTCGCGGGGCTCGCCCGGCGCACTCGTTCGACGGCCCGCCCGCGCAGAGCCGCCCAAGCTCCCCCTCGCAGGGCCGTGCCGGTCGGCCGCCGGAGGACGAAAGGGGATCTCGTGGACACCACAGGGATCGGTCTGGGCACCGACAACGCCGGTCTTGCTCTCTCCTCGCGGGTCCGCACGTGGTCGCGGCGCCGGTCGCGCCGCGCGGACGACTGGACCGCGCACGAACTGGCCGCCGCGAAGCGCGGGCGCACCGTCAGTGTCGTCATCCCGGCGCGCGACGAGCAGGAGACCGTCGGCCAGATCGTGCGGACCGTGCGCACGGCGCTGGTCGAGGACGCTCCGCTGGTCGACGAGGTGCTGGTGGTGGACTCCCGGTCACGGGACGACACGGCGCGGGTGGCCGCCGAGGCGGGCGCACGGGTGGTGGCACAGGACGCGGTGCTGCGACCGCTGCCCGGGATGCACGGCAAGGGGGAGGCGCTGTGGAAGGGGCTGGCGGCCACCAGCGGCGAGCTGGTCGTGTTCGTGGACGGCGACCTGTACGACTTCACGGCGGGCTACGTCATCGGGCTGCTCGGTCCGCTGCTCACCGATCCCGGCGTGGACTACGTGAAGGGCTTCTACCAGCGGCCTCTCGTGGACGGTCTCCACACCGACGCGGACGGGGGCGGCCGGGTCACCGAGCTGGTCGCGCGCCCGCTGCTCAACATGTACTGGCCCGACCTCGCGGGGTTCGTGCAGCCGCTGGCGGGGGAGTACGCGGGCAGGCGCGAGGTGCTGGAGAGCATCCCGTTCGTGACGCACTACGGTGTCGAGGTGGCGCACCTCATCGACCTGCTGCGCTGGCGGGGTCTCGACGCGCTCGCGCAGGTGGACCTCGGCATGCGCACCCACCGGCACCAGAGCACGCAGGCACTGGGGCGGATGGCGGGTCAGATCATGCTGACGGTGATGGACCGGCTCGAACGCAGCGGGCGGCTCGTGGCCGACGAGGCGCCGTCCCCGCTGCTGGCGCAGTTCCGCCGGAGTCCGCTCGGTGACGGCGCCGACCGGGAGCTGGTGGTGACCGATCTCGCGGTGCGGGAGCGACCGCCGTTGCGGACGGTGCGGTCGTCCCCGCGCTCGGCGGGCTGAGCGCGGGAGGCGCCATGCGGGCGATGAGCAGGGACGAGTGGTGGGCCTTCGCGCAGGAGGGCACGCGCACCGGCAAGGTCGCGGTCGTGACCGGCCGCGGCGCGCCGCACGTGACGCCGGTGTGGTTCGTGCTCACGGACGAAGGGCCGGGTGACGCGGTCGTGTTCAGCACCGGCGCGGAGACCGTCAAGGGCAGGGCGCTGCGCCGCGATCCCCGGGTGTCGATCGCCGTGGACGACGAGCGGCCGCCGTACTCGTTCGTCCAGTTCACCGCCGAGGCCGAACTCGTCGACGACGTGGCGGCGCTGCGGCCGTGGGCGGTGCGGCTCGGCGGCCGGTACATGGGTGAGGAGCAGGCCGAGGAGTTCGGCCTGCGCAACGCCGTGCCGGGGGAGCTGCTGGTCATCGCCCGGATCACCAGGGTGGTGGCTTACGCGGCACTCGCGGAGTGAGTTTGGGCGCGAGCCCGCCGGGCAACACCGGTCCCGATCGGGAGGTGCGGTGTGGGCGAACGGCGGACGGTGCGGCGGGCTGCCGAGCGGACTGTGACGGCTCGGTGGCCCGAACGGTGGCCGCTGCAGCCTCTGCCACGGCAACGGTGGGGGCGCGGGCGGCCCACGGTGGGCCAGGCCGATCCTGCGGTGATCGAGGCGGCGGTGAAGCGCGCGCAGGCCCGGCCGTCGGGCAACTGGTTCGTCGCGGCCGACTCCCGGCTCGTGCGGCGCGACCGGCCGTACGGGCTGCGGATCGCGGGCCGCGAGCTGGTGGCGTGGCGGGACGCCGGGGGCGAGGTGGCGGCCGGGCCCGGCGTGTGCCCGCATCTCGGCGCGCCGCTGTCGGAGGGCCGGATCGTCGGTGACCGGCTCGTGTGCCGCTGGCACGGGCTCGCGGTGCCCGCCGCCGGGTTGCCGGGCTGGAACTGGTGCCCGGTGCCCGCCTACGACGACGGGGTGCTGGTGTGGGTGCGGCTCGACGGCGTGGACGGGGAACCGCCCACGCCGAGGCCGGTGCTGCCCGCGCGGCCCGCGCTCGACGGCGCGCTGACGGCGGTGACCCGCCTCGACGGGACCTGTGAACCGGTGGACGTGGTCGCCAACCGGCTCGACCCGTGGCACGGCGCGTGGTTTCACCCGTACTCGTTCTCCCGGCTGCGGGTCGTGCGGGCCCCGGCCCAGGACGCGACGGACGGCCGGGACCGGTTCGTGGTGGACGTGACCTTCCGGGCGGGGCCCCGCCTTGGCGTGCCCGTCACGGCGGAGTTCACGTGCCCCGAACCGCGCACGGTGGTGATGCGCATCGTCGAGGGCGAGGGTGCGGGCAGCGTCGTCGAGACTCACGCCACTCCGCTCGCGGTGGGTCCCGACGGCAGGCAGCGCACCGCCGTGATCGAGGCCGTGGTGGCCGACTCGGCCCGGTCCGGTTTCGCGGTGGCGAGGGCACTCGCGCCCGCGCTGCGCCCGCTGGTGCGCCGGGCCGCGACGCGCCTGTGGCGCGACGACCTCGCCTACGCCGAGCGGCGCTACGCCCTGCGCCGGTCCGGCGAGTTCCCGCCGGGATCGTCCGCGGCCGGTGCGCCGCGGTCGGACGACGGCCACACGTAGGGCAGGTCGTCGGCCACCTCGGGAAACCAGCGCCGGTAGTGCTCGGGGTCCTTGCGCACGAGCGCGGAGCGGTGGCTGGTGTGGAACGCCTCGTCGCCGAGCCAGGGCGGCAGCTCGCCCGCGACGGCCAGGCTCGCCTGGTCACGCACGTCGGTGACGCCGACGGCGGCCGCGAGATCGGCCCGCAGCGTCGCCGCCACCGTGTCCGCGTGCCCCCGCGCGCTCCACAGCGCGCACAGGGTGAGGCCGTACCGGGTCAGCGCCTCCTCGTAGCCCGCCCACATGCGCACGGCGGGATGGCGGCGCCAGCCGTGTCCTGCCACCGTCAGGGCGCGCAGCACCTGCAGGGTCTCCACGCGCTGCTTGCCCAGCCGCCGCTGGTCGAGCACCCGCGCGCTCTCGGCGAAGTCCGGGTAGGGCAGGAAGGTCTGCACGCGGCCTCCTCGGCTCAAACCGGCAGCCGCGACCCGGGCCGGGTGTCCCGGCCCGGCCCGAGGCGGGCGGCCAGTGCTCGCAGCACGGCGCTGCGGCCTCGCGTCGGCACGGTCAGCAGGTCGTGGCCGGCCACACCCCATCCGGCCAGCAGGTGGTTCGCCGCGGCCAGCCCCGTCGTGGCGGCACGCTCCATCAGCGCCACGGGCAGATCCACCCGGATGCCGTCGCCCGCCAGCGCCAGGTTCGGCACCGGAGTGGCGACGGTGGGCCGGTGCGCGAACCCGCCGGGCGGGAACAGCGGGCAGTCGGCGCGCCACACGACCTCCTCCGCCACGGCACGGGCCTCCCGCGTCTCCGGATAGACCTCCCGCAACCGCTGCCACAGCCCGGCACGGGTGCGCTGCCGCACCGGGTCCTGGTCTCCGCCGTCGACGGCGTAGGCGTGCAGTTCGACCACGGAGCCGCCGCTGCGGCGCGACCACGCCGCCGCGTCGGTGTCGTAGCGGTCGAGCACGCTCACGTTGTCCAGCGGCGCCCGGCCGCCGGTGGCGAGGAAGGCGGGCCGCTCGGGGGCGACGGGGCGGTCGAGCCACGCCCGCAGCACGCAGAACGGCGGAGCGGTGGGCGCCGCCGCGATCCGGTCCCGCCACCACGGCGGGCCGAGTCCGGGCGACGCCGCCACCAGTGACCGCAGCGACGGCAGATCCGTCGCCAGCACCACGGCGTCCGCGTGCGTGACCCGCTCGGCGTCGCGCACCCGCAGTCCCGTGCCGTCCGGCTCCACCCCGTCGACGGCCACGCCCGTGCGCACCGTGACCCCGAGCCGGGTCAGGTGAGCGGCGAGCGGGTCCCACAGGGCGTGGAAAGGCGTGCGCGGCACGTCGAACAGCAGGCCCTCGGAGGAGCCGAGGAAGTACAGGTGGAACATCACCGCGAGTTCGGCCGCGGACAGGCGTTCGGGCGGGGCGAAGAAGCTGCGCGAGAACACGTCGAACGCGAGGTGCCGCGCGGGCTCGGGGAATCCGACCCGGTCGAGGAACTCGCGTGCGTCGCAGGAGTCCAGTGCCTGATAGGTCTCCGGCACCCGCACGTCGGTCAGCGGCAGCGCGGCCCTCGGCGACAGCCCCAGCATCCCGCGCGCGCCGAACGTGGGGCTGCGCAGGGCGAAGGCCAGCGCGTTCCACGGTGGTGTGCGGGGCAGGCCCCGGAAGCGGTCCACGCGGCCACCGGCGTCCACCAGCGGGTAGTCGGGGACCGGCCGGAACACCGACAGCTCCTCGTCGGCGCGGGCCAGCAGCGCCCTGAGGTTGTAGTACTGGCGGAAGAAGGCGTGGAAACCGCGGCTCATGCCGGTGCGGGTTCCGTCGGGCAGCCGGACGGTCCAGCCGCCCACCCTGCCGCCGAGGAACGGTTCGCGCTCGACGAGGTCCACGCCCACCCCGCGTTCGGCCAGTGCGGTGGCGGCGGCCAGCCCGGCGATCCCGCCGCCCACCACGACGGTTCTGCGATCCGGCCCGTCCGGCTCGCGCGCGTCGCGCCGCCCTCCGGGTGCCGGCACCCGCTGCCGTCGAGGGTCGCGACCCAGGGGCGCGCCCATCAGCGTGCCCTTCGTGCGGCCACGGTGTGCAGGATGCCGCGCTGCCAGCCGCGCGCCGAGTGGTGGCGCACGGCCGTGAAGCCCGCCGCGCGCAACCGGTTCCGCAACCGGGGAGGGGAGTCGAACTCCCGCACGCTGCGCCACAGGTACCGGTAGAGCTGCGAGTCGCCCGCCGTCATCCGCGCCGCCGGTACGATCACCGAGCCGCACACCGCGGTCCAGACCAGCCGGGGCACGACGTGGCCGGTCAGGGCGTAGTCGTGGACGACGAGCACCCCACCGGGCCGCAGCAGCTCCCGCAGCGCGAGCAGCGTCGCGTCCGGGTCGGGGACGTTGCGCAGCAGGTAGGCGGCGAACACGGCGTCGAACGGGCCGCGCACCGCCGAGGTGGGCAACGAGTCCACGGGCGCGTGCGCGAACCGCACCGTGGAGGGCCACGTCTTGCGTGCCGCTTCGGCCACCATGCCCGCCGAGGCGTCGACGCCCACCACCTCGGGATCGGGCAGGACCGCGAGCAGCGCCCTGGTCGAGGCGCCCGTGCCGCACCCGGCGTCGAGCACCCGCGCGCCGGGGCCCACCGCACCGGCCACGACGCGCGCGGCGGAACGAAGGTGTGCGTGGTAGCCGGGATTGAGCCCCACCAGGCGGTCGTAGCCGTCGGCGGCGTGGTCGAAGGCGGCGGGCACGTGGTGCCGCGACAGCACCGCCGCCCCGGCCGGGATCGTGGTCAAGACCGGGTCTCCTTGCGTTCGTGTGCGGTCCAGGCCAGCAACGTGGCCGTGATGAGGCTGAAGCCGAACAGGAAGTCCTCGACCGGGATGTCCAGCGGGAAACGCAGCCCGAGATGGTGCGCGGGGTCGTACACGACCACCGGTGCGTCGAGCTTGGTGAGCCAGCCGTCCACCGGAACCTGGAAGGCGAGCACGATCGCGACGGTGATCCAGTACGACCGGCGCCGGAACAGCCCGGTGCGAAGCCAGGCCAGCTCCACGGCCACCACCACGAACACCGACAGCACGGCGGGAAGGGTGTAGCCGATTCCGCTCACGTGCGCTCACCGACCCTGATCCTGCGTACCGTCTCGAAAGTCAGCAGCGCACACAGCGGGATCGTCACGAAGAACAGCACCTCCTCCACCGGAAGGCCGGGAGCCACGAGCACCCCGAGGGTGTACACGCCGCTGATCTCCCACACCCCGGCCGCGATGGCCACCACGTCCCACACGAGGAACAGCGACGCGGGAGCGAGCGCGACCGCCAGGCGGCGTGGCCTGCGGTAGACCCGTGCGCCCGCGACTTCGAGCGGCAGGGTGACGGCGAGGCACGCCACCAGTGCGAGCAGGTAGTGCCACTGGTCGGGCACGAACGAGGGAAGCGCCATCAGCGCCACCCCTCCGTCGCGCCGGCGGCGGGCCCGGCCGTGCCCCGGAGCGGCGGAGCCTGGCGAGGGGATGCCGCCCAGGTCCGGACCACCGTGCGCGCCGCGAGGGCCAGCCGCGTGGGTACGGCCACGACGGCGCGGCCCGCGAACACGTCGTAGCCTGCCTCCGCGATCACGTCGAGGATGCGTGAGTACAGCGTGAACGCCGTCGCCACGCACGGGCGCGACTCGGGCCGCAGCTGTGCCACCCCCGCCCACGCCACCCGGTAGCGGGCCCGGGTGCGCTCCACCTGGTCGGCGATGGCCGCGCGCGCCCGGGGATCGGCGTAGCCGGTCCGGTGGCACCACTCCAGCAGGTCTCGGTCCACCCCGTGCGCGGCCAGCTCGTCGGCGGGGAGGTAGACGCGCCCCCGGTCCAGGTCCTCGGCGACGTCGCGGAGGAAGTTGGTGAGCTGGAACGCCGACCCGAGCGCGGCGGCCCGCGGCGCGGCCTCGGCCTGCTCGCCCACGGTGCCGAGGACGGGCAGCAGCTGCAACCCGATGACCTCGGCCGAACCGTGGACGTACTCGTCGAGCGCGGCCCGGGTCGGGTACTCCGCGGTGGTCAGGTCCATGCGCATCGAGCGCAGGAACCGGGAGAACAGGCTCGGGTCGATGCGGTAGCGCCGCACGGTGTCGGCCAGCGCCGCCAGCACGGGGTGGTCGCTGTCGCCGTCGGCCAGAGCCTGCCGCGCGGCGGTGTCGAACGCGCCGAGCCGCGCGGTGGCCTCGGCGACGGTCAGATCACCGTCCACGATGTCGTCGGCGTGGCGGGCGAACCCGTACAGCGCGTGGACCGCGGGCCGCCGCGAGGCGGGCAGCAGCCGGGTGGCGAGGAAGTAGGTGCGCCCGTGGGCCGCGTTGAGCCGCCTGCAGCGCGCGTAGGCCGCCCGCAGCCGCGGGTCGCTGATCCCGGCCGCCGTCAGCTCCCTGCGCGTGAGCGGGCTCGCGGTCGGCTCACCGTGCTCCATCCCCGTCACCGCGCCGAGCGCGAGGCCGACGAGGCAGCGGAGGCCGCCGGTGCTCCGTGTTCCGCGGGGTCCGCCTCGTGCCCCGGCTCTCCCCGGGTGCGCCGGGCGCGCTTGAGGCTCGCCTCGAAGGCGTGCCGCTGTCCCGGTGTCAGCGCCCGTGCCCGCGACACGAACCCGGCGAACACCTCGTAGTAGGTGTCGTCGTAGTCCTCGACGACCTGGTAGGTCCAGCGACCGGGCAGCACGTTGCGCCCCACCAGTTCCCGGTCGAGCCGTTCCGCCAGTTCGGTGTGCCCCGCGTCGCGCAGCAACCCGGCCGCCTCCTCCAGCGCGAAGTCGGCGGTCCCGGTGAGCCGGTGGAACGCATACAGATGCCCCCGTGCCTCCTCCACCACCTCGAACGCCTCCGTCAGCTTCCCCACGGCCCGCACGGTCGCGGTGTCGGGCTCGGTGCCGGGCTCGGATGTGTGTGTCATGCGCGCCCGGGTACCCGCAGTGCGGCATGGTGATGCGCGCCGAGATCCGGCGCCGCGACATGCGCCGAGGAGGTGGTGTGAGTGAGCACGGTGATGAAGGCCGTCGACGTGGAGGTCCCCCTGTCCACCGCGTACAACCAGTGGACCCAGTTCGAGTCGTTCCCCGAGTTCATGGAGGGGGTCGAGCAGGTCCGCCAGCTCGACGACACGCACACCCACTGGGTCCTGCAGGTCGGGGGAATGACGCGGGAGTTCGACGCGACGATCACCGAGCAGCATCCCGACGAGCGGGTCGCGTGGACGTCGGACTCCGGTCCCCAGCACGCCGGGGTGATCACGTTCCACCGGCTCGGCGCGAACCGCACCCGGGTGACGGCGCAGATGGACATCGACCCCGAGGGTGTGCTGGAGAAGGTGGCGGACAAGTCCGGGCTGCTGGAGAAGCGCATCGACGGCGACATGCACCGGTTCAAGACCTTCATCGAGCGCCGCGGCAGCGAGACCGGCTCGTGGCGCGGTGACGTGGACACGCCGCCGACCGCGCGCTCGTAGCCCGTTCACGACGCGGCCCGGAGCCCCGGACGCTCCGGGCCGCGTCCCACATTCCGGGAGCCGCGAGGGTGTTGTGACCCGGACTTCTTAATCGATTCGCCTGTTCGGCGGGGGTGGGCCGCATCTCCTGCCGGGGTACTCGGATACTCGCTGGCCAGCACGCTAGGGTGGCTGGTGAACCCGACGAAGTGTCAGCCCGGCCACGGCCGGGCCGAACCCCGAGGAGAGCAGAGCAGTGACGGTTCGCGTAGGCGTCAACGGCTTCGGCCGGATCGGCCGCAACTTCTTCCGTGCCGTGCAGGCCGGCGGTCACGACATCGAGGTCGTCGCGTTCAACGACCTGGGTGATGTCGCCACGATGGCTCACCTGCTCAAGTACGACAGCATCCTGGGACGACTGGACGAGGAGGTCTCCGTCAGCGACGAGGGCATCGTCGTCGGCGGCAAGACCATCAAGGCGCTCGCCGAGAAGGACCCCGCCAAGCTGCCCTGGGGCGAGCTGGGCGTCGACGTCGTCGTGGAGTCCACCGGCTTCTTCACCAAGGCCGAGGCCGCCAAGGCGCACCTCGACGGCGGAGCGAAGAAGGTCATCATCTCCGCCCCGGCCAAGGGCGAGGACCTCACCGTCGTCCTCGGCGTCAACGACTCCGCCTACGACGGTTCGCAGCAGATCATCTCCAACGCGTCCTGCACGACGAACTGCCTCGCCCCGCTGGCGAAGGTGCTGCACGACGAGTTCGGCATCGAGCGTGGCCTCATGACCACGATCCACGCCTACACGGCGGACCAGAACCTGCAGGACGGCCCCCACAAGGACCTCCGTCGCGCCCGCGCCGCCGCCCTCAACGTCGTGCCGACCTCCACCGGCGCCGCCAAGGCCATCGGCCTGGTGATGCCGGAGCTCAACGGCAAGCTCGACGGCTACGCGCTGCGCGTCCCGGTACCCACCGGCTCGACCACCGACCTCACGGTGACGCTGGCGAAGAACGTCTCCCTTGACGAGATCAACGCCGCCTACAAGGCCGCCGCCGAGGGCCCGCTCAAGGGCATCCTGCGCTACAGCGACGAGCCGATCGTGTCCTCGGACATCGTCACCGACCCGGCCTCGTGCATCTACGACGCGCCGCTGACCAAGGTCATCGACAACCAGGTCAAGGTCGTCGGCTGGTACGACAACGAGTGGGGCTACTCCAGCCGCCTCGCGGACCTGGTGACGCTCGTCGGCTCCAAGCTGTCCTGACGACATGGCGGTGAAGACTCTCGACGACCTGCTCGGCGAGGGCGTGTCCGGTCGGCGCGTGCTGGTGCGCGCCGACCTCAACGTCCCGCTCGACGGGGACCGGATCACGGACGACGGCCGCGTGCGGGCCGCGCTGCCCACCCTCCGCAGGCTGACGGAGGCCGGGGCGCGCGTCGTCGTGGCGGCACATCTCGGCAGGCCCAAGGGCGCGCCCGACCCGGCGTACTCGCTGCGCCCGGTCGCCACCCGGCTCGGCGAGCTGCTCGGGACCGAGGTGACGCTGGCGGGCGACGTGGTCGGCGAGTCGGCGCGCTCCGCCGTCGGCGCGCTCGGCGACGGCGGCGTGGTGCTGCTGGAGAACGTACGCTTCGACGCCAGGGAGACCAGCAAAGCCGAGGCGGAGCGGGCCGGACTGGCCGCGGAGCTGGCCGCGCTGGTGGGCGAGGACGGCGCGTTCGTCTCCGACGGCTTCGGCGTCGTGCACCGCAAGCAGGCGTCGGTCTACGACGTCGCGCGCGTGCTGCCCGCCTACGCGGGCGGGCTGGTGCTGGCCGAGCTGGAGGTACTGCGGACGCTCACGGGCGACCCGCGGCGCCCCTACGCGGTCGTGCTCGGCGGCTCGAAGGTGTCGGACAAGCTCGCCGTCATCGAGGCGCTGCTGCCCAAGGTCGACCGGCTGCTCGTGGGCGGCGGGATGTGCTTCACGTTCCTGGCCGCCCAGGGACACGGTGTCGGTTCCTCGCTGCTGGAACAGGACATGGTCGACACCTGCCGGAGGCTGCTGGCCGAGGCGGGTGACAAGCTCGTGCTGCCCGTGGACGTCGTGGTGGCCGACGCGTTCTCCGCCGACGCCGCCACCCGGACGGTGCCGGTGACCGGCATCGAGGACGGGTGGCTGGGCCTCGACATCGGGCCCGAGACGGTGGCCGCGTTCGGAGCGGCCGTGCGCGACGCGGGCACGCTGTTCTGGAACGGCCCGATGGGTGTGTTCGAGCTGGCGCCGTTCGCGGAGGGCACCCGGGCGGTGGCGTCGGCCATCGCCGAGTCGGAGGCGTTCAGCGTCGTCGGCGGCGGGGACTCGGCCGCCGCGGTGCGCGTGCTGGGCCTGCCCGAGGACGGGTTCTCCCACATCTCCACCGGCGGCGGCGCCTCGCTGGAGTACCTGGAGGGCAAGGACCTGCCCGGCGTCGCCGTGTTGAGTGAGGAGCGCTGATGGCCCGCAAGCCGCTGATCGCAGGCAACTGGAAGATGAACCTCAACCACCTCGAGGCCATCGCCCTGGTGCAGAAGATCGCGTTCTCGCTGCCGGAGAAGTACTACGCCAAGGTCGACGTCACGGTGCTGCCGCCGTTTACCGACATCCGCAGCGTGCAGACGCTGGTCGACGGCGACAAACTCCTGCTCACCTACGGGGCGCAGGACCTCTCGCCGCACGACTCCGGCGCTTACACCGGCGACGTGTCGGGGCCGATGCTGGCCAAGCTGGGGTGTACCCACGTCGTCGTCGGGCACTCCGAGCGGCGCCAGTACCACGAGGAGACCGACGAGGTCGTGAACAAGAAGACCCGCGCCGCCCTCAAGGCCGGGCTCACTCCCATCGTGTGCGTGGGGGAGAACCTGGACGTGCGGGAGGCAGGCGGTCACATCGAGCACACGACCTCGCAGCTCATCGCCGCACTCAAGGGCCTCAAGGCCGAGCAGGCCGGTGACGTGGTGGTGGCCTACGAGCCCGTGTGGGCGATCGGCACGGGCCGCGTCGCCACCCCGGCCGACGCCGAGGAGGTGTGCGCCGCCCTGCGGTCGGCCCTGGCCGAGAAGTACGGTGACCTCGCCGAACGGGTGCGGGTGCTCTACGGCGGTTCGGTCAAGTCGGGCAACGTCGCCGAACTCGTCAAGTGCGACAACATCGACGGCGCGCTCGTCGGAGGGGCCAGCCTCGACGGCGAGGAGTTCACCAAGCTGTGCGCGCTGGCGGCCGGTGGCCCGCTCCCGTGACGTCGGCGGGGTTTGCGCTACCCTGGTAGCGCCCGCCACACGCAGTACACAGAGGATGACATGGAACTGTTCCTGCAAATCTTGTTGATCGTCACCAGCGTGTTGCTCATCGGCGCGGTGCTGTTGCACCGGGGCCGGGGCGGCGGGCTGTCGTCCCTGTTCGGTGGCGGGACGCAGTCGAGTCTGTCGGGATCGAGCGTGGCCGAGAAGAACCTCGACCGCATCACGCTCGGTCTCGGGGCGGTGTGGGTGATCGCCATCGTGGGGCTCGGCCTGCTGGTGAAACTCTGATCGACGCTGGCGTGCGGATAGCGTGCGTCAACTCTCTGGTGGGGTGAGTATTCATGGTTGGCGGTAACGCGATTCGAGGCACGCGGATCGGGGCGGGCCCGTCCGGTGAGACGGAGCGTGGGGAGTCCGCTCCGCGCCGTCGGATCTCGTACTGGTGCGCACACGGGCACGAGTCGCGGGTGTCGTTCTCGATGGACGCGGAGGTTCCGGAGGAGTGGGACTGCCCGCGCTGCGGACTGCCCGGTGGGCAGGACGAGGCGAATCCTCCCGCGGCTCCCCGGACGGAGCCGTACAAGTCCCACCTGGCGTACGTGAAGGAACGCCGCAGCGACGCCGACGGCGAGGCGATCCTGGCCGAGGCCCTCGAACGGCTGCGCCGCCGTCGCGAGGGCTGAGCGTCCACCGGGTCCGTTCGCCGCGAAGGCCACCTTTCCTGCATCAGCCGCAGGGAAAGGTGGCCTTCACTATCACAGGAAAAATGGCCTTCGCGGTCAATCGAACGGATAGCGGGCGAGCACGCGGAAACCGCCGTCGGCGGTGGCGCCCCGCTCGAACGTGCCACCCAGCAGCTTGGCTCGTTCGGCCAGTCCGGCGAGGCCGTAGCCGCCGCCGTTGGGCAGTGCGGGGTTGCGGCGCGCGCGGGGCCGGTCGTTGCGGACCTCGACGCACACCGTGTCGCACGTGGCGCTCACCTGCACGAACGCGGTCGCGCCGGGGGCGTGTTTGCGGACGTTGGTCAGGGCCTCCTGCACGGTGCGGTAGGCGGCGGCCGACACCGGCGGTGACAGGGTCGTCGGCAGGTTCTCCACCGTGACCCGCACCGGCACACCGGAGTGACGCACGAGGTCGTCGAGGTCACTCAGGTCCGCCTGGCTCGCCATGTCGGCTCCGGCTCGCAGCACACCCACCAGCCCGCGTAGTTCCTCCAGCGTGCGGGTACTGAGTGTGCGGATGGTGTCGGCCGTCTTGCGCGACTCCGCGTCGACTTCGGCGGCCGACAGCACGCCGGCCTGCATCGCGATGAGCGTGATGTCGTGGGACACCACGTCGTGCATCTCCCGTGCGAGTCGCGCGCGTTCCTCCGCCCTGACCGCCTGGGTGTGCAGCTGCCGTTCCCGGTCGCGGCTCTGGGCCAGTTCGCTCAGCCGCGCGGCGAGTTCGGACCGCGCGCCGATCAGCAGGCCGATGGCGACCGGCATCCCGGCCACGATGACGCCGTAGATGGCGTCGAGGATGTGCATGCGCCAGCCGAGTTCCGCGAACTCGGAGAACGGCCACAGCACGAACCTGCTCAGCCACACCAGGCCCGCGCCGACCCACATGTGCCAGTGGAACTGCTTGCGGCGCGCCAGAGATCCCAGCGCGAACATCGCGGCCAGTTGCGCCCAGCCCGCGAAGAACCCGGGCACCGCCAGCACCACCGCCGTGAACGGCAGCTTGCGGCGCAGCAGCAGGGCCACGCAGCTCGCCGCGGACAGGTAGATGGAGTACGACGGCGCCTCCTGCGGAATCACCAGCCACACGTCGAGGACGGCGATGACGACGAAGGCGAGATCCGCCCCCACTCCCCGCAGAGCCCGGTGTCTCGAAAAGATCCGGGACAGACCGGCAAGTCCTGCGGTGCCCTCCCGCGGTGGGTCCGCGGTCCCCGTGCCAGGGCCGGTGACCGGGACCCCGGCGAGGGAGATTCCCTGTGTGGTCATAGTTCGACCTCTCGTCTTGTGGACTCGACACAGAGAGGTTTCTGTGGGGGCGTAGACCAGCGCAACCCCTGGGCCGTGTGCGGTTGCAACGAAACGTGCCGGACACGTCGCCGTCAGCGACCCGAAACGGGAGTGTCAGCGACGAATCGCCCTGCTCGCGGCAGCCCGGTCGAGCAGCCACACGGTCCGGCTTCTGCCCTGCGCGCCCGCAGCCGGGAGGCTGATCTCGTCGGCCCCGCCCAGCGCCAGCGCCACCGCGTCGGCCTTGCTCTCGCCCGCGGTGAGCAGCCACACCTGCTCGGCCGCGCGCAACGCGGGGAAGGTGAGCGACAGCCGGGTCGGCGGGGGCTTGGGACATTCCCGTACCGCGACGACGGCCGCCCGGCTCTCCTCGGCAGCGGGGGACGACGGGAAGATCGACGCGGTGTGACCCTCGCCACCGACCCCCAGTAACAGGACGTCGAACGCGGGCACCTGGGCCGCGCCGGTGGCACCGCCCGCCGCACGGGCGTCGGCCGCCAGGACGGCGGCGTAGCCCGCGGCGGCGGCGTCCGGGTCGTCGCCGAACTCACCGTCGGAGGCCGGCATGGGATGCACGCGGGCCTCGTCCACCGCGACGTGGTCGAGCAGCGCCGCCCTCGCCTGCTTCTCGTTGCGCTCGTCGTCGTCGGCGGGCACGAACCGCTCGTCGCCCCAGTAGACGTCGAGGTTCGACCAGTCCACCGCGTCGCGGGCGGGGCTGCGCCGCACCTGGTCCAGCACGGCGATGCCGGTGCCGCCCCCGGTCAGGACCACCGAGGCCGACCCGGTCCGGGCCTGGACGTCCGCCAGCGTCGAGATCAACCGTGCGGCGGCGGCCGCCGCGAGCACGTCGCCGTCCGGATGCACCACCACGGTGGGCTCGTGGTCGCGCGTCTCAGTGCCGCTCATGCGTTCGCCTCCGGGGTGGTGTTCGCCTTGCGGCCCCGCGACGTCGTCCGCTTCGACGCGCCGGCCTTCGACGCGCCTGCCTTCGACGCGCCTGCCTTGGCCGCGTTTGTCTTGGCCGCTTCTGTCTTGGCCGGCGCGGCCGCCGAAGGTTTCGCCTTCGCCGCCTTCGTCGCCTTCGCCGTCGCTGTGTCCTTGCGGCCACCGGACGGCGGGCGTGCGGGTGCGAGTTTGGACAGTCCGCGCAGGGACGCCTCGTACACCTCGTCGGCGTCGAGCCTGCGCAGTTCCTCGACCAGGCAGTCGCGGTTGTCCCTGCGCTGCAGGGCGACCCGTCGCGTCGGCTGCCCGGGCTGTGTGAGCGTGCCGGTCTTGCCGTCGGGCCGGTACAGCTCGATCGCGCCCGACGGCCGCTCCAGCCGCACCGCCACGATGCCCTGCGCCTCCGAGGTCTTGATGCGCTTCACCGGCACCCGCAGGTACTCGGCCAGCCACCCGGCCAGCAGCTCGGTCGACGGGGAATCCGCCTCCCCCCGCACCGACGCGCCCGTGACTCGTTCGTGCGGAGGCAGGTCCAGCGCCGCGACCAGTTGGGCTCGCCAGTTCGTCAGCCGCGTCCACGCCAGGTCCGTGTCACCATCCACATAGGACTTACTGCGGGTGGTGAGCGCGCGGATGGGGTTGGCCTCCGCGGCCGAGTCGGTGATCCGTCGCTGGGCGAGCTGGCCCAGCTGGTCCTCGGACGGCGACTTCGGTCCCTTGCCGGGCCACCACGTGACGGTGGGCGTGTCCGGCAACAACAACGGCACCACCGCGCTGCGACCCTGGTTCGCCAACGGGCCGTACAGGCGCAGCACGATGACGTCGCTGGCGCCCGCGTCGCCGCCCACCCGGATCTGGCCGTCGATGCGCGGCGCGGCCGTGCGCGCGCCCTTCGCCACCACGATCACCCGGGACGGGTGTTCGCGACTCGCCTCGTTGGCGGCGTCGACGGCGTCCTCAAGGTGGTCGTCGTCCTCCGCCGCGATCACCAGCGTGAGCACCCGCCCCAGGGCCACCGCGCCGCCCCGCTCGCGGATCTCGACGAGTTTCTTGTTCAACTGCGACGTCGAGGTCGACGGCAGATCGATGATCATCGAAGTCTCCTGTGTTGAGCCAGGGTGTCCGTGACGGACGCCTTCGGTGCCTTGCGGGGCACCCGCACCCGGTCGGCGTCCGTGATGGCCCGGCGAGTGTCCGTCACGGACGCCTTCGGTGTTGTGCGGGGCACCCGTACCCGGTCGGCGTCCGTGATGGCCCAGTGAGTGTCCGTCACGGACGCCTTCGGTGTTGTGCGGGGCACCCGCACCCGGTCGGCGTCCATGACGGCCCAGTGAGTGTCCGTCACGGACGCCTTCGGTGTTGTGCGGGGCACCCGCACCCGGTCGGTGCCCATGACGGCCCGGCGAGTGTCCGTCACGGACGCCTCCAGTGACGGCCCGTGCGGTTCAGCATCTCCCTCGCCGACGGCGGACCCCACGAGCCGGGCTCGTAGGGTTCCGGTGTTCCGAGCTTCGCCCAGTGCTCCAGCACCGGGTCGAGGATGAGCCACGACAGCTCGACCTCCTCGTTGCCGGGGAACAGCGACGGCTCGCCCAGCAGGACATCGAGGATCAGGCGCTCGTAGGCCTCCGGCGAACTCTCCGTGAACGCGTGGCCGTAGCCGAAGTCCATCGTGACGTCGCGGACCTCCATGAGCGTTCCCGGCACCTTGGACCCGAATCGCAACGTCACGCCCTCGTCCGGCTGCACGCGGATCACCAGCGCGTTCTCGCCCAGTTCCTCGGTGGACGTCGAGTCGAACGGCAGATGCGGTGCCCGTTTGAAGACCACCGCCACCTCGGTCACCCTCCGGCCGAGCCGCTTGCCCGAGCGCAGGTAGAACGGCACGCCCGCCCACCGGCGGTTGCGGACCTGCAACGTCACGGCGGCGTAGGTCTCGGTGGTGGACGCCTTCGAGAACCCCTGTTCCTGATGCAGGCCCGGCACCTTCTTGCCGCCCTGCCAGCCGCCGGTGTACTGGCCGCGCGCCGTGGTCTCGTCGAACGGCCCTTCGGCGGTGGTGGCGCCGAGCACCTTCACCTTCTCGGCGCGCAACGCCTTCGGGTCGAACGACACCGGCTCCTCCATCGCGGTGAGCGCGAGCAGCTGCAGCAGGTGGTTCTGGATCACGTCCCGCGCGGCGCCGATGCCCTCGTAGTAGCCGGCGCGCCCGCCGAGGCCGATGTCCTCGGCCATCGTGATCTGCACGTGGTCGACGTGCTGCGCGTTCCACAGCGGTTCGAACAGCTGGTTCGCGAAGCGCAGCGCCAGGATGTTCTGCACCGTCTCCTTGCCGAGGTAGTGGTCGATGCGAAACACCGACTCCTCGGGGAAGACGTCGTTGACGACGGCGTTGAGTTCCTTGGCGCTGGCCAGGTCGTGCCCGAACGGCTTCTCGACCACGACGCGGCGCCAGACGTCCTCACTGGAGTCCGCCAGTCCGCACCGCGCGAGCTGCTTGGTCACCACCGGGAACGCCCACGGCGGGATGGAGAGGTAGAACGCGGTGTTGCCGCCCGTGCCGCGCTCCTCGGTCAGCTCGCGCACCGTCGCGGCGAGGTTGTCGAAGGCGTCGTCGTCGTCGAACGAGCCCTGCACGAACCGGATTCCCTCGGCCAGCCGGTTCCAGACCGACTCGCGGAACGGGGTCCGCGCGTGCTCCGCCACCGCGTCGTGAACCTGCTGGCCGAAGTCCTGGTGCTCCCAGTCCCGGCGGGCGAAACCGATCAGGGAGAACCCGGCGGGCAGCAGGCCACGGTTGGCGAGGTCGTAGATCGCGGGCATGAGCTTCTTGCGCGACAGGTCACCGGTGACCCCGAAGATCACGAGACTCGACGGCCCCGCGATCCTCGGCAGGCGCTTGTCCCGGGGATCGCGCAGCGGATTGGTCCAACCTTGCCTCATCGCGTGAGCTCCTGTACAGCGCGGACCACGTCGGCCAGTCCCGCGGCCCGGTCGGTGAGGTGCAGCCGCAGGACGGGCCTGCCGGTGTCGGCCAGGACCTGCGCGTCACCGAGTGCCTGCGCGAGCTGCAACGTGCCCAGGGTGTAGGGACGGCCCGGCACGGCGACGTCCTCCTCCACAGCTCCCGTGAGCTGCAGGAAGCTGCCGTTGCGGTGGCCGCCCTTGTGGTACTGGCCGGTCGAGTGCAGGAACCGCGGCCCCCAGCCGAAGGTCGTCGGTATACCGGTCCGCCGGGCGATCTCGCCTCGCACCAGTGAGGCGGAGGCGTCGTCGAGCCGGTCGAGGTAGGCCTGCACGGCGAGGTAGCCGCCGTCGGCCACTCCGCCGGCGAACTCGCGCAGGACCTCGCCCAGCGTGCCGCGCGCCGCGGCGCCGAGGCTGCCGTAGACCTCGACGGCGCCGATCACGGCGGCCGGTTCCTCGCTCGCGGTCAGCGCCTGCGGGTTGTCCAGCAGCGTCCTCGCGGCCTTCTTCGCGGCCTCGACGTCGGGCTGGTCGAACGGGTTGATCCCCAGCAGCCTGCCCGCCACCGCGACGGCGTACTCCCAGAGCAGGAACTGTGCGCCCAGCGGACCGGTCGTGGCCACCGCCGCGACGTCGTCGGCCGGTCCCACCGCGACCGCCGTGGCGGTGGCGTCCGCATCGGTGTAGCCGGGAGCGTGCGGGCCCTCCACCACGACCGGCAGCAACCCGGTGCCCTGCTTGCCCGTGGATTCCGCGACGAGCTGCTCCGCCCAGTCGCCGAAGCCGGTGATCCCGGAGCCGGTGTCGGCCAGCACGACCTTCTCGGCTCCGGCGTCGTGGGCGGCGCCCAGCGCGGCGGCCAGCCGCAGCGCCGGGTTGTCCGGTGAGTCGGCGGCCAGCTCGTCCGCCAGCAGGGCGGCCTGGTCGAGCAGCCGGGCGACGTCGGCGCCGGCCAGCCCCGCGGGGACGAGACCGAACGCGGTGAGCGCGGAGTAGCGGCCACCGACGTCCGGATCGGCCAGGAAGACGCGGCGGTAGCCCTGCGACTCGGCCAGCTCGGCCAGCGCCGAACCCGGGTCCGTGACGACGATCATCCGGCTCGCGGCGTCGATGCCGGAATCGGCGAACGCCTCGGCGAAGACGCGCCGGTGAGTGTCGGTCTCGACGGTCGTGCCCGACTTCGACGACACCACCAGCACCGTGCGTTCCAGGTCACCCGCGAGCGCGTCCGCGACCTGGCCGGGGTCGGTGGTGTCGAGCACCGTCAGTGCCACGCCCTCGGTTGCGGTGATCACCTCGGGCGCCAGGGAGGAGCCGCCCATGCCCGCGAGCACGATGCGGTCGAGGCCCTCCGAGCGCAGCTCCGCGCGCAGCGCCTCGATCTCGCCGATGAGCGGCCGGGAGCTCTTGTGCAGCGTGGTCCAGGACAGCCGGATGGCGGCCTCGGACTCCGCGTCCGGGCCCCACAGGGTCGCGTCCCGCGCCGTGAGCCTGCTCGCCACGCGGTCGGACACCAGCGAGTCGAGCCTGTCGCGGGCGGCTTCGGCCAGGCGGGGATCGACGATCTCGACGGTCGTCCGCTCCGCCATCAGCCCTGCGCCTTCGCCGAGTCGAGCTGGCCCTTGACGGTGTCGAGCAACTCGGCCCAGGACTTGTCGAACTTCTCCACACCCTCGTTCTCCAGGGTGAGGAAGACGTCGGTGATGTCGATTCCCGCCGACGACAGCGAGTCGAACACCCGCTGCGCCTCGGCGGCGCGACCGGTCACCGTGTCGCCGCTGATCTCGGCGTGGTCGGCGGCGGCCTCCATCGTCTTCTCCGGCATGGTGTTGACCGTGCCCTCGACCACCAGCTCGTCGACGTAGCGGGTGTCGGAGTACTCCGGGTTCTTCACGCCCGTGGACGCCCACAGCGGGCGCTGCGGGTTGGCCCCGGCCTCCTTGAGCGCGGCCCAGCGCTCGCCCGCGAACTTCTCCTCGAAGGCGGCGTAGGCCAGGCGGGCGTTGGCGATCGCGGCCTCACCGCGCAGGGCCAGCGCCTCGTCCGTGCCCAGGGCCTCCAGCCGCTTGTCCACCTCCGCGTCGACGCGCGACACGAAGAACGAGGCCACGGACTCGATGCCCGCCAGGTCGTGCCCGTTGGCCCGTGCCTGCTCCAGCCCGTCGAAGAACGCGTCGATCACCGCACGGTAGCGCTCCACCGAGAAGATCAGCGTGACGTTGACGCTGATCCCGTCGGCGAGCGTGCGGGTGATGGCGGGCAGGCCCTGCTCCGTGGCCGGGATCTTGACGAAGATGTTGGGCCGGTCCACGGTCTTCCACAGTTCGGCCGCCTCGGCCACTGTCTTGCCGGTGTCGCGGGCCAGGCCGGGGTCGACCTCGATCGACACGCGGCCGTCGGTGCCGCCGGTGCCGGTGTAGACGTCGCGGAACAGGTCGGCGGCGTCGCGCACGTCGCTGGTGGTCAGCTCGCGGACGGCCGCGTGGACGTCCGCGCCGCGGGCGGCCAGGTCGCGCAGCTGCGCGTCGTAGGCCTCGCCCTGCGCCAGCGCGCCCGCGAAGATCGTCGGGTTGGTGGTGACCCCGACGACGTGCTTGTCGCGGATCAGCGAGGCCAGGTTGCCCGAGCGCAACCGCTCGCGCGACAGGTCGTCGAGCCAGATCGACACCCCTGCCTCGGACAGTCGGGCCAGCCGGTCGGTGTTGCCCATGACGTCATCCCTCTCAACGTTTCGACTTGTCGCGGGCGGGGGCGCCGCGAGCCTGTCGCGGCCGTCACCGCGGCGCCCCGCCCGCCTGACGGTGGTGTCCGGAGTCAGCTCCCGCCCAGCGCGCGCCGGGCGGCCGCCACCACGGTCTCGGGAACGAACCCGAACTTCTCGAACAGCGTGTTGTAGTCGGCCGAGGCGCCGAAGTGCTCGATCGACACGATCTCGCCCGCGTCGCCGACGAAGCGGTGCCACGGCTGCGCGATGCCGGCCTCGACGGCGACCCTGGCCTTCACGGTGGGCGGGATGACCGCGTCCCGGTAGGCCTGGTCCTGCTGGTCGAACCACTCCACACACGGCATCGACACCACGCTGGTGGGCACGCCCTCGGCTTCCAGCGTCTCCCGCGCCCGCACCGCGAGCTGGACCTCCGACCCGGTGCCGATCAGCACGACCTCCGGCGAGCCGTTCGACGCCTCCGCCAGCACGTAGCCGCCCTTGGCGACGCCCTCGGCGCTGGTGCCCTCGAGCACCGGCACGTTCTGCCGGGTCAGGGCGAGTCCGGTGGGGGCGTGGGCGTCCTCCAGCGCCGCCTTCCACGCGGCGGCCGTCTCGTTGGCGTCGGCGGGGCGGACGACGTTGAGCCCGGGAATGGCCCGCAGCGCGGCCAGCTGCTCGATCGGCTGGTGGGTGGGGCCGTCCTCGCCGAGACCGATCGAGTCGTGGGTCCACACGTAGACCACCGGAGCCTTCATCAGCGCCGCGAGCCGCACCGAGGGCCGCATGTAGTCGCTGAAGATGAGGAACGTGGCGCCGTAGGGGCGCGTTCCGCCGTGCAGCGCGATGCCGTTGAGGATCGCGCCCATCGCGTGTTCGCGCACGCCGAAGTGCAGGTTCCTGCCGTACGGCTGGGCGGTGAACATGCCGGTGGACGCGCTCGCCGGTCCGAACGAGTCCGAGTTCTTGATGATGGTGTTGTTGCTCTCGGCCAGGTCGGCGGACCCGCCCCACAGCTCGGGCAGCACCTCGCCGACGGCGTTGAGCACTTCACCGCTGGCCTTGCGGGTGGCGATGCCCTTGGCGTCGGGCTCCCAGCTCGGCAGCTTCTCGGCCCACCCGGCGGGCAGCGTGCGGGTGCGCAGCCGGTCGGCCAGCTCCTTGCGCTCCGGGTTGGCCTGCGCCCAGGAGTCGAACGCCTGCTGCCACTTCTCGCGCGCGGTCCTGGCCCGGTCCCCGGCGGCGCGGGTGTGGCGCAGCACGTCGGAGTCGATGTGGAAGTGGGCCTCGGGGTCGAAGCCCAGCGCCTCCTTCACCGCCGCGACCTCGTCGGCGCCCAGCGCCGCACCGTGGGCCTTGCCGGTGTCCATCTTGTTCGGCGCCGGGTAACCGATCACCGTGCGCAGCAGGATGAACGAGGGCCGGTCGGTCTCGGCCTTGGCGGCCGCGATCGCCTTCTCGAACGCCACGACGTCCTCGCCGCCGTCCACGACCTGCACGTGCCAGCCGTAGGCCTCGTAGCGCTTGGCCGTGTCCTCGGACAGCGCGATCGAGGTGTCGTCCTCGATGGAGATCTTGTTGTCGTCGTAGATGACGACGAGGTTGCCCAGTTCCTGCCTGCCCGCGATCGACGACGCCTCGGAGGTCACGCCCTCCTCGATGTCACCGTCGGAGGCGATCACGTAGACGTCGTGGTCGAACGGGCTCTGCCCGCGCGGGGAGTCCGGGTCGAGCAGGCCGCGCTCGCGCCGGGCCGCCATCGCCATGCCCACCGCGTTGGCCAGGCCCTGCCCCAGCGGTCCCGTGGTGGTCTCGACGCCCGGCGTGTGCCGGTACTCGGGGTGCCCCGGGGTGGCCGAGCCCCACCGGCGCAGCTGCTTGAGGTCCTCCATCTCCAGCCCGTACCCGGCGAGGAAGAGCTGGATGTAGAGCGTGAGGCTGCTGTGGCCCGCGGACAGCACGAACCGGTCCCGCCCCGGCCACTCCGGGTCGGCGGGGTCGTGGCGCATGATTCGCTGGAACAGCGAGTAGGCCACCGGCGCCAGGCTCATGGCGGTGCCGGGATGCCCGCTGCCGCAGTGCTCGACGGCGTCGGCCGCCAGCACGCGGACCGTGTCCACCGCGCGGGTGTCCAGGTCCGTCCAGTCGGCCGGGTAGTTCCGGCGCAACAGTGGGTTGTTCTCCGTAGCGGCGATGTCCGACACTGACTCGGCTCCCTGAGGTCTCGCGCGTTGCTCTGGTTTCTTGCCCGGTTACCCGGAGGCGGCCGTCACCGACGGATCTTAATCGATCAGGAACCCGCTGTGCTCGTCGTCTCAGTACGTGGCGCACGGGTCCGGTATCGGGAACGGGAACCGGCGCCGGACACCCGGCCGGTCCGACGGCCAGCCTAGTCCACGCGCCGTCACCGGTCAGTGATCACGGCGGTGGGGACGGTGTGCCGCGCGGGGCGTGACGGCGGGTGACGTGGATCCCCTGGGCGGGTGCCGCTCGGCGGGTCGCGGGCGCGCTCTACTACGATTCGTCACGGTATCGCGTCCAGGTCGACGCGCGAGGAAAACCATGGCACAGGGAGCGAGATGTCGTTGGTGAACGCTGCGCACACCCCACACGGGCGCAGTGAGCACACCAGCGCCGTGCATCCCACTGGCGAGCCCGCAGCCGGTGGCCGGCGAGGTCTGCGTGAGGTCATCGGCGCGTACGCCGCGCTCGCCAAGCCGAGGGTCATCGAACTCCTGCTCGTCACCACGATCCCGGCGATGTTCCTCGCGGGCCGCGAGATCCCGTCGCCGTGGCTGGTGCTGGCCACGCTGCTGGGCGGCACGATGGCCGCGGGCAGCGCCAACGCGCTGAACTGCGTCATCGACGCCGACATCGACCGCGTGATGAACCGGACCCGGCGGCGCCCCCTCGTGCGGGACTCCGTGCCCAGGCGGGGCGCGCTCGTGTTCGGCGTGACGCTCGGCGCGGGGTCCTTCGCGCTGCTGTACGCCACCGTGAACCTGCTCGCCGCCGTGCTCGCGATCGTCACGATCCTCTTCTACATCTTCGTCTACACGCTGGTACTCAAGCGGCGCACGCCCCAGAACGTGGTGTGGGGCGGTGCGGCGGGATGCATGCCCGTGGTCATCGGCTGGGCCGCCGTGCAGGGCACCGTCGAGTGGCCCGCGTTCGTGATGTTCGGTGTCATCTTCTTCTGGACGCCGCCGCACACCTGGGCGCTCGCGATGCGCTACCGCGACGACTACGAACGCGCGGGCGTGCCGATGCTGCCCGTCGTGGCCACCCCGCTGCACGTGGCAAAGCAGATCGTCGTCTACTCGTGGGTGATGGTGGCCTGGACGCTGCTGCTGGCGCCCGCGACCAGCTGGCTCTACGCCACCTTCGCCGCGCTCGCGGGCGTGTGGTTCCTGTTCTACGCCCACCGCCTGTACGCCGCCGTCGCCCGGGGCGAGAAGACCAAGCCGATGGCGCTGTTCCACCGGTCCAACACGTACTTGATGATCGTGTTCGTCGCGCTGGCCGTGGACGCCGCGATCGGGCTGCCCGTGCTGGGCCTGCCGTTCTGAGAATCCGCGGGCGGCACCGGATGGTGTGAGGGCGGGAATTCCGCGTGAGCCGCGTTCGTTATGCCTCGGCCAACTCGTCCCTCGACCGTGAAAGTGGGTCGCCTTGTCCGTGTCCCCGCACCATCGGGAACCCGACAGCACGATGACCGCCGAGCCGACCGAGCTCGCCGCCGAGCAGCGTTACGTGTCGTCCCTGTACGAGCGTCTCGACGCCGAGCGCGACCTCGCCGACCGCAGGTTGACCGAGGCGTTGCGCAGCACGGGGGGACCACCGCAGGCCGCCGCCGAACGGGAGGCGGCCACCGCGACCTACAGTGACCGGCTCGCGCAGCTCAAATCCGTGGAGCAGGGTCTGTGCTTCGGCAGGCTCGACTTCTCCGAGGGACACGACGGCGACTCGCCGATCTACGTCGGCAGGGTGGGGCTGTTCGACACCGAGGACGACTACCGGCCGCTGCTCGTGGACTGGCGCGCGCCCGCCGCGCGGCCGTTCTACCTCGCCACGGCCGCCTCACCCGAGGGCGTGCGGCGGCGCAGGCACCTCCGCACACTCAGCCGCCGGGTCGTCGGCCTCGACGACGAGGTGCTGGACCTCGCCGCGGGTGAGCACACCGACCACCTCGGACTCGCGGGCGAGGCGGCGCTGCTGTCCGCGCTCGAACGCAGGCGCACCGGCGAGATGTCCGACATCGTGGCGACGATCCAGGCCGAGCAGGACGCCATCATCCGTGCCGAGCCCTCCGGGGTCCTCGTCGTGCAGGGTGGGCCCGGCACCGGCAAGACCGCGGTCGCGCTGCATCGTGCCGCCTACCTGCTCTACACGTACCGGCGGCAGCTGACCAGCCGGGGCGTGCTCGTGGTGGGCCCCAACAGCACCTTCCTGCGCTACATCGGGCAGGTGCTGCCGTCGCTGGGCGAGACCGGGGTGCTGCTGGCCACCGTCGGTGAGTTGTTCCCCGGCCTGTCGGCCACGGGCCTCGACACGCCCGAGGCGGCGGAGATCAAGGGGCGCATCGGCATGGCCGACGTGCTGGCCAACGCGGTCCGCGACCGGCAGCTCGTACCCGACGACCGGCTGGAGGTGCCGGTCGAGGGCGGGGAGGTGCTGGTGCTCGATCGCGCGACGTGCGAGCGCGCCAGGGCGAAGGCGCGCGACACGCTGCGGCCCCACAACGTCGCGCGCCGGGTGTTCACGGAGCGCCTGCTCGACGTGCTGGCCGACCAGTCGGTGTCGCGGCTGGAGTCCCGTGTGCTCGACGACCTGCCGGACATCCCGCTGGCCGCCGACGAGGTGGATGGCGGCCCGATGCTCGACGCGCGCGACCACGCCACGGTCCGGCAGGAGCTGGCCGAGGACCCCGCCGTGCGCGAGGCACTGCAGTCGCTGTGGCCGAAGCTGACGGCGCAGGAGCTGCTGAGCGACCTGTTCACCTCGAAGGAGCGGCTGGAGTCGGCCACGGCGGGTGTGCTGGGCGGCGACGAGTGGCGCTCGTTGCTGCGCGCGCCGGGAGCGTGGTGGACGCCCGGCGACGTGCCGCTGCTCGACGAGCTGGCCGAACTGCTGGGGGAGGACGACACCGAGGCGCGCGCCCGCAGGGAGCGGCAGCGCCGCGAGGAACGCGCCTACGCCGAGGGCGTGCTGCATGTGCTCGAACAGGACGAGGAGATCCTCGACGAGGAGGTCGTGCGGGTGCGCGACGTGCTCGACGCGGAACTGTTGGCCGAGCGTCAGGAAGCGAGCAGCGGCCTCACCGCCGCCCAGCGGGCGGCACTCGACCGGTCCTGGACGTTCGGGCACGTGATCGTCGACGAGGCGCAGGAACTGTCGGCGATGGACTGGCGGTTGCTCATGCGCCGCTGCCCGAGCCGGTCCATGACGCTGGTGGGCGACGTGTCGCAGACGGGCTCGGCCGCCGGGACCTCGGCGTGGGGCGATGTGCTCCGGCCCTACGTCGACGACCGGTGGCGGCTGCGGGAGCTGACGGTGAACTACCGCACTCCCTCGGAGATCATGGAACTGGCCGCGGCGGTGCTCGCCGACATCGATCCGGAGCTGTCGGCGCCGGTGTCGGTCCGCGACGCGGGTGTCTCCCCGTGGCAGCGCCGGGTGCTCCCCGGCACGGACACCACGGAAGCCACGGACGCCACGGACGCCACGGCGGCGGCGCTCGCGGCCGAACTCCCTTCGCTCGTGACCGAGGAACTGGCGACGCTGACCCGCGAGCGTGGCGGCGGCACGCTCGCGGTGCTGTGCCCCGCGTCGCTGGAGGGGCGCGTTTCGGCGGAACTCGCCGGGATGCGGGAGGCCGCGGGCCTGGACGAGGCGGGGGAGAACCCGAGGGTGTCGGTGCTGACCGTGGACCGGGCGAAGGGGCTGGAGTTCGACGCCGTCGTCCTCGTGGCGCCCCACGAGATCGTCGCGGCGTCGTCCCGGGGCTCCAACGACCTGTACGTGGGGCTGACCCGGGCGACGCAGCGGCTGGGCATCGTCCACACGGCACCGCCGCCGCCCGCTCTCTCAGGCGCGCAGAAGCCCTCGTCGGCGGGCGGATAAGGTGTCAGCCATGCGCAACGCTGGCAAGATCATGACCGTGGCGGCCGTCGCCGCGGCGCTCGCGGCGTGCTCGCCGCCGAACGAGCAGCCTTCCGACCTGCCGCCCGGTGCGGACCCCACCCCCTCCCAGGCCGCGCAGCAGCCCTCGCCGTCGGCCGAGCAGCAGGGCGGTCAGGACCAGAACCGTGAGCCCTGCACCGCCGAGGACGTCGAGGTCACGCAGTCCGCCGCGGGGGAGGGCTACGAGGTGAGCGTCCCGCAGGACTGCACGGCGCCGACCGAGCTGCTCACGCGGGAGCTGCAGGCGGGAACGGGCCCGGCCGCCGCCGAAGGGGATCAGCTCGACGTCGACTACTCGGTCATCGGGTGGTCGGACGGCGAGGTGAAGGAGACCTCGTTCGGCGAGCTGGGCACGCTCAGCGTCCAGCTCGGTGACGACGACCCGCAGTTCACGGGGTGGAACGAGGCGATGCAGGGCGCGCAGGAGGGGACGCGGCGCCTGATCATCGTTCCCGAAACAATGGGATTCGCGCAGGAAAGCGTCAACCCGCTGGCGGAGGAGACCCTCGTGGTCGTGGCCGAGGTCGTGGGGATCGACCCGCAGCCGTGACGACTCCGGTGCGTCGTGGGCGGCCGAGTGCCCGCTCACGACGCACCGCCCGTGTTCAGGGCACCAGCAGCAGCTTGCCGGTGGTCCGCCTGCCTTCGAGGTCCTCGTGGGCCTTCGCGGCGTCGGTGAGCGCGTACCGCCCGCCGATGCGGACGTCGAGGCGATCGTTCGCCATCGCGTCGAACAGCTCGCCGACCCGCCATTCGAGTTCCCGACGCGTGCGCGTGTAGTCGGCGCTGGTGGGCCGGGTCAGATACAGGGAGCCGCCCTGGTTCAGCCGCTGCGGGTCGATCGGCGGCACCGGGCCGCTGGAGGCGCCGAACAGCGCCAGCAATCCCCTCGGCCGCAGGACCGCGAGGCTGCCCTCGTAGGTCGAGGCGCCCACCCCGTCGTAGACCACGGCGACGCCCTCGCCCCGGGTGTACTCCCGCGTCGCCTCGACGAAGTCCCGTTCGGTGTAGCGGATCACCTCGTCGGCACCGGCCGCGCGAGCCAGGTCCGCCTTCTCGGCCGTCGAGACGGTTCCGATCACCGTGGCGCCCCTGGCCTTGGCCAGCTGCGTCAGCAGCAGCCCCACGCCACCCGCCGCCGCGTGGACCAGCACCGTCTCACCCTCGGCGACGGGATGGGTCGACGCGACCAGGTAGTGCGCTGTGATCCCCTGGAGCATGACGGCGGCGGCCTGCTCGTCCGGCACCGCATCGGGAACCCGGATCACCACGTCGGCGGGCACGAGCGCGCGCTCGGCATAGCCCCCGGGCGCTCCCTGCCACGCGACGCGGTCGCCCACCGACAGGCCGGTGACCTCGCTGCCGACGGCGGCCACCCGGCCCGCGCCCTCCAGCCCGGGTGTGTAGGGCAGCGGGACGGGGTAGAGACCGCCGCGCTGGTAGGTGTCGATGTAGTTCACCCCGGCCGCGGACACGTCGATCACGACCTCCCCGGGCCCGGGTGAGCCGATCTCGATCTCTCCGACGCCGAGCACTTCGGGACCTCCGGTGCGCTCGATGCGAATCGCCGTGGCCATTGCGTTCCTCCTCGCGGGACTGTCTCAACCGTGTGCGTTCCAGTGTGTCCCGCCCACCCAACACGACGGCGCACGTCCGGCTCCGGGGTGGTGCGCCGCGTACCCTGATGGAGGCGGCATCGGCCGTGGGCAAGTTCATCGCACGACGTGATCGGGAATCTCGGCCGCGCCTGCGGCGCTGGTTGTGAACGTGGTACTGCCTGTCGCTCTCGGCTTCACGGCGGCGTTTCTGTTCGCCGCCTCCGCGGCGTTGCAACGCCGCGCGGTACTGCACGCCGCCGACTCCGACTCCGAACACCGCGCGAGTACGCACCGGCTTCCGGTGCTGTGGCTGTTCCGGCGGTTGCTGCGGCAGCGGGTGTGGCTCGCGGGCTGGATGACCAACATCGGCGGGTTCTGCTGCCAGGCCGGCGCGCTGCACTTCGGCTCGGTGGCGCTGGTGCAGCCACTGCTGGTGACCCAGTTGCTGTTCGCGTTGCCCATGGCCTCGGCCGCCGTGCGGCAGTGGCCTCCGCTGCGCGACTGGCTGGCGGCCATGGCGATCAGCGGTGGAGTGGCGCTGTTCCTGTCCGTCGAGGGCGCGGCGCCCATGGCGGGAACCCCGGACCGGCAGCGGCTGGTCATCGCCGTGCTGGTGGCGGCGGCGACCATCGCCACGCTGCTGCAGATCGCGCAGCGGCAGGGGCCGCTGCTGTACAGCGCGCTGGTCGCGGCCTCGGCGGGTATCTGCTACGCCATGAGCGCGGCCATGATGAAGCTCACCGCCGACAGCCTGCTGACCGAGGGGATCGCCGCGACGGCCACCGACTGGCCGGGTTACCTGCTCGCCGTCACGACGGGCGCGGGACTCGTCCTCGGCCATCAGGCGTACGGCTCGGGTTCCCTTTCGGCGGCCGTGGCCATCATGTCGATCGTGAATCCCGGCGTGAGCTTCACGCTGGGGTTGCTGGTCTTCGGCGCGGTGCCCGCCACCGAACCGGGTCCGCTCGCCGCCGCGGCTGCGGCGGGGGCGCTGCTGGTGGTCGGCGTGTTCGGGCTGGCGCACTCGCCTGCCGTGCGATCAGAGACCCGCAGCACAGCGACACACGGCGTTTACCCTGTTCGGGGTAACGTTTAGGACACGAGCCAGCGGGTGTTCCATCCTGGAGACATTCTCGCCCGCCTGGTGTCACGCCCGACCCCGGCCTGACCCCGACCCGAAAGTACTCGTATCGTGCCTGCCCTCGCTCCGGTGCCGGCTCCTGACCGGCACCTGGTCATCGAGATCCCGCATCTGCGGGCCACGGTCACGCGCGCCGTCGTGCTGGCATTCGAGACGGCGGTCGTGCCCACGCTGCTGTTCATGCTGTTGCTGAACGTCGCGGGGCTCGTACCCGCGGTGCTCGGCGTGCTCGGCTGGAGTGCGTTCGTCATCGGCCTGCGCAGGGCGATGCGGCGCGACGTGCCGCACACGCTGCTGCTGTCCACCGGAATGCTCGTGAGCAGAGCCCTGGTCGCGCTGGTCACGTCCAGCGCGGTCGTGTACGTACTGCAACCCGTGGTGGGCTCCGTGCTCATGTTCCTGCTCTTCGTGGGCAGCGCCGCGCTCGGCAAACCCATCACGGCCCGGCTGGCGCGCGACTTCGTGCATCTGCCGGCCGAGCTGTTCGCCCACCGCCGGGTGCGGCGGGTGTTCGTCAACGTCGCCCTGATGTGGGGTGGCTCGCGCCTGCTGGACGCGGCCATGACACTCGGCTTCCTCCAGTGGAGCCTCGACGCGGGGCTGCTCTCCCGTGGGGTGCTCAGCGGCCTGCTCACCGCGTTGACCATCGCGGCCTGCGCCGGGCACGGCTGGCGCGCGCTGCGCAGGGTGCCCGACGTGACCCTGCGCCTCGCCCGCAGACCCACGGCCGCCCCGGAGCCCGCGCCCGCCTGAGCGCCGCACCCGGCTCGGCGCCGGGCTGCCGGCTCACCCGGCGGGGCGGTTCTCGGGACCGGGGCCCCGCCGCGTGGTATCCGGTCCACGTGCTCACGGCAGGGTCGGTCACGAGCACCACCCCGCGCCCGGCCGCCCGGCGGCCCCTCCGGCGCCCGCGGTGGTGGCGTGAGATCGCGCTCGGGCTCGCCCTGTTCGGCGTGTACTCCGTGCTCGGCGGGCTGGCGATGCCGGGACACGAGCGCCGGGCCTTCGCCAACGGTGAGGACATCCTCGCGCTCGAACGCCTGCTGCACACCGACGTCGAGCTGGTGGTGAACCACTGGCTCGCCGGACAGGGCTGGCTCACCGTCGCCGCGAACTACGAGTACGCGTTCAGCTATGTCGCGGTGACGCTGGTGACGCTGGCCTGGCTCTATCGCCGCAGGCCCGAGCGGTACCGCTGGGCGCGGGACGCGTTCGTGGTCGCCAACGTGCTGGCCATCCTGTGCTTCTGGGCCTACCCGGTGGCGCCACCCCGGCTGCTGCCGGACGCGGGGTTCGTCGACACGGTGCGCCTGGGGGGCACGTGGGGATCGTGGGGCTCACCGATGGTCGACGGGGCGAACCAGCTGGCCGCGATGCCGTCGTTGCACATCGGCTGGGCCCTGTGGGCGTCGCTCGCGCTGTCCCGGGCCCGCGCGCCCCGCTGGGCGCAAACCGCGAGCGCGCTGCACGTCCTGCTGACCCTGGTGGTGATCGTGGCGACCGGCAACCACTACTGGCTGGACGCCGTCGGCGGGGTGGCCGTGGTCTGGCTGGGCGCGTTGGCGGCCGACCTCGCCCGTGGCTCGCCGGTGACGTGGACCGCTTCCGCCCGGCAAGGGCTGTGGCCGCCCCTGCGCCGCCCCTACACTGTCGCCGTGACCGACACCGCAGCCGAGACTTCGAGCCCTCCCGCCGTCACCTCCGCCCAGCGGAGCGCGGTGCGCACCTTCGCCGCCGAGCACGGCACCCCGGTGAAGGCCGTGGTACAGCGCATCGGCAGGGCCGGTGCCAGGGTCGTGCTCGTCGGTGACGACGGCGCGATGGGTGACGTCGTCGTGCCCGACGTCGCGACCGGCGAGGCCCTGATCGCGGCCGTGGCCGATGTCGAGGCCGCCGAGTGGGACGCCGAGACCGTGGGCGCCACCGCGATCGGAGCACGGCACCGCAGGCGGATGGCGGGCCCCCTGGCCCGCCGATGACCGCGCCCCTCGTCCTCTTCGCGGGATGCCGCGGCCTGCCCGAGGGCAGCGGCGACGAGGCACCCGTCGGTCCCGAGCTGGCGAAGCTGGGAGTGACGCTGCGCTGGGCCGTCTGGGACGACCCGGCGGTCGACTTCGCGGCGGCCGACCTGGTGGTCCTGCGCGCGACCTGGGACTACTCGCGGCGGCGTGACGCCTTCCTCGACTGGTGCGAGTCCGTGCCCCGGCTCCGCAATCCCGCCTCCGTGGCGCGGTGGAACACCGACAAGCGCTACCTGCTCGATCTCGCCGCGGCCGGGGTGCCCGTGGTGCCCACCGCACTGGTGGCCGTCGGCGAGACACCCCACTGGCCCCCGGGGGAAGTGGTCGTGAAGCCGGCCGTGGGCGCGGGCTCGCGCGGAGCGGGGCGGTTCGGGCCACGCGAGCGGGACAGAGCCGCCGCGCACCTCGCCGCACTGCACGGGCAGGGCAGGGACGCGGTGGTGCAGCCGTACCAGGCCGACGTCGACGAGCGTGGCGAGACGGCACTCGTGTTCCTCGGCGGGCGGTACTCGCACGCCTTCACGAAGGCGGCGATGCTCGCGGGCACAGGGCCCGATTCCGCGGGGCTGTTCGTGCCGGAGAAGCTCGCGGGGACCGAACCGGGCGCCGCCTACCGCGCGCTGGCCGAGGACGCGCTCGACGCGGCGGCGGGCCTGCTGCGGCTCGCCCGGACCGACCTGCTCTACGCGAGGGTCGACGTGGTGACCGGCGACGACGGTGTCCCCGCGGTGCTGGAGCTGGAGGTGACGGAACCGCGCCTCGGCTTCGCCCAGGCGACGGGCGCGGCGGCCCTGCGGTTCGCCGAGGCGGTGCGCGCCCAGCTCGGCTGAGCCGGGCGCGCGGGCCTTGGCTGGGGGCTCTAGGGAGTGGCGACGCGCTTGGCGGCCAGGCGCTCAGGCTTGGGCCAGCGCACGTTGTGGGCCCACCCGAGCTTCTCGAACAGCCAGATCAGGCGCGCGGAGATGTCGAGCTGCCCGCGCAGCACACCGTGCCGGGCGCAGGTCGGGTCGGCATGGTGGCTGTTGTGCCAGGACTCACCCATCGACAGGATGGCCAGCGGCCAGAAGTTCGCGGCCTTGTCCCGGCTGGTGAACGGTCGCTCACCCACCATGTGGCAGATCGAGTTCACCGACCAGGTCACGTGGTGGGAGAACGCGATCCGGACGAGTCCCGCCCAGAAGAACGCGGTCACCGCGCCCCACCACGACCAGGTGAGCAGACCGCCGAGCAGGGCGGGCAGGCCCAGCGAAGCCACGATCCACAACCAGAAGAAGCGGTTGACGACCTGCAGGTCCTTGTCGGTCACGAGGTCGGGGGCGAAGCGCTCGTAGTTGGTGACCTCACGCTGGAACATCCAGCCCATGTGGGCGTGCCAGAAACCACGCAGCAGCGCCGTCGGCGACGTGCCGAACAGCCACGGCGAGTGCGGGTCGCCCTCCTTGTCGGCGAACGCGTGGTGCCTGCGGTGGCTCGCCACCCAGAAGATCACCGAACCCTGCACCGCCATGCTGCCGGTGATGGCCAGCGCGATGCGCAGCGGCCGGTTGGTCTTGAACGCGCCGTGGGTGAAGTAGCGGTGGTAGCCGACGGTCACCCCCAGCGTTCCGACGGTGTAGAACACGGCGGCGAGGGCGAGGTCGAGCCAGGTCAGGCCCCAGCCCCACGCGAAGGGGATCGCCACGACCAGCGCGACGAACGGGACCAGCAGAAACGTCTTCAGCACAACCATCTGTGCGGTGGAACGTTCGTCTCCGACCAGGGGCTTGGGTCCGGTGCGCCGCTCGTCGGACGCCTGTGCGGTACTGCTCATCGTGTTCCTGTGACCTCGCATCGCGGAAAGGGAAACGGGCGGAATCCAGAGTGTTCCGACCCTCAGTGGAGCACAGCGTAACGGCTGATCGCACAGGCGGAAGACCTGCGCGGCAGCGGACTCAGGCCGTGCCGAGGGCGTGGTCGCGCCGCGCGGCGGGCTCGCCACTCACCGCCGCACCGCGATCACGCGCCGCGCACCACAACGCGGCGGTCGCGATGATCACCAGCGCCGACCCGAGCACGTGCAGTGACACCAGCCCTTCGGGCACGCCGAGCCGGTACTGCACGCTGCCGAGCACGCCCTGCGCGAGGGAGACCGCCCAGACAACGCCGTAACGCACCCACAGCGACCGCGCGACACCGCCGCGCCACCACTGCACGCCGAGCACGACGAGCACGGCGAGGAACACGACGAGGAGCCCGGCGTGGATGTCGGCCAGCGTCTCGACGGGGGCGTCGAACCGCTCGACGTCGGGGTCACCCCCGTGCGGTCCCGCGCCGGTCACGGCGGTTCCGGCCACGAGCAGGCCGAACAGGGCGGCGACCAGGGTGGCCAGGACGGGCCTGCTGGCCTGCGGGATGCGCGAGCGGGGTGGTTCGTCGCCCTCGCCGAAGGCGTGCAACAGCACCACGGCCATCCACACGAGCACCGCGGAGACCAGGAAGTGGATCGCCACGGTCCACCACAGCAGTTCGGCGAGCACCGTGATGCCGCCGATGACCGCCTGCGCGACCACACCGCCCGGCATGACCCACGCCAGCGCGAGCAGCCGCTTGCGCCCGGGATGGTCGAGGACAATGCGCCACGCGGCGAGAACGCACAGCGCGGCCACGATGACCACGACGATGGTGAGCAGCCGGTTGCCGTACTCGATCCACTGGTTGAGCATGGCGTACTCGGGGTGCTCGACGGGGAACATGCTGCCGGGAAAGCACTGCGGCCAGGTGGGGCAGCCGAGCCCGGAACCGGTGACCCGCACGACGGAGCCGGTGACCCCGATCCCGCCCTGCGTGATGATGGCGGCCACCGCGAGGACACGCTGCACGGCCTGCGACGGGTAGGGCAGGCGGCCGACGAGCGAAGACAACTGCACGACACCGAATACTACGACCGGGCGTAGCGCAACGAGGTGGGCGGGGGAGGCTCGGGCGCTCTCAGGTCAGTTTCGTCGTCCGGGTGGCCAGCGCGGTGGCGGCGGCGGCCCACACCGCGAGCACGGCGACCGCGGGCCACGACAGCGTTCCCTCGCCGAGCGCGGCGTGCAGGCCGCCAGCCAGCGCGCCCGACGGCAGGTACGGCACGACGGCGCCGAGCACGCCGGGCAGCGCGTCAGCCGCCACGACGATGCCTCCGGCGAGCAGCAGCACGAACCACACGACGTTGGCCAGCGCCAGCACGGCTTCGGCGCGCAGTGCCCCGCCCAGCAGCACCCCGAGCGCACCGAAACTGACGGTGCCGAGCACGAGCAGCAGCACCGCCGCTCCGACCCCGGACGCGGACGGCGTCCAGCCGAGCGCCGCGGCGATCCCGCCCAGCACGACCACCTGCAGGGTGACCACCACGAGCGCCGCGACCAGCTTGCCCGCCACGAGCAACCAGCGGGGCAGCGCCGTGGCCGCGAGCCGTTTCAGCACGCCGTACCGGCGGTCGAAACCCAGCGCGATCGCCTGACCGGTGAAGGCCGACGACATGACGGCCAGCGCGAGAATCCGTGGCGCGACCCAGTCGACCCTGCTGCCGGTGCCGTCGGGGACCGGCACGACGTCCAGCAGGCTCAGCCCCAGGAGCAGTGCCACGGGAATGAGCAGCGTGAGCAGGATCTGCTCGCCGTGGCGCAGGGTGAGTGCCGTCTCGGTGCGGGCGTGGGTGAGCAGCATTCGGCCCACGCGGCCCCGGCCCGGCGCGGGGGTGAACGTGCCCGCCTCGAAGCGGCGCCTGCCGTTGGCCCGGGTGGCGGTCACGCGCGCAACTCCCGTCCGGTGAGTTCGAGGAACACTTCCTCCAGGTCCCGCCGCCCGACGTGCAGCTCCTCGGCGAGCACACCCTGCTGGGCGCACCACGCGGTCACCGTGGAGATCACCTGCGGGTCGACCCCTCCGCAGACCCGGTAGCTGCCCGGGGCGGACTCGGTCACGAGGTAGCCCTCGGGCAGGGCGGCGGCGAGCAGGTCGGTGTCGAGACCGGCGGTGGCGCGGAACCGGAGTTGCGCGTCCTCGGCGTGCTCGGCCGTCAGCGCCGTCGGTGAGCCCGAGGCGATCACGCGCCCGCCGTCGACGATCACCACGGTGTCGGCCAGCGACTCGGCCTCCTCCATGAGGTGGGTCGTGAGCAGGACGCTCACGCCGTCGGCGCGCAACGCCGCGAGCAGGTCCCAGACCAGACGGCGGGCCTGCGGGTCCATGCCCGCCGTCGGCTCGTCGAGGAAGACCAGCTCGGGGCGTCCGACAAGCGCGCAGGCCAGCGACAGCCGTTGCTGCTGCCCGCCGGAGAGCCGTTTGAACGGCGTGCGGCGCACCCCGGCGAGCCCGAGCACGTCCAGCAGCCAGGCGGGATCGAGCGGGTGGGCGGCACACGACGCCACCAGCCGCACCATCTCGTCGGCGCGCACCCCCGGATAGGCACCGCCGCCCTGCGGCATGACACCGATCCTGGGGCGCAGCGCGGCGCTGTCGCGGACCGGATCGAGACCCAGCACCCGCACGGTGCCCTCGTCCGCCTCCTGGAACCCCTCGCAGACCTCGACGGTCGTCGTCTTGCCTGCCCCGTTGGGACCGAGCAGGGCGAGGATCGTGGCCCTGGGCATCGTCAGATCCAGGCCGGACACGGCCGTGACGGCGCCGAACCGCTTCACCAGTCCGGTGATCTCGACGGCCGTTGTGTTCACGACTGACAAGGGTAGAGCGCTCCGCTCACGACGTGGCGGTCGGGCGCGGCCCGCGACCGGGCAGGCGCAGGAGCATCGGAGCGCTGCGCCAGGCCACCAGCACCGCCAGCAGAACCACGACCACCGCGGCGGCGTAGGCCTGGTGCAGGATGAAGCTGCGGTTGTCGAACGGGCTGCCGGTGGGCGGGATGAGCAGCGCGAGCACGGCGCTGGCCGCGGTGGCGGCGTTGCGGAACCGGGACGTGCCCGCCGCGGCGGCGAGCGGGATCACGGCCCACAGCAGCCACCACGGCTGCATCGACACGTGCAGCAGCATGAACGTCCCCAGCGACACGCCGAGCCCGATGATGGGCCGGTAGCGCCAGTGGAAGCTGTCCCACAGGAACTTCACCGTGACCGCGCCCGCCACCGCGTAGCCGAGCAGGTTCAGGATGGCGATGACCGACGCGGTGTGGTTGCCGAGGCCCAGGAACACACCCAGCACCCCGCCGAGCTGGCCGAGCTCGGCGCCGGGGGAGGTCCAGCTCCACACCTTGGACGGCGTGTCCAGCGCGCCCACCCAGCCGAACCCCAGCCCGGTGCCGAAGCCGACGGCGAGGGTCACGGCGACGAAGATGACGAGCATCAGCGCCGCCGAGGCCGCGAGATCGAGGAATCTGCCCTTTGCCCTCCGGGCGACCATCACCCCGAAGAACCCGAGCGCGACGATGGCGTGGATCTTCACCATCGCCGCGAGTGAGATCACCACCGCGCCGAGCACGATGTAGGTCAGCTCACCTCTCGCCCTCGGCGGCGGCGGGGCGCCCTTGACCCGCACCGCGAGTCTGCGCATCCCCAGCTCAAGGCCCACGAGCATGAGCCCGATCCCGAGCGCCTCGTTGTGGGCGCCTGCCACGAGGTGAAACAGCACGAGCGGGTTGGCCGCCCCCAGCCACAGCGCGGTGCCGGGCGCCACGCCGTAGCGCCGGGCCAGCCGGGGCAGCGCCCACACGATGAGCGCGAACCCCGCCAGTGCCAGCAGACGCTGGAGCAGGACGCCGAGCGCCACGTTGGTTCCGGCGACGCCGCTGAGCCAGCTCCCCGCCTCCAGAAACAGCGGCCCGTACGGCGCCGGGGTGTCGCGCCACATGTTCGACACGCCCGCGGTGAACGGGTCGGCCACGCCCAGTGCCTCGGCGGGACCGAGCTGGTACGGGTCGAACCCCCGCCGCACGATCTCGCTCTGCGCGAGGTAGCTGTACACGTCCCGGGAGAACAGCGGCGGGATGACGACCAGCGGCAGCACCCACGTGAGCAGCGTGCGCAGGACCTGGCTCTGGCTGGCGATCCGGTCCCGTCCGGGCCGGGCGAACCGGCCCAGCCACAGCCAGGCGATCACCATCAGGCCCATGCCGGTGAACGCGATCGCCACCGACACGGTGGGGATGCGCGCGAACAACCGCAGGACCGGGATGTCCAGCACCGGGTTGAGGATCGGCGCGGCGCCCGCCCCGAGTGAGCCGAACGCGAGCAGCAGCGCCCCGACGATGCCGAACCGGCGCACCACGGCGAGTGCACGGTTCTCGTCGGCGTCGAGCGGATCCGTCCGCCGCGCGCCCACCGGTGATGGCGTCATGATCCCGCCCTTGCCCTGAACCACGGTCGTGAGCGTATCGACTCCCCTCAGGCGTGAAACCGGTCACTCGGTTTCCGGGCCGCCTTTGCCACCTCACGGGAAATACGACACACTTATGTTGTGAAAAAGCAGGAGGCCGAGGGTCGGCGTGGCGGCAGTGTCGAGCCGCCCGCTGTGGTCTTCCCTGCCCAGGTGACGCCCGAGGGCCGCACCCGCAACGAGATCGCGCGCCTGCTGCTGGAGGAGGGGCCGCTGTCCGCCGTGGCCGTCGCCGAGCAGCTGGGCATCAGCGCCACCGCGGTGCGCCGCCACCTCGACGTGCTGGTGGCCGACAACGAGGCGCAGACCCGCGAGGCCCCCCGCCGTGGCCGCCGCGGCCGGGGCAGGCCGGCCAAGCTGTTCCTGCTCACCGAGCAGGGTAGGGCCCGGTTCGGGCACGCCTACGACGACCTCGCGGTGTCGGCGCTGCGGTTTCTCGCCGAGCACGCGGGGGAACCGGCCGTGAAGGCGTTCGCCCAGCACCGCATGGCCGCGCTCGTGGATCCCTATCGCGAGGCGGTGACCCGGCAGGCCGGGGCGGCGTCGCGAGCGGAGGCACTCGCCAACGTTCTCACCCGTGAGGGTTACGCTGCGTCGACCCGCGAGGTCGACGCAGCGGGGGCGGGCCCGGTCGCGCCAGGAGCGCAACTGTGCCAGCACCACTGCCCGGTCGCGCACGTGGCAGCTGAGTTCCCGCAGCTGTGCGAGGCGGAGACCGAGGCCTTCGCCGAGCTGCTCGGAACCCACGTGCAGCGACTGGCGACGATCGCACGCGGTGACGCCGCGTGTACCACACACGTGCCCGCCGAGCCGGTGGGTAGTGAAGGGAGACGTCGGCACCGTCCGCTCGCGGAGCGCGAGGACGCCACCGTGACGGACACCGACAGCGCAACTCCGAACGGAGGGACTACCGCATGACTGCCGCTGCCGAGCAGCGCAATCCCACCACCGCGCCACTCAGCCAGGAAGAGACCATCGACTCCCTGGGTAAGTACGCGTTCGGCTGGGCCGACCCGGACACCGCGGGCGCCAGCGCCCGTCGCGGGCTCAACGAGGATGTCGTCACCGACATCTCCGCGAAGAAGTCCGAGCCGGAGTGGATGCGCGAGGCGCGCCTGAAGGCGCTCAAGCTGTTCGACCGCAAGCCGATGCCGAACTGGGGCGCCGACCTCTCGGGCATCGACTTCGAGAACATCAAGTACTTCGTGCGGTCCACGGAGAAGCAGGCCACCAGCTGGGAGGACCTGCCGCCGGACATCAAGAACACCTACGACAAGCTCGGGATCCCGGAGGCGGAGAAGCAGCGCCTCATCGCGGGTGTCGCCGCGCAGTACGAGTCGGAGGTCGTCTACCACCAGATCCGCGAGGACCTGGAGGCACAGGGAGTCCTGTTCCTCGACACCGACACGGCGCTGCGCGAGCACCCCGAGCTGTTCAAGGAGTACTTCGGTTCGGTCATCCCGGCCGGTGACAACAAGTTCTCCGCGCTGAACACGGCCGTGTGGTCGGGCGGGTCGTTCATCTACGTGCCGCCGGGCGTCCACGTCGACATCCCGCTCCAGGCCTACTTCCGGATCAACACGGAGAACATGGGCCAGTTCGAGCGGACGCTGATCATCGTCGACGAGGACGCCTACGTCCACTACGTCGAGGGCTGCACCGCGCCGATCTACCAGTCGGACTCGCTGCACTCGGCCGTGGTCGAGATCATCGTGAAGAAGGGCGGCCGTTGCCGCTACACGACGATCCAGAACTGGTCGAACAACGTCTACAACCTGGTCACCAAGCGCGCCAAGGCCGAAGAGGGCGCGACCATGGAGTGGATCGACGGCAACATCGGCTCCAAGGTGACGATGAAGTACCCGTCGGTGTTCCTCATGGGCGAGCACGCCAAGGGCGAGGTTCTGTCCGTGGCGTTCGCGGGTGAGGGCCAGCACCAGGACGCGGGCGCCAAGATGGAGCACCTCGCGCCGCACACGTCCTCGACCATCGTGTCGAAGTCGGTGGCGCGCGGCGGTGGCCGTACCTCGTACCGGGGCCTGGTGAAGGTCGCGAAGCGGGCGTACAACTCCAAGTCCAGCGTGGTGTGTGACGCGCTGCTGGTGGACACGATCTCGCGGTCGGACACCTACCCCTACGTCGACATCCGCAACGACGACGTGTCGATGGGGCACGAGGCCACCGTGTCGAAGGTCAGCGAGGACCAGCTGTTCTACCTGATGTCGCGCGGCCTCACCGAGGAAGAGGCCATGGCCATGGTGGTGCGCGGGTTCGTCGAGCCCATCGCGCGCGAGCTGCCCATGGAGTACGCGCTCGAACTGAACCGCCTGATCGAACTGCAGATGGAAGGAGCCGTCGGCTGACATGACGGTCGCCGAGAACACCACCAACACCGCCGCCGCGGCGGAGGCCACCGTGCCCGCGGCCTCCCGCGGCGAGCGGTTCACCTCGTACGACGTTCAGGCGTTCGAGGTGCCCGGCGGTCGCGAGGAGAACTGGCGGTTCACGCCCATGAAGCGGCTGCGCGGCCTGCACGACGGCTCCGCTCCCGCCACCGGCACGATCACCGTCGACGCCGAGGCCGCCCCGGAGGTGACCGTGGAGACGGTCGCCCGTGACGACGCGCGGCTCGGCGAGGCGGGTGTGCCCAGCGACCGCATCGCGGCGCAGGCGTACTCGTCGTTCGAGAAGGCCACGCTGGTCACCGTGCCCGCCGAGACCAAGGCGTCCAACCGGACGCTGGTGCGGCTGACCGGTCCCGGCGAGGGCGAGACCGCCTACGGGCACGTGCAGATCCGCGCGGAGCGCTTCGCCGAGGCCGCGATCGTGCTCGACCACGTCGGTTCGGGTACCTACGCCGACAACATCGAGTTCGTCATCGGCGACGGCGCGATCCTGACCGTGGTCAGCGTGCAGGACTGGGCCGACGACGCCGTGCACGTCTCCGAGCAGCACCTCCGGCTCGGCCGCGACGCGAGGCTGCGGCACATCGTCGTCACGCTGGGCGGTGACGTGGTGCGGGTCAGCCCGACGGCCACGTTCGCCGGTCCCGGCGGCGACGTCGAGATGCTGGGCCTGCACTTCGCCGACGCGGGGCAGCACCAGGAGCACCGGCTGTTCGTCGACCACGCGGTGCCGCACTGCAAGTCCAACGTGCTCTACAAGGGCGCGCTGCAGGGCGACGGCGCGCACTCGGTGTGGATCGGCGACGTGCTCATCCGGGCCGCCGCCGAGGGCACCGAGACGTTCGAGCTGAACCGCAACCTCGTGCTCACGCAGGGAGCGCGCGCCGACTCGGTGCCGAACCTGGAGATCGAGACCGGGGAGATCGAGGGCGCGGGCCACGCCAGCGCCACGGGAAGGTTCGACGACGAGCAGTTGTTCTACCTGCAGTCGCGGGGCATCGCGGAGGAGCAGGCGCGCAGGCTGGTCGTGCGCGGGTTCTTCCACGAGATCCTCATGAAGATCGACATCCCCGAGGTGCGCGAGCGTCTCGAGGCCGCGATCGAGGAGGAGCTCCAGGCCATCGGCGTCTGAGCCGCACTACCGAAGCAGTCCACGCTCACGAAGACTCACGGAAAGATCGAAGAGAAGGCATGGCCACACTGGAAATCAAGGATCTGCGGGCCGACGTCGTCACCGACGAGGGCAACAAGGAGATCCTCAAGGGCGTGAACCTGACGATCCGGTCGGGCGAGACTCACGCGATCATGGGCCCGAACGGCTCGGGCAAGTCCACGCTGTCCTACGCCGTCGCCGGTCACCCCAAGTACGAGGTGACCTCGGGTGAGGTGCTGCTGGACGGGGAGAACGTGCTCGACATGAGTGTCGACGAGCGCGCCCGCGCCGGGCTGTTCCTGGCGATGCAGTACCCGGTCGAGGTGCCCGGCGTGTCGATGTCGAACTTCCTGCGGTCGGCCGCGACGTCGGTGCGCGGCGAGGCACCCAAGCTGCGGCACTGGGTCAAGGAGGTCAAGGAGGAGATGGGCAAGCTCGACATCTCGTCCGAGTTCGCCGAGCGCAGCGTCAATGAGGGCTTCTCGGGCGGCGAGAAGAAGCGCCACGAGATCCTGCAGCTCGCGCTGCTCAAGCCCAAGTTCGCCGTGCTGGACGAGACCGACTCCGGGCTTGACGTCGACGCCCTGCGCGTGGTGTCGGACGCCGTGAACGACTACAAGGCGAGCAACGAGGTCGGCGTCATGCTGATCACGCACTACACGCGCATCCTCAAGCACATCCACCCGGACTTCGTCCACGTCTTCGCCGGCGGCAAGATCGTCGAGTCGGGCGGCAAGGCGCTGGCGGACGAGCTGGAGGAGAGCGGGTACGTCAAGTACGCGGGCAAGGCCGAGGCCGCGGTCTGACGCGGACCGGCAGGGAACGTCGAAAGGAGTCGGCGCGATGACCACCACGGAGTCGCGACCCTGGGATGTGACGGCGGTGCGCGCCGACTTCCCGATCCTGTCCCGCACGGTCCGTGACGGCAAACCGCTGGTGTATCTCGACTCGGGCGCGACGTCACAGCGGCCCACCCCGGTGCTCGACGCGGAGCGGCGTTTCGTGGAGACGTCGAACTCGGCCGTACACCGGGGCGCACACCAGCTCGCCGAGGAGGCCACGGACGCCTACGAGCACGCTCGTGCCACGATCGCCGCCTTCGTCGGCGTCAGCGCGGGCGAAGTGGTGTTCACCAAGAACGCCACCGAGGGCATCAACATGGTCGCGTACGCGATGAGCAACGCGGCGACCGCGGGCCCCGAGGCCGCGCGGTTCGCCGTGGGCCCCGGCGACGAGATCGTCGTCACCGAGATGGAGCACCATGCCAACCTGGTGCCCTGGCAGCAGCTCTGCCAGCGGACCGGGGCGACGCTGCGCTGGTTCGGGGTCACCGAGGACGGCAGGCTCGACCTGTCGAACATCGATGAGCTGATCACCGAGCGCACGAAGGTGGTCGCGCTCGCGCACCAGTCCAACGTCCTCGGCACGGTCAATCCGGTCGAGACCGTGACCCGCCGCGCGCACGAGCAGGGTGCGCTGGTGGTGCTCGACGCCTGCCAGTCGGTGCCGCACTTCGGGGTGGACTTCGCCGAGCTGGGCGTCGACTTCGCGGTGTTCTCCGGGCACAAGATGCTCGGCCCGTCCGGTATCGGCGTGCTCTACGGCAGGCGCTCGCTGCTGGAGGCCATGCCCCCGTTCCTCACGGGCGGCTCGATGATCGAGCTGGTGCGCATGGAGGGTTCGACGTTCGCGCCGCCGCCGCAGCGGTTCGAGGCCGGGGTGCCGATGACGTCGCAGGCGGTGGGACTCGGCGCGGCGGTGGACTACCTCAACGCGCTCGGCATGGACCGGATCGCGGCCCACGAGCACGCGCTCGCCGAGCGGGCGCTGGAGGGCCTGCGGGCCCTGCCCGGGGTGCGCATCGTGGGGCCTGAGGACACCACCGACCGCGGAGCCACCGTGGCGTTCGTCGTCGACGACGTGCATCCACACGACGTCGGCCAGGTGCTCGACAGCCTCGGTATCGCGGTGCGCGTGGGTCACCACTGCGCGTGGCCGCTGCACCGGGCATGCGGCATCCCGGCGTCCGTGCGGGCCTCGTTCTACCTCTACAACGAGCACTCCGAAGTCGACACGCTGGTCGCGGGAGTGCGTGAGGCGCAGCGCTTCTTCGGATTCGGAGGCAACTCCTGATGAATCTGGAGTCGATGTACCAGGAGATCATCCTGGACCACTACAAGAACCCGCACGCCCGTGGCCTGCGGGAGCCGTACGACGCCGAGTCGTTCCAGGTGAACCCCACCTGTGGCGACGAGGTCACGTTGCGCGTGCGGCTCGACGGGGACACGGTCGCCGACGTGTCCTACGACGGCCAGGGCTGCTCGATCAGCCAGGCGTCCACCTCGGTACTCACCGATCTCGTGATCGGACGGCCGCTGCCGGAGGCGATGGAGAAGCTGGAGGCCTTCTCCGCGCTGATGCAGAGCCGGGGCGAGGCCGAGCCCGACGAGGACGTGCTGGAGGACGGCGTCGCCTTCGCAGGCGTGGCGAAGTACCCCGCGCGGGTGAAGTGCGCCTTGCTCGGCTGGATGGCATTCAAGGACGCTGTGGGCAGGACGTCGACCAGTGAGGTGAGCACACCATGACCGAGACCGAGACGCCCGAGCACCGCGAGGGCAGGACGGCGCAGGATCTGCCCGAGCAGGCTCAGCCCGGCGCGGGCGCCGACGTGGCGAAGCTCGAGGACCTCGAGGAGGCCATGCGCGACGTCGTGGACCCCGAGCTGGGGATCAACGTCGTCGACCTGGGGCTCGTCTACGACATCCGGGTGGACGAGGAGAACACGGCGACCATCGACATGACGTTGACGTCGGCGGCGTGCCCGCTGACGGACGTGATCGAGGACCAGACGGCGTCGGTGCTCACCGGCGGCGCGGGCCTGGTCAAGGACTTCCGGATCAACTGGGTCTGGATGCCGCCGTGGGGTCCCGAGAAGATCACCGAGGACGGTCGCGAGCAGCTGCGCGCGCTCGGCTTCACCGTCTGAGCCAAGTCTGAGCTACGCTAGCTGCGAACTGAGCTACGCCACCTGCGGACACGGCTACGCAACCTGCGGACACGCCGGGGTGGGCTTGCCCCGCCCGGCGTGTCCGCAGTTCAGGTAGTCGTGTCCGCAAGTTCGGTAGTCGTGTCCGCAGGTTGCGGGGTTCCCGTCAGCGGGACAGCGAGTCGTACAGGGCCGCCAGCAGGCGGTGGGCTCGGTCGTCGTCGTTCTCCGCGCGCAACTCGTTGGTGACGAAGGAGAAGCCGACCTCGGCCTCCGGCCACGCCCCGTGCCTGCCACCGCCCGCTCCCGAGTGCCCGAACGCCGTCGTGGCGGGCCCGTAGGTGCCGATCGGGTCGGGCAGCTCGAAGCCCAGTCCGAAGTGGACCGGCCGGTCGTTGATGGCGTCGGTGCCCCGCGACCACGTCCGCGTCGCCCGGTCCAGCGCGGTCCGCGGCACCAGCCCACCCGCGCTCAGCAGATCGTAGAACCGCGCCATCGCCCGCGCCGTTCCGACACCACTGCCCGCCGACAACTCGGCGCGCCGGTAGCGCGTTGAGTTGATCAGATCGTCCGAGTCGAGCAGGGCGGCGTACATGCGATTGACGATCGCGCGGCGACGCTCGTCGTGCAGGAAGGTGCTCACCCGGTAGCCCGGGGCCCGGACGAGCCGCGCCAGTCGGGAGTCCACTTCGGGCGGAGTGCCGAGGTGCAGGTCCAGCCCGTGTGGACGGGCGAACACCTCCCGGACGTGGGCGCCGATCGAACGCCCGCCCGCGCGCCGCACCAGTTCGCTGAGCAGGTAGCCGTAGGTCATGGCGTGGTAGGCCACGCGCGTGCCGGGAGTCCACAGTGGCTCCTGGCCCGCGAGGATGCGCGCCGCCGCCGCGGAGTCGGTGACGTCGTGGTCGCCGTCGACGTAGGGCAGACCCGCGGTGTGCGACAGGACGTGTGCCACGGTCGCGTCGGCGCGGAATTCCGGCCAGTACCTCCGGACGGGGGCGTCGGGGTCGAGCTCGGCCGCCAGGTCGGCGGCGACCGCCGCCGTGAGCCCCTTGGTCCCGGAGAACAGCACGCACGCGGTGTCGGCCGACCACGGCGTGCCGGTGGCCTCCTCGGCGAGCCCGCCCCACAGGTCCACGAGCACCTCGCCACGGCGGGCCACCGAGAACGCCGCTCCCGCCCCGCCGTGGGCCACGACGTCGGCGAACACCTCCCGTACGGCCTCGAAGCCCGTCGCGGTGTGCCCTTCGACTCCGGTGCTCATGACACCATCCTCGGGGTGTTGGCCAGCAGGTCGCGCGTGTACGGGTGCTGCGGGTCGCCGAGGACCGCGTCGACGGTGCCGGTCTCCACGATCCGGCCCTCACGGAGCACGGCCACGCGGTCGGCCACGTGGCGGGCGAGCGCGATGTTGTGCGTGACGAACAGCATCGCCGTGCCCAGTTCCTCGCGCAGCGCGCACAGCAGGTCGATGATGGTCGCCTGCACGGAGACGTCGAGCGCCGACGTCACCTCGTCGCACAGCAACACCCGCGGGGTGGTCACCAGCGCTCGCGCGATGGCCGCGCGCTGGCGTTCACCGCCGCTGAGCTGGTCGGGCAGCCGGTCGGCCAGCCCGGGGGCGAGCCGCACTCGCTCCAGGGTCTCCGCGACGCGCTCGTGCCGGGCGGCGCGGTCGAGGTCGGTCAGCATCTCCAGCGGCACCGCCACCGACTGCGCGACAGTGCGGCGCGGGTTCAGCGAGGCGAACGGGCTCTGGAACACGTACTGCACCGCCCGCAGCGCCTCGGCCGAGCGTTGCCGCACCGACGCGGGCAGGATCTCGTCGCCCAGCGACACGGTGCCGTCGTAGTGATCGGTGAGGCCGGCCACGCACTGCGACAGGGTCGTCTTTCCCGAGCCGGATTCGCCGAGCAGCAGGAGGCATTCTCCGGGCCGCACGTGTGCGTCGACCCCGCGCAGGACGGCATGGTCGCCGTAGGACACCGAGAGCCCCGACACCGTCAGCGCCGCGTCCGCCTCGGCAACGTCCGGCAGCGCGGTGTCGGCGTCGAGGTGCGGGACGGCGTCGACGAGGGTGCGGGTGTAGGCGTGCGACGGAGCGCGCAGCACCTCGGCGGGGGTGCCGGTCTCCACGATCTCGCCGCGGTACATCACGGCGACCCGGTCGGCCACGGTGGCCACGACGGCGAGGTCGTGAGTGATGTACAGCGCCGCCGCGTCGTGGTGCGCCGTGAGCCGGGCGACCGTGTCGAGCACCAGCGTCTGGGTCATCACGTCAAGCCCGGTCGTGGGCTCGTCGAGCACGACAACACCCGGCCTGCAGGCGAACGCCATCGCGATGCCCACGCGCTGCTGCTGCCCTCCGGAGAGCTGGTGCGGGTAGCGGCGCTGGTAGGTCTCGTCGCCGGGCAGACCGACCTCGGTGAGGACCTCGGCCACTCGGGCGGCGCGGTCGGCTGAAGGGTCGCCGGTATCGCCGTAGCCGTGGGCGTCGAGGACCTCGCGGATCTGAACGCCCACGCGCAGCGCGGGATTCAGCGAGGACGCGGGGTCCTGTGGCACGTAGGACACGGCCGAGCCGCGCAGGTCACGGCGGGCCGCATGCGGTAGCGCCAGCAGGTCGGTGGCCTGCCCGGCGGAGTCCCGCACGCGGACGCTGCCGCCGTCGTGGCGCAGGCCGCGCCGGACGTGGCCGAGCGCGGCCAGTCCCGCGGTGGTCTTGCCCGAGCCGGATTCGCCGACGAGGGCGAGGACCTCGCCCGGTGCGATGTCGTAGGAGACGCCCCGCAGCACCTCGTCGCCGGTGAGGGTGGAGACCCGCAGGTCAGCCACCACGAGCGCGTCCCGGACGCCGACCCGGGTCATGACGTCACCTTCCTGTCGCGGCGGGCGGCAGCGGCCGCCAGTGAATCGGTGATGAGGTTGGTCCCGACGGTCAGGACGGCGATCGCGAGCACGGGCAGCAGGACTCCCCACGGTTGGACGACGAGGGCGATGCGGTTCTCGTTGATCATCAGCCCCCAGTCGGCGGTGGGCGGCTGGATGCCGAGCCCGAGAAACGACAGTGAGGCGACGTAGCCGATGGAGTACGTCAGCCGCAGGCCGAGCTCGACCATGAGCGGACCGGTGATGTTGGGCAGGATCTCGCGCAGCAGCACCCTGCCCCGGGGCACGGCGTACAGCTCGGCGGCCCGCACGAAGTCGCTGCCCGCCACGGCGGCGGTGGCCTGCCGGGCCACGCGGGCCACCCTCGGTGCGTGGGTGATGCCGATGACGATCACCAGCAGCCAGCCCTGCGGTCCGAGCATCGCGATGGCGAGCAGCGCGAACACGAGCTGAGGGAACGACAGCAGCACGTCGTTGCCCCGCATGATCACGGTGTCGAGCGCGCCGCCCCGGTAGCCCGCGATCATGCCGAGGGCCGTGCCGAGCACCACGCCGAGCGCGGTGGCGAGCACCGCGTAGAGCAGCAGGGTGCCGCCACCCGCGAGGAAGCGGGTGAGCACGTCCCGGCCGAGGTCGTCGGTGCCCAGCGCCCCGGTGTCGGTGAACGGCTTGCCGGTGAACTCCCCGGTCTCGTGCCCGGTGAGCAGCGGGCCCAGCCAGGGGCCCGCGACCGTGACGAGCAGGACGGCTCCGGTGAGGACGAGTCCCAGACGGGCCTGTGGCTGGGACAGCGCGCGGCGGAACAGGCTCATGAGGCCACCTCGGTCCGTTGTTTGGGGTCGACCAGGATGCCGACGACGTCCGCCACGAGGTTCACCACGACGTAGACGCCCGCGATGAGCAGCGTGATGGCCTGCACCACCTCGACGTCCCGGTTGTTGACGGCGTCGATGAGTGCCTGCCCGATGCCGGGGTAGCGGAACAGGAACTCCACCACCACGACGCCACCGGCCAGCCACGCGAGTTGCAGCGCGACGACCTGGGCGACCGGTCCGATCGCGTGGGGCAGCGCGTGCCGGGTGAGCACGATTCGTTCCGGCAGGCCCTTGAGCCGGGCCATCTCGACGTAGCCGCTGTCGAGCACCTCGCTCATCGTGGCGCGCATCATGCGCGTGATGTACGGGGTGACGACGAGACTGAGGGTGAGTATCGGCAGCACGAGTTGCGTCGCGTCGGTCCACACGGGCTCGCCGGGCCGGGTCAGCGTCACCGACGGCAGCACCGGGAACACCGTGGTGGACAGCACCACCACGAGCGTCACACCGATGACGAACTCGGGCAGCGCGGCCACCACGAGGCTCAGCCACGACACGGCGTGGTCGGCGGCCCTGCCGCGCCGCAGCGCGCTCCAGGTGCCGAGCAGCAGCCCGGCCGCGGTGCTGAGCACGGCGGCCGCGACGAGCAGGACCAGCGACGCGGGGATGCGGTCGGCGAGCAGCTCGCCCACGGCGCCCTGCGTGGCGGTCGAGGTGCCGAGGTCTCCGGTCAGCACGCCGCCGAGCCAGTCGAGGTAGCGCTGCCAGACGGGCTGGTCGAGCCCGAGTTGCTCGGTCAGCGCGGCGATGCGTTCGGGCGTGGCCTGCTGGCCGAGGATCGCCCTGGCGGGGTCGCCGGGTAGCAACAGCGTCGCCACGAACACCAGCAGGGTCACCAGCCACAGCACGGCCACACTGGACGCGAGGCGGCGCAGGATCAGTCGGGTCACGTCGGCCTCCTCATCCGATCCAGATCTCGCGGAACGAGTAGCCGGACAGCGGCAGGCCGGTGCGGTCGGGGACGAACCCGCCCACGTACACCTGGTAGGCGTCGACCTGGTTGACGAAACCCCAGATGATGTTGCCGCCCCGGTCGTACTCGATGCGCTGTGCCTCGTGCAGCAGCGCGGTGCGCTCGTCCGCGTCGAGGGTGCGGCGCGCGCGGCCGACGAGGTCCTGGAACTCGGCGTCGTCCCAGTGCGTCTCGTTGTAGGGCGCGTCGGGCAGCGCCCCGGACGCCACCTGCGGCAGGTAGTTGCGCGTGTACCAGAACGACTGCGCGAAGTCCCAGCTCAGATAGTTCTCACCGAAGAACGTGGTGGTGTCGAGCCGCCGCAGCCGCACGGTGATCCCGGCCGCTCTGGCCTGCTGCTGGAACACCTGCGCGGCTTCGACGGCCCCGGCCTGGATCGGCGCGGTCACCAGTTCGACGTCGAGGTTCTGCCGCCCCGCCTCGCGCAGCAGTCTGCGTGCCTCCCGGAGGTTCCGGCGCCGTTGCGGCAGATCGGCCGCGTACGCCGGGTCGAACGGCGCGTACAGGTCGTTGCCGGGGCGTCCCTGCCCGCTGAGCACCTGATTGATCATCTGCTCGCGGTCCACGACCAGCCGCAACGCCTGCCGCACCCGCACGTCGTCGAACGGCGGGCGGTCCACTCGCATGGTGAACGGCAGCCAGGTGCCGGTCTCGGAGCTGAGCACGCGCAGCCGTTCGTCGCTGCGCAGGACCTCCACCAGCGCCATCGGTACCTGGTCGATGGCGTCGACCTGTGACGACAGCAGCGCGTTGAGCCTCGCGTCGTCCTCGCCGAAGTTGAGCAGCACCAGCTCGTCGAGGTGGGGCTGACCGGGCCGCCAGTAGTGCTCGTTGCCCACGAACACGCTCTGCAGCCCGGGAGTGAACGAGCGCAGCCGGAAGGGTCCGGTGCCGACCGGGTGGTCGAGCGAGAAGTCCTCGGGCACGATCCCGAGCGAGTACTGCGCCAGGTAGTCGTCGAACACGCTGGAGGGCTCGGTGAGCCGGAACTCCACTGTGGAATCGCCGGTGGCCACGACCTCGTCGAGCATGGTCAGGCTCGCGGCGCCGCTCTTGGGATCGTCCGGGTCCATGATCCGCCGGAACGTCGCGATGACGTCGGCCGGCGTGACCGGCCTGCCGTCGCTGAACCGCACCCCCTCGCGCAGCCGGGCCGTCCAGCGCGTCGCGTCGTCCGACGACGTCAGCGACTCGGCGACCAGCATCTCCAGCTTGTACTCGTGGTCGCGGTACAGCAGGGGCTCGTAGAGGTTGCGCACCCGGGCGATGTCCGGGTTGGTGGCGGGAATGTGCGGGTCGAGCGTGTCGGAGGCGCCGCCTCCGGTGACGCCGACCCGCAGCCTGCCGCCCCGGCGGGGCGGTCCGGTGGGTTCGGTGCCCGCGGCGCGGGAGGTGGCGCCGCAGGCGGACAGCAGCGGTACCGCGGCCACGGCCGCGCCGCCGGACAACAAAGCTCGTCTGCGTACAGGGGTGTCGAACGACATCAGGGTTACTTCCGGTCTGGGGTGGGGACGGATCAGGAGATGGCCCGTCCCGCGTAGTCGGGAACGGCTCGCCGGTGGTGGAGCAGGCGCTGGGCGACGTCGTCGGGAAACGGCGCCGCCCTGGCTCCGGCCACGTGCAGCGCGAGCAGTTCCTCGGTGGCGACGAGGACGCCGCCGACCGTCATCTCGTGGCAGAGGCGCACCTTCCTGGCCCCCACGGACAGCACGCCCGTCGTCACGGTCACCTCGCTGCGCGGCCCGACCTCACGCAGGTAGCGGACGTGGGCCTCCACCGTGTACAGCGACGCGCCGTTCTCGGCGCGGTAGCGCTCGTCCAGGCCGACGGAGGCCATGAGGTGGTCGGTGGCGAAGCCGAACACGAGCACGTAGTACGCCTCGCTGAGGTGACCGTTGTAGTCGATCCACTCGTCGCGGACGGTGTCGTGATAGGTGAGCGGCTCAGGCACCGTGCTCACCGGCCGTTCCCGCGTCCTCGTCGCCCGCCGGTGGCCGCAGTGCCCGCTGCACGGCGATGACGCCGCGATCGCGTTCGGCGACCAGCTCGGCGAACGTCCGGCCCGCCGCCTCGCTCGCGCAGCCGGCGACCATGTCGTCGCGCAGGGCGCGGGTCAGCTCCGGGGCTTCGAGCCGGGTCCACGGCGCCTGCAACGACGGACCGAAGTGGTCCAGCATGTGCGCCATGCCGCCCTCGCCGCCCGCGAGGTGGAACGTCAGGCAGGGTCCGTGGACCGGCCAGCGCAGGCCGGGGCCGTCGGTGATGGCGGTGTCGATCTGCTCCACCGTCGCCTCACCGTTGGCGACCATGTGCAGCGCCTCCCGCCACAGCGCCTCCTGCAGCCGGTTCGCGATGAAGCCGGGCAGCTCGCGATCCATCGTGATCACGGACTTGCCGACGCGGCGGTAGAACTCGCTCGCCCACTCCACGGCCCACGGCTCGGTGCGCTGCCCGCCCACCACCTCGACCAGCGGAATCAGGTACGGCGGGTTGAACGGGTGTCCCACCACGAGCCGCCCGGGCGTGTCGGCCTCGGTCTGCATGTCGGTCATCGGAAAACCCGACGTGGAGGAGGCGATCACCACGCCCTGCGGAGTGGCGGCGTCGATGTCGGCCAGCAGCGTGCGCTTGAGCGGCAACGACTCGGGTGCGCTCTCCTGCACGAACCCGGCACCCTCGACGGCCTCGGCCAGCGTCGGTGTCGCCGTGAGCCGTTCCGGCGAGGCGCCGTCGGCGAGCCCGAGCTCGGTGAGCGCGGGCCACGCGGCCTCGACCAGCCGGGAGAGCCGTTCCGCCGCGCCGTCGCCGGGATCCCACGCCCGTACCGCGTACCCCCTGGCGAGGAAGTGCGCCGCCCAGCCGCCGCCGATGACGCCCGCGCCGACACAGGCGACCGTGGTCACGTCCCCGGGTGTGCCCACCGGCCCGCTCACCGGCCCCGCTCCAGTCCGAGGATGCGCCGGGCGGCGCCCGGCCCGGCCACGCGCGCGCCGAGTCCTTCCACGATGTCCACCGCGCGCTCGACGAGTTGCCCGTTCGTGGCCTTGACGCCCTTCGACAGGTAGAGGTTGTCCTCCAGCCCGACCCGCACGTGCCCACCACGCAGCACCGACTCCGCGACCCAGGGGAGCTGGTTGCGGCCGATGGCGAACGAGGCCCACTGGGCGCCCTCCGGCAGCATGTCGACCATCGCCTGCAACACCCGCGGATCGGCGGGAGCGCCGTAGGGGATGCCCATGCACAGCTGGAACAGCGGCGGGGCGTCGATGAGCCCCTCGGCGACCAGCGTGCTCGCGAACCACAGGTTGCCGGTGTCGAAGATCTCCAGCTCGGGTTTCACCCCGAGTTCCTGCACGCGCCGTGCTCCCACCCGCAGCATGTCCGGGGTGGACACATAGAGCTGGTGTCCCTCTCCGAAGTTGAGCGAGCCGCAGTCGAGCGTGCAGATGTCGGGCAGCAGCTCCTCCACGTGCGGCAGCCGGTCGAGCGCGCTCACGAGGTCGGTGCCGTCGACCGGCTTCAACGGATCCTCCGCGTCGAGCACCAGGTCGCCGCCCATGCCCGCCGTCAGGTTGAGCACGACGTCCACTCCGGACTCCCGGACGCGGCGTACCACCTCCCGGTACAGCGCGACGTCGCGGGAGCCCTGGCCGGTCTCCACGTCGCGCACGTGCACGTGGACCACGGCCGCGCCCGCGTTCGCGGCCTCCACCGCGGAGGCAGCGATCTGCTCCGGTGTCACCGGGACGTGCTCGCTCTTGCCCACCGTGTCGCCCGCGCCGGTCAGCGCGCACGTGATGATCACTTCGTCGTTCATGCCTGCCCTTCGACGATGTTGCGGTCGATGAAGTCGTGCAGATGCCTGCGCATGTGCGCCACCGAGCTTCCCGGCTTGCCGGTCAGCACCTGGATGCCGAGGCCGTCGATCAACGCGCTCAGCTGGGTCGTGAGGTCGTCGGGGTCCTGCCGCCGGAACACTCCCTGCTGCTGTCCGGTCCGGATGGTCATGGCGATGGTGTCGTACCAGCGGTTGTAGGAGTCGCTGTACAACTCGCGGATCGCGGGGTTGAGCGTGCTCTCGGTCCACACCTGCAACCACACCGACCACTCGTCGTGTAGCAGCCCGGGAGCGGGTAGTTGCAGCTCGACCAGCCGCACCAGCCGTTCCCGCGCGTCATCCACAGTGGACAACTCCGCGACCTGCCGGTCGAACGCGAGTTTGACGTTGCGCCGCAGCGACTCGATCAGGACGTCGTCCTTGGTGGGGAAGTAGTAGTGGATGGTGGCCGCGCTGGTGCCGCACTCCCTGGCGATGTCGGCGATGCGCACGCGGTGGTAGCCGCGCTCGGCGATGAGCTGCCACGCCGTCTCCAGGATGCGCCGCCGCATCGCCGACTGGGGGCCCGTCACGGGCGCGCTGCGGGAGCGGGCCGTCGGCGCGGGCACAGCGGTGACCGTGTCCGCGTCGTCTCTCCCGTTGAGCAGCCAGTTGACCGTCACGCCGGAGTACTCGGCGATACGGACCAGTTCGTGTGGTGCGAACCGCCGGGTTCCACTGAGCGATTTGGACAGCTTCGACTCCGCCAGCCCGATCGCGGCGGCGAACTCGCGTTGCGCTCCCGGCTTCGGGTGAATGAGACCGCGGACCCGGTTGCGTAGTTCCTCGTGCTCACTCACGGGAGGGACCGTAGTGTCGCGTTTCGATTATCGCAAGCATCGGTTCGTAACGTGACCCGTTTCTCCCTGGCACAGCGCGTACTTGCGATCACGTGTGGTCGACTGTTCAGTCAGACTGGCCCCTGGTCATACCTCTGCCTCGCCGCGCCGCACTCTGGCAGGATCGGTGCATGACACGGTGGGTGCTCGGGGCTTTCGCCCGGCCGTCGACCTATCGCCGCTGGGCCTACTTCGTGCTCGGGGGTGCGCTGGCGTCGCCCTACGTGCTGTTCGGGGCGATCCTGGTGCCCTCGGTGGTGCCCGCGGCCTCGACCCTGCCGGGCGCGGTCGCGATCGGCGGCGCGTGCATGGTGCTCGCGCTCGTCGGCACGGCGTTCCTCCCGGCGGTGCGCGCGCTGGAGTTCGCGGCGGTGCGTGAGCTGCTCGACGACCCCGTTCCCGACGCGGCGGGGGCGGCGAGCGGGCGGGCCAGGGTGCGCGCCGCCGCGCTGTTCACCGCGCACGTGCTGGTGGGCGGCGTGGTGTCCGTCGTAAGCCTGCTGCTGCCCATCGCGTTCGCCGTCGCCGTGTCGGTGCCGTTCACGGGCGGGTTCACCCTGGGGGAACAGAACCGGATCACGGTGCCGACGGGCTGGGCGAGCGCGTGGTTGCCCGCTGCCGGTGTCTCGGCCCTCCTCGCGCTGGTGCCGGTGGTCGCCGGACTCGGCGGCGCCTTCCGGCGGCTCGCGACGGTGCTGCTGGGCCTGCGGGCGGCCGACCGGATCGCCCGGCTGGAACGGCAGACGGAGCGGCTGCTCGAACGGGCCCGGCTGGCGAGGGAGCTGCACGACTCCGTGGGGCACGCGTTGAGTGTCGTGTCGATCCAGGCGGGTGCGGCGCGGCGGTTGCTGAGCCGTGATCCCGCAGCCGCCGACGGCTCGATGGCGGCCGTGCAGGACGCGGCTCGGGCGGCGCTCGACGACCTCGACCACGTGCTCGGACTGCTGCGGGAGGACGGGGCGGCGGGCACCACGCCGCCGAGGGCGGGCCTGCCGGAGCTGCCGTCGCTGCTGTCGGCGACCCGGCTGGCGGGCGTGGGCGTGTCGGCCGACATTCAGGGTGACCTGGCGGCCGTCGCGCCGGTGGTGTCGCGGGAGGCGTACCGGCTCGTGCAGGAGAGCCTCACCAACGCGGTGCGGCACGCGGGTAAGGTGCCGGTGACGGTGCGCGTCGTCGTCACCCAAACCACACTGGAGATCACCGTGGGCAACCCGGCGACCGGGGCGGGCGGCACCGGGCGAGGCGGGAGAGGACTGCGGGGGATGCGGGAACGGGTGGACCTGCTGGGCGGAACCCTGCGCGCGGGCCGCGACGGCGAGCGGTGGGTGGTCGCGGCCACCCTGCCCACCGGACGGGCGACACCGTGACCGGCCGGATCGGGGTGCTGCTCGCCGACGACGAGCCGCTCGTGCGGTCCGGGCTTCGGGCGATCCTGGAGTCCGAGGACGACCTCACGGTGGTGGCCGAGGCCGGCGACGGTGCCGACGTGCCCGGCCTGGTCCGGAGCACCCGGCCCGACGTGGTCCTGATGGACGTGCGGATGCCGTCGGTCGACGGCATCGCGGCCACCGAGCACGTGCTGGCCACGACCGAGCGGCCCCCGAAGATCATCGTGGTCACGACGTTCGACAACGACGACTTCGTGTACTCGGCGCTGCGAGCCGGGGCCAGCGGGTTCGTGCTCAAACGCGCGCGCCCCGAGGAACTCGTCTCGGCGGTCCGCACGGTGTGCGCGGGCGACTCGCTGCTGTTTCCCTCCGCGATCCGGAGGATGGCGGCCCGCCACGCCGGGCGCGGCACCGCGCTGCGGGAGGCGGAGCTGACGGAGCGCGAGCGGCAGGTGCTGCGCCACCTCGCCCAGGGCCTGTCGAACGCCGAGATCGCGGCCGTGCTGCACCTGGGTGTCGAGACGGTCAAGACCTATGTCGGCGGTGTGCTGACCAAGCTCGGAGCGCGGGACCGGACCCAGGCCGTCATCGCGGCGTTCGAGTCCGGGTTCGTCGTGCCCGGCGACGGCTGAGCCCCGCCGCGCGGGCGGCCCCGTGCGCGGCGGCGTCAAGTACGGTGTGGGTCGTGAACCAGCCAGATCCCCGTGCCCGGCGCCGGGACGAGGCCGCGGAGTCCGGAGGCTTCGCCGAACTGTCGTCCAGCCCGTTCCGCGCCGACCGCGACCGCCTGGTCGCCTCCCCGTTCTTCGCGCGCCTCGGCGGCGTGACCCAGGTCGTGAGCGCGGGCGGGTCCGCCCTGCTGCACAACCGGCTGACGCACAGCCTCAAGGTCGCGCAGGTGGCCCGCTCCATCGCCGAGCGGATCGCCACGGGTGATCCCCACGGTGGCCACACGGACACCGCCGAGCTCGTCGGCAAGCTCGGTGGCTGCGATCCCGACGTGGCCGAGGCCGCCGCGCTCGGGCACGATCTCGGTCACCCGCCGTTCGGCCACCTCGGGGAACAGGTGCTCGACCGCATCGCCCGCCACCGGTACGGGCTGGCCGACGGCTTCGAGGGCAACGCCCAGACGTTCCGCATCGTCACCACCACCGAGGTGGGCGGCCCGACCCCGCGCGGGCTGAATCTCACCGCCGCCGTGCGCGCGTCGCTGCTGAAGTACCCGTGGGCCCGGCTGCACCGGCCCCGGCCGCATCCGTCGGAGCTGGCGGTCGTTCCGCGCGGTGCGGCCGAACCGGCGCAGGCACCGGGCACGGGGTCGGCGAAGTTCTCCGCCTACTCCACCGAGCTGGACGAGCTGGCCGCCTCTCGCGCCCCGTTCGCCGACAAGGTCGAGTACTGGCAGCAGACCGTCGAGGCATCGGTGATGGATCTCGCCGACGACATCGCCTACGCGATTCACGATCTCCAGGACTTCCACCGCATCGGCGTGCTGCAGCACGCGGAGGTGGCCACGGAGCTGGGGCAGTGGCTCGCCCGGCGCGGGGAACTGGCGGAGCTGCCGGACGAGCGGCTGGAGGACCAGCACCGCAGGCCGGGCCGGTCGCTGGAGCACCTGCGGCGCAGGCTGCACGCGAAGGACTCGTGGATCACCAGCGACGACGCCTTCGCCGACGCGGTCGCGCGGGTGCGGGCCGAGCTCGTGGACGAACTGCTGGGCATCCCGTTCGACGGCTCGGTGGAGGCCGAGCAGGCCACCGCGACCTTCTCCGCGCGCTGGACCGCCCGGCTCGTCGGCGGCGTGGTGGTCACCGCCGCGCCCTCACCCCGGACGGGACACGTCACGCTGCTGCCTGCGCAGTGGCACGAGGTGCAGGTGCTGAAGTTCGTCCACCGGCGGTTCGTGCTGCTGCGGCCCGACCTCGCCCTGCACCAGCGCGGTCAGGCCAGCCTGCTCGCCACCCTGGTCGACGCGCTCGACGCGTGGCTGACCGATCGCGACGAGGCGGCGCGCCTGCCCCGCAGGCTGCACGACCTCGTGGAACTCGCTCACGCCGAGTACCGGGGGCTCGCGGCGGCCGATCCGGAACTGCTGGTCGGGGCGACGGGGGAACCGGTGCGCGGAGCCGACGCCGTCCGTTCGCTGGCCCGGGGCAGGGCTGTGATCGACTTCGTGGCCTCGCTGACCGACAAGCAGGCGGCGGCCATGCTCGACGCGATCTCGGGGCGCTCCGCGCAGCCGTGGTCCGAACCGTCGGTGCTGTGAACGGCTCGGGCGAGGGAGCGGGGCGATGGCGCGGACACGGCAGGCACCGGGCGGCGGCACCGTCGTGGAGGTGGAGCCGGAGCGGCTGGCCCGCTGGTTCGACCGCTTCGCCGAACGCAACGACGGGGTGACGCGCACCGAGCTGGCTCCCGCGACGGTGCGCGTGTACGGCGGCAACGGCGTCACGGCGACGGTGGCCGTCCCGTTCGATCCGCTGCCCGTCGAACCGGGCACCCACCGCGACGGGCTGGCCGTCGACGAGCTGGTCGCTCACGTGACCCGCCCGCGCACGCTCGGGTTGCTGCTGGTCCGCCTCGGTGCCCACAGCGTCGGTGTGGCCGAGGGCGGCCGGGTCACCGCGTCCCGCACCGACCGCCACCTGGTTCACGGGCGCAGCGCGGCCGGGGGCTGGTCGCAGCAACGGTTCGCCCGGCGCAGGCAGGGGCAGGCACGGCAGTCGCTGCGCGCCGCGGCCGACGACGCGGCCGACGTGCTCGCCGCACGGGCGGCCGACCTCGACGCCGTCGTGCTGGGTGGCGACCGGGCGGCGCTCGACACGCTCCGGGACGACGCGCGGCTGGCCCCGGTGTTCGCCAAGGCCGAGCCCAGGGTGCTCGACGTGGCCGAACCGCGCCGCGCTGTGCTCGACGCCGCGGCGGCCAGGGCGCGCGCGGTGGAGGTCGTGGTGCGGTGAGCCGGGCCACCATCGGAGAAATCGACTGGACACCGGGCCCTACACTGGGTGCCGTGGTCGTTCGGCTGGAGTAGGCGCGGGCTCCGTGTTCCCGTGTGCCCCCGCACGTCCCTTCCGACCAACCCCTTCCACGGAGTTCCTCAGTGATCACCGCCACCGGGCTCGAACTACGCGCCGGTTCCCGCATCCTGCTGTCCGGCACCACGCTGCGGGTGCAGCCGGGCGACCGCATCGGCCTCGTCGGGCGCAACGGCGCGGGCAAGACCACCACGTTGCGCGTCCTCGCGGGTGAGGGCGAGCCGTACGCCGGAGAGGTACACCAGACCGGCGAGGTGGGCTACCTGCCGCAGGACCCCCGCGAGGGCGACCTGTCGATCACCGCGAAGGACCGGGTGCTCTCGGCGCGGGGGCTGGACGTCCTGCTGCGCGACATGGAGAAGGCGCAGAACGCGATGGCCGAGCTGGTGGACGACACCGCCCGGGACAAGGCGATCCAGCGCTACGGTCGCCTGGAGGAACGCTTCGCGGCACTGGGCGGTTACGCCGCCGAGAGCGAGGCCGCGCGGATCTGCGCCAACCTGGGCCTGGAGGACCGCATCCTGCCGCAGGCACTGCGCACCCTGTCCGGCGGGCAGCGCCGCCGCGTCGAGCTGGCGCGCATCCTGTTCGCGGCCTCCGAGGCGGGAGCGGGCGGCCGGTCGGGCACCATCCTGCTGCTCGACGAGCCGACCAACCACCTCGACGCCGACTCGATCAACTGGCTGCGCGGCTTCCTCAAGGCCCACTCGGGCGGCCTCGTCGTCATCAGCCACGACGTCGACCTGCTCGGCGACGTGGTCAACAAGGTCTGGTTCCTCGACGCCACCCGCAGCGAGCTGGACGGCTACAACATGAACTGGGCGCGCTACCTGGACGCGCGGGCCACCGACGAGAAGCGCCGCAGGCGGGAGCGCGCCAACGCCGAGAAGAAGGCGTCGGCGTTGCAGCAGCAGGCCGCCAAGCTGGGAGCCAAGGCCACCAAGGCGGTCGCGGCCAAGAACATGGCACGGCGTGCCGAGCAGATGCTGGCCGACCTCGACGACGAGCGGCAGGCCGACAAGGTCGCCCACATCCGTTTCCCCGCTCCCGCGCCGTGTGGCAGGACCCCGCTGACGGCCGAGAACCTGTCCAAGTCCTACGGGTCGCTGGAGATCTTCACCGGGGTCGATCTCGCCATCGACCGGGGGTCGAAGGTCGTCGTGCTCGGACTGAACGGCGCGGGCAAGACCACGCTGCTGCGGCTGCTGGGCGGGCTGGAGAAGGCGGATACCGGGCAGGTGGTTCCCGGCCACGGAATGCGGCTGGGCTACTACGCGCAGGAGCACGAGACCCTGGACCACCAGGCGAGCGTCTGGCAGAACATCCGGCACCTCTCGCCGGACACGGGTGCGCAGGAGCTGCGGAACCTGCTGGGCTCGTTCCTGTTCAGCGGGGAACAGCTCGACCAGCCCGCGGAGTCACTGTCGGGTGGCGAGAAGACCCGGCTCGCGCTCGCCGCGCTCGTGTCGAGCGCGGCCAACGTACTGCTACTGGACGAACCGACGAACAACCTCGACCCCGCGAGCCGGGAGCAGGTGCTCGACGCATTGCGCCGATACGAGGGTGCCGTCGTTCTCGTGACGCACGATCCCGGCGCCGTCGAGGCCCTGGAACCCGAACGGGTGATCCTGCTCCCGGATGGGACCGAAGATCTGTGGTCCGACGATTATCAGGAACTGGTCGAACTCGCCTGATCGGGTGTTTCTCGGGAAATTGGTCCGTACCGGTGGTGCTCGTCCGACCAAGATCGGGTCCGGTCTGCGCCCGGGGTGACCGAGAGGTCACGTACGGGTGGCTGACCAGTGGCGTTGGCGAGGTTCGCCCAGCGTCGGCCCACCGGGAGCTCCGGGTGGAGTGTGGCGCGCCACTGCGGACACAACGCCGCCGCTGATGCGCGTTGCGTCATTGTTCGCTCTACAGCAAGTACCGTATCGGACGTTTTCACCGCCATTCGAGCAGGTTTTTCCGTTGTCGTCTGGCATTCGGCGCCGTCGTGTTCGATCATTGCGACGGCAGGGGCTGAATGTGGCCCGAAACATCAAACGGGCGGAAGGTGGATTGACGTGGCAGACCTGAAGAAGGGTGCGCGCATCACCGGAAACACGCGCGACAAGCTTGCCGCTGACCTGAAGAAGAAGTACGAGAAGGGGGCGAGCATCCGCGCTCTGGCCGAGTCGACGGGCCGCTCGTACGGCTTCGTGCACCGGGTCCTGTCGGAGTCCGGGGTCCAGCTTCGGGGTCGCGGGGGAGCGACGCGCGTCAAGAAGAAGTAGGAGGGGCACGATCACCCGTGGAGCCGGAGCCGGGCTCGACGGTGCCGAGGGGGACCTCGGCCCGGCTTCGGAACACCATCACTGCCCCGAGTAGCACGGAGACATACACCAGGTAGCCGAATCGGGTGGCCGTCGCCAGCAGGGTGAAGGCGGCGAGTGCCACCGCGATGCGTAACGCCGCGTCGGCCGCCGTGCGTGGTGGCGTGCGTACCAGCCACGCGAGTACGGCCACGCCCGCACCGGCAAGCAGGACGAACGCGAGCACCGTGCCGACGGGGCCGGTGCCGGCGAGCAGGTGCCCTGGGAAAGGACTCGCCGCCGGTGAGGTCACCGCCGCAAGCCCGGCGGGAAACAGCAGCACGTGTTCCGTGAACGCGCCGGGATTCACGAGCAGGACCGGCACCACCAGCACCACGGTCGCCCCCGCGAAGCCCGCGATGTACCGGGCCAGCGCGCGACCGCCGAGCCGGACGGCGACGAGAACGCCGATCACGACCACAGCGGGCGCCGCGATGAGCTTCGCGTGCGTCACCAGACCGCACACCAGCGCGGCGGAGACGGGCCTGCCGGTGGCGGCCAGGGCGAGGGCGAGCACCACCAGAGCGACGATCGCGAGATCCGGGCCCGCTGTCGCCCAGGTCAGCGCTGTCAGGGGGAACACGGCCGCGAGCTGGGCGGCGCCGACCGGGATCGCGGTGGGACGCCACAGCCGCAGCGCGGCCAGCACGCACCCGACCGCGACGGCGGCGAACACGAGCCGCGCGTCCGTCAGCGCGTCGGTGACCGGATGACCGCCGAACAGGGCGCGGGGCAGCCCGAAGACCGCCATGACCGGACCGTACGGCGCGTAGTCGTAGACGCCGGGGGCGTGGCCCAGCGAGGCGAGATCGAGGTAGGGCGTGCCGGTGGCGAGCAGGGTGTCCGCGGAACGCTCGATGACCCACACCTCGGGCTGGGCGTGCCACTGCCCCGGGTCGGATGTCCAGTCGCCACCGGCCACCGCACGCCGTGTCACCAGCGTCGCCAGGGGAGCGAGCATGCCGACGAGACCCACGATCGCCACTGGTGTCCAGCGTGACCGGACGAGGGAGTCGGCGGCGCGGCGGCGGGCGCTGAACGCCAGCCAGCAGGTGTGGGTGAGCGCCAGCGAGTAGCCCGCGACCGCGAACGCGCCCCAGACGCGGTAGCCGAGATGCTTGTCGGTGAGCGCCAGCACGAGTGCGTAGCAGGCGCACCCGAAATACAGTACGGCGTCGACGGCCAGCGGACGCCGTCCCAGCACCGCCCGCATCCTCCCGAGCGCGGTCGCCGGCCTCCCGGTGACCGTCCCGGTCGCCTCGCCCTCCCGTGTCCCCATGGCGCACGACAGTACCGAGGCGTCCCGCGCTGTCGGGGGCGGCGGGCAGAATTGGTCCGGAACACGGTCTCGGGAAGAGTGCCGGTGTCCGCGCCGTTGTGCCGAACACGGCGTGTCGCGAAAGGGGTGTCGGTCGGTGGACAACACGTGGTCGTTGATGCGCGGGGCGATGAATTCCGCCGACGCTCCTCGCGGCCTGCGCCGGGGCACCGTCGCCAGGGTGGCCCGGTTCGCCCGGCCGCACTGGCGACGCCTGCTGGTGTTTCTGCTGCTCACGGTGATCTCGGCCGTGCTCGCCGTGAGCACACCGCTGCTGGCGGGACGGGTCGTCGACGCCATCGTCGGGGGGCAGGCCGCCGCCACGGTCGTGTGGCTTGCCGTGGCCATCGCCCTGATCGCGGTCGTGGACGCCGTTCTGGGGCTGGCCGAGCGGTGGCAGTCCGCGCACATCGGTGAGGGCCTCATCCTCGACCTGCGTCGCGCGGTGTTCGAGCACGTACAGCGCATGCCCATCGCGTTCTTCATGCGCAGCCGCACGGGCGCGCTCGTGAGCAGGCTGAACAACGACGTGATCGGCGCGCAGCGCACCTTCACCGCCACCCTGTCGGGCCTCGTCACCAACGTCATCCAGCTGGCCCTCTCGCTCGTGGTGATGATGACGCTGTCCTGGCAGGTCACACTCCTGGCGTTGCTGCTGCTGCCCGCGTTCGTGCTTCCCGCGAGGCGGATCGGGAGGCGGATGGCCGACCTCCAGCACGAGTCGGCCGAACTCAACGCCGCGATGACCACCCAGATGACCGAACGGTTCTCCGCCCCCGGCGCCACACTGGTGAAGCTGTTCGGCAGGCCCCGCGCCGAGGCCGACGAGTTCGGCGCTCGCGCCAGCCGGGTGCGCGACATCGGCGTGCGCACCGCCATGCTGACCCGCTGGTTCATGACCAGCCTCACGCTGGTCTCGGCGCTGGCGCAGGCGCTCGTCTACGGGCTGGGCGGGTGGCTCGCGCTCACCGGGACGCTGGACGCGGGCACGGTCGTGGCGCTGGCGCTGCTGCTCACCCGGCTCTACACCCCGTTGACGGCGCTGGCGAACGTCCGGGTCGACGTCATGACGGCGCTGGTGTCGTTCGAGCGGGTCTTCGAGGTGCTGGACCTCAAACCGATGATCACCGAGCGACCCGATCCGGTATCGCTGCCCGGTGGCGACGTCTCCGTGGAGTTCGACGACGTGCGGTTCGCCTACCCCTCGGCCGACGGCTACTCGCTCGCCTCGCTGGAAGAGGTGTCCACGCTGGACACCCGAGGCGGCGAGGAGGTGCTGCACGGCGTGAGCCTGCGTGCCGAACCAGGACAGATGGTGGCGCTGGTCGGGCCGTCGGGCGCGGGCAAGTCGACCATCGCCTCGCTCGTGGCGAGACTCTACGATCCCGACTCCGGCGCGGTGCGGTTGTCCGGTGTCGACGTCCGGGATGTCTCCTTCGAGGACCTGCGGGGCACGGTGGGGGTCGTGACGCAGGACGGGCACCTGTTCCACGACACCATCCGGGCGAACCTGGCCTACGTCCGGCCCGAGGCGACCGACGACGAGATCTGGGACGCCCTGCGCCGGGCGCGGCTGGCCGAGCTGGTGGACTCGCTGCCCGACCGCCTGGACACGGTGGTGGGGGAGCGGGGCTACCGGCTCTCCGGCGGGGAACGGCAGCGGTTGACCATCGCGCGCCTGCTGCTGGCCCGCCCCCGGGTCGTCGTGCTCGACGAGGCCACCGCCCATCTCGACTCGGAGTCCGAGGCCGCCGTCGGCGAGGCGCTGGCCGACGCGCTGCACGGCCGCACCGCGCTCGTCATCGCCCACCGGCTGTCCACGGTGCGCGCGGCCGACCAGATCCTGGTCGTCGAGCAGGGACGCATCGTCGAACGGGGCACGCATCCGGAACTGCTCGCGGCGGAGGGCCGGTACGCGGAACTGCACCGCACGCAGTTCACCGTCACGGAACGGTCGGCCGCGTGAGCCCCGGCGAGCCCGCGCGCGACCCGTCGCTGTCCGGATGGCGTGCCCGGACCCGCCCCGCCGCCGTGGCACTGGTGCTGCACGGCGGTGCGCAGTACGGCGTCGACGCGGTGCGCCCGTGGCGGCCCGCGTACCTGCGGATGGTGCCGATCGCCCGGGCGGTGTGGGCGGCGGGCGCCGCACACGGGCTCGAGGTTCGGATGCTGCGCAACCGCGTGCGCGGCTGGAACGAGCCCGACCGGCACCCGGTCGAGGACGCCCGGTGGGCACTGCGGCGGATCCGCGATGAGCGCCCCGGGCTGCCGGTGGTGCTCGTGGGGCATTCGATGGGCGGTCGCGTGGCCCTGCGCGTGTGTGACGACCCGGCGGTGACCGGGGTGTGCGCGTTCGCGCCGTGGACGCCGGAGGGCGAGCCCGTGGAGCCGGTCACCGGGCGGCGGGTGCTGCTCGCCCACGGCGTGCTCGACCGCGTGACCCGCCCGGTGGACTCCTACCGTTACGCCCGGCGCGCCGACGCCCGCGCGGCCGGGCTCGCCCGCTTCGACGTCACCGCGGAGAGTCATGCGCTGCTGCGCCGCCGGTCGGTGTGGAACCGGCTGGCGGCGGAGTTCGCGGTCCAGACCGCAGGCCTGCTGCCGGAACACGGCCTGCTGGCCGGTGCCTTCGGCCGCGCGGCGCCGGAACGGTACGAATTGCCGCTCTGACCTGCCTTGTGGTGCCGTGACCGGGAAACGTAGCGCGCAAGCCCCGTCCTTCAGGGCGGGGCTTGCGCATCAATTCCGGGCCTCGCGTGCCCAGCGGTGCACCTCCTCCACTGGAGCCGCATTCGCGGCGGTGAGTAGGTACACCAGGTGCGCGTTCAGCGACCGGCCTTCTGTTTCGGCGGCCTTGGTGAGTTCGCGGTGCAGGTCATCGGGTAGGCGTAAGCCAAGTCGAATCATGGTGCTATCATGGCACCATGCAGCTTCGGTACAACTTCCGCGTCTACCCGACGCCCGGTCAGCGCATCGCGCTGGCCAAGGCGTTCGGGTGCGCGCGGGTGGTGTACAACGACGCGCTCCGCGTCAGACAGGACGCCTACGAAGCGGGCGAGCGCCTGTCAGACACCGATGTGCAACGTCGCGTCGTCACCGAAGCGAAGAAAACCGAGGTCCGCGCCTGGCTGTCCGAGGTTGCCAGCGTGGCGTTGGTGCAGGCGTGCCAGGACGCCCGCGCGGCGTACCGCAACTGGTTCGACTCGATGTCCGGCAAACGCCGAGGCCGCCGTGTTGGGCGCCCTCGGTTCCGGTCCCGCAAGGACAACCGGCAAGCCATCCGGCTCACTCGCAACGGATTCTCACTGCGACCGAACGGACGGCTGTACGCGGCGAAGATCGGGGACCTGGATGTGCGCTGGTCGCGGGACCTGCCGTCGGCGCCGTCGTCGGTCACACTGATCAAGGACGCAGCCGGGCGGTACTTCGCGTCGTTCGTGGTCAACGTCGGCCCCGAACCATTACCGGAGACAGACTCCGAGGTTGGTATCGACCTCGGCCTGGCCACGTTCGCGGTGCTGTCCAACGGCAAGACGATCGAGTCTCCGAAGTTTCTGCGCCGCGCCGAGCGCAAGCTCCGCAAAGCGCAACAGAACCTGTCTCGCAAGCAGCGGGGCAGCAACAACCGCGCCAAGGCCCGCCTGCGGGTGTCCAAGGCGCACGCCAAGGTTCGCGACTCGCGCACCGACTGGGCACACAAGAACACCACGGCGTTGATCCGCGACAACCAAGCGATCTACGTCGAAGACCTTGCCGTGTCCGGCCTGGCCCGCACGAAACTCGCGAAATCCGTGCACGACGCCGCGTGGGGAACGTTCCTGCGCATGTTGGACGGCAAAGCGGTCCGGTACGGGCGCGTCGTGCACCGCATCGACCGGTGGTTCCCGTCGTCGCAAACCTGCTCCGAGTGCGGGCGGGTAGACAGCAAGAAGCCGCTCGATGTCCGGGAATGGACGTGCCCCTGCGGAACAACGCACGACCGGGATTTGAACGCCGCGAAGAACATCCTCGCCGCCGGACGGGCGGAGAGGTTAAACGCCTGCGGAGAGACGGTCAGCCTCTCCGCCTAGCGGGGAGCACGTCTCGTTGAAACAGGAACCCACCGGAGCCGCACACGCGGCAGGAGGAATCCCCCGCCTTCAGGCGGGGGAGGACGTCAAGTGGTATGGATCATATGGTCGGCACAACCGATCGGGGGGATGGCGCGTCCTGTCTGTGTGGCATGCGCTTAGGTAGGCGTGCACCAGTCAGGCGCGATCGAACGGAGTGGCCATGACCTACGGCGGGAACCAGGGCGGGTACCGGCCTCCGCCTCCGGGCCGCAGGCCCCCGCGTGGTCCCCGGCAGCATCAGCAGGCGGGGATGATGCCCGTGCCGGGTGGGGGTGGTGGTCGCCCACCGCAGTCCACCCGGGTGGCGCCGCGTCCGGGACAGCAGCCGCCCCCGCCTCCGCCCGACCGGCGCCCGCCCGCGCCCAGCCGTTCGCCCCGGCGCAGGCGCCCCTCCTTCGGCAAAGTGCTGCTGAGCCTGCTGCTGGTGTTCGTGATGCTGCTCGGCGCGGTGTGGCTGTACCTGGAGTTCTCCATCAACCGCATCGACGCGCTGCCCGGCGACTACGAGGGCAGGCCGGCCGCGGCGGAGGGCACCAACTGGCTGCTGGTCGGGTCCGACTCGCGCGAAGGGCTCGACGAGGACCGCATGGCCGAGCTGTCCACCGGCGACACCGGCGGCAGGCGCACCGACACGATCATGATCGCGCACATCCCGGACAACGACACGGCACCCACGCTGCTGAGCCTGCCCCGCGACTCGCAGGTCCCGATTCCCGGCCACGGGACGAACAAGATCAACGCCGCGTTCGCCTTCGGCGGCGCGCCGCTGCTGACACAGACCGTGGAGCAGGCCACCGGGCTGCGCATCGACCACTACGCCGAGATCGGTTTCGGCGGCTTCGCCGAGGTGGTGGACGCCATCGGCGGGGTCGAGATCGACATCCCGGCCGAGATGCGCGACAGCAAGACCGGTGTGGTGATCCCGGAGGGCAGGCAGACGCTCGACGGGGCGCAAGCCCTCGGGTTCGTGCGCATGCGCTACAGCGAGTCCACGCCCCGTTCCGACCTGGACCGGGTCGCCAACCAGCGCCTCTTCATCGGCGCGCTCGCGGGGGAGATCGCCAGTCCGGCGACCCTGCTGAACCCGTTCGACGTGGTGCCACTGCTGGGCACGGTGCCCGACGCGCTCACCCTGGACACGGACGACCACCTGCATCACCTGGTCGCGCTGGGCTGGGCCATGCGCGGCATCGGTGACGGCGGTGTGGTCACCACCACCGTCCCGGTGACGTCGGCGTCGGCCGAACAGTGGGACCCGGGCAAGTCGGAGGCACTGTTCGAGGCGCTGCGCAGCGACACCCCCGTTCCCGAGGACGTCGTCATGGAGTGAGCCCGGTGGGAGGCCCGGGTGTCAGGCGTCGCGCGCGAGGCGCTGTTCGACGACCGACTGCTGGGGAGAGGCCGCCAGTTCCCGCCAGAGGGCCAGCGCCTGCTCGTAGTACTCGCGGGAGGCGGCGTGGTGTCCCAGCGACTCGTGCAGCTCGCCGAGGCGCTGGGACACCACCGCCTCCGAGCGCCGGTCACCCGAACCGCGGTGTACCGCCAGCGAGTTGCCCAGCAGCAGTTGCGCATGGGCCAGGTCACCGCTGCTCAGGCACAGTTCGCCGAGGCTCTGCTGTGCGTAGCCCGCGCAGTGGTCGTCCCCGAGGTCGTCGAAGACCGCGATCGCCTGGTCGAGCCGCTGGCGCGCGGCGCCGAGCCTGCCCCGCTCGCGGTACAGCAGGGCCTGCCGCTGCAGGACGTGCGCCGCGCGGTGCCGGTCACCGATGGCCGAGGCGAGGGCGTACGACTCGGCGAAGGTGGCCTCGGCCTCGTCGAGCCTGCCCTCCGCCAGCTGCACGGTGCCGACGGCGATACGGGCCACGGCCTCACCGTAGAGATCGCCTGCGGTGGTGAACAGCGCCAGCGCTCTGCGGCTGTGGCGGAGTGCGTGGTGGCGCTCGCCGCGAATCCGGGCCACCGTGCCGAGTCCCGCGAGGGCCACGGCCTCACCCTGTGGGTCGCCGGTGGTCCGGAACAGCCGGACCGCTCGCTCGAACAGCTCGACCGCCTCGCGGTAGCGGTCCTGGTACACGTGAACCTGCCCGAGGTCCCGCAGCACGATCGCCTCGCCGTGCGGGTCGTCGGCGCGGCGGGTGGCCTCGAGGGCGAGCTGCCCCGTGCGAAGCCAGTCCTCCCAGCGGTTGCGCAGGTCGTAGTAGGGCGTGAGTGCCGTGGTGAGTCGCCAGGCCGGGCCGTCGGCATCCTGCCGGGTGCCCCATTCGACCAGAGCCGCCGCCGTGGCGTGCTCCGCGTCGAACCACGCCACCGGGTCGCGCACCAGCCGGTCGAGCCCGGGAGGCTGCCAGTACCCGTCCGGCACCGGAGTCGGGGTGACACCGAAGAACCGGACGGGCATGCGCGCGGCGGCGGTGGCGGCGATCGTGTAGTAGCCCTCGACCATGCGGCGCACACTGTCGTGATCGGCCTCGTCGGCACGGTCGGTGGCGTAGCACCGCAGCAGGTCATGCATCCGGTAACGGGCCGAACCGGTGGCGTCGGTGCCCACCAGATCCACGAGGTGGGCGTCGACGAGTTCGTCGAGTGCCTCGTCCCCGTCGGTGCCGAGCACCGCGTCCGCCGCCCACGAGGGAAAGCTGACGGGCCCGAGAGTGCCCAGCCGGCGGAACACGGCCGCGGTGGCGGGGCGGAGCCGGGCGTAGCTCAGCTCGACACAGGCTCGCACCGCGAGTTCGCCGACGCGCAACTCGTCGAGCCTGCGGCGTTCGTCGGCCACCCGCTCCGCGAACAGTGCCAGTGACAGGTGCCTGCGGTGGGCCAGCCGCGCACCCGCCACCCGCAACGCGAGCGGCAGCCGCCCGCAGCGTCGCACGATCTCGTCGGCGGCGTCCGGTTCGCCCGCGACGCGCCGAGCGCCGACGAGGCGCGTGAAGAACTGTCGCGCGGCATCCGGGCCGAGCACGTCGAGGCCGAGGTGGTGTACTCCCGTGAGGTCGGGAAGGCGCGCGCGGGTGGTCACGATGACGGCGGAGGTGCCTGCGCCGGGCAGCAGTGGGCGCACCTGCGCGGCACTCGCCGCGTCGTCGAAGACGAGGCACAACGACACCGCGGACAAGGCCGAGCGCAGTGCCGCCGCGCGTTCCGCCTCGGTGGGTGGCAACGCGGACTCCGGGGTGCCGAGTGATCGCAGCAACTCCGCCAGCACGTCGTGCGGTGAGCGCGGCTCGGTCGACGTTCCCGCGAGGTCCACGTGCAGGTGCCCGTCGGGGAAGTCGCCGCGCAGCTGGTGTGCGACGTGGACGGCGAGGCTGGACTTGCCCACCCCGGGCTGTCCGGACAGGACGACGACGGTGGGCGCGTTCGCGGACCTGCGCCGCCGCGCGAGGGCGGTGAGTTCGGCGATCTCGGCCTCGCGCCCGGTGAGATCGGGCAGGTCGAGGGGGAGCTGGCACAGGGACCGGCCGCCTGCCGGGGCACGGCGTGGTGGCGGCGGGGCGGCGGGCGAGGCCAGGGCCGCGCCCGCGGCGTTCAGGGTGCGCCCCGGTGCGGCGTCGAGTTCCTCGCGGAGCACCCGTTCGGCCTCGTGGTAGGCGTCCAGTGCCTCCGCGCGCCTGCCGCAGCGGTCGAGCGCGACGACGAGTTGTGCCCACAGCTCCTCGCGCAGCGGGTGCCCGGCCACGAGCTCGCGCAGTTCGGGGATCGCGGCGCGGTGTTCGCCGAGCGAGAAGCGGGCGCGGACCCGCAGTTCGCGCGCCGACAGGCGCAGTTCGACCAGCCGGGTCAGCGCGGGTTCCCACGTGTGGTGGTGGGGCAGGTCGGGCAGCGGATCTCCCCGCCACTGCGATTCGGCCGCCGCCAGTTCGTCCAGTGCGGTGGCCGGGTCGTCGCGGGCCATCGCGTCGCGGGCCGCCGTCACGTGGTCGGCGAACACCGTACTGTCCAGCTCGTGCCGCGCGACTCTGACCCGGTAGCCCGACGGCCCGCGTTCGAGCCGGTCCTGCGCCAGTGCCCGGCGCAGCGAGTGGATGTAGGTGCGCAGGTTCGCGGCGGCCGAACGGGGTGCCTCGGCGGGCCACACCACGTCGATGAGCGTGTCGGTCGAGACCGGGGTGTTGGCCTCCAGCAGCAGCGCGGCCAGCAGCAGCCGCGGTTTGGGGCCTCCGAGTGCGACGTCGTGGCCGTCGATGTCGACGGTGAGCGGACCGAGGAGGCGAAAGCGGATCTCGGTCACCGGGTACCCCCGCCGCGCCTCACGCCCGCCGGTGGGCCCGCAGGACGTCGAGGGCCTTGTCGGCGTGGACGGACATCCGGAACTCACTGCGGATCACGGCGAGCACCGTGCGATCGGTGTCGATGACGAAGGTCTGGCGTTTGGTCCGCAGAGGACCGAGGCTGCGTTTCACTCCGAACCGCGTGGCGACCTCGCCGTCGGTGTCGGACAGCAGCGGAAAGCCGAACTCGTGGGCCTCGGTGAACCGGCGCTGGGTGTCCACCGGATCGCCGCTCACCCCCACCGGCTGCGCACTCAGCTCGGCGAACTCGGCGGCCAGGTCGCGGAAGTGACACGTCTCGGCGGTACAGCCGGCTGTCATGGCCGCGGGGTAGAAGAACAGGACCACGGGCCCGGTCGCCAGCAACGCGGACAACCGCCGTGGTGCGCCGTCACTGTCGGGCAGTGTGAAGTCCGGCGCGAGCTCTCCCTGCTTCATGGCACTCATGGTCGCACGCGGCCCGGCGGCTCCGCGAGCATTGATCGAATGGTCCCGGCCCCGACCTCCTCGCCGAACACCTTGCCCCGTCCCGCGACGACGCCGAGTTCGGCGAGCCGGTGCGCGTGTTCGGTGCTGCGCACCCCGTCCGCGCCGATGCGGGAGATACCCAGCTCACGGGCGCGGCCGAGCAGGGTCGCCAGGTGCTGCCGGGCGCCTTCGGCGCTCTGCCCTTCGTCGGCGAGGGCGTCCACGAGCGAGCCGGAGATGATGACGAAACCGACGGGCAGCCGGTACTGGTGGATCAGTTCCAGGTCCGCGGCGCCGGAGACCGCGAGCGTGATCTTGACGTCGAGGTCGGCCAGCACCGACAGGGTCTCCAGAACCTCGCCCCGCGGATCGGTGAGCGCGGCACTGTCGGTGCAGAGCCGCAGCCGGTTCGGCGGGAGTCCGGTACGCGCGAGTTCGGTGCGCACGATGCGCACCAGGTTGGGGTCGATCGCGAACCGGGTCGGCAGCCGCACACAGAGATCGGGAGCGCCGTCGAACTCCTGCTGCCACGCCGCGGCGTCGGCCATCGACTGGGTGAGCAGCAACTCGCCCAGCGCCGGGGTCATGCCGGTGGTGTCGGCGAGGGGGAAGAATTCCCGGCCACGGAGCACGCCGTGTTCCGGGTGGTTCCAGCGCAGCACGGCGTTCACCACGGCGATGCGGTGCCGGTCGTCCAGCGTGACCGTGGGCTCGTAGTCGACGCCGAACTGGCCGTTCTCCAGACCGCCACCGATCGCGGCGCCGATGCCGTACCGGCGGCGGTCGCGGTCGTGCAGTTCCCGCTCGAACAGCATCCACTGCGCCTTGCCGTTCTCCTTGGCGCGGTGCAGAGTGATCTCGGCCGCGCGGTGCAGCTCCTCGCGCGTCTGTCCCGCCGTGTCGGTGAGCACGATGCCGACACTGACGTTGACGCCGATGCCCTTGCCCTCCAGATAGATCGGTTCGGCCAGCTCGCGCATCGTGTCCTCGACGAGCGACACGACCTCGGCGTTGTCGAGTACGCCCCGCAGCAGCACCGCGAAGCCGTCGCCGGAGAGCCGGGCCACCACCGGCTCGTGGTCGGTGAACTGGGTCCGCAGCTTCCGGGCGACCTGCCGCAACACCTCGTCGCCCGCGCCAGGCCCGAGACCGTCGTTGATGACCTTGAAGCCGTCGACGTCGAAGTACAGCAGCCCGATGCGCTCGCCGTCGTCGCTCGGTGTGGTGGCGAGCGCGGTGTCGAGCGCGTTCTCGAAGTGGTACGAGTTCGGCAGTCCGGTGAGCGGGTCCACCACGTTCTGCCTGCGCAACTGCTCACCGAGCAGGTCGAGGTCGTTGACGTCCTCCACCATCACGACCGGGTGCGGCAGACCGTCGGTGTCGCCGGTGAGGGTGGCCACGGTGACCCTGGCCCGAAGCGGGCCGTCCTTGGCGTGCGACACGCTGAGCCGTTCCCGGCGGGGGCGCCTGCCGGGCAGAGCCGCCGTGTCGAGCGCGGCGGCCAGCGCCTCCGCGTCCGCTCCCGTGGCGGCGAGATCGGTCAGCGGTGTGCCGACGAGCTGCGAGCGGGAGTGTTCGAGCAGCTGGACCAGTGCCGGGTTGACGTCGCGGATGAGACCGTCGGCGTCGCCGAGCGCGACCCCGACCGGTGCGGCGGCGTAGAGATCGATGAAGCGCCGGGCGGCGTCGTCGCGTGCCGCGCGGGCCGAGTCGAGTTCGGCCCGCGCCTCCAGGGCGAGGTCGAGCAGGTGGGTCTCCAGTTCGTGCGCGGGCAGCGCGATTCCGTCGAGTCCGGCCAGGCGCGCGGCCCAGCGGCGCGCGATGTCAGCTGGGCCTGGTTCGGCACCAGGTTCCGGCACGCTTCACCTCGCACTCTGTCGACGAGCTGGTCGGGGCATCTCGAACGAGTCGGTTCCGGACCTCGGTCCGGAACCATGCAACCGCATCATGCAACACGCATCATGTCTACCGCCCCAAAGGGTGGTTTAGTCCCACGCTCGGGCAGAGTTCGTACTACTCTGCGTGTCCGCTGGTCGGCGGCAGCCACGGCTCGGCTGTGCAGCCTACCGACCAGCGGAGACGTCGCAACCCGAACGGCGCGGGCGTGGCTCTCAGTCCCAGGCGAGCGCCGCCCCGCTGCGGTAGTCGGTCACCCTGGTCTCGAAGAAGTTCTTCTCCTTGCGCAGGTCCATGGCCTCCGACATCCACGGGAAGGGGTTGTCCGTGCGGCCGAAGACCGGATCGAGGCCGAGCTGGGCCGCCCTGCGGTCGGTGATGAACCGCAGGTACTGCTCGCACAGCTCCGCCGACAGGCCCAGCATCGGCCGGGGCATCGTGTCCCTGGCGTAGGCCACCTCCAGTTCGCACGCTTCGACGAGCATCTCCCGGATCTGCGCGGCGAACTCCGGCGTCCACAGCCGCGGGTTCTCCGCCTTGATCTGGTTGATGCAGTCGATGCCGAAGTTCAGGTGGATCGACTCGTCGCGCAGGATGTACTGGTACTGCTCGGCGATCCCCACCATCTTGTTACGCCTGCCCAGCGACAACACCTGCACGAACCCGGTGTAGAACCACATGCCCTCGAACACGACGTAGAACGCCACGAGGTCGCGCAGGAACGCCTGGTCCGCCTCGGTCGTGCCGGTGGTGAACCCGGGGTTCTCCAGATTGCGCGTGTAGTGCAGTGCCCAGGCGTCCTTCGCCGCGATGGAGGGCACCTCGCGGTAGGCGTTGAACAACTCACCCTCGTCGAGCCCGAGGCTCTCGCACACGTACTGGAACGTGTGCGTGTGGACGGCCTCCTCGAACGCCTGCCGCAGCAGGTACTGGCGGCATTCGGGATTGGTGAGGTGCCGGTACACGGCGAGCACGAGGTTGTTCGCCACCAGCGACTCGGCCGTGGCGAAGAATCCCAGGTTGCGCTTGAGCAGCACGCGCTCGTCCTCGCTGAGGCCGTCGGCGGACTTCCACAGCGCGATGTCGGCCTGCATGGGCACCTCGGTGGGCATCCAGTGGTTGTCGCAGCCCGCGAGGTACTTCTCCCACGCCCAGCCGTATTTCATGGGCAGCAGCTGGTTGACGTCGGCGCGAGCGTTGATCATCGCCTTGTCGTCCACGTCGACGCGCGCGGCGCCGAAGTCCAGAATGAGGTCCTGGCTCAACGGTGTCCTTTCTCGTAAGTTCGTCTCGGTTCCGGGGCCGGTCACTGGCAGGCTTCGCAGTCCGGCTCGTCGATCCGGCACGCGGCGGGCTCGGGTTCGGCGACGGTGGCGGGTACCGCGGCCGAAACCGCGTTGAGCCTGCCGTCGGTGCCGGACAGCGTGCTCTTCTCCACCTGGGTCGCGGCCCGGGAGCGCAGGTAGTACGTGGTCTTGAGTCCGCTGCGCCACGCGTGCCGGTAGAGCGCGTCGAGCGCGCGCCCGCTGGGCTCGGCGAGGTAGAGGTTCAGTGACTGGGCCTGATCGAGCCATTTCTGCCGCCGGGACGCGGCGTCGATCAGCCAGCGGCTGTCGATCTCGAACGCGGTCGCGTAGCGCGCCTTGAGGTCGTCGGGGACGTCCGCGATCGGCCCGAGGACGCCGTCGTGCAGCTTGAGCTGCGCCACCATGTCCTCGTCCCACAGCCCGCGCCGCTTGAGGTCGCGCACGAGGTGCGGATTCACGACGGTGAACTCGCCGGACATGTTGGACTTGACGAACAGGTTGGAGAACAGCGGTTCGATGGACTGCCCCACGCCGCAGATGTTGGAGATCGTGGCCGTGGGGGCGATGGCGAGCACGTTGGAGTTGCGCATTCCGCTCGTGCGCACGTGCTCCCGCAGGCCGTCCCAGTCGAGCGTGGTGGACGTGTCGACGTCCAGCTCGCCGGCACCGCGCGCCTCGGCGAGCAGGCGCAGGGAGTCGATCGGCAGGACACCCCGGCTCCACAGCGACCCTTCGAACGACGGGTAGGCGCCGCGCTCGGCGGCGAGGTCGGCCGACGCGGCGATCGCGTGATAGCTCAGAGCCTCGGCACTGCGGTCGGCGAACTCCACGGCCTCGTCCGAAGCCTGGGGCAGCCCCAGCTCGGCGAGTGCGTCGGAGAAGCCCATGAGGCCGAGGCCCACGGGACGGTGGCGCAGGTTCGAGCGCCGCGCTTCGGGAACCGTGTAGTAGTTGATGTCGATCACGTTGTCGAGCATGCGGACCGCCGTCGTGACGGTCCGGCGCAGCTGCTCGCCGTCGAGCCCCTCGGCGGTGACGTGCCGGGCGAGGTTCACCGAGCCCAGGTTGCAGACCGCCACCTCGTCGGGGCCGGTGTTCAGCGTGATCTCCGTACACAGGTTCGACGAATGCACGACACCCGCGTGCTGCTGCGGCGAGCGCAGATTGGCCGGGTCCTTGAACGTGATCCACGGATGCCCGGTCTCGAACAGCATCGTCAGCATCCGCCGCCACAACTGTGTCGCGCCGACCCGGCGGAAGACCCGGATCTCGCCCGCGTCGGCGGCGCGCTCGTAGGCCCGGTACCGCTCGGCGAACGCGGTGCCGTAGAGGTCGTGCAGGTCGGGGACCTCGTCAGGGGAGAACAGGGTCCACTCCGCGTCGGCCTCCACCCGCCGCAGGAACTCGTCGGGCACCCAGTTCGCCGTGTTCATGTCGTGGGTGCGCCTGCGGTCGTCCCCGGTGTTCTTGCGCAGGTCGAGGAACTCCTCGACGTCGATGTGCCAGGTCTCCAGGTAGGCGCAGGCCGCACCCTTGCGCTTGCCGCCCTGGTTCACCGCCACCGTCGTGTCGTTGGCGATCTTGAGAAACGGCACGACACCCTGGGACGAGCCGCCGGTGCCCCGGATGTGCGCGCCGAGCCCCCGTACCGGTGTCCAGTCGTTGCCGAGCCCGCCGGAGTACTTCGCGAGCAGGGCGTTGTTGCGGTAGCTCGCGAAGATGTCGGCGAGGTCGTCGGAGACGGTGGTGAGAAAGCACGACGACAGCTGCGGTCTGCGCGTGCCGGAGTTGAACAGCGTGGGGGTCGAGGCCATGAACCGCTGCGTGGACAGCAGCTCGTAGAACTCGACGGCCCGCGCGTCGCGGTCGGGCTCGTGCAGCGCGAGGCCCATCGCGACGCGGAGGAAGAACGCCTGCGGCAGCTCGAACGGGATGCCGGCGTGCGGGTCGCGCAGCAGGTACCGGTCGTACAGCGTCTGGAGCCCGAGCAGGCCGAAGTCGAGGTCGCGCTCCGGCCGCAGGGCCGAGGTGAGCGTGTCGAGGTCGAAGTCCGCGAGCTCGTCGGAGAGCAGGCGCAGTTCGATGCCGCGCCGCAGGTAGTCCCGGAAGTAGTCGCCGTACGAGGCCGCCATCTCCGGGTGGTCGGGTTGCCGGTGCTCGCCCGCGAGGTAGCCGACCGCCTCGGCCCGTAGCGCGTCGAGCAGGAGCCGGGCGGCCACGAAGGAGTAGCCGGGCTCCCGCTCGACGAGGGTGCGCGCGGCCATGACCTGCGCGAGCGCGAGGTCGGCGGCGCCGATGCCGTCGTAGACGTCGCGCTTGAGTTCCGCGAGAACGGCCTCGGCCGAGGTGTCCGGCACTCCCGCGACGGCCTCCCGGACGACCCGCTCCACCCGGTCCCACGGGACCGGGCGAGCTGTGCCGGGGCGGGACGGGACGGTTTCCACTGACATTCGACGACTCCCCAAGGGTGTGCTCGACCGCCTCGCGGGCGCAGCGCCCGCGAGTTCGGCCGATGTTCGGTTGTACTCAGGTCTCGGTGATCGGAGCCTACATGTAGGGGTTCGAGAACGCGAAGCACCCAAGATATAGGCGAGTCGTTACCTCGGGTCGCTCGTGTCGTGGGCGGCGGTCACGCCGCGCGACGGTCCCGCGAGGCGGCGCGGCGGACGTGGGCGGACGCACCCGGTGGGGCAGCGTCGCGCATTGTTGCGCACCCTCCTGGCACACCGTGCGGCTGTAAAGCTATCCTTCACAAGTGCAAGAAAAGTTGACGGATGCGCTGCGGTCCTTGAAAGCGCGCATGGAGGCGTTCCTCGCGGCACGTGTCCTGACGAAGGACGACGACTGGGCCGACTCGATAGGGCGTGCCGTGAGCATGCAGGCGGCCGCCGATGACGTCGTGCGTGCCGTCGTGCAGCAGGCGCGCCAGAACGGCGCTACGTGGCAGGTCATCGGTGACGCGCTCGGCGTGAGCAGGCAAGCGGCGTTTCAGCGCTATGGCAAGCCGATCGATCCCAGAACAGGAGAACCCATGAACACCACGCCACTCTCCGGCGTTGCCGAACTGGCCTCCTCGACGATCGAGGACCTCGCTTCCGGGCAATGGACGCGGGTCACCGAGCAGTTCGATCCGACCATGCGCGATGGCCTGTCGGAGGACGCGCTCGCGGCCGCGTGGGCACAGATCGTCGGCCTGGCAGGAGCCTTCGAGGGGCGTGGAGAGCCGGAGGCCACCCGCGCCGGCGACGTGACCATCACGAACACGCCACTCTCGTTCGAGGCGGGCGACTACACGGCGCGGATCACGTTCCGCGACGACCGCACCATCGCCGGTCTGCACCTCCTCGAAGGGCGGATGTCGTGACCATCGAATCTCCGGGCGAATCGAAGACGACCACGCCCCGTGGCGGACCCCGCATGAGCGGCCGAGATCTGCGAACCATCGGCGTATTCACCACTATGGCGTTCGCGCTCGCCTGGCTCTTCGCGCTCCCGCTCTGGTTCGGTGACGGACTCGCCAGCCCGTGGTTCACCGTCGTGGCCACCGCCACGATGATGACCCCCGCGATCGCCGCCCTCGTCGTCGTGTTCTTCATGGAGCGGCCGCAGCGGAAGGCGTGGCCGCTCGGACTGTGGCCGCTCAGACCGGTTCGCAGATTTCTCGTCTACTCGGCGCTGGGAATCTTCGTGTCCATCGCGCTGGTCGTGGTGGCGCTCCCGGTCGGCGCGCTGCTGGGGGTCTATCCGGCCGACTTCACGAACTTCTCCGCGTTCCAGCAGACCCTCGACGAGCAGGCGGGCACCGCGGGAGCGGCCGAAATCCCGCTACCAATCGGCGCGCTCATCGCCATCCAGATCGCCGTACTCCCCTTGTCGGCGTTGCTCAACCTCATCCCGGCGCTGGGCGAGGAACTCGGGTGGCGAGGGTGGCTGCTCCCGAAACTGATGCCGCTCGGCACACTCCCAGCCCTCCTGGTCTCCGGCGTGATCTGGGGCCTTTGGCACGCCCCGCTCATCCTCCTCGGGTACAACTACCCCGATGCACCGGGCTGGCTCGGCTTGACCGCGATGGTCGGCATGTGCGTTCTGGTGGGCGCGGTCTTCGGCTGGCTGAGGCTCCGATCGGGATCCGTGTGGCCCGCAGCCCTGGCACATGCCGCGTTCAACGGGGCGGGCGGGACCTACCTCCTTTTCGCCGAGGCGGGAGAGCACGTCGACACCACACAGGCGACGATCCTCGGCTGGAGCGGCTGGATCGTGCCGCTCGCGGTCGTCGTGGTCCTGATCGCCACGAGGCAGTTCGCTTCCGCGAAGCACCCGTCCACCCCGCCGCCGAAGACGGGGCGGCGTCTCCCCGCACACCCGCCTACGGGACAAGAAACCCGGTAGTAGCGACAGCGGATTCTGCGGCCGTCAAGAATGGGTGTCGCGTGTGGCCAGTGGAACACCGGTCCCCGCGTGGCCGGAGAGCACGACAGAGTGACGGGACTGGTCCGTCTGACACCGGGCCGGTACCCGCGCTCGCGCGGCGACATCACCGTCAGACGGGCTTGACCATCGGGAACAGGATGGTGTCGCGGATGCCCTTGCCGGTGAACGCCATGAGCAGCCGGTCGATGCCCATGCCCGCGCCGACCGTCGGGGGCATGCCGTACTCCAGCGCGCGCAGGAAGTCCTCGTCGAGCTGCATCGCCTCGGGGTCGCCGCCCGAGGCGAGCAGCGACTGCTCGGTGAGCCGCCTGCGCTGCTCCACCGGGTCGACGAGCTCGGAGAAACACGTGCCCAGTTCCATGCCGAAACCGATGAGGTCCCACTTCTCGGTCAGCAGCGGATCGTCGCGGTGCTGCCGGGTGAGCGGGCTGGTCTCCACGGGGTAGTCGCACACGAAGGTCGGCTGGATCAGGGTGTGCTCGACCAGCTCCTCGAAGAGGTGCTCGACGAACTTGCCGGGGCCCCACGCCGGGTCCCAGGTGATGTCGCGGGCGTCGGCGTGCTTGCGCAGCACGTCGAGCGGGGTGCGCGGGGTGATGTCCGCGTCGAGTGCCTCCGAGACCGACCCGTACAGGGTGATGGCGGGCCAGTCGCCGGACAGGTCGATCTCGCCGTGGCGGGGACTGCGCACCACCTGGTCGCCGAAGACGGCTTCCGCCGCCCTGCGGACGAGGTCCTGGGTGACGCCCATGCCGTCGCGGTAGTCGCCGTAGGCCTGGTACCACTCCAGCATCGTGAACTCGGGATTGTGCGTCGAGTCGGCGCCCTCATTGCGGAACGAGCGGTTGATCTCGAAGACCTTCTCGATGCCGCCGACGACGAGCCGCTTGAGGAACAACTCGGGTGCGATGCGCAGGTACAGGTCGAGATCGTAGGCGTTGATGTGGGTGGTGAACGGGCGGGCGGTGGCGCCGCCGTGGACCTGGTGCAGCATCGGGGTCTCGACTTCGAGGAAGTCGCGTTCGAGCAGGCCGGTACGCAGGGCCTGCACGGCGGCGGCGCGTTGGCGGACGAGCTGGCGCGACTCCGGGTTGACGATCAGGTCGACGTAACGCTGGCGCACCCGCGCCTCGGGGTCGGTGAGGCCCTTGTGCTTCTCGGGCAGGGGCCGCAGCGACTTCGACGTCAGCGTCCACTCGTCCGCGAGAACGGAGAGCTCGCCCCGCTTGGAGGTGATGACCTCGCCGGTGATGCCGACGTGGTCGCCGAGGTCCACGTCGCTCTTCCACGAGTCGAGTGACTCGGCGCCCACCTGGGCTAGCGACAGCATGACCTGCACCTGGCCCGAGTCGTCACGGATCGTGGCGAAGCAGAGCTTGCCGCCCGTGCGGTACAGCATGACCCGGCCGGTGATCGCGACGCGCTCGCCCGTGTGGTGGTCGGGCTCCAGGCCGATGTGCCGTTCGCGCACGTCACCGATGGAACTCGTCCGGGGATACCCGACCGGGTAGGGCTCGACGCCCGACTCGCGCAGCCGCTCCAGCTTCGCTCGCCGGATGCGCATCTGCTCGGGCAGGTCCTCGTGGAAGTCGTCCAGCGCGTCACTCACGGCGACGAGTGTATCGGCCCAGCTCGGAGGGCGGCCTCACGGTGGCCGGGCGTGGCGGACGGGTCACCGTTCGGCGGTGCCGAACAGCAGGCGTGCGTCGGACACGTGGGCGCTGGCGAGCGGGCGGCGTCCGGCGAGGTAGCCGAGCGGGCCGTCGGGATTCACCGTCCAGGTGCTCGCCGCCGACCGGAACCGCGCCCATGCCCGCACGGGAGTGACCTTCGGCTGGCCTTCGGCGGGCTGAACGATCGAGAACCGGGCACCCGTCCGGGGTGCCGCCGGGCCACGCGGCGTGAACGCGGCCGTGGCGATCCAGTCGGTGTCGGTGGAGGCCGCACCGGTGAAGCCGACGGAGTGGTCGAACTCCAGGTTGGCCGCCTCCTTCGGAATGTTCCACAGCGCCCGGCCGCCCGCGAGTGAGGTGGCGCTGTCGACCCAGATCTCGGTGATGCTGCCCGCCGGCGCGAGGCCGTGCCGCACGGCGACGGTGGCGAGCAGTTCGTGGTAGCGCAGCTGACCCGGCGGTGTGTAGTCGATCCAGGCGGTGACCACCACGGCCCTGCCACCCGCCGTCAGCGGGGTGACCGCGTCGCTGAGGTTCGGCAGCGCGCTGCGGGGGATTATCCACACCGACACGCAGGCTTCGCCGGCCAGCCGCCACGGTTGCGCCGGGTACTCGGTCACGTCTCGTCCTCCTCACGTCGCGCCCGGTGCCAGGGCAGGAAGTCGGGCAGGTCGCCGGGAACGCGGAGGGTGAACTCCGGTGCGCGCTTGCCGAGGAACGACAGCACGCCCTCCACCGCGTCCGGGTTGTGCGGGATGCTCGCGATGAGCCGGGAGTCCAGTGCGTGGACGGGCCCGGGGGAGTCCACACCGGACATCTCGTACAGCAGTCTGCGGGTCACGGCCACCGACACGGGCGCGGTGGTGGCGGCCAGTTCGGCGGCCAGCGCGCGAGCGGCGTCGTGCAGCGCCTCCGGCTCGTGCACCCGCTGTACCAGCCCGGCCGCGAGCGCCTCCTCGGCGCCGAACACCCGCCCGCTGACCATCCAGTCCAGCGCGCGGCCCATGCCGACCAGCCGGGGCAGGAACCACGCGGAGGCTCCCTCCGAGTAGATGCCGCGCCGGGTGAAGACGAAGCCGAACCGGGAGTCGGTGGCCGCGAGCCGGTAGTCGGCGGCGAGGGTGATGGTGAGCCCGCCCCCGACCGCGGCGCCGTTCAGCGCGGCGATCACCGGGGTGTTCGACGCGAAGATGCGGGACGACACCCGCCCCGCGGGTTCCTGCCACGCCGGGTCGGGTCCGGTCGCGGCATCGAAGTCGAACCCGCCGTCGGAGAGGTCGGCACCGACGCAGAAGTCCCGTCCCGCGCCGGTGAGCACGATCGCGCGCACGGCGGGGTCGCGGTCGGCACGGTCGAGCGCGGCGGTGAGTTCGTCGGCGAGGGTCACGGTGTAGGCGTTGCGGGCCTCGGGTCGATCGAGGGTGACGACGGCGATCCGGTCGGCGGCCTCGTACGTGAGCTGGGTGTACTCGCGGTCGGCCACGGTGGGTCTCCCTGCTGCTGGGCCAGCGCTCTCGCTGCCATTGCACCACACGCGAAACAATCATGCGTGCTTGATTCTTTGGTGGTGGGGTGTCACGCTGGACTCCGGCAACGGTGCCGTGGCAGGGGAGGTGGCAGCGTGGCGGTGGCGGACGTCAGCACGGTCCTGCGGGACCTGGACGCCGAAAGCCAGGACGTCGATGCCCTGGTGGCCGATCTCGACTCCGGGGAGTGGGCCCGGCCCACGCCCGCGGAGGGATGGACGATCGCGCACCAGATCGCCCACCTGAGCTGGACCGACGGCAAGGCGCTGCTGGCCGTGCGGACCCCGGAGCGGTTCCCCGACGAGATCACCACCGCGCTCGAACGCGGCGGGGCCCATGTCGACGACGGTGCCGCCGACGGCGCGGCGCTGCCCCCGGCCGAGGTGCTGGACACCTGGCGGCGGCGGCGCGCGGAGCTGGGCGCGGCACTGGCCGACGCCCCGGCCGGGGCCCGGCTGCCGTGGTACGGACCGCCGATGAGCGTGGCCTCGATGGCCTCCGCGCGGCTCATGGAGACCTGGGCACACGGTCAGGACGTCGCCGACGCGCTCGGTGTGGTCCGCGTTCCCACCGGCAGACTGTGGCACGTCGCGCGGCTCGGGGTGCGCACCCGCGACTTCGCCTTCGCCGTCCACGGTCTCGCCGCACCCGAGGGGGAGTTCCGGATCGAACTCGCCGCACCCTGCGGCGGCACCTGGGCGTTCGGCCCTGAGGACGCCGCCCAGCGCGTCACCGGCGCGGCGCACGACTTCTGCCTGCTCGTCACCCAGCGCGTACACCGGGCGGACACCGATCTCACCGCCACCGGCGACGACGCCGCACACTGGCTGACCCTCGCGCAGGCGTTCGCGGGCATGCCCGGCCCCGGCCGGGAACCCTCGGGGCGGACGTCGTGATCAGGATCGGCAACGCCTCCGGCTTCTACGGCGACCGCTTCGCCGCCGTCCGCGAGATGCTGACCGGCGGTGAACTCGACGTGCTGACCGGCGACTACCTCGCCGAGCTGACCATGCTGATCCTCGGCAGGGACCAGCTCGCCGATCCGGCGCGCGGCTATGCCAGGACCTTTCTGCGGCAGCTGGAGGACGCGCTCGGCCTGGCCGCCGAACGGGGCGTGCGCGTGGTCAGCAACGCGGGCGGGCTCAACCCCGCCGGGCTCGCGGCGGCGCTGCGGCAGCTTGTCGACCGCCTCGGCCTCGACGTCTCCGTGGCCCACGTGGAGGGCGACGACCTGCGTGGCAGGGAGGCCGAGCTGGGCCTCGACCCGGCCGCCCCGCCCGTGACCGCCAACGCCTACCTCGGTGCGTTCGGCATCGCGGAGTGCCTGCGGGCCGGGGCCGACGTGGTGGTCACCGGCCGGGTCACCGACGCCTCGCTCGTCGTCGGCCCCGCCGCCGCGCACTTCGGCTGGACCCCGGCCGACCACGACCCGCTCGCGGGAGCCGTCGTGGCGGGCCACGTGCTGGAGTGCGGCGCGCACGCCACCGGCGGGAACTACGCGTTCTTCACCGAGCACCGCGGTGCCGGCCTTCCCGGGTTCCCGATCGCGGAACTCGCCGCCGACGGGTCCAGCGTCATCACCAAGCACGACGGCACCGGCGGAGCCGTGACGACCGGAACCGTCACCGCCCAGCTGCTGTACGAGATCGCGGGCCCGCGCTACGCCGGGCCGGACGTGACGACCCGCTTCGACACCGTGCTCCTGGAGCAGGCCGGAGCCGACCGCGTGCGGATCAGCGGTGTGCGCGGTGAGCCACCGCCGCCCGAGCTGAAGGTGGGGTGTACGCGCCTCGCCGGGCACCGCAACGAGGTGACCTTCGTGCTCACCGGCCTCGACATCGACGCGAAGGCCGCGCTGGTGCGCGAGCAGCTGGACACCGCGCTGGCAAGCCGCCCTCCCGCGTCGACGCGCTGGACACTGGCCCGCACGGACCACGCCGACGCCGCGACGGAGGAGACCGCGAGTGCGTTGCTGCACTGCGCGGTGACCGACCCCGACCCGGACGTCGTGGGCCGGGCCTTCAGCGGCGCGGCCGTGGAACTGGGCCTGTCCAGCTATCCCGGGTTCCACCTCACCGCCCCGCCGGGCAGGGCCGATCCCTACGGCGCTTTCACCGACGCGTTCGTGCGAGCCTGGGCCGTCCCGCACACCGCCGTGCTGCCTTCGGGCGAGCGCGTCGAGATCCCCGCGCCCGGCGGCACACTGCCGCTCGCCGACGTCGCGGAGCCGCCGCTGCCCGAGCCACCGCCGCCGGGGCCGACGCGGCGGGTCCCGCTCGGCACCGTGATCGGCGCCCGCAGCGGGGACAAGGGCGGCAGCGCCAACCTCGGGGTGTGGGTGCGCTCCGAACGGGCGTGGCGCTGGCTCGCCCACGCCCTCACCACCGATGCGGTGCGCGCCCTGCTGCCCGAGGTGGCGGACCTGCCCGTGCGCCGGTACGCGCTGCCGAACCTGTGGGCCGTGAACTTCGTGATCGAGGGTCTGCTCGGCGAGGGTGTCGCGTCACGCGCGCGGTTCGACCCGCAGGCGAAGGCACTCGGGGAGTGGCTGCGGGCCCGGGAGGTCGACGTGCCGGAGGTGCTGTTGTGAGCGACCCGTTCGCCACCCCCGAACGCAGGGCGCTGCGCGAGACCGTCACCCGGTTCGTGGCCGGGGAGATCACGCCGCACCTCGACGACTGGGAGCGCGCCGGGGAACTGCCCCGGGCGCTGCACGCCAGAGCCGCCGAGCTGGGTCTGCTGGGGATCTCGTTCCCCGAGAGCGCGGGCGGCTCCGGCGGCGACCTCGTCGACGCGCTCACCGTCACCGAGGCGATCCACGAGGCCGGCGGCTCCGGTGGTCTGGTCGCGTCGCTGTTCACCGCCGGGATCGCCGTGCCGCACCTGGTGGCGCAGGGGCGGGAGTGGCAGCTCGACCGCTGGGTGCGCCCCACGCTGGCGGGGCGACTGATCGGTGCGCTGGCCATCACCGAACCCGGCGGCGGCTCGGACGTCGCGTCGCTGCGCACCACGGCGGTGCGCGACGGCGAGCACTACGTCGTCAACGGGGCGAAGACGTTCGTCACCTCCGGTTGCCGCGCCGACTTCGTCACCACGGCCGTGCGCACCGGCGAGCCGGGAGCGCACGGGCTGTCGCTGCTGGTGATCGAGAAGGGCACGCCGGGCTTCGCCGTCAGCCGCAGGCTGGAGAAGATGGGCTGGCACTGCTCCGACACCGCCGAGCTGGCGTTGCACAACGTCCGCGTGCCGGTCTCTCACCGGGTCGGGCCCGAGAACGGCGCCTTCGCCCAGATCGCCACGCAGTTCGTGGCCGAACGGCTGACGCTGGCCGCCCAGGCGTACTCCACCGCGCAGCGCGCACTCGACCTCACCGTGCGGTGGTGCCGCCTGCGGGAGACCTTCGGCCGCCCGCTGCTGTCCCGGCAGACGGTGCGGCACACGCTCGTGGAGATGGCCCGCCGGGTGGAGATCGCCCGAACCTACGTCCGGCAGGTCGCGCTGCGGTCCGTCGCGGGCGAGGACGTGATCGCGCCGACCTGCTTCGCCAAGAACACGGCGGTGGAGGCGGGAAGCTGGGTGGTGGACCAGGCGGTGCAGTTGCACGGCGGGCTGGGATACTCCCGCGAGTCCGAGGTGGAACGCCACTACCGCGATCTCCGCATTCTGGGCATCGGAGGCGGAACCACCGAGATCATGACAGAGCTGGCGGCCAAGCGACTGGGGTTCACCGCATGACGATCCTGAACTCGGTGGTCGACACCAACTCGGAGGACTACGCGGCCAATCACGACGCGATGCTGGGCAAGCTCGCCGAACTCGACGCCGAACACGCCAAGGCCGTGGCGGGCGGCGGCGAGAAGTACGTCCGGCGGCACCGCGACCGGGGCAAACTGCTCGTGCGCGAGCGCATCGAACTGCTGCTCGACCCGGACTCGCCGTTTCTGGAACTGTCACCGCTGGCCGGGTGGGGCAGCGACTACCCGGTGGGGGCCAGCGTCGTGACGGGCATCGGCGTGGTGGAGGGCGTCGAGTGCCTGATCGTGGGCAACGATCCCACCGTGCGCGGCGGGGCGAGCAACCCCTGGACCGTGCGCAAGATCTTTCGCGCCTGCGACATCGCGCTGGAGAACCGGCTGCCCGTCATCAACCTCGTCGAGTCCGGTGGCGCCGACCTGCCGAGCCAGAAGGAGATCTTCGTGCCCGGCGGAAGGCTGTTCCGCGACCTGACCCGGTTGTCGGCCGCTGGCATCCCCACCATCGCGCTCGTGTTCGGCAACTCCACGGCGGGCGGCGCGTACGTGCCGGGCCTGTCCGACCACGTCGTGATGGTGGAGAACCGCTCGAAGGTCTTCCTCGGCGGCCCGCCGCTGGTGAAGATGGCCACCGGGGAGGAGTCCGACGACGAGTCGCTCGGCGGTGCGGACATGCACGCGCGGACCTCGGGGCTGGCCGACCACCTGGCCCGCGACGAGGTCGACGCGCTGCGCCTCGGCCGGGGCATCGTGCGGCGGCTGAACTGGCGCAAACGCGGTCCCGCGCCGGAACGGTCGCTGCCTCCGCGGCACGACCCCGAGGAACTGCTCGGGATCGTGCCCGGCGATCTCAAGGTGCCGTTCGACCCGAGGGACGTGCTCGCCAGGGTGGTCGACGACTCCGATGTGGACGAGTTCAAACCGCTGTACGGGCCGAGTCTGGTGACCGCCTGGGCCCGGATTCACGGCTATCCCGTCGGCGTGCTCGCCAACGCGCGCGGGGTGCTGTTCAGCGAGGAGTCGCAGAAGGCCGCGCAGTTCATCCAGCTCGCCAACCAGAGCGACACCCCACTGGTGTTCCTGCACAACACCACGGGTTACATGGTGGGCGCGGACTACGAGCAGGGCGGCATCATCAAGCACGGCGCCATGATGATCAACGCCGTGTCCAACAGCAGGGTTCCGCACCTGTCCGTCCTCATGGGAGCCTCGTACGGTGCGGGGCACTACGGCATGTGCGGTCGCGCCTACGATCCCCGGTTCCTGTTCACGTGGCCCAGCGCGAAGTCGGCCGTGATGGGACCGCAGCAGCTCGCCGGGGTGCTGTCCATCGTCGCCCGCAACGCGGCCCAGGCCCGAGGCCAGCCCTACGACGAGGACGGCGACGCCGCACTGCGCTCCGCCGTGGAGGCCCAGGTGGAGGCCGAGTCCCTGCCGATGTTCCTCTCCGGCCGCCTCTACGACGACGGGGTGATCGACCCGAGGGACACGCGCACGGTGCTCGGCCTGTGCCTGTCGGCCGTGCATTCCCAGACCGTCGCCGGAGCCCGCTACGACGGCACCGGTTTCGGCGTCTTCCGGATGTGAGGTTGCCGTGATCACGAACCTGCTGGTCGCCAACCGCGGCGAGATCGCGCTGCGGGTGGTGCGCTCCTGTCGCGAGTCGGGCATCGGCACGGTGGCGGTCCACTCGGACGCCGACGCGGGGCAGGCGCACGTCGCCGCCGCCGACGCCGCCGTGCGCCTGCCCGGCGTGACGCCCGCCGAGACCTACCTGCGCGCGGACGCGCTGGTCGACGCCGCACTCGCCGCCGGAGCCGACGCGGTACACCCCGGGTACGGCTTCCTGTCGGAGAACGCCGCGTTCGCGCGCGCCGTGCTGGCAGCCGGGCTGACGTGGGTGGGCCCCTCGCCGGAGAGCATGGCGCTGATGGGCTCCAAGGTCGAGTCCAAGCGGGTCGTGGCCGCCGCCGGGGTGCCCGTGCTCGCCGAACTCGATCCGGACGCGGTCACCGACGCCGAGTTCCCCGTGCTGGTGAAGGCGTCGGCGGGGGGCGGCGGACGCGGCATGCGGATCGTGCGCGAGCGGGCCGAACTGCCCGGCGAGGTGCGGGGCGCCCGGACCGAGGCCGCCTCGGCGTTCGGCGACGGCACCGTGTTCTGCGAGCGCTACGTCGAACGCGGCAGGCACATCGAGGTGCAGGTGCTGGCCGACACCCACGGCACGGTCTGGGCGGTGGGGGAGCGCGAGTGCTCGATCCAGCGCAGGCACCAGAAGGTGCTGGAGGAGACTCCGTCTCCCGCCGTGGACGACCGGCTGCGGGAGCGGCTGTTCGACGCGGCGCGGGCCGTGGCCGAGACGGTGGACTACGTCGGCGCCGGCACCGTGGAGTTCCTCGTCACCGAGTCCGGGGAGTTCTTCTTCCTGGAGATGAACACGCGCCTGCAGGTGGAGCATCCGGTCACCGAGTGCGTCACCGGCCTCGACCTGGTGGCCTGGCAGTTGCGGATCGCCGAAGGCGAGCGGCTCACCGGCTCGCCGCCGCCGGTACGCGGCCACGCGATCGAGGCCCGCCTCTACGCGGAGGACCCCGCCGCGGGCTGGCGGCCCGGCAGCGGCACCCTGCACCGGTTCGCGGTGGGCGAGGTGGGCACCGAGTTCGGTGTGCCCGACCGGCACGGCATCCGCCTCGACAGCGGTGTCACCGACGGATGCGAGATCAGCGTCCACTACGACCCGTTGCTCGCGAAGGTGATCGCCTGGGCACCCGGCCGCCGCGCCGCGGCGCGGCGGCTCGCGAGTACGCTCGCGTCCGCCCGGATTCACGGCCCCGTCACCAACCGCGATCTGCTGGTGGCGGTGCTGCGGCACCCGGACTTCCTGGCGGGCGAGACCGACACGGGGTTTCTCACCCGCCACCACGCCGCGACCGTGCTCGCCGCGCCCTCCGAATCGGTGGTGCGGTGGTCGGCGCTGGCCGCCGCGCTGGCGGACGCGCGGCACCGCAGGGCCCACGCCCGGGTGCTGGCGGAGCTGCCGGCAGGGTGGCGCAACGTCGTCTCGGCGCCGCACACGAAGGTGTATCGCCACGACGGGACGGAACACGCGATCCACTACACCGCCACGCGGGCGGGCCTCGTTCCGGCCGACGACGAGGACACCGGTGTCACGGTCGTGTCGAGCGCGCCCGACCGGGTCGTGCTGGAGATCGCCGGAGTGCGCCACGCCTTCGACGTGGCCCGGTATCCCGGGAGCACGGCGGTGGACTCCCCACTCGGGAGCGTGTCGCTGGTTCCGGTGCCGCGCCTGCCCGACCCGGCCGCCGCGCTCGCGGAGGGATCGCTGACGGCGCCCATGCCGGGCACCGTCGTGCGGGTGGCGGTGACGGTGGGGGACCGGGTGCGGGCCGGGCAGCCACTGCTGTGGCTGGAGGCCATGAAGATGGAGCACCGGGTGGCCGCCCCCGCCGACGGCGTGGTCCGCGAGCTGACCGCCACGCCCGGCTGCCAGGTCGACCAGGGCTCGGTGCTGGCCGTCGTGGCACCCGACGGCGCCGACGAGGCCGACGACGTCACGACAGCGAAGGAGCCCGCGTGAACTACACCGAAACACCGGAGCGGCTGGCACTGCGGGAGGCCGTGGCCCGCCTCGCCGCGAAGTACGGGCACGAGTACTACCTCGGCAAGGCCCGCACCGGCGGGCGAACGAGCGAGTTGTGGGCCGAGGCGGGCGATCTCGGCTACCTCGGTGTGGCCGTGCCCGAGACCTACGGTGGCGGGGGCGCGGGCATCGGCGACCTCGCGGCGGTGTGCGAGGAGTTCTGCGCGGCGGGCACGCCCATGCTGCTCATGGTGGTGTCCCCGGCGATCTGCGCCACCGTGATCGCCCGTTACGGCACCGACGAGCAGAAGTCGCGCTGGCTGCCCGGATTCGCCACCGGCGCGGTGCGCATGTCGTTCGCGATCACCGAGCCGGACGCCGGGTCGAACTCCCACCGACTCACCACCACGGCCCGCCGCGACGGCGGCGACTGGGTGCTGACCGGGCGGAAGGTGTACATCTCCGGCGTGGACGAGGCCGACGCGGTGCTGGTGGTGGGCCGCACGGCGGACGCGCGCACCGGCAGGCTCAAGCCCGCGCTGTTCGTGGTGCCTACCGGCACGCCCGGCCTGGAGTACCGGGCGATTCCCATGGACCTGGTGTCGGCCGACCAGCAGTTCGAGCTGGTGCTCGACGACGTGCGGCTGCCGGGCGACGCGCTCGTCGGTTCCGAGGACGCCGCCCTCGCGCAGCTGTTCGCGGGCCTGAACCCCGAGCGCATCCTCGGCGCGGCGTTCTCCACCGGCATCGCCCGCTACGCGCTCGACAAGGCGGTCGGCTACGCCAACGAGCGCAGCGTGTTCGGCGCGCCCATCGGCACGCATCAGGGCCTGGCACACCCGCTGGCTGAAGTGAAGATCGAACTGGAGCTCGCGCGGCTCATGACCCAGAAGGCCGCCGCGCTCTACGACGCGGGCGACGACGGGGCTGCGGGGGAGGCCGCGAACATGGCGAAGTACGCCGGTGCCGAGGTCGCCGTGCGTGCGGTCGACCAGGCGGTGCAGGTCCACGGCGGCAACGGCCTCGCCTCCGAGTACGGTCTTGGCACGATGCTGGCCGCCGTGCGCGTCGGCCGGATCGCCCCCGTGAGCCGGGAGATGATCCTCAACTTCGTGGCCCAGCACAGCCTCGGGCTGCCGAAGTCGTACTGAGCACAGATCGCCGAGACGAGACGGAAAGGGTGTTCGTGACCACACTGGCAGGAAAGACCATCATCATGTCCGGCGGGAGCCGGGGCATCGGCGAGGCCATCGCCGTCCGCGCTGCCCGGGACGGCGCCAACGTGGCGCTGCTCGCGAAAACGGGCGAACCGCACCCGAAGCTGCCGGGCACCATCTACACGGCGGCCCAGGCCGTCGAGGACGCGGGCGGGCACGCCCTGCCGATCGTGGGTGACGTGCGCGACGACGACGCCGTGACGGCGGCCGTCGAGCGGACCGTGGAGCAGTTCGGCGGCATCGACATCGTGGTGAACAACGCCAGCGCCATCGACCTGTCGCCGACCGAGCACATCCCGATGAAGCGCTACGACCTGATGCAGGACATCAACGCCCGGGGCTCCTTCCTGCTCTCGCGCACCGCGATCCCGCACCTGCGCCGGTCGGCGAACCCGCACGTGCTGACGCTGTCGCCGCCGATCCGGCTCGAGGAGAAGTGGTTCACCGGCGGGCACCTCGCGTACAGCATCGCGAAGTACTCGATGAGCCTGGTGACGGTCGGGCTGGCCGCGGAACTGCGGGCCGACGGCGTGGCGGTGAACTCGCTGTGGCCACGCACCACCATCGACACGGCGGCGATCCGCAACGTGGTCGGATCGGAGCTCGCCAGCCGCTCGCGCACGCCCGAGATCATGGCCGACGCCGCGCACGCCGTGCTCAGCACGCCGAGCCGCGAGCGCACGGGGCGGTTCCTCATCGACGACGAGGTGCTCGCCGCCGCCGGGATCACCGATCTCTCGCGCTACCGCCTCGCCGAGCGCGAGGAGGATCTCCAGCTCGACTTCTGGGTCGACCCGGCCGATGGTGCGTGAGCCGCAGCAGGAACGCAGCCGCACGACGCGGGCGCGGCTGGTGACCGCGGCCGCCGAGTGCCTGGCCGAACGCGGCTGGACCGGCACCACGGTCGGGGTCGTCGCCGAGCGCGCCGGGGTGTCGCGCGGTGCCGCGCAGCACCACTTCCCGACCCGCGAGGACCTCGTGGTGGCCACCGTGGAGTACCTCGCCGAGCAGCAGATCTCCGAGGTGCGCCGCCGCGCGGAGACCCTGCCCCGGGGGCGGGGACGCGCCGAGCCGGTGGCGCGGATGCTGCTCAACCTCTACACCGGCCCGATGTTCCGCGCCGCTTTGCACCTGTGGGTGGCGGCGTCCACGGACGAGGCGCTGCGGGCGGTGCTGGCTCCGCTGGAGGCGCGCGTCGGCCGCGAGGCACACCGCGTGGCCGTGGAATTGCTGGAGGCCGACGAGTCGGCTCCCGGCGTACGCGAGACCGTTCAGTCCACACTGGACCTCGCCAGGGGGCTGGGCCTGGCGAGCCTGCTCAGCGACGACTCGAAACGCCGGGAGCGCCTCGTACGCCAGTGGGCGGAGCTGCTCGAACCCGTCGTCGGGCAGAGCCTCACACGGCGTCGATGACGGTCAGCAACCGCATCACCTCGTCGGTCACCGCCTCGCGCCCGGCTCCGAGGTACTTGCGCGGATCGACCACGCCGGGGTGATCGGCGAGGTAGGCCCGCACCGCGTCGGTGAGGGCGTGATTGAGGTGGGTGGCGATGTTGATCTTCGTCATGCCCGCGCGCACGGCGGCGGTGAGGGTCGAGTCCGGCACGCCCGACGAGCCGTGCAGCACCAGCGGCACCGCCAGCGCGGCCCGCAGCGCGGCGATGCGCTCCAGGTCGAGATCCGCCGTGCGCTCGGTCATCGCGTGGGACGAGCCGACCGCCACCGCGAGCGAGTCGACCCCGGTGGCGGCCACGAACTCGGTGGCCTCCGCGGGATCGGTGCGCACTCCCGGCGCGTGGACGCCGTCCTTGCCGCCGACCTCGCCCAGCTCGGCCTCCACCGCCACGCCGAGCGCGTGCGCCTCGGCGGCGACCTCGGCGGTGCTCGCGACGTTCTCGTCGTAGGGCAGCGCGGAGGCGTCGAACATGACCGACGTGAAGCCGAGGGACAGTGCCTCCCGGACCAGCGCGCGGTCGTCGGCGTGGTCGAGGTGGAGCACCAGCGGCGCCGTGGACGCCTGAGCCACCTCCACCACCGCGCGGGCCAGCGGCGCCAGCGCGCCGTGGTAACGCACGGCGTTCTGGCTGATCTGGAGGACCACGGTGCGCCCGGTGGCTTCGGCCGCCGTCGCGTACGCCTCCGCGTGTTCGAGCTGGACGACGTTGAACGCCGCCAGGCCACGGTGGTGATCGCGCGCGCGGCGCAGCGCGTCGTGGGGAGTCACGAGAGGCATGGCCCGCTCACTCCCCGGCCAGCACGATGGAGCGGGTGAGGTTGCGGGGCCGGTCCGGGTCGAGTCCCTTCGCGAGCGCGTAGGCCACCGCGAGTCGCTGGCAGCGCACCAGCGTGAGCTGGGGGTCCTCGTCGAAGTAGTGGACGAGGGCACCCGTGGCCTCCACCTCGGCCACCAGCCCCTCGGGCCGGGGGCCGAAGAAGATCACGGCGGAGTCGCCGTCGGAGATCGACTTGGGGCCGTGGCGATAGTCCATGGCGGGGTACGACTCGGTCCACGCCAGCGCCGCCTCCCTGCCCTTGAGCGCCGCCTCGTGGGCGAGCCCCACGCTGAAACCCCGGCCGAGGAAGGTGAACTGCGTCTTCGCCAGCAGCTCCGCCGGTACCGGCCAGCGCACCACGTCCTCAGCGGCCGTGGCCAGCGCGGCGGTGTCCTCGCCGAGCCCCGCCCGCAGCAGGGTCAGCGCCGACGTGGCGAAGCGGGTCTGCACCACCGACCGTTCGTCGGCGAACGGCAACGTCACGACGTCGTCGGCGGCATCCCGGCCGGGCGAGTCCGGGTCCCCGATGATCGCGAGCGTCCGCACCCGTCCCCGCAGCTCACCCAGTAGGTCCAGCACCTCCGTGGTGGTGCCGGACCGGGTGATCGCGACGACGAGGTCGTAGTCCCGGCCCTCGGGGTACTCGCTCGCCGCGAAGGCGTCGGTGACCCCGTGGCCGAGGCTCTCCCGCCGCGCGGCGTACGCCTGGGCGACGAACCAGCTCGTGCCGCACCCGACGACGGCCACGCGCAGTCCGTGCTCGGGAAGCGGGGACGTCGCGGCGAGGGCGGCGGCCTGCCGCCACGTGTCGGGCTGGCTGGCGATCTCGTCGGACACGAGTGGGGTGGTCATCGCTGGTGCGCTCCTTCTCGGTGTGACTGTGGGTCCCTTGCCGCTGCTCAGCCCGCTCCGGCGGGGCCGTCCCCGGGCCGCAGCAGCTCGGCGTAGCCGGTGAGTACGGGGTCGAGGTCCACTCCGGCGGCCTGCCAGCCGAGCAGCGCCGCGCCCCAGGACCCGGCGGCTCCGCCCAGCGCGGCGGGCACCACGCGGGGTTCGGGATGCACCGTGAGCAACTCGCCCACGGCCTGTCGCAGCGGCGTCAGCAGTGCGTCGCCCGCGTGGATCAGCCCTCCGCCGACGACGACGTGGGCCACTCCGGTGACCCGCACCAGGTCGGCCACCAGGGCCCCCAGCACGGCCACGGCGTCGTCCCACACCTGCCGTGCCACCGCGTCGCCGTCGGTGGCACGGGCGAGGACGTCCCGTGCTCCGTCGACGGTGGTTCCGGTGGCGGCGGTGTAGCGGCGGGCGATCGCGGCGGCCGAGGCGACGGTCTCCGCGCAGCCGTGCCCGCCGCACACACAGGGCAGCCCCGTGGTCGCACCGCCGTGCCCGATCTCCCCGGCGTAGCCTCCCGAAACCACCAGCCTGCCGTCGAGCACCAGTGCCGCCGCGAGCCCGGTTCCCACGGAGACGTAGAGCTGGTCGGCCACGGGTGCCCCGGCGTCGAGGCCCGCGCCGAGCCGCCGTTCCGCCGTCGCGCCGGCGCGGACGTCGTGGCCGAACCCCACGGGCAGCCCCGTGTGCGCCGAGAGCCGCTCCACCACGGGCAGCTCCCGCCAGCCCAGGTTCTCCGAGTGGACGCACACCCCGCGGTGCTCGTCCACCGTGCCCGGCACCGCGAGCCCGATCCCGGCCGCCGTGTGCGTCGGCGGCAGCGCGCCCAGGGCGGCCGTCGCGGCGTCGCACACGACCCGGAACGCGGCCTCGGGGCCGTCGGCCGCGCGGGTCGGCACCGAGTCACTGGCCAGCACACCGGTCTCGTCGACGGTCAGGCACTTGACGTACGTGCCACCCACGTCGAGCGCGACGACGGCGGGGCGGAGCACGGAGCCCTCGGAGGTCGGCACGGGCGCCTACTTGACGCTTCCGGCGGTGAGCCCGGCCACGAGCCGCTTCTCGATCAGCGCGAACAGCACGACCACCGGCACGATCGCCACGACGGAGACCCCGAACACGTACTGCCACGCGGAGTCGTACTGGCCGACGAACTTGGTCAGTGCCACCGACAACGGCTGGTTCTCGGCCGACGTGAGGATCACCAGTGACGCCGCGAACTCGTTCCACGCCGCGACGAACGTGAAGATGACGGCGGTGACGACGCCCGGCCACACCAGCGGCAGCGTGACCTTGAAGAACACCGTGAAACGGCCCGCGCCGTCGATCTGGGCGGCCTCGTCCAGCTCCTTCGGGATCGCGGCGAAGAACGAGTGCATGATCCAGGTGGCGAACGACATGTTGAAGGCCGCGTTGATGAGGATCATGGCGAGCCAGGTGTCCTGGATGCCCCACGACAGCGCCTGGCGGAACAACCCGGCCACCAGGACCGCGGGTTGCAGCATCTGAGTCACGAGCACGCAGAACAGGAAGGCCAGCCGCCCGGGGAAGCGGAACCGCGCGGTGTAGTACGCCGCCGGTGTCGCGACCGCCAGCGTCAGCAGGGTCGCGCACCCCGCGATCACCAGGGTGGACGTCAGGTTGTCCGGCAGCGGGGTCTCCGGCGTGGACCACATCGTGGCGTAGTTGTCCGGCAGCCACTGCTCGGGCAGGTAGGACGGCGGTACCCGCAGGATCTCGGGCCGCGACTTGAACGAGCCCACCAACATGACCAGGTAGGGCAGCAGGAACACGAGCGCGACGACGATCCCGCCGACCACGCGCAGCGGCAGGGAGCCGCGGGCGCCCGGCGGTTCCAGCTGCGGGCGCCGCGACCGGCGTCGCCGGGACGGCGGGTCGGCCGGTGCGGGCGCGGTGGCGGTGGCGCGGTCGTCGGTGCCGGCTGTGGTGCTCATTCGTCGACCGCCTTCAGTGGTTTCGCGATCCGCACGTACACCGCGATCACCGCGATCACGATGACGAGGTTCAGCACGGCCAGCGCCGAGGCCATGCCGGAGTCGCGCAGGTCCTGCAACACCTTGAACATCAGCGTGGTGGTGGTGTCGGCCTCGTATCCCGGGAGCGCGCCGGTGACGACGGACAGGATCGGGAAGTTGTTGTAGACGTTGATGATGTTGATGATCGTGGCCACCGCGAGCGCGGGCCGCAGGTGCGGCAGCACGATCTTGAAGTACGCCACGCGGGAGGAGGCGCCGTCGATTCGCGCGGCCTCCAGCAGTTCGGGGCTCACCGACTGCATTCCGGCCAGCAGCGTGTAGGTGGTGAACGGCAGCGACACGAAGATCGCGATCCCGATCGCGATGAGGAACGCCGACGGCATCGACTTCGTGAACCCGAAGTCGGGGGAGTCCAGCAGCCCGATGTCGAACAGGAACTGCTGCACGATGCCGTAGCCCGGCTCTAAGCCGTAGTAGATGACCGTGGTGGTCATGACCACCGACGACGCCCAGGGCACGATCACCGCGAGCCGGACGAACTGCCTGCCGGGAAACGCCTTGTTGAGCAGGTTGGCCAGCGCGAGCGACAGCACGATCGTGACCACCACGACGACCGACACCCACAGCACGGTGCGCAGCAGCACACCGGGCAGCGCGGGCATCTCGAACAGCGCGTCGTAGTTGTCGAGCCCCGCGCTGCCGCGATCCACTCCCGTCTGGGAGATCTCCCGCGTCGAGTTGATGATCATCAGCACGGCCGGGTAGAACACGATCCCGGCGATGAGCAGCAGGCTCGGCCCGATCCAGGGCAGTGCCCGCAGCAGCTCGCGGCCACGGCCGCGACGACGGCGCCCGCTCGCGGCGACGGTCGGAGTGTGTGACATCGACGTTCCCTTCGCGCACGCCGGGTGCCGCCACGAAGGCGGCACCCGGCGTCCGGACACCCTCAGGCGTTGTCGGCCTCGGCCTGGATACCGGCCAGGACCTCTTGTGGGGCGGTGCCCGTGGTGAGCAATCCGATCTGCGACTGCATCGCCGCCTGCGTGGTCGCCCAGGCGGGGTTCGTCGAGGGATAGAACTCGGCCGAGGGCAGCATGTCGAGGAACGGTCCCATGGCCTCGTTGGTCGTCTGCTCGGCGCCGGACTTGGTCACCGGCAGGAACCCCTCGGTGTCGACGAACTCGACGTAGTTCTCCGGCTGGTAGAAGTGGTCGAGGAACGCGCCCACCTCCTCGGCCTTGTCCTCGTCGTTGCGGAAGGACATGAGGTGGTCCGCCACCCCGAGGGTCACCTGCTCGCCGTCCTTGGTGGGGATGTCGACGATCGAGTAGTCGAGCTCGGGGTTCTTCTCCTCGATCATGCCGACGATCGGCGGCAGGCCCATCGCCATGCCGAACCGGCCCTGGATGAACTGGTCGAGCATCGGCGTGCGCTGGGTCGCTCCCGCGTCGGGCTGGGTGAGGCCGTCGTCGTAGAGGCCCTTCATGAAGGCCGCCGCCTCGCGGTTCTGCGGCGTGTCCACCGTGATCTTCTGGGCGTCGCCGTAACCGCCGCCCGCGCCGAGGAACCAGATACCGGCCTCGGCCTGAGCCTCCTCGGACCCGAGCGGCAGACCGTAGCCGTAGGCGTCGGTGGATTCGGTGACCGCCTCGGCGGCGGCGCGCAGCTCCTCCCACGTCGTCGGCGGTTCTTCGACGCCGGCCTCGGCCAGCAGCTCGTCGTTGACGAACAGCGCCCGCGCCGACGCGATGAGCGGGAACCCGTACTGGGTGCCGTCGATGGAGGCGTTCTCACGGAACGAGTCCTCGAAGTCGTCGATCGTCTCCTGCGACAGCAGCTCCTCGGCCGAGTACAGCAGGTCGTCCTCGACGTAGCCCGCGAAGGCGTCGATGCTGAGGATGTCGGGAGCCTCGTTGGACTGCACCCGGGTGCGGATGACGTCGTTGATGTTCTCCCACGACTGCATCTCCAGGTTCACCGTGACCCCGGGGTTGGCGTCCTCGTAACTCGCGATCACCCCCTCCCACAGCTGCTTGGTGTTGTCGGAGTAGGAGGCGGCGAGCATGGTCAGCTCCACGCTGCCGTCCTCGGCGCCATCCCCTCCCGAACACGCGGTCAGCGCCATCGTCGCCACGGCGACCAGCGCGGCGCCCCTCGTCCTTCGTCTCACGGCCGTTCCTCCTGTCGCAGCGCGGCTGCGTCGCTTGTCGCTCACCGGCCACCGCGGCGGACGGCCGGCATGTCGGTCTCCTCCGAGTCGAGGCCCGGCCTCGGCTCCTCCCAGTGGCCGCGCGTGAAGTCGGGCACCGCCACGGGACGGCTGCCCTTGCGGATCGACTCACCCGACAGCGGGACCGAGGCGCACCAGGCTGCGGAATCGTACACGTCGATGTCGGGTACCAGGCCCGCGCGCATCTGCTGGACGATCCGCCACTGGAGGATGTAGTCCATGCCGCCGTGCCCGCCGTTGTTCTCGGCGTCGTCACCGACCTTGCGCCACAGCCAGTGGTCGTAGCGGTCGAGGTACGGCTGGGCGTCGGCCCACTGGTGCCCGCTGTGGTCGGGCTCGACGTAGATGCGGGTGGGGTAGTCCTCGAAGATGCCGCGTGCTCCCGCGATGCTGTTGATGCGGCTGTACGGCCGGGGCGAGCTGACATCGTGCTCGGCGCGGACCAGCCTGCCCTTCGCCGTCATGATCATGCTGGTGGTGCGGTCGCCCTTGACGTAGGTGTCGCTCCACGACGGGTGACCCTCGGGCATGAAGCGCTCGCGGTAGTCGGCCAGCCCCAGCGCCGCCGAGCTGGTGGCCGTGAGGTAGTGGAAGCGGTCACCGCGGTTGACGTCCATGCAGGCCGCGATGGGGGCGAGTCCGTGCATGGCGTAGAAGCTTGCGTCGAGCTTCGCGTGCCAGGCCCGCCGCCAGTCCTCGGGCTCGTAGTGGCCGTTGAACAGCAGCTCCCGCAGATCGTGGAGATAGCCGCCGTGGCCGTGGGTGAGACCGCCGAACAGCCCGTCGTGGGCCATGCGCAGGATCGCCAGTTCGTTGCGGCCGTACGAGCAGTTCTCCATCAGGAAGCAGTGGCGGTTCGCGCGCTCCGAGGCGTCGACCAGCCGCCACAGCTCGCGCAGCTCCGTGGCGATCGGCAGCTCGATACCGACGTGCTTGCCGCCCTTGAGCGCGGCCATTCCCTGCCGGAAGTGCCACTCCCACGGCGTCGCGACGTAGATCAGATCGACGTCGTCGGACGCGCACAGCTGTTCGTACGCGCTGTCGCTTCCCGTATGGACAGTGGGGCGGTTGCCGGTCTCCGACCGGACGGTGTCGGCCGCCCGCTCGGCCCGCTCCGGGACCGTGTCGCACACGGCGGTGACGACCGCGCCGGGGACGGCGAGCCAGCCCGAGAGCATGCCCATGCCCCGGTTGCCCAGCCCGATGAGGCCGATGCGGACCTCGTCGTGGCGCTCGAACGGGACTCCGATCATCGAACGCTGGCCCGGTTTGCGTCCGGGGGCCAGCGCCGTCTCGGTGACGGCTCCGGCTGGTAGCGCACCGCTGGCGGCGACGGCTCCCGCCGCCAGACCCATGCTGGAAAGGAACGACCTTCGGCTCGGCGTGACGTCCACGATTCACCCACTCCTCGTCGGCGTTGACGTGGCGGCAATCTTTGCCGGACCGCCAACAAGCTGTCAAGAGCTGATCGAACTGAGCGATTTCCAATCAAAACCAATCAAGACACCGTGTCCGCAGCCTGCGTAGCCGTGTCCGCAGCTGGCGTAGTCGTGTTCGCACTTCACGTAGCCGTGTCCGCAGGTCCCGTAGCCCGGCCTCCCTTCACGACACAGCCGGGCCTCAGCCGGTGGTGGCGGCCACGGCCGCGCGCTCCCGCTGGTACCGGCCGAGGTCGACCTCGCCCGCCACGGGACACGCCACGGCGGCGGCGGACAGCGCGACCGCGTCGGCCAGACTCGCGTGGAGGACGGACTCCAGCGGCGTCGCCGCCGCGGCGTGCAGTGCCCGGGCCAGTGCGGCCACCGCCGCGTCACCCGCGCCGGTCGGATTGCCCGGAACCACGCCCGAGGGCCGGGCACGGACAGTCCGGTGTGGACGGCCAGAACCGCCGGTGAGTGCCAGCATTCCGTCCTCGCCGAGCGACACGACCACGGCTTCGGCGCCGTCGGCAAGCAAGACCTGCGCGCCCGCGACGACGTCGGCCTCCCCGGTGGCCTCGCGCAGCTCCTCCTGGTTCGGCTTCACCAGCGCCGCGCCCGCGCGCGCGGCGGTGCGCAGCAGCGGGCCCGACGTGTCGGCCACGACGCGGGCGCCCCGCCTCGCGGCGTGGGAGACCAGTTCGCCCACGGCGGACTCGGTGGTGCCGGGCGGCATCGAGCCGGACAGCACGACGACGTCACCCCGGCCCGCGACGTCGGCCACCACCGTCGAGAGCGCGTGCCAGGCGCCCTCGTCCACCGGCGCCCCGGGTTCGTTGAACAGCGTGGTTGCCGTGCCGGTGACCACGGCCGTGGTGCGTCGTGTGGTGTGCGGAACCGGAACCCACCGCTGGTCGAGTCCCGCCAGCATGTCCCGCATGCGGTCCCCGGTGTCGCCGCCGAGAAATCCCGTGCAGCTGACCGGTTCGGAGAGCTGGTGAAGGACCCGCGCGACGTTGACGCCCTTGCCGCCCGCCGTCTCGGTGACCTCGGTGACCCGGTTGACCTCACCCCACCGCACGTCCGCGAGGTGGTAGGTGACGTCCAGGGCGGGGTTGGGCGTGATGGTGAGGATCATCGAGAACTCGCTTCCGCGCGTGAGCGATACTGTTCGTTTTCCCGGACTTCTCGTCAGAATCCGTCACGGGAGCAGTACGATGAGGACGATAGCGGAAAGGGGGTCTCCGATGAACCGCCACGAGAGACTAGCGGGCCTGCTCGAACTCGTCATCGAGCGGGAGAGCGTTCACGTGGACGACCTCGTGCGGGAACTCGGGGTGTCGGCGGCCACGGCGAGGCGCGACCTCGACGAACTCGCCGAGCAGCAGCTCATCACGCGGACCCGGGGCGGCGCCACCACCGCACCCGGCTCGTCCGATCTGCCGCTGCGGTACAAGACCACCCGCCATGCCGAGGAGAAGACCCGGATCGCCAGGGAGGCGGCGTCTCTGGTGGAGCCGCGCGCGGTGGTGGGCCTCAACGGCGGCACGACGACCACGGAGGTCGCCCGCGAGATCGCGCTACGGCCGGAACTGCGGGGTCCGGCGCCGGGTGACGAGGTCGTCGTCGTCACCAACGCGGTCAACATCGCGAACGAGCTGACCGTGCGCCCGCACCTTCGCGTGGTGGTCACCGGGGGAGTGGCTCGCGCACTGAGTTACGAGCTGACCGGGCCGCTGGCGACGCCGATCCTGGAACGCATCTCGCTCGACGTGCTGTTCCTCGGGGTCGACGCGCTCGACGTCACCAGGGGCGCGGCGGCCCAGCACGAGGGTGAGGCCGCCGTCAACGGCGCGTTCGTCGAGCGGGCCAACCGGGTGATCGTGGTGGCCGACTCGGGCAAGCTCGGCCGCACCGCCTTCGCCGCGATCTGTGGCATCGACGCGGTGGACACGCTGGTCACCGACACCGGTGCCGACCGCGCTCTGGTGAGGGAGTTCCGGCACAGCGGGGTGGAGGTCGTGCGCGTGTGACGGGGACCCGCCGGGGGTGGCGGGAGTGGTGAGCGACCGCTTAGTATGTGGCTGGTCCGGCGGGAGTGCTCCCGCGCCACGACGTCAGCGGAGGTGTGCGTGCGCGGTGCTCAGTTGCGCGGGCTCGCCGCACGGGCCGGGTCGGCGCCCAGCATGCGCAGGGCGAGTTCGCCGTACTGCCGTCCCAGCTCGGCGGGCGATGTGCGGGAGCGGTCGGTGTACCAGCGGGCGACGTCCACGCCCAGTGAGAGCACCGCGCGTGCGGCGGTCATCGGGTCCGACACCGTGAACTGCCCGGCCTCGGCGCCGCGGACCACGATGTCGTGGACGATGCGCTCGATGCCGCGGCGCAGTTCGGCCACCACGCGGTACTCCTGCTCGGGCAGCGCGCCCAGTTCGTACTGCACCACCCGCGCGACCGTGTGCCGCCGCGCGTGCCAGGCCACGAACCGTTCCACGATCTCGCGCAACGCCGTCATCGGCGTGTCGGCCTGCTCGGCCGCGTTCTGCACGAGCGCGAGCGCCTGTTCGTGTCCGCTGCGGCTGATGGCGAACAGCAGCGCCGCCTTCGACGGGAAGTGGACGTACAGCGCGGCCGGGCTCATGCCCGCGTTGGTCGCGATGTCACGGGTGGTGGTGGCGTGATAGCCGCGCTGGGCGAAGGACTCGACACCGGCGAGCATGAGCCGCCGCGCCGCGTCCGGTTGGACATCCGGCCACAGTTCGGCCGACAGCGACATCGTCATCCCCGAATTGTAAGCGAGCGCTTAGCCTGGAGAGGAGAACGGCCGTGGAATCACTGACCGACCGTGTCGCGATTGTGACAGGGGCCAGCAGGGGCATCGGTTTCGGGGTGGCGCAGGCCCTCGTCGCCGCCGGCGCGAAGGTCACCATCACCGCCCGCAAGCCCGAGCCGCTGGCCGAGGCCGCGGCGCAACTCGGTGGCGACGCCGTCGCGCTCGGGGTGCCCGGCAAGGCCGACGACCCCGAGCACCAGGACGAGGTGATCGAACGCACCCGGCGGGCGTTCGGGCGCGTCGACTTCCTCGTCAACAACACCGGCATCAACCCGGTGTACGGCTCGCTGCTCGACGTCGACCCCCAGGCTGCCGCGAAGATCTTCGGCGTCAACGTGCTCGCCCCGCTGTCGTGGACCCGGAAGGTGCGCGACGCGGGCATGGGTGAACACGGTGGCGCCATCGTCAACGTCGCCTCGATCGCCGGGTTGCGGAACTCGCCCGGCATCGGCATGTACGGCGTCAGCAAGGCGGCGCTGATGCGGCTGACCACCGAGCTGGCCGGGGAACTCGCCCCGGCGATCCGGGTGAACGCCGTGGCGCCCGCCGTGGTGAAGACCTCCTTCGCCACCGCCCTCTACGAGGACCGGGAGGAGGAGGTGGCCTCGGCGTACCCGATGCGGCGGCTCGGCGTTCCGTCCGACGTGGCGGGGGCGGTGACCTTCCTGCTGTCCGAGCAGTCCGCGTGGATCACCGGGCAGACGCTCGTCGTCGACGGCGGCGTGACTCTCGGCGGTGGCCTGTGACCACCGAACTCGCCGACGCCGGTGTGGTGATCACCGGTGGCGGCAACGGCATCGGGGCCGCGCTGGCCGAACGGTTCGCGGCGGAAGGGGCGCGGGTCGTCGTCGCCGACCTCGACGCCGACGCCGCGACGGCCGTCGCGCAGCGCATCGGCGGCACGGCCTTCGCGGGCGACGTCGCGTCCGAGGAGGGCGTGCGGGCGCTCGTGGGCACCGCTCGCGAGACCCTCGGCGAGATCGATCTGTTCAGCGCGAACGCGGGAATCGCCGTGCCCGGCGGGCCGGAGGCGTCCGAGGACGCATGGGCGCGGGTGTGGGAGGTCAACGTGATGGCCCACGTGCGCGCCACCCGCGAGTTGTTGCCGCGCTGGCTGGAGCGCGGGCGGGGTCACTTCCTCGCGACCGTCTCGGCGGCCGGCCTGCTGACGAGCCTGGGCTCGGCGCCGTACTCGGCGAGCAAGCACGCCGCACTGGGCTTCGCGGAGTGGCTCGCGGCGACCTACCGGCACCGGGGCATTCGCGTGCAGGCCGTGTGCCCGCAGGGCGTGCGCACCGGGATGCTCGCGGACGCGGGCCCCGCCGGGGCGGCTCTGCTCGGCCCCGGCGCGATCACCGCCGAGCGGGTCGCCGAGGTCACCGTGGAGGGCCTGCGGGACGGGCGGTTCCTCATCCTGCCGCACCCGGAAGTCGCCGAGTACTACGCGCGCCGGGCCACCGAGACCGACCGCTGGCTCGGCGGGATGAACAAGCTCCAGCGCACCCTGGAGCAACCCGAGGGCCGCTCCGGCGCCGCGGGGTGACGCGCCGGAGCGCGTGGCGACCGTGGGTATGCTCGCCGCGATGAGCGTTCCCGACGACCGGCGTGGTGTGCAGCGGCGACTGCTGTCGGCGGCCACCCGGTTGTTCGCCGAGCACGGGTTCGACCGCACGTCGGTGAGCCGCATCGTCGAGGCGGCCGGGGTCACCAAGGGCGCGATGTACCACTACTTCCGCTCGAAGGACGACCTGCTCCACGAGATCTACGCGCGGGTGCTGCGGGAGCAGACCCGCAGGCTCGACGAGCTGGCCGCGAGCGAGGAACCGGTGGCGGCGCGGCTGCGTGCCATCGCCGCCGACGTGGTGGTGAGCACCATCGCGAACCTCGACGACACGGCGATCTTCTTCCAGTCGATGCACCGGCTCGACCCCGCCACGCGCCAGGCGGTGCGCACACAGCGCCGCCGCTACCACGAGCGGTTCCGTTCGCTCATCGAACAGGGCCAGCGCGGGGGCGAGTTCCGCTCGGACAAGCCCGCCGAGATCATCGTGGACTTCTTCTTCGGCGCGGTGCACCACCTCGGATTCTGGTACCGGCCGAGCGGAAGTCTCTCCGCCCGCGAGGTGGGCGACCACTTCGCGGACCTGCTTCTGGACTCCCTCCGGCCGACCTGACCCGCTCCGTCGCGATCCCGCTCACGGCGGCGGGGGCAGGTTCGCCGGGGTCGCCAGGGCCGCGCGGTGGCGGGCCGGGGTGCCGAGGGCCAGCTCGTCGGCCTTGGCGCGCTTGAGGTAGAGATGCACCGGATGCTCCCACGTCATGCCGATGCCGCCGTGCAGCTGGACGGCCTCCTCGGCGGCCTGCACGGCGAGGACCGCGCAGGACGACTGCGCCACGGCCACCGCGACCTCCACATCGGAGCCGGGCTCGAACGCCTCCGGCGACGCGAGCACGTCGGCGGCGTAGCGCGCGGCGGCGCGTGCCCCCACCAGGGACAGCCACACGTCGGCGAGCCGGTGCTTGACCGCCTGGAACGAGCCGACGGGCCTGCCGAACTGGTGGCGCTGCTTCACGTACGCCACCGTCGTGTCCAGACACCACTGCGCCACGCCGAGTTGCTCGGACGCGAGCAACCCCGCGGCCGTCAGCAGCCCCTCTCGCAGCGCGGTCCGTGCCGTCTCCCCGGTCGCCAGCACCCGCGCCGGTGCCCGCCGCAGCGCCACGTCGCCGACGCGCCGGGTGAGGTCGAACGACACGGCCTCGGACACGGTCACGCCGTGCGCGCCCGCGGCCACGGCGTACAGGCCGGGACCGTCCGGCCCCACGGCGGGCACCACGAACTCGTCCGCCACCGAGGCGTCGGCGACCGTGGTGACGGCCCCGTCGAGCACGATCGCGTCGCCCAGGGATTCTGCGTTCACCGTGGTGGGGAACTCCCCGTCGGGAAGGGCGGCCAGCGATACCGCGAGCGCTCCGGTCGCGCTGCCGTCGGCAAGCCGCCGTAGCAGCGCCGTGGGGTGCTCGCCCGGCTCGGCGGCCGCCACCCGCGACAGCACCGACGTGGCGAGCACCGCGCTACCGAGGAACGGCACGGGCGCCAGGCCGCGCCCCAGCTCCTCCAGCACCAGCGCGACCTCGCGGGCGGACGCCCCCTGCCCGCCGGAGGCCTCCGGCACGGCCAGTCCCGCCAGCCCGAGGTCGGCCGCGAGCGTGCGCCACAGTGCGAGGTCGTACGGCTCGGCACTGTCGGCCCTCGCGATCAGCGAGTCCGGGGGGCAGTGGTCGCGGACGAGGTCCCGCACCGTGGCCCGCAGGTCGTCCTCCACGTCGGAGTAGAGCAGGTCCGGTGTGCTCATCGGGGCAGGTCCTTCCATGCGACGTCCTTGTCCGTCCTCGGCTCGGCCGGAAGTCCGAGCACCCGTTCGGCGATGATGTTGCGCAGGACCTCCGAGGTGCCGCCCTCGATGGAGTTGCCCTTGGCGCGCAGGTAGCGGTAACCCGCCTCCCTGCCGGTGAAGTCCACGAGGTCGGGCCTGCGCAGCGACCAGTCGTCGTAGCGCAGTCCGTCCTCGCCCAGCAGCTCCAGCTCCAGAGCCGAGCCGGCCTGCGCCAGCCGGGCGAACGCGAGCTTCATCGCCGAGCCCTCCGGCCCCGGCGCCCCCGCCGCCAGCTGCTGGCGCAACCGGACCCCGGCCAGGCGGAACGCCTCCTGCTCGGCCCACAGCCGCAGCAGTCGCGCGTGCGACTCGGCGGTGCGCGCGCTCGGCCGGTCCCGCCAGGTCGCTGCGACCCGGCCGAGCATCCCGCTCTCGCGCGGGGCCGCGTGCCCGCCGATGGCCACCCGCTCGTTCATCAGTGTGGTCTGCGCGACCCGCCAGCCCTCGCCGACCGCGCCGAGCCGGTGGGCGTCGGGCACGCGCACGTCGGTGAGGAACACCTCGTTGAACTCGGCCTCGCCGGTGAGCTGGCGCAGCGGGCGCACCTCCACACCGGGCGCGGTCATGTCACACACGAAGTAGGTGAGTCCGCGGTGCTTGGGCGCGTCGGGATCGGTGCGGGCGAGCAGGATCGCCCAGCGCGCGGTGTGCGCGGACGAGGTCCACACCTTCTGCCCGGTGACCACCCAGTCGTCGCCGTCGGGGACCGCGCGGGTGGCCAGTGCCGCGAGATCGGAGCCGGCGCCCGGTTCGCTGAACAGCTGGCACCAGACCTCCTCTCCGGTCCACAACGGACGCAGGAAGCGCTGTCGCTGCTCGTCGGTGCCGACGGTGAGAATCGTCGGGGCGGCCATCCCGAGCCCGATACCGTTGCGGCGCGGGTCGTTGTCCGGCGCACCCGCCGCCGCGAACGCCGCGTCGACCACGGACTGCAGCGCGCGCGGCGCGTCGAGCCCGCCGAGTCCCTCGGGGAAGTGGACCCAGGCCAGCCCGGCGTCGAACCGCGCCCGCAGGAAGTCCAGCCGATCGGTGCCCGCGGGGTCGTGCGCGGCGAGGAACGCGGCTACTCGCTCCCGCAGCGCCGCGGTTCGTGCGTCGTCAGGTTGGTGCTGGTCCTGGCTCATGACTGGTACCTCTTCAGTTCGCGGCGGGCGAGCGAGCGCTTGTGTACCTCGTCGGGGCCGTCGGCCAGCCGCAATGTCCGCACGGCGGCCCAGAGGGAGGCCAGCGGGAAGTCCTGGCTCACCCCGCCCGCGCCGTGCAGCTGGATGGCCTTGTCGAGAATCCACTCCACCGTGATCGGCGTCGCGATCTTGATCGCCTGGATCTCGGTGTGGGCACCCTTGTTGCCGACCGTGTCCATCAGCCACGCGGTCTTGAGCACGAGCTGGCGCAGCTGTTCCACCCGCACCCGCGACTCGGCGATCCAGTCCTGGACCACACCCTGCTGGGCGAGCGGGGTCCCGAACGTGACGCGCGAGACCGCCCGGCGGCACATCAGCTCGATCGCGCGCTCGGCCATGCCGATGGCCCGCATGCAGTGGTGGATGCGGCCGGGGCCGAGCCGGGCCTGCGCGATGGCGAACCCCTCGCCCTCGCCGCCCACGAGGTGGGTGGCGGGCACCCGCGCTCCGTCGAACACGATCTCGGCGTGCCCGCTGGACTCCTCGTCGCCGTAGCCGAAGACGGTCATGGCCCGCTTCACCTGGACGCCCGGCGTGTCCCGGGGCACGAGGATCATGCTCTGCTGCTGGTGTGGGGCCGCGTCGGGGTCCGTCTTGCCCATGACGATGAAGACCCGGCAGTCCGGGTTCATGGCACCCGAGATGAACCACTTGCGGCCGGTGATCACGTAGTCGTCGCCGTCGCGCCGGATGCGGGTGCCGATGTTGCGCGCGTCGGAGGACGCGACGTCGGGCTCCGTCATGGCGAACGCCGAGCGGATCTCGCCGTCGAGCAGGGGTGCGAGCCACCGCTGCTGTTGTTCGGCCGAACCGAACTCGGCCAGCAGTTCCATGTTGCCGGTGTCCGGGGCCGCGCAGTTGGTGGCGATCGGGGCCAGGTGGGGACTGCGGCCCGTGATCTCGGCCAGCGGCGCGTACTGGGTGTTGGTCAGTCCGGCGCCGTGCTCGCCCGGCAGGAACAGGTTCCACAGACCACGGTCGCGGGCGCGGGACCGGAGTTCCCGCACGATCGGGGGCGTGCGCCACGGCTCGGTGGCCTCACGGGTCTGCTCGGCGAGCACCGCCTCGGCGGGATAGACCTCCTCGTCCAGGAACGCGAACAGCTTCTCGCGGTAGCGCTCGGTGGTGGCGTCGAACGCGAAATCCATCAGTCCTCCTCCAGCACGGCGTTGCCGCGCGCGACCAGCGGCGCGACACTGGCTCCGATGCGGTCGAACCCCTCGCCGACCGTCTTGCCCTGGTTGAACCGGTAGTAGATCCCCTCCAGGATCACGGCGAGCTTGAAGAACGCGAAGCCGAGATACCAGCCCATCGCCGAGGTGTCCCGGCCGGACGTCGCCGTGTAGCGGGCGACGAGGTCGGCCACCGGCGGGAATCCCGGCGCGGACGCGACGCTGCTGAGGTCGTCGCCCAGCGCCTCGCCCTCCGTGTAGGCGATGAGCAGTGCGATGTCGGTGAGCGGGTCGCCCACGGTGGACATCTCCCAGTCCAGCACCGCCGTGATCGTGTCGTCGCCCGCGACCAGCAGGTTGTCGAGCCGGTAGTCACCGTGGACCACGGTGGGCGGCGGTGACGGCGGCAGCCGCGCCGCGAGGCGCTCGCGCAGCCGGTCGACGCCGGGCAGATCGCGGCTGCGGGAGGCGTCGAGCTGCTTGCCCCAGCGCCGCAACTGCCGTTCGAGGAATCCGTCGGGCCTGCCGAATTCGGCCAGTCCCACGGCGCGGTGGTCGACCGCGTGCAGCTCGGCCAGCGTGTCGACCATCGACTCGGCGATCCGCCGCGTGCGGTCGGCGCCCAACGGCACGAGCTGGTCGCGCTGCCGGTACGGCGTGCCCTCGACGTGGTCCATGACGTAGAACGGCGCCCCGAGGACGGACTCGTCCGTACACAGCAGCAGGGTCGCCGGCACGGGGACCGGGGTGGGGCCGAGCGCGCTGATGACCGTGTGTTCGCGGCGCATGTCGTGCGCCGTGGGCAGCACGTGGCCCAGCGGCGGCCTGCGCACCACCCAGCGGTGCGTGCCGTCCTCGACGACGTAGGTGAGGTTGGACCGGCCGCCCTCGATCACCCGGGCGCGCAGCTCTCCGGTGACCAGGCCGGGGCGTTCGGCGTCGAGGTGGGTACGCAGGCGTGCCAGGTCCAGTCCCGGTGGGGAGTCCTCGCTCATGTGACCTCCTTGTCACGGCGGACGCGGCGGTACCGACCAGTCGGTATGTCCGAGGGCGGCACCGCGCGCGTCCTTGCCGTCGTCGTTCCTAGGGCACCAGCAGTGCGACGGTCTCGGCGACGCACGCGGGTTTGGCCTGCCCCTCGATCTCCAGCGTCCAGCGCACGACGGCCTGCGCGCCCTGAGCCGTCTCGGTGACCGACACGAGGTCGGCGCTCGCCCTGATCCGCGAGCCGACGGTCACCGCCTGCGGGAACCGCACCTTGTTCAGCCCGTAGTTGATGCCCATGCGCAGGCCCTCGACGCGGTAGATCTCGGCGCCCAGCTGCGGGATCAGTGACAGGGTGAGGTAGCCGTGGGCGACCGGCGCACCGAACGGTCCCTGCCGCGCGCGCTCCACGTCCACGTGGATCCACTGGTGATCACCCGTGGCGTCGGCGAAGAGGTTTACCTGCTCCTGGGTGATGGTGTGCCACTCGCCGGTGCCCAGCGGCTCACCCACGGCACCGGCGAACGCGCCGAGGTCGGGAAAGACACGCACCCCGCTCATGCCCTCGGCCCGCCGGCGACGTAGATGACCTGCCCCGACACGAACGACGCGTCCTCGCTCACGAGAAACGACACGACGCCCGCGATGTCGGCGGGCCTGCCGACCCTGCGTACCGGGATCTCGGCGGCGGCGGCCTTCTTGAAGTCCTCGAACGGCACTCCCACCCGCTCCGCCGTCGCGGCGGTCATGTCGGTCTCGATGAAGCCCGGCGCGATGGCGTTGGCGGTGACGCCGAACTTGCCCAGCTCGATGGCCAGTGTCTTGGTGAAGCCCTGCAGTCCCGCCTTGGCGGTCGCGTAGTTGGCCTGGCCCCGGTTGCCCAGCGCGGACGTGCTGGAGAGGTTGACGATGCGGCCCCACTGCTGCTGGGTCATGTGCTGCTGGGCGGCGCGGCTCATCAGGAACGAGCCTCGCAGGTGCACGGTCATGACGGAGTCCCAGTCGGACTCGCTCATCTTGAACAGCATGTTGTCGCGCGTGATGCCGGCGTTGTTGACGAGCACGGTCGGCGGCCCGAGTTCGTCGGCCACAGTGGCGACGGCGGCGTTCACGGAGTCGGCGTCACCGACGTCCACGCCCACGCCCATCGCGCGGCCCCCGTCCGCGGTGATGGCGTCGGCTCCGGCCTTGACGGCGGCCTCGTCGAGATCGGCCAGAGCGACGGCGAAGCCGTCGGACGCGAGCCGCCGGGCGACGGCCGCGCCGATACCACGGCCCGCGCCGGTGACGATGGCGACCCGGGAAGGAGACTCGGTCACTGCAATCCTCCTGCGTTCTGCGGGAACACCCGCACCTCCTCGTTGAGTAAGCGTGCGCTTAGCACGGTACCAGGGGATCGGCCTCGGAGGAGGTGAGATCGTCCACGCGCAGGAGCCCGGGCAGCAGCGATCCGATCGCCAGGACCTCCGTCGCGGCCAGCAGCCGTTCCACGAGCCCCAGCGGGATCGACCGCCACCAGGGTTCACCGCCGAACAGCATCACCACGACCGCGCCCGCCACGATCCCGAGCCAGGCCAGTGAAGCCAGTGCGAGCAGGCGCGCGGTGCGCCGCGGCCGGGCGGCGGTGGGGTAGACCGCACCGGCCGCCGACCACACGGCCAGCGGCAGACTCGCGAACGCGACCACGCTCGCGTACCGGTGAATCGTGCCCGCGAGGCTCGGCCCGACCGACCAGTCCGTCTTCGGGAACACGACGACCGCGACGAGCCCGGCCACCCACAACGCGGCGAACACCGTGGCCGCCGAGACGGGACGGACCAGAGCGCGCCCCACCATCGTCGCGAACGCGCAGGCCGAGCCGAGTGCGACCAGCACGACGGCCGTGTGGAACAGCCACCGGTCCGGGCCGTACACGTACTCGCTGATCGTGTCGCGCACCGGATCGACCCCGGCACTGGAGGGCAGCACGTGGAGCACACCCAGCACGGCGGCGCCGGTCACCAGTGCGGCCAGCCCCGCCAGCGCCGGGACAGACACCGCGCGTCCCGGCCGGGCGGCGGGAACGCTCTCGGTCATGGGGCCACTCCTCGCCGCGAACCACGAGGCACACACGCTAGTGCTGTGACCGCATGGGTTCACCGGGTTGGACGATTTACAGGTTGTTCGAGTAGAAGTTGACGAGCCGGTCGACAGCGTCGTCGACATACTCGGGCTCGTCGTACATCTCGTAGTGGCCAGCACCGTCGATCACCATGAGGTCGACCGGGTTGGGTGCCAGCTTCCACAGCTGCATGCCGGACTCGTAGGAGCCGGTGTTGCCGATGCGTCCGGCGAGGATGACCTGCAGCGGCTGGGTCATGAGCTGATCGACCAGATGATAGGCGTCGTAGCCCAGCAGCATCGAGTCGCCGCGCGAGAGGCGGCGGTTCGTGGAGTGTTCGTTCCTGCCCCGCTCGGTGCGGTAGTAGGTGATTGCCTGGGTCGTGTCGATATCGGTCAGCCCGACTGCTTCGGCTTCCTCCAGGGTGTCGGGCAGCCAGTTCACGCGGGTCAGCTCGCCGGAGCGGGTCTCTTCGATGCGCGCGTCGGCCATGGTGTCGAGTGCCACTGATGCGCCGTCCGGCTGGAAGCTGCGGAACGAGGTGCCCATGTTGCTGGGGACGACCGTGCCGACCGCCTTGATGCGGTGGTCCGTGCGGGCGGTGTGCACTGCGTAGCCTCCGCCGGCGCAGATGCCGAGGACGCCGACGCGCTCGGGGTCGATGCCGGGGATCGTGCTGAGCGCGTCGATCGCGTAGGAGATGTCCTCACCGCGGCGGTAGGGGTCTTCGAGGTCGCGGGGTTCTCCGCCGCTCTGACCTTGATGGGCGGGGTCGAACACGAGCGCCGCGATGCCGCGGGCGGCGAGGCGGGATGCGTAGTTCGCGCCGATCTGCTCCTTCACGCTGCTGCCGGGCGTGGAGAGCACCACGGTGCGCAGCGGCGCCGCGTCGTCGATGCTGTCGGGCAGGTAGAGGTCGGCCGCGAGATCGATCGGCCCACGCGGGATCGTGAGGTGCTGAAGCATCTGATGGCGCCTTCCGCGTCGGTGTTTGTTCCATAGTCGTCCAGTACGAAGAACTTCTGATACATTATCGAACTAATTCAGAACTGTATCACCTGGATGGACGGAGGGACTCGCGTGGCGGTTGACGGGGCACAGCTGTGGACGCTGAACCAGCGTCTGCTGAGCGTCGTGCTGGAAACCTGCAGCGTCGAACTGGCCGAGCTTGGGCTGGAGACGAAGGAGTTCTTCGTGCTGGCCGAGGTGGCCGCGTCGCCGTACCCTGCCGAACTCGCGGCGGCGCTGATGATCCCGAAAGCCAGCGTGACGGTCTACGTCCGCAACCTCGTCGCAAAGGGGTTCATACGGCGCGAGATCGACGACGAGGACCTGCGGCGGCATCGGCTCCTACTGACTGCCCAGGGCGAGGCGGCGCGGGACCGCGCGCTCTCAGCGCTCGCGGCGGAGTTCGACCGCAGGCTGGCGCGGATTACCCCGAGGGACCGCACCGAGCTGCAGCGCATCCTTCTGGAGATGCTCAAGTCCCCGGACTGAGGCCATGATGACGAGCGGGTTCCGGCGCCCGTACTGCCCCGCCACACGACCTGCAGGCGGTGTCACGCCGACGGTGCGGGGGAGTGGCCGACCACCTGGCCGAGCACCGTGCGGAACACGTGGCGGTCCACTGTCACGGGCTCGTCGGCCAGCCAGTCGCCGACCTGCCGCACGAACTGCTCCGGCGTCATCGGCGGGGAGTCGCCGTGGAACCGTCCGCCGGTGGTCAGCTCGCCCGAGCGGCTCGGGTAGAGCACCAGCGCTGCCCGGATCTCCACGTCGGGCAACAGCGCGCGGAAGGCTTCCAGGCTCTCCGCCAGTCTGGTGCCGCCGCCCCGGAAGCGGCGGCCGTTGCGGGTGAGCGTGCCGTCGGGGTCCGTGTCGTAGTGGCCCGGCAGCCAGGATTTCGACTCCACGAGCACCAGCCTGCTTCCGCACAGCACCGCGTGGTCCACGTCGGCGAACACCGAGCCGGGCCAGGCCAGGCCGTGGAACACGCGGACCCCCGGCAGCCGCCGGAGGTAGCGTTCGACAAGATCGGCCGTCAGCCGCTCGGCCACCTGGTCGGGCTCCGTGCCCGGAGAGCCGAACACCACGCGCTCGCCGAACTCGCCGCGAAACGCGCGGACCGTGCGCAGCGACTCCAGATGCCGCCGCACGAGCAGGACCGCGGCGGCCACGGCCGAGACGACCAGCAGCAGCCACACGGCCGTCAGCCACACCGAGAAGGCGAACGGCACCACGAGCGGCAGCGGCAGCAGCAGCGTTCCGGTCGCGGCCGCCGCCACCGTCGCGTGCCCCGGCGAGCCGGGATGCGCGTAGTGCACCCGGGACACGCCGTCCATCAGCCTCCACCACGGCAGGCTCGTCACGTCGACGACCGGTGCCGGGGGAACGAAGTCGGGGTCCTCGCCGAACCGGCGTGGCGTCGCCCAGCGCCTCGATCGCGTCTCGGCCGCGACCGCCCGGGACGGGCGGCGTCCCCGGCGGTCGTAGGTCGCGCGCCGGGCCGGGTCGGACAGCGTGTCGTAGGCCTGCCGCAGTAACTGGAATTCCGCGGCCGATCCGCCCGCGTCCGGGTGTGCGGTACGGACCAGTGCCCGGTAGGCCGACTTGATCTCGGTCGACGTGGCGTCACTCGCCACACCCAGCACCGCGTAGTAGTCGTCGCTGTCGTGGGCCACGTTCACCTCCGCTCGCGCGCACACATCATGGCGTGTCGCCGCGATGCGGTGACAACGACCTGTGGATGTTCGGTCACGCATCGTGTGCTATTGGTGGTCGGTTCGGGTGGTTCCGGCCGGTTGTTCACCCTTTCAGGGCGTACAGCGCCCCGAAAGGGTGGGTGCGGAGCGCGAGTGTCCCGCCGCGCAGCGGGTAGTCCAGCGCACAGCCGAACGGTGTGGCCCGGCGTCGAGACCGACCCAGTCCGTGCGCGGAGGTGAAGACCAGCCGGCCCACGGAAAGGATGTGAACCCCGATGAACATCACCGAATCGTTCAACGACGCGCTGCGGTCGGTCATCACCTTCCTGCCGAAGTTCGCCGCGTTCCTCGTCATCCTCCTCATCGGATGGCTGGTGGCGAAGGGGCTGCGCAAGCTCGTCGACATCGTCCTGGAGCGGCTGAACTTCGACCGCGCGGTGGAGCGCGGCGGCATCAAGCGCGCACTGGAACGGTCCAAGTACGACGCGAGCAGTCTCGTCGCGGCCATCGTGTACTACGCCGTGTTGCTGATCGCGTTGCAGATCGCCTTCGGGGTGTTCGGGCCGAACCCGGTGAGCGACATGCTCGCAGGCATCGTGGCGTGGCTGCCGAGGGCGATCGTGGCCATCGTGATCGTCGTCGTGGCCGCCGCCATCGCCAGCGCCGTCAAGGACATCATCCGCGGCGCGCTGGGCGGACTCAGCTACGGTCCGGTGCTGGCCACGGTCGCGCAGGTGTTCATCATCGGGCTCGGGGTGATCGCCGCGCTGAACCAGATCGGGGTGGCCACCACGGTCACCACCCCGGTTCTGATCACCGTGCTCGCGACGGTGGGGCTGGTACTGGCGATCGGGGTCGGCGGTGGCCTGATGCGGCCCATGCAGCAGCGCTGGGAGCGGTGGCTGGACCGGGCCGAGGAGGAGATGCCGCACGCGAAGGCCCAGGCCGAGGCCTACCAGCGCGGCCACGAGGACGTGACCCGGGCACAGACCGAACCGATCCAGACCCCCGAGGACCAGACCCGTACCACGCAGCCGCCCCGCGGCTGATAGCTGCGGTGGCGGCGCCGAGCCCAGGTGGCGGGCGACGCGCCCGGGCCGCGGGTTCAGGTCGGCAGCAGCGGGTCCAGGCCGGGGCGGTCGTCGGCGAACGGGGCGTCGGCGAGCGCGCACACGGCGAGCAGGCGTAGCACGATCCACGAGTCGGGTTCCGGCCCCTGCTCCGGGGCACACCCGCGCTCGGCCGCCGCGTCCAGCGCGCCCTGCGCGTACGCCGCGAGTTCCACCAGCCCGGCGCGACCACCGTCGGCTTCCAGGATGTCCCGCACCGCGGCCGCGTGCTGGTCGACGTCGGCGAGCAGGCCCGGTCCCAACCCGGCCGTGCTCAGTCCCGCCGAGGCGAGCCGCGCGGCGAGCGCGTCGAGATCACGCCGGGCGTAGGCGGCCTGCCGTGCGCCTGACAACCAACCCATGGCGCGACAGCATACGAAAGCTCACTCGTCGGCCAGCAGCGGGCCCAGCGGCCCGAGATCGATGTTCAGGTCCTCCGGTTCGAGCCCGAAGTGCTCGCGCAGTTCCTCCATGCGCTCCTCCAGCCGCATGAGGGTCAGACCAATGCGTTCGACCTGCTCGTCGCTCAGGTCACCGGAATCGACGCGGCGCAGTGCCTGCCGTTCCATGAGCTGGCGGAGCAGCTCGACGATGGTCAGGACCAGGCTCGCGAGGCCGTGCTCGACCGATTCGGGATCGCTGTCGATGCGCTCCGCGAGCGGGTTGCGGTGTTCCGGCTCACCGGTGCTGTCACTCACGGCCTGCCTCCCTGCTCCAGGGTGCTCACGGAGGTGATGAGTGCCCGCAACGAGACGTGGACCAGATCGACGTCCGCGATGGCCAGCGTGACCTCACCGGAGAGCACGACCCCTCCCGCGAGCACGCGGTCGAGCAGGTCCACCAGCGCGATCCGGCGCTCGGGCGCGGCGGTCGCCGCCGGCTCGCCCAGCGGGCTCGCGCCCGCGCCGAGCAACGTCTCCGCCGGGTCCGCTCGCCGCGCCTCGGGTTCCGTCACGGTCATTCCGCCAGCCCCACGGAGGCGAACGAGTACGGAGGCCACGGGCCGGTCAGCTCCACCCGGACGCTCTCGTGCTCGGCGTCGAGCGCGCGGACCAGCTCGGCGAACTCGCGCGCGCGGTCGTCGTCGACCAGGTAGGCACCGTTGAGCACGTTGCGGGCGCGCTCGCCCGAGAGCTTGGGATCCTGTGGTGGATGGCGGCGGTGCGCCACCGCGGTCGCGGCCAGTGTGCCGTGCAGGCGCTCGGCGTGCTCGGCCGCGACCCGCTCGCCCGTCTCCCTCGCCGACAGCGCCGCCTTGCGTTTGCGCAGGTAGGCCGCTCCCGCGCCACCGGGTCCGGTCGCCGTGGCCGCGGGTTCCTCCCCGCCGGTGTGCCGCCCGGGCTCGGTGTAGACCTTGACGCCCCATTCCGTGCGCCCGCTCAGCGCGTCCAGGGTCGTGGCGAACTCGCGGTCCCGTTCGGCGACCAGCGCCCGCACCCGGTCCTCGTCGTAGCACACGGTGGCCAGCCGCAGCGGAACCGCGGCGTCGGCCGCCCCGGACACGGCGGCCACCACCGCGTCGTGGGCGCGCGCGGTGGCCGCGAGCCAGTCGAGGTCCTCCAGGTTGCGGTGCAGGGCGGCCTCGCCGAACTCCGCCAGTGCGACGGTGGAGACCACAGCCGACACCGTCCGCCCGGACTCCGGGAGGGGCACCGAGACGATGCGCACGGCACCGTCGGCGACCCCGCGCGCCTCCGCGACGGCGCCGGGGTCGAGTCCGCGTGCCACCGCGTACAGCCACAGACCGCGACCCGTAGCGGCGGCGCCGACCTCAGCCATCCCGGTCCTCCCGCACCGGTTCCGCCTCGATCACCTCGTCGGTGGCCGCGCCGTGCGCCTGTCCGGCAGAGCCTGCTTCCAGGGCCTCCACGCGCCGCCGCAGTTCCCGGTTCTCGCGTTCCAGCTCGTGCTGGCGCTCGCCGTCCGCGCTACGGCCGGTGAGCCAGGGGTCGTTCTCCCACCAGTTGATGCCGACTTCCTTCGCCGTCTCCAGCGAGGCGACCACCAGCCGCAGCTTGATCGTCAGCAGCTCGATGTCCAGCAGGTTCACCTGGATGTCCCCGGCGATCACGAGCCCCTTGTCGAGCACCCGTTCGAGGATGTCGCCGAGGTTGGCGGGCTGGTGGCTCGCCGCCGAGCCGGTCGACGAGGTCAGGGCCGAACCCGGCCGTCCCGCGCTGGTCATGTACGCCTCCCGTCACGTTCCGGCCTCACGTGTCACCCCTCGGTGCGGCCCCGCGCGTAGCGACGGGTCCTGCGGTACGACACCAGGTCACCGTTCACCTCCATGTCGACCTCGTAGAGGCCGAGAATGTTCGCCGTCGACGGCACCCGGCTCTCCTCCACGACCTCCACCTCCGCGAGCCAGCCCTCCTCGGTGGGCGCCACGGAGGTCACGCCGAGCGGCTGCCGCCGGGTGAGCCGCTCGACGTGGTCCAGCGCGCGTTCGGCCGCCTGCGCCGCGGTCACCTCGCCGAGGTCCTCGGTCATCGCCGCCTCAGCTCCCTTCGGCGGGCGGGGCCGGGTCACTGCCGGTAAGCCTGCTCAGCGCGCGCTGCTGGATCTCGGCCTCCTCCTCGGCCGAGATCTCGCCCGCCGCCCTGGCCTCCTCGGCGGCCTCCAGCTCCCGCCGCACGGACGCCGGGTCGTAGAGCTCCTTGTCGACCTGCTCGCGGATCACGTCGGCCAGGGACACCACGCCCCGCACCGGGGCCAGCGGCAGTCCCAGGATCATCGTCACCAGTCCCACCTCGGCACCGTCCTTCCTACCCGCCCTGCCGGGCGGTGAGTACGAAGTCGTAGGCCGCGAGCGGGCCGAGCAACCGCAGGTCCACCCGCTCGCCCCAGCGTCCGGCCAGGTCGTCGACGAGGTTTTCGAGGTCGGCCTGGGCGCCCGTGTCGGCGAGGCAGGCGACGTAGACGGCGTCGCGTTCATGGGTCGGTTCCCGTTCGGCCACGGTGAGGCCGAGCTCCTCCAGCGCCGCCACGGTTGTGCGCGTGTCCTGCTCGCGCTTGGCCGTGATGGTGTTCGCGATGAGTTCGCCGAGTGCGATGCGCTCGTTGCGGGTGGCCTCTTCGGGCTTGTCCTGGATCGCGTCCCGCAGGCGGCTGGCCTCGTCGTTCTCCGACAGGATCTCGGCGAGCACGGCCCGCTCGTCGTAGCGGCCCTTGACGACGTACTCGGCCTTGCCCTCCAGTTCAGTGAGTGCCGCCGCGAACTCGTCGTGGTGCTCGGCGAGCAACTCGGCCGACACGGCGTCGGTGTCGGTCAGCACCGCACCGAACCGCAGCGGCAGCACCGGGACCTCGGCCGCGGTGGCGTCGAGGATCTCCGCGTGGGTGCGCAGGTCCTCGGGCGTGCCCAGCGGGCGGTCGATCGTCAGGTCGCTGACCAGCGCGGCGACGTCCCCGTGGCGCACCACGGTGATCTCGCCGGGCGGGTCGCCGAGGCCGCGCACCTCCGGGTCGGTCTCGACGTCGGCGGGCACGATGCCGTAGACGTACGCCCCTCGGGTGCGCCGCGACTCACCGTGGTCCTCGTTGCCCTCGTCGTGTTCGCGCCGGTCGGTGGTCGTCGCCGTCCCCGCCATTCAGGCCCTCCTCTCGGTCTCGGCCTCGGTCTCACCGAAGACGTCGCGCAGCTTGTCGCCCGCCGCGTCGAGGGCGCCCTTGGTCTTGGACTTGGCCGCGCCGGACGTCATGCCCTCCACCAGCTCGGGCAGCCCCTGCTTCTGGTCGTCGCCGATCTGGAGCCTGCTGGTGGCCTCCGCGAACCGCAGGTAGGTGTCCACACTGGCCACCACGATCCGGGCGTCGATGGTCAACAGTTCGATCCCGACCAGCGACACCCGCACGTAGGCGTCGATCACCAGTCCCTTGTCCAGGATCGTGTCGATGACGTCGGCGAGTCCCGACGGCGAGGGACCGCCCCCGCCGCCCGCTGGTTGTACAGAGGTCACGCACGTCCTCCTCGTCCCCGGCGTCCGCCGCCCCGCCGGGCGGGGGTCTCGCGGTCGTCGCCGCTGTCGTCCTGCTCGGTCTCGTCGCGGTCCTGGTCCTCGTCGTCCTCTTCGTCCTCGGATTCCTCGGAGTCGTCGGAGTCGTCGTACTCCTCGTCCTCGTAGTCCTCGCCGTCTCCCTCGCCCTCGTCGTAGTCGTCGTCCCGCTCGTCCTCGTCCTCGGAGCCGCCGGATTCGCGGGGCGGTCGCGCGTCGCTGCCGTCGTCCACCACCTCTTCGTCGTGGATGGTGCCGCGCCAGCCCTCCAGTTCCTCGGGATGCAGGAGCGTCTTCGTCATCACGTGCCTGCGGAAGTGCTTCAGCTCCAGGCGGGCGCGGCGGCCCTGGGCGCGCCACAGATTGCCGGTCTGCTCGAAGAACCCCTGCGGGTGGTACTCCAGTACCAGCAGAATGCGGGTGAGGTTCGGTCCCAGCTCGTGGAACGTCACCGCGCCGTCGACGTAGCCCTTCTCGCCCTTCGAGCGCCACACGATGTGCTGGTCGGGAACCTGATCGGTGATCGTCGAATCCCAGGACCGGTGCGACCAGAGCACCTGCGCCTTCCACGACAGCTTTTCGTCGGACTCCTGCTCGACGTTCTCGACCTTCTTCATGAAGGTCGGGAAGTCGGTGAAGCGCGTCCACTGGTCGTAGGCCACATCCACCGGCACGCCGACGTCGATCGCCTCGACGATGTTGGTGAGCTTGAGCCCGCCGCCCTTCTTGCCCGATCCTCCGCCGCCGAACGCGCTCTTGACCTTCTCCTTGACCTTGGACGCGCCCGTGCTCAGCGCGGCGCGGACCGGGGTCTGGCCCTCCGCGAGCTTCTTCGCTCCGGTGAGTGCCGTGCCGAGACCCCCGCCACCGTCACCGTCACCGCCACCGCCGTCGGCGTAGTCCGTGAGCCGCTGGGCCGACCGGCTCACCGTGCCGGCCACCGACGAGGCCGCGCGATTGGCCAACGTGCCCGCCAGCGTGCCCAGCGCGTCGGTCAGTGCGCCGCCGGGTGCGGCGGAACCGGCCTTCTTCGCGGTTTTGCCCGCTGTGTCGCCTGCCTTGCCCGCCGTGTCCGCGGCCTTACCCGCGGTCCTGCCTGCTGCCCTGGTCACAGCTCACCTCCCTGCCCTGCGGACGGGGGAGCGCCCGGCCGCCGACCGCGCTCGGGTCCGGGGGCGCTCCTGCTCCCCGGCATCGCTGTCACTCTCGGCCTCGTCGGACTGCTCCTCGCGGGACCGGGACGGCGCCGACCGTTTCGCCGGGCGGCGCGAGCCCGCCGTGGCGCGGCGGCCGCGGCGCTCGCCCTCTTCGGCGCCGCTGTCGCTGTCACCGCCGGAGTCGTCGCCGCGCCGCGATGACGACCGGCGCGCGGGCCGCTCCCGGGTGGCCGGACGCTTCCGTTCCGGTTCCCGCTGCTCGGAATCCTGCTGTTCCGGTTCCTCGCGACCGGATTCCCGCTGCTCCGCTTCCTCGCCGTCGTCGGCACCCTCGGACGGGCCCTCCTGGAGTCGCCTGCTCAGCGACTCGACCCGGGAGGTGGCCGCCCTCGTCGCCGCGGCCTTGGCCGCCCCCGCGAGTTCACCGCGCACGCTGTCAGTGATCTGACCGAAGTCCGCGGTCTCGGACAGCTTCTTGAACCCGTCCTTCACCAGGCTTTGCGGGCTGGATCCGACCTTGCCCGTCGCTCCCGCCGCCGCGATCATCAGCGCCAGGCGCATTTTCTTGGTGCGTCCCAGGAGATACCCGGCAACGACGGCGACGGCGGTCTGCGCACCGCGTTTCATGAATGTCTCCTCGGGCCGGAGTCACGGACCCAGGATTGATACCCCGTTCGAGTGAAAGGAAAACGCAGCTCTTGCGTCGGCCGGACAAATGATCCATAAGGCCCACGGGCTTGCCGGACCTGGCCGGGCGCTGTGATCGTGACGCTCTAGTCTGTCCCGGGCAAGGAGGTGGGTCCGAGGTGAGTGACGGCAGTGACGGCAGTGACGGCGACGGAACGCTGATCGCGGGGCGCTACCGGCTGGACAGCCGGGTCGGCAGCGGCGCGATGGGGGTGGTCTGGCGTGCCGTGGATGTCCGGCTCGACCGGACCGTCGCGGTCAAGCAACTGCTGCTCCCACCGGGACTCAACGACACCGAGACGGAGAAGGCGCGGCAGCGCGCGTTTCGCGAGGGCCGGATCGCGGCCCGGTTGCAGCACCCGAACGCGATCTCGGTTTACAACGTCGCGGACCACGAGGGGCACCCGGTGCTCGTCATGGAGTACCTGCCGTCCCGGAGCCTGTCCGACGTGCTCGGAGAACGCGGCACGCTGCCGCCCCAGGACGTCGCGCGCTTCGGCGCGCAGGTGGCCGCGGCACTCACCGCCGCGCACGAGGCCGGTGTGATCCACCGGGACGTCAAACCCGGCAACGTGCTGCTCGCGGACGACGGCACCGCCAAGATCACCGACTTCGGCATCTCCCGTGCCGCGGGCGACATCACCGTGACGAGCACCGGCCTGCTGGCCGGCACGCCCGCGTTCCTCTCGCCCGAGACGGCGCGGGGCGCCGAGCCGGGGCCCGCGGCCGACGTCTTCTCGCTCGGGGCGACCCTCTACGCGGCCGTGGAGGGCAGGCCGCCCTTCGAGAACCCGGGCAACGAGATCGCCATGCTGCACCTCGTCGCGTCCGGCAAGGTCATCCCACCCCGGCAGGCGGGTGTGCTCGACGGCCCGCTCCGGGCCATGCTGCATCCCGAACCCCACGCCCGGCCCGCGATGGCCGACGTGGAGAGCTCCCTGCACGCGGTCGCGGAAGGAAGGCCGGTCGAGCCACCGACCCTCCCGGCCACTCCCGCCAGGCCCGCCACGCGAGTGGATCTCCAGCCCGCCGCCGTCGCTGCCGTGCCGGCCCCGTCGTCACCACCGGGCGCCGCGCCGGGACCACCGGCCGCCCACACCACCCAGCACGCGCCGCACCCGCCGTCGGGCCAGCCTGCGGCTCCGGCGGAAAGCCGGGGCGGCTGGTCTCGGGCGCGCGTGGTCACCACAGCACTGGCCGTGCTCGCCGCGGCCGCCGTGGGCATCCTCGTGGCCGAGCTGCTCGTCAGCGGGTCCGGCGAGGACGACTCCGCCGGGGCGAGCCCGCCCGCCACCGGGGCCTCCGCGGTCACCACGGCGGCAGGGGAGTCGCAGGGCGACTCGGCGGCTTCGCAGACCACGACTTCCGCGCAATCCCCGCCCAGCTCACCGTCGGCCGAGTCACAGACCGCGAGCCCGCAGGAGCTCGAACAGGCGGTCGCCGACTACTACGCGCTGCTGCCGGGCGACGTCGACCAGGCGTGGGAGCGCCTCGGGCCGGGCCTGCGTGAGCAGGGCAAGGACTCCTACCGGGGCTTCTGGTCGGGCGTGGACCAGATCGTGATCAGTGGCGGGCCGAACGCCGTCGGGGAGAACACGGTCGAGGTGACGCTCGACTTCCTCATGCCGGACGGCGACGTCATCCGCGAGGTCCACCGCCTCGGCACCCTTGCCCGGGACGGACAGGTGCTGATCGACACCGACGAGACGGTCTCGATCGTCGATCTGGGCGCCGCCGACAGCGGCGGCAGCGGTGACGGGGAGGACGACGGGGACAACGACGGTGACGAGGACGGGGACGGGGACGGGGACGACGGCTGAGCGTCGTCGCGGGGTTCGCTCACGGCGTGGCCTCGTCCAGGCAGTACAGCGCGAAGGCCGAGCGGATCACCGGCTGGGCGACGTTGCGCACCCGCACCCCGCCGGGCGTCACGCCGTGTTCGCAGCCCGAGTGGGCGTGGCCGTGGACGGCCAGCGCCGCCCGTGACTCGTCGATGGCCTCCCCGAGCTGGTAGGCACCGAGGAACGGGTAGATCTCCTGCGGTTCCCCGTGCAGGGTGTCCGGCACGGGGGAGTAGTGGGTGAGCGCGACGTGCACGTCGGCGTCGAGCGAGGCCAGCGCCGAGCGCAGGCTGCCCGCGATGTCGAGGGTGTGCCCGACGAACGCCTTCATCTCCGGCTCGCCGAACGCGCTGGCGCAGCGCCCCTCGAATCCGCCGCCGAAGCCCTTCACCCCGGCCACGCCCAGCCGGGTGCCGTCGACCGGCAGCACCACACCGTTGCCCTCCAGCACCTCGATGCCGCCCTCGCCGCCCAGGACGGCCGTCACCTCGGCCACGGCGTCGCTGTGGTGGTCGTGGTTGCCGAGCACCGCCACCACGGGAACACCGAGCCCGCCGAACTCCCGTGCCACGATGCGCGCCTCCTCGGGCGTGCCGTGCCGGGTCAAATCCCCGGCGAGCAGCAGCACGTCCGCGCGTTCGGGCAGGTGCTCCAGCGCGGGCCGCAACCTGCCCTGTGCGTCCCGGCCGAGATGGACGTCGCCGACCGCCGCGATGCGGATCATCGCAGCACCTCGGCCTCGCCCGGTTCCCCCGCCTCGACGACCCGGACGTCGTTGTGGACGCGCAGGCCGGGTTCGCGCTCGCCCAGCACCTCGGCCAGTTGCTGTTTGCAGGCCGCCGACGCCACCGTGCCGCTGAGGTAGGCGTGGGAACCCCGCACGTCGACCTGGATGCCGAGCTCGGCGGTGCGAGGGTCCTCCGCGAGCGCACGCCGCAACCGCGCCGCGCGGTACTCGGGCGGCTCGGCCCCGGCGGCGGAACCGGGACGGGCGGAACGGTCAGCGGGGTCGTGGCCGGGCACGGTGCTCTCCCTCCTCGGTGGGGCGCGCGAGATCGGCGATGCCGAGCGCGGCGAGCAGCGTCAGGAAGGCCAGCGCGTACGGCGAGCCCTCGGTGCGGTCGGCGACCTCCGGCCAGCGCACCTGCTCGCGCACCGCGCGCGCGATCGGCAGCAGTGGGGTGAAGTCGCAGCGGTGGTCCCCCAGGACCAGGAGCTTGTCGACGAGCAGGTCCGTCGCGGGCAGCACCGGAGCCGTCGTGGCGCCGACCCGCAGCATCTCGGCCCGGTCGAGTGATTCCGGCGTGACCTCGCGCCCGTTGGGACGAAAGATGAGGTCCACCAGGCAGTCACCGTCGTAGACCTTGGTCAGCCAGTCCTCGGGCGGGTCCACCGCCCGCATTCCCGCCTCGACGAGCGCCTTGCGCGCCACCGGGGCGTCGGCCTCGGTGACGAACACGTCCACGTCGTGTTCGAAGGCCGGGCCACCGTGCGCGTACACCGCGCAACCCCCGGCGAGCGCGAACCGCACTCCGTGGGCCCGCAGCGTGTTGGCCACCCGCATGGCGGTGCGGAGCAACTCGACCGGCTCGGCCTCCATGCAAACCGGTTACCCCCGCGCACCCCGGGTATGCCAGGCGTGGAAGTGAGAGCCGACCGCACCGACGACGGCCCGGACGCCGCCAGTGCGGAGTTCTCGCGGAGTTGCCCTGACCCCGCCCCCGCTCCCACCCGCGCCGTCCGCGAAGGGATGTCCGCCGATGACCGATCTCGCCGTCGAACTCGACCTGCCGTCCGCGAGTGCCGACGTCCCGCACCTGCGCATCGAGAGCCCCGCCGACTCCACGCTCGTCGGCCGGGTCGCGATGGCCACGCCCGAACAGGTGGCCTCGGCGGTCACGGGAGCACGAGCTGCCTTCGCGTCCTGGGCCGCCACGCCCGCCGAGGAACGAGCCTCGGCGTTGCGGGCGGCAGCCGACGCGCTCGCCGACCGCGCCGACGAACTGGCGAAGGTGAACGAGGTCGAGACCGGCCGCCCCGCCGCCGACGCGGTGGACGGGGTGCTGGCTGGCGTGGCCACCCTGCGCCAGTACGCCGAGCTCGGCCCGCTGCACCGGGGCCGCAGCCTCCAGGGCGCGCCCTCGGCCACCGACCTGATGGTGCCCGAGCCGCGGGGTGTCGTGGCGGTGCTGACACCCTGGAACGACCCTGTCGCCGTGGCTTGCGGTCTGGTGGGCGCCGCGCTCGTCACCGGGAACACGGTGGTCGCCAAGCCGAGTGAACGCTGCCCGCACACCGGGCTGCTGCTGGGTGCGGTGCTGCGCCCGCACCTGCCCGAAGGGGTGCTGAGCCACCTCGCGGGCGACGGCACCGTCGGGCAGCGGCTGGCCGAGAACCCCGGGGTGGACGTGATCGCGCACGTGGGCAGCACGGCCACCGGCAGGACACTGGCCGCCACGGCCGCCCGCACCGGCGCCAAGGTGCTGCTGGAGAACGGCGGCAACGATCCCTTGCTCGTCGACGCCGACGTGGACCCCGGGTGGGCGGCCGAACAGGCGGCCACGGGCGCGTTCGCCAACAGCGGCCAGATCTGCGTCGCCGTCGAGCGGATCTTCGTACACCGCGCCGTGGCGCGGCCGTTCCTCGACGCGCTCGTCGCGGCGGCCGAGCGCACCGGACTACTGCCGCTGGTGGACGTGCGCCACCGGATCGCCGTGCAGGAGCACGTCGACGACGCCCTCACCGCCGGGGCGCGGGCCGTCGCGGGCGGCGCCGTGCCGGGCGGGCCCGGTGCGCGCTATCCCGCCACCGTGCTCAGCGGATGCGAACCGAGGATGCGGATCATGCGGGAGGAGACGTTCGGCCCCGTGGCCCCGGTGTGTGTGGTCGACGACTTCGCGCACGGCCTGTCCCGCGCGTGCGACGGCGCGTTCGGCCTCGCCGCCACCGTGCTGACCCGCTCCATGGAACACGCCCAGCGCGCGTGGCGGACTCTCCCCGTCGGGACCGTGAAAATCAATTCGGTGTTCGGCGGGGCCCCCGGCGGCGCCGCGCACCCTCGCGGAGCCAGCGGGCACGGCTACGGCTACGGGCCGGAACTACTGGACGAGCTGACCGCCACCAAGGTCGTCCACATCGAGCCCGCGCCCTGAGAGCCCCTAACACATTGATCTGTTCGGCTCGCGACGCCCAGACGGCGCCTCGCCGCGTTGGAGGAGGAGCCCACGTACTTCCAGTACGCGGACGCCCCTCCGCCTTGCGATCCATCCGCCTGGCCGCCGCTCCCTGATCGAACGCCAATGTGTTAGGGGCTCTGAGGGGTACGGCTCAGCGCGCGAACGAACCGACCAGCGTGCCCTCGGCCAGGACGTGCCCGTCGGCCGCGGCATGCACGTCCTCGGCCGTCGCCCCCTCGCCGAGGCCGAGCGGCCGGTCCACGGCGGACACCCGGAAGACATAGCGGTGTGCCTCGTCGCCCACCGGCGGGTGCGGCCCGCCCCAGCCCAGGTCGCCGAAGCTGTTGCGCCCCAGAACCGCGCCGGACGGCACGGCGTCGTCGACGCGCGTGACCTCGGGCGGGATCGAGGTCACGACCCAGTGCGTGAACGTCCCGCCCGGCGCGTCCGGGTCCTCGCAGAGCAGGACCAGCTCCTCCGTGCCCTCGGGAGCGGGTGACCAGCGCAGCGGCGGCACCTCGTTGCCGCCCTGCCGGGCGTGGTGTGCCGGGATGGGCGCGCCGTCGTCGAACGCCGGACTGGACAGTTCCAACTCGACCATGTGGGCACCTCCCGTCAGGGCTTCCCGAGTGGCGTTCCCGGACCCCCACGGCGCAAACCGTTCACCGCACCACCACGGCGTGCTCGCCGCGCGGCACCAGTTCACCCACCACGGCGGCGCCGGGGATCTCTCCGGCCACCAGCAGCCCGCCCGAGGTCTGCGCGTCGGCGAGCAGCAACGCCGTGTCCTCGGCGATGCCGGTCAGCTCCGTGTGCGGGCGGACCCAGTCCAGGTTGCGGCGGGTTCCGCCGGAGACGTACCCGTCGCGCACGGCCGCACGCGCGGCGTCGAGCACGGGCACCGCCGCCGCGTCGAGCACCGCCGACACCCCGCTGGCCCTCGCCAGCTTGAACAGGTGCCCGAGCAGGCCGAAGCCGGTGACGTCGGTGGCGCAGCGGTGCCCCGCCGCGACGGCCGCCCGCGCGGCCGTGTCGTTGAGCGTCGTCATCACCTCGACGGCCTCGCCGAACGACTCGCCGGTGGCCTTGTGCCGCGTGTTCAGAACCCCGATTCCCAGCGGTTTCGTCAGCGACAGCGGCATGCCCGGGCGGCCCGTGTCGTTGCGCAGGAGCGTGGACGCCGAGGCCAGGCCCGTGACGGCCAGCCCGTACTTCGGTTCGGGATCGTCGACGCTGTGCCCACCTGCGAGATGGCACCCGGCGCGCGCGCACACCTCGGCGCCGCCCCGCAGCACCTCCGCGGCCAGCTCGAACGGCAGTGTCTCCCTCGGCCAGCACAGCAGGTTCAACGCCACCAGCGGCGTGCCCCCCATCGCGTACACGTCCGACAGCGCGTTGGTGGCGGCGATCCGGCCCCAGTCGTAGGCGTCGTCCACGACCGGGGTGAAGAAGTCGGTGGTGGCGACGACGGCCTGCTCGCCGTCCAGGCGCACGGCCGCGGCGTCGTCCCCGTCGTGCAGTCCCACCAGCAGCTCCCCCGGGGGCGAGGTGGGCACGGGCGCGCCGTCGCCGGTGAGGCCACGTACGACCTCCTCCAGCTCGCCCGGTGGGATCTTGCACGCACAGCCGCCACCGTGCGCGTACTGCGTGAGTCGGTGAGCCATGTCCCCATGCTGCCCCCGCCCGGCCGGGGCCGCAGGCGCCCGTTCGTGTGCTGCGTGCCGTGAATCTTGCTGGCAGGATGGCCGTATGTCCCAGGGAGGCGCTTCCGGCCTGGTGACCGGCACGGTCTTCAAAACCGTTGAACGGCGGACACCGTCGTTGGCGGGTTCGATTCCCGTTCGCCTCCGCCGATCCGCCCTCGCCCGGGGTGGTGGCCGTGGGTGACGCGCGCAGGCGCATCCCGCGGACCGACCTGCTGCTGGCCGACCCCCGGCTGGCCAAGGCGGCCGACGACCTCGGGCGGGGCGTGGTGAAGGCCGTCGTCGCCGCCGCGCAGGAGCGTGCCCGTTCCGGTGAGCTGGCCCCGGAGGCGGTGGCGGACGAGGCAGTGGCCTCGCTGCCGTCCTCGGCGTCGTCGTTGCGCGAGGTCGTCAACGCGACCGGAATCGTGGTGCATACCAATCTGGGGCGCGCGCCGCTCTCGGCCGCCGCCGTGCGCGCGGTGGCCGAGGCCGGTGGCAGCACCGACGTCGAGTTCGACCTCACCGACGGCAGGCGCGCCCGGCGGGGCAGGGGCACGCTCGCGGCGCTCGCCGAGGCGCTGCCGGAGGCGGGCGGGCCCGACGGCGTCCACGTGGTCAACAACAACGCCGCCGCGCTGCTGCTCTGCGCGCTGACACTGGCGCCGGGCAAGGAGATTGTGATCAGCCGGGGCGAGCTGGTCGAGATCGGCGACTCGTTCCGCATCCCCGACTTGGTCACCTCGGCGGGCGCGCGGCTGCGCGAGGTCGGGACCACGAACCGTACCCACCTGGCCGACTACGCCGACGCGATCGGGCCCGACACCGGCTTCGTGTTGAAGGTTCACCCGTCGAACTACGTCGTCAGCGGGTTCACGTCCACCGTGCCGATCGCGGACCTCGCGCGGCTCGGCGTCGCCGTGGTGGCCGACATCGGCTCCGGGCTGTTGCGCCCGCATCCCGCGCTGCCCGGCGAGCCCGACGCCGCGAGTGCGCTCGCCGCCGGTGCCGACCTCGTCACCGCCAGCGGGGACAAGCTGCTCGGTGGCCCGCAGGCGGGCCTGCTGTTCGGCGAGCACGGCCTGCTTCACCGGCTGCGGCGGCATCCGGCGGCGCGGGCGTTGCGCGTCGACAAGCTCACGCTCGCCGCGCTGGAGGCGACCGTGCGCGGACCGGCGCCGCCGGTGCGGGCGTTTCTGGACGCCGATCCCGGCACGGTGCGGTCCCGCGCCGAGCGAGTCGCCGAGACGCTGAGCCGGCGCGGCGTCGACGCCGTGGCCGTCCCGTCGGTCGCCGCCGTGGGGGGTGGCGGGGCGCCGGAGGTGGAGCTGCCCAGCGCGGCCGTGAGCCTGCCTGAGGAGTACGCGGTCCTGCTGCGGCACGGGCGTCCCGCCGTGGTCGGCCGCGTCGAGCGGGGCCGGTGCCTGCTCGACCTGCGCACGGTGGTGGCCGCCTCGGACGACCGGCTGGTGGAGGCCGTGGCGCGATGCACGTCCTAGCCACCGCGGGTCACGTCGACCACGGCAAGTCCACGCTCGTGCGGGCGCTGACCGGGATGGAACCCGACCGGCTCGCGGAGGAACGCCGCCGGGGACTCACCGTCGAGCTCGGGTTCGTGTGGACGCAAGTGCGGGAGCGGACGTTCGCGTTCGTCGACGTTCCGGGACACCGGCGGTTCGTGCCGACGATGCTCGCCGGTACCGGGCCGGTCGCGGCCGTGCTGTTCGTGGTGGCGGCCGACGAGGGCTGGCAGGCCCAGTCCACCGAGCATCTCGCCGCACTCGACGCGCTCGGCGTCCGGCACGGCCTGCTGGTGGTCACCAAGGCCGACCGCGCCGACCCCGGGCCCGTGCTCGCGGACGCGGGGGAGCGGCTGGCACTCACGAGCCTCGGCCGGGTGTCCGCCGTCGCGGTCAGCGTGCGCTCGGGGCGGGGACTCGCCGCGCTGCGGGCCGAACTCGCCGCGCTGGGCGACCGGCTGCCCGTGCCCGACACCGGCGCCGACGTCCGGTTGTGGATCGACAGGGCGTTCAGCGTCCGGGGCGCGGGCACCGTGGTCACCGGGACACTCGGCGCGGGAACCCTGCGGGTGGGCGACGAACTCGTGCTCGGCCGTTCGGGCCGCCGGTGCGTGGTGAGGGGACTGGAATCGCTCGGCCGCCCGAGCGCGGCCGTCGCCGCCGTGGCCAGGGTCGCGGTGAACCTGCGCGGCCTCGATCGCCACGATCTCAGCCGCGGCGACACCCTGCTGACACCGGGCCGGTGGCGCCATATCGACGAGCTGGACGTGCGGCTGCGGGGCGCGAAGGCCGGGGAACTGCACCGGGAGCTGGTGCTGCATCTCGGCGCCGCCGCCGTCGCCTGCCGAGTCCGTCCACTCGCGACTGACGTGGTGCGGTTGTCGCTGTCGCGCGCGCTACCGGTGCGCGCCGGTGATCGTGGCCTGGTGCGGGACCCCGGTGAGCACCGCGTGCCCGCGGGCGTCGACGTGCTCGACCCGAGCCCGCCCGCGCTGCGGCGCCGGGGCGCGGCCAGGGCCAGGGCGGTGGAACTCGCCGGTGATCCCGCCGCCGCGTTCGTGCGCCGCCACGGCGCGGTGGCGCTCGACGAGCTGCGCGCGCTCGGCTGGCAGTCGCACGCAAGTGAGCGGGTGGGCCGCTGGGCGGTGGCCGACGGGCTGCTCGACGAGGCCGCGACGCGGGCGCGGGAGGCGGTGGCACGTGCGCACGCCCGCGACCCGCTGTCACCCGGCCTGGCGCTGGAGGAGCTGCGGCGCGAACTCGACCTTCCCGGCGAGCTGGTCACCGTCGCCGTCGGCCGCACGGACCTGGTGGTGGGCGATGGCCTCGTGCGCCCGGCGGGCGCCGCCCCGTCGCTGCCCGCCCCCGTCGAGCGCGCCGTCCGGGAGGTGGAACGGCGACTGGCCCGCGAGCCGTTCGCCGCTCCCGACGCGCACGACCTCGCCGGGCTCGGCCTCGGACCCCGGCAGCTCGCCGCCGCCGAGCGCGCCGGGCGGCTGCTGCGACTCGCCGACGGCGTCGTCGCGCGCCCCGACGCCGTCGAGGCGGCGACCGCGATCCTGTCCCGGCTGCCGGAACCGTTCACCGTGAGCGAGGCACGCCGCGCGCTCGGCACCACCCGCCGCGTCGCCGTCCCTCTTCTGGAACTACTCGACGCGCAGGGCCACACGCGGCGCGACACCGACGGCAGGCGCACGGTGCGCGGCGCTCACACGTGATCGCGGGGGATCGCGGTACGCCAGTTGCGGGACAGCACCCGGACCTCCCCCTCGTAGGCGTCCAGCCTGGCGTGGACGACGAACTCGGTCGGGGTACACGAGAGGGTGGTGTGGGTGGTGGTGCGGACGTCCCAGTCTCCTCGGGTGAACCGCATGGTCCAGTCCACCGTGCCGCGCGCGGACTCGAAGTCGTCGGCCACCCACTCGTAGCGCTCGTCGGCGCGGCGGCGCACGTCGAGGCCGGTGTCGTCGAAGCGGACGACACCGAGATCCTTCACGACGTCGAGCGCCGAGCGGTAGTCGACCAGGTCGCGGGAGACCGTCCAGCCCCCGTCACCCGGTTCCAGCCGCTGCACCGGAACCGGCGGTGTTCCCTCCGGCTCGTCGAACGGCTCGGGCCCGGTCTCACCGTCCCGCGCGGGCCGCAGCGGCAGCGTCACCGAACTGCTGCCCGCGAACACGGTCAGCCGCACCGGCTCCGGCGGTGGCCAGGCCAGGGGCCAGTACGACGTCGACACCGCGATCCGGATGCGGTGCCCGGCGGGAAACGCCTGCGCCACACCGTTGAGCGGCACCGAAACCCGGTAGCGTCGTCCCGGCTCCAGCGGCTCGGGGCGGTCGTGCCCGTCGCGGTGCGTGAGGTTGAGCAGGCCGTAGCTCACGCGCGTGGCCCTGCCCTCGGGAGCGACGTCCGACAGGCGCACGGTCACCATGGCGTTCGGCCGGTCGGCGCTCAGTTCCAGGTTCACCACCGGGGAGCCCAGCACCTCGTGGCGGTCGGTGAGCACGTCGGTGTCGAACACCAGCGAACCGCCGTCCTCCTCCCGCTGGTCGTAGGGCAGGTCCGGGGGAGCGTTGTAGGAGCACCACTTGCCCGCGAACTGGCCGACCGACAGCGGCGACTCGATCGTCAGCTCCTCCTCGGGGACGTCGCCGTCGGAGCGGGTGACGAGCCGGTTGCGCAGCATCGTCAGTTCGGTCGGTGCCACGTGCGGTGACGGCCACGCGGGCTCGCCGATCCACCGCCCGGGCCGCTGCTCGTACGCCGTGGCCGGTTTCGCGCTCTCCTGCATCCAGATCCGCAGCATCGGTTCGGCCATCACGCCGTTGTCCACACCGGCCAGCCAGTGCTCCCACCAGCGCACCAGCTGCTGCAGGAACCCGATCGCGGGACCCGGCCTGCCCAGATGCGGATACTTGTGCGACCACGGCCCGATCAGCCCCTGCCTCGGCGCGCTCAGGTGCCGCAGCAGACGGAACACCGAGTTGGAGTAGCCGTCGGCCCAGCCGCTGACGGCGAGCACCGCGCACTCCACGGCCGAATAGTCCTCGCATACCGAGCCGTGCCGCCAGTACTCGTCGCGCCGCTGGTGCCGCAGCCACTCGATCAGCCACGGCTCGCAGCCTTCGAGCCGGTCCCGCCACAGCGCCCGCCAGCGGTGTCCCACCACGGCCGGGTCCGGCGGGCACGAGTTGTAGGCGAACATCGTCGACGCCCACGACAGGTTGTCCGACAGCAGGCAGCCACCCATGTAGTGCACGTCGTCGGCGTAGCGGTCGTCGGTGGAGCTGAGCGTCGCGATGGCCCGCAGGCTCGGCGGGCGCCGCGCCGCGAGCTGCAGGGCGTTGAAGCCGCCCCACGAGATACCCATCATGCCCGTGTTGCCGTCACACCACGGCTGCGCGGCCAGCCACGCCAGCACCTCCTCACCGTCCCGCAGCTCCTGCTCGGTGTACTCGTCGGTGAGGACGCCGTCGCTGTCGCCGCTCCCGCGCAGGTCCACACGCACGCCGGCGAAGCCGTGGCCCGCGAGGTACGGGTGGTGGATCGAGTCGCGCTGCGCGGTCAGATCGCCGAGCCGGTACGGCAGGAACTCGAGCACGGCCGGTACCGGCTCGACGTCGGACGAGTCCGGCCGCCACACCCGCGCGGACAGGCGCGTGCCGTCCGACAGCGGGACCCAGAGATGGTCGTCCCGGCGGACCTTGTGGGGCAGCGAGGTGACGGTACGCACGAATGCCTCCGCTTCAGACGTCGTCGATCTCGAACCGAAGCGAGGCGACGCAGCGTTCGTACTTGCCGATGAGCTCCGCCTCGCCGTCGGCGGCCACGTGAATGTCGGCCAGTTCGTAGCTGTAGCTGTCCCTGGCGTACTGCTCGGACAGCCGCGTGCCCGGCTCGGTCGTCAGCTCGACGGTCACACCGCCGAGGTCGCGCTCAACGGCGGCGATCTCGTCGGCGGAGGGCACCCTGCGCACCACACCGTCGTGGAAGCGGCGCAGGAACCACTTGGCCGCCACGGCGTAGCCGCCCTCGCGGTGCGGCATCTCCGGATCGTGCCCGAGCGCCAGGCTCACCATGCAGTGCAGGTTCGACACGCCGTCGACCTGCTCGAACAGCCGGGCGTGCGACTGGGACAGCCGGGGATTGACCTCCAGCACCCACACCCGGCCCGAGTCGGTGTCGACGAAGAACTCGACATCGAACGTGGTGGAACGCAACCCCACCCGCACCACGATCGCCTTCGCGATGTCCGACACCCGGTGGATCAGCTCCGCCGGGAGCGTGGACGGGTAGTGGTAGCGCAGGAAACTCGACTCGCCCGGATACCGGACCGAGTCCACGACCCCGTACACGTGCGGCTCGTGGTGGTGCCGGTAGCCCTCCACGGTGACCTGGGCGCCGTCGACGGCCTCCTCGGCCAGGCACGCCCGCGCACCGGCCTTCGCGACCTCCGGCGGCAGGTTCACCCGTTCGAGCACCGCGTCGAACGGGCCGCCCACCGTGCCGATGCCCTCCCGCACCTCGGCGACCGCGCGGGTCAGCTGCCGCTCGTCGGCCACCCGGTAGGCGAACTTCGACGACGCCGACTTCACCGGCTTCACCCACACGGGAAAGTCGAGCCCGTCGGGCAGTCGCGGTTCGCGGGCACGCAGGTCGAGAAGCCCGAACCGAGGGCAGGCGTCGGTGACCCGGAGCTGTTCCAGCCTGCTCCAGTACTTGTGCTCGCACTTCACGACCGATTCGAGGCTGGTGCTGGGCAGGCCGTAGTCCTCGCACAACACCGGCACCAGGGAGGTCACCGGGAAGTCCCAGTAGCCGGTGATCGCGTCGACCGGCCCGTCGAAGCCGGCCAGCCGCTCCTGCGCGTGCGCCAGGCAGCGCCGGAAGTCGCTGTGGCCGATGCGCACCTCCGCCACGTCGAGCAGGGCGTGGAACCGCAGCCGCGCCGCACCGGGCAGGCGGTGCAGCACCGCGGCGTTGCCCTCGTCCAACCCGAGCACGAAGACGTTCGCGACCACGACCCACCTCCTGCGGGAGCGGCACGTCCCCGCACAGGTTGTCCCGCCACACGCCGGGCAAACCGGGCGTGCTCAGCGCACCCCGCGCGGCCGGAACTGGATGCTGATCCGGGGCCCGACCGGCTTGGTGGTCTTCGGGATCGCGTGCTCCCAGGTGCGCTGGCAGGAGCCGCCCATCACGATGAGGTCGCCGTGCCCGAGCTGGTGGCGTACCGACGCGCCGCCGCCGAACCGCGGCCGCAGCAGCAGGGCCCGCGGAGCTCCGACCGACAGGATCGCGACCATCGTGTCCTCCCGCCTGCCCCGGCCGATGCGGTCGCCGTGCCAGGCGACACTGTCGCGGCCGTCGCGGTAGTAACACAGCCCCGCCGTGCGGAAGGGTTCCCCCAGCTCGGACTCGTAGCGGGCCGTCAACGCCGACCGCGCCGCGGTCAGGACCGGCTCCGGCAGCGTGTCGTGCTCGTCGTAGAAGCAGAGCAGCCGGGGCACGCTCACCGTCTGGTCGTACATCACGCGGCGCTCGGCCCGCCAGGGCACGTCCTGGGCCAGCCGTTCGAACAGCGCGTCGGCGCCCGACAGCCAGCCGGGCAGGACGTCGATCCATGCGCCGTGGCTCAGCGCCGTCCGGCGCACGCCGTCGAGCGGTCGCAGCGACGGCTGGTCACCGGGACCGAGCGCGTCGAACAGCGAACCCTGGAGTGCGAGGTCCATAGCCGAAGCCTACCTCTGATCGAACGTGTGTTCTACCCGGCTGATGGAGGGGGCTGCCCTCGGGTTAACCTGCTCGTCGCGAAATCCACGACACCTCCGGGAGAGCCCGACATGAGCAGCAAGTTCACCGAACTCGCGATCGACTGCGCCGACCCGCACGGCCTCGCCCGCTTCTGGTGTGCGGTCCTCGACTACGAGGTGCAGGACGACGAGGGCGGAGTCGTCACGATCGGTTCCCCGCTCGTGCCCGAGGGCAGGAGCCGGCCGGGCCCGGTGCCGCCGACGTTGACGTTCGCGCCGGTACCCGAGGGCAAGACCGGCAAGAACAGGCTCCACATCGATCTCAATCCCACGGACAGGGAACAGGACGACGAACTCGCCCGGCTGCTCGATCTCGGTGCTCACCGCGTCGACGTCGGCCAGGGCGATGAGAGCTGGGTGGTGCTCGCCGATCCGGAGGGCAACGAGTTCTGCCTCCTCGCAGGCCGCCACCCCTGATCGACGCGGGAATGGTGGGCTCCTTCCGCGTGTTGACGAGGAAGAACACCCCCGAGACCAGGGAGCGAGGCCCCCAGTGGCGACAGTCGAACTGACCAGCGACAACTTCAACGAGATCGTCGGCGGCGACGGAACGGTGTTCGTCGACTTCTGGGCGTCGTGGTGTGGCCCGTGCCGGACCTTCGCCCCCGTGTTCGAGCAGGCGTCCGAGCGCAACCCGGACATCACCTTCGGCAAGGTGGACACCGAGGCGCAGGTGGAACTGGCCCAGGCGTTCGGCATCTCGTCGATCCCCACGCTGCTGGCTGTGCGCGACGGCGTCGTGCTCTACGCCGAGCCCGGCGCGCTGCCCGCGCCCGCGCTCGACGACCTGATCGAGAAGGTGCGGCAGGTCGACATGGCCGAAGTACGCGTCGAGATCGAACGCGCCAGCTGAGTGCCGTGACAGCCGAAGTGCTCACGATCGCGTACTGCCGTTCGCGTTCGTGAGCACTTACAATGAGTGCCATGCACGGACCTCGACCGGTGACCGAGGTACCCGACGTCGTGGGCCTCGGCGCCGACGACGCCGTTGACATCGTGCGGCGCGCCGGGCTCATCCCGGTGCCGCCGGACGGCACCGAACTGCCCATGTCCGGCATCGTCACCGCCCAGCGTCCGGTGGGCACGGCGGGCGCCGTCGAGGGAGCCGAGGTCGTGCTCTGGGTGCATCCCGGCAAGGAGGCGTCGGTGGGTGCGCCCAGCCGGGGGCCGCTGGAGACCGCCTCGCCCGAGTGAACCCGACGGCGGCGATGGCGGCGTTGGTTTGTCCTCAGTGTGCCGCCAGCCGCCCGGCCAGGCGGGCTCCCCAGTCGTGGGCGCGGGCGAGCTCGCCGTCGAGGAGCGGCCCCAGCGCGTCGTCGACGTAGAAGCTGAGCGGTGGGGCCGCGAGCTGCCCACCCGCGGCGCTCAGCCGGCGACCAAGCGCCTTCGCCGCGGAACCCGGTAGCCGGGGACGCCAGATCTTGGTGTCGAACGCCGCCACGTCGGTCCCCTTCGGCAGGCGCAGTGCCGCGACCCACTCCCTGACCCCGCGCTCGCGCGACAACAGATGCGCACCGGCGCGCTGCGCGCGCTGTTCGGCGTCGCGGCGCGTCGCGGGCCTGCTCATCCCGAACGCATGGGTCGGCGCTCCCACGACGAGCAGGTCGACGCCGTCAGCGATCTCCTCGGCGGCCTCGCCCACCTCAACCAGCTCGACCCTGGCGTGCTCGCCGAGCCCGTCGCCCACCGCCTCGGCGACGGCTCGCGTGTTGCCGAAACAGGACTCGTACACGACCAGTGCTCGCATGGCGCCAGCCTCACCCGCCGCGCCCTGCGTGGGCAGGGCCGAACGACCCGTGTCCGCAGCCTGCGTAGCCGTGTCCTCAAGTTGCGTAGCCGTGTCCGCAGTCTGCGTAGTCGAGTCCGCATCGTGCGGTGCGAACACGGCGACGTGGGCTGCGGACACGGTGGCGTTCCCCGTGCGTCATCGCCGACGGCATGGTTTGATCGAGAGAAGCACCCGCCCGGGTGATCGAGATCGGACCCGGAACCCGGCCGAGAGGCGAGGGGAACGCGATGGGACCTCGACGGTGGATCGAGAGCTGGCCGGTCCTGCGCCAGTTCACGGACGGCGACCGCACGGGACGCGGCGCGGCGGCCAAGAGCCGGGTCAGTGAGTCCCTCACGCCCCGCACCAGCGGCGCCGACAAGGTCGTGAAGTCCATCTGCCCGTACTGCGCGGTGGGTTGCGCGCAGAACGTCTACGTCAAGGACGGCGAGGTCACCCACATCGAGGGCGATCCCGACTCGCCCGTCAGCCGGGGGCGGCTGTGCCCGAAGGGCTCGGCCAGCCTGCAACTCACCACCGGCCCTGCCCGCGAGGACCGGGTGCTCTACCGCAGGCCCTACGGCACCGAGTGGGAGTCGCTGGATCTCGACACGGCGATGGACATGATCGCCGACCGGGTGCTCGACGCCAGGGAGCACGGTTGGCAGTCCGAAGTGGATGGACTGGTGACGAACCGGACACTCGGCTTCGCCCACCTCGGGGGCGCCACCCTCGACAACGAGGAGAACTACCTCCTCAAGAAGCTCTACACGGCACTGGGCGCGGTGCAGATCGAGAACCAGGCGAGGATTTGACACTCCTCCACGGTTCCCAGTTTGGGGACCTCCTTCGGTCGCGGTGGCGCGACGACGTTCCAGCAGGACCTGGCCAACGCCGACTGCATCGTCATCCAGGGCTCGAACATGGCCGAGTGCCATCCCGTCGGGTTCCAGTGGGTGATGGAGGCCAAAGCGCGGGGTGCCACGCTGATCCACGTCGATCCCCGGTTCACCCGCACCAGCGCACTGTCCGACGTTCACGTGCCGCTGCGCGCGGGCAGTGACATCGCCTTCCTGGGCGGCATCGTCCGCTACGTGCTGGACAACGAGCGCGACTTCCGTGAGTACGTGCTCACCTACACCAACGCGGCATCGATCGTCGGTGAGGAGTTCGCCGACACCGAGGACCTCGACGGGCTGTTCTCCGGGTTCGATGCGGAGCACCGGCAGTACGACGTCTCCACCTGGCAGTACCAGGGCAGCGTCGTGCAGGCGGCGTCGGGCCAGCGCGATCAGCACTGGGACGAGCGCGTCCACGACGACACGGCCGAGATCCGCGACGCGGCCAGGGGCGAGTCCCACGGCTCGGGTGGCGCCGAGATCGGCGCCGAACCGGAGACCGATCCGACCCTGACCCACCCACGCTGCGTCTACCAGATCCTCAAACGGCACTTCGCGCGCTACACGCCGGAGGTCGTCGAGCAGATCTGCGGCGTGCCCCGGGACACGTTCCTGCGGGTGTGCGAGCTGCTGACGAGCAACTCGGGTCGTGACCGCACCAGCGCCTTCGCCTACGCGGTGGGCTGGACCCAGCACACTGTTGGCGTGCAGTACATCCGCACGGCGGCGATCCTGCAACTGCTGCTGGGTAACATCGGGCGTCCCGGCGGTGGCATCCTCGCCCTGCGCGGCCACGCCTCCATCCAGGGCTCCACCGACATCCCGACGCTGTTCAACCTGCTGCCCGGCTACATCCCGATGCCGCACGCGCACAGCAACGTCAGCCTCGACACCTTCGTGGCGGCGGAGGCGGCGCACAAGGGCTACTGGGGCAACATGCGCTCGTACGTGGTGAGCCTGCTGAAGTCGTGGTGGGGCGAGGCCGCCACCGCGGACAACGACTTCTGCTTCGACTACCTCCCGCGGCTGACGGGCGACCACAACACCTACGAGACCGTGCTCGAACAGATGGCCGGCACGTGCAAGGGCTACGTCCTGGTGGGCGAGAACCCCGCCGTCGGTTCGGCTGACGCGAAGGCCCAGCGTATGGGCATGGCCAACCTCGACTGGCTGGTCGTACGGGACTTCTCGCTGATCGAGAGCGCGACGTGGTGGCAGGACGGCCCCGAGATCGAAAGCGGTGAGCTGCGCACCACCGACATCGGCACCGAGGTGTTCTTCCTGCCCGCCGCGGCGCACACGGAGAAGGACGGCAGCTTCACCAACACGCAGCGGTTGTTGCAGTGGCATCACCAGGCTGTCGAGCCCTCGGGGGACCGGCGCAGCGACCTGTGGTTCACCTACCACCTCGGCCGCATCGTCCGCGAGAAACTGGCGGGTTCGCAGCGCGAACGCGACCGCCCGGTGCTGGATCTGACCTGGCACTATCCCACTCACGGCCCACTCGCCGAGCCTGACGCGGAGGCCGTGCTCGCCGAGATCAGCGGCCACGACGCCGACGGCACCCCGCTGTCCACCTACGAGCAGTTGCGGGCGGACGGCTCGACCGCGTGCGGCTGCTGGATCTACTGCGGTGTCCACGCCGACGGCGTCAACCAGGCCGCGCGCCGCAAACCGTCCTCCGAACAGGACTGGGTGGCCGGTGAGTGGGCGTGGGCGTGGCCGCTCAACCGGCGCATCCTGTACAACCGGGCCTCGGCCGACGCCGACGGCAGGCCGTGGAGCGAACGCAAGGCGTACGTGTGGTGGGACGCCGAACGGCGGCGCTGGGTCGGTCACGACGTGCCCGACTTCCAGGCGACCAAACCGCCGGACTTCGTGGCGGAGCCGGGCACGCTCGGACCGCAGGCACTGGCCGGCACCGACGCGTTCATCATGCAGGCCGACGGCAAGGCATGGCTGTACGCGCCGGCCGGGCTCACGGACGGACCGCTGCCCGCGCACTACGAACCGCAGGAGTCGCCGTTCGACAACCTGCTCTACTCGCAGCAGCGCAACCCGGTGCGGGAGGTCCTGCGGCACCGGTACAGCCGTTACCAGCCCAGCGGTACGCAGCCGGGTTCGGAGGTGTTCCCCTACGTGACCACGACCTACCGGCTCACCGAACACCACACCGCCGGGGGAATGTCGCGATGGCAGCCGTATCTGTCCGAGCTGCAACCGGAGATGTTCTGCGAGGTCTCGCCGCAGCTCGCGGCGGAACGCGGCCTCGAACACCGGGGCTGGGCCACGATCGTGTCGGCGCGCGGCGCCATCGAGGCCAGGGTGCTCGTCACCGACCGGATGAGCCCACTGCGCGTGCGGGACCGGACGCTGCACCAGATCGGCCTGCCGTACCACTGGGGCCCCAACGGGCTGTCCACCGGCGACGCGGCCAACGAACTGGCGGGTATGGCGCTGGATCCGAACGTCCACATCCAGGAGGTGAAGGCGCTGGCGTGCGACATCCGGCCGGGACGGCGGCCTCGCGGCCCTGACCGGCTGCGGCTGGTGCTGGAGTACCGGCAGCGGGCGGGTATCACCGACGACACGGGCACCGAGGTCTGAACATGAGCACCACGAACGATCCCGCGGCGCGGACCGGGTACGTGGACCCGCCGCCACGGATGGGGTTCTTCACCGACACGACGGTGTGCATCGGCTGCAAGGCCTGCGAGGTGGCGTGCAAGGAGTGGAACGCCATTCCCAGCGACGGCGCCGAGCTGACCGGCATGTCCTACGACAACACCGTGGGGCTCGGGGCCGACACCTGGCGGCACGTCGCCTTCATCGAGCAGCGCAAACCCCTGGGCGCGCAGGAGACCAATCTGCACGCCGGAACGGACGTCCTGGCGCTGGCCGAACAGGGCTCGGCCACGCCGCCGCCCGAGGCGGGCATGACCCCGACCACGGCGGGGGAGCCGGGCGAGTTCCGCTGGCTCATGTCGTCGGACGTGTGCAAGCACTGCACCCACGCCGCGTGCCTCGACGTGTGCCCCACCGGATCGCTGTTCCGTACCGAGTTCGGCACCGTGGTGGTTCAGGAGGACATCTGCAACGGATGCGGCTACTGCATTCCCGCGTGCCCCTACGGCGTCATCGATCAGCGCAAGGACGACGGCAGAGCGTGGAAGTGCACCCTGTGTTACGACCGGCTGGGCACCGGACTCGAACCGGCGTGCGCGAAGGCGTGTCCCACCGAATCCATCCAGTTCGGACCACTGGACGAGCTGCGCGAACGGGCCGCACGCCGGGTGGAGACCCTGCACGACGCGGGTATCACCGACGCCCGGCTCTACGGCGCCGACCCGGCCGACGGCGTCGGCGGGGACGGCGCGTTCTTCCTGCTGCTGGACGAACCCGAGGTGTACGGATTGCCGCCCGACCCGGTGGTCACCACCCGTGACCTGCCCCGGATGTGGCGGCATGTCGGCTCGGCGGCGATGACGCTGCTCGCGGGAGCCGCCGCCGCGTTCCTCGGCGCGCGAGGGAGGCGGTGACGTGAACAGCGAGCGCAACGACGGGGACCGGGGCAGCGTGGCGCCACGGCCGGGGCGTGAGGCCATCACCGGCGCCGTGGGCCGGGGCGGGCGCCGCCGAGGCCGGCGCCGTGGTGAGCAGCCGGTGGTGCCGGACGCCGAGTTCACGTCCTACTACGGAAAACCGGTGCTCAACGGGCCGGTGTGGAAAGTTCCCGATGTTCCGGGCTATCTCTTCCTCGGTGGGCTCGCGGGCGGATCGTCGCTGCTCGCGGCGGGCTACCACGCCACGGGCCACCACCGCGCGGCCACGGCGGCGAAAGTCGGCGCGCTGGGTTCCATCGGCGGGTCCGTCGTGGCGCTCGTCCACGACCTGGGCAGGCCCTCGCGGTTCGTGAACATGCTCCGGGTGGTCAAGCCCACCTCGCCCATGAGCATGGGATCGTGGCTGCTGGCCGTGTACGGGCCGCTGAGCGGGCTCTCCGCCGCCTCGGCGGTGACGGGATTGGTGCCGCGTGTCGGCGTGGCGGCCACGGCGGGAGCCGCGCTCACCGGGCCCGCCGTCGCGTCGTACACGGCCGCGCTGGTCGCCGACACCGCCGTGCCCGCCTGGCACGACGCCCACCGCGAACTGCCGTACGTGTTCGTCGGGTCCGGCGCCGTCGCGGCGGGCGGGCTGAGCCTGATCACGGCCACCCACCGGTCCGAGACCGGGCCCGCGCGGCACTTCGCCCTGTTCGGGACGGCGCTGGAGGTGGCGGCCACGCGGCTCGCGGAACACCGGCTCGGCATGGTCGCCGAACCGTACCGCCAGGGGCGTTCGGGGCGGCTGGTGCGCGTGGGGGAGGCGCTCGCGGTCGCCGGGACCGCCTCGGCGTTCCTCGCGCGGCGCGGCAGGCTCGGCCGGGTGCTGGCCGGCGCTGCCCTGCTCACCGGATCGGCGCTGACCAAGTGGGGCGTGTTCGAGGCGGGCAGGGTGTCGGCCGCCGATCCGAAGTACACGGTCGTGCCGCAACGGCAGCGACTGCGGCGGCGGGAGCAAGCGGCGCGGCAGGCGGGCGATGGCGCCCCGGCGTAGTGCGGGAATCCTGTTGTACCGCTTGGCGGGAGAGGAACCCGAGGTGCTGCTCGGGCACATGGGTGGACCGTTCTGGGCGCGCCGTGACGCGGGGGCGTGGACCATCCCGAAGGGGGAGTACGGCGCCGGTGAGAAGCCCGAGGCGGCGGCGCGGCGCGAGTTCGAGGAGGAGCTCGGCGTCGCGCCACCGGAGGGGGATCTCGTGCCGCTGGGCGACGTGCGCCAGTCCGGGGGCAAGGTCGTGACCGCGTTCGCCCTGTGCGGGGATCTGGACCCTGCCGCGGTGGTGCCGGGCACGTTCACCCTGGAGTGGCCCCGGGGGTCGGGAGTCACCCGTGAGTTTCCCGAGCTGGACCGCGTCGCGTGGTTCGACCTGTCCCGGGCGAGCGAGGCGCTCGTGGTGGCGCAACGACGTTTTCTCGACCGGTTGAGCGCTGGGGGTGCTGACGCACAGTGTCGGAGGAATGTCCATCGTGGCCTCCACCGTGACCGTCCGTGATAGTGGTGCGGATGGGGGACTCTGGATCGATCGGGTGGCCTGAACCGGCGCAGCCCCCACCGTTTGCGGCCCCCTGACAGGGGTACGCCTGCCTGCATGAGCATCGCGCCGCAGGCTCCCGGATTGGGAATGGGTTCGGTCCACGTCGTGGGTGACCCGAGCCACCGGATCGTGCTCGCGGACGGCCTGGCCGTGGAGATCCTCGCGTCGTATCCGGTACGCCCGGATGCCGATCTCTACAGCCTGGCCGTGGCGATCGAGTTCCGGTGCGGGCACTGTCGCCACGAGTCGGAGGCGACACTGGTCGCCGTTCGTGATCATGCGCTGCTCTGCCCCGGGTGTTACGCGGATCTGGACCTCGTGCGCGGGCCGCCGGTCATGGAGATCGCGCCGGTGCAGCGTAGCGCCGCCTGACTCCCGGCGGCGGGTCCTTCGACCCTGCCGCCGAGCGCGGGGCGGCGGGCATGCTGGCAGACGTTCCCCCGCCGCGCCGCGGGGTGGAGCGGAACGACAGGGTCCGGTGTCCGCGGCAGGGAACCGGTCCGCCACGGGGAGTGGGCGGGCCGGTCCCGCTACCGTTGGCGTACTCCAGCACGGCGGGGCGCCGACCTGCTGGAGTGGCTGCGGCCCACCCAGGTGGTGCCGGTACACCACGACGACTACGGCATCTTCACCGGTCCAGCTGCTGCGCCGGGGCGGGAGCCTGCCGCTGCGGGCGCCGACTGAGCCGGTCACGACACCGCGAACGGGGTCGGTCGCGGATCGCCGCTCCAGCGGGCCAGCCGTGGCCCCAGCGCCGCGTACACGTCGGGGTCCAGGCCCATGCCGGTGTGGGAGCTGTGTACCTCGACGCACTCCGCGCACGGGTCCTGGCACAGCCACCAGGGCACGACGGCGTCCTGGCGCGAGAACACCGAGAGGGCGGCCACCTGGCGCGGCAGGGCGGCCCGGAGCAGTGCCGAGTTGACGCGGTAGCAGTCGCCGCCGAAGCAGTCGGCATCGAGCAGCCCCGGCATTCCCCGGGCGGACAGCCGTACCAGTGCCTGCGCGACGTCCAGTCCCTTGGCATGGACACCGAGCGGGTCGAGCACGGGCGCCGCCAGCATCACCAGTGCCCGGACGAGGTCCGGCCTGCGGACAGCGGCCAACCTGCCCAGCCAGCCGCCCCGGCTCTGGCCCACCACGATCACCCGTCGGCCGGTGGCGCGGGCGAGGTCCTCCAGTGTGCGCTCGATGCGGTCGAGCAGCTGAGTGGTACAGCCGAGGTTGAGGCCGGTTCGCGTGCCGCACGGGCGGTAGCCGCGCGCGGCCAGCCAGGACCGCAGCGGCCGCAGGCTCCAGTCACCGAAGCCGAAACCGGGCACGAGCAGCACGCCCTGCCCCGCACCGTCTCCGGCCTGGCCCGACCGCCACACGGGGTGGCGCACCAGCCGCGGAATCATCGTCGCGGTGGAGACCAGCACCCGTTCCCGAGGTGACCACACTCCGGTCCATACCCGTCCCCGGTGGAGTTAAGCCGGGCTCGCCCGGACGGGGCGCCTCAGCGGGTGCCGCGCGGAAGCCGGTAGCGCAGCGTGGTGATCTCGCCGGCCGAACTCAACCCGATCCGCTGGAGCCGCACCCGTCCCCGGTCGCTCTCGAACAGCCGCACCCCGGCGCCGAGCAAGGTCGGCAGTACGTGGACCAGCAGTTCGTCGACGAGCCCGTGTTCGACACACTGCCTGCCCGTGTCGGCACCGAGCACCAGCAGGTCACGACCGTCGGCGGCCGTGAGCGCCGTGGCCACGGCCGCGGTGATGTCGCCGGAGAGGAACGTGATCGACGGATCCGGTTCGTCCTCGGGTGGGTGGTGGGTCAGCACGAACTGCGGTCCCTGCCAGGCGCCGCCGAACGGCTGCCTCGCCTCGGGCACCTGCCCGGGACGGCGGCCGACGTCGTAGCCGCGGCGGCCACCGAGGATGGCGCCGGTGCTGTCGATCACCTCCTGGACCTCGGGAATCGGGTCGGTGAACTCGAAGACCCAATCCATCGCGTCGTCGACTCCGGCGACGAAGCCGTCGAACGACATCGAGGTGTGCCAGCGCACGATTCCCATCGTGATCCTCCGCGTCTCGGGGCATGTCACCGGAGTCAACCACGCGGGTCCGACACCCGCGCCGGGGTAGAGTGAACACTCACTCACCACGGGAGGAGCGCAGGTGGCGACACGGGACGACATCGTCGCGGCGGCGGGACACATCATGAGCGAGCGCGGCTACGCGCACGCGACCACCAAGGAGATCGCCAGGGAGGCCGGGTACTCCGAGGCCACGCTCTACAAGCATTTCGCCGACAAGACCGAGATATTCCTGGCCGTCCTCTCCGAACGATCGCCCGGGCTGGTGCCGACGCTGGCGGGGCTCCACGAGCACGGGCCGAGTCGCGACGTGCGGGACAACCTGGCCGACGTCGCGGCGGCCGCGCTCGGCTTCTACGCCGAGAACTTCCCCGTCGCGATGTCGCTGTTCTCCGCCACCGAACTCCTGGCAGCCCACCGGGCGCGGCTGGCCGAAATCGGCGGCCCCGGGCCCCGGTTCCCGCTGGAGGAACTCGCGCGCTACGTCGCCGCGGAGCAGCGGCGCGGCCGAATCCGCGGCGACGTCGCGGCCGACTCGGTGGCCGCACTCCTGCTCGGGGCCTGTTTCCAGCAGGCTTTCCTCACGGTGTTCGAGGGCGGGACGCGCGACGCCTCGCAGCGCCGGCACGACGGACAACGCCTGGCGGACACCGTGCTGGCCGGCCTCACGCCCGGGACGATGTCACCCGGCCGGGCGTGAGGCCGACGATCAGGCCGAGAGGCGAAGGCCCGTCTCGGGGTTGAAGGTGTGCGCGGCGTCGGCGTGGCGCAGGGCCACCCGCATCGTCTCGCCGAAGGACGGCGTGCGGTCGGCCTCGGTGCGGACGATGAACCGCTCGTGCTTACCGCCGACGTCGACCTGGCCGTAGACGTAGGCGTCGGAGCCGAGTACCTCGACCAGCTCCACCTTCATCTCCAGCGCGGGCTCGCCCTCCGAGGCATGGCGCAGCCCCTCGGGCCGGATGCCGACGGTCACCTCGCGCAGGTTCGCCGCCTCACCGGAGAGCAGGTCGCGGGCCACGGGCACGGTCAGCCCGTCAAGCTTGGCTCCCTCGTCGCTCAACGGCACGGTGGTGAGGTTCATGGCGGGGGAGCCGATGAATCCGGCCACGAACACGTTGGCCGGGGAGGCGTACAGCGTCTTCGGGGTGTCGCACTGCTGCAGCACGCCGTTCTTCAGCACAGCCACGCGGTGACCCATCGTCATGGCCTCCACCTGGTCGTGGGTCACGTAGACGGTGGTCGTGCCGAGCCTGCTCTGGAGCGCCGTGATGTTGGCGCGGGTCTCGACGCGCAGCTTCGCGTCCAGGTTGGACAGCGGCTCGTCCATGAGGAAGACGGCGGGTTCCCGCACGATCGCGCGCCCCATCGCGACCCGCTGGCGCTGGCCGCCCGACAGTGCCTTCGGCTTGCGGTCGAGGTAGTCGGTGAGGTCCAGCAGGCGCGCCGCCTCGGCGACCCGTTCCGCGATCTCCGCCTTGCTGATCCGCTTGATCTTCAGGGCGAAGCCCATGTTCTCCGCCACCGTCATGTGCGGGTACAGGGCGTAGGACTGGAACACCATCGCGATGTCCCGGTTCTTGGGGGACACTCCGGTGACGTCCTTGCCACCGATCGTGATGGCGCCTTCGTCGATGTCCTCCAGCCCGGCGAGCATGCGCAGCGCGGTCGACTTGCCGGAACCCGACGGACCGACCAGCACGAGGAACTCGCCGTCGGCGATGTCGAGGGAGAGCTTGTCCACGGCCCGGACCGGGGGATTCCCGGGAAAGAGGCGGGATGCTTCGGCGAACGAGACCTCGGCCATACTGCGGTGTTTCCTCTCCGACAGGCGAGCCCCCGGTGACTCGCGGTGCGCACTGTCTACCGGTCATCACTCGGTCGTGGCTAGAGTTTGATAGTCCAGTGGACTGACAAAAGGACGGTGAGCCCCGTGGACCGGCACAGCCCTGCCTCACCCCGGCAGCAGCACGACCACAACCTCGCGCTGGTGTCGCGGCTGGTCGCGGAGCACGGGCCGGCCTCGCGAGCCGGGCTTGCCTCGCACAGCGGTCTGACCAAGACCACCGTCGCCCAGCTGGCGGGCGAGCTGATCGACGCGGGCCTCGTGCGCGAGCTGGGCACCGCGCGGACGAGCGGGCCGGGCCGACCCGCGACGCACCTGGTGCTGAACTCCTCGGGCCCGGTCGGGATCGGCCTCCAGATCGAGGCCGATCATGTGGCCGGATGCCTGTTCGACCTCGGCGGCCGGGTGCGCGACAGGGCGTTGCGCCGGGCGGAGGACCTGCGAGGTGATCCGGCCGCCGCCGTGAAGGCCGCCGAGCCGGTGCTGCGGCGGTTGCTCGCCTCCGCCGCCGCGCGGGACACCGTGGTCGCGGGAGTGACGGCCGGGGTGCCCGGCACGGTGACAGGTGACGGCCGTGCGAGTTCGCGCGAACTGGGCTGGACCGGGGCGGAGCTGTCGCGGCTGCTCACGCGCCGGATCGCCGAACTCAGCGGCGGCACGATCCCGGTCGCCGTCCGGAGCGCGTTCCGGCTCGCGGCGCTGGCGCAGCGGTGGTTCGGTGAGTCGCCGCCGAGCGGTGCTCCCGTGGTCGTCGTGAGCGGCGAGCTCTCCCTCGGCGCGGCGGTGACGAGTGCGGGCGACGCCGAATCCGAGACCGATGGTCACTCGGGCGAACTGGGACACGTGCGGGTGCGAGCCCGGGGAGCGCGGTGCCGCTGTGGGCGGCGTGGCTGCCTGGACACCGTGGCGGGACCGCGCACACTGCTGGCCGGATTGGCGCCCGAGGCCAGGGCGGCGTCCCGGCTGGTCGGTGGCGACCGGCTGCGGCGCCTGCTGCCGACGCCCGGCTCCGGTGGCGGGGACGCCGTGGTGCGGCCTGCCGCGTCCGCCCTCGCCGACGCGCTCGCGGGGACGGTGCTGCTCGTGGGCCCCGCACCGGTCGTTGTGGGCGGCGCGCTCGCACTGCTGGGCCCCGCCTTCGCCGACCGGGTGGCCGCGGAACTGGAGCAACGGTGTCCCGGCGCGTGCCCGGCCGTGTCGGTCTCGCGGCTCGACGGGGACGCGGTCGCCCGTGCCGCCGCCGCGAGCGTCACCCGCAGGCTGGTCGAGGAACCGGCGCGCTGGCTCGCGAGCTGACGGGCTCTCAGGCCGGAGCGGGCCGGGTCAGATCGGGGGCGACCCGCCGCAGGCAACGTCCGGCGGCGGGCGCGAGCGCCTCGGCCGTGGCGAGCCCGGACACCTCCGTGGCCCGGACCCACGCGCTCACCGCGTGCTGGCCGAACGTCTGCACCGCGGTGGAGACGCGCCAGTTCCCGCAGTCGCTGCCCGCGTTTCCGGCGAGCCGGTGTTCCAGCACGGCGATCGCCACGTCCCACATCGGACCCTCGTACACCACGTCCTCCGGCGACAGCCCGGTGTGGACGAGTTCGAGCACGGTCGTGGCCTGGTCGTCGGCGGCGAGCCGGATCGTCACCGTGCCGAGCCGCGGGCCCCACGTCACGGCGAGCAGATGCGGCGGCACGCGGTCCAGCACGGTGCCGTCGGCGTCGGCCACCCGGACGGCCGCGCCCGCCTCCAGGGCTCCCGCCGTCGCGGCCGGCCAGCGATCGAGCCCGCTCGGTTCGGTGAGCGCGCTCCAGGCCGTGTCGAGCGCGCACCGAACGCGACGACGCACCACCAGGCCGCAGCTCGTGGTGGCGTCGGCGGCGGGGTCGGCTGTGGTGAGCCGAGCCTCGCGGTAGGTCGCGGTGAGCCGGTCGGCGATGTCGATCATCTCTGGTCCCCTCCCCATGCGTGAGCCGTCAGCCAGGAGGCCAGGTGAGGGTGCGCCCACCGAGGACGTGACAGTGGGCGTGGAAGACCGTCTGGTTGGCATCCGCACCGGTGTTGAACACGAGGCGGTAGCCCGTCGCATCGACGCCGTCGATCTTGGCGACCTCGCCCGCGACCGCCATGACCTCCCCCGCGAGGGCGGGATCGGCGGTCGCGATGGCGGCGGCGTCGGGGTAGTGCTCCTTGGGGATGACCAGAACGTGCGTCTCGGCCTGGGGATTGATGTCGCGGAACGCGAGCACGGTGTCGGTCTCGTGTACCACGGTGGCAGGCACGGAGCGCTGGACGATCCGGCAGAACAGGCAGTCTGTGCTCACACACTCACTGTAAGCGTCCTCACGGGTGCGCGCGAGAACGGCGGGAAGTGCGGCGTGTGTCGCGGCTCACGTGTCGCCGTGCCCGCCGTTGTGGCCCCGTTCGCGTCAGTGTGCCTTGCGATAGGCGTCGGTCACCTCGGACGGAATGCGCCCACGATCGGAGATCTCGTAGCCGTTCTTGCGGGCCCAGGTGCGCACCGCCTGGTTCTGCTCCCGCTCGGCCGACGACGACCGGGAGGGTGCCTGGCCGTTGGAGCGGCGACGGCCGCTCGTGCGTTTGCGGCCCCCCGACCGGCGGGCGTGCTCCACGTAGTGCGCGAGCGCGTCCCGCAGTTCCTCGGCGTTGTCCGCCGACAGATCGATCTCGTAGGTCACGCCGTCGAGACCGAACTGCACCGTCTCGTCGGCCTCCGACCCGTCAAGGTCGTCCACGAGGGAGACAAGAATCTGCTGCGCCACCGGTTCCTCCTGCTTCACGCCGGTTCGGGGAATGAATTGTTCTCCGCTGGGCGCGAAGTGTACCGGATGGCACCGGGGGGCCAGCACGCGCGGTTTGCCGCGTTCTGCGGGTGCGGGAAAAAGCCTGCTCGGATGCCCTGCGGATGCGACCAGGAATGCGCGCCGCAGTGGCGGGGAAGCGGGGAGTGTTCGTCTCGGATGGACATCGGATCGCGCCGCCGGCGCCCGACCGCGGTGTCCTGGTTCCGCGCGGGCTTTCCGTGGCACAGAACGAGTTCGGCGGACCCTATCGCACGCGCCGGACGCGGCGTCGGCCGCCCGGCCCGGTGTGGGGGAAGCCGGCTACCGGCCGAGGTGATTCCGTTGGCCGGAACGGGTGCATTGCGGTGCCGCCGATTTCGTGCGAACGCACTTCCGGAGTGCTCTTTTGGAATCGCGACCGCTGACCCGTTCGGGTCTGGTAATGAGCCGGTTCGGGTTGTGTCCTGCCGTTTTTCGTTTGGCCACCGGAGTAGGGTGGCCGGGGACGGCGGGCCCGTCCGGAGAGAAGGGGAGCGACGGTTGATCCACGACACCGACACCCGGGAGAAGGTCGGCCTGCTGCGGGCGGACACGCCTGCCAGTGCCGACCTCGTGCACTTCAACAACGCCGGAGCGGCCCTGCCGCCCGAGCCGGTGGTGGAGCGGATGATGCGGCACCTGCGGCGTGAGGCGGCCATCGGCGGCTACGAGGCCGCCGACGAGGCACACGACGAGATCGAGGCCTGCTACGCCGCGATCGCCGAGCTGGTGGGGGCCGGAGCCGACGAGATCGCGCTGACCGACAGCGCCACCCGCTCGTGGCTGTCGGTGTTCACGGCGTTGCCGTGGCGCGAGGGCGACCGCATCCTCACCGCCGCGCCGGAGTACTCCAGCAACATCATCGCGATGCGATCGGCCGCACGCGAGCGCGGGGTCACGGTCGAGGTCGTCCCCAGCACCCCCGACGGCGACATCGACCTCGACGCCCTCACGACGATGCTCGACGACCGCGTGCGGCTGGTCGCCGTCACCCACGCGCCCACCAACGGCGGTCTCGTGCAGCCGGTCGAGAAGATCGGCGCCGTCGTCGCGGACAGCCCCGCCCTCTACCTCGTCGACGCCTGCCAGAGCGCGGGGCAGATCCCGCTCGATCTCGCCGCCATCGGTGCGGACGCGCTCACGGCGACCGGTCGCAAGTACCTGCGTGCCCCACGGGGCACCGGTTTCCTCGCCGTCCGCCGTGGGGTGCTCGACCGGCTCACGCCCGCGCACCTGGACCTGCACTCCGCGTGGCTCGACGACGATCGCCTGCGGCTGCGCGGCGACGCCCGCCGGTTCGAGCTGTTCGAGCGTGGCGTGGCCGCCGTGCTCGGGCTCGGGCAGGCCGTGCGGTACTACCGCGACGTGGGGCCGAACTGGGCGCACGACTACCTCACCGCCCTGGCCGAGCACCTGCGCCGCACCCTCGACGACATCCCGGGCGTCACCGTCACCGACATCGGCGCACGCCGTTCGGGCATCGTGACGTTCCAGGCCGGCGGTGTGGCGGCGGGCGAGCTGGCGGCACGCCTCAAAGCGCGGGGATGCAACGTCTCCGTGTCGGCGGCGGCGTCGACGCCGTGGGACATGGAACAGCGCCGTCTCGACGCGCTCGTGCGCGCCTCGGTGCACTACTACAACACGCCCGACGAGGTCGCCCGCTTCGGCGCCGAGGTGGCGGCGGCCCTGCGGTAGGGCCGGGCGTGGACCACAGTGGACCCGGTAGAGATCGAGCGCCGCGGGTACCCGGACCCATGCGATGTGTGGTCTTCGGGGCGACGGGATATCTCGGCGGGCGGCTCATTCCCGAGCTGCTGGCCGCGGGACACGAGGTCAGGGCGGTGGCCAGGACTCCGGCGAAGCTGGCCGGAGTCGACTGGCGCGACCGCGTGGAGGTCGTGCGCGGCGACGTGACCGATCCCGGCAGCGTCGCCGAGGCACTGCGGGGCCAGGAAGTCGTCTACTACCTGGTGCATTCGCTGTCCCAGCGCGGGTTCGCCGAGATCGACCGCAGGGCCGCCCACGTGCTGGCCGACAGCGCGAAGGATGCCGGGGTCACGCGCATCGTCTATCTCGGCGGGATCACCCCGGAGGGGCAGCCGCTGTCGGAGCACCTCGCATCACGCTCCGAGGTCGGGCGCATCCTGCTCGACGGACCGGTGCCCACGGTCGAACTGCGGGCCGCGGTCGTCCTGGGCGCGGGCTCGGCCAGCTTCGAGATGCTGCGCTACCTCACGGAGCACCTGCCGGTGATGGTGACGCCCCGGTGGGCGCGAAACCGGATCCAGCCCATCGCCGTCAAGGACGTACTGCACTATCTCGTCGGTGCGGCCACGATCACCGGCGACGTCAACGCGTCGTTCGACATCGGCGGCCCGGACGTACTCACCTACCTGGACATGATGCGCCGCTACGCGGCCGTGGCGGGACTGCGCCGCCGCGTCATCCTGGTGGTGCCCGTGCTCACGCCGTGGTTGTCGGCGCAGTGGATCAACCTCGTCACACCCGTCCCGAAGACCATCGCGCTGCCGCTGATCGAGTCGCTGATCAGCGAGGTGGTGTGCCGCGACCACGCCATCGCCGAGTACGTCCCCGATCCCGAGGGCGGGCTCACCGGCTACGAGACGGCCATCGCCATGGCATTGGCGCGGGTCCGCCGCGCCGACGTGCCGACCCGGTGGTCCGACGCCACCCCGGGCAGCCCGTCCGACCCGATGCCGCTGGACCCCGTGTGGTCCGGCGGCTCGCTCTACGAGGACGTGCGCGAGAGCCGCACGCGCGCCGACCCGCAGGCGCTGTGGGAGGTCGTCGAGTCGATCGGCGGGGAGCGGGGCTGGTACTCGTTCCCGCTGGCGTGGTCGGTGCGGGGCTGGATTGACCGGCTCACCGGGGGAGTCGGCTTGCGGCGGGGAAGGCGGCATCCCCGGCACCTGCGGGTCGGTGAGGCGCTGGACTTCTGGCGCGTCGAGGCCGTCGAGCGTCCCCGGCTGTTGCGGCTGCGCGCGGAGATGCGGCTGCCCGGTAGGGCGTGGCTGGAGCTGTCCGTCGAGCCGGACGGCGACGGCGGCGCGATCTACCGGCAACGTGCGTTGTTCGCGCCGAAGGGACTCGCGGGACACGTCTACTGGAAGGCCATCGCCCCGTTCCACGCGGCGGTGTTCGGCGGGATGGCCCGCAACATCGCGGGCACGGCCGAACACGGCGATCGTTAGGTCAGTAACTCTGGCGAAAACCGTTGGCGGCACGGGACCCGTTGATGCGAGAGTCCTGCTCATGCTCAACGACGACGGGCACGCGATCGTCACTCGCGGACTGGTGAAGACGTTCGGTGCCCACCGTGCCGTCGACGGCGTCGATCTCGTGGTGCCGACCGGAACGGTCTACGGGTTGCTCGGTCCCAACGGCGCGGGCAAGACCACCACGGTGAGGATGCTCGCCACCCTGCTGCGCCCGGACGCCGGCACGGCAACCGTGCTCGGCCACGACGTGATCCGGCACCCGCGACGGGTGCGCGAGCGGGTCAGCCTCACCGGCCAGTACGCCTCGCTCGACGAGGAACTCACCGCGCGCGAGAACCTGATGCTGCTCGGCAGGCTGCTCGGCCACACAGCCCGCGCCGCGCGGCGCCGTGGGGACGCACTGCTGGAGACGTTCGCGCTGGCCGAGGCAGCCGATCGCCAGGTCGTGCATTTCTCCGGCGGGATGCGCCGCCGCCTCGACATCGCCGCGAGCCTCGTCGTCACCCCGGACGTGCTGTTTCTCGACGAACCGACCACCGGGCTCGATCCCCGCAGCCGCAACCAGATCTGGGACGTCGTGCGTGAGATCGTCGCGCAGGGCACCACGGTGTTGCTGACCACCCAGTACCTGGAGGAGGCCGACCGGCTCGCCGCCCGGGTCGCGGTCGTGGACCACGGCCGCGTGATCGCCGAGGGCACGCCGGGGGAACTGAAGGCGTCGCTCGGGGCGGGCTCCGTTCACGTCCGGCTCACCGAACCGGAACAGCGAGCCGAGGCGATGCGCGTGCTCGGCGAGGTGCTGGGCGTACCCGTGGAGGCCGGGGCCGACTCCGGCACGCTGACCGCGCGGCTGCGGGGTGGCGAGGCGTCCGGCGACCTCGCGCGCCGCGCCGCGCGTGCGCTCGCCACGCTCGCCGAAAGTGGCGTGGCTGTCGAGGACTTCGCGCTGGGACGGCCCAGCCTGGACGAGGTGTTCCTGTCACTGACCGACCGGACGAGCGAGGAGGTGCGGTCGTGACGATCACCCGGCCGGGCACGGAGGACATCCGGGACGACGGGCGCTCCGCGTTGCGCGACGTGCTCGCGGCGGGCACCAGACCCGCGCCGGCGCGCGCCGTCGCGGCGTCGCTGGCGTTCGGGTGGCGCGCTATGCTCAAGATCAAGCACGTGCCCGACCAGCTCATCGACGTGACGCTGTTCCCGGTGGTCATGACGCTGATGTTCACGTACCTGTTCGGTGGCGCGCTGGCGGGCTCCACCGACGAGTACCTGGACTACCTGCTCCCGGGGATCATGGTGATGAGCGTCGTCATGATCACCATGTATACCGGGATCAGCGTCAACACCGACATCGCCAAGGGCGTGTTCGACCGCATCCGCACCCTGCCGGTGTGGCGGCCGGCCGCGCTGGTGGGCGCGCTGCTCGGCGACGCCTTCCGCTACACCGCCGCGTCGGTGACGATGGTCGTCTTCGGGCTCGTGCTGGGCTTCCGGCCCGGCGGGGGAGTGCTCGGCGTCGCCGCGGGGATCGCGCTGCTGGTGGTCTTCGCGTTCGCGTTCTCGTGGATCTGGACGATGTTCGGCCTCTTGCTGCGCAGCGAGAAGTCGGTGACCGGAGTCAGCTCGATGGTCGTCTTCCCGCTGACCTTCCTGTCCAACGTGCTCGTCGATCCGGCGACCATGCCGGGCTGGCTGCAGGTGTTCGTGAACGTCAATCCCGTGAGCCACGCCGTCAGCGCGGTACGCGGCCTCGTCCACGGCACACCGGACCTGGCCGCGATTGGCGCGACCCTCGGCGCGGCGGCGGTGCTCACCGCGGTGTTCGGCACCGCCACCCTGCGCCTCTACAACCGTCGTTAGAGCCCTTCAGGAGTTGCGGAAGAACCGGTCGAGCACCCGCGTGCCGAACCGCAGTGCCTCCACGGGCACCCGTTCGTCGACCCCGTGGAACAACGCCGAGAAGTCCAGGTCCTCCGGCAGCTGCAGCGGCGCGAAACCGAAGTTGCGGATGCCGAGCTTGGAGAACGCCTTCGCGTCCGTGCCTCCGGAGAGCATGTAGGGCAGCGTGCGCGAGCCGGGGTCCTCGGCCACGACGGCGGCGCTCATGGCATCCACCAGCGCGCCGTCGAACGTCGTCTCGACGGGCGGCAGCTCCAGCCACTCCTTCTCGATGTCCGGGCCGAGGATCTCGTCCAGCTCCCGGTTGAACGCCTCGACGCGGCCGGGCAGGATGCGGCAGTCCACGGTCGCCTCGGCCACCGACGGGATCACGTTGGCCTTGTAGCCCGCCTTGAGCATGGTCGGGTTGGCCGTGTCGCGCAGCGTGGCCCCGATCATGCGGGAGATGTTGCCGAGCTTGGCCACCGAGCCCTCGAGGTCGTCCTCGGGGAAGTCCCAGCCGGTGATCTCGGTGACCCCGGCGAGGAACTCCCGCACCGAGTCGGTGAGCACCAGGGGGAAGCGGTGGTTGCCGAGCCGGGCCACGGCCTCCGACAACGTCGTGACCGCGTTGTCGCGGTGCAGCATCGAGCCGTGGCCCGCCGTGCCGCGCACCCGCAACGTCATCCAGCGGATGCCCTTCTCGGCCGTCTCGATGAGATACGCGCGCACGCCGTCGCGCAGCGTGATGGAGAAGCCGCCGACCTCGCTGACGGCCTCCGTGGCGCCCTCGAACAACTCCGGCCGGTTGTCGACCAGCCACTGCGCGCCGTACTGGCCGCCCGCCTCCTCGTCGGCCAGAAACGCGAAGATGATGTCCCGCGGTGGGACGATGCCGTGCCGCTTGTAGTGCCGCGCCAGCGCCAGCGACATGCCGAGCATGTCCTTCATGTCGACCGCGCCCCGGCCCCACACGTAACCGTCCTGGACCGCGCCCGAGAACGGGTGTACCGACCACTCGGAGGCGTCGGCGGGCACCACGTCGAGGTGGCCGTGGACCAGCAGCGCGCCCCGGCCCGGATCGGCACCAGCCAGCCGCGCGATCACGTTGTGCCGGTTCTTCCCGCCGGACTCCACGTAAGTGATCTCGTAGCCGACCTCGGTGAGCTTGCCCGCGACGTACTCCGCGGCCTCCCGCTCGCCGGTCAGCGTCGCCGGATCACCCGTGTTGGTGCTGTCGATCCGGATCAGTTCGCTCGTCAGCGTGACCGCCTCGTCGGCGGCCTCGTCGATCAGGTTCGGTTCGGTCACCGCACATTCCTATCATTCACGCAGGTGAGCTCGCTGCGGGCGCGCGGGCGCACCCCCTGTGCACGAGCCGGTGGGCGTCCGCTACTCTATTCACCAGCAAGTCCGAGTGGCGGAATGGCAGACGCGCTAGCTTGAGGTGCTAGTGCCCGTAAAGGGCGTGGGGGTTCAAGTCCCCCCTCGGACACTCTGTGTGTCTGATGAAAAACCGGTCGTCGTAGGCGGCCGGTTTTTGTTTCATCGCGAGTTCTCAGCCGTTGCGCCTGATACAGGTGGCTGAGTCCGGCTGGCTGACATCGACCAGGGTAGCCCCGACATCGCCGCTGTGGACCGATCATGGCGCGGTTCTCAGTGTCAGTGACTCTGGTGGTGGCCGGCGCATCCTCGATTCCGGTCCGCGCGGCAGCATGTTCGGCCCGTGCATACAGCTCGGTGACGCCGCAGCCGGGGTTCGACGAAAATTTTCGGCACCGACCGTCCCTCAGCCAGGCGGCGGGCGGTACTCCTACATGGGTCGGAGGTAGCAGCGGCACAAGACCCCGGCCAAGTCCGCGACAGTGCTCCTTGGCCTCCTAGCGTGTTGGTGCCCGCGTCAGCGCCGAGGTGGCAGTCGATCGAGCAGAGCCCTGAACCTATCGATCTTCTTGCGACCAGAGGATGGTCATCCGAAGCCCCAGCTGGTCAGTGGCATGACAGGGCTCTCGCCCCACATCACTCGTTACGCGGATGTGCACGTGTGATCAGGACCGTAATGTTGCACCTCGGTGTCGATCACGCAGTACCAAGTGCAGTGCGTCTCGTGGCCCATGGGAGAACCGTGTTGAAGCCGGCAGCAAACGTGCTGAAAGATCTCGCCCAATACTCGAACATCTCTCTTCGCTCTGATTCCAGCCTGGTTGGCGCCGTGGTCACCGCCGCAGCGCATGACGACGAACAACGCGCGAAGAAGCAAGCTGAAAAAGACACGAAAGACAAGGACGACAAGGACACCGCCTTACGACGGAAGCCCGGGCTAAAGCCTGTACCCGCGTGGGGAGGGCGATCCATCGAGATTACGCCGTGGGACGTGTTGCACGTGCTCGGCCGGGCCATCGCGCTGTCAAGGCGAGGAGCCGCACGTGGACTCGCCGAGCACTGGGGAGCGCTGAAGTACAGCCAGGCGCTGACCGGTGACACCAGATCCTTCATGAAGTTGTCCGCCGAGGGGAAGATGACGGCGGAGCATTACAAGAACCTCCAGTCGCGCGAGCTCGGCATCGGCTTCGCCCTGGTGGCAGCGCAGCGTGTCTTGACGCAGCGCTACCCGGACCGCGTCGTCTCGATCGTGCCCGCGGACACGACGCTGAGCGCCGGCTGGAGCGCACGAGGTACGTACCGTCCGCAGTACTTCGCCGAACTGTGGAAGCCGGGGGAGCCTTCCCTGGTACTCCCGATCGCCTGCAAGGGCAACCACAGCAACGCCGCGCGCTCCTACAGCCAACTCGCCTCCGCATCAGCTCATGTGGAGACAGTGCACATCGGGCCTTGGAACGAGACTCCCGTGTTCATCTTCAGCACCGAATTGCCGCCCGACGGCCATGTCACCGTCCACGCACTCTGCGCCCTCGGACGTGGCGGCTGGCTGAGCAGGCCGCACGCCGAGAGTGAAGGGCTGGACGTCAAGCTCAGCGATGAGAACTACTTCCCCGAAATACGACTGCCCACCGAGAGCGACAACCCCCCATCTTCGGTCACCGGATTTCACGTCACACCGGAGCGATACGAATGGTTCAGGCGGGTGATCGCTCGCACGGACGCCGCTGGACTGACAGCTTTCGCAGGCGACGGCGGAGCGACCACTCAGTACTTGACCGATCGCCAAGGGGCGAAAAACTTCACCGGATTCGCGCATGCGGCAGCCGGCAGCGTGCAAGATGTGGCCCACACACTCTTCGGCATCAGATTCACCGGCACTGACCATGTCTTCCGACTGAACGGGACCCGGGTTGAGGCCTTCTCCGGTGTAGCGGACGACCTGCTCCATCTCCTGGCCGAAGGACGGGTGGAGCAGTACCGCCGCGAGATCTACGAGCGCCGCTCCAGCTGGCCCAGCAATTCTTCGAACGTCTCGTGGAATGGCCCGGTGTCGGTCCACCCGGATGGAACCGTGCTCGCCATGCGTCTGCTCTCCTGACGTGACGATTCGACCGCCTGCGTTGCACGACCGCGGTTCGACCCAGCATGAGTTGCTCGCTGATTTGACACCGATCCGGATGCACAGCAGAAGGTAGAGCTGCCACAGGCCCCTGTCTCGTCAAAGGGTCTCAGGGTTGAACCGTGAGGGGACAGACCGGACAGTAAAGCCCTCCGACTTATCCGATGCCGGGAAGGCGAATCCGTGTGGTTATTAGTGTGCAACTCCCCCTCGGACACTCACAGTATTCAAACGAGAACCGGCTGATACCTAGACGGTCGGCTCTTCTCACCGTGGTCGATCCCCGCAACACGGCGTGGCTCCTGCCCGCGGTGTGGCGCGACGCGCGGCGTCGTGGACTGTCGCGGCGTGCGGCGTTGAAACAGGTCAATGCAGCGACCCAGGCTTGTGCGGTGCTCTGTGACGGCCTGGTCTTGGGATGCTCGGCCGAGCCGGAAGGGGCTGTGGCGGCGGTCGAGGCCGATATCGCCGGGCGCGACCGGTCCGGCTGAGCGGCCGGAGTCGCCGACGCCCGAACTCTCCGAGAACGAGGCCCGAGAGCAGTGGCTCGGCCGTTGATGTCGGCCCATGCGCTCCGGTGCGGCATGTCAAGGAAGGATCACCCGAATAGCCGCGTACCCCTTCGCGTGAACCGTTCTCCCTTTCCGGGACGCGGATCTCTAGTCTCACTGCGGCCGATGTTCTGGGTAGGGCGGACACACATGCCAGTGGCGCACGGTCGCCGTGACCTCGCCACCGGTGTGGTGTTCTTAGCCGCGATCGAGAAGGAGTGCCAGTGTCGATTCCGCGTCCCGAGGGCCTGCGGGTCCGGTTCACGTCCGGGTGGGCCTTTCTGTCGGTGCCGCCACGACCGGGGTGCACGACCGAGGTGCAGGAGTACGTCGACGGCGATTGGTCCCCGGCGGCAGTGCAGGGCGCTGAACACCTGGTCCACGTGTACGCCGCGTCCGCGATCAAGACCGAGTGGCGTGCTCGTTACGTCGCCCCCGATGAGGCCGGGCCCTGGACGACCGGCCGCGTCTGGTCACCGGACACGTTCGAGATCGACGGGGACGCCTCGCCGCGCCCGGCGCCACACCATCCCGCCGCACCGGCGACGGTGTGGACGATCAGGACCGCTACGCGCACCGCCGGAAGGCCGTGGGGCCTCGCTGTGGACGAGCACGGGAACTTCTACATCGCCGACGGGGATCAGCGCCAAGTGCAGCGGATCTCGTCGGACGGTGGCTCGGTCACAACCGTCGCGGGTACCGGGCGGATCGGGGACAGCGGTGACGGCGGGCCCGCGGTCGAAGCGCAGCTGCGGCACCCGACGACCGTCGCGCTGGACCGGCACGGGAACGTCTACATCACGGATTCGGACAGTTTCCGGGTGCGCAAGGTTTCGGCTGCCGACGGCAGAATCACGACGGTGGCCGGCACGGGCCGGGAAGGCGACAGCGGCGATGGGGGACCGGCGACCGAGGCGGACTTCCGATTGCCGAACTGTGTGGTGGTCGACGGCCACGACAACCTCTTCGTCACGGACCCGAGAAGCCATCGCGTGCGGAAGGTCTCGGCCACCGACAACACCATCACCACCGTGGCCGGCACGGGGCGGGAAGGCGACAGCGGCGACGGCGGGCCGGGCAGTGAAGCGGAGATCATGTATCCGAACAGCCTGGCGGTCGACGGGGACGGCAACCTCTACTTCGGCGACAACGGTACCCACCGGGTGCGGAAGGTGTCGGCCGCCGACAACACGATCACGACCGTCGCAGGCACGGGGGACAAGGGCGGGACCGGTGACGGCGGTCCCGCGAATCGTGCGACCTTGACCTTTCCGATCGGCCTCGCGGTGGACGGAAAGGGGAACCTCTATATCGCCGATTCCGACACCTGCCGGGTGCGCAAGGTCTCAGCTACTGACAACACCATCAGCACCATCGCCGCCAACGGTGCCGCGGGCGACGGAGAGGAATCGGGCCCCGCTACCGGGATTCCGCTGGATCCACGCGGCGTTGTTGCGGACGCCCACGGGAATCTGTTCGTCGCCGACTTCTGCGAGTACCGGGTACGCAAGGTCTCACCCCGTTGAGCAGGGACCCCTGACGTCGTGCTGGACCGCGGGCGGCGGCCGAGCACGAGAGGACCACGCCAGCAGCCCGTCGCGCCGGGGCCGGGATCATCGAAGAGATTCGTAGCGCTCCGGCGACGCGGCGACCTCGACAACTGCGTGCGGGAAACGCCGGACCCGATGGGCCTGCCAATGTGGGTCCGACCGGGGAGGCCGAACGGTCCGGATTGTCCGCACGGTCACCGCAGGCGCGCGAGATCGCCGAACCGCACTTCGTCTCGACCGCCGACTTCCGCCCTCGCCACCGGGGCACCGCTCGACGAGCGAGGACTGACGTGGCTGCGCTACTCCCTGACCGATCCCGACCCGGACTGCGCCGGGCGACAGCAGGCTGAGTGATTCGCCTCCGAGGTCGGCCTGCTCGGTATTGCCTACCTGTCCCTGTTGGCCACGATTGAGGAGACCCCGCCGGGAATGGGAAGCGACCGGGGTGAGTGAGCAGTGGTTTGCCCTCGCCCTCCGGGCTCCCGCAGGCGCCTGACTCGGAACCCGCGCGGGGCCCGGCCCGCTTCACCCGCGACTACAGCGCAGTTCCCCGCTCTCGTCCTGGAAGGTTCCCCCGGAGTGTCCGCGTCGAGTGTCGCCAGACGCACGACGGCTCGGGCGCATTTATTCCGGTGCCGGAGGTCCTGCCGGGTGCGCTCTCCACCATCGGCACGGCCACCCCCATGGGTGCGGCTCTTCAGTCCATTCGCGACTTGTGGGGCGGCACCTTTCCGGGCCTCGTCGAGCTGGCGCTCATGGCCGGTTACACCGTCGTGTTCGGCGCCATCGCCGCGCGTACCTTCCGCTGGGAGTGAACGGGTCGCGCGCGTCCACCCGGCGGGCGGGTCCGGCCTCAGTCGAAGCGGCGGACCTGATCGCGGCGGTAGCCCCAGACGGTGAGCCCGGCGAGGACCACGATCCACACCGCGAGCATCACCAGTGACAGCGCACCGCCGACGGACTCCCCGGTCAGCGCGACCAGCACCAGGTCGGTCGCGCCCCGGGTGGGGACGAAGGGCGCGATCTGCGCGATGATCTCCGGTGTGTCCGCCTCGTCGAAGAACATCCCGCCGGCCACCGCCAGCGGCAGGAAACCGATGCTGTTGGCGATGGCGGCCACCCGCATCGACAACAGGTAACCCATCGCCAGGCCCAGCAAGGTGAAGGTCACGACCGCGACCAGCAGCGCCCCCGACGCCAGCAGCACCCGCGGCGGCGGAGCCGAGGCGGCGGTGAACAGTCCGGCCACCAGCAGGATCGGGATGATCGCTGCGGCGACGACCACCAGCCCGACCAGCAGATATCCGAGGATCTGCGGCGTGATCCCGCCTGGGAGGGTGCGCAGGTAGCTACCCCAGGCGGACTCCCGTTGCGCAGCGATGGCGACGCTGAAGTGGCCGACGCAGGCCATGAGCACCCCGAAGACCACCAGGGTCGCGGTGGCGGAGGTGATCGCCACCGCGTCCTGTCCGATGAACGGCACGACGAAGAACACCATGACGCCGACCGGGACCAGCGCCACGGTCAGAAACATCGTGGGCGTCCGGATGTTCTCGGCGAGGTTTCGCCGGGTGTAGGTCATGGTCAAGGAGGACATTGATCGGCCTTTCGCCTCAGGTGGCCCGCCGATCGCCGGTGATCGCCAGGAAGGCGTCCTCCAGCGAGGCGGACTCGATCTCGATGTCGGTGAAGGACGCACCGGCGGTCACCAGCTCCCGGACCAGCGCGCTGGCGTCGTTGGTGAGCAGATGGGTGCGGTCGGCGTCTCGCTCGACCGAGGAAACCCCGACCAGCTCGGGCAGCACCGGGTCGGTCAGCGTGACCCGCTTGAGCCGGACCCGGCCGCGGATTTCGGCGATGCCGCCGTCGGCGATGATCCGGCCGCGGTCCATCACCGCGACCCGGTCGGCGAGCGCCTCCACCTCCTCGATGTAGTGGCTGGTCAGCAGGACGGCTCCGCCGTCGGCGTTGAAGGAACGGATGCCGTCCCACAGCGCCCGCCGGGCGTCCACGTCGAGACCGGTGGTGGGCTCGTCCAGGAACACCAGCCGGGGCCGCCCGGCGAAGGCCAGCGCGACCGCGACCCGCCGCTGCTGCCCGCCGGAGAGGCCGCCGGCCTGCCGGTCGGCCAGTGGGGCGAGGTCGAAGCGGTCGAGTAGTTCGGTGCGGTCCACCGGCTCGGGAAAGTGCGCCGACACGAAGTCCACCAGTTCGGCGACCCGCCAGGTCTCCGGGAGCCCGGTCTCCTGCGGCGTCACGCCGATCACGCGGCGGGTCGACTCGCTGCGCGGGTCGCCGCCGCACAGGTCGACCCTGCCGGCATCAGGCCGCACCACGCCGGTCATCACGTTGATCAGCGTGGACTTCCCCGCGCCGTTGGGGCCCAGCAATCCGACCACCTGCCCGGCGGCGATCTCCAGGGACACGCCGTCCAGCGCGATCGTGCCGTTGTAGCGGCGGGTGAGGTCGAGTGCGCGGGCGAGGACGGTCATGAGGTGGCCTCCGGGATCTGCCGGTTCGGGTCGGACATGATCGACGGCAGTTCGGGGAAGGCAACAGGTTCCGGGTCGCCGTGCGGCACCACCGGCCACGCCTGTCCGGTCCCGCCGTGTGCCAGCACCAGTTCCGCGACCTCGGCGACCCGCTCGGGCGAGAGCACCGCCACTCCCATGTCGGTGATGTAGGGGATCGCTTCTCCCAGGATCGGGGTGTCGATGAAGGTGGGGCACAGCGCGTTGACGGTGATGCCCTGCTCGGCGACGAGCGGCGCGACGGAGCGGACCAGTCCGGTCACGGCGTGCTTGGTGGCCGCGTAGAGCGGGTTGGTCGGGCTCTCGCTCAGGCCCGCCAGGCTGGAGGTCGCGAGAATCGCGCCGGAGCCCCGTTCGGTGAACACCTCCAGTGCGGCGTGCAGCCCGTAGACCACCCCGTCGAGGTTGACCGAGACCAGGTCGCGGTAGTGCTCGGGCCGGAAATCCTCGAGGAAGCTGCCCTGTTCGCCGATTCCGGCGTTCAGCACGGCGATGTCGAGGTCGCCGAAGTGCTCGGTCGCGGTTCGGACGACGGCACGGTTGTCGGCCGGCCGGGTCACGTCGGTGTGGACGAAGGCTCCGCCGATCTCCCGGGCGAGTGCCTCCCCGGCCGGGTCGACGTCGGCGATGACGACGTCGGCTCCGCTGGACGCGAAGCGGCGGGCGATGGCCGCACCGATCCCGCCGGACCCGCCGGTCACGAGTGCGACTTTGCCGTCGAGGTGGCTCATGTCTGCTCCGGGGTGGACGGGACCGGCCGGGTGGCGAGGTCGAGGGCGGTGGTGATCTCGCGCAGGTGACAGTCGATGTCGAGGTCCGGATCGCGGGACAACGCGGTGGGAACGGCGTCGATCACGCCGCGCACGATCCGGGCCATGACGGTGACGTCGAAGTCCCGGAATTCGCCGCTGGCCTGCCCCGCCTCGAAGAGTTGTTCGAGTGGTTCCCGTAGTTGCCGGTCGAACGCGTCCGGGTCGGCCTCGGGCAGGTCGGCCAGGCCGCCGCTGGTGAGGATCTCGACGAGCGCGACCATCCGGGCAGGGTGGGCGCGCATGTACTCCAGGTTCGAGCGGATGTAGGCGCGCAGTTCGCCGGCGTAGGTGGTCTCGGCGTCGATCATGGGTGTCATGAAGGCCGCTACGTCGGTGTAGACGGTGGTGACGACCTGGGCGATCAGTTCGGACTTCCCCGCGAAGTGGTACGAGATCAGCCCACGGCTGATTCCCGCCCGGGCGCCGATCCGGCCCATCGACGCCCGGTGGTAACCGACCTCGGCGATGGTCTCGACGGCGGCGGTCACGATCTGAGCGCGCCGCGCCTCTTCGATGAAGGAGCGCGACTGGCCGTCGTGCTCAGTGTTTGGCAGCATGGCCAAAATTTAGCACGACGTGTCAGTAGGCGGCGAGTGTGGCCCGCGAGGACCCGCCGCGCGTCGAGCCGGCTAGGAGTTCAACGCCGCTGTGGGCGGGGTTCTCGCGGCCCGCAGCGCCGGGTAGAAGCCCGCGATCGCGCCGATGACGACGGTCGCCGCGAGCCCCGCCGCGGGGGCGATCAGGGGCAGCGCGAACGGCCAGTCGTTGCCGAACGCCAGCACACCGGTCACGGCCGCGCCGATGCCGCATCCCGCCACGCCGCCGAGGGCGGACAGCAGCAGGGCCTCGGTGAGGAACTGCGCGAGGATGTGCGCGCGCGTGCCACCGAGCGCGCGCCGCAGCCCGATCTCGCGCCGCCGTTCGAGCGCGGCGATGACCATGGTGTTCGCGACCCCGATTCCCCCGACGAGCAACGCCACCGACCCGACCGCCACGAGCAGGCCGGTGAACGCCCGGTCGGCCGCGTGCCGCGCTTGGAGCGCGTCGGACGGCCGGGATATCTCGACCTGCTCGGGGTGCTCGGGCGAGATCGTCGGGGCGAGCCGGGACCGCACCTGCGGCACCGTGCCGTCCGCCGAGCGCTCGTAGACGGTCGTGGGTCGGCCGTCGAAGCCGAGCACGTCGCCCGCGACGGGTTCCCCGACGAGTGCCGCACTGTCCAGCTCGGGTGCGAGTGCGACCGGGTCGAGGACGCCCACCACGGTGAAGAAACGCCCACCGAGCCAGATCCGCGTGCCGGGGGTGGCGACCCCGAGGCGTTCGGCGGTGCTGTGCCCGAGCACGACCGTCGGGTAGGTGGAGGTCGCCGCGTTGAGCCAGTCACCGGAACGCAGCGTGCCCGACACGACGTCGAGCAGGGCCGGGTGCGCCGCCATCGCGGTGATCCCGCCCCTCGCGTCCGGATCGGACAGCGGGCTCCGGTAGACCGGGGCCTCCAGTGCGGCGGTGCTGCTCGCCGACTCGACGCCGTCCACCATGCCGACCCTGGCCACGGCGTCGGCAGGCAGCGTCGTCTCCTCGCCCAGCAGATCCCGGCCCGCGGTCGCGGTCAGGAGGTTGGTGCCGAGCCGGGCGAGCTCGTCGTTCAGGCGGGCCTGGCTCGACGACGAGATCCCGAGGACCGCGATCATGGCGGCGATGCCGATGGCGATGCCGAGCGCGGACAGGACCGCGCGAGCGGGCCGCGCGCGCAGCCCGGCCATCCCGAGCCGGAGCACGTCGCGGCCGAGAAGGCGGGACGGTGTGGTGGTCCGTGTGCTCACGTGGCAGCACCATCCCTCGTGGCGGAGTCGCTCGTCACCCGGCCGTCGCGCACGGTGATCCGGCGGGGTATCCGTTCGGCGAGTTCGCGGTCGTGGGTGATGACCACGACCGTCGTGCCCTGCCGGTTCAGCTCGCCCAGCAGCTCGACGATCCGCTCGCCCGAGACCGAGTCGAGGTTGCCCGTCGGCTCGTCGGCGAGCAGCAGCGGCGGGTCCCCGATGACGGCCCGCGCGACGGCGACCCGCTGGCGCTCACCGCCGGACAGCTCGTGCGGGCGGTGTGCCACGCGGTGGCCGAGCCCGACGCGCTCGAGTGCGGCGGCCGCGCGACGCTGCCGTTGCGCGCGCGGCACGCCCGCGTAGAGGAGCCCGTCGGCCACGGTGTCGAGCGCGCTCGTGCCCTCGGCGAGGTGGAACTGCTGGAACACGAAGCCGATCCGGTGTGCGCGCAGGGCGGAGCGCTCGCGGTCGCCGAGGCCGTCGACGTCGACCCCGTCGACGCGCACGGTGCCCGCGGTGGGGCGGTCGAGCGTGCCGATGAGGTTCAGCAGCGTGGACTTGCCGGACCCGCTGGGCCCGACGACGGCGGCGAACTCGCCTGCCTCCAGTGTCAGCGACACCCCGTCGCACGCGAGCACGGGCGGCTCGCCGTAGGAGCGGCGGACGTCGGTGAGCGAGACGATCTCGGTCATCGGCTCGGCACCACCACTCGCTGACCGGCACGGACGCCGTTGCCGGAGATTTCGACGCGGCCACCGGCGAACAGCCCGGTGGTGACGGGAATCCGCCGCGTCCTGCCGTCGGGGTCGACGACCTCGACCCCGAACCGGCGCGCGTCCAGGGCAAGCAGGGCGCCGACCGGCACGGAGAGCACGTCCTCGCGCTGTTCGCTCGGGATGTCGACGGTCACCGACGCCTCCTGGAACGACTCGGTCACGGCCGGGTCGGCCAGTGTGATCACGACGGGAACGACCGTCTCTCCACCGCCACCCGGCGAATCCCGCTCGGTCGGTGTCCCCACCGACGAGATCGTGCCCTCCGTCTCGGTGCCGTCGGGAAGGCGCAGGTGAACTTCCGTGTCCGGGACCGCGTGCCGCTGGTCCGCGAGCCGCAGATCGACGTCGACGACCTGGGTGGTGCCGGTCGTCTCGAACAGGCTCGCGCCCGGTCCGACACGATCGCCGACCTGAGCCGTGAGACTGCCGATCCGCAGGTCTTCGCCCGCGAACACGACGGAGCCCAGTGGCAGGCGCCCGGTGGGGTCGAGTCCGTTGTCCCGTTGCCATGCCACGACGGCGTTCGCGGTGGCCCAGGTGAACCGCTTGCCGGGTTCGCCGTCGAAGAGGCCGAGCTCGCGCAGGCTTTCCTCCAGCGCCCGCACATCCGGCCCGTCGTCCATGCCGATCGCGAACTCCCGCCAGGCGGGCACCTTGCCGCGCAACAGGAACACGGGCACGTTGTCGACGGCGTAGAGCCGGTCACCGAGCCGCACGGCCGAGCCGGGCGCGGGCAGCTCGGTGAGAATGCCGCCGCCCGCCGACGTGATCGTGCGCCCGCCCGCGAAACGCAGCGTGCCCGACGCGGTCGTGCTGCCCGTGAGGTCACCCCGCACGATCTCGTCCGTCGCCCCCCGGTACGCGCCCGCGCCGGGACCGCCCTCGTCGGACTCCGTCGTGACGGCGGCGGTGATGCCGAGCCCCGTTCCGGTGGCGACCGCGACGGCTCCCGCCGTCACACCGATCAGGACCCGGCGGCGAGAGTGCCGTGTGCGGTGCCGGACGCCGGACTGCTCACCGGCCATCAGGGGCGCCCGTCTGCTTGCGCGCACTCCGCCAGGACGTCCGCGGGCGCGTCCGGCACCGCCTCGCTCGCCTGACCGGGCTTGGGGTCGGCGACCTCGATGCCGTGCTCACGGAAGCACTCGGCGGCCTCGAGCTGCAGTTCGTAGCGCTCGTCCTCGGACAGCGGGGGGCCGCCGTCCGGTGCGGGGGGCGCACCCAGCTCCTCCCGGCAGGTTTCCATGGCCTTGCGCATCGCGTCCGAGTCACCGCCCCGGAGCTTGATGCCGTCCTCGCCGGGGTCGGGCATGTCGACGCCCTGGTCGCGCACGCACTCGGCGAGGTCGAGCTGGTACTGCTCGAACGACTGCGACGGTGCCTGTGAGCCGGACGGCCCACTCTCACCCGCCACGTCGCCGGACCCGCCGCCACAGCCACTCAGCACGGCGACGAGCACCGCAGCCGTGGACACGAGGAACTTTCCCTGCCTATTCACGATCTGGACCATCCTTTCCGGTGCCGGCCGGATGCCGGGCACACCGGAAAGTCGACCACCCGGGGTGTTACGGGCATCGTCGACACGATCTTTATGGTGTGAGAACAACCGCGGTGGTTGGCTGCGGCGACGGGAATCCCTTCGGCGAGGAGTTTGTGCATGCGGGTGCTGATCGTCGAGGACGAGCCGTATCTCGCCGACGCGATCCGCGCCGGGCTTCGCCGGGCGAGTATGGCCGCCGACGTCGTGTACGACGGCGAGGCCGCGCTGGAGCACATCGGCGTGAACGACTACGAGGTCGTGCTGCTCGACCGGGACCTGCCCGGAATTCACGGCGACGAGGTGTGCAGGCGGATCGCGGCCGAGCACCCTCGGCTGCGGGTGCTGATGCTGACGGCCGCGGGTTCGCTGTGGGAGCGGGTGTCCGGTTTCGAGGTGGGCGCCGATGACTACCTGCCGAAGCCGTTCGAGATGCCGGAACTCGTCGCGCGGCTGCGGGCACTCGAGCGACGTGCGCAGCCCGCGCGCCCGCCCGTGCTCGACTCCCACGGCGTGCGGCTGGACCCCTTCCGCCGCGAGGTCTACCGCGACGGCAGCTCCGTGCGGCTGAGCCCGAAGGAGTTCGCGGTGCTCCAGGTGCTCATGAAGGCCGAGGGTGGAGTGCTGAGTGCGGAGCAGATCCTCGAACAGGCGTGGGACGCCAACGCCGATCCGTTCACCAACTCGCCCCGCGTCACGATCTCCAATCTGCGCAGGCATCTCGGCGAACCACAAGTGATCCAGACGGTACCCGGTGCGGGCTACCGGTTCGGGCCGTGACATGCGGGGCAGGAAAGCCCGGAGGCTGCCGATCCGCACGAGGCTGGCACTGAGCTACGCGGGCATGGTCACCGGTTCGGTGGCCGTGTTCATCGGAATCGTCTACCTCTTCATGCGGTTCGTTCCGCCCTTCCAGATCGCCGAGACGCTCGGAGCGCCGCACCCGTCGGAGAACTTCGAGCAGGGGAGAACGGCGGGTGTCGCGATCCAGCGCACCGACTTCCTCCAGCACTTCCTTGTCGTCTCCACGATCGCGCTGGTCGTGCTCGCCGTCCTCGGTGGCGTCGTCGGGTGGATCGTCGCGGGGCGCATCATCAAGCCACTCGCCGCGATCAACGTCGCCGCGACCAGGGCCGCCACCGGAAATCTCGACCATCGCATCGGGCTCGGCGGTCCGCGCGACGAGGTCCGCGATCTCGCGGACACGGTGGACCGCATGCTCGGTTCCCTCGAACGCTCGTTCGCGATCCACCGCCGGTTCGCCGCGAACGCCTCCCACGAGTTGCGTACCCCGCTGGCGACGACGCAGGCGATGATCGACGTCGCCCTCGACGACCCGGACACCGCGCTTCCCGAGTTCCGCGCCCTGGCCGGGCGCGTGCGGGAGATGAACCGCTCGAACATCGAGACGGTCAGTGCGCTGCTCGACCTCGCCGACGCCGACCGGGGCGTGCGCGTGCGCGAACCGGTGGATCTGGCCGACGCCGCCCGGGTGGTGCTGCGCGACCAGGCCGCCGAGGCGAGCGCCGCGGAAGTCGACCTGCGCGCGCCGAGCGGCGCGGCGGTCGCGTACGGCGATCCGGTGCTGCTCAGGCAGGCACTGTCGAACCTCGTGCGCAACGCCGTGCGGCACAATCACCCGGGCGGGCACGCGCTGGTGCGGCTGGCGGTGGTACACGGGGTGGCGCGCGTGACCGTGGTGAACACGGGACCGGCGGTGCCCGCTGCCTCCGTCGACTCCCTCGTCGAGCCCTTCGTGCGCGGGAGCGGCCGGGTCCGGAAGCCGGGCTCGGGACACGGGCTCGGGCTGGCCATCGTGTCGGCCATCGCCACCGCACACGACGGCGCACTGCGATTGCAGGCCAATCCGGACGGTGGGCTCACCGTGCATCTCGATCTGCCGTGCCCCGGCGGACAAACCTGAACGTTTCCGCAACATCACCCGCCTTAGCTTTGTTCTCGTCCGTCCACACACGAGAGAGGTATGCATGGTGCGCACGGTGAGAAGACCTAGGCGAGGTGCCCGGGTGGCACTCGCGTCCGGGGTGACGGTGACGCTCGCGCTGGGATTCGGCGTGGTCGCCAACGCGGGCGAGAACGCGCTCGCGGCGTTTCACACCCAGGAGCTCCAGTGGCAGCAGTGCGAGGAGCCGCAGCCCCTTCCGCCCTCGGAGCAACCGGACCGGGGCGTGATCGTCGATCCCTGGAAGGGGCAGTACAAGCACATGGAGTGCGCCACCGTGCTGGTACCCCTGAACTACGAGGAACCCGACGAGGGCAGGCTCCACATCGAGATCAGCCGGATCAAGGCGAAGGACCGGACGCAGCGGCAGGGCGTGCTGCTCCTCAACCCCGGCGGACCGGGGGCGGGCGGGCTGACGATGCCGCTGCAGACCCGGGAAACGGAACTCGCGGACTCCTTCGACCAGATCGGTTTCGACCCCCGGGGCACCGGGCGCTCCACGGCCCTGCTGTGCGAGCGCGTGGAGGACGTCCGGCCGCGCACCACCCGCCCGGACGATGAGCAGTTCGCCGCGTACACCAGCTACGCGCGGGCCAAGGAGGACGCCTGCGAGCGCGGAGGCGGCGGCATCCGGCCGTACATCAACACGGCCAACACCGCGCGGGACATGGACGTCATCCGCGCCGCGCTCGGCGAACCGAAAATCAACTATGTCGGCTACTCCTACGGAACCTACCTCGGCGCCGTCTACGGAAGCCTGTTTCCCGAACGGCTGAACCGCAGCGTGCTCGACTCGTCGATCCACCCGGACTGGATGTGGCGCGAGCAGGCACTGCAACAGTCGGTCGGCGTCCGGTTCAACGTCGAGCAGTGGGCCGCGTGGGTCGGCGACCGGGACGACACCTACCACTTGGGCGCCTCGCAGGAGGAGGTGCTGGCCACCACGGAGGCCCTGGCCGCCGAGCTGGCCGAGAAATCGGTGGAGCTCGAGCGGCCGGAGGACGACTGGTACCTACCGTGGCCGGACGAGTTCGACCGGGACCGGCTGGACTGGTTGCTCGCCCTGGCCACGCAGCAGCGGCCGATGTGGGACGTGACCGCCGAGGTCATCGCGGAGGTGCGCGACGCGGCGGAGCAGGACACGACCCTGTCGCGGGACACCACGGCGGCGGTCAGCAGGGTGCTGGCGGACGACGGCATTCCCAAGGTCGACCCCGGCGTGTACCACACGGTGACCTGCGAGGCCGACTGGCCGAGCGAGCTCGCCACGTACTACGACGACATGCGGCGTTACCGGGAGCGGTATCCCTACCGCGACGGCAACGGCAGTGGCGTGATCGGTGCCGCGCCGACGAACTGCACCTTCCGCTCCTTCACACCGCCCGAGCCCCTGGTCACGCTGGAGCGCGACGGCTATCCCACGGGAGTCGTGATCCAGGGCGACGGTGATCCCGCGACGCAGTACGCGGGCGGGCCCGCGATGGCCGACACGCTGAACCACCAGCTGATCTCCGTGCGCGACAGCGGCGCACACGGACACTTCGGCATCAACGCGTGTGTGACGGAACAGGTCAACGACTACCTGCTCCACGGAGTTCTGCCGCCGTCGCGGTCGGAGTGCGCCGCCGACCCGCGTCCCGACGTCCCAGCGGACGACGCGCCCGCGGCCGCGCGTGACTCCGGCGAGCAGGACCTGCCGGGCAAGGACGCCCGGGTTCGGGATGTGCTCGAGAACCGCTCGATCTGGCAGCCTCCCGCGCGCTCGTAGGATCCCTCTGCCAGGACCAGTCCGGCCGGACCCGCCCTGTGAGCGCCACAGCTCCGGGGCGGGCCTGGCCGGTGTGCCACTGTTGATCGGTCTTCGCCGCTGACGACGCTGAGCGCGAACCACTAGACCGCGACGACCACGAGGCACTGCCGAGTGCTCACGGCAGGTAGACGTCGCACGGACCGGCGTCCAGGACGTCGACCGGGGCGCCGGAGCCCTCGGCCAGCCACGCCTCGAACCCGGCCACGTCGCCGTCGGCCACGGCGACCGTGAACGTCACGTCCGCGCCGTACTCCACGTCGCGCAGCCGGTACGGCGACGTGCGCAGGTGGTGTTCCAGCCGTCCGGCTCGGTCGTGGGGGACCGCCACCAGCAGCGCGCGGTGGCGGACGCGGCGGAGCTCGCCGACCGTGTCGAGCGTCGCGGTCAACGCCCCCGAGTAGGCGCGGACCAGCCCACCGGCCCCGAGTTTGGTCCCGCCGAACCAACGGGACACGACGGCGACGACGTCGGTGAGGCCGCGCCGGGTCAGCACCTCCAGCATCGGGACTCCCGCCGTGCCGGAGGGTTCGCCGTCGTCGTTGCTGCGGGCGGTGAGCCCGCCGGTGCCGGGGTCGCCGATCCGCAGAGCGGTGCAGTGATGGCTCGCGGTCGGCCCGGCACGCCGGACCCGTGCGATGACCGCCGTGGCCTCGTCGACGTCGGAGACCCGCGCCACGGTGCAGCGAAACCGGGAGCGCTGAATCTCGATCTCGTGCTCGCCGTCGCGGGCGATCACCCGCATCGCCGCACCTCGATCACTCGCTCACCCGTTGTGTCCGGTTCTCCGTCCGCTCGATCCTACGTCGTCGTCACGTCGGCGGGACCGTGGCCGCGAGCCGGGGGAGTGTCAGACCGGCCTCGGTGGGTTACCCGTGGGGCATGACGGAGCTGACGAACTTCGTACTGGCCCGCTTGGACGACGACGAGCGCCGCTACGAGGACGGTGTGTTGCCCGCGCTGGACGAGGCCGAGCGCCGTGGCCGCCTCCGTCTGCTGCGCAGCGACGACGGCAGCGGACTGGTGCTGCTGCCCGGCCCGGTGCAGGTCGCCGAGGAGCGGGTGCCGGTGCCGTTTCCCGAGAAGGTCGCCTACCTGCGCCGGGAGATCCGCGAGCACGCCGACGCCGACACGGCGCGGCTTATCGCCTCCGTCTACGCGGCACACCCGGACTGGCGCGGCGACTGGGAGTCCGCCAGCCCCGGAGGCTGAGATCAACGGGGACCACTGAGACCATCTACACGGGATTCGGCGGACGAACTCCCCGCCATCTTCAACGTATAGCGCACCCCGGGGCTTGCGGCAAGACCCACCTCGTGCTCCACACTCACCGCGTCACAGCCCGACCAAGGGGAATCAGGGGTATTCGACGTGGAGTTCGACGTCATCGTCGTCGGTGGGGGTCCGACCGGTCTGATGCTGGCCGGTGAGTTGCGCCTGCACGGCGTGCGCGTGGTGGTGCTGGAGCGGGAACCGGAACCGCTTCCGCACGTCCGCGCGCTCGGCCTGCACGCGCGCAGCATCGAGATCATGGACCAGCGCGGTCTGCTGGACCGCTTTCTGGAGCACGGCACGCGGTACCCGCTCGGCGGGTTCTTCGCGGCGATTCCCGCGCCCGCGCCGGAGCTGCCGGACACCGCCCACGACTACGTGCTCGGCATCCCGCAGACCACCACCGACCGGCTGCTGGAGGAGTACGCGCGCGAGCTCGGCACGCGGATCCGGCGCGGTGCCGAACTCACCGGGCTGCGCCAGGACGGCGGCGGGGTGAGCGCCGAGCTGGCCGACGGCACCCGGCTGCGGGCGCGGTACCTCGTCGGCTGCGACGGTGGCCGCAGCACCGTGCGCACGCTCGCCGGCATCGGCTTTCCCGGCGAGCCAAGCCGGGTCGAGACGCTGCTCGGTGAGATGGAGGTGGGTGTGCCGCAGGAGACGGTGCTGGCCGCCGTGGCCGAGGTGCGCGAGACCGAGCTGCGGTTCGGGCTCGGACCGCTCGGCGACGGGGTCTACCGCGTGGTGGTGCCCGCCGAGGGCGTGGCCGCGGACCGCTCGACCTCGCCGACCCTCGACGAGTTCCGGGCGCGGCTACGGGCGTTCGCTGGTACCGACTTCGGCGTGCACTCGCCGCGCTGGCTGTCCCGCTTCGGCGACGCGACCCGGCTCGCCGAGCGCTACCGGGACGGCCGCGTGCTGCTCGCGGGCGACGCGGCGCACGTTCACCCGCCGACCGGGGGCCAGGGCCTCAACCTCGGCATCCAGGACGCGGTGAACCTCGGCTGGAAGCTCGCCGCCGAGGTCGCGGGCCGGGCGCCCGACGGCCTGCTCGACACCTACGAGGCCGAACGGCGTCCGGTGGCCGCCGACGTGCTCGACAACACCCGCGCGCAGATGGAACTGCTGTCCAGCGCACCGGGACCACGGGCGGTGCGGAGGCTGGTGACGGAGCTGCTGAGCTTCGAGCAGGTGAACCGGTATCTGACCGAGAAGGTCACCGCGATCGGTGTGCGCTACGACTTCGGTGAGGGGCACGCCCTGCTCGGGCGGCACCTGCGGGACGTCGTCCTGACCCGGGGCCGCCTCTACGCGCTGCTGCGCACCGGGCGCGGACTGCTGCTCGACCAGACCGGCGAGCTCTCGGTCGCAGGCTGGGCCGACCGGGTCGACCACGTCGTCGACACCAGCGACGAGCTGGACGTGCCCGCCGTGCTGCTCCGGCCGGACGGGCACGTCGCGTGGGCGGGCCGGGACCAGCGGGAACTGCTCGACGTGCTGCCCCGGTGGTTCGGCTCCGCAGCCTGACCCGATGCCTACCTGCTCGCCCTCACGGTGTCGAGGGCGAGCAGGTAGCCGGGGACCATGGCTTCGTGCTCGATGAGGTCGAAACCACTGAACTCGATCACGGCCGTGTGCTCGGCGGCGGGCACGACGACGGCGCGCGTGCGGCGGTTCTCCTCCAGCAGGTCCGAGTAGGTGAGCACCGTGCCCTCGACCGTCTCGGCGGCACCGGCCTGGGCGTCGCGGTAGCTCTCGTCGGTGATGCGCTCCGACGAGTCCTCCTCGAGGAACGTGCGCAGCGTGTCCTCCAGATCCCGCGGCTGCTCGTCGCTGATCCACACCCGGAGGTGGCCGACCGCACCCGCGGGCCCGGCGTCGATCTCGCAGCGCACGGCGAAGCTGCCGTTGGTGGTGAGCGCGGCGAACTCCTCGCTTTCGGTGTCGGAGAAGTCCAGAGCCTCCGCCTGCCACCCCTCGGCGACGTCGAACGTGACGGGCAGCGGGCACGGGCTGTCGTCGCCACCGACCGTGCCGCCGGCGCTGGCGGGGGAGACGGTGTCGTACCAGGTGTCGTCGGTGTTGTCGCCCCCGGGGTTTGACGCGGCGGTGGATGCGCCGGTGCCGCCGTCGTCGCCGGGGGAGCCGTCCGGCTCCGTGCCACACGCCGTGAGTGCCGTCGTGACGAGGGCGGCCGTGAGAACTCCGCGCGCGAAGCGTGCCAACACCGGGACATCCTTCCACTGATGATCTTGGGGTCGGTGGAAGTCTGCCATCGACGGCGCCCGCTGGTGGTGGTTTCGCGGCGATTGCCCGGTTGTTCGACGCCGTCAGCGGTCCGGTTCGTCCGCCGCTCCGCGCAGCCGGTGTTGCCGGGGTCGCGGCACCCGCAGGTTGAAGCGCACGCCGAGCATGCGAATGGTGAAGGCGATCGCCGCTGGCACCAGTGCGCCGACGAGCTCGGGGAGGTCGAGCTGGAGTGCCGCGACCGCGAGGGCCGCGCCCACCAGAGCGGGGACCGCGTAGAAGTCGCTGGTCAGCACCGTGGGGACGCGCTGCACCACGACGTCTCGCAGCGTGCCGCCGCCGACGGCGGTGATGACGCCGAGCAGCACGGCCTGCACACCGCCCAGACCGGCGTCGAGCGCCTTGCTGGCCCCGGTCACGCAGAACACGCTCAACCCGATGGCGTCGAAGACGGTGATGAGCCGGGTGAAGCGTTCGAGCTCCACGCTGAGCAGGAAGGCGAGCAGCGCTCCGCCCGCCGCGGCCGCGAGGTAGCGGAGGTCGCCGAAGGTGGCGGGCGGCACGTTGATCAGAAGGTCCCGCAGAATCCCGCCGCCCAGCGCGGTCATCATGCCCAGCACCAGCACACCGATCAGGTCGAGCCGGGCGGCCCGCGCGGCGGTCAGCGCGCCGTTGAGGGCGAACGCGAACGTGCCGAGCAGGTCCAGAACGAGGATCACGGGGGACTGGAGCATGCCGCCCAGTCTGCGGGTGCCCGGCCGCCCCGGCGTGCCCGCCTACCGCAACGGCCGGAACAACAGGTGTAGTTCACCGTCGGTGGACACGCGCCGCACACCGATGCCGTAGACGGGTTCGAGGACCTCCGGGCACAACACCGTCGCCGGTGTCCCGGTGGCCTGGACCGCACCGTGATCGAGCAGGACCACCTCGTCGCAGTAGCGGGCGGCGAGGTTGAGGTCGTGCAGCACCACGACGGTGGTGACGTCGAGGGTGCGCACGAGTTGCAGTATCTCGTGCTGATAGCGGATGTCGAGATGGTTGGTGGGCTCGTCGAGCAGAAGGTGGTCGGCCTGCTGGGCGAGCGCTCTGGCGATGAGCACCCGCTGCTTCTCCCCGCCCGAGAGCCCCGCGAAGACGCGGTCGGCCAGGTCACGGACCCCGACGCGGGACAACGCCGCCGCGGCGATCCGGTAGTCCTGCAGGGAATGCCGCTGGAAGGTCCCCAGGTGCGGCGAGCGCCCCAGCAGGACGGTCTCGGCCACGGTGAGCGGCAGCTCGCCCGAACCCTCCTGCACGACGACGGCGAGCCGTCTGGCGAGCTCGCGCTGGGGCACCGTCCCCAGCGGGCTGTCGTCGAGGCTGACCAGCCCGGCGCGCGGCGTGAGCGCGGCGTAGAGGGTGCGCAGCAGGGTGGTCTTGCCGCTGCCGTTGGGGCCGATCAGCCCCACCACCTGGCCCCGCTCGGCCGTGACGCGCACGCCGTCGAGCACGAGCGTGTCGCCGTAGGCGAAGACGACGTCCTCCGCGGTGATCATGAGCCGTGTCCGACGGTGGTGTGGATCCGTTCCAGGCCGTCCACCGACAGCGGCGTGGGCGGCTCGGTGAAATTGAACAGCTGGACCAGGACGTCGTCCTCGCGCACCGCGGTGAGCGCGTCCGCGCCGGGCAGGGTCACGATCGCATCCCGGACGGCTCGCGGCTCACCGTCGGTGTGGAGCAGCACGAGCACGTCCGGGTCCTTCGCTATGACGTCCTCCAGTGTCACCTCGAACACGCGGTCGCCGACCCCGGCGTAGACGTTGGTGAGCCCGGCTGTCTCCAACTGCGGGTGGGCCATGCTCGCCCTGCCGTAGGCGTAGACGGTGCCGCCCCCGACCGTCGGATACAGCACGGCGGCCGTGCGCTCCGGCCCGCCCGCCACCTCCCGCTCGACGGCGGCGACCCGTTCGCGCAGGGACGCCACCAGCTCCCCTGCCTCGGCCTGCCGGTCGAAAAGGCGCCCGTAGGTGGTGACGTGGTCGGCCACGTCGTCGAAGGTCGTGGCACCACCACCCTCCGGGCACATCGTGGGGTGAACCAGCACGTCGATGCCGACGGCGGCGAGGCTCTCGCGGCTGATGCCGTCGGGCAGGCCCAGCACCAGATCCGGCTGCTGACCGATGATCACCTCCCGGGAGATCTGCAGATGGCCGCTGGCGTCCAGTTCCTCACCCAGCGACGGGATGTCCCGGATGGCGGCGTTGGTCCCGGCGTCGTAGTACTCGGGCGGGAACGCGCCCGCGCGCAGGACCACCGAGTCGAGCGCACCGAGCGCGCGCAGGGTGCTCACGGGTGCGCTCTCCAGCAGGATCACGCGCTCGGGCGGGGCGTCGAGGGTGACCTCGGCGCCGCAGTTGGTGAGCGTCAGCGGGTCGTCGGTGGCGGGTGTCGGCCCGGCGGGGGCGCCGCAGGCGGCGAGCACGCACGCGCTCAAGGCGAGTGGTAGGCGGGCAGGTCGGTGGGCGGCGCGCATCGGTTCCTCCGGCGGTCTCAGGTGGTGGTCGCGTGGAAGCGCCGGACCAGGACGAGCAGGAACGGCGCACCGACGAGCGCGGTGATGATCCCGATGGGAAGCTCCCGGGGAACGAGCAGCACCCGCGCCACGACATCGGCCCAGACGAGGAACACGGCGCCGATCAGCGCGGCCACGGGAACGCAGCGCCCGTGGGCCGCGCCGACGAAACGGCGCGCGACGTGGGGGATGACCAGCCCGACGAAGCCGATGCCCCCGGAGGCGGCCACGACCGCGCCGACGCAGAGCGAGACCACGGCCAGCAGCAGCACCCGGAAACGGGTCGGTGACACCCCCAGCGTGTGTGCGGTCTCGTCGCCGACCGCCAGCGCGTCGAGGCGGCGACTCCAGATCAGGAGCGCGGCGACGGTCCCGCAGACGATCACCAGTACCGCCGCCAGCGGCATGCCCCAGCTGGCCAGGCCCAGGGAGCCGAGCAGCCAGAACAGGACCGACCGGGCACCCTCGGCGGAGTCCGACGCGAAAATCAGAAAGCTCGTGGCGGCGTAGAGCGCGTAGCCGACGGCGACCCCGGCCAGCAGCAGGCGCAGCGACGTGATGCGGCCACCCGCGCGGGCCACGACGAAGACGACCACGGACGCCCCGAGCGCACCGGCGAACGCGCTGAGTGCCAGCGCGTGCTCCCCGAGGCCCGCGCCGAATCCGAAGAGGATCGCCCCGGCCGCCCCCGTCGAGGCTCCCGAACTGACGCCGAGCAGGTACGGATCGGCGAGCACGTTGCGCACCATGGCCTGCAACGCCACCCCGCAGACGGCGAGCCCGGCGCCGACCGCGGCCCCGAGCAGCACGCGCGGCAGACGCACCTGCCAGACGATCGAGTCCTGCGCGAGTGTCGCGCCGCCGGCGGGCGTGCCGAGGACGTGGTGGCCGATGATCGAGACCACGGTCGAGGGCGGTATCCCCACCGCGCCGAGGCAGACGGCGAACACGACAGTGACGACCAAACCGAGGCCGAGACCGGTGAGCCAGAGCAGGCTCCGTCGTCGCCGGGGGGTCTGGCCGAGATCGTCGGCCTGCTGATCCTGTTGACCGTGCCGACTGTGCTGACCGTCGAGGGAACGGGCGTGTGCGGACAACGTCAAGGCCGCTGCCTCCCTCGGATCGGTCGGACGGGCCCGGGGTGCGAGCGTCAGAGGGCTGTGCCGGGTAGTGCCGTGGTGCCACACGCAGTGAAGGTGGCCTTCGCTGCACGACAGCGTCGCAACTGCGACTTTGTCGCGTCAAGGTCCGTTGCGGTGACGTGGACCGGGGCATCGCCCCCATCACCCCATCACGGGCACCCGCTAGCCTGTGGCGTCGCGGCACTCCCGGCAGCGGCCGGACAGGGCGACCTGGGCGGGGTCGAGTTCGAACTCACTCTCCCGCGCGAGCCGTTCCACCACCGGCGCGAGCAGGTCGCCGGGCAGGTCGACGATTCGCCCACACCCGCGGCAGCTCGCGTGCAGGTGTCCGTTCGCCGCCGTGCCGGGCGTGAGGTGGTAGGTACTGGCCCCGCCCCCGATGTGGACGTGCGTCACCACACCGAGTTCCGACAGCGTCTCCAGCGTCCGGTACACGGTGGCGCGGTGGATGGCGGGGTAGCGTGCCCGCACGCGCTCGGCCAGCTGCTCCGCGCTGGGATGCCCGCCGATCTGTGCCAACGCCTCGATCACCGCGCTGCGCGCCCCGGTGATCCGGTGCCCGTGGGAGCGCAACTGGTCGAGCACGAAAGCGACGGCCTCGTCCGGCTGCATTCCCAGAGCGTGTGCGTGCGCGGTCATGCCCCAGTCTCGCCTGCGTCACCCGCTTTCGGCCAGCAGCCGGGTCGCGCCCGGGCCCGCACTGGCTGGCCTGCTCGCCCGGTGGGCGGTGCGAGCCCGCCGTGTCAGACTGCGGTGCGTGGGAGGTCCCGCAGCACGTGCGATGGCGTTGGTCCGCGCCAGTCACCCGGAACCGACCGTGGTCGTCACCGCCGTCGCCGTGGGGCTGGCACTGAGCACCGGACGCGACGGCAGCGGAGTGGTGGCGGTGGCGGTGGCCGTGCTGTCGGGGCAGCTGTCGGTCGGGTGGCTCAACGACTACCTCGACGCCGACCGCGACCGGCTCGCCGGGCGGAAGGACAAACCCGTGGTGGCTTGCGGCGTCTCGCGGCGGGCATTGGGTGTGGCGACGGTGATCGCCGCGCTCGTGTGCGTGCCCGCGTCGCTGGCGTCGGGGATGGTGGCGGGGGCGGTTCACCTGGTGGCCGTGGCCTCGGCGTGGGTCTACAACGCCGGTGTCAAGTCGACGCCGCTGTCGGTGCTGCCGTACGCGCTGTCGTTCGGGCTGCTACCCACATTCGTGGTCCTCGGGCTTCCCGGTGCGCCCGCGCCGCCCTGGTGGCTGCCGGTCGCCGGTGCGCTGCTCGGCGCGGGAGCGCATTTCACCAACGTGCTGCCTGACCTCACGGCCGACGCGGCGACCGGTGTCCACGGGCTGCCGCACCGGCTCGGCGCCGTGGGCAGCCGCACGGCGGCGGCGACGCTGCTGCTGACCGCGTCGGTGATCCTCGCGGTCACGGCGCCGGTGGAGCCGCTTGTGGCGGCGGGAGTCCCCGTGCTCGCGACGGCCGTGCTGGCGACCGGTTTCCTCCTGGGGCGTGCCGCAGGGTCGCACGCATCGTTCCGCGCGGTGCTGGTGGTCGCGCTGCTCGACCTGGCGTTGCTGGTCGCGGCCGGTCACACGATCGTGGCGTGAGTGCTTCACCGTGACGGTTTCCGAGGCCAGCCGACATCGTCGCGATCGGCCACACTGCGGAGGTGCTTGCCTTACCGGACGTCCGGATGTGGCGGTCTTCCCACCCGGAGTCGCCCCGGGGCCGCAACGACCCGGCGCAGTACGACGACCTCGCCGCGGAGTGGTGGCGTCCCCGTGGGGCCTTCGCGGCGCTGCACTGGCTGGCCGCGGCGAGGGCGGCCCTGGTGCCACCGGCCGGCCGTCCCGGCGCCGTGCTGGTCGACCTCGGCTGTGGGGCGGGGCTTCTGGCTCCGCACCTGGAAGGCAAGGGTTTCCACCACATCGGGGTGGATCTTGGTTCCTCCGCGCTGCTGCAGGCCGCCCGGCACGGGGTGACTCCCGTCCGCGGTGACGTGCTGAACGTGCCGCTGCGCGATGGTTGCGCGGACGTGGTCAGCGCGGGGGAGATCCTCGAACACGTCGATGACCTGCCGACGGTGGTCGGCGAAGCCTGCCGGCTGCTCCGTACCGGAGGACTGCTGGTGATCGACACGCTGGCCGCGACGGCGCTGGCGCGTTTCCTCGCGGTGACGGTGGCCGAGCGGATACCGGGTGGCCCTCCACCGGGTATTCACGATCCGGCATTGTTCGTCGACCGCGCCGCGCTCGTGCGCCAGTGCGCGGCGCACCGCGTGACCCTGCGACTGCGGGGAATCAGGCCGAGCCTCACCGATCTGGCGCGCTGGCTGGCCGGACGCACCGAGCGGGTCCGCATGCGACCGGCACCGACCACGGCGGTGCTCTTCCAGGCCGTGGGGCGACGGCGATGACGAGCGCGGACCGGGTGAGCCCCGTGGTGACCGCGCGCGACCTGGCTCCGGCGCTGGCGCACCGCGCCGCGGAGTACGACGAGACGGGAGCCTTCCCCCGGGAGGACTTCGACGCACTGCGCGCGGCAGGGCTGCTGGGGCTGATGGTGCCCCCGCGGCTCGGTGGTTGCGGAGCCCGCTTCACCGACTACGCCGACGTCGCGAGCGTGCTCGCCACCGGATCGGGTGCGACCGCTCTGATCTTCAACATGCACGCCTCGGTGACGGGCTCGTTGGCGCACACACCGGACGAGGTGGCCCGGTCGATGGGAGCCCCGCCGAGCTACTTCGCCGCTCGTGACCGCATTCTCGCCGACGCCGCAGCCGGTGCTCTCTACGCCGTGGCCATGAGCGAACGCGGTGCGGGCTCCCGGCTGTCGCGGCTGACGACCCGCTACGAGCGAACGGACGGGGGGTTCCACCTCACGGGTTCCAAGGCGTTCGTGTCCGCTGCCGGTCACGCCGACGCGTACCTGGTGGCGGCGCGGGCCGCGGAAACCGGGGTGGACAGTGAGCCGGTCGTGTCGTACTTCCTCGTCCCGGCCTGCGCCGGAGTGACCGTCGAACCGACGTGGAACTCACTGGGTATGCGGGCCACCGGCAGCCACGACCTGCACCTGGACGTCACCGTTCCCGCCGACGCTCTCCTCGGCGGTGTCGAGGGGCTCACCCTGCTACTGGCGCAGGTCATGCCGCACTGGCTGGTCGCGTCCTATGCGGCGGTCTACGTCGGGGTGGCACAGTCCGCGATCGACGCCGCCTCGGCACACCTGACCGAGCGAGGTCTGCAGCACCTGCCCGCCGCGCGAGCCCGGATCGGCCGAGCGGACGCGGCGGTGGCGGCGGCCCGCCTCACCGTCACCGAGGCCGCATGGCGGGTCGACACCGATCCCGGCGCGGAGGAGACACGCCGGTGGGCGTGGCGCGCGAAACTGCTCGCCGGTGACACCGCCGCCCAGGTCGCCACCAGCATGCTCGAGGCCGCGGGCACCTCGGCCACCCGCCGTGGCCACGCCCTCGAACGACTTTTCCGCGACGCCCGATGTGGCGCGCTGCAACCACCGACCTCGGACGTCTGCGCCGACTGGCTCGGGGTCGCGGCACTGGGCGGCGATCCCGACCGGGATACGGCAGTTCCTCGATGGTGAGCACCACCGCCCACATCACCGGATTCGGGAGTGCGCTGCCCGAGTGCGTCGGCCAGGACGTGCTGTGGGAGGGGTTCTTCGCTCGTCACTTCGCGGGCGCCGAGGCCGCGGGGCGGGTGTTTCGCTCCGCGCGGGTCCGCCGCCGTCACACAGCGGTGAACCCGCTGGTCGAGGACGTGTCGACGTGGTCAACCGGTGCCCGGATGCGGCGCTACGCCCAGGAGGCGCCTCCGCTGGGAGTGGGTGCGGTCGCCGCCGCGCTGGCCGACAGCGGTCTGGCCGCCGAGGACGTCGGCCTGTTGGCGGTGGCCTCCTGCACCGGCTACACCACGCCGGGACTGGACATCCGGGTCACCGCCGATCTCGGGATGACGCCCGACGTCCAGCGGCTGTTGATCGGCCACATGGGTTGCCACGCCGCGATCCCGGGACTCGGCGCGGTCGCGGACTTCGTGTCGTCGCGGGACAGGGCAGCGGTACTGCTGTGCCTGGAACTCACTTCCCTGCACCTGCAACCGGCCACCGAAAGCCTGGACCAAGCCGTGGCGCACTCCCTGTTCAGCGACGCGGCGGCGGCGGTGGTCGTGCAGCCGGGGCCCCGAAACGGGGGGCTCGCGGTCGTGGACATCGCGGCGTTGACCGACCCGGCAGGCGCGGACCACATGACCTGGAACGTCACCGACCTCGGCTTCCGCATGGGGCTGTCGCCCCGCGTTCCGGACGTGCTGTCCCGCCACGTCGCCCCGATGATCACCGAACTGCTCGCGCGGCACGGCCTGACCACGGCGGACGTCGACGCCTGGGCCGTACACCCGGGAGGACCTCGCATCCTGGAGGCCGTGCGCGGCGGACTGACGTTGCCCGACGCCGCTCTCGCGGAGTCCCGGCACGTTCTGGCCGAGCACGGCAACTGCTCCTCCGCGACGGTGCTGCTCGTGCTCAGCGCGTTGCGCGCCGCCTGCCGCCCCCGGGTGGGACGGTACGGGGTCGCGATGGCCTTCGGCCCCGGCCTGACCCTCTACGCCGCACTGGTTCACGCCACCTGACGTCGCCGTTGGACGCTGTCCGGCGCCGACGTGGTGCGCACGGCGTCACCGGGCGGGACGGGTGGGTCTCGCCCGTCCCGCCCGTGTCGGCTACCGCACCGCGGCCAGTGCGTTGACCATTCCCCGGCCGTAGAACGAGTTGTTCGCGGCCGGTCCGTCGCAGCGGTCGTCGTCACCACACGCGACGCGGTCCGCCTTGGCCCGCAGCAGCGCCGCCGTGGCCTGCGGCGGGATGTGCGGGTGGCGGCTCGCGATCAGCGCGGCCACTCCGGCGGCGTGCGGCGAGGCCATGGACGTACCGCACTTTGTGCCGTACTGCCCGCCCGCCACGCTCGACAGGACGCAGCCCGCCCCTTCACCCTCGGGCGGGAGCTGGGCGAAGTCGCCGCCCGGCGCGGTCACGTCGACCTCGCCGGTGCCGTAGTTGCTGAACGAGGACTTGGTGCCCTCGTAGCCGACGGACGAGGTGGTCACCACGCCGTCGAGGCCCTTGGGCAGGATGGCGCAGCCACCGTCCACCGGGTGCCCTCGGTTGGGGTCCGTCTCCGGCGGGTTCGCCAGATCGAAGTTGCTGTTGCCCGCCGCCGCGACGTTGAGCACGCCCTCCCTCTGGGAGTGGGCGACCGCGCGCCGCACCGCCTCGTAGGCCGCCGAGTCACCCGGCTGAGTCGGGCAGTAGAACATGCCCGGGTCGATGTAGTAGCTGTTGTTGGTCACCTCGAAGCCGTGCTCGGCCGCCCACATGAAGCCGCAGACCGCCGCCTCCGGGTAGATGTAGCCGCTGTCGTTGACGACCTTCACCGACGCCATGCGCACGCCCGGTGCGACCCCGGTGAAGTCCCGGTCGGTGTCGCGGCCCGCGATCGTGCCCGCGACGTGGGTGCCGTGGTCGGAGGTCGTCGGGCTCCACGCCGCCGGGTCCGTGTCGGGGGCGCCGCTGTTGCACCCGGCGGAGGTCGCGGGGTCGAGTGACTCCGCGAGGGCGGGGTGCGTGGGCTCGATGCCGGAGTCGAGCACGCCCACCGTCACCGAGGCACTGCCCTCGTTCACGGCGTTGGCCTCCGGCGCCTGGATCATGCGCATGTCCCACTGCTGGTCCGAGAGATCGGCGGCCGCCACGACCTCGACGGTCTCCTCGGTCTCGATCTCGGCGCGGGCCTGCGCGCGAGCCGCCGCGCTCGACGCGGACGGGAGCGCGACTTCCCGGGAACCGGAGTAGGCGCGGTGGGTTCCCAGCCGCTCAGCGAAGTCGGCGTTTCGGGAGCTGGCCACGGCCACGCCGATCTCCCGGTAGTACGCGACCCGGTCGCCGCACTGTGCGTCGAGTTCGCGGTCGACGGCCGCCTCCGGCGTGCCCGCCTGATACAGCACGACGTAGTTGTAGGGCGTGCTCGTGGTGTCGCACTCCTGCGCCCCGGCGGGAGCGGCGGTGGCCACGGGCGCGGCCAGCACGCCACCGACGCCGAGCGCCAGCGCGGTGGGAAGGAGCAGGGATCTGAAGCGGGACATGCCACCTCCGGCTCAGGGTTGAACAGCACTGTCTGAAGTCACACAGTCGGGTGAACTTTAGACAAGACCGCGGGGAATTCCTGCCGCCGGAAGTCGTAGGCCGAATGGCCGAGAAGTGGGTGCGGAACAAAGGGGAGAGCGCTGGTGTCTCGGCGAACTTTCATGATCATCACGAGAGCGTCACGGGCGTGACGGCACTCGTCCCGGGATCGATACACGAACCGTGCTCAAGAAACAATCAGGACTTATCGCCGCCGTGGCGGCAGTGACGCTGACCGCGTCGTGTGCTACGTCGGAGGACCAGCAGTCCGACACCACGGACACCCCCAGCTCCGCCGCGCAGCCGCCGCTGACCGCGGAGGCCGCCCTCGGCGACCTCGCCGCGGTGGACTTCTGTGCCCTGCTCGACCCGAGGACGATCGAGGAAGCGGAGGGCACGATCGACTTCGAGCGGCCGGGCTTCTCGCACTGCCTCGTCGGCGTCGACACCCCCGACGCGACCATGACCCTCACGGTCGGCAACCTCTACGACGAGTCGCAACAGACCGTCTGGCCCACGGAGGACGAGGAACTGTCGCGTGGCCTGCACCGGCAGAGCATCGACAGCGAGATCGGCTGCCTGCGGGCACTCGTGTTCGGCGACGACATCGGCCTGACGATCGCGGCCCGGGAACTGGAAGGCGCCGAGCAGGGCGAGCCGGAGGCGACCTGCCGGATCGCCGACGCCGCGACCGACGGCGTCCAGTCGGCCGCGCTGTCCGACGAGGTGTTCACGCACTCGTTCCAGCCGGGTTCGCTCGCGGAGATCGAGCCGTGCTCCCTGCTCGACGACGCGGACGCCGCCGACGTGCTCGGCGACGGAGTCGCCGCGCAGGAAGCGGTCGGCGGGCACGGATGCACGTGGCCCGCCATGACGGACGCCTCCGCCGAGCTGAGCTTCGACGTCGCGCTCCAGCCCGACCTGACCGACTTCGCCGACGAGATCGCGGGACGGCCCACGATGACGGCGACCCTCGGCGACTTCGGCTGCGAGGTCTCGACCCCGCACATCGCGTTCTCCGCCGATGACCCGAACGAACGCGAGGTGGTCGCGGTGTCGGTCACGGCCTCCGAGATGGACCCCTGCGCCGCCGCCTCGGAACTGGCCGGACTCGTCTGGCCGGAGTTGCCTGAGAGCCCCTAACACATTGGCGTTCGATCAGGGAGCGGCGGCCAGGCGGTGCGTCGCAAGGCGGAGGGGCGTCCGCGTACTGGAAGTACGTGGGCGATCCTCCAACGCAGCGAGGCGCCGCCTGGGCGTCGCGAGCCGAACAGACCAATGTGTTAGGGGCTCTGAGAGCCAGGAGTGAGACGGGGTCCCTGCGGGCGTCGCGGATCGTGCCCGCAGGGACCTCCCGTCAGCTCAGCCGCACGGGCAGGCTCGCCGCGGAGTTGGAGAACAGCGACGGAACCGCCGGGAGCGAGGCGGCCTCGGCGGCGAGGCTCAGCCCGGGATAGCGCTCGAACAGCCTGGGCAACGCGATCCGCGCCTCCCACCGCGCGAGGTGCGCGCCGAGGCAGATGTGCGGCCCCCCACCGAAACTCAGGTGCTTCGCCTGGGTGCGCGTGATGTCGAAGCGGTCGGCGTCCGGGCCGTGCTGGGCGGGATCGCGCCCGACACCGCTGTAGGGCGCGAGGATGGCGTCGCCCTTCGGGATCGTGACACCCGCGATGGTGATGTCCTCCAGCGGATACCGCGCCGGGAAGTTGCCGATGGGAGCGTCCCAGCGCAGCGTCTCCTCGACTACCGCGGCCCAGGTGTCCTCGTCGCCGGCGCGGGCGATCTCCAGCTGGTCGGGATGGGTGAGCAGGGCGCGCACCGCGTTGGCGATCAGGCTCAGCGTCGTCTCGTGCCCCGCGGTGAGCAGCAGCCACAACGAGTCGACCAGTTCCTCGTCGGTCAGCGCGTCCGCGTCCTCCCGCTGGGTGGTGATCAGCGCGCTCGTGAGGTCGTCGCCCGGCTCCTCCCGGTGCAGATCGACCAGGCGGTGCAACAGCTCCAGCCGTTCTCGCTGGGTCCGGACCACCTCCTCGGACGTGGTGTCGGTGCGGAAGATGCTGTCCACCAGCTCCCGCAGCCGGGGGCGCCAGGACTCGGGAACGTCGACGAGCTCGCAGATCACCTGCATCGGCACCGGATACGCGTACCACTGGCGCAGGTCGACGACGCCGTCCGCGTCCGCGTGCTGAGGTAACTCGTCCAGCAGTGCGTCGATGATCGCGGTGATACGCGGGCGCATCGCCTCCACCCGGCCACGGGTGAACGTCCGCGTGAGCGGCTTGCGCAGCCGGTGGTGCTCCGCGCCGTCGGCGGTGACCATGTTGGTCACCTTGATCATTCCGACCAGCGGCCAGTCGTCGGTGATCTGTCCACTGCGCACGGCCTCCCAGTTGCGCCAGTCCTTGCTCACCCTCGGGTCCGTCACGAGGTCGGCGAGCAGCGCGTGCTCGGTGACCGCCCATGCGGGCACCTCGCCCGGCAGGACCACCCGCACGACCGGCCCGAGCTCGCGCAGCTTCGCGGCCTCGCCGTGATGGTCGGCGCCCGACGGGTCGAGCGGCACGACAGGTACGTCCTGGTCGGTGGCAGCATCGGTCATGAGTTCTCTCCAGCGAGTCGTCGGGTGGTGGTGTCCGGGGTGAACCGCACCGGCAGCGAGGCTGGGCAGCGGGTCCAGGGCGACGGCAGGAGCGGGATCTGGTCCGCGGCGACGTCCATGGCCACATCGTGGAGTTCCTGCAAGGCGGTGTCGACCGCGATGCGGGTGATGAGCCGGGCGGGTGTGTCGGCGGGGCAGGTGTGCGGGCCCGCGCTCCACGCCAGATGCGCGCGGTTGCCGAACTCCAGCCACGGGTCGTTGCTGCGCACGCTCGGGTCCGCGTTCGCGGCGGCGAACCCCAGGATCAGCGCGTCACCCCGCAGGATCGAGGTTCCGGACAGGTTCGTGTGGTGCAGCGCGTAGCGGGCGGGCATGTTCGACATCGGAGGGTCGCGCCACAGCACCTCGTCGAGAGCGTCGTCGATACCGACCCGACCTCCGCGCAGGCGCGCGGCGAACCGGGGGTCCGTGAGCATCAACCGCAGCGCCTGGCAGATCCACGTCGTCGTGGTTTCGTAGCCCGCCGAGATCATCAGCACCATCGACTGCTGGATCTCGAAGTCGTTGTGCAGGTTCTCGTGCCGGAGGAAGGCTGAGGTGAGGTCGTTCTTCGGCTCGGCCCGCCGCTCGGCGATGACCTCGGTCAGAATCCGCTCCAGATTGGCGTTGCCCTCCTGTGAATCGTCCCCCGATCCGAACAGGGCGATCAGCGCCTTGCGCAGTTCCTGGCTTCGCGCCATGTCCAGGCCGAACATCCGCGCGACGGCGAGCATCGGGATCTGGGCCGCGTAGTCGTTGACGAGATCCGCGCGCCCGGTGTGCGCGACATCGTCGAGCAGTTGCTCGCAGATGGAGCGAATACTCACGGACATCGCATGCTGGTTCAGCGAGGCCAGGCCGTCGTCGAGAGGAGCCCGCAGCCGCCGGTGCTTGTCACCGTCGGCGAAGTAGGCGTTGTCCCGGGGAAACATCATCGGCCCGAGCCCCGACGTCGGCGGAACGCGCCCCTCATTGAGCAGCCGCCAGTGATTCGGGTCGCGCGAGAAAAGCCGCTCGTTGCGAGTGACCTCGCAGATTTCCTTGTGCCCCAGCACCAGCCACGCGTGGATGCCCGGCTCCAGTTCCACAGGGGCGACCTGGCCGTAGCGCGCGCGCAGCTCGTTGTAGACGGCCTGGGGGTCCGCGCAGGTCGTGGTCGTGGACAGCGGCAGTAACCCGGTGACGGTGTCCAGGGTGCTCTGGGCGGACAGTGGGCTCATACCAGAACCTTCCGATGGCGTGCGAGTGGTGACGGGGGACCACCGACAACGCGCCGCGCCGTGGCCCCGTCGGTATCGAATGACCCCATTGGGATGATCTTAGCCACGGGGGAGGGGCGGGGCCAGCGCACGGTGAGCGTTCGGTTACCGGTGGTGGAATGCCGGCCAGGTTGTTGACGGGACCCGCTGAGGTTGCTGGACCCGGTCCGGGTGGGCAGTCCGGTGCCGATCGAGAGTAGTAGCGATCCAGGTGCCGTGTTGATCGGGCAAACACCCGCAAGGTCCGGATCCCCACGGATTCGGCGAGCCGACGGCCTCCTCACTCGCCACCGGCCTCAGCCGCCGACGTCCGATTCTGAGATCGAATGTGTTGATCTTTCGAATATTTTGCTGCTCTGGTGGTGAGTTCCAGTAGTGTGTCGCCAACTCGATGGTGTATGCTATATCGGCTTTCGAACACATCCAGGTTCGAAAGCGCAAGACGTAAGAAGCCGTGAAGGGAGCTCACTACGTGAGCCATGGCCGGGTGTTGGTCGAGTGCTTCCCGATCAGATCTTATGCTGACGTCCAGGTTTTCCGATTGGATAACAAGGCTATCCGCGAGGCCGTGTAATCGCCCGCCTGCCCAATATGCACTGTAGATTCATCGATCATTGAAACCCCCGCATAGCCAATACAATCAATGGCGTCCTGCGTCAATGCCAGCCATATCGGGTCGAGTTCGCTGGCGCCTTCCTTTGGTGCAGCCCTTTCCAAGCGAGTACTTATCGCGGGCCAGCGCCGAGCGAACCTAGGTAGATCATCCAAGCAAATCCAGAGTTCATCAACGATGCTTGACATGCCGTCAGGTCTGTCTGCCAATCCACGGCGTGATAGCGCGTCCAATACCGGACGGATCGATTCAACGCAGCCCAACGGGAAGATGGCCCTGCGGGATGGTTCAGTCTCGGCTAGCTTCCGCAGAAAGTACTCACGGTCGTAGTCGCCGCTGAGTTCCATTTTCTCACATACCTGGTTTGGGAGTCGGAGTCAGCAGATGATGACGTTGGCGAGGGTCGGAGTGGTCTGCTTGGTGTGATGGGTGATCCGCTCAAGGATGGTCGCAATAGTCCTTGATAGAAGAACGCTCGCCAAAGTGATCTTCGCACGAAGGACTCCACGTGATTGCCTATCGTGCCATGCTCGACGTGCCCCGTGCACTGGCCCAGTACTTCAGCCGGCTGTCGAAGCGTGACCCGCGTGAGGTCCATGAGAAGGCTGTTCGTCTGGTCTTGGAGCGGCTGGATGAAATCGAGTCCCCGTTTGCCGCGGCGCGGGCGATCGCCCCGATGGTTGATGTGCATGATGAGTCGCTGCGGGCGGGGTGAAGAAGGCCTGGCAGAGGAACAGTCGTCCGGTGACCAGAACTCCGGCAGGTTGCCCCGGCAGCCGAGCGTGACGAGCTGACGAAGCTGCGCAAAGGAAGTTCGGGATTTGAGGCAGGCCAAGGAGATCTTGAAGTTGGCCTCGGCCTTCTTCGCGCGGGAACTCGACCCGCGACACCGTTGATCGTCGCCTTCATCGACGAGTGTCGCCAGGTCTACGGTGTCGAGTCGATCCGCCGGGCGCTGTCGGAGCACGGAATCAACATCGCACCGAGGACCTGCCGCAAAGCCCGTCGGTGGCCGCCGTCTGCGCGGGATGTCGCCGACGCCCATGTCGAACACGCGCTGCGGGGACTGCGCGGCCAGCCGGAGAAGATGATGGGCGAACATGCTGGTCGAGGCGTGGCGGCACGAACGGCGTGTTCTCCGGACTCGGTGGCGGTGTCTGGAGGCGGGCCGCCCACGCCCGACTACGCGGCCCCGGCGAACGCGCCAACGCCCAGCTCAAAAGCTGGAAAGTCCTCCGCAAGATCCGCACCTGCCCACACCACGGGACCCTGCTGATCAACGCAGTACAGACCCTCAGCCACGCAAACTGAGCACAAGTGGAAAAGGCTCACTGTTTCGTTTCCCTGTACACTCGATTGTTCTGTGGATCATAGACCGTCAACCCATAACTGCATGCTATTTCTATCACTCGCGATGATGTTTCCTCGGAGCGGGACCAGGAAATGGATAAGATCACGCAATTATCAGTAACTTCGACAGGGCTCGCAAAGGGTGATCCTGCATTGTCAACCGAAGTTAGTTCTGGAAAATTGCTCAAGAGTTCGTGATGAAACTTCGCGATCTTCTTATGTGGGGCAACTTCTTCACTGAAGCCATCGGTTAGTTGATCATAAGTACGAAAAGCTTCCTCAGGGGTGGGGGTCACTTCTTGGTACCAAATGGCTAGATCGAAGCTCAATGACCTCTCCGTTGCTCCAGGGCATGGAGCGCTATTCTGGCGATTTGATCATCCGATAGAAGGGCAACGGCCCGGTGCTCCATGCCGGTAAGTATGCGTGACTTCACCTGGCGGGCATCTTCAAGCTCGATGAATTCGGTGAGAACGCCTCAGCCAAACCAGATCGTAAGTGAATCTCTCACTCCAGTCATATTTTTCATCGTCCCGAGCAGCCCTCGTCAGAATGTTGACTATTTTACCAAAGTATTCATCGTCAAGTAAGCATCTGCTATACGATGCATGTTCCCAGCGGAGATGGACTGGGCGCTCCACGTCACGACTAAGACGATCCCGCAAGGCGCCCAAATTATGGCCATAATATGGGCCAAAATCTAGGAGTTGAGATATTTCTCTGTGGAACTCCTGAATGGTTCGCACTTTTCTTCCGTCGAGCAGATGAGTGCTCATTCTATCTCCAATTTGGCAATCGATAAAAGTTCTCATAATGATCGACGGTCACATAGGCGAGCCCGTCATTGAAGTATACCAACCTCCAGGGCGGCTGCTGGCCGCGGGAGATCTTGTTGCTAAGGCCAACGTCGGCCTCCAGGTAAACGCGCCTACGTGTACCCGGAAGCTGTTAAGTTTTGTTCTTGAAGATATCACCGCCGATCTGCCCGTCAGTGATGTAGTTCCCTAATACTCCAGCCGTAGATCGTTGTGCTCGTGGTTCTCGGGTGCGTTGCCGCTGGTAGTGGGCTTGGTGGGCTCGGTATTGGTGCCGTCTGCGTCAAGCCGAGCAGCGCAGCTTCTGCGTGATATCGGTGGCGGGTGTGATGACGAGTGTGGCGAACAGGTGCTGGACTTCGTTGCAGGTCAAGGAAATCCAGCTGGTCGGTGCCGCTGAGTGGGGACGTTCAGTCATGGCAACGGCAGTGAGGAACGCGTGCGCGAGCATGGCCATCACCGTCCAGCGCTGCCAGGAGACCCAGCGGCGGACCTGGTGCTGATCCAGGCCGGCCAGATTTTTGCCCGTTCGAAAGGTTTCTTCGACGCGCCAGCGGGTTCCAGCCACGCGGATTAGAACGGGCAGCGCGGTGGGGATGGGCGCGTAGCAGCGGTAGAATGCCAGCTCTCTCGTGCGGCGGTTGCGTCGGATCAGGAGCCATCGGTGGCCGCTGTCCTCGGCGGCCTGGTCGATGTCAATGAGGGCCCAGTCGTAGAAGCGGTGGCCTTTCGCTCCGGCACCGGCCGAGAGGCACTGCCACACGTGTTTCGGGAGCCGGGTGGCCAGCTCGTCGGGCCGGAACGTGCCGGCAGCGTGGCGACGCGGCGGTCGCATCCGATGGCCAGCACGTAGCCGACGCCGCGGCCCTCCAGCTCCGCGCGAAGCCGAGGGTCGGCGCCGTAGACCTCGTCGCCGGTCACCCACGATGCCGCGACTCCAGCGTCGAGTGCGCGGCTGATCAGGGTGGTGGCCAGGGCGTTTGGTGGCGAACTGCACGTCCGCGCCGATCCCGGCCGCGGCGCAGCGCTCGGGGTCGCTCGTCCAGGACTTCGGCAAGTACAGCGCCCGGTCGAGGAAGGCGTGCCCCACCGTCGTGGTATACGTCAGATACACCGCGACCCGGGAGTTCTCGATCCGGTCGGCGGTTCCCGTGTACTGGCGTTGCACGCCGACGGTGTGGGTGCCTCTCTTCAGATCGCCGGTCTCGTCCACGATCAGGACCGCGTCCTGGCTGCCGAGGTGATCGCAGACGTAGTCCCGGAGGTCGTCACGCACCGCGTCGGCATCCCACACCGCCCGGGCCAGCAGATGCTGAAGCCCGTCCGGTGTTGCGTCGCCGACATGCTCGGCGATGGTCCAGCAGTTCTTCCGTGGCAGCTGCGACACCAGGCCCCGCAACAGTTTCTCCGCCCGCCGCCGGGGCTCGGCCCGGCTGAAGCCGCCCGCGATCCGTCCGGCCATCTCGTCGAGCATCGCCTACCACCGGGGAGGGTTCATGCTGGGGCCTGCGGCCGCCAGACGATCTTGATTTGTCCACACAACAACCCTGATCAACTGGCGGGCCGCACCCGCCCGCACCCAACCCCACCAGGCAAGATAACGAACTGAGGCTGGAGCACTAAAGGGCGATAGTAGTTCTCGAAGATTCCATGAGCCCAATAGGCGGGCAGTTCATGTCCAAGCTCTAATTCAAGCCTTTCCGAGGTAAGATCCTCACCTTCGAAGGCTGTAGACACCAGCTCCACTGCCTCAACCTCAGTTATTTTATAGTTAGAAATCAACAGCTGCACTATTTCACTCAAGTACTCTTTAATAAAGCAGCTCATTGGCCCTGGAAGGGTCATGGTAGGCGTTCTCCTAATAGCTCCGCACTCAACTCTGTGTGAAACGGCCGATGCGGTCAGATTTGCGATAGAACCTTTACTTGTGCTGCAACACCAATCTTTGATGAAGAAACTGCAGAAAATCAGCTAGATTTGCCGCGATTACCTGTACGCCACACTCCTCAACCTCGTAGTCGGCACCAACGAGGGCCCCGCCTTCGAGGCGAACGACCTCACCTGTATGGCGATCTGCAGCGAACAACGCGCCACCACCGTCGGAGCCGAATACCGCGATCTCTCTTTTGGATGCACTGATTACCCGCGTGGGCTGATAATCACGCATTCCGGCGACCACATCCTCAGCCGTGTGAACAAAGAACCCGGGGCCAACATCCTCAAAGGAGATTTCCGCAACTCCTTTGTTCAGTTTGCTTTACAACAAAGTTATCACCTGGCGGGTAGCTGTTAGTAGATTCGAAACTCTCACTAAACCGGGCGGCTAGGCGCGACATCTCGTCGGCCCAGCTAGCGACGTTCAGCCCAGAAATACGCACCACAATTCCTATCGATTTGCCCGGTTCAGTACGCGAATGTCTAGATCAACTCTCCACCTGCACCAGGAGCTTCAAGGTGCTTTTTTCACCCGTCAGAGAGGTCGGTGTCCAGTCGCGCCTCCAACATGCTGGTCGAGGCGTTGCGGCGCGAACGGCGGCTACGCGAGACTTGTTGGCGGCCTTGTTAATGCTGCCTACCTGCTTGAAGGCAAGATTTATGCCGACCTGGAGGCCGGGTTCGCGATCGGTGTGACCACGGTGTTCCGCTATATCCGCGAATCCCTGGGCGTCGTGGCCGCCCGCCCGCTCGGACTCACCGAAGCGATCGTGGTCGCCGCGCGCAAAAGCGTTCGTCATCCGCGACGGCACCCCGCTGCGTATCGACCGGGTCTGCATGGCCTCGGGCCGGGACCGCCCGTACTATTCCGACAAACACAAAAGACACGGCGTGAACGTGCAGGTCCTCGCCGACCCGGCCGGCCCATTGATCCGGCCTCACCCGCCCTGCCCGGCGCCCGGCACGACATCGGCGCCGCCCGCGAGCACGGCCTCACCGCTGCCCTGACCGTTGCCGGGATCTCAGCCCGTCACGCTCGACTGCCGACAGTCCACCGCAGCCCTGTGACCGGAAGCGTCCCGCAATCCGTGATCGTTCACCCTCATTGGAGACGTTGTTCTTCTTCAGCCGCCGCCTTGATGGCCTCCAGTGTCTCATCGTCCACAGTTAATGGTGCCGCGAGAACTTCAACCCATTCGCGGAAATCGACGGCATCCCGCTCGCGCCAGCCCGGAAGTCGGGTAACCCTTCGTGCTACTATTTTGAAATTCTCTCGGTTTTGTGACAACTGATACCAACTGGCTACAAACTGCACTCCCCTCGGTGTCGAAGTCGCGCGCAAGCCTTGAAGCCAGCCTTCACGAAGATTATTCAGCGCGGCAGCATAGATCGAGCTTCCATTCATAATATTTTCATCGTCAGACAGCTCAAATTTCAACTCGATACCAGCACGCAGGAGTAACTGCACCTGATGGTAATCGTCGAACTCGATCAGCTCAGACATTAAAAAGGATTCCTTCCATGAAATACGACATTCTCTGCTCGAATTTTCAATGAGCCTTTGGCGATTCTTTCATAGGGCTTCCCAGTGAGGCCGGTGAGGAGTTCGAGCCGTGAACTCGATAAGACCAGAGAAAGCGTCACGGTCGTCGCTTATCCTGAGCGCAAGCCCAGACGTTTTCAAAGTATTGGCAGGATATACCTACTGCATCAAATTCTGGCTGCCCGGAAATCTCACTGACGTCCGGAAACGGCACTTCGGATAGGCCGATATTGCTAGTCTCATGCTGTGCATCAGTCCATTCACATCGTCCATCACGGTAGATCTGGACTTTTCGAACCTCGTATCCGTCCTTGTCAAGTTCACTAAGGATCCAATTCGGCTCGCCAGGAAGGTTGTGGCTCCACATGACTTTGACGTGCTTCATGATCTCATAAGGTACCCGAGGTTCAGGTCGTTGCCGAGGTCTTCGTAGGTAGCGTGTGGGTAGATTGCGCGTGGCTCGCTTGCAGCAAGCCGCGGTCCTCGGACCCGCCCACGCGCCGCCGCAACGGTGGCTCCTCGCGCACCGGCACCGGCCGCAGGCCCGGCGGGCAGAAGGGGCGGCTCCGGCCGCACCTTGAATCAGGTCGAGGCCCCGGAGCAGGCGATACCCTGCCACCGGACGACTGCACAGCAGCAGATCCAAGGACGCGATCGACGTCGGCGGCATGCTGGTGCGTGACGGCTACGCCTGCTAGCAGCACCTGACTCAAGTCGAACACGCCTGGTGCGGCGCCCACCTCTTGCGTGATCTTCGTAGAGTGCACCAGGCCGACCCTGCCGGACAGCTGTGGGCCAAGACCATGGGCGACCGAGGCCCACCACCTTGCCGTCGCCGCCCGCGGGCCGGGCCGCACCGCGCTGGACGAGGAGGGTCTCGCCCGGATCCACCGCCGCTACACCGGCGCGCTGGCGAAGGGCGCCCGAACCCTGGCGAACGTTTCGCCAGGCACCTACTGTTCCCCACCGACCTGGCCGTCCCCTCCACGAACCAGGCCGAGTGCGACATCAGCCCCACGGAAGTGCAGCAGCACGCCTCGGGCGGATGCCGGCGAACCCTGCGGGGAGTCGCCGAGTTCGCCGTCGTTCAGTCCTACCTGTCCACCGCCAACAAATGGCACATCACTTTCATCGACGCCCTGCGGCAACTTTTCCCGACTGGGCCGTGGCTCCCTTGCTCTCACCCCGACCACAGTCGCCGCGACCTGACCGCTTCCGGTCGTCACCCACCGTGCTCGATGAGGTCCTCGATGGCCTGGCGCAGCCATGCATTGAAGTCGGGGAACCCCCCACGCTGCTCCCAGCCCGGGGATGCCAGGTCGTGAACCACAGCAACGTTTCCATTGTCGAGATCCCAGCAGGCCACGTCGTCGTTGTCCTGGCGCCGGGCGAAAGGCACCAGTTGGCGTGCGGGATACCGCTCGCGCAGCCCGATCGCCCGACGCCGCAACTGGTCACCGTCGAAGATCCACCAAGGCTCGAGGTCGGTCAGCCCCAGTTCGACCACGCGGATGAACTCCGCCGGATAGTCGAAGCCCTCCGGCAATTCGGCGATCGTCAAGAGGTCAGCCACAGGTCAGTTCCCATCCCATCCGGTCCACAGAGAGCCCATCGGGTACATATCACGTTACGCGGCGGATTGTGAGCCTTTTCCAGTTGTGTTCAGCCTGCGTGGACGAGGGTCTGTACTGCGTTGCTCAGCAGGGTCGCGTGGTGTGGGCAGGTGGGGATCTTGCGGAGGGCTTTCCAGCTTTGGAGCTGGGCGTTGGCGCGTTCGCCGGGGTCGCGTAGTCGGGCGTGGGCCGCGTTGACGGCTTTCTGGTTCGCCGAGAGAGACGGGGCCGGTCGTCGGAGTCGTTGTCGCGAAATCGGCGGCGGTGCGGGAGGTCGACGTTGGGGCCCGCGCCGCGGCAGGCGCTGTCGGCGACGACCCGGATCCCGGCGGTGGTCAGGGCCTCGATGAGGCCGTGCTCGCGGGCTGCACCCATGTCGTGCCGGGCGCCAGGCAGGGCGGGCGAGGCCCAGATCAACCGCCCGGCCGGGTCGGCGACCCGCGACCATAACCCGACGACGACCCAGGGCGCATCCAACCAAGATCATCTCAACTCAAGATCACCAATGTGTTATGGGCTCTCAGGAAAAAACTTCGGTGACCTGCGCGGAGGCGACCGTTTTGAGGCCCTCAAGAATGAGGAGATTGGCGCCTGGATGTAGATATGGAGATGCTAGGTCGGGCACGAGAAACCCAACCGCGCAGAACCACGCCCCCTCATCAAGTCCCTCTAATTTCTCCAGTAAGATACTCAATTGATCTCCCGATTCTGGCCACCCGGGCTCAGTTTCGACTTCTTTCCCCAGAACGAATATAGACGTGGCCATGTATACTCGCGCCGCTGGCGGTCCGGAATAGCGTCCGCCCTCATCAGTGGTCCGCCAGCGAACCACGGCGCGCGCCATAGGGCTCTCGATCTTTTCCATCATGGCCACAACTCAATTCCGCTCATTTGTTGGTTAATCCATGCAAGTTGATCCGCATTCGCATAATAGTCCGGCCCTATCTAGTTTGCCTGCATGGTAGTGCAGGCGCGAGGTCAAGGAACTTGGTATCCGCGTCGTCACGGACAGCCCCTGGCCACGGTTGAGAAGTTCACCCAGGCATCAGAATGCTCACCCTGAGTGGCAAACCACTTCCCCTCCATTGCGCCATCTCCTGTTTCGAACTTGCCCGTCCTAGCGATCGAGTCGAACTCAGCGGCATCGACGTTCCGGAAGATTCGCACACTGCCGTCAGAGCCCGAGATTACCTGCTCAACAGTTACCTCCGGCTCGGCCGCCCCACATGTCCAGATGAAGCTGCTGCGGCTGCCGTCGTCTTTGGTGTGTCCGCCGTTGGTGCAGGGGTTTTCGAGTTGTCCTGTTGCGGGTGGGAGGGGGCCTGGTTGGCCGATACCGGGTGTGGTCTGGGGTTGGTATGGGGTGTGTTCGTCGTGTGGTGTGATGGTGCCGAGGTCGATGATGGTGTTTTTTTGGCGTCTTCGAGGGCTTGGCGTATGTTGTCGGTGATCTTTTTTGTTTTGTCTGGGCGGGGTTGTGGTGTGTTGACGCGGTCTTCGATGATTTGTTCGCGGAGTTGCTCGATGTAGGCGCGGAGGTGTTGGTGAGGTCGTGGGGGTTGAGGGTGGCGGTGTCGCGGTTGGTGAAGGTGCTGGTGTGGGGTTGGTACCAGCGGGCGCCCATGTTGACGTTGCCGGTGTCGGGGTCGGTGTATTGGTGTTGGTAGCCCAGTGCGGGTTGGGTGCCGTGGTGGGCGGTCTGCTCACCGAAGGGGCTGTAGGAACGTGACCCGGCCAGAGCCCCGGTGGCCGGCTGGATCAGGCCGATGAGGTCGGTGTGGGAGTCGGTCCAGGCCAGCCCCGCCCCGCCGGTGTGGGTCATGCCGAGGGGGGTGCCGTCGGGGGTGTAGGTGTAGTCACCGGTGTGATCGGAGGCGACCTTGATGCCGGTACCGACATAACTCAACGCCGCACCGTCCGCCTCAACCAGCCGGTTCAGCCCGTCATAGGCATAACTCGCCGTCCCGTCGGCCACCAGTTCGTCGAAAGCGTTGAACTCCACCCCCGTGGCCACACCACTTGAACCACGCCGACGATGCCTTTGGTGCCTCGAAATCCTTGTATCGGCGCAGAAACGTGACGGCACCGTCCATCGACAGGGTCGAGCACGCAGGGGTAGGTCGTGTCTTGTGCGGCCCGCAGATGTCACTGGTGTGGCGGCTTGCGTCAACAACCGATGTTGCCCTGCGTGGTATCGCAGTCTCGATCATGCATCGGTGCCGTGACGCTTCGGTGTTCGTGATCAGGGTCTCTTGAGCAAGGTTGTGAGTATCGCTAATTTTCGGTGCGTTTGACTCGTTTGTCGGGCGCTGAGTGGGCGTGAGGACAGTGAGAGTGCTGCCCCGCTCATGCCCGCTGCTGCTCTGGGGGTTCCGTGGTCAGCCGCTCTCTGTCCGTCCCGCTGCGCGCGATGACGCTGGTGTTGGTTCTGGTGCTCACTGCCGGGCTGCTAGTCGCTCCGCCGTGGGGTCATAGTGCGGTCTCAGCGCAAGGACAACTCCCGGAGCAGGAGGAGGGAACCGCGGCGGGTCGCAGTCACACGGCCACGGCCGAGTCGACCGACGCGAGGATCGACTCCGGCGAGCACGCCGCCGAGCCGGCCGACGGTCTGGCACCGGACCGGCGCCACCCGGACGGCGATCTGGAGGAGCCGCCACTACGAGAGACCACTGTGGACGTCCGCGAGGCGGAGCCTCCGACGGCCCCGGACGGTTTCGTCCCGGGCACGAGTCGGCTGCTCACGGATCGCAGTAAGTCAGACCTTCAAGTGTTCGCCAACACCGACGGGACACAGACGGTCCGCGCGTACGAGGGACGCCAGTTCTACCGCACCACGGGCGGCTGGTCGAAGATTGATTCCACGCTTGTGGCGGACGAAGACGGTTGGCGCAGCCGCGCGGACTCGGACGTGAAGCGATTCTCGAGTGCGGCGAGAGCCGCGGGGATGGCCCGCGTCGAACTCGACGAGCACGTCTTCGGGTTCGGCGTGGCCGATGCCGCACCCAGTTCGGGCGAGGTCGACGGGAACGAGGTTGTGTACCCGGACCTGCGGCCCGACGCCGACCTCCGGATCGCGGCGACGCCGTCGGGCGCGAAGGAAGAGATCGTCCTTAAGTCCACCGAGGCGCCCACGGTCTGGGACTTCCCGCTGCAGCTGGACGGGCTCGACGCTGAGCTACACGACGGTGCGGTGCTGCTGCGTGATGCCGACGGCACCGTGCGCGGAGTGATACCGCCGGGATTCATGGAGGACTCGAACGTCGACCCGCGAGTGGGTGAGGGCGCGCGGTCGCGTGGGGTCAACTACGAACTCGTCACGGACGCTGCTGGTCCCGTGCTGCGGGTGCACATCGACGAGGACTGGCTTGCGGATCCCGAGCGGGTGTTTCCCGTCGTGGTCGACCCGACGGTCAACAAGGACTCGAACGGCTCCACGTACGTCATGTCGGGTTACAACGCGGACTACTCGGGCGAGTCCACTCTCAGCGTCGGCACCTATAACGGCGGGGGCAACAAGGCGGCGTCCTACCTCAAGTTCGACTCCATCTCGTCGGAGCTCGCCGGGCACTACATCCTTGGTGCGAAGCTCCAGATGTACTCGGCGTGGTCGTACTCGTGTAACGCACGCAAAGTCACGGTCCATCCGGTCACCGAAGCCTGGTCGGTCAGCGGAAAGAAGTCCTATCCCGGTCCGTCCTACGGCGCGGCGGTCGCGGAGAAGTCCTTCGCGTACGGCCACAGCTCGGCCTGCTCGTCCCGGTGGGTGGGTATCGACCTGGGCCAAGAGGGCAGCGACCTGCTGTACGACTGGACCCACGGCAAGGCGAACCACGGGCTCACCGTCCGAGCTTCCAGCACGGATTCCTACGGGTGGAAGAAGTTCGCGAGCGTCTCGTCGGCCAATGCGCCATACCTCCAGGTCACCTCCTCACCCTACTGGGCCACCTACGACGTCGGAGACCTGACGTCGCAGCTCACCACCACAGACGACGGCGTCATGCGCGTGACCGTGACCAACAAGGGCAGGGACACCTGGACTCCCACCAACGGTTACCAGCTGGGATACCTGATCTGGGATGCTGACGGCAACGAACTGCCCTACAGCGAATGGTCCGCGTGGACCAAAATGCCCCGCACCGTGGCGCCCGGCCAGTCTGTCACGGTCGACGCCCGGCTCAAGTCACTTCCACCGGGAAGCTACACGGTTCGCTGGGACATGGGCCGCCGCGGCGAGACCCGGTTCTCGTGGCACGACGTTCCGATGTCGGGTGGGGTGGTCTTCAACGTCCCGAATCAGACGCCGATGGTGGAGTCGGCGTCTCCACCCAGCAACTTCAACGCGACCACGTTGACACCGACGCTGGCGATGAAGGGCCGTGACCGCGACACCCATCCCGGCGAGCCCATCCGCTACAACTTCAAGATCTGTGACACCTCCGGCGAGGACTGTACCGAGTCGGGTTGGCAGGACACGCCGCGCTGGACGGTGCCCGACGCAACGCTGGAGTGGAGTGAGAACTACGTCTGGCACGGGCGGCTGAGCGACACCGAGGACGAGAGTCCCTGGACGTTGCCCGCGTACCTGTCCACCCGCGTGCCGCAACCGGCCATCACGAGCCATCTCGCGTCCACGGACGGCGTCGACCCCGGTGTGGGCAACTACTCGACCCAGGTCACCGACGCCACGCTCGCGGTGCCGGGGCCCGAACTCACGGTGACCCGAACCTACAACAGTCTCGATCCGCGCGACGGACTGGTCTTCGGCTCGGGTTGGGCGACGCGTTGGGACACGCGGGTCCGGATCGAGGACGGCACGGACGTGGCTCTCGTGACGTATCCGGATGGCAGACAGGCTCGCTTCGGCAGGAATCCCGACGGTGAGTTCGCTTCGCCACCGGGGCAGGGCCTCAGCCTTCGCGACACCGAGAATGGCTGGCTGCTGCGCTTCAAGAACGGCGATCGATACTCGTTCGACGCGGACGGCAGGCTCGTGTCCATCACCGACGCGGTCGGGCACGTCCAGGAGCTGACCTACGCCGACGACGGCAACCTGTCGCAGGTCACCGACGTGGCATCGGAGCGTGCGCTGCACTTCACCTGGGCGGAAGGGCACGTCACCCAGGTCCGTACCGGGCCCGAGCCACAACTGGCCTGGACGTATGCCTACGAGGGCGACCGCCTGGTGTCGGTGTGCGATCCCACGGACGCCTGCACGTCGTACGCCTATGACACCGGCTCGCACTACCCGACCGTGGTGCGCGACGCGAACCCGCATGCGTACTGGCGGCTCACCGAGTCCGAAGGCGGCACGGCGGGCAGCGAGGTGCCCGGCCTCTGGGGCGACCTGAGCGGCACGGCCACCGACGTCGCGTTCGGGCTGGAGCCCGGGCCGATGTCCGGAACGCCCGCCACCGCCGGGGTGTTCGACGGGGCCACCAGCCATGTCCAGCTTCCCGACGACCTGGTGCGCAACTCCGCCTACGCCTCGGTGGAACTGTGGTTCAAGACCACCTCGACGGACGGCGGGGTGCTGTTCTCGACAAGCCACGACATGCCGGGCGAGGACGACCCCGCGGGATCAATGCCGGTGCTCTACGTGGGTACGGACGGCAAGCTGCACGGCCACTTCTGGAACAACCAGGTCGAGGGCATGGCCAGCGCCGACCCGGTGAACGACGGTCAGTGGCACCACGCCGTGCTCACCGGTGCCTTCGACACCCAGACCCTCTACCTCGACGGAACCGCCGTCGGGACCCTGACCGGGGAACTCGCCAATCTGGATCCGCACAACTTCCTCGGCGTGGGCGCGGTCGACGACCGGGACTGGCCCGCGAAGCCGACAGGTCCGTGGAGCTACTTCGACGGGGCGATCTCCGAGGCCGCCTTCTACCAGCACCCGCTCGACCCGGTCGTGGTGGCGGAGCACTCCGCCGCCAGTGTCGCCTCCGACCAGTTGACGAGTGTCACGCGGCCTGGCGGGGTGGTCGAGGCCGAGCTGACCTACGACGACGTCGCCGACCGGGTCGTGACCTTCGTCGACGACAACGGCGGCACGCGACACTTTGGCAAGCCGGATGTCGAGGGCGACGGCTTCCGCTACGCCTCATCGGTGCGGGCCTCGGAGCCTGGGAGCTTCTGGCGCATGTCGGAGGCCGACGGAGCCACGGCCCGCTCGGACCCGGCGCTCCGGCGCGGCGCCTATCACCGTGGAGACGGAGGCCGAGGTGACGGACCGTTCCCCGGCAGCTCTGCCCGCACTCTGGACGGCACCGACAGCTTTGTGCGGCTGCCCGACGACACGATCCACGGCGCGCGGCGCCTCTCGGTGGAGCTGTGGTTCCGGACGGAGTCGAGCGACGGCGGGGTGTTGTTCTCCATCGCCGACCACCTGCCCGGCGAGCCCTCCTCGAACGGGTCCATGCCCGCTCTCTACGTCGGCACTGACGGAAAACTCCACGGCCACTTCTGGCAGGGCGGCGTCGACGGCATTGCGAGCACGAACTCGGTCAACGACGGCGAATGGCACCACGTGGTGCTCACCGGCAACGTTGACACCCAGACGTTGTATCTCGACGGCACGGCGGTGGGCTCGCTCTCGGGGGAGATCTCGAATCATCGGGTTCACACGTTGCTCGGCACAGGGTGGACGCCGGTCCACGACTGGCCCGCCATCGGCGACCGTGACTGGGCACACTTCGAGGGCTCGATCGCTCAGGCCGCTGTCTACCACCATGCGTTGAGTGCTGAGCGGGTCACGGCCCATCACGCGGCGCGGTCGGATGTCGATACCTATACGAGCGCGGTGGCCGACACCGGGCCACACACGCGGTGGGGGCTCGAGGAAGGCGACACAGCTCGGCGGGCCGAGCCCGCCCCGGGTACGGGCTCCGCACGCTATGAGCAGGTGTCGCTGGCCGCCGATCCGGCGATGCGCGGTGGCCACGCGGCTCGTTTCGACGGCACAGGATCCCATGTTCGCCTGCCTGACAACGCCATCCACGGTCGGCAGCGCCTCGCTGTCGAAATGTGGTTCCGGACTGAGTCGAGCGACGGCGGTGTGCTGTTCTCCATCGCCGACCACCTACCGGGCGAAGCATCCTCGAGTGGGTCGATGCCCGCTCTCTACGTCGGGACCGACGGCAAACTGCACGGCCATTTCTGGAACGGCTCGGCCAAGGGGATTGTCTCGCGCGACACCGTCAACGACGGCGAGTGGCACCACGCGGTGCTGTCGGCCGATCGCCACAGGCAGTGGTTGTACCTGGACGGGAACCAGGTCGACTACCAGGACGGCGAGATCCTCAACCATCGCACACACGCGTTCGTCGGGACCGGGTGGACCGCGAACCTGTCCTGGCCCGCCATCGGCGACCGCGACTGGGGCTACTTCGACGGCTCGATCGGCGAGGTCTCTCTCTACCAGCGGCCACTGGACTCCGCGAGTGTCGCCGCGCACTATTCGGCCAGCACCGCCGCCACCGAGGTGCGCACCACCGATCCGGGCGGACACGAAACCGTTTACACCCACGATCCGACCCGTGGCGGCCGGCTCGTGTCGGTCACCCGGCAGAGCGCGGGCACGACGCTCTACGAGTACGACGAGGGTGGCTTCGTTCGCCGCGTGGTGGACGAGAACGGGCACGCCGTCACCTATTCCAACGACGAGCGCGGTAATCGGCTGTCCACCACGCGCTGCCGTGACGACGGCAGCGAAGCCTGCTACACCAGCTACCGCGAGTACTTCGTCAACCCGGACGACCCGCTGGACCCTCGTAACGACAGTGTGACCTTCGCGCGAGACGCCCGGTCCACGTCGGACTCGGACGACCGCTACGTCACCCGCCACGTCCTGCACGGCAACGGCCTCATCGCCTCGAGCCGCAGCCCGGGTTCCACGGACGGCCTGCAACGCACCACCCTCCACGCCTATACCGACGGCACCGAAGCCGCCGTCGGCGGCGGCACACAACCCGCGTGGTTGCGCCGAGCCACGACCGACCCGGCGGGCAATGTCACCCGGTACCTCTACACCAGCGCGGGAGATCTCGCGCGGGTTACCGACCCCGCCGGTGAGGTGACCGAGTACACCTACGACGGTCTCGGGAGAGTGACCTCCGAAACCGTCCACTCGGCCGCGTTGCCGGGTGGATCGGCGACCACCAGCTACGTCTACGACGGTGCCTCGCGGTTGGTCGAGCAGATCGATCCGGCCACCGTCAACGCCGTGACCGGCGTCGAGCACCAGCAACGCACCGTGAGCGTGTACAACGCGGACGGCACGCTGGCTTCGGCGACGGTGTCCGATGTCGAGGGCCACGACGAGTCCCGCACCATCGACTACACCTACGACGAGCACGGTCGCGTGCACACGGTCACCGGCCCCGAGGGTGGTGTGACCACCACGGAGTACGACGACTTCGGCGCCGTCACGCGGACCGTGGACGAGGTCGGCACCGAGTTCGTCACCACCTACACCGAGGCCCGCCACCAGCAGGCGACCCGCACGGTCAAGGACTTCAGCGGCGACGGGCAACCAGCACGGGATGTGGTGCTCGAGTCCCGTGCGTACGACCCGGCGGGACGGCTGGCCAGTGTCACCGACGCGATGGGCCGCACCACCGCGTACACGTACTACGACGACGACCTGCTGGCGTCGGAGACACTGCTCGACTACACCGATCCGGCCACGGGCGACACGCGCGATGTCGAGCTGAACACCTACACCTACACCGGGACCGGTGAGGTGGACACCCACACCTCGGGCGAGGGCCGGTACTCCACCGAGACCGACTATGACAACGCGGGCCGACCGGTGCAGAGCACCGATCGTGAGCGCGACATCGTACTGCGCGAGGAGGAGACCACCTACGACGACGCCGACAACGTCGTGCGCACCGTCGGCCGCAACGCTGACGGCTCCGTGCACACCGACGAGGAGTTCGGCCATGACGCGCTCGGGCGGGAGACCAGCCACACCGTCCACACCGGCACGGAATCGCTCACGACACTGACGGAGCGCGACGAGGGCGGCCTCGTGCGGTCGGTCGTGGACCCGCGGGGAACGGCAGACGGAGCGAACCCGGCGGATTTCACGGCCACCTTCTCGTACGACGCTCTCGGGAGGCAGGTCCGGCAGACCGTGCCGCCGGTCGAGGTCGAGTCGCACGGTAACCCGGCGGTGACCGCCACACCCGTCACCACCGTCGGCTACAACACCTTCGGCGAGCAGACCGACCTCAAGGACCCGCGCGGCAACGTCACGCACACCGGCTACGACCGTGCCGGACGCCCGGTGGAATCCCGGAAACCGGACTACCTCCCGCCGGGCGCCGCCGAACCGATGGTCGCGACGACGTCGGTCGACTACGACGACGCGGGCCGGGTGGTGGCGAGCACGGACGAGTTCGGTCAAACCACCACCTACGGCTACGACGAGCTGGGGAATCAGCGACGGGTGACCGACCCGCCCTCGCTGCACGGGCAGGCGGGTGGCACGTGGATCGCGACCTACGACCCGCTGGGTGAGGTGCTGTCCACCAGCGACCCGCGCGGAGCCCGGACCCACGCCACCTACGACAAGCTCGGCAGGCAGATCACGAGCAGCGTGGTGGAGACGGTGCCGGAACCGACCCGGATCCTCACCACGCACTACACGCACGACGCACTGGGCAACGTCGCCAGTGTCACCAGCCCGAGCGGGCGGGTCGTCGAGACCACTTACGACGACCTCGGCAACGAACTGAGCACCACCGACGGCCTGGGCAACACCACGATTCAAACCTACGACGGCGCGGGCAGGCCGGTGGCGACCACCGACCCGACCGGGCGGGGCACCGAAATCGAGTATGACCGCGCGGGGAGGCGGGTGGCCGTATCGGACCTCGGCCCGGACGGCACCGTGGAACGCACCCGTGAGTTCGACTACGACCGGGCGGGCAACGCCACCCGCGCCACGGACGCGCTGGGAGCCGCCACCACCTACACCCACGACGCGCTGAACCGACTCACGTCGATCACGCGCCCGGTGTCGGACGGCGAGTCCATCACCACCGACTACGGCTACGACCGGGCGGGCAACCTCACCCGCTCCACCGACGGCAACGGCAACACCACCGTGTTCACCGTCAACGCCTGGAATATGGCCGAGTCGACGATCGAACCGGCCACCGAGCGCACGCCCGATGCCGCCGACCGCACCTACACGGCGGTGTATGACGTGTTGGGTCGCCTGGCGGAGCTGCGCAAGCCCGGCGGCGTGACGATCGACCACAGCTACGACCCGCAGGGAAATCTGCTCGAGCAGGTCGGCAGCGGTGCTGAGGTGGTGACCGCTGATCGGATGTTCAGCTACGACGCGGCCGGGCGAATGGTGTCGGCGTCGGCTCCCGGCGGTGACAACACCTACAGCTACGACGATCGCGGAAACCTCATGGAGGCGTCGGGGCCTTCGGGTGAGTCGAGCTTCGTCTACGACGACGACGGTCTCCCCACCAGCGTCACCACGTCGGCGGGCACGAGCGTGTTCGGCTACGACGCGGCGGGCCGGCTCACGAACGCCCTCGACGCCGCCACGGGCACGACGTTGGCCTACGACTACGACGAAGCTGGTCGCGTCACCGATGTCGGCTACGGGGCAGGCGGCGGAGGTCGCGCACTCGCTTACGACGAACTGGGCCGCTTCGCCTCCGACACCCTCACCGCGCCGGACGGTACGGACACAGCGTCGATCACCTACGAATGGGACGACGAAGACCGGCTGATAGCCAAGGACACCGAGGGCGTCGCGGGGGCCGCGCAGAACTCCTACGACTACGACCAGGCAGGCCGGTTGGTGTCGTGGGACAACGACGGCACGGCGCACACCTACGAGTGGGACGCCGCGGGAAACCTGGTTCAAGACGGTTCGGTTGGGGCGGTGTTTGATGAGCGTAATCAGTTGGTGTCGAAGGGCGGTACTGATTACGTCTATACGCCGCGTGGCACGGTGGCTTCTCGCACCACTGGTGGTGTGGCCACGGGGGTGGAGTTCAACGCTTTCGACGAACTGGTGGCCGACGGGACGGCGAGTTATGCCTATGACGGGCTGAACCGGCTGGTTGAGGCGGACGGTGGGGCGTTAAGTTATGTCGGTACCGGCATCAAGGTCGCCTCCGATCACACCGGTGACTACACCTACACCCCCGACGGCACCCCCCTCGGCATGACCCACACCGGCGGGGCGGGGCTGGCCTGGACCGACTCCCACACCGACCTCATCGGCCTGATCAACCCCTCCACCGGCGCCCTGGCCGGGTCACGCACCTACAGCCCCTTCGGCGAGCAGACCGCCCACCACGGCACCCAACCCGCACTGGGCTACCAACACCAATACACCGACCCCGACACCGGCAACGTCAACATGGGCGCCCGCTGGTACCAACCCCACACCAGCACCTTCACCAACCGCGACACCGCCACCCTCAACCCCCACGACCTCACCAACGCCAACCGCCACACCTACGCCGCCAACAACCCCCTGACATATACCGACCACAGCGGATATTTCTTGGACGCTGTGTGGGAGGGCATCAAGGAGATCAGTGGCTATAACGATGTGGTCAGATGCTTCGGCGGTTCGTGGAGCGGCTGCGGGTGGGCGGTTGCCGGGCTGACCCCATGGGGCAAGTTCGCCAAGTTGTTCAAAAGGGGAGAATCTGCAGCCACCTCAAGCAAGGTCACTTCTCCCTCAGTCAGCGCCCCGACGAAGAGCCTGACAAGAGCGCAATCCAAAAAGATCATCGACGGTTTCTCCCAGCGCTGGCGCAACTTCGGCCGCAACATCAGACAAGCCATCGACCGCGCGATGTCGCTGTGCGGCGGGCGCTGCGGCGTCGCGGTCACCCGCGCCGTCACCAACGCACTGGGCAAAAACGGCAACCGCGCCAGCGCACAAGCACGCGCCGCTGACGCCGCGATCGCGGCAGCCACCCAATCCGACGCCGCCGCAGCAGCCGCAGCACGAGCCGCCCGCATACGCCGAGACGTACTCACACCCCACAAACGCCCCGAACCCACCCCCACACTCTCCCCAGAAGTCCTCAAACGCCTCCACGCCGCCAACAACGCACCCCCCATCAACCTCGGCGTCCTCACACCCCCCACACACAACGACAACTTCGCCGACGCCATCACCACCAACACCCACCTCAGCACACCACGAACCACACCGGCCCCTCGCTCGAAGAACACCAGCACCGACGCTCAATGGAGCGCCTCGTGCACATCCAACAGTTTCGTGGCTGGCACGCAAGTAGTGATGGCCGACGGGCCAGCCAAACCCATCGAAGACGTCGAACTGGGAGAGTTCGTTGTAGCCACCGACCCGGAAACCGGCGAGAGCGGGCCACGCAAAGTTGTGGCGACCATCACCGGAAGCGGAGAGAAAGACCTTGTCGAGATCACCGTCGACACCGACGGCGACACCACCGAGACCATCACCGCCACCGACGGCCACCCCTTCTGGGTTCCCAACCAGCGCGAATGGCTCACCGCCGCGCAACTGCAGCCCGGGGACTGGCTACGCACCGGCTCAGGCACCTGGGTCCAGGTTCAACACACCCACGCCCGCACCGCACAGCAACGGGTCCACAACCTCACCATCAACCAACTCCACACCTACTATGTACAGACCGAGACCACACCGGTCCTCGTACACAACTGCAACAACGCAACCACACACGATCCAGCAAACATAGCTGATCAACTCGAAGACAACATTTATTTCCACTACACCAGCGAGGAGGGCCATCGTGGAATATTGGCCAACGATGGACACCTCAAAATAGGCGCCAACAGCGCCGGAAAAATTCACGTAACACAGAACATGGGGAACCCATTGGAGATTGAGCGCGACATCTTTATCGGAAGCAAGAAGTACACCGGTAAAGCCGATTTTGTGTTCGCGTTTCAGATGCCTGAAGGCGTCGAACTTCTCCCTGGGGCACCCTACGAACTAATTGCTAAAGGCTCACTAAAAGTTCCAGCGGAAAATGTCGTATTTCATGGAAGGAACCCTTTTTGATGTCTGAGCTTATCGAGTTCGACGATTACCATCAGGTGACGGTGCTCCTGCGTGCCGGTATCGAGTTAAAATTTGAGCTGTCTGACGATGAGAATATTATGAATGGAAGCTCGATCTATGCTGCCGCGCTGAATAATCTTCGTGAAGGCTGGCTTCAGGGATTGCGCGCGACTTCGACACCGAGAGGAGTGCAGGCGAAAGCCGATTGGTACCAATTGTCACAACAACCAGAGCGTTTTGAAATAGTGGCACGAAGGGTAATCACGCTTCCGCGCTGGCGCGAGCGGGATGCCGTCGATTTCCGCGAATGGGTTGAAGCTCTCGCGGCGCCATTTACTGTGGACGATGAGACACTGGAGGCCATCAAGGCGGCGGCCGAAGAAAAACAACGTCGCCAATGAGGGTGAACGATCACGGATTGCGGGACGCTTCCTGTTCGGTGAACAGGGTTGCGGTGGACTATCGGCAGTCGAGCGTGACGGGCTGAGAGCCCGGCAACTGTTAGGGCAGTGGTGAGGCCGTGCTCGCGGGCGGCGCCCATGTCGTGCCGGGCGCCGGGCAGGACCTGCGCGGTCACGCCGTGTCTTTTGCGTTCGCCGGAGTAGTACGTCCCGGCCCGAGGCCATGCCGACCCGGTCGATACGCAGCAGGGTGCCATCGAAATATGACGAACGCCTTTGCGCGCGGCGACCACGATCGCGTCGGTGAGTCCGAGCGGGCGGGCGGCCAAGACTCCCAGGGATTCGCGGATATAGCGGAACACCGTGGTCACACCGATCGCGAACCCGGCCTCCAGGTCGGCATAGGTCTTGCCTTTGCGCAGGGAGGCCAACACCAAGGCCTGTCGGCACACCTCCAGGCGCCGCCACCAAGCCCCGCGTACCCGCCATTCGCGCCGCAACGCCTCGACCGGAATGTTGAAGGCGCGACTGGACACCGACATCCATGACAGGTGAAGAAGCACCTCGAAGCTCCTGGTGAAGGTACAGAGTTGATCTAGACATTCGTGTACTGAACCGGGCAAATCGATAGGAACCGTGGTGCGTATTTCTGGGCTGAACGTAGCTAGCTGGGCCGGCGAGATGTCGCGCCTAGCCGCCCGGTTTAGTGAGAGTTTCGAATCTACTAACGGCTACCCACCAGGTGATAATTTCGTTATAAAACAAACTGAACAAAGTGACCGCGACTCACTCATGGAGGCTTTGGGCGGGCCTCAATCGGGAGACTTAGTTGAATTCTATACATACGTTGCGGAAATCTCCTTTGAGGATGTTGGTCCCGGGTTTTTTGTTCACAGGGCTGAGGACGTGGTCGCCGGAATGCGGGATTATCAGCCCACGCGGTTAATCAGTGCATCCCAAAGACAGATCGCGGTATTCGGTTCTGACGGTGGTGGCGCATTGTTCGCTGCCGATCGCCACACAGGTGAGGTTGTCCGCCTCGAAGGTGGGGCTTTCGTTGGTATCGACTACGAGGTTGAAGAGTGTAGCGTACAGGTAATCGCGGCAAATCTAGCTGGTTTTCTGCAGTTTCTTCATCAAAGATTGCTGCAACAGATCGTTTCCGAAAGTTAGGCTGCCAGGAAACGCGCGATATCCAACCTCTGCAAATCCCACACGCAGCTTGCTATCCGAACCGTAGGCTTCGTCGCCGGTCACCCGCCCAAGCGGCACACCGGACTCCACAACGAGAGTGATCATTCGTTGCACGAGTAAAGGTTTGGTCGCAAACTCGATTCCATCGGCCGTTTCACACAGAGTTGGGTGCGGAGCTATTAGGAGAACACCTACTATGAACATTCCAGGGCCAACGAGCTGCTTTATTAAAGAGTACTTGAGTGAAATGGTGCAGCTGTTGATTTCTGATTACAACATAACTGAGATTGAGGCGGTGGAATTGGTGTCTACAGCTTTCGAAGGGGAGGATCTTACCTCGGAAAGGCTTGAATTAGAGCTTGGACATGAACTGCCCGCCTATTGGGTTCCTGGAATTTTCGAGAACTACTATCGCTCTTAGTGCTGCAACGACACATCGTAACCGTGTGAGGGTCTGGTCGTCGATCTTGGCGTGATGGTTGATAGGATTCCACGGTATGCGTGACGTTATTCTGCCTTCCGAGCAAGACTTCATCGATTTCCTGGGTGTGTCTCCAATTTTGCTGGAGGGTGGAGAGGCGACCTATCTTCTCGAGTTCAGCCACCTAGTGCGTTCCTCGCGGATCAGCTTTGATGCTATCGAGCGCTCCGTTGTGATTAAAGTGTTTGGTCAAGACCAGAGAATCTTCGATGTCTACGCAGAAGGTCTTGATAGAATATCTCTTTTTGGGGACCGTGAGACGAAAGAGATCGAGTTCTTCCTGTCGGGGCCGTGTTATCGGTTGTCGATCCGTCTATTTGTGCGTCCAGAGGTACACCTAGAGTGCCTGCACTTCATAGCCTGACGTTCCAGTATTGTACGGGTCACAAAAAGTCGCGAATCGGTGGGGTGATTCATGTCGTCTCCGTCAAAAGGCGATCGACTCGTTGCCTGCAACCGGGTAGTGCAAGGGGAAACGTGGATTACACTGATCTATTTGCAGAGTTGCGAAGCTGGCTCGAGGCTCGTAAAGAAGCGTTCGACCGTGAGCATGTCTCCTACTTTCTCGACGGCTCGAGAAAAGAGTGGAAGCAACCTTCGATGTGGCTCATGCTGGAGGATGAGTATCATCTGAGCGATATTGCGGTCTGGGGGTCTGGTGAGGTTCAGTTCCATCTCGCTGATGCTTCATCAGGTGACGTTCAAAGTCATTATTTAATGGTAAATAGTCTGGATGATATGCGTGACATTCTTAAAAGATTAGAAGCATGGCACAAGCGCTAGATAATTGGATGCCACCCCGTGGGCTATCAGTGAAAATCGAGACGTGTGTTATTGGGACCTGAAGCGAGATTCACGAGGCGCCCGAGTGGCCATAAATGAATCTCGATCTGCGGTTTGGGAGTGGCACGATGGAGGTGCTGTGAAATTCTTGCTCGACTCAATTTCTGGCCGGTTTCGAAGTGTTGTATTTCCTGATGACTTCCCCAGTGCGAGTCCTTCGTTTGATCCAGCTTGAAAGCTGGCGGCAAGTCGGCGGCGAGGTTCCCGGAAGAATTCCCCCAGCAGGCCATGTGGGACGGGCCGCCGTGCGCGGATGTACGCACGGCGGCCCGGGTCGGTGTTCGGATCAGGGGCAGTTGGTGGTGCGCTTCAGGTTCTTGTATCCCCAGTAGACCGGGTTACCGTCCTTGAACGTCACCTTCTGCGCCGCACCGTTGAGCTTCTGTTCGTAGTGCAGGTGCGGTCCGGTGGAGCCGCCGGTGTTGCCGACCCTGCCGATCATCGTCTTCTCGGTGACCTGCTGGCCGACGGAGACGTCCTGGGAGCGCAGGTGCGCGTAGAGCGTCTGCCAGCCACCGGCGTGGTCGATGACGATGTAGCGGCCGTAGGAGGTGTTACCCAGGTTGGCCACCTTGGAGACCGTGCCCGGGGCGGAGGAGTACACCTTCCAGCCCAGGTCCTCGGGGTAGTGGTTGAAGTCCACCGAGTTCTGCGGGTTGTGGTTGGTGCGCGTGCCCGCCTGCCAGGTCTCACCACAGGGGAACGGCAGCCAGAACCGGCCCGAGGCGCCCGGCCGGAACTTGTGCGAGGCGTTGTTGTTCTTCAGCGTCGCGTTGAGGTTGCGCTGCACGCCGGCGCCGAAGTCCTGGTAGGCACCGCCGTAGTTCGAGTTGTAGTAGACCCGCACCTTGGCGCCGGTCCGGTTCCACACCGAGGCGGCGTCGTTCTTGATGCAGCGGCCCTGGCCGTTGCCCGGGCCCTTGAACTCGTAGCACGTCGGCTGGGTGGTGCCGTAGTTGGCGATGGAGCCCGCGAAGTCCGAGACCGAACCCTCGTTGTTGCTGTTGTAGTAGTAGCAGAACTCGCCCTTCTGGCAGACGCCGTCCCGGGCGGCGGCGCTGGCCGGGGCGGCGGAGATCACCGTGAGTCCCGTGGCGGCCAGCATCGCGACCGCGGCTCCCACCGCGGCGCTCTTCCATCTTTTCAGTCGTGTCATGCCGACTCCTCTCTGGTGCGGGGTTGTTTCCTTCGAGGACAGCTACCGTCAGGCGCGCTGGTACTGCTCCCAGGTCACCTTCGGCACCTGCGGTCCGTCGTCCGGGCCGTTGTTGGCCAGCCCGTTGCGGCCGAGGTAGTACATGCCGACCTGGTTCTGGGCCGGCGTGGACAGATCGGTGTCGTTCGCCGCGATGGCGTGAATGTGCCAGGGCCAGTTGCCCTGGCTCGGGCTGCGCAGCCACGCCGCGAAACCCACCCGCCGCAGCCCGATGAGGGCGTCGGTTCGCTGGACGTTGCTCAACGCCTCCGCATCGAGGTCGACGGCGCCGCCACCGTCGTGGGTGCCCGCCGACGTGGGGTCGTTGCCCGGCGAGTACGAGCCCTGCTCCACCACGAACGGCACCCCCGCGAGTCGCTGGGCCTCGTCGAGCATCGCGACCGTGCGGGTGTTGAACGGGAAACCCTGGTGAGTGGTGCGCGCGCCCGGCGAGAGCTTCCGCACCACCGAGAAGCTGCCCTGCGCGAGCGCGGTCAGCGAGGCACTGCCCGGCAGGCCGTTGGCGCCCAGGCCGCTGTAGCCGAGGGACTCCTGCCACCGCGCGTACGCGGAGCGGGTCGCCGTGCCGAAGTGGCCGTCCACATACTGGGCCGACAGGAATCCCTTGTCGGCGAGCGCCCGCTCCACCCGCCGCACGCTCGTTCCGGCACCCGGCGTGATGCCGGTGCCGCTCTTGGGCGGGTCGAGCTGCGCGGCGAGCACGACCATTTCCATGTCGACGGAAGCCGCGCTCGCGACGGCGGCGTGCGGTGCCAGCACGGTCGCCACGGCGACCCCCGGGACCACGGTCAGGAACCTGCGGCGATCAAGGTGAGCGGACATGGCCGTGAAGTGTCATCCGGCCGCGTACATTTCCCCTACAATTCCCGCCCTGAGCTGCGCATTCGGCCTACCGCTGCCAGAGCCGGAAGTCCTCGAAGTCGAAGCCGGGGGAGACCACGCACGACAGCAGCACCGCCTCGGCCGACGCCGGGTACGCGGCCTGCCAGGTGCCTGCGGGAACCAGCGCCTGCACGTGGTGACCGCGCTCGACGTCGGGGCCGAGAATCACCTCGGCCGGATGGGGGGCGGGGTCGTCGCCGGAGCCGCCGAGAAGCAGGCCCAGCGTGCCGCCCCGGTGCCACAACCACAGCTCGTCGCCTCGCACCCGGTGCCACCGTGATCGCTCGCCGGGAGCTAGCAGGTAGTGGATCGCGGTCGCGGAGGCTCGTTCTGCGGGGTAGCCGTCCGGGTGGAAGCGGGTGCCGGTTTCCCAGGTCCGGCGGTACCAGCCCCCTTCCGGGTGCGGCGACAGGTCGAGCGCCTCGGCCAGCGGCGGACGCGGCGGCACGGGTGGTGTGGACATGGCCGCACTGTAGTGGCGGCGCCCGGCGCCGACCCCGCTGTCACATCCAGCGGAGCTGTCTCGTCCTGCTGAGGTAGGGATCGAGGACAGGGAGACGACATGGCACGAGAGATCGTCGTGGTGGGCGGCGGCCTGGCCGGGTTGACGGCGAGCATCGCCTGCGCGGAGGCCGGGGCCACGGTGACGTTGCACGAGGCGCATTCCACCCTCGGTGGCAGGGGAAGGGCGACGGCACCGCCGTACGTGGCACACGAGGGTGGGCACGTCTTCTACGCCGACGGTCCGCACTGGCGCTGGCTGACCGAGCGGAACCTGACCGGTGCGGTGGCGAAGGCGCCACCGAAAGCGGCTCTGACCGGCCGGTTCCGCTACGGCGGCCGGCTTCGGCTACGTCCCTTTCCCGGACTGCTGGCCATGGTGCGCGACCGGAAACGCCGCGCGCCCGTGGACCGGGACTTCGCGAGCTGGGCGGGCGAACGTTACGGCGACGAGGCCGCGCGGGCCGCCGCCAACGCGATCGGTGTCGTCACCTTCCGCGCCGACACCGGCGGGCTGTCGGCGGCCTTCGTCTGGGAACAATTGCACCGCGTGTTCGCACCCGCCCCGCCCGCGGTCCGCTACGTGATCGGGGGATGGCCCGCGCTGTTCGCGCGCATGGCGCGGCGGGCCCGCGACCTCGGCGTGCGCGTCGAGCTGAACTCGCGCGTCACGGAGATCCCCTCGGTGCCCACCATCGTCGCGACCGAACTGTCCAGCGCCCGCACGCTGCTCCGGGACGAGGACCTCACCTGGCAGAGCGGCCGGTGCGTGCTGCTGGATCTCGCGGTGCGGCGCAGGCGCGGCGACGCGTTCGTGGTGTTCGACGCCGACGAGGGCGGCTTCCACGAGTGCTACACGATGCCCGACCCGTCGCTCGCGCCGCGCGGCCAGTCCCTGTTCCAGCTCGACATGCCGCTGCGCGACGGTGAGTCCCGCTCCGGCGCGACGGCTCGGGTGGAACGGCTCGCCGATCTGGCCGTGCCCGGCTGGCGGGAGCGCACCACCTGGCGCCGCGACGCCGTGGCGCGCGACCGCAGCGGTGCGGTGGACCTGCCCGGGCAGACCTGGCGTGATCGCCCGGCCGTCGACCGAGGCGGTGACGTGTTCCTGGCCGGGGACATGGTCGCGGCACCGGGGATGCGGGGGGAGATCTCGCTGAACAGCGCCGTCACCGCCGCGCGGGCGGCGGTGCGCGCGGCGGGCGTCCGGACGACGGCCTGACGCCGGTCACGCGGCCGGGGCGAGCCGGAAGCGCAGTTCGGGTGGGAGCTCCGGTGTGCTGCCGGACGCTCCGCTCGGCGGTGAAGGGTGGCCGTGTCCCGGACGGAGTCGGCCGTGTTGGCGTCCGGCGGGTGAGCGGAGACACTGGTTCTGGGGAGGACGGCGCCATGCGGAAACTGATCTACGGCATGAACCTGAGCCTGGACGGCTACATCGCCGCGGCCGACGGCGACCTTGGCTGGAGCGAGCCGAGTGACGAGCTGTTCCAGTGGTGGCTCGAGCAGGAGCGGGCGATCGAGTCGTTCCTGTACGGGCGCAGGCTGTGGGAGACGATGAGTTACTGGCAGACCGGTGACCAGCAGCCGGGTGCCACTCCGGCGGAGATCGAGTTCGCGCGGAACTGGCGGGACACGCCGAAGGTGCTGTTCTCCTCCACGACGATCGACGAGGTCGACCGGAACACCCGCGTCGTGACCCGCGACGCGATCGCCGAGATCACCCGGCTCAAGGCCGAGGACGGCGGGCCGATGAGGGTCGGTGGTGCGACGCTGGCCGGGGCGGCGATGCGGGCCGGCCTGGTCGATGAGTACGAGATCGTCACCCATCCGGTCCTGGTGGGCGACGGCACGCCGTTTTTCACCACGCTGGACAGCCGGGTGAAACTCGACCTGGTGGAGACGCGGACGTTTCCCGGTGGAGTGGTGCTGACCAGGTACGCGAGGAGTTGAGCGCTACGAGCGGCGGCGGGGTCCTCGGCGGCGCCCGCCCTTCCCACCGGGCTGTCGCCGCGGACCCCCGCGGCGCGGGGTGGCCTTGGGCTGCTTGCTCTGTTGCCGAGCGGGCAGGCTGGACTTCGCGGGTTCCGCAGGCCTGCGTCCCCGGGTGCTGTTGACGGTGCGGCCACGGACGATGCCGATGAACTGCTCCATCAGGTCGGTGGTCTCGTCCTCCAGCCACGCCAGCGCGACCCGTGACTGCGGGGCGTCCGCCACCGGGCGGTAGGTGAGGTCGCGCCGGTGGTGCAGGCGGGCGAGCGACTGGGGGACGACCAGCAGCCCCACTCCGGCCGCGACCAGCGCCACGGCGTCGCCCGTGGTGGCGGGCCGCTCGAGCGCGGACCGTCCCGGCGGCCGTTCCCAGTCGAGGGTGTCGTCGAGGGGATGCAGCACGAGCTCGTCGGCCAGGTCGGCAAGGCTCACCTCGTCGGCCGCCGTCACGACGTGGTCCTTCGGCACGACGACCACGGTGGTCTCGGTGTAGAGGGGGATGGCGTGCAGGCCCGACCGGTCGGTGGGCAGCCGCAACAGCACCGCGTCGGTGTCGCGGGCCCGGACCCGCTCGGCCGCGTCGGCGGCGGTCACCTGCACCAGCGTCAGCGGGACCTCGGGTGAGCGCTCGTGCCACGTGCGCACCCACTTTCCGGGCGTCACCCCGGGAACGTAGGCGAGGGTGAAGGAGGGCGAATCGTCCGAGCCTGGCACGACGCCAGGCTACCGCTCGCGGGCGCGGGTGGCGCGGGCGCTGTCGTTACCCTGGACGCATGACCTCGCGCAAGACCTCGCAGACCATGAAGCCCGCGACCGCGGCGAAGAAGCTGAACGTCTACCTGCCCGCGACGCCGGAGGAGTTCCGGGAGGGCGTCGTTTCGCGGGACGAGCTGAACGCCCTGCAGTCCGACCCGCCGCAGTGGTTGCAGGATCTGCGGCGCGACGGTCCGCACCCGCGGCAGGTCGTCGCGGCGCGGCTGGGCGTCTCGCTGAGCGGACTCGCGCGCGGCGGCGTCACCGACCCGCTCACCACGGAGGAGATCACCGCGCTGAAGGCGGAGATGCCCGAGTGGCTCCAGCGGGAACGCGCCACGCAGGCCGAGGTCCGCCGGAAAGCGGCCCGTCTCAAGGAGCGCGACGCGGGCCGCTGACCCACCGGGCGGCGACTCAGGTCAGCATGGCGTGGTCGTCGGGGTGCCAGGCGAGCATGGCCTCGATGCGGAGCATGCCCGCCTGCTCCAGCAGCAGCACGGGGTCGTCGCCGGTGAATCGGTAGAGGCCCGTGTCCGGATCGTGGACGCGGGCGCGGGCCTGCTCGGCGTAGGCGCGCATGGCGTCGTAGTAGGCGGGGTCGGGACGCAGTGTCCCCAGTCGCAGCAGGTTGGCGAAGAAGATCGCGTGGAACCGGGCGGGCTGGGTGAAGTACCGGTCGTCGGCGGCGTAGTGGGCCAGTGCCCGCGTGGCGGTGTCGCGCGCCTGGTCCAGGTACTCGGGCTCGCCGGTCGCGCGGTACAGCAGCGCGCCCGCGCCGATCATGACGCCCTGGTTGTAGGAGAACTGCGCCTCCCAGATCGAGCCGTCGAGCCGGATGCTGTCCCAGTAGAGCCCGTTGGGTGCCAGCAGGCAGCCGCGGACCCACTCGTACATGCGCAGTGCCCAGTCGAGGTAGTAGCGCTCGCCGGTGAGCAGGTAGAGGTGCAGTCCCACCTCGGCGCCGGGGGCGTTGGACACGGTGTTGCGGTCGCGGCTCCAGTCGGCCTGTGTCCAGAAGACCCCGCCGGGGCAGGGATGGTCCGGGTCGGTGTCCCAGCCGTGGACGACGAGGTCGAAGATCTCCGCCGCGCGGGTCAGCGCCGCGCGGTCGCCGCCCGAGGACATCAGGTGGCGCTGGATGAAGGCGAGGGCGTTCCACTCGTTGTCGTCGTAGAACTTGTCTCCGCCGTGCCCCAGCGGCGGGCGGACGTAGGAGTCGTAGCCGGGCGGCTCGGTTCCGGCGTTCCAGTATGACTCCAGCGCCGCGAACCGCGCGGCGACGTCGGGAGCGTAGCGGCGGTGGTGGCCGCGGATCCCCGCCAGCACCTGCGTGCCGACGAGCGCCTGCGAGAACGGCCAGACGTAGGACCAGGGGTTGGCCTCGGTGCGGGGATAGGTCTCCAGGTAGAGCCCGGTGCCCGGGTCGTGGAAGTGGTGCTGGAGCGCGTCGTAGGTGCGGCGGGCCCGCCGGGCGTGGCGGCCGAGGTCATCGGCGGACGGCGCGCTGCCCCGCGCGGCGGCGACCGACGGGACGGCCACAAGGCCCGCCGTCAGGGCGGCGGTGCCCGCGAGCAGGTGGCGGCGGGACAGCGGCCGGGGACGGTGTCGCATCGTGGAACCTCCTGCTCGCGGGTAAGCCGGCTACCGTCTCGGGCTGATGCGCAGGCCGCGCAGATAGTCGTACGACCGGTTCGCGGTCCGCACGGGGTGCGGTTGTTCGTCGCGTTCGATGACGAAGTGGTGCGCGCCAGGGTGGGACAGGTTGGCGAGGATGCTCGCGAAGTCGACATCGCCGTCGCCGAGGTCGGTCTCGACGCCTGCGGTGGGAGTGCCGTCCTTGAGATGCAGCAGCGGGAACCGGGATTCGTGGGCCCGCAGGTAGGGCCCGGGTTCGACGCTCGCCGCGAGAATCCAGTACAGGTCGAGTTCGTAGGCCACCAGGGCGGGATCGGTGTTGTGCAGCCACACGTCGAACAGGGTCCGTCCGGTGTCCGGGTCCGGGTGGAACTCGTGGTCGTGCAGGTGCGCGTACCAGCGAAGGCCCCAGGCGCGGGCCCGTTCGCCGAACCGGTTCATCTCCTCGGCCATGCGGAGATAGCCGTCGTGGGACTGCTCGCCGTCCATGTACGACACGCCCACGTACTTCTGCCCGAGCACGGCGGCCCGCTCCAGGGTCACCTCGGCGGCGTCGCCCCGGAAGTCGCCGGGGTGGTGGTGGCTGCCGATCACGCGCAGGCCGTTGTCGTCGGCGATGCGCCGGAACTGGGCGGGGGTGCGGTTGCCGTAGTCGTAGGCGGGCTCGATCTCGGCGTAGCCCGCCTCGCCCAGCATCGCGAGGGTGCCCTCGGGGTCCTCGGCCAGCATGTCGCGCACCGAGTAGAGCCCGAAGCCGATCTTGCCGGGCGGCACGGGCCTGGCTCCGCGGGCCGGGGGCCCCGCGCTGGCGGTGCCGGACGCCCACAGCGCGGCGATTCCGGCCGCGGTGACCGTGCCCGCGCCGCGCAGCACCCGGCGTCGTGAATGCTTCTGCGTGTTATCAGCCATCTTCTGCGTCCAATCGTCAGAAGTTGTCCGCGTCACAGTAGGTCCCGGGCCCGGTGGGCACAAGGCCGAACCGGCTCACCGCTGTGCCGGTCACCGCGTTCTGCCTGGTCAGCGGTACCGGCCACAAATGGCCGCCTCGTGACCTTCTACTCCGTGCGCATCCGTCGTGATCATCGCTGCACCGGTGAGGAACTGGTGTCGTGAAAGGGGTCTGGGGTGGAGAGCGAGACGTCGGCGGTGGGCGCGGCCGGGGTATGGGACCGGTACTTCGGTGAGCCCGCACCGCCCGAGGGCGGGGTGAACTGGGACGCGTACAGCCACGAGGAGCTGTACCAGATGCTGTGGCAGGACGCCGACGTCGCCGACGTCAGCACCATCGCCGCGGAGTGGTCCGAACATCGGGCAGCGCTCGGCAACCACGCCGACGTGTTGCGCGAGCAGCGGGCCGCGTTGGCCGAGAGCTGGCAGGGCACGGGCGCGGAGGAGGCCGCGCGCAGGCTCGCCGTGCTGGCGGACCGGGTGGACAAGATCGCCGAGCTCGCGTTCGCCGGGCAGCAGGCCGCGGAGCACGCGGCGGACGCGCTGGCCAGGGCCAGAGCCACGATGCCGGCGCCACCGGGTGAGGCCGCCGCGCCGATGACCGACCCGGTGACCAGCTGGATGAGCATGACCACCGCGCCCGCGCCGAGCACGGCGGAGTCGCAGCCCGCGACGAACCCGATCACGAGGTGGATGCCGTCGAACACGGCCACCGCAGACCCCGCCACGACCTTCGGTGCGGTGGGCGGGGCCGGGTTCAGCTTCTACGCCGGCGCTGACACCGCCGAAACGCAGAAGCAGCAGGCGATCCGCGCGATGCGGACCTACGAATCGAGCCTCACGGACTCGAGTCGGCTGATCGGCCAGGCCCGGGGCACGATCCCGCCCGCCACCACGCTGCCGAGCAGCAGCACCGCCACCACCGCCGCCGCGACCACAGCCACCTCGCCGTCGCACGCGCCGTCGGGGCAGCCTCTCGCGGGTACGGCCCCGACGGTCGGTAGCGCGCCGACGCCGCCCCCGGCCAGCGGCGCGGCCGTGGGTGCGCTCGTCGGCGGCGCGGGCACGGCCGCCGGGCAGGGGCAGGGACACGCGGCCTGGCCCGGCGCCGGGGGCAGCCCACTCGGGCCGGGCGCGCGGGTCGGGGCCATGCCGTTTCCGGGCTCCGGCGCGACCGCCGCGCAGCTCGCCAGCGAGTCGGCAGCCGCACGCCCCGGCGTGCTGGGCGGCATGGTCCCGCCCGGCGCGGCCCGGGGCGGGCCGGACGAACAGCAGCACGAGAACCACCTGCCGACGATCGATCACGGCCTGTTCACCGTCGAGGAACCGGGCAGCGAAGCGGTCATCGGCCTGTCGCCGGAGGGGCAACGATGAAGGACGGCCAGGGCATCGATCTCGAACTGGACCTGTTCGGGCAGCGGATCACGACGCTGGCCGAGCTCGGCGACCTGACCGCCGACCTGGTGACCACGGCGAGCAGGCTGGCCGAGCGGCTGCCGATGCTCGGCACCGCGCCACCGGCCGTCCACCTGGCGATGCGGCTGCGTGAGGCGGCGGGCAGTTCCGGGCTCGCGGGCGAGGTCGAGGCGACGGAGCGGGAGGTGCGCGAGTACGAGCGCATGCTCGCCGAAGCCGAGCGGAGGTACCAGGAGCACGACGAGCGTTCCGGCGACGACGTGCGGAAGTCTGGCGAACCCCGTGAGGCGCCCGGTGGCCGCCCGGCGCACGGTTCGGCGGGGAGGCCGGCATGACGACCATCGCCGAGCACGCCGCCGAGGGCGCGATCGCCCTCGATCTGGTGGAACTGGACCTGCTCGCCACCGAGGCGGGCACGCGCCCGCCGTTTCCGTTGCGGGTGCCCTCGTTCGGCCGGATCGAGGGCGAACGAACGGCGTTGCTGGCCGGCGCGGCGCGCTCGCTGGCCGAGCGGGGGCTGGCCACGGGGCAGGGACCGACCGGGCTCGCCGCCGACCTCGTGGCCGCGCTGCGCGACCAGCGCGGCACGCTCGATCTCGTCGTGGCCGGGGACGCCGCCGTCACCGGTGCCGTGGCGCTGGTGCGCGGCGAGAGCGCGGTGGTGTGCCGCCAGTCGCTCGCCGGGGTGCCGGGCCGGGTCAGCGTCACGACGGTGACGGCCGTCGCGCTGACCGACGAGTTCACCGGGCTGGTCCCGCCGACCCGGGCGGCGAGGGCCATGCCGATCACCCTGCCGCCCGGAGTCGTCGGTGACGCGATCCGGTTGCTGGAGAACACGGCGGGCGCCGCGGCCCCGCACCAGCGCGTGCGCACGCTGGTGCGCGAGCGCGGCGGTGACCCGGCGGCGGTCGACGCGTTGCTCACGCTGCTGCCGTCGGTGTCGGGACGCGGGCAGCTCGGCACCGTCCGCTACCGGAACGGCCACGCCGAGCGTGGGCCCGAACTGTCGTGGTTGGACAGCCCCAGCGGCCGGGTCCGGGTCCACCAGGACGATCGCGGCTGGGTCAGCGTCAATCCGCTGCGGCACAGCGAACTCGTCCACGAACTCCGCGCCGCGGCGGCGCGGGCCCGGACCTGAGAGAAGGGATCACTCATGGACGCAGCACAGTGGCTGGCCGGCTATCGCGACCGGCTGGAACACGCGGCGGACGGCGCGCGCCGCGCCAGTGAGAGCCTGCGCGATACCGGCGCGAGCGCGCGCTCGCCCCGGGGCGAGGTCACCGTGTCGGTCAACGCCGCGGGCGCGCTCACCGGACTGACACTCACACCCGCGGCCCGCAAACTCGAATGCGACGCACTGGCCGCGCTCATCCTCGCCACGACCGGACAGGCGCAGCGCCTCGCCACCCAGCGGATGACCGAGGTGATGGCCGACTACCTCGGCGACGGCGCCGCACTGGCCCAGCTCACCCAGCACGCTCCCACGGAGGTCCCACGATGACTCCACCGAATCCTGCGGTGCCACCCAGCGCACCCGCGTCCTACACGGTCGACGTCGAACAGTTGCGCTCCCACGCGGGCAGGCTGGCCGCGCACGCCGACGAGTTGTCCACGCTCGGCGCGGCGTTGCCCGGCGAGCTGGCGGGGCGGTCACTGGGCTCGTTCGCCCAGTTCGTCGCCACGGGGCTGGGCGCGGCGATGGCCGACACGGCGGGCGCGTTCGCTCACGCGGCCAGCACCGTCGACAAGGTCGGCGGGGCGATGCGACGCGCGGCCGAGGAGTACCAGAACTCGGACGAGACCCACGCCGCCGGACTGGCGGCGCTCGGACCGGATCACCCGGAGGGAACCCGATGAACCCGACGACCGCACCGGCCCCGGCGGCCGAGCCCGGGGCGCCCGGCGACGCCCAGCCGTCGGCTGTGGAGATCAGCACGGCGCTCGCGGAGCTGCGGATCGCGAAGGACGCGATCGGCGGCAGGCAGTGGGTATCGGCCGAGATCGCGGGCGAGCCCGCCGTGTCGCTCGGCGGGCTCGGGGCGACGTCGAGCCCGCTGTCCGCGCTGTCCTCGGCGGGATGTGACTTCCTCACTCCGATGATCTCGTTTCTGGAGGAGCCGCTCGGGCAGTTGCGCGGCGAACCGGACTCGGTGTCGGGCCCCGCGACCGAGCACGACGGCGCCGCACGGGGCGCGGCGGCACTCGCCGAGGACTACGGCTCGACGGTGGAAGGCCAGACCAGCGAGTGGTCCGGCGGGGCCAAGGCGAACTACCTGGACACCGCACTCCAGCTCAGCGACGGGGTGCTCTCGGTCGCGGAGAGCGCGGCGACCAACGCGGAGGCGATGATCGCCGCGGGCGAGGTGGTCGCGCAGGTGCTCGACATCGCCACCCGGCTGATCACCGAAGCGGTCGCGACGATCGTGCCGATCATGACGCAGGCGATCGCCGCCGCGCCCGCGACCTTCGGGGCCAGCCTCGCCGAGGCCATCCCGCGCTGTGTGGGAATCGCCGCCGACTACGCGGGCCGGATCGCGGCCAAGCTCGGCGAGCTGCTCGCCAGCGGCGAGAACCTGCTGACGCTCGTCAAGGGCGCCGGTGCGGCGATCGCCGTGGTGCGGCAGGGGCTCAGCGTCATCAGCGACCTGGCCGACAGCGGTGGTGGCGCGAGCGCGCCGTCGGGTGAGCCCGCCGCGCCGGACACCCCCGAGCCGCCCGAAGCGGCGGACGACGAGTCGAGCGAGCCCGAGGCCGAATCCGAATCCGAACCGGAACCACCCGGCAACCCGCTGGACGGCGAGTGGATCCCGAGGGAACGGACATGACCGGCCGGTCCCGCACCGCCGCGCCCGGTGCGCTGCGCCCGTTCGACCGGCGGGCGCTGCGACCACTCGACGAGCTGGAACTCGCCGGTGGCACCGAGCTGTTCGTGCTGACGCTGCCGGGCGGCGATGTCGAGGTGTATGAGACGCCACGCCACGACCTCGTGGTGTGGGCGTACACGGCGTTCGTGCCCGTGGCGGTGTGCCGGGGGCCCGGCCAGCCCTTCGTGCGGGTGAGCGTCGACGAACTCCGGGAGGCGTGCCTGCGGCTCGACCCCCGCCCGTACGTCGCGGTGGACGTCGTCCCACCCGGCGGTGTGCACTACCCCGAGCCGGACCGCCACGAGCGCGAGCCGCTGCCGTTGATCGACCCGGCGATTCCCGACACCTCGATGCTGTGGCTGCCGGTGCGCCCCGGCTCGGTCGGCACGACCAGGCCCGCCGTCGAGATGGCCGAGGGGGAGCGCGGCGAGCCGGTCCTGCTCGCCTACACCTCGCTGGCCAGGCTGCGGGCCGAGCTGGGACAACGAAGGGCGGCGGTGTCGGTCCGCGCGGACCGGCTCGACCACATCGTCAGCCAGACCGGCGCCGGCACCGTGGCGGTCGACGCCGCCGTGCCGGGGCAACGCCGGGACACCGACTTCCCCCGACACCGAACGGAGAACTGATGGGTTTCCGCGCCGATCCGGAGGCATTGCGGCAGGCCGCGGCAGGGATGGAGTCCGCAGCCGGGTCGATCGACACGGGACTGGCCGTGGACGTCACGGCGCCCGACGCGGGAGCGTCGTCGGCCTACGTCGGGTCCACCATTCTGGGCCTGCTGTCGGTCGGGGTGGCGCTGGCCGAGACCTTCGACGCGATCAGCGACCGGGTCCATGTGGCCGCAGGCGGCTACGCCGACATCGAGAACACCAGCGAGGGCGAGCTGCGCTACGTCGCGCAGTACCACCTCGAACACGTCCAGCAGGGCGGCGATCCGCTGAAGGACGCCCCCGACCGCACGACCGAGACCGCACCCGACCCCGAAGCCTGAACAGGGCTTCCGCGCCGCAGGAAGGCGACGACAGCATGACCACTGCGCTGAACACCCTCGTCCACGGCGGACCCGCGTCGTGCGTGGCCGCCGCCGAGGCACTGGACGCCTACGCGGGCTGGGTGCAGAAAGCCGGGGACCAGAGCCGGTACGCGCGCGGCACCGCCGAGTCGGGCTGGGAGGGTCCGGCCCACCAGGCGTTCGACGCGGAGGCCCACCAGCCCACCCGGACGGCCGACGACCTGGCCTTCACCTGCCAGGAGGCGATGCGCGCGCTCACGGAGTTCGCCGCCGCGCTGACGGGCGTGCAGGACACGATGGCGGACACCCTCGCCACCGCGACCGCGGGTGGCCTCACCGTGCAGGAGCCGTTCATCCTGCCGCCGCAGCCGCCGGGGCCGAAGCCCGGCATCGCTCCGGTGGGATCGGCGCACGCCACGGACCGGATCAACGACTACCAGGCGGCCCTGCGGGCGTGGCAGGACGAGGCGAAGGAGTACAACCGGCTCGCGACGTTGTTCAACCAGTGCGCCGACACGGTGGGGGACGCGCGCCAGCGGGAGTACGACGCACACGAGACGCTGCGCGCCGAGCTTGCCCCGGCCGACGGCAGCAAGGTCGACGACTACGTCATCGGCACACCCCTGGGGATGACCGTCGCGGGAATCGTCGCCGTGCCGCAGTCCATCCACAGCGACCGACTCGACGCGTTCCGGAACCTGGGGGCCGCGGTGCTCCGGGAGTCCACGCTGCTGAACAGCCTGTCGACCGGCCAGATCGCCTCACTCAGCGAGGCGGAGAAGGCCCAGCTCATCCGGCAGGCCGAGGAGGCGGGCGACGACGTGTCGAAGTACCGGAAGCTGATCAGCGACTACGACCGGTACACCGCGGGACTGCCCCACGAGGTGCGGGCCGCACTGGCCGCGCACCCGCAGTCGGCGGGACTGTCGGACATCGCGGCCAAGGCCGGGATCTCGGAGGGCGCGCTCACCAAGGCCCTCAAGGCGACTCCGTTCGTGGGCAGTGGCCTCACCGCCGGGATCGAGGCGTGGAACGCCTCGCAGGGTGGGCAGAGCTGGACCGAGGCGGGGGTGCGAACCGTGGGCGGTATCGCGGGCACCACGGCGGGCACGTTGCTGGGCAGCACGCTCGGCAGTGCGGCCTCGGGCGCGCTGTTCGGCTCGGGCGCCGGCCCGGCCGGATCGGTGATCGGCGGGGTGGCCGGGGCGCTGGTGGGCGGGCTGAAGGGCGCGGAGGTCGCGCAGTCGGTGCTGCCCGACGAGCCCGACGTGCCCGCGCAGCCGAGGGCGACCATTGTGGACACCTCGCTTCCCAGCGGTCCCGCCCCCACGGGTGCGGTCCCGACCCCGCCTCCGCTGCCCCGGTGAGCGGGCCCGCGGTCAGCGCGGCGTGATGGGCGGCGGGCTCCAGCGGACCGGCCGCGCGGCGAGCCGCGTCGTCACGGACGCGGGCACTCCGCGCAGGATCGCGTTGCGCACGGCGATCAGCCGCGGGTTTCGGGGCCGGTTGTGGAGCGCGCCCATCCTGGCCGAGTCCGCCACGATCGCGCGGGTACGCGGTCTGCGCTCCCGGTCGTAACGGGCGAGCGCGTCGGCGGTGTCGGTGCCGCCCGCCAGCGAGGCCGCCAGCACGACGGCGTCCTCGATGGCCTGGCAGCCGCCCTGGCCGAGAAACGGTGTCATGGCGTGGGCGGCGTCGCCGAGCAGCGCCACGCGGCCCGTGACGTAGTGGGGGAGACGGCGCCGGAGGACGCGCAGCTCGTGGTGCAGGATCGCGTCGGCGGGCGTGTCGTCGACCAGCGCGCGCAGTGGCTGCGGCCAGTCCCGCAGGTGCTGGCGCAGAAACGTTTTGACGTCGCCGGGTGCCTGGCCTGTCGGCGCGGCCAGTGAGGCGTACCAGTAGAGGTCGCCGTCCACCAGCGGCACGGTGCCGAACTCCGTGCCCGGCCCTAGCGTGGTGCCGAGTGTGATGCCGGGACGGGGCCGGGTGACCGCGCGGAAGGCCGAGTACCCGGCGGAGACGGTCGCCGCGTGCTCCGGCCACAGTGACGCGCGCACCGTGCTGTTGATCCCGTCGGCACCGACGACGAGGTCCGCGCGCTCACCGGTCCCGTCGCGGTAGGTGATCTCACCGTCCCTGCTCACCGCGGCCACTTCCGCACCGGTGCGTAGCGACCCGGCGGGCAGCGCGTCGCGCAACAGCGCGATCAGCGTCGCGCGGTGCAGTGCGACGAGCGGCTTCCCGAGCAATTGTTCGAGGGAGGCGCCGCCGAACTCCATCAGGACCCGACCGCGCCGGTCGCGGATCGCCGCCGGGGGCTGGGTGGTGAGCAGCGGCCGGAGCGCGGGGCCGAGTCCGAGCTCGTCGAGCGCGCGCACGGCATTGGGCCACAACGTGATCCCGGCGCCCACCGCGGTGAGCTCCGGCGCCTGTTCCACCACGGTGGCCTGCCACCCCGCCTTGCGCAGCCCGATCGCCGCGCTGAGTCCGCCGATACCGCCGCCGATGACGATCGCTGTGCGCACGTTGCCACTCCTCTACGTCTGTAGAGCGCACAGTACTCTACGTCCGTAGAGCCCGTGTCTACACTGGCGGGATGCCGACGTCAGCACGAGTGGCCCGCCTCGGTGACGCCGCGATCGAGGTGGTCGCACGCGACGGGCTGCGCGGGCTCACTCACCGCGCCGTCGACAGCGAAGCCGGTCTCCCGGCGGGCTCGACCTCCTACTACGCCCGGACGCGCGGCGCGCTGGTCGAGCTGGCGTTCGGGCGCATCGTCGAACTCGACGTCGAGCACACCGAACTCGATGTCGACCACAGTGCCCCTGACGTCGACGAACTCGCCCTGGCTCTCGCCGCCCTGCTGCACCACAGCATCACGGCGGGGCGCTCGCGGACACTGGCCCGGTACGAGCTGGCGTTGGAGGCCGACCGGCGGCCCGGCCTGCGCGCCGTGTACGACCGGGGCGGTGCCCGGCTGCGGGACCGCGCGGCCGAGGTGGTCGTCTCGCTCGGCTCGGACACCCCCCGGCGGCACGCGGCGATGCTCGTCGCCTGGTTCGACGGGATGCTGTTCGACGCCGTCGCCGGTGCGGGGCCGGTACTCACCCGGGCCGAGTTGGTGGAGTGCGCCCGCGACATGCTGCGGGCCTGCGGTGGCCGCGCATAGGCTCGGGCGGGTGGTCAGCCGGCGTTCGTCTCGTTGAGTTCGGCCAGCGTGATGAGCCCGTCGTCAAGGGCGCGGCTGACCAGTTCGCTCTTCGTACTCGCGGTCCGGCCCACCCCGGCGTACTTCGCCCGGACCCGGGAGATGTAGGTGTCGACGGTCTTCTCGGTGAGATGCAGTTTCGCCGCGACCAGCCGTTTCGAGGCCGAGGCGAACCAGGCGCGCAGCACCTCGATCTCCCGGGGAGACAGCCGCGGCCGGTCGGGTGTGTCGTCGGACATCAGGGCGCCGGACAGGGACGGTGCGGTGTAGGAGGAGCCGCCGGCGGCGGCGCGGATGGCGGGCACCAGATGCTCCTGTCCCTCGCGCTTGGTCAGGTAGGCGAGCGCGCCGAGATCGACGCACTTGATGGCCGTGGCGTTGTCGGAGTGCTGGGAGTAGACGACCACCCTGCGCCCGCTGTCGACCAGTCGCCGCAGCTCCCCGAACTCCGGCTTGCCCGGCACCAGTTCCAGGTCGAAGATGACCACGTCGGCCGCCGCTCCCGGACCGGTCCAGACCCCCGCGAGGCTGGCCTCAGCGTCCACGAGGACGATCGGCGGGACCGCGCTCTCGCACCAGTACCGGACACCGGCGGCGATGGCCGCGTGGTCGTCGACGATCACTGCCGTGACAGCGTCTGCCGCCGGATCGGCTGCCATCTGACCTCCATCCAGGTCGTGTCCTCGTCGGTGAACGACTCCACCCGCACACCGGGCGTCGCCGGGTCCGCGACGTCGAGCGTGCCGCAGTCCGCGACGACGCTGACCGACACCAGCTCCGCGTCTCCTGTGACCGTGACGCGGGCGGTGCTCGACGCGGTGGCGAGCGCGGTGAGCGCGGGTTCGGTGAGGTCCCGTCGCACGGCGAGCGGCGGTGTGGGCCACTTCCCCCGGCTGTCGAGTTCCACGAGCACCCCTTTGCGATCGGCGATGTCGGCGCAGTGGCGGATCTCGTGCAGCAGCGGGTCGGGCACCGCGTCGACCTCGGCGAACAGACGCCGCATCCGGGCCGCCTCGATGGCACAGCGCCGTTGCACCGCCGCGTCCTCCGGGGACAGGTCCCCTCGGGCCAGCCCCTCCAGCAGCGGCGTCGTCGTCGCGGACAGCTCGGCGAGCCGCTGCCGCCTGCGGCGGTGCGTCTCCACGGCCACGGCCTCCTCGGTGCGCACCCGGTCGGCCTCCTGCCGCGCCGAGGCGGACGAGGTGGCGATCCGGTGCAGTGCCGTGGTCACCACCGCCGCGCACAGCGGGTAGCCGAGGACGCTGACCGAGCCGGTGGCCAGCCGCAGTACCGCGGCCCGGCTCACCTCGTCGGAGACCACCAGGTTCACCACGGCCGTCACCTCGTGTGCGGCGAGGAACGCCAGCAACGTCCGGAGCGGGCGGTCGAGCAGGACGACCAGGCCGACCCAGTTCGCGACCCCGAAGACCCAGTCCACGGCGGTGGACGTCTTGCCATCGGGGAGGGTGGCGTAGGACAGCGCGGACGCGGCGAGCACCAGGGCGATCGCGGGCACGCGCAGGCGGGCCCAGGTACGCCCGCCGACGACCAGGACCGCCTCGACGGCCAGCACGGCGGCCAGCGCCGCGAAGGAGATCCACTGTGCGGTGGACGGTTCGTAGGTGTCGATCCTGCGGACCAGGTTGGGCAGCGACAGCCCCGCGAGCACCACGACGGCGACGAGCAGCACCGCGATCCGCAGCCCGCGCCACAGAGCCGCGTGGATCTCCGCCCCACCGGTGTCAGTCATGCCGCGCGCTCCAGGCCAGCTCGACGACGGTGCCCTCGCCCGGGGCCGAGGTCACGGTGGCGCAGCCGCCGATGCGGCTCAGGCGGCCATGGACGGACTCGCGCAGCCCGCGCCGGGTGACCGCGACGTCGGCGGTGTCGAAACCGGCGCCCTTGTCCACGATGTCGAGCCGCAACCCGGTGGTGTCCCCGGTCAGGCGGACGGTGGCCTCGTCCGTTCCGGCGTGGCGGCGCACGTTGGCCAGCGCCTCACCGGCCGCGTCGGCGATCGCGCGGGCGACCCCGGACGGCACCCGCAGCGACGGTGGCGCGTCGAAGTCGACACGCAGTCGCGTGGTGGCCAGGCCGGTGCGCACCAGATCGACGAGGTCCGTGTGCCCGGTGGCGTGGCCGGGATCGGAGCGCAGCCGGTCGAGGTCACGCCGAGCCTGGCCGGGAAGCCACTCGGCCGAGCCGGACACCTGGCCGGTGCCCACCATCAGCAGGGTGGTGGCCGCCGTGTCGTGCAGCGCGGTGGCCAGGTCGCGTTCCTCGGCACGCACGGCCGTCGCGACGAGGGCCTCCCGGCGTGCCAGCGCGGCCTCGTCCGCGGCGCGGTCGGCGCGCCGGGCGGCGCGCCGCACGAGTGTCCAGCTGGCCCGGGACAGCAGCGCGGCCATCGCCGCCCAGGCCACCGAACGCAGCAGCGGTGCCTCTCCACCGGCCAGCGCGACCACCGCGACCAGCCCGCCGCAGCTGACCAGCGCCGCGAGGCCACCCGTCAGCGGCGGGGTGTGCCACTGCCAGGCCACGCACGCGAAGGTGATCAGCAGCCGCAGCCAGCCGACGTTGACGTCCTCGACCGCGTCGGTGACGAGGACGCTGGACGACACGGCGAGCAGGACGAGCACGTCGGCGACCACCGGCGCCGGGCTTTCCGACCTCGCCGACCACCAGCAGTACGCCGCGGTCCACAGCACCACGACAGCGACGACCAGCACCGTGGCGGGCAGGTGGGCGGGGCCCGCCCGCAGCAGCGCGATGGTGCCGAGCGGCAGGAGGATCGCCAGGCGCAGGGCAGCAGCGTACCGGCGGCCGAACCGCCCCAGCCGCCGCACCGACTCCCCGGTCCGTTCCACCTCGCCCGCCCACTCCGTGTCTCACCACGCGTGGGGAGGAGGCTACCGGGAGTCAGTCCCCGGCAGGGTCGGAATGATCGAAGAGGCGGGTTAGGGGCTCTCTTAGCGCCCCCTGGCGAGGGGGTCGTCGAAGAACGACTCCTCGTCGTCCTCGCGGGGGCCACGCGCCACCGGCCTGCCCGGCGTGGGTGGTTCGGGTTCGTCGTCGGCGGGCTCGGTCCGGATCACCCCGATCTCGGCCAGCGCAGCCTCACTCGCGGGCGGGACCTTCGACAGCGAGTCGAACGCCGCCGCGACACGGTGGTCCAGCCGCCCGGTGGCCAGCCCGTCGGTGACCTCCCGCCAGCTCAGCAGGCCCCGGTTGATCAGTTCGATCACCCGCTCCCACTCCGGGGTCCTGGCGTGGCCGAGTACGAAGAGCCGGATCCGCTCGATCTCCTCGTCCGTGGGTGGTGCGGACTTCGCCGCGAGGCGGCTTTCGGCGTCCTGCATCTGCTGGCGGGCCTCGCGGGCCCGCCGGAACGCCTGGTCGACGCGCGCGTCGAGTTCCCACGCCGCGCGGCTCGTCTCGAGGGAGGAAACCCCACCCTGGGACAGGTACTGCATGGCACGACCTCCTGACGGTGTCGGATGGCTCAGCTGGCCTTTTCCTCGGCCTCGTTGGCGAGATCGTCGAGTTCCGCGAGCGCGTCGTCGGCCTTGTCCGACTCCTCCTCGATGGACTCCTTCTGCTCACCCAGCGCGTCGGCGTGTTCGGTGATGGTGCCCGCGGTGGACGCCGCGTCGGAGAGACTGCCGATCTCCGGGATCGTCTCGACGGTCGCGACGAGTTCCTGGAGGGTGGCGAAGTACTCCTCCATGGTCGAGACGATGGTTTCGATGGACTCGAACAGCGCGAAGACCGCCTTGGCGGTGTCGATGATGTCCACGATGTCGTCGTAGAGGTCGTCGATGTCGACGCCGAACACCTTGCCGACCCACTTGCTCGCGCTCTCGATGGCCGTCCACGCCCAGCCGATCACGGGCACCGCCTTCGTGGCGATGCGTCGGGCGGTCTTGATGATCACGTTGATCGCGTCGATGGCGATCTCGGCAATCCGCTGGGAGACCTCGGAGATCTTCTCGAAGCCCTGGGCCACGAACTCGCCGAGCTGCTCACCCGCCCAGACCGCTCCCTTCTGCCAGAACACGTCGACGAACTGCTCGAAGGCGCTCGCGGCCTCGCCCTCCCAGTGCTCGGCGGCCAGCGTCGCGGCGTTGCTTCCCAGGTTCGCGGCCAGCAGTCCGAAGTTCGTCCCGACGTTGCGCCATGCGTCGCCGTTGGCCGCGATACTGTTGTAGTTTCCCGCCAGCGGTGAGATCAGCGAGTCGGTGAAGCCCTTACCGCCGTCCACATCGAACTCGGTCCAGATCCAGTCCAGGACGCTGAGGACCCCACCCGTGTCCAGGTCGTCGGAGTAGCTCGTGTCGTCCCTGCCGATGTCGGTGATGTCGAGCTCGGTGTAGTGGAACTTCGAGGTGCCCAGCTCGGTGTGCCGGTCGTAGTTGTCGCCGTACCCGTAGCCGGTGCCGGTCCCGATGTCCTCGTCGGTGTCGCCGCTGAGGCCGTTGCGTTCGATGAGCGAGCGGTTGTCCTCCTCGACGTGCCCGTACTCCCCGGCCACGTCGATCAGCGCGTCGCCGAGTTCGCAGAGTTTGCGCTGCATCAGGCTGAACGCGGTTCCCACCAGCACGGACGCCTCGCCGTTGACGATCTCACCGAGTGGTTCGAGCAGTCCGTTGAACCCGTGGTCGCTCATGCCCTCGTCCCGGGCGAGTTGCTCGATTTTCGGGAGGACGTGCGCGGCCTCGGTGCTCAGGTACAGCCCGAAGTCGGCGATCTGGTCCTCGTGGACGGTCAGTGACATCCCTACCCCCAGTATTGGTTCGTGCTAGCCGAGCGTGGTGTCCAGGTTCCGCAGGAACTCCTCGGCCAGCGCTGTCAGCTGTTCCCGCTCCGCGCGCCCGGTGACCGAGACCGTGAGCAGCAGGCGCTCGTCCCGTTCGGTGAAGGCCACTCCGAGCGTCCACGCGCTGACCGCGGCGCCCAGCGTCGCGTCGCGGCCGAACGCCGCCGCCGTGCCGAGACCGGGCACCGGCTCGTGGTCGCCCTCAGCACCGTCCTGGCGCGTGTGGTCGACGAAGACGCGCTCCACGGCCTCCTGCTCGGACTCCGTGCGGCGGACGGTGCTCAGGTCGGTGGAGACGGTCGGGAACCCGTCGCCGTCGTAGGTACACGTGAAGGACAGCGACACCGGAGCGCGGCCCCGGCGGATTCCCTCCCGCTCCCTGTCCGCCGGCCCGAACGTCTCGTCGAGGACCTCGTCGCCGAGCAGCCCGCAGACCTCCGTGGCGGCCAGGCGTTGCAGCGCCGACGAGTCCGGCACGGTGCGTTCCGGTTCGGGGTCCGGCTCCGTACCGGGCGAGGCGCAGGCCCCGAGCAGCAGCACCGTGGCGCACGCACCGACGATCGACCTGGACATGACTCCCCCTCGTGAGAACGGCTGTCCGTGAAACTAGGGCCGAAGCGGCGCCGGGGATGTCGGGTGAACACCTGACATCGGGCTTGCGCGGCGGTGCCTAGGCTGTCGGTGGTCGCGGTGAGGTCCTGGTCTTCACCGAGCCGCGCCGGTGTTCGCCGGTGGGAGGGGACGGCGAACACACTGTCCGATCCCGCCGCCCGTGTGGGGGAACCAGTGGTGCGGGCGGCGGGACCGGCCGGGTGCGCAGACCAGTGCGGCCGCCGCGGCGTCCGGTTCGGACACCGTCGGTACCCGCGGTGCGCTTCGGGGGAGGCGTCCCGCGGGGATACCGGCGACCGGGCGTGTCGTACTAGATTGGGCGCAGCCCGCCCTGCTACCCGGAAACCGAGGTACCGACGTGTCCGATCACCTTCCCCTGTGCGTGACGTGCGGAACGCAGTACGCCCGGCCACGCGCGGACTGCCCGGTGTGCGAGGACGAGCGCCAGTACGTTCCCCGCGAGGGACAGCGCTGGACGGACCTCGCGACGTTGCGGGCCGGTGAGTACACGGGCCGGGTGGAGCAGCAGGGCCCCGGCCTGGTGGGCATCGGTTCGCGCCCGTCGTTCGGCATCGGTCAGCGGGCGCTGCTGGTCCGGGCCGAAACCGGCAACGTGCTGTGGGACTGTGCCGGCTATCTCGACGACGACCTGGTCGCGTCGGTGCGTGACCTCGGCGGCATCACCGCCATCGCGATCAGTCACCCGCACTACTACACGACGATGGTGGAGTGGAGTCACGCCTTCGACGTGCCGGTGATCCTCCACGAGAACGACCGGCAGTGGGTGGCCCGGCCCGATCCGGCGATCAAGTTCTGGAACGGGCGCACCCATCAACTCGCCGACGGGCTGACCCTGCTGAACCTCGGCGTTCACTTCGCGGGCGGGACGGTACTGCACTGGCGCGACGGCGAACAGGGCGCGGGCGCGCTGTTGAGCGGTGACATCGTGCAGGTGATTCCGGACCGCACCCACGTCGGGTTCATGTACAGCTATCCGAACCTGATCCCGGAGCGGCCGGACGTGGTGCGTGAGGCCGCGCGCCTGCTGGAGCCGTACTCGTTCGAAGCTGTCTACGGGGCGTGGTGGGACGCGGTGGTCCCCTCCGGCGGCGGCGAGGTCGTCCAGCGTTCGGCCCGCCGCTACCTGGACATGGTGGGCGCTACCCGGTGACGTTCGCGACGCGGCGGTAGATGACGGGCTGGGCGGCGACACCGTTGGCCCTGAAGTTGGCGAGCACGAAGCTACGGAAACCGGGGCGCAGCAGCAGGCTCGGCAGGAACGTGCGCCACGTCGGCCAGCTGGCGTAGTTGACGATTCCGTGTTCCCCGCCCTCGCCGTCGAGTGGTTGCAGCAGGGTCGAGTTCGGCAGTGAGGTCTTCCGCTGGAACCAGCCCGCCGTGTACTCCCAGACGCCGAGGAGCACGTCCGGGTCGTCGGCGTAGAAGTAGTTGAACAGGAACGCGTGATCGGCGTCGGCGTCCACCTCGGCGATGCGCGCGCCGTTGCGCGCGGCGAACTCGTGGACCCGGTGCGCCGAACCGGTCAGCGTGGTGACGAGTTCCCGCATGGCCGGGTGCTGCCGGAGCCCGACGGCGGCGTCGGGTGTACCGGCGCGTACGAGGACCACCACGTCGTACCGAGCGTGCCGCAGGCCACGCCGGTCGAGGATCTCTCGTCCCTCGCCGGGCGGCCGGAACGCGGCACGGAACACGGTCACCTGCTCGACGGCGGGGTCCGCGGCCAGCCGGTGGGCCACGGCCGCGATCCGGGCCGCGATCCGCCGGGTGCGGCGGCGCCGGGTCGGGAGCAGGCCGAGCCATCCCCCGACCTCGCCCGCGAGCAGCAGGTAGCCGTTTCCGTTCGGGGAGACCAGCTTTGCCGGGACGGCGAGCCTGTCGTTGACGATCTCCATGGCGAACACTCCTTCGGAGCCGAACCAGTGACGCAACAAGCGTTGGTCAACGCCTGTTGGTATCGACGGTAGGCAGCTGCCCAAGGAGTGTCAACGTGTGTTGGCATACATGCCGTGCTGATCAACTGTGCCGAAGCGCGATGAGCCGCTATCCCACGACCGGATCCCGTGCCGAGCCGGGAGCCGAGAACACCCGGTGTACGCGGGCGAGCAGACGGTCCGGCAGGAGCCGTCCCGCCAGGACGAACAGCCAGTTGTAGGCCGGGCCGGTGACGACGTGGGCCCGGCCCGCCACGACGGCGGCGTAGGTCTGCCGGGCCACCCGCACCGGGTCGTCCTTGAACGACAGCGCGCCGAGCTTGGTGTTGCGCAGCCCGGCGCGGGCGAAGAACTCGGTGTCGGTCAGGCCCGGCAGCACCGTGGTCACGGTGACGCCCGTGCCGCGCAACTCCACGGCGATCGCGGCGGCGAACGACGACACGAACGCCTTGGACGCGTTGTAGGTGGCCTGGTACGGCCCGGGCAGGCCCGCCACCGTCGACGACACCACCACGAGCCGCCCGCTGCCGCGTTCCACCATCGAGGGAAGCAGCCGCTTGGCCAGATGGACGGTGCCCGCCACGTTGAGGTCCACGACCCGGAGCTGGTCGTGCAGCGACGTCTGCCCGGCGAACGGGCCGCCCGCGCCGACCCCCGCGTTGAGGATCAGCACGTCCACCGGGCGCTCCAGCGCGTCGAGGCGTTCCGCCAGCTCCATGGTGCCCGCGTAGGTCGCGAGGTCGGCGCGCATGCCCCGCACCCGGGTGCCTCGTGCGCCGACCTCCTCGACCGTGGTGTCGAGCAGGTCGTCGTCGGCGGTGAGGACGAGGTCGAAGCCGTGCCGGGCGAACTCGTGGGCGAGCTGCCTGCCGATCCCCGTGGAGGCTCCCGTGATCACAACCAGTGGTGTACCCATGAGCGCTCCCCGCCTCTCGTTTGCTCGCCGACCTACGGATACCCCCGATCTCGCGGGTTGTACGCGGATTCGACGCCATCAGGTGCGGACACGGCTACGGGAGGTGCGGACACGGCTACGCAGGCTGCGGCTGCGGTCTGCGGAGTACCTCGTCGAGGAGTGCGGCCCTGGCGTCGAGTGCGTCGACCCGCAGTGGATCGGCGAGCTCGGCGGCGATGCCGGCGACCGCCGTACGGGCTGCCGCGGTGAAGTGGACGGTGCCGTCGGCGTCGATGCGCTCGACGCCGTCACCGCGCCCGCTCCGCTGGTTGAACGCGAGGGCGTCGGCCACCGGGACGTGGGCGGGGAGATCGAGGCTGACGGTGCGATCCGCGATGCGGACGGGATAGCCACCGGGCAGCCCGTGCGGAGCGGCCGTGGAGCACCGCAGTGGCCGTGCTCCGGGCAGCAGTGCCCCGAGTGCGGCTAACGCCGCCGCGGCGGTGGCGTGGTTGTACCGCACGCCCGGTTCGAGCGCGGGAGCCCGGTACCCGAGGTCGTCGTCGCGCCAGCCTGACTCGTCCCGGTAGATCCGGGCGCGCTCGTCGCGGCGCGCGGGTGGGCGGGCGCGCATCACGTCGAACACCTGCGCGTGGTGGGCGATCACCCTGATCAACGGCGGGGCCGGGGCTTCCGGATGCTCGGCACGCCAGGCGGCGCGGGCGCGAAGCTGGATCATTCCGGCGTTGCCCAGTCCGAGGGTGGGCGCGAGCCCCAGCGCGGCCAGCACCGGCCCCGTCAGGTCGGGAAACGACAGGTTGGCGACCGGGTTCGAGTACCCGGTTCGCTCCACGGCCCGCATCACGGCCAGTGGTACCGCGAGCTGGTAGGGCAGGCGCAGGGCGAGCCCGGCCGAGCCGACGGCCTCGGCAGCCGCGTCGCGCCGGTCGATCAGCTCCCACGGGCCGCGCCGCGAGGCGCACAGCACGACGAGGTCGGGCGCGCGGGATGCCAACAGGGACGCGACGTCGTCCGTGCGGGCGGCGTCGAGCACCAGCGGCTCCACGAGACAGTCGTGTCCACTCGCGACGGTCACCGCCGCGTCGGTCACGGTGGCCTCGGACCGGCCGGTCAGCAGCAGGCGCCGGACTGCCGCGTGTCCCGCCAGCCCGGCCGCGAGCCGCTCGCCCATGTCCCCCGCGCCGATCACCAGTACCGTGCTCATCGCCCCACCTCGTTCCCGTTCGGTGCCGCTGTCCTCCACGGCACGACTTCATCCGACTCGTCAAGCGCGTTCACGGTAGGACGCGGGGCGGTGATCGCGATTGAAAAATGTGTCGCTCTCACGCAACATATTTGCGTGACTTCCAGCTGGGACGACCTCGACCGCCGGCTGCTGCGGCTGCTGCAGGAGGATGCCGGGCGCACGTTGCGCGATCTCGGTGACGAGGTCGGCCTCTCGCCGAGCGCGGTCCAGCGCAGGCTCCGCGGCTACCGCGCCGCGGGCGTACTCACCCGCCAGGTCGCCCTGCTCGATCCGAACGCGCTCGGCTCCACCACCCTCGCCGTGGTCCTGGTGACCCTCGACCGGGAATCGGCGGAGCACCACGCGGCCTTTCGCGCCCGCATGCAGGCCGAGCCCCGCGTGCAGCAGTGCTACGAACTGGCCGGGCAGTGGGACTACGTCGTCGTGCTGGTCACCGCGAGCCTGCACGACTGTCGCGCCCTGTCGGACCGGCTGTTCATGTCCGACGAGAACGTGCGCCGCTACGAGACCCTGCCCGTGCTCGACGCGGTCAAGACCGGACTCACCGTTCCCGTGCCCGAACCGTGACGGCACCGGCAAGGCGACCCGTCCTCCTGCGCGAGTGGCAGGGCGACTGCCGGTGGGTCACGATGAGACCGGCGCGGTGTGCGGGCCGTTCGCCGACCCAGGCGTGACAGGGAGGGACCGTGCCGGGTAGCGGCATCTGGCGGACCAAGACCGTCGAACAGTCCATCGCGGACACCGACGAGCCGGGAACCCGGCTGCGGCGCAACCTCGGTGCGTGGGACCTGATCGTCTTCGGCGTCGCCGTCATGATCGGTGCCGGGATCTTCACGCTGACCGCGCGCACGGCGGGCGACATCTCCGGGCCCTCGGTGGCGCTCGCCTTCGTCTTCGCCGGGACCGCGTGCGCGCTCGCGGCGCTGTGCTACGCCGAACTCGCCTCCACCGTGCCCGTCGCGGGCAGCGCCTACACCTTCTCCTACGCCACCTTCGGCGAGTTCCTCGCCTGGATCATCGGCTGGGACCTGATACTGGAGTTCTCCGTGGCCGCCGCCGCGGTGGCCAAGGGCTGGTCGATCTATCTGGAGGACGTGCTGGCGATGCTCGGCGGTGAGGGCATCGCCACCACCGTGAGCGTCGGCGGTGTCGGCCTCGACTGGGGGTCGCTGCTGCTGGTCACCGTCCTGGCGACGGTGCTGACGCTCGGCACGAAGCTGTCGTCGCGGTTCAGTTTCGTCATCACGGCGCTCAAAGTGGCGATCATCCTGTTCGTCATCGTCCTCGGGCTCGCCTACCTCAGCCCGGACAACTACACGCCGTTCATCCCGCCCGCGGCCGAGGGCGACGAGGTGGGAGCCGGTGTCGAGCAGTCACTGTTCTCCTTGCTGGCCGGGGGCTCCGGCAGCGTCTACGGCGGGTTCGGCCTGCTCGCGGGCGCGTCACTCGTGTTCTTCGCGTTTCTGGGCTTCGACGTCGTGGCCACCACAGCCGAGGAGACCCGGAACCCGCAACGCGACGTGCCGCGCGGCATCCTCGGTTCACTGGCGATCGTCACGCTGCTCTACGTGGCGACCTCCCTGGTGGTCGTCGGCATGGTTCCCTACACGGAACTGGCGACCGAGGCCGAACCGGCGGGCCGCAAGACTCTCGCCACGGCGTTCTCGCTCAACGGGGTCGACTGGGCCGCCAACATCATCTCGCTCGGTGCGCTGGCCGGTCTGACCACCGTTGTGCTGGTCCTGCTGCTCGGCCAGCAACGAGTGCTGTTCGCGATGTCCCGCGACGGGCTGCTCCCACGGGCACTGGCCCGCACCGGCGGCCGGGGCACCCCGGTGCGCGTCAACATCCTCGTCGGCATCGTCGTCGCCGTGGCCGCCACCTTCTTCGACGCGGGCAGGCTCGAGGAGATGGTGAACGTCGGGACGCTGTTCGCGTTCGTGCTGGTGTCGGCGGGAGTGCTCGTGCTGCGGCGCAAACGCCCCGACTTGCGCCGGGGGTTCCGGGTGCCGCTGGTCCCGCTGGTGCCCGTTCTCGCGATCGTCGCCTGCGTGTGGCTGATGCTGAACCTGACCGTGCTCACCTGGCTGCGCTTCCTCGCCTGGATGGCGCTGGGAGTGCTGCTGTACCTCGCCTACGGTCGGCGGCACTCGCTGCTCGGCAGGCGGGAGCGGCTGGAGGAGTCCGGCCAGGACTGAGCGGTGTGCCCGCCCGAATGAAACCGTTCGTGAGCGCGTCCAGCGGGTCCGCGCACGCGCTACAGTGGGCGCTTCGCCGCCGACCGGGAGGACCGCCGCGTGACCACCACCGAGACCATCGACGTACCGGCCGCGGGCACCTACCGCATGGACGCGGAGAAATCCACGCTCGATTTCACCACCACGCACCTGTTCGGCCTCGCACCGGTGCGCGGCACTTTCGCTCTCCGCGAGGGTGTGGTGCGGGTCGGCGAGCCCGCCGAGTCCTCCACCGTGTCCGCGATGATCGCCGCGGACAGCTTCACCACCAGCAGTTCGGCGCGCGACAAGGTCGTGGCGTCCAAGCAGTACCTCGATGCCGCACGGCATCCCGACATCGCCTACGCGGCCGACGGTGTGGAACGTGACGAGTCCGGCTGGGTGCTGCGGGGAGCGTTGACGGTGCGGGGCCGCACCGAGTCGCTGCCCGTGCGGGTCGACGCGGTGCGGGCGCGGGACGAGCGGCTGGAACTGCGTGGCAGTGCCGAGGTGGATCGCTACGCGTGGGGCGTGACCGCCATGAAGGGCATGACCGGGCGGCGGCTGCGCTTCACGCTGTCGCTGGTCGCGGTCCGGGAGCCGCAGCAGTAGCGGCTGATCACGCGGTCAGGGACAGCGCCGGGTCCGCCGTGCGGATTCGTGGGCGGTTTCGCGCAACCACCCGCCGCGTGGTCGCGACGACCGCGGGCCAGGGCGGCAGTGCCGGGTGGGCGCCCGGTGTCTCCACCCAGCAGCACCCATCCTGGCAGTGCAGATCCTGGGGGAGCGGGACACAGTGTCCCCGCGCGGCGGGGATCACCCGCAGTTCGGCCAGCCCTGGCGGGAGGGCCGTGGTCGCGGTGGGCTGCGTGAAGAAGGTCCAGGTGTCGTTTTCGGGGCCGGTGACCACCGGTCCGGCCAGCATGGTGATGCGCAGTTCCGCCTGCACCGCGCGGGCCAGTGGCGGCGGCATGGTGATCGAGTCGAGGGTCTCGCCCACCGGCACGATCACGCTGCGGCTGCCGATATGGATCTCGATCGGCCAGCCGAGCAGTTCGATGTAGCGGGAACGTGCGTGGGCCAGCTCGCGCAGCCACGGCGGAGCGGCTTTCGGGGTGACAGGGGCGTTCGGGTTCGTCGTGGACATCGCAGTTCTCTGCTCGATGGATTGTGTGGGATCGGGTCGGAGCCTCGGCACCCTGCTGGGCGGGGAGAAATGGTCGACGGTTGCGCGGCGCGGTTTCCGTCGGCTACAGGCGTCGCGGCGGGGTGTCGCGTATTCTTGGCTTGTCGTTACTGCCCTGTAATTCCACAGTTCACCAAGACGAAGAACGAAGCAAGCCGAATCCGGCAGTTTTTGTAACGAACAATGCAGTTGGCCGAGAATGTCGGCAGCGAACTATCTCGGCTGCCGAGAATGTCAGCCGATTTCCGGTGAACCGGACGGGCGGGTGCGGCTTCCGTCGCTGAGTGTGGCGACGATGCTGTCGGCGTCGTGGGCGCGGGCTCGCAGACCGGCGCTGATGCGGCCGAGTACGGCACTGAACTCGGCGATGTGCTCGGGGCTGGCTTCGCGTACCGCCGACATGACGTCGGCGTCGAACATGGCGAACATCGTCGAGACGACGCCGTGGCCGCGCGCGGTGAGGGACACGAGCACGCTCCGGCGGTCGGTGTCATGCGCCCTGCGCTCGACCATTCCCGCCGCCTCCAGCCGGTCGAGCAGTGCGGTCACGCTGGCCGAGGTGATGCCGAGGCGCTTGACCAGCGCCGACGGCGGCAGCGGGCCCTGGTGCAGGATCTCGCCGAGCGTGGTCGCCTCGTTGGTCCCCATGCCAGCGGCGGTGGCCATCGCCTTGCGGTACTCGTCGGTGGCGACCACGAACTCCCGCAGCCGCAGCGCAATTCGTTCCACGCCGGTCCCTGAACTGTCTCGGTAGCCGTACAACTAGACAACCTAACGTTACGCCGCCTTCCGGCCGCCCGGCCGGGGTCGAACGTCCCGTTCCGGGCCGGCCGCAGTGGCGTCGGCGGCGTCGGCGGGGTCGGTGGGGTCGGCGGGGTCGGCGGGGTCGACGGGATCTCAGCCGTGGTCGGAGTCGGCGACCGAGCGCATGACGTCGACGATCTCGCGCAGGTGCGACGGTGCGGGATCGCGCCACGCCGCCCAGGTGCGGATGTCGAGGTCGTCGCCGGCCGCGTCGCGGTCGGTCACCGGTACCCAGACCCAGTTCGGCAGGTGCCGCCGTGCCGACGTCCGCGTCACGAGCACACCGTCCACCTTGGACGCCAGTGCGATCAGCCAGCTGTGTTCCGAGAAGCGCCGGAACAGCCACTCCGTTTCGGCCCCCGCCGCTTCCGTCAGCTGCTGGACGCGGCTGACCTCGACGTCCACCTCGCCCGCCGCGTGCGCCATGACCCGGAGGCCGTCGAGCTGGGCGAAGCTGATGGTGGCCGCGGTCGCCAGCGCCGATTCCGGTGGCACGGCCACACCCATGCGCTGGGTGAGCAGGAACCGGCAGGTCAACTCGGGTGCGGCTGTGTGGAGCAGTCCCAGATCGATCATGCCGTGTTGCAGCAGTTGCCGCTGCTCTTCGGTCGTCGCCTCGTGCAGCGACACCCGCACGCGGGGGAGTTGCTGGTCGAGTGCCCGCAGCAGCGCGACGCCCCAGTCCTGCGGTAGTCCCTGAGGGACCCCGATGCGGGCGAGCCGCAGTTCGTTGCCCGCGGTTCTCACCACCTCCGGAATCCGCTCGACCTGGGCGAACACGCTGTCGAGGTGGCTGAGCAGGCCGACTCCGGCCGGGGTGGGCTCGACGCCCTGCGGGGTGCGGATGAGCAGGGCGTGCCCGAGTTCCCGTTCGAGCGCCATGATCTGCCTGCTCAGCGAGGGCTGGGTCATGTGGAGGATGGCCGCCGCCTTACTGAACGACCGGGCCTCGGCGACCTTGCTGAAGTAGCTGAGCTGACGCAGTTCCACGTCCCCAGGGTATGCCCTGTGTGCATGGGGCCTGCGCATGCTCGGTATTGGACGTATGACACGGGAGCGGTCAAGCTCACACCAACCGGGCGATGAACCGCCGGTTTCATTTGAGGAAAGGCTTGGTTGCAGTGAGTTCGAACGTCGAGCCGACCGCGGACTTCGATGTCGTGGTGGTCGGAGGCGGTGCGGCGGGGATCGCCGCCGCCGTCGGTGCGGCCCGGTCGGGTGCGTCGGTGTGCGTCGTGGAGCAGTACGGGTTCCTGGGTGGCGCCGCCACCAACAGCTCCGTGCTCACCCACTGCGGCTTCTTCGACCAGACCGGCACGCAGGTTGTCAGGGGAGTCGGGCAGCAGGTACTCGACCGGCTGGCCGAGCGCAGGCTCTACCGCACGCAGACCATCGCCGAGACCGGCAACACCGTCGTGCTGCTCGATCTTGAAACCACGAAAAGCGTCTACGACCAGGTGATCGGCGAGTCGGGGGTGACGCTGCTGCTGCACAGCAAGCTCGTCGGCGCCGCCACCGCCGACGGCCGGATCACCGAGATCGAGATCGTGCACCGGGGTGGCCACCGGCGCATCACCGGCCGCGCGTTCGTCGACTGCAGTGGCGACGGCGCGCTGATCGCGGAGTCCGGTTCGGCGATGCGGCTGTCCGAGGCGGCCGAGCGGCAGGCATGCACGCTGGTCATGCGGGTCGGCGGGGTCGCCGACGACGCGGACCTCTCCCAGGCCGGGATGGCCGCGGCCGTCGGCAAGTACGAGGCCGACACCGGGCATGCCCTGATCCGCGACAGCGGCATCGCGGTGCGCATGCCGGTGGCCCGTGACGTCATGCTGCTGCTCGCCGACCAGCACCGCGACGCCCTGAGTGTCGAGGAACTGACCGAGGCCGAGCTGCGGGCCCGCGAGCTGAGCTGGCACTACCTCGACGCCTTCCGGCGGTTCCTGCCCGGCTGGGAGGAGGCGTATCTCGCGTTCACGGGCCCGCAGATCGGCATCCGCGAGGCGCGCCGGTTGCGGGGGGTCGACGCGGTGCTGGCCGAGGACGTCTCGGCGGGCCGCAAGCGCCCGGACGACGCGGTCGCGCGGTGTGGCTGGCCGATGGAGAACCACGTGGCTCCCGGCGTCACCGAGTACGGCGGTATCCGGGACAAGGGCTGGTACCACATCTCCTACGGCGCGATCCGCTCGTCCTCGACGGACAACCTGTGGGCCGGGGGCAGGCTGGTCAGCTCCGACAACTCCGCCTATGCGTCGCTGCGGGTCATGGGCACCTCCTTCGCCACGGGCCACGCCTGCGGGGTGGCCGCCGCCGTCTACGCCGACGCGGGCGTACACGACTACGCGAGCGTGCGCCGGGAGCTCGAGAACCAGGGTGCGCTGATCTGATGGCGGCGCGGACAGCGGGGGAGCGAGGGTCGCGAGTCGCGATCACCGGGGCTGCGGGCTCGCTGGCCGGTGACATCCTGCCCGGCCTCCGCGCACGAGGGCACCGGATCGTCGGCATCGACCGGCTCGACCGGCCCGCCACGGCGGCCACCGAGGGCGTCGAGTGGTTGCGCTGCGATCTCGGCGAAGCCGACCGGCTGCGCGAGGCGTTCACCGGCTGTGACGCCGTCGTGCATCTGGCGGGCATCCCACTGGAGTCGGACTGGGCGACGATCTCGCGCGTCAACATCGACGGCACCCAGGCGGTGCTGGAGGCGGCGCGGCTCACCGGCGCCGGGCGCGTGGTGCTGGCCAGCTCCATCCACGCGGCCGGGTTCGCCGCGGTGCCCGAGGACGGCACGCCCGTGCCCGACGACGTCCCCGCGCGGCCCAACACCTTCTACGGCGTGAGCAAGGCGGCGCTGGAAGCGCTGGGCAGCCTCTATCACGACCGCTACGGCCTGGACGTCGTCTGCCTGCGGATCGCGTCGCGGTTCGCGCGCCCGCAGGGCGAGCGCATGCTGGCGACGTGGCTCTCGCCCCCGGACGCCGTGCGGCTCGTGGACGCCGCGCTGCGCACCGAGAAGCCCGGATTCCGCATCGTGTGGGGCGTCTCGCGTAACACGCGGGGCTACTTCTCCCGGGCCGGTGGGGACGCGATCGGCTTCCGGCCGGAGGACGACGCCGAGGCGTACGCGGAGGAGTTGCTGGCCCGTGCGGAGCGCGATCCGTCGCGCTCCGCCGCAGACTGGGACCGGCGGTATCTCGGAGGCGTCTTCAGTTCCCCGGAGCCTCCGATGTTTGAATGTTCAAAAGACAAGGGTGCGGCGGCTCCACCGCAGAGCCCGCCATCGCAGCCGCGCCGAGTGTGAACAGGATCCGAGTTATGACACCAGCCTCAACGACCGCGGCTCCGTCGACGGACGCCTTCGTCGTCGACGACGTCTCGAAGATCTTCGTCGGCAAGAACCAGGTCCAGGCACTGGCCAACATCGACCTCCGCTTCCGGGCGGGCTCGTTCACCTGCATCGTCGGCCCGTCGGGATGTGGCAAGTCCACGCTGCTGCGCATCCTCGGCGAACTGGAGACCGCCACGGCCGGGCACGTCCACAACAACCTGCCCGAGTCGAGGGTGCCGAGGTCGGCCTTCGTCTTCCAGGACCACGGCGCGCTGCCCTGGTTCACCGTGCTGCAGAACGTCGCGTTCGGTGAGCACATGGCCTCCGTGGGCAAGAGGGAACGGGAGGAGCACGCCCGGCATTGGATCTCCGAGGTGGGGCTCGCCGGGTTCGAGCAGGCCTACCCGCACCAACTCTCCGGAGGCATGCGGCAGCGCATCGCGATCGCACGCGCGTTCGCCACCGGCTCACCGTCGCTGCTCATGGACGAGCCGCTCGGCGCGCTGGACGCCCAGACCCGCATCCTCATGCAGGAACAGCTCGTCGAACTGTGGGAGGCCGAGCGCAAGACCGTGGTCCTCGTGACCCACTCGATCGAGGAAGCCCTCCTGCTCGGCGACCGGATCGTCGTCATGTCGGCACGTCCGGGCCGGGTCAAGGAGACCATCGAGGTCCCGTTCGGCAGGCCGCGCACCGTCGACATCGAGACCGATCCCGAATTCACCAGGATGAAGCAGGACATCTGGGAGTCGCTCCGGGATGAAGTTCAAGCATCGTTGAGGTTCTCATGACGAAATCCCTGGAACACACCGAGATCGCGCGTGACCAGTCGGCTGTGGACGCCGCGGTCGAGCGCGAGTACCGCAGGCACCGCATGCTGCGGGGCAGGGACCTGCTGCTGGCGATCCTGACGCCCGTGGCGTTGCTGGCGCTGTGGGAGCTGGCGGCGGCGTTCGGAGCCATCGACGCGCGCCTGTTCACCCCGCCCAGCGAGATCGTCGAACGTGGCTGGGACATGATCGCCGGCGGCGAGCTGTGGGTTCACGTGGTCGCCACGGTGGGACGGCTCGCGGCGGGCTTCGTGCTCGGCGCCGTCGCGGGGGTGCTCGTCGGCCTGGTGATGGGCGTCTCCCGTCCGCTGCGTGCGGCGTTCGGCCCGACGTTCACCGCGCTCTACGCGCTGCCGAAGATCGCCATTCTGCCGCTGCTGCTGCTCATCTTCGGTCTCACCGAGACTCCCAAGGTGCTCTCGGTGGCGATCTCGGTGTTCTTCGTGGTGCAGATCAACACGCTCGCCGGGATCGTGCAGATCGACGGCCGCATCCTGGAGGCCGCTCGCGCCTACCAGGCCAGCGGCTGGAAGCTGTTCCGCTACGTGCTGCTGCCCGGCGCGACACCGTCGATCATGACCGGACTCCGCGTCTCCGCGGGAATGGCCGTGATCGTGGTGACCGCCGTGGAGTTCGTGGCGTCCAACAACGGACTCGGCTACCTGATCTGGAACTCGTGGCAGCTGTTCCAGCCGCAGACCATGTTCGTCGGCCTCATCACGGTTTCGATCATCGGCGCCGTGGTGACCGGCCTCATCATCGTGCTCGAACGGGCACTGCTGCCCTGGCAGCACTCCGGCGGACCCCGAAAAAAGGGAAAGGAACAATGAGAAAACTGACGGCTATGGCAGCAGCGTTGCTGCTCGGCGTCGGCGCGACCGCGTGCGGCACGAGCGGTGGCGACACAGCGGGTGAGGGCGACGGCACTGTCAACGTGGGCTACGTGCAGCTGCCCATTTTCGCGCCCCTGTTCGTGGCGCAGGACAAGGGCTACTTCGAGGACGAGGGGCTCACGGTCAACCTGGAGAACGTGAAGTCCGGTCAGGACGCGATCCCGCTCGCGTCCAGCGGGAAGCTCGACGCGGTGCTCGCGGGCTTCTCCGCGGGCATGTTCAGCGCCATCAACACCGGGCTGGACGTGAAGGTCGTCGGGTCGATGGGCGTCGCCGACGGCGACACCGAGAACCCCGCGTCCGCGCTCGTGGTGTCCAAGGAACTGATGGACTCCGGCAAGGTTTCGTCGGTCGCCGACCTCAAGGGCCTCAAGATCGGCGCGCTCGGTGGCGAGAGCGCCACCAGCGCCTTCTACATCGGGATGGCGCTCAAGGAGGCGGGCCTTTCGATGTCGGACGTCGAGTTCGTCCAGCTCTCGAACCCGGACATGCCCGCCGCGCTGGGCAACGGCGGGATCGACGCGGCGTTCGTGTCCGCGCCGTTCTGGGACATGGCCGTCGAGGACGGTGTGGCCGAGAAGCTGTGGACGACGCCTGAGGGCACCTCGGGCACCGGCGTGCTCTACGGTGGTCAGTTCGCCGAGTCTCCGGACGCGCAGAAGTTCTACAACGCCCTCGCGCGGGCCGCGAAGGACCTGCAGGGCGAGCAGCGGTACTCGGAGGAGAACCTCCAGATCATCGCTGAGGCCACCGACCAGAGCGTCGAGGAGGTCAAGTCCGTTCCGCTGTACGCGTGGCTGCCGGATCTGGCACCGCTGCCCGAGCAGCTCGCGGCGATGGAACAGACGTGGATGGAGACCGGCTCGCTGGACTACGACGAGCCGCTGCCGCAGGAGCAGTACCTCGACGGCTCCTTCGCCGAGAACTCGGGCGGCGAGGGGCAGTAGGACCTCGGCGGGCGGGGAGAGCCACGTCCTCCTCGCCCGCCGACCTCACGGGCCTGGGTAGCCTTCGCGGCACCCCGGACCACCCCGGACCACCCGGGTCATGATCGAACTCGGGCGGGCCGGGAAAGGTCCTGGGTGCCGCCGCTGGTAGAAGTAGCGAGTGCGTGACTTCGTGAAGGGCCTGCGGCTGTTCGGCCGGGGCGCGGGAATTCTCCTCCGCTCGCCCCGGCTGCTGGTGATCGGTGCGCTGCCGGTGGTGGTGACGGCGACACTGCTGGTCGCCGGGATGGTGGCGCTGGCGTTCGGGATCGACGAACTGGCGGCGTGGGCCACTCCGTTCGCGGACGACTGGGCCGAGGGCTGGCGCACGGCGGTGCGCGTCGCGGCCGGCGTGGCCCTGTTCGGGGCGGCGCTGGCTGTGGGACTGCTCGGGTTCTCGGCGCTGACGCTGGCCGTCGGCGGACCGTTCTACGAACACATCGCCGAGAAGGTGGAGGACGACCTCGGCGGGGCCGGCAGCGCGGTGGAAATGCCGTGGTGGCGGTTGCTGTGGTGGGGGCTGCGCGACGGCATCCTGCTGATGCTGCGGTCGCTGATGTTCACCCTGCCGCTGGTCGTGGCGGGATTCGTGCCGGTGCTCGGGCAGAGCGCCGTGCCCGTGCTCATGGCCCTGGTGACCGCCTGGTTCCTCGCGCTCGAACTGGTCGCCGTGTCCTTCTACCGTCGCGGCATGGATCTGCGGCAGCGGCGGTTGGCGTTCGGCGGTCGGCGTGGCCTCGCACTCGGCCTGGGGTTGCCCGCCGCTCTGCTGTGCGCGGTGCCGTTCGCGGCCATCGTGGTACTTCCGGTGGCGTTCGTCGGCGGGGTGCTCGTGGCCAGGGAAGTCCTCGGCAGCACCGCGACGGCGGTGGCCTAGCCGTCCAGGACGGCACTTCGACTCTGGGCGCGCCCGCCGCCCGCTCGCGACGCTGGAGACTCCGGAGAACACGGATGTCGGTGCGTGGGTGGCGACGAGATGGACGTGGAGCTGATTCCCGGTTCCGGCGCCCGGAGTGGCGCCGTGCTGTGGATGTTCGGGGCGTTTGTGGTGACCGCTGTGGTGACGCGGGTGATCGTGCGCCTGATCCGGGCCGGTCGCGGGCCGTTCCGGAACACCACCGTGGGCACGGTGCATGTCCACCACCACGTCTACGGCATCTTCCTGATGCTGGCGGCGGGCGTGGGCGAGTTCGTGTACCGGCCGGACGCGCCGTGGCTGGCCGTGCTGGCGGTCGCGTTCGGCGCGGGAGCCGCGCTGACGCTGGACGAGTTCGCCCTGTGGCTGCACCTGGACGACGTCTACTGGTCGCGGCAGGGCCGCAAGTCGGTGGACGCCGTCCTGGTCGCCGGGGTGATCGGCGTGCTGCTGGTGCTGGGCGCCCGTCCGTTCGACGAGACCGCCGAGGAGGGGCACGTCGCGTTCGCGGCGACCGTGTCGGCACAGCTGGTACTGGCGGTGGTCGCCATCGCCAAGGGCAAGATCGCGTCTGGTCTGATCGGACTCGTGGTGCCGTTCGTGGCGGTGATCGCGGCGATTCGCCTGGCGAAGCCGGGATCACCGTGGGCGCGGTCGCGTTACCCCGCGCAGTCGCGGCGGCTCGCCCGGTCGCACGCCCGTTTCCCCGGTGAGCGACACGGCCGGTGGGAGCGGGTGAAGGACGTGCTGGCGGGCGCCCCGTCCCACGATCCACACGGGTGAGTGCCGTGCCGTGCCGGTTCGCGTGATGTGATGTAGGTCTCGTTGCGGGCTGTACCCGGGTACGGCTCTACCGTCGTGGTGCAGCTGTCGGAACGCGCAACGTCAAGGGGGTCTCATGACGACGAGGGGTACCGAGTCGGCGGCCGAGCAGGTCGGGACGGACGGAGAAACGCTGACCGGGTGGGTTCCCGCAGAGACGTGTACGTTGCCGTCCGGCGACCGGCCGATGCGGCTGGCCGAGTTCGAGGGGCTGTTCGCCGCGTCGCTGTACGGGCTGAGCCGGGAGGAGCCCGGGCTGCTGCGGCTTCGCCTCCACGGTGGCGCGGACGTGGCCAGCCGCGCGCGGGAGCTGACCGCGCGGGAGGCCGAGTGCTGCGGGTTCTTCGACTTCACCGTGACCCGGCGGGGACAGCGGGTGACGGTCGACGTCCGGGTTCCTCCGGACAAGCGCGGAGTGCTCGACGGCGTGGCCGCGCAGGCCGCAGCCGTGCTGGCGGCGCGGAGGCCGGAGGGAGCGGGCCGATGAGGTCGGGGGAGCTGGCGTCGGCGGCCGGGGTGAACGTGCAGACACTGCGCTACTACGAGCGGCGCGGGCTGCTGCCGGAGCCGCGCCGTTCACCGGGCGGGCATCGCGACTACGACTCCGCCGCCGTGAGGCTGCTGGGCCTGGTCAGGGCGGCGCAGCGGCTCGGGTTCACCCTCGACGAGATCGCCGCCCTGCTCGGTGCGCACTCTCGGCGGCAGCCGAGTTCGGGTCTGCGGGGCCGTGCGCGGGAGAAACTGCGGGAGATCGACGGCCGGATGGCGGAGCTGGCGACGGTCCGGGACGCACTGGCACGGGTGGTCGACGCGGAGTGCGACAGCCTGACCCACTGCGCCGAGGCGGACTGCCCGCTCTCGGCGGGCGAACTCGCCGGTCCCTGACGGTTCCGGCGACGCTAGACGCCGGCGTTTCGCACCGCTGCGACGAGGGCGCGGGCCTCGTCGATGTCGAACTCGGCGTGGGCGCCGAAATCGACGGGCCGGGCCCGCCCTGCCGCCACCGTGCGGCGCGGGGCGGCGTGGACCGCGGCGACACCCGTCGCCGCCACCACCGGCAGCACCGTGTGCGCCCGGACGCCCCCGCAGGCCATGACCTCGACCGCGCCTTCCGCCGCGCGCACCAGCGCCGCGAGTGCGGCCGATCCCGCCTCGGCGTGCGGCGCCCGGCCGGAGCTGAGCACCCGGTCCACGCGCAGCTCGACCAGCCGTTCCAGCACCAGCTCCGGGTGCTCGCACACGTCGATCGCCCGGTGAAAGGTCACCTGCCGCCCCGCCGCGGCGGACACCAGCTCCCGCAGTACCGCCCCGTCGAGCGCGCCGTGCTCCGTCAGGGCGCCGACGACCACCCCGGCCGCGCCCGCCGCCACCGCGTGCCTGACCTCGGCCAGCATGACCTCGACCTCGTCGGGCCGGTAGTGGAAGTCGCCTTCCCTCGGGCGCACGAGGACGTGGACGGCGGCGTCGCGGACCGAGTCGAGTGCCGCGTCGAGCAGGCCAGGTCCGGGTGTCAGGCCGCCGAGAGCACCGGCCGAGCACAGCTCGATCCGGTCGGCGCCCAGGCGGTCCGCGGCTCGCGCACCGGCGAGACTGTCCACGCTGAACTCGACCGCGACGCTCACGGCCGGGACGGTAACACGCGACGAACGGTGCTGAACTGGGGCCACGACCCGGTGACCTGAGCGCACGGGCCCCGTCAGCCGGGAGACACCCGGTGCAGCGCCAGCGCGTCCCACCGGTGGGCCACGGCGTCGGAGGGCGCGAGCACCAGGCGGCCCGAGACCGCCGGGGCGAAGCGTTGTCCGGCGAGGACGAGGTGGCGCAGGCGCTGCCCGCATCGCCGGTAGAAGCGCAGCTGGGTGCGGCGCCCGAACAGCCGCCAGCCCAATGCCGTGACCGGGCCCAGCGTCGGTGCGGCCTGGGAGTAGCTGGTGGCCACGAACTCCACGCGACCCGACGCCGCGTGTTTGACGACCTCGTAGGTGACCTTGCCGCGCTCCAGGTGGCCCTCCAGTGTCTCGTACGACCAGCCCCAGACGCGATCGCCACCACGACGCACCTCGTCCACCACCTCGGTGATCCGGACCCCGCAGTAGAAGTGCAACCCGTGGAACCGGGCCTGCAACAGCAGGTCACGGCCCAGCAGCGGGGCCCCGGGATCGTAGAGGGCGCGCACGATCTCCGGCGGGGAGAACTCGTAGTCCCGCACCAGCGCGCACGCCCGGTCCCAGGTTCCGCCGGGCTCCGGGGGGCCCGGCGGTTCGGCGGGCAGCCCGCCGCGGTGGACGTCGAGGTTCCAGGCGGGGCGGCGGACCTCGGCGAGCGAGTAGTTGACGCGCGCGTCCGCGAGCTCACGCCACGCTCGCTCGGTGTCGAGCCGTCCGAACATCCACCAACCCAACCTGGCTACTCCCATTCCCGCAGGGAGTCACCGATCAACCACATCATCGGCGGCCACAACCCCACGAACAGCGCTCGGCGTTCCGCGTTGCCCCGTTGCCGCTGGTCGACCGTCTTCGCGCGCACCCACAGGCTCACGCAGAGCACGATCGTGGCCAGCGAGGCGACATACATCTGCGTGCTGCGCACGTGAGCCCGGTGCAGTAGCCGGATCACCATGGGACTCCTCCTCCGCTCGTGTCACCGCCACAAGGCGGGGTACTGCTTTCACGTCAGTACCCGTTTTCGCCGGGTTTCCGGCCTGGAGGGCGTGATGACACGAGCTCGCCGGGTGGCGGCCGTGCTCGTACGGTGGCTGCTGGGTACCGGGCTGGTCACGTGGCGCTACCTGTGGGAGACCACACCCCTGTATCGTCGCGAGTGCCGGGGTCACGCGGCGGATTGCCCGCCGCCGTTGCCGCCCGGCGTTCTCGACCAGCGGGTACAGCGGGCCGAGGACGGCTACGGTCCGCTGTTCCACCGGCAGTTCCAGGTGGGCATCGCCGCGGCGGAACTCGACGCCGGACGGCTGCTCGACCGCGTGGTCGGCGATTTCCGGCACTTCGTGCCCACCGAGGTCGTCAACATTCGCACCGGCTCGCTCGGCGCACAGGGGCTCGACGTGGGCGACGAACTGGTGGTGGAGATGCCAGGTCCGTGGAACGGTCCCGTGCGTGTCGTGCAGCGTGACGCGACCTCGTTGCGCCTGGCCACCCTGCGCGGGCACCTCGAGGCGGGGCAGGTGCGCTTCGGCGCCCGCGAGGACGACGGCCTGCTGGTTTTCGAGATCGAACTCTGGGCGCGGCCGGCCAGCAGGCTGGTCCACGTGCTGTACTCGCGGTTGCGGCTGGCCAAGGAGGTCCAGCTCAACATGTGGGTGCGCTTCTGCCTGGCCGCCGTCGCGACCGCACGGGGGAGCCTGGTGGACGGCGTCCACATCACGACCCGCTGGCTCGGCGACCCGGACACCGCACTCTCCGCACGCTGAGGACCTCCGCGACGCCCGAGGGTGGGCAGGATGACGCATTGACACAGCAGTCCGCGTCCAGCAGCCTCAGAGCCCCTAACACATTGGTCTGTTCGGCTCGCGACGCCCAGACGACGCCTCGCCGCGTTGGAGGATCGCCCACGTACTTCCAGTACGCGGACGCCCCCCCGCCTTGCGACGCACCGCCTGACCGCCGCTCCCTGATCGAACGCCAACGTGTCAGGGGCTCTTAGCAAGATCGCTGCAAGGCGACGTCGCTCTAGGAGGTCACGTGGCCGCCCCACTGTCCCGCCGTTCGCTGCTGCTTGCCGGTGCCGGTGGGCTGACTCTCGCTTTCCTGCCGGGCGTGGCGGGCGCGACGCCGTCGGCCCTCGCCGGGCCCACGACCTCGGGCGAGCCGTTCGCCGCACTCGTCCGTCGCTGGCGCGAGCGGATCACCGGCGACGCCGCGAGCACCCCGGAGACCGTGGCGGATCCGCAGGTTCGGGCGGCGCTGGAGCGGCTGGACGGCGCGGCCGAGCAGCTGCTGGCCGATCTGGTGCGCGACCCGGGTCGCGATCGCCTGTGGCCGGACCTGCCGCTGTTTCCGCTGTCGAACAACAACCACGGCCTGACCTACGAGCGAGTCTACGAACTGGCGCGGGCGTGGGCCTGCGGTGGGAGGCTGCACCACGACCCTCGGCTGCTGGCGGCGATCCGCGACGGGCTCGCATTGCTGCACCAGGTCGCCTATCACCCCGGCATCACCCCGTCGGGGAACTGGTGGTGGTGGGAGATCGGCAATCCCCGCGCGGTGCTGGACACCTGCGTCCTTGTCGCCGACGAGCTGCCACGGTCCGAGCTGGCCGACTACACGGCCGCCGTCGGCCACTTCAGCCCTGACCCGAACTACCGGGGCCGGGGCACCGGCACGCCGGAGACCGGCGCCAACCGCGTCGACAAGGCGATGATCACGTTCCTCCGTGGACTGTTGCAGGAGGACTCGGAGGTCGTGGCGCTCGGCCGGGACGCCCTGTCCGACACCGAGGGCGGCGGAGCGCACAGCGTGTTCCGGTACGTGACCAGCGGCGACGGTTTCTATCGCGACGGGTCGTTCATCCAGCACGGTAACCTGCCCTACGTCGGCACCTACGGCGTCGTCGCGCTGTCCGGGATCGGCGATCTGCTCTATCTGGGGCATTCCTCGCCGTGGGCGGTCACCGATCCAGCGGTGACGAACCTCTTCGACACCGTGGACGCCTCCTTCGTGCCGTTCATCCGGGACGGGCACATGTTCGACACCGTGCGCGGGCGGGCGGTGTCCCGGCAGCGCGAACCCGACGCCTACTGGGGGCAGCGCACGATGGGTGCGCTGCTGCTGCTGTCCGGCCTCGCGGGACCCGCCTACGGCCCGCGGTTCCGTGGTCTCACCAAGGGGTGGCTGGAACGCAACCCGCCGGCACCGTTCGAGCCGTCGATCGATCTGGACACCCTGCACCGCGCGGCGGCACTGGTCGCCGATGACACCAGCGCCGTCCCCCAGCCGGTGGGACACCAGGTGTTCCCGAACCAGGACCGGATGGTGCACCACCGTCCGGAGTGGAGCTTCACGGTGTCGCTGTCCTCCGAACGCATCGCGCGGTTCGAGGCCGGCAACGAGGAGAACGCCCGCGGCTGGTATCTCGGCGACGGGATGACCTACCTGTACCTCGCCGACGATCCCGGCCACTACGCCGCCGACTACTGGCCGACCGTGAACTCCTACCGGCACGCCGGGATCACCCGGCGAGTGCGCGAACGGGAGGAGATGTGGGAGGGCTGGACCGGCACACCGCCGGGCCGCAACGCGTGGGTCGGCGGATGTGCCGTCGCGGGACGATACGGCGCGACCGGGATGGACTTCACCGACGAGGACGGGACGCTGTCGGCACGCAAGTCGTGGTTCAGCCTGGACGACGAAGTGGTGGCGCTGGGCGCGGGAATCGTTTCCGACGACGACCTGCCGGTGGAGACGGTGATCGACAACCGTGCCTACGCTCCGGGCCGCGCCCGGCGGGTCATGACGCCGCGCGGACGGTGGCGAGGTGACGGGGAGCAGCGGCTCGACTCGCCGGACTGGCTGCACGTCGAGGGCGTCGGCGGGTACGTGTTCCCGCGCGGCGGGACCGTACACGTGCTGGACGAACAGCGCCGGGGCGCCTGGTCCGACATCAACACCGGAGCCGACAACGCCGGTGACGACGAGATCAGGACCCGCCGCTACACCACGCTCTGGTTCGGCCACGACCTCTCGGGTGGCCACGGCGACTACGCCTACGTGGTGGTGCCCGGCGCGTCCGTCGGCCGGACCCGGCGCCGGGCGGCCGAACGGGATGTGACGGTCCTCGCCAACAACGCGAACGTGCAGGCGATCAGCCAGCGTTCGACGGGACTCGTGCTGGCCAACTTCTTCGCCGCGTCGCACACCGCGCTCGTTGAGGCGGACGCACCGTGCTCGGTGGGCGCCGCCGCGACCGGCGACGAACTCGTCGTCGCCGTCGCGGACCCCAGCCGGCGCGACGGCCCTCCGGTGCGGGTCACGTTCGGCGCGCTGTCCGGCCTGCGCCCGCTGCGGCTGCCGGACACGATCACCGTCGTGTCGGCGAACCCCCTCACACTCGACTGCGCGACCACGGGCACGGACGGGGCCGTACACGAGGCGCGCTTCACCCGGCGAGAGCGCTGAGGGGCCACTACTCGTTCAGCAGTGCCGTCATCTCGGTGATCTCCGCGCGTTGCCGGTCGGCGATGTCCCGCGCGTACATCGACGCGAGGCTGTCGCGGCCGTCGCGCAACTGTGCCTCGGCCAACTCCACGGCGGTGCCGTGGTGGGCGATCATGGACTCCAGCCACAGCCGGTCGAACTCCGCCGTGGAGGCGTTGCGCAGTTGCTGGAACGTCTCCTCGGTCATGAGGTGCGAGTGCTCGTGCTCGCCGTTCCCGCCGCCCGGCGTGACCTCCTCGCCCCACATCCGGAGCAGGGCCAGTAGCTGGGTCAGCTCGGGTTCCTGCGCCGCCTTCATCCGCTGCGCCAGCTCCCGCACGGCGGGGTCGCCGTCCCGTTCGAGGGCGAGATCGGCCACGGCGACGGCCTGCTCGTGGTGCGGGACCATCTCCTGGGCGAACTCGACGTCGCTGGGGTTGTGATCGTCTCCGCCGGGGTTCTCGCCGGCCGCGCTGGTGCCGGCGGGGGAACTGGGGGCGGTGGTGCCGCCGGACGTGCTGGTGCCGGTTCCCTCACCGCAGGCGGCGGTGAGGGTGAGGCCGAGCAGGATCGGGAGGATGAGCCGGTGTCCGCGCACGGGAAACCTTTCGGGTGTGAGGGTGGGTGGGTGCGGGTGGACCCGCGGCCAGGTGTGGACGGCCGCGGGCCGCGACCTCAGTTCTCCAGCAGGGATCGCATCTCGGTGATCTCGGCCTGCTGCGCCTCGATGATGTCCTGGGCGAGGGCCCTCAGCTCGGGATCGCTGCCTTTGACCAGCACGGCCTCGGACATGCGGATCGCACCCTGGTGGTGTTCGATCATCAACTCCAGGAAGAGCTCGTCGAACTCGGCGCCGTCGGCCTCGTCGAGCGCGGCCATGTCGTCGGCGCCCATGCCGGGCATCTCGCCGTGGCCCATGTCGCCGTGCTCGTTGCCCGGCATGCCACCGGGGCCGTCGCCCGGCTCGACGTCACGGGCCTCGAGCCAGGCGTCGAGCTGGTCGATCTCGGGGCCCTGCGCCTGTTCGATCCGCTCGGCCAGGTCCAGTACCTCGGTGTTGCCGGTTCGCTGCTCGGCGAGCGCGGCCATGTCGATGGCGCCCTCGTGGTGGGGGATCATCTGCCGGGCGAACATGACGTCCGCCCGGTTGAGGCTCTCCTGCTGCGCCGAGGCGGTGGTGTTCGGTGCCGACGGTGTGTCACCGGTGCGGCCGGTGCCGCCGTCGGCGCACCCGGCGGCCATCACCGCCGCCGCTGCCGTCACCAGGGCAGTCTGAACGAAGGACTTGTTCACGGTGGTCGTTCCTCTGTGCTCGATCGAGGGCTGGGGACGTCACGGACGCCGCGCGAGCGGTCGCTTGCGCGGCGTGGTGCCATCACAGCCGCAGCACGCAGAGGTCGTAGGCGAAACCACGCGGTGGGCGCGGCGGTGCCGACGGCGGTGGTCGGCCTCGCACCCCGCCGGTGTCAGCGGCCACGAGGCGCGCGGCCGTTTGCCACCGAGACCGCGACAGCGTGATCGAGACGAGCAGGACGGCCGATCCGGCGAGCACGGCGAGGCAGAGGTGGAAGAGCATCGACGCGGTGTCGTGCGCCGGCGACGGGGCCTGCTCGTGCCGGTCGGCCGAATCCTGCGGTGACAGGACCTGGGCAGCCGCCGCGCTCTGCGGCGCCACGTGCGTGGGTGCCGGGTCACCGGAGTGCTGCCCGGCGATGTGATGCATGGTCACCAGCCCGAGCGCCACCGCGCACACGAGCAGCCAGCGCATCGCGCTGTTGCGGTGTGCGCGTTCCGTCACCGTGTTCTCCATCGCCTGGGTCACTCGTCGCCAGTGCCCACAGACTACAAGGCGGGTCTCGCGCCGCTGTCGCGATCCGGCCGCTCGCGCGGGGGAGGCGTCAGCGCGCCCGTTCGGCTCGCCAGCGTTCGATCACCGCGGGCAGTTCGGCCATCAGGTAGGCGTAGAAGTCGCGCATCTCGACGAGACGCCTGCCCGCGACACTGTTCTCGCCCGTGGCGGCGATGCCCGCGTCCGCCGCTTGCTGCATGGCTCGCACGACCTCGTTCTGACTCGACATCAGGGTGGACCACGCTCCGTCGCGGAAGCGGTAGTGCTCGCGGCGGCTGCCCGGTGCGGGCACGCGCTCGATCAACCCGACACCCGTCAGGCTTCGGATCGCGGTGGAGACCGTACCCGGGCTGATCATGAGTCGCTCGGCGATCTCCCCGGCGGTCAGGGTCTCCTGCTCCGCGAACAGCAACGCGCTGAGCACTCGTGCCGTCATTCGCTGCATCCCGCCCTTGGCCAGGGTCAGGGCCAGCTGTTCCGCTGCGTCGGTGGCGTTCGCCATCGGACTCCTCTCCAACCGTGCCCACATCCTAACAGTATCGAATGTTTGCAAAATTGCGAAAACTCGCTACTGTTTCGGCATGACAGTGATCCAGGTCGACGACCTGACTTTCCGGTACCCCGGCAGTGCCGAGCCCGCGGTGCGGGGCATGGACTTCGCCGTGGGCGAGGGCGAGATCTTCGGCTTCCTCGGGCCCAGCGGTGCGGGCAAGTCGACCACGCAGAAAATCCTCATCGGCCTGCTCACCGGCCACGGGGGAGTGGCGGCCGTGTGGGGCGCCAGTCCCGAAACCTGGGGGCAGGACTACTACCGCCGCGTCGGCGTGTCCTTCGAACTGCCCAACCACTACCGCAAGCTCACGGCTCTGGAGAACCTGGAGTTCTTCGCGTCGCTGCACGGCGGGCGCACCCGCGACCCGATGGAGCTGCTGGACGCCGTCGGCTTGGCCGACCAGGCACACACCCGTGTCGCGGCCTTCTCGAAGGGGATGCAGATGCGGCTGGTGTTCGTCCGCGCTCTCCTGCACGACCCGGACCTGCTCTTCCTCGACGAGCCCACGTCCGGTCTCGACCCGGTCAACGCGCGCGTGGTGCGGGAGCTGGTGCTGCGCGAGCGCGACCGGGGCAAGACCGTCTTTCTGACCACACACGACATGGCCACCGCCGACCAGCTCTGCGACCGGGTCGCGTTCGTCGTCGACGGCCGGATCGCCGCGCTGGGCGCGCCCCGGGAACTCAAGATCGCTCGCAGTCGACGCGAGGTCCGGGTCGAGTACCGCGACGACGCGGACGCGGTCGTGCCCGCCGACTTCCCGATCGACGGCCTCGCCGAGAACCGGGACTTCCTCCGGCTGCTGCGCCACGAGCGCGTGGAGACCCTGCACAGCCGGGAGGCCAGCCTCGACGACGTGTTCGTCGAGGCCACCGGGCGGAGCCTGCGATGAGCCGCCTCGGCGCGGTGCTGCGCCTCGAACTCGTCCTGCAACGCCGCTACCGGTTCCTGCACGCCGCCGTGCTCTCCGGCGCGCTGTGGCTGGCGTTGCTGCTGCCGATGCCGCCGGACCTGCGCTCGGCGGCCGAGCCGTACGTGATCATCGGGGACCTGACGATCGTCGGGTTCTTCTTCGTGGCCGGAGCCGTGTTCTTCGAGAAGGACGAACGCACGCTGGACGCCGTGGTGGCCTCACCCGCGCGGTTCGGCGAGTATCTGGCCGCCAAGGTGCTCGTGCTGACCACGGTGTCCGTGGTGATCGCGGTCTTCGTGGCCACCGCGACCCACGGCGTCGGCTATCACGTGCCGTCGCTGCTGGCCGGAGCCGCGCTGGGCACGGTGCTGATGCTGCTGCTCGGATTCGTCAGCGCGCTGCCGTTCACCTCGGTCAGCGACTGGTTCATGCCGGCGGTGCTGCCGATCGCCGTGTTCAACCTGCCGATTCTCGCCTACGCCGGGGTGTGGGAGACGCCCCTGCTCTACGCGGTGCCGACCTACGGCCCGCTGCTGTTCCTCGGTGCGGCGTTCGACCAGGTGACGCTTGTGCCGTGGCAGGTCGGGTACGGGCTGGCCTACCCGGTGCTGTGGGCCGCTTCGCTGTGGTGGCTCGCCCGCCGCTGGTTCGACCGCTTCCTGATCGCGAAGACCGGAGACGCCTGACATGAGCACTTTCACCGCACTCGGCCGCAACGACCTGCGCAGCGTGCGCCGCGACACCCTGCTCGCCGGGATGTTCCTGGCGCCGCTGGTCTGGATCGCGATGGTGCGATTCGGCACGCCCGCCGCGACGGACGTGCTCCGCGACCGCTACGACTTCGACCTCACGCCCTACTACCCGCTGATCCTGGTCGGGTTCCTCCTGTTGACCAGCGCGATCGTGGTCGGTGGTGTGATGGCCCTGCTCGTGCTCGACGAGCGGGATGCCGGAACGCTGACCGCCATCCGGGTCAGCCCGGTGTCGATGAGCCGGTATCTGGGATACCGGTCGGCCACCACCGTGGTGGCCACCCTGATCTGCGTGGTGGGCACTCTCGGGGCCAGTGGACTGCTGCCGGCCCGGCGGCTACCGCTGCTCGTGCCGATCGGGCTGCTGACCGGACTCTCGGCTCTGGTGGTGACGCTGCTGATCCTGGCGCTGGCGAGCAACAAGGTCGAGGGCCTGGCCGTCATCCGCGGCCTCGGCATCGTGATCGCGGGGCTGCCGCTGATCCCCGCGTTCCTCGACTCACCCTGGCGGTTGGCGTTCGGTGTGCTGCCCACGTTCTGGCCCACCGAGGCGTTCCTCGCGGCGACCGCCGACGCGACGTGGTGGCCGTACCTGGCGGGCGGCGTGGTCTATCACGCGCTCGTCGTTCGCTGGCTGCACCGCCGCGTTGCCCGGCGGACGTGAGGCGGGTGCCGCGAAGGCCACCGTCACCGCACGAGACGCGGCGAAGGCCACCCTCACTGCGGGACACGCAGCGAGGGTGGCCTTCTGGGCACCAACCCCGAACGTTACCGGGCGGCGTGCTCGGCGGCCTTCACCAGCCGCCGCTTCTCCGGTTGCGAGATGACGTCCTCGGCAGCCAGCCGGTCGGCCACCTCGGTCACCGTGGCGAGCGTGTTGCCGTGCCCGCGCTTCGAGTGCCCGGCGAGCACATCGTTGATCGTGCAGCCGTTGCCGGTGTCGACGTTGGCCACGGTGCTGTCGTGGCCCGCGACGACCGCCGTGTCACGGATGTCCGACTCGACGCAGGCGTCACCCTCGGCCGCCACGACGGTGAAGGTCACCGTGCCGTCCTCCGACCGGTTCCCGGCGTGGTCGATGGCGTGGAAGAGCACCGTGTGCTCGCCAGGCCCGTTGACCTCGATCGGCTCCCCGTACGGCGTGTACGACCCGCCGTCGAGGGAGTAGCGGAAGAACCGCACGCCCGAATCCGTGTCGTTGGCCGACAACGACACCGTGGCCTGGTCCACATAGTCCCACTGGGCGTTCTGCGGACCCGTCACCTGGGCCGTGACCTCCGGCGGCGTGGTGTCCTCCGTTTCGCCTTCGACGACGGTGAAGGTGGTCGATCCGGCGTCGGAGGTGTTTCCGGCGTTGTCGGTGGCGCGGTATTCGACGGTGTGGTCGCCGGGTTGGTCGACGGTGAGGGGGTCGGTGTAGGGCTGGTAGCCCTCGCCGTCGAGGTTGTACTCGACGGTGTCGATCCCCGAGCCGCTGTCGGTGGCCGCGATCTCCACCGACGCGGACGCCACGTAGTCACCGTCCTCGTTCTGATCGCCGGTGACCTCGGCCGTGACCTCCGGCGGCGTGGTGTCGTTCGGATCGCCTTCGACGACGGTGAAGGTGGTCGATCCGGCGTCGGAGGTGTTTCCGGCGTTGTCGGTGGCGCGGTATTCGACGGTGTGGTCGCCGGGTTGGTCGACGGTGAGGGGGTCGGTGTAGGGCTGGTAGCCCTCGCCGTCGAGGTTGTACTCGACGGTGTCGATCCCCGAGCCGCTGTCGGTGGCCGTGATCCCCACCGTGGCGGCACCGACGTAGGACCCGTCCTCGTTCTGGTCGCCGGTGACCTCGGCCGTGACCTCCGGCGGGGTGGTGTCGTCGTCGCCACCACCGCCCTCGGTGACCACGAGTTCTCCCCGCATCTCACCGTGCCCGGGGATCGTGCACAGGTAGAGGTAGGTGCCGGGAGTGAGGTTCACCTCGATCTCGTGACGGCCCCCGTTCGCGTCGAACGGGCTGGCGAGGAGGTTGACGTCGACGTCGCTGTTGTACTCCGACGACCCCGTCTCGAACGTCAGCGTGTGAGACATGCCGGTGGTGTTTCCGGTGGCCTGGCTGTTCTCGAACACGATCGTCGCCGGGCCCGCCTCCGCCGTGGCCGGAGCCGAGGCGTACTCCGTCATGCTGTCGTCGGCCGTCCACTCCAGCACCTGCTGCTGGGCGGCGGTCGACGACGAGGCCGCCGGATCTGCGGTGCCGGGTGCCGCACCGGCTGGCACGAGCCACAGTGCCGCCAGCGAGGTGACCACGCCGGTCACCGTCGCCGCGCGCACGGCCCCGGTCCGGCGGGCTCGCAGGCCCGCCACAAACTGCCGGATCATCGCACACTCCACTTCTCGGGTCGCGGGTTCGCCGGGCTCACAGCTGCCGCACCCGGATGTTGCGGAACTCGACCAGGTCGTTGTCCCCGTGGTTCTGCAGTCCGATGTAGCCGTCGACGAACTGGCGCAGGTCGGTGGGCGGGTCGCCGTCACGCGACGACTGGGTGCCCGGCGAGTTGTCGAACTCGTTGATGACCTTGCCGTTGCGGGTGATCGTGTAGTGCTGGTCCACCACCCGGATCTCGTAGTCGTTCCACTGCTCCTTCGGCGTCACTCCGGCCCGGCCGTAGTACACCGAGTCGAAGTTGTAGACCGACCCCGTCTTTTGCGGTTCACCGGTCTCGCCGTCGTAGATCTGAATCTCGTGTCCACAGTAGATCCCGACCCACGCCTGGGAGTTCCGAGCCGAACCCTTCGTGCCGCAACTGGTCGCCGGACGCTGCTCCAGCGGAGTCCTCGGGTCGGGGAACCGGACGAACACACCAGTGTTGGCGCGGTGTCCCTCCGGAGCGATGTCCCGGAACTGCAACTTCAGGGAGAAGTCGCCGTAGGCCTGCTTGGAGTACCACAGCATGCCCATGCCACCCGAGGAACGCAGCGAGCCGTCGGGTCGCAACGAGAAGGCACCGGCGTCTGCCTGCTCCCAGCCGTCGAGCGACTGCGGGGTCCCGTTGAAGATCGACTCGTAGCCGTTGTCGCCCTCGCCGCCGATGTCGGACTGGCGGGCCGCCTTGACGAGCGTCTGGCGCTCGCTCTTGTCGAGGACGCCGTCCTTGCGCAGGTCGCGGGTGACCTCCTTGACGTGGGACACGAAGGCGCTCTTCTCGGCCCAGCTGCTCTCGTCGTCGATCAGGTCGTCGACCGTGCAGCCGCCCGCGGCCTCGTGGTTGCGCACGTTCGTGTCGGTGTCACGGAAGTGAACCGTGCGGTTGGAGTCCGGCACGGCGCACTCGACCGCCACCTCCTGCTCCACGGTCGCGGTCTCCCCGTCGGCGTAGGTCACCGTCAGGGTCGCCGTGTAGTTGCCGACCGCGTCGTAGGTGTGCGTCGGGTTCGCCGCCGAGGAGGTGGTGCCGTCGCCGAAGTCCCACGCGTAGGACACGCCGCCGGAACGCTCACCGGTGAAGCCGACGGTCAGTGGCTTGTTCTGCACCGCGTCCGCCCGCATGTTCGGTGCGGGGGTGGCGGGGCCGCCGTCGTAGGTCACCCGGATCAGCTTCTGGTTGTCGTCCAGGCTGAAGAACCCACCCGCGTAGTCGAGCAGGTAGAGCGCGCCGTCGGGACCGAACTCGGCGTCCATCCAGCTCTGCAGCTCGGTGTCGTCGCCACCCGGCGGGACGATGTGGCGCAGGTCCTCGCCGAACGCCGGCGCACCCGCCTCGTCGACGGTGCCGGGGTCGACCGTCACCGCGACGCGGTTGTTGGCGTTGGACTGGTCACCGAGGAACCACTTGCCGTTCCAGTACTCCGGCCACGCGACTCCGCTGCCGGTGTCCACCTGGGAACGGTGGTAGGTCGGGCCGTCCATCACGGCCTGTCCGCCACCCTTGAGGTAGGGCTGGGTGAACGTCTCGTCGCCGAGCTCGTAGGTGGGCAGGCCGCTGCCGTCCTCCCGCTCGGGATACACCGGTCCACCGCCCTGGGGCGAGTACCAGATCATGTTGTCCTTGACCGGAGGCAGGTCCTCCAGCCCGGTGTTGCGCGGCGAGGTGTTCTTCGGGTTGTCGCAGTCGTACCAGCCCGTCAGCTCGCTGGCGTCGGTGTTGCTGCGGTCGCGGTACGGCTGGCCGTTGCCCATGCAGTAGGGCCAGCCGTGGTTGCCCGCCTCGGTGATGACGGTGGCGGTCTCGTACTTCGCCGGTCCGAGGTCCGGGCTGGGCTCCCCGGCGTCGGGGCCGACCCACGCCGTGGTGATCCAGTCGTTGACGGGGTCGTAGTGCAACCGCGCCGGGTTGCGGACGCCCATCACGTAGATCTCGGGCTGCGTCTTGTCGCCCGAGTATTCGTCCGCTGGGAAGAGGTTGCCCTCCGGCACGGTGTAGCTGCCGTCGTCCTCAGGGTGAATGCGGAGGATCTTGCCGTTGAGGTCGTTGGTGTTACCGGACGTGCGGCGCGCGTCCTGGAAGGACACACCCTCGTAGTCCTCGGTCCAGTTGTTGCCCGAGTAGCCCTCCGAGCCCTGCGAGGAGTTGCTGTCCCCGGTGGCGATGTAGAGGTTGCCCTCGTCGTCGAAGTCCATCCCACCACCGGCGTGGCAGCACGAGTGGATCTGGGTGTCCCACGCCAGCAGGTCGACCCGGCTGGCCTCGTCCACCGAGGACGAGCCGTGGTCGTAGGTGAACCGCGAGACCGTGCGCTCGCCGATCCGCTTCTCGGTGTCGATCGACTCGTAAGGCATCCAGTACACGTAGAACCAGCCGTTGTCCGAGAAGTCGGGGTCGAGCTCCATTCCGAGCAACCCCTCCTCGGTCTTGACCAGCTCGCCGCCGCTGCCGCGGTTGCCGAAGACCTCCAGCGAGGCCAGCAGCGACGCCTGGCCGGTCTCCGGGTCCCACTGGTGGATCGTGCCGCAGCCCAGTCCGACGTCCTCGGACTCCCAGTCCGGCACCGGACCGGTCGCACACGCCGCCTTGCCCACGTAGAACACCGTGCCGTCGTCGGCGGTGGTCAATCCGTGGGGCTCACCCATCTGATTGAGCCTGCCGGGCAGGTTCTCCTCGGTCAGCCGCTCGACGGTGTAGTTGTCGCCGATGGTGGCCTGGCAGTCGCCGCGCACGATGCCGGTGGTCCATTCCAGGGCGCCCAGCAGGTGGCCCCGGAAGTTCCGCTCGTCGTAGCTCTCGGCCGTGCCGCCCATTCCGGTGTAGAAGGCCCGGCCGCCGTCGTAGTCGTGGCACCACGAGATCGGGTGGAAGGGACCGTTGCCCGTGTTGCCCGGGTCGTAGGTGTGTTCCTGCACCTGGGCGACCGTGTGTACCTCGCCGACGGGGTTGTTCTCCCAGTTCGGCCAGGCGTCGGTGCGGGACCAGGTCAGCGGAAGCCCCTTGTTGGCCGGGTGCTGGCGGTCGACCACACTGACGGTGGCCTCCTGCGGCTGGGGCTTCTCGGGCGGGGTCTCCTCGCCCGAATACAACTCGAACTCGGCCAGCTGCATGGCGTCCTCGCCGTCGTTGGCCGTGATGTCGAGCCGGTAGTGCGCATAGCTGGTGTCGTTGTCGAACCGGTACTGCTTGGCCTGGAACCGGTCCGGGAAGTCCTCGCCGGTGCGCTGGTCCAGATCGGTCCAGCTTTCGCCGTCGTTCGAGCCCTGCAGTGTCCAGTCCTTCGGATCACGGCCGGGGAAGTCGTTGGCCGAGACCAGCGCGTAGTGCGAGACGGCTGTGGGCTCGGCGAGTTCGGCGGCGAGCTGACCCGTGCTGTCGAAGGTCAGCCACTTCGTGTTGTTCTTGCCGTCCACGGCGTGCGACGCGGTCTCGTTGGGCGGGTTCTCGCCGCTGGCGGTCACGTTCGCGATCTCGAGCGGGGTGGGCCGGGACCCGGCGGGACGGGCGCCGAGCAGTCCGGTGAACCAGTCGGACTGGGGCTGCGCCCTGGCGGCGTCCCGGACGCCCAGGAAACCGCCGCCGTCCTGCACGTAGCGCCGCAGCGCCGCTTCCTGACCCCCGTTGAGGTCGGCTCCGTCGGCGGAGAGGAAGACGACACCGCGATAGGCGTCGAGCTTGTCGTCGCTGAAGACGGCGGGATCGGACGAGGTCTCGACCGCGAACTCGCCGGTCTGTGCCCCGAGTTGTTCGATCGCGGCGGCCGCGTCGGCGACCGGATCGTCCTGTTCCGTGGCCTCGCCGTGGTAGACGAGGACACTCACCGCCTCCGCCGCGGCTCGATCGCCGGGCGGTGCGGCCGCTTGTTGCGGCTGCGCCGGTTGACTCGCGGCGGCGGCCGTCGACAGGCCGAGTGCCAGCGTTGCGCTGGTCGCCAGGACCGTCGCGCGCCGCACGACTCCCGGCCGTGCTCGTCCGCTCAGTGAGCGCCGTGGACGTGGTCGTTGCATGCCCGCTCCTACTCCGTTCGGCGAATGGCCCTCGCCTTGGCTTGGCGTGGCTGGGTACGACGTAAAGTTCCGGTAGGACGTTAATTACTTCGGGCCGTCACGTAAATATCTAAGACGCGAAGAGTCGCACTTATGCTGGTTTCCGGCAGAAGTGATCGTCCGAATGGAGTAATGGGGGCCGCCAGGGTGGCGAGTGGACGGAGAACGGACTCGAGGTATCGGCGCGGTGTGCCGTCGGCCGAGTGCCCCCCTCCGCGGGGCACAATGGCCGCATGAGAACCGGGGGATGGGTCCTGTTCGCTCTGCCCGCATTGCTCGTGCTGGGAGCATGCACCGGTGGCCCGGTAGGTCCCGAGCCAGCCCCGCCGCGGACACCTGAGGCGACCGTCGATTCGACCTGCCCGGACAGCGGTGTGCGCGTCACGGCGGGGCTCGACGAGGCCGCCTCCGGGGTGCGGGTGCAGGCTCTGCGCCTCACGAACTGCGGAGACGAACCCTATCGGCTCGACGGGTATCCGGTACTGCGGGTGCTCGACGCCGAGGGTGAACCGCTGGACCTTCGGGTGCTTCACGGTTCGGGAGACATCGCGACCATCGACGGTTTCGACGATCCGCCCCGGCCCCTGACCTTGCGGTCCGGGGAATCCGCCGACACCCACCTGTTGTGGCGCAACACGCGCACCGGAACCGGCGCGCCGCAAGTCGGCGAGCGCCTGTCGGTCGCCCCCGCCGAGGGCGAACCGTGGCAACCGGTGCGGTTCGACGGCGACCGGGGCGCGCACCTCGACCTCGGCACCACCGGGGAACTCGGAGTGCGCGCCTGGCACCGGCCTCAGAGCCCCTAACACATTGGTCTGTTCTGCTCGAACGCCGACGTGTCAGGGGCTCTAAGCTAGGCTGAACTCCGGCTCGCGGCGGCGCGACCGTCACCCGAACCGACGCATCACACCCAGGGCGCCAGCGGATACCAGGGCAGGATGTCGCGCATCGCGAGCAGCCGAACGTTCCAGTACAGCACCAGAAAGACTCCGGCGGCCAGCATTCCGGCAGCGGTCAGGGACGCGAGCCTGCCCTGCCGCGCGGCCAGCCACCGGCCCACCCGGGGCCCCGCGAACAGGCTCACGAGCACGAGCAGTACCGCCATGAGCACGACGTTGCCGAGGGACTGCAACACGAACGCGCCCGCGCCGTAGAGCGGGTCGCCCGCTTCGGCGGCGTCGCGGAACAGCTGGCGGAACAGCGGAAACGGCCTGCCGATGAGAAACGCACCCACCAGCGCGCCGAGAAACAGCAGGCGCCCGTTGGGCCGCCGCGCGAACGGGTCTCGCACGACGCCCACGGCGGCCAGCCCCAGATAGACCAGTACCAGTCCGATGACGCCGAACACCACGGACGCCTGCACCAGTCGCCCGCTCAGCTCGCCCGGCACGGACGGCGCGTCGTCGAACTGCGGCATCCCGGTACCCACGAACCCGACGACGGCGCCGTAGACCGCGGACACGACGACCATGCCAAGGCCCAGCCACAACAGCGGACGCAGCAGCAGCCGCGCCCGCTGCCACCGGCCACCCGAGCCGCCGACCAGCGGCGCCATCGTGCTGAACACCGCGATGTTGCACGCGGTGAACGTGCCCGCGATCCCGGAGACCAGCGCGAAGGCTATCCCGGCACCGATCCCGCCGAGCGCCATCTCCTCGGCGTCCTGGCCCAGCATCGTGTCGGCCACCGTGCCGCCGATCACGCTGTCCACAAAGGATGCCGACCACACCACGGTGAGGAGAAACCCGGCCAGCGACGAGAAGAGCACCAGGCGCCAGCGGCGACGCGGATACTCCGTCGCGAGGTCGGCAGCGGGTGAGGGCTGCTCATCGAGCCGGCTCATCGGATCCTCCTGCGCACTCGGTACCCTCGCGAGGCTAGGGCGCGGGACCACGCGGAGTGTTCTCCGAACGTGCCGGTCCCCGTCGCCACCCGCGGTTCGCGCGAACAGCGCACGGCAGGAGAAGGCTCCGGGGCGGTCGGGCGAGTGCCACGACACCGGCCACCGCGACCACGGCGGCGAGTACCGGAACCGTGTCACCCCAGCGGACGTAGGGCGGCAGGCCCGTGTGGCGGGGGACGGTGACGACGAACGCGCCCCGCTCGCCGGGGCCGTGCCACGCCAGCGGCCTGCCCAGCGCGTCGAACGCGGCGGAGGTGCCACTGGAGTTGACCAGTACGGCGGCACGGCCCGACTCGGCGGCCCGCACCGCTTCGGCGGCGGCCTGCTGCCGTTGGGCCCAGCTGCCGTGAAACGTCGTCAGGGAACCCTGCACCACGGTCACGTCCGCGCCCCGCGCGGCGAGCGCGCGCCGCAGATCCGGGAACGTGGACTCGTAGGAGATCAGCGGACCCAGCCGGACTCCGTCGACGGCCAGCAGCGTCAGCCCGGCACCGGACGCCCGGTCCACCTCGGGCGCGTCGGTGTGGCCCAGCAGCGGGCCCAGCAACGGGCGCAGCGGGACGTACTCGCCGAACGGGGCCAGCCGTTGCTTGCGGTAGGTCCCGGCGAGGCCGTCCGGCCGGTAGTGGTGGGTGGCCTTCGTGATCCGGCCGTCCTGCCCACGGGCGTCGACGTTGACCAGCAGGTGACCACCGGCCCACCCGGCCGCGCGGCGCAACTCGGCCGCCAGCCTCGGATGCCGGGCCGGGTCGAGTGGCACACTGCTCTGCCCCCACACCACCACGTCGGCACCGCTGCCCGCCAGTTGCCGGGTGAGACGCAGGTGCTCGGCGACACTGTCGGACACGATGCCGGGCTGCACCCCGGCGATGTGGACCACGCCGGCCGACGGTGGCTCCGGACGCGACGCCCCGTAGCCCAGCGACGCGACGGCCACCAGAAGCGCGCCGCCGACACCCAGCACCCGGGGACCCGGGCGCGCGCCCGAGGACACGGCGCAGGCGAGACCGACGTTGACCGCCACGAGCACCCCGCTGAGCAGCCAGACCCCACCGAGCGAGGCGACGCCGAGCGCGGGCCGCACCTGCCACTGGCTCAGTCCCAGCAGCGCCCACGTGCCTCCGAGGTGGTGCCACGAGCGCACCACCTCGAGCACGACCCACACGCACGGCAGCCACACCAGCGCGAGTGCGGCTCTCGGCGTGGTCAGCGGAGCCCGCAGCACCGCATGGGCGGCGATACCGAACGGCAGCCAGAACAAGCCGGCCACCGCCAGCGCGGGCACCGTGAACACGCCCAGGTGCGGCACCAGCCAGTGGTGCGCCACCAGGGTGAATCCGACCGCCGCCGCCCAGCCCCGCCATGCGGCGTCGCGGGCCGATTCGGCACGCGCGAGCAGCAGCAGCATCGGCACGAGCCCACACCACGCCAGCCAGCCCAACCCGGCGCCGGGCAGTGCCAGTGCCACGAGCGCGCCCGCGAGCAGGGCCGCGGCTCGCCCCGCCCAGCGATGCCCTCGCGTGCGGCGCACACCACCACGCTACCGCCGCGGGTGTGTCACCAGCGTTGTCGGCGGGCGCGGAAAGCCGCGTTCCACCCTTCTTCCGGCCGGTGTCACGGGCGCGCCGCCTCCGTACACTCCGGGCTTCACGACGACGCACGGGAGGCGACGTGGCTGCAACGGAACGGGGCGCGGCGGGCCGGATCTCGCGGCGCACACTGCTCGCGGGCACCGGAGTGGGGCTCGGACTGCTGTTCACCGCCGCGCCGTCCGCGCACGCGGCGACGCTGCGGGACGGTTCGTGGACCAATCCCGCACTCGGCTACTTCCCGAACGGCGGCCACTTCGGCGCGCCACGGGGCGACGCCTCCCACGCGGGACAGGACATCACCAACTCCGTCGGCACGGCCGTGTACGCGGCGGCGGCGGGCACGGTCATCCGCAGGCAGTGGGGTGGCGGCCTGCCGGGCCGCACCGGCAACGCGCTGGTGATCTCGCACGGCGGCGGGCGCTACACCTACTACGGTCACCTCGACGCCTACCGCGTGTCGCTGAACCAGGCCGTGTCGGCCGGTCAGCGCATCGGCGACATGGGCGCCACGGGCAACGTCACCGGCCCGCACCTGCACTTCGAGATCCACAGCGGCGGCCTCGGCTCGGTGGTGAACCCCGTGCCCTACACCGGCGCGCGCGGCGTCGATCTCGGCGGTGGCTGGTCCGCGCTCGACCCCGACGCGCGCGGGCAGCGGGTGCGGGCCGTGCAACACCTGCTCAACCAGCGCGGCCACGGGCTCCAGGCCGACGGGTGGCTGGGCCCCACGTCCACGGAGGCCGTCAAGGCGTTCCAGCGCGGCAGCGGCCTGGTCGCCGATGGTCAGGTGGGGCCGCTGACCTGGCCGGAGATCGTCTACTCGCTGTCACAGGGCGCGAACGGCCACCACGTCCGCGCGGTGCAGACGGTGCTGAACAAGCACAGCGCCGGGCTCGTCGTCGACGGCGATTTCGGTTCGGTCACCAACTCGGCCGTGCGCGGGTTCCAGAGCGGGAACCGGCTCGTCGTCGACGGGCTGGCCGGCGCGATCACCTGGCGTGCGCTCGTGGGCTGAGGTTCCGGGGCCCCCTTCGTCCAGCACGCGCTCCTGGCTCCGGAAGCCGTCGAGAAACACCGTCACTCGTCCTCCACCGCACGGACATCGTCCGTGGTGATGACCTTGCCGAGTTCGACCACCGGGAGTTCGGTCCGGGCGCTTCGGGTGGGAGCGGCACCGGCGCTCTCGCCGAGTCCGCGGCGCATCAGTTCGGCGACGATGTCGCTGAGTGAGCGCGAGGTGTCCCGCGCGAGCGACTGCGCCAGCCGATGCAGGTCGTCGGGAAGGTCGATGGTCGTGCGCACTTCCACATCGTAGCGGCGGCGTGATCCACGCTGAGCTGCGGTTTCATCGCGATGTCAGCCACGGTCTCTACGGTCTGCGGCACCACTACCTGGGGAGGAACACCGATGGAATCCGTGCGCACACCCGTGCTGGGCGCCGCCCTGGCTCTGCTGGCCACCACCGTGGCGGCCGTCCCGGCCTCGGCCGACACCGCGACGGCCGCCGACGTCCTGCAGGCCGGTGCCGAGCTGGGAGTCAGTGACGGCTATCCCGGCGTGATCGGCCTTGTCCGCGACGGCGACGACGCCGAGTACGTCCACGCCGGGCAGAACGACTGGTTCACCGGCGCACCGGCCGATCCGCAGTCGCCGTTCCGCATCGGCAGCAACACCAAGGCGTTCGTCGCGACCGTGCTGCTGCAACTGGAAGCCGAGGGACTGCTCTCGCTCGACGACACGGTGGCCGAGTGGCTGCCGGGTGTGGTCGACACCGAGAACTACGACGGTGCCGACATCACGCTGCGGCAGTTGCTCAACCACACCTCCGGCCTGCCGGACCACTTCCAGGATCTCGCCGTGCAGGCGAGGTACTCGGCCAACCTGGACCCGTGGGGATACTGGGACCGGCAGGGGCTCGTCGACGCGGCCCTGGCCTTCGCCGCACCCGGAGCGCCGGGGGAGACGTACAGCTACTCCAACACCAACTACGTGCTGGCCGGCATGGTGGTGGAGAGTGTCACCGGCAACGCGGTGTCCGACGAGGTCCGGCAGCGGATCATCGAACCGCTGGGGCTCACGCGCACCAGTTTCCCCACCGAACCCACGATGCCCGAGGACGCGATGAGCGGGCACTTCTGGATCGGTGGCCTGGTCATCCGCGACGTGACGGTGTCCAATGTCGAGTTCATGGGCGCCGCGGGCGCGATGGTGTCCACTCTGGACGACCTCGCCACCTTCCACCGGGCCCTGCTCACGGGCGGCCTGCTGCCCGAGGCGCAGTTGGCCCAGTTGAAGGACGTCTTCCCGATCAACGACGAGGGCCGGGGTTCCGGGCTGGGCGTGATCCGTATGCAGACGGAGTGCGGCCCGGCTTGGCAGCACACGGGTGGCGTCCTCGGCTACTACACCCTGTGGCTGGCCAGCGACGACGGTGAGCGGCAGGTCGTGGCCGCCGCCAACGAGATGCACCTGCTGAGCGGCACGCAGGGGCAGCAGGACGTGGCCACGGCCGCGCTGGACGCCTACTGCGCCCTGTGAGCGCTGTGACAGCGCGTCAGGGTGCCGCCGGGGCCGTGGTCGCGAGGTAGAGGGTGCTGGTGGCCTCGCGGTGCTGCAGCGGGTTGGGGAACGTGACGACCTCGGCCCGTACGCCCTCGAAGTGCCGGGTCAGCAGCGCGGTGAACTCCTCGTCCGGCGGGTCGTTCGACCAGAGGGCGAACACCCCGCCGGGGTGCAACCGGTCGCGAAGCCGGTCCAGCCCCGCCGGGGTGTAGAGGTCGGCGTGACCGGGGTGCAGCAGGTGCCGGGGCGAGTGGTCGATGTCGACGAGGATGGCGTGGACCCTCGGTCGTGCGGCGTCGAACGGCTCCCCGGTGCGCACCAGCTCGAAGAAGTCCCCGTGCCGGAGGCGGCACCGCGGGTCCGCCCGCAGTGCCGTCCCGGCGGGGATGAGGCCCCGCTCGTGCCACTCGATCACCTCGGGCAGGGCGTCGACGACGACCAGCGAGGCCACCCGGGCATTGCTGAGCACCGCCTTCGCCGTGTAGCCAAGGCCGAGCCCGCCGACGACCACGTCGATCTCGTCGTGGTCGATGCCGGCCAGCCCGCGCACCCCGAGCTCGGTCTCGGAGACGGTGAACAGGCTCGACATGAGGTACTCGTCGTCCAGTTTGATCTCGTAAACCTCGGCGTCGACGGCAGGGTCCCAGCGTCGACGCAGCACGAGTTCCCCCAGCGGGGTCGCTCGCCAGTCGAGCTCTTCGAAACGCATCGTGACCTGACTTCGTTGTCGGGGACCGGGGGCGGCCAGCGTACGCCCGCGGCGCGGGGACCTCGGTGACCGGTTCAGTGGCCGCCCGTGAGCGTGCCGGCCAGTGCGGTGTGGCGCTGGTGGCTGTCGGTGTTCATGCCGGTGATCGTCACCTCGGTACCGCGCGCCTCGTAACGCGTGGTGATCGCATCGAGGGCGGCGACCGTGGAGGCGTCCCAGATGTGGGCGTCGGAGAGGTCGATGACCACGGTGGCGGGATCGTGGGCGTAGTCGAACTGGAAGACGAGGTCGTTGCTGGAGGCGAAGAACAGCTGGCCCGTGACGCGGTAGATCTTGGTGGTGCCGTCGGGGTCGAGCACGCCGTCGACCGTGACGAGGTGGGCGACCCTGCGGGCGAACGCGACCATCGCCACGAGCACGCCCACGCCGACGCCGATGGCGAGGTTGTGGGTGGCGACCGTGACGCCTACGGTCGCGAGCATCACCACGGTCTCGCTGACCGGCATCCGGCGCAGGGTCGCGGGGTGGACGCTGTGCCAGTCGAACGTGGCGACCGCGACCATGACCATGACCGCGACCAGCGCCGCCATCGGGATCAGCGCCACGATGTTGCCGAGCGCGACCACCAGCACCAGCAGGAAGACACCGGCGAGGAAGGTCGAGGCACGGGTGCGGGCCCCGGACTTCACGTTGATCATCGTCTGGCCGATCATGGCGCAGCCACCCATGCCGCCGAAGAACCCGGTGACGATGTTGGCGACGCCCTGGCCCCACGACTCGCGGGTCTTGTCGGAGTGGGTGTCGGTGAGGTCGTCGACGAGCTTGGCCGTCATCAGCGACTCCATGAGGCCCACCAGTGCGAGAGCCAGCGCGTAGGGCGCGATGATGACGAGCGTCTCCAGGCTCAGCGGCACGGCCGGGATACCCAGCACGGGCAGGCTGTCGGGCATCCTGCCCTCGTCGCCGACGGTGGGCACCGCCATCCCGGCGGCCACCGTGAGGGTGGTCAGCGTGACGATGGCCACCAGTGGTGCGGGCACGGCCTTGGTCAGCCGGGGCAGCAGCACGAGCACGGCGAGCCCGCCCGCGAACAACGGGTACACCGCCCACGGAACGTCGGTCAGGTACGGCAGTTGGGCGAGGAAGATGAGAATCGCCAGCGCGTTGACGAAGCCGACCATCACGCTGCGGGGCAGGAACCGCATCAGCCTCGCCACGCCCAGCGCGCCGAGCAGGATCTGCAGCAGCCCGCCGAGGACCACGGCGGCGAACAGGTACTCCACGCCGTGTTCCCGCGCCAGCGGGGCGACCACGAGTGCGATGGCGCCGGTGGCTGCCGAGATCATCGCCGGGCGACCGCCGGTGAGGGCGATGGTGACCGCCATCGTGAACGAGGCGAACAGCCCCACCCTGGGGTCGACCCCCGCGATGATCGAGAACGACACGGCCTCGGGAATGAGGGCCAGTGCGACGACGAGCCCGGCCAGCGCCTCGGTGCGCAACACTCGAGGGGAAAGCCAGGCGGGGCGCCGCCTCCGTGCGGCCGACGACGTGGGCAGGGCGGGAGAAGGCGACATCAGCTTCTTTCACGAGAGGGTGGTGATTCGATCGACAAGCGGGAGCCGCAGCGCTGGGGCTCGTACCGCCGGGGGAACCATACCCCGACGTGAGAGTCCGGTCCCGCGACGGTGATCTGATCGACGAGGGTGCCGCCAACCTCCCGGGCGGTGTTCGCCCGGCTTCGGAGTGCTGAGAACATCGTCACCGCGCGGGACGATGTGGTTCGTCGCCCGACGCGCCGTCAGCGTCAGGCGCTCCCGCCCCAGCCAGCTCGATTCCTCAGGAGGACCAGTGACGACCACGCCGCACGGCACGAAACCCCCACGCTCGCGGTCGCGGGCGCTCGTGGACGTTCTTCGCGGTGCGTTGATCGGTACGGCGGAGACTGTGCCCGGCGTCAGTGGCGGCACCGTCGCGCTTGTGGTGGGGGTGTACGACACGGCGATCACCTCGGCCGGCCACCTGATCAGCGGCGTCCGCCGCACGGTCACCGACGGCCTGCGCGGTCGCGGCATGGAGCGGGCCGCCCTGGAGTTCCGGGCCGTGCACTGGCGCGTCATCGTGCCGATGCTGATCGGGATGGTCGCCGCACTCCTGCTGATGGCGCGGCTCATGGGCGGCTGGGTCGAGGACCATCCCGTGCAGACGAGCGCGCTGTTCTTCGGGCTGGTGCTGGCCTCGCTGTGGGTGCCGTTCTCGCTGAGTGTGCGGGGCTCGGCAGAGCAGGGCGCAGAGCACGGCGCAGAGCAGGGCGCGGACGGCAAGGGGCGCTGGGGGCTGCCCGAAATCGCCGCCGCGGTGGTGACCGCCGCGCTGGCCTTCATCGTGGTGAGCCTGCCGCCCGGCGACGTCGACGCCACCCCACCGGTGCTCCTCGTCGCCGCCGCCCTCGCGGTGTCGGGGCTGGTGCTCCCGGGCCTGTCCGGTTCGTTCCTCCTGCTGACCTTCGGGCTCTACCAGTCGACGCTGACGGCGGTCAACGATCGCGATCTCGGCTACCTCGGGCTGTTCGCGCTGGGCGCTCTCGTCGGGCTCGCCTCGATCGTCAAGCTGCTGCAGTGGCTGCTGACGCGCTGGCACCGCATGACGCTGGTCGTGCTCACGGGGCTGATGGCGGGCAGCCTTCGTGCGCTGTGGCCGTGGCAGGACGACGACCGCAACCTGCTGGCACCCGGTGAGCACGTCGGCACGGCGGCGGCACTGGCGGGGCTGGGCGTGGTCGTCGTGGTGGTGGCGCTGGTGAGCGAACACCGGATGCGCACCCGCGCCTCTTCGGCCGTCGAGTCCGGCACCGAACTGCGGGACGCGGGCCGCCGCTAGCGAACCGGTCGCGGTGGCGGGAACGAGACGAGCGCGATCACGCTGGGTCAGACGGGATCGCGCTCGTGCTCACGCCGGGTCAGGCGGAGGCGGCTGCGCAGCATGCCCGCGAGTTCCTCGGTGTGACGCAGCTGGGAGCGGAGTTCGTCGCAGCGGCGTTCGGCGATGCCGGTGAGTTCGGCCAGCCGCCCCGTCGCGTCGTCCGGTTCCGGTTCGTCCGGCGTGGGGTCGAGCACCGCGAGCAGGTCGCGCATGTTCTCCAGCGCCAGCCCGAGCGGCTTCATGCGCTTGACGAGGTTCAGGCGGTCGACGTCGAGCTGCGTGTAGAGGCGGAAGCCTCCCTGGGTCCGGCTCTGGGGCACGACGAGGCCGACTTCCTCGTAGTGCCGGATCGTGCGCAGCGAGAGCCCCGTGCGTTCCGCGACCTCGCCGATCTGCATCAGCTTGTCCACCCTGCGTCCCTTTCGCCGCCGAACACCACGGTAACGAACCGTCGTCGGCGGGCGGCGGGCGCCGACGAACGGCCCCCAGGCGCTCTTGACCGATTGAGTACCGCTGTGGCAGAAACCTTCTACCGACTCGGCGCCGGCCGGGTCCCTGGCGACATGGGGGTGCGGTGGTGCGGGACACGAGCCGGAGACGGCGCCGGGGCGCGATGGACACGGCGGCGCTGCGCGCGGACCTGCGGGGCGCGATCCCCGACGCGACCGCGGCGCTGGTGATCACCGGGGCGATCGTCGTGTGGTTGTACGCGCGGATCGACAACGGCGAGTCGGCGACGCTGGACGTGATGCCGTACCTCGCCGACGCCGACGCCTACCTGCTGTACTGGCTGTGCCAGGCGTTCGGCTGGTCGGCGTTGCTCTGGGCCTGGCTGACGACCATGTTCGGCCTGCTGCGCTCGGGCCGTCCACCGGGGTGGCTGCCGGTGTCCCCGGCGCGGCTCGAACGGCTGCACCGCACGACCAGTCTCACCACGGTCGCCCTCATGTTCCTGCATGCGGCGCTGTTCTTCGCGGAGATGGTCCGCACCAGTGACTCCGACACGCTGCTGGGCCGGGTGTGGCGCGCGTTCGTCGAGAGCTTCGTGCCGGGCGGCTACGACTCGGGCACGGGCAGGGTGGCGATCCTGTTGGGGCTGCTGGCGTTCTATCTCGCGATCCCGCTCGGGCTGGCCTACTACCTGCGCACCCGGCTCGGGGCCGGGCCGTGGCGGGCGTTGCACCGGTTCGTGCTCGTGGTCTACGTGCTCAGCGTGTGGCACACCCTGCTCTACGGAACCAACGTCTGGTTCGACGGCTGGCCCCGCACCACGCTGTGGCTGCTCCAGCTCCCGCCCGCCCTGCTGCTGCTGGCGCGGCTTCTGGTGCCCGCGCGCCCCGCTGAACGCGGCGGGGCACTGCGGGGCAGGCCGGTCGCTCTCGCGTTACGGATCGGCGGGATCGTCGCCACGGTGGGCGTCATCGCCACCGCGGTCACTGTGGTGATCACGGGGCGCGACGGCGGCCGGACCCCGGGTGCCGAGGGCGCCGGTCTCACGATGACCCAGGGCCTGATCTGGGCGGGCACCGTGGTGTTCCTGGCCGTGCTGGTGGCCGCCGTGACCTTCGCGCGCAGACGTGCCGTCCCGCGCGAAGGGGAGCCCGCGCGACGCTGACCCGCCCGTTGCCGGAACAGCAACGAAACTGGCCTCGCGCCGCGCGTCCGGCGCACCATGCGGACGTGAACACACCGAACCGGCCCGCGCAGCACGGGCATGATCAGCACGAACCCGACAAGGCAGCGACCGCGGACGAGTACTGGGAGGATTTCTACCGCGACCGGGTGTGGAGCGGGCGCGTCAATCCGCTGCTGGAGCGTGAGGTGCGCGACGGCGTGGCTCTGCCGCCCGGCACCGTCCTCGATCTCGGCTGCGGGGAGGGCGCCGACGCGCTCTGGCTGGCCCGGAACGGCTGGCGCGTGCGGGCCGTGGACGTCTCGGCGACGGCGTTGCGCCGGGGCGCCGAACACGCCGCCGAGCAGGGCGTGGCCGAGGCCATCGAGTGGGAACGCCACGACCTCGCCCGGTCCTTTCCCGAGGGCACCTTCGACCTGGTGTCGGCGCAGTTCCTGCACTCGCCGGTCGCCGCCGACGGGGAACGCGAGGCCATCCTGGCCAGGGCGGCCGAGGCGGTGGCGCCCGGCGGGGTGCTGCTGATCATCGGGCACGCCGGGTGGCCGACGTGGATGGAGGAGCCGCCCGCCGACATCGAGTTCCCGACCGCCGCCGACGTGCTCGCCGCCTTGGGTCTTCCGGCGCCGGGGTGGGACGTCGAGCGGGCCGGCCTCGTGTCGAGCGAGGTGACGGGGCCCGAGGGGCAGCCCGGCCGGCGTGAGGACTGCGTCGTCCGCGTCCGCCGCACGGGGTGAGCGACGGTTCAGGGGCCCGCGAGTGAGTGCGAGGACGCGGCGGCGTGCAGGTTGCCGTCCTCGCCCTCCAGGCAGGCGGCCTCGCGGTCGTCGGTGGCGAGGAACTCGCTCAGGCACCGCGCGAACTGCTCGTGGCCCGCGGCGTTGGGGTGGAACGACTCCTGCAGGGCATGCGACGCGCGGTCGACGTCCTTGAGGTTGTCCCACTCCACGGTGAAGCGGGTGAACCACTCGTCGCTCGCGTCCTCGCCACCGCTGCACGCCTCGTGCCCGGTGCCCGCACGGGAGAGGTCGAGGAACCGCGCGTCGGCCTCCCGTGCCACCGCGCGCAATGTCTCGGACAGTGACACGGTGCCGGTTTCGGCGACCCAGGCCAGGTCCTCGGCGCGGAACGGGCAGCCGTTGAGGTTGCGCCACTGCTCGGGGATGCCGGGGCCGATGGGGGAGGCGTAGGACTGCAGTACCAGCTCGTAGTCCTGGCGCTCGTAACCCGCGTCGGTGAGGACCTGCCGGACGTCGCCCACGGCGTCGCGGACCTTGGGCGCCATCGCGTCGAGCCGGCGCTGCCAGTCGGCCTTGATTTTCTCGCTGCACGGGGCCCGCTGGTCGAGGAACCAGGACGTGAAGCACTCCGAGATGAGCCGCGAGAAGTGGGGGTCGTCGTTGGCGCCCAGTGCAATGACGACGGCCGCGACCCGGTGCTCGTCAAGTAGTGCGCGGAGCTGACCGGCCTGCGAGGGCTCCGTCCACTGCTCGACGTCGCCGAGTGAGACGTGGCCCGACGGGGCGCCGGAGCAGGCGAGGTTGACCGAGTCCACGATCCCGGTGAGCGAGACTTGGTGTACCAGGGCGTTCGGGGAGCGGTGGCACCAGTTGCCGTCGCGGCCGTCCGTCTCGGCCGTGTAGTCGCCCGCTCCCTCGCCGGAGAGAGTGCTGTCACCCAGCGACACGACGGTGAGCGGGCCGGTGCCGGGCGGCCCGGGCGGGTCGACGGGGGCGTCGGGGTCACCACCGATGACCACCAGCACGGCCACCAGGACGGTGACCGCGAACAGCGCGAATCCGCCGAGCACCCACCGAGACCTGCGCACGGTCGATCATTCTACGCATTCCCGCCAGGGGCCGGTCTCAGCCCGGAACCAGCACACCGGAGTCGAGCCGCAGCCGCCGGTCGGCGACCTCCCGCACCGCGGGATCGTGGGTGACGGCCACGACGGCTGTGCCCTCGTCGGCCTGCCGCCGCAGCAGTGCCAGCACCGTGCCCGTGGCGGCGGCGTCGAGATGTGCGGTCGGTTCGTCGACGAGCAGCACCGACGGCCCGTCGACGACGGCACGCGCCAGCGCCACGCGCTGTTGCTGCCCGAAGGACAGCTCGGCGGGATAGCGGTCGGCGAGGTCGGCCAGGCCGAGATCGGCCAGCACCTCCGCAACACCGCGCGACTCGGGTGGCTCCGCCGACCCTGCCGTCGCGGGGCGCAGGCGCCGTGGCAGGGCGACGTTCTCGGCGCAGGTGAGCTCGGCCGCGAGCCCGAGCGCCTGCGGCAGCACCGCGCACACCCACCACGGCACCGCGTCGGCGGGTTCGCCGCCGAAGGTCACCGTGCCCTCGTCGGGGGCGTCGAACCCGGACAGCAATGCGAGCAACGTGGTCTTGCCCGACCCGGAGCGGCCGGTGATCGTCACCAGCTCTCCTGCCTCGACGGTGAGTTCGGCGCCGCTCAGTACCTCGGTGTGCTGCCCGGCCTGGGCGAAGCGGCGCCGCAGTCCGGTCGCGTGCAGGGCGGGGTGCTCGCCCCGCTGCCGTGGCGGGGTGGCGGCGTCGGTGCGGCCGAGTGTCACGGATGTTCCTCCTGGTCGGTGAGCCGCCCGGCGCGGAGCCGGACCACGCGGTCCCCGCGTTCGACGACCCGGTCGTCGTGCGAGGTCGTCACGACCGGGACACCCTGGTCCACGAGCCGGGTGATCGCGTCGAGCACGTGTCCCGCCGAGGTGTCGTCGAGCTGGGAGGTCGGTTCGTCGGCAAGCACGACCGGGCAGCCGCGCGCGAGCGCGCACGCGAACGCCAGCCGTTGCTGCTGCCCGCCCGACAGCGCGGGAATCCGCCATCGACCCGTCCCGGCGAGCCCCATCCGCGTCAGCAGGTCCTCGGAGTCGGCCCGCCGCCGCGCCGACTGGGCGGCGGCGTGCAGGTTGTCCGCCACCGACAGCGTCGGCAGCAGGTTGTCGGTCGGGGTCTGGAAGACGAGGCCGATCCCGTGGCGCCGGACAGCGCGGCGTTCGCGCGGGGACGGCCCGACCGCCGCGCCCGCGAAGGCGACACGTCCCCGCGTGGGCGGCTGGAACAGGGCCAGCACCCGCAGCAATGTCGACTTTCCCGAGCCGGACGGCCCGGCGAGCACGGTCAGCCCGGTCGCCGGGACGTCGAGGGTGACGTCGTCGAGTCCCGTGACCCGACCGTCGCGGGCTGTGGGAAGCGGGTAGTCGACACCCACCCGCCGCAGGCGGTAGATCGGCTCGTCACTCACGCAGCAGCTCCGCGACTCGGGCGGTGCGCACGGAACGCACCGCGATCCAGCAGGCCAGTCCCACCACCACGAGGCCACAGGCCGTGACCGTGAGCACCAGCGGCGCCAGGCCGGGCAGGCCCGACCCCGGAGGGAGCCAGCGGGCCGGGTCGAACCGCCGCACCGACAGCGCTGCCACGGTGACCCCGCAGGTGAGGCCGACGGCGAGCGCCAGCCCGGCCACCGTGCCCAGCTCGACCGCCTGGCCGCCCCACAGTGCGCGGCGGCGCAGACCCATGCGCCGTGCCAGTGCCGCCGTCAACGTGTTCTGCCGTCGCCGGGTCTCCATCGCCACCAGCATCGCCAGCGCCGCGGCCACTCCGAGGACGACTCCCAGCAGCGCCACGAACCCGAACGTCCACTCGACGACGTAGAAGGGCAGGGCATCGAAGGCGCCCGCCCTGCCCACCGCGTTCATGTGCACGATGGCCTCCTGCCGCAGCGCGGCGCCCACCTCCGCCACGGTGGCCGTCGACAGCACCGCCCAGCGTGGGACCGCGTCGAGCTGGTCCGCGTCCAGCGCGGTGCGGGGCACGAGGTAGCCCGGTTGCCCGCCGAGCACCGGAACCACGTCAAGGCGGCCGACGGCCCGGATCTCGCCGAACGGGGTGGTCTCCGTCGCCGGGGCGTCGCCGACCGCGATGACGGGCACCGCCCCGCCGGGACCCGCGCCGTCCAGCCGGGCGAGCAGGTCGGTCAGCGTGGCGTCCGGCAAATGCTCGGTGTAGGCGGCGCGGGTGAACGTGTCCGGATCGAACACCATCGCGGTGCCCTCACCCGCGCCGACGGTGCCGATCACCGTGCTGCGCTCGCGCAACGATCCGGGCAGTGCGATCTCACCCCGGCCCACGGCGTTCTCCACGTCCGTGCGCGATTCGGAGCCCACGAAGACTCCGGACTTCTCGGCCAGCGCGCTCTGCTGGCCCGACGAGATCGCCGAACCGACGGTGAGCGTGCCGACCGCGAGCACGGCGACGATCAGCACGCCGGTGACGGGCCCCCGGGCGTGCGCCAGGCGCCGCACCGCCCACTGCGCCGTCGGCCGCGACCACCAGCGCAGCCGGTGCGAGGCCCGCAGCGCCCACCAGGCCAGGCGGGCGGTCACCAGGCCGACGGTCAGCACCACCGCGACCGGGTAGATCAGGGCCAGCGGATCGGTCTCGGGCACGGGGCCGGTGGAACCGGTGCCGCCGCCGTGCGGCAGCCGGGACCAGCCCCACAGTGCCACCGCCGCGGTCAGCAGCTCCCACGGCACGAGCGGCAACACCCCGCGTCGTCGCCGGGGCGCGGTGAGGCCGAGGCCGAACTCGCGGTGCGTACGCACCGCCACCACCAGCACGAGCAGGGACATCGCCGCCAGCAGCACCAGCATCGCCGCTCCGGCGGCGAACCACTGTGCGCCGGTGGTGACCTGGCCCGGTGGTGCGAACAGCGGGGCGCTCACCCGGGCCAGCACCGCACCGGCGATGCCCCCGGCCAGCACGAACCCGCCCAGTTCGGCCGCGGCCAGGCTGCCGACGGCCACCGGACCGTGGCCGCGTGCGGAGTGCAGGCGCACCTGGGCGTGGCGGCGGTGGTACCACTGCAAACCCACGGTGGCGGCGCCGAGCAGGCCCACGCCGACGCTCAGCGCGGCCAGCGGCAGGATCGAGAACGTGACCGTCGACTGCGCCTGCCGGGCCAGCTCCAGCGAGCGCGCGAACGGCGTCGACAGCAGGGGGGCGGCGATGCCCTGGTCGCGCAGCTCGTCGCGGACACCGGCGAGCAGTGCCTCGGCCCGGTCCTGGGAATCCTCGGCCTGGGCCAGGGTGCGCGGCGCTGGGGCAGGGAAGGTGACCGTGAGCCGCTCCAGCGACTCCTGGTCCCGCGTGGCGTCGTCGAACGCCGCCCGGTCGGTGGCGAACACGACGGCGCCGCCCGGGGGATCCATCAGCCGGTCCTGCACCGCGAGGTCCTGGACGGAGCACCACCAGCGCGGCGCGGGGTTGTAGAGGTCGGTGTAGACGCCCGAGATCGCGGGCCATTCGGTGTTGACGGCGCGGTCGCCCGGCCCGATCCCGGCGAAACCCGCCAGGTCGCGTCCCACCCACAGCCCGGTGGTGTCGTCACCGCGCAGCTGGGTGAGCTGCTCGGTCCCGCCGTCGCGGTAGCCGAGGCGCACGATGAAGCCCTCGCCGGTCCCGAACTCGACGCCCTGCGTTTCGTGGCTGAACAGGCTCACCGTGGGGGTGCCGAAGCCGTGGACGGCGGCGTGCCGCTCCACGGTCTCGATGATCGCGGGAACCTTCTCCGGCGCCACTCCTGCCTGGGTGATGACCGGGCCGTACGAGTCCGGGCACACGGTGGCGGCCTGGTGGTCCAGCGTCGCGCCGCCCGCGGCGGAGCTGTGCAGCACCGCGCCGACCGCGAGGAAGCAGGAGAGCAACGTGGTAATGGCGGCGGCGACGAGCGTCAGGGGACTCGACAGGGCCGCTTTCGGCGCGGCCCGCCACGGCAGAGCCGGGGCGGGGCCGCGAGATGATCTTCGCCAGGCGGGCATGCCGCATGTTAGCCGTGGCGTCGACCACCCGAAAGGGTGGTTCAGCCGTTCTCCCGCCACCACTGCTGCCCGGCCGCGGGCAGCGTCGACACCGGGTCGTAGTACGGGTACCGGCGGCGCAGCGCCTCGGGATCGTCGTGCTCGATGCCGGTGCGGTAGTTCTTCGTCCAGTACGAGATGCCGCGCTCGCGGTCGTACTCGGCGAGCTGGTGTACCCACCGCTTGCCGACGTACGGCACGTCGCAGATGATGCGCGGCGTGGCGTAGCCGGGGAGGTAGCCCATGATGGCGTGCTGGAGTTCCTGCGCCTCGGCCACCGACAGCCGCCAGTGCTCCGCGTTGGGGATCATGTCGCACATGTAGAAGTAGTAGGGCAGGATGCTCGCCTCGCCCTGGAGCGCGAAGCACAGGTCCAAGAGCTGCGCCGGAGTGTCGTTGACCCCGCGCATGAGCACGCCCTGGTTGCGGACGTCGCGCACCCCGGCGTCCAGTGCGGCGCGGGTGGCCTCCGCCACCAGCGGCGTGACCGACTGCGCGTGGTTGACGTGGGTGTGGATGGCGAGGTTCACGCCACGGCGGCGCGCGGTGCCGCCCACGCGGGCCAGCCCCTCGACGACCTTGGGCTGCAGCCAGTGCTGCGGAAGCCCCGCGAGTGCCTTGGTGGCCAGCCGGATGTCGCGCACGGTCTCGATGTCGAGCAGTCGCATGAGGAACGCTTCGAGCTGGTGCCACGGCACGTTGGCCACGTCGCCGCCGGAGACGACCACGTCGCGCACGCCCGGGGTGCGCTTCAAGTAGTCGATCATGGCGTCCTGGCGGTCCACCGGCTTGAGGGCGAGCTTGTGCTTGTCGATCTGGGGGGTCGAGTTGCCGACCAGGTCCATGCGGGTGCAGTGCCCGCAGTACTGGGGGCACGTCGAGAGGAGCTCGGCCAGGACCTTGGTGGGGTAGCGGTGGGTGAGGCCCTCCACGACCCACATCTCCGCCTCGTGCAGCGAGTCGCGCTGCGAATGCGGGTGGCTCGGCCAGTCGGGGTCGCGGTCGCTGCGCACGGGCAGCATGTAGCGGCGGATCGGGTCGGCGTAGAACGCCTCGGTGACCTTGGCCGGATCGGTGCCCGCGTGCGGCGCCATCGTGTTGAGCATCTGCGGGGGCAGCAGCATCGACATCGTCGCGAGCTCCTGCTGGTCGGCCACGAGGTCGTCGTAGAACCGGTCCTCAAGCAGGTCTCCCATCAGCGCGCGGAGTTGCTTGACGTTGCGTACGCAGTGGACTCGCTGCCACTGCGCGTCCCGCCACTGCGCCTCGGTCACGTCGCGCCAGCCCGGAAAGCGCCGCCAGTCGGGTTCCGCCAACTCGACGCGCCGGTAGGTGTAGGGCTGTTCCGCGAGCTCGGCAGCGGGTTCAGCAGGTTCCTGGGTCACAGTCACTTCTGCTCCTCAATGTCGACTGCTCGTGAAAATATCCTTTCATATCGACGTTCAGACGCAAAACTTCTCGTCCGGGAGCGGGTGGCACACTCTGGAGCGTGAGTAGCAGTGACACGACGCTCCTGGTGGGCGGACGCATCCACACCCCCAGCTCGCCCGATGCCACCGCGCTGGCCGTGACCGACGGCACGGTGGTCTGGGTGGGACAGGACACACCCGGCCGTGCGCTGCACCCCGACGCCGAGGTGGTGGACCTCGCCGGCGCGTTCGTCGCCCCCGCCTTCGTCGACGCCCACGTCCACGCCACCAACACCGGCCTGCATCTCACCGGGCTCGACCTCACCGGCGTCCGCGACGCCGCCGAGTTGCTCGCCGCCGTGCGCACGGCGGCGCTGCCCGGCGAGATCCTGCTCGCGCACGGCTGGGACGAGTCGACCTGGACCGGCGCCCGGCTGCCCAGCCGCGCGGAACTCGACGAGGCCGCGGGGGAGGTGCCCGTCTATCTGAGCCGGGTCGACGTCCACTCCGCGCTCGTGTCCAGCGCGCTGCTCGAACTGGCGCCGGACGCCCTCCACGCCGACGGCTACTCGCCGGACGGGCCGCTGACGCGCGAGTCCCACCACCTCGCCCGCGCCGCGGCGCACGCCGCCCTCACCCCCGACCAGCGGGCCCGCGCCCAGCGTGCGTTCCTGCGCGCCGCCGCCCGCGCCGGGATCGTCAGCGTCCACGAGTGCGCCGGTCCCGACATCTGCGGTGAGGACGACCTGCGCACACTGCTGCGTACCGCCGCCGAACCGGGCCTGCCCGACGTGGTGCCGTACTGGGGCGCGCTCGCCGACGACCACACACTCGGTCTCGCGCGCGAACTCGGCCTGCGTGGGCTGGCCGGCGATCTGTTCGTCGACGGCGCACTGGGCTCGCGCACCGCCGCGCTGCACGAGCCCTACGCCGACCGCCCGCACTCCCGCGGCACCCGCTACCTGAGCGCCGAGGCCATCGCCGACCATGTTGTCGCCTGCACCGAGGCGGGGTTGCAGGCCGGGTTCCACGTCATCGGCGACGCCGCCGTGAGCGAACTCGTCGACGCGCTGGCGCTGGCCGAACAGCGTGTCGGGCAGCGTGCGCTCGCCCGCGTGTCCCACCGGCTCGAACACGTCGAGATGGTGACGGGGGAGCAGGCCGCGGCGCTGGCACGCTGGAACGTGACCGCGTCCATGCAACCCGCGTTCGACGCGCTGTGGGGCGGCCCGAGCGGGATGTACGCGAGCCGTCTCGGCGCCGAGCGCGCCGCCGGGCTCAACCCGTTCGCCGCGCTGGCCGCCGAGGGCGTGTCCCTGGCGTTCGGCTCCGACGCCCCGGTCACCCCGCTCGACCCGTGGGGCAGCGTGCGGGCGGCCGTGCAGCACCACACGGCCGGCTCGGGGATCTCCGCACGTGCGGCGTTCAACGCCCACACCCGGGGCGGGCACCGCGCGGCGGGCGGCCACGACGGCGTCACCGGCAGCCTCGTGCCTGGCGCGCCCGCCCACTATGCGGTGTGGGAGGCCGACGACCTCGTGGTGGCCGCCTCCGACAGCAGGGTGCAGCGATGGTCCACCGACCCGCGCTCCCGGGTGCCCGGACTGCCGCCGCTCGATCCCGGAGTCTCGCTGCCGCGCTGCCTGCGCACCGTGCGCGGCGGTGCGGTGCTCTACGACCACGCGGACGACCACACCGCGCCGGGTACGGGGGCGTCGCGCGGATGAGGGCCGGGCCTGCCCGCGCCGCAACGGGCTACACAAGCTGCGGACACGGCTACGCAAGCTGCGGACACGGCTACGGGAGCTGCGGACACGGCTACGGGAGCTGCGGACACGGCGGTCGGCTCCGGGGTTCGGGACCTAGGCTGGCGGCGTGACCGCCACGGCCTCACCGTCGTTCCCGCACCACGCTCCGGCGCGCGTCGCTCGTACCCGTGACCGGCTCGGCCGTGTCGCGGCCCGGGCGGCGCTGGCCGCCGCGTCCGGGCTCGTGTTGTTCGCGGGCTTCTCCCCGCGCCCGCTGTGGTGGCTGGTGCCGCTGGCGTTCGCCGGGCTCGGCCTCGTCCTGCACGGGCGCCGGGCGTGGGGTGCCGCCGGATACGGCCTCGTGTTCGGGCTCGCGTTCAACCTCACCCACCTGCTCTGGATCCAGGACTTCCTCGGGCAGGAGTTCGGTCCAGCGCCGTGGCTGGCGCTGTCGGCGGTGATGGCGCTGTTCGTGGCCTCGGCCTGCGCGCTGATGCCGGTCGTCGCCCGCCTTCCCGCGGCGCCGGTGTGGCTGGCGCTGGTGTTCCTGTTACAGGAGTGGGCGCGGCAGCGGTTCCCGTTCAACGGGTTCCCGTGGGGGCGGGTCGCGTTCAGCCAGCCCGAGGGCGCCTATCTCTCGCTGGCCTCGATCGGGGGCGCCCCACTGGTCGGGTTCGCCGTGCTGGTCACCGGTTTCGGCCTGGCGCACCTGCTGGTGCGGGCACGGGCCACGGGGTGGCGTCCGGCTCGCTCGTGGCGAACGCCCGTCGTCGCCGTCGTCCTGCCGCCGCTGGTGGGCCTGGCGGTCTGGCCGACGATCGGGACCGCGGCCGAGACCGGCAGCCGCACCGTCGCCGTCGTGCAGGGAAACGCCCCCGACGCCGGTATCGGTCTGCTCGGCGAGCGTGCCACCATCCGCGAGAACCACTTCCGGCAGAGCGCCGAACTGCTCGACGCCATCCGCGCCGGTGAGGTGCCCCGGCCCGATCTCGTCGTCTGGCCCGAGACCGCCACCGACGTGCGCGGCGAGGACCCCGAACTGGCCGCGCTCGTCGACGACTTCGGTGTCCCCGCGCTGATCGGTGCGCTGTACCGCCCGCCGGGCAGCGACCTCACCGAGAACGCCACGCTCGCGTGGCGACCCGGGCAGGGCGTCGTCGACCACTACGTCAAGCGCGAGCTGGTGCCGTTCGCCGAGTACGTCCCCATGCGCGAGGTCGCGCGCTGGTTCACCCCGTTCGTCGGCAACAGCCAGGACATGCGCTGGGGAACCGAGCCCACGACGCTCGACCTCGCGGGAACCCGGCTGGGCTCGGTGATCTGCTACGAGATCGCCTACGACTACGTGGCCCGCGACACCGTCAACCTCGGTGCCAACCTCCTGGTGACCCCCACGAACAACGCGTGGTTCGGGCGGGGCGAGATGAGCCACCAGCAGCTCGCCATGTCACGCGTGCGGGCCGTCGAACACGGCCGTGCCGTGGTGGTCGCCGCCACCAGTGGGGTCAGCGCCATCGTGGCGCCCGACGGCGGCGTGACTCGCTCCACCAGCCTCTACACCGACACGTCCCTGGTCTCCGAAGTCCCCCTGCGCGAGCAAGCTACGCTGTCGGATCGACTCGGTGCGTGGACCGAGTACGCGCTGGTCGGGGCCGCGCTCGCCGCGGTGGTCGCCGGGTTCGTGCTCCGGTCGCGCAGCCGGGGAACCGCAGGGCGGACCGACGCGACAGAAGGGGAGCAGCATGGCGGAGGGGACACAGCACACGGGTGAGACCGAACCGGTGCTGGTGGTGATCCCGACCTACAACGAGCGGGACAACCTTCCGCCGCTGGTGCAGCGGCTCCACACGGTGCTACCCCAGGTACACGTCCTGGTCGTCGACGACGGCAGCCCCGACGGCACCGGCGAGGTCGCCGACAAGCTCGCCGGGGACGACGACCGCGTTCACGTCCTGCACCGCACCGAGAAGGCCGGGCTCGGCGCCGCCTACATCGCCGGGTTCCGCTGGGCGCTCGCTCGCGACTACGGCACCGTCGTCGAGATGGACGCCGACGGGTCGCACGCGCCCGAGGACCTGCCGAGGCTGCTCGACGCGCTGCGCGACGCCGACCTCGTGATCGGCTCGCGCTACGTGCCCGGCGGCGCGCTCGTCAACTGGCCCCAGCACCGGCAGCTGTTGTCGAAGGGCGCGAACCTGTACTCGCGGCTGGCGCTCGGTGTCGCCGTCTCCGACATCACCGCCGGTTTCCGTGCCTACCGGCGTGCGGTGCTGCGGGCGCTGCCGCTGGAGTCCATCGCCTCGCAGGGCTACTGCTTCCAGATCGATCTCACCTGGCGCACCGACGAGGCTGGCTTCCGCATTCTGGAGGTGCCGATCACCTTCACCGAACGCGAAGTCGGCCAGTCGAAGATGAGCGGCACCATCATCGGTGAGGCCGTCGTGAAGGTGGCCCGCTGGGGCCTGGGCCGCCGCGCGCAGCAGTTGCGCGCGCTGCGCGAGCGCCTGCGCCGCTGAGGCGGACCCGGCCGGCTTCACGCACACCCGGTGGTGCCCGCGATGTCCTGGAGAGCGGTCAGGCAGCGGGCCACCGCCGGGCGGGTCTCGGAGCCTCGTCGCACGAGGGCCAGGGCGGGGCGGCGCAGGGGGTCGCCGTCGGCGGGAACGATCGTCACGCCGCGGGGAATGGGCGCTGCCGTGACCCGGGGCACCGCCGCGATCCCGAGCCCTGCCGCGACCATCGCGAGCGTGGCCGTGCGGTCGTTGACGCGGTGCCGGACGCGGGGGCGGAAGCCCGCGTCGGCGCAGGCTCGCTGCACCAGCGTGTCGCAGGCGTCGCCCGCGAGGGTGCCGACCCAGTCCTCGTGCGCGAGCGAGGCGAGCTCCACCGCAACGCCGCTCGCGTGCGGGTGATCGGCTGGCAGTGCCAGGTCGAGATGGTCGGTTCCCAGCGTGATGCTGCTGTGGCGAGGGTCCTCCGGTGCCGAGCCGTTTGCGTCGACCGTGACCACGATGTCCAGTTCGCCGTTCGACAGCGCGTCGAGCGCACCGGGGCCCGTGATCTCGCGGACGTCGGTGCTCAGGCCGGGGTGGCGGTCCCGGAGCCGTGCCACCGCGGGCAGCAGCAGCGACGAGATCGTGGAGGCGTACGCGCCGACGGTGAGCCTGCCGAGGTCACCCGCGGACGCCGCCTGCACGTCGCCCGCTGCCCGCTCGGCGAGCGCGAGCAGGGCGTAGGCGTGCTCGACGAGAACACGCCCGGCGTCGGTCAGCCGCAGCGTGCGGCCGTCGGCCTCGGTCAGTGCCGTGCCCGCGTCCCGGGTGAGTGTGGCGAGCTGCTGCGAGGCGGCGGACGGCGAGACGTGCAGCCGGGTCGCGGCGGCATGCACCGTGCCGAGCTCGTGCAGCGCGACGAGGATCTTCAGCCGTGACAGCTCAATCATGAAGCAGAACTTCCCGTTACCGGCCACATCTTCGGCCTTGTCCTGATGGGTTGACCCCGGGAGCGTAGAACGCGGCAACGACGTCGTCACGGCAACACGAACAGGTGGCAGCTCATGAAGGTTCTCGCGCTCAGCTCCAGTCCCCGCAGGGACGGCAACTCCCGGCTGCTCGCACAGGCGATGCTCGACGGCGCGGCGGGCCACGGCCACGAGACCGAACTCGTCGATCTCGCCGACGTGGTCACCGCACCGCTGCGGGACTGCCGGACCTGCCGCCTCGCGGACGGCTCCTGCTCGATCGACGACGGCTTCGCCGACCTGCTGTTGACGCGGGTGCTTGCGGCCGACGCCCTGGTGCTGGCCACCCCGCTCTACTGGTACGGCATGTCGGGGCAGTTGAAGATCTTTCTCGACCGGATCTTCTGCTATGCCAAGGCCGACTATCCGGGCCATGCCGACGTGAAGCGGGGTGTCATGCACAAGCGGCTGGCCGTCGCGCTCACCGCCGAGGAGACCTATCCCGGCGCGGCCCTCGGAGTGAACGCGCATGTGCAGGAGCTGGCGCGCTATCTGCGCCACGAGCTGGTCGGCATCGTGCGGGGTGTGGCGAACTCCCGTGGTGAGGTCGCGCGTGATCCGGCCGATCCGCTGCGGCAGGCGCGTGAACTCGGGGCTCGGCTGTTCGACCAGCCCGTCACCGACTACCGCATGGACACCGTCCGGGGTGGGCTCGTCTGGCCTGCCGAACTCGACGAGGCTCGGACCGGATGATCGGCGAGCGGCGACCTGAATCATGTAACGATAATCGTTGTCGTTAACGTGGTCGCCGGCAGTTCGTCCGAGCACGACCGGAACCCGAGGAGTGGTGCCCGTGGTGTCCCCGTCCGCGCCCGACGAGTCGACTGGGGCCACCGGGTCCGCGGGGGCCGCCCCGGTGCCGCCGGGCCGCCCGATTCTGCGGGACGTCCCGTTCCTGCGGTTGTGGTCGGGCACCACGGCGTCCGGGCTGGCCACCTGGGCGCTGCCGTTCATTCTCGGGCTCGCGGTGCTCGACCGAAGCCTGACGGCGGCGGGGCTCGGCATCGTGCTGGCCGCGCGCACGGCCGGATTCGTCGGTGCCGTCCCGCTCGGCGGCGTACTGGCGGATCGCTACTCCCGCCGCGCGGTCGTGCTGTGGGCGGGCCTGGCCGCCGCCGTGGCCACTCCGCTGATCGCGGTCGGGCTGGGTGGCTCGATGCCGCTGATGGCTCTCGCGTCCGCCGTGGTCGGAGCAGGGCAGGGTGCGTGCCGTCCCGCCTTTCAGGCGTTGACCGCCGAGGTGGTCGACGAGCCGAGACGCCAGCAGGCCAACGCCGCGATGACCCTCGCCGTGCGGGTCACGACGTTGCTCGGTCCCGGGCTGGCCGCGCTGCTCGCGACGGTGATCGACGTCGCCGGGCTGGTGCTCGCGACGGCGTTGCTGTGGCTGGTGGCCGCTCTGGTGCCGCCGCGCGGCGGCACGGTGGGCGGCGGCACACGCGACCGTGCCCGGTTCGTGGCCGAGTTCGCCGACGGGGTGCGCGAGGCCCGCAGGCATCCGTGGTTCTTGGCCGGGCTCGGCGCGCTGACCGCCGTCATCGCCACCGGATACTCCGCGACGGCGGTGGTGCTGCCGCTGGTCAGCCGGGACCGCTACGGCACCGAGGCCGTGCTGGCGGGCGCGCTCACCGCCTACACGGCGGGCGCGCTGGCCGGGGCGCTGCTGGTGGCACGCTGGCGGCCCAGGGCGCGGGGCTGGGCCGCGCTGGCGGGTCTGGGGTGTTACGGCGTCGCTCCGCTGAGCCTGCTGCTGCCCGTGCATCCCGCCGTGGTGTTCGCCGCCTACCTGGTCGCGGGTGTGGGCATCGAACTGTTCAACGTGCCGTGGTTCACCGCCATTCAGCGGGAGGTCGAGCCCGCGAAACTGGCACGGGTGTCCTCGCTGGACTTCCTGCTCTCCTATGGCCTCGCCCCGGTCGGGCTCGCGCTCATCGCCCCGGCCGTCGACGCCTTCGGTGTCACCGCCGTGCTGGGTGGGTGCGCGGTGGTCTGCTTCCTCGCCCCCGCCGCGGCGGCGCTGGTGCCCGGTTCCCGACGGTTCCACTAGACGAAAATGATTGTCATTTGTATTGTGGTGGCGCGGCGCGTCACCCGGACGGGTGGCCTCCGCTGACCGTGTGACGTCGACTGTGGAGGCTGCGCGTGACCGTGCCGGAAGCGGCGGCCCGGCCGTCCCCCCGTGTTTCCTCGCGTTCCGGGTTGTCGCCGGTCGTGCTGGGGCTGTCGGCGGTGCTGGTGGTGTCGGTCGTGGTCGGGGTGTCGCTGGGGCCCGCGGTCGTCCCGCTGCCGGACACCGTGCGCTACCTCTGGGCCGCGCTCACCGGTGGCGCGATCGGGCCGGAGGACATCACCGATTACTCGATCATCTGGCAGGTGCGCACGCCACGGGTGCTGCTGGCGGTGGTGGTCGGTGCCGGGTTGAGTGTGCTCGGAGTCGCCGTGCAGGCGATGGTGCGCAACGCGCTGGCCGACCCGTTCATCCTCGGCGTGTCCTCGGGTGCCTCGGTGGGGGCGAGCGCGGTCGTCTCGTTCGGACTGTTCGCGGGCCTCGGTGTCTACGCGCTGTCGGCTGCCGCGTTCCTCGGCGCACTGGCCGCGTCGGTGCTCGTCTACGCCGCCGCGCACAGCCGTGCCGGGATCACCCCGCTGCGGCTGGTGCTCACCGGAGTGGCCCTGGCCTACGGGTTCCAGGCGGCCATGAGCGTCATCGTGTTCTTCGCCCCCTTCGGCGAGGCGGCACGCTCGGTCCTGTTCTGGCTGCTGGGCAGTCTCGGAGGCGCGACGTGGGGCTCGCTGCCGATCGCGGCCGCGGCCGTGGCACTGGCCGTGGTGGTGCTGCTGCGCGGAAGCCGTTCGCTGGACGTGCTCGCGATGGGCGACGAGTCCGCCGCCAGCCTCGGTGTCGACGCCACCGCCCTGCGGCGGCGGCTGTTCCTGCTCACCGCCGTCGTCACCGGGGCGCTGGTCGCGGTCAGCGGCGCGGTCGGGTTCGTCGGCCTGGTGATGCCGCACCTGGTGCGCATCCTCGTCGGCGCCGACCACCGGCGGGTGCTCACCGTCGCCCCGCTGGCCGGTGCGATCTTTCTCGTGTGGGTCGATCTGGCCTCGCGCACGCTGTTCGCGCCCCGCGAGCTGCCGCTCGGAGTCATCACGGCGCTGCTGGGGGTTCCGGTGTTCGTGATCCTGCTGCGCCGCCGGGGCTACCTGTTCGGAGGCCGTTGACGATGCACGTGGCTTGGAACGGCGTCTCCGTGGAGATCGCCGGTGCGACCCTGGTCCGCGAACTGGACCTCACAGCGGCGGCGGGCGAGGTCGTGGGCCTGGTGGGCCCGAACGGCAGCGGCAAGTCGACCGCTCTGCGCTGCGTCTACCGCGCGCTGCTGCCCAGTGTGGGCACCGTGCTGCTCGACGGAACGGACCTGACCACACTGTCTCTTCGCGACAGTGCTCGCTCGGTGGCCGCCGTGACGCAGGACAGCCACACCGACCTCGACTTCACCGTCGCCGAAGTGGTCCGGCTGGGCCGGTTTCCCCACCGGCGCGGCACCGCCCCGCTGAGCGAGCGGGAGGACGAACTCTGCGTGAACGCGATGCGCCGTACCGACGTGGCGCACCTGGCCGACCGCGGCATCCTGTCGCTGTCGGGAGGGGAGCGACAGCGTGTGCTCGTCGCGAGGGCGCTGGCGCAGGAGCCGAAGGTGCTCGTACTCGACGAGCCGACCAACCACCTCGACGTGCGGCACCAGGTGGAGCTGCTGTCGTTCCTGCGCGGCTGTGGGCTCACGGTGCTGGTGGCGCTGCACGATCTCAACCTCGCCGCCGCCACCTGCGACCGGCTGGCCGTGTTGCGGCACGGTTCCGTCGTCGAGACCGGCAAGCCCGGCGACGTGCTGACTCCCGAACTCGTCTACCGGGTGTTCGGCGTCCTGCCCACGGTCGTGACCCATCCCCACACGGGCACACCCCAACTGCTCTACACCCTGAATCCCGACACCCCAGGAGGAACCCCACCGTGACGCGGCGTCCGCTCGTCCTTCCCGTCCTGCTGACCGGCTGCCTGCTCGGCACCGCGTGCGGCGCCGAGGTCCCGGCGCGAACCCAGCACGGACCCCCGCCGGTGACCGTCGAGAACTGCGGTGAGCGGATCACGTATCCGCTGCCGGAGCGCGCCGTCGCCTACGACATGAGCGCGACCGAGAAGATGTTCGCGCTCGGGCTCGCGGACCGCATGCGGGGCATCGTCATGCCCAGCACCGCCGATCCCGCTGTCGAGCGCTCGCCCTACCTGGAGGACTACCGTTCGGTGGAGACGCTGTCCACCGACGTGCTCGGCTTCGAGACGGTGGTCGACGCCGAGGCCGACTTCGTCCTCGCGGGCTGGAACTCCGGCTTCAGCGAGGACCGCGGCATCACGCCGGAACGGCTGTCCGAGGTGGGAATCCGCAGCTATCAGTTCACCGAGAGCTGCTTCGACTACGGCGACGACCCGGTCCGCGTCCCGCCGCTGGAAGCCCTCTACACCGATCTCCGGCAACTCGGGCGGATCTTCCACGTGGAGCAGCGTGCCGACCGGCTGATCGCCGACCTGAAGGATCGCGCCGCGGCGCTGCGGCAGCAGCGGCCCGAGGGGGAGCCCGCCCGGGTGTTCCTGTACGACTCCGGCACCGACCAGCCGTTCACCTCGGGAGGGCAGGCCGCACCCGAGGCGATCATCTCGCTGGCGGGTGGCAGGAACATCATGGGTGATCTGGACCAACGCTGGACCACCGTGGGATGGGAACCGGTCGTGGAAGCGCGGCCCGAGGTGATCACCGTCGTCGACTACGGCGACCAGCCGGTCGAGGACAAGATCGAGTTCCTGAAGTCGTTCCCGCCGTTGACCGACACACCCGCGGTGCGACAGGACCGGTTCCACGTGCTCGACTACGGCCAGGCGGTCAGCGCGCCCGGCAACATCGACGCGGCCGAGGAACTCGCGGACTATCTCCGCTCGATCGGCCGCTGACCCGCGGTCGACGTGCCGCCGCCTGCGCAGCGCACGGCGGCGGCACGTCGACCGGTCAGGACCGTTCGGGCACCCGTTCCGGCTCGGTGTCCCAGCACTGCACGCCCCGGACGTCCGGCAACCGGTCGCGGGTGAACACCGGGTCGAGCCCGTCCCTGCGTTGCTGCTGGTAGTCCTTGAGCAACCGGACGGCGAGCATTCCGAGTGGTGCCACGGCGACCAGGTTGACGACGGCCATGAGTCCCATGGTGACGTCGGCGATGCTCCACACGAGGTCCAGCGAGGCGACCGAGCCCAGGAACAGCATGCCGAGCACGACCACCCGGAACACCGGGATCACCCGCGCGTCGTCGGTGAGGAATCGCAGGTTGGCCTCACCGTAGTAGAAGTTGCCCAGCACCGAGGTGAAGGCCAGCAGGAACACGATGAAGGTCAGCAGGTGCAGCGACCACGCGCCGAGGTTGGCCTCCAGCGAGTTCTGCGTGAGCGACGCACCGGCCTCCTCGCCGTAGGTGGGGTCGGAGACCAGGATGATGAACGCCGTGACCGAGCAGACGACGAGCGTGTCGAAGTAGACGCCGAACGACTGGGCCAGGCCCTGCTTGGCGGGGTGGCTCACGGCCGCCGTCGCGCCCGCGTTGGGCGCCGAACCCATGCCCGCCTCGTTGGAGAACAGCCCACGCCGGATTCCCTGCATGATCGCCGTGCCGACGGCGGCGCCGCCGACCTGTTCGAACCCGAGCGCGGAGCCGACGATGTCGCCGAACACGGCGGGCACCTGCTCCAGGTTCATGCCGACCACGACCAGGCCCAGCAGGAGGTAGATCAGGGCCATGAAGGGCACCGTCATCTGCGCGACGTGTGCGATGCGCCGCACACCGCCGAAGACCACGATGGCCACGAGCGCCACCAACGCGATGCCGATCGCCGGTGCCAGCCAGCCCGCGGCCTCCTCGCTGCCCGAGGCGGTGGTGACCGAGGTCGAGATGACGTCGGCGATGCTGTTGGCCTGCACCATGTTGAAGGTGAAGCCGAAGGTGAAGATGATGACGACGGCGAAGATCACGCCAAGCCAGCGGGCGTTGAGCCCGTACTGCATGTAGTAGGCGGGGCCGCCTCGGTAACCGGCGCGGTCCCTGACCTTGTAGAGCTGCGCCAGTGCGGACTCGGCGAACGCCAGCGCGCTGACGATCAGAGCCATCACCCACATCCAGAACACCGCACCGGGGCCGCCGATGGCGATGGCGAGCGCGACGCCCGCGATGTTGCCGGTCCCGATGCGGGCCGCCGCCGAGATGGCGAACGCCTGGAACGAGGAGATCGCGCGCTTGCCGTCGTCGGCACGTTCCGGTGTGTCCTTCAGATTCCGGATCATCTCGGGGATCATGCGGAACTGCACGCCACCCGTTCGCACGGTGAAGTACAGGCCGAGCAACACCAGCAGCGGGATCACGAGGTAGGTCCAGAAGACGTCGTTCACCTCGCCGATGGCGTCCATCAGCGTGTCCATGCGGCTCCTTACCGGGACTCGGGTGCGGGGTCAGCGCGACAGTGTACGCAGCGGGAACGACGCGGACGCCGCGCGCCCGTTGCGATCGCGTTACCACATCATCACGCCGCGTGCGAACCCGAGGTAGGACGCCGTGTCCGCAGATTAGGTAGCCGTGTTTGCCTCGCACGGTGCGGACACGACTACGCAGACTGCGGACACGACTACGCAGGCTGCGGACACGGTGTCAGGTGCGCAGGTCGCGTTTCAGCACCTTGCCCATGTCGTTGCGGGGCAGTGCGTCGAGGTAGCGCACCACGCGGGGGCGCTTGTGGGGGGTGAGCAGCCGGGCGACGTGGTCGGCGAGTTCGCGCTCACCGGGTGCGGCCGGCCCGCGCGGCACCACCCACGCCACGATGCGCTCGCCGAGATCGTCGTCGGGTTCTCCGGTGACCGCGACCTCGGCGACGCCGGGGTGTTCGAGCAGCACGTTCTCGATCTCGCCTGCCCCGATCCGGTAGCCGCCGCTCTTGATGAGGTCGGTGGCCCTGCGGCCCACGAGCCGGACGGAGCCGTCGCTGTCGCGGGTGGCCATGTCGCCGGTGCGGAACCAGCCGTCGTGCGCCGCCGCCGCCGTGGCGTCCGGGCGGTTGAGGTACTCGGTGAACAGGTTCGGTCCCCGGACCTCGACCTCGCCGACGGTGCTGCCGTCCCAGTCCTCGACCGGCTTCCCGGCGTCGTCGACCAGCCGCAGCTCCACGCCCGGCAGCGGGGGCCCGACCGTGCCTGGTCGCGGTGTCCCGCCGACGCGGACGCTGGTGTTCATCAGCGTCTCCGTCATCCCGTAGCGCTCGATGACGTGCTGCCCCGTGGCGGCGGTGATGCGCTGGTGGTCGGGCAGCGGCAGCGGTGCCGACCCCGACACCAGCAGCCTGGCGCCCCGCAGCGCCTCGGCGAGCGCGCGGTCGGCCCCGAGTTCGTCCGCGAGCCGGTGGTACATGGTCGGCACGGCGAACAGCATCGTCGCGCCGGAGGTCAGTTCGGCCGCCACGGCGGCGGGGGAGAAGCGGCCGACGTGCCGCACGCTCCCGCCGCGCCGCAGCGGCCCCAGGATGCCGAGGACGAGGCCGTGGACGTGGAACAGCGGCAGTCCGTGGACCAGCACGTCGCGCTCGCTCCACTCCCAGGCGTCGCGCAGCGCGTCGAGGGTGCTCGCTATCGCGCGCCGGGGCAGGACGACGCCCTTGGGTGCCCCCGTGGTGCCGGAGGTGTAGACGATCAGCGCGGGGCACCGCTCGTCCGGTTCGGGGGGAAGCGAATCCGCTGCGCGGTCCAGGCGGACGTCGTGCCGGGGCACGCCGTCGAATCCCGTGGGCAGAGCGGCACCCGGCTCGGCGAGCACGAGTGCGGGTTCGCTGTCGGTCACGATGTGTGCCAGTTCTCGCTGCCCGATCTTCGGGTTGACCGGGACGGCGGGAACTCCGGCCAGCAGGGCGGCGACCGTGGCCACGGCGGTCTCCGGACTCGGTGTGGCCCACACGGCCACGCGGGGGTGCGGGCCGGGAAGCTCGAGGAGTTCCCGGGCGAGCGCGCCGGCCGCACCGGCCAGTTCACGGTAGGTCACCGTGCGGTCGGGGAAGCGCAACGCGACGTCGTCGTTCGCCGTGGTCAGGGCGGGAAACAGTGCGGACACCGGGTCTCCTTGTCGTGGTCGGCTCGGCACGGCTCGGGTCTCGACCGGAGCCGAGGCCCGAGCCTGTCAGTGAGCGCTGTCCAGCACGGTCCGGCAGCGGCTCAGCAGGTCGCGCAGCCGGTCGCGGTCGTGCGGGGTGAACGCGTCGAGAAGATGCCGTTCGAGTCGGCCGGCCGCGTGGTCGGCCCGCTCGAGCACGGCCGTGCCTTCCGGCGTGAGCCGGGCGGGCCGCACGTTGTGGTTCCAGGCGTCGGCGAAGCGTTCGACGAGGCCCTTGGCTTCCAGCGTCTTGAGGACGGCGGCGGCGGCCTGCGGGGTGACCAGGCATGCCCGGGCCAGACCGGCCCCGGAGATCCCCGGATTGGCCGACAGCGCCAGTAGCGCGGAGTACTGGGCGACAGTGAGCCCGGTGGGGCGCAGGGCCGTGGCCTTGGCGTTCATCAGCACGTGGTGAGCCTGCGCGATGTCGAAACCCAGGCGCTCCTCGGGGGGCACGCTCATGGCGGCAAGACTATCCTGCCTGACCGATATCAAAGCTTTGCTAGTCTTCAAGGCATGAAGACAGTGTTTCTCACCGGCTGTACCTCGGGTCTGGGGCTGGCGCTCGCGACCCGGTTCACGGCGCGCGGTGACCGCGTGCTGCTGCACGGCCGCGACGAGAGCAGGCTGAGGCTTGTCGCCGCCACGCTGCGCGCCTCCGGTGGCCGGGTGACGGAGGTCGTCGCCGACATCACCGAGCCGGACTCGGTGGCGGCGCTGTGTGAGTCGGTGGGCGAACTCGCCGACTCGCTCGACCTCGTCGTGAACAACGCGGCCGTGGGCGGTGGCCGGGACCCAGGGCGGCGCGAGATCAACTCGCGCGGCACCGAGCTGAGGATGGCGGGCAACTACCTCGCGCCGTACCAGATCAATCGCAGGCTGGCCTCACTGCTGGCTCGGGACGGCCGCATCGTCAACGTCGCCTCTGTCGGCCAGGCGCCGCTGGACCTCGACGATCTGGACTTCACCCGCGCCTACGAGGGAGTCACGGCCTACTGCCGGAGCAAGCTCGCGTTGATCATGGACACGATCGAGCTGGCGGCGCGGGGCGTCCATGTCAACGCCGTCCACCCCGCCCATCTGATGCCGACCACCATGGTGCGCGACAGCGGTTTCGTTCCCCAGGCCACGATGGACGACGGTGTGCTGCCGGTGTTGCGGGTGGCGCTGGACACCGCGTTGAGCACGGTCACCGGGCGGTACTTCGACCGGTTCGATCTGGCCGAGCCGCATCGCCAAGCCCACGATCCCGCTGTGCGGCGGGCGCTCTCGAGCTGGGCGGAGAGCCGCGTCGGCTGGTGAGTCGCGGTGACGGTGGCTATGTGTATAACGACCTATACCCCACCGCTCCGCTCACCATCGCTGGCTCAGTCCCGCCAGCAGGGCGTGTATCGCGTCCGCCGGATCGACGTCGGCTTCGCCGAGCGTGGACTGGTGGAGCAGCAGCCCGTCCAGGAGTGCCCGCAGGGCGGCGAAGTCCTGTTCCGGGTGCGGGGAGCCGAGTCGCGCCAGCCAGGGCGCGCCCCAGGTGATCAGTCGCCGCCTGCGTTCGTCCACCTGGCGGCGCAGCTCGTCCCGGTGGGCGGCTTCGAGGAAGATCGCGTGCCGGGCGAGAGTGGCGACGCGGGCGGTGCCGGCCAGTTCGGTGGTGAACTGCGCGACGGCGTCGGCGAAGTCCTCCAGCGTCGGGGTGGTGGTGCCCAGGTCGGCCGAGAACAGTCCCCACGCCTGCTCGTCGAGTGTGACGAGCCGGTCGAGCACGCCGGCCACGAGGGCGTCACGGTTGCGGAAGTAGTTCGAGGTCGACCCTTCGGGAAGCCGCGCCTCGGCGTCGACGGCCCGGTGGGTGAGCTGGCGGGTTCCCCTGCTGCCGAGGACCCGGATCGCGGCGTCGAGAACCTGCTGCCTGCGCGTGGTCACGTCGGCCACACTACACCCGTAGTAACGTCTACTACAGGTGTAGTACGGTGGGGTGCATGGAAGCCGACATCCTGGGCGGGGGCATCGGAGGGCTGGCCACCGCGGCGGGGCTGACCCGGGCGGGCTGGCGCGTGCGCGTTCACGAGCGCGCCGCGGGGCTGTCACGGGACGGCACGGGGCTCGGCATCTGGCCGAAAGCGATGGCCGCGCTCGACCGGCTCGGTCTCGGTGACCGACTGCGGGAACTCGGCTCACCCCAGCGGCCGGGAACGATCCGGAGGTGGGATGGACGGCGGCTCGCCACCGTTGACACCGACCGTCTGCGCCGTCGCACCGGCGAGGGTGTCTCCGTGGTGGCACGCCCGGACCTGCTCGGGCTGCTGTTCGCGGCACTGCCTGACGGAACCGTCCGGTTCGGGACTCCCGCGCCCCGGCCGGGCGAGTGTGACGCGCAGGTGGTGATCGGGGCCGACGGGGCCCACAGCGCCACGCGGCGGGAGCTGTTCGGGCGGGCTGCCACGCTGCGCACGACCGGGCTCACGGTCTGGCGCGGGGTGGTCGATCTCGACGTGAGCGAGGCGGGCGAGGTGTGGGGGCCGGGCGCCAAGTTCGGCTTCACGCCGCTCGCACCCGGGCGCACCAACCTCTACGCCGTGCTGCCCACCCCGGCGTGGTCATGGGATCCCGGCGCGGACGCCGCACTGCTGGAAGAGCGGTTCGGTGACTGGCCCGAACCCGTGCCCGGCGTGCTGCGGCAGGCGGACGTGGCCAACCTTCTGCGCCACGAGTTGCACTACCTCGGACCCGCGCTGCCCAGCTACGTGCGCGGCACGACGGCGTCGCTGGGCGATGCCGCGCACGCCATGACACCCGACCTCGGGCAGGGCGCCTGCCAGGCCCTGCTCGACGGCCTGGTGCTGTCGCGGTGTCTCGCACCGGCCACGAACGACACCGAGGTGCGTGCCGCGATGCGTGAGTACGACCGGCTGCGCCGACGGCCGACGCAGCGCATCGCGCTGGCGGCCCGCTGGCTCGGCCGGGTCAGTGTGGCCCGGCGGGGCACGCCGCTGCGGGACGCCGTGATCCGCGCGGCCTCCGCGGTGGCGTGACGGCGTGACGGCGTGACGGCGTGACGTTGTGACCGTGCCGCGAGGTCACCGCCCGCCGAGACCGGCCGTGGCGTCGGCGAGGTCGGCGATCAGCGAGGACGACAGAGCCGCGTCGCGCTGGACGCTGTGGCGGCGTTCCCAGTAGCCGCGAGTAGTGGAGGCGTGGGCGTGCCCGGCCCACTCCTGCACCTCCTGCAGCGGTTTGCCGCGATCGAGCAGGGTGGTGATGGCCGTGGCCCGCAGCACGTGCGGGGTCACCTTCTGCGGCTGCGGCAGCCCTCCGCGGCGCGCGAGGCGACGGGTGATGCTGATGATCTGGTGGCGGTCGCGGCGCAGGCCCGTTCGCGGGTGGACGAGTACCGGGCCGCTGCCGCGCTCGCCCAGATAGGTGTCGAGGTGCCGCACGGCGGCGTCGCTGAGCCTGCGCCGCACCCACCGGCCTCCCTTGCGCTGCACCGACAGCAGAGGCGGCACCGTGGTCCGATCGAGGTTGTCGATGTCGAGTGAGACCACTTCGGACTCGCGCAACCCCTGGGTGAACAGCAGCTCGAACACCAGGTGGTCCTCGGCGCCGGAACACGCCTGCGTGAGTGCGGCGACGTCGGACAGTTCCAGCACCCGGGTCGCGCCGGGAGGGCGGCCGTCGGTGGAGGTGCCGAGCGGCGGGGCGTGCGTGGGCAGGTGCACCGGGTTCTCGACCGCGAGCCGGTGTGCGCGCCGGGCGTACTCGAACAGCGACGACAGCGCCGAGAGGCAGCGGCGCTGGGTGCGCGCCGCGTCGCCACGGCTTCGTGCGTAGAGCGACCAGGCGGTGACGGTGTCGAAGTGCAGGCCCGTGAGCAGGTCGGCGTGGCGACGGCCGGTGGCCGCCACGAACCATTCGGCCACGCGCACCACGTCGTCGGCGTAGCCGCGTTTGGTGTCGCGTGAGCGGCGCTGGTAGCTCGACAACCAGTGCAGGACGACCCCGAACGTCGCCCGGTCGAGTGTCGTCGCGAGGGCTTCCAGCCGTGCCGTCCCGATATCGGCGACGAGCTGGTCGCGGACCGCGGCCTCGACCTCGTGTGCGCTGCCGGCGCGGACCGGTGGTGCGGACGCCACCGGGGCGAGCTGCGTGCCCGGCCGGTGATCGGGTGACGCCGTCATGGTCCTCCTCGCCTCGGCCCCGTGGACGGTTCCGATCTTGTCATGATTCCGGGTCCGGCGAGGAGGCCCCGGCACGCCACTCGGCCGGGTTCACCTGCCCCGCGCGGCGGTTGACGGCGGTGTCGTGGGGTATGCCGCCGTCGGGTGTCCGGATCGGTCGCCGGGGACGCCTGTCCCCGGGCCGCTGACAAGCGATGTGTGCGAGGTGCTGCGATGTCCCAGACTCAGGGCTCGACGGGTGAGCAGACGGTGAGGAGCCGGGCGGGGGAGCGCTCCGCGCGGGATCCGCTGTCCACCGACGAGGGCAGGATCAGCGTGTCCCAGAGCGTGGTGACCAAGATCGCTGGGGTGGCGTGCCGCGAGGTCGGCGGCGTACACGACATGGGCACGTCCGGAGGCCGCGCGGTCGGAGCGCTGCGGGAGCGTATCCCGGGCAGCTCCGGTCCCAGCGTGTCGCAGGGCGTCGCCGTGGAGGTCGGCGAGACGCAGGCGGCCATCGATCTGGACATCGTCGTCGAGTACGGCATCTCCATCGCCGACCTCGGCAAGAGCGTCCAGCGCAACGTGAAGCAGACGGTCGAGCGGATGACCGGGCTCGAGGTCACGGAGATCAACATCAACGTCGACGACGTGTACCTGCCGGACGAGGGACAGGAAACGGCGCCGAGGGTGTCATGACGACGGCACCGGGCGGCGCCGTGCTGGTGGACGGCGTCGACGTCGGCCGGGTCGTGGCCGCCGTTCGAAACTGCCCGGGTGTCGCGGGACTGACGGGCGGCGTGGCCGGACCGGCCCGCCCGCCCGTGGTGTCGTACGTGCCCGGCGGCACGGTCGAGGGTGTGCGCGTGGACCGCGACCGGGTGACGGTCCAGATCGTCGCCGAGTGGGGAGTGCCCCTGCCCGCGCTCGGCGGGCACGTGCGCGAAGCGGTCGTGCCTCACGTCCGGGGGCGGCGGGTCGACGTGGCCGTGGCCGACCTCGTCGCGCCGGAGGAGGGGTAGTTCGAGTGGAGGTAGGGACCATGACTCGCGCGTACATGGGAACGCTGGTCGGGGTGGCGTTCGGCCTCGCATGGGCGTTCGGCGGCTTCGGGCAGATGTTGATCGTCGTGTTCGTGGCGTTGATCGGCTATGTGGTCGGCAAGGTGCTCGACGGCGACATCGATGTCTACCGGTTCGTGCCGGAACGGCGCCAGAGCCGATGACGGCGGCTCCGGCGGAGGGCCGAGCGCGGCCGGGCCGCACCGAGTTCGGCCGGATCGACATCAGCGACCGCGTGGTGGCCACGCTCGCCGCGGTGGCGGCGGCCGAGGTCCCGGACGCGGGCTCGGCGGCATCCGGGATGCTGGGGCGCTCGCTGGGGGAGGCCCGGGCGCCCGGGGTGCGGCGCACGAGCCTGGCCGGGCGGCCGAAGACCTCCGCCAGGGTGGACGGCGCGCGGGCCCGGGTTCACGTCGTCCTCAGCGTGCGGTGGCCCGCGTCGGTTGCCGAGGTCTGCGCCGAGGTGCGGCACCGGGTGACCGAGCGGATCGAGTGGTTGACCGGTCTCACGGTCACCGATCTCGACATCGAGGTCACCGACCTGGTCACGCGCTCGGAGCCGCAGCCGAGGGCGCGGTGACGGTGAGGGGACCCGGGGAGGAGTCACGATGAGGGTGGTCAACCGGCTGCTGGCGACCGTGCTGGCGCTGGCGCTCGCCGCCGGGGGTGTGCTGGTCATCGTCGAGGTGGTCGCGGCGGCACTCGACCGCGGGCCGGTGTGGTGGGACTGGCAGGCGGCGGTGCGCTGGACGCAGCGCACGGCGTGGGAGGACACCGTGGTGCGGGTCGTGTGCGCGATCCTGCTGGCAGCCGGGCTGCTGTTGCTGGCGGCCGAGCTGACCCGGCCTAGACTGCGGCGTCTGCGCGTCGCGCCGCGAACCGACGACGCGCGGGGCGAGCCGATCGACACGGCCTACACGCGCCGGGGGGTGGCGGAGGCGGTGCGGGCCGCGGTCACGCGGGTCGACGGGGTGCGGTCGGCGCGCGTCACGGTGAAGCGCCGCGCCGTGAAGGTGATGGCGACGGCGGCCAGCCGCGACCGCACGACCCTGGGCAGGGTCGCCGACGACACGTCCGAGGCGGCGAAGGAGGCCGTCGACCGGTTGCGGCTGCGCTCGGCCCCGTCGGTCTCGGTCCGGACCAGGAGCGCGTGATGCATGCCGATCGGACGAATCGCACGACACTGACCGTGCTCGCACTGCTTCTGGTGGCCGCGGGCGGGCTCGGCGGCGCGCTCTCGCTCGGTGCCTTCGGTGACGGTGCGGCGGGGCGGTCGCTGGGCGACAACGCGGTGGGGGACTTCGTGCGCCGCGAGAGCTCGTGGTTCTGGCCGGTGGTGGCCGTGGCGGCGCTCGTGCTCGTGTTGTTGTGTGTGCGCTGGCTGCTGGCGATCCTGTTCTCCACGCAGCGCACCGGCGATCTCCCGGTCGACGCGGGCGGGCCGGGACGCACGACGTTGCGCCCCGACGCGGTGACGCGGGCGGTGGCCGGGGAGATCGACGGCTACAGCGGTGTGGTGGGCAGTGACGTCAGGCTGGTCGGGGACGCCGAACGGCCCGTGCTCGGTGTGGCCGTCACGGTCGAGGACAGCGCCGATCTGGCGGAGTTGCGGGACCGGATCGAGACTGAGGCGCTCGCGCATGCGCGGTCGGCACTGGCCGACCCCGGCCTGCCGATCCGGCTCGACCTCACCGTCACGCCCGCCCGCGGGCCGCGGGTCAGCTGATGTCCCGTCACGAGCCGGCGAGCAGAGCGCGCGTGCGCGCGGGCGCGTCGGGCGGGATGTCGGCCACGACGTCGGCGAGCGACACGGCGGCGAGGCTGCGGCGCCACGCGTCGTGAGCCTCGGCCATCCGCACGGCGAGCACACAGGTGCGGCGGCACTCCTCCGGCGCCAGAGCGCCGCGCCCGCGTTGGCGGATCTCGTGGCACTCGTACGGCGCGGCGGAGCCGTCGACCGCCTCCACGATCTCCAGCAGCGTGATGGCCTCGGGCGCTCTGGCCAGCCGGAAACCACCACGGGGTCCCGGGGCGGCGCTCAGCACACCGGCCTTCACGAGTGCCTTCAACTGCTTGGCGAGGTACGGAGCCGGGATGTCGTAGTGCTCCGCGAACTGGGCCGTGGACACGGCGGTGTGCGGCTCGAGCTGCGCCAGCGCCGTCGCGCAGTGCAACACCCATTCCGTGCTCAGTGGCAGTTTCACACCACCCAGTCTAACAACGATATTGCGGACCTATTTTATCCTCGATAGTGTGCCGGTGTCCCGTCCAGCACAGAAGGAGACAGTCATGCGAGTCGCCGTCGCGGGAGCGACAGGGAACATCGGATCCCACACGGCCGCCGTACTCGAACGCCACGGCCACGAGGTCGTACGGATCAGCCGCTCGCTCGGCGTGGATCTCGTGAGCGGGGAGGGGCTGGACGCCGCGCTGAACGGCGTCGACGCCGTCGTCGACGCGACCAACGCACCCGTGGGCGACGCCGCCGCGACGGCGGAGTACTTCGGTGCCACCACGCGGAACCTGCTCGCGGCCGAGGCCAGGGCCGGCGTGCGGCACCACGTGCTGCTGTCGATCGTCGGCATCCACGACGTCGACGGCAACGCGCACTACGCCGGAAAGCGGGCGCAGGAACGACTGGTCGGTGAGGGCCCGGTGCCGTGGACCATCGTGCCCGTCACGCAGTTCCACGACTTCGCCGCCATGGTGGCGGGATGGACCGAACAGGACGGGGTCGCCGCGATCGCGCCGCTGCTCGTGCAGCCCATCGCTCCGGCCGACGTGGGCGAGATCCTGGCCGAACTGGTCGTCGGCGAGCCACAGGGCCGCTACACCGACGTCGCGGGTCCGGAGACCCAGGATCTGGTGGACATGGCGCGGCGTACGCACCAGGCGCTCGGCCGTGACGTGCGGCTGGTGCCCACCTGGTCGGGTGTGTTCGACGCGACGATGGCGGGCGAGGTGCTGCTGCCCGGCGAGGGAGCCCGCCTCGCGCCGACCACGTTCGACGAGTGGCTGCGCACGCTGGTCTGATCCAGCCGGGCACGGAATGTCGGTGTGTCGGGCGTTCGCCCGACGCGGGGTGTCCGCTCGCGGGTGCAGGGTTGGGTGGTCAGGGGATCGACTCGATCCGTGTCAGCGAGGGGGAGCGGATGAAGACGAAGCTGCGGGCGAGGGCGGCCACGGTGCTGTCGGGGGCGCTGTTACTGCTCGCGACGGGTGCGGGGAGCGCGGCGGCGGTGCCGTCGGCGTCGGGGGAATCGGGGGAGGTGACAGCGGCGGCGACCTGCTACGGCGGGGCGGTGCAGTGGACGCAGACATCGCCAGAACTGCGGGTTCCGTCATCCGGGACCTATACGGCGAGCAGTCGCTGCAACGACATCAACATCAGGACGACGCGGCGGTCGGGTCCAACTCGGACCCTCCATTACGCCGTCGTGTGCTTCCTTCCCACCTGGGGCGATCCGTATTGTGGATCCCCGAAGCGCGTGCCTGAGCTCGGGAGCGGGTGGACGGTGCTGGCCTCCGATGTGCTTGACGGCACCAAGTTCTATGTCGTGCTGCACCATTCAGACAGGAACGTCAAGATCGGTGGCCAACTGGCCTTCTAACAATCGGACGTCCGCCCGAAAGCCTGGTGTCCCGACTTTCGGCGGGTTGTTCGGACAATCACGCCTCGTCACTCTGAATGGATGGGAAACACACGGCGAATCGCGGCCGTCGTCGCGGGAATGGCGCTGATCGTGCCCCTTTCCGCGACGACGAGCGCGCAACCATCCGACGACAGGACGGTCTACGAGATCAGTGGAACCAGCGCGGAGGACAGAACGGCTCTCGCGCGTTCCGGTGCCGATGTACTCGGTGTGCGCGACGGAACGGTGACGCTGATCGCCGACCCCGCCGAGGCGAGTGCGGCGCGAGCGAAAGGACTGACCCTCACCGAACTCGGCGGGGTCGAGGAACTGCTGGCCGAGCGCAATCCCGATGTGCGGACCTCAGCGAACGACTTTCCGGCAGGCGACGAGGACTACCACACCTACGCCGAGGTGACCGAGGAACTGGAAAGGGTCGTGGCCGAGCACGGCGACATCGCGTCCCTGTCGAGTGTGGGCGACTCGCACGAGGGCCGCGCCCTGCACCTGCTGAAGATCAGCGACAACGTCGCGCAGGACGAGGACGAGCCCGAGGTTCTCTTCACCTGCAATCAGCATGCCCGCGAGCACCTCACGACCGAAATGTGCCTGCGAATCGTCGAACGGTTCACCGACGGCTACGGAAGCGATCCGGTGGTCACGGAATTGGTCGACACCCGGGAGATACTCGTCGTTCCGACGGTGAACCCCGACGGCGCGGAGTACGACATTTCCGGCGGCTACTACCACGGTTGGCGTAAGAATCGCGATGGCAGCGGAACGGATCTGAACCGGAACTGGGGTTATCAGTGGGGCTGCTGTGGCGGGTCCAGTAGCTGGCCCTCCAGCGATACCTACCGGGGCACGTCGGCGTTCTCCGCGCCGGAGACGGCCGCGCTCGCCGCGTTCGTCGACTCGCGGGTCGTCGGTGGTGAGCAGCAGATCACCGCGCACATCGACTTCCACACGTACTCGGAGCTGGTGCTGTGGCCCTTCGGCTACACCTACGCCGACACCGCCCCGGACATGACGCGCGAGCAGGCGCAGCGCTTCCAGGACGTCGGCACGGCCATGGCCGCCAGCAACGGCTACACGCCGCAACAGTCGAGCGACCTGTACATCACCGATGGTTCGGTCAACGACTGGATGTGGGGTGAGCACGGGATTCTGAGCCTGACGTTCGAGATGTATCCCGCGAGTGGGGGCGGTCTCGACGGCTTCTACCCGCCCGACGAGGTGATCGAACCGGAGACCCGCCGCAACGACGAGGCGGTGCAGATCCTCCTGGAGGAAGCGGGCAACCCTATGCCGTGATTCGTGTCCGCAGCCCACGTAGTCGTGTCCGCACGTGGCGTCGTCGTGTCCGCAGTTCCGGTAGGCGTGTCCGCGTCGCACGATGCGGACACGCCTACCGGGGTTGCTGGCGCAACTCATCAGGGTGTGAGCCGTGCCAGCAGGTCCGCGCTCAATTCGATGTCGAGCGCCTCGACGTTCTCCCTCACGTGGTCGCCGGATGTGGTACCCACCTCGCGTGCGACGTCCGCGAGAGCCGGAACGGCATCGGCGTCAAAAGACAGCGGGAAAAACGGGACGAAGGCTGTGTCGTGCTTTCCTGTGGCGTCCAGGACATCCTCGTGAGCTCGGTCGACGAGATTGTCATGGTTCTGCACGGCGGTCACCGGCATCACTTCGCGCGCGGCGTCCACCTGTTCGGCTGTCACCTCGGAGAGGCCGACAGCCCGCACCTTGCCCGCCTTCACCGCGTCCGCCAATGCGCCGACTTTGTTCCGGCACTGCCGATCGGGGCTGTCGCGGCAGCTACCGGTGTCAGCGCGCGACTGTTGCGCTATTGCGAAGAGCAGAATCTGCTCGCGCCCGCGCGGACTAGTTCCGGGCAGCGCCGCTACGACGAATCCGACATCGAGCCTGTCGGCCGCATCCGCAGACTGCTGGATGCGGGGCTGCCCACGCACGTGATCGCAGAGATTCTGGCGTGTGCTTGCAGGGGTAGTGGCGACGTGGAGCCGTGTCTCGATCCACTGTTGCGGGACCAGCTCGCGCGGCTCGACGCGCGACTTACCCAGTTGGCGTTCCATCACGAGCGCCTCACTGAGCTGACGAGCCGACCGGCAGCCTTTTCCACCAACCCTTCGGACCGGAACTACGATCCAGGGCTGCAGCTCAGTGGGCGACGGTCGCAGTAGTCATGTCCGCATCCTGCGATGCGGACACGGCTACGCAGGCTGCGGACACGGCTACGCAGGCTGCGGACACGGCTACGCAGGCTGCGGACACGGCTTACTTGGGGCGGGTCGTTTCTTCCAGTAGTTCGAGGACGTGCCGGTAGGGGCGGCCGGTGGCTCTGGTCATGCCCAGTTCGCAGGTTCGGTTGACGGATACGTGGGCCGTGGCGTCGTGCTCTCGCACGGCGCTTGCCTCGGCGGCGGTGGCCGACGCCGTGAGTTCGGGGTGCAGCAACCCCCGGTCACCCGCGAAGGCGCAGCAACTCCAGTCGTCGGGCACGATGACCTTGTGCGCCGCGGCCGACGCGACGCGCTCCAGCGCCGGGTTGAGCCCTAGCTGGGTCGACGAGCAGGTCGGGTGGAGTACGACGGACGGGACGCGCCGCGCGTCCGGCAGCAGCGGCAGCAGTTGCGCGTCGGTGAACGCCACGGCGTCGATCACCTCGATGCCCTCGTCGGCGAGCATCAGTGTGAAGCCCTCGGTGCAGGAGGTCGCGTCGACCACCACGGGCAGCGCCCCGCCGTCGGTCGCGTCGCGCACGGCGGGCAGGACCCGGTCGCGCATGGTGTCGTAGCCGCTGTTCAGGCCCTTGGACTTCCACGGTGTGCCGCAGCACAGCGATGCGATCTGGCCGGGCACCCTGACCTCGATCCCTGCGCGGTCGCAGAGCGCCAGGAACGCGTCGCGGACTCCCGGGCCGTCGTCGGCGGAGGCGAACATCGTCGACAGGCATGCTGGCAGGTACACCGCGCGCGGGTGGGCCGACGGCCGGGGCTGTCGCCGTGTTCCTCCGCCCGGCAGGTCCGGTGTCCAGGCTGGCACCGTTTCGTCGCCCAGCAGTGCCCGGCCCGCCCGGGTGGCGGTGGCCGGTAGGGCGTCGGGCACGGCGTGCGCGAGGTCGAGCGCACCGGCCGCCGCGCGGGTGACCCCGTCCCAGTGCCGGGCCGCCGAGGTCCAGACCGCCTGCTCGGCTCGGCCCCGTTGCTCGGCGCGTAACCGGCGGGTGAGGTCGCCGGTGTCGATGAGCACGGGGCACGCGGTGCGGCAGAGTCCGTCGACCGCGCAGGTGTCGAGGGCGTCGTACTGGTAATCCCGCTCGAGCCGGTCGGCGAGGTCGGTGTCGCCCTCGGTCCTGGCGCGGGCGATCTCGCGCCGGAGCACGATGCGCCTGCGGGGAGAGGTGGTGAGGTCCTGGCTGGGGCAGACGGGTTCGCAGTACCCGCACTCGACGCAGCGGTCGACCTCGCTCTCGACCGTGGGTGTGGACTTGAGGTGGCTGATGTGGACGGTGTCGTCGTCGGTGAGCATGATGCCCGGGTTGAGCAGACCGTGTGGGTCGAGCAGCCGCTTGGTCTCCCGCATCACGTCGTACAGTTCGTCGCCGTACTGGCGGCGCACGTACGGCGCCATCATGCGCCCGGTGCCGTGTTCGGCCTTCAGCGTCCCGCCCTCGCCGAGGACGAGGTCGACCAGTTCGTCGGTGAAGGCGAGGTAGCGGCGTAGTTGCTCGGGCCGGTCGAAGTTCTCGTTGAGCAGGAAGTGGATGTTGCCGTCCCTGGCGTGGCCGAAGATCACGCCGTCGGTGTAGCCGTGGCTGTCGAACAACCCGGTCAGCGTCCGGCAGGTCGGCAGGAGCCGGTCGACGGGGACGGCGATGTCCTCCAGCAGCGCAGTGGTGCCGGACGGCCGGGCACCGGCCACGGCGGCGTAGAGGCCCTTGCGGATGTGCCAGAGCGCCGCGCGGGTGTCGCTGTCGCTGCTGAGGCTGCCGTCGGTGGCCAGTGGCAGTGACGTGAGCAGGGGCTTCGCGTCGGCGACGCGCTGGTCGCGTTGCTCGACGGTCGGTTCCTGGTACTCGACGAGTAGCGCCGCGTGCTCCTGCACCCGCAGGTCCCGCAGCTGGGCGGTGACCTGCGGCGAGCGCTGGGCGACCCGCAGGCTCGTGGCGTCGAGCAGTTCGACCGTGGTGAAGCCTGCGGCGACGAGTTCGGGAAGCGCGCCGGTCGCCGCGGCGAGGTCGGGAAAGGTCAGCAGCCCGGTGGCCGCGTGCGGGTGGGACGCGACGGTGCGGAAGGTGGCCTCGGCGACGAAGGCGAGCGTGCCCTCGCTGCCGATCACGAGGTGGGTCAGGATGTCGACGGGGCGGGTGTGGTCGACGAAGGAGTTGACGCCGTAGCCCATGGTGTTCTTCAGCGAATACAGGCGCCGGATGGCCTCGACGGAGGCGGGGTCGCCGCGCACGCGGTCGCGCAGCCGGAGCAACCCGGCGTGGATCTCCGGTTCCAGTGCCTTCAACCGGTCGTCGGCGTCGGGGGCTCCGGTGTCCAGCACGGTGCCGGAAGGCAGCACGAGCACGGCGGATTCGAGCGTGCGGTAGGTGTTGTGCTCGGTGCCGCAGGCCATGCCGCTGGAGTTGTTCGCGACGACGCCGCCGATGGTGCAGGCGGTCTCGCTGGCGGGATCGGGCCCCAGTTTGCGCCCGTGGCGGGCGAGCCGGGCGTTGACGGCGCGGACGGTGGCGCCGGGCTGAACCCGTACGCGGGCGCCGTCGTCGAGGACGTCGATGTCGCGGAAGTGCCTGCGGGTGTCGACCAGCAGCCCGTCGCCGGTGGCCTGCCCGGACAGGCTGGTGCCGCCCGAGCGGAACGTCAGGGGCAGGCCGTGTGCCGCGCTGGTGCGCAGAAGCCCTGCCAGTTGGCTGGCGTCGCGCGGTGTGACGACGGCGCGTGGCACCAGCAGGTAGTGCGAGGCGTCGTGGGCGAACGCGAGCCGGTCGGTGTCGCGGGCCGCGACGGCGCCGGGCACGGCGGCCTCCAACGTCGCCACGAGCCCGGGGTCGGCGCCGGGGAGCGAGCCGGGCTGGCCGGAACGGCTGTCAGTGCGATTCACGGGTCACCTCCGAACCGCTGGATCCCAGCAGGAAGTCCAGATCGGCTCCGGTGTCGGCCTGGCGGACATGGTCGACGTAGAGGCGTTGCCAGCCCCGGTGCGGGGCGGCGAAGCCGGCCGTGGTGGCCGTACTGGGGGTTCGCCGCGCGAGCTCGTCGGCGTCGACGTCGAGGTCGAGGCGCCGCGCGGGAACGTCGAGGCTGACGACGTCGCCGGTTCGGACCAGCGCGAGTGGGCCACCCGCCGCGGCCTCGGGGGCGACGTGCAGGACGACGGTGCCGTACGCGGTGCCGCTCATTCGCCCGTCGCAGATCCGCACCATGTCGCGCACACCCTGTTCGAGCAGTGTGGAGGGCAGCGGCATGTTCGCGACCTCGGGCATACCCGGATAGCCCTTCGGGCCGCAGCCGCGCAGCACGAGCACGGAGTCGGCGTCGACGTCCAGAGCGGGGTCGTCGATGCGGGCGTGGAAGTCCTCGATGCTGTCGAACACCACCGCTCTGCCACGGTGGCGCAGCAGGTGCGGGGAGGCCGCGGCGGGTTTGACGACGGCGCCGTCCGGGGCGAGGCTGCCCCGCAGCACGGCGATGCCGCCTTCCTCGACCAGGGGCCGGGAGCGGGGCCGGATGACCTCCTCGTCCCAGATCTCGCGGTCGTCGAGGTAGTCGACGAGTGGGTGTCCGGTGACGGTGAGAGCTTCGGGGTCGAGCAGGTCGCGGACCTGCCGCAGGACGGCGAGCAGTCCACCGGCGCGGTGGAGGTCGTCCATGAGGAAGCGGCCCGCGGGCAGCAGGTCCACCAGCACGGGGACGCGGGAGCCGAGGCGGTCGATGTCGTCGAGGGTGAGGTCGATCCCGAGCCGCCCGGCGACGGCCAGCAGGTGCATGACCGCGTTGGTCGAGCCGCCGACAGCGGACAGCGCCACGATGGCGTTGCGGAAGGACGCCCTGGTCAGCAGGGTGCTCGGCCGCCGGTCCGCGTGGACCAGGTCGACGGCCAGCCTGCCGGTGCCGTGGGCGGCCTCGAGCAGCCTGCTGTCCGGTGCCGGTGTTCCGGCGACTCCGGGCAGGACCGTGCCCAGTGCCTCCGACACCAGTGCCATCGTGGAGGCGGTGCCCATCGTGTTGCAGTGTCCCCTGCTGCGGATCATGGCCGATTCGGAGCGCGTGAACTCCTCCTGCGACAGGGTGCCCGCCCTGACCTCCTCGGACAGGCGCCACACGTCGGTGCCGCAGCCGAGCGGCGTGCCGCGGAAGGTGCCGGTGAGCATCGGGCCGCCGGGAAGGACCACCGCGGGCAGGTCCACCGAGGCCGCTGCCATCAGCAGCGAGGGAATGGTCTTGTCGCAGCCGCCGAGCAGGACGACGCCGTCGACGGGGTTGGCGCGCAGCATCTCCTCGGTGGCCATCGCCGCCAGATTGCGCCACAACATGGCGGTGGGGCGCACCTGTGTCTCGCCGAGTGACATCACGGGCAGTTCGAGCGGAACCCCACCGGCCTCGTACACGCCGTCGCGGACCGAGGCGGCGACCTCGCGCAGGTGGGCGTTGCAGGGGGTGAGGTCGGACGCGGTGTTGGCGATGGCGATCTGCGGTCGGCCGGTGAAGGCGTCGGAGGGCGCGCCGCGGCGCATCCAGGCGCGGTGGATGTAGGCGTTGCGGTGCTCGCCGCCGTACCACTGCGCGCTTCGAAGCGGGCGGAGCGCACCCATCGCAGCACCTTCTTCCGATAACCGGCACGCTGGTCTACTATGCGAAACATCATGGAGCATACGCATCGGAGCGGCGGGGCGACAGCCCCCGTCCCGGATTCCGTGGATGTGATTCCGCGACGCGACGACGGCAGACTGGTGGGGTCGGACCGCGTTCTCGCCGTGCTCAAGATACTCGCGCGCTTCCCCGACGGTGCCGGGCTCGACGAGCTGACCCGCGCGATCGGCAGCCCGAAGCCGACCGTCCACAGGGCACTGTCGTCGTTGTGCCGCGCTGGGCTGGCCGACCGCGACGCGCGGGGTCACTACCTGCTCGGGGACGAGTTCCTGCGCATGGCCTTCTTCCATCACGAGGCGCGGCCCGAGCACCTGCGCGTGCGGCCGGTGCTCGAATCGCTGGCGGCGCGGTTCGGCGAGGCGGCCCACTACGCCGTGCTCGACGTCGCGGGCTCCGGTATGCCGGGCAGGGAGGTCGTGTACCGGGCGAAGGTGGAACCGCCCCGGGGTGCCGTGCGGCTGACGTCGACGGTCGGCGGGCGCAACCCCGCTCACAGCACGGCGGTCGGCAAGCTGCTGCTGGCGTACCGGCTCGACAGTGAGGACGCGGTCCGGGCCTGGGTACGATCCGCGCCGCTGGAGGCGAGGACCGCGCGGACGGTGACGGCGGCCGACGAGCTGCACCGCGAACTGGAACGGACACGGTGGCGGGGGTACGCGCTCGACGATCAGGAGAACGAGTTCGGGGTGAACTGCCTCGCGGTGCCGGTCCACGTGACCTCGGCGACCGTGCCGTCGGGCGCGGTGAGCGTCAGCGCTCTGGCGTACCGCACACCGCTGAGCGCGCTGGTCGACGCGGTGGACGAGATCAGGGCGGGGCTGGGCGGTCTGGTCGGTCTGGGCGGCGGCCGGTGAGTATGCCGGGCGAGCGCGGGACCATGCGGGCGTTCGTGCTGACCGCGCCGGGTGCGGCCGAGGTGCGCGAGGTTCCCGTTCCCGTGGCGGGCCCGGGCGAGGTGGTGGTCGGGGTCGAGCGGGTCGGGGTGTGCGGCACGGACGTCGAGTTCTTCACCGGCGAGATGGCCTACCTGCACCAGGGGCACGCCGCGTATCCGATGCGCCTCGGGCACGAGTGGGCGGGCACCGTGCTCGCCGTGGGGGAGGGGGTGCCCGCGACGTGGCTGGGGCGCCGTGTCACGGGAGACACGATGCTGGGCGACGGGCGGTGCCGCCGTTGCCTGCGGGGGCGGCAGCACGTGTGCGAGAACCGGCAGGAGGTCGGAATCCGCGGTGGACGGCCGGGTGCGCTGGCCGAACGACTCGCGGTGCCGGTGAGTTCCCTGCACGTGCTGCCGGGGGAGGTCGATGCCACGCTGGGAGCCCTGGTCGAGCCGGGTGGCAACGCGCTGCGCGCGGTGCGCGCCGCGGCGGTGGAGCCGGGGGGCCGGGTGCTGGTCATGGGGCCGGGCACGATCGGGCTGCTCGTGGCGATGTTCGCCCGTGCGAAGGGTGCCGAGGTGCATCTGCTGGGCGTGACCGCCGGGTCGCTGGAGTTCGCGATGGCGCTGGGGTTCGAGCACGTCTGGACCGAGGAGGCGTTGCCGGAGCTGCCGTTCGACGCCGTGGTGGACGCCGCGAACGCGCCCCACCTTCCCGCGCTGGCGGTGGAGGTGGTGGAACCGGGCGGCAGGGTGGTTTACATCGGACTGGCCGGCTCGCCCAGTGTGGTCGACACGCGATCACTGGTGTTGAAGGACGTGGCCGCGGTCGGTGTCCTGTCGGCCTCGCCGGAGCTGGGGGACACCGTCGCCGCTTATGCGGGTGGTCTGGTCGACCCTCGACCGCTGGTCGCCGCCACGGTCGGGCTCGGGGAGATCGGTGCGGTGCTGGCGGGGCGGCGTCCCGAAGGGGCGGGCCGGGGCCCGAAGATCCACGTCGATCCGGCGCGATGACCACTCAGATGTATAACGCCCTATACGCTCGGGCTTGGAGAGGCCCACTCAGCAACCAGCCACATCCACCCACCACCAATAAACAAGCAAAAGAACCGGTCAGCCTCGCGCGGCGAGGAAGCGCTCGCGGCCCTCGGCGAGGTCGACGATCGGATCGGGGTAGTCGAGTTCCCGACGTTGGTGGTCGGGCAGCGTCCACGGCCGGTGGACCTCGGGTCCCGGGATGTCGCGGAGCTCGGGCAGGTAGCGGCGCACGTAGTCGCCGCGCGGATCGTAGCGATCGGCCTGCCGGAGGGGGTTGAGTACCCGGTTGGGTCGGGTGTCGGTGCCGGTGCCGGCGACCCACTGCCAGTTGAGCTGGTTGTTGGCGATGTCGCCGTCGGTGAGGTGCCGCAGGAAGTGCCGTGCGCCTTCGCGCCAGTCGAGGTAGAGGGTTTTGGTGAGGAAGCTGGCGGTGATGAGGCGGGCGCGGTTGTGCATCCAGCCTTCCCGCAGTAGCTGGCGCATCCCGGCGTCCACGACGGGGTAGCCGGTGCGGCCTTCCTGCCAGGCACGGAGTTCGTCGGGGGCGTGCCGCCAGCGGTCGCCGCGGGAGCGGTAGTCGTGGGTGGAGCAGGCCGGGCGGGCGGCGAGGACCTGGTGGTGGAAGTCGCGCCAGGCGAGCTGGCTCACGAACTCCCTTGCCCCGGCGGAACGTCCCGCGCGGTGGGCGGCCTCGGTGGCGGAGACGGTGCCGAAGTGCAGGTGCGGCGAGAGCCGCGAGGTGCGGTCACCCGCGAGGTCGTCGTGGCCGTCGGCGTAGCCGGTGACGTCGTCGCGTAGCCAGGTGCCGAGCAGGTCGCGTCCGGTGGTCTCTCCGCCGCCGGGCAGGTCCGGTGCGGTGCTGCCGCGGCTGATGGCTCCGGGGTCGGGCAGGGCGTGTGCGGTGACGCGCGGGGGTAGTCGCAGCCGGTGCGGGGGCGGGAGCGGGGTCCGCTTGGGGAGTTCGGTCCATCGCCGCAGGTACGGGGTGAAGACGGCGAAGTGGTCCCGGTTTCCGGTGGGGGTGACGGCGCCGGGGGCGACGGCGGTGATGACGTCGTCGTGGAGGTGTAGTCGTGCGCCGTGTTCGTCCAGCGCGTCGCCGAGGCGGCGTTGGCGTTGGCGGGCGTAGCGGCTGACGTCGCCGGAGAGGTGTACGTCGGTGATTGCGTGGTGGGTGACGAGGTCCAGTACTTCGGTGACGGGGTCGCCGCGGCGCACGATCAACCGGGCACCGAGTTCGCGCAGGGTGGCGTCGAGGTCGGTGAGGCAGTCGACGAGGAACGCCGCGCGGTTGGGGCTGGGGAATCCGGTGCGCAGGATGGCGTCGTCGAGCACGAACAGGGGGATGACATGGTCGGCGGCGTCGGCGGCGGTGTGCAGCATCGGGTTGTCGTGTACGCGCAGGTCGCGGGTGAACAGGGCGAGTGAGACGGACATGACCCGCTTTCGATGTGGTGGGTTTGCCATGTCGAACGCTACCGGTTGGTGGGCATATCGCATCTCGGACGGGTGGACGGCTCCGGGGCCGCCTGTTTGCGTGGAGGGTCGCCGGGTACGTCAGCGACCGGCAGGCTCTGTGGAGGGAAGTGGAGGGTGGACCCGGACAGCGGGCGAGGGCAGGGCGCGGGCACCGAGCAGGATCCGTCGACGTTACTGCGATCTCGTGAGTACGTGGCGATCCTGCTGTTCTGCGGGGCGCTCGGTGCGCCGATCGCGCTGGTCTGTTATGGGTTCCTCGAACTGTCGTTGTATGCCCAGCACTGGATGTTCGGCCCTCTGCCTGAGGCGCTGGGTATAGGCGAGGGGCCAGTGTGGTGGCCGCTCCCGGTGCTGGTGGTCGGCGGTGTACTGGTGGGGCTGGTGGTGCGGTATCTGCCTGGGAGTGGTGGGCAGTCGCCGGCGGACGGGTTCGCCCACGGTGCTCCGGCCGAGGCGCGGGAGTTGCCCGGGATCGTTGTGGCCGCGCTGGTGACGCTGGCCTTCGGTGCGGTCCTTGGGCCCGAGGCTCCGTTGATCGCGTTGGGAGCGGGTCTGGCTGCCTGGGCGTTGCGGCTGCTCCGACGCGGTGCCGATAAGCGGGCCGTGGCTGTTATCGGTGGTGCGGGCAGTTTCGCGGCTGTCAGCACCCTGCTGGGTTCTCCGCTGGTGGGTGCGTTCCTGCTTATGGAGATCGCGGGACTGGGTGCGGGTTTGACGTCGGTGGTCCTGTTGCCGGGGTTGCTGGCCGCCGGGATCGGCGCTTTGATTTTCCTCGGGCTGGACTCGGTGACCGGGCTGGCGAAACCGTCGTTGGTGGTGCCTGATCTGCCGAGCGTGGGCAGCCCGACTCTGGCGGGGTTCGGGTGGGCTCTGGTGATCGGCGTGATGGCTGCGGTGCTGGGGGCCGGTGTCCGGCGTGGCGCGGTGGTGTTGCGCGGCTGGTTGCAGCGCCGGATCGTGCTGGGCACGGCGTTGGCCGGGGGGCTGGTGGGTGCGTTGGCGGCCGGGTACGCGGTGCTCACGGGCAGGAACACCGGTGAGGTGCTGTTCTCCGGTGAGCAGTTGCTGGGGCCGTTGGTCACCGGCGCTCTTGAGCTTTCGCCCGGTCTGCTGGCGTTGTTGCTCGTGGCGAAGTGGCTGGCCTACGCGGTTTCGATGAGTTCGTTCCGAGGGGGCCCGATCTTCCCGGCGATGTTCCTGGGTGCGGTGCTGGGTCTGCTGTTGTCGGAGCTGCCGGGGTTGGAGCCGTTGCCGGCGGTCGCGATGGGCGTAGGTGGAATGACGGTGGCCGTGCTGCGATATCCGCTGGTGTCAGTCCTGCTAGCGACGTTGGTGGTGCTGTCCGACGGCACGGAGATGTTGCCGTTGGTGATCGTCGCGGTGGTGGTGTCGTACGTGGTCAGTGTGCGGCTGTTGCCGGTCCGGTGAGCTCCTCGGCCCACCGGACCGGTCGCTCAGCTGTTGAGGGTGTCCGGGTCAGGGCCGACGCGCGTGCCGTTGTCGAGGGCGGCGATGGCCTTGACGTCGTCGTCGGCGAGTTCGAAGTCGAAGACGTCGAGGTTCTCGCGGATGCGGGACGGTGTGACGGACTTCGGGATGGTGATGTTGCCCAGTTCGAGGTGCCAGCGGAGCACGATCTGGGCGGGGGTGCGGCCGTACTTCTCGGCGAGTGAGCCCAGGGTGGGGTCGTCGAGCAAGCCCTTGCCCTGGCCGAGGGGGCTCCACGCCTCGGTGGCGATGCCGTGTTCGGCGTGGAAGGCGCGCAGGTCGGCCTGGGGCAGGTTGGGGTGCAGTTCGATCTGGTTCACGGCGGGCACGACGCCGGTGTCGGCGAGCAGTCGCCGCAGGTGGGGAATGTGGAAGTTGGACACCCCGATGGCCTTGGCGCGGCCGTCGGCGTGCAGTTTCTCGAGGGCTTTCCAGGTGTCGACGTAGCGGTCCTTGGCCGGGACGGGCCAGTGGATGAGGTAGAGGTCGACGTGGTCGAGTCCGAGGCGTTGCAGGCTCTGGTCGAATGCGGCGAGGGTGTTGTCGTAGCCCTGGCTGTCGTTCCAGAGTTTGGTGGTGACGAACAGGTCCTCGCGGGGGATGTCGGACTGCGCGATGGCCCGGCCGACTCCTTCCTCGTTGCCGTACACGGCGGCGGTGTCGATGCTGCGGTATCCGGCTTCCAGTGCGGTCAGGACGGGTTCGACGACCTCGTCGGCCGGTACCTGGAAGACGCCGTAGCCGAGTTGCGGCATGGCCGCGCCGGTGTTCAGCGTGATGGTCGGAACCTGGGTCATGGGGTTGTTTCCTCCGCCGATGTCGGGTGCGGTTTGGGGCCGCGTGGCCCCCACCAGGGGTAACCGGGGCAGTGGGATGAGTGTTCCCGTTGCCGTTGTGTCTCACACCGCAGCGTCGCGGTGTGCCCGGCCGGTTCTGAGTCTCGCTCTTTTGGCCCTTCTGGGGTGTGGGGGAGGCCGGTAGGTTCTTGCGTGATGGCATGGATCACGCGGAAGCTGGTGGAGAACGCGCGGTGGTGTCCTGATCGTCCCGCGTTGGTCGCTGGTGATGGGACGCTGACCTACGCCATGCTTGTCCGGCGGGTCGCGGATGCCGCGGGCGAGATGCGGCGTCACGGGTTGCTCGACGGTGACGTGACGGCGATCGCGCTTGCTCGTGGTACTGGTCAGGTCGTCGCCGCGCTGGCGTGCCTGTGGCTGGGTTCACCGTTCGTGGTCATCGACCTGGACGAGCCGGTGTCCCGGCAGCGGGCGCAGCTTCGTGCGTCGCTGGCGACGCGGCTTGTGGCCGAGTCGGAGGCTGAGGTGATCGAGGGCGTGCCGGTCGTGCGGCTCGGGGCCGGCGGAGGGCCTGAGCCCCTGATGGCTTCGCCCGGTCGGGACGATGCCGCCTACGTGGTCTCGACGTCGGGGAGTACGGGGACACCCAAGCCGGTGGCGGTCCCGCACAGGGCGCTCGACAACTACACGAGGCGGCTGTCCGTGGTCCTGGACCGGGTCAGGGTTCAGGGCGCTGCGCTGTCGTGTGCCAGCGTGACGAGCTTGGCGACCGATCTTGGGCATACCGCGATTTTTCCGGCGCTTGTCTCCGGCGATGTGGTTCACCTCGTGGACAGGGCGACGATGCGGGACCCGCTCGCGCTCGGGGACTATGTGCGCGCGCATTCGATCGATGTGCTCAAGTCCACCCCGTCGCACGTCTCGGTGCATGTGGGCCTGGGTGCGGGCGACGTTCTGCCGCGCAAGCTGATGATCTTCGGTGGCGAACCGTTGACCTGGGAGCTTGTCGACCAGGTGAAAGCTGTTGGCGCCTGCGAGGTACTCAATCACTATGGTCCGACCGAGACCACGGTCGGGGTGCTGACCTACCTTGTCGACTCCCGTCGAACGGAGCACCGCGGCGCTGCGACTGTGCCGCTCGGCAGGCCGCTGGGCGGGGTGTCGGTCGAGGTGGTGGATGCCGATCTTCGGGCGGTGGCGCCGGGTGAGTCCGGCGAGTTGCTGGTGTGGGGTGAATGTGTGGCATTGGGCTACATCGGCGCGCCCGCGGCGACTCGGGCGCGTTTCGTGCCGCTGCCCGCCGGTTACCGCGCACCGGGCGAGCGTACCTGCGCGCGTGCCTTCCGTACCGGTGACAGGGTCCGGAAGCTGGCCAGTGGCGACGTGGAGTTTCTCGGGCGGGAGGACCGTCAGGTCAAGATTCACGGGCAGCGGGTTGAGCTGGGCGAGGTGGAAGCGGCGTTGCGGCGGTCTCCGGCGGTGCGCGACGCGGTTGTCAGCTACGACGCGGATGCCGGGCTCCGAGCGCACCTTGTCGCCGCCGATCCGGGCGCACCGCCGGAGCCGAGATCGTTGCGCGGCTTCCTCCGGGAGTCGTTGCCCGTGTCGGCGATTCCGCGTGAGTTCGTTGTGCTCGAGACCATCCCGTTGACGCTCAGCGGGAAGCTCGACAAGAGCAGGCTGTTGTTGTCGGACTGGTCTGGTCCGGCGATGTCGGTGGCGCGGGAACAGGGTTGAGGACGGCACTCACGTCGGCTGACGAGCGCAGCCGTCGGGCAGGGAGGGCAAGAGTTGGACGTACACGTCGTCGGAGCGTCGCTGTTTTTGCCGGGCGGTGTACGCAGTCGCGAGGACATCGGCGTGGTTCACTTCGACAGCGTTGGTGCCGGCGATCGGTCCACGGTGTTCGACGATGCCGAGTTCGCGATCGATCCGGTCCGGCTGCGGATCTCGCCGCGCCAGGCGCGGGTGATGGACCCGCAGCATCTTGTGATTCTGGATTGTGTGGAGCGTGCGCTGGGTGACGCCGGTGTTCGGCCGGAGGAGCTGGCGGGCAGCCAGACCGGTGTGTTCGTCGGGATGGGCGAGTCCGACTTCGTGCATACCATCGACGTCGATCAGGTCGCCGACAGCAATCGTTCCTACCTCGGGATCGGGAACAGTCGTGGCGCGGCCGCTGGTCGGGTCTCCTACGCGTTCGACTTGCATGGTCCCTGCTGGCAGGTGGACACGACCTGTTCGTCCGGGCTGGTCGCGCTCCGGCACGGCATCACCGCACTCGCGACCGGTGAGGTCGACCTTGCGCTCGTCGTCGGGAGTCACCTCGTGCGCAGCGAGTTCGGCACGATGATCCGGCAGGTCACCGGGGCGCTTTCTCCCACCGGCCAGTGTCGTGCGTTCGATGCGGCGGCCGACGGGTTCACCATCGGTGAAGGCGTGGTGGCCGTGGTCCTCGCCCCCGAGAGCTCGGAACTGCGTTCGCTCGGGCGGGTGCAGTGCGCCGTCAACCACGACGGCCGCACGGCCGGGTTGACCGTGCCCAATCCTGACGCGCAGCGCGATGTCGTGGAGCGGGCACTGCGTATGAGTGGGCTGGCCGGTGTCGACGTCGACTACGTCGAAGCGCACGGGACGGGGACCCCGCTCGGCGATCCCATCGAGATGGCCGCGCTCGCGGCGGCCTATCGGACGGCGGATCGTCCGGCACCGCTGCTCGTCGGGTCGAACAAGCCCCGTTTCGGACATCTCGAGGCGGCGTCGGGTCTGCTCTCACTGGTCGTGGCCATGGAAACGCTTCGGCTGCAGCGACCGCCCGGCGGCGCGGTCTCGGGGCAGCCCAGTGACAGGATCCCGTGGGCGGCGCACAACATCCGGCCGGCGATCGGTGATGTCGACTATCCCGAGTCGATTATCAATGTGGGAGTCAGTGCGCTCGGGCTTTCGGGGACGAACGCGCACGCGATCGTCTCCCGCAGCTCGGTGTGAACGTCGCCCAACCCAATTACAGGGATTGCTTGTCGGTGCGCTGCGCGCAATAGTTATATTGGTGGATTTGTATCTCCGCAAGGCGGTCGTGCCGAACGGTGGGCTATTCTGCTGGCTTGGCTTGGTCGCGTCTAGGTCCTAACGGTCTAATCTTTCCCCGCCGGTTCGGAGTAGTGGTCCGAGTCGTTCCGGGGAGTCGTCTCAATCCATTCCCCGAGTCGGTGTCCGATGCTATTGTGGGGCCGATTCGCAGGACGGATGAACCGGGCACACTGGGGTGTTCGAGCGTGGGCGGCCGCATTTCGCGACCTTGGCAGTTCACGCTGTGAGCGTCGCGACTGGAGGGGTTGGATTGCAGGTCGAGGATGTTGTGGCGGGTCTTGGCGAGCGGTTGCTGGAGCTGGACGCGGGGTCGATAAACCGTTCGGTTCCGTTGCTGGACCTGGGAGCGGACTCCCTCGTGCTGGTCGAGTTGTCGCGGGAGATCGAGTCCAAGTTCGGTGTCGATATCTCGGTCCAGCAACTCCTCGAAGACATCGTCACAGTCCGCGCGATCGCGCGATGGGTCACCGAGTCCCAACCGAAAAACAACACCCAACCCGTTCCCGCACACGCGAACGGCACACCCGCGAGAGGCGAACCCGCCGTCGAGGATGTTGTGGCGGGTCTTGGCGAGCGGTTGCTGGAGCTGGACGCGGGGTCGATAAACCGTTCGGTTCCGTTGCTGGACCTGGGAGCGGACTCCCTCGTGCTGGTCGAGTTGTCGCGGGAGATCGAGTCCAAGTTCGGTGTCGATATCTCGGTCCAGCAACTCCTCGAAGACATCGTCACAGTCCGCGCGATCGCGCGATGGGTCACCGAGTCCCAACCGAAAAACAACACCCAACCCGTTCCCGCACACGCGAACGGCACACCCGCGAGTGCGCAGCGTCGGGTCACGGACGAGCCGGCTCGGGACGCGGCGACCCGCGACCCGGTGTCGACTCCGGCGGCGCGGCCCGAGCCCCAGCAGCGCCCGCAGGGCGTGCCGTACGCGGCCGCGACGGCCGCTTCGCGCCGGCTCAGCGAGCGGAGTCAGGTCAGCCTGTGCAACAACCGCAAGATCGCCCAGCGCGAGCACGACGAGCGTGCGGCGTCGTATCCGATCTGGATCACCCGCTCCGACGGGGCTCATGTGTGGGACGTCGACGAGCGCAAGCTCATCGATCTCACGATGGGTTACGGTGCCCATCTGTTCGGGCACAATCCCGGCTTCGTCCGCGACGCCGTTCAGCAGCAGCTTGAGCGGGGACTGCACATCGGCGCGGAGGTCGAGCAGACCGCGGACGTGGCGCGGCTGTTGTGTGAGCTCACCCAGTTGGATCGCGTGAACTTCTGCGTCACCGGAACCGAGGCGGTGTTCACGGCCGTCCGTCTCGCCCGTGCCTACACCCGGCGCTCACTCGTCGTCCTGCTGCAGAACGCCTACCACGGCCATTCCGACTCCACGCTGTTCAGCCCGCGCCCCGGCAAGCGCCGCGAACACCTCGCGGCCCCCTCGTTTCCCGGTGTCTCCGCCGGTGCGGCCGAGGACGTGCGGGTCCTGCCGGTGAGCGAGCAGCACCTCACCGACTTCATGGCCGCGCACGGCGAGGATGTCGCGGCCGTCGTGATGGAGCCCCGGTTGAACCAGTCGCCCGATCTCGACCTCGGGCCCCTGGCGCGGCTGGCCCGTGAGCTCACCGAGCAGGCTGGCGCGCTTCTCGTGTTCGACGAGGTGCTGACCGGGTTCCGCTTCCACGTTCGTGGTTTCCAGGAGCTCTACGGTGTCCGCGCGGATCTCGCCACCTACGGCAAGACGCTGGCGGCTGGTCTGCCGTTGGCCGCCGTGGCGGGGCGGTCCGAGGTCATGGATCTGATCGACGGTGGGCCGTGGACCGAGAAGCTCCGCGCCGACCCCGACAGGGTGTCGTTCACCGGCGGGACCTACGCCAAGCACCCGCTCTCGGTGGTCGCGGCGCGTGCTGTGCTCGGCCGGCTGGCAGAGGACGGGGACAGCGTGCTCGCCGAACTCAACGCCGCGGGTGACGAGTTGCGCGCCGGGATCGCGCGGGTTCTGGCCGAGGCCGACATCGCCGTGCGGGTGCTGGGGACCGGCTCGTTCTTCCGGTTCGTCCCGGCCGGTTCGACGAGTTTCGCCTACGGTGGGAAGGCATTCCACGAGTTCCGGCGTGCGATGATCGCCGAAGGGGTGCTGATCCCGGAGACCGGGAACTGTTTTTTGTCTCCCGCCCACACTTCGCCGGTGCGCGCCGCCGTCCTCGACGCGGTAGCCCGCGCGGCGAGGCGGCTCTCCGGCGGCGGAGAGCCCCGGAGCGAGGCGCTCGACCAGCGGTCGCCCGCGGTCAGCCTGGCGCTGTTCGGTTTCGCGGCCAACGGTGAGAACGACGTCTACTCGCGGCTGCTCGACCTGGTCGAGCACGCCGAGGCCGAGGGCCTGGCGAACGTGTGGCTGCCGGAACGGCACTTCGACGACTTCGCCGGTTTCTCGCCGAACCCGGCCGTGCTCGGTGCGATGGTCGCGGCCCGCACGTCGCGTCTCGGCATCCGGGCGGGCAGCAGCGTGTTGCCGTTGCATTCGGCGGTGTCGGTGGCGGAGGACTGGGCGATGGTCGACGTCGCCTCCGGTGGGCGGGTCGGGCTCGGCGTGGCGTCGGGCTGGATGAGACGTGACTTCGTGCTCTCCGACGCGCCGCATTCCGAACGTCGCGCGCTTTTCCGGAAGCGGCTGTCGGAGTTGGAGCGCCTCTGGTGCGGCGAGGCTGTGGCGGTCGAGGGGCACTCGGGTGAGCGGGCTGACGTGCGCCTGCATCCCCGCCCGGTGAGCGATCTTCGTCTCTGGCAGGCGTGTGTGGGTTCGCCGGACTCGTTCTACGAGGCGGGGCGAGAGGGCCGTGGTGTGCTGACCAACCTGATTCAGCAGGACCTCGACCAGCTGACCAGCAACCTCGAACGTTACCGGCAGGGGCGCCGCGACGGTGGGCTTTCCCCGGACGGCGGGAACGTCACGGTTCTTGTGCACGCTGCCGTGTCGACCGACGGTGCTTCGGAGGAACGGAACGTGGAGGCGCTCGAGCGCTACATGTTCGCCACGTTCCGGAGTACCCATGACGACCCGGACTCGGTTTCGGCGGACGTGTGGAAGTCGCGGATGAGGACGGCGGCGCACCGTTTGCGTTCGGGGCTGTCGCTGGTGGGCGCGGAGGACGAGTGGCCCGCGCTGACGGCCAGGCTGGCGCAGCTCGGCGTGACCGAGATCGCGTGTCTCGTCGATTTCCTGCCGCACGGCCCGGCGTGGAGCGACACGGTACGGGCGTTGGGTAGGCTGCGTGCCCGGCTGGACGGCCACCGGCCGTCCGCGCCGGATCGGGTGGAGGCCGTTCCGGGCACCTCGACCGACCCGCCGAGGATGGACCACTCGAGCGCGAGTACCGGTGGCGAAGCGGGCAAGGGTGCCGTGCCCGTGCGGGTGGCGGAGTCCGTGGTGCGGGGACCGTCGTTTCCCGTCACGATCAGCCGAGCCGCCCGCGAGATCTGGGCCGCGTGCCAGCTCGGCGCGCAGACGCGCGAGGCCTACGTCATCGCGCGCACGTTCAGCATCTCCCCTGAGGTCGACCTCGATCGGCTGCGGCGGGCCTATCTCGACGCGCTTGAGGCGCAACCCGCGTATCGCCTCCGCCTCGATCCGGATGGGGCCGGAGGCTGGGTGGAACCCTTCGGTGAGGCGCACCGGAGCAGCTGGCATCTGCTCGACGGTGTCGCGGAGTCGGCGGAGGCGTTCGAGGCCGAGGTCAAGGCGAAGTCTTTCGATCTCCCGCTCGACCCAGCGTTGCGCTGCGGTGTGCGCATGACCTGCCAGCGCTCCAGTGACGGGGTGCTCGTCAACCTGCGGGCCTCACACATCGTGCTGGACGGCATGCGGTTCGCCGAACTGCTGGAGTCCGTGGCCCAGCGCTACGCGGGCCGGCCGGTCGAGGTGCAGCGGATTCCGGCGGCGGCGCAGATCGAGAAGGATGTCCGCGACCGGGATCGCGCGTACTGGGACGGTTGGGTGGCCGCCCTCCCGGACGAGGTGTTCGACGCCGGGTTCGACGCGCGCACGCTTGACCGGCGCGGATACCGGGTGTCGGCGCCGCTGCCGGACGGCCTGCGAGAGGGTCTCGCGGCGTACGCGCGGGCCGAGCGGTCGACGTCTTTCGTCGAGGCGCTGCGCGCGGCAGCCGAAATCATCGATGACACGCTCGGGCGCCACCACCTGTATGCGTTCCCGGCTCGGCCGTCGTTGGTGGAGTACGGCAGTGGCGCCGTTCTGGTGCCGTTCTGGATGGGTTCGACGACCGACGGGTCCGCGCCTTCCGCGAAAAGCTCGATCATGTCGGGGATCGAGCACGGTTCCCTCACGTTCCGGCAGGTGTTCCACGACGTCACCCGCCGGGTGCAGACCCCCACGGTGACGGTGTCGTGGGACAACCTCGAATCCTTCGCGCTGAGCGGGCACCGGGTGGAGGAGGTGTCGATGCCCACCGACGTGGTGCGCTTCCCGCTGGCCGTGACGTTCACCCAGCGTGCGGATGGCGCGGTCGAGCTGTCCCTCGACGCGGCCCACGGCTTTCTCTCCCGGGACGAGGGCGACAGGCTCCTGGCGCGGCTGAGAGGTGGCCTCGCGGAGCGGTTCGCTCCCGCGGCGGTCGAGCCGGACCTGTTGGCCCGGCTGGTCCGCGGCCTCGCGCTGCCGGTCGGTGATCGCGGTGCCGCGCAGGTAGCCCTTGACGGGCGGTCCTGCCCGCTCGATTTTCTCGTCTCGAAGGCCCGGGCGTCCGCACGGATCCTCGCGGAGGAAGAGCCGGCCTCACTGGGCTCGTCGGCGGTGGTGATCGATGTCGACACCGCCTTCGAGGCCACCGTGGCGCTGCTGGCCACGGGGATGGTGGGCCTGGCAGGCAGGGTCGGTGCGAAGGATGTGCCGGATCGGCTCGTCATCGCCCGGACAAGTGGCCGGGAACCCGACGACGGCGCTGGCGGCGCTGGCGGCGCTACGGTGTTCGCGTTGAACCGCTGGGCGGTCGTCAGCCCGACCGAGACACTCAACCTGGCTCCGTCGCCGGCTGGGGACCTCGGCGGGGCCCTGTCGCACGTTCTCGGCACGATTCGGGCCGACCAGCGGGCCGACATCGTGGCCGCGCTGCGCGCACTGGCCGACGAGTACGCGGTCTCCGGCGGTGCGAACTCCGAGATCGCGGGCACCGGGGGCACCGGGGGCGCCGAGTGTCACGTGCCCGAGCTGGTGCGGGGGATCTGGAAGCGGGTGCTCGACGAGGGCGCCCAGTTCCGGGACGAGGACGACTTCTTCGATCTGGGCGGCGACTCGATCGACGCGATCCGGATGATCGCGATCCTGAACCAGGAACTGCACACCGATCTCGAAGTGGCGCTGATCTTCGACAATCCGACAGTCGGTCAACTGAGCGACGCCGTGCGTTCGCTGATCTGAGGAGGCGACGAGATGACTCGGGAAATCAGGACGACGTTCGGCGAGCTCCGTGAGTTCCCCTCGTGGGAGGAGCCGAGTACGCGGGTGGCGGCCGAGTTCGGTTTCGACGACGGGATCATTCCCGACCAGGCACAGGCCACTGTGGACTCGAATCTGGCGGTGTTCGCCGCGAGCGGGCGGCGTTCGATCGTCGACGACTCCCGCGCCGACTGGGCCATGTTCTGCCAGGAACGGTTCGGGCTCGAGTCCACGCTCTGGCCGTCGTTTCGCAGGCACCCCTTGAACGAGGACTTCGTGTGGCGCTCGGTCGGAAAAGGCAAGCGTGTGCTCAGCGACGCGGAGGCGCAGGCGTACGACCAGGACGGTTACGTCGTCGTGGAGGACGTACTGAGCCAGGCGTTTCTCCGGGACGTCGTCGCGGACCTCGACCGCTTCGAGGAAGCGCGAGTGGAGTCCGCGAAACACGCGAGCGGCAAGAAGACCATCACCCAGGCGGGCAAAGTGACGTTCAACATCCAGCTCGCGCGCCATTCGGCCCGGCTGCGGGAGCTCATCGCGTTGCCGCTGTTGCAGCACATGATGTACGACCTCATCGGGCCGAACGTGCGTCTCTACTGGGACCAGTCGGTGTACAAGAGCCCGCACTCCTGTCTGGTCTTTCCCTGGCACCAGGACACCGGCTACACCTTCGTCGACCGGCCCGGTCAGGTCGTGACCGCCTGGATCGCGCTCACCGACGCCAACGAGGACTCCGGGTGCATGTGGGTGGTGCCGGGGGCGCACCGGGTGGGACCGCTGGTACACGAGAAGGGCGAGTCCGGGAACTGGGTCTTCGACACCGATCCCTCCGGGATGGTCCCGCTTCCGGTCAAAGCTGGTTCCGTGGTGGTGTTCGCGGGCCTGCTCCCGCACATGACCGGCGGCAACGCCCAGGACTGGACGCGCAAGGCGCTGGTCGTCGAGTACGCCCCGGACGGCATGAACCGGATCGCGATCGACCCGTGGGGCGACAGGGTCGTCAGCCCCGCGAACAACCCGCACACCCAGTTCGAGATCCTGCGTGACGGTCGGCCGGCGGTGAGCCACTAGCATGCGGACGGAGCACCGTGTTCTCGCCGCGCTGTCGGGACAGCCGCTCTCCGCCCTGCGCACGCCCACGACTCCGGCGAGCCTGTCCGGTGTGCTGGACCGGGCGGCGGAAGGTTCCGCCGGCGTCACCACCGTCGACTCCGGCGGGTCGTGGCGGCGGGAGAGCTGGCACGGCTTTCGTGACCGTGTCCGGCGTATCGCCGACGATATCCGGGAGCGTGGCGTCGAAGTCGGTTCCATCGCGGTCGTGGCGGCGACCGAACCGTCGCAGATCCTCGCGCTGTTCTGGGGCAGCGTCGTGGCGGGGATCGAGCCGCTGCTGGTTCCGGCGGAACTTCTCGACGGCCGGGACGACAGCGGCGCGTGGCTGGCCGCGCTCGCCGAGCACGCACCGATCCGTGCCCTCGTCCACGCCGAGGGCACGCGATTCCGGGTCGTGTCGGAGGCTGTGAAGGCTGCGGAGACTGCGGAGTGGGGTATCACACCGGTCCCGCTCGATCTGGACCGCGCCACGGGCGGGCCCGGGCCGGCTGGTGGGGCCTGCGACAGCCCGGACTCGCGGGTCCACTTCATGACGTCGGGCAGCACGGGCACGCCGAAGGTGGTGCCACAGCGTCACCGGGGCATCATCGACATGGCGCTGGGTGCGGTGGCGGTGAACGGCCTCGACTCCACCACGGTCGGGTTCAACTGGATGCCGCTGTCCCACGTCGGCGGCATCCTGATGGCCCATGTCCGCGACGCCGTCCTCGCGGCCGAGCACATCTCGGTCGCGCCCGAGCGCATCCTCGCCGACCCGCGTGAATGGTTCCGGATCGTGACCGAGCACCGGGTGAGCGCGGTGTGGTCGCCCAACTTCGCGTATCGGCTCCTGGCGGGTGTGGCGGAGCAGATCCCGCTCGACGGGCGGGTGGATCTGAGTAGCATCCGGTTCTGCCTCAACGGGGGAGAGGCGGTGTCGGCCGGCGACTGCGCCCGTTTCGAGCGGTCGCTGGGCAGACTGGGCATGCCCGCCCGCACGTTCGCTCCCGCCTGGGGTATGGCGGAGACCTGCTCGGGGGTCCTGTACCGCCCGCGCTACGACCCGACCGCCGACACCTCGCTCACCGTCTCGGTGGGGTTCCCGCTTCCGGGGGCCGAGGTCCGGATCTCGGCCGCCAGCGACGTCGCGGAGGAGGGCGTGGGGCATCTGGAGGTCCGCGGGTCGATGGTGCTGGAGGGCTACCTGGTCGGAGGGGATCTCACCGGCAGCGCCGACGGCTGGTTCCGGACCGGCGACCTCGCCCGGATCGACGCCGACGGGGTACACATCGTCGGCCGGGACGGCACGAGGATCGTCGCCAACGGCGTGACCTTCAACTCCGCCGACCTCGAAGGCGAGATCGAGCAGGTCGACGGCGTCGTCCCGGGCACAGCGGTGGTCACCTCGTACCGGGCACGTCCCGCCGAGCGCGATGAGATCGCCGTGTTCTGTTCGGTCGACGGGGAGGTCGCCGCGGTGTGCGCCGACGTGCGACGCCGCGTTGAGAAGATCATCGGCATTCCGGTCGACCACGTGCTCGACGTTCCCGCCGCGGCGATCGAGCGGACGAGTATCGGCAAGGTCCGCAAGGGCAAGCTGGTGGACAGATTCATCGACCCCGATCCCGCGCGACTGTGGGAGTTGGCGTGGACACCCGCGGCGGCGGTGCCCGGAACCCGGCGGTCGCGCCGGGCCGAGGGGCCGGTCATCCTGCGCGGTCCGGGGCTGGTCCACTCCGCGGTGTCCGACTACCACCCGCACCAGCTGCACGACCTGCTCGAACACTGGCACCACGCCGTCGAACCCGCCCGGCTACGCGGGCGGGACGTCTGCGTCGTCATCGAGGCACACGAGGGGCGGGCGGAGCGTCTGCCCCGGTCTCATCCGGTGGCGGCGTTCCTGCGCGCTCGTGCGCACGGTGCCGGAGCCCGGTCGGTGCGCACAGTCTGGGCGCATCCCGTCGTGGAGCAGCGGACGCTGGAGGACGTCCTCGACGACGAGCTGGCTCAGGGCACGACCGCGGACCTCTTCGTGGGTCCGCGTGGTGACCTCTGGCGGCGGCTTCGCGTACCGGTTCCCGCCGAGCGGGACTCCTCGCGGGCGGACCATTTCGTCCTTGTCGGCGGTACCGGTCGGCTCGGTGAGGCGCTTGGTGCCGAACTGTCGCTGCGCGGCGCGCGGGTCACGCTCGTCGGCCGCCCCGCCCGGGGGCGCAGCGGTACGGCAGGGGGAATCGACCGGATCGGCGTCGACCTCAACTCGGCAGCGGCGGTGCGCGGGCTGGTGGACGAACTCGGGTGGAATGCCGGGGAACGGACCCAGGTGGTTCACCTGGCCGGAGCGCCGAGGCCCGCACCCGAGGACAGGGTCGAGCGGCTCGTCGGCCCGAAGACCGACGGGGTCCGCGCGGCCGTGGAGCTGGCCCATTGCCTGGACGCCCACCTGACGATCGTGTCGTCGGTCAACGCCCACCTCGGGGGAACGGGAGTCGAGTTCTACGCGGCGGCGTGCGCCGCGTCCGAGATCATCGCGGAACGGGCGGCGGCGGTGCCGAGAACGACCGTGTCGGTCACCTCCGTGCGCGAGGCCCGGCAGACCGGCGAGGCGGACGTGGCGGTCGCGGAGGCGCTGGGCCTCGAGGAGGTCAGCGTCATGGATCTCGCGGCATGCCTGGTGGCGGGGCCCACGCGCTCCGTGTTGCTCGGTGTGGGCGAGCACACGCCGCTCGTCGCCGAGCGAGCGGGTGATCCGGCCACCCCCGCGTCTGCCGCGGCGAGCGCGGACCGTGAGGCACCCGACCTGGCCGGGTGGCCACCCGCCGCCGTGGAACTCGCCCACGTGGTGCGCCCGCTTCTCGGTCCCGACGTCCTGGGCCTGGGCCGGAGCTGGTTCGAGATGGGGCTGACGTCGGTGGACATGCCGAACCTGGCGCGCGTCGTCACCGAACACACCGGCCACACCGTCGGTGTGCTGGAGCTGATGCGGTATCCGACCCTGGCCGCACTCGCGGACCACATCGAAACGAGTCAGAACAGGAGCGGCGGTTGAGCGACAGGATCGCGATCGTGGGGTACGACGTCTGCCTTCCCGCAGGGCGTGAGCGCGCGGAGATCGACTCGTTCCTCGCGTCCGGGAAGAGCGCCGTCGTGGACGTGTCGCGCAGTGAGCTGCTCGCCGCGGGCGTGCCGGAATCGGAGTTCACCCGGGACGACTACGTCGCCCGGTCGGCCCGCGCGGAGTGGACCCCGCGGACAGCGCGCCACCTGGGGGACGTCAGCGCACACGAGCTGGCGGTCACGGACCCGCAGCACCTGCTGTTTCTCGACTGCTGCGCCGGGGCGCTGCGCGATGCGGGCATGAGCCCGGACAGTGTTCGCGGCCGCGACATCGGTGTCGTGGGCGGTATCGGGATGGGCCTGTACGCGGGCCATTCGCTCGACTCCCATTTCACGACCCGGATCCAGCGGGATGCCGCGTTGCGGGACCAGCTCGCCTTCCCCGAGGTTCTCATCGGCAACAGCAGCGACCACTGCGTGGGGCGGGTCTCCCACCGCCTCGGCCTGACGGGGCCGAGCGTCAACGTGCAGACCGCGTGTTCGACGGCGCTGGCCGCGGTGGACCACGCGGTTCTGCTGCTGCGCAGCGGACGGACCGACACCATTTTGGCCGGCGCGGCGGCCCTGTACTTCCCCGACCGCCGCGGCTACCGGTGGCAGCGTGGGGGAATTCTGTCTCCCACCGGGGTGTGCCGGGCGTTCGACGCTGCCGCCGACGGCACCGTCGGCGGCAGCGGGGGCGGGGTTGTCGTGCTCCGTCGCTACAACGACGCGGTCGCCGACGGCGACGTGATTCACGGGGTGATCGAGGGAATCCACTCGGGAAGTGACGGCGGGCAGCGGGCGAGCTACGCCGCGCCCGCGTTCGACGGGCAGGTACGGGTCATCCGCGGCGCGATGGCGGACGCGGGCGTCGGGCCGGACGACTTCGCCTACGTCGAGGGGCACGGCACGGGCACTCCCGTTGGTGACCTCGTCGAGCTGGGCGCGTTGCACGAGGTGTTCGGTTCGCGCCGCACACACCTGCCGGTCGGCTCGGTGAAACCGACGCTGGGACACCTCGACACGGCCGCCGGCGTCGCGTCCCTGGTGAACGTGCTGCTCGGAATCAAGCGTGGCTGGATCCCGCCGACGGCGAACTTCACCGAACTGGGCCCGGACGCGCGCGACTGGACCGCCCAACCGTCCACCGGACCCACTGTGTTCCCGTCAGGGACCTCCCTGGCCGGCATCAGCGGGTTCGGCGCGAGCGGCACCAGCGTTCACTTGGTGCTGTCCGCTGAACGCGACCCCGACGACCCGGGTGCCACCGCTGGAGACGGTGTTTCGGCCGGCACGGTCGTCGCCGCTGCCGCGACGGCCTCGGCTGTCCCGGCTGCCCCGCCAGCGCACGAGGACCAGCGACTCTCCCCGGCGGGGGACAACACCGGAATCCTCCCCGCGCGGGAGGAGATCGCCGGGGTGCTGATCAGGCTGCTGCGGGAGCGCGGGGATTTCGCCCACCTCAGCGACGAGCAGGTGATGGAGGTCGGGATTCTCGACTTCGGGATCGACTCCGTGGACGTGGTGGCCATCACCAACGTCTTCGAGGCCAGGTGGAAAGTCAGTCTCGAGGTGCTGGACCTGTTCGCGGCCGACACCGTGGCGGCGATCGTGGATCTCGTCGAACAGGAACTCGGGGAGTGACCCGACGGCAACCACACGAGCCCCACAGCGTCTCGCGGGCGAGCATCAGGTTCGGCAGGCGGCTGCGCCTGTTCGCGCTGGGGTGGCGGCTGCTGCCCGGGTTCACCGTCGGGATCGCACTGCTCGTCCTCGCGGGCGGTTCGGTGCCGGCCGCGTCCATCGTGGCGGTCGGGCACGTCCTGGGCAGCGCCGCCAGCGGCGCGTCGGGGCTGGCCCTGGCGGGTGCGCTGTTCGTGGCGCTCTTCCTACTCGACCAGCTCACCAACATGGTGATCGACGTCCTCGCCGACCGCTATGGCGGGCGCCTGCAGGCCGAATCGGAACAGGCACTGGTCCGCGCCCGGCTCGACGCACCCGGTGCGACGCCGCACGCACTTCAGGCCGCGCTCGACGCGCTGGGGTCCGCACCACCGATCCGGCGGCTCGTGGTGTCGACCGTGCGCTACCTCCTGTTGCGCGCGCAGGCGGTGATCCCGGGACTCGTGCTCGTGTTCGTCGAGCCGGTCGCGGGCCTGCCCGTGCTGGCGGCGTTCGTCACGCTGTCGGTGTTGATGGAAAGGGACTACCGCGCCGAGCAGTCGGCGGCCTACTCGACCGACGACCAGAGCGTGCGCGCGTGGTACCTCGGCGGCCTCGCTTTCGACCGCCGCACGGCCCGCGAGGTGATCGTCTTCCGCGCGGCCGACTGGGTGATCAGCAGATTCCGTGCCGCCGCGCACGGTGCCCGCCCGGCCACGCGCATCCGCCCACGGCTGCTGGCGGCGCTGGCGCTCGCGGTCGGCTCGATGGCGTTCGCGCTGAGCGTGCTCGCACAGTCCGGTGTGGCTCCGTCGCGGCTGGTGATGGGCGTGTCCTCGCTGGTGGCACTGATGCTGCTGTTCGGCGTGACGATGGACGCGGTCCACTCGGCGACCGGAGCCGAGGTGTTCGCCCGCGTGCGGTCCGCGACGGCGGGAACGCGGCCACGGCCGGTGGCGACACACACGGCGGCTCCGCACGCGGGGCCGGGCAGCACGATCCGGTTCGACCGGGTGACGTTTGGCTACCCCGGTGCGGCCGAGCCGGTCTTCTGTGAGCTGAGCTTCGAGGTGCGACTCGGGCGGAGCCTGGCCGTCGTCGGGGTCAACGGCGCCGGGAAGTCGACCCTGCTGAAACTGCTCGTCGGGCTGCTCGCGCCCAGTTCGGGGCGGATTCTCTGCGACGGTGTCGAGGTGTCCGCCGCGAGGTCGCGGACCGCGTGGCGGCACTCGTTCGCCTTCCTCGGCCAGCAGTACGTCCGTTATCCGGTGCCGGTGTACGACAACGTCGCGCTGGGGCGGGCGTCCAGCGTCGGCGCACGCGATCCGAGGGTACTGGCCCTGCTCGGTGATCTCGGCGCCGCACCGCAGGACCGGGCGGCACCGGGATCCACCGCCGCGACGGGTGGCGGAAGTGGTCTCTCCGGCGGGCAGTGGCAGCGTGTCGCGACCGCACGCGCGCTCGCGGGCATGGTCGACGACGACCGGCGGGTGCTGGTGCTGGACGAGCCGACGGCCGCGCTCGACGCGCAGGCCGAGGCGCGCTTCTTCGCCGAACTCGGCGAGCTGGCCGGGCCGGATCGCACCACGGTCATGGTGTCCCACCGTTTCGCGGGCGTCCGGCGCGCGGACGAGATCCTCGTGCTCGACACGGGCGAGATCCGGGAGCGCGGTTCGCACGCGACGCTCATGGCCCACGGCGGCACGTACGCGCGCATGTTCGACTCGCAGGCAGCGCGCTACCGCGCACCGGATGAGGAAGCGGTGCGGTGATGACGTTTCGTGGTGCGCTTCGCGAACTGCTTCGCTTGTCGTTCCGGGCGGACTCCAGGGCCGCGTGGATCACTGTCCTCACGTTCACGGTCCGCCCCGTCGCCACAGTCGCCGCGTCCGTCGCGATCGCGGTGATGGTGGCCAGGTGGGCGGCGGACGAGTTCTCGGCGGGTGTCGTGTTCCTCGGCGTCGCGTGTGCGGCGCTGGCGGCGCAGGTACTGCTCGGGCGTTACTCGCTCACCGTCTCGGCCCGGCTGGTGGACGCGACGAACCGGCTCGTCGACGAGGATCTGCAGCGTGCGCTCTACGGTGTCCGCTCCATCGAACACTTCTCCGAGCGCTCCTTCCTCGACGACCTGCAGATCGTGCGCTCAGAGCAGCCGCGGCTCACCGAGGGCGCCGACGTGGTCGGTCTGATCCTCGGTACGAGTGTCCGGCTGGGCAGCACAGTGCTGATCACCGTGCTGGCGACCCCGTGGTTGCTGTTGCTGCCCGTCGCGGCGATCGGTGCGTACCTGTGCGTCCGGCGCAGGGAGGCGGCGGTCGGCGCGGCCCAGCGCGCCGCGGCGGAGCACGCGCGGACGAGCGCGGAACTCGCGGGCATCGGGACCGACGAGCGGCACACCGGAGAGCTGCTGCTGTCCCGGGGCGGCGAGTTCGTCCTGGAAGCGCACCGCCGCGCGGCCGAGGCGGCGGAGGCGACCAGAAGTGCGGGCCTGTGGCGTGGCGCGCGGTGGACCGCACTCGGTGCGGTCCTGACCAGCGCGGCGCTGGCCGTGGGTATCGCGGGGCTCGTCCACGCTCTCGACCACGGCACCACCGACCTGGCGACGACTCTGGCCTCGTTGCTGCTGCTCTCGACGACGACGTCGCTGGTGGGCGCGCTGGCACGCTACCTGACTTCCTGCGCCGACTCGATCCGCGTGGTCCGCGCGCTCAACCGCGTGTACCGGCGGCTGCGCCCCGGGTCACGGCGGTTCCAGGACACCGGTGACAGCACCGGTATCGAACTCCGGGACGTGTCCTACCGCTATCCCGGCGCCGAGACGCCAGCGGTGCACGACGTTTCGCTGCGACTCGACGCAGGCCGGACCTACGCTCTCGTCGGCGCGAACGGCAGCGGCAAGACCACCCTGGTGACCCTGCTGAGCGGATTGGTCCAGCCCAGCTCCGGAGAGATCCGGACGGCGGGCGGGTGCGCACCCGACGTCACCGCCGTCACGCAGGATTTCGCCGAGTTGGAGTTCGAGCTGCGCGACGCGGTCCGGCTCGGCGACGACCGGTTCACCGACGCCGACGTCACGCACGCGGTGAACCTCGCCGGGCTCGAACACTGGGCCGGGCAGGACGGCGCCGGTCTCGGGCGCGAGCTGGGGGCCACGATGCCCCATGGCACGCGGCCCTCACACGGCCAATGGCAGCGCGTGGCGCTGGCGCGGGGCTTCCTGCGTGCGGACGCGCCGGTGCTGCTGTTCGACGAACCCACCTCGGCCATCGATCCGATCGCCGAGGAGACGCTGCTCGACCGGCTGATGGACCGAGCGCGCGCGGTCACCCGGAACAGGCACGGCATCGCCGTGATCGTCACCCACCGGATGTCGCTGGCACCGGAGGCCGACGAGGTGATCCTGCTGCACGAGGGCCGCGTCGTCGCGGTGGGCCCGCATGCCGAACTACTCGACGTGCCGCTGTATGCACGGTTGTACGACGCGCAGCGCGCCGGCTACCTCGTCGACGAACCGAACAGCTGATCGGCGGGCTCCGATGCGGCCCCGGCGGGGTGCGCGCCGGTGAGTTCGCGCATCGCCTCCCGCCACGACCCGAGCAGTCTGTCGAGGTCGCCCGCGTCGAGCGCGCCCGCCGCGCCGACCAGCATCGCCTCGGTGTCGGACGGGGACTCGGTGAGGTAGACGGACAACTCGACGGGCGCCTCGGGGAAGTCGAGTTCCACCGGCGTGACCTCGACGCCGTCGAGCGTCCAGCCGAGATCGACGTTTTCGGTCGCGTAGAGCAGCGCGACCTGATAGAGGGGATTGCGGCACGGCACGGCCCCACGCTCGGCCCGGGCGGCGGCCATGAGGGTCGCGATCGGATAGTCGCGGCGCCCGAAGGCGTCCCGGACGAGCGACCGGCATTCTTCCAGGGTGCCGCCGAGACCCGCCGCGCGCGGTGAGCGGGAACGCAGCAGGACCAGGTTCTGGAAGAAGCCGACCGTGTCGAAGTCCTGAGGCCGCCGCCGCGTGTCCATGGGAATGACGAGGCTGATGTCGTCGGACTCGGAGAACTGTTTGAGCGCCCACATGACCGCGGCGACGTGCAGGACGAATCGGGTGCAGCGATGCCGCCGCGACGACGCCTCCATGCGCTCCCGGACCGCCGCGCCGAGCGTGCGGGTGGCCATCACCGGCCGGAACGATCCCGGTTCACCACGCGGGTCCGGGCTGGGCAGAAACCGCGGTGGTAGCGGCGTGAGCAGGTCCCTAAGCCCCGCCACCTCGTCGATCTCCGGGAACGTGTTGCGGACCCCGGCCGCGTCGTAGGGATGCGGCTCGGCGAGGGTGTCGCCCTCACCCGCGTACAGCACGGCCAGTTCGCTCTGCAGGACGGCCTTGGAACGCTCGTCGACGGCGATGTGATCGATCGCCAGGACGAGGCTGTGCAGGTCCGCCACGTGCGGAATGACAACGGCCTGGAGTATCGAGTGCCGGTCCGGGGACGTGAACCGGTCAACGATCCGCCCGAGCAGGGTGTTCACGTGGTCGCCGATGTCCCGGACGTCGGACAATCCGGTCTCGCCGCACAGCTCGAACAGGTCCGGCCCCTCGTACTGGTGCAGGATCGCCAGCACCTCGCCGGACTCGGCGAGCGCGTAGTTGGTGCGCAGAATGGTGTGCCTGCGGACGAGCGCCACCAGCGCCTCCCGCAGCCGATCGAGGTCCAACGGTCCCCGCACCAGCAGATGCACACCGACGACCTGCGCGGGCACCGCGCCCCGCGCGTAGCGCATCATGATCAGACGGCTCTGGGTCGACGACGCCGGATACACGTGCGCCCGCGACGCCGCGCGAGCGAGATCGCCTGTCATCCCCCACCCGCCTACCCTGCGATCCGAGATCGGTTGGCCGAACTACCGAGAGTTTACTGACACCGGCTCGCCTGCGGTACCGACTCGACGTGTCCCGTCCGGCTCGGCGGCGGCCCGTGCTCGTACTCGGGTGCTTATACGATGAGCGAAACGTACCTTTTGTGCTGGAGAGTGAATCCGCTGATGGACTCGTCCGCGAGTTCCGGGTCGTCGCAAGACGACCCGAGTCATAGTTGTTCCGTCGCCGCGTCGTCCGTCCGCGGTGTCCGTGCTGGTGAGCGGGGGCCCGTCTGATGGCGACGGTTCTCACGCTCCTGCTGGGTGTCGCCGCAATCCTGTTGATCATCGCCGCGAACGGGTACTTCGTCGCCCAGGAGTTCGCCTACATGTCGGTGGACCGCTCGAGGCTCGGCGCGCGGGCCGAGGCGGGTGACGCGGCGGCGAAGCGAGCGCTCAAGGTGACTCGCCGCACGTCGTTCATGCTCTCGGGCGCGCAGCTGGGCATCACCGTGACGGGCCTGCTGGTCGGCTACGTCGCGGAGCCCATGGTGGGCGAGGCGCTGGGTGAGCTGCTGGGGGGCGCTGGTGTTCCGGCGGCCGTCAGCATCTCGATCGGGACGGTGCTGGCGCTGGTCGTCGCCACCGTGGTGCAGATGATCTTCGGCGAGTTGTATCCGAAGAACCTCGCCGTGGCGAACCCCGAACCGCTGGCGCGTGCGCTCGCGCGGTCGACGGCGATCTATCTGGCCGTGTTCGGTTGGCTGATCACCGTGTTCGACCATGCCTCGAACGCGCTGTTGCGGGCGTTGCGGATCGAGCCGGTGCATGATCTGGACACCAGCGCGACCGCTGAGGACCTGAAACGTGCCGTCGCGGATTCCCGGGACAGTGGTGACCTGCCCGCCGACCTGTCGGTGCTCATCGACCGGATCCTCGACTTCCCTGAGCAGGACGTCGAGCACGCGATGATTCCGAGGTCGCGGATCGGCACGGTGTCGCCGAGCACGACGATCGGCGAGCTGCGTGAGCTGATGGCGAGTGGGCACACCCGGTATCCGGTGGTGGACGAGCGCGGGGAGCCGATCGGTGTGGTGCAGCTCGTCGATCTGCTTCGCGGTAGCGCACCCGACGACGCCCCGGTGACGGGCATCATGCGGTCGCCGCTGGTGATTCCCACGTTGATGTCGTTGCCGGACGCGCTCACGGAGTTGACGCGGACGCGGAACCAGCTCGCCTGTGTGATCGACGAGTACGGCGGGTTCACCGGGGTGCTGACCACCGAGGATCTCGCGGAGGAGCTGGTCGGCGAGATCACCGACGAGCACGACGAGGGCCCGCAGGTCACGTGGGTGCGGGAGTCGGCGGACACGTGGCGGATGGATGGCGATGTGCACATCGACGAGGTCGGGCGTGCGCTGGAGCGCCCGATGCCCGAGGGGGACTTCGAGACGTTCGCCGGGCTGCTGATCGCCGAGCGTGGTGCCCTTCCGGAGCCGGGGGAGCGGGTGCGGGTGCCGTTGCCCGACGACCCAGCGGACCTGCTGGAGGACCCGCCGGTGCATCGGGCTCTGGACGTCGACGTCCTGGCGTTGTCCCGGCATGTGCCGAGCCGGCTGCGGGTCAGAGTCGTCGAAGTGCCCGATTCCCAGGACGCGGCCACGGAGGAGGGCGAGCGAGGATGAGCAATCCCGTGGTCGTGGTGCTGGTGACGATCGCGCTGATCGTCCTCAGCGCGTTCTTCGTGATCATCGAGTTCGCGTTGCTGGGTGCGCGCAGGCACCGGCTTGAGGCGGAGGTGGAGCACAGCCGGTCGGCGCGGGCGGCGTTGCGGGGCATGAACGAGTTGACGATCATGCTCGCGGTGGCGCAGCTCGGGATCACGGCGTGTACGTTCGCGCTGGGTGCGGTGACCAAGCCCGCGATGGATTCGTGGCTGAGCCCGACCTTCTCGTCGTGGGGGTTTCCGTACTGGTTCGCCGACGGCGCTTCGTTCGTGCTGTCGCTGTTGCTGGTGACGTTCCTGCACCTCGTGGTGGGTGAGATGGCACCCAAGTCGTGGGCCATCGCGCACCCGGAGAAGGCCGCGAAGCTCACGGGCCTGCCGTCGCGCGGGTTCGCGTGGGTGTTCCGGCCGCTGTTGCTGTGGGTCAACGCCATGGCGAACCGGCTGGTGGCGGCGAGCGGGGTGACGCCGGTCGAGCGGGCCGCCGTGGGCGGTCAGGACGTCGACACGATCCGTCACCTGGTGGAGCACTCCGCGTCGGTGGGCACGCTGGACGTGTCCTCGCAGTCGCAGATCTCCGACGTGCTGGAGCTGGAGAGTCTGGCGGCGGGGCAGTTGGTCGCGCGGCATCGACCCCCCACCTCGGTGCCCTCCGACGCGACGGTGGCCGACGTGCGGGAGGCCGCGGCGCGGTCCGGGCACATGCGCATTCTCGTCCACCGGCCCGACGGTGGCGCGCCCCGGCTCGTGCATGTGCGGGACACGCTGCTCGAACCGGCGGACGCGCCGGCCGGTGAGCTCGCCCGGCCCGCCCTCACGCTCACCGCGGCGACCCCGGTGTACGAGGCGCTGGGGCGGATGCGTGGGACGAGCGAGCAGCTCGCGGTGGTGATGGACGGCGACCGGTTCGGGGTCGTCACGGTCACCGACATCCTGCGGCGGGTGTTGCCGCGGCAGGCGCAGGCGCGTCAGGCGTGATCCCGGCCAGCGGGTGACTGGGTGAGGAGCCACCGCTGGCCGAACGGGTCGCGGAGCCGTCCGGTGCGGCCGTGGCCAGTGTCCTCGATCGGTCCCCACTGCTGTGCGCCGAGTTCGACGGCACGGGCCACGGCGGTGTCGACGTCCGCGACCTCCGCCCGGACGGCGGGACCGCCGGTGGTCGCGGCGAGGTGGTCGATCTCGGGGAACTCCTCGGCGAGCATCAGGACCGAGTCGCCGAGGCCGAGTTCGGCGTGGCCGATGCGCCCGTCGGGCATGACGACGGGCTCGCCGCGCCGCTGGGCGCCGAACACGGCGACGTAGAAGTCGAGGGCGCGGCGGGCGTCGGTCACCGCGAGGTACGGGGTCAGGGAGTGGATCGTCGCGTCGGTCATGTCCGGGGGATGCCCGTTTCGCGGCCGGTTCGCTCGGGGCGCGTCGACCTCCGTGGGGTCGCGGCGGCTCGGGGTCAGCGGCGTGGCCCCGAGCCGGTGTCGGTGTGCCAGCGCAGCGCGGCGCTCAAGCGTGCCTCGACCATCGGCGACATGGTCTCCAGGTAGGTCGCGGTGACGTGGTTGTCGTCCATGTACACAAGCACGTTGCCGATCACCGGCGGGCACACCTCGGGTCCGCAGAAGAAGTCGCTGAAGTCGAGGAACTCCACCCCACCTGGCACGCCCGGCGCGTCGCGGTACGGCGGTCGCGGTGACAGGAACTCCCGCCGCGGCGCGTCGCACCGGTCCGCGCTGATCCCGTGGCGGCGCACGCACTCGGACGGTTCGTAGTCGAACCGGGGGCTGTCCCGGATGCCCACGACCGGGATGTCCGCGTCGGCGAGCGCCCGCCACTGGGCGATGTAGCCGGGCGGGGTGCGTTCGGTGAGCCCCGCGCGGACGTCGCGGGTGGCCATGGTGATCACCGCGTCGGGGCGGGTGTCGAGGATCTCGGCGAGCGCGGCGTCGTTCCAGCTTCGGCAGTCGGGCGCCACGTCGGCTCCGGCGGTGAACGGGCAGCCGCCCTTGCCGATGGAGATGATCTGCCAGCCGCGGCGGTCGACGACCGGTCGCAGGGCGGCGATGTACTGCTGGGAGTGCGAGTCGCCCACGACGACCACGCGCCGCGTCGGCGGACCCTCGGGGTCGACCGTGCAGATGCGCAGGTCCTCGTGCCGGGGCGAGTACCGGCACTCGTCGTCGGGGAAGCTGTCGAACTCCTCCGGCAGCGCCGCGAACGGTGGGATGACGGGGCTGCCGGAGTCCAGCAGCGGGGCCTGCGCGGAGACGGCGTGGGCGCCCAGCGTGTCGATCTGCTGGGCCTCGACGTCGAACGACGCGCGCTGCGCGGTCAGGCCCTGCCAGGCACCGGCCGCCAGCAACACGGGTACCAGTGTGAGCAGCCCGAACCGGTAGGCGCCCCACCGCGTGCGCGCGCCGATGCCGGACACCCGCACCGGGTTCTCCACCCAGCGGTGCGTGGCCATCGCCAGCGCGACCGACACGGCGATCACCACCGCGCCGCCGACCGCGCCCGCGTCCTGCCGTTCGAGGGTGATCAGGAACAGCAGCAGCACCGGCCAGTGCCACAGATACAGCGCGTAGCTGAGATCGCCGAGGCGCACCAGCGGCCGGGACGACAGGAACCGGTCCGCGCCCGCCCGGCTGCCGGTGGCGCCCGCCAGCAGCACCAGCACCGCCGCCATCGTCGGCCACAGCGCCGCGTAGCCGGGGAACACGGTGCCGACCGGCCACACGATCCCGCACAGGACCAGAGCGAGCACACCGGCCCAGCCACACGCGAGGCGCAGTGCCCGGGGCAGCCGCACCGCGTCGATGGCCAGTGCCAGCAGCCCGCCCAGCGCGAACTCCCATACGCGGGTGGCGGAGTGGAAGTAGGCCAGCGGCTGGTCGGCCGCGGTCAGCCACACCGAGTAGGTCAACGAGAGCGCGAACACCACCCCCAGCGAGGCCAGCAGCGCGGGTCGCAGCCCCCAGCCCGCGCGGCGGGCGGCCAGCGCGATCAGCGCCACCACCACCGGCCACACCAGGTAGAACTGGACCTGGATCGACAGCGACCAGAAGTGCTGCACCACGCTGGCCGTGGAGTGCTGGGCGAAGTAGTCCGCCGAGTCCGCGGCCAGCCGCCAGTTCTCCACGAACAGCGCCGACGCGACGACCTCCTTGATCGTTTGCGCCCAGCGGTTCTCGGGCAGCAGCACCACGGCCGCCGCCATCGTGGCCAGCAGCACCGTGAGCGCGGCGGGGAACAACCGGGTGATCACCCTGCCCCACAGCGCGCGGAAGTCGATGCGGCCCCGTCGGCTCGCCCGGTACAGCTGCCCGGTCAGCAGGAAGCCGGTGATGACGAAGAACACGTCCACACCACCGGAGACCCGGTCCAGCCACACGTGATAGACGACCACGAGCAGCGCCGCCAGCGCCCGCAGGCCCTGCAATTCGGGCCGGAACCGGCGTTCGGGTCGTGGTGTGGCGGGCTCGTCGGCCGCCCGCTCGGGCGACGAAACGGACGTCGACAACTCCTCGGATCCTTCCCTGCCTGCACTGCGCGCAGCGACGGTACCGGCCCCGGGATCGGGGCCGTGCGCCGCGTCCGCGTGGTGTGCCGCAGCGAACAGCGGGCCACGGCCGGGCGCCCGCACGGGAAAAGGAATCGCCGGGTGCCGGGCGGTGTCCTAGCATCGGGCCCGCCGCGGCAGTCTCGACGATCACCTGGAGGTCCCGTGTCCCCATCCACCGGCTCGCGCGTACTGGTGACCGGCAGCGCAGGGCACCTCGGTGAGGCGCTGGTGCGAGTGCTGCGGGAACAGGGCCGCGACGTCGTGGGGCTCGACGTCCAGAGCTCCCCGTTCACGACGGTGGTCGGCTCCATCACCGACCGGGACGTGGTCCGGAGCTGCCTGCGCGGTGTGAGCACCGTCCTGCACACCGCGACCCTGCACAAACCCCACGTGGGCACGCACGAGCGGCAGGCATTCGTCGACACCAACGTCACCGGCACGCTGGCGCTGCTGGAGGAGTCGGTCACGGCCGGGGTCGAGCGGTTCGTGTTCACCAGCACCACCAGCGCCTTCGGGCGCGCGCTGACCCCCGACGCGGGACAACCCGCCGCGTGGATCACCGAGGACGTCACCCCGCTGCCGAAGAACATCTACGGCACCACCAAGGTGGCGGCCGAGCAGCTGTGCGAACTGGTCCACCGGGACCACGGCCTGCCCGTGGTGGTGTTGCGCACCGCGCGGTTCTTCCCCGAGCTCGACGACCGTCCCGAGGTCCGTGCCCGCTGGGCCGACGCGAACGTCAAGGCCAACGAGTACCTGTACCGCCGCGTCGACCTGCGCGACGTCGTCGACGCGCACCTGGTGGCGGCCGAGCGCGCACCGGACATCGGGTTCGGCCGCTACGTCGTCAGCGCCACCACCCCGTTCACCCGGGCCGACCTGCCCGAGCTGGGCCGGGACGCGGCCGCGGTGGTGCGCCGCCTGGTACCCGGTGTCGACGCGGAGTACGGGCGACGGGGCTGGGAACTGTTCCCGCACCTCGACCGCGTGTACGTCAACGAACGCGCCCGCGCCGAACTCGGCTGGGCGCCCCGCTACGACTTCCGCTACGTCCTCGACCGGCTCGCCGCCGACGAGGACCCGCGCAGTCCGCTGGCCCGCGCGGTCGGCGCGAAGGGCTACCACCGCGAGCCCACGGACGTCTACACCGTCGGTTGAGGTCCGGGAGTTCTGGGCCGCCGATCTGGGGGCCGCCACAGTGACTCGGGTTCTGTCGGGTGTTCGCCTGACGCCGGTCTGCCTGGGGGAGAAGTAGCGTAGACCGCGTCCGAGTCGATGCGGGCGACGGGTCCACGACCTCGACGATTCCGCATCGACGTACCACCCACGATCTCCATGAGGGGGAGAGTCATCGATGGGACGCATGAAACGCTGGACCATGGTGGGGACCACCGTCGCTGCGATGCTGGGCATGTCGCTCATCAGCGCACCGACTGCCGCAGCCGACAGTTCGGCTCGAATTGACGGCGTCACGGTCACCTTCAAGTCACACGGTGAGGTGTTCACGCTCGACGACACCGCGTGTGACGGCAATCCGGTGTACCTGCTGTACAAGTACGACGGGGGCGGAGAGCGACGCTACAACTTCAGCGGAGGGTGCAACGCCAGTCCCTCGGTCATCAACCTGAGCTTCGCCGAGGGCAACACGATCCAGTACCGCGGTTGCGTGAACCGGGCCGGGATCTGGGACCGCTGTAGCGGCTGGACGACCGACAAGACCTGACCGCGCGCCGGGCCGCTGGTCCGTCCAGTAGGTCCGAACACGTCCGGTGCTGACTGTTCGGACACACTGGCCCCCGGAGGCGGAGTAACGGTCACACGAGCAGGACGCGGCGCCCGCGCGTGTGACCGGCCTGGCTGTCGGCGTGCGCCGCCGCCGCTTCGGCGAGGGTGTACGACTTCGCCACCGGAATGCGAAGTTTGCGCCGGGTGATGAGGTCCACGGTCTCGGCGAGCGCGTCCGGCATGCTCCCGGCCACGCCGGAGAAGCGCACACCGAGCGCAGGGGCGAGATCGGCGATCGAGATCACCCTCTGTGGGTCTCCGGTCAGCTCGACGAGTTCGCGGATCACCCCCGAGCCTGCCAGGTCGAGAGCCGCGTCGACCCGGCCGAGCCGCCGCACCCGGTCGGCCCAGCCCTCGCCGTACGTCGTGGCGAGGGCACCGAGGCTGCGCAGATAGTCCTGGTTCGCGGCCCCGGCTGTGCCGATCACCGTGATGCCGCGGTGGCGGGCGATCTGCAGCACCGCCGATCCGACGCCACCGGAGGCGCCGCTGACCAGCAGCGTCTGCCCGGGCTGCACACCGACCTCACGGATGATGCGCAGCGCGGTCTCCATCACGGAGGGGTATCCGGCCGCCTCGTCGAACGTCAGGCCCTCCGGCATCCGGGCCCAGGCCGACAGCACGGCGAACTCCGCATAGGTGTCCGTGCCTTCGCCGAAGACGTGGTCGCCGACCTTGACGCCGTCAATATCCTCAGCGCCCGCACCGACCTCGTCCACCACGCCGGCGGCGTCCAGCCCGACTCCGGCGGGCAGTTCGATCGTCGGATGCGCGCCGAGCGATTGGCCTTCCCGGATCCTCCAGTCCACGGGGTTCACACCCGCCGCCCGCACGGCCACGCGGATCTGGCCGGGGCCCGCGTGGGGTTCCTCGGCGTCGGCGAGGTGCAGGACGTCCGGACCGCCGAACTCGGCGAAGATCACTTTCTTCATGCGACCGACCATAGCACTAACTGTTAGCTTTTTGCACTTGTTTCAGTTTCACATTTGCTAGTGTCAGCGGATGGCCGCACAGTCCGGACGCCGGGAGCGCAAGAAGGCCGCCACCCGGCAGAAGATCGCCGACGCCGCCCTGCGCCTGTTCCTGGAACGCGGATATGACGCGGTGGGCATCCGTGACGTGGCCGCGGAAGCCGACGTCGCCGTCACCACGCTGTTCGCCCACTTCGCGTCCAAAGAAGCTCTCGTGTTCGAGCAGGACGAGAACTTCGAGCACCGGCTCAGGCAGGCGGTCACCGAACGAGCCCCAGGCGAGCCCCTCATCCCGGCACTGCGCCGAGAGATCCAGGCCATGGTGCGGCACTGCCTGGCCGACAGCGCCGCACCGGTCCAGCGCATGATCGACGACTCACCAGCCCTGCGGCAGTACGAGGCGGCGGTGCGGCTGCGCCACGCGACGTCGCTGGCCACGGCCATCGCCGCCGACCTCGGCCTGCCGCGGGCCACCACGGCCTGCCGGGCGATCGCGCGGTTCGCCGTCGACGCCTACTCGCTGGCCAGGGACGCCGCGGATCCCGAGGGCGCGGTGGACGAGGTCTTTCGGATGATCGAGGCCGCCTGGGAGGTCGCGTGCGCTGCCGACGCCCCCACGGCGTCCACCGCCCGGGCCGGGACAGCGGCACCGTAGTCGGGATGACCGCAGGGCACTCGGTCCTCGCCGTCGCGGTACCCGCGTTCGAGGACTACATCCAGCGCCGGACCGCCCACTACGACGCCTCGTTCCTGTCCTCGGACCCCGCCTTCTCCCACGCGCACATCACGGTGCTGGGGCCCTGGCTGACGACGCCGTCGCAACCGGACCTCGACACGGTCGAGCGGATCGTGGCGGCGGCGGAGCCGTTCGACACCACTCTCGCGAGGGTCGAGACCTTTCCCGACGGCCTGATCCACCTGCGTCCCGATCCGGACGAGCCGTTCCGAGCGTTGACCGCCGCCCTGGTGGACGCCTTCCCGCACTGCCCGCCCTACGGCGGCCGGTTCCCGGACCCGGTCCCGCACCTGACCCTGGACCGGCGAGCCGAGACAATCACCCCGGACAGCGTCGGCGAGGATCTGCGCCACCTGCTCCCGGCACGGCTCCACGTCGACCGGGTCGATCTGCAGTGGTGGGCCAACCACAACTGCCACGTGCGCGAATCGTGGAAACTCGGCCGGGGTCGCTGACGCAACACCACACGCGACGACCGTCCGGCGGGAAGCACGGTGACGCCGCTGGGGGAGCGGCTTCTCGCTCAGAGGATGGCGCCGCCGGAGACCTCGATACGCTGGGCGGTGACCCAGCGCAGGTCCTCGGAGGCCAGCGCGGCGATGGCGTCGCCGATCTCGTCAGGTTCGCCGACGCGGCCGAGCGCGGTCTGTCCGGCCAGAACCTGGCGAAATTCGGCGTCGTCCCGCATCGCCCCACCGTTGAAATCGGTGGCGGTCGGTCCCGGGGCGATGGAGTTGACCCGGATTCCGTGCGGGCCGAGTTCCGCGGCGAGGGTGCGGCTCAGGGCTTCGACGGCGGCCTTCGAGGCGGAGTAGACCGAGGTGGCGGGGCTGGTGTGGCGGGTCAGCGACGACGAGACGTTGATGACGTGGGCACCCTGGGCCAGCAGCGGCACAAGGGACTGGATGAGAAAGAACGTGCCCCGGACGTTGGTGCCCAGCACCGTGTCGAAGTCGTCGATCGTGACGTCCTCCAGCGGTCCGAAGATCCCCACTCCCGCGTTGTTGACCACGATGTCGAGCCGCGAAGTACCCCAGCGCTCCAGCTGCTCGCTCAGTTCGGAGGTGAAGGACGCGAAAGAGGAGACGTCGCTGAGGTCGAGCCGCAGAGCAGCGGCAGTCCCACCCACCGCCTGCACCTGTTCCACCGTCTTCTCAACCCCGGCCGCATCACCGCGATGGGTGACCAGGACCCGCACCCCACGTGTGGCCAGAGCGATGGCCGCGCTACGTCCGAGGCCGCGATTCGCGCCGGTCACCAAAGCGATCTTGTTGCTTGTCATGAATTGCTCCTCCACCGCGCGGCCGCCGGAATTCACCCGGGCGCCACAGATACGATGCGAGTCACTCGACTCGCCTTGCTTCCGCATCGTAAGCCGGACCTTCGAAGCGAGTCAAGTGACTCGCCTCGGGGTTGCGGCATACTGTCCGCATGGCAGCAGAACTCTCCGAACACCACCGCAGACTCGCTCAGCAGAAACGCGAGGCGATCACCACCGCGGCCACCGAACTGTTCCTGGAGCGTGGCTACGACGGCACCTCACTAGCCCGGATCGCCGAAGCGGCCGGGGTCTCGAAGTCCACCCTCTTCAAGCGGTTCCCCACCAAGGCGGCCCTCTTCGAGGCCATCGTCACCGAGTCCTGGCAGCGTGACGCCGGCGACACGGCCGCGCAGCCACAGACCGGAGATCTGCGCTCCGGACTGACAACCATCGGCCACCGCTATGCCGACCTGGTCGGCCAGCCCGGCATGACAGCCCTGTTCCGGATCGTCATCGCCGAACTGCCTCGTTTCCCGGAACTGGGACGGATGCAGTTCGAACTAGGCAAACTGCCCTACTTCAACTCCGTTCGGCACTACTTGGAATCCGAGCACGAGGCGGGCAACGCTGATGTCCCGGACGCGGTGAGCGCCGCGAACCAGTTCCTCGGCATGATCGCCAACTACGTCCTGTGGCCCCGCATGCTGCTGATTGACTGGAACCCCTCAGCCTCCGACATCCACGACGCCGTCGAACAGGCCGTCCAGACCATGCTCGCCAGATACACCACGACTCGCCAACCTGACCCAGAGCCGCAACGGTGACACCCGGCGCACGATGCTCATCGTTCGCGACGCCCCCACTCACGGGATGTGCCGATGCTCCCGAGGCCGGTTATCCGCTCAAGCCGAACACACGGCGTGCGTTGCCCGCGAGGAACAGGCTTTTCGCCTCGTCGTCGAGCCCGAGTTCGTCGAGCCTGCGCAGGCACTCGGCCGCGGTGATCATCGGGTAGTTGCTGCCGAACAGCACCCGCTCGCGGCCCCGGCCCCGCATGAACTCGACCAGCTCGCCGGGCAGCCGGTGCACCGCGTAGGCGGAGGTGTCGACGTAGAAGTTGGGGTACTTCGTCGCCAACGACAGAACCTCGTGAATCCACGGGTAGCCGACGTGCCCGCCGACCACCACCAGATCCGGGAAGTCGAGCAACACCTCGTCCAGGTAGGGGATCGGCCTTCCCGGCTCGGACGGGCACAGCGGCCCGGTGTGCCCGATCTGGGTGCAGAACGGCACACCCAGCTCGACACAGGCCACGTACAGCGGGTAGTACCTGCGGTCGTTCGGTGGCAGATTCCACAACCAGGGCACCACCCGGACCGCGACGAAGCCGAGTTCGCGCACACAGCGGCGGATCTCCCGCACCGCCCCGACCGGGTCGGTCAGATCCACCGTCGCCACGCCACGGAACCGGTCGGGATAGGCCGCGACCACCCCGGCCACCTCGTCGTTCGAGATCAGCGGCCCGGCAGGCCCGTGCCAGGCCGACAGCAGCCCGCAGGACACCCCGCCCTGGTCCAACGCCGCGACCGTGTCCCGCACCGGCGGTGCCTGCCTGCGCACCCCGGTCCAGCGCAGCAGCGTCTCCAACCACGGTTGCTGCATGAACACGTCATTGGGCTGCTGCATCCACGCATCAACGACGTCGGCGACTCTCTCGGGCACCCCAGGCTCCTTCTCGGTGAGCGGTGCAGCGCGACAGGTCCGCGCACTACACCTGATCTTGACCGCCAGCATGCCCGACGTCCCCACGCGTGCGCGAGCCCGTTGCGCGGCGCTCCCCGCAGCGGGCGAGGAGTTGGCGGCGTAAGAACAGACCCCTGTCCGCCAGCAGTGAACACCCGTCCAAGTGAACGTGACGGTCACTACAGTCCAGTCGCATGACGACAGTCACAACGCGCGCGGTGCAGTATCCAGCCGACAACCTGACGATGATCGGACACCTCGCGCTCCCGGCCGGCACCGATCGCCGGCCCGCAGTCCTGATCGGACCCGAGGGCATGGGACCCAGCCACGTCGAGCGCCACCGGGCCGAGGCCCTGGCGGAGCTTGGGTACGTGGCGCTGGCCTTCGACATCCACGGCGGACGCTATCTGGAAGACCCGGAGGAGATGTTGGCCCGTTGCATGCCGCTGCTCGCCGACCCCGACCGGATGCGAGGAATCGGTCACGCCGCCCTCAACGTGGTGCGTGCCGAACCACGGGCCGACCCCGACCGCATCGCCGCCCTCGGCTACGGCACCGGGGGTGCAGTCGCGGTGGAACTCGGTCGCGATGGCGTCGACCTGCGCGCGATCGGGACAGTCAACGGTCTGACCACGGGCCGCCCGGGCGAGGCGGCACGCATTCGCTGCCCGGTCTGGGCCGGGGTCGGGTCGCAAGATCCGATCATGCCGCCCGCGCAACGGGAGGAATTCACCGCAGAGATGCAGGGCGCGGGCGTCGACTGGCGCCTCGTGGTCTACGGAGGAGCTCTTCACGCCTTCCACCACCCACCGGTTGACCACCCCGCACCTCCCGGCGTCGGCTACCATCCGCGGCACGCACAGCGAGCCTGGCGTGACATCGTCGCGCTGCTCGATGAGTGCCTGCCCGTCGCGCAGTGATCCGATCGGCTCCTGATCCTCGCTCCTGCCCGCCGTCGTCGTCCCGGGAAGGCGTCGCGGTCAGCCAACGACCACGGACGACGAGGGCACAGCACACGATCCGACACGAATGTTGACCAGACGCCGGAGCCGAACGGTCGGGCACCACCTTTCACGTCACCTTGATGACGACCTTGCCCGGGGTGTGACCGTTCTCGACGGTGGCGAGGGCGGCCGGGGCGTCGGCGAGCGGATGGACCGCGGTGATCACAGGTGCGAGGACTCCGTCGAGCGCTAACCGGGCGGCCCGCCACAGGCTCTCGCGGTCGAGGCGACGCTCGACGAAACGCCCACCGAGCTCGGGCACGGACGCATCACCCACGGCGATGACATCGCGGGGATTCCGGGCCAGCGGCGCGACCCTCCGCAGCGAGGTGCCTCCGACCAGGTCGACGATCCCATCGAAGCCGCCCGGAACCAGCTCGTGTGCCGCGGCGGCGACGTCTTCGGCGGCGTAGTCGATGAACCGCACCCCGACGGTCTCGGCGTGCTCGCGCTTGGCGGTGCTTCCGGTGCCGACCACCCGCAGCCCGCGCGCGACGGCCAGCCCCGCGACGGCGAGACCGACCCCGCCCCCGACTCCGTTGACCAGAACCGTGGCACCGGCCGGGAGGCCGAGCTGGTCGAGCGCGTCCACCGCGGTCGACCCGGCCACCGGCAGCGTTGCCGCCACGCTCGCGGACAGACCCGCCGGAATGCGTGCGGTGTTCGGCGCCGAGAGCACCGTCGTCTCGGCGTAGGTGCCGCCACCGGTGAGCGCGAAGCCGAAGACCGCGTCACCCACCTCGAACTCGTCGACATTCTCGCCCAGGGCGAGAACGGTTCCCGCTGCCTCCATGCCCAGCACGCGGGGAAACGGACGCCCACCGTCGAGCCCCTCGACCAGACCCGAGCGCAGGAGATGGTCGAGGGGGTTCACACCGGCGACGTCGACCCGGACCAGCACCTCGCCAGTCCCGGGGACGGGATCGGGACGATTGAAGAACTCCTGCACCTCGGGCCCACCATGCTTGCCGAAACCCCACGCCTGTCCCATTCTCCGCTGCCTCTCGTGTGACCGAACCCCGTGATTACCGGGCCTGGTCGCCATCCTCACCGCTGACATCGATGTCAGAGGCAACGGGCTGAGGTGCGGGTCACAACGTCACGTGGACAGCTCCGCCTGGTGCCGGGCATTGGCCCTGATCAGCACGTCGAGCGCCTCTCGCGTCTCGGTCAGGTGCGCGATGTCGGCGTCGATCCGGTCGCGCTCACGCGTCATCGTCGCGAACGCCGACTCGACCACGTCCGGGTCACTCGGAGTCTCCACGCACGGCAGCACTGTCGCGATCACCCGGCTGGACATGCCCGCGTCGAGCAGCTGCCGGATGAGCGACACGCGCTGCACCTCGGCGTCGGAATAGTGCCGCTGCCCGGCGTCGGAGCGTGAGCTGCTCAGCAGGCCCTGCGCTTCGTAGTACCGCAGTGAGCGCGGACTCACGCCCGTGCGCTTGGACAACTCGCCGATCCGCATCCCTGAGAGCCTACGCCGGCGTGCTGCGAGCTACGCAGACTGCGGACACGGCTACGCAGGCTGCGGACACGGTCGTCATTCTTCGCGATGGCACATAACATCCATTGTGTGCCATTGAGTTTCACTGTTGCGCGTGTCGCGGAATGGTTTGGCGTATCGCGTGCGCGATACTGATCCGGTGACAGACGAGCTGGTGGAGACGCAGAACGACGAGACAACAGCCGAGAACGCGGTGTGCGCGCTGGACGGGTGCGACAATCCGCTCCCGCCGCCCGCCGTGGACGAGCACGGGCGCCGCAAGGGTGGTCGCCCCTCGTCGTTCTGCTGCAAGAGCCACGCCGACGCGGCGTCCCGGCAACGCCGGGCCGCGCGGACGGCCGCGATCGTGGACCCGTTGGTGGAGCTGCGCCGCACCGCCGAGGTGTTCACCACGGTCTCGGCGCCAGTGGTGGACGCGCTGACCGACATGGCGAGCCGACTGACCCACGCCGAGGAACAAGCGCTGTCCCAGGTGCGGCAGGCCGAGGAACAGGCAGCCGGCTCGCGAGCGGACGCCGAGGACGCGCTACGCCGCGCCGATCAGGCGGACCGGGACCGGGACCGGGCGCTGGTACAGGCCCGCGAGGACCGCGCGGCACGGGAAGACGCGGAACGCGCCGCACAGCACGCGCGCTCGGAGGCCGAGTCGGTGCGGAGCCAAGCCTGGGCGACGGTGGCCGAGCACGAGCGCGCCAGGGGAGCGGCGGACGCCGCCGCGCAGGCCGCCGAACGCGCCCGCGACGAGCTGGCCGCCGAACTGCGCGCGCAGCGGCAGCGCCTCGACACGGCCGAGGCTGAGCGGGACGAGCTGGCGTCCCGGCTCGACGACGTCCGCGCCGAGCTACGGGAACTCACCACCACCCACGCCCGGCTCACGGAACGGCTCGACGCGACCGAGGCGCGAGCCGACGAGCTGACTTCCACGCTCGCCGAAACGCGGAGCCAGCTCGGCGCCGCACGCGAAGAGATCACCGGGCTGCGCTCCGACCGCGACGCCGCACGCGAGAACGCGGCCAGCGAACGCACGGCCCGCGCGCTCGCCGACGCTCGCGCCGCGGCCGCCGAGGCCACCGCCGCCGACCGGCAGGCGCGCCTGGCCGAGGCGGCCGAACAGCTCCGTGCGGCGCACGAGCGTCTCGACCGGCTCCTGGCGGCTCATGCCGGGCGGTCCGCGGAACCGGGAGACGGCGCGGGACCCGGGTCCCGCTCGGAGCAGTCCAGCAGCGCCGAACAGGCCGGCCGCGAGCGATAGGGTGGCTGGTCGGCGGACCAGTCACGGTTTACTGATCTCCGAGGCCGACCGCGAGGGACGCGAGAATCGCAGGCCGTCGGCGCTGCCGTACCGACCACTGTGAGGAGCTATGCCATGTCCACCCAGTACGGCGTTGCTGTGGAGCCCACGCGTATTCATGTGCCGGACACGGTGCTCGGCGACCTGCGCGCGCGCCTCACCGGGACCCGTCCGCCGCTGGACGAGAAAAACGAGGACTGGTCCTACGGCGTTCCGGCGAGCTATCTTGCTGAACTGGTCGCCTACTGGCGCGACGACTACGACTGGCGCACGGCCGAGGCCGCCATCAATGCCTACGAGCACTACCAGGTGAGCGTCTCCGGTGTCCCGGTGCACTTCCTGCGCAAGCCGGGTCGCGGCCCTCGGCCGATCCCGTTGATCCTCACCCACGGCTGGCCGTGGACATTCTGGCACTGGTCGAAGGTCGTCGATCCGCTCGCCGACCCGGCCGCGTTCGGGGGCGACCCCGCCGACGCGTTCGACGTCATCGTGCCGTCCCTGCCCGGCTTCGGTTTCCCCGGCCCGCTCACCGGGTTTCCGGACGTGAACTTCTGGAAGGTTTCCGACCTCTGGCACACCCTGATGACCGAGACCCTGGGGTACGAGAAGTACGCCGCCGGGGGATGCGACATCGGCGGGATCGTCTCCAGCCAGCTCGGCCACAAGTACGCCGACGAGTTGTACGGCATCCATATCGGCTCTGGTTTGCCGCTCGACTTCTTCACCGGCGACCGCGCCTGGGACTTCGCCCGGAATCGGCCCCTGACCGACGGCCAGCCCGCCGACGTCCGCGCCCGCATCATCGAGCTGGACCACCGCGCGGCGTCCCACCTCGCTGTGCACATGCTCGACGGCGCCACCCTGGCCCACGGACTGAGCGACTCACCCGCCGGACTACTCGCCTGGCTGTTGGAGCGTTGGCACGCCTGGAGCGACAACGGCGGCGACGTCGAGTCCGTCTTCACCAAGGACGACCTGCTCACTCACGCCACGATTTACTGGGTGAACAACTCCATCGCCACATCGATGCGGTACTACGCCAACGCCAACCGCTATCCCTGGACCCCCGCCCATGACCGCACTCCGGTCGTGCAGGCCCCGGTAGGCCTCACCTTCGTCACGTTCGAGAACCCGCCAGGCATCCGCACCGCCAACGAGCGCGTCCGGGCGTTCAAGACCGGCCCGCAGGCCGATTGGTTCAACCATGTCAACGTCAACGCCCACGACCACGGCGGCCACTTCATCCCCTGGGAGAACCCGGAAGCCTGGGTGAGCGACCTGCGCCGCACCTTTCGCGGCCGCAGGCCCTGAGCTGATCGAGCGTTCGGATCGCTCACGTCGTCAGTGGTGTCGCCGTCTCCGGACGAGCGTGACGGTGAGCGCGACCGCGAGCACCGCGATGCCGTACAGCGACCGCCAGCCGGACTCGATGAGAGACGCCAGGAGAACCACGCCGATCAGCAGGTTCAGGACCGATCGGACGGTACGGCCCTGTAGCCGGAGGTAGGAGGCGATGCTGAGCAGGTACAGCACCACGAAGGTCGCGCTGGTTCCGGCGAGTGCGTCGACGAGCAACGCCGGGAAGGCCGCGAGCGTGCTTCCCGCCACGAGGAAGAGCACGGCGAGCAGGCCGAGTGCGCGGCGTGGCACTCCGCGTGCGGTGGTGCGTGCCAGTGCGGCGGGCAGGATCGCCGAGCGGCTCGCGCCGACGACCAGCTGGCTGACGCCCCAGACCCAGGACACGGCGTTCTGCACCATCGCCCCGATCGCGATCGCGGTGACCAGGGCGACGACGAGCTGTCTGGATGGAAGGTGCTCGGCGAGTTGCAGTAGGCCGGTGGTGCCGTCCACCGCCTGCGCGGGGATGCTCACGGCGAGGGCGGCGGTGAGCAGCATGGTCAGCAGCCCGTAGACACTGAGCGCGATGACGCTGACGGGGAGGAAGTCCCGGTCCGGTGCGCGGAACTGCCTGCTGAGGAAGGTCAGGTTCTCGAAACCCGCGAACGCCCAGAAGGCGAGCAGCACGCCGGGCAACACCAGGCCGAGGGTCTCCGCCTGCGGCGTGATGGGCGAGGCGTCGTCGGCGGTGGGCAGGGCCGAGCACGCCAGCACGAGGGCCATCACGATCAGTGCCGCCGCGCCGGCGTGCTGTGCGCGCCGGTTCGCGCGGGCGCCCACGGTGTTGACCGCGAGGGCCGCGAGCAACACTGCCGCCGCCGTGGCTGTCTGAACGGTGGGACCGGCCTCCAGCGCCCGCATGGCGTATCGGCCGGCGACCAGTGCCCCGGCGGGAAGGCCCACGACGACCAGAGCCACGAACAGGATCGGGACACACCGTCCGAGTGCGGGACCGAGTCCCGCTCGCACGAAGGACTCGATGCCGTCGCCGGTCGGGTACCGGCGCACCATGTCCTGGAACATCAGCAGCATCGGCAGGCACAGCGCGGTCGCCAGCACCCACACGAGCACGCTGTTACGCCCCACCTCGGCATACACGGCCGAGGGCAGGAACAGGATCCCGGACCCCGCCACCGAGCCCAGCGCGAGCGGGACCGCTTGCCAGCGGGACAGCCCCGCGCGGTCGGGTTCGGGGTGGTGCCGGGTCGTCGTGCGGCTCATGCGGAAACGATGGCATGTCCGGCCGGGCACGCGATGCCAAATGATGCCGCTGGATACGCTGTTCGAGCAATATTCAGCGTGTTCGAACCCGTTTTGGGGGCAATGATGGCAGGCGTCGAGATGGATGGCGTTGATCGGCGGATTCTGGAGGAGTTGCAGCGCGATGGGCGGTTGCCGAACACCGCCCTCGCCGATCGGGTGCGGCTGTCCCCGTCACCGTGCCTGCGCCGGGTGCGCGGCCTGGAAAGCAGCGGTGTGATCAGTGGCTACCGGGCTGAGGTCGACCGGTTCGCCGTCGGGCTCGGGCTGACCGTGTTCGTCGAGATCAAGGTGGCCGGGCATTCCCGGGACCTCGCGGGCCGGATCGAGCAGACGGTCGCGAGGATCCCCGAAGTGGTCGGGTGTCATCTGGTGTCCGGGTCGGCGGACTTCCTGCTCGAGGTGGTCGTGGCGAACCTGCAAGCCTACGAGCGGCTCCTGCTCGACACGTTGCTCACGCTTCCCGGGGTGGAGGACCTGCGGAGCAACTTCTCGCTGCGCACGGTGAAACAGGCCAGCCCGCTGCCGCTGGACCACCTGAGGGGGTGACTGCTCGGTCATCGACTCGTGCGCCACATGCTCACCTTGACGCTGATCCGCCCACGCCAGAGCACCCGGTTCCCGCGCTCCTCGCGGACTTTCGTTCGGATCGCGCGCAGGACCGCAGCCAGGCATGGCACACGCTGTTCACGCGGGTGGCGTTGTTCGGGTACCGCATCAGGTGTGGCCACGATCGAACATTCCGACCGCGCGGGATCACGAGGGTCGGCATAGTGCTGCCATGACGTGGAGATGGGGGCACCGCACAGGCGCTGGTGACGAGTCGGTGACAGAGGATGGCGTTGCGCTGCGGCCGCTGCCGGCATCGAGTGTGTGGTGGGTGCTCGGCGGGCTGCTGGGTGTCGCGGCGGTCGTGACCGCGGTGCTGCTGCTCGTATTCGGCGATGGGACCGAGAGCGATAAGGTGCGGTTGGAGGCGATCCGGCTTGCCGGCACCATCGTGCTGGGCACCGGAGGCGGTGCGGCTTTGTTCGTGGCTCTGCGGCGGCAACGCACCACCGAACTCGACCTGGTGCACAAGCTGGCCGAGGCCAGGACCACCCAGCATGACGCCGAGCAGCGGCGGGTGACCGAGCTATATACCGCCGCGGTCGAGCAGCTCGGCCACGATCGCGCTGCGGTCCGGCTCGGCGCGCTGTACGCACTACAACGGCTGGGTCAAGACCATCCCGAGCAGCGGCGTCCGATCGTCAACGTGTGGTGTGCCTACCTGCGGATGTCCTTCCGGGACCCCGCCGCCGACGGCTTGGACGAGCAAGAAAGCCTGGAGTGGCGCCAGGAGCGGGAAGTGCGGGTGACGTTGCAGCGGCTGCTGCGCGAGCACGTCCACTCCGGCCCCTACAGAGAGAAGCCCGCTTCACCACGGTTCTGGGGTGATGAGCTGGACATCGATCTCACCGGCGCCACCCTCCACGAACTGGATCTCGACGCCTGCCGCATCCACCCGCGCACGACCTTCACCCACGCCACGTTCGCCGGCAACAGCCGATTCCGCTCCGCCACGTTCGCCGGCGACGCCTGGTTCGCCGAGGCCACCTTCACCGGCCACGTCTGGTTCAACGGGACTGTGTTCACCCGCAGCGCCTGGTTCGGTGAGGCTACGTTCACCAGTGAGGCTTCGTTCGCCCAAGCCACGGTCAGCGGCGCCTCTTCCTTCATCAAGGCCACGTTCTCCGGCAGCGCGTATTTCGATGACACCACGTTCATCGATACCGCCGTGTTCGAAGAAGCCGTGTTCACCGGCGTCGCCTGGTTCCGCAACGCCACCTTCACCAAGGTGGCCACGTTCGCCATGGCCACGTTCACCGGCCCCGTCTTGTTCCGCGACACCACGTTCGACAACGGCATTGCGTTACACAGCGCCAGAGCGCGGTGCGACCACAAACATCAGTGGCCAGCTGGTTGGAGCTGCGAATTGGTCTCGGCCGCGCGGGAAGGGATGCCAGAGGGTGAGGACCCGGACATGTCATGGGGTCGGTTGCAGCCGGTCCCAGCCCGGAACTCCCGAAGTTGTCCTGAGCCGCGAAGTAATCAGTGAGAAGCAAGGTAACAGGGCCGCCCAGCGTGTCCACGCTCCAGCGACACCGGCTCAGCCGACAGCCCCTTGGCCGGGACGACTGGTGCGTAGATCACCAGCACGAACAGTCCGATCGCGATCAGCTCCCAGATCGATCACCTGAGTGGGTGGATGCTGGGTCATCGAGCCACCGACACTGAGCACTTGACCTTGACACTGTGACAGGGTCTTGACTGCGGGCAGGAGGTGATCCCCATCGGATCGGCACATCTGCTCGACGCCTTGCGCGCACGCAACTCGTCGACACGGCTCGAGGCCGCCCTAGCGGCGGGCACGCATCCCGAGGCCGCCTTCGTCACCGCGCTGGTGCAGCGGTGTGCGGTGGAGCCGGACTTCTTCGTGCGCGACATGCTCACCTGGGCGTTGACCCGCCAGCCGCCGGAGGACACGGTTCCCGCGCTGCTCACGGAGCTTCGTTCGGATCGCGCGCAGGCCCGGAGCCAGGCGTTGCACACGCTGTCCAAGATCGGAGAAGGGAGCGCGTGGCCCGCGATCACGCGGTCGCTGCTGCGCGACGCCGACGACGAGGTGGCGCGCAGCGCGTGGCGGGCCGCCGTCGTCCTGGTGCCAGCGGGGCAGGAGGAGGCGCTGGCCACGGAACTGGGCGCGCAGCTCGGTCGCGGCGACCGGGACGTGCAGCGGAGTCTCAGCAGGGCGCTCGTGGCGCTCGGCGACGTGGTCGAGCCGGTGCTCCAGGCGAGATCGCTCAGCGGCGACCCGGCGGTGCGGGCGCACGCCCGCGCCACGGAGGTGCTCCTGGGTGACCCGGAGGCCGGTTTCGATTCGGTCATCGAGGAGGCGAAACGGCTCGTCGCGCTCGGGTCGGAAGGGTAGGAAGCAGCATGCTGATCGGCGAGGTGGCACGCCGCTCCGGGGTGAGTGCGCGGATGCTGCGGCACTACGACTCGCTGGGGCTGGTGCGCCCCACGGGCCGCACCGTGGGCGGGTATCGCGAGTACTCCGCGGAGGACATTCGCCGAATCCTGCATGTGGAGGGGCTGCGGTCGCTGGGGCTGTCGCTGCGCGAGGTCGGGCGTGCGCTGGCCGACCCCGACTTCGCGCCGTCCGCGCTCGTCGGCGATCTCATCCGGCGTACCGAGGACCGGGTGAGGCGGGAGCGGGAGCTGCTGGAACGGCTCCGCGCGATCGACGCCTCGGCGCCCGCCGGCTGGGAGGGTGTCCTGCGCATCGTCGAACTGCTGCACGGGCTGGGTTCTCCCAGCGCGGCGCGCAGGCAGCAGGCCGTCCTGGCTCCGGTGGGAGGTGTGCCCGTTCCGGCCGATGTTCTGGCCAGGGCGGTTCTCGCTGAGTCCGACCCGAACGTCGCGGGTGCCCTGCGGTGGGCACTCGCGCGGGCGGGTGATGAGGGCGTGGCGAGCGTGGCCTCCGGTCTGGCTTCGGGGGACGTCGACGTCGAGCGGCGCGCGGTCCGGGCGCTGTCCGGGATGTCCGGTGACAGGGCGACCGCCGCGCTCGCGGACGCGCTGGGCAGCGGGGACGCGACGGTGCGCGCGCTCGCCGCGCTGGCCCTCGGGCGACGTGGAGAGTCCGCGGCCGTGCCGACGCTCGTCGGCATGGTGGTCGTGGGCACGAACGACGTCGAAGCAGCCGAGGTCCTGGGGTCGCTGTCGCGGAACCCGGCGTGCGCGGGTTGGATCGTGGACGCGGTGGTCGCCGCACTCACCGCGCACACCGGGGAGCCGGCGGTGCGGAGCCGGCTGGCGCAGGCACTTGCCGAGCTGCCCGGGTCCCGCGCGCGAGATGTCCTGGGGCGGTTGGTCCATGACGGTGACCGGGCTGTCGCGGCCATCGCGCGAGCTGCGGCGCGCGGCAGTGACCGGGTCGGCGACCTCGGCTGACCTTGCGCCGGGCTGTGGCGGCGGACAGGCGTTGTACGTCGGGGCGCCGCCACAGCCCGGCCGATAGCGGGGCGCAGAGCGGGAAACGCTGGAAAAGCCCAGGGCGGGCGCAGAAAGGGGCGGGGCTAAGAGCCCCAGCACATTGGTCTGTTCGGCTCGCGACGCCCAGGCGGCGCCTCGCTGCGTTGGAGGAGGCGCCCACGTACTTCCAGTACGCGGACACCCCTCCGCCTTGCGAGCCTGGGTCCCCGGCGGGGACGCTCGCCACCCCGGTCAGGGACCGCCTGGCCGCCGCTCCCTGAGCGAACGCCAACGTGTTAGGGGCTCTAAGCTTGCGGTATGCGAATCTCGGCCAGGGCGGACTACGCGGTGCGGGCCGCGCTGGAACTGGCTGCCGGGCAGGATTCTAGGCCGCTGACGGCTGCGACTATCGCTGAGGCCCAGCAGATTCCGCACAAGTTCCTTGAGGGAATCCTGGCCGACATGCGCCGCAGCGGTATGGTCGTCAGCCAACGTGGCGGTCGCGGTGGCTTTCGGCTCGCCAAGCCTGCGGAGCAGATCTCCATCGCGGACGTTATCCGTATGGTGGACGGGCCGCTGGTCTCAGTGCGGGGCGCACGGCCGCCGGAGCTGTACTATACCGGGCCCGCCGAGACCCTGCTGCCGCTGTGGATTGCGCTGCGGGCACATGTGCGCCACATCCTCGACGGCGTGTCGCTGGCCGATGTCGCGTCAGCCAAGTTGCCTGATGCGGTCGCCGATCTGACCGAAAACCCTGACGCCTGGACAAATCCGTAGCACGAGCCGGAACCACTCGCTGGCAGGCCACCAAACGGGCGCGGGCCATCCAGCATGTGAACACCCCTTGGGATAGGTGTGTCTCTATGCCAATATTCCCTACTAATCTAGTGGGAATACTAGGGAACTTGAGGTGGCTGTGAGAACGCTGATCCTGCTCGCCCTCGCCGGGCTCGGTGCTCAACTGGTGGACGGCAGCCTGGGCATGGCCTACGGCGTGACTTCCACCACCCTGCTGCTGGCCATCGGCACCAGCCCGGCGGCGGCCTCGGCCACCGTCCATCTCGCGGAAATCGGCACCACCCTCGCCTCGGGTGCCGCCCACTGGCGCTTCGGCAACGTCGACTGGCGAGTCGTGGCGAAGATCGGCATACCCGGCGCACTGGGAGCGTTCGCCGGCGCCACCTTCCTCTCCCACCTCTCCACCGATCTCGCCAAACCCGTCATGGCGCTGATCTTGCTGAGTCTCGGCGCCTACGTACTGGCCAGATTCACGTTCCTCGGTCTGCCCAAGGGCAACCTCGGTAAGCCGCTGCGCAAGCGGTTCCTGTCCCCGCTCGGCCTCGTGGCCGGGTTCGTCGACGCCACCGGCGGGGGCGGCTGGGGACCGGTCGGCACGCCGGCCATCCTCGCCAGCGGCCGTCTGGAGCCGCGCAAGGTGATCGGCTCCATCGACACCAGCGAGTTCCTCGTCGCCGTCGCCGCCAGCCTCGGCTTCCTCGTCGGCCTGGGCTCCCAAGGCGTCAACTTCGCCTGGGCTGGCGCCCTGCTGGCCGGGGGTTTGATAGCCGCTCCAATCGCGGCGTGGCTAGTCCGCCACATACCCCCACGCATCCTCGGCTCGGCAGTTGGTGGTCTGATCATCATCACGAACACCCGCACCCTGCTCCGCAGCGACTGGGTCACGACCGGCGACTCCGTCCAGTGGGCCGTCTACGCAGCCCTTTTCGCCCTCTGGGGCGCCGCCATCGCCTACTCCCTCAGGGAACACCGCCGCCAGTCGGTAACAGCATCACAGTCGGATGCCGACAGCCGCACCACGGAATCCCCGACCACAACCTGAGCTCCTCCCGGCCTGCCCTTTCCACTGATCCCGGCCTCGCCCCACCACAGGCATACGTGATCGACATGGAGATGGGCAGGTCCGCCAAGTGCGCGGGCCACCGCCGACCAATACGTGCGGTGAGCGGCTCCGAAGCTCCACCATGAGTGACATGACCGGCACACCACAACGTCGGGAGCTGCCGCGGCTGTCCCGGCCTGCGGCGGCGGGGTGTGGCGTGCTGGCGCTGGTGGCGGCGCTGGCGTCGGGCCACGTCGTCGCCGGGTTCGTCGACGGCAACGCCTCGCCTTTTCTGGCGGTGGGCAACACGGCGATCGATCTGTCGCCTGCCTGGCTCAAGGACTGGGCGGTGCGGACTTTCGGGACGGCGGACAAGCTGGTGCTGCTGGGCGGCATGGCGGTGGTGCTGGTGGGGGTCGCGGTGGTGGCGGGGCTGGCGTCACGCCGCTCGCCGCGGCCGGGCACCACGGTGGTGGCGGCGCTGGGACTGGTGGGCCTCGCCGCCGTACTGGCACGGCCGGATCTCGGGGGTCTCGCGGTGCTCGCTCCGCTGGCCAGCGGGTTGGTGGGAGTGGCCGTTTTCCGATGGCTGCATCGGCTGGCCCGGTCGGCGGCGATGCCGCGTGCGGCCGGTGGCGCGTCACGGCGCTCGGTGTTGCTGGCCTCGGCGGGCGTCGCCGCCGGGTCCGGGGTGAGCTGGCTGGTGGGGGAGCAGGTCGGAACGGCGCGGGACGCCGCGGGTTCCCGCGCCCGCGTGGGCAGGCTCGTCGCGGCGGAGCCCGCGCCGCCGATCCCGCCCGGCGCGGATTTCGCCCGCGCGGGCACACCGACTTTTCTGACCCCGAACCGCGACTTCTACCGTGTCGACACGGCGCTGGTGGTCCCGCAGTTGCGGGCCGAGGACTGGGAGTTGCGCGTGCACGGCCTGGTGGAGCGCGAGCTCCGCTACACCTACGCCGACATCCGGAACCGGCCGTTGGTGGAGCGCACCATCACCATGACGTGCGTGTCCAACGAGGTCGGCGGACCCTACGTGTCCACGGCGAACTTCCTCGGCGTCGACCTCGCGGAGCTGCTGGCCGAGGCCGGTGTGCGGCCGGAGGCGCAGCAAGTGTTCTCCACGAGCTCGGACGGCTGGACGGCAGGCACCCCGGTCGCGGCGGCGGCCGATCCGGATCGGGGTGCGCTGCTGGCGATCGGGATGAACGGTGAACCGCTGCCGCTGCGCCACGGTTTCCCGGCGCGGCTCGTGGTGCCCGGCCTCTACGGCTACGTGTCCGCGACGAAGTGGGTGGTGGACCTCGAACTCACCACCTGGGCGGCGCGGCAGCCCTACTGGTTGAACCGGGGCTGGGCCGAGCGCGCACCGATCAAGACCCAGTCGCGGATCGAGCGCCCGCAGGGCTTCGACACGGTGCCACCCGGGCGGCTGCGGGTCGTGGGGGTGGCGTGGGCGCAGCACACCGGCATCGCGCGGGTGGAGGTGCGGCTCGACGACGGGCCGTGGCAGGAGGCGGAGCTGGCGCGGGAGGTCAACGTGAACACCTGGCGGATGTGGTCGGTCGAGCTGGACGTCCCCGCCGGGTCGCACCGGATCTCCTGCCGCGCCACGGACTCGTCGGGAGTCACGCAGACCGAGCAGCGCTCCGGCACCGTGCCCGACGGCGCCACCGGCTGGCACACCGTGAGCGTCACCGCCCGGTAGGTCGGAGAAATCCTTGGTGCACGGCCAATCCGGCTGCCGCGCCGCCCCGAAAGTCAGATATGAGCGCGGCCAGGGCGATCTCAGCCGAGCCGTGACCCACCTGATTGGAGTGATTCCCGTGAAGACTGCTCGTCTCGCCGGTGCCGGCATCGCCGCGGTGGCGGCCCTGACCCTGAGCGCCTGCGGCAGCGAGGCCGCCGACGACAGCGCATCCGGAAGTGAGGCCACCAACGACGGCGGCACCAGCAGCCCGATGGCCCCGCCGTCGAGCTCCATGTCCGAGAGCATGGGTCAGGGTGTGACCACCAACGACGACGTGTTCGGTCCCGCGTGCGATCAGCTGCCGCAGGGTGACGAGCCCGGCAGCCTCGACTCGATGGGCCCGCAGCCGGTGGCCAGTGCCGCGAGCACGAACCCGCTGCTGACCAAGCTCGTGGCGGCCGTGGAGGCGACCGAGCTGACGGACACCCTCAACAGCCAGGAGGCCATCACCGTGTTCGCGCCCGCGGACGCGGCGTTCGACGAGCTGGGTGAGGAGAAGTTCAACGAGCTCGCGCAGAACCCGGACGAGCTCGCGCCGATCCTGCAGTACCACGTGGTGCCCGAGCGCTACGACGCGCAGGGCCTGCAGGACGCGGGCACGGTGGAGACCCTGAACGCCGAGGGCGGCCCGGTGCAGGTCGAGGGCTCGGGTGAGGACATGACCGTCAACGGCGCGGCCGTGCTGTGCGGCAACATCCCCACCGCGAACGCCACGGTGTTCGTGCTCGACACGGTGCTGATGCCCGGAACCAACGAGTAAAGAACGCTGAGGCGAGAGGAGCCCGGTTCACCGCGATGAGGTGGGCCGGGCTTCACCCGTGGGTCAGGGCGGCCACGAGGTCATCGAGCCGGTCGAAGCTCCCGTCGAAGGTGTCCGAGCCCGCCGGCGGGTCGCCGACCGGGCGCGCGACATAGGCGGTGCGCATACCGAGTGCCTGCGCGCCGCGAAGGTCCCAGGCATGAGCCGCCACCATCAGCACGCGGTCCGCAGCGCAGTCAGCGGCGTCCAGGGCGAGCCGGTACACCTCCGGCGCCGGTTTGTAGGCCCGGACGGCTTCGCCGGACAGCGCCTGGTGCCAGCGCAGCCCGGCATGGGCGTTGAGTCGCGGGAGCGCGGCGCGGCCGGCGTTGGACAGCCCGAGGACCGGCCAGTGCCGTGCGAGCCGGTCGAGCGCGGCGACGGAATCGTGCCACGGCGGCAATCGCCTGCCCGCGGTGGCCAGGCGGGAGACGACCGCGGGATCGGCCACCCCGGCCTGCGCGGCCACCCGCTGCGCGGCTTCGCCGTCGATGACCTCGGAGTTGGCGTAGGGACGGTGGCCGCGCGCGATGCGTTGCTGCTCGTGGCCCCGGTAGTCCTGCCATGCGGTCAGCGACTCGTCGACGACCGCGTCGTCGGCACCGGGCAGCGCGTGGCGGATCTCCGCTCGGAGCCCGCTGGGTTCGTCCACCAATGTGCCGAGGACATCGAAGACGACCACCTCGATGTCGCGGATGCCGACCATGCGCTACTCCCTGTCTGCGTCACCGGTTGAACAGGTGACGACCTTGCCACGCGGTCCGTCACCGGTCAAGATGGTGACGTGCGATTCGCGTTCGTGAGCGGCGATCCGGCCCTCGACCTCACCGCCACCGTGCTGTCCCGGCGAGCCGACCCCGTCGACACTCTGACCACACCCGCGGACCTTGAACAGTGGGTAGCGGAGTGTGCCGAACTTCCTGACCACGTGACCGCCGGCGCCACCGATCTCGCGTCCGCGCTGGCGTTGCGCGAAGCGCTGTACCGGCTCGCGCTCGACCGCCTGCGTTCCCGGCCCTTCCATTCGGGCAGCCTGGCGATCGTCAACGACACGGCCGCCGGTCCGGTGCCCACGCTTCGCCTCAGCGACGACGGGCTGCGCGCCTCCGGCGACTTTCGTGCGGTGCTCACCCGCCTGGCCCGGCGCGGGATTACCGTGCTGGCCGATCGCGGGGCCTGCCTCAAGGAGTGCGGTCGCCCCGACTGCACCCGGCTCTATCTCGATCGCTCCCGTGGTTCTCGCCGCACCTGGTGCGGCATGGACGAGTGCGGCAACCGCGTCAAGGCCGCGGCCTACCGCGCGCGCAGACGGGCGAGAGCCACGGCGGCGGACTGATCCCACGCGCGGCCCGCACGCGCGGCATCGACTCGTGGGCGAACGGGCTGTTTCAGTGATGTAAGCGGTTGCGCGGCTGGCCGGGAAACCGGGCACTCGCGCTGGGACGTGCAGCGACTTTCGTATGTAAGAGCTTGCGCGGGGGCGGTTCGTGTTGTGCAGTGGGGTGGCCGGTACCGGTCAGGAGGAGTTCGCATGGCGGCAAGCCAGGCGGAGGTCGCTCAGCGTGCGGGAGTGTCCACAGCGACCGTCTCGCGGGCGCTGCGCGGTCTGCCGCGCGTCTCGGAAACCACCCGAGCCCGCATCGTCGACGCGGCACGGGAACTCGGCTATGTCGCCTCGCCCGCCGCATCCCAGCTGGCTACCGGGCGCACCCGGACCGTGGGTGTGGTGGTGCCCTTCGTCGATCGCTGGTTCTTCGGCCGAGTGATCGCGGGGGCGGAGGCGGTGCTCCGGGAGGCCGGTTTCAACCTCCTGCTCTACAGTGTGGGCGACGAGAACGGGCGCGCCCGCTTCTTCGAGGAGATGCCGTTGCGGGGCCGGGTCGACGCGGTGTTGCTGCTGGCGCTTCCGCTCACGCCCGGGGAATTCGAGCGCCTCTCCGAGCTCGGCGTCCCACTGGCCGCCGTCGGGCTCGACGAGCAGGGGATGGGATGCGTCCGCATCGACGACGCCGCCGGGGCCGAAACGGCGATGCGCCACTTGGCGACCCTCGGTCACCGGGACATCGCCTTCATCGGCGGGGGTACCGGAACACCGCTGGGCTTCCGGGCTCCGGTCGAGCGACGTGCCGCCTACTTCGCCGTCCGCCGTTGCCTTGCCGTCGACGACGATCCAGAGTTCGATCTCGACGGCGGGTTCACCCTCAACGGCGGACAAGCGGCGATGACCAGGCTTCTGTCCGCGCGGCGCCTGCCGACAGCGGTGTTCGCCGCGTCGGACGAGATGGCGTTCGGCGCACTGCGCGCGATCCGCCGATCCGGGTTGCACGTGCCACGAGACATCTCGCTCATCGGTTTCGACGACCACGAAATGGCCGACCTGCTGGATCTCACCACCATCGCTCAGCCCGTGGTCCAGCAGGGGCAGGCCGCAGGCCGCATGCTGATCACGCAGCTCACCGGGGAGACCACCGAACCCGAAGCCGTCGTCGTGCCCACCGAACTGATCATCCGCGGGACCACGGCACCACCCACAACATCGACGACCAGGAGCCCGGCGGTCACGACGCCACACGGCGAACAGGTGTCCAACCTTCCCGCGTGCTGATCCCCCGGCGCGAAGAAGCACAATCGCGCGCTTCGGACCGCCACGGGGGGCCATTTCTCAATTGACTCGCGTGGAAGATTTCTGGTTCTTCTCATGATCCCTGACACGAAGACATGAACAGCGGATGACGGGGCAGTGAGAGCGATCTCCGTCGCGGTGAAAGAGCACGTCGAAAGTCGGTGTCTTCGCAGAAGTGGGCGATAGCACTGCGTAGCAGGAGTGGAGGATCAATACGCCATTGGTGGTAATGTTCTCAATAGCCGGTTTCAAATGTCCTGAATGTGATGTCAAGAGTTTTCGGTGGTTCCCTTCTGGTCAGGTAGATCGGACCACGTCCGGGGCGCGAAGGTTTGTCGTCGCCGCAGCGGAGCGGTACGGTTTCGTCGAACACGAAGTCAACGGCACGTTCTGCTTCCGACCGATCGTACTGGCGACATCCTGGCAGTGTTACTACCACCGAGCTCGTTGTGAATCGACTTAGGCTAATAGCATGGAAGACAAGCGTCTCGGGAACTTCCTGCGTGCTCGGCGAGAGCTCCTACAGCCGGAGGATGTAGGGCTGCGCCGGGTCGGTCGCCGCCGAGTGCCGGGGCTTCGCCGGGAAGAGGTGGCGATGCTCGCCGGCGTCAGCGTCGGATACTGTATCCGCCTGGAGCAGGGACGCGAACGCCATCCCTCGGAGCAGGTGCTCGCGGCACTCGCCAGCGCGTTACGCCTGGACAGCCAGGAGGAGACGTACTTCTACGAACTGGCAGGTCGGGTCGCGACCTGCCGGAACGCGGAGGAAAGCGATCAGGTCAGCTCGATCGTGCGGCGAATACTGCTTGATCTGAACCATCCCGCACTGGTCATCGGACGCTATCACCAGGTTCTTTTTCGTAACGCACTCGCCGATGAACTGTACCGGGGACTCTGCTACGGCCGGGACCTGCTCAGGCTCGTATTCCTGGACCCTGCGGCGCGCGAGTTCTATCCCGATTGGGAAACCATCGCCCTGCGAACCGTTGCGAGCCTGCGCGCGAACATCGGGGCGAATTTGGCCGACCCGCAGCTCATCGAACTGGTCACCGAGTTGTCGACTCAGAGCCAGGATTTTCGAAGAATGTGGCCGCGACACGACGTGCGGGCGAAGGTTCGCGAGGCAACGAGGATCCGGCATCCGGAGGTCGGTGAGATCATTCTGACCTGCGAGACGCTGACGGTGAACAGCACTCCGGATCAGCAGATCATTGTCCATTGCGCCGAACCGGGTAGCCCGTCGCAGCGCAAACTGTCCATCCTGGCCGAAAGTATCCTGCGGACCCCGGAAGGGAAGGATGTGGATTAGCCGGGTTTGGCGACATCGTCGAACGCTGCTCACCTGGCTGACCAAGAAGAAGATTAGCTAGGAAATGTCGAGGAGGTCGTGGAAAGCCATGCTCAACCACAGTCCCACCGTTATCGCCGTCGAAGGGTCCGGTTCGGACGCTGCTCGCCCCGATGGCGAGCGCAAGATCTCGGTGCTGGTCGCGCACCCGGACGAGGTGATCAGCAACGGGCTCGAGTCGCTCGTGGCCAGGATGCCCGGAATAGGGCAGTCCCACGTGTGTGAGGACTGGCCGACGCTCACCACTCGACTGGCGGACCGGGAGCACGACAGGCTTCTGCTCGTCTCGCACCGCATGGTGCGTACCGACGCGGCGAAGATGAGTTCCATCCGGGATTCCAGTATCAAGGTCGTGCTCTTGTTGCAGGGCGTCGACAATGCCGAGGTAGCCGACGCCGCGGATTTGCGGCCGGATGGTTTCCTGGTCGAGGGGAACATCAGTATCGGCGCGCTGGACGAAGCCATCCGCGCGATCTGGCGGGGTCAGCTATACGTGCCTCCCGAGCTCACCAAGGGACTACTCGACGAGATCCAACGACCGAGCAAGATCGGCTTCACCGGAGTCAACCTGCTGACCCCCCGGGAGCGGGACACGCTGAAGTTGCTCGCCGAGGGGTACAGCAACAAACAGATCGCGACCAGGCTGGGAATCAGCATCAATGGAGTCAAGCGGCACGTGGGCAATGTGCTCGCCAAACTCAATTGTCCCAATCGTACTCTCGCGGCGGCCGAGGCCGTCCGGTTGGACATCATCTGAGCAAGCCCGGCAGCGACAGCGCCGCTGACACCGTGGCTGTCCGGCTCGCGGGGCCGGACAGCCACCCGCTCGACCGCTCCGGCCCCGTACGAACAGCACTCCGTTCCGATGACCTGGGCCCGCGTACCCATTCACCTTCGGCGCGCTCGAGGGGCGGCGTCAACGGCCACGACTGGGCCCGGGAACGGGCCTGCTGGCTGGACTACCCGACCAGGTACCACCGCGGAGGGGATCTGGAAGTCACCCCCGGAGAGCTCTCCACGACCGGCGGGACGGTGACAACCTCCTTCCACCGAAGGAGCAGCACACCGTCCGAACGGGGGCGCCGAAGCGATGAGTGGTCCGCAGCAGCCGAACCTCACCGAGCGGTTGCGCCGGTACTGCACCGACCGCGGTGACCGGACAGCCGTCGCGCTCGCCGGTCAGGGAGGTGCGGTCGTCGCCCGGCTCACCGGAACCGAATGGAACGACCGTGCGTCGGCCCTCGCGGCACACCTGCGGCCGGATACCCGAGCGTTGCTGCTGCTTCCCGGAAGCCTGGAATTCTGCGTGGCCCTGTCCGGCGTGCTGTACGCGGGAGCGTGTGCCGTGCCGACACCACTGCCCGGGGACGGCCAAGCTCAGTTCGTCGAGATCGGGCGGGACGCCGAGATCGACGTGATCATCACCGATGCTGCGACGGCGCCCGCGGCGCGACAGCTCTGGGCCGAACGCGACGCCGGCCCGGTGTCCTGGATCGTGCTCGACGTCGCACAGCCCGAGCCGGTGCCGGACTGGACACCACCCACGATCGAGCCCGGCACGCTGGCGGTGTTGCAGTACTCGTCCGGATCGACCGGAGCACCGAAGGCCGTGGAGGTCAGCCACCGGCTGCTGTGCACGTGGCTCGACGAACTGGCCGGGCGGGTGGCCTTGCCTCCGGGTTCCTCGGTGGTCAACTGGGTGCCCGTCCATCACGTGCTGGGCCTGAACCTGCTGTTGATGGGTAGCCGGCTGGACGGCCCGGTGACGTTGCTGACTCCCGAGGACGCGCTGGCCGAGCCGAGGGGATGGCTGCGTGCGATCTCCGAGGCGGACAGCGAGGTGCTCAGCGGCGCGCCGCCGTTCGGATACCAGCGATGTACCGAGGACATCGCCGAGCCGGACCGCGTCGGCCTGGACCTGTCCCGGTGGGCGGTGGCCATCGTCGGCTCGGAGCGGATTCGCTCGTCGGTGCTGGACTCGTTCGCGGAGGCGTTCGGCCCGTGCGGGTTCACCTCCTCGGCGTTCTTCACCGCGTACGGGACCACCGAGATCATGATGGGCTCCGGCGGATGCCGCCCCGACGGCCCCGCCCGGATGCACGTCGACACCGAGGCGCTGGAGCGCGGCCGGATCGAACACGCCACCCCTGGCGAGCGCACCACCGAACTGATCCCCTGCGGACGACCGGCCAGCCGCGCGGAGCTGCTCATCGTCGATCCCGAGCAGCGCACGGAATGCGCCCCGGGTGAGATCGGTGAGCTGTGGATTCGCGGCGACATCGTCGCCTGCGGCTACTGGCGGCGGCCGCGGCAGACGGCCGAGACCTTCGGTGCGCGACTCGCCGACGGGACCGGGCCGTTCCTGCGCACCGGGGATCTGGCGTTCTTCCACGACGGCGAGCTGGTCATCTGCGGCCGGTTGAGCGAGATCATCATCGTGCGGGGCCGGAACCTGTTGCCGCACGACGTGGAACAGTCGGCACAGCGCTGCGCTCCCGAGCTGGCCGCCGGGCCCGCCGCCGCGTTCGCGATCGACGGCGAGGACGGCGAACGACTCGTAGTCCTGGTGAGCGCGGCGCCGGATACCCCGACCGCTCCGGACGAGCTGGCGGCCACGGCCCGCCGCGCGGTGATCGCCGAGCAGGAGATCGACCCGCACGAGGTCGTGGTGCTGCCCCCGGACCGGATACCGCTGACCTCCACCGGGAAGGTTCAGCGTGCCGCCTGTCGCCGGGCCTACCTCGCGGGCGAGTTCGATCCGCTGGGCGCCGTGGGGGCGTACGCGGGCGGGAGCGCGCGGGCGAGCGCGGCGCGCACTCCGCTCGACGCCGTCCGGGACCGGATCGCGAGCCTGCTCGGCGCGCCGACGGACGCGATCGACCCGGACACCCCGCTGGTCGAGCTCGGCCTCGACTCGATGCGTTTGATCAAACTCCGCGGCGTGCTCGCCAGGGAACTCGGACTGTCGGTGCCGATCCACGAACTCGGCGGAACCGACACGCGCGCGCTGAGCCTCCGCGCGAGCGCGGACGGCGTGACCGGTCCGCAGCGGGATGGTACGCGGATCACTCCCGCACCGGCGGCTCGCGGGGAACCGTTCCCGCTCACCGAGCTCCAGCACGCCTACCTGGTCGGCCGTTCCGGCGGCTACGCGCTCGGCGGGGTCGGGACCCACTTCTACGGCGAGTTCGACTCCGCCGGGCTCGACCCCGACCGGCTGCACCGCGCCTGGTGCCGGGTGGTCGAGCGGCACGGCGCGTTGCGCTCGGTGATCTCGGCGGACGGGACCCAGCGAGTTCTCCCGGACCCCGAGATCCCTCCGATGGCGGTGCTCGACCTCCGCGAGGCGACCGAGGAGCAGGCCGCGAAACACGTGGAGCTCACGCGGGGCGAGATGTCGGTGCAGACCTTCGACGCCGACGCGTGGCCGCCGTTCGATATCCGGGTGTCGCGGCTACCGGGCGGTGTCGACCGCGTCCACGTCAGCCTCGACCTGCTCGTGCTCGATCTGTGGAGCCTGCACATCGTCTCCCGGGAATGGCAGGCGTGCTACACGGACCCCGAGGTGGAGCTGCCCGAGCTCGCCCTGACCTTCCGGGACTACGTGCTCCACGAGGACGGCGACCCCGCGCATGCGGAGCGGTCCAGAAAGTACTGGATGGACCGCTTGGCGACCCTTCCCCCCGGCCCCGAACTGCCGTTGGCCCGGCCACCGTCGGGGCTGGGCCGGCCGCCGAAGTTCGTGCGCAGGCAGGCCAGGGTCGACGGGGACCGCTGGCAGCGGATCGTGCGGCGGGCGCGAAGCGCCGGGGTCACCACCTCGGCGGTGCTGATCGCCGCGTACGCCACCGTGCTCGGCACCTTCGGCCAGCGGGGCCGGTTCACGCTGAACCTGCCGACGTTCAACCGCGCGCCCGTCCACCCCGAGGTCGACGCGCTGGTCGGCGACTTCACGTCGGTGACCCTGCTCGAAGTCGATCTCGGCGCCGCGCGGGACTTCGCCGACCTGGCACGGCAGGTGCAGCGGCGGCTCTGGCAGGACCTGGAGCACTCCGCGTTCAGCGGGGTGCGGCTGCTGCGGGAGTTGGGGCGGGCCCGCGGTGGCGAGGCCGAGATCTTCGCGCCGGTCGTGTTCGCGAGTGCTTCGGGGCAGTCGGACCGGACCGGCGAGCCGATGCCGCTGTCCTGGCTCGGAGACCGGGCCTTCGGGCTCTCCCAGACCCCACAGGTGCTGCTCGACCACCAGCTGTTCGAGGACCCCGACGGGCTCGACTTCAACTGGGACGCGGTGGACGAACTGTTCGTCGAGGGCACGCTCGATGCCATGTTCGGCTCCTACCGGACGGTGCTCGACGAGCTGTCCGCGACCGGCGACGACAGCTGGTCCGAACCTCTCGACACGCTGCTGGAGAATCCGGACCACGCACTGGTGGCGCGCGCCAACGACACCGGCGGGGTGGTGCCCGACGGGCTGCTGCACGACGGTGTGCTGGACCAGGCGACCCGGCGGCCGGAGGCGAAGGCGGTCCTCGCCGCGGACGCGGAACTCACCTTCGCGGAGCTGGCCGCACACGCGGGGGCACTGGCTCACCGGCTCCGGGAGCTCGGCGCGGGCCCCGGTGATGTGGTGGGCGTGAGCCTGACCAAGAGCGCGGCTCAGGTCGTGGCCGCCGTCGGGGTCACCCTGTCCGGTGCCGCCTATCTGCCGATCGATCCCGAACTCCCACCCGCACGGCAGAATCTGCTGCTCAGCCGCGGGGAGTGCGGTCTCGTCGTGGCGGGAGAGCACCGCGCGTCCTGGCCGGACGGAGTCGGTGTGGTGCGGGTGGAACTCGACGCGGACCCGGGCACCGTGGCGCCGCCTGGCACACCCGCACGTCCCACCGACCCGGCCTACGTGATCTTCACGTCCGGCTCCACCGGGGAACCCAAGGGTGTCGTCTGCTCGCACCGCGCGGCCCTGAACACCTGCGTCGACATCAACCAGCGCTTCGACGTCACGCCGCAGGATCGAGTGCTCGGGCTGTCCTCGCTGAGTTTCGACCTGTCCGTCTGGGACATCTACGGCGTGCTGGCCGCGGGCGGGACACTCGTGCTGCCCGAGCCGCAGGACCGTCGTGACCCGGCTCGCTGGCTGGAGCTGGTTCGGGCGCACGGTGTCACGATCTGGAACTCGGTGCCCGCGTTGGCACGCATGTTCACCGACTACACGCACGGCGCGGCCGAGCCGGTTCCGCTGCGGCTGGTGCTGATGTCCGGTGACTGGATCCCGGTGGATCTGCCGGACAGGATCCGTTCGATCGCGCCGGAGGCCCGCGTGGTCTCCCTCGGCGGCGCCACCGAAGCCGCGATCTGGTCCGTCTGCTACGAGATCGACGAGGTCGATCCCGCCTGGGAGTCGATCCCCTACGGCACACCGCTGCGGAACCAGACCCTGTCCGTGCTCGACGACCGGTGGCGGGAATGTCCGGTGCACGTGTCCGGGGAGCTGTTCATCGGCGGCGCCGGGCTGGCCGACGGGTATTTCGGCGATCCGGACAAGACGGCGACGCGGTTCGTCACGCATCCCCGGACCGGTGAACGGCTCTACCGCACCGGCGATCTGGGCCGGTGGCGGCCGGACGGCACGATCGAGTTCCTCGGGCGCGCGGATTTCCAGGTCAAGATCGGCGGGTACCGGATCGAACTCGGGGAGATCGAGTCGGCGCTGCTGGCCCATGAGGACGTGGACGCGGCCGTGGTCACCGCGCTCGGCGACCGCCACGGCAAGCGCCTCGCGGCGTGCGTGGTCCCGTCCGGGCTCCGCAGTGAGCCCACCACGGAGGAGATGTTCGGTTCCGGTGTGCTGGCCGGGGGCCTGGAGCGCATGGACTTCACCCTGGCCCGGAACGGGGTGCGCACTGATCTGGACACGGCGGTGGACCCGCCGTGTGACCCCGTGTCGCTGACGGCGGCGTCGGACGGGGTGCCGAGCAGGGCGAGTCACCGGCGCTTCGCCGCCCGGCCGGTGACTCTGGCCGAGCTCTCGGCGCTGCTGGCTCCGCTGCGCTCCCATGCGGGCGAGTCGTTGCCGAAGTACGCGTACGCCTCGGCGGGCAACAGCTACGGCGTGCAGACCTACCTGTGGGTCCGCCACGGACAGGTTGAGGGGCTGGCCGGCGGCACCTACTACCACGATCCCTCCGCACATCGGCTGGTGCCGATCGACGAGCACGAGCTGACCGGTTCCGTGGGGTTCGGAGTGGACGCCGAGGCTGTCGGCACCGCGGCCTTCGCCGTCTTCCTCGTGGCCGACCTCGCCGCGGTGCGACCGCTGTACGGCGTGCGGGCACGGGACCTCTGCCTCATCGAGACCGGTCTGATGACTCAGCTGCTCGATGAGCACGCCCCGTCCCACGGCATCGGGCTGTGCCAGGTCGGTACGCACGACCCCGCAGGTGCGCTGAGGGAGGCGTTCCGGCTCGGTGCCGAGCACGAGCCGCTGCACGCCGTGCTCGGCGGTGCGCTGCTGCCCGCCGGAGCCGAACCCGCCACGACCGGACAACGCACCGAACGGGATCTGGTCGAGGACCTCCGTGACCACCTCGGGCGGAACCTGCCCGAGTACATGGTGCCCGCGACCCTGGTCGTCACCGAGCGGTTGCCGCTGACCCCGGTGGGCAAGGTGGATCGCTCGGCGGTGGAGCGGATGGTGACACCCACCGAGCACCAGCTGGACGACAGCCCCCCGGCCGGAACGCTGGAACGCACCATCGCCTCGGTGTTCCGCCGGGTGCTCGACGTGGACGTGATCGGCGTACACAGCAGGTTCTTCGATCTCGGCGCGGACTCCGCCGCGATCGTGCGGGCCTACCGGTGGCTGCGGACCGAGCTGGACGTCGACTTCCCGCTGGTGCGCATGTTCGAGCACGCCACGGTGCGCAGGCTCGCCGAGGCACTGTCCCGGGACGACGATCCCGAGACCGACGAGCTGATCGACAAGGCGACCGCGCGGGCGCGGATGCGCCGGGTCGCACGCCCTCCCCGAGGGCAGGAGCGGACCGCTGTAGCGGGGGAAGGACGGACGCGCTCATGAGCGAGTACCTTGCCGCCGAGGGCGGTGAGCCGCCCGCCGTCGCCGTGATCGGGATGGCCGCCAGGATGCCCGGCGCGCCGGAGATCGACTCCTTCTGGCGCAACCTGCGGTCCGGTGTCGAGTCGGTGACCGAACTCGACGACGACACGCTGATCGCCAACGGCGCCGATCCGGCGATGCTCGCCGAACACCGTTACGTGCGCTCCGTGATCACGCTGGCGGGGATCGAGGAGTTCGACGCGGGATTCTTCGGGTTCTCTCCGCGGGACGCGGCGATCCTCGACCCGCAGCAGCGGTTGTTTCTGGAGTGCGCGTGGCAGGCGCTGGAGGATGCCGCCGTCGTGCCCGGTGCGGGGGACGCCTCGATCGGGGTGTACGCGGCCTCGACCCTGTCCGGATACCTGCTCGCCAACCTGCTGCGCGGGCGCGTCTACGACGCCAGCCCGGACAGCTTCCAGCTGCTCGTCGCCAACGACAAGGACTACCTGGCCAGCCGAGTCAGCTACCAGTTCGACCTCGACGGACCCGCGGTGGCCGTGCAGACGGCGTGCTCCTCCTCGATGGTGGCGGTCCACCTCGGCGCGCAGGCGCTGCTGTCCTACGAGTGCGACGTCGCGCTCGCGGGCGGTGTCACGGTGCGGGTTCCGCACGGCAACGGATACCTCCACCAGGAGGGCTCCATCTTCTCCGCTGACGGGCACTGCCGGCCGTTCGACGCGCGGGCCACCGGTACCGCCATCGGCAGCGGTGCGGGCGCGGTGGTGCTCAAGCGGCTCGACGACGCCGTCGCCGACGGCGATCGCATCGACGCCGTGTTGCTGGGTAGCGCGATGAACAACGACGGCGCGAGCAAGGTCGGATACACCGCTCCCAGCGTGGAGGGGCAGGCGCGGGCGGTCGCGGGCGCGCTGGCTGTGGCGGGGGTGTCGCCGGAGACCGTGGACGCCGTCGAGGCGCACGGTACGGGAACCCCGCTGGGTGACCCGATCGAGGTCGCCGCGCTGACCAAGGTCTTCGGCGAGGGAACCGGGCGCTCGCACCCGTGTCTGCTCGGTTCGGTGAAGTCGAACATCGGCCATCTGGACAGCGCCGCGGGGATCGCCTCCTTCATCAAGGCGGTGCTGCAGCTGCGCGAAGGCGAGCTGGTGCCGAGCCTGAACTTCACCGAGCCCAACCCGGAGATCGACTTCAACCGCACGCCGTTCCGGGTCGCGACCACGACCACCGCCTGGAAGCGGAACGGGTCACCGCGGCGGATCGGGGTGAGCTCGTTCGGCTTCGGGGGCACCAACGTGCACGCCGTGTTGCAGCAGGCGCCGCCACGGCCGCCGGAGGGCCCCCGCAGGAACGTGCATGTACTCACGCTCTCCGCGCAGGGCAAGCACGCGCTCGACGAGCGGGCGAGTGACCTTGCCGCCGCGCTGCGGGGGGCGCACGGCACGGAACCGGACCCTCGCACCGACCTCGCCGACGTCGCACGAACCCTGCAGACTGGCCGCAAAGACTTCCGGCATCGGCGGATCGCGGTCATCGAGGACGCGCTGGGTGCCGAGGGCGCCGCGACGGCACTGGCCGAGCCGGACCCGGAACGGGTGTTCACCAGGCGAGCTCCGGCCGGGCAACCGGAGCTGTGCTGGCTGCTACCCGGCCAGGGCAGCCAGTACCCGGGGATGGGTGCGCAGCTCTACGAACAGGAGCCCGCTTTCCGCGCCGTGGTCGACGATGCCGCCGACATCCTGCGTCCCGAGCTGGAAATCGACCTGCGGGAGCTGCTCTACCCGCCCGAGGACGCGGACCCGGAGCGCGCGGCGGAACAGCTGCGCCAGACCAGCTACGCCCAGCCCGCCCTGTTCGTCGTGCAGACCGCGCTGGCCACACTGCTGTGGGACCGGGGAGCCCGGCCCGATGCCATGCTCGGCCACAGCATCGGTGAGATCACCGCGGCGCACCTGGCGGGGGTGCTGGATCTGCCCGACGCGCTGCGCCTGGTCGCGCTGCGGGGGAGGTTGATGCAGGAGCAGCCGAGCGGAGCCATGGTCGCGGTCGGGCTCGGCGAGGACGAACTGCGTCGGACACTGCCTCCCACGCTGTCAATCGCGGCGGTCAACGCGCCCGAGCTGTGTGTGGTGTCCGGCCCGCACGCCGCCGTCGACGCCTTCCGCGACGAGCTGTCCGAAACCGGCGTCCATACTCGCGGCCTGCACACCTCGCACGCGTTCCATTCCGAGATGATGCGGCCCGCCGCGCGGGGAGTCGCCGACTTCCTCACCGGTGTCTCGCTGCGGGCACCGCACGAGCGCGTGGTGTCCAACCGAACCGGCGACTGGCTCACCGCCGAGCAGGCGACGGACCCGCACTACTGGGCCGGGCAGATCCTGGACCCCGTCCGGTTCGCCGCGGGCTTCGCACGGGTGAGCGGCGCCGCCGAGCATCCGGTGTGCCTCGAAGTCGGGCCGGGGCACACGTTAACCTCGCTGGTGAAGGTGTGCCCCGAGGGCAAACGCACGCACACCGCGACCACGCTGCGTGCGGCGGGCGAGCAGGGCTCGGACACCGTGACCCTGGCGACGGCGCTCGGCCGCCTGTGGCTGTCCGGGGTCGAGGTCGATTTCGCCGCCGTGGACGCCCATGCCCCACGCCGTCGCGTGTCGCTGCCGGGATACCCGATGCAGCGCCGCCGGTACTGGATTCCGGCTGGTTCTCCCAGCGCGGGCGGCCCGCTCACCCTGGACACCGGTGTCGGCGGCGATTCCGCCGACTCGGCCGTCGACGACGCCGAGGGCCGCGTGGAGTCCGGGCTTCCCGCTTCCGGCCGGGAGCCACGCCCCGAACTCGATGCGGAGTTCACCGAGCCGGACACCGAACTCCAGCGGCGGATCGCCGGCATCTGGCAGGAGTTGCTCGGAGTCGAGCCGGTCGGGCTGCACGACCCCTTCCTCGAACTGGGTGGGCACTCGTTGCTCGCGATCAAGGTGGTGCAACGCATCGAGCAGGAACTCAAGGTCACCATTCCGCTGCGCAGGCTGGTCCGAGCCGGAACGGTCGGCAAACTGGCCGAGTTGGCTGCCGAGCTCGGCGCGGAGTCTTCGGACGAGCGCACCGGGATACCGCAGGCCGTCGCGCACCCGGAGCAGCGGTACGAACCGTTCCCGCTGACCGAGATCCAGCAGGCCCAGTGGATCGGCAGACAGGGAAACTTCCAGCTCGGCAACGTCGCCGCCCACGTCTACTTCGAAGTGGCAGCGGGCGAGCTGGACCTCGACCGGCTTCAGGGAGCCTGGAACGCCGTCGAGCAGCGGCACCCGATGCTGCACGCCGTGCTCACCGACGCGGGCACACAGCGCGTCCTCCCGGATGTGGGACCGTACGAGCTGACCGTGCGCGATCTTCGCGACCACGATGACGCGCAGGTCGCGGCGGAGCTGGACGAGCTCCGCGAGCGGCTCTCGCACGAGATGCGGCCGGTCGATCGATGGCCGCTGTTCGACATCGTCGTCGCCCGGCTGCCCGAGCGGCGGCACCGGGTCTTCATCTCCTTCGACCTGCTCATCGCCGACATCGGTTCCATCCGCATCCTGCTGCGGGACTGGGGACGCGCCTATGCCGCCGAGCGGCCCGCGCTCGCGCCGCTGGGCATCTCCTATCGCGACTACGTTCTGGCCGCCTCGGAGATCCGCGGCACGGAGCTCTACCAGCGATCCCTCGAATACTGGCGGGAGCGGGCGCGCCGGCTTCCGCCCCCGCCGCAGCTCCCGCTGGCGCGCAACCCGGCCGAACTCACCGAACCCCGCTTCGGCTCGCACGGCAGACTCCTGCCCACCGACGTCTGGCAGCGGCTGGTCGACCGGGGCGCACAGCACGGCGTGACCGCCTCGTCGATCCTGCTCGCCGCCTACGGAGTGGTGCTCGGCCGGTGGACGCGCGAAAGCCGCTTCACCGTGAACGTCACGGTCACCAACCGGTTCGAGGTGCATCCGGACGTGGAGGACCTCGTCGGCGAGTTCGCCTCGTTCGACCTGCTCCCGATCGATCTCGGCTCGGGTTCCTTCGCCGAGATCGCCGACGCGCTCCAGGAACAGAGCTGGTCGGATTTGGAGTACCGCTACCTCAACGGCGTCGAGGTCCTGCGGGAGCTGGCGCGAGAGCAGGGTGGCAACGCGGGTGGCATGCCGGTGGTGTTCACCTCGACCCTCGTGCAGCAGGCGGAGTCTCCGGACGAGTCGCTGCTCGGCTGGCTCGGCGACATCGTGCACGAGGCCGCGCAGACGCCCCAGGTGTGGTTGGACGGGGCGGCCATCCAGGTCTCGGACGGGGTGTATCTGAGCTGGCTCGGTATCGACGAGCTCTTCCCGGACGGGCTGCTGGAACAGATGCTGGACGCCTACGCCGCGCTGCTGCGGGAGCTGGCCGACTCCGACGAGCCGTGGTCCCGGATTCCCGGGCCACGGCTTCCGCCCCGGGACCGGGAGCTGGTCGAGCGAGCCAACGACACCGGCGGCGCGCTGCCGGAGGGCCTGCTGTGCGATCGGTTGGGCGAACAGATCCGCATCCGCCCGGACGCCATCGCCGTCGTGGCGCCGGACGCGACGCTGACCTACGGCGAACTCGGTGCGCACGCCGGTGCGCTCGCGCACCGGTTGCGGGCCCTCGGGGTGGGCCCGGGGCAGCTGGTCGCCGTCTCGCTGCCGAAGAGCGCGGCGCAGATCGCCGCCGTGCTCGGTGTGCACTGGGCCGGGGGCGCCTACCTTCCGGTCGATCCGGAGCTGCCCGCGCAGCGCCAGGACCACCTCGTCGAGCGAGGCCGCTGCCGGGTCGCGGTCGTCGCGCCGGACGGCCGGACCGAGTGGCCGGAGGGCGTCCGGGCGCTCGACCTCGACCTCACGGCCGATCCCGGCACGGCCGAGATGCCCGAGTCGCTGGCACGTCCGGACGACCTGGCCTACGTGATCTTCACGTCCGGGTCGACCGGCGACCCCAAGGGAGTGGCCGTTTCCCACCGGGCCGCGCTGAACACCTGCGTCGACATCTGTGAGCGGTTCGGTGTCGGCGCCGACGACCGGGTGCTCGGCCTGTCGTCGCTGAGTTTCGACCTGTCGGTCTGGGACGTGTTCGGATTGCTGGGCGCGGGCGGGACACTGGTGTTGCCCGAGCCGGACGCGCGCCGTGACCCGCAGCGCTGGCTGGATCTGGTGCGGCGGCACGGCATCACCGTGTGGAACTCGGTGCCCGCGCTGGCGCAGATGTTCGCCGACCACGCTCGGGGCGCGGGGGAGACCACGCTGCCGCTGCGGCTGGCGTTGCTGTCCGGTGACTGGATCCCGCTCGATCTGGCGGACCGGCTACGGGAGGTGGCTTCCGGCTGCCGTGTCATCTCCCTCGGTGGGGCGACCGAGGCCGCGATCTGGTCGATCCACTACGAGATCGCGGAGATCGACCCTGCGTGGGACTCGATTCCGTACGGGACACCGCTGCGCAACCAGAGTTTCCACGTTCTCGGCCAGCGTTGGCAGGAGTGCCCCGTGCACGTCACGGGTGAGCTGTACATCGGTGGCGCGGGCCTCGCGGACGGCTATTTCGGTGACGGGGAACGGACGGCGGCCCAGTTCGTCACCCACCCCGACACCGGGCAGCGGTTGTACCGGACCGGGGATCTCGGGCGGTGGCGCCCCGATGGCACGATCGAGTTCCTCGGCCGGGAGGACTTCCAGGTCAAGGTGGGCGGCTACCGGGTCGAGCTCGGGGAGATCGAAGCCGCCGCGCTCCGACATCCCGAGATCGGCACCGCGGTCGTCACGGCGTTCGGCGACCGCCATCACAAACGTCTGGTCGGGTACCTGATCCCGGCCGTCGGCGGGGAGACCGACACCGACGACCTCCTCGCCGACGTGGAGCGCCACCTGCACGGTGAGCTGCCGTCGTACATGGTGCCCCCGACGCTGCTCGTGGTCTCGGAACTGCCCTTGACCGGCAACGGCAAGGTCGACCGGTCCGCGCTGCCCGATCCGGCGGCCTCGGCCGAGCATGGCGAATTCGACGCGGCGGCCGACGCGCTCACCGAACGGCTGGTCGCGATGATCTCCGAGGTCCTCGGTGTCGAGGCGGTCGACCCCGCGAGAGGCTTCCTCGAAGCCGGTGGGGACTCCATTCGCGCCGTGCAGCTCGTCTCGCGGGCCAACGCCGAGGGTCTCGACCTCACCCTGCAGGACCTGTTCGAGCTGCCCACCCTGCGGCACGCCGCCGCGGCGTGTCAGGCTCGTTCCGGCGCGGCCGTGGATTCCACAGGGGAGCGACTGCCGATCAGCGCCGACCAGGCGACGAGGCTGGCCGCGTCCCCGGGAGCCCGCTGGGCGTCGGTCGCGGTGGAACCCGATGTCGATGCCGGACTCGTCGGCCGGGCGAGCGCGTGGTTGCTGGCCCGGCATCCGGCACTGCGGCTGCGCCTGGTCGAGGAACCGGAGGGCGGGATCGGTCAGACGATCGCACCCGTGGACGACGAACCTCCCTACGTGCCACTGGTCGATCTGTCCGCGCTCCCGGAACTGCGCAGGCAGCACGCGCTTTCGGCCATGATCGAGGAGATGGCGGGCGAACTCGACCCGGTCCGGGGGCCCGTGGCACGGGCGGCGTTGTTCGATCTCGACGCGCACGACCGGCGACTGATCTGGCTGGCCCACGAGCTCGTCGCCGACGAGGCGTCATGGACGACGATGCTGCGTGATCTCGACGCCGTCCTGGCCGACCTCCGCTCGGGGACCGAACCCGCTCCGCCGCCGGTGTGCACCGCGTTCGCGGAGTGGGTTCGCGCGGAGGGTGGGCCCACTCGGTCGACGGTGCCGGAGCCGCGGGCGAGTGCCGCGATCGAGCACACGCTGTCGGAAGAACCGGTGACCGCGCGGGCGGAACTGACCGGGGAGGAGACCGAAGCTCTGGTGTACGGGGTCGCCGAGTCCTACCGGATGCGGCTCGACGAGGCCTGCTTCGCCGCACTGGCACTGGTGCTCGGGGACGCGGGTCTGCCGGGTTGCGCGGTCGAACGCGACGGGCGGGACACAGCCGCCGAGGGCGCGGTCGGGCCCTTCACCGTCTCCGGCGCGGTCGCGCTTGTGCCGGTGTCGCAGCCCGGTGGCGCAGGCAACGCCGCCGTGGCCGCGATGAGAGCAGCACTGACTGACGCGAAATCCACCTACCGCGCCCGCTCCGCCGTGCGGGGCGATGAGCCGGTGCTGCTGCGGTACCTGGGTGCGGCCTCGGTCCGGCCGGACCCGCGCCGCGTCCCTGCCCAGCCGATCACGGTCACCGCCGCTCTCGTGCAGGGCCGTCTGCGACTGGAGTGGGCGGTGCGCGCCCCGGGCTGGGGCGTGGCCGACCGCTGCCGGGCACACGCCGAGGCGCTGGTCGCGATCGCGGAGCACTGCCGCCGTCCCGACGCCGGTGGCGCCAGCGGGAGCGACTTCCCGCTGGCTGGTCTCGACGACGACGAGCTCGCTCTCGTCCTGGACAACATCGGGGAGCGCTCGTGACGACACACACCCTGTTCTGCCTGCCCTACGCCGGAGGGTCGGCCGGAACCTTCCGGGGCTGGGAGCGGGAGCTGCCGGACTGGATCGACGTCGTGCCCATCGAACTGCCGGGCCGGGGCCACCGGTTCACCGAACCACCGCTGGGTGAACTCGAACCGCTGGTGGCCGACCTGCTGGACCACCTACGTCCCCGCGCGCACCGCCCGTACTCGGTCTTCGGGCACAGTCTGGGTGCCCTGCTCGGCTACGAGCTGAGCTGCGCGCTGCAGCGGGAGGGCAGGCCGCCGGAGCACTTCTTCCCCTCCGGGGCCGCAGCGCCGCATCTGCCCGCGCGCAACCAGGCACACGTCCTGACCGACGAGGCCCTGTGGGCGCACATCGCCCACCTGGGCGGCACACCACCCGAAGTGGCCGCCAACGACCAGATGAAGGAGTTGTTGCTGCCCGTGCTGCGCGCGGACTTCGCCCTGGCCGAGAAGTACGTCCCACGCAACGCGGTCACGCTCACCTGCCCGGTGACCGCCTTCGCCGGGGACGCCGACGAGGAAGCGCCGGAAACCGACGTGCGGGAGTGGGAGTCCTACACCGACTCTGAGTTCTCCGTCCGGATCCACCCCGGTGACCACTTCTTCCTGGAGACCGACCGCACCAATCTGCTCCGGCTGCTCGCCTCGGCGCTGCGGCCGGAACGAGGAGCCGGAACCGCGCGGCGGAGGGGAATCGCGTAGCCATGACAGCGAAGAACATCGAGGACGTCTACGACCTGACACCGCTGCAGCACGGTCTGCTGTTCCACTGTCTTCAGGCACCGTCCGCCGGTTACTACCTGGAACAGATGTACTTCACGATGCGGGGCGAGCTGCGGACCGAGGTGGTGCGCGCGGCGTGGGACGTCATCATCGGCCGCCACCCCGGGTTGCGGACGGCCTTCTCCTGGGAGGACATCAACCGCCCGGTGCAGATCGTCCAGCGCCACGCGAGGCTGCCACTGGACGAGGTCGATCTGCGCGGACTGGACGAGCCGGAGCGCGAGCGGCGGTTCACCGAGTACCTGCTCGACGAGCGCAGGCAGGGTTTCGACCTGGAGACGGCCCCGCTGTTCCGGCTGACCGTGTTCCGGATGGACGCCGACACCTACCGCCTCGCCTGGCGGTTCTCGCACCTGGTGATGGACGGGTGGTCGTTCGGCCTGATCATGGGCGACTTCGTCACCCTGTACAAGGCGATCTATCACGGCCGCGAGGTGCGGCTCCCCGCGGCGAACTCTACCCGGGACTACGTAGGTTGGTGGCGCGAACAGGACGCCGCCGCGCTCGACCACTACTGGGCCGAGCAACTCGACGGCTACCGGCCACCACCGCCGCTCGACCTCGGTGACCGGTTCGACGGCTCGGCGGAGACCGTGACCCACGGCTACGCCGAGTGCGATCTCGGTGAGCTCGCCGAGCCGCTGAACGAACTCGCCCGTGAACGGCGGCTCACCCTCAACACGCTCGTGCAGGGCGCGTGGACACTGGTGCTGTCGCGCTGTTACGGAGTGGACGACGTCGTGGTCGGTGCGACGATGTCACATCGGCCGTCCGAGGTGCCCGGCATCGAGAGCGTCGTCGGGCCACTGATCACCACACTGCCGGTTCGTGCCCGGCTCGACCCCGGACAGGCGGCCGTCGACTGGCTGCGCGACCTGCAGAACCAGATCATCGACGTCCGCGAGCACGCGGGCGCTTCCTTGCCCCACATCCGCGCGGTGAGCGAGGTACCGAACTCCGAGGAACTGTTCGAAACGATCGTGTCCTACGAGAACGTGCCGATCCCGGACATCTCGTTCGCGGAGGAGAACCTGGAACTGCTCGGCTACCACGTCGACGGCAGGCCGCAGTACCCGATGAGCCTGATCGCGCTGCCCGGCGACGACATGCCGATGCGCGTGATCTACGAACGGCGCAGGTTCAGCGCGACCACCGCGCAGCGGATGCTGGACCGGCTCCGAACCACGCTCGCGGCACTCATCGCCGCCCCGGAGACCCCGATCGGCCGGATCGACGTGGTCGGGGAGCGGGAACGCCGCGACATCCTCGCGCGGCTGCGCCGGACCGGGCGGGTGCCGACCGGGCGCAACCTGCCACAGGTGGTGCGCGAGCACGCCGACCGCACACCGGACAAGATCGCCGTCACCGGCGAGGACGGCTCACTGACCTACCGCGAACTCGTCCGCTACGCCGACCGCGTCGCCGCGGCCCTCCAGGCCCACGGCGTCGAACCGGGTACGCGGGTCGCGGTCTGCGCCGACCGTTCGGCACGGTTCGTCGCCGGTGTCCTCGGTGTGCTCACGGCAGGGGCGGCCTACGTGCCGCTCGATCCCGCCGATCCGCCCGGCAGGCACGCGCTCGTGCTGTCGGACTCCTCGGCCGCGGCGGTGCTCGCGGACACCAGGTTCGTCGAAGGGCTGCGCGCGGCGGCCGGGGAGCACGCACCGGCCATCGTGGCGCTGGACGGCGATCTCGCCGACGCGCGCCCCCGCGCGGTCGACCTCGACGCGGACGACATCGCCTACGTCATGTACACCTCCGGTTCCACCGGCAGACCCAAGGGTGTGCTGGTGACCCACCACAACGTGCTGCGGCTGGCGGCAGCGGCGCGCCAGGAATTCGGGCTGGGCGCCGACGACGTGTGGTCGATGTTCTTCTCACCCGCCTTCGACGGGGCGAGCTGGGAGATGTGGGGAGCACTCACCCACGGGGCGCGGCTGGTCGTCGCCGCCTACTGGGTCACCAGGTCACCGGCCGACTTCCTGGAACTGCTGGACCGGGAACGGGTCACCGTGTGTACCCAGTCGCCGTCGGCTTTCGGCCAGCTCCTTCCCGCCGACGCCGAACACCGGCCCGACCTCGCGTTGCGGTTGGTGGTGCTGGGCGGCGAGAAGGTCGACCCACGCTCGCTTCGGGACTGGTTCGACCGGCGCGGCGACGCCATCCAGGTCGTCAACGCCTACGGCCCCACCGAGGCCACGGTCTGGGTCTGTGCGCACCGGCTGCGCGCGGCGGAGAGCCGCGATCCGCAGGCGCGAGCGTTGATCGGGCAGCCGCTCGTCGACACCAGCATCCACCTGCTCGATCAGCACGGTCACCTCGCACCCCACGGCGCGCCCGGGGAGATGCTGCTGTGCGGCCCTGGTGTCGCCGCGGGTTACCTGGGCGACGCCGAACGCACCGCACGACGGTTCGGCACCGATCCGCACCCGGCCGGGGAGACCCCCGGACGTTGCTACGCCAGCGGAGACCTGGCGCGGCTGACCGCCGAGGGCGAACTGGCCTTTATCGGCCGGGCCGACGGCCAGGTGAAGGTGCGCGGCTTTCGGGTGGAACTCGGCGAGGTCGAGGACACGCTGCGCGGCGATGACCGGGTTCGCGCCGCGGTGGCCACCGTCGCGGGTGGCGGGAGCGCGGGCGAGCGCTTGCTCGCGTTCGTGGTCTGTGCCGGTGAGCCCGGTGACGAGTCCGCTTTCGGCGAGGAGCTGAAACGCCGGTGTGCCGATGCGCTGCCGGAGCACATGGTGCCGGTCACGGTGTCGGTGCTCGACCGGCTTCCGGTGCGGGCCAACGGCAAGGTCGACCACCAGGCCCTGCCCGCTGCCGACCCGAGCCGGGACGGCAGCGACTACGTCGCCCCCAGGACACCGACCGAGCAGCGCATCGCCGAGGTGCTGGGCGAACTGCTGGACGTGCCTCGGGTCGGGGCCGAGGACAACCTCGTCGACCTCGGTCTGCACTCGCTGGTCGCCACCAGGGCCGTCAACGAGATCCGCGGGATCTGGCGGGTGAACGTGCCACTGCGCAGGCTGTACGAATCACCCACCGTCGCCTCCCTCGCGACCGTCGTCGACGGTGGCGGCGCCGTGCGCGAAGGCCCCGACCGGCCGGGCACCGTGGATCTCGCCCGCGAAGCCGAACTGGACGACGACCTCGTTCCCCACCGGGAATGGGAATGGATCGGCGACCCACAGGACGTCTTCGTCACCGGTGTCACCGGATTCCCCGGGGCACGGCTCGTGGTCGAGTTGCTGCGCACGACCGACGCGGACGTGCACTGCCTGGTCCGGGCGAGCGGCGAAGAGGAGGGCCGGGACAGGCTGGTGGAACACCTGCGCTCGCTGGGTTGGTGGGACGAGGCGTTCGCGGAGCGGCTGCACCCGGTGCCCGGCGACCTGTCGCAGCCCTACCTGGGATTGGGCGAGGAGCGGTTCGCGCGCTACGGGCAGCGTTGCACCGAGCTCTACCACTTCGGTGCCCACGTCAACTTCCTTTATCCGTACCGCAGGCTGCGTTCGACCAACGTGCAGGGCACCAAGGAGATGATCCGCCTCGCCTGCACCGGGCGCACCTCGGTGCTGCACCACATCTCCGGGGTGGGCGTCTTTCCCGCCCGCGCCGCGGCCGAAGGGGAGTACCGCGGTGTCGAGGTGGACCTGGACGCCGCGGCGCCGGCGTTGCCCAACGGCTACACCGAGACCAAGTGGGTCGCCGAGCGGCTGGTCACCGAGGCCCGCGACCGGGGACTGCCGGTGGTGGTGCACCGGCTCGGCCGGGTCAGCGGGGACAGCGCCACCGGCGCGTGGCTCGCGCACAGCGACGCGCTCGCCGAGCTGCTGCGGGCCAGCGCGGCGCTGAAGGTGCTGCCGAACTTCGACGGCGTCCTGGACATGGTGCCGGTGGACTACGTCGGCGCGGCCATCGCCGCGATCGCACGCCGTCGCGAGGCCATCGGGGGCGTCTTCCACCTCGTCAACCCGCGCCCACTGCGTTTTCCCGACCTGCAGGCCGGTTTCGAGCTCGCCGGGTACGAGACGGACTCAGCGAAGATGACCGACTGGTACGCCCGGCTGCTGGCCCACTCCAGCCAGGCCGTCGACGAGGACTGGACCGTCGCGATCACCCTGCTGTCCGAGTGGACCCAGCACGCCAGCCATCGCCTGCGCGATCCCCGGTTCGAGTCCACGCGCACGCGGGAGCTGCTCGGGGACGAGGTCAGCTGCCCTCCGGTCGACGGTCCGGTACTGCGGCGCTACCTCGAACACCTGGAAGAAATCGGATTCATCGGTGAACAGGGCAAGGAGGCCGACTCATGGCAGCAAGCACGGGCCGCAGGGTCCTGATCGCGGGCGGGGGGATCGGCGGGCTGTGTGCCGCGCTCGCCGCCCACGGCGCGGGTGCCGAGGTCGTGGTCTTCGAGCGCACCGATGACCCCCTGCGCGAAGCCGGAACCGCGTTCAACCTGTGGGGCAACGCGGTCACCGCACTCGACCGAGTCGGTCTCGGCCGGGAGGTCCGAGACGCGGGCGATCCGATCGAGCGGATGCTGTTGCGGGATCACCGGGGCGGGTTGATCGGCGAAACCCCGATCGCCGACATCGGGCGGCGCCTCGGCACCACGTCGGTGAACATCCGCCGCTCCGAGCTGTCGCGGTTGCTGTATCAGGCCTGTGTGGACGCGGACATCCCCGTCCACACCGGAACCGGGTGTGCTGGCTACCGGGAAACGGAGAAGGGCGTGGCCCTCCAGCTCGCCGACGGCCGCGTCGAGGAGGGTGCCGTCCTCGTCGGCGCCGACGGTGCCCGCTCCACGATCCGCAACCAGCTCGTCGGCGACGGCGACCCCCTGGCCAGCAGCTTTCCCATCCGCGGCATCGCGCGGAACGGGCACGGCACCGACCCGAACACGGTCACGATGGTCTGGGGGCCGCGAGGCGGCGGCGCGGGCTGCTGGCCGTTGGCCGACGGTACGGTGTCGTGGACGGTCGGGGCCACCAGCCCCCTGAAACGACGGCTGGACGCCGGAGACGACCCGAAACGCGCCGTCCTCGACTTCGTCGCCGGATTCCCCGCGCCGTTTCACCAGCTCATCGAGTCCACCCCGAGCGAGCGCATCGTCGTGAGCCCCGTACTGGTCCGGGAAACAGCGGAGGTGTGGGGCTCGGGTCCGGTGACGTTGCTCGGGGACGCCGCGCACGCCATGCCGACGGTGTTCGCGCAAGGTGCCTGTCAGGCCGTCGAGGACGCCGTCGTGCTCGGTGCGGAACTCGCCACCAACACCGATCCCGTCGAAGCGCTCCGGGCCTACGAAGCCCGGCGCAAGCCACGGATCGACTGGCTGCGCAAACGGATCTTCACTCTGGACAAACTGCAGAAGTTCGAGAACAGGTTGATGTGCATGATCAGGAACTTCAGTACGCGGAAGGCACCCGCCGACAAGTCGGTGCGCAGCTGGGAGCAGATGCTGACCTTCGACCTGACCCCGGCGAGCTGAGCACCGTGCCGGCACAGGGAGTGGCCGAGGCGGCGGCCGGGACCGTGAACCTCGCCGATCTCGACCTCTACGAACACGGTGATCCGGACGCGGTCTGGGCACGGTTGCGCGAGCGGAGTCCGGTGTATCGCAACCCGGGAACGGGCGTGGCCGCCTTCTGGGCGCTGACCCGGTACGCCGACGCGGTCGCCGTCTACCGCGACGCGACGACGTTCTCCTCCGAACGCGGCATGGTGCTCGGAGCGGACACGGGCGCCGGTGACCCCGCCGCGGGCAGGATGCTGGTGTCCACCGACCCCCCTCGGCACACCAAACTTCGCAAGATCGTCAATCGGGCGTTCACCCCGCGCACGATGGGCAAGCTGGAACACACGGTGCGGGACACGGTCGGGCAGTTGCTCGGGCGCGCCATCTCCGCGGGCGGCTGCGAGTTCGTCGACGACGTCGCCGCGCGGCTTCCCGTGGCGATCATTTGCGACCTGCTCGGTGTTCCCCGCGCCGACCAGGACTGGATGTATCACCTGACGAGCACCGCGTTCGGCGGTGGTGATCCCGCTTCGGCCGCCGAGGTCACCACGGGGGACCGGCTGGAGGCCTACGGCGAGATCTTCGACTACTACCGCGAACTCGCCGATCGGCGGCGGCGCGATCCCGGCGAGGACCTGGTTTCCATCCTGGCCCGCGGCGAGATCGACGGAGACCGGCTCGACGTCGAGGAGGTGCTGCTCAACTGCACCAATCTGATCATCGGCGGCAACGAGACCACCCGGCACGCCGCGGCGGGCGGGCTGCTCGCCTGCATGACGAACGAGGGCGCCTGGCGGCGGCTGCGCGACGATCCGGCCACCGTGCCGACCGCCGTCGAGGAGATCCTCCGGTGGACCACGCCCGGCATGCACGTGTTGCGCACCGCCACCACGGACACCGAACTCGGCGGGCAACGAATCCGCGCAGGGGAGAAGGTCGTCGTCTTCAACGCCGCGGCGAACCGTGACCCCGCGGTTTTCGACGCCCCCCAGACCTTCGACATCGACCGCACGCCGAACAAGCACATCACCTTCGGGCAGGGTGGGCACTTCTGCCTCGGCTCCGCACTGGCCCGCATCGAGCTGACAGTGCTGTTCGAGGAACTGACCCGGAGGGTGCGCCAGGTGCAACCCGCCGGCCCGGTTCGTCGCGTGCGTTCGTGCGTGCTGCGCGGTGTTCGCACGCTCCCTGTCCGGCTGGTCCCGTGAGGTGGTGAGCATGGATTCAGTCCTGTCCGATCGAGAACGGCTGTTCCGCGACACGGTCGCCGAATTCGCCGAGAGCCGCGTGGCTCCGCTGGTCGCCGACATGGACCGCAACGCCGAGTACGATCCACGGCTCGTCCGGGACCTGTTCGCCCAGGGACTGATGGGCATCGAGGTACCGGAGGCCTACGGCGGGCTCGGCGCCGGTCTGCTCGACGTCGTTCTCGCCATCGAGCAGCTCGCGCGGGTGGATCCCGCGATCGCGGTGCTGGTCGACGTGCAGAACGCGCTCCTGGCCGCCGCACTGGTGCGCTACGGCACCGGTGACCAGAAGCGGCGCTTTCTCCCCACGCTCGCCGGTGGTGTCGTCGGCTCGTTCGCGCTCTCGGAGGCCGAAGCGGGAAGCGACGCGTTCGCCATGACCACGCGGGCCGAGCCCGCGCCCGGCGGGTACCGCATCCACGGCGAGAAAGCGTGGATCACCAGTGCGCACGAAGCCGGGGTGTTTCTGGTGTGCGCGCGGACCGGGGCAGACGCGCGCACACCGGCATTGACGATGTTCCTGGTCGACCGGGACAGCGACGGACTGCGCATCGGCTCGCGCATCGACAAGCTCGGCATCCGGGCGAGCTCGACGTGCGATGTGACGTTCGACGGCGTGTTCGTGCCCGAGGAAAACGTCCTCGGCCGAGCGGGCCAGGGCATGCAGATCGCCGTGGAGGCGCTCAACATCGGCAAGCTCGGCATCGCCGCGCAACTGGTCGGCCTCGCCGAGGGCGCGCTCGGGCACGCGCTCGCCTACGCGGAGCGGCGTGCGCAGTTCGGTCACCCGATCGCCGCCTTCCAGGGGGTGCGTTTCCCGCTGGCCCGCCTCCGGGTCGAGGTGGACGCGGCGCGGCTGACGCTGTACCAGACGACGCGCGCGCTGACCGACGGGCCGGACGACCCACGCCAGCGGCTGCGCGACACCGCGGGCGCCAAGCTTCTCGCCTCCGAGGTGGCCGAGCGCGTCGCCTCCCACGCCCTGGAGACGTTCGGCGGCAGTGGTTTCACCACCGCATGCCCGGCCGAGAAGTACTACCGCGACGCCAAGATCGGAAAAATCTACGAGGGCACGTCGAACGTGCAACTGCGCACGATCGCCGCGACCGTGTTCTCGGTACCCGAGGCGACCGAAGCAGTATCGACGAAGGGAACCCGACCGTGACATCCCTGGCCACGCGAGCTGTGGTGAACCTGCTCTACAAGTCCCCGTTCAATCCCACCTCCAGCGACGAGCCGGACGACGCCGTCAGGGACCTGGTGGAAGGAGCGGAGTCACTCACACCCGGCAGAGCGCTCGATCTCGGTTGTGGTCACGGTCGCCATTCGATCTATCTCGCCCGGAACGGCTGGGACGTGACCGGTATCGACCTGGTCCGGGACGCGGTCACCACCGCGCGGCGCAAGGCCCGCGACGCCGGAGTCGCGCCGTCACTGCTGCAGGGCGACGTCACCGAGCTCGGCCGGATGGGCATCCCCGAGGGCAACGACCTCATCGTGGACGCGGGATGCTTCCACGGGCTTCCCGCTCGCCTTCGAGACGTCTATGTGCCCGAGGTGACGCGGATCGCCGCGAGCGACGCCCGGCTGCTGATCCTCGGCCTGGCCAAGCATCCCGTGCTCAAGGGAATCAAGCTGGACGAAGTCCGGCGGCGGTTCCGCGGGTGGGAGGTGATCTCCGCGCAGAGCGTCGCCGGGGACGAGATGCTGCGGTACGGCAGCGGCTCTCCCATGCTGCGCAAGGCGTTCGAGAAGGGCTGGTTCGATCCCTGGCGTTATCTCCTCCGCCGGGTGGACTCGTCGCCGCGTGAGCGCGGTTGACGGCTGTGCCGCGGTCTCTGGGGGTGATCGGCGCGGGGGCGGAAGGGCTCGCCCTCGCCGCGTACCTGTCGTCGGCGTCCCACCGGGTGCACCTGTACACGCGCGACCCCCGGCGCATCGCCGGGGTGACGCGGGATGGCCGTATCCGAGCGCGTGGCACGATCGAGGGCGAATTTCCGGTGGGCTCGGTGACCGATGACATCGGCACAGTGGTGCGACGCTGCTCGGTCGTGTTCGTCGCGACCGTGACCACCGCGTATCTCGGCGTCGCGCGCGAGCTTGCCCGCCATCTCAGCGGCCGGCACACCGTCGTGCTCTTCTCCGGCAAGCTCTGTGGCTGCGCGGAGTTCACGACCGCGCTGGCCGGAGCAGGCAGCGAGGACGCCGACGTCATCGAGATGGATGCTCTGTTCGCGGCGCGTCCCGACGGCGACCGGGGCGTGCGGGTGCACGGCTTCAAGCGGTGGACCCTCTTCTCCGGCCTGACGCAGCGCGTCACCGATCGACACGCGGACTTCCTCCGCGAGATGTTTCCCGGTGTGGAGCCGGCGGCCAACGTGATCGAGCGTGGTCTGGCCGACTTCGGCGCGGTCGCGCACGCCCCGATCACGTTGGCGAACATCAGCCGCATCGACCGGGGCGAGAAGGTGCTGTTCTACCGGGAAGGGCTGTCCGAACGCACGATCGTGCTACTCGAAGCGCTGAGTGCGGAATTCCACGCGGTCGGCAGGGCGTACTCGGCAGACGTGCCGCCGCCCGCGGAGCTTCTCGATCTCTACTACGGCGGTCGTCGCGACGGCGGTGTGCTGGAGACCATGCGCACCATGCCCGTCTACCGCGAGATATTCGCTCCCACCTCACTCGATCACCGGATGCTGCGGGAAGACGTGGCCTCCACGCTGGTGCCGCTGAGCGAACTCGCCCGCCGAGCCGGAGTGCCTGTCCCGGTGACCGACGCGATCGTGACCTTCGTATCGGTTCTTGCGGGCGAGAACTACCGGAGCACGGGGCGCACCCTGGCCCGGCTCGGCTGGGAACGGCTGTCCGGACGCCAGATCCTGCAACGGATACAGAGCTAGAAGGGAGCTGGAGTGGACCTCACGGAGACAACGGTCGACTGGACGCAGTGGTTGCGGCGCTGGGACCGGCAGCAGACCGGCTACCTGCCCTACCGGGAGGAACGATTCACGGTCGCGGTGGACATCCTGGAGCAGGTGCTGGCGGGGACTGCCGAGCCGGTGATCGTCGACCTCGGCTGCGGGCCCGGTTCGTTCAGTCAACGCATCGTGGAGCGACTGCCCACGGCCCGCTGCCTGGCCGTCGACCTCGACCCGGTTCTGCTCGCGCTGGGCAGAGCGGCGCTCGGTGACGCGGACGGCCGGATCACGTGGATCCAGGCCGACCTGATGTCGGTTCACCTCCCCGCTGTCCTCGGTCTCTCCACCGTGGACGCGGTGGTCAGCAGCACCGCGCTGCACTGGTTGTCGGCCGAACGGCTGAGCGCGACGTACGCACAGCTGGGCGGGCTCGTTCGCCGTGGTGGGCTCTTTCTGAACGCGGACAACATCCCGGAGCCAGGCGAGGCAACGGTGCTGCCCCGGATGGCCGAACGCGCCAGGGCCGAGGCGATCGAGCGATCGGTGGCTGCGGGCGGGGAGGACTGGTCCACGTGGTGGGAGGCCCTCGCGGAGCAACCGGGCATCGCCGAACTCATCTCCGAGCGAAGCGAGCTGTTCGCGGGTATCACCCGCGACTGGGCAGAGCCCGCGCTGGACTTCCATGTCGCCGCGTTGCGCTACGCGGGATTCGGTGAGGTCGGAGTCCCTTGGCAGCGGCTCGATGATCGGGTGCTGCTGGGGGTGCGTTGACCGGGCGGTATGCGGATCAACGGCGCCTGCGGCCCGTGATCTGCTCGACGACGTACTCGGCGTCCTTCGGGACACCCATGATGAGCGAGGACGCGAACGAGTGCAGGAAGGGCAGGCCCAGGAAGTACAGCCCGGGCTCGCCCGTGACCACGCCCCGGTGGTGTACCGGCTCGCCGCTCTCGTCGAACACGGGTAGCTTGATCCAGCCGTAGTCGCGGACGTAGCCGGTGCACCACACCACGGACGCGGGGTCGAGTACCGAGCCGTCGGACACCGCGGGCTTGCCCGCCGCCGTGCTCTCCACCGGTCCGGTCCGCCGTACTCCGGCCTCGGTGATGTCCTCCGGCTTCAACCGGACCAGCGGAGTTCCCTTGCCCGCGCTGCTGGCGGCCATCGTGCGGCCGGCCTTGGTGTCGGTGGTGAGCAGCTTGTTCAGGATCCGGTAGGGGATTCCCGCCAGTTTCACGGGAAGCGTGCCGACGTCTCGGCCCGCCAGCCACACCGGGTGGGTGCCCTCCGCGGCTCCGGCCAGTTCGATCGCGATCTCGGCTCCCGAGTTGCCCGCGCCGACCACCAGCGCAGGACCTTCGGCAAGTTGCTCGGGGTTGCGGTATTCGGCGGCGTGCAGCTGCGTGATCGAGGGATCGAGCTCGTGCGCGAGATGAGGAGTGCGTGGTTGCCCGGTGGGGCCCGTGGCCACCACGACGTGGTCGGCGACGATCTCCCTGGTCCCGAGGGTGGCGACGTAGGTTCCGTCGGTCCGGGTCAGCGCGTCCACCTCGGCCTCTAGTTCGAGAGGGAGGTCGAAGTGGCGAACGTAGTCGACGAGGTAGTCGGCCATCTCGTCTTTTCCGGGAACATGATCCGAATCTCCGGGAAAAGGCATTCCGGGAAGGTTGTTGTGTTTGGCCGCCGTGTACAGTTTCAGCGAATCCCACCGCGACCGCCACACCTGGCCGATCTCGTTTCCCGCGTCGACGATGCGGAAATCCGCGCCTGCTCGTTTGAGAAAGTAGCCCGCGGAGACGCCTGCCTGACTTCCACCGATGACGAGCGTGCCGACTCGTTCGCTGCTCACGTCGATTCCTCCCCAGTCGCTGCGAACGGTTGTCCCAGTCGCGTCATGCCGAGTGGTGGGACGCGACCGGCCGCGGCGACTATACCGAGGACACCGCTCAGGCGCAGTACACGCCAGCGGTGCCTATTCCGGGCGAGCGTACTTGCCGTTGTAAACACCCGAACGGGTTAAGCCGAACTGCCGACGCAGGATGGTGTCCATCGACAGGTCGGGGACCAGGCGCTGCGAGGCCAAAATGAGCTTTCCACTCATCGACACCACATAGCGGGAACGCGGTCGCCGACTACGCAGTGCGCGATGCACGGTGCTGGCCACCAGCTCCGGAGGGGAACTCATCTGTTTACCGTCGAAGCAGCGGTTCATCTGGTCCTGAATAGCCCGCACAAGACCTCGGTAGGGACCCTCCCGATCAGTGTTGCGGTCCAGCGAGGCGCCGACATGGTCCTCGAACCGGGTGTCGCGGATGAGATTCGGCTCGATCACGCTGACCGAGACGCCGAAAGGCGCCGCTTCGAACCGCAATGCGTCGGAAAGCGATTCGATCGCGTACTTCGACGCGTTGTAGAAACCTCCGCCGGGGAAAGTCATCCGCCCGCCGACCGAGGACATGGTGATGATGCGCCCCCCGCCCGCGCGGCGCATGACCGGGAGCACGAGCTGGCACATTCGGGCCGCGCCGAAGACATTCGTCTCGAACTGCGCCCGCACCCGATCCATCGGCACGTTCTCGACCGGGCCGTACTCCCCGTAACCGGCGTTGTTGACCAGCGCGCCGATCCGCCCGTACAGGTGGTCGACTTCGGCCACCGCTTTCGCCATCGAGTCCTCGTCGGTGACGTCGAGCGCGCAGGTGTGGGCGCCTTCGGCGGCCAGTTCCCGCACTGTCTCGGGATCGCGTGCGGTCGCGCACACCCGGTAGCCCGCACGAAGCAGATACCGGGCGGTGAGCCTGCCGATGCCGGTCGAGCAGCCGGTGATCAGAACCGGCCCGGGCAGAGTTCGGTTCGACACGATGCGAATCCTTTCGGTGCGCCCCGTCAGCCGAGCTCGGGGACGAGAGTGGGTTCATGCAGGCACCTGCGTGCGCGCCAGATCTCGGGAAACGGCGTGGTCAATCGATCGGCGAGATAGTCGACACCGCTGGTGCCGCCGGTGCCGCGCGCCCGGCCGATGGCGCCGCTGACCACCTCCACGTGCGTGACCTGCCACGCCCAGTACGCCTGCGACAACTCCACCAGCGATTCCGCCAGCCGATACAGCGCGCCACTGTGCGGCGCCCTGCGGTAGACGGTGTCCAGACTGGTGCCCCACTCCGCGGCCGCGGCCGCGAGTTCGGTGTACAGCGGGCTTTCCGGCCCTTCCTGCTCCTCGGAGACCTCCGCGCCGAGGAGCAGGCGCAACCGGGCGAACTGCTCCGAATCCGCTCCGCTCGCCTGGCCGAAACCGCCACGGAAGTCGGCGAAATCGCGGGGAGCGAGTCGGCGGAGCACGCCGACGTGCTCGGTCAGCAACCGCATCACCGCCGCCGCCCGCTGCACCCCGAGCGCCGCCTGTTCGAGGTCGCGATCCGGCGCCGAAGCCGCCCCGAGCGCGCAATCCACATCGAGCAGCACCTGCTTGAGCCAGAGCTCCGTGGTCTGGTGAGCGACGATGAAGAAGTGCTCGGCCGCGTAGACACGCCGGTCTCCGGCCCGGGTCATCGGCCGGACCGTGGCGAGCAGCTCGCCGAGTCGCAGGTATCCGCTGTAAGTGACTCCGGTCAACGCACATGCTCCCGTTCGCTCCAGGTTCGCGCGAACGACGCGACCTTCTTCGCCGCGTCGTGCACCGTGGCGGGCTGACCGCAGAAGGCCAGCCGGAGATGGCCAGCCGCCCTCGGATCGGAGGCCATCGGCCCGAGCGAACCGTCGGTTCGCACGGTGGGGCGCAACGCGAAGCCGTGCGCGGGGGCCAGGGCGATCGCGTGCTCGTCCAGCACCGCCGCGGCGAAGGTCTCCGCGTCGGTCGCCAAGCTCGAGATGTCGAGCAGGGCGAACCAACCGCCCGAGGGGAAGGCGGCGAGCAGGCTCTCCCGGTCGAGGGCACGCAGGCCCTCTCGCGCCGCACGCACGCTTTCGCGATTGCTCCGCACCTCGGCCGTCGACTCCAGCGCGGCCAGTCCGGCATGTTGCACGGGTGTGGGAGAACTGAGAATGGAGGCCTCCTGCACGACCTGGAAGGTCGCGCCCCGTGCCACGTCCGGGGTGACCACATAGCCCAACCGGTAGCCGGTCATGCCGTAGGTCTTGGAGAAACTGAACACGGTGGAGACCCGCCGCCTCGCGGGTGGAACGTTCCGTTCGAGCGAACCCAGGGAGACATGGGCACCCTCGAACACGAAATCCTCGTAGGCCTCGTCGCTGATGATCTGCCAGTTTCGCTGTTCGGCCAGCTCCCACAGCTCTCGCAGGAGCTGCCGGTCGTAGACGGCGCCGGTCGGGTTGGACGGGGAGTTCACCAGCAGGATCCGGGTGCGTTCGCCGCCGAGCCGCCGCAGCGCGTCCAGATCCGGCCGGAACTGATCGTCGAGCGGGTAGCTCACCGGACGCATCCCCGTGAGAAGGCTCTGTTGCAGGTGGATCGGCCAGTGGAAGGCGGGGAGCAGGATCTCGTCGCCAGGGTCCGCGAGCGACTGGATCAGGGCCGTGAGACCCTGTGCGGCGCCCGCGCAGATGTACACGCGGTCGGCGCCGGTATCGTGGGCGTTGTTCTCCACCAGCTTGGCCGCCAGTGCTTCCCGCAGCGTGGACATGCCCTCCGCGCTGGTGTAACCGGTGTGCCCGTCTCGCGCGGCCTTCGCCAGCGCCTCCACCGCGGCGCCGGGCGGCGGAAAGTGTGGTTCCCCCACGTCGAGACGCGCCGCCTTGCGACCCGTCCGCCGCTCCCACGCGTTGACCGAGCGGAAGACGGCATGCACGCTCGACGGGGGAAGCGAGGCCGCACGTGGCGTCGGGAGTGCCTCGGTCGTCATACGCACCGCCCGCCGTCGATCGGGAGTTGCACGCCGGTGACCCAGCCCGCCGAGTCGTCGAGCAGCCGAGTGACCCACGGCGCCACCTCCTCGGATCTGCCGAACCGGCCGATCGGGGTGGCCGCTTCCAACTCGGCGCGGAAGGTCGCCATCTGCTCGGAGGACATGTCCAGCTCGTCGTAGATCGGAGTGTCCACCGGGCCCGGCAGAATGGCGTTGACCCGCACCGCCGGAGCCAGTTCCTTGGCCAGCGAGCGAGTCAGATGGGTGATCGCCGCCTTGGTCGCGCCATAGAAGGAGCGGTTCGGCGCGGCCAGTTGCCCGGCTACCGACGTCACGTTGACGATCGCGCCCTCGCGCTCGCGCAGCGTGGCCACGAAACGCTGGATGAGCTGGACCGGAGCGCGGACGTGCAGGTCGAACATGAACTGAAGGTCCGAGGGGTCGGCGCGGTGGATGGGCGCGAACCGGCCGACGCCCGCGTTGTTCACCAGGCCGTCGAGTCCACCGAACCGTTCCAGCACGGTGGCCGCCGCGTCGTCGACGTCGCCGGGCCGGGTGAGGTCGGCTGGGAGTACCAGAGCATCGCCACCACGCTCGCGGATCGTGCCCGCCGTCGCGTCGAGCACGCTCTCCCGGCGCCCCACGAGGATCGTCGAAGCACCGGCGGCGGCCACGTCGATCGCGGCCGCCGCGCCGATTCCCGTGCCGGCTCCCGTGATGAGTACTGTCTTTCCTTCGAGAGACATCGTTTCCCGCCATTTCCGCACAGAGTGTTTCGCCACTCGCCGCGCCGAAGGTAAGTGCCACACCGATGCGGCACCAACCTCCGGCGGAGTACCCGAGTGGCCACCTCGGAGGAGCATCGCGAGGCCACCGCGGTCAGGACATGCTGAGATTCCGTGCGATCGAAAGGGAGGTGGGCCGTGTGACGAGCGCGGCGCGCTTCGATCCCGCGGGCTGGAACAGAACCGCGTCGCGGGACCAGCTCGCGAAAGAGACGGACTTCCGTGCTCTGATGAGTACGTTCCCGAGCGGTGTCGCGGTGGTCACCAGCCAGGACCAGCAGGGCGCCCTGCGAGGTTCGACCTGCACGTCCCTGTGCAGTGTCAGCCTCCGGCCGCCGATCCTGCTGGTCTCACTGCACCTGAGAAGTGGCACGCTGGCGACGATCCGCCGGGCCGGGTCGTTCGCGGTGAACTTCCTGCACAGTCGAGGCCGGTACGCTGCCGAGCTGTTCTCCACGGCCGTGGCGGACCGGTTCCGCAGGATCGAATGGGAACGAACGCCGAATCTGTCCCAACCCTGGCTGGTGCGGGACGCGCATGCCACCGCCGAGTGCCGCCTGACCGAAACGGTGGAGGTGGCGGACCATGGTGTGGTGTTCGGTGTTGTGCGGGAGGTGCTGACAGTGCGCGGTGCGCCCGCGCCGCTGCTCTACGGTGAGCGCGAATACCGACGCTGGCCGGAGGCTCTCGCCGCGGAGGGCTAGCGGGATGCGGTGGTGGAGTGCGGTGACGCCAGGGTGAGGCGGGCGGGGCGGTGTGCCCGGCCGAGTCCGTTCCCGACCGGGCACACCTGAGATTCGCGGCGCGGGGCGTCAGTGCAGCCGGGCCAGGTAGTCGTACTGGCTCGGCAGCGCGTTCACCAGCTCCTCCGACTGGGCGCGGACTCTCCGCAACTCCTGGCGGGCGGCGCCGTCCGGGACCAGGTCCAGAGCGGGGCGATGCCGCCTCGGGGCCTGCCCGCCCAGACCGAGCAGCATCAGGTGGTACGAGTACGGCTCGAATCCGTGATAGTAGGGGTACACGGTTCCCGGGTCCGGAAGCTGCGCCGACCACAGATCCAGCCTTTCGGCCAGGGTGTCCGGGAGCACGCGTTCCTTGGTGGCCTTCCAGTACGGTGTGTCGGCCCGAGCCGTGCCCCGGTAGTGCAGGGTCAGAAAGTCGCGGACCCCGTCGAGGCACCGGGCGACCGCCGTGTTGTACGCCGTGATCCGCGTGGGGTCCCAGTTCTCGTCCGGGAAGTGGCGCACGAGCTGCTCGACTCCGTGCTGGATGAAGAAGATGCCGGTCGACTCGAGCGGTTCCACGAACCCGCTGGACAGTCCGATGGCCACGCAGTTGCGCACCCAGGAGTTGCGGTTGCGGCCGATGCGCATCCGGATGTGGTTGGCCTCGGCCTCTTCCGCGGCCGGCCCGACGAACTCGCGCAGAGTCCGCTCCGCCTCCTCCGGGGAGCAGTAGTCGTCGGCGTAGACGTAGCCCGTGCCGATGCGGTGAAAGAGCGGGATGGTCCAGATCCACCCGGAGTCCTGGGCCGTGGCCGTGGTGTAGGGCTTGATGCCGTCGCGCTCCATGTCGGCCGGAACCCGCAGGGCCACCGCCCGGTTGTTGGGCAGGAAGTCTTGGTAGGACTCGAACGGTTCGCCGAGCAGGTCGTTGATGAGCATCCCGCGAAAGCCCGTGCAGTCGACGAACAGATCGCCCGCGATCTCGCCGTGTTCGGCGGTGACGAGGTGGCTGATCCAGCCTCGCTCATCCTGCGTGACCTCGCGGACGTCGTCGAGGACTCGCCGGATGCCACGTTGCGTGCCGAACTCGGCGAGGAACTCGGCCAGCAGTGCGGCGTCGAAGTGGTAGGCGTAGGGGAACTGGGTCTCCTGTTGTGCCATCGTGCTGCGCCGCTTCGTGTCCCCGCCGTCGTGCAGGGAGCGTTCGAAGAGGTCCCCGTCGAAGTGTTTCGGCGCGCGCAGGTTCTCGCACAGGGCGGGCAGCACCAGGCATTCCCGATCGAACGGGTCCCGGCCGAGCTTGAGCCACCACTCCGTCAGAGGGTAGCCGTCGACCAGCCTCGGCCGCTCGAACGGGTGGTAGAACACATGCCCGGGTTCTCGCCAGTTCTCGAATCGGATGGCGAGTTTGTAGCTGGCGTTGCATGACGGCATCCACTCTTCCTCGGCGAGCCCCAGGTAGTCGAAGAAGTGCCGGATCGTGCTGAACGTGGCCTCGCCCACGCCGATCGTGGCGACCCGGCGTGATTCGACCAGGGTGATCGAAACACGATCCCCGAACGCCGCCTGCAGATAGGTGGCCGTCATCCAGCCTGCCGTGCCACCGCCGAGGATGACCACGTTACGGACCATGGGAGAACTCCTTGGGGGTTGAGTCGCCAACATGCCGCACGGCGTCGACCACCGTGTGCCACGCCGGTGTGAGCGGATCAGTGAGATCGCAGTGTCCCGCGCCCTCCCTCGGCATCCACCGCACGTCGACACCCGCGGCCTCGGCCAGCGCGCGAAACCGCCTGCTGAGCTCGTCCGGCACCGTGTCTACCGCGCTGCCGTGAACCAGGACATGGCTCCTTTCTCCGCGAACCGACCGTGCTCAGGCTGCCCCGGACCGCGTGGCGGGCACAGCTTCCGTCGACGTACCCGTCGGAGGGGCCCGGATGGGCACATCGCACGGCAACTCCGCTCGGCCTGGCTCAGCGGAGCCGCACGGTGCTGGACTCTGCTGGGCGTGTCCACGCGCCGGTACCTCGCAGCGACTGCGATTGGAGTGTCATGGTCGAGCGCAATGCCATCGTCGTCGGCGCCGGAATCGGCGGACTCGCCGCGGCCCGCGCGCTGTCCCGGGTCGGATGGTCGGTCCGGCTCTTCGATCAGGCGGCAGCTTTCCGGGAGGTCGGCGCTGGGCTGAGCATGGCTCCGAACGCGGTCCGCGCCATGGAATGGCTCGGCCTTGGGACCGAACTACGAGCGAAGGCCCAGGGGCAGGGAATCGGTGTGCAGCGGGCGAGGGGAGGGTGGCTCGTACAACTGCGCGAGGCCGATCTGATCGAGCGCTACGGCAATCCGATGTTCGCGATGCACCGGGCCGACCTGCATCGCATTCTGTTCGACGCGGCGGACGCGGTCGACATTCGCGCGGGGCACCGGGCGACGGCGCTGGATACGGACTCGGACGGAGCGCGGGTGACCTTCGAGACGTCCGAGGGCGCGGTGTCACTGGAGGCGGATCTGGTCGTCGCCGCGGACGGCGTGCACAGCACGCTGCGGTCCATGCTGTTCCCGGGGCATCCGGGTGCGACCTACGCCGACTACGTCTGCTGGCGTGGTGTCGCACCCCCCGGTGCCGGCAGCGGACTGGCGGACCCTCCGGTATGGACGGACAGTTGGGGCCGTGGAGTGCGCTTCGGCACCGCTCCGCTGGTCGACGGCCGTGTGTTCTGGTACGGCAGCGCGGCCGGGCCCGAGGGCGCGTTCGCGAACGACACACTCGACGACGTCGCGACCCGCTTCCATGGATGGCACGATCCGATTCCCGAGGTCATCGCGGCCACGGACCCGAAAGCGCTGTTGCGCAACGACATCTACTACGTGGCTGACCCGCTGCCCAGCTTCGTGAGCGGACGAGTCGTCCTGCTCGGCGACGCCGCGCACGCCGTGACACCGGATATCGGCCAGGGTGCCTGCCTGGCCATCGAGGATGCCGTCGTGTTGGGCATCGCGCTGGCCGGGGCCGAGGAGCCGGACTCGGCATTGCGCGCCTACGACGCGGCTCGCAGGCCGCGCACCCAGAAGCTCGCCCAGATCTCCGGGCGCTCGGCGCGGGTGCAGCAGACGCGCAACCCGGTCGGTGCCGGGTTGCGCGACCTACTGATCAGGTTGATGCCGGCGAGGGCCTATCTCAACGCGGGAGCCGAGACCCTGGCCTGGTCACCTCCGGACGGGGCGATCGCGGCCCCGTGAGCGATCAGGCCGGTGTCGCTTCGAGGACGCAGAAGTCGGTTCCCTCCCCGGTGAGCGACGTCAGACTCAAGCCAGCGGCCGAGAACAGTGCCCGGAACTCCGCCTCGGTCCGTTCGCGCCCGCCGGTGTTCACCAGCATGTTGAGATCACTCATCACCACCCCCATGATCGACGGCGAGCTGACGTGCGGGGGAAGCACGGGCTCGATCACGAGCACGGTCCCGCCGCCGGGCATCGCCTCCCGGCAACGACGCAGGATCTCCACGCACTTCCGGTCGTCCCAGTCGTGCAGGACGCTTTTGAGAACGCAAGCCTCCGGACCCGCGGGAATGGAGCTGAAAAAATCACCGGACACGATGTCGGCCCGGTCGGCGACACCCGCATTTTCGAGGGTTCTCCGCGCACCCTCGATCCCGGCGGGAAGGTCGAACAATGTACCCCGCATGGCGGGTGCCGATTTCAGGATCGCGGCGAGCAGTGTGCCGTCTCCACCGCCGATGTCGGCGAGCGTGGAGAACCGGGAGAAGTCGTACCGTTCGACGATTCCTGGAGTGGCCGCCTTGGTGTATTCGGCCATGGCCGAGTTGAAGGTTTCGGCGTGTTCGGGATGCTGCGCCAGGAAATCGAAATGAGATATCCCGTTGACCTGGTCCCATGCGGGGTCCCCGGTGCGGACGCTGTGCTCGAGCCGCCCCCAGCTACGCCAGGTCTCCTCAGCGCAGAGCAGCATGACCATCGAGCGCACCGAGTCGGGGGAGTCGCTCCGTAGCGAGCTTCCCGCGGGGCCGAGTTCGAAGGTGTCGGACTCGGTGTGGGTCACGACGCCGAAGCACGCGAGCGCGCGCAGCAGCCGATACATCGACGGTTCGTGTGTTTCCGTGGCCAGAGCCAGTTCGGAGCTCGTCTTCATTCCGTCGGCGAGCTTGTCGGCGATTTCAAGGCGTGCCGCGACGTTCATCATCGGCGCCGCCGTGTAACCGAACACGATATCGAGCACACTCGGTGGCGAGTGTTCCGGTCCGGGCATTGTGCGGACTCCTTCCTGGCTCACGATTCCTGTTGGCGCGCTCCCGGAGTGTAGTCGCGATCCGCCCCGGAGAAGCAGCCTCGAAACTGGGAGTAAGACTTGCAGGAAAAGCGCCGGAGATATGCCTACAATGACACGTTCGGCACTGCCTTGCGCCTGGCCGTTTGTTCTCGCGGGCGACCTGTCTTCGCCTCAGCGCCCGTGGCTGTGACAGTACCGGTGTACGGCGGGCAATACAGCCGTATAGTAGCCAGGCTATGAGTTCACCCTACGGCTCGGGAGAGCGTCCGGCGGCGGATCTGACCGCGCGGGCGCGGATTCGCGATGCCGCGCTGGCGCAGTTCGCCGAGCACGGCACCAAGGGCGCCACCATCAAGAGCATCGCCGACGCCGCCGGGGTGTCCGTCGGTCTGGTGCAACACCACTTCGGCTCCAAGGCGGCGCTCCGCGACGCCTGCGACGACGTGGTCGTCGAGATCTTCCGGCAGCGGCTGTCGACAGCCGCGCGCGACGGCGAGCTCGGCGACTCCTCCTTCATGGCGGCGCTGTTCGAGTCGAGCCCACCGTTGCTGCGGTATCTCGGCAGGATTATCCTCGAGGACACTCCTGCCGCGACCGCCGTGCTCGATCAACTGGCCTCGGGTGCCGAGGACTTTCTGACCGGCACCTGGCCGGACCGCTATCCCGCCGGGTCGCAGCGGGTGCGCGACGCGGCCGCAGTCATGGCGGCGATGCACAGCGGCGTGACTCTCCTGCACGGATACCTGACGCGGCGGATGGGCGCCGAGTCAGGCCAGCGCGAACAGGCCACCCGCGTTCCTCTGGCCCTGCTGGACCTCTACGCCGCCATGGGTGAATACGTGACCTCCCCGGACGGTGAGCGGATTCGCGCGGCCACGAACGCCTACCGGCATGACACCGAAGAGGGGACCCGCCATGACGGCCACCGGTGAACGACTCGACGACCTCACCGCGGTCGAACGGACCCTGCTGCTGACCCTGTGCGGCAGAGCCGCCGACGCCGCGTCGGCGTCGGCGCTGCTGGCCGACACCGTGGCCGCCGAGGTCGCGAGCAGGATCGACGAGTCCGTGCGGAGCGCCTCGGCCGGTGACGCGGACCTCGCGCGCAACGTCGCCATCCGCGCTCGTCTCCTGGACGACCACGTGCGCGATTTCGTGCGGCGGCACCCGGACGCGGTCGTCGTCGAACTGGGATGCGGTCTCGAAACCCGCGCGTTCCGGACCGAACTGCCCGAGACCGTGGACTACTACGCGGTCGACCTGCTCTCGGTGATCGAGCTGCGTCGCCGCCTGATGCCTCACCATCCCCGGGAGACCATGATCGCGGCCTCCCTCGACGATCCACGATGGACGGACGCCATCCCCGCCGACCGGCCGGCCATCCTCGTCGCTGACGGCGTTCTCGCGTTTCTCGACCCGGCGGTGGCCACCCGGCTGCTGACCACGCTGACCGAGCACTTCCCCCACGGCGAGCTGGTGTGCCAGGTCAACATCACCTGGCTTTCCCGTGACCTCGGCCGGGCACCGGAGCTGCGCAAGGTCGGCATCCCGCGCGGTTTCCAGGGTTTCGGCATCGACGACCCGGCCGAGGTGGAGCGGCTCAACCCCCGGCTGCGGTTCGTCGACGAGTTCGTCCTGGCCCGCGCCCCGGAGCACTTCCCCGGCTTCTCCCGCCGGTTCCGCACGATCCTGCGCCTGCTGCGGCTGCGTACGTCGTGGGCCCGGCTGAGCACCTGGGTCGTGCGCTACCGGTTCTGAGCGGGTCGAATGGTCCTCCACGGTCAGCGTGCCGGGGACGGCGATACGGTGCCTTCGATGACGTCGTCTCCGCCCGCGCTTCCCGACCTGCCGGTCCAGCCGTATCTGGACACGATCGGCGACGCACTCGACCGCGACGGCACCGGCGTGCTCGTGGCCCCTCCCGGCACCGGCAAGACCACGCTGGTGCCGTTGGCGCTGGCGCGGCGGGGACTGAGGGTGGCGGTGGCCGAGCCGCGCAGGCTGGCGGCCCGCGCCGCCGCGAGCCGGATGGCCGAGCTGCTCGGCGAGCCGGTGGGCGAGCGGGTCGGCTATGCCGTGCGCGGGGACCGGAAGTCCTCGGCCCGCACGCGCGTCGAGGTGGTCACCTCGGGGCTGCTGGTGCGCCGGTTGCAGTCCGATCCCGAGCTGCCCGGCGTGGACGTCGTCGTGCTGGACGAGTGCCACGAGCGGCACCTGGACGCGGATCTGCTGCTGGCGCTGCTGCTCGACGCGCGGGCCGGACTGCGGCCCGACCTGCGGGTGCTGGCCGCCTCCGCGACCGTGGCCGGTGAGCGGCTGGCGGAGTTGCTCGGCGAAGGTCACCCGGCTCCGGTCGTGCGGGTCGACGGCCGCGCCCACCCGGTGCGCACCACGCACGTCGCCCCGCACCGCAAGGAGGGCACCGAGGGGACCGTGGCGCGGGCGGTGCGGGCGGCGCTGGCCGAGCGCTCCGGCGACGTGCTGGCCTTCCTGCCCGGTGCTGCCGAGATCGCCCGCGTCGGTGGATTGCTCGCCGGTGAGCCCGGGGTGGACGTGCTGCCGCTGCACGGCAGGCTTCCGGCCCGGGAGCAGGACGCCGCGTTGCGTCCCCGGCAACGGCGCAGGGTCGTGCTGGCCACGGCGGTCGCCGAGTCCAGTCTCACCGTGCCCGGCGTGCGGGTGGTCGTGGATTCGGGACTGTCCCGGGTGTCGCGCATGGACCACCGAAGGGGGCTGTCCGGGCTGGTCACCGTGCGTTCCCCTCGGGCTGTCACCGAACAGCGCGCGGGCCGCGCCGGACGGGAGGCGCCGGGGCACGCCTACCGTTGCTGGGCCGAGCACGAACACTCCGGGCGCGCGGCGTATCCGGAACCGGAGATCCACACCGCCGACCTCACGCGGCTCGCGCTGGAACTGGCCTGCTGGGGCACCCCGGACGGTGCGGCGCTGCGCTGGTGGGACGCTCCACCGGAAGGACCGCTGGTCGCGGGGCGGAACGTGCTCACCGCGCTGGGTGCGCTGGATCGCGAGGGAGTCGTCACCGAGCGCGGACACCGCATGGCCGCGCTCGGACTGCACCCGCGCCTCGCCCGCGCGCTGCTGGACGGTGCCGCCATCGCCGGCCGCCGCACCGCCGCCGAGGTCGTGGCCCTGCTCGACGACGACGGCCTCGCCCGGGACACCGACCTGTCCGTGGCCCTGCGCGGGCTGCGCGGCGACAGCCCCGCCGCGGGTCGCTGGCGGCGGGAGGTGCGCCGTCTGGAGAGGCTGGTCCCCGAAACGCCGGACCCACCCGACCCCGGCGACGAGGCCGCGGTGGTGGCGCTGGCCCACCCCGAACGGCTCGCGCGCAGGCGGGCGCCACGGTCGCGGACCTACCTGATGGCCGGAGGTACGGCGGTCGAGGTGCCGCGGTCCGAAGTGGTCGAGGACCTCTCGGGCATGCCCACCGCCGACGGGCTGGCCGGGTCGGAGTGGCTGGCCGTGGCGGTCGCCGAGCGCAAACCCGGTCGCCGCCACGGTTTCGTCCGGCTCGCCGCGCGCGCCGACCAGCGGCTCGCCGAGCAGGCCGCCGCCGGGATGCGCTCGGTCACCGACGAGGTCGACTGGCACGGCGGTGACGTCCGCGCCCGCACGGTCGAGCGGCTCGGTGCGATCGTGCTGTCCGCCCGGGACCTCGCCGAGCCCGCACCCGAGGCGGTGCGGGCCGCCCTGCTCGACGGCCTGGCCACCGACGGGACCGGACTGGTGCGCTGGGACGACGACGCCCACCAGTTGCGGCACCGGCTGGCGTTCCTGCACCGCGAATTCGGGCCACCGTGGCCCGCCGTGGACGAGGCCGCGCTGCTCGCCACGGTGGACACGTGGCTGGAACCGGAGCTGTCCACCGCCCGCAACCGCGCCGACCTCGGCCGGATCGACGCGGGGCAGGCGCTGCAACGGCTGTTCCCGTGGCCCGAGGCCACCCGGTTGGCCGAACTCGCCCCGCCGCGTGTCACGGTGCCGTCCGGCGCGCGGGTCCGGGTGGACTACGAACCCGACCAGCCCGCGCTGCCGGTGCGGGTGCAGGAGGTGTTCGGCTGGACCGAGGTACCCACCGTCGGCGGGGGACGGGTGCCGTTGCTGCTGCGGCTGCTCGACCCGGCCGGGCGCCCGGCGGCCCTGACCGGCGACCTCGCGTCGTTCTGGCGCGAGGGCTACCGGCAGGTGCGGGCCGAGTTGCGTGGCCGCTACCCCAAGCACGCCTGGCCGGACGACCCGCTCACCGCGACACCGAGTCGCCCCGGCCGATCGCGACGCTAGGCCTGGAGGGCGATCGCCAGCACCGCGAGCGCGAGGACGGCGCTGACCGGCGCCTGGACCCGCCGTTCGTCGCGGCTGTGGGAAAGCGCGTTCATGGGCACGCTGAGGGTGCAGAAGGCGAACAACAGCCACGTGCCGACGACGACGAGGACCTCGTCCGATCCGGGAAGGACACCGGCCCGGCTCAGGAGCAGAACCGCGAAGAGCCCGTAGAGCACGAGCGAGACACCCGAGGCGAGGCGCAGCCGCCTCGGCAGGACCCGGTGCCGCCCGCCCCAGCCGAGGCTGCCCAGGGGGTAGCCGGCGATGAGCAGAACCTGCAGGACGGCGAGGCCGAGCAGGACGGTGAGCGCGACAGAGAGGGCGAACGTCGTCAACGTCGGCCTCCCGTCGTTGACGCTGTGGCGGGCGTGGCGGGCGCCGCGGGCGCCGGGTCGTCGGTGGCGATCGCGTCCAGCCAGTCGACGAGTCCCTTGCTCGTCGCGACGCCGTAGGCGAGGGTGGCGGCGCGGTAACGTGCCCCGGCGGTGTCCTCTGTGTCCTCTGCGGCCCCGGCGGCGCCGGCGGCGCCGGCGTCGCGGTCGACACCGAGCAGGGCCTCGTGTTCGGCGAGTGCGTGCTCACGCAGCGCGGCGAGAATCGACAGGCGCTCGCGACGGTCCTCGACGAGGCCGAGCAGAAACACCCGGGCGAGGGCCGCCACTTCGACGCCCTCGCCCCCCGGCGATTCCTTCATCCACGCCAGCCACGTCCTCTTCCCCTGGTCGGTGACGACGTAGCGCTTGCGATTGCGCGCGGTGGGGGCCGCTGCCTCGGGCTCGATGTCGCCCCGCGCCACGAGTTGTGTGAGGGACCGGTGGATGCTGCCGTAGCTGGCGGCGTAGATGTGGGCGAGACCGCCCGCGAAGCGCGCGTGCACCTCGTAGAGGGACAGGGGGTGCAGTAGGAGCAGCCCCAGGATGAAGTTCCGCATGAGACCAATGTATCTCAGAGAGATATTGAGATGGCGTGAACCTCCGGCTCACCTCGCGCCGTGACGTCCGCGCCCCTGTCGCAGGCCGAGCGCGCTGGCCGCGCACAGCGCGCCCCAGGCCGAGGCCACGAGCGCGGCCTTGCGCCGCGCGTCGCGGGTGGGCAGGCCGAGACCGAGACCGAGGGCGTCACCCGCGTCGCAGGCCACCCGGACGGCGATCGCGGTGGCCAGCGCCGACGGGGTGCGGGCAGCGATCATGGCGAGCCCGGAGGCGACATCGCGGGCGGCGATGGCCCTGACCAGGGTCGCGGTCTCGGGCGCAACCTCACCGTCGGGGCCGGTCAGCTCGCAGGGACCGGCCAGCGTCGCGGGGCGGGCGAGCACGAGCGCGCCGTAGCCGGTGGTGAGCGCGCCGAGCAGGCGCGCGAACGTGGTGGAGGTCATGGCTGAGAGTCCTTTCTCGTGGCGGGCCGTCGGGGCGGCAGCGGCACGAAGCCGCTGGTGCGGGCGACATAGTCGGCGTAGTCGGGACGGGAGCGCGCCAGGTGGCGCTCCGTGATGGGTTTGCCCGAACCGCGTGCCAGCAACGCGGTCATCACGATCGGGGCCACGATCGTGGCCGCGGCGGGCCAGCTGTGGCAGGCGAGCAGATACAGCCCCCACCAGACGCAGGCGTCACCGAAGTAGTTGGGGTGCCGGGTGTAGCGCCACAGACCCCGGTCCAGCACGCGGCCCCGGTTGCGGGGGTCGGCGCGAAACCGGCGAAGTTGGGCATCGCCGACGGCCTCGAAGACGAACCCGACCAGCCACACGGCCACCCCGGCGACGATCAGCGCGGGGTGCGGCGCCTCGCCGTACTGGGCGACCTGCACCGGCAGCGACACCACCCACAGCAGTACCGCCTGCACGAGGTAGACCCGCACGAACATGCGTGCCGGCCCGCTCCGGCGGCGCATGTCGGCGTAGCGGCGATCCTCACCGGAGACCCGAGCGCGGAGTCCGATGTGGATGGCGAGCCGGACGCCCCAGGCGGCGGTGAGCGCGGTGACCAGGACGCGCATCGCGGGGTCGCCGGTGGAGCGCACGAAGGTGACCAGGGCGACGGCGGCGAAGCCGAGTCCCCACGCGATGTCGATGAGGTCGTAGCGCTCCCGGCGCAGCGCCACGGCGAAGGTTCCGACGATCAGCGCGAGCACCACCACGGCCGTGACGGCGAAAGTGAGCGTCACCCCGTCACCTCCGGCAGCTCCAGGGGCAGGCCGCTGCGGCCGTCGGTGGTGGGGCGCACGGCGATGATCTGGTGTACGCCCATGCGGTTCTCCTCGAACGCCAGCGCACCCCCGGCGAGGTAGAGGCGCCACACCCGCAGCCGGGCCGCCCCTGCCAGGGCAACCACCTCATCGCGGTGGTGTTCGAGCCGGTCGGCCCAGTCGCGGATGGTGCGCACGTAGTGCTCGCGCAGCGCATGCACGTGGCGGACCTCGAGCCCGGCGCGCTCCAGGGCGGCGACCGTGTCGCCGACGGGGCGCATCGTCATGTCGGGGGCGATGTAGGACTCGATGAAGGCACCGCCGCCGGGGGCGACCGCGCCGCGCGACATCTGTTGCAGCAGCATGCGGCCCTCCGGGCGCAGGACGCGGTACAGGGTGGCGGCGTAACGGGGGTAGTGCTCGGCGCCGACGTGCTCACCCATTTCCAGCGAGGCCACGGCGTCGAACCGCTCGTCGCCGACATCACGGTAGTCCCGCAGCAGCACCGTCACCTCGGCAAGCGCGCGGCGGGCGGCCTCGGCCCGGACGTGGTCGGCCTGAGCGGCCGAGAGGGTCACCCCGGTGGCGCGCACGCCGTAGTGCTCGGCCGCGTGCAGCAGCAGCGCACCCCACCCGCACCCGACGTCGAGCAGCCGCATACCCGGGCGCAGACCGAGCTTGCGGCACACGAGGTCGAGCTTGGCCCGCTGCGCCGTCCCCAGGCTGTCCCGCGGGTCGCGGTAGTAGGCACACGAGTACGCCATCGCGGGGTCGAGCACGAGACGGTAGAAGTCGTTGCCGAGGTCGTAGTGGTGCGCGATCACCGCGCGGTCGCGGCGGCGGGTGTGCAGCGCGCCGGTGGGGCGGGCCTCCTCGGCGGGCGGCGCGGGACGAGGCCCGAGCACCCCGAGCCGCGCGGCGGTGCGCAGGATCGCGACCCGTTCGCGCAGGCCGAGTTCGGGACGGGACACCCGCTCCCGGGCCGAGTGCCAGCAGCGCCGCAGCGCGTCGGTCAGGTCGCCGTCCACCTCGATCTCGCCGGCGACGTACGCGCGGGCCAGGCCGAGTTCACCGGGACTCCACGCCACGTGCCGCAGGGCGCGGCGGGAGCGCAGCACGACGGTGGGGGCGTCGGCGGGACCGGCGGTGCTGCCGTCCCAGGCGCGCAGCCGGACGGGCAGTTCGGTGCCGAGCAGCCGGGTGAGCGGCTCGGCGAGTGCGGTGGCGGCGGGTGGCACAGGTGCGGACCTCCTCGGTGACTGATGCGACGGGTTCGGACCACCGGCCCGAACGGGCTGGTGGTTGTGGTGTGGATCACGTGATCCAATCCCGGGTGATCACGGCACCGAAGCAGTGTTCGTGGCTGCTGTTACTGATCACTCTGCTTCGCCCACGCCGACGGTGGCGGTCATCGGCTCGGGTGTGGCGGGCCTGACCGCCGCGCACGTGCTGCGCGGACGCTACGAGGTCGTGCTTTTCGAGGCCGACGACCGGCTGGGCGGGCACGCCCACACCCACGACGTCCGCACCGCCGGGGGCAAAGACCTCGCACTGGACAGCGGGTTCCTGGTCCACAACGAGCGCACCTACCCGACGCTGCTGCGGCTGTTCGCCGAACTGGACGTGGCGACGCGACCCACGGAGATGTCGATGAGCGTGCGCTGCGACGGCTGCGGCCTGGAATACGCGGGGGCGCGGCGGGCAGCGGGCCTGTTCGCGCAGCGGCGCAACCTCGTCCGGCCCGCCTACCTGCGCCTGCTCGGTGAGGTGCTGCGCTTCCACCGCCACGCCAACCGAGTGCTCGACGACCCCTCCACCGGTGAGCTGCCGCTGGGCGAGTTCGTCACGGCGGGCGGGTACTCCCGCTACTTCACCGAGCACTTCCTCGTACCGGTGGTGTCGGCGGTGTGGTCGGCGAGCGGGGCGCTGAGCGCGCAGTACCCGGCGCGGTACCTGTTCACGTTCCTGCGCCACCACGGGATGCTGTCGGTGGGCGGATCGCCGACGTGGCGCACCGTCGTCGGCGGTTCGCGCACCTACGTCCGGCGGGTGGCCGCGCGGCTGTCCACCGTGCTCACCGGGACGCCGGTGCGCGCCGTCCACCGCGATCCCGGCGGGGTCGACGTCCGCGACGCCGCCGACCGCGTCCACCGGGTCGACCGGGTCGTGATCGCCACCCACCCGGACCAGGCGTTGCGGCTGTTGGCCTCGCCCACGCGCGCCGAGACCGAGGTGCTGGGAGCCTTCCGCTACTCCCGCAATCTCGCCTGCCTGCACACCGACGGGTCGGTCCTGCCGTCGGCACGCGGGGCACGGGCGTCGTGGAACCTGCGCAAACCGCGCTGCGCCACCACCGGTGACCCGGTCCAGGTCAGCTACGACCTCAACCGGCTGCAGGGACTGACCGAGCCGGTGGACTACCTCGTGTCGCTGGGTGCCCGGCCCGCGCGGGACAGCGTGCTGGCCGAGATGCCCTACGAGCATCCGGCCTACACCACCGAGTCGGTCGCGGCACAACGCCGCCTGCCGGAGCTGGACACGGGCCGCACCGCCTTCGCCGGGGCCTACCACGGGTGGGGATTCCACGAGGACGGCTGCGCCTCCGGGGTGCGGGCCGCCGCGTCACTGGGGGCGCACTGGTGAGCGCCCTCTACGACGCGAAGGTCACGCACGTGCGGGGAGAGCCGCGGCGCGCGTTCACCCACCGCCTGTGCCTGTGGCTGGTCGACGTGGACGACCTGCCGGTGCTGCCGCGCTGGTTGCGGCCGTTCGCGGCCTTCCGCGCCCGCGACCACGTCGAAAACCCGGGGAGGAGCATCCGCGCCGACCTGGAGGACTGGCTGGCCGCGCGCGGCATCCGGCTCGCCGGTGGCCGGGTGCTCATGCTGACGCAGGCCGCGGTGCTGGGCCACGTGTTCAACCCGCTGTCGCTGTACTGGTGCCACGACGCGGACGGCGAGCTGGTGTGTGTGGTGGCGCAGGTCCACAACACCTACCGGGGACGGCACCGGTACCTGCTGCGGCCCGATACGGCGGGCCGCGCCGAAGCCGACAAGACCTTCTACGTCTCGCCGTTTCTGGCGGTGCGCGGGCGTTACCGGCTGCGGGTACCGGAGCCGGACGCACGGCTGGACGTGTCGGTCGTGCTCGACCAGGACGGCCGGGTGGCGCTCGCGGCGGGACTGCGCGGCCGCCGCAGGCCGGCGACGACGACGGAACTCGTGCGGCTGCTGCTCACCCGTCCGCTGATACCGCAGCGGGTGTCCGCGCTGATCCGCGCCCACGGCATCGCGCTGTGGTTGCGCCGACTGCCCCTCTTCTCCCGTGACCAGGAGGCCGCGTGATGCCGACAGACCCGCCGACGGACCCGCCGACGGACCCGACGTGGGCCGAACTCGCCGTCACCCCGCACGCACCGCTGCGTGCCTGGGCCGCCGAGCGGCTGTTCCGCCACGCCGTCGCCGACCTACCCGTGACGGTGTGGCTGCCCGGCGGCCGGTGCCTCGGCGCGGGCGGGCCGGTGCTGCGGCTCGTCCGCCCGCGCGCGTTCTTCCACCGGCTCGGGGCCGACGCGAAGATCGGTTTCGGGGAGGCCTACCTCGCCGGGGACTGGACCGCCGACGATTTGCCCGGGGTGCTCACCCCGTTCGCGCGGCGCATGGCGGTGCTCGTACCGCGCCCGCTGCAACTGCTGCGCCGTTGGGTCGATCTGCCCCGCCCCGAGGGGGAGCGCAACACGGTCAGGGGCGCCCGGCGCAATATCCACCGGCACTACGACCTGTCCAACGAGCTGTTCGCCGAGTTCCTCGACGAGACGATGACCTACTCGTGCGCCTCGTTCGCCGGTGCCGGTGACGACCTCGCCACGGCCCAGCGCCGCAAGATCGACGAAATGCTGGACCTCGCCCGCGTCGGGCCGGGCACGGACCTGCTGGAGATCGGCACCGGGTGGGGTGAGCTGGCGCTGCGCGCGGCGCGGCGGGGCGCGCGGGTCACCACGCTGACGCTGTCGGAGCAGCAGCGGGCACTGGCCGCCAAACGGATGGCCGAGGAGGGCGTCGCCGACCGCGTCGAGGTGGTGCTGTGCGACTACCGCGAGGCGCGGGGACACTACGACGCCATCGTCAGCGTGGAGATGATCGAGGCCGTGGGCGCCGAGTACTGGCCGGACTACTTCGCGACGCTGGACCGCCTGCTCGAACCCGGTGGCCGGGTCGCTCTCCAGGCGATCACGATGCCGCACGACCGGCTGCTGGCCACCCGCGACTCCCACACCTGGATCCACAAGTACGTCTTCCCCGGCGGGCAACTGCTGTCGGTGCCCGCCGTGGAGCAGGCACTGCGGGACCACACCACGCTGCGGGTGCGGCAACGCCACGCCCTCGGTGCCGACTACGCGCGCACGCTGTCGCGGTGGCGGTCCCGTTTCCTGGCCGCCTGGCCCGCGGTGGCGGCACTCGGCTTCGACACCACGTTTCGCCGGATGTGGGAGTTCTACCTCGCCTACTGTGAGGCCGGGTTCCGCGCGGGGTATCTCGACGTGCACCAGTTCGCGCTCGATCGTGCGAAGTGACAAGGTCGAGCGCGGGATGTCGAGAATGGGGCGCGAGCTCCGTCCCAGGGTCACGAGTGGCCACGACGGGCCGCACAAGACCGAGGAGACACATTATGAAGTACCTGCTGCTCAAGCACTACCGGGGCGGCCCGACTCCGGTGGGCGACTGGATCCCGATGGACCGCTGGACCCCGCAGGAGATCGACGCGCACGTGCAGTTCATGCGCGACTTCGCGAACCGCCTTGAGGAGAGCGGCGAGTTCGTCGATTCCCAGGCACTGGCGCCCGAGGGCACGTTCGTGCGCTACGACGGCGAGAGCCGTCCGCCGGTCACCGACGGCCCCTTCGCCGAGACCAAGGATCTCATCGCGGGGTGGATGGTCATCGACGTGGAGAGCTGGGACCGCGCGGTCGAACTGGCCGGAGAGCTGTCCGCCGCGCCAGGGGCCGGTGGCGAGCCGATCTTCGAGTGGCTCGAGGTGCGCCCGTTCCTCACCGAGCCACCCACGGTGACCGAGTGAACGACTCACAGCTGCGGGAGCTCGTGCCCGCGGTGATCGGTGTCCTCGTCCGGCGCGGAGCGGACTTCGCGTCGGCCGAGGACGCCGTGCAGGAAGCGCTGGTCCGCGCGCTGGAGACCTGGCCGGACGGGCCCCCGCGCGACCCGAAGGGCTGGCTGGTCACCGTGGCGTGGCACAAGTTCCTCGACGCCGCGCGCTCCGAGGCGTCGAGACGAGGCCGGGAGCAGGTCGTGGAGGTCGAGCCCCCGGCAGGCCCGGTGCCCGCCACCGACGACACCCTGCGGCTCTACTTCCTGTGCGCGCATCCCAGCCTGTCGCCGGCCTCGGCCGTCGCGTTGACGCTGCGCGCGGTCGGTGGCCTGACCACACGGCAGATCGCCGCGGCCTACCTCGTGCCGGAGGCGACCATGGCGCAGCGGATCAGCCGTGCGAAACGCCGGATCGCGGGGCAAGCGCTCGACCGGCCCGGCGACCTCGGCACGGTGCTGCGGGTGCTCTACCTCGTGTTCAACGAAGGCTACGGCGGGGACATCGACCTGGCGGGCGAGGCGATCCGCCTTGCTCGCCAGGTGGTCGCGTCGACCGGCGAACCCGAGGCGGCGGGCCTGCTCGCGCTCATGCTGCTGCACCACGCACGCCGCGCGTCACGCACCGGCCCGGACGGTCGGCTGGTGCCGCTCGCCCGGCAGGACCGCGCCCGCTGGGACACCGGACTGATCAGCGAGGGGGTGACGATCCTGCAGGGCGCGCTGGCCCGCGACCGGCTGGGCGAGTACCAGGCGCAGGCGGCGATCGCCGCGCTGCACGCCGACGCCCCGAGCACCGCCGAGACGGACTGGGTGCAGATCGTGGAGTGGTACGACGAGCTGATGCGCCTCACCGACAGCCCGGTGGTGCGGCTCAACCGCGCGGTGGCCGTCGGCGAGGCCGACGGGCCGAGGGCCGGGCTGGCGGCGCTGGCCGAGGTCGATCCCGGCGTGTCGCGCTATGCCGCGGTGGCGGCCTACCTGCACGAACGCGCAGGCGAGAGCGAACAGGCCGCCCAGCGCTACGCCGAGGCCGCCCGCGTGGCTGGCAGCGCCGCGGAGCGCGACCACCTCACCCGCGAGGCCGCGCGGGTGAGGCAGCGGCTGCGCCCGTGAACTCCGTTGCCCCGGCCGCTCACATCGGAAACCGCACGCTGGGCTCGGTGGTGGGGCGGGTCGATCCGCCCTCGGGCTCGACCGTCATGGCGATCTCGGCCACCCCGCTGAGGTCCTCGATCACCAGCGGGGTCGTGGTCGTGCCCTGCGGGCCGAGCACCCCGATCGACCGTGGGGTGCCGTCGACGATGGCCCACGCCTGGTAGGTCGAGCTCGACGGCTGCTCCGGCATCCCGGCCACGAGCAGCATCCCCTTGTTCAGGCTCGGCGACATCATCACGCTGCCCCGGCCCTCGGTGGCGCCGTGCCCGGCGACCTCCCGCAGATCGGGTGCGGCCAGCAACCGGGCCATCACGGCCTCGTCCGCGCGTACCTGCGTGAGCTCCTGGCGGACGTCGGCCAGCTCCGACTGCGTGCGGTAGGCGACGACGCCCAGTCCCACCGAGGCGGCCACGGCCACGGCGGCGGCCACCGACACCAGCCGCAGCGGCCAGCGTCCCGCACCACGCCCGCCGCTGGACCCGCCGCCGGGGGAGTCCTGCCGCACCGTGCTGATGCGGGTCAGCACCCGCTGCTTGAGGCCGGGGGGCGGCTCCTGCGCCGCCGCGAGCCCGAGCCGGGTCGCCGCCTCCCGCAGCTCGACGACCTCCTCCGCGCACTGGGAGCACTCGGCCATGTGCGCCTCGAACTGGCGGCGCTCGAACTCGTCGAGCGCGTTCACCACGTAGGCGCCGGTCAGCGTATGCACATCCGGGGTCGTCACCGGGTCACCCCCAAGCAGTCTCGCAGCCGGATGAGGCCGTCGCGCAGGCGAGTCTTGATCGTGCCGAGCGGACTGTCCAGCAACTTCGCGACCTCGGGATAGGTGTGCCCCCCGTAGTAGGCCAGCAGCACGGACTCCCGCTGCAGCTCGGTCAACGTGGACAGGCAGCGATGCACCTGCTCGCGTTCCAACCTGGCCGTCACCGCCTCGGCGACCTCGTCGAACTCGCGCCCCGGCGCCATCGCCCCCGCGCGCTCCTCGCGGTCGGCCCGGGCCTGCGCGGACCGCACCCGGTCCACCGCTCTGCGGTGCGCCAGGGTCAGCGCCCAGGTGATGGCGCTGCCCCGGGAGCGATCGTAGCGGGTGGCGGTGCGCCACAACTCGACCAGAACCTCCTGCGTGACCTCCTCGGCCTGGGCGACGTCGCGCAGCACGCGCCGCACCACCCCGAACACCGGCGGGGCCACGATGTCGTAGAGCTGCTCGAACGCGGCCTCGCTGCCCCGTGCCACCCGCAGTAACAGCTCGTCCGCCGTGGGTTCGCCCCCACCCGGCGACGGCCTCCGCACGGCCCGCACCGAATCGCCCATTCGCCTGTCCTTCCTCACGGCTACCCACGTGATTCGTCACGGCGCCGCCCGTGGATTGCCCCGGGTGTCGTGAGTCGCGGCCCCGGCTACCCCGGCCGTCACCCGGCCAACCCCACCGGCGCGGCGCGGGAACCGAACGCGGTTTCCATTCCACAGAGGACACAACGGAAGCAGGGCGCGTACTGGCCGCTGCCCACATGGAGCACGACGTTCGTTGTCCGCCGTTGGCCGATTTGCGACGTTCGTCGCGGTCCGTTGAGCGGTCACGGGCCCCGGTGCGCACTGGTCATACTTCCTCCTTGTCCGGACGACGTAACCAACGTCACAAGGAGATTCGCTCATGAAGCACAGATTCGCGGCGCGTGCGACCGCGTCCGTGATCCTGGCGGCGGGAACGGCACTCGCGTTCACGATGCCCGCGACGGCCGACACCACCGCGGCCGACGTGACACCGACGGCCGAAGCCGACTCGATGCTGCAGGCCATGCAGCGCGACCTCGGCCTCACCGAACAGCAGGCCGAGCAGCGGCTGCAGCGGGAGGAGACCGCTCGCACCGTTGATGACGCGCTGCGCGCGGAACTGGGCACGAGCTACGGCGGCTCGCACTACGACGCCGCCGAGCGCTCGCTCGTGGTGGGAGTCACCGACCACGCCGAGTTCGCCGAGGTGCGCGCCGCCGGTGCGACGCCGCAGCTCGTCGACGACAGCGCATCCGCGCTCGACGCCGCGGCCGACGCGCTCGACGCCAGGGAGAGCCGCGCGCCCGAGGCGGTCACCGGCTGGTACGTCGACCCCCGCAGCAACTCCGTGGTGGTCACCACCAAGCCGGGCACCGAGGGCAAGGCGACCGGGTTCGTCGCCGCCGCCGGGGTGGACCGCGACATGGTCGAGATCGTCGAGTCCACCGAGTCGCCCACCGCGCTGATGGACATCATCGGCGGCAACGCCTACTACATGGGCGGCGGCGGCCGCTGCTCCATCGGCTTCTCGGTGCAGGGCGGCTTCGTGACGGCGGGCCACTGCGGCACCGCGGGCACCTCGACGTCGTCGCCGAGCGGCTACTTCGCCGGTTCGTCGTTCCCGTACAACGACTACGCCTACGTCGCGACCGGCTCCGACGACACGCCGCGGCCGTGGGTCAACATGTACAACGGCAGCGCCCGCGTCGTGTCCGGCTCCAACGAGGCCCCGGTGGGCTCGTCGGTGTGCCGTTCCGGCTCGACCACCGGCTGGCACTGCGGCACGATCGAGGCCAAGAACCAGACGGTGCGCTACTCGCAGGGCGCGGTCTACGGCATGGTCCGCACCAACGTCTGCGCGGAGCCCGGTGACTCCGGTGGCTCGTTCATCTCGGGCAACCAGGCGCAGGGCATGACCTCCGGTGGTTCCGGTAACTGCACCTGGGGCGGCACGACGTACTACCAGCCCGTCAACGAGGTGCTCAACGCCTACAACCTCACCCTGGTGACCGGCTGACGCCGGACACGACACCGGCCGGGCGTGGCACGGGATTCGTCCCGGCCACGCCCGGTCCCGTGCCCGCCGCCGCGGTATCGTGACGGCGGTGCCACCGGATCGTCGAGGGGGTCGCAGTGCCGGAAGACGGTGAGCGCGCCCGTCCCGGAGTGGACCCGAACTCGCCCGGCAACGGCAGCCCGCTGTTCGCGGCACTGTACGGGCAGCTGGCACCGCACCCGTGGCGCGATCCCGCCGACGACCGCGATGCCTACGTCTACTTCCACGAGCGCTCGCTCGCCTTGGGCTGGCTTTCGGACGTGGGCGCGCCCCGGCTGTGGGGCATGAACGACGCCGGACACGAGCACCCGTTCGCCGACGACACCTCGCTGGTCACCTGGTTCCAGGTCGGGCTCGAACTGGCCGGGGCCGACCGTCCGCTGACCACGCTGCCCACCCAGCCGTTCCTGCGCTGCGCCACCGAGGCGACCCAGCGGCTCGGCACCCTGAACCTGAGCGCGGTGCAGCTCCTGCTGCCCGTGCGGGATCTCGCGGCCGTGCTCGCGCCGGAGCCGGCACTCAGCCCGTCACTGCTCACCGCAGGCTGGTTCACCCCAGGCGATCCGCGCGAGCGCGCAACGGTGCGGATCACGCTGGACAGCGGGCGCGTCCCGGCCGTTCCTGCCGTCGCGGCAACGCTGCGCGAGCAGCTCGACCGGGCCGATCAGGACGTGTTCCGCTGCGGGGAGCGCTCGCGCGGCGACCACGACCCGCTCACGACCCGGCCGCCGCTGTCCGACCAGTTCTGGGAGGGTCCACCGGGCCACCGGGTGACCTTTCCCGGCACGCTCGCCGAGTGGTCGCCGGATGCGCTCGGCTGGCTGGGCGGTTTCCTGGCCGAGCTGTGTGCCCGAAACGGGATCACCACGCCGGTGCTGCTCACCGCGAGCCGGACGGCGTAACGCGGCGCGGGCCACCGGGACTCCGGCTGGTTCACCCGTTTCGCCTAGTCTGAACCAACTTTCGTCGCAGCCGATGCCCGATTCGCGACGCTCGTCGCGGGCCGCTCGGCGGCTGTGCCCGGCCTTTCCCGTCGGCATACTTCGACCCGTTGTTGACCAACGCCCAACAAGGAGGTCGGGATGTCGAGCAAGCGCAGAGTCACGGTCCGGATGACGGCGGCCGCGGTACTGGCGGCGGGAACCGCCGTCGCGTTCAGCCTGCCCGCGACCGCCGACACCACGGCGCCACAGGCCACGCCGGCGGCCGAAGCCGACCCGATGCTGCAGGCCATGCAGCGCGACCTCGGCCTCACCGCAGCGCAAGCCGAACAGCGACTACACGCGGAAACCGAGGCACGGGAGGTGGAGCGCAGCCTGCGTGGGCAGCTGCGCGACACCTTCGGCGGCTCGTACTTCGACACCGCGCAGAACACGCTGGTGGTCGGCGTGACCGACGCCGCCGCGCTCGACGAGGTGCGGGGCGCGGGTGCGAAGGCCGTGCTCGTCGACCAGAGCGCCACCGAGTTGAACGCCGCCGCCGAGCGGCTCGACGACGCCGAGAGCAGGGCTCCGGAGTCGGTCACCGGCTGGTACGTCGACACCCGTGACAACGCGGTGGTCGTCACCACGGCGCCGGGCACCGCCGAGGCGGCCTCGGACTTCGCCGCCTCGGCCGATGTGGACGGTGACACCGTCGAGATCGTGGAGTCGGGAGAGCAGCCCGAGGTGCTGATGGACGTCGTCGGCGGCAACGCCTACTACATGGGCGGCGGTGGGCGTTGCTCGGTCGGGTTCGCGGTCCAGGGCGGGTTCGTCACCGCGGGCCACTGCGGCACCGCGGGCACCTCGACCTCGCAGCCCACGGGCACGTTCGAGGGTTCGTCGTTCCCCGGCGACGACTACGCCTTCGTGGCGACCGGCTCCGGCGACACGCTGCGCCCGTGGGTCAACCTCTACGACGGCAACGCCCGCGTGGTGTCCGGCTCCAGTGAGGCCGCCGTCGGCGCGTCGATCTGCCGCTCCGGTTCCACCACGGGCTGGCACTGCGGCACGGTCGAGGCCAAGAACCAGACCGTGCGCTACGCGGAGGGCACCGTCACCGGCCTGACCCGCACGAACGTGTGCGCCGAGCCGGGTGACTCCGGTGGCTCGTTCATCTCGGGCAACCAGGCGCAGGGCATGACCTCCGGTGGTTCCGGCAACTGCAGCACCGGCGGCACGACCTACTTCCAGCCCGTCAACGAGGCGCTCAGCGCCTACGGGCTGAGCCTGATCACGGGCTGACGAAGCGAATCGTGGCACCCCCGGAGGACTATTCGTTCGCGTCCTCCGGGGGTGTTCCGTCGGGCCAGACACACGGCGACGACGCGCCCAGCGACAGGTCACCCTCCACGCTCTGCTTGACCGACATGCGGAAGGCGTCGCCACGGTGCTCCACCGACACGAACCGGTTCTTCGTCTCCCGCTTGTCGGTCAGCACCCGGTAGTCGTTGGCGGTCCAGTGCTCGACGAGTGCGTCGACGAACTCGGCGTTGCGCTCGCCCGGCAGGTCGTCGAGCCAGTACGAACGGCCGACCTCGTAGCGGCCCCGGGGGCCGTTGTCGCTGGGATCGAGGCACTCGGCGGAGTCGGCCCGCAGGGGAGTCAGGGCCGGTTTCTCCGGCAGCGCGGCCACGGCGCGCCGGATGTGCTCCTCGGCGCGCTGCGCGGCCTCGTCCTCGGTCATCGTGCGCATCGAACTCCCGCTTTCGGCTGTGGTGGTGGATGATCGCTCGGCCGGGCCCGGCCCGCCACAGGCGGCGAGCAGCAGGCAGACCAGGCCCAACCCGGCGGATCTCCGGATCACGTTGTCGCCTCCCTGCCGTCGGTGGTGGCCACCGTCAGTCGGGTGTCCCGCCCACGACGATGGTGGCCATGTTGTCCAGCGAGTCCGAGTCCTGGTTCCAGTACTCCGAATGCGCCTCGGTGGAGTATCCCCCCGTGTACCAGGCGCCGTCCGTGCCGGGGCTGGAGCTGAACACCTCCGCGCCGAAGTCGTCGCCCACCGGCTGGGGGCCGTGGACGAACGGCGGGGTACCGCGGATGATGTCGTTCTCGGCGGTGCTGGCGTAGACGTCGGCGCCGTCGGGCAGGTCCAGCTCGCTCGCGCTGTCGACTCCCACTCCGGGGCTGCCGATGAACACCACGTTGTCCACGTCGAGTTCACCGCCCTGCGCGGAGTGACCGATCGCGGTGGAGCCGTAGCTGTGGCCGATGACGGTGTTGTGTGACCCGTCGCCGGTGTGGGTGGCGCGCAGCCCGTCCTGGAAGTCGCGCAAGTCCCCGGCGGCCCCGTCGGCGTAGTCGGCGCTGGTGGCCGCCGCGAGGTCCTGCGGCGCGTCGTAGCCGACCCAGGTGATGGCCGCGTTCTCACTGCTGCGGGACAGCCGGTCCGCCTCGGCGAGGATCAGTTCGCTGCGGTCGAGTTCGCCACCGATGCCGGAGAGGTTCGACCCGGTGCCGGGCACCGAGGTGACGACGTTGTCCGCGGTGTCGGGATTGCCCAGTGCGACGACGCCGCGCCCGTTGCCCTCGGTGGAGTAGTCCAGCAGATACGCCTGCGGTGTCCCGTCGCCGGGCTCGGCCCGCAGCCGTTCGTCGATGGAGTCCAGGCCCCGCAGGGTGTCGTTGAGCGAGTCCAGTTCACGGTCCTGGGCGAGGGTGCGGTCGTCGCCGAGGCCGTCGAGTTCGTCCCGCCGCGCGGTCAGTTCCGTGTGCTCCTCGGCGAAGCGGATGCGGTTGGCCCGGTCGCGGTCCTCGGCCGGGATGCCGTCCATACCGCCGATCATGTCGCCGTGGGTGTAGACGGCGGACTCCTGCTCCATCGGAGTGAGACTGTCCCACCATCGCTTCACCTCGGCGGGGGTGGCGTCGTCGCCGGGAATGTCACTGGGAGTGATGATGTTGGAAGCCCCGACGGCCTCCAGTTCGAGCCCCGCGGAATCCGGCGAGGCGGAGTCGAGGGCGGTCGTGGCGATCCGGTCGGCCTCGGTGGCGTCGTCGAGGGCGGCGCGCACCGTGTCGCTGAGATCCTGGGCCGTCTCCCGGTCGCGGCGCCGCTCGTCCTCGGAACGGTGATCACCGGGTCCGCCCCCGATCTCGCGTACCTCGCCGCTGCCGCCGTCGAGGGCGAGGTTGCGGTGACTGTCCACCGTGTTGGCGACGCCGTCGATCACGTCCTGCGCCTCAGTGATCGCGTCGGCCAGTGCGCGCAGCGCGGGCGGCACTTTCTCCAGGTACTCGGCGGCGGTGTCGTAGCCGGAGCGGACGTCGGCGAAGTGGGCGCGGGCTGCCTCGGCGGCCTCCCCGCCCCAGTCGGCGAGCCCGTCGACGGCTGTCTTGATGTCACCGCCCGTGGCGGACAGGTTCGAGGCCAGGCGTGCCCAGTGGTCGGCCATGTCGTCGTAGGCACCGGGATCGGCCGCACGGAGATCGGCGAAGGAAACCACGGGTCATCACTCCGTCGAGCTCAGCGGGGGCAGGGTGTCCAGCACGGCGCTCTCCATCTCGGCGTAGCCGTGCGCGCCGTCGACCAGCAGCCCACCGGCCATCGCGGTGCGCTTGCCCAGGTCGTCGATCTGCGACTCCCACGCCTGGGCCAGCGACGCGGCCTTGCTCGTGGTGGTGAAGCCGTCGTTTGCGCCCTCGTGTGCCGCGACACGGCCCGCGAACTCGGCCTTCGCCTCGCGGGCCGCGTCGGCGATCCCGACAAGCTCGTCACCGGTCGTGACCAGCTTGTCGGGTTCCACCCGGTAGCCGTCCATCTGCCACCCCAGTTCCTGATCGGATGCTCGGTTGCCGCCTACGACGCCTACGACGCAGCGACCGGGCGTCCGGTTTCACCGGATTGGAGATCTTGTGGCGGGGTTCTGGATGCGCACTGGACCTGGACCGTGTGAGCTGAGGGCGTCATCCGGGTTGAGCAACAGGCACGCCTTCATCGACAGACAGCCGCATCCGATGCAACCGGTGAGTTCCTGTTCGAGGGCCTCGATCTGCCGTCGGCGTTCCTCGAGATGTCGCTTCCACAGACGTGAGACGCGTTGCCAGTCCGCGTGAGTGGGCGCCCGGTCACTGGGAAGCTCGCGAAGCACCCCCGCGACGTCCAGCAGCGGTATTCCGAGGCGCTTGGCGACGAGGATCAGCGAAACGCGCCGCAACATGTGCCGCGGAAACAGGCGCCGGTTGGCGGAGTCCCGCGAACTGAGTATCAGTCCTTTTCGCTCATAGAAGTGCAGAGCCGACGCGGGTACCCCGGTCCGTTTCGTGACGTCCCCGATGGTGAGGAGATCGGACGGATCGACGTGACGGCGTGGGGTGAGCACGTCCGGCTCAGCGCTGTTCGTCATGATCCGGTTGGGTCGTTGCCGTGGTGCGGGTCCCGCGGGCGAACAGGAACACGGCGATGACGATGGACAGCGCGAGACAGAGCACGGCGACAGCGATCTGAGTGGAGTGCCACGACGCGGTGTACGCCTCGATCTCCGCGGTCCGGTCCTGGCCGATGTCGCCCGAACTGACCGCGGCGGCGCGGCCGGAGTCGCCGAGCCTGGCCGTCAGGAACCCGAGCAGCGCCGCGCTGAAGGCCGCGATCACGAGAGCTTCGGCGGCTCCCCGGAGAGTGTTCAGAAATCCTGCGGCGGTGCCGACGAGGTGCGCGGGGACCAGATTCATGGCCTGGCCGTCAGTGATGCCGAACGAGGCGCCCATGCCGATGCCGATGGCAAGTAGCGGTGCCGCGACCAGAGCTGTCGTGTTCTGCGGCCCGAGAGCCAGCATGCCGAGGTTTCCCGTGACGACGAGACCCAGCGCGACCATGATCACCAACCGGGCAGACATTCCCCGGTTGACCAGGCTGACTGCGGTGATCGGTGTCAGCAGCACTGGCGCTGTCAGCAACAGCATGACCACCCCCGCGGTGGCCGGTGAGAGCTGGGCTGCCGCCTGCAGGTAGGTCGGCAGAAACACCAGCACGCCGAGGAAGCCGATCGAGGTAGTCAGCGTCGCCAGGCACCATCCCATGAATCGTCGGTTGCCGACGAGTTCGGGCGCCAGGATCGGGGAGCTGCTGCGGCGCTGCACGAAGACGAAGGCAACGAGCCCCAGCACGCCTGCCACGACGGCGACGAGCACCCCGGTGTGCGTCCATCCCAGTGTCGGAGCCTCCAACAGTGCGAACATGAGGCAGCTGAGCACCCCGACGAACAGGATGCTGCCGAACCAATCGGTGGGGCCGCCACGGTCGCGAGACTCACCCAGGCGCATCGCGCCTAGGATGACGCAGAGTCCGACGACGGCGAACACGAGGAAACTTCCGCGCCAGCCGGTCAGCGAGATCAATCCGCCGACGAGAGTGGGACCGACCGCGATCCCGACGCCTGCCATCGTTCCCATGAGCGCGAACGCGCGGTTGCGGGCGGCGCCGTCGTAGTTCGACGCGAGCAGTGCGCCGCCCGCGGCCATGATCCCCGCGCCCCCGGCCCCCGAGGCGATGCGGGCGACGTCGACCAGCAGGATGGTGGGAGCCAGCGCCGTACACAGGAAACCAGCCGAGAAGATGATCGCCGCGACGACGAAGATCTTCCGGCGGCCCACACGGTCAGCTGCGACACCGGCGACGAGCGTCATCGCCGCGAACGCGAGATTGTATCCGGCGACCACCCAGTTCAACGCCGGACCCGAGGTATCGAGCTCGCGCCCGATATTTGGTAATGCGATCGCAGTTCCTGAGATCGACATCGCCACGAGACCGACCCCGGTCAGGACGACGGGCAGTGCCCATCGCGACGGAGCCGCCGGTGCGGGCACCGTAGTGCCGGCTGTTGGGGAGGTGGTGTCCACGAGGAATCCTTTCCGCGCGCGCGGTTTGCGCGCGACGTGGACACTCCACTACCTCAACCACGGTTGAGGTCAAGCACCTTCAGGCGACGCTGCCGGATACCGGATTTCCGCGTGGAACTTCGTCGCGGCGCCGACTGGTCCGCTCAGGCGTCGGCGGGCAGGTTCTCCGCCGCCCAGCGCCGCCCCGGTTCCGGGTCGACGCCGAACCGCTCGGCGTAGCGCTCGTGAACCTCCCGCCACGGCCGGTGCGCGTCCTCGTCGGAAAGGTGCTCGCCCGCGAGGTGCGGTTCGAGCCGCGAGAGATAGGTCTGCCAGCCGGTCGCGGTCTGCGCCGCGGGCAGGTCGTCGATGACGTGCGTGAACACCAGGCGGCAGCCGTCGTCCGTCGCGGTCAGCTCGAAGCTCTGCGGCTGGCCCGCGAAGATCCACGCCAGGCGATGCGGTGCGTCGACCTCGGTCACCTCGACGGTCGCCCCGCCGAGATCGATGACCTCGCCCTTCTCCGGAGTCCAGTTCGCACTGCCGGGGAAGAAGCGCTCCAGTTCGGCGGGCACGCTGACCGCCCGCCACACACGCTCGACCGGGTACGCGAGCGAGAGCTCGAAGCGCAGTCCCGGGCGCCCGTCGATGGTCTCCAGAGTTCCGTACGCCACGGCCTCGGACATGGTGTTCCTTTCGTGGCGTGACCCCGCGGCGCGCGGAGACACGCCGGTGGGTGTCACGGTCAGGTGGCAGGGGGCCCGGCCTGCGAGGCGACAATATGCAAGTAACTACTTGCCTGTCAAGCCCGGCTCGCACACGTCCACCACCAGGCAGGCGAAGTTGTCCGGGGCGCCCGCGGTGAAGACCGCCTTCCGGATACTCTTGACCGCCTCACCGGGGGTGGCGGCCGAGCGCAGTGGCTCGGCGAGGTCGGGGAGCACGGCGTGGACGCCGTCGCTGCAGAGCGCATAGCGGTCGTGGAGCCTGGCCCGCCTCAAGTGCAGGTCCGGTTCCACGTCCGGGGCGTCGCCGTGTAGTGCCCGCAGCAGCGTGAAGCGCTCCGGGTGAACCGCCGCCTCAGCGGGAGTCAGCCTGCCCTCGTCGACCAGCGAGCGGACGTAGGTGTGGTCCTGGGTCAGCAAATGCAGTTCGCCGTCACGCAGGAGGTAGGCGCGGCTGTCCCCGACATGTGCCAGTGCGAGGTCGCTGCCCGACCACAACATCATGGTCAGGGTCGTTCCCGCGCGCCGGCCACGCTCACTACGGATGTAGTGGCTCACGTCGGTGCGGGCCGCGTGAAAGGCCTCGGTCACCGCTGTGGTCAGGCTCGCGGCCGGGACCGTGGCATCCGCGTAGCGAATCGCCCGCAGGGCTGCGGCGGACGCGGTGTCGTGGTAGCTATCGTCCGAATCGGACGGTTCGGGCGTTTCGAATCCGTCTGCGACGGCGAACAGTGCGGTGCCCGCGAAGACGGAGTCCTGCTGGCTCGTCCGGACCATGCCGGTGTCACGGCAGCAGGCGTGCTCGAGTCGAATGGGCGACGGTGCTGCGGTCATCGCGATGTCCTCTCTTCGGAGCTGGTCGACGAGGAAGGCCACGGTCTCCCGCCGTGCGGCGACATCGGCCTCCACCTGCCGCCAGTAGGTGCCGAGTTCCTCGGCTGCCGCGACAGGTGGGAGATCACACAGCACGCGGATGCGGGACAGCGGCATACCCACTCCGCGCAGCCAGGCGATCAAACGGGCGCGCGGCAACTGCGTCCCGTCGTACCGGCGATAACCGGTGGCGGCGTCCACCTCCGCGGGAACAAGCAGACCGAGTTCGTCGTAGAGCCGCAGCGCCTTGGGGGTGAGCCCGCAAGCGGCGGCGAAATCACCGATCCCGAAGGGCCTCATGCTGTCTCCCTCCTCGCGCCCGGACGTTTCCGGGCATCGCCGAGGGTGTGGGCTTCCCCAGGGGCAAGGTCAACCGTGGGCGCGCCGATAGCCGGTCCTTCTCCCGTGCGCGGTCGCCGCGAGGATCTCGATGGTGCCGTTCGCGGCCGGTAAGCTGATCACGCCGCGAGCGTCAGGGTCGCTGACAAGGAGGGGTCCCCGCATGCCGAGCTTCCGCGCGACCGACGGGGTGGAGATCGTCTACGAGAGCTGGGACGGCGACCCGGATCGGCCGCTGGTGCTGCTGCACCACGGGTTCATCGCCACCGGCAGGGCCAACTGGGTCGGCCCCGGTGTGGTGGACGCGCTCACCGCGACCGGGCGCAGGGTCGCGGTGCTCGACGCGCGGGGCCACGGGCGCTCCGGCAAACCCCATGACCCCGCCTCCTACGGTGAGGCACGCATGGCCGAGGACGTGTCGACCCTGCTCGACGTGCTCGACGCACCCGCCGTCGATCTCGTCGGCTACTCGATGGGCGCGATCGTCGCGCTGCTGACCGCCACCCGCGACACCCGGGTGCGACGCCTGGTGGTGGGCGGGGTCGGGAGCGGGGTGGTCGAACTCGGGGGAGTGGACACGCGGGTCCTCGGTCACGACGCGCTGATCCACGCGCTGCGCGCCGAGGACCCCGATTCGATCACCGACACCTTCGCCGCGGCGTTCCGGCAGTTCGTCGACGCGCTCGGCGGTGACCGGGTCGCGCTGGCCGCGCAGGCCGTGGCGGCGCACGACCGGCCCATCCCGCTGGGCGACGTGACCGCGCCCACGCTGGTGCTCGCGGGACGGGACGATCCGCTCGCCGCACGGCCGCAGGTCCTGGCGCAGGCCATTCCCGGTGCCACACTGCGGCTGGTGGACGGCGATCACATGGGCGCGTTGCGCGACGCGGGGTTCGTGCGGGAACTGGTCGAGTTCGTCAACGGCGAGCCCGTCCCGGTGCCCTGAGACCCCTGCGGTTCAGCGGATGCCGGAGGGTCGTGGTGCCCCGCCAGGCGGGCCGGTGCCGTGGCCGTGACGGTGTCCGCGTCGCACGGGCAGTACTGGCGTGCGCGGCCGGCGCCGGGCGCCGTGGTGCCGGCGCGGTCGCGGTGTCGTCGAGGTCGAGGGTGTCGCGCAGCGGTGTCTCGCGCACGAAGGCGACGGCGAGCACCGTGACCACGGCGGCGCCTGCCGTGATCAGGAACAGCGTTCCCATGGCGTCGCCGTAGGCGGCGCGCACGATGTCCTGCACCGGGCCGGGCAAGGCGTCCACGTCAAGGTTCCCGCTGCCACTGCCGAGGCCACCCGCTGCGGGCAGGCCGCGCGCGGCCAGTGCTTCCGACACGAGGTCGGACACGCGGGCGCCCAGCACGGCCCCGAGCGCGGACACGCCGGTGGCGCCGCCGAGGGTGCGGAAGAACGTGACGGTGGCGGTGGCCGCGCCGACGTCGGCCATCCCGACCGTGTTCTGCGCGGCGAGCACCAGGTTCTGCATCAACGAACCCACCCCGATGCCCATCAGCGCGAGGAAGACGCCCATCCACCACAGGTTGGTGTCGTGGTCGACCCCGGCGAGCAGGCACAGCCCCGTCAGCAGCACGAGCGAGCCCGCGACGAGGAACGGTTTGGTGCGTCCGACCCGGGAGACGACGCGGCCCACGATGGTCGACGCGCCGACCATGCCGAGCACCATCGGCAGTGTCAGGAGTCCGGCCGCCGTGGGGGAGAAGTCCCGGGCGAGCTGGAAGTACTGCACGAGAAACACCGCGCCACCGAACATCGCCGTGCCGACGCCCACTGAGGCGACGACGGCGAGCGTGAACGTGCGGTTTCGGAACAGCGTCAGCGGTACCACCGGTTCGGCCACGCGGCTCTCCACGGCGACGGCCGCGCCGAGCGAGGCCAGTGAGCCGGTGAGCAGTGCGGCGGTCTCCCACGACCACCAGGCGAAGTCGGTGCCCGCGAGGGTGACCCAGATCAGCAGCAGCGCGACACCGGACACGATGAGTGTGGCGCCGAGCCAGTCGATCCTGACCTCACGCTTGACGACGGGGAGGGTCAGTGTGCGGCCGAGGACGACGAAGGCGATCACGGCGATGGGCACGCACACCCAGAACGACCAGCGCCACCCGAGCGGCGAGTCGACGACCAGGCCGCCCACCAGTGGGCCGGAGACGGTGGCCACGGCGAAGGTCGCGCCGATGTAGCCCGCGTAGCGGCCCCGGTCCCGCGGGGCGATCATGGCGGCGATGACGGCCTGGATGAGTGCCTGCAGGCCGCCCATGCCGATGCCCTGCACGGCGCGGAACGCGATGAGCTGTGGCATGGACTGGGCGAAACCGCCCAGTACGCAGCCGACGGTGAAGACGACGATCGCCACCTGGTACAGCACCTTCTTGCTGAACAGGTCGGAGAGTTTGCCCCAGATCGGCGTGGTGGCGGTGGAGGTCAGCAGCATCGCGGTGATGACCCACGTGTACTGGCCCTGGGTGCCGTCGAGGTCGGCGAGGATGGTGGGCAGAGCGCTGGAGACGATGGTGGACGACAGCATGGCCACCAGCAGCGCGGACAGCAGGCCGGTGAAGGCTTTGAGGATCTGCCGGTGGGGCATCGATTCGGTGGTGGGCGCGGCGGGCGCGGACGTGGTGGGCTCCTTCCGGGCGGACTCGGACTCCTTACCGAGGCTAACTAAAAAAGTTGCGTGCAGCAACTATGGAGGTGGCTATTGACCTCGAGTGCGCTGGAGGTGTGAGTGTGATGTCGTGACCGAGACTCGCACCCAGACTGCTCACCCGCACATCGACTGGGACGCCGCCGAACTGGACCTCGACGCCTACCACCACCGGATCGGGCAGTCGCCGCGGCCGCCGTCGCCGGAGGCGCTGTTCGCGCTGCACGAGGCACACGTGCGCACGATCCCGTTCGAGAACGTCGACGTCGTACTGGGCCGCACTCCGAGCCTGCGGCTCGCCGACATTGCCGCGAAGCTGGTGGACACCGAGCGCGGCGGGTACTGCTTCGAGCACGGCCTGCTCTTCGCCGCCGTACTCGACCGGCTCGGCTACGACGTCACCCGGGGTGTCGCGCGGGTGCGCTTCGACCAGCCGGACGCCGAGCAGACGCACCTGGTGTTGCTGGTCCGCACCGAGGGAGAGCGGTTCCTGGCCGACGTGGGGTTCGGGGCGGGCCCGCTCGTGCCGCTTCCGCTTCGCGACGGCGCGAGGACCGACCACGGCGGGTGGCCCTTCCGGCTCCGGCGCGACGGTGGATTCTGGCTGCTCGAAAACCCGGACCCGGAGGGCGACTGGCGGATCGCCCACGGTTTCGACGAGACACCGCAACGTCACATCGACTACGTGGTCGGCAACCACTACATCGCCACGCACCCGGATTCGGCGTTCACCGGCAGGCTCGTCGTCATGCGCAAGGACCGCGACGTCCATCGCAAGCTCGTCGGCGACCGTCTCGTCGTGGAGTACGCCGACGAAACGCCGCGCGAGGTGACGACCGTCGAGCCCGGCGACCTCGGGGACACGCTGCGCTCGCACGGCATCGTGGTGACCGGCGACGACCTGGCCCGGCTGCGCGAGGTCTACGCGGGCAGCTCCACCGAGTGAGCGGCGCCGCGAAGGCCACCTTCGCGGCGCACTGTCCGGAACCACCTCTTGCGACCTCTCGCATACGACGGTATACATTCACATACTGCGGTGTACCGATACGTCCAACGAGGGGCAACTGATGACCAGAACCAAGGTGCCGACCGCGTCGTCGAGAACGACCGCCCGCCGTGTGATCGCGGCGAGTTTCATCGGGACGACCGTCGAGTGGTACGACTTCTTTCTCTACGGGACCGCGTCGGCCCTGGTGTTCAACCGCCTGTTCTTCCCCGAATTCTCCGACGTCGCCGGAACGATCGCCGCGTTCGGCGCGTTCGCCGCGGGATTTCTCGCTCGCCCGCTGGGCGGAGCCGTGTTCGGCCACTTCGGTGACCGCATCGGGCGCAAGTCCATGCTGGTGTACAGCCTCGTGGGTATGGGCGTGGCCACGGTCGCGATCGGGCTGCTGCCGACCTACGACCAGGTCGGCGTGCTCGCCCCGATTCTGCTGGTGCTGTGCCGGCTCATTCAGGGTTTCGCCGTCGGTGGCGAGTGGGGCGGCGCGATGCTGATGTCGGTCGAACACTCCGACAGTAAGCGACGCGGCTTCGCCGGGAGCTGGGTGCAGGCGGGCTCGCCCGCGGGCCTGGTCCTGGCCACGGTGGTGTTCTCGCTGTTCGCCGCGCTGCCGGACGAGCAGTTCCTGGCGTGGGGCTGGCGCGTGCCGTTCCTGCTCTCGGCGGTGCTGCTGATCGTCGGGCTCGCCATCCGGCTCCAGGTGCTGGAGTCGCCCGAGTTCCAGGCTGTCAAGGACAGCGGGAAGCGTTCGACCAAGCCGCTGGTGGAAGCCCTGCGACGGCACCCGGTCAACACTCTGCTGGCCATCGGCGCGTGCCTGGCCCCCTTCGTCAACTTCTACCTGTTCGCCACGTTCGTGCTCACCTACGCCACCACCGCGCTCGGGCTGGACGAATCCACCGTACTCCCCATCGTCGCGGTGGCCGCGCTGGTCGAGGTGGCGACGATTCCTCTCGCGGCGGCGCTGTCGGACCGGATCGGCAGGCGGACGGTGTTTCTGGCCGGGGCGGTGCTGCTGGCCGCGTACGCCTACCCGTTCTTCCTGATCAACGAGGCGAATCCGTCGGGGCTGGTGCTGGGTGTGACCTCGGTGGTCGGGCTGGCGGTCATCCATCCGCTCATGTACGGGCCGCTGGCGGCGCTGTTCGCGGAGATGTTCGACCCCGAGGTGCGTTACTCGGGCGCGTCGATCGGCTACCAGATCGGCGCCATCCTCGGCGGCGGGTTCGCACCGATGATCCTGGTGTCGTTGCAGTCTCTCGACGCGGGCGCCGCGGTCACCATTCCGCCGTACATCATCGCGCTGTGCGCACTGACGGCGATTTCTGTCTGGGTCGCCACCAAGCCCGGCCGTCGTGAGGTGCGGTCGTGACGTCATGGGGTCCCGGCAGCGTCGAACAATGGTGCGAAGCGTGCGCGGCCGACCCCGCCCTCGCGGCGTTCGCGCGGGACGCCGATGTCCGGTTCGCGCTGGCCGGGGAGAACTGCACCGTCGGGTTCACGATCCGGCACGGTGCGGTACTCCCCGGTGCGGAGGAACCCGCTTTCACCCTGCGAGCTCCCGCACTGGCCTGGTCGCGGTACTTCAGCGCCGAGGTCTCCGCCCCGTACCAGAACTGGTTCGGGATGCAGATGCGCTGCGAGGACGTGAGCGTGGACGGTGACGAGCTCCGCTTCGCGCAGCACGCCCACCTCGTGCGCCGGGTGCTGGAAACGGGGCGACGACTGTGCGGGGCCACCGAGCGGGAGCCCGCTCCGGTCGAGCCGCCCAAGGCCCACCTGCGTGGCGGCTACGTCCGCATCACGGTCGGCGACGAGCCCTGCGACATCTACTACGAGCAGACCGGGCAGGGCCCCGACCTGCTACTGCTGCATACGGCGGGCGCGGACGGGCGCCAGTACCACGGTGTCATGGCGGAGCACGGGCTTCGGTCGCGGTACCGGATGACCGCGTTCGACCTGCCCGGGCACGGGCGGTCGGATCCGCTGAACACGCACCTCGACGGGACGTACTCACTCACCACCGAGTCGTACGCCACGGTCGTGCTGGCGGTGGCCGACGCGCTGGGGCTGCGTACACCGGTGGTGTGCGGTTCGTCGATGGCGGGCCAGATCTGTCTCGATCTGGCCTGGCGCGTTCCCGACCGGATCGGCGGGGTGGTGGCCTGCGAGGCCGCCGACCGCGTGCCGGGGCGCACGGTGGGCTGGGCCCGTCACCCGCTGGTCAACCAGGCGTTGTTCGTGCCCGAGTGGATTCACGGACTGAGTTCACCGACGAGCCCCCGGAGGTGGCGTGATCGCATCTGGTGGCAGTACTCCCAGGGCGGCTACGCCACCTTCGCCGGTGACATCGACTTCTACAGCGGAGACTGGGACGGGCGGGACAAGGTCACCGAGATCGACACCGATCGCTGTCCGGTCGTGATGATGACCGGTGAGTTCGACTACTCGTGTACGCCGGAGATGTCCCGCGCCACCTGCGACAAGATCGACGGTGCCCACTTCCGGCGCCTGCCGGGGCTCGGGCACTTTCCCATGGCGGAGAACCCGCCGGTGTTCGCGACCCACTTGTCCGACGCCCTCGACCACATCGGAGTGTGACTGTGCTGGACGACATCGCGATGCTCGTCGGAGGAGAGCGGATCGCGCCCACCCCGGGGCGGGTGATCGACGTGACCAACCCGTTCGACGGACGGCTCCTCGCTCAGGTCGCCGACGCGACCACCGCGCAGGTCTCCGACGCCGTCGGTGCCGCGGAGCGGGCCGCGCCGTCGTGGCGGGCGCTGCCGGGCGTGGAACGGGGAAGGCTGCTGTCGCGGCTGGCTGACCTGATCGAAGCCCGGGCCGAACCGCTGGCCCGGCTGGAGACCTCCGACAACGGCAAGCTGCTGAGCGAAACCCGGGTACAGGCGGCTTTCGCCGCCCGCAACTACCGCTTCTTCGCCGGTTACGCCGACAAGATCTACGGCCACACGATACCCCTGGACTCGCCCTCGCTGTTCGACTACACCACGCGGGAGCCCGTCGGGGTGGCCGCGTTGATCACCGCGTGGAACTCGCCGATGCAGTTGCTGGCCAACAAGCTGGCGCCCGCGCTCGCGGCGGGCTGCACGGTGGTGGTGAAGCCGTCGGAGGTGGCGCCGCTGACCACGCTGGCCATGGCCGGGCTGGTGCGGGAGGCCGGTTTCCCGCCCGGTGTGGTCAACATCGTCACCGGCGGGGCCGAGGCGGGCGCCGCGCTGACCACCGACCCCCGCCTCGGGCGGATCAGTTTCACGGGCAGTGTCCGGACCGGGCAGGCGATCGCGGCGGCGGCGGCACGCACGCTGGTTCCGGTGACGCTGGAACTCGGGGGGAAGTCGCCCAACATCGTCTTCGACGACGCCGACCTCGATCGCGCCGTGGTGGGAGCGCTGGCCGGGATCTTCGCGGCCGGCGGGCAGACCTGCATCGCGGGCAGCCGGTTGCTGGTGCAGCGTTCCTGCTACGACCGTGTGGTCGGCGAACTGGTGCGGCGTGCGGAGGACATCGTGCTCGGCGATCCGGCGGCCGAGGGCACCCAGCTTGGCCCGCTCGCGGGCCAAGCACACCTGGACCGCGTCCTCGCGATGGTCGACGCGGGCCGCGCGTCCGGGGCGACGCTGCGGACCGGGGGAACCCGGCCCGACGAGCCTGCGCTGGCACAGGGCTGCTTTCTGCGCCCCACGGTGTTCTCGGACGTGGATCCGGCCGCCGAGCTGGCCCAGGAAGAGATCTTCGGACCGGTGCTGTCGGTCCTGCCGTTCGACACCGAGGACGAGGCCATCGCACTCGCCAACGGCACCGAGTACGGCTTGGCGTCGGGAATCTGGACCCGCGACCTCGCCAGGGCACACCGGGTGGCACGCGAACTGGTCGCGGGAACGGTGTGGGTCAACACCTACCGCACCAGTGCTGCCCAGGCCCCCTTCGGCGGTGTCCGCAGGTCGGGCTACGGGCGCGAGCGGGGACTCGAGGCCGTGGACGAGTACCTGCGTACGAAGAACGTGATGATCGAGTTGTCCGGCGACATCCGCGACCCGTTCGTGATGCAGGCGTGAGGAGACACGATATGGCGCCAGTAGGACTGTGCGGTCTGGGGCAGATGGGAGCAGCCGTCGCCGCACGGCTCGCCACCGCACACCGTGTGGTCGCGCACGATCCCGACCCCGAACGCCGCGAGCTGGTGGCGAGCCAGCCCGAGATCACCACCGCCGACAGTGTGGGGGCGCTGGCCAACCTTCCGGTGGTCGTGCTGTCGTTGCCCCGCCCCGCGGTGTCGCGGGCCGTGTGCCGCGAGCTGGCCGCCTCGCTCCGTCCCGGCTCCACAGTGGTCGAGACCTCCACCGTCCTTCCGGGTGACGCGCTCGACTGCGCGCGCGACCTTGCCGAAGCCGGAGTCCACTACCTCGACGCCGCCATCCTCTCCGGCGTCGGCCAGATGCGGGACGGGCGTGCCACGTTGCTCGTCGGCCCGCCCGCGGCGGGGGAGCAGGCCGAGGCAGTGCTGGCGACGCTGGGCGCGTCGGTGGAGCGGTTCGGCGGTGTCGGTGCGGGCATGGCGGCCAAAGTCATCAACAACCAGGTCGCCCACGCCGTGATGGTGGTGCTCGCCGAGGCGACCGCGCTGGCCTCGGCGTCCGGGGTGGGCCTGGAACGCATGGTGGACCTGCTCGCGAAACCCGACGGCGGACTCCGGCGGCCGTTGACCCACCGGGTCGCGGAACGGGTCGCCCACAGCGACTACGACGGCGGGATGCCCACCGACGCGGCCCGCAAGGACTCCGTGCTCGCGCTGGAGATGGCACAGCAGCTGGGGGTTCCCCTGTTCGCGACACAGGCCGCCCACACGGTGTACGACCTGGCCGTCGCCGCCGGCCTGGGCCGCGACGACTACGCCGCCGTGGCGACGCTGTGGGAACAGTGGACGGGAGTGAGCTTCGGTGACTGATCAGGACGGGGTTTACGCACTGCGCTACGCGTACCGCACGGCCTCGGTGCGCGGTGAACACTTCTACGGCCACGACGACCGCGCCACGCGACCGTGGCCGATCGACTACTTCGTGTGGGCGATCTGCCGTGGCGACGACGTGACGCTGTTCGACGCGGGATTCTCCCGGGCCGAAGCCGCCCGCCGCGGCCAGCGCCCCTACCTGGGCACTCCCGCCGAGTTACTCGGCAGGCTGGGGTTCCGCGCGGAACAGGTGTCGACCGTGGTGCTCTCGCACCTGCACTACGACCACACCGGAACCCTCGCCGACTTCCCCGCCGCGACCGTGGTGCTTCAGCGGGCGGAGTACGACTTCTGGCGTTCACCGCTGGCGGCTCGCGGCGGGTACCGACATCTGCTCAACGCGGCCGATCTGGCGGAACTGGAGCGACGCGAGCGTCGGGGACTGCTCCGGCTGGTCGACGGTGACTGGACGCTCGACCCGGCGGTGACCGGCCATCTTGTCGGCGGCCACACGGCGGGACTGCAGGTGTTGCGAGTCGCGACGACGCCCCCGGTCGTGCTGGCGGCGGACGCGTCCCACTTCTACGACAACATCGACTGCGATCACCCCTACGCCGTCGTCCACGAACTCGCGGGCATGTACGCGGCGTTCGACCGGGTACGCGCGCTGGCCGGTGAACACGGTGTGGTCGTTCCCGGCCACGACCCGGCAGTCAAACAGCGCCATCCCGCGCTGCCCGGCCAGGACGGCCTCATCCATCCGATCAGCTACTTCTAAGGAATCACGGTGACGACCGAGACGACGACCGAGACGCACTCCACCGACGTGATCGTGGTCGGAGGGGGCAACGCGGGATTCTGCGCCGCACACGCCGCCGCGCTGCGGGGCAGGCGGGTGGCGATCCTGGAGAAGGGGAGCGAAAGCGATGCGGGGGGCAACAGCTACTACACCGCCGGGGCGACCCGGATCAGTCACGGCGGGCTGGACGATCTGGCCGACCTCGTGGCGCCCGACGAGCGGCACGAGGCCACACACGTGCCGCCCTACACGGCCGAGGAGTACGCGGCCGACCTCCGGCGCGTCACCGACGGCCGCAACGATCCGGGCCTGACCGAGGTTCTCGTCACCGAGTCGGCGTCGACGGTGCGCTGGCTCAACCAGCTTGGTGTGCGCTACCGCCTGATGTACGAGCGGCAGGCGTACGAACGCGAGGACGGGACGTGGCACTTCTGGGGTGGACTGCACGTCGGTAACGAGGACGGGGGAGTGGGACTGATCCACGACCACACCCGGATCGCCCGGCGGCTCGGAGTGGACCTGCACTACGCGACGGTCGTCACCGAACTGCTCGTCGAGCGGGGGCGTGTCGTGGGAGTCCGAGGCACCCGTGGCGGAGCGCCGTTCACGATGCGCGCGGATTCCGTCGTGCTCGCCGCGGGTGGGTTCGAGGCCAACGCGGGACTGCGGCGGCAGTACCTCGGCGAGCAGTGGGAACACGCCATCGTGCGCGGCACTCCGAACAACACCGGCGAGTTGCTGGTCGAGGCGCTGCGCATCGGCGCGGCGCGTGGCGGCGACTGGGCCTCGGCACACAGCGTGCAGTGGGACGGACGCTTTCCCGGCAACGAGAGCAACCGGGAGCTGACCAACCGGCTGACCCGCCAGTCCTACCCGCTCGGAATCATCGTCAACGCCGACGGGCGGCGTTTCCTCGACGAGGGCGCGGACTTCCGCAACTACACCTATGCCAAGTACGGCAAGCGGATTCTCGAACAGCCGGGCGGTATCGCGTTCCAGATCTTCGACGCGTCGCTGCGGCCGTTGCTGCGGCCCGAGGAGTACGAGATGCCGGGCATCTCGGTGGAGCGGGCCGACACCGTGGAGGAGCTGGCGGCCAGGCTCGGGGTGGACGTCGACGGGGTGGTGGCGACGGTGAAGACGTTCAACGATTCGATCGACACCTCGCGCCGGTTCCAGCCCACGGTCAAGGACGGCAGGAAGGCCGCCACGACACCCCCGAAGTCGAACTGGGCAGCGGCTATCGACACCCCACCCTTCTACGGCTATCCCGTCCGCTGCGGCATCACGTTCACCTTCGGCGGTCTTCGCTCGGACACCCACGGCAGGGTTCTCGACGAGCAGGGCACGACCATCCCGGGACTGTTCGTGTGCGGGGAAATGCTCGGCGGCCTGTTCAGCGAGAACTACCCGGGCGGCACGGGGCTGGCGGCGGGCATGGTGTTCGGCCGCCGCGCGGGCGCACTGGCGTGACCGAATGCGGTATGCTAATGCATACATTCGTATACGTAGGGGGTGGCCACCGTGACGACGTCGGTGTACGAACAGATCCGCCGCGACATTGTCTCCCGCCGGTTCTCCGACGGTGAGCAACTGGTCGAGATCGTGCTGGCCAACCGGTACGGCACCAGCCGCACACCGGTGCGTGAAGCGCTGTACCGCCTGCATGCCGAGCAGCTCGTCGCACGCCACGGCCGTGGTTACGTGGTGCGCGAGAGCTCCCCCGAGGAGATCCTCGACATCTACGAGGTGCGCACGACCCTGGAGGGGGCGGCGGCGAAGGCCGCGGCGGTCCGCCGCACCGACCTCGACCTGTCCCGGCTGCGGGCGGCGCACGAGGCCATGCTGCAGCTCGGCACCGGCGACGGGGACGCCAGAGCCGAAGCCAACCGGCTGTTCCACGAAGCGCTGTGGCGCGCCAGCCACAACGCGACCGTGGTGGACCTGCTGATCCGCCTCAACACCCACCTCATCCGCTACCCCACCAGCACGCTGACCTTCGACGACCGCTGGGAGGTGGTACTCGCCGAACACGCGCGGCTCGTGGAACTGATCGAGCAGCGGGACGCGGAGGGCGCCCGCCACCTGGCCGAACACCACATGGAGGGTGCTCGCGACGTGCGGCTGCGCATGTACGCCGATCAGCCGACCAGCCCGGCGCGCGACTGACGAGGGCCGTCATCGCGTTGCCCGACCCGCGTGGCGATCCGGTCCACGTCGCCACGCTCACCGGCCGGGAGCGGCGCGCCCACCCGCTCGCGCAGGCGGGCGGCGACCGCGAGCAGTCGACGCGCCCTGCGGCTGTTCCCGTCGAGCGACTCGGCCCCGGCCAGCCCCTCCACGGCGAGGGCGACGGCGCGGGGATCACCGCTGCGACGGGCGGCGGCCAGCCCCTCGTGCTGGGTGCGCAGTGCCGTGGCCGCGTCGCCGCGAAGTTCGGCGACGAACCCGAGTTCCGCCAGCACCAGTGCCTCACCCGACGGCGCGTCGTGCTCGACGTGCCAGTCGAGCAGTGTCCGCAGGTGCCGTTGGGCCTCGTCGAGGCGGCCCTCGCGGCGTAGCCCGAGCGCCAGCCCGGTGCGGGCGTACATCTCCCCGGGCGGAAAACCCTGCTCCACGGCCACCCGCAGCGCCTCGTCGTGCAGCTCACGGGCCCGAACCAGCTCGCCGCGCAGCAACGCGACCCTACCCAGCCAGGACGTCTGGTACGACACCTCCGGCCACAGCCCGAGTTCGGTGGCCATGCCCAGCGCGGCGCGATACCTACGCTCGGCGGTGTCGTAGTCACCGTCGACGGTGGCCAGCGCCCCGACCGCGAACGTGGCCTGAAGCCCGCCCCAGCGGTCCCCGAGATCGGCGAACAGCGCCGCGCTCTCGGCCGCGGCGGCCCGGGCACCGCGCAGATCCCCGGTGGCCATGTCCTGACTGGCGAGATCCCCGAGCGCGGCGGCGACGCCCCAGCGGTCTCCGAGCTCGCGCGACTGCGCCAGTGCCGCGTTGATCGCCGCACCCGCACCGCGCTGGTCACCGACCGTGCCGAGACTGTGTCCCAGCCACCACAGCGCACGCGCGCGCATCGCGGGATCGGCGATGAGCCGGGCCTCGTCCAGCGCGGCCACCGCCGTGCGCGCCGAGCGCCGCCCGGTCAGCACATCCAGGCCCGCCAGCCAGGCGGCGGCAGGCCGGGATTCGTCGTCGTCACCCGCGGCGCTGACCACCGCCCGTAACGCCCGGCGGGCGGTGGTCAGCCTGCCGCGCAGGAACCAGTACCAGGTCAGCGTGATCACCAGCCTGGTCGCGGCGGGGATCGCACGTGAGCCGACCAGACTGCTCAGTGCCGCGTCGAGGTTGGCGGCCTCGCGGTCGAGTTCGTCGAGGTGGCAGCACTGGTCGCCGCCACGCAGCCCGTCCTCGGCGGCCACCGCGAGCCCCGCGTACACCTCCGCGTGCCGGCCGCGGATGCTGTCGACTTCACCGGCACGGTGCAGCTGATCGAGACCGTAGGCGGCGACCGACTCCAGCAGCCGGTAACGCAGGCCCCCGCCCCGGGGCTCGGGCACCACCAGCGAACGGTCCACCAGCCTCGCCAGCAGGTCGGCGACGTCCTCGGCGGCCACCCCACCACCGGCGCACACCGCCTCGGCCTCGGCGAGTCCGGCCCCGCCGGGGTGTGCGGCCAGCCGCCGCAGCACCGCCCGCTCAGGAGCGCTGAGCAGCCACCAGCTCCAGTCCAGGACCGCGCGCAGGGTCTGCTGCCGTGGCGGCGCGTCGCGGAAACCCCGGGTGAGCAAGCGGAACCGGTCGTCCATCCTGGACAGCAGTGCCTTCGGGCCGAGGCCACGCAGCCGGGTGGCCGCCAGTTCCAGCGCCAGCGGGAGTCCGTCGAGTCTGCGGCACAACTCGCTGATCGCGCCCACGTTTTCGGAGGTGAGCGTGAAGCCGGGGGCGACCTCCCGGGCTCGGGCGACGAACAACCGCACCGCCCCGAAGGTCAGTGCCCGCTCCACCGTCAGCGGCTCACGCCGCACACCGGGCGAGCGCGGGGCGTCGGGGATGCCGAGCGCGGGCACGGCCCACAACCGTTCGCCGGACACCCCGAGCGGTTCGCGGCTGGTGGCCAGCACCCGCAGTCCGGAAACGCCGCGCAGCAGGTGCCCGGTGACGGTGGCCACCGCGTCGGTGATCGCCTCGGCGTTGTCGAGCACCAGCAGCGTGCGGCGCCCGCGCAGCGCGGCACCCAGCTGGCCGAGCACGGCGGGCGAAGCCGGGGTGAGGTTCTCCCGCAGTCCCAGCACACCGGCGATGGTCTCCGCGACCCGCTCGGCGGACACCGCCGAGCCGTCGGCGCCCCGGCGAAGCCCGGCCAGCTCCACCAGCCACACCCCCTCGCGGAACTCGCCCCGCATCCGGTCTCCGACCTCAACGGCCAGCCGGGTCTTGCCGACCCCGCCGGTACCGGTGAGCGTGACGAGCCGGGATCGGCGCAACTCCGCCCGCACCTCGGCGACGGCGGCGTCGCGGCCCACGAGTTCGGTCGGCGGGATCGGCAGGTTCGCGGGAACCCCGGCCGCCGGCTCACCACCGTCCGGCTCGGCGGACAGTGCGGCGTCCTGCCGCAGGATCGCCTGGTGCAGCCGCGCCACCGCAGGACCGGGCTCGGCGCCGAGCTCCGCCACGAGCAGGGAACGCAGCCGCGCGAACGAGGCCAGCGCCTCGGCGTGGCGGCCCGCGCGATAGAGCGCGAGCATGTGCAGGCCACGCAGCCGTTCCCGCAGCGGGTGCCGGGCCACGAGCTCGGCCAGTTCCTCCGCCACGGCGTCGCCGTCGGCACCCGCGTCCAGCCGCGCCTGCGCCAGGTCCTCCCGCACGGCGAGCTCCCGCCGTCCCAGCCGCGCGGCCTCGGCGGCGAGCGCGGGCAGATCGAACTCGGTGAACGGTTCACCACGCCACAGCGCGAGCGCCTCACCCAACAGGCACGCACGCCGCGCCGGGTCGGTGGTGGCGGCGGCGCGCGTGGTCAGGCGGTCGAACCGGCGGACGTCGACGGCGTCGGGGTCCACGTCGAGCGTGTAACCACCGCCACCACGCGCCACGAGCGCGCGAGCACCGGGCTCGGCCCGGTCGAGCACACGCCGCAGCTGGGAGATCTTGGTCTGCACGGTGTTCGCCGGATCGGCAGGCGCGGCACCGTCCCACAGCGTGTCGACGAGCCGCCCCAGCGGCACCGGGCCGCCCGCGTGCAGCACCAACACCGCCAGCAGCGCCCGCACCTTGGGCTCCCGCACCAGCACCGGTTCGCCCGCCTCGGTCCGCACGGCCAACGGGCCCAGCACCCCGAATCGCACTCCGCCACCGTAGCCGCGAGCCCCGACACTCCCGGCCCGTGCGCCTTTCGTGCGCCGTTCGTGCGCAGCCACGGGCACCGTGGCAGCCATGAGCGAACAACACCCTCACCCACCGGTCAGCGTGCTCGGCCTCGGCACCATGGGCACCGCGCTGGCCACCGCCCTGCTCGGCGCGGGACACCCGGTCACGGTGTGGAACCGCACGCAGACCAAGGCCGACCCCGTGGTCGCCGGGGGAGCGGCGCGCGCCGCCGACGCCGCCGAAGCCGTGCGCGCAGGCGAGATCGTGCTCACCTGCCTGCTCGACCACACCTCCGTCCACGACGTCCTCGACGCCCACACCGGCGCGCTCGCGGGGCGGGTTCTGGTCAACGTCACCAACACCACGCCCGAGGAATCCGCCGAACTCGCCGCGTGGACGGCCGGGCACGGCATCGACTTCCTCGACGGCGGGATCATGGCCGTACCACCCCAGATCGGCACGCACGAGGCGTTCGTGCTCTACAGCGGCTCACGACGGGCACTGGACACCGCTCGGACCGCCCTGGCCGCCCTCGGCGACGTCCGGTACCTCGGTACCGATCCGGGCATGGCCGCGCTGCAGGACATGGCGCTGCTCAGCGCGATGTACGGCATGTACGGCGGCATCCTGCACGCCTTCGCGCTCGTGCGCACCGGCGGGGTCAGCGCCCGCGAGTTCGCCCCGGTGCTGGCGCGGTGGCTGGGCGGGGCCGGCGGCCTGGCCGTGCCGACGGCGGAACAGATCGACGCCGCCGACTACGCCCGCGACGTGACCTCCAACGTGACCATGCAGGCCGCCGCCTACGACGGCCTCTGTGACCTCGCCCGCGCCCGCGGCGTGGACCCGCTGCTGCTGGAGCCCTTCGGCGGCCTGCTGCGCCGCCGCGTCACCGAGGGCCACGGCCACGAGGACGCCACCGGCGTCATCGACTACCTCACCACCACAACCTCCCCGGGAGAGCACGCATGAGCACCACCCCCGAACCCGTCACCGTGATCGGCCTCGGCCCGATGGGGCAGGCCATGACCCGCGCGCTGCTGGCGGCGGGCCACCCCGTCACCGTCTGGAACCGCACCGCTTCCCGCGCAGACGCCGTCGTGGCCGAGGGAGCCACCCGCGCGGACACCGTCGCCGAGGCCCTCGCCGCCACCCACGTCGCGGTGCTGAGCCTCACCGACTACCAGGCCATGTACGACATCCTCGGCGCCGCGCCAGATGCCCTCGCCGGCCGCCTGGTCGTCAACCTCAGCTCCGACACTCCGCACCGCAGCACCGAGGCGGCCCAGTGGCTGGCCACCCTGGGCGCCCGCCTGCTCGTCGGGGGCATCATGGTTCCCGCCGAACTGGTCGGCACCGAGCAGTCCTACGTCTTCTACAGCGGGTCACGCGACGACTTCCGCACCCACGAGACGACGCTGTCGGTGCTCGGCAGGGCCGACTACCGCGGTGCGGACCACGCCCTGGCGCAGCTGTACTACCAGGCGCAGCTCGACATCTTCCTCACGTCGCTGGCGGCCTACCTGCACGCGACGGCGATGCTGCGCGCGGCGGGTGTGCCCGCGCCGGTGTTCGCGCCGTACGCACGCGAGATGTTCGACATGACGTCGTATTTCCTCGACGGAGTGCCCGAGGAGATCGAACGGGGTGAGTATCCCGGCGATGCCGCCACGGCCACGATGATGGGCGCCACGGCCGAACACATCGTCGGCGCCAGCGAGGACGCGGGCGTGGACACGACCCTGCCGCGCGCGGTCCTGTCGTACTACCGGCGCGCCATCGAGGCGGGCCACGGCGCGCACGGCTGGCCGAGCCTGTACGAGGTGATCTCCCGGCCCGCGTGAAGGGTGTCAGGGGCCTTTCGGCCCTCCCGGGCGCCGCCACACCTTCCGACGCTGGACGGGCAGCCCGCGAGGGAAGGACACGTCATGAGCACGGCCATCGCCTTGTTGAAGTGGACCGACGAGGGTGCGCGCACGTACCGCGACACGGTGCAGCGGTACGAGGCCACCACGACACTCGCCGAACGCCTCGACGTCAAGATCGCCGAGATCTTCTGGACGCCGGGAGGGCCCTACGACATCGTCTGCGTCATCGAGGCGCCGGACGAGGAGAGACTGGCGGCGTTCGCCCTGGAGACCGAGACACGGGGAACGCTACGGGTGCAGTGGACCACCGCCTACGGGCCCGAGCAGATGCGGCACCTGCTCTCCCAGGTGTGAGCGAAACCCGCGCACGCCGTCGCCGGGGGAGGGGAGTAGCGGTCAGCCGCCGTATCGCGCCACCAGCTCACCGCCGATGCGCGCCAGCTCCACGCGCACCGACTCCGGCTCCACCACCGCCACCATCGCGCCCCACCCCGCGAGCTGCTCGGCCACCGATCTCGGCGTGTGCGCCGCCACCCGCACCCGCGCCTCGGCCTCGTCGACCACCGTGCAGTGCCTGCCGAACTGCCTGCGCAACACCCACGCGAACCTCGGCTCCACCACCACCGTCGCCTCGGCCCCCGAACGCCGTCCCTCCACCTCCGTGACGATCTCATCCCACACCCGCGACAGGTCCAGATCCTCCGGCCGCTCGGCCGCCTCGCCCGTCACCTCCATCTCCCGGACCCGATCCAGCCGAAACGTCCGCCGCCCCGCGTCCGTGCCGGCCACCAGATACCAGAAGTCCCCCTTCTCCACCAGCCCCCACGGATGCACCACCCGCGGCTCCCGCTGCCCGCCGTAGGTCAGCCGCAGCACCCGCCGCGACACCACCGCACGCCGCGCCAACTCCAGCACCTCCGGCCGACCGCCCTCCGAACGCCCCCACCCCGCCGGATCGACCACCACAGAACTCGTCGCCGCCCACGCCCGTTCCCGCATCGGCTCCGGCAACGCCCGCACCAACTTCCGCAACGCGGCCCGCAGCTCCGGCGACACCGCCCCCGTCGACGTCGCCCGCGCCACCGACCACACCACCTCCCGTGCCTCACCCTCCGTCAACCCGGTCAGATCCGTCCGCGCCCCACCGACCAGCGACCAACCCCCACCACGGCCAGCCTGCGCATAGACCGGAACGCCCGCCGACGACAACGCCTCCAGATCTCGGCGCGCCGTCGCCACCGAGACCTCCAGCTCCGCAGCCAGCTCCGCCGCCGTCACCCGGCCCCGTGCCTGCAACACCAGCACGGCAGCCACCAACCGATCCGCACGCATTTCGCCATTATCGACCGAAAAGTGCTCACAGGATGAGCACTTCAGCCCCGCACCATGAGCACGTCAAAGACCAGCGGAATTAAGGAGACTCTCATGCTGCGAGGACTGTCCACCGTCGTCTTCCAGGCCGACGACCTCGACACCGCACGCGAGTGGTACACTGACGTGCTCGGCACCAAGCCCTATTTCGCCAAACCCGACGACGGCCCCGCCGCCTACATCGAGTACCGGCTCGGCGACCTCCAGCACGAACTCGGCATCCTCAACCGCGCCTACGCACCCCACCCCGCACCGCCGCACCCGGCAGGCGCCGTCACCTACTGGCACGTCGACGACGTGCAGCACACCTACGACACCCTGCTCGCCAAGGGAGCCACCGAACACGAACCCCCCACCACGCGCAGCGAGGGCTGGATCACCGCTTCCGTCACCGACCCCTTCGGCAACATCCTCGGCCTCATCCACAGCCCCCACTACCTGAGCATGCTGCCCTGACCGCGACGCCCCGCGCGCAGTGGTGGAATACGACGATGACGATCGTGACACTGGCGCAGCGACCCGATCTGGCCGTCGCGACCTTCGCGATTCCCTACCCGCCAGGCTCGCCCCGGTTCATGGAAGGCAACCTGGCCGGCTCGCTGGCCCGAGGCCCACGAGTGGCCCGACGTTGGCCCCACCTTGTCGTGGCGCTACTCGACGGCGACCGCCCCATCGCGCGCGGGGTCATGGTCGCGTACCGCTCCGACAGAGACGACAGAGCGGCCCTGCCCGACCTCGGCTGGGACCAGACAGCAACCTGGGCCGCGGAGGACGCCCTCGACGACATCGCACCCGACACCGCCTGCGCCCTGGAGATCGCCGTCCACCCCGAACGGCACGGCCACGGCGACTCCACCGTGGTGCTCAACGCCATGCGCGAGGCAGTCGGGGCGGCAGGTCTGGAAACGCTGGTGATCCCGGTGCGGCCACCCGACAAAGCAACGAAGCCCATGCAACCCATGCACGAGTACGCGGGACAGACGAGAGCCGACGGACTCCCCGCCGACCGCTGGCTGCGCACCCACGTCCGCGCGGGAGGCCGGATCGAGACCATCGCCTCCTGCTCGATGACCGTTCAGGCACCCCTCGCTCAATGGCGCCACTGGACCGGGCTGCCTTTCGACTCAGACGGCCCCGTCGCCGTGGAAGGCGCGCTCGCGCCCGTCCTCACCTCCACAGCACACAACATCGGGGTCTACGTCGAGGCAAACGTCTGGATCACCCACACCCCGGCCTGACCGGGTCAGCCGCCACTCACCGCACACTGACCCCGGTCCACCCGCTCCGGCCCCTCCGCCGACGGACGCGGATCGAAATCGAAGATCGCAGTCGGGACGTACAGCGTCGCGCACGCGTTCGGAATGTCCACCACACCCGACAACCGGCCCTCCACCGGAGCCGCCCCCAGGATCAGATACGCCTGCTCCCGCGTGTACCCGAACGTCGACAGGTAGTCGATCGCGTGCAGACACGCCCGCCGATACGCCAACGTCGCATCCAGATACCGCTGCTCACCGGCCTCCGTCACCGACAAACCCGCGAACGTCAGATACTCCGAGTACTGCGGCTCCACCCGACCCGGCACGAACACCGGCGCCTCAACGCCGTACGTCTCCATCCCACCCTTGATCACATCCACGTGCAGATCGATGTAGCCGCCCATCTCGATCGCCCCGCAGAACGTGATCTCACCATCACCCTGGCTGAAGTGCAGATCACCCAGCGACAACTTCGCGCCCGGCACGAACACCGGATAGAACACCCGCGACCCCCGCGACAGGTTCTTGATGTCCTGGTTCCCGCCGTTCTCCCTCGGCGGAGCCGTCCGCGACCCCTCCGCCGCCACCCGATCGAACTCCGCACCCGACAACGACCCCAGCAACGCGTTGTGCGGCTCCGGCGGCAACGCCAGCGGCGGCACCGCCGACGGGTTCGTCGCGATCAGATCACCCTCCCGCCCGTTCCACCGCGACAACAACTCCGCCGACGGCGCCGTCCCCATCAATCCGGGATGCGCGATCCCCACGAACGACACCCCCGGCAGGTGCCGCGACGTCGCCGTCTGACCGTGGAAATCCCACACCGCCTTGTAGGCGTCGGGGAAGTGGTCCGTCAGGAACCCGCCACCGTTGTCCCGCGCGAAGATCCCCGTGTAACCCCAGCCCTGACCCGCCACCGGACCGTGCTCCTGCGGCACCGGCCCCAGGTCGAGAATGTCCACCAGCAACAGATCACCCGGCTCCGCCCCCTCCACCGCGATCGGACCGGACAACTGATGCACGATCGACAGATCCGCGTCCCGCACATCGTCGGCCGAGTCATCGTTGTGGATCGTGCCGTCGAACCACTCCCGGCACTCCACCCGGAACTCCTCACCCGGACGCACCGTCACCGCCGCCGGCACGTCCGGATGCCACCGGTTGTGCCCGCGCACCTCCTGCTCCGCGAACCGACGCGACTGATCGACACTGAACTTGACCTCGGGCATACCGACCTCCTGCTGTGCTGGAACGGACGACACGCAAACGGGCACCACACGCCCGGATCAGGGCCGGGGCAGCCGCGCGTGCCGCGGGTCCCGGCTCACCCGGGGCCCCCGCGACCTTGGCGAGGGCCCCGACACGACACCGGGCCGCTCCGCAGTGCCTTCGGCAGCCTCGACCGCCCGCGTCAACGCCGCGGAACCCCGCAGCACCCCGCGCGTGCCGAACCGCCGCGCCGCGGCCGCCCCGCAAACCGGGCACGGCAGCTCCTGCCCAGCCCGCCCCATCGGCAGCCGCACGTCGAACTCACCACAGCCCGCGCACCGATAGGAGTAGATGACCATGCCTGCCGCCCCGAAACCTTGTGCCGTCGTGGTCGAGGCGGACATTCCCAGCCACACGACCACCAAACGGCCACCCGCCCCAGCCACCCACGGCATCACCCCTCCGTGCGAGCCGCACTACGACACCGAGCCATTGAACCCGATCAATCCTTCCGTTCCTGACCGGGTTCGAGAGCGGGCTACGGGGATCAGTCGGTCGTCGTCCCGACCACCACGGTCGCCTCCCGCTCGTCGCAGTGCCGCACCTGAGGCACCAGCCCCGCACACCGCACCGCCTCGGCCGCGCTCGCAGCCTGATCGGCACCGGTCTCGAACAGGACCGACCCACCCGACGCCAGCCACCGCGGCGCGGCACCCACCAACCTGCGCACCATGTCGAGCCCGTCCTCACCGCCGTCGAGCGTCCCGCGCGGCTCGTGCTCGCGCGCCTCCGGCGGCATCGACGCCACGGCACCGGAAGGCACGTACGGCACGTTCGCCACCAGCACATCCACCCGCCTCCGCAACGACCGCGGCAGCGGCGCGTCGAGGTCGCCCTCGGCCACCACCGCACCCGTGCCCGCGAGGTTGCGCCGCGCGCAGGCCACCGCGACCGGATCGATGTCCGCCGCGTACAGCCGCACCCGCGCCGCATCCGCGGCCGCCGCTGCGACCGCCCCGCTCCCGCAGCACAGGTCCACCACGACCGCGCCGTCCCGCACCAGCGCACGCGCCTGATCGGCCAGAAACTCGGTGCGGCGCCGGGGCACGAACACCCCGGGCTCCACCACCAACCGTCGCCCGCCGAACGCGACCCAACCCAGCACGTGCTCCAGCGGCTCCCCGGCCAGCCGCCGCGCCACCAGCACGGCGCGCAGCGCCGAATCCGACGTCGCCTGCCCCAGCAACCGGGCCTCATCTTCGGCGAACACACACCCCGCCGCGCGGAGCCGGGCCACCAGGTCCCCGTCCAGCTCCGGCCGGGCGCGGCTCATCGCCATCGCTCCCGCGCCGCCGACCACCAGCCCTCGGCCACACCTGTGCCCACCCCGGCACAGTAGCTCACCGAGGCGCTCGGTCGTGGTTCGAGCTCCGGCTCCCTCGCGCCGACCGAAAGCGTCGCACCATCACGCTACGGTCACAGCGTTCACGACTCGGCACATCTTGAGCAGGAGGTCAGAAATGGCGAAGTTCATCGCGATCGGATACGGCGACCGGGCCGGTTACGAGCAGACAGACGCCACCATCCGGAACGCGGCTCACGACCACGACGCGCGCCTGCGAGAAGCTGGTGCAGTGATGGGCACAACTGGTCAGCCTGTGCAGGTGCGCAACCACAACGGTGCGGGGACCAGAACGGACCAGGGCCCGTTCATGCACTCCGAGCTGCCGGTTGCCGGATTCACCATGATCGAGGCAGCTGACATCGAGGAGGCCACGCGACTGATCTCCGAAACCCCGTGTGCGGTGGCTCAAGGCGTGGTCGAGATCTGGCCGCTGGCCACGTCGTGACATCCCGCCCCGCCAACACCCGCTGATCATGTCGTGACCGGAGGAACCGGTTGTGTGCTGGCCATGGGGCCCGGCGTCTGCGGGCCGCCGTTCCCGAGCCGTGGCGGAACCCGGGTCACTGCTCGGACAGGGGAGAGGTGGCCACCGCCTCCACGGCCGCGCTCATCGAGTCGTCCATGTACACCGAGGTGGTGGCCAGGCTGGCGTGCCCGGCGATCTGGGCGACCGTGGCGATGTCCACACCCGCCCGAGCCAGAATCGTCAACGCCGTGTGCCGCAGCGAATGCGGCGTCGCGCGACGCCCGAGGAACTCCGCCGTGTAGCGCTGCACCATGCGCTGTACGTCCCTGGCCGCCAGCCGCCAGCCTCGCACCGACACGAACAACGCCCCGGCCGCGTCGGCGATCCGGCGGCGCTCCACGCCGTCACCCACCCGCTGCGGCGCGGGGGGAGCGGGCCGCTCCTCGGCGAGATAGCGCTCGATCAGCTCGGCCGTCGGCTTCGACAGCGGTAGGTCGCGATCTTTGCGTCCCTTGCCCCGAACATGCAGCACCGGTGTCCCGGTCTCCTCGTGCAACCGGAGGTCACTGCGGTTGGCGCCGCACAGCTCCGACACGCGTGGGCCCGACTCGACGAACAGCCGCAGGATCGCCTCGTCACGCAAGCTCAACTGCTGATTGGCCCGGCGTTGCCCGGACGACCGGGCCGCCGGTGCGGCCCGCAGGGCCAGGGCCTCGTCCAGCCGGAGCCCGATCCTGGCACCGGCGGCCCGGGTCGGCGCGCGCGGGGCCGTGACCTTCACCGTGGGGTCCACCTGCACGTAGGTCTTGTCGGCCGCCCACCGGAAGAGCCCGCGCACGGCGGCGAACCAGCGGGACAGCGAGTACGGCCCCCGGCCGGGGGGAGTGGAGCCGTCCTCGGCGATCTTCAACCCGACGCGGTAGCGCCGGTCCGGTGCCTTCGCCAGCCGCGTCAGGGCGACCTCGAGGTCGTCGGCTTCCACGGAGTCCAGGGGAGTGTCACCACCCAGGAGAGTGACGAACTCGTCGAGGTCGCGGCGGTAGGCGGTGAGGGTGGCGGCGCTGAGCTGGGAGCGCAACACCCGCCGTTCCAGGATCTCCAGGTACTCCAGGGTCGCGTCGCGTACCGTGATGTCGCTCGGTTCTGCCGCTTTCGCCACAGCATGATCATACCGGGGCAACGTCGTGGAATGCACAATACACGACATGAATTCACATTCCGTGCCGCCACCACCGGGGAAGGGGTACAACCTCCGCCTCGCCGTCGCTGTGCGGTGGGGCCACCTTGACTGTGTCTGACGCCGCGAAGGCCACCCTCGCTGCGTCTCGTGCGGTGAAGGTGGCCTTCACTGCACACAGAACCCGGGTGCGGGCGAGCGGGCAGTGGACCACTGGAGCCGGAGGGGCGCGCCGGGAGCGGGGCGGACTCGGGCGTCCCCATGCGGCGGGGGCCGGCGTCAGCCGAGTTACTTTACATAATGTGCCTTATCGGCGTTTATGGAAAGGCTGGTCACGGCGCTCAGCGCAGGCGTTCCAGCTCCCGCACCGCGTGCGCGAGCTCGTCGGCCATCACGCGCAGCTCCCGTGCGCCGGCGCCCTCGCGAGCCGCCGTGGCGACGTCCTCGGCCGCGCAGCGCAGCTGGAACAGCCGGTCCTGCAGTGCCGCGATCTCTCCCGTGGACAGCACGACCGCGTCGCCCGGCAGCCCACTGCGCTCGACGGCCGCCCGGCGTTCGTAGGCGCGTTGCCTGCACGCCTGCCCGCAGTACCGGCGCCGTCGCCCCACGGAACCTGCCTGGTCGACGCGGCGTCCGCACCAGCCGCAGTGCACGGCCCTCCCGGCGCGCACCTGCTGTGCCCCGTTTTCGTCACGTGACGATTTTCCGTGCGCGCGTTCGGGCGTACCGCTCGTGTGGTCCTCGTCCATCGAGCGCGACAGTAGCCGTTCATCACGTACCCATGCCGGGGCCACGCCGGGCGGGCAGACTGACCACATGAGAGTCGCTCACCCGTACCTGGCGGACCCGCCACCGCGCGCCTTCGCCCATCGCGGCTGGCACGTCGGTGATCTCGAAGGCATGGAGAACTCGCTGCCCGCGTTCCGGCGCGCCGTGGCCGAGGGCTACCGGTACGTGGAGACCGACATCCACGCGACATCGGACGGTGCGGTGGTGCTCCACCACGATCCGACGCTTGATCGCACCACCGACGGCACGGGCCCGATCGTGGCGCAGCCTTGGAGCGCGGTACGCCGCGCGCGCATCGGCGGGAAGGCGCCGGTCTCGCGGTTGGAGGACGTACTCGAGGAGCTACCCGACGCGTTCTTCAACGTCGACGTGAAATCCGACGACGCGGTGGAGCCGTTCGTGCGGATCGTACGGCGGATGGACGCCTTCGACCGGGTGGCAGCGGCAGCGTTCTCCGAGTCGAGGCTGGCGCGGCTGCGGCGGCTGGGCGGCCCTCGCCTGCTCACGTCCCTCGGGCCACGGTCGGCCGCGTTACTGCGCGCCGATGGCTGGGTTCCGTTGCTCCGGCTGGGGTCGTTCAGCCGGGGCCGGATGGCGCAGGTACCGCTGCGGCGCGGCCGGATGACGGTCGTCGACAAGGCGTTCCTGGCGGCGGCCCATCGGGCCGGTATCGAGGTACACACGTGGACGATCAACGATCCGGAGCGGATGCGGTCGCTGCTGGATCTGGGTGTCCACGGCATCGTGACCGATCGGCCGGACCTGTTGCGGGCCCTGTTGATCGAGCGTGGGAACTGGCCCTCGGGGTGAGGTAGGACCGCCACTCCCCTCCCCCGCGTTCAGCGGGGCGGTGTGCCGTTCCAGGCCGCGCGCCAGGTCCTGGGGCCGAGCAGGCCCGAGTCGCGGATGCCGTTGGCGCGTTGCATGTCGAGCACGGCTTCGCGGGTCTTGTGGTAGTAGCAGCCGGTGCCCTGGAAGTCGTAGCCGAAGTCGTTCATGCGCAGCTGGAAGGTGCGCAGGGGCCGGGCGCAGTCGCCGTAGCGGTAGACGGTTCCGGGCCAGGCGGGGCCTGCCTGGTCGGCCTGGCCGGGCTGGTGGGGTTTGCCGCTGATGTAGGCGGCCGCGGCGCGGGTGGGGGTGACGCCGCTGGCCGCGTCGCTGTCGGCGCGCAGTCCGAGGCTGCGGGCGCAGCTCCAGGGCTGCCAGCCGCGCATGCGGTAGAGGTAGAGGGCGCGGTAGTCCTGTTCGGCGCGGGTGGCCTGGTCGGGGCGTCCGGTGCCGCCGACGCTGCGCCAGGTGGGCAGGTCGAACTGGTAGGCGCCGTAGTAGCCGTTGCCGGTGTTGACCTGGTAGCGGTTGGTGGATTCGCAGTGGCGTAGTGCGGCCCAGTCCTCGGTGGTGGGGTCCGCTGTCGCGGTGGCGGCGGTGAGGGTGTGGGCGGCGAGTGCGGCGGTGGTGGCGAGCAGCAGCCGCCAGGGTTGTCGGCGGTGGGAACGGTGGGTGGCGGGGTGTGCGGGATGTGTGGTCATAGCGGGACGGTAAGCACAGGTGGCCGTGCCGCACAGCGCTGTGTGAGGGCTCGTTGCGTCGTTCGGGGGACGTCAAGCGCGACACGCCATGCGGTTGGGTGACGTCGTGGCGGTGGTGTGGCGTGTGGCGCGCTGGTGGCGTGCGAGTGAGGGGTGGATGACGGCGCTGTTGCGGGTCGCTGGTCGTGCCCGTGGCCGGAGCGTGGTGCGAGTAGTCTCCGCTCACTTGGAACGATCACCGAGCGAGGAGCCCGGATGAGCACCGTTGGCAGCGGACCGACGCCCGCGACCGATCCCCGGCAGCGGAAACGCGAGCAGTGGGGCTGGTACTTCTACGACTGGGCGAACTCGACGTTCTACACGTCGGTGATCACGGTGTTCGGTGCGCTGTACATGAGTTCGGTGGCGGCGCAGGACGCGCGGGAGAACGTGGCGCGCAACGGTCCGACACCGTGCGTGGACGAGCGTGGTGTGTCGAACAATCTGGTGAACTGTGACATCAGTTTGCTGGGGCTGACGTTCCCGGCCGGGTCGCTGTGGGGTTACCTGCTGGCGGCGGCGACGGTGATCCAGGTGGTGATCCTGCCGATCACGGGGGCGATCGCGGATCGCAGTCAGTACAAGAAGCGGATTCTGGCGTCGTTCGCTTTCCTGGGTGCCGCCGCGTCGGCGTTGCTGTTCTTCGTGTCGGAGGACCGTTGGGAGCTCGGGGTCGCGCTGTACATGCTGGGCAACATCGGTTACGGCGCGTCGATCGTGACGTACTACTCGTTCCTGCCGGATATCGCGACGCCGGACGAGCGGGACGAGGTGTCGTCGCGGGGCTGGGCGTTCGGGTATCTGGGTGGTGGTGTGGCGCTGGCGGTGCAGCTCGCGTTCTATCTGAGCCGGGATGCGCTGGGGGTGTCGGAGTCGATGGCGGTGCGGATCTGCTATCTGAGTTCGGGGCTGTGGTGGGCGCTGTTCACGTTGATTCCGTTGCGGCGGTTGCAGGAGCGGCAGCCACCGCACGGTCGCGAGCACGGTGCCTCGGTGGTGAAGGCGGGTTTCGTGGAGTTGCGGGAGACGCTGCGGCAGGCGAGGGCGTTTCCGCTGACGTTGGCGTTTCTGGGTGCGTATCTGGTGTTCACCGACGGGATTTCGACGGTGGTGTCGGTGTCGGCGCAGTACGGCTCGGAGGAGTTGAAGTTCGGCAACGAGGTGCTGATCGCGACGATTCTGGTGATTCAGTTCGTGGCGTACGTGGGTGGGGTGTTGCACGGGCTGGTGGCGCGTCGCTGGGGTGCGAAGAAGACGATTCTGGGCAGTTTGGTGGTGTGGATGGTGGTGGTGTCGTCGGCGTACTTCATCGAGGTGGGTCAGCAGTTCCAGTTCTATGCGGTGGCAGCGGGGATCGGTCTGGTGCTGGGTGGGACGAACGCGTTGTCGCGGTCGTTGTTCAGTCAGATGATTCCGGCGGGTAAGGAGGCGCAGTACTACTCGCTGTATGAGATCGGTGAGCGGGGAACGTCGTGGCTGGGGCCGCTGGTGTTCGCGGCGGTGGGTCAGGCGACGGGGTCGTTCCGGTACGCGATTCTGGCGTTGCTGGTGTTTTTCGTGGTGGGTTTCGTGTTGGTGGCGTTGGTGCCGGTGCGGCGGGCGATCGCGGCGGCGGGTAATCCGGAGCCGTCGGTGCTGTAGTGGGCGGGCCGGGTGTGGCGGATAGGGTGCATCGTCGTGACTGCGCTGCATGACGAGGACACCGATCCGACCGACGCCCTCTCCCCCGTGCCCGCTGCCGTGCGCAGGCGGGAGGTGCCGGTGACGGGCACGGTGAAGTTCTGTTATGGGCCGATGGACTGCGGGAAGTCGACGCTGGCTCTGCAGATCGATCACAATCTGGCCCGGCAGGGCAGGCAGGGGTTGCTGCTGGTGCGGCATGATCGGTCGGGGTCGGCGCAGATCAGTAGCCGGATCGGGATCACGCGGCAGGCTGTGGAGGTGGAGTCGGCCACGGATGTGCGGGCGCTGGTGCGGCGGGCGTGGGAGCACGGCAGGCATGTCGACTATCTGATCGTGGACGAGGCGCAGTTTCTGTCCGCGGAGCAGGTGGAGCAGTTGACGGAGCTGGCGGACGAGGCGTGCGTGGACGTGTACTGCTTCGGGATCGCGACGGATTTCCGCAGTGCGTTGTTTCCGGGGGCGCGGCGGTTGTTCGAGTTGGCGGACGAGTTGCAGCCGGTGCAGGTGGAGGTGTTGTGCTGGTGTGGTCGGCCGGGCCGGTTCAATGCGCGGGTGGCGGAGGGTGTGGTGTTGCGGACCGGTGACACGGTGTACGTGGCGGACACGGCGGCGGGGGGTGCTGCGGGGTCAGCCGGTGAGGTGAACTCCGCCACGACACGCTCGTCGAGGGAGCTGGCTACGGTCCGTTACCAGGTACTTTGTCGTCGGCACTTCCGCTTGGGAGAGGTGGGGCCGGATGCGTCCGGTCCCGGGCAGTTGCAGCTGGCGTGATCGGCGGCGTGCTCTCACCCTGGCGGGGGATTTCGAGGACGGGGATGCCGTTGTCGCGTCACAGTGTGGCGTGCAGCGTCTCCCCTGTGGGAAAGAGTTTTTGACGCGGGTGACGTGGTTCGTCCTGCGTGGTGGCAGGGTTGTTGGGAATTCAACCGACGGCTGTGTCGTTGCACAGGGTGAGCACCGCCCTGGCTCTCCTGCGGGAGCCGACCGAAAGGACCCATCATGGCCGACCGTGTTCTCCGTGGAAGCCGGTTGGGTGCGGTCAGTTACGAGACTGACCGCAATCACGACCTAGCCCCCCGACGCACCGTGCGCTTCAGGTGCCCGAAGAACCACGACTTCGAGGTGCCGTTCTCCGACGACGCGGAAGTTCCGTCCGTGTGGGAGTGCCGGTTGCACGGCAGTGAGTCGGAGATCATCGACGGTGGGGCGCCCGCGCCCAAGGAGGCGAAGCCGCCTCGGACGCACTGGGACATGCTCCTGGAGCGCCGGTCGATTCCGGAGTTGGAGGAGTTGCTGAACGAGCGGCTCGCCGAGTTGAAGAGCCGGCGGGGTCGCACGGTGTAGCGGCTTCCCCCAGTGACACAGTGACACGGTTGAGGGCCACTTCCCTGGTTCGGGGAGGTGGCCCTCAACCGTGTCAGGCCACGGCGCGGGCGGCGTGACGGCCGGCTTGGCGGCCGGAGAACAGGCAGCCGCCGAGGAAGGTCCCTTCGAGTGCGTTGTAGCCGTGGACGCCGCCGCCGCCGAACCCGGCGGCCTCCCCCGCGGCGTAGAGGCCGCTCAGCGGTTCGCCGTCGGTGCCGAGTGCGCGGGAGTCGAGGTCGGTCTGGATGCCGCCGAGCGTTTTGCGGGTCAGGACGTGCAGTTTGACGCCGATGAGGGGTCCCGCGTCGGGGTCGAGGATGCGGTGGGGTGTGGCGGTGCGGCTGAGTTTGTCGCCGAGGAAGCGGCGTGAGTTGCGGATGCCCTGGACCTGGGTGTCCTTGCTGTAGGGGTTGGCGAGCTGGAGGTCGCGGGCCTCGATCTGGCGGCGGAGCAGGGCGGGGTCGAGCAGGGGTTCCTCGGTGAGGGCGTTCATCTTCGTGACGAGTTCGTCGAGGGTGCCGGCGACGACGAAGTCGGCGCCGCGGTTCTTGAATGCCTCCACGGGGCCGGTGGCTCCCCGGGACAGGACGCGTTCGCGCAGGACGGCTCTGCGGTTGCCGCTGGTGAGGTCGGGGTTCTGCTCGGAGCCGGAGAGGGCGAACTCCTTCTCGATGATTTTCTGGGTGAGCACGAACCAGGAGTGGTCGTGTTCGGCGAGGTCGGCGGTGGTGCGCAGGTGGCGGAGGGTGCCGAGGGTGTCGTAGCCGGGTAGGCAGGGCTGGGGCAGGCGGCGGCCGAGCGCGTCGAACCACAGCGAGGAGGGTCCGGGCAGGATGCGGATGGCGTGGTCGGGCCAGACGGGATTCCAGTTCTGGATGCCTTCGGTGTAGTGCCACATCCGGTCGCGGTTGACCAGGCGGGCACCGGCGGCGGCGCTGATGTCGAGCATGCGCCCGTCCACGTAGGCGGGGACTCCGGTGATCATGTGCCGGGGTGCGGTGCCGAGGCGGTCGGGCCAGTGGCGGCGCACCAGGTCGTGGTTGGCGCCGATGCCGCCGCTGGCGATGATGACGGCTTGGGCGGTCAGTTCGAAGGATCCGACGGGTTCGCGGGTGGAGGCGACGCCTCGGGGTGCGGGGTCGTCGGCGAGGACGGTGCCGCGGACTCCGGTCACGGTGCCGTTCCGGACGACGAGGTCGTCGACCTGGTGGCGGTGGTGGAAGGTGAGCAGGCGGGCTTCGGCGGCCCGCTGGGCGCTGCGCACGAACGGTGCGACGACGCCGGTGCCGGTGCCCCACGCGATGTGGAAGCGGGGCACGGAGTTGCCGTGGCCGTCGGCGCGCAGGTCGCCGCGTTCGGCCCAGCCGACCATCGGGGTGAAGGTGATGCCGTGCTGGTGTAGCCAGGACCGCTTCTCCCCCGCGGCGAAGTCCACGTAGGCTCGGGCCCAGCGGGCGGCCCAGGTGTCCTCGTCGTCGAGGCGGTCGAACTGGGCGCTGCCCTGCCAGTCGTTCCAGGCGAGGTCGGCGGAGTCCTTGACGCCGAGGCGGCGCTGTTCGGGTGAGTCGACGAGGAACAGGCCGCCGAACGACCAGTAGGCCTGACCGCCGAGGTTCGCCGGGCTTTCCTGGTCGACAAGTGCCACGGTGCGGCCGCGGCTGGTCAGTTCGTGTGCCGCGACCAGTCCTGACAGGCCGCCTCCGACGATGATCACATCCGCGTCCACCTGGTGTCCTTTCGTCGCGCCTGCCGGGCCGGTGGGCAGGGTTGTCAACGTATTCGATCGGTGCGGGGATGCAAAGCGGGCCGGGGCCGGCTTGTCCGCAGCCAGCGCACGAGGGCGGTGAACAGCAGCGCGGCGGTGGCCGCCCCGCCTGCGAGGCGGGCCCAGTGCCCTGCGACGAACTCCTCCGCGGTGGTGCGCAGGAACTGCGCGGAGTGGGTGCCGACGGGGTCGACGAACATGATCTCGTTGCGGGGCCAGAACCACACGGCCGAGAACACCAGTTCGCAGCACAGGTAGGCGGCTGCGGCTCCGGCGACGTACCAGCGGATGCCGGGGCGCCGCCAGGTGGCGACTACGGCCACCGCGCCCAGCACGATGATCGCCAGGCCGAGTGGGGGGAAGAAGTCTGAGGGGCTGCCCGCGACCAGGAACTCCCTGGCTCGCACCAGGGACTGCGGCGGGTCCAGGAAGATGTTCGGATACAACATGACGGTTTCGCCCAGGATCGCCCCGAAGGAGACGGTCGCGGCCGCGGTCAGTGCGATCAGCAGGGTGGTGACGAGCTTGGTCATGCCGCAGACGGTAGGAACTCCGCGCCCGTGCGCGCGTCCGTGCACGGGCGCGGAGTGCTGTCGCCTTCCGACGTAGCCGGTGGATGGGTCAGGGCCGCCCGCCGCTCACTCCGATGTCGGTGACGAGCGCCGATCCGCCGGTGGTGCCGTCGAACGCGAGCGACACGGTGGTGAGGTCGCGGGGGTCGAAGGCGGGGTCGGTGCGGGCGAGGTCGTCGAGCGGGATGCGGAAGGTCTGCGGGACGGGTTCGGTCAGTGGGCCGGGGTGCATCCAGGAGGCCACGAGGTACTGGCCCGGTAGCGGGGTCCGCAGCGGCCTGACCTCGGTGGCGGGCAGGCTCACGGTGGTGCCGTCGCCGTCGGTGGCGCGTACGGTGACCGCGCCGGTGGTGCCGGTGGTCGCGGCGGCGTCGAACACGATGCTGTCGGCGTCGGGGTTGGCGGGCAGGTCGGCGGTGAGGACTGGTTGCTGCCCCTGGTCCCATTCGAGGCGCAGGACGGTCTCCTCGCCGGGGCCGGTGCGCAGCGGCAACGGGATGGTCGTGCTGTCGGCGCCGTCGGTGCGCAGGGTGTCGGCGGTGTTGGTGACGGTGGTGGTGGAGTCGGTGTAGCGGCTGACGTAGCCGGTGTCGGGCAGCCAGGGCGCTCCGGCGCGGTGGTCGCGCAGCAGCGCGAACTCGCCCGGCTGGTCCGCAAGGGTGCCGGTGAAGTAAGTCGTCGCGTAGGCCGAGGCGATGCGCCGCTGCTGTTCGGGGGTGAGGAGTACACCGTCGTCGAGGAACGCGGCGGGCAGGCCGTAGCCGACGTCGTGGCGGCCCCAGCGGCTGTTGAACTGGCCGTGGTTGGCTCGCCCGATGTGGACGGCGGCGGCGATGTGGTCGGCCTCGCCGCTGTATTCGAGGCGTTCGTACTGGTTGAGCCCGGCGAAGCCCGCGACGTCGGCGTCGTGGGAGCCCTGCAGGACGAGGTAGTTGACGTCGCGCAGGGTGATGGGCTCCCCGCCGGGGCGGTGCTGGCCGTCGGAGGGGGCGAGCGCGAGCAGGGAGCGGATGGTGATGCCGTCGAGGGGGTCGGCGGCGTGCTGGTGGGTGGCGGTGGCGATGGCCTCGCCGCCCCGGGAGTGGCCGAGCAGGCCGACGGCGCCGAGGTCCACCTTGCCGGTGAACGGGTTGCCCTCCTGGTTGTTCCAGGTGCGCCACGCGCGCAGGTGGTCGAGCAGCAGGCTGCCCCGGGCCGCGTCGACACCGCGCAGTCCCCCGCTGCGGTCGAGGACGCCGGTGTTGAGGTAGTTCTGGTCCACCGAGGCCGCGATGATGCCGTGGCTGGCGAGTTGCTCGCCGAGGTAGCGGAAGCCGTCCTCGGAGTGGGTGGCGTTGCTCTTGTTGCCGTGCAGCAGGAGCACCAGCGGGAAGGGGCCCTCGCCCTGTGGGTGCCACACGCGGGCGTTGAGCGGGAGCGCGTCGACGCCGAAGCCCCACAGTGCGCGGCGGTCGGCGTTCCAGCCGCTGATGAGTCCGGAGGCGTCGACCGGGTCGGTGGTCAGGGTGGCGTTGTCGCCGTACTCGGGGCGCTGGCCGGTGCCGCTGCCGTAGGTGAGTTCGGTGATGTCGTACGGGCCGGGTGCTGCCGGGTCGGTGGGCAGGGTGCGGGCTGCCGCGCCGTCGTCGGCGGGGGCGGCGGGGGTCTGGCCTGCGGTGGCGAGCCACAGTCCGGGGCCGCCGGTGAGCACGACCGCGAGGAGGAGGACGCCGAGCCGGGTGTCGCGGCGGTGCAGGGGTGGGCGCCCGCGGTGCGGGAGCAGCCCGCCTGCCGCTGCGCCGAGCAGGGAGGCGCCGGTGACGGTGACGGCGACGGCGGCGTACCAGCCCAGTGGGCTGGCGCCCGCGCCGAGGGTCAGCAGCAGCACGAGGCTGGCGAGCAGCGTGGCGACGTAGGTCCAGGGCAGGGCGAGCAGGCGGCCGACCGTGACGAACAGCAGGCCGGTGAGCAGGCAGGCGACGCCGAGGGCGAGGGCGACGTTGAGCGCCACCTGGCCTGCGAGTGTGCCGCCGACTCCGGGCACGAGCTGGTCGGCGGTGTTCCACGCGACGAGTGCGGCGGTGGTCAGGGCCAGCAGGATGCTCGCGCCGCGCCATCCCGGCCGGGGCCCGGTCGCGATGCGGCCCCAGCGGGCCGCGCGACGGCGACGCGGCGGGGTGTCCTCCCCCACCGCGTCGCCGTTCTGGTGGTTCTGGTGTTCGACTGTTTCACGCTGGGTGGTCCCCCGGTCTGCCCGCATGAAGCCGACCGTACCAACGGAAAGTCCGTTCGGAGTAGCGTCGGCGTAGCGCGCACTACCCTTAGTGGACCAACCCTGAGGCGTTCAGGGTAACCGAGGGCGGAACACCCCGAGTGCGTCGTAGGCGTGCCAGGAGCCCTCGCCCTTGTGCAGGGTGAGAACGTTCTCTCCACTGCGCAGGGTCGCGGCGGGAAGCGGCAGTTCCACGATGGACGGTTTGAGTGGGCTGTCCGGTGCGGTGGCGTCCCCCTGCAGGGAGCCCTTGGTGGCGCCGTTCTCCAGCGCGACCTCGGTGACGGCGGTGTCGTTGCACCGGATCTCCAGAACGCCGGGGATGCTGGCGTGGGTGTCGATGAGCCAGATCGCCAGCGCGAGGTCGCGCGGTGGAGCGTCGGCGAGCGTGAACCGCAGGCGGAAGGTGTGGTCGGTGCTGCCCGCCCACCGGTCGGCGGGGCCGGGGTGCAGGTACGGCCAGGCCGCGCCGGGCGTGTCGGTGCCGTGGGTGTAGTCGGCGCCGCCGGGGAAGATGGTGCGGTAGTCGGCGTAGCCGTCGGGAGACAGCGCGAGTTCGAGGCCCTTGCGGTCGAAGTCGCCGACCACGGCGATCGGGGTGCCGGACACGGTCACCGACTCCCGCGAGGTCGCGCGCAGTGGACCGGCGGGGTCGCTGGCGCGTCCGGCGGCGTCGACGGTCACCACCTGGTAGTACCAGGTCGAGCCCTGCGGCCCGAGGTTGTCGTGGCGCAGGTGGGTGTCGATGGTCTTGCCGACCAGGGTGTCGGCGGTGGGCCGGAAGTGGCGTTGCCGCGCGGCGTGGACGGCGAAGTGGTCCACCAGCGGCCGGTAGGGTCGCCGGGCCTGCCAGGTGAGGTCGATGCGCCCGATGCCGGGTTCGGCGGCGAGGCCGGTGACCGGCGCGAGCCTGCTCGCGGTGTCGAGGTGGCCTGTCATCACGCCTCCCGCTTCAGTCCGGGGTTGCCCGCTTCGGTGACGAACCGTGCGGTGGTGGAGACCGGGGCGCGGTCGTCGGCCTCGATGTAGTCGACGACCTTGTACTCCGCGGTCAGTTCCGTCGGGGTCAGGGTGCCGAGCAGGTAGCCTCGGCGGCCGTCGTAGAAGCGCACGTGCGGGTTCGACAGCCACAGGTCGGTGTAGTCGTCGGTGGGGGCTCCGTCGCCGTCGGAGCCGACGGAGCCGACGATCAGCTCGGTGCCGATCGTGGCCGAGGCGGGGTCGGTGAAGTCGGCTTTGAGGTCTGCGGCGACGTGGCGGTGGATGTCGCCGGTGAGGACCGCGAGGTTGTCGACGCCGTGGCGGCGCACGGCGTCGAACACGCGGTCGCGGTTGGCGGTGAAGCCGTCCCACTGGTCCATGCTGAAGGTGCGGCCGGGGCCGGTGTCGCGGTCGATCTGGGCCATGACGACCTGTTGGGCGAGCAGTGTCCAGGTCGCGTTGGCCTGCCGCAGGCCCTGTGCCAGCCAGCGTTCCTGGGCGCGGCCGAGGATGGAGCGGTCGGGGTCGGTGTGCTCCCCGCCTGCGCTGGTGTCGTCGGGGAAGTCGTCGCGGTACTGGCGGGTGTCGAGCACGTGGATGTCGGCGAGGTCGCCCCACCGCAGTCGCCGGTAGAGCCGCATGTCGGGGCCGTGGGGCAGGCTGGAGCGGCGCAGCGGCATGTTCTCGTAGTAGGCGCGGTAGGCCACCGCGCGCTGCCGTTCGAAGTCGGGTACCGCGATGCCGTACTGGGAGTGGGCGTCGGCGTAGTTGTTCTGCACCTCGTGGTCGTCCCAGGTGGACACCCAGGGCGCGAGGGCGTGGGCGCGCTGGAGGTGGGGGTCGGTCTTGAACAGCGCGTAGCGCAGGCGGTACTGCTCCAGGGTGCGCACGTCGGCGTTGTGGACGGGGTCGAGGGTGACGCCCTGGCGCCAGAGGTTGCTCTCGCCGATGGCGTATTCGTAGATGTAGTCGCCGAGGAAGAACACGAGGTCGGGGTCCTCGGTGGCGAGGTGCCGGTAGGCGGTGAAGTGCCCGTGGTACCAGGCTTGGCAGGACACGCTGGCGAAACGCAGTGCCGCGGTGCGGTCGTGGCGGCCGGGTGCGGTGCGGGTGCGGCCGACGGGGCTGAGGTGCTCGCCCGCGCGGAAGCGGTAGAAGTACTCGCGGCCGGGGCGCAGGCCGTGGATCTCCGGGTGTACGGAGTGCGCCAGGTCCGGGGTGGCCACGGCGCGGCCGCGGTGGACGACGGTGGTGAAGTGTTCGTCCTCGGCGATCTCGTAGTGGACGTCGACGTGCTCGCCGGGCATGCCGCCGTGGCCGTCGGCGGCGAGGGGGTCCGGGGCGAGCCGGGTCCAGAGCACCACGCTGGTGGGTTCGGGGTCGCCGGAGGCGACGCCGAGGGTGAACGGTGCGGCGGGTACCCGGCCCCGGGAGGGTGGTGCGGGCTGCGCGGCGTGGGCGGGTATTCCACTGCCGAGGGCCAGCGCGGTGGCGCTGACTCCGGCGAGGGTGAGGAATTCCCGTCTGCTGGGTGGCCGGTTCTCGGAGTGCGGGGACATCACTTCTCCTCGGTGGTGTCGGTGGTGTCGGTGGTCATTTCACGCCCCCCGAGGTGAGCCCGGCGACGATGCGCCGCTGGAACAGCAGCACGGCGATCACGAGGGGCACGGTGGCGACGACTCCGGCCGCCATGCGGGTGCCGAAGGGGCTGTCGTGGGCGGCGACTCCCACGAACTGGGAGATGCGCACGGTGGCGGTCTGCATGGCCGGGTCGTTGACCATGGTCAGCGCGATGATGAACTCGTTCCACGCCACGACGAACACGATGATCGCGGTGGTGAACACGCCGGGCACCGCGATCGGCAGGATCACCTTGCGAAACGCCTGGCCCGGGGTGCAGCCGTCGACGCGGGCGGCCTCCTCCAGTTCGTGGGGCAGCTGCCGGAAGAACGTGGTGAGGTACCAGATCGCCAGCGGCAGCGCGAAGGAGAGGTTGGGCACGATCATCGACTGGTAAGTGTTGATCCAGCCGATGTCGGTGAACAGCTTCAGCAGCGGTACCAGCAGTGAAATCCCGGGAAACATCGAGGTGGCGATCACGATGGCCAGGACCGCGTTGGTGAACCGGAACCGAAGCCGCGCGAGGGCGTAGGCGGCGAAGGTCGCGATCACGACGGTGGCGGCGGTGGTGATTCCGGCGACGATCACGCTGTTGAGCAGTGCCTGCCCGAACTGGTTGTCGCCGCTGAACACGGCACGGTAGTTCTCCAGCGACCACGGCGAGGGCAGTGCCGAGAGGTCGAAGATGTCGCTGCTGCGGCGGAAGCTGGACACCACCATCCAGTAGAACGGTGCCAGGCAGTACGCCACGATCACGGCGATTCCGGCGTAGGGGGCGGCGCGGCGCACGAAACCGGCGACGGGACTGGGCGTGCTCATGCGGGCACCTCCGGCGTCCTGCGGCTGCGGCGCTCGCCCAGCAGGTCGGCGCCGAGAAGTTTGACGAACACGAACGCCACCACCGCGATGTAGCAGAACAGCAGTACCGCGTACGCCGCGGCGGGCCCGTAGCGCACCTGGTTGGCCTCGTCCCAGGCCAGCATCGACAGCGTCTCGACCGACGCCTTCTGCGCGCCCACGAGCACGAAGGGCAGGTCGAACATGCGCAGCGCGTCGAGCAGGCGGAACAGCACCGCCACCAGCAGCGCCGGTTTCACCAGGGGCAGGGTGACGCTGCGGAACTGCTGCCAGCCGGTGGCGCCGTCCAGGCGGGCGGCCTCGTACACGTCGTTGGGGATGAGCTGGAGCCCGGCGAGCACGAGCAGCCCGACGAACGGTGCCGTCTTCCAGGTGTCGGCGACGATGACCGCGAGTTGTGCGGGCCAGCCGTCGGCCGTCCACAGCAGGTCGGTGCCGAGCACGGCGTTGGCGACGCCGTCGGCCTGGAAGATCCACCGCCACAGCAGCGCGGCCACGGCGGTGGGGATGGCCCAGGGCACGAGGATGGCGGCGCGGATGAAACCGCGGCCGCGCATCGCTCGGTGCATCACCAGTGCCATCGCCACGCCGATGACGACTTCGGCTGTGACGGTGGTGACGGTGAACAGGGTGGTGTTGCCGAAGGCGTTCCAGAACCGCTCGCCGGTGAGCGCGGCGGTGAAGTTGTCCGCGCCGACGAACCGTTCACCGGTGACGACGAACCCGGACTCGTCGATCTCGTCACCGCTGCGGTGCAGGGATTCGCGCAGTGCCGCCAGCAGCGGGTAGCCGATGACGAGCGCGAGCACTGCTGCCGTGGGTGACAGCAGCAGTGCCGCCGTGCGGCCCTGACTCGCCGGTGTCCGCGACTTGGTGCGCATCGACGTCAGGACCCTTGGGTGAGGGCGGTCAGCTCTTGCTGCATCGTGGCCAGCGCCTTGTCGGCGGAGCGCTCCCCCGTGATCGCCGCGTAGACGTTGTTCTGGATCACGGTGCTGGCGTCGCCGTAGCGCACGATCGAGGGCCGGGGCTGCGCGTTCTCGATGCCGTCCTTGAGCACGGTCAGGTACGGGTACTGCTCGCGCAGCCCCGGGTCGGAGTAAACCTCCGTGCGGGTCATCGGGTAGGCGGAGCCCTCGGCGTGCTGGAGCTGGGTGTCGAGGCCGGTCAGCCAGGCGATGAAGTCGCGGGCGGTGGCCTGCGCGGTGGAGAACGACGACACGGCGAGGTTGTTGCCGCCGAGGGAGGACACGCCGGGCCCGTCCTTGCCGGGGATCACGGTGACGCCGGCGTCGCCCGCGATCTCGGAGGAGCCGTCGTCGGCGTTGACCAGTGCGTAGATGTAGGCCCAGTTGCGGTGGAACACCAGCTCGCCCTGCTGGAAGGCGCGGCGGCCCTCCTCTTCCTTGTAGGTCACGGCGTCGCCGGGGATCCGGCCCTCGTCGAGGCCCTCGACGAGGAATCGCAGGCCCTCGGCCGCTTCGGGGGTGTCGAGGTGGGGGCGGCCCTGCTCGTCGAACACCGTGCCGCCCGCGGAGGCCACCGCCTCCAGGAAGTTGACGGTCAGACCCTCGTACTTGTCGTGCTGACCGGCGTAGCAGGACATGCCCTCCGCCTCGGGCAGGGCGAGCACCTCGTCGCAGACCTCGGCCAGCTCCGCCCACGTCGTCGGCGGTTCGGCGGACACCTTCTCCAGCAGGTCCTCGCGGAAGTACAGCATGGCCGAGCCGGTGAAGTGCGGGATCGAGTACAGCCCGTCCCGGTACTGCGAGCCGGCCAGCGCCGCGTCGAAGAACCCGTCCACGCGGAACTGGTCGGGCGGCAGTTCGGTGATCCAGCGGCGGGCGGCGAACTCGGCGTTCCAGGGCAGGTCGATGGTGATGACGTCGTAGGCGTCGGACTGTGTCTGGGCCTGCTGCACGAGTTTCTGGCGCTGCCCATCGGCGCCTTCGGGCAGTTCGACGATGGTGACCTGCTCGTCGGGGTGGTCGTCGTTCCACTGCTCGACGAGCTCGGGCACGGTGCCGGTGCCGTCCTTGATGGTGGCGAACGTGATGGGTCCGCGCCCGTCGGGGTCGCCGGTGGTGGTGTCGCCGGCGTCGGAGCCGCAGGCGGTGACGAGCGTGCCGGTCAGGACGGTGCCGAGTAGTGCGGCCGTGACTTTTCTCATCGTGCTACCTCCGGGTGAGCGGCTGGGGTGGGGTGGTGGCGGGCAGGGTGACGACGGTGCCGGTGCGGCGGGCGTGCTCGGCCGCCCACACGAGCTGGTGGGTGGCGAGGCTTTCGCGGCCGCTGGAGAGGATCTGTTCGCTGTGACCGGTGGCGACGGCGTCGAGGAAGGCGTCGACGAGTGCCTGGTCGCCGCCGCCGTGTCCGTCGTCGGCGGTGGCGCCGCCGTGCAGGCCGGTGTCGATGACTTCGGTGCCGTGGAGGAAGTCGTGGACGGTCAGGGTGCGGCCGTCGCCCTCCACCGAGGCCCGGGTGCCGAACACGCGGGTCTTGCGCTGCTCCAGCGGGGTGAACGCGGTCATGGTGAACGAGGCGGTGACACCACCGGTGTATTCGAGGTTGACGACCTGGTGATCCACGACGTCGTTGTCGCAGGCGTACACGCAGCGCCCGTAGGGCCCGTCCCGCAGGGCGGTGAGCAGACCCTGCTCGGTGCGGTCGTCGGTGACCACCGACAGCGGCCACAACCGGTCGGGCTCGTCGAGCAGCGGCCGGTAGATCCGGGGCGCGGAGTAGGGGCAGTCCGCCTCCACGGCGCAGTCGAGGCAGCGGTCGGCCGCGCCCTCGGGCCTGCGTTCGGGCCGGAACTCGTAGAGCCCGCCGAACGACGACACCCGCACGGCCGGCCTGCCGATGAGGTGGGTCAGCCAGTCGAGGTCGTGGCAGGACTTGGCCATGAGCATGGAGGTGGAGGTGTCCTCGCGCCGCCAGTTGCCGCGAACGTAGGAGTGGGCCTGGTGCCACCACCCCACCGGTTCGAGGTGCTCGACGCTGACGATGTCGCCGAGGCGCCCGCCGGCCACCAGCGAGGTCAGGGCGCGGGAGTAGGGCGTGTAGCGCAGCACGTGGCACACCGCCAGCAGCACGCCCGCGTCCTCGGCGGCGGTCACGATGCGTTCGCAGTCGGCCTCGGTGGTGGCCATCGGTTTCTCGAGCAGCAGGTGGTAGCCGCGGCGCGCCAGCGCGACGGCGGGGTCGGCGTGGTCGGCGTCCTGGGTGGCGATCACGGCCACGTCGGCCACCCGGGGTGTGTCGAGCAGGGCACGCCAGTCGTCGAACACCGCGGCCGCGGGGACGGCGTGCTCGGCGGCGAGCGTGTCCCTGGCGTGCGGGCGGGGGTCGGCGACCGCGGTCACGGTGGCGCGGCCGGTGGCGGCAGCGCGGTCGGCGTAGGTCCGTCCTCGTACACCCGCGCCGATGATGGCGATGGTGACCGGCGCTGACACAGGGCCTCCCAGGGCAAAGTTATTAAGGGAACTTGTTTTAATTAAGGAGGCATGCTCTACGATCACGGTCGTCCGGTCAAGGGAGAGTTCGTGTCCACAGCGCAACCCGAGGGCGGCGGCCAGTCGCTGCTCCGGCTCATCAACTCCGTGGCGGTCCTGTCGGCGCTGCGGGAGAGCGGCCCCGCCACGCTCACCGACCTGGCCCGCGCCACCGGGCTGTCCCGTCCCACCGTGGAGGCCGCCGTCGACGAACTCGTCGAGCAGGGCTGGGCCGCCGAACACGAACCCCGGGGCGGGCGCCGCGTCGGGCGCCCCGCACGCCGGTTCGCCTTCCGCGCCGACAGCGGTCACGTGCTCGGCATCGACGTCGGCGCCCACCGGGTCCTCGGCGTGCTCAGCGAACTCGACGGCACCACCGTGCGCACCGCGGAGGCCAGGGTCGACCCGCACCTGGACCCCGAGGCCCGGCTGGCCGAGGTCCGCGACGTCGCCACCCGCTGCCTGACCGCGGCCGGGGTGGACCGCTCGACCGTGATGGCAGTGGCGGTGGGCTGCCCTGGCATCATCGCGCCCGACGGCACCGTCACCCTGTCCACGGTGATCCCGGGCTGGGTGGACTTCCCGCTGGCCCGCAAGCTCGCGCGCTCCTTCGCCTGCCCCGTCCTGGTCGACAACGACGCGAACCTCGCCGCGCTCGCCGAACGCGACTACGGCATCGCCCGCGACGTCGACGACCTGATCCACCTGCTCATCGGCCGCCGCATCGGCGTGGGCCTCGTACTCGGCGGCCGCGTACACCGCGGCTACGGCGGCGCGGCGGGCGAGATCGGCCTGCTCGACTTCACGACCTGGGAACAATCGAGGCAACTGCTGCTGGGGCCCGCCACCGGCGACACCACGGCGGCCCGCGACCACGAGGTCACCGAACGGCTCCTCCAGCGCGCCAGAGCCGGCGAGCCCGACGCCGTCGGGATCGTCGACGAGTTCTGCGCGGTGCTGGCACGGCAGGCCATCGCCATGACCCTGACGGTCGACCCGCAGCTGATCGTGCTCGGCGGCGGCCTCGCCGACGCCGCCGACCTGCTGCTGCCACGACTACGTGAGCACATCGCCGAACGCTGCGTCCGCCCGCCCGAACTCGCGGCCTCCACCGTCGGCCCCGAAGCCGTGGCACTGGGCGCCGTGCGGCTCGCGCTCGGCGCCGCCGACGAGGCCCTCCGGCAGCAGGCCGGCGCCAGAACCTGACCGGCGCCGCCACCAGCGGCGCTACCGCCGCGATACCCGAAAGTCGCGCGGAATTCCGGTTTCGCCCGTCGCTGTCGATATCCTCGCCCGGGGGAAACGACCAGGCCGAGAGGACGTCCGTGACAGGCTTTTTCACGTCGAACGACGAGCTCGGTGACATCGGCGCGTCGGTCGACCTCGTCGAGTCCGACGTGCGCGCCGTCGCCGACAGCTGGACATCCGACGCCGCCGACGGTGCGGCCGCGTTCGCCACCGCCGAGAGCGCCGACGCCTTCACCCAGCTGCAACGCAGCATCGCGACCATGCTCTCCGAACGCGGCGACGAACTCGGGCGCATCGCCGAACGGATCCGCGACGGCCGCTCCGCCTACCAGCGTGTCGAGGACACCGTCACCGAGACCGTCGACGGCATCATTCCCGACAACCTCGGCGACATCCTCGGAGGCCGCTGGTGACCCAGGTTCCCGAGGCACAACTGCGTTCCCTGGCCGACCGGCTGCGCGGCTGGGCCGGCGAGGTCACCGCCGACAACGTCGCCGCCGTGCTGCCCTCCGCTGTCGCGGCCACCGCCGACATTCCCGGCGACCCCGACGGCATCGAGGACCTCGGGGTGGCCTGCAAGCGGGTCGCCGACGGCCTCGACTCCGCGGGCGACTCGCTGTCGTCGGTGTCGAGCCGCACCGAGGCCGCGTGGGACGGCCAGGCCGCCGAGGCCGCCCTGCAGCGCATCGCCACCGAACGCGACGACACCGGCACCGAGGCCGACACGCTGCGCACCATCGCCACCACCCTCGACACTCTCGCCGAGAACGCCCGCTCCGCACACGAGCAGCACGCCGAGGTCCACGGTGTGCTCGGTGACCTGGCCTCCCGGGCGGGCGCGCTACCGGACGGCGACACCGAAGCCGCCGCCGCGCTCGCCGACCAGGCCGCCGCCGCGCTGAACGGCGCCGCGTCGCTCTACCTCGCGCTGGTGGAGGCGTTCGCCGGTGCCGCGGCCAGTCTCGGCTCGGTGCTCTACGACGAGAGCAGCAGCCAGTTCGTCGTCGACACCCCCGCCGGGCGCAGGCCACTGGAGGAGGTCCTGGAGCGGTACCAGGCGGCCGACTCCCGCAGCGAGATGGTCGACTTCCCGCCTCCCGACCTCGTCGACATCGTCAACCCGATCCTCAACCAGCTCGGGATGGACGTGCCGTCCAGCAAGTGGACCGTCGAGGAGCTGGAGCTGTTCCGGCAGCTACGCCCCGACCAGATGTACTCGTGGTACCGCATGCAGCAGGAGTCCTACGTGGTCAGCGAGGAGCAGTACCCCGGCATCGAGCACACCACCCACAGCCACACCGACGCGTTCCGCCACGCCTACTGGAACGCGCGCATGACCCAGGAGTTCGGCCAGGAATGGGCCGAGGGCTTCGCCACCTCACACGAACGCAGGCCGGGCAACGACATGCAGTCCGAGGCGATGGACCTGCACAACAACGAACTCGGCCGCCGGATCGCGGCGGACAACCCCGACGCTAGCCCGGAACAGCTGGCGCAACTGGTGGGCGACGCCGTCTCCCAGGGTGAGGCCATCGTCATCGACGACCAGAGCCGTATCGCCTACAGCGACCAGGTGGAACACAACGCCACCGTGGTTCCCGACCAGCACGACGAGTCGAACGTGGACCCCGACGGGGCGGTGAACACCGACTTCGAGGGCGTCCGGCCCCGAGGTGGCCTGCCGTGGTGACCGCGCCACCGTGACCCCTTCCCCGGCACGGAAGGCGCCAAGGGGGTACACCACGGCACCGGGGGTGGCCTGCGGGGCGCGGCTGTCGTCCCGCAGGCCACCGAACACACGGGTGGGGCAAGCGGGTTCACCGCAACAACCATTCCCAGCACAGGGCCGCCACCTCCGCGCGGCTGCGCCCGTCGTGCTCCGCGGTGATGTAGTGCGTGCCGATGTGCAGTGAGAACGTGACCATGCAGCGCACCTCGACGTCCTCGGGATCGGGACAGAAGGACGCGTACACGGAGCGCAGGTAGTCCATCCGCTGGTTGTCGACCCGTCGGAGGCGCCGCGCGACCGCGTCGTCGCGTCGGGCCCAGTCGCGGACCGCGAGATCGGTCGTGGCGCTGAGCACCGAGTCGGTCCCGGCCTCGGCGACGAGCGTGAACAGTCGCCGCAGCCTGCTCCTCCCGTCCCCGCCGTCGCTGTCGACCTGGTCGATGATCGCGTCGGTGACCTCCCGTTCCCACAGGTCGAGCATCTCGGTCAGCAACGCTTCCCGGTTGGGAAAGTGGCCGTAGAAGCCACCCTTGCTCACCCCGAGCGCCTGCGCCAGCACCTCGATCCGCACGGCCTCGGGGCCGCCCTGGGCCAGCGCGCGCAGCCCCTCCTCGATCCATTTCCTCGGTGGTGTGCGCAACCCGGCCATGCGTGTCTCTCCTCACTCGCGACCGATTCTTCGTACCGCTCCGGATAGGTTCTCGCTATACGCCACCGTATAGAAGGAGTGCGACGATGAAACGGCACAGCAACACGGCGGATCGCGAGCCTCACCGTGCGCTCACCTTCTTCCGCGTCGGTGCCTGGGCCTGGGTCGCCACAGGCGTGGGCCACCTCGCTCTCGAGGCGATGATGGCGCTCGGGCCCGAAGACCCCGCTGCGGCGCGCGCTTTCGCGGCCATGCGCCAGTACACGATCGAGTTCGGCGGGATACAGCGAGACCTGCGCGACATCGATCTGGGCATGTCGCTCTCGATGGCGTCGGCCATGATCTTCGCAGGGGTGCTGTGCCTGCTCGTGGGGCGCTCGGCTCCCCTGCTGGTGTCCCGGTCGCGAACTTTCAGCGGCATCGCGCTGGCCGCCTCCCTGCTGCTGCTCGGCCTGTCGGGCGCGCTGTTCCCGGCTCCACCGATCGTGCTGTTCTCGGTCGCGGTGCTCACCTTCGCAGCGGCACTCACCACGGCCCGCCCGGCACCCACCGCACCCGCCGCACCCGCCTGAACCCGCCTACGGCCGCTCGGAGCGCGAGGTCGCGGCCCGGTTCTCCAACAGCTCCCGCTCCCGCTCGTTGCGGGTCAGCCGCGCCGCGAGCAGGAACTGGTCCCGTGCCTCGTCGTGGCGGCCGAGTTTGGCCAGCAGGTCGCCCCGCACGCTGGGCAGCAGGTGGTAGGACGCCAGCGCGGGCTCACCGGCCAGGCGTTCCACCAGCTCCAGCCCCGCGGCGGGACCGTCGGCCATGCCCACCGCCACCGCCCGGTTCAGCTCCACCACCGGCGAGGGCCGCACCACGGCCAGCGCCCCGTACAGCGCCGCGATCCGCGCCCAGTCGGTGTCGGCGGCGGTGGTGGCCCTGGCGTGGCAGGCCGCGATCGCCGCCTGCAGCACGTAGGGACCGGGCGCGCTGGTCAGCGCCAGTGCCCGGTCGAGCGCGGCGAGGCCGCGCCGGATGAGCAGCCGGTCCCACCGCGCCCGGTCCTGGTCGAGCAGCAACACCGGCTGCCCGTCCGAGGTGGTGCGCGCCCGGGTGCGGGACGCCTGCAGCTCCAGCAACGCCACCAGCCCGTGTACCTCGGCCTCACCCGGCACCAGCTCGGCGATCATGCGGCCCAGCCGCAACGCCTCCGCACACAGGTCCGGCCGCATCCAGTCGGCCCCGGCGGTGGCGGCGTAGCCCTCGTTGAAGATCAGGTAGACGACCTCCAGCACCGACGACAACCGGGGTTCGAGATCGTGCCCGCCGGGCACCTCCAACGGCACCCGCTTGCGCGCGAGCGTCTTCTTGGCGCGCACGATGCGCTGCGCCACCGTGGCCTCGGACACCAGAAACGCCCGCGCGATCTCGGCCGTGGTGAGCCCGCCCAGCAGCCGCAGCGTCAGCGCCACCCGCGCCTGCGCGGGCAGCACCGGGTGGCAGGCCGTGAACACCAGCCGCAGCAGGTCGTCGGTGATGTCGGCGGCGTCGACGTCCGGAAGGTCGGGCTCCGCGTGGGTCGGCAGCTGCCTGCCCAGCTCGTCGACCTTGCGTTCCAGCCGCTGCCGCCGCCGCAGCTCGTCGACCGCGCGCCGTTTGGCCACCGCCTGGAGCCACGCACCCGGATTGGCCGGAATCCCGGACTCCGGCCACTGCTCCAGCGCCGCGACCAGCGCGTCCTGAGCCAGTTCCTCGGCAAGACCCACGTCGCGGGTCCAGCGCACGAGCGTGGCGACGATGCGCGCCGACTCGATCCGCCATACGGCCTCGACGGCCCGGCGTGCCTGTGTTGCCTGCACAGCGGTTATCCAACCAGGCACACCGGGCCCCGACCACGCCGAGGAGCCGGTGGAGGGTCAGCGGGCGAGTTCGTCGCGGCGCTGCTCCTCGGCCTCCCGCAGCCGCTGCTCGCGCTCGCGGAGCTCGGGCGTGAGCGCGTCGCCGAAGTCGTCCTCGGTCGCCACGCGCCGCACCTCGACCTGCCCGCCGGGCCCGAACGGCACGCGGCGGGCCCACTCGATGGCCTCCTCGCGGGAGGCGACCTCCAGGATCCAGTATCCGGCGATCAGTTCCTTGGTCTCGGTGAACGGGCCGTCCACCACCGTCGTCTCCCCCTTGCCCGCGAAGGTGACCCGGGCGCCTTCGGAACTGGACAGCAACCCGTTGGCGTCCAGCATCACCCCGGCCTTGGCGAGCTGCTCGTTGTAGGTGGTCATCTCGGCGAGCTCCTGCTCGGTGGGCGGGGCCCCGGACTCGGACTCCTCGCTGGCCTTGACGATCATCATGTAGCGCATCGGACGCGTCCTTTCCTGTCCTGGCGCGGGCCCCGTGCCCGCCGCTCACCGTCCCGTCGAACGACATACCCGGGAATCGACACCTCCCCCGCACCTTTTTTCGCGGCCCGGCGTGGGCGGGGCCACAGTCACGGCGTCGCTAGAGTGCGAGCATGATCTCCCGGTTCGTCGCCCTGGGTGACTCGTTCACCGAAGGGGTCGGTGACGACGACCCCGGCAGCCCCAACGCGGTGCGTGGCTGGGCCGACCGCGTCGCCGACCAGCTCGCGCGCCACGGTGAGGTGGCCTACGCCAACCTCGCCATCCGCGGCCGGTTGCTGCCGCAGGTACTCGCCGAGCAGCTCGGGCCCGCGCTGGAGATGAAGCCCGACCTGGTGACCCTCTACGCGGGCGGCAACGACCTGATGCGGCCGAAGGTCGATGTGGACACCCTGTGCGACGACTACGACGCCGCGGTGGCGCAGCTGGCGGCCACGGGCGCGACGGTGGTGCTGTTCACCGGTGTCGACGGTGTGGAGGACCCGCTGTTCCGGCGGATGCGGGGCCGCACCGCCGTCTACAACGAGCACGTGCGGCTGATCGCGGCGCGGCACGGCGCACGGCTGGTGGACATGTGGGCTCTGCGTGCGCTGCGGGACCGGCGGCTGTGGTCGGCCGACCGCATCCACCTCAACACCCACGGGCACACACTCATCGCGGCCACCGTGCTCGACGCGCTCGGTGTGGCGCACTCGGTCACCCCGACCCCGCTGGGCGAGCGGGTCGTGCTGGACCGCAGGCAGCAGCGGGAACAGAACCTGCGCTGGGCGCGCGAACACGCGCTGCCGTGGCTGGGCAGGCGGCTGCGGGGCGAGTCCTCCGGTGACGGGCTGCGACCCAAACGGCCGACGCTGAGTCCCCTGACTCCCCGAGGTCGCGACCAGCGGGGGTGAGGAGGGCCTCACGGTCGGGTCCCCCTCACCCCCGCTGGTCAGCGGATCAGCGGATCAGCGGATCACTGCCTGCCGAACGGCGGGCCCTGCGGCGGGAGCGGCCCTCCGGGCGGGTACTGCTGCTGGCCACCGAAGGGCCCCGCTCCCGGGGGCGGCGCCGCCGGGGGTGGCGGGGGCGCGGTCGGCGGCTGCTGCGGGGGTTGCTGCGGCTGCTGGGGTGGCGCGATCTGCGGCCGCTCGGACGAGGTGTCCTGCTCCGGTGCCGCCGAGGGCGGCTCGGCCGGGCGTGAGCCCCGCAGCCCGGACGCGGCCGGGGGTGTCGTACTGGTACCGGACAGCGGCCCCGGCACCTCCTGGCGGGCGACGGCTTCCGCCTCGCGCACCGCTTCCGCGACCTGCGGGTCGGTTGAGGTGTCGAACCAGTCGTTGACCTCCTCGTCGTCCATCGACGGCGACGGGGTCTGCTCGGCGGGCGGCTCGTAACGGAAGACGCCGTCCTCGCCCTGCGCGCCGAACTGGCGGGCGAACCCTTCCAGCGCCTTGCCGAAGTCACTGGGCACCAGCCACACCTTGTTGGCGTCACCCTGCGCCATCTGCGGCAACGTCTGCAGGTACTGGTAGGCCAGCGCCTCCGGGGTCGGCTTGCTCGCCTTGATCGCCGCGAACACCTTCTCGATGGCCTTGGCCTGCCCCTGGGCCTGCAGGTAGCGGGCGGCGCGCTCACCCTGGGCGCGCAGGATGCGGGACTGCCGTTCGGCCTCCGCCGCGAGAATCGCGCCCTGCTTGGAACCCTCGGCCGCGAGGATCTGGCTCTGCTTCTGCCCCTCCGCGGTCTTGATGGCCGACTCGCGCTCACCCTCGGCGGTGAGGATCATCGCCCGCTTCTCGCGGTCGGCTCGCATCTGCTTCTCCATCGAGTCCTGGATGGAGGGCGGCGGGTCGATCGCCTTCAGCTCGACCCTGGCCACACGGATGCCCCAGCGGCCGGTGGCGTCGTCGAGCACGCCCCGCAGCTGGCTGTTGATCTGGTCACGCGAAGTCAGCGCGTCCTCCAGCGACATCCCGCCGACCAGGTTGCGCAGTGTCGTGGTGGTGAGCTGCTCGACACCCACGATGTAGTTCGAGATCTCGTAGACCGCCGCCCGTGAGTCGGTGACCTGGAAATACACCACGGTGTCGATCGACACCGTGAGGTTGTCCTGGGTGATCACCGGCTGGGGCGGGAAGGACACGACCTGCTCACGCAGGTCCACTCTGGCCCGCACCTTGTCCAGGAACGGCACCAGGAAGTTCAGTCCCGGGCTCGCCACCGTGCGGAACCGGCCGAGTCGCTCGATCACCGCCGACTGCGCCTGCGGCACCACCATCAGCGCCTTCGCGACCGTGATGATCACTAAGAGCGCGAGGACCGCGATGACGATCCACCCTGTGCCTTCCAAGGCATGCTCCTCACTACGATTCGGTTGTGGCCACCGTCCCGGACGGTGTCACGGTGTCACGTGTGTCACGGTGCCGCGGACACGACCGCCGTCGCTCCCGCGATCTCCACGACCGTCACCGGCGTGTCCGCGTCGATGACCTCACCCTCGTCGAGGGTGCGTGCCGACCAGACCTCGCCTCCGAGCTTGACCTGCCCGCCGGCGCTGTCGACGGTGGAAAGGGTCACCGCGCGTGTCCCCAGCAGCGCGTCGGTGTTGGTGCGTACCCCGGCCCCGGACAGGAACCGGCGCTTCAACACGGGCCTGGCCAGGACGATCAGCCCGACCGAGGCGACCCCGAACACGAGCACGTCGATGATCGGGTTGCCGCTGATCGCCGCGGACCCGGCGGCGGCGAGCGCGCCGATGCCGAGCATGACGAGCACGAAGTCCCCCGAAAGGACTTCGGCCGCGACAAGGGCGACCCCCACGATGAGCCAGATGATGGCCGCTGTCATGGCCTCATGCTCCCAGATTCTCGATTGTCACACCGCGTAGCCCTCACGCCGTGACACAGCCGTGACCTCGCGGGCGGGTCAGGGCCCGTCCGCGGTCACGAAATCGATGAGCGCTTCCACCGCCGCCAGCAGCGGGGGTTCGAGGTCCCGGAAGCCGGTGACGGCGGAACGCACCCGCCGCCACCCTTCGGCGGGCTCGCCCCACCCGAGCTGCGCGCACACACCGTGTTTCCAGTCCACGCCGCGCGGCACCCTCGGCCACGCGCCGATCCCGAGCCGCTGCGGTTTCACGGCCTCCCACACGTCGACGTAGGGATGGCCGGTGACGAGCACGTGCTCATGGTCGAGGTCGGCCGCCAGCCGCGACTCCTTGCTGCCGGACACCAGGTGGTCCACGAGCACCCCGAGGCGGCGCCCCGGACCGGGCTCGAACGCGGCGACGCGGTCGGCGAGGCCGTCGACACCGTCGAGTGGCTCGACGACCACGCCCTCGACCCGCAGGTCGTGGCCCCACACGTGCTCGACGAGCTCGGCGTCGTGCAGGCCCTCCACCCAGATGCGGGAACCGCGCGCGGTGCGGGCCCGCGTGCCCGCCACGCGCACGGAGCCCGACGCCGAGCGGGTGGGCGCGGCGGGAGCTCGCCGGGACGGCGGCACGAGTGTGGTGGGAGCACCGTCCAGCAGGAACCCCGCGGCCGCCAGCGGAAACACGCGCCTGCGGCCGTGCCGGTCCTCCAGGGTCACCCCGCCCCGCTCGCAGCCGACCACCGCGCCGCAGAACCCGCTCGCCGCGTCCTCCACCACCAGCCCGGGCTCGGCGCTGACCTCGGGCACGGGACGCCGCCGCCGTCGTCGTGGAGCGGCGAGCACGTCGTCATAGTCATGGGCACGCACGGGCACCGACCGTAGTCCCGCGAGGGGACGCCGCGCCTCGCGCCACGCCGTATCCGTACGATCAGCACCGGTGTGCCGGGAAGCCTGGTCGGCGGAGGGATCGACCGCGACCACCGGACGGATGTGCGACCCGTGACGAACACCGGTACCGCCCGGCCCCAGGATCGGAGTATCTACCGCAGCGAATCCGGCAGGCTGGCCGTGACCGGCTGGTGCCGCGAACAGTTGACCACGTGGCCGCTACCGCACGAACGGCACCGCCTGACCGCGCTCGGCGCGGACACCCACGTGGTCGAGGCCGGGCCCGGTGACCGGCAGAGCGGCGGTGCGGGCACGGTGGTGTACGTGCCCGGCACGAACGTCAGCGTCGCCGCGCAGTTCCCGCTGGTGAGCGCGCTGGCCGCCCGAGGCAGGGTGGTGGCGGTCGACGTGCCGGGGCAGCCGGGGCTCAGCGACGGTGCGCGGATCCCGTCCTCGGGCAGGCTCGCCTGGTACGGGCGCTGGCTGGCCGAGGTGATCGACGCCGTGGCGGACCACGGCCCGGTCACGGTGCTGGGGCACTCCCTCGGATCGGCGATCACGATGGCGTGCCCGTCACCGCGGGTGCGGCACCAGGTGCTGGTGTCCCCGGCGGGACTGGTGTCGCTGCGGGTGACGCCCTCGGTGGCGCTGGTGTCGACGGCGTGGGTGCTGCGGCGCCGCGAGGCCGACAGCGAGCGGCTGCTGCGCTTGATGCACGCACACGGCCACCCTCCCCGCGCGGAACTGGTGGAGTGGATGACGCTGGTGGGGCGGCACGTGCGGTCCAGCGCCGACCCCGGGAGGGCGCCGGTGGGACGCCCCGACGTGTCGCGCACGGTGCTTTCCGGTGGGGCCGACGTGTTCCTGCCCCCGGCGCGGGTGGCGCCCGCGGTGAGCCGGGCGCTGGGCTCACCGCTGCGGGTGCTGGACGGCGCGGGACACTTCGTCGTCGACGAACGCCCCGAGGAACTGGCCGCGCTCGCCACCGCGCCCCCTGCCGGGTAGCGGCGGCGTTGTCGCGGCGTCCTAGAACAGCGGCCAGGGCAGGGGGCGCCAGTCGTCGCCGGGCGCGGGCAGCGTGCCCGCGGCGAGGAGGGCGTCGGTGCGCTCCGCCACGGCGGTGATCTCGGCCGGGGTGAGGTGGAGCGCGAGCGTGTCACCGAGGTCGTGGTCGAGCGCGAACCGCAGTTTGCGCAGCTTGTCGAGCACCTCACCGGGCAGCGCCTGCCCCGCCCACCCCCACAGCACGGTGCGCAGTTTCGGCTCGGTGTGCAGGCAGATGCCGTGGTCGACGCCGTAGACCAGGCCGTCGCGCCCGGGCAGCACGTGCCCGCCCTTGCGGTCGGTGTTGTTGACCACGATGTCCAGCGCCGCCAGCTCCCGCACCCCGGGGTGATCGGCGTGGGCGAGCACGACCGGTTCGCCGTCCTCCGTGGCCGCGCGCAGCACCACCTTCCACCCGGCGGGGACCTCGGCGGGAGGGAGCACGTCGACCAGCGGTTCGTCGGTGGTGTCGATCCACAGTTGCACCATGCCCTCGCCGAGCGGCCCGTCCCGCAGCACGGTCGGCGGCACGTGCCCCAGCCCGGCCTCGCGGGAGATGAGGTAGGTGGCGGTCTCCCGCCCGGCGAGGGTGCCGTCGGGAAAGTCCCACAGGGGCCGCTCCCCCGCCACCGGCTTGTACACCGCCCTGGCGGCGGCGCCGTCGAGTTCGACGGAGCACAGCAGCGTGAGGTTGGAGGCGTCGACGAGCCTGCCCTCCACGTCGAGAGCGCCGCGTGTGACCACCTCGAGGGCAGCGGGGTCGGTCGCCTCCACGTGCTCGGTCAACGCGCGGTCAGTCCTCGTCGGCGATCTCGGCGTCGCGCCGGTACCCGTTCTGGCGTGGGCAGATGTGCCCGGCCGGGTCCAGCGGCTCCCCGCACAGCGGGCAGGGTTTGCGGCCCGCGTTGACGACCCGGTCGGCGCGGGAGGCGAACGCGCGGGCGGCGGCGGGGCTCAGGAACACCCGCACCGCGTCGGGCCCCTCCTCGGTGTCGTCGAGCACGACGGCCTCGTCGACCTCGGTGTCGGTGATCGCGAGCAGTTCGATCACCACAGCCTTGCTCTCGGCGTCCCAGCCCAGACCCATGGTGCCGACCCGGAACTCCTCCTCGACGGGCACGTCGAGTGGTTCGGTGTCCACGAGGTCGTCCGGCACCTCCTCGGGCACGTCGGCGCCGAATCGGCTGGCGACTTCCTCCAGCAGCGACGCGAGCCGCTCGGCGAGCACCTCGACCTGCTGCTTCTCGACGGTCACACTGATGGTGCGGACGTTTTCCCGGGCCTGCAGATAGAACGTGCGGTCGCCGGGTTGCCCGACCGTGCCCGCGACGAAGCGGTCGGGTTGACGGAAGACGTGGATGACACGAGCCATGGCACCTACGACCCTATGCCAACCGCCCCCGTGAGGCTCGTTCGGGGGCACCGGCGCAGCGCAAGATCTTCTAGGCTGACGCCCATGCCCACGATCACCCCCTACGGCAGCTGGACCTCCCCGATCAGCGCCCGCGACGTCGCGGGCGCGGGCACCACGCCGCACTGGGTGGACGTCGTGGACGGCGCCGTGTGGTGGGCCGAATCACGCCCCCACGAGAACGGGCGGGTGGCGCTGGTGCGCTGGGTGGACGGCGCGGTGCAGGAGATGCTGCCCGCCCCGTGGAGCGCGCGGAACCGGGTCCACGAGTACGGCGGCCGCCCGTGGCTGCTGCGGGGCGACACGCTGGTCTTCACGCACTGGGACGACCAGCGCCTGTACGCGCTGGACCTGCGCGCCGGGCCCGGCGCGGTGACGCCGCTGACGGCGGAACCGGACACCCCGCAGGGGGTGCGGTTCGCCGATCTGTGCCCCGGCCCGCCCGGTGAGGTGTGGGCGGTGCGGGAGACCGCGCTCGGCCCCGGGCGCGCCGACGTCGCCCGCGACCTGGTGGCGGTCCCGCTGTCGGGTGGGAGCCCGCGTCCGCTGGCGGCGTCCCACCACTTCCTCACCGCGCCCCGCCTCGCGCCCGACGGGCGGCACGCCGCGTGGCTGGGCTGGGACCATCCCGCCATGCCGTGGGACACGACGTCGCTGTGTGTGGCGGAGGTCCTCGGCGACGGCACGCTGGGCCCGCACCGGGTGCTCGCGGGCGACGCGGCGACGTCGGTGTGCCAGCTCGACTGGGACGGCCCTGACGCGCTCATCGCGATCACCGACCCCGGTGGCTGGTGGGTTCCCCACCGCATCACCCTCGACGGCGCCGCCGAGGCGCTCACCGGGGTGGAGGCGGAGCTGGGCGGGCCGCTGTGGAAACTCGGATCGCGCTGGACGACGCCGCTGGGCGGCGGCAGGCACGCCGTGCTCACCAGCCACGGGCTCGCGGTGCTCGACGAGTCCACCGGTGCCGTGTCCCCCGTCGCCGAGGGCGAACTCACCGCGTGGACCCCGACGCTGGCCCGCCACGGCGACGCGGTCGTCGGGGTCGCGGCAGGCCCGGCGCGGCGCGCGGCGGTGGTGCGCGTGCACCCCGGCGACGGCACGATCACCGACCTCACCGACCCCGCCCCCGGCCCGGCGAGCACCTACCTGCCCGAGCCGCGGATACGGTCGTTCCCCGCCGGGGACGGCAGCACCGTACCGGCCTACGTGTACCCGCCGGCCAATCCCGACCACACCGGGCCCGAAGGGCAGCGGCCCCCGTACCTGGTCCACGCACACGGCGGTCCCACCGGGCGCCACCATCCGGCGCTGGAGCTGGACTTCGCGTTTTTCACCAGCCGCGGCATCGGGGTGGTGGCGGTGGACTACGGCGGCTCCACCGGCCGGGGCAGGGCCTACCGGGAACGGTTGCGCGGCGGGTGGGGCGTGGTCGACGTCGACGACTGCGCCGCCGTCGCGCAGGCGCTGGTGGCCGAGGGCCTCGCCGATCCGGACCGGCTCGCGATCCGGGGAGGCAGCGCGGGCGGTTTCACCGCCGCCGCGTCGGCCACCACCCGCGGCCTCTACCGCGCGGCCACGGCCAAGTACCCGATCCTCGACCTGCGGCCGTGGACCGGCGACGGCGGCGAGACCCACGACTTCGAGTCCCGCTACGTCGAAGGGCTGGTGGGCCCGCTGCCCGACACCGAGGGCCGCTACACCGCACGCTCACCGCTGCACAACCTCGGCGGGCTGGCGGGCCCGGTGCTGCTGTTGCAGGGCGAGCAGGACGAGATCTGCCCGCCGGAGCAGGCCGAACGGTTCGTCGCGGCCCTGCGCGGCAGCGGCGTCCCGCACGCCCTGGTGAGATTCCCCGGCGAACAGCACGGTTTCCGCCGCGCGGAGACCATGGTCACGGCCCTGGAGACCGAACTCGCCTTCTACGGGCACGTTTTCGGCTTCGACACCCCGGGCGTGCCGCCGGTGCGCCTGCGCCGGTGACCACCGAGCGGCGGTGCCCACCCGCGCTGCGGGCCGGGGACACCGTCGCGCTGGTGGCGTGTTCCGGGCCCGCCGACCCCGACGCGGTGCGCACCGGCGTGGCCGTCCTGGAGTCGTGGGGGCTGCGGGTGCGGGTGGGCGGCACCGTGCGCGACGACCGGCCGCACCCCCGGCTGGACTACCTGGCCGCCGAGGACGCCGACCGTGCCCGCGACTTCACCGAGGCCTGGCTGGACCCGCACGTGCGGGCGGTGCTGGCCGCCCGAGGGGGCTACGGCAGTCACCGCATGCTCGATCTGGTGGACTGGGCCGCCCTGCGCCACGCCGAACCCACCCTGTTCGCGGGATCGAGCGACGCCACCGCCGTTCACGAGGCCGTCGCCACCCACCTGGGTGTGCCGACGGTGCTGGCGGCGATGCCCGCCACCGCGTACTTCGACCCGGTGGCCGCCGAACACCTGCGCACGACCCTGTTCGCGCCCTGCGCCAGGCGCACCCTGCCCAGCCCGGCCGCCGAACCACTGCGCGCCGGGCTGGCCAGGGGACGCATCGTCGGCGGTAACCTCAGCGTCCTCGCCGCCGGGGTCGGTACCCGCGAGTCGCGGCCCGCCCACGGCGGTATCGCCGTGCTGGAGGACGTGGGCGAGGAGCCCTACCGCATCGACCGCCTGCTCACCCACCTGCTGCGCACCGGCTGGTTCGACGACGTGGCCGGGCTCGCACTCGGCTCGTGGAGCGACTGCGGTTCCGACCCGGGCGCCGTGCGCGCGGTGCTGTGCGACCGGCTGGGCCCGCTCGGTGTGCCGACCGCGTGGCGGCTGGACGTCGGCCACCACCCCGGAGCGCTGGCGGTGCCGCTCGGGTTGCCGGCCGAACTCGACGCCGCCACGGGCACGCTGACCGTCGCCCCAGGTCAGTGAACCCGTCGCCCCGGAAACCGGTGCCTGAGGCCGCCGTCAGTTCGGACACGACACAATCGGCGCATGGTGTTCTTCCCTCCGACGACTCCGACGACGACGCCCCGGGCGTCCCGCGCCGTGTCCGTGTTCGTCTCCGCCGCCGTGCGCAGCCCACGCCTGCTCGGTGCCGTCGCGCCAAGCTCCGCCGCGCTGGGCACCGTGCTGGCCTCGGTCGTGCCCACCCAGGGCGCCCCCACCGTGGCCGAGCTGGGCGCGGGCACAGGCGCGGTCACCGCACAGGTCATGCGGCGGCTGCCCACGGGCGGCCGCCACCTCGCCGTGGAGATCGACCCCGTCCTCGCCGAACACGTCCGCAGCCAGCACCCGGCCGTCACTGTCGTCGACGGTGACGCCGCCGACCTCACCGAGCTGCTCGCGGAACAGGGAGTCGACCAGGTCGACGCGGTCGTCAGCGGCCTGCCCTGGTCCCTGTTCCCCGTGGCCACCCAGCAGCGCATCCTGCGTGAGGTGACCCGCTCGCTCGCACCCGACGGCGCGTTCAGCACGTTCGCCTACCGGCACGCCGCGCCCCTGTCGGGCGCGGTGCGGTTCCGTGGCCTGCTGGAACACCTGTTCGACGAGGTGGTGGTGACCCGCACCGTGTGGCGCAACCTGCCCCCAGCCCACGCCTACGTCTGCCGCCGCCCCCGCGCGGTCACGGAGCCCTAGGCTGATCCCATGCGCGTGGACGAGGTGGCGGCGCGTCGGCTGTTCGCGGCGGCGCGGGTGGCGCGACTCGCCACCACCGGCGCCGACGGTGCGCCGCACCTGGTGCCGGTGACGTTCGCGATGGACCACGGCGACGTGGTGTCGGCCGTGGACGCCAAACCGAAGTCCACCCGCGCCCTGCGTCGGCTGCGCAACATCCGCGCCCACCCGCGGGTGTCGCTGCTGGTCGACCACTACGACGACGACTGGTCACGACTGTGGTGGGTCCGCGCCGACGGCCACGCCACCGTCACCGACAGCGACCCGGACGCCGTGACCGCGCTGGCCGCCAAGTATCAGCAGTACGCCCGCACGGCACCGGCCGGGCCGGTCATCCGGGTACGAGTCATGACCTGGCGCGGGTGGTCGGCGTCGGCGGACCCTCCGGCGCCACCTGCTCCCCCGGCTCGTCCGGAGTGTCATCCCGGGCCCGGGTGACCGGCTCCCGCCGCCACACCGCGATCAACCCCAGCGGGTCGGGCTTCAACAACGACGCCGCGGCGTAGACGCTGGCGGCGATCACCCCGACGATGAACCACCAGTCGTACAGGCTCTGCTCACCGGTGGGGTAGTACACCAGCACCAAGAACACCGACACCGCCACCACGACCGCCAGATGCACCCGCCGCCACGCGAACGCCGACGCGATCACGAAACCCCACGTGAGATACCACGGCAACGTCGGAGGCGCGAACAACGCCACCGCCAGCAACGTGACAGCCATGCGCAGGATGGCCTCCCGGCCACCGTGCCGGGCCTTCCACCACTGCCACACCATCACCGCGATCAGCGCCACCCACGCCAGCGCCCGCGCCACCGTCACGAACGGCGACACCGGCACCCCCACCACCAGGTTCACCAGCGTGTGCGCCACCTCCCCGAGCCCGGTCGGGAAGTTCAGCCAGTTCGCGATGATCTGCGGCGCCTGCAACCCGGTCACCCAGCCCAGGTTGACCGACCCCAGCGACACCCACGTACCCGCGACGAACACCACCCCGAAGATGCCCAGCGACGGTGTCACCGCCTTCACGAAGCGGCGCCACAAGCTCTCGTCACCCGGCAGGTGGTTGGCCCACACCCACACCAGGAACGGCAACGCCACCGCCGCCGTCGGTTTGATCAGCATCCCCACGGTGACCAGCGCGACGGCCACCGCGTGCTTGCGTTCCAGCGCCGCCCACACCCCGATCGTGAGGAACGCCAGCATCAACAAATCGTTGTGCGGACCACCGACCAGGTGGATCACCGTCATCGGGCTCGCCACGGCCAGCCACATCGTCACCGGCAACCGGCCACCCAGATGCCGCACCAGCTTCGGCAGCGCCCACAGCATCCCCGCCAGCCCCAGCAACAACACCACCCGGGTCCCGATGACCCCGGCGATCATGTTGTTCCCGGTGACGCCCACGATGTTCTCCGCCACCAACAGGAACAACGGCCCGTACGGCGCGGGAGTGGTCTGCCACAACGGATGCACGTTCTGCACCACGTCCGGCAACACGTTCAGCGCGGCGGGCCCGTAGTCGTACGGGTCCAGCCCGTGCAGCAACTGCGCGCCCTGCCCGAGATACGAGAACACATCCCGCGTGAACAGCGGCGGCGCCACCAGCAGCGGCGCCATCCACGCGAACGCGGCCACCAGGATCGGTCTCGTCCCGATGCGGCCGGCCAGGGCGTAACGGCCCAACCGCACCCACGCCCACACGACGAGCGCGAACCCGACGTAGAGCACAGCGGTGGTCAGCGCGTGACCGTGACCGAACCGCATCCACGACAGCGGGCCCGCCCCGATCACCGGATCGCGGACCAGGACCCCGCCCGCCCCCAGCGACGCCAGCATCAGCACGGTGCTGCCGACAACGCCCATCACGATGGTGCGGTACGGGAAACGCGACGACGCGCCCGCGCGGGCAGCCGCGCGCGCGGACTCGGATTCGTCCGTGGGCGCCTCGGCGCTCGGCACGGAATCGGTGGTGGTGGCCATACTGGTTTCTGAGGTTACACACCGCGACGAAATGCGCTCGCCGAAGGTGTCGGCAGCGCCGCGAGCAACGACCTCGTGTACTCCTCACGCGGCGTGCGCAGCACTTTCTCCACCGCACCCGACTCCACGATCCGGCCCCGGCGCATCACCGCGACCCGGTCGGCGATCGCCCACGCCAACCCGAGGTCGTGTGTGATGACCAACGCCGCCAGCCCGAAATCACGCCGCAACCGCAACAGCAACGCCAGGATCTCGTTGCGCACCGTCGCGTCCAGCGACGCCACCGGCTCGTCGGCGACCAGCACACTCGGCTCGCACGCCAGCGCCCCCGCGATCACCACCCGCTGCCGCTGCCCACCCGAGAGCTCGTGCGGCAACCGCGACAGGAACTCCTCCGCAGGCCGCAGCTCCGCCGCCTCCAGCGCCGCCACCACCCGCGCTCGCTCGTCGCCCGGCAACCGGTGGATCCGCGGCCCCTCGGCCACCGCCTCGTACACCGTGTGCCGAGGGTTCAGCGCACCGGCCGGGTCCTGCGACACCAGCTGAACGCTGCGCCGGTACGCCCGCAACCCCGCCGTCGACGACGGCAGCAGCGCACCGTCGAACAGCACCGATCCCGAGGCCACGCGCTGCAATCCCAGCAACGCCCTCGCCAGCGTGGTCTTGCCCGACCCCGACTGCCCCACCAGCGCCACGATCTCCCCGCGCCGCACCCCCAGATCCACCCCGTCCACCGCCCCGACCCGACCCCCCGCGCGATCACGAAACGTCACCACGAGATCCCGGGCCGCCAGCAACTCCTGACCCACCTCCCCGTGTTCACCGTCCGCGACCATCCGCGTGTCCGCGTCCCCGACCCGGTGCACCGAGGCGGCCAGCGCGCGCGTGTGCTGATGCGCGCCCCGCTCGAACACCTCCCCCGACGGGCCCTGCTCCACGACCTCACCCCGGTACATCACCGCGACCCGCTCACAGGTCTGGGCCAGCACCGCGAGATCATGGCTGATCAGCACCAACCCGATACCCCGCTCCGCCACCAGCTCACCCAGCAACCGCAACACCTGGTGCTGCACCACCACGTCCAGCGCCGTCGTCGGCTCGTCGGCCACGATCAACTCCGGCTCGCACGCCAGCGCCATCGCGATCATCACCCGCTGCTTCTGCCCACCCGAGAGCTCGTGCGGATACGCCCCCGCCCGCCTCGGCGGCAGATCCACCCGCCGCAGCAGCTCCGCCACCCGCTCCCGCACCGCACCACCACCCACGGCATGCAACCGCACCGGTTCGGCGATCTGCTCGCCCACCGTGCGCACCGGGTTCAACGCGTGCATCGCCCCCTGGAACACGATCGACGCCGACGACCACCGCACCGCCCGCAACCGCCCCCACCGCATCGCGTTGACGTCCTCGCCGCGCAGCAACACCTCACCGGTCACCGACGCCGACTTCGGCAACAGCCGCAGCACACTCATCGCCACAGTCGACTTGCCCGACCCCGACTCCCCCGCGATCCCCAGCGTCTCGCCCGCCCGCAACGTCAGATCCACGCCCCGCACCGCGGGCACCTCGCCCACCGCGCTGCGATACGTCACCCCCAGCGACCGCAGCCGAAGCAACGGCACCTCCGGCGTTTCCTGCGCGCCGGCGGTCACGACCGGCCCCGCAGTCCCGGATTCAGCACCGTCTCCAACGCCCGCCCCACCAGCGTGAACGACAGCACCACCACCACGATCGCCAGCCCCGGCGGCACCAGGTACCACCACGCGCCCGCGCTCACCGACCCCGACGACAACGCCGTCTGCAACATCGACCCCCACGACACCGCACTCGGATCCCCCAACCCCAGAAACGCCAACGTCGACTCCGCGATGATCGAGTTACCCACCACCAGCGTCGTGTTCGCCAGCACCAGCGGCAACACCGCAGGCAGCACGTGCCGCCCCACCACGTGCGCGTGACCCCCGCCCAGCGCCCGCGCCCGCTCCACGAACGGCCTGCTCTCCACCGTCAGCGTCTGCGCCCGCACCAACCGCGCCGTCGCAGGCCACGACGTCACCCCCACCGCCAGCACGATCGTCGCGATCCCCTGCGGCAACACCGTCGACAACGCGATCGCCAGCACCAGCGACGGCAGCACCAGGAAGAAATCGGTGAACCGCAACAACACCGACGCCACCCACCCCCGGAAGTGCCCCGCGGCCAACCCCACCAGGGTGCCGATCACCACCGACAGCACCGTCGCCGCGAACCCGACCAACAGCGACACCCGCGCGCCCCACAACGTCAACAACAACACCGAACGCCCGTCGACATCCGTGCCCAGCGGAAACTCCCAGCTCGGCGGCTCAAGAGCCGACCCAGGCGCCGTCGTCACATCCAACTCCGCCTCCGCCGTCACCAGCGGAGCCGCCACCGCCAGCGACACCACCAGCAGCAACACCCCCAGCCCCACCAGGCCCCCGCGCTCACCACGGAAAGCACGCCACACCGCCGCCGCCGCGGCTCGCCGCCGCCACCACACCGGAGACGTCACGACTCACGCACCCTCGGATCCAGCACCCGGTACAGCAACTCCGCCACCAGGTTCATCACCAGCACCGACGACGCCAGCACCACGAACACCCCCTGCAACAACGGCAGATCCGGCCCCCGCAACGCCTCATAAGTCAACAACCCCAGCCCCGGCCACGAGAACACCGTCTCCACCGTCACCGTGCCCGACACCACCATGCCGAACTGCAGAAACACCAGCGTCACCGTCGGCAACAACGCGTTCGGCACCGCGTGCCTGCGCCGCACCAGATCCTCCCGCAAGCCCTTCGCCCGCGCCGTCGTCAGATAGTCCGACCCCATCTCCTCCAGCAACGACGACCGCATCACCAGCATGTACTGCGCGTACACGACCGCCAGCAACGTCACGCACGGCAACACCAGGTGGTGCGCCACATCCAGCACCTGCGCCACTGGATCATCCGGAACCACCGGCGAGCGCATCCCCCGGCTCGGGAACAACCCCTGCGTCGCGATCAGCAACAACAACCCCAGCCAGAACTGCGGCACCGACCACAACGTCAACGCCACCCCGGTGCTGACCCGGTCGAACACACCACCACGACGCCACGCCGCCCGCGCCCCCAGCCACAACCCCAGCACCACCGCCAGCACCGTCGCCGTGCCCACCAGCAGCACCGTCGGCCACAACCGCTCCCCGATCATCGCCGCGACCGGCCGGTTGTACACGTACGACACACCCAGATCGCCGGTCAGCAACCCCAGCACGTAGTCGGCGAACTGCCGCGCCACCGGCTCGTCCACACCCAGCCGCTCCCGCAACGCCGCCAACTGCTCCGGGCTCGTCGGCCGGTTCCGCGTCATCGTCGCCACCGGATCACCCGGGATCATCCGGAACAACAGAAACCCCAGCACCACCACCAGCGCGAAACTCGCCAGCGCCCCACCGAGCTTGCCTGCCACGAACCGCACCAGCCCGGACCCACCGCGCGAGCCCGGCGCGGTCTCCTCCCCCCACGACGACGTCACCACAGCGACGTCACTCCCGGTCGTAGACCGACGCACGCCGCCGCACCAGCACCACGCCACCCCCCACCAGCAACACCAGCGCACCCGCCCCCACCACGACCCACACCCCGGCCGAGACCCCCGAACCCGCACCGGCCGCCGCACCCGTCACCGGCTCCGCACCGTAAAATCCCCAGTACCCGGTCTGCTCCATGATCTGCCCCTCACCCACCGGCTGCCGCACGAACCCCGTGAACCGGTCGGAGCGATACACCTCCAGCACGTTGTCGTAGCCCAGCACCAGACTCGGCACCCGCTCGTAGTACCGCGCCTGCGCCCGCCGCACCAGCTCCGCACGCCGCTGCCCGGACAACTCGGCGGCCTGCCGGTAGTACAGCTCGTCGTAGACCTCGTCACAGAAGAACGCGTTGCTACTGCTACTGCCCGACGCCGCGGGCAACGCCGCACACGTCTGCTTACTCAGGATGTAGTCCGGGTCCGGGTTCGTACCCCACCCGGAAAACGCCAGGTCGTAGTGCCCCGACGACGTGGTCTCGTCCACCTCGTTGTCCGAGACCAGATCCTTCGTCACCGCGATCCCCACGTCCCGCAACCACGACACCACATAGTCCCCCGCGCGCTGCGCGTAGTCGTCACTCGCCCGGCCCGTCAACCGGAACTCCAGCGGCCGACCGTCCGGGCCCGCCCGGACCCCGTCGGGCCCCCGCTCGTAGCCCGCCTCGTCCAGCAACGCCTCCGCCGCCCCGGGATCGAACTCGTAGCGCACGTCCTCACCCGGCTCGTAGTGGAACTCCGAGTACACCGGCGGCACCAGCCCACCGGGCAGCTCCCCGTAACCCCCGAGCACCTTCTCCACCAGCACCCTCGGATCCACCGCCATCGCGACCGCCCGCCGCACCCGCACGTCCCGCAACGCCGGATGACCGTCCCCGATCTCGTCACCCACCGCGTTGCGCGCCCCCGGATTCATCAACAACTCCCGGTAACGCCGCCCCGACGCCTGATTCGTCTCCACCCCCGGCTCACCCCGCAGACTGTCGAACTGCGCCCGAGTCAACCGGTTGACGAAATCGATCTCCCCGTTCCGCAACGCGTTCACCGCGGCGTCGGCGTTCTCGAACTTGATGAAACGCAACTCGTCGTACGCGGGCGCACCACGCCAGTACCGCTCGTTCGCCGTCATCCGCACGACCTCGTTGCGCCGGTACTCCGCGATCAGAAACGGCCCACTGCCGACACCCACCACCTCGACACTGTCGGCCATCGGATCGTGCATGTCCGGCACCCGCGACCACACGTGCTCGGGCACGATCGGCACATCCAGCGCCGTCATACTCGCCTGCGGCTCCGCCGTCTCGATGACCAGCGTCCTCGGATCCGGCGCCGACACGGCCACGAAGTTCTCGACGTAGCCGCCGTTGGCCTCCGCCGCCTTCGGATCCGACATGATCTTGTCGAACGTGAACACCGCGTCCTCCGCCGTCACCGCCTCACCGTCCGACCAGGTCATCCCCTCCCGGATCGTGAACGTCCACGTCAGCTTGTCCTCCGACACCTCCCACGACTCGGCGACACCCCCCGTCGGTGTCGCGTCCTCCGCCGACGGCAACGTCAGAAACTCCCACGAGAACCGGCCCACCATCGTGCTCGACGCGAAACTCGCCGTGAACGGATTCAGGTGATCGATCTCCTGAACCAGCGCCACCCGCAGCACCCGGGGCGAGTCCTGCCGCGCCTGCGCGACCGGGACCAGCGACACCAGCATCAACCACGCCACGACCACCGCGGCCGACGCCGCACCACCACGCCGGAAGCGAGACCCACCCACTGTGTCCACCTCACTGCGGTCCGAGAAAGCCGGAGCGGAAAAATAACCACTCCGAACGAAGCCATGTCAACGATTTGCGGTCACGGATGCGCAACCTGTGACACCACCGCTAGGTTGACAGAGGTGAGGATCATGATTTCCGCCGACATGGAAGGCGCCACCGGAGTCACCTGGACCGACGACGTCGTCCCCGGCACCGAACCCTGGCAACGATTCCGCCGCCTGTTCACCGGCGACGTCAACGCCACCATCGCCGGACTCGCCGACGGCGGCGCCACCGACATACTCGTCAACGAAGCCCACTCCACCCAGCGCAACCTCCTGCTCGAAGACCTCGACCCCCGCGCCCGCATGCTCACCGGCAAACACAAACCCCTGTCCATGATGGAAGGCATCGACACCGGCCTCGACGGCGTCGTCTTCCTCGGCTACCACACCGGAGCCGGCTGCGACGGCGTGCTCTCCCACACCTACCTGCCCAACCAGATCACCGACGTCCGCCTCGACGGCGTCCCCGCCAGCGAAGGCCGCCTCAACACCGCGCTGGCCACCGAACACGGCGTCCCCGTCCTCCTCGTCAGCGGCGACGACAAGACCTGCGACGACGCCCGCGACTACGCCCCCACCGCCACCACCGTCGCCGTCAAACACTGCGTCAGCCGCTACGCCGCCGTCTGCCTGCCACCCTCCCGCACCAGCGCCGACCTCACCGCCGCCGCCACCGACGGCATGCGCCACGCCGGACGCACCACCCCCAGCGCCGGCCCCCACCACATCGACGTCGAGTTCGACGCCAGCCACCTCGCCCAGGCCACCGCCGTCATCCCCACCGTCGAACAGACCGGCGTCCGCACCGTCGGCTTCGACGCCCCCACCATGACCGCAGCCATGAAAGCCTTCAAGATCGTCACCGCCATCGCCGATGGCGCCGCCCAGGGCAAGTACGGCTGACCAGCCCACCCGAGACCCCGCAAGGCGGTGACACACCATGACCGCAGACACAGCCCGCACAGCCAGCACACCCGACGTCGTCGACCTCTGCTCCCAGCTGATCCGCTTCGACACCACCAACCACGGTGGAGGCGACGCCCACGGCGAACGCGAGGCCGCCGAGTTCTGCGCCGCCACCCTCACCGACGCCGGACTCCACCCCACCATCCTCGAATCCGCGCCCCGCCGCGCCAACGTCATCGCCCGCCTGCCCGGCGAAGACCCCACCCTCCCCGCACTGCTCGTCCACGGACACCTCGACGTCGTGCCCGCCGACGACACCGAATGGTCCGTTCCCCCGTTCTCCGGCACCATCACCGACGGCTACGTCTGGGGCCGCGGCGCCGTCGACATGAAGGACTTCTGCGCCACCACCCTCACCGCCGTCTCCACCATCACCGCCTCCGGCCACCGCCCCCGCCGCGACATCGTCCTCGCCTTCGTCGCCGACGAGGAGGACCTCGGCACCCACGGCGCCCACTGGCTCACCACCCACCACCCCGACCTGCTCAGCGGCTGCGCCGCCGCCATCGGCGAATCCGGCGCCTACACCCACCACGTCCGCGCACCCGACGGCCGCGCCGTCCGCCTCTACCCCGTCGGCACCGCCGAACGCGGCACCACCCACCTGCGCCTCACCGCACGCGGCCGCGCGGGCCACGGCTCCCGCCGCAACGACTCCAACGCCGTCGTCCACCTCATCACCGCACTCCACGCCCTCACCGCGCACCGCTGGCCCATCGTGCTCACCCCCACCGTCGAGACCTTCCTGCACCGCACCGCCACCGCACTCGGCGTCCACATCGACCTCCACGACATCGACGCCACCCTCACCCGGCTCGGCGACGCCGCACCCCTCGTCGAGAACACCGTCCGCAACAGCGCCACCCCCACCGTCCTCGACGCGGGATACAAGGTGAACGTCATCCCCGGCCTCGCCCAGGCCCAACTCGACGGCCGAACCCTGCCCGGCGCGGAGGACGCATTCCTGTCCGAGGTGGACGCCCTCATCGGAGGACACGTCGACCGCGAGATCATCGCGCACACCGGCCCCGTCCAGGCACCCGTCGACTCCCCCTGGTTCGACGCCATGGCCACCGCGCTGCGCGCACACGACCCCGACGCCGTCGTCGTGCCCTACTGCCTCGGCGGCGGCACCGACGCCAAGGCGTTCAGCGCACTCGGCATCGACTGCTACGGCTTCGCGCCACTGTGGCTGCCGGAGGGCTTCGACTACCGCGCCCTCGCCCACGGCGTCGACGAACGCGTTCCCGTGGCCGGGCTCCGCTTCGGAGCCCGCGTGCTCGAACACCTGCTGCGGCACGTCTGAGGTGATCATGCCAACACCGCTCAATCGGTTCAGGTGAGGTGACGCACCGATCCCGCCTCGACCACGCCCGATAGCATCCGAAGTACAAGCACTGAAACCCGTCAGCAGGAGAAACGTCATGACGCAGGCCCCTGTCAACGTCACCGTCACCGGCGCGGCCGGCCAGATCGGATACGCGCTGCTGTTCCGCATCGCGTCCGGTCAGCTCCTCGGCCAGGATCAGCCCGTGCGGCTGCGGCTGCTGGAGATCCCGCAGGCGGTGAAGGCGGCAGAAGGGACCGCCCTGGAACTCGAGGACGGCGCCTTCCCCCTGTTGGCGGGCATCGACATCGTCGACGACGCCAAGCAGGCGTTCGACGGCACCAACGTCGCGTTGCTCGTGGGCGCCCGCCCGCGCACGAAAGGCATGGAACGCGGTGACCTGCTGGAGGCCAACGGCGGCATCTTCAAGCCGCAGGGCGAGGCCATCAACGCCGGCGCCGCCGACGACGTCAAGATCCTCGTCGTCGGCAACCCGGCCAACACCAACGCGCTGATCGCCCAGGCCCACGCGCCCGACGTGCCCGCGGAGCGCTTCACCGCGATGACCCGGCTCGACCACAACCGGGCGCTCGCCCAGCTCGCCAAGAAGCTCGGCGCCCCGGTCTCCGACATCAAGAAGATGACCATCTGGGGCAACCACTCGGCCACCCAGTACCCGGACATCTTCAACGCCGAGGTCAAGGGCGGCAGCGCCGCCGAGGCGGTCAACGACCAGAACTGGCTGGAGAACGAGTTCATCCCCCGCGTCGCCAAGCGCGGCGCGGAGATCATCGAGGCGCGCGGCGCGTCCTCCGCGGCCTCGGCCGCCAACGCCGCGATCGACCACGTCCACGACTGGGTCAACGGCACCCCGGAGGGTGACTGGGTCTCGATGGGCGTTCCCTCCGACGGCTCGTACGGCGTACCCGAAGGGCTGATCTCGTCGTTCCCCGTGGTCTGCCGGGGCGGCGCCTACGAGATCGTGCAGGGCCTGGAGATCAACGACTTCTCCCGCTCCCGCATCGACGCCTCGGTCGGCGAGCTGACCGAGGAGCGCGACGCCGTCCGCAAACTGGGCCTCATCTGACCGGCACCCGCCGTTCCCGAGTGCCGCGAAGGCCACCCTCGCTGCGTCCAGTGCAGTGAAGGTGGCCTTCGCGGCACTCATCTCGGGGCGAAAGCGTCCCCAACAAAGCCCCGGCGTATAGGGTGTTATACATTTGTGCCGGGTGCGGCTGTCGGCTGTCACGATGGACAGGACGGACAACCACCGGACCGCCGGACCGGACGCCATGGACACGACGCCAGCGCAGTTCACGCCCTACGGCCCCTCCCACTGGGCCGTACTCGCCGTGTTCGCCCTCGGCTGTGCCGCACTCGTACTCACGGGCCGGGCCCACCGGCACTCTCCCGCCGAGCGGCACCTGAGCCGCACCTTCGCCGCCGTCCTGCTCACAATTCACGTCGGCGCGCTCATCTACACGTTCGTCTCCCGTGACTGGGGCCCGCTCGACACGGTGCCGCTGCACCTGTCCGACCTGGCCGGATTCGCCGCCGCCTACGCGCTGTGGAGCCACGCCCGCTGGGCCTACGCCCTCACCTACTACTGGTGCCTGTCCCTGTCCACGCAGGCGCTGGTCTCCCCCGTGCTCGCCAGCCCGGACTTCCCGCACCACGAGTTCCTCGCGTTCTGGGCACTGCACCTGCTGGTCGTGTGGGCCGCCGTCTACCTCACCTGGGGTGTGGGCCTGCGCCCCAGCTGGCGTGACTACCGCGTCGCCGTCGGCCTCACCGCCTGCTGGGCCGCCGTGGCGATGCTGTTCAACACCGCCACGGGCACCAACTACGGCTATCTCAACCGCAAGCCGGCCACCGACTCGCTGCTGGACCTGCTGGGCCCCTGGCCGTGGTACCTGCTGCCCGAGATCGCGCTCATCCTGGCAGCGTGGGCGCTGCTCACCTGGCCGTGGACCCGGACGCGGCGCGACGGAGCTCGACCGCGAGCGCGGTCTCCTCGTCGACCAGGTCGGCGTTGAGCTGCGCCCCGGCCGCCGCACCCGCCGATGCCGCCGCACCCACCTGAGCCATCAGGTCGGTGACGTTGCCCGCGGCCCACACCCCGGGCACCTCGGTCCGGCCCCGCGCGTCCACCACGAGGTGCTCCCCCACCCCCGCCGGATGCGCCACCGGCCGCAATCCCAGCGAGGCCAGGAAACCGGCTCGCGCCACCATCCTCGGCGCCACCGCCAACGCCTCCCGCTCGACCACCGTGCCGTCGCCCAACCGCACCCCGGTCAGCCAGTCGTCGGTGACCTCGACGGCGACGACCTCGCCCGCCACCACCGCGACGCCCCGCGCGGCCAACTGCTCGACCTCCTCCGCCGTCGGCGATCCGGTGTGGGCCAGAAACGTCACGTCGGCGCTCCACTGCCGCAGCAGCAGCGCCTGGTGCACCGACATCGGCCCGCTGGCCAGCACCCCGATCGCCTGGTCCCGCACCTCCCAGCCGTGGCAGTACGGGCAGTGCAGCACATCCCGCCCCCACCGCTCGCGCAACCCCGGGATGGAGGGCAGCTCGTCGCTCAGCCCCGAAGCCACCAGCAACCGCCGCGCCCGCACGACGTCGCCGTCGGCCAGGGAGACGGTGAAACCCTCACCCTCACGGCTCGCCGAGACGACCGTGCCGGAACGCACCTCGCCGCCGTAGCCGGTCACCTCGTCGCGGCCCCGCCGCAGTAACTCACCCGGGCCCATGCCCTCCCGACCCAGCAGGCCGTGGACTCCGGCGGCCACGGCGTTGCGGGGTTCACCCGCGTCGATCACCAGTACCGAGCGGCGCGCCCGCGCCAACATGAGCGCGCCGTTCAGCCCCGCGGCGCCCCCACCGAGCACCACCACGTCGTACCGTTCGTCCTGTCCGGTCATCGCGACCACCTCCGCGCCTCAGCCTGCCTTCACCACCAAGACGGGAGCAAAACATTTTGCCACTGTGGCAAGATGGGGGCATGGACGACGACCTCGGGCGAACCCTCGACACCGTCGGTCCGCGCCTGCGGGCATTGCGCACCGCCCGCGACACCACGCTGGCCGAACTGTCCGAACGCACCGGCATCTCCGTGAGCACCCTGTCCCGGCTGGAGTCCGGAACCCGCAAACCCACGCTCGAACTCCTGCTGCCACTGGCCAAGGCCCACGGCGTCACACTCGACGAACTCGTGGACGCCCCACCCACCGGTGACCCGCGCGTGCACCTGCGCCCGGTCACCCACCAGGGCATGACCATGGTGCCGCTCACCCGCCGCCCCGGCGGCATCCAGGCCTACAAACTCGTCATATCCCACGACCCGGCACGCGACATCGGCCCGCAGACCCACGAGGGCTACGAGTGGCTCTACGTCCTCAACGGCAGGCTCCGGATGATCCTCGGCGAACACGACGTCGTGCTCGCCCCCGGCGAGGCCGCGGAGTTCGACACGCGGGTACCGCACTGGTTCGGCCCCGCGGACGCGGGCCCGGTCGAGATCCTCAGCCTGTTCGGCAAGCAGGGCGAACGTGCCCACCTGCGGGCCAGGCCCGCGACCTGACGGCTCAGGCGCCCCAGCTCCCGGTCACGGCCGGTCCGTTCGCCCTGTCGCGCCTCCGAGTGCCGCGTCGGAGGCCGAGTCCGCCCGCCGTCGGCGCTGGCGGGACCGCTTCGAGGGCTTCGACGGCGCGGGCGGTACGATCCCGCCGAGCTCACCGCCGCAGTCGTTCATCCGCAACACGAACGGCCGGGTCTCCGTGTAGCGGATCACCGACACGGACGCGGGCTCGACCACGATGCGCTGGAACAGATCGAGATGCTGCCCCAGAGCGTCAGCCAGCACCGCCTTGATCACGTCACCGTGCGTACACGCCAGCCACACAGCATCGTCACCGTGTTCGGCGGTGACCCGGGCGTCGTGGTCGCGCACCGCCGCGACGGCCCTGGCCTGCACCTGCGCCAGCCCCTCTCCGCCGGGGAACACCACCGCCGAGGGATGCGCCTGCACCACCGGCCACAGCGGTTCCTTCGCCAGCGACTTCAGCTCCCGGTTGCGCCAGTCGCCGTAGTCGACCTCGGACAACCGGGATTCCGGCCGCAAGGTCAGGCCCCGGTCCTTCACCAGCGGCGCCACGCTCTGCCTGCACCGCAACAGGGGCGAGGTCACCACATCGGCGAGGGAAACCGTCGCCAGCCGCGCGACCAGCGCCTCGGCCTGCGCACGGCCCGTGTCGTCCAGACCCACGCCCGGCGTGCGACCGGCCAGCACACCCGAGCTGTTCGCCGTCGACCGGCCGTGCCGCAGCAGGATCACAGTACCCACGACGCCACCCTACGGGTTCATTCCGGCTCCCCCACCACCGTGGGGCCCGCGTTCGGGTCGAGCACGCCGGCGTAGACCAGCACCAGCACCAGCACACCGAGCACGACCCGGTAGATCACGAACGGAAGGAAGCTGTTCTTCTTGATGTAGGCCATCAGCCACGCGATCACGGCGTAACCCACACCGAACGACACCACGGTGGCCAGCACCGTCGGCCCCACGCCGGGAGCATCACCGGCACCGATGTCGGTCAGCTTGTACACGCCGGAGGCGAGCACCGCGGGCACCGCCAGCAGGAACGCGTACTCGGCCGCCTCGGCCCGCTTGTAGCCCAGCAGCAGGCCACCGGTGATCGTGCCGCCCGAACGCGACACGCCGGGGATGAGCGCCATCGCCTGCGCGAATCCGTAGACCAGGCCGTGCGGCACGGTGAGCTGATCCAGCTCCCGCTGTTTGCGGCCGACGCGGTCGGCCAGCAGCAACAGCAACCCGAACACGATCAGGGTCGTCGCCGTCAGCCGCAGATCGCGGAACACGCTCTCGATGCGCTCCTCGAACAGCAGTCCGAGCACGGCGATCGGCACCGACCCGATGATGATGAGCCAGCCCATCTTCGCGTCCGGGTCCGAGCGGTACTCGCGCTTGCCGAGCGAGAGGAACCAGTGGCGCAGGATGCGCCAGATCTTGCGGCTGAAGTACAGCAGCACCGCCAGCTCGGTGCCGATCTGGGTGACCGCCGTGAACGCGGCACCCGGGTCCCCCCAACCCGCGAACGCCGCCGTCAGGCGGATGTGCGCGCTGGACGAGATCGGCAGGAACTCCGTGAGCCCCTGCACCAGCCCCAGCACGAGAGCCTCGAACCAGCCCATCAGGCCACCCCCGCCCGCTCCAGCGCCGCCACCGCGGTGCGCAGCACCCCGGCACCCGCCGCGGGGTCCGCGAACGGCGCCACGCTCAGCGTCGTGACCCCGGCCTCGGCGAACGCGGTCATCCGCTCGGCGATGCGCTCCTCGGGGCCCAGCAGCGACGTCGCGTCGAGGAACTCCAGCGGCACCGCCGCCCTCGCGCCGTCGTAGTCCTTGGCCAGATAGCGTTCCTGCACCTCGGCCGCCGCATCGGCGAAGCCCATCCGCACCGCGAGCCGGTTGTAGAAGTTCCTGTCCCTGCTGCCCATTCCACCCAGGTACAGCGCCGCATAGCCCCGGACGGCGTCGGCGCACGCCCGCCAGTCCTCGCCCGGCACCAGCGGCACCGTCGGCGCGATGTCGAGATCACCCACCGAGCGGCCTGCCCGCTCCGCGCCGGTCCGCAGGTGGGACAGCTGGGCTTCGGCGTGCTCCGGGGAGAAGAACACCGGCAACCACCCGTCGGCGATCTCACCGGTCAGCTCCAGGTTCTTCGGCCCGATGGCCGCGAGGTACAGCGGAAGCCGTTCCCGCACCGGATGCACGGTCAGCGCCAGCGCCTTCCCTGGCCCGTCCGGCAGCGGCAACCGGAAGTGCCTGCCCTCGTAGCGCACCTTCTCCCTACACAACGCGGCGCGCACGATGTCGACGTACTCGCGCGTGCGGCCGAGCGGCGCGGTGAACCGCACCCCGTGCCAGCCCTCGGACACCTGCGGCCCCGACACCCCGAGCCCGAGCCGGAACCGGCCGCCGGAGAGGGTGTCCAACGTGGCGGCCGTCATGGCGGTGGCCGCCGGTGTCCGAGCCGGAATCTGCAACACCGCACTGCCCACATCGACCGACGACGTCTGCGCCGCCACCCATGCCAGCACCGTCGCCGCGTCGGAGCCGTACGCCTCCGCGACCCACACCACCGAATAGCCGAGCGTGTCGGCCTCCCTGGCCAGCGCCAGATTGGCCGCGTCGTTGCCCGCGCCCCAGTACCCGAGATTCAGACCCAATCGCACGGACGCCGACACTATCGGGCGGTAACGCGCCACCCGACACGACATGGTCCCGGACCCGGCCGCGTGACGGTTAGGCTCTGGCGCTATGGAAAGCCGTCAGCTCGGCACATCCGGTCTGCGGGTCTCCCGTGTGGGGCTCGGCACGCTGTCCTGGTCGACCAGCTCCGACGCCGAGGACGCCGCCAACCAGCTCGCCGCGTTCGTCGACGCGGGCGGAACCCTCGTCGACACCGCCGACATCTACGGCGACGGGGAGGTCGAGCTGCTGCTCGGGTCTCTGCTCGGACACCTCGTTCCCCGCGACAGTGTGGTGCTGGCCACCAAGGCCGTCGCCCGCAGGACGAACGGACCGTTCGGGGGCGGCGCCTCACGGGGAGCACTGCTGCGCGCGCTCGACGGCTCCCTGCGTAGGCTCGGAGTCGATCACGTGGACCTGTGGCAGCTGCACGCCTGGGACGGCGCGGTCCCCCTCGAGGAGACCCTGTCCGCCGTCGACCACGTCGTGCGCAGCGGCAAGGCCCGCTACGTCGGGGTGTGCAACTACACGGGCTGGCAGCTCGCGACCGCCGCCCCGGGATTGAAGGAAGGGCGGATCGTGTCGATCCAGTCGGAGTACTCGCTGCTCGAGCGCGGCATCGAGCGCGAGGTCGTTCCCGCGGCCGCGCACCACGGCATCGGCGTGCTGCCGTGGGCACCGCTGGGCCGGGGAGTGCTCACCGGCAAGTACCGCACCGGCACGCCCGCCGACTCGCGCGGTGCGTCGTCCGACTACGCCGGATACGTCGAGCAGCACCGCACCGAGCGGGCCTCCCGGATAGTGGAGGCCGTCGTCACGGCGGCGGACGGGCTCGGAACGTCGCCGCTGTCGGTGGCGCTGGCGTGGGTGCGGGACCGGCCCGGTGTCGTGGCGCCCATCGTGGGCGCCAGAGACAAGACCCAGCTCGCGGGCTCGCTGGCCGCCGAGTCGCTCACCCTGCCCTCGGCGATCAAGAACGCGCTCGACGACGTCAGCGCCGTCGAGTTCGGCTACCCGGAACGGTGGCTCTCGTGAGGGCCCGGCGTGACGTGCGGACTCTCGCCGTCGCACTCGGCTGCGTGGCCGCGGCCTCACTGGCCGCGTGCGGCAACGACGGCGAGGTGAACGACGAGCTGCAGGTCGTGGCCGACCCGAGCGCGGCGAGCCCCGCCCGGGCACCGGAGCCGACCGCGACCCCGGAGGGCACCGTGTTCGGGGCGGACCAGGGAGCGGTCACCGACCTCGCCACGGATCAGGAGACCGGCACGCTCGCCGTCGCGGTCACCGATCCCCCTCGGGTGCTGCTCTATGACCTCGCCGACCTCGCCGGCCTCCAGGGCGACGAGCCCGGGCGGCCCACGACGGTGGAGCTGCCCGCGCCGGCCGGAGACCTCACCGCCTCGCAGGGCACCCTGCTCGCGTCCGTGCCCGGCGCCGACGTCCTCGCCCGTATCGCGCTGCCCTCCGGGTCGCTCGACACGACCGACGTCCGGGGCGGACCGACCGGTGCCGCCGTACTCGGCGACCGCACCCTGGTGAGCCTGCGGGAGCGCCGCGGCGTCGCCGTGGTGGAGGACGGCCGCGTGACCACCACCGTCGAGGGCGGCCTCAACAGCGCCGACGACGTCGTGGTGGCCGGCGGCGAGCCCGTCGTCCTCGATCGCCTGCGCACCGCCGTGTTCGCCGTCGACCTCGACGAGCAGGAGGTCGGGGAAGGGCTTCGAGCGGGCCAGGGCGCGACGAACGTGGCCACCGACGACTTCGGCCGGGTCTTCGTCGCCGACATCCGGCGCGGCGGTCTGCTCGCCTTCTCCACCGACCCGCTGATGTTGCGGCAGCGCTATCCCGTGCCCGGCGGTCCCTACGACCTCGCCCACGACCCCGAGCGCGACCTGCTGTGGGTGACGCTGACCGCGCGCAACGAAGTCGTGGGCTTCGACGTTCGCGGCGGCGAACCCCGGGAACGCCACCGCTACCCCACCGTCCGGCAGCCCGATTCGGTTACCGTCGAACCACGAACCGGTCAGGTCGTGGTGGGCTCGGCGACCGGGGAAGGGGTCCAGGTGATCACTCCATGACGAACGCGGAAGCGGTGGTCGACGGCGACTGGGAGTACCGCCGGGTGCAGCTGCCGCCCGGCGTGTCGCGGTTGTCCGCCACGGTGCAGCTGTCGATCCAGGCGGAGTTCTCGGGCTGGGAACTGTCCAACGTCCGGCTCTACTCCGACGGCACGCGGAAGGTGTGGCTGCGCAGGCGGCGCTCACTCGCCTCGGCGGCACTGCTGCCCGGCCTCATCACCTGAGGCGTCACCGAGGCGACACTCCCCGCAAACCCCGCCACGGGTGTCAGTGGCACGGGTGACAGCGACTTGACACTACTCCGTTCGATCGAACTATTGTTCGACTTACGGGAGTAGTGCGGGGAGTACACGTGAACCAACCAGCATCAGTGCCGGGACCCTCGGACCCACCGTGGCCGTGGTGGCAGCGCGACGAGAGTTCCACGCCGACCCGGCCGGTGTGGACGCGAGCGCGGGACGCGCCCGAGGGATTCCGGCCCGTCGACCCGCCCCGCTGGGTGTGGGTCGACCTGCGGGCGGCACTGCGCAAGGACGCCTTCACCTTCACCGACGAGGACCCGGGCGGGCTGCAGTACCGCTACGAGGCCAAAGGGCTGCTGCGCGCGTGGATGCCCGCGGTCGACGGGAGCGCGCTGGCGCTGGTGACCTACCAGCTGCTCACGGCCGACCTGGCGTGGCGTACCACCGTGACGGCCTTCGTGCCCGCACACACCGTGCGGTTCCGTTCCCGGACCGGCCGGGAGACCCGGTGACGCGCCGCGTCACCGGAACCGCTCGACGTCTCCGGAGCCCTCGCGCACGATCTCCGGCACACCCTCGGAGAAGTCGACGACCGTGGTCGGCTCCACCCCGCAGTCCTCGGAGTCGAGCACCACGTCCACGACCGAATCGAGGCGCTCCTTGATCTCCCAGCCCTGCGTCATCGGGTCCTCCTCGCCCGGCAGCAGCAGGGTGCTCGACACGATCGGCTCCCCCAGCTCCGCCACGAGTGCCTGGGTCACCACGTGGTCGGGGATGCGCACGCCCACCGTCTTCTTCTTCGGGTGGGCCAGCTGGCGCGGCACCTCCTTGGTGGCGGGCAGGATGAACGTGTAACTGCCCGGCACGGCGGCCTTGATGGCGCGGAACACGGTGTTGTCCATGTGTACGAACTTCGCGAGCTGCGCGAAATCCTGGCACACGAGGGTGAAGTGGTGGCGCTGGTCGAGTCGTCTGATGGAGCGGATGCGATCCATACCCTGCTTGTTGCCGAGCACGCAGCCCAGCGCGAAGCAGGAGTCGGTGGGGTAGACCACGACGCCGTCCGACCGCAGGGCGCGCACCGCCTGCGCGATCGCGCGGGGCTGCGGGTTGCGGGGGTGCACGTCCAGATATCTCGCCACGACCGACAGGCTAGGGGCTCGGTCCGGGGAAAGCCACCAGCCGGGTATGCCCGGGCGATTCGCCGAGTTTGGCAGAATACGCGCCCATGACCGGACGACCGCAACGCCCCACGGTGGATCTGTCCCGGCGGCGGCTGATCTCCGTGGCGCTCATGACCGCCGTCGGGCTGACGATCTTCGTCGTGGCGATGTTCACCACCGAGCCGAACTGGCTGATGTGGTTCTTCGGCGTGCTCATGCTGCTCAGCGCGCTGGCCTTCTGGACGACCTACGTCGTGTACCGCCGCAGGAAACGCGCGGCCGAACGGTGAGTCGCGTCGTCGCACCCGCCGACGGCTACGCGAACCGCAGACACGACGACGCAGACTGCGGACACGGCTACACGGGCTGCGGACACGGCGTTCAGGCGCGCCGCGACGGGCGCACCCGCCGGTACAGGCGGCGCGCGTGGTTGAGCGGGGGCGAGTCGTCGGAGGCTCGCCGGACCGCGTCGAGAACTCCGGCCATGCCCGGCCGGGGTTCGTCAGGTGGCGGGGGCCCGTCGGGCGGCCGGAGCTCCTCCCTCGCCAGCGTCGCGATGGTCTCGACGGCGGCCGCCAGCATGCGGCTCTGGTCCGCCTCGGCCGGTTGCGCGTCGGGGTCGGGCGGTTCGGGCAGCAGGTCGTCGAGGTCTCCGACGACGTGGTAGCCGGAGTCGGTGATGTCGCCGACGAACCGGGTCGCGGCGCGCCTGGCCCAGTCGTGCGCGTCGGCGGGCAGGGCCAGGCGGGGTGACTCGCGCCGCGCCAGGATCGTCGCGGCGACGTGGTCCTTGACGAACTCGGCGTAGCGTGGCCAGTCGAGATCGTCACCGAGCGCGACGTTGACACGCCGCAGCAGTTCGGTCTCGGCGAAGCCGAGCGACTGGTTGTGCCTGCCCACGTCGGTGTGCAGGTGCCGGGCGTCGACGCCGAGCACGGCGGCGAAACGTTCCCACAACACCCGCGTGGAACCGCCCCGGCGGGGCACCGTGACGACGTGCACGCGCTCGGGCGGCAACGACGTGCCCCAGGTGCGCAGCACCCGGGGAAGGTCCTGGAAGTCCCAGAACCCCCGGCTGACGTCGGTCAGCTCGGGTGAGCGCAACGCCGCCAGCAGCTCGTCGAACGAGGTCGTGTGCCGGGTCTTCACGTTCTCCTGCCACACCGACGGCACCTGGCGGGCGAAGTCACGCACCGTACACACCACGTGGATCTCGGCGAAGTGCAGCGCCTCCCGCACCTGCCGCGCCTCGTCCGGGCTGGCGGGAGCGAGCAGCTCCGTGGAGAACACCGCGTCGCCATGCCAGCTGCGGAGGCGCTCCACCAGCGACGACCACGAACCCACGACACCGGGCTCGTGCCACTGCCGGTAGCGCCCGGCATGGACGTCCATGGCGGCCCGGTGCTGCGCCGCCGGGTCCTGGCCCGGATAGAGCAGCCCGCCGTCCGCGAGGGAGTCCCGGTGCAGCCACATCAGCTCCTGGAGCATCGTGGTGCCCGTCTTCGGCAGGCCGACATGGAGGTACAGGCGTCGGCTCGCCCGTGTCGTGGATGTCGCGGTGGTCATGGGCACGGCATCCTATCGCCACCGCTACCCAAGCCACTTCATGTCACTCGGTGGGGTGTTGCCCTATAGTGCGAGCCTCACCCTGCTCGACTGCGGATTGTTACGCAGGTGGGGTCATGGTTCACACCACCGAGGAGGAACTCGCATGTCGCATGAGCCGACCGTCGCACTCGAGCAGGGCGTCACGGTCTGGCTGACCGGGCTCTCCGGAGCCGGGAAGTCAACCGTGGCCTCGACCATCGCCTCGTCGGTCCAGGCCACCGTCGAGGTGGACGTGCTCGACGGGGACGAACTGCGCGGCACCATCTCGTCCGACCTCGGTTTCTCCGCCGACGACCGGCACACGCACGGTGTCCGGGTGGGTTACATCGCCGAGCTGCTGTCACGGCACCGGGTGCTGACGCTGGTGCCGGTGATCGCCCCGTACGCACGGACCCGCGCTGCCGTGCGCGACCACCACGAGCGCAGGGGCACCGCCTTCGTCGAGGTCCATGTGAGCACACCACTGACCGAGTGCGCGCGCAGGGACCCGAAGGGCCTGTACGCGAAGGCGGCGGCGGGCGAGATTCGCGGGCTCACCGGAGTGGACGACACCTACGAACGCCCGGCGGAACCGGACCTGCGGGTCGACACCAGCGCCCTGACTCCGGGCGAGGCGGCCGAGGAAGTGGTCGACCTGCTGCACCGCCGCGGTCTGCTGTCCACAATGCATTCGACCGCACGGGACGCGGCGGTACTGTAGGGCTTTCGCGCCGAGTGCCGTGCGTGCGGCCCGCCGGACCCGCCCCGGCGGGCCGCACGTCCACCGGTCAGAGCCCGAAGAAGTGCGCGACGGCGTTAGCCGCCGTCTTGATCTTGTCCCAGATCCAGGCCGCACCGTCTTTGATCTTGTTCCAGATCCACTCGAGCTTCTGGACCAGCCACTCCGCCGCCTTCTTCACGAAGTTGACGACGGCGGCGACCACCGCGCTGAACCCGTCAGCGATCTTCATCAGGAACGGGCGTTCGTCCGGGTGCGCCAGCCCGCGATCCATGATCTTCTGGTAGAAGGCGTGGTTGGCCGCGAGCAGTCTGTCCCCGCTCTTCTTCTCCTTCTCCTTCATCGACGCGATCCATGCCGCGTCGTCGAGACTCTTGGCGTCCTTGAGTTTGGAGATCTCCTGGTGGATGTCCTCGTCGGTGTCCGTGACGATCTGGTGGAGTTGCTGGCCGGACTCCTTGGCCAGTTGCGTGGCAGGATGATCCGGGTGTGGGAGCGGAGTCGCGGTGGCCGAGTGCAACGTCGCCAGCGCGCGGTCCACTTCGTCGTCCACATCGGACAGTGAACCGAACGGCTCGGGAGAACGGTCGGGGCTGTTCCCGCTGATCGCGGCGAAGCTTTCCGGGTCGCCCACGAGGGCGCTTGTGGCGTTGAGCTTCGCCTCGTGAGCGGCGACGAAGGCGTTCCAGATTTCATCGGACACGGTGGGTTTCGTATTAGTCACGGTGCGTATTTGTACCCAAGGCGGGCCCGGCGACGCGAGAGATGCGCCGCACTCTCACTCAGCCGTGCCCGCGATTGCTCTGTCCGAGGGAGCGGCGAGAGGTCCGGACCAACGCGGCGTGAAATCGCACCCGGTCAGCCCAGCCGGTCGGCCTGGAGCAGCGTCCGCTCGGTCAGCACCCGCGCGAGATGCCGCCGGTAGGCGGTCGTGGCGTGGGGCTCGTCGGCGGGGCTCGTGCCCTCGTCGGCCAGCTTCGCGGCCTCGGCGATCGGGGCACCGTCGGCGAGCGCCCGCTCGGTGACCCCGGCCCTCAGCGGCGTGCCACTCATGTTGATCAGTGCGACCGCGCGGTCGCACACCGCGACACCGACGACGGCCCAGTCGATCGAGCGGCGGGTGAACTTCTCGAACCCCCAGCCCAGGCCGGTGTGTTTCGGAACCCGGATCTCGGTGAGCAACTCGTCCGGCTCGCAGGCGGTGGTGAACGGGCCGGCGAAGAACTCGGTGGCCGCCACACGCCGCTGCCCCGAAGGTCCTCGCAGCACGAACTCCGCGTCGCAGGCCAGCAGGGCGGCGGGGAGGTCGGCGGCGGGATCGCCGTGGACGACCGAGCCCCCGACGGTGCCGCGGTGGCGTACCTGCGGATCGCCGATCACCCCGGCGACGTGCGCGAGCAGCGGCACGTGCTCGGACAGGAGCGAGTCACGGCTCAGGTCGTGGTGCCGGGCCAGCGCGCCGAGCACCACGGCGTCGCCGTCGTCGCGGACACCGGCCAGCTCCCGCAGTCCGCCGATGTCGACGACGATCTCGGGCGCGGCCAGGCGCAGCTTCATCAGGGGCAGCAGCGAGTGCCCGCCCGCGAGCAGCTTGGCGTCGTCGCCGTGCTCGGCGAGCGCGGCGAGTGCGTCGTCCACAGAGGACGCCCGTTGGTAGCGCAGTGCGGCGGGAATCACTGCTGCACCTCCTGGCCGGAGGCGTCCATCACCGCGTTGACGATGTTGTGGTAGCCGGTGCAGCGGCAGAGGTTGCCCTCCAGCCCCTCCCGCACCCGCTCACGCGAGGGCGCCGGATCGCGCTCCAGCAACGACGCCGCTGCCATGATCATCCCGGGAGTGCAGAAACCGCACTGGAGGCCGTGCTGGGCACGAAACGCCCGCCGCAGCGGGTGCTCGCCACCGTCGTTGCCCGCGAGCCCCTCCAGCGTCGTGACCCGCTGCCCCTCGGCCTGCGCGGCCAGCACGGTGCAGGACTTCACCGACTCGCCGTCCAGCAGCACGGTACACGCACCGCACGACGTGGTGTCGCATCCGACGTTGGTGGCCGTGAGGCCCGCCTGCTCGCGCACGAAGTGGACGAGCAGGGTCCGGTCCTCGACCTCGCCGGACACCGTCCGGCCGTTGATCTCGATGGTGACGCGCAACGCTGTCAGTCCGCCTCTCGTACTCGCGTCAGTGCCTCCCACACCCGCAGCGGGGTGGCAGGCAGGTCGATATGGGTCACGCCGAGGTACGCCACGGCATCGACCACCGCGTTCTGCACCGCCGGGGTGGAACCGATGGTGGCGGCCTCGCCGATCCCCTTGACCCCGAGGGGGTTGCGGTCGGTGGGCGTGGCCATGTCCGCCAACTCGAAGTCCGGCAGGTCGGCAGCCGTGACGAAGGAGTAGTCGGCCAGCGTGGCCGTGGTGGGGTTGCCGTCGGCGTCGTAGTGCATGACCTCCAGCAGCGCCTGCGCCACCCCCTGCGCGAGGCCGCCGTGCCGCTGCCCGGTGAACGTGACCGGGTTCAGCACGGGCCCCGCGTCGTCCACGGCGACGATGCGCCGCAGCACGACCTTGCCGGTCTGCGTGTCGACCTCCACCACAGCCAGGTGCGCGCCGAACGGGAACGTGGGCGCCACCTCGTCGAACCACACCTCGGCCGACAGCGCACCGGGCTCGGCGCGGCCCGCCACGTCAGCCCAGCTCACCGTGCCCCCGGAGGCCACGCCCCTGACCCGCCACACGCCGGTGGTGGTGTCCAGTTCGAGATCGTCGGCGGACGCCTCCAGCGCGTCGGCCGCGACGCGGCGCGCCCTCTCCACGACCTCGTCGGCGGCCTTGCGCACCGCCGACCCGCCGAACTGCAACGACCGGGAGCCCATCGTGCCCATGCCCCGGGGGACCTCGTCGGTGTCCCCGTGCCGCACGGTGATCCGGTCCATCGGCACACCGAGCCGGTCGGACAACAGCATCGCGAACGTGGTGTCGATGCCCTGGCCGTGCGGCGACACTCCCGTGTACGCGGTGACGCTGCCGTCGGGGTTGATGTCCACCCTGCCGCTGTCGCCGCGATTGTCGCCGCCGGTGATCTCGACGTAGGCCGACAGTCCCAGCCCGAGCGCCACCGGGTCGCCGTCGGCGCGGCGGCGGGCCTGCTCGGCGCGCAGATCGTCGTAGCCGCCCGCCGCGAGCACCGCGTCGAGCGCGGTGGCGTAGTCACCGGTGTCGTAGGTGGCGCCGGTGGGCGTGGTGTGGGGGAAGGCGTCCGGCGGGATCAGGTTCCTGCGGCGCACCTCGGCCGGGTCGAGACCGGTCTCGGCGGCGAACAGGTCCATCGCGCGCTCCACCGCGGCCGTCGCCTCGGGCCGGCCCGCGCCCCGGTAGGCGGCGACGGGGGTGGTGTTGGTGACCACCGCGCGGCTCATCGTCTCCACGACCGGGAACCGGTACACCCCGCACGCCATCAGTTCGGTCAGCACCGGCAGGTACAGCGCGCGCGGATAGGCACCGGCGTCCTGCACGACCTCCACCCGGAACGCCAGCACCGTCCCGTCCCGGCGCCCGCCGATGGTCACCGTGTTGCGCTGCGCCCGCCCGTGCGTCATCGCGACGAGGTTCTCGCTGCGCGTCTCGGTCCAGCGCACCGGCCGCCCGCACCGGCGGGCCGCCCACGCGAGCACCACCGGCTCGGGATCGGCACCGATCTTGGCGCCGAAGCCGCCGCCGACGTCGGGCGTCACCACCCGCACGGTGGCCGGCTCCACACCGAGGCCCTTCGCGAGCGCCGACCGCGCGAAGTGCGCGTTCTGCGTGGACAGCCACACGGTCACCCGGCCGTCGTCACCCCAGGCGCAGGCCGCACCCCGCGTTTCCAGCGGCGCGGGAGCCACCCGCTGGTTCTCGATCGTCCTGGTGACGACGACCTCGCAGTCGGCGAAGGTGCCGTCCGCGAAGTCACCGCCGTGGGTCTGCGCCACGTTGCCGTCGAGTTCCGGGTGCAGCACGGTGTCCCCGGCCAGGGCCGTCCCGACGTCGGCGACGACGTCGAGCGGTTCGTAGTCGACATCGACGAGTTCGGCGGCGTCGGCGAGCTGGTACGGATGCTCGGTGAGCACCAGCGCGACCGGCTCACCCACGTACCGGACCACCTCGCCCGCCAGCCACGGCTGGGCCACCGGCCCCGCCTTCGCCTCGGCCAGATCCAGGTCGGCGGCCGTGTACACGCCGACCACGCCCGGCGCGGCCTCCGCCTCCGTCGTGTCGATGCCGGTGATGGTCGCGTGCGCGATCGGGCTGCGCACGAACACCGCGTGGGCGGCGCCGGTCAGCGCCTCCTCACGCAGGTCGTCGAGGTAGGTGCCCCCGGTCGAGAGGAGTCTGTCGTCCTCGACGCGGGCCACCCTGGTGCCGACGATGCTCACTCGTCTCGCCTCCGCTCCGTGCTCGGAGCCGATCATGCCGAATCGGCGGGCACCCGCGCCAACGCGACACGGCCCGCGGCCGCGGCTCACCCGCCCGGCAGAGACGAACTCCACCGAGTGCGACACCGGGATTGGCCCGGCCGGGGGGTTGCGTCAGGTGAAGGCGGCGTCGGCGAACCGGCCGTGCAGCCGCCACACCGTCGCCGCCTGTGCCTCGGCGCGAGCGAGCAGCTCGTCGAGCTCGTCGGGGTCCAGCCGCCCGTCGCGGGCGGCGCGAGCCCGGAGGCTGTGCCACAGTGCCGACTTCAGCGTCACCTGCATGGCGAGTCCTTCCAGCTCCAGCACCGGGCTCGACGGCGACGACGCCAGTACCCGCCCGTTGAACTTGAGCCTGCCGACCTTCTCCGCGGCCCACGCCGCCGTCGCCTTGTACGCCCGCACCGGCACGTCCAGCTCTCCCATGATCCGGCGCACGGTTCCGAGGTCGGCGGCGAGTTCCTCGGCGATCCCGGCCAGCTCGGCCGCGTGCGGGGAGTTCCGCTGCTGCGAGGCCAGCCGCCGGGCCAGCTCCGCCCCGCCGAGCGCGGCGGCGTGATGATCGTTGAGGTACGTGGCGAGAACGAGGTCAGCCGAGTCGACACCGAGCATGGCCGCCGGATACCCCACGCGCGGCGATCGACACCCCGCGCTCAGCGCGGCTCGGCGTACAACGCACGATGCAGGGCCCGCATCATCGCCCCGTAGCCCGTGCCCGTCACCCCGCCCCGCGCCAGGGCCGCCTTCGCGGCGTTCGCGCCGGGCCCCCCGTGTACCGCTCCACCGGGGTGAGCCGAGGCCCCTGCCAGGTACAGGCGATCCACCGGAGTGTCCGATCGCCCCAGACCCGGCACCGGCCGGAACACGAGCTGCTGGTGCAACGCGGCCGTGCCCGCGTTGATCGCACCACCCACCAGACTCGGCTGCCACCGGTGCAGATCGGCGGGGCCCAGCACGTGCCTGCGGCGGATCCGCCCCGTGAACCCCGGAGCGTGGCGTTCCACGATCTCCTCCATCAAATCCACGAACCGGCGCAGCCGGTCGTCGTCCCACGCGAGCCCCTGCGGCACGTGCGTGTACGCCCAGGCCACCTCGGTGCCCTCCGGCGACCGCGTGGGGTCGGTGGTGCTCATCTGCCCGAGCACCAGCATCGGCTCTCGGGGCACCGCACCCGAGTCCAGCTCGGCGCTGTAGCGCGTGAGCCCGTCGAGGTCGTTGTCGAGGTGTACCGTGCCCGCGCCCGCCGCGGCCGGATTGCGCCACGGGATCGGACCGGACAGCGCCCAGTCGACCTTCACCGTCGCGTCGTCCCACTCGAAACCGTCCAGGTCGGACAGCAGCCGGGCCGGAAGGTGATCCGGCCCCACCAGCTCCCGGTACAGGATCGGCGCGGGCACGTCCGCCAGCACCGCCCGCTTCGCGCGCACGAACCCGCCCTCGGCGTCCCGCACCCCGGCCGCCCGGCCCCTGGCCACGAGCACCCGGGTCACCGGGCGTCCGCATTCGATCCGGCCGCCCCTGGTCCGCAGCCGGGCGGCCAGCGCGTCGGCGAGGCCGCCCGCACCGCCCTCGGGAACCGGGAAGCCGACGTCCTGTCCGAGCATGGACAGCAGCCAGCCGAACACCGAACTCCCGGCGGCCCCGGGGCCCAGGTCGCTGTGCAGTGCGTTGCCCGCCAGCAGCAGCCGGGCGCCGTCACCCCGGTACGTCTGTTCCCCGAGCGCGCGCACCGGCATCGCGAGCATCCGCGCGAACCTCACCCCGTCGGCGGCTCCGAGCGCCCGCGCCAGCCGCAGCCCAGGCCGCACCGGCGGAAACGGGGTGAACAGGGTGTCCAGCAACGGGTCGCGCACCTGCCGCCACTGCGCGAACTGGGTGCGCCACGCCTCGCCGTCCCCCTCGGCGAACGCCGACACCGACGCCACCGTGGCGTCGAGATCACGCGACAGCACGGCCACCCGGTCGTCGGGCAACACGTGTGCCAGCACCGACGGCGCGTGCCGCCAGCGCAGCCCGTACCGCTCCAGGTCGAGACCGCGGATGACCGGTGAGGCGGCCGACAGCGGGTAGAACGCGCTGAACACGTCGTGCCGGAAACCCGGCTCGGTCAGCTCCGCCGTGCGGACGGCACCGCCGATGTGGGGCGTGGCCTCCAGCACCAGCACGTCCCAGCCGGCGTCGGCCAGCAGGTTCGCGGCCACGAGGCCGTTCTGTCCCGCGCCGACGACGACGGCGTCCACCGTGTCGCCGGGGGTTGAGTTCGAGGGCGCCGCGTTCACGGCCTGTGACGTACCCACTCGCCGGGACACTACACCCGGCCTCCGCACCGTCCCCGCGTTTCCCCGCGACGCGCAGCGGGGATCAGCAGGGGTGTGACGGTCGGCGGAACGGTGGTGGTGACCGGGGCGAGCGGTAACGTCGGGACGGCGTTGCTGCGGAGCCTGGCGCGCGACAGTGGCACCTCCCTCATCGGCGTCGCGCGGCGGGTTCCCGAGCCGGGCACCGAGCCCTACCGGCACGCCGACTGGGTTCCGTGCGACCTGGGCGCCCCGGAGGCGCCGGACACGCTCGACGCCGCGTTCGACGGAGCGACCGCGGTGGTCCACCTGGCCTGGGCGATCCACCCGCGACGAGACGACCCGCCGCTGTGGCGCACGAACACCGTGGGTACCCGCACGGTGTTGCGGGCCGCCGCGCGCGCCGGGGTGGGGCAGCTCGTCGTGGGATCGTCGGTGGCCGCCTACTCCCCCGCGCCCCGGTGGTCCCGCGTCAGCGAGGGCTGGGCGACCGGCGGCATCGCGGGCAGCGCCTACAGCCGGGGCAAGGCGTGGCTGGAGCGGGAACTGGACCACTTCGCCGTCCGGTATCCCGGCATCGCACTGAGCCGGGTGCGGCCGTGCGCGGTCCTGCAACACGACGCCGCGGGCGAGTTCGCTCGCTGGCTACTGGGCGTGGCGCTGCCCGGCCGCTGGACCGGGCGGGCGTGGCTGCCGCTACCGCTCTGGCCGCATCTGCGGGTTCAGGTGGTGCATGCCGACGACGTCGCCGCCGCGATCCACACGATTCTCGACCGGCGAGCCACGGGCGCCTTCAACGTGGCCGCCGAACCCGTACTGCGGGCCGCCGATCTCGCCGCCGCCGCGGGCAGTCCCCGCGTGGTCGTGCCCAGGACGGTGCTGCGCGCGGGCAGTGGCCTGGCGTGGCGCACCGGACTGCATCCGCTGCACCCGGGCTGGCTCGAACTGGCCGATCGCGCCAGCCTCGCCGACACCACGCGCGCCAGGACCGCGCTGGACTGGGTGCCGGCCCACGACGCCGCCGAGACGGTCAGCGGCCTCGCCGCGGGCCTGCGCGACCGGGCGGGCACCGCCAGCGACGCACTGGCACCCGAGACCGCCGCGCCGCTGTGGCGGCGCTGGTGCTCGGTGCCGTGGGGAAGGCCCAGCCACCAGTCCCAGGACTGAACCGGTTCGCCCGTTCACCCCGGCGTTCCGGCGGGACCACCGCGCTCCCGCGAGGTCCGCCCGACCACCATGTCCTGCAACCGTGCCAGCGCCTCGGCATTGCGGGGCCGCAGGTATGCCGCCTGCACCGCGTCCGGCAACGCCGCCGCCGGGCCGCTGACGGCCTCCTCGGCCAGTGTGACGCGCGTAGCGTGCTCGCCCCCGGCGTCGAGGGTGATCCGCACCCGCGCCCGCCCGAAGAACCAGGCCCGCGCGGCCAGCTCGAGCATCCGCCCCGCCGCGACCGCCGTGACCACCGAGACGTCCGGCACGAGCAGCGGCCACATCCCCGCCTTGTGGTGAATGCGGGTGCCCTCGGCGGGAAAGCCCTCGTCGACGTCCCGGACGTGGGCGTTGCCGACCACCCAGCCCGCGTACGTCCACCCGTCGGACAACACGGCCCACACCCGGTCCGGCCGCACGGGCATCACCCGGCTCACCTCGATCATCGCGCGCACCTCCACGTCCCCAGTACCCACCCCGGCGCCCGCCGACGCCTCCGCCGCACAGGTGACGCCCTTCACGGCCCATCGCTGTCACACCCACGCGGGCGACGTCGTCTTGGGAGTACTGGGAATACGACGAAAGGAGCCCGACATGGCAACCCGAACCCGCATCGTGGTGATCGGCGCCGGATACTCGGGGTGGATCGCGGCCCGGTCGCTGGCCCGGCACCGGGACCTGGCCGTGACCGTGGTCAATCCCTCCGACCGGTTCACCGAGCGCGTGCGCCTGCACCAGCTCGCCACCGGGCAGCCCACCCGGGACCTTCCACTGCGCGAACTGGCCCGGGGCGCGAAGGTACGGCTGGTCGTGGACACCGCGACCGCCCTCGACCCCGAGCGGCGCGGGGTGCGCACCGCGGGCGGCGCCGATCTACCCTACGACCAGCTCGTCTACGCGGCGGGCAGCGTCGGTGACCGCAGTGCGGTGCCGGGGGCCGCCGAGCACGCCTTCTCCGTCGACGACACCGCGAGCGCCCGCAGGCTGGCCCGTAGGCTGCGCTCCGGCAGCGGCGACGTCACCGTCGTCGGTGGCGGCCTCACCGGTGTGGAGACCGCCACCGAGATCGCCGAGTCGTTCCCCGGCCACACCGTCCGGCTCGTGACCGACGGGACCTTCGGCGCCGCGCTCTCGGACCGTGGCCGCCGCCACCTGCGAACGGCGTTCACCAGGCTCGGTATCGACGTCCTCGACGAGGTGCGGGTCACCGAGGTCCATACCGACGGCCTCACCCTGACCGACGGCACCGTCCTGCCCACCGGGACGGTGGTGTGGACCACCGGATTCCGGGTTCCCGACCTCGCGGCGCGCAGCGGCCTGGCCGTGGACGACGCGGGCAGGCTGATCGTGGATTCCACCGTCCGGTCGGTGTCACATCCTGAGGTCCACGGAGTGGGCGACGCCGCCGTGCTCCGGGCCGGCGACGGGCGGCCACTACGGATGGCCTGCGCCACCGGTCTGCCCTCCGGCGCCTACGTCGCGAACGCCATCACCGCCCGCCTGCGCGGCGAGTCACCTCGCCCGTGGCGGTTCCGGTACGTCACGCGGTGCATCAGCCTGGGCAGGCGCGACGCGCTGGTCCAGGCCGTGCGGGCCGACGACACTCCGATCGAGGCCGTCCTCACCGGCCGCACCGGTGCCGTGGTCAAGGAGGCCATCGTCCGGGGCACCGTGCTGGTGCAGCGGCATCCGCGGTGGGCGAGCGCCCTCGCGTGAGTCCCCCGGACCACGACCACCCGTAGAGTGACACCGGACATCGACAGGGTTGCTGAGGTGGGACATGGGCGCAGGACGGAGTCCGCTCGCGGCGGTGGCCGGGTTCGCCGGCCGCTGGTTCGCGGTGCTGGTGCTGGCGGGCGGGCTCGTGGGGCTGCTCGTTCCCGAGCAGACGGCATCGCTCGCCGCGTTCGTGCCGCTCCTGCTCGGCGTGATCATGTTCGGCATGGGGTTGACTCTGCGGCCCACCGACTTCGCACTGGTGTTGCGGCGCCCCTGGGCCGTGCTGCTGGGCCTCGGTGCCCAGTTCCTCGTGATGCCGCTCGTCGCCGTGGGAGTCAGCTGGACGTTCGGCCTCACCGGTCTCCTGCTCACCGGCATGGTGCTGGTGGGCTCGGCTCCCGGTGGTACCGCGTCCAATGTGATCGTCTACCTGTCCCGGGGCGACGTGGCACTGTCGGTGACCCTCACCTCGGTCGCCACACTGCTGGCGCCCGTGCTCACTCCGCTGCTCGTGTTGTGGCTGGCCGGATCGAACCTGCCCGTGGGATTCGGCGACCTGTTCCTCTCGATCGTGCAGATCGTGCTCGTCCCCGTGCTGGCCGGCATCCTCGTGCGCGCGCTGGCGGCGCGGCTCGTGGAACGGGTCCTGCCGTACCTGCCGCTGGTGTCGGTCACCGGCATCGTGCTCGTCGTCGCCGCCGTGGTCGGCGCCAACGCCGACGTCGTCACCACGAGCGGCCTGTTGCTCGTCGCCGCCGTCATCGTCCACAACGGCCTGGGGCTGCTGCTCGGCTACTTCGCGGCCAGGGTCGCCGGTCTCGACGAGTCCGCGCGCCGGGCGGTCAGTGTGGAGGTCGGCATGCAGAACTCGGGTTTGTCGGCGAGCCTGGCCACCGCCCACGTCGCGCCGCTGGCCGCGCTGCCTGCCGCCGTGTTCTCGGCCTGGCACAACGTGTCCGGAGCCACGCTGGCCGGCATCTGGGCGCGCAGGCCCGTGAGCGGCGCGGACCGGGCACAGCCGGAACGACGCCGCGTGTGACGGCGCGGTTCAGGCGTCCTCGCCGGTGTCGAAGGGGAAGAATTCGAAGCGCAGCGTCTCGTGCCGGACCACAGCCCTGAGCACACCCGCGATGTCCCGCCGACGCAGGTAGTCCAGCGTGCGCGCCAGTTCCTCCGCGGCCCGCGACGGGTAGCCGTCGGTCTGCGCGAGAGTCCGGTGCAGTTGCGCGATCTCCCAGCCCTCCCGCGTCCCGCTGCCCGCGGGCGCGGCGAGCGTGACGTCGAGCAACCAGCGGGACGCCTTGCCCGTCAGCTCCGGTGTCTGGTGCGCCTCGATACCCGCGACGTGGTCCGCCCTGATCAGCCCGTCGCTGAGCGTGGCGATCCAGATGTTCTCCAGCGCCATACGTGGCCGGGTACCCCGCGTACGGGGGTGACATGCCTAACGACGGTCACCTCCTGCCGCGGGGTATAGGTCGTTATACATCACTGTCACACGATCAGGTCAACCTCCCTGCGTGACCACGGCCGCGCGCCCGTCACCGGAGTGGCCGAGGTTCGACCACGTCTGCCCGGGTACCAGAACCGGAATGATGCTCGATCGATTGCTGCGCAAATCCGAGTCCTTCGACCGCCTCGACCACCTCACCGCGAAGGCCGCCACACAACTCCGGCGCGCGCTGGACGGCCGGGCCGTCGACCGTGCCCTGCGGGGATCGTGGCTCGGCCACCCGGTCCACCCGCTCGCGGTCACCGTTCCGATCGGCGCGTGGGTGTCCTCCGCCGTGTTCGACGCCCTCCGCAAACGCGACGCCGCCCGCCTGTGCGTGGCCGTCGGCGTCGTCACCGTACCCACCGCCGTCGTCACCGGACTGGCGGAGTTCTCCCGCCTGTCCCCCGTGCAACGCCGTGTCGGCGCGCTGCATTACCTGGCCATCGTGGCGGCACAGGCGTGTTACGTTACGTCGCACCGCTGCCGGACCCGCGGCTCCCACGGCGCAGGAGCGTGGTGGGGACTGGCCGGGCTGGCCGCGGTCTCGGCGGGCGGCGCGCTCGGCGGCCACCTCTCCTACGCCCTCGGCGCAGGCGTGTACGAGTGGCAGCGGGGCCCGGAAAGCTGATTCCGGAACACCGTCGCCTCCGCCGTGCGGCCAGCCCCGGCGGGCACGCCCGTCGTCCCCGACAGCGAGCACGCCGAGGAGGTCCGGCATGGCGGTGACCCTCGTCCACGGAACGTCGTTCTGTGTCTGCGGCGACGACGGCGAGTTCGGCGGTGCCCTCGCCGAGGGCACCTTCTACCAGGACACCCGCATCCTCTCGGGGTGGAACCTGCGCATCGACGGCAGGCCGGTCGAACCGATCACCGTCCAGATTCCCGAGCCGTTCCACGCGCGGTTCGTCGGCCGGGCCCACTCCGGCGAGGGCGAGGGCGAGAGCTCGCTGCTCGTGCGCCGCGAACGCTACATCGGCGGCGGCATGCGCGAGGACCTCATCCTGCGCAACTACGGGCGAGTCGACGTCACCTGCACGGTCGGCTTCCGGGTCGCGGCCGACTTCGCCGACGTCTTCGAGGTCAAGGCGGGCCGCATCCGCGACAAGGGGCACCACGCCGTCGAGGTGACCGGCAGCGGCCTCTACCTCGCCCGGTACCTCGACTCCACCAGCCGCGGCGTCCGGATCACCGGGCACACCCTCGACGACACCGCCGCCGAGTACTCCCGCGACCGCGTGAGCTTCCGGGTCACCGTCCCCGCCGGAGCGGAGTGGTACGCCTCCGTGGCCTCGCTGCCGGTCGTCGACGGCACCCCCATCACGCCGCTGTTTCCGCGAGAGCGGCCGGTCGAGCTCTCGCGGCCCGCCGTGCTGGCCCGCCGCTGGCGCGAGGAGAGCCCGGTGCTGCGCTACTCGGACAACCGGTCGGTGGCCACGAGCCTGCAACGCAGCCGCGAGGACCTCGGAGCGCTGCGCATGTTCGACCCGGACCACCCCGACGACGTCGCCATCGCGGCGGGCGCCCCGTGGTTCATGGCGCTGTTCGGTCGCGACTCACTGCTCGCCTCGCTCATGTCGCTGGCCGTGGACCCCTCCCTCGCGCTGGGCACCGTGCAGACGCTGGCGCGCCACCAGGGCACCGCGGTCGACCCCGACAGCGAGGAGGAGCCCGGCCGCATCCTGCACGAGGTACGGTTCGGCGCCGACGTCTCCCTCGCGCTGGGCGGCAGCCACATCTACTTCGGCACCGTGGACGCCACACCGCTGTTCGTGATGCTGCTCGGCGAGCTGAGCCGCTGGGGCATTGGCAGGGACCACGTCGAGGCACTGCTCACGCACGCCGACCGCGCGCTCGACTGGCTCGACCACTACGGCGACCGCGACGGCGACGGCTTCGTGGAGTACCACCGCGCCACCGACCGCGGGCTGGTCAACCAGGGCTGGAAGGACTCGTGGGACGGCGTCAACTTCGCCGACGGCACCATCGCACGTTCGCCCATCGCCCTGTGCGAGGTGCAGGGCTACGCCTACGCCGCGTTCGTGGCCCGCGCGGAACTGGCGGAGAGCTTCGGCGACCGCGACGGCAGCCGCCATTTCCACGCTCGCGCCGCCGAACTGAAACGGCGGTTCAACGAGACGTTCTGGCTGCCCGAACTCGGTCGTTACGCCCTCGGACTCGACGCCGACAAACGCCCCATCGACTCCGTTGCGTCGAATATCGGTCACTGTCTGTGGACCGGAATCATCGCTGAGGACCGCGCGGCCTCGGTGGCCGATTCCCTGCTGGACGAAACCATGTTCAGCGGCTGGGGAATTCGCACCCTCTCCTCGGAGATGGGCGCCTACAACCCCATGAGCTACCACAACGGCTCCGTGTGGCCCCACGACAACGCCATCATCGCGGCTGGGCTCATGCGCTACGGGTTCGTCGATCACGCCCAGCGGGTCGCCGTGGCGACCTTCGACGCCGCCGACGCCTTCGACGGCAGGCTGCCCGAGCTGATGTGCGGGTTCGACCGCTCCGAGTACGCCACCCCCATCCCGTACCCCACCTCGTGCTCACCGCAGGCGTGGGCCTCGGCCGCCCCGATCCACCTGCTGCGGACTCTCCTGCGGTTCCAGCCCGCACTGCCGCATCGCAGACTGCGCATTTCCCCCGCGTTACCGGAATCCTTCGGAGCGTTACTGATCGATGACGTTCCGCTCGGTGGTAGCCGGATTTCCATCGAGGCCAAGGGATCGGGAGTCCGCATCGGACATCTGCCCTCCGGTATCGAATTGGTTCATTAGGTCGAAGGACATTCGCGACGGCACCGTTTACCCCCTCACCCCCCGGGAATGGGGCGAACATGAGTCAACCCAGTATCGCCATGATCGCGCCCCCCTGGTTCGAACTCCCGCCCACCGCGTACGGCGGCATCGAAGCCATGTGCAGCGACCTCATCGAACAGCTCACCCTCCGCGGCCTCGACATCACGCTCGTCGGAGTCGGGCGCAACGGCACTCCCGCCGACTTCGTCCCGACCTACGACCAGCCCAACGAGAACCGGCTCGGCCAGGTGCTGCCCGAGGTCACCCACGCCGCCGCGCTCACCGAGATCATCGAGAAGCTCGATCCCGACGTGGTGCACGACCACAGCCTCGCCGGGCCGCTGATGGCGCGGGGACGCACCGTGCCGACCGTGCTCACCGCGCACGGCCCCGTCAACGGCGAGATGGGCCAGTACTACCGCGGCCTCGGCGACAGCGTGCAACTGGTGGCCGTCTCCGACGCGCAACGCCGCCTCTCCCCCGACCTCAACTGGGTGGGAACCGTCCACAATGCGGTCAGCGTCGAGCGGTTCCCGTTCCAGGAGGAAAAGGACGACTACGCCCTGTTCCTCGGCCGGGCCTGCGTCGAGAAGGGCATCCCTCAGGCCATAGCGGCGGCTCGGCGCGCCGGGATCCACCTCAAGATCGCCGCGAAGTGCCGGGAACCCGAGGAGAAGGCGTACTACGACCGCGAGATCGCGCCGCTGCTCGGACCCGACGTCAAGTGGGTCGGCGAGGCCGACCGCGCGCTCAAGGTGGAACTGCTGCGCTCGGCGCGCTGCCTGGTGTTCCCGGTGTGCTGGGAGGAACCGTTCGGCATCGTCATGGTCGAGGCCATGGCGTGCGGCACGCCCGTCGTGGGATTCCGCAGGGGGTCGGTACCCGAGGTGGTCACCCACGGCCGCACCGGCTACGTGTGCGACGACGTGGAATCACTCGCACTCGCCATCGACCGCGCGGGCGATCTCTCGCCGCACGACTGCCGCCGTGAGGCCGAACTCCGCTTCGACGTGGAGATGATGGCCGACCGCTACGCCCGCATCTACCGCTCCGTGCTCTGAGCGGCCCCACCCGGAAGCTGGGCGATCCCCGCGACCGGGTACCGCAGCCAGGTCCCCAGCAGGCCCTGCTGCTCGATCCCGGGCCGCGTGTAGTCACACACGCCGTCGGGGAAGGTGGCTCGCAACCGCTGCCACTGCCGCTCACTCAGCGGCACGTCGTAGTCGGCGGCATCGACCGGCTTGAGCCGGCACTTGACGATGTCGGCCGCGACACCCTCGCCCGCCACCTCACGCGGGAAGGAGGCCGAAGGGTACCAGCGCTCGCACTCGCTCGCCGGATCCCGGTCCAGCGGTTGGGCCACGAAGACCGGGTTCTCGTCGCGCGAGTAACAGCCCTCGCGTAGTCCGTCCGGTTTCGCCGCGGCGATGTCCGCGACGCCGAAGGGAGCGTCACCGGTGAAGTCCAGATTGGTCAGCCACCGATCCATGCCCTCGATCGCGCTGCGCAGCAGCGGGCTGCGGGTACTGAAGTTCCCGTAGCGGTCGTCCTCGAGCAGGCTCACGTGGTTGGCAGCGGAGGTGTTCGCCGCGCGTAACCGCTCCCGCATCGAGAAGGTGTGGTAGCGCACGTGGATGTCGCCGTTCGGGCTGTCGTCCTGATAGGCCCGGTAGTCGATGATCGGCACCTCGCCGAGCCCGCCACCGCCGTTGGTGAGCCGCCCCGTGCGGTAGGCGATGCGGATCGCCTCCCGGTCACCCTGCGTGCGCCGCGCCACGATGTTGGCGTCGTCGTCGAAACCGCCCACACCGGCGTTGAGGTCGAGGAACTGCTCCACCGTGATGGTGTCGTCGTTGAGAGCGCCCAGACCGTACTGGATGCCCACGTTGTCCAGCGGCCTCCGCGCGAACCCGGTGTCGGGGTCGCGGCCGTAGACGTTGACAGCGTGATCGTACACGCCACAGCGCACGTCGGCCGGATTGGTGTCGGGATGGTAGCGCTCGTCCTCGGGCACCATGTCGCAGAACGCCGTCGGATCGATGCGGCGCGCCCCCGCGGCGACGTTGGGTGCCGTCTCGTAGCGCAGGAAGCCGGTGACCGCGCGCTGTTGCTCGCGCGTCCACTCCACCTCGGAGTCACCGAAGTACTCGTGCAGCAGCCAGGCGTCGGTGATGAAGTTGACGGTGCCGAACCCCACCTCGGGAAACGAGCAGCCCACGATGATGCCGTCGAAGATTCCGGGATAGTTGTCCACGATCTGGTGTGCCTGGTAGCTGCCTCCCGAGCAACCGAAGCCGATCGTGTGCTCGATGGGTCCGTAGCGTTCGACGAACCGCTCCTTGACCATCATCGCGGTCTCCGCCGCCGTCACGTCCGCGCAGTTGGCGCCGTAGACGTTGAGCGACGAGGACAGCACGCCGTAGCCCTCGCGCAGCATGGCGTCGTCGGTGACGCCGCCGGTGGTGTTGCCCTGCCGGTACCAGCCGTTGACACAGCCTCCGCCCAGTGTGTAGAGCACTCGGCCGTTCCAGGCCGACGGCGGTGCGGCATGGCTGGGGGCGGGTTCGGCGAGGGGATCGTGCAGGACCGTGAACTGGTAGATACCCCGGTTGGCCGTGCCCGTCTCCATCCGCACCACGTAGGGAACCCGAGCGCCCCGGGACGTGGTGGTGGTCGCGAGATCGCCGGGATAGGCAGTGGTGCCCTCCGGCCACGGCGCGAAGGCGGCACCGGTGGTGCGGTAGAAGTAGTCCACGCGCGTCGCGATCGAACAGTCGTCGTCAAGGGGACGGCCCAGCGTTGCACCCAGCACGGGCAACCGGAAGTCCGTCGTCTCACACCGGAAGGGCTGCTGGTGCTCCCCCGAGAACACCGGCCCTTCGGCCGGGTGGTTGGTGACGACCAGCTCGGCACGGGGCCTGCCACGCCCCGGAACGGCCGCCACGATCTCGTTGCGCCCCGCACGCAACCCGCCGACCAGCCCCGTCAGCGTCCTGTCCCGACGGTCCACTGTGAACGATTCGGTGACGTCCCTGCCGTTCACGCGCACCGACACCGCGGGAAGCGGGAACCGGCGCGGAACGTCCACGCGCACCAGCGCGTCGCCCGAGGTCACCGTGTCGGGCCTGCTCGACAGGACCCGCACTCCCAGCTCGCGCTCCCCCGCCGCGCTGTGGCCCGGCGCGAGCGCCACCACGAGCGTCGACAGCAGAGAGACCACCAGCGCGGCGAGCAGCCGTCTCCCGGAACCACGTCGCATTCGGACCTCCCACACCCACACCCGGCGAGCTGTACTGTAGTCGATCGAACGCGCTGCGTAATGACCCTTTCGAGCGTCGTCACCAGTGCCGGCGCAGCCGCACCGTGGTGATGGCGTGGCCGCGCACGTCCAGCACCTCGAACGACCACCCCGATACGGTGACCCGGTCGCCGGGCCGCTCCGGGATCTTGTCCAGCAGCACGAGCAGCATTCCCGCGACGGTGGCATACTCCCCGGCGGGCACGTCGGCGAGCTCCACCCCCACACCCGGCAGATCGTGTACCGGGAACACGCCGGGGACGACCAGCGCGCCGTCCAGCTCCGTGCGCACCCCGAGCAGGTCCCGGTCGGTCTCGTCCTGGATCTCGCCGACGATCTCCTCCAGCAGGTCCTCCAGCGTCACGAGTCCCGCCAGAGCGCCCTGCTCGTCGGCAACCAGCGCCAGCTGCTCGTGCTCGGCCTGGAACCGGCGCAGCGCGTCGGAGACGCCGAGCGAGTCGGGAAACACCACGGCCGGGCGCGTCACCCGCGACAGTGCCACCGTGTCGTCCAGCAGATCCCGCAGGTGAACCATGCCCACCAGATCGTCGAGATGCCCGCCGCGCGCGACCGGCGCGCGCGAGTGCCCCGAGGCCGCCAGCCGTGCTCGCACCGTGGGCACGTCGTCCTCGGCGGCGAGCGTGACCACGGACCCGCGCGGGACCAGGATCTCGCGCAGCCTGCGCTGACGGATGTCCAGCGCCCCTGTCATGATCGCGCGCTGTTCGGTGGTGAGGCCGCGCTGCGCCGCGACCAGCTCGCGCAGTTCCTCGGCGGACAGCTGACCGGTGTCGGTCTCCGACCGGCCACCGAACAGGCGCACCACCAGGTTCGTCGACACACTCAGCAACCACACCACCGGGCGGGACAGCGCCGACAGCACCGCCAGCGGGCGCGCCACCACCAGCGCCCACGGCAGCGCGTTCTGCATGGCCAGCCGCTTGGGCGCCAGCTCACCGAGGACGAGGGTGACGAACGTGAGCACGACCGTCACCACGGCGACGGCCACCGCTGCCGCGGCCCCACCAAAGAAGCCGAACAACGGCACCAGCGGCTCGGCCAGCGACACGGCCGCCGTCGCGGACGCGAGGAACCCGGCCAGCGTGATACCGATCTGGATGGTCGCGAGATACCGGTTCGGGTCACGGGCGAGTCGCGCCACCGCCCGCGCACCGGGACGGTGGTCACGCTCCAGCGCCCGCAGCTGCCCCTCCCGCAGCGTGATCAGCGCGAGCTCGCTGCCCGCGAACGCCGCGTTGAGCAGTACCAGCACCCCGACCAGCACCAGGTTCAGCCCGTAGCCGTCCATCACACGCTCCCCGACCGGACAGGCAGGACGGACCCGAACGCTAGTCCACCGGAGTACCGGGCGCCTCGCGTGAGAACCGGCTCGGGGGTCACCCGCAGCGGGGTGCTCGGCTGCGGACGGGTGAGGCCGACGGTGGGATGGACGGTATGGCCGCTCTATCCACGCTGCCCGCACCGCTGGCGCCGATGCTGGCCGTGCCCGGCGGCGTGCCCGAGGGCGAGCAGTGGGCGTACGAGTGGAAGTGGGACGGTGTCCGCGCGGTCGTCGGACTCGCGGGCGACGAGGTCCGGGCGCACTCCCGCACCCTGCGCGAGATCACCGCCAGCTATCCCGAGCTGCGGGCACTCACGACACTGACCCGGCGTCGGCTGCTGCTCGACGGCGAGATCGTCGCGCTCGACGAGCGTGGTCGGCCCGACTTCGCCCGGCTCCAGTCCCGGATGCACGTCCACCGCCCCGCCGCCCGCCTGCTCCGCGACGTGCCGGTGTGCTACTACGTGTTCGACCTCCTCGTGGCGGGTGACGAGGAGCTACTGTCACTGCCCTACCACCGCCGCCGTAGCAGGCTCGCCGACCTCGGCCTCACCGCTCCACCGACCGTGCGCACCCCGGACCACCACACCCGGGTGGCCGGTTCCGACCTGCTCGACGTCGCCGCCGATCACGGGCTCGAAGGGATCGTGGCGAAACGGCTCGACTCGCGTTACCGGCCCGGCGCGCGATCCCGCGACTGGGTGAAGACGCCGCTGCGCACGACTCAGGAGGTCGTCGTCGGCGGCTGGGTGGCCGGTGAGGGCCGTCGCACGGGAACGCTCGGCGCGTTACTGCTCGGTGCGCACCGCAGGGACGAGCCCGGTGCCCTCGCCTACGTCGGCCACGTGGGCACGGGTTTCACCGAGTCCGCGCTGGCCGACCTGCTCACCCGACTTCGGCCGCTGGAACGGCCGTCGAGCCCGTTCGCCACGCCCGTGCCCCGTGACCGGGCCCGCCACGCGCACTGGGTCGAACCCGTGCTCGTCGGAGAGGTCGAACACCGGCAGTGGACGGCCGAGAACCGGCTCCGTCACCCGTCGTGGCGCGGACTGCGGCCCGACCGCGAGCCGGGTGAGATCACGGTTCCCGCGCCCGGGGATCCACCACCGTGACCGTCACACTCGCGCAGCACGCCCCCGCCTGGTGCCATACTCGGTCACAGCGACGAGTCAGCAAGCAAGGCGGCCGCCGCGACGTGTCCGGTGTGGACCGCACCTTCCATCGAGTTGGGCCACCTGCTGTGGTCGGCACCGGCGTAGCGCACGCGCCGTGTGCCGGCCGCGCGTAGCCCCGGCCCGTGGACTGCGAGCTGACCCGGCCGATAGGTGAGGTAGCTGCCGCCGATGTGGGGGCGGGACGTCCAGTTGGTGACCACGGCGGCAGAGAAGTCGCCGGTGGTAAGGCCGAACGCCGCGGCGAGGTCCTCGGTGAGATCCGTAGTCGGCTCGAAACCGGGTCCGGTCGCGAGCCCAGCGAAATGCCGGCCCTGGCGCCAGGCGATGGCCAGGGCGCTTCCTCCGAGGACGACCCGGTGCTCGGCTGGCGGGGCCGTCGCGGCGACAGCGGCGACCTTGGTCGCCTGCCCGTAGCCGAGAGCGTCGACAGCTGTGCGCCAACTGGGGGGCGGCACGGGTTCCAGCCTGAGCGTTCGCAGCGCGGGTACGGGCACGGCGACGACGGCGGCAGCGGCCTGCCAGCGAGCACCGGAGCGGGTGGTGACCTCGACGCCGCGCCCGTGCTCAGCCAGGCCGGTGACCTGTGTGTTCACCCGGATGACCGCCCCGAGGCGTTCGGCGAGCCGCTGCGGAATCAGGTACGCGCCACCGGCCACCACGTTCGCGTGCCCAGAACGCAGGGCCGGGACGAGACCGCCCGCGACCGCGATCCACCGCGCGGCGTGCGCGGCGGAGAGGCTATGGGTGTGGGTCGTGGCGAAACCCCCGACCAGCGCCTCGGTGACCTGGAGACCTCGCGGCGTGACGCCGTGGCCGCGCATCCAGTCGGCCAGGCTGACCGTGTCCAACCGGGCGCCCACGGGCGTGCGCCAGGGCTCACCGGGGTCGAGTTCCAGGGCGTGCCGGCGGAGCCGCCACCAGCCACGGGCCAGGCGCCACAAATCGGCGCGCGGAATGGGCGGAAGCCGCGACGTCCTGGTGAGATCGGGCAACCGCCACCGGATGGGCGAGGTGTCCAGCCCGGCGGGCACGGTGCGCAGTCCGAGCTCGCCGAGCAGGCCGCGAAGTCCGTGATGGCCGGGACCGACGAACTCGGCACCGGTGTCGAGCACTCGCCCCGCGTTTGTGGGCTCCCCGTGGACACGACCTCCGGCGGTGCTGGCGGCTTCCAGGACCTGCACGTCAACCCCGGCGCGGTGCAGTCGCCAGGCCGCGGTGAGTCCGGCGAGCCCCGCTCCGATGACGACCACGTCGCGTCGCCTGCTCCCGCTCATATCCCATTCCCATAGTTGCTTAAACATATCAACGCACGTTAGATTAAGATCATGCGTGACGACCGGTGCGAGCTGCTCTGTATCGACTTCGACCACGCCGAGCGACTGCGTGCGACACTGCCGCAATTCGACGAGGTCACCCGGCGCGCGGAGCGGCTGCGCGCATTGGGCGATCCCACCCGGTTGCGGATCGCGCAGGCTCTGCACGTCGGGGACGAGCTGTGTGTCTGCGATCTGGCCTGGATCGTGGGGTCGTCGCAAGGACTGGTATCCCACCACCTGCGGCAGCTGCGTTCGGCAGGCCTGGTCACCTCGCGCCGGAACGGCAAGCTGGTCATGTACCGGCTCAATGCCGAGGCCCGCCGGCTCCTGATCGCGGTCGCCGCGCCCGCAACGGAGGCGGACCCGGCATGAGCGTCGACTGCTGCGCTCCCGATCCCGGCCACGACAGCCGGGTGCCCGAGGAACCACCGCCGCGACCGTGGCGGGTTCGGGAGATCCAGCTCGCCGCCGGAGCCGGACTGCTCACCGGAGCGGGGTTCGTGGTCGGCTGGTCCGGCTCCCCGACCACCGCACTGGTGCTGCACGCCTGCGCGGCACTCGCCGGTGGAGTGACTTTCGTACCCGGCACTCTGCGAGCTCTGTGGCAGCGCCGCATCGGGGTCGGCACGCTGATGACCATCGCGCTTCTCGGCGCTCTGCTGCTGGGCGAACTCGCCGAGGCCGCACTGCTGGCCTTCCTGTTCTCCATTAGCGAGGCCCTGGAGGACTACTCGCTGTCCCGCACTCGGCGCGGTCTGCGCGCCCTGCTCACTCTCGTCCCGGAGCGGGTCACCGTGCTCCGCGGCGATCGCGAGGCGGTGATCTCACCCGAACACGTGCAGGTGGGCGACCGGATGTTGGTGCGCGCCGGAGAGCGGATCGCCAGCGACGGCACCGTCGCCGCAGGATGGTCCAGTGCGGACACCTCCGCGATCACCGGCGAATCCATGCCCGTGGAGATCGGCCCCGGAGACGAGGTGTTCGCCGGGACGGTCAACGGCACCGGGGTGCTCACCGTCGAGGCCACCGCGACGGTGGCGGACAACTCGCTGTCCACGGTGGTGCGCCTCGTCGAGGACGCCCAGCGGTACAAGGGTGCCCGCCAGCGCCTCGCCGACCGCCTCTCCCGCCCCCTGGTACCCGCGGTCATGGTCCTCGCGGCGCTCATCGCCGGTCTCGGCGCGGTCTTCGGCGACCCGGCCCTGTGGATCGAGCGTGCGCTCGTGGTGCTGGTCGCGGCAGCCCCGTGCGCACTGGCGATCTCGGTTCCGGTCACCGTCGTCGCCGCGGTCGGCACCGCAAGCCGACTCGGGGTTCTGGTCAAGGGCGGCGCAGCATTGGAGGAGCTGGGTGCTGTGCGTACCGTCGCCCTCGACAAGACCGGCACGCTCACCCGCAACAGCCCCGCCGTCGTCGACGTGGTGCCGGTCCCGGGCATCGATCCCGAGCGAGTGCTCACCGTCGCCGCCGCGCTGGAGGTCCGCAGCGAGCACCCGCTCGCCGCCGCGATTCTGGCCGCCACGCCGGACCCGGTCCCCGCGAACGACGTGCGCGCGGTGCCCGGCTCCGGCCTCGACGGCACTGTCGAGGGCCTCCCCGCACGGCTCGGCAAGCCCGGCTGGCTCCCATCCGGACCCCTCCACGCCGACGTGATCCGGTTACAGGATGCGGGAGCCACCGTCGCCGTGGTCGAACACGACCACACCGTGCTCGGCCTCATCGCCATCCGCGACGACCTGCGCCCCGAGGCACCCGAGACCGTGCGAGATCTCCAGAGGGCCGGGGTACGGGTGAGCATGCTCACCGGCGACAACCGCCGCACCGCCACCGCACTCGCCGACGAGGCCGGAGTCACCGATGTCCACGCGGAACTGCGCCCCGACGACAAGGCCGCTCTCGTACGCAGACTGAGCGAGCAACACCGCGGCGCCGTCGCCATGGTCGGTGACGGCATCAACGACGCCCCTGCCCTGGCCACCGCCGACGTGGGCATCGCGATGGGCGCCATGGGCACCGACGTCGCCCTGGAGACCGCCGACGTCGCGCTGCTGGGCACCGACCTGCGCCACCTGCCGCAGGCGCTCACGCACGCCCGCCGCGCCCGCCGGATCATGTTGCAGAACATCGGCTTGTCGGCCGCGATCGTGCTCGCCCTCGTCCCGCTCGCCGCCCTCGGGCTCCTGGGCCTGGCGACCGTGGTGTTCGTCCACGAACTCGCCGAGGTGTTCGTCATCGCCAACGGCGTCCGCGCCGGGCGGCACCGGGCCGCGCTGCCCGCATCCACCGAACGAGCCGACCGGCCACAGGCGACGCCACGGCCGCCGTTGCCCGGCCGCACGTGACCGCCCGCGCCTCACCCCACCCGGCGTCTCCTGGCCGTCCATCCGGCCTCCCCCCACTCCACCACACCCAGCACCATGAGCACGGTCCCGAGCGGCCCGCCTCGGAACCACCAGAACTCGTGCTCGGTGAACCCGACCGCCAGCACCCCGCCGACCAGGATCAGCAACGCACCGAGCAGCACCTTCACAACGAGGGGCATCGCGATCACGACTCCAACCTTTTCCGCACAGCTATATTAAAACACACTTGTGCTAGAAAAGAGCCATGCCCAAGGTCGTGAACCACGAACAGCGCAGGCAACAGATCGCCGAAGCGCTGTGGCGTGTGGTCGAACGGGCCGGGATCGAGGGCGCCACGGTCCGGGCGGTCGCCGACGAAGCGGGCTGGTCGATGGGCGCCCTGCGCTACTACTTCGACTCCCACCAGCGACTGTTGCGTTTCGCCGTGGACGTCCTCGTCGAACGAGTCCTGGCTCGGCTCCAGCGGCATATCGACTCCGGCGTCACGGGACTCGTGCTGGCGCAGCGCCTGCTCGAGGAGCTCCTACCGCTGGACGCCGATCGCGGTGTCGAGGTCACCGTGTGGCTGGCCGCGCTCGAACGCTCCCGCACCGAACCGGACCTGGCCCGGCTTCGCCGCGAGTCGTGGGACGGCACCCGGGCGCTGTGCAGGCTCGCGACGGCGGCAGCTCAGGAGCTGCCGAGACTGGCCGATCCCCACACGCCGCTGCGTCCCTCCTCACTGGAGAAGACCGCGGCACACCTACACATCTTCGTCGACGGTCTCACCCTGCACGCGAGCCGGTATCCCGAGCAGAACCCGCCGGAGGCCGTGCGCGCGGCGCTGGCGCACTACCTGGCCACCGCCGTCGCTCCGCGAGGTCAGGCCGGTGATTCCGGAAGCTCCACGGCCTGACCGCTCACCCGCACCCGTGGGTCGTCCGGATCGACCTCCACCCGCAGCACGCTGGGCCTGCCCATGTCCTCGCCCTGGTGGATGGCGAACCTCGTGGGCGCGGCGATCCGGCCGAGCGCGCGCAGGTAGCCGCCGAACGCGGCAGCGGCGGCCCCGGTCGCGGGGTCCTCCACGACGCCACCCACGGGGAACGGGTCGCGGGCGTGGAAGTCACCGGCGTCACCGGGGCAGAACAGGTGTACGGTCGTCCAGCCCCGCGATTCCATCACCTCGCGCAACCCGGCGAAGTCGTAGTGGAGATCCGCGAGCCGCGCTCGCGACCCGGCGGCGAGCATCAGGTGGTGGTTGCCCGCGAACGCCACATGCGGCGGGAAGGCCGGATCGAGGTCGTCCCAGGACCAGCCGAGCGTGGCCAGCGTCGCCTCGACCGCCTCCGTCGCGGCCGGACGCGACGTGGTGGGCACGCTGGTCAGCGTGACCACGAGTGCCCCGTCGATCTCCGCGAGATCGACCTCGACCTCGCCCGCTCCCGTGGTGACCACCAGCCGCCCTGGCCCCAGTCGCCGCCCGAGTTCCACCGCCGTGGCGACCGTGGCGTGGCCGCAGAAGGCCACCTCGGCGGCGGGGCTGAAGTAGCGGAGGTCGGCGCGGCGCCGCACCGGGTCGGCCCCGACCACGAACGCGGTCTCGGAGTAGCCCACCTCGGCCGCCACCGCCCGCATCTCGCGCTCGCTCAGCGACGCCGCGTCCACCACCACACCGGCCGGATTACCCCCGGCCGGATCGGTGGTGAAAGCGGCGTAGCGCCTGATCGCGACGGCCATCGTCAGACCTTGCGAGCCACTCCCGCCAGACCACGGGCGCGCGCCGGCTCGGCCGCGTACGGGTCGTCCTCGCCGGAGGGACGCCACTCGGGCAGCCACACCAGGCCCGGATCGACCATGTCCAGCCCCTCGAAGAAGGCCGCGATCTCCTCCCTTGGCCTCGGCTGCGCCGGGCTGTTGGTCTTCTTCGCGTAGGAGGCGGACAGCTGCTTCGACTTCTCCAGCGCCGCCGTGTCGGACGGGTCGACGTGGATGTGGGAGAGCACGAGCAGGCTGTCCTTCGGCAGGCGCTGCCGGTAGTAGGCGAGCACCCGGCCCGGGTTGGTCTCCGGCGGCATGAAGTGCAGCAACGCCACCGCGAGCAGCGCGACCGGCTCGTCCTCGTCGATCACACCGGTGTCGAGCACCTGCTGCCACAGCTTCGCGCCGTCGAAGAAGTCCGCGTCGATGGCCCGGTGCCGGTCGGGGTCGGCGGTCTTCTCCAGCAGGATCTCCGCGTGAGCCTGGGCGATGGGCTCGTTGTCGATGTAGACGACACTGCACTCGCCCGGCGCGACCTCGTCGGCGACCTCGTGGACGTTGCCCTGGGTCGGCAGCCCCGAGCCGATGTCCACGAACTGCCGGATGCCCTGGTCTACGGCGTAGCGCACCGCGCGGGCCAGGAAGGCGCGGTTCGAGCGCGCGAAGTCCCGGATGTCGGGCAGCACCCGCAGCTGTTCCTCGGCGAACGTCTGGTCCACCGCGTAGTTGTGGACGCCACCGAGCAGGTAGTCGTACACCCTGCCGACCGACACCTTGTTCACCGACTCCGCGAGCCGGTCGGCGTTACTTGCCGACATACGACACACGCTCCCTCTGCCATGATCATCTCAGCTTACGCCCCACAGTGTGCCCTCTCCGGTTTCGGCGGCGCACACCGCGTGAGGCATCGCAACCAAATCGCGAACCGCCCCCGCCTGTCCAGCCCGACCCGCCGTGTCCGCAGCCTGGGTAGCCGTGTCCGCAGGTTGCGTAGCCGTGTCCGCAGTTCCCGTAGCCCGCAAGCCCCGGGGTATAGGTCGTTATACGCCCGTCACGGCACGCGAGTGCCGGACCGCAGCTCCACGCCGGCCTCCGCGCGATCCTGCCCCGGCACCCGCGCCTCCCGGCGACGCCGAATCTCCTCGACCACGGCGGGCAGCACCTCGTGCACGTCGCCGAGCACCGCATAGGTCGCCCTGGCGACCATCGGCGCCTCGGCGTCGGTGTTGATCGCCAGGATGACCCGCGAATCCATGCAGCCCACCCAATGCTGCGTCGCCCCGCTGATGCCGCATGCCACGTACAACTCCGGCGCGATCCGCGTGCCGGTGAGCCCCACCTGGTCGGAGTGCGGGCGCCAGCCGTTGTTGGTCGCCACCCGCGAGCAGCCGACCGCTCCCCCGAGCAGCCCGGCCAGCTCCTCCAGCACGCCATAGCCCTCCGGGCCGCCCACGCCCCGGCCACCCGAGACGACCACGGGCGCGGTGGCCAGCGTGACACCGCCCGCCGCCGCCGTGCGCCCCACCACGCGGGCCCGCGCGGCGACCGGGTCCGGCTCCACCACGTGCTCCACCACCTCGCACCGGTCCACCGCGGCGGGCGCGGGCGCCTGCGCGGCCCTGCTCACCGTGACCAGGGCGACGGGCGCGGTCAGCCGCGCGTCCTCCAGCAGCACCCCGCCCGCGCGTTCCCTCGTCACCGTCCACTCGCCATCCACGGCGGCATCGACCGTCACGCACTGCGCGGCCAGGGGCAGCCGGGCCCGCGCCGCGGCGTGGGCGAGCACCTCGGCGGCCCGGCCCTCGGCCGGCGCGAGCACGGCGGAGGGCCGTTCGGTGGTCAGCCACCGGGCGAGCGCGGCGCCGCGTGCCTGCGGCGTGGCCTCGGCCGCGCCCGGCCACGACAGCCGGTGCAGCCGGGCCACGCCCGTCGCGGCCAGCGTGGCCAGCGTGTCGCTGAGTCCGGACTCGCCGGCCGCACCCGCCGTCACCGCCTCCACCGGGCCGCCCAGCGTGTGCGCGACGGCGACCGTGGCCTCGGCGTCGGCCGCTGCGTCGACGCCTTCATCCACGAGCACCAGCGTCATCGCTCACACCACCCCGAGTCGTTCGAACACGTCCACCACGGGGCCCGCCGCGTCGGCGCCGTGACCGAGCACCACCGGCCCCGCGCGCGCCGCTCCCGGTGCGCGGAGCCCGAGCGGCACCAGTCCCCCACCGGCCCCAGCTCCGTCGAGCACGTCTATCGCTGCCCGGCGCGCCTTCAGCCGTCCCGGCATGCTCGGGTAGCGCGGCAGGTTCAGCCCCTCGCGCACCGCGATCACCACCGGCGGCTCCACCCGGCACCACTCGACGCCGTCACCGGCCTCGCAGCGCAGGGTCAGCACGCCCGAGTCGCCCACCTCGACGCCCTTGACGCCCGCCACCATCGGCAGCCCGAGTCCGGCCGCCACCCGCGCCCCGACCTGCCCGTGCCCGGCGTCGGCCGAGGCGGTGCCGAACAGCAGCAGGTCGAACGGCCGTGTCCCGGCGTCGGTCAGGACTCCCACGGCGTCCGCGATCGCCGACGCCGTGGCCGACGGGTCGAGTTCGCCTGTCCCGGTCTCGACCACCACGCCGTGGTCGGCGCCCGCCGCCAGTGCGGAACGCACCTGCTCGGCCGCCTCGGCGGGGCCTGCCGAGAGCACGGTGACCGCGCCGCCGTGGGCGGCCACGAGGCGCACCGCCTCCTCGACGGCACACTCCTCGTGCGGCCCGATGGTGAAGCCCAGCTGCCGGGTGTCGATCGCGGACCCGTCGTCGAGCAGCGGCACCGACGCGCCGAACGCGGGCACCCGCTTGACGCAGACCAGCACGTTCATCGCCCACCGCCCTTCATCCGGGTGTCGCCCGGGTCGAACAGCGGCGTGCGGCCCACCCGCGCCACACTTACGGCGTAGCGCTCGGCCATGTACTCCACCGCCAGCGTCGTGCCCTCCACGGCGAACTCCGGTGGCAGGTACGCCATCAGCAGGTACGTCCCCAGCGACGGCGCCGGACCGGCACTCGTGACCTGCGACGGACGTCCCCGCCGATCCACGATGCGCTGCCCGCCCCGGGTCAGCACCGGCTCCCCGCCCTGCGGGTAACGCACAATCCCCGCGGCGTCGGTGTGCTCGGCACCCAGCGACAGCGTGCAGAGCAGCGCGTCCGGACCGCTTTCCCGTGCCCGCAGGTACGCCTGCTTGCCCACGAAGTCCGCCGACTTCACCTTCGGCAGCGCGAGCCCCGCCTCCACCGGGTCGTGCTCGGCGTCGAGTTCGGCACCCATCAACCGGTAGCCCTTCTCCAGCCGCCCCGTCGTGCCGTACACACCGATCCCCGCCGGGACCACACCGTGTGGCGCGGCGGCCTCCGCGACCTCGTCCCACAACCGCAGTCCCTGCTCGAACGGCGCGTGCAGCTCCCAGCCGAACTCACCGACGTACGACACCCGCAGCGCCAGCACGGGCACCGAGCCGACAGTGATCCAGCGCGCCCGGCCGAACGGCAGCGCCGCGTCCGAGACGTCGTCGTCGCTGACGGCCGCGAGGACCTCCGCCGCCCTCGGGCCCCACAGTCCCAGCGTGCACACCGCCGACGTGACGTCGGTGAGCACCACCGAACCGTCCTCGGGCAGGTGCCGCGTGAACCAGAAGGCGTCCCGCGCACCGTCGGCGGCGCCGGTGATGACGCGGAACCAGCGCGGCCCCAGCCGCACCACCGTGAGATCGCTGCGGAAACCGCCGTCCGGGGTCAGCACGGGCGTGTAGACGAGCGTGCCGACCGGGCGGTCCACCCGCGCCACCACGAGGTGCTGCAGGTAGTCCACCGCTCCCGCACCCGCGACGTCGAACTGGGCGAAGGCCGACAGGTCGATCATCGCGCCGCGTTCACGCAGCGCCAGGTGCTCCGCCTCGATGATCGGCGACCACCAGCGCGCGTCCCACTCGTGTTCCCGGCGCGGCACGCGGTCCCCGAACTCGGCCAGCAGCGGCGCGTTGCCGCCGTACCACTGCGGCCGTTCCCAGCCCTTGACCTCGAAGAACTCCGCGTCGAGCGCTGTCTCGCGCACGTGGAACGGTGACACGCGCTGCGGTCGCAGCGACGTCCACTGCTCCCTCGGGTGAACGATGCCGTAGGTCTTGTTGAATCCCTCGGCCGCCCTCGCCCGCACGGCGGCGCGCGTGCGCTGGTGCGGCGCGAACCGCGCGATGTCCGCCCCGTGGAGATCGATCTCGGTGGTGCCGTGCGTCATCCACTGCGCCAGCTGCCGCCCCACCCCGGGCCCTTCCTTGATCCACACGGCGGCGGCCGACCACAGCCCACCCACCTCCGGGGTCTCGCCCAGCAGCGGCGCGCCGTCCGGCGTGAGCGAGAGCAGCCCGTTGATCGCGTGCCGCACTCCCGCGTCCGGGGTGTCCAGCACCGACGCGAACAACGCGAGCGCGTCCTCCAGCTGGGGATCGAAGTCCTCCTGGGTGAACGGCAGCTGCGTCGGCGACAGCGCGGCCGACGCCAGTGTGGGGATCTCGCCGGGATCGTGCAGGATCGGACGGTGTGCGTACGAGCCGATCTCCAGGTCCGCACCACTCTGCCGCTCGTACATCATCGCGTCCATGTCCCGCACGATCGGGTAGGCGATCTCGGTGCGCGTGCGCTCCAGCTCCGGAATCGGGCCCACGTCGATCATCTGGTGTACGGCGGGGGTCAGCGGAATCCGCGCACCGGCGAACTCCGCGATCCGCGGACTCCACACCCCGCAGGCGACCACCACGGTGTCCGTGGCGATCTCCCCCGCGTCGGTCAGGACCGCCCGCACGTGCCCGTGCTCGACCCCGATGCCGGTGATCTCGGTGTTCGGCACCACGGTCAGCGCCCCCAGCTCCGCGGCCTGCGCGCGCAGCAACGCCCCCGCCTGCAACGGGTCCACCACCGCCACCGACGGCGTCCAGAACCCCGCCAGCAGCAGGTCCGTGTCCACGAACGGCACCAGCTCACCGATCCTGCGGGGAGCCACCAGCTCCGCGTCCACCCCGTACGCGCGAGCCGACGCGAGCCGGCGCCGCAGTTCCTCCACCCGCTGCTCGGTGCGGGCCACCTCCACGCCGCCACACGTCGTCAGCACGCCGAGCTTGTCGTACTGGCGCAGGGAATCCAGCGTCAGCGCCGTGATCTCCTTCGAGTGGTCGACCGGGAAGAGGAAGTTCGAGGCGTGGCCCGTGGAACCACCGGGGTCCGGTAACGGTCCCTTGTCGAGCAGCACGACGTCGCGCCAGCCCGCCTGCGCGAGGTGGTAACTCACCGAGTTGCCCACGATCCCCGCGCCGATCACGACGACCCGCGCCTCAGCCGGTACCGCGCTCATGGCCACCTCCTGTGTTCATGCGGGACACCCGCACCCGGTCGGCGGCCACCAGCGCCCCACCACCCTCGCTCATGGCCACCTCCTGTGTTCATGCGGGACACGCTCACGCCAGCCCCACCACCTCACCGGCCTCGTCGATGTCGATCTGCTCCGCCGCCGGGTGCGACGACAGCCCCGGCATCGTGCGCATCTCCCCGCACACGGGGTAGACGAAACCCGCCCCCACCGACGCCCGTACCTCCCGCACCGGCAGCCGCCATCCGGTCGGCGCGCCCTTGCGCATGGGATCGTCCGACAGGGACAGATGTGTCTTGGCGATGCACACCGGAAGGTCGCCGAACCCGCAGCGGGTGTAGGCGTCGAGTTGCCGCCGCGCGAGCGGGCTGAGCTCGATGCCGTCGGCGCCATACAACCGCCGGGCCACCAGGTCGATCTTGTCGGCCAGTGGGAGGTCCTCGGGGTACAGGAAGGCGAACTCGCCGGGTTCCTCGCACGCCGTGGCCACGACGTCGGCCAGCTCGGCCGCGCCCTTGCCGCCGTGCGCGACGTGGGTGCTCACCGCCGCCCGCACCCCCTCCCCGGCCGCGATGTCGAGGATCGCGCGGTGCTCGCTGTCGAAGTCACCGGGGAACGCGTTCACCGCCACCACGGGAGTGACACCGTGGGCCCTGACGTTGGCGAGCTGCCTGCGGAGGTTGGCCGCCCCCGCGTACACGTCCTCCGGGCTCTCCCGCAGCATCGCCTCCGGCAGCGGCTTTCCCGCCACGACGCGATACCGCCCGGAGTGGGTCTTCAGCGCGCGCACGGTGACCACCACCACGGCCGCGTCCGGCACGAGGCCCGACGCCCGGCACTTGATGTTGAAGAACCGTTCGGCTCCCATGTCCGCGCCGAAGCCCGCCTCGGTGACGAGGTAGTCGCCGCACCGGATACCGATGAGGTCGGCGAGCACGGAGGAGTTGCCGTGCGCGATGTTGCCGAACGGTCCGCAGTGGACCAGGACCGGCGTCTGCTCCACGGACTGCAACAGGTTCGGCTTGAGCGCCTCCCGTAGCTGCACGCACAGGGCACCGGCGGCCCCGAGCTGCTCGGCCGTGACCGGATCACCGGCGCGGTCGTAGGCGACCACGATCCGGCCCAGCCGCCGTCGCAGATCCCGCAGCGAGGTCGCCAGCGCCAGCACGGCCATCACCTCGCTCGCGGCGGTGATGTCGAAGCCGGTCTCGCGGGGCACGCCGTCCTGCCTGCCGCCGAGCCCGGTGACGATCCGCCGCAGCTCGCGGTCGTTGACGTCGAGCACGCGACGCCAGGTGATCGAGAACGGGTCGATGCCGAGTGCGTTGCCCTTGTGCAGGTGGTTGTCGAGCAGCGCCGCGAGCAGGTTGTGCGCACTGGTCACGGCATGCAGGTCGCCGGTCAGATGCAGGTTCATGGCCTCCATCGGCACCACCTGCGAGTAGCCGCCCCCGGCCGCGCCGCCCTTGATGCCGAACGTCGGTCCCATCGACGGCTGCCGCAGCGCCACAACCGCACGTTTGCCGAGCTGGGAGAATCCCTGCCCCAGCCCGACGGTGGTGGTGGTCTTGCCCTCACCCAGCGGAGTCGGGGTGATCGACGTGACCACCACGTAACGCGCGGGTGGCCGGTCGGCCAGCTCGCCGACGGCGTCCAGGGACAGCTTCGCGACCGTGGAGCCGTAGGGCTCCACCAGGTGAGCTCCGATGCCCATGTCGGCGGCCACGTCGGCCAGCGGCCTGAGCTCGGCGCTGCGGGAGATCTCCAGGTTCGTCGGCATCGACGCCACCCTCCTCGGTCGGCCTCAGCCGGGCGCTCTCGTCGCGGCGACCCACTCGGCCGTGGCGGTGACCCGGTTGAACGTGTAGAAGTGCAGCCCGCCCGGCGCGCGGGCACCGGCGGCCACGCGCGCGCCGAGCTCGGACAGGAACCGCTCGGGCCGGTAACGCGCGGGCCGGACCAGCGCCGCGACGGCGGCGCGGTTCGCCCGCACGAACGCGAGCGAGTCGCCGACCCCGATCCGCGAGCCCACCCGCAGCAACGTGGCCGCGTCCACCACTCCCGCGAGTCCGACCAGCACCGGCAGGCGCACACCCCGCTCCCGCGCGGTGTCGAGGAACCGGCACACCACGGCCGCGTCGAAGCACAACTGGCTCACGGCGTAGTCGGCGTGGCGTTGCTTGGCCAGCAGTGCCGCCCACAGCCGCCGCTCCGGGATCGCCGGGTGTCCCTCCGGGTAGCACGGCACCCCGACGCGGCGCGGCCGACGGCCGGAGTCTTCGATCTCCCGCAGCAGGGTGAGGCCGTCGGCGAACGGCCCGGCCGGCTGGGCGGCGTCACCGGCCACGACGAAGATCTCGTCGAGTTCGGCACCGGCGAGCCGGTCGAGCAGCTCGTGCAGGTGCGCCCGGTCGCGGATCTGGCGCGCGGCCAGGTGCGCGACGGCTCGCAGCCGCTGCGCGGCGAGCTTCTCGCAGAGGGCGACCGTGGCATCGAGGCCCCGCGACGGTGACGCCGTCACGGTGACGGTCGTGCCCGCGGGCAGTGTTCCCGTCTGGTCGAGCACGCCCGGCAACGGCAGCACCTCGTACCGGGGCGCGGCCAGCCCCGGAGCGAGCACGGCGGGCCACCGGGCCGAGCCGCGCTCACGCGCTCCACGCACCCTCATCGCGACCTCCCTGCCGCACCGCGTCAGCGTTTCGGCGTCTGCTTGCGCGGATCGACGAACGGCTTGTCCACCACCACCGCCGCGCGCCGCCCCGTGGGCGTCTCGACCGTCAGCTCCGTGCCGGTGACACTCGCCTCCACGGGAACCATCGCCAGGCCGATGTTCGCGTCGAGCCGGGGCGAGTAGCAGGCGCTCGTCACCGCCCCCACCGGCCCCGCGCCTGCCGCGAACACCGGGTACGGCTCGATCATCGACCCGTCGTTGAAGCTGCCCAGCGGTGCGCCGTCGAGCCGCAGCCCCACCAGCAGCCTGCTCACTCCCTCGGCGCGGGCCCTGCGCAACGCCGCCTTACCGACGAAGTCGGCCTCCTGGTCCAGATCGACCATCCAGTGGTAGTCGTAGCCGACCTCGAGCGGATTGGTGTCGAGCGTGATGTCGCACCCGTAGGCCAGCATCCCGGCCTCGATGCGCCGGATGTGGCACGGGCCGATGGGCCGCATGCCGTGCGGGCGGCCCGCCTCCCACACGCGGTCCCACAACCGGCCGGCGTGGTGCGAGGCTCCGATGAGGTAGATCTCGTAGCCGATCTCACCGGAGTAGCCGGTGCGGCTCACGACCACGCGCATGCCGTCGAGTTCGTACTCCCGCAGCCGGTAGTAGGGCACGTCGAGGATCGAGGACCCGAACAGCGCCGTCATGACGTCCTTGGCCTTCGGTCCCTGGACCTGCAGGGGCGCCACGTCCGCCTCGCGAAGGGTGACGTCCCAGCCGCCCGCGTGCGCGAGTCCCGACGCCCAGAGACCGACGTCGCTGTCGGCGAGCGAGAGCCAGAACCGGTCGGCCTCCAGCCGCAGCAGCACCGGGTCGTTGATGATCCCGCCGTCGGGCGCGGTGACGAACACGTACTTGCACTGGCCCACGTCGCACTTCGTCAGGTCGCGCGGCACGAGCAGGTTCGCGAAGTCGAACGCGTCGGGCCCGGAGATCTCCAGTTGCCGTTCGACGCCGACGTCCCAGACGGTGACGCCCTCCAGCAATGCCCAGTACTCGCCGACGGGATCGCCGTAGTGGCGGGGGTGGTAGGTGTGGTTGTAGACGCTGTAACACGCGGCGCCGTGGGCGCGGGATTTCCAGAAGTAGGGCGACTTGCGCAGTCGCGGATACAGCAGGATCGACGGCGACGGCACGACGGCGTTCGTGACGTCGCGGTGTGAGCCGGTGTCGCGGGTGCGGGGTGGATTGATGACCTCGGACATGGGGACCTCGATTCACGCCCGGATGACGGCCACGCCGCATCGCGGCGGTTGTTGCGTATCGCGCGTCGAGTTGTGTTATAGACAACTCCAGTGTGAGCCGCGACACGTTCGCCGTCAAGGAATCACGCATCGAGCAGCCCCGGGATCCGCCGTCCGGTGCGGTCGCGCCGCAGCACCTACCGTGGAGAAGTGACGGCGACGTGGTACGAGGTCCTCGCCGAGGTGGTCAACCGGGCGCACCTGGCCGGTGGAGGCGATCTGCCCGCCGTGCTGACCGGCGCCGCCGCGCGCCTCGGCATGGCGGTGGAGGTGTACCTGGCCGATCTGCCGCAACGACAACTGCATCCCCTGGCCGCGGACGGCACCCCGGCGATCACCATCGCCTCCACCGTCGCGGGCCGCGCCTTCCAGCACGTCGAGATCGTCGGCTGGCGCGACCGCGAGACCGGTCGGCCCGCGTTGTGGGTACCGATACTCGACGGCACCCACCGGGTGGGCCTGCTGTACGTGGTGCTGCCGGACAACGCCGATCCGGACGAGGCGGAGCTACGCGGATTCTGCTGGACGCTCGGCGGCATGCTCGGGCACATCGTGACCGCCAAACTGACGCAAAGCGACCTGCTGCACCAAGCGCGCAGGCCCACGGAGCTGTCCGTGTCGGCGGAGCTGCTGTGGCAGATGATGCCCCCGCAGACCTTCGCGACACCGCACATGACCGTGAGCGCCGTCGTGGAGTACTACGACGAGGCCGGTGGTGACGGCTACGACTACAGCGCGGACGGCAACACCGGCTACATCGCCGTCTTCGACGCCACAGGGCACGACCTCCAGGCCGGGCTGGTGTGCTCGACCGCGCTCGCCGCCACCCGCAACGCCCGCCGGTGCGGACACGACCTCGCGACGATAGCCAGCGAAGCCGACGCCGTGGTGCGGGCGAACACCTCGCACAGCCGGTTCGCCACCGCGGTGCTGGCCCGGCTCGACTTCGCCACGGGCCTGCTCACCTACGTCAACGCGGGACATCCACCACCGCTGCTGCTGCGCGGCGGGCGCGCGGCGAAACTGCTCACCGGCGGGCACCGCCTGCCGCTGGGACTACAGCACCTCAACCGGACCTCGGCGGCGGCCGAACCCGCCACGGAACGACTGGAACCGGGCGACCGCCTGCTGCTCTACACCGACGGCGTGACGGAGGCGCGCAACTCCCGAGGCGAGCACTTCGGACCGGACCGCCTGGCGGACTTCGTCATCCGGCACAGCGCTGCCGGACTGCCCGCCCCGGAGACCCTGCGCAGGCTCTCGCACGCAGTGCTCGACCACCAGGCCGGGCACCTGCAGGACGACGCGACACTCATGTTCGTGGAGTGGCCGACGCCGAGCCACCCGCACCTGCTCCCCGCGGAGAGCTCCGATGTCTTGCGGTAACCGAGAAGGGCGGCCCGGCCGTCACGGGCCGGACCGCCGCCCGGCTCAGAAGGGGTAGCGCTCGATCGACGACTGCACGGTGATCCACTGCGTCTCGGTGAACGACTCCAGGTTTGCGCGGGCTCCCCCGAAGTGGCCGCCGACCCCGGAGGCCTTCATGCCACCGAACGGGATCGTGGCCTCGTCGTCGACGGTCTGGTCGTTGACGTGGACCATGCCCGCCTCGATCCGGCCCGCCAGCTCGAAGGCACCGAAGGCGTCGGAGGTCAGAATGCCGACGCTGAGGCCGTACTCGCTGTCGTTGATGATCTCGATGGCCTCGTCCACGGTCTCGTAGGTGACGACCGGCGCGACGGGGCCGAAGATCTCCTCCCGGAACGCGGGGCTGTCCACGGGCACGTCCGCGAGTACCGTCGGCCGGTAGAACAGGCCGTCGTACGTGCCGCCCGCGCGCAGCACAGCTCCCCGCTCCACCGAGTCGGTCACGAGCCGGTGGACCTGGTCCCGCTGGCGTTCGTCGATGAGCGGGCCGAGTGCGTTGCCCTCGTCCGCCGGATCGCCCACCGGCACCGCGCGCGCCTTGTCGGCGAGCTGCGCCGTGAACTCGTCCGCGAGCGAGGCGGGCACCAGGTGGCGGCCCGCCGTCATGCAGATCTGCCCCTGGTGCAGGAACGAACCCCACGCGGCCGCCGACGCGGCGGCCCCGACGTCGGCGTCGGGCAGCACGAGCAGGGCGTTGTTGCCGCCGAGTTCCAGGTGAACGCGCTTGAGCAGCGGCGCGGCGGCCGCACCGATTCTGCGGCCCGCCGGGGTCGAACCCGTGAAGGACAGGCACGGCACCCCCGGATGGCTCACCAGCGCCTGCCCGACGTCCGCCCCGCCGGGGAGGACGGTGAGCAGGCCGTCGGGCAACCCGGCCTCGGCGAGCAGCTCGGCGAGGGCCAGGCCACCGGAGATCGGCGTACGCGGGTCCGGCTTCAGCACCACGGCGTTGCCCACGGCCAGCGCGGGTGCCACCGACCGCATCGACAGGATGCCGGGGAAGTTGAACGGGGAGATGACACCCACCACGCCCAGGGGCACGCGACGGGCCATCGACAGCCTCGGCTTGCTGGAACGCAGCAGCTCACCGTAGGGCTGGGAGGCCAGTGCCGCGCTCTCGTCCAGCTCGGAAACCACCAGCCCCACCTCGAACGACGCCTTGCCGTGCGCGGAGCCCGCTTCGGGGACGAGCCACCGGCGCAGCCTGTCCGGGTCGGCCTCCAGCAGGCGGGCGGCCCGGCGCAGCACCGCGGCACGCTGGTCGTAGGTGGCGGCGGCCCACTCCCGCTGGGCCCGCACCGCCCGGCTCACCGCGCGATCGACGTCCGCTACAGCGGCCTCGGGCACCTCGGCGAGCGCGGTTCCCGTGGCCGGAGCGGTCACCACCAGCGTGCCGCCGGTGGCCGCCTCCGAACGCCACCGCACCCGGCCGTCACCGGATGCGTCCGTCACCGAACCGTCTGCACTGCGTGTCACCTGAATCCTCCTCGTCGAGCCAGGACTGGGTTCGCCCGCGCGAGCACACGCGGGGCTCCACGATGACGGATGCGGCGCGGCTCGTCCCCGGCAGGGCCGCCCCCGAGCCCACGGTCTGACGAGCGGTGCGCGCCCGGTTACCAGGAGTGGCAGCGAGGCGAGAGGTTGCTCACGGCACGCGATCGGGCCACTGCCGCGCGCGGCGCACCGGGTCACCATGAGCCGACCGATTCCCACGCGGAGGAGAAGGGCACGAGATGACCGACGCAGCGGCCCCGAGGCCGACCGCCGACCTCGTCGACACCTACGGCGAGCGGCTGAGGGTGTGCGACACGCAGTTCCGGCAGTTCGGCGGACACCGGACGTTCACCGGCCACGTGCGCACGGTGACCTGCCACGAGGACAACGGCCTGGTCCGTTCGGTGCTGCGTACTCCGGGCGAGGGCGCCGTGCTGGTCGTGGACGGCGGCGGTTCCGTACACACCGCGCTCACCGGTGACCTCATTGCCGCCTCGGCGGTGGAGAACGGCTGGGCCGGGCTCGTGCTGCACGGCGCCGTCCGCGACAGCGCGGCGCTGGCGGAGCTACCGCTCGGGATCAAGGCACTGGGCACCAATCCCCGCAAGAGCGCCAAGGCGGGTCACGGCGCCGTCGACGTGCCGATCGGCTTCGGCGGCGTCACGTTCCTGCCGGGCGACCGGCTGTACGCCGACGACGACGGCGTGGTGCTCCTGCCGCGGGACTGAACCCGCTCGTTCTTGACTTTCCCACCACCGATCGCTGAAGGTTGGATGTCTAGACCAAAACGGATCTCTTCGCGAGGTGGTCGCATGGCACGATCAGGTCGACGTCTGGCCGCACTGTCCGCACTGGTCGTCCTGCTCGGCGCGGGCGGCGCCCCGGCGGTCGCGGACCCGGACACCGGGGGCGGCACGCGGGCCACGGACCCGGTCGTCTCCCCCACGCCGCAGCAGCAGTCCCGGATCGGCTCCGACGTCGTCGTGCCCGGCCGGGTCGACATCGTCGCCGACGACACCACCGACGCCGCCGCGCTGACATCGCTTCAAAAGCTGCTCGCACGCCACGACGTGACCACCGTGCGGACGGTGACCGCCGACGCGCCCCGGCGGGCGCCGCTCGCCGTCCACCTCGGCCCCGCCACCCGCCCCGACGTGGCCGCCGCGTTGCGCGACACCACGGTGCCCGACGCGGCGGAGGGCTACGGTCTGCGGGTCGACGCCACCGGCCACGCACTCGGCACGGTCGCGCTCGGCGGCACCGATGCCGCGGGCCAGTACTACGCCGTGCAGACCCTGCGGCAACTCATCCGGTCGACCGGAGACGGCACCCGACTGGCGGGCCTGAGCATCACCGACCACCCGGCGATGCCGTTGCGCGGCACCATCGAGGGCTTCTACGGCTCACCGTGGACCCACGCGGAACGCCTGGACCAGCTCGCCTTCTACGGTGACGCCAAGCTCAACACCTACATCTACGCGCCCAAGGACGACCCGTACCACCGCGACCGCTGGCGGGAGCCCTACCCCGCCGAGGACCTCGCCCGGCTGGCGGAACTGGTCGAGCGGGCCGACGCGCACCACGTGCGCTTCACCTTCGCACTCTCGCCAGGAACGTCCATCTGCTACTCCAGCGAGCGGGACCGCGCCGCGCTGACCGGCAAGCTCGGCGCCGTGTACGACATCGGGATCCGCAGCTTCTCGATCCCGCTCGACGACATCAGCTACACCCGCTGGAACTGCGACGCCGATCGCGACACCTACGGCGAGCCGGGGCGGGCCGCGGCCGCCGCCGCCCAGACCGAGCTACTCAACGACGTGCAACGTCAGTTCGTCGAGACCCACGACGGCGTCCAGCCGCTGCAGACCGTCCCCACCGAGTACGGCGACCTGACCGACACCGACTACAAGCGCGGGCTGCGCGAGCACCTCGACCCCGCCGTGGTGGTCATGTGGACCGGGCCCGACGTGGTGCCCGCGAGTATCGACGTCGACCAGGCCGAACAGGCGTCGGCGCTGTTCGGGCGCGACGTCTTCCTCTGGGACAACTACCCGGTCAACGACTTCGGGCAGTCGGCGGGACGCCTGCTGCTCGCGCCCTACGACAAGCGTGAGCCCGGCCTGTCCGGCACGCTCTCGGGCATCGTGTCGAACCCCATGAACCAGGCCGCCGCGAGCAAGCTCGCCCTGTTCACCATCGCCGACTTCGCGTGGAACGACCACGCCTACGACCGCGAGCGCAGCCTCGCGCGAGCCGCCGACTACCTGGCGGCCGGTGACCCCGACGGGGTGCGTGCGCTGTTGACGTTCGTGGACCTCAACCACCTCGCTCCGACGTTCGGCTCGCAACCCTGGCAGGAGCAGGCGCCCGAACTGCGCCGCGACCTCGACGACGTCTGGGCCGCCTACGACGGCGGCGATGCGGACGCGGTGCCCATGCTGCGACGAATCGCCGACGGCATCGCGGACGCGCCCGCGACGATCAGGGCGACTGTCGCCGACCAGGGGTTCCTGGCCGACGCGGCGAACTGGCTCGACGCCACCGAGCTGTGGGGGCGGGCGCTGCGCGAGTCCGCGCACGTCCTCGCCGCCATCGCCGCCGACGACGGGGCGGGGGCCGCCGAGGCCCGCGAGCGGATGCGGTCGGCGGCCGACGAGGCCGCCGCGATCCGTTCCGTACCCGGCGAGAACCGGGTGGAAGGGCCCGTGCGCATCGGTGACGGCGTACTCGACGCCTTCCTGGAACGGGTCGAGGCCGAGCACGACGAGTACCTCGGCCTGCCGCCCCTGCACAACGCCGCCCTGCACGGCGAGGCAAGCCAGGTGTCGGACTGGGCCCCCGCGTACTCGGCAGACAAGGCCGTGGACGGCGAGCTCGGCAACTTCTCGACGACCTCCGGCGGCGAGGCGCAGCCGTGGTGGCAGGTCGACCTCGGCGACGCCGCGGCGATCGAGCGGATCGAGTTGTACAACCGCGTCGACTGCTGCGCCGAGCGCGTGCGCGACTACCACGTTCTGGTGTCGGAGAAGCCGCTGCCGGACACACTGGCCGCGGCACTGTCCGATCCGGACGTGACGTCGCGGCACGAGACCGAGCAGGCGGGGCGTCCCACCACCGTCGACCTCGCCACCACGGGGCGCTATGTGCGCGTGTGGCTGGCCACCACCGACCCCACGGAACTGAACCTGGCGGAGGTGCGTGTCCTGGCCCGCTGACGCACCGTGTCCGCAGCCTGCGTAGCCGTGTCCGCAGCTCCCGTAGCCGTGTCCGCAGCTTGCGTAGGCGTGTCCGCAGCGCGCGGTGCGGACACGGCTACATCAGGTGCGAAGACGGCGACGTGGGCTGCGGACACGGCGTCGCTCGGTCAGCGGCACACCCGGTCGACCAGGTCGGCCCAGCCCGCCTCAAGGCGGCCCTCGTCCAGCCCCCGCTGCCGGCGCAGGTGGTAGGTCAGCACCGGATCGAGGTAGCCGAGCAGGCTGTGAGCGAGCAGATCGGCGTCGGCTCCGGGGACGAGAGTGCCCACCAGCATCGCCACGTGACGATGCCGTACCCGTTGGGCAGGCGCCGAGAACCGGCGCTGCGCGTCCGCCACCGCGGCCAGGTACAGGTCCTGGTGCCGCCGCTCATGCCGCAACACGGCGGTACCGAACGCGTGCAGTCGATCACGCGGGGGCGCACCCGGCCCCAGCGGAGGCGGGCCGCTGAGGATGGCGGCCTGCAACTCGTGTTCGGCACGGTCCAGCAGCGCGATCAGCAGCCCGGCGCGGTCGCCGAAATGGCGGAACACCGTGCCCTTGCCCACCGCCGCTTCGGCCGCGACGGCGTCCATCGTGAGGTTGCCCGCACCGCAGCGCGCCGCGATGCGGCTCGCCGCGTCCAGCACCCGGGCACGATTGCGGACGGCGTCGGCACGCTGGCCCCCGTGCTCGTGCCGGGCCACGAGGTCGAGGGCGATCTCGCCACGCTCGCGGTCGGACCACGGCGGCGGAGACGGGACGGACACCTCGGCAGGGTAACCCGGGCCACGTCGCGTTGACCAACCTCCGAACGCCTTGCTACACAGGAAACGGACCGTAGTCCGTTTTAGGTTCCGGCGGTGCCGGAGCACCACCAGCAATGGGGAGAAGTCATGACCGTTCACGTCCTCGCGCTCGTCGGAAGCCTTCGGAGGGGCTCGCACAACCGGCAACTCGCCGAGGCCACCGCGGCACACGCACCGGACGGAGTGCGGATCGAGATCTTCGACGGGCTCGGCGCGTTGCCGTTCTACAACGAGGACATCGACGCCGACGGCGCCCCACCCGCCGAGGCCGCCCGGCTGCGGAAGGCGACAGCGGCGGCGGATGCCGTCCTGTTGTTCTCACCGGAGTACAACGGCACGATGCCCGCGGTGCTCAAGAACGCGATCGACTGGCTGTCGCGCCCGTTCGGCGCGGGCGCTCTCGGCGGCAAGCCGACTGCCGTCGTGGGCACGGCGTTCGGCCGGTACGGCGGCGTGTGGGCGCAGGAGGAGGCCCGCAAGGCCGCCGGGATCGCGGGCGCGCGGATCGTCGACACGGTGTCGCTCGCGATCCCCGGGTCGGTGACCCGGTTCGCCGAGCTGCATCCTCAGAACGACACCGAGGTGGCCGAGGGCCTGCGCAAGACGCTCGAGGCGCTCACCACCGGGGCCGCGGCAGCGTGACCCGCGCGGCCGTGTCCGCAGTTCCCGTAGCCGTGTCCGCACCGCGCGATGCGGACACAGCTACACGGACTGCGGACACGGCTACACCAGGTGCGGACACGGCCGTCCCGGGGCGGTCCAGGCGTAGAACGGCGTGGCCATCGCGTCGGAAGGGCCACGCCAGGTATCCGGGTCGTAGGGGCTGATGTGGGCGTCGAGTTTCCGGCTGAGAGCACGGAAGTCCGGATCGTCCCGGGCCGCCCGGACCCGGCCCTCGATGTCCTCTTCGGACTCGATCAGGTGGAAGTACAGGTCGTGGAAGTGGAACAACGTCCGGGCTCGGACACCGATCCGATGGGGCAATCCGCCCGCGTCGGACTCGCCGAACAGGCCGGCCACCGCGCGCTCGCTCCCGGCCGACATCCGGGCGACGATCAACGTGTGTGCCATGACTCCTCCTCTCTCAGCTCGCGGCCCGCTGCGCGGCCTCGGCCTCCAGCCGCTGCTTGATCGCGGACAGCTGGACGGGTGTGTTGGTGTTGATGCGCGCCACCATGCCCGCGTCGTCGACCGGGGCATCGGGTTTCATCGCGAAGTCCTGCGTCCAGCGCATCAGCACTCCGCCGTCGACGACGTGGTAGGTCCAGCGGATGTGCATGTACTCGAAGGGCCCGGTCTCGATCCGGCGGGCCACGACCGTGCGGGTCTCCTCGTCCAGTTCCCGTTCCGACACCCACGACCAGACCCGGCCCCGCTCGTCCGGGAACATCGTCAGCCGGAACCGGACGCGGGTCCCGGTGTCTTCCAGTACCTCGGCGTTCGCGTACTCCGTGAACAGGTTCGGCCAGTCCGCGACGTCGTTGGTCCGTGACCACACCAGGTCCATCGGGGCGTTGACGACGATCTCGTTCATCGTGTGTCCGGACATGTCAGGCCGCCTTTCGCAGTGTGTCGTTGACGAGCGAGAGAAACCCCAGCACCGACCGGGTCTCCTGGGCCTCGGAGGGCAGGAGGACTCCCCTGGCCCGCTCGATGGTGGCGATGACCCCCAGCAGTGCGAGCGAGTCGAGGCCGAGGTCGTCGAACGTGGTCGCCGCCGTCACCGCCCGGGTGTCGATGCGCACCCCGCTGCCCGTCGCCAGCAGTTCACGGAGCTGCTCCAGTGTGATGTCGGGTCCGGTCATTCCCGCCTCCTTGACGAGTCGTGTTGTGTGGTCGAACTGAGCACCAGCGCCGAACTGAACCCTCCGAATCCCCTGGCGAGCAGCAGCACGTGCCGCAACTCCACGGGTCTGGCGCGGCCGGTGACGACGTCGGCGTTGACGGCGATGTCGCACTGCGCGAGCCCGGCGGCGGGCGGGACGACGCCGTCCCGCAGCGACAGCGCGGCGGCGGCGAGGTCGAAACAGCCCGCGGCCGAGTAGGCCCGGCCCAGGGCCGGTTTCGACACCGTGACCGGCACGCGGTCCAGCGAACGGCCGAACACGGCACGCAGGGCGGCGATCTCGGCCCGGTCGGCGTCCCGCTGCCCGAGCCCGTCGGCGAACACCGCGCCGATCTCCTCCGGCCACACCCGGGCGTCGGTGAGCGCGAGCCGGATCGCGGCGGACAGCGCCTCGGTCTCCCGCTCCCTCCTGCCGCGTTCGTCCACCGCCCACTGCGGTCCGGTGAACGTGGCCGCGTGCCCGGACACGGTGGCCAGTGCCCGCACTCCGCGCCGCCGCGCGTGCGCGGCGTCCTCCAGTACCGCGACCGCACCGCCCTCCCCCGGCACGTGTCCCGAGGCGTCGCGGGTGAACGGCCGGTAGCAGTCCGGCTCGCCCCCGCGCGTGCTCAGCAGGCCCGAGCGCCAGTGACAGGTCAGCGCATACGGGCTGAGCGGGGCCTCGGCACCACCGCAGACCTGCACGCGGCAGCCCCGCCGGATCGCGCCCCGCGCGTGCGCGACCGCGTCGAGCCCGCCCGCGGACTCGCTGCTGACCACCGCGCACGGACCGCGCATCCCGTGCCCGATGGAGATCTGTCCCGTGGACGCGGCGTAGAACCAGGCGATGGACTGGTACGGGCCGACGTGGCGAGGCCCCCGCGCCCACAGCGCTTCGATCTCGCGCTGGCCGAACGCGTTGCCGCCCGAACCCGCCGAGGTGGTGACCCCGATGTCGAAACCGTCGAGCAGGCCGGGGTCGAGCGTGGCCCAGCCCAGTGCCTGCCGGGTGGCGTCGAGCGCGAACTGCGTCCACAGGTCCGTCTGCGCCACGACCCGGGGCGCGATCGCCTCCGCCGGGTCGAACTCACCCACCTCCCCCGCGTACCGGACCGGGTACCGGCTCGTGTCGAACCGGCTGATGGCGCGGATTCCGCTCACCCCGGCCAGCGCGGAGCGCCAGAACTCCGCGGTGTCCCGCCCGGTCGGGGCGACGACACCGAGCCCGGTGACGACGACTTGGGCGACCTGGGCGACCTGGGTCATCGCGCCCTCCGGCATCTGGCGTCGAGCACCACTGCCGACTGGAACCCGCCGAAACCGCTGCCCACGCTCAGCACCAGGTCCACGCCCTGCTCCCGGGCCGCGCCCGGCACGTAGTCCAGATCGCACTCGGGGTCGCGGTGCTCGTAGTTCGCCGTCGGCGGCACGACGCTCCGGTCGATCGCGAGCACACAGGCGACCAGTTCGAGGCTGCCGATGGCGCCGAGCGAGTGCCCGACCATCGACTTGATCGAACTCATCGGCGTGCGGTAGGCGTGCTGGCCCAGACTGCGTTTGACCGCCGCCGTCTCGTGGCGGTCGTTCTGCTTGGTGCTGGAACCGTGCGCGTTGACGTAGCCGACCTCGTCCGGCGCGGCCTTCGCCCACCGCAGCGCTGTGGTGATCGCCCGTGCCATCTCGACGCCGTCGGCGGTCAGCCCGGTCATGTGGTGCGCGTTGCCGAACGTGGCGAACCCCGCGACCTCGCAGTACACGGTGGCGCCACGACGGCGGGCCCGGTCGAGGTCCTCCAGCACGAGCGCCGCCGCGCCCTCCCCCAGCACGAAGCCGTCCCGCATCGCGTCGAACGGCCTGCTGGCGCGCTCCGGCTCGTCGTTGCGGGTGCTCGTGGCCTTGATGGCGTCGAAGCAGGCCACCGTGATCGGCGAGACGGGAGCGTCGGCGGCACCCGCCACGACCACGTCGGCCGTCCCGTCCTCGATCAGTGCCGCGCCGTAGCCCACCGCGTCGAGGCCCGACGTGCAGCCCGTCGAGATCGTACGCACGGGGCCCCGCGCGCCGACGGCGTCGGCCACCTCGGCCGACAGGGTGCTCGGCACCAGCGCGTGGTAGAGAAACGGGGCCGCTTTGCTCGGGTCGACCAGCCATTCGGTCCCGGAGCCGGACACCTCGACATAGCCCTCCTCCAGCCGGATCGTCGACCCGACCGCGGTGCCCATGCTGACCCCGATCCGCCACGGGTTGAGCGGCGCCAGCTCGATGCCGGAGTCGTCGACGGCCTCGCGCGCCGCGACGAGTCCCAGCTGCGCGTGCCGGTCGAGCCGCGCGCACTCAGCCGGGGTCAGTCCCTCGGCGACCGGGTCGAAATCGCATTCCGCGGCGATCCGGGACCGGAAGCCCTCCGCGTCGAACAGCGTGATGCCCCGGGTCGCCGTCGTGCCCGAGGTGAGCAACCGCCAGAACGCGGCCACCCCGGCCCCGCCGGGCGCCACGACGCCGAGCCCCGTGACGGCCACGCGCCGCGTCACCGGCTTCCTCCCCCTGACTCGGTGGACTCGGTGTCGACGTGTCCCAGCTCGGGGCGCGGGGCCAGGGGGCCGAGGTGGAAGACGGCTCTGGCGGCGGCGGTGCCGTCGTTGCGCAGCCGGTGCCGGGTACCCGGCGGCACGAGCAGCGCGTCACCGGGGCGCAGCCGCCACGGCTGCCCGTCGAGGTCGACGGTCAGCGAACCCTCCACGACGTAGAGAAACTCCTCCGAGTACGGGTGGTAGTGCTCGGCGATCCGCTCGCCCGGCGCCAGGCGTGCCACACCGGAGAACCCGGAGACCGAACCGGCGTTGCGCGGGCTGAGCAGGGTCCGGATCTCACCGCCCCGGCGGCGGTCCGCGGGAACCTCCGACTCGTGTACCCGGTAGAGCGGGCGATGTGCGGGCCGCTGCCGCACCGGTACGGGGCCCGGCTCGACGGGCGACTCGGTTGCGTCCACCATGATCACTCCTGACGACACGAACGGTAGGGAAAGGACGGTGCGGGTCACGGGCCCGCGACGCCTGCCTCGCGGTGGGTCACCAGCGGCAGCCGGTGCTCGGTGAGAAACCGGGTGATCCCGGCGGTGGTGGCCAGCTCCCAGCCCGGCTCCAGCACGCTCTCCAGCGCGGAGACGGTCGGCGCCCCGAGCGCCGCCCTGCCGAGCCGCGCGAACGTCACGTCGGGGTCGCCGATCACGTCGAACACGCGGATCACGAGGTCGCCGTGCCGGAACACCGTCGTGCCCGCCACTCCCGACCGCGCTCCGGTGGCGAGCGGCGACGACTGGCCCCAGGCCAGCACGCGCGCGAGCGCGGCTCCCTGACCGGGCCGGACCGGGTAGCGCAGGGCCACGCGGGTGCGCGGCGGGCGCCCGATGCGGGAGTCGGGCACCGCGGCCTGGTGCGCCACCCGGGACATCAGCGCGTGGGCGAAGAACGCCCGCACCGCCTCGGGGTCACTCAGATCCCGGCGTCGTGCGAGCAGCGGGTTCAACGCCTCCTCCGTTCGCCGGATCGCCGGATCAGCCGCCACGTGCCGCATGATCGCCGGCAGTGGTCCGCGCACGTCCATGACGCGCACCACGTGGTTGCGCCAGCAGAAGACCGAGGTCGCGAGCAATCGGGCGCCGTCGCCGGCATCCGGATCCGGCCGTGGGTAACGGCGCAGGACCTCGCGCGCGGCGGCCTCGGTACCGGGCCGCACCGGGAAGGTCAGGGCGTGTCGTTCCACGGCGCCCCTCCGGTCTCCGCGCGCGCGGTGTCACGGTGGATGGTGTAGCGCAGGGATTTCCGCCGGGCGACCGTGGCCATCATCGGTGCGGCGAGTGCCTGGTGCTCTGGGGTGCGTTCCCACGCGAGGAAGTCCTCGGCGCTGCGCCACTGGCTGGTGATCAACCACTCGCCGGGCGAGTCGGTGGACTGGCACACCTGGTCGCCGAGATGGCCCGGGGTACGGGCCACGAGCCAGCGCACCGATTCGTAGGCGGCCAGGAACGCGTCCTCCGCACCCGGCTTGAGCGTCAGCAGGTACAGGACGCGGTACGCGGGTCCGGTGCTCATGCGATGCCTCCTGTCCACTGTGGATCGGAGTGGGAACTTCCTATCCAGACTCAACCACGCGAACAGTGAAAGTCAATACGAAAAACGGTCGACAGGAAAAGGAACGGACCCGATCCGGATCGATTTTACCAATACGCCACCGATCCGTATTTCTGACAGAAGCGAATTCGAGGACTATTCACGAAAGCTGGTTCCGTGCGATGACGTGCCCGGCCAGCACGTGATCGACAAGGCGCGCCGCGAAGCGGCCGTCACGCAGGTCGTCGGGGCTGCCCGGCACGGCCGAGCAGAGCACGACGCGGGACAGCACGGGACCGGTGAGCATGGTCAGCAGCATCTCGGTCTGGCTGTGCGGCGCGAGCGCCCCGGTCCGCACGCCCGCACACAGCACATCGCGGATGGCGCTCACCCGAGGCTCGATCACGAGGTGGACGTAGCGCGCATACAGCTCCGGCGTGCCCAGCAGCCGGGGCAGTAACCGGCCCGACCGGGACTCCACCAGCCACCGGCACAGCTCGTGGACCAGCACGACGAGGTCTTCCCGCAGGTCAGCGCCGGGTGGCCGGACCGGAGCCTCGGTGAGCGACTCCAGCACGTCGCGCAGGACGGCCTCCTTGTTCGGCCACCGGCGGTACAGCGTCGCCTTGCCGACCCCGGCCCTCGCCACGACGGCCTCGGTGGACAACGCCTCGACCGGCACGCCCTCCAGCAACAGGTCGACGGCCGCGCGCAGAATCGCCTGACTCGCCCGCTCGCTGCGGGGCCTGCCGGGCGCGCGCGAGGAGGGCACCGCAGCACCGGCCCCGGCCGAACACATCTCCACCGCCTTTCCCACCCATACCGCCGAGCGCGGGACGCGGTCGCCGAACACCGTGCGGCCACCCGACGGTGGCAGCCCACTGTAACCGGAAAAGGGACCGCTGTTTTAGCCAGCTAAACCGAGACGGAGGTGGTGTGAATCTGGTTCGTGAACGGGTTGGAAACATTGACGAAGGGCCAGCGGCCCGCGGATTGTTTTTCCGGTTCACCGGCCCCCGAGTGTGCCAGAATGGACCCCATGACTTCCGTCTCCGAGAGTTCCAATGCCTCCGCCGACGGTAGTCCACCGAGCACACCTTCGACGGGCAGCGCGCCGTCCTCACCTACTGGCACCGGCCACTGCACGCGATGACCGATGCCTTCGCCGCAGCCGGATTCCGGACAGCTGTGGTCAGTGAGCCGCCTCCGGCTCCGGGCGCGCATGAGCGTTTCCCCGGCGAACTGGCGGAAAAGCCGGTCTTCCTGTGTTTCCTGTTCTTCGTCCTGGAGGCGATCTGACCGCGCGCTCGACCGCTCAGTTCTCACACATCTTCACCAGCAGCGCCCGCAGGGTCGCGTATTCGGTGCCGCTCAGGTTCTCGACGAGCCGTTCCTCGGCCCGTGACCACAGCGTCCGGACCTCGGCCCGCACCGTCCAGCCGTGCTCGGTCAGCAGCACCGTGCCGCCCCGTCGCCCGGCGCGCCGTTCTCGACGGACGAGGCCGGCGCGTTCGAGCCGCTGCACCATCTTCGTCACCGTCGCGGGCACGGCCTGCACCCGCTCGGCGAGGTCGGCCTGCGCGAAGCCGGTGTCGTCCCAGCGCTGGAGCAGCACCTGCTCCTGCCCGCTGTAAACGCCGAGGCGGGACAGGTCCCGCGCCAGTTCGTTGCGGCGCAGCCGGGCCAGCAACACCAGCCAGTACAGGGCGGTGTCGGTGAGGTCGAACTCGCCGCCGGGAGGGACGGCGCCGGGGTGCGAACGCTCCACGCTATCGCTGCCCACGCACACCGGTTCGCGGCAGCACCGCGCCCACGTCAGTCACTGGTCCTCCCGGGAAGGTCGGCGACCAGCTTCGATCCGGCACGCCCGAGGCGTCAAGTCCGGGTGCCCCCTTCGGGTCACCCCGGCTCGACTTGATCGGCCATCCCAGCTAACCGCGCCCGGACGCGGACGGGATGTCCGTCGCCGTCCAGCTCGGCTCGTCGTGGCCCAGTTTGACGGCGCCACGCGCGAACCGCAGGGTGGTCCGGGCACCGCCCACCACGGTGAACGGCGGGATCACGCGCCGGGCGGGTCCCCAGTCGGTGTGCTCGGTGCCGGGGCCCTCCGGCACCGACGCGGGATCGAGCTCCGGCGCGGTGGTGGCGGGTGGTGTGCCCGCGAGCAGCCGGGCCATCCCGGCGAGCGAGGTGCGCACCCTGGTGCCACCGCGTCCGCGATGGCGCTCGGCGAGACCGCGCAGGGTCGCGGCCGCCAGCAACCAGCCCGCCGCGTGGTCGAGCGCCTGCACCGGCAGCGACGACGGTCCGTCCGTGCCCGCGCGGCGGGCGCCCTCGGCGGCGAGCCCGGAGGTCAGCTGCACGACGCTGTCGAAACCACGGCGGTGCGCCCACGGTCTAGCGGGGCCGTAGGCGCTGAGTGCGACGTCGACGAGTCCCGGACGCAGCCGCGATCGGCGCTCGGCGCCGAGCCCCGCGCGGTCGAGGGCGCCGGGGCGGAGGCTGTGGACAACGACATCGGCCTCCGCGAGCAGCGTGTCGAGGTGCTCGCGCCCCGCCTCGGTCCGGAAGTCCAGCCGGGCGCACCGCTTGCCCGCCGTGACCTCGGGAACCAGGCCGGGTTCCTCCCAGCCCGGCGGGTCGAGCCGCAGCACGGTGGCGCCCAGTCCCGCCAGCGTGCGGGTGGCGACCGGCCCGGCGAGCACCCGGGTCAGGTCCAGCACCCGGATTCCGGTGAGCGGACGCCGTTCGGTGGGAACCCACTGTGCCCCCTGTGCCCACTGCGACAAGCCGTTGTCGCGGGGCGCGGTCGGCTCGCGGGTGAGCAGCGGCGCGTCCGCCACCGCCCGGCCCTGCGGATGCCGTCGCCAGTCGGCGAGCGTGCGCATCGCACCCGCGCAGCCGCCGCGTGCGACGACCAGATCCTCCAGCTCCTCAGCCCGGTAGGCCCGGCACGCGGCGGCCACCTCGTCGCGTGAGCCGGGCACGCCGAGCACGTCGAGCGCGGCGTCGCGGTGCGCGGGAACGTTGGTGTGAAGGCGGATCCAGCCGTCGGCGCACTCGTAGTTGCCCGCGATCGGATCCCAGGCCGCCGGAAGCCGCCAGCCGTCGGGACGCAACGAGAAGCCGAACCACGCCGAGGCGGCCTCCTTGTCGACCCGCACGTGGGATCGGCCCGTCCCGACGCCTACCGCCTCGACGAGTTCGGCCACGGCGCATCCCGTCACCGCCACGGCGGCGGTGGCCAGTTCGGACACCGGGAACACCGAGGGCAACGCCGCCTCACCACGGCACTCGACGCGGCCGAGCCGGTCCGGATCACCGCCCAGCACTGCCCACATGATGCCCAGGAAAGCGTCGGTGACGCGATCGGGTGGCCGCATGCCGCCACCCTAGTGCGCGGCGCCCAACCCAGCCCCGCATCCACTGCGCCAGGCGGGCTAAAGCCGGGACCGATCCGGTGCTCGACCCGGCCTCGCCGGAGCACCGCGCGGTGCTGGACGCGGGCGCGGAGATCCCCGCCGACGGCCACGTACTACATCTGTAGTGACCGTCGGCGGGGATCTCGCTACAGCGCTCCGGTCAGCCGGCTCGCGAGCACCGTGGTGAAGCGCTGGGGGTCGGGCAGTTCGCTGCCCTCAGCCAGCAACGCCATGCCGTGCAGCAACTCGGCGGTCTCGCGCAGCGCCGCCTCCTCCGCCCCCGCGCCGTGGGCGTCCCGCAACGACGTCACCAGCGCGTGCTTCGGGTTCAGCTCCAGGATGCGCTTGGCCACGGGCACCTCCTGCCCGGCCTGCTGGTACATCCGCACCAACGCGGGCGGGAGGTCGTGGGTGTCGCCGACGAGGCAGGCGGGCGAGCTCGTCAGCCTGCTCGACAGCCGCACTTCCTTCACGTCGTCCGCCAGCGCCGTACTCAGCCACTCTCGCAGCGCGTCGAACTCGCTCTCGTCGGGCTTGTCCGCCTCCGCGGAGTCCTCGCCGTCGCCGTCCAGGTCGACCTGGCCCTTGGCGATCGACTGGAACGTCTTGCCCTCGTACTCGCCGACCTGCTCGACCCAGAACTCGTCGATCGGATCGGTCAGCACCAGCACCTCGAGGCCCTTGGCGCGGAACGCCTCCATGTGCGGCGAGTTCTCGATCATCGAGCGGGACGCGCCGGTGAGGTAGTAGATGTGGTCCTGGCCCTCGCCGGTCCGCTCGACGTAGTCCCGCAGCGTCGTGGGCTCCTCCGCGTCGTGTGTGGACGCGAACGACGCGACGTCGAGGATGGCCTTGCTGTTGTCCGGGTCCTCGACCAGCCCCTCCTTGAGCACGCTGCCGAACTCCCGCCAGAACGTGTCGTAGTTCGCGCGGTCGTCGCTCATCATGGCCTTGACCTCGGCCAGTACCTTCTTCACCAGGCGGCGGCGCATGAGCTGAATGTGCCGGTCCTGCTGCAGGATCTCGCGGGAGACGTTGAGCGACAGGTCCTGCGCGTCCACCACGCCCTTCACGAAGCGCAGGTAGTCGGGCACCAGCGCCTCGCAGTTGTCCATGATGAACACCCGCTTGACGTAGAGCTGGACCCCGCGCTTGGCGTCGCGGTAGTAGAGGTCGGCCGGCGCGCGGGACGGCAGGAACAACAGCGCCTGGTACTCGAAGGTGCCCTCCGCCCGCACCGAGATGGTGCGCAGCGGGTCGAGCCAGTCGTGGCTGATGTGCTTGTAGAACTCGCGGTACTCCTCGTCGGAGACCTCGTCCTTCGGCCGGGCCCACAACGCCTTGCGCGAGTTGACGGTCTCCCACTCGCGGGTGGTCGTGCCGTCCTCGTCGGTCCGCTCGACCTCCAGCCGGATCGGCCACGTCACGAAGTCGGAGTAGCGGCGCACGATCTCGCGGAGGACGGACTCGGCGGTGTAGTCGTGCAGGTGGTCCTCGGCGTCCTCGGGCTTGAGGTGCAGGGTCACCGCGGTGCCCTGGGGTGCGTCGGCGACGGGTTCGAGCGTGTAGGTGCCGGTACCGTCGGAAGCCCAGCGGACGGCTTCGGCCTGTCCGGCCTTGCGGGTCACCAGCGTCACCGAGTCGGCCACCATGAAGGCCGAGTAGAACCCGACGCCGAACTGGCCGATCAGTTCGCTCGCGGCGGCACCGTCGGCCTGCTTCGCCTCCCGCAGCGAGCGCAGCAGCTCCGCCGTCCCCGATTTGGCGATGGTGCCGATGAGGTCCACCACCTCGTCCCGGGACATGCCGATGCCGTTGTCGCGCACCGTGAGCGTGCGCGCGACCCGGTCGACTTCCAGGTCGATGCGCAGGTCGTCGATGTCGGCGTCGAGATCCTTGTCGCGGAAGGACTCCAGACGCAGCTTGTCCAGCGCGTCGGAGGCGTTCGACACCAGCTCACGCAGGAAGATGTCCTTGTTCGAGTAGATGGAGTGAACCATCAGCTGCAGGAGCTGGCGCGCCTCCGCCTGGAACTCGTGCGTCTCGATCTGGGCAGTCACTCAAGTCTCCTCGCCAGAAACACGGTTTGTCGTCCGGCCGCTCACACGGCCACCGGGTCGAGTATCCCGCGTGCCGCCCGGTCGCGGTGATCCCGCCCCGGTTGTGGCGCACACTCACCCGGAAAGGGGTTTACACGGCGTTTCAACATCATGAAAATCACTCGCCATGCGCAGGAGCCTGACGTCGTTCGCTCTCTCCGCCGCCACCGTCGCGGCCACCCTCACGCCCGCCGCCGCGGCGAGCCCGGGAGAGGAGGAGATCGACTACCACGAGTGGTCCGGGGTCTCGGCCTTCCACGACGGCGCCACCGACGGCGTCGCGGCCACCGGGAAGGGGTTGCGACTGTCGCGGCCGCCGGGCAGCACCGATACCGGAACCTGGCTCTCGCCGTGGTACTCCCCCGGTTTCGACGCCACAGAGCTGATCACCTCGTGGAACGCCACCACGCCCGACGGCACGTGGCTGAAGATCGAGGTCACCGCCCGCACCGGCTCCGGCGACCGCACGCCGTGGTACACGCTCGGCACCTGGGCCTACGGCGACGGCGACATCGAACGCACGACCACGCCGGGCCAGAGCGACGAGCACGCGGCCGTCTACGTCGACACCCTCGCCGCGAACGACGGCGTGGCGTTTCGCTCCTACCAGGTCCGGGTCACGCTGCACGGCGACGAGGACACGGGCGCCACGCCCGTCGTGCGCGCGGTGGGTGCGATGACCTCGACCGTGCCGGATCGCTTCGAGGTGCCGACGTCCGCGCCCGGCGCGGCGCGCGGCACCGAGCTGGCCGTGCCGCGTTACGCGCAGAACGTGCACTCCGGCCACTATCCCGAGTACGGCGGCGGGGGGCAGAGCTGGTGCAGCCCGACGTCCACCGAGATGGTCGTCGAGTACTGGGGCCGCGGCCCCGATGAACAGGATCTCGCGTGGCTGCCCGACGACTACGTCGATCCCACGGTCGCCCACGCCGCCCGCCACACCTACGACTACGCCTACGAGGGCACCGGCAACTGGCCGTTCAACACCGCCTACGCCGCCCACTACGGGCTGCGGGGCCACGTCACCAGGCTGCACTCGCTGGCCGAGCTGGAGAACTACATCGCCCGCGGTGTCCCGGTGATCACCTCGGTGTCGTTCCTGGAGAGCGAACTCGACGGCGCGGGGTACGGCACCGACGGGCACCTCATGGTCGTCATCGGATTCACCGCCGAGGGCGACGTCATCGTGAACGACCCGGCCTCGGACAGCAACGAGCAGGTGCGCAGGGTCTACCACCGCGACCAGTTCGAGACGGTGTGGCAGCGCACCCTCCGGCACACCGCCGATGGCGCCCTCGCCGGTGGCCCCGGCGGCATCGCCTATGTCATCCGGCCCTGAGCCGAGTCAGAACCGCAACAGCACCTTGCTGGACGTGGCCGCGTCGCGGGCGACGGCGAACGCCCGCTCGGCCTCGTCCAGGCCGAACTCGTGGCTGAGTACCGGATCGACGTGCAGCGATCCGTCGGCCAGGGCCGCCACCACGTCGGCGAGTTCGGCGTGGAAGCGGAAGGACCCGGCGACCGTCAGCTCCCGCGTGGCGACGAGCCCGGTGGGAAACGGCTGCTCCGGCGACGGCGGCAACCCCAGCAGCACGAGGTGTCCGCCCCGGCGCGACGCGAGCACGGCCGAACGCACCCCGGCGGCGGCACCGGAGGAGTCGATGGCGACCTCGGCCTTGAGGTCCTCGGGCGGCGCGCCCAGATGAGTGGCGGTGGCACCGAGTTCGCGCGCCACCGACAGCGGACGCTCTCGCAGATCGGACACCACGATCTCGCGCGCGCCCGCCCGCCGCAGCACGGCCACCACGAGCAGTCCGATGGGCCCGGCTCCCACGACGAGGACGCGGCGGCCCGCCACGGCCCCCGCGCGCGACACCGCGTGCCACGCCACGGAGGCGGGCTCGGCCAGCGCGGCCGTGCGCACCGGCAGGCCACCGGGCAGCGGCAGCAACCGCCGCGCGGCGACCACGTAGCGTTCGGCGAAGGCGCCGTCGGTGTGCGGTACCCGGGCGGCCGAGCCGAGGTAGGACGTGTGGGGACAGAGGTTCTGCCTGCCCTCCCGGCAGAGATCACACTGCTCGCAGGGGGTCGCGGGGGTGGACCGTGACCGGTGTGCCCTCGGCGGGACCGGACCCGTCGGCCGCGGCGGCGACGACGTGCCCGGAGACCTCGTGCCCCAGCACCATCGGGGCACGCAGCACCGACTCGCCCACCGCTCCCGAGGACCAGTAGTGCAGGTCGGAGCCGCAGATGCCGCCTTAGTCGACGGCCACCACGGCTTCGTGCGCCTCGGGGGTGCGCTGTGTCCGGCGCTCGACGCGCAGGTCGCCGGCCGCATGGGCGACCAGCGCCCGGTAGGTCGTGCTCATCGTGATCGGACTCCTCACACCACGGCCGTCATGCCGCCGTCGACGAACAGCACCTGGCCGTTGACGAACGCCGAGGCATCGGAGCACAGGAAGACGGCGGGGCCGACGAGGTCGGCGAGATCGCCCCAGCGCCCCGCCGGGGTTCGCCCGGTGACCCACGCGCTGAAGTCGGGGTCGTCGACGAGTGCCTGCGTGAGCTCGGTGGCGAAGTAGCCGGGCGCGAGCCCGTTGATCTGGAGGCCGCGTCCCGCCCACTCCGCGGTCATCGCGCGCGTCAGGTTCCGCAGGCCGCCTTTCGCGGCGGTGTAGGCGGCGATCGAGGGCCGGGCGAGTTCGGTCTGCACCGAGCAGACGTTGAGGATCTTGCCGCTGCCGCGCTCGATCATGCCACGGGCCACCGCCCTGCCCACCAGGAACGCACTGGTCAGGTCGGTGCGCAGCACAGCGTCCCAGTCGGCGAGGTCGAGGTCGAGCATCGGTTCGCGATGCTGGAAGCCGGCGTTGTTGACCAGGATGTCGACGCCGCCGTGCCGCTCGGTGACTTCAGCGACACCTCGCGTGACAGCCGCCTCGTCGGTGACGTCGAACGCCTCGGAGTCGCAGTCCAGCTCCGCGCGAGTGGCCGCGAGCCGCTCGCGCGGAGCGCGGCCGTTGAGCACCACCGTGGCACCGGCCCGCGCCAGCCCGGCGGCGATCGTGCGACCGATTCCCCTGCTGCTGCCCGTCACCAGCGCGACGCGGCCCGACAGGTCGAACAGCTCCACGGAGAACCTCCAAGAATGGTACTACCTTTGCAGCCGAAAAATAACACCATTGATTCACCCTGTAAACATCGTGTCCGCAGCCTGGGTAGCCGTGTTCGCACCGCACGATGCGGACACGGCTACGGGAACTGCGGACACGGCTACGTAACCTGCGGACACGGCGTCAGGGCAGTCAAGGTGGCCTTCACCGCACCCCGCCCGCGCGGACGGTGGCATCATGGGTCGATGAGTACCCCTGTTTCCTCGGGCGGCCAGCGCGGTGCGCGCCTTCGCCCCGTCCTCGCGGCCGGAGCGTGCGTGGTCGCCGCGGCGCTCACCGTGCTCGGCACGTTCCTCCCGCTGTTTCGCGGGGAGCTGAGCGCGCTGGGCAGTGTCCAGTTCGATCTGGCCATCACCGCGTGGGGCTTCGACACCAACGCTCCCGTCCAGGAGGGCGGCGTCGCCAACAACGGTATCCCGCTGTCCGTGGCGGCGGCGCTGCTGTTGGTCGCCGCTGTGCTGGTGGCGGTCCCCGCGTTGCGCCGACGTCCCACGCCGATGGGGCGGCTGGCGTGTGGCATGTCGGCGGCCTTCCTCGCCGGAATCACGGTCGCGGTGGTGATGCAGTCGCTGAGCTGGCTCGAGACGTTCCGCGCCACCGGCGACACCGGAGCGGTCCCCGAGGTCGGGCTGGAGACCGGGCTCGGGGCAGGCCTGTGGCTGCTGGTGGGCGCGACCGTGCTCGCCCTCGCGGCCGTGTGGCTGGCTCCCCCACCGGGGGCGAGCACCGCGGACCGCGAACCGATCACCCCGCGCTACGGCTTTCCCGCCCCGGGCGGCGGCCAAGCTCCCGGTTCACAGCCGGGGCCCCAACCCGGGCCCCAGCACGGTTCGCAGTCCGGGCAGCCACCGGCATCACCGCCTCCTGCCCAACCGCCGCACTGAACTCTGAGCGGCGCACGGCCTGGTAACCGCCGTGGTCCCGGACTCAGCGCACCACAGTGAGCCTTTTCCAACTTGGATTCCAGTTGGTCTGGATGAGCACGGTCACGGTTTTGATCAGTCGTGTTGCCTGGGTGGGGCAGCTGCGGATTTTGCGGAGGATGTGCCAGGATTTGAGTTGGGCGCCTGCCCCGTTCTCCGGGACCGCGCAGGCGGGCGGGTGCGGCGTTGACCTGCTTTTGCGTGTGTGACAGGCGTCGGTAGCCGCCGGTGTCGGGGTCGAGGCGGCGTCGAGGTTGCGGGACTCGAACTGCGGCGCCACCGCCCTGGTAGGCGGTATCAGCCAACACGCGGACCGTGGTGGTGTTGAGTCCGTCGATCAGGCCGTGGTCGCGGGCAGCGCGGGCGAGGCCCACACCAACCTGCCGGCCGGGTCTGCCAAGACCTGCACATTCACCCCGTGCCGTTTGTGTTTGCCGGAGTAAAAGGCCCGGTCATGGCCCGAGGCCATCCGACGCGGTCGATCGAGATCAGAGTGCCATCGAGGACCACGAAGGCCTTCCGGCGGGCCACGCCGAGCGCATGCTCCAGCGTCGGGGCAGCAGCAGCGAGGACATCGATGCCTTCCCGGACGTAGCGGAACGCCGTGGCCGTGCCGACGCCGAACCCACCGGCCAACGCGGTGTAGGTCTCGCCCTTCTTCAGGTGCGCCAGCACCAGTAACGCCTGCTCACCGGCCGAAAGCCGTCGCCACCGACTGCCCACCGCCCTCCGTCGATGGCGCAACGCATCAGCCAGCACCTGCAAGGCGCGGTTGGACACAGACATCCACGACGGGTAAACAAGCACCTGAAGCTCCTGGCCGGGCGAGTTGATCTAGGCAATCACCCGTCTACCAGGAGCTTCACCTACCTCGACACCACCCCGCCCTCCACACCCACACCAGGTTGGAAAAGGCTCAGTGGTGTGTTGCTTGCTGATGGCAGCACCGAGTCGATCGAGGACGTCCGGGTCGGTAGTGACCGGATATGGGCCACCGATCCGGAAACGGGTGAGGAAGGACCCCGCACGGTCCTGGCGACGATCACCAGCTCCGACGTCAAGGACCTGGTCGAGATCACGGTCGCCATAACGGGGTCGAACAGCGGCACCACCACCGTAGTGGCCACAAGCGAACACCCCATCTGGGTCGAGAACCAAGGCCGCTGGACCCACGCCGAGGACCTCACACGAGGTGACAACCTTGTCACCGCAACCGGGGACGCCGCCCAGATCGTTAGAGTCGAGCGACGGACCGAGATCCGACGCGTCCACAACCTCACCATCAACGGCACCCACACGTATTATGTGGCAGCGGGGGCGACGCCGGTCCTCGTTCATAACGTAAACGAAGGCGATATCTGCAACTTGACTCTCGGGCCCAACTTGACGGGGCAGAAGGCGGAGGGGGCTACTGCTGAGCGTGGAGACACTGTTCTCGCCCACCAGCAGAGGATGATCAATGAATTCGGGGATCGGAACGGTTGCGCTGCTTGCGGTGCCGAAAAGTCTGGCTACAAAGATGGGCACTGGACTGGCGACCACAACCCGCCGAACAAGCTCTCCCCGAATGGTCCGTGGACTCTCTATCCGCACTGCAGGAAATGCTCCAAACAGCAGGGTGGAATCGTGCGAACGCTCATCAAGGAGTACTATGGCTTCCCGGCCCTGAGAGCGAGACAGTAGGTGGAGTAAACGATGCTTTTCGCCTCGTGCACGATAAGATTCGCGCATGGTCTGGTTGTTGCCGCCGCGCCCGGGAGTGTCGACGACCACGCAGGCTGGGACGCTGCTGCTGACATAGTGCACGGTGGTCCGGACTCCCTGTTCATCGCGGTGCAGCAAGCCAACAGTGGTCCGGTGTCAGTCCAATGTGTGCAGGGGCCTTACGAGCCGAGTGGAAAGGTGCTTGTTTACTCAGGGAATCTGACTCTCCCCAAGGCGTCCCTCGAAATTTCGGATCCAAATGAATCGGTGCGATTGCTGATTCCCGTTCCGAATGTAGAGAATCGGGTCAACGTCTACGGAGACGGAACCGATGAGCCTGATGAGGTAGTCATCGTTCTGACGGGCGATGAGTCGTGGTGATCCACAAGCTATGACGGACGGGCTCTGTCCGGCAATTCGGACGGCACGTAGCTTCTCATCTCTGCGTGACGACCTTCGTCTTTGCGCAGCGGTGAATCACCCACACTGCCGACCGGAACGAACGGATGCCGCTGCACCAGGTCCGGCGGGGCGGACAGGCGCCACGCCTCGTACACGAGTTCCGCCAGCTCGCCCTCGTCGATGTCCGTCAGCCGCACGACGACCCAGCCGAAGCCGCCCGCGGTGAACTGCACCTCGAAGACGTCCGGCCGTTCCGCGACGAGGGCGGCCTGCTCCGAGAGCGTCTGCTTCAGTCCCACCGTCTCCGTCCTCGGCCAGTGGTAGCCGAACCGCGTTCCCCGTACGCCGAAGGCCGTGTAGTCGCGGACCGCGTCACACGTCACGTCGGCCAGCCCGGTCACCATGTCGTGCAGCGTCTTGCCTGACACACCCATGCCCGCGATTCTGCCGCCGACCCCCGACAGTCGGGAGCGCTACCGCCCCACCGCGGCCTCGGCGAACGCGGCGAGGGACGGATACTCCCAGTCCGGGGTGACGGGACGGCCGGGATCGGGGGTGGCACCCCAACCCGGCCGGTCGTGCCGCCGGTTGATCCATACCCCGGGTAGTCCCGCGCGTCGGGCGGGCAGGTGGTCGTGGAACAGGCTCTGTGCCACGTGCAGCAACCTCAGCCCGTCGCGCCGCGCGTACTCCGTGAGAGCCGCGAAGTTCGCCGGTGCCGGCTTGTAGCTGCCGACGTTCTCGGCAGTGATGACGTGGGCGAACTCCACGCCGAGCCGGCGACGGCTGCCCTCGAAGCTCGCTCTGTCAACATTGGACAGTACGACGAGCCGGAAGCGCCGCCGCGAGCACATCCGGGTAGCGCAGCGCGGGCTGCCCCGGCGACCACGGCCTCCTGCGCCGCGTAGGCGGTGAGCAGCGCTGCGTCGTCCAGTCCGGGATCGAAGCGCCGGGCCCACGGTCCGAGGACGGCGGCGATTCCCGTCTCCCAGTCGATGAGCGTGCCGTAGCAGTCGAAGCTGAGAGTGTCGTAGTCGCCGAAACCGTCGCTCACGCATCCTCCTCGGTCCGCGGGCCGCTGTCGGCTCGGCTCACTCCTCGAAGTCGGGTTCCTCGAAGTCGTCAGCGTCGAACTCGGCGGCGTCGATGTCCGGGGTCTGGACGGCAGGCACGTCGTCGCCGTCGAACACGCCGTCGACGACCTCGCCGAGCACCATGCCGCCGACCACACCGGCCGCCGCGCCCGCGATCACACCGCCGACGCCGGGACCACTGCGCTCGGGTTCCCCGCCGGGGTGACCGTACTCGCCGGGATAGCCCGGTGCGGCGCCCATGCCGTTGGCTCCGACCTGGTGCAGCCACTGCCCGATCTCGGGCGTCCAGTCCCGCTGCTCGGCCTCTCCGTGCGGCGCGTGGAACCGCCCGAAGTGGTCACCGTCCTGGCGGAACAGGCCGCCGCGTTTGTTCGCCTCCAGCGCCACGTGCAGTTCCTGCGGCGTGGTGACGAACGTGAGCTGCACCTGCGGGAACCCGTCCCCGGACTGCGGCACGAGTTCCAGCTCCTGGAAGAACGGCAGCCCCTGCGGCATCCCGGGCAGCCGCCCACCCGTGTTCTCCGCCTGCTGCAACCCCAGGCCGAGGTCCCCGAACGCCCGCAGCATCGCCACCTGCGAGGGCAGGGGGTTGATGAGCACCGGATCGAGGTCGCCCTCGTCGGGCGCGTCCGCCACCACGAGTTCCGTGCGCAGGCCGACGCCCGCGCCGGGAAGCGGCGATCCCTCCAGTGCGGTGATCGGCGACTCCCACGGCAGCTGGAGCTGGAACGGGACCACGACGGACTCCCGCGAGGGCACCCGCAGGTTCCGGGCCGCGACCACCCTGGCGAGCTCGCCGGACGCACCGTGTTCTCCGGAGCCGTACTCGACCTCGACCCGGGTCAGCAGCGACAGGGTGACCTCGTCGATCACCGCGTCGGCACCACCGCCCTCGATGTGTACCTGACCCGTGAGCACCTGACCGGGCAGGGCGTGGGGGCTGTCCAGCACCGTGTCGACTGACGCGCCTCCGGCACCGAACGCGCTCAGCAACCGCTTGAACATGCGTGGGGTTCCTCCTCGGAACAGGGGTACGGGTTGTGATCGCCAGCATACCGACGGTGGCAGCCGTGTCACCCACGTTCTTGATCATGATCGGCTTCCCGTGGTCGCGACCAGTGTCGTCGTCGCCGCGCTTCTCGTTCCCGCTGTCAGCACACGCTGTCGGAGGTCTTCGGCACGGTCAGCCCGAACAGGGGCCGTAGCTTGAGGCCCACCCAGGTACCGCCCAGCGCGAACACCGCCCACAACCAGCCCTGCAGGCTGCCGGTGGAGATCCCGCCGAGGTAGGCGCCGATGTTGCAGCCGCCCGCCAGCCGGGCACCGATTCCCATGAGGACGCCGCCCAGCACTCCGGCCACGGCGGTGCGCCACGGGATGCCGGTGTGCAGTTTCCACGCCCCCGCCGCCGCGGCGGCCACGGCCGCGCCGAGAATGATGCCGATGTTGGTCAGGCCCGTCTTCTCGGTCCAGATCGAACCGGCCAGCATGTCCGCGTAGCGCTCGGACTGCCAGAACTCCCACGCCTCCGGGTGCAGCCCGACCAGCTGCAGCACCTTCGCTCCCCACAGCGCGAACGCCGTCGTGACGCCCCAGATGCCGCCGGAGACGAGCATCACGGCGGCGGCCAGCACGCCGAGCACGACCGCGCCCACGAGCTTCGGCCACGAGCCGCGCAGCACCCGCACGGGACCGCGCGCCGACGGGACAGCGCCGGGCGGGGGCGGGTTACGCCGCGACTGCACCACCCGGCTGATCGCGACGACACCGGCCAGTACGGCGATGGTGAGCGCCCAGGTTCCGAACCAGCCGAGGTGATCCGACAGCAGGACGCCGGGCACCTCGGGCCAGCCGTCGAACGCCGGGAAGGCCCAGGTGTAGAACACCGAGCCCGCGATGAACCCACCGAGCGTGAGCAGGATCGCCGACTGGCCCGACCCGACCGCGAACAGCGTTCCCGACGCGCACGCGCCCCCGAGCTGCATTCCCACCGCGAACAGGGCGGCACCGGCGAACAGCGGCAGCCCGATCGCGCCCGCGGACGGCGAGGGCGACGAGCCGAACAGCCCGGCGCCACTGGCCACCACCAGCGCGATGAGCGTCGACGCCGTGCCCAGCAACACGGCGTGCGCGCGCAGTCCCTCCCCGTTGCCCACGGCGAGCAACTGCCGCCACGCCGAGGTGAACCCGAAGCGCGCGTGGAACAGCGCGATCCCCAGTCCGAGACCGATCAGCAGCAGCGCGCCGAACTGCGCGCCGTGCGCCATCCAGACGTAGGCACTCAACGCGAGCGAGAGCAGTCCCGCGACGGTGAGCGGCAGCACCCGCACCCGGCCCTGCGGCGGCGCGGGCGGCGCCTCCCGCGCCACCGGCGAACGCGGGCCGGACGGCGAGGACGACGGTGCGGCGGAAACGGACACGGCGGGCTCCAGCACGACAGCGACTCACGGTAGTTCTCCGGCGAGGCTAGCCAGTCGTGCTCGGCCGTCCCATTATCTGGTCGCGTCGCGGTGCGGCATCGCCCACGGCGCGGCGCAACACCGTGGGCAACTCGGCGGGGTCGGTCACGATCCCGGCCACGTAGGCGTCCGGCCTGAGCACCCACAGTTCGCCCGGACGAACACCGAGTGCGGCGGCCACCCGGCCCTCCGGGTCGATCTCCGGCAACGACACCGCCCGGACCGGACCGGCCGGAACACGCGGCAGCGCCCCGTGCGCGTCCACGCCGGGACCGGCCAGCACACAACAGCCCTCCCGCGCCAGCTGCCGTAACCGGGTGGCGCCGGGCGCCGTCACCGGCACATCCGGGACGAGGACACCCGGCGCGGGAGCGGGCACCCGGCCCTTCGGCGGCCGCCCCGCGAACGGGCGAGAGTCGTCGGGTGTCGTCAGCGGCGAGGTGACATACCAGAACGGCTCGGCGAACCTGCCCGAATCGACTCTGGCGCGCAGCGCCGGATCGGTGGCCGCGCCCTCCAGTACCGCCAGCCGGGTCGCGTGACCCCGGTCGTCGTGGGGCACCAGGAAGTTCATCGTGGCGGTGGTGACGTCGAGGTTCTCCACGGCGGCGGCGTGCCGCTCGTCGTGATAGGTGTCGAGCAGCGACGGCGGCGCCCAGCCACGCAGTACGTAGGCCAGCTTCCACGCCGCGTTCTCGGCGTCGGCGACCCCGGAGTTCAGCCCTCGCGCCCCGAACGGCGACATGAGGTGTGCCGCGTCACCGGCCAGCAGCACCCGGCCCACGCGGAACCGGTCGGCCACGCGCGCGTGGAACCGGTACACCGACTTCCACCGGATCTCGTAGTCGGTGCCGGGGCCGACGATCGCGCGCACCCGCGCGTCCAGCACACCGCTGCGCTCCTCCTCGGCCAGGTCGTAGTCGGCCGGGACCTGCCAGTCGATGCGGAACGTGGAGCCGGGGCAGGGATGGATCAGCACCTGCCGTCCCGGATTCCACTCCGGATCGAAGTAGAAGCGGCGTTCCGTCGCCCAGTCCGGCAGGTCGGCCCAGATGTCGCAGATGAGGAAGCGGTCGTCGAACGAGTGCCCGTCGAAGCGCACTCCGAGCACCTGCCGAAGGGCGTCGCAGCGCGCGCCCGTGCAGGCCACGGCGTAGTCGGCGACCACCCGGGCGCCGGTCGCGGTGGTGAGCACTACCGCGTCGTCGCTCTGATCGACGTCGACCACTCGGTGACCCCAGCGCACGGTGATGAGGGGCTCGGCCGCGATCCGCTCGTCCAGTACCTCCTCGACCCGCGCCTGCGAGATGTTGACGAACGGAGGGAAAGCGGGTGAGCCCGCGTCCTCCAGCGTCAGGGAGAACAGCTCGCGATCGCGGTGAAAGGTGCGTGCCGTCGTCCAGGTGACGCCCTCGTCGGCGATGCGGTGCCCGGCGCCCACCGCCTCCCACACGTCGAGGACGTCACGCTGCTGGCAGATGGCCTTCGACCCGGTCGGGTCGCGTTCGGCTCGCCCGTCGAGCAACACCACGGGCACGCCGCGCCGCGCCAGTAGCAGCGCGGTGGTCTGTCCCACCGGCCCGTTCCCGATCACCGCAACCCCGCGGTCGCGCACGGTCATCGCCCCGGTCTCCGCTCAGCCCTGCAACAGGTCCCACACCTCGCGGTCGCGTTCCGCGGTCCAGATCACCGGACGTTCGACACCGGACAACTCGTCCCAGAGCCGCGCGACGTCGAACGGCAGGCAGTGCTCGAAGATCGGCCAGCGCCCGTAGCGCGGGGCGAGCGCCGTGTGCGTGCGCTCGAAGGCCTCCCGCAGCGTCCCGCCCGCATGGTGGACCGCTCCGACTTCGCGGATCATCACCCGGAGGAAGTCGCGGGTCTGCTCCACGGCGGCGTCCACCGCCGCCCGGCCCCGGCTCACCGCACCACGCCCGCCGACGAGCGCCTCGGCGCCGAACGCCTTCACCCGGTCCAGCGTCGTCGCCGCCCAGTCCCGGTGGAAGGCATCGCCCGTGTACAGCGCGGCCTCCGCCTCCACCAGGTCGCCCGCGAAGAGCACGCGCCGCCGCGGGAGCCAGGCCACGATGTCGCCCTCGGTGTGCCCGCGCCCGCAGTACTGCAGCACCAACTCGCCGCGGTCACCACCGAGATCGATGGTGAGCCGGTCGGAGAACGTCAGTGTCGGCCACGTCAGGCCCGGCACGGAGTCCGCGGCCTTGGCCAGTCTCGGCATGCGCGCGAACTCGCTCTCCCAGTCCTCGCGACCGCGCTCCGCCACCAGCGCCCGCGTGTTCTCGTGGGCGACGATCACGTCCGCGTCGAACGCCGACGCCCCCAGCACGCGCACCGCGTGGTAGTGGGAGAGCACCAGGTAGCGCACCGGCTTGTCGGTGTGCTCCCGCAGCAGCGCCAGCCACTCACGGGCCGCCACCGGCGTCGCCAGCGCCTCGAAGCACACGAGGAAGTCCTCGCCCTCGATCGCGCCGACGTTGGGATCGCCCTCGGCGGTCAGCGCGTAGACGCCGTCGGCCAGCACCTCCAGCGTCTGTTGCTTGTCCTCCAGATCCGCCGACGAAGCGAACGCCTTCGGGGCCACGACGCCACCTCCGATGGTTAACGTCTGAACTATCTCCGCGCCCGAGCCTAGATCCCCGGCCACCAACACGGCAAGACCGTCCGCCGATCCGGCATCCCGCCGGATTCAAGGGGCTGACGAACGCCGATGCGGCGTCTACTATCCGCTCGATCCGAGTGTCAGCCGAACAACGGAGTTCCCATGCCCACTCGCACGTCCCCGACCGACCGCCCCGGGCTGTCGCGGGAGGAACGGAAGGTCCTGTTCAGCACCCTCGCCGGGACATCCATCGAGTGGTACGACTTCTTCATCTACGCGCAGGCGGCCAGCCTGGTGCTCGCACCACTGTTCTTCGCCCCCGTCAGCGAGGACTCCCCCGGCCTCGCCACGGTGCTCTCGCTCGCCACCATCGGCATCAGCTTCCTGTTCCGGCCGCTGGGCGCCATCGTCGCGGGCCGTTACGGCGACAAACTCGGCCGCAAGAAGATGCTCGTCTTCACTCTCGTGACGATGGGCTCGGCGACCGCCCTCATCGGACTGTTGCCGACCTACGTCGAGATCGGTGTCGCCGCGCCCGTCGCACTGATGCTGCTGCGGATCGTGCAGGGATTCTCGGCGGGCGGCGAGTGGGGCGGAGCCGCCCTGATGTCGGTGGAACACGCGCCACTGCACCGGAGGGGACTGTTCGGAGCGTATCCGCAGATCGGTGTCCCCATCGGACTGATACTGGCGACCGGGGTGCTGTGGCTCATGACCACGATCACCACGCCCGCGCAGTTCGAGGCGTGGGGCTGGCGCGTCCCGTTCCTGCTGTCGGTGCTGCTCGTCGGGCTCGGCTACCTCATCCGCCGCTCGGTGGAGGAGAGCCCGGTGTTCCGCGAGATGCTGCAACGCAAGAAGGACTCGTCGGCTCCGCTGCGGGATCTGTTCCGCGGCAACACCAGGCAGGTCGTGCTCACGGCGCTGATCTTCGTGGCGAACAACGCGGCCGGGTATCTCGTGATCGCCTACTTCATCTCGTACGGCACGTCGGAGCTGGGCATGGAGCGAGGCCCGGTGCTGCTCGCCACGGTCTTCGCCTCGTGCGGCTGGCTCGGGTTCACGCTCTACGGCGGAGCGCTGTCCGACCGCATCGGCCGGGTACGCACGTTCCAGCTCGGCTACGCGTTCGTGTTCGTGTGGATGGTCCCGCTGTTTTTGCTCATCGACAGCGGCAACATCCTGCTGTTCGCGGGATCGATCTTCGTGCTCACGTTCGGGCTCGGCCTGTCGTACGGACCGATGTCGGCGATGTACGCCGAGATGTTCCCCGTCTCGGTGCGGTACTCGGGAGTATCGATCGGCTACGCACTCGGCGCCATCCTCGGCGGGGCGTTCGCCCCGACGATCGCGGAGCTGCTGATGCAGAACACCGGCTGGTCCGGCTCCGTCGGCCTCTACATCATGGTGCTGTGCGTGGTCTCGTTCGCGGGCGCCACCGCGGTGAAGGAGCCCCGGGGCGCCGACCTGGGTGTCACGAACTGACGGTAGCCGTGTCCGCAGATTAGGTAGCCGTGTCCGCACTTCTCGTAGCTGTGTCCGCACCGCACGATGGGGACACAGCTACGCAGGCTGCGGACACGACGGTCAGGGGAGGTGGGCGTCGTGTACCAGCAACGCGACCTGGGTGCGGTTGTCGACGCCGAGTTTGGTGAGGACGCTGGTCAGGTGGGTCTTCACCGTGGCGACGCTGACACCGAGGCGCCGCGCGATGTCGGCATTGGTGTAACCCTGCTCCAGCGCCACGACGACGTCGTGCTCGCGGGCGCTCAGCTTGGCGAGCGCGGCTCGTGCCGTGTCCCGCAGCTCGTCGCGGGCGACGGTGCGGTCGAGCAGCCGCCGCAGCACCGGCGAGGACACGGCGGGATCACCGGCGACCACGCGGCGCAACGCCGCGACGATGTCTCCCGGCGGCGTGTCCTTGAGCAGGAACCCCACCGCCCCCGCACGCAGCGCGCTGACCACGTTGTCGTCGCTATCGAAGGTGGTCAGCACGATGACCTGCGGAGCGTCCGCCCTGTCCCGGGCTCGCCGGGTCGCGGTGATGCCGTCGACCCGGGGCATCCGGAGGTCCATGAGCACCACATCCGCGGGGTTGGCGTCCAACACCCGGGGCACCTCGCCACCGTCCGCGGCCTCGGCGACCACCACGATGCCGTCCGCGCCGTCGAGCATGACCCGCAGCCCGGCGCGGACGAGCGGATCGTCGTCCACGATGACCAGCCGAATCGATGTCACGGGGGCCACGGTAACCAGGCTCGCAGCCGGAAGCGCTCCGGGTCCGCCTCGTGGCGCACCCAGCCGCCCGCGAGGCGCAGCCGCTCGGCCAGGCCGAGTAAGCCTCTGCCCGCGCCGGGCAGGCCGCTGCCCGCGCTCGACCGCGCGTTGACCACCGCCACCGTAATCCCGTCACCGGGCGCGCCCTCGATCGTGAGGGTCACCGGCCTGCCCGGTGCGTGCTTGCGGGCGTTGGTGAGAGCCTCCTGCACGACCCGGTAGACCGTGCGCCCGGCTTGGCCGGGCGCCTCGGCGTCCGCCGCCAGCCGATCCCGCAAGTGCACTACGGTGCCCACCTGCCGTGCCTCGTCGACCAACTCCGGCAGGTTCGCCAGTCCCGGTGTCGGTGCGGTGACCGCGCCGCCGGACTCGTCCTCGTGCAGCAGTGTGACGACCTCCCGCACGTCCTCCAGCGCACGGTGGGCGGCGCCGCGGACGACCCCGGCCGTCTCTGCGAGTCGCTGGGGCGACTGGTCCGGCCGGTACTCGAGCGCTCCCGCACAGGTGGCGAGCAGGGACAGCCGGTGGGCCAGCGCGTCGTGCAGCTCGCGGGCGATCCGGTTGCGTTCGGCCGCGCGGGCCTCGGCGACGAGCCGGGCCTGCTCCGCCTCCGCCCTGCGAGCACGCTCGGCGAGCGAGGCCACGACCTCGGCACGCGCCGCACCCCACGCACCCCAGCCGAGCAGTCCCGCGTGCACGGCCACCACGAGCACCAGCCACCAGCCGTAGGGCAGGCCCGCCATCGGCAGCCACAGGCCGCGCACCCCGTGCGCGCAGGCTCCGGCCAGCGCGGTGCCGAGGGCCACACGGAACGGCCGGTAACGCGCCACGTGCACCGTAGCCAGAGTGGACATCGGCGTGACCGTGGTGGCGAACGACGCGAACAACGCGAGCACGAGCGCGGTGGGCACCGGCCGCCGCAGCAACCAGGGCAGCGCCACCAGCGACGCCACGCCCGCGGCGCCCCGCACGGCCCACCACCCACCGGGCCCGCCGGTGTCGTACTCGGCCCACGCGGTGGCCAGCACCACCAGACCGAGCACCCCGCTCGCGAACCACATCCAGTGCCGACGAGAACGACTCCGCATCCCGGCAGCCTAGGCCGTGACGGACAGCTACGACTTTGGTCGAAGTCGTGCTGGCGTCCCGGCCGATGCGGACGCGGCGTCACCAGTCCACAATTCACCCATGCCTGTTGGGTACCTCGTCACGCTCCTCCTCTTGGGCCTCTGCACCGGCCTCGCGCTGGCTCCGCTACGCTCTCCCCGGCCACTCGCCGTGTTCAGCTGGGTCATGAGCATGGTCATCGCGGAGCTGCCGCTGCTCGTCCTCGGTTTCCTGCTCGCGTCGACCGCGCTCGCCGTGGTGGAGGATGACCTGGCCTGGCCGGCCGCGCCCGCCCTACTAGGGCTCGCGGCGGCCATCGCCGCCGGGCAACTGGTGCTGTTCGCGCGGACACTGCGCGCTGCGGCAGTGCTGCGCCAGGCCCTCGACCAGGAACTCGGGACGGGCCGTCCCACCGGGCGGGCGGCGAGATCGACGGTGTGGCGCCTGTGGGCCGCGCTGGTGCCACTGCCCGTGCCCGACCTGCGGGTCCGCCGCGTGCGCAACCTCATCTACGGTGATGCCGGCGCACGGCACCGGCTCGACCTCTACCGTCACCGCGACACCACGACCGGCCCCACACTGATCTACCTGCACGGCGGCGGCTACCGCAGCGGCCGCAAGAGCCGGGAGGCCCGCCTGCTGCTCACGCGCCTCGCGGCGCGTGGCTGGGTGTGCGTGGCCGCGAACTACCGGCTCCAGCCGAAGGCCGGTTTCGTCGAGCACGTCAACGACGCCAAGCGGGTCATCGCCTGGGTCCGCGAGCACGGCGCGGACCACGGGGCCGACCCAGGCACGATCGTCATGGCCGGGAGTTCGGCAGGCGGCCACCTCGCGGCACTGTGCGCGCTCACACCGGGCGAGAGCGCGCTGGAGGAGGGCGTCCACGGCGCCGACACCACGATCACGGCGGCGGTGGTCCTGTACGGCTACCTCGGCGAGTACTACCCGCACCTGCACGACGAGTCCGTCGTCGCCTCCACTCCCGACTCCTACGCCCACGCGCACGCGCCGCCGGTCCTCGTGATCCACGGTGACAACGACACGTTCGTGCCCCCCGACGGGGCTCGGCAGTTCGTCGCCGCGCTCCGCGACCGGACCACTGAGCCCGTGGTGTACGCCGAGCTCCCCGGCGCCCAGCACTCGTTCGACCGGTTCCCGTCGGTGCGCTTCCACGCCGTCGTCGACGCCGTCGAGGACTTCACCGACTGGGTGCGGCTGCGCGAGGGCGCCCAGGGTGCCCGAGCCGTCGACGATCGGGAACGTCAGATCACCGCTCCGGACGCGCACGGCTGACGATCTGGTCGGCGAAGCCGTACTCCAGCGCCTCCTTCGCGGTGAACCAGCGGTCGCGGTCGGCGTCGGCGACGATCCGCTCCATCGGCTGCCCGGTCTGCTCCGCCGTCAGCTCGGCGATCCGCCGTTTCGCCTCGGCGAAGGCCCCGGCCTGGATCGCGATGTCGCTCGCGGTACCGCTCACCCCGGCCGAGGGCTGGTGCATCAGGACACGGGTGTTGGGCAACAGGTACCGCTTGCCGCGCGCGCCGGAGGACAGCAGGAACTGCCCCATCGACGCCACGAAACCCATGCCCCAGGTCTGCACGTCGGGCGCGATGAGCTGCATGGTGTCGTAAATGGCCATTCCCGCGGTCACCGAACCACCCGGCGAGTTCACATAGAACGAGATGTCCCGCTGACCATCCTCCGCGGCGAGCAACAACAACTGTGCGGTGATCCGGTTCGCCACCTCGTCGGTGACCTCGGAACCGAGGAACACGATCCGCGAGCGAAGCAGCTGGTCGAACACGGGATCACTCGCAGGGGACGCACCCGGCGCACTCAGCTCGGGCCACCGGGTGCCATGCCCAGCAACAGTGTCGTGATTGGACACTCGGTCCACAGTAGTCTCCATGAATGGTCCACTCCTCGATTCGATCGGCTCGCCCGGCTTCACGTTACGCCGCCCAGCGGTTCCCGAGGGGCTGATCGGGGCCGGTTCGCTCAGGGCGATCACCCGGTCACCTTCGCGGCGAGGCGGCCGCCTGTCGTCCGCCGCCTTTTCTCCCCGCCCACGCCGCCGTGCGCCGTCCCTGGCCTGCGAGCCGTCCAGTATCGTTTCAGTGACGAGCCGGTGCCGTCGCCCCGGTCGTCGCGTTCGTTCTGGGGGGAGGAGCTCACGGGTGTGGGAGATCCGCGTGCTGGGGCCGGTGGAGGTCCGGCGCGAGGGAATTGCCGTGCCCGTGAACGCCCGGATGCTGCGCGCGGTCCTCGCCTCACTCGCCATCCGGGCGAACGAGGTGGTCTCGCACCACACCATCCGGCAGGACCTGTGGGGCCCTGAGCCCCCGGCGAGCGCCAGGCCGACGGTGCGCAACTACGTCCGGCGGCTCCGGAGTGTGCTGGGCAGCGACGTGATCGACACCGCGCCCTCGGGATACCGGATCTCCACCCCGCCGCACCGCGTCGACATGGTGGACTTCGAGGACAGGATAAGACGCGGCACGGCACGCGGCGTCGACCCCGAGGAACGCCACAGGCTGCTGGCCGAGGCGCTGCGGCTGTGGCGCGGCGGGCCGCTCGCCGACCTCGACGGGCTCCCCGTCACCGAGCACGTGGGATTACGCCTGCACGAGCGGTACCTGCTGGCGGTGGAAGCGCAGGCCGCGGCGGCGCTGGTCCTGGGCGAGCACGAGCCGCTGCTGCCGCAACTGCGGGAGCTGGTCGCGCACCACCCCACCCGCGAGGGCCTGGTCGCGCAGTTCATGCAGGTCCTGCACCGCAGCGGACGCCGTGGCGAGGCGCTGGAGACGTACCTGTGGGTCCGCCGCAGGCTCGTCGACGAACTCGGCATGGAACCCGGCGCGGAGCTGCGGCGCGTGCATCGCCACATCCTGGACGACGCGCAGGCCCCCGCGGAGACCGAGCAGGCCGCGACCGTGACCGCCCCGAGCCACGCGGGGGCGCGGGCGCAGCTGCCGATGGACATCGCCGAGTTCACCGGCCGGGTCCGCGAACTGAGCCAGTTGCTGGAGCTCGCCGACCTGGACGGTGCTCGGTCGTCCACGGCGGCTCGCGTCGTGGCCATCACGGGGATGCCCGGCTCGGGCAAAACCCGGCTCGCCGTGCATCTGGCCCACCGGCTGGTCGAGCGAGGCCAGTACCCGGACATCCAGCTGTGGAGCGACCTGCGTGGCTTCGACCGCAGCGCCCCGCCCACCAGGGCCGGCGACGCGCTGAACAACCTCCTGCGCCTGCTCGGCGTCCCCGGCGCCCGCATTCCGGTCGAGGAGGAGGCCAGGGCCGCACTGTTCCGCAGTACGCTGGCGGGCAAGCGGGCGCTGTTGCTGCTGGACAACGTGGCCGACGAGGAACAGATTCGCCCGCTGCTGCCCGCCGACCCGAGCTGTCTCGTCATCGTCACCAGCAGGCGTTCACTGTCCGGCCTGGACGGGCTGCGGTCGGTGCCACTGGACGTCATGCCCGAGGCCGAGGCCGTCGACCTGCTCCGGCGCATCGCCGGAGCTTCCCGGGTACCCGACGACACCCCGGCGGTCCGCCGGGTGGCACGCCTGTGCGGGTTCCTGCCGATCGCGCTGGCACTGGCGGCGCGCCGCCTTCGAGACCGTCCCGTATGGACGGTCAACGATCTCGTTCACCGGCTCGACAGCACCGACCGGCGCCTGACCAGGCTGTCCGTCGGCGATCGCGACCTGCGCACCGTCTTCGAAGTGTCCTACCGCGCGCTGGCCCCCGAGCACCAGCGCCTGTTCCGGCTGCTCGGCCTGCACCCGGGAGAGGAGATCACCCCGCAGGCCGCGGCCGCGCTCGCGAACGTCCCGGTGGCCGACGCGGACGACGCACTGGAGTCCCTGGTCGACGAGCAGCTCCTGCAGCAACCCACCGCCCGGCGGTACCGGTTCCACGATCTCGTGCGCGTCTACGCCCGGGAGGTCGCGACGGCCGACGAGAGTCCCGCGGACCGCGCGACCGCGCTGGATCGGCTCTACGCCGCCCACCTGCACACCGCCGTGGCGGCGCGGGAGCTGCTGGCCTCCCACCACGGCGTGCCGTTCCCGCTGCCTCGGCCGGACGGGGTGCCGGGCGCCGCGACGTTCGCGACCAGGGACGAGGCGCTGACCTGGTGTGAGACCGAACTGGGCACCCTGTCCGCACTCGCGCGGCACGCCGCCGCCCACGGACCACACCCGGTGGCGTGGCAGCTTCCCGCCGTGCTGCTGATGTTCTACTACCTGCGCAGCCACTGGACGGACTGGATCACCACCCACGAGATCGGCCTCGAATCCGCCCGCACACTGGGCGACCTGCGCGGACAGGCACTGCTCCTACGGGGACTGGGGGTCGCGAAAAGCGACCTGCGGCGGTTCACCGAGTCGGTGGAGTGCCACCGCAGAGCCCAGGAGGCCTTCGAGGCGTGCGGCGATCTCGCGGGCTCGGCGTGGAACCTGAACAACCTTGGCGTCGTCCAGGTCGACCGGGGGCAGTTGACCGACGCGGCCGCCAACTTCCGCGCGGCGCTCGATCTCTTCCGCCGGGTCGGTGACACCTACGGTGAGGGCATCTGCCTCAACAACGCGGGCGACACCGAACGCAGGCGGGGCAGGCCGGAGCAGGCCGAGACCCTGCTGCACGAGGCGTTGACCGTGCTGGCGCGGATCGGCGCCGAGGACGGCCATCGCTTCACCTACGCCAGCCTGGGTGATCTGCACCGCGACCGAGACGATCACAGTGGAGCACTGCACTGCTACCGGCGCGCCGCCGAGGCCGCCCGCGCCGCGGGTGACCAGCGCACGGCCGCGCGCGCTGACCACAGCATCGGTGACTGCCTGCACGCACTGGGCGATCCACAGGGCGCACGTGAGCATTGGCGCACCGCGCTGACCACCTTCGACACGCTCGGCGATCCGCAGGCGGCGGCGCTGCGTGCCCGGGTGCCGTCGGACCCCTCGTTCGTGGCCGACTGACTCCCACTCCCCGCATATCGATGCCTGTCGATGGTTGCCATCATCGACCGCTGCCGATAGTGTCTGGATCATCAATCGAATCACATCGATCAAAGGAGTCCGGATGTCCGACTCACCGGTCGTCGTCGTGGGAGCGGGCCCCGTGGGGCTGGCCGCGGCGGCGGAGGCCGTCGACCGGGGACTGCCCGTGCTGGTCCTGGAGCAGGGCGCGAACGCGGGCGCGGCGGTGGCCGAATGGGGCCACGTGCGCCTGTTCTCCCGGTGGGGTGAACTCGTCGCGCCCGCCGCGCGGCGCCTGCTGGAACGACAGGGCTGGCGGCAGCCGGACCCTGACGTCTACCCGACGGGCCACGAGTGGGCCGAACGGTATCTGCGGCCGCTGGCCGCGGCGCTCGGCGAGACCGTGCGGTTCGGTACCGAGGTCGTCGGCGTCACCCGCCGGGGCCGTGATCGCGCGGTCGACGCGGGTCGCGACTCGGAGCCACTGGTGGTTCACGCCCGGACCGCGCAGGGCGAATCTCGTCTCACGGCGCGTGCGTTAATCGACGCGTCCGGCACGTGGGGCTCGCCCAACCCGCTGGGCGGTGACGGCCTGCCCGCGGTGGGCGAGACGGCGGCGAACGACCGGATCACCTACCGGGTGCCCGACCTGACCGACGCGGCGATGGCCGCGCGTTACGCGGGCAGGCACGTGGTGGTGGCGGGAAGTGGCCACTCGGCGCTGACCGCGCTCGTGACCCTCGCCGAGCAGGCCGAACGCGATCCCTCGACGAGGATCACGTGGCTACTGCGCCGCGACGCCGTGGGGGCGGCGTTCGGCGGCGGCGAGGCCGACCAGCTCCCCGCGCGCGGCGCTCTGGGCATGCGAGCACAAAGGGCGGTCGAGGCGGGCAGCATCGAGGTGGTCCGGGGATTCCGCACCGAGGCGGTGGAGCGTGACCCCCAGGGGCGGTTGTCCCTGCGGGCCTCGACGGGGCAGGTGCTGGAGGCGGTCGACGAGGTCGTGGCGGTGACCGGGTTCCGCCCGGAACTGTCGTGGCTGTCGGAACTGCGGCTGGCACTGGACACGACCCTGCAGGCGCCGGTGGCCCTGGCGCCGCTCGTCGATCCGAACGTGCACTCCTGCGGCACCGTGTACCCCCACGGCGCCGCGGAGCTGGCACATCCGGAGCCGGGAGTCTTCCTGACCGGGATGAAAAGCTACGGGCGCGCTCCCACCTTCCTGGCGATGACGGGATACGAGCAGGTTCGGTCGGTCGTGGCGGCACTGGCGGGCGACCGGGACTCGGCCGAGCGGGTGGAGCTGGTGCTGCCGGAGACCGGAGTGTGCGGCGGCGCCGGACTGGCGGCGGAACCGGCGGCGGCCGACGACGAGGGCTGTTGTGGCTCCCCCGCCGGAAGCCACGCGGTGTCGCTGTCCGCCCCGGCCGCCCGCTGACCGTCGTGACCGGCTCACGGGTGCCGACCGAGGTGCCCGCGCCGATGGTCGAGGGACGGCGCCGCGCGCTCGCCGCGCTGTGCGTCACCCAGATCACCAGCTGGGGCGTGCTCTACTACGCGTTCCCCGTGCTGCTCACCGAGATCAACACCGCGACAGGGTGGTCGCTGCCGTGGCTGACGGCGGCGTTGACCGCCAGTCAGCTGGTCTCCGCCCTGGTCGGCATCCCCGTGGGCCGGTGGCTGGACCGGTACGGGCCCCGCGTCGTCATGACGACGGGGTCCGTGCTGGCGGTCGGCTCGCTCATCGCGGTCGCCCTCGCGCCCAGCCTCGCGTGGTTCGGCACGGCGTGGGCGGTGACCGGTATCGCGATGGGAGCCGTGCTCTACCCACCCGCCTTCGCGGCGCTGACCCGCTGGTACGGACCGGATCGGGTGCGAGCTCTGACCATGGTGACGCTGGCCGGGGGATTGGCGAGCACCGTGTTCGCCCCGCTGACGGCCATGCTGTCGGCGCACCTGGACTGGCGCGGTACCTATCTGGCGCTGGCCGCGATCCTCGGAGTGCTCACCGTCCCGGCGCACTGGTTCGGGCTCCGGTTGCCGTGGCCGCCCGCACCTCGACCGGGCGCGCGTCACCACAGCGCCGATCCCGCGCGGGTGGCGCGCAGCCGGGCGTTCCTGGCGCTCGTGGTGTCGCTCAGCGTGGCGGCGTTCGCGACGTTCGCGGTGGTGATCCACCTGGTGCCGCTGCTGGCGGAACGCGGAATCGGCACCGCGACCGCGGCCGTGGCGCTGGGGCTGGGCGGTGCAGGCCAGGTGGCGGGGCGGCTGGGCTACGCCGCGCTGACCCGGCGGACCACGGTCCGCGCCCGCACCGCGGGAATCCTGCTGGCCATGGCGGTGACCACCGCGCTGCTGGGCGTGTTCACCACGGTGGCAGCACTGGTCGTCGCCGCGGTCGTCGCGGGGATGGCGCGCGGCATGTTCACCCTGGTGCAGGCCACCGCCGTCACCGAAAGGTGGGGCTCGACGCACTACGGCCGCCTGACCGGGCTGCTGTCGGCGCCGCTGACCGTCACGATGGCGCTCGCACCGCTCGCCGGCGCCGCGCTCGCCGAGCTGCTCGGCGGCTACGCCGTCACGTTCGTGCTGCTCGGAGCACTGACGGTGGCCGCCTCGGTGCTGTCGCTGGCGTCTGTCCCGACCACTTCGGCCACCGCAGCGACACGGTAGCCGACCTGCTTCACACCCTTTTCCGTGCTCGAAGGAGAGTCATGCACGACGTCATCATCATCGGAGGCGGACAGTCCGGCCTCGCCGCCGCCCGCGCGGCGCTGGAGGCGGGCCTCACCCCGCTGGTCCTGGAAGCCGGGCCGGAACCGACCGGGTCCTGGCCGCACTACTACGACAGCCTCACCCTGTTCTCTCCCGCCGGGTACAGCGGCTCGCCCGGCGCGCCCTTTCCCGGCGATCCCGAGCGCTACCCCACCCGGGACGAGGTCGTCGCTCACCTGCGTACCTACGCGGCGAGCCTCGACGTCGACATTCGGACCAGGACCAGGGTCACCGCCGTCACCACCGAGGACAGTGGACGGTTTTTCGTCCACACCGAGGCCGGTGACCCGCTGACCGCCTCGGGCGTGATCGCCGCCAGCGGCTCGTTCGGCAACCCACACCGTCCCGTGCTCCCCGGCCAGGAAAGCTTCACCGGCGAGGTCCTGCATGTCGCCGACTATCGCGACCCCAAGCCCTACGCGGGGCAGCGCGTGGTCGTGGTCGGCGGCGGCAACTCGGCCGTGCAAGTGGGTTTCGAACTGGCCGAGCTCGCCGAGGTCACGCTCGCCACCCGGCAGCCCGTCACCTTCGTGCCGCAGCGGACCGACGGCAGGGACCTGCACTACTACCTGCGCGAGACCGGTTTCGACGACCTGCCCCCGGAGTGGCTTGCCCAGCTCGTGTCCAGCACGCTCGTGCTGGACACCGGCGAGTACCGACACGCCGTCGAATCCGGCCGTCTGCGCCGTCGGCCGATGTTCTCGGGACTCGACCGGGACTCGGCCGTGTGGACGGACGGGCACCGGGAGACGGTGGACACGGTCCTGCTCGCCACGGGCTATCGCCCGCACCTGGACTATCTGGAGCCGCTCGGCACCCTTGACGCTGGCATTCCCCGGCACGTGGGTGGCCTCTCCACCACCCACGTGGGGTTGGCGTACGTGGGGCTGGAGTTCCAGCGCAGCTTCTCGTCGAACACGCTGCGGGGTGCGCACCGCGACGCCGAGTACGTCATGGGCCCGCTGGCCGCACACGTCCGCAAGGCCGGACGCCTCGTCGCCTGAGCCGGTGGTCGCCCCCCACCCGCTCAGCCGTCGAGGAGTTCGGCGAGCAGGCCCCGCACACGGCGGTCGATGTCGTCGCGGATCGGGCGCACGGCCTCGACGTCCCGGCCTGCCGGGTCGTCGAGGTCCCAGTCCAGATAACGCTTGCCGGGAAAGATCGGGCACGCGTCACCGCACCCCATCGTGATCACCACGTCGGCGGCCTCGACGTCGGAGGTGGACAACTTGGCGGGGACCTCGGCTGTGATGTCCAGACCCCACTCCGCGAGCGCCTGCGCCGCCGCGGGGTTCACCCGCTCCCCCGGTTCGGAGCCCGCCGATCGCACGGCCACGCGCCCCAGCGCGTGGTGCTGCAGCAGCGCCGCGGCCATTTGAGAGCGGCCCGCGTTGTGTACGCAGACGAAAAGCACCTCGGGACTGTCGGTCATCACACGCTCCAGAACACACCGGACGGCCAGGATGGGCTCAATGTATCATCATCGCGTGATATCAGTCAGTGATGATTCCCCACCCGCGACGGACGGGCTCCCGGCCGACCTGCTGCGGCTGCTCTCGGACCCGCTCCGCGCCCGCATCATCCGGCTGCTCGCCGGGGAGGCGCTGTGTACCTGTCACCTGGTGGAGGAAACCGGCGCGAGTCAGACCAACGTCTCCAACCACCTGCGACTCCTGCGCGAGGCGGGAGTCGTCACCACCGAGCCCTGCGGCCGCTACACCTACTACGTCCTGCGTGCCGACGTGCTGCGTCGCCTCGCGGCCACACTGTCCGACCTCGCCGCCGACGCCGAGCGCAACACCCGCAACCGGAGGCCCTGCCCGTGACCGACCTCAAACCGCAGCCTCCGGAGAACGACGTTCTGCGGCGCCTGTCGTTCCTCGACAGGTTCCTGCCCGTCTGGATTCTCGCCGCCATGGGCGCGGGGCTCCTGCTGGGCCGCTTCGTGCCCGGCCTGCAGGACGTGCTGGACGCCGTCACCATCGGCCCGTTCTCGGTACCGATCGCGCTCGGGCTGCTGTTGATGATGTACCCGGTGCTGGCGAAGGTGCGCTACGACCGGCTCGACTCCGTCACGCGCGACCGGCGCACGATGGCGCTGTCCCTGGTCCTGAACTGGGTACTCGGTCCCGCGCTCATGTTCGCGCTCGCCTGGCTTCTGCTGCCCGACCTTCCGGAGTACCGCACCGGGCTGATCATCGTGGGGCTCGCGCGCTGCATCGCCATGGTGATCATCTGGAACGACCTGGCATGCGGTGACCGGGAGGCCGCCGCGGTCCTCGTCGCGCTGAACTCGGTCTTCCAGTTGCTCATGTTCGGGGTGCTGGGCTGGTTCTACCTCGAACTGCTGCCGGGCTGGCTCGGGCTCGACACGACCAGCGTCCACTTCTCCTTCGGCGAGATCGCCCTCAACGTGCTGATCTTTCTGGGCCTGCCCCTCGCCGCGGGCTACCTCACCCGCCGCGTCGGTGAGCGCACCCGGGGCCGCGACTGGTACGAGAGCCGGTTCCTGCCCCGCATCGGCCCGGTCGCGCTGTACGGGCTGCTGTTCACGATCGTGCTGCTCTTCGCGTTGCAGGGCGACGCCATCACATCGCAGCCACTCGACGTCGCCAGAATCGCGTTACCGCTGCTGGCCTACTTCGCGATCATGTGGGCGGGCTCGTACGCGCTGGGCCGCGCCGCCGGACTGGCCTACCCCAGGGCGACCACGCTGGCGTTCACGGCGGCGGGCAACAACTTCGAGCTCGCCATCGCGGTCGCCATCGGCGTCTTCGGGGTGAGTTCGGGGCAGGCCCTGGCCGGAGTGGTGGGACCACTCATCGAGGTCCCGGTGCTCGTGGCGCTGGTCTACGTCAGTCTCGCGCTGCGTCGGCGCTGGGCGGCACGCACGACCACCGGGTGAGTTCGGCAGGACGGGCGGCTCGGCGGCTGCCAGCATCGGCTGCATGACCCGCCCGGCCACCGCCGCCGCTACCGACGCCGCCGCCACCGCCGCCCACTCCGCCTACTCGGCGGAGGGCTGGACGGACTTCGCGGTCGCCACGACCGGGGCGGCGGCGGCACTGGCGGGGCTGCTGTTCGTCGCTCTGTCGATCAATCTGAGCGGCATCCTGACCGGACGCGGTCTCACGGCCCGCGCCGCCTACACCCTCGTGCTGCTCGCCACTCCCCTGCTCGTCGGCGTCCTGCTGCTCGTGCCGGACCAGGACGAGCGAGTCCTGGGCGCCGAGTTGCTCGTGGTCGGAGCGGGCAGTGGCCTGGCGCTGGCGAGGCTCAGCCGACCGGGCCGACGGTCCCGCGAGCAACGGCTGGTCTGGTGGGCGGCCACCGAAGCGACCCCCGCACTGGTGCTCACGGCGTCGACCGCGCTCGCGGGCGTGGGGCTGCTCACCGGGGCCCTCGGTGGTCTGTACTGGGTTCCCGGCGCCGTTCTCGCCGCCTTCCTGGCCGCGCTGATCAACGCCTGGGTGCTGCTCGTCGAGATCCTCCGCTGACGCCCGCCACGCCCGCGCGGCCCAGCGGCGTGACGGGCGTGGCGGCGGTTCGGCTCAGGGTGCGATACCGACGCCCGGAAGGTGACGCAGGGCTCGTTCCCGCCCCTCGGTCAGCGCGGGCCAGTGCTGACCGCCCCGCCTCGGATACACGCGGTCCGCGTAGTCGGCCGGCTCGAAGTCCGGTTCGAAGAAGCAGCCGGTGCCGTAGCGGGCGTCGAACGCGGGGCACGCCCGCGCCACCGACCCGGGCGAGGGCCGCTGCCCGGTGCGGACCCAGCCGTGCAGCGCCGACAGCGCGGTCGCGTACTCGGCCTGGCTCAGCGTGCTGTGCTCCGCCTCCCGCGTGAAGGTCTGCACCAGCCGCTCGGCGTGACCCGCGCCCGCCAGGCTCGCGCGATAGGCCGACTCGTGCTCGACGAACGCCGTCGGGTCGTCGATGGCGTGCAGCGTCAGCACCGGCACGGTAACGGCGCCGGTCGCGTCACTGTCGAACGAGAGGTCCCGCAGCGCCGAAGGGTCCGGCGAGAACCGCGCCACACCCGCGTTGAGCGCCCGGTCGTCGTGGGAGCCGGTGTAGCGGACGCCGCGGTTGCCGAACGGGTTCCGTCCACCGAGTCGCTCGTTGACGATGTCGGCGAACGTGAACGTGGCGAACCGCAGGTGCGACTCCAGCGTGCGCTCCGGGATCTTCGTCACGGCGAGGATGTCCGTCAGGTTGCGCTGCTGCCGCACCGTGCGCCGGTCCGGCTCCGACTGGTATCCCGTGCATTCCTGCAACCGCTGCCGCAGCTCGGCCGACGTCAGGTCCGAGCCCTCCGGCAGTCCCTGCCACACCGGGTACCGGGGCTCGTCGGGCCGGGGATGATTACCGCAGTAGTACTGGTAGACCACCCGCAGATCCACGCGGAAGTCGTAGCCGCGCGAGCCTCCCGCCAGCATGCCGTTGGTCAGCAGGACACCGTCGTAGGGTCGCTGTGGCGCGGTGCCGTAGATCTCGGCGGCCTTCGCGGCCACACTGCCGCCCCACGACTGCCCGTGCAGCACCGTCGTGCGGGGCGCGCCGAACCGCTCGACGAACAGCCGCCGCAGGTTCTCGGTGTCCTCGGCGGCCATCCGCGCGCCGAACCCGCCGCGCCGGTACGCCGAACCGGCCCAGGCATAGCCCTCCTCGACCATCACCGACCACCGGGTCAGGTCACGCTCACTGCGCTCGGGGTCGGATCCCTCGGTGAGGCCGGGGCCGCCGTGCGCGTGCAGCACGAGCGAGCCGTTCCAGTCGTCGGGTATCGCGATCGTGTAGTACGCACCGTGCGAGTCCTGCCCGGCATAGCACGTCGCCGCGACCGTCAACTCCGCCGGGCACGCCGTGGCGGCCGGTCGCACCGGATCGGCCTCGACGGCTCCGGCGCCGGTCGGCGGAAGCACTCCGGCGACCGTGGCGGCCAGTGTCGCCGCGACGACCGCGATGCGCCCCCGGCGCGGTCGGTGTCTCGCCGATTTCACTCTCCCGCGAGATGGCTCACCCGTCAGCACAGCGACCTCCTTTGGTCTCCGGCGCGCGGTCGCGCCGCCGGACGGGGATGCTAGATCAGCTCACGGCACCGGCCGGAGTTCTGTTCATAACGTTCGCGAGCGCCGGTTCCTTCGTCCGTCACCCGGCGGAGTGGCAGGGCACTGTCGAGTGGCCGGGCCGGGCTCCGGCCAATACGCTGTGCGATCGCGGGCAGCGGGTCATGTGGACTGTCCTCACCGGACCGTACCGCCCGTTCCCGGCGAACCGGCGGCGAGCTTCGGGGAAGGCACGGTGTGGTGGAACTGAGTGCGTGGCTGCTGCGCCACACTCCGGTACGGCCCCTCGTCGTCGCGGTGCCGGGTGGCACGGGAGCACGGCTGGCCGTGGAGCGGGCGGTGCGCGAGCGCGGTTGGCGCCCCGCGCGAGGTCCCGCCGAGGCGAACGTTCTCGTCGTCGCCGGCGCGGCCGGTCCCGACCTCGAACCGCACCTGAGCCGGGTGTACGACGCGGTACCCGCTCCCCGCGAACGCGTCGACGTGGCCGGTGTGTCCGCCGCAGACCCACAACTCGATGCCGCGGCGACGGCCCTGCGCGACCTCTCCCGGCAACGCGAGCGCCTTCCCGCCACGCGCGGCACCGTCACCGCACCGCAGGCTATCCGGTCGCTGCGGCTCGGACCGGTCGCGCCGCTGTGGCCCGCGGGGCTCACCGTTCACGCGGTGGTCCGCGACGGGCTGCTCGCCGACGTGAGCACCGAGGTCGCCGGGGAACCGGCCGGATCGTTCTGGACCGCCGACGACACCAGAGCGCGCGCACTCGACGCGGCGGCGCGGTTGCTCGCGGTCGCGGGCTGGCCGGACGCCGCGCAGACGGCCGCGTACCTGCGCGACACCGCGCTCGCCGGGACCTTCGGCGCCGAACAGGCGCCGTCGCTGCGGCGCTGGGCGCGGCGGGTACGCGGATCGCCTGCGCTGCGCAGGCTGCTCACCGGAGTGGGCGGCGTCCCGCCGGGACCGTCCGTTCCCCGGTCGCTCACCGGCGACGCCCGCCGACGGCTGCACCGCTGGGTCACCGTGGCGGCGGGCGACGGCACGTCCCGTCCGGCGCGGGACGAGGCGACCCCATGGGCCCTCGCCGCCCTGCCGGGCCTGCTGCGGGCGAGTCCACCGGAGCGGGCGGGGCTCGTCGTGGCCAGCCTCGACCCCGACGCCGACGCCCTGGTGGGTACCCATGCCGGTTGAGACGGCGAGCTGGTGGGCCGCCGCCGCGTTACCCCTCGTCCTGGGGCTGCTGGCCCTGGGCGCCTCGGCCTTCGACACACGTCTGGCGCTGCGCGCGTCGGGAGGCCCGCGCCAGGGGGCCGGGACCGCGCTGGCCGCCCCCGCGCGGACGGTCGCCGCGCTGATGGTGCAGCAGGCGCGCGGTGCTCGTCACGACGGCGTCGCCACCCTGCGGCGCCGTGGCGCCGCGGGCGCCCTGCTGGCGACCGCCGTGCTCACCGCGGTGGTGGTGCCGTGGGGTGGGGCGGTGGTCGCCGACGTCTGCGGCGGCCTGGTGTGGTTCGGCGCGCTGGAACTCGTCGCGTGGGTCGCGCTGTGGTCGAGCTGCCCGGAGGGCACATCCGACGGCGCGGCCTCGCGGTTCGTCCGGCACGGCGCACACTGGCTGCTGCCGCAGGCTCTGGCACTGGGTGCGACGGCACTGGCCGCGGGGTCGTGGCGTCCTGCGGAGATCGTGGCGGCCCAGCAGGACGCGTGGTTCGTCCTGTGGCTGCCCCTCGCCTTCGCCGCCTACCTCGTCTCGGTCCGCGCCCGCGCCTTCGCCCGCCCCGGGTCACCCTGCGGCAACGGCACCGATCCGTTGCCCGGAATGTCCGGTGTGGACCGGCTGCTGGTCACCGCAGGCCGATGGACACTGCTCGTCACCGGCTCGGCGATGGCGGTCCCGCTGTTCCTCGGCGGCGGCGCAGGGCCGGTACTGCCGGCCTGGGCCTGGTCGCTGGTGAAAACCCTCGCCGTGCTGCTGGCGCTGGTGTGGTGGGCCCGCCGGACACCCGGCCCGAGCCCGGGAACGCTCGGTGGACACACCGTGCTGGTCCTCGCGGTGGCGGGGCTCGCCCAACTGCTGGTCGCCGCCGTCGTGGCCGGGTGAGGTTTCGGGGCTCAGCCGGAACGGGCCTGCTGCTTGCTGATCGCCTCGACGAAGTGCCCGACGGCGTTCTCCGGAAGGTTGCGGGCGACGTCCGCCTCACTGATCATGCCGACGAGCCGGTGGTTCTCCACCACCGGAAGGCGCCTGATCTGGTGTTCCTCCATCAACGTCAGCGCGTCCCGCACGTCGGCCTCGCTGTCGATGTAGAACGGCTTGCCCTGTGCCAGTTCCGCGGCCGTCACGTCCGTGGGGTCCTTGCCGTCGGCGACGCACTTCACCACGATGTCGCGGTCGGTGATGATGCCGTGCAACCGGTCGTCGTCCCCGCAGATGGGCATGGCCCCGACGCCGAGTTCCCGCATGCGTCGCGCCGCCGTCTGCAGCGTGTCGTGCTCTCCGACGCATTCGACGCCGGAATGCATGATGTCCTTCGTGTGGGTCATCGCAGGCTCCTGGGAAACGTGGTCCTTCCCTGCACCGTCGCGCGCGGGCCCCGGTCGGCGACAGGGCCCAAAGTCCCGCAGGCGTCAGCTCGCGCCGTCGGTGACGTCGGCGCCGCCCTGGTCGCTCTTGACGTAGGTCGGGTGGAGGTGGACCGGCTCCTTGGACCGCTTGCCGCGGGCTCGGAGGTTGAGGAACTCCACGAAGATCGAGAAGGCGATCGGCCCGTACACGTAGCCCTTGGGAATGTGGTGGTCGAGCCCCTCGGCGATGAGACTGCCGCCGATCAGCAGCAGGAACGACAGGGCCAGCATCTTCACGGTGGGATGCCGGTTCACGAAGTCGCTGATCGCCCTCGCGGACAGCAACATGATCGCCATGGCGACCACCACGGCGGACACCATGATCGCGAGTTCGTCGACCATGCCGACGGCGGTGATCACCGAGTCGAGGGAGAACACGATGTCGAGGATCACGATCTGCACGATCACCGAGGCGAAGGACACCGCCTTGCGGCTCGTGCCGTGCTCCGCGCCCTCCAGTTGCTCGTGGATCTCGTAGGTCGCCTTGCCCAGGAGGAACAGGCCACCGAGCAGCAGGATCAGGTCCCGGCCCGAGATCTCCTGCCCGAGCACCGTGAACAGCGGTGCGGTCAGCCCGATGACCCACGACAACGAGGCCAGCAACAGCAGGCGGGTCACCAGGGCCAGTGACAGTCCGATGAGGCGCGCCCGCTGTTGCTGGTGGTCGGGCAGTCTGCCGGCCAGAATGGAGATGAACACGATGTTGTCGATGCCGAGCACGATCTCCAACAGGAGCAGTGTGCCGAAGGCGATCCACAGCTCGGGGCTGAGCATCCACTCCATCGGTCGGAAGCCTCCATCCAGGTCGGCGGACGCGGCACGACACCGCGGTCAGCGGCGGATCTTTCCCGGAAATCCGCCCGGACGCCACCGCCTTCACCCGGATTCTTTCACGCCGGTACGCTCGTCGTGATCTCCACTCTTCTCGTCGGTGCCAGGACCCGCTCATCCTGATGACGTCCCGGGAGGAGCAAAGGTGACAGAGGCGGCTAAGGCGGCTAAGACGGCACAGCAGCGGGAACTCGCGACCCTGTTCGACGCCGAGCGCACGCGGCTTCGCGGGGTGGCGCTGCGCCTGCTGGGCTCGCTCGACGAGGCCGACGACGCGATCCAGCGGACCTGGCTCAAGCTCAGCCGCGAGGACACGACCGGTATCCGCAACCTCGCGGGCTGGCTGACCACGGTGCTCGCCAGGGAGTGTCTGGACCTCCTGCGTGCCCGCACACGGCGGGCCGAGTTCGTCCTGCCTGACGACCCACTCGCGCCCACGTCCCCGAATCCGGTCGAGGACGACGTGGTGCTGATCGAGTCGGTCGGCCGTGCGCTGCTGGTGGTGCTCGACCGGCTGAGCCCGGCCGAGCGGGTCGCCCTCGTGCTGCACGACGTGTTCGGCATGCCGTTCACCGACGTCGCCCCCGTGGTCGCGCGGTCACCGGTGGCGGCCAAGAAGCTCGCCAGCCGGGCCAGGCAGAAGATCGGCGGAGGTGCTGTCACCGAACCGTCGTCGCGGCGGCGACTGGCGGAGCAACGGCGTCTCGCGTCGGCATTCGTCGCTGCCGCACGCCACGGCGACCTGGCCGGGCTGCTGGTCGTCCTCGCGCCCGACGTCGTGCGCACCGCCGATGCCGCGGCCGTGCCCGAGGGAGTGCCTCTGGCGATCAGCGGGATCGACGCCGTGGCGCGGGAAACGGCGGTGCTGGGCGGGCGAGCCGCCGCCGCGACGCTGGTCCTGGTGGACGACACGGTGGGCATCGTGGTCGCACCGGGCGGTCGGCCGAGGCTCGCGCTCGTCCTCACCTTCCGGGACGGCCGGATCAGCGCCTACGACGTCGTCGGCGATCCCGCCCGGCTCGCGGCGCTGCGGCTGCGGCTCCTCCCGGCGTAGTACCCCTCCGGCGGAACAAACGCGTCGCACCCTGTCAGACCCCCGGGCTAGGCTGGTTCGTACCAGGGGGCGCCACCTTCGCGACAACGTCGTCTCGCTTCGCGTCTCCGTTCTGCCCGTACAGCGAAGCCATGTCAGAGGTCGCCCATGCACGACAACACCAGCGCCGCACCCGCGGCCACCGAAGCCAGACCCGCCGCGCCACGCGCCACACCGCTCATCGCGGTGCTGGTCACCTCCGCGTTCGTGATGATCCTCAACGAGACGATCCTCAGCGTGGCGCTGCGCGACCTCAGCCTGGAACTCGGAGTGGCCACCACCACGGCGCAGTGGCTGACCAGTGGCTTCCTGCTCACCATGGCGGTGGTCATCCCGATCACCGGGTTCCTGCTCGAACGGTTCACACCCCGCCAGATCTTCCTGACGTCGCTGACCCTGTTCAACACGGGCACGCTGCTCAGCGCACTCGCGCCCGGGTTCGGGATGTTGCTGGCGGGCCGCATCGTGCAGGCCTGCGGCACCGCGGTCATGCTGCCGCTGTTGATGACCACGGTCATGCGGCTGGTCGCCCCCGAGCGGCGTGGCGCGACCATGGGCACCATCACCATCGTCATCGCCGTGGCACCGGCCCTCGGGCCGACCATCGGGGGTGCGGTGCTGTCGTCACTGGGCTGGCGCTGGATGTTCTGGATCGTGCTGCCGCTGGCGCTCATCGCGCTGGCGATCGGAGCGGCGTGGCTGCGGCTCGACAGCACCACCCGGCGCGTGCCGCTCGATCTGCTGTCGGTACTGCTGTCCGCGATCGGCTTCGGGGGACTGCTCTACGGCCTGTCCTCCATCGGCGAGTCCGGCGGTGGCTCCCATCCCGTGCCGCCGTGGCTGGCGATCACGGCCGGGATCGCCGCACTGGCCGTCTTCGCATTCCGGCAGACGCGGTTGCAGCGGGCCGACCGCGCACTGCTCGACCTGCGCCCGTTCACCCACCGGAGCTTCACCGTCGCCCTCGTGCTGACCGGGTTGCTGTTCATCTGCCTGCTGGGTGTGGCCTCGATCATGCTGCCGCTGTACCTGCAGACCGTGCTGAACACCAGCACGTTCGTCAGCGGGCTCGCGGTGCTGCCGGGAGGTCTGGTGCTGGGCCTGCTCGGACGCCCGGTCGGCGCCCTGTTCGACCGGGTCGGCGCTCGCCCGCTGGTGATCCCGGGCGCCACGGCCATGGCGGTGGCGCTCTGGCTGTTCACCACGCTGGGCCCGGAGTCACCGCTGGGCCTGGTCATCGGCATCCACGTGCTGCTCATGGCAGGGCTCGGGCTGATGATGACCCCGCTCATGACCGAGTCGCTCGGGTCGCTGCCCGACCACCTCTACTCACACGGCAGCGCGATTCTGTCCACGCTGCAACAGGTCGCGGGTGCTCTCGGCACCGCCGTCTTCGTCACCGTCGCGGCGCTGGGAAGCTCCGCCGACGCGGTGGGGCCCGACGCGGGTGGACTGCGAGCGGCATTCGTCGTCGCCGGAGTCGTCGGCATCCTGGCGGTGCTGACGTCGTTGCTGGTGCGACGGCGCCCGGACGGCGGAAACGGTGCGGACGGCGCGGACGACGCATCCCGGGTCGAGTCCGCCGACGGTCCCACCACGCGCGATTGCCAGGATCAGGCGCCGGTGGCCTGAACGACGGAACGGCTGTCCCCGCACGCTGCTGAACGGGGACAGCCGAGCCGACGTCGTACGCCCCGTCGGCGGCCGGACGCCGGCCACCCCGTCATTACCCACAGTGGCGGGCGGTCCAAACCGTTGATGTCACCCGGCCACGGCGTCCGCGGTGGCCGAGGTGGCGGCCGGGTCCAGCGAGGCCAGCGCCTCGTCGAGTGTGCTGGTGAGCACGGTCAGCTGCTGGTCAAGGCCAGTGATCTGCAAGGGACGGTAGGTCACCCTGGTGGGCGCCAGCACCCGCAGTTCCACTTTCCGCCGCGCGCACACGTCGGCGAGCCGCAGCAGCTGGCTCAGACCGCTGGAGGACAGAAAGGTGAGTCCGGTCAGGTCCGCCACGACGCCGCGCCGGGCGGCCTCGCACGCCTGTTCCAGCTCCTTGCCCAGTTCCTGGGTACCGAGCAGGTCGAGCTCGCCGTGCAGGCGAAGGACGGTGATCGCGTCGTGGTGTGTGATTCGGGTCGTACAGGACTGAGTCATTGCTCGCGTCTCCTTCCGCCAGCCTTGTTACTCCGGCGTAGGTGAACTGAAGGGCCGACCATCCGGGACACGGCGTCGGGAAGCGAGAAAGCACAACTCAGGCCTGCCACGGTAGCTGGGCAGCCACATGGACGCGGCTGCCTGCTGAACCGCTATCCCCGAACACTACGCACCGCAGCGGCACATCGCCAGTTCGGGTGGATTTCGACACAAGGAGTGACCTGCCGCCACGGCCCTTGATCAGAGCGTCGGCGAACGTCCCTCGTACGGGGTGGACAGCACCACGGTCGTGCGCGTGGAGACCTTGGCCGACTCCCGGATGCGGCGCAACAGGTCCTCCAGGCCCAGGGGTGAGGCCACGCGCACCAGCAGGACGTACGACTCGTCACCCGCCACCGAGTAGCACGATTCGATCTCCGCGATGTGCTCGAGCCGCTGCGGGTAGTCGTCGGGCGCGGCGGGATCGTTGGGCGTGAGGGAGATCAGCGCTGTCAGCGGCAACCCGATCTGTTCCCCGTCGAGCCGGGCCGTGTACCCGCGGATCACGCCACGCTGTTCGAGGCGCCGCACCCGCTGATGCACGGCCGACACCGACAGCCCCACCCGTTCGGCCAGGTCGGTGAAGCTGCGCCGCCCGTCGGCGGCGAGTTCCCTGACGATGGCCCGGTCCAGTGGCTCCAGTCCCGCGCCGGTGGTCATGCCGGCAGGACGGTCAGCTCGTGGGGCCGCGTGTTCAACGGCTCGACGCCGTCGGCGGTGACCACCACGATGTCCTCGATCCGCGCACCCCAGCGTCCCGCGTCGTAGACGCCCGGCTCGACGCTGAAGGCCATACCGGGTTCGAGGGGCAGGTCGTTGCCGCCCATGATGTAGGGCTCTTCGTGGACATCCAGCCCGATGCCGTGCCCGGTGCGGTGGATGAACAGCTCGCCCAGCCCCGCGTCGGTGAGGATGTCCCGCGCGGCGGCGTCCACGTCGTGTGCCGTCGCGCCGGGCCGCACCGCCGCCACCGCGGCGGACTGGGCCCGTTGCAGCACGGCGTAGGTGTCGGCGACGCCGGGCGCGGGCTCCCCGACGGCGTAGGTGCGGGTGGAGTCGGAGTTGTAGCCCTCCGGGATCGGGCCACCGATGTCCACGACCACCACGTCTCCGGCCTCGATGACCCGGTCGGACACGTCGTGGTGCGGGCTCGCGCCGTTGGGACCGGATCCGACGATCACGAAGTCGGCCCGCTCGTGCCCCTCGGCGACGATGGCCTCGGTGATGTCGGCACCCACCTCGGCCTCCGTGCGTCCCGGCCGCAGCCACTCCCCCATGCGCGCGTGAACGCGGTCGATGGCCTCGGCCGCCCGGCGCAGGGCCGCCAGCTCGGCGGCGTCCTTGCGCATCCGCAGTTGCCGCAGCACGGGCCCCGCGAGCGTCTGCTCCGCGCCGGCCACGGCGTCACGCAGCCGCAGCACGTGCAGCGCGGCCATGGTGTCGCTGACCGCGACCCTGCCGGGATTGCGGCCCAGCCGGTCGGCCACCATCCGGTACGGGTCCTCGCCGTCGACCCACGTCGCCACCTCGATACCGAGTTCGTCGGTGGGAACGTCGGCGTAGCCGGGCTTCTCCAGCGCGGGCAGCACCAGTGTCGGCACGGCGCCGGAGCTGTCCCGGGCCGGCACGACCAGCACGGACAACCGTTCGAACGAGCCGCCGGCCTGCCCGAGCAGGTAGCGCAGATCGGAACCGGGCCCGATGAGCAGCGCATCGGTGGCGGCATCGGCCGCGGCGCCGCGGGCGCGATCGAGCCGGGCGCGTAACGTGGCGGCAGCGGGGGCGGGGTTGTGCAGCGAACGACGCGACATGGCCGAGAGCCTAGCCCGGTGGTGTGGTGGCCGCCCGCACACCCACCGGGGTCGGTGGCGTGTGGCAGGCTGGGCCCGTGACCGCCCCGCTGGTGCTGCTCGACGCCGCGAGCCTGTACTTCCGTTCGTACTTCGCCCTGCCCGAGTCGATGACCGCGCCGGACGGCACACCGGTCAACGCCGTGCGTGGCTTCACCGACACCGTGGCGCGCGTGCTGACCGACCGCCGCCCGGCCGGGCTGGTGGCCTGCCTCGACGCCGACTGGCGACCCGAGTTCCGGGTGCGGGCGCTGCCCAGCTACAAGGCACACCGGGTGGCCGAGCCCGCCGAGTCCGGCCCGGACGCCGAGGAGGTGCCCGACACGCTGACTCCGCAGGTCCCGATCATTCTGGAGTTGCTGGAGGCGGTCGGCCTCGCCACGGCGGAGGCCGAAGGATACGAGGCCGACGACGTCATCGGCACGCTCGCCACGCGGGAGCGGACGCGCCCCGTCGAGGTCGTGACCGGCGACCGGGACCTGTTCCAGCTCGTGCGCCACACACCCAGCCCCGTTTCGGTGATCTACGTCGGCAAGGGCTGGGCGAAGGCCGAGGTGCTGGGGCCGGACGAGGTCGCCAACCGCTACGCGCTGCCGACCGACGGCGCGGGCCCCGCCTACGCCGACATGGCGATGCTGCGCGGCGATCCGTCCGACGGCCTGCCCGGCGTGGCGGGTATCGGCGAGAAGACGGCCGCCAAGCTGATCAGCCGGTTCGGCTCGTTCGAGTCACTGCTCGAGGCCGCGGCGACCGGTCACCGTGACGTGCCGCCCCGGGCGAGGAAAGCGCTGGCCGAAGCGGCCGACTACCTCGCCGTGGCGCCGCTGGTGGTGCGTGTGGCCACCGACGCGCCCGTGACGGCCACGGCGGGCGAGTCGGTCCCCACCGGACCCGCCGATCCGGAACGGGTCAAAGAGCTGGCCGAGCGCTACAACCTCGGTGGCTCGGTGACCCGGCTGCTGGCGGCCCTGCCCGGTCACACGGGAAGTCCCACCTCGTAACGGCCGTCCTCGTCGAGGATCTCGATGGGCACCCGTGCGGGTTCGCCGCCGATGCGCGCGGTGCAGTCGAACGTGTTGCCCACCCGGACCGGCTCCGCCGCCGGGCAACTGACGCTCTCCACGTCGGCGATACCGTAGCTGCCGCGCAGTACCGAGCGCACGGACTTCTCCACGGCCGCCTGGTCCAGTGCCTTCGGGACCGGGGTAAGCGACGTGTGATCCGCCGACGGCGAGGTGACCGGCTCCGAGGTCACCACCGACCGCGAGGTTTCGGTCGCCCGCCCGCCAGCGTCGTCGGCGTCGTCGCCGTCGCCGTCACCGGCGCAGGCTCCCAGCGTGACGGCCGCGCCGGACACCACGACCGCCCATCCCCACCGCATACCGCGAAACCGCACCGCCGGACACTCCACCCGTCTGCTTGTCGTTCGACCTGCCTCTCGGCTCAGAAGAACGTACCGCACCAGGGGGCCCGCCGAGTACGGGCCAGTTCGTCGAGCCGCACCGCCACGCCGGGGTCGAGCACGCTGATCCGGCCCGCGTCCACCAGCGCCGAGGGCAGCCACCCGCCTGCGAAAATCATCGCCAGCTCGGCCACGCCCAGTGCGGCATCGGCAGGCTCGTCGGTGCGGCTCACCTCGTCCGGACCCACCCGGTAACGGCCGGTGTTGTGGTCGAGAACCGGGTCCGTCACCTCCAGCACCAGCGGCGCCCCGTGCCAGGTCCGGGCGGCGAGCGCCGCTTCGACGTCCACCAGCCGCAGCCACGTCTCGTCGGTCAGCTCGGTGGTCTCGCAGGCGCGGGGGTCTGTGAGCAACAGCTCGACCGGCTCGTCGAGCGGCCGGTTTCGCGCGATCACGGTGTCGACCAGGTCCACGCCGAGCAGGAACCGCCACAGCCCGGCGAACGCCGTGGCGTTGCCGCTGTGGAGATCGACCACGCGCAGCGTCGCCGACATCCCGGAGTCCCGGCTCACCCGGTAGAGCGCGAAGCCGTCCGGGCCGTCCGCGCCGTGGTGTACGAGGGCCACCGCGGGGTCGTCGCCGCTGCGCATTCCCGCGAACAGCCCGGGCCACCACCGGTCGCGGCTCATCATCCCCGGCCGCAGGGGCAGGGCCGAGTACACCTCGGGCAGCCTGCGTTCCGCCTCGTCCAGATCGAGCATTTCGATCCGACCGCCCTCGGGGGCGTCGGGCCGCAACCGCGCCCGCTGCCGGGACACGGTGTACGAGCGGGCGCGGCCGGCGATCCCGTAGCCGAACCGCCCGTAGATGGGCCCCTCGGTGGCGTACAACGTCGCGGCACTCACTCCGCGACCGGCCAGCTCGGCCAACTGGGTACGCATGAGCCCCGTCAGCACGCCGCGCCGCGTGCGGTCCGCCCGTACCCCCACACCCGTGACCGCGGCCAGCGGGACCCGCGCGCCGCCGGGCACGACCAGCTCGGCGTCCGTGGACCGCGCCGTGCCCACCAGCTGCTCGTCGAACGCTCCGAGCACGCGGCCCGGCTGGAACACCGGGCGGACGCGCTCCCACTCCTCGTCGGTCCCCGGCCCAGCGTGCAGGGCGGCCCGGAAGAGCCGGTGAGCGGAACGGAACTCGTCGTCGCGCAGCGCGCGGACCGCTACATCGTTCATGTGCTCGATCCTGTCGTCCGATGCGGGTGCGGCGCCAACCATTTGCGAGCGAGCCGACACCACCGGACGTGCGATCAGCCTTGCGCGGTGGGCGGCTCCACGGTGTAGTGACCCTCGTCGCTGGTCACCGTGATCTGCACGCTCTGCTGTTCACCGTTGACCGTGGCCTCGCAGGAGAAGGAGTTGCCCTCCTCCACGGCCTGATCGGCCGGGCAGCTCACGCTTTCGACGGTCAGTCCGAAGCTGTCCTCGAGCAGCCCCTGGACGTCGCTCTGCATGCTGTTCTGGTCGAACACGGTGGGGTTGAGCAGGCCCGGTACCCAGAACAGCACCACGGCGGCGGCCGCGAGTACGACCACGGCCGCACCGATGCCGATCCAGAGACCCTTACCCGGTCCGCCGGACGAGGGTTGCTCCGGCGGCAGCGGTGAGCCGTACTGGCCGTAGGCGTTCTGCTGGTCCTGGGGCGCACCGTAGGGCTGCTGCCCGTAACCGGGCTGACCGTAGCCCTGCTGCCCGTAGCCCTGCTGACCGTACGGCTGCTGCCCGTACTGGCCCTGCTGCTGCGGCGCGCCGTACTGCTGGCCGTAGGGGTCCTGCGGTATGCCCTGAGGCGGCGACTGTTCGTACGGGTTCGATCCCGGCTGCTGACCGTACTGGCCCGGCGCGCCGTATCCGGGCTGGCCGTACTGCTGGCCGTACGGCTGCTGGGCCTGCTGACCGTACTGTTGCTGCCCGTAGGGTGGTGAGCCGGGTTGCTGGGCGAAACCCCCGGTTCCCGGATTCGCGGGCGGTTGCTGACCCCACTGCGGGTCGTTACCTCCGTACGGCGCGCTCATCGTGTTGCCTTTCGCCAGTCACAGCCGGTCACCGTCGCACAGCGGTGGCCGCGCCACGCGCCCGCCGCTGCCCGTGATCCAACCACATCACACCTCGCCCGCGGCGACCACACCGCGGCGCAGCAGACGCGAAGCCTTCGCCGCCGCCCCGCCGACGGCGTGGTCGCGGCCGAGGACGTCCCTGATCTGTTCGAGCAGGTCGATGACCTGCCGTGACCAGCGCACGAAGTCGCCCGCCGACAGCTCCTGGCCGTTGACCTCGGCGGCGGTGAGGACCTTCTCCAGCGACTCGCCCCGCGCCCACCGGTACACCGGCCACGCGAATCCGGCGTCGGGCTCCCGGGTGCGGTCGAGCCGGTGGGCGCGCTCGTCGTCCACCAGGTCGGTCCAGACCCGCACGGTCTCCCGCCAGGCATCGGCCACCGGCCCCGACGGCAGCTTCGACTCGGCGGCGGAGTCGCGGCGCGCCTCGTACACCAGCGTGGACACGACGGCCGCCAGCTCGGCAGGAGGCAGGCCGTTCCAGAGCCGTTGCCGGATGCACTCCGCCGCCAGCAGATCCGACTCGCTGTAGAGCCGCGACAGCAACCTGCCGTGCTCGGTGACGTCGTCCCCGTTCTCGCCGAGGTAGCCCCGTTGCGACAGCAGTCGCCGGATGCGGTCGAACGAGCGCGCCAGCGAGTGCGTCGTCGCGGCGACCTTGCGCTTGAGCTGTTCGTTCTCCGCCGTCAACCGCTGGTGGCGTTCCATCCACCGCAGGTTGGCCTCGCGGTCGGCCATGCCGTGAACGGGGTGCGCACGCAGCTCGCGGCGCAGCTCGGCCAGCTCGGGATCGGAGTTCGCGTCGGAACGCCACCGCTGCCTGCGGGGTGGCCGCAGACCGGTCTCCCGCAACGCCGAGGCGATGTCGCGCCGGGTCTTCGGCGAGCGCAGCTCGACGTGCTTCGGCAGTTTCAACCGCCCCAGCGGCTCCACCGGCGCGGGGAAGTCGGACAGCGACAGCGCACCGGACCAGCGATCCTCGGTGATCACCACGGGGCGCGGCTCGTCGAACTGGTCCACCCCGGGATCGATCACCACGGCGAGCCCGGCCCGCCGTCCCGAGGGCACGGCGATGACGTCGCCCTTGCGCAGCTTCTCCAGCGACCGCGCGGTCTGGACCCGTTTCGCCGACGTGTTCTGGCGCGCGAGCTCCTTCTCCCGCTCGGAGACCTTCCTGCGCTGCGCCAGGTACCCCAGCACCTCGTCGACATCGCCGGTGACGGCCTCGGCGTAGCCGCGCAGTGCCTCCTCGTTGCGCTCCACCCGCCGCGACAGGCCCACCACGGAGCGGTCCGCCTGGAACTGGGCGAACGACTGTTCCAGCAGTTCCCTGCCCTTCGCGGCCCCGAACCGGCCGACCAGGTTGACGGCCATGTTGTAGCCAGGCCGGAACGACGAGCGCAGCGGATAGGTCCGGGTCGAGGCGAGACCGGCGACCTGCCTCGGGTCCACCCCCGGCTGCCACACCACGACCGCGTGGCCCTCGACGTCGATCCCACGACGGCCCGCGCGCCCCGTGAGCTGCGTGTACTCCCCCGGAGTGAGGTCGACGTGCGCTTCCCCGTTGTACTTGACGAGCCGTTCGAGCACGACCGTGCGCGCGGGCATGTTGATGCCCAGCGCCAGCGTCTCGGTGGCGAACACCACCTTCACCAGGCCCCGGACGAACAGTTCCTCGACCGTCTCCTTGAACGCGGGCAGCAGGCCCGCGTGGTGGGCCGCGATGCCCTGCTCCAGGCCCTCGCGCCACTCCCAGTAACCCAGCACGGACAGGTCACCGTGGGGCAGGTCGGCCGTGCGCTCGTCGACGATACGGCGCACCTGCTCGACCTCGTCGGGACCGTTGAGCCGCAGCCCCGACCGCACGCACTGCGAGACCGCGGCGTCACACCCCGCGCGGGAGAAGATGAACACGATGGCGGGCAGCAGCCCCGCGTGGTCGAGCCTGCCGACGACCTCGGTGCGCGACGGCGGGCGGTAGCGCGGCCCCCTGGGCGGCGCGCCGCGCCTGCCCCGGCCGCGCAGCCCGGCGGGGGCGTGCGCCCTGGCGGTGTCCTCGACCTTCCGCAGCAACCGCGGATTGATCTTGGCCTCACCGGTGTCGGCGTGCTCCCCCGCGAAGAGGTCGAGCAGCCGCCCGCCGACCACCATGTGCTGCCACAGCGGGACCGGCCGGTGCTCGTCGACGACGACGGTCGTGTCGCCGCGCACCTCGACCAGCCACTCACCGAACTCCTCGGCGTTGCTGACGGTGGCGGACAGGCCCACCACCCGCACGTACTCGGGCAGGTGCAGGATCACCTCCTCCCACACCGCTCCACGGAAGCGGTCGGCGAGGTAGTGGATCTCGTCCATGACGACGTAGCCCAGCTCGTCGAGCGTGGTCGAGCCCGCGTACAGCATGTTGCGCAGGACCTCGGTGGTCATCACCACGATCTGCGCGCCGCCGTTGATTGAGGTGTCGCCGGTCAGCAGGCCGACCGCGTCGGAGCCGTAGCGCCGCACGAGGTCGGCGTACTTCTGGTTCGACAGCGCCTTGATGGGCGTGGTGTAGAAACACTTGCGCCCCTCGGCCAGCGCCAGGTGTACGGCGAACTCGCCCACCACGGTCTTGCCCGCGCCGGTGGGCGCGCAGACGAGCACGCCGTGCCCGCCTTCGAGCGCCTCGCAGCCCTGGACCTGGAAGTCGTCGAACTCGAACGCCATCTCGGCCGCGAACCGGGCGAGCTGCGGGTACCGGTCACGCCGCCGCGCCGCCGCGTAGGCCTCGGCGGGGGTCGGGGAGGAAGTGGAGGAGTCCACGATCGTCAGGGTTTCACACCCCTGCGGCGCCGCGCACGGGGTGGGTGTCGTGGGGTCCCGCTACCCTCCCGGACATGGCAGTGTGGACCCCGCGACGGCTGCGCTCGGTGTGCGTGTCGATGCCCGGTGCCCGGGAGCGCTTTCCGTTCCTTCCCAGGCTGAGCGTGTTCTTCGTCGAGGACAAGATGTTCGCGCTGTCGGACCTGAACGCCGACCCGCTCACCGTGAGCGTGAAGGGTGATCCGGAACTGTCGCTGTACCTGCGCGACACCTATCCGGCGATCACGCCGGGCTACCACCTGAACAAGCGGCACTGGAACACGATCCTGCTCGACGACTCCGTGCCGGACGGCCTGGTGGCCGACCTGATCGCCGAGTCCTACGACCTGGTGGTCGCCGGGCTGCCGAAGTACCGGCGCGAACGCCTGGCGGCGCAGTCAGGCCAGTAGCGCGTCGAGCTTCGCGTAGCCCTGGACGATTCCGGTCTCCATACCGCTGGCCAGCATGGCGTCGCGCGCTTCGAGGGTGTCCACCAGCGACAACGACGTCACCCGCGTACGAGCGCCGCCGAGGTCGTCGAAGGTGGCGGTCTCCAGGCTGACCGCGTCGGGCAGGTCGACGAAGGTGAACGTCTGCACGATCCGCTGCGGCGCGCGCACCTCGTGGAACGAGCCGTAGAACTCCGTGAGCCGCTCCCCGTTCCGCCACGCGGAATAGCGGTAGGCACCGCCGGTACGGGCGTCCCACGTCTCGATGCGCATCTCGATGTCGTCGGGCCCGAGCCAGCGCCGCACGAGGTCTGGGTCGGTCCAGGCGCGGAACACGCGCTCGGGCGGCGCGTCGAAGTCCCGCACGATCCGCACGGACGGCAGATCGGGCACGGCCTCGATCACGGTGTCGTGGGTCTGGGTGGTCATGATGCCTCCTGGGCGGGTGGACTGTCGGTGTCCTGCGAGTCGGCGGTGGAGTCGAGTTCGGCCAGCACCGCGTCGAGGCGGCGGTAGCGCTCCTCGGCGGCGAGCCGGTAGCGCTCGATCCACTTGGTCGCCAGGTCGAGGACGTCTGCCTCCAGATGGCACGGCCGGGTCTGGGCTTGCCTGCCACGGCTGATCAACCCGGCCTGTTCCAGCACCCGCAGGTGCTTGGACACCGCCTGCGTCGACACGTCGTAGGGCTCGGCCAGCTCACCCACCGTGGCGTCCCCGGCGGCGAGCCGGGACACGATGTCGCGGCGGGTCGGGTCGGCCAGCGCGGCGAACATGCGGGACAACCGGTCGTCGGTCACGGCTCTCGCCACTCCCTTCGATCAACCATCTGGTTGATAAAACGTTAGGCGGCTACGGGCTCACTTGTCAACCAGATGGTTTCACGCGGGCTGGACCCCGTGAACTGCGGACACGGCTACAGGAACTGCGGACACGGCTACGCAGGCTGCGGACACGGCTACGGGAGCTGCGGACACGCCAGCACGCGCAGCGCCGCCGGAACGCAGGTCGCGTTCACCGGCAGCGCGCCGAGCGGGTCACCGTCGGCGAAGACCGGCCACTCCGCGGTGCCCTCAGTGCCCGCCGCTCCCTCGATGCGGACGCGGGTCGCGCGCAGCGTATGGACCGCGGGGTGGCGCACATGCTGCCCCGTGCGCAGGCGCGGCAGGATCCGCGCCAGGCGGGTCCTGCTCACGCGGCCCACCACGGTCACATCGAACACGCCGTCGTCGGGACGCGCGGACGGGCAGATCGGCACGCCGCCGCCGTAGAACGGTGTGTTGCCCACCGCGACCAGCGTGGCCGACACCCGCACGGACCCGGCGTCGGTGTCCACCACGACCGGTCTCGGCCGCAGCGACAGGAGTTCCCGCAGCAGGGCGGCGTCGTAGCGGCGCGGGCCCGACGGCCACGGCAGGCGGTTAGCCCGCGCGTTGACGGCCGCGTCGAAGCCGGTACACAGCACCGTGCCGAACCACCGCGACGACCCGGGATCGTCACCGTCCACCCGACCCAGGTCCACGGTGCGGTCGCTGCCGCCACGCAGGGCCGACAGCAACGCCGTCACGGCCTCGCCGGGCCTGCCGGGCACGCCCAGAGCGCGGGCGAAGTCGTTTCCGGTGCCCGACGGCACGAGCCCGAGCGCGACCTCGGTGCCTGCGCAGCACTGCACGGCCTGGTGGGCGGCGCCGTCGCCGCCCACCACCACGAGCGCGTCCAGCCCGGCCGACCGGCACGCCGTCACCGAATCCCGCAGCGCCTGGGGCGTGGCCGCGGAGATCAGCTCAAGGTGGTCGACCTCGGCGCGCAGCCGCTCGGCGACCGTGCCCGCGATCCGTGCGGCCGTGCCGTGCCCCGAACCCGGATGCACGGCCAGCGCCACTCGCCGCCCCATGCGTCAGGTCACGTCGTCGGTGTTCGACCGGCGGCCGGGCTTCTCGCCCGGGTCGTCATCGGCCGTGCTCGGGGTGTACTCGAACGGGGCTGCCTCGTCGTCGGACAGCGACGCCCAGCTCTCCTCCCCGCGCTGCTTGACCTTCTTGCGGTCGTGCAGCCGGGTGACCTGCAGTGCCAGCTCCAGCAGGACCGTCAGGGCGCCCGCCAGCGCGATCATCGAGAACGGGTCGGCCGGAGTCACGAACGCCGCGAAGACGAACGAGGCCAGGATGAGCCCCCGCCGCCACTTGCTCAGCTGCGCGTAGGAGACCACGCCGACCCGGTTGAGCATGATGACCAGCAGCGGAACCTCGAAACTCACCCCGAAGATCAGCAGCAGCGACAACACGAACGAGACGTACTTGTCACCGGTGAACCAGGTGTCGAAGGCGCCGCCACCGAAGTTGACCAGGATTTCCAGGGCGTAGGGCACCAGCGCGAAGGCCAGGACGGCACCGAGAGCGAACAGTACGCTCGCGAAGCCCACGAACGTCAGCGCGTAGCGGCGTTCCTTGGAGTACAACCCCGGTGCGATGAACGCCCACATCTGGTAGATCCACGCCGGGGCGAACAGCACCGCACCCGCCGTCAGCCCCACCTTGAGCTGGATCATGAAGGCTTCGAACGGCACGGTCTGCAACAACCGGCACTCCCCGTCCCTGGGGAACCGGTGTTCGGACGGGATGGAGCAGTACGGGCCTTTGACGATGTCACCGAGCGACGGGATGGGCCCGACCTGGTTGCTGAACCACAGAAAGCCGACCACACCGCCCGCGACCAGGGCGAGCAGCGCGTACGCCAGGCGACGGCGGAACTCGTAGACGTGCTCGATGAGCGTCATCGTGCCGTCGGGATTGCGCCGACGACTGCGCGTGCGCCGCTTACTCGAGCGGCCGTTCGAGGAGTCCGCCACGAACCGTGTCCGTTTCCATCCCGTGTTGACGAATCAGGCTTTGATCAGCCGAGGTCGGTGCCGGACCGGCCCGGCCCGGCACCACCCGGCACGGCTCAGCCAGCGTTGCGCTGGGTCTCCTGCGCGGACTGCTGCCGCTTCAGGTCGTCAAGCTGTCGCTGGAGCTGCTGCACCTGCTCGTCGGTGTTGGCGGCGGTGCCCGTCTGCGGCGCGGACGCCGTCGGCACGCTCTGCGCGGTCGGGGTGACCGGTTCGGCGGCCTGCGGGGTGGACTGCGGCAGCTGCCGGGTGTCCGCCTCGGCGGCCTGCGGGGTGCCCGCCTCGGCGTCGCCGTCCTGGCCGGACTTGCGCATGTCCTTGGTCTCGGCCTTGAAGATCTTCATCGACTTGCCGACCGACCTCGCCGCGTCGGGCAGGCGCTTGGCACCGAACAGCAGGACCACGACAAGAACCAGAATGATCAAATGCCACGGCTGCAACGCGTTCATCGCCTGGCCTCCTTACTCGTTCACGGTCGATCGTACTGTGCTGCGTGGCCGTCGCGTCGGTGACGGCGACGTCCGGCGATCGCGACCCGAAGCGCCGCGAACCGAGCCCGCAGCAACCCGACCCGGTCGCCGGTGCGAGCCGTCACCATGCTCGCTGTCGAGCGGTAGGTGCGCAAGAGCTTCAGCACGCGAAACAGGACGAGTCCGAAACCGGCGATCGCGAGCACGACCAGTGCGATGCTCACCACGGAGAACACTCGCCCACCCTAACCAGCCGAGGTTGCGGCGAGGTGACGAGATCGTGCCAGCGCCTCGGCCGCGCGCTGGCGGACCGTGTCGGCCACGTGCGGCGGGTACTCCACCTCGGCCTCGCCCCGCAAGCGCAACACCAGCCTGACCAGCCACGACTCGTCGCCGTAGCGCAGCCTGACCCGCAGCCTGCCGCCCGGCAGTTCGGCCAGTTCCTCACACGGGTAGTACTCGGCGACCCAGCGGGCGTCGGGGTCCAGCACCAGCACGGCCTCGGGAAACTCGGCCGCTCGGGGGAACACTCCCTGGGAGAGGTCCTTGGGCGTCGCGGCCTCCGGCGGCGCGGCGGGCTCGTCGAGCACGGTGAGCTCGTCGATCCGGTCCAGGCGGAACAGCCGCACGGATTCGGCCTTGCGGCACCACGCCTCCAGGTAGCCGATGCCCTGCACGATCGGCAGCCGCATCGGGTCCACGGTGCGCTCGGTCACGGTGTCCTTGGAGGCCGCGTAGTAGCGCAGCCGCAGCGCCCTGCGAGCCTGGATCGCCTCCCGCACCCGCTCCCGGGTCCTGGCGGTGCCCGCGGCCTCCCGCATCCCGTGGTGGACCACCACACCGGACGGCCGGGCGTCGCCGGACGCCGACTCGATCTTGCCGATCGCCCGGTGTACCGCGTCGGCGTCCACCACCCCGGGGGTCTCCGCCAGCGCCCGCAGCGCGATCACGAGAGCGCTGGCCTCCGCACCGGTGAGCCGCAGCGGTCTGCGCATCCCGGCGTCGAAGGTCACCGACACCGTGTCGCCGTCGAACGACAGATCGATGAGGTCACCGGGCCCGTATCCGGGCAGCCCGCACATCCACAGCAGTTCGAGGTCCTTGCGCAGCTGCCTCGGCGTGACGTCGAAGTCGCGCGCCGCCTCGTCGATCCGGATACCGGGGCGCGCCAGCAGGTACGGCACCAGCGCCAGCAGCCGGGGCAACCGGTCTCCCGACCCGCTCACAGCGACACCTCCTGCGCCACGCGTTCCCACCGGTCGGCGACCGCCTTGGCCAGCACGTCCGGTTCCAGCACCAGTGCGTCGGGGCCGTGCGCGGCGATCCAGTCCGCCGCACTCTCCGGAACCCACAGGTCCAGCTCGACCACGTCACCGTCGACGTCGGCGACCGTCCGGCGGCCCACCACGGTGGCCTGCCTGCGGATACCCGCCGCGCGCCCCTCCGCGAGCCACAGCCGGGCCCGCATCGCCGGTACGGGATCCCGGCCCGCGCCACCGGCTCCCGCCACGAACTCGATCAGGTTCACGTCGGGTGGCCGCGTCACCGCGCCCGAAGGGCCCACGGGCCGGACGGGACCGGTGATGCGGGACAGCCGGAAGCAGCGCGGGGCGCCGCGATCCCGGTCGTGGCCGACCAGGTACCACCGCGCCCGCCACGAGACCACACCCCACGGTTCCACCGTGCGGGCGCGCCGCTCCGGCGAGTGCGAGCGGCGGTAGTCGAAGCGCACCACCCGGCCCAGCTGCACCGCCGCGAGCAGCGGCGCGAACGACGGTTCCGCGTGCACTCGCGGCTCGACCGGGGTCGTCGCGCTCTCGTCCACGTCGACACCCGCGGCGCGCAACTTCACCAGCGCCTTCTGCGCCTGCCCCGTCAGCTCCGGCGAGTCCCACAGCCGCACCGCCAGCGCGACCGCCGCCGCCTCGTCCGGCGCCAGCTCGATCGCACCCAGCTCGTAGTCGCGGCGCGCGATGCGGTAGCCCTCGACCGGGTCGAACACCGAGTTGCGGCCGGTCTCCAGCGGGATACCGAGTTCACGCAACTCCGCCTTGTCCCGCTCGAACATGCGGGCGAACGCCTCGTCGCTGGTCGCGTCGACGTAGCCGGGCACGATGGTCCTGACCCGGTCGGCGGCCAGGTACTGCCGGGTCGACAGAAGAGCGAGCACCAGATTGACGAGGCGCTCGGCGCGAGCGGTGGACACCCTCGTAACCATATCGCCCACCACACCCGGCCCGCGCAGGCCAGGGGCCGTCCGGGCCCCGGCCGCGCCGGGCGGTCACAACGAACTGATCAACCGCTCCACCCGCTCGTCCACGGACCGGAACGGGTCCTTGCACAGCACCGTGCGCTGCGCCTGGTCGTTCAGCTTCAGATGCACCCAGTCGACGGTGAAGTCGCGCCCCGCCTGCTGCGCCGCCGCGATGAAGTCACCCCGCAGCTTCGCCCTCGTGGTCTGCGGCGGGGTGTCCTTGGCCAGCTCGACCTCGCCGTCGTCGGTGACCCGCTGTACGAGCCCCTTGCGCTGCAGCAGGTCGAACACTCCCCGCCCCCGGCGGATGTCGTGGTAGGCGAGGTCCAGCTGCGCCACCCTCGGGTCGGACAGCGTGAGGTCGTGCTTGCTGCGGTACCGCTCCACCAGCCGGTGCTTGATCGCCCAGTCGATCTCGGTGTCGATGTCCGAGAAGTCCTGCTGCTCCACCGCGTCCAGCGCCCGGCCCCACAGGTCGACAACGGCCTCCGCCGAGGGCGAGGCCGCCCCCGAGGCGACGTGCTGCACCGCCCGCGCGTAGTACTCCCGCTGGATCTCCAGCGCCGAGGCCTCCCTGCCCCCGGCGAGGCGAACCTGCCTGCGACCGGTCAGATCGTGGCTGATCTCCCGGATCGCCCTGATCGGGTTGTCGAGCGTGAAGTCGCGGAACTGCACGCCCTCCTCGATCATCTCCAGCACGAGGTTCACGGAACCGACCTTCAGCAGCGTCGTCGGCTCCGCCATGTTCGAGTCGCCGACGATCACGTGCAGCCTGCGGTAGCGCTCGGCGTCGGCGTGTGGCTCGTCGCGCGTGTTGATGATCGGCCGCGAGCGCGTCGTCGCGCTCGACACGCCCTCCCAGATGTGCTCCGCGCGCTGCGACAGGCAGTACACGGCTCCCCGGGGAGTCTGCAGCACCTTTCCCGCCCCGCAGATCAGCTGCCGCGTCACGAGGAACGGCAACAGCACGTCCGCGACCCGGGAGAACTCACCCGCCCGAGTGACCAGGTAGTTCTCGTGGCAGCCGTAGGAGTTGCCCGCCGAGTCGGTGTTGTTCTTGAACAGGAAGATGTCGCCGCCGATGCCCTCGTCGGCGAGCCTGCGCTCCGCGTCGACCAGCAGGTCCTCCAGGATGCGCTCGCCCGCCTTGTCGTGGGTCACCAGCTGCGTGAGGTCGTCACACTCGGCGGTCGCGTACTCCGGATGCGACCCGACGTCGAGGTACAGGCGGGAGCCGTTGGACAGGAAGACGTTCGACGACCGGCCCCACGACACCACCCGCCGGAACAGGTAGCGCGCCACTTCGTCGGGGGACAATCTGCGCTGACCGTGGAAGGTGCAGGTGACCCCGAACTCGGTTTCGATCCCAAAGATCCGCCGCTGCATCCTTCAAGGGTAGGCGCTTTTCGCCACGGTACGGTGAACGAAACGGATTCCGGACCGAGGTGGCCTAATCATCGACCCCGTGCTCGTCCACCTGGCCCGGCGCCTGCGCCACGTCAGCGCCGCCGACCGCGCCGCCATGCGGTACAGCGCCACCCTGCCCCACTCCCCCGCCGACACCGCGCTGGCCCGCCTCACCCGCGCCGCCGACAAGGGCCGCCTCTGGTGGGCCATCGCCGCCGCGCTCGCGACCCGCAAGGGCCCCACCCGGCGCGCCGCCCTGCGGGGGCTGACCGCGCTCGCGGGCTCGAGTGTCGCCGCCAACCTCATCGGCAAGCCACTGCTGCCGCGCCGCAGGCCCGCCGCGGAGGTCGTGCCCCCGGCCCGCCGGCTCGAAGCGCGGCCCACGTCCTCGTCGTTTCCCTCCGGGCACGCCGCCTCGGCCGCCGCCTTCGTCACCGGCGCCGCACTGGAGTCCCCCCGGCTCGGGGCCGCGCTCGCCCCGCTGGGCGCCGCCGTCGCCTACTCCCGTGTCCACACCGGTGTCCACTGGCCGAGCGACATCGGCGCGGGCACGGTCCTGGGAGTGTTCGCCGCGCTCGCGACCCGGCACTGGTGGCCGCTGCACCCGGACTCGCGCGCCCACACCACCCACCCCGCCGACGCCCCCACCCTGTGCGGCGGCGAGCACCTGATCACGGTCGTCAATCCCAGTTCGGGCAGCGCCGAGGACCCCACCGACGAGGTGAAGCGCCTCTGGCCGCACGCCGTGATCGTGTATCCGGCGGCCGGCACGGACCTGCGCAGCCAGCTCACCACGGCGTTGCACACGCACGGCGGGCACGTGCGGGCGCTCGGTGTCGCGGGCGGGGACGGCACCGCCGCCGCCGTGGCCTCCGTCGCCGCCGACACCGGCCTCCCGCTCGCGCTGGTCCCCACCGGCACGCTCAACCACTTCGCCCGCGACCTGGGTATCGGCTACCTCGCCGACACCGACCGGGCGCTGCGCGCCGGCAGTGCCGTCGGGATCGACCTGGGCGAGGTCGAGGTGGACGGTGCCTCCGGTGCGCAGGGCCCGGCACGCCGCTGGTTTCTCAACACCGCCAGCCTCGGCGGCTATCCCGAGATGGTGCGGTTGCGCGAGACCATCCAGCGGCGCCACCCCAAGTGGCCGTCGGCCGCCATCGCGGTCGTCCGCACCCTGCGCCACGCCCGGCCACTGCACGTCGTGCTCAACGGCAGGCACATGCGCGTCTGGATGCTGTTCGTCGGCAACGGCACCTACGCACCACGGGGACTCATCCCCTCACACCGGCCCGCGCTCGACACGGGCCTGCTGGACGTGCGGTACCTGCGCGCCGACAGGCCCTACTCCCGCACCCGGTTCCTGCTCGCGGCCCTGACCAACACCCTCGGCACCAGCCACGTCTACGCGCAACGGGACCTCGCCCAGGTGGAGGTCACGATCCTCGACGGCAACCGGCGCATCGCCACCGACGGCGAGGTGGGGCCGCTCGGCCGTCGCTTCCGGTTCCGATCGCGGCCCAGTGCGCTGGCCGTGTACCGGCCGCGGAACCCGGCACCCTGACCACCCGGGTCAGGCCGTGGCCCAGTCCCGCACCCGGAACTCGTCACCGACCGAGACCTTGCCCGCCCGCACGACCGAGAACTTCGCACCCAGCGCCACGCCACCCGGTCGCCGCCGGAAGCCCGCCAGCGTCCGCAGCGGTTCCGGACCGGACCGCCGGCCTGTCCGCTGGTCGACGGTGGTGACCGCGCACCGGATCGCGAGCTTGGTGAAGCCGAGTTCCGCCTGGCCGACCTCGATCCGCCGCGCCCGGTCCTCGGCGTACGGTTCGTCCCAGCCCGACACGACGACGTTCGGCCGGAACCTGTCCATCGGCACGGCGTCGCCGCCGCCGTCGGCGATCCGCGCGTTAAGATCCGCCACGCTGCCGGTCGCGACCACCAGCACGGCGCTGCTGTCGGCGTAGCCGGACGTGCCGGGCGTCTCGCCGTCGGTCACGCGGTCGTGCTCGGGCGGCACGCGAACCAGCCGGCACGCCCGGCCCAGCAGCGAGGAGAACCACTCGGCCGCGCCGTCGCCCTGGTCGGCGCCGCTGAAATCCTTGCCGTGCAACCGCACGGGCCGCCGCGGCCCGGCGGGGTCGACGGCGAGCGCCAGCGACTCCACTCCGGGCGCCGCCAGCGTCAACCGGTCGCCGCTGTCGTCGAGCGCGGGCCGCACCACGGCCAGCCCCGGGGTCCGGCGCTGGCTCAGGAATCCGCCCTCGGCATCGACCACCATGAACGCGCGGTCGGCGGCGAGCCCCGCGAGCCCCAGGTGTCCCTCATTCACCTCGACCGCGGCGCAGCCCTTGATCGGATAATGGAACAGCCCGGCGACGCGAGCCATCGCGCTCAGTCCCCGTCTTCGGAGGACCCGGACTCACCCGTCTGCGCCTGAGGGGATTCCTCGGCCGAGTCCGCCGATCCCGTGGCGGGCATCAGGGCGTCCAGCGCCGCACCCGTGATGCGGCGGAAGGTCCGTCCCGGGCGTTCGCGGTCCAGCACCGCGACCTCCAGCTTGCCCGGCTCCGCGTCACCGTTGCCCGGCGTGCCCTGCCCCGGCGTCGTCGCCCGCAGCGCCTCCACCGCCACCGCGAGCGCGGCACCCAGCTCCATGCCGTCGGCGAAGGTCTCCTTGAGCTTCGTGTTGATCGCGTCGGTCTGCCCGCCCATGACGACGAACTTGGGCTCGTCCATGACGATCGAGCCGTCGTAGGTCAGGCGGTACAGCTCGTCCTCGTCGGAGTTGCCGCCGACCTGCGCCACACAGATCTCCACCTCGAACGGTTTGAGCTGCTCGGTGAAGATCGTGCTCAGGGTCTGCGCGTACACGTTGGCCAGCGCGCGGGCGTTGACGTCGCGCCGGTCGTACATGAAGCCCTGCAGGTCCACGTGCCGGATGCCGCCGCGACGCAGGCTCTCGAACTCGCTGTACCGGCCCACGGCGGCGAAGCCGATACGGTCGTAGATCTCCGAGACCTTGTGCAGGGTCGGTGACGGGTTCTCCGCCACGAACAGCACTCCGCCCCGGTACTTGAGCACGACGACGCTCCGTCCCCGTGCAATGCCCTTGCGCGCGAGTTCGGAACGCTCGCGCATCAACTGCTCGGGTGAGGCGTACAGCGGCATCGTCACTGGCGTTGGCTCCGCTCTGCTCGATCGACTACAGGACTCAGGGTGAACAACGACGGCGGAAGCCTCAACCGAGGCGCCCTGGCCGTTCCGACCGCTCCCGCACCACGGCCTGTGCGATGGCGGCGGTCTCGGCACTCGGCAGCGACACCGCCCCGTGCTCGGCCGTCACCGTGACCACCGTCGGGTAGATGTGGCGCACCAGGTCGGGCCCGCCGGTGGCGGTGTCGTCGTCGGCGGCGTCGTAGAGCGCCTCCACGGCGGCACGCACCGCGGTTTCGGAGTCGGCGTCGGGGTCGTAGAGCTTCTTCAGCGACGACTTGGCGTACACCGAGCCCGAGCCGATGGCGTGGAACCCGGCGTTCTCCTCGTACCGGCCGCCCGTCACGTCGAACGAGACGATGCGCCCTGCGCGTTTGGGGTCGCTGGCGTCGATGTCGTAGCCCACGAACAGCGGCAGCACCGCGAGCCCGGCCATCGCCACCTCGAGATGGCCCTTGACCATGTTGGCGAGTTTGTTGGTCTTACCGTCGAGTGACAGCGAGACGCCCTCGATCTTCTCGTAGTGGGCCAGCTCGACCGTGTAGAGCCGCACCAGTTCGAGTGCGATCCCCGCGGTTCCGGCGATGCCCACCGCCGAGTAGGTGTCGGTGACGTACACCTTCTCCAGGTCCCGGCTCGCGATCGTGTTGCCCGCGGTCGCCCTGCGGTCACCGGCGATCAGCACCCCGCCGTTGAAGGTGGAGGCCACGATCGTGGTGCCGTGCGGCGGCGCGAAGCCCGACCCGCCGGGTGAGGTGGGCGAGACACCGGCTCCGGAGCCGCTGCCCGGCACGGCGCCGGCGCGGGGCAGCAGCTCCGGGGCCTGGGCCCTGAGGAAGTCGGTGAACGACGACGACGTCGACGACAGGTACGCGGCGGGCAGCGTGAAGCCCGGATTGCGCGGCGTGTGTTCCATGCGTGCTCGTGGTTCCCCTCGCCGAGATGAACAGGACACGGTGCTCATCGACCGATCACATGATCGACAAGCCTAGGAGATCGGCCGACGTTCGCCTACTGGCCGCCCTTCTGCACGTACGCCCGCACGAAGTCCTCCGCGTTCTCCTCCAGCACGTCGTCGATCTCGTCGAGGATCGTGTCCACGTCCTCGCCGACCTTCTCGCGCTGTTCCTGGCCTGCGGGGGCACCGGTCTCGACGTCGTCGTCGGAATCCCCGCCGCCGTGCTTCTCGATGCGTTCCTGAGCCATATTCGCCTCCCGGTGTGGCGCTTGCCTCCAGCCTACCCAGAGTCGCCGACTTTCGGGGCTGCGTGATGGCGTCCGTGATCACCTCACGGCGCGATCACGTCGCCGACGTCAGCGCCTCCACGAGTTCCTCCGCCGTGTTCGCCTCGTCCAGCAGCCGCCCGACGTGCGCCTTCGTGCCACGCAGGGGCTCCAGGGTGGGAATGCGCACCAGCGACTCGCGGCCGACGTCGAAGATGACCGAGTCCCAGGATGCCGCCGCGATCGAACTCGCGTACTTCTCCAGCGTCCTGCCCCGGAAGTACGCCCGCGTGTCGGACGGCGGCGTCGTCATCGCGGCGCGCGCCTCGTCCTCGGTGACCAGGCGCTTCATGGAGCCCCGCGTCACGAGCCGGTTGTACAGGCCCTTGTCGAGCCGGACGTCCGAGTACTGCAGGTCGACCAGGTGCAGGCGCGGCGCCGCCCACCCCAGCGAGTCCCGGTCCCGGTACGCCTCCAGCAGCCGCAGCTTGGCCGGCCAGTCGAGCCGGTCGGCGCACTCCTGCGGGTCGCGGGCCAGCGCGTCGAGCACCTCACCCCAGACGCGCAGGACCTCCTTGGACTGCTCGTCGGCACCCTGACGTTCCAGGTGCCCGCTCGCCATCTCGTGGTAGGCGAACTGGAGGTCGAGCCCCGTGTAGTGCCGCCCGTTCGCCAGCTCGACGGTGGCGCGCAGCGTGGGGTCGTGGCTGATCTGGTGGACCGCGCGCACCGGCTCGGCCAGCTTGAGGTCGTCGAAGCGGACCCCCTGCTCGATCATGTCGATGACCAGCGCGGCCGTGCCGAGTTTGAGGAACGTGGCGTACTCCGCCAGGTTCGCGTCGCCGATGATGACGTGCAGGCGGCGGTACTTGTCGGCGTCGGCGTGCGGCTCGTCGCGGGTGTTGATGATTCCCCGCTTGAGCGTGGTCTCCAGCCCGACCTCGACCTCGACGTAGTCCGCGCGCTGCGAGAGCTGGAACCCGGCCTGCTCGCCCTGCGGCCCGAGACCGACCCGGCCGGACCCTGTGATCACCTGCCGGGACACGAAGAACGGCGTCAGCCCCGCGATCACCGCCGTGAACGGCGTGGCGCGGGCCATGAGGTAGTTCTCGTGGGTGCCGTAGCTGGCGCCCTTGCCGTCGACGTTGTTCTTGTAGAGCTGGAGCGGGGGCTGGCCCGGAACGGTCGCCGCTCGCCGCGCGGCCTCCTCCATGACCCGCTCTCCCGCCTTGTCCCAGATCACCGCGTCCCTGGCGTTGGTCACCTCGGGCGCGGAGTACTCGGGGTGGGCGTGGTCGACGTAGAGGCGGGCACCGTTGGTCAGGATGACGTTCGCCGCCCCGAGGTCCTCCACGTCGGTGTCCTGACCCGGCTGCGACGGGCCCGCGAGATCGAAGCCCCGCGCGTCGCGCAGCGGCGACTCGACCTCGTAGTCCCAGCGGGCCCGGCGGGCCCGGGGTATGTCGGCGGCCGCCGCGTAGGCCAGCACCACCTGAGTGGACGTCAGCACCGGGTTCGCCGTCGCGTCACCCGGCACCGCGATCCCGTACTCGACCTCGGTTCCCATGATCCGGCGCATGACCCAAGCCTACGGGTCCCCGGCGCGAAACCCCCGGCGAAATCCCGGCCGGAGTGAGGAACTCGTTCGCCCCGCCCGGCCGCCTCACCCCCAGGCGAGCGCGGAGCGCCGCGCCCAGTAGTCCGCGGGGTCGGTCGCCAGAGCGGACAGTGCCGCGCGCTGCTGTCCGGTGAGCGGGCTGCCCACCGCCGCGAGATTGGATCGGAACTGCTCGGGGCTGGCGGGCCCGACCAGCACCACGTCCGCCCACGGCTGGGCATGGCAGGCGGCCACCGCCACCGCGTCGGGCTCCACCCCGAGTTCCCGCGCCACCCGCGCCAGCTCCGTGGGCGGGTCCACGGCGAGCCGTCCGTTGGCCAGGGTCTCCTTGAGCTGCACCAGCACACCGGCCTCGTGCGCCTCGCGCAGCGCGGGCCCCGCCGAACGCTCCAGCACGTTCCAGGTCGACTGCACCGCCGAGAACACCGGCCTGCCCGATATCCGCAGCGCCAGTGCCCTGCGGATGGTCTCGGCCTGCGCGGGCCCCGACGTCGTGAATCCGACCCGGACCCCGTCCTCGGTCAACGACGCCAGCGCCGCCAGCAGGTCCTCGTCGCCGAACAGCGGGCTGTCGGGCGTCAGCGAATGCACCTGGTAGAGCGACACGCGCCCGGCCAGCAGCGACCGCGTGTGCTCCCACTGGGCACGAAACCTCGGCAACGAGTGTTCCTTGACCTCGTGGACCTCCGCGTCGCGCCGCCACCGCCCCACGTACTCGTAGCCCCACTTGCTCGACACGACCACGTCGGAGTGGCCCCGCTCGGCGAGCCAGTCCGCGAGGAACTCCTCCGCGCGGCCGTAGGAGCGCGCGACGTCGACCCGCCGCACTCCCCCGGCGTAGGCCGCGTCGAGCACCGCGTAAGTCACCTCTCGCAACTCCGGCACCGCGCGGCCGGGCGGCAGGACCGCCGAGCGTCCGAGGTTGATGTAAGCGGGCCTGCCCACCGCCGCGAGCCCCACGGCGGTCCGCGCGAGTGGGTCCATGAACGTCACGGTAGGCCGTGTTCCACGCGGGCGCCGGACCGGTCGCGCCTCAGGCGTCCTCGGCTCGGCGGCGCATCAGCTCCAGGAACTGCTCTGCCGTCAGCACCTCGCGGTGGAGCTTCTCCAGCCGCGCGGCCGGCGCCCTGACGTAGCCCTTGCCGAACACGGGCGCGAGCTGCCGCAGGCTCGCCCCGGCCTCCCTGGCGGCGAGCAGGGTCCAGTCCGAGGCGTTGGCACACGCGGTCGACGCCTGCCGCAACTGCCCGAGCAGTTCGATCAGCTCCTCCGCGGTGAGTTCCCCCTCGCGCACGGCGGACGCCGTCCGTTCCAGCCACTCCAGCACCTCGGCCGCCGTCAGGGGTGCGCGGACCCGCGTGTCCCGCTCCGCCGCCGTGTCTTCCGTCATAGGACGAAGCGTATAGGACGTTATACGGATTTCGCCATACGCAGGGGCTCCCGCGAGCGTTGCCGCGAGAGCCCCTGCGACGGTGTCCTCAGAGGTACTGGCCGGTGTTGGTGGCCGTGTCGATCACCCGTCCCGACTCCTGGTTCTTGCCCGTGACCAGAGTGCGGATGTAGACGATGCGCTCGCCCTTCTTGCCCGAGATGCGCGCCCAGTCGTCCGGGTTGGTCGTGTTGGGCAGATCCTCGTTCTCGGCGAACTCGTCCACGATCGCGTCCAGCAGGTGCTGCACCCGCAGCCCCGGCTGGTTGGTCTCCAGCACCGACTTGATCGCCGACTTCTTCGCCCGGTCGACGATGTTCTGGATCATCGCGCCGGAGTTGAAGTCGCGGAAGTACAGGACCTCCTTGTCGCCGTTGGCGTAGGTGACCTCGAGGAACCGGTTCTCGTCGGTTTCCTCGTACATCCGCTCGACCGTGTGCTGGATCATCGCGTCGAGCGTGGCCTGCCGGTCGTCACCGAACTCCCGCAGGTCGTCGCCGTGGATCGGCAGCTCGGCGGTCAGGTACTTCGAGAAGATGTCCTTGGCGCCCTCGGCGTCCGGCCGCTCGATCTTGATCTTCACGTCGAGCCTGCCCGGCCGCAGGATCGCGGGGTCGATCATGTCCTCCCGGTTGGAGGCACCGATGACGATGACGTTCTCCAGCCCCTCAACACCATCGATCTCCGAGAGCAGCTGGGGCACGATCGTCGTCTCCACGTCCGACGACACCCCGCTGCCCCGGGTGCGGAAGATGGATTCCATCTCGTCGAAGAACACGATCACCGGAGTTCCGTCGGACGCCTTCTCCCTCGCCCGCTGGAAAATCATCCTGATGTGCCGCTCGGTCTCACCGACGAACTTGTTGAGCAGCTCGGGGCCCTTGATGTTGAGGAAGAACGACTTCGCGTCCGCAGCACCCCTCGCCTCGGCGACCTGCTTGGCCAGGGAGTTGGCCACCGCCTTGGCGATCAGCGTCTTTCCGCATCCCGGCGGGCCGTAGAGCAGCACGCCCTTGGGTGGACGGAGCTGGTACTGCGTGTAGAGGTCCGCGTGGAGGAACGGCAGCTCGACCGCGTCCCTGATCTGCTCGATCTGCCGGAACAGCCCGCCGATGTCCTCGTAGCGGACGTCCGGCACCTCCTCCAGCACCAGGTCCTCGACCTCGGCCTTGGGCACCCGCTCGTAGGCGTAGCCCGCCTTGGAGTCCACGAGGACCGAATCGCCTGACTTGATCGTCTGCTCGGCCAGCGGTTCGGCCAGCCACACGACACGTTCTTCGTCGGCGTGCCCGACGACCAGCGCGCGGGAACTGCCGCCCTCGACCTCGGGGGCGAGCATCTCCCGCAACGTGCAGACCTCACCCGTGCTCTCGAAGCCGCCGCCCTCGACCACGGTCAGGGCCTCGTTGAGCCGGACACTCTGTCCTCGGCGTAGTTCACCGATCTCCACCGAGGGCGACACGGCGACCCGCATCTTGCGGCCCGACGTGAAGACGTCCACGGTGCTGTCGTCGTAGGCGGCGACGAACACGCCGTAGCCGCTCGGAGGTTGCGCGAGTCGATCGACCTCCTCCCGGAGCGCCAACAGCTGGCTGCGCGCCTCACGCAGGGTTTCGACCAGCTTGTTGTTACGCTCGGTGAGCTGGCTCACGCGCTCGTTGGCCTCGGCGAGCCGCTGCTCCAGAACGCGGTTCTGCCGTGGCGAGTCGGTGAGCTTGCGGCGGAGCAGGGCTACCTCCTCCTCGAGGAAGCGGATCTGACGCTCCTGCTCGCTCGACGGGGTGTCGGTGGCTCCGGCTCCGCTCGTGTCTGAAGAGTCGGCCTCATCGTGCCGACCTCCGGGAAGGTCGTGTTGCATTTCGGCACCTCCTCGGAATGCATTTCTTCCCACGGTACCGGCGATCACCGACATGAAAAGCCCTATCTGCGTGACAGAATCGGCGCGTCGCCCGGTTGCGGCGGAGTACCCGCTGAGACTCCCCCCGACTCCGGGACGCCGCGTTCATCCGCATGCCACAGTGTTTGGTGACGGTGCGTGACGAGTCACCGGGTTCACTGTGCGGCACACGGGCCCGCCGCCACCCGAGAGGGTGCGATACACGCGCCCCGACTCCCTCTACGATCACTCCGTTCGACGGCGGGAACCGGACGACGTGCTCCGGAGTCGAACACCACAGGCGCGCCGAGGAAGGGGAGAACCATGACGTACCCACCACAACCGGGCCAACCGGGCCAGCCCGGGCAGCCGGGCCCGTACGGTCAGCAGCCGCAGGGCTGGGGCCAGCAGCCGCACCATCCCCAGCAGCCCCAGCAACCCCATCCCGGGTACGCGGGCTCGGGCCCGCTGCCCCAGCAGCCCTATCCGCAGCAACCCCAGCAGCCGGGCGCATACCCGGGTGGGCCAGGAGCGCCGGGTGCGGGACAGTACGGTCAGCCCGGCTTCGGGGGCCCGGGCGCGCCACCGCCCAAGAAGAAGACGGGACTGATCGTCGGCATCGCCATCGGGGCCGTGGTCCTCATCGGTGGTGCCGTGGCACTCGTCCTGTTCCTCACCAGCGGCGGTAGCGACAAGGATCAGGTGGAGCAGCTCGCGGACGATTTCGTCACCGCCGTCACCAACCGCGACCCCGATCTCGCGGCCGAGGTGACCTGCACAGACGGCCAGGGGCAACAGCTCGATCCCACGGACATTCCCGAGGGCTTCGAGGTCAGCAGGGATGGTGAGGTGACCGTCGACGGCGACTCCGGCACCATCCCGATCAAGGTCACGCAGGGGGCGCAGGGCAGCCAGTCCGCCACTCTTCCCGCCAGGAAGCAGGACGGGTCCTGGTGCGTCGGACCTCCCCAGACGTGATCCCGGCCACGACGCCGGACCGACCACCGCAGCCCACGACAGAAACCGAGGTCACCGATGACAACGGAACCACCCGCTGACCCGAACCGGCAGCAGGACCAGGCGGCCCAGCCACCCACGTCCGGCCACGAGACCACCACGGGACGGAAGCGGACCAAACTGTTTCTCGGTCTCGGCATCGCCGCCGCGGTGGTGGTCGGCGGCGTCGTCACCCTGACCCTGACACTCGGTGGCGGCGACGACGAGGATCAGGTCGCCGAACTCGCCGACACGGCCGTCACCGCCCTCAACGACCGGGACGCGACCGCGCTGGCCGATGTGTCCTGCGGCGACATCGACGGGGAGGTGGACCCCGGCGAGACCGGCGACATGACGATGGAGCGGGCGGGCGAGGTCACCATCGACGACGACACCGCGCGGATCCCGGTGACCATGAAGATGATGGGCCAGGAGGCGCCGTTCGACCTCGTCGCCGAGAACGCGGGCGGCGACTGGTGCATCAGGACACTGGAGCCCCAGCGGGGCTGAGGCTCCAACCGGCGTCAGCCCCGGCTCGGCCTGCGCTGCGGCCGGGGCGGCGTCACCCCGTCGGCGAGCCTGCGCGTGGTGACGAGAAACGCCGTGTGCCCGATCATCCGGTGCTCGGGCCGCACGGCCAGTCCCACCGCGTGCCACGGCCGCACGAGCGTCTCCCACGCCTCCGGCTCGGTCCAGCACTTCTGCGCACGCAGCGCCTCGACGAAGGTCGACAGCTGGGTCGCGGTCGCGACGTAGCCCACCAGGACCCCACCGGGGACCAGCGCCTCGGCCACGGTGGGCAGCACCTCCCAGGGCGTCAGCATGTCGAGCACCGCCCGGTCGACCTCGCCGGTGTGGGAGGCGAGGTCCGCGACGGTCAGCGTCCAGTTCGGAGGCGCCTCGCCGAAGAACTTCGTCACGTTGCGGACCGCGTGCTCGGCGTGGTCCTCGCGCACCTCGTAGGAGGTCACGCTGCCCTCGGGCCCGGCGGCGCGCAGCAGCGAGCAGGTCAGCGCGCCGGACCCCGCACCGGCCTCGAGAACCCTGGCTCCGGGGAAGATATCGCCCCACATGACGATCTGCGCGGCGTCCTTGGGATAGATGACCTGCGCGCCCCTCGGCATGGACAGCACGTAGTCGGGCAACAGCGGGCGGAGTGCGAGGTACGACGTGCCCTGGGTCGAGGTCACGACACTCCCTTCGGGACTGCCGATCAGAGCGTCGTGCTCAACCGCGCCCCGGTGGGTGTGGTACTCCTGCCCCTCGGCGAGCACGATCGTGTAGTGCCGCCCCTTCGGATCGGTCAACTGCACCCGGTCACCCGCGCGAAACGGCCCTGCTGACACCGCACCTCCAGTCCACGCTCGTCCGCCGTGCGCGAGACGAGACCGCACGGAATCGTCGCAGACCCGCTCGCGACACCACTCACCCGGTCCGGTCGCTCGCGCCGTGACCGCCGCGCGGCAGTGGCTCCGCGAGCGCGGCGCGCAGATCCTCCCTCAGCAGCACCCCAATGGGCCTGCCGTCGGTGTCCACGACGAGGAACTGCGCGGTGGGCACCTCGCCCACGTGCTCGGCGATCTCGTCGGCCGAGTCGGACGTGAGCAGCACGGTCTCGGCGCGGATCGGCTCGGCGGCCTGCTCGGCCGGTGCCTGCGGCGACGAGGCCGCGAGCCGGGTGGCGGAGGCCGGGTCCAGCAGTCCGGCGGCCACACCGTCGGCGCGCACCAGCACCACACCGCGCCCGGCCGAGGCCGTGAGAGCGGCCGAGACCGGGCTTTCGGCGGGCAACTGCAACACGGGCCGCACGAGGTCGGTCACCCGTAGCCCCTCCGGCCAGGGGCGGCGGCCGTCCGCCGCGAACTCCGTGGTGGCGCCCATGGCCACGAACCAGGCCGTGACGAGGCACACCCCGAGCCGCAACCACCGGTCGTCACTGCCCTGTGCCACTCCCCACAGCGCCCAGCCCAGCAGTGCGACGGCCACCAGGCCGCCCCCCGCCACCGCCACCCTGGTGCCCACGGAGCGCGTGCCGAGCAGGGCCCACACACCGGAGCGCAACAGCCGGCCACCGTCGAGCGGCAGCCCGGGAAGCAGATTGAACACTCCGACGGCCAGGTTGGCGACCGCGCACTGCGCCACCAGCAGCCACACGGGCCCCTCGGTGGGCACCGCCAGCAGGAGCAACCAGCACACGAACGCGAGCGCCAGCGACACCACCGGGCCCGCGACCGCGATCAGTGCCTCCTGCCCCGGGCGGCGCGGCGACCGGACGACCTCCGACAACCCGCCGAGCAGGAACAACCGCACCCGCCGCACCGGGACGCCGAGCCGGAGCGCGACGAGGCAGTGCCCGAGCTCGTGCGCCAGCACCGAGCCGCCGAGCAGGACGGCGAAGGCACCGGCCAGAACGGCCGAAAGGCCCAGGTCCGCACCGGGCAGCAACCCACTCACCAGCGGGGTGTAGAGCGCCACGACGAGCAGCGAGCCGATCCACCACGACGGGGCCAGCTGCACCGGCACCCCGCCGACGCGAAAGAGCAGCAACCCGCCGTCCGCGGAGCCGGAACTCCGGGACCAGTCGTGGTGGTACTCGCCGGCCGCGTGCACCCGTCGAGGGTAGAACGTGCCGTGTCAGAAGCCCGTGACCTCCCGCGTGCCCGTGTGTCGACCGCGGCCGGGCCCGCGACGGGGACGCGGGGACGACGTCGGCCGACACACCGCCCGCCACGGGCCGCACCGAGCTGTCGTGGGATGCCGTTACGCTGCCCGGCATGGCGAACGGCAGCACGACCACCGGCACCGCGCCCGCCCCCCGGCCGACCGGCGGGGCGACGCGCCGCCCGGCGCTGTCCCCGTCGCGGGCCAGCGACTTCAAGCAGTGCCCGCTGCTCTACCGGTTCCGCGCCGTGGACCGGCTGCCCGAGACGCCCACGCGAGCGCAGGTACGCGGCACGCTCGTCCACTCGGTGCTGGAGCGGGTGTTCGCGCTGGACCGGGCCGAGCGCACGCCCGACCGCGCCAGGGATCTGCTGCGGCCCACCTGGTCCCAGCTCTCCGAGGAGTGTCCGGAGTGGATGGAGCTGTTCGACGACGCGGGATCGGGCGACGAACTCGCGGAGTGGTTCCGCTCCGCCGAGACACTCCTCGACTCGTACTTCGCGCTGGAGGACCCGCGCAGGCTCGACCCGGAGGCGTGCGAACTGCATGTGGAGACCGAACTGGGCTCGGGCGTGCTGCTGCGCGGCTACATCGACCGCCTCGACGTCGCGCCCACCGGCGAGATCCGGGTCGTGGACTACAAGACCGGGGCGGCGCCGAGACAGATCGGCGAGGCCAAGGCCCTGTTCCAGATGAAGTTCTACGCCGTGGTGCTGTGGCGGCTTCGCGGCATCGTGCCCCGCCAGCTCAAGCTGCTTTACCTGAGGGACGGTCAGGAGCTGGCCTATACACCGGACGAGCCTGAGCTCGCTCGCTTCGAGCGCACGCTGGAGGCCATCTGGCAGGCCATTCTGAAGGCGGGCCGCACCGGTGACTTCCGGCCCAGCCCGAGCAAGTTGTGCGGCTGGTGCTCCCACCAGGCGCTGTGCCCGTCGTTCGGAGGAACCCCGCCCGAGTATCCGGGCTGGCCCGAGCCCGACCCGGGCGAGGAGTCGCTGTTGGACCGTGCCGACTGAGCGCGCGGTGGAAGGAGTGCAGGACACGGTGACTGAGTCGTTGGCGGCATCGTCGGCATCGTCGGCGTTTCCGGCGTTCTACCAGTCCCGCGGGCCAGGCCGGTACCTGCCCACGCACCACACCGCCGGTCCGTGGTCGCCCGACGCCCAGCACTTCGGGCCGCCGTCGGCCCTGCTGGTGCGGGAGCTGGAGCGGCTGGCCGACGGCGGCAAGCGACTCGCCAGGGTGACGGTGGAGATCCTCGGCCCCGCCCCGCTGACCGAACTGACCGTGTCGGCGCAGGTCTCGCGTCCCGGCCGGTCGGTGGAGCTGGTGTCGGCCCGGCTCGCGGCCGGTGACCGCACCGTGGCCGTCGCGTCGGCGTGGCGCCTGGCCGGCACGGACACCCGGGAGGCCGCCACGGCCGACGGACCGTCGGGGCCGACGGCCGACGAGTGCCCCCGGGCCTCTTGGCCCGAGGCGTGGCTCGGCGGCTACCTCGACGCCGTCGAGTGGCGCGTGGCGCGCGGCGACGTGGCGGGGCCCGGCCCCAGCGCCGTGTGGGCCAGGCAGCGGGTCGCGCTCGTCGACGACGAGGTGCCGAGCCCGTGGCAGCGGCTGTTCGCGATCGCGGACTCGGGCAGCGGCGTGTCGAACGTGCTCGATCCCACCCGGTGGCTGTTCATCAACTCGGAACTCACCGTGCATCTGCTGCGGGAGCCCGAGGGCGAGTGGATCGGCATGGCCGCCGAGACCTCCGTCGGTCCGCGCGGCGTGGGCACGGCACGGAGCACGCTGTCGGACGCCGGGGGCACGGTGGCCTTCGGCACGCAGGCGCTGCTCGTGCGACCCCGGTGAGCCGGTCCTTCCCGCGCTGGTCACGCCGATGCGCGTCCGACTCGCGACGAGACCGTGACTGACGCGGCGTCGTTGATCCACTACCCTGCTCGCAAACCACGAGACGGGAGCTGGGCACTGTGCAGATCACCTCGGTGGTCAACCAGAAGGGCGGGGTCGGCAAGACGGCGCTGAGCGTGGGTGCCGCCGCCGCCCTGGCCGAGCGGGGCCGGAGGGTGCTCCTCATCGACCTCGACCCGCAGGGACACGCCACGACCGAGATGCTGGGGCTGCCCGAACCGCCGCCCGAGGCGCCGAGCCTCGCGAAGGCGCTGACCAAGGCGTGGCGCGGTCCGGTGGAGGAACTGGTGGTCTCGCACCCGAGGTGCAACGTGGGACGGGGTGGTGCGTTCGACGTGCTGCCGACCTCGCCGGGGATGTTCGACCTGGTGCGGCGGTTGGACCAGTTCCGGGTGCCGGGATGGCAGCTCGCGCGGGTGATCCAGTTCGCGGGCTACGACCACGTGGTCATCGACTGCCCGCCCGCGCTGGACGTGCTGACCAACAACGCGCTGGTGGCGAGCCACGGAGTGCTGATCCCGGTGCAGCCGGACCGCACGAGCATCCGCGCGCTGCGGCTGATGCGCGAGCAGATCAGCTACCTGGAGTCGGCGGTGGGACGGCCACCGGTCACCTACTACGGGCTCGTGCCCGGGCTCTACCGGCGCCCACTCTCCGCCTACGCCGCGGCGGCGCTGCGGGAGCTACAGAACATGGGCATCCCCGTGCTCGCCCACGTCCCGCTCGGGGTGGTCGTCAACGAGGCGGGCTCCCGGGGCGTGCCCGTCACCACGTTCGCCCCCGAGACGGCACAGGCGGCGGCGTTCCACGAGATCGCGCGGGTGCTCGACACCGCGACGGCCGCCGAGGCGACTCCGCCGAACCCGCCCGAGCAGGACTTCGTGTTTGAGGACTTCATCGCTGACGTGTCGAGCGCCCGCTCGGCCAACGACAGCGGCTCCCGCCGCAGGCTCTACGACCTGCTGCCGAAACGCCACCGCCCGAACTGAGCCCGCGCCCACCTCAGAGCCGGCAGGAACGGATGTCGGAGGCCAGCACCGCTCGCGCTCCGACGGCGGCCAGCTCGTCCATGACCGCGTTGACCTGCTTGCGTGACACCATCGCGCGCACGGCCACCCAGTCGTCGTGGGCCAGCGGCGCGACCGTCGGCGACTCGAGACCGGGCGTGATGGCGATGGCCTTCTGCAACAGCTCTCGTGGGCAGTCGTAGTCGAGCATCATGTACTGCTGCGCGAACACGACACCCTGCAACCGCGCCGCGAGCTGGTCCCTCGGCCGCGAGGGCTGCGAGCCGGCCCGGTGGACGAGTACCGCCTCGGACACGCAGATGGGATCGCCGAACGCGACGAGGTCGTGCTGACGCAGCGTGCGCCCCGAGCCCACCACGTCGGCGATGGCGTCGGCCACCCCGAGCTGTACCGAGATCTCCACGGCACCGTCCAGCCGGATGACCTCGGCCTCGACGCCGTGCCGTGCCAGGTCGTCGCGCACGAGTCTCGGGTACGACGTCGCCAGCCGCCTGCCCCGCAGGTCGCCCACCGTCCAGTCCCGGCCCTTCGGTGCGGCGTAGCGGAACGTGGAGCCGCCGAACCCGAGGGACAGCGTCTCCTCCACCGGCGCCCCGGAGTCCAGCGCGAGATCGCGCCCGGTGATGCCGAGGTCCAGCTCCCCCGACCCCACGTAGATCGGGATGTCCTTGGGCCGCAGGAAGAAGAACTCGACCTCGTTGACCTGGTCGAGCACCGTGAGGTCGCGCTGTTCATGTCGCTGCCGGTAGCCCGCCTCACCGAGCATGTCCGACGACGGTCCCGCCAGCGCACCCTTGTTGGGCACCGCGACCCGCAGCATGGTGATGTCCTTCCTCACGTGGCAGTGTGGCAGTGTGGAATTGGTGCGTCCGGGACCCGCGTCCCGCGCACCGTTCACTTCACCGGTTTCCGGCGCGCGGCGCCACCCGGTTTCACGAGATGGCACTCACAGGTGCCGGTAGACGTCGTCGAGCGTGACGCCCCGGCCCAGCATCAGCACCTGAATCCGGTACAGCAGTTGGGAGATCTCCTCGGCCAGCCGCTCGTCCGACTCGTGCTCGGCGGCGATCCACACCTCGCCCGCCTCTTCCAGGACCTTCTTGCCCTGGGCATGAACTCCGGCCGCCAGCGCCTCGACGGTTCCCGACCCCTCGGGTCGGGTGCGGGCCCGCTCGGTCAGCTCGGCGTACAGCTCGTCGAAGGTCTTCACGACACCGATCCTCGCATCCGGTGGCCCTTTCCCGTCGGGCGGCCCGGCCCCGGCGCGGAACAACACCACACTCGTCGCGGTTGACTTCGGTGACGGAATCCACTGTGCTGAATTCCGATCCTTCGGCACGCGGCAACAGAAAGGTCGTGGTATGGAAAACGGTGGGTTACCGAACGGCGACGTGGCCTCCCGGCCCGTGCGGCTGCACCGTGACGTGCGGCTGCCGGACGACGTGGAGCACATCGACCAGGACGCCGAGTACTGTTCCGTGTTCGCCGACGGGGCATGGCAACGCATTCGGTTCCACGACTACCGGCGCATTTTCTCCATTCCGGGGTTGTACGAGCATCTTTTCCACGATCTTCTCGACTGCCGTTCTCCCGACGTGGTCGCCAAGTTGCTGAAAGAGGAACTCCAGCGCGACGGTGTCGCAGCGCACTCGCTGCGGGTGCTCGACCTCGGCGCGGGCAACGGCCTCGTCGGCGAGCAGCTCCGCACGGTCGGAGCCGGGGAGCTGGTCGGCGTGGACATCCTCCCCGAAGCCAGGGCCGCGGCCCTGCGGGACCGGCCCGAGGTCTACGACGCCTACCACGTCGTGGACATGACCGCCCTCGCCGAGCCGGAGCGGGCGGCGCTGGCCGCGCCACGGTTCACCGCGCTGGCCTGCGTGGCCGCACTCGGCTACGGCGACATCCCGCCCTCGGCCTTCCGCGCGGCCTTCAACCTCGTCGCCGAGGGCGGCTGGATCGCGTTCACCATCAAGGACCGGTTCCTCTCGGAGGCCGACACCTCGGGCTTCGCGCGGCTCGTCTCGCGCTGCACCGAGGCCGGGCTGTTGCGCGTTCGCACCTCACAGCGCTACCGGCACCGGCTCGACGTCCGCGGCGAGCCGCTGAACTACGTGGCGCTCGTGGGCACGAAGCGGGCGGACATCCCCGAGGACCTCCTCGGCTGAGCGCGCGTCACCCTGCCCGCGCCAGCTCCGCCAGCGCGGGCAGGTCGAAGCCCACCAGCGAATCGCGAAACGACCGGCGCGGCCCCCCGGGCACGGAGACGTCGTTGGGGACGACGAGCACGGTGCACCCCGCCGCGGTGGCGGAGTCCGCGCCCACCGGGGAGTCCTCCACGGCGACGCACTGCCGAGGGTCGACTCCCAGCAGCCGCGCGGCCCGGAGGTAGGGCTCGGGGTGTGGTTTGTTCAGACCGTCCACCTCGTCGCCACAGACGGTGATGTCGAACATCTCGTGCCCGATCGTGCGCAGCGCGAGGTCGGTCAGCTCCCGCTCGGTGGAGGTCACCAGCGCTGACGGCACACCGGCGGTACGTACGGCCACGAGCGCGTCGCGCGCGCCGTCGCGCCACGGGAGCGCGTCGGCGAACAGGGTGGCCGTGCGCGCGCGGATCCACCCGGCGACCTCGGCGATGTCGCCCTCCCCCGCGGTGCTTCCGGTCAGCTCCAGCAGGAAACGGCAGGTGACCGCCATGTTGGAGCCGACAAGCGTCGCGCGCTGAGCCGGGCTCAGGGTGCCACCCAGCCGCTCCACCGCCTCGTGCAGAGCGATGTCCCACAACTTCTCGGAATCGACGAGCGTGCCGTCCATGTCCCAGAGCACGGCGGCGACTCCGTCCACAGCGGACGGTCTTCCCACGACTTCTCCTCGCTACTCGACTCGACCGGACTCGCCCGGCCCCGGCACCGCCACACCGCACGCCGACGTCGTGGCGGCACGGGGCGGGCGCCCCGGACAGCCTACGGTGACACCGTCCCGGCGGGCCCGGGCCGGGCGTGGGGGCAGGACGGATTCCCTGAGCGACCGCATCGCGCCGTACGCTGGTGACCGTGAGCACGCCCTTCGACGAGACGACACGGGACACCTCGGAGCCGAAGCCGGTGATGATCCTGGCTTTCGAGGGCTGGAACGACGCAGGTGACGCGGCCACCACGGCCGTCGAGCACCTCCAGCTGAACTGGGACGCCACACCCCTGACCGAGATCGACCCGGACGACTACTACGACTTCCAGGTGAGCCGCCCCACGGTACGGCTGGTCGACGGCGTGACCAGACGGGTCGAATGGCCCACGACGAGACTGGTGGTGTGCCGGCCGGAAGGCTACGACCGCGACATCGTGCTCGTGCACGGACCGGAGCCGAACATGCGCTGGCGGGCGTTCTGCGACGAGCTGCTGACCCAGGTGGACCAGCTCGGTGTCGCCACGGTGGTCACGCTGGGTGCGCTCATGGCCGACACGGCGCACACCCGGCCGGTTCCGGTCACCGGTACCGCCTACGACGCCGACGCCGCCGCCCGGTTCGGCCTCGAACGCAGCCGGTACGAGGGCCCGACGGGGATCGTGGGGGTGTTCCAGGACGCCTGTGTCAGGGCCGGGGTGCCCGCCGTGTCGCTGTGGGCCGCCGTGCCGCACTACGTGTCGCACCCGCCCTCGCCCAAGGCCACGCTCGCGCTGCTGCGCAAGCTGGAGGACGTCCTCGACGTCCGCATCCCGCTGGGCGCGCTGCCCGAGCAGGCCGAGGAGTGGCAGCAGACGGTCACCGACATGGCCGACGAGGACGACGAGGTCAGCGAGTACGTGCGCAGCCTGGAGGAACGCGGTGACGCGGAGATCGTGCTCGACGAGGACAGCGGAGACAAGCTCGCGGCGGAGTTCGAGCGCTACCTGCGCAGGCACCGGCCGGACGGCGGCGCGGGCCCGGCACGCTGAGCGTTCGCCCGCGCGCCCCCGGCGTCACAGCAGCCGCCGCACCGGCACCGCTCCCCGCGCACGGCGGCTCCACTCACGGGGATAGCCGAGCGAGACCTCCTCGAAGCGCACGCCGTCCTGGTGGGTGGTGCGTGGGATGTGCAGGTGCCCGTACACGGCGACCTCGGCCCGGAAGCGCCGATGCCAGTCCGCGGTCTCCTCGGTGCCGCACCACATCGCGAACTCGGGGTAGTAGAGCGGCGCCGTGGGGTGACGGTGCAGCGGCCAGTGCGACACGAGCACCGTGCCGTGGTCGTCGGGGATGTCGGCGAGTCGCTTCTCGCTGATCTCCAGCCTGCGCGCGCACCAGTCCCGCCTGCTCGGGTGCGGGTCGGGGTGCAGCAGGTACTCGTCGGTACAGACCACCCCGGCCTCCCGGGCCTGCCGCATCGCCTCCGCCAGCGGCGCTCCCGTCGCGGCGGGTGTGCGCCAGCTGTAGTCGTAGAGCACGAACAAGGGCGCCACCGTGAGCGGCCGTTCGCCGTGTGGCCACACCGCGAACTCGTCCTCCGGGGTCAGCACGTCCACGGCCCGGCACCGGCGCACGAGTTCCTCGTAGCGATCCTGCCCGCGTCGCTGGTCGGGATCGTTCGCGGTCGTCCACAACTCGTGGTTGCCGGGAACCCACACGACGGTCGCGAACCGTTCCCGCAGCCTCGCGAGGGTGTCGGCGACGACGTCGACGCGCTCGGCCACGTCACCGGCGACAATCAGCCAGTCCTCGGGGCTCTCGGGGGAGATCGCGTCGACGAAGCCCTCGTTTCCCCGATGCGTCACGTGCAGGTCGCTGGTGGCGTAGAGGTTCGGCACGGGCTCCACGGTAATCGCGCGACCGGGGCGAGGTCGACACAATGCGGTGGCACGCGTCCGGCGCCCTCGCTAGACTGGTGTGCACCATGAAGAACTGACGCCAGTCCGCACCCGCGCCCGAGGTGGCTTCCGAGCCGATGCCCGGCGGGTGATCTCCCCGAACTCCGGGCCGGTGATCAGTTGTGTCTTCTTCCCTGTCACTGCACGTGCGTGACCTGGCTTTCTCCTACCGCGACAAGGTCGTGTTCGACGGCATCGATCTCACGCTCTCCGCCGGTCGCCGGGTCGGGCTCGTCGGCGAGAACGGCGCGGGCAAGTCCACGCTGCTGCGGCTGCTCGCGCGGGTGGAGGACCCTTCGGGCGGCCACGTGAGCGGCGGGGGTGATCTTGGTTACCTGCGCCAGGAACTGCCCTTCCCCGGCACCGCGACGCTGTCCGACGTCCTCGACGACGCGCTGGCCGAGACCCGCCGTGCCGCCGTCCGGCTCGACGAGCTCGGCGCGCTGCTCGCGGACCGGCCGGACGACGCCGCCCTGCTGGCGGAGTACGGGCATCTGCTGGAGTGGGCGCAGGCCCACGACCTGTGGGACGCCGACCGCCGCGCCAGCATCGTGTGCGCCGGGCTCGGGCTCGCCGGTATCGCACCCGGCCGCGCCCTCGACACGCTCTCCGGCGGACAGCGGTGCAGGCTGGCACTGGCGGCACTGCTGATCCGGGCGCCCGAGACGCTGCTGCTGGACGAGCCGACGAACCATCTCGACGATCCGGCACTGGACTTCGTGCAGGAGCGGCTGGCGCGGCACCCCGGGATCGTCGTGCTGTCCTCCCACGACCGCGAGTTCCTCGATGCCGTCTGCACCGACATCGTGGACCTCGATCCCGCGCTCGGTGGTCCCACCCGCTACGGCGGCGCGTACACCGAGTACCGGGCGGCCAAGCACGCCGAGCGCGCGCGGTGGGAGCAGCGCTGGTCGGAGGAACAGCAGGAGTTGCGCGAGCTGCGGCACTCGGTGACGGTGACGGCGCGGCAGGTGGCCCACGGCCGCCCGCCTCGCGACGGCGCCAAGCTGAACTACGACTTCAGCGGCGCCCGCGTGGAACGGCAGGTGTCGCGCAGGGTGCGGGCGGCCCGGCAGCGGCTGTCCGAACTCGAATCGGCCCAGGTACGCAAACCGCCGGAACCGTTGCGGTTCGCGGCCACGCTCACGGCGGCGGCCGACGCGCAGCGGCGGACGGCACTGTCGGCGCGTGACCTGGCGGTCGCGGGCAGGCTGGAGCCGGTGTCCGAGCTGGACGTCCACATCGGTGGTACCGGGCCGACGCGGCTGCTCGTGTCCGGCGGTAACGGGACGGGCAAGTCGACCCTGCTCGGGCTGCTCGCCGGCCACCTCGAACCGACCCACGGCACGCTCCGGCGGGCGCCGGAAGTGCGGGTCGGCCTGCTCGAGCAGGACGTCCGGTTCGCCGAGCCGAAGCGCACACCGCGGCAGCTCTACGACGCGGCCACCGCGGGGCGGGCGGTACCGTCGCTGCACACGCTGGGGCTGGTGGCGCCGGGCGACGAGCATCGTCCCGTGGCGGCGTTGTCGGTGGGGCAACGCCGGAGGCTGGCGCTCGCTCTGCTCGTCGCCGACCCGCCCGAGGTGCTCCTGCTCGACGAGCCGACCAACCACCTCTCCCCCGCGCTGGCCGACGAGCTGTCCGAGGCGCTCGACTCCGCACCGGGCGCGGTGGTGCTGGCCTCGCACGACCGGTGGTTACGGCGCCGCTGGGGGCACGCGGAGCTGCGGTTGTCCTCCGTGTGAGGCGGATCGACCGGTGTCCTTCGCAGATCGGCAAGATCCGGCGGAACCGTGGCCCTCGCCGTTGCGTCTGGCTGAGTAGTGGCGTAGTGGCGACCGCACGCGAAGACGAGTAAGGGGCATGGGGCAATGGCGGGATTCGATGCGGTTCCGGACGAGCTGCGGGAGACGGCGGGCAGGATCGGGGACGCCGTCGGCGGCGTCGCGGGCCTGATGTGGCAGGGACCGAGCGGCGACTACGGCCACTCCGGCGTCCAGGCCGCGTGGGGCGCCTTCATCGAACAGCTGCGGGCCCAGGTCGAGGCGCTGCGCGACAAGGCGGATGAGTTCGGCGGCGAACTCGGCCAGGCGGCGAACCGGTACCTGGACACCGAGGCCGAGACCAATTCGACACTGGCGGGGCTGGGTGGCCTGCTGGAGCAGCAGAGCGGCGCGCTCGGCGCCGCGGCGGGCGGCGTGGCCGGCGGGGCGCTGGGTGGCGGCATCGGCGCGGCTCTGGGCGGCGCCGCTGGCGGCGCGCTCGGCGGCTCGATCGGCAACGCGCTTGATACCGGCGCCCCGTCGTCCGCCCCTGGTGGCAGCGAGCACGGAGGAACCGAGAACTGATGGCTGAACTGGGGCAGACCAACGATCCGAGGGCTTTGGTACCGGGCGAACCGGAGGTGATCTCCGGCGATCTGCGGGTCCTCATCGACACGATCACCGCGACGGACGAGATCGGGGCCGGGCTCGGCAGGATCGACCCGGTGGGCTGGGCCGGTGCGGCGAGCAACGCGTTCCGCAGCGCGTTCGGCGAGGAACCGCCGAGGTGGGCGCGGGCGGTGGAGCTGGCGGGGCAGGGCGGGCAGCAGCTCAGCGACTTCGCCGACGTCCTGAACTGGGGGCAGGGCGAGGCACAACGCGCCATCGAGCTGTATCACCAGGCACAGGCCGCGAGCCGCGCCGCCGCCGCCGAGTACGACGCGGTCGCGATGCTCGCGCAGGCGGCGGGGCAGCTGCTCGCGCCGTTCACCGACCCCGGCCAGGGCGTCGCACAGGAGGCGCAGGCCGTCCTGGACGCCGCTCGGCAGGAGGTCGAGCGGGCCGGAGGCGCGGTGGCGATGGCGTTCGGCTTTCAGCCCGACGAGGAGGGCACGTTCAGCCGCCCCTTCGGGGAGTCGGAGTTCGGTGCCGACCAGCGGCAGACCCAGCGGCAGTGGGACCCGGCGACGGGCCAGTGGGTCGACGTGGACCCCGGCGGCTGGCAGGACACGCCGCTCGGCCGCAGCTACCAGCGCGAATGGGGCAGCCAGGCCGACGGGCTGATGCACGACAAGGTGCGGGACACGCTCGCGGACTTCGGCATCGAAATCCCGTTCGCCGAGACGCTCGGTCTGACGCCGGACAAGGGCGAGACCGGGACCGGCACGGAGTGGCTCGGCGGTTCGACCGACGGTGAGTTCTCGGCGGGCGACGTCTCCGGGCGGGGTGCCGCCGAAGGGTCGCTGCTCGGCGCCAACGCGGGCTCCCACTACGAGATCACGCCGGACGGCATCACCGCGGGCGCCAACGCGGAGGCGTACCTCGCGCGGGGCAGCGCCGAGGGCGAGCTCGACCTCGGGCACGGGGTCACCGCGAACGGCCGCGCCGAGGGCATGGTCGGCGCGTCAGCGGGCGCCGAAGGCAGTGTGGACGCGTTCGGTGCCCAGGGCAGCGCCGAGGCGTTCGTCGGGGCTCGGGGCGACATCTCCGGGGGGATGGAGTTCGGCGACCACGCCTCGGTGTCGGCGAACGGTGACGCGATGGCGGGGGCGGAAGCGGGCGTCGACGGCAGCATCGGCCCCACCGGGGGTCAGGTCAGCGGCGAGGCCTTCGCCGGTGGCCGGGCCGGGGGCGACGTCGGCGCGGAGGTCGCCGGGGTCGGCGCCGGTGTCAACGGCGAGGTCTGGGCCGGGGCCGGCATCGCGGGTGACGCCCAGTTCGGAATGGGCGACGACGGCAAGTTCCACGTCGGCGCCTCGGGTGGTGTCGCACTCGGCGTGGGTGGCAAGGTCGGCTTCGACGTGGCGGTCGACCCGGGCGGGGTCACCGACGCCGTGGGTGACGCCGCCTCGGCGGTCGGTGGCGCCGCGAGCGCGGTCGGTGGCGCGGCAAGCACCGTCGGCAACGTGCTCGGCTTCTGAACGCGGACCGACAGCGAGTGACGAGAGAGGCGAGACATGGCCACGACGATTCCCGTGCCGATCCAGTTCTCCCTGCCGGACGGGTGGAGATCCGTGGACCCGGACGAGCTCGGCACACCGGAGGCGGCGTTCGTCGCGCTGCGTCCCGGTTCGCGCGGTGAGGGCTTCACCCCGAACATCACCATCAGCGGCGATCTCCGGCCCAGCGACGTGCCACTGAGCACGATCGCGGAGGAGTCGGTCGAGCGGCTGCGGCGCGGGTCGACCGAGGTGAGCCTCGGCCGCACGACCGAGGGCGGCACAACCGAGAACCCCGTACGGACCCAGGCGGTGCGGGTGGAGGTCGAACTGGCCGGCCAGCGGCGCTACCTGGTGCAGTACCAGGTGTTCATGGCGTTCGCCAACGCGGCCGATCCGCGCACCCGTCCCGTACTGCGCGTCGTGCTCACCTCCACAATGGAGCAGTTCCCGGAGGTGGTCGACGACTTCCAGGCGTTCCTCGACACGATCACACCCGAGCAGGGCACACCGGAACCGGGAGAGCGGCGATGAGTGAGACGGCGAAGCGGCTGCTGCGCCGCGTCGAGCAGATCGACACCGCGGCCGGGGACAACCGCGCGCGGGCGGAGAGCTACCAGCGGATGACCGAGGAACTCGTCGCCGTCACGGGCACCGCGAGTTCGCCGGACGGTGTGGTGACCGTGGTCGCGGGACCGGACGGCGCCGTCAAGGAGATCACCTTCTCCGACCGGGTGCGCGAGGCCCAGCCCTCGGCGCTGTCGGCGACCGTGCTGCACACGATCGCGCAGGCCCGGGTCATCGCCGCCAGGGCACAGGCGGACGTGGTGCGACGGGGGCTCGGCGACACCGACCTGCTGGACAAGGTCCTGGCCGAGGAATCCCAGCTCTTCGGTGACCGGCCCCCAGCCGACCCCGGCCCCGCGCCGGTGTCCGCCCTGCCGTCGGGCGGTGAGCACGCCGCTCGCCCCGCCCGCCGCCCCGGACCCGCCGACGACGAGGGCTTCGGCGACTTCCGGATCATGCGCCGGTGACCGTGTTCCCGGACGGCGGAGGCGGACGATGAGTACCGCGATCGTGCTCACCATCGTGATCGGCGGCACCGTGCTGCTGCTGGGTGCGGTGCTGGCGTTCGTGCTGTGGATCAGACGCCGGGTGGCGCGCACGGCCCCCGCGACTCCGCTCGGCCTTGCCGGGGAGGCGGCCCGTCGTGGGTGGACGGTCGTGGAGCGGGACGATTCCCTGATCCCGCTCTACGACCGGCAGTACGACCGGCGCAGCCGGTGGGAGCCGCTGACCCACCCACCGCGGGCGACGGCGGCGCGTGACGTCATCACCGGAAGCCACCGGGGCCGCGAGTTCGTGGCCGCGACCTTCGACACCGTCCACCAGGGACGTCACCAGCCGGAGCGGGCGATCTGGGTCGCGGCCCCCGCCGCGCACCCGATGCTCGGTATCCGGCCGTCCGCCGCGGCGTCGAACGCGATCAACCGCGCGATCGGGCTCGGCGGGATACGGACCGGCAACCCGGAGTTCGACGCCCGGTTCGAGGTGCTCGCCGAGGACGAACGGTTCGCGGAAGCGGTGGTGACCCCGGCGCTGGTCGAGTTCCTGCTCCACGACAGCCGCCCGTGGCGCGCCGTGTCCCTGCGGGGCGAGTACCTGGACGTCGCCGACCCGGTGCGCGACCACCGCGACCCGGCCGAACTCGTGGCCGCACTGGACCTGCGCTGCGACATCCTGGACCGCATGCCCACCTGGGCGTGACCGACCCGAGCCCCGCCGAGCTCTACGGGCCCTACAGCACCACGCCCAGCAGCGAGTCGACGGCCGACCGCACGAGCGCGGGAGCGGACTCGCTGCCGGTGCCGCCGGTGCGGTGCCGCAACGCCTCGTCGACCCAGGCGTCCACGGCCATGAGGGCGCCGGGCGTGTCCAGATCGTCGGCCAGGTGCTCCCGCAGCCGGCCGACGGTGTCCTCGGCCTCGGGCCCGGTCGGCAGCGCCACGGCCTCGCGCCAGCGCTCCAGGCGCCGCTCGGCCCCGCTCAGCAGCTCGGTGGTCCACGCGCGGTCGGTCCGGTAGTGGCCCGAGAACAGGGCCAGCCGCACCGCCGAGGGGTCCACGCCGTCGGCGCGCAGCCGCGAGACGAACACCAGGTTCCCCTTGGACTTCGACATCTTCTCGCCGTCGAGCCCGATCATTCCCGCGTGGACGTAGTGCCGGGCGAACGGGTGCTCGCCCGCGAACGCCTCCGCGTGGGCGGCGCTGAACTCGTGGTGCGGGAAGGCGAGGTCCGAACCACCGCCCTGGACGTCGAAGCCCATGCCGAGCCGCTGACACGCGATGGCGCTGCACTCGATGTGCCAGCCGGGGCGTCCCGAACCCAGCGGTGACTCCCAGCATGGTTCCCCCGGGCGCGCCATGCGCCACAGCAGGGCGTCGAGCGGGTCGCGCTTGCCGGGCCGTTCCGGGTCGCCGCCGCGGTCGCCGAAGACCGCGTGCATGGCCGCTTCGTCGTAGTTCGACTCGTACCCGAAACGGCCCGTGTACGAGCGATCGAAGTACACGTCGGGGTACTCGGGGTCGTCGACGCGGTAGGCGGCGCCGCTCGCCAGCAGCTTCTCGATGACCTCGACGATCTCGGGCACCGATTCGACGGCGCCCACGAAGTCGCGGGGCGGCAGCACCCGCAACGCCTCCATGTCCTCGCGGAACAGGGCGGTCTCGCGCAGGCCCAGCACCACCCAGTCGTCGGAGTCGCGGGCCGCGCGCTCCAGCAGTGGTTCGTCGATGTCGGTGACGTTCTGGACGTAGTGCACCTCGTGCCCGGCATCGAGCCACAACCGGTACACCAGGTCGAAGGCGAGGTACGTGGCCGCGTGCCCGAGATGGGTCGCGTCGTACGGCGTGATCCCGCACACGTACATCCTGGCCACGCGACCCGGTGCCGTGGGCCGGAGCTGCGCGGTCGCCGTGTCGTACAGCCGCAGCGGAGGCGCGGTTCCGGGGACACGGGGCACGGCTACCGATGACCAAGTCTGCATGCCTCAACCCTATGCGCGATCGCGGTTCACCGTTCCGAGTGGTGGGACGGTCCCCACACGGCCGTGACCCCCGCACGGAGATCGTCTCCGGTGGGTGCGCCCTCAGGGTCGAGCACCCACTGCACCGCGAGCCCGTCACACACGGCGATGACGAAACTGGCGACCGCGCGGGCCTCGGGGTCACCGGGCTCCGTGCCGAGGGAGCGCGCGACGAGTTCGCTCACCCGTTCCCGGCAGCGGCGGTACTGGGCGGCGAACTGTTCCCGCAGCGCGGGCGTTCTCTCGGCCTGCGCGAGCGCTTCCAGGTACGAGACCACGAACTCGTGCTCGCCCGCGAGCCCGTCGAGCATCGCCGACCACGCCGAGTGACCACGCTCGGCCGGCGAGGCGGCCGGGTCGGCCATCGCGACCCGGACCAGCTGCTCGGTCCACTCGTCCACGGCCTCGCCGATGGCCTCGTTGAGCAGCCCGGCCTTCGATCCGAAGTGGTAGCCGATGGAGGCCAGATTCGTCCCCGACTCCGCCACGAGGTCCCGAGCCGTGATGTGCGCGTACCCCTTGGTCCGCAGCAGGTGCCGCGCGGCCGCGAGCAGATCTTCCCGATGGCCCACACCGGTGAGGGTACGGCACCACCCTGGACAGCCGATTTATACGCGCGTATAAAACGTGGTCATGGCGACCGAGATCACCGCACCGGCCGTACGGATCGACGACGTCACCGCGACCGGACTTCCGCCGGGGCCGCGCCTGCCGATGCTCGCGCAGACGGTGCTCTACGGGTTGTTCCGCCAGCACTGGCTGCCGCGGCTGCGCCGCCGCCACGGCGACGTCGTCCGGCTGCGCGTCTACCCCGAACGCGCGATCGTGGCGCTCGCCGACACCGACCACATCCGCGCGGTGTTCGCCGGTCCCGCCTCGGTGTTCCACGCGGGTGAGGGCAACGTCATCCTCAAACCCGCGATGGGCTCGCACTCGGTCCTGCTCACCGACGAGGACGTCCACCTGCGGGCCCGCAAACTGCTGATGCCCGCCTTCAACGGCGCCTCGCTGCGCGGCTACCGCGACATGATCACGGAACTGGCGGAGGCCGAGGTCGAGCGCTGGCCCGCCCGGCGGCCGTTCTCCGCCCACCGGCGGATGCAGACGCTGACACTGGAGGTCATCCTCCGCGTGGTGTTCGGCGTCGCCGAGGGACCACGGCTCGACGAACTGCGGCACCTGCTGCGCCGGGTGGTCGACGTCGGCCCGGTCGAGCTGATCGGCTGGTACAACCCCAAACTCCAGGGCGTCGGGCCGTGGCGGCGCTACACGCTCGCGCAGCGCCGCGTCGACCAGCTCCTGTACGCCGAGATCGCCGACCGCCGCCGTGCGAGCGACCTCGACCAGCGCCACGACGTGCTGTCGCGGCTGCTCACCACGACCGACCCGGACGGCGGCGACGCGGCGCTCACCGATGCCGAACTGCGCGACCAGCTCGTGACGCTGCTGCTCGCGGGCCACGAGACGACCGCCACCGGGCTCGCCTGGGCGCTGCACGACCTCGCCAGGGACCCCGCGCGGCTCGACCGCGCCACCCGCGCGGCCGACGAGAACGACGAGAAGTACCTCGAAGCGGTGACCAAGGAGGCCCTGCGCCTGCACCCCGTGATCTCGGAGGTGGCGCGCCGGCTGACCACGGACATCCAGATCGGCGAGTTCCGCATCCCGGCGGGACACACGCTGATGCCCTCGATCGCGATGGTCCACGGCGATCCCGCACACCACCCCGACCCCCGGAGCTTCGCGCCCGAACGCTTTCTGGACTCCGGCCCCGCGAGCTCGACGTGGTTCCCGTTCGGCGGCGGGGTGCGGCGCTGCCTCGGCGCGGGCTTCTCGCTGCTGGAGTCGGTCATCATGCTGCGTGCGATCCTGACCCGCCAGCACGTCGCCGCCGACCGGCCACGGCGGGAGCGGACGAAGCCACGCAACATCACGACCGTGCCCGCCAGGGGCGCACGGATCGTGACCACCCCGCGCACCCCGGCGCCGCAGCGCTGATCGCCGGGCTGAGCCGATGTCCAGACGCGGACACGGTGAATCCTGTGGAGGCGAGGATCGTCGTCAGGTATGCTGGCCGCAGGAGGAAACTCCTGTGAGCCTTAGACCCCGCCTCGTGCGGGGTCTTCGTGCGTCTAGGGTCGGTCGGATGGTGTCCAGACGTGGACGCGGTGAATCCTGTCGGCCAAACGTTCCCACAGTCGCGTGTTCGCACGGATAGCTCGTGGGTCGCCGTCAGTCTTGGTCGAGATACGGTGACACAAGAAGGCGACGAGATCGCTGGCCTGCACCAGGCGGCTGGAAGCCGACGGAGCGAAGTGCAGTGTATCGACGACCCGTGAGATGACCCGTGGGCGCCACCCACCGGTACCGTACTGTCGAAAGCCGGTGAGGTCGGCACGGTATTCACTCTGCTGGGAGTTCTGGCCGGGCTCGTCCGCGATGACCAATGCGTACTCGTCTCGATCGCCCGCGTACTCGTCGATCTCTTCCAAGATCCAGCGCATCAGTAGCGCGTGCGGATGCTGCGTGCGGAGTCTCTCGACTGGGTGAATCCCGCGCACCACGACCGCGACCTCGTGTTCGGCCAGCACCCGCAGCGCCTGGTCATAGACCTGGATGCGGGCGCGCGGCATCTTCCGCAGTGGCTCCCAGTCGTTTTTACCTTGGAAGATATCGTAGCCGTGCAGTTCAGCAGCCGTACTGATCGCCGGATACGTGACTGTGGCCCGCCGCACCACCCTGTCGAGCGCGACGCCCAGCGACAGCGCCTGCCTGTCGGGACACAACAGCGCCGCGATGTAGTAGTGGTCGCGACTGAAGCTTTCGTCCACATAGCACAGCAGCACGCTGAACCGCCCCCATCCTCCAGTTTCGTCACGCGGACTCATCACAACGGAGGATGCGCCCACGATATCTCGACGTCGCGACATTATTATGCCGTGTTACTGCACGTGCATCGGCACGTGCAGCGAGATAACGATGGATGCCCTGGGCCGGACCGACGACCCGCCACAATTCACGCAGATTACCCTCAGTCACCAGTCAACCATCACAGGGTAACGACAACGTGACCTTTCTCACCTAGGCTGGAGCAGTCCCGTCCGGCCGGGCGAGGCACCGAGCGAGCCGGGAGGTGCGTCATGACCAGGAGCGACGGCAGCCGCGAGGCAGGCGAGGAGACCGGCCGCTACCTGGTGCTCCTGCGGGAGGACGCCACCGCGTCGGCGATGCGGACGATGACCCGGGTGGCCGGGCTGAACGCGGCCAGCACGGCCGACGTCTCCATCGCGGACGCGCCCGACGCCTTCCGGGTCGCCGACGGGCTGCTCCTGCACGACCTCGGCGTCGCGGTGGTCACGGCCGCCCCGGACCAGGCCGACGCCCTCGTCGCGGCCAGCGCCGAACGCGGCCCGCTGGCCAGGATCGAACCCGAACGGGTCGTTCGCGCCTACACCGCTCCCACCGCGGACCGGAGGCCGGCCGACGCGGAGTCGCTCACGTGGGGACTGCGGGCGCTGGGGGTCGACGACAACACCGTGACGGGCGCCGGCATCAGGGTGGCCGTCCTCGACACCGGGTTCGCCACCGACCACCCCGACTTCACCGACCGCGACGTCGAGGCCCGTTCGTTCGTCTCGGGCGAGGACGCGGTCGACGGGCACGGCCACGGAACCCACTGCATCGGGACGGCGTGCGGTCCGCGTGAGCCCGGCCAGGGGCCCGGCTACGGTGTGGCGCCCGGGGCCGAGATCTACGCGGGCAAGGTGCTCGGCAACGCGGGTACCGGCACCGACGGCGACATCCTGTCGGGCATCCAGTGGGCGGTCAGCAACGGGTGCGCCGTCGTGTCACTGTCGCTGGGCGCCCCGACCCGGCCGGGCGATCCGCACTCCGAGACCTTCGAGACCATCGCCCGGCGGGCCCTGCGGCGGGGCACTCTCATCGTGGCGGCCGCGGGCAACGAGAGCGACCGCGCCGCCGGGGTGATCGCCCCGGTCAGCCACCCCGCCAACTGTCCGTCGATCCTCTCCGTCGGCGCCGTCGACGCCGAGGGAGCGATCGCCGACTTCTCCTGCGGCACGGTCGATCCGGAGCGCGCCGTGGACGTCGTCGGACCCGGTGTGGACGTGTACTCCGCCTGGCCCCTGCCCGATCGCTACCACACCATCAGCGGCACCAGCATGGCCACGCCGCATGTCGCGGGCGTGGCCGCGCTGGTCGCCGAACGGCACGGAGCACGGGCGTGGGAGCTGTGGGCCCGCCTCGGCCAGACCGCACGGCGCCTGCCGCTGCCCTCCACCGACGTGGGCTCAGGACTCGTGCAGGCGCCGTAGCCGACCCTCAGTCCTGTGGGGCCGCCGCCGCGACGGCGGCCGAGATCACGCGTTCGGCCTCGGCCCGGTCCAAACCGAGCGCAGCCAGCACGCCGTGGCCATCCTCGTGTTCGAACAGGGCCAGCAGGATGTGCTCGGTCCCCACATACTCGTGCCCCAACCGCAATGCCTGCCGGAAGGTCAGCTCCAGCACCTTGCGCGCCTGCTGGTCGTACGGGATGAGGTCGCCGACCTCACCCGAAGCCGCGGGCAGCGTCGCGGTGACGCGATCGCGCACGGCCTCCAGGCTCACGCCTTGCGCGGTGACGGCCCTGGCTGCCAGTGCCTCGGGTTCGCTGAGCAAACCGAGCGCCAGATGTTCAGGTGTGATCGTACGGTTTCCCGCCGCGCGGGCCTCCTCCTGCGCCGCCATCACCGTGTTCCTCGCCCGCCGCGTGAACCGGTGAAACCCCTGGGAGGCATCCAGCGGTACCGGTTCCTCCTTGGTGACGAACCGCTTCTGCGCGGCCTGCTTGCTGACGCCCATGCTCCGTCCGATGTCGGTCCAGGACGCGCCCGACCGCCGGGCCTGGTCCACGAAGTGGCCGATCAGGTGGTCGGCCACCTCCCCGAGGTGCTCCGCCGCCAGCACGGCGTCGGAGAGCTGTTCCAGAGCATTCTCGCGGGAGTTCCTGATCGCGTTGATGAGATCGTCGAGCCGGATGTTCGGTCCCGTGTTCGCCATGCGTCAACCATAAGTTGACGCCAGCTTCGCGTCAACCCAAGGTTGACACTTTCAGTCGTGTCCGCAGCTCCCGTAGCCGTGTCCGCAGCCTGCGTAGCCGTGTCCGCAGCTCGCGTAGCCGGCGTGGCCCCGGCTCAGCGACGGCGGCGGTGCCGGAGGTAGTCACCCACCACGGCGGCACCGAGCCCGTCGAGCTCGGGGGCCACGACCCGGCCTCCGCCCCGGCGCGCGAGCAGGTCCACGAACGACGCCAGGCTCGGGTCGTCGCCGAGCCGGAACACCGTGAGCGCGGCGCCGATCCTGGCGAGACGGTCCACTGCGGACAACGTCGTGCCGAGCGTGCGCGGGCTCGGCGGGTAGTCGAACTCGGCGACACCGTCGGACTCCAGATGAGCCGTCGGCTCACCGTCGGTGACCAGCAGCACCACCGGCTGCGCGTCCGGGTGCCGCCGCAGATGCCGCTCCGCGAGCAGCAGCGCGTGGTGGGCGTTGGTGCCCTGCTCCCAGGTGCCCTCCATGCCGATGAGCTCTCCCAGCTCGACGGGTCGGGCGTAGCGGCCGAAGGTCACCAGGTGCAGCGCGTCGCCCCGGAACCGGGTCGAGACCAGCTGGTGCAGCGCGAGCGCGGTGCGTTTCATGGGCAGCCATCGCCCTTCGGCGACCATCGACCACGACGTGTCCACGCACAGGGCGACCGCGGCCCGCGCGCGGTGCTCGGTCTCGGCGACCGCCACGTCGGTGACGTCGAGGCGCACCCCGCCACCGCCCCGGGCGGCCGTGCGGAGCACGGCGTTGCGCACGGTCTGCGAGACCGCCCACGGTTCGGTGTCACCGAAGTGCCAGGCACGGGTGGACCCGGTGGGCTCACCGGCGGCACCCGCCGACGTCGTGTCCCGACGTCCGGTGCGGCCGCGCAGCGACCGCAGCACGTCCGCGAGTGCCGTCTCCCCCAGCCTGCGCAACGCCGTGGGCGTGAGCCGCAGCGATCCGTCCGGGCCTCGTTCCACCAGGCCCCGTCCCCGCAACTCGCGCTCCAGTTCGGACAGTCGCCGCGCCGCGACGGCGGCGTCGGGCCCGAGCTGACGTTCCAGCGCGCCGAGGTCGATGTCCTCCAGGCGCGCACCGGGGTAGGACTGGGACAGCTGTTCGGCCAGTTCGTCGAGCTCCGACAACTGCGTCATCGCGCGCACCCCGTCGGCCAGGCCCAGGGGATCGTCGCCCCGGAACCGCGCCGAGGAGGTCCAGTCCTGTCCGGGCCGCAGGGCCCGCAACCGGTCGTCCAGCTCCCCGAGCCGCTGGGCGAGCCGGGGGTCCCCGAAGGCCTGACCCGACAACTCGGCGAGTTCCCGCCGCTGCTCCGGCGTCATCGAGTTCAGCATCCGCTGCGCGGCGGCGGCGCGGGCGGCCAAAACGTCGATCAGTTCGTCGATCGTCCTCGGCCGTTCGGGGAAGAACTCACCATGGCGGCGCAGGAACTCGGCGAGGCGCCGGTCGATGTCGCCGAATCCCTGGGCGTGGGCGGCGAGCAGCGCATTGAGATCGGCCAGCATGCGTTCGACCCGCTCGGCGTCCGCGCGCGAGGTGGACCGCAGCGCCTCCTTCATGCCCTCGAACCGCGACTGGAGCAGTTGCCGCCCCAGCAGTTCCCGGATGCGCTCGTAGTTCTCGCGACCCGTGTCGGTGGTCCAATCGTAGTCGGCGAGCTCGCTCACCGCCGAGGCCGTTCCCGACGGCAGGGCGTCCAGCACGGCCTCGCGGAACCGGGCGTCCTCCGACGGGTCGGCGAACGCGGCGCGCCGCTCGGCGGCGACCGCCTCGTCGAGCAGCCTGCGCACCTCCTGGAGTGTCCCGTCGAGCCGGTGCCTGCGCTGGATCTCCGCCCGCCGCTGCCACAGCCTGCGGGTCAGCTCGTCCAGCCCCGGTGCCGAACGGGTTCCGCGCCGCAGCAGCTCGTCGAGCGCCGAACGCGGTGATGCGCCGGACATGACGTCCCTGCCGAGCTCGTCGACGGCCTCGCGCAGGTCGGTCGGCGGAGCGAGCGGGTCGGGACCTCCGTGGTAGGGGCCGTAGGAGTAGGAACCGGGCAGGCTCATGGGCGCCCTCGCTTTCTCACGGGCCGTAGACGGTGGTGGTGCCGTCGGCGTCCTTGGCGAGGCGCCGCGCGAGATACAGGGACTCCAGGGCCAGTTCGACGACGGCCGCGATGCGCGGCGGCGGCTCGTCGGCCGCGACACCCGCGCGCTGAGCGAGCTCGTGCAGCACGGGCAGCTCCGGCAGTGCCGACAGCAACTCCGTGCCCGGCACCCGTTCGCCCGTCGCCACCAGTGCCCCGTCGGCCACCGTGTCGCCGAGGGGTCGCAGGTCGATCCCGGCGAACAGTTCGGTCGCGGCCTCGGCGACCGAACGGCGCAGCAGGTGGGTCAGGTGCTCGGTCTCACGCCCCTCCTCCCCCGGTTCGAACTCGACCTTGCCGCGCAACACCCCGGGCACGGCGTCGAGGTCCACCGGGCGTGCCACGGCAGGCCGTTCCCCGGTGAGGGCGGAACGCCGCAGAGCCGCGGCGGCGACGGTCTCGGCGGCGGCGACGGCGAACCGCGCCGACACCCCCGAGCGCTGGTCGACCACCGCCGACTCCCGCAGGTGCCGCACGAAACGGGCGAGCACGGACAGCAGCGGCTCGCCCACCTCGGCCACGAGCCGGGCCTCCTGCCGGACGACGTCGACCTCGGCGGCCACGTCGAGCGGATAGTGCGTGCGGACCTCGGCGCCGAACCGGTCCTTGAGCGGTGTGATGATGCGTCCCCGGTTCGTGTAGTCCTCGGGGTTGGCGGTGGCGACGAGCAGCACGTCCAGCGGCAGGCGCAGCGTGTAGCCGCGGATCTGGATGTCGCGCTCCTCCATGACGTTGAGCAGCGCCACCTGAATCCGCTCGGCGAGGTCGGGCAGCTCGTTGACGGCCACGATGCCGCGATGGGACCGGGGAACCAACCCGTAGTGGATCGTCTCCGGATCGCCGAGGCTGCGGCCCTCCGCGACCTTCACGGGATCGACGTCGCCGATCAGATCACCCACGGAGGTGTCCGGTGTGGCGAGCTTCTCGGCGTAGCGTGCGGAGCGATGCAGCCAGGCGACCGGCAACTCGGCACCGAGTTCGGCGGCCCGCCTGCGGGACTCCGGCGTGATCGGCGCCAGGGGATGCTCGGCCAGGTCGGCGCCCTCGATCACCGGCGTCCACTCGTCGAGCAACCCGGCCAGTGTCCGCAGCACGCGGGTCTTGCCCTGCCCGCGTTCGCCGAGCAGCACGACGTCGTGCCCGGCGAGCAGCGCGCGCTCCAGTTGCGGCAGCACGGTGCGCTCGAAGCCCACGATGCCGGGCCACGGATCCCGCCCGGCGCGCAACGCGGCGAGAAGGTTGTCGTGGATCTCGGCGCGCACACCACGCGGCCGGTGTCCCGCCGCGCGCAGTTCCCCCGCGGTGCGGGGCAGGTCAGCCGGAGGCGCGGGGGGAGGCGAGAACGGAGCCGTCGGAAGGGTCACAGCCACGACGCTACTGCGGGTTTCGCCGTGCGTCGAAGCGGACGTCGCAGGGTAGGCTCGACTCCCGTGTGCTGTCCCAGTGCGACTTTCGCCGTGTGGTCCTCGGCCTGGCTGTCCGGGGCCGCCGCCTCCGACGACGTGCTCGACGCCCTCGACGTGTGGGGCGAGGCCCACGAGGTGGTGGCCTCCGGCGACGCTACCGCCACGCTGTTCGACCTGCCGGTGACCGGTGCGGTCCCGGCCTCGCCCGCGCGCCTGCTGGCGGCCCTGCGGGCACTCGGAGCGGCCGGGGGCAGGCTCGCGCTGCCCGTCGCGGGCGACGTGCGGGGCCTCGGCGGCGGCGGGCCGCTGACCGAGGCGGCGTTGCGCGCCGGGGAGGCGTTGCTGCTTCCCGACCTCCGCGCCGGTGTGGTTCCGCAGCCGATCGCCGAGGGGCTGGTGCGCTGGACCGTGTTCGCCACCGCGGGTCCGGGCCCGGCACCCGAGTACGTTTCGCTCGGTGAGGCCGAGCACGGCCTCACCGACGCGGTGCGCGACAGCGCGGGCGCGTTGGCGGAACTCGACGTGGCCCGCGACCGCCCCGGCGTGCGCGGGGAGCTGTCGGCGGCCCTGCGCTCCAGCCCGGCACCCACGTGGCCACCGGGGATGCCGGGCCGCGCGTTGCGGGTGTTGCAGCGTGCCGAGGAGGTCGGCGCCATCCTGCACCTCGCCAGGGCGGACGAGCCGGGCGGCGCCATGTCGGCCTCGGCGGCCACTCGCCGCGCCGACGCGCTGCGCCCGCTCGACAACGCCGTCCGGCGCGCCCGGTGCGCGGCCGTCGACGAGGCCGTGCGCGTGTTCGCGCGGACCTCGGAACCGTCCTGATCCCGGCGAGGTCAGCTGCGTCGCTGCCGCGACGCCTATCGTGGTCGCTCGTCCAGGAGAGTCGCGCACGAGCTGGTCTTCTCGAGATAGCTGCTCAGGTCATCTGAGATCGGTCCGTCACACCAGCGCGGGCGGGTCGAGCTGGAGGCGCACGGGATCGGCGGCCTTGCGCGCGTCGCGGGTCGCCCTGACGGCGCGCACGGCGTCCGCCAGCGCTCTGCCGTCGGCGCGGGGCACCCGCAGCAGTGCGCGTTCACGCTCGGCGCGGCCCTGCTCGTCCATCGCACCGAGTGGTACCGGGCCCAGGATCTCCGCCGAGTCCGGCAGCACGATCTCGTCGAGCAGCGCGGCCACCGCGTCGGGAGTCCCTTCGGCACTCGCCATGCGCACGTGGGGCGGGAACCCGAGTTCGCCGCGCTCCGCGAGTTCCCGCGCCGCGTGCCACTCCGGGTCCCACCGCACGAGCGCCTGCACGGCGGGGATTCCCGCTTCCGCCCCGACGACGACCCTGCCGCCGTCGCGGGCGGGCCGGACGAGGGTCGCCGCCGCCATCCACCGGCGCAGGGTCTCCTCGGCGGCGCGCAGGTCCTGCCTGCCCAGCAGTGCCCAGCCGTCGAGCAGCAACGCCGCGCCGTAGCCGTCCTCGGCCACCGGTTCCGCACCGGGCGTGGCCACGACGAGCGCGGGCGCGGCGGGGACGCCGGAGAGCACGTCGCCGCCGCCCGAGGTGCGCACGGTCGTTCCGGGAAACGCCCGGCCCAGTTCCTCGGCCGTCCTGGCCGCTCCGACCACCACCGCCCGCAACCGGCTCGCGGCACAGGCGGGGCAGCGGTAGGCGGCGTCGGCCACGCCGCACCAGCGGCAGCGCGGCACCCCCGCCTCGCCGCCTCCGGGCAGCAGCAGCGGGCCCGCACAGCGGCGGCAGCGGGCGGGTGTGCGGCACCGCGCGCACGCCAGCCCCGGGACGTAGCCGCGCCGGGGCACCTGCACGAGCACCGGCGCCCCCGCCCGCAGACTCGCCCGCGCCGCCTCGAACGCGACGGCGGGCAGCCGGGCCGCCCTGGCGGCCTCGTCGCGGGCGACGTCGAAGTCCTCCCCGGTGGGTGTGACGCGCGGGGCCCGCGCGCGCAGGTCGTCCCGGCCCGCCGTCACCGGATGCGCCCAGCCGGTGTCCACCAGCAACTGGGCCTCCGCGGTGCGCGAGTGACCCGCGACGAGCAGCGACGCGGAATCCAGGTGCGCCCGCAGCATCAGCACATCCCGCACCTGCGGATACGGCGCGTGGGGATCGATGTGCAGGTCGTCGCCGTCGTCCCACACCACGTACAGGGCGGGGTCGGCGACCGGGGCGAACATCGCCGCGCGGGTTCCCACCACGATCCGCACCGCGCCGCGCGACACCGCGAGCCAGCGCCGGTACCGCTCGGCGGGCCCGAGGTCGGCCGACAACGCGACGACGGCGTCACCGCCCGCCAGCTCCGCGCACGCCTCGTGCAGGCGCGTCACGTCGCGGTGGTCCGGCACCACCAGCACGGCGCCGCGACCCCGCGCCGCCACCGTGGTCGCGAGTTCGGCGAGCCTGCGCGGCCAGTCCTCCCCTGGCAACGCCTGCCACACCGCGTGCGCGGCCCGGCCGGCCCGCACCGCGTCGGCGAAGGCCGGGCCCCTCGGATAACGGGACCAGCCGGCCCCGGACGGTTCGGCGGGCGCCGCGGCGGGGGTTCGCGGTGGCTGCGCCTCGGCCCGCGCGTGGCGCGGCGGGATCGCGAGGCGCAGCACATCGACGAGAGTCCCGCCATAGCGCCGGGCGACGGCCCGGCACAGGCGCAGCGACCCGGGCGGAAGCACCCGCTCCGGGGAGACGACGCGTTCCAGGTACGCGAGCCTGCCGGTGTGGTCCGTGGTGGCGCCCCGCTCCAGCAGGTAGCCGTCCACGAGCTGGCCCGCGAACCGCACCCGCACCCGGCAGCCCGGCACCGCGTCGGCGTCCTGCTCGCGGGCCACGCGGTAGTCGAAGGTGCGGTCGAGGTGTGCCAGTGCAACGTCCACGGCCACCCGCGCGATCGGATCGGACTCGGCGGGCTGCCGCCGTCCCTTCGCGGTGCGGCGCCGGGACGCCGGAGCACGCCGGGCCGGTTCCTCCGGCGAGGGAGACGGCAGCTCCCACAGGGGATCGGTGTCCGAGCGGCTCACGATCCCTCTCTACCAGACCGCTCTCACACGGACGGCCGGGCGGGACGTACGGGCGGGACCGGCTTGTCCTTCGGAGTCAGCAGCCGGTTGATCACGTTGAACACGGGCCGTTCCACCAGCTTGGTCAACGCCCAGCCCAGCAGGATCGCCGAGGCGAACCACGCCGGAATCCAGCCCCACCACGGCACACCCGCATCGGCGAGGTGCCGCGCGACGATGGTGCCCATCACGAAGTGCATGAGGTAGACGCCGTAGGAGATCCCGGCGAGCCAGCGGATCGGGCGTTCCAGGACGACGAACACCTTGCCGTCCCACGCGGGCTGGTAGGCGGCCACACAGATCAGCACCAGGGACACGGCATAGGGCAGCACGGCGTCGTTGTCCGGCGGGTGCATGTCGTGGGCGAGCAGCACCGCGAGGAGCATCAGGTAGAGCTGGGTGAACGACTGCCGGTTCTTCGACCAGCGGTAGATCGCCACCCCGGCCAGCAGCAGGTGAGCACGGTTGAGGCCGGTGCCGTCCATGATGGTGCTGACCCAGAACGGAGTGACGTCGCCGGGGCCCATGAAGAAGTACCGCAGCGCCAGCGGCACGAGCAGCGCCGCCCACATCACCGCGGTCGCGACATTCCCGCGCACCCGCTTGTTCGCCGCCAGCAGCGCGATCGCCGTGAAACCGGCGACCTGCACGGGCACCGTCCAGTGCGCGAGATCGATGTAGGAGATCTCGGGAACGGCGAGGTGGATCAGCGCCAGGTTGCCCAGCAGGTCGGTGTAGGTGTGCCGGGGCAGCCCCTCGGGGGCGAACAGCTGGGTCGACACGAAGATCACGATCACCGCGACCCAGAAGGCGGGCAGCAGGCGGGCGAGCCTGCGCAGCCACCAGCGCAGCGACGAGTGCTTCCCGATCGTCATCGCGGCGAAGTAGCCCGAGACCGTGATGAGCACCGACGCACCGAACGGGAAGTCCATGCGCAGCGGTTCCGGAGGCAGCTCCAACCCCGGCAGGTTCAGCGGTGCCAGCAGGGAGGCGTGGAAGAGCAGCACGGCGAGGATGCCGACGACCCGCACCGCGTCCCAGCTGATGTAGCGCGGCTTGCGTGGTGCCTGTGTCTGCCCGGTGGTGGCCGGGGTCACCGCCGGGTCCGCCACGGCTTCCTGCGCCTGCGCCATGAGTCCGGAAGTCTAAGCCACCACGGCGTCCTCACCGCCGTCGGGTGTCACGCACCGGTGGCGCTGCGCAGGGCCTCGACGCGGTCGGTGCGTTCCCAGGGCAGGTCCAGGTCCGTGCGGCCGAAGTGGCCGTAAGCCGCCGTGGGCGCGTAGATCGGGCGCAGCAGGTCGAGATCGCGGATGAGCGCGGCGGGGCGCAGGTCGAACACCTCGCTGATCGCGGCCTGGATCCTGGCGGGGTCCACCTTCTCGGTGCCGAACGTCTCGACGAACAGCCCCACCGGCGCGGCCTTGCCGATCGCGTACGCGACCTGGATCTCCACCCGGCGCGCGAGCCCGGCCGCGACGACGTTCTTGGCGACCCAGCGCATCGCGTAGGTCGCCGAGCGGTCGACCTTCGACGGGTCCTTGCCCGAGAACGCGCCACCACCGTGCCGCGCCATCCCGCCGTAGGTGTCGACGATGATCTTGCGACCGGTCAGGCCCGCGTCACCCATCGGGCCACCGACCACGAACCGGCCCGTCGGGTTCACGAGCAGCCGCGCGTCCTCCTGCTCCCAGTCCAGCTCGCGCAGCACCGGGGCGAGCACGTGCTCGGCGACGTCCGCTGCCAGCAGCGCGCGCAGGTCGATGCCCTCGGCGTGCTGACTGGAGATCACGACAGTGTCCAGCCGGACCGGCTCGTCGCCGTCGTACTCGATGGTGACCTGCGTCTTGCCGTCCGGGCGCAGGTAGGGCACCGTGCCGTTCCGGCGCACCTCGGCGAGCCTGCGCGCGAGCCGGTGGGCCAGCGCGATCGGCAGCGGCATCAGCTCGGGCGTGTCCGAGCACGCGTAGCCGAACATCAGACCCTGGTCACCCGCGCCCTGCTTGTCCAGCTCGTCGACCGCAGCCACGCTGTCCGACCGCAGCCGCGCCTCGTAGGCCGCCTCGACGCCCTGGGCGATGTCGGGCGACTGGGAGCCGATCGCCACGTTCACCCCACACGACGCGCCGTCGAAGCCCTTCGCCGACGAGTCGTAACCGATCTCCAGAATCCGGCGGCGCACCAGCGTCGGAATGTCCGCGTACGCCTCGGTGGTCACCTCGCCGGCGACGTGGACCTGCCCCGTGGTGATCAGAGCCTCGACAGCCACCCGGCTGCCCGGGTCCTTACTGAGCAGCGCGTCCAGGATCGTGTCACTGATCGAGTCGCAGACCTTGTCCGGATGCCCCTCGGTCACCGACTCCGACGTGAACAACCTGCGTCTCGACGCGTTCACCGCATCCCTCGTCGTGCCGTGCCGTGAGTGCTGACGTGACCAGCCTAGTGGCGCGCTCCGGTGTCCCGCACCAGCTCCGCCACGGCGTCCCACACGGTGGCGGCGAGCTCCGACTTGGCACCCAGCGGAATCCGGCGCTCCACACCGTCGGAGGACAGCAACCAGCCGGTGTTGTCGTCCACCTCGAACGCCCTGCCCTCGCCGACGGCGTTGAGCACGAGCAGGTCGACGCCCTTGCGCTTCAGCTTGGCCCTGCCGTGGTCCAGCACCCCGCCGTGCTCGTCCCCGGTCTCGGCCGCGAAACCCACGAGCAGCTGCCCCGGCCTCCGGGTTCGCGCCAGACCGGCCAGCACGTCGGGATTGCGCGTCAGCTCCACCGTGGGCACCGACGTGTCGTCGGTCTTCTTGATCTTGTGCTCGGCGCGCTCGGCGGGACGGAAGTCGGCCACGGCGGCGGCCATGACGACCACGTCCGCGTCGTCGGCCTCGGCCTCCACCGCCACCCGCAACTCTTCCGCCGTCGAGACCCGCACGACCGTCGCCCCGGCCGGGTCGGGCAGCGCCACCGTGTGCGCGGCGACGAGCGTCACCTCCGCACCACGCTGCGCGGCGACCCTGGCCAGCGCGTAGCCCTGCTTGCCCGAGGATCGGTTGCCGAGGAAGCGGACGGGGTCCAGCGGCTCTCGCGTGCCGCCCGCTGAGATGACGACCCGCACGCCCTCCAGATCGCGCGGCAGCGCGGCCGGGCGGGCGAGCAGCAGGCGTGCCACGTCGACGATCTCGCGCGGGTCAGCCAGCCTGCCCTTGCCCGTGTCGGTACCCGTCAGCCGTCCGGCGTCCGGTTCGGTGACCACCGCGCCCCGCGACCGCAGCGACGCCACGTTGTCGCGGGTGGCGGGGTGCTCCCACATCTCGGTGTGCATGGCGGGGAAGAAGGCCACCGGGCAGCGCGCCGTCAACAGCGTGGTGGTGAGCAGGTCGTCCGCGATCCCGTGCGCCGCCCTGGCCAGCAGGTCGGCAGTGGCCGGGACCACCAGCACGAGATCGGCCTCCTGGCCGACCCGCACGTGCTGCACCTCGGGCACGTCGGTGAACACGCCCGTGCGTACGGGGTGACCGGACAGGGCCTCGAAGGTCGCGGCGCCCACGAATCGCAGGGCCGCGTCGGTGGGGACGACCCGGACGTCGTGCCCGGACTCGGTCAGCCCGCGCAGAACCTCGCAGGCCTTGTAGGCGGCGATGCCGCCCCCGACACCGAGGACGACCCGTGGCCGTGTTCCCACCGGCGCGCTACTCGCCTTCGGTGTGTTCGAGCAGTCCCGCGTGGATCTCGCGCAGCGCGATCGACAGCGGCTTCTCCCTCGGGCCCGGCTCCACGAGCGGGCCGACGTACTCGAGCAGTCCCTCGCCGAGCTGCGCGTAGTAGTCGTTGATCTGGCGGGCACGCTTCGCGGAGTAGATCACGAGCGCGTACTTGGAGCTGACCTTCTCGAGGAGGTCGTCGATGGGCGGGTTGGTGATGCCTTCGAGCTGCTCACCCTGCGGGCCCAGCGTAATCGCGGTCACTGACTGTGCTCCGTCTCGTCGCAAACGGTGTTTCGGCCGACCACCAAGCTTAGCAACTCCCGTGCGGCGGCTCGCACGTCGGCGTTCACGACGCGCGCGTCGAACTCCTCCGCCGCGGCCAGCTCGCTCTCGGCCTCCCGCAGCCGCGCCCGCACGGCGTCGTCGTGCTCGGTGCCGCGACCGGTGAGCCTGCCGACCAGGTCCTCCCACGACGGCGGCAGCAGCATCACCAGCTGTGCCTCCGGCATGGCCCTGCGCACCTGCCGCGCGCCCTTGAGCTCGATCTCCAGCACCGCGGGGCGACCCCCGTCCAGCACGCGCTCCACGGGAGCGCGGGGAGTGCCGTAGCGATTGCCCGCGAACTCGGCGTGTTCGAGCAACTCGCCGCCGGTCGCCATGGTTTCGAACGTCTCGGGGTCGACGAAGTGGTAATGCTCGCCGTCGACCTCCCCCGCGCGGGGGGCCCTGGTGGTCACCGAGACGCTGAAGTAGATGTCCGGGCAGAGCCTGCGCAGTTCGGCGACCACGCTTGACTTGCCGACGCCGGACGGGCCCGACACGACGGTGAGCCGGTGCCTGGCGCTCCCGCCCTGCACCGGCTCACCGTTGTCACCGCGACCGGCCGCACCGGCCGCGTTCGAGCCGTGAAGCCGCTCGCTCACTCGCCGCTGAACTCGGCCAGCAGCGCCTTGCGCTGCCTGTCGCCGAGGCCGCGCAGCCGACGACTGGACGCGATCTCCAGGCGCTCCATCGTCTGCTGCGCACGCACCTTGCCCACACCCGGCAGAGCCTCCAGCAGAGCGGAGACCTTCATCTTGCCGAGAACCTCGTCCTCGTCCGCCTGCTTCAACACGTCGGCGAGGGTCGTACCGCCACGCTTGAGCCGCTCCTTGAGCTCCGCGCGAGCGCGACGGGCGGCGGCGGCCTTCTCCAGCGCCGCAGCACGCTGTTCCTCGGTGAGCTGGGGAAGTGCCACGTTTTCCTCCGGTGTTACTCAAAATTCTGGGTGGGTGTGGCGACCGTACCCACCCTCGACCTGGACACTCAATGCGGGGGTGGCGCCGACCGCAGGCGTCACAGACCGGGGCCTGCGACGCGGTGGAACCGCACCACGACTGGACGCCGTGCCACGGCCAGAGACGACCCTACTCACATCAGGTTGCCCGATGTAGGAGTAGTGCGGTTCGACTCTGCCGCTCTGCTGCCGCGCCAAAACCCCTGTGACGCCACGGGTCGTAGCCTAGTGCAAGATCAAAATGCGTTCGGACCTGGGCATGTGTTCACAGTGACCGAGCCGTTTCGACAACGGCGGCCAGCTCGTCGCGGGTACGCCGCACCGCCGTTCGCAGCGCCAGCGGCGAGGGCCCGTGCCGCAGCACGTCGCGGGACGAGGCAGGCAGCACAGCGCCCAGCTCAGGCCCGAACACCCGGCGCAGGTCGCGCGCGGTGGCGCCCTGTGCGCCGAAACCGGGGGCCAGCACGGGCCCGTTCAGCCCGTCCAGCCGCACCTCGCCGGGCTTCACCGTGGCGCCCACCACGACACCGACGTCACCGAGCGGCTCCGCCCCGGCGTTGCGCTCGGCGGCGGCGTCCACAACGGACTGCGCGACGGTGCCGTCCCCGGCCGCCGTGGCGCCCTGAACGGCGTGTCCCTCCGGATTGGACGTCCTCGCGAGGACGAAGACCCCTCGGCCCGTGCGGCGCGCCTGGCTCAGCGCGGGCTCAAGAGAGCCGAAACCGAGGTACGGCGACACCGTGATGGCATCGGCCGCCAGCGGGGCTCCGTCGGCGAGGTAGGCCGCCGCGTAGGCCGCCATGGTGGACCCGATGTCGCCGCGCTTGACGTCGAGCAGGACCAGCGCACCGGCCTGCCGCGCCGTGTCCAGTACGCGCTCCAGCACGGCGATGCCCCGCGCACCGTGGGACTCGAAGAACGCCGACTGCGGTTTGAGCACGGCGACGTGCTCCGCGAGCGCTTCCGTGGCCGTGAGCGCGAACCGTTCGAGCCCGGTCACGTCGGCAGGCAGGTCCCAGGCCGACAGCAGGGACGGGTGCGGATCGACGCCCACGCACAGCGGCCCGCGCGCGGCCATCGCCTCCTCCAGCCGCGCGCCGAAGGCATCGGGGCGCCCGGCCGCCCCGGACGCCACCGGGCCGCTCACGCGCCCGTCACCTCCCGCAGCGCCGCCTGGAGCTCCTGAAGCGAGCGCGCGGAGACGTCACCGCGGATGAGCGCCTCGATGCCGTGGACGGCGGCCGCGGCGCCCTGCACCGTCGTGATGCACGGGATACCCCGCGACACCGCCGCCGTGCGGATCTCGTAGCCGTCGACGCGCGGCCCGCTGTTGCCGTACGGCGTGTTGATGACCATGTCCACGCCGCCGTCGAGGATGACCTCGACGATGTTGGGCTCGTCCGGCTCGCTGCCCTGGTAGTGCTTGCGCACCACCGCGCACTCGATGCCGTTGCGGCGCAGCACCTCGGCGGTTCCCGCCGTGGCGAGCACCGTGAACCCGAGGTCGGCGAGCCGTTTGACGGGGAACACCAGCGAGCGCTTGTCCCGGTTGGCGACGGACACGAACACCGTGCCGTGCGTGGGCAGCGAGCCGTAGGCACCGGCCTGCGACTTCGCGAACGCCTCCCCGAACGACAGGTCGACGCCCATCACCTCGCCCGTGGACTTCATCTCGGGACCGAGCAGCGAGTCCACCCCGTGTCCCTCCCGCGTGCGGAAGCGGTGGAAGGGCAGCACGGCCTCCTTCACCGCCACCGGGGAGCCCACGGGCAGCAGCCCGCCGTCGCCCTCGGCCGGGAGGACACCCCGCTCGCGCAGCCGCGCGATGGACGTGCCGGTCATCAGCAGTGCCGCCGCCTTCGCCAGCGGCACGGCGGTGGCCTTGGACACGAACGGCACGGTGCGCGACGCCCTGGGGTTGGCCTCCAGGACGTAGAGCATGTCGTCCTTGAGCGCGTACTGGACGTTGAGCAGCCCGCGCACCCCGATGCCCCTGGCGATGGCCTCGGTGGAGCGGCGCACCGTCTCCAGGTCGGTCCGGCCCAGCGTGATGGGCGGCAGCGCGCACGCCGAGTCGCCCGAGTGCACCCCGGCCTCCTCGATGTGCTCCATCACGCCACCCAGATACAGCTGCTCGCCGTCGTAGAGCGCGTCGACGTCGATCTCGATGGCGTCGTCGAGGAACCGGTCCACCAGCACCGGGTGCTCGGGCGTGACCTCCGTGGCGCGCTCGATGTAGCCGCGCAGCGACTCCTCGTCGTACACGATCTCCATCCCGCGCCCGCCGAGGACGTAGGACGGCCGCACCAGCACCGGGTAGCCGATCTCGTCGGCGATGCGCCGGGCTCCGTCGAACGACGTCGCCATGCCGTACTTCGGCGCGGGCAGCCCCGCGGCCTGGAGCACGTCGCCGAACGCGCCGCGCTCCTCGGCGAGGTGGATCGCCTCGGGCGCCGTGCCCACGACGGGCACCCCGGCGTCGGCGAGCCGCTGCGCCAGGCCCAGCGGGGTCTGGCCGCCGAGCTGGACGATCACACCGGCGACCTCGCCCGAGGTCTGCTCGGCGTGGACGACCTCCAGCACGTCCTCGAACGTGAGCGGCTCGAAGTACAGCCGGTCGGAGGTGTCGTAGTCGGTGGACACCGTCTCCGGGTTGCAGTTGACCATCACGGCCTCGAACCCGGCATCGCGCAACGCCAGCGCGGCGTGGACGCAGGAGTAGTCGAACTCGATTCCCTGCCCGATGCGGTTCGGGCCGGAGCCCAGGATCAGCACCTTGGGCTTCTCGCGCTGCGGCGCCACCTCCGTCTCGGCGGCGGGGTCGGACTCGTAGGCCGAGTAGTGGTACGGCGTGGTGGCCTCGAACTCGGCGGCGCAGGTGTCCACGGTCTTGAACACGGGCCGGACACCGAGGCGGTGGCGCAGCGACCGCACGCCGTCCTCCCCCGCCAGCTCGGGCCGCAGCGCGGCGAGCTGCCGGTCGGACAGGCCGATCCGCTTCGCGCGCCGCAGCAGGTCCTCGTCCAGCACGGGGGCGTCGCGCACCTGCGCGCCGATCTCGCCGATGTGGCACAGCTGGTCGAGGAACCACGGGTCGATACCGCTGGCCTCGTGGACCTGCTCCACGGTCGCGCCGAGCCGCAGTGCGCGCTCGACGGCGTAGAGGCGGCCCTCGTGCGCGGTGCGCAGTTCCTCCAGCGTGGACTCCCGCGTCGCGCCCTCCGGGTCGGGCCGGGTCCAGAAGCCGACGGCCTTGGTCTCCAGCGACCGCATGGCCTTGCCGAGCGCCTCGGCGAAGCTGCGGCCCATCGACATGGCCTCGCCGACGCTCTTCATCGTCGTGGTCAGCGTCGGGTCGGCGCCGGGGAACTTCTCGAACGCGAACCGGGGCATCTTCACGACGACGTAGTCGAGGGTCGGCTCGAACGAGGCCGGGGTCTTGCCCGTGATGTCGTTGCTGATCTCGTCGAGCGTGTAGCCGATGGCCAGCCGCGCGGCGATCTTGGCGATCGGGAAGCCGGTGGCCTTCGACGCCAGCGCCGACGACCGCGACACCCTCGGGTTCATCTCGATGACGACCATGCGGCCGTCGCGCGGATTGATCGCGAACTGGATGTTGCAGCCGCCCGTGTCCACGCCGACCTCGCGCAGCACCGCGATGCCCACGTCCCGCATGTGCTGGTACTCGCGGTCGGTCAGCGTCATCGCGGGCGCGACCGTGACCGAGTCGCCCGTGTGGACGCCCATCGGGTCGACGTTCTCGATGGAGCACACGACCACCACGTTGTCGTGGCGGTCGCGCATCAGCTCCAGCTCGTACTCCTTCCAGCCGAGCACGCTCTCCTCGATGAGCACCTCGGTGACCGGGCTCTCCTCCAGCCCGAACGAGGCCATACGCTCGAGGTCGTCCTCGGTGTGCGCCATGCCGGAGCCGAGCCCGCCCATCGTGAAGGACGGGCGGATGACGACGGGCAGGCCCAGGTCGGCCACCGTCTCGCGGACCTCGGCCATCGAGTGACACACCGCGCTGCGCGGCACGCCGCCGCCGATGGCGCGGACGATGTCCTTGAACTTCTGCCGGTCCTCCCCGCGCTGGATGGCGTCGATGTCGGCGCCGATCAGCTCGATGCCGTACTTCTCCAGCACGCCACGCTCGTGCAGCGCCACCGCGCAGTTCAGCGCCGTCTGGCCGCCCAGGGTGGCCAGCAGCGAGTCGATCGGCCTGCCCTTCTCCTGCTCGGCGACGATGACCTTCTCGACGAACTCCGGGGTCACGGGCTCGACGTAGGTCGAGTCGGCGAACTCCGGGTCGGTCATGATCGTGGCGGGGTTGGAGTTCACCAGGCTCACGCGCAGGCCCTCCGCGCGCAGCACGCGGCACGCCTGGGTGCCGGAGTAGTCGAACTCCGCGGCCTGGCCGATGACGATCGGTCCCGACCCGATCACGAGCACGTGCTCGATGTCACTGCGCTTGGGCATGGCGGGCCTCCAGGAGGGTCACGAACTCGTCGAACAGGGGCGCCGCGTCGTGCGGGCCGGCGGCGGCCTCGGGGTGGTACTGCACCGAGAACGCGGGCACGTCGGCACAGCGCAGCCCCTCCACCGTGCCGTCGTTGGCGCAGTAGTGGCTGACCCGCGCCTTGCCGAACGGCGAGTCGAAGTGCTGTCCCGGCTCGCCCTCCAGGGCGAACCCGTGGTTCTGCGCGGTGATCGCCACCCTGCCGGTCGCGGCGTCGAGCACGGGGATGTTGATACCCCGGTGCCCGAACCGCATCTTGTAGGTGGACAGTCCCAGCGCCCTGCCGAGGATCTGGTTGCCGAAGCAGATGCCGAACAACGGCAGCTCGCGGCCCAGCACGCCGCGGGTCAGCTCGATGGCCTCACGCTGGGTCTCGGGGTCGCCGGGCCCGTTGGACAGGAACACGCCGTGCGGGTCGACGGCGAGGACGTCGTCCAGCGTGCTTGTCGCGGGCAGGACGTGCAGCTCGACGCCGCGTGCCGCCAGCTGGCGCGGCGTGTTGGACTTGATGCCCAGATCCAGGGCGGCCACCCGGAACCGCGCGGGCCCCTGCGCGGGCACGACGTACGGCGCGGCGGTCGTCACCTCGCCCGCGAGGTCGGCCCCCGCCATCGCGGGGCCCTCCCGGACCTGCCGCACCAGCTCGTCGTCGGCGGCCAGCGCGTCACCGGAGAAGACCCCGGCGCGCATGGCGCCGTGCTCCCGGATGTGCCGGGTGAGGGTGCGCGTGTCGACCTCGGCGATGCCCACGACACCCTGGTCGGCCAGCGCGTCGTCCAGCGAGCGCGTCGACCGCCAGTTCGACGGCACCCGCGCCGGGTCGCGCACGACGTAGCCCGCGACCCAGATCCGGTCGGACTCGTCGTCCTCGTCGTTCCAGCCGGTGTTGCCGATCTGCGGCGCCGTCTGCACCACGATCTGCCGGTGGTACGACGGGTCGGTCAGCGTCTCCTGGTAACCGGTCATGCCGGTGCAGAACACCGCCTCGCCGAGGGTGCGCCCCTGCGCGCCGTACGCCGTTCCCCGGAAGATCCGGCCGTCCTCCAGCACCAGCGCGGCGGCCGTGTGCGTGCCGGTCATACCTGCGCACCTCCCTTGACCTGCTCGATCCACTTCGGGTAGACGGAGAGGTCGTCGCCGCGCAGCCCGGTGTCGAGTTCCACGTCGCCGATCCGCCACGTGAACACCAACAGGCTGTCGGTACCCATCACCTTGCCCGCCATTCCTTTCGCCGTGCCGACCGAGATCACGGACTCCCTGGGGATCCAGAACCCGGGGGCGCCGCTGCGTTCGATCTCGACACCGTCGTCGTAGAGCCGCACCACGGCCGGTCCGCGCATCCCCGCGCCGCGGGTCACGATGCGGTCCTGCCAGTGGCCCGCCGTCGTCGTGCTGACGTAGATGCCGCGGGTCACCAGCGCCGGTGTACCGGGATCGGCCGGCACCTCCGGGAAGGGCGGCACGCGCACGCTCTGCGCGCGGGCCCTGCGCCGCCAGCCCCGCCACATGCCGTAGAGGCACAGGGCGAAGAACGCGACGCACAGCAGTGTCAGCAGCAGCCTGTCCATTACACAATCTTCCCTTCGCGCGCGGTGACGCGCCCGCGTAGCAGCGTGGCGCTCACCACGGCAGGCAGCCGGAGCCCCTCGTAGGGGGTGTTCGAGGCACGGCTCGCCAGCGCGTCTCCGCGCACGGTCCACTCCGCGTCCTCGTCGATCAGCACGAGGTTCGCGGGCTCCCCGACCGCGACGGGCCTGCCCTGGTCCGGCAGCCCCGCGATCTCGGCGGGCCGCTCACTCAGCACGCGCGCCACACCGCGCCAGTCGAGCAGGCCCGGCCGGACCATCGTCTCCACGACCACCGACAGCGCGGTCTGCAGGCCGAGCATGCCCGGCCGCGCCGCCGCCCACTCGCAGTCCTTGTCCTGCGGCGCGTGGGGCGCGTGGTCGGTCGCCACGCAGTCGATCACCCCGTCGGCCAGCGCCCGGCGCATCCGCTGGGCGTCCGCCTCGGTGCGCAGCGGCGGGTTGACCTTGTTGACGGGATCGAAGCCGGTCAACCGCTCGTCGGTGAGCAGCAGGTGGTGGGGCGTGACCTCGGCCGACACCTGGGTGCCCTGGTCCTTGGCCCAGCGCAGCACGTCCACCGTGCCGTCGGCCGAGACGTGGCAGACGTGCAGCCGCGCCCGGGCGTGCCGGGCGAGCACGCAGTCGCGCGCGACGATCGATTCCTCGGCCGAGGCGGGCCAGCCCGGATAGCCCAGCCGCGCGGCACGCTCGCCCTCGTGAGCCTGCGCGCCCACCGTGAGCCGGGGGTCCTCGGCGTGCTGGGCCACCACGACGCCGAGCGAGGTGGAGTACTCCAGCGCCCTGCGCATCAGCAGCGGGTCGGCGACGCAGTGGCCGTCGTCGGAGAACATCCGCACCCGCGCGGCCGAGGCCGCCATGGTGCCCATCTCCGCCAGCCGCTGCCCCGCGAGACCCACGGTGACGGCACCCACCGGATGCACGTCCACCAGGCCCGTCTCCCGACCCCTGCGCCAGACGTGGTCGGTGATCACGGCGTTGTCGGCGACCGGGTCGGTGTTGGCCATCGCGAACACCGCCGTGTAGCCGCCGAGCGCGGCGGCGGCCGAGCCGGTCTCGATCGTCTCGGTGTCCTCCCGGCCCGGTTCCCGCAGGTGGGTGTGCAGATCGACGAAGCCGGGCAGCAGCACCCGCCCCTGGCCCTCGATCACCTCGGTGTCCCGGGCGGCCTCCAGGCCGGGCCCCAGTTCCACGATCACACCGTCGGCGATCAGCACGTCGACGGGCTCACCCGTGCCGTACGGCCTGACCCGCCGCAGCAGGACGTCGTTGGTCGTCACGCGTCGTCGCCTCCGTCTCCCGCGAGCAGGTGGTACAGCACCGCCATCCGCACATGAACCCCGTTGCGGACCTGTTCGGTGATCGCCGCGTTCGGGGCGTCGGCCACGGCCGACGCGATCTCCATGCCCCGCAGCATCGGGCCGGGGTGGAGCACGACGGCGTGCTCCGGCAGCGCCGAGGCCCTGGTCTCGTTCAGCCCATAGGCGATCGAGTACTCCCGGGCGGACGGGAAGAACCCGCCGTGCATGCGCTCGGCCTGCACGCGCAGCATCATCACCGCGTCGGCCGAGGGCAGAGCCGCGTCGAGATCGTGGGTCACGCTCACCGGCCACGCCGCCACCCCCACCGGCAGCAGCGTCGGCGGCGCGACCAGGGTCACCTCCGCCCCGAGCAGCGCCAGCAGGTGCACGTTGGAACGTGCGACGCGGCTGTGCAGCACGTCGCCGACGATCACGATGCGCCGTCCCGCCAGATCCCCGAGCCGCTCCCGCAGGGTGGCGGCGTCGAGCAGTGCCTGCGTCGGATGCTCGTGCGTGCCGTCGCCCGCGTTGACCACCGACGTCCCCGCATCGGAGAGCCAGTTGGCCAGCCGGTGCGGCGCACCCGAGGCGGGATGCCGCGCCACCACGCAGTCGGCACCGGCGGCGGCCAGTGTCAGCGCGGTGTCGCGCAGCGACTCCCCCTTGCCGACCGACGATCCGCCCGCCGAGACGTTGACCACGTCGGCACTCATCCACTTGCCCGCGATCTCGAAGGACACCCGGGTGCGCGTGGAGTTCTCGTAGAAGAGGGTCACCACCGTGCGCCCGCGCAGCGTGGGCAGCTTACGCACCTCCCTGCCCAGCAGCGTGCGCTTGAGCTCGTCGGCGGTGTCGAGCACCGCCGTCGCCGTGTCGGCGTCGAGGCCGTCGGTGGACAGCAGGTGCCTCATCGGCGCTCCCCCAGCAGCACGGCGTCCCGGCCGTCGATCTCGTCGAGCAGCACGGAGACGTCCTCGGATCGGGAGGTGGGCACGTTCTTGCCCACGTAGTCGGCCCGGATGGGCAGTTCGCGGTGGCCGCGGTCCACCAGGACCGCGAGCTGCACCGCGCGGGGCCGCCCGTGATCACGCAGCGCGTCGAGCGCGGCCCGGATCGTGCGGCCGGAGAAGAGCACGTCGTCGACCAGGATCACCACGCGGTCGTCGACACCGCTGTCGGGCAGCTGGGTCTGGGCGAGCGGGCGCGTCGGCCGTCGCCGGAGGTCGTCGCGGTAGAGCGTGATGTCGAGGGTGCCCAGCGGCACCGTCACGTCGGCGAAGTCGCTGATCCGCGCGCCGAGCCTCGTCGCGAGCGGCGCCCCGCGGGTGGGGATGCCCAGCAACACGGGTGGCGGCATGTCCTCGGCACCGAGCGCGGTTTTCTCGATGACCTGATGGGCCATTCGGGCGATGGTGCGCGCGACGTCTCCGGCCGAAAGCAGCTCGCGCCGCCCCGCCGGTCCGGTCGCGCCACGTGGTCGTGACGCCACGGTCCGTCTCCTTCCCCGCCTCACGGGACGGGTCCTTAAAGGATGTCTTTTTCGCCGTCTTCGCAGGCGAACCGTGTTGACGGTAGCAGGGCGACGACCTCGCCCTTACGGGTGGTCTGTCTCGGTGAGTAACCCCAGGCGGCGATGATCTGCTTGACCTGGTGACGACAAGGCGTAACCATTACTCTGAGTATTCGGCTCAAGTGTTCCCTGTCGGTCATCGGAGGCCGCATCGGGGCGAGGAAACGGAGAACCACCACATGGGCGATTACGCCAAGGCGCTCGGGGCCAAGCTCCGCGGTATCCGCCAGCAACAGGGCCTGTCCCTGCACGGGGTCGAGCAGAAGTCCGGCGGCCGTTGGAAGGCCGTCGTCGTCGGCTCGTACGAGCGGGGCGACCGCGCGGTCACCGTTCAGAAGCTGGCCGAGCTCGCCGACTTCTACGGTGTGCCGGTGGTCGAGTTGCTGCCCGAGGGCAGGGTGCCGTCCGGCGCCGAACCCGCCACCAAGATAGTGATCAACCTCGAACGGCTCCAGCAGCTCCCCGCCGAGAAGGTGGGTCCGCTGGCCCGTTACGCGGCGACCATCCAGAGCCAGCGTGGCGACTACAACGGCAAGGTGCTCTCGATCCGCACCGAGGACCTGCGCTCGCTGGCGATCATCTACGACATGACACCCGGTGAGCTGACCGAGCAGCTCATCGAGTGGGGAGTGCTACCGCCCGAGGCCCGCCCTTCCGCGGAGGAATGAGCGGGCGCTCACCGCGACGGACCGCGCGCCCCGCGGCCCCCGGTCCGCGCGGTCCTCGGCGTTCGTGACCGGCACCCGTCCCGCGGGTGCGGGCTCTCGTCAGAGGACCGCGCGCAGACGGTCGGCGACCGTGCCGATCCGGCCGAGGACGCCGTTGACGAAGCGCGGCGAGTCGTCGGTCGACAACTCCCTGGCCAGGCCCACGGCCTCGTCGATGGCGACGGGGTCGGGCACGTCGGCGGCCCACAGCAGCTCGTAGAGCCCGACGCGCAGCACGGCCAGGTCGACCGGCGGCATGCGCCGCAACGACCACCCCTGCGCGTGCTCCGCGAGCACCTCGTCGATGCGCTCGCGATGGTGGCCGACGCCCTCCACCAGCGTGATGGTGTAGTCGCTGACCGGGTCGACCTCCACCGAGCCGACCCGGCCCGACAGCAACGTCACGGGGTCGTCGCCCCGCAACGCCGCCTCGTACAGGAACTCCACCGCGCGGCGCCGGGACGCGCGACGGCCCGCGCCGCCACGCCGGGCGGGCCGGGAGGAGCGCGCGTCGTCGTTCACCGTCCCGCCCTCAAGCACGGCCGAGGTAGCGGCCGTCGCGGGTGTCCACCTTGATCTTGGCGCCGGTGCTCAGGAACAGCGGGACCTGGATCTCGGCGCCGGTCTCCAGGATCGCCGGCTTGGTGCCGCCGGTCGAACGGTCGCCCTGCAGGCCCGGGTCGGTGTGCTGCACGACCAGCTCCACGGTCGTCGGCAGCTCGACGTAGAGCGCGGTGCCCTCGTGCATGCCGATCTGCACCTCGGTGTTCTCCAGCAGGAACCCTGCCGCGTCGCCCACGAGGGCGCCCGACAGCTCGAGCTGCTCGAAGGTCTCGCCGTCCATGAACACGTAGTCGGTGCCGTCGTTGTAGAGATACGTCATCTGCCTGCGGTCCACCGTGGCGGTGTCGACCTTGGTGCCCGCGTTGAAGGTGCGGTCCACCACCTTGCCGCTGATGACGTGCTTGAGCGTCGTACGGACGAACGCGCCGCCCTTACCGGGCTTGACGTGCTGGAAGTTCACGACGGACCACAGCTGGCCGTCCAGATTGAGGACCATGCCGTTCTTGAGGTCGTTGGTGCTGGCCACGAGTGTGCGTTCTCCTGTGTCGGGTGGGGCCGCGGCTACGCGACCACGAGTTCCTTGGTGCTCAGGGTGAGGAGCTCGGGAGTGCCCTCCCGCACGACGAGCGTGTCCTCGATCCGGACTCCACCGCGCCCCGCCAGGTAGACCCCCGGCTCCACGGTGACCGCCATGCAGGCCGACAGTGTACCGACGGCGGTCGCGGCCAGACTCGGTGCCTCATGCACGTCCAGCCCCACACCGTGACCGAGCCCGTGCGGGAACCGCTCACCGTACCCCGCCGCCGCGATCACGTCCCGGGCCGCGCGGTCGACCTCGGCGAGTTCCCTGCCGGGCCGCACCGCCGCCGCACCGGCGGCCTGGGCACGCGACACCAGTTCGTAGACCTCCCGCTGCCACTGGGCGGGCTCACCCAGGACCACCGTGCGCGTCATGTCGGAGTGATAACCGTCCACCACGGCACCGAAGTCGAGCTTCACGAAGTCGCCCTTCGCGAGCACCGCCGCCGTGGGCCGGTGGTGCGGGACCGCCGAGTTCGCCCCCGCCGCGACGATCGACGGGAACGCCGTGGCCTGCGCACCGTGCTCGGCCATGCGGTTCTCCAGCTCGCGGGCCACCTCCCGTTCGGTGCGGCCCGGGCGCAGACCTCCGTGTTCCAGCAGATCCGCCAGTGCTCGGTCGGCGGCGGCGCAGGCCTGGCGCAGCGCCGCGACCTCGGTCTCGTCCTTGCGCTCGCGCAGCGCCTCGGTGAGTCCGGGCGCGCGCCGCAACGTGATCTCGCCAGCGGCGTCGGCCAGGGTCGCGTGCTGTTCCACACTCACGTGGTCGCTCTCGAAGCCGACGACGTCACCGACACCGCCGGCACCGCCCCGGGCGAGCACGCGCCGCGCGTGGCCCACCAGCGCCGTGGCGCTGGGCCGCTCGATCATCCGGCGCAGCTCCGGCACCTCGGCCTCGGCCTGTGCGGTGTAGCGGCCGTCGGTGCAGAAGACCGTGCCGCCCTCGGAGCCCGTCACGAGCAGTGCCGCGTTCGAGCCGGTGAATCCGGTCAGATAACGGATGTTGCGCAGGTCCGTGACCAGCAACGCGGCCAGCTCGGCCTCGGCCAGCCGTTGTCGCAGCGCGTCGCGGCGCGTGGTGTGGATCTCGGGCACCGGCCCAGTCTAGGGCCGTGGGTTCGCCCGCCCGCGCACCGCCGTGGCGGTTCACCACGACGCTACGCGCCAGTAGAGTGACGCGGATGCCGTCCTGGATTCCGCGCGCACTCGGCATGGCGGTCCTGCATGCCGCCGCCACCGTGGCCGCCGCGAAGTTCGCCGTGTTCCAGCCCACCGAGGTCACGCTCGTCACCGTGATCGCGCTCGCCGTCCTCGTGGGAACAGCCGCCCTGTGGAGCGCCATCGACTCCTGGACCGGTCTTGCGGAAGCGGGCCGCGCCTGGTTCGTCGCCGCGCTCGTGGGAGGTGTGGGCTCAGGGGTGCTCACCGTGGTCGGCAAGGCGGTGTTCGTGGACCGGACCGGCGTCAGCGCGCTGGCCTCCGCACTCACCGGGGGCGCGGCGTTCACCGCGCTGCTCGTGCTCGTTCCCGCAGGGCTCGGCCTGCTGGTCGGGCGCAGGCTCCGTGCCACGCAGGGCCCCGGCGACGACTCCGGCGAGCCGGACGAGCCACGGGACGAGCCGAGGGACGAAACCGCGCCGTGGCGGCCCTCGCCACGGCCGCGCCGCCGGGATCGTCAGGACGCCGAGCCTGCGCGGTAGCCCAGAGCCGGGCCGCCCGGATACTGTCGCCACTGCTCGTCGCTCACCGGCGAGACGGGCGAGTCGTTGGGCTCCAGCGCCGCCGGGGACCGCAGCGGCCACAGCGTGCCGTCCAGCACCAGGCCGAGGCCGTGCCCCTCCGAGCGCACCGCACGCGCCCCCGGACGCAGGTGCCCCGCCACCGGGACCTCGTCGAGCACGGGCGGCCGTTCGTCGAGCACCCGCCGGGCCAGCTCGGTGGCCACCGAACGCCGCTCCACGCGCAGCAGCCTGCCGTCCACCACCAGATCCATCGTGCGCAGTGGCGACGGCACGGCGATGCCGTCAAGCACCGCGAGCGCCCGGCCGGGATCGTCGCAGCCCGCCACACCGTGGGCGTCGAGGCCGTAGTGCCGCAGGCCGGTGGGCGCGTTCGCCGCTCCGATCACGGTGGCCTGCACGACGTCGAACGGAACCCGCCCGCATACGTCCCGGGGCGAGGTCGGCGCGTGCCCGTCCGGCTGGCGCACCAGGCCGGGCCCCTCCTCCCACTCGCTCGGGATCGTCACCGGGCGGTACGGCGAAGCGGTGAAGGTACGGTTCCAGAACGTCAGTCCGGTGCCCTCGGCTGTCTGGTGCGCGATCGCGAAGGCGTCTATCGCGTCCACCCACATCAGATCCGCGCTGAACGCGTCCACCAGCGAGCGGGTGCGCGGTGCCGCGGTGCCGGCCACTGCCTCGAACCCGCCCTCGCCGAGCGCTTCCACGTCGCGGGCGAACGTCGGGTCCGTCGAGCGCAGCAGGAACTGTCCCGCGCCGTTCCAGCCCGCCGCACCACCGGTCGTGTCCGTGAACATCAGGTAGAACCAGCCGTCGAGATGGACGGCCGCGGGCTGGCCCGTGCCATAGGTGTTGTCCCGGTGGTTGTCGTGCGCCGCGGTCACCACGGGCCCTTCGGCCGCCCGCGTCCAGTTCACCCCGTCGGTGCTGGTGGCCACGCCGATCGCGTTGCCGTGCGCGTGATCGCCCGCCGCGCCCGTGTAGTACAGGTAGTAGGTCCCGTCCACCCGGATCACCGACGGATCGCAGGTGTGGACGGCGTCGAATCCGCCCGGATCACCCGACAGCACCGCGCGGGGAATGCCGCCACCGGGGCCCGTGAACGGTCCCGAGACCGAGCGGGCCTCCGCGAAGAGGATGTCGTCGCCGGCCGGGGCGGCACTGCCGTACTGGCTGCACCACCACATGCGCACCGTGCCGTCCTCCACGAGCAGCGTCGGGCCGTAGTTGTACGGGGCGTCGGCCCCGCCGCGTGCCACCACTCGCTCGCCGCCGCGCGGGTCGTCGACGGCGAGCGCGGCGGGCGGTTGCGGTGGCGGATCGGCGGCACGGGACTGCCCGCCGAGATCGCCTCCTCCCGCGGCGTCCCCCGTCCTCGGCGCCGCCTCCCCTGCGGTACACGCGGTGACCAGTGCCGCCACCACCCCCAGCGCGCATGCCGACCTCGCGGACGATCGTCGACGTCTACCCATGCTCTGCCGCGCCCCTCCCCCTCGCGCGGGTCAGCGGGCGTGTTCCGCCACCCATCGCAACGCCAGACGATAGCCGTCCACGCCGAGCCCGGCGATCACTCCGGTCGCGATGTCGGACAGCACACTGTGGTGCCGGAACGGCTCCCTGGCGTGCACGTTGCTGATGTGCAGCTCCAGCCACGGCGCGCGCAGCTGCGCCGCCGCGTCCCGGACCGCGATCGAGTAGTGCGTCCACGCCCCGGCGTTGAGCACCACCGGAGCCGCCGCGTCGGCGGCCTCGTGCAGCCAGCCGACCAGCTCGCCCTCGTGGTCGGTCTGGCGCACCACCACGTCGAGCCCCAGCTCCGCGCCGGTCTCGACGCACCCACGCGCGAGGTCGTCGTAGGTGGTGGAGCCGTACACCTCGGGCTGGCGCAGGCCCAGCCTGCCCAGGTTGGGTCCGTTGAGCACGTAGGCGGTGACACTCACAGCAGCACGCCCCCGTCGGCGGCGCGCCCGCCCGCGACGGCCGAGTACGCCCCCGCCAGCAGCGCGGGATCGGGGCCCTCCAGCCTGCCCGGCTTCGCCAGGCCGTCGAGCACGACGAAACGCAACGTCCCCGAGCGCGTCTTCTTGTCCGAGCGCATGGACTCGATCAGCTGGGGCAGCGCGTCGGGGTCGTAGGTCGTGGGCAGGCCCAACGCGGTCAGCACCGCCGCGTGCCGGTCGGCCGTGGCGTCGTCCAACCGGCCCGCCAGGCGCCCGAGCTCGGCGGCGAACACGAGGCCCACGCTCACCGCCGCACCGTGCCGCCAGCGGTACCGTTCCCTGCGCTCGATGGCGTGGGCCAGGGTGTGCCCGTAGTTCAGGACCTCGCGCAGGCCGGACTCCCGGAAGTCCGCCGCGACCACGTCGGCCTTCACCTTGATCGAGCGCGCCGCCAGCTCGGCGAGGACGTCGCCCTCCGGGTCGACGGCCGCGGCCGGGTCGGCCTCGATCAGCTCGAGGATGCGGGGGTCGGCGATGAAACCGTTCTTGACGACCTCAGCCATCCCGGCGACCAGCTCGTGCGGCGGCAGTGTCTCCAGCGTGGCGAGGTCGGCGAACACGGCCGACGGCTCGTGGAAGACACCGACGAGGTTCTTGCCCGCGTCGGTGTTGATGCCGGTCTTGCCACCCACCGCCGCGTCCACCATGCCCAGCAACGTGGTGGGCACGTTGACGAACCGCACCCCCCGCATCCAGGTTCCCGCGACGAACCCGGCCAGATCGGTGACCGCGCCACCACCGAGGCCGATCACCACGCCACGGCGGTCGAGCCCGATGCGGCCCAGCACCTCCCAGCAGAAGTCGGCCACCGACAGCGCCTTGCCGTCCTCGGCGTCGGGGATCTCCACCCGGTGTGCGTCCAGCCCCGCTTCGGCCAGCTCCGAGCGCACCGCCTCGGCGGTCGTGGTGAGCGTGGGCGGGTGCAGGATCGCGATCGCCGAGGCGTCGCGGACCGACTCGGTGAGTTCGCCGAGCAGGCCGCGGCCCACCACGACGTCGTGGGGTCGCGCGGTGCGCACCGGGATGCGCACGGGTTCCGACATGTCTTTCCTCATCGCTCGCGTCCTCGTCGTCGTCGCTGCGTTCGTCGTCGCCGCTCAGTGCGGGCGGGCCGCCTCGCCGGGCAGTCGTGCCATCAGGGTGTCGGTGACCTCGTCCGGGGTGAGCCCGTCGGTGTCGACCTCCACGGTGGCGATGGCCCGGTAGAGGGGTAGCCGGGCGTCGAGCAGGGCCTTGTAGGTGGCGCGCGGGTTGACCCCCGCGAGCAGGGGCCGCGCCGTGGACAGCCCGGCGCGGCGGACGCCCTCCGCCATGCCGACACCCAGAAACACCACGGTGTGCCCGGCCAGCCGCTCCCGGGTGGTCGCGGACAGCACCGCGCCTCCGCCGAGGGCGAAGACTCCGGTGCACTCCCGCAGTCCCCGCTCCACGGCCGCTTCCTCGATCGCACGGAACACCTCCTCGCCGTCGGAGGCGAAGATGTCCGAGATGGGGCGGCCCTGCTCCCGCTGGATCTCGGTGTCGGCATCGTGGAACTCGACGCCGAGTCGCTGCGCCAGCAGCCGACCCACCGTGCTCTTGCCCGATCCCGGCGGGCCGATCACCACGATCGGCTCCGCCCTGCTCGTGTCCGTCACGACCGCGACCGCTCCCAGAACTCCGTCAGCTCGCCGAGATAGGACTCCGCGTTGCGCCGGGTCTCGGCCAGGGAGTCACCACCGAACTTCTCCAGCGCCGCGTCGGCGAGCACGAGCGCCACCATCGACTCCAGCACGACACCGGCCCTCGGCACGGCACAGACGTCCGAACGCTGGTGGATCGCCACCGCGGCGTCGCCCGTCGCCACGTCCACGGTGGCCAGCGCCCTGGGCACCGTCGAGATCGGCTTCATCGCGACCCGCACACGCAGCGGCTCGCCGTTGGTCATACCGCCTTCCAGGCCACCGGCCCGGTTGCTGCGTCGCGACACCCCACGACCAGCACGGCCGTCGGCGGCCGCGTCGATCTCGTCGTGCGCCTCGCTACCCCACCGCGCCGCGGTGGTGAAGCCGTCGCCGATCTCCACGCCCTTCATGGCCTGCACGCTCATCAGCGCGGCCGCGAGCCGGGAGTCGAGCCTGCGCTCCCAGTGGACGTGCGAGCCGAGACCCGGAGGAAGCCCGTACGCGATCACCTCGACCACACCACCGACGGTGTCGCCCGCCTTCCGGACCTGATCCACCTCGGCGACCATCGCGTCGGTGGCCTGCTGACCGAACGCTCGCACAGGGCTCTCGTCCACGGCCGCGAGGTCACCCGGCGCCGGCAGCGGCCCCTCGGGGGCGCTCGCCCTGCCGATCGACACCACATGGCTCACGATCTCGATTCCGAGCAGCTGCCGGAGAAACGCCCGCGCGACGGTCCCGAGCGCTGTCCGCGAGGCGGTCTCGCGCGCGCTGGCCCGTTCCAGGACCGGCCTGGCCTCGTCGAAGCCGTACTTGAGCATGCCCGGCAGATCGGCGTGCCCCGGCCGGGGCCGGGTCAGCGGCTCGTTGCGTGCCAGGCCCTCCAGCTCGGCCGGGTCCACGGGATCGGTGGCCATCACCTTCTCCCACTTCGGCCACTCGGTGTTGTCGATCTTCACCGCGACCGGCCCGCCCTGGGTGCGTCCGTGCCGGACGCCGCCGAGGAACTCGACCTGGTCCGTCTCGAACCCCATCCGGGGACTGCGGCCGAAGCCGAGCCGCCTGCGCGCGAGTTGCTCACCCAGATCGGCGGACGTGACCTCGACGCCCGCCACCATGCCCTCCAGGATGGCGGCGAGGGCGGGACCATGCGATTCACCAGCGGTTATCCAACGCAGCACAACGCCAATGTTGTCACGCGCCCCGAGCGCCCCGTCAGCTGCCCACACGCACCACCTCTCCCGGAAGTGACACCCCGAGCACCGTGGCCGCCAGCAGGCCGGGTCCGTGTGGCACGCCGTCGCGCCATCGCCGCGTTCCCGCGAGTGCCGCGGCGGCACCCAGCACCGCGGTGAACAGGGAGGCCAGCACCAGCGAGACCACCAGTGTCGGCCACCCCGCCGCCGTGCTGAGCACCCCGAGACTGCCCGAGAGCTTCACGTCGCCGGGGCCGAGCGAGCCCGGCGCGAGGGCGTGGACTGCGCAGTGACAGGCCAGTGTGACCGCACCACCCACGAGCGCGGCCAGCGCGAGCGGCGGGCCCGGCCCGCTGGCGGCGGCGGAACCGACGGCCGCGAGCGCGACCGCGTACGCGGGCAGGGTGAGGACGTCGGGAAGCCGCCGGTACCGGAGGTCCGCCACCGCCAGCGGGACCGCGAACGCGGCGGCGGCCAGGGGTACGGGCAGCCACCAGCCCGGCAGCACGCCCTGCGCCGCCAGCAGTCCGGTGGCGCCCCACAAGGCACCCGTGGCCGGGCCGCACCACACGGGCACGGGCGCGGGCCTGCGGGCACGGGACAACGCGCGGCTCGCGGCCCATCCGACCACAAGCCCGATCACAGCGAGCGGTAATGTCACGATCACCCAGTGCATGACTCCGAGGGTGCGGCGACCACTGCGGCCCCGGCAAGCTCACCGGCGCGCGAACGGCACCGCCCGGTTCGCGCAGCCCCACATCACCCCTGACCGGGTGACGCGGAAACGGCCCGTCAGCGCACCGCACCCGAAGGCGCCCGGCGCGCGCCGCGCACCCCGGGCAGCAGCAGCGCCGCCCCGAAGACCACGCACGCCACCTCGGTGATCACACCCCAGAGCTCCTCCTGAGTGGCGAACTGCTCCTGCACACCGAAGAAGCCGACCGTCAGCGACAACACGTAGGCGCCGAGAGTCGCGAGGCCGAAGGCGATGGCCGCGAGCGCGGGCAACGGATGACGCCACACGAGCACGGCCACCGCGATCACCACGCCGGCGACGACGTTGACCAGGAACAGGGGCCCGACCACGGCCATGTCGCCGGCCCAGTCGTCCCACACCACCCAGTGGACCCACGCGGAGCCGAGCAGCCCTGCCGCGACGAGCACCCGCAAGATCCAGCCGATCATCGCGCCACCCCGTATCGTCGATGTACACCGGCGTGTTCACGCTCCGCACAGCCACGGTACGCCAGATGATCGAATCTTCACACAACTCGCCCGGAGCGTGAACCACCTCGGGGACGACGACGTTGGGATGGACATGACCGGACGAACGCACAGCCGCCGCACCGTGCTGACCACCGGCGCCGCCGTGGCCGGAACCGCATTCGGCGCCGCCGCACTCACCGCCTGTTCGGGCGAGGACTCCTCGCCCGGCGGCAACGACCAGCCCGACGGTTCGGTGTCACCGGGCACCGAACTGGCCTCGCTCGACGACGTCCCCGTCGGCTCCGCCACCTCCGTGACCACTCCCGACGGCCAGGAGGCGATCCTCTCCCGTCGCGCCGAGAACGAGGTCACGGCGTTCAGCGCCGTGTGTACCCACCAGGGCTGCACCGTGGTCGCCGAGCAGTCCGAACTCCGCTGCCCCTGCCACAACTCGACCTTCGACCCGTTCACCGGCGCGGTGCGGGGCGGTCCGGCGGAGGCGCCGCTGCCCGGTATCGAGGTCGCGATCGAGGGCGACCGGATCGTCACCCGGTGAACCCCGGCAGGACCGTCAGTCGCCCCAGGTGAACAACGGCTGTCCCGCGGCGATCGGCTCCCCGGTCGCCGCGGTGGACAGCGCATCGGCTGCCGCGTCGAGCGCGACCACCGGTACCAGCGGCGAGAACCCCGCCTCGGCCACCGCGCCGGGATCCCAGCTGACCACGGGCTGTCCCGCGCGCACCGCTTCACCGCGCACCACGTGCGGCGTGAATCCCTCACCCTGCTGCTTGACCGTGTCGATACCCAGGTGAACCAGCACCGCCCTGCCGTGCTCGCCCGCCACGACGAACGCGTGCGGGTGCAGCGTGGCGATCGTGCCGTCGATCGGAGACACCGCGTCGGCACGTCCCCCGGCGGGCCGCACCGCGATCCCGGGGCCCACCATCGCCTCGGCGAACACGGCGTCGGGCAACTCTCCCAGCTCCAGCGTCGTACCCGCCACCGGGCTGCCCACCGCCAGGCTCACAACAGATCCTGGATGTCCTCGGCGATCGCGTCGGCCTCGGGGCCCACGACGACCTGCACCACGGTGCCCACCGTCGTGACCCCGTGTACGCCGAGCTGCTTGAGAGCGGCCTCGTCGACGACGGCGGCGTCCTCCAGTTCGCAGCGCAGTCGCGTGATGCAGCCCTCGATCTCGGCGACGTTTCCGGCGCCACCGAGGGCCGCCAGAATCTTCTCCGGCCTGTCGTCCGCCATCGCGGTCTCCCTGTGAGTAGTCGTGCCGAACGGCCGGGGCGTCGCCACCGTGGGCACGAACGCGTCACGGCGGTTGACACCCGGGCGGGTCGCGGAGCATTCTGCCCCATCACATCAGTGGTCTAGACCGGAACGTACCAATTGTGGTCCTTCGTAGCGAGTATGCCGCCGCTTCGCCGCCTCCCGGCTCTACACCGCAGCGCCGCGGGCCGCCGCGTACCTGATCGCGCGCGACAGGGCGACCGCTGTCAGCACCGCGTTCCGGGCGCCCGGATTCCGCGCGAAGACCACGACCAGCAATCCGGATCCGGGAGTCTGAGGGAGGACACGGATGATTACCGCATCCGACACGGGCAAGCCCAAGAAGAACAGACTCGCGGGGCTGCAACGGTTCGGCCGCAGCCTCATGCTGCCCATCGCCGCGCTGCCCGCGGCCGGGCTGCTGCTGCGGCTGGGCCAGGACGACATGCTCGGCCGGTGGGAGGCCACCGAGGACATCGCGAGTGTCCTCGCCGCCGCGGGCGGCGGGCTGTTCGACTGGCTGCCGCTGCTGTTCGCCGTCGGCATCGCGGTCGGGTTCGCCCGTAAGGGTGACGGTTCCACCGGGGTGGCCGCGGTGGTCGGCTTCGTGGTGTTCAACAAGGTGGTCCAGGTCTTCGCCCCCATCGAGGAGATGGAAGGCTTCGACGAAGCCTGGCTGCTCGCTCCGATCAAGTGGCCCTACAGCGTGCTGTCGGGGGTGGTGGTCGGGCTGGTGACCGCCGTGCTCTGGCAACGCTTCCACCGCATCAAGCTGCCGCCCTACCTGGCGTTCTTCGGTGGCCGCCGGTTCGTTCCCATCATCAACTCGGTCGCCCTGCTGCTGCTGGGGGTCGTGTTCGGGCTGGTCTTCCCGGTGATCAACGCCGGAATCCAGAACCTGGGCGAGCTCGCCACCAGCGACGCCGTCCTCGGCGGTGGGATCTACGGTGTGCTGAACCGGCTGCTCATCCCGATCGGGCTGCACCAGCTGCTCAACGTGCCCGTGTGGTTCGTCCTCGACGGTGGCGACATCAACAACTTCTTCGACGGTGACCCCGAGGCCGGCGCCTTCATGACCGGGTTCTTCCCGATCTTCATGTTCGCTCTGCCCGCCGCGGCACTGGCGATCTGGCAGACGGCGCGCCCCAGCCAGAAGAAGGTCGTCGGCGGCATCATGATCTCGGCGGCCCTGACGGCGTTCCTCACCGGCATCACCGAGCCGATCGAGTTCACGTTCATGTACGTCGCGTTCCCGCTGTACCTCATCCACGCCCTGCTCACCGGTGTCTCACACGCCCTGGTCAACGCGTTGGACATCCACCTCGGCTTCACGTTCTCCGCGGGCGGCATCGACTTCGCACTCAACTCCGGCGCCGCCGCGGCGAGTCAGGCGTGGCTGCTCATCCCGATCGGGCTGGTCTACGCGGTGATTTACTACCTGCTGTTCCGGTGGGCCATCACCAAGTGGAATCTGCGTACCCCCGGCCGCGAGGAGGACGAGGTCGCGGACAGACCCGCCGATTCCTCGCAGGCCGCCGACCCGCCAGCGTCGCCGTCCGGCGGCACTGTCCCCGACGACACGACGAAGGGATGACGACGTGCCCGAGCGCACAGTGACCGTGGCGAGCGAGGTCGGCCTGCACGCCCGGCCCGCCGCCCTGGTCGCCAAGACGGCGGCGGCCCAGGCCGTGCCGGTGACCATCGCCAAGGACGGTGGTGACCCGGTGCAGGCGGCCAGCGTGCTCAACCTGATGACTCTGGCAGCGGGCCAGGGGGACACGGTGGTCATCGCGGCCGAGGGCGACGGAGCACAGGAAGCCGTGGACGCGGTGGCCGACGTCGTCGCCCAGGACCTCGACGGTTAGCCGGTCCGCACACGCGGCCCCGCTCCCGCGCCGGGCCGCGTGTGTGGCCGCCCCGACCGGGGTACTCGATCTCCATGCAGGCACGAGCACACCATTCACGGCCTCGCTCCCGCGAGGACTACGCGCGGGGCCTGCCCGACTACCACGACCCGACGGCGGGCTTCGGCGGTGCCGCGCCCGCCTACAGCGCGCTGACGCTGCGGATCGTGCTCGCCACACTGGCCGTCGTGCTGGCGATCGGCGGCGCGGTCCTGTTCGCCTACGCCGACGCCTGGTGGGGCACGGTGCTACTGGGCCTCGTCGCCGTCGGCAGCGCCGTGGACCTCGCCTGGGTCGTCCACCGCAAGCGGCGGGGGGAACCCGGATGAGCCGCAGAGCCGCCGCCACGGGCAGGATCTACGCCGATCGCGGCGAGGCAGGCCGCGTACTCGCCGAGGCGTTGCGCGACGCCGACTGGGTCGAACCCGTGGTGCTCGGGCTCGCGCGGGGCGGGGTTCCGGTGGCCGCCGAGGTCGCCGCCGCGCTGGGCGCACCACTCGGCGTCGCGGTCGCCCGCAAGATCGGAGCCCCGGGTCGTCCGGAGTTCGGCGTCGGTGCCGTCACCGCGCACGGTCCGGTCGTCGTGGACGAGTACAGCGTCCGCATGGTCGGCATGACCCACGACGAACTCGACCAGGCCGGTGACGCACAACGCGAGGAGGCGCTGCGCAGGCTGGGCGTCTACCAGCGCGGGCGCGACCCCGAACGGCTGGAGGGCCGTGACGTCATCGTCGTCGACGACGGGCTGGCCACCGGGGTCACCGCCACCGCCGCGCTGCGTGCCCTCCGCCGGGAAGGCCCCCGCAGGCTCGTGTTCGCCGCCCCCGTCTGCGCTCCCCCGGCCGCCGCGGCGCTGCGGGCCGAGGCCGACGCGGTGGTCTGCGTGTCCGAGCCGCCGCAGTTCCAGGCCGTCGGCCAGTGGTACCGCAACTTCTCGCAGACCGGCGACGACGAGGTGGTCACCCTGCTGGACCGCTACGCCGGGGGCGACCCGTGACGGTCCCGTTCGGCGTGGCGACCGGCACGACCGCACTGTCGGGCGAGTTGACCGTTCCGGCCGACGCGCGAGGAGTGGTGGCGTTCGCCCACGGCTCCGGCAGCTCGCGGCGCAGTCCCCGCAACGTCGCGGTCGCCCGGAGCCTGCAGGACCAGCGCCTCGCGACCCTGCTGTTCGACCTGCTCACCGCCGAGGAGGGCAGCCGCGACGCCGCGACCGGCGAGCTGCGTTTCGACATCGGCCTGCTCGCGGGCCGCCTCGTGACCGCCGTGGACCAGCTGAACGGTGCCGCCACCACCCGGACACTGCCCCTCGGCCTGTTCGGGGCGAGTACCGGTGCGGCGGCGGCGCTGGTGGCGGCGGCACGCAGGCCGGAGCTCGTGAAGGCCGTCGTCTCCCGGGGTGGACGCCCCGACCTCGCGGGCGCCGCGCTGACCGACGTGGAGTGCCCGACGTTGCTCATCGTCGGCGGGCAGGACAGCCAGGTGCTGCGCCTGAACGAACAGGCCGCCCGGCGGCTGGCCGGCCCGTGTGAGCTGGAGGTGGTCCCGGGCGCCACCCACCTGTTCGAGGAGCCGGGCGCGCTCGAACAGGTCAGCGACCTCGCCGCGGGGTGGTTCACCCGCCACCTCTGACACCGTGTCCGCAGCCCGCGTAGCCGTGTCCGCAGCCTGCGTAGCAGTGTCTGCAGCCCGCGTCGCCGTGTCCGCAGGCCGCGTCGCGGGCGGCGTTAGAGTGAGGGCATGGACAGCGTGCGCCTGATCGACCAGTGGCCCGTCGACAACGCCGCCGTGGCGGTGGTCCGGGCCGACGGCACCCTGCTCGGCGCTCACGGCGACCGGGCGCGGGCGTTCCCGCTCGCCTCGGTCACCAAGCTGCTCACCGCCTACACCACGCTCATCGCCGTCGAGGAGGGCGCGGTCGAACTCGACCAGCCCGCCGGCCCCGAGGGCGCCACCGTTCGCCACCTGCTGGCTCACACCGCCGGGCTCGGCTTCAACGAACACCGCGTGCTCGCCCCACCCGGACAGCGCAGGCTCTACTCCACCGCCGGTTTCGAGCAGCTTGCCGACGCGGTCAGCGAGCACACCGGGATCGCGTTCGAGCGCTACCAGCGGGAGGCGCTGCTGCAACCGCTCGGGCTGCGTGACACCGTGCTCAATGGCTCCGTCGGCGCGGGTGCGGAGTCCACTGTGAACGATCTGGTCCGGTTCGCCGCCGAGTTGCAGCGCCCGACGTTGCTTCACCAGACGACGCTCGACGAGGCCACGACCGTGGCGTTTCCCGGTATGAGCGGCGTGCTGCCCGGGTTCGGCCACCAGAAGCCGAACGACTGGGGGCTCGGCTTCGAGCTGCGCGACCACAAGGATCCGCACTGGACGGGTAAGCGCAGCTCGCCCCGCACGTTCGGCCACTTCGGACAGTCTGGAACCTTCCTCTGGGTCGATCCCGAGGCAGGCGTGAGCTGCGTGGCGCTGACCGACCGCGACTTCGGCCCGTGGGCCGCGCAGGCATGGCCGGAGTTCACCGACGCCGTCCTGGCCGAACTCGGCTGAGCGGCTCAGGACGTCAGCACCCGCACCGGCGCTCCCGCCTGGAAAGCGGCGATGTCGGCCACGGCGTCCCGGTAGAACACCTCGTACACATCACGGGTGACGAACCCGATGTGCGGGGTCAGGACCGCGTTCGGCAGGGTCCTCAGCGGGTGGTCGGCCGGCAGCGGCTCCTCGTCGTAGACGTCCAGGGCCGCCGCCCCGATGATCCCGCCGCGCAGCGCGTCGATCAGCGCCGCCGTGTCCACGATGGGTCCCCGTGAGGTGTTGACCAGCAGCGCCGTGTCCTTCATCGCCGCCAGCTCGGCGGCCCCGAGCAGGCCACGGGTGCGATCGCTGAGCACGAGGTGCACCGTCAGCACGTCGGAGGTGGCGAGCAGCTCGTCCTTCGACACCGCCGTGACGTCGTGTTCCGCGGCCCGCTGCGCCGTGAGGTTCCGGCTCCACGCCACGGTTCGCATCCCGAACGCCTGGCCCACGCGGGCGACCTGCGACCCGAGCCGTCCCAGGCCGAGCACACCGAGAGTCGCGCCCCGCAGGCTGGTCCCGAGCGTCGTCTGCCACCCGCCGTCCCGCATCGCCGCCAGTTCCACGGGCAGCCGCCGGTGTGCGGCGAGGATCAGCGCCCACGTCAGCTCCACGGTCGGATGCGGCAGGTAGCCCGTCCCGCACACCACCACGTCGTGCTCGCGCGCCGCGTCGAGGTCGATGGCGGCGTTGCGCTGCCCGGTCGTGACGAGCAGCCGGAGGTCCGGCAGGCGCGCGAGCAGTGACGCGGGAAACGGCGTGCGCTCGCGCATGGCGACGACGACGTCGAACCCGGCGAGGCGCGGGACCAGTTCGTCGTGGTCGGCGATGTGTTCGGTGAACACCTGGATGTCGGCGTTCAGGGAGGCCCAGTCGGCCAGTTCGAGGGCGACGTTCTGGTAGTCGTCGAGGATCGCGATCCGCATGGGCCCACGCTAGCGTGCGCGCGCTGCGGACACGGCTACACAACCCGCGGACACGGCTACGCGAACTGCGGACACGGCTACACAACCTGCGGACACGGCGGCGCTCAGTTCAGGGGCAGCGGCAGGGTGTGGCCCGTGGCCTCGCGCAGCGCGTCGCGCATGGCCTCACGCGGTGCGGACAGGCCGGTGAACTGCTCGACCTGCCCGAAAGACTGGTGCAGCAGCATGTCCAGGCCCGTCGCCACCCGGCCGTGACGTTCCAGCGCCGTCTCGGCCAGCGGCGTCGGCCACGGGTGGTAGATCACGTCGAGTACGCACGGCACCTGGGCCAGCGCGGCGGCGTCCCGTGCCACGGCCTCCGGTGGTGCGGTGCTCACCAGCACCCGCGCCGCGGTGGCCAGCTCGCCGAGCTCGGTGTCCGCCCACCGGTGTACGCGCACGGCGAGCCCGGCGCGGCGCGCGGCCGACTCGGCCTCCCCCGCCCTCGCCGGGTCCCGCACGACGAGCCGCACCTCGGTCAGCCCGAGTTCGGCGAGCGCGGCCACGGCGGCCGCCGCCGTTCCGCCCGCGCCGAGCACGAGTGCCGTGCCGCCGCCCTCCCCCGCGCGCAGACCGCCCGCGGCCCGCAGTGCGTCCGCGACACCGTCGACGTCGGTGCAGTCCGCGTGCCAGCGCCCGGACGCGGCGCGGGTCAGCGTGTTGGCCGCGCCGACCACCCTCGCCCTCGGGGTGGCCACGTCCGCGATGTCCAGCGCGACCCGTTTGCCCGGCATCGTGACCGACAGGCCCGTCCATTCCGGGCCGAGTCCCGCCACGAAACCCGGCAGGGAATCGGCATCGACCTCGTGCGTGTCGTAGCGCCACCCGCTGAGGCCGAGAGCCGCGTACGCCGCGTTGTGCAGGACCGGGGACAGCGAGTGCCGCACCGGCGACCCCGCCAGCCCCGCCCTGCGTGCGGTCCCGCGACCGGCCTCAGTAGACATCGCGAGCCCGCGCGTCGTCCCGGTCGGCGAGATGGTCCTCGTACTCCACGTTGAAGCACGACAGGCCGTTCTTCTCGCACTTGACGAAGTAGACGTAGTCGGTGTCCTCGGGCTTCAGTGCCGCCGCGATCGCCTCGGCGCTCGGCGACGCGATGGGCGTCGGCGGCAGACCTATCGTCTCGTAGGTGTTGTAGGGCCCCTGGTTCGCCCTGGCCTCGTCGTCGGTGGTGAGTTCGGGCCGTTCGAGCAGATAGTTCACCGTGGAGTCCATGCCCAGGGGCATCTCGATCTCCATGCGATTGTCGATCACGCTGGAGACCTTCCCGAAGTCGGCCTTCACCGCTTCCTTCTCGATGATCGAGGCGATCACGAGAACCTCGTACGGGCTGTAGTCCAGATCGTCCGCCGCGCCCGGCAGTCCCGCCGCCTCCAGCCGCGTCACGGAGGAGTCCAGCACCTGCGACAGCAGCTCGCGGGCGTCCGAGCCCGGCCGCACGTCGTAGACGCCGGGCGCGATGAGCCCTTCGAGCGTCCGGCCCTCCTCGGCCTCGGCCGCGTCCCGTGCCGCCCAGTCGGGCAGCCCGAGTTCGGCGGGGTCGACCGTGTCGGCGGTCTCGCGCAGCTCCTCCGGCGAGACGCAGGTGCTCTCGCCGTTCACCGTGGCGCAGGATGCCTTCGACAGGAGGCTGAACACCCCGGGGGTCACCGAGTCGTCGGGCTGGATGACGTCGGAGAGCTGGGTGCCCGCCCTGATCTGCAGATGTCCCACCCGCGCCTCTTCGGCGACCAGCGCCGACACCGCGGACTCACCCGACATCTTGCTCTTGACCTGGTAGTAGCCGGGCTGCACGCTGAGCAGGCGCTGGTCCGACTCCCCGGCCGCGAGGAACGCCTCCGCACTGGCCACCGCGTCGAGCTCGGCGAGCTTGCGCGCGATCACGCTGGTGACGTCGCCGTCCTCGACATGCAGGATGACATCGCCCTCACCGGGGCCGTCGTAGTCCTCGTAGCCGAACCCGAGCAGTTCCCGGGCCCCGAAGTACGAGCCTCCCGCGAGCACGGCGAGCAGGAGCAGGGCGGCGATCCACTTGAGCAGCCTTCGGCCCCGGCCGCCCCGGGGCGGTTCCTCGTCGTCGAGGTCCCGGTCGTCGCCGAAGTACTCGGGCTCCGCCCGGTCGCCGTCCTCCGCCGACGACGCCGACACCACACGCCTGCCGTCGCGCTGGTCGTCCGCGTCGTCGAGCAGGTCGTCGTCATCGTCGTAGTAGTAGTCGTCGTCATAGTCGTCGTAGTCGTCGCGACCGTCGTAGCCCAGTTCCTCGTCGTAGAGGTCGTCGTAGGCGTCGTCGTCGAGCCGCAGCACCTCGGTGGGGTTCTCGTCCGGTGGTACCCCGTCGTTGGGTGAGGGCCTGCGACGGCGTCGCGGGGGGCGTCCCGGTGGTGGCCCGGGCCGCACGGGCGGCGCGGGAGGCTGTGCGGCCGGTGGAGCCGGTGGGGTGGGGTCACCGCCGAAGTCGTCGAGCAGATCGCCCTGATCGCCCGCCGGGGGCGGCAGATTCGGTTCGGGCGCCGCGTGCCGCGCGGTGCGGGGAGCACGGCGTGGCGGGAGCGGGTTCTCCCCGGTCGCCGAACGCCGGGATGGCCGGGGCGACGCCTGCGGCGGGGGCGGGGCCTGCGGCCTCGGCCCCTGCGGGGGCTGCCCCGGCGCCGGATGAGGGGGGTGCTGGCCGCGCTGGGAACGTGGCCCGGGCGGTCCGGGGCGCCGCCTGCGGGGGTCCTGTGCGTCGGCGCCGTCGAAGGGTGTGCTCACTGCTGTCCTGCCTCCCGTCCGACAGCGGCGGCACGCGCGTCCAGCCAGCCCTGCAGAATCTCCACGGCGGCGGCCTGGTCGACGACCGCCCGCTGCTTACGTCCCTTCACACCGCGCTGAGACAGCATCCGGCTCGCGCTCACGGTGCTCAGCCGCTCGTCGGCCAGCCGTACCGCGACGGGTGCGATCCGCTCAGCCAGCCGCCCCGCGTAGTCGGTGGCGACGGTGGCGGCGCTGCCGTGACGGTCGGCCAGTGTCCTCGGCAGTCCCACGATCACCTCGACCACATCGTGTTCGGCGACGAGCCGGGCGAGCTCGCCGAGATCGCTGTCGGTGTCGACATCACGCGACAGGGTAACGAGCGGGGTCGCCAGGATCGGCGCGGGATCGCTCAGCGCGACCCCGACCCGGACCGACCCGACGTCGACGGCGAGCCGCCGACCGGCCCCGGGGTCGTGCTCCCCGGGCCGGTCGGGCCGAACGTCGCTCACCGGGCCGCCGCGACGGCCGAGCGGAGGGCCTCCACGGCCTGCCCGATGCCGTCGGGCCTGCTGCCGCCGCCCTGCGCCATGTCGGGCTTGCCGCCACCTCGCCCACCGATCGACTCGGCGAACGCGGGCACGAGCTTGCCCGCCGCCAGCCCGGCGTCACGGGCGGCGGCGGTGGTGGCGACCACGAAGCTCACCTTCCCGTCGCCGGACGGGGAGAACAACGCCACGACGCCGGGGCGGGTGCCCAGCCGGTTGCGCACCTCGCCGGTGAGCGCACGCAGCGAGCCCGCGTCGATGCTCTGGTCGAGCCGCTCCGCCACGACCGCGACCCCGCCGACGTCGGTGGCGCGGTCGGCCAGCGTGCCCGCCGACCCCAGCACCTCGCGCATCCGCAGCTGCTCGATCTCCTTCTCGGCGTTGCGCAGCCGGGTCAGCACGTCCTCGACGCGCGACGGCAACTCGTCGGTGGGCACCTTCAGCGTTCCGGCCAGTTGTGACACCAGCAGCTGCTCCTTACGCACGTGGCGCAGGGCATCGCCGCCGACGAGGGCCTCGACGCGATGCACGCCGGAGCCCACGGAGGCGTCGCCGACCAGCTTGACCAGCCCGAGCTGGCCGATGCGCTCGACGTGGGTGCCGCCGCAGAGCTCCCGCGAGTAGTCGCCCATGTCGACCACCCGCACGTCGTTGCCGTACTTCTCGCCGAACAGCGCGACCGCGCCGAGTTCGAGCGCCCGGTCCTTGGTCGTCGTGTACGACCGCACCTCGACATCGGTCTGGAGGTAGTCGTTGACCTCCTCCTCGACCTCGGTGAGAACGTCGGCCGACACGGACTTCGGCGTGGTGAAGTCGAAGCGCATCCGGCCGGGCGTGTTGAGCGACCCCGCCTGGGCCGCGCGGTTGCCATAGGCGCCCCGCACCGCCGCGTGTACCAGGTGAGTGGCCGAGTGCGACCGCGCGACGGCCGCGCGCCGCGTGCCGTCCACCGAGGCCGTGAGGCGGGTGTCCACGCCCACCTCGCCCGCCACGACCTCCACCCGGTGGACGAACAGGCCAGGCACCAGCTTCTGCACGTCGAGCACCGTGAGTTCGACACCCTCGCCCACGAGCACGCCCGTGTCGGCGATCTGCCCACCACCCTCCGCGTAGAAGGGGGTGCGGTCGAGTACGAGCTCGGCGGTGGTGCCCTCCGCCGCGGCGGGAACGGGTTTGCCGTCGACGAGCAGGCCCAGCACCCTGGCGTCGGCCTGCAGGTCCGTGTAGCCGAGGAACTGGGTCTCCCCGTGGTCCTCCAGCAGGTTGCGGTACACCGAGAGGTCGCCGCGGCCGGTCTTGCGGGAGGCGGCGTCGGCCTTCGCGCGCTGCCGCTGCTGCTCCATGAGCGTGCGGAAGCCGTCCTCGTCCACCGCGAGGCCCTGCTCCGCGGCCATCTCCAGCGTCAGGTCGATGGGGAAGCCGTAGGTGTCGTGCAGCTGGAAGGCCTTGTCGCCCGCGAGGATCGTGCCACCGGAGTCCCGGGTCTGACTCGCCGCGAGGTCGAAGATGCGCGAGCCACTGGTCAGGGTGGCCAGGAACGTCTCCTCCTCCAGCCGCATCACATCGCTGATGCGGTCGAAGTCGCGGGCGACCTCCGGGTACGACGGCGCCATCGCGTCGCGCACCACGGCGGCGAATTCCGGCAACACCGGCTCGTGGACACCGAGCAGCCGCACCGAGCGCACGATGCGGCGCAACAGGCGGCGCAGCACGTAGCCCCGTGCCTCGTTGCCGGGCGTGACGCCGTCGGCGATGAGCATGACTCCCGACCGCGCGTGGTCGGCGATGACGCGAAAGCGGACGTCGTCGGTGTGGTCGGCGCCGTAGCGACGGCCGGAGAACTCCTCGGCGCGGTTGATCACCGGGCGCACGAGGTCGGTCTCGTAGACGTTCTCGACACCCTGCAACAGGTACGCGACACGCTCGATACCCATGCCGGTGTCGATGTTCTTCTGCGGCAGCTCCCCGATGGGCGCGTGGCCCTTCTTCGGGCTCAGCTCGCCCCGCAGTTCCTGCATGAAGACCAGATTCCAGATCTCCAGATAGCGGTCCTCGTCCACGGCGGGACCGCCCTCGCGGCCGTACTCGGGCCCACGGTCGTAGTAGATCTCGGAGCACGGCCCGCACGGGCCGGGTACGCCCATGTCCCAGTAGTTGTCCTCGGCGTCGCGGTACTGGATGCGGTCCGAGGGCAGGCCCGCGATCTCCCGCCACAGGGCGGCCGTCTCCGCGTCGTGCTCGTACACGGTGGCCCACAACCTGCTGGGGTCGAAGCCGAAGCCACCGTCGTCCTGCGACGTGGTGAGCAGTTCCCACGCCTGCTTGATGGCGCCGTGCTTGAAGTAATCGCCGAACGAGAAGTTGCCCGCCATCTGGAAGAACGTGTTGTGGCGGGTGGTCTTGCCGACCTCGTCGATGTCGCCGGTGCGCACGCACTTCTGCACGCTGGTGGCGCGTGGGTAGGGAGCGGGTACCTCACCGACGAAGTAGGGCTTGAACTGGACCATGCCCGCGTTCACGAACAGCAACGTCGGGTCGTCCAGGAGCAGTGACGCACTCGGCACCCTCGTGTGGTCGTGCCGGGCGAAGAAGTCGAGAAATCGCTTGTTGATCTCGTGTGTTTCCACTGGTCTTCCTTGGCGTGAGGCGGCCGGGCTCGCGGGATCGCGCGGACCGGTCCTGATGGATGCGAACGGGGGCGGCGAAGAGGCCGTGGCCGCGGCGACCCGCAGGGGCCGGCGTGTCGACCGCGTCCGTCAGCTCTCCGCCCTGCGCGCTCGCCGGGACTCGGGCGCGGCATGCCGCCCGCGCACCCGCTCGTCCCGGACCGCGGGCTGCCGGGGCAGTCCGGAACGGTGCTCCACGATGTCGTTCAGCTCGTGCTCCCGCTCGCTCATGCCGACACGGACGTCGGCGCCGAACGCGCCGACGGCGCCCGCCAGCTCCCGGATGGCGTCACCCACGTTCGAGGCTAACCCGGCGGGCGAGGCCTGACGAGCCGTCTCGGTCGCCTTGCGGGACAGCGTCACCCCTGCGGCGACACCGACACCGAGCCAGAAGAGTCGCTTCATCACCGACCGCCCTTCTTCCTCCTGCGGCGGGAGTGCTTGCCCTCGTCGGCCTTGCGCCTGCGAGCCCGCATCGCCTTGCTGATGCCGTAGGAGAGCGCGGCCGTCTTCACGAGCGGCCCTCCGAGCGTGGCGGTGAACACCGACGAGAGGGCGGACACGTTGCCCGACACCGCCTGCGCGTTGGCCGTGATGCCGTCCACCCGCTCCAACTGCGTGTTGACGTGGGTGATCGTTTCATTCGCCCCGTGCAGGAGCGGATCGGTGTTCTCGTGCGCCTTGCGAATCGCGGTCGTGGCCTCGTCGAGCGTGCGGCCGAGCTTGACCAGCGCGATCACCAGGAACAACACCAGCAGCACGAAGGCGCCCGCGGCGATCAACGCGGCGATCTGCCCTGCCGACACATACCCTCCTCGGAACTTCATCACCGACCACCAGGATTGGCCGTCAGGCTACCGCGCGTCGTCAGCCACTACCGACCGCCTCCCCGGATAGTGCGGCGCAGCTTCGGCACCCGCTCGGCCAGGGTGCGTTCCGCGCCGTGCCACCCGGGGTGGTAGTAGTCCCGGCCGACGAGTTCGTCCGGCGGGTACTGCTGGGCGAGCACGCCCTCCGCTGTGTCGTGGGGATAGCGGTAGCCCTGGGCGTTACCGAGGGTCGCCGCACCCGTGTAGTGCCCGTCGCGCAGGTGCGGCGGCACCGAGCCGACACCGCCGGAGCGCACGTCGGCCAGCGCCGCGTCGATGGCCGTGATGACGGCGTTGGACTTCGGCGCGGTGGCGAGATGGACGGTCGCCTGCGCGAGCGCCAGCCTGCCCTCGGGCATACCGATGAGCTGCACGGTGTGGGCGGCGGCGACCGCGGCCTGCAACGCGCCCGGATCGGCCAGTCCGATGTCCTCACTGGCATGCACCACCAGCCTGCGGGCGATGAAACGCGGGTCCTCGCCCGCCTCGATCATGCGAGCGAGATAGTGCAGCGCGGCGTCGACGTCGGAGCCGCGAATCGACTTGATGAACGCACTGATGACGTCGTAGTGCTGGTCGCCGTCACGGTCGTAACGCACGGCCGCCTTGTCCACCGTGGACTCCACGGTGGCGAGGTCGATCCGGCCCGTGCCCGTGGCCGTGGCCGCCTCGGCGGCCGCCTCCAACGCGGTCAGCGCCCGGCGCGCGTCCCCCGCCGCGAGCCGCACCAGGTGCTCGACCGCCTCGTCGGCGACGTCGACACCGCCCGCGAGACCGCGCTCGTCGGACACGGCCCGGCGAACGAGCCCGGCCACGTCGTCGTCGGTCAGCGGCCGGAGTTGCAGCACCAGCGACCGCGACAACAGCGGGGCCACGACCGAGAACGACGGGTTCTCGGTCGTGGCCGCCACCAGCAGCACGGTGCGGTCCTCGACCGCGCCCAGCAGCGCGTCCTGCTGTGTCTTGGAGAAGCGGTGGACCTCGTCGATGAACAGCACGGTGTCCTCGGTGGTGTACTGGCGGCGACGACGTGCCTCCTCGATGACGCCGCGGACCTCCTTGACACCAGCCGACAGCGCCGAGAGCGCGACAAAGCGCCGCCCGGTGGCCGTCGAGACGAGACCGGCCAAAGTGGTCTTGCCGGTGCCCGGAGGCCCGTACAGCAGCACCGACGCGGGTGTGGCGCCCTCCACCAGCCTGCGCAGTGGCGCGCCGTCGGACAGCAGGTGCTGCTGCCCCGCCACCTCGTCCAGCGACCGAGGCCGCATCCGCACCGCGAGCGGGGCGTGGGCCGGGGCCGGGGTCGAGACCGGGGCCGTCGAGGTCGCCGACTCGGCGCGCCCGGACTCGGCGACGTCCGGGTTCACCCTGAAGAGTTCGTCCTGGTGCACACCCCGACCGTAACCGGCCCCGCCGACAGTGTTGTTGCCGCTGTCACCGCGGTGCCGCCGCTACCGGAACGCCGGGTACAGCGCCAGCTCAAGCCCCGGGCCGAGGCGCGCGTCGAGCGCGGCGGACACCGCCGCCGCGTGGTCGGCGACGGCCTGCTCGCCCGCGAGTTCCGCCCGCCCGGCGAGATCGCGCCACCAGCTCACGAGCGCCGCCGCACGGCTGGCCGGTCCGGCGCCACGGGCGTCGCCCAGGTTGGGCAGGTCGCGCCACGTGCTCACCCACACCAGCACCAGCTGGGCGTTCAGCGTGAACGACGAGAGCCGCTCGTCGTCGGCCAGGCCCGGCCACAGTTCCACGACCTCGGCCCGCCAGGCCGCGGTCATCGCCTCGCTCAGCCCGCCGGGCAGCGCCAGCGGTTGCGGGCTCGACGCGAACGGTGCCCACAGGTGGGCGACGTCGGCCAGTGCGTTGCGGATGCGCCCGTGCTCGAAGTCGAGGAATCGCACTCCGGCATCGGTGATCAGGTTGTTGTCCGGCCACAGATCCACCGGGCTGAACGCCCGGTAGGTCGCCGAACGGGACCCCTCTGCCGCGCGTTCCACCGTGTCCAGCACGGTGTCGGGCGTCGAGACACCGAACGAGCCGTGCAGCAGGGCGGGCAGTTCCGCGACCGCCGCGAGCGGCACCATGTCGTCACCGTCGTGGTCGGGTCCCGCCTCGTCGCCGCGCGCGCGGCTGAGCCTGCGCAGTAGCGCGTCGAAGTCCGGCTCGCGACCGGCGGTGCTCGCGTGCATCCGGCCGAGCGCGCGCGCCCACGACAGCAGCGCGGTCTCGGCAGCCCGGGCGTCCGACCCGCGCAGCTTGTCCTCCAGCGTCGGAGCCCGGCCGAGGTCGTCGAGCACCAGGATGCGCTTGTCACCGTCGTGAGCCAGCAGCTCGGGACACACCCGGTCCTCGGGTGGCAACGCGGTGAACAACTGGTAGGTCGCAGCTTCCCTGGCGAAGGAGTCGGGCCATCCGCCGTCGGGCTCCTCCGGGTAGTGCTTGATCACCAGGGTGCGCGGCAGCGCGAACGCCGAGGAGGCCACCCTGGCCCTGACCACGGTGGCGGGGCCGCTGCCCGCGAGGTCCTCGGGCTCCGCCAGCGGGATGGAACTGCCGAAGCGGTGTGCGAGGACGGATTCGGCGGTCGCCACCGCTGCGGCGACCGGAGACGGTTCGACTCCTCCGCCGACGGGGGAATCGTCGGTGGAAGAGGCATCCAGAATCATCGTGTCCGACCCTACTAGTCGACGAGAGGGCCCCACCACAGGCAAACGGCTGACGCGCGCCGGACGGGGCCGCTGGTTTCTCCGTGCTGGTGCGTCAGCGCTGCTGCGGCTTGGCGTCGACCCCGGCCTCCTTGCGCTGCTGGGCTGTGATGGGCGCGGGCGCTCCGGTGAGCGGGTCGAAGCCGTTACCGGTCTTCGGGAACGCGATCACCTCGCGCAGCGACTCGGCGCGGGCCAGCAGCATCACGATGCGGTCCCAGCCGAACGCGATGCCGCCGTGCGGGGGCGGGCCGTACTGGAAGGCGTCGAGCAGGAAGCCGAACTTCTCCTGCGCCTCGTCCGCCGAGAGACCCATCACCTCGAACACGCGCTTCTGCACGTCGGCGCGGTGGATACGGATGGAGCCGCCGCCGATCTCGTTGCCGTTGCAGACGATGTCGTAGGCGTAGGCGAGCGCGTTGCCGGGGTCCGACTCGAACTTGTCGATCCACTCCGGGGTCGGTGAGGTGAAGGCGTGGTGTACGGCGGTCCACTTGCCGCTGCCCACGGCCACGTCGTCGGTCTCGTCGGCCGACTCGAACAGCGGGGCGTCCACGACCCACACGAACGACCACGCGTTCTCGTCCACCATGCCGAGGCGGTGGGCGATCTCGACCCTGGCCGCGCCCAGCAGTGCCCTGGAGTCCTTCGGCCTGCCCGCAGCGAAGAACACGCAGTCGCCCGGCTTGGCGCCGACGGCGTCGGCGAGGGAGTCCCGCTCCTGCTCGGACAGGTTCTTGGCCACCGGACCGCCCAGCGTCCCGTCCTCGCCGACGAGCACGTAGGCGAGACCCTTGGCACCCCGCTGCTTGGCCCACTCCTGCCAGGCGTCCAGCGTTCGGCGGGGCTGGTCGGCACCACCGGGCATCACCACGGCGCCCACGTACGGTGCCTGGAACACCCGGAACGGCGTGTCGGCGAAGAACTCGGTCAGCTCGACGAGTTCCAGTCCGAACCGCAGGTCGGGCTTGTCGGTGCCGTAGCGGCTCATGGCCTCGGCGTAGGTCATCCGCCGGAACGGGGCGGTGACCTCGGCACCGGCGAGCGACCACAGCGCCGAGATCACTTCCTCGGCCAGCGCGATGACGTCGTCCTGCTCGACGAAGCTCATCTCGATGTCGAGCTGGGTGAACTCGGGCTGCCGGTCGGCCCGGAAGTCCTCGTCGCGGTAGCAGCGGGCGATCTGGTAATAGCGTTCGAGGCCGCCGACCATGAGCAACTGCTTGAACAGCTGCGGCGACTGCGGCAGCGCGTACCACGCTCCGGGGCGCAGCCGCGCGGGCACCAGGAAGTCCCGCGCGCCCTCGGGCGTCGAGCGGGTCATGGTCGGAGTCTCCACCTCGACGAAGTCGTGCCGGTGCAGGACGTCCCGGGCCACCCGGTTGACCTCGCTGCGCAGCCGCATGGCCGAGGCGGGCCCGCCGCGCCGCAGGTCCAGATACCGGTACCGCAGCCGGGTCTCCTCCCCCACCTCAAGGCGTTCGTCGATGGGGAAGGGCAGCACCGCCGACTCGGACAGCACCTCGAGGTCGGTGACGTAGACCTCGATGTCGCCGGTGGAGATCTCGGGGTTCTCGTTGCCCTCGGGCCGCCGGGAGACCTCGCCGGTGATCCGCAGGCAGTACTCGGAGCGCAGCCCGTGGGCGCGCTCGGCCATCTCGCCCTCGCGGAACACGATCTGGGCGATGCCACTGGCGTCGCGGAGATCGATGAAGATCACCCCGCCGTGATCGCGCCGCCGTGCCACCCAGCCGGTGAGGGTGACTGTCTGGCCAACGTGCCCGGCACGCAGCGCGCCGGCGTTGTGGGTGCGAAGCACTTCGCGGGATCCTCTCGACAAACGTTCGTCCGACGGGTGGTCGCTGCCCGGTGGTCCGGCACGGCACCGCGCGGCACGGGCAGCCGACAGCACAGGTTAGCCAATGCAACCGGCGCCGACGCCACCAGGTTTGCCGTGCGCGGGTCTGTTCGCGCCCCGATCACCCGGACCGGTGATCCGCTGCGCTCACACGCCATCACCGAGCGCGGTCGACATCGCGGTCGCGGCGACCCGCACGGCCTGCCCGAACCGGTCCAGATCGAGGGTCTGCGCCCGGCCGGTCACGGACAGGGCGGCCACCACCCGCCCGGCCCTGCCGTGGACGGGAGCGGCCACGGCAGCCACCCCGGCCTCGGCCTCCTCGTAGCTGATTCCCACACCCCGCTCGACCGTGCGCGTGAGATCCTGGTGCAGCAGCCCCGGCAACACGATGGTTCTCGGGGTGAGCCGGGGCAGCCCCGCGGTGACCAGGCGATGGAACCGGTCGCGACCGCCCCAGGCGAGGAACACCTTGCCCGTGGCCGTGCAGTGCGACAACAGCCGCGAGCCCACCCGCGAGCGCAGGGGCATGGCGTCGCGCCCGGTGACCTTCTCGACGAACAGCGTGTAGACGCTGTCGGCCACGGCGAGGTGCACGTTCTCCCTGCTGACCTCGTGCAGCCGCTCCAGGTGCGGCAGCGCGGCCTCCCGCAGGACGCGGTGGACGGGCACCAGCTGCCCCAGCCGGAACAGCTTGGTCGCCAGCCGGTAGTGCCCCGGCCCCGACCGTTCGATCGCACCCCACTCCACGAGATCGCCGAGCAGCCGGTGTGCCGTGGGCTTGGGCAACCCGGTCCGGGCGGCGATCTCGGCGAGCGTCAGTTCGGGTTCACCGGAGGTGAACGCGTCCAGCAGCGACAGCCCGCGCGCGAGCACCGACCGCGACCGCGTGCGGGCAGGCTGCCTCGTCTCCCCATCCACGGTGCGAAATAGTACGAGTTCGCCCGCCCGGGTGAGGACGCTTCCCTGCCGATGACCGCGTCAGAGGCCGGGGACCTGCACAGCCAGGACCGCGGCGCGGCCCGACCGCACGACGGAGTACGCCTCCGCGAGCGCGCCGGGCAGCTCGCCCGCCGCCTTGACCGTCCTGCCCCACGCGCCACCCGCGGCGGCCGCGATGCCGGCCAGGTCGGCCTGCGGGGTGAAGTCGACCCCGAAGTCGTCGTGTCGCGCGGCCGTGCCGTCCGGATGCACGCCCAGCGCCGACGCCTTGGGCGCGTTCCAGCCGTTGTTGTCGAAGACGATCGTCAACGACGGCGCGTCGTAGCGGCGCGCCAGCCAGAACGCCGAGGACGGGACACCGAAGAGGTACGAGCCGTCGCCGACCAGGGACACCACGGTCCGGTCCGGTGCGGCGAGCTTGGCGCCCACCGCCGCGCCGAGTGCCCACCCGAGCGAGCCACCGCCGGAGCCGAGCAGCGACCCGGGCGTGTTCCGGCGCAGGTGCCAGCTCACCGCGGGGTAGTTGGTGATCGACTCGGTCAGTACCAGAGTGTCGTCGTCGACGAGGTCGCGGACGAGCGCGACCAGGTACTCCGGCGTGATCGTCTCGCCGTCGGGGACCTCGCACCGTGATCGTTGCTCGAACAGCCGCTCGTGCTCGGCCTCCGCCGTGGCCCGGCGGGCCGCCACGGCGGAGGGCTCCGCCAGCTCCGTGACACGCTCCCGCAGCTGCCGCACCGCCGTGGCGAGGTCGGCACGGGCGAAGAGTTCGGCGGGCACGTGCCACAGCGGCATCTGCTCCTTGAGCGGGTCCTCGTCGACGACGAACACCCGCGCGTCGGCCGACGGCCGGTTCCGCGTCGGGATCCACGGCACGTCGCTGCCGAGTACCAGAACCACGTCGGCTGATTCCAGCAGCGGGTTGTGGTGCTGGTCGTTCCACTGGTAGCCCCAGTGCAGCGGGTGGTCGGCGGGGAAGTTGACGTGCATGGGCACCGACTCCAGCACCCCGGCACCCGCCGCCTCGCACAGCCGGACCAGCTCCGGCACGGCCGCGCGGTCGCGCCCGAGGTACGAGGTGACGACCACCGGCTGCCGCGCGCCCGCCAGCGCGGAGGCCACCCGCTCCACCGTGTCCGGCGCGAGCGCGGCCGGGGCGACGGGCGGGAACTGCGCCGGGTCGGCCCGCTGCGGCGGCGCCTCGGCCTCCATGACCTCCCGGGGACCGACGAGGTAGACCGGCCCCGCGGGGCTGCTGCTCGCGATCTGCACCGCACGGCGGACGAGCTGCTTGACGTTGGCGCCCGTGCGGATCTCGTTGTCGTACTTCGTGTACCCGCGCACGATGCCGCGCTGGTCGTGGACGTCCTGGATCCACTGGATGAACTCGTTGCGGCTGCCGAACAGCTCGCCGTCCTGGGTGAAGGGCGACGCTCCCGCGTACATCAGTACCCCGGTGCGGCCCTTGGCGGCGTTGTGCAGCATGCCGCCGATGTTCTGGGTGCCGCACTCCACGTGCGCCAGCACCACCTGCGCCACACCGCTGACCTGGGCATGGCCGAGTGCCGCCGCCATCGCGACGCTCTCGTGCGGGCAGATCACGAGGCGGGGCAGGGTGTGCTCGCGCCCCTCGGCGCGGGCCAGCGCGTACGCCTCGAGGATGCCCGGGTGGTCACTGCCGAGGTTGCCGAAGACGTACTCCACGCCGCCCTCGGCCAGCGCCTCCAGGAAGGCGGTACTGGTCGTGTAGCCGCCGTCGCCGCTCCGGCGAGTCGTCGCGTCCGAGCCCACAGTCGGGTCCTTTCCCTGTTGTTCCCCCGGGGGGCAGCTTCCCCCCGGGCCCGTCGGCGCGCAACGACAGCGTTTCGACGGCCGGAACAACGGTCGCGGGACACACCGCGGGAGGCGAGAACGGGGCGGCGTGTCGGCGTCCGTCTCCCACGTCCGACCCCCAGCCGGACGTGCGGAACGGGCGTCGGTGCTCGACACGCCGCCGCTGACACGTTCTCGCACCCTGTGACGTGAGGGGAAGGCCGTCGGTTCCCCCGGATGCGCCCACCGTTCGCGACGATCCCGACCTGTGCTGTGTCGCGGTAACGGTGCGGGGAAGATGTCCGGGTGGCATCCGACTATCCCGACGACCCGACCGCGCCGCTGCCCCGGATCCGGCGTGCGCGGCCCGATCCCGCGGGACCACCCGCGCCCAGGCGGGAACCACCGCGCCGCCGTACCGCGCCGCCGCCCGCGGCGGGGACGGCGCGCGAACGCACGGGTGACATGTCACGCCCGCGCACCCGCGACGACGCGGACGCCGACACCCCGCCCGTGGCCGTGCCCGAACCCGGCCACGGCCACGGGCACGGGCACGGGCCGGTCCCCCCGTCGTCGCGGCGGGTGCGGCGGATGCTGCTCCTGCTCCTGGCACCGGTCGCGGCGGCGGCGCTGGTGGCGGTGGGCGTGCTCTATCCGTGGGGCGGCGAGGACGAGCGGGCTCAGCGGTCGGTCGGCACGCCCGTCGACGGCGTGGTGACGGCCGCGACCGCCGGTCCCTGCCTGGCGCCAGGGCAGGTGCAGGTCGGCACGCCCGCGCCCGGTGCCGATGAGTGCCTGGCCGTGGAGGTGATGCTCGACGAGGGCCCCGCCGCCGGTACCGCGATCACCAAGACCGTGCCGCTGGAACCGAGCACACCGCGCTTCGCGGTCGGCGACGAGGTGGTGTTGTCCTTCAGCGGCGCCGACGCCTCGAACCCGGCGTCCTACCAGCTCCGGGACTTCCAGCGAGGAGTGCCACTACTCGCGCTCGGTGCGTTGTTCGTCTTCGCGGTGTTGCTGCTGGGCCGGTGGCAGGGTCTCGCATCGCTGGTCTCGCTGGGCGTGAGCTTCGCGATCATCGTGTTGTTCCTGCTTCCCGCCATCCTCGCGGGGCGCGATCCACTGCTGGTCGCCATCGCCGGCGCGGGTCTGATCATGTTCGTCACGCTGTACACGACGCACGGCTTCTCGGCGCGGACCTCGGTCGCGGTACTGGGCACGATGACGAGTCTCGCGCTGATCGGGGTGCTGTCGGCGGTGTTCTCGGCCGCCGCGAACCTCACCGGGCTCGGCGGCGACACCAGCGACCTCATCGGGACGCTGGGCGAGGGCGTCGACGCGCGCGGCCTGCTCCTGGCCGGGGTGGTGATCGGTGCGCTCGGAGTGCTCGACGACGTCACCGTCACCCAGGCCAGCGCCGTGTGGGAGCTCCGGCGCGCCAACCCGTCACTGGGCTGGCGGGGCCTGTACACGGCGGCGCTGCGGATCGGTCGCGACCACGTGGGCTCGGCGGTCAACACACTCGTCCTGGCCTACGTGGGCGCGGCGCTGCCCCTGCTGCTGCTGTCGTCGCTGGCGGACGTGGGGCTCTCGCCGATCCTGCAGTCCCAGGACATCGCGTCGGAGATCGTGCGCACGCTGACCGGCAGCATCGGCATCGTGGCGGCGGTCCCGCTCACGACGGTGCTGGCCGCCCTCATCGCCATCCGCGACGACGTGCCAGGCGATGCGGCGCTCAGCCGTCCAGAGTCGCCACGAACCGGCTGACGGCCTCCATGCTGAAACGCTGGGCGAGCTTGGCCGACGGCGCCGCCGACGCCAGCCGGTAGAGCGGGCGGGCGGCGGCGGCATCGCCCCGCGCCTCGGCACGCAACTGCGCCACGAGCAGCTCGGAGAAGACCACGCCCCCGGAGTTCAGGTTGTTCACCACCGCGTCGGCCAGCCGCCGCAGCGCCAGAATGCCCAGCTCGCGGCCACCGGTTCCGGCGTAGACCGCCAGGTCGATCTTCACGGCCGGACCCCGCTCCGCGCCGACGAGCAGGCTCACGGTCCTGGCGCCACGCACGTCGGTGAGCAGCAGGTCGACCCGGGAGGCCGTCACCAGGTCCACCCTGCGCGTCCCCCAGGTGCGCACGACGACCTCGGTGCCCTCCAACCACAGGCGGCGGCGCGCGGTGGACAGCACCAGCACCAGCAGCGGCACCGCGACGACCGCGGCCACGACCAGCCCCGCCACCTGCCCGCCCAGCAGGCCCGCGAGCCCGCCGAACGCCGCCGCGAGCAGCACCACCGCGATCAGCCCGGAGATCGTCCGCTTCCGGCGCGCGGCGGGATCGTCGCCGGACAGCGCGATGCGGTCGGGTTCGCGGGCCGGAGTGACGCCCTCGGGCTCGGGTTCGGTCATGACACGTCCTCGCTGTCGGTCTCGGCGGTGAGAAAGGGGTTGGCCGCTCGCTCGCGGCCGAGCGTGGTCGCCCCGCCGTGCCCGGGCAGCACGACCGTGTGGTCCGGGAGGCGCAGCAGCCCCCGCAGGGACCGCGCGAGCGCGGCCGGATCGCCGCCCGGCAGGTCGGTCCGGCCGACGGACCCGGCGAAGAGGGTGTCGCCGGTCAGCGCGAGAACACCGCCCTCGTCGCTGCGCAGCCGGAAGACGACGGAGCCCGGCGTGTGGCCCGGGGTGTGCTCGACCTCGATTCGCAACCCGGCGAGGTCGAGCACGGGCGCGGTCAGCGGCACCACGGCGGCGGGTTCGATCGGCGCGAGCGGCCCCGCGACGTCCGCCAGCTCGGGGCCGAGGCCCGCGAGCGGATCGGCCAGCAGGTGGCGATCCTCCGGCCGGATGTAGCACGGCACGCCGTGGGCGTCGGCGACGGCCGCCGCCGAGGCCACGTGGTCGACATGCCCGTGTGTGGCCAGGACCGCCACGGGGGTCAGCGAACGCTCCCGCAGGGCGGCGGCGACGGCGGACTCGGCGTCCTGACCTGGATCGACGACGACACACTCCCGGCCCTCACCGGTGGCGATCAGGTAGCAGTTCGCCTGGAACACGCCGGCCGGGAACCCGACGACGAGCACGGCGGACACCTCCGGTTCTGGGATCGCTGACACCTTAGCCGTCCCGCGCCGACCGCTGTGACCGCCCAACACCGCCCCTACACAGCCTCCTCACAGACAGTGCCCATAGACTGCCGCCACCCGCAGCGGGTGCGCCGAGAGGACCCAAGGAGGGCAGGTGGCGACCAACCAGCAGCGCCGCGAGGCCGCGAAACGCAAGCTCGAACGACAGCTCGCCCGTCGCAGCGAACAGGCCAAGCGACGCCGGATCGTCGGGGTGGGCGTCACGGTAGGTGCCGTGGTCGTCGTCGCCGGGCTCGTGGTGATCCTGGCCACACGCGGCGACGACAGCACCGCGGACGGCAGCGATTCCGCGGCCGATTCGTCGGCGTCGGCCTCTGGGCCGCCGTCGGCCCCGCAGGAGGACGTGCAGATTCCCACGGAGCGGGTGGAGCCCGCGTCCCGGCCGGAACCGTTGCCCAACCCGACCACGTGCGAATACCCCGAGTCCGGGGAGGCGGCCAAGGAGGTGCCCGCGCCGGACGGCGAGAACGTGTCCTCGGAGGGCACGGCCAAGGTGACGCTGCACAGCGAAGCCGGTGACATCGGCCTCGACCTCGACCGGGCACTGGCACCGTGCACGGTGAACAGCTTCGTCCACCTCGCGCAGGAGGGCTACTACACCGACACCGGCTGCCACCGCATCGGCACCCAGGGGCTGCAGATGCTGCAGTGCGGCGACCCGACGGGCAGCGGAACCGGGGGCCCCGGCTACAGCTTCGCCGACGAGACGTTCGACTCGCTGACCTACGGCCGGGGTGTTCTCGCGATGGCCAACAGCGGTCCCGACACCAACGGCAGCCAGTTCTTCATGGTGTTCGGTGAGGCGCCGCTGCCCCCGGACTACACGGTGTTCGGCACGATCGACGACGCCGGACTCGAGGTGATCGACGAGATCGCCCGCGCGGGCCACGACGGCAGCTTCGACCCGAGCCCCGGCGGCGGCAAGCCCAACACCGAGGTGACGTTCACCGACGTGACCGTGGACGCCTGAGTCCCGCGTCGGTGGCCCAGCTCAACGGGCGGACGGCGACGGCGGAGCAGCTCGCCGCCGTCGCCGTCGCCAACTACGGCCACTTCACGACCCTGCGGGTGACCGAAGGGCGGACGCGGGGTCTCGACGCCCACCTGGAGCGCCTGGCCGACGGCAACCGGAGGGTGTTCGGCACCGGCCTCGACGGCGAGTTCGTGCGCGAGTGCCTTCGCCGCGCCGTGCCGGGACGCGGCACGGTGGTCGCGAGAGTGTCGCTCGTCGGCGCCCCCACCGTCCGGGAGCCCGACGTGCTCGTCACCCTGCGCGCGGCACCCGAGCCGGGCCGTCCGATGCGGCTGCGGACCGTCCACACCGAACGCGCGTTGCCGGACCTCAAGCACGTCGGCACGTTCGCGCAGCACTACCACGCTCGCACCGCGCGTGAGGCGGGGTTCGACGACGCGCTGTTCGTCACCTCCGGCGGCCACGTGGCCGAGACGTCGGTGGGCACCGTCGGGCTGCTCGACGCCGGGGGCGGCGTGGTGTGGCCGCAGGGGCCGGCACTGACCGGGACGACCGGTCGGCTGCTGACCCGCGCGCTGCGGCGGCGGGCGGTGCCCGTGACCCACCGCCCCGTCCCGCTCGCCGAGGTCGGCGGGTTCACGGCGGCGTTCGTGTGCAACGCGGTGACGTTGCTCCGGCCGGTCACGGGCATCGACGACCTGCTTCTGCCCGGCCACTCCGACGCTCTCGCGCCGCTGCGGGAGGCCTACGAGGCGATACCGGAGCACCCGCTGTGAGCCGCCGGGTGCTACCGGACGGTGCGTACCGAGCATCGCAGCCCCGGCACTCGCTCGACCTTGGCGTCGATGGTGACCAGCTCGACGGTGAGCAGCTCGGCCAGCGCGACGTACGCCGCGTCGTAGGGCCACATGTTGTGGCGTAGTTCCCAGATCCGGGGCAGAAGGGGCACATGGTCAAACCGGCGGATCAGGAGAGCGCTGAGCAGTTCAATAGCGTCTTCCGCTTCATTTGCCGAGATCTTTTTCCCTCGCACAAGGCCCCGGAGAGTCGACACGCACTCCAGATCGACTGCGTGCGGTGCCGCCCAGGAACTTCGCGCTAGGTCGGTGCGCAGTGTGTCCCCGACGGTGTCCCTGCCCACCAGGAACTCCACCAACGCGGACGCATCAATTACGATCACTCGCGGCTCTCGCGGGCCTCTGCCGCAGCGGCGACCACGTCGTCTGCAGTGACTCTCCCGCGCGCAGCCAATTGCCGGGCTCGACCCGCGGCTTCCTCGGGGGTCAGCATCCTGGCCTCTGACTCCAGCAGCCCTCGCACGAAGGCTTGCAGCGACTGGCCCTGGCGAGCGGCCCGGACCTTCAGTGTGGTGAGGGTGTCGTCGGAGACGTCTCGGACGTGAATGGTCGACATGCAAGCATTGTATAACCAATGCTTGCTGACCGGTCCCGAACTGCGGACACGGCGACACGAACTGCGGACACGGCTACCCAGCTTGCGGACACGGCGTCAGGTGAAGTTCGGCGGGCGGCGGTCCAGGAAGGCCGCCACGCCCTCCGCGTAGTCGGCGCTGCGCACCGCCTCGGTGCGGATACGCTCCACCTCCGCGTCCGACTCGCGCTGGCCCGCCAGGATCCGGCCGATGATCTCGTTCATCCCGCGCACTGACGTCTGCGATCGCGAGCAGAGTGTGCGGGCGAACCCGGCCGTCGTCTCGTCCAGCGCATCGGGGTCGACGACCTCGTTGACCAGTCCCATCTCGCGGGCGCGGGCCGCGTCCACCCACTGCGCGGACAGCAGCAGGTACCGCGCGTGGGCGGGACCGACCAGCGCCACGAGCTGCCGGGTCGACGTGAAGTCGTAGACGATCCCGAGCTTGGCCGGAGTGATGCCGAACCGCGCTCCCTCGGCCGCGAATCGCAGGTCGCAGGCCACCGCCAACTGGCAGCCGCCGCCGATGCAGTTTCCCCGGATCATCGCGATGCTCGGCTTGCTCAGGTCCGTCAGCGCCCGCACGGCCGCCGTGACCGCCCGGTCGTAGGTCGCCGCGCCCTCGGCCGTCGACCGCAGGTCGCGGAACTCCCCGATGTCGGCACCGGCGGAGAAATGCCCGCCCTGCCCCGTCAGGAGCAGGACCTTCACCGCCGGGTCGGCGTCCACGGCCGCGACCAGTTCCGGGACCGCCGACCACATGGCGTGGCTGATGGCGTTCATCTTGCCGGGGCGGTCCAGCGTCACCGTCGCGATCTCGCCGTCGACCCGGAGATCGATCCCGTCGTACATGATCGACACAGTACGGTGCGCGGTCTGGCGTCAGGACGCCGACGTGACGCGATAGACGTCGTAGACGCCCTCCACGTTGCGGACGACCTTGAGCACGTGACCGAGGTGCTTCGGGTCACCCATCTCGAAGGTGAACCGGCTGACGGCGACCCGGTCCCGCGAGGTCGTCACCGACGCCGACAGGATGTTGACCCGCTCGTCGGCGAGCACCTTGGTGATGTCGGACAGCAGGCGGTGCCGGTCGAGCGCCTCGACCTGGATGGCGACGAGGAAGACCGACGACTCCGTGGGGGCCCACTCGACCTCCAGCAGCCGCTCCGGTTGCCTGCGCAGCTCGTCGGCGTTGGTGCAGTCGGTGCGGTGCACGCTCACGCCACCACCGCGCGTGACGAAGCCCAGGATCTCGTCACCGGGTACGGGAGTGCAGCACCGCGCGAGTTTCGTCCAGATGTCGGTGTCGCCGCCCCTGACCACGACGCCGACGTCACCCGTGCTCCGGCGCTGGGTGACGGTGGACGGGGTGGCTCGCTCGGCGAGTTCCTCCTCGGCCTCCTCGACCCCGCCGATGAGCGCGACGAGACGCTGCACCACGTGCTTGGCCCCGACCTGGTGCTCACCCACCGCCGCGTACAGCGAGCTGATGTCCGCGTGGCGCAGCTCCTTGGCGACCGAACCCATCGTGTCGGCCGAGACCAGCCGCTGCAGTGGCAGCCCGATCTTACGGACCTCCTTGGCGATGGCCTCCTTGCCCGACTCGATGGCCTCGTCGCGGCGCTCCTTGGCGAACCACTGCCGGATCTTCGCCTTCGCCTTCGGCGAGCCGGTGAACGACAACCAGTCGTGCGTGGGGCCCGCGCCCTCGGCCTTCGAGGTGAAGATCTCGACGACCTCGCCGTTGTCCAGCTTGCGTTCCAGCGCGACGAGCCTGCCGTTGACCCTGGCCCCGATACACCGGTGCCCCACCTCGGTGTGCACGGCGTAGGCGAAGTCCACCGGCGTCGAGCCCACCGGCAGCGTGATCACGTCGCCCTTGGGGGTGAAGACGAAGATCTCCCGGGTCGCCAGGTCGTAGCGCAGGGACTCCAGGAACTCCCCCGGATCGGCGGCCTCCCGCTGCCAGTCGAGCAGCTGGCGCATCCACGCCATCTCGTCGACGTCCACGGCGTTGCCGCGGTGGGTGCCCTTGGTCTCCTTGTAACGCCAGTGCGCCGCGATGCCGTACTCGGCGGTGCGGTGCATCTCGTGGGTGCGGATCTGCACCTCGAGCGGCTTGCCGTCCGGCCCGATCACCGTGGTGTGCAACGACTGGTACACGCCGTAGCGCGGCTGGGCGACGTAGTCCTTGAACCGGCCCGGCATCGGTTGCCACAGAGCGTGTACCACGCCCATGGCCGCGTAGCAGTCCCGCACGTCCTCCACCAGGATGCGCACGCCCACCAGGTCGTGGATGTCGTCGAGGTCGCGACCTCGCACGATCATCTTCTGGTGGATGGAGTAGTAGTGCTTGGGCCTGCCCTCCACTTTCGCGCCGATGCGGGACTCGTCGAGCTGCCGGGTCAGCTCCCCGATCACCCAGCGCAGGTAGGTGTCCCGCGACGGCGCGCGATCGGCGACCAGCCGCACGATCTCGTCGTACTTCTTCGGCTGCAGGATCGCGAAGGCCAGATCCTCCAGCTCCCACTTCACCGTCGCCATGCCGAGCCGGTGCGCCAGCGGGGCGAGGACCTCCAGGGTCTCCTTGGCCTTGCGCGCCTGCTTCTCCGGCGGCAGGAAGCGCATGGTGCGCATGTTGTGCAGCCGGTCGGCGAGCTTGATGACCAGCACCCTCGGATCACGCGCCATGGCGATGACCATCTTGCGAATGGTCTCAGCCTCGGCCGCCGTGCCGAGCTTGACCTTGTCGAGCTTGGTGACGCCGTCGACGAGTTGGGCCACCTTCTCACCGAACTCGTCGGTGAGCTGCTCCACCGAGTACCCGGTGTCCTCGACCGTGTCGTGCAGCAGCGCGGCCACCAGCGTCGTGGTGTCCATTCCCAGCTCCGCCAGGATGGTGGCGACGGCCAGCGGGTGGGTGATATAGGGATCGCCGGACTTGCGGCGCTGCTCGCGGTGCAACTCCTCGGCGACGTCGTACGAACGCTGCAACAACGCCAGGTCCGCGCTCGGATGCAGTTCGCGGTGGATGACGGCGAGCGGTTCCAGCACCTGTTTCACCGACGCGGGACGCTGCGCCGTGATACGCCGCGCCAGCCGCGCCCTGACCCGCCGGGTCGCCGACGGTGCGCGCACGGCAGCGCCGGGAGGGTTCGTGGCCTCCTCGGCTGCCGGGGTCGGCGTGCCGGCGTTCGAACTGGCAGCGACCACGGAATCAAGCTCCTGGCTCACCCGCACCTCCAGCTCGTCACGCGACTGATGACGTCAAGCGTAACGCGGGAGCAGGCTCCGCTGTGCCCGCGGGCGTGCGGACCCCGCCCCACCGGAGCGAACGCGCCGCAGATGGGGAGGTCAGACCGACCGCAGCGCGTGTACCGGTACCGCACCGAGCCGGGCGCGCCCCGCGAGCCCGGTGAGCTCCAGCACCACCGCCACGCCGGTCACCTCGGCCCCGGCCGTGCGCAGCAGCTCCGTCGTGGCGGCCACGGTCCCGCCGGTGGCGAGCACGTCGTCGACGACCGCGACCCGCTCACCCGGCCGCACCGATCCGATCGGCAACTCCAGCGTGGCCGTCCCGTACTCCAGGTCGTAGTCGACCCGGCCCGCGACGTTCGGCAGCTTGCCCGGCTTGCGCACCAGCGCCACACCGAGCCCACGCGCGTAGCCGAGTGCCGCCGCGAGCACGAACCCGCGCGCCTCCACGGCGGCCAGCCGGTCCACTCCGTCGCCGACGGCCTCACCGAGCGCGTCGATCACCTGCGCGAACCCGGACGGGTCACCGAACAACGGCGTCAGGTCACGAAACAGCACGCCCGGCTCGGGGAAGTCGGGAATCTCGGTGATGAGGTCCAGCGCTCGGTCCAGTGCGTTGCCGCCCGTCACCGCTTCCGCTTCCCCGTCGGACGGCCCGAGCGCCGCTGGTCCGAATCCTTCCCCGCTTTCACAGCCTTCTCGTGGCGGGCGGGCACGCTCGCGGCGGCGGCGTACGCCTTCTCCCGGCGGAGTTCGGCCTCGAGTTGCTCGTCGTCGCCGGGGTCGAAGTGGTCGTCCTCGTCCGCCTGTGCCGCAGCGGTCCCGTTCTCCTCACGCCTGCGCGCCTGGTGTTCGCGCCGGGCGCGCACCTTCTCCGCCTGCTTGCGGAACTTGGGCTCCCGCATCTTGAACCCGACCAGCACGGGAGTCGCCAGGCACACCGACGACAGCGTTCCGGCGAGAATCCCGGTGAGCAGCACCAACGCCAGGTCCTGCAGCGTGCCGGAGCCCAGCAGCAGGTTGCCGACCACCAGCAGCCCCAGCACGGGCAGGACGGCGATGAGCGAGGTGTTGATCGAGCGCATCAACGTCTGGTTCAGCGCCAGGTTGGCCGCCTCGGCGTAGGTCCGCCGCGTCAGGTTGAGGATGCCGCGGGTGTTCTCCTTGACCTTGTCGAACACCACCACGGTGTCGTACAGCGAGTAGCCGAGAATCGTCAGCAACCCGATCGCGGTGGCGGGCGTCACCTCGAAGCCCACGAGCGAGTAGAGGCCCGCCGTCACCACCACGTCGTGAATCAGCGCCACCAGTGCGGCGACCGCCATCCACTTCTCGAAGTAGAGCACGAGAAAGACGGTGACCAGCACGAGGAACACCGCCAGCGCGATCAGCGCCTGCTGGGAGATCTCACCGCCCCAGGACGCGCTGACCCGGCTGTCGCTGATCGCCTGCCTGCTCGGCTCCCCGTCGGCGCCGATCGGCTGCAGCTCGGCGAACATGGCCTGCTTGACCTGCGCGACCTCGGCCGGTTCTAGGGTCGAGGACCGGAGCTGGATCGCGGCGGAGCCCCCGGTTCCGACCTGCTGGGTTTCGACCGGGTTGCGGCCCAGCGCGTCGGCGAACGCGTCGCCCGCGTCCTCGGTGCTGATCGGGCCGTTCGCTCCCTGCGCGGGCAGCTGGATCTGCGTACCGCCCTCGAACTCGATGCCGAAGTTGAAGCCCTTGAGCCCCATCGAGCCGACGCTGATCAGCATCAGCAGGCCGAAGAAGACGAACCAGCGGCGACGGCTCCCGACGATGTCGAAGGCCCCGGTGCCGGTGTAGAGACGCTGGAAGACGGACTGCTTCACGGGCACCTCGCCCGTGGCGTTCATGGTGTTCGGGGTCTCGCCCACGTCACGCCTCCTTCATGCTGGTGCGGACCGTGGTCCTGCGGCTGGTGCCGATCTGCTGCACCGCGCCGAGACCGGAGAGCTTGGGGCTCGACAGCCGCTTCGACCGGGACACCATCGCCACCAGCGGGTGCGTCACGAGGAACACGACGATCAGGTCGAGGACCGTGGACATGCCCAGCGTGAACGCGAAGCCCTTCACCTCACCGACCGCGAGCACGTAGAGCACACCGGCCGCGAGGAACATGACCGCGTCGGAGGCGAGAATCGTGCGCCGGGCCTTCGCCCAGCCCCTCGGGACCGCGGAGCGGAAGGTTCTGCCCTCCCGCATTTCGTCCTTCAGCCGCTCGAAGTACACGACGAACGAGTCGGCCGTGACACCGATGGCGACGATGAAGCCGACCACTCCCGCGATGTCGAGCGTGTACCCGATCCAGCGCCCCAGCAGCACCAGCATGGCATAGACGATGGTCGCCGACAGTGCCAGCGACAACACCGTCAGCACACCGAGAATGCGGTAGTAGAACAGGCAGTACACGAACACGAGCGCCAGCCCGACCGCGCCCGCGATGAGCCCCGCCTGCAGCGTGGCCAACCCGAGCGTGGCCGAGACCGTGGTGGCGTCGGACGACTCGAACGACAGCGGCAGCGAGCCGTACTTCAGCACGTCGGCGAGATCCTGCGCCTCACTCTGTCCGAACTGGCCGCTGATCTGGGTGTCGCCACCCGCGATGGCCTCGTTGATCGACGGTGCGGAGACCACCTCGGTGTCCAGCACGAAGGCGGCCTGCGAGCCGATGTTCTGGGCCGTGAAGTCGGCCCAGATGTCGGCACCGCGCGAGTCGAACGACAGGTTGACCACCCAGCCGCCCTGCTGCTGGTTGTAGGTCGCCGTCGCATCCTGGATGTTGGTGCCCTCGAGGAACACCGGCGAGAGCACGTACTTCTCGGTGCCGTCCTGGTTACAGGCGACCAGCGGACGGTCCGGCGCGTCGTTACCCGCCAGCGGGTCCAGCGTGCCGGGGTCACAGTTCAGGCGGGCGAGTGCCTGCTGCTGCACCTGCTGCGCCTGCTGCATCGCGGCCTGGTCGGTGGGATCGGCGGGCACGAGATCCGGTGCCTGCCGCCACTGCCGGGCCTCCTGGATCTGCTGGGCCGTCTCGTCCTGGAGCGACTGCCCCTGCCCGTCCTGACCGTTGTCGCCGCCCTGACCGTCACCGTCAGGGTCGTCGGGCTGCTGCGCGGGCACGACGCCCGGCGGGCTGCCACCGCCACCCTGACCCTGCTCGCCGTCGTTGGCGCTGTCACCGGTGTCGGCGCCGTCGGCCTCGTCAGCGGAGCCCTGGTCACCCGAGCCCTGCTCGCCGTCGCCGCTTCCCGAACCCGGCGGCGCACCCTCGTCACCGGCATCACCCTCGTCACCGGAGCCCGCCCCGGGATCGGGCTGCTGGTTGCCTGCCGCACCGGCCGGCACCGCCGCGATCACCTGCCGGAACGCGAGCTGGGCGGTCTGGCCGAGTGTCTTGGCCTGCTCGCCCTCCTCGCCCGGCACCGTGATGACGACGTTGCTGCCGTCGAGCAGCACCTCGGCGCCGCTGACACCGATGCCGTTGACCCGGTTCTCGATGATCTGCCGCGCCTGCTGGAGCTGCTCGCGCGAGGGGTCCGACCCGTCGGGGGTCCGCGCCGTCAGCGTGACCCGCGTGCCACCCTTCAGATCGATTCCGAGTTTCGGCGTCGGGCTGCCGTCACCGGTGAAGAACACCAGCGAGTACAGCGCGGCGACGATCACGACGAAAAACGCGAAGTAGCGTCCCGGGCGAATCTGCCCGGCCGGTGGTGCCACGGTCGGTCGCTCTCCTCGATTCGACGGCTTGTCAGTTCGGCGGGCGGTTCACGGACCGCGAGGTCACGAACGCGCCCAGCACCGAGACCCTACTCGGCGCTGGGCGAACGCAAAAGGTGACCCGCACCGGCGTCCGCGACGCCGGTGCTCTCCCGCTTTGGGACTACTTCTTGCCGTGTTCCAGCGGGGCCGCGACCTGGGCACCCGTGGCGTCGTCGGCGGAGGCGGTGGCCTTGGCGGTGGTGTCGTCCTGCGCGGTCTCGACCGGCTCGGCGATGTCCCCGGCCTCGTCGGCGTCGGCCTCGTCGGCCTCGTCGGCCTCCGTCGTCGGGACGATCCGCTCACGCACGCCCTGCCGCAGCCAGGTCGTCACCACACCCTCGGCGATCTCGAGGTCGATGGTGGTGTCGTCGCTCGCGTCCGCGACCGTGGCGTAGAGACCAGACGTGGTCATCACGCGGTCGCCCTCGCTCAGCGCGTTCTGCATCTCCTGCTGCTCGGCCATGAGCCGCTTCTGCTTGCGCGTGCTCAGAATGAGCGGCAGCGCGACGACAAGCATCAACAGCAGCGGCAGGATAAGGCCGTCCATGGTTCTCCATTCGCGCCACACCCCCCCGAGGGCCGTGTGACGTCCGAGTTGTGTCCGGATGTGCTGTTCTCGAGTGTGCCAGGTGCTGTCGAGAAATCGAGCACCGGTGGCGCACACCTCGGCGTTCTCTCAGTCGAACAGGGACGCCGACGTGACGTCAACCCCTCCCGGTTCGGCCGGAGGCCCCAATCCGAGGTGCTCCCACGCCAACCCGGTGGCGACCCGGCCGCGTGGCGTCCGAGCGAGCATACCCGCCCGGACGAGATAGGGCTCACACACCTCCTCGACCGTGCCGGGCTCCTCACCCACCGCGACCGCGAGTGTCGACACGCCCACGGGCCCGCCGCCGAAGGAACGCACGAGCGCGCCGAGCACCGCCCGGTCAAGCCGGTCGAGGCCGAGTTCGTCGACGTCGTAGACCTCCAGCGCCGCACGCACCACGGGCAGCGTCGCCCGGCCGTCGGCGCGCACCTCGGCGTAGTCGCGCACGCGCCGCAGCAGGCGGTTGGCGATGCGGGGGGTGCCCCGGGAGCGCCGCGCGACCTCGGCGCGGCCCTCGGCGTCGAGTGCGATGTCGAGGATGGCGGCCGAGCGGGCCAGGACCTGCTCCAGCTCCCCGGAGCTGTAGAACTCCATCTGGCCGGTGAAACCGAACCGGTCGCGCAGCGGCCCCGTCAGCGCCCCCGACCTCGTCGTGGCACCGACCAGGGTGAACGGCGGAATCTCGAGCGGAATACTCGTCGCGCCGGGGCCCTTGCCGACCACGACGTCGACCCGGAAGTCCTCCATGGCCAGGTACAGCATCTCCTCGGCAGGCCGGGCGATGCGGTGGATCTCGTCGATGAACAGGACGTCGCCCTCGGCGAGGTTCGACAGCATCGCCGCGAGATCGCCCGCCTTCTCCAACGCGGGCCCCGACGTGATGCGGATGGCCCGGTCCAGCTCCGAGGCGACGATCATGGCGAGGCTGGTCTTGCCGAGCCCGGGCGGGCCCGACAACAGGACGTGATCCGGCGGCACGCCGCGCCTGCGTGCGCTTTCCAGCACGAGCTGGAGCTGCTCGCGCACCCGGGGCTGCCCGACGAAGTCCGCGAGGGTGCGGGGCCGCAGCGCCGTCTCGACCTCCCGCTCGCCGTGCTGGGCCACGGCCGACAACGGCGCCTCGTCGGCCGCCGCGGTGGCGGGCGCGTCATCCAGGTCATCGTCGTGCACGGAGCCGCCTCACTTCTTCCTGCCGAGCGTGGCCAGCGCGGCCCGCAGTACCCCGGCGGTGTCCCCCGCGCCGTCGGGTGCGACCCGGTCGACCGCCTGCTCGGCCTGTCTGGCCGCGAAACCGAGCCCCACCAGCGCCTCGACGACGTCGGCGCGCACGGCACCGGCCGCGCCCGCCGGTGCCGACGGCTCGGGCTCACCGCCCAGCGCGGCGACCTTGTCCCTCAGCTCGATGATCAGACGTTCGGCGCCTTTCCGACCGATGCCGGGAACCTGGGTGAGTACCGTGACGTTGCCGTCCGACAGCGCGGCGCACAGCTTCTCCGGTTCCAGCACCGCGAGCGCGGCCAGCGCGAGCCGGGGCCCGATGCCCGAGACCGTCTGGAGCAGTCCGAACAGCTCCCGCGCCTCGGCGCCCGCGAAGCCGAACAGGGTCAGCGCGTCCTCGCGCACCACCAGCGCGGTGTGCAGCTGGGCCTCGGTGCCCCTGCGCAGCGTCGCCAGTGTCGCCGGCGTCGCCTGCACGGCGAAGCCCATGCCGCCGACCTCGATCACCGCATGATCGAGCCCGACGGACAGCACCTCGCCCCGGATCGAGGAAATCACGATGTCGCTCCCGTCTCCCGTTTTCTGCGGGCCGCCGCGGCCAGGCGCGCCCGATGGGTGCGGGCCAGCTCGGCAGCCCTGGCCTCGGCCTCCGCGAGGCGCGCCCGCATCGGTTCCCGCCACAGGTGACAGATCCCCAGTGCGAGCGCGTCGGCGGCGTCGGCCGGACTCGGCTTCCGCGCCAACCGCAGCACCCGCGTCACCATGGTGGTCACCTGGGCCTTGTCCGCGCGGCCCGACCCCGTGATCGCCGCCTTCACCTCGCTGGGGGTGTGGAACGCGACCGGGAGGTCCCGCCGGGCCGCGCACAACGCGACCACTCCACCGGCCTGTGCCGTGCCCATCACCGTCCTGACGTTGTGCTGGCTGAAGACCCGCTCCACCGCGACGACGTCGGGGCGGTGGAAGTCGAGCCACTCTTCCACGGCGTCGGCGATCCGCAGCAGCCGCTGCGAGAGTTCCGCCTCCGCGGGCGTGCGCACCACGTCCACGGCCACGCACGTGACCGACCTCCCGAGGCCCCCGTCGACGACCCCCAGGCCGCACCGGGTCAGCCCGGGGTCCACACCCAGCACGCGCACCGAGGCCGTCCTTTCCCGCGAACACCAGTTCGATGTCGAAGGCTACCGTTCCGCCCCCACCCCGCCGCCCCGGAACACGCCGGAGCGACGGGAAACGCGGACACGACGACGTGAGCTGCGGACACAGCTACGGGAACTGCGGACACGGCTACGCGGGCTGCGGACACGGCCGGCGTCCCGTGTGGACACCGGGCTCAGGGACCGTCGGTGCCCGGCGTCCAGCTCTCCGGCGCGCCGCTGACCGTCAGCACCGGTTGCCATGCCCGGAACCCCTCGGGTGCGTCCGGGGACCAGGGCCAGTGACCGTCGGGCGTCGGCACGATGATCTGGACCGCGGGGAACTCGCCCTCCGGGTAGACGAGGAACGCGCTGCCGAAGAACTCCGGGTAGTGCCCCGTCGCGACCTTCTCGAACGTCACCGGAACACCGTCGAAGAAGTCGTCGTAGCGGCCCCCGTACTCGAACCGCTCCCCCGTGGCCGCACGGTCGACGTAGGCGTCGAGCAACACCGTCGCCCACTCGACCGGGAGCCCGACGACCACCGCCTCCGGGACGCCGTGCATGGCCCAGGCGCACACCGTGAAGGCGTATCCGGCACCGTGGTCGTCGGTGGGCACGGTGATCACCGCGTTGCCGCGTTGCTCGGCCTGCGCGACGATCCACTCCCTGAGTTCCTCGTCCGAGGCGAGTTCGTGGTCGCTGTCGAGGCCGGTCTCCGCAGTCACGGCCGACATTGTGCCGTATCCCCCCGTGCTTCGCCCACCACCTCAGCCGACTTCGGCCAGCACCTCGTCGCTGACGTCGAAATTGGAGTAGACGTTCTGCACGTCGTCGCAGTCCTCGAGCGCGTCGATGAGCCGGAACACCTTGCGGGCGTGGTCGGCGTCGAGCGGCACGGTGACCGACGGCAGGAAGTTGGCGTCCGCCGACTCGTACTCGTAGCCCGCCTCCTGCAACGCGGTGCGCACGGCGACCATGTCACCCGCCTCCGACACGATCTCGAAACTCTCGCCGAGGTCGTTGACCTCCTCGGCGCCCGCGTCGAGCACGGCCAGCAGGACGTCGTCCTCGGACAGGGAGTTCTTCGGCATGAGCACGACGCCCTTGCGGGTGAACAGATAGGACACCGACCCGGCGTCGGCCAGCGACCCGCCGTTGCGTGTCAGAGCCGTGCGCACCTCGGAGGCCGCGCGGTTCTTGTTGTCGGTCAGGCACTCGATCAGCACCGCGACACCACCGGGCGCGTAGCCCTCGTACATGGTGTTCTGCCACTCGGCGCCACCGGCCTCCTCGCCGGCGCCACGCTTGCGTGCCCGCTCGATGTTGTCCTGCGGAACGGAGTTGCGCTTGGCCTTCTGGATGGCGTCGTACAGCGTCGGATTGGCGTCGGGGTCACCCCCGCCCGTCCGCGCGGCGACCTCGATGTTCTTGATGAGCTTCGCGAACAGCTTGCCACGCTTGGCATCGAGGGCGGCCTTCTTGTGCTTGGTGGTGGCCCACTTGGAGTGGCCGCTCATCTCTCCTCCAACTCTCCTGCGCGTTCACGCGACGTCGGACACGGTACGAACGAAAAGCCGATGAATCCGGTCGTCCCCGGTCAGCTCGGGATGGAACGAGGTGGCGAGCACCGTCCCCTGCCGAACGGCCACGATCCTATCGGCAGCCCCACCGGCTGCGGTGTCGTCGCCCACCCTCGCCAGGATCTCGACGCCCTCTCCCACCTTCTCCACCCACGGAGCCCGGATGAACACGGCGTGGACCGCTCCCCCCTCGACGCCCGTGACGTCGAGGTCCGCCTCGAACGAGTCGACCTGCCTGCCGAAGGCGTTGCGCCGGACGACGACGTCGAGCGCGTCGAGCTGGTGCTGGTCGGGCCTGCCGTCGAGCACCTGTCTGGCCAGCAGCACCATCCCGGCGCACGACCCGAAGACCGGGAGCCCGGCCCTGAGGCGGTCGCGCAGCGGGTCGAGCAGGTCGAACGACGCGAGCAGCCGGGACATCGCGGTCGACTCGCCGCCGGGCAGCACCAGTCCGTCGACCTCGGCGAGTTCGGCGGGCCTGCGGACAGGCCGCACCGCGGCGCCCGCGCGGTGCAGCATGGCGGTGTGCTCGCGCACGTCACCCTGGAGTGCGAGCACCCCGATCCGGGGCTGCTGGGACACCGGCGCCACCTCTTCCGACGATCACTGCTGGTCAAGCCTAGTGGTCGCGGGAGGGAGACCACCCGTCAGGGCACACCCAGCAGGCGCAGCCCGGCCGCGGTCGCCGCCGCGGCCAGCACGACCACCACGAAGGGCGCCTTGCGCCACGCGAGGACGCCGCCGACGGCGACGCCGGCGGGCCGGGCCCAGCCCGCGAACTCGGCACCCTCCAGCAGCGCCGACGTCGCCACGAGCGAAGCCAGCAGCACGACGGCCGACACGGCGAAGAGGCGTTCCAGCCTCGGCGAGAGCCGGACGCGGGCACGGAGCAACGGTCCCGCGGCGCGGAACGCGAACGTCCCCGCGCCGAGCACGGCGGTGGCCGCGAGCAGGGAGGCAGGGCTCAGCATGACGTCGAGTCCTCTCGCACGGGGCGCTCCGACGCCGGACTCGCCGGGGCTGGCCGGTCGGCGTCGCGGCGCAGCACGGCCACGATGCCGATCAGCCCGAACAGGACCGGCAGCCCCGCCGGGACGAACGGCGCGGTGGCCAGGGCCACGGCCACGCCCACGAGCACCGCGCGGCGCGTGCCCGCGTCTCGCAACGACGGCAGGACCAGGGCGAGCAGGACGGCGGGGAACGCCGCGTCGAGGCCGAGTGCGGCGGTGTCGGAGACCGCCGCACCGAGGAAGGCGCCCGCGAGTACGCCCAGATTCCACGTGACGAACAGCCCGATGCCGCAGGCCCAGTAGGCGGCTCTGCGACGGGCGGGCTCGCGCTGGGCGAGCGCGAACGCCACGGTCTCGTCGATCATGAGGTGGGTCCCGGCGAGGCGGGTGAGTGTCCTGGTGCCGAGCAGGTCGCTCACGGCGAATCCGAACGGCACGTGCCGGGCGTTGACGAGCAGGCCCGCGACCACGGCCGCCACGGGGTTGCCACCCGAGGCCACGAGACCGACGAACAGGAACTGCGCGGCTCCGGCGAAGACCACCAGAGAGAGCAGCATCGGCAGCCACACCGGCAGGTCGGCACCGACCGTGATCGCCCCGAACGAGAGGCCGACGATCGCGTCGGCGAGACACACCAGCGCGATGTCGCGCGCGAGGTCCCGGTCCAGGGTTCGCCATATCGAACGCACGGCTTCTATACTGAACACACGGGCAGGTGTTCGTCAAGCCGAACGATATGACTTGTGGAGCGAACGACGTGGCGGAAGACACGCAGCACGCGACCGGCGGTGGTGGCGCGCCGCTCGCGGCCATCGCGGCCTCACTGCAGAAGGAACGCGCCAGGGCGGGACTCTCGCTGACCGAGCTGGCCCGCAGAGCCGGCATCGCCAAGTCGACGCTGTCCCAGCTCGAATCGGGGACGGGAAACCCCAGCGTCGAGACCATCTGGGCACTGAGCACCGCGCTGAGCGTTCCGTTCACCCAGCTCGTGCAGCCGCCGAGGCCGTCGGTGCGGCTGGTGCGGGCGGGTGAGGGCCCGCGATTCGCCGCCGAGCGCGCCGACTACGTCGCCACGCTGCTGTCCCCTACCCCGCCCCACGCCCGCAGGGATCTGTACCTCATCCAGGCCGAGCCCGGCCGCCCGAGGGAGTCCGACCCACATCCCCCGGGCACCGTGGAGCACGTCGTGCTGTCGGCGGGCCGCGCCCTGGTGGGGCTGCTCGACGACCCCGTCGAGCTGGGCCCCGGCGACTACATCGCCTATCCCGGCGATGTCGGCCATGTCTTCAAGGCACTGGAGCCCGGCACACTCGCCGTGATGGTGTCCGAACACGGCTGAGCACCCCGAGCCCGCCCCGCATCACTCGGCACGGGCGTCGGCGGTGTCGGCGGTGTCGGTCGTGTCGGGCGTGGCACCGACCGGAGCCACGGTGCGCAGCGCTCGCGGCACGACGGCCGCGAGGACGACACACAGCACCGCGATGCCCACGGCCACCGTGGCGAGAGCCCCGGTGAACGCCTCCCGCGCCGCGGGCAGCAGGGCCGCCGCCGCCGGGCTCGCTCCCGCATCGGCCACCACGTCGGCCAACGTCCCCGCGCCCTCCGACGGGGCGAGCGCGGACCGGTAGAGCACGGCGGAGACGGTGCCGAGTGCGGCCATGCCGAGCGCGATGCCCAGCTCCCCCGCCGTCTCCACCACCGACGACGCACCCCCGGCTCGCGAGGGCGGCGCGGACCCGAGCACCAGGTCGGCACCGAGCGCGCCGACCGGCGCCATCCCGCCGAAGGCCACGGCGAGCGCGACGACCGTCATGGTCAGCGACCCGGTGACGTCGACCGTGGCCAGTCCGGCGAACCCGGCCGCCGCCACGGCCAGCCCGCAGGCCAGCACCGTGCCGGGACGCCACCGCCGCGCCAGCACGGGAGAGAGCAGGGAACCCGCCACCAGTGCCAGCGCGGGAGCGACCAGGACCAGACCCGATTCCCAGGGCGTCAGGCCCCGGACGAGCTGGAGAAACTGGCCCATCAGCAGGTAGGCACCGCCCTGCACGAGCATGACGGCCACCGAGAGCCCGACGACGGCGCGCACGGCGGGCCGTTCGAGCAGGCGAAGGTCCAGCAGCGGTTCGGCCAGCCGCCGCTGCCTGCGCACGAACACCGCGCCCGTGACCAGTCCCGCGAGCAGGGCCACCACGGCGAGCACGCCCGGCTCGGTGGCCAGCTCCTTGAGGCCGTAGACGACCGGGAGGACCGTGGCGAGCGACAGCAGCACGCTGAGGGGGTCGAGCGAGCCGGTCCCGCTGCCCCGCCCCTCCGGCAGCAGGGCGGGCCCGACGAGCAGCAGCAACAGCATCACCGGCACGTTGACGAGAAAGACCGCGCCCCACCAGAAGGACTCCAGCAGCGCGCCCCCGACCAGCGGACCGAGCGCCGCACCCGCCATGAAGCCGCCGATGAACACCCCGACGGCGAGGCCACGCTGCTTCGCGTCGACGAACACGGTGGTGAGCAGGGCCAGTGACGACGGCATCAGCGTGGCCGCCGCGATCCCGAGCGCCATGCGCGCCGCGATGAGCATTTCCGCGCTTCCCGAGTAGGCCGCCACCACGGACGCCACCCCGAACGCCGCGGCACCGGTGAGCAGGACCCGCCGCCTGCCGACCCGATCGCCCAGCGCACCCATCGTGACCAGGAATCCGGCGATGAGGAAGCCGTAGCTGTCCATGATCCACAGCTGCTGGGTCGGACTCGGGCGCAGGTCGGCGCTGAGCTCGGGCAGCGCGAGGACGAGCACGGTGTTGTCGATGGACAGCAGGAGGGCCGGCAGCGTGAGCACGGCCAGCGCCGTCCACTCGCGTGCTCCGGCGGCCGTGGGATTCGGTCGCATGGGCGTTCGCCTTTCAGTTACGATACGACTCGTAACCTAAAGCTAGGATGAGTTTCCATGCAAGCCCCTCAGCGCCACGGCGGCTCGGGCAGACCGCGCGACACCCACCTCGACACGGCACTGCTCAACGCCACCCTCGCCGTCCTTGGCGAGGTCGGCTACAGCCGCCTCACGCTCGAACAGGTGGCCCGGCGCGCCGGAACGACCAAGCCGTCGATCTACCGGCGATGGCCCACCCGGCAGCACCTCGTGCTCGCCGCCCTGGCCCGCCAGCTCGGCGACGTCACGGTGCCGGACACCGGCTGCACCCTGTGCGATCTCGGAGAGGGGCTCAGCGTGTTCGTGGCGGCCTTCGGCCGGATGCCACCCGACGTCCTCGGCTCGCTGCTGGCCGACTGCGCCGGACGTCCCGAACTGCGGGCGGAGCTGCTGAACACCCTGTTCGAGCCGCCCCGCTGCGCCGTCGGGCACATGCTGCGCTCCGCCAGGGACCGCGGCGACCTGCGCGACGACGTCGACCTCGACCTCGCGGTGGACCTGCTCGGCTCACTCGTCCACTACCGGATCCTGTTCGGGCACGCGCCCGTCACGGAACGGGACATCGAGACGGCGGTGGAGACGCTGCTCCAGGGCATCGCCACCGACTACCCCGCCCTGCTCGCCCACGCCCGCGAAGCCGGGGGCGACTCACCGACCCATCCGCTGCACACGTGACGGCCGCCGCCGGGAGGCCGGGGCACCAGCGATTCCGGTGGCCGATGTGGACTTCCGAACGTGTTCGGAACACTACAGATCCATGTCCATCGCAGCAGACCTCCCCGCCTGGACCCGACGCTCCTCGGATCTGAGCAAGCACTCCGCCGAGGTCTTCGCCGAGGCCGAGGAGCACCCTGTGACGGTGACCCGGCGCGACGACGAGTCACTGGTGCTGATGTCGCAGCGCGAGGCCGAGGGCCGGTCTCAGCTGCTAAACTTCGCCGCACAGCTCATCACCGTCACCCTCGACGACAACGGGCCGTTCGCCGAGCGCATGTCCAGGGTCTTCCCCTGGATGCGTGCGCTGTCGCCGGCGGACCGAGAAGCCTGCGCGCAGGACCTGGTGAACGCTGCCCGCGCCTCGTTCTCCACCGACCAGCCCCACCTCGCGATCGCGGAGCTGACGTCCTGGAAGGAGACGGCGACCGCCATCGCTGCCGGGCTCCGCAGCGCCGAGGCAGAGTGGCTCGACGACGAGACCGTGGAGCGTCCGTAGTCGTGGCGGCCGCGAAGAAGGGTGAACTGGTACCCCGACCGGCGAGGAAGAGCGAGTACGAGATCCGCTTCGCCACCGCGCGCATCTGGTTCTACGTCCATGGCCGCACGGTCTTCCTGGAGCAGGTGCACACCAGCAACCCGAACGAGACGAAGTAGACCGCGGTGAGGGCAGCTTTCCTCACTGTGCGACGAGCGGCGTCTCGCAGCCTGGCCACCCCTGTTGTAACCAGGCTGCGAGATCATGCCGCGCGTCACATACGGCGGGATGGGCGACTCGCCTCGTTCACCAGCCGCGTTCGGCCAGGCGGTGCGGCTCCGGCACGTCGTCCACGTTGATGCCCACCATCGCCTCACCCAGCCCGCGCGAGACCTTGGCGATGACGTCGGGGTCGTCGTGGAACGTCGTCGCCTTCACGATGGCCTCGGCGCGCCGGGCGGGGTCACCCGACTTGAAGATGCCCGACCCGACGAACACGCCCTCGGCGCCGAGCTGCATCATCATCGCCGCATCGGCCGGGGTGGCGATCCCACCCGCGGTGAACAGGACCACGGGCAGTGAACCCGTCGCGGCGACCTCCCTGACCAGCTCGTACGGCGCCTGCAACTCCTTGGCCGCGACGTAGAGCTCGTCCTCCGGCAGGGCCGCGAGCCCGCGCAACTGGGCACGGATCTGCCGCATGTGCGTGGTCGCGTTGGACACGTCACCGGTCCCGGCCTCACCCTTCGAGCGGATCATGGCAGCGCCCTCGGTGATGCGGCGCAACGCCTCGCCGAGGTTCGTGGCACCACAGACGAACGGCACCGTGAAGGCCCACTTGTCGATGTGGTTGGCGTAGTCGGCCGGGGTGAGTACCTCGGACTCGTCGACGTAGTCCACACCGAGGGACTGCAGGACCCGCGCCTCCATGAAGTGGCCGATCCGCGCCTTCGCCATGACCGGGATCGACACGGCGGACACGATGCCGTCGATCAGGTCGGGGTCGCTCATCCGCGCCACCCCGCCCTGGGCGCGGATGTCGGCGGGCACCCGCTCCAGCGCCATCACGGCGACCGCCCCGGCGTCCTCGGCGATCTTCGCCTGGTCGGGGGTGACGACATCCATGATCACGCCGCCCTTGAGCATCTCCGCCATCCCGCGCTTGACCCGCGCGGTACCGGTCCGGGGTTCGACAACGTCGCTGGGCTGGGCGTTCGACACGGCAGGGCCTTTCCACGGCACGGTTCTCTCCAACGGGACACCTCCAGCGTAGGCCCGACGTGGACCGCTACCGGTGTCCATTGACCGCGTATTCCGGAAGGCCACTTTCGCCGCCCCTCGGGGCGGACCACGACGCCCGCCTTGCCCCGGGAACCGTTCGGGCGTGTGATGGAGGACACGACGTGTGCGAGAGTCGGAGGTGGCCACGATGGCCGACAGGAACCCGAGAAACTCGGCCGGGGTCGCCGTCGACGATCCCGGCAACGTACGCAACGTCGCACTCGTGGGACCGTCGGGCTCGGGCAAGACCACGCTCACCGAGGCTCTGCTCGTGACCGCCGGTGCCGTGAACCGGCCCGGCTCGGTCGCCGACGGCACCACCGTGTGCGACCACGACCCCGCAGCCGTCCGGCAACAACGCTCGGTCGGCGTGGCCGTGGCTCCCGTGGTCCACGGCGACGTCAAGATCAACCTCGTCGACACTCCCGGCTATGCCGACTTCGTCGGCGAGGTCCGGGCCGGGCTCCGTGCGGCCGACGCCGCGCTGTTCGTCGTCAGCGCAGGGCACGGCATCGACCCCGCCACCGTCTCGCTGTGGGAGGAGTGCGCGGCCGTGAACCTGCCCCGCGCGGTCGTCGTGTCCCGGCTCGACCACGCACGTGCCGACGTCGGTGCGACCGTGGCAGCGTGCCAGGAGGCGTTCGGCAGCGGCGTCCTGCCGCTCTATCTGCCCTCGGCCGGTGATCCGACGGCGCTGCTCGGACTCATCACGCGCACGCGCTACGACTACTCGGCCGGGGCTCCGCCGGCGCGCGGACCGCTGGCGGAGGCGGAGGCCGACCGGGCCGACGACGCCCGCGACACCCTGATCGAGGGGATCATCGCCGAGAGCGAGGACGAGACGCTGCTCGATCGCTACCTCGCGGGCGAGGTGATCACCGAGGACACCCTGATCGCCGATCTGGAGCGGGCCGTGGCCAAAGGCACGTTCCACCCGGTGATCCCGGCGTGCGCGGAGACGGGCCTCGGCACCGCCGAGATCCTCGACGGGATCGCCCGCGCCTTCCCCTCGCCGCTGGAACATCCGCCGCCCGAGGCGACGTCGCCGACGGGAGTCCCCCGTCCCCGCCTGGCCACCGACCCCGACGGCCCGCTCGCGGCGGAGGTCGTCCACACCGCCGTCGACTCCTACGTCGGCCGGGTGTCGCTGGTGCGGGTTTTCTCCGGAACGCTGCGGGCCGAGCGCGCCGTGCATGTCAGCGGGCACGGATTCGCCGAGCGGGGCCACGACGACCACGATGCCGACGAGCGCGTCGCCCACCTGTACTCGCCACTCGGCGCGGCACTGCGGGAGGTGTCGCACTGCGTGGCCGGCGACGTGTGCGCCCTGACCAAACTGACCTCGGCCGAGACGGGCGACACCGTGTCCGCACCGGACGAACCACTGCTCATCCGGCCGTGGGAGATGCCGGAACCCCTCCTGCCGGTGGCGGTCGCCGCGCAGACCCGCAGCGACGAGGACGCCCTCGCCCGCAACCTCGCCCGGCTCGTCGCGGGCGACCCGACCCTGCGGCTCGAACGCAACGCCGACACCCACCAGCTCGTGCTGTGGTGCATGGGTGAGGCGCACGCCGACGTCGTGCTGTCGGCGCTGCGCTCGGGCGGCGCCGACGTGACCACCGAGCCCGTGCGCGTCAGCAGGCGGACGACCTTCGCGGGCCCGGCCACCGGGCACGGGCGGCACGTCAAGCAGTCCGGCGGGCACGGGCAGTACGCCGTGTGCGACGTGTCGGTGGAGCCGCTGGAACGCGGCGCCGGCGTGGAGTTCGCCGACCGGATCGTCGGCGGGGTCGTGCCCCACCAGTTCATCCCCAGTGTCGAGAAGGGGGTCCGGGCACAGCTCGATCACGGCATCGGCTCGGCCGACCCCGTGGTGGACGTCCGGGTCACCCTGATCGACGGCAAGGCACACAGCGTGGACTCTTCCGACGCCGCGTTCGCCACCGCGGGTGCGCTGGCCGTGAAGGACGCCGCCGCCGCGGCGGGGCTGGTGACGCTGGAGCCGCTCGACGAGGTGACCGTCCTGCTGCCCGACTCTTTCCTCGGCGCGGTGCTCGGCGACCTGTCCTCCCGCCGGGGCCGGGTGCTCGGGACCGAATCACGCGAGGGCGGCACCGGCCCCAGCAGCGTCGTGCGCGCGGAGGTGCCCGCGAGCGAGCTGGTGCGCTACGCCGTCGACCTGCGATCGCTCACGTCGGGCACGGCGAGCTTCACGCGACGGCACGCCCGCTACGAACCCGCCCCGCAGAAGACCCGAGCCTGACGTCGAAGCCGTGTCCGCAAGTCAGGGAGCCGTGTCCGCAAGTCAGGGAGTCGTGTCCGCAAGTCAGGGAGTCGTGTCCGCAAGTCAGGGAGTCGTGTCCGCAAGTCAGGGAGTCGTGTCCGCAAGTC
>NZ_VCEK01000011.1 GCF_005862235.1 Saccharomonospora piscinae | reverse complement strand
CTTCCAGTCGATGTGGACACCGCGCACGTGTGCCTCACCCAGCGAACGCAAGAACCGATCCAAACCACCCTCACCCCGCCGCAACGTACCCACCACAACACCCCCAACCACACCCTCCTCAATACTCATCGACAACACCGGATGAGGACTCACCTCAACAAAAGCCCGAAACCCCTCCCCCACCAAACACTCAACCGCCCCACCAAAACCCACCACCTCCCGCAAATTCCGATACCAATACTCCCCATCCAACTCCGCCGTATCCAACCACCCACCCGTCACCGTCGAAAAAAACGGCACCGACGACGACCGAGGCTCAATCCCCCCCAACACACCCAACAACTCATCCCGAACAACCTCCACCTGAACCGAATGCGACGCATAATCCACCGCAACCCACCGAACCCGAACCCCCTCCCCCACACACCCAGCAACAAACTCCTCCAAACCCCCCACCTCACCCGACACCACCACCGACTCCGGCCCATTCACCGCCGCCACACCCACACCCACCGGCAACCGCGACACCACCTCCCCCACCGACAACCCCACCGACACCATCCCACCCCCACCAGCCAACAACTCCCCAACCAACCGCGAACGCCACACCACCACCCGAGCCCCATCCCCCACCGACAACCCACCCGCAACACACGCCGCAGCAACCTCACCCTGCGAATGACCCACCACACCCCCCACACCCACCCCACACGACAACCACAACCGACCCAACGCCACCAACACCACAAACAACACCGGCTGCACCACATCAACCCGATCCAACCCACCCCGCAACTCCTCCACCACACACCAATCCACCAACTCCTCCACCGCCCCAGCACACTCAAAAAACGCCTCCGCAAACACCGAAGACGACTCCAACAACCCCAACGCCATACCCACCCACTGCGAACCCTGACCCGGAAACACCAAAATCGGC
>NZ_VCEK01000010.1:2577-5275 GCF_005862235.1 Saccharomonospora piscinae | reverse complement strand
TTGTTCGGCGGTGTCCTACTCTCCCACACCCCTTCGGGTGCAGTACCATCGGCGCTGGTGGGCTTAGCTTCCGGGTTCGGAATGGGTCCGGGCGTGTCCCTCACCGCTATGGCCACCGAAACACTGTGAAACACGTGTGGTGTTTCAGAGTTGCAGAGTGGGTGCGTAGCATGTTTGTGGTCAAGCCCTCGGCCGATTAGTACCAGTCCACTCGAGAACACATTGCTGTGCTTCCATGTCTGGCCTATCAACCCCATCGTCTTTGGGGGGCCTTACCCACTCGATGGTGGTGGGAGACCTCATCTTGGAACAGGCTTCCCGCTTAGATGCCTTCAGCGGTTATCCCTTCCGAACGTAGCTAACCAGCCGTGCCCCTGGTGGGACAACTGGCATACCAGAGGTTCGTCCGTCCCGGTCCTCTCGTACTAGGGACAGCCTTCCTCAAGTCTCCAACGCGCGCGGCGGATAGGGACCGAACTGTCTCACGACGTTCTAAACCCAGCTCGCGTGCCGCTTTAATGGGCGAACAGCCCAACCCTTGGGACCTACTCCGGCCCCAGGATGCGACGAGCCGACATCGAGGTGCCAAACCATGCCGTCGATATGGACTCTTGGGCAAGATCAGCCTGTTATCCCCGGGGTACCTTTTATCCGTTGAGCGACACCCCTTCCACCAGGAGGTGCCGGATCACTAGTCCCTGCTTTCGCACCTGCTCGACCTGCCAGTCTCACAGTCAAGCTCCCTTGTGCACTTACACTCGACACCTGATTGCCAACCAGGCTGAGGGAACCTTTGGGCGCCTCCGTTACTCTTTGGGAGGCAACCGCCCCAGTTAAACTACCCACCAGGCACTGTCCCTGAACCGGATCACGGTCCGAGGTTAGATTCCCAATCCGGCCAGAGTGGTATTTCAACGATGACTCCACGATCACTAGCGTGACCGCTTCCCAGTCTCCCACCTATCCTACACAAGCCGAACCGAAAACCAATACCAAGCTATAGTAAAGGTCCCGGGGTCTTTCCGTCCTGCCGCGCGAAACGAGCATCTTTACTCGTAGTGCAATTTCGCCGGGCCTGTGGTTGAGACAGCCGGAAAGTCGTTACGCCATTCGTGCAGGTCGGAACTTACCCGACAAGGAATTTCGCTACCTTAGGATGGTTATAGTTACCACCGCCGTTTACTGGCGCTTAAATTCTCAGCTTCACCCCCACAAGGAGGGTTAACCGGTCCTCTTAACGTTCCAGCACCGGGCAGGCGTCAGTCCATATACATCGACTTACGTCTTCGCATGGACCTGTGTTTTTAGTAAACAGTCGCTTTCCGCTGGTCTCTGCGGCCAACCCACCCTAGCCCGCGCAGGGCTTCAGGTGTTTTGGCCCCCCTTCTCCCGAAGTTACGGGGGCAATTTGCCGAGTTCCTTAACCACAGTTCACCCGATCGCCTTGGTATTCTCTACCTGACCACCTGTGTCGGTTTGGGGTACGGGCCACGCGTACACTCGCTAGAGGCTTTTCTCGGCAGCTGAGGATCACCCTACTTCGCCACAACGGCTATGCATCACGCCTCACCCTCGTCATCGAAGACAGCAGAACGGATTTCCCTGCTCTGCGGGCCACACGCTTACACCAGTATTACCACTGACTGGCGGGGCTACCTTCCTGCGTCACCCCATCGCTTGGCTACTACAAGCTCAGGTCCCACGCACCCAAGCACCAGGCCTCCGAAGAGACCACGATACCGGGCGGGTGGTTAGTCTCACCTGCCTCACCAGGGACGCACACACGCGGGTACGGGAATATCAACCCGTTGTCCATCGACTACGCCTGTCGGCCTCGCCTTAGGTCCCGACTTACCCTGGGCGGAACAACCTGGCCCAGGAACCCTTGGTCATCCGGCGGCAGAGATTCTCACTCTGCATTCGCTACTCATGCCTGCATTCTCACTCCCACACCCTCCACCACTCGGTTCCCCGGCGGCTTCGCTGGATGCGGGACGCTCCCCTACCCACCCACACGACTGGACACCCACCCCGAAGGGCCGGTGCCGATCACTTGTGTGAGTGACACAGCTTCGGCGGTGTGCTTAAGCCCCGCTACATTGTCGGCGCAGAACCACTTGACCAGTGAGCTATTACGCACTCTTTCAAGGATGGCTGCTTCTAAGCCAACCTCCTGGTTGTCTCTGCGACTCCACATCCTTTCCCACTGAGCACACACTTAGGGGCCTTAGCTGGTGTTCTGGGCTGTTTCCCTCTCGACGACGAAGCTTATCCCCCGCCGTCTCACTGCCGCGCTCTCACACACCTGTATTCGGAGTTTGGTTGACTTCGGTAAGCCGGTAAGCCCCCTAGGCCATCCAGTAGCTCTACCCCAGATGAGAAACACGCGACGCTGCACCTAAATGCATTTCGGGGAGAACCAGCTATCACGGAGTTTGATTGGCCTTTCACCCCTACCCACAGCTCATCCCCCAGGTTTTCAACCCTGGTGGGTTCGGGCCTCCACGCCGTCTTACCGGCGCTTCACCCTGGCCATGGGTAGATCACTCCGCTTCGGGTCTAGACCACGCGACTCACTCGCCCTGTTCAGACTCGCTTTCGCTCCGGCTACCCCACACGGGTTAACCTCGCCACGTAGCACTAACTCGCAGGCTCATTCTTCAAAAGGCACGCCATCACCCCATACAGGGCTCTGACG
>NZ_VCEK01000010.1:0-2480 GCF_005862235.1 Saccharomonospora piscinae | reverse complement strand
TGGCTTGCAGGCACACGGTTTCAGGTACTCTTTCACTCCCCTCCCGGGGTACTTTTCATCTTTCCCTCACGGTACTCGTCCGCTATCGGTCACTAGGAAGTATTTAGGCTTACCGGGTGGTCCCGGCGGATTCACAGCGAATTCCACGAGCTCGCTGCTACTCGGGAACACCACACCAACACTGACATGCAGTTTTCGCGTACGGGACTCTCACCCACTCCGGCCACGCATCCCAACGTGTTCCGCTAACCACACACAGCATCACCGAGGGTGTCAGCCCCCGGACAGTGGCTCCCACAACCCCGCACACACAACACCTGACAGCTTGACATGTGCACGGTTTAGCCTCATCCGCTTTCGCTCGCCACTACTCACGGAATCACGGTTGTTTTCTCTTCCTGCGGGTACTGAGATGTTTCACTTCCCCGCGTTCCCTCCACACCGGCTATACATTCACCAGCGGGTGACACCCCATCACGGGTGCCGGGTTTCCCCATTCGGACATCCTCGGATCACAGCTCGGTTGACAGCTCCCCGAGGCTTAACGCAGCCTCCCACGTCCTTCATCGGCTCCTAGTGCCAAGACATCCACCATGTGCCCTACACAACTTGACCACAAAGATGCTCGCACCCACTCTGCAATTCTCAAACACCACACCCAGAAACAACACACGCCACGCGTGTTGCCTCAGGACCCAACAGTGCACCAGCAATCATCACACAACCGGGCAAGCCGGCCGGACCAGCATCAGCCCACACCCCAACGGCATGGAACCCGACACCAGTCTCCAGTGGTGGTTCACAATAGCTCCAACGAGCACGAAGCTCCTTAGAAAGGAGGTGATCCAGCCGCACCTTCCGGTACGGCTACCTTGTTACGACTTCGTCCCAATCGCCAGTCCCACCTTCGACCACTCCCCCCAGCACAAGGCTGGTTGGGCCATGGGCTTCGGGTGTTACCGACTTTCATGACGTGACGGGCGGTGTGTACAAGGCCCGGGAACGTATTCACCGCAGCAATGCTGATCTGCGATTACTAGCGACTCCGACTTCACGCAGTCGAGTTGCAGACTGCGATCCGAACTGAGACCAGCTTTAAGGGATTCGCTCCACCTCACGGTATCGCTACCCTCTGTACCGGCCATTGTAGCATGTGTGAAGCCCTGGACATAAGGGGCATGATGACTTGACGTCATCCCCACCTTCCTCCGAGTTGACCCCGGCAGTCTCCCACGAGTCCCCGGCATTACCCGCTGGCAACATGGGACAAGGGTTGCGCTCGTTGCGGGACTTAACCCAACATCTCACGACACGAGCTGACGACAGCCATGCACCACCTGTACACCAACCACAAGGGAAACCCCATCTCTGGGGCTGTCTGGCGCATGTCAAGCCCAGGTAAGGTTCTTCGCGTTGCATCGAATTAATCCACATGCTCCGCCGCTTGTGCGGGCCCCCGTCAATTCCTTTGAGTTTTAGCCTTGCGGCCGTACTCCCCAGGCGGGGCGCTTAATGCGTTAGCTACGGCACGGGACACGTGAACAGCGCCCCACACCTAGCGCCCAACGTTTACGGCGTGGACTACCAGGGTATCTAATCCTGTTCGCTCCCCACGCTTTCGCTCCTCAGCGTCAGTATCGGCCCAGAGACCCGCCTTCGCCACCGGTGTTCCTCCTGATATCTGCGCATTCCACCGCTACACCAGGAATTCCAGTCTCCCCTACCGAACTCAAGTGATGCCCGTATCCACCGCACGCCCACGGTTAAGCCGCAGGTTTTCACGGCAGACGTGACACACCGCCTACGAGCTCTTTACGCCCAATAATTCCGGACAACGCTTGCACCCTACGTATTACCGCGGCTGCTGGCACGTAGTTGGCCGGTGCTTCTTCTCCCGGTACCGTCACTCTCGCTTCGTCCCGGGCGAAAGGGGTTTACAACCCGAAGGCCGTCATCCCCCACGCGGCGTCGCTGCATCAGGCTTGCGCCCATTGTGCAATATTCCCCACTGCTGCCTCCCGTAGGAGTCTGGGCCGTGTCTCAGTCCCAGTGTGGCCGGTCACCCTCTCAGGCCGGCTACCCGTCGTCGCCTTGGTAGGCCATCACCCCACCAACAAGCTGATAGGCCGCGGGCTCAACCTGTACCGCCGGAACTTTCCACACACCCCCATGCAGGAGTGCGTCCTATCCGGTATTAGACCCAGTTTCCCGGGCTTATCCCAGAGTACAGGGCAGATTACCCACGTGTTACTCACCCGTTCGCCACTCATCCACCCAGCAAGCTGAGCTTCAGCGTTCGACTTGCATGTGTTAAGCACGCCGCCAGCGTTCGTCCTGAGCCAGGATCAAACTCTCCAACAATGAATGAGATCAATCCGACGACTCAATAGTCATCTCAAAGGAACCCACAAAGGGTTCAAAACAATCATCACCACTAGATGACAATCACTAGCACACTGTTGAGTTCTCAAACAACACAC